>CAVQDT010000001.1:0-322500 GCA_963711305.1 uncultured Pseudomonadota bacterium
GACGGCGCGTGCGTGGGCGAGTGCCCGGCTGGGTTCGGCGACTGCAACGACGCCTTCGGTTGCGAAACGCAGCTCGACACGCCGGAAGACTGCGGCGCCTGCGGACAGCCTGCGTGCAGCCTGGCGAACGTCGTCGTGCCCTGCACGCAACCGGCGTCGCCGTGTGATCGAGGGATCTGCGCGCCCGGTTACGGGAACTGCGATCGCACCAGTCCCGACTGCGAGGCGGCGTACGGCTCGGTGGCCGGGACCTGCCTCCCCGCTTACGCCGGCACTGTCTGGTTGCCGACCGGCCAGAATGGCGTGGCGGCGGTCGGTACGGACGGGACGCGCTTCATCGGCGGCCAGTTCATCGATCCGACCGATTTCGATTTCACCGCCGGCGTCGACCTGCGCAGCCCATCCAGCCCCCCCGCGCCGTACAACAGCCCTCCTTCGCCATACGTCACGATGGTCAAGGGCGACGGTGGTTATGCCTGGACGCGCACGTTCTACACGACCCCGCAGGACAGCTACACGACCGCGCAAGCCGGTGTCACCGCCCTTGCCGCCCCGGCTGGCGGCGGCGTCGTCGCAGGCGGCAACTTCCAGGGGACCATCGCTCTCGATCCAGCCGGAGGCGACTCGAAATCCACGCCGGGGCAGTCCGTGTTCATCCTCGAGCTCGACGGCACTGGTGCCTTCGTCTGGGGGCTGGCCCTGGAGGTTCCGCCCACCATTGCATGGGCCAGCCTGGGGTCGCTGGCCGTTGGAGCCGACGGCTCGATCTACGCCAGCGGAATCTTCTCGGGCGAGGTCGACTTCGATCCCGGCCCCGCGACGGTCATGCGCGTCGGCAGCGGCTACCCAGAAGGATCGCCCTTCCTCTTGAAGCTGAATCCGGACCACAGCTTCGCCTGGGTCGATACCTGGGACGTCGCATCGAGCTGCGTGTTCTACCCCGGGCGAATCGCCGTGACTCCCGCCGGCGCAGTCTGGTTTGGCGGGTCCTACGGCGGCAGGTGCGAACTTCAATCCCGGGTCGGGTGTCGATTTCAAACAGATCGGTGACGGCACCGGCGGTCAGGCCTACGTGCTCGCCGTGGACGCGGCGGGTAGCTACGTCGGGACATGGACGTTCGGGATCGGAGGGGGAGTCCAGGACCTGGTCGCCGACAGCCAGGGGGCTGTCTACGCCGTGGGACGTTACGGGGAGCGCCGACTTCGACCGGGGCCGGCGCAGGTGCTGCGCACCGCTGCGCCCCAAGGCTCGTCGTTTCTGGTCAAACTGAACGCCAGCGGCAACTTTCAATGGGTGAACACGCAGACGGAGTTCACGGCCAGCGCGGTTGCGCTCGGCCCCGGCGGGAGCGTCCTGGTCGGGGGAATGTTCGGGAGCCCAGCCAACGAAGCCGGCGTCGTCGAATACCTCCCCGATCAGAGCCGCGGCTGGACCCTGGGATTTGGAGGTCCCCAGATGGCCGTGAACAGCCTCGCTGCGACAGCGAACGGCCTCTTCGTCGGCCGGGTTCGTTTACGGGGACACCGACCTGGATCCGGGGCCCGGCGTCGACACCGTCCCCAGCGGCAACATCGAAGGCAACCCCTTCGTCTCCGCCTTCACGTTCTAGACGCCATGGCGTACGAAGTGGACTTCAACAAGTACGGTCACGTTTATGCGGTCGAGCCGGCGAGCAAGGCTCAGGAGACGATCGACTGGGTCCCGTCTGTGCCGCTGCAGCGCTCGCGTACGGAGCGACCCGGCCGACCGACGACATCGACACCTTCGACCGCCTTCTGGACGACCGGAGTCAGCGTCGAGGTCGTCGATCACCTCTTCGGTCGCGAACGCGCGGAGGCGATTCGACGCGAGTTGGGACGCAGCCGCGGACCTGAGCGATAGGCGCGGGTTACCGACTTCATCGGATGCCCCCGCGCGTCCCACTCTATCGGGGCGGCCAACCCAGCTCTTCGGGGGCGAACTCCCATCTGCCGCTAGGTGGTGCTTCCCCAAAACTGGCTCGCCCGGGGCGAAACAAATTCCTTTGCGCTCACCCGGATTCACCCGCCCTTCGACTTCTATGAACAACCGGCCGGTCACGGACAATAGAGGCATATGACCAGATACCGCCGGCACACGATCCTCGTCGCGGCAACCATCGCCGCCCTCGGCCCCTCAGGCGCGGGCTGCTCATCGAATGGCTCGCCCGGGGGCACCGGCGGGGGGGGCGCCTCAAGCGGAGGCGCGATCGGGTCCGGCGGCTCGACGGGCAGCGGCGGCGCGAGTGGCAGTGGGGGTGGTGCGGGCGGACGGGGAAGTGGCGGCTCGGGCACGGGCGGCGCGGCCAGCGGCGGAAGTCTGGGGAGCGGCGGCGGCGCAGCTAGTGGTGGCGCGGCAGGCGGAGTGGGCGGAGCCGGCGGTGGTTGCCCGGCGCCGTCCGCCACCGGCGAAATGGTGACCTCGCTCGCGGGAACCTGGACGTTCACGCCCTCGGGCGCGGCGGCCACCACCATCACGGTCCCCGGCGGCGGCTGGGTTGCCCAGGGCTTCCGGAGCACCAATGAAGCGAACTATCAACGCATGGCGATGGTCCCCAACCTGGGACGCGCCCAGGCCACCTACCTCGAGTTCGGGGCCATCAACCATCAGGCCACCCTGACCGTCGACAGCACGATGGTGGGAACCCAGACGACGTCGTTCACGCCGTCGGTGTGGGACGTCACGAGCGTGGTGAAGCCGGGGATGAGCCACTCCTTCACCGTGGACGTCAAAGGGCGCAACGCGCTCAAGGGGTCGAGCGGCAAGAAGCTGGTGCCCGACGCGGCAGGGTGGTCGGGCAACGTGGCGCAGGGGATCTTCCGGTCCGCCGTCCTGCACGTCGTCCCTGCGCTGCACGTCTTCGAGACGCTGGTGCGCACCGACGTCGCGGCCGACCAGTTCAGCATCGACGTGTGGGTGAAGAACGACGGCGCCTCGGCCGCCACCGGAACCGTCGACGTAGGGCTTTCGAGCTGGACCTGCGACGGTACGACCTATCCGTCGGTTCCCTCGAAGTCGGTCTCCGTCCCAGCGGGACAGACGGTCAAGGTGACTCTGGGCCCGATCACGTGGGGGCTGGGCGCAACCTCGTACTGGTGGCCGAACGTCCCCTACGTGCAGGGCTACCGGGCCAAGCTGCACGTGGCGCGCGTGACCGTGACTCCGGACGCAGCCGGAGGCGGCGCGGCTGCCGCGCACTCGATCCCGGTTCGCTTCGGGTTCCGCCAGATCCGTCAGGTCACCGCACACTACGAGCTGAACGGTGTCCCCATCAAGTTCCGCGGCGACAACGTCCAGGGCGCGGACTACGACAGCATCAAGACCGCCGGCGCCAAGGACAACTCGGACGCCTACGACCTGTTCCCAGGGTTCTTGCCGCCGTCGGCCAACAATCCGGGCTGGCCGCAGGCCGTGGATAACTGGCAGCGCCTCAACTTCAACGTGGCCCGCCTGCACCAGGAGCCAGTCAGCCCCTACATGCTCGACGTCATGGACGAGATGGGGATGATGGTCATCGACGAGAGCGCCATCCGCGGCAGCAACAACGACCAGGACTTCATGGCGGGTTCCGCGAACATGATCGCTCACCTGAATGCTCTGGTGCACCGCGACCGGAACCACCCTTGCGTCATCCGCTGGAGCCAGTGCAACGAGCCCGAGGGCGACAGCACGAATTCGAGCGCTTTCCAGCAGCAGCTCTATCAGACGGTGGTCGCGGCCGACGACACCCGGCCGGTCAGCGCCGACGCCAGCGGGTCGGGGGCGAACATCATCAACGCCTACGGCGTCACAGCCGCGAACTTCACGGTATTCGAACACTACCCGAGCGGGTTCGGCGCCTACACCCACGACGTCGCGGTCAGCACCACGCACCCCTACGGCGACGGTGAGTTCATCTGGCCGGCAGACAACGGCGCGCAAGGTCTGATGTGGTTCGCGACATCCACGGTGACCTTGCGCCAGAAGGACCCATCGGACATTCGCCCCTACACGCTGCTTTCGGCGTGGGCCAGCTTCGTGCCCGGCGTGAAGGCGAACATGATGACCATCGAACAGGGTGGGCCGCCGCTGTACACCGAGGACAACCTGCCCATGCCCTGGTCGAACCCGATCATCACGCGCGTTCAGCGGGCGTTCAATCCGGTCGCCGTCATCGACACGGCCTACTGGGACTCCAATCACGCGTCCGACAAGTCCGGGGCGTGGCCCATCTCGAAGCCGGCCATCAGCAAAGGCGCGCAGGTCAGCCGGCAGCTGATGGTGTTCAACGACACCCTGTCCGGCACAGGCGTTGACGTCTCCTGGGAGATGCACCAGGACAGCGCCAGCGGAGCGATGTCCGGCCAGGGGACCATGCACCTCGACGTACCTCTCGGCGGCCACGCGACCGTCACCGCCACGGTGACCGCCCCCGCCGCTGGGACCACCGCAGTGCTGGTGCTGAAGTCGAGCAAGAACGGCACGATGCTGTTCGAGGACGACGGCGAGGCGTTCACGCTACAGTAGGCCTGTGCGCGAGCCAACGGCCGTGAGTTCCTTCAAAGGGGCGCCTGAGCTCTCGATTGCTCATCGGGCCGGTCACCCGTCTGGTGGCTGGCACTCCTTCTGATTGGGCCCTCGGGCAAATGACGAAGTTCAGAGTGCCGTCAGAGTGCCGTGACTCTGCATCCCGAGACGACTCGAGCCGACACGGCTCGTCCCCAGAAAGCACCCGTTGCAACGCATATTCAGTCAGCGTGCCGTAACTTCGCCTCTCTCGTCTCCGTCCGCGGCCGGCGGGTGAGGGGGCCGTCGCTCCCTCGCCGGAATCCCCTCGCTGATATTGGCGGGCCGCCCGGGCAGCCTCACACGGCACTTTGAATTTCTGGCGGTCAGCGCTTCCGCCACTGGCGAAATGGTGACCTCGCTCGCGGGAACCTGGACGTTCACGCCCTCGGGCGCGGCGGCCACCACCATCACGGTCCCCGGCGGCGGCTGGGTTGCCCAGGGCTTCCGGAGCACCAATGAAGCGAACTATCAACGCATGGCGATGGTCCCGAACCTGGGACGCGCCCAGGCCACCTACCTCGCGTTCGGGGCCATCAACCATCAGGCCACCCTGACCGTCGACAGCACGATGGTGGGAACCCAGACGACGTCGTTCACGCCGTCGGTGTGGGACGTCACGAGCGTGGTGAAGCCGGGTATGAGCCACTCCTTCACCGTGGACGTCAAAGGGCGCAACGCGCTCAAGGGGTCGAGCGGCAAGAAGTTGGTGCCCGACGCGGCAGGGTGGTCGGGCAACGTGCCGCAGGGGATTTTCCGGTCCGCCGTCCTGCACGTCGTCCCTGCGCTGCACGTCTTCGAGACGCTGGTGCGCACCGACGTCGGGGCCGACCAGTTCAGCATCGACGTGTGGGTGAGGAACGACGGCGCCTCGGCCGCCACCGGAACCGTCGACGTAGGGCTTTCGAGCTGGACTTGCGACGGTACGACCTATCCGTCGGTTCCCTCGAAGTCGGTCTCCGTCCCAGCGGGACAGACGGTCAAGGTGACTCTGGGCCCGATCACGTGGGGGCTCGGCGCAACCTCGTACTGGTGGCCGAACGTCCCCTACGTGCAGGGCTACCGGGCCAAGCTGCACGTGGCGCGCGTGACCGTGACTCCGGATGCAGCCGGAGGCGGCGCGGCTGCCGCGCACTCGATCCCGGTTCGCTTCGGGTTCCGCCAGAGCCGTCAGGTCACCGCACACTACGAGCTGAACGGTGTCCCCATCAAGTTCCGCGGCGACAACGTCCAGGGCGCGGACTACGACAGCATCAAGACCGCCGGCGCCAAGGACAACTCGGACGCCTACGACCTGTTCCCAGGGTTCTTGCCGCCGTCGGCCAACAATCCGGGCTGGCCGCAGGCTGTGGATAACTGGCAGCGCCTCAACTTCAACGTGGCGCGCCTGCACCAGGAGCCAGTCAGCCCCTACATGCTCGACGTCATGGACGAGATGGGGATGATGGTCATCGATGAGAGCGCCATCCGCGGCAGCAACAACGACCAGGACTTCATGGCGGGTTCCGCGAACATGATCGCTCACCTGAATGCTCTGGTGCACCGCGACCGCAACCACCCCTGCGTCATCCGCTGGAGCCAGTGCAACGAGCCCGAGAATGACAACACGAACTCGACGGCCTTCGAGCAGCAGCTCTATCAGACGGTGATGGCGGCTGACGACACCCGGCCGGTCAGCGCGGACGCCGGGCCGTCGGGGCCGAACATCCTCAACAGCTACGGCATCACGGCCAACAACTTCGCCGCATTCGAACACTACCCGAGCGGGTTCGGCACCTACACCCACGACGTCGCGGTCAGCACCACGCACCCCTACGGCGACGGTGAGTTCATCTGGCCGGCAGACAACGGCGCGCAAGGTCTGATGTGGTTCGCGACATCCACGGTGACCTTGCGCCAGAAGGACCCATCGGACATTCGCCCCTACACGCTGCTTTCGGCGTGGGCCAGCTTCGTGCCCGGCGTGAAGGCAAACATGATGACCATCGAACAGGGTGGGCCGCCGCTGTACACGGAGGACAACCTGCCCATGCCCTGGTCGAACCCGATCATCACGCGCGTTCAGCGGGCGTTCAATCCGGTCGCCGTCATCGACACGGCCTACTGGGACACCAATCACGCGTCCGACAAGTCCGGGGCGTGGCCCATCTCGAAGCCGGCCATCAGCAAAGGCGCGCAGGTCAGCCGGCAGCTGATGGTGTTCAACGACACCCTGTCCGGCACAGGCGTTGACGTCTCCTGGGAGATGCACCAGGACAGCGCCAGCGGAGCGATATCGGGCCAGGGGACCATGCACCTCGACGTACCTCTGGCCGGCCACGCGACCGTCACCGCCACGGTGACCGCCCCCGCCTCTGGGACCACCGCAGTGCTGGTGCTGAAGTCGAGCAAGAACGGCATGATGCTGTTCGAGGACGACGGCGAGGCGTTCACGCTACAGTAGGCCTGTGCGCGAGCCAACGGCCGTGAGTTCCTTCAAAGGGGCGCCTGAGCTCTCGATTGCTCATCGGGCCGGTCACCCGTCTGGTGGCTGGCACTCCTTCTGATTGGGCCCTCGGGCAAGTGACGAAGTTCAGAGTGCCGTCAGAGTGCCGTGACTCTGCATCCCGAGACGACTCGAGCCGACACGGCTCGTCCCCAGAAAGCACCCGTTTCAACGCATATTCAGTCAGCGTGCCGTAACTTCGCCTCTCTCGTCTCCGTCCGCGGCCGGCGGGTGAGGCGGCCGTCGCTCCCTCGCCGATCCCCTCGCTGATATTGGCGGGCCGCCCGGGCAGCCTCACACGGCACTTTGAATTTCTGGCCGTCAGCGCTACCGAATTCGCGTTTGAATGTCCTAACTTAGCAAGTGGAGGCGCCGGGAGTCGAACCCGACGCTGTCTCCGGCGCCGTCCCCTACCCGCGCTCGAAACGCCGCCAGCCCCCGCCGATCCGGCGCTCGTGCGGCAGGAAGCGCGTCTTGTAGCTCATGGGGGCGCAGTCCTTGATGGCGAGACCCAGGTAGACCCAGTCGAGGCCCGCTTTCCGGGCCAGGGCGATCTGGGTCAGGATCGAGTAGGTGCCGAGCGAGAGTTCCTGGTAGGCGGGGTCCCAGAACGTGTACATCGCCGACAACGAGCGCGCGCCCTGATCGGTGAGGGCCAGACCGACCATCTGACCGCCGATGAAGTAGCGGATCTCGAAGCCCTCGACGCAGCTCGCGAGGAAGAAGGACGCGTACCCGCGCGCGTCGAGCGTTTCGCCGTCGCGGGAGAGACCACGCTTGTCGAGGTGCTCGAGGTAGAGGGCGATGCGCCGCTCGTCGACCTCGGGCGGACCGATGCGGGTCTCGACAGCCGCGCGAGCCTTGGCCTGGACGCGGCGCTGAGAACGTGACGGGGCGAAGGCGCGGACATCGACGCGGATGGGCTCGCAGGCGGCGCAGGTCGGGCAGGCCTGGGTGTAGAGCAACTGGCCCGCGCGGCGATCGCCGGCCTCGAGGCGCTGGTCGAACTCAGCCGGGGTCAGGTCGCGCATCGGCACGCGCAGGGGCTGGCGCGCGCGGCGCCCGGGAAGGTACTGGCAAGCCTCTTCCTCGTCGTGGACGATCACCTCGGGGGGAATCACGTTGAGGACGCTGTGCGCCAACTCCTTCAGTATGGCCGAATCGCGGTGAGAGCTGCTAGGTTCCGGGCGCGATGAGCACGACCCGATGATCGCCACGACCGCCCTCGCCAAGGAATACGGCGCGCGCACGCTGTTCGCCGATGTCGGCCTCCAGCTCAACGCGGGCTCCCGCTACGGACTGGTCGGCGCCAACGGCTCGGGCAAGAGCACGTTCATGCGCCTGCTGGCGGGGGACGAGGCGCCCTCCGACGGGACGATCACCCTGGTCAAGCGCGCGCGCGTCGGCGTGCTGCGGCAAGATCGCTTCCTCGACGATGACGCCATCATCCTCGATCTCGCGATGCGTGGTGACGCGGTGGTCTCGGAGGCCCTCGCGGAGCAGAAGCGGCTGGAGGAGGGCGCCGCCGCCCACCCCGATCCCGGCCGCATGGCGGACCTCGAGGATCTGATCGCCGCGCACGACGGCTACACCCTCGAGGGACGCGCGGCCGAGGTGCTCGAGGGGCTGGGGATCCCGACCGCCGTCCATCGCGCGCGGCTCGCGACGCTGTCCGGCGGGTTCAAGCTGCGCGTGCTCCTCGCGCAGGTCCTGGTCGGCGGCGTCGACGTGATGCTGCTCGACGAGCCCACCAACCACCTCGACATCCTGACCATCCGCTGGCTGGAGAAATTCCTGGGCGCGTACGCGGGCTGCGCGGTGATCATCTCGCACGACCAGCGCTTCCTGGACAACGTCACCAGCCATACGCTCGACGTCGACTACGGCACGATCACCCTCTACACCGGCGGCTACTCGGCGGCGATGGTGGAGAAGGCCGCGGCGCGCGCGCGCAAGGAGACCGCGGTCGAGCGCGCCGAGGAGGAGATCGCGCGCAAGCGCGCCTTCGTCGAGCGCTTCGGCGCCAAGAACACCAAGGCCACGCAGGCGCAGAGCCGCCTCAAGCAGATCGAGCGCATCGAGGTCGAGGAGCTCGCATCGAGCTCGCGCCGGGCTCCGATGCTGCGCTTCGAACCGCAACGCCCGAGCGGCCGCGAGGTCCTCGAGCTCAGCGGGCTCTCCAAGTCCTACGGCGACAACCGCGTGCTCACCGACGTGTCGCTGACCGTGCGGCGCGGGGAGCGCGTCGGCATCATCGGTCCCAACGGTCTCGGTAAGTCGACGCTGCTCAAGATCGCGGTCGAGCGGCTCGCCGCCGACGCAGGGCAGGTCCGCTGGGGTCACGAGGCGCGCCCCGGCTACTTCCCGCAGGACCACCGCGAGCTGCTGGACGACGGCGAGACGACCCCCTACGACGTCCTGTCGGCGGCCTGCCCTGGCGAGAGCCCGACCTTCATCCGCGGGCAGCTCGGCCGCGTGCTGTTCTCGGGCGAGGAGGCCGAGAAGAAAGTCCGGCTGCTGTCCGGTGGCGAGTGCGCGCGCCTGATCTTCGCGCTGCTGTCCGTCGCGCGGCCCAACGTGCTGATCCTCGACGAACCGACCAACCACCTCGATCTCGAGGCCATCCATGCCCTGGTCACGGCGCTCAAGCTGTACGAAGGGACGCTAATCTTCGTGTCCCACGATCGATGGTTCGTCTCCGAGCTGGCCACGCGCATCGTGGAGCTCACGCCGCGCGGACCGAACGACTTCCCCGGCACCTTCGCCGAGTACCTCGACCGATGCGGCGACGATCACCTGGACGGCGACGCGATCGCGCTCAAGGCCAAGCGCGCGCGCGCCGAGGCCCCGGTCGCCGAGGACGGCGGCGGCGGTGGCACATCGTGGGAGGAGCAGAAGCGCCGGCGCAATCGCGTCGCGCAGCTCCCCAAGCTGCGCGACCGGGCGATGGCGGCGATCGAGACCGCCGAGGCCCGCAAGCGTGCGATCCACGATCTGTATGCCGACCCGACTTTCTACATGCGCACCAGCCAGCGTGACATCGAAGCGCTCGGCGAGGAGCTGGCGGCGCTGGGCCCCCAGATCGACGCCCTGATGGCCGAGTGGGAAGGGCTGGAGCGGGAGATCGCGGAAGCTCCGCCCTAGGTCACCCGACGGGGCGGCCCCGAAAGCGGCGCATCCCCGGGGGCGCCAGCGGCGGGCGTGCGGCGGGCGGCGCCGGCTCCGTCGATGGCGCCGGCGTCGAGGCGGGCTTCGCGAGCGCGGGATCGTCGGCCACCTGGTCGAGCATCGGCGCGATGCGACGGCCGACCAGGCTCGCCGCCATCCGCAGCGCCGGCATGTTGACGCCGCCGCTGGAGATGATGCAGAGCGCGCCCGCAGGCAGCGTCTTCACGTAGACCTTGTGCTCGCGGTAGCGCAGCACCGCGACCTCCAGGTTGTCACCGACGGCAGCGAAGGTCTCCTGCAAGCGCGTCAGCCGGCTGCCCGCCTCACTGAGCGCGCCGTCGTCGAACATCGGCGGGAGCTCGCGCGCCACCAGGTGACCCGAGCGCGCGTAGACGAAGCTCCCGGTGATGCCGTAGACATCCTTGAGCGTCACCAGGGTGGCGTGCATCTGCGCGCGGGCGGTCGCGACGCTGCTGGCGACGGCTGCCGCGAGCCCGTTCGGAAGCTCGACCGGCCATCACAGCCCCAGCTTGTCGCGCAGCGGTTGCAAGTTGCTCTCGGTGCGCGGGCGCAACGCGACGGTCTCGCCGCCCTCCTCCTCGAACAGCAGCATCCGCCCGCCGGTGAACGTGCATTCCATGGCGACGAACGGGTCGATGCCCAGGAGCTCGCCCGCGAGCTGTCCCAGGCGGTGAGCGTAGGCCACCACGCCGGCCAGCTCTTCGTCGGCGCCCTTGCTGGTGAGGATCCCGCCACCAGGCGCCAGCCTCAGCGTCACCGGAAACTCAGCGCCGATGTCGGAAGGTTCGACCGCCGGCGGCGCCGGATGTTCGACGTTATTTGGAGCGCGCATTTCAGCCTCCTCGTGTACTTCCTCGATCTCGATCACCTCGAACTGATCGTCGTGGGCGCCCGCTGGCGGGACAGGCGGACCCTCCGGTCCTACCGCAACGCTCGCGCCTCCGCGCACGGGAAAGGCCACGAGGTTGGTGGCTCCTTCGTCGCGCCGTTTGGCCAGGCGAAGGATCAAGCCTTCACAAGACGTCTCGATCGTGAACGCGGCCGGCCACGCGCGCTGGCACGGATTGAACAGACCGTTGGTCCAGCTGAGGATCTCCAGCGCCGCGGTCTCGCCCATCAACTTCGAGGTCACCGCGTGAACGACCCGCCCCTCTGCGAAATAGAGGTAGCCGACGCCGCCCTCGCCGCTGATGCGCACCACCTGCCGCGATCGCGAGAGACACTCCATCTGCACCAGGTCCCACAGGCTGGCGCCGCTGATCTGCGCGCGGAATCCGACCGGTGACGTCGGGGACGGCACCGCCGTCATTCGGGTCCTCCGATCTCGACGGCGTAACCCTCGATGCCCATCTCCGGCACGTCAAGCCCTCCGAGCTCCGACGACGGCGGAACGCGGTGCTTTGAAAACACGTCGATCACCCGGAACGCGATGTACGTGACCGTGCCGACCCAGAATGCGCAGACCAGCACGCCGAGGACCGACGCGATGAACTGCGAGGCGTCACCGTAGAACAGGCCGCGCACGGGACCGGGGACGCCGTTCCAGCCGTCGCCGTAGCGGCCGTCGGCGAAGAGCCCCAGCGACAGGATCCCCCAGGCGCCGTTCACGCCGTGAACCGACGCTGCACCGACCGGGTCGTCGATCTTCATCGTGTTCTCGATGAACATCGCAGAGACGATCACCAGCACGCCGGCGACCAACCCGATGAAGATCGCCGCGGGCGCGGTCACGAACGCGCACGGCGCGGTGATCGCCACCATCCCGGCGAGCATGCCGTTGCACAGCATGCTGACATCGGGCGTGCCGAAGCGGTATTTGAGCCAGAGGTACGCGCCGAACGCGCCCGACGCCGACGCCAGCATGGTGTTGGTCGCGATGATCGCGATGTGCGTGTCGGTGCCCGACAGCGTCGAGCCCGGGTTGAATCCGAACCAGCCGAACGCCAGGATGAACGTGCCCAGCACCACCATCGGGATGTTGTGCGCCGGGATCGGCCGCGCGCTCCCGTCGGGCGCGTACTTGCCGATGCGCGGGCCGAGCATCTTCGCGCCCACGAGCCCGCTGACGCCGCCCACCATGTGCACGACCGAGCTGCCGGCGAAGTCGACGTGTCCGTGGCCGAGGCCGAAGTTCACGCCCAGCTGCGACAGCCAGCCGCCGCCCCAGACCCAGTTGGCGTAGATCGGGATAGGTGATCATCGACATCACCAGGCTGAAGCAGCACGAACGAGGTGAAGCTCCAGCGCTCGGCCATCGCTCCGGTGGGGATCGTCGCCGCGGTGTCCATGAACACCATCTGGAACAGGAACAGCGCCGCGACCGGCGCGGTGTAGACCGCCGGCGTCAGGAAGAATCCGTGCGTGCCGAAGAGGCCGAAGGCCTTGCCGCCGAGAGTGATCACGAACTCGCCCGACAGCGTCGGATCGTTGCCGAACGTCGACAGCGGCCCGACGCCACCCATCTGCAACCCGAACCCGATCGCCCAGAAGCCGATGATGCCGATCGCATAGACGAGAAAGTTCATGCCCATGGTGTGGGCGACGTTCTTGGCGCGGGTCAGGCCCGTCTCGACCAGCGCGAAGCCGGCCTGCATGAACATCACCAGGAACCCGGTGATCAGGGTCCAGACGATGTTGAGCGCGGTCTGTCCGCTGAGCACCAGCTTCTGCGTGTCGGCGACCTGCTTGGCCAGCTCGGTAACGCTCGGTTCAGGCACTCGAATCCCCCTCGTAGGGAGCACATTGGCAGACACGTCGTTAAGACGGGGTTTCGAGACCGTGGAGATTGCGTTGCTTCGGCCAAAACAGCGGCAAAATGGACAGCACGCACCTCGCCGTAGTACGACGAGGGCCCGATGAGGGCTCTACCCCGCTGGTGGGAGCTACTGCTGGCGCCGCTCGCGCTGCTGTGGCCGCAGGCGCACCTCGCTGCCGCGGACACACCGCCTGCCCCGGCCGCGGCCCCTGCCCCGGCCGCCAAACCGGCGGCGCACCACCGTCCGCCGCTCCCGCAGTCCGATAACGCGATCTTCCTGCACGCGCTCGAGCGCTGCGAGCGTGATCCGGCGCGCGCCCTCGACGTGCGGGCGGCGCGGCTCTTCGAGCGGCTCGGACCCAAGGTGCTGCGCCAGGTGCTGATCGTGACCGTGCCCGATCCGGTCGACAGCTCGTTCGGCGAGGGCTTCGACGCCACGGTGTCGGCGGTCGGCGCGGCGCTGGCTGCGGTCGGCTACGCCAGCGGCGAATACTCGCTGCCCTGGCTGGATCACCCCAGCGCCGGCGGTGACAAGAGCGGCGCCGAGGGCCGCGACGCGCCCAGCAGCCGCTGCATCCCCGGCATCCTGGTCTTCCGCCGCGGCGCCAGTGACGCCGGCGACAAGCGCAGCGACGTGGTGCTGGTGCTGCTGGTCGGCGAGACGCCGGCGTGGGGCGTGCACGTCAATGCCCTCGGCCAGGCGCTGACCTTCGCGGCCAAGAGCGGCGCGCCCGGAGAGCGCGTGCGCATCCTCGGTCCCAGCTTCTCGGGCTCGGCGGCGTCGCTGCGCGCCACGCTCGACGAGTGGGCGGCCGCGCAGGGCGAGCATGCGCCCGCGTTCGAGATCATCACCGGCGGCGCCACCGCGCCCACGACCGCCGACGAGCTGCGCACGCCGCGGATCGACTTCTCGGCGACGGTGGTGCCCGACAACGTGCAGACCTGCGCGATGTACCGCTTCCTGGCGCACCGACTGGACATCTCCATGGACGACGTCGCGCTGTTCGTGGAGTCGAACACCGCATTCGGCGACTTCTTCAAGGAGTTCCAGTGCGCGCGCCAGGCCGACGTCCCGGGACCGCCGCTGCGCCCGCGCATCATCGTCCCCTTCCCGCTGCACATCGCCGAGCTGCGCGCCGCCGAGGAGAAGCAGCGCAAGCCGAGCGACGGCAAGTCCGACGAGCTCGCGGCCGGCGAGCTCGCGGGGGCTGGCTCGCCGCTCGACCTGCGCATCGATCAGGGGCGGCAGAGCATGGACAACCTGCCGGCGTTCGCGCCGGACCTCACCGCGCCGGGCACGCAGCTCGAGCTGACCGAGATCCTCGGCAACGCTGTGCCGGCAGCGGATCCGCGCCGTGGGACTGCTCGCCTCCGACGTGCGCGACGTCGCCGTGCTCGGCGAGGAGGCCCAGCGCCGCTGCCCGGGCCTGACGCTGTTCACGCGTCGGCCCCAACCGCATCCTGCATCACCAGCGCTACCGCGACCTCGACGGCCTGCTGGTGGCGTCGAGCTATCCGCTGCACGCCAGCGCCGCCAGCTGGAGCTACCCCTTTCGCGGGCGCGAGATCTTGCAAACGTTCCCGTCGGAGGGCTCGGAGGGCGTCTACAACGCGACGCTGCTGTTGCTCGACGAGCCGTCGAAGGTCGTCGACTACGGCCCCCCGCCCGGCGTCGACGAGCGCGAGGCGATCCGCCCGCCGGTCTGGATCTCGACGGTGGGCCGCGACAGCTTCTGGCCGATCACCGCCTCGGCCTACGGCGACGGCGACCACCACTACGTGCGCCCGCTCGCCGGGATCGGCCGACGCCGAGACCGTCGGCGCGCCAGCGCCGCACCTGGGTGCTGCGCTTCTCGCCGCCGGCCGGCTTCATCTTCCTGATGGCGCTGGTGCACATCTTCACCTGCATCAACCTGCTCGGGTTCGTCGTGCAATCGAACCCGAGCGCGCTGCCCAGCCGCCGCCGATCGATGTGGGGCTGGCTGGATCCCTACCGCGCGGTCGGCAAGACGCACGGCGCGCCAGCGCCGTCTGGCCTCGGCGTGCGCGCTGGCGGTGTTGCTGCTGATGAACCTGGGCGCGCTGATCCTGTGCGGGATCCCGATGATCCTGGGCTCGAGCTGGCGCATGGGCGTCGGCGGCGTCATCAGCGCGCTCATCTGCGGCGCGCTCATGACCGCGATCATCATGCTCGCGCTGGGGCCGGTGCCGGCGTGGGACCCGCCCGGAAGCAGCGACCCCGGGCGACCGCGGGCACGTCGACCGCACGTTCCTGGCGGCGCTGCTCGCGGGCAGCGTGATCCTGGGGCAGCTGCTGCTCGCGGTGATGCGTCCCTGGGTCGCGAGCCTGGCCGCGCACGAGCCGGATCTCACGTTCTTCTACGAGCGCACGACCAACGTGACGTCGGGCCTGTCGGCGGCGACCGGCGGCATGCTCTACGCGCTGGCGCTGCTCGCGGCCTGCATCGCCGAGCTCAATCGACTGCGCCTCAACGCCTTCGCCGAGGAGTTTCGCACCGCCTGCTTCGACCTCTGGGACCAGGACGGGCCGGGCTGCAAGCTCACCGCCGCGGTCACGACCGGCCCGCTCGCGGTCGCCGTCGTGGTGATCTTCACCGCCGCCGGCATCGCCACCGCGTACGGCGACTACCACCACCCGTTCGAGGGCGCGTGGCTCGGCTACCTGTTCTGTCTGCTCGGGCCGTTCGTGATCGGCGGGATGATCCTGTTCCAGCTGTATCGGTTCGCGCGCGTCTGGGTGATCATGCACCGGGTGTTTCGCGGCTTCACCGAGCGGCGCGACGTGCCCGACTTCAAGGAGATCTTCGCGCCGCACTTCCTGCGCCTGCTGCAACCGCCGCTGGATCCGACGCTGGGGCACGTGCTCATCGATCAGGTCGCGGCCGATCGCAACGTCGCCAAACGCGCCGACGAAGCACCGCTGCGCCTGTTGCTGTTCGCCAGCTACGGCCGCGCGCACCTGCACAACTTGCTGACGTTCGTGAGCGTGAGCGGCCTTCTGCTGATCCTGCTGTCGACGATCTACCCGTTCAAGCTGCTCCACGGCGTCGACATCCTGACCTGGGTGATCGTCGGCCTGATCCTGGCCGTCGCGCTGTTCGTGCTCATCGAGATGAACCGCGACGAGGTCCTGAGCGTCATCGGCGGCACCACGCCCGGGCGCGTCTCGCTCGACCGCACGTTCACGCGCACGGTGTTGATCCACGTCGGCCTGCCGCTGCTCGGCCTGGCCGCGACGCGCTTCACCACCGTCGGCGTGCTGGTGGGCGACTTCGTGAAGCCGCTCTTGCAGCTGTTCAGTATCTAGGTCTCACCCTCACCGGCGTCGCTGTGACTCGCCCCCGCGTCGATGCAGAACGGAGGCGTGCAGGCTCCGCCATAGTCGTAGCGCCAGTACGGGCAACCGTGGGCGTCGGTCTCGATGCGCCAGTACTCTCTCCCGCGGACGGGAGAGGGGGATCGGAGCTGAGCCCCCGAGGCGCGCCTACTCCTCGGAGGGTTCCTTGTCGGACTTGCTCTGCTGCTTGCGGGTGCCGCCGCGCTTCGCCGGCCGCGGCGCGACGTCGTCGTCGCTCGCCGCGGCGCGCGTCGCTTTCGGGCTCGGGGCCTCTTCCGCCTCCACGTCGTCGGCCGCGGCTTGCTTCTCGACGGAAGGCTTGCCGCGGGCGGGCGCGCTCTTGGCGGCGGTCTTCTCGCCTTCGTCGCCGGCGTTGCTGTCGCCGTCGTCGGCGGGCTTGTCGGCGTCTTTCTTCGCGAACGACGGTGCGTGACTCGCCGAGCAACCCTTGGTGAACCCGTCAGCCGTGTAGCGATGCGTGAGCACGCCGTGATCTTTCTCGGTGCTGATCTCGATCTGCAGCTCGTGCTCGCCCTTGCGCTTGGGCGAGCAATACGAAAGCAGGTAGTGCCCCTCGGCCACGACCGCCAGGTGCTTGGACAGGTGGGTGAACCCCGTGCCCAGCTCCTTGAGGTCGGTCGAATAGAACGCGTCGGTGCGCGCGATCTTCCCGAGCTCCGGGCGCTTGATCCCGGGGCCGACGCCGATGACGTAGACGTCGGCCGGCGTCTTGTCGAGCGCGACCTCCGATCTCCTCGGCGGGCACCTTGCCGGCCTCGTCGCCGCGATCGGTGAACACCACCAGGTTGCTGTTCTTGTGAGCGGCGTTGCTCTTCGCCACCTGCCGGTCGAGGATCGCGAGCCCCTTGATGACCGCGCCGTTCAGGTTGCCCTTGCGCTCCTCGGGGCGATAGCGGCGCAGGCGATCGAGCGCCGCCTTGGTGTTGTCCTCGTCGGGCTCGAGGATCGTGCGCAGATCGTCGCGGCCGTCGAACACGCTCACGGTCAGCGTGTGCGTCTCGCGCAGCGCGCGCATGAAGTCACCGACCTGGCGCACCAGCTCGGGGAAATCCTGCGATTCGACGACCGGCCCGCTCGAGATCGATCAGCAGCACGGTGAAGTAGGCCTCGGCCGCCTTCAGGTCGAGCAGCATCCGCTTGGCCTTGTCCTCGGGGACCAGCTTGCCGTCCTCGAAGATGCGGAAGCTCTCCGGCGTGAGGCCGTTGATCGGCTCGCCGTTCTTGCCGCCGACACTGAGATTCACCGCCACGTTCGACGGCGTCTCGCTGGTCGCGGCCAGCATCTTCACCTGCAGGTTTCCGTTCTGGGCGGTGCTGGCGCAGCCTGCGAGCGCGCTCCCCGCCAAAATCGCTGACACGAACGACCATGCGCGCCGATCCATGGGCGCATGCTAGCGCACCCAGAATTGGAAATGGCGTCAAGAAATCGACGCCACTGACCGCTTTTTCGGCGTCGAACGACGCAGCTCACAAAGAGCAAGCACCTCAGAAACCGTCAGGAGGCGAACCAGGGGCTGACGTCGAGCTCGGGAAAGATCGGCGTGCGGCTCTCGCGCGCACTGACGTCGGCCTCGTCGAGCTCGCCGGCGATCAGGCCCTGCCGCAATTCGCGGAAACTCTCCAGGTGCCGCTTGAAGCGGCGCACCGCGTACGGGGCCGTCGTGCCGGTGGTGACGATGAACGCCCAGTCGGAGCTCTGCATGAGCAGGAGCTCGCGCCCGGCCTGCGCCAGCGCCCGCTGCGTCAGGCCGCCCATGCCCGCGAAACGGCGCCCCAGCGCGGCCATCTCCTGCTCGGCCCAGTGCTGGTAACGGTAGAGCCAGGCCACCTGCGCCGTTGAGCCAGACGCGCGCGTCCCCGTTCGCGCCCCAGGTCGACGGGTTGGGGCGCTGCAGCTGGAGATCCTTGTGCCGCGCCAGATATTCCGGCGCCGTGATCGCCTCGACCTCGGTCTCCTCGGCCAGCGCGCGCAGCACCTCTTCGAGGAAGATGGGCCCCTCGTACCACCAGTGGCCGAACAGCTCCGCGTCGTACATGGCGACCACCAGCGGCGGCCGGTCGAGCCTCGACCGCAGGTAGCGGATCTGATGCTTGCGGTTGAACACGAAGTTGCGCGCGTGCTCGCGCGCGCGCGCCTCGGCGACGTCGGGCTCGTAGAGCTGCTTCTCGTGCAGCGGCACCTTGCCGGTGACGCGGTGGCATTTGATGCCCACGCCGCGGCGCACGCCGTCCTCGTGCAGGTACGGGCGGATGTACTCGTAGCTCGCGTCCCAGCCCAGGTCCCGATAGAACTCGCGGTACGCGGGATCGCCCGGGTAGCCCTCGTCGGCGCTCCAGACCTGGCGCCCGGTCTCGAGGTCGCGCGCGAACGCCGCCGGGCCGCCCGGCGTGCGCACCGGCGCGTGGATCCCGCGCTGCGGGTGCGGGCGGCCCCAGCCGATGCCGTGCGAGTCGACGAAGAAGTAGTCGATGCCCTCCTCGCCGAGGAGCGCGTCGATGCCGTGGTCGTAGCCGCACTCGGCGAGCCAGATGCCGCGCGGGCGGCGGCCGAAGGTGCGCGCGTACGCCTGCACGCCGGCGCGGATCTGCGCGCGCCGCGGCCCGGGCCCGCTCATCAGCGGCAGGAAGCCGTGCGTGGCGTTGCAGGCCAGGATCTCGAGCAGCCCGTCGTTCTGCAGCTCGCGGAACGCCGCCAGCAGATCGCCGCCCCACCGATCGATGAACGCGCGCACGCGACTGGAACCGGCGCTGGTAGTGGCGCGCGATCCGCCCCAGCGCCGACGACTCGTGGTTGCCGCGCACCTCGCTCTCGGCGAGCGCGGTCAGGCGCGCCAGGTGCCGATCGTAGCGGCCGCGCAGGAGCTTGTCGTCGAGCATCGCCGCGAGCGGCGGCGTGATCGACATGGTGACCCGAAATCGAACGCGCTCGTCGCGCAGGCGGAAGAACGCCTGCAGGAGCGGCACGTAGGTCTCGCGTGATCGCCTCGAAGAGCCAGTCCTCCTCGAGAAAGTCGTCGTGCTCGGGGTGGCGCACGAACGGCAGGTGCGCGTGCAAGACCAGGCTGAGGTATCCACCGAGCGAAGAAGCGTTGGCGTTTCCGTCGCCGCTTGCCGTTGCCGCCGTGCTCATGGGCGCCACCTCTCGCGATCCGGCAGCAGGGCCGTGCCGGTGCCCGGCGGCGACGGCGGCGAGACCAGCGTGTGGCTGCTGGGCGGGAACGACAGATCCGGCGGCATCTCGCCGCCCCAGTAGCGCGTGCCGCGCAAGCGGGTCGGCCGCTGCGGAAAGATCGTGGTCCAGCGATCGGCGGTCTCCGGATCGTCGAGCGCGCCCGACGCCAGCAGCCGCTCGAGCCACACCGGCGTCTCTTCGCCCGGCGTGACCGGACCGGTGCGACCGGTGAGCACGATGTTCGACGTGCGCACCACGGTGCCGTCGCGCGGTACAGAACATCGCGCGGTAGGCGTGCTCGGGCAGCACCGGCACCCAGAACTCGCCGGTGGGCGGCGCCTGCTCGGACAGCACGAACGCGTAGCCGGTCGGACGCTCCTCGATGATCAGATCCAGCGGCTGCGGGTGGTTCATCTCCCAGTAGGCGTAGACGCAGGTCGGGCCCTGCACCATCAGGCGCAGCTCGTCGCGCCCGAGCGTCGCCGGCAGCTCGGGGCCGTAGTCGACGAACATCGCCTGATCGTCCTCGGGCGCGGGCAGCGGGCGCACGCGCGGCGGCCGGCTCAGCGTCTCGCGATAGAGCGCGTCGTAGCCGGCCGCGCTCTTGGTCCACGACCAGTCCTGGCGCATGCCGGCGCCGACGATCTCCGCCCAGCGCGCCGGCTCGTCGGTGAAGACCTCGAGCGCGCGGCGCGCGGCCGCGACGATCGCGCGCGGCGTGGCGTCCTCGAACACGAAGCCGGTGACGCCGTCGGTGACGGTGTCGCGCAGGCCGCCGACGCCGTGGACGATCGGCACCGCGCCGTAGCGCAAGGAATAGAGCTGCACCAGGCCGCACGGCTCGATGCGCGAGGGCACGATCATCATGTCGACGCCGGCGTAGGCGCGGCGCGCGAGCGCGGCGTCGAAGCGCAGCACGGCGCGGAAATGCTCGGGGTGCGCCGCCTCGAGATCCTTCAGCGCCGCCTGCAGCGGCAGATCGCCGCTGCCCAGCACCACCGCCCTGGCGCCGAGCGTGAACAGCGACGGCAGCGCGCGGATCAGGAGGTCGACGCCCTTCGACTCGGTCAGGCGGCCCACGAAGCCGATCAGCGGCTCGTGCGGCTCGCCGCCGAGGCCGAGCTCGCGGCGCAGCGCCGCCTTGCAGGCCGCGCGCCCCTCGCGGTGGGCGACGTCGAAGTGCGCGGGCAGCGCGGGGTCGGTCGCCGGATCCCAGGAGACGACGTCGATGCCGTTGACGATGCCGGTGAGATCGGCGGCGCGATCGCGCAGCGACCCGTCGAGCCCCATGCCGGTCGCGGGCGCGCGGATCTCGTCGGCGTAGTTGCGGCTGACCGTGGTGACGCGGTCGGCGGAGAGGATGCCGCCCTTGAGGAAGTTCACGCCGCCGAAGTGCTCGAGCCAGCGCGGGTGCCACAGCTCGCGCGGCAACCCGAGGTCGTCGAGCACGGCGCGCGCGGTGTGGCCCTGGAACTCGAGGTTGTGGATCGTCAGGATCGTGCGGACGTCGCGCGACCACGACGCCAGCCGCGACGCCGGCGACGACTCGAGCAGCGCGTCCATCTTCACCAGCGCGGGCGTCAGCGCCGCGTGCCAGTCGTGGCAGTGGATCAGCGCCGGCGCCGGCTCCAGGCTGGCGGCGAGCTCGCGCGCGGCCAGCTGCCAGACGCCGTAGCGATACGGGTTGTCGGGGTAGGCTTGGCCGCCGTCGCCGTAGACGCCGGGACGGTCGAAGAGCGGGCACTCGACGAGGTAGGTCGGCACGCCGTCGGGCGGATCGACGGCGGTGCGGATCCAGACCGGCACGTGGCTGCGGCCGTGGCCGACGGCGATCGAGAGCTCCATGATCGGCGCGCTGATCGGAAAGCGGCGCGCGTCATTGTAGAGCGGCAGGCACAGGCGCACGTCCCATCCCTTGCGCCGCAGCACCATCGGCAGCGAGCCGATGACGTCGCCGAGGCCGCCGGTGTGCGCCCAGGGCACCGCCTCGGCGGCGAGCCAGAGCACGACCGGGTCGTGCGTCGGGCCGCCCAAGGGACTAGGAATGTGGTGAGTCGAGGTCAGGTTCAAATTGGAGGCCGGAGGAGCGGCGGAGGTTGCAGGGTGAAGCGGAGCTTCGGGAGAGACGGCCGCTGGGTCACGAGCCCGTTTCATCCCAGCCCCTTCCGTCCCCCTCCCCCCAGCCCCTTCCGTCCCCCTCCCCCCGTCCGCAGGGGGAGGGTTGGGGAGAGGGGTCCGCTTCGCCGCGGCCTTCGCCTTCTTCAAAGACTTCTTCTTCGTCCCAGCCTTGGTCGTCCCCGCGGCCTTCGCCGCTTTCCGCTTCGCTGGCACCGACAGCGGGCGCGCGGGCGGCTTCTTCCTCTTCGAAGCGGGCGCGGACTTCTTTGGCGCGGACTTCTTTGCAGGTTTGGCTCGGCTTGCGCTTCACGAGGCGATCACCTCGCCGCCGATGGCCTCCTCGGAAAACCCGAGCCGCTCGGTGAGCGGCAACATCGTGCGCGGGTCGGCGCCGGCGTCGATCTGCTCCCAGACCATCTCTTCCAGCCGGCGGCGCGCGCCGTCGCTGGGACCGAGGTGCGCGGCGTCGAGCAGCTCCGCAGCGGCCGCCACCTCGTCGCGCGACAGCGTGCCGCCCTCGCGCTGGAGCAACCGCTCGATCAGCTCGACGAGCACGCGCCGGCGCATCTGCTCGTCGGCCGGCCCGTCACCGAGCGTGGCCGCCGCGCTGGCAGCCGCCCCTCGCTCGGCCTCGGCCGCGGTCGCGGCCGCGAGTCGCAAGCAGACCGAGCTCAGGCGGCGCTCCGCTGGCGAGACGCTTGCGGATCGCCGCCCAGATCAGCCGCTCGCGGTGATCGCGACCGAGATCGTCGAGCGCCAGCGTCTCACCGCCCACGCGTACGTCGATGTCGAGGCCCGGCCCGGTCCGCTCGAGCGCCGCGAAGGTCAGCTCCTCGGTGAGACCGGTCCGCCGCGACGTCGCCCGCGCGTGCCCCGACGACGTCATGCCCGCGGGCCCGCGACCGCCGCGTTCGTCGCGGATCTCGACCGTGTAGCCCGGACGGCGCCGGCGCGACCCACGCCGGCCCGATCAGCTGCGCCGCGCCCGCGAACGCCACCGCGTGGCGCGCGGTGAATCGATCGCTGGTCACGCGCCGGAACACGTCGGCGCCGGTCCCCTCGTCGCGCTCGTTGCTCCTGGCCTCGCCCAGCCGCTCGAGGAAGCCCTCGATCGGCGGATCGCCGCCCGCCTGGCCGAGCAGATCGATCGCGTAGGCCGCGAGCCGCAGGCCCAGCGACGCCTCGAGCCCGGCGACGTCGTCGAAGAACCAGGCGCAGCTGGCGTACATGAGCAGCGTCGCGCGCTGCATCTCGAGCAACAGCCGCGCGCGATCGCGCGCCGCCGGCCCGCCGACCGCCAGCTCGGGGCGCGCGAACGCCGCCAGCAGCTGGTCACGTTCGCCGGGGCTCGCGTCGACGACCTCGCCGTAGGCGTCGCGCGCGCCCCACGGGTCGACCAGCAGCTGCGACGCCTCTTCCTCGTAGAAGTCGGCGGCCGCGTCGCGCACCAGGTCCAGCGCCGCGCGCAGCGGCCCGCGCCACTTCTGGTTCCAGCCCGCGTCGGGCCCGCGCATGCTGCAGCCGCAGTCGCGCCGCCAGCGGCCGAGCCCGTGCGAGCAGCTCCACGCCGTCCCCTCGCCGTCGGGGCCGCGCGGCGATGCGCACCTCCCAGGCCGGCGGATACTTCTCGAGGTAGGCGCCGAGGTTGGTGACCTCGATGCCCTGGCGCGCCGCCTCGACGTAGCTGGCGAACGCCAGCGTCAGGTCCGCGAACTTCTTGTGGTGGCCGAAGAGCTCGCCGTCCGACGCGCACAGCACCAGCCGCTGGCCGCCGGTGACGCGCGAGCGGTCCGCCGACGCGCGCACCGACGACAGGAACGTCTCCGCGCGCCCGGCGGCGTCGCCGAACGCGATCGATCGCGACAGCGGCCCGTCGAAGACCGCGATGTTGATCGTGCGCCCCGAGCCGTCGCGGTGCCGCCACTTGTAGGTGCGCGAGGTGTCGACGCTGTCGCGATCGACCGCCAGCCAGTCCTTGCCCGGCGGCTTCACCGCCGCGATCTGCTCGGGCGCCAGGATCGTGAACGTCACGCCGAGGTCGATCAGCGTCTCCAGCGTCGCCGGGTCGCAGCCGGTCTCGGGCAGCCACAGCCCCTCGGCCGCGTGTCCGAAGCGCCGGCGAAAATCCTGCAGCCCCCACAGAAGCTGCGTCTGGCGATCGCGCGCGTTCAGCAGCGGCACGATCGGGTGCGCATAAGCCTGCGCCATCGCGCCGCCGTGGCGCAGCCGCCGCCGCTGGTCGGCGTCCGCCGCGCGCAAGCGCTGGTGCGCCTCGCGGTCGTGCCGCTCGATCCAGCGCGCGAGCGTCGGCCCGAAGTTGTAGGACATGCGCGCGTAGTTGTTGACGATCGCCTCGATGCGCCCCTTGGCGTCGTGGATGCGCGCGTAGCCGTTGGCGCGGTAGCACTCGGCGTGGATGCGCGCGTTCCAGTCGTGCAGCGGCGCCGCCGACGGTTCCCGTTCGAGCTCGTCGGTCCACGGGTTCTCGCGCGGCGGCTGATAGAAGTGCCCGTGGATGACGAGAGCGATGGGAAGCGCAGACATCGGGAAGACCCCTCAGAAGTTCCGTGAGCGGGTCAGCAAGGTGTCGCGCGCCTTCTGAACCACGGTGACGCCGCCCTCGCTCACCGTGTGGCGCAGCGAATCGCGCGCCAGGTCGTGCCCGATGTGGTCGCCCTCGGCGACGCGGACGTTCTTGTCGATGATCGCACGCTGGATGCGCGCGCCGCGCCCGACGTAGACGTTGTCGAACAGCACCGACTCCTTGACCTCGGCGCCGGCGTCGACGAACACGTTGCGCCCCAGCACCGAGTCCTTGACGAAACCGCCGGCGATGATGCAGCCGCCCGAGATGATCGACTGCAAGCCGATACCGCGCCGGGTTTCGTCGTCGAACACCAGCTTGGCCGGCGGGTCGGGGTAGTTGGCCGACATGATCGGCCACTCCCAGTTGTAAAGGTTCAGGCTGGGCACGACGTTCTTGAGGTCCATGTTGGCCTCGTAGTACGCGTCGATCGTCCCGACGTCGCGCCAGTACGCGTTCTCGAGCTCGTCGGAGACGCCGCGAATGCGGTTGTGGCTGAAGTTGTAGGCGAAGACCTTGCCGGTCTTCACCAGCGTCGGCAGGATGTTGCGCCCGAAGTCGTGGTGCGACTCGCGCTCGGCGTCGGCGCGCAGCTCCTCGACCAGCGGGCCGGGCGCGAACACGTAGTTGCCCATCGACGCCAGGCAGTGGGCCGGATCGCCGGGGATGGTGATCGGATCCCGCTCCGGCTTCTCCTGAAAGCCGATCACGCGCTGCTGGTCGTCGACCTGGACGATGCCGAACTCGTGCGCCGCCGATACCGGGATCGGCAAGCACGCGATGGTGGCGACCGCGCCGTGCTCGAAGTGGTAGTCGGTCATCTGCCGCACGTTCATCTTGTAGACGTGGTCGGCGCCGAAGACCAGGACCGCGTCGGCGCGGTACTCCTCGATGAGGTGGATGTTCTGGAAGACCGAGTCGGCGGTGCCGCGATACCAGCTCTCCCCCATGCGCATCTGCGCAGGTACGACGGTTACAAAGGAGTCGAAACCGCCGCGGTTACCCCAGGCACGCTGCACGTGCTCCGCGAGCGACTGCGATTTGTACTGGGTGAGCACGTACACCGAGCGAATCCCCGAGTTCGCCATGTTCGACAGGACGAAATCGATGATCCGATAGCGCCCCCCGAAGGGGACCGCCGGCTTGGCGCGATCCAGGGTGAGAGGGAAGAGCCGTGAGCCCTTACCCCCGGCCATGATGAGAACGACAAATCGACGCTGTCCGTCCATGCTCGAAGGGCGCAGAGTATACATGGCGAGGCGCGGCCAGGAGCGGTTATAGTCGTCGGATGTCGACGACTGGCGAAAAGCTCAGACAGCAGCTCACAGAGCTGTCGCGCAACCTCTGGTGGGCTTGGAACCCCCAGATCATCAAGCTGTTTCGAGACCTGGATCCAGAGACGTTTCGGTCGTCGAACCACAATCCGGTATCGGTGCTCGCGGCTTTCACGAGTGAACGTTTCGAAACGATCGCGTCCGACGCGGTTCTCCGCGCGCGGGTCGACAGCGCCTACCGCGAGCTCGGCGACTATCTGAATCCAGCGAAGACCTGGGCCGGCGTCCACGCGGGCCCGCTGCGCGTGCGCCCCGTCGCCTATCTGTCGGCGGAGTTCGGCATCCACGAGTCGCTGCCGATTTACAGCGGCGGCCTGGGTGTGCTCGCGGGCGATCACCTCAAGAGCGCGTCGGATCTCGGGCTGCCGCTCGTCGCCGTCGGGCTCTTCTATCGGGAGTCCTACTTCCGGCAAAGGCTGGATCGCAACGGCCAGCAGCACGCCGAGTACGTGCGCTCGCCCGCGGAGCTGCTGCCCGCCGTCCCGGCGCGCACGCCCAGCGGCCGCCCGCTGATCATCGAGGTGCCGCTGGCGCACGAGACGCTGCTGGCGCAGGTCTGGGAGATCAAGGTCGGGCGCAACCGCCTGTTGTTGCTCGACACCGACGTCGACGGCAACTCCGACGAGAACCGCCAGCTGGCGGCGCGGCTCTACTTCGGCGACCAGCGCATCCGCATCCGGCAAGAGCTGCTGCTGGGCGTGGGCGGCATCCGCGCGCTGCGCGGCGCCGGCATCCACTGGGGTGTGCTGCACCTCAACGAAGGCCACAGCGCGTTCGCCACGCTGGAGTACGCGCGCCTGCGCATGGAAGAGAGCGGCGCCGACTTCCGGACCTGCGCGCAGGACGTCGCGCAGAGCACGGTGTTCACTACGCACACGCCGGTCGACGCCGGCCACGATCGCTTCCCGCCCGAGCTGGTCGACGATCACCTGGATCCGCTGCGCCGCTCGCTGGGGCTGACGCGCGAGGAGTTTCTCGGCCTCGGCCGCATCCGCCCCGAGGACCATCGCGAGGCGCTGTGCATGACGGTGCTGGCGTTCAAGATGTCGCGCTACGCGAACGGCGTCTCGTCGCTGCACGGGCGCATCACGCGCAAGTCGTGGCAGGTGCTGTGGCCGCATCACCGCGAGGACGAGGTGCCCGTGGGCCACATCACCAACGGCGTGCACGTGCGCACCTGGCTAGCGCCGGCGATGCAGGACCTCTACAACCGCCACATCGGCCACGACTGGCGCGAGCGCCTCAGCGAGCCGCAGATGTGGGCGCGCATCGACAACGTCGCCGACGGCGAGCTGTGGGAGACCCACCGCGTGCTCAAGGCGGCGCTGGTCGAGTTCGTGCGCCGCAAGGTCACCGAGCAGCGGCAGCGCGCCGGTTACCCCGAGGAGCTGATCAAGGCCGGGGCGACCGCGCTCGACCCCGAGGCGCTGACCATCGGGTTCGCGCGCCGGTTCGCGACGTACAAGCGCGCCAACCTGATCTTCAGCGACATGGAGCGGCTCAAGCGCCTGCTCAACAACCCGCAGCGCCCGGTGCAGCTCGTGCTGTCGGGCAAGGCGCACCCGGCGGATCGCCCGGGCCAGGAGGTCCTGCGCAACGTGCACGACGCCAGCTTGCTGCCCGAGCTGCGGGGCAAGATCCTGCTCATCGAGGACTACGACATCAACGTCGGGCGGCACCTGGTCCAGGGCGTCGACGTGTGGCTCAACAACCCGCGCCGGCCGCAGGAGGCGAGCGGCACCAGCGGTCAAAAGGTGCTGCTGAACGGTGGGCTCAACCTGTCGGTGCTCGACGGCTGGTGGGCCGAGGCCTACGACGGGCTCAACGGGTTCGCGATCGGCGACGGGGTCACCCACGTTTCGATCGAGGAGCAGGACCGGCGCGACGCCCTGTCGCTGTTCGAGACGCTGGAGAACCAGGTGGTGCCGGTCTATTACGAGCGCGACGAGTCCGGCGTTCCGCGCGGCTGGGTCGAGCGCATGAAGCGTACGATCCGCACGCTCGGCTGGCGGTTCAACACCGATCGCATGGTCATCGACTACGCGCGAGAGTGCTATCTCCCGGCGGCGGGCGCGCAGAGCTGCGCCATGCCCAAATAGGGATCGGCATGTAACCTACACTGGGTCTCCTCGCTCTATTGCTCCAGGAGGAGACCATGAAAAAACTCGTCTACGGAGCTCTGGCTGTCATCGCCTTCGCATCGGTCGGCTTCATCGGCTCGAAGGCATACGCGGCGTCGCCCACGACGCACGCGATGAACGAGAAGAAGGCGGGAGCTGGCGGAACCATCCACCAGGCCGACTTCAAGAACGCCATGCGCAAGCTCTGGGAGGACCACATCGAGTACACGCGCAATTTCATCATCAGCGCGCTCGCGGGCCTCGAGGACACGAACAAGGTCGCGGAGCGGCTGCTGCGCAACCAGGACGATATCGGTGACGCCATCAAGCCGTTCTACGGCGACGAGGCGGGCAAGAAGCTGTCGGGCCTGCTCCGCGATCACATCCTGATCGCCGCCGACATCGTGAAGGCGGCCAAGACCAGCAACAACGCCGGCGTCGAGGCCGGCGAGAAGAAGTGGCACGGCAACGCCGACGACATCGCGGCTTTTCTTGCCGGCGCGAACCCGAGCTGGACCAAGCCGGCGCTGACCGACATGCTCTACAAGCACCTCGACTTCACGACCACCGAGGTGGTGTCGCGCTTGAAGAAGGATTGGCCGGCGGACATGAAGGCGTACGACGAGGGGCACGATCACATGCTGATGTTCGCGGACATGCTCAGCGACGGGATCATCAAGCAGCACCCGAAGAAGTTCTCGAAGTAGGCCCGGTCCCCCTCACCCGTGGGCGTGGGCGTGGGCGTGGGCGTAGGCGATCCGGAAGAGTCGCGAAGCATGGGATCGCCCACGCCCACGCCCACGCCCACGGGTTGGAGCTAGTAGTTGCCGCCCTTCGTCTCCGCCCACACCGGCCGGAACATCACCGCCACCCGCGGCAACGCCTGCCTGACCTTCGGCACCGCGTGCTGCCACGTCCGCTGGCACGCCCCGCCCATCACGAACAGATCGCCCGAGCCCAGCGAGAACGCGATCGACTGCCCGCCGCCGCGCGGGCGCAGCAGGAAACGCCGCGGGCCACCCAGCGACACCGTCGCGACCAGCGCCTCGGGCAGCGTGCGCGCGACGCGGTCGCCGTGCCAGGCGACGCTGTCGGAGCCGCCGCGATAGTAGCCGAGGCTGATGCGCGCGAAATCGGTCCGGTAGCGCATCGGACAGCAGCGCGCGGATGCGCTCGAGCAGCGGATGCCCGGGCCCGTCGTCGGGCAGGCCAGCCACCAGGCGCGGCACGTCGACCACGCGGTCGTAGATCTCCATCTTCTCGGTGCGCCAGCGCGTGGACTCGATCAGCGCGTCCAGGAGCGCGCCCTGCCCGGCGACGAAGCCGGGCAGGTGCTCGACCCACGCGGTGCCGTCGAGCGCCGTCCGTCGCATCTCGGCCAGCCGCGCCGGATCCAGATCGGGCTCGCCGCGATCGAACAGGCTGGTCTGCAGCGGAGACGCGCGCGCTCACGACCGAAGCGTAGCACCGGCATTCTGCTACGCTCGCGCCCGCCGGCCATGGCTTATGTCCCCATCGATCGTTTCCTCGTGCGCGCGCCGCTGCTGGCGGCCGCGCCGCTCGGCCGACGCCGCGCGCCGGCTGATGCGCGATCCGCTCGGTGCCCGCGCGCTGGCGCTGGCGAGCGCCAGCCTGACGGCCCGGATGAGCGCGCCCGGGACGAAACCGGCCGCGGCGCAGTCGATCGATCGTTACGCGCGCCGCGCCGCCTTCCGCGCGACACCGGCCGGGCTGCTCGCCGGCGTCACCGTCGGAACGCTCGGCCCGCGCACGGGAGGCGCCACCGGCACGCCGCGCGCCCACCTCGCCGCCAGCTGGGCGCGCATGGCGCGCCTCGGGCGGGCGCTGCTCGAAGACCCGGAGGTGCGCAACCAGGTGCACCTGCGGTGCGCGCCGTCGCTGTTGCGGGGCAAAGACCGCGTGCGCTGGCTGGCGGGCAGCGCCGGGATGGCCGAGGAGCGCGAGGCGGACGTCGACGCGCGGCTGGTCTGCGCATCCTCGACGCGTGCAACGACTGGACACCGTGGATCGCGGCGCGCGCGGCGATCGCGGCGCCCGCGAGCGGTCGGCCGCGGGAAGGCGACGCCGGACCGGACGCCGCGACGCCCACCCCCACGACGCGGACGCCGACGCCGACGCCGACGAGCTCCTGCTGCTGCTCCTCGACGACGAGCTTCTGTGCTGCGATCTCACGCCGCCGCTCGTCGGGCCGCCCGCCGCCCGCTGGATGTCCGACCGGCTGGCGGCCCTGCGGCCGCCGCCGCCGGAGACCGCCATCCTCGCGCGCGCGTGCGCCGCGCTCGACGCCGGCGATCTCGACGCCGGCCGAGCCGCGCTTCGCGAGCTGCCGGGTGCAGCGAGCCTCGCCGGCGCCAGTGACGGCGACAGCGGCGGCGGTGACCCCGCGGGCGGCGTGCCCGACGTGGTCGCGACGCTGCTCCACCAGCCGGCACACGCGATCGACGCTCGAGCGCGCCACCGTCGAGCGCGCTGCACGCCTCGCGCCCCTGCTCTTTCGCTTGCAGCAAGCGCTGGCACCACCGGCCGCGGAGCGCGACGGCGATCCCCACGCGCTGGAGGCGCTCGCCGACGCGGCCGAGCTCTTCGGCGAAGGCGCGTTCGACGCCGCGGCGTGGGCGCTCGGCGACTACGGCGTCGATCCCGGGCGCCGACGACCACCTCGCTGGCACGCCGGCGACCGGCCCTGCACCCGGCCGCCGCCCGCGCTCATGCGCCTGCTCGTCGACGAGATCGCGGCCGCACGCGCGGCACGGCGCGCGGAGATCGCGCTCGACCCCGCCGCGCTCGACCGGTTGCTGCCACCGGCGCCGCCGCCGGCGACCTGCGAGCTGTTCCTGACGCCGGCGCCGCCGCGCACCGCCTGGCTGCTGGGCCTGCACGCGCCCGCTGGCGCTTCCTGGGGCCGGTTCGCGCACGCGCTCGGACCGACGCTCGCCGGCGCGTTCACCGCGCTCGACGCCGCCGAGCGCGCGGCCCATCCGCACCAGCGCCGCCTCGACGTCGCCTACGCGCCGGCGCCGGCGCTCGCCGATCTGTGCGCGCACCCGCCGCTGCGCGACGGTGTTCTCGCGCTGTCGGGGTGGCCGGCGCGCGCGCTCGACGGCGACGCGCGCGGCGAACGAGCGCTGCGCTCCGCGCACGACGACGTCCCCGAGGCGCTGCGACCCGCACAGCTCGGCCTGGTCAACGGGGCGGGCGTCGCCGGTCTGGCCCTCGCCTCCGCTCGCGCCCGCGGCGATGACGTCGCGTTCGAAGAAGTCGTGCCGTCGCCGCTCGCGCGCGTGCGCTCGACAACCGCGCCAGCCGGCCTCTACCGCCTGCTCGCCGGCTTCAGCCTCTACCGCCAGCACGCGCCCTGGGCGCTGTCGCTGGGCGTGCTCGCCGATCTCGCGCACGTCCCGCGCATCTCGATCGACGGCTTCGTGGTCTCGCCCGCGAGCTGGCGCATCCCCGCCGCGCTCGATGCCCGCGCGTTCCGTCGCTGGCGGCGCGGTGACGACGGAGTGCCGCCACCGCCGCGCTTCGTGCAGGTCGGCGTCGAGGATCAGCTGCTGCCGGTCGATCTCGACCGCGCCCTCGCCTGGCGCGACCTCACCGGCCAGCCGCGCGCCTGGGAGATCTGGCCGCCGCTTCCGTCCCCGGCGCCGGCGGGCCCCCGGTCCCGGCGCTCGAAGGGCACCGCGCGCGCGCGCGCCCGCGCGGTCGACCTGGACGGCCGCCGCATCGAAGCGGTGGTGGCGCTGGTCGACGTGCCCGACGACGCCGGCGCACGCGCCGCCGAGGCGCGACAGCGCGCGCTCAGCCGCGCTGGCGCCGTCCCGCCGCCGCGCGTGGCGCCGGCGGCACCCGGCTGGCGCACCTTCGCGCTCTACGGCGCCGAGGAACGGCAGGACGACGTCCTGCTCGACGCGGTCGGTCCCGTCGGTGCGCGGCCGCGATCGACGCCGGCGAGATCGACCACTGGTTCTTCATGCGCTACGCCGACGAGCACGGCCGCCGCCCTCATCTGCGCGTGCGCGCGCACGCCGCCAACCGCGCGCACGCCGGCGCCTTCGCCGCGCGGCTCGATCGAAGTCTGGAAAGCGGCACGCGCGTCGGGCGCGGTCGCGCGCGTCGAGGAAGGCGCCTATCACCCGGAGGTCGCGCGGTTCGGCGGACACGCCGGCGTCGCCGCCGCGCTCCACATCTTCGAATCCGACAGTGACCTCACTTGCGCGCTGCTGGCCGCCGCGCGCAATCCACCCGACCCCGGCGCTCACCGAGACGATGGATGACCGGCGGCTCGACGCGATCGATCTCGCTGGTCGCGACGTTCGACGCGCTCGCGACCGGCCTCGGGTTCGGGATGCGCGAACGCCACGCGCTCGCGCGCGGGCGGCGCGACGCCGAGTCAGCGGCGCTCGACGACATCGACGCGGCCGAGCCGCGCGCGCTCGACGCCGACTTTCGCGCGCGCGCGCGCCGCTTGCGGGCGGTGTTGAGCTGGCCCCCGAAGTCGCGCCGTCCGATCCCGAGCTGCGGCGAATCGCCGCCCACCGCGCGCGGGTCGCCGCCGCCGTCGGCGACTTGACCGATGACGTCCGCGCGCGCCTGGCGCCGCCGCTGCTCCACCTCGCGGCGGTCCGACTCGCCGGCGCCGACCGCGGCGCGGAAGCGCGCGCGTACTTTCTCTGGGAGCGCACGCTCGAAGGCCTGATACGCAGCCCTTCACCGTCGCCGGGGACGAAGAACCGACCGTCACCCGTTGTATGATGCGCGCATGGGTGTGGGGCGATCGGTGCGAGCGCGAAAATCGACGGCGTCGGCTCTGATCCTCGTCGGCGCGCCGATCTGGTTGCTGGGCGGCCTGGCTTTCGCGCAGAGCCAGCCCAAGCACGACGATTGGCCCACGACGCCGGCCGGAGGAACCGCCGGTTTCACACCAGTTGTGGCCACCGCCGGCGCCGGCGCGCCCGCCGTCCCGGGACCCATCGGAGGAAGGGAGCCCGACCCCGGACGACGACTCTCTCGCCAAGGACCCGACTGCCAAGGACGCGCCGCCACCGGCCCAGACCGCGCCGCGGAGCGCGGACCCGCCCACCCCGATCGACGATCCGAACCAGATCGCGACGCCACCGCCCGCCCCTCCCGTCGCGCCCGTCCCGCAGCCACCGCCGGTGCCGCCGGCGAACGGCGTCTACGTCGAGCTGCGTAGCGCAGACGCCGGCATGCGGATCGACCAGGTCACGCCCGCCGGTCAATCCTGGCCGGCGTGCGCAGTTCCCTGCCGCCGGATCCTGCAGCGCAACCTCACCTACGTGATCGAAAGCAACGACGCCCCACCGACGCTGCCGTTCCTGCTGCCCGACAACGCGACTCGCCTGACGCTCGACGTGCACCCCGGCTCGCAAACCCAGAACAACGTGGGCACGCTCCTCGCCATCGCGGGCGGCGTGATCGCGCTCATCGGCTTCGTCCGCCTGGCAACGGGCGGAAACTCACCGTCGAGCGACCATGCCGGGCTGGAGCTTCTGGCTGGAGGAGCCGTCACCGGCATCACCGGGCTCGTGCTCTACCGGATGAGCCGCACGACGGTGACCAGCACCACCGGCATGACCTTCGGCGAACAGCGTGAGCGCGACGGCGACGTGAAGAAACGCCCCGCCCCGTCGATCGCGCTCACGCCGCAAGGCCTGATGTTCTGAGGCGCGCCGTCACGCGCCGAAGGCGGCGAGAAAGTCCTCGATCTCGCGCGCGTCGTGGAGCGACGGCAGGTCATTCAGATGAGTCGCCCCGGCGGAGATGCAGATGAACGTCTGCTCCAGCGGATTGCGATCGTGCACGCGGCTCACGATCGGCCGGCCGCCCAGCGACAGCAGCGCGCTGACTGTCTGCGCGAGGATGTGCAGCGGCAGGTAGAGCGGCCCGAGCCGATCGTGCTGCCGCGTGTGCGCCAGCTCGTGCGCCAGCGTCAGCCGCTGCGCGAGCGCGCGCCCGTCGAGCAGTCCCGGACGATGCAGGATCGCATGCCCGAGCGTGACCGCGCCGACCCAATCGAGCCCGCGCCCACGGCGAATCGGATAGAGCCATCCGACGGCGGCCGCACCGCCCACGCGCGACGGCAAGCGGCCGCTGGCCAGCAGCCCGGCGGCGTGGCCGACGATGTTGGTCGGCAACGTCCAGAACCAGCGCGCGAGCGCCACCAGCGGATGGCGGCTGCGCGGGCGAGGCCAGCGAACCCGGTTGGCGAGCACACCCTCATCGTAAGTACGCGTCGTCACCGACGTGCCGCGCCTCAAAGACGTCATGCCGCCGCACCCGCGCCTCCTTGCTGGTCGGCATCAATCCGGGATTGCGCTCGGGCGCCGTCGGGCATCACTTCGCCGGCAACGGCAATCCGTTCTGGAAGCTGCTCCACGCGGCCAAGCTGACGCCGCAGCTCCTGCACTACGAGGAGGACCAGCGCCTGGGCGAGCTCGGCATCGCGCTCACCAACCTGTGCCCGCGCACGACCCGCACGGCAGCGGAGCTGACGTCATCCGAGATCGCGCGCGGCCGGCGCGTGCTCGCGCAGAAGATCGCGAAGCTGCGCCCGCGCGTCGTCGCCTTCGTCGGGCTGAGCCTCTACCAGATGTTCTTTCAGCTTCCGCGCAGCGGCGGCGCCGGCGCCAAGCCGGAGCGCATCTCGGACGCCGCGGTGTTCGTGGTGCCCAACCCGAGCGGGCTCAACGCCAGCTTCCCCGGCTTCAAGCAGAAGCTGATCTGGTTCGAGGCGCTGCGCGAGTTCGTGGACGAGACGTTGGCTGCTTCGATCCCCTCTCCCTAACCCTCGCCCGCGGACGGGGGAGGGGACCGGAGCTCACGCGGGTGCGTTCCCAGCGGATCGTGCGACCGCACCCCGGCCGGGATGCCGCCGGTCACCTCGCCCGAGGCGATGCGTCCGTTGGTCCACAGCGTCCGGTCGACCATGATGCGGAAGATCAGCTCCAGCGGCTCGGCGGCGGCGGGCCCCTCGAGGATCCGCAGCGCGAGCGCGATCGCCTCGATCGTCGACACGCGATCGGGCCGTCGGTCGTGACGCAGGCGATAGCTCGACCGCACCACCGGCGGCAGCGCCGCGCACGGCAAGCGCATCCAGACCCTCGACGCGCCGGCGCGCCTTGTTGGCCTGGCGCCAGGTGCCGTCGGGGACGACCAGCGTGATCGGCCGCGCGCTGTCGCGCCACGACTCCAGCGGCCGCGCCTCGGCGTGCGGGAACAGCAGCACCGGCTCCGTCCCTTCCCACAGCTCCGCCGGCGGCCGGCCCGCACGCGTGCTCACGGCGCTATTGGTGAGACAGCGCGCCGCGAGCCTGCCGGTGTTGGTCGGCTTGCGGTCCTCGAGCTGGTGCAGGATCAGCAAGAGCCGCGTGCGAGTCTCGATGCGCGGGATCAGCGCGCAGATGCACAGCGTCCGGTGCATGCGGCATTCGGGGCAGCGGTGCACGGCGCTGTCGTGGCGACTCACTGCCGGCAGACTAGCCGATCAAATGCCGGGCGCCGCGCCAATTCTCTCGCAAGGCCCTCTCCGTAACCCTCTCCCGCAGACGGACCGGAACGTGGTCATTTCACGCGCAGCGGAATGTCGGCCATCGCGACGTCGAACGGCCGTCCGCCGGCGCCCGGCTTCTGGACGCGCGCCTCGAAGGTCATCTGGCGCTCACCGGCGAGACCGCCCGCGAAGTAGACGAACCCGGCGCGCTTCTGCCCCGGCACCAGCGTGCCCTCGGACAGCGCGCGCGATTCGATGTCGTGCCGGAACGACTGCGGCGTGATGACCGCCGTGCGAAACACGAGCGGGTTCTCCGGGAACGACGTCTCGACCCGGCTCAGCGAACCGGCCGGATTCGGGCCGGGCGCCGGCGAGATCACGTTGCTGCGGTCCGCCTCATCCACGCTGAACACCGGCGCGGGCACCGGGATCGGATCCTGCGGGCCGGCCGCCGGCACCTGGCTGGGCGCGATGGTCGCGAACCGCTCGCCATCCGCGCCCTGCAGCGCGAAGTCGTCGCGACGGATCACGACTGGCCGATCGCCTCGGTTCTCGATCATGACCAGGATCGCCGACACGCCGCGCGCCAGCGTCGCCGACTTGCCCGGCCATGCGTCTCCCTCGACCAGCAACCGCACGCCTCCAACGTTGGCCTCTGCCGCCGACGGTAGCTCGGGCGCCCGGGTCGCCGTGCGCGCTGGCACCAGCTGCGTGCCGGCCACACAACCGGCGCCCGCGAGCGCCACGCAGATCCAAGATCCAAAGCTGATCGCCACCGTCCGCATGTGACCCTCCTCTTCCTCTGCTGCTCCCAATCTGTCCACGAACGGATGCGCCTCAACCTCGAGCGCCGAAGCGGGACTGCTACGAACGGGTGATCCCGGGTGCCGCCGAGTTACTGAAACCCGACCGACGCGGGTCTCCAGGGGGCAAAAAGCCATGAAATCGCGGGGAATTTGCGAGGCGGTCGCAGCCGCGCCTGGCACGGGCTTTGATGAGTGGGACGAGGTGGGCCGAAAGGTGAGCCATCAGCATCTGACTCTTCATCTGCTTCGACACGGCGAGACCGAGCTCAGCCGCCAGGATCGTTTCTGCGGCATGCTCGACGCCGAGCTGACCGGCGACGGCCACCGCATGGCCGAAGCGTTCGCCGCGAAGTGGGCGCGCCGTGGCAGCGGGCCGATCTGGCGCGCGATCTACATCAGTACGCGCCGGCGCGCGATGGAGACGGCGGCGCCTTTCGCGGCAGCGCTCGGCAAGGTGCCGATCGTCGACCGCGGACTCGACGAGATCAACTACGGCTCGTGGCAGGGGCGCACCAAGGACGAGGTCGAGCGCAACGACCCCGCGGGTTTCCGGCGCTGGCTCGCCGATCCCATGCAGGGCGCGCCCGACGGCGAGTCGGTGCTGGACGTCGCGCGCCGCGCGCGCGACGTCGTCGAGGGCATCCGCTACCTGCACACGACCGACGATCGGTCGGGCGACGTGCTGCTGGTCGGGCACAAGACCTGGCTGCGGCTGGTCATCTGCCAGCTGACCGGCATCGAGCTGCGCCTCTACCGCGACCGCGTCCCGCAACCGGTCGCCGCACACAGCGTGCTGGAGTTCGACGGCCGGCGCTGGTGCCTGCGGCGGCTCGCCGATCGCTCGTACCTGCCGGCGGATCTGTTGGCGCCGCCCTTGACGACGACGACGACGAACCTGTCGGAGGATTCAGGGCGCATCGTCGCGCCAGAGGCGCGTGGCGACCTCGTCGGCGAACAGCCATCCGCTGTCGGAGAGTCCGACGCGCGCGTCACTGACGTCGAGCCAGCCGGCGCGCAGGCAAGCGGCAACGCCAGCATCGCGGCCGTCGAGGATGTCGCGGCCGTAGCGGCGACGATGGGCGGCGCGGTCGACGCCGTCGACGGTGCGTAGGCCCAGCCAGACCGCTTCGTTCTCGAGGTCGGCGGGCGTGCGGTGCTCGACGTGCACCGGCGCGGGGCTGCCGGCACCGGCGCGCGCCGCACGCAAGTAGGTCGCGGTCGCGCGCGGGATTGGCGAAGCGCCAGCCGCCGCCGCCGGCGAGCGGTCGAAACGACGACGCCGACGCGCCGGCGCCCAGATACGCGGCGCCCGCCGCCTGCCAGTAGAGGCGAATTGTGCCGCGCGCGGCGGCCGGGACGCGCGTAGCTCGACACCTCGTAGTGCGCGAGCCCGGCGGCGGCCAGCGCCGCGCGACCGGCCTCCCACATCGCCGCGACCGCGTCGTCGCCGGCGCGCGGCAGCCTTCCCTTGCGGTCGAGCGCGCCGAACGGCGTGCCGCGCTCGATGGTCAGCGCGTACGCCGACACGTGCTCCGGCGCCAGCGCCACCGCGGCGTCGACGCTGCGCCGCCAGTCGTCGAGGCTCTGCTCGGGCAGGCCGAACATCAGGTCCAGCGAGAGGTTGTCGATGCCGGCCGCGCGCGCCGCCGCGACCGCGGCCGGGATCGCGGCGGCGTCGTGGTTGCGCCCGAGCACGCGCAGCAGGCGATCGTCGAACGCCTGCGCGCCCAGCGACAGCCGGTTGACGCCGGCGCGCGCCAGCGCCGCCAGGTGCGGCTCATCGACCTCGCCCGGGTTGGCCTCGACGGTGATCTCCAGCGCGCGTCGCGATCGCTCGCCTCGAACGCGGCGCACGCGGCATCGATCACGCGCGCAAGCGCATCCGCGCGCCAGAGCCCGGGCGTGCCGCCGCCGAAGTAGATCGACTGCAGCGCACCGGCGCCCGCGAACCAGCCGCGGCGCGCCCCGATCTCGGCGACCACCGCGTCGGCGTACGCGTCGTGCGGGATCTCTTCGCGCACCTCGACCGCGAAGTCGCAGTACGGGCAGTGCACACCGCAGAACGGAAAGTGAACGTAGACCCCGAGCGGCACGCCCGGCGCGAGCGTGCCCCCCGCCGGCGAATCTGACGACGGATCCGCGGCGGGGCCCCTGCGGGTCACTTGGCCGCGGGCGGCGCCGGCGCGGGCATCTTCTTGACCAGGTCGGAGCAGAGCCGGATGCGGCGGCGCACCAGCTCGCGCCCGAGCGTCGACAGCGTCTCGAACAGCGGCGGCGTCGCCTTCTTCGCGGTCGCCGCCACGCGCAGGAGCATGAACAGCTCCTTGCTCGACCAGGCGTTCTTCTCGGCGAACCCGCGCGTGAACGCCTCGAGCCCGGCGGGCGAGAAGTCGCGCTGCGTGTCGAGCCCCTCGCCGAACAGCGCCAGCATCTCCGACACCTGCTTGGGCGTGCGCTCCTTGGGCAGCAGATCCTTCGCCACCGGCGCGTAGTCGAGATCGCCCGAGAAGAAGAAGTCGATGAGCGGCACGAACTCGTCGAGGCGCTGCATGCGCTCGCGCACGAGCGGGATCAGCGCGCGCAGGCGCGCGTCGCTGAGCCGCCAGTCGCGCAGGCGCGCCACGATCGCGTCGTCGTCGAGCGCGCGCAGGTAGTCGGCGTTCATCGCCGACAGCTTCACGAGGTCGAACACCGGTCCGCCCAGGCTCACGCGATCGAACGAGAACGCGGCCACCATCTCGGCCAGCGTGAACTTTTCGCGGTCGCCCGAGATCGACCAGCCCATCGTGCCGAGGTAGTTGAGCAGCGCTTCGGGCAGAAAGCCGGCGTCGCGGTAGTAGTCGAGCGACACCGGGTTCTTGCGCTTCGAGATCTTCGACTTGTCGGCGTTGCGCAGGAGCGGCATGTGCACCCACTCCGGCGCCTGCCAGCCGAACGCCTTGTACAGCTGTACGTGCTTGGGCGTCGACGACAGCCACTCCTCGGCGCGGATCACGTGGGTGATCTCCATCAGGTGGTCGTCGACGACGTTGGCCAGGTGGTAGGTCGGGAAGCCGTCGGTCTTGAGCAGGATCTGGTCGTCGATCTGCGCGTTTTCGAACTTCACCTCGCCGCGCAGGCGGTCGACGAACACGGTCTCACCGGCGCGCGGCATCGCCAGCCGCACCACGAACGACTCGCCGGCCTTCGATGCGCGCGGCGACGTCGTCGGCGGTCTGCCCGCGGCACAGCCCGTCGTAGCCGACGAACAAGTTCTGGCGCCGCTGCTCGATGCGCACCGCATCGAGGCGCTCGGCGGTGCAGAAGCAGCGGTACGCGGCGCCCGACGCCAGCAAGGGCTCGAGCTCGCGCTGGTAGACGGGCAGGCGCTCCGACTGGCGGTACGGGCCGCGCGGCCCGCCGATGTCCGGCCCCTCGTCCCAGCCGAGCCCGACCCAGGAGAGGGCGCGCAGGATCGCCGCCTCGGACTCGGGCGTCGAGCGCGCGCGATCGGTGTCCTCGATGCGCAGGATGAACTTGCCGCCGCGGCTCTTCGCGAACGCGTAGTTGAAGAGCGCGATGTACGCGGTGCCGACGTGCGGATCGCCGGTCGGCGACGGAGCGATGCGGACGCGCACCGGGCGCGTGTCGGTGGCCGAAGCGGACGTGTCTGCGGGCGTGGACATCGGGCCCGCTACATAGCACGCCGCCGCGGTTACTGGCGACTAGGCGCCGAGCCGCAGGCCCTGGGCATCGAGCCGGAGTCCAAGGATCACGAGGTCCCGCTCCACGCCGTCGAGCACCGCCACGCGCGGCAGCAGGCCCCAGCGCTGAAAGCCGAAGCCCTGGCACAGCGCCAGGCTGCCGGTGTTGTGCGCGAAGATGTAGCCGAGGAACGTCGTCAGGCCCAGCTGGGGGGCGCGCGCGATCGCGTGCTCCATCAGGCCGCGCGCGATCCCGCGCCGCTGCACCGCGGGCTCCACGTATATGCTGACCTCGGCGGTCGCGCCGTACGCGGGGCGGCCATAGAACTTGCCGAAGCTGAGCCAAGCGACCACCTCGCCGCGCTCCTCACAGACCCAGATCGGGTGGCGGTCAGGCGCGCGATCGCGGAACCAGGCGAGGCGCGACTCGACCGAGACCGGCTCGGTGTCGGCGGTCGCCATGCGCCCGGGGATGGCGGCGTTGTAGATAGCGACGATCGCGGGCAGGTCGTGCTCGCGCGCGTCGCGGATCATCGACCGCCGCCGCCCTCGTCGGCGCGCAGCAGATCGACCTGGTGCGCCTCGACGTACTCCAGCAGGTAGCGGTTGAGACCGTCGACGTGCGGGCCGAGCTCGCGTTCGATGCGATCGAGCGTGCGGGTCGGATCGACCTGCGCGAGCAGGTCGCCCCAGCCGAGATCGTCGCGCATGCCCAGCGCTGGCTGGCGGTCGAGCGCATCGGTGACGTGCACCACCATCTCGTTGAGCAGGCGCGCGGCGTCGCGCGCGCCGACCATCTCCAGCGCGGACGCTACTTCCTGGATCGCGCCCCAATCGAGCCAGTCGGCGTAGAGCAGGCCGCTGAGCCCGCCCTGGATCATCCGGTACTCGAAGTCGTTGACCCGATCGATGGTGCGCTCGACCGTGCTTAGACAGCTGGCGCCCCGGCTGTCGACCTTGGCGATGATGTGATTGCAGATCTCGGACAGGCGAACCCACCGATTCTCGATGGAGAAGATCTCCACCAGGGTGCCTCTGGCCACACGGGTCATCGCCGAATGCGACATCTATATCCCAGATGCGTCAGGAAATGTCCCACCTGATCGCACCTGGGAAACGATGACCGCGATTCCGAGCTGTTACAGAAGAATCATGCCGGACGAAACGCGACAAATCTCGACTCGGCGCATAGTCGAGCCGCGCGGCTACTGCGCGTTTCCCGCGCGATCGCAGGTGTAGAACACCGAATACTGCGAATCCGAATTGCTCACGTTGCTCGGATACGCGCACGTCGGCCGGCAGCAGTCCTGCATCGTCGTCGTGGTGTAGCCGGTGCGGAAGTCGCTGGTGGCGCTGCCGACGTCCTTGGCAGCGGGGTTCGGCTGCGGGCAGGCTTTGCGGGCTCAGCTTGCAGCCGGTGACGCGCGTGAGGTTGGTCGGGCACTCGACGCGCATCGCGCGCACGTTCCAGTTGATGTGGTAGTGGCTGCTCGGGAAGGTTCGACTGCTCGCACGACGCCTGGCTGGTGCTCTGGTTGGTCGCTGAGAACGTCGACTGGATCTTCTCGCATTCCCCGGCGATGAAGCTCTGGCAGGTCTGCGACGAGATCGACGCCAGCGACGAACCGCATTGCGAGTAGCGCGTCGCGCGCACGCCACCGGTGAAGTCATCGCCCAGGTCGGGAAACATCGAGTACATCGGGCTCGAGCCAGCCGTGCACCCGTTGTTCGCGCCGTAGCCGCCGGCCGCCATGTAGATGTCGAAGTTTTTCGGGCCGCCGGCCGCGGTGTTGAAGGCTTGCACGATCATCGGCTTCGGCGTCGGCAACCCCGACGCGCCGGTCGGCGATTCGAAGATCAGCTGATAACACTGGCAGCAGGCGTTGCGCCCATTGGCGTCTACGCCGCCCGCGTCGAGATCGTGCCCGACGACGCCGTAGACAAACGGCGGATCGTCCATGCGCCCAGTCGTCGAACGCTGCCTGCTTGAACTCGGGCGAGAGCACCATCTGGCGCGCGCACATGTACCCGGTGCCGTTGTCGCAGCTGCTGCGGAGCGTGTCGCTGCGGGCGGGCGCGTTGATCTTGTAGTTGGGACAGGCGGCGCACGAACCGCCGCAGTCGATGCCGGTCTCGGTACCGTCGCGGCGATCGTTGGTGCACGAGCCGGTGCCGGTCGCACCGCCCGTGCCGCTGCCGCCTGCGCCGTTGCCGCCCGCCGCGCCAGCTGCGCCGTTGCCGGCCGCTCCCCCACGACCGCCGCTGCCGGTCACCTGCCCCGCCTGTCCGCCGCTGCCCGAGCCCGCGTCGGTGGCGCTGCGACCACCGGTGCTCCCCTGCGCGCCGCCGGCGCCGGTGCGGCCGCCGGCGCTCCCGCTGGACCCGCCGGACTCGCCGGCCCCACCGTCATGAGTGAACGGATTGCATCCGGCGAGGAAAACCACCGCCACCGCCGCCGGTACGAGCAAGATTCTGTGAGCGATATTTGTAAGTCATGCCAAGCCTCCATAGCTCGACGCGGAGAATCGCCGAAACCGACGGAGATCGGGAACGGAATTCGCCGTTTATGTTGAGAATGGGTCGCTGGCTGACGAAAACGGGTCGCCAAAAAAGTTATGCTATCGACGCTTCGCGCGGGCGAAATGCGCCATTGCACGTGACCGGCGTTCCTTGACGCGGATCGCGCAGACCGTGACGATGCGGGCGATGCGATTGCCACAGTGGAAGGTCGGGGCGTTGTTCGTGGTCAGAGTCTTCGTGTTCGCGGGCTTGGCGGCCGCGGGCTGCGGCTCGACGTCGGGTCCGAGCGTCCAGCAGGCGTGCTCGGAGCTGGCGGCAGCTCGCTGCAACCAGCGCTCGAACTGCACGAAGGTGACGGCCCCGGATGCGGGCGCAACCGTCAGCGCCGGCGCGAGCCTGGTGCGCGTCTACGGCGACATGGCGACGTGCCTGCAGCGGGAGGAGCTGTCGTGCCAGAATGGCCTCACCGCGCCGCAGACCGGGAATAGCCCGGCCAAGGTCGAGGCCTGTGTGAAGGCCTTTGCCACGTACTCGTGCCAGGACTTCTTCGACAACAACCCGCCCGCCGACTGCGCGGTCACCGGCGCGCGCGCCAATGGAATGACCTGCACGTTCGGGGGCCAGTGCACGAGCGGCTACTGTCAGGGCGCGAAGACCAGCGTGTGCGGTGTCTGCGCCGACATGCCGATGCCGGGCGCCGACTGCACCGATTCGGCGTGCGGGCACAACCAACGCTGCGTCAACGCCGACAACACCTGCGAGGCGGTGGTGTCGATGAACGGCGCGTGCGACGGCACGCACCCGTGCGACAGCGGGCTCGCCTGCGTCGGCTCGAACGCGATGACGATGACGATGGGGACTTGCCAGATGGGTGGCGCCGCGCCCGGCGTCCCCTGTGGCGCCGGCCAGGCGATGACCGCGTGCGACAACTCTCTGGGTCTTTACTGCGCAGGCGCGCCGGGCGCGAAGACGTGCATGCCGATCGCGCTCGTCGGCAACGGGATGTCGTGCGGAACGCTGGCCGACGGCTCGCGCGCCGACTGCATCGCCGGCAGCTGCAACATCGCCACCGGCGCGACGGTCGGCGTCTGCCAGGCATCGGTGGTCGAGTCCGCGCCCAACCCCGCGTGCGACACGGCGCTGGGACCGAGCTGCCTCGCGCCCGCGCGCTGCGTGGTCGGGGCGGGCGGCGGGACGGCGGGGACGTGCGTGGTCCCGGTCGCTACGATGTGCGGAGCGTAGCGGGGGACCGGACCCCTCACCCTAGCCCTCCCCCCGCAGACGGGGGAGGGGACCGAAGGAGTCGCGAGCGCCGGCCCTTCCGCGGCAGTGTCATCCACGCGGGCCTTCCGCGGCAGTGTCATCCACGCGGGCCATTCCGCGGCAGTGTCATCCACGAGGGCCATTCCGCGGGAAAGAGACCGCGACCCCATCCGTTCCGGTCCCCTCCCCCCGTCTGCGGGGGGAGGGTTAGGGTGAGGGGTCCGGCGTGTTTGTTCCCCGTAAGACACCCTGCTGCACCAATCCTCGCCGGCGCCGCCCTTTCAGGGTCGTGAAGTACTCATGTCCGCCCCGTCGCTTTTTCTGGAACACCGCGGCCGCCGCGGTCATCGCCGCAGGCTGTCTCGGCGCGGCCGGTTGCTCCGGCGGCGACACCGGCAGCGGCGACACCACCGGCGCCGGCGGTCAGGTCACCACCGGTAGCGGCGGCGCAATCGACCGCCGGCACCGGCGGCAGCGCCACGGGCGGGCGCGGCGGCGATCTCCGCCGACGCCGGCAGCGGCAGCGGGCGGCACGACCGGCGCGGGCGGCAGCGCCATCGACGCCGGCAGCGGCGGCAGCGGCATGGGCGGCAGGACCGCCACCGGCGGCATGACCGGAGCCGGCGGCGTGACCGGCGCCGGGCGGCGTCGATGACCGGCGCGGGCGGCTCGCCGCCGGTCGGCCCCAACCCCACGACCACCACGCGCGCGATCTGCACCGGCACCGATCCGATCGAGTGCCACTTCGGCGGCAACCCCGGCAACTACGACGTCACCGTCGTGCTCGGTGGTACGGCCGCCGGCACCACGATGGTCCAGGCCGAGAGACTGCGCACGATGCTGGGACCGGTCGCGACCGCCGCCGGCCAGACCGCGCGCTTCACCTTCACCGTGAACGTGCGCCAGCCAGAGGGCCAGCCGATCGAGGCGGTGCCGGTCGGCACGGAGGGGACGCCCGGCCTCGACGTCTACTTCCTGGGCAGCAACGGCCAGCCGCCTCAGCTGCAGGCGATCGGCTTCGCACCCGCGACCGCGCCGTTCATGATCTACCTCGGCGGCGATTCGACGGTGTGCGATCAGCCGACGCTGGACTACGGCGGCTGGGGCCAGCAGCTGCCGCAGTTCTTCAACTACCCGGTCTCGATCGCCAACTACGCCGATTCGGGCGAGAGCTCGGCCAGCTTCCTCGCGAGCGGCGCGCTGTTCGGCGCGATCGAATCGCGGCTGCACACCGGCGACTGGGTGCTGCTGCAGTTCGGGCACAACGACAAGACCAACACCGCGCAGAACTTCCACGACAACATGACCGCGATGGTGACGCGCGTGAAGGCCAAGGGGGCGTTGCCGGTGGTGGTCTCGCCGGTGTCGCGCGCGCAGTTCAACGGCAACGTGGTCGCGCCCCAGCACATCAACAGCACCGGCGCGAACCTGCCGATGATCGCCCAGCAGGTCGCCACCGAGCAGAATGTGCCGTTCCTCGACATGACCGCGCGGACCACGCAGTGGCTCATGCAGCTCGGCCCCAACGGCTGGCAGCAGTACCACGCGCTCGGCACCGACGTGACCCACACCAACCCGGCGGGCGCGCTGGTCGAGGCCGGCTTCGTGCGGGATCTGATCGTGCAGGCGAAGCTGACGGCGCTGACCAGCCGGCTGCGCTAGCGGGAAGGGCCTCGGGCCTCAGACAGGATCCGAATCCGGCTCGTGGGCGTCGGCGTCGGCGTGGGCGATCCGTCGATCGCAGCCGAGGCCGGAGATCGCCGACGCCGACGCCCACGACCACGACCACGAGCCGGATTCGGCCCGAGGCCTCGCACGCTTGCGACGCCAACCGCGCCGGTGTTAAGCGTGTACGCGGCCCGGGTATGGGACGCACAAGGGTAGGCATCGTTTTGGGATTCGCCGCCGTCGTCGCGGGAGTGACCGTTGCGGCCCCGCCGGCCGCGGCCGACACCGCGATCCGCATCGCGGTCATCGACTTCCAGGGCTCTGGCGCGATCAGCGGCTACGAGTCGCTGGGCGCCGGCCTGCAGTCGATGCTGACCACCGACCTGGCGTCGGCCCACAGCATCGCCGTCGTCGAGCGGACCCAGCTGGCGGCGCTCCGGCGAGAGATGAAGCTCAGCCGCTCGGCGGCCGCGGATCCGAAGACCGCGTTGCGCGTCGGCAAGCTCGCGGGCGCCACGCACCTGGTGACCGGTACGTTCACGCTGGTCGGCAAGGAGCTGCGCCTGGACGCGCGCACGATCGAGGTCGCCACCGGCCGCGTGGTGCTCGCGACCGACGCCAACGGGCGAGCGCGACGCGTTCTTCGAGCTGGAAAAGAAGCTGGCGAACGCGATCGTCTCCGGCATCGGCGTGTCGCTGAACCCGAAGGAGCGCGCGAGCATGGCGCGCATCCAGACCGCCGACCTCGAAGCCTTCCGCCGCTTCGGCGACGGCCTGTCCCTGTTCGACGACGCCGACTACGACAAGTCGCTGGATGCGTTACGCGAGGCGACGGCGCGCGACCAGGAGTTCGGACTGGCGCGCACGACGCTGGAGACGTACCAGAAGATGGCCGACCAGATCCGCAGCCGCGCCGACGTGATCGAGGCCGAGAAGCGCGTGAAGAGCGCGCAGGCGCGCCGGCAGCTGCGCGCCGAGGAGCAGGCGGTGATCGATCGGCTGCTGGCGGTCGCGGCGCGCAAGGGGCCGGCCGAGCGCAAGCAACGCGTGGCCGCGCTCTTCTGCGCGATCCGCATCCTCAGCGACGGCATGGACGACGACGGCCTCGACCGCTTCGCGCGCATGCGCATGCGCGACGCGCTGGTCACTCGCTACGTGCGCGAGGCCGACGGTCTCTTCCCGGACATGCCGATCGTGCCGTTCCAACCGATGGGCGAGCGCTGGGGCCAGCCCAATGCGCCCAAGTCGCCGGCGGACGTCGATCGCGCGGTCGCCGCCGCAATCGACCAGTTCGCGCGCTACGGCGTGAAGGACGCGAAGGAGATCCAGAGCGCCAAGGAGGAGCACCTCGATTCGGTCTTCATGCGCACGTTCGACGAGACCGCGGCGTCGATGCACCTCGACTACCGCGCCGCGACCGATCTGCTCGATCGCTTCTACGCCGCCGGCATGCACTTTTCCCCCCGCGGCCGCTGGCGCGTGCGCGCGCTCGAGGAGCGCGCGAAGCGCCGCCGCTGGCTGCTCGACGTCGATGCGAGCACGCGGCTCTACAAAGAGGCGTCGACCATCGAGACCAGCCCCAGCGCGCTCCGCAACCTGGCCGAAGAGGTCGAGACCAACGCGGGCATCGCCGAGGTGCTGGGCTCGGGGCGGCCCGATCCCTGCCTGCGCGAGTGGGTGCAGTCGGTGGTGCTGACTCAGGGCCCGAGCACCGTCCGCAAGCGCATGGCGCAAGACGGGAAGGTCGATTCGCTCTGCGCGTCCGACTACGTGAAGATCGATCGCTGGCACTTGCGGTCGGGCGATCTGCTCGACACGGTGCCGGTCTGGATCTGGGAACCGTCGAACGGGCGGCCGACCTTCGGGGGCCCTCAGAAGGCGCCGGGCCGCTTCGAAGATTTTCGTTTTCTCGCCAAGGATCGCCGCCTCAGGGACCGGGAGCCCTGGGCCGCGGCGATCGTCGAAGGCGTGCCGCGCGCCGGAGCTGCGCTGGCATTCGAGCTGCACTACGATGTGCCCGCGGACGTGACTTGCCGGCGGAACCACGATTGTCCCGAGCCGGGGCAACGTCCGACCGTCACGGTCTTCTTCGATGCAGGAAATGTCGAGGTGCGCGCGCCTCGCCAGAACGGCGGCCTACGTGACGACGTGCCGATGGATGCGATCGGGGTCGCGCTCACCGGCGATCGGGCGCGGCTGGTCGACGTGCACGTGACGCTTCATTCGGAGAGCGACGCGACCGGACCATCCGCGACCGAGCGGACGCAGCCGGCGCAGCCGCTGCCGATACCGGCGAGCGGCGCCGTGCCGATCACGGTCCGGCGCGAAGACCGGCGCCTCGTGGTCAAGGCTGCCGGGCGCGAGATTGCGTTCGACGCGCCGGCGCCGACCGGGGGTTTCATCGGGTTCGTGGTCGAAGGGCGGGGGTTCGTGCGCATCGGCGGCGTACAGGTCAGACCGCCGCAATAAGCCGGCTCACGAAAGCTCGACCGATAGTCGATAGCGACTCGGGACTCCAACTGATTTTGCGCTTGACCGCGCGGATCGGCGTCAGCGATCCTCTACCGGGGCTAATCCTTTCCATCCCGGATACCCCTGCTCTGGTATTGCGTTGTTGGGCGGATGGCGCGAGGGAGGGCGATGATTCAGAGCATCGACAGTGCGGAGTGGCGCGAGGCGAATCGATGGGAGGTATCCCTGACCGCGCGGAATGACAACCGGGGTGGCACGCCGCCCGGGCAGGGCCGCAAGCACGACCGCCGCGCTCGGCTCGACGGTGAGGAGCCCCTGGTGCTGGTCGTCGAGGACGACCGCGCGATCCGCGAGCCCCTGTGCGTTCTCCTGCGCGGCGAGGGCTATCGCGTATCGCTGGCCGAGAACGGCCAGGAGGCCTGCGCAAGCTCCGCACCGAGCCCAGCCCCGACATCATCGTGCTCGATCTGCGCATGCCGGTGATGGACGGATGGGAGTTCCGCGCGATCCAGCAGCAGGATCCGGTGCTGGGGCTGATCCCGGTGGTGGCCATTTCCGCCGACGGCAGCGCGCAGGCGGTCACCATGTCGGCCGATGCCTACCTGCGAAAGCCGCTGGATCCGAGCGATCTCCTGCAAACCATCGACGGCATCCTGCGCGAGCAGGAGTGGCAGGCGATGTCGAGCCGCCTCGAGGAGGCGGAGCACCTGGCGTCGCTGGGGCGGGTCGCGGCGGCGGTCGGGCACGAGATCAACAACCCGCTGGCGTTCGTCGTGCTGAACCTGGACCAGACGCTCGCGCAGCTGCGCGAGCTCGGCAGCCCCCACGCCGACACGCTTGCGGCAGAGGTGCCGCTGCCGTCGAGCGCTCGAGACCTTGGCGACGCGCCTCACCGAGCGTGACCTCGATGCTCGAGACCTGCCAGACCGGCCTCGAGCGGATCCGCCGCACGGTGGGCAATCTGCAAAGATTGTCGCGCTCCGACGACGAGGTCCGGGGACCTGTCGACGTGGGCAAGGTGCTGGACCAGGCGATCGCGATGGCCTGGAACCAGATTCGCCACCGCGCGCGCTTCGTCACCAACGTCGAGGTGGTTCCACCGGTCGAAGGCAACGCCGGCGCGCTGGAGCAGGTGTTCCTGAACCTGCTCGTGAACGCGGTGCAGGCGATCCCCGAGGGCCAGGCCGAGCAGAACGAGATTCGCATCACCACGCAGGTGAAAGGCGCCGAGGTGATGGTCGAGATCCGCGACACCGGCGCCGGCATCGCGCCCGACCTGCAAGCGCGCGTCTTCGAGCCGTTCTTCACGACCAAGCCGGCCGGCATCGGCACCGGGCTCGGGCTCTTCATCAGCCGCCAGACCGTCACCGATCACGGCGGGCGCGTCGAGATCGAGAGCGAGGTCAACAAGGGAACGGCGTTCCGCGTGTTCCTGCCCGCGACCGCGCGGCCCGTCGAGCCGGCGCCGCCGGCCACGCCGAGCGTGGTCGCCTCGCCGGCCGTGCGCGGCCGCGTGCTGGTCATCGACGACGAGCCGGCGATCGGCGCCGCGATCCGCGCGGCGTTGCGCGAGGAGCACGACGTCGTCGTCGCCCACCGCGCCATCGACGCGCTCGGGCGCCTGCGAGAAGGTGAATCGTTCGATCTCCTGCTCTGCGATCTCGTGATGCCGGACATCGGCGGGCCCGAGGTCTACGCCACCATCGCCGAGCGATGGCCCAAGCTGACCGCGCGCATGGTCTTCATGACCGGCGGCGCCTTCACCGCAGGCGACCGGCGACTTCATCGAGAAGGTGCGGCCCCACGTCTTCCCCAAACCGTTCCGGCTCGACGAGCTGCGCGCGCTGGTTCGCCGGCGGCTCATCATGCTCCGGTCGTGAACATGAAGCGAGACGACTGGCTCGATCTCGCGCGCAAGCTCGACTGGACGTTCTCCTACGTCGACGAGCAGGAGGTCTTCCCGCCGGCGATGAGCGGCGCGCCCTGGCTGCCGTCGGCGGCGTGGCAGAGCTGGGACGAGCCCTACCGGACCACCTACGCCGAGTACGTCGCGACCCAGCACGACAAGGAGGCGTCGCTGCAGGCGGTGCGCGAGACGCTGGGCGGCGCCGACGACTTCAAGAAGCTGCCCGCGCCGTGGCGCGACGCCCTGAAGCTGCACGCGGCGACGCTGCCGCTGGCCGAGTTCGCCGCCGTGATCGGCAACCTGCGCGCGGCGCGCTTCGGCCGCGACAGCGCCTGGCGCACGACGGCGACGCTTCGGCGCGCTCGACGAGCTGCGCCACACCCAGATCCCGCTCGCGCTCATGCACGAGCTGGTGCCGCTGGGACGCGCAGTTCGACTGGACCCACCGCTTCTATCACTCGAACAACTGGGTCGCGATCGCGGCGCGCCACCTGATCGACGAGCTGCTGCTGGGCGCGAACCCGATCGAGTTCGCGATCGCCACCAACTTCGTCTTCGAGACCGGCTTCACCAACCTGCAGTTCATCGGCGCTGTCGTCGCTGGCGCACGACGTCGGCGATCGGCTGTTCGAGACGATGGTGACGAGCATCCAGAGCGACGAGGCGCGCCACGCGCAGATCGGCGGGCCGGTGCTGCGCGCGCGTCGTCGAGCACGACAAGCCGTACGCGCAGTACCTGGTCGACAAGTGGTTCTGGCGCAGCTGGCAGCTGTTCGCGGTCGTGACCGGCTTCGCATGGACTACCTGACGCCGCTCGCGCACCGGCGCCAGCTCGTTCAAGGAGTTCATGGAGGAGTGGATCCTCGACCAGTTCCTCGCGCTCGCTCGACGAGCTACGGCCTCGCAGCGGCCCTGGTACTGGGACACGTTCCTCGAGCGCGCTCGACCACTACCACCACATGGTCTACGCCAGCGCGTACACCTATCGCGCGTCGGTCTGGTTCGACTTCGTCGTGCCCGAGCCCCGACGAGCGCGCCTGGCTGCGCGAGAAGTATCCGGCGTCGTGGAACGCGTTCGATCCGGTCTGGGAGCAGATCACCGAGCGCTGGCGCGCCGCCGATCCGCGGCAACGACTTCGCCGTGCACGGCACGGCGATCGTCAGCTTCTGCGATCTGTGCCAGCTGGTGCTGTGCGGCGGCACGCCGGCGCAGAACACCGCCGAGGTCGTCGAGCGCGACGGGCGCAAGTACATCTTCTGCTCGGCGCCCTGCCGCTGGATCTTCGAGCGCGAGCCCGAGCGCTACGCCGCGCACAAGGACGTCGTGAAGCGCGTGCTCGCGGGCGAGGCGCCGGCGAACCTGATCGCGCTCCTGCGCCGCAACTTCGGCCTGGACCACGCGACGTGGGGCAAGGACGCGTTCCAGGGCGACTACCCGTGGCTCGATCGGACCTCCGCTGCGGCGGCCAGGCCGCGGCCCGGCGAGACGGCGAACGGCCACGGCAACGGCGACGCGAGCAGGCTAGCGCCGCCGAGCGCGGGCCGGCCGCCGGTGATGCCGGTCTACGGATTCGCCGAGGGCGACACCTTGGGCGTCGTCGTGCTGGTGCGCCCCGACGAGACCGCGCGCGATCTGGCGCAGCAGCTGCGCGAGGCGGTCGCGGTCCGCGTCGCGCCGCGCGGCGAGGCGCGCATCATGCTGCGCGGTCAGCTCGCTCGATCCGCGCGCCACCCTGCGCGGCGAAGGGATCGGCCCACTCGACCGCGTCGATCTGGTCTGGCGCGAGCTCGGACGGGGCCAGCTGATGTCGTGGAAGGCGGTCTTGCGCGAGGAGGAGCTATGGATTGGCGAGAAGTTGGGCCTGGAGATCGACGGGCAAAAGTTGCTGCTGGTGAATGTCGACGGCGCGGTCCACGCCTTCGAGGATCGCTGCGCGCACCAGTCCTGGCCGCTCAGCCGGGGGCAGCTGGTCGGGTCGGGAGCTGACCTGCAGCCTGCATCAATGGCGATACGACGCCTGTACCGGCGCTGGTCTCAACCCTGCCGGCGTGGCGCTGCGCGCCTACGCGGTCCGGATCGCGGATGGTGACATCTGGGTCGATCTCGGAGACAGGTGCTCGGAGCGGGTAAATGACGGCCGGTGAGCGTCCAGCCGCGGCGGAGTGCGTCGGTCCGGTGCTGGCGGCGGGGCGGGTCGCCGACGCGATCGTGGCGGCGATCCGCCGCGAGAACGCCGGCGTCGAGGTGACCGATCGCGGATCGTACCTGCGCGTGCTGGTGCCCGCGCGCTGCGCGGTCACGCGCGCGGCGATCGAATCCGCGCTGAGCCGATCGTTCCGGCTGCCGGGCGATCTCGAGCAAGTGATGCCGTCGTTTCGCGGGCGCTTTCAGGTCTCGGAAGACCAGGCGTCCTGGAGCCTGGGCGGCGCCGGCGCTGCGAAGGCCGTGAGACGATGAGCATCACCGGATCGCGCAAGACCTATTCGCACCTGGCGGCGGCGCGCCGCATCCCGACGACCTACGAGATCACGACGTCGCAGCTGCTCTACTACTTCGATCGCGGCGGCTTCGCGGTCGACCTGCCGACCTCGGACTGGTATCGCCGCTACCAGGTCGGCTCGCCGATCGGCGCCGCGCACCCTCCCGGCTCGTCGCCGGGCTGGGAGGCGTTCGAGGATCCGCGCGCCACCACCTACGCCAGCTACGTGCGGCAGCAACGCGATCGCGAGGCGTTCGTGGCGTGCGTGCTCGACGCGCCGTCGATCGCGCGCCAGGACCCGGCGCTGCCGGCGGCGTGGCTCGAGACGCTCGAGCGCACGCTGTCGCCGCTGCGCTTCGTCTATCACGGGCTGCAGATGGCGGCGGCGTACGTCGGGCAGATGGCGCCCAGCGGCCGCATCACGGTCGCCGCCCTCTTCCAGACCGCCGACGAGCTCCGCCGCATCCACGGCATCGCCTTCCGCGTGGCGCAGCTGCGCGCGGTCGCCGGGCCGAGCTTCGGCGAGAGCGGGCGCGACCGCTGGCAGAGCGATCCGTCGTGGCAGCCGCTGCGCCGGACGATCGAGAAGCTGCTGGTGACCTACGACTGGGGCGCGGCGCTGGTGGCGCTCAACGTGTGCGTGCGGCCGCTGGTCGACGAGCTGTTCCTGATCGGCCTGGCCACGCTCGCCGAGCGTCACGGCGACTACGCCGACGCGCAGGTCTTGCGATCGTTCGCCGACGACAGCACCTGGCAGCGCGCGTGGACCGAACGCCTGCTGCGCGTCGCCGGCGCCGATCCGAGCGGCGCGGCCGACCCGGACGGCGCCCTCGCGGCGCGCGCCGCGATCGCCGGCTGGATCGCCGAGTGGCGCCCACAGATCGCGGATGCCATCGCCGCCGCCGCGGCCAACCTGGGTCCCGACGGTGCGGCCGTCGCCGCGCGCGCCTCCGATGGCGTGGCGCCGTTCGTTCGGCCTTTCACGCGGGAGGGACGCGATGCCGCCTGATTCCCTGGGCCCGTCGCTGGCGCTGCTGACCCAGCTGGCCGACCACGCCGGGGACGCGCTGCTGGCGTTCGACCGCGAGCTGCGCTGCGTCTACGCCAATCGGGCCGCGCGGCGGCTCGCCGGCTTCGGCGACGCGGCCGGCGACGACGCGCGCCGCTGGATCGGCGCGTCCGCCGAGGAGGCGTTCGCCTTCGTGCCGATCGCGCCGCTGCGGCAGGCGCTCGAGGGCCAGTCGTCGAGCTCGCGCGGGGCCCCCGTGCCCGGCACGCGACGGACCGGAGTCGCGCTTCTTCGACGGCCAGTACTTCCCGCTGCACGGCGCGGACGGGCGAGCGTCTGGGCGTGGCCGCGGTGATCCGCGACGTGACCTCGCACCAGCGGGTCGCCCAGGCGATGGGCGAGATCGAGAACCGCTTCCGCAACATGGCCGACGCGTCGCCGGTGCTGCTGTGGATGGCCGGCACCGACGGGCTGTGCACGTTCTTCAACCAGACCTGGCTCACCTTCACCGGCCGCACCATCGAGGAGGAGTGGGGCGTCGGCTGGGCCGAGAACGTGCACTTCGAGGACTTCGCGCACTGCATGAACACCTACGTGCAGGCGTTCAACGCGCGCGCGGTGTTCGAGATGGAGTACCGGCTGCGGCGCCACGACGGCGAGTACCGGTGGATCCTCGATCGCGGCGCGCCCCGCTACACGCCGACCGGCGGCTTCGCCGGCTACATCGGGTCGTGCATCGACATCACCGAGCGGCGGTTGCTGGAGCAGGAGCTGCGCGGCGCCGTGCAGGAGCGCGACGAGTTCCTGTCGATCGCGTCGCACGAGCTGGGCACGCCGATCACGGCGCTGCGCCTGCTGGTCGAGACGCTGCTGCGCGCGCTGCGCCGCAAGATCGACGAGCGGCAGACCGCCGAGATGGTCGGCGCGATCGAGGACCAGATCCTGCGGCTCTCGCGGCTGGTCGAGACGCTGCTCGACGTCTCGCGCATCGCCGAGGGGCGGCTGACGCTGGCGCCCGAGCCGATCGACCTGACCGCGCTCGTCGATCGCGTGGTCACGCGCATGACCCAGGTTGCCGTCGACGCCGGCTGCCCGGTCAGCTTCGAGGCGCCCGGGCCGGTGCCCGGCGTCTGGGATCGCGTGCGCACCGAGCAGGTGATCACCAACTTGCTCTCGAACGCGTTCAAGTACGGCGCAGGCAAGCCGGTGAACGTGCTGGTCAGCGCCGACGACAGCACCGCGCGCGTGCGCGTCGTCGACCGCGGGATCGGCATCCCCGTGCACAAGCAGGGCGTGATCTTCGAACGCTACGAGCGCGCCGCGCCCAAGAACCACTACGGCGGCTTCGGCCTGGGCCTGTGGATCACGCGGCGCACGCTGCAGGAGATGGGCGGCACGATCCGCGTCGAGAGCGAGGAAGGCGCCGGCGCGCTGTTCGAGGTCGAGCTGCCGCGGCGGCAGGTCGCGGATCACGCGAACAGCAACGGCGAGAGAGCAGCGCTAGCGGCGGCCCCTCTCCCTGGCCCTCCCCCCGCGGACGGGGGGAGGGGACCGGAATTGTCGCGGCACCGCCGAACGCTCCCTTCCGATCCCCTCTCCCCGTCCGCGGCGGGAGGGTTAGGCAGAGGGGTCCGCCTATACCTCCAGCCCCACCGCGCGCATCAGCTCCAGCGCGTTGCTCTTGCGCACGATCCCGTCCTTCATCCGATAGTCGAAGGTCATCACGCCGCCTTCCAGGTGATCCTCGAAGTGCACGTTCGCCGCGCGCGCGCCCAGCGCGGCCGGCGACCTCGGCGAGCGCCAGGTCGTGCGTGGTCACCAGGCCGACGGCGCCGCGCTCGATCAGGCCGCGGATGATCGCCTCGGCGCCGATGCGGCGGTCGTGCGAGTTGGTGCCGTGCAGGATCTCGTCGAGCAGGAACAGCAGCGGCGGCGCGCCCGCCGCGCGGTCGACGATCTGCTTCAGCCGGGTCATCTCGGCGTAGAAGCGCGACTTGCCGTCCTGCAGCGAGTCGTTGATCCGCAGCGTCGCGCCGAGCGCCAGCGGCGACAGCGTGAGCTCGCGCGCGCAGACCGGCGCGCCCGCGAGCGCCAGCACCGCGTTCACGCCGACCGTGCGCAGCAGCGTGCTCTTGCCGGACATGTTCGAGCCGCTGACCAGGATCAGCCGGCGCTCGCCGCCCGAGACGCAGGTCGTTGACCACCCGGCGCACGGCCGGAATCAGCGGGTGCCCGAGGCCTTCGGCGCTCGAACAGCGGCAGCGCGAGCGCGCACGTCCCGCGGCCGCCGCCGTCGCCGTCGAGGATCGTCGGAAACGGATACTCCGGGTGCTCGAAGCGAAACGTCGCCAGGCTCGACAGCGCCTCGATCTCGCCGACCGCCGCCATCCAGCGCAACACCGCGGGCCCGACCGCGCGCCGCCAGCTCTCCACCGCCAGCGCCAGCTGCGCGGTCGCCTGCAGCGGGATCATGAGCAGCGCCGCGAACTGATTGCGGCGGCTCTCGAGCAGGTCGACCAGCCGGCGCAGCTGCGCGATCCGCCGCGACGGTGGTGCACCGTCGCTATCCAGCGCCGCGCGCAACGCCCGCAACGCCGGCGCCTCGAAGCGTTCGCGCTCGAGCCGCGCCATGAGCACGGCCAGCGTCTTCAGCTCGTCGGCGCGGTGGTCGACGCCGGCGAGGATCTGCTCGATCGGCTGGCGCAGCTGGCGCACCGCCACGCCGCCCACGACGAACGCGCCGATGAACGGCCAGGGCCCGACGATGCCCGCCGACCACAGGATCGCCGCCGCGAGCGTGGCGAGCCCGACCAGCGCCAGCCCCACGCGCCAGGCGCCGAGCTGCGCCGGCAAGCCCTCGGGCGTCCGCACCGCCCAGGCGGTCAGCGCCTCGTCGCGCACCTCCTCCTTCACCGCGAGCGCGCACATCGCCAGGTCCTGGCGCAGGTCGACCCGCGGCGCGAGCTCGCCGACCGCGCCCTGCCGCCCGCGCGCGACCACCGCGTCGGCCGGCGTCTGCAGCCAGGCCGCCAGCGTCGCGCGCCCGATCGGCGCGCGCGCCACGCTCAGCAGCTCGAAGAGCCCGCCGCTGCCCGAAGAGATCGAGATCAGCGGCGTAGAGGTGTGCCTCGGCCGCCGCCTGAAACGATGCGCCCGCATCGCCTTTGCCCGCCCAGCGGTCTTCGATGCGAGCGACCCCGTCCTCGCACAGCGCCACCGCCGCGCGCAGGCGCTCGCGGCGCGCGAGCACGCGACCGTGCGTGATCGCCAGCGCGAGAAACACGGCGCCCGGCGCGAGCAGCCAGCGCGGCCCGATCTGTCCGCGGACCGCGAACACCGCGACGACGATGGCCGCGATGAACACGAGGGTCCGTGCCCAGACGATCGTCGTGTCCCATCCATCGAGCCGCGCGATGCGCGCGCGAAAACCCTCGATGCGTTCTCGATAGACAGCGAGCGGTTCGGCCACCGGCGATACTCTACGTTAAACTTCGTCTCTCGATGCGGTTCTGGAAGGCCCACGGCCTCGGCAACGACTACCTGGTCCTCGAGGATCCGCGGACCCCTCTCCCTAACCCTCCCCCCGCGGACGGGGAGGGGATCGGAGCTCAACGCTCCGGTCGTCGCCGAGGTCAACGCTCCCCTCGTCGCCGCGCTCGACGCTCCCCTCGTCGCCGCGCTCGACGCTCCCCTCGTCGCCGCGCTCGACGCTCCCCTCGTCGCCGCGCTCGACGCATCCCTCGTCGTCGCGCTCTGCGATTGCAACCGCGGCGTCGGCTCCGACGGGATCCTCGAACCCATGTCCCCGACGCTGGGCGCCGATTTCGGCGTCCGCATCTGGAACCCCGACGGCTCGACCGCCGAGAAATCTGGCAACGGCCTGCGCATCTTCGCGCGCTGGCTGCGCGACTCCGGACGCGCCCCCTCCGATCGCTTCTCGATCTCGACCGGCCCCTGTCGCGTCGAGTGCGAGACCAGCGCCGACGCCGTCAGCGTCGAGATGGGGGCGGCGACCTTCACCCCCGCGGGGGTGCCGGTCGACGCGCCCGGTGAGCTCGTCGACGCCCCTATCGCGCTCTCCGACGGCCCGCTCATCGTCACAGCCGTCGGCATCGGCAATCCCCACTGCGTCGTCTTCCGCGACGAGCCGCTCGACACCCTCCCCTGGCGCCGCTGGGGTGCCGAGCTTGAACGCCACCCGCGCTTCCCCAACCGCACCAATGTCCAGATCGCGCACGTGCTCGACCGTCACGCCGTCGAGATCCGCATTCACGAGCGCGGCGCCGGCGAGACCCAGGCGTCGGGCTCGTCGTCGTGCGCGGTCGCCGCCGCCGGCGTGCGCACCGGCCGCCTCGCCGCCGGTCGCATCCGCGTCGAGATGCCGGGCGGCCGACTCTGGGTCACGGTCTCGCCCTACGGCATCCTGCTCGAGGGCCCGGTCGAGGGCGTGGGTCACTTCGACCTCGACCCCCGCTGGCTCGCGAGCCGCCGTTTCTGACCTCTGCGAGCCGCGAGGATCGATCTGTCGAATCACTGACTCATCCCAGTGGGGACTTTCACCATGCGGACGCCGCCCGCCAGCAGCAGCGCCGCCCAAAATGGTTGGCATCACGGTTGCTCCAGTAGGTGCCTCGCTGGTGTTCGGACCGGCGATTTTCGGCGACGTCCTCGGCCGGATCTTCGGCGGATGAACAACCCGAGCGCGCCTACAACACCAGCTTGTAGCCGGTGCCGTAGATCGTGACGATGTGGCGCGGCTTGGCGGCGTTCTCCTCGATCTTCTTGCGCAGCTTGACCACGAAGTTGTCGACGCTGCGGGTGGTCGCGTTGCCGGACACGCCCCAGATCTTGTCGAGGATCTCCTCGCGCGACACCGGCTGCCCGGCGCGCTCGTAGAGCAGGCGCAGGAGCTCGACCTCGTAGAACGACAGCACCATGGTCTTGCGGTTGCGCTGAAGCTCGTGCTTGCGCGGGTAGATCACCGCGTCGCCGATGCGGATCTCCTCGTCGGGCGCGCTCGCGCGGTGCAGGCGGCGGAAGATGGCGTTGATGCGCGCCACCAGCTCGCCGATCGAGAACGGCTTGGTGACGTAGTCGTCGGCGCCGGCGTCGAGGCCGCGGATCTTGTCGGTCTCCTGCGAGCGCGCGGTCAGCATGATGATCGGCAGGATCGGCTTCACGGCGCGGATCTCCTCGCACACCGCGAAGCCGTTCATGTCGGGCAGCATCAGGTCCAGCAGCACCAGATCGGGCGCGCGCTCCTTGGCCAGCCGCACGCCGTCGCGACCGAGGCCGCTCGAGACGATCTCGAAGCCCTCGAACTCCAGCGCGTCGCGCAGGCCGCGCACCAGATCCGGCTCGTCCTCGACGATCAGCACGCGGCGGCGCGCGACGGGCGACGCCGAGCCGGTCAACGCGGGTCCGCCGCTCATTTGCCCGCCACCGGCAGCTCGAGCTGCACGCCCGACACCTCGCCCGTCACAACTTCGGGCGACGGCGCCGGCATCACCAGCGGCGCCGCCGGCACGAACACCGTGAACGTCGAGCCCTGGCCGGGCGCGCTCTCGACCTCGACGCGGCCGCCGTGCGACTCGGCGATGTGCTTGACCAGCGACAGGCCGATGCCGCTGCCGCGCACGTTGCGCACGCGCGCGTTGTCGGCGCGGTAGAAGCGCTCGAAGATGCGCTTCTGATCCTCGGCGGAGATCCCCGAGCCGTGGTCGCGCACCGACAGCGCCACCCCGCCGGGCACGCGCGCCAGATTCACCCAGACCTCGCCCGCCGTCGTCGCGTCGCCGCCGCCGTCGTCGCTCTCACCGCCACCGTACTTCGCGGCGTTGTCGACCAGGTTGAGCAGCACCAGCGTCATCGCGTCCTCGTCCATGCGGACCAGCGGCAGGTCATCGGCGATCTCGACGCGCAATCGAATCTTCTCCTTCTCCAGGCGGAAGCGGCAGACCTCGAGCGCGCGCTCGACGACCTCCTGCATCCGCCCCTCGGCGAAGTTGTAGCTCGCCTTGCCGCGCTCGAGGCGCGCGAAGTCGAGCACGTTGTCGATGAGGTGCGCCAGGCGATCCGACTCGCGCGTGATGATGCCGGCGTACTCGCGCCCCGCGCCCTCGCCCTTGTGCTTCCCGGTCGCCAGCAGCTCGGCGAACATCCGGATCAGCGACAGCGGCGTCTTCAGCTCGTGCGACACGTTGGCGATGAAGTCGCTCTTGAGCTGCGACGCGCGCCGCTCGGCGCGCATCGACAGCCAGACGACGCCCAGCCCGACGGCGATGATCACCGTCGACACCGGGATCAGCAGCACGCCCAGCAGGCGCTCGGTCTCGGCCTGCGCGCGCAGCTCGTCGACGTTGAGCGGCGTGACCTGCACGCGCCACGCGTACAGCGTCTTGCCGAAGGACTCTTCGTACAGGAACGGCCCCGGCCGCTGGATCACCGGACCGCCGACGATCGAGCGCGCGACCTCGTCGAGGATCACGATGCGCCGCTTGGTCGCGAGCCCCTCGACCAGGTCGGGGATCCACTCCTTGGTGATGAGGCCCAGGTTCAGCTTGGCGGCGACGTAGTAGCGCGCGCCCAGCGCCGTCTCCTTGGCGGCGTAGGCGATCAGCACCGACCGCCCCTCGAACAGCTGGTGCAGGTGGCGGAAGTTGCCGGCCGAGTCGCCCGACCACGGCTGCAGCGATTTCCACTCGAGGCCGCGCACGTAGCTCTGCCAGCGGTCGAGCTCCTGCTTGCGGCGGCGCGGATCGGGCGGCGGCGAGACCGTGCGGATCTTCAGGCTCTCGTCGAGGATCACGTACGACTCGATGGCCGGCGCGAGCTCGACCTCGGGCAGCGGGCGCGACAGGCGGTCCTCCCACTCGACCTGCTGGAAGAAGTCGTAGTCGACCGAGTCGATGCGGTCCTGCACCTGGCTGATCAGCAGCTGCGCCAGCTGCTGGTTGCCTTCCATCAACGACGCCTTGCTGCGCACCGACGCGGCGACGGCATAGCGGTATCCGTAGTAGGCAAGCGCGACCGCCGCGCTGATAATGGCCGGGAACACCAGCGCCAGAATCAGCGATATGCGCGAGCTTTGCCGGAACATGCTTGGCTCGTAGCATTGCACAGGCCGGCGCGCCCCGACCATGGTCAAGATCGAACGACACTTCTTCGTGTGCGAGAACCAGCGCCCCGCCGCGGGAAAGCCGTCGTGCGGCGCGCGCGGCAGCGGCGAGATCCTGGCCGCGCTGCAGAAAGGCCTGGGCGCGCACCCCGAGGTCTGGGGGCGCGTCGCCATCACCCCCAGCGGGTGCCTCGGACCCTGCTTCGAGGGCCCGACGATCGTGGTTTATCCCGAGGGGACCTGGTACGTCGGTGTGCGTCGCGAGGACGTCGACGAGATCATCGAGAGCCACCTGGTCGGCGGCCGCGCCGTCGAGCGGCTGGTCTACCGCCCCGAGGAGTGAGGCGCGGGGCGTACCCACTGGCCGGTCTTGGGCTCGCCGTCGCCCGCGGTCCAGCGGCCGTCGGCGCCGCGCGCTTCGTAGCTCGCGATGGGCATCCGCGCGGTGACGATGGGATCGATCGACGACAGCAGCCCGAGGTGCAGGTGCGGCGTGCGCGCGTTGCCCGAGTTGCCGCAAGCGCCGACCGGCTCGCCCCGGCGGACCATCTGACCGACGGTGACGCGCACCGAGCCAGCCTGCAGATGTACGAGCTCGGTGTAGACGTGCGGCGCGTGCTGGATGATCACGAAGTTCCCGCCGAGCGTCTCGGTCTTGCGCAGCCGCGGCCTGCGCTTCGGGTCGGGTGCATAGGGCGGCAGATCCGGGAAGCGGGTAGCGACGCGCACCACGCGCCCGTCGGCGGGCGCCAGCACCGCGCGGCCGTAGCAGGCGAAATCTCGAAGTTGCGGGCGCGCGAGGCGGGCGAACGCGCCGACATCCTGCGGCGGCGCGAAGTCGATCGCGAACGCCGCGTAGCCGTGATGGGTGTCGCCCTCGAATCCCTGCAGCACGCCCCAGACACCGTCGAAGGGGAGCGTCAGCACCGGCGCGGCGGACGCGGCCGGCGCCTCGGCCCGCGCCGGCAGCGCGCACAGCATCCCCGCGACGGCCGCCGCGATGGCGATCCGCCGCCGCCTGGCCATGTGACTGGCGCGTGGGCGCAGCCCATCCCCTTCGGGGACTTCGGCACGGACCACGCTCCTGCCCGCCCCGCCGAAGACGGCGGCCTCGCCGTGGGAGGTTCGGAACCCTTTGAGGGTTCCGAGGATCAAAGACGCGCCGGCTCGTCGATCGCCGGGCGCTTGGGCTTCGACGCGGGCTTCGGCTTGCGCTCGAGCGTGATCGACAGCGTCTCGTCGCGAAGCAGCGACACCGAGCGCGACACCGTGACGTAGCCGTCCTTCTCGATGCGCAGCTTGAGGCCCGGACCGCGCGCCGGGCGCGTGAGCGTCAGCGGCGTCGCGCCCAGCACCTGATCGTCGGCGCCCAGCACCTTGGCGCCCGCCGGCTCACTTTCGACGATCAGCGTGACCTCGCTGGGCGCAGCCGGTGGCGCCGCGACCGGCTTGGCCGCGGGCGCAGGACCGGGATCGGCTTTCGGCCTGGGATCGGCGACCGCCGTGACCGGCGCGTGGTCGCCGCCGGTCGCGCCGTCGCCCTTGCCGCCGCGCGACCGCATCACGAACAACCCGACCGCAGCCAGCGCCGCGACGCCCAGCACCGCCAGCACCATGCGGCCCTTGGGGCGATTGAGCGGAATCTGCTCGCCGGCTCCCGCGCTGGTCAGCGTGGTCTGCTTGGTGCCGTAGGTCTCGGGCGGCGGCGTCGCCGACGGCGCGCCTGACGCGGGTGCGCCGCACTCCCGTCGAATGGTCCGGCGAGGAGCCGCGCGCGGTGAAGTACCCCTCGCCCGCCGCCTTGAGCGCGGCCTGCAGGGCCGGCATCGCCTCGAACCGTTCCTCCGGCGTCTTGGCCAGCGTGGTCAGGATCAGCGACTCCAGCGCGGGCGGCACCTCGGGCCGCAACCCGCTCGGACGCGGCGGCGCCATGTTCATGTGCATGTTCACCAGATCGCCGAACCCCTCCGACACGAACGGCGGCTGGCCCACGGCCATCTCGTAGATGATCACCCCCAGTGAATAGATATCGGTGCGGTGATCGATGGCGCGGATGCCGCGGCACTGCTCGGGCGACATGTAGATCGGCGTGCCCATCAGCGTGCCGGTGCGGGTCTTGAACGAATCCGCCGTCGATTGCTGCGCCAGCTTGGCGATGCCGAAGTCCAGCACCTTGAGGCGCTCGCGCGTCTCGTCGTGCTGATCGGGGATCACGAACAGGTTGTCCGGTTTGAGATCGCGGTGGACGATCCCCTTGGCGTGCGCCGCGCTCAACGCCGACGCGGCCTGATAGGAAAAGTCGAAGATCTCGTTGATCGGCAGCGGCCCGACGCGCTTGATGCGCGCCGACAGCGACTCGCCCTCGAGCAACTCCATCACCAGATAGGGCGTGCGATCGGCGAGCACACCCGAGTCGAGAATCTCGATGATGTTCGGGTGGCGAATCGCGTTCGCCGCGCGCGCCTCGTTGAGAAAGCGCGTGAGGACCTGTTGATCGCGCGCGAAGTCGGGGTGCAACACCTTGACCGCGACCTTGCGGCCGATCTCGGGGTGCTCGGCGAGGTAGACCACACCCATGCCGCCTTCACCCAGAACCGAGATGGCTTTGTAGTTACCGAAGGACTGGCCAATCATCGAAAGCACTCATGGTAGCCGAGAGAGCGCCGAATCCGAAAGTAACAAGTCATTCGTCCGGGACGCGCGCCTATTCCCGGCCCCGGCGTAGCAGGATCTCGGTGTTTCCCGCGCGGATCAGGTCGGGCAGGCGACCGACGCGCGAAAACCCGAGCTTGCGATAGAACGCCAGCGCCGCGCGGTTGCCACTGTCGGCTGATACGTACAGCCACCGCTTACCGGCGACATCGAACACTTGTCGCCGCGCCTCCGCGACCAGCGCGCCGCCGAGCCCGCGGCCGGCCACCTCGGGCCGCACCGCCAGCAACGCGATGAAGCCGCCGAGCAGGAACGGCATCTCGACGACGATGATCGCGTCGGCGGAGCCGGCGCGCGCGCCCCTCGCCACCCAGACGCCGCGTGCGCGCGCGGCGCGCGAAAGCCAGCGCCCGAGCGGCTGCGCCCGATAGCCGAGGCCCACCCACGGCTCGATGCCGGCGATCCAGGTCGCCTGCGCGCGCGCGAGCGACGCCGTGGCGCGCACGATCCGCAGCGGGCTCACCGCGCTCATCGCGCCGGCACCAGGGGGTCGAACGTATCGACCGTGGGCGTGGGCGTAGGCGTGGGCGTCACCATCGGCGTTGGCTCCACCGCCAGCGCTTGCCTTCCGCGCGCCACCGGACGCGCCGCCAGCATCTTCGACAGCGGCACGAAGCGGAACCCGCGCTGGCGCAGCTCAGCGATCACCGACGGCAACGCCTCGGCGGTCCGCCAGCCGCGCCCGTTGATGTGGAAGACGATGATCGACCCCGGCCGCGTCTTCTTCAGCACCGTGCGCAGGATGCTCGCGGGGGTCGACCCGGCGCTGGGATCGCCCGAGACCACGTCCCAGAGCACCGGTGGCAGTCCCTTGCGTGACAAGACTTGCAGCACCTCGGTGCTGAACTCGCCGAAGGGCGGCCGAAACGCGATGCTGTGCTTGCCGAAGCGCGCGAGCGCCGCCTCGGTCTCGTCGATCTGGTTCGCCATCTCGGGCGGCGTCAGCTCCGGCATGTGGGGATGGTCGTAGGAGTGGTCGCCGAACTCGATGAGCGGGCTCGAGGCCAGCTCCTCCATCGCATCGGGGTGCCCCTCGACCCAGCGGCCGGAGACGAAGATCGTCGCCGGTACGCCCTCGCGCTTCAACGTGTCGAAGATCGAGCGATCGAATTCATACACGTGGCTGTGCGTGGCGCAGGCGTCGAAGGTGATCGCTACCGCACTGCCGTCGATCGGGATGTAGTGGATCGGCCGTTCAGGCGCGCCGCCCGACGGCAGATCGAGCAGCGCTGGCAGCAGCACCAGGACCGCGAGCGCGGACGATTGTAGCCCGGTCATCGCTAGCCCAGGTCGAGCAGCATGACGATCGCGTCCTCTTGATCCTCGGCGTAGTAGTTGGGGCGCACGCCCACCGCGCGGAATGCGAACCGCCGGTACAGACGCAGCGCCCCCGCGTTCGAGCGTCGCACCTCGAGCGTCACGTACCGGCACAGCTCGCGGCGTGCGAACTCGATCATGTGCGCCATCAGGCGCGATGCATGCCCGCCGTGGCGGGCCTGCGGGTGCGTCGCCAGGTTCAGCACGTGCACCTCGTCGGCGACCAGCCAGTAGTTGGCGAACGCCACCACGCGGCGCGTGCCCAGATCGCGCACGATGTCGACGTGAGCCCAGTCGCGCGACAGCTCTTCGAGGAAGACCTGCCGCGACCAGGGCGAGCGAAACGAGAGCCGCTCGATCTCCATGACGGCGTCGAGGTCAGCGGCCCGCATGCCTTCGATCGCGAACGGCTGGGGCGCTTTGTTGAGGGCCATGGAAGATAGTCGACGGTGAAGCGAAGGGGCCAGTCCCACCGCAGGTTATGCGGGGCCCCGGGCGCTCGCAAATTCGCCCGTCCCCGCCGTGATTGCGCGGGCGGCTTCGCGGATCGCCGCCCACAGCTCCCCCACCCCCTCGCCGGACTCGCCCGACGCCAAAATTGGCGCCACCCGCCGGGGTCCGCGTTGCTTGAAGACCTTCTGCGTCTCGGCTCGCAAGCGGCCGCGCTCGGTCGCCGACAGCTTGTCGACCTTGGTGATCACCACCTGCGCCGGCACGTTGATCGTGCCCAGCCATTCGTAGAGCTGCCGCTCCTCGTCGTCGATCCCGCGGCGCGCGTCGACTAGCACCGCGAACAGCGCCAGCGGCGGGCGCCCCTGGGCGTAGCCTTCGATCAATCCCTGCCAGCTGTCGCGCTCGTCGCGCCCCACGCGCGCGTAGCCATAGCCCGGCAGGTCGACGAAGCGCAGCGGCGGCTCGGGCCGAGCCAGCTCGAGGTCGAAGAAGACGATCCCGCGCGTGCGCCCCGGCGTCTTCGACGTGCGCGCCAGCGCGCGCCGGCCGGCCAGCCGGTTGAGGAGCGTCGACTTGCCGACGTTGGACCGGCCCGCGAAGGCGATCTCGGGCACGCCCGGAGGCGGCAAACCGCGCAGATCGCGCGCCTCGGCGATGAACGTCGCTGCGACGACCTCGGGGGGACGCGGTGCGGATTCGCCGGGCATCGGCTTTAGGGTAGCATCAGTTGACATGCCGAGCGGGTCCAAGCGCGGCTTCAGGCTCATCGGGCTCACCGGCGGCATCGCCACGGGGAAGTCGACCGTGGCGCGCCTGATCGCGGAACGGGGAATTCCGGTGCTGGACGCCGACCAGCTGGCGCGCGAGGCCGTCGAGCCCGGCCAGCCGGCGCTGGCCGAGATTGCGGGGCAGTGGCCAGAGGTGATCGGCGCCGGCGGGCGGCTCGACCGCAAGCGCCTGGGCGCGATTGTCTTCGCCGACGCCGACGCACGGCGGCGGCTGGAGGCCATCCTGCACCCGCGCATCGCCGAGCTATGCGACGCGCGGGCGGCGGCTCTCGCGGCTGCCGGCCACGAGCTGGCTTTCTACGAGGCCTCGCTGCTGGTCGAGACCGGCCGCCACCACAACTTCGACGGCCTGGTGGTGGTGACCGCCTCGCCCGAGACCCAGATCGCGCGCGCGATGGCGCGCGACCACCTGACCCGCGACCAGGCGCGCGCGCGCATCGACGCCCAGCTGCCGATCGCGGAGAAGGTCGCGGTCGCGACCCACGTCATCGACAACAGCGGCGACGCGACGGCGACCGCGGCGCAGGTGGCGCGGCTGCTGGGTGAGCTCGGATGGAGCCGATGACGTGACGCCGGGTCAGTGCGGGCCACAGACCCGGCGTAGCATATCCAGCAGGTGACCCGTGGGCGGTGGCTTCGGCAGGTACTCGACGCCGCCGAACTGGTCGCGGATCGTCTGGCGCGAGAATCCGGTCGCCGTCAAGATGATCACCGGCGTCTCTCGGATCGCGGGATCCCTGAGTTGCTCGGCGCGGAAATCCCAGCCGTCCATAACCGGCATCATGAGATCAAGGATGATGGCACTCGGTCGGAGACCGGCCTCTACGAGCTCCAGACCGCGCTTGCCGTTCTCGGCGGCAACGACGTTGTAACCCTCGTCTTCCAGGAGATTGGATAGCGCGCTGACAACGCCAACGTCGTCATCGACAACCAGCAACGTCGGCAATGACGCCCGCACTTGCGCGTCCATCTTGTACAGCTTGGGACATTCGCGAAAACAAGCAAGCCCCCGATTAACATTTAGCGTGGGATTGCCAGATACCGGACCGTGATTAGAATCCTCGGCACGTGACGCTGTGAAAATTCTTCTCGTCGACGATGATGAAAGCATCCGCTCACCGTTGAAGGAGCACCTCGAGGAGGAAGGGCACGTCGTTGCCACGGCCGCCGACGGCCAGCAGGCCTTCCGGATGCTACAGCGCGGCGTGCGCCCGGACGTCATCGTCCTCGATGCGATGATGCCGGTCATGAACGGCTGGGACTTTCGCTCGGCGCAACTCGGCGATCCGGACTTTGCCAACATCCCGGTGGTCGTGGTTAGCGCGTTTGGATTCGGCAGCCGGACCGTTCTCAGTCAATTTGGCGTCGCCGATTATGTTTCAAAGCCGCTCGATACTGACGCCCTGATGAAGGCGATCACGCGCGCGACCGTACGCCAGTCGGCGTAGCGCGCCCGCGCTCCGCGGTCACTTCCCGTGGCGTGCGATCCAGTCGCTCACCAGCGCCAGCATCGACGGCGCCATGGTTTCGTCGATGCTCGCGTATTCGTTCGGCGAGCCCGTCTTCGCGGTTTGAAAGAGATGATTGAGACCGGGAAGCTCGCGGACGGTGACGTCGTTGTCCTGCGCCAGAGCCTTCTTCATCGCGGGCAGGTTGGCGTCCGCGGGCACCTGGCGATCGAGCTCGCCGTTGATTGCCAGGACCGGCACCCTCACCTGCGCCAGGAATGTGCGCGGGTCGAGCGACAGAAACGCTCGAAACCAGGGCGCCAGCACCTGTTTGACCACCGCATCGAAGCCGCCCTGCTCGAGATCGGCGCGGACGCTGCTCGGCAATCCGTCGTAGATCGCGCGCAGCTTCTTCTTGGCGACACCGTCGTCCTTCTCTGCCTTGATGATCGCGTAGACGCGATCCCAGATCGCCTTGCTCTCGGCGACTTGCGCGTCGGTCGCGCCCGTCTCCTTCTCGAGCCAGGCGCGTTGCAGGTCGAGGATCTGATCGCCTGGCAGCGCGGCCCCCGCCAGCAAGACGATGAACGCCACGTCCTTCGATTGAGCGGCCGCGATCGCGGCGACGGCGCCCCCCTCGGAGTGGCCGGCCACACCCACGTGCGCGCGCGCGATCTCGGGGCGGGCACGGAGAGCGGCTACCGCTGCCAGTGCGTCGCTCGCGAACTCGAGCGTGGTCGCGCCGGCGAAGGTTCCCGTCGATTTGCCGATGCCCCGGTCGTCGCAGCGTAAGACCGCGACTCCCCGGCGGGTGATCGCGTCGGAAAGGACCAGGAACGGCTTGTGGCCCATCAGCGACTCGTCGCGATCCTGGGGACCGGAGCCGGTGAACAGCACGACGGCAGGGAATGGGCCCCTGCCGCGTGGCTCGGTGAGCGTGCACGCGAGCCTCAGCCCCGCTGGTGGATTGTCGACGCCAACTTCGATCTCGTCGTAGGGGAACGGACGGCGAGGGTTCTGGGGTCGCGGCTTCGCGACCGGTGGATTGGTGGTCCTTGCGAGCTCGAGCGGCAGAACGGCGCCACTCTGGGTGAACGTACCGGTCAACTGGTCGCCCGCGAGCCGCGCGTCGTAGCTCGCTCCGATCTTGCCGAGCGCGAGCCTCACGCGATCACCGTCGACCTTCACGACGTCGATCGGAACGCCTTGGGCACCTTGGTCGACACTGACGAGCGTGCCGGTCCATCCGGCGCCGGTGCGCTTGATGTTGACGACCAGTCGCAATCGGGTCGGCCCGACCGCGAGCACTCCCTGCCATGCACCTTCGAGAGTGGGCGCGGGCGCCGCGGCCACCGGCAGCGACGCATCGATGGGTGGCTGCTGCGTCCCCGCGATCCCGATCGCCGGCGCCAGCATCAATACGAGGGCAGCGAGAAACAGCATACTCGCCGCCATGCGGCGCGCGTGGGCACGCGCTCGTCGGCGCGCGCCCACGCTGCTGTTCAGTTCTGCCTGGGGGTCACTGACCGGCCGGCGCGTCTGGCACGCCGGCATCGACCACCACTGGCGCGGTGCAGGTACCAGGAACACCCGCCATGCGGCCGACGCAATTCAGCCCCAGCCCCGCCGTGCAGGTGCCGTTGTTGCCGACCCCGCAGCACGGTTGGCCCGCGCCACCGCACGTGCCGCACTGGTTCCCCGCCGCCGCGAGCAGGCACGACATCGTGGTTCCACAAGCGGTCTGCCCCGCGCCGCCATCGACGCCCGCAATGACCGGGCAACAGGCCTGTCCGGCACCGCCGCACGTGGCGCACATGCCCGGCACTCCCATTCCCAAGTTGCGGGCACCACAAGCAAGGCCCGTGTTGCAGGTTCCGGCGTTGGTCGTCCCACAGCACGGTTGGCCGGCGCCGCCGCAGGTGCCGCAGGCGTTGCCGGCGGTGGCAAGGATGCAGGACAGCGCGGTCTGACACGGGGTCGCCGCCCCAGCGGCCGGGCAGCACAGCTGGCCCGTGCCACCACAGAGCGCGCACATACCAGGCGTGCCCCCGGCGGCATTGCGCCCGCCGCAGGCGAGTCCGGTGCCGCAGGTCCCGTTGTTGCCGACGCCGCAGCACGGTTGGCCAGCCGCGCCGCAAGCGGCGCACATGTTGCCGGTCGCGGAGACGGTGCACGCCAGCGCGGTTTCGCACGCCATGGTGTTTCCAGTCGCGCCGCCGACGGCGCAGCAAGCCTGACCCACGCCGCCGCAGGGCGCGCACATCCCCGGAGCACCCATGGCTGCGTCGCGGCCCGTGCAAGCAAAGCCCGCCGAGCACGTCCCGTTGTTACCGACCCCGCAGCACGGTTGGCCAGCGCCACCGCAGGTCCCGCACTGGTTGCCGGTCGCCGCGACCAGGCACGACATCGTGGTTCCGCAGGCGGTCTGTCCCGCCCCACCGTCGACGGCAGCGATGACCGGGCAACAGGGCTGGCCGGTGCCGCCGCAGGTGGAGCACATCCCCGGAATCCCACTGGCACTGGTCCGCCCGGCGCACGCAAGCCCGGTGTTGCAGGTACCAGCGTTACCGGTTCCACAGCAGGGCTGCCCAGGACGCACCGCAGAGAGCGCAGGCGTTGGCGCCAAGACCGGACGTGCAGCCGCCCTGCTGGCAGGTGTTGCCAGCGCAGCAGATCTGACTGAGGGCACCGCACATGCTGCAGGTGCCGGTGCCGCCGGCGGTGATCCCGCCGCATGCCAGGCCACTCTGACAGTTGTTCCCGAGACAGCAGGCCTGCCCCGCGGCGCCGCAAGTCTCGCAGGTCCCGGGCGTGTTGGCGCCCGGCGGGTTGTTACAACCAAGCCCGCTGTTGCAAGTGTTGTTGGGACAGCACGGCTGGCCGGAGCCGCCGCATGCGCTGCAGATGTTGCCGCCGCCGGTGACCGCGAGACAGAGCAGGCTCGTCGTGACACTGGTTGGCAGCGGCGCCCTGACAGCAGGCCTGCCCGGACCCACCGCACGCGGTGCACATGCCGCCGACACAGCGGGCACCGCCGGCCGTACAGAAGTCAGCGGCGCCACCGGCGGCCGCCCCGGGGCAACAGACCTGGGTAAGCGCGCCGCATGGGCGTGCCGGTCGCCGTGCTGCACGAGCCGTTCGAACAAAGACCACTCACGCCGCCCCCGGTGCACGCCTGGCCGGAGCCCACGCACTGGCGTGTCGTCGCACCGCCCGCCGCCGCCGATGCGATACAGCAGCCGCCGCCGGTGCAGCTGTTACCGCCGCAGCACGCTTGCCCGGGGCCGCCGCACGGAACGGCGCCTCCTCCCGAGCCACCGACGCCGGTGTTGACCCCGGTGCCTCCGCCGGTTCCCTGCGAGATACCGCCGCCGCCGCCGCAGTCGACGTTGATCAGAAGAAGGGCCGCAAGCAGCAGCCCGACAATTGTCTGAGTCCGGCCGATCAATCTGAGCTCCGGGGGAGGCGTTGTTTTCGGGATTTTCGTCATTTGGCATCTCCTGAGTTGAGGCATTTGCACCAGGCGCGTGCTTGCCCGTGGAAAAACGGGAAAGGCCGACCAGCGTCCGAATTGCCGTGACTGTAGTCATTCCCAACGCCCACAAGAACGGCTCGAAAAACGATAGCGATCACCTTTTTTGACGGTCGTGGACGGAAAAATTCCCACGCTCGCAAAAAGCGACGTCAATACGCAGTGGGGCTGGTTACGCGCCAAACGTGGCGAAGGCTGCGATTCGCGGAGTTCTGGATTTTTTCAGGAGCCTGAAAGGGCCCGAACCGTGATATGGGTTTGGCCAAATGCTTTTACTTAACTTGATCTTCCATCGTCGAATCAGCCATCGCGTCATTCCTGGGCTCCTCATCAGCGCCTGCGCCGCGGCAATCGCTTCCTGCAGTGGCGGCTCGGGCGGCGCGAAGCCGCCAGCCAATGACGCGAGCGATCCGCCCGCGGCGAATCCGGTCGCGGAGCACGGGCAGCTGGCCGTCGTCGGTACACAGTTGCGCGACCAGGACGGGAAGCCGGTTCAACTCAAGGGCGTCAGCAGCCAGTGGCTGAACTATGAAAGCCGCCCATATCCCGAGAGCAAGGATGGACTCGCGTACGCGCGCGATCATTGGAAGCTGTCGGTGATTCGCGCCGCCATGGGGACCGAAGCCGCGGGCGGTTATCTGAACAGCGCGAACGGCAAGGCGGCCATGCAGGACAAGGTGAACACCATCATCCAGAACGCGATCGATCTCGGCATCTACGTCATCGTCGATTGGCATACCAGCGCCGCGGTCACGGCGACCGCAACGCAGCAGGCGGACGCCGTCGCGTTCTTTACCGACATTGCGCAACGATACGGCAACTCGCCGAACGTCATTTACGAGCCCTTCAATGAACCCCGGCGCGTCACCTGGGCCCAGATCAAGCCGTATCACGAGGCGGTCGTCGCCGCGATTCGCGCGGTCGATCCCGACAACCTGATCGTGCTCGGCACGCCGACGTTTTCGCAGGACGTCGACATCGCCGCGCAGGATCCCGTCGCCGGTACCAACCTGCTTTACACCCTCCACTTCTACGCCTGCACTCACAAGCAGCCGCTGCGCGACAAGGCGAACGTCGCGCTGGGGCTGGGCGCCCCGCTCTTCATCACCGAGTTCGGCGCGACGCCTTCCGACGGCGGGACGCCCGGTAACGGCGACAACATCGTTTGCGAGGACGAAGCCAACAACTGGTTTTCATGGATGGCCGCAAACGGAGTGAGCGGCGCCGGATGGAAGCTGGATCAGTGTCTCGACACCAGCTGCTTGCTGGCCTTCGAGGCGCCGGTCGACGGACCGTGGACCGACGACGTGCTCACCAGCGACGCCGGCGGCTCGCCGGCCGACGCCGGTGGCGTCAAGGTGATGGGTGGCCACGGCCAGTTCGTCGTGAACTGGATCCGGCAGTGACCTTCGTGGAGATTCGTACCTACGGCCGAGGTTGCAGTCCTCTCGACGATGCCTAGCTTGCCGAGGAGAAAAAGGAGGACGCAATGAACCAAGTCAATCAGTCCGTGGACAAGCTGAACGAGTTCCTTCGCGGCGAGACTGTCGGCGGTCGAGACCTACCGGCAGGCTCTGGAGAAGATCAGCTCCGGGGGCACGCGCGTGCAACTCGAACAGTGCCGCCGCTCGCACGAAGAACGGGTGGCTTTGCTCCAGCGAAGCATCACGATCTTTGGCGGTCAGCCCGCCTCCACGTCGGGAGCGTGGGGCTCGTTCGCCAAGCTGGCCGAAGGCAGCGCGAAGTTGTTCGGCGAAAAGGCCGCCATCGCCGCGCTCGAAGAAGGCGAAGACCATGGCCTCAAGCTCTATCTGAACGACATCGAAAAGCTCGATGCGTCGACCCTGCAGTTGGTGCGGACCGATTTGCTTCCTGCCCAGGAGCGTACCCATCGGGCGCTGAGCGACCTGAAACACGGCCTGCACTGAGCAGGCTACGCGCCGGCACCGGCGCGCGCAGCGAGCCGTTCCAGCACCGCGCGCGCGCCGCCCGCGATGCGCACGGTCTTGCGCCGCCCGCGCTCACCGCGGACGATCGCGATCGCAGCGCGCCGGACGCCGAACGCGTCGGCCAGCGCCTCGATGACCGCCGCGTTGGCCGCGCCGTCGACGGGTGGCGCGGTGACCGCGACGCGCAGTCGCTCACCCACCATCGGCCCGACCGCGGTGCGCGAGGCGCGGGGGACGACCTGGATATCGATGATCAGCTCGGTCATCCACGCTCCACGAGGCGAATCACGCCATCCGCACGGAACGAGGTCAAGCGCGGCGATCGCGCGGCATCTCGATCAGGGCGTGGGCGGGCTCACCGAATCCGTGCACACCGCCGAGGTAGCTCCCGACGGGAGCGTGCAGGTCGCGCTCTTGTAGGCAACGCAGAGGAGGCCGGGGCAGACGCCGGTGGAGCAGCCGCTCTGCGCCCACTGCGTGCGAATCGAATCGATGTCCTTGGTGTCGTTGACGTGGGTCGGGCAACCGCACTCGAGCTTGTCGAGCGTGGTCACGCCGCAGTAGCCGGTGCCGCCGACGACGCAGCTCTTCGCGTTGGCGAGCGCGATCGTGAACGCTTTCTGGAGCGAGTTGCAGCTCGGACCCGAGCCACCGGCGCCGCCGGCGCCCGCGTCGGCACCGCTGCTGCCACCGCTCCCGCCGCCGGTCATGCCGCCGCCTCCCTGCGTTCCGCCGGTGCCGCCGCCGTTGCTGCCGCCACTGCCGCGGTTGGTGCCGCCGGTGCCGCCGGTGCCGCCGCCGATGGTCCCGCCGCTCCCCTGGGCGCCGCCGCTGCCGTGCGCCCCGGCGTTGCCGCCGGAACCGCCCGCGTGCATGCCGCCGCTTCCGCCGCCCGGGGATCCGCCGCTTCCGCCACCGTCGCCGGTGACGACGTCGATCGATCCGCACGCCGCGGTCAGGACCACGACGGTGCACACCACGAGCCCGATCCGGAGCCCGCCTGCGCGGGGCCGCGTTCGAGAAGCGCTCATGACGTAAGCTCTCGGGCGAAAATTGCCGGGGGTTTAGGTGCGGAATCGGGGCACGGTGTCGGTGGCGAAGCGCGCTCCAGACTTACTGCACGCGCACGATGCCGGCGGCCAGCAGCGACGCGGCGATCTTCATCGCCTCGACCGGAGGAATGCCCGTGTTCGCGGCGATCTGCTCCAGGGTCTGCTGCCCGTCGATCGCCTTGAGCAGGTGACTGCGTCCGGTCGCCCAGCTCCTGACCGGCGATCTGCTCGTCGGTGCGCACGCGCACGGGCACTTGGGTCAGCAGCCCGACGTACGCGGCGAAGATGCGGTCGAAGAGCGGGCGCGCCGACTTCACCATGTCCGCGACCTCGGCCTCGGTCGTCTTCCCCGCCTCGGCTAGCGCCTGGTCGGCGGCGATCACCGCCGCGCCCAGGTTGCCGCTCTCCATGTACGTGCGCGCGCTCTCGATCAGCGAGCGCACCTGCTCGTCGATCGGCACGTTGGAGTCGTCGAAGAGCTCGACGTTGTAGGTATCGGTCAGCTCCTCGGGCTCGGCGTCCAGCGCCGCAAGCTCCTCGGCGGCGACGGGACGCGTGATCTGCTGATGCATCGGCGCGGGCGTGCCCGGGATCGGGCGCACGTCGCTCCGCCCCGACGGAGGCGGCAGCACCGGCGCTGGCGGCAGCACCGGTGTCGCCGGCAGCACCGGATCGCGCACCTCGCTCCACGGACGCACGGCCTGCGTGCCCGCGGGGTCTCGGATCTGGCCCATCGACTTTGCCAGCTCCGCCGGAATGGTGGACACGACGGTCGCGCGCCGCTCGCGCGGCAGGTGAGCGTCGCCGGTGGCGCGCGTCGGCGTGCCGTTCTCGACGGATGCGTTCGAATCGGCGGAAAGCTCGGCGCGATCGGTGTTGTCGTCGAGCTCGACGAAGTCATCGCCCATGGAGACGACCTTGCCATCCCACTCGCCGGTCGCCGCGCGCGCCGGGGCGTCCTCCTGCGCCGGGGGGATGGCAGATCGTTCCTGCGCTTTCATCTCCCTTCATCTCGGCAGCGACGGTGTTTCCCTTTAGTCGGCGCAGCTTTACGCTAAAGCGCGTCACTGTTTTTCCCCGCAGAGAATCGGAGAAGCCGGATGACGACGCGGGTCAGGTCAGCAGCGACTCGAGGAGCGCCTTCTGCGCGTGCAGTCGGTTCTCGGCCTGCCGCCAGACCAGGCTCTGCGGCCCCTCGATGACCTCGTCGCTGATCTCCTCGCCACGGTGCGCCGGCAGGCAGTGCAGCACGATGGCGTCGGGCGCCGCGGCGGCCATCAGCGCGCGATCGATGGTGAATCCGGCGAAGGTCTTGAGGCGAGTCTCGGCCTCGGCCTCCTGCCCCATCGACGCGAAGACGTCGGTCGAGATCACCTGGCGGCCCGCGGCCGCCTCGGCCGGCGTGGTCGTGAGCGTGATGCGCCCGCGCTCGGTCTGACGCGCGCGCGCGAAGATGCCGGCGTCGGGCGCATGTCCGGGCGGACAGGCCAGCGCCAGGTCGAGCCCGAGGATCCCCGCCGCCTCGATCCACGAGTTGGCCATGTTGTTGCCGTCGCCGATCCAGGCGTAGCGAACCTTGCGCAGCGTCTGCAGCACGTCGCCGCTGGCGGCGCCGCTGCCATACCGCTGCACGACGGTCTGCAGATCCGCCAGCACCTGGCAGGGGTGCAAGAGATCGGTGAGCCCGTTGATCACCGGCACCGAGGAGTACGCCGCCAGCTCGGCGGCGCGCTCTTGCCCGAACGTCCGGATCATCACCGCGTGGCAGTAGCCCGACAGCACGCGCGCGGTGTCGCGGATCGGCTCGCCGCGCCCCAGCTGCGAGCCCTGCGTCGGCAGGAACAGCGCGTGGCCGCCGAGCTCGAACATCGCGATCTCGAAGCTGGCGCGCGTGCGCGTCGACGCCTTCTCGAACACCATGCCCAGCACGCGGCCGGGACGCGTGGCGTGTGGCGCGCGCAGCGAGCGCAGCAGGCGGAACTCCTCGGCGCGGCGGATCAGCGCCTCGATGCCGCCGTCGGGCAGGTCCCAGAAGCTGAGGAAATGTTTGAGCTCGCTCATCGTGTTCGATTGCGCCTTCGCGCCGGCCTCAGGCCGACGCGAGCACCTCGTCGAAGATCTCGATCGCCTGATCGATCTCGGCCCGGCTGACGATCAGCGGCGGGGCAAAGCGGATCACGTTGCTGCCGGCCATCGACACCAGGAGGCCGCGCTCGCGCGCTCGCGCGACGATCGGCGCGGTCTCGCCGTCGACGATCAAACCCTGCAACAGGCCGCGGCCGCGCGCGCCGCGCGTCTTCGGCCGCCGCCGCTCGGCCAGCCGCAGCAGCGACGAGCTGAGGTGCGCAGCCGACGTCGCGGCAGCGCTCGAGCAGGTTCTCGGAGTCGATCGCGCGCTGCACGTACAGCGCCGCCGCGGTCGCCAGCGGATTGCCGCCGAAGGTCGACGCGTGCGTGCCCGGCTCGAACCCGCGTCCGATCTCTTCGTTGGCGAGCATCGCGCCGATCGGCACGCCGCCCGCCAGCCCCTTGGCCAGCGTGACCACGTCGGGGACGACGCCCTTCGTTCTCGAACGCGTAGAACGTGCCGGTGCGGCCGGTTCCGGTCTGCACCTCATCGAAGATCAGCACCGTACCCGTGTCGGTGCACAGGCGGCGCAGGTCCTGAAGGTAGCCCGGCGGCGGCAGCAGGATTCCACCCTCGGCCTGGATCGGCTCGAGGATCACCGCACAGGTCTTGTCGGTGATCGCGGCGCGCGCGGCGGCGATGTCGCCGAACGGCAGGAAGCGCACCGGCTCGACCAGCGGGCCGAAGCCGTTGCGGTACTTCGGCTGCCCGGTCACCGACAGCGCGCCCATCGTGCGCCCGTGAAAGCTGTTCTCGAACGCGACGAGCTCCGTGCGGTGCGGTCGCGATTGGGTGACCACCTGATAGCGGCGCGCGAGCTTGAGCGCGGCTTCGTTGGCCTCGGTACCCGAGTTGCAGAAGAAGATGCGTCCCTTGAACGCGCGGCGCTGCAGCGCCTCGGCGAGGCGCACCTGGGCCTCGAGGTAGTAGAGATTCGACGCGTGCACCAGCTGGCGCGCCTGCGCGCCGATCGCGTCGGCCAGGCCGGCGTGGCTGTGCCCGAGCACGCACACCGCGACGCCGGCGGTCATGTCCAGATAGCGGCGCCCGTCGGCGTCCCACAGCGTGCACCCCTCGCCGCGGCTCATCACCACCGGGGCCTGCCGGTAGTTGTTGAGCAGCAGCTTTTGACCCGCCTTCACCAGTTCGTCTTGCGTCGACATGAGGCGCCACACTTTAGCAGCCACCCGGTCCAGGCGCGAGCGATGTGGATGTCCGTGATCGTCGGCCTTGTGTGAAATCGCGCCGCGCCTTAGCTTCGCGCCCATGCGGACCACCGCCAGCACGATCGTCGCGACGGCGACCGCAGTCCCCGCCCACTCGGCAGGGCAGCCGGAGGTGACGCGCGCGCTGCGCGCTCTCTTCCCGATCCACGGGCGGCGCATGGACGCCGTCATGGCGCTGTTCGAGAACGCCCAGATCGACAACCGCTACAGCGTCTACCCGGTGGAGCAGATCGGCGTACGCAAGTCGCTGACCGAAACCACGCAGGAATATCGACGCCACGCGACCGCGCTCGCGCGCGAGGTGGCGGTGCGCGCGCTCGCCGAGGCGCGGCTCGCGGCCAGCGACATCGATCTCATCATCACGACGTCGTGCACCGGGATCATGATCCCGTCGGTCGACGCCTACCTGGTCGACGCGCTCGGCTTCCGCCGCGACGTGCGGCGCCTGCCGATCACCGAGCTCGGGTGCGTGGGCGGCGCGGCGGCGCTGGCGCGCGCGCACGACTTCCTGCGCGGCTTCCCCGACGCGCGCGTGCTGGTGATCGCCGTCGAGCTGCCCAGCCTGAGCCTGCAGCGCGACGACACCACGCCGGCCAACCTGGTGGCGAGCGCGCTGTTCGGCGACGGCGCGGCGGCCGCGGTGCTCACCGGCGCGCGGCGATCGCCCGGGCGTGCGCGTGCTCGAGACGCTGAGCCACATCTTCCCGAGCTCGACGGGCGCGCTCGGGTTCGACCTGCACGAAGACGGCTTTCACTCGGTGATCTCGAAAGACATCCCTGCGATCCTCAAGAGCGAGATCGTCGCGCTGGTCGACGAGCTGGCGGCGCGCGGCGGGCTGACGCGCGACCAGCTGACCTGCTTCGTGCTGCACCCGGGCGGCAAGAAGATCCTGGGCGCGGTCGAGGACGAGCTCGGGTCTGCCGCGCGATGCGACGCAGCCGTCGTGGGACGTGCTGCGCGCCTACGGCAACCAGTCGAGCGCGTCGGTGCTGTTCGTGCTGCACGAGTGGCTGACGCGGCGGGAGCCGCCCGCGGGCAGCCACGGCCTGCTGGCGGCGTTCGGGCCTGGATTGACCACCGAGATGCTGTTGCTGCAGATGGAGCTGAGCGAACAGCTCTTCTTCGGCTTGCTGGTCGCGGTCGGCATCGGCCGCCTGCTGGAGATGCGTGTGTCGCGGCGCCACCAGCGCGCGATGGGCGCGCGCGGGATCGGGATGGAGCGCGAGCCGGTCTTCGGCTTGATGGTGGCGCTGCACACCGGCGTGCTCGCGGCGGCGGCGGCCGAGGTGATCTTTCTCGATCGGCCGTTCGTGCCGGCGCTCGGCTGGCCGGCGCTGGCGCTGGTGGTGCTGGCCAACCTGCTGCGCTGGTGGGTGATCGCGACGCTGGGTCCGCACTGGAACGTGCGCGTGATGGGATCGCTGTCGATGGGCGTGGTCTCGTCGGGACCGTTCCGCTACGTGCGCCACCCGAACTACGTCGCGGTGTTCGTCGAGCTGGCGGCGCTGCCGCTGGTGCACAGCGCCTGGCTCACGGCGCTGGGCGCGTCGATCTTGCACGTGCTGATCCTGCGGCGGCGCATCGCGCTCGAGGAGCGGGTCTTGCTCGCCGACGCCAGCTACCGCGCGGTGATGGGCGGCAAGCCGCGCTTTGTGCCGATTCCATGGCCGACGTCGCGGACGTCCTGATCGCGGGCGGAGGGATCGCCGGCACGTCGCTGGCGGTGCTGCTGGGACGCGCCGGCCTGCGCGTCGAGATCTTCGAAGAGCGCCGCTTCCCGCGCGAGAAGCCGTGCGGCGAGGGGCTGATGCCGGCCGGCGTCGGCGTGCTGCGCCGGCTGGGGCTGGCCGAGGCGGCGGGCGGGCGGCCGCTGCACGGCGTGCGCTACCACGGCTTCGGCATCAGCGCCGAGGCCGCTTTCCCCGGCGAGGTCGAGGGCGCGCCGGCGGTCGCGCTGGGGCAGCGGCGCTTGCACCTGGACCGCGCGCTGTTCGAGGCGGCGCGCGCCACCCGCGGCGTCGAGGCGATCGAGGGCGTCGCCGTCGACGGCGCGGTCGTCGAGGAGGGCCGCGCGGTCGGGCTGCGCGTCGGCGGCGAGGTCCGGCGGGCCCGGCTGGTCATCGGCGCCGACGGGCCGCACTCGCCGGTGCGGCGCAGCCTGGGCCTGGACGCGCCCCGCCCCAAGCGCGCGCGCATCGGCCTGCGCATGCACTTTCGTCTCGCGCGCCCCGCCGACCAGCCGAGCCTGATCGAGGTCTTCATCGGCGACGGCCACGAGCTGTACGTGACGCCGCTGCCCGGCGACGAGGTGCTGGTCGCCGGTTTGTCGGATCGCGCCGCCACCGCCGAGGATCCCGCGGGCGGCGCGCGCGCGGCGCTGGCGCGCTGGATCGACGAGGAGCCAGTGCTGCGCGCGCGGCTCGCCGGCGCCGAGGCGCTGACCGCGGTCGCGGGGCGCTCGCCGCTCGGCCACCGCGCGCGCGCCGGCTACGCGCCGGGCGCGGTGCTGCTGGGCGACGCCGCCGGCTTCATCGATCCGGTCACCGCGGGCGGCATGGCCCAGGCGCTGCTGACCGCCGAGCTGCTGGCGCCGTTCGTGACCAAGGCGCTCGCCGACGGCGGCGCGCGCGGCGACCGCTGGCTGCGGCGTTTCGACCGGCAGCGGCGAGCGCTGCTGCGCGACTATCACCTGCTGACGAAGTTCGTGTTGTTCCTGGTGGGAAGACCGACACTGGCACGCGCGATGATGAAGTTGATGCGGAGGCAACCGAGGATGATGGCGCACCTGATCGGCGTGGCGGGCGGAGTACGGCGGTTGATCTGATGTGATCCGATCCGAGAGAGACCGGGCTCCCTAGAACTTATCCTTCGCCGCTCTCCTCTCCGCCAGCTCCTCTACCGACGCCGATCTCACGAATGGATTCGTCGCTCGCTCCAGCGCCACCGTCGTCGGTGTCGTCTGCGGGGTCAGGCGGCCCTGCCGCTCGCCGATCGCTCGGTTGTCGGGCTCGACGGTCGCGGCGAAGCGCAGGTTGCTCTCGGTGTACTCGTGGCCGAACCAGAGCCGCGCGGTCGGCCGGGATCGCGGTGATCGCCTTCAGGCTGGCGTACATCTGCGCGGGCGTCCCCTCGAACAGACGGCCGCAGCCGGCGCCGAACAGCGTGTCGCCGGTGAAGACGTCGGCCGGGACGTCACCGCCGCCGTCGGGGATGCCCCAGGCGATCGCCGCGCGCGTGTGCCCGGGGATGTGCATGGCCAGCAGCGGTCGCCCGAACAGCGTGAGCCGCGTCGGCACGAAGCCGTCGGTGCCGACGTCGACGAACTCGGTCTGCGCGGGGATGCGCTCGCGGTCGAGCGCGTGGCCGGCGACGAACAGCGTGCCGGCGCCGGCGCGCGCGACCAGATCGGCGATGCCGCCGACGTGATCGGCGTGGTGGTGCGTCGCCAGGATCCCGCGCAGCGTGAGGCTGCGGCGCTGCAGCGCGGTCACGATCGGCTCGGCCTCCGACGGATCGACGACGTAGGCGTCGGCGCTGTCGGGGCGCGAAATCAGGTAGGCGTAGTTGTCCTTGAGGCAAGGGATCGGTTCGATTTCGATCTGGTTCATGGGCGACCTCGCGGCGCACATCCTAGCGCGGTCGCGACGCGACGGCGCGAGATGTTGGCCGTGGGGCACGCCCCGTCGAAGCGGGCCGCCCTGCCTCACGCAGATCGCGTAAGGCAGCTCCCAGACGCGCGACCGCCTCTTCCAGCTGGCGCGGCTCGTACCGACCGTACCCGAGACGCAGGTGATTCCCCCAGCGCGACAGCGCCCGCCCATCCTCGGGCAACACGTAAGCGCTGCCAGGCACGAACCCGACGCCGCGAGCCGCCGCGGCCGCGCACCAGCGGTCGGCATCGATACCGGCGGCCGCGCGCGCCCACAGCGACATCCCGCCCGGCGGCACGCGAAAGGTCAGCGCCTCGCCGAGACGCCGGCGCAGCGCCGCGACGAAGACGTCGCGCCGCGCCTGGTAGATCCGGCGCATGCGGCGCGCGTGGCGTTGCAGCTCGCCGTCCTCGATCAGCTCGGCGACCGCGCTCTCGGTGGTCAGGTCGCCCTGGCGATCGGCGGTCTCGCGCAGCCGCGCCAGGCGATCGAGCAGCGGCCGCGGCGCGACCGTGAATCCGAGGCGCAGCCCGGGCGCCAGGATCTTCGAGAACGTCCCGACGTAGATCACGACGCCGGCCGCGTCGGCGCTGGCGAGCGGCATCACCGGGTGCCCCTCGAAGTGGAACTCGTGATCGTAGTCGTCTTCGATGATCGCCAGCCGCTGGCGGCGCGCGAGATCCAGCAGCGCGATCCGGCGCGCCGCCGACAGCACGACCGTCGACGGGTACTGGTGGTGCGGCGTCAGGTAGAGCGCGCGGATCGGCCGCCGCGCGCACAGCGCCTCGAGCGCGGCGACGTCGACGCCGTCGCTGTCGACGGCAACGGCACCAGGCGCGCGCCCGCGCGCACGATCGCGTCCCAGGCGCGCCGGTAGCCGAGCTCCTCGACCGCGACCAGGTCGCCGGGCCGCAGCAGCGTGCGCGCCGCGAGATCGAGCGCCATCTGGCTGCCGCGCGTGATCAGCACGTCGTCGGCGCCGGCCGCGAGCCCGCGCGTCGCTGACAGCATGCTCGCGACCGCGGCGCGCAGGCGCGGGAAACCGTGCGGGTCGGTGTAGCCAAGCGTTGCGCCGCCGCGGCTGCGCAGCGCGCGCCGGTAGGCGCGCGCCAGCGCTGCGGTCGGCACCAGCGTCAGATCGGGCACGCCGCCCCACAGGAACATGCCGCCGCTCGCCAGCTCCGGCATCGTCGATTCGATCACGCTCGCGCCCGGCGAACACGAAGTCGGCGGCGCGGGACGACGACGGCGGGCCCTTCCGGCGCGGGCTCGGCGGGCAGGTCGAAGCCCGGCGCCTCGGGGACGCCGGAGCGCGGCGCCGACGCGGCGGCGAACCGGCGCGGCGACAGATCGGGCAAGCGCGCGCTCACGAACGTGCCCGAGGCCGGCGTCGTGGTGATCCAGCCTTCGCCGGCGAGCTCGTCGTAGGCGGTCACCACCGTGTTGCGGTTCACGCCCAGCGCGCGCGCCAGGTCGCGCGTCGCCGGCAGCCGATCGCCCGCGCGCAGGCGGCCGCGCCGGATCTCGTCGGTCAGCAGGCGCGCGATGCGCCGGTAGATCGGAGGAGCGCTGCCGAGCCGCGGCGCGCGGGCGCGAGATCGGCGGGTGAAAATTGCAGCGGCCAGCGGGTTGCCATCTGGACCAGGAGAATTTCACGAACTGGACCTTATGCATAGTCCGGTCGCGGCGCAGGATTGGCGGCATGGAGAAGCCACCCTCGATTTCGCCGCCGCTCTCGTCGACCGACCGCACGCGCCTGCGCCGCCACCCGGAGCGCGGGCGGACCGACCGCGCGGTGCTCGATGCGATCCTCGACGCCGGCTGGGTGGTCCACGTGGCGTTCGACGCCGGCGGAGGCCAGCCGATCGTCATCCCCACCACTTACGTGCGCCAGGGCGATCAGCTGTACATCCACGGCGCGGTCGCGAGCGGCATGCTGCGCGCGGCCACCAGCGGTCCGGTGTGCGCCACGGTGACGCTGCTCGACGGGCTGGTGCTCGCGCGCTCGGCGTTCCACCACTCGATGAACTACCGCTCGGCGGTGATCCTCGGGCGCGCGCGCCCGGTGACCGACGAGGCCGAGAAGAAGCGCGTGCTCGAGGCGCTCATCGAACGCCTGATCCCGGGGCGGATGCAGACCGCGCGGCCGCCGAGCCCCGAGGAGCTGAAGACCACGTCGGTGCTGGCGCTGCCGCTCGACGAGGCGTCGGTGAAGATCCGCACCGGGGGACCGATCGACGCCGAGCGCGACCAGACCTGGCCCGCCTGGGCCGGCGTGATCCCGCTGGCGCTCGCGAGCAGCGCGCCGGTGCCGGCCGAGGAGACGATCGGCGCGCCGCCCGAACGAACGCTCGCGGGGCCGGTGGGGAATGGGATCGCCCACGCCGACGGCGACGACGGACGACGGTCGAGCAGCGACTACGGCGATTTGGTGCTCAGCGACGATCGCGCGCGCGTCGACTTCGCGCGCGTCACCGAGTGGCTCGCCGGCTCCTACTGGTGCCCGGGCATCCCGCGCGCGGCGGTCGAGCGCGCGGCGCGCCACTCGTCGCTGGTCGCCGGCGCCTACGACGCGAGCGGCACGCAGGTCGGCTACCTGCGCGTGGTCTCCGACTGCACGCGTTTCGCGAACCTGATGGACGTCTTCGTCGCCGAGCCGCACCGCGGGCGCGGCCTCGGGCGCGCGCTGGTGCGGTTCGCGCTCGCGCACCCGGCGCACCGCGAGATCGTCCGCTGGATGCTCGGCACCAACGACGCGCACGGCGTCTACGCGCACGAAGGCTTCCGGGCGGTCGAGGAACCGGAGCGGCTCATGCACCGGACCATCGCACCGCCGTGGTCCGCGCCGTAAGATTGGGCCAACGTTGGCAACGTTGGCCCACCACCTGCTGCTCTACGACGGCGTCTGCGGTCTTTGCGATCGGCTGGTGCAGTTCGTCCTGCGCCACGATCGCGCCGACCGCTTTCGGTTCGCGGCGCTGCAGAGCCCGCTCGCCGGCAATCTGCTGCGCGGCTACGGCCGTGACGCCGCCGATCTCGATACGGTCTACGTGATCGCGCGCCACGGCGAACCGACCGCGAAGCTGCTGTCGAAAGGGCGCGCGGTGCTCTTCGTCCTCGCCGAGCTCGGCGGGATCTGGCGGCTGGCGTCGGTGCTGCGCGTCTTGCCGCGCCCGCTGCTCGACTTCGGCTACGACCAGATCGCGCGCCGCCGCTATCGCTGGTTTGGCCGCTACGACGCCTGCCCCCTGCCGACGCCCGCGACGCGAGCCAAGTTCCTCGCGTAGGGCGTAGGCGGCTCCGCCGCCGAAGCCCATCGCGGGAGGTTCGGAACCCTCTGAGGGTTCCGAGGTAGATGACGACTGAGCCGTGTCGGCCCCTGCGCACCTTTGCTGAGAAGAGGCGCAAGCAAGGCAGCGTGACCCGCGTCGCCAGGCAGGCGCGCGGATCAAGCCCTATGCTTACCCTTTACAAAACTTTACGTCGGAGCAAAGCCCGGGCAACGCACTCTCTGGAGTGTAGATCTGTCAGTAGGCCCCGACCACGGAGGAGGAGACATGCGGCTCGACGAAGATCATGATCGCTCCAGCGAGAGCGGAAGAATTTTCGCACCCCTGCTGCTGGCAGTCGCCGGCGTGCTGAGCGCGCTGGTCGCGGCCGGCTGCGGCGGCGCGAGCGAGAAGCCGAGTGGCGGCGGCGGCGGTACGGGATCGCTCGACGGCGGCTCTCCCGACGCGCCCGCGCCCCCGCCCTTCCAGGCCGACCAGCCGTACACCTACGTCGCCAAGGTCAAGAACCTGCTCGTCGGTCTGCCCGCCACCGACGCCGAGATCCAGCAGGTCGTCGCCGACCCGGGAGCGCTGAAGACCCTGATCGACGGCTGGATGCAGCTGCCGCAGTACGCGGACAAGATGAAGCGCTTCTTCGAGCTGGCCTTCCAGCAGACGCAGGTCACCGCGTCCGACTTCTCCGACCAGGCCTATCCCAAGCAGATCGCCATCAACGGCACGACCACGCCGCTGCTGGTGCAGAACGCGCAGCAGAGCTTCGCGCGCACGATGATGCAGCTCATCGCCGACGGCCACCCGCTGACCGAGGGCCTGACCAACACGCAGGTGATGATGACCACCGCGATGAAGGAGTACTACGCCTTCCTCGACGTCTGGGAGGTCGACGACAACGGCAAGGTCACCGACCGCTTCAAGCAGCAGCACACGGGCCTGTCGATCGTCGCCGAGACCGCGGCCGGACCGATCCCGATCACCGACACGCTCGACCCGACGAGCCCGAACTACATGCACTGGTACAACCCCGACGTCGCGACCAACAACGCCACCGTCGCCGGCTGCACCGAGGATCCGATCACCTTCCCGGCGAGCGGCGTCACCTTGCACTACCTGCTCTACGGCTCGCTCGACGGGCACAAGAGCAGCACCGGCGTGCAGTGCCCGCCGACTGGCGGGACCGCCGCCGCCGCGCAGCTGACCACCGCCGACTTCGCCGACTGGACGCATGGTGACGATCCGCGCGCCCAAGGCCGGCGAGACGGTGACGCCGTTCTGGGATCTGCCGTCGCTGCGCACCGCGACCGAGCTGGTGCTCACCATCCCGCGCACCGGCTTCTTCAGCACGCCGGCGTTCTTCGCGAACTGGCAGACCAACATCAGCAACCAGATGCGCGTGACGCTGAACCAGACGCTGATCGTCGCGCTCGGCTCGTCGATCGACGGCACCGACACGACGACCACGCCCGGCAACCCGCCGCCCGGCCTCGACACCGTGCACGCGGCCAGCCCGGCGTGCAGCATCTGCCACCAGACGCTGGATCCGCTGCGGTCGATCTTCTCGGCCAACTACTCGTGGAACTATCACAACCAGCTGGATGCGACGCTGATCGCGCAGAAGGGAATGTTCTCGTTCCGCGGCGTCATCAAGCCGGTGTCGACGATGGCCGACCTGGGCACGGTGCTGGCGCAGCACCCGCTGTTCCCCACCGCCTGGGCGCAGAAGCTCTGCTACTACGCGAACTCCGAGGCCTGCGTGGCCGACGACCCCGAGTTCCAGCGCATCGTCGCCGCGTTCCAGGCGTCGAATTTCTCGTGGAACGTGCTGGTGCGCGAGCTGCTGTCGTCGCCGATCACCACCAACGCCAGCCCGACCGCGACGTCGACCGCCAACGGCGAGGTCGTCGCGGTCTCGCGCCGCGACCACTTCTGCGCGTCGCTCGACAACCGCCTCGGCTTCGCCGACGTCTGCGGCCTCGACGCGGTCACCAAGAAGGCGCTGTCGGCGACGGTGCCGCAGATCGTCTCGGGGCTGCCGTCCGACGGCTACGGCCGCGGCTCGACGGCGCCGGTGCTGCCCAACCAGCCGACGCTGTTCTTCCGCGCCGGCACCGAGAACATCTGCACGTCGGTCGCCGCCAGCATCATCGACGTGGCCGCCGCCAAGCAGATCCCGGGCGTGAGGTACTGGTCGAGCGCGTCAGCCCGACGGCGCGATCGCCGACTTCGTCGGCAACCTCATGGGCCTGACCCCGTCGGACCCGCGCGCGGTGCCGGCGACGACGCTGCTCAAGGGTCACTTCACCAGCGCGATGGCGCAAGGAGCGAGCGCATCCGACGCGCTCAAGTCGACGTTCGTGGTGGCGTGCCAGGCGCCCACCGCGGTTTCGATCGGAATGTGAAGGAGGCATCGAGATGATCACCCGTCGTCAAGCGATCACGTCGACTCTCTTCGGCAGCGGCTACATCGGCCTGCGCGCGCTGGCCACCGGCCTCCCGGCGTCGTTCCTGCTGAACCCGCGCCGCGCGCTGGCCGCCGATCCGCAGCCCGGCTGCGCGACCCAGAGCAAGGCGCAGTACATCATCCTGACCACGTCGGGGTCGGGCGATCCGATCAACGCCAACGTGCCCGGCACCTACGACGATCCCAACGATCGTCGCACAGCCCCGACCCGACGATGGCGGCGACGCCGCTCACGCTGCGCGGGCGCAACACCACGGCGGCGGCGCCGTGGGCGACGCTGCCGCAGGCGGTGCTGGATCGCACGGTGTTCTGGCACCTCATGACCAACACGCCGATCCACCCCAAGGAGCCGGAGGTGCTGAAGCTGCATGGGCACGACCTACGCCGGCGAGATGCTGCCGTCGCTGCTGGCCAAGCACCTGGCGCCGTGCCTGAACACGATCCAGACGCAGCCGATCAGCATCGGCGCCACCACGCCGGCCGAGGGCCTGAGCTTCGGCGGCGCCGCGCAGCCGATCATCCCGGCGCTGGCGCTGAAGGCGACGCTGACCACGCCGGCCGGGCCGCTGGCCAATCTGCAGGGGCTGCGCGATCAGACGCTGTCGTCGATCTACGACCTCTACAAGACGAGCGCGAGCCCGGCGCAGAAGGCGTACATCGACTCGCTGGTGACGTCGCAGACGCAGGTGCGCAGCATCAACCAGAGCTTGCTGTCGACGCTGAGCTCGATCACCGACAACAGCGCCAACTCGCAGATCCTGGCGGCGGTGACGCTGATCCAGATGAACGTCACGCCGGTGATCTCGATCCACATCCCGTTCGGCGGCGACAACCACCGCGACGTCGGGCTCGCCGGCGAGACGACGCAGACGGTGTCGGGCGTGGCGACGATCAACGCGCTCATGCAGCAGCTCGCGGCGGCGGGCCTGAGCGACAGCGTGACGTTCATGTCGCTCAACGTCTTCGGGCGCACCATCGGCCCGGGCAACACCGACGGGCGCCAGCACAACCAGACGCACCAGGTGTCGGTCACGATCGGCAAGCCGTTCGCGGGCGGCATCATCGGCGGCGTCGGGCCGACCGGCGGCGACTACGGCGCGCTGGCGATCAACTCGACGCAGCGGCGTCGGCGCGGCCGGCGGCGACGTCGCGCCGGTCGACTCGCTGGCGTCGTTCGGGCGCACCATGCTCGCCTCGGTCGGCGTCGACAGCACGACCATCGGCAAGGACATCATGTCGGGCAAGGTGATCACCGCGGCGCTGGCGTAACAACATTCAGCGATGGGCTTCGGCGGGGGACCCGCCTACGCCCGCGCGACGAAGCCGGCGATCGCGGCCAGCACGCGGGCGTCCGAATCGGCCTGCGTCTCGCCGGCGGCCTTGCGCTGCTGCGCGGAGACCTCCAGCGAGTGGTCGCCGCCCTCGACGACGAACAGGTGGTTGGGGGCGGTCATGCGCGGGCGCACCGCGGCCAGCTTGTCGAGCGGGCAGAGCGGATCGCGCGTGCCCTGCACGAACAGGATCGGCGTGCGCAGCGCGACCAGCACCTCGTCGCGCATCGCGCCGGTCGCGCCCGACTGCAGCGGGTAGCCGAGGCAGATGAGGCCGGCGATGGGACGCGGGCGCAAGCGCGGGCGACGGCGCGGACGCCTCCTCGACAGCCAGGTGGCATCCCATGCGCCCGCCCATCGATTTGCCGATCAGAAAGACCGGCCGCCCGGGCGCGAGATCGGCGATGGCCGACGCCAGCGCCTCGCGGTGCGCCGCGATCAGCACCGGCGCGCGGTCGGGCGATTTGCGTCCCGCGCGCATGTACGGATAGTCGAACGCCACGACGTCGCCCAGCGTCTCGAGGCGCTTGCGCCAGGCGACCATCCAGCGCGACGTCGACGGCGCGCCGGCGCCGGGCGCGAAGAGGAAGAAGGGGCGCTTCACCATGCGCGCCACATGTTACCGCCGCGGCGCGCTTGGCGGGGAGGTCACTTCGCCGTCGCGGCGTCGAGGAAGGTGACGGCGGGCGCGACTTCGGCGGACGTCGCCAGGCCGGGGATCGAAGGAGTCAGCGCCAGGAACCTCTTGAGGTCGATGCGCGCGACCCAGGCGTTGGGGCTCTCGCTGACATCGACGACGAAGCCGACCGGGTGACCGTCGAGGATCCCGGTAGTCACCGCGATGCCGTGCGGATCGAACATGTTCGACCAGCTGCCACCGCTGGGCTTGTCGGGCATGTCCGCATGCAGGTAGGTGCCCATGCCCATGCTCGCCTTCGACAGATCGAGCACGCCGATGTCGCTGCTCGCCTCGCCTTCGAAGAATGCGATGTGTTCGACCGGATCGATCGAGACGCCCTCGGAGCGACCGGTGGCGTCCACGGTGTGGTGCGTGGTCGCCGTGCCGGTCGCCGTCTTCCCCGCCTTGTCGAAGGTGGCGTGGGCCAGGTCGACTACGTTGGCGAACGCCCCGGCCTCCGACGGTACAACGGCGATCCCCGTGCTGGTGTCGATCGCGGCCGAATCGGGCTCGCCGCCCACCGGCGTCGCGGCGTCGAGCGGCGAGACCGCCGTCGGAAACTGGTAGGTGTAGACCGTCGGCGGGCTGTCCTTCAAATCGATAATGTTCAGACCCTCGATGATCGTCGCGCCCGTGGCGTCGTGGTAAGCGTCACACGGGGGCGGCGTCCCGGTCCCAGCGCTTACCAAATCGCAATCGTAGAATGGCGCGATGATGCGCGAGGTGGTGGCGTCGAAGCCGAAGTTCTCCGCCGGCGCCGCCAGCACGCTCTCGACGATCGTGTGCGTGCTGGTATCGACCACGACGTAGCCATTCCAGACCGAGAGCACCGCGCGATGGCCAGAGTCCATGGCGATGCCGGTGACGAAGCCACCACCGCCCGAGAAATCCGAAGTGCCGTAGCTCGCGTCGAGCGTCAGCATCGCCGTCACCATGTCGGTCTTCGGGTCGATGAACCAGATCTTGTTCGACGACGTCGACGCGGCGACCACGACCGTCGAGTCGCCTCCCGTCGCCGTCGCCACATCGATGCCCGACCCGAGATCGACGTAGCCGAGTCGCGCCGGCGCGCCCATGGTCCCCACACCCGCGATGCCGACGTCGACCACGGCCAGCTGGTACGTCGACTTGCCGGTCGGGATCGCGGGCAGCGGCAGATACATCTTCTGCAGCCCGTTGATCGTGACCACCCCGAAGGCGCCGGTCCCTCCCCCCTGGGGCGGTGGCGGAGGTGGCGACGACGTCCCACCTCCCCCGCACCCATCCGCAACCAAAGCCAGCAAGAGCCCCATCCCAATCCCGTGCGCGTGACCCGATCCGATCATCTTCATTATCGTTATCTCCTCGCAGAATGACCTGGTCGCTCACGAAAGCAGCTGATGTGCCAGGCGTCGGACCGGCGCGGACGGGCGCCGATCCCCGAAGCTCCGGCGCCTGCGCGCGAACGAACACTGTTCGAACAAGTCCGACCAGTGTCCACCGAGTCTCGCCGATCACCAAGACCTGCCCCACCGGGCGCCTCCCCCGAGGCGGACAGACGGCGGACTGTGCGCAACGACGGCGCGGCGGAACGACCTTCAGCCCCCCACGAATCCCCACACCGCGCTGGCGGCGACCCGATCGCCATGCAGTTTTAGCGAAATGCGCCGAACCTATAGTGGAGCGTGGGGCCACGGGTGGTCACCGCTCCCCTCCCCCAGTGACCGCATGATCGGAACCCTGATTCGCGATTACCGAATTGTGACCGAGCTCGGCAGCGGAGGTATGGGCACGGTCTACTTCGCCGAGCACACGCTCATCGGCCGGCGCGCCGCGATCAAGGTCCTCCACGGCGACGTCTCGAAGAACGACGACATCGTCGCGCGCTTCTTCACCGAGGCCAAGGCGGTCAACTCGATCCGCCATCCCAACATCGTCGACATCACCGACTTCGGCCATGCGGAGTCGATTTACTACATCATCATGGAAATGCTCGAGGGCGAGACGCTGGGCGCGCGCCTCGAGATGCAACGCCCGCTCGACGAGCGCACCTCGGTGCACATCCTGAGCCAGGTGGCGTCGGCGGTCGGCGCGGTCAACGAACAGGGGATCGTGCACCGGGATCTCAAGCCCGAGAACATCTTCCTGACCAACCACCCGGACTATCCCGACTTCGTGAAGGTGCTCGACTTCGGGGTGGTCAAGCTGATGGGCGCGCCGGCGGAGTCGTCGCATTTGACGCGCCCGGGATCGGCGATCGGCACGCCGGCCTATATGTCGCCCGAGCAGTGCCTGGCCGATGCGCGCCTGGATCACCGCAGCGACATCTATGCGCTGGGCGTGGTCGGCTACGAAATGCTCGTCGGACGGCTGCCGTTCGTCGGTGACTCGCTCGAGGTCATGATGGGCCACGCGCGCGGGACGGTGGTGTCGCCGAAGGAGCGCAATCCCGATCTGTCCGACGCGATCAACGACGTCATCGTGCGCGCGCTGGCGAAGAAGCCTGCCGATCGCTTCGGCAACATGCGCGAGATGCGGCTGGCGCTGGAGGCGGCGATCGCCCCGCCCCGCCCGCGCGTGACGACGCCCGCGCCCGCGCCCGTCGTCGAAGCGCCGCCTCCAGCACCGGTGGTTCCCGCGCCCTCGATCGTCGTACCGCCCCCCGCTGCGCATCCGCCGATGGCGCTGACCGGCGTCACCGTGCAGGAGCGGTCCTCCGAGGAGAAGCGGCGGCAAGACGAGGTCCACAAGATCGAGCGCATCGAGCGCGTGCAGACCAAGAAGGTCGGCGGCAAGCTGCGCGAGATCATCGCCAGGCGCATCTCGCAGAACCGGCTGGCGGTGCCATCGATGCCGGCGGTCGCCGTCCGTTGCATCGAGCAACTGCGCGATCAGAACGCGAAGTTCAGCGAGCTGGCGGCGACGATCGAGAAGGATCCGCTGATCGCCTCACGGCTCCTGCGCATCGTCAATAGCCCGGCGTACGGCGGGCGCGAGCCGATCACCAGCGTCGAGAACGCGATCAGCCGCCTCGGCATGAAGCCGTTCCGGACGATCCTGATCGAGCTCGCGGCGCGCGAGGTCTTCACCTCGAAGAACCAGCGGATCCGCCAGGCGTTTCGCGGCATCTGGGAGCATTGCCTGGCCGTCGGCATGCTCGCGCGCGACATCGCGACCAGAGCTGCCCGGCTCGGCCGACGCCGACGCTGCCTACCTGGCGGGCCTGTTCCACGACGTCGGCAAGCCGGTCGTCGGCGCGCTGCTGCTGGAGGCCGAGCGAAGCCTGATGGACGAGCTCGAAGAGCCGTTCATGACCGACACGCTCTGGCTCAAGGTCGTCGATGCCGCGCACCGCGACGTCGGCGCGGCGCTCGCCGCACAGTGGACGCTGCCGTCATCGGTCGCCAAGGCGATCGCGGGCTGCGATGCCTACGACGGAGGCGCCCGCTTTTCGTGCGCCAACCTGGTGCGCTACGCGAACGCGCTGACCAAGCGGCAAGGCATCTACGTCGGCGCGATCGACGCCGACGAAGTCGAGGCGGTGATCGTCGAGGGGCGCCACGTGCTGTCCGTCGACGAGACGACGGAGGCGGGATTCCTGACCGGGCTGGCGGAGCGGGTGGAGTCGGTGACCAGCGCCGGCGGCGAAAGGCCGCGTACCATCAACGTCGCGGCGAAGGCGCACTAGCGCGAGAGGGTGGAGTGGGGTGCCCGCACCGGGGCGGGTCACCAGGAACGGCGACGGTGCGGGACGTGAGGACGGCTTCGATCTCTCCGTTGTGGGCGCGAGAGGGCGTTCGCATTTTTAAATTGAGCTATCGGACGAGCGTCAAGCGGTCGTGAAGGGAGACCCTTCGCTGACCGCAGCCTCGCTGATTAACCCTACGTGCTTGGCGAAGATCCCGTGTACTTAGCGAAGAAGTCGCGTGGACGACGCTGGAGTGCGCGTCCGTGTACCTTCAATTAAAAATACGGACGCCCTCAGGCGCAGTGAAACGTAGTTGTCACCAGCGCGAGAGGCGTGGGGGTGGGGTGTTCCTCTTGCGGGGGCTCCGAGGCGCGCTCCTGCCGTCCGCGGCCAGGTCGCCAGCGCCGAGGGAGCGGCCCCCGTGCCGCCGGCCGGACCTCACTTCGCTCGGGCCCTCGCTCGTGTCCCCGGCTCTCCGGCCGGGTGGGGGTTGCCGGCGCGACCGGCGGCGTGAGGGCCGCGTCCCCCGCAAGAGGAACACCCCACCCCCACGCCTCTCGCGCCCCTCAACGGAGAGATCGGAGCCGTCCTCACGTCCGCCGCCGTCGCCGTTCCTGGTCACCCTCCCCGGTGCGGGCCCCCAATCCTGATCGCCTACCGCGCGCGTGCCGCGAGCACGAAGCCCACCAATTCCAGCGCCGACGTGATCACCAGCAGCGCGACCGACCAGAAAGCGATGCTCTCCCAGCGCCCCGGATCGCGGAAAGCGCCCCGGTGCATTCGCCAGACCTGCCAGGCTGCGACCGGCGACGTCAGCAACGCGCAGACCGCGACGATCGGCGGCAGGCCCACCCGTACCAGCAGCGGTAGCGAGACATAGACCGCGATCAACGTCAGCTGATAGAGCCGCGCCGCCCACTCGGCGCCGTGGCGGACCACCAGCGTGCGCTTGCCGGTGGCGGCGTCGCCGGCGGCGTCGGGAAACTCGATCGCCAGCAGCATGGCGAATTGCAGTCCCGCCAGCGGCGCAATGGCGCCAAAAGGGAGTAATACCCATTGCCCTGTCTGTATATAGAAACTGGTGAGCGGTACGAGCCCCGAGACGACGACCGCGACCTCCAGCTCGCCCCACCCCGTCGAGTGCAGGCGCAGCGGGGGCGCGCTGTACTCCCACGACAGCACGACGATGGCCGCCATCAACCCCACCACGGCCGGCGGAGCGCCCGCGTGGCCCACCAGGATCGCCGTTCCCACGCAGGCGAGCAGGGCGAGCACCAGCGCCGCAACCAGCGCCGCCGCGCGCGGCAGCTCGCCTGCGGGCAGCACGCGGCTGCCGCCCGACCAGCGCGTGGGCGTGGCATTCGCCTGATCGGCGTGGAAGTCAAAATAATCGTTACAATAGTGAGTCATGAGATGCGCGGCGGTGACCGCGATCTGCCCCCAGACGTAGCGGCGCCAGTCGATCTCTCGCCCGCCACCGACGTAAGCGGCGATGGCCGCGCCCAGTCCGTAAAAAACCAAGCCACCGACCAGGAATAGCGGTCGTCCCAGACGCACGAACGCGCCGACCTGACGGAGGCGACTCGCGAGCCCGCGCACGCGCGCAGCATACACGTGCTCGCGCCAGCGAGGCCGCCGGGCGATTACCAGCTCGTCCATTGACACCGACGGACCGGCGACCTAACCTCCGGCGAACCTTTGAGATCCCTTTTTGCTTTTCGGCGGTTTGCGGAGGCGACGGCGAATAGTCTCGCGGCGCTCGCGAACATGTGTCAATTCTCGACGCAGAAACTGGGGAGACTTTTGAAGCGGGATCTCTCGCACCCTGCAAAGCGGGATCTCCCGCACCCTGCAAAGCGGGATCTCCCGCACCCCGCAAAGCGGGGACTCCCGCACCCTTCATCAGCCAGATTCGCTCGGCTGCTCGCTTGGAAAGACAGGTGACCTTGATGACCGAGGCCGGAATTCCGAATCCACGAACCGACCCTGTCTTCATCGGCATCGACGTTGGATCCACGACGGTCAAGGCGGTCGTGGTCGACCCGGTGACCCACCAGATCCTCTGGTCGGACTATCAGCGCCACCAGACCAAGCAGGCGGAGAAGGTCCTCGAGCTTCTGGTCGCCATCGGTAACCAGTTCCCCAACCTGCCGCCGGGCAGCGTCCGCTCCTTCATCACCGGCTCGGGCGCGTCGCCGCTGGTGGCGCCGATCGGCTCGAAGTTCGTTCAGGAGGTCAACGCGGTCACGCTGGCGGTCGAGCGCCTGCACCCCGACGTCGGCTCGGTCGTCGAGCTCGGCGGCCAGGACGCGAAGATCATCATCTTCAAGGAAGCCAAGAACGACAAGGGCGAGAGCACCGGCAAGACCGCGATCGCCTCGATGAACGACAAGTGCGCGTCGGGCACCGGCGCCACCATCGACAAGTGCTTCATGAAGGTCGGCATGCCGTCCGAAGATGCGATGAAGCTGCACTTCGACGACAGCAAGCTGCACCACGTGGCCGCCAAGTGCGGCGTGTTCGCCGAGACCGACATCGTGAACCTGGTCAAGGCGTCGATCCCGTCGCAGGAGATCATGTGCTCGCTCGCCGACGCGATCGTCATGCAGAACCTGTCGGTGCTGACGCGCGGGAATACGCTGCGCCACAAGGTGCTGCTGCTCGGCGGGCCGAACACCTACCTGCCCTTCCTGCAGGAGTGCTGGCGCAAGCGCATCCCCAAGACCTGGGAAGACCGCGGCTACGCCTACCCCAAGGACGTTCCGATCGAAGAGCTGATCATCATCCCCGAGAACGCGCAGTACTACGCGGCGTTCGGCGCGGTCATGTACGGCCTGCACGAGGACGCGTCGGTCGGCATCTATCACGGGCTCGAGAAGCTGAACGAGTTCATCAGCTCGGGTCGCAAGTCGAAGCTCGGCGACTCGGCGGGGCCGCCGCTGTCGCGCGACACGGCAGAGCTCGAGGCGTTCCGCGAGCAGTACAGGATTCCGAAGTTCGTTCCCGCGACGCTCACGCCCGGCACCAAGGTGCGCGCCGTGATCGGCATGGACGGCGGCTCGACGTCGTCGAAGGCCGTGCTCGTCGACGAGAACAAGAACATCCTCAAGAAGGAGTACCAGCTCTCGAAGGGCAACCCGATCCAGGACGTCAAGGAGATCCTGGCGCGGCTCAGGGCATGGGTCACCGACGCCGGCTGCGAGCTCGAGGTGCTGGGCTTCGGCGCGACCGGCTACGCCGCCGACGTGCTGGAGAAGACCGTGAAGTCCGACGTCAACATCGTCGAGACCGTCGCGCACATGATGTCGGCGACGACGTACTTCGGCGAGATCGACGTCATCTGCGACATCGGCGGGCAGGACATCAAGGTCCTGTTCATGCAGAACGGCGACATCAAGAACTTCCGCCTGTCGAACCAGTGCTCGGCCGGCAACGGCATGCTGCTGCAGGCGATGGCCGATCAGTTCGGCGTGAAGATCACCGACTACGCCGAGACGGCGTTCGGCGCCGACCTGTCGCCCAAGTTCAGCTACGGCTGCGCGGTGTTCCTGGACAGCGATCGCGTGAACTTTCAGAAAGAGGGCTACTCGAAGGAGGAGCTGCTCGCCGGCCTGGCGCAGGTGCTGCCGAAGAACGTCTGGCAGTACGTCGTGCAGATCCCGCGCATGGCGGCGCTGGGCACGAAGTACGTGCTCCAGGGCGGCACGCAGTACAACCTGGCCGCCGTCAAGGCGCAGGTCGACTACATCAAGGAGCGCGTGCCGGGCGCCGAGGTCTACGTGCACCCGCACTGCGGCGAGGCGGGCGCGATCGGCGCGGCGTTCGAGACCCTGCGCGTGGTCGGGCGGCGCGGCTACTCGACCTTCATCGGCATCGATTCGGCGATCGACATCGAGTTCGTGTCGATCAACGACGAGACCACGCGCTGCCACTTCTGCCCGAACCTGTGCGCGCGCACGTTCATCGACACGCGCACGCCGGCGGGCGACACCGCGCGCTACATCAGCGGCTTCTCCTGCGAGAAGGGGACGGTCGAGTCGGAGGACGCGATGCTCGCGCTCTCCACCGAGCGCAAGCGGCTGATGAAGGCGTACCCGAACCTGGTCGACACCGAGTCGAAGCTGCTGTTCCGACACTTCTACGACCAGCGCCCGATGCCGGAGGACGGCGCGAAGAAGATGGACGTCGAGGTGCGGCGGACATTGACCAATGTTCGGCGCATTCCGATCGAGGGGAAGTTCAAGCGCTCGAGCGCCGAGGCGTGGAAGAAGCGCGGGCGCATCCGCATCGGCATCCCCAAGGTGCTGAACGTCTGGTCGACCGCGCCGTTCTGGCGCACGTACCTCGAGACGCTGGGCATCGCCAAGCAGCACGTGGTCTTCAGCGACTACACCTCGGAAGAGATGTGGATGGAGGGCGGCAAGTACGGATCGATCGATCCCTGCTACCCGTCGAAGGTCGGGCAGGCGCACATCCACAACCTGCTCTTTCACCACCACACCGACGAGCGGAAGCTGAACCTGATCTTCTTCCCGACGCTGACGCACGTGCCGTCGTTCGTGAAGAAGGCCATGGACCAGACCGTCGTGCCCGATCGTCGCCGGCGCGCCCAACGTGCTCAAGGCGGCGTTCACCAAGGAGACCGACTTCTTCGCGCAGCGCGGGATCAAGTACCTGGATCCGGCCTGCTCGATGATCGAGCCGACGCTGCTACGCAAGCAGCTCTTCGACGCCTTCCGCGAGCACCTGGACATCACCGAGGACGAGAACGACTTCGCCTGCGATGAGGCCTGGGAGGCGATGAAGAAGCTCGACGTCGAGATGGAGGCCAAGGGCAAGACGATCCTGGAAAACGTCGAGAAGGAAGATCGCATCGCGATCCTGATGATCGGCCGTCCCTATCACCTGGATCCGGGGCTCAATCACAGCATCCCCGAGGAGTTCCAGGTGCTCGGCTACCCGGTGCTGTCGATCCGGTCGATCCCGAAGGACGAGGCGTGGCTGTCGCGCTTCTTCGCCGAGGATCTCCAGAAGGGGCGCATCACGACGCCGCTCGAGATCGGCGACGTCTGGCCCGAGAACTACTCGTCGAACTCGGCGCAGAAGGTCTGGGCGGCGAAGTTCGCCGCGCACCACCCCAACGTCGTGGTGCTGGACCTGTCGTCGTTCAAGTGCGGCCACGACGCGCCGACCTACGGCATCATCGACGGCATCATCGGCACGGCGCAGACGCCGTACTCGGCGCTGCACGACATCGACGCCAACAAGCCGGGCGGGTCGATCAAGATCCGCGTCAAGACCTACGCGCACAGCCTGACGCTGCACAAGGAGCGCCTCGAGGACGCCAGCAGCGGAAAGCAGACGCTGCTCCACGAGATCGACAAGAAGCGCCTGACGCTGCTGGCGATGAAGGCCAAGCAGCTGGCCGAGCGCTCGCAGAAGGATCCGGCGGTCGAGCGCCAGATTGCGGAGATTACCGATCGCGTGAAGGCGTACGAGCAGTCACGCGCGCAGCCGACGGCCCTGGAGATGGCGTCGGCGGCCCGCGACGAAATGAAGAAGCAGGGGATCGTCCAGCTTGGCATCCGAAGCCGGGACGGACAGGTCAAACCGATCGATAGCGCGCAGGCACGCAGCCTGGGCTGACCCAACAGGAGACGACTACACATGGGAACTGCCAAGGACAACCAATCGTTCCGGTTGCCGATTCTGGGTGAGGATGTGGCCAGCGCGCTCGCCGGCGACATCGATATCGATGCGGAGTTGCGCAAGCTCGATGAGGCGGCGGCCCTGGGCGCCCGCCCCGGTGGCGCGGTCCAGACCGATCACTGGTACGACCAGATGGTCAACCCGCAGTTCACGAAGAGCCAGCGCGAGAAGACGACGCTGCTGGTCTCGGGGCTGACCGCGGCGCACGACTACCTGGTCAAGGGCGCGCTCACCGGCCTCGGCTACAACGTCGAGGTCATCGACGTGCCCGACAACGATGCCTTGCGCTACGGCAAGGAGTTCGGCAACCGCGGCCAGTGCAACCCGACCTATTTCACGGTCGGCAACCTGGTGAAGTTCCTGACCGAGCGGGCCCAGCAGGACAAGCTGGGCGCGAGCGACATGGTCGAAAAGTACGTCTTCCTGACCGCGGGCGCGTGCGGCCCCTGCCGCTTCGGCATGTACGCCACGGAGTACCGCAAGGCGCTGCGCGACGCCGGCTTCGACGGTTTCCGCGTGATGCTGTTCCAGCAAAAGGGCGGCCTCAAGCAGGCGACCGGCGAGGAGGCGGGGCTGGAGATGAACCCCGGATTCTTCATCGGCCTGCTGAAGGCGATCCTGGCCGGCGACGTCATCAACGGCATGGGCTATCGCCTGCGCCCGTTCGAGGTCGAGGCCGGCGCCACCGACCGCGCGATCGAGAACACCAAGCGCTACGTGCACGATGCGCTGGTCTCGGGCAAGTCGGTGCTGGCGGCGCTGCTGCGCGGCAAGCGCGAGTTCGGCCAGGTCCAGCTCGACTGGACGCGCCCGGCGCCGCGCGTGTCGATCATCGGCGAGTTCTGGGCCATGACGACCGAGGGCGACGGCAACTACCAGCTGCAGCGGTTCCTCGAGTCGGAAGGCGCCGAGTGCGACATCCAGTTCGTCACCAACTGGCTGCTGTTCATGCTCTGGGAAGGCCGCTACGACACCAAGCTGCGCGCCGAGCTGCGCGGCGTCGACGAGGCGAACAAGAGCCTCAAGAACGTGCAGATCGGCAAGAAGCTGGCCGGCCTGTTCGTGGCCGACCTGGCGATCCGCGCGGTGTTCCACATCTTCGGCGCGGCCGTCGGCTACCGCGGCTACCACCTGCCCGAGATGGACGAGATCGCCGAGACCGCGCACAAGTACTACAACAACCAGGTGCGCGGCGGCGAAGGGCACATGGAGGTCGGGAAGTTCATCCTGAACGTGCTGCGCAACAAGGCGCACATGACTCTGTCGGTGAAGCCGTTCGGGTGCATGCCGTCGTCGGGCGTCTCCGACGGCGTGCAGAGCCTGATCACGGGGCTCTACCCGCAGAGCATCTTCTGCGCGATCGAGACCTCGGGCGACGGCAAGGTCAACGTGCAGAGCCGCGTGCAGATGTTCCTGTTCAAGGCGCGGCTCGCGGCGCAGAAGGAGTACGCCGAGGCGCTCGCGAAGCTGGGCCTCGACGCCGCGAAGGTGAGGCAGTTCTTCGGCGCGCACCCGGAGATGGCGAGCGGCCTCCACCGGTCGCCGCACGCGGCCGCCGGCACCGCCGCCGACCGCCTGGCCGAGGTGGCGCCGTTCATCGGCAAGAGCGAGCGCGAGATCGGCGTGCTGAAGGCGAAGCTGTTCGCGCAGAAGACGATCGCTGCGGCGCGCGCGCTGCCGGGCTTCCTCGAGAAGCTGCGCAAGCGAGCCGCCGAGCGCTCGCCGGTGCTGTTCGAGCAGGCGCGCGAGGAGTGGGTCGAGCAGCGCCCGATCATCGTCGAGAAGATGAAGCAGGCCGCGCGCGCGAAGGCGGAGTCGTTCGGGATCACGCTTCCGAGCGCGATGACGAAAGACCGCAGCGCGACGACGTCGGCGGCGGCAGCGTAGCTCGCGTCTCGCAAGCTCGGCGTAGCTCGCGTCTCGCAAGGCCTTCCCTCTCCCTGACCCTCCCCCGCAGACGGGGGAGGGGACCGGACCGGAGGGCCCTCTCGGTCCCTCTACTTCGTATCCCCTCGCCCCGTCCGCGGGGAGGTCAGAGGGTTAGGGAGAGGGGTCCGGTCCGTGCGGCCCTACTTGGCCGCGGGCGGAATCACGCCGCAAGCCATCCGGGAGCCGCCGCCGCCGAGGGGCTTGGGCGTGTCCGAGTAGGTGTCGCCGCCCTCGTGGATCATCAGCGAGTGCCCTGCCATGTCGGCGAGCTTCAGCCCCGCCACGTCGAGCTTTTGCTTCGACGCACCCTTTTCGGACACCTCGAGCTTCGGCAGGTCACCCTTGTGACCGCCACCGCCCGGCCCCTTGTGAGCCTTGGTGGTGTCGGGGTCGAAGTGGCCCCCGGCGGCCTGTGCCGCGGTCTTCTTCCCATCCTTGTCGGCGGGATCGCAGCTCGGCTTTTCATGCATGTGGAAGCCATGCTCGCCGGGCGGAAGGCCCTTGAGATCAGTCGTGATGGTCACGCCATCCTTCGAATCCTGGAGCGTGATCGTCCCGACCGCCTTCCCGACGCCGTCGGCGCTGACGAGGCTCATCGGGACCTTGACCTTCTTGGCCGCGTACGCCGCGGAACCACCCGCGAGGAGCAACATCGAGATCGCCAACATCGACACGGATCGCTTCATTCGGGACCCCCTTTCAAAGCCGCCGTCAGGCGGCGCAAGACACCCCGCCGTGAGGCGGCGCAAGGCGCCGCGCCGTGAGGCGGCGCAAGAGACCGGCGCAAGATAACAAGTTTCGTACGTCGCGTTATGAGATAATGGCCTGGACAAGGCGTGTCTAGCGGGTGCCGGGCATGAAGCAACCAGACGACGAATCAAAAGCGGGGGTCGAGGCAGCGGGTCAGCCCGAGGATCGACGCTCCAGCGAGCGTGTAGCGACGCGCTCGCTCGTCGAGGTGAAGATTCCGACCTGGCAGGCTTTCCGCAGCGTCCACGCGGTGAATGTCTCTCAGGGAGGCATGCGGATCTCTCTCGGGCCGCACGCGCGCATCGGCCTGCCGATCGACATCATCCTGACGCTGCCGAACGGCAAGCGGCTGCACTTGGCGGGGCAGGTCGCGCACCTGGGCGGCGACGACTCCGGCGACATCGGTGTGCGCTTCCAGGATCTTCCGCCCAAGGTGCAGGCCGAGATCGATGGTTACATCGACGACCTGCGCTCGGGGCGCACCCCCAAGGAGGAGACGCCCGCGGCGGGGATGCCGTCGGGCGTGCTTATAAAGAAGAAGAGCTGATCGGTCGAGGATCCACCACACGCGGTGTCCTCGCGTGGAGGCAATTCATGGTCGTTCGCATCGGAGGCGTGACGCTCGTCGCGGGGATCGTGACGTTGACCACGGGTTGTCTCACCGGGCTCGGGCTGCCGCCGCCCAAGGGGGGTGGCGGCCAGTCGGGGAACAACCAGATGTTCACCGGCAGCGGCTCGGGACCCGGTGGCGGTGGAAGCGGGGCCGACGGCGGCCAGAGCGCGTCCGACGGCGGCCCCGGAACCGGCGGCGGCACTGGGGATGACGCCCTCCCCGCCCTCAACGCCTTCGACATGCAGCGCTGGGTGTCGCGGCAGGGCTCATTCATCGCCGGCACCAAGTGGCTCGCGGGCGATTTCGACGAAGACGACCGCACCGACCTCGCCGCCGTGTACAACGACCTGGGCAGCGCCTCAATCGATGTCTGGCTCTCGACTGGTTCGACGTTCGTCCGCCAGCGCTGGGCCACGCGGCAGGGTGCGTTCTGGGACACCCAGAAGTGGTTCGCCGGTGACTTCGACGGCGATGGCCACGCCGACCTCGCCAACGTGTTCAATGACCTGAACCAGATAACGATCGACGTCCACCTCTGGACGCCGACTGGCTTCACGCAGCAGCGCTGGGCCACCCGGCAGGGGGACTTCTGGGACGCACAGCAGTGGGTAGCCGGCGACTTCGACGGCGATGGCTACGCCGACCTCGCCAACGTGTTCAACGACGACGGCCATACGTCGATCGATCTCCATCGCTCGACCGGATCCGCTTTCAAGTTCCAGCGCTGGATGACGCGAAAGATCCCCTTTTCCGATACGCAGAAATGGCTCTTCGGCGGTCTCGCGATCGGCGATCCCGGCACCGCCTTCGTGACCGTATTCGACGACGCGGGCGGCACCTCAATCGACCGATACCTGCGCAGCGGGACCACTTTGGTCCGCGCGCAGCAGGCCCAGAAGCTCGGTCCCTTCTCCGCGGCGCAAAAGTGGTTCGCAGGAAGCTTCGCCTCGAGCACCGGAGCAGACCTGGCGAAAGTCTTCAACGACGGCGGCCAGGCATCGATCGACGTCGTCATCGACACGATGGAGCAGCGCTTGGCCACCCGCCAGGGTGACTTCTGGGACTCGCAGCAGTGGCTCGCCGGCGACTTCGACCGTGATCAGGTGAGCGACCTGGCGAACGTCTTCAGCGACAATGGCTCCATCTCCATTGACGTCCACCGGAACCCCAGGCCGTAGCTTCCTCTCGCGCGCCTCGCGCCACCTGATTGCCGCCGGGCTGTGCGCGGCGTGGACCACCGCCGCGGGGGCGTCGCACGCGCGCACGCTCGACGCGCGCTCGCTGCAGGCCATCGAAGCGGCGCTGGCGGCGCTGCGCGGCGCCGACCTGGTCGTGATCGACGATCCGGTCCCCGGCCACCCGCCCGCGGCGCTGCTGGCCACGCGCTCCACCGCGTCGCCGGCGGCGCTGGCGGCAACGCTGGGCGACCCGCGCGCCTACCGCGACGCCATCCCGTCGCTGGTCAGGGCCGACGTCCTCGATCGCCGGCCGACATCTTCTGGCGCCGGCGCCGTCGAGCAACTGATCGACTGGGAGCTCGAAATCCCGCTCTTCAACCTGCGCGGCAAGGCGTGGGTCAGCCCGCGCGCCGACGGCGTCGATCTGATCCTCAGCGACGGCGACCTGGCGCCGGGCAACCTGGCGTTCACCTGGGTCCCCTCGCCCGCCGGCACCGGCACGACGCTGGTGCTGGAGTCACAGGTCAACATGCGCGCCGCGGGCTGGATCTTCCGCCGCGTCGCCGCGCGTAGCTCCTTCGGCGAGAGCGCGATGAACGTCACCGCCGCCTACGTCGTGTTGCGCGCAGCGGTCGAGCACGCGCTGCACCCGAGCGAGCTCCGTGCGCGCCGTCCCCACGGCGCGCGCACGCCGCCTGCGCCCGCCGCCTTGATCGCCGACGCGGCGACGCTCGCGGCGAGCCCAGCGCTGGATCCATTTCGCGGGCGCGGCGCGGTGGCGGCGGTGCGCCGCACCGCGGACGGCCACCTCGCAGTCGTGTCGGTGGCGGTGCCGATCGCGCTCGACGCCGGCGCCCTGGCGGCGCGCCTCGCCGCGCCCGCGAGCTGGCGCGCGTTCCCCGGCTGGCACCGCGAAAAGCCGCTGGCCGGCGACCGGGTCGCCATCGACGACAACCTGCCGCTCGTCGACTTCGACGCCACCTGGCAGCTGGCGCGCGATCGCGCGCTCGGCTTCACCGCGACGGTGGTCGACGGTGCCACGCGCGGCGCGCTGTTCGCGTGGGACGTCGCGCCCGCGCGCGCCCGCGGCGCCAACCGCAGCGTCGCCGTGCTCAGCCTCTACCCGCGCCTGGAAACCTCGGGCTACGTTCCGCGCAAGTTCGTCGCCGCCGAGCCGCTGCTGGAGCACGGCATGTCGCTGGCGCTCGGCTACGCCGACGCGATGTCGATGGCGCGCGCGCTGACTACCAGGTGACGGTCATGCCAGCGTTGACGATGTTCACGCTCTGTTGCTCGGGCCGGTAGCCGGCCAGTCCCCCGGTGACCGGGTTTGGCAGCAGGATCGGCGCGCCGAACCACTGCGCCTGCGCGCGCAGGTAGTCGAGGTCGAAGTGCAGGTAGCGGTTGGCATGAAAGACCAGCGCCCCCGCGAAGGCCATCTGGTACTTGAGGACGCTGACGCTGGACGGCGTCCCGTGCGAGGGGTCGTTCGGATTGTAGTTGTCTTCGTTGAGCAGGAAGACCCGCGAGATGCCCCAACCTGCGTTGATGTCGAATCGCCCGAGCACGTACTGCGCAACGGCCGAATAACCGTCGAACGTGCGCAGGTTGAAAGACGTCGCATTGACGCTCACTTCATCGGGCTCGAGCGCGAAGAAGAGGCCCAAACCCTTGCCGTAGTGACCCGCCACGCCCAGGTGAAGGTTCCCGAACTCGGCACGACCGCCGTACCCGACACCGTACGAGGTCGCGTGCCGGTTGTCGTTGCCCCGGTAGACCAGCTGATACTCGCCGTTGGCGAACAGATGCACTCTGACCCCGCGCATCGCCATGTCGAACGTCAGCTCGTCCTCGAGGCGCGGGTAGCGTGTCCCCTCCCAGCCGCCGGGGAGCGTCGTCGGATCGTAGACTCCGATGGTGTTTTGCAGCGGGAACCGACTGGGCGTCGCGTAAGCGATGCCGGGCGAGTAGAAGGCCGCCATCACGCCGAAACCGATGAGGCCGGTCGCCGACACGTTGGGAACGGCCTCGACGTTGCCCGGAAATCCGAGCCCATACCCGTGCAAATACATGTAGTCGTTCTGCGTCGCCCCACGCGAAAACAGATCGAGCGCCCGCCCGCCGAGCACGCTCCCCCAGGGCCCCTCGAGCTTCACGTACCACTCCTGAACCCACGCAAAGAGCGGCTGCGTCTTGCGCTGCCCCTCGGTATCGATCGTCGCCCACAGAGACATGTGCGCCGTCAGCGTGGTGTCAGGCGTGATCTGCCGGCGCAGGCCGACGGCGAAGACGTTGGGAACGAACCCGCTGCGCAAGCGCATGTTCAGGAATTTCCCCTGAACGTTGGGCGGCGTGGTCATGGTGTCCTGCTCGATTAGCAGTCCACCGCCGCTGACGATACTCTCGCTGACCCCTGGCGGCGGAACGGGGTTCGCATCGCCGAAGGAAGTGCCGAGGAAAATGCCAACACGCCCGGATGTATAGAGCTCCCACCCGTCGACTTTGGTGAATGACACCTCGGCGGCAGCCATTCGACCGAGGCAGAGGACGATCGCGATCGTGACCGACAATACGGTGGTGGCTTTGAGTCTCACGTTTGTTCACCTCTCCTGGTCGAGAGTAGTGGGAGTCGAGCCAGCAGAGTTGCGTGCACGGTCCCGACGAGAAAGACGCGCTTTGTTCAAACCAGCGCGCGCGGTTGGGAGCTACATCGCTGGTGCGACTGCAACGGCGGTGACAGTGATGTGCAGGGCCTGCGCATGGAACGGCTGGGTCGCCCCGCTCAAGGTATTGAAGCTGCTGATGGGCATACCGTTGAACATCGACGGAATCTGCACGTTCGGCTCGTTCGGGATGTTCCGCCCCGCCGTGATGCCGCAGCTGGTGCTGCGTGACCCGGTCCCACAGTTGTCGATGGCGCGGCAGTTGCGGTCGGCCTGATGATAGAGAATGGTCCCGCCGCCCATCACCGGAATCACGGCCGTATACCCCTCGGGGAACGAGTTGTGGTTCTCGTACGGGGTGGCGACCTTCGGCATCGAATTCAGGTAATAGTGCTGAATCTCGTTGCCGCCGGCGTCCTGCACGGTGAGCTTGTAGACGTTGTAGTTTTCGAAGTTGACGGGATCGCCGCCGGTGTAGAGGGTGTTGAGCCCGGTAGCCGCGTTGACGTCCGCCGGAGCGGCGTCGCCGTCGGCGCGTACGCCATTCTCGTAGTACTTGCCCTCGGTGATGCCGTTCACCTGGATGGTCAGGTTGTACATCGTGTTGGGATCGCCGCCGAGCGTGAAGCTCTGGTCGATCAGCAGGCCTTGGTTCTCGAAAGGAAGCGTCTGGTCCTGATTGGGACAGGCGGTGCCGGGCGGGTTGGTCTGGCAATCCTGTGAAATCTGCGCGTAGCAGGGGAACATCATCCACGAGCTCGAAAGCTTGTCGCCGTTTGCGTTGGGGACGCCCGCGACCGAATCGACGGTCGCCATGGCGCCGCCCATCCCGCTCGTGCCGCCGCCGCCACCGCCCGTGCCTCCCGCAAAGCTCGGCCCGCTCTGCGAGCACGCAACAGCGACAGGCATCAACACCACAGCGAACAAAGCGAAACGAAGCGACTGCATCCGGATCCTCCTAAAATCGTTGTGGGCGACAGCGGTATCGAGGGCGACGAACCAACCAGCGCGCGGTCGCGCATCCTATCAGAAACACCGAGCGGGTGAACGCCGTGCCGTCGACCGCCCCTCACTTCGGCTCGCACGTTCGCCTTTTCGCATCGGCGCGGCAAGCAGCGATTCGGTCGAACATTGTATAGATTCGGTCACTGCCGGGAGGGGCCGCCCCGAGCTCTGCCGGAGTCCGAAATACGCCGCTATTCGGCCGAGATCACGGATGTGCAAGCCATTCACAGCTGAGCTAGCATGCCGCCCGACATGACGGCAGCACCGAACCGGATCACCGGCACCATCACCAACATGCGCGTCGTCGACGTTCGCTTTCCGACGTCGCGCCAGCTCGACGGCTCCGACGCCATGAACCCCGACCCCGACTATTCGGCCGCGTACGTGATCCTCGAGACGGATCGCGGCGACGGGGTGGCCGGCCACGGCCTGTCGTTCACCATCGGCCGCGGCACCGAGATCGTTTGCGCGGCGGTCGGCGCCCTGCGCCCGATGGTGGTCGGCCAGGCGATCGCGACCTTCGCGGAGGCGCCGGGCGCATTCTGGAAACTGCTGACCGGCGACAGCCAGCTGCGTTGGCTCGGCCCGGAAAAGGGCGTCATGCACCTGGCCACCGCCGCCGTGGTCAACGCGCTGTGGGATCTGTACGCCAAGATCGCGGGCAAGCCGCTTTGGAAGCTGCTCAGCGACATGAGCCCGGCGCAGATCGTCGAGCTCGTCGACTGGCGCTACCTGACCGACGCGCTCACGCCCGAGGACGCGCGCCGCGCGCTCGACAAGCTGGTTCCGACGCGCGCCGCGCGCGAGGCCGAGCTTCGCGAGACCGGCTACCCCGCGTACACCACGTCGGCGGGCTGGCTCGGCTACAGCGACGAGAAGATCCGCCGGCTGTGCCGCGAGGGCATGGCCGCCGGGTTCACACGCTTCAAGATCAAGGTCGGCCTCGACCGCGCCGACGACCTGCGCCGCGCCACGCTGGTGCGCCAGGAGATCGGCGATGGCGGCGTGCTGATGATCGACGCCAACCAGCGCTGGGACGTCGGCGTCGCCATCGACTGGGTGCGCTCGCTGGCGGCGACGCGGCCGCTGTGGATCGAAGAGCCGACCAGCCCCGACGACGTCCTCGGCCACGCGACAATCGCGCGTGCGCTCGAGCCGCTGGGCATCAACGTCGCCACCGGCGAGCACTGCGCGAACCGCGTGATGTTCAAGCAGATGCTGCAGGCGCGCGCGCTGGCGTTCTGCCAGATCGATTTCTGCCGGCTGGCGGGCGTCAACGAAGTCGTCGCTGTGCAACTGCTGGCCGCTCACTTCGGAGTGCCGGTCTGTCCACACGCCGGTGGCGTGGGGCTGTGCGAGTACGTGCAGCACGCGTCGTTCTTCGACTACATCGCGGTCAGCGGCTCGCTGGCGGGGCGGTGCATCGAATACGTCGATCACCTGCACGAGCACTTCGTCGACCCGTGCATCGTCACCGGCGGCTGCTACCGCATGCCGCTGGCCGCGGGCAGCGCGATCGCCATCAAGCCGGAGTCGCTGGCGGCACACACCTTCCCCGACGGGCCGATCTGGAAAGCGCTGGCCTGAGATGACCGGCGGCGGTTGGTTGCGTCGCGCGCGCGCGGTGGCGCTCGGCGGCCTGGTTGCGATAGCGAACGTCGGTGGGCTGCCCGCGGCGGCAACTGAACGCGGTCGCCGTCGTCCCCAAGGGCACTACCCACGAGTTCTGGAAGTCGGTGCACGCCGGCGCCAAGCGCGCGGGCGAAGAACTGCGCGTGCAGATCTTGTGGAAGGGCCCGCTGCGCGAGGACGACCGCGAGCAGCAGATCCAGGCGGTCGAGACCTTCGCCAACATGAACGTGCTCGGCATCGCGCTGGCGCCGCTCGACAGCAAGGCGCTGGTCCCAGCGGCGCGCGACGTCGCCAGCCGGCACATCCCGCTGGTGGCCTTCGATTCGGACCTGGCGAGCGACGACAAGCTCAGCTTCGTCGCCACCGACAACTTCCACGGCGGCCAGCTCGCGGGCCAGTACCTGGGCCAATTGCTGACCGGCCAGGCCAGCGCGCGCGTCGCGATGCTGCGCTATCAGGAAGGCTCCGAAAGCACCAATCAACGCGAGCAAGGATTCCTCGACGCCATTGCCGCGTTTCCCAACATCAAGGTCGTGTCGAGCAATCAGTACGGCGGCGCAACGACCGAGAGCGCGTTCAAGGCCAGCGAGAACTTGCTGGCGGCGCAATCCACGGCAGCCGGCGCCACGTTACAGGGCATCTTCTGCCCCAACGAATCGACCGCGTTCGGCATGCTGCGCGCGCTCGAGGACCAACGGCTGGCGGGCAAGGTCCGCTTCATCGGCTTCGACACCTCGGACAAGCTGGTCGAGGCGCTCCGCCAGGGCCACATGGACGCGACCGTCGTGCAGGACCCGATGCGTATGGGCTACCTGGCGGTGAAAACCATCATCGACCACCTGCGCGGCGGCGTGGTGAAGAAGCGCGTCGACACCGGCGCGACGCTCGTGCGCCGAGAAGACATCGACGACCCGAAGATGAATGAGCTGCTGTTCCTCGACTACAAGAAGTGGCTCAAGGAGTAGCCCAAGCTACAACGTGCCCTGACAGACTGGGGTGGCTGGCAGCGAGTTGCGGCACACGCAGAGCCGTCGACAGCCGTACGTGCCGAGAGCGGTGGCGGTCGTGCAGGAGAACCCGTCGCGACAGCCGGAGGTGCTGGCCGCGGCATGATTCGAGCAGTCGTCGTCGCTCCCACACTCCACCGAGCAGAGCGCCGCCCCGCCGCCCGCCTGCAGACAGAGCCCGCCGGCACAGTCGAGCGCTGGGCTGGAGATGGTGACCCCGTCGCCCCCGGCCGTGGACACCCCGAGGTCGCAAGGGGCTCCGACGGCCGCCGGCGACGGGCACCCGGTGCCGGAGACGAGCAGCAACAGGGAAGCGACGAACATGACGAACCGGATCACCACCGAGCGAATCGAGGATGTGCGCATGGAGGGCCTCGCCCCGCGTTCGATGCAACCCGCACGCCCGTGCCGGCACGCCTCATTTCAGCGCCTTATGCCGAGTACTTGGCAACCAGGTTGGCGCCGGAGGCAACGCCGATTGCGAGCCTCCTCTCACAGCATCCTCGGGTCGAGGATCTACATCGCTCCCCGCAGACCTCCGTCGGATCCTGCCAGGACCAGCGATCGCGGGCCAGGGGCGTAGCCGCGCGCCCACGACCGCACGGCCAGGATCGCGCCCAGCGCGCCGAAGGCGGCGCCGACGTCGCCCCAGCTGTCGCTCGGGGCGCGGTACTGCAGCGACTTGAAAGCGTCGGGGGCCTTCAACGCCACGAAGCCCCACTCCTGGCTGCGGTAGCGCTCGCCGTTGATGTCGATGTAGACGGTGTCGGCAGCGTCGGCGGGCAACGCGCGGCCGGCCATCGCAGCGCACACGGCTTGCGCCAGGCCGGCGCCGGATGAACCGGCCTCGCTCCCGCGCACCTGCTTCTCCTGCGCGGTCGCCGCAGCAGCCACCACCGCCAGCGGACGCGCGCCCAGACGCGCCCGCAAGCGCGGCGTGACCAGCGCAATACAGGCGGCGGCCTCGCCGGGAATGAACCCGCCCCGCACGCCGGCTTGCGCGAACCGCCGCTGACTCTCGAGCCACAAGAAGGTATCGGTGTGAACGTAGCTGTCGTTGCCGGCGACCAGAAACAAAACGTCATCGCGCCCGCGCGCCTCGCGCAGCGCGACCTCGACCGCGCCGATCGCGCCCGCGTGTCCGCGGCCGGCGATAGTGACGTCGACGCCGGTGCCGCGGCTGCTCGCCCGGACCAGACGCGCTGCCGCATCGGCGATCCACGCCGCGTCGGCCTCGGCGAAACCCGGTCGGGCCTCGGGCAGCGCCAGCAACAGATCGGATCTTACCGATGCCTGCACCGCCAACGACCCCGCCCTTGAGTAGAAGCGCGTCGGACTTGCGCATCACCTCACCGAGCGCGGTCTCCAGCAGCGCCCACATCCGCTCGCGCCCCTCGAGCTGCGTATCGAGCGCGCCGTCCGTGGCCAGAACGACCGGCTCGCCGCGCGCGTCGATGAATGGGAACTCCCTCGCGCGGCAGATCCCGGCGCGGACCGACGCCGCGCTCTCCTCGGCGGTGATGCCGACCGGCGTGCGCGCGCCGATCGCGACGATGTCCAGCGCCTCGCCGACCGCGCTCATGCGGCGCTCCGTGCCTCGACGATCTCGGGTTTGACCGGGACGCTCGCCGCGGGGCGCCCACCCGGCGCATGGGCGGTTTTCTGAACGCCGTCGCGGTCGCGCGTCCAGTTGCTCTCGGCCTCAAACCCCGTCCGGTTCCTCAGTGCCCACACGGTCCCGCGCCATTATATAGCGGCCGGCTCAAGGAACTGTCGCGCCCGGGCGCGGATCGCGCTAATTTGCGCTCGCGAAGCGCCGCCAGGACGGCGCCCTAACCTAGGAGCCACGCGATGAAGCTGACGATGAAGCATGCCCGTGTATCGGTTGTCGGACTGGCGATGTTGCTTGGTTCGTGTGCGACCGCGCCGAAGCCGGTGGCGGTGACGCCAGCCACGACGCCGCCCGCGCCGGCCATCAACCCGTTCGCCGACGCGGCCCTCTTCGTCAATCCCGAGTACACCAAGGCGGTCGAGGGCCTGATCCCCGCGCACGCCGGCCAGGCCGAGTTGCTGAAGAAGCTGTCGGTGATCCCGACGGCGATCTGGCTGTCGTGGATCGCTGACACCAAGGACGTGCCGCGCTATCTCGAGCAGGCGCTGCAGCAGCAAAAGGCCGGCGGCAAGCCGGTGATCACCACCTTCGTCGTCTACGACCTGCCCAACCGCGACTGCAACGCCGCCGCGTCGGCAGGCGAGCTGCCCGCGTCGCCCGAGGGCGAAGCCCGCTACCAGCGCGAGTACATCGACGTCATCGCCGCCGCCTTCGCCGCACACCCCGACCAGCGCATCGCCGCGATCCTCGAGCCCGACTCGGTCGGTAACCTGATCACCAACCTCGAGAACCCGAAGTGCCAGGCCGCCGAGGGCATCTACAAGCGCGGCATCGCCTACGCCATCGCCAAGCTCTCGCTGCCGAACGTCTTCATCTACGTCGACGCGGCGCACTCAGGCTGGCTCGGCTGGCCGAAGAACATGGTGAAGACCGCGCCGATGTTCAAGGAGATCCTCACCATGGCCGGCGGCCCCGACCGCATCCGCGGCTTCGCCACCGACGTGTCGAATTACAACCCGGCCAAGGATCCGACCAACCCCAAGCGCGACCCGCACGCCGCCCCCAACGACGAGCTCGGCTACGTCGTCGACCTGAACAAGGCGCTCGAGGCCGAGGGCATCACCGGCAAGGGCTTCATCATCGACACCAGCCGCGACGGCAAGGCATACATCCGCACCTCGCCGGGCAACTGGTGCAACATCAAGGGCGCCGGCCTCGGCGAGCGCCCGCAGGCCGCGCCCGCGCCGCTCGTCGACGCGTACCTCTGGGTCAAGCCCCCCGGCGAGTCCGACGGGGTTGCCGACGCCAAGGCGCCGCGCTTCGATCAGAACTGCGCCTCCGACGATGCAGCCCCCGGCGCGCCCCAGGCCGGGAAGATGTTCGACTCGTATGTGATCGACCTGCTGAAGAACGCGACGCCGCCGCTGTAGCTCGCTCTGAATTGCCCCGCGGCTGCCCAGCCGCCGCGACGTGCTCAAGGGCGCGCCCGCAGTCACCGCGGGCGCGCTGGTCTCGGGCGGCGCCGGACGCGTGGCGCACGCCCACGCGCAACCGACGATCGCGATCGTCGGCGGCGGGATCGCGGGCCTCTCGTGTGCGCTCGAGCTCGCGGACCGCAGCGTCGCCTCGACGGTGTAGCCGTCACACTGAGGGTAAACGCCTCTCCGAAGCTTCAGGGTGCTGGCCCCGGTCCGTCGTCAGCAGCGACCACGCTGACTTCGTGAAGTCGTCGTCGCGAGCCGCCTCGAGGACATCCTTGAGGCGCGAGCCGATCCACCACCCGGAGTCCTCGTCGAACTCATCATCTGGATTGGTGCCGTTATAGGCAACCTTCGCGACCAGCTCCGCCAGCGACAACAGTGTCAGCATCAATTGCTGGGCAGGCGAGCGAATCGTGACACGGTCTAGCCGGAGCGTTTCGGCCCGCGCAGCGTTGAATGCCTCGTGGCCCTGTGACCACTCTCCCGGGTTGGCTGCGAGGCGAAGGATCCGGTCAATCACGGGCGAGCTTGCGCGGGCGTGCGCAATGGCCGCTCTCAAGATGCTCGCCGCCCACGTCGGCCGGGCATTCTCGGGCACCTGCTCGAAGATGGCTCTCCCGGCCTCGACGGTCTCGCCGACCTTCCAAAGGTTCCACGCCGTCCTCAGAGTTTCTTTGCTCATTCGCGTATCTCGCCTCTGCCAGTCCCGCGCGCTTCCGCACGAGCCCCCCCCAGCCCAGCCCCCGGGCCCCGATCGGCAACCAGCGATCGGGACCCGGGGGACGTGAGCCGCCCCTGTACCTACCCTCTCATGCGTCCGGCGCGCCGGCGTCGGGATTGCCGCCCGAAGCCCCGCCGATCCCCATTCCGCCGCCTCGCCCCCCGGTCCCACCAAAGAACCCCCCGGTCCCACCAAAAGCATCCGTCCCGCCGTCCGGACCACTCGGCAACGGAACCTCGTCCGGCGGCAGCGGAGGAAGCTGCTCGTTCGGACACACGATGTCGTGCAGCACACGCCCGCGCCGCCCGAGCTCGTTGAAGTTGCGCAGCACGTTGGCGAACGGATCGACAACCTGCGTCCCCAGCAGGAACGGCGACAGCGAGCTCTGCTGCCCCTGCGAACGCGGCGCGATCTGGAAGACCGGTGTGTTGGTCTCCAGCGGGATCGGTGTGGCAGCCGTTGCACGTGTTCTGCGCGAACTTGGCGCGCACCTCTGGGTCGACCCCCGGCGCGAACCAGGTGAAGAAGTTGGTGATCATCGAACCGCCCTGGAACGGCTGGCCCTCGAACGTCTCGGGCACCGTGTGGGTCACGCTGAGGATCGCCGACTGGTTGGCGTTCAGGTAGTCGGCCAGCGTGGTCGTGCCGTTGAGGCTCGCGTCCGGCGTCAGCGCCACCGGCGCCGGCACCAGGAACCCGGTCGTCGGCGAGAGGTGGAACTCACGGAACTCCCATTCGCCCAGCGTGAAGAAGTCGTTGGTGCGAACCTGGCCGATCGCGCTTCCGTTGGGCCGTCCCGGCGCGGCGTTGCGTGCGGTGAACTTGTCGGTGATCGCCTGCAACGCGGCGTTGTACTGCTCCGACGGGAACGGCAGGCTGGACAGACCGTGCCACGCGTTGGCGAGGTCGGTCACGTCCTGCGCGCTCGACGCCGGGATGTTGTATTCGACGATGAGGGTCATCTGCGAGCGGATTGCCGAACTGGTCGATGATTCCGAACGCGAAGCGCCCCTCTCCCGCCGATCCGCTGCTCACGTTCTGCAGGTCGATGCGGTTGGCAATCGCCAGCAGGCGGAACGGCGCCCGGCTCAGATCCAGCGCGCCGCTCGCGGTGCGCGGGAACGGATTCAGGATCACGTCCTGCATCGAGGGCCGCGACAGCACCGTGAACGCACCCACGCTCTGGTTGGTGAGCCAGGTGTCCAGCAACGACTCGACCATCGCCGGCGCCTGATCCGCGCTCGGCGCCATGTTTTCCATCAGGTGCTGGAACGTCCATGCCCCTCCCGGCCCAGTCCGCACCGGGTCTTCGACGACGCTGAGGTCGCGGATCTCCAGCTCCTTGCGCGAGCGCACCGAGCAGGGCGTTCCGGCGACGGAGTACGTAACCGAGGTGCTCAACGATTCGAAGGCGCCGAAGAACGCGAACGCCTGAATGTTGATCGGGTAGTCGTCGGGCTCGATCGATGGTGTCGACGAGACGACCAATGATTGGTGCACGGTCTGACCGGCACCGGGGAACAGGACGGTGAAGTTCGGGTTGATGATGAGGTCCCCCGACTCGCCCTGCGAGACCAGCTCGAACTCCTCAGCGTCGCAGCTGTTGTTGCTGAGCGCTATGTCGTAGGTAACCGCGGTTCCCGGCTGGACCAGCCCGCTCGACGTCGGCGTGGCGACCAGCGTCGACGGATGGGGAATGCAGGCGAGGTGCGCGATCTCGTCGGCGGTCGACGCGCGGGTCGCGAAGAACACGCTGTCGAGCGTGCCGTCCATGCGGCGATCGAGCGCGTCGTTACCCATCAGCAATGGACCAGCGCCGTTGCTGAGCACACCGCTGACGCGGGCGTGGGTCACCTGCACGCCGTTGAAATAGAGACGCAGATCGGACCCGTCGTAGGTCGCGGCGACGTGGGTGAACTTTCCCTGCGGCGCAGGGGCGCTCACCGCAGCCGCGCGGCCGCTGGCGAGCTTGACCACGAACTGATAGGTCTTGCCGTTGGTGAGCAACACGAACGTGCTGCTGCCGCTTTCGCGCTTGCGGAAGATCGTGCGGATGCCGTTCAGCTTGGTTGGGTTGACCCAGGCCGCGACGGTGACGCCGTTCTCGAACGTGAAATCCGGCTGGTCGGGCACATAGACCAGATCGTCGTCCTGATCGATGCCCACGCCCTGGTTGATCTCGCCCGGCACGCACGCGGTGCTGACCGACCGGAAGGCGGTGTGCCCGAACCCGGTCGAGTCCTGGAGATCGGTGCGGAACATCGTGCAGTCATCGAACTTCCACAGGCCCTGGGTCGACTGACCTGGGAAGTTGCCCATGCCACCGTCGCCCGGGAAGAAGCCGCCGGTGCCCCGACCGCCGGTCCCGAACTGGCCGGCGGTCCCCATGTTCCCCGCGCCGCCGTCCTGTTGGGGCGCGCCACCGGTGCCGACGCTGATCGCGCCGCCAACGCCGAAGTTACTGCCACCCGCACCGCCCACCCCGCCGATGATGATCGCGCCGCCCGCGCCCATGACCGGGATGCCGCCCGGAGGTGTCGCAGGCATCAACGCCGAACGTGTCAGAACTGTCAGATCTCCATCTTTGAGGATCGCGTTCAACTCGTTTTGATCCTGCTCTCCCACATCCTTGTCGCTGGCGCAGCCAAGCCATCCGACGCAACCGAGCGCCAGCAGCGTGAACGACCAGCGCCATCGTTGCTCAGACCGCGCAAAGAACCCCGAGGCGTCGCGAGAATTTGTCATGTTCGCTCTCTCCAATCTCCACAAGGCAACCAGAAACGCCCAACCGACGGGTTCCGGTCAGCAAGAGGCGTGCCCGGTACTGCGACGCCCGCGATCCCTTGTCACCGTCCCCAATCTCAGTGTCGTCTCTGGTCAAAACCTTTCACTCCCCCCCAAAAGACGCGCGACACCCCCTCCCGTGGTCAGACTTTTTTGAGAGGCATGACAAATTTTTCCGAACGTCGTCGCGCGGTCGCGCGGCGAACGGCGTGACCGCCGGGAACTTTTGCCCCACTGGTTCTGTGGTTTCTCACCGCTGGCGCATCGTGCGCCACGTGCAGCTGTCCGTGACGGGGGCGACAACACGGTTGGCGCTTCGCCTGCGCCACGCTCGCCAACCGCGTTGCCACCGGGCGGCGCCAGCGCGTCGGAACCAGAGCGTGGCGCGCGTGTAAACGGCGTGTGTCGACGGCGCACTGGCGGCGCCGCCCCCTTCACGCGGCGCGGCCGTGGGGGCATCATCGAGCGATGGCCGCCCCTGCTCACGTGCCAGCCGCCCCCGCCACGGAAGCGCTCGAAGCCACGCGCGGTCTCTTGCGCGGGGCGCGACTGCTCGCGCTGGCGCTGATCGGGTCGTCGGTCTGGCGAGCCGCGGCCGGCGCCGGGGAACGGCGCGTGCCGGTGCTGGTGGGGTTCGGCGCGGCGGCGCTCGCGTTGTGGGGCGCGACCACGTTCCTGCAGCACCGGCTCCTGTTCGGGCGGCACCTGCACCGCCAGCTGCTCCGAGGCAATCTGGCGGCCGCGGTCGCAGCGGGGGCCGACCAGGTGGCGCTGGCGCTGATCACCTCGCGCGCCATCGCGGGCGACTCGCTGGCCGAGCTGCCGGCCGCGCTGGTGTTCGGGTTGCTGGCGCAGATCACCTGGGCGGTGTTCGTCGCGCTCTTTCGCGCGGTGACCGCATACCGCGACGACCAGGAGATCGCCGGCGAGAACCACGCCGCCGCCATCAGCTACGCCGGCGCGGCGCTGGCGCTGGGCGCGATCATCGCGCGCGCCGTCGACGGGCCGTTCCTTGGCTGGAAGCAGTCGCTGGGCGCGTACGGCGCGGCGCTGCTGCTCGCGGCGGCGCTCTACCCGATCCGGCAGCTCATCGTCGAAGGTCTGCTCCTCGGTTGCCGGCCGCGCTGGCGCGGCGGCGAGCTCGACCGCGCGATCGGCCAGCGACGCAGCGTCGGTGTCGCGGCGGTCGAGGCCGCCGCCTACCTGGCGACGGCGCTGCTGGCGCTGGGGCACGGCGGATGACGGCGGCCGCGCCGGGCTACGAGCGCTTCGCGGCGCGCGTCACCGCGGGCGGGCTGCTGTCCGACGCGTGGCTCGACGGCCAGCCGCGCTTCGATCCGCGCCCGCTGCCGCTCGCGCGCGCCGACCACGCGGCGCTGGTCGCGTGCGCCGAGGCGGTCGCCGATCTGCACGACCAGCTCGCGCACATCGTCGCCGCCGATCCGTCGCTGCTGGACAGCTTCTTCGGCATGACCGAGATGCAGCGGCTGATGTGGGGCTTGTCGGCGCCGGCGTGGCACGGCGTCGCACGCGCCGACGTGTTCCTGACCGCCGACGGGCCGCGCTGCTGCGAGCTCAACTGCGACACGCCGAGCGGCCAGCCGGAGGCGCTGGCGCTGTCGGCGGCGCTGGGAATCGCGGGCGATCCGGCGCGCGATCCCAACGCGACGCTCGAGCGGCGGTTCGTCGGCATGCTGGGCGCCTTCGCGGAGCGCGGTCGCGGGCGCGGCGGCAGCGCCGTCGGTCGGCATCATCTATCCCGACCGAGCTCACCGAGGACCTGGCGCTGATCGCGCTCTACCGGCGCTGGCTGGAGGCGCGCGGCGTGCGCGTGGTGCTGGGCTCGCCCTTCAATCTTCGCGCGCGCGGCGACGGTGGCGTCACTGTGCTCGACGAGCCGTGCGACGTGATCCTGCGCCACTACAAGACCGACTGGTGGGGCGAGCGCCTGCCGGTCTGGAGCGACGAGGAGCCGCTGGCCGATGCGGAGCCGTTGCTGCAACCGCTGGGCGTGATCGCACGTGCGACGCTGGCCGGCCGGCTGGCGGTGGTGAACCCGTTCGGCGCGGTGCTGCCGCAGAACAAGCGCGCGATGGCGTTCCTGTGGGAGCGGCGCGATTGCCTGTCGCCGGCGGCGCAGGAAGCGGTCGAGCGCTACATCCCCTTCACGCTCCGCCTCGAGGCCGCCGACCGCGCGGCGCTGGCGCGCGAGCGCGAGCTCTGGGTGCTCAAGTCGGACTACGGCTGCGAGGGCGAGGAGGTGGTGGTCGGCGCCGAGGTCGAGCCGGCGCTGTGGCTGGAGACGCTGGAGAAGGCGCTGCCGCGCCGCTGGGTCGCGCAGCGCCGGTTCATTCCATTGCGCGACGGCGACGGCGCAGCGGTGAACCATGGCGTCTACCTGGTCGCGGGCCGCGCCGCCGGGCTCTATTGCCGGCGCGCGCGCGGCGCCACCGATCGCGCGGCGCTCTCGATCGGCGCATGCCTGGACGACGGCGAGACAGCGCGGGACGGCGCATGAGCGACGACGAGACGACATTTCAGCGCCGCTTCTTCGCCGATCGCGACGAGCTGGTGGCGGCGCGCTGGTGGCAGGACGTGATGCACGCAACGACCGGCGACGGCGCGTTCTACTTCCCGGGCGCGGTCTCGTCGCGGCGCCAGCTGCTGACGGTGCTCGGCGCCGGCGCAGCCACCGTCGCGGTGATGGAGATCGCGCGATCGCTCTCGGGGGATCGCGTGCCGCCAACGGTGACCGCCGATGCGCTCGAGCTCCAGCGCCGCAGCGGATGGAACGTGGGCGCGCCGGGCGAGCATCTTTCTTATCCCTATTCCACCGGGCTCGACGCCGCCGGGAGCACCGACTGGCGCCAGGGCATCGCGACGCTGCCGGGCGACATGGCCCCGGGGCAGAGCGCGCTGCTGCCTTTCTACGTGCCAACGTTGTTCCAGGTCGCGACCGTCCCCGACTTTCGCAACGGCCTCACGCCCGAGCGCACCCCCGACATGAGCTTCGCCGATGCCCGCGGCGCCGCGCTCGCGGACTTATTCCGCCCCGCCGCCAGCGCGAGTGACGGCAACAAGAGAGATACGGCGTTGCTCGTCGATCTCCCCGGCGCCGAGGCGATGGCGGTCGCGACCGCGCTGGCCGGCGTCTTCGAGCCGGTCTTTCTCTTCGACAACTGGCCGCACCCGCGCGGCGTCGTGCGCAGCCACGAGGTTGTCGCGGCGGCGATCTACTATCGGCCGCTGCTGCTCGCGGCGCGCGGCGCCCGCCGTGAGGGCGCCCCGCCGGCGTTCGTCATCGACAGCCACCGCCTGAGCCCGTACCGCGACGAGAGCGACACGTTCGACAACCGCTACCTCGCGCGCATGCCGAGCGCGGCGGCGTTGCAACGGCTCGGCGTGCACAACCTGCTCTACGTCACCGACGCCGCGGTCGACCACGAAGCCGACGACCTCAACGACGACTTCGTCGCCTTCCGCGCGAGCGGCATCGACGTGAAAATGGTCGCGCTCAGCGACTTCTGGCGCGTCGGGGATGGCGGCACCTCTGGCGTTTACAGCTACGGCGGCTCGCTGCACCCGCACGTCTGGTTCTGGCACAGCTACGGCTGGTACGCGGCGCCCGCGCCCACGCGGCATCTCGAGCCGGCGCCGACCGGTCTCTCGCGCGGCGCCACCTTCAGCCCGGCGCCGCGGCCCACGATCTTCTCGTCGCGCTCGGTGGGCGGGATGCCGGGTTTCGGTAAGCAGAAGCCGAGCGGCTTCGGCCGGGTCTCGTATCGGTCCTCATCGAGCGGCGAGATCAGCATCGGCCGCAGCGGATCGCTCGGGCGCACCCGCTTCTGGGCGGGTGGAGGAGGTTGATTGTCCATGGCTGATTACACGTTCTTTGGCGTCCAGGTCGCGGTGAAGGCGTTCCACAACGATCCGTTCCGGCGGCGGCTGCACCAGATCATCGCCGCCGCGCCGGGAGAGCAGTCGCTGCGCGACAAACGCTCGTTCTGGAAGAACGTCAGCGCGGTGCTCAATGAGGCGATGCCGGTGTTCGAGCTCGGCTACTGGGACCTGGTACGCGGCGCGAAGGCCGAGGAGGAGTTCGAGACCTGGACGTCGGAGATCGAGGGCAGCCTCGCCACCGAGCGCGAGGAGATGGGCGACGCTGCCGACGAGGCCAACCGCCTGTCGGCGGACAAGGGCTACGTGCTCGTGACGGCGCTGGCGCTGGTGGTCCAGAGCTCGAACGCCGATCTCACGCTCGGCGATCGCTGCGACATTCCGGAGGCGCAATGGTGGACGCGCCAGTCGTTCGCGCGGCTCTGCGGCACGTTTCCGCTGCTCAACTTCGCGCAGGTCGAAGCCGACGCCGTCTACCTGGCGCCCGGCAACGATCGCGACGGCCTGTCGATGGAAGATCTGCGCGCCGACGGCTACGAGTATCTGCACCCGCTCGAGTGACGCGCGCGCTCAGTTGCGCGAGAGCTCGCGGAACCAGCGCTTACCGTCTTGCTGAAAGCCGGCGGCGGCGAAGACGCTGGAGTGACCGCGATGGGTCGACGATACGCCCGCGGTGTCGAACGGGTACGCTTCGACGACGCGCGCGCCCTGCTGGTGCGCGTAGCGCACGGCTCCGTCGAGGAGGGCGCGCGTGATGCCCTGGCCGCGACGCGCGCGCACTACAAAGAAGCAGAGGATCGCCCAGGTCGGCGTCGCGGTCGGCGTCACCCGCGGCATCGTGCGCGACTTTTCCAGACGGACGTAGCTCTCGCGCGGCGCGACCGAGCACCAGCCGACCGGCTCGCCGCCCGTGTAGACGAGCACGCCGACCGGGGTCGACGCGTCGACGAGCCGGTGCGTCACCTGTTTCTTCTGCGCGCTGGTGAGGTCGGGGTTGCCCGCCACCCGAAACGGCGTGCACCAGCAGTAGTGCGGGCTCCCTTTCGCCTCGAACAGTCGAACGAAGTCGTCCCAGGTCTCGGCGGTGACCGGCCGGACGTCGACATCCGCGGTGTGCACCGGGCGGCTCACCAGGGGATCGCGTGCCCGTCGCGGAAGAAGCCGCCGTTCGGCTGGCCATCGCCGTCGTCGTGGGTCGCGGCCCAGACGATCGACGCGGCGCCGTCCTCGACGGAGCGCGGGGCCGCGGCGCCGCCCATGTCAGTGCGCACCCAGCCCGGACAGACGGCGTTGACGCGAATACGGTGCGGCGCCAGCTCGCGCGCCAGCAGGCGCACCCAGGCGTTGAGGCTGGCCTTGGAGACGCGATACGCCGACGACGGCCAGCCCTCGGCGACGTGGCGGCCTTTCTCGACCGCGTGCTCGAACGAGCGCACGAGGTCGATCAGCGACGCGCGCGTGAGGCCGGCGTCGAGAAAGCGCGCGCGCAGCGCCGGGGAGAACGCCGATAGCTCGGCCATGCCGCTCGACACCATGACGATGGCGCCGCCGTCGCGCACCGACGGCAGCAGCGCGTCGGTGACTGCGGTCGCGCCGAAGAAGTTCACCGCGAGCGTGCGGCGCACGACCTCGACGTCGAAGCCCTTCATCGAAATGCCGGCGTTGTTCACCAGCACGTCGAGGTGCACTCCTTCGCGCGTGATGCGTTCGGCGAGCGCGGCGATGCTGCCCGCGTCGGTCACGTCGAGCGTCCAGTGATCGGGGTCGGCGCGCGCGTCGCGGCTGGCGGACAGCACGCGGTACCCGCGCGCCTGTAGCTGGCGCGCGGTCTCGAGACCGAGCCCGCGATTCGCGCCGGACACGAGAGCGATTGGTCTCGACGAGGACATGGCACGAGTATGCGTCACGCTTTCGGGCCCGGCACGACCGACGCAGAATTCCGGCGTGGGTTAGTTCCCGCGAGCGCACCTTTTCTTCGCGCCCTTCGCAATGCGGCTCGCGGTGTCTCTCGACGGGCGTCGCGTCGGTCACGACAATTGAAGGGACGCGCCGCATCCGACGGAGATCCTGTGCGCATTGAGCCGCCGCGACGGCCCAGGAACACACTTGATGGACATCGCCGTCCCACCCCAGCACGCTGTAACAACACTCGTGAGGTGCTCATGTCGACTCGCCTGACTCCATCGATCGATCGCTTTTTCACCCCGCGGCGGCTGGTCGCCGCCTGTCTGCTGGCGCTGACCGGCGCCGCTTGCGCGGGCAGCACCCCCGGCACCGAAGGGACCGGCGGCGCCGGCGACGGTGGTAACAATGGCGCGGCGGGCGCGTCATCGTCGGAAGGCGGCAGCACCGGCGCGGGCGGAAGCGGCGCGGGCGGAAGCGGCGCGGGTGGCACGCGGACGGGCGCTGGCGGCGCGATGGGCACGGGCGGCGCGGGCACGGGCGGCGTGACCGGCACTGGTGGTCGCGGCATGGGCGGCGCGACGGGCATGGGCGGTGCGGGCGCAGGCGGGCGCACCGGCACCGGCGGCGTGACCGGCACCGGTGGCACCACCGGCGGCGGCGGGAGCACCGCGATCGGCGTGACCTGTACGCCGCAAACCTGGGACGCCGGCCCGATTGGCTGGGCGACGCAGGGCTCGGGGACGACCGGGGCCGGCGCGAATGTGACCAACGCGGTGGTCGCGACCTCGGCGAGCCAGCTCACCAGCGCGCTCGCGGGCACGGGCTCCACGCTGATTCACGTGTCGGGAAAGATCTCGGGCACCTTCCGCGTCGGCTCGAACAAGACGATCCTCGGACTTTGCGGCGCCGAGGTCGACGGCAGCCTCGATCTCACCAACGCCGTCAACGTCATCATCCGCAACCTGAAGGTCGTCGGCCTCAACTGCACCGACAGCCCCAGCGATTGCTCGGCGGGCCGCGACGCGGTTCACGTCGAGGGCACCGCCCGCAACCTTTGGTTCGATCACATGGACATCTCCGACGGATCCGACGGCAACCTCGACATCACCAACGGCGCCAACTTCATCACCGTGTCGTGGACCATCTTCCACTATTCGAGCAAGCGGACCGATCCGATCGCGGGTGCGACCGGCCACCGCTTCTGCAACCTGATCGGCGCCGCCGATACCGTCACCAGCGACGCCGGCCTCCTCAACACCACGTTCCACCACGTCTGGTGGTCGGACAACGTGAATCAACGCATGCCGCGCGTGCGCTTCGGCAAGGTGCACGTGTTCAACAGCCTGTACACGGCGACCGGCGACAGCGCCTGCATCGAGGTCGGCGTCAGCTGCAACATCCGCTCGGAGAACAACGTGTTCCAGGGCGTGAGCAACGCCGTCGACAGCACGCACTCGAACGCGGCCAGCATCATCCAGTCGATCGGCAACGTCGGCTCGACCACCAACATCAACGCCCCCGCGTTCACGCCGCCCTACACATTCACGGCCGAGCCGGCGAGCTCGGTATCGGCGAGCGTCATGGCCGGCGCGGGCGTGAAGTAACGGGACCTCAGTAGTGCGAGCAGGTGGCCAGATAGCAGCTCTGGTCACTGCCCGACTCTGAATAGCAGCGATCGAGCGCGTCGTCCTCGACGGTGGTCATGTCGGGCAGGCCGAAACCACCCCAGGTCGACTGGGTCACCGGGTACTGATCGCCGTAGGAATCCTCGGCGATGCAGGTGACCTGGTGAATCCCCGCCCAGTCCCAGTAGTAGATCGGACGCACGAACTCGGGGTGCCCCCAGTGGTGCCACGGGCGCTCGGCGCCACGGCGAATGACCGTCGGGCGCATCACGCGAACCGGGTGCGCGTGATACTGCGGACCGTGCGGGTGAGCGCCGGGCGGATGTCCCTGAAACTTGGGCGGCGCGGGCCGCGGCGGCGGCGCCGGCGGACGCCAACCACCGCGCGCTTCGTGATGCTCCTCGTGATGTTCCTCATGACGTTGTTCGTGGTGCTCCTCGGCGGGGACCGCGGACGAGCCGAACAGCAGCGCCGCTGACAGGCCGAGGGCAAACGTGACCTTGTTGTGCATGACGAAACGATAGTGATGATTCCTGACCCGAGAAAGCTGCCGCCGTCACGGTCCGCGTCTCCCCAAGATCCCCGAAACCCGAACACCGATCGGCAGACCTTGGAGTGGCGCATCCCGCTCGCGCGAAGGTCACCAGCCGCCGGCGGGCTCCGCAGCCGCGGGACGCTGGCTCACCTTGGGTCCCCCGGCGAGCGCGAGCTCGGTGAGCTTCAGCTCCTTGGTCGCCGGCGCCGCGACGTCGATCTGACGGTAGCCGAGTCCCTTGCCTGGCGCGGCCGGATCCCACGGCAGCGGCGCCTTCTTGGGCGCCGCCCCCGGCGCCGGCAACGGGAAGATCAGCGAGCGCGCCGCGTGGTGCGCGATGTGCTCGGTCTGATGGTGGTGCTCCTGGTGGATGTGCCCGTAGAACACGGTGACGTTGCGGTAGGGCAGCAGGAGATCGATCACCTTGGCGCCGTCCTTCGTCGACCACTCCCACGCCGGCAGCAAGTCGAAGAGCGGCCGGTGCGTGAGCACCACGATGCGCGCGTCGCGCTTCTGCGCCTTCAGATCCGCCGACAGCCAGTCGATCTGCTCGGCGCCCACCGCACCCTCGGGATCGGAGACGTTGTCGAGCGCGACGAAGTGCACGCCCTTGTGGTCGAACGAGTAGTGGGCCTGGCCGAAGACCTCGCGATACATGGCGCCCCTGTCCTTGGCGGCGTCGTGCTCGCCGGGCAGCAGGCGCTGGTCCCGGATCTTGATCGTCGACGCGATGTCGCGGAACTCGGTCATCCGCTTGCGCCGGACGCCGGCGTCGTCGGTGTTGTGGGTGAGGTCGCCGGTGAAGACCACGAAGTCCGGCTCGGCGCCGATGGCGTTGATCGTCGTGACCGCCTTCTTCAGCGTCACGTCGGCCTCGGGGTTGGCCGTGCCGCTGTAGCCCCAGTGCGTGTCGGACAGCTGCAGGAAAAAGAAGTCGCCACCGCTGGGGGTCGACTTCTTCGTGCGCTGCGCGGCCCCCGCGAGGCCCGAGGCGAAGACCACACCTCCGATCGTCGCCAGCTTCAACAGATCGCGCCGGCTGGGCAGCTCGCCGCTGACCTCGAACCCGCGGCGGTCCTGGAAGGGGGATGATCGGTTCTCGTTGCCCTGGTCGCTCTCGTTGATCGGCATCTCGCTACCTCCTGCCCGTTCAAACGGAGCGGGTGCGCCGATCGTTCCGTTGTATTTCAACCCGGGGGGCCGGCGATCTTGCCCGCCAGCGTCTCCAGCTCGGCGCGCGCGACGTCCGAGACCAGCGCGTAACCGAGATCGCCGTCGCGCCAGAGCAACACGGAGAAACCGTGCCGCGTCTGCGCGACCACCGACAGGCGGCCCACCGTGAGCAGCGACTCCACCGGCCAGGCGAGGCCCTCGGGCGGAAAGACCAGCAACGTGATGGTGTGCAGGCGCCGCTTGAAGACCAGCACCGCCGCCTTGCGCTCGAACACGTAGCCCAGGCTGCCGCCCACCAGCGGAAAATCGGTGTCGCCCGAGAACGCCACGCGCGGCGCAAAGTCGATCCGTCCCGTGAACCACGGCTTCACCTGATGAATGCCGCCGCTCTCGATGTCCAGCGGGTGGGTGCTGGCGACGACGCGCATGTGATCCGACAAGGCCTCGGCGACCAGCGCGCCGCCGTCGGGCCGCGGCGCGCGCGGCGCCAGCGCCAGCATCACGGCAATGGTCACCGCCGCCGCTCCGCCCGCCGACAGCAACGGCGCGATCCAGCGACGCACCCGGGGCGCGCGGGGCGCCACCGGCGGCGCGAGCGCGACCAGCTTCGCCGGCGCGGGCAGCGTCTCCGCGGCCGGCGGCGCGGCCAGGAAACGCGCCTCCAGCGCCCGCTTGAGCCCGGCGGGCGCCGGGTAGCGCGGCAACCGCCGATCGAGCGCGTCCTCCAGCGCCGTCTCGACGGCCGCGTTGTCGCGGCACGAGGCGCACCCCTCGAGGTGCGTCTCGACGCGCGCGCGCCCATCGCGATCCAGGCGCCCCGCGGCGTAGTCGATCAGCAGCGCGCGCGTGTCCCGACAGTCGTTCATCGCATCACCGCCCTCGTTCATCTTGCATAGTCCTTCAGCCGCTCGCGCAGCAGCGTGCGCGCGCGCGACAACCGCGACTTCACCGTGCCGAGCGCGCAGCCCAGCACCTCGGCCACCTCGGTCTCGGTGAAGCCCTCGAGGTCCAGCAGGATGATCGTGCGCGCGTCGTCGGACAGGCTGGCCAGCGCCGCCTCGATCTCCTCGCCGACCACGCGGCGCAGGCGATCGAGCTCGAGATCGTCGCGCAACATCTCGGCGAGCCCGGAACCGTCGATGACGTCCATCTCGCTCAGGACCGGTTGCTGCTTCCCGCGGCGGTAGAGATCGATGAACAGGTTGCGCATGATCCCGAACAGCCAGGACTTTAGGTTCCCGCCCACGAAGGTGCGCGCGCCGGCCAGCGCCCGCGCGAAGGTCTCCTGCACCAGCTCCTGCGCGTCGGCGTCGTTGCCGGTCAGGTGGCGCGCGTGATTGTAGAGCGCGTCGAGGTGCACGAGCGCCTCGCGCTCCAGCGAGCCGCCGGCCGCGGCGCCGTCTCGGGTCACCGCCATGCCGGCCCCACGGTCGAGCGGAACGACGCGCCGTTGCACATACGGTCTCACGCATAGACGAGAACGAACCGGGCGGCAACTTCGTTCCGTGGGAAGTTGAAGTTTTCAATTCGCACCGGGCGTTACAAACGTTGATGACGAGACCCCGCCAATTGAGATATTCTGCTACTCGCAATGAGCACATCTGGGTGGGTGAATGGGCGGCGGGGGCGCTGGATGGTGCGCTCTGCTGCGGCGGTGGTCCTGGTTCTCGCAGCCGCAGTCGTGGGCGTCTCGTGCTCCCACGACGGGGGCGCGGCGAGCTGTCCGACGGGCTCCGAGACCTGCGACTGCTACGGCAACAAGACCTGTAACAGCGGGTTGACCTGTGCTTCCAACGTTTGCGTGAACCTGTCCCCGACCGGCGGAACGGCGGGCGGGGGCGGCGCCAACGGTGGCACCTCGGGAGGAGCCGGCGGCGCGACGAGCGGCGCGGGCGGCAGCTCATCGGGTGCCGGCGGCGCCGCCAGCGGCAGCGGCGGTGCTCTCGCCGGCAGTGGCGGAACGACCGGGGCAGCGGCGGCGCGACCGGGAGCGGCGGTTCGTCGGGCTGCACCTGCACCGGCGGGATGGAGTGCACTACCGACGGCCACTGCGTGGATCCCAACGTCATCGACGACTTCGCCGACTGCAACCCCACCATCAACCTCATCCGCGGCCGCAACGGCGGCTGGTATGCGGCCGCCGACGTCGGCGTCAATGTGTCGTTCGCGGTGTCGACGCCGCCCACCGGCTACAGCGATCGCCAGTGTGGAGCGTGGACCACCGGTGGTCCGACCGGCAACGGCACCACCAACTACGCGCTGCTCGGCGTGGCGCTCAAGTCCAACCTCGGGCCCGTGGATCTGTCCGCTTACACGGGCATCACCGTGGCGCTCGAGGCCCAGGCCGTCGACTTCACGATCAAGCTCGTCAACGGCGGTTACTTCACCCGGCGGCTCACGAAGACGTCGGGCCTGCAAACCTTCAACATCGACTTCTCGACGCTCGTCGCGCGCAGCGACTCGACGACGATCGTGCCCAACTGGGCCGGCGTGACCGACATTCAATTCACGGTGATCGCGCCCAGCGTGGGTTACGGCTTCGTCATCCACGGCCTCACCTTGTATTGAACGCCCGCGAGCGTACGATGCGCTTCATGTGGCAGTGGGGAGCGGGGGCGGTGGCTTTCTGGTCGGTGGCAGTGCTTTTCCACTCGACGTTGCACCCGGATCCGCCGGTGCGCCCGGTGCCGGTAGCGGCCGCGCCAACCCGCGTGGCGCGGTCGCACCTTCAGTTGTGGTTGACCGCCGATCGCGGCGTCCGCTGCGAACATGGGACCATCGCGACCTGGGCCGACCTGTCGGCGCATCACCGCGACGCCAGCAGCGGCGCGCACAAGGGGCCCGAGTGCCAGGCACCGCTACACGCGCTCGCCGGCGTCGCCCTGCCCTATTTTTCCGCACCCGGTGATCGTCCGCCGTACATCGACGGGACGCTCGACCTGGACCTCGGCTTCCTGGCGCGCACCGACTTCACGATCTTCGTCGTCGAACGACGCTGGGCCGATGGCGCGCGAGTGGACCGCCCCAACCAGGAGCTGCTCGGCACCGACTTCAACGGCGACCCGCGCCAGTGCCCGGAGGCCGGATATCAGATCACGCTCGGGTACGCTTACTACGATGGGATCCCGACGCTGAACTACGAGAGCAACTGCTACCGGCCGTGGAGCGGGACACGCGGACCGGTGCCGCCAACGCCGGCGCCACCGCCGGGCCCCCTGGCGATCGACATGCTGCGCCTGGCGCATTCGCACGCGTCGTCTCCCGCTGTTTGGCAGAACGGCGTGCGGATCAATGTCGGTGGCGCGTCAGGCGGCGCGGGCGCGGACTTCACCGGGGGAGCGATCGGACGGGCTTACGAGAGTCGCAGCGACAATCGCTTTCGCGGGGACATCGCGGAGATCGTGATCTTCGACGCCGCGCTCAGCGACGTCGAGGCACACGCGATGGAAGCGTACTTCCGCGAGCACTGGCGGCTCTGACGGCGCGACCCCATCAGATTTCGACACGCGCGACCGGAAACCACGCGCGCTGTGAGTGGACGTGCGCGTGCCGCGCCGTCGCCCGATTCGTCGAGCGCGGGCTCGGTGAGCTGTTAGAGTTTTGGACGTGCGCAACACCGGCATCGCTCTGCTCGTCATCCCGTTGCTCTTCGTGGTTTCGGTCGGACTCGGGTCATGCGTCGCGCCGGAGGAGCCCGAAGGCGCGCGGCGCAGCGCACTCGGCGAGCCGACCAATGGCTTCCCGACCGCCGCCGAACGCCTCGGCATCATGGCGATCAACCGCGCGCGTTCCGATCCGCAGACGGTGAAGGGTGCGTCTTCGGCGAGCTACCCGGCGCGGCCGCCGGTGCTCTACAGCTACACGCTGTCGCGCTCGTCGCGCTTTCACGCGATGAACCTGACCCTGACCGGCGTGACGTTGATGCACTCGTCGCCCTGCCCGCTCAACACCAACGTCGCAACCGCGAATTGCGCGGGCGATCCGGCGTGCGCTTGCGCGAGCCCGGTGCCGGCGATGTGCGCGCCGTGCAACTCGATGGTTGCGGCGGTCAACACCTGCGGCACCGATCCGTTCGTCCGCATCGGGTTCTTCACCGCGGGGACGACGACCGGCGCCAACGGCGAGGTCGCCGCCGCCGGCTATGCCGACCCGATGGCGGTCATCGACGGATGGATGGACGAGGCGTCGGGCGCCGACGGCCACCGCAGGAATCTCACCGATCAAGGCATCACGTCGAACAGCATGGGCTACGGGCACTCGCAGGGAGCCGGCTGCTTCTCGACGTTCGACGTCTCCGATTCGGGCAACATGACCGGCGCGACGATTCCCAAGCTGCCGACCGCGGCCGTGCGTCCGCCCGCGAACAACGCCGCCGGCAGTCACGCGTTCTACGCGACCTGGGCCGACCCGGCGATGGGCGCGCCGTCCTCGATCAGTGTCGTCATCGACGGCGCCTGTACCGCGATGGCGCGCGAGCTCGGCACCGACACGCTCAACGCGACCTACAAGGCGACGGCGACGCTGGCCGCCGGTTGCCACAACTACTTCGTGGTCGCGCGCGACGGCGCCGGCACGATGCTGACCTACCCGACGACCGGCGCGATTGCGATCTCGGTCGGCAGCGCCACCGCGTGCACGACCGACTTCCTGACCACGGCGCCGGCGGCAGCCTGCGCGGGCGATGGCGGCGTGACGCCGCCCCCGCCGCCCACCGACGCGGGAGTCGATCGCGGCGCGGGCAGCGGCGGAGCGAACGGCGCCGGCGGCGCGACGGGCGCCGGTGGCGCGCGGGGAACCGGCGGCGCGGGAGCCGGCGGTGCGAACGGCGCGGGCGGCAGTGGAAACGGCGCCGCGGGCGGCAGCGGAAACGGCGCGGGTGGTAGCACCAGCGGCTCCGCCGGCACGAGCGGCGGCGGCACGACGGGTTCGGCCGGCAGCGGCGGCCCCTCGACCGACGCCGGCGCGCCCGGCCTGGCCGTCAGCGGCGGCTGCAGCTGCGACGTGCGCGGCGGCGGTTCGTCGTCGCCGGCGAGCCTTTCATTCGTATCGCTCGCGCTGCTGCTCGGCGCACGCCGCCGCCGCAAGTGATCTCCGATCCCCTGCGCTCAGAGCGTCCGGCCTTTCAAGAACAGCCACTCGTCGGAGAAGGCGTGATACTTCGACCAGATGTCGAAGGGCGCACCTTCGTCGGAGTCTTCCAGCAGGATGATCCGTTCGGTGAACCCGTAGCGTATGTCGAAGAGAAAGCGGCGGCCGTGGGCGCGGCAGCGGCTGATCTCGAACATCCACGACTGGTCGAAATGCAAGCTCTCGAATGCTTCGCGGGGCAACCCGAAACACGGGTCGAGCTGGCGCAACTGCTCCAGGCCCGGACCGCGGATCGGCAGATCGGCTAGCGCGTCCGAGGGGACCCGGCCACCCTCGCCGCGGTACTCGACGTCGACCTCGCCGCCCGAGCGCTCGAAGACCCAGACCAGTTGACCGGCCGGCACGTTCGCCGCCCCGATCGTGACCTCCCGCATGACCAGCGCTGCCTTCTCGTACTTCTTCATTCGCGGCGATGATGCCGCACGATTTTTTCGGGCGCCAGGCGCTCACGCCAGGCGATCGATCAATCGATCGAGGTGCGCGATCGGCTCGAAGCCCAGGCGTTCGAGGATCGGGCGCGACATCTTGCCCGCGTGCGTGACCAGCACCGGCGTGCCGCGCGCGGCGGCCTCGCGCGCGCGTGCCGCCACCAGCGCCCGATAGGCGCCTCGCCCCCGCGCGCCCTCGGCGACGGCGCCGCCGAACAGAAGCAACCCGTGCGGTGTGTAAGCCGCGTAGGCCGCGCCGATCGGCGTGTCGCCCAGCGCGCGATCGAAGGCGGCGAACGTGGCGCCGACGTCCCCTTCGTGCTCGAAATCGCGGGCGAGCTTCTTGTCGTCGATGGGACGGGGGTCGCGAAACGCAGCGCGCTGCAACGTCCAGGCGGTACGCAGCTCCTCGCGCGAGCGCACGCGGCGCGCGGACACGGTGGGCGGCAGGCTCCACGACGGCGTTCCGCGCAGGACGAGGCCGACCGCGACCGGTTCCTCGACGTCGCGCGTGAGCCCCAACGCGAGCAAGCGGTCGACGAGATCGCTCGGCGTCGTCGAATCACTGAGCTCCCACTCGGCGCCCTCGCGCCCCCGCGCGCGTAGCAGCTGCCGGATCTCCGCCAGCGCCGGTTCGACAGCCGCGGGCTCAAGTCGCACGCGCTGCACGGTCGCGCAACGCAGGTAGGTGCCCGGGACGAAGAAGATCGCGAATCGGCTCGCGGCATCGATGTAGAGCTCGCCTCCCTCGAGCACCCGCTGATGGACGTTGGGATTCTCGGCCAGCTCGCGGACCATGTCAGTCATGAGACGATGTGGTCGGCAACACGAGGTCGACCTTGCCGATCCCCGTCAATTCGCCGTGTACCCCCTCCATATCCATTGCAGTGTATCCGGCAATGTCTGCTGGCGGGGTCGCGAATCGCAGTGGGTGGCGCCGAGCGCGTAGATGAAGCGATAGTGGTAGCCCTTGGCCTTGAGCGCCGCGGCGACGTGCTGGTTGGCGAGTAGCCAGTTGTGCAACGAGGACTCGGGCATCGTGTAGCCGTTGTCCATCTCGCCGACCTGCAGGAACACGCGCAGCGGCAGCACCGGGCCGTTGGTGATGAGCCCGCTGGCGTAACCCCAGGCACCGACCGGGTACTGCGCCTGCTCGGGCGCGATCGGATTCTGCTGATCGACGAACGTACCCGAGTAGGTGATCAGGCGGCGATAGTCGTTGGGCGCGAACCATCCCATGGTCATCGCGGCGGCGCCGCCGCTGCTACAACCATAGGCGGCGCGCCCGTTGGGGTCTGTGGTCAGCTTGAAGTTGGGGTAAACCGCCTTCAGCGCGGCGTTGCCGGCGACAGCGGGCAGCACCTCGGTGTCGATGAAACGCGCGTACGTGCCCGACATCGTGTCGTACTCGAGCCCGCGCTCGCTGCCGATGCTGTCGCCACCACCATTGGCAACGAAGATCGCGACCACCGGCGGCACGCGGTTGTTGGCGATCAGGTTGTCGAGCGCGGTCGAGATGTCGGCGAGGAACCCGTCCTGCACCACCATGAACGGCGCCGCGGTGCCGTCGCCGTATTGCATCGGTACGTAGACGCGGACCTGGCGCGTGAACGAATGCTGGTTGGCCGCCAGCAGCGTGGGATCGAGACCGGTGTAGATCGCGCTCGTGGTGGAGCTCATGGTGAACGTGAAGCTGCGGCCGTGCGGCACGTTCTGCACCACGAGATCGGGCGAGATCGTGTACGTCGGCCCGATGGTGAAGTCACCGTCGCCCTCGGTGCCCGGATCGGGGCCGGTGTCGACTTGCGCCGCGGCGTCGGTCGCGGTCTTGCCGCCGCTGCCCGCGCCGCCCGTGCCGGTGCCGCCCGCACCGGTGGTACCAGAGCTGCCGCCGCCGCTCGCACCACCGGCCGCGCCCAACGCGCCGCCGGCCGCGGCCGGGGCGCCGCCGGCCGCGGTCATCGCTCCGCCCGCACCGCCGGCCCCCGACGCCGCGCCGGCCGTGCCATCGACCGGGATCTTCGACGCGGGCGTGCTCTTGCACCCCAGCAACAAGATGACGGCGATCCAGGAATGACGGCGAATTCCCATGGGGAGACCTCTACCAGAAGCGGCGGCGAGCAGGTCTTTCGGCTCAACGTTCAACATCGGCCCCTCACGCGGGTTCGAATCCCGCTGGGGTCGCAGTTTCTACCTAACGATTTCGAGAGCTTTTCTGGCTGGTAGCAAGGCCGATCGCAAAGGCCCCGAAAGTCTCCGTCGAGGACCTGGCCCTCGCGGATGCTGACCTAGAGCTTCTGCACCTCGGCGCAGGTTCTGTCACTCCATGGCGGGTCGAGCCTGAAAGCTGTCCAGGCGCACACATTTAGGAGTCTGAGTCTGCCAGGCGACCGATCGCCCCGTGCACGGGAAGGGCTGATGGCACGGCAAGCGGACACGTCGGCACCGACTCGCGAGGCCTGTGCGAGTAAACTGGGCCTCTGACATGCTGCATGTTCCCGCCCTGCCGTTCACGCTGCGCCGCGCGAATGGCGTGATCCGCGGCAAAGAAATCACCTCGACCGTCGAGACCATACACGGACTGCTCCGCAAGACGGCGACTCGCTGGTCCTGCAGTGGCAGGTCCAGCGCCAGACCGACCGCGTCGGCGCCGAGATTCGCAGCGATCGCGAGCGCGAGCCCGTGCGCGAGGCCACGATCCCCATCGCCTCCGTGTCCGGCGCCGTGGTCCGCTCGCCCAGGTGGCGCCTCGGCCGCGCCCGCCGTCTGATCCTGACCGCGGCCGATCTGCGCGCCTTCGAGGGATTGACCGGCCCCGGTGGCCTCGAGCTGGCGCACCCCGCCCAGCTCGTGCTCGACGTGCGAAAGCAGGACAAGGACGCGGCGCGAGAGCTCGCCACGCAGGTCGAGCTTGCCATCGGAGATCACGCCTTGCGGATCGCGGAAGGAGACGATGCCGCAGCCACGCCAGTGCTGGCGGGTGAGCAGGCGGGGAGGAAGTTACTGACCGGGAGGCGGGTGAGCCGACGGGGTCGCGCCCATAAGCGCTTGCGCTTCCCGCGCTCTTCCCCTTCGCCTGGGCTGCCGGCGAGGCCACGACTGCGACCGGCAGCCCCAGTCTCAAATTGGATGGTGATCCGCTGGGGTCGCAAATTCCTGAATGATTCTGCCGATGCCCTCGTACCGGTGCTGCGCGCAACGTGACCCGGCCATGCGGCTCGCCGGAATCGCCCGGGGAACGAGACGCGGGCTATAATCCTGAGGTGTCGACGAATCTCGATCCTGCCCAGCTCCCCGGCGGGAGCCCCGATAGGGTCGCGCGGCGGAGCTTCGCAGAGGACATCGCCCGGAAGCATGGCGTCGACGCGGGGGACGTGGAGCATGTCCTGTCGAACTTGACCTTGCCGCCTCTTGAGCGGTTGCGGAGGAGCATGAGACGTGCCCGACTCGGACGGCCTGCCCGTAAGTGAGCAGGAGATCGGGCTCCTCCGCGAGCTGACGAATGCGAGCGTTCCCTTCATGTTGGTCGGTCTCGGAGCCGCCGTCATCCAGGGAGCAGACGCCGTCACCAAAGATCTCGACCTCTGGTTCCGGTCTATCTCCCACCCCGGCTTGGCCGCGGCGGCGCAGAAAGTGGGTGCAGCGTTCATTTGGCGGAACAGTCCGCCGCTGTTTTCAGGACATGGCCTCGATGACATCGATGTGGTCATCAAGTGCGACGGCCTTCGTGATTTCGACTCGGAGTACAGCGGTGCGATTGACGTGGCTCTCGTTCCCGGCCTCGTTGTGAAAGTGCTACCCATCGATCGTGTCCTCGCGAGCAAGCGAGCCGCCGACCGTCCGAAAGATCGGGCCGTCATCCCCGCCCTCGAAGCTGCGATCGCTGCGATCAGGGAATCGTCGCAGCGATAGCAGCAGCGAGCCACTCCAGCTTCCCGGTCGAGCCGCCCGTAGCAGGACGCCCGGCTAGGCTCGTAGGTGATCGAGTGCCTGCATCCAGCGGGAGAGTGCGGCCTGTGTGCGGCCGAACATCGCCGTCAGTTCCTCGTCCGGGCCCGGGTCTGGGTCGTGGTCGGGATCATCGAGGATGCGCGGTACATCGATGGCCTGCCAAGCGGCGATCTCGAGTCCCTCGAGCACGAGCTCGCCGCTTGGTCGGCAGAGCGCGTGGACACGGGGCTCGTCCTCCAGGCCGGCCGTCGACGTGTTTCCCCTTGAGCCGAAAGCGGCGATGAGCCCACCCTTCGTTCAGCATCAGCCGGTCACGCCGCCCGCAACGCTAAGAGATCAAACGGGATCTCCAGTCTCAAATTGAATCGTGACCCGCTGGGGTCGCAGAATCCTCGATGATGTTGCCGATGCGCTCGCAGGTCCGAGCCCGGCGGCGTCCTTGCGGGCGGGCAGCGGCGGCCCTCGTCAGCTAGAACACAGCGGCATGCAGAGCTGGCACGAGAGCACTCCTGTCGTTGGGTCGGCGGTCGGACCCGCGTCGTAGATCTCGATCGCCGGCGCAAGGTCTGGGACCAGCCCGGCCTCGGGTAGCGTGCGGGTGAGGAACCTCACCCAGGCAGCTCGGCTGTCGGCAACCGTGCCGTGAAAGCGTACGCAAGCAAAGCGCCCACCGCGAACGACCTGGACGCCGACCTCGTCACTAAGTCGAAAGTCGTCCTCTATTTCCACGCAGGCGTCGTAGCGAGTCAGGTGAGGCGGCGTGATGTTCGGGTTGTCTTGGGCAACGCCGAGCACGCGCGCGTTCGCGGCGCGCACGCCATGCGCCACCCGCCATGCCTCGAAGCGGCGCCACAGGTCGCCGATCGCCCGCGAGCCGTAAGGACCTACGCAGCGCATGAACGCCACGCGCCTCGCGAGGAACGTCGTTACTTCGATCGGATCATTCATGTGGCCTGCCGGCGGTCGTTATGTGTGCCGTTCTACTGAATCGCCCCGCTCGCCTCATCACCCCAACGTCAAACGGCACACCTTATCGCCAAAAGAATTCAAGAACCAAGCGCCTCTCCGACACCGCCGAGAGCCTCGCCGCAAGTAGCGCCCGGGAGGCGACGTCCTATGCAGCGATGAACTCACAGCCCACGCGCGTCCACATCGACCTGAACCTCGGCTTCCTGATCGCCCGCCGGCGCTACGAGCCGCGGCGTGATTGTCGGCGCCGGATTGTCTGCGGCGCCTGAACCGTCTATAAGCAATCCGTGGACGGCGTGAGGCGGCGGCGGGGCGACCGGTCAGGCATGCTCGCGGCAATGGCGTTCGCGGGCGCGTGGCTCGCGGCGGGCTGCGGCGGATCGCGCGCGCCCGTTCAGCCAGCACCCCAGGTCCCGCCGGCGTCGTTCGCGCTCTGTCAGGCCGCCGCCGGCAGCACGTTGCAGGAGCTCGGCGTCCAAGAAGGCTCTCCGTTCAACCTGGTGACCGCCAACGGAAACCTTTACTACGCTCTGGACAACGGCAACTTCCCGACCGAGGCGATCATGCGCCTACCACTATCGGGCGGCCCGCCGGTGACGCTTGCCATGGCCGAGGGTTCCCAGCTATGGCTCGATGGTCAGGCGGTCGACACCGCCGCGCTGGACGACAAGCTCTGGCAAGTGCCGCTCGGCGGCGGTGACGCCACGCTGATCGCCGACGGCAACACCACGGGGCCGCCCAATTACAACGTGGCGACGGCGCAGGCGTTCGACGGGACCAACTTTTACTGGGACCTCCGTCCGCAAAACGGGATGCCGTTCTGGAACGTCTGGCAGATCTCGGTCGCGGGTGGCGTGGCCCAGAAGCTGGCGGACCTACCGATCCCGACCGGGCCGAACGTCAACTGGACGATGCTCGAGACCAGTGCGTACGGTGTCCTCATCGCGTACGAGAACTTCCCGCAGGTGGGCGCCTACCTCGTGCCGCCGGGCGGGGGAACGCCCCAGGTCCTTCCGAGCCCGCCGTTCGCTGGCAAACATGCCGACAACGGGCTTCTTGGGACCAGCCCGACGGAGGTTCTCTGGGAAACGGAGGGCGTCGACCCGGTGACCGGCGCCAACCTAATCACGCTGCGGCTGACCGACGTCGCCGGAGCCGGGGGACCGACCGTACGCGAGTTCTGGCCCGACCATCCGGCCAACTTCACTCCCTCCGGCGTCTACAGCTGGTCCGGAGGCGACGACGGATCCTGGCTGATCAGCGGCATCGAGCCGTTCGACGACGGCGCCACTCACGGCAGCCTCTGGTTCGTCGATGCCGACGGGAATGGCAGCCGCATCGGGTGCGATCCCAACGTTGGTTATGGCCCCGGGCTCGTGACCGCGGCGCTGGCCACCCCGACCGCCATCTATGCTGTCGTCGGTTCGAGCGCCGGCGGTTTGTTCGACTACCGGATCGTCCAGTTCGGCCGCTGATCGCTCGGCGCGCGATCGGTCGAGACCCTCCCGATTTCTTGCCGCGGCTGCGCGAGCCAAGGAGCACAACCACAAGGCAAGCCTCTACAAGTCGCGCGATGATTGCCTGCGCGAGCCCCGCAGGTCGATCGCGCGCGGCCCGGCCCGCCCGGCGCTAGGGACAGGTGGGCACAGCCTTGATGGCCAATCGCTGCTTCACCCCGTTCAACGTCGCCTCCGCGGCAACACGAGCCGCCTGGGTGTACATGCCGGCGGTCGGCGTCATCACGCCGCTCCAGCCGCTCCTGGCGAAGTTGCACGCGTTCTCGGTTGTGGACCACACTCCCGTCAACACGTAGTTGCCCTTTGCGGTCCAAAACGGCGGAGCAGCTCCACCCGGCCCGCCGGGGGGTGTCGTGTAGTCCCAGCCATACACCGTGAAGCGGGCGGCTGCGCAGTTCGAAGCGTTCAGCGGCTGACCCAGCCAGGTAACACCGGCCAAGAAAGGATGGTAATTGGAGCCGTTGAACTGAGCAATGAGGGCGTTCGCGCAGCCGGCAGGATTGTACGATGCGTCGGGCGACGTGACCCGCGCGGTCAGAGCGCTGCAACCCGCCGGCGCGACGCTGATCTGCGACGCCGGAATCGGAACGGTCGTGCAGCTCGTCTCACCGATCGCTTCGGTGGACGAGACCACATCCTCGGGGGTGGCGGGGTCTGTTCCGCAACCGGAGAACGAAGCCACCGCTCCGACAATGGAAATACAAGCGAAGGCAAGACGGTGTGAAAGGCTTCCGCAGGTCGACTCATCGGCTTTCGTCATGGCACTCTCCTCGCCGTAGAAAACCCCCGACCCTCCGAGGTCGCGCAACGAAAAAGGGCGGTCACGCGTCGCATGTTCAGGGGACAGGGAGAATAAGGGCCGGATTCGCCCCGGCGGACAGCAGCGCATCAACGACGCGGTCGCGATCGCGGCCGAGGGTGAGGACGACTTCTTGGTCGAGGTGGCGGCGCGCTACCTCGCGGCCGCGGGGACGTCGTTCCACCCGCGACGCTGCCGCCGCCTCCGCTGCGCGCCGGGGTGAAGGAGCCCCCGAAGCCGCGCCCCTACCCCGTCAACGTACCCCGCGTCGTCGCCTTGTCGGGAAGCGAGGCCGAGCTGCAGTATCCCGGTGGCGGGCTACAGCCGATGCCGAAGGACGGCACATACGTGCAGCTCGACATCGACAACGGCAAGGGGGCTCTCGAAGGCTTTATCGGCGGCTTCCTCGTCGGCGCAGGAGCCGGCGCCGTCGCCAGCGCGCGGGGATGCTCGTCGGCCGGCTGCACGGGCGGCGCGGTCGTCGCTTCAGCGCTGATCTCGGGCCTGGTGACCGCCAACGGAAACCTCTACTACGCTCTGGGTAACGGCACCTCGTCGACCGCGGCGATCATGCGCCTACCACTATTGGGCGGCCCGCCGGTGCCGCTTGCCATGGCCGAGGGTTACCAGCTATGGCTCGACGGTCAGGCGGTCGACACCGCCGCGCTGGAGGACGACAGGCTCTGGCAAGTGCCGCTCGGCGGCGGTGACGCCACGCTGATCGCCGACGGCAACACCACGGGGCCGCCCAATTACAACGTCGCGACGTCGCAGGCGTTCGACGGGACCAACTTTTACTGGGACCTCCGTCCGCAAAACGAGATGCCGTTCTGGAACGTCTGGCAGATATCGGTCGCGGGTGGCGTGGCCCAGAAGCTGGCGGACCTACCGATCCCGACCGGGCCGAAGGTCAACTGGACGATGCTCGAGACCAGTGCGTACGGTGTCCTCATCGCGTACGAGAACTTCCCGCAGGTGGGCGCCTACCTCGTGCCGCCGGGCGGGGGAACGCCCCAGGTCCTTCCGAGCCCGCCGTTCGCTGGCAAACATGCCGACAACGGGCTTCTTGGGACCAGCCCGACGGAGGTTCTCTGGGAAACGGAGGGCGTCGACCCGGTGACCGGCGCCAACCTAATCACGCTGCGGCTGACCGACGTCGCCGGAGCCGGCGGACCGACCGTACGCGAGTTCTGGCCCGACCATCCGGCCAACTTCACTCCCTCCGGCGCCTACAGCTGGTCCGGAGGCGACGACGGATCCTGGCTGATCAGCGGCATCGAGCCGTTTGACGACGGCGCCACTCACGGCAGCCTCTGGTTGGTCGATGCCGACGGGAATGGCAGCCGCATCGGGTGCGATCCCAACGTTGGTTATGGCCCCGGGCTCGTGACCGCGGCGCTGGCCACCCCGACCGCCATCTACGCTGTCGTCGGTTCGAGCGCCGGCGGTTTCTTCGACTACCGGATCGTCCAGTTCGGCCGCTGATCGCTCGGCGCGCGGTCGGTCGAGCCGTGAAGACGGGCACGCCGGAGGCGTCAGTGAGCGCGCAGGTTGACGGAAACGGTGCGAGCGGACCGCTTCGTTCGCGAGCATGCTGGAGCGTTGACGCGCAGCTCGCCGGTGTGGAAAGCGTCCTACGCGTCATCCCCAGATTGAATGTTGTAGCTGGCATCGGAGAACACGTCGTCGATCGGAGCTTTTAGAAGCTCGATCGGGTCATCAGGCAAGGGTCACCGCCCGACCGGGCCAATCGCGGATTTTCCTAGTGAGTGATCACGAAAAGGCGTAACCGAACGACCTCCCAGCTCTCGCGCGGAGCGGTACTTTGCGTGTCATGCGCGCGCGGAGTCGGGGATGCTAGCAAGGGCGCGGCGCGCGGCGATGATCGCAGATGCGCTGGTGATCGCGGGGCTGGTGTCGTGCGCCGTCTACTTCATCGCCGTGTCGCGCCGGTGCGACGAACTCCGGGATGTGCGGCGCGGTAGCTTGGACTACCGCCTGTGCGGCGAGGGCAACGAGCTGATCGCACGCGTACCGATCGTCTCCCCAGCGAGCGAACCACTCTATTCTTGGCGGCTCCCCGACGGAACTAAGCCGGGCCACAACCAGGTGCGGTACGAGAGCCGGGACACGCCGACCACCGTCCGGACGACGCTCGCCGCGTTCCTGCGCCAGGCCGGGTTCTCCGAGAGGTCGTCGGATAGCGACTACGAGTGGTGGAGCGACCAACGCACCGAGGTCGGGCTTTCGATTCGTGTCGCGAGCGTCGGCAGTCGCATCGAGGTCCTTCACAACGCGGGCAACGACTGACAGGGCACAGGCGGCTGGTGCTCCGGTGATTATCGTGGCTGGTACGACCTTCAGGACCTCGATCGCGCCCTATGTCACAGCTTCCGCTACCTTCGCAAGTGTGTCCTTCTCCATGTCGCGATTATAAGTTGCTGGGCACGCATGGACGAAGCTTCACCTCGACGCCTGGCCTTGAGGCGTAGAGTACGCGCCGGTCCTGCGGGATGCGCGGGTCTCACCGGGAATGCCGAACACTTAGCGCGGGATTTCGGCTCAACGTTCGTGGGGGTGAGACGTGCGGCGTGGCAGCGGACACTCATTCGCCATGAGCGGGGCACGAGTGGAAGCGATTGGGTCGCGGGTGTGCCGGGTATGTCTGCTTGTTGCGATGGTATCGCTCGGATGCCTCTCCAGTGTGGCGGGACATAGCGCAGGAACCGGGGGCAGTGGCGAAACCGGCGGCGGCGGGGTCGGCCCAGTCTCCTCGACGGGCGGCATGGCCGTTTGGAACCCTGAGGGTCCTTGTGGGCTTTCCGGCTGCCTCGGGTCCTGCAACGGCGAGCCCAATCCTGACCTCCTCGACAACCTCTCCTGCTCCACGACGCCATCGAATCCCCCGCGGACCTGCACGCGCAACTGCTGCGTGACGTGCGGAATCGATGCCTCGGGCATCAGCGAGTGCGTCTGCGATGTCGCCGCGGGTTCCTACTCCGGTTGCACCTGCTCGCCGCCGCGGGGCTTTCCAACCGGCCTCGGTGGCGGCTCCTGCAGTCCGCAAGGCTACGCGACCACGACCGTGCCGGCGACCGCCCCGCCGGGCAGCGTGTCACTCAAAGGTGTGCCGTGCACAGAGATCAACGCCGTGTGCTTCACCGCCGAGTCGACGCCAAGCTCTCCGCGGGGTTGCATCTGCATGTCCGACCACACCATGCACTGCGGGTCGGTCCACGACTGGTTCACGTTCACCGGCGGCGACACGACCTACAACTGAGGTCATCGTGGCCGCCGTGAGCCTGGACAGGGTTCGGAGGCTGCGCTAGCGTCGCCGGCCGTGGAACCGACGGAGATCGCGCAGGCCGCGGTGCTGCCGCGCCGGCCGCGACCAATCGTCAGCATCGGCGCCGGCGCGATCGTGCGCGACGCGCACCTGCCGGCGTATCGGCTGGCCGGGTTCCCGGTGGTCGCGGTGCACGACCTCGATCGCGAGCGCGCCGACGCGCTGGCGCGCGACTTCGGCATCGCGCGCGTGTGCGCCTCGCTGGCGGAGGCGGTCTCGTCGGCGCCCGAGCGCGCGGTGTTCGACGTGGCGCTGCCGGCGCCGGCGATCTGCGACGTGCTGCCCGCGCTGCCCGACGGCGCCGCGGTGCTGATCCAGAAGCCGATGGGCGAGACGCTGGCCGAGGCACGCCGCATCCGCGAGATCTGCCGGCAAAAGCGCCTGACCGCCGCGATCAACTTCCAGCTGCGCTACGCGCCCGGCGTCGCCGCCGCGCGCGATCTGGTGCAAAAGGGGGTGATCGGCGAGCTGCACGACGTCGAGGTGCGCGTCACCTGCCACATGCCCTGGGAGATCTGGACGTTTCTGTTCGGCATCCCGCGCATGGAGGTGCTCTATCACAGCATCCACTACGTCGATCTGGTGCGGTCGTTCCTGGGCGAGCCGGCCGGCGTCTACTGCAAGACCGTGAAGCACCCGCGGCAGATGCAGCTCGCGTCGACGCGCACGGCGATCGCGTTCGACTACGGCGACGTGAAGCGCGCCACGATCACCACCAATCACGGGCACGACTTCGGGCCGCGCCATCAAGAGAGCTACTTCAAGCTCGAGGGGACCGAGGGCGCGATCAAGGGACGCATCGGCGTGAACCTCGACTACCCGCGCGGCGCGCCGGACAACCTGGAGTATTGCGTGCGGCGCGCCGACGGAGGCGCGCCCGAGTGGCGAACGGTGCCGCTCGACGGAAGCTGGTTTCCCCACGCGTTCATCGGCACGATGGCCAGCGTCATGCGGCGCGCCGACGGCGAGACCGCGGAGCTGCCGACGTCGATCGAGGACGCGTTCCAGACCATGGCGGTCGTCGAGGCGTGCTATGAATCGACCGCGCGCGGGGGCACGCCGATCCCGGCTTGAGCGCGCCGGAACATCCGAAAATGGAACCGTTCATCGACACGCACGTCCACTGCTGGGACCGCACGCAGGTGCCCTACCCCTGGCTCGACGGCTTTCCGTCGATCGCCGGGCGCCACACGCCGGCCGAGCTGCACGCCGAGGTCGGAGACCGCTTTCCCCGGAAGATCCTGGTCGTCGAGGGCGACTGCGAGCGCGCGCGCGCGTTCGATGAAGTGCAGGCGATCGAAGCGCTCGCCGCCGCCGAACCTGCAGTCGCCGGCATCGTCGCGTTCGCGCCGATGGACCGGGGCGCCGAGACCATCGCGGCGCTCGATCGCTTGCGCGCGCGGCCGCTCGTACGCGGCGTGCGCCACCTGATCCAGGGCGAGGCCGACGTCGATTTCTGCCGGCGCCCGGAGTTCATCGCCGGCGTGCGCGCGGCCGGCGAGCGCGGCCTGTCGTTCGACATCTGCGTCAAGCACCACCAGCTCGCGTCGGTGGTCGAGCTGGTGTGCGAGTGTCCCGGCACGCAGTTCATCCTCGACCACGCCGGCAAGCCCGACATCCGCGGGCGCCAGCTCGAACCGTGGCGCGAGCAGATCGCGCGGCTCGCCTGGTTGCCCCACGTCGCTTGCAAGCTGTCGGGTCTGGTGACCGAGGCGGACCCGGCGGCGTGGACCATCGACGATCTGCGCCCCTACGTCGAGCACCTGCTCGCGCGCTTTGGCTCGGGGCGCCTGATCTTCGGCAGCGACTGGCCGGTCGTGAAACTGGCGTCGTCGTACCAGCGCTGGCTCGACACGGCGCTCGAGCTGCTGTCGCCCCTCGACCCCGACGATCGCGAGGCGATCCTGTCGGCCAACGCGCAAAGGATCTATCGACTGTCATGACGTCCGGACCATTTCGACTGGACAGCAAGAACGCGGTGGTCACCGGCGCCGGGTCGGGGATCGGGCAGGCGATCGCCGAGCTCTTCGCCGCGCAAGGCGCCGCCGTCTGGGTCGTCGACCGTGATGAGGCGGCCGCGCGCGCGACCGCCGACGGCATCCGCGCCGCGGGCGGGCGCGCCGACGCGGCGACGGTCGACGTCACTGACGAGGCGGCGGTTGCGGCGCTGGCGATCGCGCTGCCGCCCGTCGACGTACTGGTCAACAACGCCGGGATCGGCCACGTGGGCAACCTGACCGGCACCTCTGCCGCCGATCTCGATCGCCTGTACGCGGTCAACGTGCGCGGGGTGTTTAATGGCTGCAAGGTGTTCGCGCCGCCGATGATGGAGCGCGGGCACGGCAGCGTGATCAACATGGCGTCGATCGGCGGCATCGTCGCCGTACGCGATCGGCTCGCGTACACGGTGACCAAGTTCGCGGTGGTCGGGCTGACCAAGGCGCTGGCGCTCGACCACTCGGTGACCGGGGTGCGCTTCAACTGCATCTGCCCGGGCCGCGTGGAGACGCCGTTCGTGAAGCGGCGCCTGGCGGAGTCGCCCGACCCCGAGCAGGCCTACCGCGACATGGCGGCGACACAGCTCACCGGCCGCATGGCGCGGCCCGCGGAGATCGCGGCGGCGGCGCTGTACCTGGCCGCCGACGAGGCAGCGATGGTCACCGGCAGCAGCCTGCTGGTCGACGGCGGCTGGAGCGCGGGCAAGTGAGCGCGCGCGGCGCGGTCAGCCAGGCTTCGCCGGGCCGCCGCGTCTCGCTGATGGCGACGTGCCTGTGCGACGCGTTCTTCGACGACGTCGCCCAGGCCACCGTTGAAGTGCTCGAGCACCTCGGCTGCGAGGTCGCGTTCCCCGAGGACCAGACTTGTTGCGCGCAGCCGGCCTTCAACGCCGGCGAGTGGGACTCCGCGCGGCGCGTGGCGCGCCACACGCTGGGCGTCTTTCGCGGCGACGACGCGGTGGTCGTGCCCTCGGGCTCGTGCGCGCGCATGGTCGACCACGGCGCGCTCTTGCTGTTCGAGAACGAGCCCGATCGGCCCGAGGTCGAAGGGCTCGCGCACCGGACCTGGGAGCTGTGCGACTTCATCGTTCGCGGGCTCGGCGTCACGAGCTGGCCGGGGCGTTTGAAAGCGCGGGTGGCATTCCATCGCTCGTGTCACTCGCGCGGCACGCGCTACGCCGAATCGGCGCTGGCGTTGCTTCGCTCGATCGACGGCGTCGACGTCGTGCCGTTCGGCGAAGGCGAGCAGTGCTGCGGCTTCGGCGGAACATTCTCCGTCGGGTTCCCGCACATCTCGCGCGCGATGGGCAGCCTCAAGATCGATCACGTGCTCGCCGCGAAGCCCGATCTGCTGGTGTCGGCGGATTCGAGCTGCCTGATGCACATCGGCGGGCTCGCGGATCGTCTGGAACGCCCGCTGCCACGAAAGCACGTCGCGGTGGTGCTTCGTGACGCCCTGAAATCGTCCGGGGCGAACGCGTGAGCACGCACGGCGGCCCGCACGCGCCCGACGCCGTCGATCGCTTCGCGGCTGCCCAGGGCGAGGAGCGGCGCGCGGCGGTGCGCCTGGGCAGCAAGGCCGGCCACGAGAAGCGCACCGAGATCCTGTTCCGCGACTACGCCGACCCCGACGGCCTGCGCCGGCTCGCCGGCTCGATCAAGCAGCACGCGCTGGATCACCTCGACGTCTACCTGCCGCGCGCCGAGGCGCAGCTGCGCGCGCACGGCGCCCAGGTCCACTTCGCCGCCGACGCCGCCGAGGCGCGCGACCAGGTGCTGGCGATCCTGCGCGCGCGCGGCGCGCTGAGCGTCGTCAAGGCCAAGAGCATGGTCACCGAGGAGATCGAGCTCGGACCGTTCCTCGCGCACCACGGCGTCGAATCGATCGAGACCGACCTCGGCGAGTTCATCGTCCAGATCGACGACGACCACCCGAGCCACATCGTCAAGCCGATCATCCACAAGAACCGGCGCGAGATCGCGAATAGCCTCGAGCGCCACGGCCTCGGCCCCTACGACGACACGCCGGAAGTGATCACGCGGCGCGCGCGCGCGTTCCTGCGCAACAAGTACCTGGGCGCCGACGCCGGCATCACCGGCGCGAACTTCGTCTCGGCGGAGAGCGGGCGCCTGGTGCTGGTGACCAACGAGGGCAACTCGCGCTTCTGCCTGGCGGCGACCGGCTGCCACATCGCGCTCGTCGGCATCGAGAAGATCGTGCCCCGCGACCGCGACCTCGGCGTGCTGCTCAACGTGCTCGCGCGCTCGGCAACCGGGCAGCAACTGTCGGTCTACACCGAGTTCCTGCGCGGGCCGCGCGCGCCGGGACAGGCCGACGGCCCCGAGGAGATGCACGTGATCTTCCTCGACAACGGCCGCACGCGCGTCCTGGACAGCGAATACCGCGAGATCCTGCGCTGCATCCGCTGCGGCGCCTGCCTGAACGTCTGCCCGGTCTACCGGCAGGCGAGCGGCCATGCCTATCGCGGCGTCTATTCGGGGCCGGTGGGCGCGGTGCTGTCGCCGCTGCTGGCGGGCGGAGAGTTCGCGACGCTGTCGGACCTGCCCAAGGCGTCGAGCCTGTGCGGCGCGTGCAACGAGGTCTGCCCGGTCGACATCCCGATCCCGGATCTGCTGCTGCGCCTGCGCGATCGCGCGCAACGCACGGGCGCAGCGAGTAGCAGCGCGAGCTCGCCCCCGACGGTGCCGCCGGGAGCCATGACCGCGTGGGCCGAGGTCGCGACGCGGCCCTGGGCCTGGAAAGGCGCGCTCGCGACCGGCGGCCTCATGAATCACCTGCCGCAAGCGCTGCGGCCGAAGCCGCTGCGCGTGTGGGGACAGAACCACGTGCAGGCGCCGTGGCGCGGTGGCGCGTTTCGCAAGTGGCTGGCGCAGCGAGGCCGGAGGTCGTGAGCAGCAACGGCGCTGACGGCGCGCGCGAACGCTTCCTTTCCCGCGTGAGCGCGGCGGTCGGCGCGCACGCGACCAGACGACCCGCACCGGAGTACGACGACGCGATTGCGTTCGCGCGGGCCCCGGCGGCCAACGGCGCGCCCCCGGCGAGCACCGACGCCGACACGATGCTCGCGCGCTTTCGCGAGCGGCTGGAGGCGGCGCATGGCCGCCTCTTCACAGACACGGGCGACCTGGTCTCCTGGCTCGCCGCGCAGGGCGCGCGTCACGGCTACTGCGATCCGGCGCTGGCACCGGCATTCGCGGCGGCGCTTGCACGTCCGGGCGCGCCGTCGCTGACGCTCGAGACCGAGCTCGAACGCGCGCGCATCGACGACTATCGTTTCGGCATCACGCGCGCCGCGGGCGCGATCGCCGAGACCGGCACGATCATCCTCGATGACGCGCACACGTCGCGCCGGCTGGCGGCGCTCGCGCCCTGGATTCACGTCGCGGTCTTCGCGCCGGCGCAGATCCACGCACACGTCGCCGACGCGATCGCGGCGCTCGGGGATGATCCCAACATCATCTGGTGCACCGGGCCGTCGAAGACCGCCGACGTCGAGGGGATCCTGATCGAGGGCGTACACGGCCCTGGCGAACAGATCGCGCTCGTCGTCACGGCGTGATCGCGAGCGTTGCGAGCGGCGCAACGGTGGTGTTGCCGCGCAGGTGACACCAACCCCAGGCGGCCCGCGTTGCAGCCCATCAGTTCGTGGGCCCGCTAACGTTCCGCGGCGGTCTAGTAATTGCTCGCTTCTTTCGATCGCGCCCTTCTAGTCGTTCTTTGTGGCGCAGGAATCGAGTCGAAAATGAATCGTTCCATTCTGGGCGAGCGCGCTGCGCTCGCGGCCGCCGCGCTCGGCCTTCTCGGATGCACCTCGTCGGACGGCACCACCGGTGAAGCGGCGAGCGAGATCGTCTCGGTGAACGGGCTCTCGATGATCAACGGCCTCTCGATGCTGAACGGGCTGTCCAGCACCGGGATGGTCGGCTTCGGGATGTCGGGCGGGGCGATGCTGCTCAAGCCACTGAACAACGGCGCGCTCGCACCGAACAGCGCGCTCATGACGTCGACGGCTGGACGGATCACGGCGGCCTATCTCGTCCGCTGCGCCCTACCCCTCGGACACAGCCTCACGCAGAAGGACCAGACCGGCGCTTCGTACACGTTCCTCGGCCAGCTCGGGCTCGCGCCCGAATGGGAGACGTCGAGTTGCGCCGCGGGCTGCCAGGAGTACGTCAGCGCCTGCCTCATGGCGCACGTCAACACCGCCGGCCTGCACATCCCGATCTGGCTCGACGCGGCTAGCCCGAACGTCGGCTGGGGACAAAGCGCGCTCTTCCCCAAACAGGAAGGTTCGTTCTTCGGCAACCTCTTCGTGAATCCGCCGCAGGCGTACTACTGCGACGGTGACGGATTCACCGGCGGCGCCACCGGCGTCGTCGCCGGCCGCATCGGTGCGGGCGGAGCCAACGAGCCCTACGTCAACCCGTTCGGCGACGGCACGCTGTGTAAAAACACGCCCAGCGTCGTCGCGTACTACGGCGCGGGCGCCACCGAGCCCGACGGCTACTCGCAGCTCACGTATCACAAACCGTGGAACAACGTGGTCACGGTCTGGCGCGCCAGCACATACACCGCAGTGTTCGATCCGGTCTACAAGTACCGATTCTACGCGTTGTCCACGCGCGCCAATCCAATGCTGATCAACCTGACCAACAGCAGCACCGCTGCCGGAACCCAGCTGCAGCAGTGGCCGTTGTCGGCGAACCTCGACAGCTCGCAGTTCTCGATCCTGCTCAGCGGCATCTACTGGAAGTTCGTGGCCAAGAAGGACGCGACCAAGTGCCTCGACGCCGGCGCAGGCACCAACGGCACCGTCGTAACGCTGCAGACTTGCAACGGCAGCCCCCGACAGCAGTGGGCGTTCAACACCGACGGCGGCTACGGCTCGGCGTTCATCCAGAACGTCGGCAGCGGCCGCTGCCTGGACGCGACCGGCAAGACGCAAGGCCTGGCGATGGACGTCTACGACTGCGGCAAGGGCAGCTGGCAGGAGTTCTGGATCCTCGCCGGCACCTGAGGAATGAGCTGCACCGTTACGGCACGCAGTATCCGGCGCGGTATCCGGGAATCAGATGACACGGCGCCTTGGGCGGGCAGCCGGTGGTGATCGCGCCCGGGTCGCAGATCGTCACGCACATCTGCATGCCGCCGGTCTCGGGGACGATCACGCACGCTTCGCGCCCGTCACATTCGAGGTTGCTGGCACAGGCGCTCGTGACCGAGCCGGAGCCGTTGGGCTTGCACTGGGTCGCGCCGGCCACGCGGTCGACGGGATAGCAGAACTGCGTGTGGTCCTCGCAGTTCTGGGCGAGCAGGTCGCACGGCTGGCTGCTGTCCGCGCCCGCGCGGTCGCCGGTGCCGCGATCCAATGCTCCGTCAGGGAGCGGCTCGGTCAGCGCGTCCGGGTGGAATGAGCCGACGCGGCACGACGACAAGCCCAGCGCCACCAGCGCGACTGTGATGACCCGCGCCCCACCCGGCCATTTGCGCTCGAGACGGTCCTGCACGACTCGAGCGTACCGAAGATCCGGCGGCTACCGCAATCGCCACGGAGTATATAGGGGCCAACCATGATGAACCTCGCCGCCGATGACGCGCCTTCGCCCAAGGTCGCCGCCACGATCTTGGTCCCCGCGTCGCTGCGCGCCTGGTTCCGCGTGCACTGCGCCGTCGACGTCGTGGCGGCCCTGCCCCTGCTGCTCTTTCCCCAGCGCATCCTGGGCCTCCTCGGTTGGACGGCGATCGATCCCGTGGCGACGCGGTTGTGCGGCGCCGCGCTGCTGGGCATCGGCGGAGCATCGGTGCTGGTCGAGCGCCACGGCCTGGCCGGCTACCGCACGCTGCTGGGCCTCAAGGTGATCTGGTCCGTGGCGGCGATCTTCGCGCTGCTCGCCGGCATCGCCGACGGCGCGCCGCCCGCGGCATGGGCGCTTCTGTCGATCTTCATCGCCTTCTCGGGGATCTGGATGTCGTACGTGATCCGGCTGCGCCAGCTCGAGCGGTTCGGGTTGCTCGATGACGGGGGCGGGGAATCGGACGGCGAGGAAGAGGCGGACCCCTCTCCCTAACCCTCTCCCCGCAGACGGGGCGAGGGGATCGGAATCAGACTGCGCGAGGGGTCGGAATCAGGAATCAGACGGCGCGAGGGGTCGGAATCAGACGGGGCGAGGGGTCGGATCAGTTGATCTGTGTCGTCGGGCTGGCGATGCGGCTGGTCATCGCCACCACCTCTGCCGACACGCGCTCGATGCGCTTCATCACGTCGCGGGTCTCGAGCAGCCGCTGGCGCAGCGAGGGGTCGACGACCAGTGCGGCGGCGAGCACGTCGACGAGCTCCGACGGCGTCCCTTGCGATATCACGACCTGGCGCAGGAGCTCGCCGCCCTCGGGGATCGCGTCGGCCAGGTGGCCGACCAGCGCGCGCAGCGACTGATCCGCGTCGACGAGCTCGCCCGGGTCCGCCGCCGGCAGGTCCGGCAGCTCGGTCGCCGAGACGAGCCGGTACGGCCGATCCGAGTCAAGCTCGTCCTCGATGCGCACGCGCGCGCGCCCGCGCACGACCAGGTTGAAGCGGCCGTCGGGAAGCTCGTGCGCCATCACGACCTCGCCGACGCCGGCGATGCGTTGAACCGGCGCGCGGTCCTCGCTGGCCGCAGCGGCGTCCTCGGCTGAGTCGAGCAGGCTGATCGCCAGGAAGTGATGCCCGGCCAGCACGTCGCGCGCCAGCGCCTGGTAGCGGTCCTCGAAGATGTGCAGCGGTAGCAGCGCGTGCGGAAACAGCACGACGTTGGGGAGCGGAAACATCGGCAAGCGGCGCAACGCCTCACGCAGGTTGCGATCGAGCTCGGGCACCACTGTTTCGCTTGTATCAGCCAAGGTTGCAACGAAGGTGATCGGCGCCTGCCGCGGCCGGCTCCTCCGGGGAACCGAGCGTGCCGCGGCGCATGATGACTTCTAGCACGGAGAAGCCGTGGGAGCCCATCGCGCGAGGTCTGGCCGAGCCAATCAGGTGTGTCATCGGGTGCGTCCTCCGAGATCGGCTGCCGCCAGCAAGCGCGCCTTGAGATCGGGGCGCTCGCGCATCTCACCGACGAAGGCACTGGTGACCACGCCTGATTGGTCGTGCTTCTCGCCCGGGATCGCCAGGCACATGTGCTCCGCCTCGATCACGCAGCCCGCGCCGCGCGCGGACAGGTGTTTCCACAGGTTTTCTGCGATCTGATTCGTCGCGCGCTCTTGCAGCGTGAGCCGCTTGGTGAAGCAGTCGACCAGCTCCGCCAGGCGACCGAAGCCGACCAGCTTGCCGTCGGGAATGTAGGCGACGTGGGCGACGCCCCGATACGGGAGCAGGTGGTGCGGGCACATCGCGTGAAAGCGTAGGCCGCCGACGACGACGACGTCGGGATCCGCTTCACCCAAGACGGGATCAGCCAGGATCGTCGCCGGGTTCATGTCGTAGCCCGCGAGGAACTCCTCGTTCCAGACGCGCGCGACCCGCTCGGCGGTCTGGCGCAGATCGGGCTCCTTCGCCGGGTCCAGCCCCGACGCCCGCAAAAGCGCGTCGACCGCGACCTGCAACGCTGGTTCTCGCGACAATGGCGTCAATCCAGACGCTGCGGCACGCGCGGAATCTGCTCATCGATCGGCCGCCGCCCGGCGAAGCCGGCATCGACTGGATGCCAGTAACCGATGTGCTTCTCGCCGAGCTTCCAGCACAGCAGGATCTCCTCGCTGCCGCGCTTGCCGGGAAAATCCACCAGGCCCGAATCGAGATCCTTCACCTCGCCGCCCAGCGTGCGGATGTTGTCGATCTCGTCGGACAGCGCCTCATAGAAGCCGCGAAACACCGCCTTCGCCTGACGCACCTCCAGGGTGCCGGCATCGCTCTCCAGCAGATCCTCGCGGCTCATGCGAATGCCGGCGCGATCCAGCTTGTCCTCGACGCTGCGCAAGCCCGCGCGCAATTGCAGCACGTCGGTGAAGATCTGCTCGAGCCGGGGGATGAGCAGCTCGACCTCGCCCACGGTGAAATGCGTTCGCGCCATGGCGGCAACTTTACCTCATTCCGGGGCGCGACTGTCCGACGAAGCGCTGGCGGTGGTCGTCGGGCGCGGATAGAGCGGCGGCTTGCGATTTTTCCCCGTCACACGGCGAATGTCGACGTCGGAGAAGAGTAAAGGTGGCGTGACGATCGACGACGGAATCCCGGTACCGCCTCCACCCGAATCAATGAAGTTGTAGACGATGGGATCGCGTCCAACCGCAGTGATCTCCTTGAGCGATCGGGGCAACAGCCCTTCGAGCGTCAGGCCGCGTACCAGCTGCTCCTGGCCGTCCTTGACCCGATAGACCACTAGGGGACGCACCGGGGGTGGCCCGCCGCGCCCGCCGCCCATGTTGAAGCTGAAGAGCGACATCATGTCGTCTGCGTCACCACCGGGCACGTTGGGGTCGTCGAGCACGCGCACGACGTAGGCCTCGAGCCCGCCCGCCTTCGCGGTCTTCTCCATGCGCGCCAGCAACGCCTTGCGCGCGAGCCCGGGCGCGGTCGGGGTCACGATCAGGTTGCCGATGTGCACGCGCGGCGGCGCGAAGCGCGGCGAGCGCGCGTGGCCGTTCGAGTGCGCGATCTCCTGGCTCGGCGTGCGCGACATCAGCAGCGCCTTCAAGATCCCCTTCTCGATCACCGAGACGCGCTTCGCGGGGATTCCCTCGTCGTCGGCGCGATAAGCGCCGATCAGCGGCGCGCGCGCCGGCCCGGTCTCCTGCAACGGATCGTCGGCGATCGACAGCAGGACCGACGCGACCTTGAGCCCCATCTTGTTGGCGAGCTCGCTCGACTGCCCCTGCTCGTCGCTGCCGGCCGACGCGGTCTTGGGCGGCGGCGTGCCGGTCAGCTGCTCGGCGAGCAGGTGCTTCATGATCTGCCCGGCGGCCAGGCCGTCGAAGAGCACGACCGCCGAGCCGTTGTGCGCGACCGGCGCCTTGCGCATCGCAGTCAGCTCGGCCGCCAGCGCGCGCACCGCTCTTTCCATGTCGGCCGCCGCGGGCAGACCGGCGAGCGTGAGCGCGGTGAACGGAATGAAGCTGCGCAGCTTCATCCCGTCTTCGGCCTGCGTGTCGGCGGTGACGTCGATGCGCACGATGCGGCGGCTGTCGTCGATCCAGGTACCTTCGCTGCTGAGCATGCGGCGCCGGCCGACTGCGTAGCTGGCGTTCACGCGCGAGCCCTGGATCGCCGGGTAGTCGCGCAGGATCGCCGACAGCTTCACCACGCGCTCGCGCAGCGACACCGCCTGCTCGACCACGTCGCGTGACGCGCGCGGCATCGTCAGCTTGGTCGGCGGCTCCGACGAGAAATCGCCGACCGCATCGTCGCCGTCCCCCTTGGCCTGGCCCGACTCGGTCGAGCGCTTGCGCGCAAGGGTCTCGACCGCGCTCTTGTAGCCCTCGTCGGTGCGCAGCCACAGCTCGCGGCGCAGCGCCGCGTAGTCGTCCTCGATGGGAAGCGATTCGATGTGGCCGCCGCTGCCCTCGAAGTTGCTGTTGTCGAAGCTGGAATCACCGACGCGCACGTCGGTGCGCAGCACGCGCGCCTGGAAATCGACGTCGGACGTGAGCGCGCCGAACGTCGCGCTCACCGTCGCCTGATCGATGTCGGAGATCGTGTAGGCGACGTAGTACGGCTTGGGTTCGTCGCCCAGGCGCAGGTCGGACGTCGAGCGCGCGAGCTCGTCGCGCATCGCGCGCTCGACCGCGGCGTCGTCGGTGTGGACGCGCGTCGCACCAGCTGGCGCCACCGGTTTATCGTCGGCGTGCGCGAACGGCGCGAGCGACAGGCAAGACGCGACGGCGAGCCAGCGCAGGCGAGAGCTCCGCGCGGTCATCGGAGGCCCTCCGGCAGCCGCGGCATGCGCGCCTGCAGCGACGGCGCCGGCAGCACCGGCGGCTTGTCGCTGCCCTTGTCGCGGCGCTCGATCTCGATCTGCTGCACCAGCAGGCTCGGGCTGGTCGCCGACACCGGCACGAAGCCGGACTCGGCGCCGCAGTAGCCGTTGAAGGTCTGGTAGTCGTCGCCCGACGCCAGGATTCGCGACAGCGACGACAGCGGCGTGCCGACCAGATCGACCCCGCGCACCAGCTCGTCGGCGCCGCCCGTCGGCCCACACGCGGTAGACCAGGATCGGCAGCACCTTGAACGACTGCGGTCCGGTGCGCGTGGTGTTGGTGAAGCCGCCCGAGATGTCGCGGAAGAGCAGGCCGTACTGCTTGCCCTGGCGTTTGGCTTCTTCGCGCAAGCGGCGGCGCAGCTCGTCGACCGGGACGGTCGCCGATGGTCTGCACGACCAGGTTGCCCTGGCGCGAGACGACCGGCCGCCCCTCTTGCCGGCGCCCGTGACCGTTCGATTCGTGAAAGCCGCGCGTCGGCGAGCGGCTGAGCAGGAAGCCGGTGAGCACGCCCTTGTCGACCAGCGTCGCGCGCTGCGCGGTCACCGCCTCGTCGTCGTAGCGGTAAAAGCCGTTGAGATCGACGCCGCCGATGCGCGACAGCGTCGGGTCGTCGTAGACCGACACGAAGCTCGGCATGACCGGCTCGCCGATCTTCTTCGCGAAGGTCTGCCCCTCGTCCTCGTTCTTCTGGCGGTGCCCCTCGACGCGGTGGCCGAAGATCTCGTGGAAGAACACGCCCGCGGCGCGCCCCTCGAGGATCGCCGGCCCGATGTAGGGATCGGCGAGCGGCGCCTTTCGCAGCGCCTTGAGGTCGGCGATCATCCGGTCGGCGCCCTTCTCCATCTCGGACACCTTGTCGAGCGAATCGACCGACGCCGCATCGTAGCTCTCGAAGCGCTCGAGCTCCATGCCGTCGTCGGCGCGCGTCTCGGCCTGAAGGAAGACGCGCACGTAGTTGCGGCCGGTCTGGATCACCGAACCCTCGCTGTTGAGCAGCCAGCGCGTATGGCTGACCACCTGAAAGGTCACCTGCGAATCGTAGATCTCGTCCTGCTTGCGAAAGCGCGCCGACAGCTCGCGGATCTTCTTCTCCCACGCCGGCACGTCGACCTCGATCGCCGCCGCCTGCCCGATGTACGTGACCGGCTTCTCGTGCGAGAAGTCGTCGGAAGGATCCTCGTCGGCGACCTTGAGCGTGCGCTGGGTCTTGACCTTGACCAGACGCTCGGCCGCCTCCTTGTAGCGGCGGTCGGTCTCGAGCCAGGCGACCGAGCGTAGCGCGCCCGGATCGTCGGACAGCGGCAGCGTGACTGCGTGCCCGCTCAGCGCCGACGAGTAGTCGAAGTCGTCGGAGCGGATCGCGTGCGTCGAATCGAGCCGGTAGTCGCCGACGCGCACGTCGGTGTCCATGATGCGCGAGCGGCGCGACGACGACTGCACCAGCGCGCCGTAGCTGGCCGAGACGACGACCTCGTTGCGATCGTGGACCTCGTAGCCGATGTAATACGGCGCGGGGTTGCCCTTCGCCTTGAGCTCGGTCATGCCGCGCTGGAGCTCGTCGCGCAGCGCCGCCAGCCCGGACGGCATCGGCGCGTTGCCGTCGGTGCGCGGATCGATGCGGGTCGCCGCTGGCCCGGGCGCGGCGACGCCGGGGACGTCGGGCACGCTGACCCCGTGACCACTACCCACGGTGGGCGCGCCCACGCCGGCGATACCGCCGGCCGCGCAGCCGGGCAAGAGCAACCAAAGCAGCCACGCCCTGGGCGACGCGCCGCACTTCTGCTTCTGCACCGGCGGCGGCGCGATTCGGCTCGGGGGTATTGTTGGCATTTCGTGGGGTTAGCGGGAGAGGATCTCACGCCGGAAGGCGATGCGCCAGCCGCGCCGCGGCAGGGTTGCGGTCGAGATTGGTCTTGCGGTGATGTGGCGATCCGGTCCCCTCCCCTGTCTGCAGGGGGAGGGGACCGGACAGAGCGGACTTCACGGCCTCGGGTCAGCCGCGCGCCGAACCTCGCTTGGGTCGACGCGCGCCGGGGCGCCTCGCCGGTGTGTGCGCGTCGAGCAGCTCTTCCGCCATCGCGCGCGCAAGCTTGGGAGCGGCGGCGCCGCCGTCCATCGCCGCACCGACCATCGCGCCGTCGTAGAGCATCATCAAGCGCCGGCCCACCTGATCGGGATCGGTCACGCCGGCCTCGCGGGCGAGGTCGGTGTAGAGGCCGCGCGTCCACGCCCGCGTGTCGGCAGCGACCTGAGTCACCTTGGTCTCGCCAGACGGGCCTTCCGCGCTCGCGCGCATGAAGGCGCAACCGCGAAAGTTCGGCTCGGCGGCCAGCTCGGCGATCAGATCGAAGATCGCCAGGATCTTGTCGCGCGGATCCTCGTGGCGCGCGATGCGCGCGTTGATGCGCGCCTGTCGGCGCTCGTGGCGCGCCAGCAGATAGGCGCGCACCAGCTCGTCCTTGCTACCGAACGTGCTGTAAAGAGACGCCTTGGCCACGCCGGCGCGCTCGAGCACCCGCTCGATGCCGACGGTGTGGATCCCCTCTTGATAGAAGAGCTCGTTGGCGGCGGCCAGCAGCCGGTCCCGGACCGAGCCTTCGAGATTCGTTGTCGACATGACTTGACTATACCGACCGGTCTGTTCATATTCAAGGCCACCAAACAGACAGACCGGTCTGTTCAGCTCGGCCGGTCATCAACAAGGAATCGAGGGCTCACCAAATGCGTTTCTCCAAAGGCACCGCGTTCTACCTGCAGGCGTCGATCATCCTCTTCTTCCTCGCCGGTTCGTGCGCGCCGTCGCCGCTGTACGCGGTGTACCAGGCGGCCTGGGGCTTCTCGCCGATCACCATCACCGGCGTGTTCGGCATCTACGCCTTCGCGGTGCTGGCCGCACTGCTGGTGTTCGGCTCGCTGTCAGACTACGTCGGCCGCCGGCCGGTGCTGATCGCCGCCACGCTGACGCAGGCGGTGGCCATGGTGATCTTTGCCACCGCCCACGGCGTTGGCGCACTGGTAGCCGCGCGCGTGGTACAGGGGCTGTCGACCGGCGCGGCCGCCGGCGCGGTCGGCGCGGGCATGCTCGACATCGACCGCGCGAAAGGCACCGTCGCCAACGCCGTCGGCCCGATGCTGGGCACCGCGACCGGTGGCCTGCTGTCCGGGCTGATGGTGCAGTTCCTGCCCGCGCCGACCCAGCTGGTCTACGTCGTGCTGGGCGTGATCTTCGTGGCCCAGGCCATGGGCGCGGTGTTCATGCCCGAGTCAGTGACGCCGCGGCCGGGCGCGCTCGCGTCGTTGCGCCCGCACTTCCGGCTGCCGGGGCCCGCGCGCACGGCCATGCTGATCGCCGCGCCGGCGCTGGTCGCCACCTGGTCGCTGGTTGGCTTCTACGGCGCGCTCGGGCCGACGCTGGTGCGCCGTATCTCCGGGTCACCGTCGATCGCGCTCGGCGGATTCTCGCTGTTCGTGTTCGCGGGCAGCGGCGCGCTGTCCGTGCTCCTCACGCGCCAGCGAACCCCGCGCGCACTGATGGTGGGCGCGATGGCCGCGCTGGCGGGCGGCGTCGCCCTGACGCTGTTCGCGATCGGGCACATGTCCATCGGCTGGCTCTTCGCCGGAATCATCCTCGCGGGCGTCGGCTTCGGCACCGGCTTTCAGGGCGCGGTGCGCACCGTGGTCCCGCTCGCCGGCGCCGACCAGCGCGCCGGTGTGCTGTCGATCCTCTACGTGATCGCCTACCTGTCCATGGGGCTGCCCGCGGTGCTCGGCGGTATCCGCGTCGTGCACGGCGGCGGTCTGCTCGGCACCGCGCGCGAATTCGGCCTCGCGGTCATGGCGCTGGCCGTGTTCGCGCTCGCCGGCACGCTGCTGCGCGGCAGGGTCGCCATCCGACGCCGCTGGCCACGGCTGGCAATTTGGTGATATCACCCGACAGCACTCCCACCGAAAGGACCCCTGCATGTTCAACGACCCCGATTCCCTCCTGAACGTGCTGTTTCGCTGGAGCCACATCCTCTTCGGCATCATCTGGCTCGGGCACCTCTACTTCTTCAACCTGGTCAACGTCCCGTTCCAGGGCGATCTGGAAAAGGACCTGAAGCCCAAGGTGAATCCCAAGCTGCTGCTGCGCGCGTTCTACTGGTTCCGCTGGGGCGCGATGTACACGTTTCTGATCGGGCTTCCTGCTATTCGGGTTCAAGTACTTCCACCAGGGTCTGTTCTTCGAGCAGGGCGGCGGGATCAGCAACCGCGCGCTCTGGATCCTGTTCGGCGGCGCGATCGGCACGATCATGTGGTTCAACGTCTGGTTCGTGATCTGGCCCCGCCAGAAGCTGATCTTGGGCGGGCTGGCCGCCGGCACGCCCCACCCCGACGCGGCCAAGCTGGCGGCGACCGCGGGCAAGGCCTCGCGCTTCAACACCTACGCGTCGGGACCGATGCTGTTCGGCATGGTCGTCCCCAACAACTACGCGGGCTGGCCGGCGGTCGGCATGCTTCTCGCGCTGGTCCTGGGCATCGGCTTCTGGTTCGGGATGATCAAGCGATCGTTCAAGATCAAGACAACGGTGTGAACACATTTGACCGGCGCGCGCCCCGGGGCAAGATTGCCGGGATGCGCGCTGCCTCGAAATGGTTCCTCTCGGCGACGACGGTCGCTGTCTTCGCGACGTTCGCCACGGCGGCCGGTCCATCACGTGCCGACGAGCCACCGTCGATCGTCTACCCGATCTACGCGCAGATGCCCGACGCGCCTCAGAACGACGTCGCCCAGGCCGAGCTCACGCGCGCTTCGGCCCGCTATCACCTGCGCGGGATCGAGGTCGTCGACATCCCTGCGCCGCCGCCACCGCAGACCGGCGTGACGATCAAGGCCGGCCTCGCGCTGGTGAAGAAGCTGGCGTTCGACGACGCGCGCAAGCAGCTCGACGCCGCCGTCGAGAAGGTGGCGCAGACCGGCGGTGCCGGCCTGACCACCGACGAGATCAGCGACCTTTACCTCGGGCGCGCCATGGCGATCGCGCGCGCCGACTGGAAGCCGGAGCGCTCGGTCGACGAGGCCACGCGCGTGCGCGCCTACGAAGACTACGTCCGCGCCGCCACGGTGACGCCCGCCCGCGTGCTGAACCCGCACGACTATCCGCCGCAGACGCTCGAGGACTGGGCCAAGGCGGTGGCCGAGATCAAGCAGCGGCCCCAGGGCACGCTCACCGTCAGCGGCTCGTCGGCGGCGCTGGTGACGTTCGACGGGCAGCCGCCGCTGTCGGCGCGCGGCGGGGTCACGTTCAAGGGCCCGTACGGCGAGCACCTGATCTCCGTCGAGGAGCCGGGGCGCGCGCCGTGGGGCTCGAGCGCGCTGGTGAATGCGCCGAGCTCGAACGTCGCGATCCCGGCACGCGACGCGCTGACGCTCGACGACGCGGTCGCCGCCTCGCACGCCAAGCGCATGGGCGCGAAGTTCGCGCTGGTCGCCGAGCTGCGCCTGGGCGAGGGGCCGCCCGAGCTGCAGCTGCGGCTGGTCGACATCACCGGCATCCGCCACGACGCGACGGTGGTGCCGCTGACCACCGAGCCGGGCGCGGTCGACGCGGCCGCCATGCGCCTCGACGAGGAGGCGCGGCGGATCGAGAAGCTGGGGCTGGCGCCGGGGAACAGCCTCGAGGCGCCACCGCCACTGGAGGCGGGCGCTGCGGCGCCGGTCCTCACCGCGGTGCCACCGCCGGCGCACCCTACCCTGCGCGACAACCCGAGCGCCTGGGCGCGCGAGCACTGGCCGCTGGTGACCGCGGTCGCCACCCTGGTCGGCGCGTCGCTGGTCCTGGGACTCACCGTCGGGCTGGAATAGCGTGGCGGCGCGCGCGGCGGCGGCTCGGCTCGGCGGGTTCGGAACGTCGATCTTCACCGAGATCACCGCGCTGGCGGTGAAGCACGAGGCCGTCAACCTGGGACAGGGCTTTCCCGACTTCGCGGCGCCGGCGTTCATCAAGGAGGCGGCCGCGCGCCACATCGACGAGGACCGCAACCAGTACGCGCCCAGCGCCGGCGTCCCGCGCCTGCGCGCGGCGCTGGCCGCCGGCTGGCAGCGGCGCTACGGCCAGGCGATCGATCCGGCGAGCGAGGTCACCGTCGCCTGCGGCGCCACCGAGCTGCTGCTCGACGCCGTGCTGGGCATCGTCGACCCCGGCGACGAGGTGATCGTCTTCGAGCCGACCTACGACGCCTACGTGCCCGACATCCAGATGGCGGGCGGCGTGGCGCGGCCGGTGGCGCTGCGCCTGCCCGACTGGCGCTGGGATCCCGCCGAGCTGGCGGCGGCGTTCACGTCGCGCACGCGCGCGGTGATCCTCAATACGCCGCACAACCCGACCGGCAAGGTGTTCTCGGCCGCCGAGCTCGAGGAGCTGGCGCGGCTCTGCATCGCCCACGACGTCGTCGTGATCAGCGACGAGGTCTACTCGGAGCTCACCTTCGACGGCGCCCGGCACGTGCCGATCGCGACGCTGCCGGGCATGCGCGAGCGGACCATCACCATCGACAGCATGGGCAAGACGTTCAGCGTGACCGGGTGGAAGGTCGGCTGGGCGATCGCGCCGCCGCCGCTCACGAACGCGGTGCGCGCGACCCATCAGTTCGTGACGTTCACCAGCTCGGCGCCGTTCCAGGAGGCGCTGGCCGACGCGCTGACCGCGCCGTTCACGCGCAGCGAGACGGACAGCTACTACGACCAGCTGCGCGCCGCGTACGCCGCGCGGCGCGCGCACCTGACCGCGATCCTCGAGTCGATCGACCTGCCCCCGCTGCCGGTCGCGGGCGCGTACTTCCTGCTGACGGACGTGAGCCGACTCGGCTTCGCCAGCGATCTCGACTTCTGCCGATTCCTCACCACCGAGGTCGGCGTGGCGGCGATCCCGATCTCGCCGTTTTATTCCACGCCTGCGCGCGCCCCCATGCTGGCGCGCTTCTGCTTCGCGAAACGCGAGCAGACAATCGCGCTCGCGGGCGAGCGGCTACGCAAGTGGCGCGGCCGATCGGCCCGCTGAGGGCCGGTCCCCTCCCCCGTCCGCGGGGGAGGGTTGGGGAGAGGGCAGACCTTGCGAGCCGCGGCGGCCGCGCCGATCAGTCCTCGGCGGCTTCGCCGCCGTCGGGCAGATCCTCGACCTGCACTTCGATCTTCCAGACGTCGGCGAGCCACGACAACAGCTCCGACTCGCCGCCCTCGATCGCGTCGGCGGCCGCGCCCTGCAGGACCGTCCCGTAGATCAGCTCGCGCGCTTCTTGCCGCGTGATCGTGGCGAGAAAGCGGCGAAAGCTCTCTTCATCGGTGAACCGTAGGTCGAAGGCTTCGACCGCGGCCTGGTAGCCCTCTTCGCCGAAGGCGTCGACGATCTCGGCGACCTCGTCGATCTCGTCCTCGCTGATCTGGCTGTCGGCCAGCACCACCTCGCGCACCAGTCCGACCAGCGCGATCCGTTCGTCGGCGTTCAGATCTTCTAGCTCCATGGGCCTGAGATTCGCCGCGCGGCGCGGCGCCGTCAAGCGCCGGCGACGACGTCTTCCCGCGTCTGCGCGTTGAAAGCTTTCTGTCCCGGGCGGACACTTCTATTCATGACTTTGCTTAACTGTTGGAAGTGGTGTGTCGTTTTGGGGGTCGCGGCATCCTGTCGAAGCGCGCCGCTCGCAAACAATGGCGCCTCGGACCAGGGTGGCGGGTCGGTGGCACCTCCTGGGACCGGCGGCGCCAGGACGGCAGGAACCGGCGGCGCCGCGACGGCGGGGACCGGCGGCGCCGAGAGTGGCACGGGAGGAGTCGGTGGGACCGCAGGTATCGGCGACGAAACAGCCGACGCAGGGACGAGCGCGTCACCGACGATTGCGCTGGTGTCGGTGCACGACTACGACGTTTACTGCGGTCTCAAGGCGGGCCAAATGAAGTGCTGGACGTCGAGCGTGCTCGACCACATCTTCGATGCGTTCGCGGCCTCGCGTACAGTCGCTGGGGCTCCGCCGGATCTGACTCAGATCGCCATTGCCGGCTCAGGCTCCGCGGAGGTGATGACAGCGTGCGGAATCGAGCAAGACGGGCTCGGCAGTTGTTGGCTGAGCGGCGCGCGGAATCTCGGCGACCAGTTGCTGGCCGTCGCCGTGAGCCGCTTCGGCACCTGCGCATTGACGGTGGCAGGCGCCTTGAGCTGCTCCGGAATCGATATCACCGGGTTGCCCGCCAATGCCCACTACAAGCAGATCGCGGCGTCCGAGGACCTGCTCGCGGCCCTGGATGAAGACGGCAACGCCTTCTTCCCGTACCTGACACTTCCAGCCGGCGTCTACACAGAGGTCGTCACCAACGATGCCCGACAGTTCGGGGCCGTCCGGACCGACGGAGCGGTGGTGTATTTCCCCGTGCGCTCGCCCACCGTGCCGATCATCAAGCCGGGCTCCTTCGTGCATCTGGCGCTGGACTACGCCGGCGACGCGTGCGCCATCGACCGCGCGGGTGAAATCACCTGCTGGCCTGACCAAGGAACCCCCGTCCCGCTCGGCGCTAGCGATCTACCTCGCGGCCCCTTCACCGCCATCGTCGGCGCCGAGGTATCGTTCTGTGCGCTGCGACGGACAGGCACGACCGCGTGCTGGGGCAGGGACATGATCGAGGTTCCGCCCGACTGGTAGCGGGTGGTGAGCTTGGCAACCACCGCCGCTACGGCGAAGTGTTGAGCAACACGCTGACGCTGTCGTTGCAGCTGTAAGTGTGGTTCACGGCAACGACGTCGAGCTTGCCGTCGCCGTTCAGATCTCCGAGCGCGATGGCACCGTCGATCGGCTCGTCGGCGAAATCCCTTGGTTGGTCGAAGATGGCGTCGCCGAGGTTGACCATCACGCTCACGTCGCCGAATACCCAGCCCGACGACCCAAATTCCAAGGGCGTGGCGTAGACAATGTCGATTCGACCATCGCCGCTCACGTCACCGAGCGCGAACTCGCCCGTGGGGTGCTGGGCGCCGTAGCTCAGCGGACCGACGAAGCTGCCGGTGCCCCGGTTGAACAGAACACCGATCTTGGAGGACGAATCGAGCACGGCGAGGTCGGGCTGACCATCACCGTTGAGGTCTGCCTCCGCGACCGCCGCCAGGTAATCGCCGGCGGGATATGCGACCGCGGGCGCGAAGCTGCCGCCGCCCTGGTTCAGCAGCACGCTGAGATTCCCGGTCCCCCCGGCGACCTCGCTGTCGTCGTTGCTCACCGCAAGGTCGATCCGGCCGTCGTGGTTCAGGTCGCCCGCGGCAATCCCACTCGGATACGTCCCCACCGAAAAGGTCCTGGGTGCGGCGAAAGCGCCGCCGCCCAGATTCAAGAGCACCGCCACGCCGGCATCGGACGGATACCCAGTGAACGCCGCGATGAGATCGTTGAGTCCATCGCCGTCGATGTCAGCGAGCGCCAGCGCTTGGGGCAACCCCAGTATGCGAGTATGGACCGGGTTGGCCAGCGTCCCGCCGCCCTGATTCAACAAAACGTCGACGGAAAAGCTGTTGCCATCAGAAGAGACATTCGTGATCGCAACGTCGGGCTTGCCGTCTCCGTTCAGATCAGCCACTGCCAAATACGGTGCGAAAGCGGATGCGGGATACGACGCTGGCGCGGCGAAGGTTCCGTCGCCGATATTCAGCAGAACGTTCAACTGCCACGGGAGGGCGGCGGCGGGGTTCGATTCAGTCATCACCACGATATCCGGATGGCCATCGCCGTTCATGTCAGCGAGGGCCACCTGCGCCGGGTGTCCCCCGGACGGGTAGCTCTTCGCGCTCGCGAATGACAGCGCTTGTCCCGCGGGAGCTCCACCAGTACCGGCGTCACCAGCGCCGGCGCCGCCCACGCCGGCGTCACCAGCATCGGCGCCGTCCACTGCGGCGTCACCAACCCCGGCGTCACGAACCCGAGCGCCACCCACGCCGGCGCCGCCCGAGCCCGTCACGCCACCGCTTCCCAGGATCGGCAACATTTCGCACTGCCCTCCCGCGCCGCCGACGCCGCAATTGATCATCGGCGGACGGGACGTCGTGAATCCGGGCGGGCAGACCCATTGTCCGGTCGCGGAATTGCAGCTGGCTGGATACGGGTCGTTCACACAGAAGGCGTTGACCGGCCAGCAGGGAGCATACGGAGCCAGACACTGGAGTCCTCCGGGATACCCGCCGCTGCCATAAATCCCGCCAGCACCTCTGATCCCGCCGCCCCCGCCGTAAATCCCGCCGCCGACCCCGCCCCCGCCGTAAATCCCGCCGCTGCCGAACGGGCCGGGGCTTCCGCCGGTGCTGAAAAACCCGCCGCCGACGCCCTGGCCGCCGCCCGGCGAAGGCGGCGGCGAAAACTGGCGCTGGCAACCGAAGTGGCCCGCCGCGACGATCGCTGCGATGGCGGGAAAAGTGACTCCCCACCGGCGCGCAGAAGAAGACATCGGAGTCGCGGGCTTTGGCATGGTGAGTCCCCCCGGAGCAATCCCTGAACCACGGTCATCCTGCCACGAAACCAGGCCCGTTCGTAGGGCATGCGCGACCGAGTCGCGACGCGAATGTCACGCCCCCCCGGAGGCCCGTGACCGACGCGGGACCCCGTGCCAAGCTCGGGGCATGCCCGCCGCGACCGGCACCGCCCTCCTCCCGCTGCACGGCGGGCGCGTGCCGGCGTGGCTGTCGGCGCGGATGGCGCGCCTCGGCCGCGTGATCGTCGAGACGATCGCGCACGAATACGGCCGCACCGAGGTCCTGCGCCGCCTCTCGAGCCCCTTCTGGTTCCAGTGCTTCGGCGCGGTGATGGGGATGGACTGGCACTCGTCGGGGATCACCACCAGCGTGATCGGTGCGCTCAAGCGCGGACTCGGCCCCGTCGAGCACGAGCTCGGACTGCACGTTTGCGGTGGTCGCGGGCGGCACTCGCGCCGCACGCCTGACGAGCTGACCGCGCTCGGCGACCGACTGGGGCTGGATGCGCCCGCGCTGGTGCGTGCGAGTCGTCTCGTCGCCAAGGTCGACAGCGCCGCTGTGCAGGACGGCTTCGATCTTTACCTGCACGGCTTCATCGTCGCCGACGACGGCGCCTGGGTCGTCGTGCAGCAGGGAATGAACGGCGAGCGGCGGCAGGCCCGGCGCTACCACTGGATCTGGGATCGCGTCCGCGCGGAGCAAGCCGGCGGGTCGGATGCGGCGTTCGTCGAAGAGCCGCACGCCGCCATCGAAGGGCGACCGGGCGGCGAGATCGTGAACTTGGTCGATCGACGCGCGGCGGGCGCGCGCGACGAGGTGGTGGTGCTCGCGCGGCGCGCGCCCGGCGCGACCGTCGATCAGTTGGCGCAGCTGCGAATGCCGGCGCACCATGACGTGCGCGCGGAGGACATCGATCTGGCGCGGCTCGGGCGCACGCTCGCGGCGGTCGCCGACCGCGGGCCCGAGGATTTCGCCGAGCTGCTGCTCACGCCGGGGATCGGCGCGCGCACGCTGTTCGCGCTGGCGCTGGTCGCCGAGGTGATCCACGGCGCGCCCAGCCGCTTCGCCGACCCGGCCCGATTCTCGCTCGCACACGGCGGGAAGGATGGGCATCCGTTCCCGGTACCGCTGCGGGTCTACGATGAGACCATCAGCGTGCTCAAGCGCGCGGTGGCGGCCGCCAAGCTCGGCGAAGGAGAGCGGCTGGCCGCTATCGCACGCCTCGACCGGCAGGCGCGCATGATCGACAACCAGGCTGCCGCGCCGGCGGTGAACCCCGCCGACTTCGAGCGCTGGGTCGCCGCGGAGAAGGCGGCGAAGTCTGTCCTGGGCGGGCGCACCGTCGCCGACGACGCGGCCGCGCGACGGAAGCGAAGAGCCGCGCAACTCGAGTTTCCCTTCGGTCCGATCGAGTCCCCTCCCCCGTCCGCGCGGAAGGGTTAGGGCGAGGGGAGGCCTTGCGAGCCGCGGCTCCCCGGCCGGCTCTACGGATTGCCGCGTGCGACGAACATCGTCCGATCCGGGACGACGAACACCGACGGCGTGGGTGTATCGAACATGGCGGTCCCTGCAATGGTTCCGGTCAGGACCGGGGCGCCGTCCGCGGCAAGCGCGGCGCCCCCCGACATCGTCCCGCCGGGCGTGACTGTCACGGTCTCGAGCGGTCCGCCAGCCGCGTAACGCGCAAGCAGGTAGGAGCCTCCAATTATCGTCTGCGCCTCGGGGCGCCCCGGCGAAAAGGCGAGACTGCCGCCAAAGTAAGCGTGCAGGAGCACTCCCCCCGAGGGTGTGCCCAGCAACGTGCCAAAGTACAGCCTGCTGATGTCGTCGAGCTCCACGATCGAATCGACCCGGACGAACGCGTCGTCGGCGCCGAAGCGGGCCAGAAAAAATCCGTTGCCGTCCAGCTGCCGCTGGTTCGGTGTTCCCGCGCCGAGCGCCATCGCGCCGACGTTCTGGCCAGCGAGCGCGTAGGATCCGCCACCGAGCGCCGCGATTCGCGGCTGGTACACGCCGCCGGTCGCCGACAGGGTGGTGACGCCGGCGATGGCGCCCGAATCGGCGGCCACCCTCACGACCAGTAGATCCTGCACGCTCGAGGACGCGATCTGTCGAGCATCGGCGCGTCCGGGCTGAAGGGTGAGTAACGGATTGAATGTCGCCACCACCGCGATCTGATTGCTGCCCAGCGCGGCGATCCCACTTGCACCGTCGTTCGAGGTGTACATCGGATTGGGGCTGCCACCGGTGACGATCCAGGCAAAGGTGCCGTCTTTGTCGTAGCTCGCCGCGTACAGATCAGACGAGTACGGCATCCCCCCCATCTGGCTGAAGGGCGTGAGCGAGGTGGCGTTCGGCGTGCCCGCACCGAACGTGAAATCGAAGGAGAACGATCCCGCGACCACCACCGCGCCCGTCGCCAACTCCAGCACGGCATTCGGACTGACCGGCAGTGGACGGGCCCAGGCAAGAGCCCCGTTGGCGCCGTAACGCGCCACGAAACCCTGCGCGTCCGCAACGACGAACGTCGTCTCGTGCGTTTCCCCCAGCCCGAGCGTGACGCTGTTGAGAAAAGCTCCGGTGACGACGAACCCGCCGTCGGCGGTCGCGACCACGTGCCCGGGACGAAAGCCAAAGCCGGGAATGACGATGGCTTGGATGAACGTCCCGTCGCTGCGATAGCGCGCCAGGACACCTTCGTTCCCATTGGACGTCGTCAGCGTCGTCTCGCTCGGCTCGCCCTGCCCGAGCGTGATGCGCGACGCGTACTGAAGGAGCACCAGGATGTCGCCGCCCGCGAGCACCGCAACGTCCTCCCCGTCGGCGTAGGGAGTCACGTCGGCGGCCACGACCGCCGAGCGAACCCAGCGGAGCGCGTGAGGAGGGGTCGCGGGACCATCGCCGGCGTCCACTGCCAGGTCGCCCCTGGAGTCGCGCGCGTCGCCCGGCGCGCCTCCGCGCGCACCCGTGTCGAAGGGTCCATCGACACCGGCGTCACCGGTGGCCCCGCCGCTGCCCGCAGCGCCGCCCGTGCCGGTGATCGGGCCGCCGGAACAGCTCGCGACCGGATGCGCGCCCGTGAAGCAGGACATGACCTGCGCCAGCGAACAGCTCGCGACCTCGACGCGGCCGTTGTCGCACGCGAGGGTCGAGCAGGTGCAATCGCGCAGATCCTCCGAAAGGCAGCAGCGCGCAGGGATCACCGTGGTGCCCACAGTCACCGGCGTGGGCAGGCAGATCGAGACCGTCGCGCCGTGCGCGACGGAAACGATCGAGCTCGCCATGCCGCAGAAGCAGCCTCCGGTGGCCAGGTCGTTGCGGCAGATGAACGCATCACACTGACACGAGAAGCCCTGACAGCAGAGGCCGACCTCGCCCGAGAGCGTCGCAACCGATGCAGTGTCGCAGCGGACCGGCGGCGTCGCGTTGGCCTCGTCTCGACAGCTACAGCTGCCGGTCGTGTTGCTGACCGTGCAGCTCTGACCGCTGCTCCCGCCGGCCGCTCCCCCGCTGCCCGCTCCGCCGACGCCCGCGCCACCGGCCCCTGCCCGCTGCCCACCACCACCGCCACAACCGGCGGCAAGTACGATCGCCGAGAGAAGGACGACGACGCGCGAGGCCCAATTCTGCATCGGGATCTCATCTCGACCGATCCCGCGCCGGCTGTCAATCCTCGGCGGCGTCGTTCGACGGCGCGTCACCGGTGTCGGTCGCGCCGTCGCTGCCCGCGGCCCCGCCGGCGCCGTCTCGATCGACCACGCCGGCGTCAAGCCGCGGCGGAGTGCCGTAGGGCGGAGCGACAATGTGGCTCTGGGTGGTGCTGCTGCAGGCGGAGACGCCCACGAGCGTCGCGCCGGCGAGGAGCCGGGCCGCGCGGCTCATGCGCCCGGGCGCGGCGGGCGGTTGTGCTGTCGCGCAGAACTTTGCGGGCAGCGCCGTCTGACAGAACGGGCACACGCCGGCGTCGGTCATGACGTGGCGATTGCAGGCGGGACACGGGCACAGATGACCGCTGCTCATGGCGCGCCGCCGCTGCCGCTGCCGGGCGCCGGCGCGCCGTAAAGGGGGACCGCGCTGCCGGCATCGGCGGCGCCGCCCGCGCCGCCCGCGCCGGCCTCGCCGCTGGCGCCGCCGCCGCCCGACGTGCCGCCCGCACCGCTGTCGACGACCGGGAACGGGCCGCCGTAGAGCGGGACCGGAGCCGGCTCGGTGCTGCTGCACGCGGAGACACCGACCAGCGTGGCGCCGGCGAGGAGTCGGGCCGCACGGCTCATGCGCCCGCGCGCCGCGGGCGGTGGCGCTGCCTCGCAGAACGTCGCGGGCAGCGCCACCTGGCAGAACGGACAGATGCCGGCGTCGGTCATGACGTGGCGATTGCAGGCGGGACAGGGACAGAGGTGACTGCTGCTCATGGCTTGATGTCCTCCACGATGATCTCGAATCGTCCGTTGTCGAAGGGGACACCGGGCGCCGCCTCGACCTGAACCAACCGTTCTCGCTTCCCCTGGCGCCGCATCTCAAGAGCCCGATGGTGGCAGAGCGGATTGTTCCCGGCTTTGCCGAAGAGGGAAAATGCCGTCCAGGTACAGCCGGCGCGGCAGACGTTGGCGTAATAGCAGCCGCGACAGTATCCCCACAGATCGTCGACGGTGCGGTCGCGCATGTAGCGCAGCGGCGCGGCGCGCTCCCAGATGTCTTTCAGCGACGCGTCCCGGATGTTGCCGCCCGTCCAAGGTTGCGTCTGCAATGACGGGCAACCCTTGATCGCGCCGTCGGCCTCGATGCCCAGGGTCGTGCAACCGGCACCGCACGACGCCGTGTGCCCGCGACCGCTCGCGCCGCCGCGCAGGATCGATTCGTAGGGTCCGAAGTAGCCAATGTTGTTGCCAGGCCACAGCATCACGCCAACCTCGTTGCAGCGAGCCTTCAGCTGGGCAAGCAGCGGAAACAGCTCGAGCAGATCCTCGGGTTGCAGCAGGACCTCGGGCGCGTCGGCGGCGCGCCCCATCGCCGCGGTCAGCTGGATCTGCCAGGAGTGCACGCCGAGCCCGATCGCGGTCTCGAGCACGTCCGGCAGCTCGGACATCGACAGCTTGTTGATCTGCGTGTTCACTGAAACGGCCACGCCGGCCGCGCGCAGGTGAGCGGCGGCAGCGAGCGCGGCGCGGTGCGACCCGACCACGCCGCGCAGCCGGTCGTGGGTGGCTTCGCGCCCGTCGAGCGAGATGCTCGCGCTCTGCAGCCCGGCCGCCGCGGCGCCTCGCGCGCGCTCGGCCGTCATCCCGCGGCCGCCGGTGGTCATCGAGCATTGCATCCCCGCGCGCCGGATCGCCTCGACGATCACCAGCCAATCATCGTGGAGATAGGCCTCGCCGCCGATGACTGTCACCTCCATCACGCCGAGCTCCGCCATCTGCCGGACCAGGTCCAGGCACTCGGCCGTCGTGAGCTCGTCGGGGCGCGTCCGCCCCGCCCGCGACCCGCAGTGGCGGCAGGCCAGGTCGCACTTGAGCGTCAGCTCCCAAACCGCGTAGATGGGCCGCCAGGCGCGGTCTTGCTCGCGCGCTTCCGGAGCCAGCGGCAGCCTTCGCAGGGCGCCGGCTGCGCGCGGAGCGAGCGGTAGCGACCGACCGATCCCGAGGGCCATCTGTCCATCGTCGGACACGTCGTCACGCGTAGCAAGCCGGACGCCAATCGACGCAGCCGGCGGCCGGCGAGTCCAGAAGCGGCAGGAGTCTCCGGGAATCGCGACAATGTGCTCAGGGCCACCTCGGTAAACTGATCAGGGCATCAGGAATCTGATTGGCTCGCCGGCGCGACGGAGACGAAACCGAAACGGTTCTTCAACTTCCGTGCGGCGATCGCGACGGCTGGGCAGCGCTGCGGGACGCGACCTGCTAGAAATCGATCTGTGTTGAGCATCGGATTGGCGGCGCTGGCAACCGCGGCCGCGTTCACGTTTGGCCTCATCCGCTTCGGCTGGGGCTCGGGTGTGTTTCTAGGCCTCGCCGCCGGCCTGGTCGTGCTGGTCTCGCTGGTGCGCCGCGCGCGCAAGCCGCTCCAGGCAGCGATGGATGCGATCGAGGGGGACGTCAAAGCACAGCGATTCGACCGCGCCATCGAACGCCTGCAGCGCGCGCGGCGGCTCGGCCTCTGGCAGCCCCTGCTCATGTCGCAGATCGACGAGCAGATCGGCGTGATCCACTACGCGGGCCTCAAGGATCCCGATGCGGCGCGACCCTACCTCGAACGCGCGCGCCACAAGAGCGTGCAAGGGTGGACCATGCTGGCCGCCAGCTCGTACCGCCGCGGGCAACATGACGAGGCGGAGCGCATCCTCGAGCGCGCGTCACGCCGGCGACCCAAGGAAGGGCTGATCTGGGCGACGTACGCCTGGTGCCGGCTCAGCCGCGGGCGGCGCGCGGAAGCGCTGCACGTGCTGGCGCGCGGGCGCGATCTCCTGCCCACGGACGAGCGGCTGCACCGGATGCAGCTCGCGGTTCAAAATGGCAGGCCGGCGCGCATGCGAGCGTTCGGCGCCGACTGGTACACCCTGGAGCTCGAGCGGATGCCTCCCGCGACCATGGCCCCCAACGTCACGGCGTCCCATCCGGCCCTGCGCCGCAGCCGAGCCCAGGCGCGCGGCCGATCGCGCTGACCGCGGTCCGTCGTGGCGCCGCGCGCGGCAGGTCAGGGAAACTGGCCGGTGGCGGCCAGCAGATCTACGCGCACCTGGCGCTCGTTGTCCTCGGCCGCGGCCGCCGCGAGGTCGGTGTCGCGCGCCTGGCGTTCGGCGTCGACGACGTCGATGTTGGTGGTCGCGCCCTCGCGGTAGCGCAGGTTCGCGATCTGCAGCGCCTCGCGCGCGAGCGTCGCCGCCAGCTCGGTCTCGCGCAGGCGATCGCGGGCGCGCCAGGCGGCTTCGACGCCGCGGCGGATGTCGGCGCGGGTCTGGCGGATCAGCGCATCGGACTCGATCGACGCCTGGTCGAAGAGCGCGCGCCGCTCGTGCAGCTGTCCGTAGCGCAGGCCGCCCTCGAACAGCGGCAGCACCAGGTGCAGCTGCGCCTGCCAGGCGAAGCGCGGCTGGAAGAGCGTCGCTGGATCATTGAGCTGCGCATCGAACGTACCGATGAGATTGGGCATCCAGTCGGTCCAGCTGTCGCGCACCAGGTGGTGAGCGGCCTCGCGGCGCATCACTTGAGCGAGGATGTCAGCGCGTAGCTGCTCGGGGTGCTCGCCGCTGGCCGGTAACGGAAAGGTCGGGGTCTCCGCGGCGTCGATCGGACGATCGCCGGCGACCAGCACGCCCAATGCTTCCTGCGCGGTCATGAGGCCCACCAAGGCGTCGCTCACCTGGGCCTCGGCGGTGTGCCACTGCTGGCCGGCGCGCGCGGCGTCGAGGCGGCTCACCGCTCCGCCGGCGTACTGCTTGTCGGCAAAGGCGGCGTGCGCCTTCGCGGTGTCGCGCGCGACGACGTCGGCGTCGATCACCCGGCGCTGGACGATGACGGTCAGGTAGGCGTGCGCGACGGCGATCGCGACGCGCCGCTCGACGTCGTCGCGGCTGAGCGTCGCGATCTTGCGGTTGTCGATGGCGTGCGCCCACTCGGCCCAGTGCTGCGGGACGATCAACGGCACCGACAGGCCGCCGGCCCCGAAGAACTGATCGGCGCCCTGGAAGACCAGACCATTGAAGGTCCGAGCACCGTCGATGCGGGTGTAGTTGGCGTTGGGCGCGAGCGTGGGCAGCGAGGCGGCCCGCACCTCCGCGACGAGCGCCGAGGCGCGCCGCACCTCCGCGGCGGCCACCAGGGCGTCGGAGTTGCGCGCCCGCGCACGCGCCAGCGCCTCGGCCAGCGTGACGCGCTCGATCTCGGTGCCGTCCGACGACGCTCCCGTCTCGTGGGCGTGGGCGTGGGCGTGGGCGATCAGCGCCGCCGCGCAAACCCTCGTCGCGACGCCGAGGCTCCGCCGCGCCGCCTCACGCATGGACGGCGCCTTCGCTGCCCTGGGCGGCGGGCGCGGGCTTGCGACGCACGCGCTCGCGGATCCGCTGCATGACGAGATACAGCCCCGGGGTGAAGAACAGGTTCAGCACCGTCGACAGCAAGAGCCCACCGAAGAGCGCCGTGCCCATCGAATGGCGGCCGTTGGCGCCGGCGCCGCTGGCGAAGACCAGCGGCAGGATGCCGAGCAGGAACGCGAACGACGTCATCAGGATCGGGCGCAGGCGCAGCTCCGCGGCCTCGGTCACCGCCTGGACCGCGCTGGCGCCGCGCGCGCGCAGCTGCTCGGCGAACTCGACGATCAGGATCGCGTTCTTGCTGGCGAGGCCGATCAGCATGAGGAGCCCGATCTGGCAGAAGACGTCGTTGCTGAGCCCGCGCAACCGCTGCGCCGCCAGCGCGCCCAGCAGCGCCAGCGGCACGGCGAGGATGATGATGAACGGCAGCGAGAAGCTCTCGTACTGCGCCGAGAGCACCAGGAAGACGAAGGTGAGACCGAGCACGAAGATCACCAGCGTCTGGCTGCCCGCCCTCACCTCTTCCCACGACAGTCCCGACCATTCGTAGCCCATGCCGGGCGGCAGCGCCTTGGCGGCAGCGCTCTGCATCGCGAGGATCGCGTCTCCGCTGGAAACCCCGGGCGCGCCAGCCCCGAGCAGCTCGACCGAACGCTGCAGGTTGTAGTGGCTGATGACCGGCGGCGCGGTGGTCGGCGTCACCCGAACGAAGTTGTCGAGCGCGGCGAGGCCGCCGGCGGCCACCGAGGCGACCGGGAGCACGAACGCTCCCGTCGAGCTGGCAACCCCGCGCTGAGAGCGAACGTAGAACTGGCCGATGTCGCTCGGCTGCCCGCGGAACGGCGCCGCGGCCTGGACGTAGACCCGGTACGAACGATTGTTGAAGTCGAAGTCGTTGACGTATTGCGAGCCGAGGTAGACGCCGAGCGTGTCGTTGATCTGGGTGAGTGAGATCGCCGAGCTCTTCGCCTTCTCGCGATCGATGGTCAGCGCCAGCTGCGGGTCGTCGACGCTGAAGGTCGAGAACAGGCCGCGGATGCGCCCGCCACTCATCGCCTGGCCCTGCAGCTGCTGGGTTGCGCGCGCCAGCGCGCCGAAGTCGGCGCCGCCGGCTTGATCGATGATCTCGAAGGTGAACCCACCGGTCGAGCCCTGACCCTGGATCGGTGGCGGCAGGAAGGGGATCGCCAGCGCGCCCGGGATGCTCCCCAGGCGCATGCGCATGTCGGCGACCAACGCGTTGGCGGAGTGCTCGTCGCCCTCGCGCCCACCGATCGGCGTGAGGGTCACGAAGATCACCGCCCGGTTGGCGCCGTTGCCCGCGAAGTTGAAGCCGACGACCGCGAAGGTGTCCTGCACTTCGTGGCGCGCGCGCAGCTTGGTCTCGACCTGCTTGGCCATGCCGGTCATGTAATCGACCGACGCTCCCTGCGGGCCGAGCAACTGGACGATGAAGTAGTTCTGGTCCTCGTCGGGTACGAAGCCGCTCGGCACCGACCGGAAGACCAGGAACGTCAGCGCCAGGCCGCCCAGGAAGGCGAGGCCCATCAGCTTGAGGTGCCCGAGTAGCCAGCAGACCGCGCGGTGATAGCGCTTGCGCGTCCCCGCCATGACGCGGTTGAACCAGCGGAAGGCGAAGAACCGCGCCTCCCCCTCGCGGGGTGCGTGCATCAGCAGCGCCGCCAGCGCCGGCGACAGGGTCAGCGCGTTGAAGGCGGAGATCGCCACCGAGAACGCGATGGTCAGCGAGAACTGCCGGTAGAGGCGGCCGGTCGTGCCCGAGATGAACGCCACCGGCACGAAGACCGCGATCAGCACCAGCGACGTCGCGATGACGGCGCCCGCGACCTCGCCCATCGCGCTCTCGGCGGCGGCGTGCGGATCGCCCCGGTGCTCGGCCAGGTTGCGCGAGATGTTCTCGACCACGACGATGGCGTCGTCGACCACCAGGCCGGTGGCCAGCACGATCCCGAACAGCGTCAGGGTATTGATCGAGAAACCGAATGCCTTGATGAACGCGAACGTCCCCAGCAGCGAGACCGGAATGGTCACGGCCGGGATGACGGTCGCGCGCCAGTCCTGCAGGAAGATGAAGATCACCAGGATCACGAGGACGATCGCTTCGAACAGCGTCTTCATGACCTCGCCGATCGACGCGCGGACCGCGTCGGTCGGGTTGAACGCGATCTTGTATTTCATCGACGGTGGGAAGGCGGCCGCCAGCTTCTGCAGCTGCGCGCGCACCTGCGCCTCCAGCGCCAGCGTGTTGGCGTCGGGCAACTGAAAGATGCCGATGCCGACCGCGTCGCGGCCGTTGAAGCGCAGGTTCACCGAGTAGTCCTCGGCGCCGAGCTCGGCGCGGCCCACGTCGCCCAACAACACCAGCGCGTTGGATTGACCCGAGCCGCCGCGCTTGATCACCAGCCGCTCGAACTGGCGCGGGTCGTTGAGGCGTCCGGCGGCGTTGACGCTGATCTGGAACGTCTGCCCCGGCTGCGCCGGCGGCTGTCCGACCTGGCCGGCCGCGATGTTCGCGTTCTGCTCGCGCAGCGCCGCCACCACCTCGGACGCGGTCAGCCCGCGCGCCGCGAGCCGCACCGGATCCAGCCACAGGCGCATCGCGTAGCGGCGCTCGCCGAAGATCCGCACCTCGGCGACGCCGGGCAGGCGCCGGATCGGATCGCGCACGTAGAGATCGAGATAGTTGCTGATGAACGTGTTGCTGAGCGAGCCGTCCTCCGAATAGAAGCCGACGCCCATGATGATCGCCGCCGTGGTCTTGGTGATGGTGACGCCGGTGTTCTTCACCTCGGCTGGGAGCCGCGGTAGCGCAGTGTTCACGCGGTTCTGCACGTCGACCGCCGCGAGATCCTTGTCGCGATCGACGTCGAACGTGACCGTGATGATGCTGGTGCCGTCGTTGCCGCTGGTCGAGCTCAGGTAGCGCATGCCCTCGGCGCCGTTCACCTGCTGCTCGATCGGCGTCGTGACCGCGGACTCGACGATGCGCGCGCTCGCCCCCACGTAGTTGCTCTGCACGGTGACCTGCGGCGGCGCGAGCTCGGGATACTGAGCGATCGGCAGCGTCGCGACGCTGACCGCGCCGAGCAGAACGATCAGGATCGCGCACACCGACGCGAAGACCGGACGCCGGATGAAGAAGTTGACGAACAAGATGGCTACCTGTTCGGCGCGCCCGCGTCGGTGATCTGGGTGACGGTCGCACCGGGGCGCAGCTTCTGCACGCCCGAGGCGATGAGCATCTCGCCCACCGCGAGCCCGTGCAGCACTGGATAGGTCTGCCCCTGGATCGGTCCGACCTGCACCACCCGCTGCTCGGCGGTCAAGCTGCCGTCGGGCGCGCGCTTGGCCACCCAGGCGAACGACTGGCCGTTCTGGCTCTGCACCGCCAGCACCGGTACGACCGGCCCCGGGTGCTCCGCCCAGATCACCCGCGCGCGCGTGAACTGCGACGAGCGGAGGCTGCCCGTGGGATTGTGCACCCGCGTCTTGATCAGGACGGTCTGGGTGTCCTGGTCGGCGCGTGGCGAAACGAACGAGACTTCGCTCGTCGCCAGCACCAAGCCGGTGGCGTCGATCATCTCGACGGGCATGCCGACCTTCAACGAGGTCGCTCGCTCGATCGGCACGTCGACGTACGCCTCGAGGCCCTGGTTGTCATCGAGCGTGGTCAGCAACGTCTGCGGCGACACGTAGTCGCCGACGCGCACCGGGATGTCACCGACAGTGCCGGCGACCGGCGCGACCACTTCGTAGTAGCGGAGCTCGACCGATCGCGCGCGCACCTGCGCCTGCGACGAGCTGGCGTTGGCTTCCGCCTGATGCAGCGAGCTGCGCGCCTGGTCGAGCTCCTGTCGGCTGGCGCCGCCGCCGGCATAAAGGCGTTCGACGCGGCGGAACTGATCCCGCCAGTAGGCGAGCGTGGCGCCGAACGCCTCGCTCGCGGCCTGCTGGCTGTGCACCGCGGCCTCCTGCCGCCGCGGGTCGATCAGCATCAGCGGAGCGCCCGGGCGGACCTGCGCGCCCGATGCCACGTCGATGCGAAACACGTGCCCGTCGACCTGCGGCTGGACGCGGACCGAGTGGCGGGAAATCAGGCTCGCGACGTACTCCCTCGCATCGCGCTGCACAGCCGACCGCACGATCTCGATCTCGACCGGCACCGCCGGGGGCGCCCCCGCTGCCAGCGCGGCGCTGTTCCCACGGCACGACGCAACAGCGACGGCGAGAAGCGCGCCCTGCGCGAAGCCCAACCAGCGCGAAACGAAGGAGTGGCCAGAAAAAACCATGGCGTCCAACGACGGAGCAACGTGTGTCCCACCTCCCAATCGACAAGGCAGGACCAGACCGGATTCCAGACGAGGCTGGAGTAGGATGGTCGCGTGGGCTTGGTCGTCGTGCTGCTCGTAGCCACCGTGCTCGTCGTTGGCATCGGGCACATGGTGTACGTCGACGCGATGGAGAACCAGGCTCACGTGAGGGAGAGGCTCGCGCGGCGCAAGCGTGTCGCCATCGCGGAGGTGCAGGAGGGGCTGGTCCGCTGGAGCGGGCGCGTGCATCTGACCACTGAGCCTTTGACCGCTCCGGTCAGCCAGCGGCCGTGCGTCGCTTACCAACTCACGATCATGGTCGGCGACGGCGAGGGCGGATGGAGCAAGGCCCTGGAGCTCACGGATGCGCGTCCATTCATTCTGGCGGACGAGACCGGCCAGGGCATCGTCGACGCAATGTCCGGGCCGTTCGCGATCGCCCTCGTTCCCGATCGGAAGGGTTCGTCCTCCCTGTTCCAACACGAAAGCAGCGAGCTGAAGCGCGTTCGAGGATTGCTGCGCGCGAAGGATATCCCGACCCGGACGGTCTTCGGCACTGACCAGCCGGTGAAATTCTCGGAGGCCGTGTTGTTGCCCGGGAGCGAGCTCTCCGTGAGTGGTTCATGCACGTGGGAGATCGCGCTCGACGGTGAACGCGCCGGCTACCGCGAGCTCCCCCAGCGTATCGCGCTGCGTGGCACGACCGAAGAGCCGCTGCTCCTCAGCAACTGGCCGGACGCATTCCAAGAGCCCGACTGGACTTGAGGCTCGCGCGCTCGTCGCAGGCCGCCCGCTCTACGTCAGGATCTCGTTGATGGGCCCGGTGCAGTACTGCGCGTCGCCGATGCACGTCGGGGTCTGGCCCATCACCTTGGCGAGCGTGAGCAGGAGATCATTGTGCGATCGATCCTTCGACGCGCGCACCTTCAAGTCGCCGTCGACCAGGTCGAACGGGAACGTGACCATCTGGCCGGTCTTGAGCTTGCCGTTGGCGCCGCCGATCAGCACGAATGGCGTGTCGTCGTGGTTGTGGGCTGCGCCCATGTCCAGCTCGTTGCCCCAGCAGATCACGCTCTGATCGAGCAGGCTGCCGGTGCCCGCGCCGGAGAACGTCGCGAGCTTCTTGGCCAGATAGGCCACCTGCTGCGCGTACCACAGGTCGATCGCTTTCTGCTGGGCCAGGCTCTGGTAAAAGTTCTGGTTGCTCGCGCTGTAGATGTTGGGCGTCGACGCGCACTGGCCCATGTTGTTGTACATGGTGCACGGCGCGATCTGGTAAAGCGACGCCGGCCCCATGTGCGAGTAGTTGTGATGCGTATCGGTCTGGCCGGTGAGCCAGGAGTGCGTCACCTGGCTGGTCGACGTCGAGAGCTGCAGGCTGGCCACGCGCGTGAGGTCGCAGGCCAGCGCCAGCGCGAGCAGGTCCATCTGCAACTGCACCGTGGTCGGAAAATCCGCCGACGGCGACTTGTACCCGGCTGGCACCGCCCCTGGCGGCATGCACGTGGCCGCCTTGGCGGCGGCGGCGGTGATCTGCTGGTCGAGATCATTCCACCCTTGCTGCAACGCCTGCAGCTGCGTGCGGTCATCCGTGCACAGGCGCGGCTGCATCGCCGTGAGCTCGCTGTTGAGCAGCGGGAACAGCTTCTGGCGGATGAAGGTCTTCTTGTCCGGACCCGACATGCCCGACGTCGCCGGCGGGAAGAACGTATTGCGCGCCTCGGCGGGATCGTCGTGCGGATCCATGTACGCGCCCGCGGTGTTGTAGATCATGCGGGTCTTCACCTCGCGATCGGTGAAGTCGGCCGAGCTGCGCGCCATGAGCTCGATCGACGGGAACGGCGTCCCCGCGTTGAGCTTGGACGCGATCACCTGGTCGACGCTGGGCCCGGTCGCCGGCGCGCCCGTCGAGGTGATGCCGGTCCACAGCGAAGCCATGCCCGCCTCGTGCGAGCCCTGCGCCGCCTTGTTGTTGATCCCGTCGAGGATGATCACGCTGTTCTGCACCGGGGCGAGCGGCGCCAGCGTGTCGCGAAAGACGAAGTTCTTGGTGATCGTCGGCGCGCTGCCGGCGGCCGGGAACAATACGTCCATCTTGTTCGCGTCGGTCGCGCCCCAGAACGGGCGCACGGTCCCGCACGGCGTGAACAGCAGCACCATATAGGTCGGCACGCTGCCGCTCGCCTGCGCATAGCTGGGCAGGCCGCGCAGGAATGGGTAGGTGAGCGCGCTGGCGCCGACCGCCTTGAGAAAACGCCGCCGCTCGAACTTCACTTTGCTGTCCCGGTTCATTGACATTTGGCCCCCGCGTTCACCGGCGAGCGGTTCCGGAACGAATCCGTCTGAACGATCGCCAGCAGCAGCTTCTGGACGTTGAACCCGCCGCCCTGGAAGGCCTGGTAGGCTTGTTGTGCAGAGCACGCGTCAGCCGGCAGCTCCTGGCGCTGGATGGCGTAGCGCAGCTCCTGCAACGCGAAGCACTCGCGCGCCTGGGTGCTGGCCGCGAGCTTCGTGATCATGTCGGTTCCGTTGGTGAACGAGCCGGTGAGCCCGTTCGTCGCGTCGGTGGTCAGGAACATCCCGCTCGAGTCGACCTGCGCGGTGCCCTCGGCGGTGATGAACGCGCCAGTGGCGTCATAGTTGTCGAAGCCGAACCCGACGTAGTCCATGTACTGGTGGCAGCTGCCGCACAGCTGGTTGACGCCGAAATGCTGCATGTATTGTTGTCGCGTCGTCTGTCCTGCCGGCAGCGAGGTCGGCGGTGGCGGAATCACGGTGCCGCCCACCTGCTGGGGGGGCGGCGCGATCTGTTCGCACAGGATCTGCTGCCGCACCATGCGTCCGCGCAGCGTCGGCGACGGGAGCGACGTATGCGAGTGCATCGCGAGCACGCTGGCGTGCGTGAGCAGGCCCATGCGCGGCGCGGCCAAGGTCCCCACCGGCATCTTCGTGTACGAGGTCGAGTTGTTCGTACCGGGGACGCCGGTGTTGTAGTACGCGGCCAAATCCGAGTTCACGTACGACGAGGTCGAGGTGAGCAGGCTCGGGAAGTCGGTGTTATCGGTCGCCACCGACGACATGAACGTGGTCAGCGTTTCGTTGTGCAGCTCCTGGGCCAGGACCGGCGTCCAGTTCGTGAACTGCGTGTCTTTCGTCACCGCGTCCATGTTCTCGATGTCGAGCCACTGATCCGCGAAGTCGCGCAACGTGGCCTGCGCCTTGGCGTCGCCGAGCATGCGCGTCGCCTGCGCCGCGACCTGCTCGGGCGTCGCCAGTTGCCCGGCGTTGGCGGCGTCGATGAGCGTCTGGTCGGGGAGCGAGCGCCAGAGGAAGAGCGACAGCCGGGTGGCGGTCTCGATCGGGCTGAGCGGGATGGTCGCGCCAGACGAGCCGGGCTGGCCGAACTCGAGAACGAACAGGAACCGCGGCGACGTCAGCACCGCGGTGATGATCGCCTGGATGCCGGTCGTGAAGTCCGCGAACTGGGCGTTCACGTCGGTGAAGAGCTTCAGCAGCGCCGCCGACTCGTCGCTGTCGAGCTGGCCGCGGAACGCGCGATTCGCAAAGTCGCCGATGAATTGCTGCGCGCAGGCAGCATTGGCCTGAGCGGCGCAGGAGACCACCTTGCCTATGTTGGCCGACGTCACGGCATTCGTCGCGAGCTGCTCGGCCGCGTCCAGGTACTGCCGGTTCATCAGCGTGCCCGAGATGAGCGCGTAGGTGTTGGTGTTGAAGTTGCCCGGGATCTTCTGCTCGGACACGAACTGGTTGGCGGGCTGCATGCCGGTCGGATCGAGACCGAGGTCACGCACCATGTTGTTGTACTCGATGCGCGACAGGCGCCGGAGCGGCGTGGCACCGACGGAGACTTGCCCTGCCTTGCATAGGGTCTTGTCCTCGATCGCGGACAGCCCGACCCCGGTCGGCATCACGATCGCGCCGCCGACGCCCGAGCCACCGACGCCGCTGCTGGCGCCACCACCACCACCGGCCCCCGTGCTGTCGCCACCGCCGGTGCCGCCGGCGTGCGACTTGCCGCTGACACAGCCGGCCAGAACGGGGCCGAGGGCAAGGGCAGTGCAAACGAGGCTAATGCGATATTTCTGCTGCATTTCCCTACCACTCAACCGAGGTCGTCGACTCACCAGCTCCGGCCAGCCTGCCTACCCCAGTCCGTAATCCGTTAACATTGCCTCCCGGACGAGCGAAAATCCAGCCTCTCGTTTGTGCCGGCGCCTGTGCACGGCGGTATCGTTCCCGGGAAAGCAGCGATCGTGCGCATCCTGATCCTTGGCGGAACCCGATTCGTGGGCCGGCAGATTGCGCTCGAAGCGCTGCGCCGCGGGCACGAGATCACGCTGTTCAATCGCGGCACGCGTTCGCTCCCAGCCTCGGGAATCGAGACGATCGCCGGCGATCGCCGCCGTGATCTCGCGCAACTGACCGCGCGAGGGGCGACCGGGAGGGGGTCCTGGGAAGCGTGCGTCGACACCAGCGGCTACGTGCCTGACCAGGTTCGCGCCGCGGCCGAGCTTCTCGCGCCGCACGTCGCTCATTACACCTTCATCTCCACACTCTCGGTCTACGCCGATTCCGGCGCGGCCGAATATGACGAGTCGTCGCCGGTCGCGATGATCGACGCCGGCGAGGCGAAGCGTCTCGAGCTCGTGGAGCCGGCGGGCCCCAATCCGGCGGATGCCTACGGCGATGGGTACGGAGCGCTCAAGGCGCTGTGCGAGTCCGCGGTCGCGGCCACTATCCCGGCGGCGCTGATCGTGCGCCCCGGACTGGTCGTCGGCCCGAATGACTATGCCAGCGACCGCTTCACCTACTGGCCGGGGCGGATCGCCGAGGGTGGTGAGGTCCTGGCGCCGGGCTCGGGCGACAGCCGCCTCCAGATGATCGACGTCCGCGATCTCGCCGAATGGGTGGTGACCATGATCGAGCGAGCGCAAACTGGCACTTTCAACGCGACCGGCCCCGCGATTTCGACGCGAGAGCTTCTCGAAGAGTGCCTGCAGCCGTGCCGGGAGGTCGCGAACGTCGCTGCACGACTGGTGTGGGTCCCCGATCAATTCCTGTTGGAGCGAGGTGTGAGGCCGTTCGTCGGGCTCCCTCTCTGGATCCCAGCGACCATCGATCCGGGCGCTCCGATGCGCGCGAACACCGCTCGAGCCCGTGCGCTCGGCCTCTGCTCGCGGCCCCTGGCCGAGACCATCCGCGCAACACTCGCGTGGCACCGCACGGGCATCGCCGAGCCCAGCGCGCGTCCCCGGAGCATCGGTCGCGAACGCGAGCGCGAGATCCTCGACGCCTGGCGCGAATCCTGCCGGAACGGACCTTGACGAACGCGCCGACCGGCGTTCGACTCTAGCGATGCCTGGAACGATGCTCATCACCGGCGGTGGACGCGGAATCGGGGCTGCCACCGCGCGGCTGGCCGCGGCGCGCGGCTACGCGGTCGCGGTGAACTACGTGAAGGATGATCGGGCGGCGAACGCGCTGGTGTCTGAAATTCGAGCGGCGGGCGGAGCTGCGACCGCGATCCGCGCCGACGTGAGCGTCGAGAGCGACGTCGAGCGGCTGTTTCAGCAAGCTGATCGCGAGCTCGGCCCGCTCTCGGTGCTGGTGAACAATGCCGGCATCGTCGATCTCAAGGCGCGCGTCGACGAGGTCCACCAGCCCCGCCTGCAGCGAATGATGGCGGTCAACGTCGTCGGCAGCATCCTGTGCGCCGCCGAGGCGGTGCGGCGCCTGTCGACGCGGCACGCAGGCCGCGGGGGCAACATCGTCAACGTCTCCTCGGCGGCGGCCAAGTACGGCGCGCCCGGCGAGTACGTCGACTACGCCGCTTCGAAGGCGGCCATCGACGTATTCACGATCGGCCTCGCGCGCGAGGTCGCCGACGAAGGGATTCGCGTGAACGCCGTGCGCCCCGGGATCATCGACACCGAGATCCACGCCAGCAGCGGCGACCCCGCGCGCGCCCAGCGCCTGGCGCCCGGGCTGCCGCTGCACCGACCGGGCACCGCGCAGGAGGTGGCGAACGCGATCCTCTGGCTCACCTCCGACGAGGCGTCGTATTGCACGGGCACGATCCTCGATGTCGCCGGTGGCCGCTGATGTGGGAGCTCCGGAGTAGCGAGATTGTTTCAGGAAGATCTCCGATCCAGCGCGTTTTCAACCTGTGAACCGCGCCGCGACTTCCCGTCTCTTGCTCCGGCTGCTCTGCCTGGTCGCCGTCGCGCCCGCGGCGTGCGTCGACCCGCCTCCGCCGGTCAGCGCGATCGACTTCACCGCGATCGATCAGACCGTCGATCCCTGCCAGGACTTCTACCAGTACGCCTGCGGCGGCTGGATCTCGAAGCGCACCCTCAGCCCCGGCGCGAGCTACGTGAGACGCTTCGACGAGCCGTTCTACGCGATGCAGCCGCTCTTGCAGGACCTGATGCAGAAAGATGCGGCCGGAATGGTGTCGTCGGACGATCCCGATGGTCAGCTGGTCGGCCGCTACTACCAGGGGTGCCTCGACGCCCCCCAGAACGTCGGCGCGCGCGCGACCCTGGATCCGATGCTGGCCGCCATCGACGCCATCCAGTCGCTCGACGATCTAGCGCGACAGGCAGCGAAGCAGCGCCTGGTTGGATCGGGGACGTTCTTCTCGAGCGGGGTCACCCGTGACGTCAGCGACCCGGAGCACCAGGTCGTCTACCTGGACCAGGGTGGCGTCGAGCTCGCGCGCTACCACTACGTCGACCCGACCGAGGCTTCGACGCTGGCGGCGTATCAGCGGCACATCACGACGCTCGCCGTGCTTTTTCCGGGGCGGTCGATCGACGCGGCGCAGGTGCTGAAGATCGAGGCTGCGCTCGCGACCGCCGGGCTCGATCCCGACGACCGCGGCGACCCGCGGACGTTGCACCATCGCATGTCGCTGGAGGACGTCGAGGCGATGGCGCCCACCTTTCCCTGGGCGACCTACTGGCAGGCGCGGGGATTCGGCGCCACCGACACCGTCGACGTGATCATCCCCGCCTACCTGACCGCGCTCGACCGCCTGTTGAGCTCGACGCCGTTGCCGGCGCTGAAGATGTACATGGCGTGGCAGCTGATCGAAGACAAGGCGGCCCGGCTCGACGACGCCGTCCTCGGAGAGGAGTTCAACTTCTGGGGCCGGATCATCAACGAGGTGTCGGCGCCGCAGCCGCGCACGTGGATCTGTTACATCGACACCCAGAACCGGTTCGGGATGTCACTGTCGAGGCCGTACATCACGCGCTATTACCAGAGCCGCACGACCACCGACGTCACCGGCATGATTCACGATCTGCGCGGCGCCCTCTCGCGGCACATCGCCGCCGCCAGCTGGCTGGATGCCGGCACGCAATCTGCCGCTCAGGACAAGCTGGCGGCGGTGGACGCCAAGGTCGGCTACCCGAGCCAGTGGCCGACGCTCGACGGCCTGTCCCTCGACGGCGCGTACGTCGACTACGATCTCCAGATCGACGCCTGGGCCAGCCAGCGCTCCATCGCCACGCTGACCCAACCCGTCGATCACGACCTCTGGAGCACCGCGCCCGTGACCGTGAACGCCTTCTACTCGTCGGGCGACAACGCCATCACCATCCCCGCCGGGATCATGCAACTGCCGTTCTTCGCGGATGGGTATTCCACCGCGAGCAACTACGGCGCAATCGGGGTGGTGCTCGGCCACGAGCTGACTCACGGGTTCGACAACTCGGGACGCCTGTTCGACGGCACCGGCCTGCTGCGCGACTGGTGGACACCCGACACCGCGGCCGCCTTCCAGTCGCGAGCCCAGTGCGTCGTCGACCAGTACGCTTCGTACCAGGTGCTGCCCGGCCTGTCCGTCGACGGACAGCTGACGTTGCCGGAGAACCTGGCCGACCTGGGCGGCATCAACCTGGCGTACGACGCCTGGATGGCCAAGGGCCAGCACGAAGGGATGCTCGGCGGCCTGGATGACCGCCAGCAGTTCTTCGTCGCGTTTGCTCAGTCGTTCTGCGAGCTCTCGACTGATGCATATGTGCGATCCCTCGTGGAGACCGACCCACACACCCCGCCCCACCAACGCGTCAACGGCGCGCTCGCCAACGCTCCCGGCGCTGCGCAAGCCTTCTCGTGCGCTCCCGGAACGCCGCTCGCGCCGGTGAATCCCTGCTCGGTGTGGTGACGCGCGTCCCTGGTGGTTATGCTTCGCGGATGACGGACCCCGAGACGAGCACGGCGTGGCTGCCGGCGTGGATCGTCGAGCAGATCGAGACCGGCGCCGCGCAGCGCGCCCTGCTGTCATCGGTACCAGAAGACGCAATCCATCTGTGTGAATCGATCGGGATCGATACGGTCTTGACCTCGACCAGCGCGGTGTACGTCGGGGAGTACGACGTCGACACCTTCGACAACGCGGCCCGCTCGATCGTCTGGCGCCGGGTCGGGGGCGTCGAACGCCTGGGCTGGATCGTGATCGGCGCCCGCCGCTTCGCCGAGCTGCGCGCGCTGCTACCGGAGCGCACGCCGGGCGCGATCTCTTGTGAGTCGTGCCGCGGCACCGGGAACTGGCATGTGTTCTCGTCGGATCACAAAGAATCGCTGCGCATCCCGGGGATGATTTGCAAGACCTGCGGCGGCCTCGGCTGGCAAGCGCCGGTCGAGTGACGAGTACGCGACAACCGGCGGGTGCGCCTGACACGAAAGTCCCGGTTGCGCCGCCCGGTTGACGGCTCGCGCGAGCGTTCGCGAGCGTTTGAAGGGGGCGCGACCTGGCCAGGTGGTTGCAGTTGCTCCAACCGCCTCATCAGGAGAGACCCATCATGAACACGCGCTGGCGCGCTGCGCTTCGATCAACGCTACTTTCGTTTTTCCTGCTCGTCCTCGCCGCGTCGATGACGACGGCGTGCAGCAGCACGACCAACGGTCCGGGCGAGGGAACCGGCGGCCCCCCGACCGAGACCGGACAAGGGGGCGCGGGTGGACAGCCGGGCTCCCCGGTGGATGCGAGCGACGACCGCACGATCGACGCGGAAGGCGCGGCGTTCACGTGCGGCGGCGAGACTTGTATCCCCGGCCGATCGTACTGTCGCAAGCGCGGCGGCCAGTTCTTGCCCGACGGAAGCACCGGGCAAGGAATCGATCAGTGCTGGCCCTTCGACTCGTCCTGTAGCCCGCACGACTGTTCGTGCGTCGTCGTCAATCAGGGTGATACTTACTGCCCGGCGACGGGTTGCACGCAGACGCCCTCGGGACAGGTGACCGCCCGTTGCGGTCCGGTGTAGCGGCCCGTACGTTGGACGGTCGTGCTCAACTGGTCGGCGGGAGCGGAGTCCAAGATCGCCAAGTAAGGAACGACGTAGCCCAACAACCGGCACGGCGGAGTAGGCTTCGACACGCATGCCCTACACCCGTTTGCTGTGCGCCTCGTTGTTGCTGGTCGTCTCGCTGGGTGCCGCACCGCCGCAGGCCCCGCCGGGGCGGGTCTGGTTCGTCTCCACGACCGGTAAGCGCGGCGCGACCGGCATGGTCGAGGCGCCGCTCGCCAGCTTGAGCGAGGCGGTGGCGCACGCGCACGCGGGCGACGTCATCCGCGTCGCGCCGGGAACCTACCGCGAGGGACGCACCATCCGCCTGGACACCGCCGGGACCGAGAAGCAGCCGGTGCGCATCGAGGCCGCCGAGATCGAGCGGCCGGTGCTCGACTTCGCCGACCAACCCGAGAACGAGAAGGGATCGCGCGGGCTGGAGATCGCCGGGGACTACTGGCAGATCGTCGGCATCGAGGTGGCGCACGCCGGCAGCTTTGGGATCTACATCACCGGCAGCCACAACATCATCCACCGGTGCGTGTCGCGGGAGAACCGCAACACCGGCGTCCAGCTCGACGCGCGCGCCAGCTACAACCTGATCTCGGACTGCGACTCGTACCGGAACTTCGATCCGGAGACGCAAGGAGAGAACGCCGACGGTTTCGCGGCCAAGCACGCGGTCGGGGCGGGGAATGTCTTTCGCGGTTGCCGCTCGTACCAGAACGCCGACGACGGATTCGACCTGTGGATGGCGCCCTACCCGATCGTCATCGAAGACTCCGTGGCGTTCCGCAACGGCTACAATCTCTGGGGCATCGAGGATTTTCAGGGCGACGGCAACGGATTCAAGCTCGGGGGCAACTACATCGATGCCGCGCACCAGGTCCGCCGCTGTGTCTCGATCGAGAATCCGCTCAACGGCTTCGATCAGAACCACAACCTGGGTGCGCTCACCATCGAGGACAGCGTGGCGATTCGTTGCGGGCGCGGCTTCTCGCTCCCCGAAACGGCGCGGCGCGGCCGCAACCTTCTGCGCGGCAACTCGTCGTTCGGCTCCCAGAACGTGCTCGAGCCTCACGTCCAGTCGGTCGGGAACCACTGGTATCCCGACATCGCGACCGGCAACCTGGGCCCGCCGCCGCGCCCTGGCCACCGAAGCGTCAGCGGCGCCGGCCCGGAGCCGGCCGCGCAGGAGCCACCGTCGCTGACGGCGCCGGCCGGGCATCTGGCGCCGCCGCCGGATCCGCTGAAGGCGCTCGCGCCCGTGATACCGACCGACGACTGACGATCAGTTGTACGTCGCGGAGAGCAGGACGTTGAACGCGGTGACGGTCCACGTCGGTCCTGCTCCGCCGCCCGGTGGGGCCGCGTCGTCCATCCTTCCGAACACGAACTGCAGCAGTGATCGTCCAATATTCCCGGACGAACTGGCGGTACCATTGATGTGAGATGCGCGCGTGGAGGGTGGCGACTCGGAGCTTGTTAGCGTCGTGGGCGCTCGTCGCGAACGCGGCGCCGGCGCACGCGGGGGCGTTCGCCGACATTCCGGCCCGCGCGGAGCCCGGCCACCTGTCGCTCGGCGAAGGCTGGGGGTGCGTGCTGGCATCGGGCGGCGACCAGTACGTGAATCAGTGCTGGAAAGCTCACAGCCTCTCCGATCGCGTGACGTCCAACTCCATACCTCCGATCGCCTGGTCGGTTCCCTGGCTCACGAGGGTGACCCGAGACGCGGGTGCCGATCGCCTTTGCGGAATCGTCGCCGAGCAGATCCACTGCTGGGAGCCGCCCGCGCGGCGGCAACACCGGACCGCGCGAGGTGACCGGTCGCCAACGCGACGCTCGTCGATCCGGACGCCGACACGCCGGCTCCGCACCGGCACTCGAGCGCGTACGACAGCGCGGTCTACGCCGGCTTCGTCGGCGGCGGCTTCGCGTGCGCGGTGAAAGCGAACGACCTCTGGTGTGCCGGCGACGATCGCTTTGGACAGCTCGGTCGGGGGAACGCGCAACAGGCCGAACCTGCGCGATTGCATCTGGCGCCGCTCAACGACCTGTCGGTCGGCTACTGGCACGCCTGCGCCACCGCCGACATTCAGGGACGCAGCGTTCTGCGTTGCTGGGGACGCGACGACGTTGGTCAACTCGGGTTCGCGGCGACCGAGACCTGCACCGTCGGCGAGCGGAGCTTTCCCTGCGCGCGCACACCGCAACTGGTGCGGTTCGATCTCAAGATGCTCTGGGGTCTCACCTACGCGCCGAATCGCCCGCGCGGCAAGCTCCACGCAGGCGATCTCTTCACCTGCGCCTGGCAACCGCGCGGCGTTGTGTGCTGGGGCGCTAGCCGCGACGGATTCTTCGGCACGCCCGGACAGTGCCCTGACAAGCTGCGCTCCGCGTGGCCCGCGCTTCTCGGCGGCAAGTACGCCGCGCCCAGCGCCGCGTGCTCGGCGAAGGCGGCGCTGGTCCCCGGCAGCGACGACGGGCGCTTTCTCGTCGACGGCATGCTCACCCAGGAGATCGACACCGGGCCGCGCGGGTTGTGCATGGTCAGCAACCGCGGTGAGGTCTGGTGCCGCGGCGCGATCGCCAGTCCCAGCGCGCTCGGCGCGAAGGTATCGCAGGTGGTCGTGAGCCGCGGCAGCGACCCCGCCGCGTGCGCGATCCTCGAGGACGGCCGCCTGGTCTGCTGGGGCGAGGGCTACTCGCCGCGCGGCCATCCCGACCGCGCGGTGTCGATCGCGCTCGTGCCCTTCGCGCCCGTCGGGCCGAAGCCCAACCCGAACCCCGCGCCGATCGACAGCGCACCGCCAACCGACGGCCGGCCCTGGGGACAAAGTTGTCTCATCAACCACGAATGCCCGATCGTCGCCCACAGCCTCGCGCCCTGTCCACCGGCGCTGGCCGCATCAGCCATACCTATCGACGAGGCGGCGCGTTCGTTCGAGCGATACGACGGCCAGGTCGTCAATGTGCGCGGGACGCTGGGGTTGGGATACGACTCGATGCTCGAGCCCTCGCTCGAGGTCCTGCTGGATCAGGGACGGAAACCACCGCCGTTTCACGACTGCGGCCCGAGCGCTCACTTCGCTGCCGTGGGCGCAGGCCGGGGTCGTGTCGACATCGAGGGTTACACGTGCAAGGGCGACGACTCGCGCGTGTGCTGTAACGTCGCCATCAAAGGCCAGGCCGTCGTCGCGTCCGGGCGCCTTCAGAAGATCAAGTCGGGGTACAGCTGGAGGCTCGCCGGCGGCGTGAAGCTGTGCGCGATCTCGCCGTGAGCAACGAGGGGGCGACGATCCGCCTCGTCAGTGCCGCGCGGAGGCTCGCTCAGTGCTTCGCTGCTTCGTTTCCGTCGGCCCCCGCGCATTTCCTGGAATGCCTCGGACAACGCGACGCGCGGAGCTCGCTCCGATGGGCTGGCGATGTGATCCCGGCGACGACTGACGATTTATGAGCCCTTTCGGCGGTCTGAAGGCGCTGCAGAACCGATGAAAGGGATTTCGACTGCCTGCGTTTCTCTCGCGCTTCTTCTGACAGCTTGCGGCTCGTCCAAGACCGGTGGTTCTGCTTCGGGGGGAGGAGGCAGCGGCGGTAGTGGCGGCAGCAGCACCGCCGGCGCGGGCGGCAACGCGAGCGGCGGCACCGGCGGCGCGGGAACGACCGACGCTGGCAGCGCGGGAGCCGGCGGAGCGGCGGGCGCGACCGGCATCGGCGGGACGAGCGGAAATGGCGGCACCGCCGGCACGTCCGGCACCGGCGGGCAGAGCGGCAACGGCGGCACCGTCGCGACGTGCACCGCGCTCAACCCGGACCAGATCCTCGCGGCGCAGGGTCTTCAGGAGCCGCAGTGGTACAAGGACAACATCCCGTTCGTCGACACGCCCGACGCGAACATCAACGGCGTCTACTACTACCGCTGGAGCACCCACAAGCGCGCGCTGCGCTACACCACCGCCGGCGCCGGCTATGTCGCGACCGAGTACGACAACCCGACCTGGTACGCGGGCGACACGTCGTACAGCGCTCTCCCCGATGCAGCCGGCTACCACATCCTCGACGGCCGCTGGCTGCGCAACCGCACCTATATGGACGACTACATCAACTATTGGATGCGTGGCGCGGGCGCGGCGACAGCCGCACCTACAGCGAGTGGATCGCCAGCGCGGCCTATCAGCGTTACCTGGTCACCGGCGACGCCACTCAGCTCAAGGCGAATCTCGCCCAGTTCATCAGCCACTACAACGCCTGGAGCACGAACCTCACCGCGAACATCTCGGTCAACGGGGCCGCAACGACCAGTACCCTCTATTTCATATCACCGTTGTTCGACGCCACGGAGTTCACCGAGACTTCGTTCCGCAGCACCGACGCGTTCGGAGGCGGCGCCGGGCTATCGCCCGACGATCAACAGCTACCAGTACGCAAACGCGATGGCGATCAGCAAGATCGCCACGCTCGCCGGCGACAACACCAACGCGAACGGGTTCGCGGCCAGGGCGACCGCGCTGAAGAACGGGGTTCAGCAGGCGTTGTGGGATCCGCAGCGGCAGTTCTTCTTTCACGTCTACAACAATGATGCGACCAACGCCGGCGGCATCGCCGGGACCCGCACCACCTGGCGCGAGGCGATGGGCTTCGCGCCGTGGGCCTTCGAGCTGCCGGACGCGACCTTTTCCGCCGCCTGGCAGTACCTGACCGACACGCGGCGCTTCGCCGGACCCAACGGCCCCTACACGCTCGAGAAGGTCCACGACTTCGAGGCCGAGCAGGCGGCCCTGGTCCACGCGAACATCGACACGGCCGCGACCGCCTCGAACGGACAGTACGTCGGCCAGATCGACTTCGCCGACAGCGCCGTGACGTTCACCGTCTTCTCCCCCGGCGCCGGCACGTTCCCGGTCGACATCTTCTACGCCAACACCACCGGCGCTCACCGCGACCCACTTGCTGGCCGTCAACGGCGCGGCCTCGACCCATGACGGTGACCTACGCCGCCACCAACGCAGCGGGGACGTTCTCCAGCACGCAGGTGGTCACGGTCCGCGTGCCGATGGTCGCGGGCGCGAACACGTTGAAGTTCACCAAGGGAACCGGCAGCGCCTTTCTCGACCGCATCAGCGCGAACCCCTACTTCGACTTCCAGGCGTTCCCCGCCACGCAGAACCACGACGACACCAACTGCTGTCACTGGAACGGGACGAGCTGGCCGTTCGACACGAGCATGATCCTCACCGGCCTGGCGAATCTGCTGCAGGACTACGCGGCGCAGACCTACGTCACCAAGCAGACGTACGACACGCTGCTCAGCCAGTTCGCCACCCTGCAACACAAGAACGGCGTGCCGTACATCGCCGAGGCCGCCAACGGCGACACGGGTGACTGGGTCTACGACGCCTCGGATTTCAGCGAGCACTACAACCACTCGAGCTTCGTCGACCTCGTGCTCACCGGTCTGTTCGGCATCAAGCCGCAGGCGACCGACTCCGTTCAGCTCAAGCCGCTGGTCCCGGACAGCTGGAGCTACTTCGCCGTGCAAGGCGTGCCCTATCACGGTCACCTGCTGACGATCATCTGGGATCAGGACGGCACGCACTACAACGCGGGCTCCGGCCTGCAGGTTTGCCAGGACGGAGCGCGCATCTACCAATCCCCGACCGTCGGCAACGCCACGATCACGGTCGCGGCGCCGGTCATTCCGGCGGCGACGACGCCGCTCGACAACCTGGCCGCCAACGCCTGGACCGCGGATCAGGACTGGTTCAAGGGATGGGACAACCGCACCTATACGGCGACCTTCCCCAAGGTGTCCGCGTCGTTCACGAACACGGCCTCCAACGGCAATCGCTGCCGCAGCGCCGACAACCCTCGCTGCGTCGCCGCGCACGATACGCCGCTCAAGGCCATCGACGGCTTCATCCGCTACGACGTGATGCCCGACGACCGGTGGACCAACGCGGGCTCGACCAACGCCACCGATTTCCTGACCGTCGACTTCGGACAGCAGAAATCGATCAAAGAGGTCAAGATCTACATCTACGACGACGGGCAGACCGTCCGCGCGCCGCAGAGCTACGACGTTCAGTACCTGGTGGGCACCACCTGGACGTCCGTGCCGGGACAGGTCAAGAGCCCCGCGACACCGGCCGCCAACGTGGCCAACGAGGTGACGTTCCCGACGGTGATGACCTCGCAGTTCCGCGTCGTGTTCACCCCGCAGCCCGGCAAGTTCGTGGGCGTGACCGAGCTCGAGTCCTGGTACCCGCGTATGTGAGGACCGGCGCGTCCGGACACGAGAACTCCTGCGTGGTCCCCATCGCGTCGCCGACCGACAGCCCCAGCAACGCCCCACGCGCTCGATCGCGATTGAACATGGGACGAACGCTAACACGGAGATCGACGATAATCGGCCGGCCGTGCCGCCGTCACAGATTCGCGCCGCCTTGATTGTGTGCGCGCTCGCGGGCGCGGCGCGCGCCGTGGCCGCCCCGGCCGACGCGACGGTGGTGGTGGTGGATGGCGATGTGCGGTTACGGCGCGCCGACGTCGCCGAAGCGCGACGCCGGGGCCAGCCGCTGCCGCCCGCGGGTGGCAACGTCGTGCGCGCGGCACAGCCGGGAGAGACCATCGCTTTCCAGGTGGTGGTGCTCGCCGGCGCGGCGCCAGTGCGCGCCACGACGCTCGCACTGTCGGAGCTCGCCGGGCCGTCGGGCGCGCGCCTGCGCGCCGCCGTCTTCCGGGAGCACTACGTGCGAGTCGATCGCCGCTCGCGCAACGAGCGCTGGCCGAACGAGTCGCTGGGATGGCAGCCCGGCGCGCGGCCTGCAGACGCGGCGGTGATGGGAGACGTACCGGACGCGCTGCTGCCGATTGCCGTCGACGCGCGGCCGGTCGCGCCGCCGCCCGCGGTCCCCGCCGGCGCGACAGGGGCGTTCTGGATCGACGTCGACGTCCCGGACGGCGCGCCCCCCGGGCACTATCTGGGCACGCGCCGCGCTCGAAGGCGAGGGCGCGTCGCTGGCGCGCTTTGCGATCGCGATCGATGTGCGCCCGACGCCCCTCCCCTACCGTGCTGCCGGCGTCTTCATCTTTTACGAAGCCGAACGGCTGGCGCTGCGCATGCCCGGCGGCGACGCGTCCGCCATCGAGCGCCAGCTCTGGCAGCTGCTGCACGCGCACCACGTCGACGCGCTGGCGCCGCTCGCACGCGCCGCCGACGTCGAACACCTGGCGTCTGCCTACGACGGATCGTGGTTCTCGCCGGCGGCCGGCTATCACGGCCCGGCGGCGGACGACCGCCCGCCATCGTGGCGCTCGGCGCCTACGGCATCCTGGGCGCGCCGTCGCCCGAGGCGCTCTCGCGCGTCGACCAGATGGTGGGCCGCCTGCCGGTCGGACCGCAACTGTTTCTCTACGCGATCGACGAGAGTTGCAACAGCCCGCGCGCCGCCGAGTGGCGACGGGCACTCGGCGCGCACCCACCGCCGCGCCCGGTCGCCGTGGCCCAGACCTGCAGCGAGCCGCCCGCACGCCAGCCGGTCGACATCCCGATGGTGTTGGCCGAAAGCTTCGCGCGCGAGCATGCCGGCCGACGCGCGCGCCGCCGGCCGCCGCGCGTTCATCTACAACGGCATGATGCCGCGGACCGGAACCCTGATGCTCGACGCCGATCCGCGCGGCCTGATCGCCAACGGCTGGATCGCGGCCGTGATGGCGATCGAGCGCTGGTTCTACTGGGAGTCGATCTTCTGGAGCGACGACAATCGCGGCGGCCACGGCCCGGTCGATCCGTTCCGGACCGCCGAGACGTTTCACAACGACGAGGGCGACGCGGCCCTCGGCGACGGCCTGCTCCTCTATCCGGGCCGTCTGGGCGCGCCGTTCGCGGCGTCGTCGCTCGGGACCGACGCCGTGTTCCCCTCGCTGCGCCTGAAGGCGATCCGGCGCGGCATCGAAGACGCGGGGTTGATCGCGCTCGCGGCGCGCGACCGTCCCGATGAGACCGCGCGGGTCGTGGCGCGCGCGCTGCCTGCGGCTCTCGACGAAGCGGATCCCGCCGGCCCGCCGTCGTGGTTGCGCGCGCCGCTCTCATTCGCCGAGGCGCGCGACGAGCTGCGCGCGCTGGTGCGTCAGACCGCGCCGCTCGACGAAAGCGCGCTCCCCGCGCTCTTCGACAACCTTGCCGCCCGCCGTCGCGCGATGGTGCCGCTCGCGGGCGTGCACCGCGACGATCGAAGTGACGGTGGGCGCCGTCCCTTCGCCCTGATTGCGTCGGCGGTGGCCGCGCTGGTGTTGCTGGGAGTCGTGTTTCGTGCGGTGTTCAGGCGCGCGAGACGATGATGCGATCGCATCACGGCTGCCAGGGCATGAACATCAGGCGATGGTTGGCGACCGACTCGGCCAGCGGAAGCTCGGCCCACACGGGAGCGAAGAAGATTCCGATCGCGAGCGCGAGGCTCACGTAGAGCGAGACCCCACGTGGGAATCGCTGCTCGAGATGCGCCGCCGCGCCGGCCACCAACGTCAGCGCGAAGCCGTAGCTCGGCAGGTAGTGGTACATGAACGTGTACGAGCCGCGCCCGACTATCCAGGGCGCGAGCAACGCGAGCCAACCGACAGTCAACAGCAACGCCGCGCGCACGACCGGCGGCAGGGAACGAGAGGTAGCCGAGGAGACTCGTCGACACGCGCACGCCCGCCTTGCGCGCGCGCACGACGGCGACGACGGCGGATTGCAGCGTCGTCAGGATCACCAGCGTCGACGAGAAGAAGAGCAGAGGATTGCCGACGCTGGACGCGTACCGGCGGCCGATTCCGTGGTCGGCGAGCTTGACCACGATCGGATGATAGAGGACGGGCCAGGTGTACCAGGGCGACGCCAGCGGGTTCTGCGAGTGGCCGATCTCGATGTGGCGGCGCAGGAGCTCGTGCATCAGAGTCAAGAGCGCGCGCGGGTCAGCGGGCCGGCCGGACAGGGGAAAGGTCGCGAGCCACAGCGCGAGATGCAGGATCGGCGCGGCGGCGAAGAGCAGCAGCGACCAGCGCGGCGCGCGCCGGAGAATCACGATCGCCGCCACCGCGGGCACGACCGCCATGCCGCCGCTCCACTTGACCGACGCCGCGAGGCCGACGAGGACCGCGCACGCGAGCACACCGCGCCACGTTTCGGCCGTCACGGCGGCGAGGAGACTCCAGAGGATCAGGCAGGTCAGACCGCCGTCGAGCAGCGCCGTGCGCGAGTAGGCCAGAAAGAAACCGTCGCCGGCGAAGAACGCCGCCGCGAACCAGCCTGCTCGCGGCTTCGCGAACAGCGCGCGCGCCAGCGCGGCGGCGATGACCAGCGACTGCAAGCCGAAGATCAGCGAGGCGGCGCGCCAGCCGATCGGGTTGTCGCCGAACAGAAGGATCCCCACCGCGATGAGGAGCTTGCCGAGCGGCGGGTGGTCGTTGTCGTCGGCTTCGCCCAGCAGATAGCGGCGGGCATTGGGGACGAAGTGATGCTCGTCGAACGTGAAGCGCGGGGGAAACGCAATGCCGCGCACGCGCAGCACGACGCCGGCGACGATCATTGTCGCGAGGACGATCGTTGTCGCTCGCCGCGCGTGCGAGAGCCCCGTGCCAGGTGCGCCGGCCCTCCTGGACGGCGGTGGCCAGCGCAGCGGCGATCGCCTGGGCACGCGCGTGTATGCTCACGGCGGAATCGCGCATTCGCGGAGCACGCCAGTGGCCAAGCTCCGGTCGGATGCCTCGAATGCGGCGTTGCGCGTCCAGCGCAACGCCACCGAATGGAGCGCACCGACAATCTCGAAGTCGCAGGTCACCGTGAATCGGTCGGCCGGCAGCCGCCCGTGTGACGCGAGCGAGCTCCACAGCCCAGCACCGAGAAAGAGCTCGCCGTTGACCGTCTTGTACGGGCGCAACACGTGCGCGTCGTCGTCGGCTTGACTGGCGCCGCCCGCCCGGAAGCCGCAATGCAGGCCGTGAATCGTGGCGTCGCCCGAGCAGGCCAGGTTGACGGCGTCCTCGCGAATGAGCGTGATCTCGATGAAGTTCTGGGCACCGCGATGCCAGGCGACGCCGGTACCGGAGTACTCCCGGCGATAGGCGGCCCGGGCCAGCAACAGCCAGACCCCGAGGCCAATGACGAAGAGCGCCAGCGTGACGCGGATCAGCGGCTCGAGCTCACCGGAAGAGCCGAACGACGCCGCACGGGCCGACGACCGAACCCGGACATTCTGATCACGATCGTCTTCGTCGCTGAGCGCGCAGGACACGTAAAGCCACCCCTGCACAACGAGGCAGCAACGGTCGTGCCACGCGGCCGGAACGCGGCGGGGAAGGCCGCGCCCTCGAAGCGGGACGCTCGACTAAGTCGGCTGTAGCCGCTCAGGTGCGGCGTCACTCAGCCGGTCGACGTCGCCTTCGAGGATCTCGCGCAGCCGCTGGTGGCCACGGAAGATCCGCGCTCCCACGTGGCTGGTAGAGATCTTCAGGCGCGCGGCGATCTCGTCGAACGACAGCCCAAGACTTCGCAACCGGATCGGCTCCGCGAACCTCGGGTCCAGGCTCGATATCGCCGCCTCGAGCCTTTCTGTCCCTATCCATTGAGACCAATTCGGTCGCTCCCCTGACTTCATTTCCCCACTCCCTAATCATTCAAACGAGCTCGGAGCCAAAATCTTCCGGTCGCGGCGACCTTTCGCGTTTTGCGCCTTGCCGCTCACGCCAGGCCCGCGACGATGCGCTCGGATTCCTGCCACAGGCGCGCGGCCAGAGCCATGTCATTCGCGATCGGTTCGGGCTCGGCGCGCTGGCAGTGTGAGAAATATTGACCGGTGACGCCCGCGACCGACGGGTTGGTCGCGAGAAATACCTGGGTCGCCGCGCCCTGCGCTTCGTCCTTGAGCACCAGCGGGCCGGCGATGGCGAGAGCGACGCGGGGAAGCGCGCCCATCGACCGCGAGAGCTTGGTGGCGATCACGCCCGGATGCAGCGTGTTCGCGGTTCGGCCGTCGGTGAGGCGGCGGGCCAGCTCCTTCGTGAACAGGATGTTGGCCAGCTTCGACCGGCCGTACGCCTTCCAGGGGACGTAGCCCCGCTGGCCCGACAAGTTGTCGAAGTCGATCCCGGCGGCGGGCGCGCGGCGATGCGCGTTGCTGGCGACGACGACCACGCGCCCCTGCGGCGCCAGCCGGTCGAGAAGCCCGTTGACCAGGAGGAAATGTCCGATGTGGTTGGTGAAGAACTGCAGCTCGATGCCGTGGGCCTGGCGCAACTTGGGCAACGCCATGATCCCGGCATTGCAGATCAACGCATCCAGCCGCGCGCCGTCGCGGATAACGGCGTCGATGCACGCGCGGACCGACGCCGGGTCCGAAAGCTCGCAGGCGAGCGCGAGGTGAGCGTCGCCGAGGCCCGCCAGCCCGTCGCGCGCCGACTCCACCGTGCGGCCGGTGCCGATCACGCGCGCCCCGCGCAGCGCGAGCACCCGCGACGTCTCGCGCCCGAGGCCCGAGTTGCACCCAGTGACCAGCATCGTCCGTCCGTGCAGGTCGATCCCGGCGGTCACTTCCTCCGCGGTCGACCCGTAGCCAAATCCGTTCGGACCCTTGCCCTTGAGATGAGCCAGCAGCGACATGCGCCCTCAATAGCACAGAGCGCTCGGGGAAGGACTCGCGCAGCATGCTAGAAGACTCCTGTCGATGACTGCCGCGCCAACCGCTCATATCAAGGATGTGCCCGAGGACGGGTTCGAGGCCGAGGTACTGGCCCGCTCGCACGACGTGCCGGTGGTCGTCGATTTCTGGGCGCCGTGGTGCGGGCCGTGTCGGGCGCTCGGGCCGGTGCTGGAGCGCGAGGTTGCGGCGCTCGGCGGGCGCGTCGAGCTGGCCAAGGTGAACACCGACGAGGCGCCGTCGCTGTCAGCCCGCTACGAGATCCGCGGCATCCCGGCCGTGAAGGCGTTTCGCAACGGCGCCGTGGTGTCCGAGTTTGCGGGCGCACAGCCCGCCGACGTCGTGCGCCGCTGGCTGGCCGCGCTGGCGCCGCCAGCCGAGGTGACCGCTCTCGAGAAGGCCGAGCAGGCCGCGCGCGCCGGTGATCGCGCCGCCGCCGAGCCACCGCTGCGCGACCTCGTCGCGCGGGCCGAGGGGAGCCCGGAGGTGGATCGCCTCGTCGGCGCACGCGCCCTGGCCGCGCTTGCGCGCCTGCTGCTCGACGCGCAGGACGCCGCCGGCGCCGAACCGCTGGTCGCGCGGCTCGAGGCACGCGCCGACGCCGACGATCTCGCGGGATCATTGCGCGCGCGCTTGAACCTGCACGCCGCGGTGAGCGCGGCGGGTGGCCGCGCGGCTGCCGAGTCCGCCGTGGCGCGCGACCCGAACGATCGCGAGGCGCGCTACGCTCTCGCTTCGGCCATGGCCGCCGCCGGCGAAACCGAGCCCGCGCTCCAGCAGTTCCTCGACCTGGCCGCCAGCGCCCGCAAGCCCCGCGGCGACGACGCCCGCCGTGCGATGCTCGCGATCTTCGACGCGCTCGGGTCCGACCACGAGCTCTCGCGCGAGTTTCGCCGCCGGCTGCAGATCGTCACCTGATCTTTCGCAGCGTCACCAGCGTCGCGCCCCAGCCGCCGGCGTCCGGACCATCATCCATCCTGGAATCAATACTACCCCTTGCCTATTTCGCGAACGAAAGCAGATTGCCAGGTCAGGAGACGCGAACATGACCCTGACCATTGGAACGCGCGCTGCGCGATGTCGAAACGCGATCGTGACTGTGGCAATCGCGGTGATCCTGCTTTGCGCTGGCCGCGCATCGGCATGGGCCGCAACCAGCGAGATGCCTGCGCCGCCGATCGCTCCCGTGGCCGCGGGCTCTCCGCAAGGTCCGTCGACCCGCGGGACGCCGGCCACGACCAACGCGCCGCTGGTCGCTGGCAGCTACGAGGACCGTGAGGCCAACGCTCGCGAGCTCGAAAACTTCAAGGGCGGCGACGTGGTCATCATTGGCAGCACCGGCCTCGTCGTCGTGCTGCTCCTGGTCATCATCTTGCTCTCGCTGTGAACCGAACCAGCGCCGCGGCGTTAGTCTGTGGCGCAATCGCGCTCGCCGGCTGTTACCGCGGAGGAGCCCGCAGCGTATCGGCGTCAGAGATTCGGACTCAGGACGGCTGGCAGGTGGTGGGTGGTGTCCCGCTGATCCGCCAACCGACCGAACACGAGTGTGGGCCGGCGGCGCTGGCAATGATCCTACACCGTTGGGGTATCTCGGCCGACGTGGCGGAGGTGGCGCTAGCGACTGGAGGATCAGGATCGTCGGTGGCGGCAGGCGCGCTTCGCGACGAGGTTCGGCGCCGGGGCCTGCAGGCATTCTTGATCCGAGGCGAGGTCGGCGACCTCGTGCGAGAGATCGGGTGGAACCGGCCGGTCTTGGTCGGGCTCGTCCAGCGGTACAGCAACAACCGGGCTTACGGACACTACGAGGTCGTCGTGGGCGTCAATGCACGCTCGCATCAGTTATTGCTGCTGGATCCGGGGAATGGGATGCGCGAGGACGCGATGAGCTCTTTCAGCAAGGAATGGGAGGGAGCCGGTCGGCTCGCGCTGGTCGTTGGACCGCGCTGATTCCTTCATGAGGTGGCTCCCACTGGCGATGGCGATGGGGTGCGTCGCGTGCGGCACAACCTACCAGCCGGCGCGCAACGGCCGCATCGGTGTCGTGATCCACCATGGATCTGCATTTTATGTAAAAGACGGGCAAGAGGTGCCGATCGGACCGCTCGGTGGGGCGCTGGAGCCGCTGGTCGAAGGATCGCCCCCGGCCGCCGCCCACGCGCACCGGGCGTTCACGCAGCTCGGCGTGGGTGTTCCGCTCTATCTCCTGAGCGCGGCGGCGATCATTACCGGCGTCGCCTCATCGCGCGCGCCGGTGCGCTGGCCCTTGATCGGCGCCGGCGCCGTGGGCGCCGGTACCGGCCTCTCCTTGATGGGCGCTGGCCTCACCAACATCGTCGACGCCGTGAACATCTACAACGGCACGGCGGCGCTTCCCGCGCCGCCGCCGTGACCGCTACGGCGCGTTCGCGCTCTCGACGCAGCTCATCGTCGCGCCGTTCACTTTGCAAACGTAAATCTTGCGGAGCCCGCCCAGCAGCGAGTTGCGGGCGACCAACACGGTGCCGTCCGGCATAGCGGCGAGGCCACCGTAGGCGCACCCGACGCCGGTGCCCATCGCTGCCAAGAGACACCACAACATCAGCGTCGACACCGAAGATTTCCTGCGTTTACGAAACGTCTCCATCGTCTCTCCTTCGCCGTTCCCGGCGGTCATAATCAAGGGACCTGCCTAGGTCTTAATCACCTTCTGGCACAAGGGGAGATGGCGCGATCGATCTGCGACCGCTGGCCGCTGCGTGCTCACCAGCGAGATGGGCGGCGAAGCGGCGCTGGCAGAGGCGCAGCGCGCCCTTCATGCCTTTTGGTGCTCGCAAGAACGCAACGCACGTGAACGACCGATATCAATGGAGGCGGCGCGACGACGGACAGGAGCTGCCCGGGGGCAGCTCTCCGCCCGCGACGCGCGGCTTACTTGTCAATCTTCGCGGTCGGCGGCTGATAGAGAAGCAGCCCCGCGAACAGGCACGCGACGTCGCCCCGTGCGCCGGCCTCGAGCGATTTGGCGAGCCAGACCCGGCCCTTGCCGGTCACCTCGACGGCGGCGACGGCGTCGCTGGGACCGCGCACCTGATACCCGAGGGGCTTCGAGCTGCTCGAGCCCTTCTCGTCGGTGTAGATGCCTTCGATCATGTAGTTCGCGTTGTGCGCGAGCACCGTCCCCTTGTAGTGCGAGGTCGTGTCGGCGTTGATCGAGAAGTTCGCTTGCGACGCCCCACTGCACTCGCAGACCACATTGAAGTTCTGCGTCCCCAGCGTGCCGCCCAGGAAGCCCGTCGATTTCTCGTCGAGGTGGCTTGCACAGGTCCCCTTGTACTCGCCGTCGGTGGCCTTGAGGCCGAAGGTGTACCCGCCCTTGGCCTCGCTGGACGACAACCCGACGATCGTCGACGTGCTGGAGCTATTCCACTTGCGGCTCACGTCGGCGACCTTGTACGGCCCCATGGTGAACGACTCGTTGGCCAGCGCACCGGACATGCCGCTGCGGTCAGTAATCGTGATCTCGTCGGACGCACCGCCCACGTCCTTGGGAACCGCCATGTGGGCCGCGGTGCACGCCCCCGCCCCGAACACCACCGCCAACGACCCGAAGTACAGCCAACCAGACACCAACGTAGAACGCTCCATTGTCGCCTCCTTGGGTGAATGCTGCGCGCGCAGCATAACGCAGGTGGAGGGCGCCGTGCTGTCTTCAGATATTGGCCTGAAACCACACCACGATGTCCGAGAGCTCGACAAAGCGAAAGTCGCCCGAGGAGCTGTCGAAGCTGAACACATTGGCCCCGGGTTTGACGACACCCGCGGACACGACCTCCTGAAAGAACCGCGCCGGATCGTCGCTGCCGCCCGTCCACTGCCAGTCCCAGATGTCGTTTCCGTTCATCCGGAGCTTCAGGGTCATGTCGTCCTCGTTTTCCACCTTCAGCATGAATCCCACGATGCAACGCGATCGCTCGTCAATGTTTGCAGGCACATTGAAGGTGATCGTGTTCTTGGTGGCCTCGACGACCCATCCGTCCGCGACGATTGCGTAGTCTGCGACTCGCGCCATTTTCGTATCCTCCTCGGCTCCCGATAACGCGCCTCGGGATCTGATATTCCCGTGACGCCGTGCCGAGGGGCCAGCCGAGTGACTATTTGATCCCGAGCAACTGGATGTCGAACACCAGCATGCCCGCCGGCGCACCGGGCCGCGCCGGCTGGTCGCCGTAGGCGAGCTTGCCGGGGATCCAGAAGCGCGTCCGCTCGCCGACGACCATCAGCTGCACGCCCTCGGTCCAGCCGGCGATCACACCTCGCAGCGCAAACTTCGCGGGCGCGCCGCGCGCGACCGAGCTGTCGAATTGCTTGCCGTCCGTCGTCCAGCCCGTGTAGTGCACCTCTACGGTGTTGTCGGCCGTCGGGTGCTCCTTCCCCGTGCCCGGCTCGAGCACGCGGTACGCGATCCCGGACGCGGTCTTCTTCGCGCTCTTGGGCGGCGCGGCCACGTCGTCCGGAACGGTCGGCGGCGGTGGCGCCTTGATGAAATCGAGCAGCTCGACGTCGAAGACCACCGGACCGGCGGGCATGCCGGGGCGGCGCGGTTTGTCGCCGTACGCGAGCGCCGCCGGGATCCAGAAGCGGCGCTTCTCCCCTTTCACCATGAGCTGCAAGCCTTCGTTCCATCCTTTGAGCGAGTTCTTGAGCACGAACTCCGCCGGCTTGCCCTCTTTCACCGAGGTGTCGAACATCGCTCCGTCGGCAGTCCAGCCGGTGAAATGGACCTTCACCCGGTCGTTCAGGCTCGGGTGGTCGGTACCGCTCGCGGGCGTGAGGACCTTCCACGCCAGGCCGCTCGGCGTCCGGGTGGCGTCGGCGGGGGCAGCAGCCACGTCGGGCGGGGCGGGTAACCCGGCCGGTTCGACGGGGCCGCTCGCCGGCGTCCCCGCCCCCTTGTCCTTCGTCTCGCGCGGCGCTTTCGTGCACCCTCCCGCGCCGAGCAAGGAGACCGTGAGCACCACACTCAGACAATTCTTCGTGAACACGATGCCATTAACAGGGATGGCCGCCGACCTCGTCAACGATTTTGCGGTGTGATCGCGACAGTCATGTCAGACCAGCGCGCGAATGCGCCGGTCGTTTCCCGGTGGAAGTGTGGTTTTCGGCGCACCGAGAGCGCGAGCTGCGCTGGCACCGAACGTGCTAAGCGGATGGATATGGCGTGGGTGGCTCTTTGTGGACCGGAGCTGGAAGAAAACCTGAGCCTGCGCTACCTGGTCGCGTCCCTGAGGGCCGCCGGGATCGAGGCGCACGTGCTGGCCGCGAGTCAGCCGGAGGACTTCCCCGCCGTTCTGGCACGAATCCTCCATGCGCCCGAGCCACCGCTTGCCGTCGGCCTGTCCCTGGCTTTTCAGTGGCGCGCACCCGAGTTCGTGGCGCTGGCGGTTGCGCTGCGCGAAGAGGGATACCGCGGCCACATCACGGCCGGCGGTCACTTCGCGACCTTCGCCGCCGTCGAGCTGCTGCGTGACTTCCCCGCGCTCGACTCGATTTGCCGGCAAGAAGCCGAGGAGACGCTGGTCGCGCTCGCACGCGCGCTGGCGGCGGGTACCTCGTGGCAGGAGATTCCGGGCGTGGTCGCCCGCGACGGCGACGGCGGCGCGCGCTTCGCGGAGATGCCGGCGCCGCCCGACCTGTCTCAGCTCCCCTGGCCGTCACGCGACGGTGATCCGGCGCGCTGCTTCGATCACGGAATCGCGCCGCTCGTGTCCAGCCGCGGCTGTTACGCCAATTGCAGCTTCTGCTGCATCGCCGCCTGGCACGAGCAGACGCTGCCCGGAAAGCGCTACCGCTTGCGCGAGCCAGCGGATGTCGCCGCGGAGATGGCGGAGATGCAGCGGACCCGCGGGATCGATATCTTCGTGTTCCACGACGACAACTTCTTCATCCCGAACCACGCCAAGAGCCTGGCACGCCTCAACGCGCTGGCCGATGCCATCGAAGCGCAGGGCATGCGCGACTTTGCCACGGTGGTCAAGGCGCGCCCCAACGACGCCACGCCCGAAGTGTTCCACGTCCTGGTCGAGCGCCTTCGTTGCATCCGCTGCTACATCGGTGTCGAGACCGACGCGGACCAGGGTCTCGTGACCTTGCGCCGCTGGGCGCGCCCCTCGCAAAACCACCGCGCGATCGAAGTCGCGCGCGGGCTGGGGCTGTTCGTCTGCTTCAACCTCTTGATGTTCGATCCCGACACGACGTTCGAGAGCGTCGCCCGGAACTTCGACTTCATCGAATACGCCGCCGACCACCCATTCAATTTCGGTCGCGTCGAGCTGTACGCGGGCACGCCGCTGCTGGCACGCATGCAGGCGGAGGGGCGCTGCCGCGGCGACTATTTGCAATGGGACTACGACCTGGCAACGCCCGAGATGGAGCGCTTCTACCGGCTGGCCATGCGTTGCTTCGCAACCCGCAACTTCGGAGAGGACGCGCTGGCCAACACGATCCAGGGCATGCGGTTCGATCTGGAGATCGTGCGACGCTTCTATCCCAAGGCCCACGACGCGACCTTGTTCGATCGGGGCCGTTCGCTCAGCCGCCGCCTGGCTCTGGACAGCGTGACCACCTTGCGCGAGCTCCTCGAGCACGTCCGCGGTGGCGCTGCCGAAGACAATGACGGCGCGCTCACCGACCGACTGGCACGCCGGGCACGCGCGGTCGAACAGCAGGTCCGCGATCAGATGCTGGCCATCGCGCACGAGCTCGAGCAGCGCGTGGGGCGCGGCAAACCTCTCACCTACCTGGGCGATCGAGTCGCAACGCCCCTGCAACAGACAGTCTCGAGGGAGGCGTAGCCGTGAGCGAGAAGAAGACGCTGTTGCCAGAGTTGCTGCCGGCGCCGGCCTCCCAGGGCCGCCCCAGCTCCGCGCGTGCTCTCGCGCCGTCACCGGTGGAACGAGTCGCCGAGCAGGCGCGCCTCATCCTGCACCGCTTCCGCGGCCTGGGTCCCGTCGCCGGCGCGGCGATGCTGGGGCTTCACGGCTGCGGCTACGGTGTGGTCGATCCGCTGCCGCCGCCGCCCGTGCAGTGCGCGACGCTGCCCATGCCGTTCTCGAGCATCGTGATGACGGTATCCGTGGGCAGCCCCGTCGACGGGGGCGCGCCTCCGGTTGTTCTGCACTTGGGCGGCGGCGGCTATCCCGGCGTGCTCGGTCTTCGCATCGATGCCGTTCGCGTGACCGGCGCGACGCTGCTCGGAGAAATGAGCGAGACGTCAACCAATCCCAGGGCTGGAAGCGAGTTCGTGGTCACCATCGCCCCCGACCCCAGCATGTCGACGTTCCTGGTCGACATCGATCTCGGTTGCGACGCGGCGACCACGACCAAGCACTATCGCCTCAGCTACACGGAGCAGGGTTCATGGTCGGTCGCGGTGCTGCCCAGCAGTTGATTGCACAATCTTCGTCCAGACCGCCTCGCCCGTTCGCTCCCCGCGGGGGACGAACATTGATGGAGGGCCCGCTCATGAATATCGAGCTTGGTTTCGCTTATTGCTTGGGTGTTTCGGTTTGCACGGCCGCCGCGCTGGGAGGCGGGGCTTGCGCCGCCGATCGCGGGGCGTCGTCCGACGACGGTGGCGGAGGCAATGCCGCCACGGTCATCGACTGCACGTCGAACCTGACCGGCACCGACAACTTGATCTCCGACTTCGAGGACGGCACCGGTGCCGTGGTTCAGGCCGCCGGGCGCAACGGCGCCTGGTACGGTTACAACGATCAATCAGCCACCTGCATGGAGAATCCCGCCCAAGGGGCAATGAACGTTCCGGCCACGGCGCTGGAGACTCCGCGTTGCGGCAGCCATTTCGCCTTCCGCATGAAAGGAGACGGGTGCACGACCTGGGGCGCGGGGATGGGCACCGATCTCGCGGCACCGCTGCCGTCAGATGGCGGCGCGGGTGATGCGGCGACCGGCGGCGCGGTCCCGCGCAAGAATCGCTACGACCTCAGCGGGTACCAGGCGATCTCCTTCTGGGGGCGCGTGGGCACCGGCTCGACGACCGCCGTTCACTTCAAGCTTCCCATGCTCGCCGACACCAAGATTGCCGACGGGGGATTGTGCAGCTTGTCCGAGCTCGGCACCGACAAGTGCAGCGACGATTGGGGCCGATTCCTCACCTTCACCACGGCCTGGAAGATGTTCACGGTCCCTCTGGTTGCCGACCCGACCGGCCTGTCTACCGAGCCGTGGGGCAAAATCTATCCGCTGGATCTCACCGACATCGCCGCGATCCAGTTTCAGATCGGCGCCGGCAGCGCGTTCGACATCTGGATCGACGACGTCCGGTTGACGCCCAAATAGGAAAGCCGGCGATGGGGTCGCCACCGCCGGCTCTCCTCTTTCGTTCTTTCTGCGTTGCCTAGTCGCAGGTGTTCGCGGACGTCTGGGTGAACACGAACGGGTTGTTCACGATGTGGCAGGAGTTGCTCATCCACTTCAACACGCCCGCTTGCTCGTCGACGTCGAGCGTGAAGGTACCGGCGGCGGCGTCGTATTTGACGTCTGCCTCCACATCGTAGCCGCTGAAGTCGAGGACGACGTGCTCCGTGTGCGTGACGGCGGTCGTCGTCCAGGAGATGGTGGGAAACGTCGTCGTTCCCGAGACGTCGACGTCGGTCCCGAAGATCGAGCACACGCTGCCGCTCTTCTTGGCCGTCAGGCGCGCTGGGCCCAGCATCGTGATGTCGAGGGTGGCCGCAACGCTGTCCCAGGTGACGTTCACGCTGAACGGATCGCCCCCCGAGTCGTACGACTTCCACTTGCCCGAGATCGGGTCAGACGGGCCGCCCAGAGATTCGGCCTTGGTGACGCTGACGCTGCCGCGGTCGCTGTCGAAGAGCGGCGCACCGATCGCGAGATCCTCGTGGACGTTCTGCTCGATGTAGTCAGCGGCCAGCGCCCGCCCGAGTTGCTCACCCGTGCGCGTGCCCCAGATGAGGCTGCCCGACTGCGCCGGCTCTGCGCCCTGGTCGCTCTGCTCGAGAATCTTCACGCAGCCCGCGCCCAGCAGCGAGGATGGCCGGCCCGGAATTCCGACCGCGACCTCCGCGCCAGTCGCGCAGGAGCTGGTGGTCGAGCCATTCCCGTTCGTCGCGCGGAAGTTGCCGACGGCAACCGCGTGGCCGTAGCGGTAAGCCATCCCCGGCGTCGGATTGACGTCGCACCGCTGCCACGTGGTCGGCGAGCCGGCGCTGGCGTTTCCGAACTGCAGCTGGCACAGGCCGCCGGAGTCGAAGTTGGCGCCGTCGTCGAACCCTGGCACACCCACGACCAGCGCCGGCCGATCGGGGTCCGCGCGGCGGATCTTGCCGGCAGCCAGCGCGAAGCCGAACAGCCCGCCCGCCGACATCGGCGCGATGGGGGCCACCACGCGTGCGACCGGCGCCACCGGCGCAAAGCCGACCTGGCCAAAGTACACGTACACGCGGCCGCCGCCGGTCTGATAGGGCGCGCCCACCGCCAGGTCGTTGAGGCCGTCCTGATTGAAGTCGGCGATCACCAGCGACGCGCCGAAGGCCGCGCCCTTGACCGTCCCCGAGGGAGCGGTGATGGTCTGCGCGTAGACCATCGGCTGATCGAACATGGAAAAGACATCGAAAATGTAGACCGTGTTCGAGCCCGGCGCGCCGACGGCGATCCAGGGTGGCGACTTCGTGCTGGTGTCCGAGGGCGTGCGCGTGTCGAGATCGGACGGAGCCGCCAGCGCCGACCCGAACTGTTCGCCGGCGACCCCGCTCGGCGAGCGCAGCTCGCCGCCGAGGGTCCATGAACCGGCTTGGTTTTCGTACCACTCGACCGCGCCGGCGTTGCTGTAGCTTCCCGGCGCGCCCGCGAGGAGCTCCTCACCGAACGCGACGGGATCCGAGAGCGCCGCCTGCGCCGATTCGACAGAGCTCGCGGTCGCAGCGATCGCGCTGCTCTGGATCATCCGGGCGGACTGGTTGCTGCTGCCCGCCTGGTTAGCCGCGCTGGAAGACGCGATCGAACCCTTGAGCACCGTGTAGCCCTGGCGGATGTCCGTCGCCAGCAGTGAGTAGCCGAGCTCGCGCACGTCGGCGCTCACGGGACCGATCGCGGTCGCGTCACTGTTCTTGAGACCGCCCGTCGTCATGTTGGCCGGCACGAGGTGAAGTCGCCCGGTTCCCCCGCCGAGCGCGGCCACGTAGCCCGGCGCCCCCGCCACCACCATCCGTTGGTTCTTGTCGACCGAGTAATCGGACCCGCCGTTCCACTGGTATCCCCAGCCGACGATCTCCACCGCGTAGCCCATCTCTCCCGACTGGGTGTTGGGGCTGTCATAGGTGTCGTGCAGCTTCGGATCGCACGTGAACCCGCAAACACCCACCGCGGGATCGATGTCGACCGGAATGTCGTACTCGACGGTCATGCAGCCGCTCAACGCCGCCGCAACCGCCGACGACACCGCTCCCATCAACCACGCCTTGCGCGACCAACTGTTCGTCGCCTTCGTCATTTCCATCGTCCGTCTCCTGGTTCGCTGTTCAGGAGCCGCGAGCGCCACCGCGACGCTCGCAAGCTCGACGGTCCGCCAGAGCAACCGCGATGCCGGCGCGCGCCACGCGAATCTCGCGGGAAATCGCGGCCGCGGACGCCGGTTGTCACCGGGGCGCGGCTTGCGTTGTCACCGGGGACAGAGGCCGGCCGTCGGGGCCGATTCGAAGCCGGAAGGCGGTGCCCCCGACCACGTATCCCGCTTTGCGGGCACCGCGGATCGGCTTACCATGCGCGAGGCACGTAATGAGAATCGTCACCCTCCTGGTCATGGTGATCGTCTCGCTGGGCTCGGCCGTCGGGTGCACGACCTCCAGCGGCGAATGGAACAAGCAGGGGTTCGAGGAGAAGACCTACGGCTGGAAGGCGGGCTACCCCGCGGGTCAGACGCGCCTGCTCGGCGCCGCTTGGCAGCTCGACAACTGGTACGACGACTCCGGCGCGCTCGTGGCCAAGGATGGGCCGAAGTACGTGGCAATCCTCGAGGAGGACGAGGACCGCGACGGCAAGATTGATTCCTCGGAGACGCGCAAAGTCTTCGTGTACGATCTCAAGTACGTGAATGCGCGCGACAACGGCGTCATCTGGGTGCAGACGCGCACCATGCACCCGCTGGACGCGTACGGTGAACGAGGTCGGCAAGCTCTGGAGGAAACGGTCGGCGGTGCTCCTCGTCGGCTACTACAACGACGTCGAGCACTTCGACCGCGATCTGCCGGACTTCGACAAGTTCGTGAGCCAGCTGGCCTGGGCGAATCCGCGTCCGGTGGCGGAGCCGAGTCCGCCGGCTACGGCGCCTACACCGGCAACGCCTGCGCCGGCCGCGCCGGCAGCCCCTGCCCCTGCGGCCGCTCCGCCTGCGCCGTAGGAATTTTCGCCGCGCAGTTCGTTTTGGCTGTACGGGAGACCCACCCATGAACAGCGTCGCCATCGAAGTCGCCATCGGCCTGGTGTTTTGTTACGCGTCGATCTCGGTCATCTCGAGCTCTCTCTACGAAGCCGTCGCGTCGATGCTCAAGCTGCGCGCCCGTTCCCTTCTGGACGGAGTGAAGGAGCTGCTCAACGACCCCGACTTCACCGGGTTGGCGCGCGACGTCTACCAGCACGCGCTGGTCAACCCCCGCTCGAGCGGAACCGGTGAGGGCTCGGCGGCGCCGCCCATCACGCCCTCGTACATCGAACCACGCGCGTTCGCGATCGCGCTCATCGACACGATCCAGAAGGTACCGGAGGGATTCCAGCACCTGCGGGAGCGCATCGATGGACTGCAAGATCGTCAGCTCCGCACCCTGCTCCAGGGAATCTGGGATCGCTCCGACGGCAAAGTCGAGAACGTCGAAGCGGGGATCGCGCGCTGGTTCGACGCGGGAATGAACCGCGTTTCGGGCGTCTACAAGCGCCAGGCCCAGCTATTCACGTTTCTGATCGCTCTCGTGATCTCGGGTCTGTTCAACGTCGACAGCTTCCACCTCTTCCAGACCTTGTGGGTGCACCCGGGCGCCGCGGCCAGCATCGCCGCGGGAAGCGCGACCGAAGGCGCGAAGAAGGCGCTCGATGCCTTGTTCATGTTGCCGGTCGGGTGGGATCAGGCGCCCGCGTCGGTAGGCGCGGTGTTGTTCCTCTTCTGTGGTTGGTTGGTCACCGCCGTCTCCGTTCTGTTCGGCGCCCCGTTCTGGTTCGACCTCTTGCAGCGATTGGTCAATCTCCGCGGAACCGGCACCAAACCGGCGTCGTCGACGGCGACGGCGGAAAAACACGGCTGAGCCTCCGGCAGCGGCCACGTCCGGCGTTCCTCGCAAGTCGCGGCGCGCATCGCTATCATCCCGAAATGGAGATGGCGTACCGCGACCGGTGGGAGGCGGAGATCGGGGAGATGCGGCGAGTGCTCGCCGGCATGGCGATGAAGGAGGAGCGTAAGTGGGGAAGTCCCACCTACACGGTGGGAGGGAAGAATATCGTCATCATTCAGGCCTTCAAAGAGTACTTCGCGCTGGGTTTCTTTCAGGGCGCGCTGCTGAAGGACCCCAAGAAGGTTCTGGTGCAACTCGGTCAGGTGCAGGCGGGGCGGGTGATGAAGTTCACCCGCGTGAAGGACATCGCCGCGAAATCGGCGACCATCAAGGCCTACGTGCGCGAGGCCATCGCCGTCGAGAAAGCTGGGCTGCGGATGGAGAAGAAGAAGACCTCAGACTTTCCGGTTCCCGAGGAGCTCACGCAGCGGTTCCGAAAGGACACGCGTTTCAAGCGCGCCTTCGAGGCGCTGACGCCGGGGCGGCAGAGGAGCTACCTCTACCATTTTGCAGCGGCCAAGCAGTCAGCGACGCGGGTGGCGCGGATCGAAAAGGCGATGCCGGCGATATTCGAAGGTCGAGGGTTCCTGGAGAGGCGCTGACCAGAGCTTCCGGCGCAACAGATGGTTCGGCATCGAGGCCGTGGAATCCGGTGAGCGGCGGTGCTACTCACCTCACATGGCCAAGATAGATGATCTTCAGAAGGAGCACGAAGCGAGGCTGTCCTCTCTGGTCACAGAGCTGGTCGGCAAAGGGGGCGAATCCGATCTGGCGCTCGTGAGAGCGCTCGTCCACCGCGGCATCCACCTGGCCGCTGAACGCAAGGCGATCGAGTTCTGCGCGCTGGCCACCTTCCTCGGCGAGATGATCGGGCATGCCCACCACCTTCTGCACCCGGGCGATGCGACCGCGCCCGCCCACCGAGACGTCGTGCACTGAAAGAGACTAACCGCGCTTCGTGGGATCCGCGGACGTTCGCTGGGCGCTCGCTACCGCGCAGGAAATTAGAACGGATCGCTTTCCACGGAAGATCGGACGCGCTGACCGTTCGTTAGGCACAAAGGATGCCGAGGATCCAAGCTGTACTGTCAGCACTGGCGCTCGCCGCGCTAGCGGCGCAAAGCGCTGGCTGCACCACCGCGCGCGACGGCGCCGCGGGTGGCGACGGCGGCAAGACAGGCTCAGTGGCGAATACCGACGGAGCGGCGGGAAATGGGCTCGCGCGCGACGCAGGCGGCGGCGGACCGGCCGGCGTGGCCGGCGGCGGTGCAGTTGACTCAGGCGGCGGGGGCGCAACCGGTGGCGTGTCGGGAGGCGCTGGCGGCGCCATGAACGGCACCGGTGGGTCGGGCGGCGGCGGCACGTCGAACACCGACGGTGGTCGAGACTCGCTGGACGGTGGCTCCAACGATGCGCCAGACGGGAGCGGCGACGTGGCAACGCCGCCGGTCGGCGCGCCGCGGCTCCTGGCGCCCATCTCGACGGGGACTGTGACCTCTCGGCGGCCTCGTTTCCGCATGGTGGTGCCAGCCGGCGCCGACGGCGCGCTGATTCAAGTGTGCCGAGATCGCCCATGCGCGCAGATCGTCCAGTCGCTCACCACCACGACCGCGACCGCAGTCCCGACGTCGGACCTCCCGACAGGCGTGCTCTTCTGGCGTGCCTTCGGAACGAAGGAAGGCGCCACAGGCAACGTCTCATCGCCGACCTGGGAGATCACGGTGGGCGTCCATACCGCTGCTGCCGACACGTCTTTTGTGAGCACCCTCGACGTGAACGGGGACGGATTTGCCGACGCCGTTCTCGGCGATTGCGGGGCGGAGCTGGCGGCCGTCTATCTCGGAAGCCCCTCCGGCCTGGCCGCGAGCCCGGCCATCGTTCTGCCTGGACCGGACGGCGCAAGCGCCAAATTCGGGTGCTCCGTCTCCAACGCGGGCGACGTCGACGGCGACGGATACGCCGACGTGATCGTCGGTGCCTCGGGTGCGGCACTCAACACCGGGCGGGCGTACATCTATCGAGGCGGGCCGACCGGGCCGAATACCGTCCCCTCGTTCGTCCTCAACGGGAGCTCCCCCGGTGGCGGGTTCGGGGCGGTCGTCGCCGGAGTCGGTGACGCCGACGGAGATGGCTACGGAGAAGTCGCCGTCTCGTCGATCCGAACCACCGGAACCGCGGGCACCGTCGTGGTCGACTTCGGCGGTGCAAGGGGATTCGATCTCAGTCGGACCACGCCCTTGCCCGACCCAGCCCATCATGGCGCGTACGGTTCGGCGCTCGCGGCGGCGGGCGACATCAACGGGGACGGGTTCGACGACATCGCCATCGGGGCAGCGTCCATTCCGGGGGATATGAGGGCGATCTCGATCTTCTTCGGCAGCGCGTCGGGGATCGGCGGGACGCCAATCGGGCTCGCGGAAGGGAGCCCGACCGAATCGGACTTGTTTGCAGCATCGATCGCGGGCGGAGGCGACCTGAACGGCGACGGTCTGGCCGACGTCATCGTCGGAGCACCAAGAGCGGGCCAAGGATTCGGCCAGATCTTCATCCTCTTCGGTAGCGCTTCGGGATCGATCACGATCACCCCAGGCCCTCAAGGAATCGCTCCCACGAGCGCCATCGGATCCTCGGTAGCCTTCGCGGGCGATCTGGACGGAGACGGGTTGACGGATGTCGCGGCAACGGGAGGGACCTCCACCTCGACTGGCTATCTGTTTCTCGCGCGCTCCCCGGGCCTCGGTTCTCCACCCCAAGCTACTGTCCCGAAGATCAGCGGCAACGCCTACGGCCCCGGAGACGTCAACGGCGATGGCTATGGCGACATCCTCTTCGGCGCACAGCTCTATCTGGGTACCGGCGGAGGGATTGCTCTGGCGCCGAGTACGACGTTGGACACGCCGGACGCGGGTATGTAGCTGAGACGAGCGCGTCAGCGCGGATCGTTCGCGACCTCGAGCACGATCTTGCCTGGCGAGCTGCCGCGCTGTTTGGCCGCGAAAGCATGGCGACCTTGGGCGAGCAGCATGACCGCACCGACGACCGGGCGCAGCTCGCGCGCGGCGATGCGCCGGCCAAGCTCGATGAGCTGCGCCCGATTGGGCTCCACGACGAAGAACATCACCCGGCGCAACTGGCGGTCAGATGCCCCAGGCGGTGCGCAGGTAGGCGATGACCTGATCGCGCTCGACGTCGGTGAGCGAGCGGTTGTAATAGAGCAACTCGCCGATATAGGCGTTGGAAGCTTCGTTGATGTCCGACGTCCCGACGTAGAGGATCTTGCTGCCGGTGACGATGGACACCGGCGAGCCCGCCGCCGTGATGATTCCGCCAGCCGTTGAGATGGCGGAGAAGTACCGGGTCTGCCCCGTGATCCTGCCGGTCATGACGTAGTTGCCATTCGTGGTCAGCGCGAGCTTGACGCCGGAGTTGTCGTTGTTGGACTGGAAGTGCATGACGTTGCCGGGATCCACTCCGGATTGCTCGAGAGACCAATCGGTGTCCCGGTCCCCGTGGTGCGCGATTGGTCCCCAGGTCGCGGGGGTTCGCCACTGGGCCACTGCGAACACAGTCACCTCGGCCGTCAGCGGGAAGGCGGCCGTGGTTAGCCGCGTGCCGCCGGAGAAGTCGAGCCCCGCGCGCTGATTGATCAAGGACGAGTTGTAGACCGGGGCAGTTCCGTTGACCGTGAGGTCGCGGACATTGCCGCTGCCGTCGCTCCATTGTGACACGACGTTGGAGCCGTCTCGTGTCACCGCCCCCGGAATGCGGGCGTTGAAGCTGGCGGCCAGACCCGAGGACACCGGCGGGACCAGGTTGCGACGCCGCACGTAGAGTCGCGTGCGATCGGTAGTGAGCGATCCCGCAGATGAGTTGTTATAGGCGGGGATCCCTCCCTGGTACGCGGAGGCCGCACCCACCGCGAAGAACCAGCATCCCCCCGCGTCACCGTCCCACGCCGATTCGCTCTGCCCGTCGTTCGCCACTCCCCCGAACAGGCCGCACCCTCCCTGGGAACCGGGAGACTGGACGATGTTCGAAACCGTGCCGCGAATGCCGGTCTTGGGGTCGCCGGTCTGCATCCATTGAATGTAATTCGATTGACTTTGACCGAAGGTGAGCCGGAACTCGAACGTCTGGTCGGCGTTCCTGAGCTCAGCGATGCGATTCAGGATGCTCCACTGGCCGGCGTTCGGAGCGGTGTTCGTCACGCCGCCGCGCCAGGTCGCGGCGGGCAGATAGCCGCCGCCGACACCCGTGTCCTGATCGAAGATCTGCGTCCACCCGCCGCCGCTCATGTCGCAGTAGACCTGGACGGGGAGACTCGATCCGGAGCCGTCGGGATCGATCGTGTAGAGACCATCGCCAGTGCTCTCGCCGAGCTCGAGGAATTGGTAGCAGTCGGTACGGGTCCGGACGCAATGGGTTGCGCCGCTCCCGGTGTAACCCGCGGGGCACGCGCCGCAAGTGGGTACGCCCCCTGGGCTGGTGCACGTGGTGAGGGCGTCGCAGCCGCCGTTGTTGGTGGCGCAATCGGTGATGGCGATGCAACCGGTGGCGCCGTTCCCGGTGTAACCCGCGGGACACGCGCCGCAGGTGCGTGACCCCGCCGTGTTGGCGCACGTGGTGAGGACGTCGCAGCCGCCATTGTTGGTGGCGCACTCGTTGATGTCCAAGCAACCCGTCGCGCCGGTCCCGGTATAACCCGCCGGGCACGTGCCGCAGGTCCGCGAGCCCACGGTGTTCGTGCACGTGGTCAACAAGTCGCAGCCACCATTGCCGGTGGCGCACTCGTTGATGTCGAGGCAACGCGTCGTGCCCGTACCCGAGTAGCCCGCCGGGCACGCGCTGCAGGTCCGCGAGCCCACGGTGTTCGTGCACGTGGTCAACAAGTCACAGCCACCATTGTTGCTGGCGCACTCATCGATGTCCAAGCAGCCTGTCGCGCCGGTACCCGCGTAGCCCGTTGGGCACGCGCCGCAGGTGAACGAGCCTCCGGTGTTGGTGCAGTTCGTGAGCGGGTCGCAGCCGCCGTTCGCCGTTGCGCACTCGTCGATGTCCGTGCAGCCCGCGGCCCCGGTCCCCGTGTAGCCGGACGGGCACGCACCACACATGAACGACCCCGCCGTGTTGATGCAGGTCGCCAGCAAATCGCAGCCGCCGTTGGCAATGGCGCACTCGTCGATGTCCATGCAGCCGGTGGCCCCGGTTCCGGAGTAGCCGGACGGGCACGCGCTGCACGTGCGCGACCCCACCGTGTTCGTGCACGTGGTCAACGAGTCGCAACCCCCGTTTGCCGTAGCGCACTCGTCGATGTCCGTGCAGCTGGTGGCGCCGGTGCCTGCGTAGCCCGCGGGGCACGCGCCGCAAGTGTGTGACCCAGGCGTGTTGTTGCACGCGGCCAGCGGGTCGCAGCCGCCATGGTTGGTCGCGCATTCATCGATGTCGACACAGATCGTTGCCCCGGTACCGGTATAGCCGGCCGGACAGGCGCCGCAGGTGTGCGAGCCCGGCGTGTTGGTGCAGGTCGTGAGCGAATCGCAGCCGCCGTTGTTGGTCGCACACTCGTCGATATCCACGCAGCCGGTCGAGCCGCCGCCGCTGTAGCCGGCGGGGCAATTCCCGCAGGTGTAGCTGCCCGGCGTGTTCTGACAGGCCACTTTCGCGTCACACGCAGCGGTTCCCGCCGTGCACTCGTCGATGTCCGTACAGGCGGTGGCGCCGGTGCCCGTATATCCGTTCGGGCAGGGGCTGCATAGCCGCCCACCGGGGGTGTTCATGCAGGTCGTCAGACTGTCGCAACCACCGTTTGCAGTGGCGCACTCATCAATGTCGACGCAGGCCGTGCTACCGGTCCCCGTGTACCCGGAGGGGCAAGTGCCACACATCGCGGTGCCCGAGACGTTGGTGCAGGTCACCAATGGGTCGCAGCCACCGTGGGCAGTCGTGCACGGATCCCCGGCGTCCACCGGTCCAGAGGCGTCGGCGTCGCCAGCGTCAGCGCCGCGATCACCGGCGACATCGGAACGAGCGTCCGTCGCGTCCTTCGAAGTCACATCCGACGCCACCTCGGCGGTCGCATCTGCCCGATCCGGGGAAACGTCCCCCGTCACATGAACATCCGTCCCCGCATCACTTCCGCCATCGCGGGGCTTCGTTCCACCACCACCACCACCACCGCACCCAGCAAAAGCGAGCGCCAGCAGCACACCCAGGGTTGTCCCGATCCGATACGACAGTTTGGTCATTAGTCCTCAGTCCTCGCAATTGAACGAGCAGAGATGTCCCTCCCCCTTCGGCACACTTCGTGGGCTTCTTTAGCCCGCAGGCACTCCGCCTCGTAAACGCCAGGTCGTCGACGGGCCCGTACGCTCGGGACTGCGCTGGGCGCGGGACGGGGCGTGCGAACAATCACCCCGAGCCACCGAGTGACGGGCTCTTGCTGAGCCGTAACAGAAGGAGGGAGGCGGGGAGGCACTCCCGCCCGACCTCAAGCATGCGCGTCCGCTCCGCCCCATTCCGGCCCGCGTCGCCGGCGAGCGACGAGGAGCGGCTACTAGACGAGCACCTTCAGGATGGGCGGCCCGCGGTGTCGCCGCTAAACGGAGGGCGATGGTGCCTCGACGCCAGCGCGTGGTGCGGAAACGGACTCAACCTAGACTCGGACGCAGCCCAGGCTCTGGCCCGGTCCGTCGACGGACTCGAAGGTGAAGTCGACCGGAACCGTACGCGAGTCAGCGCGCCGAGTGACGTGCAGGTTCACGGTGCAGCGCGCGCCGGCGCCAGGCGCTTTCACCAACAGCAGGCAGAGAGCACCCTCGACCCGAATGACCCCGGCGCTCCACCCGGACCCGAACTTGAAGACACGCAGTCGATACGAAATGGGGCGGCCCACAACATGGACAGCCAGCCCCTTATGCCCGCAAGGTTGGGAGAGGTGGTGGGAATCGCTTCTCTGCGATCAGAAACCGTTTCGGGGGGGCACGACCGACCTCAGAGGTAACCCGAATTCAACGCTGAAGACGAAGCGTTCGGTCGCCAGGGCTCCGCGGTGCGGGCTTCGGTCGCTCACGGCGTCGTGGAGGTTGACGGCACGCTTCCCACGACGTCGCAATAGGCAAAGCTCGGGCCGGCGACCACGCAGCGTCCGACGGCGCACATTTCCACGGTCTCGATGTAATTGTCGTAACAGGTGAACTGAAGGTCACCGTCGCATCCCTGCTTGCTGTGTCTCACGGGATCGTCGGGGAGGGCGACGCAACGTGGATCGGGTGTCGCCGACAGCACGCATTCGATCCTGAACTGAGGCTCGGCCCGATAGCAGGTGCCCGGGCCGCAGTCTCGATCGCCGATGAGGTAGCCGGCGGAACAGCTAAGCAGGTGTTGGGAATCGCACAGATCCAGTTGAGTATTGGTCGAAACGCCTGTGGTCGATCGGCAGCGACTATCGACCGTGGCGCTGAGTGCACAAGCTCTGGCCAGAGGAATGCACAGCTCAGGCCTATCGCAGGTATCGAGGACGGTTTCCACGTATCCGCTATTGCACAGGACCAGCCTTCCGTCGGCCGTGCAGCTCACGTCATTGGAGTTGGCGACCGCGTTGCCGAGACACGCCGGGTTCGAGGCAGGCTCCGCCGCGCATATCGCGGTGCCGCCGCCCGTTGGCCGGCAGAAATCCGCCCCACAGTCCTGATTTCCCCAGACCCATCGGGGAGAGTCTTCATTCGATCTGTGACAGGTCCACAACACGTTGTCGTGGCACTGGCTTTCCTGCTCGGAGCACTCGTCGCCGGGAACGCACGCAGGCATCATGGTCGCCGCGGTCCCTACCCCTAGCAGGCCCAGCAAGGCCGTCAGGGGAACACGTCCCGAGACATTGACAGGTCCCTTGGTCGACATGCGATGTCACATAGCAAGTTCAGGACCGGCGGAACCGGTGGGTAGTGCGGTTGTCATCCACCCCCAGAGTCTGCAGGCACCTTTCGTGGCATTTTGTTTCGTCCAGGTCCAGCGGGCCAGACGCTATACAACGCAATCGACTTCTGTTCGACCGAGGTGGCCCGGGCGGCAAGACCTTGCGATCTGGGTGAGTGGAGCCGCCAGAGTCTTTCGATCGACGCATTCTTAGCCTATTTCGCGGAGGAGACTGCCTTGCCGAATCGGTTTCGCTTCTTCATCTTCGCCCTGGTCGTCCCCGGGTTGGGCTGCTCGGAGCTGTTTCCCAGCAGTGGGCCCGGTCCAACACCGGTGCCGGCCACCACCACCCCGACCGGCTGCACCGCAGCGACGAGCATCCCCACAGCGCCGGGCGGCTATTACGTCAACGGCAATACGATCTGCACGGCGGACGGCCACGCTCACCTGTTTCACGGAGTCGATCGCCCCTCGCTGGAGTGGTCCAGCACCGGCGAGAACCTCTCGGCCGCCGACTTCGCGCTGATGGCGTCCTGGAAGGCGAACGTGGTCCGCATCGCGCTCAACCAGGACTTCTGGATCGCCGCGTCGCCGCTGTTTGACCCGAACTACGCTTCCCTCCTGGACACGACCATCGCCTGGGCCGAGGCTGCCGGCATGGACGTCATCCTCGATCTGCACTGGTCCGACGCCGGCGTCCTCGGCAGCTGCGACCCCACAAAAGGGTGCCAGCAGAACATGGCCGACTCGAACTCGCTGACGTTCTGGTCACAGGCAGCGGCCCGCTACGCGGGAGACGGGCACGTCCTGTTCGAGCTCTATAACGAGCCGCACGATGTCCCCTGGAACATCTGGCAGTCCGGCGGGACCGCCGGTAACGGCTGGCACGCAGTCGGCATGCAGCAGCTCTATGATGCCGTGCGCATGGCCGGCGCCGACAACCTGGTGGTGGTCGGCGGTCTCGAGTACGCATATGACCTCTCGGAGGTAACGAGTCACCGCATCGCCGGCTACAACATCGTTTACGCCACCCATCCTTACAACAACTCCGCCGACAAGGCCCCCACGTCATGGGATCAACACTGGGGCTATCTCACCCAGACCGATCCCGTGATCGTGACGGAGTTCGGTGACCTGAGCACCGCCTGTTCAGGAGACTACAGCTCCAAGCTGATCTCCTACGCCGACAAGCATGGTGCCAGCTGGACGGCCTGGGCGTGGTTTCCAGGCGGATGCACTTTTCCTGCCCTCATCAACGATTGGCAGGGAGCTCCCTCGGCGTCGGGCACCGTCGTCAAGGCCGCGCTGGCTGGCTACAACGATCCTTCGCGCCTGGCGTCCGACGCCGGCGCGACCGACGCCGCCGGCGAGGTTGCCGACGGCGAGATCGCTGCTGCCGACGGCGCCGCGCCCGATCCGGCCCCCGCAGACGGCGGTGCCGACCCGAGCGACGCCGGCGCCTCCGAAACCGGCAGCGACGGTCTGTAGCCTGCGCGGAGCGGCAGCGCCAGGAACCTCCGTGGGGCCGAACAAAGGTGCCGCCTGGAACGGAAAACCTCCCCTCGGGCATTGGTTTTGGTGGTGAATGTGTTGGTCAGCTTCTCCCGCGTCCTCCGCGGGACGTCGATGCCCCACGTGTTAACTTCTACATCGACGTTAGGGACAGGAGCGCCGTCCCGTGCCACGAGAGCCCCCGAACGGGAATCTCGAGAAGGCCACGGCACCACCGCGAAGCAGCCGGTGCTGAACATGCACCACGCCGCGGTGGCGATCAGCAGCGTCGTTCGTGGGCTCACAACCTCGAAAACGCGCGACATCGCCCGGAACTTACACCTCGAGTGATTCCACGGCCCCTGACCCGCTCCATCACAGCAGAGAATCGCGGGAATCTCTGCGGACTCGAGCGTTTCAACAAGGGGTCGCCTTCATCAGAGTCGCATGAACAAACCTAGCCTCTGCGCATCTCTGTTCTCCTTGGTCTGCGTGCTCCTCGTCCAACCCGGGTGTGGCGGTCAGTCGCTCCCGGCCGCCCCAGCTTTGTGCCGGCCGGGCCCCGAGTTTGTCGTCGCACCGCGACCCTTGTTCTTTTTGACCGTCCAGCCGTGTGCGGGGCCCCTGATTGCCGATGCCGGTATCGCCGCCAAGGCCGGGATTGTCTACTTCGCGACCCCATCCGACATCTGCGCCGTCGATGCGACTGGACAAGGCGGAACGCGAGCGTTGGTCAGCTACGGGGCAGACTACCCGGTGCCTGCCAAGGGCTTATGGGCCACGGACGACGGCCTCCTCTACTTCGACGGCATGAGCCTGCGCTCCATCCCGGCGTCGGGCGGGCCCATCACGCTGGTCGCCAGCATGAGCCCCAGCTTCGTCGACCAACCGGTCTACGACGGACAGTACGTCTACGGGTCGGAGATCGGAGACACCAATTCCGTCCTGCACCGGGTTGCTGTTCCGGACGGCACGCCAGAATCCATTTACACGGTGCGGGAGGCGAGAGATGCCTCCGCGAATGTCGTCGAGTCGGCGATCGTCGACAAGCTGGCCCCTGCGGTGACGCATCTCGATTTCACGGAGGAGGCGACGGTCGCCGCGGATCCGAAACCACTATTCCGCTTGGAGCTCGAGACCCGCGCTGTGCGGTCGCTCCACCCACTTACGTCGGCCGGCGCGTTGCTGACAGTCGACGGCGATGTGGCCTATGTTCGCGCCGCGCCACACCCGCTCCCGCCCAGCGGCGATTGGTCCGACGGCGACGTTCACCTTTATCGCATCGACGGCACGGGCGCGATGACATCCGTTCTCCCCCCCGAGACCCCTCCGTTGCTGGTCACCACCGCCCACGTCGAGGGCGCCCAGATCTACGTTGGAGGGCGCGCCCACTTCGACGGCGACGAGGTCGACCGCGTGGTTCTGGCCGTTCCATCCATTGGTACGGGTGGCGAGATCGTCGCTTGCGTGCCCGGCTCCGGCTTCGTCGATTCCATCACCACCGACGGCCCCACCATCTATGCGCTGGTCTCGGGATCCGATGCGTTGGCCATCGTCACGTTCTCCCGCTGAGGGGGCGCCCCCTGCCCGTCCAGGTCTGACCGTCGTCGTGTGAGGAGGCGCTCGACGACGTTCAATTTCTCCACGAAAAAGGATCTCCCATGCCTGCCCGTCACAAGCCGCTTGCAGGTCTGCTTTCCATCCTGGCCCTATTCGGTCTCGCGACCGCCTCGTGCTCGTCCCAAGTCCATCCCGCCACTCAGGACCAGGACGCCGCCTTCGAGGCCGGCAGGACCGATGCCACGACCGGGCCCTGTCTGCTTCTATACAACTCGTCGCAGGTCGACGCCCTCACCGACGGTTGCTGCTACTACATGGGCGGCGTGAACACCTGTAACACCGCAATGACCTGCAGCGCGAGCAGCGGTCCCGAATGCTGCCTCCTCTACGCAAGCGACGCGACCACGGGCGGCGACGGCTGCTGCCTGTACGAAGGCGGGCGGACCCCACATACGGCCGACGGCATGGATCGAACCGCCGAGTGCGCAGCCCTCATCTCATCAGGAAGGTGAGAATTCTCGTGTTGTGTCGGGCAGCGCTCAGGCCGGCAACCTCAACCCGGATCGCACGTTGTCGTTCGCGCGGCTCCTACGGTAATCCCCCGCTCCGCGCGGACGTGCTGTCGCTCTCAAGTTCCACCTACGACCGTGCCCGACCTCCATCGAATTGCTGTTGCCGAACTGTCACGGCCAGCGCCCGGATCGTAGGCGGAGGGGTTGTGTTACTCCCGGCTGTCGCGAGTGCGGCCCGGCCAAGCTTGGCGACCGGCAGCGAAAGCTACTTCGCTTCCCATGCGTCGTACGTCTTCGTTGGCTGTCACGGGGCGATTTCTGGTGTCACGTCGAGTCGAGAGTTCCGAGGGTTTGGGATGGATTCGTGGCCGGCCATGTGACGCGACGATCTCTCAGAAGACACAAACATCGATACGCGGTCGATACGAAACTGGGCCGCGCCCCGACCGCTCCCCACCTATCCGGCGGGCCTCACCGGGGGATCGGCGGCAACGCGCTCTGGTGAGAGTAAGCTTCGTCCATGCGGATGGTGTTGCTGCTGGCGCTCCTTGCGGTGTCCCCGGCCTGTTCAAGTCCCGTGTCGGGACAGCGGTGCGGGGGAAACACCCGTGACTCTCCCGGGCCGTGCCCGGCTGGCTATTCCTGCGTGAATGATAGCGGGCTGCCGAGTGGGGATGTCGGCGGCTTTTGTCAGAAGAACGACTAAACATCCGAACGGAGCGTACAGAATGCGGCGGCCTGTCGGTTCCCGATGACCGGTTCGACAACGAACAGCGCGGAGTACGCCTTCTCCTCCTCAAAGACCGGCATTGGCTCGGCAAGTAGGTCCGCAAGCTGAAGGCCGCTCCATGCTGTCGAGTCTTCGAAGAGCGTCTCGGTCGCGCGATTGGGAAATCTGCGGACCTGAACGGCCTCAGTCGCGCGTGAATGCGATCAGCAGGCTGGGCAGAATGCCGTTGAACGTCGTCGGTGGGGCCGGGTCGGCGGCGCCATAGTGATAGTAGGTCAGGCGAGCGACGACGCCCATCGACCATCGGCCCAGATGGAGGAGATCCTGGGCGGCGTGAAGCGAAGCGGCCACGCCCCAGTTGGTCTGCGAGGCGCCGTTGGAGCCATCGATCTCGGAGGCGGCGACGATGCCCAGCGAGCCGCCAAAATGAAATCTCCAGCGCAGGTTCGGCCGGTAGTCGACCAGGCCGGCCAGGACGTCTACCAGATGCGCCGTGCTCGAGAGCTCGTAAGTGTGTCCGCGAAAGGACTCCCCGCGATTGAAGATCCCCGTGAGCTGCAGGGAGCCCGCGACCACCCAGCGAGAGGCAAGCTTCCTGCCGACCGTCACTTCCAGCGTCGGTCCCCAACCAAAGGTGTCGGCCGCGCCGTCGGCCACGCCGTCGACGTGCGAGCTCTCGTGCATATAGGCCGGACCGGCCGCCAGACGCAGGAAGACGCTGGAAGGGCGCACCGGCTTGCCATCGCCGGCGCGCGCCGCGAAAGGACAGCAGAGCCAGGATGCCAGCGCGAGCCCGGCCATTGCTCGCTTGCCGCCCGCCGGCATCAAGGGGCCAGGCCCAATTCCGCTGTCCACACGAAGGGCGGCACGTCGATCGCACGTGGGAACACCTGCAGCCTTCCATACACGGTCCCCTGTACCGGCGTCGTTGATGCGGCCGCCGCCGTCTGGCATATGCCCCCGTCGGCAGGGCAGCTGTCGCAAATCTCTCTGAACTCGCCCGATGGATCCACGTGCGTTGAGACCGGGAAGTCGATCGCGACGTAGGCGCTCAAGTCCGCTGAAGTCGGCACCAAAACGCCGACCACCAAGGGGAAGACCCCGTCGAGGAAATCAGCGGGCAAATGATAAACGGCGGCACCGGAGCAGTCGTCGGAGACATACCGATCCACGGTGGCGCTGATCAAGGGTGCTAGGACGTAACGACTGCTTCCCGCCGCGCCGAGGTGAGCGAGAACCGCCTTGCCGGTAATGCTTAGGGCAAGCCCCGCGCAATCGCGGATATGCACCCCTTGTCCTGGCCCCGCCGTCATCGCGATCGAATCGTCGCCGACGTCCGGAAGCGTCCAGTAGAGGGCTCGCGCGGGGTAGTCGGTCACCGGTCCGATCGTTGGCAACGATGGCAAAGTGCAAGGGCAGATCTTGCTGTCCTCGCGCGCAAGGCCGGGAGTAATCGTATGAACGGCCGCCCACACGTCGTCGAAGCGCATCTTCCAGAAGGCCTGGAACCAGCGGGTATTGTCGACCTACGCAGGACGCATGCCCTGATCCAGGCAGAGTTCACCGCCCGTCAAGCCATCGTTTCAGCGCTTCTCGCGAAAGGCGCATCGGCAACCGCAACGGGTGCTGAAGGGGTCCAGCCACTGATGCAACTTGCGGCCTTCGGCTTTTCTCCGCCCGTGGATCGCCGGTTTGCGCAGGAGCTGCTCGATCGAGGTGCAAACGTGAACGCCGCCGACAATTCAGGAACAACAGCGCTGATGTTCGCGGCTCGAAGGGGCAAGAAGGATCTGGTGAGGTTGTTGCTGTCGAAGCAGGCGGATCCCGCGATGAAGACCTGCAATGGCGAAGATGCGGCGTCCCTTGCAATGGCCGGCGGCCACACGGCGCTGGCGGAGGAGCTTTCGACGCGGCCAGCGAAGGACGATCACTAGGTCGCATACAGCTCGTACGGCCAAGATCGAGGATCTGCAGAAGGAGCAGGAGGTGCGGCTTTGCCCTCTGGTCACGGCGGAAGCTCCACCCGGCTCTGTCCGAATCGTTGTCGATCATTCAGGATCTGATGGACTCAGCGGGTCGCGCGGCAATTTGAGACTGGCGGCGCCGGTTGATCTCGTGGCGTTGCGGGCGGCAGAGCACGCGAGGCAGCATTGCGGGCGGCGTAGAGTTCTCGGTGATCCCGCCGGCGGATTACGTCGCGGCCATGGCCCGTCGGTCTTCCGGCGCTTGCTAGCGCGATCGAACGCGTCTCGCCAAACATGGGGCGTCGACGGCGGCACCACAACAGCGGAACCCGATCCGCAACCGATCAGAAAGCGGCCCCGACTGGCTGGTCGCGTTGTGACGGGACCGTCGCGACGACGCTCTTCTGGAATGTTGCGCCGGCTACACACTGCCCGAACCCGCGGGATTGATCGGCCTCGCACGATCTGCAGCGCTGGTGAAACCCCGACAATACATGCGGCCTCGGGACAATCAGCTATATGTGGCTCACCTTACGCCGCTGCACCCTGCGGGTTCTGTCACTCGATCGCTTAGGTGTGGAAGGCGTCGCCCAGGTTTCCTCCCGGTCGTGAACCGTTTCTTGGGGCAGGACCACCCAAAGGACGATGCCAACACCAGCCCGGAATCATCCCGCGCGCCAAGGGGCGCATCGACGTACGCGCCTGGCGGGCGCAAGTCTCGTCGCGATCCTGTTCGGCGCCGCCTGTACGGGGCGAGGTGCGTCGCCTGAGCAAGGACAGGGGGGCGGCGGTGCCGAGACCGGGGGAGGCGGGAAGGCCGGCGATGGCGGCACGGCTGGGACGGGCGGCGGCGCGGCCGCGAACGACGCTGGCGTGCCTGGCACGGGTGGCGTGGCTGGTACAGCGGGTGTGGGTGGCGTCACCGGCCGCGGTGGTGCGTCTGGCGCTGGAGGGACGGGCGCCCAGGACGCGGGCAGCAATGACGGCGCAGGCGTTTCCAACAACCCACCGCCGGCTCTGACGGGCACGGTTGTGAATGGCACCGTGAAGGTTACGCGCGGGACGCCCATGGGGAGCCTGGCGGCCGGGTTTGCAGGGTTCAGCTTCGAGAAGTCTCACCTGACGGACGGTTTCTTCGTCCCGACGCACACCGCGCTGGTCAACATGTTCAAGCTTCTCGGCCCGGGCGTCGTTCGCATCGGTGCCGACGACGTCAACACCTCCGTATGGACGCCGAGCGCGTTCGAGTCGCCGGGGAACACGTCGCACAACATCGGAACCGCCGAGGTTGATGCCTTGGCCCAGTTCTTGACCGCGACGGAATGGAAGACCATCTATGCCGTCAACATGCGGGGTAGCTCCACGCCGCAAACCGCGGTGACCGAGCTCCAATACGTCGTCCCGAAGCTCGGAACGAGCCTGCAGGGCGTCGAGATCGGCAACGAGCTGAACCTCTATAACGACCCGAACGTGGAGAACGTGTGGCACTCGTACGCGCAGGCGATCCACGCGACGTTCGCGAACACGGCCGTGGCCGGTCCCGGGGTGTTCGAGGACATCAATTTCGCTACCAACCTCATCAACGGCGAGGGCAAGGTCCTCGACATCGTGACCCACCACTACTATCGCGGCCAAGCGGGAACTTCGGTGGCCACGTTGGCGAATCTGATGAACCTCGACCCCGCAGTCACCAGCCAGTCGCAAGCGCTCGCGAATGCTGTGAAGAGCAACAACATCCGAGGCGGCTTCCGCTGGGGCGAGCTGAACTCTTACTCCAGCCACGGCGCCCAGGGGATCAGCAATGCGCTGGCGTCGGCGCTGTGGGGCATCAATTTCATGCTGACCACCGCGGAGTACGGCTCCGTCGGCGTCAACTTCCACGGCGGTGGCCAGAACATGGACGGGAACGTCTGTCCAAGCGGGGTGAACTCCTGCAGCAAGCCGTTCTGGTATTCGCCCCTGAGAGAGGTGGACAGCCGCGTCACGGAGGCCGCCCCCCTTTACTACGGCATGTTGCTGGTGTCGCGCATCGGCACCGGCGGCATGCTCAGCACCACCGCGAGCGCCGGTGGCGCGAATGTCCGGGCGTACACGGTGACGCCGGCGGACGGCTCGACGGTGGTCGTGATCGTCAACTCCGAGGCCGGCACGGGCGTGAACGCGACCGTGGACGTCGGGACCACGGTGTCCAACGCCACGGCGACTTACCTTCGCGGACCGTCGCTGACCGCGACCACCGGCATCACGTTGGGCGAGGCAGCCGTGACCACCAGCGGGACCTGGACGCCCCAAGCGCCGTACACCCTCAGCCACGTAGGTAACACGGTAACAGTCCCAGTTCCCGCCTCATCCGCGGTGTTCGTAACGGTCCGATGAAGCGGCGCTACGGTCCAGGTCACCGGAGCGTAGAGATGAAGCAGGTGCGGCCGGCGCGCCAGTCGACCCGGATGGTGCCGCCGTGGTCGGGAACCCGGGGCCGTCGTCCTCGACGTCGATCTCCAGGGGTCTGCTCTTCGTGTCGGGCCCGCAGGGTCAGGTGACCGCTGGGGTGCTGCATCGGCTCCCACGCATTGCGGGTCAGGCTCAGCAGGACCTGATCGTGACACGTTGTCCATGGCGATGCGTGGTGGAGAGCTCGGCGCTGGCAACGGCCCACGCGGATGTGGAAGCGGTGGCCGAGGACAGAAGCAGTGCTACGGCTAATCGAGCAGGCGTGAAGACCCCGCGTCTCATCATGACAATCTCCGCTTGCGCAATATTGGAAGTTAGCGGAAGGGGCTCAGTCGGGACGGCTCACTAATACGTGAGGCCGTACGTGTACGGCAACTGAGAAAGACAGCGGCGGCACGTCGTACAGCTTCTGCCAGGAGCGCATGTCGGCGTGCCTCATGGCGCACGTGAACACCTCGGGCGTGCACATCCCGATCTGGCTCGACAGCGAGGGCACGATCGGCTGGGGCCAGAACACGTCGTTCCCGTACCAGGAGGGCTCGTTCTGGGGGAACGTCGAGCACCAACGGCGTCGCGGATGGCTACGCGTCGTGCCAGGGCTATACCCACCGTCGGCACCGTGTGGCGCAACTTCGACGCCAATACGCAGTACAAGATCATCAACAAGGGGGACGGCCTGGTGCTCGAGGTCAAGGGTGAGGCTCACCGACGCGTCGTACGTCTCGTTGGCTGTCACCAGGTGATTTCTGGCGTCATGCCGTTCCAGGGGTTCGCCGGTTTTGCACGGCCGCCTTGCGTTCGGCCTGGTGACACCACGATCGCTCAGGAGACACAAACGTCGATACGCAGTCGATACGAAATGGGTCGGCACGCAACCTAGACGCGGCCAGCCTCTTATGCGCCGCCGGCGCGCCGGCGGCGCCCGCAGAGCGTCCCGATGAGTGGTGTACGAAGCGTCCAGCCGCCCGCGCAGCGAAGAAGGCGGTGAACGACTCTTGCCCGCCGGACGGCTTGCTCAAAACTGCGCGATGAACTGCCAGGCGAGCGGTGGAATAAACGCCTTCAGGCCATCATCTCCGGTCGAGGTCCCGTCATCCACGCTCGATGGGGTGTGCGGGCCATCGAACGTGCAAACCTTGACGGGATAACCCGCTTTGCACCCTTGGAGGTCGTAACAGAGGTATTTCTTGCTGCCGACGGTCGTGGTCGGGATGTTGTTCCCCTGAGGAATCGTGCATCCATTGTCCCCAGCGTGCGCGAGGGCGCAGTATTTCCCGCCCAGCTTCGCGGCGTCATTGTTGACCCAGGGACAAGTGCCATCGCTCATGCCGGTCGTCCCCATGTACGCGATCGGCGCCGCATTCGAATCGGTGGGCTCACCGGGAAGGGCGTAGTTGGCCGGTGCCATGGCGACCACCCCGCGCAGCTTCGTCTGACGCGTGATCGACAGGGCATAGCTCATCATCGCTCCGAAGCTGAAGCCCGTCGAAAAGACCCGGCTGTCGTCGATGCACAGGTTCGCATCGATGCGGGCGAGGAGGTCGTCGAAGAAGGGAGCGTCTCGCGTGAAATCCCATGGAGTGTTGCCCATTCCCCCGGGCGCTACGAAGATGGCGGGCTGGTTCGCTGCGGTCGCTTCGCGGCGGAGCCCGAAGAAAGCGTAGTCAGTTGCGTCGAAGTTGGGACCATTACCGGCGGGATGTAGACCATTCGCATTGCCGGTGTCCGAACCAAACGCCTGGTACCAGGAGAAGATCAGGCGATACGGGTGCGTCGGATCGTAATCCGCCGGAATGTCGATGATGTATTCGCGATTCATTCCGCCGCTCGTCATCGTGAGCCTGGTTGACGTGGGAAGAGCGTTCATGACCGACATGCCGCCGGTGGTCAGCGTCTTCGCTCCATTCGTGACGCCACAGCCTTTGCTTGGAACCGCCGCGCTCGTGCCTCCGGCACCTCCGCCGCCACCGCCGGAGCTTCCGCCAGTCGAAGCGCCGCCGGCGCCGTGCCCGCCAGCGGCCTGACCGCCGGTTCCAGAAACCGCGCCGCCTGTGCCCGGTGAGCCGGCCGTCCCCCCGGCGCCTGTCCCGGACGACCCACCCGAGGAGTTGGCGCCGCCCGTCCCTGTCGTGCCGCCCGTCCCTGTTGTGCCGCCCGAGCCGGTGGACGTTCCCCCATCCTGACCGCCGCAGGCGCCAATGAAGAGGGCGAAAGCCCCCACGACCGAGAGAAAACGACTGGACGTCATCGAGTGCCCTTCTTCGGTTGAATCAACACGATTTGGAACAAACGCCCGGACCAGCGCGTCCGCTATGCCGGTGTCGGTGAGAGGCCTAGACCCTCTTATTGGCGACCTGGCTCAGACTTTGTTAGACTCTCGTCACTTCCCAGGGGGATGGCGCCGCGTGTCGCCAGGTCATTGGGTGGCCCCATGACCCTGGCGATTGGGTGGCCCCATGGCCCTGGCGAAAACGCTTAGAGCCTGAGCCCCAAACGACGCAGCCCGCCCATCAGGTCCATCCGCCGTGCGCAGGGACATGGCAACCACTGCGGTGGGCCGCTCCCCCAGCACCATGGCCGTGCTGCTCTACGGCAGCATCAACAAAGTGTATGGCCATGGGGGGGAGCTCATTTGTCCGCGGTCTTCATCAACAGCACCCTCTCGCACTGACGGACGCACCTCCTGGTTTGGTAAGTCATCGCAGAGAAGCGCTACGTCGTGGTTGGCGTACGAACGTGGCAAGAGCATGGTGCAGGGGTCGCTCGACTGCTGCTCCGACGTCTGCGGCCTCGGCGGCATGTCAATGACGTCGCGGGATCGGGGTTACTTCGCTTCCCACGCGTCGTACGTCTCGTAGGCTGTCACCGGGTGATTTCTGGCGTTGGGTCGGGCCGGGAGTTTCGCGGCTTTTGGCCTGCTTCCAGGGCCCCGATGTAACGCCACGATCGTCCAGAAGACCTAAACGTCGATACGCCGTCGATACAAAACAGCGGATGGCTGCCGGTGGTCGGAAGGCGCTCGCAATCCAGATGGAGTCGTCACTCCGGATTCTTGGGGGCGAAAGCCAGGTGCACTGCCCTGAGCAGGGGTGCCAGCATCAAGTTCACGACCAGCGAGATGACGACCATCGCCACCACGAGCGCCTGACCTGTGCCGCACCGATATTCAGGAGCGCCGGCGGGTGGCATCGATCGAAGCCATAAGGCGAAACCCTCGATGCCGACGATCGCCATCGCCACGAAAGGCCAGCTGAGCATGCGCGGATCGCTGCGCCGAAGAGCTCGCGCCACCGCGAACCCAAGGACCTGTGGAAAGCCCACTATGCCCAGCAGCACGAACGTCAAAACCGCCCGATCGCCCACGCAGAGCATTCTACTCCAGCCGCAGAAATCCGCACTGGCGGGTCGGACTGATTCTGGTAGGCCTCCAGCATCTGCCAACTTCGGCCACGCCCTGCTGCTTGCCTGCCCCTTCCAGCGACGCGGCCGAAGTTGACAGATTCGCCCGAATATCAGCCATGACTACGCGGGCAGACAAGGCGCCCTGAATGTCCTGCCCCACGCCGTCTTGACCAGGGTCTTGATCCTCTGGGTGAGATCCCGACGTTGACGGGCGGCGCGCCCGCGCGTCAAACTTTGCATCCGTGTTCGACCTGAGCGCTGGCGAGATGAGCGTGTCACTGTTGGTGGCCCTGGTTTTCTTCGGGCCGCAGAAGCTACCTACTCCAGCCGCGCGGTTCCGCGCGCTGACGCCGGCGTCGATCGCGTCGCGCTGGTCACGGTGCGACTGGATGCCGGTGGCGCGGCGGTTCTTGCCGGCGCCGTCGCGCTACCGCTGTCAATCGGCGTTCGGCGCTATAAAGTAACGGACCTCGGCATGCGGTTCGAGATCGGGGACGGGGAGCTGGCACTGATTCTCGTGATCGTCTTGTTCGCCTTCGGTGGGATGTGGCTCCCCGGCCTGAGAGAGATCTTCCACAATCCTCCGCCGCCCGGTCAGCGAAAATCACGGTGGTCATGGTCCGACTGGGCCTTGGTGGGCGCCGCGGTGGTTGCGGTGGTCGGAGGTGTGCTCGCACTTGGCCTTCACCGCCGCTGACGCCAGTTGCGCTGTACGCGACTCAAACGGCGCATACTTCGTCCAGCCCGCGCGCGTCCCGTCCGGTCGATCAACGTGTCGGCGCCGCGAGCCCAGACACCGTGCGCATACGCAGCGGACATCGTCGATCAGCGCCTGCTTTGGAAGCCAGAAGCCGCGGAGAACGGCTACTGGGTCGCCCTTGGAGCGGAGGCGAAGGCCCCGCACGCTCCCGCTCCAAGGTTGATTATCGCCGCGGCAACTGTGCCCCCGACTGGCATGAAATGTGGCGAAACGGCTCGCCACCCTTCGGCGTGGAGAGTGTGGATCTTACGGCCGCGGCCCGTCCGGCATTCGGACGTGGCCGTCCGCCCGGACGCTTTCCGCCCGCTGCGATCTCCTCGAAGCAACCTGGGACGGGGTCGACCCAGTTCCCTACCCTGGCCGAGCTCGCAGCGCCTTACGCGTCCCATGCGTCGTACGTCTCGCCGGCTGTCACCGGGTGATTTCTGGCGTCACGTAGGGCCGAGAGTTTCGCGGTCTTGAGCCTGCGTCGTCGCGCCCGAGGTGACGCCACGACTGGATAGAAGACCAAACCTTCGATACGCCGTAGATACAAATTGCCTTCTACTAAGGTCGTCGACAATTTGCGGGATTCTGCTCCCCGGCCGAGATCGAGATTCACTGACACGTGAGGTTGATCTGCGGGTTGGATACCCCGCACGTCGCGCAGCACGCCGTACACCCAGCTTTGCCGGCCAGACCTAAGCCCCAGTAGATGCTGCTGCTAGTGGGGTTTGGCTCCGCACCATAGCAGTCCATCGCTCCCTGAATGCAGGCGATTGACGTATGGACCGTCTGCCCGTCCGCTGTGCTCTGGTACGAATTCGACAGGGCGCTAGGCCACACAACGCCGTTCGTTTGGTCAAAGAATCGGTACTGGATGGCTAACCCATCCGCGCAGCTGTCAGTGAAAGTCCACAACATTGAAATCGACGCCGGTACACGCATGGGTTGCGGCGCTGCAGTACGATCCCAGAATGCAGCCACAGTCGGCGCAGCAGCTGTCTTGCGTTTCGCCGGGGCTGCACTTCCCATCTCCACAGGTCGGCGGAGCCGAACAGGTATTCGCCTCGCATATCAGCCCGGCACAGCAGTCCGTCGTGACGGCACAGGCTGCGGCTTCGCTACGGCACTGGGGCGGCGCGATGCACTGGTTGCCCTGGCAGATCAGGCCGGAACAACAGTCAGCCGTAACAGCGCAGGCTTGGGCGGTTCCTCGACAGATTGGTCCAGCTGCTCCTCCGCTACCTTGATCTCCGCTGCCCTGGCCGCCACTACCCTGGCCGGTGAGCAACAATGAATCGCACCCGAAGATACGAGCCCGTGGGGATAGCCGGCACTGTTTTAGTGGCCACTACGCTGGCATGCGGACCACGAGACATCACCATAGCCACAGCCGTGCATCTCGGTCCGACGCCTTCGGCGTTCGCGACAGACCGTCCATTGAAGGCTCGCGGGCATTTCAACTCCGTGTGCATCGATGTCCCGAACGGATCGCATGTTGATTTTCGAAGCCATACTGTCGCGATTCCGGGCAAGCCACCGTCGGTGCTGACCTGCTCCGTCACGGCATTAGACGGCGGCGACAGACAACTTCAGCGCATGCATCAGCTGATCGGCGCAACTGCGACGTCCGCTTGCTTCGATGCGCAGTCCGGAGTTGACGCAGAATACTCGCGCGTTGTCGTGTCCTCGGCCGAAGAGTTTGTCTCGAGCAGACTCTGGTGGCTTGACACCGACAAGCTCTAACCCCCTCAGCTCCGAACTGGGCCCCCTCGCGCCGTCGCCGCGCAACTGGACCGGCCAGAGATCGGAGGCGGCGTCAGGACGGGCTACGGCGAGGACTAACTTTCCAGCCGTCCGTGAGAGCTCAGAGCTGTCCGATCACCTTGACCACCAGGGGTTGCAGAACCGCTTCTAGAACGTCAGGGGTGAAGCCGCTGGCCGTGACGCCCACCCGGTAACTTTTCATGCGGGCGAAGAGCGACTGCGAGATGGTGACGTCGTCGATGTACGCTGCCGCGCTGCCGACGCCCGTGACCGCGGTCGTCTGGACGTTTGCGTCCGGGTGATCGTCGATAAAGCCGGAGCCGTCCACGACGAGATCGGCGTAGCCCTCTGGGGTGAGTGCCCCGTCGAGCTCCAGGCGCACGATCTTGAACGGGCTGGTCGTGCGATCGGTCCAGGCACAGCCGACGACCCAACGGCTCGAGCCGGGCGCCGGCGTCTCCGGATCATCCATTTGGCCCTGGCCGGCATTGGCCGAGATGGTCTGCACGTCGGCCAAAGTAAGCACGCTGCAGATCTGAGCCGGTGGCCAAGGGGCAGGAACGAACGCGGCGGCATCGGAGCTTTTTTGCGCCGTGTTGCAAGCCGCTAGACCGATCGCCATTCCGACGCCGCCCAGGCGAAGGACGAGTTGAGCGAGGGAGTGCAGAACTTCTTTCGACATTTGGTCTCGTTTGGTGAGACGGGAAAGCAATGAGAGTACCAACCGAATTTCGCTCCGAGACCTAGTCTACTTCAGACCCTGGATCGTCGGCGGACACCCAAGCCTTCCCCACCCCTGTCGCTATTGCGTCGTCAGATGGGCCACAGAGATCGGCGAAGATACCGGCGGATCGGCAGCCATTGCGCAAGGAATCGAGATATCGACGGACACCGGCGGGGCTCGGCAAATCCCAGGCCCTCTGGCGCTCGAGATCGGGACGATCGACGGACGCTTGACCATCGGTGTGCCGAGAGCGCCTGATCGCGATCCGGATGTCGCGCTCACGTCGTCGCGTCGGCCAAGATGGCCGCGACTCCGACAAGGCGCCGAGCGGTCTCTCGCTGCGTTGCCTGCGAACGCGCCGGCCAGCACGAGCCGATGTACGACGTTCACACGGATGAAATGGGCCGAGCGTCGTGCGACTGCCCTCGCGCTGAGCTTGTGAAGCATGACCGAGGTCACCGATCGCTTGCTTTCGATGTGTCTGCGCCACCGTCGGAGATCGGTGTGCAAACGCGACGTACGCAAGCGAGGCCGGCGTAACATGAACCGTCGGGACGGCATTCCTGCTCAGGACCACCCGGGTTCGGATCACCGATGGCGGCGCATGCGATCCGCGAGAACGCGAAGAGGCTTAGGACTACCAGTACGCGCATCGGAGTGCGCTGACACAGCTCTGCGTGAACTCAGCGCCGTAAACCCTGGTTGCTGGAAAACGTACGAGACCGCTGCGCCGGCTCCGGCTGTGTCGGGCACTGAGCTCCTGAAGGTGAAGGCGTTTGGGGAAATAGCCGGGAACTAACGGCATCCAGCGATGCCGATCGGGATGCAGGCGGACGCTGCGACAACGACAGCGTGAGCGGGAAGTGCGCCGCGGATCGAACGTTTAATCTGTGATTCCTCCACAGGTCCGCCGAACTGCGTGACCGGCATCACTAACCTGAGGACGTCCATGGGCAATGAAGAAGAGGTTGCGGTGATCCTTTATGGGTTCGGGGCCGACCTGGGCGACTTTCGTCTGTTCGCGGACGACCTATTCGCGGAGCTGCTCCGACAGAAGAAGTTCACCAGGTCGCACGTCATGATCAAGGAGACGTTGAGTCGAGCAGCGTTCTTCGACACGTTGGCCAGCATTCCGTCGGTATTCAAGATCAAAGAGCTCCACGTCTTTTCACACTCGATCGGCGGCGGCCTGTACGTCGGATACCATCAACGGGCAGCCGACAGGGCGCGCGAAGACGCTGCTCAGCACGCGCGCAAGACGGGCAAGAGGATTACCTATGACGAGGTGCTAAACGCTGAGATCGGCGGCATCTTGAGCGATCACCTCCTTCGGGACCCCCTGCTGAGGGACAAGAATGTCATGAAGGCGAAGTTCGCTGCTGGTGCGTTCATGAAGGCTTGGGGATGCAATTCTGGAGTCAGCGGGTGGGTGTATACGGACGAAGACTCGAGCCACCGAGTCCTGGTCTCTGATCAGAATGCTGACGCGGACTATTACTATTGGCGCGCTCTCAACACCAGAAACGTACCCAAACCAAGCATCGCGCAGGCGCTTGCCGACTACTTCGGCATAACGGTGTACGGAGCGGGGAGCGGCTCACATATCGAAGTGCAGCGTGGGAGCACATGGATCACCTCGAACCAGTACAAGAAGGAAACCGGGCGATGGCCTGGTGCTCCGCAGACGTTGCGCCTGCATCCTGATCGGGGTACGTACAACGCGTTCAAGCCGACAACGTAAGTCCATGTCGATTGCGTCTGCAGCGTTCTTACTGTTCGGGTCGCTTCTGGCGGCCGACACCCACGCGTGCCCTGAATTAAAGATTCCAGAGGGCCCGTGGAAGGGGTCGCCCTGCATCAGGCGATCCAACGCAACGATGCGAAGACCGCCCACCGTCTCATGAACACAGCCACTGTGAACGAGCGCGATAGCTTCGGAGACACACCTCTCCTCGTCGCATTGACGCGTTCAGAGCCGATGGAACCAGCGGGTATCGTCGACGCACGCAAGACCCAAGCCCTGATCCAGGCAGAGTTTACCGCCCGTCAAGCCATCGTTACGGCGCTTCTCGCGAAAGGCGCATCAGCAACCGCCGCGCGTGCTGACGGGGTCCAACCGCTGATGCAACTTGCGTCCTGGGGCTTTTCTCCGCCGGTGGATCGCCGGTTTGCGGAGCAACTCCTCGATCGAGGTGCAAACGTAAACGCCGCCGACAATTCAGGAACAACGGCGCTGATGTTCGCGGCTGGAAGGGGCAAGACGGATCTGGTGAGGTTGCTGCTCTCGAAGGAGGCGGATCCCGTGATGAAGAACTGCTATGGCCAAGATGCGGCGTCCCTTGCAAAGGCTGGGGGATACACGGCGCTGGCAGAAGAGCTTTCGACACGTCGAGCGAAGGGCCGTCAGTAGATTGTCCGTGATGGGTCCGGTCGGCGACCCCCTGTCCGCGGGACCTCAGGGTCGAATTGACGTCAGCCGGATCGCACGCTTCCAGTCCCGGCTGTCGCGAGTGCGGCCCGGCCAAGCTTGGCGACCGGCAGCGAAAGCTACTTCGCTTCCCATGCGTCGTACGTCTCGAACTGCATCGAGTACGTCGCGCGCCCCTGCGTCGCGGAACGCAGGTCCGTCGAATAGCCGAACATCCTTCGCAGCGGCACCTTCGCAATGATCACCCGCTGCTGGCCCCGGAAGCCGACGTCCTCGATTTGCGCGCGTCGCGCGTTCAGATCGCCCAGCACGTCGCCCACGTTCGGCTCGGGCGAGATCACCTCGACCTTCATGATCGGCTCGAGCAAACGCGTTCCGGCTTCGCGCCAGGCCTGGCGCAACGCCTCGCCGACGGCGGCCTTCTCGCCGGCCGCGGTGGAAGCATCCGGGCGGTATTCGATTCCGGTGATTGCGACTTCGATGTCTTCGATCGGATAACCCTGAGGCCCGGACCGCATTGCCTCCCTCGCGCCCTCCATCGCCGCGTCCAGGATCGACTGCGGCGTCTCGGGGATCTTCGGCGCGCCCGACACGACCGGCGGCTTCACCACGGCCATCTTCAGCGAATTGCCTGACGCCCTCGGCCTCGGCGCGACGTGCACCTTGGCGTGGCCGAACAACGTCTCGTCGTCGACGACGCGCTCGAACCTCGCCTCGGCATCGGCCGGCTTCGCCAGCGTCTCGCGGTAGACGACCTGGGGCTTGCCGATGTTGGCGTCGACGCCGTACTCCCTTCGTAACCGATCCACGAGGATGTCCAGGTGCAGCTCGCCCATGCCTCGGATGATCATCTGGCCGGTCTCGGCGTCCTCGCCGAAGCGGAACGTCGGGTCTTCGTCGGCGAGCTTGCCGAGACCGAAGTCGAGCTTTTCCTTCTCAGCCTGGGTCTTGGGCTCGATGGCGCGGGCGATGACGGGCTCGTAAACGTCGATGCGCTCGAGGAGGATGGGCGCCTTGGGGGCGCACATGGTGTCGCCGGTGCCGGCGTCGCGCAGGCCCATGGCGATGACGATGCTGCCGGCGCCGGCGCGCTCGATGCGTTCGCGCTTGTTGGCGTGCACTGAGAACAAGCGGGCTATCTTTTCGTTGCGGCGGGTGCGGGCGTTCTGGACCTCGTCGCCGGGCTTGAGCACGCCGGAGTAGATGCGCAAATAGACGGCCTTGCGGCCTTCGTCCATGGCGACCTTGAACGCGAGCGCGCAGAACGGCGCGCTGTCCTCGGGTGGGCGGCTGGCTGGTTCCTCGGTGCCGGGGACGACGCCTTTGATCGGCGGAACCTCGATCGGCGACGGGAGGTAGTCGCACACGGCGTCGAGCAACGGCTGCACCCCTTTGTTGCGCAGGGCCGCGCCGGCGAGCACGGGGACGATGGCGCAATCGATGGTTCCCTTGCGCAGGGCGGCCTTGAGGGCGGCCTCGTCGATGGGCTGGCCTTCCAGGAAAGCGTTGGCGATGGCGTCGTCGAAGTCGGCGGCGGCTTCGATGACTTTCTCGCGCGCGGCGGCGACTTCGTCGGCCATGGCGGCGGGGGGATCGTCCTCGCTCGGGGCTTCGGTCTCGTCGCCCGAGAAGTACAGCGCGCGCATGCGGATGAGGTCGACGACGCCGGTGAAGCGGTCCTCGGCGCCGATGGGCAGCTGGATGGGGACGGGGCGGGCGCCGAGGCGGGTGCGGATCTCCTCGATGGCGCCGGGGAAGTCGGCGCCGGCGCGGTCCATCTTGTTGATGAAGCAGATGCGCGGCACGCGGAACTTGTCGGCCTGGCGCCACACGGTCTCGGACTGGGGCTCGACGCCGGAGACGCCGTCGAACACGACGACGGCGCCGTCGAGGACGCGAAGCGAACGCTCGACTTCGATGGTGAAGTCGACGTGGCCGGGGGTGTCGATGAGGTGGATGTCGAAGCCGCGCCAGGCGATCGTCGTGGCGGCGGCGGTGATCGTGATGCCGCGCTCGCGCTCCTGGGGCATCCAGTCCATCTGGGCTTCGCCGTCGTGGACTTCGCCGAGCTTGTGGATGCGGCCTGAATGGAAAAGAAAGCGCTCGCTGACGGTGGTTTTCCCGGCGTCGATATGGGCGACGATGCCGATGTTGCGGACGCGGGTGATCTTGGGGGGAGCGGCCATTTCGGAGACCGGGCAGTATACGGGACGAGGGGGCGGGCGCGAACCGGAAGTGGGGGGGCGGGGCGGCGCTGCGGGAGGTTGGCGGAACGGGCGAGATACAACTTCGGCTCTCGACTGGAGCCCCCCCTCCCTAACCCTCTCCCCCGCGGACGGGGGCGAGGGGATAAGGAGTGATTGGGGCGAGGGCGCGAGACTTGGGGCTAGGTCGACCGGCGCAGCAGCGCGATCGCGGGCTCCAGGTCCGGCGGCAGCGGAGCTTCGATCTCCACTTGTTTTCCGGCGGTGCGGTGGCGGAAGCGCAGGCGCTCGGCGCCGCCGTAGTCCGGGTCGACGGCCAGGGGGTGGCCGAGCACCGCCAAGCCCTCCGACACGGTGGCGCTCGAAGGCCATCAACATCGTGCGGTGTGCCTCGGCCGTGACGGCGAACAACAAAACGCCCGAGGTCCCGCGATCCAGGCGGTGCACCACGAAGACGTCGCGGCCCAGCGCCTCGGCGACGTCCTCGCGCAGCGTGCGCTCGCTCGCGGCGGCGCCGCGGCCGGGAACGACGATGCGCGCCGCGGGTTTGGCGAGGGCCGCCAGCGCATCATCGTGGTATAAAAAGTCGGGTATCGGTTCGAGCAGCTAGCCTAATCACAAGAGAGCATCGAGTGATCAAAGCATCTGACTCACCGCTCGCCTTGCGGCTCTCGCTTTTGGCCTCGCTAGGGCTAGCGGGCTGCGGCCGCACGGAGCTCGATGCGGCGACTCCGTTGCCGATGGGCAGCTCGATCAAGACCGCGCCCACGTTCAACGAGTCGGTGAACAGCGATCTCGACATCGTGTTCATGATCGACAACTCGGGCTCGATGCAGCAGGAGCAGGAGAACCTGGCGCGCAACTTCCCGGTCTTCATCAGCGCGCTCGAGAGCCTGCCCGAGGGCCTGCCCAACGTGCACATCGGCGTGGTCTCGTCGGACCTGGGCGCGGGGAGATACGCGGGCGCCAATGTCGAGGGCTGCACGAAGCTGGGCGGCGATGGCGCCATCTTCCAGGCATCGCCACGCGGCCAGGGCGGAGCCTGCACGTCGTTCCCGCGCCCGGAGAATTACCTCAGCGTGAACGGCACGAAGCAGAACTTCGCGGGCGACATCTCGTCGGCGTTGTCGTGCATCGCGCAGCTGGGCACGCGCGGTTGCGGCTTCGAGCACCAGATCGCCGCCGTGTGGAAGGCGCTGGGCGGCGACGTGGGCGGCGTCCCGGCGGCGAACAAGGGCTTCCTGCGCGACGACGCGCTGCTGGCGATCGTGCTCATCACCGACGAGGACGACTGCTCGGCGCCCGACGACACCGACCTCTTCGACCCGAGCCAGACGCTGGTGACCGACCCACTGGGCCCGATCGACAGCTACCGCTGCAATGAGTTCGGGCACCTGTGCGACGGCGTGCCGCCACCGCGCACGATGACGGCGATGAACTTGCAGAACTGCACGTCGAACGAGAACGGCAAGCTGATGCGCGTCGCCGACTTCGTGAGCTTCTTCAAGGGGCTGAAGCCCAACCCCGACGACGTGATCGTCGCCGCGATCACCGGGCCGACCACCCCCTACAGCGTGACGTTGTCGAACGTCCGGATTCGTGGGACCAGCATGTTCGAGATGGAGCCGCGCATCGTACCGTCTTGCATGTCCAGCAACGGCGAGGCGGCGCCCTCGGTGCGCATCCGGCAGTTCGTCGACGCGTTCGGAGACAACGGCACGTTCGAAAGCATCTGCGAAGGTGACTTCAGCCCGGCCATGGCTCGCATCGGCGACAAGATCGCGGGCCGCATCCGCCACCAGTGCCTGGAGGAGCCGCCAGTCGACCGCGACCCGGCGCGCCCCGGGTTGCAGGCGAACTGCGAGGTGTATCAAGAGACCACTACCAGTGATGGACCAGTTCGCAGCAGCATCGATTCGTGCGACGATGTCTTGCCACCATGCTGGCGAATCCAGACCGACAGCACCTGTCCAGGAACCGGGACCGAAGTCATCGTCGACCGCGGCTCGATCCCGGCGCCGCCGCGGACCAGCATCACGGTGCTGTGCGAGACGTGCAAGACCACCGACGATCCCCGTTGCTCGGGCGGCTGAGCCCGCGGGGGTGGAACGCAGCCATCGCCAGGATCCTGCCCGGGATCCTGGGCCTGGCGGCTGCGTCGGTCGCTGCCTGCTCGGTGAGCAACGTGGGCCTGAACCCGACGCCCGATTCGGCGCGCGACGCGCCGGTCGACAACACGCCGATCGTCGAGGCCGGGCCGGATCTGCCGTGCGGGCCGTGCGACAAGGGAACCCAGTTCGTGACTACGCCCGGCGGCCGCTACACCGGAAACACCACCGGAATCAGCGGCGGCGCGTCCAGCGCCAACGAGGGAACCTGCGGCGGCCACGACGCCCCCGAGGCGGTGTTCAAGATGGTGCTGGATACCAAGAGCGATCTGTTCGTCACCACCCACGGCACCGGCTTCAACACGGTGGTCTACCTGCGCAATGGCTGCTGCGGCGCCGAGGTCGCCTGCAACGACGACGCCGACGGCCGCAACACCAGCGTGCTCTCGCAGCGCGGGCTGCTCCCCGGGACCTACTATGTCTACGTCGATGGCGCGACCGCCGCTGACGCCGGTCCCTTCACCGTCGACATCTACGCGATGCCGGCGTCGGCGAACCCCGGCGAGACCTGCGGCATCCCGCTGCCGATCGCCGCGGGCGCCACGCCCGGCAATACCTGCGGCTTCCAGGACAACTACAGCCCTCCCATCATCTGCAGCAGCGGCGTCGGGGCCAACGGCCTGGATCAGGTTTACTACTTCGTGCTCGACCACAACACGCCGGTGACGTTCAGTACCTGCGACAGCACCTGCATCGACACCGTGCTCTACACGCGCAACGTCTGCAGCGAGCCCGGCAGCCAGACCGAGTGCGACGACGATGGGTGCATCAAGAAGGGCCTCTGTCAGCAGCCGGACGGGAACATCGCGCAGAGCAACCTGGTCACCACGCTAGCTGCCGGCGTGCACTACCTGTTCCTGGACACCTTCGCCGCGGCCTCGATTCCCTGCGGCGACTTCACGATCACGGCAATGGGGATTCCGTAGGTAGGCAGCGGCTCGCAAGGACTGCCTCGTATCTCGGCTCTCGCAAGGCCTGCCCTCTCCCCGGCCCTCTCCCGCGGCGGACGCGGGAGAGGGTGACTCGTTGACGAAGGCTGCCGCTCGCAAGGCGGGGAAGAAAAGTGATATTCATCGTCGCTCCCGCCGATGTCGCCCGCTGCTCTCCTTCTCTCGACCCTGCTGCTCGCCGCTGCCGGCAAACCGCCCTCGGCCGAGGAGCAGCGCCTGTTCGACGAAGGGGTGAAGGCGATGCAGGCCGGCGACGCTCACGCGGCCGACAAGGCGTGGCGCGCGGGGTATGCGGTCGCCAAGGACCCGGCGTTTCTTGTCCGCATGGGCGAGGCCGAGGAGAAGGCTGGCCAGCCGGCGGAGGCGGGCGAGAGCTATCGCCGGTATCTGCGCGCAGTGCCCGACGCGTCGGACCGCGCGGAGATCGAGCAGCGCCTCGCGCGCCTGGGCCAGTCGGGCGCCCCGCCGGCTACGCCTGCTGACGCGCACGAAGTTCCGGGCGCTTTTGGCCAGGGGCCACCGCCCCCGACCGTGCCCGGCGCGCCGGCCTCAGCCGCGCCGAGCACCGGCGCCGCGCCGGCCGCGCCGCGGGCCCGCGACGACGAGATGGGGCACGGTGCCGGCGCCGACCAGGAAGGCTCGGGCTGGAACGTCTACAACGTCACGGCCTGGGTGGCGACCGGCGCGACGGTGGTGGCGCTCGGGACCGCGGCCTATTACGCAGCCTCGGCCGCCTCGGCCAAGGACGACGTGAACCAGTTCCTGCGCTACCAGGACCCGATGTCCGGCGCGCCGCTCGAGTACCACACGGTGGCCGCGCGCTACGAAAGTAGCATCCGCGACGGGCAGCACGACGATCGCGTCGCCAAAGGCGCGTTGCTCGTCGCCGCCGGCACCGCGATGGTCGCGACGGCGTTCTTCATCATCGACAGCGTGCGCACGCCCGAGGCACACGCCGAGGGCTCCCGGGCGCGTCCGAGCCGCCCGACGACGCCGGTGTTCGGCCTGGCGCTGCGACCCGAAGGCAACCACACGACGGCGTTCTCCGCCCTGCGGTGGAGCTTCTGATGCGGCGGGGGCTGCTGTACGCGGCTGCCACGATCCTGGCGGTCGCAACTCTGGGCGCGGCGGTCCCGGCCTGCTTCAAGCCGGACCACCCGGCGTGCGCGTTTTCCTGCGCCGACCCGCCCCACGCCTGTCCCAGCGGCTACACCTGCGGCGCCGACAACCTCTGCCATGACCCCCTCAACACCGGCTTCTGCCTCATCGAGCCGGCCGACGCCGCGACCCCCGATGCAGGCGCAGCGGACATGGGAAACGACGGATCGGACAGCCGCGGCCAGTAGCCGGTGTCCGGAATCGCGGCAAAAGTCTGGAAATGGCGCGGCGACCTGATAGATTCGGGTCCGATGCTGGACGGTGGTGCGGGTCCACGCGGAAAGTCGTCGCGCCCGACGTTGATGATCGTGGATGACGATCGCGACATCCGCGAGGTGCTGGGCGAGATGCTCGCCGACGAGGGCTTTATCGTCGAGGCTGCCTGGAACGGCGCCGAAGCGATGCGACGATTGCGTGACGGTTTCCGTCCCAATCTCATCATCCTCGACCTGATGATGCCGGTGATGGACGGCGTCACCTTTCACGCCGCGCTCAAGGAGAGCCCGGATCTCGCAACGATTCCGGTCATCGGCGTCACTGCGGCGTCCGCTTCCGACGTCGATTTCGAGTGCCTGCGCAAGCCGGTCCGCTTCGACACGCTGGTGCGGCGGATACACACGACGCTGTCCTGAGTCGTCGCCCGGGGGACCGGGACACGCTTTTCGCGTGGAGCACTTGCGGCTCCTCGTCTAGACTGCGCGCGAACCGACCCCATGAGTGTCTTTGATCTCTTCAGCAAGGATGGCCGGGCGCAGCGCGCTCGCGAGTCCAACATCAAGCGCGCCGTGAACAAGTACGCGCAGTCGCCCGACCGCATGAAGGCGCTGCAGTCCCTGCGCGACGACGGCTCGCCCGAAGCGCTCTACGGCCTCATACGCCGCTTCGGGATGATGTACGACAAGACGATCGAGGACGAGCAGGAGAAGGAATGGGTGTTCGACATGCTGCTGGAGAAGGGTCCAGCCATCATCGAGCCCATCAAGAAATACCTGCTGGCCGCTGATTCGATCTCCTGGCCGCTGCGCCTGCTCGACCGCGTCGCCGGCAAGGAGCAGGAGCTCGAGGTGCTGAAGGTAGTGCTCGAGCGCCACGAGCCGGGCTACGAGCGCGACCCCACCAAGAAGATCCAGGTCCTCAACCACCTGGCGTCGGTCAAGGACGACCGCGTGCCGCCGCTGCTCGTGCCCTACCTCGCCGACATGGACGAGGGCGTGCGCCTGGCCGCCGTCGAGGCGCTGGTGCGCCACAAGAACGAGGAGATCGCGCGCGAGCCGCTCCTGCAGCACTTCGTCTCTGACGGCGAGGACAGCTTGCGCATCCGCATTCAGATCGCCGAAGGCTTCGCCGAGCTCGCGTGGCTGGTGAAGGGCCACCGCGGCGAAGTCGAGAAAAAGCTCCCCGAGCAGTTCCAGCTGGACCGCGAGGGCCACTTCAAGAAAAAGCCCGATGCGGCGCGACGAGAGACCTGAGCATGCCCAAACGTACTGACATCAAGACCGTGATGCTGATCGGGTCTGGACCGATCGTCATCGGTCAGGCCTGTGAATTCGACTACTCCGGAACCCAAGGCGTGAAGGCCCTGAAGGAAGAGGGCTATCGCGTCGTGCTGGTGAATTCCAACCCGGCGACGATCATGACCGACCCCGAGATCGCCGACCGCACCTACGTCGAGCCGCTGACCCTCGACGTGCTGACGTCGGTGATCGAGCGCGAGCGCCCCGACGCGCTGCTGCCGACGCTGGGCGGGCAGACCGCGCTCAACCTGGCGATCGAGCTCGACAAGGCCGGCGTGCTGGAGAAGTACGGCGTCCGCCTGATCGGCGCGCAGATCGCGGCGATCGAGAAAGCCGAGGACCGCGACCTGTTCAAGAAGGCGATGCAGAAGATCGGCCTGTCGGTGCCGCTGTCCGGCTACGCGCACTCGCTGGCCGAGGCGAAGACCATCCAGGGCGAGATCGCGGCGGCGACCGGCGTCGGCTTCCCGATGATCCTGCGGCCGTCGTTCACGCTCGGCGGCTCGGGCGCGGCCATCGCCTGGAACGCCGAGGAGTTCGACGCCAAGGTGCAGTGGGGCCTGTCGCAGAGCCCGCGCGGCGAGGTGCTGATCGAGCAGTCGGTGCTCGGCTGGAAGGAATACGAGCTCGAGGTCATGCGCGACCGCAACGACAACGCGGTCATCATCTGCTCGATCGAGAACTTCGATCCGATGGGCGTGCACACCGGCGACTCGATCACCATCGCGCCGGCGATGACCCTGACCGACAAGGAGTACCAGATCATGCGCGACGCCGCGCTCGCGGTCATCCGCGAGATCGGCGTCGAGACCGGCGGCTCGAACATCCAGTTCGCGGTCAATCCGGCCAACGGCGCGATGATCGTCATCGAGATGAACCCGCGCGTGTCGCGCAGCTCGGCGCTGGCTTCGAAGGCGACCGGCTTCCCGATCGCGAAGATCGCGACCAAGCTGGCGATCGGCTACACGCTCGACGAGATCCCCAACGACATCACGCGCGAGACGCCGGCCTGCTTCGAGCCGACGATCGACTACGTGGTGACCAAGATCCCGCGCTTCGCGTTCGAGAAGTTCCCGGGCGCCGACAGCGAGCTCGGCCCGCAGATGAAGTCGGTCGGCGAGGTCATGGCGATCGGCCGCACGTTCAAGGAGTCGCTGGGCAAGGCGCTGCGCTCGCTGGAAATTGGACGCTCGGGCTTCGATCTCGAGCGCCCGCCGGGGCTGGAAGAGCTCAAGCGGCTCATCGCGCGGCCCGGGCCCGACCGTATCTGGCAGCTCGCCGAGGCGATGCGTGCGGGGCTCGACAACGAAGAGGCGTTCGCGCTCACCAAGATCGACCCGTGGTTCCTCACGCACGTGCGCGAGATGGTCGACGAGGACGAGGCGGCGCGGCGCGACGGCGCGCGCGGCCTGGACGACCCGGTGGCGCTCGAACGGCGCAAGCGGCTGGGCATGTCCGACCGCCGGTTGATGGCGCTGGCGGGCACGTCGGAAGAGACGGTTCGCCAGGCGCGCATCAAGCACGGCATCCGCCCGGTCTTCAAGCGCGTCGACACCTGCGCCGCCGAGTTCGAGGCGCAGACGCCGTATCTCTATTCGACCTACGAAAAACCGCAGGAAGAGGAGACCATCGGCGGCGTCGCCGGCAAGATCTCCGTCGAGAACGAGGCGCGGCCGACGGGCAAGAAGAAGATCGTGATCCTGGGCGGCGGTCCCAACCGCATCGGCCAGGGGATCGAGTTCGACTACTGCTGCGTCCACGCGGTGCAGGCGCTGCGCGAGGACGGCTACGAGACGATCATGATCAACTGCAACCCCGAGACGGTGTCGACCGACTACGACACGTCCGACCGGTTGTACTTCGAGCCGCTCACGCGCGAGGACGTGCTCGAGATCCTCGACGTCGAGAAGCCCGAGGGCGTGATCGTGCAGTTCGGCGGCCAGACGCCGCTGCGCCTGGCGGTGCCGCTGATGAACGCCGGCATCAAGGTGCTGGGCACCAGCGCCGACGCCATCGACCGCGCCGAGGATCGCCAGCGCTTCGGCGAGCTCCTGCGCAAGCTCGACCTGCGCGCGCCGGCCTGGGGCACGGCCAACGGCCTCGAGGAGGCGCGCCAGATCGCCGACCGCATCGGCTACCCGGTCATGGTGCGACCGTCGTACGTGCTCGGCGGCCGCGCGATGGAGATCGTGCACGACCCTTCGGGCCTCGAGCACTTCGTGTTCACGGCGATGGAGGCCTCGCGCCGCGAGAGCCTGTCGTCGCGCGCCGGCGAGAAAGACGCGCCGATCCTGATCGACCAGTTCTTGCCCGACGCGATCGAGATCGACGTCGACGTCGTCGCCGACGGTGTCGATCAGGTCATCGGCGGCGTGATGGAGCACATCGAGGAGGCGGGCGTGCACTCGGGCGACTCGGCGTGCAGCCTGCCGCCGTTCTCGCTGCCGCCCGAGACCATCGAGGCGGTCAAGGCGCAGGCGCGCGCGCTGGCCAAGGAGCTGGGCGTGCGCGGCCTGATGAACGTGCAGTTCGCGGTGCCGCGCGACGGGCGCGGCATCTTCATCCTCGAGGTCAACCCGCGCGCCTCGCGCACGGTGCCGTTCGTCTCGAAGGTGACCGGCGTGCCGCTGGCGAAGATCGCGGCCCGCATCGCGGTCGGCAAGACGCTCAAGGAGATGAAGGTCAAGGAGGTCACGCCGACCCACGTCGCGGTGAAGGAAGCGGTCTTCCCGTTCCTGAAGTTCGCGGGCGTCGACACGATCCTGGGCCCGGAGATGCGCTCGACCGGCGAGGTCATGGGCATCGACAAGACCTTCGCCGCCGCGTTCGGCAAGAGCCAGATCGGCGCCGGAACGAAGCTGCCGCTGTCGGGCCGCGTGTTCCTGTCGCTGCAGAACAGCGACAAGCCGGGCTCGGTCGCGGTCGCCGAGGGGCTGCGCAAGCTCGGCTACCAGCTCGTCGCCACCGGCGGCACGCAGGAGTTCCTGACCAAGGCCGGCATCGAGGTCGAGCGCGTGAACAAGGTGCGCGAGGGGCGGCCGCACATCGTCGACCGCATCCTCGACGGCGACATCCAGGTGGTGGTCAACACCACGGCGGGCGCGCAGGCGATCAAGGATTCGTTCCCGATCCGGCGGACGGCGCTGATGCGCGGCGTCCCCTACTACACCACGCTGTCGGCGGCGCGCGCCGCGGTGGCGGCGCTGGGCGAGCTGCGCGCGGGACGCATGGGCGTACGGTCGCTGCAGGAGTACCAGCATGGCTAAGTTCCCGATGACCCCGCGCGGGCAGCAGACGCTGCGCGAGGAGCTCAAGCACCTGCGCGAGGTCGAGCGCCCCAAGAACGTGCAGGACATCGAGGAGGCGCGCGCGCACGGCGATCTGCGCGAGAACGCCGAGTATCACGCGGCCAAGGAGAAGCAGGGCTTCATCGAGGGGCGCTCGCGCGAGATCGAGGCGGTGCTGGCGCAGGCCGAGGTGATCGACCCCGCCAAGCTCTCGGGCACGCGCGTGGTGTTCGGCGCCACCGTGAAGATCACCGACACCGACAGCGGCGACGAGACGACCTACACGATCGTCGGCGACTACGAGGGCGACATCAAGCACGGACGCATCGCGATCTCGGCGCCGGTGGCGCGCGCTCTCATCGGCAAGGACGAGGGCGACACGGTCACCATCCGCACCGCCAAGGGCTCGCGCGAGTACCAGATCAGCGCAGTGAAGTTCGAAGCGGTCCAGTAGCGATTCCGGTCGCCTCTGCCGTCGCAAGGCGGCGCTGTCGCGAGCCCTCCCCGCAGAGGGAGAGGGCGGACCTGCGAGCCGCGGCGCGCGCCGGCCCCGCTCAGTCGGCTGGAGCCGTCGCCGGGGCCGTCGCTGCTGGCGTCGCTCGCTGCGCCGCCCGCCCCGCCCGTGGCCTGCGGCGCCGCCGCTGCCCGTGTTCCCGCCGATGCTCCCCTGGGCGCCGCCCGAGCCGGTCTGGGGCATACAGGCCGCAAGGTTGGTCGGATCGCAGCAGATCCCGTTCAGCGGGTCGCCGAGCGACTTGTTGCAGGTGCCCGACGAGCAGTCCGTGTCGACCTCACACCGATCGCCGATGCCTTGCTTGCAACCGGCGCCGAAAAGCGAAAAGGCCAACAGAGTGCCGGCGAACAGCATCGGCAACCGCGATCGAAGCGAGGGTCTGGACATGAGCGACGGTTGGGTTAGCACGAGGGGTCGGATTCGTAAAGCACGGCGGAGGTTGCCCGGGCCGCTGCGCTGGAAATCAAGCGTCGCGGGCCGCCGGAATGGGTTAGCTTTCCGCCATGCGTTTGCGCCCGCACATCGTGCTCAGGCTGATCCTGCTGGTCGCCGCCGTCACCCAGGTCAGCGCTGCATCGGGGGCTCCCCCGAAGGCGCACAAAAAGACCGCGACGGAAAAGGACGCGGAGGCGTTCCTCGACGTGGTGACGTCGCTGCTGATGCCGGTGTCGGCCACCGCGGCCGAGGCCGACTGGGTCGCGGCGACCGACGTCACGCCCGAGCACACCGGGCTGCGCACCGGCGCCGACAAGGCGCTGGCGACGCTGTCGGGCGCGACCGTGATCGTGAACCGCGCCAAGGCGTTCCTGGCCAAGCGCAAGGACCTGGACGACGTGACCGCGCGCCAGCTCGAGAAGCTGCTGCTGGGCGCCGCCGAGAACCCGGGCACGATCCCCGAGGTGGTCGACAAGCGCGTCGAGGCCGAGGCGCGGCAGTCGAGCATCCTCGACGGCTACACCTTCTGCCTGCAGCCCAAGCCGGGCGCGGCGCCGGGCACGGTCGCCGGCTGCGCGCGCACCGGCACCGCCAACCAGATCGACGACGTCCTGCGCAAGTCGCGCGACCTCACCGAGCGCCAGCGGGTCTGGATCGCCTCGAAGGAGATCGGCCGCCCGCTCAAGCCCGGGCTCATCGAGCTGCGCGACCTGCGCAACCAGGTGGCGAAGGAGATGGGCTACTCGTCGTACTTCGCGCTCCAGGTCGCGGACTACGGCATGACCGTGCCCGAGATGATGGCGCTGCTCGACTCGACGCTCGAGACCACGCGGCCGCTCTTCGACCAGCTGCACTGCTGGGCCAAGAACACGCTCGCCGCGCGCTACAAGAAGCCGGCGCCGAAGATGATCCCGGCGCACTGGATCGGCAACCGCTGGGCGCAGGAGTGGCCGGGCCTGATCGAAGAGGCCAGCCTCGACCCGCTGTTCAAGGGCTCGTCGGCCGAGACGATCGTCAAGAGCGCCGAGAACTTCTACGTGTCGCTCGGGCTTCCCGCGCCTGCCGGACTCGTTCTGGAAGAAGTCGGACCTCTATCCGGTGCCGGTCGGCTCGACGCGCAAGAAGAACAGCCACGCGTCGGCCTGGCACATCGATCACGCCGCCGACGTGCGCTCGCTGATGAGCGTCGAGCCCGACGAGCAGTGGTTCGCGACCGCGCACCACGAGCTCGGCCACATCTACTATTACATCTCGTACAGCACGCCCGAGGTGCCGATGCTGCTGCGCGAGGGCGCGAACCGCGCGTTTCACGAAGCGGTCGGCGAGCTGGCCAAGCTGGCGAGCGAGCAGACACCGTACCTGGTCAAGGTCGGCGTGATGCCGCGCGGGAAAGAGCCCGACAGCATGGCGTGGCTGCTGCAATCGGCGATGGAGTCGATCGTGTTCATGCCGTTCTCCGCCGGCACCATGAGCCACTTCGAGCGCGACCTTTACGAGGGCAACCTGCCGCCGGCGGAGTGGCAGCGCAAGTGGTGGGACTACGCGGGCCAGTACCAGGGCGTCGAGCCGCCGGTGTCGCGCAACGACGACGCGCTCTGCGACGCCTGCACCAAGACCCACATCAACGACGACGCCGCCCAGTACTACGACTACGCGCTGGCGAGCCTGATCAAGTTCCAGCTGCACGACCACATCTGCACGAAGATCCTCAAGCAGGACGTGCGCGCCTGCGACTACTCGGGCAGCCACGAGGTCGGTGACTTCCTGCGCGGCATCCTCAAGCTCGGCGCGACGCGCGACTGGCGCGCGGTGATTCAAGAGGCGACCGGCGAGCCGATCTCGCCGCGCGCGATGATGGCGTTCTATCAACCGCTGACCGACGAGCTCTCGAAGCGCAACGCGGGGAAGGACTGCAGCCGATGAAAGCCCTGAAGCAATTTTTCTGGTTCCTGATGTTGCTGGCGATGTTCGCGGCGGCGGCGGCCGGCGGTTACGCGGTCTACCTCGAGCGCGAGGACCGCGCCGAGATCGACAAGCTGCGCGCCGAGGTGGCCGGCTTCGATCCGCGCTTCGACAAGTTCAAGGGCGCGGTCGGCGATCTCAGCAAGGGCTTCACGTCGCTGGTGCTGGAAGAAGCCGATCTGACGCGCGCCGGCTGGCAGCCGATCGGCAAGGGCTTCTACCTGGTCGACGTCACCGACGGCGCCGCAGGACAAGGGCGTGCGCGTACGCGGCAAGATCATCAACGCGACCGCGGTGCTGCACGAGGGGCTCACCTTCATGTTCCGCATCGGCAAGACGTCGTCGACGATCAACCTTCCGCGCGCGGCGCCGGCGGTGGCGCTACCGTTCGAGGTCGTGTTGCCCGACGTGGCGCCCGCCGACGCCAAGAAGGCGTTCATCGAGCTCGTGAGCTCGACGATCTCGTTCGCGGCGACGACCACCGGCAAATCGACGGGGCGCGAGGCGTTCGACCCCGAGAAGATCCTGCGCGGCGGCAACTGATGTCGGCGCGCAAGGATCGCGCGGAGCCGTCGCCGCTGCTGGCCGCCGCCGAGGCCTTCGACGCCGAGCTCGAACGGTTCGCGCACCTGACCGAGGCGGCGGGCCACGGGCACCTCGGCTCGCAGAAGGCGCTGGAGCGCGCGGCCGAGACGCTGAAGGAGATCGCCGACTGCGAGGAGCAGATCCAGACGCATGCGCGCGCGTTGATGGCGGCGCTGGGCGCGGCGCGCGAGCAGCAGGAGAAGCAAGCCGCGCTGGCGTCGCAGCGCGCGGAGGAGGTGCGCACGCGCACCGCGGTCTACGGCGAGCTGCTCGAGCGCTTCAAGGGGCTGGGCGCCGAGGCGGCCGAGCTCAACGCCATGGGACAGAACCTGTCGGCGCGCAAACGCGAAGGCGCGGCCGGGACCAGCGCCGAGGCCGCCAAGGGCCCTGAGCTGGCCGCGCGGCCTGCGCGAGCTCTCGCAGCGCATGAACGAGGTCGCCGAGCACGCGCAGGACCTGACCACCGCCGCACGCGAAGCCGACTTCGAGGACGTCTCGCGCCAGGCCGAGAGCCTGCGCCAGCAACTGCTCGCCGCACGCAACAAAGTCCAGCTCCTGCATGGCAGCCTCGCGACGAACTAGCCTCGCGGCGCTCGCGTGCGCCGTGCTCGCCGGCGGCGGCGCCGCCGCGTACGCGGTCGGAACGCGGCCGGTGGCGCCCGGCGGCAACGACCGGTCGCAGCCGTTGCCCACGCCGGGGCGGAGCCAGACGCCTGCGCCCACGCCGACGCCCACGCCCACGGAGCATGCCGCGCCAGAACCGCAGGGATCGGGCGAAAAGCAGCGCGGGGTCGCGCTCGGCATGTTCGCCGAGGACGTGAGCTTCTCGTACGCCTCGCAGCTCGCCGAGCTCGTGGCGCTGGGCGCGACGCACGTCTCGCTGATCGTGCCGATCTATCAGACCGACGTGCGTTCGGCCGATCTCGGGCTGCACACGCGCTTCTCGCCGACGCTGTCGCTGCTGGCCGACACCGTCCGCCTCGCGCGCCGCGACCGCCTCGAGGTCACGGTGTTCCCGATCCTGCGCCTGCGCACCGCGAAGCCCGGCGAGTGGCGCGGCACGCTGGCGCCGTCGAACCCGACCGAGTGGTTCCGCCGCTACGCCGACCTGCTCGGCGATCTCGCCGCGGTCGCGAACCTGACCGGCGCCAGCCGCTTCGTGATCGGCAGCGAGCTGTCGTCGCTCGACGGCGACGTCGAGCGCTGGAAGCCGCTGCTCGAGCGCATCCGCGCCGTCTTCAAGGGCACGCTGGTCTACTCGGCCAACTGGGATCACTTCCGCGAGGCCAAGCTGCTGGATCTGGTCGACGAGGACGGCGTCACCGGCTACTTCAACCTGCGCGCCGACGACCGCGCGCCCTCCGACGAGCCGGCGCTGGAAGAGGGCTGGCGGCGGGTGAAGCAGGAGCTGGACGCCTGGCACGCGCTCCGCCGCCACCCGCTGGTGCTGACCGAGCTCGGCTACCGATCGCGCGCCGGCTGCACCGCGAGCCCATGGGACGAGGGCGCGGGCGGCACCGTCGATCTCGACGAGCAGCGGCGCGCGTTCGAGGCGTTCCGCCGCGTCTGGGCGGCGTCACCGGTGCTCGACGGCGTCTACGTCTGGAACTGGTACGGCTTCGGCGGCCCCACCAGCATCAGCTACACGCCGCGCGGCAAGCCCGCCGAGGCCGAGGTCAAGCGGCTGCTGCAGGATCTATAAAGGTTTGACGTTAGACGCGGAGACGTGACAACCCGCGCTCCGCGAACGTACTCAATTCGGGTACCATAGGCCGAGGCTCCGGCACGACGCCCCCCGTGACCAGATTCACCGCAAGCCACCTGGCCTGGAAAGCGATCGCCGCCGTCGTACTGGCGGTCGCCGCGATCGCCTGCGCGAACATCGCCGCCGCGCGCCTGTCGCTGCGCTTCGACCTGACCGAGGACCGGGTCTACACGCTGGCGCCGGCGTCGCGCGCGCTGGTGAGCGGGCTGCCCGATGAGCTCACCGTCAAGGCGTACATCTCCAAGGACCTGCCGCCGCCGCTCGCCGGCGTCGCGCGCTACACGCGCGAGCTGCTCGAGGAGTACCGCCTGGCCTCGGGCGGCAAGCTCCGCTACGAGGTCGAGGATCCCGCGTCGGATCCGAAGATCGAGGAGCAGGCCGGCCGCTGCCACATCGGCAAGCTGGCGTTCCAGAGCAAGAACAACAACCAGATGTCGGTGGGCGCGTACTTCCTGGGCCTGTGCCTGTGGTACGACGGCAAGAACCGCGCGCTGACGCCGATCGAGCGCGAGACCGGGCTCGAGTACGAGATCTCGGCGCTGGCGAAGCGCATGTCGCAGAAGCGCCGCAAGGTGGCGTTCACCGTCGGGCGCGGCGAGCGCGATCTCGGCACCGACTACACCTTCATCAAGCGCGCGCTCGATCCCGAGATCGACGTGGTCACGCTCGATCCCGGCACCGCGCCGATCAGCCGACGACGTCGCCGCGCTGGTGGTCGCCGGCCCGCGCCGCCCGTTCGACGCGCGCGCGCGCGGCGAGATCGAGCGCTTCCTGCGCACCGGGCGCGCCGGCGATCTTCCTGCTCGACGGCGCCGACGCGGAAGACACGCTCGGGAACGTCCAGAAGCACCTCGTGCGTCCGATCGAGACCGGGCTCGAGCCGCTGCTCGCGGCCTACGGTTTTCGCGTCGGCGGCGAGCTGGTGTTCGATCCGCGCAACGTTCCGGGGCCAATCCAGAGCGGCGGACCGGCCGCGCCGCCGATGTTCGTGAACTTCCCGGCGTTCGTGGCCGCGCGCCCCGAGCCCACCCCCGCCGGCAGCGGGCTGTCGATCACCGAGGGCATCGACGCGGTCGTGTTTCCCTTCGCCAGCGCCGTCGATGCGATCGCCGCGCCCGGCGATCGCGCGGCCGAGCACATCTGGCCGCTCGCGCGCAGCTCGCCGGCGTCGTGGCGGCAGAGCGCGCCGTTCGAGCTCCCCGAACCAACCACCTCGCCCGACGGCGCCGCGCGCGGATCCGCGGTTCTGGCGTACGCCTATCAGGGACCGGCGCGCGAGCCCTCCGCAAACCCAGCCGCTGCCGCCCCGACGGTGCGCCTGGTGGTCGCGGGCGGCTCGGCGTTCGTCGCCGATCGCTACATGTCGCTGATGCGCGCGTTCCCGATCTACGCCGGCGGCGCCGAGCTGTTCCTGAACGCCGTGAGCTGGTCGCTCGAAGACGACGCGCTGACCGCGCTGCGCGCCCACGTGCTGCGGCCGCGACCGCTCGACATCGACGGTGACGCCGGCGATCGCGCGGCGCTGCTGCGCTGGGGCAACATCGCCGGCGTGCCGCTGCTGATCTGCTTCGCGGGCCTGCTGCGCTGGCGCTGGCGCTCGGCGGCGCGCCGCAGCCGGCAGCGGTTCCCCGGCGGCCCGGAGGCCGCGCCGTGACCGGCAACGTGCGCCTCGCCGCCTGCGCTATCGCGTTCGTCGTCTGCGCCGGCGCCGCCGTGGTTTCGGTGCGGCGCCCAGCCCTGGGCCTGAACCCGCACGGGAGCGCGCCCTTCCGCGCCGGTGCCATCGACACGCTCGAAATCACCGCCCGAGGCGAGCACACCACCTTGCGCCGGCGCGCCGATGGCATCTGGGTCACCGCGCCCGTCAACTACGTCGCCGACCCCGGCGCGGCGCCCGCGGCGTTCGAAGCGATCGAAAAGCTCGAGCCCAACGCGATCGTCACCTCGCGCCCGCAGCGCTACGAGGAGCTGCAGGTCGACCCCGCGCAGGGCATCGGCGTGCGCGCGCTGCTCGGCGACCGGACGAAGCTGGATCTGGTCATCGGCAAGAAGCTCGACGAAGGCACGCTGGTGCGGCTGCGCCAGGCCGCCGGGACCGGCGCCGACCCGGTCTGGCAGGTGACTGGCGACCTGCACGTGCTCTTCGACAAGGTCACCGCAGAGTGGCGGGACCGCAGCGTCACCACCTTCACGCCCGCCGACGCGCGTGAGATCGCGATCGACACGCGCGACGGCGAGCACTTGGTCGTGCGCGGCCAGGACCAGCCAGGCCCGCCCGCGCCGAGCACGCCGCGCAAGTGGACGCTGGTCCAGTCATCGCGCGACATCCCGGTCCTCGACGAGCTCGTCCCCAACCAGCTGGTCAAGACGATGTCCGACCTCAAGGCGAGCGACTTCGCCGACGGCGTGACCGCGGCGGCGGCCGGGCTCGAGCCGCCCCTACTGACGGTCGCGGTCACCCTGAAGAGCGGGGAGAAGGACGTCCTGCTGGTCGGCACGGCCTCCGGCACCGACGAGTCCTACGTCAAGACGACCGAAGCCCCGCAGATCTTCCGCGTGAAGTCCTTCAACATCGAGCGCCTCGCCCAGCGCCCGGTGCAGTTCCGCAACAAGCTGCTCTGCCCCCTGAGCGACGCCGACATCGACGAGATCTCGGTCAAGAACGGTGCCGACTCGTTCGTGGTCGCGCGCGAGGCCGGCACCCAGAGCTGGCGAGCGACCGCGCCTCGCGGTCTGCGCATCGACCCGACCAAGGTGGCGCCGCTCGCCAGCGCGTTCCGGGCCTGGCGCGCGCCCCGGATCGCGGAGGATCGCCGCGCCTCCGAGGTCGCCGGGCCCGGTGCGATCGAGATCAGCGGCGGCGGCGCCAAGGGCCGTTGCGTCGTGACCGCAATCACCAATCCGCGCCCGCAGGCGGGTACAGAGGACGCATTTCTGGCCATTGCCCCGCCCTCGACCAACGTGTTCGTGCTGCCGCGATGGATGATCGACCGAGTCGCGTTGAAGCTCAGCGAGCTCCGCGCCCAGTGATTCCACGCACTCGGGCCTGTGCCTGAGGTCCGAGTTTTTGGACTCGTGAAATCGCGGACTTAGAGGGCGCCGCGGTGCGCTGAATCACGCACCAACGTGTAACCTCAACCATCTCTGTCGATCAAAACCCACGGGATCAATCACAAAAAGTTACTTGAATTGATGTAACCGAAATAACCAAGAAACAATTGAGCCATCTGGGGTACGATGGCGGAACTTCTCAGGGCACCAACACCGACAGAGTTCCACCTCGCTCTATTGGACCCTCCAATGGAGCACCGACGGTTCACATGTCCGGGGTCACGAAGAAGGCTGGTGGGGGGGCGCGCAGCCCGGGTAGCGAGAGGACATGCAGGCCGTCCGAACCAACCACGCGCAAGGAGGCACCGGAATGAGTAAGTCGACGCACCCCCAGAGCAGGAGATTGCTCCTCACCCTCGCCATGGCGACTCCCCTCGTCGTCGCGGCCTGCGACCAGCCCCAATCTGATGTCGCCGAAACGAGTGGTCAAGCCATCACCAGCGCCCAGATCACCCAGGTCTATACCAACGGTTCGGGCTCGCACCAGACCATCAGCACCACCGGCAACGTAGACCCCAACAACCCCTTCTTCCTGAGCCTGGGCACCAACGGCCGTAGCTGCGTCGACTGCCACCAGCCCGCGCAAGCGTGGGGCATCAGCCCCGCCGAGGTAACCGCCCGTTTCGGAACGACCGGCACCGCGCCGATCTTCCGGCTCAATGACGGCTCCAACGCCCCCAACCTGCCGGTCGCCACCGTGGCGCAGCGGCGCGCCGCCTATAGCTTGCTGATGAACCGCGGCGTGATCCGTGTCGGTATCGGCATCCCGGCCAACAGCGAGTTCGACCTGACGCTGACCGAGGACCCCTACCACTTCGCCAGCGCGACCGAGCTGTCGCTGTTCCGCCGCCCGCTGCCGTCGACGAACCTCAAGTTCCTCGCGACGGTCATGTGGGACGGCCGCGAGACCGTCCCCGGCGCCCCGATCGCGACCGACCTGAACAACCAGGCCAACGACGCGACGCTGGGCCACGCGCAGGCGGCAACCCCGCCGACAGCGGCGCAGCGCCAGGCGATCGTCGACTTCGAGTCGGCGCTGTTCACCGCGCAGATCACCGACTCGAACGCCGGCAGCCTGACCGCGGCGGGCGCGACCGGTGGTCCGGTGGCGCTGTCGCAGCAGCCGTTCCACATCGGCATCAACGACGTGCTCGGCGCCGACCCGGCTGGCACGCCGTTCTCCACCCACGTGTTCAACACTTACGACGCGTGGGCCACCCAGACCGGCAACGCGCAGGCGGCGGCGCGCGCGTCGATCGCCCGCGGCCAGAACATCTTCAACACGCGCACGTTCAACATCTCGGGCGTTCGCGGCGTCAACGACGCCCTGGGCATCCCCAACCTGACCGGCACCTGCACCACCTGCCACGACGCCCCGAACGCCGGCGACCACTCGGTCGGCTTGCCGCTGGATCTCGGTTTGACCGATCCCGACAAGTTCAACACCGACACCACGCCGCGCTACACCCTGCGCAACAAGACGACGGGCGCGACGATCCGCACGTCGGATCCGGGCCGCTCGCTCATCGACGGCAAGTGGGCGCACGTCGCGACCTTCAAGGGACCGATCCTCCGTGGCCTCGCGCCGCGCGGGCCGTACTTCCACAACGGCTTTGCGGCGACCCTGGCCGACGTCGTGCACTTCTACGACACCCGGTTCCACCTCGGGCTGACCTCGCAGGACAGCGTCGACCTGGCGGCGTTCCTCGCCGCGCTGTAGTCCGCAGAGACGCTAGCTAGAAGCGAAGGCCCGCTGGGTGAAGCCCGGCGGGCCTTTTCTTTTGGGGCACGCGTGGCGGATACCGCGAAGGCGGCAGCCCCTCACCCTAACCCTCCCCCCGCAGACGGGGGGAGGGGATCGGAGACCTTTGCTTGTCCCCTCCCCTCTCGTCTGCGGGGGGAGGGGATCGGAGACCTTTCCTTGTCCCCTCTCCCGCAGAGGGGCCGAGGGAATCGGAGACTTTTTCTTGTCCCCTCCCCCCGTCTGCGCCGAGGGAATCGGAGACTTTTTCTTGTCCCCTCCCCCCGTCTGCGGGGGAGGGTTAGGGTGAGGGGTCCAACGCTGCGACAGCGCGGCCCTACGGCCCGGCGCCGCCGCCGTTCATACCGCCGCTCAGGCCCTGCAGCAGCGCACCCGCGCCGTTGAAGCCGTCGGGCGGGATCGTCCAGGTGAACGTCATCTGCTTGGCCTGCGCGTCGTTGGCGAAGGTCACGTAGGTCGGGATCGGCGCCGTTGCACCCGCGGCCACCGCCTTGACGCGAACGTCGTCGGACAGCGCCGCGGCGAACACGATGACCTGACCGAGGTCGAAGTAGCCGAACGAGTCCTTGTCCTTGGCCGTCGCAATCGCGTCGGCGAGGTCGTGCTCAGGCTTGTCTCCGCCTGCCGGCGTCGCGCGCGCGAGCTCGGGCAGCCGCGCCTTTGCGTCCTTGCCGGCCGCCATCAGCGCGCGCGTCCCGGCAACGGCGAAGTAGACGTCGAGCGCGTTGCCGCCGAGCACCTTCTTCACGGCGTCGCGCCCGGACGGCGCCAGCGCCTTGGCGTCGATGGTCATCGTGTAGTGCAGCACCTTGAGCTTGCCGAGCGTTTCCTTTTTCACCTTCACGTCGAACCAGGCGAGCTGATCGGACGCCAGCTGCGAGCGCAGGAACGCCAGCGCCACCGCGTTGTCGAAGCGCGCGAAGGCCGCGCTCAGCTTCGCGGCACTGGCTTCGTCCTTGAGCGGGTAGACCGCCTGCACCGACAGCGACGGCCGCAGCCGCCCCACGGTCGACCACGAACCTTCCATCGCCGCGACCGACGTGTCCAGGAACTCTGCCGCCGCCGCCGAGCCCTTGTCCTTGCTCTCCAGCAGGCGCTGTCGCTTGCGCGCGATCTGCCCGCGCAGGAACGGCCCGTAGCTCGACGCCCCCAGGATCGCGATGTCCTGCGGCTTGCGCAGGAGCGCCGGATCGATCGCGAACGGCTTGCCCTCGGCGGTCAGCTTCTCGAACGGCGTGCCCGGCAGCGGGTGGACGCGCAGGTTCACGATCAAGCCGCGCGCCTCGTCGGTCGTGAGGCCGATCTCGACGGTGTTGGTGTCGGCGAGATAGCCGGCCAGGTCCTCGAGCACGTCGAACGAGTGATCGATCCCGTCGCCGCCCGCGGGCGGCGGGGCCTTGCCCTTCGCGTGCGCTTTCGCCTCTGACTCCTGCACCTGGGCCGCGCGCGCGGCGCGCGCCACGGCGATCGCGGCGGTCAGCGCGGTGCGAACGTCGGTTCCGTTGGCGCGCGCGATCGGCGCCGGGTAGACCACCGCGGTCACGTCCTCGCCGGTCCCCGACCGGCGCGCGTCGAGGGCGAGCATCGCGCCGCGCCCCAGTGCATCGACGGAGTCGCTGAGCACGATGATGGAGCCGTTCAGCCAGACCCAGCCCCGGCCGCCGGAGCCGTTGTCGATCTGGACCATGTCGCCGCGCCGAGCGACCACGCTGCCGAGCGCGCCGATGACCACGCGCGCCGGCTCGACCCCTTTGGCCGGGATCGCCATGACCAGCCCGCCGACGTCCTTGCCTCCGGTCGCGACGACGACCACGCCGGTCGGGCTAGCGGTGTCCAGGTTCTCGCCGACCTTGGGCGGCAGCCCCGCCTGGGTCAGCAACGTCTCCTTGACGCCGGCGGCATCGAGCGGCAGCGGCACCGCGTGCGACAGCAGCGCCACCGCACCGGTGAGCGTGCGATCGAGCGACGGAATCGAGATCGATGCCAGCAGCAGCGGCCTCGCCTCGGACGAGGGCCAGAGCCTCAGCGCCGCGCCCGCTCGGCGGGCCGGGCGGCGGCGCAGGTTGCTTGGCCAGCGGCGCAGGCGCGGCTGGCGCGGCGGCTGTCGCGGGAGCGGGCGGCGACGACGTTCCGCAGCCGGCGACCGCCAGCGAGAGCACCACGGATGCGGCGACGAGGAAGAGCCTCGAACCGTGCGAACGCATGGCGGCAGAATACGCTACATCAGGTCGAGGCCTAAGAACTTCCGGACCGCGAAGTACTCGTCGCTGACCGAGTAGGCGATGAGATCCTTGAGGCGCTGCTTCGCCACCAGCGGACTCACCGTCACCGGCTCCGCCGAGATCACGCGCGCCGCCGCCGGCAGATCGCCTCCGAGCACGAAGCCCACGCGCGCCGCGGTCAGATCGGTCGCGCCCATCCACGCCTCCATGTCGATCACCTCGCCGCGCGCCGACAGCAGCTGCTGGCCCACGACCGCCATCTGTTCCATCACCGCCTTCGGCACCATCCGCCGCAGCTGATCGGTCAGCTTGTCGACCTCGCCGTTGTAGACGCCGGGCCCGATGCCGGCGCCGACCAGCGCCAGCGCCGAGCGAAGCGCGATGTCCAGCGCCGACACCGAGGGGACCGCGCAGCGCAGGAAGCGCTCGGGCCGCAAGAAGGCCATGCGCTTGCCGAGATCGAAGGCGACGTCGTGCTCGTCGCTGTGCTGCGCGTAGCCCTGGCCGATCACGAAGGCCGGCGTGAGCACGCCCTTTTCCTGCAGATTGAGCAGCGACAGGATCTGCGGATCGACGTCGCGAAAGAATACGTCGGGCGGCGGCAGCTCCAGCGTCTGCGCCACGTAGCGCAACATCGGCAGCGGGATGCGATCGTCGCGCGCGACGTCGACGCGCTCCTTGCGGCGCAGCCCCACCGCCTGGTGCTGCTGCGCGGCCGTCGCGGCGACGAAGTGCCCGAGCAGCATGAACACCGCGCCCACGAAGCGATCCTCGGCGGGGTGGACGATCTTGGCCCAGACGTCGTCGGTGAAGGTGCGCTTGGCGGTGCGCAGCTCGCGCGGGCGGTGGTGCTCGTAGAACTGCACCAGATCCGGGTCGGCCTTGCGCAGGAACGCGAGCGTCGCGGCCACGCACCACTGCTTGTCCATCGCGCCCGTGTCGCGATAGAGCTTGGCCAGCGCGCGGTACGACGCCAGCCGGTCCGGGCTGCGCGCGACCAGCAGCTGGTGCTCGGCGATCGCCTTGTCCATGCGATCCGGCCCGGCCTGCATGTAGAGATCTGCGAGCGTCTCGTGGCGCTGCAGATTTTCGGGCTCGAGTGAGCTCGCGACCTCGAACGCGGTGGTCGCCATCTCGCGGTCGTCGAGCCGGCGCAGCGACACCTCGCCCAGGCTGTTCCACAGGCGCAGGCGCAGATCGACCGGCCCCTGCGCGGGCAGCCGCTTGATCATCTTGCGGTAGTTGCGCGCGAGCTCCTTCCACGACCCGGCCTCGGTCAGCGTGCGCTCGATCGCGTCGAAGGCCTTGGTCTCGGCGGGCGCGTCCTCGAGGGCGCGGTTGAGCAGCTCGACCGCTCCCTCGACATCGTTGAGCTCGTCGCGCCGGATCAGCGCCGCAGTGTAGAGGTACTTCGCGCGCGCATCGAGCGTCACTTCCAGGTCGGCGAGCCGCACCAGCGTATCGGCCGCCTGGCCCCACAGGCGCGCGCTGGTGAAGAGCTCCAGCAGCTTGTGCAGCGTCTGGCGCCGCCCGGGCTCGATCGCCAGCACCGACTGAAAGGCCGCGATCCCCTGCGGCAGGTTGTGCAGCTTGTCGAGGTAGATCTGGCCGATCTCCTCGAGGAGGCGCACCTTGCGCGCGTCGTCGGCGAGCGCGAGCAGCGCGCGCTTGTCGAGCACCAGCGCCGCGTAGTCGCCCTCGTCGGCGTGCAGGCTGGCGATGCCTTCGAGCGCGGTCTGGTTCTGGCCGCTCTGCGCCGACGCCTTTTCGTAGTAAGCGAGCGCCGCCTCGCGATCGCCGAGCTCCGTCGTGGCGCGACCGAGGCGCACGTAGACGTCGAGGAGCTCCTTCTCCGGCAGCGCCGGCTCGTGGTTGGCGAGCAGCGTGCGATAGAGCCTCGCGACCTCGGGCCAGGCCTGCCGCTCGACCTGCAAGTCGGCGAGCCCCGCCAGCGCCGGCAGCGACGTGGGTACCAGCGCCAGCGCGCGCTCGAAGCCCGCGATCGCCGGTTCGATCTTGCCGAGCTTGTGCGCCGCGAAGGCGAGGCGGCTCTCGAGATCGGCGACCCGGTTGCGCCCGTCCTCCGCGCTGCCGGTTCCGCCGTCGGTCGCGTGCCGCAGCAGCATCTGCAGCAGCGGCTCGACCTCCGCGAACTGGCCGCTCTCGAGGTAGATCGGCACCAGCCGCTCGCCCGCGCGCACATCTTCGGGATCGGAGACCAGCGCCTGCGCGAACAGCGTCTGCGCGCGCGCGCTGTCGTCGAGGTCGTCTTGGAAGAGGATCGCAGCCTCGACGAGCAGCCTCGACTTGTGGCTCGGGGCCGGCGCCAGCGTGGCCGCATCTATGTACGTGTTGGCGGCGCGCGCAGCCTCGCCCTTGCCGCGGTAGATCCCGGCCAACGCCTCGAGCGTCGCCGGATCGTCGGGCACCGCCGCGAGCGCGCGCGTGTAGCGATCCTCGGCGGCCGTGCGATCGCCGAGCTTGTCGGCCCACAGCCCGCCGGCGCGGAACAGGGCCGCCGCGCGCGCCGGCGCGTCGCGCGCGACCTCGGCGGCGCGATCGAGCGTCTCGGCCGCCTGCTTCCAGAGCGTGCGCTGCTCGTACAGCCGCGCCAGCGCCGCCAGCGTCGGTGCCCGCTGGTCACCCGCGCGCAGCGCGGCCGCGTAGGCGTCGATGGCCTTGTCGGGATCCTGCAGCTCCTCGTCGAGCACGCGCCCGAGGCTGGCGTTGAGATCGCGCACGCCGGGCGTACCGGCGCTGATCGCAATCTGGCGGTTCAGCGCTTCGACCAGCGGCAGCCAGCGCTTGGATTGCCGGTAGACCCGACCGAGCGCGCGGAACGCGTCCTCGTCGCCCGGATCGATTTGAAGGATCTGCTCCAGCGCTTCGGCGGCGCGGTCGACGCCGTCGGGACGCTCGTCCCACTCCGCAGCCAGCCGGCGCAGCAGCATCAACTTCTCGTCGCGGTCGGTGGCGACTTCGGCCAGCCGTTCCAGCGTGCGCAGGTAGTCCTGGTCGCGGCCCTGCTTGTCGTAGAGCTTTTCCAGCGAGCGCAGCGCCGCGCGGTTGGTCGGATCGCTGGCGACCACCGCCTCGAGCGTCGCGATCGAAGCGTCGACGTCGCCCGCGCGCTCCAGCACCTCGGCGCGTTCGCCGCGGATGCGTGCCGCCTCCTCGGGCGAGGCGGTGCGCCGCCCCTTCTCCTCGAGCAGCCGCGCCAGATCCGGCCAGCGCTCCTTCTTGCGATAGAGCGGCTCCAGCGCCTCCTGCGCCTTGATCGACGAAGCATCCAGCGCGCGCACTCGCTCGTAGGTCGCGAGCGCGGCGTCGACGTCGTTCAGGCGCTGCGCCTGGACCTCGCCGAGGTGCAAGCGCAGCGCGATCTCGCGCGACGGGTCGGCGGGCAGACGCTCGCCTTCGCCGCCTCCGTCGTCCCCGGCGACCGCCTCCGCCGCATCGCCGAGCACGAACCCGAGGTCGGTCCACGCCTCTTGCTTGGCCAGTAGATCGGCGAGCGCGGCGCGCGCGGAGACGCGCAACCCACGGCCCGCCGCACCCTCGGGGGCGGCTGCCAGCGCGCGCTGATACTCGGCGATCGCCGGCTCGACCTGGTTGAGCTCCTCGGCGTAGATGCGGCCGAGCTCGAGCAGGTGCCGCGCGCGCGACACCGGATCGGCGATCCCCTTGACGATCTCGGCGTACTCGGTCGCGAGGTCGCTCCAGGTACCGGCCTTGCCCGCGAGCCGCAGCACCTCGTCCTGCAGCCCGGGCGCGTCGCACGCGAGACCGAACGCGGTCAGCACGACCGCGAACGCGCGCTCCGACGCCTCCATCTCGCCGTCGAGGATGCGCCCGACCTCGCGCAGCTGCGTGACCTGCTCGCCCGGCGACGCCGCGAGGCGCTCAACCTGGTTCAGCAAGAGCTCGACCAGCCGCTCCCACTCCTTGGCCGCGCGCAGCCGATTCTCGGCGCGACGCAGGACCGCGCGCGCCTCCTCGTCGCCGGTGTCGCGGCCCCAGATCTCGAGCCAGGATTCGAGATCGTCCTCGGGCGGGCGCGCCTCGGCGGCCACGGCGTTCCAGGCCTCGCCCAGCGAGTGCACGATCTCCTCGAGGGTGCCGTTGGTCGGCACCGGCGTCAGCCCCTGCTCCGCGCCGACCAGCTGCGCCTCGAAACCGGGGTCGCCGGGATAGATCAGGAAGTGTTCGAGCCCGGCGATGTTGGCGCCGAGCAGGCGCTGCGACACCAGACGGAAGTCGGGGTCGTCGAGACCGAAGCCGAGGAACACGAACGACCAGCGCTCGTAGAGCTCGTCGACGACGTCGGTGATCCCCGTCGGTGTGACGCGGCGGCGCAGATCCGCGGGCGACAGACAGATGGATTCGGGTGTGGCCACGGTGCCGCACAGGCGCAGCAGGAAGCGCCCGCGATGGCGCCCCAGCGCCTGCGCGTCGGTCGGCAAGAACGCCGGCACCGGGCTCTCCGCGTCGGTGTTGAGCAGACCTTCCCACAAATCGTCGAAACCGGTCGCGATCACGCCGCGCCACGGAATGCGCGCGATCAAACCCAGATCCTTCACGGCGGCGCCTTCCGCGCGAATGCCCGACGGATAGGCGTCTTTGAGCACCTCGACCACGACCTCATCCGCGAGGCGCGAGCGCAGGAACGTGATCGCGGTGGCAATCCGGCCGGCGGCGAGCAGCTCGCGCACGCGGTCACGCTCGTCGTCGCTGTCGAGCCATTCGATCAGCTGCTCCGCCAGCTCGATCCCACCCCGGCCGGCCCACCAGGCGGGAGCAGCCGAGACCGGCCACCAGGATCGCCTGGCGCGCCTTGATTCGTTCGATGAGCGATGTGGGCCAGTCGTTCATCCGCGGCATCCTTCCCGGAACTGCGCCTAATATCGCGAAACCGGTGGCCGAAAACAACGACACCTGACCACGGCGTCACACAATCGCTCCGTCGTCCCGGGCCCGCCGAGATGGACCAGCACCCCCCGCCGCGGCACCGATCGTGCAAAGTGTTGCGGAGGCCCCCCCACCTTGCTACCGTGCTTCGCCATGTGGCGTCGCCGAATCCTGCATGGTGTAGTCTTGCTGGGTTCGGCATCGGCCCTCACGGTTTCTTGCTCGGGCAGCACAGCGGTCGACATTCACTATGGAACAGACGCGGGCGCCGGATTCGACGCCCCGGTCCGCGAAATCGGCGGCGGCACTGGCGGTGCCAGCGGCGCTGGTGGTAACAGCGGCGCCGGTGGCGACCAGGGCATGGGCGGATCGGGACTCGGTGGCAGCGGCGACACCGGCACTGGCGGAGTTGGGGGTTCAGCCGACGCCGGGAGTACCGATTGAGATGAAGCAAGTCACGGGAAGAACGGCGTCGATCATTGATCGTTACCAACATCCGAACCGAGCGTCGCACTTGGGTGCGGCGTAAAGGCCGGGAGGCATCGGGATGCAGGTCGTCTGCGGCAACTGTCAGCTGAGTTTTCAGGCCCCCGAGGGGGCAGCCGGGCTCATGTGCCCGATTTGTCGGAGCCCATTGCGCCCGGCGCAGGCCGGCGGCGACGGCGCCGCCAAGGAGAACCTCGTCGAATGGAGCGGTGGCTCGCTCGACGATGTCGTCGCTTATCTGAGCGGGCCCGCGACGGCGGTCCGGATCGAGGTCCTTCCGGCGACCGGCGACGCCGCCGTCGGTGAGGTTCACCTGCTGGCGGGCGGCGTCTCGGAGGCGCTGTACGCGGGCAAGTCGACCGACGACGCGCTCGACAAGCTGCGCGGGGTGCAGAGCCCGCGCTTTCGGATCGAGGCGCGGCTGCCCAACCCGGTCGACGGCGATCTGGGCAGCCCGGGCCCCGATTCGGGGACGCTGGATTCGCGGCCGCTCGCGCACCTGATGCGCTACTGCGAGCAGTACGTGATCACCTGCGGCATCGAAGTATGGCGCGGCAGCGAAACCGCGCGCGTCGAGTACCGCAAGGGCGAGATCAGCGGCGTCACCGTCGGCGGCATCGACGCTCCCGAGCGGCTGGCGGAGGTGATGCAGTGGGCGTCGGGCAACTACCGGCTGACCGTGCCGAAGCTGGCGATGCCCGAGTCGGTGCCCAAGGTCGCCAAGGCGGCGCCTGCGCCTGCCGCGGCGGCTCCCGCACCGGTCGCTCCGCCCGTGAAGCCCCCGGTGACTCCGGCGGCGGCCCGCCCGCCAGCGACGCCACCGACGGCGCGGCCCGCGGCGCCCGCTCCCGCGGCGGCGCCGGCACCGGCCCGCGCGCCCGCGGCGCCGCCAGTCTCGGCGACGCATGCGACGCGCACGATCTTCGGTATGCCGGCGCTCGACCTGGCCGGGTTGAAGGCGGCCGAGGCGGCCGCGGCAGTCGCCCGCCAGGCGGCGGCTCCGGCCGCTCAGGCAGCGGCACCTGCGTCACCGGCGACCCCGCCGTCGTCGGCGCCGGCGCCCCTACCCGCCGCCATCGTCGCGTCGGGCGCGACCCAGAGCGCGAGCAACCAGAGCGCGACCAAGACGATCTTCGGCGTGCCCGCGCCCAAAATCCCTGAAAAGACCGTCGAGAAGGCGGAGAAACCGGTCGACACCAAGCCCTCCGAGAAGGTCATCGTCGAGAAGATGCACGAGGAGCCGCCCAAGGCGGCCCGACCGGCACCCGCGCCCGAGAGCCAGCCCCAGCGGGTCGAGCGCAAGACTGGCGCGCGCAAGACCGTCGTGCCCGCGCCCGCGATCACCCCGCCCGCCGCTTCGGCGAGCGTCGTCTCCCGAGATGGCGGCACCGCTGTCGGCCGCTGCGGCCGCCACGGAGAGCGCCGAAGCGAGCCGCACCACTCACCAGGGGTACGGCGGTCAAGCGGCTGCGACCGAGGTCGTCCCGGCGCGCGTGCCTGCCACCGACGATCGGACCTCTCCGGTGCGCGCAGTCACCGCAAAGAAGTCCCGCGGGATCCCCGTCTGGACTTACGTGGGGGTCGGGTTCCTGTTCGGCCTCGCCCTGCTGGGGATTTACCAGCTGGTCGGCGTCCTCGCGCACTAATGTTTGGTCAGGTCGCCGAGGTTTACCGGCGGACTCGCAAGCCCAAGGACATCCTCTGGAACCGGTTCGTGGCGCGTCCGCTCGCCGCGGTGCTGCTGGTGCCGCTGCGGGCAACGTCGATCACGCCGAACCAGGTGACGCTGTTGACGCTGGTGGTGTTCGCCGCCGGCGCGGCGATGCTGGCGCTGTGGCCCGGCTGGCGCGCGCTGGTGATCGCGGCCGGCGTGATCGAGCTGTCGTACGTGCTCGATTGCGTCGACGGACAGCTCGCGCGGCTCAAGGGGACGTCGTCGCCGGTCGGGGCGCACCTCGACTTCCTGATGGACGAGCTCAAGGCGTTCATGCTCATCGCCGCGGTCGGCATCCGACTCTGGCGCGCCAGCGGCAAGGAGCTCTGGTTGCTCGAGGCGTTGCTCGGCCTGGTGATCGTCGCGTCGGCGATCAGCCTGACCACGTTCTTGCGCCGGCCGGAGTATGCGGCGGCGACGGGCGCCAAGGTCGGCCTCGGCGCCGGTGACTACGGCGCTGGCTTCGGCCAGGCGTCGGACGGCGAGGCGTCGAGCGGCGGCGCCGCGAGCGCGGGGCGGAAGATGTCGCCGTTTCGGCTGATCGAGGCGGTCGGCAAGTTCATCGTCCACTATCCGAGCTACATTCTGTTCGTGGCGCTCGCCGACCGGATCGATCTATTTCTGCACGCCTACGTCCTGATGAACGGGGCCTATGCGGCACGCTCGCTGCTGGGCATCACCCTGCGGCTGGGGCGAAGGACGCGCACGCCATGAAGGCGATCATCGTCGCGGCGGGGCGCGGGCGGCGGCTGGGACCGGAGACCGCGGAGATCCCCAAGTGCATGGTGTCGGTCGGCGGGCGGCCGATCCTGCACCGGCAGCTGGACGCGCTGGGCGCGGCCGGCGCCGACGACGTGGTGATCGTGCGCGGCTACCTGGGCGATCGGATCGCGCCGGTGGAGGTAGCGGCAGGGAAGGCCACCGCGCCAATCCGGTTCGTCGAGAACCCCGACTGGGCGAACAACAACATCCTCACGTCGCTGCTCTACGCCGAGCGTGAGCTGCCGACCGGCTTTCTGTTCTCGTACTCCGACATCGTGTTCGCGACCGAGCACGCACGGCGCGTGGCCACGTCGAGCGCCGACGTCGCGTTGATCGTCGACCGCCGCTGGCAGGACGCGTACGTCGGCCGCGTGCACCACCCGGTGTCCGAGGCGGAGCTGGTCAAGGTCGAGGAGACCAGCGACGGTCCGCGCGTGCTGCGCGTCGGCAAGCGTGTGGTTCCGGCGGAGCAGGCCGCCGGCGAGTTCATCGGGCTCGCGAAGTTCTCGCCCGCGGGCGCGGCGGCGCTGGCGCGGGTCTGGGCGCGGGCGCACGCGCACGGGATGGAGCAGCCGTTCGGCCAGGCCGCGACGCTGCGGCAGGCGTATCTGTCGGATGCGCTGAACCAGATGGCCGACGACGGTGTCGTGCTGACGCCGGTCTTCATCGACGGGCGCTGGCGCGAGATCGACACCGAAGAGGACCTCTCGCGCGCGCACGCGCTGGTCGACAGCTGGGGATGAGCGCGCGATGCCCGGCCCCGATCCCGCGCACTGGCTGCACCGTCTGACCGCGGACGAGTGGCTCGCGGCGGCGGCCACCGAGCTCGACCACTGCCGGGAGACGCTCGAGCGGCGCGCCTTCCGCCCCGGCGTGACCCACGCGCGGCGCGCGGCCGGCATGGCGTGGAACGCGGTGCTCGCGCTGGCGGAGGACGCGAGCTACGGCCGCAGCTACATGGAGCACGTGGTCGCGCTGGCGAAGGACGCCGGCGCGCCCGACGACGTCCGCGCCGCCGCCGAGTTGCTGCGCGACACGCCGCCGCTGCCGCCGGAGCTGATCACGCTCGGCAAGCCCGACCTGCGCGTGCTCGAGGCGGCGCAGAGGATCGCGAGCTACGCGAGCGCGCGCGTGGCCGCGCTACGCGCGCCGGTGGACTGATGTGCGGGTAGCTGGCCGCGGATCCTCCGGATCCCCTCCCCCCGTCTGCGGGGGGAGGGTGAGGGAGAGGGCAGACCTTGCGAGCCGTGGCGCAATTCAACGGGATCGGCGAGCGCCGCCACTCGCAAGGCTTCCCCTCTCCCTCACCTTCCCCCCGCGGACGGGGGAGGGGACCGGAGACGCTACGCCACCGGATGCAGGTGGATCTTCTCGACGGCGATCTCGCGGCCCAGCAGCGCCGCCGCGCGCGCCGCGAACCACTCCGGATCGTCGGTGGTCGCGTAGCGGCGCGCGCCGGTCCGCGACAGTCGCGGCGTCATCTCGGGATGTCGCGCCAGCCACTGCGCCAGACGCGACGGCGACGATCTCGCCCTGGTCGAGGATCTCGACGGCGGGATCGCCGAAGCCGATCGACGACCGCGCGGATCGCCGGCAGCAGCAGCGGGTAGTGCGTGCAGGCGAGCAGGATGCGCTCGGGGCGCGGCGGCGCCGCGAGGATCGGGTCGAGGTACTTGTGCAGGAAGTAGTCGGTGCCGGGGCCGGCCAGCTCGCCCTCCTCGACCAGCGGCACCCAGAGCGGACAGGCCTGCTGCACCAGCCGCAGGCGCGGCGCCAGCTTCGCGAGCTCGATGCGATACGAATCCGAGGCGATCGTCCCGGCCGTGCCCAGCACCGCCACCGTGCCCGTCGCTGATTCGCGCGCGACCGTCGCCCGGCGGCGCCTCGGGCGGCAGGCCCGCCAGCGCCTCCGCCGACGGGCGCACGACGCCCAGGATGCGGTGGTCCGGGCGGCGCGCCGGCAGGTGGCGCTGCTGCAGCGTGCGCAGCGCGCGCGCCGACGCGGTGTTGCACGCCAGGATCACCAGCGGGCAGCCGGCGTCGAACAGGAACTCGACCGCCTCGCGCGTGAACTCGTAGATCACGTCCGAGGCTGCGCGCGCCGTAGGGCGCGCGCGCGCTGTCGCCGAGATAGAAGTAGTCGAACGCCGGCAGGCGCCGGATCAGCGCGTCGAGCACGGTGAGGCCGCCGAAGCCCGAATCGAAGACGCCGATCATTCAGCGTCGGACGTTACCGTGCCCGGCGATGGCGGCAAAGCCCCCACGACGCGCGCAGGCTGCTTTCGCACGATCACCGGCGCCCCGCCCCAGGGGCGCAGCACGGCGCGCATCGCGGGGCCGCGCGCGAAGCCGCGCTGCGTGTCCGGGTCGGGTTCGAAGTCGAGCGCGCCACAGAATCTCGACGGCGTCGCCCGGCCCCAGCGTCAGCTCGCGCGCGGTCATGCCCAGGAGGCGCGCCACCCAACCGTCGGTCGACAGCAGCGCCGAGTGCAGGCGGGGCGCGCCGCCGGCGACGGTCAGCGTGAGCGGACCACACGAGGGCTGGCCGCGCACGCGCTGGCCGCGCCCCAGCAGCACGGCGTCGCGCGCCGGCACGCGCACGCGCTCGCCGCCGGCGAGCTGCACGTCGAAGTCGATCCCGCGCGTCTCGGCGACGCCGGCGCAGTCGCTGGTCGCCAGGACCACCGGACGTCCGTTGAACAGGCTGGGCACGGTCGCTTGCTCGGCGACGACGCCGGCGAAGCGCACCAGCTTTCCGCGGCGGGCGGCGGCGGCCGCGGTCGACAGCGACGTGGTCTTCACGCGGTGATTGAGCCGCGAGCGCGTGATTCCGTCGAGCAACGCCCGCGGCAGCCAGCACGCGAGCGCGCCCAGCGCGGCGACGCCGAGCGCGCCATAGGGCGCGGGCACCAGCAAGAACGGCATCGCCGCGACCACCGGCAGCGACAGCGCCGACAGCACGCGCGCCGCCGCCGCGGTCCGCGGATACACCCGCTGCGACACCGGCCCGACGGCGACGAGGTAGCCGGTGCCGTTCGGGACCAGCGCGCCTTCCTCGGGCGCGGGGGGCGCGCGTAGACCGGCGCTCTGCTCCCAGCCGGCCAGCAGATTCCCGTCGACCACGCCCACGCGGTTCAATTCTACGCTACGTCGGGCGCCTCAGCTCGCAGGTATTGCCTGACTCTCCCTAACCCTCGCTCCCGGACGGGGGAGGGGATCGGAGTCTCGGGAGAGGATCGGGCTCTCTAGTCGTCCTTGAGCTCGACGTTCCAGTAGGACGCGTCGACCAGGCCCAGGAACGGCAGCCACTCGCGGTAGCGGACCTTGCCGCCGTTGGTGCGGAAGGTCGGGGTCCAGCGCGGGCGCACCGGGATCTTGAGCAGCTTCATCTTCGCCTGCGTCGGGCGTGCGCGCCGCCTTGGTCAGGTTGCAGTCGATGCAGCAGCAGACGACGTTCTCCCAGGTGGTGCGGCCGCCCTGCGCGCGCGGCACCACGTGGTCGAGGTTCAGCTCGGAGCGCGGCAGCTCCTGCGCGCAGTACTGGCAGGTGTTGTCGTCGCGCGTGTAGATGTTGAGGCGCGAGAAGCGCACCTTGGTCTTGGGGATGCGATCGTAGAGCTGCAGCACGATCACGCGCGGGATGCGGATGGCGCGCGCCGACGGTGCTGGATGACGTCGCCGCTCGGCCATCTCGTCCGACAGCTGCGCCCAGCTGTCGAAGTCGAAGGTCTTGAACTCGCGCTCGATGACCCGCGCGACGCCCAGGTACAGCAGCGAGAAGGCGCGCTTCGCCGAGGTGACGTGAATCGGCTGAAAATGTCGATTGAGAACCAGAACGGCGCTGTCGGTCATGTCCTCACCCGCTGGACGGCGCGGGCTACCGCCGTCGCTGTTTCGTCGATTTCGTCGTCGGCCAGGGTGCGTACGTCGAGCAGCACCCGGTCGCCGCCGATGCGCGCGACCACGGGCGGATCGCCCGCGCAGCAGCGCGCCGGCCAGCGCCTCGGCGCCCAGCGCCGGCGCCGCGAGCTCGACCATCCAGCTCTCCGGCTCGACGCCGGGGAGCGCGCCGCCGCCGACCGCCGACCGCCCGGCGCGCGCGGTGGCGGCCACGCCGCGGCGCGAGCGACGCCAGCGCCGCCAGCAGGCGATCCTTGCGCGCGCGCCAGCACGTCGGGCGCGCTCGCGAGCATGCGCAGCGCGGGGATCTCCTCGACGGCGGTGCCCGTCGCGGTAGAGCTCCAGCGTCGCCTCGAGCGCCGCCAGCGTCATCTTGTCGGGGCGCACCGCGCGCATCAGCGGGTGCGCGCGCACCTGGTCGACGAGCGCGCGCCGCCCGACGATCAGGCCGGCCTGCGGCCCGCCGAGCAGCTTGTCGCCGGAGAAGGTGCACAGATCGGCGCCGTCGCGCACCAGCGCGCGCACCGTCGGCTCGCCGGCGAAGCCCAGCGGCTCGCAGGTCGACCAGCGCCCCCGAGCCGAGGTCGATCATCGTCGGGATGCCGCGCGCGCGCGCCCGCCTCGGCCAGCTCGGCGACGCCGACCTCGTCGGTGAAGCCGACGACGCGAAGTTCGAGCGGTGCACCTTGAGGAGCAGCGCCGCCTGTCGGGCCGGCCGCGCCGGCGTAGTCGGCGAGCCGCGTCTGGTTGGTGGTGCCGACCTCGCGCAGCGTGACGCCCGGCCTGGCGCATGACGTCGGGGATGCGAAAGCCGCCGCCGATCTCGACCAGCTCGCCGCGCGAGACGACCACCTCGCGCCCGCCGGCCACGGCCGCCAGCGCCAGCAGCACCGCGGCGGCGTTGTTGTTGACCACCACCGCCTCCTCGGCGCCGGTCAGCTCGACCAGCAGGTCGGCGACGTGTGCGTGACGCGACCCGCGGCGCGCGCTCGCTCTGGTCGTACTCGAGGTTGGAGTAGCCGCGCGCGATCTCCTGCACGCGCGCCGAGCGCGCGCTCGGCGAGCGGCGCACGGCCGAGGTTGGTGTGCAGCACCACGCCGGTGGCGTTGATCACCCGGCGCAGCGACGGGCGCAGGAACGCGCTCACGCGCGCCGCCAGCGCCGGCCCGCCGATCTCGACGCCGGCGGCGATGTCGGACGCCGCGCCGTGCTGGCGCCGCAGCTCAGCGCGGCGATCCGCGATCTCGGCCCGCGCCGCGGCAACCACCGCCCACCGCGGGTGGTCGGACAGCAACGCCATGCCGTCGGGTGATCTCAGCACCTCCTCGACCGAGGGCAGCTGCCGGAGCGTCTGGTTTTGCGGCCCGTTCGCTCCGCCGCTGCTATTTTCGGACAAAGCCAACCATCCGAAGAGTAGCAAATGCGCTCCTCCTCGGCAAAACGCAGTCGTGACGGATCCGCAACGAATCCAGGTTAAAATCCCGCTGCTTTGAGCATCCAGCCGGTCTCCGCGCTCGTCGCCGCCATCGTCAGCTTCGCGATCGGCGGCTCGGTGCTGCTGCGCGAGCCGCGCCGCCGCGCGCACGTCCTGTTCGCGACGTTCTCTTTCAACATCGCCCTTTATTGCTTTCTGGCGTTCCTGGCCAAGCGCTACGACCCGGGCATCTTCTACTGGGCGTCTCTGCTGGTCGCCGTGTCATTGCCCGCGACGGCGCAGCGCTTCTTCCAGGCCTTCCTCGGCGACGAGGCCGGCCCGCCGCCGCTCAGCCGCTCGACCGTCGTCGGCGCCGGCCTGTTCTACACGGTGCTCTGTTTTTCGCGGTTCATCGAGCCGCTGCACAACACCACCTGGTTCGGCATCGCCTTCCTGGCCTACGTGTTCGCGGGCCTGTACCTGTCGGTCTTCTATCTCTACCAGCGCTACCGTGTGACCCCGTCGCGCGTCGAGAAGATGCGCCTGCTCTACCTGGTCGTGGGCGGCTTCGCGACCGTGACCTCGGCGCTGCTCGAAGCGCTGCCGCACGGCCCGCGCTTCGGGAACATCTTCATCATCGTCTACCTCTACTTCCTGTCGCAGAACCTGGTCCGCTACCGGCTGCTCGACCTCAACGAGCTGCTCGGCCGCATGGTCGTGCTGGGGACGCTGGTCTCGATCCTCACGATCATCTACGGGATCCTGCTGATCTGGGTCGGCCCGGAAGAGCACGGCCTCTTCTTCTTCAACACGCTGCTGGCGTCGACCGCGATCGCGATCCTGCTCGAGCCGCTGCGCGGCCGCGTCGAGGGCTCGATCAATCGCTGGATGTTCCAGGAGAAGTACGAGCTCACCCGGCGCATCGAGAGCCTGCGCGCCGAGCTGGCCAACGTCATCGACATGCGCGCGCTCGTGCCGCGCGTGCTGGCCGCGCTCGAGGATTCGCGGCGCATCACCCACGCGTCGATCTATCTGGTCGACCCCGACGGGTCGGGCTACGAGCTGGCCGGGCACGTCGGGCCGCGCCCCGAGGGGCGCTTCGACGCCATCACCCACCGCGCGTTCTTCGAGCGGCTGCGGCGCGCCGGCGTGATCTCGCTCGAGGGCCTCGAGCGCGAGATCGCCGCCCGCCGCACGGTCTCCACCGAGGAGCGCGAGAGCCTGCAGCTCATGCTGCGCACGCTCGAGCAGATGAACGGCTCGGTCGCGCTCGGCTTCAACGGCGAAGACCAGCTGCTGGGCGCCCTGGTGCTGCGCGACGAGCGCTTGCGCGAAGCCTACTCGACCGACGAGATCGAGCTCTTCCGCGGCGTCGCCACGACCATCGGCGTGACCCTGCAGAACTCGCAAGTCTACGAGCGCATGAAAGAGCGCGACCGCCTGGCGGCGCTCGGCCAGATGGCGGCCGGTCTCGCGCACGAGATCCGCAACCCGCTCGGCTCGATCAAGGGCGCGGCGCAGCTGCTGCAGCCGGCGGCGGCGCCCGCGCCCGACAACAACACGCGCGAGTTCCTCGACATCATCGTCGAGGAGGTGAACCGCCTCAACAAGATCGTGTCGCAGTTCCTCGACTACGCGCGCCCGTACCGCGGCGAGCAGCGGCCCGCTCGAGGTCAACGAGGTCGTGCGCAAGACGCTGCAGCTGCTCGCCAAGGAGCAGGGCCAGCACGAGGTCGAGATCGTCACCAACTTCGCCGAGGGGCTGCCGCCGGTGCGCGCCGATGCCGAGCAGCTGCTTCAGGTCTTCCTGAACCTGTCGCTGAACGCGGTGCAGGCGATGCCGCAGGGCGGACGGCTGCTGATCTCGACCAGCCTGCGCCGCGCGACGCGCCGCGGTGCGGCGGCGGCGTTCCTCGAGGTGCGCTTCCGCGACACCGGCGTCGGCATCCCGCCCGGCGATCAGCGCAATCTGTTCATTCCGTTCTTCACCACCAAGGAGAAGGGCACCGGCCTGGGCCTGCCGATCAGCCAGCGCATCATCGAGAACCACGGCGGCACGATCGAGGTGCGGTCGCAGCCCGGCGAGGGGGCGACGTTCACCGTGCTGCTGCCAATCGAGTCCGACGCCTACGCGGCCTACGCCGAGCCCAAGACCGAGAAGACCGTGCCCACGGTGCGGCCGCCCGACGCCAAGAAGGTACCGACGCCGCCCCCGCCGCCGCTGCCGGGGCGCCTGCCCCCGCCGATCAGCCCGCCCGCGGGCCCGGCGCCGCCGCCCGTCCCCGCCGCGGCGCGCACCGGTGGCGCCAGCGCCACCGCTGGAGGTCGAAAAGGGTAGACTGCCGCCACCGTGACTGCCGAAGCCCTCCGCAAGACCGTTCTCATCGCCGACGACGAGCTCAACATGCGGCGCGTGCTGGAGGCGATCCTGCGCCGCGAAGGCTACGACGTCATCACCGCCGCCAACGGCGTCGAGGCGCTGAGCGGGATGAGCGCCAACGTCCACACGGTGATCACGGATTTGAAGATGCCCGGCCTCGACGGCATGGGCCTGCTCAAGAAGCTGTCGGCCGACTACCCCGACGTGCCGGTTGTGATGATCACCGCGCACGGCTCGGTGGAGAACGCGGTCGAGGCGGTGAAGCTGGGCGCGTTCGACTACCTCGAGAAGCCGTTCGAGCAGGAGCAGATCCGCCAGATCGTCAGCAAGGCGATGAACACCTACGCGCTCGCGCGGCGCGACGCCACGCCCGAGGTGCCGGCGGGGCGCGGGCGCTTCCGCCTGATCGGCCAGTCAGGGGCGATCCGGCAGATCTTCGTCGCGGTCGAGAAGGTCGCCGACACGCCGTCGACGGTCCTCATCACCGGCGAGTCGGGCACCGGCAAGGAGCTGATCGCGCGCGCGCTGCACGAGAACTCGTCGCGGCACACGGGGCCGTTCATCAAGATCAACTGCGCCGCGATCCCCAAGACGCTGATGGAGTCGGAGCTGTTCGGCTACGACAAGGGCGCGTTCACCGGCGCGGTCGGCGCCAAGCCGGGGCGGTTCGAGCTCGCGCACGGCGGGACGCTGTTTCTCGACGAGATCGGCGAGATCCCGATCGACATGCAGGTCAAGCTGCTGCGCGTTCTTCAGGAATCGGAGTTCGAGCGCGTGGGCGGCATCAAGACCATCAAGGTCGACGTGCGCCTGGTGGCGGCGACCAATCGCGACCTCGCGCAAGAGGTGGCGACCGGCGGCTTCCGCGAAGATCTGTACTACCGGCTGAACGTCGTCCCGCTGCATCTGCCGCCGCTGCGCGAGCGGCGCGAGGACATCCCGTTCCTCGCCAGCCACTTCATCGCGAAGTTCAACGACCGCCTCAAGAAGCAGGTCACCGGCATCACCCCCGAGGCGGTGCAGCGGCTGGTGGTCTATCACTGGCCCGGCAACATCCGCGAGCTCGAGAACGTGATGGAGCGGACGATCCTGTTCTCCGAAGGGCCGGAGATCCGGCTCGAGAACCTGCCGCCCGAGCTCTTGCACCTCGGCCCCACGGCGGTGCCGGCGGAAGACAGCGGGCGGGTCACCGGGCCGGGCATGGCGGCGGTCACCACCGGCGCACCCGCTGGAGCCACACCGACGACGGGAACACCGACGCCGATGTCGCTCGCCGCCCCGACCGTTCCCGGGGCGGCGCCCAGCGCACGGCGAGCTCACTCAAGGAGGCCGTGCGCGCCGAAACCGAGCGCGTCGAGCGCGAGCTGATCCAGCGCGCCCTCGACGAGACCGGCGGCAACGTCACGCAGGCCGCGCGCAAGCTGAAGATCTCGCGCAAGAGCCTGCAGACCAAGATGAAGGAATTTGGCCTGCGCGATCGCGAGATCACCAAGCAGGGCGACCAGGAGACGTAGGCGACGGGGCTCTCTTGGCGCCGGGCCACGCCGTTCGGGGTGAGGAGGTGTGCGACCGGGGAACACGCAGCCTTCGCACCCGCGCCGAATGTGTTATCGTCGCGCCACTCCTTTGAGCGGCAAGCGACGACAACCGATGCTCGGGTCTCGCGGGCGCAGGTGGTTCGGCGGCCGGGGTGCGCGGACGCTCGTCACCGCCCTGATGCTGGCCGGCGCGGCGGGGCGCCGCGCGGGCGCCGCCGAGGCGACGCGCGTGGTCTCGGCCTTCGACGACGACAACCGCTTCGACTTCAACCTGACGCTGTCGTTCCTGCGCGAGTACAAGACCGCCTTCATCAAGCGCGAGTCGACGGTCACGCTGACCAACGCCGCCGGCGACTCGGTGACGCGCAACGAGCTGGTCCGCGACCTCCAGTACAAGCAGACCCGGAACGTCCTGGGGCTGCGCGCCGACTTCGGCGTGCTCCGTGACGTCGGCTTCCACGTCGAGGCGCCGATCGTGCTCTCCGATGACCGCGAGCTGGACTTCGACCAGAGTCTGAACGGCAACTGCACCTACCCCGGGCAGGTGCCGATCCCGAGCTGCGTGAACGCGCAGAACTCGACCGCTGCTGCGCGACGGGATCCTGCCCGGCTACCAGCAATCGAGCTACGGTCTGGACGCGAACCACAACCGTCCCTACCAGGCGCCGTCGCAGACGATGTTCGCCGGCCCCACACGCAGCGGGATCGAGTACCTCGGTCTGGGGCTCGACTGGGCGATCTTCAACCAGGCGCGCGACGACACCAAGCCGACCTTCAAGGTCGGGTTCGACGCGCGCATCGACGTCGGCAAGGACATGCGCTTCGACCCGCTCAACCCCGGCGGCAACACCGCGGTCGGCCTCGGCTACCACCAGCTGGTCTGGTCGACGACGGTGTCCAAGCGGTTCCACCACTTCGATCCCTACTTCGGCGCCTGGTACATGCTGCCCGTGCGTAGCACCGGCAGCCCGTTCCAGAGCTATCCGACCGGTGGCCAGACCGCGGTCGATCCCCAGCAGCAGGCCGGCGTGCAGATCGGCGTCGAGCAGATCGCCTGGGAGAAGCCGAGCGCGCAACAGCGGGTCACCGTCGAGTTCCGCGCGCACATGCAGGAGCACTTCTACGGGCGCAGCCACACCGAGCTGTGGGAGGCGCTGTCGGGCTCGCCCCAGTGCGCGACCGACGTGACCAAGTGCCGCGCCGATCCCGCCACGCCCGGCGCGAACTACGGCATCGACTTCGACGGGATCACGCCCTCGCCGCACCCGGGCGTCACCGAGACCGAGGCCTACGCCAGCTTCGGCGGCAACGCCGGCCTCAACATCCAGGTCGGCCGCTACATCCGCTTCCGCGGGCTGGTCGGGTTGACCATCGACACGCCGCACTTCATCACCTTCGCCAACGCCGGCGTCGACAAGGACGGCACGGGCGCGGTCGAGCTCACCAATCCCAAGGAAAAGAACCCGACCTACCGCGAGATCATCGACAACCCGGGCCGCCGCTTCCGCGTCGAGGGGACGCAGATCTGGTCGGGCATGGTCGAGGGCTCCCTGATGTTCTAGGTGACGATGTTCTAGCTGACCTCAGCTGCCCGCCCGGGATGCAGCTGCCGGACGGAGCGCGTCGCCGTACTGAGCCAGCGCCATCAGCGGAAAGTAGTGACGGTAGTAGTGGTAGTTCAAATAGAAGACCTTGGGGAATCCAGTGCCCGTCCAGGACTCCTGCGCCCAGGTACCGTCCGCGTCTTGGTTGTCGAGCAGCCAGGAGATCCCCCGCCGCACGGCGTGACCGTCGGACTCGCCGCCAGCGATGAGTCCCATCAGGGCCCAAGCCGTCTGGCAAGGCGTGGAGGCGCCGACTCCCCGCTGAGAGGAATCGTCGTAGCTCGCGATCGTCTCTCCCCATCCGCCGTCGGGGTTCTGGTGGCTCTGGAGCCACCTCACGCCGCGCCGGATGTAAGGTGCGTCGAGGTCGTCACCGATCCGCGCGACCCCTCGTAGTACCTGCCAGGTCCCGTAGATGTAGTTCACGCCCCAGCGCCCGTACCAGGCGCCGTCGGAGGTCTGGTCCCGGCGCAGGAAATTCAGCGCCCGCCGAACCACCGGATGCCCCAGCGTGAACTCGGGGAAGTGACTGAGAGCCTCCAGCACCCGGCCGGTGATGTCGGCGGTGCTGGGGTCGATCATCGCGTTGTGATCGGCGAAGGGCACCTGCGTGAGCCACTGCTTGTCGTTGTCACGATCGAAGCTGGCCCAGCCGCCGTCGGCGTTTTGCATGCCCAGCATCCAGGTCAACCCGCGCCGCACGGCCGCGTCCTGAGTCGCCTCCGGTACAGCCGCGCGCGCGCGCCGCAAAACCATCAACGCCATGCAGGTGTCGTCGACGTCCGGGTAAATCTCGTTCCTGTGCTCGAAGTACCAGCCGCCCGGCGCTGCAGGGTTGCGCTGCGACCAATCACCGGGCCGGCTGGTCTGCTTGTCGAGCAGCCAGGATGCCGCACGCCTCAGGGCCGGATGATCGGGCGCGAGCCCCGCCTGGGCCAGCGAATAGCTCGCGAGCACCGTGTCCCAGACCGGCGACAAGCAAGGCTGCATGCGCAGGCTGTCGCGCTCGGTGAGATCACCAGGATCGCCAAGCAAGAGAGCGTCGAGGTAGCCGAGCTGCTCCTTCATGAGCGGATGATCCGACGCGTACCCGAGGACCTTGAGGGCCATCACGGAGTTCGTCATGGCCGGCAGGATCGCCGACAGACCATCCGAGCCCTCGAAACGTTCGATCATCCAGGCGCTCGCGCGCTCGATTGCCAGACGGCGCAACGCGCCCGCGCCGGGCAGACGCTCGTAGGTCTTGAGCAGGCGATCGACACCGAAGAAGGCCTTTTTCCACGGATCTCTCGAGAGGCCGCGGGCAAAGGTATCGCTCGCGCCGACTCGACTGAAGAGCTCCGCGACGCCACGCGAGACCGGCAGGCGGATCACCGGCTTGCGCGCATAGAGGATCGAGAGCGGCACGAAGATCGTCCGCGACCAGCTGGACATGTCGTACACGGTGAAGGGCCCGCGCTCGGGCAAAAACACCATCTCGGGTGGAATCGCCGGTACGTCGCTCCAGGAGTACTGGCCGAAGAACGCGAGGTGGTACTTCGTGTACGTGTTGGCGCGCTCGACGCCGCCCAGGCGCAAGATGACGTCACGCGAACGTTGCATGTGCGGGGCGTCCTGCGATTCGCCGGCAACCTTGAGCGCAAAGTAGCTGAGCACGGATACAGAGATCTCCGGAGGTCCGCCTCTGTATTGCGCCCAGCCACCCGCGGGAAGCACTTCACCGCGGATCGTACGTGCGAGCGCCGCGGACCGGTCGCTCTCGATACCAGACCCGATGAACGCATCGAGCAGGATCATGTAGCTTTCGAGGGTCGTGTCGCCTTCGAGCTCGGCGCACCAGAATCCTTCCGGCTGCTGTCGTTCAAGCAACCAAGATCGAGCATCTACCAGGGCGCGTGCAATCCGTTCCGACCGCGGCGCAATCGGCGTCACACCAAACAGCCGCTCGCCCGCGCTTTGCGCCGTCCCCGAATTGTCCGTCGAAGAATCGGACCGGCCGAGCGCGGCGTCCCCTGCTACAAACATCTGCTGACGAGAGGTGCCCATGCGCTTTCCGCTACATATTACGACGGACATGATCGCGCACCAGCTGAAACAATCGGTGCGCGGTAACAGTCGCTATCCCTTCGTGCTGATGCTGGAGCCTCTCTATGCGTGCAATCTGGCCTGCATCGGTTGCTCGACCGAGCGCCATACGGGCAAGCTGTCCGACCGGCTGCCGCTAGAGACCTGTCTGCGCGCTGTCGATGACTGCGGCGCGCCTTCGGTGTCGATTTGCGGCGGCGAGCCGACCTTGTACCCGGAGCTGAAGGAGCTGGTCGACGGCATCATCGCCCGCAAACGACACATCTATCTGTGCACCAATGCACTGGTGCTGGACGCCAAGGTGTTTGGCAAGATCGCCCCCAACAAACGTCTCACCATCAACGTGCACCTGGATGGGATGCGCAAGACCCACGACGAGGTTTGCGCGCGGGAAGGCGTCTTCGACAAGGCCGCCGAGATGATCCGCGAGGCCAAGCGCCTCGGTTATCACGTGATGACCAACACGACGATCTTCAAGAACACCGAGATCGCCGAGATCGAGGAGCTGTGCGCGTTCGTGACCCAGCTGGGTGTCGACGGCCTGCTGCTGTCCCCGGGCTATCACTACGAATCGGTCACCGAGGACATCTTCCTGACGCGCGCCGAGATCCAGAAGAAGTTTCAGCGCGTGCTGGATCTGTCCAAGCAATATCCGATCTGCTCGACGCCGATGTACCTGGAGTTCGCGGCCGGACAGCGCGACTACGACTGTTCGCCGTGGAGCACGGTGACCTTCACGCCGCGAGGCTGGAAGGGGCCGTGCTACTTGATCGGCGAGACCTTCACCGCCGACTGGAGCGAGTTCTGGACCAAGACCAACTGGTCCTACTGGGAATCCCGCAAGGACGCGCGCTGTCAGAACTGCGCCATGCATTCGGGCTTCGAGGCCTCCGCGGTGCGCCAGCTCTCGAAGAGCCCACGCGACATGATGCGCATGGCTGCCTGGAACTTCTTGGGATGACGGCGAGCGAACCGCTGGCCGATGGACCGCTCACCGGCATCGTCGCCGCGATGGAAGAAGAGGTGGTCGATTTGCGCGCGCGAATCACCGGCGCGCGATCGGCTTCATTGCGTTCGGCGCGCATCACGCTGGGACGGCTCGGTGGCGCGCGCGTGGCGCTGGCGGTGACCGGGGACGGCGAGCGCAACGCCCGCCGCGGCCTCGCCGAGCTGCTGGCGGCAGCTCCCGTGAGTCGCATCATCGTCGCGGGCGTCGCGGGCGGTCTGAGCCCGACGCTGGAGGCCGGTGCGCTGGTCGCCGTCAGCCGGACCATCAACGAGTCAGACGGCAGCGTGTACGCCGCCGATCCCGCGCTCCTCGATGCAGCGGTGACGGCGTGTGGCGGCCACCGCGGCGTCGCGGTGACCGCGACTCGGATCGCCGACACGGTCGCCGAGAAGCAACGTCTGCTGGCTCTGGCGTGTCGAGCGTGAGGCCGCGGATGACGACCCGTCGCGAATCTCGGCGGTCGTCGACCTCGAGTCGGCCGCGTTCGCCGCGGCGGCGACCCGGACCGGCTTGCCATGGGTGGCGTTGCGCGCCGTGAGCGATACGGCCGCCGACTCCGTGCCCGCCCTGCTCAACCGGAGCCGCGACGAAGGCGGGGCGGTTCGACGCGCCAGCGTGCTGCGGGGCTTGCTCACCAATCCGAGAGCGCTTCGGCCGCTGCTGGAGTTGCGCGGTCGGGTACGCGGCTGCGCTGCCCGACTGGCCGACGCAGTCGAGATGACGGCAAGGAGGCGATCTGATGGAAATTGAACCGACGGCGTTCGTTGACACGATCGAAAACCACCAGCCAGCCGGCCTCCGGCCTCTCCTGCAGAAGACCAGCCGCACTTTTGCGCTGACCATTCCCCTCTTGCCGGAGCCTCTCCAGACGGAAGTGGCGACGGCCTACCTCCTGTTTCGCATCATCGATACGTTCGAGGACGCGACTCGCTGGGAGCCCGCACGGCGCGCGAAGGCGCTTGGGCACGTTCGCACAGATCATGGAGAGCGGCAGCGCGCACGGCGCGCGGGAGCAGACCGCGCGCTGGCTCGACGACCCGCCGCTGGATCACGCGGGCTATCTGGAGCTGCTGGCGGCGACCCCCGACGTGTTGGAATGGCAGCGCGCCCTGCCTCGTCCCGCGGCGCGCGAACAGCTGCGGCGTCACGTGGCGCGCAGCGCGCGGGGGATGATCGATGTCGTCCTCAGGATGGATGCCAGCGGCGCGCTTCACCTGAAGACGCTGCAAGAGCTGCGCGACTATTGCTATACCGTGGCGGGCATCGTCGGCGAGATGTTGACGGAGCTGTTCGTGCTGCAGAGTCCGTCACTGAAGAGCATCGCCGGTGACCTGCGGGCGCGCGCCGTCGAGTTTGGCGAGGCGCTGCAGCTGGTGAACATCCTCAAAGACGCGCAATCCGACGGAACCGAGCAGCGGACCTATCTGCCCCGCGAGGCCAGCCTGGCCGAGGTGTTTTCGCTGGCGCGCGCCGACCTGCGCCGCGCCATCGAGTACACGGAGCTGCTGCGCGGCGCCGGCGGTGACCGCGGCATCGTCGCGTTCAACGCGCTCAACCTTCACCTGGCGATCGACACCTTGCACCTGGTGCGCACCGAGGGCCCGGGAGCCAAGCTGACGCGCGCGCAGGTCGCCGGCATACTGGCACGGGTGTCGAGCGCCATCGGCAACGGCGGCGTTCTGTTCCCGGAGCGACCCTGAGATGACCTTCGACATCATCAAGGAGCTCACCGACCGGGCGGGTGAAAGTTTCTCGCTGCACGAGAAGTACCTGAACCGCCAGATGGTCCGCGTGCTCAAGACCATCGGCTTCGACCGTCACTACACCCGCGCGGAAGGGCCGTACCTCTTCGACAAGACCGGCGCGCGCTATCTCGACCTCCTGGCCGGATTCGGGGTCTTCGCGCTCGGTCGCAATCATCCGACGGTGAAAAAGGCGCTGAGGGACATCCTGAACGCCGACCTGCCCAACCTGGTGCAGATGGACGTGTCGCTGCTGTCGGGGCTGCTGGCCGAGCGGCTGCTGGCGCAGATTCCCAATCAAGAGAAAGTCTTCTTCTGCAACTCGGGCACCGAAGCGGTCGAGAGCGCCATCAAGCTGGCGCGGGCGGCGACCCGCCGATCCAAGCTGGTGTTCTGCGACCACGCCTTCCACGGCCTGACCATGGGCGCTCTGACCATCAACGGCGACGACTCCTTTCGCAACGGCTTCGGCCCGTTGCTCGCGGACGCGCAACGCGTCCCCTGGAACGACCTCGAGGCCCTCGAAGCGGCGCTCGCCGGCGACGACGTGGCCGCATTCTTCGTGGAACCGATCCAGGGCAAGGGCGTCAACCTGCCCAAACCGGGCTATCTCCGCGAGGCACGACGCCTGTGCCGGACCCACGGCGCGCTCTTCGTGGTCGACGAGGTGCAGACCGGCCTCGGCCGCACCGGGCGATTCCTGGCCATCGAGCACGACGACGTCGATCCCGATCTGGTTGCTGCTCGCCAAGGCGCTGTCCGGCGGCTTCGTGCCCGTGGGCGCGGTCGTGGGCAAGAAATGGATCTTCGACCGTCTGTTCGACCGCATGGACCGCGCCGTCGTGCACGGTTCGACGTTCGGAAAGAACAACCTGGCGATGGCGGCCGGACTGGCGACGCTGGCCGTCCTCGAGGACGAGGGTCTGATCGAGAACGCCGCACGTCGCGGCGACAATCTGGTCCGCCGCCTGGGTGCGCTGGTCGCGAAGTACGAGCTGCTGAAAGAGGTGCGCGGGCGCGGGCTCATGGTGGCGCTGGAATTCGGCGCGCCACGCTCGCTGGGGCTGCGTACGGCATGGACGCTCCTGGAGAAGGCCACCAAGGGGCTCTTCTGCCAGACGGTGATCATCCCGCTGTTTGCGCGGCACCGCATCCTGTCGCAGGTGGCGGGCCACGAAATGTACGTCATCAAGCTGTTGCCGCCGCTGTGTCTGTCCCAGTCCGACGAGGACTGGATCGTCGAAGCCTTCGACGACGTCATCGGCGAATGCCACAAGATGCCGAGCGCCGTCTGGGACCTGGCGACGACGCTGGCGGGGCACGCGCTCAAGAGCAAGGCGGGCGCCTAGCGGGCCGCCCACACGCACGGTCGCGGCGTGAGACTGGGGTCGTTTCTGATTGGCGCCGGCATCGCCGCCTGCGCCTGGGCGCCGGCAGCCTGGGCCCGCACCATGACCTGTGCGCCGCCGCGCAGCGCCGAGCCGCGCCTCGGCGAAATCGACGGAAACGAGCGCCTGCTCTGGATCGATCACCGCCTCGGGCAGGAGGCCTCGAAAGGCCGGTTCTGGGCTGACGCCTGGGTGATCGGCATCGGCGCGGCCGGCGTGGGCAGCTTGGCGGCCGTTCCCTTCGTGGCGCCCGAAAACCGGATCGACTGGTACACCAGCGCCGCCACGGCGGCGATTGGCGTGGTGCCATTCCTGGTGTCACCGCTGGCCGTGACCCGCGACGCGCCCAAGCTGCACGCCGCGGTCGCGGCCGTCCCCCCCGACGACGAGGCGCGCGTGTGCGCGTTGCTGGTCGACGCGGAGGGAAAGCTGGCCGCCGCTGCCGCCGACGAACACTGGCAACGGGGGTGGTGGATCCACGCGGGGAACATCGCTTTCAACACCGGCGTGCTGCTGTTCCTGGGCCTCGGCTATCACCACTGGACGTCGGGGATCATCAACGGGGTCTCGGGCGCCGCGGTGGGCGAGGCGATCATCCTGACGCAGCCGACCGGCGCCATCGACGATCTCGGCTCGTACAACCGGGGCGAGTCTGAGGGGCGTCGTCGCAAGAATTAACAATGTGTTGCACACCGTGCCACGGCGATCCACAGCACTACTCTCGGAGAGTCGTGCAGGGCAGCCTTGAAATAGAGAGGAAATGACGTGAGCGGTCTCGGCGCCGCGATAGCTCAGCAGGGCCATCGGCTCATCTTCTTGAATGTCTTGCTGCAGCAGATCGGCGTGCCCATGCCGGCGGAGCCGACGCTGGTGGTTGCCGGGAGCCTCGCGGCGCGCGGCCGGCTGTCGGTCGCCGGGATCGCGGCTGCGGCGCTGGTCGCCACGGTGCTGGCCGACCTCAGCTGGTTCGCGATCGGAAGGCACTACGGCAGACGCGCCATCCGCATGGTCTTCCGCCTGTCGTCGTCACCGGACGAGCACCTGAGCCGCACCGAGCGCCTTCACTCACGATGGGGCCCCGCGGCGTTCGCGCTGGCCAAGTTCATCCCTGGGCTGCCAATGGCCGGCCCGATCCTTGCGGGCGGACTGGGCACGACGCTGCCGATCTTTCTCCTCTACGACTTGCTCGCCATGAGCTTGTGGGCCGGCGGCTTCACGGTCCTGGGAGCGATCTTCGAGCACGACGTTGAACGCGCGCTGCGCACGCTCGATCGTTTCAGTGTCTGGGGGCTTTTGTTCCTCGCCGCCGTTCTGGCCGGCGTGATCGTATCGCGCTGGAAAAAGATCCGCGCCGCCTTCGCGCGCCAGCTCTCGTCGAATCCGCGACGGCCGGACACGGCCGAGCGCGATGGCTCAAGCGTCTATGAGGTCGATGCGGCGCTGGTGGCGGCCGCCCTCGAACGCCGTGCCGAGCCACTCGTCGAGAATCGCGAGTAGGTCGCTCTCGGCGATGAAGCGCTCGCCCAGCGCCAGCACGTTCGAGTCGTTGTGCGCGCGGCCGGCGTGCGCGGAGTCGACGCTCCAGGCCACGGTCGCGCGGATGCCGCGCACGCGGTTCGCGACGATGGCCTCGCCGTTGCCAGATCCGCCGAGCACGATTCCGCGATCACACTCCTTGCGCGCGACCGCCTCGGCGACGGCGCGCATGATCGGCGGGTAATCGGTCATTTCCGGGGAATTGGTGCCGAAATCCACGACCTGGTGACCGCGCGCGATCAGCGCCGGTTTCAAGATTTCTTTGTAGCGGTAGCCCGCGTGGTCGGCGCCGATCGCGATCTTCATCGTGGAGTCCTGCCTCGGCCGGTGATAGTCAAGGTGTGGCGGGGACCGGCGCGCCACAAGAGCCGCGCGAAAGTTAGCACGAGCCGAGGGGAATCACATGACGAGCGATCGCTGGCGGCTGCTTGTTGCGAGCGCGATGACGGTCGCGGCGGTAGGCGCGTGCAAGGGCTCGACAAAAGCGCACGGCGCGGGCGGAAGCGACGGCGCGGTCGACGGGCTTTACGTTCCGCCGCCCGCAGGTCGCATCGATACCTCGCTCGACGATGGATGGCGTTTCCTGCGCGCCGACGCGACCGGCGTCGCGTTGCCGACGTTCAACGACGCGGCGGCGCCGTGGAGCAACGTGACGCTGCCGCACACCTGGAACGCGCTCGACGGTGAGGACGGCGGCTCGAACTACTACCGCGGCATCGGCTGGTACCGCCGACACCTGACCGCGCCCGCCGATTTTGCGGCGGGCGCCGGGCGGCAGGCGTTCCTGCAGTTCGACGGCGCCAACATCGTGACCGACGTCTACTTGAACGGCACGCACCTCGGCCAGCACCGCGGCGGCTTCGCCGCCTTTCGCTACGACGTGACGTCAGTGCTGACCACCGGCGACAACGTGCTGGCGGTCAAGGTCGACAACAGCGCGGTCAGCGACGTGCCGCCGCTCGGCGCCGACTTCACGTTCTTCGGCGGCCTCTATCGCGACGCGCACTTGCTGACGACCGATTCGTTCCACGTCGACGTCGAGGACTTCGCGTCGTCGGGCGTCTACATCACGCCCGCCAACGTCAGCGCCGCCAGCGCGGAGCTGTCGGCGCGCGTCCGGGTGAAGAACGCCGGCGCGGCCGACGCGCGCGCCGACGTCTTGCTCGTTCTGGTCGACGCGCGCGGCGCGATCGTGCAGCAACTGTTGACGACCGCCGCCGTCGGCGCCGGCATGACCACCGACGTCACGCTCACCGGCACGGTCGCAACGCCGCACCTGTGGAACGGGCGGACCGACCCGTACCTCTACACGCGTCACGTCCAGGTCGGTCACGAGGGAAGAACCGCGGCGTACGCGCCGACCGACGTCGTCAGCCAGCCGATCGGCTTCCGATCGTTCGCCGTCGATCCCGACACCGGCTTCTCGCTCAACGGGCAGCCCTACGACCTGCACGGCGTGAACCGGCACCAGGATCGTCTGGACATGGGCTGGGCGATCACCAACCGCGAGCACGACCAGGACATGGCGCTGATCGTCGAGATGGGCGCGACCGCGGTCCGGCTGGCGCACTACCAGCACGCGCAGCACTTCTACGACCTGTGCGATCGCACCGGCATCGTCGCCTGGGCCGAGATCCCGCTGGTGAACGGCATCACCGCGAGCCAGGCGTTCACCGACAACGCCCGCCAGCAGATGACCGAGCTCATCCGCCAGAGCTTCAACCACCCGGCGATCGTGTTCTGGAGCATCGGCAACGAGCAGCGCAGCGACGACGCGCCGACCAACACGCTGCTCGGCGATCTGGCGACGCTGGTGACGACCGAGGACCCGAGCCGACTGTCGACCTACGCGCACTGCTGCACCAGCGACACCGGCGGGCTGCCTTCACACACCGACGTGGTCGGCTACAACGAGTACTTCGGCTGGTACGGGGGCAACTACAACCAGTTCGGCGGCTGGGCCGACGGCTTGCACGCGGCGCGGCCCGGCAAGCCGGTCGCCGTCAGCGAGTACGGCGCGGGCGCGGCGCTGACCCAGCACGCCGACAACCCGACGCCGCCGCTGCCGGCTGGACTGTTTCACCCCGAGGAGTACCAGGCGCTGCTGCACGAGGCGACCTGGAAGCAGATCGCGGCGCGGCCGTTCCTGTGGGGCAAGTTCGTCTGGACCATGTTCGACTTCGGGGTCGACGACCGCAACGAGGGCGACACGCCTGGCCGCAATGACAAGGGCATGGTCAGCTACGATCGCCAGACGAAGAAGGACGCGTTCTTCTGGTACAAGGCCAACTGGTCGAGCGACCCGTTCGTGTACATCACGGGCCGGCGGTTCAACCCGCGCACGACCGCGACGATCGACGTCAAGGTCTACTCCAACCTCGACAGCGTCTCGCTCACCGCGGGTGGCGTCGCGCTGCCGGCGCAGACGTCGGCCGACCACATCTTCATCTTTCCGGCGGTGCCGCTGGCGGCGGGCGACAACCAGGTCGCGGCGACGGCGACCGGCGGCTCGGTCACCGCGACCGACAGCGTGACCTGGACGCGCCAGTAGCGATCACTGATCGTCGGTGTCGTCCTGGGCGGCGCGGTGCGCGCCTGCGGCGACGACCAGTCGGTAGACCTCGCGGCGCGGGCGATCGGTGAGCGCGGCCAGCTGGTCGGCGGCGTCGCGCGCGCTCACACCCTTGGCCAGCAGCTCCGTGGCGCGCTCGGTGATCTCCTCCTCGTCGAGCGGCGCCTCGGCGGTGGCGCCGTCGGGCGCGCCGGCGACGACCAGCGTGATCTCGCCGAGGGGTCGTGTCTCGCGATAGCGCTCGGCGAGCGCGCCCAGCGTGTCACGCACCAGCTCTTCGTAGGGCTTGGTGAGCTCGCGCGCGACGCAGGCGCGGCGATCGGCGCCGAGGACCGCGGCCAGATCGTCGAGCGTCGCCCCCGTGCGCAGCGGCGATTCATAGAAGACCAGCGTGAAAGGCAGCGCGCGCACGCCCTCGAACAGACGGCGACGTGCGCCGCTCTTGCGCGGCGGGAAGCCGAGGAAGGCGAAGCGATCGGTGGGCAACCCCGCCGCGACCAGCGCCGCGAGCACCGCCGACGGGCCCGGGATCGGGACCACCGGCGCGCCGGCGGCGATCGCGGCGGCGACGACACGAAAGCCGGGGTCGGAGAGCAGCGGCGTGCCCGCTTCGGAGACCAGCGCCACGTTCTTGCCGGCGGCGAGCAGCGCCGCGACCTCGCCGGCACGCGACGCTTCGTTGGCGTCGTAGCAGGAGATCACCGGGCGATCGTCGCGGGCGGCGTGGTTCTCCGATAGCAAGCGGCGCGCGGTGCGCGTGTCCTCGGCGACGATCACGTCCGCGTCGCGCAGCGTGGAGATGGCGCGCGGCGAGAGATCGCCGGCGTTGCCGAGCGGGGTGGCGACGACGAAGAGGGTGCCGGCGCGGGAGGTCAAAGGAGGTCCGATCCCCTCTCTCGTCTGCGGGAGAGGGTTAGGGAGAGGGCAAACCTTGCGAGCCGCGGCGCCCGACGGCCCCTCTCCCTAACCCTCTCGCCCGCAGACGGGGGCGAGGGGATCGGAAAGGCGCCGCCGCGCATCGCCTCAGTTCTGGTTGACCTGAACCGCGTCACCCAGTTGCGATTGTAAGAAATTGCGCAGCTTCTTTTTCAAACGTTCTTCGATCTGCCGCGCGCGCTCGCGGCTCACGCCGTACTTCTCGCCGATCTCCTGCAGCGTGGCCGGCGAATCGTTGAGCAGGCGATCGCGGAAGATGTCGAGCTCGCGGTCCTTGAGGGTCGCGCCGAACGCCTCCAGCTTCTGCCGGAGCAACTCCTGGAACTCGCCGACCTCGACCTGCACGTCGGGGCGCATGTTCGCGGACGCCGGCACGAAGTCGCCCTGCGTGCGCCCGCCGCCCTCGTCGCCGCGCACCGGCGAATCCAGCGACGTCTCCGACGACCCGAGCCGGCGCTCCATCTCGACCACGTCCTGCTCGCTGACGTCGAGCGCCGCCGCCAGATGCCTCGCCTCCACCTCGAAGCCGGCCTTCTCCAGCTTCTCGCGCTCCTTGCGCAGGTTGAAGAACAGCTTGCGCTGCGCCTGCGTCGTCCCGATCTTCACGATGCGCCAGTTGGCGAGGATGAACTTCAGGATGTAGGCGCGGATCCACCAGGCGGCGTAGGACGACAGTTTGACGCCCCGGTAGGGGTCGTATTTCTGCACTGCCTGAATGAGCCCGATGTTCCCCTCCTGGATGAGGTCGAGCAGGTTCTTGTGCGCGCGCCGGTACTCCTGGGAAATTTTCACGACCAGCCGCAGGTTTGCCGTGATGAGCCGCCGCGCCGCCTGGCTGTCGCCGGTCTTCGAGAACCGCACCGCCAGCTCGTGCTCCTCGTCGCGGCTCAACAAGGAATGACGACGCAGCTCGTGCAGGTAGGCGCTCAGCGCCGAGAAGCCGATCATCGGCGCCTCGCCGGCGCGCGCGACCGCGCCGGCCAGCGCCGACAGGCTGCTGGGCGCCGCGTCGCTCAAGATCGCATCGTCGTCGGCCGATTCTGGTTGAGGTGTCGCGACGACGGCGACGTCGATCACCGGCGGCGAGAGCTCGAAATCGTCGTCGGAGAGATCGCTGTCGTCGTCCGCCGTCAGCGCCGCGAGCACCTCGGGCGTCATCCCGGCCGGCACGGATGTCGGCGTCGCCCTGGGCTCGACCGTCCGAGAGCTGTTCCGCCCCGACGCCTCCCACGCCCAGTGAGACCCCAACCTTGACCACGTCACCGAGCTCGTCGTCGGACTCGTCCGGCGCTTCGCCCATCGCGGCCGCGTCGGGCGCGTGCGACTCTCCGTCGACGGACTCCAGATCCGCCGCGTCACCGCCCACCGGGATGCTCCTCGACGCCAATTTCCTCCGACCCGACATTGAGGCGGCAGAGTATAGCCAACGAGATGCGGAATGGGAGCACGCGGCGACGATGATTTCTCGTCGCGCCCCGGCGGCCGCCGACGGAGCGTGGGCCGCTGCTCCGAGGCGGCTATCCGCGCGGGGTAGTGTGTATATCCGTGCGCGGGGATGCCAGGCTCGCTATGATTGTTGTCAGCTCCATGGATCTTCTCGACGATCCGCCCTCGGATCCCCCCAGCTCGCCTGACCAGTCGTCTGATGGACCTTCGTCCGGCCAACCTTCCCCCTCCGTCAACCCACCTTCCCCTTCGGAGTCCCGTATGCGGCGGTTCAGCAAGATCTTGGCTTTCACCGCGGCCTGCAGCGCGGCCCTCATCCTGACGGTCCGCCACGGCGGTGACGGCCTGCGCGTCGGCGCCGACAGCCAGCTTCGGGCGGCCGTGCGCGGCGCCAGCGGCAAGTACGACCTGTCCCAGCTGCCGATCTTCTCGAAGACGCTCTTCTACGTGCGCGAGAACTACTTCGACAAGAACCGCCTCGACCCCAAGCGCATGCTGGTCGGCGCGCTCGACTTCGTCCAGCGCGACGTGCCGGAGATCCTGATCGACCGCTGGCCGGAGCACGAGCCCAAGCAGGTCACGGTCAAGGTCAACGGGCAGCAGAAGAACTTCTCGATCGAGCGCGTCGACGCGCCCTGGAGCCTGCGCAGCACGTTGCAGGAGATCTTCCGCTTCGTGCAGCCCAACCTGCAGCCGGTGCCGGAAAAGGAAGAAGCGCGCCGCCTGGTCGAGATCGAGATGGCGGCCACGAACGGCATGCTCTACACGCTCGATCCGCACTCGGTGCTGCTCGACGTCGAGACCTACAAAGACATGCGGACGCAGACCCAGGGCAAGTTCGGCGGCCTCGGGATCGTGATCGAGATGGACAAGAAGAACCGCATCACGGTCAAGCGCCCGATGCCCGACACGCCGGCGATCCGCGTCGGCATCAAGGCCAAGGATCACATCGTCCGCATCAACAACGAGTCGACGATGAACATGACGCTGAACGAGGCGGTCGAGCGCTTGCGCGGTGACGTCGACACGAACGTCGACGTCTACGTCGAGCGCGACACCTCGCCGGGCGCGAAGAAGTTCACGATCACGCGCGCGTTCATCCGCCCGCCGTCGATCGATCCGCCGGCGCGCGTGATGAACGTCCCCGCGCAGCCGGGCCAGCCGGCGGCCAAGGTCGGCTACTTCCACATGCAGCACTTCTCGGCCAACAGCGCGACCGATCTCGCCGAGGCGCTGCAGATGTTCGAGAAGGAGCACGTCAAGGGCATCATCATGGACCTGCGCGGCAACCCGGGCGGGCTCTACGAGCAGGCACAGAAGGTGGCCGACGCGTTCATCGAGTCGGGCACGCTGGTGTCGATGGTCGGCGTCGGCGGCGCGCAGCGCAAGGACGAGACCGCGACCAAGAGCGACCACGAGCCCAAGGTTCCGGTCGCCGTGCTGGTCAACCAGAACTCGGCCAGCGCGTCGGAGATCGTGGCCGGCGCGCTCAAGAACCTCGACCGCGGCGTGGTCATCGGCGAGGGGACGTTCGGCAAGGGCTCGGTGCAGGTGCTGTTCGACATCCAGTCGCCGATCTCGTTCGGCGACAAGTCCGAGGACGACAAGCTCGGCCTCAAGCTGACGACCGCGCAGTACCTGACCCCGGGCGACATCTCGATCCAGGGCGTCGGCGTGATCCCCGACATCGAGACCGACCCGATGCTGGTGCAGAAGGACGGCGATCGGTCGTGGATCCGGCTGCAGCCGTCCAGCCACAAGCGGCGCGAAGCCGACTACGAGTGGCACCTCGAGCACCCGAGCGCGCGCCGCGGCGAAAAGCCGATGGAGACGGTGTCGTACCTGTTCACGCCGAAGACCAACGATCGGCGGGCGCACAACGACGACGACGAGGATCCCGGCACGGATCCCGACACCGACGCCGAGGCCGATGAGGACGCCGACACCAAGAACGACTTCCTGATGGACTTCGCGCGCGACTTCCTGGTTCAGGCCAAGGGCACTCACAGCCGCGAGGCGGTGAGCGCGTCGAAGGCCTTCCTGGACAAGGTGCGGGCCAACGAGGACAAGAAGCTGAGCGCGGCGCTCGAGAAGCAGGGCGTCGACTGGAGCTCCGGCCCGGCGACGGGCGCGCCCGGCGCAGCTGCAGCTGACGCTGCAGTCGATCGCGGGCGATGCCAAGATCCCGGCCGGCACGACGGCCAAGGTCAAGGGCGTGGTGAAGAACACCGGCTCGACGCCCGCCTACCGCGTGCGCGCGGTGCTGGAGAGCGACAACCCGATCTTCGACGAGAACGAGATGGTGTTCGGCAAGATCGGGCCCGGCGAGTCGAAGTCCTACGAGCTGTCGGTCAAGGTGCCGACGTCGTCGTTCACGCGCACGGATGTGCTGAAGGGCACCTTGTTCAGCCAGCGCGGCGGCGCCAAGGGCAACACCACCGAGATGGTGCTGAACATCGAGGGCAAGGCGCGCCCGATGTTCGCGTACACCTATCAGACCATCGACGACCAGAAGGGCAGCAACCACGACGGCCTGGTCCAGCGCGGCGAGCAGGTGCGCACGCTGGTCACGGTGAAGAACATCGGCGCGGGCAAGTCGCCTCACACCGAGGCGGTGCTGCGCAACGGCACCGGCCAGGAAGGGATCCTGATCAGCGCCGGCCGCTTCGAGGCCAAGGATCTGGGGCCGGGCGAGAGCAAGACGTTCTCGTTCGTGTACGAGGTGCGGCCCGACTACGCCGGCGACGACTACCAGCTGGAGCTGGCGGTCGGCGACACCATGCTGGGCGAGTCGGTGACCGACAAGATCAAGGTCAAGCTCGCGCCGCCCGGCGCGACGCCCGAGTCGATCACCGGCAACGTCACCGTCAATCGCGAGGACGCGCCGCTGCACGAGGCGGCGGCGGAGAGCGCTCTGGTCGTGGGGCGCGCGCCCAAGGGGATCGCCTTCAAGGCCACCGGCAAGGTGGGCGCGTTCACGCGCGTCGAGCTCGACAGCGGGCACTCGGCGTTCATCGCGTCGGCCGATGTGAAGTCGGGCGGCACGCCGCACGGAGCGATCAAGCCCGAGTGGCAGGTGACGCCGCCGATCCTCACGGTGAATGCGCCCACGGTGTCGACCAGTGACACGGTTCACATCAGCGGCCACGTCACCGACGAGCACCTGGTGCGCGACGTCTACGTGCGCGTCTGGAACCGCAACGCCAAGATCCCGGTGAAGAAGGCCTTCTATCAGCCGAACCGCCTGACCGGCGACCGGACGAAGATGGACTTCGAGGCCGACATCCCGCTGTGGACCGGCAGCAACCTGGTGCAGGTTTTCGCGCGCGAGTCGAACGAAGTGCAGTCGCTGCAGACGGTGGTCGTGCTCAAGCGCGCGCCCAACGAGCTGGTGGCCCAGCCCTTCGAAGCCCAGCCGACCAAGACCAAGAAGGAGTAGGCACCGCGCCGGCGCTCGCGCCGAGGTCCGCTCCGATCCGGTCCCCTCCCCCGTCTGCGGGAGGAGGGTTAGGGAGAGGGCAAGCCTTGCGAGACGCAGCGCCCGCGGACCCCTCTCCCTAACCCTCCCCCCGCGGACGGGGGGAGGGGATCGGAAAGAGACGCAGACGAAAGCGCCGCCACGCCGGCTCCTCGCGCCGAACATGGTAGTTTCTCGCGCATCCATGTCGAGACGCTTTCCGTCGGCCACCGGACCTCTCGTCGGCGCGCTGGGAGGCGTTCTGGTCGGAATCGCCGACGGGGTGCGCGCGGGGGCGCTGGCCGGCGCGAGCAGCAGCGCGCTGCTCGCGAGCGCGATCCTCGCCGGCTCCGCCGACGCGTTGCTGGGCGCGACCGCCGGCTTGCTGCTCGAGCTCGTCGCGCGCGGCGACCGCCTGGGGCTGGCGCGCCGAAGCGCCAGCGGGCACCCGCATCGTGGCCTGGGCCCTTGCCGGGGCTGCCGCCGCCGGCGCCGGCGCGACCAGCGTGGTCGAGCTCGGGTTTCGCAACAACCGCTTTCTCGCCGCCGGGCTCACCGGCCTGACCGTCGTCGCGGCCGCGATCGTCGGCGCGGCGCTGGCGCCGGCGCTAGCGCGCGCGCTGGCTCTCGGCCGCGGTGATCCCACGCGAGCGCCCGCCGCCGAGCTCGCGCCGTCGGCGCTGGTGACGATCCCCGCCGCGCTGGCCGTGGTCTTCGGCGTCTCGTTTCTGCTGCTCTGGAAGACACGCGCGCCCCTGCACGGCCACGCGCTCGCGGTCTACCTGGCGCGCATCGTCGTGATCGGCGCGATCGCGCCCTGGTTCGTCGCCTCGGCGGCGACCGCGCGGCTGCGGCTGCGCTGGCCCGCCGCCGCGGCGATCGCCGTGGTGCTGTTCGTCGTCCCGGCCATCGCCGCGCTCGCGCTCAGCTGGTCCGACAACCTGCGCTTCGCGCCCTGGATCGACATCGGCGCCGGCGCCGCGATCGTCGCGCTCGCGCTCGGCTGGGCCTGGCTGCTGCGCAACCGCTGGCCGGCGCGCGCCCTCGCCCGCGTCGCGCTCGCCGCCGCCGCCTTCGTGGTCGCGGTCGCGGTGCTGCTGCCGATCAGCGCCTCCGAGGCGGCGCGCAAGGCCGGCGCCGCCCGCACCGGCCTGGTCGCGCCGCTGCTGGCGATTGGCCGCCAGGCGCTCGACTTCGATCACGACGGCTACGCACGGCTGCTGGGCGGCGGCGACTGCGACGACGACGATCCGGGCATTCACCCGGGCGCCGTCGACATGCCGGGCGACGGCATCGATCAGGACTGCGACGGCCACGATTCGACGCTCACGAAGCTCGAGCCCGCGACGTTCGCGCCGGTCCCCGACGCCGTGCCGCGCGACCTCAACGTGCTGTTCCTGACCATCGATACGCTGCGCGCCGACCACCTCGGCTGCTACGGCTACGCGCGCCCGACGTCGCCGAACCTGGACGCGCTCGCCGCGCGCAGCACGCTGTTCGAGAACGGCTGGGCGCACGCGCCGTCGACGCGCTACTCGATGCCGGTGCTGGCGACCGGGCGCTGGCCGTCGGCGATCGACTGGGACGAGTCGATCTGGTGGCCGCGCATGCGCAACCCGCACACGCTCGCCGAGTCGCTGCACGCGCTCGGCTACTACACCGGCGGTCTCTTCAGCTTCAGCTACTTCGCGCTGTCGGACAAGCGCGGGTTCGAGCGCGGCATGGACTACTACAACGCCGACCGCGCCGCGCTGCACGTCGCGGTCAACGGCCCGATGGAGTCGCACGGCTCGTCGTCGCGCGAGATGGCCGACGACGCCATCGCGTTCCTCGACGCGCACAAGCAACAGAAGTTCTTCCTGTGGCTGCACTTCTACGATCCGCACCTCAGCTACGAACCGCACACCGAGGTGCCGAGCTTCGGGAGCACGCGCGCCGATCTCTACGACGGCGAGATCCGTTTCACCGACCTGCACGTCGGCCGCGTGCTCGAGCACCTGCGCGCGCTGGGCATCGACGACCGCACGATGATCGTGGTCACCGGCGACCACGGCGAGGGGCTGGGCGAGCACGGCATCACCGAGCACGGCTTCGATCTCTACGCGCCCCAGACCAAGGTGCCGTACATCATCCACGTGCCGGGATTGCCGGCGCAGCGGCGGATCACGCCGGCCGGCCACGTCGACCTGGCGCCGACGATCCTGAACCTGGCGCGCGGCAACCCCGAGCCGAGCTTCCTCGGGCGATCGCTGGTGCCGGCCCTCGCGGGCGCGCCCGATCCGGGCGTGGCCGAGCAGCGCCCGGTCTTTCAGGAGGTCTCGTCGGAGCGCGGCAAGAAGCGCGCGATGGTCAGCGCGACCCACCACCTGCTCTGGAACTGGATCCCCGACAACACCACCGAGTGCTACGACCGGCGCAACGACCCGGCCGAGGTCCACGACCTGTGGGGCCGCGCGGGCGGCGACGGCGAGTGCGCGCGGCTCAAGCACGAGCTCGAGACGATGGTCGCGACGCTGGCGATGCCGCCCGGCTACGCCGAGAAGATGGCGCGCGGCGTGATTCCCGCGGGCGCGCCCGATCCCCATCCGGCGATCGCGCTCGACGCCGACATCGGCGCAGAGCTGCACGTCATCGGCGCCGACATCGCGCCCGCCGAGGTCGCGCGCGGCGGCGAGGTGACGGTGACGGTCTATTTCGCGTCGAAGAAGCGGCTCGCCGATCGATGGCGGCTGTTCTTCCACCTCGACGGCCCGGGCGGCTTCCGCAACCTGGACCACGTCCCCGTCGACGGCCTCGTGCCGGTCGACCGCTGGCGCCCCGGCCAGCGCATTCGCGACGTGCAGCAGATCTTCATCCCGCCCACGACGCCGCCGGGGACGTACACGTTCTCGGTCGGCGCTTTCCGGGGCGTCGAACGGCTCGAGGTCACCCCGGCCAAGCTCACCGACGGGAAGAAACGCCTCCGGGTCGGGACGTTCGTCGTCAAGTAGGGCGCCGCTAGGGGACCGGAACGATATGCTAGTCTGCCCGGCTCGTGGAAACGGTACCCGACGGTCCGCCGGCGCCTCGGCTGGAGGTCAGCCGCACGCGCCTGCCGCTGCCCCTGCTCGCGGCGGGTGCCATCGTGACCCTGGCTCTCATCGAGGCGATCGTCTCGCTGACCGCACCGCTGCGCGCGCCCAAGGCCGATGACTGGGCCGCCGCCGAGCGCGACGTACGCGCCGGTTTCCGTGCGGGCGACCTGATCGTCGCCGCGCCCGCCTGGGCCGACCCGATCATGCGCATGCACCTCGGCGACCTGATCTCGATCCCCACCGCCGGGCGCATGGACGGCGCCCGCTTCTCTCGCGTCTGGGAGATCGACCAGCGCGGCGCGCGCGCGCCCGAGGGGCGCGACGGTCGGGTCGTGCTCGAGCGCCACCACGGCGCGCTCACGGTGCGCCAGGTCGAACGCGCCGGGGCCAACGTCAGCTACGACTTCCTCGCGCGCTGGACCGACGCGCACGTGAGCCGCACCGACGCGGCCGGCGCCACCCTCCCCTGCCCCTGGCAAGGCGATCGCTTCCAGTGCCCGCAGCTCGGCTTCAACTACGTGCGCCGCCAGCTGGTCGAGGTCGACACCCACCTGCGCTGGGCGTTGCTCGCGCAGCCGGTCGAGAACGCGCGCGTGGTCGTCGAGTACCCCGCGGTCGTGCTCGGCCGCGAGATCGCGGTCGCGACCGGCCTGTCCAACGTCTGGATGCGCAAGGCGGCCAAGGGCCCCGTCGATCTGGTCGTGTCGATCGACGGCAAGCCGGCGTTGCGCGTGACCACCCGCAACGAGAGCGGCTGGCTGATCTCGCACATCGACACCACGGCGCGCGCCGGCCAGACCGCCGCCGTGCGCTTCGAAGTGAGCTCGCCCGCGGCGTACGCGCGCTACTTCGGATTCGCCGCCGAGGCACGCAGTTGAGCTCCGCCGCCTCGCCCGTGAAGCGCGATCGCCTCATCGCCCTGGTGCTGGGCATCGCCACCGTCGGCTGGCTGCTGGTCGCCGAGAAGAGCGAAGGCTTCGGCCGCGACGAAGGCCAGTACATGCGCGCCGGCGAGCGCTACTGGGGCTGGTTCGAGGAGCTCGCCGACAACATCAAGCACCACAACATCAAGCAGTCGTTCAGCCAGGGCGGCATCGACCGCTACTGGAGCGACAACGCGCCCGACCACCCGGTGATCATGAAGACGCTCTACGGCCTGTCGTGGCGCGCCTTCCATCGATGCACCTGCATGGGCCCGGCGCGCGGCCTGCACCCGATCCCGGTGCGCGGGCGCCACATCACGCTGCCGCTGTTCGCGCGCGATTCGACCGCGTTCCGCTTCCCCGCGATGCTGTTCTCGGGGCTGCTCATCGCGATGGTCTACTTGTTCGCGCGTCGGTTCGTGCCGCGGCCGGCGGCGGCGGCGGGCGCGGTGCTGGCGCTCGCGCAGCCGCACTATTTCTTCCACGCTCCGATCGCCTGCTTCGACGCGCCGATCACCACCATGGCGTTCGCGGTCGGCTTCGCCTACTGGAAGTCGCTGCGCAGCACGAAGTGGGGCATCGCCTGCGGCGTGGTCTGGGGCATCGCGCTCGGCACCAAGCACAACGCCTGGTTCATGCCGATCTTTCTCGCCGCGCACTATTTGTGGATGAGGCGCGACGACGTCCTGCGCCGCCACCGCCCGCCGCGCATCCCGCTGGCGTTCGTGTCGATGGCGCTGCTGGGGCCGCCGATCTTCTTCGCGCACTGGCCCTGGCTGTGGCCCGCGCCGGCGGCGCGCGTGCAGATGTACTTCAACCGCCACCTGCTGCACGAGCACTACAACTTCGAATACCTGGGCATGAACTGGAACAACCCGCCGACGGATCTCGCCCACAAGCTGATCCGGACGACGTTCCCGTTCGTGTCGACCAGCCTCACGGTGCCGGTCACGACGCTGGCGCTCGCGATCTGGGGCGCGGTCGTGCTGCTGCGCCGCCGCCGCGGAGACGGCCGTAGTGGCGGACGGACCGCCCGAAGCGCCGCCCGAGGGAGCGCGCCCGAGCTGGCTGCGCCCCGGCGCCGACGTCGACCGCGCGCCGGGCGCGTTTCTCGCGACGCAGATCTTCGGGCCGCTGTGCCTGCTCGCCGTGCCGTCGACGCCGATCTTCGGCGGCGTGAAGCACTTCATGCCGGCGATGCCGTTCCTGGCCGTGGCCGCCGCGATCGGCGTCGCTGCTCTGACGCGCGTGCTGGCGGCGCAGGTGCGCGCGCTGCAGCGCCCGCGGCTCCTGCGCGCGCTGCCGGCGGCGCTGGCGGTGCTGCTTTGCCTGCCGGCCGTCGCCGAGACCGAGCGTTCTCAGCCGGACGGCCTCAGCCACTACAACCTGCTCGCGGGCGGATTCGCCGGCGGCGCCTCGCTGGGAATGAACCGGCAATTCTGGGCCTACTGCGTGGCGCCCATGCTCGACTGGGTCAACGAGGACCCCGCCGACAACCGGCGCATGTACTGGCACGACGTGCTCGGCGATGCGCTGCACATGTACAAGCGCGAGGGCCGACTCGACATGGCCGTCGGCGACACCGGCGCCGCCGAGCCGGGCATCCAGGCGTCGTCGATGGGCCTCCTGGTGTGGGAGAAGCACTGGGCCATCTACGAAGGCTGGTTCTGGGAGAGCTACGGCACCGTCAAGCCGGCGTACGTGCGCGACCGCGAGGGCGTGCCGCTGGTGATCGGCTACAAGCGAAGCGTGAAGTGAACAGCGAGGATGGCCCATGCGCAATTTTGTTCGGATCTCGAGTGTGTTGATTTTCGCCGCGATGACTCAGACAGCGTTCGCCGCCGGCTCCGGTGAGAAGGAGGTCCTGACCGCGCAGGACAGCCTGAAAGAGGCGATGCTCAAGAAGGATCGCGCCACGCTGGAGAAGGTCTTCCACCCGGATCTCACTTACAGCCATTCGAGCGCGACGGTGGAGAACAAGGCGCAAGCGATCGCGCACATGGTCGACGGCCTCGGCTGGGAGGCGATCGAGCTCTCCGACACCACCGTTCGCCTGCAGGGCAACGTCGCCATCGTCAACGGCAAGGCCGACTATCACGAACGCAAAAAGGACAAGCCGATCACGGTCGTGAAGCTCCTGATCCTGACTGTCTGGGTCAAAGGTCCGCCGGGCTGGCAACTGATCGCGCGCCAGGCGGTGCGCCGGCCCGACGACGCCCAGGTCATCGCCGCGCAGGCGGCGCTTGCCGCCGCCGCGCCAAAGCCCCCCACCGCAGCTGCACCGGCCGCGCCGCCGAAGTAGATCGTGTCACGCCTGCTTGGCGATCGCGGCCACCTCGTCGGGCGAGAGCGCGATGCGGCGCGCGTCCCAGTTCTCCTCGAGGTGCTCGACCGAGCTGGTGCCCGGGATCGGCAGCATGACGGGCGAGCGCGCGAGGAGCCAGGCGAGCGCGATCTGCGCGGGCGAGGCGCGGTGCTTGTCGGCGATCGCGGCGAGCACGGGCTTGTCTTGCGCGACGTTGCCGACGGCGAGCGGGAAGAACGGCAGGTAGGCGATGTTCTTCCGGGTGCAGAGGTCGAGCACGCCTTCGGGGTCGTCGACCTCGGAGTGGGTGTGCTTGGCGATCGCGCCGCCGCCGCCCGAGACGTTGAACATGTTCTGCACGGCGACGATGGGGGTGCGCGCGAGCGCCTGCTCGAGCTCGCGGGCGTTGACGTTGCTGAGCGCCAGGTGGCGGATCTTGCCCTCGGCCTGCATCGCGAGGAGCGCGTCGAGCGACTCCATGAAGGGGACGCCGGCGGCGGGCATGTGGCGCAGGTGCACGACGTCGAGGCGCTCGAGCCGGAGCGTGCGCAGGTCCTCCTCGGCGCCCTTGCGCAGCTCCTCGGGGCGGAGCGCCGGCGCCCAGCCCTTGTCGGGCAGGCGCTTGCCGCCGAGCTTGGTGGCGATCACCAGATCGCGCGGGTACGGGTGGAGGGCCTCGGCGATCAGCCGGTTGGCGACGAGCGGGCCGTAGTACCAGGCGGTGTCGATGAAGTTGATGCCCAGCTCCACCGCGCGGCGCAGGACGCTGCGCGCGCGCGCCGGATCGTCGGGCTCGCCCCAGACGTCCTTGCCGGGCAGGCGCATGGCGCCGTAGCCGAGGCGCTGCACCTCGAGATCGCCGAGGCGGATGGTGGCGGGAGCGTGTGCGTAGCCTTCACTGCGAGTGGGTTCGTTCATGCGACGAGGATACGTCGCCGGCGCCCGCTCGCCTTGGGCGATGTTGGCGGGTTCGTTCCGCGGCGAGACGAAGCTCCTGGCGTAGACGCCCGGCGGGACGCCGACGATGCGCCGGAAGTGCCGGTGGAGCTGGCTCTCGTCGTAGAAGCCGACGGCCTGCGCGGCCTCGGCGACCAGCGCGCCGCGCCGGAGCAGCTCCCGGGCGCGCGAGACCCGGAGGTGGGTCAGGTACTCGTAGGGCGGCAGCCCGACCTCGGCGCGGAAGGCGCGCACCAGGTGGAACTTGTCGAGCGCCGCGTGCTCGGCGAGGTCGTCGAGCGTGATCTTGTCGGCGAGCGCGTCGTGCAGGAAGGCGCGCGCGCGGCGCACGGCCCGCGGCGCGCGCGCGGCTCGCAGGCGCGCTCGTGCAGACGATCTCGCTCAGCGTCTCGGCGACCAGCGTGGCGCGCTCGATCTCGGTGGCGTCGTCGCGGACCAGCGCGTCGTGCATGGCGAACGCGAGCCGGGCGGCGCGCTCGCCCGGCGCGAAGCCCGGCGCCTTGAAGTGCAGCGGCGCCGCGCAGCCCCATCGCGTCGGCCGCGGCGGCGACGATCTCGGGCGCGAACCCGGCGCCCTGCAGCGTGAACGGCGCGTGGACGCGCAGGTCGCGGTGGACCTCGCCCGGCTCCTTGAGCTTGAGCGAGCCCGCGACGTGGGTGCGCACCCCGCCGCGGTACCAGCCGTCGAAGGCGCCCTCGTACACCACCACCACCGTGAAGTGCTCGGCGTAGGTGATCTTGAGGCGATCCTCGTGCTCGACCCGGAACATGCCCGTCACCGACGGGGTGTCGGGCCGCCAGAACCGGACGCGGCGGGGTTCGTCGCTGGACAGCACGAACGAAGTCTAGTTCAGGCCCGGCGAGTGGGCTTGGGCGATCTTGGCGGGGGGAGCGTGGCTCAGTCGGACCCCTCTCCCTAACCCTCCCCCCGCAGACGGGGGGAGGGGATCGGAGCGGATCGGAGAAGAGAGATCGCGGCGAGTGCGCTTGGGCGATCTTGGCGGGGGGAGCGTGGCTCAGTCGGACCCCTCTCCCTAACCCTCCCCCCGCAGACGGGGGGAGGGGATCGGAGCGGATCGGAGAAGAGAGATCGCGGCGAGTGCGCTTGGGCGATCTTGGCGGGGGGAGCGTGGCTCAGTCGGACCCCTCTCCCTAACCCTCCCCCCGCAGACGGGGGGAGGGGATCGGAGCGGATCGGAGAAGAGAGATCCGGTCCCCTCCCCCCGTCTGCGGGGGGAGGGTTAGGGAGAGGGGTCTGTCCCTTGAACGGCCACGCGCCACCGATCGCTAGCCGCTGCTCTTGGCGAGCACGCGCGCGCGCCACGCCGCCACGTCCCCCGCGAGCAGGCGCGCCGGCCAGTTGCCGTACCAGTCGTAGCCGGTGCGGCGCTCGCGTGCGATCTGGTCGTAGGTCGCGACCCGCTTGCCGTCGCGGTTCGCAAGCACGACGGAGTTGTCCGCGAGATCGTAGAAGCGCGCCCACAGCGGAGGCGCCGCAGGATCCGCCACCAGGCGCCGATCGGTCGTCGACGTGTGGTACTGGTACCTCACCGGCTCGGCGGCAAACGTCTCGATGCGGAGCCCGGCCAGCTTCGAGCGTTCGAGCCAGGCCACCGCCCCTTCGATCGCGCGCACCACCTCGGGCGGTGGTGCCTGGATCCCCATCAAGTAGCGGACCACGCCGGTCGTCTCCCAGGCGACGATCGCGGGCAGCTCGTACGAGCGCCCGAGCGCAGGCGCGAGCGTGTGGTTGTCGTATTGCCCCGCCCAGCCGGCGAGCTGGCCGCCCTGCACGATCTGCAATCGCAGCAGGCAGGCGTCGCCCCGCGCTACGGCGTCGCGCGCTCGCGCCCGCAACTCGGGCGCGGCGAAACCGAACGGCGGGGCGCTGGCCGCCACCCGCCGCAGCACGGTGAGTACGCCCGACGTGACGTCGTCGGCGATCGTGATGTGACCGTGGTAGGGCTCGCGGCCCGGCACGGTGTGCGGCCAACCGCCGCAGGTCTCGTTCTGATGGGCGAGGATGGCCTCGATCCCGCGCACGGCCGCATCGCGGTAGCGGACGTCGCCGGTCTGGACATACACAGCGGCCAGATACTCGACCTGCGAGAAGACATTGCGGTTGTCGAAGCTGATCTCGGGTTTGGCCTGGTCGGCGGTGAGCCGCGCGCGCTCGGACGCATCGAGGATGCGCGTCGGATCCTGGTTCTCGATCCAGCCGCCATTGGCGCGCTGGTAGAGCAGCACGTTGTCGGCGATCTCGACGATCTGCTCGGGCGCATACCTCGCGTAGTTCGCGCCGTTTCGGTTGCGATAGTGCTTGATACCGTCGGCCAGCCCCTCGAGCGAGACGGCCGACATTCGCGCCGCCGGCGCGGGCGGCGCGCCGGGCGCAGGCGTCGGTGCGGCCGCGCAGGCTACGATCGCCGCCACACCGGGCAGCCAGAGCGGGAGGTCGCTGGTCATGGAGGCGCGCAGTATAAATCGATGAGTCGCGGTAACGTCGGGCACATGACTCGCGTCGATCTCGCCGACGTCAACCTCAATCTCCTGGGCGCGCTCGACGCGCTCCTGCACGAGCGCAGCGTCACCGGGGCGGCGCGCCGCGCGCACGTGACGCCGTCAGCGATGAGCCACGCGCTGGCCGAGCTGCGCGAGCTGTTCGACGACCCGCTGCTGGTTCGCGCCGGCCGCGGAATGGCGCTCACGCCACGTGCGGAGGCGATCGCGTTGCCATTGCGGCGCGTGCTGGTCGACGCGCAGGCGATCGTGCGCGACCGGGGCGAGTTTGATCCGCGCACGGCGGTGCGCAACTTCGTGATCGCGGCGCCCGACTTCCTGGGCGTGCTGATCCTCCCCGAGCTCATGTCCGCCGTCGCGCGCGAGGCGCCCGGGGTCACGCTGGAGATCGTGCCCAGCACCCGGCGCGGCAACGCATGGATGCTCGAGACCGGCGAGCTCGACCTCGCGCTCGGCGCGATCGTCGACGAGGCACCCGGCATCCGGCGGGTCGATCTCTGCACCGAGGGCTTCGCCTGCGCGGTCCGCCGCGAGCACCCGACCATCCGCGGCAAGCTCACCCTCGACGACTACGTCGCGACGCCGCATCTACTGATCACGCTCGGCGACAGCGCGCGGCCGACCTGGGTCGACGAGGCACTGACGGCACGCGGGCGGCGGCGCCACGTCGCGCTGCGCGTGCGGCATTTCATGGCGGCGCCGCTGGTCGCCGCGCGAACGGATCTGGTCCTGACCGGGCCGAGCATGCTCATCCACTACTTCGCCGCGCTCTGCCCCCTGCAAGTGCTGGAGCCGCCGATTCCGCTTCCGACTTACCCGGAACAGGCCTACTGGCACGAGCGATTCGACAGCGATCCGGCCCACCGCTGGCTGCGCGAGATCGTGCGGCGCATCGCCCAACCGCTTGGCATCGGCGGGCGGCCGCAGCGACGTTCGTGGGCGGATGTTGAACAACGCTCAACATCGATTGAGAAGCGGCCAGCATCGCGCCGGCCGCGACGCCGCTAGTGTGGTCGGTGAAAGGAGCCGATCATGATTCCAAACACCTCGCCCTCGTCGACCCCGACCACCCCGCCGCCATTCGACGCCCGCAAATACAAGGAAACCACGCGCGAGCAGTGGCAACAGGCCGCCACCGCCTGGCATCGTCACGCACCGACGCTCCACGCCTGGTTGGGCCCAGCGACCGAGCGCATGCTCGACCTCGCGGGCGTCAGCTCCGGTCAACGCGTGCTCGACGTCGCCGCGGGCGCCGGCGAGCAGACGCTGGCAATCGCGCGACGCGTGGGCCCGGGCGGCTCGGTGCTCGCCACCGATCTCTCGCCGCGCATCCTCGAGCTCGCCGGCGCGGAGGCGCGCCGCGCCGGCCTCGGCAACGTGAGCACCCAGGTGATGGACGGCGAGCAGCTGACCCTGCCAGATGCGAGCGTCGACGTGGTCGTCTCCCGCGTGGGCCTCATCTACTTTCCCGATCAGCATCGCGCGCTCACCGAGATGCGCCGCGTGCTCGTCCCGGGCGGGCGGGTGGCCGCCATCGTCTACTCGACGCCCGAGCGCAACGCGTTCTTCTCGACGCCGGTGTCGATCATTCGCCGCCGCGCCAACCTGGGCGCGCCGCTGCCGGGCCAGCCCGGGCCGTTCAGCCTCGGCGCCCCCGGCCTGCTCGCCGCCGCCTACGAACGCGCCGGCTTCCGCGACGTCGTCGTCGAGGTCGTGCCCGCGCCGCTGCGCCTGCCCGACGCCGCCGCCTGCGTCCAGTTCGAACGCGAGTCGTTCGGCGCGCTCCACCAGATGCTCGCCGGCCTCGACGAGAACGGACGCGAGGAGGCCTGGAATGAGATCGCGACGGCGCTGCGCGCGTTCGAGGGCCCCGGCGGCTTCGCGGGCCCGTGCGAGCTGGTGATCGCCGTCGGCACGAAGTGATCGCGCCGCCCATTCACGCCGCTAGCCTTGCGCCACCGCGCCGTTCGCCTTGACCCAGGCGTCGAAGCCGCCGTCGAGAGCCACGGTGCGCAAGTAGCCCATCGTCCGCAGCGTGTGGGCCGCCAGCGTGGAGATCTTGCCGAGCTGGCAGTAGGTCACGATGCGCGCGGTGGGATCGGGCAGCTCGCTGTTGGCGCGCAGCTCGAGCTCGCCGCGCGGGATGTTGCGCGCGCCGGGCAAGTGGCTCGCGCGAAAGGCGTCGCGCTCGCGCACGTCGAGCAACACGAGATCGGGCGTCGCGCGACGGAGGTGCTCGGCGACGTCGTCCATCGACATGAACGCGATCTGGCGCGCCGCTTCGGCGATGAGCTGCTTGACGGTCTTGCCGCCGGCGCGGTTGGTGCGCAGCGCCTCGGTCAGGTGCTGCGGCATGGCCAGGTCCAGGCCGCGCATCAGCTCGACGAAGGCGTCGCGCTCGGGCCGCTGCAGGCGCGGGTTGCTGGCCTTCTCCGCGCCCAGCGTCGAGTGGCTGCGCCCTTTGTAGTCGTGCGCGGGGAAGACCAGCAGCTCGTCGGGTAGCCGCAGCAACCCGTTGAACAGGCTGTCGTGCAGCGCCTGCGGCATCGCCCGTGGGAAGATCGGTGCGGCCGGTGCCGCCGATGAGCAACGTATCGCCGGTGAGCACGCGATCCGGCAGCACCAGCGACACGGAGTCGTCCGTGTGCCCGGGCGTCGCGCGCACGCGCAAGCGCAGCTCGCCGACGATCAACGTGTCGCCGTCCTCGACGCGCAGATCGACGAACGGAGCGGCGCTGCGACGGTGCATGACGATCGGAACGCCCAGCTGCCGCCCGAGCTCGCGCGCCGCCGTGAAGTGGTCGGCGTGGGTGTGGGTGTCGACGATGCGCCGGATGCGCAGCCCCTTCTCCGCCGCCAGCGCCAGGTATCGGTCCGCCTCGTCGAGCTCGGGGTCGACCACCACCGCGTGGCGGGTCGCCTCGCACCCGATCAAATACGAGAGGCAGCCGCCGTGGCGAATCTGCTCGAAGATCATCGCGCCAGTGTAACGCAGCGATGGTGCGCGGCCACGGTTGTCAGCCGGCGCCGGCAACTGCTAGCGTCCTCAGTCCTCAGTCCGCCCAGGTGCCCATGAGAGCGCAAACCGCCAATATTCTCCTCGCCGCCGCGTTGCTCGCCGCCGTGCTCGGCTGCTCGAACCGCAAGACGCCGGTGCCCGGCAGGAGCTGTCTCCTCAACAGCGATTGCGAGAGCCCCCTGACGTGCAACTTCGGCAAGTGCCACGAGCCCTGCCGCGAGAACGGCGACTGTCTGAACGGCAGGTTGTGCGTTTACGCGCCGCCGGCGACGGCGAGCACCGATGCGCAGATGAGCGAGCCGGCCACCGCTCGTCTCAGAGTCTGCGTGCAGGAGAGTTGCGCGATGAACTCGGACTGTCCGGATCTGCTGGTGTGCGGCCGCGATCTCCGTTGCCGCCAGGAGTGCGCCGCGAACAAGGACTGCCCGCCCCGCAACCAGCTGTGCGTGATCGGCAACGACCGGGGCCAGAAGGTGTGCGCCGAGCCGATCGACATCGGCGACGACGGTCAGCTCTCGCGCGGTGACGCAGGGGCGCCGCCCGCGAACGACGCGGGCGCGCGGGACGCGAACGACGCCGCGCCGTCTGCGGCAGGAGGCAGCGGTGGACACGCCGAGGTCGACGCAAACGCGCCGGACGGCGCCATCGGCGACGCGCCGGCCACCATGACCGGAACCGGCGGCAAGGACGCCTCGGGCGACCCTCCGGGCGGCAACGACGCCGGCACCCCCGACGCGCCCGTGGATCTGCCAGCCGGCGCCGACGCAGGCCCCCCGGTGGTCGCAGAAAACGAGCCCAACGACGACATCGGTTCTCCCACGCCGTATGTCGTGGGCACCGTGGTCGCGGGTACGATGGGCAGAGCCGACGCCAGCATGGACGTCGACGACTACTACGAAGTCGTGGCGCCGGCCGGCGACCCCAGCGGCGGCTACTTCCAGGCGTCGATCACCATCCAGGTGGGCGGCGGCGCGGTGTTCGCGCAGGTCTACAGCGGGTTCGACAACGGGCAGCTCTTGCTCGCCGATGGCGCGCCCTCGGGCCAGGCGACGTTCTTCTACTGGGCGGCGCGCCCGGGAGAGCGCTACCTGGTGCGCCTCTACGAGGGCGGCGGGGTGGTGCCGACTTTCAAGTACTCGTTCAAGGCGACCTACACGCGCATCGCCGACGCCTACGAGCCCAACGACAGCAGCGACGCGCCGGCGACGCTCGCGCTCGGTACGCCGGCGACGGCGTACTTCTTTGCCGGCTACAACATGTCGAGCCCGCCCACCCCCGATCAGGACTGGTACCAGGTGACGCTCGCCGCGGGCGACACGCACGTGAGCATCACGTCGGTGCCCCACGACCTGCGGATGCAGTACCAGGTCTACGACTCGCACTTCGTGGCGGTCCCGGCGACCGGCTTCGTCGGCGCGAACGCGGGGGCCGACCTCGACGGCGGCTTCACGGCGACACCCGGGGTCTACCGGATCGCGATCTCGGCCTTCAGCTTCGTGGCCGGCTCGGCGGCGGGCCGCGGCGTGATGTTGCCCGACAGCTTCACCAGGCCATACATGATCACCGTCACACAGCCGTAGAGATTGACGGTAAGCTCCGGGCGTGACGGGTTCGGAGCAACAGCCGCTCGCCCCGGCGGGGCCTGCCGACGTCGGCGAGCTCGAACCTGGGTTCGCTGTCGGCGAGTACCGGATCGAGGGGCCGCTCGGCAAGGGCGGGATGGGCACGGTGTACGCCGCGCGCCAGCCCGAGATCGGCGCGCGCGTGGCGATCAAGGTGCTGGCGGCGGACCGCTCGCGCGACCCGCGGTTGGTCCGGCGCTTCGTCGACGAAGCCCGCGCCGTGAACCAGATCCGCCACCCCAACATCATCGACATCTTCGCGTTCGGGCGCCTCGCCGACGGGCGGCATTACTTCGTGATGGAGCACCTCGACGGCGAGACGCTGGCGGCGCGCCTCGCGCGCGGGCCCTTGCCGGTGAGCGACGCGCGCCGACTGCTGGCGCAGATCTGCGAGGCGCTGGACGCGGCGCACGCCGAGAAGATCGTGCACCGCGATCTCAAGCCCGAGAACATCTGGATCGCCGCGCCCAGGCACGGCCAGCCCTACGCGAAGATCCTCGACTTCGGGATCGCCAAGCTGCAGGACAGCCGCGACGCGCCGGCGACGACCGAAGCCGGCGTCGCCATGGGCACGCCGTACTACATGTCGCCCGAGCAATGTCGCGGCGAGGCGGTCGACCACCGCACCGACATCTACGCGATGGGGGTGCTGCTCTATCTCATGTGGAGCGGGCGCCTGCCGTTCGAGGGCACGAGCTTCGTCGCCGTCGCCTCGCAGCAGATCACCGCGACACCGGCGCCGCCGTCGGCGCACCGAGCGGTGCCGGCGCGACTGGAGCGGGTGATCCTGAGCTGCCTCGAGAAGGATCCAGCGCGGCGCCCGCCGAACGCGGAAGCGCTGCGCGAGGACCTGAACGAGGCGCTGGCCGAGGCGATGCCCGGCGAGACGCTGCCGCCGGCCGCGGCGCGGATCGATCGACGGCCGGACGTCACGCGCGAGACCGGGCCGGAGCTGCCGATGCCAGGGTCGACGGAGCGGTCACGACCGAAGCGCGTACCGATCGCGGCCGCAGCGGTGGCCGTGGTCGTGGCCGCGCTGATCATCGGTGCGGCGGTTCGATTGTCGGGGAGAGAGGATCGGGCGGCAACACCGGCCGCGGTCGCGCCGGCGGTTGCAGCGCCGGCGGCCGCAGCGCCGGCGGCCATTGCCCCGCCGCCTGGCTCAGCGCCGGCGGCCATGCCAACGCCGCCGGCCGAATCCGTGGTGAACCGGACGCCCACGCCGACGCCCACGCCCACGCCCACGGCGAAGACGGCGGCGCGACGGAAGCGGACGCTCGCGCCCGCAGATGAGGATCGCCCGGTCCCGTCGACGGCGGAGCAGCGCGGGTTCTTGCGGGAGAATCCCTTCCGGTGAGGTGCGCGTTGTTGGCCCTGGCGGCGGTCGTCGTCGGGCGTGCCTCGCTGCACGCGGAACCGGTAGCGACGGGACCAGCCACGGACGCGCAGCGTGCCGAGGCCGCCGAACGCTTCGATCACGCGATGCGCCTGCTCGACGAGGGCGACGACGCCGCCGCGGTCGCGGAGCTCCGGCGCGTCGACGAGATCGCGCCGCACCCGCGCGTGCTCTACGATCTGGGCCTCGCCTACGCCGCGCTCAACCGCCCCGTCGACGCCGTCGCGACGCTGGATCGGCTGCTGGCCGCGCCCGGTGCGCTGGCCGGGGAAAACCTCACCCACGCCCGCGCGGTCCGCCATGAGCAGGCGCGGCGGGTGGCCACGCTGGAGATCACCACCAACGTCCCCGCGAGCATCGAGGTCGATGGGATCGACGTCGGAAGAACGCCGCTGGCAAAGCCGGTGGTGATCGCCGCCGGCACGCGCCTGGTCGCCGCGCTCAGCGCTGGCTATGTTCCCGCGCGCCGCGAGCTCACCGTGGCCGGCGAGACCGCGCAGCGCCTCGAGCTCGAGCTCGCGCCCAGCGAGCTGCGTCTCGCGCACCTGGCGATCCACGCGACCGTACCCGACGCGGAGGTTCTCGTCGACGGCCAGCGCGTGGGGCGCACGCCGCTGCCGGGCTCGATCGCGGTGCCGCCCGGCCGCCGCGTCGTCGAGCTCCGCCGCCCCGGCTACCGGTCCGAACGGCGCGAGGTCGCGATCGACGACGGCGCCACCGGCGAGCTCGCCTTCGAGCTCGGCGAGGATCCGACGACGGCGGTCAAAGGCGGACGGCTGGTGCTGGCGGTGAGCGAGCCCGACCCGGATATCACCGTCGACGGCCAGCCGCGCGGCGCCTACCATGCGCCGCTGCTGCTGCCGCCGGGCGTGCACCAGCTGCGAATCGCGCGCGCCGGCTTCGCCGACGCCGAACGCACGGTCACGGTCCCCGAGAGCGCCGACGCGGCGATCAAGGTGACGCTGGTGCCGACGCCGGAGACACGCGCGGCCTACAAGCAGCGCGCGCAGCTGCGCCGCACGATCGGCTGGGCCGGGATCGTCGGTGGCGCGGCGCTGGCGGTTGCCGCGGGCGTCGTGGTCGCGGTGAACCGCCGACCGCTCTCCGATGCGCAGGCCAAGATCGACGCGATTAACGCCAGTGACACGTGCACGATGATGTACTCCGATTGCGAGCCGTTGCTGGGAGCTGCTGACGACAACTTCAACAAGCACCAGACCATCCAGAACTTCGGCCTGGTCGCGCTCGGCGTCGCGGTCGCCGCGGCCGCCGTCGGCGCGGCGCTGGTGCTGACCGGCGACGACCCCGATCGTTACGACCGCGCGCCGCGCACCCCGGACGCGCGCGGCCTCGCGCTATCGAGCTGGCTCGAGCCCGGTCGCGGCGGAATCGCCGTGGGTGGAGCGTTCTAGAGCATGGTGGATCGCCTCCCCAGAACCACTGTCACCGGCGCGCGCGGGCGCGTGGGGACGCGAGCCTCCGCGCGCTCGATGCTGCACGTGGTGTTTCCCGCCGAGCTGCGACGCACCTTCGTGCTCCCCGACGGGGAAGCCACGGTCGGACGCGACCCGAGCCTCGACGGACTCCTCGTCGACCACGGCACGATCTCGCGGCGCCACGCGCGCGTGGCGCCCAGCTCCACGGACGGCGCACACACGGTGGTCGATCTCGGCAGCCGGAACGGCACCTGGATCGACGGCGTGCGCGCCACCGGCGAGCCGCGCGCGCTGATCGGCGGCTCGGTCCTGCGCCTCGGCGACACGTTGCTGGTCTACGAGCAAGAACCGGCCGACGTTCCGGCGACCGACGCGCCGACCGCCGTGTCGCCGGACGCGCTCCCCGGCCACGCCGCCGCCGTGCGCGCGCTGCGTTCTCAGCTCGCGCGCGCCGCAGCCGATCCGGCACCGGTCCTGATCATCGGCGAGACCGGCACCGGCAAGGAGCGCATCGCGCACGAGCTCCACCGCCTGAGCGGCCGCGGCGGCAAGGTGGTGGCGCTCAACTGCGCCGCGCTGAGCGCCCAGCTCGTCGAGAGCCAGCTCTTCGGCCACGTCAAGGGCGCCTTCACCGGCGCCGACCAGGCGCAGCCGGGCCTCTTCCGCGCCGCCGATCGCGGCACGCTGTTCCTCGACGAGATCGGCGACCTGCCGCCCGAGCTGCAGCCCAAGCTGCTGCGCGCGCTGCAGGAGGGCGAGGTCCTGCCGGTCGGCGCGACCCAGCCGGTGCGCGTCGACGTGCGCGTGGTGGCCGCCACCCACCGCGACCTCGGGCGCGCGGTCGCCTCCGGTGATTTCCGCGAAGATCTCTACGCACGTCTCGCGCTGTGGGAGCTGCACGTGCCGGCGCTGCGCGAGCGGCGCGCGGATCTGCTCGACTGGATCGACCGCTTCCACGCCGCCTGGGCGGCGAAGCGCACCACTGGCGGCGCGGCCGCGTTGCGCTTCGACGCCGACGCCGCCGAGGCGCTGCTGCGATTCGCCTGGCCGCTCAACCTGCGCGGCGTCGAGCGGCTGGTGCACGAGCTCGGCTCGTCGGCGCGCGCAGGCCTCATCACCCCCGCGGGCCTACCCGGCTGGCTGACCGTACCGCCCAGCATCGCGGCGCCCGTCGCGGCCATCGTCGACCCGTCGTCGAATACAACCGCGCCGCGCGCGGGCGACGTGCCCACGCGCGAGGAGTTCACGCGCGCCTTCGAAGAGCTGGGCGGCAGCGTGCACGCGCTCGCCCGGCGCTTCGGCCGCGACCGCCGCCAGATCTATCGCTGGCTGGAAGCCCACGGCCTGTCGGATCGGCGACGCCGCTGACCTCAGCGCCGCCGGCCGCCACCGCGCCAACCGCCGCCGAAGCTGCTTCCCGACGGCGAGCCGCGGAAGACCGACCCGGAGGACGGCGTGCTCGGCGTCGCGGACCGGAATGGAGCCTGCGAGGCCGCGCCCGACGCTGGCGCCGATCCACGCCAGGCACCGGTGGACCCGGCACCGGCAGGCGGCGAGCCCCGGAAATTGCTGCCACCGGCGGCGATGCCCGGTGGGCTTCCGCGCATCGCGGTCGCGGGCACGCGCGAGATCGGCGGCGCCGCGCGATGACCACCGCCACGATAGAAACGCCCGCCCGCGTAGTAGTTTGGGTAGTAGCTGCGGTAGTAGAACGAGTAGTACGGCCAGTAGGACCAGAAGAACGGATCGTAGGGCCCGTACCAGTAGTACCAGGGGCCCACCACCGTGAAGTACGGCGACCACGGGCGCCACAGGTGATAGTGGCCGCCCATCATGAAGCACCAGCCGCCGCCGTAGACGTCGAGCACGGGGTGCGCGCCGTAGTAGCTGTACGCTTGCCCGCCGTAACCGAAGTCGCGCGGGTCGCCGATGAAGTAGTAGCAGCCCTGGTGATACGAGAAGAGCCGCAGATCGACCGGGGCATAGGGACGGATGTTCTGCCCCTGCACGTCCTCGAAGGCCGGACCCGGCGCAACGCGGGTGTCGACCGGGTGTGGGCCCACATAGCAGTACCCACCGCCTTGTGCGGCGATGGGCGCGCCCTCGACGTAGGGCGGAATAGGCGGCTCCTGAGCCGGACCCTGCTGGGGCGCGCCATACTGGTCGTCGTAGGCGCCCCCGTAATAGTCGTCACTCTGGGCATACGCCCGGGTGGCGACCAGCGTCGTGAGAGCCAGGCCCGCGAAGGCGGCTCCGGACGCTATGGCTCTACTGGTCATGCGAGCTCCCTATCCCTTCTTTCGGCCCCTGGATCCTCGGGGATTACCAAGCAACGAACGAGCCACACCAACTTCGCGCAAGCACCGAAATTGTAACGCCCCCGTACCCCCCATCCCGCTCGGAGCGTGCCGTGAATTCACAGCCACCGTTGCGAGGTCGTCATTTTCGGCCTAGGTTGGCCACCATGTCCATAGAGGTCCAGCTCAACGATCTGCTCAAGGAAGCCATGCGCGCCAAGGATGCGCAGACCGCCGACTGCATCCGCATGATCAAGACCAAGCACATGGAGCGGCGCACGGCGGCAGGCTTCAAGGGCCCCCTCGATGACAACCTGTGGCTGGACGTGATCGGCGCCTACCAGAAGCAGCTACGCAAGGCGCGCGAGGAGTACGTCGCCGTGGGCGAGCGCGGCGCCGACGCGCTGCCGCAGCTCGACTTCGAAATCGCATTTTGCGCCCGCTTTTTGCCCAAGCTCGCCAGCGACGACGATGTGCGCGCGGTGGTGCGGGAAACCATCGTGCGCATGGGCGCGTCGGACCCCAAGCAGTCGGGGCGCGTGATGGGTGACATCATGAAGTCGTACAAGGGCAAGTTCGATCCCAGCGCCGTGAAGCGCATCGTCGAAGAAGAGCTCGCGCCCCGGTAGAAGTCACCCGAGTCGCGCGGTGTACGATACGAGGTCCGCGGGCCACGGGCTCTCGATCGTCATGGGCGCGCGCGTGCGCGGGTGCGGGAACGTCAGCCGGTGCGCGTGCAGCGCGTGGCGCGGCAGCCCGTCGAAGATCGCGAGCAGCTCGTCGCTGACGCGCCCTTCGCTCGCCTCCTCGTCGCACGCGCGCATGAAGTAGCGTTCGCCGGCGCCGTAGATCTTGTCGCCGACGATCGGGTGGCCGATCGCCGCCAGGTGCACGCGGATCTGGTGCTGCCGCCCGGTCTCGGGGTGCGCCGCGCACAGGGCGTGATTCGCGAACCGCTGCACGACGCGAAAGCGCGTCACCGCCTTGAGCCCGTCGGTCGCCGGCCCCATCATCACGTGGCTCGGCGTATCGAGCAGCTTGATCGGCCGATCGATCACGCCCTCGTCGGGCGGCTGGCCCTTTACCAGCGCCAGGTAGCTCTTGTCGACGGCGCGGCGGGCGAACGCGCGCTTGAGCCAGCTGGCCGCGCTCGCCGTGCGCGCGACGAGCAGCACGCCCGACGTCTCGCGATCGATCCGATGCGCGATCTGCATCGGCTCGTCGGGGTAGCGCTCGCGCAACAGCGAGGTCAGCGTGTTGCGGTAGAACTTCGCCGACGGGTGCATCGGCAGCCCAGCCGGCTTGTCGACGGCCAGCACGTCGGCGTCCTCGTAGAGCACTTCGAACCGGCGCGGGACGTCGGGCTCGATCGGCGCCGGGCGATCGAGGTGGATGATCTGCCCGGCGCGCACCGACGCCGACGAGCGCGGGCGGCGCCCGTCGGACAGCGTCACCTGCGTCGCGATGATGTCCTGGATGCGCGTGCGCGACAGCCGTCCGATGCGCCGCTTGAGAAAGTGATCCAGTCGCCAGCCGTCGCACTCGCGCGGCACCTCGATGCGGAGGGAAATCATCTCGACGGTACCGCTTCCGTCGGCGTCGTCGGCGGCGGCGACGACAGCCGCCATGCGCCTCAAGAGCTGCCCTTCAGACTCTCGCTCGCCTTCGCCTGCTCCTTGAGCTCATCGGCGCGGCGCGCGGCCTCGATGAGCAGGAACGTGGTCGACGTCTGGATCTCATCGACGCCACCGACGTCGCCGATCAGGAACTCGAACTGCCCCTCTTTCCAGCCGAGCACGCCGTAGACGGCCGTGGCACCCGACATCGGCGACACCCCGTCGAGCTCGGCGCGCATGATGTGCCCCTTGCGCAGGAAGAAGCGTGCGGTCGCCGTGTCGGTCTCGATGATCAAGATCCCCGACTTGCGCTCCATCTCGAGCATCACGAGCAAGCTCCCGAGGCCGATCTCGCTGAGCATGCCCCGCAGCGCGAGCAACGGGCGGTGCCACTGCGACGCACGCGACGAGACCGGCGTCACCATCGGCGGGCGTGGCGGCTCGCCGGACTCGGTCGGCGCCGCGACCACGGGATGGGGCACGCGCATGAGCGCGTCCCGCACCACGCGCTCGAGCTCCTCGACGCGGAACGGCTTGGCCAGACAGTCGTCGATCTCGGCCAGAAAGCCGCGGATGTCCGCCGCCACGACTCCCGGCGCGGTCAGGAAGACGAACGGGATCACCCGGCCGTCGACAATCGAGCGCAGCCGCTCCCACCACGGCCAGCTGTCGAGCGCCGGCAGCGTCACCGCCGAGAGGATCACGCGCGGGGGCGCCTTGACCGCCGAAGCGATCGCGCCCTGCGCATCGGCGGCGACGTTCACCAGGTAGCCGGCCTGCCCCAGGATCGTCGCCGCCATTCGCGGGATCCAGGGATCGTTGTCGACGACCAGGACGCGCGCTTTGGGTTTGGCCGTCGGACTCACGCGTCCCCCCTCGACGATGTGACCTGCCCCCAATCAGGAGCCGGTCTCAGTCTTCGTCGACTTTTCCGTTCCAGCGCCAGTTCCCGCGCTCGCGCTCCTCCGGCTTGGGCCGGGTCGATTTCTTCTTCTCTGGACGTTCGCGTCGAGGAGCATCGCCCGCGCCGCGCGGCGGACCGCCCGACTGAAAGCGCGGATCGAAGCTCCACCACCGGCCCCGCCGCCGAAGCCAGGGCCGCGCGGCGTGCCGAAACCACCGCTGCGCGGTGGCGGCCCACTCGAACCCGGAGGACGAGGCGGACCGAAACCACCACCCGCGCGCGGCGGTCCAGCCGGACCACCGACACCCGGACCAGGAGGCCCGGCACCAGGCGCGCGCGGCGGACCGAAGCCCGCCGGACGAGGCGCCCCAGGCGGACCGCTGCCGACGGGACGAGCTCCCATCGGCTTGGCCTGAGCCTCTTCGATGATGATCGCCCGCCCCTGCATCAACCGCCCCGACAGCTTCTCGATCGACGCCTTGGCGCCCTCGTCGGTCGCGGTTTCCACGAAGGCAAACCCGCGCGGCCGACCTGTGTCGCGGTCCAGCGCGACACGAACGCTCCGAACCTCTATTCCCTCGCCGGAGAACGCCTCACGAAGCTCTTGCTCGTTGACGTTGTACGAGAGATTCCCGATGAAAAGACGAGTACCCATCCAGCTTTTTTCCTGCGCACCCCTAGCCTAGGCCCACGTTATGAGCTTGGCCGATTGACGCGGTCGCGCAGCTCCTTTCCCGCCTTGAACGTCGGAACCCGCCGGGCGGCGATCTGAATCGACTCGCCGGTCTGGGGATTGCGACCCGTCCGGGCCGCCGACTCACGAACGGCAAAGGCGCCGAACCCGCGCAGATCGATCCGCTCCCCCCTCGCTAGCCCCTCGGCCACCGCTTCGATGAGAGAGTCGATGGTCGCCTCGACCTGAGGCCGGGGAAAATTCTTCTGTTGGGCTACCACGTCCACCAGATCCGCCTTCTTCATGAGTCCGTTTTCTCCTTTGGTTTTCGTTCTGTCAACGCCGTCGAGAGTCTGTGAACGAGCCCTCCTTCACGACTGAAGACGACGGAGGCCGGACGCTTAGACCTTTAGGCGGGGTAAACATAGTGCTTTAGCTTCGGCGAGGTCAAGGTGAGGGGCTGATGGGCCCGGAAAGGATGGCGTCGAAGCTTCGGCGCATGGCCCAGGCGGCCTCGTTTGGCGACGAGGCGCTCTCCGCACGAGCCAGGCCGGTAGCCAGCAGGGCCCTCACGCCGGGGCATCGCTCCTCTCCCACGATCTCGGAAGTTATCGCTCGCGCGGCCGTCCGGTAGGTCTCGAGGCAGGCGCCCGGGTCGCCAGCGTTGTATTGGGGCGCGCCGACCTCGATGGCCGAGGTCAGCTTCTCGACCACCAGGGGCAGCTCGGGGCAGCGCGCGAGCAGGTCGCTCTCGTTGCCGCTGGCCACCTCGTCGGGCTCGTCCAGTCGGACCGAATCGACCGCATGGGCGAAGGTGGGTGGCCGAGGCGCTCGCGAGCAGCCGGCGCACACGCTGGCACCGCGGGTGGGCGCCCAGATCGACCAGCAACCCGCTCACCCGGTCCGAGAGGGTCTGGCGCGGCCCTTCCAGCTTCAGCGTCAGCTTGAACAGGTCGGGGCAGTCCTGCGCGTAGAGGGCCGACTCACCGACCGGCGCGGGCGCCGCGGTGGCGGAGCTGGGCGGCACCATGGGGACCTTGGGCGGCGCCGACGCGTACGGCAGGTGCCCTTCGGTTGCCAGCGACAACGCCTCGTCGAGGCCGATGTCGAGCTCGATGCTGGCGTCGAGCGCGGTTGTCGAGCTGGCCGCGCGGTGGAGAGCCAACGTCAGCGTCGGCCCGAGCGCGCCGCAGTGCTGGCCGGCGCTGTCGCGGACCATGCTTCCCACGGTCGAGAGCAGCACCTGGTATGCCCCCAGCGAGCTGCCGCGCAGGCGCTGCCCGGCCGCCGCCTCGAGGGAGGCGCGCACGCGGCCGATCATGCCGCCGAGCTCGGGGCAGGAGGCCGTGTGCTCCTTGGCCGTCACCGGCTGGGCCAGCAAGACCAGGCCCAGGCCGACTCCCATCACCACCGCCATTCCGGCTCGAGCTTCGGCGGTACGCACCTGCGAAAGAATGACACGAACCAAGCGACGGATCCCGCCGCGCTCCGGCTCGCGGTGTAGTAAAAGAGAAGGCTCCTTCCCCGTCAATTTCATGTCTAACGACGACACAGAGACGGACCTCGAGGTCGAGATCGAGACCTTTGACGATCCGGCCGCGCCGGCCGAGGCCTCGGCGGGGGAACTGACGTCGTCGACGCTGCCGGCCGGCGACATCGTCACCGGACATGAGCGGCCGAGCTGCCACCTCATCGCCTTCGCGGCGGGGCGCGGCGGGACCGGCCGAAGCCTGATCGCCGCCAACGTCGCCATCTATCTGGCGCAGGCCGGTAAGAAGGTAGTCGCGATCGACGCCGACCCGGCGGGCGGCCCGCTGCATCAGCTGCTGGGTGCGTCACGCACGACGCGCGGCTACAGCGAGATGCTGCGCGGGCGCGTGCAGGACTTCGGCGAGCTCCTGACCGACACGCCGATCGCAGGCGTGCGGCTGGTCGGCGGCGAGAGCTCGATCTTCGGGTCGCTCAAGACCAAGCAGGGCGCGAAGACCGTGCTCGGGGCGATCCGCATGCTCGAGGCCGACTACGTCGTGCTCGATCTCGGCTCGCCGGAGTCGACGCTGACGATCGATCTCTGGCTGGCGGCGGATCTGCCGGTGGTGGTGACGCTGCCCGACCCGGCGTCGATCGAGGCCAGCTATCGGTTCATCAAGAGCGGGTTCGTGCGCAAGCTACGCACGACGCGCGGCCTCGACCGGGTGGTATCGAACCCCAGCGGCGGCGGCCCGCCGGCGGCGGTCGACCTCTACCGCACGGCGCGCGACAACGGCGGTCCCGCGGAGCGCATCAAGGACGAGATCCGCGCCTTTCGCCCGCGCTTCATCGTCAACCAGACGCGCGCACTGGCCGATCTCAAGCTCGGCGTCTGGATGCAGGCGGCGGCGCAGCGGCGCCTCGGGCACACGTTCGAGTACCTGGGCCACGTCGAGTCCGACGAGACGGTGTGGCTGGCGGCGCGACGGCGGCGCCCGCTGCTGGCCGAGTACCCCGAGGCCAAGGTCGCGAAGAATATCGAGCGCATCACGCGACGCCTGCTGTCGAGCGAGAGCGAGCGCGAGCGCGGCTATGTCGCGCCGATGCTGCGTCTCGAAGAAGAGCAGACCCACTACGAGGTGCTCGAGACCGAGCCCGGCGTCAGCGACGAGGAAGTGCGGCGCGCCTACCGGAATTTGAAGGAGATCTACTCGTCGACCTCGCCGGTGGTCGCGGGCTTGTACGACGAGAACGAGCTCGCGGCGCTGCACTCGCGCGCCAACGCCGCGCACGACACGCTGTTCGCGCCCGAGCGGCGGCGGCTCTACGACCTGGCGCTGCCCGAGGCGGATCTCGCGCGCGCGGTGCGCGCGGCGGCGCAGTCGGGGCGGCGCGGGACCGTCGCCAACGGCTCGAGCGAGAACGGCGCCGCCGATCGGCGCGAGCTGCGCAACGAGTCGCCCGACCCCATCATCGAGATCGGCGACGAGGTGACCGGCCCGGTGCTGCGCAAGATTCGCGAGTCGCGCGGGCTGGATCTGGCTGAGATCTCGCAGCGCACGAAGATCAGCGAGCGCCACTTGCGCTCGATCGAGGAGGAGAAGTTCGCCGATATGCCGGCCGCGGTTTACGTGCGCGGATTCGTCACGGAGTATGCACGGATGCTGCGAATCGACGCGACGCGGGTCGCGGAGCTATATCTGCGAAGGTTCCGGAGCGCTACGCCAGAGGCGTAGGAGTCCCCGCTCAGCGACGCCCGCTGAAGACGATGCGGCGGATGTTCTTTTTCCCGGCGTGCAGCAGCGTGCCCTCGCCCACGTCGGCGGCGCGGACGACCTCGTCGATCGACGCGACCTTGCGATCGCCGACGCGCACGCCGCCCTGTTCGACCAGGCGGCGCGCCGCGCTCTTGGAGGCGGCCAGGCCGGAGGCCGCGAGGAGATCGACGATCTTGATGGCGCCGTCGGGCTCGGCGACCTCGTAGGTCGGCACCGACGTGTCGGAGGCACCGGCGCCGCCGAACGCCGCGCTGGCGGCGTGGTCGGCCTGGGCGGCGGCCGCGGCGCCGTGAACGACCTCGGTCACCCCGCGCGCGAGCGCGCGCTTGGCCTCACGGAGCTCGGCGCCCTGCAGCTGCGCGTAGCGCTCGATCTCGGCCATCGGAACGAACGTGAGCAGCTTCATGAAGCGAATCACGTCGCGGTCGTCGACGTTGACGAAGTACTGGAAGAAATCGTACGGCGTGGTGAGCGCGGCATCGAGCCACACCGCGCCGGCCGCGGTCTTGCCCATCTTCGCGCCGCTCGCGGTGGTCAGCAGCGGGAACGTCAGCGCGAACGACTCCTTCTGTCGCACGCGCCGGATGAGGTCGATGCCGGCGACGATGTTCCCCCACTGGTCATCGCCACCGATCTGCAGCGCGCAGTCGTACTTCTCGTTGAGCACGAGGAAGTCGTAGGCCTGCAAGAGCTGGTAGTTGAACTCGATGAACGACAGCCCCTTTTCCAGGCGCATCTTGTACGCCTCGGCGCTGAGCATGCGGTTGACGCTGAAGTAGCGACCGATGTCGCGCAGGAAGGCGACGTAGTTCAGCGACAGCAGCCACTCGGCGTTGTCGACGAAGCGCGCATTCTCCCCGATGATGTTGCGGATCTGCGGCTCGATTCCGCGGCGGTTGGACTGGATCGCCTCCTGGGTGATGAGCTGCCGCATCTCGGTCTTGCCCGACGGATCGCCCACCATGGCAGTGCCGCCGCCCAGCACCGCGATCGGCTGGTGCCCGGCGCGCGCCAGATGCGCCATGGCGATCAGCGGCACCAGGCTGCCCACGTGCAGGCTCGCTGCCGTCGGGTCGAATCCGGCATAGAAGCAGACCGGTCCGGTGCGAAACCGGGCCTGCAGGCCGGCCTCGTCGCTGAGCTGCTGGACGAAGCCCCGCTCGCGCAGAACCTGCAGCGCGTCGCCGGCCGCGGATGTGGTCGTGGTCATGGGGGCGCGAATTATATTCCTGGGCTTTCTTCCCGAGCGCTTGTTTTCGGGGCAAACTCGAGGCTCTCCTGGCCGAGGAGGCCCTTTTGAGCTCGGAAGCAGTGACGTGCGCGTGTGCGGGGCGACCCGCCTGGGCGCGGATCGACGACGACTCGGTCATGCAGTGGCCGGTCGTCGAGCTGGCCGAGTGGGAAGAGCTGCGCCAGTGCCCGGCGTGCGAGCGCTACTGGCTCGCGGTCTGGCCGGAGGAGGTCGACGGCGGAATGATCCTCTGCCGGCCCGAGCCCAGCTCGGCGCGCCGCCTGCGCGACATCGATCGAGCCGCCACGCTGCGCGCCTACTGCCTCTCGCGCCTCGAGGACCACCTGGGCGAGCTGCGCGAACGAAAGATCGACTGCCGCAAGGTGGGCTGTACGCGCAAGCGCCTGAACGGCACGAACTACTGCATCGAGCACGTCATCGCCGAGCGCTTCGGCCGCCAGATGGCGAAGCTCTGACCGGCTGACACCAAGGTCGCAATCGAGAGCTCCGGCAGGGGAGGTTCGGAACCCGTCTGCGGGTTCTGAATACGATAAAAAGCGAAAAGCCCCCGAGCTTGTGGCTCGGGGGCTTCTCTAAATAATCCCGGCGGCGACCTACTCTCCCACAGGGTTTCCCCTGCAGTACCATGGGCCCTGGAGGTCTTAACTTCCGAGTTCGGGATGGGATCGGGTGTGGCCCCTCCGGTATGACCGCCGGAAACCTTTCACAGCACCCTCGACGTACGAGGGTCCTGAATAAACATTTCCAATTTGTCTTGAGTGATGACTTTGAGCAACCAAGCAGCTCATTCACTGAGCTTCAATCTCGACCTTATAAACGGAGTCTCGCGACTCATGAATGAAGAAAATAATGGTGGTCAAGCCTCACGGCCGATTAGTACCGGTTAGCTCCACGCTTTACAGCGCTTCCACACCCGGCCTATCAACCTCGTCGTCTACGAGGGGCCTTGAGGAGCCTTACGGCTCGGGATTCATAATCTGGAGGTCAGCTTCCCGCTTAGATGCTTTCAGCGGTTATCTGTTCCGGACATAGCTACCCGGCGATGCCATTGGCATGACAACCGGAACACCAGCGGTCCGTCCACCCGGGTCCTCTCGTACTACGGGCAGGTCCTCGCAAGAATCCTGCGCACACGGCAGATAGGGACCGAACTGTCTCACGACGTTCTGAACCCAGCTCGCGTACCGCTTTAATTGGCGAACAGCCAAACCCTTGGGACCTACTTCAGCCCCAGGATGCGATGAGCCGACATCGAGGTGCCAAACCACGCCGTCGATGTGAACTCTTGGGCGTGATCAGCCTGTTATCCCCAGAGTACCTTTTATCCGATGAGCGATGGCCCTTCCATTCGGTACCACCGGATCACTATGACCTGCTTTCGCACCTGCTCGACCTGTCAGTCTCGCAGTCAAGCTCCCTTGTGCCATTACACTCTACGGCTGGTTTCCAATCAGCCTGAGGGAACCTTCGCGCGCCTCCGTTACTGTTTTGGAGGCGACCGCCCCAGTCAAACTGCCCACCAGACATTGTCCCCCGCCCGGATCACGGGCGTGGGTTAGAACGCCAGACTCAACAGGGTGGTATTTCAACGTTGGCTCCCCGGAACCCGAGAGTCCCGGTTCAAAGCCTCCCACCTATCCTACGCAATTAAGCCCGAAGTTCAGTGTCAAGTTACAGTGAAGGTTCATGGGGTCTTTCCGTCTTGCCGCGGGTAAAGGGTATCTTCACCCCTAGTGCTACTTCGCTGAGTCCCATCCCGAGACAGTGGGGAAGTCGTTATGCCATTCGTGCAGGTCGGAACTTACCCGACAAGGAATTTCGCTACCTTAGGACCGTTATAGTTACGGCCGCCGTTTACCGGGGCTTCGGTTCGATGCTTCGTCTTGCGACTGACATCTCCCCTTAACCTTCCGGCACCGGGCAGGCATCAGACCCTATACGTCGTCTTGCGACTTAGCAGAGTCCTGTGTTTTTGGTAAACAGTCGCTACCCCCATTTCTCTGCAACCAACGCTCGCTTCGAGACGCGAGGTCTCTAACGATCGCCGGCCTACCTTCTCCCGAAGTTACGGTAGAATTTTGCCGAGTTCCTTAGGATGGGTTCTCTCAAGCGCCTTGGAATATTCTTCCCGCCCACCTGAGTCGGTTTGCGGTACGGACAGCACAGCGGTTAACTCCGTCGGAGCTTTTCTTGGAAGCCTGGGATTACTCAGTTCGTGGGCGCAAAGCGCCCTCCTCATGACCTCTCGGGGTAGTGTTTCTACGTTTGTCCCTATCGGGTCCTGTAGAAACCCCCTACGGGTGTGAACCCCACAATCCAATATGGGGATGAGCTACCCTTCTCCGTCCCTCCTACGAAAACCATCCGTGCTGGTGCAGGAATATTAACCTGCTTCCCATCAGCTACGCCTTTCAGCCTCGCCTTAGGATCCGACTAACCCTGGGAAGATTAACTTTACCCAGGAACCCTTGGGCTTACGGCGAACGAGTTTTTCACTCGTTTTATCGCTACTCAAGCCTGCATTATCTCTTCCAAGCGCTCCACCAGTCCTTACGGTCTGACTTCACCGCCCTTGGAATGCTCGCCTACCGCTTCAAAGATCCGAAGATCTCCAAAACCCGCAGCTTCGGTGTCATGCTTAAGCCCCGTTACATTTTTGGCGCAGGTTCTCTTGACCAGTGAGCTATTACGCTTTCTTTAAAGGATGGCT
>CAVQDT010000001.1:327500-707260 GCA_963711305.1 uncultured Pseudomonadota bacterium
ACGATCTCGATCGTGTCGGACGATCCGGCCGACGGCGGCCTGCGGCTGCGGCGCCGCGATATCGACGCGTTCGAGCGCTCGCTGCGGCGCCGCAAGCTGGTGAGCCTGCTGATCGTTCCGGGGATCCTGCTCGCGGTCCTCGCGGGCGCGGGCCTCTACTACGTGCGCGGTCTCTCGCCGCGCGGCGTGACGTCGGAACGCGAACCCAACAACGCCGCCGGCTACGCCAACCCGATCGCGTCTGACGTTCCCGTTCAGGGCAGCATCGGCAAGATGCTGGACGGCGGCCGGCCGGATCTCGACTACTTCCTGATCCCGCGCGGTCACGGCACGCGCACGGTCAGCGCGCGGCTCCGCGGCATCCCCGACGTCGATCTCGTTCTCGAGCTCTTCGACGCGCAGGGACGGCCCATCGTCAAGGCCGACGCGCGCGGCCCCGGCTGGGGCGAGTGGCTGCAGCCGACGTCGATCGGGCCGGCGGGGGGGTACCTGCTGGTGCATCAAGAGTGGGCCTTTGGCCAGCCCCCCGTCGAGAACGTCGCCGACAAGTACACGCTGACCGCACACTGGGGGCCGCCCGAGACTGGCTGGGAGGTCGAGCCCAACGACTGGAAGGAAGCAGCGAACGTGGTCGCGGTGGGTGCGTCGGTGCGCGGTTACCTTGGCAGCGCCGACGACAAGGACTGGTTCGCGCTCACGCCGGCAGCCGACGGCCGCTTGCTGGGGCGCGTGCGCGCGCCTGCGGGCGTCGACGTGATGATCATCTACGACGGGCAGGACGATAAACCGCCGACCGACAAGGAGGGACCGGGCCGCGAGGAGGAGTTCTCGCTGCCCGCGCACGCGGGCCAACCCGTGATCGTCGGCGTCACGCGCAAGCCGATCGCGCCCGGTACCGCGAAGACCGAGGGCGTGCCGGGGCTGGAAGAGCCGTACGAGCTTCGAAGCGAGCTCGAAGCGGGCAAGGCCGCGCCGTAGCCCGAGGCCTTTCAGGTGTGGCCGTGCCGCAGCAGCAGCTTCGACGCTTCCTTGGCGTGGTATGTGAGGATGACGTCGGCGCCGGCGCGGCGAATCGATAGCAGCGTCTCCATCATCACGCGGTCGTGATCGATCCAGCCGGCGGCGGCCGCCGCTTTGATCATCGCGTACTCGCCCGAGACATTGTAGGCGGCGATGGGTACGTCGAACTCGCGGCGGACTTCGCCAATGACGTCCAGGTAGGCCAGCGCCGGCTTCACCATGATGATGTCGGCGCCTTCCTCGACGTCGAGCGCGACCTCGCGGATCGCCTCGCGCACGTTGCCGGGGTCCATCTGGTAGCCCTGCCGATCACCGAACGACGGCGCCGAGTCGACGGCGGTACGGAACGGGCCGTAGAACGCCGACGCGTACTTCGCTGCGTACGAGAGGATCCCCGCCGATTCGAAGCCTTCTTCGTCGAGGGATTCGCGCAGGAACCCCACGAAGCCGTCCATCATGCCGGACGGCGCGATCAGGTCGGCGCCGGAGCGCGCATACGAGATCGCCGCACGCACGAGATTCTCGAGCGTGGCGTCGTTGTCGACCTCGCCGTCGCGCACCACGCCGCAGTGACCGTGCGTGGTGTATTCGCAGAAGCAGGTGTCGACCGCGATCGCCAGGTCCGGCGTCGCCTTCTTGATAGTGCGGATCGCGCGCTGCACGACCCCGTCGGGGTGCCACGCCTCGCTACCGACCTCGTCCTTCTTCTCGGGCAGGCCGAACAGGATCACCGACGGAATGCCGAGCTTCGCGATCTCCTCGACCTCGCGTGCCAGCATGTCGACGGAGAAATGAAACTGCCCCGGCAGCGACGAGATCTCCTTTTTCACGCCCTTTCCCGGGCAGATGAAGAGGGGAAACTGGAAGTTGTCGGGCGAGAGGGTCGTCTCTCGCACCATGCGGCGAATGGCGGCGGTCCGGCGGAGCCGGCGCGGTCGGGACTCGGGGAACGACATGACTTCAATCTAGCAGCAATGCCGTCACGAATGCTCTCCCGAGGCCCGCAGCTCGATGAGGGACTGCACCAGCGCCGGCACGCTGGGGTTGGGCGGCATCGCGTCGACGCGCACGCCGAGCGCGGCGGCGGCGTTAGCGGTGGTCGGGCCGATGACCGCGACGCGCGCCTGCGCCAGGCGCTCGACGCCCAGGCGCTCGACGAACGCGCGCAGCGCCGAGGGGCTGGCGAACGTCGCCACGTCGAAAGGGGGCGGCGGCTCGGCGAGCGGCAGCGCGATGGTCTGCGACACCGGCACGACGTCGACGGCGTACCCACGCCGCGCCAGCTCGTCGCGCACCAGCTCGCGGCCGCCGAGCGCTTGCGGGAAAAGGATCCGCGCGCCCGGCGCAGCGGGAGGCGGCAGCGCTGCGAGCAGCGCCTCGAGCAGTCCCTCCTGGCGCTGCCGATCGGCGGGCGGCACCAGCGCCCCCTTCAGGCCGGCCGCGTCCAGCGCGCGTGCCGTCTCCGTGCCGACGGCCGCGAGGCGCACCCCCGCCAGCACCTCGGCCGTCAGGCCGCGCGCAGCCAGGCGGCCGAGCGTGAACCCGACCGCCGACGGGCTGGTGAAGATCGCCCAGCCGTAGCCGCTCGCGTGCGCGTGCGCGTGCACGCCCATCAGCCGCGCCTGCGAGCTCAGATCGATCGCCGCGTCCAGCAGCTCCCACGACGGCGGCGGCGCGACGGCAATCGTGGGATAGAGCACCGGCGTCGCTCCCGCCGCTGCCAGAGCCTCGGCGAAGGGCCCGGCCGTGTCGCCCTCCGGACGTGTGACCAGCACACGCCAATCGGCCAGCGGGCGGTCTGCGGCGGACACATCTTGATGATACGCTTCGCCGCGTGAATCGTCTTCGGATGCACTGCGCGCGCGTCGCGACGTTGGCCTTCTGTCTGGGGATTGCCGCGGGCGCGGGCGCGGGCTGCAAGAACAGCCAGCGGATGAGCGGCGGCGCGTCGGTCGCGGAGGCGGCTCCGGCGCGCGTCGACATCGCGGTGGGCGGCGGGCGGAGCGTTCCGTTTCGCGTCGAGCTCGCGCGCAGCGAGCCCGAGCGCGAGAAAGGCCTCATGTACCGGGAACGGATGGACGCCGACGCCGGAATGCTCTTCGTCTTCGAGCGCCCGGCGCCGCTGACCTTCTGGATGAAGAACACGTTCATCCCGCTCGACATGATCTTCATCGGCGCCGATCGCCACATCGTCGGCATCGTCGAGAACGCCGAGCCGCGCACGCTCAGCGCCCGTCGCGTCGACGGTGTCTCCGAGTACGTCCTGGAGATCAACGGCGGCCTGTCGGCCAAGCTGGGGATCCACGCCGGCGACGCGGTCTCGTTCACCGGTGTCCCCGACCTCTAGACGAGGCAGAGGCCGAGCAGACCGTTCGGATCTGCCCGAGCCGATGCTGGCGACGCTGGCGACGCTGGCGACGCCGACGCTCGTCGACCCACGCCTTATATACGAGCGCAAGTACGACGGCATCCGCGCGATCATCGAAATTGCTCCCGCGGAGGTCGTGCCGGCCGCGGCGAAAGCGGGGCAGGCGCGCGTCCGGATCGCGTCGCGGCTCGGCAACGACAAGACCTCGCAGTTTCCCGAAGTGGTCGCGTCGCTCGACGCCTGGGCGCGCGCGAACCCGGCCGCCGCCGGTGACGGCGCGCTGATCCTCGACGGCGAGATCGTCGCGCTCGACGAGGCGGGCGCGGCGCTCGGCTTCCAGCGCATCCAGGACCGCATTCACCTGACCGGCGGAGCCGACGTGGTGAGGGTAGCGGCCCGCCATCCCGTCGCCTACATCGTCTTCGACCTTCTGTCTCGCGGCGGGCGCGATCTGCGCGCGCTGCCGCTGGTCGAGCGGCGCATGGAGCTCGAGCAGCTCTTTGCGGACGCGCGGCCCGAGCGGCTGCGCTTGAGCGAGATCGCGGTCGGCGACGGCACCGCGCTCTACGAGCAGGCGCTGGCCAACGGATGGGAAGGGCTGATCGCCAAGGACGGCGCGTCCCGCTACCGATCGGGCGAGCGCGCGTCGGAGTGGCGAAAGATCAAGCTGGTGAAGCGCCAGGAGATGATCGTCGGCGGCTGGACCGAGCCGCGCGGCTCGCGCGCGAAGCTGGGCGCGCTGTTGCTGGGCGTGCGCGAGCGGGACGGCCTGCGCTACGCCGGCCACGTCGGCAGCGGCTTTTCCGAGAAGGATCTGGTGAAGATCGGCCGGCTGCTCGCCGCGCGCGAGATCGCCGAGTGCCCGTTCACCGCGAAGCCGCCCGCCAACGAGCGCCCGCACTGGGTACGTCCGGACCTGGTCGCCGAGGTGCAATTCTCCGGCTGGACCGACGACGGGATCGCGCGCCACGCGGTGTTCGTAGGCCTGCGCGACGACGTGGCGCCGGCGGCGGTCGTCCGCGAGGACGCGCGCGACGATGTCCGCGAGGACGCGCGCGACGATGTCCGCGAGGACGCGCGCGACGACCCGCCTCGCGAAACGGCCCCGTCGCCCGCGCACCTCGACGACCTCGCGACGGCGCTCGAGGAGATCGAAGGCGTCGAAGACCGGCGGCGGCCGCATCGAGCTGCCGGACGGCATCTCGCTCGAGGTCAGCAATCTCAAGAAGCCGCTCTGGCCCGCGCTCGGCATCACCAAGGGCCAGCTCATGCGCTACTACGTCGCGGTCGCGCCGCAGCTGCTGCCGGTGCTCGCGGATCGCCCCCTGGTCATGCGCCGCTTGCCCGACGGCGTCGACGGCGTCGCGTTCTACCAGCAGCGCGCGCCGGACAAGGTGCCGACCGGCGTGCGGGTGGAGCGGGTCGCCGCCGACAAGGAGGTCCCGACGCGCCTCATCGGCGGCTCGCTCGCGACGCTGCTCTACATGACCCAGCTCGCGTCGATCTCGCAGGACCCCTGGTTTTCCCGTGCGACGACCATCGACGACATCGACTTCGCCGCGATCGATCTCGATCCGCTCGAGGGCACGCCGTTTTCGACCGTACGCGACGTCGCCCGCTGGACTCACGACACTCTCGACGCGCTGGGCGTCGAGGCGTATGCGAAGACCTCGGGTGCATCGGGCATGCACATCTACGTGCCGATGCCGGCGGGCACGCCGTACGAGAGCGGCATGCTCTTCTGCCAGGTCGTCGCGACGATCGTCGCAGGCCAGCATCCGCGCGCGGCCACCGTCGAGCGCGCGGTCGAGCGCCGGCCAGCGGGCACGGTCTATATCGACTATCTCCAAAACATCCGCGGCAAGACCATCGCCTGCGCCTACAGCGCGCGCGCCAGCGCTTACGCCGGGGCGTCGGCGCCGCTTCGGTGGACGGAAATCGGAGAACGCCTCGACCCGCGCGACTTCACGATCGCGACGCTCCCGGCGCGCCTGCGCACCGTCGGTGATCTGTGGGCCGGCCTGCGCCGGTCGCGGGGCATCGATCTGGCGGCGGCGATCGACCGCGCCCAGACCAAACACGGAAAATCGCCGCGGTGATTTCCCGGGTCGGGCGCCGGCCGATTTGGTGGTAAAAGAGGCGACCCCTACAACTCGACCCGGAGGATCTCGAGAATGCGTACTTCAGCTCTTCGTTCGGCTCTTCGTCCCAGGTTGCTTTCCATGGCCGCCCTGGCCGCCGCGCTCGCGGTGCCGACGCTTCTCGCCAGCTCCACCGCGCGCGCCGAGGAAGCCGATCCGGCGGGCGGCAAGTTCACCCTCGAGCAGGCCACCAAGGGTCTGCCGGGCCCGGCGACGGCGCCGCTGGTCGCGACGATCGAGACCAGCAAGGGCAAGTTCACCTGCGAGCTCTTCGACAAGCAGGCGCCGATCACCGTCGCCAACTTCGTGGGCCTCGCGCGCGGCGTGCGCCCGTGGCTGGACCCGAAGAGCGGCAAGTGGGTGAAGAAGCCGTTCTACGACGGGCTGATCTTCCACCGCGTGATCCCGGGCTTCATGATCCAGGGCGGCGATCCGCTCGGCAACGGAACCGGCAACCCCGGCTACAAGTTCGAGGACGAGTTCTCGCCCGACCTCAAGTTCGACCGCCCCGCGCTGCTCGCGATGGCGAACGCCGGCCCGGTCACGAACGGCTCGCAGTTCTTCATCACCGAGGGAACGCCCGCTCACCTGACCGGCCGTCACACCATCTTCGGCCACTGCGATCCGCTGTCGCTGGTGACGGAGATCGCCGGCGTCGAGAAGGGCGCGCGCGACAAACCGGTCACCGACGTGGTCATCAAGAAGGTCACCATCGCGCACGACAAGAAGGGCGGCGGCAAGGCCGTTGCCAAGGACAAGCCTAAGGCGAAGGAGACCGCGACTCCGTAGCGTGCGCTGCTTGCCGTCAACCCGTCACTAACCCTGGAAGGGTCGTGGGCTGCCCCCGATGAAGCACTTCGTCCTCGATACAAACGTTCTCATCCACGATCCGCGGGCCATGCTCCAGTTCGCCGACAACGAGGTGGTGATCCCGATCTTCGTTCTCGAGGAGATCGACCAGTTCAAGAAGGAGGCGTCGGAGCGTGGCCGCAACGCGCGTGAGGTCGCGCGCGTCCTCGACAAGTTGCGCGCGGGCGGCGCGCGTCTGTCGGCGGAGGGCGCGCCGCTGGAGTCTGGCGGGCGACTGCGCGTGCTGTCGGCGGCGCGGTCGGTGCCGACCACGTTGCGCGAGAGCCAGATCGCCGACCACCTGATCCTGATGGTCGCGCTCGACGTGCGCGACGCCAACGAGAACGAGCCGACGATCTTCGTCACCAAGGACGTCAACCTGCGCATCCGCGCCGACGCGCTCGGCCTGACCGCCATGGACTTCGAGGCCGAGCGCATCGACATCGAGGAGCTGTACTCGGGCATCGCCGAGATCCCGGTGAGCGGCGCCGACGTCGACCAGTTCTACACGCAGGGGACGCTGGAGCTGGACCAGGCCAGTTTGAACCCGAACCAGTACCTGCTGCTGCGCGATCGCGACAGCGCGTCGCACAGCGCGCTCGGCCGCTACGACGGGGCGACGCGCAAGCTGGTGCCGCTGCGCAAGATCCGCGACGGCGTGTGGGGGATCCGCCCGCGCAACAAGGAACAGCACTGCGCGCTGGATCTGCTGCTGTCCGACGACATCAAGCTGATCACGCTGGTCGGCAAGGCCGGCACCGGCAAGACCATGCTGGCCCTCGCCGCCGGCCTGCAGAAGGTCGTCGAGGAGAACGTCTACTCGAAGATGCTGGTCTCGCGGCCGATCTTCCCGCTCGGGCGCGACGTCGGTTACCTGCCCGGCGATCTCGAGGAGAAGCTGAATCCCTGGATGCAGCCGATCTACGACAACATCGAGTTCCTGATGGGGCTGTCGAAGACCGAGCGCAAGAACGGGCGCAGCCATCAAGAGTTGATGCACATGGGCTTCATCGAGATCGAGCCGCTGACGTACATCCGCGGGCGGTCGATCCCGAATCAGTTCATCATCGTCGACGAGGCGCAGAACCTGACCCCGCACGAGGTGAAGACGATCATCACGCGCGTCGGCGAGTCGACCAAGGTCGTGCTCACCGGCGACCCGTACCAGATCGACAACCCTTACGTCGACGCGACGTCGAACGGTCTCACGACCGTCGTCGAGAAGTTCAAGGCCGAGGGCATCGCGGGCCACGTGACTTTGTCCAAGGGCGAGCGATCGCAACTGGCAGAGCTCGCCTCGAACGTGCTCTAGCCCAAGAGCATCGAGCCGAGGGAGGTCCTGAGCCGACCCCCGTTTCGTCACCGCCACGATCCCTGTCTCCTGTACCGTAACAGGCAGCACACTCGTGCCTCAAGATGGAGCGCGACGCGGCGATGAATCAACGGGCGATGAATCAACGACTGTCGTTTTGCTTCGTGAGCGGTCTGGCGGTGGCGATTCTGGTGACGCCTCGCCCGGCGGCGGCGCAAGCAGGCGACGGCGGCGTCGAGCCCACTCCCCTACCCGCTCCATCTCCCGATGCCGGGCCGCCGGACGGCCCACCCGCGACCCTCTCCTCACCACCAATCACGCCGCCACCAGCCTTGGTTCCACCAGCGGTGGTGCCGGTCCCGGCGCCGCTCCGGCCCGCGCCCCCGGCGGTTCCGCTCGAGGCGCCGGCGCCCCGATTGACCCCAGCGCCACCCTCGGCGCCGATCATCCCGCCCACGCTGGCGCCGACGCAGACGCCCGGTCCGACGCCGATCGCGCTGCCAGGCCCCGTGCCGGAGACGCCCCCGCCCCCGCCGGAGCGCGCCGCGCCCGAACGCGACCCCGAGCCCATTTGGCGACCCGCCGTCCTGGTCGGCCTCATCGCGCTGCCGCGCCCGATTGAAGTCGAGGCGCTGGTCAAGGTGCGCCGGACGCTCGCGCTCGGCGTCCAGTACAGCGTCCTGCCTACGCTATCCCTGCCGGACGACGCCGCGAGCCTGCAGCTCGACGCCGCGCAGGGCACCTTCCGCTGGTTCCCATTCGGCGGCGCGTTCTATCTCGGCGGCGGATTCGGATACCAGCGCCTGCGCGCGTCGATCGGTCAAACCATCGACGGCGGTGGCCTGCGCGTGGTCGCCGATATGTCGACGTTCTTTGTGTCGCCGCAGCTGGGCTGGCTCTGGTTCACGCACTCCGGCTTCTCGATCGGCCTCAATCTGGGCGTCCAGGTTCCATTCCCGCGAGAGCCCAACGTCGACGTCACCTACGGCGGCCAGCCCTTGCCGAGCCAGGGCGTTCCCTCGAACGTCGCCAGCGCCGCGGACAACGACAAGAAACAGGTCGCGGACGTCGCCCGGGTCATCATGCGCTATCCGATCCCCAACATCGACCTGCTCAAGATCGGGTTCGCGTTCTAGGGCGACTCGAGCTCACCGCGGATCTCCTCGGTGACGTCACGGGCGACCACGTGGCCGCCCGCCATCGCCGTCGGACGCAAGCGGATGAAGCGCGTGTCGGGGAAGTGCTGCAGGAGCTCGTCGAGGGTCGGCTCGTCGCCGCGGCGGGCGAGACCGACGATCCGGCGCGCGCCGAAGTGATAGGCGCCGCTCGGCGGCAGCGGCGGCGACGCGATCAGGAAATCGCCACGGGTGCCCAGCGCGTCGGGCAGCGCGACGAACGACGCCGGCACGTCGCCGAGCACCAGCAACCGATCCTCGACGTCGCGGAACCTCGGCGACTCCTTGACCGCCAGGTCCAGATCCTTGATTCCGGCGGCGATGTGAAAAACGAAATGGCCGTGCGCCACGCCGTCGGCGACTGCGCGCCGCGCGGCCTCGACACGGCGGTCGTAGAGCCGCACGTCGTCGTGCCGCACCGACGCCTGGATCGCGCCCAGGGCCAGCAGCACGATCAAGCCGGCGATGCGCCAGGCCGGCGCGGCGCCGCCGGCGGCTTCGCCGACCAGCAACGCAAGGCCGACCGCCGGCAGGTAGAAATAGCGCGCGCCGATGATCCAGCCGGCGGCGAACAGCGGCAGCACCGCGATGCCCGCGAACCCGATGCCCAGCCATGCCCGTGGCTCGCCGGCGCGGGCGCGCCGCATCGCCACCAACGCCGCGACCGCGAGCACGGCGCCGCCGGCCCCCCAGGCGAACGGTTCGGGGAAGATGTCCGAGCCCGCGACGACGTGAATGACGCCGCTCGCTACTTGAATGAGCTTGCCGGCGAGCGGCGCGCGCTCGTCACCGGTCCCGCCCCACCCGCCAAGCACGTGGCGACGCACGAGCAGAAACGCCAGCGCCGGCGCCGAGAGCAGCGCGAGGGTCCGCCAGCCGGCGCGCAGGGCCGCGCGCAAGCCGCGCTCGCGAACCGTAAGCACCAGCGACGCCAGCGCGGGCAGAACGATCGCCGATTCCTTCGTCAGATAGGCGCAGGTCGCCAGCGCAACGGCGGTCGCGCGCCGCTCGCGCAGCAAGGCGAGCAACGCCCCCAGCACCAGGGCGGTGCCGAGCCAGTCGGGAAACGCGGCCGCCCACAGTGCGGCCTCGCGGGTCTCGGGCGAGAGCCAGAAGAACGCAGCGGCGCTCAGGGCCGCGGCGCGCGAGCCGCCCAGCGCGCGCAGCAACCAGGCGACCTGCGCGGCCACCAGCAGGTGCAGCGACGCGCCGACGATCGCGTACGGCCAGATCGTCCCGTGGCCGATGCGGGCGAGCAACCACCAGAGGCTCATCGAGAAGGGGCGATAGAACTCTCCGCCGTGCTCGTCGCGCAGGAACGCCACCAGAGGATTGGGCGCGTAGCGCGCAAACGCGAGCAGGAGGTGGTCGTCGGTGAAGAAGGTGGTCGACCAGAAGAACGGCAGCAGCGCCACCGCGGCGACCGCGGCGGCGATAGCGACGGTGGCGGCGCGCGGGCGCGGCATGGGTCAGGGCGCCTTGGTCGAGGCGTGGTCGTACGCCCGAAGATCGTCGGGCGTGTTGACGTTGGCGATCGAGCGCAGGTCGGGATCGAGCACGCGCAGGTCCGGCTCGTCGATCCAGGTGACACCCTCGCCCAGACGCGCGAGCAGGTCGACCAGCGCATAGCGGCCCGCGGCGATCTGATCGGTGACGATCGGGAAGATGGCGCGGGAGTAGCGGGCAAGCAGCGGCTCGGCGCGGCCGGAAATGCGCGGGACCAGCGCAGCGGCGGCGGGAGCCGCGTCGCGCAGGTGCTCGAGTAGCGGGGGCGAGAGGAAGGGCATGTCGCCGGCGAGGCAAACGACGGCGTCGATCGTGGGGGGCAGCGCCGCGAGGATCGCATCGAGGCCGGCGATGGGGCCGAGAGTCGCGGACGGGGGGAGGGGACCGGAAACGGACGCTCGATCGGAGCCGGCTCGATCGGGGACCACGCGCAGGCCCAGGCCCTCCCATGGAGCTGGATCGTTCGCGGCGATCAGCACCTCGGCGAAGAGCGGGCGCAGCACGGCGAGCTGGCGGTCGATGATGCGCTCGCCTCCGACCGTGAGCAGACCCTTTACCACCCCCACTTCGCCCATGCGCGTCCCGCCGCCGCCTGCGAAGATTGCGGCGGCAACGTTCATGGCCAGGGCGACGAGGCGCGGCGGGCGACGCCCTGGAGGATCCGCATCATCTGCTCGTGGAGCAAGCCGTTGCTCGCGAGAATCCGGCCGGTGACGCCGTCGAAGTCGCTGCCGTCCATGTCCGAGACCTGCCCGCCCGCGCCCTGAATGATCGCCGCGCCGCCCACGAGATCCCAGGGGTGCAGCGCGCGCTCCCAGTAGCCGTCGAGCCAGCCGCAGGCGACAAAGCAGAGGTCGAGCGCCGCCGAGCCCAGCCGCCGCGTCCCCTGCGCCGCGGCCGTGAACGCGTTGAACTCGGGCAGGTTGGTCTGCACCGGGTTGCGCGCGTACGGGAACCCGGTCACCAGCAAGGCCCCGCCCAGCCGGTCGACGCGCGACGGCGCGATCGGCTTGCCGTTCCACGACGAGCCACCGCCGGTGACCGTGCCCGCGAACGTCCAGCCCATCGCGGGCGCCTCGACGACGCCCAGCACCGGGCGCCGGTTGACGGTCAGCCCCAGCGACACCGAGAACAGCGGAAAGCCGTGCGCGAAGTTGGTGGTGCCGTCGAGCGGATCGACGTACCAGATGCGCCCGCCAGCATCGCGCTCCACCGACGTCCCCTCCTCGGCGACGATGCTGTCGTGCGGGAACGCGGCGGCCAGCCGCTCGACCACCATCGCCTCCGAGCGCTTGTCGAACTCGGTCACGATGTTGATGTCCTCGGACTTGAAGCCGTACGACGGGCGCGTCCCCCACCCCTCCAGCAGAATCTTCCCGGCGTCCTTGGCGATCTGCTCGGCGATCAACCGATCCGCGCGCAATGGATCGGGCGGCAACTGCGTCACGGGCTCAGAGCTCCTTCTTCATCCACGTCGCGGTCTTCGATCGGGCCAAAAGGTACTCTGCAGTGGAGGCGATCGCCTGCGCCACGTCCTTGCGATCGGTGGCCACGAATCCGAGCTTCTCGCCGAAGTACCCCTGCGCGCCGTCGGTGACCAGGTACAGCGTGCGCACGCCCTGCGAGCGCGCGCGCTCGGTCGCGGTCTCGACCAGCAGGTAGCCGAGCCCTTCGCCGCGCCGCTCTGGCACGACCGCGAGCATCCGCAGCAGCGCCACGTCGTCGGCGGTCTCGACGGCCACACAGCCGACCAGCGGATCCGCCGGCGTAGTTCCCGGGATCACCAGGTAGCTCGGCCAGAACTGATCCAGCACCGGGTGCGCGATGCCGACGCGGTTGAGCAGGGCGCTGATCTTGGGCTTGTGCTCGATGCGCGACGGCATCACCGGATCGCCGAGCCGGAACAACACCTTCTCGTGCAGCCCGCCGTAGTCACCCGACGACATGATGAGCACGGTGTCGCCCGGCGCCGCGCGCTCGGCCAGGTGCGCCGCGGTCTCGTCGACGGAGGCGATGAGCCGCGCCGGGATGTCCTCGCGACGGAGATCCGCCGCGAGCTTCTCGACGTCGAGGCGCTCGGCCTCGGGTACCTTCTCGGGCGAATAGAGGGGCGCCAGCACCACCTCGTCGGCGACCGACAGCGCGTCGGCGAACTCGTGCTGGAAGACCGAGCGCCGGCTGGTCGCCGAGCGCGGCTCGAACGCGGCGATGAGCTTGCCCGGGCCGTAGCGCCCCTTGAGCGCCAGCACGGTCTCGCGGATCGCCGTCGGGTGGTGCGCGAAATCGTCGACGACGGTGACGCCGGCGGCTACGCCGCGCACCTCTTGCCGCCGCTTCACGCCCTGAAAGCGGCGCGAGGCGCGCGCGATCGCCTGCAGGTCGACGCCCAGGATCGACGCCGCCGCCACGGCACCGATCAGGTTCTCCTTGTTGTAGATGCCGGGCAGGCTGGTTTCGAGCGACAGCACGCGCTCTCCGCGCCGCGCGATGTCCAGTACCGCGCGCCCGCCCGACGAGCGCGCCGCGACCTCGAAGATCCAGTCGGCGCCCGAGCCGGGCCGACCGTACGTCGTCACGTTGCAGTGGGCGACGCGCGCCACGTCGAGCGCGCCGGGCGAGGCCGCGCAAACCAGGAGATTGCCGTCCTCGGGGATCAGCGCGACGAACTTGCGGAAGGCGGTCTTCACCGCCTCCTCGTCGCGGAAGATGTCGGCGTGATCGAACTCGACCGACGTCAGGATCGCTGTGCGCGGGCGATAGTGAAAGAACTTCGACCCCTTGTCGAAGAACGCCGTGTCGTACTCGTCGCCCTCGACGACGAACTCCGCCCCGTGGCCGAGTCGCCACGACTGGCGAAAGTTCAGCGGTACGCCGCCGATCAGGAACGACGGGTCGCGGCCCGCGTCGTGCAGCAGGTGAGCGACGATCGACGACGTGGTGGTCTTCCCGTGCGTGCCGGCGACGACCACCGACGTCTTGTCCTGCAAGAACAGGTCGGCGAGCAGCGACGGGAATGAATACAGCGCCAGCTGGCGCTCCGCCGCCGCCAGCACCTCGACGTGATCCTTGCGGCAGACGTTGCCGACGACGACGCGGTCGGGCTTCCAGTCGAGGTTCTCGGGGCGGAAGCCCTCGAATACCGGGATGTCCTGCTCGGCCAGCTGCGTCGACATGGGCGGGTAGACGTGCTCGTCGGAGCCGCGCACGTCGTGACCGGCCGCCTTCAGCAAACCGGCAAGCGACCCCATGCCGGTGCCGCAGATTCCGATGAGGTGAACCTTCATTTAGGCACGCATTCGGTGGATCCAGGTGCGAACTGAGTCGGAAACTTCTTCACTTCCATCTCGAAGGAGACGGTCAGGTCGCGGAACAGCCCGCTGTCGCGATCGCCGGCGCCGCCCGAGGTCTCCCATACGAGGTGGGTGACGACGCTGGAGCCGCAGGGATCGATCCGGCCGCGCTTGCGGCCCTTGGCCTCGGCGCCCCACTCCTCTGCGGCGTCGCGGGTGCAGCGCCCGGTCGCGCCACGGCAGTGCACCTCGACTACGTCGTACCAGTACGGTCCCTTGGGCCCGTACTCGGTGATGCGCATGGTCGGGCTCAGGCCCGCCGTGGGCCGTCCCTCGTGCGCGCTGAGGGTCAGCATGTGGTGCGTGCCCGGCAGGACGTCGACGTAGAAGCAGCTCTCGCCGGTGCCGGCGGCGAACCGCCCCAGCGTCGGCGAGTCGAGCATGGCATCACCGCCGTCATCGGCGCCGAGGCGGATCTCGAAGCGCTTGTGGTCGGCGTCGGGCGGCGGGCTCTCCGCGTGGTTGTCGCCGGGCCGGCGGCAGCTGCAGTGTCCGTCACCGTCCTTGCAGCGCGACCCGACCAGCGTTGCGGTCGTGGTGGCCGAGCCCGACCGGTGGCCCACCGATTCGCGCGCCTCGCCCGGCGAGCTCGGCGCCACTCCCGACGACGCGCTCGAGGAGCCCGCACATCCTGTGACCGTGAACGCCGTCAGCGCCGCCCCGAAGAACGCCCCGCGCATGAGCAACCCCGGCGTCGCCACTGGCGTCTTATCACGCGACCCCCACGGTTGGAGTGTGGGGTCAGTCATCGGTTCCGGAGGTTCCACATGCGGTCGAGCCCATCGTCCGAGCACACCCGCCATGGTAGACGGCGGAGCTGTGCTTACGTACCATAGTTTTCTCATGTCGCGTTTCTTTCACGGGGGTAGACCCCGGATCCTCCGCGGTGGCGTCCAGTTGGCGCTGGCCGTCATTCTCGAGCTCGGCGTCGTCTTTGCCGCGGGCCTGGCGGGCTGCGCCAGCGGCGACGACGTGACCAAGCCCATCACCTACTCGCTGACCGCCAAGCAGAACTACGAGAAGGGGCTGGCCGAGCTCAAGGACGAGAATTACCCCGAGGCGCAAAAGTATTTCCAATTTGTGAAGCAGAAGTTCCCGTTCTCGAAGTACGCGGTGCTGGCCGAGCTGGCGATCGCCGACACGCAGTTCGCGCGTGGCAACTACACCGAGGCGGTCGACAGCTACAAGGCGTTCATCCGGCTGCACCCGACGCACGAGAAGGTCGAGAACGGCTACGCCGCGTACAAGGTCGGCGAGTGTTACTACAAGGACATGCCGGACGACATCTGGCTGCTGCCGCCGTCCTACGAGAAGGATCAGTCGGCAGTGAATGACGCGCTCCGCGAGATCGACGACTTCCGCCGGAAGTACCCCGATTCGACGTACCAGAAGGCCGTCGAGCCGTTCCGCAAGGAAGTGTTGAAACGCCTGGTCGACCACGAGGTCTACATCGCGCGCTTCTATCTCAGCCGCGACAAGACCAAGGCGGCGGCGCGGCGACTGGAGGGCGCGATCAAGCGCTACCCGGGCTCGGGGCGCGAACCGGAGTTGCTGTTCGCGCTCGGCCAGACGTACCTGCAGATGGGCGACCCGGGGCGGTCCAAGGACAGCTTTACGCGCGTGGTCAGCGAGTTCCCGGCCGCCCCGCAAGCGCGCCGGTCGGAGCTGTACCTCGAGTTCATCCACAAGCGGTACGGGGAGAACCCGCAGGCACCGTCGCCGCCGGCCGCGACCCCGACGCCGAGCCCGGCCAATGGATGATCGGCTCCGCGAGCTCCTGAACCGCGGGCGCGAGCACTACCTGGCGCGCGAATACGACCGCGCCGAACGCTACCTGTCCGAGCTGGCGCGCGAGCAGATCGCCTACGCCGACGTCTACGACATGCTCGGCGTCATCTACCACCAGCAGGGCCGGCTGATCGACGCGGAGACGGCGTTCAAAGAGGCGCTGCGCATCAACCCGGCGTACACCGAGGCAGCGTTGAACCTGGCCGTCACGCTCAACGACCTCGGCAAGTACCGCGATGCCAAGGAGATCTACGAGCGCGCCATGGCGGCGTCGAAGAACTCGCCGCGCCACCTGGACCCGTTCGCCAAGGGGAAGATCGCGAACATGCACGCCGACGTCGGCGCCGCCTATCACGCGGTCGGGCTGTACGAGGATGCCGTGCGCGAGTACGAGCGCGCGCTGGCGCTGTGCCCGAAGTTCGTCGACATACGCACCAAGCTGGGCGCGACGTTCCGCGAGATGGGCAACATCGTCGCGGCCGTGCGCGAGTTCGAGCGCGTCAAGACCGAGAACCCGCGCTTCGCCGGCGGGCGGCTGCACCTGGGCCTCAGCTACTACGCCCAGGGGCGCCGCGAAGAGGCGGCGGCAGAGTGGCAACAGGTGCTGGCCATGGCGCCCGACAACAAGTCGGCTCAGATGTACCTGGCGATGGTGCGGCAGAGCCCGCAATCGATCGGACCGCTGCCGGCGAGAACCCCGGACGCGGCGATCGTCGGCGACGGTCAGGTGACCACGGTCGACCTCACGCCGGCCGCCGAGGAAGAGATGGCCGCGGCGGAGCTCGGACCGCCACCCGGCACGCCGAGGTTCATTCCGACCGATACGCAGGTGACCGCGACTTACGTCGCCCGGAATCTGGCCGAGGATCTGCCCGCCCCCTCGCAGGCAACCGATCTGCCGGGCGGCGGCTCTAAGCCCGAATAGCGCCCGCTGGGCGTATTCTGGTTTCGCCGTGCTGAGCTTCACCCCCACCAGCGACACCTTCGTCGTCGAAGAAGTCCCCGCGTACCTGCCGTCCGGCCAGGGCGAGCATACGTATCTCTGGATCGAGAAGACCGATCTCACGACGTTCGAGGCGGTGCGCCGGATCGCGCGGGCCTGTGACGTCGACGCGCGCGACGTCGGTTACGCCGGCATGAAGGACCGCCACGCGACGACGCGACAGTGGCTCAGCATCCCGCGCCTCGATCCCGAGCGCGCCCTCGCGCTGGCCGTGGACGGCGTGCGCGTGCTCGACGCCCGACGGCACGGCAACAAGCTGCGCACCGGCCACCTCAAGGGCAATCGATTCGAGGTCGTGCTCACCGGCGCCGCTGACGGCGACGAGCGCGCCGTCGGCGAACGCCTCGAGGTGCTCGCCCGCGAGGGGCTGGCCAATCGCTACGGCGAGCAGCGCTTCGGCGCGACCGGCGAGAACGCGGCCCAGGGGCTGGCGATCCTGCGCGGCGAGCAGCGCGAACGCGATCACCGTCGCCGCCGGCTGTTGCTGTCGGCGGCGCAATCAGCGGTGTTCAACCGCTACCTCGAGTTGCGCGCGGAAAGCGAAGGAGGATTGCGCCGCGTGCGCGCCGGCGACGTGCTCCAGAAGATCGAGAGCGGCGGGTCGTTCGTTTGCACCGACGTCGCGATCGATCAGGCGCGCGTCGACGCCGGAGAGATCGTGCCGACCGGCCCGATGCCGGGAACGCGCGTGATGGATCCGCCGCCCGACAGCGAGTCGGGGCAACTCGAGCAACGCGCGCTCGACGCGGCCGGCGCGACCCGCGACGATTTCGCGCGCGCGGGCCGCGATCTGCCGGGCGCGCGACGGCCGGTGCTCGTGAACCTGGAGCTCGGCTCACCGGCGATCACCGCTGAGCCCGCGCGCGGCGCGCTGCGCGTGCGCTTCGGACTTCCGGCCGGCAGTTACGCAACGGTCGCGATCGATTGTTTGTTGGCAAACGTTGTCGTTGCGCCCACTCCGGGCGTTGACACCTATAAATTGTGCTAGGTTTTCGCGAATGCGGTTAACCGATCGAATCCTGAGTTTCACCCTCCTCGGTTCCGAATGGGTGCTGTGGCTGCTCATCGCGCTCTCCGTGGTCTCGGTGGCGGTGATGGTCGAACGCGGGTTCTTCCTCTCGGCGAGCGGCAAGTTCGACTTCGAGGCCGTCGGCAAGGATCTGCTGCGTTTCCTGCGCGACGGAAACGTCGTCGGCGCGCGGCGCGCGGTCGCCGCCGCGCGCGGCCCGGAGTCGCAGGTGGCCGCCGCGGGGCTGGATCAGGTCGGGCGCGGCTCCGATGCGATCTCGGAAGCGATGGCCAGCACCAAATCACGCATTCGTCTCGATCTGGAACGAAACCTCGGCATTTTGGGAACGCTCGGCAACAATGCGCCGTTCATTGGGTTGTTCGGCACCGTGCTCGGCATCATCAAAGCGTTCGCGGATCTCTCGCACAATCAAGGCGGCGGCGCGGCAACCGTCATGTCGGGCATCTCGGCGGCGCTGGTCGCGACCGCGGTCGGCCTGATGGTGGCGATTCCCGCGGTCATCGCGTTCAACTTCTTTCAGACCAAGGTGCGCCGCACGCTCGGGCGCGTCGACGCGGTCGCGCACATGATTCTCTCGGCGACCTCGGGAATCAAGACGGACGACGGCGCGGCGATCCCGGCGCCGGCGGGCGGGGAGTGACCGATGGCCGGCGGTAGCAGCGATGCATTCGGCGGCGGCGACGAGCCGGGAGGCATGATCGTCGACATCAACGTCACGCCCCTCGTCGACATCACGCTGGTCCTGTTGATCATCTTCATGGTCACGGCCAGCTACATCGTGAGCCCGTCGATCAAGGTCGACCTGCCCAAGGCAGCCTCGGGCAGCGATCAGGCCAAGACCACGCTGGCGCTCACGCTAGCCAAGGATGGCTCGCTCTATCTGAACGGCGAGCACAGCAACGACGGCGCCGTCGCCAAGTTCATCGGTGATGCGCTGCCCGCCAATCCAGATCTGCAGGCGATCATCGCGGCCGACACGGTGGTGCCTCACGGCGAAGTCGTTCACGTGATCGATCTGGTCAAGCGCGCGGGAGTACATCGCTTTGCCATCAACGTCGACCCCGGAACCAGCGCCAAATAAAGGTCGGATGTCGTCGACCGGCGGCGCCACGCCCGGACGCAGCTGGCACTCGCCCAGCGGCGTCCGTCGCGGGAGGGCCTGGGAACCCTCCCAGGGTCCCCAGGTCGATGATGACTGGTGGTCGCCCCCTCCGCGCCGAACCAAGGGTTGGGTCGCCGCCAGCATCGCGATCGGCGCGCACGTCGTCATCGCCGGCGGTCTTCTGATCGTGAACCCGGCGCACCTCCTGCACAAAGAACAGGTGGTGGAGATGGAAGTCCACGAGCCGCCGCCTCCGCCGCCGGAGTTCCGCCCGGAGCGGCCGCAACCGCCTCCGCCGGCCCCGGAGCCGGCCCCCAAGCCGCGCATCGTCCCGCGACGGGTTGCGATCGCCACGCCCAAACCGCCGCCTCCGCCGGCCACGCCGCCGCCTCCCAGTCAGGAGCCCCCGAAGCCGACGGACGCGCCGCCGGTTTTCGGTGTCACGCTGAGCTCGGTGGTGTCGGGCGACAAGGCCGCCATGGCGGTCCCGGTCGGCAGCACGCTGATGACCAAGGACCGCACGCCCGGCAAGCCTGGCCAGGTGCCGCAGTCGGGCCCTCCGGGCGTGCGCGCGTTCGTTCCCGTCGCCGACGTCTATATCGCGGTGCAGCCCAAGCTTCTCCGCGAGATCAATAGCGCCGACATCTACCCGACCGAGGCCAAGCGGATGGGGATCGAGGGCAAGGTCGTGCTCAAGATCAGCCTCGATTCGTCGGGGAGCGTCGTGCAGCTCCGGGTCATCACCAAGGCCGGGCACGGCTTCGACGAGGCAGCGCGGGATGCCCTGCGCCAGGCCAAGTTCTCGCCCGCGCGCACCAGCGACGGCCAGGCGGTCGATTACAGCATGACCTACACGTACTTCTTCGAGCTTCCACTGTAAGCGCAGCGCTCCTCGCCCGACGACGCGGTCCGACTTTAGAAGGCGGCTCGTTCTGACGAGCCTGGTTCGGACCCGTGATGACCTACATGCGCTGGCTGCGTCCTGCCCTCACCTTTGGCCTTTCGCTTCTGCTTCTGTCGAGCGCCCGTCCGAGCTGGGCGCAGGGTGCGCCACCCAACGACAGAACGATCGAGACGCAGCTATTTCAGCAAGCGATCGGACCGGGAAACTTCGTCACGGTCGATTCACCCGACGTCAACGGACACAAGCAGTTCGGCTTCGGGTTGTCGCTCAACTATCAGTGGCGCCCCTACGTCATCTACACGAAAGAGACCGGCGTCAACGCGTACGTCGTCGAGCACCAGGCGACCGCCGAGCTGACCGCGGCGATGGCGCTCTTCGACCGGCTGCAGATCGGGATCTCGCTGCCGTTCACGCCGCTCCTGCAGGGCCAGATCATCGACCCGGCCGGCACGCCGACCGGACAGAACGAGACCGCGCGCGGCTTCGGTGACCTCCGCCTCGAGGCGAAGACCCAGCTGGCGGTCTACGGCGACGACGATCAGTACAGTCTCGGCGTGCTCGGCGGCGTCACCATCCCGACGGCGAAGCTGGGCGGCGCCTCGCTCGACACGCCGCTCTCGGGCGGCGGCTCGGCCTACTATCTAGGCGACAAGAGCTTCACCGGCCGCTTGAAGGTGATCGGCGGCCTGCAGATCGGCGGATTGCGCGCGGCGGTCAACGCCGGCGTGCTGCTGCGCGAGTCGTCGACGAGCTTCGCCGCCAACGTCGGCCACGAGGCGCTCTACGGCGCGGCAGCCGCGTACCAGGTGCGCAATCGCGTCGAGCTGATGGTTGAGCTCTACGGCCGCAGCGGGCTCTCGAACTTCACCCAGTTCTATTCGGACGTGAACCCGTTCGAGGCCGACGCCGCGGTGCGGATCGGCGTCACCAGCATGTGGGCGCTGACCTTCGGCGGCGGCCGCGGCTTCGGCAAAGGTATCGGCGCGCCGGCCGGCCGCGGGTTCCTGGCGGTGGCGTTCGCGCCCGACTTCCGCGACCGCGACCACGACGGCGTGTACGACGTCGACGACCGCTGCCCCGACCAGCCCGAGGACCGCGACGGCTTCCAGGACGAGGACGGCTGCCCCGAGCTCGACAACGACAACGACGGCGTGCCCGACGCGCAGGACAAGTGCCCGAACGCCGCCGAGGACATGGATCAATTCGAGGACGAGGACGGCTGCCCCGACCCCGACAACGACAAGGACGGCATCCCCGACCTGAACGACGCCTGCCCGAACGCCGCCGAAGACGGCCGTGGTAAGCGTCCCAAGGACGGGTGCCCCTCGACGTCGGAGGACAGCGATGGCGACGGCGTGAACGATACCGTCGACAAATGCCCCGACGAGCCCGAAGATCGCGATGGCTTCCAGGATGACGACGGCTGCCCCGAGACCGACAATGACAACGACGGCATCCCCGACAACTTCGACGCCTGCCCCAACGAGGCCGAGGACATGGACGGCTTCGAAGACGACGACGGCTGCCCGGATCCGGACAACGACAAGGACGGCATCCCCGACACCGCGGACAAGTGCCCGATGCAGCCCGAGACGCTGAACGGCATCAAGGACGAGGACGGCTGCCCCGACGCGGGCGCGCCGCTGGTGCACCTCACCAAGGACCGCATCGAGCTCGAGGAGCGGCTGGGCTTCTCGATGAAGGGTGGTCGCTCCGAGCTCCGCGACGCCGGCGTCAACGCCCTGGGCCTGGTCGCCCTGGTCCTGAAAGGTCACCCCGAGCTGAAGAAAGTTCGCATCGAAGTCCACTCCGTGGGTATATCCAAGGAGGAGATGCAGCATCGGGCCGACCTGGTGAAGGACACGCTGGTGAAGAAGGGGATCGATGCGGCGCGCTTGACCGCGCTGGCGGTCGACACCGGAGGTGGCGCGCGCGTTGACTTCATCATCGAGACGGCGGCGGCGCCTCCGGCCAAGGGCGCCAAGGGAGTGGCCGCGCCGGCCGCGGCCCCGGCTCCGGAATCGGAGCCTGCCGCGCAATGAGAATCGTCGGGTGGGGCGCGTCGGACGTCGGCCGAAAGCGCCACCACAACGAAGACAGTTTTCTGTGCAATGACCGCCTGGGCCTGTACGCCGTCGCCGATGGCATGGGCGGGCACCTGGGCGGCGAGCGGGCGAGCCGTATGGCGGTCGAGATCGTCGAGCGCGAGCTGGAACAGGCGCTGCGTGCGGGCCCCTACCCGGTCGCCGGCGCCGCCGTGCCGCCGGGCGAGGACGACCGCACACCGATGAGCTCGCTGCTCCGGCGCGCGGTGGTCGAGGCCGACCGCAACATATACGAAGCGGCGCTCGCCAACCCCGAGCTCTCGGGCATGGGGACCACGCTGACGGTGCTGCTGTTCTCGGGCGGGCGGGTCTACCTGGGGCACGTCGGCGATTCGCGTGCGTATCTGTATCGAAACGGCAAAGCGCGCCAGCTCACCGAGGACCATTCGTGGATCCAGGAGCAAGTGCGCGCCGGCCTGCTGTCGCCGGAGGAAGCCAAGGAATCGCGCTTCCGGAACATCATCACGCGCTCGGTCGGTTTCGAGCCGTCGGTCGAACCGGATCTCGTCGGGCTGCCTGTCCAGGCGGGTGACTGCTACGTGCTGTGTTCGGATGGTTTGTCGAACTACGTCTCGGTCGAAGAGCTGGGCCAGGTACTGAACAGCCACTTCTACCGCGACGTCGCGACGGTCTTCGTCGACATGGCCAACGATCGCGGCGGCGACGACAACGTGACCTGCCTCGTGATCTACGCGGGGAACGAGCCGCCGGTCGGGCGCTGATTCGATCGCCCGCCGGACCTCGAAACCCATGATCGCCATGTCGCGATCGCGTCGCAGCGGTGCAGCCAATCGTGGCGCGATCCCGGGGCGGTGAGGGGTTGGTGCTCCAATTGCTTTAGTGACGGGGCCATGAACCCCACCAGCGTGCGAAATCTGCTCTTGAGCCTGGGGCTGGCGAGTGGCCTCGGCGCGGCGGTAAATGGTTGCAGCTCGCAGGACCCTGGCGGCCCCAACGGCACCGGCGACGGGCTCGGCGGTGACAACGGCCTTGGGGGCTATAACCGCGGCGTGGGCGGCGGCAACCTCCTCGGACCTGGAGGAGCTGGAGGGACCGAGAACATCGCCGGCATGAACGGATCCTTCGACGCGGGCGCTGGCGGCGTCTTCGGCACCGGCGGCAACATGCTCAGGGGCGGCGCCTCGGGACAGACCGGCGAGCCACCCGAGGCCGGCGCCGACAGCGGCGGCGACGCGATGTCCACCGCGGGGGACGACGGCAGCACCAGCAGCGACGCCGATCCCACGGGAGGCTGACGTGCCCCTCGCGTCTCGACCGCTGCGCGCGGCCAGTGTCGCCTGGCGTCCGCGCAGCGCGGCTCCCCCCTTCTCGCCCAGCGCGTACCCCGCCGCCGTCGTCGCGCGTCTGGTCGACGCCTGGGAGCACCTGCGCCAGGACGAGCGCCGCTCGGTCGTGGGCGCGACGATGGTGGCCACGGATCTGGCGCGGCTCGGCGCCCCCGCGGAGATCCTCGGCGAGGTCGCGGGGATCATCGAGGACGAGATCCGTCACGTCGCTGTCTGCACGCGCGTGCTCGAAGCGCTGGGAGCGGCGGCGAGCGACGAGCAGCTACCGGGCGACGCCGAGCCGACCCCGCCATTCGATAGTGGCGGTCGCGGAAGCGGCGACGTCGAGGGGCGCTGCGCGGGCTTGTTGCTGGCCGGGTTCGCCGTCGGAGAGCCGATGTCGGCGGCCTGCTTTGCCGCCGCGCGCCGGCGCGCGCGCGAGCCGCTGCTGCGCTGGGCGCTGACCGAGTTGCTACGTGACGAGGCCCGCCACGGGCCGATCGCGGTCCGCGCCGGCGCCTGGGTGGTCCGCTCCTGGCCGCGCGCGCGCCGCGAAACCCTCTGGCCCGCGTGCATCGCGCAGATGGAACGCTTCGAGCGCGACGCCGGCGGGCCAATCCCGGAGCCACCTGCCGGCCAGGAGATCTCTGCCAGCGACGACGACCCGATGCTCGAGGCCGTCGGCCTGCTCGGCCCGGCGGCAAGCTGCGCCGCGGCCCTCGAGGGCATCCGCCGGCTGGTTCTGCCGCCGCTCGCCGCGCTGGGAATCACTCCTGCGTCCGCAACGAGCGTGGGCTAGGTTCCCGGCGTCGCCGTTGCGCGCGAATGCCGCCAGCGCGCAGCGAACGTACCCGGACGCGCACTCCAGCGTCGTCCACGCGACTTCTTCGCTGAGTACACGGCAGCTTCGCCAAGTACGCAGGGGCCACTTCGCGCAGGGTCTCTGTGATCGTTCAGCTCGACAACGCCGCCACTCAGCGAAGGGGCTCCCTTCACGATCGCTCGTCGCTCGTCCGATAGCTCAATTTAAAAAATACGAACGCCCTCAGGCGCAGTGAACGAAGCTTGTCACCGGCGCGAGGGGCGTGGGGGGACCTTGGGTGGGGTGTTCCTCTTGCGGGGGCTCCGAGGCGCGCTCCTGCCGTCCGCGGCCAGGTCGCCAGCGCCGAGGGAGCGGCCCCCGTGCCGCCGGACGGACCTCACTTCGCTCGGGCCCTCGCTCGTGTCCCCGGCTCTCCGGCCGGGTCGGGGTTGCCGGCGCGACCGGCGGCGTGAGGGCCGCGTCCCCCGCAAGAGGAACACCCCACCCAAGGTCCCCCCACGCCCCTCGCGCCCCACAACGGAGAGATCGGAGCCCTCCTCACGTCCCCCACCGTCGCCGTTCCTGGTTTCCTCCCCCGGTGCGGGGGCCCACTAACTAGCGCTCTTCTCCGTATGCTCCCGCCCGTCGAAGCGCAGCATCTTCTGCTTGCCGTCGATGATCGTCAGCAGGTTCACCGGGCGCCGCCACACGCGCACCAGCGCCGCCAGCGTCCCGCGCGCGTGGTCGCCCTGCAGGTCGGTGCCCTCGTGGCGGTGGCGCAGCAGGAGCTCACCGCGGTTGTCGTGGTTGGCGTCCTCGACGAAGATGAACGGGTCGCCGAAGTTCGTCAGCTGGAACAAGATCTTGTGTTTGATCTTGTGGAACTCGCGCGAGTCGATCTCGTAGTTCCCCGTGCGTTCATTCAGCGAGAACGAGAAGAACTTGTTCTGCTGGCAGAAGTCCGTCGTGAAGAACTCGTCGATGAACGTCACATCGCTGTAGAGCCGCCGCACCTCGAAGATCTTCTTCTTGCCGAGCCCGAGCCGCTTGTCCCAGTTGCGCCGCTCGTCCAGGTTCTGGCAGTCGTTCCACTCGCTTCCAAAGCGCCCCTTGTCCCAGCGTTCCTCGACGTGGCGGAGCAGCTCGATGCCGACCTTGTACGGGTTCCATTGACCAGGGGCTGTCGCCAGCACGCCCGCGTTGTGGTCGGCGTAGTCGATGATCTCCGAAGCCTTCAACGCCTTCTCGGTCATGATCTTGCTGTGCCAGTAGGCCGCCCACCCTTCGTTCAGCACCTTGGTCTGGCGCTGCGGCGCGAAGTAGTACGCCTCCTCCCGGATGATCTCCAAGATGTCGCGCTCCCAGCCCTCGAGCGGCGAGTTCTGCAGCAGGAACTGCAATACGTCGCGCTCCGGCTCGGGCGGGTTCTTCAACGGCTTGTCGCGCTCGCGCTCCATCTTCCGCCGCTGCTGATCCATGTAGTCGGGCGGATTGATGAACTTGTCCATGTACGATTTCGCGCGGATGCGTGGAATCTCGGGTGAGTCCTCGGCCTGCTTCTGCCGCTCCTTCTCGCTGCGCTCCGACGCGCGCCGCGTGATGAACGGCGACATCGGATCGATCAGGTTCTCGATGCACAGGCACGAGTCGATGTAGCTCTCGACCTTTTCGATCCCCAGCCGCTCGATGTGGCGCCGCACGCGCGTCGCGTGGTTCGCCATGCCGTCGATCATCCGGCGGTTGGTCTTGGAGAAGAAGTAGTTGTTCTTGAAGAAGTCGCAGTGCCCCAGCACGTGCGCGATGACCATCTTCTGATCGACCAGCGAGTTGCCCTCGAGCAAGTACGCGTAGGCCGGGTTGTTGTTGATGACCATCTCGTAGATCTTCGAGAAGCCGTAGATGTGGCTCTTCGACAGGTGCTCGAACTCCATGCCGAAGCGCCAGTGCGGGTAGCGCACGGGGAAGCCGCCGAACGCCGCGACCTCCTGCATCTTCTTGTAGTCGAGGATCTCGAACTCGACGTCCCAGAAGTCGAGCCCGTAGTCGCGCGCGTAGGCCTCGATCTCGCGCTGGATGTCGTGCAGATACGCTGGAAGCGTGCCCACCCCGGCCATCTCTACTTTCCCTTGCCCAGGAAGTCGCGGATCGAATCCATGATCGAGTCCTTGCCCTTGATCTCCGACACCGTGAGGTTGTCGTCCTCGTCGAAGTGCTCGTTGAGGTCCTTGATGAACTGCCCAGACCCGTAGGGGCTCTCGACCTGGCCGTAGCAGAACAGGTTCACCTTGCCGAGGATCTGGCTCTTGAGGAGCTCGATGCACTGGACGGTGTCGTCGACCGACCAGTTGTCACCGTCGGAGAAGTGAAAGGGGTAGATGTTCCACTCCGACGGCGGAAAATCGGACTCGATCATCTTCGCGCACAGCTTGTACGCGCTGGAGATCATCGTGCCGCCCGACTCGCGGGTCTTGAAGAACGTATCGCGGTCGACCTCTTTCGCGACGGCGTCGTGGATGATGTAGCGCGACTCGAGCCCTTTGTACTGCGAGCGCAGCCAGGTATCGATCCAGAACGACTCGATGCGAACGATCTCCTTCTGCTCGTCGCCCATCGAGCCCGACACGTCCATGATGAAGATCATCACCGCGTTCGACTGCGGCAGCGGCGAGGTCTTCCATGATCGGTAACGCCGGTCTTCGCGCACGGGGACGATCAGCGGCGCCTTCTCGTTGTACGTGCCGGTCATCAGCTGGCGCCGGAGCGCCTGGCGGAACGTGCGGCGGAAGTGGCGCAGCGACTCGGGACCGGTCCGCCGGATGCCGACGTAGCGATCCTTCTGGCTGATGATGCGCTGCTTGCCCTTGGGCTCGATGTTGGGCAGCTGCAGCTCCTCGCCGAGGATCTGCGCCAGCTCCTCGAGCGACAGCTCGACCTCGAGCGCGTGCTCGCCCGCCTGGTCGCCCGCCTTACCCGGCCCGTCCTCGCCCGGATCGCCCTTGCCCAGCGTGTCGCCGACCTCGCCCTGCCCCTGCCCCACGCCGCCCTTGTCTTTGCTGCCGAAGCGGAAGCGCGGCACGTTGATCTGCGGCAGCGGGATCGACACCATGTCCTTGCCCTTGCGCCCGATCAGCTCGCCCTGCGAGATGTACTTGCGCAGGTCCTGCTTGATCTTCCCGCGCACGATGTCGCGGAAGCGCCGGTGGTCGGGATCGATCCGAAGCGCCATTAGACGACCCCCATCAGATCACCAGGTCCATGAATCGTTGACTCCCGGGATCGTAGATCCCCAGGCGCTGGCCGCGTTGCCGCGCGGCCAACCCCTGGTCCAGCATCCCGAGCGCCCGCGTCAGCACCGCCATGGGCTGATCGGTCTTCAGGTCAGCCATCAGCTTCACGAGCAGCTGCGCGGCCTGCCCGTTGACCTGCACGTTCACCGGCGGGAACTGATCGTGTTCCATGTTCAGTCTTTCACGTCTCCTCGGGCGAAGATGCTGGCAACGAAGTTGAGCACGTCGGTCGCGCAGATCTCGCAGTAGCCGTAGTTGCGGATCATGCGGTTCTTGACCACGTCGATCTTCTCCTGGGTGTCGCGGTCGACCACCGCGCTGACCAGGCTGGTCAGCTTGATCGAGTCCTTTTGGTCCTCGAACAGCTTCAGCTCGAGCGCCTTCTGCAGCCGCTCGTTGGTGCGGAAGTCGAACTGCCGCCCCTCGATCGCCAGCGCGCCGATGTAGTTCATGATCTCGCGCCGGAAGTCGTCCTTGCGCGAGTCCGGGATGTCGATCTTTTCCTCGATCGACCGCATCAGGCGCTCATCCGGCTCCTCGTCCTGGCCGGTGTACTTGTTCTTCACCCGCTCCTTCTGGGTGTAGGCCTTGATGTTGTCGATGTAGTTCGCGCATAGCTTGGCGATCGCCTCTTCGTCGGCGCTGATGGCGCGCTGGACCTCGTTCTTGACGATGTCCTCGTACTCCTGCTTGACCAGGCCCAGCAGGACCGCGAAGTGCCGCCGCTGCTCGTCGTTGGTGATCAGCGAATGGTTGCGCAGGCCCGACTCGAGCTCGTTCATGACCATGAACGGGTTGACGCAACCCTCGCCCTTGTCGCTGACCAGCGCGTTCGAGACCTTGTCCTGGATGTAGCGCGGCGAGATGCCGTCCATACCCTCGCGCGTCGCCTCTTTGCGCAGCTCTTTGATGTTGTCCTGGGTGAAGCCCGGCAGCGTCTTGCCGTCGTAGAGCTTCATCTTCTGCACCAGCGTCAGCTGATGCTTCTTGGGATCCTCGAGCCGCGTCAGCACCGCCCACATCGCCGCCGTCTCCAGCGTGTGCGGCGCGATGTGCTTCCCGCGGATCTTGGCCGCGTTGTAGTCCTTGGCGTAGATGCGCTGCTCCTCGGAGACGCGCGTGATGTACGGGATATCGATCTTCACCGTACGGTCGCGCAACGCCTCCATGAACTCGTTGGAGAGCAGCTTCTTGTACTCGGCCTCGTTGGTGTGGCCGAGGATGACCTCGTCGATGTCGGTCTGCGCGAACTTCTTGGGCTTGATCTTGTGCTCCTGCGACGCACCGAGGAGGTCGTAGAGGAACGCCACGTCCAGCTTCAGCACCTCGATGAACTCGATGCAGCCGCGGTTGGCGATGTTGAACTCGCCGTCGAAGTTGAACGCGCGCGGGTCGCTGTCCGACCCGAACTCGGCAATCTTGCGGTAGTTGATGTCGCCGGTCAGCTCGGTCGAGTCCTGATTCTTCTCGTCCTTGGGCTGGAACGTGCCGATGCCGACGCGGTCCTGCTCCGAGAGAATCAGGCGCCGGCAGCGAATGTGCTTCACGACCTCGGCCCAGCTCCCCTTGTAGTGGGCCATGAGCTCGCGGAAGATGAGGCGGCACGCCGGATCGAGGTCGCCTTCGATGTGCACCTGGGTCTTGCCCGCCGAGTTGATGCCCAGCTCGAGCAGCGCCTTGTCGCGCCACTCGACCGGGATCAGCCGCAGCGGCTCTTCGTGCATCGGGCACTTGAACAGCGCCGACCCGCCCGCCACGTGGTGGAGCCCCTCGGGGAGCACCCAATCGTAGGTGTAGAGCGCCCCTTCAGGCGTGCGCGAGTACTCTTCCAGCCCGCGCTTGATGAGGCGCGCGATGGTCGACTTCGAGCTGCCGACCGGCCCGTGCAGCAGGATCACGCGCCGCTCGGTGCCGTAGCGCTGGGCCGCGCTCTGCAGCACGCTCACCAGGCGCATGAGGGGGATGTCGAGCCCGTAGATCGCGTCGCGACCGCCGTGGTGCTCGTCCTTGAAGAAGTTGAAGCGCGAGAGCCGCTTCTTGTTGTCGATGTACTCTTCCTGGCCGTAAGAGAGGATCATGTCGTAGACCCGCTGGAACGCGCTGCGGGTCACCGCAGGGTTCTTGCGGACCAGGTTGAGGTAGTCCTCGAACGAGCCCGACCAGTTGAGCTCGGCGTACTCTTTCAGGTTCTGTAGCGACGCGACCTTCGCGATCAGCGCGGAAGCGTCTCCGTGGGCGTGACCGTGAGCGGGCGGCGAATCGGAAGAGGGAGGCGGCGACGGCATCAGGTCATCTCCTTTGGAACGAGCTCGCGCCAGGGTCGAAGACCGGCGCTGAACACCGGAAAATTGCCGGTGCCCATTGTAGCAGTATTAAGAGTGGATCGTCGAGCACGCGACCGCTCTGAGATCATGGCGACGCGGTCTTCGGGGTTCGTTGGTAGCGCGTGACCGCCGCTTCGTGCTCGGCGACCGTGCGCGAGAAGTAGTGCGTGCCATCGTTTTTCGAAACGAAATAGAGGTATGGCGTTCGATCCGGGTCCATGACCGCCTCGAGCGCGGCGCGGCCGGGGTTGGCGATGGGCCCGGGCGGCAAGCCCTCATGTGTGTACGTGTTGTACGGGTTGCCGCGGTCCTCGAGCTGGATGCGCCGGATGCGGCCGTCCCAGCGCTGGCAGGCCTCCGACCGCGGCATCGCGATCGTGCAGCCATAGATGATCGTCGGATCGGTCTGCAGCAGCTTGGGCGAGAAGGTCGGGAACCGCAGGCGGTTGATGAAGACCTGCGCGATGCGCGGGCGCTCGGTCGTCTGGCCGGTCTCCTTCTCGACGATCGACGCCAGGATGACGATCTTTGGGTCGTCGAAGGTCAGCGTCTTCGCGAGGTCGGCGACGCCCTTGGCGTGGGCCACCCGCAGCTCCTCGAACACCTGGCGGTGGCGGCGCACCAGCGGGATCAGCGCGCGCGCCGGCGGCGTGTGGGGCCGCAGCCGATAGGTGTCGGGAAACAGGTAGCCCTCCAGCGACGAGCCCGGCAGGTCGAGCGAGGCCGCGAACGCCGGGTCCATCGCCTGGGCGACCAGCTGCGCCTTGGGGCAGATGCCAGCCGCGTCCAGGATGGCAGCGATCTCGATCAGGTTCTTGCCCTCGGGGATAGTGACGGTAACCAGCTCGTCGGCAGCGCCGCGCACCAGGGTGTCGAGGATCTGCCTCGGCGTCGCCGGCGCGCTGATGACGTAGCGGCCGGCCTTGAATCGCCCGGCCACCCCGCGCTGGCCGGCGTAGAGGCGAAAGATCGCCGGCCGCTCCAGCAACCCGGCGGTGGCCAGCAGATCGGAAACCTCACCGGCGCTCGCCCCCTTGGGGATCTCGATCTCGACTGGCCCGCGCGCCCGCCCGGTGGCGCGGTCGCCGTACTTCCAGGCGGTGTGCGCGACCCAGCCGATCGCGAACAGCCCCAGCGCGGTCGTCGCCAGAAAGACGCGGAGGGCTCGGTGCATGGCGCTGGTGGTCACCCGGGATCGTCCTCCCGCTCCCGACTTTGAGGACCGCGGTTCAGCCATCGCTGGAGAATAACCGCAGCGGCCAGTCGATCGATCACTTCCTTGCGTCGAGCGCGCGAGACGTCGGCGCGAAGCAGGACCTCCTCGGCCTCGACGGTACTGAAGCTCTCATCGATGAGCTCGACCGGAATGGCCAGCGCCGCCCGCAGCCGCTCGGCGAAGGTCTGCGCCGAGCGCGCCGCACGACCGACCTCGCCCTCGGGGGACAGGGGCAGCCCCAGCACGACCCGCTCGGCGTCGAACGCGCGCACGACCGCGCCGATCGCGTCCAGGTCGCGCTGGCCGCCGTGGCGCTCGATGGTCGCGTGGGGCTGGGCGGTCAGTCCCAGACCATCGGTCACGGCGACGCCGATCCGCCGACTTCCAAGGTCGATGCCGATGACCCTCCGGGGCACTTCCTTAGTGTATACCTGACCCATGTCGGACCTGCCGAAACCGCCGGCCGCCCCGGGAGTCGATCCTCAGATTCACATCGATCTCGATGAGGTGACGGCCCAGGGTGCGTACAGCAACCTGGTTCTCATCAACCACAACGAGAACGAATTCGTCCTCGACTTCGCCTATCTGCAGCCGGCGGCGCCCCGCGCCCGGATCCGTGCGCGGGTGATCTCCTCGCCGCGTCACACCAAGCGCCTGCTTCGCGCGCTCGAGATGAACGTCCGCCGGTACGAAGAGCGCTTCGGCAAGATCGAGGACGCCGAGCCGGTCGACCCGACCCGCAGCACGCTCAGCTAGGTCGCGGCTCGCGAGCTAGCTGACGGCACCTTCCAGGGCGACCAGCGTACCGTGCCGGGTGTCGAGCTCGGCCATGCTACCGTAGGGCAAAGAGAAATTGCGGGCACCGTGGCCGATGGCGGCGCCCAGCACCACCGGGATCGGCAGGCGTCCGAGGCGCTCCAGCAGCACCTCGTCGGCGGTCGGGGAGCCGGCGCGCAGGAGCTCCGGCTCCTTGCAGCCACTGAAGTCGCCGACGATCACCGCGCTCACAGCATTGAATACGCCAGCGAGGTCGAGGTGGGTGATCAGGCGATCGACGCGGTAGGGGCGCTCGCCCGAGTCCTCGATGAAAAGGATCGCGCCCGCGAGGTCCGGCAGGAACGGCGTTCCGAGAAGGCGCGAGAACACCTCCAGGTTGCCGCCCAGCAAGGGTCCCTGCACGCGGCCGGGGATGACTTCATCCAGGTTGGCGAGCACCACACCCGGCGCCGGCTCCTCGAGCAGCCGGAACAACGCCTGCTGATCGGGCGCGGCCAGACCGCCGAGCTGGGTCAGCACCGGCCCGTGAATCGACGCGACACCGGCGTGCGCCGCGAACGCCAGCAACGCCGTCCCGTCCGAGAACCCGACCAGCGGGCGCGGCGCCGCGTGCAGCACGCCCGGATCTATGAACGGGAGGATGCGCAGTAACCCGTATCCGCCACGCGCCATGAGGATCGCGCGGGCGTCAGCATCACCCAACGCCGCCGCCAGCTCACCCAGGCGTCGCTCGTCGGAGCCGGCCAGGAAGCCCTCGCGTGTGAACAGAGCTTCGTCGAAACGGACCTCGTAACGTTGCTTGAGCACCGCCAGGCCGCTCTCGAATGCGTCGCGCGGCACCGGCCCCGACGGCGCGACCAGGCGCACCACATCCCCGGCACGCAGCCGCGGGGGGCGGATCATCGCCGGCGGCGCCGTCGCCGCCCGCCGCCGCCCTGGCCACCCGCCTGCCCGCCGCCCTCGTCGCCGCTGGGAACACCCTCGGTCGAACCGTCTCCGTGAGCCGCCGACACGTCGGTGCCGCTGTCGGCCGAAACCGCGCCGTCGATGGGGGCCGACTCCATGGCCGGCGCCGGCGCGGTGGGCGTGCCCGCGGCAGGCGCGGTGGGCGCCGGCGCGGCGGGCGTAGACGGCGTGGCGCCGGCCGAGGGTCCGCCGCTCGATTTCGCGCTCGCCGCGCCGCTGATGCGGATCTTCATGCCGCACTTTGACGATTCCGTTGATTCCGCGACGGCGATCACTCTCCCGTCGAGCGTACGGTCGTCGATCTTGATGCCGACCTTGGTTCCCACGGGCAGCGGGTCGGGAACCGGCACGAACACGCTGTTTTCGCCACTCTCGTCGATCGGCCCCGACACTGTGGCCTTGCCGATCACGACTCCCGCGTACCGCAACTCGATCGAGGTTTCCACGGCACGCGAGTGTAACTGAAAGTGGCCGCCGGTGAAAACATCACAGGCACCTGTGAAAGAGCGCAACAAGTGCGAAGGCGCGGTGGCTGGATGCGGGAACGACACCTTGCGAATCGCGACCGACGGCCCAACTTTTCGCGGTCTGCGCGCATCTTTGGTCGCGCCGATCACGTCAATGCTTCTGGCGCGTGATTTGCGAGGGGAAGGGTCCGCCTGCCAGATCGGGAGGCGCTGCCGCTGGCGGCCGCGCCCGCGCCATCAACACAAGGAGCTCACCGATGAAGACGTTTGGCTTGTTGGTCACGATCGCTCTCGTGCTGCCGCTCGCCGCTTGCGAGCGCCGCGATCGATGCGATTCCGGCGGATGGTGCGACGGCACGACGCCGGTCGTCGCCTGTTACCGCGATCGCGACTGCCCCCCGAACACCTACTGTGATCAATATGGCACCTGCGTGCCGCTCGGCCCCATCCCGCCCGGACGCGGCGCGGGCGGCAGCGGCAACGCCACCGGCGCCGGTGGGTCGCACGGAACCGGCGGCGTTCCCGGCCGGGACGGCGGCATCGACATCGGGATCGGGAGCCAAGGCGGATCTCACGCGGGCGCCGGCGGGACGACCGGCCAAGGCGGCTCGCACGCCGTCGACGCCGGCCCCAGCTCGACCGGAGGCACGGGCGCGGGCGGCTCGGGCACCGCGACCGGAGGAACGGGCGCGGGTGGCTCCGGCACGGGCGGGACGACGGTGCCTCCCGGCGACGCCGGCGCGCCCCACACCTGCGGCACCGACGGCGGCCCCAGCTGCCACCCGCGCACCCCGCCGGTCTGCCAGTTCAATCACGACTGCGGACTGACCGGCCGTTGCGTCGACGGACAGTGCCAGGCCGGCTGCACCGCGAACGCCGACTGCGGCACCGGCCAGGTCTGCACGGCCGGCTACTGTGCAACCTCGACGACCTCGGGTGGCCAGTGCGTGTTCAACGCCGACTGCGCCGGCACCGCGACCTGCATCAACGGCTACTGCCACTCCGACTGCATCACCACCGCCGACTGCGTGGCGCATGGCCAGGGCCAGGACGTCTGTGTCGCGGGGATCTGCCAGCCGAACAGCGGGGCGCAACCCCAGTGCCGCGCCAGCAGCGACTGCGTTGGCGTGCACGTCACCGAGGACGTCTGCGTCGACGCTGTCTGCCGCACGCCTTGCTTCTCCGACACAGACTGCTGCGACGGTTCCTCGGGCAGCATTTGCCAGATGGGCTATTGCGTGACCACGCATGAAGCGACGCCGCAGTGCCACGTCAGCACCGACTGCGCCACGGCGCAGACCTGCATCGACGCCACCTGCGAATAGACCGGACTTGGCCAAAAACCTCCGTCTCATTTAAGCTTCGGCGCGGTCGAAACGGCTTCACTCAACCGAACCGAATCCAAGGAGGGGCGAATGAGACGGATGTTGATGGTCCTGGTCACCGGAATGACATTGGGTCTTTCGACGCTGGCGCTGGCGGCCGACCCGCCACCCGACTGCACCGAAAAGCAGAAAGCCGTCGACGACGCGAAGGCGGCGGCCAAGACAGCCGGCAAGCCCGACCTCTCCAGCTGCAAGGAGATGAAGGGCAAGGAAAAGACCGACTGCGAGAAGCCGCTCAAGGACAAGGCAAAGGAAGACGGCAAGGCGGCCAAGGACAAGGTGAAGGAAGGGCAGACCGCCCTCGCCTGTTGCAAGAACCCGAAGAAGAAGGGCTGTACGCCGTAGCTCTCCTGGCGTTCCTCGCTCCGGTGTCGCGAGAGCGCCAGGCGCAATCAACGTTGGTTGAGAGGGCCTCGGGCCTCAGGTCGGAACGGACGAGATTCCTCCGGAAGCCCGGGGCCCGACGCCCGGGGCCTGAGGCCCATCCGGCTCGTTTGATGAGCCGGTCGGGCGTACTCCCGCTACTTCGCAAACGTGGAGACGGATTGCGAGAAAGTCGCGGGGCGGTCACGGCGACGGATCTTGAACTTGGACGGTGCGCGGCATAAGGTCTTCCCCCGTGCAAACCCGTCGCTACTCTCAAGGAAGCCAGGTTGAGCTTAGGGGGGATCCATCATCCATGAGCGTAACGAGAGGGCTGGGGCGCCTCGGAAAACTGTCGCTGGCGCTGGTGTTCGTGTTGGGGAGCGTCGCGCTGGTACCGCGGACCGCGGCGGCCGGCGAGGAGGACGATCTGCAGCGGCAGATCGAGACCCAGCGTTCGGGCGTGAACGATCTCGATCGCCTCGACGACCTGCGCGCGACGACTGACGAGATCACGATGCTGCGCACCTGGCTCGACGAGGCCTGGAACCTGCGCTCGAAGCACGAGTATGACCAGGTCCGCGAGGTCCTGGACCGCTGCATCGCGCAGGCCGAGCTGGTGCGCCAGAAGATCAGCGCCGCCAAGCTGCGCTCGCAGGTGCAGAAGCGCGAGGCGACGGTGAACGAGCTGCGCGCGAAGATCACTGCCACTAAGAAGGCGTTACAAGAGACCCAGATCAAGAAGAGGGCGCTCGAGGAGCCGACATCATGACTCCGTCCATGCGATCGAAGAACGCGACGCTGTTGGCCGCCGCTGCGGTCGTTCTGACTGGCTTCGCGGGCTGCGCGACTCCCCCCAAGCCGCGCGAGCTCGAGGCCTTCGAAGCTCTGCGCAAGAGCCCGAGCGTGCCCGACGCGGCGAAGAAGTCGCCCGACCTGGTCGCGTCGTCCGACCGCCTCGGTGTGAAGGCGACCGACGAATGGCAGTCGAACGATCTCGAAGAATCGCGCCGGGACGCCCTGATGGCGCAGATCAAGCTCAAGACCGCGCTCGCGATGTCGGAGCAGGATCAGAACAAGGCGCGCATCCAGACGCTCAGCACCCAGCAGGCGGACGCCGAGGAAGAGCTGGCGGGCGTCACCAAGGACCTCGCCAGCGCCAGCGAGGCGCTCGAGCTGCGCAAGAAGCTGGGCGAAGCGCAGAAAGCGGCGGTCGCGGATCGCGACCGCCTGGCGCAGGAGATGTCGAGCGAGCAGCAGAAGCTGCAGGCCGAGAAGCAGAAGCTGACTCTGGAGCTGGCGACGCAGCAGAAGCTGGCCGCCGCCGAGCTGGCGCTGCGCACCGCCGACACCGTCGAGGCGAACAAGTACGCGACGGCGCCGTACAGCGCGGCCAGTGACATGCTGGCCAAGGCGCGCGCCGAGGTGAAGACCGGCGACCTGGTGGGCGCGCAGCTCAGCGCCGAGGTCGCGCGCCAGCACGCGGAGCGCGCCTCGGAGCTGGCCAAGCCTGCGTACGAGCAGGCAGAGCAGAGCACGCAGAGCCGCGCCCGCGACGAAGCGCTCCAGCGCGACGCGACCGCGATCACCGGCGTCGCAATCCGCATCGAGCGCATCGGCGATTCGCAGCGGCTGGTGATCTCGGTCCAGGATCTGTTCACGAAGAAGGAGATCGCGCTCGGGCCCGGGCACGAGGCGCTGATCAACTCGGTCGCATCGCTGATCAACAAGTACCCGACCTATCCGATCCAGGTCCTGGGGCGAACCGAATCGCGCGGCAAGCCAGGCGAGCTGCTGGCGATGTCACAGGCGCGCGCGCAGTCGGTGTCGACGGCGCTGGCCGCTCGCGGGGTCGATCCCCGGCGCATGACCGTCAGTGCCGACGCGCCGCTCAACGATCCGAAGACCCCGGCGTCGCGCTCAAAAAATAACCAAGTCGAGATCGTCTTCCTTTATCACTAACGGACGGCAAGCCGACACTAACGGACCGGAAGCCTGGCGCGCCGCGTAGCAGCTGGCGGCGAAACTGGCTCATACCTTCATTGCGTGCTCCAGAAATTGGCACGCTTCCGTGTGATCGAAAACCTCGCCTCGAACGACTAGACCTGTCGTAAACGCCAAGGATTTTCCGGCCTTGGCCCCAGCTGGTGCCTCTTTCATTCCTCAATGTGTAGTGCTACCTTCGCACGCGGGCTCGCCCACCCCCGAGTGAATCGCGCCTGCCGATTCGGACGAGGTTTTCACGATGCCGACCGTTCGCGAGTACGAGACAGCACTCCAGCGAAACCCCGCCGATACGGAAGCCTTCGTCGCGCTTCGTAAAGCCTACCGCCAGGCGCAGAAGCACGACAAGCTGGTCACGCTCTACGAGACGCGTGCTCAGGCAATCGAGGACGGCCCCAAGGCCGCCGAGCTCTTCTACCTGGCCGCGGAGCTGCGTATCGACCAACTCGGCGACGCCGAGGGCGCCGAGGTCGACCTGGCCAACGCCGTCGACCGCGACGCAAGCCACATCCGCGCGGCGGCGCGGCTCAAAGACATTTATCGCGAGCAGGGCCGCACCGCGGACTACATGACGATGCTCGAGATGGAGGCGGCGGCGGTGGCGCGCACGCGGGATCCGGCGCGCATCGCCGAGCTCCAGTCGGAGATGGGCCAGCTCTTCGTGAACCACTTCGCGAAGCTGGAGAAGAGCGTCCATAACGCGCAGCGGCCGGGCAAGCTCAGCCAGGACAACGTCAAGTCGATCGAGTCGGCGCGCAAGATCTACCGCGCGCTCGGCGACTACCGCGCGGTCGTGCGCCTCTACGAGCTCGAGCTCGAGGGGACGACCGAGGCCAAGCGCCGCGCCGACCTGTTCCTGGGCCTCGGGCGCGTGCTCGCGGAGAAGCTCGAGGAGCTCGACGCTGCCGCCCAGCGCCTGGGCGAGGTGATTCGCCTGCGCCCGCGCGACGAGAAAGCCCTGGAGCTGCTGGCGGCGATCTACTCGAACCCGAACTGGATCGGCGCCGACGGCATGGAGCGCGCCGCCGCGATCCTGTTCCAGATCGCGCGTCGCCGGCAGGAGGCGGGCGACGCCGACAACGCCGTCGCGGCGCTGCGCCGCGCGCTGCAGGCGGTGCCCGGCCACCCGGAGTCGTCGGAGCTGCTCGAGCGCGTCTACTACGACGGCCGCCGCTATCAGGAGCTGGATCGCTACTACCGCGAGCGCATCACGGCGGCGACGTCGGAGCCGGAGCGCATCGACTTCCTTTACAAGCGCGCACAGCTCGCCGAGGGCGAGATGAACGATCCCGCCGAGGCGGTCCGCGTCTACAGCGAGATCGCGAACCTCGAGCCGCCGAACGGCCCGGCGGCGGCGCGGCTCGTCGAGCTCTTTCTCGCCAGCCACGACTACGCCAAGCTCGCCGAGCTGCGCGAGCGGCAGCTGGGCGCGATCGAGGAGCCGGAAGAGCGCATCCGCATCATGGGCGAGCTCGCGGCGCTGTACCGCGATCGCCTCGGCGATCGCGACCAGTCCGCGGTCTACCTGCACGCGATCTTGCAATTGGATCCCGAGAACCCGGGCGCGCTCGGCGCCTACGCCGATCACTTCCGCGACAAGGGCGACTGGGGCGCGCTCGCCGACCTGCTCGAGTTCTCGTTCGAGCGCGCGCGCGTGCGCGGCGGCGCCGCCGAGGACCAGGTGCGTCGGCTCGAGGAGATCGCGATCGTGTCCGAGAAGAACCTCGGCGACGCCGAGCGCGCGCTGCACGCCTGGCGGCGCGTCGAGGAGCTCGCACCCAACTACGCGCGCGCGCGCGAGGCGCAGCGGCGGCTGCTGCTCAAGGGCAAAAACTGGGATCGCATGGCGGCGCTGCTCGAGCGCGAGGCCGGGCTGCAGGAGGATCCCGCGCAGAAGGCCGAGACCCTGCGACGCGTGGCGCAGATTCACCGCGAGAAGCTGGGCGACGCCGGCAAGGCCGTCGAGATCTACAAGGGAATTCTGCGCGCCGAGCCGCACGACGCGGTGGCGCTCCGCGCGCTCGTCGAGATCTTCGAGCGCGAGGGCGACTTCGCCGGCCTGGCCAAGATCCTGCGCGAGCAGGTCGATCTCACCACGGTGAAGCAGGAGCGCGTGAGTCTGCTGCGCCGGCTGGTCGTGCTCTACGACGAGCGCCTCTCCAATCTGCCTCGAGGCGATCTGGGCCGCCTCGGAGATCTTGCAGACCGTCCCGGGCGATCGCGACACGCTCGCGCGCCTCGAGGCGCTGCTCGAACGCGCGGGCGACGTGCGTCAGCTGGTCGACGTGCTCGAGCAGCACACCCGATATGCGGCCAACCCCGACGAGAAGCTCCAGCTCCTGCGCCGTGCCGCCGAGCTGGTGCAGGACAAGCTCAACGATCTGGGAGCCGCGGCCACGCGCTGGGAAGAGGTCGCGCGCCTCGATCCCGACGACGCGAAGGCGCTCGATTCCCTGACCGCCATCTACACCAAGCTGGAGCGACACGCCGATCTCGCGCGCGTGCTCGACATGCAGGTCGACCGCGTGGTCGCCGATCCGACAGAGCAGGCGGCCTACCTGCGCAAGCTCGCGGCGCTCGCCGAGGGTCCGCTCAACGACATCCGCCGCGCCCAGCGCTCCTGGGAGAACATCTGCGAGGTCCTGCCGTCCGACACCGAGGCGCTGGACGCGCTGTCGCGCATCTATAGCGGCGAGGGCGACTGGGCGACGCTGGTGCGCATCCTCGACAAGCAGATCCCGCTGGCCAAGGACCCCACGCGCGCCGTCGAGCTGGCGCTGCTGCGCGCGCAGATCTTCGACGAGCGGCTGCACAACACCGAGGACGCGGCGCACGCGCTCGAGCAAGTGATCGCCGAGCTGAACCCGCGCAGCTGGGAGGCGCACGAGCGCCTGCGCGCGCTCTACGAGAAGGCCGGCAGCTGGGCGCGCGTGGTCAAGGTCGCCGAGCGCCAGCTGTTCCTGGTCGAGGACCCGGCGGAGCGCACGCCGCGCGCGCTGGAGCTGGCGCTGCTGTGGCGAGATCGCCTGCGCGACGCCAAGAAGGCGACCGCCGCGTTCGAGCGCGTGCTGGAGATCGACCCCGATAACCTGGATGCGCTGCGCGCGCTCGCGCCGCTCTATCAGTCGGCGCAGAACTTCGAGCGGCTGATCTTCACGCAGGAGAAGCTGCTGGATCAGACCGAGGATCCCGCGGCGCGCCGCCCGCTGATCCTCGAGATCGCGCGCCTGTGCGAGGAGGAGCTGGCCGAGCCGCGCCTGGCGTTCGAGTGGTACAAGCGCGCCTACAACGAGAATCCCGACGCCGAGTCGCTGCAGCTGGTCGATCGCATCGCCGAGAAGCACAGCCTGTTCGAGGATCTGATCCAGATCTACGAGGGCGCGCGCGCACGCGCGACCGAGGAGATCGAGCAGCTGGCGGCGGCGCTGAAGATCTCGCTCATCTGCGAGGAGAAGCTGGATGATCCGGGGCGCGCTTTCGCGATCTTGCGCGACACGCTGCACGCCGATCCCGCCGGGCGCGAGCTGCTGCCGAACCTGGAACGCCTCACCGAGCGCACGAAAGACTGGGCCGGCCTGCTCGACGTCTATGCGCGCGTCGCCCGGGCGCGCCCCGAGACCTCGGAGCGCGTCGAGCTCCTGCGCCTGCGCGCCGGCGTGCGCGAGCGCCACATGGACGATCCGACCGGCGCGATGGACGAGTACCTGCGCAGCTTCGCGCTCCAGCCCGAGAACAAGACGACGCAGGAGGAGATCCTGCGCCTGGCGCGCATCACGTCGCGCTGGGAGGACGCGCTCAAGGTGCAGGGCCAGCTGTTCGCGATGGCCGAGGACCACGCGGCCAAGCTCTCGGTGGCGCGCAACGCGGCCTACCTGGTCGAGCACGAGGTCAAGGATCCGATCCGCGCGTTCCGCGCCTACCTGAACGCGTTCCGCCTCGCGCCCGACGACGCCGAGATCAGCGGCCACCTGTGGCGGCTGGCGGCGCTCATCGGCCGCTACGAGCCGGCGCCGGAGATCTCGAAGAAGGTAGCCAATCGTCTGGACGCGCTCGACGCGCCCGAGATCGCCGACGAGACCGGCGAGTTCGCGCCGCCGCAGAGCAGTGACGCCGCGGTCGAGGACGATGCCGACGATGCCGACACCGGCGTCCGCGAATCGTCACCGCGCGCCGAGGGCGCGGCGGCAGGATGACGAGGCGTTCGACGCCGACGCCGACGGCGACGACAGTGCCGAGGACGTGGATCTCGCCGACGTCGTCGAGGACGAGGCCGCGCAGGCGGTCGAGGAGATCGGCGACGAGGAGATCCTCGACGAGATCGAGGCATCGGACGACGAGCCGGCGGGACCGCCGTCGCTGCCGCCGCCCTCCCCGGTGCGCCGCGGGCCCGGCTTCGGCGTCACGTTCGAGACGCCGTGGGAAGAGCTGGCGCAGGCCTACGAGTCGCTGCCCGCCGATGAGCAGAAGACCCGCCACGGGTACTTGCTGAAGATCGCCGAGATCTGGGAGCGCGGGCAGCACGACGTCAGCCGCGCGCTGGGCGCGCTCGATCGCGCCTTCAACCTCGATCCGGCCAATATCACCGTGCGCGCCGAGCTTCAGCGCATCGGCCGCGAGTACAACGAGTGGGATCGCGTCTCGGACATCTATCTGTCCGCGGTCGACGAGTTCGGCCCGATCGAGAACGCGGTGGCGCTGCACCACGAGGTGGCGCGCTTCCGCGACGAGCTCGGTCAGATCGACAAGTCCGAGCAGCTCTACAACGCGATCTTGAGGCTGAAGTCCGACGACGTCACCTCGCTGGACCGCATCGAGCAGATCTACCGCTCGCAGGAGCGCTGGGGTGATCTCTCGAACCTGCTCGAGCGGCGCACCAGCGGACCGACCGAGTCGCTGCCGCACGGCCCCGAGCGGCGCGCGAAGTTCGGCGAGCTGGCCGAGCTCTACGAGACCAAGCTCGAGAAGCCCTACGAGGCGATCGACACGCTGGAACGGTTCGTCGCCGAGACCGCGGCCGAGGACGACCGCGCTCACGGCGAGGCGCAAGACCACGAGCAAGATCATGTCAATGACGACGAGGATCGCGAAGAATCGGTCGCCGAGCGCGTGAGCGCCTACGATTCGCTGGTGCGCCTCTACTCGCGCGTCGGTCTCTGGGCCAACGTGGTCGAGAGCCTGCAGCACCAGGCCGACCTGACGCGCAACAAGAGCAAGGTCCGCGACCTGCGCCTGCGCATCGCGACGGTCTACGAGAAAGAGCTGGGGCTCGCCGAGCGCGCCGTCGAGGCGTACGAGGCACTGCTCGAGCAGATCCCCGGTGACCCGGAGGCGCTGGCCGCCCTCGATCACCTGCACGAGGCGCACGGTCACTTCGAGGACCTGCAAGTGATCCTCGGGCAGCGCGCCGCGACCGCGACCGGCGTCGAGCGGCGCGAGATCGTGCGCCGGCGCGCGAAGATCCTCGAGGAGAAGCTCGGCAATCCGGAGGCGGCGGCGTCGGCGCTGCGCGAGCTGGGCGCGGACGCGATCGCCGACGATGAGATGATGGCGGCGTTGATCCGCAACCTCCGCCGCGCCGGCCTGGCGCACGAGGCGGCGCGCGTGCTCACGCAGAAGATCGAGATGGAGCGCGCGGCGGGCAGCGACGAGCGGACGCGCACGCGCGTCGCCAACCTGAGCCTGGAGCTGTCGCTGCTCAAGCTCGACGACCTCAACGACGCCAAGGGCGCGCGCGCCGAGGTCGAGGCGGCGCTCGCCTCGTCGCCGAGCAGCCCGGCGGCGCTCGCCGCGATGGCGCGGCTCTATCTCAAGGAGAACGACTTCCCCGGCTACGCCGAGGCGCGCATTCGCGAGGCCAAGGCACTGGCGGGCAAGCCCGAGGCGGTCGCGGCGTTGCTTGACGCCGGCCGTGTGTTCCGCGAGCAGATCGGCGCGCCCGACAAGGCGCAGATCTGCTTCGAGGAAGCGCTGAAGGAAGACCCGCGCAACGCCGATGCGCTGCGCTCGCTCTCGGCGCTGCTGGCGTCGCAGGGCGCGTGGGAAGAGGCGAAGACGGTGCTGCAGCGCCAGCTGGAGATCTCCGAGACGCCGGAGACGCGTGCGGCGGTGCTGACCGATCTCGGTCGCGCTGCCTGGGAGGGCTCGGCCGACGCGGCGGAGGCGCAGCGCTATCTCGACGAGGCGCTGAGCCTGGTCCCCGATCACATCCCGGCGGTGATCGCGATCGCCGACATCTACTACAAGGAAAACCTCTGGGAGCAGGCGGAGCGGCGCCTCAGCGAGGCGGTGCGCAAGCTGCGCGGCCAGCCGCAGCAGATGGTGCGTCTCTATCAGCGGCTCGCCGAGGTGCACGAGAAGCTGGGCAAGCTCGAGGAGGCGTATCGCCAGCTGCTGGAGGCGGATCGCATGGGCCCGGGCCAGCTGGTGACCAAGCTGTCGCTGGGTGAGAACCGCTTCCGCGCCGGCAAGTGGCGCGAGGCGGCGCTGCACCTGGCGGGTCTCGCCGATCACCCCGACGCCGCGATCTATCCCGACGAGGTGGCCGACGCGCTGGCGCACGGCGCGCAGTCGGAGATCAAGCTGCGGCGCCCCGAGCGCGCGATCGCGCTCTACGAGGCGGCGCTGCGCCTGCGCAACGGACACGGCCCGTCGCTGCGCGCGCTGGCGGATCTGGCGCTCGAGCGCGGCGAGAAGCCGCAGGCCGCGATCTACCTGCGGCGCATGGCCGAGGCGTCGAGCGATCGCGCGCAGCGCGCGGATCTGCTCGAGCAAGTGGGCGACCGATACTTCGAGCTCGGGGACTCGACCCAGGCGCTGAGCGCGTACGAAGAGTCGCTGAAGATCATCGGCACGCCGTCGGAGACCCACGTGCCGCTGCTGGAGAAGGCGCTGAAGCTGCAGCGCGAGGCCGGCCACGACGAGGTCGCGGCGCGCACGTCGTCGCTGCTAATCGACCTGGTCAAGGATCCCAAGGAGCGCGGGGCGCGCCGCCGCGAGGCCGCGGTGCTGCTGGCCAAGCGCGGCGAGACCTCCGAGGCCGCGCGCCTCTTGCAGCAGGCGCTCGATGAGCGGCCGCAGGACGAAGACGCGCTCGCGGCCCTGTGCGACGTCTGGCCGGCGCTGGGCAAGGACAGCGAGCTCGAGAAGATGCTGCGCAAGACGCTGCCGACCTTGCCCGCCGTCGACGAGACGAAGGAAGCGGTCGAGACGCGCGCGCGTCTCTGGGAGCGCCTGGGGCAGCTGCAGGCCAAGCGCGATCCGGCGGCGGCGCTGAGCGCCTACGAGCGCGTCGTCGAGATCCAGCCGTCGCGCGTGAGCGCGCGCGTGGCGCTGAGCGCGCTCTACGGCGACCAGCCCGAACACGCCGAGCCGGCGATCCTGAACCACCGCATGCTGCTGGCCGAGGACATCTCGCGCACCGATTCGCTGCGCGCGCTGGGCAACGCTTATGCGCACCGCGGGCTCACCGATCGCGCGCGCTGCTGCCTCGAGGTGCTGGCGCTGTTCGGCGCCGCACAGGCCGAGGAGATCGCCTTCCTGGACGCGCACCCGGCGCCAACCTTCCAGTTCAAGGCCGACGACCCCTACGCGTCGTCGATCGACGCCCAAGACCGGCAGTTTCACCTGGCGCCGCCCGAGGCGACACTGATGGGCGAGATCTTCTCCTGTCTCTCCGAGGGCGCGCCCGGCATCATCGGCCAGCGCATCGAGGACTACGGCCTCGCGCCGCAGGACAAGATCTCGCCGATGTCGGACCTCGACATCGGAAAGATCTACGGCCAGGTCGCGAAGGCGCTCGGCAACAAGAAGACCGCGCTGTTCGTCAAGAATGACGGCGCGCCCGACGACGGCGAGGTGCAGATCGTCGTGCAGGCGCCGCCGGCGTTGGTGGTCGGCCAGCACCTGGCCAACGGCGCCCCGCACCCCGAGGTCCGATTCCAGCTGGGACGCGGCCTCGAGCTCACGCGCCCCGAGTACATCCTGGCCGCCGGCGTGCGGCCCAAGCAGTTCACCCAGCTCTTCTCGAGCGTGCTCAAAGCGTTCCACCCGCGCCACTCGCGCCGGCGGGCGACGGTGAGCGACGCCACCGAGGAGCTGGCGGCGAAGCTGAAAAAGAACGTGCCCTACAAGGTCTCCAAGCGCCTCGTCGAGCTGTTCCAGGAGCTCGGGTCGACATCATGGAGCTCGGTGCGCTGGCGCGCGGTGGTTCACCAGACCGGCAACCGCGCGGGCCTGCTTCTGTGCAGCGATCTCCGTACGGCCGCCAAGCTGGTTCTGGCCGATCGCGGGGCGATGGCCGACATGACGGCCGAGGAGCTGATCTCGCTGGCGAAGGACCACGAGCCGTTCCGCGACCTGGTTCGCTTCGCGCTCAGCGACGACTACTTCGTGCTGCGCGAGAAGATTGGCACCGCGGTCGCGAGCGCCGTCGCAGCGTAGGCGGTTGGCTCTCGCAAGGCCTGCGCGAGCGGTCGCTCTCGCAAGGCCTGCCCTCTCCCTAGCCCTCCCCCGAGTACAGGGGAGGGGACCGGAACGGAACGGATTATCCTGCTCGCCGGCGAACCCGGCGTCGCACAGGCGCGACATCGACCTGGGCTTCGGCCTCTTCGGTAACGTCCTGACGGATTGGTGACGCTCCACCGTCAAAAACGCGTAACGTCCGTGTGGCGCTGTGACGCCTCGGTTGCGCCACGACCTGGGGCTCCGTCACCGAAGGAGACCAGCAGCGAAGCAGCCGTCCACGGCAGCTTCACCTCCTCGATGCGGGCCAGCAGGTTATTGATATCGTTCTGGAAGGCTATGTCGGAACGGATGTCGCCCGGCGTGGTCAGGGAGCTACGAACGTTCTGGGCCGGCAACACCAAGACTTCGGCGATCTTCATGGAGACCTCGCGGCTCGAAATTGCAGCAACGAATGAGCCAATCATCCGCCTTCTTCAAAATGGGAACCCTCGGAGGGTCCCAAACCCTGGCTCCGGCGGGGGACCCGCCTACGCCCAACGCGTCTCCAGGAACATACCAAGAATTAGGCAGCATGTACATAAATGGGGCACAATGTGCCGCCATGTACGATTACCGCTTATCTCTTAGCTTGCCCCTGGCCTCGATCCTCGCGGCGGCCTCGCTGCTCGCGCCGCGCCCCGCCGTCGCTGACGACTGGACGACGCAAGCCGCCGTCGGCATCGACCTGGGGCTCGGCGGCGTCATCACGCCCTATCGCCCCGAAGCGCAGGACGGCGGCTCCGACCTGCTTGTGTCGATCCGGGCCAGCTACGACTTCGGCAACGACCTGGCGCTGCAGCTGCTCTTCCGGCAGTGGTTCTTGCCGGGCTCGGACCACGCGACGATGCCGGGCGTCGGCGGCCGCTTCGAGACCTTCAAGAGCCCCGTCGGGCGCGGGTTCCTCGACGCTGCGGTGGGCCCGGCCTGGACGCAGGAACGCGTGACGCTGGCATACGACGTCGGAGTCGGCTACGAGCTCGACGTGTCGCTGGTCCCCGGCCTGTGCCTCGGCCCTTTCTTTCGCTACGGCCAGGTCATCAACCCGGCGACCAACAGCCCCACCGACGGGCGTGCCTGGGCGCTCGGGCTCTCGGGTACCTTCCGGATAGGACCATGGTCGGCCGCCGCAGCCAAGGAACGAGCCCACGCCCCCAACGGCGGCAAGCCGGTGCGGCCGTTCACGTTCAAGGTGGAGGACTCCGACCATGACGGCGTCTCCGACGAGCGCGACCAGTGCCCCGAGGTCCCCGCCGGCAAGCACCCCGACTCGTTCCGCCCCGGCTGCCCCGAGAACGACGAGGACAGCGACGGGATCCCCGACAGCGACGACGTCTGCCCGACCGATCCGATGGGCGACACGCCCGATCCCAAGCGCAAGGGCTGCCCGTTCGTCGACAGCGACGGCGACGGCATCGCCGACCAGGACGATCACTGCCCCGACGCAGCCAGGCCCCAAGACCGACGACCCGCGTACCAACGGCTGCCCGCCCGTGCACAAGTCAGCCACCATGCCCGAGGAGCGAGAGGCGCCGCGGCAGGAGGAGACGACCCGGGATTTGAAGCCCGTGTCGAAGCGGCGGTTGAAGGGACCGGCGGCGCAACCGCCGCAGGAATAAAATAACCGTGAAGCCAAAAAGTCGATCGCGAGAGCCCCGGTGGCGGACACTACAGGAGCAATGAAAATGACCAGGGGACGAACCATTCTCGCGTGGCTCGCCGCGGGAGCGATCGGCCTGGGCGGCGGATTCACCGCGCGCTCGGCGGCAGCGGCCGAGGACGGCCTCAACGCGTGCGGTTGCCGACAGGGCTCGAGCGGCGCGTGCTACTGCGAGAAGAAATCACACTGCGGCTGCCCCGGCGAGTGCGAGCCCAAAGGCTGCGAAGAAAAGCGCTCCAAGCAACTGGAGAAGGAAGTCCAGGAGGAGACCCGCAAGGCCGAGGAGTCCTCGCGCCGCCAGCGCGCGCGCCAGGAGGCAAGTGACAAGGAAGAGGCGGCTCCGCGCCACGAGGAGCGCGAGCGCGCTCCGGAGCGGGCGCCCGTCCGCCCAAGGTGAAGATCGTGAAGATGACGCCGGCGCAGAAACACGACCTGGCGCGCCTGATCAAGGCCTACCTCGCCGAGCACCCTGACCAAGGAGCAAGGCCGATCGGCGAAGTCGAGAACGAAGTCGGCGGGCGCTAGGCCCAGTGCCGGTCAGATAGGAAAACGCCAGGACACGGGGACGCCAGGATCCGGAACTCAGGGTGCGGGAGGCATCCCGCCTGAGACTCCTGGCACTTGGCGTCCTATCTGTCCTGACGTTTATCGAACGGCTACCAGCGGCGTCCGCCGCCGCCGCCGCCACCCTTGCCACCACGGCCGCCACCGCCGCCGCCGCCGCCACCGCCACCACCGTAGCCACCACCGCCGCCACCGCCACCGCCGCCAGTGCGCTCGCGCGCCTCGCTCACGGTGATCGTGCGGCCCTGCAGATCGCGGCCGTTCAGGTTCTCGATCGCCTTCGAGGCGCCTTCCTCGGTCGCCATCTCGACGAACGCGAAGCCGCGCGGACGGCCGGTGTCGCGGTCCATCACGACCTTGACCTCGGCGACGTCGTAACCCTCGGCCGCGAATGCATCGCGCAGATCGGTCTCGTTGACGGAATACGAAAGGTTACCGACGTACAGTCTCTTTCCCATTTGCTCTCTCTCCTGTGGTCCTGTTGCTGATGAGTCGTCCGAATCTCTCGGCTACCTTGGATCCAGACCTGCAATCAGCACGTACCGGAGGGGGGAGTGAGACGTTCGACGCGACGATTCGAGTGAGCTTACCTTGTAATTCGAAAATGGCGAGCGTCATCGCAAGCTCGCCCGAGCCATGATCGGGACCAGTCCCGATGGAGGGGATTCAGGCCGTATCCGCCTCCTGGGTCCGCTCGCGTCAACCGCTGTTGCGTAGTCCGGCCGCGACGCCGTTGATGGTCAGGTGGATCGGCCCGGCGCAGCTCGTCGCTGTCGCCGCGGCCGGCGCGCAGGCGGCGCAGGAGCTCGACCTGCAGGTGGTTGAGCGGATCGATGTACGGGATGCGGTTGCGCAGGCTGTGGGCGAGCGACGGGTTGTTCTGCAGCAGCGTCTTGGTGCGCGTGATCGCGAAGAACGCCTTCAGCGTGTCCTCGTGCTCGCGCTCGATGCGCTCGAAGATCGCGGCGCGCAGCTTCTTGTCGCCGACCAGCCCGGCGTAGCGCGCCGCGATGCCCATGTCGGTCTTGGCCAGCACCATGTCGAGCTTGTCGACGACCGTGCGGAAGAACGGCCAGCGCGCGTACATCGCGCGCAGCAGGCGCAGGTTCTTCGGCGCGGTCCTTCTCGAGGAACCGGCGCACCGCGGTGCCGAAGCCGTAGAAGCCGGGGATGCTCTGCCGGCACTGGCCCCAGCTGAACACCCAGGGGATCGCGCGCAGGTCCTCGATCTGGTCGGTGCTCTTGCGGCTCGACGGGCGGCTGCCGATGTTGAGGTGGCTGATCTCGTTGATCGGCGTCGCCTCGCGGAAGTAGCGGATGAAGCCCGGCGTCTCGTAGACCAGCTCGCGGTAGGCGCGGAACGCCAGCTCCGACAGCTCCTCCATCGCCTCGTGGAACGGCGCCTCGTCGTCGCCGAGGTCGCCGCCGTCGAGCAGCGTCGCCTCCATGGTCGCCGCGACCAGCGCCTCCAGGTTGCGCCGCCCGATCGACCGGGTCGGCGTACTTGCTGGCGATCACCTCGCCCTGCTCGGTCAGGCGCAGCTGGCCGTTGACGCTGCCGGGCGGCTGCGCGAGCACGGCGTGGTAGCTCGGCCCGCCGCCGCGGCCGACGGTGCCGCCGCGGCCGTGAAACAGGCGGATGCGCACGTCGTGCTTGCGGAAGACCTGGACCAGCGCGCGCTCGGCCTTGTAGAGCTCCCAGTTCGACGTCAGGAAGCCGCCGTCCTTGTTGCTGTCCGAGTAGCCGAGCATCACCTCCTGCACGTCGCCGCGGCTCTCGAGCAGCTGGCGGTAGTACGGGATCGAGAACAGCTCGTCCATGATCTCGCCGCAGCGCGCGCAGATCCTTGATGGTCTCGAACAGCGGGATGATGTTGACGCGCCGCCTGCGGCTCCAGGCCCGGCGTCACCAGCCCGACCTCCTTCAGCAGCAGCGCGACCTCGAGCAGATCGCTCGGGCCGGCGGTCATCGAGATGACGTAGTTCGGGATCGACTCGGCGCCGAAGCGGGCGTGGATCTCGGCGACGGCTTCGAGCGTCTGCAGCGCCTCGGTCGTCTCCTCGCTGTAGTTGATGTGCGGCGAGACCAGCGGCCGCGCGGTCACCAGCTCGCGCAGCAGCAGCGCCTGCCGCTCGTGCTCCGACATCGTCTCGTAGACGTCGCGGCCCGTCGCGCGCGCGACGATCTCGCGCACGACGCGCGCGTGCACGCCGCTGTGCTGCCGCAGATCGAGCGGCGCCAGGTGGAAGCCGAACGTGCTCACCGCGCGCAGCAGGTGGCGCAGCCGCCCGTCGGCGGCCAGGCCGGCGCCGTCGTTGGCAAGCGCCAGCGCGATGACGTCCAGATCGAACTGCAGCTCCGTCGGCGCGCCGTAGGGCCGCGCCGGGCCGACCGCGCGCGCCAGCGGCCCCGACGTTCCCGTGCTGCCCGCCGCCAGCTCCTGCTGGGTCGCCGCGAGCCGCGCGTAGACGCCGGTGAGCGCGCGCCGGAACGGCTCGTGCGCGCGGCTCTGCCCGCGATCGGGCGAGCGCGCGGCCAGCTCGGCCAGCTCCGGCGAGATCTTGGTGTACTCCGACGAGAGCCCGAGCTCGCTGCCGAGCGCGTTCACCTCGGCCAGGTAGTGCGCCATGATCATCGCCGCCTGCCGCTCGACCGCGCGGCGGGTGACGTCGTGGGTGACGTACGGGTTGCCGTCGCGATCGCCGCCGATCCAGCTCGCGACGCGCAGGAACGGCGCCAGGCGCACCCCGTCGCCGAGCTCGTCCTCGAGGCCGGCGTAGAGGCGCGGCAGCACCTCGAGGAACGTGCTCTTGAAGTAGGCGAGCCCGTTCTCGATCTCGTCGGCGACGGTCGGCTTCACCAGGCGCAGCTCGCTGGTCTTCCAGAGCAGGAGCACCTGGCGGCGCAGCTCGCGCTCCAGCGCCGCGGGCGGCTTGCCGGCGGGCCAGGCGGCGCGATCGCGCGCGCCGAGCTCGTCGGTGATCGCGCGCTGGCGATCGAGCACGCTCTTGCGCTGCACCTCGGTCGGGTGCGCGGTCAGCACCGGCTCGACCTTGGCGCGCTCGAGCATGGCCACGATCTGCCGCGACGGCACGCCGGCCTCGCGCAGGCGGCGCAGCGCGAACGCGATGCTGCCCTCGAGCGGGCCGTCGCCCTCTGGGCGGCGCGCGCGCCAGCCCGGGCGCGACCGCGCACCGGCGGAGCGCTCGGGCGCTGCGCCGAACGCGTCTGGTGCAGATCCTCGGCGATGTTGGCCAGGTGATGGAAGTAGCTGAACGCGCGCACGATGTGCGTCGCCTGCGTCTGATCGAGCGAGCCGATCCGCTTTTCCAGGTCCTTGAGGCTCGGCGACGTCGTGCTGGCGCCGGTACTGGATCGCGGTGCGGCGAATGTGCTCGACCAGCGCGAAGACGCTGTCGCCGGCCTGCTCGCGGATGGTGTCGCCGAGCAGCCGCCCGAGAAAGCGAATGTCCTCGCGCAGTCCAGCGTCGGATGAAGTCGAGCGAGGGCTCACGCAGACGGCTTCTTGAGACGAGCGACGAGCGCGCGCAAGGTGGCCTGCGGCTCGGGCGCGAACCAGTCGTCGACCATGGTGGACAACGCCTGCGCGCCCAGCTGATCGAAGGCATCGACCAGCGGCTTGCGCGCCAGCGCGCGCGTCGCGGTCATCGCGCCGCGCGGCCGCGACAGGATCTCGGTGCACCAGGCGAGCGCGCGCGGCACGACCTCGGCCGGCGGCACCACCTCGTCGACGAACCCGCAGCGCAGCGCCTCGGGCGGCGAGAGCAGGTAGCCGCCGGTCGCCAGGCGCGCCGCCTGCCGCTCGCCCACGACGAAGGTCAGCCCGCGCAGCACCATCGGCGGCAGCGTCAGGCCGACTTGCACTTCGTTGAGGCCGACCATGAACGGCCCGTCGGCCATCACGCGGTAGTCGGTGAAGATCGCGAGCACGGCGCCGCCCGCGGGGCTGTGGCCGGTGATCGCGGTGGCGATCGGCACCGGCAACGCCGCCAGGTCGCGCATCAGGCCGAAGAAGTCGGTCCACAGGCGGTGGATGCCGGCGCGATCCAGCTGCAGCAGCGCGGGCACGTCGAGGCCGCCCGAGAAACGCCCGGGCGCGCCCGACAGCACGATCGCCTCGCGTCCGCCGGCGACCGCTTCCGCCAGCGCCGCGCGCAGCGCCGCGATCAAGCCGGGATCCAGCGCGTTGACCGGCGGCCGCGCCAGCCGCAGCTCGCGTACCGCGCCGTGGTCGACGACGTCGATCATGGGCGGCACACTAGCACCGTTGAGCTTCGCTGATGCGCCTGATCTCGACGGCGGCGAACGGTTTTACGATCTCGAAACAAGATCTCGCGAGGCCGGAAATATCCTGGCCGACCGCGAAGCCAGTGCCGAGCGCCGCCGCCGCGATTCGCGCCTTGACTGCGGTTGGACGCCGTCTAAGGTCGGAGCTGTGTTTTTCTCTCGCTGTGATCTCCGTTCCGTCATGACTTTGCGGGCGCGTTCGATCCGCTTCGCCGGCGCGTTGGTCGCGCTCGTCGCCGCCGTTCTCGGCGTCGCTGGGTGCGCGAGCGACTGCGGGGCCAACTGTCCCGCCGCGACGTTCGACGTTGTCGCGAGCTATGGCGAAAACCTGAGCGTCGCCACCGCGACGTGGACCGGGGATGCCTGCGCGACCGACCTGACCCCGGAGTGCCGCGGCAACCTCGATGGCAGCCTCCCCTGCGTGCGCTTCACGATGGTCGGCGTGCGTTCGGGCAGCTGCCGCCTGGATCTGACGTTCACCGACGGCCGCGCGCCGTTCGGCGCCACCGCCAACTTCGGACCCGCGACCCAGCAGGGATGCTGCCAGGGATTCCCGGTCACCGGTGCCGCCGTCGTGACCGTCCCGCCGCTGCACCCACCGGCTGTCGTCGACGCGGGCTCCGACGGTGACGGTGACGCCGGCACGAGCGACGCCACCTTCGACTGACAGGATTCGTGCCATGCTGCGCGCATGTTGTTGAAGATCGTCCAGGCCGGAACGCCGGTCCTGCGCCAGAAGGGTCGAACGCTCACGCCCGCCGAGGTGCGCAGCGCGCCGGTGCAGTCGCTGATCGAGCTCATGCGCGAGACCATGAGCGATGCGCCGGGCGTCGGGCTCGCGGCGCCCCAGATCGGCGAAGCGTTGCGCATCGCCGTGATCGAGGACCAGGTGACGCGCGATGAGCAGGAGCGCGCGCCGGTGCCGTTCCACGTCATCGTCAACCCCGAGCTGCGCTTCGTCGGCGAGCCGCCGGCCAATCAGCCGGTCATGATCGATCATTTCGAGGGTTGCCTGAGCGTCGACGGCTACCAGGCCATCGTCTCGCGCTCGCGCCACGTGCAGGTCACCGCGCTCGACCACCGCGGCGAGCCGATCACGATCGACGCCAGCGGCTGGTACGCGCGCATCCTGCAACACGAGATCGACCACCTGAACGGCATCCTCTATATCGACCGCATGCGCACGCGCACTCTGTCGACCGGACGCAACATCGGCGCGTTCTGGCTGGGGCAGACCCCGGACGAGATCGTCGCCGCGCTTGACGCCCGGCGACCCGAGGTAAGATGACCGGCGCATGGCAGCGTCGCCCGGCAACAAGACGAACGGCACCAAGAAGAAGCTGAAGACCTTCACCGGCCTCACCGCCGCGGAGTTCCAGCACCCGCACGACGCCGCCGCGACCGAAGCGTTGTCGTCGGTGCCCGGCCTCGACACCGTGGTGTCCAAGGTGATGGAGCTGGGCCTCGAGCGCGTCTATTACCTCGAGAACACCGCCGACAACGTGCGCGTCACCGAGCGGATGCTGCCGCGGCTGCACCGGTACCTCGGGTGGGGCTGCCGCATCCTCGATCTGCCCGAGCCCGAGCTCTACGTGACGCTGAACCCGGTCCCCAACGCGTACACCTACGGGCACAAGAGCCCGTTCATCGTGCTGACGTCGGGCCTCATCGATCTGCTCGGCGACGAGGAGCTGTCGTTCGTGATCGGCCACGAGCTCGGCCACATCAAGGCCGGGCACGTGCTCTACACCGTGCTCGCCAACAACATCGCCGCCATCGTCGCGGCGATCGGCCAGGCGACGTTCGGCATCGGCTCGCTGCTGGGACAGGGGCTGGTCGTCGCGCTGCACGACTGGTATCGCAAGGCCGAGCTCACCGCGGATCGCGCCGGGCTACTCTGCGTCCAGCGCCTCGAACCGTGTCTGCGCGTGTTCATGAAGCTGGCCGGCGGCGCCGGGCGCCTCTGGCCAGAGATGGACGAGCGCGAGTTCGTGCGCCAGATCCGCGCCTACGAAGACGCCGACACGTCGATGCTCAACCGCGCGTACAAGACGCTGCTGACCGTGCGGCGCACGCATCCTTTCCCGATCCTGCGCGCGCGCGAGCTCGACGCCTGGCACGGCGAGGGGTACCAGAATCTCGTTGGCCCGCGCGGCCTGCTGGAGTGAAGCGGGCAGGCACGGAATGCACGCGTGACCGTTGAAACTCCCCGAGATTCCTGAAACGGCCTTGTAAGCCGACCTGCGCATTCCGACGCCGCGCGAGGTGCGACGATCCCTCAAGTTTGCGTTCCGACGCGCCGATCTCCCCTGACGCTCACCCAGCAGAAGGGACGTTCATGGCCCAAGGTCGCGAGGGACAAAAAGGCAAGGCTACGCCTCCGGCACCTCCGCCAGCCCGGAAGCGGGATGCCGCCGAGGACACCAACCCGGAGATCACGTCGCTCGTCGACAAGTCGCTCGTGGCCGGGAGCCCCCTCGCCAACGCGCTCCAGGACATCGAGCGCACGCCCGAGGATCTCGCGGCGTGGGATCGCCTCGAAGGCGCCGCCGCCTCTGACGGCCGCCCCGCGATCGCCCTCGCCGCCTATCGCAAGGCGCTCGACTCGGAGATCCCCGCGGCCACCGGCATGGCGCTCGGGCGCCGGGCCGCCGCCTACCAGGCCGAGTGGCTCGCCGACCGGCCCGGCGATCTCGAGGAGATCCTCGAGCGCGTGCTGCGCATCGATCCGCGCTGCGACTGGGCGCTGCGGCAGCTGATCGTCTCGATGACCCTGGCGCAGCGCTGGGACGCGCTGCTCGCCGTCTACGATCGCGCGCTCGGCTCGGGGCCGGACCGCGAGCGGCGCGTGGCGCTGCTCAGCGAGGCCGCGCAGGTCGCCAAGGACTTCGTGGGTCGCCAGGAGCTGGCGATCACCTATCTGCAAGAGCTCTTCGCGCTGGTGCCGGGCGATCCCCAGGTCTCCACCGTGCTCGAGCGCTTGCTGGAGCGCCACGAACGCTGGAGCGAGCTGGTCGCGTTCTGGCGCGCGCGCCTGCCGGTCGTGCCGCCGCCCGAGGGGCGCATGCTGCGCGAGCGCATCGCGCTGGCCGAGCTCGACCGCCTGAACGATCCGGCAGCGGCGCTGGCCTCGCTGCGCGCGCTGCTCGGCGAGAAGGGCGACCACGAGCGGGTGCTGGCCGCGCTCGAGCAGATCCTGGCGCTCGAGTCGGCGCCGGCCGAGACGCGCCTGGGCGCCGGCAGCGCGCTCGAAGCCGCCTACGACGCCGCGGGCGCTCCCGCGAAGGCCCTGGCAGCCGTCGAGCGTGGGCTCAAGTTCGCGGGCGGCGCCTCGCGCAAGGGGCTGCTCTGGAACGCGGCCGCGCGCCGGGTCGCCGGCGGCGACGCGCGCACCGCGGTCACGCTGCTCGCGGCGCTGATGCCGCTCGACCCCGACGACCGCGAGGTCGAGGACTGGTTCCGCCGGCTGTGCCGCGAGCAGAAGCTGCCGACGCAGCTCATCGACGGGCTGGCCGCCGCCGCGGCCGCGACCAACGACGGCCGCCGCCGCGCGGTGCTGCGCGCCGAGATCGCGATCGTCACCGACACCGAGATCGGCGACCGCACGGCGGCGATCGCCGCCTATCAGCGCGCCTGGCGCGAGCCCGACGGCGAGCCGGTCACGCAGCGGCGCATCCTGATCCGCCTCGACGAGCTGCTGGAGTCCGCCGACCGCCAGGCTGAGCGCCTGCCGGTGCTCGCCGGCCTCGCGGATCTCGCGCCGCGACCGGGCGAAAAGCGCGCGGCGCTTGGGACGCGCGCGCGCCTGGCATCGACGCTGGGCGAGATCGCCACGGCCGTCTCCGCCTGGCGCGCCTGCCTGGAGCTGGATCGCGCCGACGCCGAGGCGCTGGCGACGCTGCCGCGCGTGCTGGCTGCCGCGGGACGCTGGGGCGAGTACGTCGAGCTCCTGCGCCACCGCATGACGGTGGCCGCCGATCCGCGCGCCGAGGCGGCAGATCTCGCGCGCGCCGCCACCGCGCAGCGCGATTCGGTGGGCGATCGCCCCGCGGCTATCACCAGCTTCCAGGAGCACGAGCGGCGCTTCGGGCCGTCGATCGAGGCGACCGACGCGCTTGCCGATCTCCTGACCGAGGAGAAGCGCTGGTCCGACCTGCACGATCTGCTGGCCGAGACCTGCCGCCGCGATCGCGCGCGCGCCGCGGTGCTGGCCGCGCGCCTGGGCGAGACCTGCCGCCTGCGCACCGCCGATCCGGAGCACGCCGTCGACTGGTACGAGCACGCGCTGGTCGCCGATCCGCGCAACGCCACCGCGCGCGAGGGGCTGGAAGCGCTGGTCCCGACCGCGACCGTGCGGGCGCGCGCCGTGGCGGCGCTGCTGGCCGCCAGCTTCGAGACCGACGACTGGACGCTGCGTCTGGGCCTGCTCGATCCGCGCCTGGCGGGCGCGACCACTGGCCCGGCGCGCGCCGTGATCCTGCGCGAGGCCGCCGAGCTCAGCGAGACGCGCGCGCAGAACAAGGCGACCGCGCTCGCGCACACCGCGCGCGCGCTGGTCGCGGATCCCGACGACCGGCCGACCGAGGCGCAGCTCGTGCGCCTGGCCACCGAGACCGGCGGCTTCCGCGTCGCGGTCCACGCGCTCGAGGAATCGGCCGCCGTCGCCGGCCTGGCGCCCCGCCGGGCAACCGAGCTTCTGACCCACGCAGCCGAGGTTCACGAGGAGCAGCTCGGCGACGCAGCCGCCGCGCTCAACGACTACACGCGCGCGCTGGCCGCCGAGCCGGGGCGCGCCGATCTGCGCACCGCAGTCGTGCGCTGCGCGGGCCGCTCCGCGCGCTGGGAGCCGCTGGCCGAGGCATTGCTTTCGCTCGACGCCACTCCGCAGCTGCGCGAGGAGACGCTGTTCCCCATGGCCGAGACGGCGGCGCGGGCCAACGCGGCGTTCGTGCCCCTGGCGGCGGCGCTGGGCGAGGTCTCCTCGTCGCAGAGCAGCCTCGCCCCGACGACGCTGCTGGCGCTGGAGAACCGCATCGCCGCCTGGCACGAGAAGGAGCGAGGCGACTTCTTGATGGCGGAAGCGGCGCTGGTGCGCGCGCTCGGCCACTGCCCCGACGATCTGCCGACGCTGCATCACCTGGCCGAGGTCCAGCGCCGCTCACCGGCGCCGTCGCTGTACGAGACGCTGCGCCGGATCGCAGTGCTGTCCACCGGCGATCTCGACGCGCTCTACGAAGCGACCGAGTGGGCGCGCGATCTCGCGCTGCCCGACGAGACCGGCCTCGACGCTTCGCGCGCGCTGCTCGACCGCGCCGCACGGTTGTCCGCAGCCGGCGCCTCCGACGGCGCCAACCGGCAAGCGCAGCGCCTCCGACGCGGTGGCGCTGGCGACGGACGAGATCGCGCGCCGCCTGTGCGGCGCGGGCCCGAAGGACGAGATCCGCACCGCGTACGACACCTTCCTGCGCGCCGCCGCGCTGCCCGCCGCCGCGGGCGAGCTCGCGCGCCGCTTCCGCCTGCGCGCCGAGGAGCTGGCGGTGGGGCGCCTCGACGATCGCCCGGCGGCGATCCGTGCGCTGGCCGAGATCTGCGCCGCGGATCCCACCGAAGCGGCCGCGACCGAGCGCCTGGCCACGTTGTACGCGGGCGAGGGCCGCTTCGCCGCGCTGGCCGAGCTGCGCCGCGCCCAGCTCGCGCGCGCCGACCTGCGCGACGACCGGCTGTCGCTGCGCCTCGAGCTCGAGCGCGTGGGCGCGTCGATCGAGGGCGCGAGCGATCGCGTGAGCCTGCTCATGGCGAACCTCGACGAGGCGCCCGGGCACGTCCCCACCGTCGACGCGCTCACCAACGTGCTCGGCTCGACCCACCGCAACGGCCAGCTGGCCGACGTGCTGGGCGCCGAGGCCGAGAAGGTCGAGAACCTGGGTGAGCGGCCCGAGGCGGCGGCGCTGTGGAGCCGGCTCGGCCGCGTCGCCGAGAGCGCGCTCGGCGATCGCGCGCGCGCCATCGCGGCGCACGAGCGCGCGGCGGCGCTGGTGACCGCGGCGCCGACGCTGGATGCGCTCGGGCGCCTGTGCATGGAGAGCGCCCAGGCCGAGGCTGCGACCTCGTGGCTCGATCAGCTGCTCGAGATTGCGACGGCCGGCGACCGGCCACAGGTGGCGCTGCGCCTGGCGCAGGCCTACCTGGCGATCGATCGCCGCCACCGCGCGATCGCCTGCCTCGAACGCGCGCTGGTCGAGACGCCGTCGGCGCAGGCCGTGCGGACGGCGCTCATCGATCTGCATCGCCGCGCGGGCGCGTCGTCGCCGCTGGCGACGCTGCTGACCGAAGCGTCGGCCTACACCGAGGATCCCGCGGCGTTGATCGCGATCGCCAACGAGGTCTTCGCGCTCGCGACCGGCCCGCTCGGCGAACCGGCGGTGGCGGTCACCTCGCTCGAGCGCGCGCATCGCCAGGCGCCGCAGGACCTGGCCATCGTGCTGGCGCTGGCGACGGCGCTGCTGGCGGCCGGCCGCACCGATCAGGCGGGCACCACGCTGGAGAAGGCGCTGCCGAGCGCGCGCCGCTCGTCGGAGCGCGCGCAGATCCTGTTCCAGCTCGGCCGCGTGCGCCGCGCGCAGAACCGGCACCGCGACGCGGTCGGCGTGCTCGAGCAGGCGGCGGCGATCGATCTCGGCAACACGCTGGTGCTGCAGGAGCTGTTCACCGCGGCCGGCGAAGCCGCGGACAACGAGCGCGCCGAGCGGGCCGGGCGCGCGCTGCTGGCGCTCGCGCGCGGCGGCCACGCCGCAGCGGGTGGGCTTCTCGGTGGTCGACGTGCTCCTGCGCCTGCGCGATCTCGCGTCGGCGCGCGGCGACGAGGGACAGGCGGCCGAGCTCATGGACTCGGCGATGATGGAGGCGGTGCGCGACGCGGCCGAGTTCCGCGGTCTGTGCGTGCGCCTGCGCGACAGCAATCAGTTGCCGTCGCTGGCGGTCGTGCTGGAGAAGCGCATCGCCGCGGCGACCTCGCCCGAGGATCAGGCCGAGGCGCACTGCGAGATCGCCGAGCTGCGCGAGAAGCTGGGGCAGCGCGAGGGCGCGATCGAGGCGGCGCTGCAGGCGCTGGAGCTGCGCCCCGAGGATCCGGAGCTACGGCGCGAGACGCGCAAGCTGGCGGCGCGGCTCAACATGGGCGACGAGGCGCTGGCGCGCGTCGAGGCGGTCATCGAGCGCCGGCGGCGGCGCGGCGACGGGCCGCTGGTGGCGCGCCTCCTGCTGTGGGCCGGCGAGCTGTGCGAGAGCGAGCTCGCCGATGCCCCGCGCGCGCTGGAGTTCTGCCGGCGCGCCGTCGACACCGGCGAGATCTCGAGCGAGGCGACCATGGCGATCGCGCGCATCGCGCTCGAATGCGACCCGGGCGAGCGCGCGCAGGCGCTGGATCGCCTGGAGCGCTTCGTGCGCGACGAGGTGACGCCCGCGGGCCAGGCCGAGGCGCTGTTCCGCCTCGCCGAGGCCGAGCTGCAGGATCCGACGACGCGCGGCCGCGGCCTCGGGTCGCTGCTGGCCGCCGTCGAACGCCGCCCCGACATGGAGCGCGCGCTGGCGCTGGTCCAGAGCGCCGGCGTCACCGACGACGAGCTGGCCGCCGTGCTGCCGCTCTACGAGCGCGCCGCGCGCCAGACCGGCAACGATCGCCAGCTGCTCGACGCGCTCACGCGCCGGTCGCAGACCGCCGCGGCGACGCCCGAGTCGATCCGCGAGGGCTACGACCTGGCGACCGCGCTGCACGACGACGCGCGCGCCGACGCCCTGCTGACGGCGCTGGTCGATCTGTCGAACAGCGAGACCGGAAAGGCCGAAGCGGTGTGGGGCCTCATCGAGCTCGGCAAGCGCTGCCGCGCGCGCGGCGACTTCGAGGGCGCGCACGGACGCTTCGCGCGCGCGCTGGAGCTCACCGATCCCGAACGCGTCGAGCCGCACCTGCGCCAGCTGGCCAGCGACGTGCGCGAGCGCGAGGGGGACAGCCCGCTCGCCGCGCGCATCTACGAGACGCTGCGCGCGCGCGTGCCCGGCAACGCCGGCCTGTGGAACGATCTCTTCGACCTCTACGCGCGCATCGACGACTTCGCGAGCTGCGATCGGCTGGCACGCGAGCGTCTCGACCAGCTGATGGAGGCCGAGGCGCGCACCGAGATCCGCATGCGCGTGGCGCGGCTGCGCCTGGCCAAGGACGCCGCCGACCCGGTGGCGCTGGATGCGCTGCGCGACACGCTGCTCGACGATCCCTGCTATCTCGAGGCGGGCAAGCTGCTGGCGCGGCACTACGAGACCGTCGGCGACGTCGAGGCGCTGGTCGACCTGCGCGAGGGCCAGCTCAAGGCGCTCGAGGACAAGAACGATCACGTGCACGTCGCGCTGGTCGCCGGCGCGCTCGGCCGCGCGCTGACCGCGGCCGGGCAGTTCGAGCGCGCGCTGTCACCCTACCGGCGCGCGCTCGCGGTGTCGGCGGGGAACAAGCCGTTGCTCGAGGAGATCTTCGCGGTGCTGGCGACGGCGACCGCGCGCCGCGCCGAGCTCGAGAACCCGGCGGAGGCGCTGGCGCTGGCCCGCGACGCCCTGAAGGCGGCTGGCGATGATCGCCGCGCGCGTACCCAGGCGGCAGAGCTGGTCGCCAAGCTGCTGGCGGATCAGCAGGAGTATGCAGCCGCGATCCAGCTCCTGCTCGACACCCTGCCCTTCGCCACGCCGGCCGATCGCGAGCAGCTGCAGGCGACGATCGCGACCCTGCGCGTGCAGTCGGCGCCGCCCGCGCCCGATCCCGAGGGCGTCGTGCTCGAGGATTTGCAGGAGATCACCGACCACGGTTGAGATGGGAACCCTCGGAGGGTTCCCAAACCCTCCCGCGATGAGACCCGCCGAAGGCGGGGGGGCAGGGTGGGCCTGTCCGTGTCGAAATCCCCGAAGGGGACGGACTCCGCCGGGGGACCCGGCTGCGTCCACGCGATCGAGAGCGCTCGTTGCCGGCCGCGCGCTGCAGCAGCGCGAATTTACGTAGATTTCGGCTGGCGGTTACGCGTTCGAAACAGTGCGCGTGACATTCTGAAGTCGATGAACGATCCGGGGCTCTGGCTGGCATTTGGGTTGACGGTGGCGGTGGGCTACCTGGTTTTCGGGCCGATCGCGCGCCGGCAGGCGGGTGGGCGGCGGTTGCCACGGCACAGCCGGTGACGATCATGGGGGGTGGGGCAAGCGCCCGCTGGTGGCCAGAGACCAGCGGGCGTAGTGGGATTCTCGAAACGCGCACCGACAATTCGAACGCGTCGGAATTCACCGCGAATCGACGTGTCAGAAAACCCCTGGAAACATCCGATGGCGATGATCGGATCGTGATCGAGAGCGTCATCGCTCCGCCGACCGGGGCCACGGCCCCGGCGCGCCGCGTCCCCGCGGCCCTGCTGGTAATCACCGACGATCCCGAAGTGCGCGACCTCCTGATGGAGCTGGCGATCGAAGAGGGCTGGGGCGTGCGCGCGGTCGAGACCGAGGCCGAAGCGGCGATCGCGCTCCAGACCGAGCCGCCGGGGCTGGTGATGGTCGACCTGGACATGGAGTCGCGCGCGGGCGGCAAGTTCTTGCGCACGCTCCAGCGCAGCCCACACCGCGAGATCACCTGCTACGCCGTCACGCGCAGCAACAACACCATGCTCGCGGTGACTCTGGACGCGCCGGTCTATTTCAAGCCGGCGCTCGACGGCCTGCCCGAGGCGCTGCAGCGGTTGTTCGGGCAACAGGCGACGCCGCCGACGCCCGTAGCTCAACATTCTGAGCCTTCCCGTATCATTCCGATCCCCTCCCCCCGTCTGCGGGGGGAGGGTTAGGGCGGATCGCGGCTCGGCCGCGAGCGCCGCCACCTTGTCGCGGATCTTGATCAGCATCTCGCGCCAGGCCCTGAGATCGGCGGTGGTTCCGACCGGGCCGTGGCCGGGGATGATCTCGGTCGTGTCGTTGCACAGGGGGAGCGCGCGATCCGCCGCCGCGATCAGACCGTCGAACTTGCCGCCGCTCGACGCGTCGATGAACGGATAGCCCATCATGCTGAACGTGTCGCCCATGTGAATCACGTTGGCGTGCGAAGTGACGATCGAATCGCCGTCGGTGTGCGCGAGCGGATGAATCACGTCACGCGTAGCGAGGTCACGTCGTCGCCGAAGGTGACCACCGGCAGGCCCTCGGGCGGCGTGGCCGCGACGGTGCGGACCTGGCCGCCGAAGTTCATGGTCTGGTCGACCGACAACCGCTTGCGGACGTTGTCGTGCGCGACGATGACCGCACCGGCGGCGCCCAGGGCCGGATTGCCGCCCGCGTGGTCGACGTGCCAGTGGGTGTTGATCACGAACCGCACGGGTTTCTTCGACAGCGCCGCCACCGCCGCCTTGAGCTTCGCGCTCATCGCACCATGGCTCGGCTTCGACAAAGAGCTGAAGCGCACGGCCAGCGTCGAAGGTCGGCCGGCGCACACGGACGGGTCCCGCTGGCGGCGTCCGGTGGCAGCGTTAGTTTTTCCTGGGGAGTTCGAGAAACCTCGAGCAAAGGGGGGCAGAAACCATGTGGACGGCGATCGGCGTGGGGATCCTGGTGGTGGCACAGGCGGGCGCGTTGCCCGCGACCGCTGCCGCAAGCAGCGGCGGCAGCGGCACGGCGGCGGCCGCAGCGAAGCCAACGGCGACGGTGAGCACGGCGGATCCCGACACCGCCGGGGCGGAAGCGCCGGCGACGGCCGCCAGCGGAGAAGCGAGCGTTGCGGTTCCGCAACGACGTCGGCAATTCGTTTCAAATGAGCGAGGCGCGCTTCGCCCTCGACGGGCGCCTGCTCCCGACGCTGCTCACGAGGGCTGCGCACGGCCAGGACTACGTGATCTTCACCGGGCCGATCGCGCCCGGCCGCCACGTGATCACGAGCCATATCAGCTATCAGGGCCAGAGCCGGGGGCGATCTTCACGTACATGAAAGGCTACACGTTCAACATCGACAGCACGCACGAGATCAACGTCCCCGAAGGCGGCACGACGAACGCGACCATCGTGGGCAAGACCAACAAGGGATTGAACGTGCCGTTCGAGCAGAGCCTGATCGTCGAGATGGAGCCCCCGGCCGCGCTCGGCGGCGCGCGCTGAAGCGACGAAAAGTTCTCGGCGCGGGACGCGATTCGCAGTAGTAAGCGTCTCGGCATGTCCGGTGACGCTCGCGAAGAACAGGCTCCGCCGGCGCGCCCGGCCGCCGTGACCGCGGCGCTGGGCGGAGCTCCGTCGCTGTTCGCGGCGGGGCGCGCGGCGTTGCGCCGCTTCTGGCGCCCGTTCGTGCTGATCCAGAGCGCCGCGGTCGCGCTCGGGCTCGCCTATCGCTTCAGCGACATCGTCCGTTCCGCCTGCGTCGTGCTCGCGCGCTGGAAGACCGCCGGCGGGCTCCCGTTCGCCGCGATCGCGAGCGCCGTTGCCGGTGGGTTGCTGCCGGAGCTGGCCAAGCGGCTCGTGGGGCGAGGCCCGACGGGCGACCGCGGCGCGCGCCTGGCGCGACCTCAGTTTCAACGGCGCCTTCTTCGCGGTCAACGGCCTTCTGGTCGACGGTATGTATCGAACGCTGGCGCGCGTGGTCGGGAACGACGCGCGGGTGAGCACGATCGTGGCCAAGGTCGCCTTCGACCAGTTCGTCTTCACGCCGATGGTCATGACGGTGGCGACCGTGCTGTTCCTGCTGCGCCAGCGCGGCTGGTCGTGGGCGCGCACGCGCCCGGCGCTGGGCCGCGGTTTCATCGCCGCGCGCGTGATGCCGCTGCTGGTGCCGTGCTGGTGCTTCTGGATCCCGATCGTCGCGATCGTCTACGCGCTGCCCGGCCCGCTGCAGTTCCTGATGTTCGCGTTCGCGCTGGCCGCGTGGAGCCTGATCATGGTCTTCATCGCCAGCGACCGGGCGGAAGCTCCGAGCTAGGCCGCGCGGCCGCAGTGCCGCTCGACCACCTCGAGCACGCGCTCGATGCGCACCGGCTTGGCAAGGAATTCGCCGCCGAACTGCGCCGCCTTCTGCCGGACAGCGCCAGCTCCTCCGCGACGGCAACGTCCCCGGAGCCGTAGGGATGGTCGGCCTCGGAGCGCATGAACGAGACCACACCCACGGTCGCGCCGCGCGCGATCATCGGCGCGATGATGCACGACGCGCAGCCGAGCCCACGCATGACGCGCAGGTGGTCGGGGCTCTGCGCCGCCTCGACGAGCTCGGCGTCGGTGACGGACGCGCGCAGCACGGCGTGGTTCGAGCCCAGCGCGTGGGCCATCTCGCCCGCGCGGTGCTCGGTGGGCGGAAACCGCCGCTCGTACTCGGCGACCAGCGGCGCGCGCGCGGGATCGCGGTGCACCACCGCCAGCCGGCGCAGGCCGCCCTGCTCGTCGGACTCCGAGACCGTGCACCAGTCGGCAAACGACGGCACCGCCAGCTCGGCGACGCGGCGGAGCGTGCGCGCGTAGTCGAGCGACTCGGCGAGCGCGGCGCTGGCGTCGCCCAGGAAACGCGCGCGCTGTTGCGCGCGCTCGAAGTCGCGCCGGCTCGCGACGTGCGCCGTGACGTCGACCGCCGAGATCATCAGGCCGTCGATCGAGCCGGAGCGATCGTGCAGCGGCTCGTACACCAGAGTTGAAGAACGCGCTCGCCCGGCAGCCGCATCGGAACCTCGGCGGCCTCGACGCGCTCGCCGCCGCAGAACGACTGCTCCATCAATCGCAGCTGCGCGCCGTCGAACGCCGGCGCCACTTCGCCGAGCGGCCGGCCACGCGCGCCGTCTATCCCCGCCATCGCCTCGAAGGCGGTGTTCATGATCTCGACCCGGTGAGCCGGGCCGCGCGTCACGCAGATCGGTGTGGGCGCTTGCATCAAAAGCGCCGCCAGACGGTCGAGCGGCTCGGTGACCCTGATCTCCTCCGGCATGGCCGTGTGCGTCCGTGTCGGCCCAGTCTAGCACCGAGCGGCAGCAGCCCGGCTGCTCTCTCCGACGACGCGACGCGGGGCAACTCGGGCAAACTGGGGAGCAAACCAGGGAGCAAACCAGGAAGATCGGCGCCCGGAACGGCGTTCAGATGATGACGGAGCGCACTCGGGAGCACATGTTTTAGTGGCCGATCGTCACCTCCCCGTGCGATCCTGATGCGTATTTTCCCGACGCAGGCTCGCCCGTCGAATCCTGAGCCGTCGCGTCGCTCCTCGGCGACTTTCTAGCCGTCCCACCTCATGAAAGCTCATCGCCCCGATCCCACGTCGAGCGTCGTTTTCCTGCCCAGCGCCACGCTGGCGGGCGCGGACGACGCCACCCTGGTCAAGGGGCTGTGCGATGACGATCCGCGCGCGACGCGCGAGGCCTGGCACCGGTTCGGACCGATGGTGCACCGGCTGCTGCTGCGCACGCTGGGGCCGGAAGCTGACCTCGAGGATCTGTCGCAGGAGGTGTTCATCACCTTCTTCGACCGCGTGAAGACGTTGCGCGACCCACGCACGGTGACGGCGTTCCTGATGTCGATCACCGCGTTCAAGATCCGCTACTACCTGCGGTGGCGGTGGCTGCGCCGCTGGCTGTTCCTGCCCGGCCGCACCGAGCCGGTCGATCTGCGCTCCGTCGAGCAGGCGCCCGAGGCGCGCGAGGCGCTCGTCCGTTTCTTCAAGGTGCTCGATCGGCTCAGCCCGGTCGATCGCACGGTGTTCACCCTGCGCTACGTCGAGGAGCTGGAGCTGCGCGAGGTCGCCTCCGCCGTCGAGCTGTCGCTGGCCACGACCAAGCGCCGGCTCTCGCGCGCCTGGAAGCGCGTGTCCAAGCTGGTGAGCCGCGATCCGGCGCTCGCCCATCTCCTGTCCGAGATGCCCGACGAGGAGCCCGGCACCGGCGCTCAGAACGGAGGCGCGCCGTGAGCCAGAGCGCGCGGATGCGTCCGCTGGCGGAGCAGGCGCCCGATCCGGCGCTCGAGCGGCTGTTGCGGCTGACGCGCGACACGCTGACCGACGAGACCTGGCCGGCGCGCGAGGGCGAGCTGCGCCGGTTACAGGACCGCCTGGGCACGATCCGCCCGCGCGTGCGCTGGTCGCTGGTCGCGGCGATGACCGCCATGGCGGTGATGCTGCCGGCGCTCTGGCTGGTCCTGAAGCGGCCGTCGGCGCTGACGTTCGAGGTCATTCACGGCACGGTCGCCGCCAGCGGTGAGATCCGCCCGCTCGACAGCGGGACGCGCATCCAGTTCTCGGACGGCTCGCAGGTCGTGCTCGACGACGGCGCGCGTACCCAGGTGCGCGACCTGGCCGCCGACGGGGCGCGCATCGTGCTCTCGCGCGGCCGCGCGCACACCTACTTCGTGCCGCGCCCGCACGCGCACTGGCAGGTGGCGGCCGGCCCCTACCTGGTCCAGGTCACGGGCACGATCTTCGACGTCGAATGGTCGGAGGAGAACCAGGCGCTCGACGTCTGGCTGCACAAGGGCTCGGTCACCGTGCGCGGCCCGCTGATCGACGGCGGCGTGGTGATGACGCGCGGGCAGCACCTGCTCATGCGCATCCGCGACAACAAGATCGTCCTCGACAAGAACGGGCTCGAGGCGGCCGGTGCGGCTCACCCCGCGGGCTCCGGGACGCTGGTGGCGCGCGACGACGAGGTCGACGAGGATCTCGACTCGCCCGAGGATCCGACCGCGGTCGCCGAGGCTCCCGGCACGGCTCTGCCGTCGCAGATCCCGCCCAGCCGGCGCGGTGGGGCGATGCTGGAGCGCGGCTGGTCGCGGCACCTGGCGCGCGGCGATTTCGAAGCGGTGGTCACGGCCGCGGAACGACGCGGGATCGACAACGTGCTGGCGCGCAGCTCGCGTCGCGAGCTGGGCGCGCTGGCCGATGCGGCCCGCTATACCCGGCGCGGCTCGCTCGCCCGTCGCGTGCTGCGCGCGGAGCAGAGCCGCTTCCCTGATTCGCCCGAGGGCCGCGAGGCCGCCTACTTCCTCGGGAACCTGGCCGAAGACGAGGGCGCGCCGCACAAGGCGCTCTCCTGGTTCGAGCGCTACCGGCGCGAGAACCCGGCGGGGACCTATGCGTCGCAAGCGCTCGGCCACACCATGGTGATCCACAATCGGGAGCGAAGCCCGGAGGCGGAAGCCAATGCGCGGGAGTACCTGCGTCGCTATCCGACCGGATCGTACGCTGAGGCGGCGAGGCGAATAATCAAGCCGCAATGACGGGGCGCCTGGTACGGAGTGGCCCCGCTGGGCGTGCTCCTGGCGCTCGCGCTGATGCCCGCGACCGGGCATGCTGCCGCCGCCATGTCTGACGCGCCGGCAACGAGCGCGTCGCCCGGGCGGCGTGTGCTGCTGGTGACGCCCGAGCCGGGTGGCGACATCGCGCCCGCGGTGCTCACGCGGTTGCGGGGCGAGCTACGCGCCGCGCGGTTCGAGATGGACGTGGCCACGATCGCGGCGGACGCTCCGCGCCGCGCCACCGTCGAGGAGATGGCGGCGCGCGAGGGGACGTCGGCCGCGCTCGGGATCTTCTTCGGCGGCGGGCGCGTCGAGATGTGGGCCACCGACGCGAGCGCCGGCCGCACGCTGATGCAGAACATGCGGCTCGACCAGGGCACGCCCGATCGCCGCGCCGCGATCGTCGCGGTCAAGGCCGTCGATCTGTTGAAGGCGACGCTGGCCGAGATCTGGAGCGCGCCGCCGCCGAGCCCGGAGCCCGAGCCGCTGCCCGAGCCGGTGGTCGTCGCACCGCCACCACCTCCGGTGGCCGTGGTCATCGAGCACCCAGTAGACGAAGCAGCGGAGCGGCGCGCGGATCGCTTCTCGCTCAGCGTCGGCGCGGGTTGGCTGCAGGCGGGCAGCGTGAGCGGCTGGACGCCCGGTGATAGCGATCTCGACTGCCCTGGGCAGCTCCGGCCTCGCGGCACGTTTCACGCTGGCGGCGATGGGATCGAGCACCGACGTCAACAGAACGGCGGCCTCGGCCAAGCTCACGCAGCAGATCGCGCTGGCCGAGCTGCTGCTCTGGTCGCGTGCCTGGCACCGCCTGCGCGCGGCGCTGGCGGTGGGCGTGGGCGCGCACCACCTCTCGATCGAGGGCCAGGCGGCGCCCGGCTTCCTGAGCGGCAACCAGGGCAGCTGGTCGACCGCGACCGGAGCCGGCGCCAGCGTCGCACTGAACCTCGCCTCGAACCTGATGCTGGCGCTGGACGCCCGCGCGGTGGAGAATTGGCCCGCGACCGCGGTCAATATCAATGGCGCGCAAATCGCGCGCGTTGGCCGTCCCATCATCTCGGTCGCGCTGGCAGCGGGAGTGAGGTTCCGATGACGCCTAACCACCAAAACGGAGGCAGGCTTCTGGCGATGGGGATCGCGGCGCTCGCGGTCACCGTCAGCTGCACGCGCGTGCTCGAGGTCGTCGCAAGCCGAGGACTGCGCCGCTCGCCCCAGCGACCCCGACTGCGCGCCCACGCCGTGGCCGACGACCGGCCACAGCGCGAACTCCGACCCGTGGATCGTGTCGCACCACGACGTCATCACGCAGATGTCGCCGCACGTGCTGGTGCTGAACTTCGCCAACGGCGTCAGCTCGGCTGCCGCGCTGGCGACGGCGCAGCGCCAGTTCACCGGGATCGCCCAAGGCTCGCAGTATCACGGCTACTCCGACAGCAAAGCGCCGGTCTTTCTCAACTACCAGATCCTCCCGGTCGTCGACCTGACCGACCATGTCGTGCCCGCCGGCTGGACCAACCCCTCGAGCACGCAGCTGCCGGTCACGCCCGACGGCAGCTTCGATTCGCTCGCGCTGTTCTCGGCGCGGTACAGCGCGTCCTACGGCTTTCAAAGATCCGATGGTGCCGTCGCGCTTTCTCTCGCTGTGCGAGCTCTTCGAGCAGGGCGTGATCAACGAGGTCTGGATCGAGGACGGCGAGACGACGGGAAGTCGCCGCGTGCCGCTCAACCTGGAGCGCAAGCAAGTCTACGACGCCAGCAATCACGCCGTGCCGGGCCTGTTCGACGCCTGCGTCGGCGGCGGCGACTGCGCTGCAAGATCTGATCTGTGGCGTCACCGTGCGCATGGCGCACCTGGATCCGAAACGCGGGCCCGGCTGCGATCTCGACGTGCGCGGCTGGGGCATCGAGGGCATGTGGAGCCGCGCTGCCGGCCTACGCGCCGACGTTGGCGAGGTTCTTGAACGGCGATTTCCAGACGCCGCTTCGGCGTGCAGTTCGACGGCTGGGAGAACGTGTGCGACTCGACGAGCCCGCCGCCGTGCGTGACCTATACCAACTCGACTACCAACTCGACGACCGCGACCGGCACCTACGCCAACGGCACTACCTGGACGATCAGTCCGTTCATCTCCGCCTGCGGCAACACCACCTTCCCGCCCAACGCCCGCGAGCGCTGGGACTACACCAACACCAGCCCCGTCCAGTCGAACTGCGAGCACTTCGGCCTCGGCGACGGCGTCAACGGCGCCGACGCGGTCGAGCCGTACACCTCCGCCAAGGTCGCCGCCCTCGACATGGCGTACGGCGACTGCGGCGGCGGCTGGCAGATCTACTGGCGCCAGAACGTCCCCGGCCTGAACAACCACGCCAAGACCGCCGACGGCGCCCCCATGCGCAACTGGTGGCCGCTCCTGTTCTATTGAGTAGGGGGAACCACCCGGCGCGTTCCGCGGCCGCCTGCGACGCACACGCTTCAAGGCGCCTCTGCGTCCCCCCTGGCCCCCTGCAACTCGTCAAAGCTGCGCCGATCAGTCCGTGAGGACAGGTCGCTGACTGGCGCGTGCCTGGCGTCGCGCCCACGCTTCGTGGCACCTTGAGGCGTGACTCTTGGCGGAGGCATCCCGCTTCTCGCATTGATCGCGACCGCGGGCGCGGCGCCGACGGCGGCGCGCGCGCCGATGATGCGCGTCGACTTCGACGCGCCCGCCGGCTGTTCCAGCGCCGAGGCGTTCCGGCGCGGGGTCGCCGTGCGCCTCGAGCACGCGGCAACCAGCGACGGGATGCCGCCGGCGCGCATCCAGGTCCGACTCACGCGCAACGGCGATCGCGTCGTGGGCGAGCTGCGGCTCAGCCACGAGCAGGCGGCGCCCGACACGCGCACCGTCGAGGGCTCGACCTGCGACGAGGTCGTCGACGTTCTGGCGCTGACCGCGGCGCTGGCGCTGCAGCCGGCGGCCCGGGCCGCGCCCCGCGCGGCAGGTACCGCGGTTTCGCCACCGGCGCGCGGCCCGGGCGCGGGTAAGGAGACCGGGGGCGCCGCGCGTGCGAGCGCGGCGCGCACCGCTGGAGCCGCGCCAGCCACACGCGCGGGCTCGGCGGCGCCGGCACCCCGGCCGTCCCGCGAAGCCCCGCCGGTGGCGACGAGCGCCAGCGCTCCCCCGGCACCGGCGCCCGTCGAGGTCGGCGACCACCGCCCGCGCCGCCCGCCCCACCGGCGCCTCGGCCGCCCTCCCGCTCCGGCTCCACCCACGATCGCCGAGCGACCGGCACCGCCACCGAGCACTCCGGCCGGCACCTACCTCGAAGTCGGCGCCAGCGCCGCGCTCGCTCGCGTCCTGTCCGGCCCGGGCCCCAACCTGGGCGGCGGCGTGATGCTCGGCGTATCTCACGCGCGCGAGGACCGCATTCCGCGCTCGTTGCGCGTGGGATGGCTCTATCTACCCAACGACTTCCTGCTGCCCGGAAGCGCGGTCGTCGACCGGTGGTACGCGTTCACGCTGACCGCCTGCCCGGGCTGGGGGTTGCACGAGGGCGCTTTCGACGTGCAGGTCTGCGCGCGCGGCATCGGCGGGTGGCTCACCGCCCGGGACGCCGCGGGTGACCAACCCGCGCTCGGCGTCACGGTCCTGGCTCAGCGCGGGCGCGCTGCTGCGCGGCGGGGCCGCGCTGGGCGCCGGGTTCGCGCTCGAAATCGAGGCGGGGGTCGACGCGCCGCTCTTCCACCGCGAGTTCATCACCACGGCCCCGCGCGCGACCGTGGCCGAAACCCCGCCGGTCTCCCTCTTGGTCGGCATCGGTCTTTCCCGTAGACTCTGACCGCGCGGCGCGCGTGATCAATCGGCGCAGCGCGGGGAATTCCAGATCGGACAGAAAACCGGACCATGGCCCCCTTTTCGGCATATCGAGCGATGCAGCTACAACCGGTCGGCCCGGCGCCGGTCGCGGCGCGCGCCGACGCCGGCCCAGCTCTGCCGCGCCCGACCGCCAGCGCGGCGCGCGAGCGCGAGGCGCGCCTGCGCGACATCGTCGAGAGCCACATCGACTTCGTGACGCGCGTGCTGCGCAACGCCGGGTCGCCGGCCGCCGACATCGACGACGACGTGCAGCGCACGTTCATCATCGCGGCGCGCAAGCTGGACGACGTCCGCCCCGGCGCGGAGAAGAGCTTCATCCTGCGCGTCGCGCTCAACGTCGCCGCGCACGCGCGCCGCACGCTCGCGCGCCGGCGCGAGGTCGCGGTCGAGCCGACGCTGGAGATGGCCGACGCCGCCGCGTCGCCCGAGCAGATCGCCGACCGCAAGCAGGCGCGCCGGATGCTCGACCGGATCCTCGAGGGAATGCACGCCGATCTGCGTACGGTGTTCGTGCTCTTCGAGATCGAGGAGATGAGCATGATCGAGATCGCGGCGGCGCTGGTGATTCCGCAAGGCACGGTGGCGTCGCGCCTGCGCCGCGCGCGCGCCGAGTTCCGCGCGCGCACCGACGCGCTTCGTGGCCCTTCCGAAAGCGAGAAGCAGCGATGAGTGATCCGGTCCGCCTCTTCGAAGGCAGCGACAGCGCGCTCGAGCGGCAGCTGCTCGGTGTCGCGCGCGCCGAGAAGAGCTCGCCCGAGGCGCGCACGAAGACGCTGATGGCGCTGGGGCTCACCGGTTCGGCGGCGCTGTCGGCGACGGCGGTCGGCGCCGCGGCGGCGCGCGCGTCGGTCGCGGCCGGGAAGACCATCTGGGCCAAGCTGGCGCTGGGCCTGTCGGTGGCGGGCGTGGTGGCGGTCGCGCCGCCGGTCTACCGCGCCTGGCAGCGCCACCAAGCAGCGGACGCATTCGCAACGGCGGCGCGTACCGCGGCGATGGCCGCACCACGGGCGAGCATTGAAACGCCCGCTCCGCGGCTATGCAAACGCCGGCGCCGCGGGCTATGCAAACGCCGGCTCCGACGACCATCGAAGAAACGCCGGCTCCGACGGCAGTGGCGACCGAGGCCGGGGCACGAGGCTCCGACCAAGGCGCGACGCCAGTCGCGCCGGCGACACTGGCGCGCGAGCTGGTCGCGGTCGACGCCGCGCGCACCGCGGTCGCTCACCGGCAGCCGCGACGCGCGCTCGCGCTGCTCGACGCCTATGCGCGCTCCTTCCCCGGCGCCCGCGCCCACCTCGGCCCCGAGGCCGAGATCCTGCGCATCGACGCGCTCGCGCAGGGCGGACACCCGGCGGCGGCTCGTGCTCACGCCGAGGCCTTCGTTCGCCTGCACCCCGGCAGCGTCCTCTCGGCGCGCGCCCGCCGGTACCTCGCCGACTGAGCGCCGAATGCGCCCGCGCGGCAACAACCAGCACCGCGACGCTGGCCCGCGCGCACGCGTGTGCGCGCGGGCCTTTCTGTTCGCGCTGGCGCTGGGCCTGGTCGCGTCGTGCCAGACGACGACCGATTCCCTCGGGTTCAACCTGCCTCTCAAGCCGCTGACCCCGCCGTCGGCGTACCCGAACCCGTTCAAAGACCGCGGCCACACCGACGCGGAGATCGCCACCAAGATCAACGCCGCCTTCATGCAGCTCTTCCACGGCGATCCGACGACGAACGCGATCTACGTCGTTCCACCCGGAAGCAGCGGCATCGCCTACATCCACGACGTCTTGCACGACGACATCCGCACCGAGGGGATCGGCCTCGGCATGCTGATCGCCGTCGAGCTCGGCTATCGCGACGAGCTCGACAATCTGTGGACCTACGCCAAGTCGATGCTGCGCGTCTCCAGCGGATCCGCCGCCGGATACTTCAACTCGTTCTGCGAGACACACCGCGACGAGCGCGACCCTGCCTGGATCCGTTCGGCTTGCAGCAGATGACCATGGCGCTGCTCCTGGCTCACGATCGGTACCCGCCGGTGCCCGGGAGTGCGGGCGCGCGTCGACTACGCCGCCGATGTGCGCGATCTGCTGACGTTGATGCGATACAAGGTCGACCAGAACGGCGGCGTCGTCGACGGCGTCACCAATACGTTCGACGGCGGAACCAGCTCTCGTGCTCGACATCCCCAACACGTCGGCGGCCGGCGTGGGGCGGCCGTCGATCGAGATGCCGGGCTACTACGACCTCTGGGCGCAAGCGACCGGCGATCCGTTCTGGACCACGGCCGCCATGGCCGCGCGCGACTACTGGCGCCGCACCGCCAACCCGACGACCGGTCTGACGCCGGTGCGCGCGACGTTCGCGGGCATGCCGGTCCCCGACTACGAGCGTCTTCGCATCCGAGGCCTACCGCGCTCAGATCGCCATGGCGCTCGACCAGATCTGGGTCGGCGGCGACGGCTGGAGCCCGGGCGAAGCCGACCGTCTGCTCGGGTTCTTCACCAGCCAGGGACCGACCTACGGCATGTCGTTCACGCTCGACGGGACCGTGATCAACCAGCTCCATGACCCGGCGCTGGTGGCCGCCAACGGCGTCAGCGCCGCGATCGCCACCATCGATCAACGCACGGCCTTCGTCGACGCGGTCTGGGACATGCCGGTTCCGAACCTGGTCAACCGGTACTTCGCGGGCTTGCTCTACCTCGTCTCACTGCTTGTGCTGGGCGGCCAGATGCACGTGCTCTGAAATCGCCGCGCCGCCGGTGTACATTCGAGGCCGGTGAAAGCGGCAAATCGGATCGGGCGCAGCATCGGGCGTGCTTGGGGGACGGGGCTGGCCGTCGTCGCAAGCGCGGTAATCGTCGTGGTGGGATCGATCGAGGCGCGAGCCGCCGAGGCGCCGGTGGCGCGCGTCTGGTTGAGCCCGCAGCCCACCGGCGAAACGCTGCGCGCGATCTGGGGCACCGACAAGATTCTCTGGGCGGTCGGCGACGCCGGCACCGTGCTGAAGTCGGCCGACCACGGCGGCTTCTGGTTGTCGGTCGACAGCGGCACCACCCAGAACCTGAAAGCGATCTGGGGCTCGACCGAGGGCGATCTCTGGATCGCGGGCGACGGCGAGACCATCCTGCGCTCGACCGACGCCGGCGCCGGCTGGCACCGGTTGAGCCCGCCCGGCGGGGGTAATCTGGCGGCGGTCTGGGGCAGCGAGGCGCACGACGTCTACTTCGCGGGCAGCAACGGCCAGCTCCTGCACACCGACGACCACGGGCGGTCCTTCACGACGATCCGTCCGCTCGGTGACACCGACGAGCAGCTCACGGCGATCTGGGGCACCGGCAACGACGAGATCTGCGTCAGCGGCGACCGCGGCTCGATCGTGTCGAGCAGCGATCGCGGCCAGAGCTGGAACGCCGTGCGCAAGCAGACCATGCGCCCGCTGGCGGCCGGGCAGCCGGCGCCGGCCGCGGCGCCCAAGGCCTCTCCCGCGGCGGCGATGGCGCCGCTCGGCGGCAGCAGCGCGCTGTCGATCACCGGCACGCGCCGCGGAGACTGGCTGGCGGTGGTGACGTCGTGGACCGCCACGCGCAAGGGCAACACCGGCGCGATCGGCGTGCAGCACACCGCCGACGGCGGCAAGACCTGGAAGGAGCCGCACGTCGAGCCGACGCCCGCGCCCTGGCCGGGCTTCCACGCATTTCACCCCTCCGACGATCGCACTGTCTACGGCGTCGCGACCTTCGAGCAGTGGGACCGCCCCGTCGAGGAACGCCAGCGCGTCGGCCTGATCGTGTCGCGCGACGGCGGCGCGACGTTCGAGCGACGTTCGTTCCTGCCGCGCGGGGGCGGCGTGAACGCGCTCTGGCGCGACAGCACCGGCCCGCTGATCGCGGTCGGCCCGCTCGGCCTCATCCTGCGCTCGCGCGACGACGGCCGCACCTGGGAAGAGTCGTCGACCCACCCCTTCGGCGCCGCGACGCTGCGCTCGTCGTGGACCGACGGCGCCGGCCAGGTCTGGGTCGTCGGCGACGACTGCACGGTGCTGCACTCGTCCGACGGCGGCTCGCGTTTCGAGGCGCAGCGCCCCTGCCCCGCAGGCGCCGGCACCGAGGTGCGTTCGGTCTGGGGCAGCAACGCCGAGGACGTCTACATCGCCGGCTCGTTCGTCTCGCGCACCGTCGATCGCGGGGCGCACTGGGCGGTGGTGTCGCCGCCCGCGCCGGTCGCGGCGCTGTGGCACGTGTGGGGCAGCGACGCGACCGATCTCTACGCCGCGGGTTACGGCGTCTGGCGTTCGACAAACAACGCGCAGAGCTGGCGCATGGTCAACGGATCGCGCTCGCGCACGCCGGCCGATTGGTTCAGCGGGCTGTTCGGCATCGGCAATGACCGATTCTCGTTCACCGAAACTGGGAGGCTCGAGCGCGGCTCGAAGACCGGCGCCAGCTGGCAGGGCGTGACGCCGCCGGTGCCCGCGTGGCGGTCGGGCGCCTTCTGGAGCGAGGGCACGCTGGCGCTGTGGGCGCTGGGGCCGAACCACGGGCTCTATCGATCGACCGATGCCGGCAAGACGTTTCAACCGATCGCGACGCCGCTCGGAAAGAGCACGACGTTCATCGCGATGCGCCGGCGCGAAGACCAGCTGTATCTGCTGGCCGAGGACCCGCTGCTATCGGCCCCGGCGCCGTCGACGCAGCTCACGGTGCTGGTGTCGAGCGACGAGGGATTGAGCTGGTCACCTTACGCGACGGTTCCCTCGGGCGGCGTCGCGCTGGGCGTCGTCGAGAAGGATCTGCTGATCATCGGCGCGAACGGCCAGGTCGTGCGCCTGCGCTAGCGTCGCGCCCTGCTTTTCGATTATACGACGTCTCCAATGATGAGGTTCCGCGCAGCGGTTGGAGCATTCGTCGCGCTGGCCCTGGCGCCGCGGCGGCGTCGGCTCACGGACCGCGCGACCTGCCGTCGGAGGACAAGATCGCGCTCGACGCCAACGGCCAGCCGCCCCCGCCGCCGACCTGGTACAGCCTGCACTACCAGTTCACGGCGGCGACCCAGTATCACCCGTCGTTCGACGCGAAGTACTCCGGCCAGAACAGCCTCAGCCCCGAAGTCGGAGAGCGCGACCGCGTTCGTGACCACGCTGTTCGCGGACTTTCGCCTCTGGCGGGGCGGCGAGCTGCTGGTCAACCCGGAGATGAGCGGCGGGCAGGGTCTCAGCAGCACGCTCGGCGTGGCCGCGTTTCCCGACGGCCTCGTCTATCGCGTCGGCAATCCCGCGCCGGCGATCTACATCGCGCGCCTCGCGGTCAGCCAGACGTTCGACCTCGGCGGCGGTCAGGTGCGTCAACGAGGACGGGCCCAACGAGCTCGCCGGCACGCGGGACCGCGACGTCCTCGCCATCACCGTCGGCCGCTTCTCCGTCGTCGACATCGTCGACGGCAACCGCTACGCCAACGACGCGACGTCGGAGTTCTTCAACTGGGCGCTGTTCGCGTCGGGCGCCTACGACTATCCGGCGGACACGCGCGGCTACACCTGGGGCCTGCTGGCGGACCTCGTCCAAGGGCTGGTGGTCGGTGCGCGGCGGGATCGCGCTCGAGCCCTACTACGCGAACCTCGCGCAGATGGACTGGCGGATCACCAAGTCGCACGGTCTGATGGCCGAGTACGAGGCGCGCTACACGTTCCGCGCGGCGGCCGGGCGCATCCAGCCTGCTGCTGTTCCTCGAACACCGCGCGGATGGGGAGCTACGAGCAGGTGCTCGCCGAACCCCGCCGCGCTACGGGAACAACGTCGCGGCGACGCGCGCCGACGGACGGCAACAAGTACGGGTTCGCGCTGTCGGTCGAACAGCAGCTCACCGACACGATGGGCGCGTTCATGCGCCTGATCGTGGAACGACGGGCACAACGAATCGTGGGCGTTCACCGAGATCGACCGGTCGCTCGCGATCGGCGCCACCCAGAACGGCCGGCCCTGGCATCGCCCGCAGGACATGGTCGGCGCGGCGGTCGTGCTGAGCGGGCTGTCGCCCTGGCACGAGCGCTACCTCGCGGGCGGCGGCTACGGCTTCATCATCGGCGACGGCGCGCTCGAACTACGGCCTCGAGGTGATCGCGCGACCTCTACTACAAGCTGCAGATCAACGAGATGATCGCCTTCTCGGCGATCTACCAGCCGATCATCAATCCCGCCTACAACCAGGACCGCGGACCGGTCCACATCTTCTCCGGGCGGCTTCACGTCGCGTTCTGAGGAGGCCGCCATGCATTCGGCACGCTTCGCGTTCCTCACCTCTTTCACGGCTGGCCTCGCGCTCGCCGGCGCGGCCTGCAACTCGCATCCAGACAACGTCTGCCAGAACATCGGCGACTGCTCGTACGGCGGCAGCGACGATTTCATCACCGCCTGTCAGGACGAAGCGAAGGCGCTCAGGTCCGAGGCCTCCGGCAACGGATGCGGCCCCGCCTTCGACGCGTACTACGCGTGCGCGGACTCGAGCTACTCGTGCCAGGGAGCGACCGCGGTGTTCCCCGGGTGCGACGGCGATCTGGCGGCGCTCGACAGTTGCCTGGCGGCCGCGACCATCGAACACGTCGTGCGCGGCGCTCACCGCCGCGCAGGTCGCTTGCGGCGACGCTCCGGCGGCTCGCCGACGCCGGCGCCGGTCCGCCGCCCGCGTGCACCGCCGCGCGCGATTGCCAGGCCCGGTGCTTTCTCGACTCGGTCGCCAACGTGTGCGCGCCGCGCGTCGACGAGATCGAGGCGATCACGACCTGCGCGCTGAGCTGCCCGCCGTGATCTTCCGGTCCCCTCCCCCGTCCGCGGGGGAGGGTTAGGGAGAGGGCAAGCCTTGCGAGCCGCGGCGCCCGGCGGCCCCTCTCCCTAACCCCCCGCGGACGGGGGGAGGGGATCGGAAGGATCTCCCCTCACCAGGGCAGCACTTGGGCGAGGGTTTCCCCTCACCAGGGCAGCACTTGCCCGTTGGCGTGCCAGAACGTTCCCGACGTCGCGGGCGTCAGCGCGTCGATCCTCTCGACCAGCTGCGCGGCCGCGGTCTCGGGCGCGACGTTGCCGTGGCCGCCGGTCATCTCGGTGCGCACGTAACCTGGGTGCAGGATCGCGACCGAGACGCCGTCGGCCGCCAGATCGCGCGCCAGCGAGACGCCGGCGGCGTTGAGCGCCGCCTTGGACATGCGATAGCCGTAGCTACCGCCAGAACCGTTGTCGCCGATCGAGCCCATGCGGCTGGTGACCAGCGCGACCTTCGCGCCGCGCGCGAGCCGCCCGCGCAGCGCGCGCACGACGCGCAGGGGGCCGATGGCGTTGACCTCGAGCTGCGCGCGCACGTCCTCGAACGTGAAGTCGTCGAGATCGCCGTCGCGCAGGATGCCGGCGTTGCACACAAGCTCCTCGATTGTGACGCCTTCCAACCTGCGAGACAGCGCGGCGACCGACTCGTCAGAGGTCACGTCGACGCTGCTCTCGATGCGCACGCCGCGCGCGGCCTCGGCGTCGAGCGCGGGCGACGAGCGCCGGCAGGCGGCGATCACCGTGCGGCCCTGCGCGCCGAGATGCTGGCAGAGCGCGAGACCGATGCCTCGGTTGGCGCCGATCACCAGCGCCGTTCGGCTCGGGCGGGTTTGCGGACCCTTCGAGGTCTCCGATTTCGAATTCGGGCTCATCCGCGCAAGCTTAATGGATCGGCGCGGTCGTCGCCGGCACCGGCGCGGTGGCCTCCGCCGGAGCAGGCGTCGCAGGCGAGATCAGCCCCGTGCACTCTTCGGGCAACGCCGGGCCGGGCACCGCCTCGTCGGTCTGCTTCTTCTTGACCTCGGTGTTCTGTGCGTCGGGGCTGAACCACCAGGCCAGCGTCGCGCCGCAGCCGTCGTCGGGCTCGACCGGCGGCGGATCCTGCGCCTTGCACAGCGGGCTGTCGTCGGGGCACTTGAGGCGCACGTGAAAGTGATCGTGGTGCCCCCACCAGGGCCGCAGGCGCGCGAACCACGGCTCGTGGCGCGCGGGCCCGGCGCACAGCGTGCGGCGAATCGCCGGGTTGACGAAGATGCGGTCGACCGCCGGATCCGACGCGGCGGCGGCCAGCAGGCGCACGGTGCGCCTGGTCCAGAGCGGGCTCATCACGTGCGTCTTGAGATCGACGACCGCCGGCGGCCCGACCCGATCGCGTTCGGCGGCTCGCATGCGCGGGTGCGCACCCTGCGGCGCGACGTAGCCGATGTCGACGTCGAGGCCGGTCTGATGGCTGCGGTGCCCGGACGGCGTCGGCCCGCCGCGCGCCTGCGAGAGGTCGCCGATGACCACCAACCCCAGGTGGTGCGTCCTGGCGGAAACGCCCAGCTGGCGAATGAACTCCACCAGCGCCGGGTGCCCGTAGAAGCGATTGCGCGACCGGTGCAGGTCTTCGTAGCCGCGGCCGCTCGCGGGCAGCGGCACCGCGCCCTGCAGGCAGCCATTCGAGTAGCCGCCGATCGACTGCGCCGGCCCCGGCGACGGCGTACGCTCGCGATTCCAGATAAGCGCGATCGGATTGGGCTCGGCAGCGACGGCGGTCGACGAACCGGGCGGCGCCAGCACCAACGCCGACGCGGCGAGCCCCGCGGCGAGCACCAGCCCCGACAGCCGATCGAGCATGTCATCAGCATAGCCTGGCCGCCGCGCGAGCCGGTGGCCCGAATGCGTGCTCGTGCAGACTTGCGCGTCGCGCGTCGCGCTGGAATGCTGCGCGCTTCGATGACGACTGACAAGCGAATGGCGCCCAAGAAGATGACGATGGCCCTGGCCGCGCTAGGACTTTGCGTCGCGCCGTGCTGGCTCCGGCGGCCGCGGCCGGCGGGCCCGACGCGCGCGCGCCCATGAGCGCCGAGGCCGCCGCCACCGCCGGCGCGGCGACGTCGGGATCGCACGCGCCGCCGCCGCCACCGCCGGCGCCGCCGATGCTCAAACCGACGCCGGCTCGGACGCCGATGGTCGGCGCCGACTTCCGCAACGAGCACGCCGGCGCCATCCACCTCTACCGCGCCGCCGACCTACCGCCGCCGCACGCCACGCCGTCGGTCGACAACGGGTCGAAGCTCATCGACCGCCCGGCGGCGGCCTGGCCGCAGGCACCGCGCGGCTTCAAGGTCGACCTCTATGCCGACAAGCTCAACAACCCGCGCTACATCCGCACCGCGCCCAACGGCGATCTCTTCGTGGCCGAGAGCAAGGCCGACGACGTGCGCGTGCTGCGCGGCATCGGCCCCGACGGGCGCGCGCAGCAGTCGGTGGTCTTCGCGAAGGATCTCAAGCAGCCGTTCGGCATCGCGTTCTACCCGCCCGGTCCCGATCCGCAGTGGGTCTACGTCGGCAACACCGATTCGGTCTGGCGCTTCCCCTACCGCAACGGCGACCTGACCGCGCGCGGGCCGCGCGAGGTCATCACCGACAAGATCCCCGGCGGCGGCCGGCTGCGCGGCGGCGGTCACTGGACGCGCGACATCGCCTTCCCCGCCGACGGCAAGAAGATGTACGTGTCGGTCGGCTCGCGCTCGAACAACGACGATAGCGACGACAACCCGGCCGAGTTTCACCGCGCCGACATCCTCGAGATGAACCCAGACGGGACCGGCATGCGCGTCTACGCCTGGGGCATCCGCAACCCCGTCGGCATCGCGTTCAACCCGCGCACCGGCGAGCTGTGGACGTCGGTCAACGAGCGCGACCGCCTGGGCGACGACCTGGTCCCCGACTACATCACGCACGTCAAGGAAGGCGGCTTCTACGGCTGGCCCTGGTACTACATCGGCGGCAACATCGATCCGGCGCCACGCCGGCAAGCACCCCGAGCTGCGCGACAAGGTGATCGTCCCCGACGTGCTGTTGCAGTCGCACCACGCGTCGCTCGAGCTGACGTTCTACGACGGCAAGCAGTTCCCCGCCGAGTACGCGGGCGACATCTTCGCCGCGCAGCACGGCTCGTGGAACCGCGCGCCACGCACCGGCTACAACGTCGCGCGCGTGCCGCTGCACCAGACCGGGCACGCCACCGGCGAGTACCAGGACTTCTTGACCGGCTTCGTGACCGCCGACGGCCAGGTCTGGGGCCGCCCGGTCGGCGTCGCGGTCGCGCGCGACGGCGCGCTCATGGTCAGCGACGACGGCTCGAATTCGATCTGGCGCGTCAGCTACGTCGGCAAATGAGCCGTCGGAGGGTTTGGGAACCCTCCGAGGGTTCCCATCTCAGTTGCAGAGGCCGTTCATCTTGATCGTACTCAGCACGGTGCCGCAAGCGCTGTCGCCCATCGGCATCGCCATGTTGTATGCGGTCAGGCACTGCGCCTTGAGCGCGGCCTGAGCGGGGGTCGCCGAGTTGCAGCAGGCGAGCAGCGCCACGCACATGGGGCTAGAACCGCTGTCCTGACCCGCCGCGCCGCCGGCAGCGGCGCGCATGTCGGAGCCGGCGTCGACGCGACCGCCCGAGCCGGTGTTGCCGCCCGTGCCGTTGCTAGCGCCGCCGCCGCCGCCGCTGCCAGTACTCCCGGCGACGCCGCCGCCCGCTCCCCCTGTGCCACCGTTCGAAGTGCTGTTGCTGCCGCAGCCGGCAAATCCGATCACCGAGACGACGGCGATCGATAGGGACAGAACCAGGGGAAGTTTCAGCGCGCGCATCCGAGTGCTCCAGGTCAGTTCGCGGCGATGAAAGCACGGCGCCGCGCCGCCTGTCCATGGATGAGGCCAAAATCTTGGCAAAAGCCGCGGAAATCGCGCACCGGCGCGCTTGACGCTGCTGCCGCCGTGCTTTTTTAGGGCTCGTCAGGAACGGGCCACCGCGGAGCGCGGCGGCAAAAAACAGATTCCGACACTCACAAGCCCGGTCCCAAACGACGTCCTCGAGAGACGTCTCGGACCATAGACAAGGAGACAGTCATGTTCGAGCTCACGCGCGCATTCACCAATGGCAGAGGCGACGCTTTTGATCGCGTCTGGAGCGACTTCGCGCTTCCGGCACTCGGCTTCAGCGCCCAGGCGGTCCGCGTTCCCGCCGCCGACGTCCACGAGACGGCCGACGAGATCGTCGTCGAGATCGACCTGCCGGGACACAAGCAAGAAGAGCTGCAGATCAAGGTCGACGGCGACGTGCTGACCATCGAGGCCGAGCGCAAGGCGGAGCGCGTCCAGAAAGGCGACAGCTACCACCGCAGCGAGCGGATCCTCGGCAAGTTCGCCCGATCGTTCACGCTGCCCGCGAACGTCGATTCGACGCGCACGGCGGCGAAGTACGAGGCCGGCGTCCTGCAGATCCGCCTGCCCAAGCGAGAAGAGGCCAAGCCCCGCGCCATCAAGGTCGACGTCAAGTGACCGGAGCGCGGCGCGCGCCAGCGCACGTCGGAACCCCTCTCCCTAACCCTCCCCCCGCAGACGGGGGGAGGGGACCGGAATCTCTCGCTCGCGAGTCTTCGAGGGGACCGGAATCCCTTAGCTAGTGATGGTGGTCCCCATGGTCGTCGTGGTCGTGATGATGATGCTCGTCATGATGGTGGTCGTCGGGGCCGTGCACGTGCCCGTGCTCCAGCTCCTCCGGCGTCGCGTCGCGGATCGCGACCACCTTCACGTCGAAGTGTAGCGGCATGCCCGCCAGCGGGTGGTTCGCGTCGATGGTCGCGTAGTCGCCGCGCACCGCGGTCACCAGCGCTAGCATCGGGCCGGCCTCGGTCGTGACTTCGTACTGCATACCGACCTCCACCTTGCCCTTGGGCAGCTTGCGCAACGGGACGTTGCGCACCTGCCGCTCGTCGCGGTGGCCGTAGGCCTCCTCGGGCGACAGGCTGACCGAGATGGCATCGCCGACCTGCTTGCCGTCGAGCGCCTTTTCCAGCCCGGGTACGATGTCGCCCTCGCCATGGAGGTAGGTGAGAGGCTCTCCCCCCTCCGAGGAATCGAGCACCTTGCCCGCGTCGTCCTTGAGGGTGTAGCCGATGGTGACTGCCTTCTTAGCTGCGATCTGCATGCGGCCGGATAATGGCACGAAAATGGGCCTCGGGCCTCGGGCCTCGGGCAGGTGAAGCCTCACCACCTGATGCGTGAGATTCCCCACCCGCGGCCGCTTTTCCGGGACAATTTGAGCCCGCGCGGCGAGGCGTTCGGGCTGGCCCGGCGATTGCGATGGGGACGGGGATGGCCTTCACGCTCGTTCCCCTCGCCTTCCCCTCCCTGCTGCTCGCCGCAGCGGCGCTGCCCGCGGACCCACCCGCGCCGGTCGAGACGTTGCGGCTCGACGCACCGGCGCCCAGCAATTCCGACGACCCAGCCCGATCCCTGCGCCTGCCGCGCGCCGGCCTGGAGCTGGCGGGCGTGCTGGCGCTGGGCGCCGTCTGGTACGAGGCGGAGATCGACTTCAACGGCCGCGACTTCGACTTCGAACGTTCGTGGAGCAGCCAGTGGAACAAGCTGGTCGACGGGCGCGGCTATCGCTTCGACGACAACGATCGCACGACCAACATCGCGCACGCGTTCGTCGGGCGCACCTACCACGGCATCGCGCGCACCAACCACGCGACGATGTGGCAGGCAGTGCTCTTCGATCTGACGGCGTCGTCGCTGTGGGAATCCGGCATCGAGAGCCAGGAGGTCTTCAGCATCAACGACACGATCGTCACCGGCATCGGCGGTATCTCGCTGGGCGAGTCGGCCTTTCAGCTGGGCGAGCTGTTCGCACGCAGCGCGCCGACCTGGCGCAACCGCTTGCTGCTGACGCTGTTCTCGCCGGCACGCGCGTTCCTGGCGCTGACCGAAGGTGGGCCGCTCCCGAAGGCGCACGCCGTCGACAGCCACGGCATCGCCGACGACTGCTATCACCGCTTCGCGCTGTCAGCGGGCGGCTCGTTCGCGGCGACGCCGGCGATGGGCGCGGCGACGGCGGCTCCGTCGACGGCGTCCGCTCCGTCGGCGAGCAGCTTCGGAGCTGGCATCGTTGCTCACCTCGACCTGGAGCTCGTCAACCTGCGCTCCTACGGCCGCGAGGGAGCGACGCAGCGAAACCTCTCGGGCGGCGAAGCGACCGGGTTCTCGGTCGGCTACGAGGGCACGCCCGATCGGCTCGACGAGCTGACCGTCGCCGCGCGCACGTCGCTGTTCGGGCGCTTTAGCCAGAACGTCGTCGGCGAGAACAGCGAGCGGCACGGCGGGTCGCTGATCCTCGCCGCAGGGTCGGCGTTCGATCTCGGGCTCACCGAGGGCGAGCGCACCAGCGACTTCGTCACCGCCATCCACATGATCGGCCCGACCGCCGACGCGCTCATGTACCGCGGGCCGCTGACGTTCCGGCTGTCGAGCGACGTCTACGGCGACTTCGCGATGGTGCGGCCGTTCGCGCTCGACGCCAGCGCGCCGGCGTCGATGCTCGCCGGCACGAAGTCGGTGCTGCGCGAGCACGACTACTACTACGCGATGGGGCTGACCGCCGCCGCGCGCGCCGAGGCGCGCTACGCCGGCGTGCGCGCGGGCGCGGCGTTCGAATGGAGCGGCTACGACTCGATCCAGGGGCTCGACCGCGCGCAGGACGCCTATACCGGCCCGACCGGCGTGTATCACGCGGGCGTGACGGACGACTTCGCCATCGCCGACCAGCGGATGAAGGTGCGCGTCTACACCGAACTGCCGACGCCGATCGACGACGTGCACCTGGGGCTGTCGTTCGATCTCGAGCACCGCAGCGGCGAGATGAAGGACCTCACGCGCAGCGAGGACGAGGGGCGCGCGGCGGCGGTGCTCTCGTTCGTGATGTGATCGCTGCGCGTGGAGCGTCAGCGGCGCGACACGTGCACCGCCAGCGTCCAGCGCGCGGTGTGTTCGCCCGCGCCCCAGGCGCGCGCGAGCTCGGGCTCGAACGCCACCACCGGATCGACGCCCTGCGCGCGCACGTACGCGCGCTGCGCCGACCACGTCCGCAGGTAGCCGAGCAAGCGCGGCCAGATCCCACTCGAGCGCCATCTCGAACGGCGGCGCCGGGATCGGCGTGAACGGAAAGGTCACGCCCGCATACTCTTGCTCGACCAGGCGGCGTTCCGGCTCCCAGTAGCTACCGAGCACGTCGCCATAGAGATGCCGCACCAGGGCGTCGACGGAGGGCGTGACGCTCATGAGCCCGTAGCTCCAGACCGCGAGCACGCCCCCCGGCCGCAGCACGCGAGCCGCCTCAGCGAAGAAGGCGTCTTGACGGAACCAGTGAAACGCCTGCGCCGCCGTGAGCAGATCGGCGCTGGCGTCGGCGACACCGGTCGCCTCGGCCTGCGCCACACGATAGACGACGTTGGGACGCGCCGGCGCCTCGGCCAGCTGCGCAGCGCTGGCATCGACGGCGACGACCTCGGTGAACTCCTCCGCCAGAGCCAGCGCCGCCTGGCCGTTCCCGGTTGCGACGTCGACCGCGCAGGCCCGCCCGGGCGCCACCGATGCCAGCCAGGAGAACAGCGTCTGCGGATAGCGCGGCCGAAAGCGCGCGTAGTCGGCAGACTGCGTCGAAAACAGATCCTTGAACGTCATGGGCGAGCCCTCGGCAGCCTGATTCTATGCGTCTCGAGGCACCAACCCCACGTAGAGGATGACGATGACTAGAGGGCGTGGGGTCGGTATGGGACGGCCAGGGCAGATAACCTGCGGCCGTGCGGCAATGCCATTGACGCGCTCGGCGGCGATCGCGTTCGCACCATGGAGGCGTGATTCCCACATCCCGCCCGATGCGGTAAGGTTTAAACGATGAGCGCCTTGGGTGCTGGCGGCCCACGGGCCCGGGTGAGGGCATCGCGCGGATGGGGATGGCGGACCTCGCTCGTCGCTGTCTGCGCCGTGGCGCTGGGCGCCGGCGCCTGTAACAAGCCACTGGTGTTCACCGATCCAGGCAGCGGCGCTGCCGGCGGCGTGACCGGCGGCAACAATGCCGACGCCGGCGCCGGCGGGGCGGGCAGAACCGGCGCGGGGGGCGTGATCGGCACCGGCGGAACGCTCGGAAGCGGCGGCACCGGCGCCGGTGGACTCATCGGAAGCGGCGGGGCCGGCGGCTCGATCGACGCGTCCGTCGATCAGCGTGTCGACGTTCCGCCCGACGTGCGCGACACCGGACCCGACATCCGCGACACCGGCGTCGACATTCGCGATACCGGCCCCATCACGACGGTGGTCTGTACGACCCCTACGGATTGCAGCAGCAAGGTCGCCGGCCTGACGTGCCTGGTTCCCGCGGGGCAACCCGGTCGTTGCGTCGAGTGCGTCGGCAGCACTGACTGCGCGCGCAACTCGACTGCGAAGGTTTGCGATTCGGTCTACCAATCGTTGCGTCGAGTGCACCAACGCCGCGAACGATTGTCCGACCACCTCGTCCGAGCACGGATCGCAGTGCTCGACGACCCATCGCTGCCTCAACGGGTGCAGCGACGATACCCCGGGAACGACCGACAGTGTGCCCTTCCGCGGCGCAGACCTGCGTCACCGGTAGCATGAGCTCCGGCCCTGACCTGTGTCTGTTCTGCACGACCGAGCAGTCAGTGCGGGACGGGCGGCACTTGCGTCGCCCCCGGCTTCTGCGTGACCTGCCAGAGCGACGCGACTTGCGCTGCAACAAATCCGTCGAAACCGCTCTGCGACACGACCTTCACCGGAAACTGCGTGCAGTGCAAGGACTCCCGCGACTGCGTCAAGTACCCGGGCTTCCCGCTCTGCGACCCGATAGCGCTCATCTGCAAGGCCATTCCCTAGGGCGATCTCCCTCGTCGTCACCGCGCGTCCGCGTCGGTTACCGCCCTGTAATTCAGAGCCCCTAGAGTGGGCCGTGCGCCCGTCTCCGGAGCCGCGGCACATGGGTTGCTGTCACGATAGCTCGGAGGGGCGAGCTATGAGAAGGCGTCTTGGCTACGGCGTCGCGTTTCTGGTGTGGTCGTGTGCGGTGCAGAGCGGCCTCGGGTGCAGTAGCTCGGGTGAATCCGGGATGACCGGCGCGGGCGGCACCGGCGTCGATGCATCGACGGCGAGCGGCGGCGCAGCCGGCGCAATGACCGGCGCGGGCGGCATGGGTGGCACCACCGACGCCGGCAACCCCGACGCCGGCGGCGGGCCTACCTGCTCCGATCTCTTCGCGCCGACGTTGCAGACCTACTCGGTCGACATCAGCGACTCCGACTGGGCCGCGATCCAGGCCGAGTTCCTGTCGGCGGGCATGTTGATCTGACCAGGCGTTCTTCGACTACCAGCCCAAGTACTACCCGGTGGTCTTTCACTTCGGCAGCGACTCGACCAAGACTGCGTGGATCCGCCTCAAGGGCGATTCGTCGTGGCGCGAGGCGGTCCAGTACGACGGCGCCGCCGGCAAGATGCAGTTCGTGGTCTCGTTCGATCAGATCGACAGCACGGCCACGTTTCACGGCGTCGGAAAGATCGGCTTCGACATGCCGCGCGCCGATCTGTCGTTCCTGCACGAGCGCATCGGCAACACCTGGATGCGCCAGAACGGCATCGCGGCGCTGTGCGCGACCAGCGGCAAGCTGATGGTCAACGGCAACTACTACGGGCTCTACGTCGCCGAGGAGCGCATGGGCCACCGCGTCCTGGAGGAGTTCTTCCCCGGGAACTCCACCAACGATCTGTTCAAGGGCGGCGCGACCGCCGAGACCAACACCAGCACCGCGGATTGGAACAAGCTGAGCCGGTTCTGGAACGCGACCACGCCGTCGTCACTGGCGGCGATCGTCGACCTGCCGCACTCGTTCCTGACCTGGGCCGGCGAGATGATGCTCAACGACGGCGACGGGTACTGGGGCGGCGACCACAACTACTACCTCTACGACCTCGGGCCCAACAAGGGCTACGTCTTTTTGCCCACCGACATGGACTCGATCCTCGATTTCCTGTCGAAGTTCACCGGCGATCCGGTCTGGTGGTGGTCGTCGCGTCCGGGCTTTCAATTCGTCGGAGACCAGTACCGGACGGCGATGAACGACGCTACGCTGCGCGGCCAGTACGCGAGCGCGGTGGCCACGCAGCTCGGCAACTTCTACGTCTCGCAGCTCCAGGACTGGCTGGATCAGTGGTCGGCGCAAATCCGCGACGCGGTGGCCGCCGATCCGCACAAGCCCAGCTCGACGACCACTGCGGTCTTCGACAACGCGATCGCACAGGCCCGGCAGGGCGTGCAGACGCGCGCCGCCTTCGTGCGCAAGTGGCTCGACTGCCAGCAGAGCGGTAGCGGCGTCGACCAGGACGGCGACGGCTACATCTGGTGCAAGGACTGCGACGACACCACCGCGACGACTCATCCGGGCGCATCCGAGATCTGCGGCAACCAGACCGACGACAACTGCAACGGCCTCTACGACGAGGGTTGCCCGAGCAACGGCAGCCCGGACGCGGGCACGATCGACGACCACGACCGCCGGGACGCCGGACGCCGGCACCGACTGATCCCACCGGCGAGCCCGCGCCGGTGTAGAAAGGGCGGCGATGGATTCACCACCGCCGCCCGAACACCCGGCGCCAGGCGCGCGTCGAGGCCGCGGCGCGCGCGGACGGACGTGCCCGGCTCAAGCACGTGCTTGGCCTGACGGCGGTGATCGGCGCGGTCGTCGGCCTGTCGTTCGTCGTTGGGCGGCTGTACATCAGCCGCGAGTCGGTGGCGGTCAACTACCTGGCGACGCGCGGGCCGCGCCCGCCGGGCCTCAAGATCTTCCTGCAGCGCGGGCCGGAGCTGACCGTGCTCGACCCGGCGACCGAGCTGCGCGACGGCGATCAGCTGCGCTTCGTGGTGCGGGCGAGCGCGCCCCGCTACCTGGTGCTCCGCGCGCGCGACGGCGCAGGACACGAGCGACTGCTCTTTCCCGCGCGCGACGCCACGACCTCGGCGCCGGTGCAACCCGACCAGACGCTGCCGGGCTCGTTGCCGATCGACGCGACACCGGGCAAAGAGACGGTGACCGCCCTTTTCGGCGAGCATGCGTTCCCCGTCGACGCGCCCCCAAGCGACGCGGTTCAGGTCGTGACGATCGAGCTCAAGAAGGCGAGCACGCAACGTTGATCGGCTGATCAGTTCGTAGGCGGGTCGGGAAGGATCAGATCGAATGTGCCGTCGAAGCGCGCGACGGTTTCGGCGAGCGGGAGCGTGCCATCCAGGCACCTCGGCGACGTCATGGGGCAGAACGCCTGGACCAGCGTGCCGGCAAGGGAGCCCCCTAGTGCCGCCGCCACCGTTCCGTGCACGGCGTGCCCGACCGGGAGGGTTGCTGTTGCCAACGCCGGCGTCGCGTCGGACACGCTCAGCGCCAGCACCGCACGCCCGCGCGCGGAAGTCGATGGCGGCTGCGCGAGCAGCTCGTAGCTCCGACCGGGATCGACCAAGAGCTGGTACCTGCCGTCGGCCGCGACGGTAGACGACACCACCGTGCCCGATGAGATCACGCCGCGATCGATCGCGATGATCTGCGTACCTGGGCTGTCGGACAGCGGCAGAAGCATCCCGCTCAACGTCGATTTCATTGACAGCATCACACTCGAGGTGAGGCCGCCGGCAGCCAAGGTGACCGGCGCGGTAGTGATGGCGAGCGAGCTCGCGGTCGGTGCGGAACCGTTCGACGCCGGAATGACGGTGATCGTGTAGGCGCCGAGGGAAAGCGCCGTGAAAACGGCGGTGCCTGTCGTGTCGGTCACGATCTCGACGTCGGTGGTGCCCGTCGGGTGCAACAGGATCGGCATGCCGCCCGCCGGCTGAACGGTCAGCGTCCCGACCGGACCAGGCGCTGTCCTCGCGGTCGCGCGCACGCGCGCACCCGCGCCGGTCGCAGTGCCCCCCGGCGCGAGCACGTGGACCGTGAGCGGCGCGGTACTCACGCGATCCCACTTCATCGACACGCTCGCCGACGTGACCCCCAGCGCAATCATGATCCCCGGATCGACGGTGGGATCGCTACCCTGGCCGACAGCCGCGCTGGGCAACCCCGAACCGATCGGCGGTACGATGTTCATCGACATCGCGCTCGTGCTGGCGCGCGCCCAGATCGTGGCGGCACCGGAGCTGTCGCTGACCCCGACCGTCGACGGAACCGATCCCCGACGCAGCACCATCCGGGCCTCGCCAACTGGGTTGCCGCCGGCATCCACGGTCGTGGCATTGATCGGAACCCCTGGATCGAGGGGCTGCAATGAGAACAACCACGACGATGGCAGGCCGGTCAGCTGAATGGGGGCGTAGGGCTCGGTCGGAACGATCAGTAGGTCATAACTCAACGTCGGAATCAGCTGCACCATCGCCGCGCCCCGAGTCGTGTCGGCATCGACGCTCACCCCCGATCCCGGATCGGTGATGCGGAGGTACGACGCCAGCGGGCCGCCATTCATATCGTTGCGCTGGGGGAAAAGGAGGGTGTTCGTTCCCTTGTTCAGCACCAAAGCCGCCGGTACCTGTGGATCGGTGGCACCGAGGGGGAAGGGCGTGTCCTGAACCGGAAAGCCAGCCGCGGTCGCGCGCAAGAGGTACTGCATCGGGCCCGGGTTGGCCGCTATCACGGGCAAGGTGCCAGACCCGCAACCTGGCCGGTTCGTGATCGTCGCGGTGACCAGATACCTCGCAGCGAACACCACCGGGAACTCGACGATCGCGCCGGGGCCGTCGATCGCCGTCGGCGTGATCGTGCCAGCGTCCTGCATATCGCTCACCACCGTCCAGCTCCAGATCACTGTAGACGGGACGACGCCGTTCGCGGTCGCCTGGACTCGCACTTTGGCTTTCGGCCCGGCCTCGACGGCGGACGGCGGCGGCGATATCTGGGTGACCGTTGCAAAGCAACCTCCGGAGGCGCCGCCGTGGCCGCGGAACCCGCATCACTACCAGCGTCCACGCCGGTAGTGATGCCGCCCGCGCCACTCCCAGTGAAACCACCCGAACCGAGGCTCCCGCCGGTCCCGGCGACCCCACTACCTCCGGTACCCCTGCCTCCGGTCCCAGTTCCAGTCGACCCACCGCCACTGCCGCCGCCTTCGCCTGCGCCCGACGACGAAGCGGCGCATCCGACGGCAGCGGAAAGCGCCACCGCGCACGCGATCGCTGCCACCGCCGGGAATGAAGACGCGCCACGGAACTGGTTCATCGGTACTCGATGCTCCAACTCACGCGCTGGAAACAACCGGCCACAGCTGCGCAGAAATCTTTGTCGGCTGCGCACCCGAACAGCGCGGTCGCCGTCGCTGGGTTGCGATCCATGACCTCGAGGCGCACCTTCACGAGGCTGCCGGGCGCCTGGTTGCTATCGAGGGGCAGAAAATTGAAGTCGTTGCCGACGGGGAGGAACGGCTCTCCGTTCTTCGAGATGTACCAATGAAAGTGCAGCATCGGGACGAGCACCGGGGACGGATACGGATCGCCGTCATCGAGGACCGCGCCGACGGAGATTTGATTCGGAGTATTGGTTTTCGAGTCGTACTGGATCGGCGTGAGCAATTGGTCGGAGGGCATGGTGCTCTCACTCTCGATGCACGGCGGCTGATCGGCGTTGACGCTGATCGTGCGCGTGATCGTCCCCGTCTTGCCCAACGGGTCCATGGCCACCAGAGTGACCTGGTAGTCGCCGCGGACGTCAGCGGTGAAACACATATGGCCGGCGTTGCAATCCATGCGCATGGCGGCAGAACCAGGGGGGGCCTGGAGAGTCCACATCCATTGCAGATCGTCGCCTTCGGGATCACTCGACCCGTCGGGAGAGAGCTCGATCGTGCTGTACAGCGGGTAGAGCGTGCTGTTCGGAGACGGGTTCGGCGCGACGACCCGGATGTTCGCAGTTGGCGCCTGATCCTGCGGTTCGACGGAGAAGTTGCCGGCTCGCACGGCACCGCGCGAGTCGGTCGCGAACGCCCAAACGCAAAAAGGAGCGTCGATATCGCTACCGTCGATCATCAGCTTGTCCGGGGGCGTGGATGCGATCCAGTCGGTCGTCGGCGGCCAGTTCGCCCGGTCGTTGGCGTCCGTGCACGGGCTGTGGGCGACGTACCACGAAACTTTCGGATGATCGCCGTCCGGATCGCTCGCGTTCGCGGTGTAAGGCTCCGGCTCCGGTTGCTTGCGCGGCGGCGTCGGTGGACCACCGACGGTGATCTCGGGCGGGTGGTTGATCGGCCCGGTGAAGCAACCGGCCGCCGCGAGCGCGAGCAGCGCGGCAAACACCGCCGCCCCGGGGCGCCCCTTGCCCGGCCATCTCCCTGAACGTCTCACCAAGCGTGCCGCGCACGCCCCCTCAATCAGCAATGTGTAAGCCAAGACGATTCCCTCCCAGACCAGCCATTTTGGAGCGCCGGCCGCTCCCCCGCTGAGCCTACCCGGACACCGTTGTCGCGATCACGTCGCCGGCATCGCCCCAAGAAGCCACTGAGAGCCCACTTTCGCAGGATCGGCGAGCCGCGACAATTGGCAGTTGCGCCAGTGGCCGCTTATGCAGGTTTAGTGTCGCGACCGCGGCAAATCGGCTCGACCATATGACCGGGCCGGCATCCGCGTCGGTTGCCCGCCTAGAACAGCGGGGTCAGCGCGGCGTACCACTTGGTCGCGATCTTCATGGAACCGGCCGCGTTGGGGTGCACCCCGTCGACCGTGTCGGTGGTCGAGACGAAGCCGGTATGCTGATCGACCACCATGATCGGCGACGACGCGGTCGCGTTCGCCGCCGCCCAGGCGGGGATCATGCCGTTGAACGTCACCATGCGCTGGTCGCAGGCGATGGGGCAGGCGCAGGCCGGGCAGGTCACCGGTACGTTGATCGGCACCAGCGGGATGAGCTGCGCCGCGAGCACGATCACCTTCGGGTTCGCCGCGCGCAGCGCCGCGAGCACGGTGGTGTACGCCGATAGGATCGTCGCGGGAGCGATGCTGCCGTTCCACACGTCGTTGGTCGCGAAGTGAAACAGCACGACGTCGGCGGGGTTCTGCGCCAGCAGCGCCTGGGGCGTCTGCACGCCGGCCGCCATGTCATCGGCGTCGTTGATGAAGTTGGTGATGAGCACGCTAGGATGCCCTTCGTTGTCGGTGTCGTAGCCAGGCACGTTGCAGCCGGGGTCGTTGTTTCGGCTGCCGACGAAGTTGAAACGCCCGCTGAAACCGCCCTGGTTCAGCATCGTCCACAGCATCGCGCGCCAGCAGACCGAGCCGGTCGTCGAGTCGCCGAGCGCCATGATGCGCACGGTGCCGGCGATGTGACCGCCGGTGCCAGTCGCCCCGCCCGTGGCGCGACCGCCCGCGCCGCTGCCGCCCCGACCACCGGTGCCGCTGGCGCCGCCCGTGCCACTGCCGCCCGCGCCCGTGGTCACGTGGCCGCCGGCGCCGGTGGTGCTGCCGCCCGTGCCGGGTGCGCCACCGCTCCCGGTCACGCCGCCGCTACCGGTCGCACCGCCCGTGCTGGCGTTCGAACCGCCGCCGCCGGTCGTGCCCCCCGCGGCGCTGCCGCCCTCACCGTCCGATGGTCCCGACGTGCCGGCGGCAGCACAGCCGCCGATGATCAGCGCCAGTGTCAGCGCGAGGAAGACGCCCCGGCGATTTGACACGGGAATCGCCCGCATCAGTTCGTGGTTCCCGCCGCTCCGTCGAGCGTTCGCCGCGCCACCGCCGAGAAGTGCCCCGAAGGATAGCGGCGCATGTACCTGCGCGCGAGTACCGGGGCGTCGGCGTCTTCGTGCGCGACCGCCGCTTCGATCGACATCGCCAGCGCCTCCTCGGCCAGCGAGCCGTTGGGATGGTGGTCGAGGTAGCCCGCCAGCAATCGGCGCGCGCGCGCCGGGTTCCCTTCGACGCGCAGCGCTCGCATGGCTTCCAGCACCGGTGTCGTGTCGTCGGGAGCGTCGGTAGACATCGCGGGTGCGGCCGGCGGCGGTGGCAGCCTCGCCGTCGAGCGGGCCACATTCTTCGCCGCCACGGCGGCCACCCGCGCCAGCGCGCGGCGCGGGCGCCACGACGCGCTCGAGCCATGCACGGCCGCGCGGCTCGCCGACGGCGCCGGGGCCTCGCGCTCCTCCAGCCTCGCGCGCTCCGCAGCCACCAACGACGCTTCTAGTGACGTCGCCGCCGAGCCCGCTGGCACCGCGCTCGGCTCGGGAGCGATCGGCACGGCCACGGGCTCCGGCGCGGGCATCTCGCCCGGCGCCGCCAGGGCGGCGGCCCCCGACGATGTCGAAGGTGCCCGCTGCCCCGATGCCCACCGCCGGGGATGCCCGTCCGCAACGGCGGCCGGCGCCGACGTTGGCGCGAGCAACCGGCGATAGGCCTGCACGATCTCGGGCCAGCGCCCCAGCGCGGCGCTGGCGGCCGCGCCGCAACCGATCAGGATCACGCCGGCGATCGCGGGCCGCAACAGCGGCAGGGCGCGCCGACGCCCCCCCTGCCCCAGCACGAGGCGCACGCGCTGCTTGCGCCCGACCGACGCTCGATGCGCCGGCGTGCGCCGCAGCACGCCCAGCGCCCAGGCGCGCGGCGTCAGCGGATCAGCGGGGATCTCGTCGAGGAGACGCCGCATCACGACCGGCTCGGCCCCGCCACCCACGCCCCCGGCGCCTTGGCCCGCGCCCCTGCCGCCATCGCTCATTTGGTGCTCCCCTCGTCTCGTCGACCGGGCAGGCGCTCGGCGCTCTCCAGACGCTTCTGATACTTCGCGGCCAGCGCGAAGAACTCCCGGCGCGCATGGTAGAGCCGTGTCCAGACGGTGTTGATGGGAACGCTCTGGATGCGGGCGATCTCCTCCCCCGAGAGTCCCTCGATCTCGAACAGCACGAACGCGCTGCGCCGCTCCTCGCGCATCTTCGAGAGGATCGTGTGCAGGATGCGCCGGTCCTCCTTGCGCTCGAGCGCGGCGGCCGGCGTGCTGCCCGCGTGCGGCAGATCGTCCGGCTCTTCCACGCGCCGCTTGGTGAAGATGTGCCGCACCCAGCTGCGGCGGCGAAAATCGCGCACCTGGCGGCGCGTGATGCGGTAGAGCCACCCGGCCGGGTTGGCGCCGTCGAACGACGACAGGCGGCGCCGCACCACCATGAAGACCTCTTGCACGATGTCGTCCCGATCGGCGTCGATGCCGCCCAGCGCCACGATCCAGCGCGACACGTCATCGAACCACGCGTCGTAGAGCGCGCGGAAATCCCCACGCGCCTCGCCGGCGACGGTCACCTTGACGACGGGGTGCGGGACGGCGGGCGCCGCCTCGGCCCTGGCGCGAGCCGCGGGGGACACCGACTCTTGCACGCCCCCGAGAGGGCCCGTGGAGACGAAAACCTTCACGCAAAGCGCACTCTAGCTCAACGGCGGAGCAAGGGGTGAGCGCGCTGTCACCTGCCGAGACCGGCCCCTACGCGATGCCCACTGGGCGCGCATTCGGCTATCGTGGCCGGGTGCAGGATCGGGTCCGCCGGGGCGTCCGTTTTCTTGCCGTGGTTGCGCTGTGGGGCGCCACCGCGACGGCGCGGGCCGCGGATCCGCCCGGCCGCTTGATCGGCGGCAGCAGCACCTGTCCTTCGCCGGCCGCCGTGCGCACCGAGATCGAGCTGCTGGTGCCGCGCGAGCACCTCAACGCGCGGCTGCGCGCGAGCGGCGGCAGCAGCCCGCTCGTCGAGATCACCGACCTGGGTGTGCCGTTCCAGGTCGTCGCCGCCGGCAGCGCGCGCGAGTATCGCGATGAAGCGCGCGACTGCGCCTATCGCGCGCGGGTCGCAGCGGTCTTCGTCGCGCTGGTGATCGATCCCGGAGCCATGCTCGCGCCGCGCGCGAACCCACCGCCGCCCGCGATCGCGCCGCCTCGTCCACCACCAGAGCCGGCGACCCTCGTCAGCACGGTCTCCGAGGACCCCGAACCGACGTCACCTCAGCGCTCGCGCGTCCGGCTCGCTCTCGGCGCCGGCGTCGAGGCCGGCGTCGGCGCCGACGCGCGCATCGGCCAGGCGGGGCTCGGGCTGCGCGTGGCCGTCGGCGACGGGCGCTGGGCGCTGGCGGCGGGAGCGACGGCGCTGGCTCCCGTCGACACCAGCATCGGTGGCGTCGCCATCCGCCAGTGGCGCGTGCCCGCCGACGTGAGCCTGCGCGTGCAATGGGCGCACGAGACCAGCGAGCGCCGCATGCTCGAGCCCTACGCCGAGCTCGGCGTCGCGGTGGCGCTGCTGCGCGAGACCGGGCTCGACCTCGCGAGCAAGGACACGGACACGTCGGCCGAGCTCGGCGTGCGCGCCGCCGCTGGCGTGTACCTGACCGGCATCTCGCGGATCTCGCCCTTTCTGGCGCTGCACGGCGAGGTGGTGCCGAGCCCGCCGGCGATCTCGGCGCTCCCGCGCGGCGTGGTCGGCCACACGCCGCTGGTCTGGTTCGGTGCGACGGCGGGCGCGGCCTGGAGGCTGTTCTGATGGCGCGGCCGCTCCGCGCGCGCGGCTCAGTGGTTGCGATCGCGCTCGCGCTGGCGTGTCCCGCGCTCGGGGTGAGCTGCGGGCCCGACCTCGGCGTCGGCTCCGACGTGCTCTGGTCGGCGACCTTCGAGAGCAATTCGTTCAGTGAGTGGACCGCGGTGCCGGGTCGCGGCGCCGAGGCGTTTCCCGAGGCCGGCGATTCGATCGTGGTCTCGAACGACCGCGCTCGCGACGGTGCCTACTCCGTGAAGATGACGATCGACACCAGCGTGGTCGGCGAGCAGCAGAACACGCTGCTCTCGCGCGTGGGCGACCTGCCCGTCGAGGGCTACTACAGCGCCTGGTACTACCTGCCGAGCGCGGTCACCGTCGGCACCTACTGGGTGATCTTCAAGTTCCGCCTGCGCACCGACGCCAGCGTCGAAGCGACCACCACCGAGTTCTACGACCTCGACCTCGTCAACAGCTCTCCCGGCCAGATGTCCCTGGTGCTCTACAACCACCTCTCTCAGGTGCACGAGATCCCGCTCGACGTCCCCCACCCCGCGGTGCCGATCGGCCGCTGGTTCCAGATCGAGTCCTTCTATCGCAACGCCCAGGACAACACTGGCCGAATCACGTTCTGGCTCGACGGGCAGCAGATCATCGACATCAATGGCAAGGCGATGGCGCCCACGCCGTGGATCGAGTGGGAGGTGTGCAGCATCGGCGAGGACGTGCTGCCGAGCCCGGCCGTGCTCTACGTCGACGACTGCGCGCTCAGCACGACGCGCGTCGGACCGACCGGCGTGATTCGATAGCCCCGGCTATTCATCGTCGCGGTCGACATCGCCCAGCCACTTGCGCAGCGTCTTCGGATCGACGCCCAGCTTCTCGGCGGTCTTGCCGCGATGGCCGCCGGTCTGCGCCAGCGCCCAGGCGGCGTAGCGGCGCTCGAGCTCGCGCAGCGGCAGGATCTCGCCGCCGAACGACAGCGGCTCGGGACGCGCGGCGCGGGTGATCGCCTCGGGCAGATCGCGCGACGGCGATCTCGGCGTCGGCGCCCAGCAGCACCAGCTTCTCGACGGTGTGCGCGAGCTCGCGCACGTTGCCCGGCCAGCGGTAGCGCTCGAGCGCGCGCAGCGCCTCGGCGCCGAAGCGCTGCACCGTCGATTGCGGATACTTCTCGCGCACGCTCGTCGAGGAAGTGCTCGAGCAGCTCGCGGATGTCCTCGCGGCGATCGCGCAGCGGCGGGATCACGATCGACACGACGTCCAGGCGGTAGAGGAGGTCCTCGCGGAAACGCCCGTCGCGCACCAGCTGCGGCAGGTTCCGGTGGGTGGCCGCGATGATGCGCACGTCGACCTCGCGCTCGCGCACGGCGCCGACCGCGCGCACGGTGCCGCTCTCCAGGACGTGCAGCAGCTTGGCCTGCAGGGCGGGCGTCATCTCGCCGATCTCGTCGAGAAAGAGCGTGCCGCCGTCGGCCTCGGCGAACAGGCCGGCGCGGTCGCCCGCGGCGCCGGTGAACGCGCCCTTGACGTGGCCGAAGAGCTCGCTCTCGAGCAGCGTCTCGGGCAGCGCCGCGCAGTTGACCGCGACGAACGGGCGCTCGGCGCGGCGGCTCTCGACGTGCAAGGCGCGCGCGACCAGCCCCTTGCCGGTGCCGGTCTCGCCGAAGACGATCACCGGCGCCGGCGCGTCGGCGACCCGGCGGATGCGCTCGCGCACGGCCTGGATCGCAGGGCTGTGACCGATGATGCTGGACTTCGAGCAGCTGCGCGCGCAGCGCGGTCTTGAGCGCGACCGCCTCGCGCCGCACCCGCACGTCGTCGAGCGCGCGCCCGAGGAAGATCGCCAGCTCGTCCTGCTTGAACGGCTTGGTCAGGTAGTGGTACGCGCCCTGGCGGATCGATTCGACCGCGGTGTCGATCGCGCTGTAGGCGGTCATGACGATCACCGGGCGGTCGGGGTCGAGGCGCGCGCGACGTCGCCAGCAGCTCGAGCCCGTCGACCTTGGGCATGCGCAGGTCGGTGACGATGGCGTCGAAGCGTTCGCTGGTCGACGAGAGCCGCGAGGCCGCCTCCGCGCCCGAGGCGAGCGGCACGGCGTCGTAGCCGCGGTCGGCGAGCCCGTCGGCGATGGTGCGTCGCCATCTCGAGGTTGTCGTCGACGACCAGGATGCGCGAGCGACGTTGGCTAGGCATGCGCTGCCTCCACCGGCGGCAGGCGAATCGCCGCGCGCGTGCCGCGCGGCTCGCCGGGCGTGAACACCAGCTGCCCGCGATGGTTGGCGACGATCTCGCGCGCGATGGCCAGGCCCAGGCCCGTGCCGCCCTCGCGCGCCTTGGTCGTGAAGAACGGCTCCAGCGCGCGCCCCACGTCGCTGAGCGAGATGCCCGCGCCCGAGTCCTCGACCAGGATCTCGATCTCGGCGCCGTCGCGTCGCCCGCGGATGAGCACGTCGCCGCCGGCGCGGCAGGCGTCGCACGCGTTGAGCAGCAGGTTCACGACCGCGTGCTCGAGCAGCCGCGGGTCGCCCGACCACCGCGGGCAGGTCGGCGTCGATCTCCTGGCGCAGCCCGACGCCGGCCTTGGCGAAGCGGTGCTCGACCAGCGCGACCGCGTTCTCGATCACGGCGCGCGGGTCGATGCGCTCGCTCGCGGGCGCCTCGCCGCGCGCGAGCCCGAGCAGACCCGCGGATCACCTGGTTGATGCGATCGGTCTGCGAGAGGATCGCGTTCACGCCCGCCGACAGGCGCTCGTCGGCGACCACCCGCGGCCGCATCTGCTCGGCGCGCGCCGCGATCACCCCGAGCGGCGTCGAGATCTCGTGCGCCACGCCCATCGCCAGCGTGCCCATCGCCGCTGCCTTGCTGGCGCGCTCGAGCCGTTCGTCGCGGCTCTGCCGCAGGTCCGCGATCGCCAGCTCGCGCTCCAGCACCAGCTCCTTGCGCTGCTTGCGCATGGCCAGGCCGCCGAACACCAGCACCAGCCCCGCTGCGGTGAGCACGCTCAGCACCAGACGGCGGCGCGCCCAGACCTCGCGGTCACGCTCGCGCTCGGCGCTGGCGACCGCGACGATCTGCCACGGGCCTCCGGCGACACCGTCGACGCGCGCCAGCCCGGCCAGCGCCGTGCGCGGCGGAAGCCCGAACGGCGCCGATTCGTTGCGCGGGATGCGAACCACCGCGTCCTGGCGCCCGAGCGCGGCGGCGAGCCGATCCGAGACCACGCGCCGGCCGTCAGTCGCCTGCAGCGCGCGATCGCCGGGACGACCAACCAGGATGACGAGCGCATTCGGCCGCTCGACCGCGCGCAGGCCGGCGAGCAGCTCGGCCTCCGTCATCTGCGAGGTCCCGGTCGCGCGCAACCGCAGCGCCGCGCCAAGCGCGCGCGCCAGCGTCGCCTGCTCCTCGGCGAAGTCTTGCAGCGCCGCCGTCGATTCGCGCGCGGCGTCTTCGTACGCCAGGCCGGCGATCGCGCACACCACCAGCACCATCGCGACAGCGAGCCGCTGGCGCCGCCAGTTCAGCGCGCGCCCGTTCAAGAGCCGAATCTTCCCGCTGCGCGTTCCCGCGTCTCGCTCACGTGCGACGACCAGCATGACTGCCCACATCTTCCAAGGCAAGTTCGGGGCCAGCACTCAACTTGCGCCTCCCCGCGCCCGCCCCCCGGCCGTTCGGGAATTTTCCCACTACCCCCCGGGAGAAACTCCCAACCCGATCACGCCACCGTGGACGTGATCGCCCCCGTGATCGTTGACGTGCACCTGAACGGGAACGCTCCCGTGATCGTTGAAGTGATCATGAACGTTGACTTGATCGTGAACGTTGACGTTGACGTGATCGCCCGCGAGCAACTCGGCGAAGCGAGTTACCACCTCATCCACCCCCGGCCCCAGCCGCTCGCCCGCATCCGTGATCGCCTGCAGCAAATCCGCGCGCGACGCCGCCGTCCTCGCCAGCGTCTTCCCCTCGCGCAGAATCCGCTCCGCCGTCTGCCGCGTCTCGGAGTCCTGTCGCTGCAGCCCGCGGTACGCGACGTGCGCTGCCGCATCGGTGCGCAGGGCATCGAGCACGCGCGCGATCGGCGGCTCGCCATCTCCGTCGAGCGGCGCGTGTATGTAGAGCTTGAGCCCGCGCGACGACCCGAACCAGATGCGGCCGAGCGTGCCGAAGCTGCTCGGGCTCGTGCTCGCGCCCGGTGCCGGCGCCAGGTCCTCGACGAGCGCCAGCGGCTCGACCACGCGCGGGAAGTCGCGGCCGAAGATGGCGAACAGCAGCGCGCCGCTGGCGGCGGGCCGCAACACCGCGACGTTGGCGCCGAACGGGAAGAAGATCTCGTGCTCGCTGGCGAGGGTTTCCTCGAGGCGCGCGCGCAAGGCGCCGTCGAGCGCCGGCACGTCGGCGACGTGTGCGTGCGGCGCGCGCTTGAGCGTCGTCATCAGATCGCGGACCTGGTCGATGCCGATCACCACGTTGAGCGCGCTGCCCGCGGTGTAACCGGCGTGGAAGATCCCGACCAGCTCGTACTCGCCGGTCGTGCACGACACCGCCAGCACCGGCGATCCGGAGTTACCCGCCGACAGCAGCGCATCGACGACGAAGTCATCGTGATCCCACTCACCGTAGTCGTCGTGATCGTGCTCGGAGATCACCTTGCCCAGGCTGGTGGCGCGGAACGCACCCAGGGGAAACCCGCGCACCTCGACCGCGTTGCGCTCGCGGATCGCGCTGCTGCGGCCGATCTTCCAGGGCATGACGTGCAGATCGCTGTGAGCCTTGAGCACGGCGACGTCGAGCTGGGGATCGGTGACGACGCGCGTGACCGGAACATCGTCGCGCGCGTAGTCGTCGTGCTCGTCGTCGACCAGCGCCAGCGACTCCGAGATGCGCTTGCATCCGGCCGGCACACCCTCGACCACGTGCTGGGGATCGGTCACCGCCGGCCAGGCGGCCACGTGGTCGTTGGTGAGCAGCAACGTGTCGAGGCCCTGCCGCCGGTACGCGAACGCGGTGCCGTGGGCGACCACCTTGCGGCGCTCGCGATGCACGGTCGCATCCGGACCGTAGGACAGGCACTCGTAGACCGCGCTGCTGCGGGTGCAGTAGGAAAAGGTTGCCTCCGGATGCCGGTCGAAGTCGCGCGCCTGGCTGGTCAAGGCCGCGAAATCATCCGCGTAAGCGCCGGCGCACAACGGCGCGGCCGCGGCCATCGCGGGCGGTAGCGGCCCGGGCGCCGCGACCGCTAGCTCCAGCGGCAACAACCACGAAACACAAGCCAACGAAAACCCAGCCAACGCGACGCGCTTCATATTGCAGGCCGCCTTCCGATGATCGTCGTCAGCACGGGCCTGGCGACGTTCGAGATGCCAAACTGTGCATCGCATGTGCCGCGCGCAAGACGCTCAGGGACGGGGGGATCAGCGATCGCTGGGGGCGCTCGGCGTTGCAAAAGCAATCGTTTGCCCGTCGCGGCCGACCAAAAATGCGACGGTCCGCGAAGCTCATCGCCGTGATTCCTGCTGGCATGCGCGCTGCACAACCGGGCGGCATGAACGACCGCGAGCCCGCGGCACACGCACCCGCGCCGGAAGGGCCGCGGCCGTGATCACGCACGCGCGCAGGGGGCTGTTCATCGTGTCGGCCTCGGTGCTGATGTCGGCGTCGCTGGCGGGAAGTCCCTCCTCCGCCTACGCCAAGGAAGAGCTCGGCCCCCTGGCCAAGCTCCGGCGCACCGAGGCCGAGATTCGCGCGGCGGTGAGCCGGCGCGTGCCCGACTGGTCGCCCGAGGCCGACATGCGGCGGCGCCAGATCGAGCGGCTGCTGGGTGCCTTGCTCGACTACGACGCGATCGCGGGCGAAGCGCTGGGCACCGCCTTTTCGAAGCTCTTGCCCGAGCGACGCCGCGAATTCATCTCGACGTTCGCGGCGCTGACCCGCCGAACCTTCGTCACGCGGCTCGAGAACCAGAAGCTGCGCACCAACTACGACGGTGAGACGATCCAGGGCAGCGAGGCGCGCGTGACCGCGACGGCTTGCGCGCTGGGCGCGGCGCCCGACTCCGGCTCGCACATCGAATACCGCCTGGAGCGCAAAGACAACGAATGGCGGGTCACCGACGTCGTCGTCGACGGCACCAGCCTGGTCGCCACCTACCGGCGGCAGTTTCGAAAGCTGGTCGCACGCGAGGGGATGGACGGCCTGATGGAGCGCATGCGCGATCAGCTGGCGTCAGCGACGCCGAACTGATCGCGCACGAGGTGCCTAGAAGTTTCCGACGATGAGGCTGGTCCGCGCGACGATGCCGCTGAGGTCGCCGCTGGTCGGGCCGTCGCCCTTGGCAGCGACCGCGAAGCGATAGCCGACGCCGGTCGAGACGCGGATGTGCCGCGCCACGTTCAGCTCGAGGTTGGCGCCCGGCTCGAACGCCAGGAACGTGCGGCCGCTGCAGCCGTCGGGCGCGGTGCCCTTGCCGTCGCCGACGGTGTTGCACCAGCGGCCACTGGCGAGCGTCGACTCGACGCTCGCGTGGATCAGGTTGTTCGACTGCACGACGTACTGGAACAACAGGCCGCCGTACGTGCCGACGTTGCGGCCGTCGTGATCGCCGAGGTGGCTGTCCTGCGTCGTGAGCACGTTGGCAGTGACGCCGATGGCGAACCGCTGGTTCAAGTAGATGCCGCCGCGCAAGCCCGGGAGGTAGCCGAGCTGGCCCGCGAAGCTGGTCGTCGCGAACGTCGGGGCGACGAACCACCCCGACACCCGCGTGGTCTCCGCCCGGTGATAGCCGACCAGCGTCTCTTCTTCGGCGCTGACGGACGGCGCCGACTGCGCGAGCGCTGGGGTACTCGCCAGGACGATGGCGACGAGGGAGATGGAGGAAGCGATGGTGAGCGTTTTCATGGCGGGCCTCTGGGTCAGGAGTGGGACTACTTTCGAACCGGACATGACCAAGGAACACCGCGGAAGCGCGGAGGTGTCACCGGGGGCAAGAGAATGTTGCGGGGCGGAGGAGCGCCGGCGAGCGAGCGAGCGCGTGTCCGTGTCCGTGTCCGTGCTCGTGGGGCGAGTCCGTGTCCGTGGGAACGTCTGGCGGGGAGCGTGACGCGGGGATCTCTCTCGGTCCGGTCCCCTCCCCCCGTCGGCGGGGGGAGGGTTAGGGAGAGGGCAGACCTTGCGAGTCGTGGCGCCCGCCGGCCCCTCTCCCTAACCCTCCCCCCGCAGACGGGGGGAGGGGACCGGAGTGGGTACGAGAATCGGATCACCCGAGACGAGCACGGACTCGGACTCGGACTCGCGCACGGACTCGGACTCGCGCACGGACTCGGACTCGCGCACGGACTCGGACTCGCGCGCCGGATCCTCTACTTCGCGGCGCTCGGCGCCTTCGGCCCTTCCACGACCTGCACCGGGCTTCCGTCGCTGGTGTCGCTCCCCAAATTCAGCGCTACGCGCTCGCCTTCCTTGACGCCGCTCACCAGGCGCACCAGCTGGCCGTCGTCGTCGGCGACCACGACCGGGCGGTAGTGCACGCGGTTCTCGCCATCGACGACCGCGACGGCCGTCTTCTCGCCGCGCATCACCAGCGCCTCGGCCGGCATCTCCAGCAGCGCCGGCACCTTCACATCCAGGCCCACGTCGACGTAACTGCCGGGCAGGATCGCGCCGTCGACGTTCTCGATGTCGACCTCGGTCTGCATCGTGCGCGTCTTGGGCGACAGCGCCCCCGAGGAGCGCGTCACCTTGGCCTGGCGTGTCCAGCCGGGCTTCTCCGGCACACGGATCGTCGCGACGTCGCCGACGCGCACGAACGACGCGCTCGCCTGGTCGAGATAGACGTAGACGCGCAGCGTGTCCCCCTTAGCGATCGAGACGATCGGTACCGCTCCGCTCTGCGCGTTGGCCGCGCTCTGAATCAGCGTCCCCGGATCGGCGAATCGTGCGGTGACCACGCCACTGAACGGCGCGCGGATCACGCGGTAGTCGCGCTGGTTGGACAGCGCGGCCTGCGTCGCCTCGGCGACGTCGGCCGCCGCCTGCCCCTGCTCCAGCTCCTGTGCCGACACCACGCCGCTGGGCGCGAGCGCGGTCAGGCGCTTGGCGTTCACGCGCTTGTTGCGCGCGTCGGCCTCGGCCGCCAGGTACTGCGCGTCGAGCTCGGGCGCGATCACCGTCGCCAGCACCTGGTTGGCTTTCACCCGATCGCCCTTGTCGACGCGAAGATCGCGCAGATAACCGGCGACCTTGGCGTAGAGCGTGACCTCGGCGTAGGGGCGCGCCTCGCCCTGCAGCACCAGGTGGCGCACACCCGCCGAACGCTTCACGTCGACGAGCCTCACGCGCGGCCCGCGCCGCACGGTCTCCTCGCGCACCTGGGCATCGGCATGCGCCTGCGACTTGCGGCGCGCGTCGAGCGTGATCACCCCGAAGGCGACCAGGACCAGCGCGCCCACCCCGGCGAGATAAACCAGCGCAGATCGACGACGCGGCGACATCAGAGGCCCTCTTGCTCTTCGGCCAGGAATTTCTGTTCCATCACGTGCTTGCTCGGCAGCTCTTTCCGCAGGCTCGCATAAACCACGGGAACCACGAAGAGGGTCGCGACGGTCGCCAGCGCCAGCCCGCCGATGACCGCGCGCCCCAGCGGCGCGTTCTGCTCGCCCGCGTCACCCAGACCCAGCGCCATCGGGATCATACCGATGATCATCGCCATCGCGGTCATGATCACCGGCCGCAGCCGCGTGCGCCCCGCCTCGAGCGCCGCCTCCAGCGGCGACAGCTTCTCGTTCTCGACGCGGATGTCGTTGGCGAAGCTGACCAGCAGGATCGAGTTCGAGACCGCGATGCCGACCGACATGATCGATCCCATCAGCGACTCGACGTTGATCGTGGTGTGGGTGAACGCGAGCATCCAGAGAATGCCGACGATGGCCCCGGGTACGGCGACCATGATGATGAAGGGATCCAGCCATGACTGGAACAGGATCACCATCAGGCAGTAGACCAGCAGCGTCGCCAGGATCAGCCCCAGCCCCAGCATACGGAACGACTGGTTCATCACCTGGTTCTGGCCGCGCAACGTGACCTTCATGCCCTGCGGCAGCGGGCCGAGCCCGTCGATCCGCTTCTGGATGTCGGTGGCGACCGCGCCCAGGTCGCGCCCGTGCACGTTGGCGCCGACGTCGATCACGCGCTGGACGGTGTAGTGATTGATCTGCTCCGGGCTGCCGCCCGGCTGGATCTCGGCGACGCTGCTCAGCAACTGGGTCGGCGCCTCGGGCACCGCCGACGGCGACCCCGAGCTGGTGAGACCGGTCAGCGCCACGCCGGCCGGGGTCAGCGGCGTCGACATCACGCGCTCGACCGATGAGACCTTGGGCAGCGGCGACTTCACCACCACCGTGTAGTTCACGTTGTTCTTGGGGTTGAGGAAGAACGACGGCGACACCAGGCCGCTCGAGGACAGCGACACGAGCAGGTTGTTGGCGACGTCGCGCTCGGTGATGCCGGCCTGCGCGGCACGCAACCGGTCGACGTTGATGTTCAGCGACGGGTAGTCGACCACCTGCACGATGTGCGCGTCGGCCGTGCCGGGGATCTCGGCGATCGCGTCCCGGATGCGGCGCGCGACCTCATAGCCCTTGGTCAGGTCCGGGAACTCGACCTGCACGTCGATCGGCGCCGACAGACCGAAGTTCAGCACCTGGCTCACGATGTCGGCTGGCTGGAAATAGAAGTTGCAGCCGGGGAACTCGCGCCCGAGCAGCTCGCGGATCCGCCGCATGTAGTCCGCCGTCGGGCCGTGCTCCGGCTTGAGCGCGACGAGCAGCTCACCGTCCATGCTGCTGACGTTGTCGGTCTGCACGAACGCCAGGTTGTACGAAACCGGCACGCCGATCATCGCGTTGATGGTCTCGATCTCATTGTCGGGGATCACGCTGCGGATGCCAGTCTCGACCCGCTTGATGTAGCCCTCGGTGTCCTCGACGCGCGTGCCGGTGGGCGCGCGGAAGTGCAGCTTCATCAAGCCAGCGTCGACGCTGGGGAAGAAGTCGGTGCCGACGACGGTCGCCAGCTTGAGGCTGGCGATGGCGATGCCCGCCGCGACCAGCAACGTGAACCGCCGGTGGTGCAGCGCCGCCGCCAGCGCCGATGCGTAGGCGTTCTGGAAGCGCTCGAAGTGGCGGTCGCGCCAGCGGTTGAAGCGCGTCGCCACGCCCGCGAAGCCACGCGGGATGCTGACCCCATCGTCGTGGTGCTCGCCGTGCATCAGCATGCGCGCCAGCGCCGGCACCAGCGTTCGCGAAAGGAGATAAGACGCGATCATCGCCAGCACGACCGAGATCGCGAGCGGCGTGAACAGGAAGCGCGCCGGCCCGACCAGCAGCACGACCGGAAAGAATACGATGCAGATCGACAGCGTGGCCACGATTGCCGGCACGGCGATCTGCTGCGCGCCGTCGAGGATCGCGCGCGTGAGCGGCTTGCCCATGTGGCGGTTGCGGTGGATGTTCTCGACCTCGACGGTGGCGTCGTCGACCAGCATGCCGATCGCCAGCGCCAGCCCGCCCAGGGTCATGATGTTGACGGTGTGACCGGTGAGCTTGAGCCCGACGATGGCCGAGAAGATGGCGAGCGGGATCGAGGTGCAGACGATCACCATGCTGCGCCAGCTGCCCAGGAACAGGCCGACCATCAGCGACACCAGCAGCGAAGAGATGATCGCCTCGCGCACGACCCCGCTGATCGCGCCGCGCACGAACACCGACTGATCGAAGTCGATCTTCAGCTCGAGCCCGTTGGGCGCCGCCGCCTTGATCCCCGGCAGCACGTCGCGGACGGCATCGACCACCGCCAGCGTCGACGCGTCGGCGTGCTTGAGGATCGCCATGTACGTCGCGCGCCGGCCGTTGACGCGCACGATGTTGGTCTGGTCCGCGAACGCGTCGGAGACGTGCGCGACGTCGGCCAGGGTCACCGGCGCGCCGTCGACGATCTTGACCGGAATTTGCCCGAACTCCTCGACGTTGGGCGGGCTGTTGTTGAGGATGACGTTGTACTCGCGCCCGCCGATGCGCGCGGTGCCCGCCGGCAGGATCACGTTGGAAGTCGACAGCGCGTTGACCACGTCGAACGGCGACAACCCCTTGCTGGCCAGCGCGCGCGGATCGATGTCGACGTTGATCTGCCGCTGCTTGCCGCCGAACGGCGCCGGCGTCGCCGAGGCCCGGGATGGTGAACAGCCGCACGCGGATGAAGTTCAGGCCGTAGTCGAAGACCTGCTGCTCGGGCAGGCTGTCACTGGACGCGGTCAGCTGCGCGACCGGCACGTTGGACGCGTTGAACTGGATGACGTTGGGCGGCTGCATGCCCGGCGGCGTGATGCGCAGGATCGTGCTGCACACCGACGAGATCTGCGCGATCGCCGCGCCGATCTCCGCGCCCGGCTGGAAGTAGACCTTGAGCATGCCGATGCCGGGGATCGACTGCGACTCGATGCGCTCGATGCCGTTGACCGTGGTCGAGAATGCGCGCTCGCTGATGAGCACGACCCGGCGCTCCATGTCCTGCGCCGACAGGCCCGGGTAGTTCCAGATCACCGCGACGACCGGGATGTCGATCGCCGGGAAGATGTCGACCACCATCCGGGTCAGCGAGAGCACGCCCATCACCAGAATGAGGACGCACATGACCGCGACCGTGTACGGGCGACGGAGAGCGAGTCTGACTATCCACATCGGAGCTTACTACCGCGCGCGCAAGCCTAGTCCACGCCGGTCCGAGGTCAACCGCGATCAGCGCAGGATGACATCGGGGCCGGCTTCCCGACGCTCACCGACGGGGAACAGGCCGCGGGCGCGCATTCGGCGTAAGCTGTCCGGCCATGGCCGCCCAGCCCCACCAACCGCGCCGCCCGTCGGGGGCGAGGCGGTTCCTGCGCATCTTGCTGAAGGTGGCGGGGGCCGGCATCGTGCTCGCCCTCACGGTTGGGCTGGTCGCCGCCTGGGCGTCGCTCGGCAAGCGGGCCACCGGGCCCCGCCGCACGCGCATGGAGGGGTCGGCCGAATGGCACGAGGACCACTTCGTGAACCCCCAGCCGCTGATCAACGATGCGCGCGCGATGCTGAGCGGCCTGTTTCGCAGCAGCCCCTTCACCAGCCCGCAAGGTCCGGTCCCCGTCGCCACCGGCGGTGGCACTCGCTTCGCCACGCCGCCGCCGACCGGCCTGCGCGTCACCTGGTTCGGCCACTCGTCGACGCTGGTCGAGATCGACGGCCACCGCGTGCTCACCGACCCGGTCTGGAGCGAGCGCGCCTCGCCGATCCCGGGCGTCGGCCCGCGCGCCTGGTACGCGCCGCCGCTGGCGCTCGCCGACCTGCCCCCGATCGACGTGGTGGTGATCTCGCACGACCACTACGATCACCTCGACCGCCGCACGATCGTCGCGCTCGACGACGCGTCCCGGAACCACGGCTGGAACACCACCTTCGTCGTGCCGCTGGGGATCGGCGCGCACCTCGCGTACTGGGGCGTGCCCGACGCGCGCATCGTCGAGCTCGACTGGTGGCAGCAAACCCGCGCCGGCGATCTCGAGATCGTGTGCACGCCGGCGCGCCACGCCTCGGGGCGCATGGTCATCGACAACGACGCCAAGCTGTGGAGCGGCTGGGCGCTGCTGGGCCCGCGCCACCGCGTCTACTACTCGGGTGACACCGGCCTGTTCCCGGCGATGCGCGACATCGGCGCGCGGCTGGGCCCGTTCGACCTGACCATGATCGAGGCGGGGCAGTACGGCCGCGGCTGGCCCGACTGGCACCTCGGCCCCGAGCAGGCGGTGGTCGCGCACGGCCTGGTGCGCGGCAAGGTCATGCTGCCGGTGCACTGGGGCAAGTTCGTGCTCGCGTACCACGGCTGGACCGAGCCGATCGAGCGCGTGCTGGCCGCGGGCGAGCGCGCGGGCGCGACGATCCTGTCGCCGAAGCCGGGCGAGAGCGTCGAGCCCGAGGCCGCGCCGCCGCGCCAGCACTGGTGGCCCACGCTGCCGTGGAAAACCGCCGCGGAAGATCCGATCGTTTCGACGCAACTCGGAGGAGACGGGAGATGAGGCCGCTTTTCCCGATGCTGCGCGCGATGTCCCCGCGCAGCATCGCCACGACAGAGCAGGTCGGGCGCGCTATGATCGCGGTGGCGCGAAGCGGCGCGGAGAAGACGTTGCTCGAGAACCAGGACATCACGTCTATTTCACAACGAGCTACGTCACAACGCGCTCCCAACACGCCTGGCGCACGCTAACGTGATGATGCGGAAGATGCTGCTCAGCGGTTGGGGTCGCCAGCGTTGGATCGAGACCGCGCTGGTCACGACCGATGACCTCGAGCGCAACAGCCGCAGCGCCTCGCTGAGCCGGGGTCTGGGACGAGCCTATGGCGACGCCGCGCTGCCGACGGCGCGCGACGCGGCGCCGGTGATGAGCACGACGCTGGCCGATCGGATCCTGTCGTTCGATCGCCAGACCGGCGTATTGCGCGCCGAGGCCGGGTTGTCGATTGGCGAGCTCACGCGGCTCTACATCGAGCAGGGTTGGTTCTCGCCGGTGGTGCCGGGCACGCGCTTCGTCACGCTGGGCGGCGCGGTCGCCGCCGACATCCACGGCAAGAACCACCACGTCGCGCAGACCTTCGGCCACCACGTGCGCGCGCTGTCGCTGCGCGCGGGCGACGGGCGCGTCTACGAGTGCAGCCGCTCGCAGCACAGCGATCTGTTCTTGGCGACGATCGGCGGCATGGGGCTGACCGGCCACATCCTCGAGGTCGAGCTGACCATGGACCGCGTCCCCAGCCGCTGGATCTACGAGGAGAGCGAGCGGTTCGATACCCTCGAAGGCGTCTTCGGCGCATTACGCACCGCGCGCAACGCCTGGCCGATGACCGTCGCCTGGATTGATACATCGGTTAGCGGCGCGCACGCGGGTCGCGGCATCGTGATGAGCGGGCGCTGGGCCACCGCCGACGAGACGCGCGATCGCCGCCCGCCGCGCAAGGAGCTGAACGTGCGGGTCCCGATCGATCTTCCGAACGGGCTCATCAACCCGTTCACGATCGGCCTCATGAACGCTTTCTGGTACCACAAGCACGGGCGGCGCAAGCGCACGCACTTCGTCACACCCGAGCAGTACTACTGGCCGCTCGACGGCATCCGCGAATGGAATCGCGTCTTCGGTACGCGCGGGTTCTTCCAGTACCAGTGCGTGATGCCTTCGGAGATGGGGGCGTTCCAGAAGCTGCTGGCCCTGTTCCGCGCGCGGCGCGCCTGTTCGTTCGTCACGGTGTTCAAGGACACCGGAGCCGAGGGCGATGGGATGCTGTCGTTCCCGAAGACCGGCACCACGCTGGCGGTCGACATCCCGGTGCGCACGACTCGATGACGCGCGCGAGACCACGCGCCAGTTCAACGAGCTGGTGCTCGCGCACGGGGGCCGCATCTACCTCGCCAAGGACTCGTTCACCGACAGCTCGGACTTTCGCAAGATGTACCCGCGCCTCGACGAGTGGCAGGAGGTGCGCCGCCGCTACGATCCGGAAGGGCACATCGGCTCGGCGATGGCCGACCGGTTGTTCGGCGCCTGATCCGCCTGTTGCCTGGGATCCAACAGATCTCGGCCGGGCGCGGCACGATCCCCATCGAGAACATGAGCACTTAGCGATAGTTGTCATAATTTTATGTAGGCACGGTTACTGCACTAGTCGGGTAGTAACATGACACGGCACCTTGGGTGGACTGGATACGCCGCGGCGCTTGCTCTGGCTGCGGCAATGGGGGGATGTCAGTTGCCGTCGGGCTCGGGAGCGGCTGGCGAGGAGGAGAGCGACATCGTCTCCGTCAACGGCCTCTCGCTGATCAATGGCCTGTCGATGACCAACGGCTTATCGATGACCAATGGCCTCTCGATGACCAACGGCTTGTCGATGACCAACGGCCTGTCGTCGACCACGGGTCTCATGACCACCGCCGCGGGGCGCAACACGGTCGCGTACCTGGTGCGCTGTGCTCTGCCCGCCGGCGCCAGCATCACCAAGAAGGATCAGAACGGCACGTCGTACACCTTCCCGGGCGCGATCGGTCTGGCGCCGGGCTGGGCCAACGGCTCGTGCGGCCAGGACTGCCAGGAGTGGGTGTCGGCCTGCATGCTCGCGCACGTCAACACTGCGGGCATCCACGTGCCGATCTACATGGTCGCGCAGGCGCCCTCGATCGGGTGGGGTCAGAACTCGGCCTACCCGAACCAGGAGGGGACGTTCTTCGGCAACATCATGCTCACGAACACCGTCGGCCACGTCGACGCGTACTACTGCAACGGACCGGGCTTCAACACCGACGTGGTCGCCGGCCGCATCGGCTCGAGCCAGGTCGGCGCGCCCTATCGCAACATGTTCGCCAGCGGCTACTGCAACATCAACGGCTGCGTCGCCTCCGACGCCAAGACCACCGGCGCGCCCGACGGCTACAAGGCCTGCACCATGGGCGACGGCGCGACGCGCGCGTGGAACTACTCGATCAGCGTTTGGCGCCAGAACAAGGCGACGGATGCGGCCGGCAACGTGGTCGCCGGCAAGACCGCCGACGGCCGGACCGTGCGCTACGACTTCGAGGGCAGCACCAACGGATGGTCGGTGAGCAACAGTGCGCTCACGCTGTCGTCGGCCAGCGATAAAGGCGCGCAGACCGGCAAGTCGACGCTCAAGATCGCGTACACCAGCGGCTCGTCGACGGTACGCGTGATGGGGCCTACGGGTGTCTCGATCCCCGCCGGCACCACCGTCAGCCTGTACCTTTATCTGGACGCCAGCACCAACGTCTCCTGGGCGAACGCGTACGTCCGGACCGCCAACAACAGCGAAGGCCGCCACACGCAGTCGTCGCAAAACCTCTTGAAGGGCTCGTGGAACGTCATCAACGTCGTCGTCCCGTCGGGCGCGACCGGCACTCAGGTGGGCGTCGAGCTGCAGACCAGCGGCTCCTTCACCGCGTACGTCGACAGCGTGACCTGGTAGGCGGTCGCCCGCGGCGCGGCATCAGAACCCCTCGCCCAACTTTCCCAGCTGCTCGTAGGCGGCGGTGAGCCAGACCTTGACCCGCTGCCGGTCCATGCGCGTGAACGCATCCGGGCCGGTCTGCGCGCCGTTCACCGCGCTCCAGAAGCTGGTGTCCAGACGATCGATCTTTTGCATCGCCGTCGCGTTGAGCTCGGGCAGCTCGATGATCGTCGCCCCCAGCTGACCGGCAGTCGCGCGCGCCGCGGAGCGCTCGAAAAGAGAGAAATCTTTGCCCCGGCCCAGGTTCTTCACGACGCAATAGCGCACGCGATCGCCGTGAAGCGCGAGCAGCCGCTCGAGGGTGGTGATCGCGTCCTTGCCGTCGTCGATCACGTGCCAGAAGACCAGGCGGATGTCGCTCTCCGCCGCCATCGCAACCACACCGCTCTCGGCCAGCCACGCCGTCAGCGCGCGTTCGCTCTGCGCCGGCAGATCGACCAGCACGCGCGCGGTCGGATCGGACGCCAGCGCGAGGATCTCGTCGACGCTCTCGTAGCGGGTCAGATCGACTGGCCGCGTGTACTCGGCGTAAAAACGTAGCAGCGCGCCGTGGGACCCGTCGGCGTCCATGGCCGTGAACGGCAGCGATTTGTCGATGCAGTACTGTGCGCAGAGACGGGCGACGACCGACTTCCCCACGCCGCCCTTCTCGCCTCCGATGAAATGAATGGTGCTCATCGCGACACTCTAGTCGCTTTTTGTTTCGCGCACGCTACTGTGAGGTTTCGATTCGCACGAACGGCCAAGCTCCATGCCCGAGCCCAGCGACAACTTCAGCGACGTCACCGTGCGGCTCGCCGAGGCGAGCGACCTCGACGATCTTCTGGTGCTCCTGCGTACGTGTGTGAAGGAGATGCAAGCGCGCGGGCTCGACCAGTGGGACGACGTCTATCCGGCTCGCGCCACGCTGGCCGGGGACATCGAGACGCGTAGTCTCTATCTCGCCGCCCGGACGGACGCTCCCCTGCTGGGCGCGCTCACGCTCAACCAGCGCCAGGAGCCCGAGTACGCCGGCGTCGCCTGGCAGATCCTGGTCGAGCCTGTCGCCGTGGTGCATCGCCTGATGGTGCATCCGACCGCGCAACGCGGCGGGCTCGGTCGGTTCCTCATGCGCTACGCCGAGCGCGAGGCCCACCGGCTAGGCTGCCGCGCGATTCGCCTCGACACCATGGACGCCAATGCGCGCGCGCTGGCGCTCTACCGCGCGCTCGGCTATCGCGAAGCGGGCCCCGTGCGCTTTCGCAAGGGCGCGTTCACTTGCTTCGAGCGACGGGTTGCGGCGCCAGACGTGGAGCCGTGAAAGGAAACTCCAGCTCGCTCGACGCGAGGAGCACCGCGCCGAAGCCCTGCGGCACGTCGTCGCGCACGTAGATGTACCTGCACGCGATCGGCGGCGTCGTCGCGCGCGGACAACTGGCCGGCGGTCGGGCAGGTCGCGGGCGCCGGTGGCGCACCGCTCGTCAGCTCGACCGCGCTGCGCACGTCGGCGTTCACGTAGGCGTTGTAGCTGCCGCCGACGCTGAGCCCGACCACCGTGCCACGAATGTGCGCCGAGCCGTCGGCGTCGACGTCGATGCGCGATTTCACGCCGTTCCACGCCTTGGCCGCGACCGCGCGATAGCGCGCCGGCAGATCGCCGAGCCGCACCGCCTTGGCCAGGCTGTAGGCGAAGATCGCGCTCGCCGACGTCTCCAGCCAGTTGGGCTGCGCGGGGCGATCGCGCTCGCCGGCATAGCCGCCGGTCGGTGGCAGCGGGCCGTCCTTCACGTCGATGACCTGGTACCAGAGGCCGGTCTTGCGATCCTGAAAACGCTCGAGCCCATCGGCGAGGTTGCGCAGGATCGCGCGCAGCGCCGGGCGCTCGGGATCCTTCGCGGGCAGGTACTCGAGCACGTCGACGATGCCGGCGATGTACCAGCCGATGGCGCGGCTCCAGAGCACCGGCGACGTCGGCGCGCCGTCGGGCGGAGGCACGCGCGTGGGCGGCGCCAGCCCGCGCCAGGCGCCGTCGAGCGCGTCGTTCCAGGCGTGGTAGTAGAGCTTGGTCTTGGGATCCATCGTGTGCGCGGCCGCGACCTCGATCTGCCCGGTCGCCGTGCGAAAGCACTGCTGCGCATCGCCCGGCTTCACCTGGTCGGCGTAGAGCGCGCCGTAACGCACGAGGAACGGCTCGGCCATGTAGATCCCGTCCAGCCACTGCTGGTCGGGATAGCTGGGCTTGTGCCAGTACGCGCCGCTGCGGCTGGTCTTGATGGCGCGGAAGATCTGCCGCGTGGCGCTCATCGCCTTCAGGTAGCGCTCGTCGTGGGTCGCGTCGTAGAGCCCGAAGAGCAACACCGACGGCTGGATCACGTCCTGGATCGTCGGATCGTTGGGCGGCGATGCTTTGCCGTCGTGCCCGAGCGGCCAGGGGCGCGCGTAGCTGATCGTCCCGGCCGCGTCGACGTAGCGGTCGACGTACTTCTTGATGTACGCGAGGTAGCGCGCGTCGTGGGTGCGCTCGTAGACCCGCTGCAGCCCCGCGAGCGGCACGCCGTAGGTGTACTCCCAGAACTTGGGCGCCGGCGCCGGCGGCACCGTCGCGAAGTTCAGGCTGAAGCAGTTGGCGAGCCCGCGTGCAGTCGGCGGGCGTCGCGTCCAGCTCGGGCCAGCGACGCAGCAGCGTATCGGCGACGGAGACACCGACCGGGGCCGGCGCCTTCGCCTGTGCTGGGGTCGCGAGCGTGAGCGCGAGCAGCAGCGCCGGCGATCAGGGACTGGCCCCGGGACCGCTGTTGCAGTACTCGCCGAAGCGGTTGCCGGTGGCGCTGAACGGGCGGGCGCTGGTCGCCGCCGCCGCCCAGGGCGAGGTGCGGTTGATGTGCGGGCCCAGCGTCGATTCGCGGACCACGGCCTGTCCATTCGGTGTCGGCGTCACGCCACCTTGATCCCATGAGCGTCCGAGCGAAATCTTATTCGCCGGCGCCGTGGCGTCACTGGTGAAATTGCATCCGGTGACCAGGAAACCGAAGTTGTTGGCCACCACGGTGCTCGGCGCCATGTGAACGCCCGAGCCGGTGCCCTTGCGCGACGACAGATAGTTGATCGTCGAGCCGTCGATGACCGCGGTCGCGCGCCCGAAGATGAAGTCGGTGTCGCCTTCGATGAAGCTGCCCTTGATGTACACGCGCGACACCGTCGTCGCCGCCGGCGAGTCGATGAACAGCGTGTCCTGGAACCCGTGCAGCCGCACGTTCTGCAGGACGACCTTGTCGCCGGTGGTGTAGAGCGCGACCGCCTGCACGCTCGAGCCGGCGGGCGGGCTGGCCGGCGTCGGGAAGTCGTTCGAGATGGTGAGGTTCGCGATCTGGAACCCGTTGTTCTTCGCCATCAGCGTCGCCGTGTTCGGCGTGCCACCCGCCGCGTCGGCGTCGAGGCTGTTGATGATCGTGACCGCGGTCGCGGCGCCGGTGCCGTAGATCGTGATGGGCGTCTGCGTCGCAATCGTGACCTTCTCGCGGTAGGTACCGGGCTTGACCAGGATGTAGCGGCGCGCGGTACCGGTCGCGGCGGTCAGCGCCGCCTGCACCGTGGTGTGCGTGCCCGAGCCATCCATGGCGACGACCAGGTCGGCGGGGAACGAGGTGACGTTGCCGATGCCGGCCGTCGGGATTCCAGTTGTCGGTGGTGAGCGCGCCCAGCGTCCCGGTCTGCGCGAGGTACTTCAAGATCGTGTCGTTGGCCGCCTCGGCCGCGGTCAGCTGCGGGACGGGTCGCGGTGCTGGCGATCGGCGTGCAGACGCCGGTCGCGCCGCCCACGCCGGGTGCGCCACCCATGCCGGCGGTCGCACCGCCCGCACCGGTCGCGCCTCCCGTCCCCGTGCGACCGCCGGCCCCCGTTCCCCCTGCTCCACTGGTCGCCCCACCGGCGCCAGTGGTCGTCATCCCGCCCGCGCCGCTCTTCGCGCCGCCGACGCCGGTGGTCGCGCCACCCGAACCGGTCGTGGTCATGCCGCCGGCGCCGGTCGCGCCGCCGGATCCGCCGCCGGTCGTCCCGCCGCTGCCCGAGGACGCGCCCCCGGTTCCGTCGGTGACAGGGGTATTGTCAGGGCCCGCGCCGGTCACGCAAGCGCCGCCGCACAGCGCGGCGAGCCAACCAAACCATCGAAGTCTTCTTCAGCATGCGCATGAGGGAGAGGGCCTGCGCGCGCAAGAATGGTGCGCGGCCTCTAGGTAAAGGTGTCGGCGCAAAGAAGAATCGGCCCAGGATCGCCCTTACACGAACTGCGCGGTCGTGAGCTCCGGTCCCCTCCCCCAGTCCGCTGGGGGAGGGTTAGGGAGAGGGCAAACCTTGCGAGACGCGACGCGCGGATCGACGGACGGCGTGCGGCAACTCTCGCAAGGCCTGCCCTCTCCCCGCCCCTCCCCCAGCGGACTGGGGGAGGGAGATCGGAGGTCTCCGCCTCCCTCGCAACTATCTACCGCCCCACGTCTCTTCCCAGCGCGTGCAGCAGTCTCGCGTTCGCCAGCCTCAGATCAATCTGTGCGTTCACGACATCCAGTCTCGCGCGCGTCAGCTCGGTCTCGGCGTCGGTCAGCTCGACGCTGGTGGCGCGGCCGTTCTGGAACAGCACGCGGCGCACGCGATACGACTCCTCGGCCGAGCCGACGCCCCGGCGCGTCGACTCGATCGCGGTGCGCGCCTCGCCCAGCGCCTCCGCCGCCTGCGTGACCTCGAGGCCGATCGCGTCGAGCAACTGCACGCGCTCGGCCTCGAGCGCCGACGCACGCGCGTGGGCCGCGCGCCGTGCCGCGGCGCGCCCGGCAGATCGGTGATCGCCCAGGACAGCTGCACCGACGCGTCCCAGCTGCCGCGGTAGACCGCGTCCTGGGGGAAGATGCGCGGGTTCGGGTTCGCGTAGGTCGCGTTGCCGACGGCGTCGAGGCGCGGCAACCCGCTCGACAGCGCCACCGCTCCCCTGCGATCGCGCCGCGCCGGCCCCCTCGAGCAGCGCCTGCGGCTCGAGCCGGTTCGCCGTCGCCTCGGCGCGAAGCGCGTCCAGCGCCGATCGCCGGGCGCGACCGCGATCGCGCCGGCGAGCGGCGCCTCGACGTTCTCGCCGATCTCGTACCGCCGGTGCGAGCCATCGTGCATCGCCGTGCGCAGCTGCTGCTCGGTGACCGCGGCCAGGTTTGCGCGCGCGTGAGCAGCAGCTCGGCGGCGGCGACCTGCGACTCCACGCGCAGCACGTCGGCGCGTGACGCGGCGCCGGCGCCGGCGGCCTGGTTCACGTCGCCGAGGTGCGCGCGCGCCTGATCCAGCCCCTGGCGCGCGATCCCGGTCGCGAGCCGCGCGCGCACCCAGGCGTAGTAGCTGACGCGCGCGTCGGTCGCCACGCGCAGGCGCGCCGCCTCCTCGGTGAGCGCCGCCGCGCGCGCGTTGGCGGTCGCGGCGGCGTGTGCCTGCGGCAGGCGCAGGAAGTAGTCGGACAGCGGCACCTGCAGCGTCGCCTGCCCGAGGTACTGGTCGAGGATCACCGGAAAACGCAGCGGATAGACCAGCAGGCGCGCCGGATCCGCGGGCGCGCCCGGCTGTGCGTCGGGCGGCGCAACCACCAGGTTGCCGAGCGAGGGCAGCGCGATGCTGGAGAGGCGCGTGTAGCGCGCGGTGCCCGAGAGCCGCGGGATGAAGGCGTCACGCGCCTGCGCCACCCCCTCCTCGGCGGCGGTGTGCTCCTCGGCGCGCGCACGCAGCTCGGGGCTGACCTCGCCCGCGCGACGCGCGACCTCGTCGGCGGTCAGTCCGCCGGCGACGACCGCCGGCGCATCGCCAGCACGCGCCAGCGACGGCACCCCGAGCGCAAGCAGCACAGCGACGACGTGAGGGGAAAGGCGAGAGCGAGACTCGAAGGACGATGGGAGAGGCGAGATTGATCGGATCACGGGGCACCTCGACGAGAGCAGCCGACTTCAACCGCCGTGCCATCGGCCCGATCCCACAGATGGTCCGGTGTTTCGCGCTTGCGCGGCCCCGGACACCCCGTCCGAAACGGACAGCTGTCGTAGCCGCGGACATCTGTCCGCGTTCGGACGGTCGCGCGGACGCCGATCTTTTCTCTTTATATGCGCGGGTTTTCGCGACGCGTCCGCTGGCCCGCCGCGTGCATTCCGACCCGGCGTCGGAGGAATCGCCATCATGAAAACGTCCCGTACCGCTCCGTTCTTCTCGTTGATCGCGCTGGCCGCGTTGCCGCTCGCCGGCGTCGCCGGCTGTGCGCGCGCCGGCGCCTCCGAGCGCCCGGCTCCCACTGCCGCCGCGGCGCCCAGCGCCGAGTCGGCGGTCGCCGTCACCACCGCGGTCGTCGCGCAGAAACCGATCGCTCGCGCGCTGGTGCTGACCGGCACGCTGACCCCAAACCGCCGCTCCGACGTCGCCGCCGACGCCAGCGGCAAGGTGATCGCCGCGCCGATCGAGCGCGGGTCGATCGTCGCCGCCGGCGCGATGCTGGTGCGCCTCGATCGCCGCAGCGCCGCGCTCACCGACGAGGAGGCGCAGGCCCAGGCCGCGTCGGCGCGCACCCAGCAGACGCTGGCCGACACCGAGTGCGCGCGTGCCGACAAGCTGTTCAACGCCGGCGCCATCACCCAGGCCGAACACGACCGCGCGCACACGCAGTGCGACGCCAGCCGCTCGATGTCCGCTGCCGCCGCCGCGCGCGCCCGCATGGCCAGCAAGAACCTGGGCGACGCGGTGGTGCGCGCGCCGTTCCGCGGCGTGGTCGCCGATCGCCTGGTCTCCGAGGGTGAGTACGTACACGCCGACACGCGCGTCGCCACCGTCGTCGAGATCGATCCGCTGCGCCTGGAGCTGACCGTGCCCGAGGCCGCCGTCGCCACGCTCGCGCGCGCCAAGGAGGTGGTGTTCGAGGTCGCGGCATTCCCCGGCGAGAGCTTCCACGGCCGCGTGCGCTACGTCGGCCCGGCGGTACGCCGGCAGAGCCGCGACCTGCTGGTCGAGGCGGTAGTCGCCAACCCGCAGCGGCGCCTGTTGCCCGGCATGTTCGCCACCGCGCGCCTGGTGCTGGGCAGCGAGCCGCGCCCGGTCGTCCCCGTCACCGCGGTCAAGCGCGAGGCCGAAACCGATCGCGTGTACGTGGTCGCCAACGGCCACGCCGAGGAGCGTCTGGTCGCGCTCGGCCTGCGCGACGGCGACGGATTCGCGGTGATGTCGGGCCTCAACGCCGGCGACGTCGTGATCGCCCCGCTGGTCCCGGGCCTGCGCGACGGAATCGGTGTGACGGCCCCCGGCTCGGTCGCGCAGCAGCCGTAGCGTCCATCTCGAGAGCGAATCAAGGAGCGCCGCCATGCAAGCCTTAGCCAACGTCAGCGTCAAACGTCCGGTGTTCGCCACCGTGCTGGTCCTGGGCATCGCGGTGCTCGGCATCGCCGGCTACTCGCAGCTCGGCGTCGATCGCTTCCCCAAGGTCGACATCCCGATGGTCGTCGGTGGTCACGCGCCTGCCCGGCGCCGCGCCCGAGGAGGTCGAGACCGAGATCACCGACAAGATCGAGGAGCGCTCAACACCATCAGCGGCATCGACGAGCTGCGCTCGATCTCCAGCGAGGGCGTCTCGCAGGTCTTCATCACGTTCGAGCTCGAGAAGAACATCGACGTCGCCGCGCAGGAGGTGCGCGACAAGGTCAACGTCGTGCTGCCGGATCTGCCGCGCGACATCGACCCGCCGATCGTCAGCAAGCTCGACCCGGACGCGACGCCGGTCCTGTACCTGGCGGTTCGCTCGACGCGCGCCGATACGTCGGTGCGGCAGCTCACCGAGCTCGCCGACAAGGAGATCCGCCGCCGGCTCGAGAGCGTCACCGGCGTCGGCCAGGTCACCGTGCTCGGCGGGCGCAAGCGCCAGGTCAACGTCTGGCTCGATCCGGTGAAGCTGCGCGCGCTGGGGCTGACCGCCGCCGACGTGCAGCGCGCGATCGCCGCGCAGAACCTGACCCTGCCCGGCGGCAGCGTCAAGAGCGGCGCCGAGCAGCTCACGCTGCGCATCCACGGCCGCGTGAGCAACCCGGCGGCGCTGGGCGACCTCGTCGTGCGCGAGCGCGACGGCCACCCGATCCGCGTCGCCGACGTTGGCGCGCGTCGAGGACGGCGAGGAGGAAGGCGACTCGCTGGCCATCAGCAACGGCGCGCGCGCCGTGCGTGCTGTCGGTCCGCAAGCAGTCCGGCACCAACACCGTCGCGGTCGTCGACGCGCTGAAGGCGCGCCTCGCCGAGATCGAACCGATGCTCGCCGGCGACGGCGTCAAGCTCGAGGTCGTGCGCGACAACTCGCGCACCATCCGCACCAGCGTCGACGCGGTCGCACGAGCACCTGGTGCTCGGCGCGATCTTCGCGGCGCTGGTCGTGCTCCTGTTCCTCGGCAACCTGCGCAGCACGGTCATCGCCGCGCTCGCGATCCCGATCTCGATCATCGGCACGTTCGCGCTGATGTGGCTGCAGGGCTTCACGCTCAACACCATCACGCTGCTCGCGCTCGCGCTCGCGGTCGGCATCGTGATCGACGACGCGATCGTCGTGCTCGAGAACATCTTCCGCTACATCGAGGAGAAGGGCATGTCGCCGATGCGCGCCGCGGTCGAGGCGACGCGCGAGATCGGCCTCGCCGTGCTGGCGACCACGCTGTCGCTGATGGCGGTGTTCCTGCCGGTCGCGTTCATGAGCGGCATCGTCGGCCGCTTCCTGAAGAGCTTCGGCCTCACGATGGCGTTCGCGATCGCCGTGTCGCTGTTCGTCAGCTTCACGCTGACGCCGATGCTGTCGTCGCGCTGGCTGCGCGCGCAGCCGTCCGCTCGCGGGCGGCGCGAAGCGCAGAGTCGCTGCTCGAGCGCATCGTCGACCTCGTCTACCGGCCGATCGAGCGCGCCTACATGCGCGTGCTCGGCTTCGTGATGCGCCACCGCTGGATCGTGGTCATCGCCAGCGTCGCTGGCGCTGGTGGCGATCGTGCCCGCTCGGCAAGGCGGTCGAAGAAGGGCTTCCTGCCCGACAGCGACGAGGCGCAGTTCGAGGTCAACGTGCGCGCGCCCGAGGGCACGACGCCTGGCGCAGACCGGCGCTCATCGCCGAGCGCATCGCGCGCGACGTGCGCGCACTGCCCGACGTCGAGTCGACGCTGGTCACCATCGGCGACGACGCGCAGCGCACGCCGAACCTGGCGCGCATCTACGTCAAGCTCACCGACCCGCGCGAGCGCGCACGTCACGCCAGAACGACCTCATGGAGCGCGTGCGGCGCGAGGTCCTGGCCAAGCAGGATCCGCCAGGCTGCGCATCGACGTGTCGCTGGTGCCGCTGTTCGCGGGCGGCATGGCGCAGGCGCTGATCAGTACGTCCTCAGCGGCCCGGACCTGGCGCAGCTGCAGCGCTACTCCGACGACGTCGTCGCGCAGCATCAAGAAGATCCCGGGCGCGGTCGACGTCGACAGCGTCGCTCATCGTCGGCAAGCCCGAGCTGGGCGTGGTCGATCGACCGCGAGCGCGCCGCCGACCTCGGCGTCAACGTGGCCGACATCGCGGCGACGCTGCGGCTGCTGGTCGGCGGCGGCAAGGTGTCGACGCTACGAGGAGGGCGGCGAGCAGTACGAGGTGCGCGCGCGCGCCGAGCGCGACTACCGCGCCGACGCCGAGTCGCTGGCGCTGATGACCGTGCCGTCGCGCGGCTCGGCTCGGTGCCGCTCGCCGACGTCGTGCAGCTGCACCCGGCCGACGGCCCCGGCCAGATCAACCGGCTCAACCGCGCGGCGCCAGGTCACGTTCATCGCCAACGTCGCGCCCGGCTTCGCCGAGGGCGGCGTCGGCGACGGCGTGAAGCAGCGCGTTCGCCGACCTGCACATGCCGGCCGGCTACGTCGCGGCGCCGACCGGCCGGTCCAAGGAGATGGCGCAAGGCGGGCAAGGCGTTCGTGTTCGCCTTCGCGCTGTCGTTCATCTTCATGTACCTGATCCTCGCGGCGCAGTTCGAGTCGTGGCTGCACCCGATCACGATCCTGCTCTCGCTGCCGCTGACGCTGCCGTTCGCGCTGCTGTCGCTGATCCTGCTCGGGCAGTCGCTCAACATCTTCTCGGCGCTCGGCATCCTCGTGCTGTTCGGCGTGGTGAAGAAGAACGCGATTCTGCAGATCGACCACACCAACCACCTGCGCGCGCAGGGGATGCCGCGCTGCAGGCCATCCTGCACGCCAACCGCGACCGGCTGCGGCCCGATCCTGATGACCACGCTCGCGTTCGTCGCCGGCATGATCCCGCTGGTGCTCTCGACGGGCATCGGCGCCGGCAACAACCAGGCGACCGCGGGCGTCGTCGTCGGCGGCCAGACGCTGTCGCTGCTGCTCACGCTGCTGGCGACGCCGGTCGCGTACTCGCTGTTCGACGACGTCGGCGCTTTCTTCGCCCGCCGCCGTGGACGCGCGGCAAGCGAGACGGCGCCCGAGGTGACCGGGGTGTCGGAGATTCACGCGGCACCGACGATCGCGGCGATGGCGGCGGTGTCGGCGCCGGCGGTGGCGAAGCAGGCGTCCTGATCGAGAGCGGAGACCAGCAATGACGACCCTCACGAGCCTGAATGAACCGACACCGGCGGTCGGCGCCGGCTTTCGACCGATGCGCGGCGTGGCCTGGTACAAGCGCCTGCAAGCGTGGGCACTGGCGCAACGCAGTCCGGGCTACGACGCGCTGGTCGCCGCGCGCAAGCTGGCGCTGCTGTCGCCGATCCGCGGCACCGTGCTGGAGATCGGCCCGGGCGCGGGCGTGAACCTGCCGTTCTTCCGCACCGACGTGCGCTGGATCGGCGTCGAGCCCAACCCCTTCCTGCGCCCGCGCGTGCACGAGACCGCGACGCGCCTGGGCCGCGAGATCGAGCTGCGGACCGGCACCGCCGAGCACCTGCCGGCGCCGAGCCAGTCGGTCGACGCGGTCGTCGCGACGCTGGTCCTGTGCAGCGTCGACGATCCCGAGGTGGCGCTGCGCGAGGTGCTGCGCGTGCTCAAGCCCGGCGGCCGCTTCGTCTTCATGGAGCACGTCGCCGCGCGCCGCGGAACCTTCACGCGCTGGCTGCAGCGGTTGCTGTGCCCTCTCTGGAATTTCGTCGCCGACGGCTGCCACCTGGACCGCGACACCGCCGCCGCGATCTCCGCCGCCGGCTTCCGCACCGTCGTCCACGATCACTTCGATCTGCCCGATTCCGGTGATCGGCACGCACGTCGCGGGCACCGCGTGGGCGCCGTAGCGCGACGGCGCGATCTACTCCCCGCAGGACGTGGTGGAGTGGCAACCGGAGACCACGGCCAGACCGTCGGTCACCGACACCGGCGCGCCCGCCTTGGTGCGAAGCTCGAACGCGAAGGTCGCCATGAACCCCGCTTGCGACGCCCCGTGGACGTCGGCGGTTCCCGAAACGAAGTCGAGGTCGTCGAGCGGCATGCCGGGCCCGTTCGCGCTCCAGGATCCGTTCACTGTCGGCGGCGAGACGGTGAAGTCCCCGCTCATCCCGGGCAGCTGGACGTCGAACTCGAAGCCCGGGGGATCGGTGGGCGTGTCGCGCACGCTGAACGACAGGCCGCCGAAGCAGTTCATCGGAGGCAAGCAGTTCTGTCCGAAGCGAACGAAGAGCGGCTTGCTGGCCGAGAGGCCGGGAGCAGCGGCCAGCGTGCCATGACCGGTCGTGGTGCACTCGGTGCCGGTGCTCGGCGAGCCGACCAGACACTTTCCGCATCCGGACGAGGCGCCCGCGATGACGCTCGCGATCGCCGCCAGAAATACCGACCATCTCGACAACGGTACCTGCCCCACCGAACAGCAACGTACCGGGCTTGGGGAATCGGCGCAAACGGTCATACTTTTGCCCATGCAACCCTTGCTCTACGGCGAGCTCGTCCCCTGGTACTACCTGCTCGATCCGACCGAGGATCACCTCGACGAGGCGGCGAGCTACCAGGCGGCGTTCGAGCGCGCGATCGAGCCGCGCGCCGAGACGCTGCTCGAGCTGGGGGTGGGCGGCGGCAACAACGCGTACTTCCTCAAGCGGCGTTTTCGCTGCACGCTCACCGACATCTCCGCGCCGATGCTAGGGCTGAGCCGCGCGCTGAACCCCGACTGCGAGCACGCGCTCGGCGACATGCGCACGCTGCGACTCGGGCGCACCTTCGACGCCGTGCTGGTCCACGACGCGGTGATGTACCTGACCAGCGAGTCCGAGCTGCGCGCCGCCGCCGAGACCGCCTTCGTCCACACGCGCCCCGGCGGCGCCGCGATCTTCGCGCCCGACTGCGTGCGCGAGAGCTTCGGCGAGATCTCGCGCATCCACCGCGGAGAGGACGAGGACGGCGCGCGCGCTCTGCGCTGCATGGAGTGGACCTGGGATCCCGATCCAAAAGACACCAGCTACACCGTCGAGTACGCGTTCCTGCTGCGCGATCGAAGCGACGTGCGCGCGGTCCACGACCGCCACGTCGAGGGGCTGTTCCCGCGCGCGACGTGGGTCGAGGTGCTGACGAGCGCGGGCTTCCGAGTCGAGACCACGCCGCGCGACGAGAGCGACGAGGAGGATGACGTCAGCGAGCTCTTCCTCTGCAGGCGGCAGTGACCTTAGTCGCGGCGCCCGTCGCCCCTCTCCCTAACCCTCCCCCCGCAGACGGGGGAGGGGATCGGAAAACGGATAGCAGACGCACACTCCTTCCGGTCCCCTAACCCCGGTGTCCGGTCCGGTCCCCTCGCCCCGTCCGCGGGGGAGGGTTAGGGAGAGGGGTCCGCCCCCCGCTAGCCCTTGGACGGCTGCTTGTTGAACAGGTCGGCGAAGCGTGCCCAGCTTGCCCGAGCCGCCCGCGCGATCCGCGACCGCGCGCGACTCGGCGTCGATGGCCTCCGACTCGCCGGCGGGCGCCAGCGACAGGCGGCGGCGCTCGCGATCGACCGCGGTCACCGTCACCTCCAGGCGATCGCCCGGCTTCACCGCGTCGCGCGCGTGGCGCAGCGGCTTGCCGCCGCCCAGCGTGCTGATGTGCGCCAGGCCCTCGACCCCGGGCGCCAGCTCGACGAACGCGCCGAACGGCTCGACGCGCGTCACCGTGCCCGCGACGCGCGTGCCCGCCGGGAACCGCGCCGCCGCCTCTTCCCAGGGATCGGCCGCCAGCGCCTTCAGCGACAGCGCGACCTGCTCCGGACGGTTCGGCGTCGTTGCGCTTCTCGATGCGGAGCACCTGCACCGTGACCGGCTGGCCGATCGCCAGCACGTCGGCGGGGCGGGTCACGCGCGAAAAGCCGATCTCCGACACGTGCAGCATCCCCTCGATGCCGCCGAGATCGATGAAGGCGCCGAAGTCCTTGAGCCCGGTCACCACGCCGGGCAGCACCGCGCCGACCTGCAGCTTGGCGCGCGTCTCGACCGCGCGGGCGCGCGCCTTCCTCTTCGAGCAGCGCACGCCGCGACAGGACCAGATTCGGCCCGCGGCGGTCCTCCTCGTACTTGGTGATGCGGAACATCAGCTTCTGGCCGACCATCCCCGACGCATCTTCCGTGCGGCGCGTATCGAGCTGCGAGATCGGACAGAACCCACGTACGCCGGCGACCGTGACGTCGACGCCGCCCTTGTTGACCGCGGAGATCGTCCCCTCGACCGGCAGGCCCAGCTCGAACGCGCGCGCCAGCTCGGCGTGAGCCTGCGCGCCCGAAGCCCGCGCCAGCTGGCGCCGTAGCACCATCGGCTCGCCGCGCCCGCCGCCCTCGATCACCGTCGCCTCGATCGGAATCGCCGGTCTTGATCGTGACCTGCCCGTCCGCGTCGCGCAGCTCGGCGCCGTCGATCATCCCTTCGCCGCGCCCGTCGTCGAGCTCGATGAAGACCGTGTCCCGCCCCACCGACGTGACCTTGCCGCGCACCCGATCGCCCGGCTGAACCGGCGGCGCGCGCCGCTTGCCTTTGTTGGCTGCTTCGTACTCCGCGAACATCGCCGCGAAGTCTTCTTCTTTTGCCATGAGGGGGGACAATGTAGCAGGCCGCCAGACGGAAATCGGACAGAGCCGCCCTGTGCCCGCCCGCTTCCCATCGAAAATCTGAGGCGCTCCTCGAATTCGCGGCCACCCGGACCGTCGTCAGGCGCGGGGAACCGGCGTTTTTCAAGGCCCGCCCGCTCGGATAGGATGGCACGGTGTCTGCTTTATTCCGGCCCATGAACGCCTCGTCTCGTCGGCTCTACCTCAACCACTCCGCGATTCTGGGCGGCCTCGTGATCTTCACCGCCCTCGCGTGCGACCTGAACAACCCCCTGACTCAGGACGCCGGCACGTCGAAGGATGCCGGGGCCGGCCCAGACACCGGCCATACCTGTCTTCCGCTCGGTGGCGCCTGCCAGATGTGTCCCAACGGGTACCTCACCGACGCGAACGGCTGCGCCACCTGCCAGTGCAAGCCGCCGACGACCTGCGGGCCGGTCTGTGCCATCTTCTGCGCCTACGGCAATGTCCTGGACGCCCAGGGCTGTCCCACCTGCGCCTGCAACCCGCCTCCGAGCGACTCATGCACCGTGGCGGAATGCGGCCCCGTGCCCCCCATAGCGCCGCAGATCTGCCCCGATGGGAAGACCATCGCCGGAGTGACCTGCCTGCGCGACCAGACCGGCGTCTGCGCCTGGAGCGGCCTCACCTGCCCACCCCCGCCGCCGACCTGCACCACCGATCAGTGCCCGAGCCCGCGCCCGGCCGGGCCCAATGCCCTCTGCCCGGATGGCAAGACGGTCTCGGGGCCCGCATGTCTGCCCACTGCTGACGGGTCGTGTGGCTGGACGCAGGTCACCTGCCCGACCTGCGTGGACACAGTGCTCTGCGTCCAGGGCGCCCACTGGGACAGCACACTCTGCAAGTGCGTACCGAACCCGCCCACCCCCGCGCCGTGCCCCTGCGCGGCCGGCCAGATCTGCGTCACCCAGATCGGGGGCCCCGCAATTTCCGACCCGCCGCCCAGCCAGTGCGAGGCGCCCGATCAGATGTGCCTTCAGCGCGTGGACACGGTGAACCCGTGCACCTGCCTCGCCGCCAGCGACGGCAAATGCACACCGTCCTCCACCGGCAACTGCACCTGCGACAACGGGATCCGTTAGCGCGAACTGTTGCAGGCCACTTCCCCTCGGTGGGGGCCGCCCCGCGGCAGATTCACTTCAAAGGCTCACACACGAATTGGGAGGCATCGGACCGCTCGTACACTTGCCGCTGCAGCACTCGTCGTTCGACGTGCACGCCTGCCCATTTACAGCGCAGGTATCGACGCAGAAACCGCGCGGTTCACAAGTCGAGGGCGTGAACATGTGGGCCTCACAGCACCCTGACTGACAATCTGCGCCTGAACCGCAAATAGCTCCCACTCCGCCGGCATCCTCACCAAAGCGGTCAGATGGCCCTCCGCCATCTTGTCCGATCGCGTCGGCTCCGTTCCCATCGACGGTCGCGTCGCTGACTGCCTCACCATCCGCTGCCATCGCTTCGGTAGTGGCGTCGACAGCTTTGGCGCTGTCGACATCGCCAGATTCTCCGATCCCTCCGTCAGAGATACGCGAGTCGGTACTCAAGTCACGACTGGGATCGCCGTCGGAGCCTGCTCCATCGAAAGGTGCAACCCGGTATTGTTTGCAGGCTGGAGCAGCGAATAGTAATCCCACGGAAAGCATCCAAGGCACCGCGGACAAGGAGAGCCGGCTGACTCGTCTAGAGAAGCAGGAACGTTGCCGCGGGCGCCTCGGTACTGGTCGGCCGGATCGATCGTCGGTCTCACGAGCGCAGCTCCTCGCCACCATAACTCCCAGCCTGTTATCTGTTCGCTCGCGATAGAGTTGTGTCTAGCCGGTCATCAGAAACGTAGTCGAGCGTCTTCCCGGGTCAGTTTCCGACAGCGATCCACTGGATGATCCAGTTGTGATCGGTCGCATTGGCCGTGGTCGGCGTGATCCCAGCCGCACCGTTGTTGATGAAGACCTGGAACTGCGTTTTCTCGGTCGTGGGCGTGGTGTACGGGTTCGAGCCACCCTGGTCGTCCAGTGCGAGCTCGTGCCCGCCAGCACCGTGTGATAGATGGGCTTCGAGGTGAAGCCGCACGCGGAGGTGTCGACCGTCACCATGATCTGTGCGGGTCCCGATCCGTAAGCCATCCAGGCGGTCGAACCGACCGGCGTTTGACCGCTGCAGATGCGCATGCCGGTGCCGGAGACGTCCTTCGCCACCTTGACCGCGGAGTCGGCTTCCAGCGCGTAGGGCACGGCGCCGATCTTGGTGCGGCCGGTCGACGCGCCGTCGACCAGCACCTCGGCCCAGACGTCCTGAGTCGAGTGGATCACGGCGACGCAGGGATCGGGCAGCGCGATCGAGAAGCCGCCGTTGACCAGCGTCTGCGCCGCTGAACCGGTCGTACAGACGACGGTGCCGGCGGTCGCCATGTCCCAGAACTGAACCTGCAGGTTCTTCGAGCCGGTGATCGCCACGCCTGCCGTGTCGGTCAGCGTCCCCGAGTAGGTGAGCGGCGTCGTCGTCGGCACGCCGGCGGCGCGCGCGCGGCCGAGGAAGTAGGCCGAGCCGATCGCGACGACCGCGAGCAGCGACAATCCAAAAACGACCGGTCGGGTGAGTCTTCATGGCACGATTCCTCCGCGTACGACACAAGCCGATGCACCGCAGGTCCTGGGACCAGGACCACCAATCCGTGGGTTGACGACGACGACGGCTCCGGGCGACCGACACGGGCGGGACCGGCCACGATGCCTCCGTGGACGACGATGCCGCTCGCCGGTCGCGCCACCGCTGCCGTCGCGCCACCGCTCCCCGTCGCGCCACCGCTGCCCCCGGACATGCCGCCGGTCGCCGGCGCAGCGCCTCCGGACGCGGAGCTGCCGCCGCTACCGCCCGCGCCGCTGCCGCCGGATCCACCGTCGGCGGCGGTCTGTCCGCCGAGCCCACCGCCGGAGTCGGGGTGGTTGCTGGCTACCGAGCCGCACGACGCCGCTCCCACAAGCAGCGCCCCCAGAACGAAGGCTCGGCCGACCAAACGGATCCGCATCGTTCCCCTCACGACAGATGAGCGCGCAAGTTCAGGCTGCCTTTTTTACAGGCGAGGCGCGACCTTGTCAACCCGACGCACCGCTGCGCGGCGGGGCGCTTGCGCCGCCTGCGCAATCGCGCATATTGATTGCGCAGGCTGAAGTGACCGACGGCATGAATCCCGATCCGGGCGCGGCTGCGTTCGACGCGATCTCCGGGCAGTACGACACGCTGTTCTCGCCCGTGACCAACCCGCTGGTCCCACTGATGCGCGCGCGCGTGTACCAGGCGATCGCGCGCCACTTCCCGATCGGCAGCCGCCTCATGGAGCTCGGGTGCGGCACCGGCGAGGACACGCTGGCGCTGACCGCGCGCGGCCATCGCATCGTCGCCGTCGATCCGGCGCCGGGCATGATCGCCGAGGCGACCGCCAAGCTGGCCGCCTCCGGGCGCGCGGGATCGGTCACCTTCGTCAATTCGAGCGCGGGCGCGCTCGGCGAGAAGTGGCCGTCGCTCGGGCTCACCGTCGACGGAGCCTTCTCGAACTTCGCTCCGCTCAACTGCGAGCTGTCGCTCGACCCGCTGCGCCTGCTGCTCGAGCGCGCGCTCCGGCCCGGCGCGCGCTTCATGGGCGTGGTTCTGCCGCGCTGGTGCCCGATGGAGGTCGCGCTGTTTCTCGCGCGCGGCCAGCCGCGCGCCGCCCTGCGCCGGTTTCAGCGCACGCCGATCGCCGACGTCGAAGGCCGCCGCTTCCCCATGCGCTACTACGGCGCGCGCGACTTCGATCGCGGTCTGGGCGCCGGCTTCCGGCGCGTCGAGGTCCGCAGCCTGGGCATCGCGCTACCGCCGCTCAGCTTCGGCCCGCAGTTCGGCGCGCGTGCCTGGCCTGCTGAAGGCGCTGTCGTTCGTCGAGGATCGCCTGGCCGCGCTGCCCGGATTGCGCCGCATGGGCGACCACATCGTGCTGGTCTACGAGCGCGTCTGACGAAGTCAGATGCTCTCGAGCTGCGGCTGCTTGAGCCGCACGAAGCGCTGAGCCAGCCGCAGCTCCCACGGATTGTCGTAGCGGCGCGCGGAGTAGCGCCAGCGCGCGAGGTTGCGCAGGAACGCCTTGGCCAGCTGGGGTGCCCGGTAGTCCTGCACCGTCGGGAAGCGGCACGACAAGACCTGCGCGAAGTCCTTCACGCGCTGGCGGATGCGCGGGGTCAGCCAGGGCGCGTCCTGGTGGCAGACCCAGTTCATCCACTTCGGCTCGGTCCACTCCTCGGGCGTCGACGGCAGCGCCGGGCCCGTCGGACCGTAGGTGTGCAGCACGGGCAGGCGCGGCGGCCCGGCCACGTCGCCGGCGGATGCAGCGCCACGGCGCTCGCGCTGCGGCGTCGGGCTGTAGAAGTAGAGGATGATCTCCGACTCGGGGTTGACGTCTTTCACGCGGCGGACGAAGCCGAGCGTCTTCTCGACCTCGCCCTCCGGATCCTCCGGGCCGCCGAGCACGAACGAGAACTCTGGGATCACGCCGTACTCGCGGCAGCGACGCGCGACCTCGAACGTGTGCTCGACCTTCGAGCCCTTGCGCATGCGCCGCAGCACCTCGTCGCTGGCCGCCTCGGCGCCGATGTACGCCATGCGCAGCCGGCTGCGGCGGATCTTCTCCCAGGTCGCCGTCGAAAAATTCGCCAGCGTGTCGGCGCGCGCGTAGCACCACCAGGGCATGTCGAGCTCGGCGAGCGCCTCGAGCACCGGGACGCTGGTCTCCTCGCGATCGAAGAAGTTGTGGTCGTAGAACTGGATGCCGTTGGCGCCCCAGCGATCGCGCAACGGGGTCAGCGACTGCCGCAAGCGGTCCGGCGTGTCGAGCATGGTCTTGCCGTTCCACATCGAGACCACGCCGCAGAACTCGCACTTGTAGCGGCAGCCGAGCGCCGCCTGGTGGACCGCCGTGCGCGTGCCCATGAAGCTGGGCCGCAAGTAGGTCCGCACGTCGGGCAGGCGATCGTAGGGCAGCAGCGGCAGCCCTTCCGGTCGCAATGTCGCGCGCTCGGGGTTGTGCACGGGATGGCCGTCGCGCTTCCAGGTCAGGCCGCCGATGCCCTGGATCGCCGACGGGTCGCGCGCCGAATCATGCGCAGACGGAGGCCCCGCGTCGGGCAGGTGCTCGAGCAGATCGATCAGCGTCTCCTCGCCCTGCCCGCGCACCACGTAGTCGACGTAGGGCGCGTTGATCGCCGAGTCGGGATAGAGCGTCGGAAAGTAGCCGCCCCACACGATCGGCACCGACGGGTACGCCGCGCGGATCGCCGCCGAGATCTCGATCGCGGTCGGCACCTGCGGGCCCGGCATCACCGTGACGCCGACCAGCGCGTGCGGCTCGCGCGCCATCGCCGCCAGCGCCGCGCCGACCGGATCGGCGTCGAGGTTGCCGTCGACGATGCTGCCAGGGCCAGCGCCCCTCGAGCACCGCCGCCAGGTTGAGGATGGAGAGCGGCAGCCGCGCGCCCGCCGGCGCCGACATGCGAGGGTTGATGAGCAGGATCGAGCGATTCACGGTGCTTCTTTTCGGTACCTTATCGACTTTGACAGCATCGGGCCAGGCCAACCGGTTCGCGCCGCGGGACGCGCTGGACAGGCGGCTCGCGTCATTTCTTCCAGCCGAACAGCACGGGCAGGCGCGCTCCCGGGCTGCGCCCACGCAGGCCTCCCGCCAGGTGATCGAAGGCCGATTTCCAGGTACCCAACCCCGGGCTCACCGTAAGGAAACGAAACCAGCGATTGTCGGCAAGCTCGCTTCTGGTCAACCCGCGGTAACGACGCGCGAGGTCGGGATAGCCCGCGCTCTGGTAGTAGGACAGCGTCCGCTGCCAGGCTCGGTCGCGGGACGCGGCGTCGGGGTAGACCGGCGAGTCGGCGAGGATCAAGACTCCGCCGCCGCGAAGAACGCGCGCCGCCTCGGCGAGGATCCGTTCGTGATGCGTCGAGTAGTGCAGCGACGCGGCCGCGATGACCACGTCGAAGGCGCCGTCGCGCAGCGGCAACGTCTCCAGATCGCCGCACACGCGACCGACGGACGGCTCGTCGAGGCCCGCCAGACCCGTCTCCCCCGCGTCGAGATCCAGCGCCGTGACCTGGTACCGCGGGGTCAGTCGTCGCGAGAGCCAACCGTTCCCGGCGCCGAGATCGAGCACGCGGCGAACGCCGGGGATCAGGGCCAGGCCGGCCCGGATGACCAGATAGTGGCGCGCACGCACGCGCCACGTCGCACTGTTGCGCCCGGTCGCGTCTCGGAACGGCAGCTGATGGGCGAATTCTGGATTCGTCGAGACGAAGCCCTCGGCCAGCCGGACGTGCCGGTAGTCGGTGACGAACTGTCGAACCGGGCGGTCGCCGTCCATCGAGGGGTGTGAGTCTGCCTCAGTGGCCGTTCACGGGCCATCGCGTGGTGCTTGACCCCTCCCTTCCCAGTTCGTTACAAGCCGGAGGGTGACTGGCGGTACGGTCTCTGTCGTGGTCCCGACGTTCAACCGTCTCGGCCACCTGCGCGCGGCGCTGGAAACCATCTTCGCCCAAACGCACGAGGACTGGGATCTCATCGTCTCGGACGATGGTTCGAATGAGGTCACGCGCGCATTCCTGCGCGAAGTGCAGAGCCGCCCACGGGTAAGAGTCATCCTGGGCGATCACAGCGGGATTCCGGCCGTCGTCCGCAACGCAGGGCTTCGCCAGGCGACGGGACGATACGTCGCCTTCCTCGACTCCGACGACCTCTGGATGCCTAGAAAGCTGGAACGACAACTCGCGGCCTTGCAGAGTCGGCTGGAATGCCGGTGGAGCTACACGGCCTTTACCCAGGTCGACGGTCAGGCTCAAGTACTGGCCGCCGAAAGAACGCGGCTCTGGCGACCTCATGACGGAGAGATCTTCGAGCAGGTTCTCCGCACCACGGCTTCGATTCGAACACCAAGTGTCATCGTGGAGCGCCATTTTCTCGAAGATGTCGGCGGCTTCGACGAACACCTACCTTCGTGTGAGGACTACGACCTTTGGATGCGTCTCGCGCTGAAGAGCCCCGTGGCGCTGGTCGATGAGCCTCTGGTCTACGTACGTTTGCACGACGAAAACTTGAGCCGAGATTGGGCCATCGCATATCACGGCCGCGATCGTTCGCTCCAAAACCTCGCGGATCTGTGCGGTCCGCGCTGGCGGGACCTGGTCCGCAGCGAACGAGCGCGGAACGGTATCCAGCTTCTGACTGAACACGCGCAACATGGCGACGCACTCAAGGCTCTCGAAACAGTGCTACGCAGCGCGCCCTTTTCCTGGCACTACCCTTTTTGGTGGGCGGGGCTGGTTCGCGCTGCATCTCGGGCCTATCGCAGCAGGAAGCCCCGACCCCGACGAAGATCGACGTAAGGTGTGCCGACCTCGAGGAGGAAGCGACCGAGGCCTCTCGTGCCGTCGACGAGCAATCGCGGGAGACGGTAAACGTCGTCGCACGCGCCGGCGATTCCAGACTCGGTCGTCACCGCCGATCGGTAACCGGTGCGTCGAACCATCCGGATGATCCCGGGTGAAAGCCCACCGAACGGGTAAGCGAAGTGTTCGATCGTACCTCCGAACGCTCGCTCAAGCGCGGCGCGACTGTCGCGCAACTCGGCCTGTGCCTCGTCTTCGGCGACCGACTGCAACATGGGGTGAGTACAGGAATGCGAGGCGATCTCCATGCCGCACTCTCGCCAAGCCGCCACTTGTTCCGAGGTCATCAACGACTTCTTCTCGCCGGTGCGGTCATCGTCCCAACTATTGTGACCTCCCATGCAACCGCTGACGACGTAACAGGTCGCGCGAAACCCATGACGTTTGAGCAGCGGCGCTGCTTCCTCGAGCGTGTCTCTGTAGCCGTCATCGAACGTCAAGACGACCAGGTTGCTTCGCGTCTTGTCACTGAGGTGTGCCAGGCCTTCACTCATCGACACGCCTCGCAAGCCGAGCTGCCGGAGGGCCCACAGTTGCCTGTCGAACATCGTAGGCTCGACGTAGAGCAACCCAAACCTCGTGTCGGGAGGTCGCCTGTCCACGTTGTGGTAGCAGAGGATCGGAATTCTGGACATGGGTCAGCTCGCGCTCTTGACCATCACGCAATCGAATTCGACCACGCGCATCTGGGGATCACGTGATACGGGAAACATGCCGGACACCGCGAAGGAGCGCTCAACCAGCATGTCTAACGTGTCTCGATACGAGGGCGCATTTAGGTACAGCGGACACATCGAGATCTCCGTCTGGAGGGCGCGCACCCTGGCAAGCGTCGACGAGGCGCCGCGAATGACCTCGAGGTCGAAGCCCTGCGTGTCCACTTTCAAGTACAGGTTGCCCAAGCTGCGAGCATTGCCGATCTCGCCGATGACAGAATCGAGACGTCGGACCCCGACCGCTTCTTTGTGGTCGATGATGTTGACGTCGCGGAAGATCTCGACCATCGCCGGATGTGGACTGAGAAAGGAGCTCAGCAAATCAACCTTCATGACGTTGATTTCCATCTCGGTTTCATTGTTGCCCAGGGCTTCCCCCCGGATGATCCACCGAGAGTCGGCCGTTGCCTGCTCTCGCAAGTGAGCCAAGTTCCGCGAGGTGGGCTCAAACGAAACAACCAAGCCTCGATAGCCAACGCGCTCGCGAAGGAATTGGTAGTACTGCCCGCGGTTGGCACCCACGTCGAGAACGCACTGGATGTCGTTCCGCAGGAATACCTCCTTCAAGTGAATGGCCAACGCGCGCCGCTCCAGGTCGGTGCGTGGGACGATCTCGTAGCCGAACCGGCGCACGACTCGTGTGAGCGCCACCTTAGCGACATTCACCATCGCGTGCCTGCCCCGTTCGATCATTTCACCGCCAGAGCGACGCATGTCCAAGATCGCTCGGGATTCGGATGGACTATCTGAACCTCGTCCAGCGTCGGGTAGTCGTGTTTGAGCATCCGAAGGATCGTCGCCACGCCTCGAAAATTCGTATTCATCGAGACAACCACGATTCCGCTCTTGTTCAAGGAACCGACGTATCGTTCGACAATCGAACGGGGATTGGAGAAGTAGTAAAGACACTCGGTAAAGACGATCGCGTCGAAGGTCCCGTCCGGAACATAAGTCTCTGCGTCCGCCGCCGTGAACGTCGCCTTCGCGATACCGAGCTGGCTCGCCCTATCGACCGCCGCGCGGGAGAAATCTATGCCCACGTAGCGAGAGTAGTCCTCACACGGGAGCTTCTGCACCAGGACGCCCTCGCCGCATCCAATGTCCAGGACCGCTCCGCCGCGGCTGAAAAACCTGAGGTAGCCGACCAGCAAGCTGAGACGCGAGAGTTCAGAAATCTGCCCGACAGGGATCCACCGCCCGGAGGAATACTGCGCATCCCAGTTCTCGACGGTCGGCGGCGGAGTACGGATTCCAGCCAAGTCCCGCAGACGAGATCGAAGCCATTGCCGAACCACGAAGGTCATTTCTCGCATGGAACCGACGTCACAGTCCACCGGAAGAGCGCCTGCGGCGCCTCGCGAGCAGGTCCCGGTAGATGCGCTCGAACGCATGCACCGTACCGGCAACGTCGTGTTCACGCGCGAAGGACTGCGCTGCCGCGCCCATCCTCTCGCGCAGCGGTTGATCGAACAGCAAGGACGTCACCGCCGCGGCCAGCGCCCGACCATCGCCCGGCCTGACAATCGACGCCGCCGCCGGAGCGAGCGTGGTCAACAACCCGACGGCGGTACCCACCGTTGGAAGACCCGCCGACGCCGCTTCGAGCACGGATACCGACTGGCTCTCGTAGCGCGACGTCACGAGGTTGAGATGCGCGCCCCGAAAGAACGGACCGAGCTCATCGTGCGGCACGAACCCGTGGAAGCGGATACGTTCGGCGATGCCCAACCGACGCGCGAGAGCCTGGATCTCGCCGCCCAGCGTATCTTCCCCGACACAATCGAGGCTGACGTCACCGGCAGCAGCGGCGATCTCGACAAAAGCCGCCAGCAGCGTCGGATGATCCTTCACGCGGTTGAGACTCCCGAGATGAAGCAGACGCCAAGGCGGACCCGGCGGACGGGCCGGCGGCGCGTCGAACACCGACGAGGAAACTCCGAGCGGAACGATCTTCGCCCGCAACTTGATCAGCGGTTCGAGGAACGAGGCCGCGAAGGCGCTTCCGATCGTGATCGCATCTGCGCGCTGCAGCGCGAAGCGAATCAACGCCCGTCCGACGACGGATCGGGCGGCGCCATAGCCAATCTCTGGCAACCAGACCATCTCACCGCCACCGACGGTCAGCACGACTGGGATCTGGAGCGCGGCGCCGGCGATTGCCCCGAGCAGCCCAGGCTCGCTAGCCCAGAACGCATGCAGCAAGTCGAATGGAGGCGCCGCACGCAGCTCCCGAGCGAGCTGGCGGCTGAGGCGCCACAGCAGGCGCACCCGACGACCGAGCCCGGGAGGATCGACATCCACCGGATCCCCCAACTGGTGAATCGGAACGCCGTCGATCTCGTGCCGGGAGACGGAACCCGGCCCGCCAAACGCGAAGACGTGCACATCATGCACCTTCGCGAGCTGGCGCGCGATGTCGATCAAGGCGGGGATGACGTTCTCGCGACCTCCTGGTCCAAAACCACCTGGCGTGATGAGTGCTACTCTCAGGGGAAAGGCCCTTCCGCGCTTTGAGGAGCGCGATGCATGCATCCATCGTCCGGTCTTCCGCCTAGATTAACGACACGATCTTGAGCCATCGATTTCCGTAGAACGAACTGAACGGCCGACACTCGCACGTTACTTTACAGCTCTTGCTGCCACTGGCGGGGATACGATGTGCGAAACGTGCGCGGCTCGCGGTGGGATCAGGCAAAGTGGCCGTTCGCTCTCGTCATCGGCTTGGCCGCCTTGACGCGTTGGGCGTTTCCGTTCGATGGCCTCTATGGACAGGACGCCATCGCCTACTTCGATTTCGCGCGCACGATCTGGCCGCATTTCGCCGGCGGCGTGGCGTTGCCTGAAATGTACTGGCCGCGAGGTTATGCGGCAGCGGTCGCTCTGCTGCTACCGATCACGCGCGGCAACCCTTTGGCCGGACAACTGGTCAGCACTCTCGCGTGCGCGTGGGCTGCAGCGGCAACCTTTCTCTTGGTGAGAGAGCTCGAACGCGCACACAATGAAGCACGGACTCCCGTCGCCGCGATCGTGGCCGGTGTCACCGTCGGCGGCTCGGGGGTAGCCCTTCGCTGTAGCCAGGTCGTCATGGCGGACGGTCTCGCGATCGGCTTGGCGGCGACCGCGCTCTGGAATGCGGCCCGCTTCCTGCGCGACCGCCGCCCTTCTTCTCTGATCGCCTGCACAGTCAGTGTCGGGTTGGGTTCGGTGACACGGTGGCAAATCGGGCTGCTTACATTTCCGATCCTCGCGGCGTTCCTCACCAATCGCGAGGTCGTTCAATCGACACCACGCCGATACTGGGCCGCCGCGGCCCTGGCTGCGCTTGCCGTACTTGGCCCTCAACTGGTGATCGCGGCCGAAATTCCCAGCTCATTTGCCCATCACGAATGGCTCGAACGCTGGAACCTCTTGAACGCCTTCCGGCGCAACTTTCAAACCAGCGAGGGCCACGAACACTATCATTTGCCAGTCGGCGTCTTCTACTTGGTACGAATGGGCTGGCCGGACGCATTCTTCCCGACGATCGCGTGTCTGGGCGCCCTGGGTGCCTGGACCGTCGTGCGCGAGCGGCGCGGTGCCGAGATCGCGCTCCTCATTGGTTGGCCGCTGATGACTTGGGCATTCGTCGCGGGGATCCCCTACGAGAATCCGCGGTTTATTTGGCCCGCACTCCCCGCGCTCGGCGCATTGGCCGGAATCGGCTTTCGAACCTTGCGACCTCTTCTATCTGCGCGTCGCACCGGGATACTTACAGGGTTATTGGTTCTCTCTATCACGATGGGTGTCGTTCTGGGCGCGCGCGAGCACTGGCACACGGTAGCACGCAAGAACGCCGATCGCGCGACCGTGGACTGGATCGACGCCTTGGTGCCGGCTGGAGCCGCTCTGTTGATGCCAGAGGGTACTTTGATGTTGGAGCACTACGGGCGAACCCGCGTGCATGACGTCTACGAGCTGACGTCCACCCAGGTCGACGACCTGCTCGCGCGCGAGTGCCCGTGTTTCTATTTCGCCGACCCGATCGAAATCGATACGATTCACAGCGGGCTCCCGATGCAGGCCGAATTCCACGCTCTGCAGCGAAGCCCGGGTCTCACGCCGGTTGCGAATCGTGGTTCGTGGACTCTCTTTCGGCTCGGACCCGTAACTACTGAAAGGCCGAGAAGTTCCCTCGAGGCTCATCCGTGAAGAAGGACGTCACGAGGCAGTACGGAAGTGCGGAACGCCCGTGCGGCCGCTGGACCGTGTGAAAGGCCGGATCGCGGACGGCGAAGACAGCCCGGGAACGCCCGTTCCCGAACCCCAGTGCCATGACGCGATTGATTGCTAGGCTGGTCTCGTCGCACTAGCGATGATCGGCGACGGGTGCACTACATACCGAAGGCTCCACAAACATCCCTAGCCGCTCCTACCGCGCCGCCTCCTCAATCAGCGCCGCCACGCCCGCGATCTTCGCCACCAGATCCGGCGACAACCCGTGCCTCGTGCCGACGTAGCTCGGGGCGTTAAACGAGATCCAGGTCTCGCCGCCGGCGCCCTGCCACGCCAGGGCCTTGAGTGGGAGGTCGAGGCCGGCGCGCGGCGACGCCTGAAGCAATGGTGTTCCCGCCCGGGGATTTCCGAACGGCACGTCTGAGCGCGGATCGCAGGCCCGGCCCCGGTCGCCGCGAAACCGGCGCCGAGGATCTCGTCCCGCGAGCCTCGCGAGCGATTCCAACGATCATCGCTGCGGCGATCTGCGCTACGCACGGGTCGACACGGTGCGGGGTCTCGGTCATCGACGCGCCTCCTCGAGGTCCGTCTCAGGATGGCACGAGATCAGGTCATCGGCTGGTCAGTCGCGCGATCGTCGTCAGTGCCGGTGCCCGAGCCCTCCGCACGACCCCGCCTGCAGGATCGAGCTCGCGCCGTGACCAGGGCTCGCGCCCCCGCCGCGCGCGCCCGGGCCGGCAAGCGCCTCGGCGCCCGAGCGCGCGCGGGGTCGGCCCGCTCGAACACGCACCGCGATCGTCGACCACAGCCGGTCGGCCTGGGTGCACTCGCCGCAGCTCGGGCAATCGATCGGCTCGCCGCGCTCGACCGCGCGGCGAACCCTCTCGAACGAGTGTCCGCAGGCGACACAGCGATACTCGTAGAGCGGCATCAGGGGTGTCCCCAGTACGGCTTGTCGTGGAGCATCCCCTTGGGCGTGATGTCCTGATCGAAGATCGCCGTCGGGATCGACACGGTGCACGCGCAGTTGGGAATGTCGACGATGCCGCCGATGCGCCCTTCGACCGGCGCGGTCGTGAGCAGCATGTACGCCTGGTTCTTCGTGTAGCCGAAGTGGGTCAGGTAATCGATCGCCTTCAGGCACGCCTGCCGATACGCGACCGTCGCGTCCATGTAGTAGTTGACGCCCTTCTCGACGCAGATGCCCTCGAAGGTCAGGTACTGCTCGTAGCGCGGGCGCACCGGGCTGGGCATGAAGATCGGCGCGGTCAGGCCGTACTTCTGCATGCCGCCCTTGATCAGGTCGAAGCCGATGCGGGTCGCGCCGTCCATCTCGATCGCGCCGCAGAATGCGATCTCGCCGTCGCCCTGCGAGAAGTGCAGATCACCCATCGAGTAGCCCGCGCCCTTGACGTAGACCGGGAAGAAGATCCGCGTCCCCGTCGACAGGTCCTTGATGTCGGTGTTGCCGCCGTGCTCGCGGGGCGGCACCGTGCGGGCGGCCTCCTTGGCCATGCGATCGAAGGCGGCGCCTTTCACGCCACGCAACACCGCGGTGCTGGGATCCGGCGGCTTGGCCAGCCCCTTCTCGGCGAGCGGTGCCTCGCGCCGGTTCCACTCCATCAAGAGCTCGCGCGACGGCAGGCAACCCATGAGCCCCGGATGGGTCAGCCCGGCGAAGCGCACGCCCGGCACGTGGCGAGACGTGGTGTAGAGGCCCTTGAGATCCCAGATCGCCTTGTCGGCGTCGGGAAAATACTCGGCCAGGAAGCCGCCGCCGTTGTTCTTCGCGAAGATGCCCGAGAAGCCGACCGGCGTGATCGGCTTGATGTCGAGCAGATCGACCACCAGCAGATCGCCCGGCTCCGCGCCCGCGATCTCGAACGGCCCGGTCAGCGGATGCGCGCGCGTGAGATCGATGTCGCGCACGTCGGCCGGATCGTCGTCGTCGTGGATCTGCGCGTCCAGGAAGTCGAGCGTCTCGATGATGATCTCTTCGCCCGGTTGCACCGTCGCCAGGAACGGCAGATCGGTGTGCCAGCGGTTGTGCCCCAGCTCGGCCTGCTCGATCAGCGGCTTGCCGGCCTTGATCTTGAAGTGCTGCATCGTTGGTCTCCTTTCGTTGGTTCAAATCGACAGATGCCGCGCCAGCGTCTCGGGGACGACCTCGGCACGCGGGCACTCGTAGACCACCTCGCCGCGATCGAGCACCAGCACGGCGGTCGGCGACCTCGAGCGCGAACGCCATCACCTGCTCCGAGACGACGATCGCGATCTCGTTCTCCTCGTTGATCTGCTTCAACGCGCGCGCGATCTCCTTGATGATCGACGGCTGGATCCCTTCGGTCGGCTCGTCGAGCAGCAGCACGCGCGGCTCGCTGGCCAGCGCGCGCGCGATCGCCAGCTGCTGTTGCTGCCCGCCCGACAGGTTGCCGCCGCGCCGCTTGCGCATGTCCCACAGCACCGGGAAGAGCTCGAAGATTCGCTCCGGGATCTTGCGCGCGCGCCCGCGCGCGAGGCCGGTCTCGATGTTCTCGAGCACGGTGAGCGTCGAGAAGATCATCCGCCCCTGCGGCACGTAGGCCACGCCGTGGCCCACCCGCTCGAAGCTCTCCATCCTGGAGATCTCGACGCCGTCGATCTTGATGCTGCCGGCGCGCGTGGGCAGAAGTCCGATCAGCGCGCGGAACAACGTGGTCTTGCCGGTCCCGTTGCGCCCCATCACCGCGAGGATCTTCTTCGGCTCGGCGCGCAGGCTCATCCCGTGGATCACCTCGCTCTGGCCGTAGCTCACGCGCAGGTCGTTCACTTCCAGCATCCGTTCGCTCCTTTCGTCTCCAGCGCCGCCACCATCAATGCCCGAGGTAGACCTCGATCACCTTCGGATCGTTCTGGACGAAGTCCATGCTCCCCTCGGCCAGCCACTTCCCCTGATGCAGCACCGTCACCCGGTGCGCGATGTTCTTCACGAACTCCATGTCGTGCTCGATGACGATCAGCGCGCGGCCGGCGCTGAGCCGGGTCAAGAGCTCGGCGGTGGCGTGACGCTCGGCCGGCGTCATGCCAGCGACCGGCTCGTCGAGCATCAGCAGCTCCGGCTCCTGAATCAGCAGCATCCCGATCTCCAGCCACTGCTTCTGGCCGTGGCTGAGCACCGTCGGCCGGCCGTTTGAGGTGATCGGACAGGAAGATCGTCGCCGCCGCCTCCTCGACCCTGGCGATCACCTCGGGCGTCCGTCGGAATCCCAGCGATCCGAACACGCTGCGCCCGCGCGGGAACGACATCTCGAGGTTCTCGAAGACGGTGAGCGACTCGTAGATCGACGGCGTCTGAAACTTGCGGCCGATGCCGGCGCGAACGATCTCGTGCTCGCGCAGGCCCAGGATCTCACGGCCCTTGAACATGATGCTGCCCGACGTCGCGCGCGTGCGCCCCGAGATCAGATCCAGCAGCGTGGTCTTGCCGGCGCCGTTGGGGCCGATCACCGCGCGCAGCTCGTTGGGCTCGACCGCCAGCGACAGGTCGTCGACGACCTTGAAGCCGTCGAACGACACCGTGAGGCCCTCCGCCGACAGCAGATAGTCCTGCATCGGGCGTCGCGCCTTGTAGGGTGGCTCGACCGAAGCCGCTGCCGCCGCGCTCGGCGGCGCGTAAGCATCCACGATCGTCGTCATGGCTCGTGCCTTTCCGTCGACACCGCCGACACCACCGGCACGGCGGTCACCGCGCCCGCGGGTGGCATTGGTCGCGCCGGTGAGAGAATGCGGCCGATGCGCTCGCGCGCCGCCGCGATCCACGCGCGTCCGTGGGACTCGTAGAGCCCCGCCAGGCCGCTCGGGAAGACCTTGACCACCCCGATGAACAGCGCGCCCATCAGCACCAGCCACAGCTGCGGGAACTTCTCGGAGAAGTACGTCTTGCTCCAGTTGACCAGCAGCGAGCCATAGACCGCGCCGACCAGCGAGTCGCGCCCGCCGACCGCGGCGAACACCACCATCTCGATCGAGGGCACGATGCCGACGAACGACGGCGACATGAACCCGACCTGCAGCGTGAACATCGCGCCGCCGACCGCCGCCAGACCCGCGGCCATCACAAACACGAACACCTTGACGCTGGCGACGTCGTAGCCCGAGAAGCGCACGCGCTCTTCCTTGTCGCGCATGGCCAGCAACAGCCGGCCGAGCTTGGTGCCGAGGATCCATCGGCAGAGGAAGATCGCGCCAAACAGCAGCACCGCGTTCACGAAGTAGAGGACGTGGTGCGCGTGATCGGTGCGAATGTCCCAACCGCGCAGCGTCTTGAGATCGGTGATCCCGTTGACGCCGCCGGTCCACCCTTGCCGCCCGATGATCAGGATGCTGAGGATGGCGGCGATCGCCTGCGTGATGATCGCGAAGTAGACGCCGCCGACGCGGCGCTTGAACATGGCGGCGCCGATGATCAGCGCCAGCACGCTGGGAACGGCAATGACTGCGAAGAGGGTGAACGTCAGGCTGTGGAACGGCCGCCAGAACCCCGGCAGCTGCGTCAGCTGGTTCCAGTCCATGAAGTCGGGGATCCCCGGCGTCGATTGGATCGCCGTGCTCACCGGATCCGACGCCTCGAGCTTGAGGAACATCGCCATGCAATAGCCGCCCAGGCCAAAGAACACGCCCTGGCCCAGGCTGAGGATGCCGCCCTGCCCCCAGCACAGCACCAGGCCGAGCGCGACGAACGCGTAGGTCAGGTACTTGCCGACCATGTTGAGGCGAAAGCTGTCGAGCGCGGCCGGGAACACCAGGAAGATCAGCACTGCGAGAACTGCGACGCCGAAGAGTTGCTTCTTGCCGGCGAGGCGCTTCTCGATCGTCGCGCCGTTCATCGCCGCACCTTCAGCGACACCAGGCCCTGCGGCCGCAGCATCAGGATGATGATCACCGCCGACAGCGTGATCACCTTGGCCACCGACCCGGTCAGGAAGAATTCGGTGGTCGACTGCGCCTGGGCGATCGTGAACGCCGAGGCGATGGTGCCGATCAGGCTCTGTGCGCCGCCGAAGACCACGACCAGGAAGGTGTCGACGATGTAGAGCGAGCCGCTGGTCGGCCCGGTCGACCCGATGGTCGTGAAGGCCGCGCCGGCGATTCCGGCGAAGCCGCAGCCGAGCGCGAAGGTCATTCGATCGACCCTCTGCGTGTTGATGCCGACGGCGCCCGCCATCTCGCGGTTCTGCATGGTCGCGCGCACGCCAAGGCCCCAGCGCGACCGGAAGAGCAGGAAGACCAGCAGCCCGGTCAGGACGATGGTAATTCCCATCACGAAGAGCCCGTTGATGGGGATGTCGATGTTCTCGGTCGGTTTGAGCGAGCCCATCAACCAGTCCGGCAACGTGGCGCTGACCTCCTTCGCTCCGAAGATCGAACGAAAGGTCTGCTGCATGATCAGGCTCAAGCCCCACGTCGCCAGCAAGGTATCGAGCGGCCGTCTGTAGAGCTGCCGGATGAGCAACAACTCGACGGCGTAGCCGACCGCCGCGGCGATGACGAACGACGCGACGACCGCAAAGAAGAAGTAGTAGTTGTGAAACCAGGGCGCGTACTTGGCGCTGGCCGTCGACAGGACGTAGGTCGTGTACGCGCCGATGGTCAGGAACTCGCCGTGCGCCATGTTGATGACGCCCATCTGACCGAAGATGATCGCCAGCCCCAGCGCCATCAGCAGGAGCACGCAGAACAGGCTCAGCCCGTTGAACCCCTGCATGACCAGGATCGATTTCAGCTCGGTCAGCGAATAGCCGCCCATGTGTCTTCCCCCTTTCAGACCTTCGACGATGCTCGGATCGCTTCTCTTGCCGGCTGCCGGGCGTCAGCTCATTGGTAGCCCTTGGGGAAGGGGTTGGGCTCGATCAGGCTCGATTCGTAGAGCACGTCGTACTGCCCGTCGGCGCGCACCCGGCCGATGCGCAGCTTGCTCCACAGGTGATGGTTCTTGTGAACCTTGACGTAGCCTTCGGGCGCGGTCTTGAGCTCGATCCCGGGCGAGGCCGCCGCCACCTTGTCGACGTCGAAGCTGCCTGCTTTCTCGACCGCCGCCTTCCAGAGCCAGGGACCGAGGTACGCGGCCTGGGTCACGTCGCCAATGACGCTCTTGTCGCCGTACTTGCCCTTGAAGTCGGCGACGAACTTCTTGTTGTTCGAGTTGTCGAGGCTCTCGAAGTACTTCATCGCCGCGTAGAACCCGACCATGTTTTCGCCGCCGATGCCCAGCAGCTCGTCCTCGGTGACCGAGATCGTGAGCAGCGTCTGCTTGTCGGCGGTCACGCCGGCCGCCTTCAGCTGCTTGTAGAACGAGACGTTGCTGCCGCCGACGATGATCGCGTACACGACGTCGGGCTTCTTCAGCTTGATCTTGTTGATCAGCGAGCCGAACTGGGTGTGGCCGAGCGGATAGTACTCCTCGCCCACGACCGTACCGTGCAGTACGTTTTCGATGTGTTTGCGTGCAATCTTGTTGGAGGTGCGCGGCCAGATGTAGTCCGAGCCAATCAGGTAGAACGTCTTGGCCTTCTTCTCTTTGACCAGCCAATCGAGGCCGGCCAATATCTGCTGGGTCGCTTCCTGTCCGGTGTAAATGACGTTCTTTGATTGTTCGAGACCCTCGTAGAACGTCGGGTAATAGAGCATGCCGTTTTCATGCTCGAAGACCGGCAACACCGCCTTGCGGGACGCCGACGTCCAGCACCCGAAGACCGCGGCGACCTTGTCGTTGCTCAGCAGCTTCTTGGCCTTCTCGGCGAACGTCGGCCAGTCGCTGGCGCCGTCCTCCTGGATGATCTTGATCTTCCGTCCCAGGACGCCGCCCTTGGCGTTGATCTGATCGATCGCCAGGCGCTCGGCCTGGATCGAGCCCGTCTCGCTGATCGCCATCGTCCCGGTCGCCGAGTGGAGCTGTCCGACGGTGACTTCGGTGTCGGTGACCGCGAGCCCGGTGCTATCGACCTGAGGAGTCGGTGGGCCAGCCCACGTTAACGGTGACAGCACGAGAGCAGGAGCCGCGACCAGCATCAGGATTCTCACCGAACCAGCTTTCATCTTCGTTTCCTCCGTGGTGGTTGAACGGACTCTAGCGAGCGCTCACCGACGGGAGGGTTAAATGATGGTCAAGGCGCGGTAACAAAGATGGACGTCGGATATTTCTGCGCGCCTCGTTCGTAGTCTCTACATTCCGCGCACAAACGACGTTTCAGTGACTGAAAACAGCTCGAATCCAGCGGCGTTTTCCATCTCGCACCGCGCTGGCGAGTTGTGCGCAAACCACCTGTGCACTGGCCGCAAACAACCGGAACAAAGAGCGCGTGTCCGGGCCGGCGACTCGCAGATGATTCGTGCGCGCGCGCGATGATCCGCTACACCAGAGTCAGCGGTTCGACGGATGAGAAGGACGACGCCACTCGAGGTCAGCGAGGAAGATCGGGCGCTGCTTGCTGTCCTGGCTCGGCAGCGCCGGTCTGAATGCCCGCATCCGTCTGCGCGCGCGCATCGTCGTCGCCAGCGCGGGCGGGCAGGGCGCTCGCGCGCTGGCCCGCGATCTCGGTGTGTCGCTGGAGACGATCTACCTGCTGGCGCCGGCGCTACACGGAGCGCGGGATCGAGGGGCTGCGTTCACAGTCGCTGCCCGGCCGCCGGAGCCAGATCGATCGCCGTCGGACCGGAACCATCCTGCGCGCCGGCCGTGCGCGTGGCGCTGGCGGGATGGTCCAGTCGGTGGCGGCGGTCGCGCGCGCCACGCGCGTCAGTCGAGCCACGGTGCGCCGCCTCTGGGACCAGCATGGTCTGTCCGGCGCGGCCCGCGCGCGTGGGACGTCGGCGCGTGAGGTCGGGCTTGGCGCCTGCACCATCGTCGGGATCTTCATCGACCCACCGTTGCGCGTGCTCGCACGCGTGGCGCCCACCGATCGGACCCCCGACGCGCGGGCCGTCGCGAGAGCGGCGAGCCGCCGAACCGGGCGGCGGTCCCACGGCCGCGAGCGCGCTGCTGACCGCTCTCGAGGCCTTCGACAGCGATGCCTGGCTCCGCCGCCCGGCGAAGCGACGCCGCAGCCGCGCGACTCGACGAGCTTCTCGCTCGGCTCGCCCGGATGGGAGGCGGCGCCGCGCTCGAGGTCCTCCAGGGTCCTCTCCCCAGAAACGCGACCGGCGTCATGAAAGCGGCGGCGAAAGACAGGCGACAGAGCGGCATCCGTCTGGTCCGCGAGCGCACGCGCGGCGGCTGGCTCACTCGCGCGTACGCCTGGCTGGCGGTCGCGTCGCGGGCACAGGACACAGCGCTCGCCGGAGCGCTCGGGTACCTGATGGACTATTTCGCCAGCCGGCGCGCGGGGAGCGAGCCTTTCATCTGGACACCGGAGCCACCCCCCCGACTACCGCTCAGAACGGCGTAGCGACCGCGTCGTCGAACTCGGCGATGCCTCGGCTCCTCCGCACAGCGCTCGACGGACGTCCGTCTAGCCGCCCGAGCGCGGAGGCGGCTCGGGCTTGGTGCCGAGCAGCTGCACGGTGCGCGTGGGGAACGCGAAGGCGGTCCCGGCGCTCTCGACGATCTGCATGAACTGCAGCAGAACGCCCTGGCGGATGACCTGGAACTCGTTCCAGTCGGTGATCGCGAAGTAGGCGCCGACGTCGATGTCCAGCGACGATGGCGCCATCTCCTTGAAGCAGACGCTCACCGAGTCGGCGACGATCTTCGGGTGCGCGCGCAACGCGCTCTCGACCTCGGCCAGCACGCGGCGCATCTGCTCGGCGGTCGTCTGGTAGACGAGGCTGAGGGTGCACCCGAGCCTCAGGCGATCGCGCACCGCGAACGTCTCGGTGCGCATCTCGGCGAGCTTGCCGTTGGGGATCGCCACGATGGTGCGGTCGATCGTGCGGATGCGCGTCGAGCGCAGCCCGATGCTCTCGATCGTCCCCATGACGGTGTCGATCTTCACGAGGTCGCCCTGGCGGAACGGCTCATCGACGGCGATCGAGAACGCGCCGAACACGTTCTCGACGGTCTTTTGCGCCGCGAGCGCGAAGGCCAGGCCGCCGATGCCGAGACCGGCGATCAGGCTGCCGACCGGATAGCCCGCCTGCGACAGGATCGTCACCCCGCCAATGATGACGATCGAGATCTTCAGCACCTTGCCGCCGAGCGCGACGAAGGAGCGCGACGACAGCCGCTGGCTGGCCCAGGCCGACGACGTGACCAGGTGGTCGGCGACGTCGATCGAGCGCAGCAGGATCCAGAAGATCGTTGCGATGAACGTTCCTTGGAGCACGTGGCGCGCGGTCGCCTCCGCCGAGGCCGACATCTCGGGAAGCGACAGCGTTAAGTAGCCGATGCCCAGCGCCCAACCGGCGGTGAGCGGACCGCCCATGCGCGCGACGATCTCGTCGTCCCAGTGCGCGGTTGTGCGCGATGCCAGCCGGGCCAGCAAGCGGCGCGAGATCCAGCTCAGCAGCGCGCCGGCGACCAGCGAGCCGGCGATCCAGATCAACACTGCGAGCGAGCGCCAGCTGAACAGCGCCTGCACGCGGGTCGCGAGATCGACATGGACGGGAGGCACGGGCGAACGTTATCAGATCGCGCCCGCGCGGGGAGGCCATGGCGGGCCCCCCACGACGGCTACGTTGGGCTACGCAATGTGCCCGAGCTTGTCGGGGTTCAGCACCGACCGCACCGCCGCGATCGCGCCGTCGACGATGTCGAGCGTCACCACCCAGACGGCGCGCCCGCCGCCGTCGCGGAAGACGGCCCCGGGCTGCCCGTTGACCCACGCCGGCGCGAACGACAGCGCCATCGACATCGCCTGCTTGGTGAAGCCGACGAGCGCCCGTGCGGCGCGCTCGCGTCCGACGAGCGGGACGAGATACGCGCGCACCTTGCCGCCGCCGTCGCCGTAGACCGCGGCGTCGGCGGCCAGCAAGCCCACCAGCGCTTCCTGGTCGCCGTCGCGGCAGGCGGCGAAGAAGCGCTGGGCCAGCTCCTCGCGCTTCTCGCGCGAGCTCTCGAAGCGCGGCCGCCGTTCGCTGACGTGGGCGCGCGCCCGCACCAGGATCTGGCGGCAGTTCGCCTCGCTGCGCTCGACGGTGCGCGCGATCTCGTCGAACTCGTAGCCGAAGACCTCGCGCATCAGGAACACCGCGCGCTCGACCGGCGACAGCTGCTCCAGCAGCACCAGGAACGCCATCGACAGCGAGTCGGCGGTCTCGGCGTGATCGGCGGGCGTCTGCTCGACGATCGGCTCGGGCAGCCACTGCCCGGGATAGGTCTCGCGCCGCACGCGCGCCGAGCGCAAATGATCAATCGCCAGGCGCGTCGTGATCGACGCGAGGTAGGACTTCGGCGACTCGGCCACGGCCTCGGCGCCCGCCTGCTGGTAGCGCACGAAGGTCTCCTGCACCAGGTCCTCGGCCTCGGCCACCGACCCGAGCATGCGATAGGCGATTGAAAACAACAGGGGACGCAGGTCGTCGTGCTCGCTCATGGCGATCTAGACGAGATCCTACCCCTTCCAGTGACATGTCACAGCCGATGTCCAACTTTCGTCTTGAGGGGCGAAAGGAGCTCATCATGAGAGTTTTCATCACCGGAGCGACTGGAGCGATTGGACACTGGCTGATCCCCCAGCTCAAGGAACGCGGACACGAGATCGTGGCGAGCGTGCGGTCCCCGGCCAAAGGCGACCGGCTGCGGGCGATGGGGGTGGAATCGGTGATCGTCGATCTCCTCGATCCGGAAGCGGTCCGGCTGGCGGTCTGCGCCTCCCGACCCGACGCCATCATTCACGAGGCAACGGCGCTGGGTGGCGTCGCCGACCTCAAGCACTTCGACCGCAGCTTCGCGCGCACCAACGAGCTGCGCACGCGCGCGACCGATCACCTGGTCGCCGCCGCGCGCGCGAGCGGCGTACGCCGGCTCGTGGCGCAGAGCTACACCGGCTGGCCTTACGGGCGCGGCGGCGCGCCGATCAAGACCGAGGACGACCCGCTCGACCCCTACCCCCTGCCCGTCGATGCGCGAGTCTCTCGACGCGATCAAGCACCTCGAGCACGCGGTCGTCGGCGCGGGCGGGATCGCGCTGCGCTACGGCGCGTTTTACGGCGCGCCCGCCGCGTGGACGGAGCGAGGCTTGCCGAGCGAAGTCCTTCGCGGGAGGGTCCGGGAACCCTCCGAGGGTTCCCGGTTGATTGACCCGATGCTGGCGCTGGTGCGCAAGCGGATGTTCCCGATCGTCGGCAACGGCGGCGGCGTCTGGTCGTGGGTTCATCTCGAAGATGCGGCGGCCGCTACCGTGCTCGCGGTCGAGCGCGGCGCCAGCGGCGTCTACAACATCGCCGACGACGATCCGGCGCCGGCGCGCGAGTGGCTGCCGGCGATCGCCGAGGTGATCGGCGCGCCGCCGCCCCGCCACGTTCCGCGCTTTCTCGCGCGCCTGCTCGCCGGCGAGGCGGTAGTGGCGATGATGACCGAGGTGCACGGTGTCTCGAGCGCCAAGGCCAAGCGCGAGCTCGGCTGGACGCCTGCGCCACCCGACCTGGCGGCGCGGGTTCGTCGAGGCCTACGGCCGCCTGGCGGCGAGCCCCACCGATGGCGCGCGCGTTGACACCACGGCGCGACGACGCAGCATGCGGGTGCATGATCGAGAGCGGCGCCGGGAGCGCGCGGGCACGGGTACTGGTGGCGGCAGCGGGGTTCGCGCTGGCGACGGCGTTCGGGGCGGGTGTCGCCGGCGCCGGTCCTGCCGCCGAGGCGCCGCGCGCACCAGCGGCAACGACGATCGGCGTGCTCTACTTCGACTACGGCGGAAAGAACGCCGAGCTCGAGCCGCTGAGCAAGGGGCTGGCGCAGATGTTGATCTCGGATCTCGCCGCGGTCGACACGATCCGGGTCGTCGAGCGCGAGCGCCTGCAGGCGGTGCTCGACGAGCAGAAGCTGGGTCGTGGCGGCAAGATCGACGGCCGCACCGCCGCGCGCATCGGCAAGCTGCTGGGCGCGCGCTATCTGGTGCTGGGCACCTACTTCGACGCCATGGGCGCGTTCCGCGCCGACGCGCGGCTGGTCAACGTCGAGACCGGCCAGATCGTGAAGTCGATCGGCGCCAACGGCAAGGCCGAGGACTTCATGAGCCTGGAGCAGACGCTGGCCGAGGGGCTGTGCAAGGCGGCGGCGGAGTTGCCACCGCCGCCGGCCGGCGCCGGCCGCAAGGAACCCGGCGGCGGGCACACCGCGGGTGAGCACGGCGTCGCCAAGCCGCCGGCGCCGCCCGCGCGCAAGCCGCCGAAGCCGCCGCACGGGCTCAAGGCGTCGACGGCGGTGACTTACGGCAAGGCGCTCGCCGCGGCCGACGTCGGCGATCGCAAGCAGGCAACCTCGCTGTTCAAGTCGGTGCTCGCCGACCAGCCCGACTTCGAGCTCGCGCAGCGCGATCTCGACAAGCTGATCCAGTAGCAACCCGCCCGGAGCCTCCTCACGCGATCACTCGTGGCACTGCGCAGCCGCCTGCGCGTGACCGAGCGCCTTCGCGCGGCAGAACGCTTCGTTCGACCCCTTGGGATCGTGCGCCGCCAGCGCGCGGCCGAGCTGAAACCAGCCGTCGACGCCGCTGGGGTAGTAGACGACCTGTTGCTTGAAATCCGCGGTCGCGGCAGCGAGATCGCCGGCGCGGCGGTGCGCCTCGGCGCGCACCAGGAACACGTTGGGATAAGTCGGCTGCGCGTGCGCGATCTCGTCGAACGCCGCCAGCGCCGCGGTCGCATCGCCGCGGCGGAGCGCGAGCAGCCCGAGGTTGAAGCGCGGCGCGAGGTACGGCGGGAGCGGCCGCTGTGGCTCGAGCTCGATCGCCTTGCGGTATTCCTGCTCGGCGCGATCCAGCTTCTGCGTCTTCTGCAGAGCGTTGCCGAGCAGGTTGTGCGCCACCGCCGAGCGCGAGCACCGCTCCACCGCGTGCGCGGCGGCCTGCGCCGCCGCCTCGGGATCGGCCGGCAGGGTCGCGCGCGCCTCGATCATCCAGCGCTCGGCGAGGCCCTCGTCGAGCGCGCGCAGCGCCGCGAGCCCGCGCGCGCGATCGGCGTCGGACGCGCCCGGGCCCAGGTTCGCGGCGGCCGACGCGAGATCGCGCGCCTGCGACGCCGGAGAGCGCACCGCACTTCAACGGCCAGGGCGGCTCGTTGTCGGCCTGCAGAAACGGCGCGATGCGAGCCAGCGATCCTGATCGGGGATTTCGAAGCGGGTCGCGCGGCGGTAGAAAAAGCCCGCGACGACCAGACCCCACCATCGCGACCCCGACCACGAGACGCGTTGACGCAGAACGCCGGGGCGGGTCCACCGCCGGCCGCGACGGCACGGTGTGTGGGATCTGGGGCGGGGCGTCGTCCTTGCCCGCGGGCGGCGGCGACAGCACCATCGTTCCACCGGGGGGCAGCGCCATCGTCGACGAAGAACGGGCCTGCGTCGACGACGTCGACGTCGACTCGGACATCGTCGCGACGTCGTCGGCGCGGCGGCCGCGTGCTGGTGATCGAGGCACCCGCGAAGGGCGCCAGCAGATCGATGGTCTCGTCGGCGCTGGCGGGCCGCATCGCCGGATCCTTCGACAGCAGGCGGAAGATCGCGGCCTCCAGCCCGGGCGGGCGCGGCACGCGCGGCGGCAGCGGCGGCGGCGCGACCGACGCGTGCGCATACAGCAGCGCGGTGATCGACTCACCGACGAACGGCGGCGACCCGCTCAATGCCTCGTAGAGCACGACACCCAGCGAGTAGAGATCGCTGCGCGCGTCGAGCGGGACGTTCGACGCCTGCTCGGGCGACATGTACGCGGGCGTGCCGATGATCGCGCCCACCTTGGTGCGAAAGCCGGCCCCACCCTGATCCAGCGAGCGCGCGATGCCGAAGTCGAGCACCTTGACGAAGTCGCGCTCACCGTAGCCGTCGACCAGCATGATGTTGTCGGGCTTGAGATCGCGGTGCACGACGCCGACCCGATGCGCTGCGCCCAGCGCCTTGGCGACCTGCACGCCGATCGAAGCGACGCGCTCCGCTGGCAGCGCGCCGCCGCGATCCAGCGTCTGGCGCAGCGACCGGCCCGCGAGGTACTCCATGGCCAGGAAGGGCTGGCCGTCGATCTGTCCGAAATCGTAGACGCGCACGGTGTGCGGGTGCTCGATCGCCGCGGTCACGCGCATCTCGCGCTCGAAACGCCCGACGGCGGTGGCGTCGGACGCCATCTCGCGATGGATCAGCTTCAGCACCGCCATCCGTTCCAGCGGATGCTGGCGCACGCGGTACACCGTCCCCATGCCGCCCGTGCCGAGGCGCGCCAGAACTTCGTAGCGCCCGTCGGCCACCGTGCGCCCGATCAGCGGATCCGGCTCTGCGCTCTCGTCCATCGATCCGGCTCCCCTCGCCCCTCACTATCACGCTTCCGGCAGCCTTGCCGCGATCTCGTTCAACCAGAAACGCCTCATGCGCTATAAGACGGATCTCATGTCTTCCGAACATAGAGCCATACCGGCGCGCGAGGCGTTCGTCCGCCTGCGCGACGGAAATAGTCGCTACACCCAGAACGTCCGCAGCCTCGATTCGATGATCAGCCACAGCCGGCGCGGCGATCTGACGCAGACGCCGTGCGCGATCGTGCTCGGCTGCTCCGACTCGCGCGCGCCCGCCGAGATCGTCTTCGATCAGGGCCTCGGCGATCTGTTCGTCATCCGCGTCGCCGGCAACATCGTCGCGCCGTCGCAGGTCGGCAGCGTCGAGTTCGCGGCCGAGCGCTTCGGCACGCGGCTGGTGGTCGTGATGGGCCACACCGGGTGCGGCGCGATCGACGCGGCGATCGAGGCGATGACCGGCGAGCACAGCGAGCACGGCGCGTCGCGAAACCTCATGTCGATCGTCAATCGCGTGCGGCCGGGGATCCAGTCACTGATGTCGACCGAGCTGGCGCGCGATCCGGTGCGTTTGCGCCGCGAGGCGATGCGCGCCAACGTGCGCGCTTCCGTGAACCATCTGCGTCACGGCTCCGACGTCATCGAGCGCCTCGCCGAGGAAGGACGGCCTCGCCGTCGTCGGCGCCGAGCTGGATCTGGCCACCGGCGAGGTGACGTTCTTCGACGACGTCATCGAGCGATAGCCCGGGCCCCGCGCCCGCTGACGCAGTGCCCGGCCGCGACGCGTGGATTCCTTGAAGATCGCCGTCGCGCTCGCCCGCGAACCCCTCTCCCCAACCCTCCCCCCGCAGACGGCGGGAGGGGGGCCGGAAAGAAGGCCCCTCCGCTCAGGCGGACTTGGCCTCGACCGCCGGCACTGGAGCAACCGGCGTCGCTCGCCCCGCCGGCTCGATCGCCAGCGTCCGTTCCTCCTCGTCCATGTCGTTCGATAGACAGGTCGCCAGCAACGCCAGCGCCGCCGCGAGCCCGGGCAGCTCCGACTGCGCCATCGCCTGGCTGTGAAGGCGCGCCAAGCCCTGGCGCTGGCGCTCGTGATCGCGCAGGAACCAGGCGGCCCGCTGCGCGCGCGACGGGCCCCCGTCCTCGAGGATCACCGCCAGCGCGCGTTCCTCGAATTGAAGATGGACTTCCACCGTCCGGCGGATGCGGCTGATGGCATCCGGCAACCGTGCAGCCGCCCGCTTTTTCCCCCCAAGCGCCCTCTCGGCCACGCCGCGCGCCTTGTCGAGCAGCACGCGGATTTTCTCGTGCTGGAGGACCAGGCATTGCTTGGCAGCGTCTGCGTCGAGATGCCGACCCGACAATGCTGGAATCATGTCCATGATGTCTGTCCAGTACCCCCTGCCCTGTCGGATCAGGCAGCCGCCGCGCGGTGTCGACGAATACATCGGACCGCCGGCCGAACCCCGCGCCCTTCCTGTAACTCCAACCCCATGCTGTTCCCCTTATGTTCGGCGATGACCGCCCCGATCACGCTTTCGGTTCGTGAGCAGCCGATTCCACGTACCCAGAACGGAAGAGGAGCCGAATCTTCCCCATGTCCTCACCGATCCACTCTCCCTGATCCTCGGTCGGCGGTGGAGGCCCAGGGAGCGCCACGCGGGCCCCGTCTCGTGTAGGCTAAGCCGCACTCAAAGGGGGGCCCCATGTCCTTCACGCGAAGTGGTTTGCTGGCCGGCGCGATCCTCTGCATCGCCGCAGCGCTCGGGCCGACTCCTGCCCGCGCCGACGACGCGATCAAGGTCGGCCTGATCCTCGAATCGTCAGGCCCGTTCGCGTCGCAGGCGCGCCAGATCGCCAACGGCGCGAAGGCGTACATCAAGGCGCACGGCGACACCGTCGCGGGCAAGAAGATCGAGCTCATCCTCAAGGACACCGGCGGCCCCGCGCCCGACGTCGCCAAGCGCCTGGCGCAGGAGCTGGTCACGCGCGACAAGGTGCAGTTCCTGGGCGGTTTCGTGCTCACGCCCAACGCGCTCGCGGTCGCGCCGGTGGCGACGCAGGCCAAGGTGCCGACGATCATCATGAACGCGGCCACGTCGATCATCACCACCAAGTCGCCGTACATCGCACGCGTCTCGTTCACGCTGTCGCAGGTCACCGCGCCGCTGGCGGAGTGGGCGGCCAAGAACAAGATCAAGCACGTCTACACGCTGGTCAGCGACTACGGCCCCGGCAACGACGCCGAGGCGACGTTCAAGAAGGTCTTCACCGCGCACGGCGGCGAGATCGTCGGCTCGGTGAAGGTGCCGCTCAAGAACCCCGATTTCTCGCCGTTCATTCAGCGCATCAAGGACGCGAAGCCCGAGGCGGTGTTCGTCTTCGTCCCGGCGGGAGACGCGTCGGTCGGGTTCATGAAGGCCTTCGCCGAGCGCGGCCTGGACAAGGCGGGCATCAAGCTGATCGGCACCGGCGATCTTACCGACGACGACGTGCTCACCGCGATGGGCGACACCGGCGCTGGGCGTGATCAGCACCCACCACTACTCGGCGGCGCACGAATCGCCCGAGAACACCGCGTTCAAGAAGGCCTACGCTGACGTCGCGGGCGCCGGCGTGCGCCCCAACTTCATGGCGGTGGGCGGCTGGGACGGCATGCACCTGATCTACGACACGGTGAAGAAGCTGGGCGGCAACGTCGACGGCGACAAGGCGATGGCGTTCATCGCCAGCGGCATCACCATGCAGAGCCCGCGCGGCACGATCGCCATCGATCCGACCACGCGCGACATCGTGCAGGACGTCTACGTGCGCAAGGTACAGAGAGTCGGCGGGCAGCTCTACAACGTCGAGTTCGACAAGGTCGCCAAGGTCAAAGATCCCGGAAAGAGCTAGGCTAGCGCCGCGGCGCGTGCGAACCCTGATCGGCGTCCTCTTCGACGGTGTCGCCTACGGCAGCCTGCTGTTCCTGATCAGCCTCGGCCTGTCGGTGACGATGGGCCTGATGAGCTTCGTCAACCTCGCGCACGGCGCGTTCGCGATGATGGGCGGCTTCCTGTGCGTCGCGCTGATGCGCCGCTTCGGGATGTCGTTCGGGCTGACGCTGCCGCTGGTGTTCGTCGCGATCGGGGCCGCGGGCGCGGTGCTCGAAGTCGCGCTCTACCGCCGGCTCTATCGCGCGAGCGCTCTCGACCAGGTGCTGTTCACCATCGGGCTCACGTTCATGGTCGGTGCCGCCGCGACCTGGATCTGGGGGCCGTCGCAGCAGCCGATCGAATTGCCGCCGGCGCTGCGCCACCAGATCACCTTGCTGGGCGTCGACCTCGGCGCCTATCGGCTGTTTCTGATCGCGTTCGTGGTGGTGCTCACGGCGGTGATGGGCCTCGGCATCACGCGCACGCGCTTCGGCGCCCAGCTGCGCGCCGCCGTCGACAACCCGCAGGCCGCGGCCGGCGTCGGCATCAACGTGAGCCTGCTCTTCAGCGTCACCTTCGCGCTGGGCGCCGGGCTCTCGGGTCTGGGCGGCGCGCTGGCGATCGACGTGCTCGGATTGGATCCGACCTTCGCGCTCAAGTACCTGGTCTACTTCCTGCTGGTCGTGGTGGTCGGCGGCCCGGGATCGATCCGCGGCTCGCTGATCGCGGCGCTGCTGCTGGGCGTGGCCGACGTCGCCGGCAAGTACTACGTGCCGCAGCTCGGCGGCTTCGTCATCTACGCGTCGATGATCGTGCTCTTGGTGCTGTTTCCCCACGGGTTGCATGGCCGCCGCGCGTGACACAGAAATGCCGGGGATCGCGCGGCCCCGCTGGCATCCGGCGGAGGTCGCGTTCTGGATCGCACCGGTCGGCGCGTTTTTCGCGTTCCCCGACCGGCGTTTGTTGCTGAGCCAGATCTTCGTCTATGGCCTGTTCGCGCTGTCGCTGGATCTGGTGCTCGGCTACGCGGGGATCCTGTCGCTCGGACACGCGGCGTTCTTCGGCACCGGCGCGTACACCGCGGCGCTGCTCGCGCAGCACGGCTGGACCGAGCCGCTGTCGGGGCTGCTCGCGTCGGGCGTGGTGAGCGCGGCGTTCGGGTTGCTCGTGTCCCTGCTGGTCGTGCCGGGGAGCGATCTCGGGCGCCTCATGGTCACGCTGGGCGTCGGCCTGCTCGATGTACGAGGTCGCGAACCAGGCGTCGTCGATCACCGGCGGCGTCGACGGGCTCACCGATCTGCCGATCGGCGCGCTGTTCGGCAAGCTCCCCTTCGGCCTCGACGGCCGGGCCGCCTGCGCCTACAGCTTCGCGATCCTGCTCGGCGTGTTCTTGCTCGCGCGGCGGCTGGTCCAGTCGCCCTTCGGGCTCGCGTTGCGCGGCATCCGCGAGAACGTGCGCCGCATGCCGGCGATCGGCGTGAACGTGAACCAGCGCCTGCGCGTGGTCTTCGCCGTCGCGGCGGGCGATCGCCGGGATCGCCGGCGCGGTGCTGACCCAGACCACGCAGCTCGTGCGGGATCGATTCGCTCGGATTCCAGCGCTCCGCCGAGCTCCTGATCATGCTGGTGTTCGGCGGCGCCGGACGGCTCTACGGCGCGCTGGTTGGCGCGACGGTGTTCATCGTCGCGCAGGACGCGCTCGCCGGCATCAGCCCCGACTACTGGCAGTTCTGGCTCGGCGCCGTGCTGGTGGTGCTGGTGCTGATCGCGCGCGGCGGGCTTGCTGGGCGCTCTGGATGCGCTCCGCCGGCGAGTGAAGAGGAGGCGCTGACGTGGCGAGCGCGCTCCAGACCCGCGATCTGCGCCGGCGCTTCGGCGCCTTCGCCGCTGTCGACGGCGTCTCGCTGAACATCGAGGCCGGCGCGCGCCACGCGATCATCGGTCCCAACGGCGCGGGCAAGACGACGCTCATCAATCTGATCACCGGCACGCTACGCCCCGACGGGGGCGAGGTGCTGCTCGGCGGCGACCGCGTGACCGGGGTCGCGCCGCACGCGCGCGTGAAGCGCGGCCTCGCGCGCACGTTCCAGATCAACACGCTGTTCCCGGGGCTCACCGTCGCCGAGTCGGTGGCGCTGGCGATCGGCGAGCGTCGCGGCCATGGCCGCGACTGGCTGCGACCGGTGGCAGCGCGGCGGGCGGCGCTCGACGAGGCGCGCGTGTTGCTGCGGTCGCTGCAGCTGGAAGGCGACGCCGCCGTGACCACGCGCGAGCTCCCCTACGGCAAGCAGCGCCTGCTCGAGATCGCGCTCGCGCTGGCGACGCGCCCGCGCGTGCTGCTGCTCGACGAGCCGGCGGCGGGGATCCCTTCGGGCGAGAGCCAGCAGCTGATCGAGACCATCGAGCGGCTGCCGGCGGAGATGGCGATCCTGCTCATCGAGCACGACATGTCGCTGGTTTTTCGATTCGCGCGCCGGATCACCGTGATGGTCGCCGGGCGCGTCCTGACGGAGGGCAGCCCCGGCCGAGGTCGCCGCCGACCCGCGCGTGCGCGAGGTCTACCTGGGCGAGGAGCGGCATGACTGAGCTGCTGCGCCTCGACGGGGGTCACGGCGGGCTACGGCGACGCCGTCGTGCTCGAGGAGGTGTCGCTGGCGCTGGAGACGGGTGGCAGCCTGGCGCTGCTGGGCCGCAACGGCGCCGGCAAGACCACGCTGGTGCTGACGATCATGGGCTTCACGCGCGTGCGCGGCGGTCGCCTGCGCCTCGACGATCGCGATCTCGGCGCGATGCCGAGCCACCGCCGCGCGCGCGCCGGGCTCGGCTGGGTGCCGCAGGAGCGCTGGGTGTTCCCCTCGCTCACCGTCGAGGAGCACCTGACGTCGGTCGCGCGCCCGGGTCACTGGGACCTGCGGCGCGTGTTCGCGCTGCTGCCGCGGCTCGAGGAGCGGCGACGCAACCGCGGCAACCAGCTGTCGGGCGGCGAGCAGCAGATGCTGGCGATCGGACGCGCGCTGATGCTGAACCCGCGCGTGCTGCTGCTCGACGAGCCGATGGAGGGCCTGGCGCCGATCCTGGTGCAGGAGCTGGCGGGCGCGATCCGAAGAATGGTCGCCGAGAGCGGCGTGGCGCTGGTGCTGGTCGAGCAGCACGTGCGGGTGGCGCTGGCCCTGACGGCGCAGGCTATCGTGCTCGAGCGCGGGCGGGTGGTGCACGAGGGGGGGAGCGCGGCGCTGGCGGGGGATCGGGAGGCGCTGGGGAGGTTGGCGGGTGTGTCGCTGTAGACCACACCGTCAACGATCACGTCAACGTCAACGTCAACGATCACGTCAACGTGCACGTCTACGATCACGGTAGCGGTCCCGTTCACGTGCACGTCAACGATCACGGGAGCGATCACGTTCATGGAAGAGTGAGACAGCGTAGGCTGCCGCGAAGCGCCGTCGTGACAGCCCAGGACCCGTGAACGTGATCGCCCCCGTGATCGTTGACGTGCACGTGAACGGGACCGCCACCGTGATCGTTGACGTGCACGTTGACGTGATCGTTACGTGATCGTTGACGTTGACGTTTCGTTTTAGGGGAACGCGCCGGTTGCCAGGAGCAGATCGAGCCGCGCTTGCCTCGCCGAGTCCTCCGCCAGCGCGACCTGCGTGTCCGCGTCCCGCGCGCGGCGCTCGGCATCCACCACCTCGATGTTGGTGCTGGCGCCGGCGCGGTAGGACTTGTCGGCGAGCGCCGCCGCGGTGCGCGCGGCGATCGCGGCCGCGCGCGCAGCCAGCAGGCCCTCGATCGGTGTTCTCGACGACGCGGAAGGCGCTGCGCACCTCGACGCCGACCTGGCGCAGCGACGCCTCCAGCTGCACGCGCGCCTCGTCGTCGCTGGCCTTGCGCTCCTGGTGGATGCCGTAGCGCGCGCCGCCATCGTAGAACGGGATCGACAGCACCACCGCCGCCTGCCAACCGCTGCCAGGCTGCAGCGGCGTCTGGGTCTCCCTGAACGCCAGCACCTGCGCCAGCAACGTCGGCGCGTAGTAAACCCACTCGTCACGCCGCAGGTTCTCGGTCGCGGTCCGGTGCGCCTGCAGCAGGCGCACGTCGGTGCGGCTCTGGCGTGCGCGGTCGATCGCCGACTGAGCATCCGGCGAGCCCGCCAGCGTGACGTCGTCCGCGGCGTCGATCAGCTCCTCCTCGGATAGCAGCACCGCCAGCGCGTTCTGCGAGCGCACCAGCGCGGTCTCGGCGTTCGCGAGCTGCGCCTCGTCGGTGCGTAGCTCCTGCTCGGCGCGCGCGTCGTCGACGCCGTTGCCGAGGCCGGCCGTCAAGCGCGTGTGCGCGTAGTCGTAGTGGGCGCGCGCGTTGTCGCGGGCGCGCGCGGCGACCTCGAGCTCGCGATGCGACAGGAGCACCGTCAGATATGTCCGGCCGACCGCGGTCGCGATCTGGCGGTGGATGTCGTCGCTGTTCGCTTCCGCGATCTTCCGGTTGTCGTCGGCGTGCCAGCCGTTGGCCCAGGCGATGGGCGCGACGATCGGCACGTTCAATTGCAGCGTGCCGTCCCAGGAGTTGACCGGCGAGGTCACCGTGCCGCCGAACGCGCGCGACTGGTTGAGACGAACATAAGTGAGGTTGCCGGTCAGCGTCGGCAGCCAGGCGGCGCGCGCCTCGTGCAACAGCCCCTCGGCGCGCGCGATCTCCAGCGCCGCGACCGCCGCAGATGGATTGCGGGCAACCGCAAGATCCAGCGCCTCCTGCCAGGTCACGCGCCGGATTGCCGCCGCAGGTTCCCGCGTCGTGGGTGCCTGCGCCGGCGCGGGCTGCGCGAGCGCCGTCGCGACCGCGCTGGCAACGCCCAGGCTCACTCCAGCAACAATGACCGCGACTCGACCCCGCGCCGTGCAACGCCGCACCCTACTCGCCCCCCGTCGCTTGGTGCCGCGGCCGCTCGATCTCCGCGAGCGGCCGTGGCTTGTCAGCTGGCGCGCCTGCGCCCGCCGCCGCGGGCGCGTCCTTGTGCCCGGCGAGCCGCTCGACGAACACGAACAGCGCCGGGACGAAGAAGATGCCGAGCAGCGTCGCCGCCGAGCATCCCCGAGACGACCGTCGTGCCCAGCATGCGCCGCGCCGCCGCGCCCGCGCCCGTCGGCGACCCACAGCGGCAAGCAGCCGAAGATGAACGCGAACGACGTCATCAGGATCGGCCGCAGACGCAGGCGCGCGCCTTCGAGCGCGGCGTCGATCAGCGGCCGCCCTTGCTTCGAGCCGCTCCTTGGCGAACTCGACGATCAGGATCGCGTTCTTCGCGGTCAGGCCGACCAGCATGACCAGGCCGATCTGCGCGTAGACGTTGTTGTCGAACTTGCGCGACGAGCAGCCCGAGGAACGCGCCCAGCACCGCGACCGGCGTGCTCAGGAGCACGCTGAACGGCAGCGACCAGCTCTCGTACAGCGCCGCCAGGATCAGGAAGACGAAGATCAGCGACAGCCCGAGCACCTTGGCCGTCCCGCCCTGCGACGACCTTCTCCTGGTACGACAGCGCGTTCCAGGCGTAGCCCATCTCCGGCGGCAGCGTCTCGGCGGCGACCTCCTCGAGCGCCGCGATCGCCTGGCCCGAGCTGTAGCCGGGCGCCGCCGCGCCGATGATCTCCGCCGAGCGGTAGAGGTTGAAGCGCACCGTGTACTCGGGACCGGTCGATCTTGCGCACGTGCACGAACGACGACAGCGGCACCATCTCGCCGCGCACGTTGCGCACGTAGAAGTCCTTCGAGGTCGTCGGGATCGCGCCGGCTGCCGGGTCGCGCCTGCACGAACACCTTCCACTGGCGCGCCGAAGCGCGTGAAGTCGTTGACGTACGCGCCGCCGAGGAACGCCTGCAGCGTGGCGTAGACGTCGCCGATCGGCGACGCCCTGCTTCATCACCTTCTCCTTGTCGACGTCGGCGAAGATCTGCGGCACCGCCGGCGAGAAGTTGGGGATCACGTTCTGCGAGCTCGGGCCGCTTGCGGGCCGCGTCGACGAACTTCTTCACGTTCTGGGCCAGGAACTCGACGGTACCGCCGCTGCGATCCTGCAGGATCATGCTGAAGCCGCCCGCCGCGCTGATGCCGGGAATGGCCGGCGGCGCCAGCGCGAAGACCGCGCGCCTCGGGAATGCGCGCGAACTGGCCGTTCAGCTTCTCCAGGATCGCCTGCGCCGTGAGATCCGGCCGGTTGCGCTCGCTCCCACGGCTTGAAAGCCCGATGAAGCCGGTGCCGACGTAGCTGGCCGCCGAGCGCGGTGAAGAAGCTGAAGCCGGCGACGCTGTTGTAGGTGCGGATGCCTTCGGTGCTGGCCGAGGATCTCCTCGACCTTGCTTGAACACCGCCTTCGTGCGCTGCAGCGACGCGGCGTCGGGCAGCTGCACGCCGATGATGGCGTAGCCGTTGTCCTCGTCGGGCACGAAGCCCGACGGCAGCTTGCGCCCGATCATCGCCGACGCCGCGCCGACGCCCGACCAGCAGCACGAGCGGGATCGCCAGCTTGCGCACCAGGCGCGCGTTGATGCGCGATGTAGCCGTTGGTCACGCGCGCGAACCCGCGGTTGAAGCCGCTGCCGAGCCGCCCGAACGGCCCCCGCGGCTGGCCGCCGCGGCCGCAGCAGCAGCGCCGCCAGCGCCGGGCTCAGCGTGAGCGCGTTGAACGCCGAGATCAGCACCGAGACCGCGATGGTCAGCGCGAACTGCTGGTAGAGGCGGCCGGTGATGCCGCCCATGAACGCCACCGGGATGAACACCGCCGCCAGGATCAGCGCGATGCCGATGACCGGCGCCTGCACCTCGGACATCGCCTTGAAGGTCGCGTCGCGCGGCGACATCCCCTCCTCGATGTGGTGCTCGACGGCCTCGACCACGACGATGGCGTCGTCGACGACCAGGCCGATCGCCAGCACCAGCCCGAACAGCGACAGCGTGTTGATCGAGAAGCCGAGCAGCGGGAAGACCGCGAACACGCCGACCAGCGACACCGGCACGGTGAGCAGCGGGATCAGCGTCGCGCGCCAGCTCTGCAGGAAGATGAACACCACCAGCACGACCAGGCCGATCGCCTCGAGCAGCGTGATGAGGATCTCCTCGATGCCCGCCTTCACCGGCGCCGTGGTGTCGAGCGAGACCTCGTAGTCCATGCCGGGCGGGAAGCGCTTCTTGAGATCGACCATCGCCGCGCGCACCGTCGGCCGCGACGTCGAGCGCGTTCGAGCCCGGGCAGCTGGAACGCGGCGATCACGCCCGCCGGCTTGCCGTTGAACGAGCCGTCCTGGTTGTAGTTCAGCGACGCCCAGCTCGATGCGCGCGACGTCGCGCACGCGCACGCAGCGAGCCGTCGGGGTTCTGCGCGCACGATCACGTCGCCGAACTCCTCGGGCGTCACCAGGCGCCCCTGCGCGCGCACGGTGTACGTGAACTGCTGCCCGGGCGGCGCCGGCTCGGCGCCGACCTGACCGGCCGGGTTCACGACGTTCTGCGCGCGCACCGCGTTCTGCGACGTCGGTCACCGTCAGGCCCAGGCGCGCCAGCACGTCGGGCTTGAGCCAGACGCGCATCGCGTAGTCCGACGCGCCGAGGTTGCGGATGTCGCCGACGCCCTTGATGCGCAGGAGCGCGTCGTTGATGTTGATGATCGCGTAGTTGGTCGAGGAACGTAGGCGTCGTAGCGCCCGTCGGGCGAGTACAGCGAGACGACGATCAGCGGGAACGCCAGCGACTTCTTGATGGTGACGCCGAAGTTCTTGACGTCCTGGGGCAGGAACGTCTGCGCCTGCGAGAAGCGGTTCTGCACCAGCACGTTGTCGATGTCGATGTTGGTGCCGACGTCGAACGTCACGCGCTGGTTCATCGTGCCGTCGTTGGCGTTCGTCGACTGGATGTAGAGCATGTTGTCGACGCCGTTCATCTGCTGCTCGATCGGCGTCGCCACCGACTGCTCGATGGTCAGCGCGTCGGCGCCGGTGAACGTCGTCGTCAGGTTGATCTGCGGCGGGATGATCTGCGGGAACTGCGCGATCGGCAGCCCGAGCAGCGACACCGCGCCGATGCAGCACGGTGACGATCGCGATGACCATCGCGACGATCGGACGGCGGATGAAGAACGCCGAGATCACGTCAGCGCCCTTCGGCTGGCGGCGCGCGCTCGGCGCCGGCGCGCCGGCGCCGTCGGCTGCGGACCGACGACCGCGCCGTCGGCTGACCTTCTGCACGCCCTCGACGACGATCTGATCGTCGCTCGGCTGACGCCCGACGTGACGATCCGCTGCGTGCCCGGCGCTCGGCCCGACCTCGACCTTGCGCAGGCTGCACCTTGTTGTCCGGCGCCGACGACCGCCAGCGAGTACGTCCCCTGCACCTGGATCAGCGCCTTCTCGGGCACGACCAGCACGTTGCCGCCGGCGTCGCTGCGCCGCATGCGCACGCGCCCGTACTGCCCGGGCCGCAGCACGCTGGTCGGGATTCGGGAAACAGCGCCTGCAGCTGGATCGTGCCGGTGCGTCGCGTCGATCTGCCGGTTGACCGCGACGATCACGCCGCGGTGCGGGTAGGTCGCTCCGTCGGCGAGCACCAGCTCGAGCCTCGTCGGCGCTCGCTCGCGCCCTTGCGCCATCTTCTCGAACTCGGCCTGCGCCCAGGCGAGATCGCGCCCGTCGAGCCGCTTGAGCCGCTCCGGCCGCTTTGACGTAGTCGATCTCGCTCATCGGGAAGTTGACGCGCATCGGATCGACCTGCGACACCGTGGTCAGCAGCGTCGGCCCGTCCTGCCCGACCAGGTTGCCGACGCGCACGAGCGCCAGACCGGCGATCGCCGGTCGACCGGCGAGCGGATCTCGCGTGTACGACAGGTTGAGCGCCGCCTGGCGCAGCTGCGCCGTCGCCAGCGTGCACCTGGTCCTCGGCGTCGCGCGCCGCGGCCTCGGCGTCCTCGAGCTCCTGCTTGCTCACGACCTTGGCCGCGCCGAGATCGGTGCGCCGCTCGAGCAGCGCCTTGTTGTGCGCGCGCGCGGTCTCGGCGCGCGCCACCGCCGCCTTGGCCGAATCGGCGGCGATCTGGAACTCCGACGGATCGATGGTGAAGAGCAGCTGCCCCTTCTTGCACCGTCGCGCCGTCCTTGTAGCGCTGCGCCTGCAAGACGCCGCGCACGCGCGCGCGGATGTCGGCGTTGACGTAGCCGTCGATGCGCGCCGACCGCTTCGATGTAGAGCGGCACGTCCTGTCTCACGACCGGCGCGACGATCACCGCGGGAGGCGGCGGCGCCCCGGGCGTCGTCGCCTTGCTTTCCGCGCAACCAACCGCGAGTCCAACAACGAGCAGCGAGACGCTTCCAGAACCGAGGCCGCCCAGGCCCCCGGAGAATTTCATGGCCGGTATCTAGCTTGCGCACCTCGACCAAGCAACAGACATTCACCGACGGGGGAGGGCCCGACGGGACGTTTCCGGTCTCGCAAGGTCTGCCCCTCTCCCTAGCCCCGCGGACAGGAGAGGTGGATGGGGGACGCGGGGCCGCGCTCGAAGGTCTGCCCTCTCCCTAACCCTGTCCGCAGACCTTGCGAGGCCCGAGGCCCTCCGTTACGGATTGACGTCGACGCAGAGCACGTACAGCCGGTTGTTCGCGGCGTCGCGGAACGAGGTGCTGATCGTCCGACACAGGTTGCCGCTGGCCAGCGACACGTACGGATCCGTGGTGTACTTCTGCAGCTCGACGTCGAGCAGCACGTAGAAGTACTCCTTGAGCGAGTGGTCGGCGCCCTTGCGCGCCGGGCGGAACAGCGCCGCGCCCGGCCGCTGCGTGACCGCCGGGTTGCAGATCGTCTCCGTGACCTGCAAGCCGTCCTCGTCGAGGATGTACACGCACTCGACCTTGGGGAAATCGCCGATGAGCTGCGCGAGGATCCCGTCGAACTCGGCCGCCTGCGCGTTGGTCAGGTCGCACAGCATGCGGTTCTGGATGACGTTGAAGCGGCGGTGCTGGCGCTTGCGCTCGTTGATCTCGCCGACCATGTGGCTCTTGAAGTTGCGCGCGAGCCGCTCGACCGAGAACGCCGCGCGCACGCCGTCGTCGAAGGCGGTCGCCGGCTGCGGGCGGCTCAGGAAGAACCCCTGCAGCAGATCCGCGCCCAGCTCGAGCGCGCTGATCGCCTCGGCCTCGGTCTCGATGCCCTCGGCGACCACCAGCGCGCCGATGCGACGGCTCAGGCTGACCAGGCTCTTCAGCGTCTCCTGCTTGTAGAAGTCGTCGCGCACGCCGCTGATCAGGCTGCGATCGACCTTGATCACGTGCGGCCGGAACAGCGGGATGCGATCGAGGTTGGAGTGGCCGGCGCCGACGTCGTCGAGCACGACCAGGAAGCCCAGCTGGCGCAGCTCCGCGGCCAGCGCGCCGAAGCGCGCGACCTCCTCGAGACGCGCCTCGAGGAACTCGACGGCCACGTTGCGCGGCAACAGCCCCGCCGCGCGCACCATCGCCAGCAGATCGGACGGGATCGACTCGTGGCGCGCCGCCGCGAGCAGGTCCAGGTTCAGGAACAGCAGCAGCTCGTCGGGACGGGCGTGCAGGCCGGAGAAGCCGCGGATCGCGGTCTGCCGGCAAACGTCCTCGAGCTCGACGCGCACGCCCTCGGCCGGACGCCATCTTGAACAGCGTGTCCGGCGGAACGATGCGGCCGTCGGCGGAGATCCCGCGCGCCAGCGCCTCCATGCCGACCACGCATTTCTGGCGCACGGAGAAGATCGGTTGGAAGTCGGTGGTGATCGACTGCGTGTCGAGCATGCGCCGGACGGAATCCGGAGCCGGCAGCGGTGACCGACGGAACCAACCCGAGCGCGCGAGACGAGGTGGTCTGCAGCATGCGAAAGCTCTTCATCGGCGCGTGGGCCTCCCGACTGAGGCATGTCATGACGAATTGACACGACCGAAACATGGCTGTTGCAGGGACGCCGCACCGTGCCGAGCAGGCCGTGCGTTTACCTGAGCACCGGTCCGACACGGCCCCCACCGGGAAATTCCCTGTGGATACCGGGCGCACCCGCTACGACCGGTCCCCCAGCACCAGTCCTGATGGATGTTCTCGGCCCTGCGCCTCGCGATAGGCCTGTCCATCGTGGGTCGTCTTCATGACCGTGGCGTTGCAATTCAAATCATTGCGACTGCCGGTCATCATGCTGCTCACGATCCCGGTTTCATTGCGGGGGATCGTTCTTGGGTTGATTGCGGGCGGCCAGGGCTTCTCGTTCACTGCGCTGGGCGTGAAAAATGTTCTTGCTGATTGCGCGCCGGCCGAAAACGACTTCCGCCCCGGTTGCGATCCCAGGACTTCCCCCACTGCCCTCCTAGCAATTGCGACGCATATCTAGAGCTAAACGTCGCTCAGACGTTCAGCTCAAGCGTAAGAGGGCACGAGGAGGAAGAATCCATGTTTCACACGAGGTGGTATCGATGGACGGGGGTCGTACTCGGCGTGATGCTGAGTGGCGGCGTTGCGGTGGCTTCGGCCGATTCCGGCGGCGACACCAGCGCCCAGGAGGACCAGTCCTCCTCGGGTGATGCAGCTGGATGCAAGGAGGCGGGCGTCACCGTGACGTTCGGATCGGGATCGACGAGCATCAACGCGCGCGGCCGCACGTCGTTGAACGCGGTCGCGAAGTGGTCGAAGGGAGAACCAGGCCGCACGATCCGCGTCGACGGCTATACCGACAAGACCGGCAATCCTGCGAAGAACAAGGTGCTCAGCGAGAAGCGCGCCGACGCGGTGAAGAACTACCTGGTCGCGAAGGGCGTCGACCCGGATAGCATCGCGACCACGGCTCACGGCGAGGATGCGGATCGGCCCGACCTCAAGAACACGCGCGCGGTCGCGGTGACCGCTTGCACGCCGCCCAAGACGGCGGAAGCTCCGCCCGCCGGTCGAGGAAAAGCCGGCCGAGCCGGCGCCGGTCGCGGAGACCGCGCCCGAGGCGCCGCCGCCACCGCCGCCACCGACGGTGATCGAGACGCCGCCGCCGCCGCCGCCAGTGGTGATCAACAACGTGAACATGCCGGCACGCCGCCGCCGCACCGACATGCCGCAGTCGGGGATCGGCGTTGGCATGACCCTGGGCGGTGGCGCGGTCAGGTTCTGGCAAGACGGAGCCAGGGCGTTCACCGACCTCGGCGGCTCGTGGGACCTGCGCGCGACGATGGGGACCCGGTTGCCGCTCGCGTTCGAGCTCGCCTACGTGGGATCGGCGCAGGGCGTTAACGCGCTCGGCCTGTCGACCAACGCGATTCTGCTGGGAAGCACCGCCGAGGGCGACGTTCGATTCAATATCCTGCGCGGGCGCGTTCAGCCGTACATCTTCGGCGGCGTCGGCTACACCTACTACCGGATCACCAATACGGCGATCGCGACGTCGGATCTACAGCGCACCGACAACGTCCTCGAGGTTCCGTTTGGCGCCGGGTTGGCCTGGCGGCTCGGCCACGCCTTCCTGCTCGACATCCGCGGCACCGGCCGGCTGGCGTACTTCGACGACCTGTTCAAGAACGCCGCCGCCGCCACCAACGCCGGTAACCCGGGCATGAGCAGCTATTCGGGGAGCCTGCAGGCGGGCTGGGAGTTCTAGGCCCGTCGTTCGGCACTCAACAACGATAGCGACAATCTGAACCGCACGCGAGCCAACGGTCGGGAGCAGTCCCGACTGGTTGGCTCGCGCTGCATTGAAGGTCTTTCATGCCTTTCAACCTCCTGACCGTGGCGATCGGGGTCGCTGCTCTTCCTGGCGCTGGTCGTTCTGCAAGAGGTCGGCCGGCGATACGGCCGCGCGCGCTTCTCGCGCGAGGGCGACAGGCTCGCCGGCGTCAGCGACGTCGACACGGCGGTGTTCGCGCTGCTGGGCCTGCTGGTCGCATTCGCGTTCGACGGCGCGGCCACGCGATTCGATCGCCGTCGCGATCTGGTCACCGACGAGGTCAATGCCATCGACAGCGCCTACCAGCAACTGCTGCTGTTGCCCGGCGAGCCGCGCGCCAAGCTACAGGCGCAGATGCGCGACTACCTGCGCGCGCGCATCGAGACTTACCGCGCGCTTCCTGATCTGGACGCGGCGCGCGCGTCGCTCGCGCGGTCGGAGCAACTTCAAGACGAGATCTGGACGGAGGTCGTGCCCGCTGCCCGCGCCGCGGGCGATGGTGCGGTGCAGGTGGTGCTGCCGGCGGTCAACCAGATGTCCGACGTGGCAACCTCGCGCAGGCTGGCGATGCAGGTGCATCCGCCGATCATCGTTTTCCTGATGCTGGGCGCTCTGGCTCTGCTCAGCGCGTTGCTGGCCGGCTACGGCATGGGAGCGCTCTCGGCGCGACCGCTGGTGCACATGCTGATCTACGCCGGCACCATGGCGCTCGCGATCTACGTGATCCTCGAGCTCGAGTTTCCGCAGATCGGATGGGTGAGCGTCGACAGAGCCGACAAGAACCTCGTTCATTTGCTGGAACGAATGAGGTAGTCGGCGCGGCGCCGAGCGCATGGCTCAACCGGGGCCGCGCGTGGTGCGCGTGCGAACGAACAGGCCGCCTCTCGGCCATTCATTGTGCGCCTGGTGCTCCGTCTCTCGGGGCTCCGCCAGCGCACGATAGGCGAGCCCGCCGATCGCCCCACCCACCAGCGGGGCAACCCAGAAGAGCCAGAGCTGCCGCAACGCCCAGCCGCCTGCGAAGAACGCCACACCGGTGCTGCGCGCCGGGTTCACCGACGTATTGGTCACCGGAATGCTGATCAGATGGATCAACGTCAGCGCGAGCCCGATGGCCAGCGGTGCGAACCCGGGTGACGCTTTGCGCGTGTCGGTCGCGCCCATGATGATGAGGAGAAAGCCGCAGGTCAGCACCAACTCGCACAGCGCCGCCGACCCCATTCCATAACCACCCGGCGAATGCGCGCCGTAGCCGTTGGAGGCAAAGCCAGCCGCGAGGCTGAAGCCGGGCCCGCCCGAGGCGATGCCGTACAGGATCAGACCCGCCAGCAGCGCGCCTGCCACCTGAGCCGCGATGTACGCGGGGACGTCTCTGCCAGAGAAGCGACCTCCCAGCCAGAGCCCGACGGTGACCGCGGGATTGAAGTGCGCGCCCGAGAGGGGGCCGAGGGCGTAAGCCATGGTGAGCACGGCGAGCCCGAACGCGAGCGCCACGCCCGCGAATCCGATGCCCAGGCCGGGAAACGCCGCCGCGAGCACGGCGCTACCGCAGCCGCCGAGCACCAACCAGAACGTTCCGCACAGCTCTGCAATCGATCGCCGCCACAATGACATTCGGCCTCCCCTGGTTCGTCCCCTCACCTGAATCTAAGGAACGTACCCGCGAAACCAATCGCGGGCAGCTTGTACCCGAGGCCATCGGGAACAGCTTGAAAGGCATGGTGGCGTTTGGCGATGGACGAGCCCGAATGGGTTTCGGGCGGCGGCGCGGCGGACCTCGACATCGCAGGCACGTGATCGCGGCAATCGGGGGTGGGCTCGGATTGCTGGTCGTGCTCGCGCTGTTCGGATTGCCGCTCGCGCTACGCGGACCCGTGCTACGTGCGCTGGCGCGACATCACTCGAAGAACTTGTGCGGCACGGTCGAGGTCGCGGGCGGCCACCTGGGCGCGAACGTGGTGCTCGCTCTGATCCGGCAGCGGCCCTTCGACGTCGCGCTCGACGGCCTGCGCATCCGCGAGCCCGAGAGCGGCGATCTCTTTCGCGCGCAGACGGTCCGCCTGCGACTGGCGGTTCTGCGCAAACCCTGGCGCGTGGTCGTCGAGAACGCGCGCGTCGCCGACGGTGCCTGGAAGCTGGTCAACCACGGCGAAGGCCAGCTGCTGACCGCGGCGCTCGAGCCCTTGCCGGCGGCCGGGCGCAGCGCCTGCCGCGTGCCGCCTAGCACGCCGGGGAAGCCGCCGCCGCTCGGCTCCCTGGTCCGCGTCGAAGCGGTGACCGTGCAGGACATGACCCTGGTGCTGTCGTTCCCGGCATGGGCGCTCACGCTCGAGGCGATCGACGTGCAGGGTACGATGGAAGTGCGCGGGACGCCCGACGGCGTCCAGCTCCTCTTCGACGCGCGTGACGTGCGGACGCGCAAGCACGGATCGCTGCGCGTCGGGCCGGCGGGACCCCGAACGCTGGAAGTTCCGTTCGATAGCGTCGACATCCCGCGCGCCGCGGTGACCGACGCCGCACCGTATGATCTTCGACTCTCGGTCGCCGCGGCGCGCACGCGCGGGGCGCGGCTGACCGGCGAGGCGACGTTCACCGACGTGTTCGCTCCTCACTCGGCTGGCCGCTCGGCGGGAATGATCCTGTCGGCGCGCTGGACCGAGCTCGGCCAGGCGCTGGCGCGCGATCCGGCTTTGGCGTCCGTCGGACGCGGGCTCGCGGCGCTGCACGCCGGCGCGCGCACGTCGCTGCGCGGCCCGTTCGATGCGCTCACCGGGTCGGCCACCATCGACGGCAAGGGCCTGTCGCTGCGCGCTCGGCTGCTTCCGCACGAACGCTACGCGCTGGATGCCGACTTTCGCGCCCTCGACACTCGGCCGCTGCTGGCGCGCGATCGCCGCGCCACGCTGGCCGGGCGGCTCGACGGGCACCTCGCGGTGAGCGCGCGGCTCGGGCCGGGCCCGCAGGATCGATCGGTCACGCTCGACGACATCGCGCTCGCGCTGCAACGCGATCCGCCCGCGGGAGACGCCCTGCCGCGGCGGTGGGTGATCGATCGCACCCCTGCACCCCGGTCGTCGCCGGCCTTTGCCTCCAGCGCCTCCGACCTGCACGTCACGCTGGGCGACATCGCCCTCAAGGGGGACGAGATCGTCGTCGATCGATTTCGCGTGCAGGCCCCCGGCGTCTCGGTCGCCGGAGACCTGCATGGCAATGCGAGCGGCCCGCGGGCACGCGGCCGGTTCGCCTCGAGCTCGATCGTGACCTGGCGAGGCGAGACGTTCCGGATGCCACCGCGGCTCGAGGTCGACAGCAACGCCAAGCATGACCTGACGATCGCGCCGTTCCGTATCGCCAACACCGCCGGCGGCACGATCGGACTCGAGGGATCGATCCGACACGACGGTGCCGTCGATCTGCGCGCGACGGTGGTGCGCTATCCGCTGGCGCATCTGCCGGGCGTCGCGCGGGCGCACGTGCCGGGACAGAACGTGCCGCTGTGTCGGCTCCTGGGCGGCGAGCTCGACGCAGATTTGAGAGTCGGCGGCACCACCCGCTCCCCGTCCCTGGCGGGACAGCTGGCGTTCAATGACCTGCGCTGGGATCGGCAGCCGATCGGTGACGGCGTGATCCGGTTCGACGCGGTCGACGGCGGCACGCGGTTCGCGGGCCGCTTGATGAGCGGCGTCGACCTGAACGGAAGGATTTCGCAACGGCACGGCGCGAGCCTGCACGCGCGCCTGGCGCTGGCGCAGCTGCAGCGAGCACTGCCGGCGTTGCGCGTGAGACGCGCCACCGGCACGATCGCCGCCGACGCCGACGTCCCCGCTGGCGGCGCGAACACAGTGGCTCGCGCCAACGCGAGGGTCTCCTGGACAGAGCCATTGTCGATCTGGCCGGCCCGCCTGCCGGTCGCGATCGAGATCCAGCCGGCGCGCCTCGCGCTCGACGACGACCAGCTCACCCTCAGCCGCCTGGTCGCGCGCGCCGCCGGCGTGCAGGCCACCCTCGCGGGGAGCATGCGTATCGATCGTACTGACACGGGCGCGAGCGCCATCGAGGCCACGCTCGCCGTCGCGGCCGATGGCCGCCAGCTGGGAGCGGCGCTGGGCGGAGCAAGTCACCTGACCGGCGGCGGTACGGCGGACATGGGCGCGACGTTATCCGGGTCGCTGCGCGCGCTTCGGCTGCACGGCCAGGCTCGCTTTCAGGCGCTCACCGTCGACTGGCCGGGATCGCCGGTCGGCGCCGTTCGCCTCGACGGACCGCTGGTGATCGATGGCCCCCTTGGAGGCACGGCCGCCGGCCCGCAGCTGGTCATTGGTCCCCTGCTCGCGCGCCTGGCGAGCGGAGGCTGGATCCTGGTCGCCGGCGCACATCGGCCCGGGCCGGGTCGACCTCGCGCCGGACCGATCGCCGCTACCGATCGCGGGGATCGATCTACTCGTGCGCGGGTCGGGCCTGACGACCCGCCATGCGATCGGCGGCATCAGCCTGCGCGGCCTGGCGCTGGCGCTGGCGCTGCGACCGCGCGATCCGCAGGCGCAGACGTTGCGGCTCACCGGGTCGGTCAACGTCGGCTACACCTTCTATCACCTGGGGCGCGGCCGCCAGGGCGACAACAAGTCGAAGTCGCCGCCGAAGTCACCAGCCGCGCACCACCCGAACGCGCTCGACCGCATCTGGGTCGACAACGTCCAGGTCGTCGGTCCGCACGTCGCGGTCAAGGCCAAGGTATCCTACGTGCCGGCGGTGACGGTCGGCCTGCGCTGCACGCTCAACGGCCCACTCGCGGCGCCGCGCGTCGCCGGCCAGGTCAAGGGCGCGGGGGTCTACTCGAGGTTCGCGCTGATGGTCGCGGATTGGTTCTCTTCGCGCAATCTGCGCGCGTGCGACTTCGGACCGCATTGACCGCCCGAGCCCTGCCGTTCACGCCGATTCCGCGCCGTCCAGCCACTGGGTTAGAGTCGGCGCCGTCATGGCTAGTACGGGCGGGATTTTCCAGAGGCATCGCTGGCTGCGCCGGGTCGCGGTCGGCGGGCTCGGCACGGTAGCGCTGATCGCGCTGCTCGGGTTCGTGGTCGCGCCGCCGATCGCGCGCCACGTCGCGGAGAAGCAGGTCGGCGAGCTCCTGGGGCGCAAGGTCGGCATCGGCCGGATCCGCATCAACCCCTTTGCGCTGTCGCTGGCGATCGAGAACTTTCGAGATCTTCGAGGCCGACGGCTCGACGCCGTTCTTCGGTTTTTCGCGGCTCTACGTCAATGCGCAGATCTCGTCGGTCTTCCGGCGCGCGCCAGTGATCCAGGAGATCGCGCTCGAATCGCTGCGCCTGCACGTCGTGCGCACGCGGGCGACGGCCGACGCCTGGGCCGACGTCGGCGCCGCCTACAACTTCTCGGACATCGTGGCGCGCCTGGCGGCGATGCCGAAGTCGCCCGGAGCCGCCACCGCCGCCGGCGAATGCGCCGCCGCCGCGGTTTTCGCTGAACAACATCCACGTCGACGACGCCGCGCTGACGTTCGACGACCGCCCGACCGGCGACCACCACGAGGTGACCGGCCTGGCGATCGGCGGTTCCGTTCGTGTCGACGCTGCCGGTCTACCTGGACTCGTTCGTCGAGCCGGGGCTGCGCGTGGCGATCGACGGCACGCCGTTCGCGATCCAGGGGCGGACCAAGCCGTTCCAGGATTCGCTCGAGACGGTGCTCGAGCTGCGGCTGCAGGCGCTGGATCTCACGCGCTATCTGCCGTTCGTACCGATGCGCTTGCCGTTCGCGGTCGAGTCGGCGCGTTTGTCGCTGGCGCTGGACGTCGGCGTTCGTCCGTCCGCGCGAGGGCGCGCCCCGGCTGACCATGAAGGGCGACGTCGCGCTCACGAAGCTCGACGTCAAGGAGAAGCACGAGGCTGGGCTGAAGCCGCTATGCGCTCTCGAGCGATTCGCGGTGAAGATCGACGACAGCGATCTGACCGCGCAGCGGATCCACGTCGCCGAGGTCGAGATCGCGGGGCTGGACCTGCACGTGCGCAGGGAGCGCGACGGGTCGTTGAACCTGGCCCATCTGGCGCCGGGAGGCGACGGGCCGGCAAAGCACGACGGGAAGGCCAAGGCCGAAGCACGAGCGGAGGCCAAGGCCGAAGCGAAAGGCGCGAAGAAGACCAAGGAGGGCGAAGCTGGTCCGCGGTTCACCCTCGACCGCTTCACGCTCGAAAGACACCGCGGTTCACTTCCGCGACGAATCGGTCGAGCCGGCGTTCGTGACCGACGTGCGCGACATCCACGTCGCCGTGCGCGGCCTGTCGAACGCTCCCGGCGTGACCGCGACCGTCGAGGCCGGTCTGCGCGCGATGCCCGGCGGGGTCGTGACCGATCGCGGGACGCGTGCGCCTCGAACCGCTCGCCGCGAGCGGACAGCTCAGCGTCGACGATGTCGAGCTCGGCCGCTTCGCGCCCTACTACCAGAAGCTGGTCGCGTTCGACATCGGGTCGGGCCGCGTGAAGGTCGGCGCCGAGTACCACTTCGAGCAGGACAAGACGCGCGCGATCGTGCGTGTCTCCGACGGGCGGTTCGATCTCGAGAACCTGGCGCTGCGGCGGCGCGGGGCGCGCGACGACTTCTTCAAGCTCGCGGCGCTCGGGATCCACGGCGCGGCGCTGGATCTCGACGCGCACACCGTCAATGTCGCCGAGGTCGTGACCCACGACGCCCGCGTGCGCGCGGCGCGCGACGCGCAGGGCGTGGTCGATCTGTCGACGCTGGTTCCCGCCACCGGCGCAGCCCGCGAAACCGGCGGCGACCGCCGCGCCGACGGCGAGACCGTCGGAGACCCGCGCCGGCGTGGACAGTCACGGTGGCAAAGGTCGACCTCGAGAAGTGGGGCGCGCGCTTCGACGACCGCGCGGTCACGCCTCCGGCGACGCTGACCGTCGATCCGATCGCGCTGCACGTGACGAACCTGTCGACCGCGCCCGGCGCGAAGCTGGGAGTTGATCTGCGCCTCGGCGTCAACAAGACCGGCCGGATCCAGATCAGCGGCACGTCGACGCTGCCGCCGGTCGCGGCCAACCTGCGCTTCGACCTGCGCGCGCTGGAGATCCTCCCCTTCCAGCCCTACTTCCAGGACCAGGTGAACCTGACCGTCACCGGCGGCACGATCGGCGTCAAGGGCCAGGCCGCGGTGAAGGTCGGCACGACGCCGCAGCCGCAGATGAACGTCACCGCCGACATCGACGTCAACGATCTGGCCACCGCGGATCGCGGCAAGAACGAGCCGCTGCTGGGCTGGCACGCGTTCCACGTCGGCGCACTTCATGTGGCGACGCCCGCCGATGGCGGTCTCGATCGGCGAGGTGGCGCTCACCGACTTCCATTCGCGCGTGGTGATGCTGGCCGACGGAGGCCTCAATCTGCAGACCGCGTTCGCGAAGCCGGGCGCGGCACCCGCGCCCGCCAAGGCCGAGCCGGCGAAGACGAAGACGAAGGCGACCACGAAGGCCGCGACCGCGACCGCGTCCGCGCCGCCCGCCGACGCGCCGATGCCGATCGCGATCGGCAAGCTCACGCTGCAGGGAGGCCAGGTCACGTTCAGCGATCGATCGATCCAGCCCGCCTATTCGGCGGAGCTCAGCGATCTGAGCGGGCGCATCACCGGCCTGTCGTCGGTCGCGGGCACCACCGCCGACGTCGACGTGCACGGCGCGATCAACCGCTCGGGCGCGCTGGTGATCGCGGGCAAGGTCAATCCGCTGGCCAAGGAAATCGCGCTCGACGTCCAGGTCAGCCTGAAGGACATCGAGCTGCCGCCCGCGAGCCCCTACACCGGCAAGTACGCGGGCTACGTGATCGACAAGGGCAAGCTGGATCTCGCGCTCGCGTACAAGATCGCCAACCGCAAGCTCGACGCGCAGAACAAGCTGGTGCTGGACCAGTTCACGTTCGGCGACAAGGTCGACAGCCCGGACGCCGTGAAGCTGCCGGTGCGTCTGGCGGTGGCGCTGCTCAAGGATCGGCGCGGCGTGATCGACATCGACCTGCCGATCGCCGGCTCGCTCGACGATCCGGAGTTCAAGGTCTGGGGCGCGGTCCTGAAGGTGCTGGGCAACCTGGTGGTGAAGGCGGTCACCGCGCCGTTCTCGTTGATCGCGTCGGCGTTCGGCGGCGGCGACGAGCTGTCGCGCATCGACTTCGCCGCCGGGCGCGTCGGCGCTGGACGCCACCGCGCAGAAGCGCCTGGGCACGCTCGGGCAAGGCGCTGCGCGAGCGGCCCGGCATCTCGTTCGAGATCGAGGGCGGCGCCGATCCCAAGGCGGATCGCGAGGGGCTGCGGCGCGTGGTCTACGAGCGCAAGCTCAAGGCCAAGAAGCTCGCCGCGCTGGTGCAATCGGGCGCCGCCGTCGCGTCGGTCGATGATCTGGCGATCGATCCCGGCGAGCGCGCGGCGCTGCTCGAGGCGGCTTACAAGGCGGAGACGTTCGCCAAGCCCAAGAACGGCGTCGGCATGGAGAAGGCGCTCACGCCCGCGGAGATGGAGAACCCTGATGCTCAGCAACACGCGCGTCGAGGACGACGACCTCAAGGCGCTGGCGTTGCGCCGCGCGACGGTGGTGCAGTCGGCGCTCGCGAAGACGGTGCCGGGCGGCGCGAGCCGTCTCTTTCTCGTGACGCCGCGCCTGGCCGGCCCCGGCGGCCACGCCGAGTTCAAGCTCAAGAAGGACTGACGGCAGGCGCTACCACTCGCAAGGTCTGCCCCCTCCCTAACCCTCCCCGCGGCGGACCGCAGGAGAGGGGATCGGATCCGGGTCAGAGGGCAGGCCTTGCGAGCCGCGGCGTCCGCCGTCACAGGTAACACACGATCTCAGCGATGGCGCTCGAGCTCTGCGGCAGGCTCCCGCGCTCCGATTGCGCGGTGCCGAGGTTCGCGCTCAACGAGAGCATGAACGTCCACCGGTCCGACATCGCGTAGCTCGCCGTGACCTGGTTCAGCGTCGAGCCGTCGCGCAGGTTGACGAACGCGAAGCCGTCGACCTCGAGGTTGTCGGCGCCCGCGTTCGGCCAGGCGACGCGCACGAACGCGTTGTGCTGGCTCACCGGCTCGAGCTCCGCGGCGGCGTAGCCCCGGATGTACCAGAGCTCCGGCGCCAGCAGCGGATTCGCGCGCCCGGCCGCGAACCAGCGCGCCCAGTCGTCGGCGTCGAGCGCGCCCTGATGAAAGTGATATTCCAGATTGAGCGTCAAACGCCCCGCAATGGCCCACGACGCGCCGGCGGCGACGTCGCCGCGCGCGCCGAGCGACGGGTCGGCCGGGATGGGCGGCGGCGCGCCAGGCGGCAGCGTTCCGGTCTGCCGCCCGTATTCGGTCGCGCGCGTGATCAGGTCCGCCTCGTAGCCGAGCGTCCCCTCCGCGTAAGCGACGACACTCGCGCCCAGCGGCCGGGTCAACGACAGACCCACCTTCGACCGCCGGCGCTCGAGATAGACCAGCGCCTGCACGCTCAGATCGCCGGCGTTTCCGCTCGCGCTGGCGAGCACCCGGTTCGCGGCGTTGGTCGCATCGAGGCGCGGGTCGACTCCGACGGGATTCCCTCCGAGCGGCGACGGCTCGAAGAGCTTGGGCGCGTAGATCAGGCTCAGCGAGCCGCGCTCGCCGATCGCCTGCGCGCGGACCATCGCGGTGCCGAGCCGGTTGCGGCTCAGCACCGACGGATCCAGTGATGCCTGGCCTACCAGCGTGCGCGCGCGGAAGACGTCTGTCGGGTTGAAGCCGAGCGCGACCCCGTTGCGCACGTTGATGCGCCCGGCTTCGAGATAGAGGCGTGTGCGCGGCTGCCAGCTCGCGTAGGCCTCGCGCAGCTCGTTGTGCGCAGTCGAGCGCGACCACCAGGTCTGATGCTCCTGTGCGACCAGGTCGACGCGGTCGCTGAGCGTCAGCTTCAGCGACGCGCGCGCCGCCCAATCCGCCACCAGATCCGCGCTGGCGCGGTCCTGCCACTGGTAGGGAGGTGGCGGCGGAAACGGCACGACCGGGTCGCGCAGCGTGGCCACGGTCAGCGCGTCCTCGAGATAGAGACGCGCATGCGCCGCGCGTCGCGAATGCGCCGGCGCGGTGGACTCAGGCGCTGCCTCCACCGCCGGCGCAGCCGCGGCGGCGGGGATCCGATCGAGGTCGCTGTCCTCGGCGGCCGGCGCGACGGCCGCCACGCCCGCGGACAGCAGCGCGAGCGTGGCCAGTGAGATCGCCATGCTCACTCCTCTTCGAAGCGCGGCAGGTAGTCGCGCTGGAACCAGGCCTCGGGCATCTCCTGCGTGCGATAGCCGGCAGCGTTGACCGTGGTGACCAGATTGGCGTCGACCGCGTCGATGATCACCGTCTCCGTCGGACGCATCACGCCCAGCACCTCGGCCGTCTTGCGGTAGTACGCGATCTTGAGCAGCCGCCCGCTGTCGGAATAGAACTTGGCCTTGATCGCGCGGTAGGTGTCGGGCTCGACCCAGTATTCGAGGCGCGCGTAGACCGCATCGCTGGTCGCCGCGAGCAGGTTCAGGTGCCAGGCGCGGCGATCGTGGTGGTCGCCGTCCTTGATCGTCTCCTCGCCGACCAGCGTCGCCGTGTAGTCGTGCGCCAGGTTGACGGTGAGCACGTCGCCGTTCGACGCCTGGCCCACCAGCCGCTGCTGCGCCGAGATCCGGATGCTGGTCTTCGACGCCGGGTCGTAGAACCACATCTTGCTCGCGTCGAGCAGCACCAGCTTGCCGGCGTCGCGCGGCGGATCGATGTAGCGCACCAGGTTCTTGAACTGGCGCGCGGCACCGGCGGTGGCGACGGTCATCTGCCCGCCCTTGTCGTCGACTTTCGCGTGTACTCCCAGGACGACGCGCTCCCGCGCTTGCCCGCCCCGGTAGGTGATCAGCGTCAGCGTGGAGCGAAACGACTGCTGTGGGTTGCGCGCGCGGTCGGCTGCCTCGACGATCTCGCGCGCCGTCGGCGGCGCGGCCCAGGCACGCGCGCCGGTGAACGCGGCGGCCGCGAACGCGACGGCGAAGACGATCTGCTTCGGTGTGGATCTCGATGGGGTCATGGTGTCCTCCTTTCGACTCTCGATGTGACTAGACGTGGCGCAGGGCATCGACGACCGGCAGGCGCGCGCCACGGTTGGCCGGGATCAACGCTGCCAGCGTCGCGGCGACGACCAGCGTCACCCAGACGCGCGTGATCAACCCCGACGACCCGGCGGTCAGGATCTCGAGCGGGATCGGCGCCGCCTGCCCGGGCGGCGTCCAGGTCATGCCGGCGTGATTGACCAGGTTTGCGATCACCTGCGCCAGCACCGCACCGACGGTCGCGCCAATGGCCCCCAGGATCGCGCCCTCGGTCAGGAACAGGCGTCGGATGCCGGCGCGCCGCACGCCCATCGCACGCGCGGAGCCGATCTCGGTGGTCCGTTCCATCACGCTCATCCCCATCGTGTTGACGACGGTGAAGAGCACGATGACGCCCATGATCAGCGCGATGAACAGGAAGATCGCGCCGAACATCCCGACCGCCTGCTTGTAGAACGGCTGCAGCTCGGCGAAGTCGCGCACCTCCAGGTCCAGGTGGTGCTCAGCGAACAGCGCGTGCAGGCGGTCGCGCGCCATCGCGAGCTCGCCGGTGTGCTGGAGCTGCACGACGATGCCGGTCGCCTTGGGCGGCGTGCGGCCGTAGACCAGCTTCTGCGCCAGCGCGATGTGCATGGCGACGAAGTTGTCGTCGAGCTCGCGCACGCCCTGCGGCTCGGCGCGGTTGACGAACAGGCTGACGACGTTGGGTGCGCCGCCCGAGGTGGCCGCGAGCAGGTCCAGTCGCGGCGCCGCGCCGCCACTCCCAGCCGGCGACGGCGGGCGGTCTTCGCGCGCCAGGCCGGCGAGATCGCCTTCGAGGCTCGCCCCGCCCGCGTGCGGCGCGACCGGCCGCGCGGGGCAACCGCCGATCTTCAGCGGCTCGCACAGCCCCAGCACGCGCGCAAGGCCGACGCCGACCACGCCGCGCGATTCGTCGTCGTCGCGCAGGCCGGCTTCGGGCAGGCGCCGCCGCCGGTTGACCCCGTGCTCGTCCCAGCGCGCCAGGCGATCGCGCTCCGAGGGAACGACGCCGGTGCCCAGGAAGGTCTTCGACGCGTCGAGGTCGAAATTGCCGGCGATGCCCGCGAGCGAGACGATCGGCGTGACCACGTTCAACCGGGGCGCCAGCGCCGGGTCCTCGCGGATCAACCGCACCACGCCCGGGTAGTCGTCGATGCCGAACTCCGCCGGGTTGCCGGCACCGAACGCGAAGTAGCCGGTGCGAAAGACCGTGAGGTGGCCAACCTTGTCGACGGCGTTGGTCTCGAGACCGGCGGTGACGAAGCGGACGAACTCGCCGAACAGCACGATGCCGACCGCGCCGACGGCGATTGCGAGCAGCGTCATCATCGAGCGGCGCCGATTGCGCAGGATGTTCCGGAAGGCAATCTTGAGCGTCATCATTGGAGTGCCTCCACCAGGCGGCCGTCGCGGATCGCGAACGTCTCGTCGGCGTGGGACATCAGCTGCGGGTCGTGGGTCGAGAACACGAAGCTCACCGCCTGCTGCTCCTGCACGCGGCGCATGAGCGCGATGATCTCGGCGCCGGTTTGCGTATCCAGGTTGGCGGTCGGCTCGTCGGCGAGCACCAGCGCCGGGTGCTTGACCAGCGCGCGCGCGATCGCCACGCGTTGCTTCTGCCCGCCGCTGAGCTGGTTGGGGCGGTGGTGGCCGTAGGAGCGGAGGCCCACCGCATCGAGCATCGCCGCCGCGCGCGCGCGGCGTTCGCCGGCCGAGATGCCGAGCAGCAAGAGCGGATACTCGACGTTCTCGTAGGCGGTGAGGACCGGGAACAGGTTGAAGCTCTGGAACACGAACGCGACGTTGCGGGCGCGGAAGTCGGTCACTTCGTCGTCGGACAGCGCGCCAACGTCCTGGCCGCACACCTCGAGCTGGCCGGTGGTCGGGCGATCGATGCAGCCGATCAGGTTGAGCAGCGTGGTCTTGCCGCTGCCCGACGGGCCGACGATCATCGTGAATCGGCGCGGCGCGACGGCGAAGCTGACGCCGCGAACGGCCTCGACCTCTACGCCGCCGTCATCGTAGGTCTTGGTCACCTCGTCGAATCGGACGACCGGTGAGGTCTCGGAAACTGGGTTGCCTGGCATGGGGTGTCTCCTGGGTTGCTCCTGGGTTGAGATTTGGTACCATTCGGTACCAGACGATCTCGATATACGGTACCCACTGGTACCATGCAAGAACATTTCGCCATGAAGCGCCCAACCCCCGATTCCGACTGCGATCCTGCCGGCGACGCCCGGCGTGGAACCGCGCGCAACCGCATCCTGAACGCCGCGTTCGAGGTACTGCGCGAGCACGGCTACGGCGCGACGCAGACGCGCGAGATCGCGGCGCGCGCCAAGGTTTCCAAGCGCGATATCTACAGTGAGTTCGGCAGCAAGGAGGGGATCTTCGCGGCGGTCATCGCGGCGCGCGCCGAGCGCATGCGACGCCCGGCGGGCGAGCTGGACGTCAGCTCGCGCGGCGCGTTCGAGGGGACGTTGCGAAAGGTCGGCGTCGCATACCTCGAGCAGCTCTACGATCCCGCGGTGGTCTCGACGTTCCGCCTGGCGATCGCGTCGGCGGAGGAATCACCCGAGATGGCGCGCATCCTGGAACGCAACGCGTTTCTACCGAACCGGCGCGCGCTCGGCGAGATGATGGCCGCGGCGATCGAGGCCGGCGTCCTCAGCGGCGAGCCGTCCCAGCTTTCGTCGCGTTTCTTCGCGCTGCTCACCGGCGGCACACACGTCGCGGTGCTCCTGGGAATGGAAAATCCGCCGAAGCCGCGTGAGCTCGCGCGGCATTCGGCGGATGTGGCTGCTGCCTTCTTGCGGCTGCACGCGCGCGACTAGTTCCAGCGATAGGACACGCTGACGAACGGCAGTCCGAGCAGGAAGTCGCTGGTGTCCCCCGAGAACGAGACCGGCTTGATGAAGCCGACGTCGCTGGCGATGTGATTCGTGTGAAAGCGAACGCCGTAGCTGACCAGCGCTCCGTCGACCGTGCTGAAGTTGTCGGCGCCCGAGACCTTGGACGTTCCCGCGGTGACCTCGCCGAGCAACTTCACGTGCGGGGTCAGGCGCTGAACGATCGCACCCCCGAAGACGACCCCGTTGGCCATGTTGCCGCCAGCCAGCACCGACTCGTAGGACGCGTTGAGCGACACCAGCGACGCGCAATCTCCTCGCAAGCAGTAGGTCGCAAAGGCCCCAGCGCCGAGCAGGTAGGCGTTGCTGGTGCTGTCCACCAGGTTGTCACCGTTGAACGAGTGGCTCAGCCCCGCGGAGCCCTGCAATGCCAGGTGAAAGCGGGACATCGACAGGAGCTGCCACTTCACCGCCGCGATACCGAGCAAGGGCATGTCCTTGACGATCGGCGACAGCGCGGTCACCGAAGCCTGCACGCGATCGGTGATGCCGTAGGTGAATCCGTGCAACAAGAGCTCGTAGTTGTTGTAAGTGAGCGAGCCGGCGGGCTGGGTCATCGCGGTTGGTTCGAGGAAGGCGCGATCGATGTTCGGATCGTCAGCCGCTGGAGCAGCCTGGGGAGCGGGCTGCGCGACCACGGTCGAGGGCATCTCGCCGTCGACGACGGCGGGGGCCGCCCAGGCGGCCGTGGTCGCAGTGACTACCGGGATCATGAGCAGAAGCGAAAGCTGAGTTTTCATGCCCAACCGCAATTGCAGCCGCCGTGCCGACCGCGGCGCTCGCGGCGGCAACGGCGTCGGAGGGGCGTCCTGGCGCTGAACAACCGTGACTTCGATGTCAAAACGCCACACCGATCGTGGCGCGGGCTGTCACAGTGAACCGGCGGCACGGGTCGTCGTCGCGCGGGGCAGCATCGGGCCTAGATCTTGACCGATAGCTCGACGTCGTCGGCGAACGGCACGGACAGAAAGCCCCCGCCGGGCGCGCGCACGCGCGCGACGTACGCGGGGCTGGCGTCGGCGTTGTCGGCGACCACGCAGGCACCGATGCGCAGGCGCGGCGCGACGAGCTCGAGGATGCGCGGGTAGAGCCCCTTGTGACCGTCGAGCAGCACGAGATCGATCGCCTGGGGCAGGTCGCGCGCCAGCGTCTCGAGCGCGTCGCCCTCGCGGATGTCGGCGAGATCGCCGAGGCCGGCCTCCGCCAGGTTGTCGCGTGCGTGCGCGACCTTGGTCGGCTCGAATTCGCTGCCGATGACACGCCCACCGCCGTTGTCGCGCAGCGCCGCCGCCAGGTGGATCGTCGAGATGCCAAACGACGTGCCGAACTCGACGATGCCGCGGGCGCGGGTCGCACGCGCCAGCATGTAGAGCAGCTTGCCGGTCTCGGGCGAGACCGCCATGTGGATGTCCTTGGCGCGGTGATAGAACTGCCGGTAGTCGGCGCTGGCGTCGGCCATGCGCGCGCGACGCTCCTCGGGCGACAGCGCGCCGAACATCTGGCGCAGCGTGGCGGTGGTCTGGACGGCGTCGGCGTAGAGCCGGGCCAGCACGTCGGCGGCGGGCGAATCGGTGAGCGTGTTCATTGTCGAACCCTTTCTCGGCGGTGGCGCTTGGCGGTTGCGTGTCTTGCGGCCGAGTCTCAAGATACGAATGATCATTCGCATTCACAATTCGCGTTCCCGGAGGCGTCATGCCGCGACCCCGCCGCCCCGTCATTGCCCCGAGAAAACAGCCGGTTCAGGCCCGTTCGACCGACCTGGTCGCCGCGATCCTGCAGGGCGCTGTTCGCGTTCTCGAGCGCGAGGGCGCGCACCGCTTCACCACCATCCGCGTCGCCGCCGAGGCCGGCGTGAGCGTGGGCTCGCTCTATCAGTACTTCCCCAACAAGCACGCGATCCTGTTTCGCCTGCAGCGCGAGGAGTGGGAGACGACCGGCGCCATCATCGACGGCATCCTCGGCGACACCAGCCGCACGCCCGCCCGCCGCCTGCGCGACACCGTCCGCGCCTTCTTTCACTCGGAGTGCGACGAGGCGCCGTTGCGGCTCGCGCTCGACGATGCGGCGCCGGCCTACCGCGACGCGCCCGAGTCCCGAGCCGGACGCGAGCGCAGCCGCGGGATCGTCGGCGCGTTCGTGGCGGCCGCCGCGCCGCGCGCGAGCGCCCAGCAGAGCCGCTTCGCCGCCGAGCTTCTGTTCATGACGGTGACCGCGCTCGGCAAGGAGGTCTCCGAGCGCGGGCCCGCGCGCTCCGAGGTCGACCGCTGGGCCGATGCGGTCGCCGAGATGCTTACGCTCTACCTGCGACAGCTCGCGCCGCGCGGGCGTGGCCGGTCATGGTGAAGGTCGGCGTCGGCCCATGACGATGAGGCCGGACGGATCGTCGTTCGGCGGCTTGGCCTTCTTGTGCCGTGGCTGCGAGTTCTTGAAGGCCCTGGGCAAGCCGAACCCGTCGTTGCTCGGCCCGATGAGTCCTCCCATGAACGCCCCGCCCGTCAGATCTTCCAACGTCGGTGGCGGCACGGGAAACGCCTCGTCGAACGGCGGCGCTGGCTCGACCGGGCGCGGAGCCGGCACCGCCCGCGCGGCCGTTGCCCCGCCCATCATCGGCGACAGCACCAACCGCCGCAGCCCGGCGAGCCCGATGAACATCGCCGCCAGCTGCGCCCAACCCACGATCACCAGCATCACCAGGAACGCCCACATCCCCCGACGCCGGGCCGCGCGCAAGCGCGACCAGCAATCGTTGGTCACCACCGTCCCGTCGGGGCGGCGGTAGATGCGCACGCAGACCGGTTCGCGGCTCACGATGAGCTCCATAGCCTGCGCGCGCGTCAAAGCCGCGACGTTATAGACATTCTTGCGGCAGCTTCCGCAGTGCCGGATGCGCTCGTCGCCGTACATGCTGTCCCACGGCACCGAGCAGGGTGTCGGGATCTCGATGCGGTCGACCGGGTCGAGCTCGGGCCGGAACAGGGGAAGTCGAATGGCCATGGGTCCCCTCCAACGCACGCCGCGCCCGAAAGATCTACTGCCCGGGCGCGAAGAAGAGACAACCGAGATCGCGCGCGGTTCCCGCGCGCGTGTAGCGGACCAGGGAGGTTCGGAACCCTTGAGGGCTCTGACGCCTACGTCCGTCGCGGCGCCCCGTTCAAGACGACGTCCAGGCTACGCGCCAGCTCGCTCATCGTGAACGGCTTCTGGATGAAGTGCACCGAGTCCGCCGATAGGTCGACGCCCGACACCTGGCTCGATGCGTAGCCCGACATGAAGAGCACCCGCAGATCGGGCCGGACCGCGCGCAATCGCTCGGCCAGCTGGGGCCCGCGCATGTCGGGCATCACGACGTCGGCGAGCAGCATGTCGACCTCGTGCTCCCGGCTCTCGCAAAGCCCCAGGGCGGCGTGCGCCGAGTCGGCCGAAACCACGGTGTAGCCCAGCCCCTGCAACATCGACCGCGTCAGATCGCGGACCATCTCGTTGTCCTCGACGAGCAAGATCGTACCGCGCCCCCGCGCCGCCGCGGCATCCGCCGGTAGCGGCGGGTCGACGCTGGGCCCCTGCATGCGCGGGATGTACAGGCGAAAGGTGCTGCCGCTGCCCTTACCGCTGGAGACCTCGATGAACCCGTTGTTCTGCTTGATTACGCCGTACACCGTCGCCAGGCCCAGGCCGGTGCCCTTGCCGACCTCCTTGGTCGAGAAGAACGGCTCGAAGATATGCGCGAGTGTCTCCTGATCCATCCCGATGCCGTTGTCGGTGACCGTGAGCAGGACGTAGTCCCCCGGCTGGGCGTCGACGCGATCGCGACAGTCCTCGGCGCCGAGGTGGAGGTTCGACGTCGAGATCGTGATGCGCCCGCCGGTCGGCAAAGCGTCGCGCGCGTTGACGATCAAGTTCACCAGCGCCTGCTCGATCTGCGCCGGATCGAACACCACCTTCCACAGCGCGTCGCCGGGGACGAAGACCAGCGCGATGTGCTCGCCGATCAGGCGCAAGAGCGCATTCTTCGCCTCTTTGACCAGCGCGTTCAGATCGAGGGCGCGCGGCGCGATCAGCTGCTTGCGCGAGAACGCCAGCAGCTGGCGCGTGGTGTCGCGCGATCGGCACGCGGCCTTCTTGATCTCGGCCAGCGACTCCAGCATCGGATCGCCCTCGGGGAAGCCCGCGCTCAGCAGCTCGGCGTAGCCGAGGATCACCGTCAGCATGTTGTTGAAGTCGTGCGCCACGCCGCCGGCGAGCCGCCCGACCGACTCCAGCTTCTGCGCATGCAGCAGCTCCGCCTCGAGGCGCGCCTTGTCTGCCTGCGCGCGCTTCTGCTCGGTGAGGTCGCGCGTGTAGACCCAGTGGCACTCCTCGCCCTCGAACTCGACGACACTGACCGAGACCTCGACGGGGATGTTGCGCCCGCTCTTCGTGCGATGAGTCCGCTCGAATCGCAGCGCACCTTCCTGGCTGCGCCGGCGCCAGCGCTCGTCCCACGAGATCGGGCTCGGGCTGATCTCCTGCATCTTGAGGCGCAGCAGCTCGTCGCGCGGGTACTCCAGCAATTCGCACGCCGCATCGTTGACGTAGGCGAGGCTGCCGTCGGACTTGACCCAGAAGATCGGGTCGCGTGACTTGTCGACCGCCGCCTGCGTTCGGCGGAGCGCCTCGGTGACCACGCGCCGTTCGGTGATGTCGCGAACGAACGCGACGCACAGGCGGCGCCCGCCGACGTCCAGGTCCTTCGCCGAAACCTCGACCGGCACGACGCCACCGCCCTTGCGGACGTACGCGGTCTCGGTCGTTCCATCGATCAACGTCTGCCGCCAGACCGCGGCCCACCGCTCGGGTGTAGTCCCGACGTCCAGGTCCCAGATGCGCTTGCGGCTGAGCTCCTCGCGGCTATAGCCGAGCCAGCTGCACGCTCGCTGGTTCACGTAGGCCAGTCGGCCTTCACCGTCGACCCAAAGCACCGCCTCGCGCGCCGTATCGATGGCCGCCTGGAACATCGCGACGTCCACGGAGGACGGAAAGGGCATGCGCCTGTCAGTGATCATCGGACGAACACCTGCCCAAGTCGATGTTTTTCGGCAAAAACCGTTACGAGGCCGCGGCGAAGCGCTGCCGGTAGGCGGCCGGCGTGACGCCCAGGCGCTGCGTGAAGACGCGCCATAGAGTGCTCGCGTCGCCGAGACCGATGCGCGCGGTGATGTCCTTGAGGGGAAGCGCCGTCTCCTCGAGTAGCCGCCGAGCCTCGTCGACGCGCAGGCGGCGCACCAGCTCGGCCGGAGATTCGCCGAGCTGCTCGCGGCACCAGCGGCTGAGCGTTCGCGGACTCATGCCCACGCCGCGCGCGAGGCGGTCGACCGGCAGGTCCTCGTCCACGTGCTCGAGGACGAAGGCGGTGAGGTCGTGCAACTTCGGTGGCTCGGACTCTTGCCGTTGCAACGCCGAGCTGAACTGCGCCTGATTTCCCGAACGGCGCAGGAACAGCACCAGTCGCCGCGCTACCGCCATCGCCACGCGGTGGCCATGGTCCTCCTCGACCAGGGCGAGCGCGAGATCGATCCCGGCGGTGATGCCCGCCGAGGTCCAGACGCGCCCGTCCTTGACGAAGATGCCCTCGTCGACGACGTGCACCGCGGGGAAGCGCGTCCGCAGCTCGTCGAGGTACATCCAGTGCGTGGTCGCGCGCTTGCCGTCGAGCACGCCGGCGGCGGCAAGCGCGAAGGCGCCGGTGCAGATCGAGACCACGGTGGGAATGCGCGCGTGATGGCGCCGCAGCCACGACACCACCGCCGTCTGCTCGCCGGCCAGCGGGAGCACTGGGGCTCCCGCGACGATCGCGACGTCGGGGAGGCGGCGGCCGTCGCGGGGTAGCGGGCGGATGCCACCCACCACCAGACCGTGGCGGGTCTCGATCGCCGGCGCGCGCGGGCCGGCCGCCGCGAGCTCGTACGCCGGGCGGCCGAGGATGTCGTTCGCGTGGCCCATCACGTCCCACGGCCCGGCGACGTTGAGCGCGCCGGTCCGCGGCAACACCAGGAACAAGACTCGCTTCGGCGCTCGGCCCATGAATCAATCCTGACCGCTCTGGCCCAAAATGCAATTTTGTTGTCCTTTCGGCCAGGCGGTCCGCGCGCTATGCCCTGTCCATGACAAAGATCGGCATCAACGGATTCGGGCGCATCGGCCGGATGGCGTTCCGCGCCGCCATGAAAAGGACCGACGTGGAGGTCGTCGCGGTGAACGACCTTCTCGAGCTGCGGCACCTCGCCTATCTGCTCAAGCACGACTCGGTGCACGGCCGCTTTCCACACGACGTGACCGTCAAGGACAACTTCCTGGTCGTCGATGGACGGCCGATCCGCGCCAGCGCCGTCAAGGATCCGGCGGCGTCGGCGTGGGGCGAGGTGGGCGCCGACGTGGTGATCGAATCGACGGGGATCTTTCTCACCCGGGACAAGACCGAGGCGCACCTGCGCGCCGGCGCCCGGCGCGTGATCATCTCGGCGCCGCCCAAGGACGACACGCCGGTGTTCGTCCACGGCGTCAACACCGACCGCTACGCGGGCGAGCCGATCATCTCGGCGGCGTCCTGCACGACCAACTGTCTGGCGCTGATCGCCAAGGTCCTGCACGACACCGTCGGGATCAAGCGCGGCCTGATGACCACGGTGCACGCCACCACGGCGACGCAGAAGACCGTCGACGGCGTGTCGGGCAAGGACTGGCGGTTCGGGCGCGGCATCCTGGACAATATCATCCCGGCGTCGACTGGCGCGGCAGAAGCAGTCACGAAAGTCTTGCCGTCGCTGAAGGGAAAGCTCACCGGCATGTCGTTCCGCGTGCCGGTCTCCGACGTCTCGGTCGTCGACCTGACCTGCGAGCTGGCGCGCGAAGCCAGCTACGCCGACATCTGCGCCGAGATGAAGAACGCGTCGCAGGGCTCGCTCAGGGGCGTGCTCGGCTACACCGACGAGGAGGTCGTCTCGACCGATATGCGCGGCGAATCCTGCACGTCGGTGTTCGACGCGCGGGCGGGCATCCAGCTCGACCCGACCTTCGTGAAGCTCATTGCCTGGTACGACAACGAATGGGGCTATTCGAGCAAGTTGCTCGACCTGGCGGTGTGCGAGACCCGGTCCTGAGAAAACGGGTCAGCAATAAACGGCGCTTCTGGCACCGCACTGCTCCGGAAGGGCGCCGGCGCGTCGATTAATTGAGCCCAGCGTTGCGACACGTGTCACTTCCGTGCACCCAAGCCCCGGGAGGACGCCCAATGAACGCTCTGCGCCCCATTTCACATGCTGCATGTATCGCTGGACTCCTTGGCGCCGTCGGATGCGCCGGCAGCACCCCAGGAAACGGTGGTCCCGACGACCAAGGCACCGGAGGCGCGACGACCGGCAGCGGCGGCGCAACGGTCACCGGTGCAGGCGGTAGCACCGTCACCGGTTCGGGGGGCAGGACCACGGGTACGGGCGGCGCGGGCGGTGCGGTAACCGGTGCAGGCGGTGCGGTGACTGGCGCGGGTGGCAGCATGGTTCAGCCGCCGCGGAGCGCTCGATTGCGGTCCGATCGGCGTGCCGATCGTCAATTCGGGTCCGCCCAAGAACCGCATCAACTACGTGATCGTCGCCGACGGTTACACCTCGACCACCGTCAACACCACGTTGATGACCCACGTGAACAACGCCATGACGGCGCGCTTCTCGGCGATCATCGGCGAGCCCTACATCCGCTACAAGAACTTCGTCAACATCTGCCTCTTCAAGACCGTCAGCCAGACCGACGGCATCAGCCAGACCGGCGCGTCGACCAACTCGACGATCTTCAACTGCTTCGGCGACGACACCAGCCGCCTCGCGACCTGCGATACCCGGACCGCGATGACCCAGCTCACCGCGAACACGCCGGCCGGCATGACCGTCGACTGGCACTCGATCGTGCTCAACAACTCGCGGTGGTGGAACACCGGCTCGTCGTGGATGCTCTGGTCGGGTGGCAACGCGGACGGCCCCAAGGGCGCGATGCACGAGGGCGGCCACGGATTCCACCAGCTGGCCGACGAGTACGGCACCTGCACCGGCGCCAACTGCGGCAGCAACACCATGGGCACCGGCACCGTCGGGACCGAGAACGAGGAGATCAATTCGACCGGCAACCCGATGACCACTGGCGGCAAGTGGGACATGTGGATCGGCACCACCCAGACCGGCGCGACCGGCCTGCAGGGCACCTGGCTCGGCAGCCGCTACGTCGGCGCCGGCCAGTACCGTCCGTCGGCCAACTCGATGATGAACAGCCTGTTCGGCAACAACCCGAACACCAGCTTCAACTCGGTGTCGCGCGAGCAGATGATCTTCACCATCTGGCGGCGCCTCACGCCGATCGATTCGACCACGCCGGCGGCCGGCGCGGTCACCAACCCGGGCACGATCACCGTCAACGTCATCGACCCCGCGGTCATCAGCGTCGACTGGACCGTCGACGGCACGGTCACGGTCAACGGTGGCACGACGTTCGACACGTCGAAGCTCGCCGCCGGCACGCACACGATCTCGGCCAAGGCCTACGACAACGCCACCACCGACTGGGTGCGCAACAAGACCGGGACCTGCCCAACCTCGGTCACCGGCCAGTACTGCAGCCGCACGGCGTGGACGCGCTCGCAACAGACGGTGACCTGGACCGTCACGAAGTAGTCGCCTGAGCTCCACCGATTTGCCGCGCCGCCCTCCGCGGCGCGGACTTCTTCTCGCGCTGGCCGGCGCGATCGTGGTTCTGGTCCTGATCGCCGTGTGGCTGCGCGTGAACCGGAGCGAACCTCCTGTCATCGCGGCTGCACCGAGCGAAAACACCGAGCCTTCCCGGCCCGCGCCGACGCCACCCGCGCTGGCCGCTCCCCCGCCCCGCGCAGAAGCTCCGACCGCGCCACCAGCGCCTGGCGAGGCGCCGGCCTCACCGGCCGCGCCGCCCGCTTCCGACGACGCCGGCACCGAGGAGCTGCGACCCTCGCACCCGCTCACGCCCCGGCACGTTCGCATCCAGCGCGAGAACAACCTGATCGGCGCGCTCGAGGGAGCGATGGACGTCCGCGACGGCGCGGGGGTCCGGCACCTGCTGCAGCAGTATCGAAGCGAGTTCCCCGAGGATCCCAGCCAGTCCCAGGAGGGCTATGGCATCATCGCCGAGTGCCTCGAGCACCCTGGACCAGAATCCACAGCGGCCGGCCAGCGATATTACGACCGCGAGCGCGGTTCGACACTGCGGCGGTTCGTCGCGCGCTATTGCCTGGGCGGATCGTAGCCGCGATGGCGATTGCCATCGCGGGCTTCCTGCTCGCGGCCTGCCAGCAAGGCGTGGTGCCGGGGAACGCGTACGATCAGCCCTGGTCGTTCTCGGGGTTCGCCAGGCCCGTGGGCACGATTCCGACCACGACCACCGGCGCCGACGGAGCGGTGCGACCCACGAAGCCGATCATGGGCCTCCTGTGGACGGATCCGCTCCAGCGCGCGCCGGACGTGCCGCAACCGGCGCGAGGGATCGCATCCACGGTCACCGGCGACACGTTTCACATCGACGTCTACGGCGCCGCCCCCGGCGGCGGCGATGGTGGAGCTCCCGAGCCCCGGCGGCCCGTCGCTGCGGCTAGCGCTGGCGGAGATCGTGATGATCGACGACCAGAACGACGACGGCACGTTCGAGGTCAGCGGGCCCGACGCCGCGATCAGCGACGGCGATCGGTACCTGGCGGGCGCCAACACCCTCCTCGTCTACCTCGACCGATCCTACGCGTCGCTGCCGCCGGCGGCGAGCGTGCTGGCGGTGTCGGGGACCGAGGGCTATCAGCTGGTGGTCTACATCTGCGACCACCAGTCGATCTCCGAGGTAAGGACGCAGGGCCCCGCGGGCGGGACCGTCATCTTCCCCCAACCCTCGACGACGTTTCCCGAAGTGCGCACCTGCGCCCGCACCCACTCTCCCTGAGCGTGCGTGCGGCTTCAGTCCTCGTGGTGGATCGGCACCTGCGGCTCGCCGGTCATCGTCGGATCGAGCAGCGAACCGATGTTGTTGACGACCGCGTCGCGCCCGCTGCGCCCGTCGGCGACCTGCCGGCCGCCCTTGAGCACCGATGAGTGCAGCCAGTTCCACTCGATGAACACCGCCAGCGACGACATCTCGAGCTGCTCGTGCGCCACGTAGTTCTTTCGCGCAAAATTGCCGAGCGCGAGCAGCGGGACCCGCGGACCGTACGGGATCGGTTGCGCGGCGGTTTCATCGGTCGCGTCGATGTCACCGCTCAGGGCCTGCGGCGGCCGCACGTGATCGAAGAAACCGCCCGCGGTCAGATAGGTGACCAGCACCAGCGTTTCGTCGCGGTACGGTGACTCGTCGATCGTCTCGACGAGGTGGTGGACGAAGGCGATGCCGTTCGCCGGCGAGTGCCCGGGCCCCTCGCCGCGATCGGGATCGGTGGCGTCGGGTAGCACCAGCGACACGAAAGGCAGCCTGCCGAGCGCGATGTCGCGCTCGAGCTCGCCGCCCGGCAACGATCGATAGGGGTACCATGACGGATCGTAGAACTCCGGCTCGCTGGTCGCCGCGTGGATGATCTGAAACAGGTTGTTCGTACCCGCGTAGAACGTCCACTCTACGTAGAGCCGGCCGAGCTCGGTGGTAAGGAACGGCGTGTTCTGCAGGGACTGGTCGCCGTTGAAGTGCGTGTTGCCGAGGTAGAGCAGGTTCTCCTGGTCCGTGGGGAGAAAGGCCGGGGGTGGTGCCCCGGTGAAATACGCGAACGTCTGGAACATGCGATCCGCGAGCGCGCCGTTCTGTACCAGGTCGTAGTACGGGGCGTCTCGGCCGGCGCCGGCACAGACCACGTCCGTCGGGCTCCCGCAGGGCGCGGTCGCGAACCCACTCATCGCACCGCCCGCGATCTTCTGGTTCATGCAGGTCGGCGTTGCGTTCGGCGCGGCGGCCGGCGCTGCATCCAGCGCCACGCACCCAGCGGGCGCGCCGGCGATCGACGCTGGCATTGCCTCGCAGCCGTCGGTGCCGTCGACCTGGGTCGGCGGCGCGCCGTCGGGCCCCGCAGCTCCCGTGCAATACCGCCCAAAGTAAGAATCGAACGAGCGGCCGTCCTGCAGCACCAGCACCAGCCGTTTGATGGTGGGCGAGCGGGTCGGCGGAATCCAGTCGGGGCTCTTGAGCGCTTCCGCTTCCTTCGAGCCGGCGATCCGGGTGTCGAGCAGCAACGTCTCGTCGAGCGGGTTGTCGTACGCGGGATTGACGGTGTACGAGCGCATCACGCCGGTCGCGCGATCGCGCACGAAGAGGAACTGGCCGTCGCCGAGCACGTCGTTGCCGGCGCCGATGTCGCCCCAGCAGCCGCGCGCGTGCGGGACAGCGTCGAACGGATCGCGGGCGGTGCCGCCGGCGTCGAGCGAATAGGTCCAGACAGCGTACGCGGCGCCGAGGCAATCGGCAGCGCTCACGCCCGGAGCGTTCGCGCTGGCTGGCACCGCCCACTCGAGCAGCCGCCCCGGCGAGAGATAGACCAAGTTGTGCCCGCGCGTGAATGCGTCGCGCGGTCCACCCACCAGCTCGGCGCGCAGCGTGAGCACCGGCGCGGAGCCGCTCAGGAGGTCGAGCTGCCAGACGCGCATGCTACCGTCGCCGAGGTCGCGATCCAGCACGTTGCCGTCCTCGAGCCCGATGAACTCGTGCCCCCACGGCCGTTCGTCGTCGTCGCGGCCCTTCCAACCGGTCGCCGGCCAGGTGCCGTCGACCGGCGTCACCAGGTACGTTTCGGCAGGTGGCGGCGCAGCGCTGTAGATGTGCCACATCGGAACACGCGGATCGGTGACCAGCACGTGGGGCGTCGGCCCGGGCAAGAGCGTCAGCGCCGCCATGGCCTCGCCTGCGATCTGCTGCTGGTAGGAGACGTACGAGAGCCCTCGCGGCGTCAACTGCCATAGATCGTCGTGGGGGTCGAAGCGCCGGCGCGCAAGCAGGAAACCGTTGCCGACCGCGGTGAGCTCGAGCAACTGGGTCACGTCAGGCCCGCAGCTGTCCGCCTGCCCCAGCTGCCGCGCGATCTCGCGGTGCAGCCGCGAGCAGAGCGTCGGCGGCGCGCTGCCGCCAGCGGTGTTCGACGGCGAGCGTGCGCACGCGACCACCATCAACGACGCCCCCACGAGGATCGGCCACCGGCTCATTGCCGCCGCGACTATATCCCCACTGGCGTTTCTATCGCCGGCCGAAAAACACCACTGCCAGCGCGAGGACCGCGAGCGCCACCGCCACCGTCCATTCGTGAGCGCGTCGTGTCGTCATGCACACACAACACCTGAGCGCTGCTCCGAGGGCATTCCGCGGCCTTTCGCTCGCTCGAAGCAGGCCGCGACCAACCCGACGCTGCCCTGGATCGCGCGCTCGCGGGTTTCTCTTCTGTGTGGGCCCCTGACTTTGCCTCGCGGCGACGACCTGCCCACCTCCGCAATTTCCGGAGTAGAGTGCGGCGCGTGTCGCAGTGGCCGGACCTCGAATCGATCTACGCGCGATATAGCCGCAGCGTGTATCGGCGCGCGGTGCAGCTGCTCTCCGACACGGAGGCGGCGCGCGATGCGACGCAGGAGGTGTTCCTGCGCGTGATGCGCGCGGGAGGCACCGTGCCCGCCGAGCCGACACCGACGGCCTGGCTTTACCGGGTCACGACCAACCTCTGTCTCAATCGCTTGCGCGATCGCGCGCGGCGCCAGGAGCTGCTGGCCACCAAGTACGACGTCGAGACCGTGGCGCCGCCGGTTGGCGAGGCGCGCTACACCGTCGCGCAGGTCATGGCGCGCGTGCCCGAGGATCTGCAGGAGGTCGCGATCTACTTCTTCGTCGACGAGCTCACCTACGACGAGATCGCGCCGATGCTCGGCGTTTCACGGCGCACGGTGAGCAACCGGCTGTCGGCGTTTCGCGAGCTCATCGCCGGGCTCTTCCCCGAGACGAGGTCGGCATCGTGACGTTCGCGCGCACGCCGGAGCGGCCCGCGGGCTGCGCGTCGGATCTCGATCTCGACGAGCTCTTGACCGGAGATCTCGACGGACAACCCAAGGAGCTGGCTTTACGCGGGCACATCGAGGGGTGCGCGCGTTGTCGAGCGCGGTTCGCGGCGTTCTCTGCCGTCGATTCACCGCCCTTCGCGCCCCCGCCCTTCGCCGCGCCGGCGAGCGAGATCGCGCCCGCGCCGGCGGCGGCGACCGTCACCCAGCGGCGCACGCCACGATGGCGGTGGCCGGTGCTGGGTTTTCTGTCGGGAGCGGCTGCCGTCGCGGTGGTGGTGATCGTCAAGATGGGAACCCCCGGAGGGCTCCCGAATCCTCCCGGCGAGCGGACCAAAGGTGGGCTCGCGCTCACGGTGTTCGTCAAGCGCGCGGGGGGCGCCGTCGACACGGTCACGCAAGAAGCCGACCTTCACGCGGGCGACGAGCTGCGCTTCGCGCTCGCCAGCGGCGCGCCGGGACACGCGGTGGTGCTCGGGCTCGACGCGGCGCCGTCGGTCACGATCTATGCGCCGAGCGCCGCGGCAGCTTCGACCGCGATCCCGATCGACGCGACCGGGTCGATCACCCTGCCGGGAAGCATCGTCGCCGATGCGACCGCCGGCGCGGAACGCGTGGTGGCGCTGGTCTGTGCGGCGCCGACCGCGCCCGAAACGCTGCGCGCGCGCGCGACCGCCGCGCTCGCGGCGGCCAGCGGGCGCCCGGAGAACGTGACCTCGCTCGGCTCCGGTTGTCTGGAGGCGTCGGTGCTGCTGCACAAGAAGCCCGTCGCCGCCAGCAGTCCGAGCGGACCATGACCGCCGCCGCCGCTGGCCGCATCGGGCGGTGGCTGCTGGCCGCGGCGCTGTCTCTGCCAGCGCTGTGCCTGTTCCCGGCGCGCGCTCAGGCGATGCGCCTGGCGCTGCTGATCGGCAACGACGAGGGACACGCCGAAGACGTGCACCTCCACTACGCGGAGAGCGACGCCACTCGTCTGGCCGCGACGCTCACGCGCGTCGGGGGCTTCGAGGCCGACGCCACGCTGGTCGTCCTCGGCCGCACCGCCGGCGAGATCAAGCAGGCGATCGCGGGCGTCGCCGCGCGCCTGCGCGCCACACCGGGCGAGCACGTGGTCGTCGTCTACTACTCGGGCCACGCCGACGCGCAGGCGTTGCACCTGGGCGCATCGAGCTATCCGTTCGTCGAGCTCAAACAGGAGATCGCCGCGCTTCCCGCCGCCGCGCGCGTGTTGATCCTCGACGCGTGCCAGGCCGGCGTGCTCACGCGCGCCAAGGGCGGCCGCACCGGGCTCGGCTTCGACGTCCCGCAAGGCGGGCTCGAACCGGTGCGCGGGCTCGCGATCCTGGCCGCCACCGCCGGCTCGGAGCTGGCGCAGGAGTCGGATCAGCTGGGCGGCTCGGTGTTCACGCACCACCTGCAGCTCGGATTGTCGGGCCTGGCCGACCGCAACCGCGACGGCATCGTGTCGCTCGGCGAGGCGTTCGACTACGCGTCGGACCGCACCGTCGCAACGACGCTGGGGACGACGACCGGACCGCAGCACCCGACCTTTCGCCTCGACCTCGCCGGCCGCGACGAGCTGGTGCTGACTCGCCCCGGTGTGCGCGGCGCCGGCTACGGACAGATCCATCTCGACGTGCCGGGCTGGTACTTCATCCGCCGCCGCGACGGCACCATCGCCGCCGAGATCGTGAGCGCGGGCGGCGAGACCCTGGCGCTCGATCCCGGCCCGTACGAGGTCACGCGCCGCGGGCGCGCAGGGCTGGACGTCGCCGCGATCTCCGTCGGTGAGCGGCAGGTCACGGCGATCAGCAGCGCGCCCGTCACCCACGTCGCGTTCGGGCGCATGGTGCGCAAGGGAGGCGGCGCCGAGGTGTCGTACGGTCTGGCGATCGCCACCTCGGCGCGCTCCGCCGTTCAGGACCTGGGCATGTCGTTCGGCCTCGGCGTCGCGGCGCGCGCCGACCTGCGCTTCGCGTCGCTGGAGCTGCGCCTCGGCCTGGGGCGCGCGCGACAGGACGGTGCGCGCCTGACCTCGACGACGTGGGAGAGCGCCGCCTCGCTGGCGATGCTGCGTGCGCACGACTTCGACGCGCACCGCGCGCTGGCGGCTACCGACCGTCGCCGCCGGGCTTGAAGGCGGGCTCGCCTACTTGACCGAGCAACTCGACGATGGCCAGCGCCACGACAGCGCGAGCCCGTTCTTCGGCCCGACCGCGCTCGTCGAGCAGACGATCGGACGCCGCGCCTTCGTGCGCGCGGACGTGCGCGTGCCGGTGTACGTGATCCGGACGGCGTCGCTGATCGGCCCGACGCAGACGCGCCTCAGCCCCGCCCTCGCCCTCGCGCTGGGCGCCGGCGTCTGGTTCTGACCCAAATCCGGATATCGCCCTCCAAGTCATCTATGACCCTCAGAACAGTTGAGCAGCTCACACTTTTGGTGCAAGAGTTGCCGCCGGGGGTCGACATGCCTATTTCTCGATTCATCATGCGAAGCAAAGTTCTCGTTCTCGTCGGGCTCACCGTCGGGATCTTTGGGTGCGGCTCGCGCCGTTCCGAAGATCTCGGGAGCATCGGGATGGCTCTCCAGCTCGCGCCCGGTCTGACGCTGGATTCCGTCAAATACGTCATCACCGCGCCTGAAGCGTCCTCGCAGATCGGGACGATCGACGTCAGTCAGAGCTCGACGATCTCGGCGACGATCGGTGGCCTGGTGGTGGGCGATGGCTACACGCTCACGCTGTCGGCGACGGCCTCCAACGGGACCACCCAGTGCGGGGGAACGTCAGCGCCGTTCTCGGTCATGGCGCACGCGACGACCAGCGTGAACGTCCACCTGCTCTGCCAGGAAGCGCCCGCGAAGGGCAGCGTCATGGTCAACGGCACCGTCAACATCTGTCCGCGGATCGATGGTCTGTCGGCGAGCCCGGGTGAAGCCCTCGTCGGCGGCTCGATCGCGCTCGCCGGGGCCGCGCACGACACTGACGCGGCGCCGGGACCGCTGACCTACCGCTGGACGGCCAGCGCGGGCACGCTCAGCGACGCAACCGCGGCGAACCCGACCTTCACCTGCACGACAGCCGGCACCGTCAACCTCACGCTCGCTGTCAGCGACAGCGACTGCAGCGACACCCAGTCGCTGACCGTGACCTGCACCGGCAGCGCGCACGTGGTCATCAACGAGGTCGAATCCAACGGCGATCCCCTCGGCGACTGGGTCGAGCTGACCAATGCGGGCACCGCGCCGGCCGACATCTCGGGCTGGAAACTGCTGGACAGCGACGATACGCATCCCTTCGTCGTCGTGCCCAGCGGGACAGTCCTCGCGCCCCGTGGCTTCTTCCAGATCTACGTCTTCCAGACCTTCGGGCTCGGCGCGCCCGACTCCGCGCGCCTCTTCGATGCCGCGGGCAACCCGGTCGACTCGTACGGCTGGATGACGCACGCGACGGGCACGTACGGCCGCTGCCCCGACGGCACCGGGCCGTTCATCGATTCGACACCCACGCCGGGCATGCCCAACGCGTGCAGCGTTGGTGGCATGGGTGGCGCCGGAATGGGCGGCGCGCCCGGCGTCGGCGGGGCGACCGGAACGGGCGGCGCTGAAATGGCCGACGCCGGAATGGGCGGCGCCGGAATGGGCGGCGCCGGAATGGGCGGCGCGCCCGGCGTCGGCGGGGCGATGGGCACGGGCGGCGCGGGCGGCACGGGCGGCGCCGTCTCGCCGATCGTGATCAACGAAGTCGAATCCAATGGCGACGCTGTTGGCGACTGGGTGGAGCTGACCAACATCAGCGCGGCCACCGTCGACATCTCGGGGTGGAAGCTCAAGGACAACGACGACACGCACGCCTTCGTCGTCGTGCCGGACGGCACCACGCTCGCGCCGCGCGGTTTCTTCTTCATCTCCGTCTTCCAGACGTTCGGGCTCGGCGCGCCCGACATGGCGCGCCTGTTCGATCCGGCCGGCAACCTCGTCGACTCGTTCAGCTGGACGACGCACGCGCTGGGCACCTACAGTCGCTGCCCCGACGGCACCGGGCCGTTCATCGACACGACGGCGACGCAGGGCGCGGCCAACGCTTGCAGCGGCGGCAGCGCGGGCGGCGCCGGCGGCGCCGCGGGCACCGGCGGCGCGACCGGCACCGGCGGCATGGCGGCCAACGAATTCCCGTGGCCCGGCACCGATACGGTGATTACCGTCGACGACGCGGGCGCATTCCCGTCGAACCTGTCGGGCTTGAGCTACCAGCCGGCGACCGCGACCGATCCGGCGGTGCTGTGGGGGATCCAGAACGGACCGTCGAAGCTCTATCGCCTGCTCTGGAACGGCACGACCTGGGAGTCCGATCCGACCAACGACTGGGGCGCCGGCAAAACGATCCACTACCTCGACGGCACCGGCGATCCGGATTCAGAGGGCGTGAGCAAGGCGGAGCTCGCCGACACGTCGATGTACGTCTCGACCGAGCGAGACAACGACAACAACCAGGTCAATCGCTTCAGCGTGTTGCGCTACGACACGACGGCCAGCGGAACCGATCTGACCGCGCTCAACGAGTGGCAGCTCACCGCCGACCTGCCCGCGATGGGGATCAACCTGGGGCTCGAGGCCATCACCTACGTCCCCGACACGGCGCTGGTCGCCGGCGGCTTCTTCGACGAAGCGAAGAACGCCCCCTACGATCCGGCCTCCTATCCCGACCACGGCACCGGCCTGTTCTTCGTCGGCCTCGAATCGAACGGCGTGATCTACGGATACGCGCTGAACCACGCCGACAACACGTTCACGCGCGTCGCCACCTTCGCGAGCGGCCAGGTTTCGATCATGGATCTGTCTTACGACCGCGACGTCGGCTACCTGTGGGCTCAGTGCGACGACACGTGCGGCAACAAAGCGACGGTCTTCACACTCGACGCGACGGCAGGGTCGCCCACGGCGGGCCACTTCCAGGTCGGCCGCGTCTTCGATCGCCCTGATTCGTTGCCCAACTCCAACAACGAGGGCATCGCCATCGCCCCCGAATCCGAGTGCGTCGCCGGCCAGAAGCACTTCTTCTGGGCGGATGACGCTGCGCTGGACATGCATGCGATCCGCCGCGGGTCGATCCCCTGCGGACGGTTCTTCTAGACGCGCCGGCTCACCTCCGGCGCAGAGCCACCGCCGCCAGGACAGCGGTGGCCACCGAGATCGCGGCGCACAGCCACAGCGTGATCTGAAGAGTATGGGTGTAGGCCGCGCGCGCGGCATCGAGGAGGAGCGTGCTGCCAGCCCCCGACAAGTGCTGCTCGGCCGCCGCCACCGCTCCGCCCAGCGTGTCCATCGCCGCTCTTCGAGCGCTTTCGGGAATGCCGGCGAGCTCGGCCCGCGCGAGGTCTCCGCGGTAGATCGCGGTTCCGATGCTGCCCAGCACGGCGATCCCCAGCGCGCCGCCCATCTCCGAGCCGGTCTCCGAGAGCGCGGCAGCGGCGCCCGCCCGCGTGGCGGGTGCGGCGCCGATGATCAGGTCGGTAGACAAGGTGAACACCGGCGACATGCCCAGCGAGTAGATCGTCGACGCGATCACCACCGCCTCGACGCCGGAGCCGGCAACGCGGGTGAGCGCAATGAACCCGGCCGCCGCGAGCAACAGGCCTCCGGCGATGACGGTCGCGCGCTGGAATCGCCGCGCCAGCACCGGCGCCAGGAACGAACCGACGATGTAGCTCGCCGACCAGGGCAAGATCCACAATCCGGCGGAGAGCGGCGGTAGTCCGGCGACCAGCTGCAGATACTGCACGACGACGACGTACGAACCGAACGTCACCAGCGTGCCGAGCATGTACGTCGCCAGAGAGGCGCTGAACGCCGGCGTCCGGAACAGATACAGATCGATCAAGGGATCGGCGATCCGTCGTTGCCGCCTGACGAAGCCCGCGCCGAGGACCACGCCGGTGCCCACCGACGCCAGCGGCAACCAGCCGGCGCCTTGCTGCGCGAACAGCTTCATTCCATAGATCACCGCGAGCACGGCCAGCAGCGACAACGCAGCGCTGCCGATATCCAGCCGGCGCGCGGTCGGGTCGCGATACTCGGGCAGCACCATCGGGCCGGCGATGAGCAGCAGCGCCATCACCGGCACGGCGAGCAGAAATACCGTGCCCCAGTGGTGGTGCTGCAGCACGATGCCGCCCAGCACCGGGCCGATGGCGCCGCCCGTCGAGTAGCTCGCCGTCCAGACGCCAATCGCGAGCGTGCGCTCGCGCGGGCTCAAGAACATGTTGCGGATCAACGACAGAGTCGACGGTGCCAGCGTCGCGCCGGCGATGCCCAGCAACGCGCGCGCCGCGATGAGCATTCCCGCGCTCCGCGCGAGCGCGGCGGCCACCGACGCGACGCCGAACGCCGCGGCGCCGATCAACAACAGGCGCCGCCGCCCGATCCGATCGCCGAGGTTGCCCATGGTGATCAGCAAGCCCGCGACGAAGAAACCATAGATGTCGATGATCCACAGGAGCTGCGCGCTGCTCGGCTGCAGATCCCGGGTGATGCGTGGCAGCGCCAGCTCCAGGACTGTCAGGTCCATGGAGTAGAGAAGGCAGGGCAGCGCGATCACCGCGAGTCCCAGCCAGCTCCGGCGTGTGGCCTTGGGAACTTCAGCGACGGCGTTCATGCCGATGAGTGCGCGCCTCGCGTCGAATGTTACACGCCGCTAGCGCGTTTGCCGGCGGTGCCAGTCGCGAAAGATGCGATCCAGCTCGCTCGCGACCCGACCGTCGTCGGTAGGCGCGGCCGCGGCGCCCAGCTCCCCCGCCAGCTCCAGCATGGTTCTCACCTGGGCCAGATACGCGGTGCAGGGGGGACAGCTCTCCAGGTGCTCCTCGAAGCGTGTGCGATCCGCGGCAGGCAATGTGCCGCCCAGGTACTCGGTCACCAGCTCGACGATCTCGCGACAAACGAGCTCGATTGGGTTCGCGTCCATCAGATCTGCCCTGCTTCCGCCAGGTGCCGTTCCAGCCGGGCGCGGACCTTCGATCGCGCCCGGTGCAGCAACACCCGCTGATTGGTGCCGGTCACGCCCAGGATGTTACAGGCCTCTTCGCCGGTCAGGCCCTCGAGGTCGCACAAGACCATGATCTGCTGCTGGATCAGGGGCAACTCGGCGATCGCTGCCTCAAGCACGCCGCGCAGCTCGCGCCGCTCGAGCGCCTGGTCGGGCCCGGGAAAAGGCGCGGGCATATCGGCCCAGTGTCCGGCCCAGCGGTGGCCGTCGGGGAGGAAGCGTTCGGGCTCGACCGACGGAGTGCTCTCGCCGGTCTCGCCGTCGGCCAGCTCCGGCAGCGGGACCTCGCGCCGCCGCGCGCGCGCGTGGGCTCGCGCGACGTTGACCAGGATCCCGTACAGCCAGGTGCGTAGCGACGACCGCCCTTCGAAGCGATCGATCGACTCGAGCGCCGCCAGCCACGCCGCCTGCACCGCCTCCGCTGCCGCCCCATCATCGCGCACCCACACGCGCGCGATGCGCAAGAAGCTCGGCTGCTGCGCCTTCACCAGCGCCGCGAACGCCGCGCCGTCGCCCCGGCGCAGGGCTGCGACGGTAGCGGCATCGCCGGCGCGGGCGTCGTCCATGGGCGGGGCAGTATGTCATGCGACGTAGGAAATCCGGACAGGCGTCTCAAAAAGAAACGGTCGCGCCACTGAACGCGAAGCGCTGCGCCGGGTCGTAGCCGAGCTGCAGTTGCAGAGGCTGCTTGCTCAGCCGGTTGTTCTTGTTGACCACATCGAGGAGGTCCTGCCGCCCCGGCGAGCTGGCGTAGGCGATGACGCCGCCCACGACCATGATGCCGGCGCCGAGAAAGCTGAACGTGGCCGTCTTCGAGATGTTGCGCTGGTTACAAGCGCCCCATGTCGCCGAATCGGCGCCGAAGTTGGGGTCACTCAGCGTGGGGCTGACACAATTGTCGGTGCTGGCAAATCCGTAGATTGCGGTCGCGACCCCAGCCACCACGCCGAAGGCCAGGGCTGCTTTCGCCGAGGCTTGCCGGGATTCGAGGCTGACCAAATCTGGGGCAATTTGCCCCCACAGCCCCGGATCGCTCGACTTGATCGAGTCGACGTACGCCCGAAGCCCCGCGACGCTGGCGTCGAAGTGCTGGTCGCCGAGCTGCAAGTGCTCGGGGAGATGCCCGCCGTACGGGTGCACGATCACGCCCGGCTGCGCCCAGGCGGCGCGCGGCAAGACGACGCTGGCCATCAGCAAGCTCACCCCGAGCGACAATCGAAGTCTGGTCATGGTCCCCTCCGTCACGATGCGTCCGGACGGAGGCACAGCAATCTTCGCGCCACAACCCTCTCGCGCTCGCGCGGGGGCGAGTTGCCCCATTCCGACCAGTCGCGGGTTGTCTCAGTGAAGACCAGATGCGAGACGAAGGACCGACGGCAGAAAGACTCGACGGGTTGGCGATCGACGGTGGCGCCGCGAGCGCCGAGCCGCCGCCGCGCTGGGGCACCGTCGGCGACTACGAACGACTGGCGGGCGGCGAAGGTCGTGCGGTTCACTTCCGCCCGCAACGTCATCGCGGCACCAGCTGGGCGCCCGTCGCGGTCGTCGTGCGCGTCTGCGCCGGCGCGGAAACCATTAGCACCGAAGTGGTCGACGTCTCGCAGAGCGGCGTCGCGTTCGTCTGGCCGGCGCACCGCCCGGTCAGCATCGGGCAGGAGCTGAACGACGTCGTCGTCAGCTTCGACGACAGGGAGGCGTATCGCGGCGCCGCGCGGGTCGCGTCCGCGCGGCGAGACGACGGCGGGCGCACCCTCGCCGGGCTCGCGTTGATCGACGGCGCGATCGACGTCGACAGCTGGCTGCAGGTCCGCGATGTACGCCTGCGCCTGCGGCCCCGCTGGCGCATAGGCGGGCAGGAACGATTCAAGGCGGGCGTCGCGTCGCTGCGGCTGTTGCTGGAGGACGTCGAGGAGATGCTCGCGGGCCTCGACGCTTCGCTGTCGCCTCCCGCCGGAGGAGCCGATCGAGCGCCGCTGGTCGACGCCGCGATCGAGGAGGAGGTCCGCCGCGAGATCGTGCCGGAGGTGGTGGCGCTGTCCGGCGAGATCGATCAGGCCTTTCGCGCGGCGACGTCGCCGACCGAGCGCGCGGCGCTGGGCGCGTTCTCGCAACGCTGCTTGCAGGACGTCTTGATGTGCGCGCCCTGGATGCACCGCGCGCGGCACAAGCCGCTCGGCTATCCCGGAGACTTCGGCGTGATGGCGTTCGTGTACAACGCCCCCTTCAGCGGTCCGACGCTGTTCGCGCGCGCTCTCAGCCTGGCGTTCTCGTGCACGCCAGCCGGCGAGGCCGTGCGCGCGCGCAAGGACATGCTGAGAGCGCAGCTCTCGGCGCGACTCGATCGGCCCCTGGGTCACTGGTCGCGGCCCTTGCGGATCCTGTCGATCGCGTCCGGACCGGCGCAAGAGATCGTCGAGCTGCTCGAATCGCGGCCGCCCCCGCCCTACCCCGTCGAGATCGTTCTTTTCGACCAGGACCAGCGCGCGCTCGCCCACGCGAGCGCCGCGATCCGGCGCGCCGCGCGCTGGCCTGGTTGCTTGCAAATCAGGTATCTGCACGACGCCATCAAGCCCCTGCTGCGCGGCGCGGGCGCGCTCGCCGGCGAGGGCACGTTCGACGTGATCTACGCTTGCGGCCTCCTCGACTACCTGCAGCCGCGCACCGCGGTCTCGCTGTGCCGCAACCTCTACGAGCGCCTCGCGCCGGGCGGCACGCTCTACGCCGGCAACATGGTGCCGTCGAACCCGAGCCGCTGGTTCATGGAGCTGCACCTCGACTGGTTTCTCATCTACCGCGAGATCGAGGAACTGCTGCAGATCGGCCGCGCGGCCGCGCCTGGCGCCGATGTGCAACTCCTGGAGGAAACGACCGGCGTCAATCCGTTCGTCGCGCTCCGGCGCGACCACTAGCGCTGGATTCGATACGAGCGGAGCGTCGGCGGGCCCGCGAAGAAATGCCTGACCTTGCTCACGACCTCCTTGGCCGTGCCGCTCGCGTCGTAGGCGACGGCGGCCTCCTCGGTCGCCCAGATCGTGCAGGCCAAGATCGTGTAGGGAACGATCGGCCCGGCACCCTCCGCCGGTTCGAGGAGGTAGACGTCGACGTTGCCGGGCGCGGCCTTCACGACCGGAACGCAGTCGCGGTTGTAGACGGCGCGGAGCTCGTCGAGCTTGCCCGGAACCACTTCGAATGACCCGAGTCGAACGAACATCGATCACCTCCGGCTGATGACGATAGCGCGGATCAGCCGGCAAGGGTCGCCGGGAGATCGAAGCCGTGCAGGTAGTACGCGCCGATGAAGTTGGTCGCGTCGGCGACCGCGCCGTCTTCGAAGCGCATCACCTGGATCGAGTGCAGGCGGAAGACGCCGTCGTCGCCCGGAAAGTAGATCGCGAGCGCGGGCAGGCCGTTGGCGCGCGTGTGCGTTGCCCGCAGGCCGCGCGCCCAGCGCAGCGAGAAGGGCGGCATCTGCAGGAACGCCGCCAACGCCTGGGCGCCCCGAAACCAGGCGCCGTGCGGGGGCATCGCGAACACGACGTCCTTGCGCAGCAGCGCGACCAGCGAGTCGAGGTCGCGCGTCTCCCACGAACGTAGATACGCGTCGAGCACCTCGGGCGGCGGATCACCGGCCGGCTCGCGCGGGCGCGCCGACACCGTCTCGCGCGCGCGGTGAAGAGCGCTGTTCACCGAGGAGACCGTCAGCTCCAGCGCGGCCGCGATCTCCTCGGCCGACCAGCCTACGACGTCCTTGAGCAGCAGCACGGCGCGCTGGCGCGGGGGCAGGCGCTGCAGGAGCGCGACGAACGCGAGCGCCACCTGCTCGCGCGCCTCCGTCGCGCGTGCGGGGTCGGGAAACAATCGTGCGTCGGGCGCGGGCGTGACCCACGTCGCCACCTCGAGCTCCTGGAGCGGACCGCCGGGCACGATCGGATCGCGCTCGAGCTGCGGCAGCGCGCGAGGGCGCGCGCGCGCGAGGAAGTTGAGGCACGCATTGGTCGCGATGCGCATCAGCCAGTGTTCGAGCGGTGCATCTCCGGCGTAGGTGTCGCGCGAGCGCCAGGCGCGGACCAGCACGTCTTGCACCGTGTCTTCCGCCTCTTCGAACGAGCCCAGCATGCGATAGCAGTGGCGCAGGAGAGCAGGCCGGAGCTCGGCGAAGGCTTCGCCGAGCTCCGGCAGGGACGATTTGTCGCCAGCGCTCATGGTTTCAAGCTACGGAGGTTGCCCTCGCGTTTCCCGACGCGCTCCCCGCCCGCTCCGCGATCACCGCGATGACCGTCTGCCATGCCTGGCGATCATAGTAGAGATTGATGGAGCGGATGCGCCCGCCGTCGAAATTCAGCCACTCGATGGCCGGGAGCGCGCCCGCCGTCGTGTCGGTCACGAAGTCGTAGATGACGCAGACGTCGTCGCCGTCGACGAAGACCCGCTTGATGTCGTTGCGCAGGTGGATCGCCGCCAGGCGCTTGAGCGCGCCGACGAACTCCTGCGCCGACGTGCGGGTCATCGCCGGCCCCTTGAAATGCAGGTTCGGGGCCAATAGCGCCTCGACCTTGTCGTACTGCTGCTTCGCGACCGCATCCAGGTAGGCTAGTGCCAGTGCCTTTCGATCTGTGCTCATGATGTCCTCCTTCATGAACCCAGACCCGGACGGGCGGCGAAACTGTGCGGTCACCGCGTTTTTTTACCCCTTCGCGCTTTTTCACCCCTTGATGAACGACAGCAGATCGGCGTGGAGTTGCTCCTTGTGGGTCGCCATCAGGCCGTGGGGCGCGCCGGAATAGATCTTCAGCGTCGAGCCTTTCACGATCTTGGACGCGGCGCGGCCCGCGGCGTCGATGGGGACGATCTGGTCGTCGTCGCCGTGGATGATCAACGTCGGGATGTCGATCTTCTTGAGATCCTCGGTCAGATCCGTCTCGGAGAACTGCTTGACGCAATCGTAGGACGCCTTGAGACCCACCTGCATGCTGTAGAGCCAGAACTGCTCGCGGACGCCGTTCGACACCCTGGAACTGGCCCGGTTCGCGCCGTAGAAGGGGGCGGAGAGGTCCTTGTAGTACTGCGCGCGGTCACGCAGCAAGCCGGCGCGGATCTCGTCGAATGCGCCGAGCGGCGTCCCGAGCGGATTCGACGGGGTCTTCAGCATCAGCGGCGGGATGGCGCTGACCAGTACCATCTTCTTCACCCGATGCGTTCCATGTCGTCCCACGTAGCGAGTGATCTCCCCGCCGCCGGTCGAGTGCCCGACCAGGGTCGTCTCGCGGAGGTCGAGCTTCTCGATGACCGCGGCCAGGTCATCCGCGTACGCGTCCATGTTGTTGCCGTCCCACGATTGCGTCGACCGGCCGTGGCCGCGCCGGTCGTGCGCCACGACGCGGAAGCCATTGCTGGCCAGGAACAAGAGCTCATCGTCCCAGGCATCGGCGTTCAGAGGCCAACCGTGGCTGAAGACGACCGGGCGACCGGCTCCCCAGTCCTTGAAGAAGATCTGTGCGCCGTCCTTCGTGGTGATTGTTGGCATGGTCGTGCTCCTTGCTGGTGAATCGGGCAATCGATCGCATGCGGATTCGCAGCACGATTCGCGCCACCAGCGCACCGACGGCAATGCGCCGCGACGGCGCGCACATGCTCCCGCGACCGCCACGACGCCGTTACCAGAAACGAGCGGCAGATCCGAGGTCGCCGATCTAACCTCTGGCGGAGACAGGAGGGCCCACCATGAAGATCCTGCTATTCGGCGCGACCGGAAGCGTCGGCCGCTGCGTCGTCGAGGAAGCGTTGAAACGCGGCCATCAGATCACGGGCGTGGTTCGCGATCCGCAAGCGGTCGAGCGCCCCGATCCGCGCGTGACTCTTCGGCGCGGCGATGCCACCGATCGGCGCAGCGTGGCCGAGCTCGCGGCCAGCGCCGACGCGGTGGTCAGCGCCATCTCCCCGCGACCGAACGCGCGGGGCCTGGCGGCGCCGACGCTGGTCGCGGCGGCGCGCGCGCTCATCGCCGGGTTACGTGACGCGGGAACCAAGCGCGTGATCGCGGTCGGTGGAGCCGGGAGCCTCGAGGTTGCGCCCGGGAAGGCTCTGGTCGATCAGCCCAGCTTCCCCGACGCGTACAAGGCCGAGGCGCTCGACGGCCGCGACTCGCTCGAGGTCTATCGAAAGGAGGCCGCCGGCCTCGACTGGACGTTCATCAGCCCCGCGGTCGAGATTGCGCCCGGCGAGCGGAAGGGCCGCTACCGCACGACCAACAACACGGTGCTCGCCGATGCGAACGGCAAGAGCTTCATCACCTTCGAAGACCTGGCTGTCGCGATCCTCGACGAGCTGGAGAGGCCGCAGCACGTCGGGCGGCGCTTCGGGGTCGCGTACTAGCGGAGGCAGCTTTGCGTCTGGAAAGCCGCCGGACCATCGCGATGCGCGGGATTTCATCGAACCCCGCGCTGGCGTAAAGGCGCCGTGCGGCGGCGTTTTCAGGCAAGACCAGCAGCGTGACGGCGCGGGCGCCCGCACCGCGCAACCCCTTCGTGACGGCCGCGAGCAAGCGAGCGCCGAGCCCGCGCCGGCGGCTCTCGGCCCGGACGAACAGCTCGGTGAGAAACGCGTCGGGGCCGGCGAACTCGAGATCGAAACCGAATGTACCGATGGCGTACCCGTCGAGTCGGCGTCGCGCCGCGCTCTCGGCCACGACGACGATGCCCAGGCGCCGCTCGCGGAGGAGGCGGCGCAAGCCTGGGATCGCCCGCGCGCGACGAAACGGGATCCCTTCGGCGCGATTGAAGTCCGCCATCAAGAGCAGCAGCTCTTCGAGGTCGGTGGGCCGGGCGCGGCGAAGCTTCACGTCTGCAGTCGCGGGCATTTCGCCAGACTACGTCCGACCTCGCCCGCGGTTACGCGCGAATTTGCTGATTACGGCGAGACGGTCAGCGCGATGTCGAAGACGCCCGCGGTGATGGCCTTGGTTCCGCCGGCGGTCTTGTCGAGCACCGCCGAGAACGTACCGGAGGCGCGCTCGCCCTTGGCGGCTCCGAGCGCAGTGATGCTGACCGTGCAGCTCTCATAGAGGGCCGCGACGCCCGTAGCGGTGTAGCTGAACGAGGTGATCGGATACCCGCCGGCGGCGGGCCCGCATTGAAATGTCCCCAATCCGACCGTCGGCTTGGCGGAAACGCCGAACGCGATGCCGATGCCGCTCGCCTCACCACCGGCGATCTGCAGGATCTGCAGCCCCGATGAAGAAACGAGGGACGCGCTGGGAAAGAGCGCCTGGTGGGCGACGCCGTCGTCCTGCCAGGTGAGGGTGCCGTTGCCCGAGGCGCCGCCGCCTCCTCCCCCGTCGGGGGAGTTGCCCGCGACGCTGGAACCACAACCCGCCGCGCCGGCGAACAACGTGGCGCCCAGGGCCAGACACGTCGCGGCGGCGGCGATCGAACTCGATCTGCTGCTCACGGTGGCCAGCATGCCGGAAAGCTCGTGCACGCGCGAGCGCAAACACGGAATGCGCGAGTGATAGATTGCGGCGCACCATGACGACAGCGACGGGCACGCGCCTGACTCTCTGCGCTGTGGCGCTCGCGGTCGCGAGCTGCCGCGAGCACGCACCGTCGGTCCCCGACGCGGCGGCACGCGTCGCACGACCTGCGCCGGCCGCCGACACCGCGGCAGAGCAGTCGTTCAACGCGGATCGGTTCGCGCGACGGCCCAAGCCCGCGGAGATGACCGCGCTCGGCCGCCAGCTGTTCTTCGATCGGAGCCTCTCGGCGTCGGGCCAGATGGCGTGCGCTACCTGCCACGATCCGCGCTTCGCGTACGGCCCGTCCAATGACCGGCCGACTCAGCTAGGCGGGCCCGCCATGAAGAGCCCGGGCCTGCGCGCCGTGCCGTCGCTGCGCTACCTGCAAGCGATCCCCGCGTTCACCGAGCACTTCCTCGACGAGGCCACCGACGGGAGCAGGGACGTGGGTCCGACGGGCGGCCATGCGTGGGACGGCCGCGTCGACACCAAGCACGATCAGGCGAAGCTGCCGCTGATGTCGAAGTTCGAGATGGCCAACCCCGACATCGCCAGCGTCGTCGCCCAGGTCGCGCGCGGGCCGCTCGCGCCGCGGTTCCGCGCGGTCTTCGGCGACGACGTGTTCGGCGATCCCGTGCGCGGCTCGACGGCGGTGCTGATGTGCCTCGAGGTGTTTCAGCAGAGCCCGACCGACTTCTACCCGTACTCGAGCCGCTACGACGCCTACCTCCGCCGCCAGATCAAGCTCAGCGCCACCGAGGAACGCGGCCTGGGGCTCTACGACAATCCGCAAAAGGGCAACTGCGCCAGCTGCCACCCCAGCGCCGGCTATCACGGCGCCTTCCCGCAGTTCACCGACTACGGCTTCAACGCGCTGGCCGTGCCGCGCAACGCGCGCATCGCCGCCAACGCCGACCCGAGCTTTCACGACATGGGGCTGTGCGGTCCCGAGCGCAAGGATCTCGCCGCTCACGACGAGTACTGCGGCTTCTTCCGCGTGCCGTCGCTGCGCAACGTGGCCGTGCGCCGCGTGTTCTTCCACAACGGCGCGTTCAACAGCCTGGAGCGCGTGATGGAGTTCTACGTCGAGAGGGACACCAACCCGGCGAAGTGGTACCCGAAGGCCGGGGGCCGTGTCGAGAAGTACGACGACCTGCCGGAGAGGTTCCACAAGAACGTCACCCAGGATCGCCCGTTCGGCGGCGCGCCCGGCGCGAAGCCGGCGCTCAGCAAGTCCGAGATCCGCGACGTCATCGCCTTTCTGAAGACCCTGACCGACGCGGATCTCGACAAGAAGTAGCGTTACTCGACGACGTTGAGCGCCGCGGTCAGGTCGCCCATCGGCTTGCCGCCCGTCACCGCCGTGAGCGCGGTGTCACGCTGGGTGATGCCGGGGAGCGCAGCGAGTCCGAAGCGCTTCTCGATGAGGCGGATCGTCGACGCCGAGTCGTACTGCGTGTGATCGACAGTGCCCTTCTTCGCGAACGGCGAGATGATGATCGCCGGGATGCGCGAGCCGGGGCCGAGGAGGTCGCCCTTGGGCGGCGCGATGTGGTCCCACTGGCCGCCGTACTCGTCGTAGGTGATGACGATGACCATGTGCGCCCACTGCGGGCTCGCCTGGAGCTTGGCGATCAGGTCGGCGATGTGAGCGTCGCCGTCGTCGATGTTGGCGTAGCCCGGGTGCTGGTTGATGTTGCCCGTCGGCTTGTACCAGGCCACCGGCGGCAGCGTGCCCGCGTCGATTGCGGTGACCATCGCCGAGTAGTCCTTGAGGTGCGCGGTGCGGTCGGCGGCGTGCGTGACCGGATCGAAGTTCGAGTAGTAGTTGAACCCTTGGTGGTGCGGCTGGAAGTCGGGCGTCCCGCGCGCCGTCGAGGGGGTGTAGATCACCGAGCGCGCCTTGGTCGGATCCTGCGTGCCGTCGCTCGTCGCCGCATCCCACGACGTCGCGTACCAGGCCCAGTCGACCGAAGCGGCCGTCAACTGGTCGCCGATTGTCATCTGCGTCTGCGGCGGCAGCGTCGACGCCGCCGCCGGGTCAGCGCGCAGCAAATCGGCGCCGGTCGCGCCCGCCGCCGGCACGTTGCCGCTCGGCTGATACGCCGGCTGGATGGTGTTGATCGCGCGATAGCCGTCGCCCGCGCCGAAGTAGTCGAGCGGCGAGATCGCCGTGCTGTGCGCGAAGCCGGGCGGCCCGGTGAGCGCCGAAGGCGGTGAGGACGCGGTCAGCTCGAGCTGCGGCACGCCCTTGCTGTTCGCGGGGCCCAGCGTCGTGATGGCGGGCTTGTTGTTGGTGACGTAGTCCGCCGGCGCCTGCGGCGCGCACGCGCAGATCAGGTACTGGTGGTTCAGGAACGAGCCGCCCCACGCGCCCGAGAAGAAGTTGTCGGCGAGCACGTACTGCTGCGCGAGCTTGTAGATCTTGCTCTGGGTCGTGTCGAAGTGACCCATCGTCAGGCCGCCCGCGTCCAGCCATGCCCCGAACATGTCGTTGTTGCCGCCGTTGACCTCCATCTGATTCTCGAAGAACCGGTGGGTCAGGTCGCGCGTGACGTCGAGCGTGCCCAGCGTGGGCCCGCCGTTGGCGACGTAGGCGTTCTCGATCGCGAACGGACCGTTGGCGAGGGCGTCGCTCTGCGCCTCGGTCACGACCGTCGGATTGCCCGCGAGCGTGACCCCACCCCAGGTCTTCGGAAGCTTCGCGAGCACCGTCGTGCCGTCGCGATCCTTCTGCGGCACGTAGGCCGAGGTCGGCTTGCCGTCGGCGCCGACGACCTCGCTGAGACCGTGCGCGCCGGGGAAGTTGCCGAACATGTTGTCGAAGGTCCGGTTCTCCGCGTAGATGATGACGATGTTTTGAACCGCGGTCGCGAACGGCATCGGCGGCGCATCGCTGCTGCCATCCGAACCCGCCGCGCCATCACCGCCGCTCGAGCCGCCAGACGCGGTCACGTTGGTGTTGGGCGAACCCGACGAAGCGCTGCAGCCGTACCCGCCCAGCGAAACCAGAGCGAGGCCCAAAAGACTCTTTCCAACGAGATTAGGCATGGGCCCTTGAATACAAAACCTCGGGCTCGAGAGCGCCCGACAAAGTCGCAAAGTCGCGACGTCGCTTGCGCTTCAGTCCGGCAACGGTTCCGCAACGGACGTGCGGCCGCGCACGCTAGGCGACGGAGCGCAGTCGCGCCCGCTGCTGCTCGAACTGGTCCGCGAGCCACTGGCGCTCATCCATCGGTGACGTTCCTCCTCGGTGCGAGTGGGTGACGTACGTATGACCCGCGACGCCCCCCAGATGTGACGGTCACATTTCTAGCCTACCGCGGGTCTCTCAGTCGCCCCGCCATTCGCGGCGCGGCGCAACCCAGAAAACGAGGAGTCACCATGCAACCACGGATGAAGCCCGGCCTTGACCCTGCCCGGCGTCAGGGAAGCCATTCTCACGATCGCCAAGACCGCGGAGAGCTGCGGGGTGCCGCGGACGACGCTCGAGCTGCTCCACGTCCGCGTTGACCAGATCAACGGATGCAGCGTCTGCGTCGACATGCACAGCCGCGCGCTCAAGAAGCTGGGCGAGAGCGACGCGCGACTCTTCGCCCTCGCCGCCTGGCGCGAGGCGCCCTACTACACCGAGGCCGAGCGCGCCGCGCTCGCGCTCGCCGAGGCCGAGACCCGGCTCAACGATCGCGCCGACGCAGTGCCCGATGAGATCTGGAAGGAGGCATCTCGGCACTTCTCCGACGCCGAGCTCGCCGCGCTGGTGACGTCGATTGCGGTCGCGAATCTCTGGAACCGCCTCAACGTCACCACGCGACAGCTGACCGGGGACTGGATCGCGAAGTACGTCTGAGCTCAGCGCGTGAGGAGCTGGTTCGTCGAGCTCTGCGCCGCCGGATCGAACGGTGCGGCACTGCTCACGAGGGCGGGAGTCGTCCCGGTCGGCGCGAGCGCAACCGAGACGACGCCGATCGTGCTCTCCCACCCGACGACGTCATCGACGGCGTCGAAGCCGCCGGCGCCGTTGAAGTCGAGCATGCCGTCGACATTGGCGCGCGCCAGCCAGACGTCGTTGCCCGGTATCGCGGCCGTGCTCACCGACGAGGTGGTGCCGAACGCGAGCAGGCCGTCGGCGAGCGGAACAATCCCGTTCAGAGAGTCGAAGCGACCGCCACGCAGGCTCTTGAACCATTCAGGCATGCCGGCGTCATCGATGCGCATGATCCAGGGATTGCTGTTGTACCCGAGGTTGCCCGCCACCAGCAGCCCGCCACCCGGGGCCAGGGCCATCCCCCGGATGTCTCCCTGGCCGAGATCTTCGTTCTCGCCCGCGTAGATCATCGACGCCGTCAGGCTGTCGTCGGCGCCAAACATCGCGAGCCACGCGCCGTGGGACTGGGCGCCCATGCCCAGGGTCGGCATCTCGCCGCCGATCGCATAGCGGCCGTCCGGCATCGTCACCACGCTGTAGGCGGCCTCCCCGCCGACGCCGCCGACCGCGCGCGCGCCGAGGACGTTCCCGTTCGGATCGAGGCGCAGGATCAGCGCGTTCCCGCGATCGATCGTCGCCGCTGGATCGCCAGGCTTGTCGCCGTAGACCACGCCGCCCACGGCCAGGATGTTGCCCGAGGCCTCGCGGGCGATGGCGGCGATCCCCGGATTGCTCGCGCCGGCGCCGGGATCGACCTCGGTCAACCACACCGTGTTGCCGGCGCTGTCGATTCGCGCGAGCAATAGATCCGCCTTGCCGGTGGCGATGGTGGTGATGCTGCCGCTCACGACCACGCCGCCGTCGTCGGTGCCGGTGATCGCGTTCCACCCATTGACCAGAAAATCGCCCGAGGGCCGGCTCATGTAGCGCGACCACAGCGGTTTTCCCGCAGCGTCGTAGCGATCCAGGCGCATTGCCGCACCCGAGACAGTGGCGGCGACGGTCAGGTCGCCGTTCGGCGCGCGCACCATTCCCGTCGGTCGGTCCGTGCCGTCGCGGAGTACGTCGATGCCCGTCTCGGACTTCGGGAGCCCCTGACCGTCGAGCACGGACAGGTGGGGACCGGCGAAGCCAGCGGACGCCACGGTGAAGAAGTTGCCGCGCGGCACGACCGCAACCGCCGATGCGTTCTCGCCGACGGAGTAGACGCGCGACCAGCGGGTCGACGCCAGCACCGACGGCAGTGGGCCGGGCGCGGCGCCGATCAGCCGGCGTGACGGGCCGGCCAGGTTGATCACGTGGGTCGCCGATCCGGTGCCGTCGAAGCTCCATCCGCCCTGCAGCGAGGCGAGCGCGTACGCCTGCCACCACTGCGCGGCGGCGGGCGAGACCGCGACCTCGACGCCGAGATTGGCCTGCAGCGACGGGCCGCCGATCTCGAAACCGTCGACGTTGGTCAAGAAGGCGACGCCGACCAGCACCGACGCTTGCAGGTCGAGATTGACCGCGGTCGCGGGATCGGGCCCACCGGCGAGCGGTTTGAACCTGGGTGTCTCGTCGAGCTGCACGACCGGCTGGCCGTCTTGCAGAGTGAACGTCACGCCGGTCTCGAATGGAGCGACGACGCTGGCGTGCGCGACGCCCTCGGCGCTGCCCTTGATCACGAAGGTCAGGAACGCCGTCGGCGTCACCAGGATATTGGGGGCGACCTGAATGGGAGGCAGCGGGACCGGCGGCAGATCGATCGTGCTCGCAAACGTGCCTTTCACCGACACGCCCACGTCCAGGGTCAGCGCGCTGTGCAGGTGGATATCCGCCGAAAACGTCGTGACCTTGCCGTTGCCGTCGACAGCGGCGTCGTGGAACGAGGTGCCGACCGACGACAGCGCCGCGTTGCCGTTCGCGCGCACCTCGGCGCCGTCGGTGCTGTCGACGAGCAGGTCGTCGATTGGTACGTAGACGCCGTCGCGGAAGGGCGGCGCGCCGATCGGAGCTGACAGCGCGCTCGTGTTGGCGCGCGCCGGTGAGTCGGGTGGCGTGCCGCAGCCGGGGACGCCGGCCGCGGCGGCCCCGACCAAGGCGGTAAAGAGGAACGCGCGCGCGTGGCGCACGCGAGCGAGGGGAACGAGCTTCGATCGTGTGAATGACATGGGGACCTCCACGCGGGTCCTTTTCAATGGGCGTGCCGGCGCGTATTGACGGCGATTCGCGCGACGGCCGCGGATTCGCCGATTCAGATGAAGGAGCCGGCGCGGATCCGGGCGCCGTCCCCGGGGACACGTCCCTGGGGGACAGCGAGAGGCACGCGGAATTTACCGGGCTCCATGGTGTGCTGCGTCGGGCGTTTCAGGGTCCCTCACTCGCGGCTTGAAACGCCGACGCGGGGACCCTAGGCTCGCTTCTCGCGATGGAGCGGTACCCTCGCAGCCACGTCGCAAGACGTTCGCGCACCGGCCGCGCGTCGGCCGCCGGTCTGACCGCCGTGGCGCTCGCCGGACTCTGCGCCGGTGGTGGACAACCGACGCAGGCGAAGCCCGCTGCGCCGGCGGCACCCGCGGCCGAGCCGGCGCCCGCCGCCGAGCTCACGGTCGTCGACGGGGGGCGCATCGCCGGTCAGACCACGGCGGAGAACGCGCGGCGCGACGGCTTGACCGTCGTCGATCTCTCCGACGACTGGCTCCCCTACGTCTTCTCCGAGGAGCCGGGAAAGCCGGAGCCGCTGCGGCCATTTCTGATCGATCTCGCCAACGGGCGATTCCGGTCCGGCAGCCAGTACGCGCGTCCGCGCGAGGACCGGTACTTCGAGGCGTTCGGGATCTTCCCGAGCCTGAACATGATGCGGCGGCGGCTGGCCGATCGCAGGCGCCACACCTGCCACGACCGCGTGAAGGACAAGGTGCTCGAGGAGATGTCTCCGAAGAGCTCGATCCTTCCAGAAGAGCCGGAAAAGCCGGCGAACGCCAACCCGGCGGCGCTGGGAGATCCCGCAAAGCCGGCGAACGCGGATCCGGCAGCGAGCGGTACGCCGGCGGCCGCCGCGGCGCCGGTGGCTGACAAACCGCCGCGCAAACCGCTGAGCCCGACGGAGAAGCGCGCGGTGGTCGCGATGCAAGCGCACCTGCGCTGCGAGGATCTGCTGCCGGCCAAGGCGAAATCCGGTCGCATGGATCCGCGCACGGTCGCGGGCCTGCAGATCTACCAGCGGCTGCACATGATCGCGGACAACGGGCGAATCGATCTCGAGACGCGCAACCTGCTGCTGGCCGACAGCCGCGAGCTCGACTTTCGCGGGCTGCTGCGCGCGCTGCGCGAACGCGTGGTCGACGCGACCGGCCTGCTCGAGGACGGCTCGGCCCTGGGCGTCCCTGGCGAGGTGCAGGGACGCATCCTCGACAGCGCCGAGTTCCGGCCGCTGCCGTTGCAGGCGGCGAAGGCGCCCGCGCCCGGAGAGCCGGCGTCCGCTACCACTGGAGCGCCAGCCAAGATCACCGGCGCCCCGGACCTGATCGCCGCGGCCACCCAGGCCGCGAGCCAGGCGCTGGGCTGGACGGCGCCCGACGCGGTCCTCGCGAGCACGGTGGTCGCGCCGCCGCCGCCCTCACGCCGCGGGCGCAAGGCGCCGGCGCGCAAAGGGCCGGCTCCGCTGCCCGAAGCGGTGGCGATCCGCCTGCCGCCGCCGCCGCCCTACCACAGCCCCAAGATGGAGCTGCGCGCGGAGATCGATCGCGGCGAGGTCGTGCTGGCGCGGCCGGCCCTCGACAAGGACGGACACAAGAAGTGGCACGCGCCGGTCAGCGATCGCCCGACGCTGACACTGTTCGCGCGCTCGAGCGACGGCGAGGTGGCGCTGGCCCGCTGGCCCACCACCATCGGCGGCTGGAAGACGATCCAGAAGTCCGACGGCAGCATGGCGCTCAAGTACAAGGAGTCGATCACCGGCGACGCCCTCTGGTCAGAGGTTCTGGCCGGGCCGACCTGGCACCCACCGTCGGGCCTGCCCGTGCGCAAGTTGCTGGTCAAGCGCGGCGACACCTTCGTGGCGAAGAGCGAGATCGTCGGCCCGGGCTACCGCGCGGGCTACGGCCTGGTCGCCATCGTGCACCATCAGATCATGGGCGTGGACGAGAAAGGCGAAAAGCAGCTCCAGGATCTGCTCATCCGCACCCACGGCACGCCGGCGTATCGATCGGTCAAGCGCGGCGAGAGCGCTGGTTGCCATCGGTTGCACAATCACCTGGCCATCCGCCTCACCGGATTCCTGGTCAAGCACCGCGCGAACTCGCGCGATGGCCTCGTGCACGAGGATTACGTCCGCAAGCTCGAGTACCAGGGCCAGCAGGTCGCGCTCGAGAGCGACGCCAAAGGTTACCGCTTCAAGCTGACGCCGCCCGTTCCGGTTACGGTTCTCGACGGCGACGTCAAGGGCGACGCCAAGGCAGTGAAGCGGCTGGTTCCTCTCGCGACGGCGCCGTAGAGATTTACGGCGGCGACTCGCAAGCGTTGTCGGCCGGATACGCCAAAGCCGCATCCGCCCCGGTACCGGTACAGGTTGCTGCCTGAACGAGCGGTAAACAGGCCGCGGCGTCGTTGTAGGCGGCCTTGTCGCCCTGAGAGCAGCTGAACGTCACCAGCGCCGCATTGCAATCGGCCTCGGTATTGAAGGAGAGCGTGAAGCCCCCTTGCGACAAGGCACACATTGGCCCATCCAGGCACGCACACGCTTTCTGGCAGGTCACCGCGCCGATCTGCGCGCACGTGCTCTGCGCGCTACTGCCGCCGCCGCCGCAGGACACAAACGCCAATCCAGACAACACCAGCAACACCGGTCCCACGATTCTGCGCATGCACCATAATCAGCTTGATTCTGCCCCGTAGTCAACCTACGTCACACGCGATCGCTCACGACGGAGATCGTCTTGCCGACTTCGCAACCCTCTTCCGTCCGGTGACCGAGCTCGTTACCGCTCGCCTTCCGACTCCTCACAGGCGCTGTGGCCTCGACGCTCGGTGAACGGTCGCAGGAACGGTCCGGGACGGAAGTCGATGAACTGCGGCGGCGTCGGTCCCGCGTAGATGTTGAGCGCGGGCCCGAGCGCCGTCGCGGCGGCGTTCAGCTCCGCCGGCCCGAGGTCGGGCCAGCGGCCGGTGTCGAGCCGTTCGAACAGCTTCTGGAACAGCGTGATCGTCTCCGCAGGCGTGAACGTGCAGTGCCCGGCGCGCTCCACGAACGCCTGGCGCAGCAGGTGACCGTTGCCGGCCCGTTGCACCACCTGCTTGTAGGTGGTCTCGTTCTCGACGACCACAAAGCCGTCGCCCTTGGTGTGCGCGGTGAGGACCGGAACCCGGATCTCGCCGTTGAACGTGATGTTCTGCTCGAGGTACGCGAACGCGGCCGGATCGGCGGCGATGCGCGGCGCGCGATTCAGCGCCTCGAGATCGGCTTCCAGGCTCGAGCCGGCGGCGCGATAGAGCCCCCGCACCTCGTCGCGACTCAGGGAGAGCTCCAGTTGCTTGCGGTAGTCCGTCCCGGTGTTCCACGATGGATTGCCGCCCGCGCGCGCCTCGAGCTCGGCGCGGAACTCGAAGTCGAACGGGACCCCGATATTTTGTCCCCACAGGAATTGATTGCTCTCCTGGGTCGTGAAATCATCGGGGGCCGGCTCGGGCGAGGTGGGCGTGAACCAACCGGGCAGGTCCGTCAGCGCGGTGATCAAGGCAATGCGTGCCCGCCCCTCGGGCGTGAGCTGTGCCTCGGCGAACAATCCCTCTGCGAGCGCCGCGTTCGCCTCGGGGTCGGAGATGTGCACGATCTCGAGCGAGGTGCCGGCGCCGAGCAAAATCTTGAACGCGAACCCCGAATCGAGCCCCTGGTTCCACGTGCCGACGCCGCCCGAGAGCACCCCGCACATTGGCATTGCCGCGTCGAAGCGCTGCGGATAGCGCTGGATCAACCCGGCGGTGATGATGCCGCCCAGCGAGTGCCCCCAGGCGATCGTGTGCGTCGGGTGACCGATGGTCGCGTCGAAGAGATCGAGCAATGCGATCTGGTCCTGCAACGCCTCGTGAATCGACCAGCCCGTCGTCGAATATGACGAGCCCGCCAGCGCGTAACCGCTCTGGAGGAGGACCTGGATCGTCGCGACATCGGCGCCGACACGTGCCGGATTCGCGCTACCGGGCGTGACGTATCCATGGCTGTAGAGCAGCAAGGTCCCGTTCCACGCGGCCGGCACCTGAATGAGGTAGGTGGCTCCGTCGCTGAGCGTTCCCGTGGTCGTGGTCGCGCCGGCTTGCGCCCGAGCGGCTGTCGAGAAGAGCAGCCAGCCCGACAAACCAGCGATCAATCCCAACGCCCGAGCGATCCGTGCTCTCGTTTTGAACATAGGTCTCCTCGTCTAATACGCTCGGCCCCCGCGAATCTTCCGGCGCGATGCCGCTAGTCGTTGATGACCAGGTCGACCGCGCTGCCCGGCGCGGTGGGGGCGTTCTCGGCCGGCTCCTGCTTGATGATCACTTCGTCGTCGAAGCGGTCGGAGGATCCGGTTCGCGTCGTGCCGACCTTGAACCCCGCGTCCTCGAGGATCTTCTTGGCCCGTGCCAGTCGCAGGCCCAGGACCTTGGGCACCGGTCGAGGGGCGGGCCCGGTCGAGAGAATCAGCGTGACCAGGACGTCCGGGGTCACGGCGCGGCCGGCGGGCGGGTCGGTGCCGATCACCCGTCCGGCGGCGATGGTCTCGCTCGACTGCTCGCGGCGGTGGCCGGGCGCCAGCTTCAACGCGTGCAGCTTTTCGACCGCGTCGTCGGGCTGCTCACCCGCCAGCGCGGGAACGAGGATGTCGCCGGCGCCGGACGACACGAACGCCTGCACGGCGGAGCCGCGCGGCGCGCGAGAGCCCGCCAGCGGGGCCTGGCCGGCCACCTTGCCCGCCGGAATCGAGGGATCGGGGTGCTCGCCCTGCACCGTCAACAGGAGATCCTTGGCGCTCAGCAGCTCGCGCGCCTGGTCGACCGACACGCCGTTGACCATCGGGACCTCGACGGCGCCAGTTCCGTCGGCGTACAGGAAATCGAGCAGCCCGCGGTGATCGGCGACGGTCAGCGCGAGGAACGCGGCGACCGTCGTGAACAACGACGTGAGGAACGCTGCCAGGACGGGGCGGCTGCGGCGGGCCGGGTAGAGGTCGTCGTCATCCATCGACGACAATTGTAGCGCGCCGCGCGCTCTGCCGCAGACGAGTTGTTCAGCGCCCGTACCCGGCAGCGACGATATTGGCCTGAACGGCGTCGTCGGTCGCGACAGACATTTTTCTGACTTTTAGACGCAACGAGCGCTGGCGGGTGTATAGGGCGCGACTGCGAGGTACCGGCTACGGACAGATCAACGGTGGAGCGGGATTGGGCGTGATGAAGGTCGGCATCTGCGCGCTAGCCGCGGCCCTCAGCGTACCGGCGTGCGCAGGCTGCCCCGCTACTGAATCAGCGGCCGTCGTCGATCCGACGGCGTCGTCGAACTTCCAGTAGCCGACCAGTTCCGCCTCGTTGCCCGCCAGCGGCCGGTTGTAGTTGTCCCTGATTTGTTGATCCGTGCGGGCGACGTTCCAGACCCGAAGCTCGTCGAACCATCCGTTGAAGCAGGCGCTGTTCTCGGGATTGCAACCAATGATAAGAGGGCCTTGTAGAGTGGCGAGCATCGGAGTGGCTGCGGTGGCATTGCTCGTGATGCTCAACATCCCGTTGACGTAGGTGCGCATCGCGGTTCCGTCCCAGGTCATCGCGATCTGAACCCATTGCGCGGTCGCGGAATCGACGCCCAAGAAGTTCCGGCTATCGTCGCTGAAGCCACCGTCGATGAACGGATCCAGCGTAGCGTGATTGGCGGCCATGCCGGTGACTGCGTTGGTGCCGAAGTCCATGCCGAACGCGGTGGCCGTTCCTTTGCCGCCGGTGTAGTAAATCTCGTTCTTGTCGCCGACCCAGTCGGTCGGTTTGATGTATGCCCAGAACTCTATGGTCCGCCGGGCGTTGCCGATGGGGAGCGCGGTCCCGAGGTCGATCATGATCTCTGCCTGCGCGGCGTCACTGTCAGTCCCGGTTCCGTTGGCCGACAACGAGATGGCTCGTCCCACGCAATTGGCGCCGCCCCCGCCCGCTCCGCCGGTGGCGCCGCTGCCGCCATCCCGGCCGCCAGTCGTACTGCCCCCGGCGCCGCCGCTGGTCCCACCAGAGGCTCCGCCACCACTGCCGGGCGCGCCTCCCAGATTGGCGGTCGTTCCCCCCATTCCCGCGCCCCCTACCCCGGATTGACCTCCGCTGCCGGCGCCGCCCGCGCCTGCCGGCGCACCGCCCATTGCCGATGCCCCCCCAGTCCCACCGGAGGGTGACGAACCAGTGCTCGAACAAGCGACCGCAAAGAAGAGCGCAAGAACAAGTGAGACGACTCCAACGCGAGGAAGCAACCGTTCCATGCGCCATGCGTAACACGATCCGCGCTCTGCTAGCAGCGAAAGGTGGCGGGCGCGATTCTCGCTCGGCCGGGTGATGATTACCTTGGCAACGTGTCCGGCGCTTCGCGGGTCGGGCCGAGGCCTGCCCCATGTCGTGGTTGAAGAACGTTCCTCCGATCGCGCGCGTCCTGCGCGCGATCGACCGGCGGGCTCAGGTGGTCTGGAGCCGCGACCGATCGTCGTTGCGCGGCTTCGCGGCCTTCGGTAACCGCGCGTTCCGGATCGCGATCCTCACGGTCCGCGGCGTCGTCTCCCACCGGCTGGGCTTGCTGGCGGCGGCCCTCACCTACTACACCGCATTCGCGATCGTCCCGACGCTGGTGGTGGCGCTCTGGATCATGCGGTGGTTCAACTGGCTCCCGTTCGTTTCGAAGCCCGTGCCGGGCAATCTGTCCGCGCCGAACGGCAACCAGGTGTTTCACGCCGCGCTGGCGATGATCCTGGACGCCGTCGGCAAGACCAGCCAGATCACGGGCGGCGTCGTCGGCCTGGTGGCGCTGCTGTTCGCGGTGTCGAAGATGTTCGGCCATACCGAACGCGCGCTGCACATCATTGCCGCCTCGGGTGAACGAACGCCCAAGTTTTCACGCGCGCTCGCTTACGTCGCGCTACTGCTCATCCCGCCGGTCGTGCTCGGCGTGTCGGGTCTGCTGCTGGCGCTGCTGCAACGAGGGGCGCCGGCTCCGGTGTCCCGCGTACTGGCGGCGATCCCGGGAGTCGACTTCGCGGTCGGCATGGCGCTTGCGCTCGGAGCGCTCTGGCTGGCGGTGACGCTGCTCTACACCGCCGCCGCCCGCGCGCGCATCGCGTTCGCGTCGGCGGCCGTGGGCGGCGCCCTGGCGGCGCTGGCGCTCCCGGTGGTGTTCTGGGTCTTTGCAAGCCTGCAGATCGGCGTCTCGCAAACGAGCGCGGTGGGCTCCGGGTTCCTCGCGCTCCCCGTCTTCCTGCTGTGGTCGTTCTCGTCGTGGTTGGTGGTGCTGATCGGCGCGGAGATCGCCGTGGGCCACAGCATCGACCACGTGCTCAGGCACGGCGCAGCCGCCTTCCGCCTCGATTGCGCGGGCGAGCGCAGCGCCGGCGTCGCGATCATGCTTCACCTGACGCGCGCCGCGGAAGCGGGGTCGCACGCACCGGTGACGGAGGACGAGCTGGCGCGCGATCTCCGGCTGCCGCCGGCCATCATCCGCACTCTGTGTTTTCGCCTGGTGAGGCGCGGCCTTCTCGTCGAGGACGTTCGTGGCTTCTCTCTACGCCCCGGAACCGACAGCGTCGACATGGACGCCGTCGCGGAGGCGATCGATCGTGATCCCGCGCTCGCCCAAGATCAGGTGAGCAATCGAACGAGCGAATCAGGCTGACAATCAGCAGCCATCCTCATTGCCTGGTCTGCACGAAGTCTCACGTTAGCGCCCGATCCCAGCGCGCACGCCGCGAGGGCGTTTGTCTCGCGCATGGGTCACCTCTTTGCTGACGTGGAGAAATCAAAATGTTCGATCAAATGATGGACGGCTTTCGCAAGGCGACCGAGTCCTCCCTACAGATCCAGCAGGAAGTCTTCAAACAGTGGACACAACAGTTGATGTCCGCGCAACCGAACATGAACGGCGCCTCGGCGGACTCGACCCGAACGATGCAGAAACGCTGGATCGAGCTGACGATCGAGATGCTGAACAAGCACCGGGCATCGATCGACGCGATGTACGCCTCGGGCATCCAGGCCATCGAGCAGTCCTTCCGCATCACCGAGGCCAAGTCGTCGGACGAGTATCGCCGCATCGTCGACGAGCTCTGGCACAAGCTCTTCGACACGCTCAAGAGCCAGCTGGAGACGCAGTTCCGTGACGTCCAGCGGTGGTCCGAGCAGTCGTTCGAGATCGCCCAGAAAGCCCAGTCCCAGCAGGCCTGATCGCCGTGCCACCTTGGTTCGACCTGTGGCGGAGCGCCGCCATCTGGACCTGGGGCGGTCCGATCACCGGGCCTCTGTGGGCTGATCCGAAGCAGCTCCGCAGCCTCTGGATGGCGCAGGTCACGCGGGATCTCGATCAGTGCATGCGATCGAACGCGTTCCTCGACGTCATGCACGAACATCTGGCCGGCGGTACCCGTGCGGCCTGTCTCAACGTCTGGTTTCCATTCAAGTAGGAGTCCTTCCCATGACCACCACCCCCATTGCATTCCCGGGAGCAGAGGTACCACCGAGCTTCAGCCTGCTCGGAAAGACGGCGTTCGTCACCGGCGGGTCCCGCGGCATCGGGCGTGCCTGCGCGCTGGCGCTGGCTGCGGCGGGCGCCGATATCGCGGTCGGCTCCAGCCAAGCCGGCGTCGCGGCCGCGGAGGAGGTCTGCGGCAAGATTCGCGAGCTGGGACGGCGAGCCTTTCCCTTCTCGTTCGACGTGCGCGCGCGCGGCGAGGTCGAGCTCATGTGCGGCCGCGTGACCGAGAGCCTCAAGGCGGTCGACATCCTGGTGAACAACGCCGGCGTCACGCGCGACGGCCTGTTCCGCAAGATGGATCGCGGCGCGTGGGACGACGTCATCGACACCAATCTGAACGCGGTGTTCGAAGTGACTCGCCGGTTCATCGACGGCATGGCGGCGCGCGGCTGGGGGCGGGTCATCAACGTCTCGAGCATCGTCGGCCGTATCGGAAACTTCGGCCAGGCCAACTACGCCGCGGCCAAGGCCGGGCTCATCGGCCTCACCAAGACCCTGGCTCGCGAGTACGCGAGGAAGGGCGTCACCGTGAACGCAATCGCTCCGGGCTTCATACGCACGCGTATGCTCGACGGCGTCCCCGAGAAGGCGCTGCAGTCGGTCCTCGACATCACGCCGGTCGGACGGCTCGGCGATCCGATGGAGATCGGCGCCAGCGTCCTCTACCTCGCCTCGCCGGCAGCCGGCTTCGTGACCGGCCACGTGCTGGACGTCAACGGCGGCATGGCGATGTGAAGGCAGAAGACAACGAGATGGACACCTCACCACCAACCCACGCGACGCTCCCGGCCCAGCTCGGGCTCACCGCTCTGTTCGCCGAGCAAGAGCGGGTGGTGCGCCGCGCGCTCAGCATTCCGCGCGTCGCCGAGCTCGCAGCGACGACGCGCGTGGGAACCACGCCCAGCGATGTGGTGCTCGAGGCCGGTACGCACCGGCTCGTGCGTTACCGGCGCGAGACGCCCGCTCTCTACGCAGAACCGGTGCTGTTCTGCTACGCGCTCATCAACCGGCCCTACATCCTCGACTTGCTCCCGGACAAGAGCATCGTGCGGCGCTACCTCGAGGCGGGCTTCGACGTCTACATGATCGACTGGGGCGTGCCCGTCCGACGGCGATCGGCACCTGACCCTCGAGCACTACGTGTGCGGTTTCCTGCGCGCATCGATCCAGCACGTTCTGCGCGCGAGCGGACGAGACAGCGTTCACCTCCTCGGCTACTGCATGGGCGGAACGATGTCGGCGCTGTCGACGGCGATAGAGCCCGAGCCGATCCGCACCCTCACCCTGCTGGCGGCCCCGATCGACTTCGCCGGGCGCGAGACGCTGCTCAACGTCTGGACCGACCGCCGGTACTTCGACGCGGACGCCTTCATTGGCGCCTATGGCAATTGCCCCGCCTGGTTCCTGCAGTCCTGCTTTCTCGGCATGAACCCGATCCAGGCCTTCCTTGGAAAACCGGTCGGATTCTACGAGCAGATGGACGATGCGCAGTTCGTCACCAACTACTTCGCCATGGAGCGATGGATCAACGACAACATCCCGATCGCGGGCGAGACGTTCCGCGCGTTCGTGAAGAACCTGTATCAGAGCAACCAGCTGGTACGGGGTGAGCTGCGACTGGGCGGGCAGCTCGTCGACCTCGGGCGGATCAGCTGCCCGCTGCTGTTGCTGACGGCGAAGAACGACCATCTGGTCGACCCGCCGTCGACGGAGGGGATCCGTCCCCACGTGGGGTCGAGCGACGTGAAGTCGATGATGATCGACGCGGGGCACGTGGGTCTGGTGGTCGGCGGCAAGGCGCAGAAGACGTTCTGGCCGCAGGCGACGCGCTGGCTCGCCGATCGATCCACGCCGGCGGCGCAGGCGGCTTGACCACATGACCACCAACGGACGCACGCGGGTCGCCATCGCCTGCCAGGGAGGCGGGAGCCACACGGCGTTCACGGCGGGCGTCCTGCAAGGGGCGCTGGCGAACCTGCCCGCCGACGTCGACGTCGTCGCGCTGAGCGGCACATCGGGCGGCGCGATCTGCGCGGCGCTGGCCTGGGAGGCGCTGGTGCGCGGTGAGCCGCGACGGGCGGTTCGCACCCTGCAGGAGTTCTGGGATTCGATGGGCGCCAGCGATCCCTGGGATCGGCTCGCCAATCAGGCCCTGATGAGCGTCATGTCCATGCGGGACCTCATGGTGCTGCCGGAGATCAGCCCGTATCAGCTGCCGACGTGGGGCGCCGAGCGCTTCCGCGCCGTCCTCGACCAGTTCTTCGCCTTCGACGAGCTCCGCCAGCTGGCCGGCCGCCCCGGCGGGCCCATCCTGCGGATCGGCGCGGTCGAGGTGTTGAGCGGGCACTTCGAGCTGTTCGCGGGCGAGGAGCTGTGCGCCGAATGCCTGCTGGCATCGGCCGCGATCCCGGAGATGTTCCAGGCGGTGCAGGTACCGGGGCGGGGTGTGTACTGGGACGGCCTGTTCTCGCAGAACCCGCCGATCCACCACCTCATCGATCATCAGATCGACGAGCTGTGGCTGGTGCAGATCAACCCGAGCACGTGCGCGCGTGTCCCCGTCGAGACGCACGAGATCCTCGATCGGCGCAACGCGCTCTCGGGAAACCTGTCGATGGAGCAAGAGCTGATCTTCATCGAGATGCTGAACCGCGGGATCGCGCGCGGGCGCATCAACGATCCCGATCTGCGCCCCATGCGTGTCTCGCGCATCTCGATGGATCGCGAGCTCAACTACCGATCGAAGCTCGATCGCCGACCTGAGCACCTCGACTGAGCTGAGGGAGTTCGGCCGTACGAAGTGGCGCTGGTTCTTGAAAGAGCGCGAAACGCGCGTCGAACAATCTTCACACAAGGGGGCGGCGTAATCGGTCATGGGAATTCGAATCACCGGTATCGGCGGCTATGTCCCTGAGAGGGTCATGACCAATCACGAGTTCACGAAAAGCGTGAACACATCCCACGAGTGGATCCTGGCCAAGACGGGGATCGTGGAGCGGCGCCTGGCGGCGCCTGGCGAGGCTCCCAGCGACATGGGAGTCCGGGCGGCGCAGCGCTGCCTGCAAAACGCGGGCGTCGACAAATCGGAGGTCGATCTCATCGTGGTCGCGACCGCGACGCCCGACCAATCGCAGCCGGCCACCGCGTGCCTGCTGCAGGAAAAGCTGGGGGTCGCGGACAGCCAGTGCCCGGCGTTCGACGTGAGCTCGGTGTGCTCGGGCTTCGTGTTCGCGCTCGACGTCGCGCAGAGCATGATGCTGGCGGCGCCCACGCAGTTCCGCCACGCGCTGGTCATCGGGTCGGACGCCTTCTCCAAGATCATGAACTGGACCGATCGACGGACCTGCATCTTCTTCGGCGACGCCGCCGGGGCCGTGCTGCTGTCGCGGACCGACGACGACCGGCGGATCCATTTCCGCCTGGGCAGCGACGGGCGCGGGAGCCGCTGCATCGAGGTCCCGGCCGGCGGCAGCAAGATTCCGGTCACGCCCGAGGTCCTCGACAAGCACCTCAACACGTTCAACATGGACGGTCCCAAGGTATGGGACTTCGCCATGCGGACGGTCCCGCGCGCGATCCAGCAACTGCTGGCCGAGCACAATCTGAAGCCGCGCGATCTCGACCTCCTGGTGCTGCATCAGAGCAACCTGCGCATGATCGAGAACATCATGACGGCGCTGGAGCTCTCGATGGAGCAGACGATCACGACCGTCGAGACCTACGGCAACACTGCGGCGGCCAGCATCCCGCTCACGCTCGACAAGGCTTACGAGGCCGGCCGGCTCAAGCCCGGCTCGCGCGTGATGTTGTGCGGGTTTGGCGGGGGGCTATCCTGGGGCGCGGCGCTGGTCGACTGGTAAGGGGGGAGGCGCGCACCGGGGCGGATCGCCAGGAACGGTGACGGCAGCGTACATGAGGACGGCTTCGATCTCTCCGTTGTGGGGCGCGAGAGGCGTGGGGGTGGGGTGTTCCTCTTGCGGGGGACGCGGCCCTCACGCCGCCGGTCGCGCCGACAACCCCCACCCGGCCGGAGAGCCGGGGACTCGACCGGGGGCCCGAGCGAACTGACGTCCGTCCGGCGGCACGGGGGCCGCTCCCTCGGCGCTGGCGACCTGGCCGCGGACGGCAGGAGCGCGCCTCGGAGCCCCCGCAAGAGGAACACCCCACCCCCACGCCTCTCGCGCTGGTGACAACTACGTTTCACTGCGCCTGAGGGCGTTCGTGTTTTTTATTTGAACGTACCCGGACGCGCATTCCAGCATCGTCCACGCGATCTCTTCGCTAAGTACGCCGCAGTCACTTAGCAAAGGGCCCCAATTGCGATCGCTCGTCTGATCACAGTCACGTAGCGACGGGTCTCCGTTCACGATCGGTCAACGCTCGTCCGATAGCTCAATTTAAGATACGAACGCCCTCAGGCGCAGTGAACGGAGCTTGTCACCCCTCAACGGAGAGATCGAAGCCGTCCTCACGTCCCCCACCGTCCCCGTTCCTGGTTACCCTCCCCGGTGCGCGCCCTAGCCCGCCCGCCGAATGAAGTCACGCACCTGCGGGTAAACGATCTCGCGCCATCGCCGGCCGCTGAAGGTGCCGTAATGGCCGGCGCCCTCGACGGTGATGTGGGTCTTGCGCTCGCCCGGGATGCCGCTGCACAGATCCAGCGCGACTCGCGTCTGCCCCGTACCCGAGATGTCGTCGAGCTCGCCCTCGATGGTGAGCAGCGCGGGGCGCGTGATCGCCTCGGGCGCGACGCGCTGCCCGCCCACGTGCCACAGCCCGCGCGGCAAGAGGTGCTGCTGAAACACGATGCGCACGCAGTCGAGGTAGTACTCGGCCGGGACGTCGAGGACAGCGTTGTACTCGTCGTAGAAACGACGGTGCGCGTCGGCATCGTCCAGGTCGCCCTGTACGAGGTGCTGGTAGAAGTCCCAGTGAGAAGAGAGATGCATCACCGGGTTCATGGCCATGAACCCGGCGTGCTGCAGGAACCCCGGATAGACGCGACGGCCTCGCCCCGGGTAGTTGCCCGGCACCCGGTGAGTGACGTGAGTCTCGAACCACTCGAGAGACTTGGTGCTCGCCAGGTCGTTGACCCGCGTCGGGCTGCGGCGCGTGTCAATCGGCCCACCAATCATGGTCAGGCTGCGCGGCTGCGGCTCACCCGCCGTCGCCATCAGCGACACGGCCGCCAGCACCGGCACCGTGGGCTGGCACACGGCCATCACGTGGAGGCGCTCGGTGCCGATGTGCCGGATGAACTCGCGGATATAGGTGACGTAGTCCTCGAGCGTGAAGGGGCCGCGTTCGCTGGGCACCATTCGCGCGTCGACCCAGTCGGTGATGTACACCTTGTGGTTCGCCAGCAGAGCTCGAACCGTCTCGCGCAGCAGCGTCGAGTGGTGGCCCGACAGCGGCGCCACCACCAGCACCACCGGATCGCGTTTCAGCGCCTTGATGACCTCGGCTCGGTCGCTGTGGCGTTTGAATCGCAGCAGCCGGCAGAAAGGCTTGTCGATGATCGTCTTCTCGACGACCGGCACCTCGGCGCCATGAGCCTCGACCGACTGGATGCCGAACTCGGGCTTCTCGTAGTCCTTGCCGAGGCGGTAGAACAGCTCGTAACCGGCGGCGATCCGCGCCGCGCCGGGAAGCTGAGCCAGCCAGCTCCCCGGAGCAGAAAACATGCGCGCTCCGGCGTGCGCCAGCAAAGTAGCTGGGCCGAGGAATGTACGGTTGAGCTCGTGAATCTCGTACAGCACTTGAATAGGCCGTGTCTTTCCGGCCTGTTGGCCAACGAACACAAATACTATACAGAAGATTCTCGTCCGTTGTTGTGCTGATTCGTCCGTTGCGGTGCTGTTTTGATTCGTTGCCGCCCTGACGCAACTGAAGCCCGGAGGTCAGCGTGCCGTCCAGCCGCCGTCGACCACGATCGTCTGCCCGGTGATGTTGCGCGCGGAGGGCGAGGCGAGGAATGCGGTGATGCCGGCGAGCTCCGCAAACGAGATGAACACCCCCTTCGGCATCGGCTCGAGCATGACGCGGCTGATGACCTCGGTCTCGGATATGCCGCGCAACCGGGCCTGCTCGGCGATCTGCTTGTCGACGAGGGGCGTCTTCACGTAGCTCGGACAGATGGTGTTGATGGTGATGTCCGTGTCGGCTGTCTCGAGCGCGATCGCCTTGGAGAAGCCGATCAGGCCGTGCTTGGCCGCGACGTAAGCACTCTTGTACGGGCTGCCCACCAGCGAGTGAATACTCCCGATGTTGACGATGCGGCCGAAGCCGCGCGCGCGCATGCCGGGCAGCACCGCGCGGGTCAAGCGCGCCACGCCGGTCAGCATCACCTGGATGAGGAAGTCCCAGCGGGCGATCGGAAACTCCTCCAACGGCGCTACCTGTTGCAGACCGGCGTTGTTGACGAGCAGATCGATCGGCCGCGACACCGCGGCGACCGCGGCCGTCACGCTGGCGTCAGAGGTGACATCCAGCGGCAGTGCCTCCACCGACCCGCCGCTCGAGCGGATCCGGGCACTCACCTCGTCCGTGTCTTCGCCCCGGACGTCGCTGACGATGACGTGATGGCCGGCGCCGGCCAGCTCGATTGCCAGGCCGGCCCCGATGCCACTCGCGGCACCCGTGATCAGGATGCTGTGCACGAGCTCCCGTGGCTCAGGTCGAGCGCGCCGCTTGATCCAAACGGCGGTGCTCACTGCCCCAGCGCCGGAGACGGAGCGCCTCGGTATCCAGAAGCACGCCGAAGATCAATGCGTAGATGCCGGCAACCCACATCAGTGCGAATACGCCGATGGCCGGGAGGGCCAGCAACAGAATGCCGAACGCGATCGATGCCAGGCCGCCCAACCACAGCATCACGGTCGGGGTGCCGAGCGCCCGGCGCACGCTAACGCCTGTGGCGATCTCAGCCAGGCCGACCACGATCGAGCGGATCCCGATCAGCACCAGTAGCATGAAGCCGAGCACTCCGGGTCGGGCGAAGGCCAGCAAGCCCACGCCGACGCTCAGCAGGCCCTCCAGCAGGTAGGGCCACCAACTTCGTCCCTTCTCCTCCGCGTGGAAGGCTGCGACGATCGTGAAAATCCCGTCAACGAAGACGTAGATCCCCAGCAAGGCGACAAACAGCGAGAATGTCGGCCGCGGCGCCGCCAGCATCATGATTCCCAGCACGATCGCGGCCAGCCCTCGAAGCGCGACCGCCCACCAGGCCCGCCGAAACACGTCGCCCGCTGCTTCATCGATGAGTTTCGTCTCTGCTCGTTCGCGCATGAGCCGCCTCCTTTCGTCACTCCTCACCTGCAACTTGGGTCGGTCGCTCAGGCCTGCAACTGCCTGCGGCGCCCAACCATGCGCACGATGGCGCATGGGGTCCATCGGCACCACTCACGATTGGAAGAGCTTCGGTTGAGGCGCGCTCTAAGTCTTGAACGGCCTCCAGGCGAATTGATCGACGAGCTCCGGCCGCACCTCTCGGCGCAGCGGATCCGCGGCGCCGATGCACCAGCCGTCGATGCCGCTCCCGTCGGCTCTCACCCGCAGCCGCACGAAGTGTTTGAATCCGGGGTGATCGAGCGCGGTCAGCGCATTGAGGTGATCGTAGCCGGCCAGAGTGAACAGGGTCAGCAAAGCGCCGAATGCGAGTGTGCCGACGAACGCCGCCAGGGCCAGCGCCCCGAATGATACAGCGAGCCGGGCCCCTGGGTGGGTGAGATGAGATCGCACGACGGACGCGAGCAACGACGCCGCGACCGGAAGCAGCGCGAAGACCGCCGCGGCCGTGAAGGCGAGCGGTAGCACCCGCCTCCGGCCCGGCCTTGGGCCCACCAGGCCCCCGAGGAGGGCGAAGACCAGGCCAAGCACGATCGTCTCGCCGATCGCCGCCGCAACCCGGCCCCCCAACCGCGCGAGGGGGCCCCCGCTGAACAGAACCGTCGGTGCATAAAGGAGCAGCAAGCAAAGATGAGGCAGCCAACCCGAACGCCCGCGGGCGAGCTTCCAGGGAACGCCACGGAGCAGCGCTCGCGACTGCGCGACGTTGGGCCAGCTCACGGTCGGTGGCAGCCCGCCTTTCGCAATGCGCGCGGGGTGAAGGAACGCGCCGCCGCCGCCCGCGATCACGTGCAGCGCTTCGCCTCGCTCCGACCGCTCGTAGTGGTGAATGTCGCCGCTCAGAACGAAGGTCTTCCGTGCCGTCGCGTCGATGCGAAGGTTGTCGACCATCTGGGTGCCGGTCTTGCTGGGATCACCGAACAAGTGAACCGGATCGGGAATCACGACCAGCGCCGCCGAACCCGGGTGGGCCCGATAGGCACGTCGGAGATACGTGCGCTGGCGCGGATCGATCGCCGTCAGCTGCCGATCGACGGCGATCAGATCGATCCCAGGCGCGAGCCGCAGCGCGAAGTAGCTCGCGTTCTGGACGGGCGTGTAGCCCGACAGCACCAGCGCGTCCGGCTTGTCGACGGTGCCAGCCTGCACGAACTCGCGCAACCATTCGACGGAGTGCGCCAGCTGGGATGATCGCACGCCGACCAGCGGCGCCGGCAGCTCCACCGCGTCCACGCGGCACCGAAACATGCGCGCGAAGCCGTCTGCTCCGTCGTACCAATCGTGATTGCCGGGGATACCGAGCAAGACGCGGTGCCGATGCTCGCCGTCGCCGTCACCAGGCAGCGCCGCCAGCACCTGATTCCAGGGGACGATCACGCGATTGAGGATCTCCTGTGCAGTGCCGACCGGATACGCGGTGTCGCCGCCAAAGAACAGGATGTCGCCCCGGGGCGCGGTCAGGAATTGACCGGGCCGATCCGGATCGGGCAGCTCGTAGGAGGCGAACACCAGCCCGGCGACCGCGCGGCTGACCGTCACGTCGTCACCGGTGTCGGACACGAAGTCGATGTAGAGGTCGCGCCCGAGCCCGTCGACCAGGCTGGGCGCAGTCGGATCGCCGCCCAGCGTCCCCGCGATGCGCGCCCGCAGGACCTCCGGATCGTCCGCCGTCATCCAGTGGCGCGAGTCGACGCCCTCGGAGGCGATCGCTGCCGCGAACAGATGCCGCAGGTGTCCCCAGAATGAATGGGCGCCGAACCAGGTCACCCCCCTGGGTCTCTCCCATCCGCGAACGAACCGGTGAAGGAGGCGCTCCGAGACCGGCGCCGGCCGCATTGGCTCCAAGCGACACCTCGGGCCGATTGTAATCACCGGCGCCGCGAGCGGCATCGGCGGCGGTCCCGGGTCGGATCAGCGCTTCTGGAAGACGAAGGCGTGGTTTTGAATGTTTCGCAGCTCGCCCCACTGGCCGCAGTTCTTGTAGAGCTGCAGGGTGAATCCCAGGTGGTCGAGACAGTCGATCAAATCGTGATCGACGATGCCCCACTGCCAGATGTTGTGCACGTCGCGCCAGATGCGTCCGTGCTCGGTGTTCATCTCGTACATCTTTTCGAACAGGAAGGAATACGGCGGCACGGTTCGATCGTGGGGTACGTTGGCGAAGTACTGGTCGCGCGGCAGATCGAGCAGACGGACCGTCCTTCGGCCCCCCACCCACTGCTGGTTGTAAATCACGAAGAGGCGAGTCCGCGGCGCGTACATCGCCAGCACCTGGTCCCAGTCGGGCTTCACCTGGTGTAGCAGCACGTCGAACAAGAAGATCGCGTCGACATGACCGACCCGCTCTGCCGTCACTGGATCACCGAAGTTGCCCTTGACCAGCGTCAGCGAGGGAAAGGACGGCGCCACCTCAATCACCTTGTCCGTGAAGTTGGTGTCGACCAGCACCGCGCGGGTGGCACCGTAACGCTGCAGGGTGTAGCGCGTGTACGCGCCGTCGACGCCCCACACGCCGCCCAGATCCGCGAACGCCATCGGCCGTGGCGCCAGGCGCTCATAGGCGAAGTCGATCAGGTCCTTCTTGTCCTGGTTGAAGTTCGGCGGCAGGTCCAGCGTTGCAGTCATCGCGCTCTCCTTGGGTGGAGCGGGTCCGCCTTCACTGTCTCAGATAACGCGGACTACGTCCAGGCGCGCGAATCTTCAGCCAGCCAGGTAAACCTCGACGCCCGCCAGCCGCAACGCCAGCGGCTCGTCGGTCGGCGCGGGGACGACGTCGACGGCGCCGCTCCAGCGCAGGTCGAGGCGCGTGGTGCTGGGACGGCTGGGAATCGACGCCTCCAGTGCCAGCGTCGCGCCGAGACCGGTGAGCTCGCCGGTGGCCGCCACCGCGCCGTCGCACGAGAGCACGACGCGGATCGGCCGCTCGCGCGTGGGCGCGGCATTGCGACAGACGATCCGAAGCGTCACGGTCAGCGGCGGTAGCGACGGCACCAACTCGAACCAGGCATGTGGGTCCAGATGCAACGCCCCATGGCGCTCGACGACGCCCGAGATGGGACGCACCAGCGCGAGCTTGCTCTGGACCCCCTGAAACAACGCCTTGGCGCCTTCGTGGTTGCCGATGGCCCAGGCCATCTCGGCCGTCCTCACATAGGCGCCGGCTGGCCCGGGATGGCGCCGCACCGCCTCGACCAGGACATCGATTCCGGCCTGCGCCTGACCGACCGCTGCCAGGCAACGCGCGCGCAGCGTGCTCAAGCGAAGGTCGTCCGGCTCGGCAGCCAGCGCGCGGTCGCAGCTCACCATGGCGGTCGCGCCGTCCCCTTCGCCCAGCGCGCGGCGGGTGGTTGCGACGTGTGCGCGCGTCTCGGGAGTCCACCAGGGTGAGTCGCCGAGCGGTGTCGCATCCAGCGGGGCCGGGGTCGAGGGGTCGTACAGGCCAAGATAGCGGGTCCCGTTGACCGCGCGATGCCAGGCCGCACGGCAAAGCTCGTGGATCGTCGGATCCTTCGACGTCTGGTCGGGGTGCAGGCGGAACCGACTCAACGACTCGGTCAGATAGATCCCATCGCCCTGCGCAAGGAGGCTGATCCACACGGTGACGTCGGCGTTGCCCATGAAGTTGATTCCGCCCAGGGTCCAGAAGTCCGGCGCGATCTCCTGAATGTCGGCGCGGCGAAACATCGCGGTCGACGGCTCGCCGACGTAGTTCTGTTGTTTGCGCAACATCTCGTCGATGAGCCACGCACCGCTCACGCGGCTGTCCTCGGCGACCAATCGCCGGGTGGCTTCGATCTCGTTCACCAGCTTTCCCTGGTTGTCGATCAGCCGCCGGTGCGACGTCACCAGCGTGACATCGGGGTGATCGCGCAGGCAGGTCGCCATCTTCTCGACGCAGCGGGGCTCGAGCACATCGTCGTCGAACAGGAATTTGACGTAGGCGCCGCTGGACTTTGCCAGGCAACGGAGCGCGTTCTTGGCGGTGTTGCCCGACGGCGGACGCTCCTGGAAGTACTTGATGCTGGAAAAGCGGCGATGCCCGCGGAAACCGTCGATGATCGCGCGCGAAGCATCGTCGGGGCCGTCGTCGCACACGACGATCGTGAGCGGCTCCCAGGTCTGCTCGAGCGCGCTCTCCAGCGCGTGAGCGAAGTGATCCGGGCGGTAGAGCGGGATCAGGATATCGACCGAAGGACGCGGGCCGTCCTCGCGCCGCGGGCGACGGAACTCGACGACGACCAGGTTCGCCTTCAGGCGCTCGATCTGGAACCGCGGATCTTCGGCCGCCGAGACGCGCCGCCCGTCGCGAAAACCAACCATGGTGGCCAGCCGTCGCAGCTCGGTCTCGTTGTAGAACCAGGTGCGCTGGCGAAAGGCGTGGTTCAAGAAATGGAAACGGCTGGCGCCCCAGTCGAATCCATCCGCGGGTAGACCGCTCTCATCCCAGCTCGCGCGCGACGTCACCCGATCGAGCACCGCATCGAGATCTGCGGTGGCGATTCGCAACACTCCGTCGGGCGCGAGCGCGCGATGGCAACGTTGCAGGAGTTGCACCGCCGCCGCGGGCGACAGCCGGTCGAGCACGCCGGCGAGATAGATCCTGGATAGCGATCGTCCCGGCGCCAGGGCCCCGCCCCCGAGCGCGCCAGCGGCCGCTGCCTCGTAAACCACAGGCGCATGCCCGGCCGCAATCGGCTCATCGCGCCCCGTCACCACATGAATCGACGCTTCGATTTGGCCTGAAATCGTAACATGACCAAGGGGCACATGGGCGAAACGTGTCGCGGGCGCGGAGGTAACCGTGATAAATTCCCACACGGCGATGATCCGTCTGACCGCCGATCTCTACCCGAGCGTCGCGGCCCTCTACGACGATAGCGGGCTCTGTTTTCCGCTGATCCGCGCGGTCATCGACCGCGTTCAACGTGGCGGGATCTGGGCCGACGATCCCACGCGACCTGAAGCGGCGCTCGTGGTGACCGCGTTTGGCTTCACCTTCCTCATGGGCGCCGAGGGCCGGGCCGGCGACGAGAGACTGCGAGAAATGCTGGTCACGCCCTCCGATCAGCTACCGGGCTACCTGCTCTGGTACGCGCCGCCGCCGGGCTGGCGCGCGTGGCTGGACACGCGGCCCGAAGGCAGCCTCCGGGCGCGCGAACGCGTGCGGCTGCACTGGGACGGCCCCGAGCCGAGCCCGGCCGAGACCGGCGCCGACGGCCTGCGCCTCGCGGCACTCGACGCCGCCCTGATCCCGGAGGTCGACAAGCTGGGCTTGCGGCTGGGGTCGCGCTTCTGGTCCTCTGCGGAGGATTTCCTGGCCCATGGTTTCGGCGCGTGTCTGGTCGGTGACGACGGCGCCGTGGTCAGCGTTTGCTACGCGTCGTGCGTGGCCGACAATCTGGCCGAGATCGACATCGCGACCCGCGACGATCGCCGCGGGCGCGGTTACGCCGGGATCGTCGCGCGGGAATTCGTTCGCCAATGCTGGCGGCGGCGGATGCGGCCGACGTGGGACTGCTTCACCGCCAATCAGGCCTCGCTGCGACTGGCGGTGAGCCTGGGCTTCGTCGAAGCCAGTCGCTATCCGCTCTATTCATTCCAGAGGCCCCTGCCGAGCTGAGGCCGCCGACATCTCTCGCGGAATCGAGATCCAACCATGAACCTCAACCGAAACATCTATGTCTGTCCGCGCACCAAACAATCGCTGGCGGTGCACCCCGAGCAGGTCGCCGGCGAAGAGGTCGTCACCGGCACGCTGTCGGGTGAGGGGACGCCGGTGTACCCGATCCGCGACGGCGTTCCGGACTTCGTGCTCCGCGATGGGCTGCGCGCCGATCAGTCGGAGACGCTCTCTTACTACGAGAACGCGGCCACGGTTTACGACGACGTTGCGCATCTCTCGTTCACGATCCAGAAGGTCGACGAGGAGAGCAAGCGGCGATCGTTCATCGATCTCTTGCGGCTCGAGCCCCAGCACCGCGTGCTGGAGCTGGCGTGCGGCACCGGCCGCGACTCGGTCAACATCGCGCGCGCGCTCGGACCGACCGGTCGCTACTATCTCCAGGACTTGAGCCGCTCGATGATCGAGCGCTGCGGACAGAAGCTGCGTGACGCCGCGGTGCCGGTCGAGCTGTCGACTGGCGACGCCTGCCGGCTGGCGTTTCCCGATCGCTGGTTCGACGCCGTCTTCAGCTTCGGCGGCCTCGGTGTCTTCGGCGACATCGCCACCGCCCTGCGCGAGATCGTGCGCGTCTCGCGCGTGGGTGCGCGCGTCGTGGTGGGGGACGAGAGCATGGCGCCGTGGCTGTACCAGACGGAATACGGCCGCATTCTGCTCAACAACAATCCCCTCTTCAAAGCCGAGCTTCCGCTGGCGCAATTGCCGCCGGAGGCGCGTGACGTCCGCGTTCAATGGGTCGTCGGCGGCGTCTACTACCTCATCGACTTCGTGGTCGGCGAGGGCGAGCCCGAGGCCAACTTCGATCTCGAGATCCCGGGCGCGCGCGGCGGAACGCTGCGCACCCGCTACTACGGGCGGATGGAGGGGGTGACTCCGCAGACGCTCGAGCTGGCGCGGCGCGCAGGCGCGAAGGCGGGCAGGAGCATGCACGCGTGGCTCGACGCCGCGGTCCGCAGCGCGGCGCTGAACGAGCTCGAGGCCCCCGAAGGCAAGGGGCCCGAAGACAAGTCGAGCGAAAAGCCACCCGGAGGCAAGCGGTGAGCGACGGCCAGACGTTTCGCTGGCGCAAGGCGGGACGGATCTTCTCACCAGACGGCCGCTATCCCTGGATGCACTCGCACGCGCAGAACCCGAGCGTGCTGGTGCTGCCCGATCGAGTGCGCGTCTACTTCAATTGCCGCGCGGCCAAGGGCCCGGACGGCAACACCAGCGCCAACGCGACATTCGTCGAGGTCGATCGCGCCGACCCGGGCAAGGTGATCGCGGTGCACGACCGCCCGGTGCTTCCGCTGGGCGAGCTCGGCACGTTCGATCAATTCGGCGTGATGATCGGCAACGTCGTCGCGGTCGGCTCGGAGGTCTGGGCCTACTACGTCGGTTGGAGCCGTTGCCAGGGCGTGCCCTACAACCACGCCATCGGCCTCGGCATCAGCCGCGACGGGGGAGTGACGTTCTCCCGATTTGCACAGGGGCCAATCATCAGCCGCTCGCCGGCGGAACCGTTCATTCAGAACAGCCCGTTCGTGTCGGTCATCGATGGCCAGTTTCACATGTGGTACAGCTCGGGCACGCGCTGGATCGATCGCGGCGCGGGAACCGAATCGGTCTACGTGTTGATGCACGCCACCTCGCGCGACGGCGTGCGCTGGGATCGCGAGGGCACGCCCTGCGTCCCCTACCGTGTCGACGACGAATGCCAGACCAATCCCAGCGTGCTGCGCGTCGGCTCGCGGTTTCACATGTGGTTCTGTTACCGGCACGGTCTGGATTTTCGCAACCCGGCGCGCGGGTACCGGATCGGACACGCGTGGTCGGACGATCTGCGGTCCTGGGTTCGCGACGACGAAGCCGGCGAGCTTTCGCCGTCGGTGGAGGGCTGGGACTCGGAGATGGTCTGCTATCCGTGCGTGTTCGAGCTCGACGGCCGCACGCTCATGCTCTACAGCGGCAACTATTTCGGCCGCGACGGCTTCGGCTACGCCGTGCTCGACTGAGGCGGGATCCATCCCTCGAGCAGGTGATTGCCCGAGGGCGGGCGCGCGGACCACTTCATGAACAGCGCCTTGCCGCACACGAACGCCTGGGACAGCGAGCCGGCGTAGCGCTCGATCATCGCGTCGCCGACCGCGTGCGGACCGCCACCGTGCGCCCAGACGTAGTCGTCCAGGATCAACCAGCCGCCGGCCTTGATCCGCGGCACCCAGAGCTTGCAGTCGGTGAGCACGGCATCCAGGTCGTGGTTGCCGTCGATGTGCAGCATCGAGATCTCGCCCGTGTAGGCGACGCGGCCGAATTGCGGGGTCTCGACGCTGGCACCGGCGCCGTAGCGCTCGCTGGCCGCAATCGACGTCGCCCGGATGTAGTTCGCCGTTGCCGGCGGCAACAAGCTCAGGTTCGAAAGGAAGAGATCGAAGACGTCATCCAGGTTCCAGGCGTCGGGCAGCTCCTGGATCAGCGCCGGCGAGTCGTACTGGATCGCCGACGCCGGCGACCAGGGATCGACGGCGAGCACCGGACCGACCTGGAACAGATTCGCCAGGTAGCCGAGCGCGACCGCCGACCGCCCGGCCAGCGCGCCGATCTCGACGACGTCGCCGGGCACCGTGCTCGCCATCGCAGCGAACATCGCCGACAGCTTGTCCTGGTTGGTCTCGCCGTAGATCTGGCGCGTGAGCATCAGCAGCGCGTGCAGGCGTCCGAGGTGCTCTGGCTTGACCGCTTCGCTGACCGCGCGTGCGTGCGCGAATAGCCGCCGCGCGCGCGACGCCAGCGCTCGATGGGCCGCGATCGCCTTCTCCTGCGGCGAACCGCCCACGATTGTCAGCGGCAGGCGTTTGCGCTCGATGAGCTTCTTCACGTGGGCGAACACGCTGGCCACCGGGCTATTGATCCGCGAAACGTGAAAGCGTTCGACCAGCTCCAGGAACTGCGCCTCGAAGTCAGCCTCGTGGATCGAAGGCAGTCGGTGAACGGTCACGCCGTCCAGTTGCTGGGGCACCGAGCTGGCCAGCACCAGGCTCACGCCCGGACCAGCCAGCATCTCCAACGTGCTGAGATCCAGCTCGGGCGTGACCGGAAAGACCAGCAAACCGGAGGCCTGATCGTCGCCTGCTTTGATCGCGGTCATGGGCGCGCCTCCGCGCCAGACTTGATACGCCCCATGCGTTCATAGTACCGTTGCGTCGTGCAACAGTACAACCAGGAAGGCACGGCCGGGCCTGGTACGACCACATGAACAAGCTGGTGTTGTTCGGTACCGGCAAGATCTCCGATGTGCTCGCCGACTACTTCGAGCGCGACAGCGAGTACGAGATCGTCGCGTATACCTGCGAGGCCGCGCACGTCACCGGCAAGGAGCACCGAGGTCGCCCTTTGATTGCGTTCGACGAGATCGAGCGGCACTTCGCACCGGCGTCGCACGCCATGCACATCGCCGTCGGCTACCACCAGATGAACCGTGTGCGCGAGCGTTTGCTGAACGCCGCCCGCGCCAAGGGCTACAAGCTGCCGAGCTTCATCAGCACGCGCTCGTGGCCGGGGCCCAGCCTGGCCTGTGGCGACAACTGTTTCGTCGCCGACGGCGCTTCGGTCGAGCCGCAGGCGCGCGTCGGTGAAAACGTCGCGCTGTGGAGCAACGTCCTGGTGGGCCACCACGCGGAGATCGCGAACCACGCCTGGCTCGCGGGTGGCGCCTCGATCGGCGGCGCATCTAAGATCGGCGAGCGCTGCTTTCTCGGGATGAACGCCACCGTCGGACACGAGGTGACGGTCGGCGCGGATTGCCTGCTCGGGGCGCGCTCGCTGGTGACCAAACCGCTGCCGGCGGGGTCGGTGGTCATCGATCGCGACAGCGAGGTCATTCGCCTCAATAGTGAGCAGTTCCTGCGCCTGACCAAGATGAAGTGATCTCGAGCCGTCCAATGCGCGGCTATTCGTACAACCTCGGCCTCGCGTTCGAGGCGGTCGTCGCCGCCCACGCCGATCGGCCTGCGCTGCGCCTGGCCGATGATTCGGTGGTCAGCTACCGCACGCTGGATCGCCTGACCAACCGCATCGGGCGACAGCTGCGCGCGCACGGTGTGATGAGACGCGACGTCGTGGCGCTGTTCAACGCCAAGACACCGGCTGGTTACGCGACGATGCTGGCCGCTTTGAAGATCGGCGCCGCGTACGTCAACCTCGACGAGGAAAACCCACCCGGCCGCCTGGAAAAAATTCTGACGTCGTGCCGCCCGCGGTTGATCGCCGCCGATGCGCCGCTCGCGCCGCCGATGGCCGAGCTCTGCCGGGGATTGGCGCTGCCGGTTCTAGACGTACGGGGTGGCAGCGCGACGGACGACGGCGGCTCCGACGCTCCTTTGCCCGACGTGGCGGCAGTCACCGGTGGCGATCCCGCCTACCTGATGTTCACGTCCGGCTCGACTGGAACGCCCAAAGGGGTGGTGATCTCCCACGCCAGCGTCCTCAATTTCATCGACTGGAGCATCGCCGAGTTCCGCATCGGGCCGGGCGACGTGCTGACCAACGCCAACGCGATCTACTTCGACAACTCGGTCTACGACGTCTATTCGTCACTGTTCTCGGGGGCGACGCTGGCTCCGATCGCGCGCGAGATCGCGCAACGACCGGACACACTCGCCGCGCGCGTGGCCGCCGCCGGATGCACCATCTGGTTCTCGGTTCCGTCGCTGCTGATCTATCTCACGGCCATGAAGCAGCTCGGGCCGCAGTCCTGGCCCACGATGCGCTGCCTGGTGTTCGGAGGAGAGGGCTACCCGCGCAGCGAGCTTCGCAAGCTCTACGGATTTTTCGGCCAGCGCGCGCGTCTGGTCAACGTTTACGGCCCCACCGAGTGCACGTGCATCTGCTCGGCGTACACGATCACCGAATCCGATCTGGCGGAGCCTTCGGGCTTGCCGCCGCTGGGACACCTCGCGCCGAACTTCGACCATCTGGTGCTGGGCGAGGATGACCGGCCCGTGGCCGTGGGCGAGACCGGCGAGCTCTGCCTGATGGGCCCGCAAGTGGGGCTCGGCTACATCAACGACCCGGCGCGCACCGAGGCGGCCTTCGTACAGAACCCGACAAACAAGGCTTTTCCCGAACGAATGTATCGCACCGGCGACAACGTTCGCACCGACGAGAGCGGGCGCCTCTGGTTCGTCGGCCGGCGCGACAACCAGATCAAGCACATGGGTTACCGGATCGAGCTCGACGAGATCGAGGCGGCTTTGAACGCGCTGCCCTACGTGACCCAGGGCGCGGTGATCTACCACCGCGTGCGCGAGCAGCACGGCCGCATCCTGGCTTTCATCGCTGCGCCCGACGCGCTCGGCGCGCCCGGCGCGCCCACGGAGCAGGCGATCCGCGACGACCTGCGCCGCCAGCTGCCCGACTACATGATCCCCGCCAGCGTCGTCGTGCTTGCCGAGCTGCCCAAGAACGCCAACGGCAAGGTCGACCGTCGCGCGTTGCTGGCGCGAGTCGCGACGTGATGGGGTGCCCGCACCGGGACGGGTAACCAGGAACGGTGACGGCGGCGGACGTGAGGACGGCTTCGCTCTCTTCGTTGTGGGGCGCGAGAGGCGAAGCGGAGCGCCCCCGTGCCGCCGCTGGTTCACTTCACAAGGTCGAGTCCACGCTTCGCATCGGCAGATTCAGTCATCGAGAATCCACCTCTCGGCGGCGGCGTAAGGGCGCGTCCCCGCGGAGGCAATACCCCACCTCCGCCGGTCCCCCCACGCCTCTCGCGCCCCACAACGGAGAGATCGGAGCCTCCTCACGTCCGCCTACCGTCGCCGTTCCTGGTTACCCGTCCCGGTGCGGGCTAGGCCCTCTCGCACACCACGACGAAGAAGTTGACCTGCACGCCCCAGGCATCGTCGGACCAGCGCGAGATCGCGATCTTCTGGAATCGCGGCCCGAAGCTGGACTCGATGTCGCGCTCGTCGGCAAACGCCTTGAAGATGTAGCCGTTGCGCAGGCCGTAGAGGTCGTTGGCGATGACGACGTGACCGTCGTCGAGGGGTTTACAATTCTCGAGGATGAAGTTGCCGGGCGCCGGCAACGAGGCGATGAACGTTGCGCCCGGCTTCATCACCCGGGCGATCTCGGCCAGGTTGTCGCCGAACGACGAGCCCCGATCGACGTAGTAGCAGGAGTGGCACGCGAGCACGTAGTCGAAGTACTTGTCGACAAACGGGATGCTGGTGTTTGTCCCCCGCTTCAGGGTAGCGGCGATGTTCAGCCCCTGCAGCTTTTCCCGAGCGAGCGCCAGGATGTCGTCGGAGATCTCGACGCCGTGGATGTCGAAGCCGCAGTTGTCGAGGAGCGGCATGTTTCGGCAGTCCCCGAACCCGAGATCCAGCAAGCGCGCACCGGCGTACTTGCTCTTGTCCAGCTCCAGCCGCGGGTACTTACCCAGCAGGGTGCGGATGACCCACTCGGTCGGATAGACGTGGCGGGATTGCTTGGCGCGGTGAAAGTCCGAGTACGTCTTTTGAACGTTCTCCATTGCGGCGCGATCAGACCGAAAGGCCGCCGGCGACCTCGAGCACCGTGCCGGTGACGAAGTCGTTCTCCGCGGCGTAGACCACGGCGCGCGCGACCTCGTCGACGGTGCCCAGCCGGCGCAGCGGCGTCTTGCGCACCCACTCCTCGAGACGTTCGGGGGTCAGCCCCTGGCGCGTCGACGCGGTGTCGATGAAGCCGGGGGCGATGGAGACCACGCGAACTCCGAATCCGCCGAGCTCGCGCGCCCAGGTCACGGACAAAGCGTCGACGCCGGCCTTGGCTGCCGAGTAGGCGCTCTGCCCGGGATTGCCCGCCGCCATGACCGAGCTGATGTTGACGATCAGCCCGCGGGTGCGGCTGCGCACCATGCGCTCGACGACGTGCGAGCTCATCACGAAGACGCTGGTCAGGTTCAGGCGCAACGCCTTGTCCCAGGTGCCAAGGTCGTGGCGCGCGTTTTCCTTGCCCAGCAGATTGAACAACGGCGCGCTGCAGATCCAGCCGGCGGCGTTGACCAGCAGGTCGATCCGTCCATGCCGGGCGGTCACACTGTCGAGGACCTGGGAAACCGCCGCCGGATCGGCAACGTCGCACGGCAGCCCCCAGATCTGGTCGCCGGAGACCTGGGCCAGCTGCTCGGCGTTGATATCGAGACCGACGACGCGGCAGCCGCGCTCGGCCAGCGTCTTCGCGATGCCGAGCCCGATGTTCTGTGCGGCCCCGGTGACCAGCGCGACGCTGTCCGCGAGCTTCACCGCAGCTCCACGCCGTGCGCGCGCAGCACGGTCGCGATGCCGGCAATCGAAGTCATGGTCACGATCTCGTCGGCCGACAGATTCACGCGATAGCGCTCCTCGATCGAGAGCACGAGCTCCATGTGCGCCAGCGAATCCCAGGACCGCGTATCGGCCATGGTCAGCGTGTCCGGCACCGGCCCAGCCGGCAGCCGAAGGGCCTTGCTGACGAGCTCTTTCAAACCGGTCATCACGGGCAATTTATCACGGCTCCCCGGACGTGCCTAGGTCCCCGCGATCGGAATACGTGACGCCGCGAACGAAATCGCTTACGCTCGGCAACGCTCTGCAATCCGGATCTTTGTCTTTTGGGGCGCGAGGAGGGTTCGATGGACGCAGATCTCGCTGAAGTGAATGCTCTTGGTGAGCAGTTGATGCAGGCGGGGCGCCCGCACGAAGCCCTGGCGCTCTTCGAGCTCGCCGTCAACGGTGACAAGCGGGAACGGCCTCTACATCAACAACCGCGCGGTTGCACGCGCAGAGCTCGGTGACCTCGTGGGCGCAGTCCGTGACCTGGAGCGCGCAATCACGTTCCCGGTCCATCGGCGCCTCGCAGCCCTGAATTACTCGGCGATCGGGCAGAACCACCTGCGCTTCGTCCGCCGCGCTCTCCACCATTGTCGGGAGTACCTGGCGTCGGGCGGCTCGGACGAGCGCGAGCAATTCGCGATCGCGATCGATACCCTCCAGCGACAGACCGCAATCGCCGATGCGTGGCTCGCGGATTGGGTCACGGGAATGTCGACGCATGCCCGCGAAAAGGTGAACCACACCGCTGAAGTGGCACAGTTCGTCCAGATGGGCGAGGTCATCGCCAAGCTCGTGCTCGATAACCTCCCGGGGATGAGCTCCGCCGAGACGATCCTGGACTTCGGCGTCGGTCTGGGACGGGTCTTGTGGCCGCTGGTTCAAATGATACCGGGGGCCAGCTTCATTGGCTACGACGTCGATCCGGCGATGATCAACTCGGTCCGGAAAATTCAGGACGATGGCGGACGTGCGCGTGTTGCACTCGACGACCGACATTGCCGATGCTTCAGTCGACGCCACCTTCGTGATCTCGGTCTTCACTCACCTGGACGTCACCACCGACTACTGGCTCGGCGAGCTCAAGCGCGTGCTCAAGGTCGGTGGGCGCGCCTTCATCTCGTTCCACGACGACACCATTTATCACGAGCTCCACGACGCGAAGAAGATCGAGCCGCAGCTGCCGCGCAATTTCAGCGGGCGAATCACGACCGGCGCGGGCGCGCAGGGCTCGACGCTGATGGCATCCTTTTACGAGACGGCGGAATGGGAGCGGACGCTCGGCCGATTCTTTCGGGTGGTCAAGTCGGCTCCCCGCGGGCTCCTCGACTATCAGTCGTTCTCGGTCGTGGAGAAGGTCGACGACCGCAACGACGTGCTCGCCCACCAGCGCACCTACATCCGGGATCTCGAAAACGATCTCTACCGCCTGCGGGAAAACGCCAAGCTCGAGTTCTGACCGCTGCGCCACGGAAGCCGACGCTGGAGCGTCAAGGCTCTGACGGGGGCACGGATTTCTGACGCGCGCCAAACCGGAGAGAGCCACCTACACCGCGAAAATGTAGCGTCTCCGCGAGCTTTGCGCGCGCGCAGTTAGCACGTCGATTGCAACGCGCTGGTCCATGATGTCCGCGCCCACCGGCGACCCCTTGGTATCGATCATCATCCCGGTCTTCAACAAGTGGGAGTACACGTCGAAGTGCCTGGCTGCGATCGCTGAGAACACGGGCGAAGTCCCGCACGAGGTGATCATCCTCGACAACGCCTCGAGCGATGAAACGCCCAAAGAGCTGGCGCGCATCGACAACGTTCGCTGCCAGCGCAACGACAAGAACCTGGGATTCGCCAAGGCCTCGAACCAGGGCGCGCACATGGCGCGCGGCAAGTACTTCATGTTTCTCAACAACGACACCGAGCCGCGGGCGGGCTGGCTCTCTGCTCTGGTGAGGATGATCGAGGCCGACCCGAAGATCGCGATGGTGGGCAGCAAGCTGCTCTATCCCGACGGAACCATCCAGCACGGCGGCGTCGCATTCAGCTACGCCGGGCCTTTGCCCATCGCGCCTTTTCACCTTCACCTGCGTCGCCCCGCCAGCGCGAGCACCGAACGGCTGTGGCTGCGGGCGGTGACCGCGGCCTGCATGCTGTTGCGGCCCGACGTCTACCACGCGGTTGGCGGGTTCGACGAAGGGTACGTCAACGGCTACGAGGACGTCGATCTCTGCCTCAAGGTCTGGAAGACGGGCGCCAAGATCGTCTACACGCCCGAGAGCGTCGTCGTGCACCACGAATCGAAGAGCGAAGGCCGGTTCACCCGCGAAAACTTCAACATCGATCGGTTGAATCGCAGATGGGTCCGCGAGTTCAATGAGTTCGATCTCGACCCGCGCAAGGATATCCCCACCGCCGTCGTCGATCCGAACCGTCCCGGCACCAGCGTGATCGTCGCGATGTACGACGCTCTGTGGTCACTCGCTCCGTGTCTCGAGAACTTGCGTTACACGACCGGTCCGCAAGACGAGATCATCATCGTCGACGACGGCTCTCCGGGAGCCATCAGCGAATTCGCTGCACACTTTGCCGCCAGCTATCCGGAGCGTGTGCGATTGATCCGCAACGCTGCGCCCGTGGGCTTGCCGGCCGCCGCGCTGCAAGGCCTCGAGGCTGCGACGAAATCCCGTGTCGCCGTGATGGTGCCTAGCTTGCGCGTCTTTGGCGACTGGCTGGGTCGCCTGGCGCGACATCTCGAGACCGTGCCCGGGCTCGGCGCGGTCACCCCCAAGCTGCTTCCCGTCGGGCACCTCCCCTTGAACGATCTCGTCTATCCGGTGCGCGCCACCGCCACCGACGCGCCGCCCGCCGGCCCCGCGACCGTCGCGCCGACCCGAATTCCCGCCACGCCGTTGTTCTACGCCGAGCGCACACGCTTGCTGGCATTGGCTCGCGCAACGCCCGGGCTCCTGTTTGGCGACGACCACGGCGCCCTCGCCGATGCTCTCGAGCGGCAAGGTATGATCCTGGGCCGCGCCGCCGACGTCGGCGTCTACAAGTTGACTCAGATCCCGGGCGACTCCGAAGAAGATCTCATCGAGCGCTGCATGGCGCAGGAGAGCGCCAACCTCGCCTACGAAGACAGCTATCGCCGCCACGGGGGACCCCCGCCCATCGGGACGGTCACCGCGGCCCAGACCGAGCTCACCAGCCTGGTCATCGTCGCCAGCGACGAGATCGAGGTCACGGCGGAATGTCTCGCTTCGATTTACGCGCACACTCACCGATCATTCGAGGTGGTGCTCGTGGACAACGGAGCGAGCGGATCGTTGCGGGCGATGGCTGCCAGCGTGCGCAATCGTCAGGGGAACCTCACCTATGTCCGCGCCACAACCGGAGGAAGGTTATGCGCGGGCATGCAACCGCGGGTTGGTCGCCGCACGCGGCGAATACCTCGGGATCCTTCACAATGACGTCGTGGCGACGCCCGGGTGGCTCAGTCGGTTGCTGGCCGGAATGGCCCTCGACCCATCGGTGGCGCTCGCGGGCCCCTCGCTCAGTCAGGCCGCCAACGTGCAGATGGTCAACATGCGAACCTACAGCAACGTCCGCGAGCTGCCTGCGTTCAGTCAGGACTGGGCGGTGAACCACAGCGGCGAAATCGCGGCGTTCAAGCCCCTGTCCGGTGTTTGTCTCGTGCTGAAGCGACAGGTGCTCGACCGCATCGGGGGCCTGGATCCGTTGTTTCGAGACGGTATCCGCGCCGATGACGACTTTTGCCTGCGCGCGTTTCGCGCCAGCTTCCGGATGGCCATCGTCTTCAGCGCCTTCGTCCACCATCACGGTGGCACGACCTTCAAGCGCCTCGGCATCGACCGCAAGGCTGCGGCCGCCCAGGCCGCACGGACGTTCTCGGGAAAGTGGGGCATCCCGCACGACCAAGAGATCGGCGCCGCCATCCAGGCGCTGGCCGACGAACCGTTCGATCCCGCGCGCGATCGCGTCCCGTTGCCCTACGACGATCTGCCGTGATCGCGCACGCCGAGGCCGCGCGGCGGCGGCCCGGTCAGCTTGTCGAAGAAGTTGGGGAAGGTCTTGGTGACGCACGCCGGGTTTTGCAGGCGGATGTCAGGGACGACGAGGCCGAGGGTGGCGAAGCACATGGCGATGCGGTGGTCGTCGTAAGTCGCGATCTCGGCGCCGTGCAGCGGAGACGGGGTGATCTCCAGCGTGTCGTCGGACTCGGTGACCAGCGCGCCACACTTCTGGAGCTCGGTGCGGAGCGCAAGGACGCGCTCGCACTCCTGGACGCGGAGGCGGCCGAGATCGGTGAAGCGCGTGGGACGCGCGGCGAAAGGCGCGAGGACGATCGCCGTCATGATGCTGTCGCCGAGGTCTCGCTCGCGCGAGAGCGTCTCGGGGAGCGGGAGATGGCGAGGAAAATCGGCGTCGATCTGCCAGCCGGAACGTGGCCAGTCGCGCACCGAGACGCGGCTGCCGGCGGTCGGTCCGGGGCGATCGAGGAGCCAGCCGGCGGCCCAGAAGTAGCTGCCGCTCGAAGCGTCGGGCTCGATGGCAAAGCGGCCGCCCGCGGCGGGGAATGCCTGCACGAGCGCGCGGGTCATCTCCACGTAGGGTAGCTCCTCGGCGTCGCCGGCGGCCACGGTGATGTCCCAGCCGCCCGCGGGCGCGCACAGCAGCAGCGCGGAGGCAAACTGCGAGCTGCCAGCGGCTGCGACGGTGACGCGGGCCGGGTGCGGGCCGCCGGCGTGGATCACCGCAGGGAGGCGCCCGCCGGTGTCGTCGACGCGGTGGCCGAGCGCGCGTAGCGCTTCGAAGAGCGGCGCCTGCGGGCGCTGGTGCATGCGCGGGGCGCCGTGCAGCCGGTAGCTGCCGCGCCCCAGGCACACCAGCGCGGCCAGGAAGCGTGCGGCGGTTCCGGCATTGCCGACGTAGAGCTCGAGCGGCGCCTCGGGCGTCCCGGCGCGCGGGATGGCGCCGCCGCGACCCTCGACGGTGATGGTGCGGTTGGCCGGCTCGGCATCGTCGGGGGCGACCTCGACCGCGAAACCGAGGCTGCGAAGCGCCTCCACCATCACCTCGGTGTCATCGCTGGCCAAAGCCCCTTCGAGCGTGACGCGGCCGCGCGCGAGGGCGGCTGCGACGAGCGCGCGGTTGGTGATGCTCTTCGACCCGGGGACGACGATCTCGGCCTGGACGGGCGACGAAAGCGGAACGATCTCTAGCAACGGTGGGAACGTCACGAAGTGCAGCATAGCCCAAGAGAGAACTTCGCTCCGGCGATCTGCTCGACAGTAGAACGCTCCACGAGCAGAAAATTCCTCCTGTCGGCAGGTAGGTGTGGCACTTCGACCATCTCACCGGGCCTGGGTTCGCGAAAACGCTGCACCGCTTCAGCCATTCGCACGCACCATTGTTATGATGCGGCCATGTCCGGGATCAGAGACGTCAAGGTCAACTTCTCGAAGCTGTCCGGTCGCGATCAGTTGCTTTTCCACTCGCTGACTGCAGCCGACGGCCTCAGTCAGCTCTTCGAGCTCAATCTCGAAGTATTGAGCGAGAACGACATGATCGATCTCGAGACTGTCCTCGGCCAGGAGATGTCGGTGTCCGTCGAGCCGACGCTGGGTCCCGCCCGATTTTTCCACGGCTACGTCACCAGCTTCAGCTACATCGGCACCGTGGGCACGTACGCGTCGTACCGCGCCGTGCTGCGGCCGCACCTGTGGAAACTGACCAGGACCAGCGAGAGCCGCGTCTTCCAGAAGCAGACCGTTCCGGACATCGTGCTCGAGCTTCTGAAGACCAAGCACGGGATCGTGCACCTCGAAACCGACTTCGGCCACGAGAACCGCGGCGCATATCTGCCGTGGGACTATTGCGTCCAGTATCGCGAGACCGACTTCAACTTCGTCGCCCGCCTGCTGGAGTACGAGGGCATCCACTACTTCTTCAAGCACGAGGTCGACAAGCACGTCCTGGTGCTGACCGATTCGCTGGCCCGTCACGCCACGGTCCCCGGTTACGAGGCGGTTCCTTTCCGGCGCGCCACCAACGATGAATCCGTCGACGAGGGGCTCTGGAGCTGGAATGCGACGCGCGTGGTCCTGCCAGGCACGCATGCAACCAGCGACTTCGACTTCACCATCCCGACCGCGAAGCTGTATCGCTCGTCCGGCAGCGACGTCGAGCGAAAGCACGCCAAGGGGATGACCCCCGACTACGAGATCTACGACCAGCCGGAGCCGGTCGTACAGCAGACCGGCTACGCACCTGCGCGCGTCGAAGACTATGCGCGCATGCGGATCGAGGAGCTGCACGCCCAGTACGAGGTCATCTCCGCGGACTGCAACGCGCGCGGGCTCTATGCGGGCGCTCTGTTCAAGGTCGTGGATGGACCGCGCAAGGAGATCGGCGACACCAAGTACCTGGTCATCGAGTCGGACTTCTACATGCAGATGGACAACTACCGTAGCGGTGGGACGGCGTCCGAAGGCACGTTCAAAGGCAAGATCCGCGCGATCAACAGCAAGCACCATTTTCGTCCGCCGCGTGTCTCGCACAAGCCACTGATTCAAGGTTTGCAATCAGCGACGGTGGTCGGCACGTCGGGAGAGAAGGTCGACACCGACAAATACGGGCGCGTCCGGGTTCAGTTTCACTGGGACCGCGACGGCAAGAACAACGAGAAGAGCTCGTGCTGGCTCCGCGTGTCGCAGAACTGGGCGGGAGCGAACTGGGGCGGCATGTTCCTGCCGCACATCGGTCAGGAAGTCCTGGTCGGCTTCATGGAGGGCGATCCGGATCGCCCCATCGTCGTCGGACGCGTCTACAACGGAATGAACATGCCGCCGCTCAAGCTGCCCGACAACAAGCTGAAGAGCATCATCCGCGATCACTTCGGCAACGAGATCGTGATGGACGGAACGCCCGGCAACGAAAGCATGTCGTTCCACAGCCCTTCGCACCACTCGGTGCTGCAGCTGGGGAAGAGCGTTCGCACGTTTTCGCACAGCAAGCAGGCCAGCTGTACGTACGACAGCGAGTCGTACAACTTCGGCATGAAGATCAGCTACACCAAGGGCATCAGCTTTTCGGTCGACCGCGGCGTCTGGCTCGGCATCAAGGCCGGCAACGGGGCTTCGGTCACTGTCGGGTCCGAGCTCTCCGTGTCGGGCGGAGCCAAGTTGTCGGTGACCGTCGGCGGCGCGATCTCGATCTCGGCTTCTTGGAGCTGCGCCTGGGGCTACGCGCGCGAGCTGAAGTTCACCAAGGGCAGCTACAAGCGCTCCTCGACGTCGGACGTTTTGCTCGACTCGCAGAAGACGGTCTTCATCACGGGTGGAAAGAACGACAATACGATGATGGAGTCCAACGACGAGCTTCTCGCGCTGACCTTCGACGACTCGAACTCCAACCGAGCGGCGGATATGGCGGGGGCCGACGCCAAGGTCAAGGCGTACACGGTCGCTGCAGCGGCAGCGGTCGCGGTCGGTTCGACGCTGGGCTTTTACGGATACGCGCGCAACGTAGCCAAGAAGGGACCGGTCAAAGACGTCGACGCCAAGACCGAGTCCATCGAGATGGACTACGAGAACATCTCAAAAGTGGGGGTCAGCGACCTTGGAGCCGCGTCCGCCGTTGCCTTCGGCGGCACCATCGCCATCACGGGCTTTCCCGGCCAGAGCCTCGACAATCCAAAACATCCTTCGCCGTCGTCGAAGGTTCTCGTCAAAAAGGACCTGCTGCGCCTGTTCGCGGGAAAGGACGAGGAGAGTCTCATCGTGATGGAGAAGGACGCGGGGGTCAACATCGCCGGGAAGAAGAACGTCGACATCGCCTCTTCGGACGGTGGCATAACCATCGACGCCCAGAAAGAGGTGAAATTGAAGTCGTCCGACGCCGTCAATGTCGATGCGATGTTCAAGCACAAGAACATGACCATCCTCCAGTAGCCCGATCCGAGTGAATCAATTGATCACCCCTGTCGAGACTGTGACCGAGCGCGCACAGCGCAAGAAGCGTGAAATCGGGCTCAGCGACAAGGAGCGCTTGTGCCGCCACAAGGAGAAGCGTCGTCTGCGCCGCCAAAATCTCAAGCCGCGATTGATGTTCGCGGAAAGCGGCGAGGGATGGGAGTTGACCATCCCCGCCAGTCGGCGCACGAACCACTCGGCGGCGATCTGGGCGGGTGCGCTGGCCACGGCTCTGGCGCTTTTCTTTCTGGGATTCACCGATGATGTCATTGGCCGAGCGCTCGTACTCGCGCTGATGTGCCTGCCCATCGTTTACATGCTTGTTCTGACTGTGAGCGCGCGAAGGGAGCTCGTGCGATTCCTGGTCTCGAAGGATGGTGGGTTCGTGCTTCGAGGTCGAAGGTCTCGCTACCTTCTGCACCGAGGACCACGAGCTGAGTGCACCGTAGGGCTCACCTATGCTCAAGAGACCGGCCTCGGATCGGTCTGGCTGCCCGGCGAGTATAACCGCGCCGATCTCGGTGAGCAGGATCTCGTGATCCTCAAGTCCTTTTGCAACGCAGCGGGAGTTCCCATCACGTCGAAGGGCGCGACATTTACCGTTCCGACCGCCGACGCAGCCGATGCGCACGGCCTCCTGGACCACGACGACTACCTGCGCCGCAAGTGGGGGACCTGGTTCATCGTCGTCTTCTGCGGAGGGGCCCTGGCTGTCGCTGCCTGGGCGCAACTCGCCGGCTCGAAGGATCGGGGACAGAACGAGCCCCGCGGCTCGGCCAACGGCGGCCCGCCCTGAGTGGAAATTGACTCCGGGGGATGAGTCCAAACTATCGTTCGATAGCTTCGGAGATCACGATATCGAGATCCTCAAGGCATTTTGTACCGCGACCCGGATCATCTTCAAAACGCAACCGCCCCGATAGCTGCTGTGCGACTCCTCAACTCCATCCCCCTCGGCTTCGCACCGCTGCCTTCGCGGGTGGGCTATCCCGACCACTCGGTGACGCTGATCGCGAAAGTCCTGTTGAAAATGCAGCACGGCGCGCCGAGCCAGATCGTGACGCCGAAAGAGCCTTTTTTTCCGACCGGGGACGTCAACTATGGTGATGACGAGGAGGGACGAGCCGGTCCCCGCTACGCGTCCGACTACGTGCCGTACAAACCGGGCGGCGACGCGCTGCTGGTCGGTCACTTCCACGCACCGGGTGGGCGGACGGTGCGGCTCTCGGAGGCAGGTTTGACCGTGGGTGATCGCAACCTACGGGTGGCGGTGGTCGGCCGTCGCACGTGGTCCTTGGGCAAACGCTGGCCCGGGCACGAGACGGCGCTGCCGTTCACCAAGCTCGACCTGCGCTGGGAGAACGCGTTTGGCGGCCCGGGCTCGGACGCCAATCCCGTGGGGCGAGGCTCGTCTGAAGGGCCGCCGCAGGCGCTGGATCTGCCTCAGATCGAGCGCCTGGATCGCCCCTTCTCGGCGCCCGAGCAGCGTCCCGATCCGATCTGCTTCGCGCCTCTCCGCCGCGACTGGTGGTTGCGGCGCGCGCTGCTGGGGACCTTCGATCGGCGCTGGCAGGAGACGCGGTGGCCCTGGTTTCCCGAGGATTTCGACTGGCGGCACTTCCAGTCCGCGGTCCCCGAGCTCCGGTTTCGCAACTATCTCGCCGGGGACGAGACCATCAGCTGCCTGAACCTGCACCCCACGGTGCCGGAGTACGAGACCTCGCTGCCCGGGGTCAAGGTGCTCGCCGCGGTCCAGCGCCGCGTCGATGGCGCGCCGGGCGGGGCCAAGATCGAGCCCGTGGGCATGAACCTGGATACGCTGTGGATCGACATGGATGCCGAGACGGCCTGTCTCGTCTGGCGCGGCCATTGCCGAACGCGCGACAAGGACATGTCCGATATCCTGAACGCGTGGGCCGGTACCGTGCCGCTGGCAGCACCCGCGGCGGACGCCGATGCCGTGCAACTGACCGCCGCCGCAATCCGCGCCGATGAGGAGGCGTGGACGATCAAGGCCGTCAAGCCACCCAAGGAAGACGTCCCGCCCGTGGTGGCGCCCGCGCCGCCCGAAGTCGACGCGCCCCTGCCCGAGCTTGCGGCGTTGATGGCCAAGCTCGCGGAGCAAGAGCCGGAGCCGCCGCTGCCACCACCGACGCCCGAACAGGCAGCTCAGATTCAAAAGATCCTCGCCGAGGCGGAGGCAAAGCTGAGCCTGGAGCTCGGTGAGGACGAGCCCGACGACAAGCCGCCGCCCTGGACACCGCAACGCGTGCGCGACGCGCTGGCGGCCGGCGGGAAGCTGGCGGGCGAAGACCTGAGCAAGCTCGATCTCGGCGGCATCGATTTTTCCGGTCGCGATCTCACCGGCACCGTGCTCGCCAGGGCGAGCCTCATCGGCGCCAAGCTGGCCGGCGCCAAGCTCGGCAAGGCATCGCTGGCCGGCGCCGATCTCAGCGGCGTGGATCTGTCCAAGGGCGATCTGACCGGGGCGGATCTGTCCGGAAGCACCGCCAACCAGATTCACGCCGTCGCGGCCAACTTCAGCGGCGCGAACCTCGCGAAGATCGACTGGAAGGCGGCCGTACTGAAGGAGGCAGTCCTGAAAGAGGTTCACGCTAACGGCGCCGCGCTGAGTGGAGCCGACTTTCGCGCCGCGGACCTCGAGGAGGCGGACTTCGAGCAAGCGCGTCTCGATCGCGCAGACTTCGAAGGGGCGAAGGCCCCGGGCGCATCCTTCGTCAAGGCGTCCTTGCCGAACGCGCGTTTCATCGGCGCGAACTTGAAAGAAGCCGATTTTTCCGAGGGCGACTTGCAAGACGCCGTCTTCGAGAAGGCCGATCTGACCGATGCGACGTTCGAGAAGACGTCGGCTGCGCGAGCTCGTTTCGTCGACGTGCTGATCGACGGCCTGCGCGCCGCCGGCGTCGATTTGACCGGCAGCACGTTGCTGAGGGCACGCGGCGAGGCGCCTTACCTCGAGGGCGGCAAGCTGGGTGCGGCGACCATCACGGATTGCACGCTACCCGGCGCCGACTTCAGCCAGTGCGACCTGCACGAAGCGCGGATCATCGGCTGCACGCTCAAGACCGCCAAGTTCGTGCTCGCGGATCTGCGCGCGGCGCAACTCTTGGCCTGCGACTGTTTCGAGGCCCTGTTCGAGGGCGCGCTGCTCGACAACTGCGACGGAAGCGATTCGAGTTTCTTTGGAGCCGAATTCCTCGACGCCCAGACCCGGACCTTTCGTGGGCGCAATCGCAACCTCGACAAAACCAAGCTGGGCGCGCCGACTTGATGACCGGAGACGACGTCCCAAACGACGAACCGCTCACCGTCGACGAGGTCAAGGCGCGGGCCGGATCCGGCCGCAGTCTGAGCATGACGCGCCTCTGGGGCTTGGACCTCACGGCGCTTTCACTCGCGGGCGCCGATTTCACCGGCGCGGTCCTGGACGGCTGCACGCTCGACGGCGTGAACCTGGAAGGTGCGCAGATGGGCGCGGTGACGCTGCGCGGGTGTTCACTGAGAAAGACGAATCTGCAGCGGGCGCGTCTGACCGCTGCCTTGATTCAGGGTTCCGACCTTGCGGGCGCCGACCTGCGCGACGCCGACCTGGCCGAAGCGGAGCTGGACCGGGGCTTGTCGATGTCGAAGATGCGCCCGGCCGCCGCGTCCCCGGCCCCCGAGGACCTCGTCTGGCCGCCGACGAGCCTGGCCGGCGCTGACCTGGAAAAGGCGAAGCTCGACGGCGCTCGCCTGTCCGAGATCGATCTGACCGGCGCCCGCCTCGCGGGTGCCAGCCTTCAGGACGCCACGCTCGACGATTGCACCGCGGTCGGCGCCGACTTCACCCAGCTGGTGGCGGTGGCGGTCCGGGTCGCGGGCTGCGATCTGCGCCAGGCCCGCTTCACCGGCGCGGATCTCGGCCGATCCTCGTTCCGCGGGTGTCGCTGGGAGAACAACGATTTCAAGGACGCGCGGCTTGCGCACGCGTCGCTGGCAGGCGTCGATCTGCGTTCGCTGGCAGGCAGAGCTGATCTGCGCGGTGTCCAGCTCACCGAATGCCAGTTGACCGGTGTCGACCTGCGCGGCCAATCCCTGATCGGGGCCTCGCTCACGCGCTGCACACTTGATCGCGCGGTCTTCGCCGGCGCCGATCTGTCCAAGCTCAAGATCGACGGTGGCAGCGGGCAGCGCGCCGACTTCTCGGGAGCCACGCTCACGGGCGCGATCGCGGCCGGCTGCGATCTGACCGGCGCAAATCTCAGCAACACCGACCTCACCCACCGCGTGTTCAAGAAATGCGATCTCTCGGGCGTGCAGCTCGCGGGCACGAAGCTCACCGACACCAACTTCACCGGCACCGCGCTGGAAGGCGCCGATCTCTCGCGCGCCGACCTCACCGGCGCAAACCTCGAGGGTGGCCGCCTGAAAGGCGCACGCCTCGACGGGGCGCAGTTGAAGGACATGTCGATGGTGCGCGCCGACCTCACCGAGGCATCATTGCGAGGGGCGTACCTCGAAGGCTGCGACCTGACCGGTGCCACGATGTCTCGCACCGATCTCACCGGCGCGACCTTCATCCAGACGGATCTCGAGGATGTCGACTTCACGAACCAGATCGTCAGCAAGACCATCTTTCGACTGTGCAGCCTCAAGCGCGCCAACTTGCGCGGCGTCGATTTGACCGGTGGCGAGATGAGCGTGTGCGATCTCACCGAGGCGAAGGCAGAACGGGTCACACTGTCCGGTGTCGACCTACACCAGACCTTGTTGCGCAAGGCCAAGCTCGCCGAGGCGCGTCTCGACGGCGCCAAGCTGACCGGGGTGGACGCCACGGGAGCCGATCTGTCGCTGGCGTCGCTGCGCAAGGCGGACCTCAGGATGGCGCGGTTTTCGGGGGCGACGATGGTGCAGGCCGATCTCAGCGAGGCCCAGATGGACCGGGTCGAGATGATCGGGACCGATCTCTCGCGCGCCGTGCTGCGCGAGGCGCGGATGCCATTCGCCAAGCTATCGCGCGCCAAGCTGAACGGCGCGAACTTCCGGAAGGCGGTCTTGCATCAAGCCGTTCTGCACCGGATCGAAGAAGCGGGTGTAATCTGGGATGGCGCCGATCGGAGGGGGGCCACCGGAACCGATCCGGAGCTCGCTCGGGCGGAGGACTTCAAACCGCGCGCGCCGGCGGACAAGGGAGGCTGACGATGGGAAGCAGAGCGATGAGCACGATGCCCGACGTGGAGCGAGCTGCGACCAACGAGCAGCAACCGCTGGCGATCGTCCGACTCGTCGACGACGCAGTCGCCGGCGACGCACGCGGCGACCTCGACGCGCGTGAGCTGGCCCTGGTCGACGGCACGGTGGCGCGTACGGGGGCCGGCCGAACCTCGCTGGAGTTCGTGCGCCCCGACGGCACCGTCCTGTTCCGCTATGACACCACCCTGGGCCACGGACGCATCACGCTGGAAAACGACGCGATCGACGTTCACGCCGCGCGCGGGGATCTCCGCTTGCGCGCCGCCGGCGACGTCCTGGTCGAAGGCCGCTCGGTCCACGCGGTCAGCCGCGCGCCCGGCGTCGAGACCGCTGGAGAATTGCGGCTGGGACCGCGGCAGGCGTCGCTGGCGGCCGGAACCGTGAACATCACCGGCGACGATCTGGAGATGAAATCGCAACGCACGACCCTGCGCAGCGAGGACGTGCGCGGCTACGTCGGACGCGCGGTCGTGAACGCCCAGCGCCTGGAGACCGTCGCCGAGGTCATCACCGAGACCGCGCGCGATCTGTACCAGTCGGTCGCGGAGCTGGCCCAGCTCCGCGCGGGGAGCCTGCGCACGATCGTCGACGGCACCGTGCACCTCAAGGCCAAGGAGGTGTTTCAGCGCGCCATCGAGGGTTTCAAGATCAGGGCCGAGAAGATCCACCTCGGATAGGAGCGAACCATGCTGCCCGCATCTACCAAGCAGTCCGGTACCACCTTCGCTTTTCCCGACACCTGCAAGACGCCCTCACCCGCGGGCCCGGTGCCGATACCGTACCCCAATACAGGGATGCTCATGCAGGCGACCAGCGAATCGACCAAGGTCAAGATCGTCTCGGTCGGCGCGGTCACCAAGAAGACCGAGATACCCATGTCTCAGGGCGACGAGGCCGGCGTCGCGGGCGGCGTCGTGTCCAACATGAACATGGGCAAGATCGTCTACAAGAAGGGCAGCTCGAAGGTGAGCGTCGAGGGACAGCCGCTGCAGCACCTGACCGCGATGACCGGCCAGAACGGCGCCAACGCCAACATGCCAGCCGGGCAGCAGATCGCGCCCAGTCAGGCCAAGGTTCTCATCGCGATGTGATGCGCCCGCGCATCACTCCGTCTGGAACTGATTCCAGAACGACTTCAACAACGCCACCGCGCGGGGTGGAAGCTGCAACGCTAGGTGCTTCTGTTCGTCGCCTGACCGGTAACGCAGATTGAGCAGCACCACGGTCGTATCGTCCATCTGACCGTGGTTGGACATGTGAACCGCGTCGACGCGCCAGTCGAACCCCACCAGCACGTTGCCGTGATCGGCGAGCGTGTCCTCGAGCAAGCGTTCGCGGAGTCGTTGTCGGATCTCCTCATAGCGAGGCAGGATCAGCTCGATACCGGCGGGCGAACCGCCCGACAGCGCGACGAGATCGGAGCGGAACCCGGCTTCCTCCACATTGAGCGAGGCAGCCTGGCGCAGCAGGAAATCACAGGCGCGGACCGCCCCCAGCACGTTGGCGGCGTTGGCGTCGTAGCGTTGCGCGTAGCTCTCGATGAGCTGGCGGCTCTCGGGGTTTACCGGCTGGTCCAGCGCGACCGCCAGCAGGTTCCAGAGATTCCTCAGCGCCGCCGGCGGCAGCCCCAGCAACATCCGCCAGCCGACGACCACTTGTTCGGGCGGCGTTCCGTCCGGAAAGCAGTGCCAGACCGGACGGCCAACCTGCTCTTGCCCCTCGCTGTGCTCTCCCATGACAGCCTACAGTAGCTCAGCTAAAGCGGCTTCGCGTAGAACAGCGCACCACCAGCGGCTTCCTGGTACACATTCTGGGCGAAGCCCGCGCGTGCATAGAGACCACGAGCGCCGTAGTTGTTCTCCTGGACCTCCAGCGTCAGCTTGCAACAGCCCAGCGCGCGCGCCTTTGCCTCGGCGGCGGCCAGGAGCTGCCGTGCGATGCCGCGGCCACGGTGAGTTGGCAGCACGGCCAGGTCGTGCACGTTGAGAAGCGGACGCGCGGCGAACGTCGACAAGCCCAGGAAACAGGTGGCGATGCCGACCGGCTCAGCGTTGGCGTAGGCCAGAAAGATCACGGTCGTGGGGTGCGCACGCAGGCTGGGCACCAGGCGCGCGAGCACGTCGGCCGCGAGCGGCGCTCCGTTCCCCATCGCGTCGCGTGCGTAGGCGTCAGTCAGTTCCAGAACCGCCTGGGGCCGGCGTCGCTAGCGATCACTCAATTGCTTCGAGGTACCAGCGCTCAGAACAGGTACATCAAGCGCAACCGCCCACTCAGCAGCTTGTTGTGGTAGTCCGCGATCGGGGGCGGGCTGGCCAGCGGGGCGAAGCGCGCGTCGGCGTAGGCGACGACGGCCTTGATGTAGAAGCGGTCCCACAGCACGTATTGCAGGGCTCCGAACGCTTGCAGGTGCGTGCGCAGGTCGCTGGCCCCGGTGTCGGGGTTGGCCTTGGTGTCGGTTTCCTTGGTGTAGTTGACGCCGGCGCCGGCGATCAGCGGACCGATGAGCCGCGCGTTGGCGAAGCCCCCCACGCTGTAAGTCGTGGTGCTCCTGGCCGGGTCGAGCACGCCCAGCGCGTTGCGCACGTCGACGATCGCGCGCGCGAAGTTGACGCCGGCCTCGATGCGCGGATCCAGCACCAGCTGCACCGCGCCGCCCAGACCACTGTTCAGCACTTCGTCCATGCGGTCGGCCGACTGCTGGCGTGGCGACTGCCGCTCGTACTCGGCGCCCGCCTTCACCTTGATGATGCCGAGATCCAGAATGCCCACCGGCCGCACACCCAGCTGGTTGACCGACGAGCTGCCGTATTCACCCAGGATCTCGAAGCGCAGGTAGTCGGTCGGGTAGACGTGGGTCGCGATGTAGCCCGGGCCGTTCGGGCGATCCCACAGGAACGTCAGACCGTAGATGCCGACCGGCGTGTTGTTCTCGGTGATCGCGCCGTTACGCTCGACGGTGTTCAGATCGAGGCCCATGCCGAAGTGGTAGACCTCCCATCCCTGGAACCGGCCCACGGTCACGTCGAAGACGTTCCACTTGCCGATGCGCACGAACAGATCGTCGGCGTTGATGAACTCGTTCGATAGCACCGGCGCCGCGCCGATCAGCGCCAGCTCGCCCTGGCCCTGCACGAACCAATTGTTGTCTGCGTTGAAGGTCGGCGTCGCGCGCAGCACCAGGCGCGACTGCTGGCGCTGCTCGCGCACGCTGGGGTCGGTCGCGGCGATGCCGGAATCGACCTTGCGATAGCTGGTGTCCGACCAGACCATGCCCGAGAACGCGATGCGCGTCGACGGCACGCCCTGGAGGCGCGGCATGTACGGAAACTGCCAGCCCTGCATGGTCATCCACAGCGACCCGCCCTCGATGCCGCGCACGCGCGGCGCCGGATAGCCGCTGCTGGGCAAGAGCTCCAGCCCCACGGCGGGAACCGGCGCCGGCTGCGGCGTGGTCGCCGCCACCTGGGCCGGGCGCCCCTGCGGCGCCGAAGCCTCGGCTTCCGATTCAGGCTCGTTCTGCTGGGCCAGCGCCGGAGCGCAGACCGCCAGCGATGCCACTACCGCGCACGCCGCCAGGCACGCGCGAGACTCGAATCGAAGCGTCATCAGCGCCGGCGCTCTACTTGACCGTCACGGTGTCTTGCAACATCAAGTTCCCGGCGTTCGGGCCGACCATGATCTTCACCGGGCCATTCTCGATCACCCATTTGTTGCTGGCCATGTCGAAGTAGTCCAGATCGGACACCCGCACCGGGATGGTGATGCGCTTGGTCTGGTTGGCGTCGAGCGAGACGCGGAAGAAGCCCTTCAGCTCCTTGACCGAACGCCGCGCCGTCGTGTTCGGGAACGACACGAACAGGAAGACGACCTCGTCGCCCGGCACCGCGCTGGTGTTGGCGATGTCGACCTTCACGTTGATGACGCCGCCGTGGGTGACGTCGCTGCACGGCACCTGCAGGTTCGAATAGGTGAACGTGCTGTAGCTGAGCCCCTGCCCATAGGGGAAGATCGGCGTGATGTTGTTCTTGTCGAAGTAACGGTAGCCGAGATAGTAGTCCATCACGGTCGTGGTGCCGGTGCTCTTGAACGGCGGAAGGTCGCTCTCGCGCGGCCAGGCGACGTTCATCTTGCCGCCGAAGTTCGCCTGACCGAACAGCAGCTGCGCTAGCGCTTCACCGCCACGCTCGCCCGAGTACCAGGCCATCACCACCGCCGGCACGGTGCCGAGCCAGGGCATGTTCACCACCGTGCCCGACTCGATCACCACCACCATCGGCTTGCCCAGCGCCGCCACCGACGTCACGAGGTTGTCCTGCGACGCCGGCAGCGTCAGCGTCGAACGGTCGCCGCCGGCCGGGATGGCGTACTGCTCGCCCTCGTCGCCCGGAGTCAGGCCGACCAGCACCACCACGAAATCCGCGTTCGCCGCCTGCGCCGCCGCCACGCTGTTGCCGCTGGTGACCGTGATGCTCTTGGTCCCGGCGATCGCCATCAGGCCCGCGGTGGGACCGATGACCAGCGCCGGATCCGGGTTCGCGCGGCTGCTGCCGCGATCGCCGATCGCCATCTCCGTCGCGAAGTGCAGCGTGCCGCTGGTGGGCGTCGTGCTCTGCAGCGTGTAGGGCACGTCGGCGCCGACCACGGCGATGCGCTTGATGCTGCCGTCGGTCTTGATGGGCAGCGTGTTGTTCGCGTTCTTCAGCAGGACCATCGACTTGCGCGCCGCCTCGCTGGCCAGCGTCAGGTGATCGGTGTTGTTGGTGATCGAGCCGTTGGTCATGGTGCTGGTCGGCGTCTTCAACCCGAACCCGCCGCTGCTGCGCGCGCTGCCGAAGCGGAATTTCTGCTCCAGGATGCGGCCGGCCGACGTGTTGATGTCGGCGGCGGTCAGCCGGTTGCCGGCGATCGCAGCCTGCAGCGTGGTCGTGCCGAAGTTCAGCGTCCACGGCACCTCGATGTCCAGGCCTGCCTTCAGCGCGCCCACGGCGTTGTCCTGCGCGGTCTGGGCGCTGGGGAAGTCCTGGTAGCCCGGCATCGCCCACCAGTCGGAGATGACCACGCCGCGGAAGCCGAAGTCGTTGCGCAGGATGTCGGTCAAGAGATGAGCGTTCTGCGTCGCCTTGGTGCCGTTGACCGAGTTGTACGCCGCCATGACGCACCCCACCCCGCCGTCGCGCACTACCATGCGGAAGTGGCGGCCGTAGGTCTCGCGCAGCGTCTGCTCGTCCATCTGCGCGTTGGCGGTCTGGCGCCCGTTCTCGATGTTGTTGCCGGCGAAGTGCTTGGCGCAGCCGGTGACGTAGGTCTGCAGGCCGGCGGTGAACGCCGAGGCCATGCGTCCCAGGTGATACGAGTCCTCGCCGTAGGTCTCCTGCGAGCGCCCCCAGTACGGGTGGCGCAGGATATTCATACACGGCGCCAGCAGCATCGTGTTCTGCGAGGCCACGACCTCGTCGCCCATGGCCTGGCCGACGCGGTACTCGAGGTCGAGATCGAACGAGGCGCCGCGCGCCGACTCGGCGGGGAACACCGTGCTGTAGTTGTTCACGTAGGGGCGGCCCTGCTGGCGCGCGTCCAGGTTCAGGCCGCGGCCGGCGTCGCGATAGAAGTAGCCGCGGATTCCGTTGGCTGTGTCGTCTGGGCTGCGCTGGATGTCGTTGTAGTTCTTCGCGGTCGCGGTGCCGGGGTCGGTGCCCTGGATCTGCGCCATCTTTTGAACCAGCGTCATCGCGTTCAGCGTCGACTGCACCGCGGGATCGGGGGCCGCCGTGTAGCCCGGCGTGTACGTGTCGCTGTAGACCGAGTCGGTGCACGACATCTTCGTGACCATCGCGCCGCCGCTGCCGCCGCTGCTGCCACCATCGATGCCGGTGGCGCCGCCGGTGCCGGTGATGATCTCGCCGCCGCTATTGCCGCCGGTGCCGCCGCCCGGGCCGGCCCCGCCCCCGTTTCCGCCCAGGCCGGAGCTGGAGCCGCCGCCCTGGCCGGTGCTCGTGCCGGCGCCACCGCTGCCGCCGTTCTTGGCCGGATCGGAAAGGTGCGAGCAGCCGGCGGCTAGCACGAGCGTACAGAGCCCGAAGCGGGCAACAGCGAAAATAGAAAGGCGCGGCTTGGCAGACATGTCGGCGCTACATTCCCACGAACGGCCGCTTCTGATCACGGCTCGGTCCCGGCTACCAACCGGACGACCAATCGGAGACCAATCGGAGACCAATCGGACGACGACGACGCTCGGCGGCAAGCGCCCCCGCGGGCCCCGTTGCGGGATTTGTCACACGGGGCAGATGCTGTATTCTCGGCGCGGGCGGTGAGGTATGGGAGTCGAGCTTCGAATCCTGCTGGTTGCCGATACGGTCCCTGACGAAGCCTGGCTGACGCATACACTGCGAGCAGGTGGCTACACCACTACCTGCATCCGGGTCAGCGACGAAGCGTCCTGCCGCCGGGCTCTCGACCAGGAGTCCTGGGACATGGTGGTGTGCTGTTTTCGCGCCTCGCGCGCCCCCGCGGGCCTGGGCGCGTTGCAGCGCCGAGAGGCGCGGATCGATGCGGCGCTGATCATCGTCGCCGACTCCTTCGATGAGGCGGCGGAGGCTGCGCAGCGACTCGGCGCAGCGGTGTGCCTGCGCAGCCGGGACCTGGTTCACCTCGGACCCGCGGTCGACCTGGGCATGCGCGTGCGCGCCGAGCGCCAGGCGCGCAACGACTCGCAGGCCTTCGAGTATGGGCAGCGCGAGATCCTCGAGCAGGTCGCGAGCGGCCGCCCCCTGCCCGAGGTGCTCGAGCAGATCGTCCTGCTGGTCGAACGGCAGGGCGAGAAGATGCTGGGGACAATCCTGCTCATGGACGAGGACGGTGTGCACGTGCGGCACGGCGCCGCTCCCCACATGCCGCGCACGTTCGTCGAGGCGATCAACGGCTCCGCCATCGGCCCGCACGAGGGGTCGTGCGGCGCCGCGGCCTACTCGCGCGAGCCCGTGATCGTCGACGACATCGGCACCCACCCCAACTGGGTCAACTATCGCCACGTGGCGTTGCCCTGGGGTTTGCGCGCGTGCTGGTCGAGCCCGATCTTCTCGATGCCAGGCGGCGAGGTGCTGGGCACCTTTGCGCTCTACTATCGTGAGGCGCGCCAACCCACCGAACGCGAACAGAAGTGGGTCGCCCACGCGACGCACCTGGCGTCGATCGCGATCCTGCGCGACCGCTCGGCGCGCGCGATCCGGCAGGCGGACGCCCGCTACCGGCAGATCGTCGACACCGCCTACGAGGGCATCTGGCTGGTCGACGGCGACGCGCGCACGATGTTCGTCAACCACCGCGCGGCGAGCATGCTCGGGTACGAGATGCAGGAGATGATCGGCCGCCGCATCGTCGAATTCATGGACGATGCGAGCCGCAGCGTGGCCGAGGGGACCTTCGTCCAGCGGCTGCGCACCATCAGCGACCAGCGCGAGTTTCGCTTCCAGCGCAAGGACGGGACCTATTTCTGGGCGCTGATGGGCGGCAGCGCAATCCGGAACGAGCACGGCGAAGTGTGCGGCGCGCTGGGAATGATCACCGACATCACGGCGCTCAAGCGGTCGGAAGATGCGCTCCGGCGCAGCGAGGCGGAGTTTCGCGTCGTGTTCGAGAACGCGGCGATCGGCATGGCGCTGCTCGACGGCGAGGGACGCATCACGCGCAGCAATCCAGCGCTGCGGCGGTTCATGGACTTCAGCGAGGCCGAGCTGCACCTCGTCCCCTTCGACAGCCTCGTTCACCCGGAGGACCGCGACCTCGAGGGCGACATCGTCCGCGACGTCGTGAACGGGCAGCGCAGCTCGCACCAGAGCGAGCGGCGCTATGTGCGCAAGGACGGCGCGGTGGTGTGGGGGCGGCTCTCCACGTCAGTGGTCCAGCCCACGAACGGCATCCCGCTGTCGGTGATCGGCATGATCGAAAACATCACCGATCGCCGGCGCGCCGAGGATGCCGTTCGTTCCAGCGAACGGCTGCGCGCGCTGATGTACGGCGCGGTCTCCGACGTGCTCTTTTACATCAGCGTCGAGGCGCCCAACCGTTATCGTTTTCTGTCGGTCAACCCCGCCTTCCTCAAGGCGACCGGGTTGACCGAGTCGGCGGTGATTGGCCGCACCCTGGGCGAGGTCATCCCGGCGTTGTCGCTGGGCCAGGTGCTGGCCAACTACGGTCGCGCCATCCAGGAGCGGAGGACGATCACCTGGGACGAGATCACGCCCTACCCCTCCGGCAAGAAATATGGCGAGGTGACTATCACCCCGATCTTCGACGACCTCGGCAATTGCACGAACCTGGTGGGGACGGTTCACGACGTCACCGAACGTCGCATCGCCGCGCAGCGACTGGCGGACCAGGCGACCTTGCTCGATCGCGCGCGGGACGCGATCCTGGTCCGCGACTTCGACGGCGTGATTCGCTACTGGAACGAGGGCGCGCAACGGCTCTACGGATGGACCAGCGCGGAAGCGGTGGGCCGGAGAGCACCCGATTTCCTCTATCGACGGCCGGCGTCGTTCGATGAGGCGCAACGTCGCCTGCGGGAGAGCGGCGCCTGGTCGGGCGAGATCGAGCAGGTCACCAAGACCGGCAAGAACATCGTCGTCGAGGGCAGATGGACCCTGATCACCGACGAGGAGAAACAGTCGCGGTCGGTGCTGGTCATCAACACCGACATCACGGAGCGCAAGAGCCTCGAGGCGCAGGTGTTCCATGCCCAGCGCCTCGAGAGCCTGGGCGTGCTGGCCGGCGGCATCGCGCACGACTTCAACAATCTATTGACCGCGATCATCGGCAACGCGCAGAGCGCGATGCTCGATCTCGGGCGGGACCATCCGGCTCGGGCGTCGGTGTGGGACGTCGAGCGCGCCGGCCGGCGGTGCGCCGATCTCGTGCGCCAGCTCCTCACCTTCAGCCGGCGGCAGGAGACCCGGCGCGATCTCGTCGACGTGCGGCCGCTGGTCACGGAGACAGAGGCCCTGCTGCGCGCCACGCTGCCCAAGAGGGTGAAGCTCGAGGTCCAACTCGAGGAAGAAGTGCCTAACGTCATCGCCAACGCGACCCAGATGCATCAGATCGTGATGAACCTGGGCACCAACGCCGTGCACGCGATCGGAGCCGCGGACGGCATCGTGCACATCCGCGTCGAGCGGGCGGTGCTGGACAAGGAGCTCGCTACCCGCGCCCACACGCTGCGGCCCGGCACCTACGCGCGGCTCGTCGTCGCCGACAATGGCGCCGGCATGGACGACAGCACCATGGAGCGAATCTTCGATCCGTTCTTCACCACCAAACCGACGGGTCAGGGGACCGGCCTCGGGCTCTCGGTGGTGCACGGCATCGTGAGGAGCCACGAGGGCGGCATCCTGGTCCGCAGCACGCCGGGCCACGGCACCGAGCTGAGCGTGTATTTGCCGGAGGCGTCCTGAGCTTCCGCGGCTGCTGCGTCTCCTAGAGCGGGATGATCTGCCACTTCTGCGAATCGTTGGTGTTGTACGTCGTGACCTGGACCGGGGCGCCCTCGCCCGAGAGCCCCGACAGCGGCCAGACCGTCGCCGACAGCTTCGACGACGGACTGACCTGGTAGTTGCCGGCCTGGTCGGCCAGCGACTGGAACGCCCAGAGCTGGCTGGCGGCGCCCGAATAAGTCGACTGGATCAATGTGGTGCCGTCGGCGGTGCTCGCTCCGGACAGGTCCAGCACCTTGCCGCTGTTGACGTTCGCCACCTTGTACTTGCCCGCGGCGATCTGGGTGATGGTCCACTTCTGGCTCGCGGTCCCCGCATAGGTCGACTGCGCGATTGCCGCGCCAGCCACGGTGCTGCTGCCGCCCACCGTGAGCGCCTTCCCGTTCTGCTTGTTGACGATCTTGTACTGCGTGTTGACGTCGAAGTTGCGCCACACAGTCACCACGTGCGTGTATCCGAAGCAAGCCGAGTATCCGTCGGCGACGTTGTTGGTCTTGCTGGCCGAAGCGAAGCAGTACGACGAGCACTGGCTCGGGCTCCCGAACGGATTCAGGTAGGGAGCGTTGGCCTGGCCCACGCCGAGACGGCCCGGCACTGTGCCCGAAGAGAAGTCCTTGCCGTCGCAGTAGTAGCCCTTGGGCGGGTTGACGAACACGTTCCCGAAGAACGAGCCCTCCTGATACGGGAAGCTGATGTTCTGGCCCCAGCCGATCGCGCCCTCGCCGTCGAGCCAGATCGGGATGTGCACACCCGAGGTGTTGACGTGCGCGAGCAGGCACGCGGTCATTCGCTCCTGGCAGGTCGTGCCGCAGGTGCTGAGCTCCCATTCCGGCGCGACGCCGATCTGGCCGGTGAACGAGTACGAGACGTTGTTCTGATCCTTGGCGATGATGGTCTTGCCGGTCGCGAGCGCGCAACGGACGATGTAACTCATCGTCGTGCGGCCATTCGCGGTGTTCATCATCGAACCGCTGCTCAGAATGCCCGTCGTCAACGGGTTCATCAGCAGGCCGTTACCCGACAACCCATTGCCCGACAACCCATTGCCCGACAATCCGTTGCCCGACAACCCGTTGGTCAATGACAGCCCGTTCAGCATGCTCAAGCCATTCGTCGACGAGAGCTCTTGCTCTACCGGCGCAGTGGCCGCGCTTTCGTCGGTGGTGGGCACACACCCTGCGAGACCACCCGCCAGGGAAAGTGCGGCTAGCCAGACGCTATTCTGAATCGGCTTGTACATGACGAGCCGAACCAAGAGCAGTAACCATGCCCACGAAAAACCATAAGCCAGTAACGCAGCTCTATGATTTTGCACAACTTACACGACGGCCCCTGCTCTCACTCCCTCCGACGCTTTGTGGTGTCCCTGACAACAAGCGTTGTCACCGCGGACAACGGATGCCGGTACCAGCCGCGGCGTACTGGTTCGCAATCTGGACCGCCGGCAACAAGTGGAACAAAGGGGCAGAGATGGACGTGCTCGAGTCGTTCGGCACGCCAAACATCTACCCGCCGCCCGCGGCGTTCCATGTCAATTCGGTGGGCGGTAGCGACACCATCGACTACTCGAGCTGGCCAACCGGACTGAACACGGCGGGCGTTCCCGCGAACGGCCGCGACCTCCGTGACTGGCACACCTGGACGTGGCTCTATCGCAAGGACGACACCTACGTCGTCTACTTCGACGGGCGCGTGGTCCAGAGCGGGACGATCCACTGGACGCTCGGCGGCACCACGAGCGGCGAGGCGATCAACATGTCGTTCCTCTTCGACTTCGGCTGGGGTCACACAAAGATCGCCGACGTCAACATCTCTTTGCCCACGTCGGGGTTCGGGATCACCTACGAGATCGACTACAGCCGGGTCTACCTGCGCTGAATAGTCACTCTCCCCGGCACGTCTCAATGTCAGGAGAGCCAGACATGACGACGAACGCGCGGCAACGTTTGGGAAGCATCTTGGGAGTCGCGATCATGGTGGCGACCGCCGCGGCAAGCGGCGGCGGCGCGCGCGCAGCGGACAACGGCGCCGCGGCGAGCCAGAGCCAGCGATCCGAAAAGACCGCGGATGCCACGAAGCGCCAGGACCAGGACAAGACCGCGAAGACGGACGGCAATGCCGCGTTGCCGCCGGCCGCGCCCAAGGCCTCCTCCGGGCCGCGCACCGAAACGCGTCGCGGCCGCGGGCATTTCTAGCCGCTCGAATCGAAGCGGCGGCGAGCTAGTCGTCGAGAGGCGTGCACCAGCCACCGCCTTCGCGACGAAAGACCCAGTCCTGAACCGACGTCGAGTCACCTGGGCCCCCGCCGAACGGCGCAAAGTGCAATCGAATCGGCACCAGCACCGTCTGGAGCTTGTCGAGATCCGCCGCGGACTTGGCGCCCGCGCGCCGGTTCTCGTAAACGATCTCGTCATCGCTGGCGAGCTCGGCGGACTTGGTTCCCGACTCCTTGTGGACTTCGCGCAGCATGTTCGCGAAATTTTCCGGCTTGGACTTGGCCTTGTCGGCGGCGCACAAGAGCGGGTAGAGGCCGGCGTAGTTCTTCTCGCTGATTCCCCGCGCGACCCTTTTGCCGATCGCGCGTAGCTCGTCGAGCGCGGGCTTCGCATTCGCCGGACCAGACGCCAACATCAAAAATATCGCTGCGTGTATCATCGCGAATGAAGAAACGTTCGGTCGGTGAGGTAATTCCCCTGCATTCGGGCTCGACCGGGTGTCGCTCATTCCCTAACCTTCCCGGGTAATGTCCCAAGAAGAGTCTCCCCCGGAGGGGATCCCTGCACCGGTCGCGGGCCGCGTCGCCGGGCCCGAGCTCGAGATCAAAGACGCGCCGCTGATCTTCGACCAGGTCTGGACGCAGCTGGTCCAGGAACGCGGGCTCGAGGGGATGGCGTTCCCCAAGGAGATCATGTGGCTGGGCGGGGCTCCCGGGTCGGGCAAAGGCACCAACACGCCGTTCATCCTGCGCGAGCGGGGGCTGACCGCGCCGCCGATCGTCGTCAGCGACCTGCTCGACACACCCGGTATGCGCGCGCTCAAGGATCGCGGCCAGTTCGTCGGCGACCGAGAGGTGATCGAGGCACTGCTGCGCAAGCTGGTCGAGCCCGACTATCAGACCGGTGTCGTCGTCGACGGATTCCCTCGCACGAGCGTCCAGGCCGAAGCCGTGAAGCTGCTGCACGACCACATCATGCAGCTGCGCACGAAGTACTGGGGGACGCCCCTCGGCATGCGCTTCCGGCGGCCGATCTTCCGTATCACCGTGCTCTTCGTCGGCGAGCAGACGTCGATCGAGCGGCAGCTCCGGCGCGGGCACGAGATCGTCGCGCACAACGAGCAGGTCCGCCGCACGAGTGTAGGCGACCTCGCCCAGCTGCGCCCTACCGACATCGACCAGGACCTGGCGCGCAACCGCTACCGCACGTTCAAGGAACGGACGTACGAGGCGCTGACCAGCCTGCGCCGCCACTTCCACTACCACTTCGTCAACGCCGACGCGCCGCTGGCCGAGGTCGAACGCAGCATCAACGCCGAGTTCCAGTACCAGAGCTCGCTCGAGCTCGGGCACCAGACCTACGACATCATCCACCACATCCCGCTCGTCTCCGAGGTGACGCGCCATGCGCGCCAGGAGCTGGTGCGCCGCCTCGACTCGTACGAGCACGCCACCCCCGCGCGGTTCCGGGAGGTCGCGACCTTCATCGACAGTTGGTCGTGCCGGTCATCGTGCGCCACGCCCTCGCCGGTCGATGCGTCGTCAAGACCGAGAGCCCGCTGTTTCGAGAGCCGGCCGCCGTCGACATGCTGCTCGACACGCTCGCCGAGCGGGGCTATCACGCGTTCTACGAGGAGCGCCGCACGCCGGTGCCCCGCAGCGTCGACCTGAAAACCGGCGCGATCACTTGCGAGGATCGCGTGGAACACACGTTTGCGGTCCACTTTCACCCGCCCGAGATCCGGCGCGGGCTCTGAGGATCGGACGAGTCGGTTACGAAGTCTTCGATTCGGCGCGCGCGGCCGAGGCTGCGTTGCCGCTTCTCACCGGCCAGTACGACCGAAAGTAGCCCCGCCCCGCGCGCAACCTCACTTCTTCTTCGGACGCTCGCTGCGCGGCGGCGCCTCGGCCACCACACCCTTGCCGCTCTTCTCGACCACGGCGGCGGGGGCGGGCTTGGGCAGCTTGGCGAGGGCGATCCGCTTCGGATCCAGCAGCGGCGTCAGCAGGATCTCGATGCGGCGGTTGCGCGCGCGGCCCACGGTGGTCTTGTTGGTGGCGACCGGGTGGAGATCGCCGTAGCCGCTCGCCACCAGCCGCTGCGCCGGAACGCCCGCCTTCTCGGTGAGAAACCGGACCACGTTGACCGCGCGCGCCGCCGACAGCTCCCAGTTGGTCGGGAACTGGGCCAGCAGCTTCTCCCCGACGACGCGCTGGTTGTCGGTGTGGCCCGAGACCTGGATCTGCTTGTCGTCGATCTGCGCCAGCACCGCGCCAACGCGCCCGAGCACGCCCTCGCCGCGCTTCGAGATCTCGGCCTCGCCCGAGTCGAACAGCACCTTGTCGACCAGATCGACGCGCAGCTTGCCGCCCGACTCCGCCACCCGGACGTCGCCCTTGGCGATCTCCTCCTTCAGTTGCTCCTGCAATCCGTCGGCGGTGCCGTTCAGCAGGGCAAGCTCATCCACCTTCTCCTCGACGTCGCGCGCCAGGCTCTCGTTGGCCGCGGTCAGCTCAGCCCTCTGGCTCTCGAGAGCGACCTTCTCCGCCTCGAGCGCGGTGAGCCGCTCGGCGAGCTTGACGCGTTCCGCTTCGGTGGCGGCCCCCTTCTGCTCCGACGCCTGCAGCGCGGCGCCCGCCTTGCCGCGCTGGTCGTTGAACCAGGCCGCGCCCGCGACTGCACCCACCATCACCAAACCGACCAGCAGCCAAGGAAGTACCGAAGGTGGACGAAGCGCACGGGCGAGGTCCTGCTCATTCGCGGATTGGCTCATGATGCCTCCCGGCAAGTGATGAGGGCGCACAAGCGCCGAGCCCTACATCATACGCCTCTCGGCGGGCACCGGGAAGCGGCTCCGAGTCGCGCTGACGCGAGGCGGGAATATGGGAAGTGTCGCGCGTTGACGAAGCACGAGTGATCATCACGAGAGATCATGAGGAATGGGAGCGTGTGCCGATGACCCGCCTGGGTCTGCTCAGTCTCGCTGACGATCTGCCCGATCCCGCGACCGGCCAGCCCTCACCTCAGGCCGAGCGGCTACGGCAGATCGTCGACGCCGCGGTGCTGGCCGAGCAGGCCGGATTTGCTCACGCCAGCCTCGGCGAGCATCACTTCGGGCAGTACATCCTGCCGTCCCCGTTCTTGTTGCTGGCCGCCATCGCCGCGCAGACGCGCAGGATCCGACTCGGCACCAGCGTGACACTGCTCGCCTGTCTCGATCCGGTGCGGATCGCCGAGGACCTGGCGACGCTCGATCTGATCTCCGGCGGCCGCGCCGAGCTCACGGTCGCTCGAGGCGCGGAGCCTGCGACCATGACCGCCTTCGGCAACACCGACGAGGACAGCCTGCGCGCGCGTTTCGACGAGCACCTTCGCCTGCTCATGCGCCTGCTGACCGAGGACCGCGTGACCTGGTCGGGGCGCTTCCGCTCGCCACTGCGCGAGGTGCGCCTGTCGCCTCGCCCGGTGCAAACGCCTCACCCGACCATCTCCGTCGGCGGCGGCCTGTCGAACATCTCGTGTGACCTGGCCGCCGAGCTGGGGTTGCCTCTGGCGCTGCCGAGCCTGTTTCGGTACCCCGAAGACTACCTGCCCATCGTCGACCGCTATCGGGCTGGCATGGCGGCGCGCGGATGGAGTGATCGCGCCTCGGTCTCGTATCCGAGCTATGTCCACGTCGCGCGCACCAGCCAGGAGGCGCGCGCGCGCTGGCGCCCGCACCTCGAAGCGTATGGACGGTTCGCGAGCGAGTGTCGCGGGAGCCATGGGCGCCCGATGGACTACGAGAGCCTGCTGCGCGGCCCGGCCATCTGCGGCAGCCCGGCCGAGGTCGTCGACCGCATCGCAAAGATCAACCAACAACTTGGCCTGGAAGTTCACTACTTGATGCTCGACGCCGGCGGTTTGCCACCGCGTCAGGTGCGCGAAGCAATCGAGCTTCTGGGCACCGACGTGTTGCCGCGATTGTGTTGAATTCTTCCACGCAACACCACGCGTGAGGTCCGCAAATCGTGCGCGAAGGATGCGGTCCTCGCGCAAATGGGGCGCGCCCAACCTGGCATCGGATTTGAAAGGAAGACCTGTCAGAGGATCGTCATGAACAAACGCAATGTGTTGTGGTCGTCCGTGATTGCGGCCTCCCTGCTGTTCGCCGCCGCGACCGCCGCCGGCCGATGCGGAGGCGCCTGCCGTCGCCAGCGCCGCGAGCACGGCGCCCACCCGGTGGCTGGTCAGAGCGGAGGGGAGCCTGGTCGGCATGCGGGACAATTGGCTGTCTGTGCCGGAGCCGGAGGTGGGGCTGACGGTGGGACGCGATGTGGCGCCTCGCTTCTCCGTCGAGCTGACCGGGCAACGCCCGCGAGGTGGACAATGACCACCGCCGTTCGTGGTCCGCTCTGGCGGCCGTCGGTGGGCCGCGATCGCGTCCGGCGATGGCAAGCACGCTCTGACGATCGCGGTTGGGCCGTTCCTGGAGATTGACAACGTCGTTCACGGCACCCTGCCTTTCGCTCACGCGGAGCTGGCCTATGTCTTTCGAGCGCCGCGCGGCGGCCTGACGGTGCTCGCCGGCGCGGGCGTCAACGTCGCCCTCGCGACCTCGTCCTACGTCACGCCGCCGAGCCCCTGCCCCACCCCAACACCGGGGACAGCCCGACGCTCTGCATCGACCTCGGGCCCGACGCCCACGAGATCCACGCCGGAGACGCGAGTCTCCACCTCCGCCTGGCCGTCGGCTGGCAGTTCTGACGAGCGGACGGCATTCCCGGTTGCGCGCCCAGCGCGCGCGCTCGCATGCTGCACGGATGTCGACGCTGCGAGAGTGGTTGGCCGCACACCCGTTCACGCTGGCCATGTCGTCCGGGTTCTTCGGGTTCTTCGCGCACGCGGGCGTGATGTCGGTGCTCGAGGAGGAGCAACTGTTCCCGGCGCGGGTTGCGGGCTCGAGCGCGGGCGCCCTGGTCGGCGGGCTGTGGGCGGCCGGTGTTTCGCCCCGCACCATCTGCACGCAGCTGGTCGAGCTTCGCCGCGAGCACTTCTGGGACGTACGCCCGGGGTTCGGTCTCCTGCGCGGAGGGCTCTTCCGCGCGCGTCTCGAGTCGCTGCTGCAGGGACGGACGTTCGAGGAGTGCCGGGTTCCGCTGGCGATCTCCGCGTTCGATCTCGGCGCCCGTCGCACCGCCGTGCTGCGCAGCGGAGCGGTTGCGCCCGCGCTGCACGCCTCCTGCGCGCTGCCGTTGATGTTTCAGCCGGTGCGGATCGGGCAGCGGCTGTACCTCGACGGCGGGATCCTCGACCGCCCCGGCCTGCACGGCGTCGACTACGGCGAGCGGGTTTTGCATCACCATCTGCTCTCGCGTTCACCGTGGCGCCGGCCAAACAGCCCCGCCTTGCGCAGCCCCGAACGGCCAAACTTGAAGAGCGTCGCGATCGAAGCTTTGCCGCGGGTCAATCCATTCAGGCTCGAGCGCGGCGTGGAGGCGATGCGCGGCGCCGCGGAGGGAATGCGCGCCGCACTGTCGCGTCCGGTGGACTGAATTTCGCGCCGGTTGTGCCCGTTGCTGAAAGGTGCCACGATGGATCTCCCCCGGGAGGCGTCATGCGCGGAGGTGATGTTGGTGCGGGAGGTCTGCTCGACGAAGACTTTCGTACGGTGGTCGAACAGGCCGCCGACGGGATCTTCATTGCGTCCGCGGACGGCGTCTACCTGCAGGTCAACGCCAGCGGCCATCGCTTGCTGGGGTTCGAGCCCGGCGAGCTGATCGGCAAGAAGCTCACCGACGTGGTGCCGCCGGAGGAGCTGTCGCGCCTGACGGAATCGATCTCCGGTTTGTTGAAGGGCGAGGTCCACACGCGCGACTGGGTGATGCGGCGCAAGGATGGAACGTTGATGGACGTCGAGATCACGGGCCAGTGCCTGGCCAGCGGCCGGATGCTGGGCGTGGTTCGCGACGCCCGCCCCCGCAAGCGGATAGAGAACCAGATCCGCGCGTCCGAAGCGCGGCTGCGTTCGTTCCTGGAGACCGCGCCCGACATCATCATGACCGTCGACCGCGACGGTCGGATCCTGTTCGTCAACCGCACGCTGCCGCCGCTGTCGGTGTCTGACGTCCTCGGAACGATCTGCTACGACTACGTCCCGGCCGAGTCCCGCGCGCGTGTGGCCGAGGCGCTCGACCGAGCGTTCTCCAGGGGCGAGCACGACGAGTACGAGGTGCGTGGCCCGCTCGGCCCCGACGGCGAGCGCGTCTGGTCGTCGGTGCGCGTGGGCCCCCTGATCGTCGGCGATCGCGTGCTGGCGGCGACGTTGTGCGCGACCGACGTGACCGCGCGGCGCAGGGACGAGGCGCGCACGCAAGAGATGGCCTCGCGCCTTCAGAAGATCGCCAGCCAGGTGCCGGGAATGGTCTACCAGTACAAGATGCGCCCCGACGGCTCATCTTGTTTTCCCTACGCCAGCGAACGGATGCGAGAGATCTTTCGCGTCTCGCCCGAGGAGGTGCGAGACGACGGCAACAAGGTGTTCGCGGTCATTCACCCCGAGGACTTCGGCGAGCTGTCCGACTCGATCGCGGAAGCGGCGCGGGGCCTGCAGCCCTGGCAAGGCGAGTATCGGGTGAAGTTTCCCGACGGCGACGTGCGGTGGCTGCACGGGAGCTCGGTCCCCGAGAGGCAGCCCGACGGAGCGATCCTCTGGCACGGCTACGTCACCGACATCACCCAGCGCAAGGAGGCCGAGCGAGCCAAGAGCCTGCTCGAAGCCGAGCTGCGCCAGTCGCAGAAGGTCGAGAGCATCGGCAAGCTGGCCGGCGGCGTGGCGCACGACTTCAACAACCTGCTGACATCGATGATGGGCTTCGTCGAGCTCGCGATGATGGACCTGCCCGACGGCGCGCGCGCGGCGGAGTATCTGACCGGCGCGCTGGACTCCGCCCGCCGAGGCGCGGCGCTGACGCAGCAGTTGCTGGCGTTCGCGCGCAAGAAGATCGTCCGGCCCGAGATCGTCGACCTCAACGAAATCCTGACCCGCATGGCGGGGATGATCCGGCGCCTGGTCGGCGAACACATCGAAGTCGTGCTCTCGCCTGCGCCGGGCCTGGGCCTGGTGAAGATCGACGTCGGCAGCCTCGAGCAGGTGATCATGAACCTGGTGGTCAACGCCCGCGACGCCATCCGCGGGCCGGGACGGATCTCGCTGCAGACCCAGACTCAGATCCTCGACGAGACCTATTGCAAGGCGCACGTGGACACCACGCCCGGCGCGTACGTGGTCCTGTCGGTGATCGACAATGGCAGCGGAATGACGCCCGAGGTGCGCGCCAGGGTCTTCGAGCCTTTCTTCACCACCAAGCCGACCGGCGAGGGGACCGGCCTCGGCCTCGCGATGTGCGACGGCATCATCAAGCAGGCGGGGGGCAACATCTCGGTCGACAGCGAGCCCCAGAAAGGAGCCACCTTTCGTGTCTACTTGCCGCGTGCCGCCAGCCCTGGCAGCGCGCCGGCATCAAAGGCACCGGTCGCGGCGAGCGCCCGGCCGTCGGCGATCGGGACCGAGACGGTGCTGCTGGTCGAGGACGAGGAGACGATCCTGCGCGTGGCCCGCGAGCTCCTCACGTCGCTCGGCTATCGCGTGCTGACGGCGCCCGACGGCGTGCGCGCCCTGGAAGTCGTGGCGTCTCACCGCGGGCGCATCCACCTGCTCATCACCGACGTCGTGATGCCTAGAATGGGCGGGTTCGAGCTGGCGACCAAGCTCGCAGAGCTGCAACCCAGCCTGCGTGTGCTCTACAGCTCCGGCTACACCGAAACCTCGATCGTCGACCAGGGCGTCCTCGCCGAGGGCATCAACTTTCTCCAGAAACCCTATTCTCCGTCGACGCTCGCGCGTCGCGTGCGCGAGGCGCTGTCGCGCTGACCCGACGGTCGTTCATCCGCTCGCGCCTCGACCGCGGACCAGCGCGCTGATTCGCTGGAGCTGCGCGAGGTCGACGGGCTTGACCAGGTGGTGGTCGAAGCCGGCTTCGCGCGAGCGCCGAAGATCCTCATCGCGGCCATACCCGGTCAGCGCCACCAGTGCCGCGCGCGTGTGGCCGCTCTGCGCGTAGCCGCGCCGCGATCGCGTAGCCGTCCATCCCCGGCACCCCGATGTCGAGAAACACCAGGTCGGGCGGCGTGGCGGCGGCCGCGGTGAGGGCGGTCGGGCCGTCGTGCGCGAGCGTCACCTGGTGACCGAGAAGTCGCAGGAGCTGGGCGAGAACCGCCGCGGTGTCGGTGTTGTCTTCGACGACCAGCACGCGGAGTGGAGCGCTCTTGCCGTCGCGCTCCGCGCTCGCCGGTCTCGACGGCGATGCTTCAGCCTGCGGACGCGAGCGGCAGCCTCACCACGAGCTCGCAGCCCCGGCCGGGCCCCTCGCTGAAGGCGTGCACCGACCCGCCGTGCATCTTGACCAGCGTCCGCACCAGCGTGAGGCCGATTCCGAGGCCGCCCTGCGCGCGATCGAGGGCGCGCGTCCCCTGCACGAACAGGTCGAAGGCGCTCGCCAGCAGTTCCGGCGTCATGCCGACGCCGTCGTCGCGCACGGTGATCACCGCCTCGCCGTTCTCGACCGCCGAGATGATCGCGATGTGGCCGCCGGGGTGGGTGTACTTGACCGCGTTGTCGATCAAGTTGCTGAACACCTGCGCGAGGCGGGTCGGATCGGCCTCGAGCGCGAGCGCCTGTGGGGCCAGCATCAGCGAGAGCTGCCTGCCGCTTTTCGGCGAGCATCGGGCGGCTGACCTCGACCGCCTCGAGGAGGAGTCGGCCCAGATCCACGCGCTCGCTCCGCAGCTCGATCTTGCCCTGGCTCACGCGCGAAACGTCGAGGAGGTCGTCGAGCAGGCGCTTCATGTGCCGCGCCTGCCGACCGATGATCTTCGTGAACGTGCCCGCGAGCTCCTCGCGACGCGGGCCGAGGTGCTCGAGGACCTCGACCGAATTCAGGATGGGCGCCAGCGGGTTGCGCAGCTCGTGCGACAGCATGGCCAGGAATTCGTCCTTGCGGCGATCGGCCTCGCGCAGCTCGGTGAGCGCCCGCTCCCGCTCCTGCTCCAGCTGGCGCCAGCGGTTGACGTCGGTCAGCACCGTGACACAGCCGTCGGGAGCACCGGCCGGGATCGTGGGTCGGTGACGCCGACAGGTGGACGAATCGAGAGCCGCCCGGATAGGGCATGTTCAGCTCCGTTGCGATTGTCTCCCCCGCGAGCACCCGCAGGCAGAACGGCTCGATCAGGCGCCAGGCAGCTTCGCCGACCAGATCGACGAGGCGCCTTCCGACCAGCTCCTCGGGCGTCTTGCCGAAGCGCGCGGCGTAGCTCTTGTTGGCCCAGACCAACCGCTGGTCTGCGGTCGTAACGGGCGATGAAGGCCGGCGTCGAGTCGACGACGAACTGGAGTTGCTCGCGCGCCCGGCGGATCTCCAGCTCGGCCTGCTTGCGCTCGGTGATGTCCTGACAGGTGCCGAACGCGCGCATGGTCCTGCCGTCGGCCTGACGCTCGAACTGAAAGCGCGCGTGGATGACCCGCATGCTCCCGTCGGGGCGCACGATTCGATACTCCTGCTCGAACGGTTCGACGTGCTCGGTGGCGTAGGCGGCCCGGGTCGCCAGCGGCCCGCGGTCGTCGGGGTGCAGGTACCGGAAGAAGTCCTCCCCGTTGCGGACGGGAGTGTGGGGGTCGACGCCGAAGATGCGGTAGGTCTCGTTCGACCAGAGCAGGGTGCCCGGGATTTCGAGCCTGCTTTTCGTCGAGGATCAGCTGCCAGCTGCCCAGGTGCGCGATCGCCTGCGACTGCTCGAGCATCCGCTCGCTCTGCCGCAGCGCCGTCTCCATCTTCGTCTCGGTGATGTCGATCACCAGCACGACGAAGCCGCGGACCCGCCCCTTGTCGTCGATGTGGGGGACGTATGACGTCTGGAGGTGGCGCAAGGCGCCGGCCCTGCGGACCGCGGAGTGCTCGAAGGTGATCTCCTCGCCCGCGAGCGCTCGCTCCACGTACGGCCCGAGGATCGCCCATGCCTCGGCGCCGAGGATCTCGCTCGCGTGCCGTCCGACGATCTCCTCGGTCGGTCGCTCGAACCACCGTCCGTAACCGAGGTTGACCCAGACGATATCGCCCCGTGGCGTCCACGTACGCGATGAGCGCAGGAAGGGCGTTGGCGGCGAACGCCATGCGCTCTGCCGCCAGCCGGGCGGCGTCCTCCCCGATCGGGGAAGCCGCCGCGTCATCGGAAAAGCCGTCCCGCCCGTGCATCGGCGCGACTTTCTCTCTTCGGCCCCGCCGCTGCAACGAAATCGTCGCACGTCGACGGGAGGTCGCCGCGTTGTCGTGCGAGATGCTCTTACCGGAGGACCTCCAGCAGCCGCTTCGCCAGAACCGCGGCCGAGTGCGGGGTTCTGCCCGGTGACCAGATTTCGGTCCTCGACCATGTACGGCTTCCAGATCTCGCCGCGGCTGAAGTCGACGCCGACCTTTTCCTTGAGCTCGGTCTCGAGCAGCCACGTCGCCCTGGAAGCCAGCCCGACGGCCTCCTCCTCCTCGTTGGTGAAGCACGTGACCCGGTAGCCCTTGAAGGGCGACACGCCGTGGATTCTGGTGGCCAGCATCGCGGCGGGACCGTGGCACACGATGAAGAGCGGGTTGCCCGAGGCGAGCTGCGCGGTCAGCAGCCGTCCCACGTCGGCGTCGAACGCCAGGTCCGCCATCGGGCCGTGACCGCCCGGCAGGTAGACCGCGTCGTAGTCCTCGAGGCGGACGTCCGACAGCTTGAGCGGCCGCCGCATCACCTCCGCGGACCGGATGATGGCCTCCAGCTCGAGGGCTCCCTGCACCCCGCCCGCCATCTCGGGACGCAGGCTCATCATGTCGACGTTCGGGGTCACGCCGTTGGGCGTCGCGACCACGACCTCGTGGCCGGCGTCGGTGACGATCTTGTACGGGTTCGCGAACTCCTCGGCCCAGTAACCGGTCGCGTACCTCGTGCCGTCCTTCAGCACCCAGTAGGTGGCTCCGCTGACTATGAACAGTACTCTTCGCCATGAAACAAACCTCCTCTCGTCTCCCGGCGGTGGATTCACGCCGTTCAGACGATGGCCCTCAGTGTGGGCATGCGGTCGATCATGGCCAATCGAGGTGGACCCCCGAAATCGTCACATTGGATGCGGGCTCGCGACCTGACGCGCGGCGACGACGTCGGTCAGCTGAGCGCGCGGGCGGTCGCGCGGACCCGCTCGAGGCCGGTCGGGCTCAGCTCGTTCACGGCCTTCGTGAAGTTGTCCTGCTCCAGCCCGGAGACGAGGAACGTCCAGCGGTACGAGCGCAGCTGCGCGGCGCTGACGCGGGCCGCCTGTTCGGCAGGAAGCTTGCGTCCGATCGCCAGCTCGAATGCCGCCAAGTCGTACTTTACTTGTTGCTGCAGGCCGCCTTCGAGGATGCCGCCGATCGCGAGAAAGTCATCGATCGCCTTCTCGATCTCTTGCGGGGACGCGCGCTCCGCGAGCTCCTGCAAGACCAGCGTGTCGATCTTCGCGTGCTGTGCTTCTTCTTGCCAGTGGTGCTTGAGCAGGCTCACGAAGTGCGGGTCGAGCAACTGGTCGGTCTTGACGCTCTCCAGGTAGTGGCGCTGCGTCGTCCACTCGAGGTGCAGGATCAGGATGGCGACGCTGAGCGGGCTATGAGCCAGCGAAGGGCAAGATGAACTCTTCGACCAGACCGAAAAGATGCAGGTAGGTGGCACCGCGAATGTGGTTCAGCGTCAATTTCTCTCGGTCGCTCAAGCCCTCGAGCTCGTTCACGCCCGCTAACGCGTTCGGCAAGAACGGCCGGGTGAAGTCGAGCGCTTTGTCGCCGCCGATGAGATCATCCACGCGCCAGTTGATCTTGAGCGAATCCTGAAGCGTCGCCTGATAGGTGTAATTGTGCTGAAGCGTCATGGTCAATCCTCTAGGTTGAGCGGGCTGTTTGCGATAGCCACATCGAGCATGGCGCGTGCCAGCGTTGCGGCGCGCGATCGCCCGCATTTTCCAGGCCCTGCGCCCTGCGGGCTGCTGATGGGCAGACACCGATTCAGCAGACCTTGCCTCGTGAGCAGCACGCAGTAGCCACCGACTCCGACGAGAACTATCCCGGGTTGTTTACCAACCATGGCGACCCAAGCTAGAAACGCGAAACCGCACGTGATATAAGAAACGCCGAGTCGCTCTATGGAGTTGTCGTTGGTTTCGGTGGTTGTTCCGACTTACAACCGCGCTTATTGCCTTCCTCGCAGTATCGACAGCGCGCTCGGACAGAGCTACCGGTCGGTCGAGGTGATCGTGGTCGACGACGGCTCGAGCGACGGAACCGCGGAGCTGATCACCTCGCGCTACGCCGGCGACAAGCGCGTGCGCCTGATCCGCCAGGAAAACGCGGGCGTGGCGCGCGCGCGCAACAATGGAATGGGCGCTGCCCAGGGTGAGTACGTCGCGCTGCTCGACTCCGACGACCTGTGGGAGCCGTGGAAGCTGGAGCTGCAGATCGCCTGCATGCGCGCGCGGCCCGAGATCGGAATGACCTGGACGGAGATGATGGCGATCGATCCCGCCGGCCAGGTGATCGACCCGGCCTATCTGCGCCGCATGTACAGCGCCTACCGCTGGTTCCCGGCCGGCGGATCCCTGTTCCAGGAAAGCCAGGCGATGTCCAGCATCGCCCCGGGACTGTCGAGCGTGGTCGCCGATCGCGCGTTCTCGGTCGGAGATCTGTCGTCGGCGATGGTGATGGGCAACCTGGTCCACACGTCGACGGTCGTGCTCACGCGGGAGCGCGCCGAGAGCGTCGGCGGGTTCCCCGAGGAATATCGCCACGGCGGCGAGGACTATCCGTACCACCTGCGCACCTGCCGGTTGGGTCCAGTCGGCTACCTCGACGTCGCGTCGATCCGCTATCAGCGCGGATACCCCGATCAGCTGACGCGCAACGAGAACGATCTGCACATGGCGCGCGCCTTTCTGAGCGTGATCAAGCCGATCATCGAGCAGGAAGGCGGGAAGTTGAACCTGACCCCCGCGATGATCCGCGGCGTGCTCGCCGAGGCGCATGGTTCGATCGGCCAGGCCGCGCTCGACGCGGGTCAGATGCTGCCCGCGCTGGGGCACCTGGCGCAGTCGATCTTTTACCAGCCGATGCAGCCTCGCATCATGGGCCTGCTGCCCCTTGCGGCGCTGCCGCCGCGGGCCACCAACCGCTTGCGCGCCGCTTATCGGGCGGTCAAAAAAATGGTGCTGCCGCTGGTCCAATCCAGCAGCTAGCGCCCAAGCGCGCGGGAAGCCTCAGGGGATGGCGCCGCCCACGAAGAGGTCGCTCAGGTCCGAGTCGCTCTGGACGGTTGGCAGGATCGGAAGCCGCAGCATCTCTTCGATCGTCTTCAGCATGGAGCCGTGGTGCAGTTGGACCGTGCTCCGGTAGCCCGCCTTGATTTGGGGCCCCACGGCGATGAACGGCAGTGGGCTGCCCTCGTCCCAGGTGACGAAGACGACGCCACCGTGCGCCTCGACGTAAGCGACCAGGGGCGGCAGCGCGCTCGCCAGCCAGTCGTCTCCGGCCCGGATGTCGTTGGCCGTCGGACAGAGCGGCGAGCCGTGCATGTCATGGCAAAGGTTGGGCGTGATGAAGACATACGACGCCACCGCGCCCGACGCGACGTCGCCCGCCAGCGCGCTGAGCGGACGGTGGTGGGACGAGCAGTACGCGTTACCCGCCGACGGTGGATCTCCCGCGATGTCCCGGAAGAACAGGGTCGGGTCGTGGCGGGGGACGTACACGCCCGCTCCGGTCACCGGACACTCCCCGGCGTCGATGCCCTCCTGGTACGACATCCAGTCCAGGCCTCGTCCAGCCTCTCGAATCTGGGTCACCAGGTGCTGGGTGCTGGCCGTGCTGTTCGCCGCCGAGGGCGAATCGTCGGTCGTGAAGGTGTGGTCGGAGAAGGCGTTCGTGCCGGCCTCCATCCAGATGTAGTGCGGTTCGCTGGGCAAGGCGGGTAGCTCGTCCACGAACGCGGATGCGCTCGCCGCCGCGGGAAGCAGCGTCGCGCTGATGTACGGCGCGTTGATGCTGCCATAGATGTCTGCCGCGCTTTCATTCTCCATGGCGATCACGAAGACGTGGGCTGGCGCGACCATGGGCGAAGCCCCGTCGTGAGCGTCTGGCGCGGCCGCATCGATGGGGGATGCATCGGTGGCGGCGTCGACTTTCGCCCCGCTCGGATCGGGCGCATCGACGGCGGTAGCATCTCGGACCGTGGCCGGCGGCGAAACCGCAGCGTCGTGAGGTGATGGCGTCGCGACCGGTGGCGAAGTCCCGGCGTCGCGCGCCGACGCTCTCGACACCGGTGCGCCGGCATCGGGCGCCGGCGGCGCGCGCATGTCGAAGGGCGCATCGATCGGAGCCGCCGTGTCCAACGCGTCGACCCCCGCATCGGTCGGTATGATGCCCCCGGTGCGCTCGACCGGAGGTACCCCCGAAAATGCGCCGTGGGAGGCACGTCCGTCGCAGGCCGCCGCGCTCACCATCCAGATGATCGCCACGGACGCCGTCGCACCGAAGGTTCGTCGCTCCCTTCGCATGTCGCTTCCGCCATCCCCGAACGTGGGGACGCGATGTACTCGCAGCCACCCCGGGGGGCCCCCGAGAAATGGCTTCGACGTCATGGATGAGCAGTAGCCTGAGTCGCCGCCGAAGAAGAGCCATGGCTTCTTCCCGATCACCACATCGGGGTCTTGCCGCCGCAACCGGCGAGCACCAGGCCACTGAAGAGCGCCACACCGGCGCCGCGCAGGCGAATCACATTCCAGGGTTCAGCAGCTCGCGTTGAACATTGAGCGCAGGATCACGCCGTAGACCCAGCGACTACATGACCGGTGTCGCGTTCACAGGAAAGACTGGGAAAGGCGTTTCCCCGCCGATCACCGAGGTCACCAGATAGCGAGCGCAGATGGCTTGAGCGATGTGAGCCGCGCGCCGCTTGATCCGGCTGCGAATGCTTGCCTGCGCTCGTTCGTCCCGCGCGGCGAGCAGCATGAGGATCTCGCTCCAGACGCGGGCGCGCCACCGCACGAGCACCGCCATGATCACGCGGCCCATCACCTGCCGTCCGCCCGGTGGCTTCACCAGCAACGTCGTCCACGGGCAATGGTCACGCTCGACGAGCAGCCGGAGACACTCTTGAACGGAGTCCTTCAGCAACTGGTTCACGTGGAAATAGTCGTGCTCGTAGCGCTTGAGCTGGGCAGCGTCGAGGGTCCGGCGCCGGGCGCGCAGATAGTCGCTCACGGCGAACGCGAGATCGTGATTGACGTGCGCGCTCACGCCCAGCATCGCGTTCTCGCACGGCAGAGTCGTGCCTGAGGCGGCATACGCGCTGGCAAAGTGCCACGCGACCGATCTGGTATTGTCGCCGCTCAGCGAGGCCCGCACCGCGACCAGCGCATCTTCGGCGAAGCGTCCGGTCAAGCCCGACAGCCACTCCGGCTCGAGGAAGCCGCCGGTGCCAGGTGTCTCGAGGAGCGTCACCACCCGCTGGGTGATCACCCGATAGATATCCAGGAACACTGCGCGCGCATCGCGCACTGCACGCAGGCGTGCGGTGACCGTTTCGAGGCTCGCCAGAGCCACCACCGCGTGCGCCGGCCGCCAATCGACGTCGTCTATCTCGATCACCATGAGCACCTCCCTCCCCCCAGGCGGCTGTTCCGTCCGCGTTCACCTTCGTGATCAGAGATCGCGCCGCCGAGACCGGCCGCGGTGGCGGTGCCCAACCCAAGCGAATTCGACCCTGCTCGACACGATGCCTTCGTACCGCAGATTTCAACGCGATGGTGTGTCGAATCGGTAGTTGTGGTCACCCATAACGCGCGGCGAAAATCAGCCGTGCGCCGCACTCCTCCGCGAACGGCCGCGTGGACAGCATTGGGATGTTCGCAGTCTGGGAGGATCGCACGGCGGGAGCTGATTCCCGTCGGGATCTCCGGGGTCAGGGAAGAGGGAGGACGGAATGAGAATCGATCGCATGTTGCCCGTAGGTCTTTTGGTAACGGCGGGGATCGGATTGGGCTGTGGTGACGTCACCACGGATGCCACGGAGACGGCGTCGGCGCTGACGGCGCGAAAGGTGAATCCTTTCGAAGCCAGGGTCCGGCAGAAGAACTTGCTGTCTGATCCGGACTTGATGCCGCCGGCGCCGAAGACGGACGCGACGCTGGTGAACGCGTGGGGTATTGCCCTCGATCCCAAGACGGGCTTGGCCTGGCTCTCGTCGAACGGAAAGGGCACCGCGGAGGTCGTCGACGAGGACGGTAACCTCAAGAAGTCGGTCATGCTTCCCGACGGCAGCGCCCCGACCGGAGATGTCTTCAATCCCACCCACTCCTTCAAGGGTGATGACTTCATCTTCGCCACGGAGAATGGAACGATCATCGGCGTGAAGCGCGATCAGCTGACGTCCGATGCCCCACGCTTCACCGGCCCGGACGGTTCGAACTTCAAGGGTCTGACCATCGCCAGGGTCCACGGAAAAGAGCGGCTCCTCATCGCCGACTTCGGCGACGAGCTTCCCGACGGCAGCAGGAGCTTCGGCGGGGTCGTCGTGCTCGACGACGACTACAACCCGATGACCGACGGCAAGTTCATCGACCCCGATCTGCCGTCCGGCTTCTCGCCGTTCAACGTGATGGCGGTCGAGAACCTGCTCTTCGTGGCCTACGCGCAACACTCGGAAGACGAGTTCGGAGACGACGCCAAGGGCGACGGGCTCGGCCTGGTCGCGCTGTTCACCACCAACGGCAGGTTCATCACCGAGCTGGTCAAGAATGGCCCGGGCAGCGTGCTGAACGCCCCTTGGGGCATGGCGTTGAAGCGGGACAAGGACGATCGGAAGGCCCCCGATCTGGTGGTCGGCAACTTCGGCAACGGCGCGATCAACGTCTTTGATCTCTCGCTGTCCGAAAAGAAGTCGACCGCCACCTTCGACGGCGCGCTCGCCACTCCCTCGGGGCAGCCGCTGATCATCGACGGCCTGTGGGGGATCACTAACGGCAACGGGCGGGGCGACTTCGACCCCAACGACATCTACTTCTGCGCCGGGCCGAACGACGAGAGCAACGGTCTCTTCGGCGAGCTGGACTTCGTCACCCAGCGACAGTAACCAGCAGCCGGTTCATCGATCCACGCGCGCCCCACATTTCTCGTGAAATGTGGGGCGCGCACCTCTATTGACGCAACCGGTCCGTTCGGGGCGGGGGGCCTTGGTTGCCCCCTGCCCTTACCGTTAGACTGTCTGCATGGGGACCGACGAGGGTTCTGGGGCATCAGCTGGTGGCGCAGGCATCGGGCTCGAGGGATTGCAGTTCGACAAGGTCGATGCACCGGCGGACGCGGGCCGCGTCTGCGCGGGTTGTGCGCAGCCCATCGCCGGCGAGTATTTCGAAATCGCCGGGCGCATCGCGTGCCGCACGTGCTCGGCCGCGCTGACCGGTCGCGTGGCGGGGACGCGGCGGTTCCTGCGCGCGTCGATGTTCGGCGCCGGTGCGGCGACGGTGTCGATGATCATCTGGTACGCCATCATCAAGCTGGCCAACATGGAGCTCGGGCTGATCGCGATCGGCGTCGGCCTCTTCATCGGAATGGCGGTTCGACGTGGCGCTGCGGGGCTGGGCGGCTGGAAGTACCAGGCGCTGGCAATGGTGTTGACCTACGGCGCGGTCACCGTGTGCAAGGTGCCGCTCGTGTATCAGGCCGTGATCCAGGCCCACGACAACAAGAAGCCGGACGGCGCGGCGGCCGGTGACGGCGATGGAGACGCAGCCAAGGACAAGGCCAAAGCCGATCCGGCGAATGCGGAGAACGCCAAAGCCCCCCACGAAGCACCGAGCCTGATTACCCTTTTGCTCGCGGTGATGGTGCTGGTGGGGCTCGCGCTGGCGAGCCCCTTCTTCAGCATCGGCGACAACATCATGGGGATCATCATCATCGGGATTGCGCTCTACGAGGCGTGGAAGCTCAACAAGGGCGTCCCGATCCAAGGTCCGTTTCGGCTGGAGCCGGCGGTCGCGCCACCCTTTGGCGCTCCACCGCCCACGACAACACCGCCGGCCGGTCAGTGAGCGCGTCGGCGCCACCATCGGGCGTGCGCGCCTGCGCCAGCTGCGGAAGCGAGCTGCCGCTCTCGCTGCTCGCGTGTCCCGGTTGCGGTGGCTTGGTCCACGCCGAGGCGCTGCGCGGCTTGGCGGCCGAGGCAGCGCGCGCGGAGCAACAGAGTGACATGCCCGGCGCGCTGATGGCCTGGCGCCGCGCGCTCGAATTGTTACCTGCGAGCTCGGGGCAGCACCGGCGCGTGTTTGCCCGCGTTCAGGAGCTCAGCGCACAGGTGCCCGCGCTCGCGGCCACGCCGACCGCACGCGACACGGCCAGGAATGGAGCTTCGTCGCCGGTTGCGAGCCCGTCCGGTGAAGCAGCCGCGCCGGCCGCACCGGCGCGTACCGGCTGGCGAAAATGGCTCGGTGGCCTGGGCGCGATCGGCGTCTTGCTCGCGAAGATGAAATGGGTGCTCCTGTTCTTGCTCGCCAAGGGCAAGGCGTTGCTGATCGGCCTCACCCAGATCAAGACCGTGGTGTCGATGGCGATCGCGGTCGGCGTCTACACCATGGCGTTCGGCTGGCGCTTCGCTCTCGGGCTGGTGCTGTCGATCTACGTCCACGAGATGGGACACGTCGTCTGGTTGCGCCGTTACGGAATCCCGGCGAGCGCGCCCATGTTCGTGCCCGGGTTTGGCGCCTTCGTCCGTCTCAAACAACGTCCCGCCACCGCCGCCGAGGACGCGCGCGTCGGGCTGGCCGGGCCGGTGTGGGGCGCTGGTGCCGCCGTCGTCGCGCTGGTGCTGGGTCACGCGCTGGACGTGCCGATCCTGTCGGCGATCGCGCGCGTGGGCGCGTGGATCAACCTGTTCAATCTGCTCCCCATCTGGCAGCTCGACGGAGGCCGCGGTTTCGTGGCGCTATCGCGCCGCCAGCGCGCCCTCGTCGCCGCCGTGCTGTGGCTTCTCGCGCTGTCGATGCACGAGGGGATGCTGTATATCCTCGCGATCGCAGCGTCGTTTCGCGCCGCGTCCGCAAGCGGCGCGCCGGAGCGCGGCGACCGCCCCATCTTCTGGACCTATGTCGCGCTGGTCGTGGGTCTCACCTGGCTGATGAGCGCCGCCGGTCCGATGCCCACCGGAATGTGAAACGCGCGTCGGTGACGGTTGCGCGTGCTACTGCGGCCCGAGCACCGCGGCCAGACCCAGCGAAAATGCCATGTACTGATCGGTGGCGCTCGAAGCGTTGATGATCGTCCCCGTCGCGGTCGTGCCCTGCAGACTGCCGTAACCGTAGCGGCGGTAGTCGAATCCGGCGCGCGCCTCGAACATGCGCGTGAGCGCAATGCTGACCACGGCGCGTCCATCCAGCCCATAGGGCGACGATGCGCCGGGGAAGTACGCCATCGACCGTACCTCGGCCGCGTCGCTGCCGACGGTGGTTACCAGGCGATAGGCGGCCTCGAGGCCGAGCTGCACGCGCGATGTGAGCGCGAGCTGCGCGCCGACACTGAACCGCGCGCCCGCGTAAACGGTGTTGGGCACGCCCAGAGTCAGGCGCGAGGCATCGGTGGTCGAGGTGGTGTCTTGTACCAGGAAGGCGTGATGGAAGTAGCCGGCGCTGGCGCGCACCTGGCCGATCGGCAGGGGCAGCCGGCCCTGAACGCCGCCCATGAGCTCGCGCGTGCCGGTCGGGAAGCCGCTGGTCTCGAGCCCGGCGCCGAACTCGCCCGCCGCGAACAGGCCCGCGTTGCGAATCGGGAAGTAACTCGCACGCGCACCGGCCACCGGGTTGAAGGTCAAGCGATAGCGCGGCCCGCCCCCGCCGCCCGAATAGTCGAACGTGCGGCGCAGCTCGCGCGCCTCGGCTTCGATGTCGAAGGTGGACAGCTTGCCGACCGCGCCGTCGAAGCGGCGTCCGCCGCCGGCCCCATCTTCTGCCACCAGCGTCGTCTCGCCGTCATCGGATGACGTGCGGGCACGTCGTCCGTTGCCGGCCGCGCCCGAATCCTTGGCCGCGTCCAGTGATGGCGCCTCGGTCGCGGCGAGCTTGACCGGCGTACCCGTTGTGCTGGCGGCGGTGGCTGGGGCCGGGGTCTTGGTGACCTCGGGCGGCGGCGTGCCGCCCATCGACAGCGGGTTCTCCATCGCGTGTTCGGTCGCGAGAGCAGACGGCTTCTCCGCCACCGACGTCGAGCGCTTCGAGAGCGCGGCAGCGATCAACGCGCCCATCTGCTTGGGCCGCACGCGCGCCGACATGGTCTCCTGGCTGGCGATCGCTCCGTCGTTGCCGTTGCGGACGATCAAGTCGAGATGCGCGCTCCCGCTCGCCGGTTTGGCGATGACGAATGCGTCGAGACTCAACTTGCCCGCGAGACGCGCCCAGTCCGCATCCGACGTCGGCGCCGATTCCCCGCGAAACACCTTGCCGACCTGCGCGGCGGGCACGACCCGGACTCCTTGCTGCTTGAGGACGCGGGTCATCTTGGCGCGCAGGGGCGCCTTGGTCACCAGCACGGCGACCGTCTCGGCGCTGCCGCTCGCGGGCAGAATCGCCATCGCTATAGCAATCGAGATTCCGACCAGTCTCCTGGATTGCCGCATGGTCTTCCCAACCTTTCCGAGGGTGTCAACCGAGCGACCCGGACTTCAACACTCATGGCGCCGGGATGCAACGGTAATTGGCGGCAAACACCGTCGCATTGCAATCAGCGCTGCCCGTGCCCGGTGCACCGCCACCCAGCAGTACACGTACACGCGGCACGTAGTTGGTTGCCGGCGTGAATTTCAATTGTCGTGCCGCCTGAAATCAGGCCGACCACACAACCACCCGACGAATTGCACGTAGATGTTCGTTGCTTGACAGAACGAGATCGTTATACTGCCCGCGATGGAAGCCCGACGTTCGATTTTCCGTCACGGAATCGTCAGTACGCTTCTTGGTTGTACCTTCGGGTTGACGTTCATTGCGATGGGAGCCGGCTGCATTCCCGGCTCGGTGTCGGGTGACTCTCCCGACGGGCAAACGACGCCGGTCACGACTGCGATGGCGTGCAGCGCGACACCGTCGGGATGCCTGTGCGCCAGCCGCGACAAACAGCCCGATGATCTGCTCGCATGCAGCGGATCGTCGGTCGCTGTTCATGGCGGCGAACAAGGGGTCTGTTGCGGCAACACGGACCTGTGCACTTGCGACGCTTACACCTGCAAGGCCGACACGGCGCTGGGATTCTGTCAGTGCGCCGCCACCGGCGCGATCAGCGCCACCTTGAGCGGGTCGGGTAGCGCTTCGTGCCCTGCGGATGCCGCGCAGAAGTGCTGCCTGTCGGCCGACACCCACGTCTGCACCTGCTCGGCCAATGACTGCGAGGGTGGCGCTACGTCCGTGTCCAGCTGCACCGTGGCCATGGTGGCGGTATGCGACTCCCAGAAATCCACCGCGACGTCGTGCAAGTGACCTGATAGTGACCGGGGTTGATCGCCGGTCCTTTCTCGCGTCATTGCTGCTGATTTGCGTCTGCCTTTCCCCGCAGGCGGTGGCCGACGACCATCCGGACGTTCACTCGGACGCCGGTCCCGCGGCGGTCGGGAGCTGGCTCGAAGGTAACGGCTTCCGTTTCCGCGTCGACGCCATCCGGGATTGCGGTCAGCTCGCGCGAGACGCAGGGTCAGCGTCCTTGCATTTGTTGGCCTTCGAGATCCGGATCGTTGCTGGACAGAAAGAGGTGTTCGTGTCGCCTCGCGATGTCACACTCGAATCGGGCGGGGTGATCCTGCAGGTGGACAACCGTGCGGCGCCCGCTGGCAAATCTTGCGGCCCGCAATGGACGGCGCAACGGTTGTCGGCGCGGCGGACCCTGCGCGGTGTACTGCTCTTTGCCGTTCCTCCGGATTTCGGCGCTTCGGGGAGAGACCCTATTCTCGCCTACCGGCCAACGCGCTGGGGTGGTGCAGGACGACTGGAGGTGCGCGTACCCGGCTGCCTGGGCCACTGTGGACCGCCACTCGCAGCCAAACGACGCCCCGAAGGCAAGTGACCCGCGCTGGTCGGGGCAGCTCAAGAAATCAGTCACACCGGTTTTGCGAAGCGAAAGAAAGATCAACGTTCGGGTTACACGTTTCAGAACCGCGCCGGGAGGCGCAACCCGTTTCAAGCGAATGTTTCGCAAATGTCTGGAACTCGATCGAGCGGTGATATACGTTCCGCTCGTTAATTGCGGGTCTGGCGGGCGGTATAGATTGGCTTCGTTCGAGTGCTCGATTGGCGGACGACCGACTGAAGGAGCCGGCCATGAGACGGAACACGACGCGGGCAATTCTCTCGTGGAGCGCGCTGGCGCTCGCGCTCGGGGCGATCGCGATCGTCCTCGGAACGTTGACGGTTTTTGATCGCAGCGCAGCCGCGCAGCTGAGAGACAAGACGCAGCTCTCTCCCATCAACGTCACCGGTGGGACGATCAACAAATCGTGGGTGCAGGAGATCGGCGCCGGGCGTGGCGACATCATGACGCCCGATACGTCGGCGTTCATCATCGCGCGCGATCCGTTCCGCGCCATTCGTCGCGGGCGGCAGATCTTCCAGCGCAAATTTCAGATGAAACAGGGAATGGGCCCCACGACCAACGACGGCGTGGTCAACCCCAGCTACGTGGGCGGCGATCGCAGCGGCGCTGCCGGGCTCACCGATTCCTGCGCGAGCTGCCACGGGCGCCCGCGCGGCGGCGCAGGCGCCGGCGGCGACGTGGTGACCCGCCCCGACAGCCGCGACGCACCCCACCTGTATGGCCTCGGCCTCCAGGAGCAGCTGGCCGACGAGATAACCACCGCGTTGCGCGCGATCCGCACCGGCGCGGCCGATCAGGCGATGTCATCGGGCGCACCGGTGTCGCGCGTGCTCACCTCCAAGGGCATCGACTACGGCGTCATCACCGCGCGCGCCGACGGAACGTTCGACACCACGCACGTCGTGGGCGTGGATCCGGATCTGCGCGTGAGGCCCTTCTTCGCCGAGGGCGGGACCATCTCGATCCGAGAGTTCGTCGTGGGCGCCTTCAACGCCGAGATGGGTCTCGAGTCGCCCGACTCGGACCTGGCGACCGCGGCGGGAGGCGGAATGGTCAAGACCCCCTCCGGCATGATCCTGGACGGCACCCTGGACAAGATCGAACCGCCGCCGGTGGCTTCGGCGACGGTCGACGGTGACGGCGACGGATACGTCAACGAGATCCCGCAGAGCATCGTCGACTTCATGGAGTTCTATCTGCTCAATTACTTCAAGCCCGGCACCGGCGATCAAACGCAGCCCGACGTGCTCACCGGGCGCGCGGTGTTCACCTCGATTGGTTGCGCGACCTGCCACATGCCGTCGCTGACCATCAACCGCGATCGGCGGGTCGCGGATCTCGAGACGGAATTCGATCCCGTGCAGGGCAACCCTTTCAATCTCTTGTTTGCCACGGCCAAACCCCTCGTCATGGGTGGATTGAAGGGCGTCGACGACGGCAGCGGCTTGCCCTCGTTGAAGCAGGCCGCGGGCGCGCCGTTCGTGGTCCGCAATTTCTTCGCCGACCTCAAGCGCCACGACCTGGGCACCAACTTCCACGAGCGCAACTACGAGGGAACCTATCAAGAGCTGATCATCACCGAACCGCTGTGGGGCGTTGCGACCACCGCACCCTATGGGCACGATGGGCGCAGCGGGACCCTGGAAGAAGTGATCCTGCGCCACGGCGGCGAAGCGCAGGCCTCGCGCGACGCCTTCGCGGCCCTGGGGCGGATGCAGAAGGTGTGGGTGCTCAACTTCCTGGGAACGTTGCTGCTATTCCCACCCGACGACACCGCGTCGACGCTCCAGCCGGCGACGCCGGCGGCAGTGCACTACCCACAGAACGGCCATGGCGCCATTGCACTGACGCCGCTGTTCAACGACAACACCGACCCCGAGTGATCGCAGCGCGGCGGTGACCATGAAGGTCGTGGTCGGCTTGGTCGCGCTGGCCGGCGCCGTCGCGGTGTTGGTCGCGGTCACCGAGTGGAGCAATCACGCGGGGCCCGCTCGAACCGCCGCTCCGGTCGCGGCCGGCGCCGTTCCGACATCGAAGACCTCGGTCACCGATGCCACGGCCCGGGTCGCGCACCTTGCCGGCCGGCAGGACTCGAGTGCGGCCAGCGAGCTCATCGAGCTTTATGGCAAGCTGGCCAGCAACCCGGGCGCGCTCGAGGCTCGAAAGGCGGCCTTCCACGCTTTGCTCGGACAACCGGACGTGCGCGTCGGAGTGGCAGCGGCGCTGACGGCGATCGCCGCTGATCAGGCGCCCCGGGCGCAGGATCCCATGTGGCCCTACGTGGTGCAGGAGATCGGCAGCGTGTGGAACGGGTTGACCATCCAGCACGGACGCGACCTGGTGATGCTCGAAGAGCGGCCAAAACCGCGCGACGCATTGATCGAGAGCCTGGCCGAGGTTCCGCCGGGCCGCCTCAGCGAAACCCAGCGCGCGAGCCTCGCGGCGGATCTCATCGACCTCTACCCGCGCCTGCGCGCCGAGCAGCGACCCGCAATCGACCGCGAGCTAGTCGCGCTGGGAGGGACCGACCTGGTCGAGATCCTGGGCCGGCGCGGCCTGGCCGAAGACAACTACCTCAAGGGAACGATCGAGGAGCGGCGCGCGCAGGAAGCGACGCGCGCCGCGCTCGGTGTTCACGCGCCCGCCCCGCGCTGAGTCGAAGAGCAGGCGCGGTGATGGCCGCACTCCCGCCCGCTCAGAAGATGGTCCTCAGCTTCGCGAAGACAAAGCCGAGAGCGAGCGCGCCGGCGACGACCCGAAAGGGATTCCTCGCGATGATCCGGGCGGTCTTCTTCTTCGCGCCGCCGAGGCCGACCCGGGCTCGGGTCAACGCCATCGGAGCTCGCGAGGATCGCCGGGGCTCGGCAACCGTCATTGCGGTCGTGCGCTTCGCCGCCCCCGAGCGCCTCACGTGAGCCTCCGTCCGCGGAACAGATGAGCCACCACGCTGACAATGGCCAGCAAGATCAGCAAATGAATCGCGAACGACGACACATGGAGCACCGTGAAACCTAGAACCCATGCGAGCGCGAGAAGGATTGCGAGTCCGATGAGCATTTGGCACCTCTGGATGGTGAGTTGTCGAAAGACCCGCTCAAGACTTCATTCGGAGCGGTCTGTACTGGGTTGTCCTTCCTCAAGCGATAACCGTGCCGACACTCGACCGCCGTCAATCTGGCTCGTAACACGCGCGCGCGTAACCGTTCGGAAACGTCAGCGGGTCAGTGTTACCGGGAGCTCCAACGACAGGGTGCGGGCTCTGAAGGGCCGACGAGGGCGAGAAGCCGGCTTGACCGGTCCGTATGGTATGCAACCGGGATGAGCGCCGCCGCCCTGTTCCCGAAACCCACTCTGCTCCACAATCCGAAATGCACCAAGAGCCGCGCGGCCAAGGCGTTGCTCGACGAGCGCGAGGTCGCCTACGAGGAGCGCCGCTATCTCGAGAAGCCGCTCAGCACCGCCGAGCTGGCCGAGCTGCGCCGCCGCCTGGATCGCCCCGCGCGCGAATGGGTGCGCGCCGGCGAGGATGCGTTCAAAGCCGCCGGACTCTCGAAGGACGCAGGCGACAAGGAGATCCTGGCCGCCATGGCCAAGCACCCGATCCTGATCGAACGCCCGATCCTGATCCTGCCGACCCGGGCTGCGGTGGGCCGCCCCACCGAGAACATCGAGGCTCTCCTCGACGAGATGGACTGATTGGCTAGCGCTTCGGCGCGCGGCCGCCTGCCCTCAGGACTGCTGCGCCAGGGCCGGCGAGTGACGCCGGCGCTGGATGGCGCGCACAACGTAGACCGCGAAGACGAGCGCGATCGACGGCCAAGCCGCCCAGACGACGAACGGCCCCATGAATAGCAAGAAGGGCGAGAGCGCCACGAGAAGACCTGCCACCAAAATGAGCATAACGACCTCCATCCCACGCCACGGCATGGGCTCTTCCGAATCAATATAGGAACGGACTCGCCGGTTGGTGCTCGATCGCCAGGCAATGAACGACGCCGGCCCTGCCCTCCCTAGCGCGCCATCCGCCTCTTCTCTCCGGCGTCTCGGGTCAGGCTCGATCGCGGCGCCTCGCTGGCGGCGGGCCGGCCGGCGGTGGCGAGGAAGGCCAGCGTCTCTCCCACGACCTTCGCGTCGCTGAGCGGGCGGTTGTGACCGAGGCCTTCCAGCGTCCGCAGGCGGGCGCCGGGCCAGACCCGCGCCAGCAGCTCCCCCTCGGCGAAGGGGACCTCGCGATCGCCGATGTCGTGGAACATCATCACCGGCGTGCGCAAGCCGGCCGCCGCGCGCCGGGCATCGAAGCGCTCGAGATCGCCGAACCGGCGCTGCATGGCCGCGACCAGGTGTCGCTCGCGCTGCTCTGGGTAACCCAGGCGCTGAGCGAAGGCGTGCAGGTAGGCAGGGACATCGCGCGACGCCGGGGCGATCAACACCGCGCGCTCGGCGCGCAGCCCGCGCGCCAGCGCCAGCGTCACGGCGGTCGCCCCCAGCGAGTGGCCGAGCACCCCGTGGATCGGTTTGATGCGATCGGCGGTGTCGAGGATCGCCTCCACGTACTGCTGGAGGTTGGTTCGGGTTCCCTCCGACGACCCATGCGCGGGCAGATCGATCGCCACGGCGTTGTAGCCCGCCTGTACGAGCGGTCCGACGAACCCCGCCCACTGGGCGGCCGCCCCGCTCCAGCCGTGGATCATCAACACGGTGGGGCCGGCACCGTAATCCCACGCGGTCAGCCAGCCGGCGCGCGTGCGAACCTGCCAGCGATGGCAGGCGAGCGCCGCGACCTCGGGCGCCTCGCGGCGCCGCTGAGGTCTGAAGAAGAGATCCATGGCCACGCGATCCGCGAGCGGCGGCGCGAGCACGGCCAGCGCGCGAACCCCGGCGCGCAACATTAAAACACGACCATTCGTTCTTTTTCTTGGACGCGACGCGGACATGGTGAGCCTCCTCGAGTGCCTCCTGGTCAGCCCGGTGCGCGCGCCGACGCCAGCAGCCGATCGATCGCGCGGCGCGCGCGCACCTCGGCCTTGGGGTCGCGCAGCAGGCGGCGCTGAAAGTTGTATCCGAACACGAGCGAGTACGCGTCGAAGGCGAGCTGGTCGCAGTCGAGATCGCGGCGGAATTGCCCCTCCTCGACCCCGAGGTGCGCCGCCTTGGCCAGCGCGGCGCACAGCTTCTTCTGCTCACCGACCAGGAAGTCGCGCGGCCGCCCGTCCTTGTCGTCGAGCTCCGCTGCGGCTGCGACGAAGATGCAGCCGCCGGGCATGCTCGGCTCGTTGACCCAGAGCAACCAGCGCTCGAGCACCTTGCGCAGGCGCGCCTCGCCCCGCGCCACCTTGAGCGCGGGGCGCCAGACGAAGTCCTCGAATCGTCGCGCGGCCGCGCGCAGCACCTCGATCTGGAGATCTTCCTTGGAGCCGAAGTGCGCGAACAGCCCGCTCTTCGACATGCCGAGCTCGCCGGCGAGCATGCCGATGGACAGCCCCTCGAGGCCGTCACGAGTGGCGACGCGGAACGCGCGGTCGAGGATCCGCTCGCGGGTGTCGTCGCCCTTCGACATGACCTAATAATACGAACGGTCGTTCTATAGTGTCAAGCGCGGTCCACCACGACACCACAAGACGATCAGCAGCGCCGGATGGCTCCCCTGAGGGGAACGGACAGCTCCGCCACCTAGTGACGAACCTCTACTTGGGAACCCCTCCCTCCCGCGATGAGGGTCGCTACACGGGCGCGGCCTCGCCGGTCTCGTCCGGGATGCCTTCGCGCGGATTCCCTTCCTCCTCGAGCTCTTCCTGCTCCGCGACCATCTCTTGCTCGAGAGCGTCCAGCTCCTGCTTCGAGAGGATCTTCTTCACTTTGGGGAAGAGATCCTTCTCCTCCTCGCCGACATGATGCTCGACTTCCTCCTTGAGGACCGTGATCTTGGCGTCGAAGTGTTCGTCGCCGACCTCCAGCTGCAACAGATCCGCGAGGCTCCGCTTGATCACCAGATGCTCCTCGACCGCCTCGAGCAGAATGTCCTCGGTCCGCTTGGCCTTCACCGCTGGGTAGAAGTGGTGCTCCTCGATGGCGGCGTGGATCGCGAGCTTGTCCGCGATCTCTTCGAAGAGGCGAATCTTTTCTTCGCCGCTACTAGTCTTCTCGATCTGTTTAAAGAGCTTCGCGACTTCGCGGTGCTGAGACTCGAGCAAATCGATCGCGCTCATGGGGACCTCCGATTGTGGTTGCACCGACCGTTGCCAGCGCCGTGCCATCTCCGGCCCCCCCGCGAACGCGGCTCGTCGAGAGGGCGGCGGTTACGATCGGGTAGCTACCCGGCGATCCGGCGTGGTGACTCTGGATCGGTGGCGTAGACTCGAGCGCGATGATCTACGACGACATTTCTCAGCTCATTGGGCGCACCCCGGTGGTCCGCATCAATCGCCTGGCGCCACCGCGCGTGACGATCTACGTGAAGCTCGAGGCGGCCAACCCTGGCGGCTCGGTGAAGGATCGCCTCGCGCTCGGCATCATCGAAGACGCCGAGCGCCGCGGGCTCCTCGTGTCCGGGCAGACCGTGGTCGAGGCCACTTCGGGAAACACGGGCATCGCGCTCGGCCTGGTCTGCGCGGCGCGCGGCTATCCATTCGTGGCCGTGATGCCCGAGTCATTCTCGGTCGAGCGACGCCAGATCATGCGCGCCTACGGCGCGAAGGTGATCCTGACGCCGGCCGCCGAGCGGGCGACCGGTGCCGTCCGGCTGGCCGCGCGGCTGGCCGACGAGCGCGGGTGGTTTCTCGCGCGCCAGTTCGATAACCCGGCGAACCCCGCCTATCACCGCCAGACCACGGGCCCCGAGATCCTCTCGGACTTCGCGGGGCGGCGGCTCGACTACTGGGTTACGGGTTGGGGAACCGGCGGAACGTTGACGGGCGCGGGAGCGATGATCAAGCACGCGCGGCCGGAGACGGTGATCGTCGCCTGCGAGCCCGAGGGGGCAGCGATGCTCGGCGGCCAGGAATGGAAGCCCCACAAGATCCAGGGCTGGACACCCGACTTCGTCCCATCGGTGCTGGACCGCAGTGTTTACCAGGAGCTGATCCCCATTCCTGACGATCGGGCCATCGCGTGCGCCCGCGATCTGGCGCGGCAGGAGGGCATCTTCTGCGGCATATCAGCGGGCGGGACGTTCGCAGGCGCGCTCGAGGTCGCCGCGCGGGCCGCGGAGGGGAGCGTGATCCTCGCGATGTTGCCCGACACCGGCGAGCGCTACCTGTCGACGCCGCTGTTCGCGGGAATCGAGACCGGATCCGACACGGTCTGACGCCCGCGCTTTTCCACGCCGCCACCCACGCCCGCTCCCACGCCCCGACGTCAGCCTGACCCTCGCGCCGATTCACGGCGAAAGGGGGCCAGGTGGAAAACGTCGACGAGGCGATGAGCCGTTATGCACGCGGAGATGCGGCGGCGTTCGACGCGGTCTACGACGCGATCGCGCCGCAGCTGGCGCGCTACCTGCGCCGTCGCGTCCGGGACGAGGCGCGGCTGGAAGACATCATCCAGCAGACGTTCCTGCAGATGCATCGCGCTCGCGGGAATTTCGTCATCGGCGCCGAGGTGATGCCCTGGGCGTTCGCAAATCGCGCGCAGGCTGGTGATCGGGCGCGCGGGCCAGCGCGAGGCGCACGTCGATCTCGACGACGATCGGCTGGTGTCGCAGGCGGCGCTCGCGGCCCCCACACCGACCAGCGAGGAGGAGCTCGAGGCGCGCGAGGCCGGCGCCCACCTCGCGCGCGCCTTGACGAAGTTGAGCGCGCCGCAACGGGCCGCGTTCGATCTGGTCAAGGCCGAAGGGCTGTCGCACGCGCAGGCGGCGGCCGTCCTCGGCACGTCGGTCACCGGCATCAAGCTGCGCCTGCACCGTGTCTACCTCGCGCCGGAGCTGAGCTGGGAACCCTTCACGGCAACGGTGGTCGCCGCCGGCGCGTCCACGACGATCGCATTCATCAACGGTGATCCCCAGGGCGACGGCGGCAACTTCCTCGACAACGTGAGCTTGCGGTAGACGAGCTTGTCGCGTGTATAGTCCGCGGTGATCATGAATAAACCAGTCCCCGAATTCTGCATCCGTTTGATCGCGCTTGGGGCACTTGCGCTTCTCACCGTCGGATGTGCCGCGAGCACGCCGATCTCCAATGGCTCAGGGGGAGGCAGTGGTTCCGGCATGAACGGCACCGGCTCGGGCGGTGGCGCCGGGCGCACCTCGGGGACGGGCGGCGGCGCCGCTGGCGCCTCGGGGACGGGCGGCGCCGGCGTGGGCGGCAGCGGCCCAAGTACCTCGGGGACGGGCGGCACCGGCCCGAGTGGCGCCGACGCGAGCGTTCCGGGGACGGGCGGTGGCAGCGCGGGCACAGGCGGCGGCGCGGGCACGGGCGGTGGGGTCGCCCGCACGACCGAGCTCATCGGTCCGGGCGGCGCCACCTGCGGCGCGACGAACGCGACTCACGGCGACGGCTTCATCTGCATCCTCAACTACCCGAACCCGGGGGCCAACGTCGTCGGGTATTGGTTCGACTATCCCTTCTCGGCCGGCACCTGCAACGTGAGCTTCACGAAGCCCGCGGGGAACAACGCAGCCAATCCCCAGGTCTGTTTCTCGGGCAGCGCCTGCGCGGCTACGTCGGGGGGCGGTCTCGGCCTCGCTCTTTGCGACACTCATGGAGTCAACGTATCGACCTGGCCTGAGTTGATGATGCTCGAGAGCACGAGCAGCCTCTCTTCCACCGCCAAGAGCCCCTTCAATGGTTGCAATCCCGGCGCGACGATCACTTCCGTCAGCTGGACGCTCGGCAGCGGCAGCATCCCGGCTGGCACATCTGTGCTCTTTGACGATGCCGCCGACGTGAACGTGACACGGGTTGACAATCTCGCGGCGGGCGCGACCTCGGTCGCTGTACCTGCCAACGTCGACACGAGCAAGGTCGCGTCCATCAAGTTCTCGGTCAATGGCGCCAGCAGTACCAGCTGGAACTTCTGCTTGACCAGCCTGAAGGTCTCGTCTCACTAGCGCCTGATTTCCAGGGCGGCGTTGCGGTCGAGGCAACACTCGTCGTCGCCGACACAGCAGAAAGGGCGCCCGCGGCGCACACCGCGCCCGCTGTCCGTAAGGTTCGTGGCGGCCTACTCACAGGCCGGCCCTGCGCAGAGCTATCACTGGACCCTGTTCGGCTACAACGCCGACCAGGTGATCCCCGGCGAGTGGAACAGTATCGTTGTCCCCGTTCCCTCCGACTTTGCCCTCAGCGGCTCGAAGATCGGCCTGGTCATCAACACGACGGGCGCCGGGACACTGTACGTCTACGTCGACGCCGTTTCGTTCGACGGCTGATCCGGACGCAGGATGACGTTTTCAGAAGTATCCGCTGGCGGCAATCGCGTTGACGGTGACCGTCGCCATGATGGCGGCACCGACTGGCGTGGGATGAACGCCGTCAGACGTATTGGCGCTGTTCGTCGGATCGAAGGCGCTATCGTAATGGTCGATGATGCGGATCGGTGAAGTGGCCGTCGAGTTGGTCGACGCCCAGCTGGGCGTGAGCGCGGCGGCCAGCGCTCCGACGTTGGACAGACAGTTGGTGCAACCGGACGGGCTCAGCTTGATGATCTTCGAGACGAAGAAGATCACGTTCGGGTTCTGCTTGCGGAACTCGGCGATCACCGCCAGGTACGCAGACAGGATCGTCGAGGTGCCGATGCCGTCCCAGACATCGTTGGTCCCGTAGTGCATGAGGACGATGTCCGGCTTCTCAGCGGCCCAGCTCTGAAGCTCGGGATAGCTTCCGCATCCGCTGCTCTTCGTGCAGGCGCTGCGTGTGCTGTTCTGGGGCAGGTACGTCACGCCGTAGCCCGCGTGCCCCTCGTCCTTGACGGAGCTCGGCGCGCCGGCTCCACAGGACTGATTCGTCGTCTCCATGCCCACGAGCTGAAAGTTGGAATGATTCCCCGCCCTGAGTTGCTGGTACGTGAGCTGCGGATAGCAGGTCGACTCGGTCACCGAATCGCCCAGCATCATGACGTTCCAGACTCCCGTGTGGGCGGCGGTACCCCCGGCCCCTGCGGCTCCTCCGGTCCCGGCCTTTCCGGCAGCACCACCCTGCCCTGACGTGCCACCGGATCCCGTGACACCGCCGGCGCCCGATCGTCCGCCCGTTGCGCTCGAGCCGCCGCTGCCGCCGGGCGCGCTACCGCCCGCTCCTCCCGATCCCGCGACACCGCCGGTCCCCGTCGTACCGCCGCTGCCGACGGCACCGCCGCTCGACGTGACGCCGGCCGGCGAACCGCCCGCTCCCGAGCCACCGGAGCCCGATCCCACTGGTTCCGCCCCGCCCCCACAGGCCGCGGCGAAGACGAGCACGCCAGCAAGCGCGAAGTGCGAGAAGGTGAAGAGGCCTTTCATATCGATGAGCCCTCCGGGACGCGATGATCGCATCGGTGATCTACCAGCCCATCACGACGCGAAGACGCGCCGCCAGGACGTTTCCCATTCCTTGCTGGCCCGCGACATTCGGGTGCTGGTTGCAGCCGAGATTGTTTTGCACGGCGTTGAGGCTCAGCACCTCGACCTTCGACTCGCCGTCGCCCTTCAACGTGCCGAGCACATTGTTGAGTCGGGTCAGACGCATTCCTCCGTACATGTCGATCAGAACGAAGTAGGCGCTCGGGTATTTGCCGCGAATGGTCTGTACGAATGATACGTAGGCCGTCTCGAAAGCCGTGCCTGGATCGCCCGGCCCGAAGTCGTTCGTCCCCAGGTTGATGACGACAACCTGCGGCTGATAGACCGAGAAGTCCCAGAGCACGGTATCCGGGATCGCGTACGGATACCGCCTGGGCATGGTCAGCGAGGCAGCTGTCGGCGTCGTCTCGCCGAAGTTGCGATACACGCCGATCCCCGAATACGCGATCGTGACCACGTCGGCCGAGACCGCCCGGGCAGCGATCGAGCCATAGGCGAGGTAGTTGTTGGTAAATGCGTCGATCCCGCCCGTGCAGGTGGCGTTGCCCTCCACGCCCGCGCCGACCGAGAGCGAATCCCCGATCACTTCGATGCGTCTTGCCGGTGCGGGGGGTGGCGCCAGGAGACCGCCCGCAGCCCCGAAGCCTGTCAGACCGGTGAAGGTCGTGAGGCCGCCGGGCGACGCCTCCGTGTTTCGCCAGATCACGATTTCGTGCATTGCGCCGGTGAGGCCGGATGCCAGTGACACGGTCGATTGGCCGGACGGCAAGGAGATGGTCTTCGGCGCACCGCCGTCGACGACGACGGTCACCCGGTTGTTGCCGCTGGCGTTGTTGACCAGCATCGACGCCTGCGTCCCGGTGAAGTCGGCCTGGATGTTCACGCCCGGCCACGAATACTGGAATGACCCGGTCGCGGTGCCCATCCCCGTTCTCCCGACGACGCGCACCGCCGGTGATCCTGTTGCCCCGCCGGCGCCTCCCGATCCGGAGACTCCACCCATCCCCGCGCTGGCGCCCGCCGCTCCTCCTGTCGAACTACCGCGACCACCGGCTCCGCCGGCGGCCGTCAGTCCGCCGGTGCCCGCACCGGTCATCCCGCCCATGCCCGCGCCCGTCATCCCGCCCGCGCCTGCACCGGCGATCCCGCCGGCTCCATTCGCTCCTCCCACGGACGGTCCCGCGCCACCTCCGGAGCTCCCGTCACTGCGCGCTATCGAAGCATCATCTCCGGGATTGCTCTGCGGCTCCGAAGTCCCGTCGGCGCAACCTGCCAGCGCAACGACGACAAAAGCGACACGGATCCGCCAGATCGTTTTCATGGACATACACCGGCCATGGATAGGCCGCCCCGCGGATAGAAGGTCAAGAGAGGAGCAAAACCTTCAAACTCATTCACCGCGCATGAACCACGACCGCGGACCCGGGCGGCACCACCAGGTTGACCAGGTGGCCGCTGGTCGTCAGCGTGTACGGAGCCTTGGCCGTCCAGGCGCCGGCGGGGGTGATCTCCGAACCGGCGAAGGTGATGCCAGTCTTGGCACCGAGCGACGGCGCGAGCAGAAAGACGCCAGTCGCGGCCGACACCGTCACGCCGGTATCGACGCTGGCATTCACGCCGCTGGTGACGTCTTTGTTGACGAGCACGATGTTGGTCGAGCCGTCGGCCAGGCTGACCGTGTAGGCGGTGAAGTTGAGATTCCCGGCCGTCGCGCGGGTCGGCAGCATGTCACCGACGCCCGCTTGCGAAACCAGTAGCATCCCGTAAAAGAGCGGCGCGGGGCCCGTGACGCGGCTGTCGACCTCGAGGATCGGCGAATATCTGAACGGCAGCGTGCACGAAGCGACGCCATTCGTGCAGATGTTGTTGTCCATGTTCTGTCCACCGCCGTGGAAGTTGACGCCGGCGGCGCCGTATTCGGCGGTGGTGAGCATGAAATCGATCCCCCAGAGGGCAGCGGCAAATACGTCGCTCACGCCAGCGGCGCCGTGGCCGGAGTACGTATTCATCTCGCCCCACCGGTATCCATCACGGATGCGGTTTGCCTGAGCTGCGGCGGCGAGCGCCTGCGACTGGCTGACCACACCGGGATCGAGCGCGAGCATGGCGGCAATCGTCGGATTGCTCGAGGAAGCCCCTTTGTAGTAGTGCTCGGTGAGCAGGATGATCTTGCTCCCCTCTGCGTTGGCGAAGGGAACAGTGAAGTTCGTGACCGCGCCGGCGGCCGCGGGACCAGCCAGAGGGATGGACGCGAGCGCTCCGTGGATCGCCGCCTCGAACCCGACCCACTGCATCGTGGGCGTTCCCACGGCGTTGTTGGCGAAGAAATTGATCTCGTTACCGATCTCGATGCTGTGGAGACTCGTTCCCAGCTTGTTGGTCACGTAGACCGATTCGTCGACCGACGGCTGCGTCGCCGTCCTCATGCTGACGCCGTAAATCGCCCTCCAACCGGCCGCGTTCAAGAACGCGGCCAGCGCGTCGACTTCCACGGTACCAACGTTGTGTGACGTTTGCCCTCCGGCCACCGGCGTCGCCGCCGGCACCCAGGTCGACGCGTCGACGTCGTTGGCGCCGATGCGCACGATCCCGGGCCCCAGCAGCTTGAACAGGGCGATCAACGGTGCGTGGCTCGCCGTGAAGAAGCCGTCCGTCATGTGCGTCTTCTCGAAGCTGAAGCCGGCGAAACCGGGAGCGAGGTGGCCCATGGCAGCTGCCGCGCGTCACCGTCACGGTTCCGGCGACCGTTGGCCCGGTGAACGGCGGCGGTGGCGATCCGCCGCCGGCGTCAGCCATTCCGGCATCTGGCGGTCCCATGGAATTGCCGGCGTCTCGGTTGCCACCGGTCCCGGCGCCGGACTGACCACCCGCCGCGCCCGCGGTTCCACCCGCGGCTCCACCGGTGCCCCTTGTTCCGCCACCTCCACTCGCACCACCGGAGGCCGCCGTTCCTCCGCTGCCACTCACACCACCGACTCCCGCCAACCCGCCGATCCCGCCCACGCCCTTCACCGGCGGCGCTTCGTTCGAGGCGCAACCGACGCACAACCAGAAGGCGGCGAACAGCCACGCGACGTGATACCGGCTGGGGGTATTGGGTCGGCTCATGATCAACCCGCTCTCGATCAGGGGCAAAACGGCGGCACCACCAGTTGACTGCGGTCGCTGGAGATGGTCGTCGACCAGGTCGCGCTCGGGTTGTACTGGGCGATGGACACGACGCCATCGGCGATGCGCGCGTTGATGTTCGCGGCAACGTCCCAGGCCGGGTCGGGGCCAGCCGAGATGCCGTTCGCACCGTATCCCGTGTCAGCCAAGATCGGCTTTCCGGTGACTTTGTGCAGCCCGGCCCAGGTCATGCTGTTGCTCGAGCGGATCTTGACGGTATTCGCGTTGGTGCCACCACCCGACGTGTTGATGAACGAGAACAAAGACATGTCGAAGTTGGAGAACCATTGAGCGCCGTTGTCCATCCCGTTTCCGGGCGCCACCCACGGTGATACGTCCATGGAAAAGCGGGCGTTGGGCAGGTTGGTCTTCAGCGCCATCACCAGCTGCGACATGTATTGCCCGGCCTGAGCCGGCGTCCACGGTTGCGTCTGAGACCCGCCCGTATATTGATACCAGTCGGGCTCCATTTCGAAGACGATCGGGCGCGTCGTGCCGTAGCACGCGGCGAATCCCTGCGAATAGCTGCGGTAGGCGTTCAGGATCTTCGCCCAATCCTGGGTAATGAACTGGGCCCCCACCGTGCACAGGTTTCCACCGGCGCAGCCCGACACGTTGCAGTCGCAGAGTTGGTGATCGCGCTTGACGTTCCCGGCCGAGAGGTAGGCCACGATGACCGGGACCTTGCCGGCCAGGACCGCCCCTGGCTTGGTGTCGTTGCAGACCCCCTGATGGTCGAACGTCGCTCCCAGCATCCAGCCCGGCGTGAAGTAGTCGATCTGAGAGATCAGTGCGGCGCCGGCGCTCTTGGCTTTGCTGTCGATGGTCCCGAAGTGGAATCGACACGGAGAAAAGATCTCCTGAGCGTTGGCCGCTCCACCCGCGCCGCCTGTACCTGCGCTGCCGCCGGCACCCCCGGGCGCGCCTCCTGCTCGACCGTCGGGAGCTCCCGCATCCGTTCGCCCGGGCGCTCCGCCTGTAGCGGCGCGGCCACCCACGCCGCCAGCGCCGTCACCACCCGAGCCCGTCGTCACCCTTGCACCACCTGCGCCGTCCGTCGTGCCCGCAGCGCCGCCACCGCCGCCACCATGCTGCCCAGCATCCAGCACCGGGCCGGCGCTGCCGCCCTTCCCTGAAGCACGGTCCCCAACCTGTGCGTCGCAACCAGACAGTGCGACGGCAGCAACCGACAGGCCGATTGCGGCTGTACAGAGCATTGACACCGGAAGACTGTTGGTTCGGCGACTGAACGGACGCGCAGACAGCATGAGTTCCCCATTCCCCCGCAATTGCCGGACAACGTCGGCACCGATCGCGGGAAGCAGAGCCCGCGCGGTCGAGACGCTCGCGACGAGGTCGCTACCGGCGAGGCATCCAAGTTCTTCCGGCGTCGCGAACGGAAACCGTTACCGTCCGCGTCCAGAAGATTTGGTTCAATGTGGTAGTAGCTTCTTACCGGAAAAACGGCTCACGGCACAATTCGAAACGGCTCACTAAACGACATTGGCGACGCAACCAAACGAAGATGACCGACAAAATGCGAAGTTTTTCGGCGCTTCATTGCATTTCGCGTTAAACGATCCCACCGACTTCACAGTGGATTCGACAACAGATGTCGCTGGACATCGAGCGCCCAGGACGTGCCCGGATATCGATTGACCACCGCCTGCGCCTCGTCCTTTGCTTCCGAGAAGCGCTGAAGATCCGTCAGCGACTTGACGACCATCCAGGCGCGCTCTGGAGCATTGGGGCCATCTGGGTCGCGGGCATTCGCTTCTCGCGCAAGGCGGATGATCTGCTGCGGGTCCTGCCCAGCCAGCGAACGCAGCTTCATCATCAAGGCATCCTCGGCGTCACCGGTCGCGCCTGATCGCGGCGCTTCGACGACCATGGACGGTTTGGGCGTCGCCCTGCCTCGCTGTCGTGGTTGCGGTAGAGAGGCAGAGGCGGTTGCGGGCGGCCTCCCGCCCGGCGCGCCATCGGGGCTTGCGGCGGTGTCACGTGGGTTGGCGTCGGCTCCACGAGATCCGGTGGCGCGCAGGACGATCGCCGTGACGACGATCGTCACCCCGGCGAGCAGCACCAAGGCGGAGACGGCTCCGAGCGGAGCCAGAGCACGCGTGAGCCTTCTGGTTGTCACTTTAGATTCGGGACCTCGTCGCGCGTGATCGTGAAAGGACTGTTGTACGCGCTGGTGAGCGTGGCCACCGTATTGGCGGAGGTCTCGAAGCCGGCCCAGACGTTGAACAGAAGCCACGGCGCGGCAGTTGGAAACATCGTCGGTGGCTGCGGAATCGTTCCGGTCTCATGCAGTGCGATGGGAATAGTGGTGCCGACGATATTTCGCGCGCTGTTGTAGTTGGAAGAAAACGGCGGGTTCGTCCCGTAAGTATCGGGCCCCGCGATGTCGACGAATGCCTTCCCTGGATAGTAACCGGCGTTGGGCGATCCGCTGAAGGGCAGCAGCCACAAGATGTTGTTGAGCCCCTTGGTGTTTGTCAGGTAGTTGAACATGTAACGCCAGAGAGCGCCGTATTGCGCACCGGTCCCCTTGGCCCACCAGAACCACCCGTTTGGTTGCACTTCGTGAAAGGGGGCCCACAGGAGCGGAACATTGGCCGCCTGCAACATCCCGATCTGGGTAGCCACGTAGTCCAGCTTTTGGTTGAACGACGTGTTCTCCGTCGTTCCTGCCTTCACCACGTTGTCGAGGTTGGCGCTGCCCATCGCGTTCGCGTAGCTGTCGGCGTTGGGCGGAGCCCCCATGTGGTAGCGGATCATCGTGATCCCACCCGCATTCCAGTATGCGATCGCGCGACTGGAGGTCCCGCTCGGATACAGGTAGTCACCACCCAGAATTGCCGGAGCCTTGCCGATCATGCTCGTGTAGTAGGTGATGTCATTGGCCGGATTGCTCCAGCTCGTTTCCTGCTGGCCGGACAGAACGTGGTTGCCGTAGAGGCTGTAGAGGTAGCAGAGCAGCTTCTTGGCTTGCGGGGTGGCATTGGGATTTACCGGGGTCGCCGTGCAGTTCGCCGGCGTCGTCGATCCACCGGCGCCGTTACCGCCGCTTCCGGTGATACCGCCTGAGCCACTCACTCCGCCCACACCGCGAGCACCTCCAGCGCCACGAAGCATTCCACCGGTACCGAGGTTGCCGCCGAGGCCCGAAGACGCTCCGCCCTGCCCCGCCATCATCGAACCCCCGACGCCGGATGCGCCGCCCGCGCCAGTCATGCCCCCAACCCCTGCCGCGGCGCCGCCAGCGCCGCGGCCACCACTTCCCTCGGTCACGCCAGCGTCGATGTCTGCTCCGTCGCCAGCTTCGCCGGTGCAAGCGGCGAATGAGAAGGCGAAGACTCCGCACAAAACGAGAACAATCGACACCGTCGGGAACCGAGATCTGACCATTGCGTGACTCCTTCGAGTGGGCCCCCGCGAACGCGTGCGCTTGGCGCGCCGCGATCGCCGGAGACGTCGCCAACGAGTAAAAGGGGCGCCGGCTACCGAAACCTTTCCGGTTTTTTTCGATACCGCATCGCTTCCAATAATCGCCGCGTACGTCGCGATCGGTGCATCAAAATCGGTCGGAGCGCTCCCTAGAGAGTTGATCGCTTTACGCGCTGGGTAGTTCGCATTTTGTGGGTCGCCCGTCGTCATCGGGAAACGAGGCAGGCCCGCGCAAATCCCGGATCAAGCGCGGACGAATCGACCATCGAGGGGCGCGCACGGTCGCGCCCGTTGCACTACTTTCCTGAAATGTTCCCCTTGATAGGGGCGTGGAGAAAAACAAAGCCGACGGGAAGGAGCATCGTCGATGCCAGTCGGGCGCTGGGCCTGAAAACCCCTCGGGCACCTAGTTCTCCCGCGGTAGGCATCGCAAGTTTGACGACTGGCTCCGACAAGGTGCCGATTGCATCGGAGGGGCTGCGCTCAGCGAAAGAGGCCCCCTTGGACACGCGAAATTTTGCGTCGGTCTACTACCACACCTACGAGGACGTCTCTCGGTGGATTCGAGCGCTCGGCGGCCCCTCGTCGGAACAAGACGATCTGATTCAGGACATCTACCTGATCGTCCACCGCAAGCTTGCCCATTTCGATGGCAGGAACCTCGGCGCGTGGCTCTACCGAATCACGGCCCACAGAGTGCGGGACTTCCGTCGGCTGTGGTGGTTCCGGCACGTCTTGGGCAAGGACCCTCTCGCCATCGAAAAGCTGGAGTCGGATGACCCCAATCCGGTCAGGGCGTTTGAAGCGGCGGAGAAGCGCCGAGAGCTGGAACGTCTTCTGTCGAAGCTGAGCCTTCCGTTACGCGCCACTTTCATTCTGTTCGAGATCGAGGGCTACACCGCTGAGGAGATCGCTGCCTTGCAGGTCATCTCGGTCAATACCGTGAGGGCACGCATTCACCGGGCACGCAAAAAGCTCGTCGACCTCCTGAGGAGCAAGCGAAAGCGCGCCCGTTAGTCAGGTTGCTGGTTGAACATTGGACAGGATGAAGACGTAGTCCTGATAGTCGCCGTTCCCGGCTTCCTCAACGGCGATAAGGTAGCTACTGGGCACGACGATACCGGCCGAATCCTTGAGTGGATATGCCTTCATCCGGTGCACGTTCGCCGGCGCGTTGGGTCCGTCCTCGGAATAGGCGTAGTCGCCATTGCTGGCGGTTCCGCCAGTATCGTAGAGCTGGCTCAGCTGATCGGTATAGACCCAGACGCCGAATGTGCCCGTGCCGGGATCAAATGACGTCGAGCCGGACAGAGGGGGCAGCATCGTGCGCGCCTTGTCCGACGTCTGCGCGTCGGCCATCGACGCCATCGTCGCCACCATGTTGCGCGTTGCCGGGGTTCCCGCCGGGTACCACCCGAATGGCATCGGCCCCTTGGGGGAGAAGCGCGCGACCGCGGTCATGGTCACGCTGCCGCTTCCTGCCTTGCGAAAGAGCGGTGCGGCGATCTCGTCGGTGCCAGGTTCGACCTTGGGTAGTTGCTGCACCGTCCCCGTGTTTGGGTTGGCGTTGTTCTGAGCGAGACCGACATTCAACTTGATGGCAAGAGTGGTCAGAATCTGTCCCAGGGTGACCTCGTGAGTCGCGGTCGTGAGGAGTAACCCATAGACGGTCGCCTGCGCAGAGCCGGCGCTGGATGTCACCGCGAGCGTCGCGGTCAGCAGCGTCCCACCGCTATTTTGAGGCGGCGCGGGCGGTAGCGCCGTGCCACTCGTCAGGAGCTCGAGAGTCACCAGCATGCTGGCTCCAGCCGCGAGCGATGCCGGTGCGGTGATGCCGGTCAGTCGAAACGCACTGGCATTGGTTCCTGCCAGCGCGATCGCGGTGATCATGACCGGCGCCGTCCCGTCGTTGCGCAATTGCACTGCCTGCGTTGCGGGCGGCGTGACGACGTCGCGGACAGCCGTCAAGATGGCCGCAGTCGGCCAGGAAGATCTCAGGCTGATGCTCCCGGTTCCAGACGTCGCGCCGCCCGCGCCGCCGGTTGCGGCGGCAGCGCCGCCAGTGCCGGGCGCGGCGCCACCCGTTCCGCCCGCGGGATGTCCGCCGTCTAGCGCCGGCGCTCCTGCGTCGCTCGGTACGGCGCTCCCCGCTTGCCCACCCGCTCCATGCCCGCCACCGCCACCCGACGCCGAGGGTGCTCCGCCGGTGCCGGCGACGTCGGATGTGCCTCCCGACTGGCACCCGATCGCGCCCGCGACGAGCACCATGACCAACCAGCATGCGCCGGTCCGGCTCATTTGCCGATCCCGTGCGCCACGAGGAAACCGAACATCGCCATCTCCGCATCGGGGTACGCCGTCGCCGGCGTCGCGAATCCGTGGCCCGCGCCCGGAACCAGGTGAATCTGCGCATCCGCACCGGCCGCCTTCAACACCTGGTCCAGATGCTGATTCTCAGCCACGGGAACCGTGGTGTCGTTCGCGCCCTGGACCGTGATGAGCGGAGGAATGTCGGCGCGCGCGTAAGTGAGCGGGCTGACCCGCAGCGCCAGCGCGGCGCGGTTGGGAACCGACGCCGGGAGCCACTGCACCGCGAATGACGTTCCGCGATTCAGTAAATCAGTGACGTCGGGAGGCCCATACCCGTTGACGATCGCGGCAATCTTGTAGTCGGTCGGGCTGGTGGGGCCGAGCGCTGCGGCTGGCGTGGCCATCCCGACCATCAGCGCGAGGTTGCCGCCCGCCGATGCCCCGGTGACGATGTAGCGGGTCCGATCGACGTGATAATAGTCGAGGTAGTCCCAGAACCACTTCGCGGCGAGCAACGCGTCTTGAATTGCGGCGGGGGCGATTGCGCCAGTCGCCGAGCCGTCGGCGACGCGATACTCGACGTTGCACACCAGGAAACCGTGCGCGAGAAAGCGATTGTAGAAGCTGGACATCGTCTGCTTGTCGCCTTCGATCCAGCCGCCGCCGTGAAACATGATGACGCCGGGAAGGGTCGCGGTCCCGGTGGGCCCAGCGCCCGGCGGATAGATGATGTCCAGTCGCTGCGCCGGTAGCGGACCGTAAGGGAGGTTGCCTTCGACGTGGTACTGCCCACCGGGCCGGGAGATCGGGATCGGCGAGCTCGTGTCCGTCACCGGTGGCTTCAACACCGGCCGCGCATCCGGCGAGCTCCCCGCGTCGATGTGGCCGCCGCCGATACTTCCGGCGTCCACCGCGGACGGGGCACCTCCGCCGCCGGTCGGTCGATTCGCGCCGCCAGCGCCGCCGGTGCTCGAGGCGGGGCCAGCACCGCCGCTCGCGCCAGCGTCGATGAGGCCGCCAGTCGCGCCGCCGCCGCCCATCGCGGCGCCACCAGCTCCGTCCGTTCGTCCCCCAGCCGCCGTTTGGTCACCGTGGCCACCGTTGCCTTGCTCGTGATTCCCGGAGTTGACGCAGCCCAGGGCCACCAGCGCCATGGCACAGAACTGAATCGTGTGAGCTCGTCTCATAGTGGAGCCTCCTGTTGCCCGATCGACGTGTCTCTGCAGCTCACAGGACACACCGCACGTGAAAGGACTCGACAAGCCGCCCATAGAGCCCGCTACCGCGATCGAAGCGCACGTACCACGCCAGCTCATTGCCGTTGGCGAAGGTCGATGACGTCCAGAAGGCGTCGGCTGACGTGCCGGGGAATGCGGCGCGATCGACCATCGGAGAGGAGGCGCGCTCGTCGATCAGCGTCAGCAACTCGGTGAGCGTCGGGACGCGCCAGTGTCCATCGCCGCCGAGCTTCAGGTGATTGCAGTAGTCGCGCGCTGCTTCAAATGTCAGAGGCTCGTTCGTGGGTACGCGCTCCCACCGCAGATCCGTCGCGACATCCCGCACGTCCCGCGCCCGCACTTCATAGCGGGCCGGAAGAGGGTGCGGCGGCTGCTCGGTGCGGACGCAGCGAACCGAGAACGCGTTCGTGACGTCGTCGGTCCTGGGATAGCCAAAGTAGAAGTACACGTACCAGGCGGAGTTGGGATCGTCGGCGGCGCGCGAAGACGTCCAGAACCAATCACTGGGTGTGCCGGGGAACGCCTCGACGTCGATCGATGGTTGGGTGCGCCCGGTGTCGAGCAGTGAGATGAGCTCGATGCGCGACGGCAGCCTCCAATCTCTGTGACCGGCAAGGCTCAGCTCGACGCAGGCCTGTTGCGCCTTGGGCCAGGTCAGGAGGGTGCTCGAAGGCCGGCGCTGCCACATGAAACCCGTGAGTCGATCGACGACCACATCCGGTGTCCCGAGATCATAGTCGTGGGCGTGCGGTAGCCCGGGCAACCGCGCATTCGGCATCGGCCAGCGCGCCCACGGCTCGACGACCGGGGATGAGGTCGATGACGACCGGCAGGCTGTCGCGACGCCGAACATGATGAGGCACCAGCGCCCAATCCGCGCGAACCGCAAGCGCTGGCTCAGAGCGCTTCACCCAGGGACGGACGGCGAGACATGAACGCCTTCGACGTGACCAGCGACGTCACCAGATCGCGCACCGAGAATCCGGTCGTGGCCGCCGCCTTCTGATAGGCCACCGACATCGAGCCCGCCTCGTCGGCGGTCTCGGGCCGTCCCATCATGAAGCGAGTCCACTGCCGATCGACGCAGCTCTGGGCCTCGGTGCTGTTCGCGAGCTGCTTGAACAGATCGAGCGCGTTCTGGAACACGATGGTCGCGTTGCCTGGCGTCACCAGCGTCCCGGTGGAGTCGACCGGCTGCCCCGCTTCCGTGGTTCGGTAGGCACCAATTCCGTCGTAGTTCTCGAAGGCGAAACCCGGCGGATCGAAGAGGTTATGGCACCCCATCGCGCACGCCGAGCTGCCGTGGGCGTCATAGGATTGGCGGGTCGTGCCGTTTGCCTTGAAGGTGACCGCCGGTACGTTGGCGGGCGGCGAGCCGATGTTCCCGCACAAGACTTTGAGATAGACGGATAGCCCGCGATAAACGGGATTGTCGGCGCCGTCGCTGGCGAGCGTCGCCAGGAAGGCCGTCTGGGTGAAAAGACCGCCACGCTGGGACGGGTCGAGCGCGACCTTGGCAAAGCCGGTCGCCGGGCCTGCGACTCCATAGATCGCGCCGAGATCGTGATTGATGAACGAATAGGGCGCGGTGAACAGCGACTGCAGCGTTCCGTCGCCGGTGTAGACCGACGAGATGAATTGGGTGAACTCCTGCTGGACACCCTGCGCCACCGCGGCCGTGAACAGCGGGCTCGTCTTGACCAGCACCTGGGTCAGGTCGCGGCCCTGGCTGCCGAAGTTGAACAACCACTGTTCGTGGAAGGTGAACAGCCCGTTGGCTGCGCGCGGATCGGCCAGCATGCGCGTCACCTGCGCCGACACGTCGGCCTGGCTGGAGAGCTTGCCGGCCTGCGCTGCTTGAAGCAGGTTGTCGTCGGGCGTCGTCTGCCAGATGGTCGAGGCGAGACGCGCGGCGACTTGCCACGACGTCAGCGGAACCAGACCGCCCGCGCCCACAACCGGGCGGGTCGGGCCGATCTCCCAGTGGTAAAGGAAGTTTGGCGACTGGATCATGCCCTTGGTGACCGCTCCCAGGGAGTCGTTGAACGACAGCCCGAGGCCGCGCACCTTGGTGAACAACGCCAGCAGATCGGTCTGTTCCGCGCTCGAGATCGGCCGGCGGTACGCCTGCAAGCCAAAGGTCGTGATGAATTGCGTAGCGCACGTGGTTTCGGCGGCGGGGCTTGTCGGCGCCGGCCGGCATGGGAGCGCAAGCTTGCCTGCGACCTTCCCCGCGGCCAGCGCTTTGAACGCCGTGTCCACCACTGCGTCCGCGGTCTGATTGTAGAGATCGACCTGCAGATCCGCGACGCTGGTCGGCGCCACGTAGCCCACCGCGTTCGGCGCATCCGGCGACCACGCATTGCCGCCCTCGGCCGGCGCCGTGCTGTCGCCCAGCAGGTCCGCCAGCATGTGGTCGTATTCGGCGTAGGTCAGGCGCCGCATCACCAGCGTGCCCGCACTTTCGGCGGGCGGCGTTCCGGTGGTGGTGATCGGAACCGCTGGTCCGCCAGTTGGACCTGGTCCAGTCGTCGAACCGCCCCCGCCTGCACCGCTGCCGCTACCATTCCCGCCGTTGCTGCCGGTGGGTCCGGTCGAATGGCCGCCGGGCGCGCCGATCTGCCCGTTGCAAGCCGCGAGCGCCACCAGCGCCACCAGGCCTGCGATCTGGAGAGACGACCGCGATCGTGTGAGAGCGTGCATTGATGAATCTCCCGCGTTCTGGATTTGCGTGGCGATTGTGTTCAGCCCTTGAGCGCGGTCAGCTCGCCACCGTAGGACGCCTCGCCGAAGGTCGTCACCGGTGTGTCCATGGCATTGCACAAGGCAACCAGGAGACCGTTGTTGGGCGTGCCCGCGGGCAGCGCCAAGCTGCGGCCCGTCTTGAAATACCCGCCGCAACTCCCTGCCATTACGACCGGCACGCCGGTGGTCTCATGGGTTCCGCTGCGCATGCTGTTCATCCCCACCACCACGCTGTTGTCGAGCATCGACTTTCCGGTAGGGTCGGTGATGCTCTTCATCTGGCCCACGATGTAGGCGATCTGCGACTGGAACCACGTGTCGCATTGAACCTTGCGCATCGTGTTCTCGTGCGCGATCGCGTGGAATCCGTTGGCGTCGCCGGTGTTGGGATCCGAAGCGAGCGGTCCGCCCTTCGTGAAGCCGAGCCAGCTCATGATCAGGTTGGCGGCGCCCTGGTCGGAGATCTGCAGCACCGCGACGCGGGTGAGATCCGCCGCGAACGCTGCGACCGCGAGATCCATGTGTAGCTTGGTTATCGCCGGCACATTGCCGACCGCCGTCGGCGTCGGCTCGCCAGCCGTGCTCGGGACATTGCACGCGGCGTCGCCGGTGGCCGTCGAGATTGGCCCGCCGCCGTCGACAGCGGTGACCGGACCGTTCGTGCCCATATTCTGCAGCCGCATCTCGATCTCGCGCACCGAGGTCAGATGCGAGTCGATGCTCATCTTGTCGGCGCTGCCGACGATGTTCGAGAAGCGCCCGAGGTCGTTCATCACGTAGTCGAGGATGCTCTTGCGAATGGCGATGGTGTTGTCGACCGGCGGCGTCGTCGTACCGGCGTCGACGGGGGTCGTCGTGGGTGGCGTCGTCGTCGGAAGCGCGCCCTTGAAATAGAGATTGAAGACGCTGGCGGGATCCGGGTTGGGCAGCACCACTTGACCCGCCGCCTTCCAGGAGAGGTGGCCCGTGCTGACCACGAACGTCCCTTGATTCAGGCTGACCAATCCCTTGTAGCCGCCCGCCTGCAGCTTGTTGCCGATGTACTGGTCGACGGAGATGCCGCCGGCGAGATCCGAGCTCGTTCCAGAAGAGAGCAGCTGGTAGAAGGCTCCCGTGAGCATGCCGGGGAAGCAGGCGTGCCCGGTGCGCTCACCCGAGCCGGGCATGTCCCTGATGAACTTGTAGTCGACGCCTTTCAGCAGCAGCAGGTCATTGACGTAGGGCTTGAGCGAGTCCTGAAACCCCATCGAGCCGAGCGTCCAGCTCGCTGGCGTGCTTCCGGCAGTTGCCCAGTTGTTGATGCTGCTGAGCATTCCGTTGGTCCACGCCAGGATGTAGAGGCGCTTGATCCCACCGACGTAACAGGCGGCGTCCGAGCGATCGGCGTGGAGCATCGGGAGCAGAGCCGCGCCAGCTCCGATCGACTTGAGCAATCGTCGGCGCGAGAATCGGAGATCACGCTTCATCATTTCGTTCGTCCCTCAGTGGCATAGAGGGCGGCTGCGAGGCGAATTTGGTGCATCGGTCGTGACTACGCGGCGTGACGTCCCTCGAAGTGTTCGAGCGTCACGGAGGTCTGGACTCCTGCGCTCGCGCGCTGCCAGAATGGGACGGTGCACATCACCGGTGGCACGCGCATCAGAGCGACGGCCGCCGCCCTGACGAGTCTCTTCGGTTGCCATGGAGCTCCGGAGGCGAGCCCGCAGGTGCCCGGCGGGAGCTACGATCGCAGCTACTTGAACGACGGAGAGGGTGCCAGCGGGCTCGCCGATCCGGCGTCGGTGAGCACCTTTCGGCTGGACCGTTACCTGATCACCGTGGGCCGCTTCCGCCAGTTCGTCGCCGCCAGCGTCGCAGGCTGGACTCCACCGGCCGGCTCGGGCAAGCACGCCCACCTCAACGGGGGACGCGGGCTCGCGAACGGCGCCGGCGTGGGTTACGAACCGGGTTGGAGCGGGGGCGACGACATCGAGTTGGCGGCGACCGAGGATGACTGGACCGCGCGTCTCGAATGCGAGCCGTCATTTCACACCTGGACCGATGGCGTAGGATCGAACGAGGCCCTGCCGCTGAACTGCATCGACTGGTTCGAGGCCTACGCCTTCTGCATCTGGGACGGCGGTTTCTTGCCGAGCGAGGCCGAGTGGGAGTACGCCGCCGCCGGCGGCAGCGAGCAGCGAGCCCACCCCTGGGGTGCCACCGATCCGCGGGGCAGCAGTGACTATGCGATCTCGAACTGCAACTACCCGCCCGGTTCCAACGGATGTTCCAGCGCTGCGAACCTGGCACCGGTTGGGACTGCCACGCTGGGTGTCGGTCGATGGGGACAACTCGATCTCGCGGGCAACCTGTCGGAGTGGACGCTCGACTGGTACGCGCCTTATGCGAACCCGTGCGTCGATTGCGCCAACCTGACCGACTTTTCTTACCGCATTATTCGAGGAGGATCGTTCGGCACCGATACCGACGATGTTTTTCCGGCGGCGCGCAATGGCGACGTTCCCCCGGCACGGAACGCCTTCTACGGTGCGCGCTGCGCGCGATCCCCGTGACTGCTAGTTGAACGGCGGCATCGGGAACGGCGCCGTGCCCGCTGGGTCGGTGTCGTCGACGCGGTGCTGTTGAGTCACGAGCGGCTCGCCGAGCCACGCCTGCAACATCGCGACCTGGCATGGCGTCAGCGGCCGGCGAAGATTCGGCCCAGTTTCATTTTGAGGGGGCATGATCCGGGACTTCGAACACCCGGCGGGGTTGGCAGCGTCGATCACATCGAGGACGACTTGAAACCGCTTGGGGGTCGGCGTCCCGGGGCACGACGATGGGTGCGCGCCAGCGGTGATCCAGTCGTAGGCGTGGTCATAGCCTCCATTGGACATCGTCGACGCCGCGTCAATCACGTGACATCCATTTCCTCCACCGCAGGTCGCGGTCAGAAACGGCTGCAAATCTCGTTGAAAGCTGACCGGAGAAGGCAGATTGCAAGTCCCGAGACCGCCGCCGGTCCCACCGGTTCCGAGGCCGGCGCCGCCGTCACCGGTATGGCCGCCGGCGCCAGCGCCACCGACTCCGCTCCTTCCACCCTGCCCTGTTCCCGCAGATCCGCCCGAACCAATCGTGCCTCCCGCTCCGGGCGCACCACCCGCCGCCTGCCCCATTGCGCCGCCGGCGGCCCCGGACGATCCACCGTCGCCGCGTGCCGCGGCGTCGCGTTCCGTCGTCGACACGTCCCCGCCTCCGGATCCGCTGCCGGGCGGGGCGGACCCGGCAGGTACCCCGGCGCAGGCGTTCGACATCAAAGCCAGGCCGAGCCAGATCGAGCGGCGGTTCCACCAGGACAGTCGGTTCATCTTCCCGGGACAAAAGGGGCTCCCGGGCTCGAACCGCTGCAACTTTTCGAATGTAGCTGCTTCGAGCGGGCGCGCTCAGCCGAAGACGCCGGCGAGCGGGCCGCTGAACTGATTGCCGTTGCCCAGCGAATTCAGGGTCACCCCGAAGACGGGCGCCAGTGCCAGCCAGAAGTCGTTGAACGGTCGATTGCCCGTCCCGCCGGAAGAGCCCACACCGGTCTGCATCGGCAATGAGCCGCCGGTCACCTTGACGAACGTCCCGCCCTTGAGCCTGGTGTTCTTGCCCCCGAACACGAGCAGGGGCACACCCATCTGGTTGTGATCCCAGGCGCGGGCGACCTCCGTGACGTAGACGACGATGGTGTTGTCGAGCAAGGTGTTGCCATCGATGTCGGTCGTGCCGTCGAACGCCTGCAATGCCGTCGCGGTCTGCTGCGAATAGAACAGGTTGATCTGAGTCAGCCAGTCGCGCGTCATGGTATCGCCCGACGGATCGCTGTGACTGGGTGGATGGTGCGGGGTCGCTTGGAGATTCCCTTTGATGGTCGCGCCGTTGAACGTGCCGGGAAACACGACCCAGTTGGTCCCCGACGACCACATGAACGTCGACGCGCGCACCAGGTCGCAAGCAAAGGCGGCCCGGATCAACGACAGGTGAGCCTGGCCGAGCGCCTGGTGCGGGTGATTGGCGGGATCGTTCGGCAGGTAGTAGTCGACGCCGCTGAGCTTGGTGCCGCCGGCGGGCGCCAGACCGCTACTCGAGCTCGGACCGGCCCCCGACTGAGTGAAGTACGACGGGGCAGCAGGCTTCGTGCAAGCGGAACCGCCGTTCGTCGCACCGAGCGTCGCACGGATGCTGGACTCCAGTTGCTGAATCGCCGTGGCGTGAACGTCCAGCTTGGGCTTTTCGCTGGCGGGAACCAGGGTCTGCATCCGCGCCAGATCGCTGCGCATGAAATCCAGGACGCTCAACCGGTTGGCGAGCAGCGCGGCGGTGTTGGTTCCGGTCGGCAGCGCGCCACCGAAGATCCGAGTGAACGTGGTCAGCGGCTCGGTCTCCGAGTACATCGGCTGGCGAGCGAGGCTGATGTCGGGGTTGGACGTCGGCGGCAAGTACGATAGGACGCGCGGGGCGATCTCGTCACGGTCGGATCGAACGTCTGCCGCCAGCTGCAGCGAGCCGAACATGGTTTGCTTGTTCGCGGGTGCCGCTGGTCCGCCCAACGCGGGCGAACGTGCCAACAGCAGCTGCTCGATCGATGGCCCGCCCGCGCAGTGATCTTGCTGGCCGATCTGCCCTAGCGCAGGAACGCCGGTCATCAGCGCGACCATGCCGCCTTCGTGGGTGTTCTGTCCCCCGCTGTTGCCAGACGCCTTGGAGGCGGTGACCAGGTTCAGGCCATCGACCATCACCATCTTCGACTTCAGCGGCGTGAACGGCGCGCTCTCGGCCGGCAGCGTGAACGACGTCGTCGTGGCGTTCGCGGCCGGTCGCCAGGTCGACAGGCCAGGCGAGGCTCCGAGTGGGTGGTGAATCACCAGCAAGCGCAGCGGCGCCGACATTCCCTGGGCCCGCGCCTCGATGCTGCGCAACAACGGCAACAGCAGCACCGCGGAACCGCCGCAGCCCCGCAAGAATGATCGGCGCGCCATCTTGTAGGACATCACAGCGTACCTCCGGAACGAGCACGAACGAACGATGCCATCGCAACCCGAGTCAGCAGCGACCCGATCGTCCCGTCCGACTGGTCGAAGTCCGCGCGCAAGGTCTGTAGCTCGCAGGTGTTGTAGACGCGGATCATGTCGCCGATCGCATAGCTGGACATCTTCTGAACCGCGCACCCGGCGAGCACCTTGGTCGAGCCCAGGGCTTGCGCCAGGGCGGGCGCACCGTCGATGGTCATGGGCGACAGCGGACCTACTTTGAACGTGACCGACGCCACGACAGGGCGTCCCACTTCGTCGACCGTGCGGTAGTTCCCGATGGGACCGAAGTTCTGCAGCACCCGCGAGTAGGGATCCATCTGGGCGTGGCACGCGGAGCAGACCACGCTGGGCGACATTCGGGCATCCGACTTGGTGATCTCGCTGTCGCCCATGGCAATGACCGCCAGCGCCGTCGGCGTCGTCAGGTCAATTGGCGGCGGTAGCGGGTCCTGGCAGACGACATCGTCGTGAATGAACTTTCCCCGCTTGACGATCGAGTTCGCGGCCGGATCCGAGGCGGCCCACAAGAAGGCGGGTTGGGTCAGAATCCCGGCCCGTGGCTGCGTCGCCGGAAAGGTTGCCGCCGAAAAGCCGTTGCCCGTTCCCGAGAACGGCAGCCCATACAGCGTCGCCAGCCGCTGGTTCACGAACATCTTCGGCGACGTCACCAGGTCGGTCACCTTGCCCGCGCCCGTGAAGAGGACGTCGGTGACGAACTTCTGCGCCGACGTGAGAAGGTCACCAACCAGGACTGTCTGATCCTGATCGGCCGGGGCCAGCGCGGCGAGCAGCGTGGTGTCTTTGTTGGCCTTGTCGACCAGCTGGCCGACGTTGAACCAGTTGACGACCACGCCGGTCAGACTGGCCGCGGTCTCGGGGAGAGCGAGCAATCGGGAGATCTGGGTGGCGATGCCGTCGTTGGTCGCCAGGCTGTTGTCCGCGGCCGCCGCCAGAAGCGCGTCGTCCGGCGTGGAGTCGAGAAACAGAAACCCGAGCTGCGTCGCCACCTCGTAGGGCGTCAGCGTCGTATCCGGGAAGTGCCCGCTGGCATCCGCCATCAGCGTGCTCGGCCCGAGCTCGGTGCGGTAAATGAACGACGGAGACAGGATCAGCGCCTCGACCATGAGGCTGATCCCCGTGTTGAAGTCTTGCGTCGCGCCCTGGGTGTAGACCTTCATGAGGTTGGTGATCTCGGGGCCCTCGAGCGGGCGCCGGAACACCTTGGCGCCGAACCGTTGTGCAAAGCGGGTGGCGCACGCAGCCGGTGCCTCTCCGTTGTTGCAAGCGGCGATCGCCGTCAGTCGAGGCGTAATCTGGGCAATGACGTTCTCGGCGGTCTGGTAGAGACCGCCGAACAGGTACCCGGGTTGAACGGTCAGATCGGCGCCGTTGATGAATGCGTAAGCCGACGAGCCATCGGTGGTCGTCTGGCTGAGCGTGGGGGCGGCGCTGAGACCCAGCAGGTCGCGCGTCGCATTGGCGTACTGCTGCGACGACAGGCGCCAGATACGCCGCGGGATCGCCGGCAGTGCGGCACATGGGGCGGCCGTGCCACCGTCGCCGCCCACCGCCCCAGGTCCCGGGCCATTTCCGGTTCCGGTGCCGCCGTTATCACCACCGGCGCCTTTGCTCGCCATCTCCGGCCCCACCGATCCGACGCAACCCACGACCAGCGACAGCATTGCAGGCATTGCCACCAGGAACCCAATTGCATGACGCGTTTTCATGGTGAGTGATTCGACTATGCTCGCCCCAGCGCTAATTCCAAGGAGGGAACCAACTGATGTTTGTAGGATTCCAACAGCATTCGTTGTACCTGACCATTGCAACAGCGTGCCAATGACGCAACTACCAGGTGGCCGTGATTCCGGCGCTGGCAAAGTTGACGTCCTGCTTTTCGCCCAGGTACCAGACGAATTGGCCCCGAAAGAAATCCAGACTGAAGTGCAGGTGCTCGTTGCGGTGAAAGACCAGCGCCGCCGACAGGCCGACCTGGTTCTTGACCAGACTGGATGTCGTGTCCGCGCGCTCGGAATCGAGCAAGAACACCCGGGAGATCCCCGCGCCCACGTTCACATCGAAGCGCCCGATCAGCACCTGGGCCACGGCGGAGTAGCCATCGAACGTTCTCAGATTGAAGTTCTGGTCGAACGTCGTGTTGGTGTCCTCCAGCGCGTAGCTCAAACCCAGGCCTCGCCCGTAGTGCCCGGCCACCCCGAAGTGAAAGCGCCCCAGCTCGATGCGGCCACCGTAGCCAACGCCGGCCGTGGTCGCAGTTCGGGTGTCGGCCGGCCGGTACAGACGTTGCGCCCCGCCGTTGACGAACAGGTGCAGCTTCAAGGAGCCCGACGCGTGGTCGAACGTCAGCTCCGACTCCGGTCTCGCGTCGCGCGTCGCTTCCCAGGCACCGGCGATGGTCACCGGGTCGTACACCCCCACCGAGAGCTGCAGGCCCCCGACTCGCGGCGTCGCGTAGACGATGCCCGGTGAGAAGAACGCCGCCAGAACGCCGAAGCCAATCAATCCGCGGGTCGGGCCGGTGTTGTTGATGTTCCCGGGAAAACCCAGGGAGAATCCGTGCCCGTAGAGAAAGTCGTTCTCGGTGGCGCCGCGCGAAAACAGATCCAGCGCGCGGCCGACCAGAAGGCTGCCCCAGCTGCCGCTGAGCTGCAGATACCCCTCGCGCGCGTCGGGGTAGACCGGTGTGGTCTTTCGCTGCGCGAGCTCCTCGATCGTGGTCCACAGGCTCAGGTGAATCAGCAGGCGAGTGTCGTCGCTGATCTGCGATCGAAAGCCGACGCCGAACACGTTCGGTACGAAGCCGCTCCGCACGCGCATGCTACGGAACGTCCCCTGCGCGCCGGGGATCGGCATTCCGTCCGGCCCCAGCGTGGGAATGCTGTCGCTCCCGACATCGAGTCCCCCACCGGGACGGATGGTCTCGTTCGGCCCATTGATCGGCTGGGGGTATCCGTCGCCCCAGCCATAGCTCAGGAAGCCGTTGACCCGACCGGTCGTGTAGATCTCCCAGTCATTCGTCTTCAGCAGCACCACCTCTGCGAAGGCGCTCGAGCTCGCGGATACGACCGCGGCCAACGTGACGGAGGCGACCAGGAGGCGGCGCGCGCAGACCTGCCGCCTCCGAAACCAGTTGTCTCGGTTCATTTGCTACCCGTTGTGTGGCGCTCACATCGCCGCGACGGAATTGACCGTGATGTGAATGATCTGGGCGTGGTAGGGCTGATTGGCGCCGTTGAGCAGGTTGATGCTCGAGACCGGCTTGCCCATGTACATCGTCGGCACCTTCAGGGTCGGCTCGCTCGGCACACTGCGGCTCGCGGTGCACACGCCGGCGTAAACGCCGGGACCGCAGTTGTCGACGGCGTGGCAGTTCGAATCGCCCATGAACAGGTCGACCGTGCCGCCACCTGGCACGGGGATGGTCTTCGTGTAGTGCAGGAGGAACGTCTCATGGTCCTCGTACGGGGTGGTGGTCTGCGGGAACGAGTTCAGGTAGTAGTGATTGAGCTCGGTCCCCCCGGGGTTCCGGACCACCACCTTGTAGACGTTGTAGAACTCTTGAGCGACCGGCGAGCCGCCCCGGTAGAAGGTATCGGTGCCGGCGGGGCCCTGCGCGTTCGCCACCACGCCATTGCCGGCGTCGCGCATGCCGCCGGTGTAGTACTTCGCCTCGGCGACACCGTTGACGGTGAAGGTCAGGTTGTACATGGTCCCCGGCGTTCCCCCGAGTGTGAACGTCTCGTTCTGGGTGAACCCACGCGCCTCGAAGCTGGCAGCGTTCTGGTTGGGACACTGCGTGCCGGTGGGAATCGTGATGCAGTCCTGAGCCGCCTGCTGGTAGCAAGGAACCAGGAAGAACGAGCTGGCCAACGTCTCCCCGAACTGGTTGGGGATACCGGCGACGCTGGTTACGGTCACCGCGCCCCCCGCACCCGAGCCACCCACTCCCATCGCGCCACCGCTGCCGCTGGCGCCGGCACTTCCCCCGCCCGCCGCGCCGCCGATGCTGGCGCCGCCGGCACCTCCGCCGAGCACGCCCCCGCTACCCCCCGTACCTGCGCCACCCGCCCCCGTCGAAGCCGCGCCACCCGCACCGGTGCCCGAGAGGCCGCCGCTGCCGGTCGTGCCACCCTGTCCGGCGGCCGCGTCTGTCTTGATCACGTCGGGTTGCGAGCACGCCACGACGCCCACCATCAATGACGGCAGCAACAATTTGCCGAATAGCTTTGGTTTCATGGGGGTTCCTCCTCGGCGACGGACCAGCCGGCTCCCGTCGAGCCTTGCCGGCTGGCCACAATCGATGGTCCGACAATCTCCGGCCGGGGCCCTCCGAACAAGGAAGGTTCCCGCCTTTCTTCGTAGGATTCCGGTGGAACGCGATCAAATGCGGCGCGCGCGCCGTTTCTTGCGCGCTCGCAACGTGCCCGGCGTGATTCCCAATCGTTGGCGAAACACCGCCCCCATGTATTCCTGGTGGCGAAAGCCTGCCCTCTCCGCGATCTCGACCAGCGGCAGATCGGTTTCCTGCAGCAATTCACGCGCACGGCTGAGCCGTACCCGGATGATCTCGTCGTGAATGCTGCGACCGAGCAGGTCACGAAACAGTCGCTGCAACACGCTGCGCGAGATGGGGACGGTTCGCACGACATCGTCCACCTCGATATCCTCGCAGGCGTGCTCCCGGATGAAGCGCAACGACCGGGCCACGTTACGGTCGTCGACCGCCAGCGAGTCGGTCGATACGCGCGCATGCACGCCTCTGGGGGGCAGCAAGGTCGGCGCGGTGGGCAGCGGCTTCTGGCGCATCAGCGCGTCGAGCAGCCGCGCCGCCTCGTATCCGACCTGGCGGTGACTCGGCCAGACACTCGAGAGGGGCGGATCGCTCACCTCGCACAGCGGCTCGTCGTTGTCGACACCGACGACCCCCACATCGTCAGGCACGATGATCCCATTGCTGCGACAAGCCTCCAGCGTGTGTGGCCCGAGCTGGTCCGACGCAATCATCAAGCCCGTCGGCCGGGGCAGGCCCATCAACCATTCGGCCAGCTCGGGACCGATGTCTTCCCAGCTCTCCTGTCGAGCGGTTTGACGGGACACAAAGTGGGTCTGGCAGGGAAACCCCGCGTCGGCGACGCGCGTCGCAAAGGCCGCCGCCCGGCGGTCGGACCAGTTCTCGCCGCGGATCCCGACGAAGGCAAAGCGGCGATAGCCTTGGTCCAGCAGGTGCTCGGCGCCCACCCGTCCGATCGCTTGATCGTCGACGTGAACGACGGGAAATGGGAGGCCATCCACGACGCCCAGCACGTCGATCGTGGGCACCCCCACCATGGCGATGGCTCGCGCGACCTGCGGGCTCTGGACCCGGGCGATGATCCCGTCTCCGCGCCAGCCCCGCAGCCAGAGGGGCACTGATTGCTCCAAGGAGCGTGGCTCGTGCGAGATCGACCAGGGCCCCTCCTCGCGCATGTAGCTCGCAATGCCGCGCAGGATCTCTCGCCCCGGCGCCAGTGATGTCTCGATGATCAGGGCGACTCGCTTCCGACTGAGGGGAAGACGGATGTCAGTCGGCGAGCCGCGCACGGCAACGTGACCGTACGTGAGATTCTGGGCTTCAATCGACATGTTGCCGGCTTTCTACAAAGATTGGCGCGTTCCCATAGGTTGACAGTGATCGGCTCGTGCTACCCAATGACACATGAATCGTCATCGGAGCATTGGAGCCGCCGCTCTCCTCGCCTCTGTCCTCGTTGTCTTGGGCTGCTCGGGCGGGGCAACCCCCTCGTCGATGGGAAGCGGCGGCGCAAGCGCCGGCGCGGGCGGCGAGAGGGGCACAGCGGGAGCCGCCGGATCGGGAGGCGCGGGAGCCGGCGGGAGCCCTGCTGGCGCGGGCGGAGCGATCACAGGGAGCGGCGGCGGCGGTGTCGACGCAGGAGGCGACGCCGGCACCGGCGGAAGGGCCGGCACCGGCGGAGCTGCCGGGGCGGGAGTTGACGCAGGAGCCGGAGGGGCCGGTGGCGCGGCCAGCTGCGCTGGTCACGCAGTGGCGTTCAGCGCAAACATCCCCGGCAACAGCGATCCGGCGATGGCGCGCGTGATGGTCGACTTCATGAACAGCGCCGACCTGCCGGTCGGGAACGCCAGCCGGACCTTCGAGCTGTGGGCGTTCGTCAAGGCATCCAGCTGGGTTGGGGACGCCAATACCCTGTTCTTTTACGGCACGAACAATCGGGTCGCCGACGGGTTCGGGCTCGATTTCGGCGCCGTGCCGGGAACCATCGATCCGTTCACCAACGCCATCTTCGACAATGACAATCAGCCCAGCGGGCTCGGCACTTCCAGCGACCAGTGGGCCCACTTCGCCATGACCTGGGACGGTACGACCGTCCGGGCGTTCGTCAACGGCGTCGAGAAGGCGAGCAAGATCTCGACCGTCGCACAGAAGACGCTCATGACGGGCCGGACGCCGTTGACCATTGGAGGCTATCTGCCCGCGTTCTTCAACGGTTACATCGATGAGTTTCGGATCTGGAACGTGGCCCGGTCGCCGGCCGATATCACCCGCACGCTGCACACGACGTTGGCCGGCAATGAGCCCGGGCTGGTCGGGTACTGGAAGTTCGACGAGACCAGCGGGACAAACGCCGCCGATTCGACGTCCACCGCCGGTCACACACCGCACCCTGGCGTGTTGATGGCGAACGGCGCCGGGAACCTGCCCGTCTTCGTGGTCTCGACCGCACCACTCAACTGTGCGCCATGAGCCATCCCTGGTGCACTAGGGGGGCATTCCACCAAATCAGTACATAGAAACTTAGGCGTGGTGCCGATTCACGTGAGAGGCGCGGCCGGCCACGGATCGAAGCGGTTCTGGATCTCCTCGCGAATGCCCGAGCGAAAGAACAACCGAGGTGTGCACCCGAACGTCTGGAGAAAGACCCGGTGGCATTGGGAGTAGCTGCCAAACCCCGCCTCCACGGCGGCGACGAGGAAACGCTGTCCGCGATCGACTAGATCGATGAAGCGCAGCAACCGGAGCCGTGTACGGTACGCCGTCAGGGTGAGCCCGATATCGTGATGGAAATGTCGGCTCACCTCGCTGACGTTGCCGCGCGCGACCTGGGCTAGATCACTTCTCTTCAACTCCGGTCGAGCCAGCACCGACTCGAGCGTCCTGCGGGTCAGCAGGTGCCGATCGTGGGCCACGATGCGCTGCCGATGAGCGTGGCGCCAGAAGTCACCTACCTTTCGCTCCACGTCGGCAGTGGCGCCGGCCTCGACCGGTGCTGCGCACATCGCGCGAAACTTGCCCAGACTGTCGCCGTCGAGTCGAAAGCGCGCAGCGCTCGCCGTCACCGACGACGCGAAATCACCAAGAACGCGCTCAGAGAAGTCCGCGGTGAGGCCGATGACATAGAGGTCGAAGTCGAGCGACGCATCCAGCAACACATGATCCTGGCCGGGCGGCCACCAGAGCAGATCGCCGGCCTCCACGGCCATGGTGGCCTCGCCCATGCCGAACGTGGCGCGCCCGGCGGTGATCAGGTTCAGCTCTGGTTCGGCATGGAAGTGCCGTGGTCGTCGCGTGGCAGGAACGTGATGCCAGATGTAGCCGCGCGCGGCGCCGAGGATCGGGAACGGCTGATAAAGAGCATCCACGACGTCATTCACAGTAGCAAACGCGTCCGCACCCCGGGAACCATTCCGACCCATGACGCGGCCCGCTCCCCACAAAATGCGAAGTTTCTGCGCCACGGTTGCGCTTCATTCGCGATGGTCTCTGACTGGTTTGTTAGACTTGAACAGGCGCGATATCGGCCCGCCTCTGCCGGTTGCGAGAAGGCCGGTGGTTCCAGCCGCCCTTACCCTTGGTGCCAGGTGTGCTCCACGCGAGACATGTCTCCGCGATCGCGCGAGCTGCGTAACCTCGCGGCTCGCGCCTGCGTCGCCATCACATTGATCGGCGGTGCGTCAACGGTCGGTTGCGGGCAGCAACTCGACGTTGGCTCCGACGTGCTGTGGACGGCGCGCTTCGAGGGGGGGGACCTCAGCGAATGGATGACGGCCTCGGGCGGCGGCACGGCCGCCTTTCCCGCGCCCAACGCCATTGATACCTCGAGCGATCGAGCGCGGCGCGGGAAGTACGCAGCGCGACTGACGATCCAGACTGCGACCGACGGCTCACAAGCCAACGCTGGATTGTCGCGCACTGGCTTCCTTCCGACCGAAGCCTATTACAGTGCCTGGTACTACCTGCCGAGCGCCGCGAACATCAGCACGTTCTGGGTCATCTTCAAGTTTCGCATGCGCTCGGTCGCGGATGATGCGTCGACGGCGGCCGAGCTCTTCGATCTGAACCTGGCCAACACGTCCAGCGGTGGAATGACGCTCCGCCTTTACGACCATCGCAGCGGCGACATTCCGCTGGATGTCGCGGAGCCCGCCGTTCCCGTCGGAACCTGGTTCCAGGTCGAAGCGTACTATCGCAATCCGGGCGGTGGCGCCACGGATGGCGGTGCGCTGAACAACGGCGGGCAGCTCACCTTCTGGCTCGACGGTCAGGAGATCGTCGACGTCACGGGACCGATGGCGCCCACGTCGTGGGTCGCCTGGGACGTGGTCAGCGTCGCGGTGACTCTCAATCCCAGCACGGCCGTTCTGTACGTGGACGATTGCGCCATCAGCCGAACGCGCGTGGGCCCGCGCGGCATCATCGGCTCGTCATCCAACTGACGCACGGCTCTGGCAATCATATCCCCGCGAGCGGGCCGGTGCCGTCGGCACCGAACTTCGTGACATTGACGCCGACCGTCCTCAGCATCGAGATGAAGAGGTTGGCGACCGCGCCGTTCTGGAACGGAATCGCGCGCCCCGGGTTCAGCATGCCGCCGCCGCGGCCCGCCAGCACGATGGGCAGGTTGCTGTGGTTGTGCAGATTCCCGTCGGTGATCTCGCTCGAGAAGAACACCGACCGAGTTGTCGAGCAACGTGCCGTCGGGCTCCTTGATCGCCTTCATCTTGCGTCAGCAGATAGGCCAGCTGACTGACCAGCCATTGGTTGACCGTCGCGTAGTTGGCCAGCTTGACCGGATCGCCTGCCGTGATGGGTGACGCCGCCGTGATAGTCGACGTTCACGCCCAGGAAGCTGTGGACGATGCTGGTGACCGTGTTCTCGTAGTAGAACGTGAGCACGCGCGTGGCGTCGCACTGCATGGCCAGCACCATGATGTCCAGCATCTGCTTCACGTGATCGCGGATGTCCTTGGGTGTACCCGCCGCCGGCCGCGTCCCCGGATTGCACGCGGCGGCGGTGCCGCCGCTCGTACCGCCGGGCGGGTTGGTCTGAATCTGCTTCTCGAGCTCGCGCAGGCTGCGACAGGTACTGATCCATCTTGGCCTGGTCGGCTGCGCGAGCCGCGCGCCGAGATGGACGCGATGTCGGCCTTCACGCTGTCGAGCACGCTCTGCCGGTACGTCGCGCGCTTCGCGGCGGCCGCGGCGGCGCCCGCATCGGTGGTACCAGTGGTCGTCACGCCCGCGAACAGCCGGTCGAACACGGCCTGAGGAATGGTCTCGAACGGCAGCGAGGTGGTGGCGTTCTTCCACGATACGACGTTCTTGTAGGCGGGCGAGAAGCCCGATCTCTGCGTTGGGCACCTCGTGCAGGACGTGGGTCGACAGCTCGATCGACGGCAGCCGCGTGAACTGTCCCAGATAGCTCGCCGCGACCTGATCGACCGAGACGCTCTCGGTGACCGCCGGGATCCGTCATGGGAATCTTGTAGCAGGTCAGGAACGCGCCAATCCCGCAGGTGTGGCCGCGCGGCCCGTTGGCGGCGTTGTTGTTGATGCCGGTCAGAATGCTCACGTCGCCCTTGAGCGGCTGCGAGCGGCGACAGCGTCGACGACAGCGTGTAGCCGGCGCCGGTGCCGATCGGCGCCCAGGCCGCCGTGTTGACGCCCGCGGGAATGCCGAAGAACACCAGGCGGCGCGGCGCCGGCTGTCCCTGCTGCCTGGGCGCGCCGGATCTGAGGCCCCATGATGTCCAGGATCGGCAAGCCGATCATCGCGGCCGCGCCGCCCAGGAACGTGCGTCGCGGGATTGACCACCAGCCGCGCTTCATCGACACAGACCTCCCGGGAGCGACGGGGTGGCGCATGCGGAAGGCGTCGCTGGCGATCATTTGCATGATGAAGCTCCGGAAGCTGTAGTTGCCGCTGACGAAGGAGCGTGCTCAGCTGATTCAGTCTGGCAGCGATCCGCATTCACCGGATCGCGGCCCAGCGAATAGGCGAACATCTTCTGCGTCACGCACGCGCTGACGGACGCGCGCCGTCGTGCTTCAGCGCCGAGGCGAGCTGCACCGCTCCGTCGAACGCCGTCATGTCGGGCAGCACGCCGGTGGCGTCAATCGCCGCCGTCCCATCTCGATCGCGCCAGGCGCCGATGGCGTCGAAGTGCTCGAGCCCGAAGCCAATCGGATCCATCAGATTGTGGCAAGTGGCGCACACCGGGTTCGAGACGTGCGCGTCCAGCTGCGTGCGCAGCGACGAGCCCGGCGGCACCGGCGTGCTGTCGAGCGGCGGTATGTTGTCGGGCGGCGGCGGTGGCGGCGTGCACAGCACGTTGGAGAGCGCCCAGTAGCCCCGCTTGACCGGCGAGGTGCGCGTCGGCAGGGAGGTCGTGGTCAGGATCGACGCCTGTCCCAGCAGGCCTGCGCGGTTCGCGCCGGCCAGCGACACCTTCTGGAAGGCGGTGCCGGTCACGCCCGACAGCCCATAGTGCTGCGCCAGCCGCGCGTTGACGTACGTCCAGGGCGCGTCGAGCGCGTCGAGAAAGCTGAGGTCCGAGCTGAAGAAGAAGTCGTTCAGGAACAACGTCGTCTCTTGCGTCATCGCCGTCGGCGAGCGCAGGCGTCGAAGCTCGGAAACTGGATCGTCGCAGGGGCTGACCGCCGCCATCTTGTAGAGGCCGAACCACTGTCCGCCCATGTTGGCGACCATCGCCGCCGCCTTCGGATCGGCGAGCATGCGCGTCGCCTGCTGCTGTAGCGACGCGACGTCGCGCAGCTGACCGGCGTCGGCGGCCGCGGCCAGCGTGTCGTCCGGCATGCTGGACCAGAGGAAGTACGACAGTCGCGCCGCGATCTCGAAGTCATCGAGCAGGCGCGGCGCCGTGGCCGCGGGATCGGGATCGAGCTCGGGGCGGAACATGAAGTGAGGCGAGAGCAGGATCGCCTTCACGGCCAGCGCGATCGCCCTGATCGAAGCCGTCGCCGTTGCGCGCGCGCCAGCGGCACGAAGGCGGTCAAGCGCGCGAGCTCGTCGCTGGTGGCGGGGCGGCGCCAGGCCTTGCGCGCGAACGCGGTCAGCACCTGCGATCGCACAGGCGGCGTCGCCGACACTGGTCGGGTCGCAGGTGATGATGCGCGCGCGCGTTGCGCTGCCGGCCGTCAGCGCCGTGTTGGCGAGCGCCTCCGCCGCCGCCTCGAGCTTCTCGAACAGCAGCGGGCTGGTCGACAGCACGTCGGCGTTGTTGTCGAAGTTTCCGCCCCCGGTGTCGTCGGGAAAGTCATTGCGCCGGCTGGGTGGTGTCGCCCAGCAGATCGTGAACGGTGTTGTTGTACTCGACGATGTTGAGGCGGTGCACCGTGACCCTTCCGGGGTCGATGCTGGTGCACGCGGCACCGCTTCCGCCCGTGCCGCCCGCCGGGCCACCCGCGCCAGCGCCACCGGACGGGGCGCTGCCGGGCGGGGCCGATACGTACCCGGTGCATGCCCCCAGCACAAGCGCCGCGACGATGGGGAGGCACCACGCGCCACGCCGTTGCACATGCAGATCCCGAACGTTGAAAGCGATGGTTGGCATCGTCGCGCCCTCCGCACGGCGAAAATGCCGTACCCGCGCGAAAGAGGGCGCCGATCACTTCCCACCTTCAAGAAATCCACTCGTGGGTTCGCGCAACCGCGTCAATTTCGACAAACACCACGACGCATTTCAATGAATTGATTGTTTGTAGCAATTGAGTGGTGTGCCGCCCTTGTGTGCTCGAGCGAATTGCGTCGATGTCGATACGCACCTCAAACACCTCCCACCGGCTGGCGATCGCCCTTGCACTATTGATCGTCGCCCATGGGCGCATCAGCTGGGCGCGACGCACCGGCATCGAAGCGATGGACTGCACCGGCTGCCACGGCGGCGGGGCGGTCCCGACGGTGACGCTGGCCGCGAGCCCCAACAATCCGGCGGCCGGACAGATCGTCACGCTGACCGTGACCGTATCGCAGACCAACGGCCCCATCGCCGGCTTCTACCTGACGACGATCGACCCCGCCGTCATGAGCCCCATACCCGTCGGAAAGTTCGCCGCTGTCGAAGCGGGAACGTCTGCGGACGGCGGTGGCGTGACCCACACGATGCCCCGCACTGGGTCGGCGGGCGTCACCACGTTCAAGGCGAGCTGGTCGGGCGACGTGGCGACCGGTGTCGTCTTCTTCGTCAACGGCATGTCAGCCAACGGCGACAACACGCCGCGCGGGGATGCTCCCGGCTCGGCGAGCCTGTCCATCGCCGTGGGTTGCAGCGGGCAGCTCTACTACCTCGATCAGGACGCCGACGGCTACGGAACATCGGATCCTGGCTTCGCGCCACGAAAGGCGTGCACGCCGCCGCAGGGATATGCGGCGCTCACCGGCGATTGCAACGACTTCGACCCCTCGGTCCACCCCGGGGCTCCCGAGCAGTGCGATCACAAAGACAACAACTGTGACGGTACGATCGACGAGAACGTCGTCTATCAAACGTACTGCGAGGACAAGGACGGCGACGGCCACGGCGTGATCGGCGGAGCGATGAAGACGGATTGCGCGCCCAGTCCCGGCTTTGGAGATTGTGGCGGCGACTGCAATGACTCCAACGCCACGGTCTATCCAGGTGCGCCCGAGATCTGCGACAACCGCGACAACAACTGCAACACGCTGGTCGACGAGGGTGTGCGTGGATCTTGCGGCGTCGGGTGGTGCCGGCGCGACGCGATCGGATGCACGACGATCTGCACGCCCGGACCGCCACGTGCCGAGCTGTGCAACCTGTTCGATGACGACTGCGACGGTGTCATCGACAACGGAAGCGACGCGGACCTGTGCGGAAGCCCCGGCTTTCGCTGTGCGCAGGGCAAGTGCGTGCCTGGCACGTCGGGAGCGGACGGGGGCAGTGAGTCCGGTGGCGCCGGTGGTGCGGGCAGAGGCACGACGCCCGACGCCGGCAGCGGCCCTCCCGATTCCCGCACCGCCAGCGGTTGCTCGATCGGTTCTGCGCGCCCTGGCGGCGAGGGCGCGAGCTGGTTGGCCGTGCTGATGGGCGCCGGAGCCTGGATCCGAGCGTCCCGCAGGAACCAAGCTCAAAAAGCGTCTCGCCGGCTTTCTCTCAGGGCTTATATTTCAACACGACGTTCAGCTCGAGATACGTGAAGGCGTAGGTCGTGGGCAACGTGGCGTCGTTGCGGGACTCGATCCGAACTTCAATGTTCTGGTTCACAAGGGTCGAATAGGGAATCGGAGAGGCCGATGCTTCGTTTCGGCGGAGTTTGTCATGCGCTGGTGGTATCGCGTGCCTCGGGTACGGCACAACCTGAAAAGCGTTTACACGCGAACGGGCCAGCCAAGTGCGTGACGGCGAGCGTTTGCCACGAGCGCCAAGTCCTCGTGACAGCTGACATATCGAGCCGTGCTGTGCGGAGGCAAATCTGCCGCGCATCCCCACGGCCGTTTACGCCAGGTGGCAAGCTTCCGTACACCTTCTCATCAGCGACCGCGTGATACCTTCTCGGTGGTGGCGCCGAACGGGAACCGGGTGAAGGACGGACGGTCGCGCCTTTCGCGTCGAGCCCGTGCCGCGGTCGCGCTGGGCGGTCTGGTGGGCGCGCTGGCCGGCGCTTGCGCCCCCGACGCCGCGGCAGGGCGTTCCTCTTCGAGATCGAGCGCGATCATCGGCGGGACCGCCGACACCACGCACGACGCCGTGATGGCGCTGCTCCAGCGCCAGACGCCGACGACCGTCTACGGGTGCTCCGGCACGACGATCGCGCAGGCAGGCACCTCGGCGTTTCTACTGACCGCCGCTCATTGCGTCGTGCTGCACGACGCAATGGACGAAATCATTCAGCCGCTGGCCCTGGCAAGCCCCTCGGTGATGACCGTGGTGCCGGGGCCCGACTGGCAGACCAACCACGCGCTCGGGCACGAGTACATGGTCGCGGCGATCGCGATCGCGCCCGGCTACGATGGAACGTCCGAGAGTCCCAACGACATGGCGATCGTGCGCTACGTCACCGGGATGCCTTCGCTACCCGTGATTTCCGTTCTCGAAGCCGCCGACGACGCGCTGGTCGCGGGCGCAACGCTGACACTGGTCGGCTACGGCGTCACGGTGGTCGGGACCCAGAACTCGGTGCGCCAGACCGTGGATCGCCCGATCGACAGCCTGACGGCGCAACACCTCTTCTATCTCCAGAACGACATCAAGGGGCAATGCAGCGGCGACTCGGGCGGGCCGGCCCTCACCCGCGTCGGCGGCGTCGAACGGGTCGCGGGGGTCATCTCCTTCGACGTCGAGCTGCCCAACATGGGCGTGACCTGTACGCTCGAGGGAGCGTCGGTGCGGGTGTCCTCGCTCGCGTCGTTTATCCACTCAATCATCGGCGCGGGCGGATCGCCTGACGCGGGCGCGTCGCCGGACGCAGGCCTCCCGACGGACGCCGCCCGGGTTCCCGACGCGGGCTCCGGCAACGACGCCGGATCGCCATCGGATGCGCAGAAGGCGCCCTCGTGCGGCAAGCTCACTGATCCCCGGCCCGCGTGCGCGGCATGCATCGCCAGCCGATGCTGCATGGAGGCCGCGATCTGCGGGGCGGATCCGCTGTGTCTCGGCTGCGGCGCCAATCCGCTGTCGACCTGCCAGCTGTACCCGCCGTCGGCCATCTTGACCTCCTGCCTGGCGACCTGCCCCGGAAACCCGTGCACGGTTCCGCTCGACGGCGGCGGCAGCGCGCGCGACGCCGCGATCACCGACGCGCGCCCCACGGATACGGCGGGACGAGGCGACGCCGCTGACATGATGGACGCGGGCGCCGTCGGGCGCGACGCCGTCGCCGACGGAGCGCGCCCGCCGGGCGACGCGGCCGGCCCGGACGCGCCGCCGTCGCCGGAGGCACGCGAACGCACCGACGCCTCGCCGGGACCGGACGCGCGCGCCGACGCCGACGCGGCCTCTCTCGCAACGGGCTCGGGATGTAGCTGCGCGGTGGGCGGCCCCTCCGAATCGATCTGGGGCGCGCTGCTGTCCCTGCTCGCGCTGCGGCGCGGACGGCGCCGGCGTCAACTTGTTGTGCGGCGCGGCCCCTCATAAGATGGGCGCGATGAGGCGAAACAGAGGAGAATTCGAGACAGCGTGGGGAACCGGCGTACGCGCCGCGGGTGCGTGCCTGCTGGCTGCGACGATCGCGTGCGGTGGCTCGTCGGCCACCGCGACAATGGACGTCCTCGCCAAGGACGTATCGATGGCCGCCGTGGCCGGCGCCACGATCACGGCCACGGCGACCGACACGTCGTCGGCGGCCACCACTAAATCGATCGTGACCGACACCGACGGCCGCGCTCAGCTCACGGGGCTCGCCGCCGGGACTTATCTGGTCGAGGCGACGAGTCCCACCGCCGGGATGGCGATGGCGCAGGTTTCGCTGCGCGCGGGAGAGTCGCGGGCGCTGATGCTGATCCTGCGCGGCCAGTCGCCCCCCGACGCCGACGCTGGCGTGGACGCCGGCGACAACGACGCGCGCCGTCCGTCCGACGCCGGTGACGCCGGGGCGACCACGTCGTCCCCGATCCAGCTGCAGGCGCTCACCAAGGACACCAACGGCGTGAACCTACGCTGGACGTCGAGCGCATCCTTCCCCATCTACCGCATCTACCGCGGCCAGGCTCCGGGCACGGGCTTTTCGATCATCGACATCCTCAACGACCCCACGGCGGTGACCTATCGCGACGAGACGGTCACGCTGGGTGTGTCCTATCGATACCGTGTCGCCGGCGTCGGCAGCGACGGCGTCGAGGTGTCCAGCAACGTCCAGTCCATCGCGGCGGGCGTATTCATCGACGTGAGCTCTCAGGTGGAACGGATGGCGGTCGACCCACAGCGCCCCTACATCTACGCGATCGACCGTGTAAACAACTCGCTTCACTTCGTCAACCTCGCGACCCAGACCGTCGACAAGACGATCTTCATCGGCTCGGCGCCCACCAGCCTCGACATCAACGCGACCGACACCGAGCTGTACGTCGCCAATTCGGGCAGCACGGAGATCGCCGTCGTCGACTTGACGACGCAGGCGAAGACGCGCTCGCTCCTCGTCGAGGTCACCGCCGGCGCCACGTCGGGCAACCCGTATCGCCTGGCGGCGACGGTCGGCAACACGCTGGTGTTCTCGGCGCAAGATACCTTCTCGCCCTTGAGGTTGATCAATGCGGCGACCGGCGCGACCATCACGACCGCCACCACGGGCACGTCGGGTGGACCGATCGTGGCCAGCCCGGACGGCACCCACGTCTACACGGGCGGCTACTACTTCACTCGCTTCGACATCGTGGGGGCCACGATGAAGTCGGTCGACAGCTCGACCGACTTCACGTCGAGCACCACGACGGTCACGCGCTCCGGGGACGGCATGTACATCTACTACGGTGCGAAGAAGGTGCTGGCGACCAACCTCAAATCGACGCTGGGGACGTTCCCGGAGAGTATCCAGCTCGCGAGCTCGAACGGCAGCGTCGCCGTAGGGACGATCCGCTTGTACGATGGGAACACGTTCACCGCCAGGGCCACGTTGCCCCTGTCCACGGCCGTGGCGGCGATTTCCCCCGACGACAAGACGCTCTACCTCTACGACACGATCAGCAGCCGGATCTACGTCTGGGCGATCCCCTGAGCCGGCTGCGCGCGCCGCGCTTCAGACTTCAAAAGCTCGAGCGCTGCGGGCAAGAGAGCTGCGACGTCGCCAGCTTCTCGTTGAGCATCGTGGACAAGCTGCGCTTGAGGAGCGGCTGCCCCTTGGGCTGGAGAAAGATGCCCGTGTTCCCGGAGTAGTAGGCGATCGACGTGATGGTGGGAGGAAGAACGCAGACGCCGCCGAAGCTCGAGGTGGTCCCGAGCCCAACGGTTGGGTTGAAGGAGAACGTCAGGGTATCGGTGCCGAACTCGACCTTGCTCCCGCGTTCCTGAGCCGGATCGCCGGTCGCGTTGCGCAGCGTGCAGTAACTGGAGGTTCCGCTGGAGAGCGGCGTGGTGATGCTGATGCCGTTGTCGACGTCCTCGGCAAAGGTGCCGCCCACCGGTTCGACGTCGAAGTTGAACGTGAGCGTCAGCCTTCCCCCGTACACGCTGGACATGGGGCTCGGAGGCACGCAGTTCGCCGCGTCGGTGGCGACGATCTTCAACGGGTCCTGGGCCACCGGGGTCAGGGTGAAGGTCTCACTGGTCACCGTGCCAGCGACGATCGGCGGGGCGACCGGCGTGCCAAAGTTCGAGATCGTTCCCGTGAAATCCAGCGGCTGGTAGCCATCGACGCCGAAGATCGTGAGCTCGTACGCCACGCCGTAGACCATCTCGCCCTCGTTGATGACCGCGTTGCCGTTGGTGAAGGTCTTGTCGATACTCTGGGTCAGCAGGTCTTCGCTATTGGCCCAGATACGCTTCGCAGGTGTCGTCGCCGACGACCCGCCGATGAGGATCGCCGACGAGGATTGCGGCCGCAGCCGCAGCTGACCGTTGACCGAGTCCGCGATCGGCGCGCCCGTCATGGCGTCGGGCACGGTGACGGTGATGGTGAGCTTGGGTGCCTTGAGACTCACAGGGAAGAGGTAAGCGGTGAAGTCCAGCGTCTGAACCGTCGCCGCCTGGGCGACGCCGTTGGTCATCGCCAGCGACGCGGGAACGTCGACGCCCGTGTTGGCCGAGGCGAAGGCGCGATAGCCACTCGCGTCGATGCTCACCCTGTAATCGCGCCAGGTGGGAAGAGGGGTCCGGCTCACGAATCTGCCGTCGTCGGCGACATCGAACGCGATGGTCTGGTCGCCGTAAACGATCGAAACGCCGTTCAGGACGGTCTTGTCGAGACGCACACCCGTGGCGCCGTCATAGGCATACCCGGTGAAGAAGACTTGATTGTCCCCTGCCGTCTTGTCGTTGTTCCCGCAACCGCCCGCCGCGATCGCGGCCGTTGCAGCAACCACCACCAGATTCCGAAGTCGCCCCGTCATGTGCCCGTCCTTTGCAAGGTGTGGAAGTTCGTCGACCAAGCGGCCGGCACGATATCATCCGCGCCTAGGTCAGGGCACTTCTTCGGGCGTCGGGTGGCGCTTCCGCCAGCCGCTACCGAACCAGCGATCGGCCAGCTGATAGAACGCCGGCAGCAACAGCATGGTGAGCAGCGTCGCCGGCAGCAAACCCCCGACGATGACAATCGCGAACGGGCGCTGCGTGTCGGACCCGATCGTGTGCGCCAGCGCCGCCGGCAGCAGACCGACTGAAGCCGGCAGCGCGGTCATCAGCACCGGACGGATACGGCCCGAGACAGTCCGCAAGATCGACTCCTCGGTCGCACCAGGCGCCGCCGAGGCACGACGCAAGTAAGTCACGATGAGGACACCGTTCATCACCGAGACGCCGAACAGCGTGATGAACCCAACCGCCGACGAGACTGAAAGCTCGGTGTGGGTGACGTAGAGGGCGAAGATTCCGCCCACGACCGCGAACGGGATGTCGAGCAGCACGACGATCGCCGGCAGCGCGCTCCGGAACGTCATGAACAGCAGGAAGAAGATCAGCAGCACCGATAGCGGCACGATGACTTGAAGGCGCTTCATCGCGCGGCGCTGGTTCTCGAACTCGCCCCCCCACGTCAGCCGGTACCCCTCGGGCAGATGGATCGTCTTGCGGACGCGTTCCTGCGCCTCCGCGACGAAGCTGCCCATGTCACGTCCCTCGATGTTGCACTTCAGCGCCAGGAACCGCTGCCCTTGCTCGCGGTTGATCTGCGTGCGGCCGCTCTCGATCCGGATCTGCGCCAGCGCCGACAGCTGCAAGCGCGCGTCACCCGCGGGAATCTCCAGCCGGCCGACAGTGTGTGTGTCCCCTCCCGCGGGGGCCGGCAGGCGGATGCGCACGCCGACCTTGCGCTCGCCCTCCCAGATCTCGGTGGCGATGTGGCCGCCGAAAGCGGTCTCGATGCTGTCCTCGATCTCGCTCACCGGCAGGCCGTAGCGCGAGGCAGCCTCGCGGTCGATGTCGGCCACCAGGTGCTGCGCGCTGCCGGCGCGGTAGATGTCGACGTCGCGCGCGCCCCGGATCGCGCGCAGGACGGCCTTCACCTTGAGCAACTCCTCCTGCAGGAGCCCCAGGTCGTCACCATAGATCTTGACCACGACCTGGCCGCGGATGCCGGAGATGGACTCCTCCACGCGGTCCTTGATCGGCTGGCTGAAGTTGAACTCGATGCCGGGGTGATGCTCGAGCAGCTCGCGCATGGCGGCCACCACCTGCTCGCTGTTGCGCCCGGTCCGCCATTCGCTCTGCGGCCGCATGATGACGAACGTCTCCGCCTGGCTGGGCGCCTCGTCATCGGTGCCGTCTTCCGGGTGTCCCTGCTCGGTCAGCACGTCACGGACTTCGGGGAAGGTCAACAGGGCCATGCGAATCTCGCGCAGGATCTCGCCGCCATTCTCGAGCGAGATCGCCGACGGCATCGTGACGGTGACGTGGATGTCGCCCTCGTTCATGGTGGGCAGGAACTCCGATCCGAGTCGGGACATCAAGAACAGCGCCACCGCGATCAGCGGCAGTGACGAGAGCGCGGTCAGACCGGGCCACCTCAGCGTGACCCGCAACGCGCGCTGGTACCCGTTGCGGAGCCAGTGGAGAAAGGCCGGCTCGACCTCGCGCACGGGACGATGCTTGAGCAAAGCCGCCGTGACCGCCGGGACGCAGGTCAGCGTGAAGACCAACGCGCCGCCGAGCGCAAAGGCGTAGGTCAGCGCGACCGGCCGGAAGATCCGGCCTTCGACTCGTTCCAGGGTGAAGATCGGCATCATCGCCGCGCCGATGATCGCCATGGAAAACAGCGTCGGCCGTACGACCTCCTTGGCGGCCTCGGCGACGACGTGGGGCACGCTCTCGGGTGGCGGACGCTCTTGCGCCAGGCGGCGGTAGGCGTTCTCGACGAGAATCACCGCTCCCTCCAGCAGGATCCCGAAATCGATCGCGCCCATCGACAGCAGATTGGCGGGCACGCCCGCGTAGTAGAGCCCCACGAAGGCCGCCAGCAGCGCCAGCGGCATGGTCAGCGACACCGCGAACGATCCCACGAATGCGCGCAGGAAGAGCCAGATGACCGCGCTGACCAGCACGATGCCCTCGAGCATGTTGTGAGACACCGTCTTCAACGTGGTGTCGACCAGGCGCGTGCGATCGTAGAGGGTGACGATGCGCATCCCGGCAGGGAGCTCTCCGTTGATCTCGTCGACCACCTCGTGCAGTCCCTGCAGCACCGTGCGCGGGTTCTCGCCGCGCCGGAGCAGCACCGTCCCTTCGACCGACTCGACGGCGTCGTTCCGTCCCACCGAACCCCGCCGAGGCGTGTATGCCTCGACCACGCGCGCCACGTTGCGCACCAGGACTGGGGTGCCGTTCCGCGCGCGCACGACGGTCTGCTCGATGTCAGCCGGCCCGCGCAGATAGCCTCGGCCGCGCACCACCAACTCCGATTCGCCCCGGCGCAGGTAGCCGCCCGAACGCGCGCCGTTCGACGACGACACCGCACGAATCAGGTCGTCCAGGGTCAGACCGTTGCTGCGCAGCCGGTCCGCGTCCGCCAGCACGTGGTACTCCTTCTGAAATCCGCCGAAGCTGACCACGTCGGCGACGCCCGGCGTGCGCATCATGCGCTTCGACACCACCCAGTCCTGCCAGCTGCGCAGCTCGCTCGGATCGTGATGATTGCTCTCGAGGGTGTACTGGAAGATCTGCCCCACCGGCGTGTCGTTCGGTCCCAGGTGCGGCTCCACGCCCTGGGGCACCTCGGCCTCGGGCAGGCGCTCGGCCACCTGCTGCCGCGCGAAGTAGATGTCGACCCCGTCCTCGAAGGTCAGGATCACTTGCGAGAGCCCGAATGAGGTGATCGAACGCTGGATGAGGACGTTGGGCACGCCGACCAGCGCGCGCTCGACCGGCAAGGTCACCTGTCTCTCGACTTCCTCGGCGGCCTGCCCCGGGAACAGGCTGATCACCATCACCTGGACGTTGGTGACGTCGGGGAACGACTCGACCTTGAGCTTGCCCAGGGTCAGGACCCCGAAGATCGCGAACGCGACCGTGACGACCATCACTAGAACGCGGCGATGCACCGCGAAATCGATGAGTCGATCGAGCATGGCGGGGTGTGAGTCCGCCATCAAACACCGACCCGAGGCTACCGTCGACTGAAAGTTCCGGTCCGAGATTCTTCAAACGCCCGGGCTCATCCAGGGGTTTCATTCGCATCGTGAGTCGTGAAGCCCCCGTCATCCCCATCGTGCCGCCGCCGCGCGCCGCCGGCGACCTGGCGACTCGGTCGGACGACGAGCTCATGACGCTGGCGGCGACGGGGATGCTGGCCGCGTTCGGCGAGATCGTCAGGCGGTACGAGCACCAGGTCCGGTCTCTGTGCCGCAAGATGCTCGGCAGCGACGCGCCCGGCGACGATCTGGCTCAGGACGTTTTCCTGGAGATCTGGCGCACCTGCGCGCGCTACGAGGGGCGGGGCCAGTTCCGTTCATTCTTGTTCACGACCGCCCGCAATCGTTGCCTCAACTCGACTCGCCGCCGATTGCCAACGGTCCCGCTGGAGGCGACCGCCGAAGCGCACGCGGCGGTCGGCGCGGCGCCCGACCAGATCGAGGCGCTTCTGGCGGCGGAGCGCCAGCAGCGCCTGGATCGCCTGGTCGAGCGGTTGTCGCCGAAGCTACGGGAGGCAGTCTGGCTGCGATTTGGCGCAGAGCTGGAGTACAGCGAGATCGCCACCATCGTCGGCCGCTCGACCGAGGCGGTGCGAACACGAGTCTGTCACGCGGTCCGCCGCCTGCGCCATCTGATGGGCGGCGCCGGACGGGATGACGACCAGAACGACAGGAGCTGGCCATGAGCTGTCCCCCCGCCGATACGTTGTTGCTCGACGAGCTCGGTGAGCTGCCGGTCAATCGCCGTGAAACCGTTCACGCGCACGTGGAGGGCTGCCGTCGATGCCTCGCCGAGCGAACAGCGCTCCGCACGATGATGACGGACCTCCGCCCGTCCCGCGCCGCGAACGATGACGGACCGCTGTTCAGCGCCAAGGTGCTGGCCGCGGCCCGGTCCATACCGCAGGCACCGCGGGCGACCGCGCGGCACGGGCGAGCACGCCCAGCGTTCTTCACCGCGGCGCTCGCGGCGGCGGTGGTCGCGGCGGTGTGGCTCGTCCCGAGGCGCGGCCCAGACGTACGCCCCGAGATCTCCGATGAAAGCGCGTGGGGCGTAGGCGGGTCCCCCGCCGGAGCCCATCCCCTTCGGGGATTTCGGCACGGACAGCCCACCCTGCCGCCCCCCGCCTTCGGCGGGCCTCATCGCGGGAGGGTTTGGGAACCCTCCGAGGGTTCCCATCTTGAAACGACACGCCCGATCGCGGGCACGCTCGCACCGCGCGGCGGCCCCAGTACCGGTGAGCGGTTGTCGGCCGAGATCCTCCTGGTCCGCGGCGGTCAGCTCCTCCCTCTCGCAGGGCGCACGATGCGGAAGTCGGACGCGCTGGCCCTCCGGGTCACGAACCTTTCGGACAGCGACATGCACGTCATGGCGTTCGCCTGGGATGCAGCCGGTGACGTGCACTGGCTCTACCCCGCGTACCTCGACGAGCGCACGAACCCGCGATCGGTCCCGATCGCTGCGGGCTCGAAGCCGCGCTTGCTCGGCGATGTCGTGCAACCCGATGCCCCGCACGCCGGTCCATTGCGGCTGGTGACGCTGTTCGCAGTTGGCCCGCTCACGGTGAAAGACGTCGAAGCCCGCCTCGCGCAGACGCCGGCGCGGCAGCGAGGCACCGCCGAGATGGCTGCGCTCTTTCCAGGCGTGATCGCGCGCGAATGGTCCGCGCGCTGGGAGGGCGAACCGTGACCAACCGACAGCGCGCCCGCCGGTTCGCAACCGCGATTCGCGCGCTCGGCGCGGCGGCAGTGTTGATCGCCCCGCTCGCGGCCTGGGCAGCGACCTCGGCGCCGGCAGTCTTCGCCATCGTCGTCACCAACAATCGCAGCACGCGTCTCGATCGCCCGGATCTGCAATATGCCGATGACGACGGGGCTCGCTACTATCAGATGTTTCGCGGTGTCGCCCCCGCCGCGCAGGTCCGACTGCTGACGCGGTTCGATCGCGCCACTGCCTCGGTGCACCCCGAGCTCGCCGCGGTGACGCAACCTCCGCGGCGCGCGGAGCTCGCGGCCGCGCTGGCCGACGTGCGCGCCGCGGTCATCGAGGCGCGGCGCGGCGGGCAGCGCACCGAGTTCTACTTCGTGTTCGCCGGTCACGGCGACGTCCAGGGCGGGATCGGCTATCTCGATCTCGAGGACGCGCGCATCGATCCCACGTTCCTGGAGCACGAAGTCGTCGATCGCGTGCCCGCCGATGTTCTGCACGTCGTGCTCGACAGCTGCAACTCGTTCTTCGTCGTGAACCCGCGCAAGCCGGGCGGCCGTCGCTGGGCCACGCCGCGCGACCTGGCGCTCGGCTTCGCGGCCCGGCACCCCAACGTCGGGCTCTTCCTGTCGACCAACAGCGAGGGTGAAGTCTACGAGTGGTCGGAGTTCGAGTCCGGCATCTTCAGCCACGAGGTGCGGTCGGGGTTGAGCGGCGCCGCGGATGCCGACGGCGACGGCCGCGTGAGCTACGCCGAGCTAGCCGGCTTCGTGGATCGCGCCAACGCCAAGCTACCGCAATCCAACCTGCGCCCGCAGGTGTTCCAGCGCGGACCCAACGGCGACGCGGGCGCGGCGCTGTTTTCACCGGCGCACGCCGAGGGACGGCACCTGCTGATCGGCAGCGGCGAGCGGCGGCTGTGGATCCGCGCGACCGGCAACGAACGGCTGCTCGATCTTCACAAGGAAGAAGCCCCGATGACCATCGTGGTCCCCGGCGACGCCGCGCAGCCGCTCACGGTCGTCGAGTGGCACGCCGCGAAGGGGCCCGCAGATCGGCCCGTGCTCGCCGAATACGACCTGCCGCCGGGGACCGCGCCGGTCGCGCTCGCCGAGCGGGACGCCCGCGCGTCCGAGGGGACGGCGCGTGGGGGTGGCGCGATCTTCGGCGATCTCTTCAAAGTCCCTTACGGCCCGCGGGCGTTCACGTCCTTCCTGGCCGAGAGCACCCGCGCGGACGAGCCGGTCTTCGGCATCGCCACCGCCGACGAGTCGCGCATGCGCCACTACCTGACCTTCATCGCCGAGAGCGATAGCGAGATCACGCACAACCAGGGCGTCGTCGTGGGCGGCGTGGGCGCGGTCTTCCTGGCCACGGGGGTGGCGGCGTTCGCCTCGACTTCACGCTGGGACGATTCTCGCACCAGCGCGGTGGTCGTCGCTGGGCTGGGCTTGCCGTTGCTGGCACTCGGGCTCGACATGGGACTCACGAAAACCACCGGTCAGCGCACGCTCGATACCTTCGAGTCCGAGCTGGCGCGCCCGGGCGTGGATCGCGCCGCGGTGGTCGCCCACCTCGAATCGAACCTGGACGATCTCGCGCGCCTCGAACGACGTAAGGCGCACGTCATCGCCGGGTACCTCGGGACGGTGGCACTGCTGGTCGGCGCGGCCACCGGGGTCCGCGCCGCGCAGGGCGGCGATGGTCGCCAACCGGCCGCGATGGCCGCCGGTTTCGGCAGCGCCGCACTGAGCGGCATCGTCGCCTGGCGCATGCTCGAGAGCGAGATGCCGACCGAGCGGCTTCTGAGGCTCTATCGCGCAGATCCGGATCTCGGGCTGCGCCTGAACGTCGCGCCGGCGGTGCCGGTCGCCGGCAGCAACACCGGCGCGATGGTCTCGGTTTCTGGCCGCTTCTGAGCTGGCCGCTTCTAGAGGAGAGGGAGGATCGACATGCGAGGGATTGCAGGGGATAGATCTGCGTTGACCACCGGCGCCGTCGTCGCGGCCGTGCTGGTGTTGGTGGCGAGTGCCGGATGCAGCGGCAACGGCTCGGGCGAGGTCCCGCAGCGGTTCGCGCCGCTGGCCCAGGCGGTCGAGGCGGAGCGGGTCTCGCTGGGCGCACCAGGCGTTGCGGTGGCCGTCGTCGAGAAGGGACACGTGACGTTCGCGAAGGGATTTGGCAGCAAAGATCCGACAGCGCCCGACGGGCCGCCGGTCGAGCCAACCACGCTGTTTCGCATCGGCTCGACCCAGAAAGCGCTCACGGCGATCGCTCTACTCCAGACTGTCCAGGCGGGAGCCGTCGATCTGGACCGGCCGATCACCAGCTATCTTCCGAGCTTTCACCTCTCGCAGACGCCCGGGCCGGTCGCGCTGATCACCGCGCGCCACTTGCTCACGCATACGAGCGGGTTACACGACTATCTCGAGATCGCGGCCCCGGCCGGCGAGGCAACCGACGCCGCGCTCGCTGGTTTTCTGACCGGCCGCTATGCCGACATTGGCTACGTGCAATCGCCACCGGGCGCGTTCTACGCGTACTCCAACCCCGGCTACATGCTGGCCGGCCTGCTCGCGGAGACGGTAACCGACACGCCGTATCGGCAACTGTTGCACGAGCGCGTGCTCGCGACGCTGGGCATGAATCGCACGTTCTTCTTGCCCTCGGAGGTGATGGCCGACGGCGACTATGCGCTCGGACGCACGTGCGATCCGGCGGCGGGTGCGAGTTGCGCCAACCCGCCCGGCATCGGCCCGATCGTGCACCCCGACTCCTACGACAACCCGTGGGGCCGGCCGGCCGGGTACGCGTGGTCGTCGGTGCTCGACATGGCGAAGCTGGCCGCGTTCCTGGTCCACGGCGACGAGCGCGTGCTCGCTCGAGACCTGGCCGCGGCGATGACCTCGCCGCAGGTTCCGATCCACGAGAGCGGCGGCCTTTCCTCGTATGGCGACGGCGTGGCGAGCTCGCCCGGCATCCGGATCGCGTCGTCGCAAACCCAGGTCGACTACTACGCGCTCAAATTTATCGGTCACGACGGCGCCTTGACGGGCTACTCGGCGAATGTCTCCTGCCTGCCCGAGCCCGATTTCTGTTTCGTCACGCTCGCCAGCGGTGACGGCGCGTTCTTCATCTCGAGCCTGGTCACCGCGATCCGGACCCTGGTCGATCTGCCGGTGCCTTCGACAGCCCCGGACCTGGCGCCGCGGCTCGACCGGCTGGATGCCTACGCCGGAACCTACGTCGATCCGTTCGCGCTCGGGACGATCCAGATCACCCGGACGGGAGGCAGCTTGTCGGCCTTCGTACCGACACTGGACCCAACCAACCCGATTCCACTCACGCCGACCGTCGTCGACAACTTCGCCGCCGCTGACGGGACGCCGGTGACGTTCATCCCCGACGCGAACGGTACGTACACTTATCTCTACTCGCGCCCGTTCGTCGCCGTCCGGCAGGCGCCCTGACGCCGAATGCCGACTCCGATGAATCCAATCTGGCGGTCCGTGCATCTAGGGCGCATGCAGCTCTCGGAGATCTGGCGCTACCCGGTCAAGTCACTCGGAGGCGAGCCGCTGGCCGAGGCGGAAATCGGGTACGAAGGGATCCCTGGTGACCGCCTCGTACACGTGGAGGACGACCGTGGCCGGGTGGTCACTGCGCGCGCTCGCCCGCGGCTGCTCCTACATCGCGCGACCCTCGGACCAGACAAAGAGCCTCTGGTGGACGGGCGCATCTGGACTTCGCACGAGGTGGCGAAAGATATCGAAGACGCGGCCGGCGCCGGGACGCGTCTGGTGCGCGACGAGAGCCTGGAGCGTTTCGATGTTCTTCCGCTGCTCGTCGCTACGGACGGCGCCATCTCCTCGCTCGGCTACGATCGGCGGCGGTTTCGACCGAACCTCCTCATCGCCGGCGTCGCCGGGCTCGCCGAGCGCGAGTGGGAGGGCCGCCATCTCCATGTGGGCGGCGCCGTCGTCCGTATCGTCAGCCTCCGCCAGCGATGCATCATGACCACGTTCGATCCAGACACCGCCGAGCAGGATAAAGAGGTCTTGCTGCGAATCCACCGAGAGCTCGATGGGCAGCTGGCGCTCGATTGCGAAGTCCTGAAGCCCGGAAGCGTGAAGGTCGGTGATCCCGTCGAGATTCGGCTGCCGCGCGACGCTCACGGACACGGAACCCGATAGGCATCCAGGTTGAGGTGCTTCGACATCGAGTTGAAGCCCAGCGTGTGGGCCTGCGGGCAGAACTGATCGGTGGCGAGCGTGTATTCGACATTGAACACCGCCTTGCCAGCGGCGACGAAGGGATGCAGCCGGTCGCACTCGTCGTAGGTGAAGCACTCCTCGTTCAGCGCCCAGTCGAAATTCCCGACCAGGTCGGCGACCTGATCGAGATCGTTCTTGAGGCCCACCGACAGCCCGCGCGCATGAGCGGAGGCGGCCAGCGCGCGATTGAAGGCCAGCTGGTCGCTCGCGGTCAGCGGGAAGCCGGAGTCGTTCTGATACCCATCGACGTTGTCGAGCTCGATCCCGTCGAATCCTTTGCCGCGGCATAGATCCATGCGCGCCTCGAGCAGCGGTCGTAGCGCGTCCCATTGGCGTACGTCGAGCCATTGCTCGCCGGGCCAGCCGCTCAGCGCCTTGCCTTTCACCGCCGCCGGAAACTGGGCGGCGTCGGGGCGCCAGTCCTCGTACGAGCCGGCGCTGACGTAGCACACCACCTTGTGCCCGAGCGCGTGTAGCGAAGCCACGGTCGTTGCGGCCGTGTCGAAGAGATCCACGTCGAACATCTGTGCGGCAACGGTTTGGTCGATGGTTCCGGTCAACTGCCACTGCCAGCTGGACGACGCCGCGGGCAACCAGATGGCGCCGGGCGCGCCCGCCTGGCCGCCGGCGCCGCCGCCTGCGGTTGGCGTGCCGCCACTGCCGCCACTGCCACCGACGCCGCCCCCACGACCGGCGGCGGCGCCGCCCGTCCCGCCGGCGCCCGACGCTGCCGGCATGTCGCCACCACCACCCGCCGCCGATTGCCCGGCGCGCGCTGAATCACCGACGGCGCCCGAGCAGCCTGCGCCCACACCGACGGAGCCCACCACGCCAATCGCCAGAAACGCAGCCCTGATGACATCCCAGCGCCGATCTGCGCGCATCGCGACCTCCGCCCGTTACAGCGGCAAGTCGTGGGCGCGACTTGACGAGAAATCGTGGCGTCCGTCGTATCTGCGTCGAGACTCGTCGGTGAAGGTCGAGCTGTGTCAGGGAAGCGGCGCCGGTGTCGGTCCGGACACCGTCGTCGTTCGTGGCCCCCCTACCCAACGAAGGTGATCGCCCACTCGAGGGGCTCGCCCTTCACGACCACCTCGACCGTGTCACCGACCCGCCGTCCCAGCACCGCCTTGCCGATCGGGGACGATGGCGTGACCACGGACAGGTACCCGTCGCCGCCCGGGCCTGTCAGCTCGACCCCCGCGCCAGCCGGCGCCAAGAAGAAGGTGCGGCCGTGAGAGCCGTCCTCCACCTCGACGACCGCCCCGAGGGCGACCGGGGCGCGCGCCGGCAGCGGCCGGGGCCGAAACGTCTCGAGCAGCGACACCTCGGCGGCCGCGCGATCCGCGCGCTGCTTCTGTCCGCGCGCGAGGCCCGCATACTCCATCGCGACCCGCGAGTCGTCACGTTTCTCAGAGGGCGTCGCTCCGGCGCGCGCCTCCTCCGCCGCAGCGTCGCCGGCCTTGCGCGCGACGTGCACGGACTCCCGGAGCCGCTCGACGAGCTGCGCGACCAAGAACTGTTTGTCCATCTCTGGCGAGCGTAGGCGCGCGCCGCTGCCGTCGCAAGAAAAGCACTCGCCGAGACGCCCGCGCGCTCAATCGGCCGAAAGCGAGGGTCGGCGCGGGCCACGGCGTCCCCATTCACTCAGCCGAGACGGTCAACACGTTGCTCGCCGAACACTTCGCCTCGGCGGACTAGCGGCTGGCAGATCCCGACGTAGACGACCTCGGTTCCGGCGAGTCGATCGTGCCATCCGAGCCGCTGCGGGCCCAGGATCCAGGCGAAGCCGAGGTAGAGGGGCAGGGAGGAGACGACGTACCCGAAGATTCGCAGCAGGCAGCGCCCGACGCCCATCCGCCCGCCGCCGATCGGCACGACCCGGATGCCCATGATCCACTTCCCCGGCGTCTGCCCTGACGCGCGCCAGAATCCGACGTTGTAGGCGACGATCAGCAGCGGCGCGCAGGCCAGCAACAGCGCGGGCAGATCGATCGGCGGCGCGAATCGGCGCGCGGCCCGCGCCGCGACCTCGAGGAGCCAGGTCGCGGTTGCGACTCCCAGCGACAAGATCGCGGCGTCGAGCGCGAACGCGGTCAACCGTGTGACCAAGCCTGCGCGGCCAGTCGGCGATTGCGCCGGCATCAGGGCGACCCGGAACCGCCGGGGTTGTTCCGCCGGGCATGCGGCAGCAGGTGGGCGACCACCGACTCGGCGAGCGCGTCGGCGCGGGCGGACTGCGCGCGCAGGTCGCTCACCGCCGAGCGGCCCATGCCTGCGCTCTGGTCGCGGATCACCGACTGCACCTGCGGGCTGTTGGCGACGCGATCGAGGATGCTGGTCACGCCTCCTACTGCAGCCGCGTGCGCCAGGGTTCGGGCGATTCGCTCCTCGCGCCGTCCGATCTCGGCCAGGTTCAGCGCCGTCGCGCCCACGCGCGCCCGCACGTCGTTCGACCAACGCCGGAGCTCGTCGGTCGGCAGGAAGCGGGCCGCAAATCGCAGGGGACGCGATACCCGACGGACGCCACTGACCAGGGCGCCGCCCCCGCGCCGCACGAGCTGGTTCATCCGCTCATTCACCCACTCAGGGCCCACGGCCATTGCCCCGATCAGGACATGTCGTGCTGACGGTGGCGGCAGCGCTGTCGCCGTGGTGCCTTCGTCGTCGAGCACGCTGGGCCCGAGGTGCTGCAGCGCCCGACCGGTGTTTTCGGCCGCAAGCAGCGCGCTGCCTACCACCAGGCGCAGGACCAGTCGACCTCCGCTGGGGGCCGCGTTCGTGTCGGTCGTGCTGCGTGGGGCGGCGGCATTTACGTCGGGTTGCAAAGGATCCCCCATCACGAACCTGCGCACCCGGTTCGCCGCGGCAACCTGGGTGGATCATTGGGGCGCGTCGGTCGATCCCGCGCCCGACGCTTTGAAGGTTGCTCCCGGCTTCACGCGCACGAAAAACCGCCGCATTTTGAAGAAGATGGCACAACCGGTGCGTCGGGTGCGCGCATGCCGATCGAGGTCGGCGGGCGCGGCAGGATTGGTTGGCGCGCTCCTGGCGGCCGGGTGCGGCGGAGGCGGCTCAGGGAGCGTAGCTCCGAACGACCAGTCGGTCCCTGCGACCGTCAGTAACGGTGTCGTCTCGGTGCCGGTGTCGATTGAAGGCACGATGACCATGCCGTTCCTGGTCGACACTGGCGCGGTGCTCACTCGTCTGGATCCGACCCGCTTCGCCGCGCTGGCGATCACGCCCGGTCTCGCGCACGTTTCGACGCTCGACGTGGGGAACCTTCACCTCACCGATGTCGAGGTCGTCGCTGCCAGCCTGTGCGGCACGGGGATGATGTGTCCGGACGCAGGACCTGCGGGGCTGCTCGGCGGCGCGGTCATGAATGAGCTCGCCGTGACCATCGACTATCAGCGGAGCGCCGTCAGCTTCGGCGCCTTCACGGCCCCGGCCGGCGCGGGCGCGCCGGTCCTGGTGCCGTTCGCCTTGGAGGGGGGCGGCAGCGCGACGGTCGGCGACGCCCAGGTGACGCTGCCCGCGACGCGCATCGCCGTCGAAGTGAATATCGAGGGGACGGTCGTTCCGATGCTCGTCGACACCGGCTCGAGCACGATGGTCCTGGAGCCCGCGCTCTACGACACGATCGTCGCCGACGGCCGGGCCCAGACCACGACGAAGCTCGCGACGGTGACCGGAACCGAGACCGTTCCGTCGACGAAGCTGCGCGTCGTGACCCTGGCTGGCGCGGCACAAAACAACATCGCGGCGGTGCGCTCGCCGCTGGACATGGGCGTGCTATCGCGCGACGTCGGCCATCCCGTCGAAGGGCTGGTGGGCGGCGCGTACCTCGAGCACTACCTCACGACCATCGACTATCCCGCCCTCCAGATCACCCTGCGACCGTACTGACGCGGACGCGCATCGCAACCGCATCGTCAACGCGTTGCTCGCCGAGCACCTCGCGTCGGCGGACAATCTTTGACAACTGGGGGACTGACGCGACAACCCCTGGGATGAGGCTCGATCTCGTCTCGCGAGTTGCGCGTCTCGTTGCGATTCTTCGGGTAGCTCAGGCTGGCTGCTCCGCTTCACCGCCCGGTGGACCGCAGTCGACATCGCCGGTGTCCACTTCGTCTCGAACACCACCTTCGGCACGGCGCCCTGACCCGCGGTGGTCGGCGGACGAAGCCTTCCTGCTCGCCGCCATCGTCGGCCTGCTGGTGTCGCGCATCCCGGTGATGGCCGTTCGGTCGTTCGACCCCGACGAGTTCGAGCATTGCCACGCCGCCTGGAGCGTGTTCAAGGGAATGCTTCCCTACCGCGATTTCTTCGAGCATCACACGCCCTGGTTCTATTACGCTCTCTCGCCCTTCTTTCGTTGGTTCGCGGTCGACCAATCTTTCGAGAGCGCCCGGCGCTTCCTGCTCCTCGGCCGTGCCTTGTCGCTGGCGGTAACTGCTCTCTCAGTCGTCTTGATGATGTTGGTCGGGCGCTTGGGCGCGAATCGCAAGGTCGGTCTCCTGGCCGGCCTGTTCCTGGTGGGACAGCCGGTGCTCATACAGAAGACGATGGAGATTCGCCCAGACGTGCTCGCGCTTCCGTTCTACCTGGGAGGGCTCTGGTTCGTGGTGCGTGAGCTGCGCGAGCCCGCGGGCTCGCCGAGGCCTGCCAGTCTGCGCGGGTTTCTGGGAGGCGGGCTCTGCCTCGGGGCGGCCGTCATGTGCACCCAGAAGATGCTGTTTGTCCTGCCGGGCGCGCTGGTGGGCCTCGGGCTGTGGGCGCTGAGCGGCGGCCGGGAAGCGTGGCGCGCCCGCCTGACGGCGGTGTCGATGGTTCTCGTCGGCGTCGCCGTTCCCGCGTTCCTCACCTGGGCCGCCTTCGCTCTGGAGGGCGGCGGCGACCAGTTCATTCGCAACAACTTTCTCCTCAATGCCACTTGGCGGCTGCGTTCGAGCCGGCACCTGCAAGTCACGTTCGATACCAGCTGGCCCATCCTCGTTCCCGCGTTGGGCGGTGTCGCGCTGGCCCTTCGTCGCTTCCGTCGGAGCGCGCAACGCCGCTACGACGATGCCTTTCTGCTCTGCACGCTGGGCGGGCTCATCGTCGGGATCGCCGTGGTGCCCGCGGCGTATAAGCAGTACTACCTGATGCCGCTGGCGATCGTGTGCTGGTTCGCGGCCCGCGGCCTCTACTCTTTCGTGGATCTGGCGCGAGACCGCCGGCGGGGATGGCTCCTCGTGGGCGCGACGGTGCCGCTCCTGATCTGGCCGGTTGTGCAGCTGGCGACTTCCTACCGGCAGCGGGCGGACGCGCAGATGGACAGGCTGCGCTACGTCTTCACGCACACGGGGCCGACGGATCCCGTGCTGGACGGCTGGCTCGGCACGGACGTGTTCCGCCCTCACCCTCGCTACTATTTCTTCATGCACCGGGAGCTGCTGGCGATGCTCACGGAACGCGAGCTCGACAGCTATCTGGGGGCCCTCGAGAGTGGCCGAAGCCGACCTTCCCTCGTCGCGCTCGACGACGAGCTGAAGGCGCTCGGCCCACGCCTCATCCGGTTTCTCGAACAAAGGTATGTGACGGACGACGGGCTGTTTTACCGGCCGGCGCTCGCTCCGCAGAGCTTGGCGGTGGTGGGGTCTGACTGGGGGATGGTAAAGACGACCCCGTTTCTTTCGAACGCCGGCCCGTCCGCGGACCACTGGTGATCGCGATAGCGATGCGGGCCGAGCGCGGCTCGAACACCCGAATGCGCCACCCGCGAAGGCGGCGCTCAACGAACCCGACGGAAACGCCGTCATCGAAGTTCCGGCACAGAACAAGAACAGACCACAACCACCTTCAACAACACCGACGGCGTCGATTTCGACGAATCCACCAACGGCCTGCTGTCGAATGCGTTTCTCTATTCAGGAGACGACAGCATGGCGACCAAGAATGAGGACGCCACGGTCGGGGGCGCGCGCTGGCCATCGACGCTTGCGACTCCGCGGTGATCTCGAATACGACGTTTCAGAACGTCCACGTCGAAGCCGCGGACACCACTTTGATCGACCTCGACGAGGATCGGCCGCCGACGTTCAGGACGGCAGCCAACCTGGCGACGATCAAGGACGCCTTTTTCACTAACGTCTCCTCGGACGTCAAGAGCCTCGTCAACCTGCACGGCAGCTCGGCGACGGTGAACATCGTCGGCGTCCATTTCAACAACTTCACTGTCCAGGACAAAGCGATCACGAGCCAGACCGACGCCGACGCCACCTGGAGCATCAATTCCTTCGTGTCGAACATCACCTTCCAGTGATTTGTTAACAAGGCCGTCAAGCTGGGCCCAATCACGGGAGAGGGCTCCGATCGGGCCTCGCTCCGTCCGCTCGAGAGGAGAAGACTCCAAAAATGACGACCAAGAGACTCGCTACCGCGGTGGCCGGGCTCGCGCTTTTGGGCGCGTGTTCGAGTGGCTCGAATGACGGCATGACGGGATCCGGCGGTGCCTCCGGTCACTCCGGGGATGGAACCGGTGGTTCCTCCGGCAATGGTGGGGTTGGCGGCAGCGCCGGCTCGGCTGGCAACGGGAGCGGAGGAACGATACAACCGCCCGACGGTGGCGGGTTCGGCACCGGCGGCCGGCAGGCGGGCAGCGGCGGCGCCGTGGGCTCGGGCGGGAACGACGGCGGCGCCCCGGGTTCAGGCGGCGGCGGAGGCACTGGCGCGAGCCACTGGGTGGGCACCTGGACCGGGTCCCCCTATCCGGTCCCCGCGGGCAACCTGCCCCCAGCTTCGCTATCGAACAGCGTGCTTCGTCAGGTCGTGCACGTCTCGCTGGGGGGCAGTCAGGTTCGCGTACAATTCTCGAATCTCTCCGGCAATGGACCGGTCACCATCAATTCGGCTCACATCGCCGTGTGCAAAGCCACCCCCGCCGTCGACAGCACGATCGATACCGCGACCGACAAGGCGCTCGCCTTCGCGGGAGCGGCCGCCGTGACGATCGCACAGGGCAAGGAGGTCTGGTCCGATCCGGTCAGCTTCACGATCGCGCCGCTCGGCAACGTCTCCATCACCACCGCCTTCGGAAGCGTTTCCAGCGCTCTCACCGGCCACGCGGGCTCGAGGACCACGTCTTACCAGCAAACCGGCAGCACCAACGTCACCGCGGGCAGCATGGCGTCCGCGCAGACGGTCGCCTCTTGGTACTACATCTCTGGCATGGACGTCATGGCGGATGCGTCGGCCAAGGCGGCCGTCGCGATTGGCGACTCCATCACCGACGGCCGGGGTACCGACACCGACCATAACAATCGATGGACGGACATTGTCTCCGCGCGGCTGCAAGCGAATGCGGCGACGGCGAACGTGGCCATGCTGAACCAAGGAATTGGCGCGACCAACCTGGTCGGGACCACTGGTACGGCGGCCGTGGCTCGCTTCAGCCGGGACGTGCTAGGGCAAAGCGGCGTTCGCTACGCGATCGTGTTCGACGGTGTCAACGACATCGGTGGCGGCCAGTCTTTCGCGACCATGAAGAGTGCCTACGACACCTTGATTGCCGCCGCGCACGCCAAGGGGCTGTTGATCTACGGCGCCACCATTACCCCGTTCGGTGGAAACGCCTACTACAGCGTCGCGCACGAGAGCGTCCGCCAGCAAGTGAACACCTACATAAAGAGCGGAGCGTTCGATGGCTTCATCGATTTCGACGCCGCGGTCACGGACGGCGGAAATCCCCCCAAGCTGCAGGCGACGTACGCCGCCTGGGCCCAGATGGATGGCCTCCACCCCGGTCCAGCGGGCTATCAGAAGATGGGAGCCTCGGTCGATCTGACGCTCTTTTCGAGGTGAACCCCGGGCGTCATTCAGGATCGCGCACCAGGCTCATTTGAATCGACTACCGCGAACCGTCTGATGGGTTGTGGCCGTGCGCGAATTGTCGGAAGCGTCCCCGCGGGTATTCCGCCTCGTAGACCCGCGCCCAGCGCCGCCCGACAAGGTGGTCGCCTCGCGCGTCCGCCGCCTCGATCGCCAGCACGAGGGCTTCTTCGCGCAGCGCCCCCCGCGGATAGTCCGCGAGATACTTGTTCACCAGCGCACCGGCCCGCACCGGGTCGCGGTCTCGCCTCAAGGCGACGAGGGCGTCGAGGACCTCGGTACGCCCCTGCGCAGCGGCGGGCGCGGGGCGTGCGGGGACGACGGCGACCCGGGCCGTACCGCGCTCGGCCCGGATCACCGACGATCGAGGGGCCTTGGCTCCGAAAGGAGCGGTGACGGCGGTACCCGGCAGCGCACGCGCCTCCGGCCTCGCCAGCTCGGACGGCGCTGCCATCACCTCTGGCGGCGACTCCAGATTGCGGGTCTTCGCGCCCGCGATCCGCCGCATTGGCCCCGACTGGCCGAAGCGCGAAGCAGAATCACCAACGCCGGACGACCGGACAGAACCCCCGAGCATCGGCACGACCCAGCGCTTGGCGATCATCGCCCCGGCGGTTCCGGCCAGCACCACGACCGCGACCACAGTGGCAGCCATCCTCATCATCGGCATGCCGATGATGCGCGACGAACCGCGGGATGGATGCGTGAGGGACCGCTGTTGAAGGGCGTTCCAGACCCGGCGTTTCATCTCGGGCATCGGCGCCGTCGGGGGCGTGTTGCGGAGTCGCTCGAGCTCTTCAGTCGACGTCGGATCGTCGCCCGCGTGGTCGCGTAATCGATTCATGGATTCTTCTCCTCACGACGCGCCCGCTCCTTCACGATCTTCCAGAACTCCTTGCGCGCATGGTGCAATCTGGTCCACACCGTCCCGAGGGGAATATCTTGAATGCGGGCGATCTCCTCGCCCGAGTAGCCCTCGATCTCGAACAGGATGAATGTCGTCCGCAACTTCTCGCTCATCTTGCTGACGAGCCCCTGCAGCAGGCGCCGGTTCTCCGCCTGCTCGTAACTGTGGGCCGGGCCAACTTCCTCGTGCGCCACCTGGGAGAGGTCGATGTCCCGACGCCGGAGCACGAGGTGTCGAAACCAGGCACGCCGCCGGTGATCGCGCACTGTCAGCTGCGCGATCCGATAGAGCCAACCCGTCAGGTTGCCACCGTCGAAACGCGCCAACTTGCGCCGAACGACCACGAAGAGCTCCTGGGCCAGATCCTCGGTCTCGGAGGCTGGTGCGCCGAGCGCGTAGAGCCACTTGACGACTTCGTCGAACCAGCTGTCGTAGATCGCCCGGAACGTAGCGTCGCTATCACTTCGCCCGCCCGGCGGATCGGCCGGTAACGTCATTCGTGGCTCTTTGCGCTCCTCGCCTCCTGACACGACCCTGAGATGGGCGCCATCATTGCGACGCTTCGAAGCAAGGCGGTGGGGTTGCATCTGGACCGGCGTCTGAGAGATGGGTGCTGCCTTCCGAAACCTTCAGTGTCGGGTCGACGCGACGGGACCCTCGGTTGCCAGCTGCGTCAGCGCCTGCTCAGGGCCGGGTCCAATCGCGGGTGCCGAGGCGCGAAAGGCTGATGGCCGCGTCATCGACATAGACGGTGGCCGCGGACGGCGCGACGTCGTCCGACGATACGCCGGCGTCCCACTGCACCCAATCCGTCGGGGCGGTCACGGCGTTCCGATGGTCCAGGATCGACACGCCGTCCTGCCACACCGCGATTTCGCCAGTCGCGTCAGCGGCCTTTCGAAGAAGTACCTCGAAGTGGACCCACGTCGCGACTGGAACCGGCACGGGAAACGTCTGCTCGAGGTTCGTCTGGGTGACGAAGAAGTCGTAGAGGTGCGCGACCAGACTCCCGTCCGGGCGCGGATACAAATTGAGGTCCCAGAGCGCAGACAGGTTCTTCCCGTCGCCGCTCGCGCTGCCGTTGAAATGGATCAAGCTCAGCCAGGATTTCACGGTGAAGGACGACGGAATGTAGAACCAAGCGCTGTAATAGGCCGCGGGCTCGCTCGGCTGGTCGCGAAACAGGTAGTTTATCGACGTTGTGCCGGGCACGGGCGCGACGGTCGCCATCCCGGCGTATCGGCCACGGTGCGCGAGGGCCAACGTCGCCGAGGGCGCCACCGACACGTTGTCGACGACGAAGGCGCCGCCGTGCCCGTCCCCCGACCACTCGGATAGATCCCCAGCCTCGAAGGTGGCCGACCAGAGGATGCCCGCGGCTCCGTCGCCGATCTCGCCGAGGTGTACCTGCCGGCCGCACCCGCCCGCGACGAGGAGAGCACAGCCCGCCAGGATCGAACGCGACATTGATTGCGCGCGTTGCATGAACGCCTTGCGCGCTGGGTGTCGAATCGACGACCGCATGCGCAATCGCGGATGTTAGCATCAACGAAGCGCCCGGGGCGTCGGTTAAGTTCGGCGGCAGTCTCGCGCATCGACTGGATGCGAGCGAGATCAAATGCGACGATGGTGGGCATATTGAGCAATGAGGTTGCTTGCGTTCGGGCCTCTCGTCTTGGGATTGAGCGCCGTAGCAAACGCGGCTCATCTCGAAGAGGCGCTCGACATGGCGCGTCCGTTCGGGCTTATCGTTCAGGCCAGCGGGCAGTGTCCGAGCCGCGAAGCCGTGACCGCGGCCCTGGCGCCCGCGTTGGCACGCGAGCCGCCAGCGGTGTTCGGTACCGGCGTCCCGCGCGTATTGGACCTCGGGGATCGATTCGAAGTCGCAGCGTTCGGTCAGGCGCGACAGTACCTCGACACCGCGCGCGACTGTGCCGAGCGGGCGCGCGTCGCGGCAGTCTTCATCACACTCGCGCTCAACCCGCCGGCGCTTCCCTCGTCGTCACTCTCGCCGACCGCGGCACCGCCGGGAGATTTGCCCGCGATCGAGAGCGCGCCGCACCAGCCGGTCCTGTCGGACACGCCGCCCGGCACCGTTCCCGCATCGGCGCGCTGGGCCAGCGTTGGCATCAGCGCCCGCGTCGATGGGCCGGTCGGCGCCGCTTTCCCGGCGGCTGGCGTTGCAGCGGGGCCCGAGCTCCGGGGCGCCATCGGCTGGCGATTCGTCGGTCTCACGGCAACCGCGGGAATCCTGGCGCCGACAGAGGCACGACTCTCGTCGGTCACCGTGCACGAACAACGGTTCCCGATCAGCTTGGCGCTCGGCGCGCGACGGCACCTCGCGCACGGCATCGAGGCGGCGGGGGCTCTCGGCGTCTCGCTTGTGCCGATCGAGCTGCGGGGCGACGGGCTCATGACCTCGTTGCCTGCCATGCGTCTCGACACAGGGGCACGCGCGGCCGTCGAGCTCCGGCTCCCGGCGCTGGTCTGGCGGGCGGCGCCTTTCGTCGATGTCCACGCCGAGTATTTTCCGCGGCCCTACGCGCTGGACGTGGGTCCACTTGGGAACATCGGGTCGACCACGAGATTCTGGCTGGGCGCCTCTGTGGGAATAGAGGTCGAGGCGCGTTGATCGCGATCAGAGCGCCGCGACAAGGGCATGAAGCTTTGCAGGCCTGACACCCATTTCACCATACGCATGGACTGTTCATCGTCACGTGCCTGGTTCTTGGCGCTCAGCGGTCTCCTCGCTCTTTCCGGATGCACGAGCGGAGGCTCGGAGGTGCGAGATAGCGGCACGGGCGGTGCACCGACCGGCAGCGGTGGAACCCCCACGACGATCCCTCAGCGAACTGAAGAGCCAGCTCGGAGGGCTGGAGGCGCGGTTCTCGGAGCTGCGTAAGCAGGTCGAGGCCGTACCACCGGAGTTGCTGGGTTTTCCCGAACTGCGCGCGAAGTTCTATTCGATCGAGGAGAGTCGGGGGGTCACCGACGTCAGGGCGACGTTGCTTTCGAGCCGGCTCGAGTCAGCGTTGACCTCGGGCAAGCCCGAGGAGCTGCCGCAGATCTCGAAAGAGATTGCCGAAACACTCGACGACGTACGCCACATCGACCAACTCCATCTGGCGCTCATGCATCAAGTGCTGGCGTTCCAGCGGCTGGCGCTGCGCGAGAAAGAGGCCTCCTCGGAGTCCAGCTCTGCACAGGGCCCCTGCAGGATCTTGATCAGCGCGCTCTCCCCCGGCTTGCCTGGACTGACGAGCTTTATATTGCCGCGATCCTTTGCGACATATGAGGTCATGTTCGCGTAAAGGTCGGGCGTATCTTGCAGCGTCAGGGGATTGCCGGGGGGTGCCATTCCACCGACGGCGTGGCACGGAGCTGCCGCGCATTCTGCAATTTGGACACGTCTACTCCTTGCCCACGCAGAACCCGGGCCCTGCTGAACAGCGGAGCCGACGCCCTGACTTGTCCTGGCACTGACGTTGCTTAACTCAGAACGTGAGGGGAGCGATTCCGATGCTCAAGACACTCAAGACAACCACTGCACCAACCCATTCAGGGCGTATCCTTCCTTCGTTTTCCGGTGAGCCTGGCGTGCCGGTTACGCCGACCCGCGGCCGGAAACGCTATCGTCTTCTCGGTCTGGTGATACTGGCTCTCGCGGTTCTTGCTACTCTGGTTGGCGTGACCCGAAGCAGCAAAGACAGAGCGGTCCGCCAAGTGCCCGCTGAAGCGCGGGCGCAAATTCTTCAGCAGTCGCTCCAGGAATTGCGTTCGACCTGCCTTGAGAGCTATACGTCGCATGGACCGCTTCGTGAGCACTGCATAGGCCAGGCGAAGTTCGTGCTCCTCTTCCCCGAATGCGGACCGGGATGTCAAAAGGCGGCGGCCGCCGTCCTGCCGCACCCGTATCGGTGAGCCGCAGCGGCTGAGCCGTAGCCCATGGCCCTGATCTCGTGATCCTCGATCTAACCTTGCCGGATGTCGAGCCGAACACGGCCAAGTCGCAACGGCGCTCAACGCCCGTTGATCGTCTGTCAGTTCAGTCTATCCGGTCGCGCAGCCGGTACCCGACGCCCTGCTCGGTGATCAGGAGCTTCGGGCGCGTCGGATCCTTCTCGATTTTCCGGCGAAGCTGCGCCATGAAGACGCGAACGTAGTGGCTCTGAGCGGCGTGCGTGCGGCCCCAGACCTGCTCGAGGATCTGGCGCTGCGTGAGAACGCGGCCGGCGTTCTGCGCGAGCAGCGTGAGAAGGCGGTACTCGATCGGAGTGAGGTGGACCGGTTCCTTTCCGAGCGTGACCTCGCGGCGAGCGAGATCGATGTGTAGTGGGCCAACCTCGACGCCAGGGGGCGACGGCCCGCCCGCGTCAGTCGCGCGACGCAACGCAACCCGGATCCGGGCGAGGAGCTCGTTCACGCCAAAGGGTTTCGTCAGGTAGTCGTCGGCTCCCGCATCCAGCGCTTCGACTTTGTCGTCCTCGCGGCCGCGCGCGGAGATCACGATGATAGGCACGCGGGACCATCCGCGAATCTCGCGCGCCAGATCGATCCCGTCGCGATCCGGCAGCCCGAGGTCGAGCAGGATGACCTCCGGCGACCGGCTCGTAGCCATCGCGAGCGCCTCCTTGGCGCTGCCGGCCTCCAGCAGTCGAAAGCCGTGAGACAACGATGCACGCAGGAAACGCCGCATCTGCGGCTCGTCCTCGACGATCATCACCAGGGGTCCGGCTTCGCTCATGACGCTGTCCCGGTCGCGTGGGTCAGAGCATCCGGATCCGCCTCGGAGGGCACGGAGGGCGGTGGCTCGGACTGCGGCAAGGTGAAGCGAAAGATCGCGCCGCTGCCCGGCCGGTTCTCAGCGACGATCGAGCCGCCGTGCGCCTCGGCGATCCCGAGGCAGATGGCCAGCCCGAGGCCTGCGCCCGGACGTTCGACTTGTTGACCACGGTAAAACTTTTCGAAGACGCGCTTCTCGCTCCCCGGTGGCAGCCCTGGACCGCGGTCGGCGACCTCGACGACAATCGAACCTGCTACCACACGTGCAGTCACGTCCACGGCGCTGCCCGAGGGCGTGTACTTGGCGGCGTTCTCGAGCAAGTTCACGAAGAGTTGCTCGAGCAGGATCGCGTCGACGGACACCAGCGGAAGATCGACCGGTAGCTCGGTGCGCACCGGCCGGTCGGCGATCTGGCCTTCCAAGCGCGTCAACGCGGCGCCGATGATCTCTTCGAGAGGAACCCATTCGCGCTTCACGTGGAGCGCCCCCGACTCGAGGCGGGTCATGTCGAGCAGGTTCCGGACGAGGCGCTCCAGACGATCCGCCTCCTCCCGGATCGTATCGAGCAGGTCGGCCTTCTCGACGTCTGTCGCCTCGCGAGCTCGCTCGCGGAGTGTGCTCGCTGCGCCCGTGATAGCGGCGAGCGGCGTGCGCAGGTCATGCGACACGGCGCTCAGGAGCGCGCTCCGCATCTCCTCGGTGCGCGCGCGCAGAAGCGCGTCGTTCGCGCGCTGCTCGTTCCTCCGCACCCGCTGCGTGAGGCTGCTGAATAGCAGCCCCACGACGAACATCATGGCGAAGGTCAGCAAGTGACGCTGGTCGTCGACCACGAAGGTGAAGAACGGCGGGATGAAGAAGAAGTCGTACGCCAGGACAGAGCCGGTGGACGCCAGCAGAGCCGGCCCGCGGCCGAACAGCGATGCGGCCACCATGATCGTGAGCAGGTACAGCGTGACGATGTCCGGAAGGGCGAGCTGCCCCCGCCCAAAGACACCAACGGCGGTCGCGGCGGCCGTCAGCGCGACGGTCGCCGCGTAGCCGCGCCAGTTGAAGCGGGTTCGCTTCGGTGCTCCGGTGGCAACCGCCGTGGCCCCTGAAGCGTCGCTTCCCATGTGCCTAGCAAAGCACAGGTGAACGCGTCGCGGTGACCGACTTCAGCTCGGCGGTCGACCTGGCGGTCGCTCGGTCAGCGTGACGCACCGGTGGTACCAGCGTCTCTCGGAGACAAAGGTCAGGACGAGCCCGACCGCGGCCACGAGCCAGGTGGTCAGGGCCAGCTGTCGAGAATTGGCCGAAAGCCAGTCGGGCCGTGCGGCCGCGATCCACACCGGCAGGCTCAGAGCGAGGACAACGTATGCGATCAGCCCGCGCAGGCCGCGCGCCCGCTCGAGCGAAAGGTGGGCGTCGAGCGCAGTGCGCAGCTTGGAGCCGTCAGGATCGGCGTCTGCGGATCGATGGAGGACAAAGAAATCCTCTGCCACGGTTACCATTCGATATACGGCGGATCGGGATCAAGAACGCGTAAAGACCGGGCGCCGACACATCAAGAAAATGTAAAGACGGGAGCATAAGGTTTGCAACTTGCAAGGTTCTGCCATCCGTCGCATTGCAATCCGGTGACAACTTGTTCGACCAGCCGCGCCGGCCGCCGCCACCGGTAGGGCCCCGACCGGCACGTCGCTTGCTGACAGTGGCGGGCCGTGACACCCGTCCAGCCGGAACCACCCCGCAGTCGCGCCGACGACTTCCTCGAGCTCGTCGAGCGAGGCAAGCGCGGCCGCCTCAAGCTCTACATCGGCTTCGCCGCCGGCGTCGGCAAGACCTATCGCATGCTGGAGGAGGCGCACGCCCTCAAGGCGCGAGGCGTCGACATCGTCGATCGGGTTCGTCGAGACCGCACGGCCGGGCCGAGACCATCGCGCTCATCGACGGGCTCGAGGTGATCCCGCGCCGCCAGATCGAATATCGCGGCGTCACCGTCGAGGAGATGAGCCTCAACAACATCCTCAAGCGCAAGCCCGCCGTCACCATCGTCGACGAGCTGGCGCACACGAACGTTCCCGGGCAGCCGCAACCGCAAGCGCTACCAGGACGTCGTCGAGCTGCTCGACGCCGGCATCAACGTCATCGGCGCCTTCAACGTCCAGCACCTCGAGAGCCTCAAGGACGTCGTCGAGCGCGTCACCGGCGTCGCCATCCGCGAGACGGTGCCCGACAGCTTCCTGAAGCAGGCCGACCAGGTGGTCAACCTCGACCTGTCCGTCGAGGATCTGCAGGAGCGGCTGCGCGCCGGAAAGATCTACGGCGCGGACAAGATCGGCTGGGCGCTCGAGCACTTCTTCAAGGACCAGAACCTCGGCGCACCTGCGCGAGCTCGCGCTGCGCGAGGTCGCCGAGAGCGTGGAGCGGGCCAGCGCGCGCCGCCCGCTCCCGCGCGGAGCCGAGCCCGACCGGCGACCACGCCAGCCGCCACGACGCGGGTCATGGTCTGCCTGTCGTCGGCTTCGCCGCGCGGCGCGATCCTGGTGCGCAAGGGCTCGCGGCTCGCCGGCCGGCTGAGCACCGACTGGTTCGTGGTGTTCGTCGAGACGCCGCGCGAGGCGCCGGACCGGATCGACGCCGAGGCCCAGCGCCACCTCATGGCCAACAGCGACCTGGCGCGCGAGCTCGGCGCCGAGGTCGTGCGCCTGAAGGCGCCCGACCCCGTCGCACGCGATCCTCGAATTCGCCCGCTCGCACAGCGTCGGCCACATCGTCGTCGGCCGTTCGCTACCAGGCGGGCTGGCGGCAGGTGCTCGGGCGCACGCTGCCCCACTCGCCTGGTCAGCGAGGCGAGCGGCCTCGACGTCCACGTCGTTTCGACCGAGAGAGGAGGTCGCGTGACTCTCCGAGCAAAGCTCCTGCTCGCGCAAGCGCCCCTGGCCCTCGCGCTCGTGCTCGTGGGCATCTTTTCGGGCGACCATCACGAGCTACCTCGGCGGCGAAGTCGCGGCTCATCCTGGCCGACAACTACCGCAGCGTGCTCGCGGCGCAGCGGATGAAGGAGTCGCTCGAGCGGATCGACAGCGGCGTCGCTGTTCATGCTCGCGGGCCGGCTCGACGCCGCGGCGACGACCATCGGCGACCAAGCCCGGCAGTTCGAGAGCGAGCTCGCCGCTCAGGAGGGCAACATCACCGAGCCGGGCGAGGCGGAGGTCACGTCCCAGCTGCGCAGAGCCTGGAACGAGTACACGGCCGTGCTGAAGCGGTATCAAACCCTCGGACGACGGCGCGGCCCGAGACCGCGACCTTCTTCGCCGATCTGCGATCCGATCTTCATACGCGTCAACCAGCTCGCCGACCAGATCCTGGCGATCAACCAGGACGCGATGGTCCAGCAAGAGTCGATCGGGCCGAGCGTCAAGCGCGCGCACTATCGAGCTCCTCGTCCTCGCGGCGGTCGTGATCGCGTTGCTGCTCGGACTGCTCACGTCGATCTGGCTGATGGCGCGCTTGCTGCGCCCGCTCGGCGTCGTCGCGGCGGCGGTCCGGCGGTTCGGCGAAGGTGATCTGAAGGCACGCGCCGACGTGCAGCGGTCGCGACGAGATCGCTGCCGTGGCCACCGAGTTCAACCGGATGGCCGAGGGCCTCGAGCGCTTCCGCCGCAGCTCCCTCGGGGAGTTGCTCCAGGCGCAGCAGGCGGCCCAGGCGGCCATCGACGGGCTCCCCGATCCGGTGCTTGCTCCTCGACGCGACCGGCAACCTCAGCGGAGCGAACGCCGCCGCAGGGCGTTTGCTCGGGATCGATACGGAGAAGTCGCCGCGCGAAGCCTTCGCCGACGACCGATCCGGGCGTCCGCGCGGTGATCGATCGCTTGCGCGCGCACGTGCTCGGCGGGAAGGGAGCCTACATTCCGAAGGGATTCGAGGAGGCGGTGCGGGTCGCAACCACGCCCGACGGCGAGCGCATCCTGGTGCCGCGCGCGACGCCGATCTACGACGAGACCGGCACCGTCACGGGCGCCGCGATCGTTCTGCAGGACTCTACACGGCTCTTCCGCTTCGACGAGCTCAAGAACGACCTGGTCGCCACCGTCGCGCACGAGTTCCGAACCCCGCTGACTTCGCTGCGGATGGCGCTGCACCTGTGCACCGAGGGCATCGTGGGCCCGCTCACCGACAAGCAGGGCGATCTGCTGTTCGCGGCCCGGGACGACTGCGAGCGCCTGCAGGTCATCGTCGACGAGCTGCTTGAACCTGTCGCGAATCGATTCGGGACACATCGATCTGCAGCGGCGACGCGCGGATCCCGACGGCGTCGTCGACGGCGGCGATCGACGTCCATCGTGCCGCCGCCGAGCAGGCGGAGGTCGCGCTGCGTCGCCGAGGTGATGCCCGGCCTGCCGGACATGTTCGTCGATCCCGATCGCGTCCAGCTGGTGTTCTCGAATCTGATCAGCAACGCGATCCGGTTCGCGCCCAAGGGTACGCGCGTCGTCGTTCACGCGGAGAGCGTCCACGCCAGCGGGGGCAACGGTGAGCACCGCGTTCTCGAGACGCCGCCGTGCGCTTCGAGGTGCGCGACGAAGGCCCCGGCATCCCCCAGGAGCATCAAGCCGGATTGTTCGAGAAGTTCTTCCGCGTTCCCGGCAGCCCGGAAGGCGGTTCCGGTCTCGGGCTCTTCATCGCCAAGGGGCTGGTCGAGGCTCACGGAGGCAAGATCGGCGTCGACAGCGGCGCGGGCCGCGGCGCGATCTTCTGGTTCACCCTGCCGGCCGCGCCGACCTTCGAGCATCAACAGCCCGAGAGCGCGCGTTCATAGGGGAGGTTAGCGTCGCGCGTGGGGCAGGACAGCGTTGGCGCTTTGCCGGCAGGCATCCTTGCATTCTGCGAGCTGCTCGACAAAATGCGCCTGCGCGACGCAATGGTCGTGGAGGATCCCCGCGCTCGCGGCCGGGTCGCGGCAGAGGGTCTCGACTTCCTCCAGCGTCCGCCGGTAAAGGCCCAGGCGCACCGCCGGCGTCAGCTCGCGAACGCCGGCGGTGGCGTCAGACTCTTGCACAGAGACCCCGAGCCCGAACAAGCCGAGCGCTCCAGCCAGGATCGCGAGCAGCACCCAGCGTGCGCGGCGCTCCGCGGCGGCGGCGTCCACCGACGAGCCCTCGGCGGTGCTTGGGAGTCGCTGAGACGGGAAGGTGAGGATCTTTGCCAGCATCGACATGACACTCCGGCCGAGCGCACCTGCCTGGCGGCGGACGCGCTTCGACCAGTGACGATCTACTGCAGGAGTCAGGCCACGGGGATCGCCACGGATCCATGGGCCATTCTGGCGATCGCTCTGCGCCCTGCAATCCTCAGCGTCAATCGTGATTGCAATTCACAAGGTCGTTCATTCGTCAGGGTTCGCGCCGGCGGAAGCGGATCGCGTAGCTGTCGCGGAGGTGGTGGTCGACCGCGACCGAAACGAAGCCCGCGTGCTCGATCTCGGCGATGACCGCCTCCTCTGGGGCGCGCACGTGAGTGAAGACCCAGTCGGGGCTCCGCCCGGCCTCACGCCGGAAGTCGACCACGAACAGCTGCCCGCGGGGACGGAGCGCGCGCCGGATCGATGCCAGCATCGCGCCCGGATCGTCGAAATGATGGTAGACGTCGCACAGAAAAGCGAGATCGATCGACCCCGGCGGCAGGCCGATGCCGCGTTCAGTGCCGGCGACGCTCACCACGTTCGTTCGCCCTTCCCGCTCCGCACGCTCCGCAATCGAGCGGGTGAAGCGATCGACGACCTCCTCGGCGTAGACGCGACCGTCGGGACCGACGGCATCACTCAACATCATCGTGAAGAGGCCGGTGCCGGCGCCGACGTCGGCGACGACCATTCCAGGAACGACACCCGATAGGCGGAGAATCTCTGCGCGAGCGGTGTAGATCTCGCCGCGCCCCGGATCTTCGAAGAAGTGGCGCCAGGCTGCGGCGCTCATTCTCGGATCGCGGTACGCGTCGTTCGGGCCCGCGGGCGGGCGGTGGCAGCCGGCGACCGCAGCCGCCAGGGTCAGCATCATAGCGAGGCGCGACAGTGGACGATGCATCAGCGGAATACCAAGCAACCCTGGTACCAAGCGCGTGACCCATCTCTTGAGTTCCGTGGACGAGCGATTCTTGCGCGTCATCGCGCAAGAATCGCGGCTGAGGAGATCCCCTGATGGATCCCATTCCGCTCCTCGCGTCCGTAGCGCGACCGGCTGTTTCGCTTTGCAGCCGTGCCCCTGGGGGATCCCTTTGTTTTGCAAGCCAGTCGAGCGCCGCACCCCGGGTTTCGGCGCGCAGGGTCGTGGCACGTGCGATGCAGCGTCAGGAGCGCATGAAAGACCTCGTCCTGATCGGCGTCTCGGTCGCGTTCTTCGCGCTGAGCTGGATCTACTCCCGCTCCTTCGATCGCCTCTAGGCAATCGGGAAGCAGACAACTTCGGAGAAGGAACCCAAACCATGACCCTCGACTACGGAATCGGCGCGCTCGTGTCCATCATGCTCTGCGCGTACCTCGTCTACGCGCTCATTCGTCCAGAAAGGTTTTAAGGAGAGCTCCCATGACCGCCATCGGTTGGTTCCAGATCTTCGTATTTATTGCCGCGATTGTCGCTGTCACCCGCCCGCTGGGCGTCTTCATGTTTCGCGTGTTCGAGTCGGAGACGGCCCCCTTCCCGCGCGTGCTCGGGCGCTTCGAGCGCCTCATCTACCGGCTGTCTGGTGTCGATCCCAAGAAGGAGCAGAGCTGGAAGGAGTACACCTTCGCGTTGCTGGCGTTCAGCCTCTTCAGTTTGGTCGTCACATATCTGTTCCAGCGGTTGCAGCACCTCTTGCCGTTCAACCCGCAGCACCTGGGCGCGGTCGAGCAGACGTCGTCGTTCAACACCGCCGCGAGCTTCACGACCAACACCAACTGGCAGGGGTACTCGGGCGAATCGACGATGAGCTACCTGACCCAGATGGCGGGGCTGGCCTGGCACAACTTCACCTCGGCGGCAGCCGGCGTCTGCGTGGCGCTCGCGCTCGGGCGTGGGTTCACGCGCCAGCCGGGCCCGAACGGGCAGAAGACGCTGGGCAACTTCTACGTCGATCTCGTGCGCGGCACTGTCTACGTATTCCTCCCGCTGAGCATTCTCTTCGGCGTCGTCCTGATCTCGCAGGGCGTGATCCAGAACCTCGCGCCTTACACCGAGGTAACGACTCTCGAGGGCGTGAAGCAGGTGATCGCGCAGGGGCCGGTGGGCTCGCAGGAGGCGATCAAGCAACTCGGCACCAACGGCGGTGGCTTCTTCAACGCCAACGCGGCCCACCCGTTCGAGAACCCCACGCCTTTTACCAACTTTCTCTCGATGTTCATGATCTTCGCGATCCCGTCAGCGCTCACCTACACCTACGGGCGCATGGCGAAGAACCAGCGGCACGGCTGGGCGGTCTGGAGCGCGATGGCGATCATCTTCTTCGCCGGCGTCGTCGCCTGCTACCACTTCGAGGCCCAGGGCAACCCGGCGCTGGCGGGACTTCCCGTGGACCAGAGCATCGGCAACATGGAAGGCAAGGAGGCGCGCTTCGGCGTCTCGGCCTCGGCGCTTTACGCGACCGTCACCACCGACGCCTCCTGCGGCGCGGTGAACTCGATGCACGATAGCTTCACGCCGCTCGGCGGCCTGGTTCCGCTCGCCAATATTCAGCTCGGCGAGGTTGTCTTCGGTGGGACCGGCGCAGGCCTCTACGGGATGCTGATCTACGTCGTGCTCACGGTGTTCATCGCGGGGCTCATGGTGGGTCGTACGCCCGAGTATCTCGGCAAGAAGATCGAGTCCAAGGAGATGAAGCTCGCGATGCTCTACGTGCTGATCTTCCCGCTGGTGATCCTCTGCTTCACCGCGTGGAGCGCGGTCAAGCCCTACGGGCAATCTTCGCTCAACAACGCAGGACCGCACGGCCTGATGGAAATCCTCTACGCATACTCGAGCGGCGCCGGCAACAATGGCTCCGCGTACGCGGGGCTCAACGCCAACACGCCCTGGTACAACGTCACACTCGGCATCACCATGCTGGTCGGGCGGTTCCTGATGATCGTCCCCGCACTTGGCATCGCGGGTTCGATGGTGGGCAAGAAGATCGTCCCGCCCAGCCTCGGCACCTTCCCCACCAACGGCGCGACCTTCGCGGTGCTACTGGTGTCGGTGGTGATCATCGTCGGTGCGCTCACCTTCTTCCCGGCACTCTCGCTGGGCAACATCATCGAGCACTTCGCCGCCATTCAAGGAAAGGTCTACTAGTCATGTTCCGCCCCAAGGCACAGGCTCTCTCACTCTTCGATCGCGACATCGTCCAGCGCGCGATCATCGATTCGCTACGCAAGCTCACGCCCAAGCACGTGGCCAAGAACCCGGTCATGTTCGTGGTCGAGATCGGCAGCATCCTCACCACGGTGATGTTCTTGCGCGATCTCCTTCACCACCAGAGCGCGACCTCACCGCTGTGGTTCACCGGCCTGGTCACGATTTGGCTCTGGTTCACGGTGATTTTCGCCAACTTCGCCGAGGCGGTCGCCGAGGGGCGCGGTAAAGCCCAGGCCGATACGCTGCGCCGCATGCGCAAGGAGACCAGCGCGCGGCGCCTCGTCGGCGGCAAGGAGGAGGCGATCCCCTCGTCCTCGCTGCGCAAGAACGACCTGGTGGTGGTCGACGCTGGCGAGCTCATCCCCGGAGACGGCGAGATTGTCGAGGGCATCGCCTCCGTCGACGAGTCGGCGATCACCGGCGAGTCGGCACCGGTGATCCGCGAGAGCGGCGGTGACCGCTCGGCGGTCACCGGCGGCACCAAGGTGCTGTCCGACCGCATCGTCGTGCGCATCGTCGCCGATCCGGGCGAGTCCTTCCTCGACCGGATGATCGCGCTCGTCGAGGGCGCGGCCCGACAGAAGACGCCCAACGAGATCGCGCTTCACATCCTGCTCGTGGGACTGACGATCGTCTTTCTCTTCGCCTGCGTCACGCTGGTGCCGCTCGCGCAGTACTCGAGCATCGCGCTGTCGGCGACCGCGATCGTGGCGCTGCTCGTGTGTCTCATTCCCACGACCATCGGCGGCTTGCTGTCGGCGATCGGCATCGCGGGCATGGACCGTCTGCTGCAGAAGAACGTCATCGCGATGAGCGGCCGCGCCGTCGAGGCGTCGGGCGACGTCGACACGCTGCTGCTCGACAAGACCGGCACCATCACGCACGGCAACCGCATGGCGACCGAGCTCCTGCCGCTGCAGGGCGTGCGCATCGAAGATCTGGCCGGTGCGGCGCAGCTCGCGAGCCTGGCCGACGAAACGCCCGAGGGGCGGTCCATCATCACTTACGTGGCGGAGAAGCTCAAGGTGGCGTTGGCAGAGCCGCGCGGAGGCACGTTCGTACCGTTCACAGCACAGACGCGCATGAGCGGGCTCGACGTCAACGGGCGCTCGATCCGCAAGGGCGCCGTCGATGCGGTCGCCGCCTTCGTGCAACAGCAGGGCGGCAAGGTTCCCGACGACCTGCGTCCGATCGCCAATCGCATCGGTGACTCGGGCGGCACGCCGCTCGCCGTCGCCGACGGGTCGCGCCTGCTCGGCATCATCCACCTCAAGGACGTGGTCAAGACCGGCATCGCCGAGCGCTTCGAGCGCTTTCGCGCGATGGGCATCCGCACGGTGATGATCACCGGCGACAACCCGCGCACGGCGGCGGCCATCGCCAAGGAGGCGGGTGTCGACGACTTCCTCGCCGAGGCCACGCCCGAGACCAAGATGCGTCTCATCAAGGAGGAGCAGGCCAAGGGCAAGCTGGTGGCCATGACCGGCGACGGCACCAACGACGCGCCGGCGCTCGCGCAGGCCGACGTCGGCGTCGCCATGAACACCGGCACCCAGGCCGCCAAGGAGGCGGGCAACATGGTCGACCTCGACTCGAACCCGACCAAGCTGCTGGAGGTCGTCGAGGTCGGCAAGCAGCTCCTGATGACGCGCGGGACGCTGACGACGTTCTCGATCGCCAACGACGTCGCCAAGTACTTCGCGATTCTGCCGGCGATGTTCATGGGAGCCTTTCCCGAGATCGCGCCGCTCAACGTGATGCACCTCGCCTCGCCGCTGTCGGCGATCCTCTCGGCGGTCATCTTCAACGCGATCATCATCGTGCTGCTCATCCCGCTCGCGCTGCGCGGGGTGCGCTACCGACCGATCGGCGCCGCCGCCATCCTGCGCCGCTCGCTGCTCGTCTACGGCCTGGGCGGCATCATCGCCCCCTTCGTGGGCATCAAGCTGATCGACCTGGGGCTTACAGCGCTGCACCTCGTGTGAACCGGAGATCGGGAAGTCAGTCATGCGACAAACAACTCATCATCGCTCTGCGCGCCACGCTCGTGACCCTGGTGCTGACAGGGCTCGCCTATCCGCTGGTCATGACCGGGATCGCCCAGGTCGTCTTCCCGGGCAAAGCCAACGGCAGCCTGGTGCGAGACGAGAAGGGAACGATCGTCGGCTCCGAAATCATCGGACAGGCCTTCACCAGCCCGGGTTACCTCCAGGGGCGGCCGTCGGCAGCCGGCAACGGCTATGACCCGACCGCTTCCTCGGGATCGAACCTCGGCCCGACCTCGAAGAAGCTGCGCGACCGCGTGGTCGCCGACGTCGAGCGCTTGCGCAAGGACAATCCCGATGCGCCGCTGCCGGTGCCGGGCGAGCTCGTGACCACGTCGGCGAGCGGCCTCGACCCCGACCTCTCGCCGGCCGCTGCACTGTGGCAGGTGCCGCGCATCGCCCGCGCGCGCCAGGTGACGGCCGAGCGGGTGGCCGAGATCATTCAGAGCCGCGTCGAAGGACGCGACCTCGGCGTGTTCGGCGAGCCGCGCGTCAACGTGCTCGCCGTGAATCTGGCCCTCGACCAGCGCTTCGGTAAGCTGCCCCTGCCCCCGCCTCCGGGAGGCCAGGCCCCTTCGGCGGCCAAGTAAAGGAGCCGAGCACGGTCCCCCGGCCATGACCAACGCCCCTCTCGAGTCGCCCCCGCTCGAGCGCACGGCCCGCGAGCCTCCGCGGTTGCGTGTCCTCGTCGTCGACGACGACAAAAATATCCGCACGACGCTCACCATCTGCCTGGGCGGCTTCGGCTGCGAGGTCGCGGCGGCGCCCACGGCGCAGGGGGCGATGAATCTGATCGAGCACCGCTCCTTCGATGCCGCCTTCGTCGACCTCAAGATCGGCGGCGACAGTGGGCTCAATCTCATCCCGCGCCTGCTCACCGAGAACCCCAACCTCTTCATCGTGCTTATGACGGCGTACGCGACCATCGAGACCGCGGTCGAGGCGATCCGCCGCGGCGCCTGGGACTATCTGCAGAAGCCCTTCACGCCGAAGCAGATCCAGCACATCGTCGATCGCGTCGTCACCGAACGAGCGCTATCCCGCCGCGTGGCCGACCTGGAGCAGCGGATCGACGACGCGGCCGCCGAGCCCCAGATCTCGACGGATTCACCGGCGATGCAAACGGTGCTCGACACGGTGTCGCGCGCGGCGGCAGCCGACGTGTCGGTCCTCTTCCACGGCGAGAGCGGCACGGGCAAGGGCCTGCTGGCGCGCCTGCTCCACGAGCAGAGCCGCCGGCGCGACCTACCCTTTGTCGTCACGAACTGTCCCACCCTGTCCGAGGACCTGATTGCGAGCGAGCTCTTCGGGCACGCGCGCGGGTCCTTCACCGGCGCAGTGCGCGACCAGATCGGCCGGGTCGAAGCCGCCGAGGGCGGCACGATGTTCCTCGACGAGATTGGTGAGATCCCTCCGTCGATCCAGGCCAAGCTGCTGCGATTCCTTCAGGACCACGACTTCGAGCGCGTCGGCGAGAACCGGACCCGCCACGCCGACGTCCGCGTGATCGCCGCGACCAACCGCGATCTCGAGGCGGCGGTGCGCGCCGGGCAGTTCCGCGAGGATCTCCTCTATCGCCTCAACGTTATCGAGATAAGGGTGCCCGCCCTGCGCGACCGCCGCGAGGACATCTTGCCGCTCGCGCGCCGCTTCCTGGCGTCCTTCACACGTAAGTCGCGGCGCCACATCCCGGAGCTCTCCCCGGCGGCCGCCGAGATGCTGGTCAACTACACGTGGCCGGGCAACGTCCGCGAGCTACGCAACGCCATCGAACGCGCGGCGATCCTTTGGCCCGCCCCGATCATCGAGCCCGCCGCGTTTCCCGAACGGCTCGCGGCCGCGGCCGACGCAGCGGCCCAGGTGGGCGGCCACTTCACGCTCGAGGAAATCGAACGCGAGCACATCTTGCGGGTGCTGGCGAGCAGCGAGACGTTCGAAGATGCCGCGCGCATCCTGGGCGTCGACGCCTCGACGCTATGGCGCAAGCGCAAGAAGTACGACGAAGCGGCGACGTGACGGAGCGGGCGTCGCGGCTGTGGAAGCGACGATTCGGTCGGGCCGACGCCACGTGTGGCGAAAGCGGCCGATAAAGGTCCAGCTCGCAAGTCTCGGTCGCGTCCAACCTTCTCGCTCCTAGCGAGCCCAACGAGAGGGTCGCTGCTCAAGCCGGCACTTTGGGCTTGCGACGGCCCTAGTTAGCGTTACTATGTAGCGGTAGTCAGTTACGTTAGGTAGCGCGAGGAGGCCGTTCGTGGGCAAGCAAATGACCGAAATGCTTAAGGGAATCCTGGAGGGCATCGTCCTCGCGATCCTGGCCATGCGTCCCGCGTACGGTTACGAGATCACAGCCCAGCTGCGGGATCAGGGCTTCTCCGACATCGCCGAGGGCACCGTCTACGCGCTGCTCGTCAGGATCGAGCAGCGCGGCCTCGTCGACGTGGAGAGGGTCGCGTCCGAGATGGGGCCGCCGCGCAAGGTGTACTCGCTCAACGCTCAGGGGCGGCAATGCCTCGAAGAGTTCTGGAGGACCTGGAGCTTCCTCTCTGAACGGCTCGAACAGCTCCATGAAGGAGGCAAATGAGATGCTGATCTCAAGGTTCATCTCGAAGGTGATCGGCGAGAAGGGGCAATGGTGGCACTACAAGGCGCGCGCGAGGCAACTTCCCGCGAGCTATCGCACGGCGGTCGATGCGCTGGAGCGGTACCTGAACTACCTCGGGGGAGGGGGCGACGGGACTGCGATTTTCGCGGACCTCCTCGATCTGTTCGAACAGAGCGCCGCAAACCGGACCCCGATCCGCCAGATCGTCGGGGAAGACCCCGTGGAGTTCATCGAGACGTTCGTCCGGAACTACCCGAAGGGTCAGTGGGTCATCCGGGAGCGGGAACGGCTGACGAACGCCATGAAGCGCGCCGCCGAAGAAGAAGCGAGGGGAGTGTAACGAGGAGACAGCCACAATCAGGGTCGGCGCGCGAAGTGGTACCAGAGCAGCACGAACAGGACCACTTGCGTGGCCACGGGTACGACGCCGACGAGGACCAGGTAACGCGCGAGGCGGCGGGCGCGACGTCCGCGCGTGACTGGCTGCAGACGATCGCGCAGCCCGGAAACCACGACCTCGGCAGGATGCTCGAGGTCGTGCATCATCGCTGCGGCGCTCGAGTAACGTTGGACTGGATCGCGCTGGAGCGCACGCAGCACGATCTCCTCGGCCTGACGTGAAATCCGCGGATTCAACGTGCGCGGGGCGGGCGGGTCTCCGAGGGTGCGCGCGCTGGCGACCACGAAGGGGTCGTCGTTGGGAAATGGCGCGCGCCCGGTCAGCATTTCATAGAGCACCGCGCCGATGCTGTAGATGTCGACGCTCTTGCGCCCCCGCTTCCGCCTGATCTGCTCCGGGGCGACGTAGTCCGATGAGGCGATCGCAGGTGCGGGGCCGCCGAACGCGAATCGCTTTGTCACCACGGCGTGGGCAAGCCCAAAGTCGATGAGACGGATGGTTGTGTCGGGGCACAACATCACATTGGCCGGCTTGACGTCGTAATGGACGAACCCGCGCTGGTGAACATGTTGGATGGCCGCGCATATCTGGCTCGCGATCCGCAGAGCCTCGGATTCGGCGAGGGAGCCTTCGCGTTTGAGTCGGTCAGCCAGGGTTTCTCCGGCCACGTATTCCGTCGCGAGGTACGGTCGTCGCTTGTTCGCAGCGAGGGGCAGGAACCTGAGCACGAAAGGATGGTCGAGCTGGCGCCCGATTTCCTCTTCGTGCTGGAAGATCGACCAAGCCCCGACGCCGCTCGAGAAGAGCGGAAGGGGAACTTTGAGCACGACCGCCTCATTGGCGTTGTGCAGATCTTCCGCCTTGAAGACCGTCGACATTCCCCCTCGACCGATCTGCTCCACCAGCCGGAACCGGCTATCGACTATCTGGCCTGAGGTCATGCGGTGGTCGATCGCCAATTGCATCGGGAATGCCAACGAGAAGTTGGCGCGGCTGCGCGGCCGCCCTGTGGCCAAGGTTGTAACTTGCACGGCCCCGCGGGGCAGAAGCGGTGCTCTTTGCCATGCCGGGCTTGGCCCGCCCTTGGCGGACACGCTCAGCTGTCAGTCTGTCTGTAGATGAAACGGCGTGTCGACGACCACCACGCGTGAGCTGCAGCGACGCCGCAGGAGCGTCCGCAAAAAAGCACCGCGATTGTTGTGAAGCAGGCCTTCGTACCAGTGGTTCATCACCAGATCGGGGATGACCACGACGATGTCGCGATTGGGGTGCGTGCGCTCCAACTCCATGACGAAATCGACGAAGGGAGTGAAGAACCGCCGATAGCTGGAGGTGAGGATCGTCAGCTTCGGCGGCGCAATACCGGCCGCGCGCGCCGGGCTCTCGATCAAGAGCTCCCAGTTGTCGGAGAGGTCCTCGATGCTGTCGGTCTCCGTGCGGACCTGCACGACGTGGACATCGGTCGACAGCCGCAATGCGAACTTCAAACCGTGCTGCGCGAGCTTGCTCCAGGAACCCGCCGCGACCACGACCACCGGGATCTCGCGCCTCGGCATCTCCATCGGGGCGATCGTCTCGATGCGCGCCGCTACCCGTCGATAGTGACGATTGACCCGGACGAACATGAACAACAGGATGGGCAGGACCACGATAGTGAGCCACGCACCCTCCGCGAACTTGGAGATCGCCACGATGACCAACGTCAGTCCCGTCGCGGCGGCTCCGACGGCGTTGATCATCAGCGACCGGCCCTTGACCGCGCTGACCGCGGTGCGGCGCCAGTGCTGCACCATGCCCGCCTGCGACAGCGTGAACGCGAGCAACGCTCCGATGGCGAAGAGCGGGATCAGACGATCCGTGATCCCACCGAACCCGATGAGCAGCGCGCCGGAGAGGATCGCCAGCGCCAGGATGCCTCGCGAGTAGACCAGGCGCCGGCCACGCACCGCGAAGGCGTCGGGCAGGTAGCGATCCTGAGCCAGCACGCGGCACAAGCGCGGGAAGTCGGCGAAGCTGGTGTTGGCCGAGAGCGCGAGCACCGCGACGATCGACCCGATGGTGACGTAGTAGAACGCGCCTCGACCCATGACAGCGCTGATGAGCATCGAAAGGATGCTCTGATAGCCCTTCTGCCCGGGTTCCGTGGCGCCGATGCCGTACGCGCGGGCGAGATGAGCGATGCCGGCCAGCAGCAGGACCAGGATCGCTATGATCGACGTGAGCGTACGCTGCGCGAGCTTCACGGTCGGGGTGCGGAAGAGCGGCACGCCGTTCGAGACCGCTTCGACGCCGGTCATCGCGGTGCAGCCGCTGGCGAACGCGCGCAGCAGGATCCAGAGGCCAGCCGATTCAACTGCGTGCGGCAGCACTGGCGGCGCGACGACGGGCACGGGATGTCCGCCGCTCAGAGCCGACTTCGTCAGCCCCACGAGCATGACGATCCCGAGGGTGGCGACAAACGCGTAGGTGGGCACCATGAAGACAAGCCCCGACTCGCGCACGCCGCGCAGGTTGATCAAGGTCAGCAGCACCAGGATGGCGAGGCACAGAGCGGTGGTGTGTGGCAGCAGCGCGGGCACAGCGGAGACGAGGGCACCGACGCCCGCCGAGATGCCGACAGCGACGTTGAGGACGTAGTCGAGCGCCAGCGCGGCGCCGGCAAGGAGCGCGATAGCGCGGGCCGAGGTTCTCTCGGGCGACGGTGTAGGACCCGCCGCCGCCAGGATAGGCCTCGATCGTTTGCCGGTACGAGAAGTACACGATGAGCAGGATCGCGACGATGAGGCCGATGATGGGCGCGACGAAGTGGAGACCGGCGGCGCCCAGCGGAAGAAGCAATGTCAGCGCTGCTTCGGGGCCGTACGCCGCCGACGAGAGCGCGTCGAGACCGAGCACCGGGATCCCCGCGGCAGGGCCGATCTGCTGTTCCTCGGCCTCGTCGCGTCGAGAGTGGCCTTCCGAGAACCCGATCTAGAAGCGACATTGGTTTGCGACTACCGGCGAGTGTAGCAGCCAAGCTCGACCATCAGGCCGGGTGCCCGCAAAGACAACTCAGCGTGGTCGGCGCATGCTCACCGCCAAGGGCGATCTGGTGACCATCGGGGCGCGCGCGATCCCGGGCGCTGGCGAGACCATCCAGGACGCGGAAGATGGGGCAGGCGCGACCGGTGGCACCGAGCCGCTCGAGCGGACGAGGTGTTGGCCGAGGAAGAGCGCGAGCCCCAGAGTAGATGAGCGAGCCACCCCCAAGCGCTCGCGAAAGGTCAACCCGACGCCGAGCGGTCTGCGCGCAAATGGGTTGATCGCTCGGCGGCTCGGTTTCGTTCGGTTCGCTCATGAACCGCATTATGATTGCAACGACCGTACCACCGAGAGCCGCTCGTGTTAACCGCGCCTCTCCGCACGCGGCTCTGCATTTCGCGACTACGCCGGCAACCACGCCACGCGTCCCGCAATGGCTAACGGTCGTTCGCCAAGTTCAAGGAGAGGGATTGCAGGTTGCAGCCCGTGTGGCAGGTGTTGTTCAGAATTTGCACGACCCACAAGTAGAAGGTCCCCGCGCGCCTGAGCCCCGGCGGAGGCACGATGATTGCTGACAATGGATCAAGACGTTGTGGTCATGTCCCCCTCACAACAACCCGAGCCAGCGAAGAATGCGTGGCGCCGATGGCGAATTGTCGTACTCAACGTCGCGGGGGTGATTGTCCTCGCGCTTGGCAGCCTGCTTCCGCCTCGGTGGTTCCTATTTTCCGTTCTGCTGGTGACCTTCGGGAACGTGATTGGGATCGTCATGCTCAGCCCCACCGTTCCCGACGAACCGGAGGCCGAGCGCCAGCGGAGGTCCGTGCGATGAAGTCGTCGTGTGCTTGTCTCGGGCAGGCGACCACCCTCCCCGTCCGCCACACAGTACGCGAGGGATTGATTTGGGCACGGCTATCGCCGATGGGCGGCTTCGATGTCCTTGCCCCTCCTGGGGCGCTTGGCTGCAGTGACGACCTGCGCACCCCCGATTGGGACAGACGGAGTCCGACCCCCGGAACGCTCTCGACGAGGGACTCAATCTCCTCATCCTCGACGAGGCCCGCTAGCGCGCGGCGGAACGGCCTATTCACCTGGTATCGAATCTCGCGAGACTCGGGCGTGACGATTCGCTGGCCCGCCCCACCCAGCCTGCGCACTCCGACAGCAAGGTCGGACATCGTGACCACCTCGCCCGCGCGGGACGCGAGCACGGCGAGGGCGAGCACGGATTCGCGGCGCAGGTGGTGAGGCGGTTTCGTCGGAATGGGATGGCCTCGGTAGGTAACCTGCCGCGATTCTCAGGTCGACGACCAGCACTGGCTTCGCGGCCTCTTCCCTCTCGAACCGGCCGCCCTGGGCGCCCCGGGCG
>CAVQDT010000002.1:0-590010 GCA_963711305.1 uncultured Pseudomonadota bacterium
TCGACTTCGTCATCGTCGGCACGATGCAGCCGAATCGCCAGGACGGACAGGCAGACGAACGCGATTCCTAGGGCCACGGCAATCGCGCGAGGCCGGGTCTACTGGATCGTGCAGTAGTACTGGTCGGTATCCAGCCGGCCGCTTCCGGGATCGATCTCGGTACCGGATTGGATACTCGAGATGTACTTGCTCGTCGAGAAACCGCGATTTCCGGTCAGGTCCTTGAGGAAGGCCGAAATGGTCACCACGGGCGCCCCCGTGGTGGAGACGGTCTTGCGCACGTACGAGTGGACCGCCCAACGCCCGTTGTTCCCTTCCCAGAGGTCCCAGCTGGTGCCGTCGATGGTCACTGTCGCCACGACGCTGCCCAGTGGTGCCGCCGCCCCGCCGCGATACAGCCAGATCATGATTTCGTCAGTCGGCTGGTCGTTGATACCGGGATTGGCGATCGTGTGCGCGAACATATCGAAGTCGATGTTCATGGTCTGATTCGCCGAGAGGCGGTACGTCCAGCCGCACGTGATCGTCTTGTTGGCGGATAGCTGCACGGGCAGCCCCGTTCCGGTCAATGGCCACCCCCAGTCCCAGCCGAGCACGGAAGACACGTACGAAACGACGCCGCCTGGACCAGTCCAATTCCATTCCGTTCCCCAGCCAATCGTGTTCCCCGACGAACACGTGCTCCAGATGCTTTGCGTGCCCGTGCGGGTGTCCGCGCCCCACTGGTTGTTCGTGATCCAGTACTTCCCAAGGGTGATCGATGCGCCGCGGGTGCTGGTTTTGCCCAGCTGGGGCATGTTCGCCGCGCAGGTGCCGGCGCCACAAGTACCGCCCGAGCACGTGCCCGCGCATTCTTTGCCGCAAGCGCCGCAATTCTGCGGATCGGTTTTGCTGTCGACGCACACGCCGCCGCATTCGGTGAGATTTGCGGGGCAGACGCACGCTCCCGCAACGCAGGCGTGCGCGCCGGAGCAAACGTTGCCGCACGTCCCGCAGTTGGCATTGTTCACGGCGGTGTCGACACAAGTCGTTCCGCACAGCTTCAGCCCGCCGCTGCACGTGGCGTTCGACACCCACTGCACGTCATCCACCACCAAGGAGTACGGAGCGGGAACGGGAACGAATCCGGCATCTGGCCCTCCCGGGCCGGCGGCGTAGGCGAGGCCCAGGCTCCAGGACACGCCCGTCACCCCATTGCCCGTCGTCGGGACATTGGCGCCTTTGGCGGTGCCCGCCGTGAACGCGTCCCATTTGACGATCACCTGCGTCCACGTCGGCGACACCGGGAACGTGGCGCTCGCGGCCGCGCACGTACCGGACGTGCAGGTGCCGCCCCCGTCGCCCGTTGCGTCCGGGCCGGAGGTGGCTTCGCTGCTCATCGTCACCGCCGCCGAGCCGGTCGGGACGGTACCCTTCACCCAGAACGACAGACCCTGGTACGCGGACGCGTCGACACAACCCATATAGACACCCATCTGGCCGCCCCATTTGCTGGCCTGCGCGTTGGACATCCCCCCGGCGTACTTGCTGCCGGCATTGCCCGGACCCGCGATGCTCACCATCGGCGATCCGGTTCCGTCATTTGATTGGAAGAGGCCCGAGTAGATCGCGGTCCCACCTGCGTTCCACGACCAGGACCACGTCGTCGCCGCAGTGCTTCCGTCGTAGTTCTCGAAATCGGCGACGACGGGTGATTTCACGACCGCCTTCGTGAAGCAGTCCTTCACCATCTTGCAGATCCCCGCGTTACAGGTGCCGCTGACACAAACGGTTCCACACTTGCCGCAGTTCTTCGCGTCGCTCTGCATGTCGACACAGGCGCCCCCGCAGTTCGTCTGAGCGCCGGTGCAGGTGACGGGCGCACCGCCGGTGCCCGATCCCCCCCTGCCCGTGGTAGCCCCGGTCATTCCGCCGCTGCCGCTGCCGCCGCCGGTTCCAGAGCCGTTACTACCGCCGCCGCCTGTCGTCGGTCCAACGCCACCACTCCCGCCGCCATTCGTATCGTTCTTCATGCAGCCCGCCACCAGCAACAGGACGATCGCGCCGGCGGTCCCCCACCTGGTCGCGCGCCCGGGACAGGGGGATGCCTGAGAAGCGGGGGGAATCGACTTCATGGCCCGGAGTGTCCACATAATCCGGGCGAATGCCAACTGGTCGCTGCTGCGCGGCGCCGTGTTCGTTCAGGGCGAGCCGGCGCCCTATCCGACCTTCGGCGGAACGGCCTGCGTCAACCTGGAGGGATCGATCTAGTACCTGATTGACGCGGCGGCGCTCCGACGCCTGATCTCGCGCGCGGAACGGCACACATGGATGTCATGCGAAGATTCTTCATATCGTCCTTTGTCCCCGCGATTGCGATTGCCGTCACATCCGTCCTCGGTTGCTCGCTTCACATGGATGGCCTCGTTCCCGCCGGCGCCCCGGGAGGCGCCAGCGGTGGCGCGGGCGATTCGGGCCCAGCGGGACAGGCCGGCGCGGCCGGCCTCCCCTGCGAGGTCGCTGCGCTGCTCGCGGCCCGATGCCAGTCGTGCCACGGCGCCACGCCGGTGCCCGGCGTGCCAATGTCGCTGGTGACCTACGCCGACCTGATGGCGCCCGCGCGCAGCAACGCCACCATCACCGTGGCGGCGCTCGCGGTGACGCGGATGCAGAGCGCGACCGCGCCGATGCCGCCCGCGCCGGCAGCGCGCGCGACCAGCACCGAGATCGCGGCGCTGCAAAGCTGGAACGCTGCCGGCAATCCCCAGACCGGCTGCGCGGTCGACGCCGGCGTCATCGATCCGTTCAGCGTGCCGCCAACGTGTACGAGCCACACGAACTGGACCGGCGGCACGCGCGGCTCGGCGTTGATGAACCCCGGGATCGCCTGCGTCGCGTGTCACGCGACGACGGGCGGCGAGGCGCCGCTGTTCGCGATCGCGGGTACGGTCTATCCGACGGCGCACGAGCCGGACCTGTGCGATGGCGTCAACGGCGCCGCGGCCGGAGCGCAGGTGGTGATCGCCGGCGCCGACGGCCAGACGCTGACGCTCACGCCCAACGCCGCCGGCAACTTCTCCTTCGAGGGCAGCGTCGCGCTCCCGTTCCAGGCCAAGGTGATCTACATGGGGCGCGAGCGCGTGATGGGCACGCCGCAGAGTTCGGGCGACTGCAACGGCTGCCACACGCAGGCGGGCGCCACCGGGGCGCCGGGTCGCATCCTGTTGCCGTGATCGTGGATGAGGGTCCCGACCAGTTCTGAAAGGCGAGCGCGGACGCTGGATACCATCGCGTTGCTCACTGACGCTAAAGTACTGTCCCGACCGCAGCGACGGCGACTGCTGCCGGCGCCGCGGAACCATCTCGCCCCGAATCTCGGGCCCGCCCGTCGGCGCTCATCAGCGTGCGGGCGATCGCGGCGGCGATGGGCTGGGCCGTGGCCTCCTCGTAGAACACGAACGCGGGCGAGGGGTTGACCTCGAAGCAGACCCAGCGGCCGTCCGGCGTGTGCCGGAGGTCGATGCCTGCGACGATCAGGCCCATGGCCGCGGCCATCCGCCGGCAACGCTCGGCCAGCGCTTCGGGGATGGAGACGGCCGCGAGGGTCAGCGTGTGGCCGGTGCGCGATGCGTAGCGATAGTCGTCGGCGCCTGTCCGCGCCTCTGTGGCGAACGTCTCGGCGCCCACGACGTGCACGCGGACGTCGACCCCGGGCACGTGCTCCTGGAACTGAGTGGGGGCGTGAGCCACGTCGTCGAGACGCGCGAGCCCCTCCGGCCCCAGCACGCTGACGATGCTCCGCACGCCGCTGATCGACTTGTAGATGATCCGCTCGTGGCGGTGCAGGAACGCGCGCACCGCCTGAGGATCGGTGGTCACCAGCGTATCTGGGACGTCGAAGCCGTGGGACGCGATCTGCTGGAGTTGGAACGGCTTGGAGTTGTTGGCGGCCATGCTCGCGGGGCGGTTCACCACGACCGCGGTCGTCAGATCACACCATGCGATCAGCACGCGATCGCAGGCCTGAGCCCGAAAATGAGCCGGTGACCCGTGCTTCTCCGAGCTCGGAAGCGCGCGCTCCGTCTCGACCGGGCGCAGGTAGACGGCGTGCACGTCCTCGAGGTCCAGCCGCCCGCCCGCGCCTGGGCCGACGATGGTGCCCACCAGCCGCCGCCCCACGACGCGCGTGGACACCTCCTGCTGCGACGCTTGCCGCTGGTCCAGCACCCGCACATCAGCCCGCAGCCGGGTGAGCTCGCGGGACACGGCATCGAAGGGGCCGTCGCCCGGCGCTCCCCACAGCAGTATCACGAGAGCGTTTCCCCGGCGCGCTTCAACTCCGTCACGACCAGGGCGCACGCCGCCGGCTGCGCCAGTGAAGGTTGCAGCGTCACGGCGACCACGGCGTCGCCCGAGAAACGGACCCCCAGCAGGTCCACTCCGGAAGCCCGGGCCAGGCGACGGCCCGCCCTTGCCTGGCCCGCAGACGCCGCCCCCCACGTCGTGCGCCTGCACACGACGACGTCCGTTGCGTCGCCGGGCGCGTCACCGGCCAACCAGGGCACTCCAGCGCGGGCCGCCGCGTGTTGCCAGTACAGCTGCGACCACCCGGGCCCCGACAGCGAGGTCGGGGTGGGCCGGTTGAACACCGGACACGGCAACGCCGACAGCCACGCCACCAGGAACGCGTTGACCTCCGCGGCCACGTACGCGCGATCCTCGTGCGCCAGGCAGACCAGCTCCTCCGCCACCACCGCCGAGCGCCGCACCAGCACGCCGGTCAGCGCGGCGACGGACAGCCGCTCGCCACCGGCGACGAAATAGCCGCCGGACGCGCGCGGCTCGAAGACCCAGCCGGGTGAGCACAGGTCTTCGGCGGAGATCAACCGCCCGCGCGCGGCCTCAACGACGGCTCCGGCCGCCGGATCGTGCCGGCTGCCAAGGACGGCGATCATCGCTTCTTTGTCCTGTCGCCCTCTTCGCGATCGCCCCGCTTGCCGCCCGCGGCCCGCTCGCTCGTCTCGACCGTCGGTACGATGACGTGCGGATCGGGCGGCAGACGTTCGGGCTCGACCGGGCGTCCCTCCGACATTGGGCTGACCGGCAACGAGCCCACCTCGGGCCGCTCGTCCTTCTTGATGAACGAGCGCAGCCGCCGCACTTCGGCCTCGATCTGGTCGCTGCGCTCGGCGATGCGCGAGATCGCGTCGACCCACTCGCCCTCTCCGAACCGTTCGCGCCAGTCCCCCTCACTCCACTTGCGGCGATCCTCGAAGATCAGCTTGAACTGCTCGTGCTCCAGCTTCACGAGCTCCTTGGTCTCCTTGATCTCCCACTTCAGCTCCTTCCAGCCCTTGGTCGTGACCCCGATGGTCTCGCAATTCGCCGATGCGATGCCGTTCGCGATGACACACAACGTGTACGAACCATTCGGCACGCCCGCGGGCACCGTGAATTGCGTCGTATGAACGACCGTCCCGGTGTTCACGCCCATGGTCGAGTGATCGTGCGTGCGGCAATAGAACACGTTGCCGTTCGTCGTGTTCGTCAGGCGTACGATGGGGTAATTGGTGCCCATGGCGCCTTCGTCGCCATAAATGACGGCCTGGGACAGGCCATTGAGCTGTCGGCCGTGCAAGGTGTACGTGTGGCCGGGGTGCAGGGCTGCGGGCACGGACGTGATGGTCGGCCGCCACGCGGCGTCCGGCGCCAGGTCGGGCGTGTAGATCGAGACGCTCTGCGAGTTGTCGGTGTGGAGCACCTGTCCCGTTGGCAGCAACATGAGGCGCGAGCTGAATGGGCTGCCACCGCTATTGGTGGGCGCGGTGATCTCTGTGAGCGTGTTCGTCGCCGGGTCGTATTCGAAGAAATGGACCGGGCTGCCCCAGAACGCCGTGCTTTGGTTGCTGGCGGTCTGATCGCAAGGGGCAACCAGACACAGGACCTTCCCGTTCGGCAGCAACGCTGCCGGCGCGTCCTTCGCGCCGGTCACGCGATTCGCCGTCAGGACGGGGAAATCCGGTCCCGCGGCCCAGGTGCCGGGTTGGTTGGCGACGATCGGCGGTGTGTACAGCGCCGTGTGATTGGTGGCGCCGATGCAGAACACCCGGCCGTCGGGCAGCAGGATGGCCGCGCCGACCTCGTCCGATAGGGTGTCAACCAGCGTGACCGACGTCGATCCCGCGCTGACCCACTGGTTGGCGACGGGGATATACTTCTCGGCCCGCGGCTGACGGTCGCATTCGATCGCCAGCACGGCCTGGTCTGGCAGCACCACCCAGGTCTCCTCGGTCCCGCGTGTGTCGTCCTTGTTCCCCGCGGCGGTCCAGGTGTTGGCGACTGGGTCGTAAATGGCGCTCCGTTGGCCGTTGATGTCGCCCAGGAGGACGCGCCCGTCGGCGAGCATTGCGGACGGCGCATCGCCGATCTGCGTCCAGCCAGCCGGCGCGGCGATGCCGGTCCATGCGTTGGCGACGGGATCGAAGATCGCCGCCGTGGCAACCTCGCTGGCAACGTTGGTTCCGTCGTACTCACCGCCCGCGATGAAGACGCGACCGTTCTTCAACACCAGGCACGCAAAGTACAAGGGGGACCACGGGCTGTCGGCCACCTGATGCCAGGTCCCGTTTGCGTAGTTCCCCTGCGCGTCAGGTACGAATCGCCACCAATGCCGTGTTCCGGTCACCCCTCCCGAATTTGGTTCGTCATGACACAACACGGACCCATCGGTGAGCAGCAACATCGTTCCCGCGTTGAACGTCGGTTGATTGGTAATCGCGCTCCAGGTTCCAGCCATCGTTGTCCCTCCCCCCCAACGCGCTCATTGTCGAAAGCCGACAGCCGCGGTGGCGAGAGCCTTAACGGGCGCCCAATGGTTTCTTCCCTTGACGGCGTTCAGACCAAGCGGTCTCAACGACATGGTCAGCGTCTCGCGCGTTCTGTTCGAGGCGGTCCTGCGAATCGACTTCTTCGCCCGCTGGAGCGGACTGTGATCGCGCATTTCCCTCGGCTACCAATCGTGGCTGTGGCTCCGATCGTTGCGTTGCTGGCGATCTCCGCGTGGTCCGAGTGGACGAAGTATTTGTCGACCAGGATGGTGTCGTGAGGCTCCGCCGGGGTCTCGCACGGACCCCCGAGGGATACTCGAACTCCCTAGGATCGCTGCGGAATCAGTACAAGAGTGCAGAGCCCGTGTCGGGTGCGGGACCGGCCTTCCCAGGAGAAGGCGTCGGTCAGTCGCCCGGGAACCACCGCACCCGCGACATGACGGTATAGAATGAGGTGTGACTAGACTCGGCTTGCTCGCGATGAGCCTACTCGCGGTGGTCGAAGGCAGCTGCGGGGGCGGCGATGCGTCGAATCCGGACGGAGCCCATTCCGGGGATTTCATCACCGCGGACGTGGACGGTGTGCGCGTCCGTGCCGCGTTCGAGCCCTGGGCCGGGACCAGCGGGGGCTACGGGACCCAGAATCTCGCTGGCCGCCGGGAAGACCTCGCTGCTCGACGGCTGGAACCTTCTTATCCCCAACAGCGTCGGCACCACGACCTGCCCGCCCGGCTGGATGGCACTGTTCGAGCTCAACACCCCCGTTGTGTGCTCCGACGGTCCCGCCGCAAGTTGCAGCGTCACCGTCACCGCCGCCGCGCCCGCGCTGGGCGACGTATTGGAGGGAACCTTCACCGCGACGCTGTCGCAGTTCGGGGCAGACCCTTCAACGGCGCGGACGGCCGTCGTGACGAACGGTGCTTTCCACGTTACGCGGAACCTCCCATAGCGCCGGCACCGATACGGCAACCGGAAGGTCCGGGTCAGGTGCTCCGGCGCTGGCGCGCCTGTTCTCGCCGCATGAAAAGGTAGAGGCTCTCGACCTTCTCTCGCGCCCACGGCGTGCGGCGCAAGAACTTCAAGCTCGATGCGATGCTCGGGTCGGTGGTGAAGCAGCGAATCTTCACCTGCTCGCCCAGCTCGGACCAGCCGAAGTAGGCGACCAAGTCCGTGAGGATCATCTCGAGGGTGACGCCGTGAAGCGGATTGCCGGGTTGCGAGGTCATACGTGCTCGATGGTGATTCGACCGAGCACGCCGCCGCGGAAGTCGTTCAGCAACACGACCGCCGCCTTGTTCAGATCGAGAACGCCCCCCTTTGACAGCAGCGATCGACTGCGCGCCACGCAGGCGATGAGCCCCTGGCCGTCGCAATCGACGGGCACCGGGCCGAAGCGTTCTGCCACCAGTCTCGGGTAGTGAGTCAGAAGGTAATGCCCGAGCTCCCCCGCGACCTCCTGGTCATCATAGCCATTGGTCCCGATGCTGTGCATGGCGGCAAGCTTCGCCGCGCCCGTGCGCGCGATGCCCGGCCAAAGTAATCCCGGCGTGTCGATCAGCCACATCCCCGGCCCCAGCGCGTGGCCCATGTGCGTCTTCGTGATGGCCGGTTCATTGCCCACCGCGGCGACGTGCCTCTTGAGGAGCGCGTTCATGATCGTTGACTTGCCGACATTGGGAACACCGAGGATCATCATGCGCAGCGGCTTCGCAGGTGTTCCCCGATGCGACGCCAGTGCCCGCGCCTCCCCGGGAATGCGAGCCACGTCACTCGCGCTCTTTGCCGACAGCGCGATCGCCTTCACGCCCGGCTGCGCGTTGTAATGGGCGAGCCAAGCGGAGGTGCGCGCGGGATCGGCGAGATCGCTCTTGTTCATCAGCTTCAGCGCCGGCCGCTGGTTCACCCGGCGCAGCGCCTCGATGACCGGGTTGCAGCTTGCGAGTGGCGCGCGGGCGTCCAGCACCTCGATGACGACGTCGGTGCTGCGCATGGCGAGCGCCGCGTCCTTACGGGCGGTGACCATGTGACCGGGAAACCAGGAGCTGCGCATGGTTTGGTTGCTCGCGCCTTGCTCCTACCACACCGCTGCCAGAAGGCGTAGTCGTTGGAGTCGGTCAGTGGCGCAACCAGGCTCGCGGCGATTTGCAAGCCATTGCCGCCGGGGCCAAGCGCGATAGCCGGCGCCATTTGCCCGCTTCCCGCGTAGGTGAATGCCCTCCACGCCGCGGAGCCCGAGCCGAAGGACAGCGCGGCGCCGTTCATCGTGCCCGAGGCGGTGATCGCGCTCGTCGTCACCGGCGCGCGACTGCACGTCGGCCCCGCGTCGGCACCACTGCCGACGTCGCCGCCGGAGTCTGGCGCGTCACCCGCGCTTACGCCGGGTGGCAGCGCTTCGGGCCCCTTGCCGGCGGCGTGCTGCGCTTCGCCGTAGACCACAGCCGAGGCGACACCATGATCGGGAACCAGAAGAGTCCGAGCTCCAACGCGGTACCCAGGATGTCTGCCATCCAGAGCGCCGACGGGACCGTTCCCGGCGCGGCGCTCGGCGCGGCGCCGGCCGGCGTCGGGTCGTAAGCGATGTTCATCTCGGTGATCGCCAGCGGCTTGTCTCCCTGACCTGCGACCTGCATCAGTCGGCAGCGAGCTGCCGGTGGAAGCTCCGGCTCACCTCGAACGGACGCGCTTCTCGGTTTCCGGCCGGCCCTTTCCTAGCGCTTGCGGCTGGACGAGCAGGCCCTGTCGTTCGTAGCGCTTGCGGCTCCGGCTGAATCGGACGACCACGGCGTAGACCTCGCTCGCTGCTTTGGCCCGCCGGCTAAGCGCGGCGTCGCCGGCCGGCAGGAACTCCAGGGAGGCCAGCCCCACGCAGGAGAGACAGGCCGGGCCGGGCGCCTCCATCATCAACAGATCACCGGTCGCGCCGCAGCGATGGCACTTCCAGTCGGTGTTCAGCGGTTGAATGACGACCAGCTCTGGCGCGCGATTCGCCTTCGCGACGATCCGTCCGCGCTCTTTCTCGGATTGGTCGCGGGAAAGCCAATGCGTTCGGTAGAAGCGCTCGATCGTCGCGTCCGCGGTCGGGCTGAAGCGAAGTATCGGACGCGCGGGCGTTCGGGCCACATACTCCGTCTCGCTTGGAAGGAGTTGCTTCTCCATCGCTCAGGCGCGTAGCGCCTCCATCGCTTCTGCGACACGCGCCGGCTTGGTCTGGATGCCCTCGGCCAGGGACGGAAGCTGACCCTGTTTCCATCGTTGCAGCGTCGTCGGATCCAGCCACCCGAGCCCGGTGAGAACGTCAACCGCGCTGGTGTACCCTTGGCGCGCCAGCGCGGATTCCGCAGCATCGACCACCCGGCTGCGAAGCTTGTTCGAGGATCCTGAGCTCATCAATTCCACTTGAATGGTGGCGCGGACCCACGGACATCCGCAAGGCCATTTCGACTCCGTCGTTCCTAGCCGCCCGTCGAAAGCGCGCGGGCGCCCAGCGGCGCTAGTCGCCCGGGCACGGGCCGTGGCAGTCGTTGCACAGGCCCTTCATCTTCGATTCGCTGTGGTTGAAAGCCCAGGTCGTCGTGTACGCCGTTCCGGTCTTGGTCGTGACCGTGCCGGTCGGCTCGACGTGACACTGCGAGCAGTCGGCCGGATAGAAGTGGTTGGGGAAGGTGACGGTGCAGGAGCTGCCCCCCTTCTTCGCCGATAGGCTCGCGATGGTGAACGGCCGGGTATCGCCCGCCCCGCTCGACTGACTGGTCGCTCGGTTCCAGACCGGGTTCACGAGGTCGCTCCCCGCTTCGTGGCAGGCGTTGCAGTTCGCGTTGTCGACGGCCGACGAGTGGTCGTATCCCATCGCATTGCGGCCGCCGGCCGCCGTGACGTGGCAGGCGGTGCACGCCTGGGATCCGACGGTCGGGTGAGGCAGGTTGGTGATCCCCTTCTGCGCCGTGGTGGTGTTTCCGGCGGGGGGGTTCGAGATCGTGAACCCACCGACGGAGATCACCGTCGGCACGCCGCCGCTGGCGCCCAGCCAGTTCGGCGACGCCGTTCCACCGCCACCCGGCCATGAGTGGCACGACCCGCAGTCGGTCGATCCGGAGACGCTCGTGAACGCGGTGTGGCTCTGGCCGGGGTAAGAGGCAGCGGGCTTCACGTTGAGGTGGCAACTGCTGCATCGGCCGGTCGTGCCGTTGGCCACCAGCGCGTTGGCGGCGTTGAAGTTCTGATGGAACTTGGCCTGGGCCCACTCGCGTCCCGCGACCCCGGAGACGGTCGAGGGGCCGGCCTGCGTATGGCAGAAGCTGCAGTCGTGCGCGGTGACGTTGACGTCGGCGTGGTTGATCTGATCGAACGTCCCGGCGGCCACGCCGGTGGTGGTGTCTGTCGCGGCGCTGGTGACCGTGGTCGAGTTGGTGAGCCCCGACGGGAGATTGTTGTTGGTTCCGGCGGCGGCGCCGCCACCATTGCTGACGCCGTGGCAGGCGGCGCAGGTGGTCACGCTGCCGACCTTGGCGTGAAACAACGAGGTCTTCGACCAGACGCTGCCCGTGCTCTTCGCGTCGGCAGCGTGGCAGACCACGCAGTCCTTGCCCGCGACGTAGATCGAGCCGTGGTTCATCCACTGGCCGGTGTTGGTGCTGGTGGCGCCCAACGCCAGTGCGTACGTCAGGGTGCTATTGGTCGGGACGTTCGTCGCTGGCTCGGAGACCCCGTGGCAGTCGACACAGGCCGCCGGCTGTGAAGAGGTGCTCGCGTGATAGGCACCCGGCGACCAGGCGCCCGAGGCAGCCGGTGTCACCGTCGCCTTGGTGAGCGCGCCGGAGTGGCAGGTCTCGCAGGTCTGGAACGTGATCTGCCCCGACCGGTGCTTCATGGCGTAGGCGACGCCGCTGGTGAGATCCGCGCGTGCCGGGTCGGCCATCAACGGGTAGTGGCACGAGAGGCAGTCCTTGGGGGTCGCCGTCCCGATGCTGGCGTGGAATCGCCCGTCGGCCCAGGTGCTGCCCGGGCTCTTGTGACAGGTCGAGCAATCGATCTGCGAGACCTTGGTGACTGACACGCCGCCGATCGTCGCCGCCGACACGAACTCCGCCGCGTGGTCCATCGCCAGCAGATCGGAGGCGCCGTTCTCGACGATTCCCACCGGGAGCATCTGGGCGTGGCAATCGGCGCAGCGGGCGGTCGGTTGTGGGATCGCCGTCACCGCGCCTCCGGGCGTCGCCGCGTAGCTGGTCAGCGATGCGTGGAACTTCCCGCCGTTGAACGCGGTCACCGTGCCGTTGTTGTTGACGTGGCAATGCCAGCACTTGGTGTTGTCGGGCGTCGCCGTGGTACCAGGGCTCAGGCGCGCGTCGATGGCCGACGAGGTGTGGACGATGCCGTTGTAGAGCGTCTCCACGCTCGACGTCGTCCCGGTCACGAGGTTGCTGGGCTGGGCGCGGCGCAACTGCAACGCGGTCACCGCGACCGACTGATTCCCGCTGCTCGCCAGCGATGGTCCCGGATACTGCTGCCCGTTCTTCCAGTCACCGCCCGGCAAGGTCCCGGTCGCGGGGTTGTTGTAATTGACGTACGAGCCGCCGGTGACCGTCGCCTGGTGGCAACCGAAGCAATCCCCACCACCGTTGAGCGAGTGATCGAACGACGACACCGGCACCGCCGGCCGCTGCGACTGATGGCAGGCGACGCAGGTCTTCCCCGCGATCGTGTTCGCGCCGTGGGCGAAGGCGGCGCCGGTCCAGTTTTGGGTCCCGCCCCAAGCGCCGGTTCCCGGGCCGGTGTGGCAGCTGGCGCAATCCTGCCCGGCGCCGTGGGTGACGCCGCTGGCGCTGGTGCCGTAATCGAACGGCGACTTGGTATAGGTGGTGCTGGTCCACCCGTTCGTCGACGTGGGTCGCTCGTTGGCGTGGCAGGGCAAGCAGGCCTTGGGATTGCTCGCCCCGGCCATGTGGAATTTACCGCCCGCCCAGGACGTGCCCTGCACCGCCGTGTTGCCGTGACATTGGCTGCAGTCGGCCTGGGCCTCGGGTGATTGATGGTCGAATTGCACGTTGGCCGGCAGCGATGGAGCCATGGCCGACGTGAGGAGCACCGAGCAGTCGCCGCCTGGGCATGGACGCGAGTTGGCGTGGCAGTCGATGCACGACGTCGGCTTGGGCGCCGCGGCCGCGGCCAGCGACGCGTGCATCAGGACCGGCGCCGTCCCCGAGGTGCCGATCGTCCAGCTCGAGATGTTCTGCCCCGGTGATTGGTGGCAAAGCCCGCAATCGGCGGTCACCGCCGACGTCATCGCGGGGACGCCGCCGATCCAGACCACGGCGTCGTGCTTCATCTCGCCCGACGGCGGCGTCCGGCTGGTGCGGATGGCGCCCACGAAGCCGGTCGGCATTGACGGAGCGTGGCAGTCGGAGCAGACCGTCGGCTGCGGCACCATCAACACTGCCAGCGACGCGTGAAATTGACCCGGGTAGTAGATCCCCGCGCCGGCGTCGAGGTGACAGTTTGTGCAGGTCGACAGAACGGTAGCGTCGACCGCGGTCGTGGCGTGATTCATCATCTGCGGCAGCGTCTCGGTCTCGGGGCTGAGCGTCGAGATCGACAGGCCGGCGTAGGTCGGAATCAGCGCGGCGAGCGAGATGTCCTGCGCGGGGTCGTGCGAATTCGTGGGAGCGCCACCCGTCGCGCCCTTCCAGTCCGACGTGTTGTGGCACCCGGCGCAATCGGCGCCTCCAGTGGCGGGATGATCGAAGCCCGCGACGGGGAGGGCAGCGAACTGCGTGGCGACGTCATGGCATTGCGCGCAATTGCCCTGGATGCCGAAGTGCGAGAACCCGACGGAGTTGCCGTTGGCGTGGCATGAGTAGCAGGACGCGCTGGCGAACTTGTATTCGTTGGGCCGCCCCAGGTGCAGAAGGTCTGTGATCGTCTGGTCGTGGCCGTGGCAGCCGACGCAGGTGAAGTCCTTGAACGAGTTGCTCGTCGACGCGTGACACGACTCGCAGGCCATTGCGCCGTCCGGCATGGCTCGCCCGATGGCATGCTGGGTCCCGCTCGTGATCGGGAACCACTGATGGGTCTGCGGCGTGACCCCCTTCGGCAGCGCCCCGCCCGACGAGTTGGTGCACGCCGTCAGAACGAGCCCAAGACCGAAGACGATCTTGAGGATTGCCTGGCACTGCGCCTGACGCTGCGCTGTTTGTATCATGTGGGTTCCTAGGCCACGCGCGAGCGCGGGCTTCACATCTAAGTGGATCGCTGGCCACTCGAATCAGGCATACCCGGACAGACATATGTCGATTCTTCGAGCTTCGATCCTCGACCGCCGTTCGCTGCCTGATTCGACCCTGTTCAAAAGCACCGGAGCGCCGATCAGCGTCCGCGCCTCGTCACGGGCGAAGCCATCTGGAAAACGTCCCAGGTACTGGCGCGCAAGCTCCACCGCACCGGACAGATCGGCGGTCGCCGCGAGGAGCCGCATCTTCTGCACCAGCGCGCTCTCGAACAGCCATGCGTCGGGGTACTCATGAATGAATCGATCGAGCAGCCCCAGGGCCAGCGTGTTCCTGCCCGCCCGGCGCGCCCGCACCGCCGACACGAAAAGATCGTTCTGCGCCGCCAGCACCGAGGCGGGCGGCACGGGCCGCGACGCACGCGCATCGACCGCGACGGTGCGGCTCGTCCCGCTCGACGTGGCGACATGGCGCATCCCGGCGGCCGCGGTAACGCGGCGATGAGCCCTGCGCGCGGGCAGCGTCGGCTCGACCTGCGCCTCGCGCGCTGCCGTGGTCGCGGCGGCGCAGCGCGGGGGCCATTCGTCGCCGGGGAGCAGACGCTGCTCGTCCCCCGACCACTTCACCGAGACCACGCCGGTGGTGACGGTGACGCGGGTTGCGATCGCCGCCTTCGGCCCCGAATCCCGTGCAGGGGACCGACTCCGGCGCGCCGAGCTCCACCCGAAACTCCGTGCCGTGCACCTCGACCTCGGCGTCGGAGGTTTCAATGATGAACCGTTCGCCGGGAACCAGCTTGCGCACGCGCGCGTTGACCGCCCCCCGACGCAAGGCGAACCGCCGCGTGACGGTCGATTCCAGCACCGTCAGCATCCCACCCGGCTCGACGGTCAGCTGGGTGCCAAGGGCGTCACCCAAGCTCGCGGGAGCGGTGAGGGGCGCAAAGACCTGATCGCCTGCCCCGAGTGGACGCTCGTCCACGGCGGCGCTCGCCGCTGACGTCGTGCCGCGCGCCGCCGCGCCGAACAGCACCAGCGCGTGCGCGTCGCGCGCGCGCGCCGACGGCTGAAGCGGGTGATGAGCCAGCGACAACGACACCAGCACGACGCCGGCAACCGCCATCGACGACGCGAGAGCCGGCAGCACCCGACGAACCAGCGCGCGCCGGCGCCGGCGTGCCCGCAACGCGCGCTCGGCAGAGGCGATCGAGTTTCGCGAAGCCGAGCTGAGGCGCGCTGGACCTTCTTTCCAGGCGCGTCGGATTCGCGACGCCGCGCTCTTGGCGTATCCCTCGTTCGGGCTCACGCTTGTTCGTACATCCGAGGGGTATCAAATCAGGCAGACAAGCTGCCGCCGACGGCGCATCGCCGTAGGTGTTGAAAGCCTCCGCGCGCCCGAGGGACTTCGCCGCGCCAAGAATCTGGCGCGCCGGGGCGCTCGGCCGGCGCCAGCATCGCGACGAGCAAGAAGTGAGTCGGGCGTGCCTGATTCTTGGGGCGTTGCTGCCACTGAAGGACAGCCCCCCGATCCACGCGTCACCGCTCCGTTCCGTCTCGTGTCGTGAAGCTCCGAGATGTTGCAGATCCTCACCGCCCCATCCAGCCACCTCCTTCGCAGGAGCCTGAAACCGCTGGTGGCAGCGGCCTGCGTGGTCGTGCTCTGGGCGTCGCCGGCCGCCGCGCAGTTCTTTTCGCCCGGCCCGCTGGCGCGTGCCCACGGCGCGCTGGAGGGCATCGGGAACTGCGCCAAGTGCCACGAGGAGCAAAAGGGCTTGTCGGCGCGGCTTTGCCTCGACTGCCACACCGAGCTACAGCGACGCGTGGCCAAGGACGCCGGCTTTCACGGCCGTCTGCCGGCCGCGAAGAAGCAGGACTGCCAGAGCTGCCACCCCGACCACCGCGGTGTCGACTTCTCGATGATCGAATGGGAAGGAGGGCGCGATCGGTTCGACCACCAGAAGACCGGCTGGCCGCTCAAGGGCGGCCATGCCAAGGCACGGTGCGACGACTGCCACCAGAAACGGCTGATCATCGACGGCGCGATCACCCGCATGCTGGAGAAGCAGCCCCAGCGCAAGACGCTGCTCGGCGCGTCGTCACGCTGCGACGCCTGCCATTTCGACGAGCATCGCGGCGAGCTCAGCCGCGATTGCCAGAGCTGCCACGACGAGGCGACCTGGAAGCCGGCGCCGCGCTTCGATCACCAGAAGGGCGATTATCCGTTGCTCGGCAAGCACAAGGTCGTCGCCTGCGCCAAGTGCCACCCGAACGAGCTCGACGATCGCTTCGTCGCCACGGCCTTTCCCAAGCCGCGCGCCGCCTCGTTCATGCAGATGAAGCCGATCGACTTCAAGAGCTGCGAGAGCTGCCACACCGATCCTCACAAGGGGACGCTCGGTCCCGCCTGCTCCAGCTGCCACGTCGAGGACGGCTGGAAGATCATCAAGGTCGACAAGGGGCGGGACACGTCGTTCCACGACAAGACCAAGTTCCCGCTGCGCGGCGGCCACGTCGGCGTCGCGTGCAAGAGCTGCCACGGCCCGTTCCCCGGGCAGCCGGCGCGCTTCAAGGGGCTCGCCTTCGGTGCGTGCAGCGATTGCCATGAGGACGCGCACCTCGGCCAGCTGCGCCCCAAACCGCCGGCCAAGGTGGTCGCGTGCGAGGGCTGCCACAGCGTGAACGCCTTCGTACCGGCGCGCTACGAGCTCGAGCAGCACCAGAGCACGAAGTTCGCGCTCGACGGCGCGCACATGACCACCCCCTGCCGCGGCTGCCATCCCATCGACGAAGGCCTCTCGGCACGCATCCCGACGGCGGTGCACCAGCGGCTGCAGGCGCGTCACCGTCCCGAACGCTTCAGCTTCGCGGTGCTGCGCCCAAAGAAGTCGCCGCTGGTGTGCGGCGGCTGCCACGAAGACGTGCACCGTGGTCAGTTCGCCGGCACGTCGACGGCACGCGAGCGCGGAGGCGACGTGTGCACCGCCTGCCACAAATCGACATCCTTCGCCGAGCTGACCTTCGATCATGACAAGGACAGCCGCTTCCCGCTCGAGGGCAAGCACGCTGAGACCGCCTGCGGCAGTTGTCACCTGCCCCAGCGACTCGAGAACGGGACATCGTTCGTGCGCTACCGGCCGGTCGAGCTCGGCTGCGGCAGCTGCCACACCGACTATCACCAGGGCCAGTTCCTCGTCGCGGCGAACACGCCGCGCGCCAAGAGCCGCAAACCCGAGAAGGCGCGCGGCTGCGACTTCTGCCACGAGACCGTCTCATTCAAGGAGTCGATCTTCGACCATAACGATCCGGCCTTCAGCTCGTACCCGCTCGACGGGCGGCACGTAAAGGTCAAGTGCGCCGGGTGTCACCCCACCGTGTCGGTCACGAGCGAGGTCGAGACGGTGCGATATCGCCCGCTGCCGCGCCGGTGCGAGACCTGCCACGCCGACTTTCATCACGGCACCTTCCGGGGGTTCGAGCCGTGAGCCGCCGGAGCAGGGGCGCCGCGCTGGGAGCGCTGCTGCTGGGACTGGCGCTGTGCGCGCCGATGCGCGCGACCAGGGGCGCGGGGGCGGAGGACGGTGAGGGCGAGGCGGCGATCGCACCGCAAAAGGTGCGACGGCCGCGGCTGATGCTCTATGGCAAGAAACGGCCAGTCGACGCCGCCGAGCCGAACGAGGACACCCACTGCGCCGCCTGCCACGTCGTCGAGGGGTGGGAGAAGGTTCGCTTCAACCACGATCCGACCGGATTCCCGCTGCGCGGAAACCACGTCGACGTCTCGTGCGGTGGTTGCCACAAGAAGGACTTCGAGACACCGATCGCCGACACCTGCGCAGGTTGCCACCGGGATCGACACGCCGGCGAGCTCGGCATGCATTGCGAGGGCTGTCACGACGAGAAGAGCTGGCGGCCGCTGTTCGACGCCGAGGCGCACCGGCGCACCAACTTCCCGCTGGTCGGGAAGCACGCGCTGATCCCGTGCACGGAGTGCCACGGCAACGTGCGTGATCGGACGTTCGCGCACGCGGCGGTGCGATGCGACGCCTGCCACGAGGCCGACTTCCTTCGCACCGCGCTGACCTCGATCGATCACGCCGCCAACAACTACAGCCGCGAGTGCCAGACCTGCCACGACACGCTCCGCTTCTTCCCGGCCACCGTGCGCGCCCACGACGGCTGCTTCCGGATCTCGGGCGGCCCGCACCAGGGGATCCGCTGTCTCGGCTGCCACACCTCGCTCGCGACCTCGGTTTTCAGCGGAACCTGCACGACCGGGACGTTCACCTGCGCGGAGTGCCACACGCACGCCTGCGCGCGCAGCGATCTGCAGCACAAGAAGGTGATGGGCTACGCGTGCACCGACTCGAAGTGCTACGAATGCCACACCAACGGTCATCGATAGGGCTGGCGCTCGGGCTGGCGCTGGCCAGCCTGACCGTCGGCGGCACTGTCGAGGCGCAGGGGCGCAAGCGCCTCCGCCGGCATCCGCGTGCAGTGCCGGCGGCGACATCGGCGGCGGCGGCGACGCTGTCGTCGTCGCTCCCGGTCGCGGCGGCGCCCCTGCCGCCCCAGGCGACCACCAAGTCGAACGCGAGAGCGCCGTCCACTCCCGGGCGCGTGCAGTTCGTCACCGACAAGCGCGCCTACCTGGATCGCGGCGCCGCCGACGGCCTCACCCCCGGACAGGCGCTGCCGCTCGCGCGTGGTGGACGGGCCGCCGGATCCTGCACCGTCGACACCACCAGTGATCACGGAGCCACCTGCGTCGGTGGAAGGCCGCGGGTCGGCGACACCTTTCGCCCGACCCGCGTCCTCGCCAAGAAGGTCCAGCGGCGCCGGACGGCGCTGGCGCCCGTCGTCGACGAGGAGACGCTGGCTGCGCGCGCCGCGATCGTCAGCGACAGCGCGATCGACAAGGTCGACTTCAGCGGCAAGCCCGCCTTTCGCAGCCATTCCACCGCCGAGATCACACCGGGATTCTCGGTCTGGTTCACCCGACCAGACGCGCAAGGCGGGTCGTATGCTCAGGAACGAATCGACGGCACGATCCGCGGCGTCGCGCTCGGCTTCGGCGGGCTGCGCTTCGACGGCGCGTTCTCGGCGATGCGGTGGAGCGCGCCCGCCGGGCAGGAACGCTTCCGCGCCGAGACTCCGACCCAGTTCTATCTATGGGAGGCGGAAGTCACGCGCCGCGTGGAGGAGGGCGGAACCGTCGTCGCCGTCGGCCGCCTCTGGCCGTTCCATACGCCGGGCCTCACCCTGCTCGACGGTGTTCAGCTCGGCCGGCAGAACCAGGATCACACGCTGGAAGGCGGGTTCTACGGCGGCCTCATCCCGACGGCGGCGAGCCTCACGCCGAACTTCGACATCTTGACGGCCGGGATCTACGGCGCGCGCAGCAAGGCCGGGAACAAGAAATCGCGCCTCCGGTTCGCGCGACAGGAAGCACGTCTCGGCGTGTGGCGGGGGGCGACGGAGGGCGTCGTGGCCGAAGCCGAGGCGCTGGCCCAAGCGTGGGTCGGGCCGGTCGTTGCCGGCGGCGGGGCACGCCTTCGCTGGGCCACCCGTGACAATGGACAACCGGCGATCGAGAACGCCCATCTGGATCTCGGCGTCCGGCCCAGCCTCGACTCCGCCGCGGGGCTGCACTTGCGTTATGTCGGCGCCACCACACTGCTGCCCGACGCGCCGTTGCGCGGCGAGATGCCGATGACCGGCGCCGCGGTCCACGCGACCGCCGACGCGCGCGTCGATCTCTCGCCCCGCTTCGGCCTCGCGGGCAACATCGGCGCGCATCGCGAGGGCGAGACCGGCCGCCGCCAGGCGCACGGTGCAATCGAGGCCCGCTGGCCGCGCTTGTTCGGTCGCGGCGGCGGCATTTGGTGCGGGGGCTCGGTCGAGCAGGGGTGGATGCAGGGCGAGAACGTCTACGTGCAGTTCGTCGGTCACCACTCCGCGCGCGTGCAGGTCCTGGCGCGCCTGTCGGCCGGAGCCACACGCTTCGACAGTGGCAGCGGCATCTGGAACCTGCACGAGGCGGTGGGCTCCGCCAGCCTGGATGGCGCGATCACCTCCTGGCTACGCGTGCGCGCTTGGTCGATGCTGCGCGCGCCGATCCTCGAACAAGGGGCTCCGCCGGCCGCCGCCTCAGTCGGCGGAGCGGCGGGACTCAGCATCGCCGGCACGATCTGACCGCCGCGCGGCGATGCGCGCGCCCTTCGAGCTCGCGCGGGAGCGCGACCAGATCACTACAGTTCGGTCGAGGCTGAAGTGGGCCGCCGCACTTTGCGGCGGCCCACCGCGGAATCAGACCACCTTCACGGCACTCGCCTGGGGGCCCTTCTTTCCCTCGACGACCTCGAACTCGACCTTCATGCCGTCCTGCAGGACGGCGCCCCCCGTGTCGTTGGCGTGAACGAATACGTCCTTTCCGCCACCATCCGGCGTGATGAAACCAAAACCCTTGGCCGCATTGAAAAACTTGACCGTACCTTTTTGCATTTGGGGTCCCCGATTCTTTCCCGGCTTCTCAAAAGTGGGAGGCGTAGTTACCGCATCACCCGGGCGAAGGAGCCCGAGCAGGCGGACTTTAACCCCTCTAGCCCTATCAACTCCAGATCGACTTCGCCGAGCGACGCGTGGTCATCGCGGGCCGGGCTCTCGTCAGCAGATAAGGTCGGGTCTTCCCATTAGTGTACTGTCGCTCCCTCGGGGGCAAGGAAGCAATGGCAGAAACCTCGGTTCGACGCGCGGATTTTCTGATGGCGCTGGCCTACGCGACCGATCTGGCCACGGGGCACTCGCGGGACTTCGCGCTGCGCTCGTGCGTGCTGGCGATGCGGATGGCCGACGCCGCGCGCCTCGACGAGCCCATGCGCCGCGCCGTCTATCACCAGGCGCTGCTGCGCTACATCGGATGCAACGCCGATTCCCACCTGCTCGCCGCGGCGTGGGGTGACGAGATCGCGCTCCGCCGCGAGCTCCAGGGCCTGGACTTCGGCGACAAGGCGGCCTTCGCAGCGGTCTTCGTCAGGGCCATCACGCGCCTCTTCCCGGCGGCGTCCCCCGAGGAGCTGGCCGAGGCAGTGCAGCACGGCCTCGCGCGGGCGCCGGAGGTGAACGTCCCGGTCCTGTCGGGACACTGCGAGGTTGCGCAGCGGATCGCGGAGCGGCTCGGCCTGCCCGTCGAGCTGCGCGAGAGCCTGGGCCAGATCTACGAGCGCTGGGACGGACGTGGGCTGCCGAAGGGGCTCTCGGGCGAGGCGGTGAAGTTTCCCGTGCGGCTCGTGACGCTCGCTCAGGACGCGATCGCGCTCACAGAGGCTCACGGGCTCGCGACCATGACGGCGATGATCGCGAAGCGCGCCGGCGGCGCCTATGAGCCGGAGCTCGTCGAGCGATTCCTCCCGCACGCCGAGCGATTCATGCAGGGCCTCGACGGGCCCGTCGATCGCGAGACGATCCTCGCGCTCGAGCCGACGCCGCACGCGATGCTCGATGAGGCGGCGTGCGAAGAGGCGTATCTCGCAATCGCGGACTTCATCGACATGCGGATGCCGTCCACGTTCGGCCATTCCCGGGCCGTCGCGTCGCTCGCCGCCGCCGCGGCCAAACGCTTGGGCCTCCCCGCGGCGGACCTCCGCGACGTCCGCTGGGCGGCGTACGCCCACGACATCGGCGAGCTCACGGTGCCGGTCGCGACGTGGATGCGTGCCGGCGCGCTGACCGAGCGCGAGACCGACTCCGCACGCCTGCACCCCTACCACGGCGAGCGCGCGCTGACGTCGCTGGGAGGCGACGGCAAGATCGTCGCCGCGCTGGTGCAGCGCCATCACGAGCGCCTCGACGGCAGCGGCTACTATCGCAACTCGCGGGGTCCCGATCTGTCGCCGGCCGCGCGCGTCCTCGCCGCCGCCGAGGCGTTCCAGACGGCGCGCGAAGCGCGGCCGCATCGGTCCGCCTCGAGCGATGCGACGGTCGCCACAAAGCTGCGCGGCGCCGTGAGGGAAGGAAAACTCTGCCCCGACGCCGTCGAGGCCGTTCTCGCGTGCGCTGGACAGCCCGCGCGCCGGGCGGCGCCCGAGCGCCTCGCGGGGCTGACCCCTCGCGAGATCGAGGTCCTTCGCTTGATCGCCGCCGGCGACACGACGAAGGAAGCGGCGCGCAAGCTCGACATCGCGACCAAGACCGCCGACAACCACATCCAGAGCCTGTACTCGAAGATCGGCGTCACGACGCGCGCGGGCGCGGCCCTCTACGCCCTCGAGCGCGGCCTCGTCCAGCACGAAAACGCATCCGCATAGGGGATCTTCCCCATGTGAGGACGGCGGGCCGCCGGCATCCTCCGAGCGTGAACCGGGCCAATCGGGCCCGAAACGCCGGAGGAGCTGCCATGAAGAAGCCAGAAGTCATCAAGGTCGGAGTGATCGCGGACCAGACCGGTCCCCTCTCGTTCATCGGGATCGCGAACGCCAACGTCGCGCGCCTGGTCATCGACGAGATCAACGCGAAGAGCGGCTTGCTGGGGCGCCGCCTAGAGCTGCACATCGAGGACAGCGCCACGATCGACAGCGTGGCCGAGGCCAAGGCCACGAAGCTCGTCGAGCACGACGGCGTCGACGTGCTGTTCGGGGGTATTTACAGCTCGACGCGCCAGGCGATCAAGGGCCCCGCCGTCGGCAAGGGAAAGAAGCTCTACATCTACCCCGAGCAGTACGAGGGACGGGAGTGCGACCCGCTGATCTTCTGCACGGGCCCCGTGCCGGCGCAGCAGGTCGATCCGCTGATCCCTTGGCTCATGCGCAAGACCGGCGCGAAGCGATTCTACCTGCCGTCGGCCGACTACATCTGGCCGCGCGTCCTCAACCAGCGCGTGCGCGATGTCGTCACCGCCAACGGCGGCACGATCGTCGGCGAGGAGTACTTCCCCCTCGACCACGCCGACTATGCGCGGACGATGCACCAGATCGCGTCGACCGGCGCCGACGTGGTCTTCAACACGATCGTGCCACCGGGCGTCTCGCCCTTCCTCGAGCAGCTCTACGACTCGGGCTTCACGGCGCGCGGCGGGCAGCTCGTGTGCACCTACTTCGACGAGAACTTTCTCAACATGGTGCCGGCCGCGCACGTCGAGGGTCTTTACAGCTGCCTCGACTACTACCAGGCCGTGAGCGATCCGTTCAGCGAGGCGCTGCTCCATCGGTACAACGAGCGCTTCCCTGGCGCCGCGAAGTTCACGGGCGGCAGCGCCTGCTCCGGCCTCTACCGCGGCATGAAGATGTGGGCCGCGGCCGTGGAGGAGGCGGGCACGATTGCGCAGGGTGATGTCATCCGGGCGCTCGACCACGCCTCGATCGCCGAGGGCCCGGGCGGCCCGGCGGCGATGGTGCCCGGCCAGCACCACGTGCGGATGAACATGTACATCGCCCAGGCCGCGAGCGGCCGCTTCCAGATCGTCGAGAGCCTCGGCGCGATCGATCCAAACGAGGCCCAGGTGCCCGACGTCGCCAACGCCGAGAGCGCGCGGGCTGCGAGCTGAACCCAACGTTCGTCACACAATCAACCCACAAAGGAGAAAGAACATGATGCTGGCAACGACGAAGGTAGAAGATTTCGATCGCTTCCTCGAGGTCTTCTCGACGAAGGGCGCCGAGAAGCGCAAGCAGCACGGCTCGAAGGGCGCCGCCGTCTTCCGCGACCCCCTGGAGGCCGACCGCGTCTGGGTGATCTTCGATTGGGACGAGCAGGGGTTCAAGAACTACCTCGCTGACCCCGACGTCCCGGCGATCATCAAAGCCGCCGGCCACGTCGGCAAACCCCAGCCGGCGATCCTCGGCGGCAAGTACGGCGCGTAGAGGAAGGCACCGCACGACGGGCGCGGCGCCCGATGGGGCGCCGCCCTCGCGGTGGGGCCGCGGCTGGCGGCAGAGCCTACCCTCAAAGGCCCATCACGACATACGGTCCACCGCTCGCGAAGGAGCCGTTTCCAAGCTCGCCATTGCCGCCGAATCCCCAGCACTGAACGGCCCCGTTGACCACCGCACAGGCGTGGCCTGCGTTTTCTTCGGAGACGCCAGCGGAGATCGCCGCTACACCGGTGGTCAGGCCGAGCACCTGGACGGGCTCGCTACTATCTTGCGAGGTGCCATCACCGAGCTGAAAGGTCGTATTCGAGCCCCAGCATTTCGCGGCGTGCGCCACCACGGCGCAGGTCATGAATCGGCCCCCGCTGACGGCGGTGGCGCCCGTGCCCAGCCCGACCACGGGAGCGGGAATCAACGTCCCTGGATCCGACAGGACGCTCTGTCCCCAACATTGGACGCCGCCGTTCACCACGGCGCAGCTGTGTGTCGATCCGGCGGCGATGTCCGTGACACCGGAGGTGAGCCCCTGGACCTGGACCGGGATCTGGCGCTCGACGGTCGTGCCGTCACCGAGCCTTCCATTCAAGTTTGAGCCCCAGCATTGAACCCCGCCATTGACCAGCGCGCACGTGAAGGATCCGAGTGTGCTCCAGACACCGCCGCACGAGATCGCGGTGACCCCGGCCGTGAGGCCATGGACCACCACCGGTGTCGAAGCGCTCACGTGCGTACCGTCGCCCAGCTGACCGGCGTTGTTGGCGCCCCAGCATTGCACGCCACCATTCACGACGGCGCAACTGTGCCGTCCCCCGGCGCACACCGCGGTGGCGCCCGACGAAAGGCCGGTCACTGACACGGGGGATCGGGCGTTCACGAGCGAGCCGTCGCCGATCTGCCCGCTTTCATTTTTGCCCCAGCATCTGACGCCCCCGCCGATCACCGCGCAGGAGTGCAGGGCGCCGATTCCGAAGGCGCTGACGTCGGCGCTCAATCCTTGAACCTCAACCGGTGCCAGGCTGTTGTCGAAAGACGCGTTTCCGAGCTGGCCCGCTGAGTTGTCTCCCCAGCATTTGACGCTGCCGCGCACGATGGCGCAGGAGTGCCAGCTTCCCGCGCCGACGGCGACGGGCATCTGATCCGCGCAAACACCGAGGCGACACGCCCGACCGGGGGCGCACGCAGTCTCGCAGCTTCCGCAGTGCGCCGCATCGCTGGCGAGGTCCGCTTCGCACCCGTTGGCGGCGTCACCGTCACAGTCGGTTCGCGGGGCGTCGCAGGCGAACCCGCACGCGCCCGCGACGCAGGTCGCTCGCGAATAAGGCGGGAGCGGGCACGCACGGCCGCAGTCGCCGCAGTTCGCGACATCCGAGGAGACGTCGATGTCGCAGAAGTCGACGCTCACGGATGCGCGACCGTTGCGCCGCATCGTGAGGACGACGTTGGCAACTTCACCCTTGACCACCGTGGCCGTGACCGGACCGCCGATCCAAGTGGGCTCCGTCGACATCATGGCCTGACACGCTTCATCGAAAGCCACGCCAGTGAATTGAACCTCGCCGAGTGGCAAGCCCGCCATCTCGAGCGCCGCGGACTGTCCCGGAACCACCGAAAAGCGCTGAGTGACCGAGCGCGTGCCGGTGGCCGAGATCGATAGACAACGCGTATCCATCGGTACTTCGTTGAGCGCGACGCGCACGACGCCCCAATCCGAGTCGGCCGCTCCCCCCGAGGACGAGCAACCGGCCGCACCAGTGAGAACGCCAACTGATCCGAGGACAATGGTCGCAAACCTTCGCCGAATGATCATGACGCCACCTCTTCTGCTCGCCCCGCCCTCCATGACTTCGGTCCCGAGCATCAGCGAGACGCCACGCACAAGGTGCATGTCGCGTGCCCGCCCTCAGCACCCGCTTTCCTTCGCTATCCTGGACTTCAGCGCCCGACACGCGCGCCGGAGCGCAAAATTTGTTCGTGAAGGGCAGGCAACCGGCGAATCCTGCACGCGCGACTTTGTTTCGAGCAGCGCGTGGTGCAGGAACCTAGACCGTCAACCCATTTGCTGGCGCACCTCGATCAGCAACGTGTCGAACAGGCGGAGAGCGGTCAATCCTATGCGCGGGAATTCGATGTTGGCGATCACATACGCGGTGAGCGCCAGCGTCCCCGCGAAGGCCACCATGTGAAGCTTGTGCGGCCGCGGGTTCTTCGACATGCCCAGGCCCGCGAAGAAGCCGCACGCCAGTGCAAGCATGATGAGGAGCGCGAAGAGCGCGATCGGCACGTGCATCCACTGCGCCGCATCGCGCGCCGTCGTCACGTCGATCATTGCATTGATCGCCGGGAGCGCGATCATCGCCGGCCGTGTGTCGGGGGTCGACATGGCGGCAGTACTCGCCTCTGTCCAGAGCCGGCGCTGCAACTCGCCCGCGCGGGCGTGGTCGGCTTTCGCCTGATCGAGCTGCAGCAAGTGGTGGTAGTAGGCGATCCTCGCATCGACATAGTCGCGGAACCGGCTCCGTAGGCCCTCCTGTGTAGCCGCCGGCATCAGGTCCAACCGCAGGTACGCGGTACCGATGGCGTTCGCTTCTTCGACGACCAAGTGGCGACGGGCGTCGAGACGACTCTCGCCGCCCGAAATCGAGAACGCGATCAGAAGACCGAGCAAGGCGAACAGCGAAGTTTCGATCGCCGACGTTCCCTCCCCGAAACCGACCCGCCCGGCTGCGCGGCGCCGCGCGCCGAAACGGTATCCCAGCAGTTGAAACCCGATCAGGCCCAAGAACAGCACCGCCAGGAACGCCAGAAAGATCACGGTCACGATCGTCATGCCTCATAAGCTAATGATCGAGGCACAGTCTGTTCGCGAGAGCACGGCCATTGTCCGACGGGCAACCTGTCCGCATCGCATCGTGAGCCCCGGCTAAGGTCAACACCTACCGTCTTGCTCGAAGTGACCTGCATCCCTAGCTTCAAGCTGGGAGACGTGCAATGGGAGGCGATCCGTTCGTTTTCAAGGCGAGCGCGACGCTGGCGCGATACTCAGGATACTTCGCCGACAGCGCCCGCACCCTGCAGACAGCGATCGAGGGCGCACCGGCCAGCAGCATCTACTATCACCTGCACCATTCTCTCTTTCGGAAGCACTTCACGACTTCCGAGTTCCTCAACGACTTTGCCAGCTGGGCGTGGACCACGTTGGGCGACGAGCCGCTCGCCGAGCTGTTGGCGGCGGTCGATCCTCTCGACCTCGTCTCCATCGAGCAATCGCGTGAGGCACTCGTCCGGATCATCGGCGAGTACGTGGGACGTATGGAATATACGCCGTCGGTCAGCTTCAAGCAGCGCTTCTGTTTCCAGAGCTCGGTGACCTTCATCTATCCCATCGGCAAGACGGCCGACAGCGTGCAGTCGTTCGTGGCCGCGGCGAAGGCAGCGCCGCCGGAGAGCATCTTCTACCATTTCGTGGTTGCGCCGGTGCTCGAGGCGAAGCCCGACAACGACTTCACGATCTGGCTACGCGCCCAGGGGTGCGACGCGGAGGCCGAAAGGGTTCGTCGGCTGTCACCCTACGCCACCGACCTATACGGACTGGGAAAGCGCGTGGCCGAGGTCCTGGAATAGGGCGGCGCCCCGGGGAGCAGCGTTCATGGTCGACGTTCCAGAGAACTCACTTCAGCAATACGCGCCGATCGTCGGCGACAAGATCCTGCGGGAGATTCGCCAGCTCGCCTCCTATTTGCGCGGAGCGCGCGTGCAGCACATCAACTCGACCGCCCAGGGCGGCGGCGTGGCCGAGCTCCTCGCCATGCTGGTTCCGCTCATGCGCGACGTCGGCCTCGATGCGACCTGGGACGTCATGCAGGGGAGCGAGCCCTTCTTCGAAGTGACCAAGCTCCTTCATAACAATCTCCACGGTGAGCACCAGCCGCTGACGCCCGAGATGCGCCAGATCTACTGGGACACGACCCTGCAGAACGCGGGGCTCGTGCGTCGCGATGCCGATTTCGTGTGCATCCACGATCCGCAGCCGGTGGGTCTGGTGCGCGAGCGAGGGGACAAAGGGCGCTGGGTCTGGCGCTGCCACATCGACCTCGCCGATGCCGACTCGGCATCCTGGTCGTTTCTGCGCCAGCTCGTCGAGCGCTTCGATGGGGGGATCTTCCACCTGCCCGATTACGCCAAGGAGCTCTCGATTCCGCAGTTCATCTGCCCGCCGGCCATCGACCCGCTGAGTGCGAAGAACTGCGAGCTCGATCGCGCGGAGATCGACAATGTACTCGCGAAGCACGGAATCGATCCGAAGCTTCCCATCGTGCTGCAAGTGTCGCGCTACGACCGGCTCAAGGATCCGGTCGGCGTAATCCACGGCTTCAAGCTCGCCGCGCGCAGCCACCCCTGCCAGCTCGTACTCGTGGGAGCCGAGGTGCGCGATGACCCCGAGAGCGCGGAGGTGCTCTCCGAGGTGCACGAGGCGGCGGGCGGTGATCCCGACATTCACGTGCTGGTCATGGAGGGCAACGCACCCCGGGAGGTCAACGCGCTCCAGCGCGCGGCCACGGTCGTCGTCCAGAAGTCACTGAAGGAAGGCTTCGGGCTGACGGTCACGGAGGCGATGTGGAAGGCCAAGCCGGTCATCGGCGGTGCGGTCGGAGGCATCCGCCGTCAGATCATCCAAGGCGTCACGGGATATCTCGTCCACAGCAGCGAGGGCATGGCCTACCGCATCCGCCAGCTGCTCGGGAATCGGGAGCTGGCTCGGCAGCTCGGGGAGAGCGCGAAGCAATTCGTGACCGAGACCTACATGCCCACCGTCTATCTCAGGCAGTGGCTACTGGCGCTGCTCGCGATCCGCTACGGGACCGACGCGCCGGTCGTGGCGCTGGAGTGAAAGTCCCGGGCGGCATCCGTCCGCCCACAGCCAGCGCGCTGACAGCTGGATGTTCGCGATCTCGACGGTTGTGTCGGATTTTCCACAGCCGCTGGAATCGCCGCAGATCTGCGGCCGCCCGGGCAGGGCCCCGGGCGGCCTCAGATCGCATCACATCGGCGGTGCTGAGATGAGGACCACGCGGCTCCAGGTGTGGTCCATGATCGCGAGGCGGCGGGCGGAATCCCAACTGGAAGCGCCGGCCTGGTTGAACGGCAGGGGGATGTGTCCGCTCGGTCGCGGCGCCGTGACGCCGGCCGGCACCGGGTTATTGTACAGGAAGGCGCGGTCTTCGAGCGGGTTCCTCGGGCAGTTGGCCCCGCACGCATCCACCGTCATCACCATGCGGTTGGTCCCCGGCTCGAACGACACGTAGCGGGGCGTGCACGGCTGGTTCACGAAGTCCGGATCGCAGTCGACCGCGCCGAAGCTCGCCTTGGCGTACACGCGGGCCGGCATCGGTCCCCCCGTGGGCCAAAACACCTGCGGCGCGGGGATCGGCGGCAGGCTGCTGCGATCGAACTCGAGCGCCCGCTGATTTCCCCCGGCTTCCCAGGTTCCGTCAATCACATAGAGGTTGCCGAGGCGATCGAACGTGACCTGATCGCAGGCGCAGAACCCGTTCCGCAGCGGTGCGAAGCGACCTCCGCCACGGTTGCAGTCAGTCGTGGTGGCATTGGGCTGACCGATCACCGTGTCCACCTGGCGACCGCCCTGGCTGACGTTGATGATGCGCAGCACCCGGTTGAGATTGCCGTCGCTGATCCACGCGCTGTCGGTCGCCGCGTCGACTGCAATTCCGTTCGCGCGGAAGTCGATGGTTCCACCCCCGCGCAGCGGGAGAGGGCTCGCGATCTCGAAGGTGGGTGCCGCCCCCGATTGCAGACCGTTCTGCGTGCTCCACACGGTGATGAAGCTCCCGTTCGTCGCATAGAGCAGGTTCCGCGTGGCGTCGAGCGCGAGTGATACGAAGACGTCCCCGTGGGTGACGAAGAAGCGATCTTCGGTGAAGAAATCGGGCTGACCGAGAATGCCGTCCGCCGCGCCGCCATTGAGGCCACCCGTAGCGTAGTTTCTCCAGAACAGCAGGCGGAACCGGTCGGCGGCGATCATGCCGGCCGGCGTGAGCAGGACGTAGTTGGGGCCGTTGAAGCCCGCGGGCCCGATCCTGTTCGGCACGCCCGCGTGGGACGCGGGAACGTTGCCGTCGTTGAGGAGGAATGCATCCGGCGAGCGCCCGAGGCCGTCGGGGCGAGGGGGCGTCTGCGGTCCTCGAAATCGATCGACGCGCTGCTGGTCGTCCAAATCGCCGACGTACACCGTACCGTCGCGATCGATCCCGATGCTGCCGTGGGGACTGCAGATCGTCCCTTCCAGCGCGCCATCCGTGGGGAATCCGTCGCAGCCGACCTTCGAGAAGCTCGGCTGGCCCAGGACCTTGGCGGGAGCTCCGTTGATGTATTGCAAGAGCCGGCTGTTATCGGTGTCGGCGAGCCACACGGCACCCGGCGTCGTGGGGTCCAGGGTGAATCCGCGCACGCTCAAGAATCCGCTGCCGGCGGGCGGTGCCAATTGAGCGCTCGCCGCTTGGCCGTTCGTGGTCGGGTTCTGCCAGATCAGTACCCGCGTCTCTTCCCCGTTGCCGTCCGCCACGTAGAGACGATTCGTCGTCGGGTCGAACCGGACGGCGACCGGTCTGCACAGCCTCGACAGCGACCCGTCGCACCCGACGTTGCTCTGCATGTCGGGCTCGCCCAAGACCAGGTTGGCGCTGGTTCCATTGGCGGGGAAGCGCAGCACGCGGTTGTTGCCAAGGTCCGCCACCCACAGCGATCCGTCCGGCGTCACGTCGACTGAGCCGCCGAAAAAGCCGAGCGGCAAATCGTCCATGTTCCCCGTGCAGAGCCGGTCTGCAGCCGGCGACGCGAAGCCCTGGTTGCACTCGCGCGAGTTGAAATCCCTCTGTCCCCACACCTTGTCCGGCTGGGTATCGCGCGTGAAAGGATCGTCGAACCGGAGCACGCGGTTGTTGAACAGATCCACGACGTAAAGATTGTGCGCGCTGTCGATCGCCATCTGACCGCCGGTGGGGCCTTCGCCGGGGCTCACCGTCAGGGGGAAAGGCGCCAGGCAGAGCGAGCTGCGGGAAGCAGGCATCCGGCGCGTGTTGTCGCCGTTGCAGCTTGCCCGATCGGAGGTGCTGGGCTGGCCCAGCACAAGGTCGGCGTTGCGGCTCAGATTGTTTGCACACGAGCCGCCGCTGCCGCAGCCGGAGTGCTCGGTGCACGCGGCGCCCGGAGTCGGCCCGCCCGCGCACCGCCCAACGGTCCGAAATCCGAGGATCCGGTTGTTACCCGAGTCGAACAGCCAGAGGTGGCTGGGCGTGGGGGCAGCCATCCGGTCAATGAGAAGACCGGCCGGGTGGAATACCCGGTTCGGCACCACCATGTTGGTCGTCGTCTCGGTGAGGTCCACTTGACCGAACACGCGCGACGGAGCCCATCCTCCGGGCAACGGCGTGGCGTAGAACCTCTCCACGATGTCGCCGGTCAGACCATTCAGATTCAGCACGTCGGGGGCGAAGGAGACCCCGGTCAGAGATGGGCGCACGGAATACGAGCCCGCTGGCAGTCCGGCGAACGCGTAGTTGCCCGCGGCATCGCTGGTCTGAACGGCGGTCTGCGTGCCGGCCAAGTTGACGGTGACGCCTGGGAGCGGCCCACCCCCCGAGAATGCAATCCGCCCGCTGATCGTGATGGTTCCCGTAGCCGCGCGCTGAATTTCGGCGGTCACCTCACCGTCGCGCGAATTTCCGCAAGCGCCGGCGCCGATGAGCACCATCATCCAGGCCGCGGCAAGGCCCAACCCAAGAATCGTTCTCTCGTTCCGTCTAGTCAGCTCGCGCATTTGGATTCCCTTTCCGAGATACCAACACCAAAGACGTGCACAACCCGCGGCGCCTCGATGCAATAGGCGTGCTCGCACGGATCCTGCGCCAGCCGCCGAGGGGCTCGCGATTTCGCGAAACAACTGCGCCGCTCGGCGCATGTTCTGCTCGTCCCTCCAATCCTCGCTGTCCGGCGCGTGGGCGTGCGCTGACACGACGTGGAGCACGTCCTGTCGAACCTGGCTCTGCCGCCTCTCAATCCGCCGGAGCGCGCCTGCGGGCTCGCACTCGATCACGCGGTGGCGGCATCGTCAGGAACGGAACAGTGATCTCGACGCGAGTGACAGGGTGGGAAGCGGCTCACAAACGAATGCCCGGAAAATCTCGCAGGGAAGATGTTCGGCCGTGACCGTTCCTAGAAAGTCGAAACCGCGAGGACACCTGATGCGCGCACTACAGATAGGCGACCTTTGAACTACGTCGACGCCGGCGAGCTGGCATGAAGCGTCCACTTGGCGTCGCCTTGCTGGCGATGATCGCGATGTTCTCGTCGTCATGCTGGCGGAGCAGCGGTTCGGGACAGTGGCGCCACAGGCGTCAGGGCGCGTTGGTTCGCCGGATACAGCGAAGGCCAAGGTCGCTTTCGTAGTGGATTATGGACGTCGACACGCCGGGCGGCAGCGGGATCATGTGGCTGCCAGTGATACCCGGCGCGAGTGTGCCCGACTGAATGGTTCCGTCGTCGGCGCGGACCCAGATTGACAACGACGTGTAGAAGAACGGAAGGCCGTTGCCGCCGGGCGCGGAGAGCGCCCAGGTGTCGGCCACCTTCTGGAAGTCTGCCTCTGTCAGCGATGCGAGATCGGCCTCCGTGATCAGCCGCCAGTCGGGGCCCATCTCGGTCCCGCAGATGTCGACGTCGTCAACCAGCCGCGGGATCCAGTAGGGCTTGGCGACGTACTGCATGTACGCGCACAAGCCGACCTGGTCGTAGTTCGTCGCAAGCTGCGTCTGCGTCAGCAGGGTGCCGTCAGCCGGTGCGAGCGTGATCTTCGGGTAGAGCTGGGCGCACATCGGCAGCAGCCAGTCGAACAGTAGCGACGCGTCGTGCGCCATCGTCTTCTCGCCGTCCAGGCTGGTGGGGAACGGCGCGTAGATGATGGTGGTGCGCGGGAGGATGGGCGCGGAGATCTGCACGCGCTGGCCGGTGACGACGTCCGCGGCCACGAACGACAGCGCGCCGTTGTATTCGAACGTGGCGGGCTCGCCGGCGGCGCCGCCGCTTCCGCCGACGGCGCCGGTGTCGCCCCCGCTGTTGCCCGTCCCCGCGCCGCTGCCGGCCGCGCCGCTGCCGCTGCTTCCGCCCGGCGCATCCGGCCTCGAGCCATCGCTCTGGCAGGCCAGGTTCGCAACCAGGGCCAGAGTCGCCAGGAGACGCCACCGCATGCCTTTGACTATCCTCCGCCGGGCGCGCCGGCGCAACGTCGCGCGGGTTGACGGAAAGGAAGTTAGCCAGTCAGCGACAAGCTTGTCGCGATTGCGTCGCGAATCATTCGACTCCCGCACATTAGCGGACGTGGTCCAGCGATTGCTAAACTGCCGCTCATGACGATTCGACCGTTGCTGGCGTTGGCCCTGCTTGCTCAGATGGCGGCGTGTGGATCGTCGCGAGTGCCTCCCATTGACGCCGCCGCCACCGACGGTTCGACGGACGAAGCAAGATCCGACGGGGGACACTGCGGCCGCACACACCTTGGCGCGACTGTCACGGTGCACGCGCCCGATGGCAACACGCTGTCCTGTAGCGCAGCGTTCCCCGACGGAGGCTTCGTGAGCCCACCGCCAAGAACCTGGCTCGGAAGGGTCACAGGGAGTGACACGCATTCGATCTCCGTGAGCGTGTGCCCGCTCGGCGCGGGCAATGATGATGCCGGCGCGGCCAATGCGAACGGCAGCGACGCAGGCGCCGTCGACGCGGGGTGTGTCCCGAGCGTGCTCCAGATCGACGCTGTCGCGCCGGGCCTCGACCTGACGCGATTCCCGCTGGTCTGGGTGCGCGTGAAGGCGGCGATGAGCTTCTTTCGGACGTGCCAGCAAGCCCTGGAGATCACGACAGCCGATCCGATTGACGGATCTACGCCGTCCGGTCCAGCCGGACAGCTTCTGCTCGCGGTCGTGGACGGCAACGGCATCGCGTTCGACGACTCGCCGTACAAAGTCGTCCACGTCCGACTCGGCTGTACACCAGGCCCGACATGCAACGGCTCCGCGCTGGACGCGGATGACTATGCCTTCGAATTCAGCCGCCCAGGCGACACCGCCGCACCGGCCCACGTCTACATGGGCGAGACCGTGACCTGGAAGACCGCCGCAGCGGATTTTACCGTGCAGAACCTGCGCTCGTTTCAGACCGGCAACTGCGACGACTACTGGAACTGGGCATACACGATCTACGCCGATCCGAAGTAGAGGGGGCGTTCTCTGTCTGTGGCCGGTACCAAGAGCCCATCTCGCCTCGTACTGCGGCCTCGCCGGCTCACTCCGCAGGCCGGAAGAGGAGCGACTGGTGCGCCGCCATTCCGGCGCGCGCGCCGTCGCCAACCGCGAACGCCACGGAACCCATGCCTCGCGCGACGTCGCCACACGCGAAGACGCCCCGCACAGTGGTTTCCTTCGTCTCGTCGGTCCTGAAGAAGGGGCCGAGCGGGCCCTCGTCGAGCGCGCAGCCGAGCGACTCGGCGAGCGCGAGAGCGGGCCGCGTGCGGGGCTGCAGGAAGAGCCCGTGAAACCGCAGCTCGCGCCCATCCTCGAGGCGAACGTCGATCGCCGGCACGTCGCCGGCGACCTCGACAACGCGCATGGGCTCGACGTGAATGCCGCGGGCTGCGAGGTCGGCGCGTTGAACCGTGTCGAGCTCGAGGACGCCCGAAAGAAAGAGAGTCGTCCCACCGGGTGACGCCCAGTCGGAGACGAGGACGGTCTGGTGCAGCGACATCGGGCACGTGGCGAGGACCGCGAGTGGCCCGCGGCCGAGCTCGTACGCGTGGCAGTACGGGCAGTGAAAAACGGTTCGCCCCCAGCGTTCCCTCAAGCCTGGAATCGGCGGCAACTCGTCGACGACACCGGTGGCCAAGACCAACCGCCGGCCTCGGTGCTCGTCGGCGCCAGCGCGCACCGCGAAGCCGCCCGGCACAGGCCGCGCGTCGGTGACGGCCGCGTCTTGCCACGTGACGGTTGGGTAGGCGCGGAGCTCGGCCCTACCGTTGGCCGCGATTGCACCCGGGTCCTTTCCGTCCTGGCCCAGGAAGCCGTGCGACTCCGTCGCCGTGCGATTGCGCCGCTGCCCGGCGTCCAGGACCAACACGTCGCGACGGGCGCGCGCGAGCTGCAACCCGGCAGAGATTCCGGCGTAACTACCGCCTACGATGATGGTGTCGTACATGCGATGGGTTCCTTTTCATTGACAGTCTATCCCTGAAGAATTGGCGTGCCGAGCGCATCGCGGTTAGAAGGGCGTGTGCGAACCTTCGATTTGGCCGCGCTCATTTTGCTCGCCGGCTGCACCCCTGACCTATCGACTATCTGCCCGAACAAGCCCATCACGCAGGGTGTGTTCGGCGAGATCGTAGACTCCAACAACACGCTCGAGCAAAACGTCCAGGTCGACCTCTACACGATGACCAACGGGGTGCAGGCCACGACCCCGGCCGTCACCCGCCAGACGACGCGCGGCGGTTACCAGATGAACGTCGACCCGTCGACGTACATCCTGTGCGCGAAGACCGTTTGCGCGCCGGTCACGGTCCCGACGGGTCTCGTCGAATTCTCCGCTGTCGACGCCGCCGCCGGTCTGACGTGGGACGCCCCGGTCGCGATCCCACCCGCGCAGACGATCGGCCCATGCACGTGGGGCAACTAGCCCTCTCCGCTGGAGACAGCGACTGACCAGTCACAAGGGTGTCGTACACCTGATGGGTTCCTGTGATTGATGGTGCTACCGTCGATCGAATAAGAATTGCGTGTAGTTACAGTAACTTATGCCCATACCGCTTGCGAGTGAGCGCTCACTCAGTTAGATAGCATGGCATGGTTCGCGCGGCTCCGCTGGCTCCCGATGCGCGGCGCGCGAGCATCATCGCGGCGACGTTGCCGCTCCTGCGCATGTACGGGCGCGAGGTCACGACGTCGCAGATCGCGCTTGCCGCCGGCGTCGCGGAGGGGACCCTGTTCCGCGTGTTTCCCGACAAGGAGGCGCTGATCTCCGCGACGGTCGCGAGCGTGTTCGATCCGACCGCGGACGAGGCCGAGGTCGCGCGGATCGATCCCGCGCTGCCGCTGCGCGAGAAGCTCATCGCCGCGATCGAGATGCTGCAGCGTCGCCTCAGCGAGATCTGGCAGCTGTTCTCGATGCTCGGCCTCGCGGCGTCACCCGAGGCGCGACGGCCACCACCGGCGCGGATGGACGACTCGCGGCTGCGCGCCGCGCTCGCGAAGCTGTTCGAGCCCCACCGCGACGAGATCCGCTGTGCGCCCGAGGAAGCAGCGAGGTTCCTGCGCGCGATCGCGTTTGCGGGCACGCACCCGCGCCTGACCGACCGGCCGATGACCCCGCACGAGATCGTGACGCTGCTGCTCGACGGCATCCGCGTGCGCGACGAGGAGACTTGATGCTCTGGCGCTTGCTCCGTACCTATCTCGCTCCATTTCACTCGCAGCTCGCGCTGGTCGTGTTGCTCCAGCTCGGTAGCACGATCGCGTCGCTGTACCTGCCGAGCATCAACGGGCACATCATCGACAGGGGCGTCGCGACCGGCGACACGACGTACGTGCTCGTGCGCGGCGGCATGATGCTCGCGATCACCGCGGGCCAGATCGCGTGCTCGTTCTGCGCGGTGTACATCGGCGCACGCGTCGCGATGGCCTACGGCCGCGACCTGCGCGGCGGGATCTTTCATCACGTCGGCAAGCTGTCGGCGCGCGAGGTCGGCAAGTTCGGCGCGCCGTCGCTGATCACGCGCACGACGAACGATGTCCAGCAGGTGCAGATGCTCGTGCTCATGAGCATGACGATGCTCATGATGGCGCCGATCATGTGCGTCGGCGGGATCGTGATGGCGCTGCGCGAGAACCTCGGGCTGTCGAAGCTCTTGCTCGTGTGCATCCCGGCGATGGCCGGCAGCATCGGCCTCATCATCGGCCGGATGATCCCGAAGTTCCGGGTCATGCAGCCGAAGATCGACACCGTGAACCGCGTGCTGCGCGAGCAGATCACCGGCATGCGGGTCGTGCGCGCGTTCGTGCGCGAGCCGGCGGAGGCCGCGCGATTCGCAGGCGCGAACGACGATCTCACGGCGACCGCGTTGCAGGTCGGCAAGCTCCAGGCGCTGATGTGGCCGACCGTGACGCTCGTGTTCAACGCGTCGAGCGTCGCGCTGTTGTGGTTCGGCAGTCGACGGATCGCCGACGGCTCGCTCGAGATCGGCGCGCTCACGGCGTACCTCGGCTACCTGATGCAGATCCTCGTTGGCGTGATGATGGCGTCGTTCATGTCGATCATGATCCCGCGCGCCGCGGTGTGCGCCGAGCGCATCGTCGAGGTGCTCGACACCACGCCGGAGATCGCGCCGCCGCGCCGCGCCGGTCGTGCCCGCCGAGCTGACGGGCATGGTCGAGCTGCGCGGCGTCGAGTTCCGCTATCCAGGCGCGACCGCGCCGGTGCTCGCCGACATCTCGTTCGTCGCCAGGCCGGGCGAGATCACCGCGATCATCGGCTCGACCGGCGCGGGCAAGACCACGATGCTCGACCTCATCCCGCGGCTCTCCGACGCGACGGCCGGCACCGTGCTCGTCGACGGCGTCGACGTCCGCCAGCGCGAGCCCGAGGAGCTGTGGGCGCGGATCGGCATGGTGCCGCAGCGCGTCGTACCTGTTCACGGGCACCGTCGCGTCGAACCTCCGGTTCGGCAACCCCGACGCGACCGACGACGAGCTGTGGGCCGCGCTCGAGCTCGCGCAGGGCGCGGACTTCGTGCGCGCGATGCCACAGCAGCTGGAAGCGCCCATCGCGCAGGGCGGCACCAACGTCTCCGGCGGCCAGCGCCAGCGGCTCGCGATCGCGCGCGCGCTGCTGCGCGAGCCGGCCGTGTTCCTGTTCGACGACTCGTTCTCGGCGCTCGACCTCGCGACCGAGGCGAGGCTGCGCGCGGCGATCGCACCGCGGCTCGCGAAGGCGACCGTGATCCTCGTCGCGCAGCGGGTCGCGAGCATCCGCCACGCCCATCAGATCCTCGTGCTCGACGCCGGCAAGCTCGTCGGCAAGGGCACGCATGCGCAGCTCGTCGCGACCTGCCCGCCGTATGCGGAGATCGTCGAATCGCAGACCGAGCAGGAAGAGGCGGCGGCATGAGCACGAACCGACCCGCGCCCCCGGCGCAACGCCCGGCCGGCCCCGCGATGCGCGGTCCGATGGGCGGGATGATGGGCCCGCCGCAGAAGGCGAAGAACTTCAAGGGCTCGGCGCGCCGGTTGCTCGGCCTGCTCGTGCCGCATCGCGGGCTCGTGATCGCCGTGCTCGCGTGCTGCACCGTCGCGGTCGGCGTTCACGGTGTCGGGCCCGAAGATCCTCGGGCGCGCCACCGACATCATCTTCAAGGGCTTCCTCGGCTCGCGCCCCGCCGGCACGAATCCCACCAACCTCGCGCGGGCGATGCACGTGCAGGCCGGGCAGGGCATCGACTTCGGCGCGCTCGCCGACGTGCTCGCGCTCGTGATGGCGCTCTACGCGGGCGGCGTCGTGTTCATGTGGCTGCAGGGCTACATCCTCAACCACCTCGTGCAGCGCGTCGTCAACCGGCTGCGCGCCGACGTCGACGCGAAGCTGATGCGCGTGCCGCTCGAGTACTTCGATCGCCAGCCCCACGGCGAGGTCCTGTCGCGCGTCACCAACGACATCGAGAACGTCGCGGCGGGCCTGCAGCAGACGATGAGCCAGATCGTGACCGCGACGTTGACGGCGCTCGGCGTGCTCGTGATGCTCGTCGTGATCTCGCCGCTGCTCGCCGTGATCGCGCTCGTCACGGTGCCGCTATCGGTCGTGATCACCGCGAAGATCGGCAAGCGCGCCCAGAAGGGCTTCAGCGCGCAGTGGAAGCACGTCGGCGCGCTGAACGGTCAGATCGAGGAGGCGTTCACCGGCCACGCGCTCGTCAAGGTGTTCGGCCGGCGCCGCCAGGTCGAGGAGCGGTTCCGCGCGAAGAACGACGAGCTGTTCGACGCCGGCTTCAGGGCGCAGTTCATCTCGAGCTTGATCATGCCGGCGATCACCTTCGTCGGGAACCTCAACTACGTCGCGATCGCCGTGGTCGGCGGCCTGCGCGTCGCATCGGGCGCGATGCTGCTCGGCAGCGTGCAGGCGTTCATCCAGTACTCGCGCCAGTTCACGCAGAACCTGTCGCAGCTCGCGCAGGTCGCGAACGTCTTGCAGTCGGGCGTGGCGTCGGCAGAGCGCGTGTTCGAGCTCCTCGACGAGCCCGATCAGTCGCTCGATCGCAGCGCCGCGGCGCTACCGGCGGCGCCGCGCGGCGAGGTTCGCTTCGACGACGTCAGCTTCCGCTACAAGGCCGACGTACCGCTGATCGAGCACCTGTCGCTGGTCGCGCAGCCCGGCCAGACCATCGCGATCGTCGGGCCGACCGGTGCGGGCAAGACCACGCTGGTAAACCTACTGATGCGGTTCTACGATCTCGAGAGCGGCGCCATCCGGATCGACGGCGTCGACATCGCGTTGGCGCCGCGCCGAGACGTCCGCGGGCAGCTCGGCATGGTGCTGCAGGACACCTGGCTGTTCGGCGGCACGATCCGCGACAACATCATGTACGGCCATCCGACCGCGACCGAGGACGACATGCTCGCGGCCGCGAAGGCGACGTACGTCGACCGTTTCGTGCGCGCGCTGCCGAGCGGCTACGACACCGTGATCGACGAGGAGAGCTCGAACCTGTCGGCCGGCGAGAAGCAGCTGATCACGATCGCGCGCGCGTTCCTCGCGGATCCGCCGATCCTGATCCTCGACGAGGCGACGTCGTCGGTCGACACGCGCACCGAGGTGCTGGTCCAGCGCGCGATGGCGACGCTGCGCGAGCGCCGCACGAGCTTCGTGATCGCGCACCGGCTCTCGACGATCCGCGACGCCGATCTCATCCTCGTGATGGAGCACGGCAAGATCGTCGAGCAGGGCACGCACGAGCAGTTGCTCGGCTCGGGTGGCGCGTACCACACGCTCTATCACGCACAGTTCACGGCGCCGGCCGCGGCCTAGCGCGCTAGGGGTGATACGTCGCCGGCAGGCGGCGCTCGCCGAGCCGGACCGACGTCTCGAGATCGATCTTCGACGCCGAGCTGCCGAGCAGCACCTTGTACGCGCCCGGGGCTATCCGCCAGCCGCCGCCGGTCTCGCTGAACACGGCGAGCAGGCGCGGATCGACGCGCAGCTCGACGTCCGTGCTCGCGCCGGGCGCCAGATCGACCTTGCGCCACGCGCCCAGGCGTTTGGGCGCCTCCCAGCCGCCGGCGACCGGCGAGACGTAGATCTGGGGTACGTCTTTGCCTGCTCGCTGGCCGGCGTTGCGCACGCGAAACTTCACGACCAGGTCCTGACCCTCGAGCCGGGCCGCGAGGCCGCTGTGCTCGAAGCGCGTGTACGAGAGCCCGAACCCGAACGGAAATAGCGGCGGCAGCTTCTTTGCGTCGTGCCACTTGTACCCGACCGCCGCGCCTTCCGAGTAGCTGACGTTGCCGGTCTTCTTACCCGCAGCGTCGGTCGCGGTCAGCGCGGGTCGCGCGAGCTGGCTTGCGTCCTTGGGAAAGCTGATGGGCAGCCGACCGGACGGGTTGACGCGGCCGAACAGGAGATTGGCTATCGCGTCGCCGCCGCTCGTGCCCGGATACCAGGCGTGGACCACGCCTCGAACCTCGTTGATCCAGGGCATGAACACGGCGCCACCAGTCTCGAGCACCACGATGGTGCGTGGGTTCGCGTGGGCAACCGCGCTCACCAGCGCGTCCTGGTCGCCCGGCAACGTGAGCGAGCCGTCCAAGGATTCGCCGTTCCACAACGTGACGAACACGATCGCCACGTCACTCTGCGCCGCCAGGCGAGCCGCCGCGCCGCGATCCTCACCGCCGGCGAATTGCACCTCGGCCTTCGGCGCCAGCGCCTTGATGGCGCGCAAGGGCGACGACGGGTGATACATGACCGGCCCCGGCCATGACGTCGGCGCGACGCCGGACACCGCGTTGCCGCCGACGCCATACACCATCGACGACCCGCCGCCCGCGAGCACGCCTTTGTCGGCATGGCCGCCGATCACCGCGATGTGCGCGATATCGGCGCGCAACGGCAGGATGTCGCCCTCGTTCTTGAGCAGCACCGCCCCCTGCTCTGCGCCCTCGCGCGATACGGCGGCGTGGGCCTCGATGTCCTTGGCGGGGAGATCGATCGGGGCGCTCTCGACGGGATGGTCGATCACCCCCTTGGCGAACATCGTGCGCAGGATGCGCTTCGCCATCTCGTTCAACCGCGCCTCGGGCACCTCGCCCGCCTCGACGGCTTTGAGGAGCAACTCACGAAAGAACGGCTTTTCGTCGAACGGGTAGCCGGACTCCTGGTCGGTGCCGCTGCGCGCGGCCTTCGCCGTGCTGTGTACGGCGCCCCAGTCCGACATCACGTAGCCGCGCCACCCCCAGTCCCGCCGCAACAGATCCGTGAGCAGATACGAGCTGTCGCACGCATACTCGCCCCACACCTTGTTGTACGAGCACATGACGGCGCCCGGGTTCGCCTGCTCGATCGCGATCTGAAACGCCAGCAGGTCCGACATGCGCGCCTGATCCCGATCGATGAGCACGTCGACCGTGTCGCGGTCCGTCTCCTGATCGTTGAGCGCGAAGTGCTTGATCGTCGAGATGATGTTGTTGGATTCGATGCCGGCGATCTGCGCGCCGACGATGACGCCCGCGAGCAGCGGATCCTCGCCGCCGTACTCGAAGTTGCGGCCGTTGCGCGGCTCGCGCACCAGGTTCACGCCACCGGCGAGCATCACGTTGAATCCCGACGTGCGCGCCTCGGCGCCGATCATGGCGCCCGCCCGGCGCGCGAGCGCCGGATCCCAGCTCGCCGCCGTCGCGAGGCCCGACGGCAGCGCCGTGCGCCCGCGCTTCTCCTTGGCGGCGGCTTGCCCAGCGACGCCGATGCCCGCGTCCGTCTCCCATTGCGGCGGAATCCCGAGGCGCGGGATGCCGGGCACGTAGCCCGCCGAGCCGTGGCGCCCCTCCGGCGGCGCGACGTATTTCTTCCAGGGCGCGTCGCTCGCGAAGTAGCCGAACACCAGCGTCTGCTTCTCCGCCCGCGACATCTCGGCGAGCACGAGCTCGGCGCGCCGATCGGCGTCGAGCGCCGTATTCATCCAGGGTTTGTCGGCGCCCGCGGCGGTGTGCGCGACCGACCACGAGGCGGAGAGGCTCGCGATGACGATCGCGAACGAGACACGACGATGTTTCACGGGGGGCCTATAAGTCATCGCGGGGAGTCTAAACTAACTCGGTTACAAGGCGCCCAGGTCGTCGCCGAAATCGGCCAGCGCAAATCCCCGGCGTACACCATCGTGCGACAGCTGACAGCGACGCGCGGCGCTAGCGCACAGTATCAGCGGCGTTGTCGCACAATTGAGGTGCGACGAGAGGACGGTAATTGCGATCGGCGCGGGCGCAACTTTTTGCGCTCAGTTCAGCCGATCCTCGTCTGACTTCGCCTCGAGGCAACTGGGGCAAACCTTGGCGCCCAGTCTCCGCGCGACAGCTTCTACGTCTTTCAGCTGAGGTGCCGACAACCCGCTCGGAACGCCGCTTTGACCGCAGTAGGTGCCCGGGGTCGAGCTGTCACCGTAGGCCAACGCCCGCGTGAGAGGGGCGACGATGCGCGTGCGAATGTGGACAAACACGTTAGAGCCTGTGGAAGGATACTTTGTTCCTCAGGATCCGCCACGTGATCTTAACAATCCGACGGTTTAGATTGAAATAGGCGCAGGAGAGCACCCTCACGTGACCGGCGACGCCGACCCTTTGGGGCGCCGGAGGCGAAAACGCACGTGGCCGCCTTCCTGATATTGCTCGAGGCCCATGCTCCACGGGGATTTCGCGTCCTCGGGCCGCGCCGAGAAATTGCTCAGCTCCTGCAATCCATGCGGCGAAGCAAATTGCCCGACCTGGCTGAAGATCCCCATGGTGTCCGCGTGCAAAGTCTTGCCCGCGTACCAGAGGCGGCTCAGGTGGACCAGGTTCTCGTGCGCATCGAAGCGAAAGTCCTCGAGGCAATAGGCCGTCAACCCATCCTCGATGTGCCTCGGATCCTTGTCGAACAGGGCCCATTCAGCGCACCGGTCGCCCAGCTGCAATAGCGGCAGCCAGTACTCGGTGGGTATCTGCTCGCGCAGCTGCTGTCGCAACGCTGGGTCGGCCTTGCGATAGGCGCTGGCGATTTCGCTGAATTTGTCGTCCAGTGCCGACGGAACCTCATCCGGAAGGCCTGCCTTCGCTGCCTCCAGGAGATCCACCAGGACGAAGAAACCATCACCCGCGAGATCCACTTTCCCTGCTGTGGTCATTGGCGAACTCCTTTCGACACCGGCTCGGCCCCCAAGACGTGATCCTGCCCGAAAACGAGGAACCGCGCGCCTCTGTTTGCGGTGCCCAGCGCTGCCCGACCAACCCGCGGTCCGTCACGAGGCGCACCCGATCCGCTGGTCGTCTATCGCGATCTCGTCGATCCAGACCTCGAACGTCTCGTCGGTGACCTGATACTCGTACCAGCCGAGCCAGACGCCGGTGAACTGGGGCAGGATGAAGGGCTCGGCGCTGTTGCCCCCGTGCGTCGGAGTTGTCCAGTCACCCGTGCCGTTCGGATCGACGCTGTTATCCGTGCCGAGGCGGAACAGGTTGCGGCCGTTCTGGAATTGACCGCCGACGCGGATCTCTCCGCTCACGTTCGTCCCCGACGCGGCGATCACCGTCCAGTGGGCGTATGAAAGCGGTGGGCCCGGCAACGACTGGAAATAGAAGAATGCCCGCCCGAAGTACGTGTCGTTCGTCGCCGGAAACGTACGCGTCTCCTTGATGTATGACGAGCCCTTGCCGCTGACGGTCACGTGGAGCGCGCGCGATCCGCGGGCCGCGTGCACGTCGTCGATCACGGGGCCCGCACCCGTGACCTGCCAGAGCGACTCATCGAGTGTTCCGGCCTCGAAGTCCTCGCAGAGTTGCACGTCGGCAGCCCCGCAACGGCTCGCGCCGAAGAAGGTCGTCCGATCTGTCGGGAACCACGAGGTGGACGGGCTCGTTCAGGTTGGCTCCAGCAAAAAGCGACCTATTTTTGTGTAATCGTCATGGGCGATCTCCAGGTCGTCACGGATGCCCTTCGGCGGGCAGAGGCTGCTTTTTGCGCGTTGCCCGTCGCGGCCGCGCAGTGTAGCGCGGCGATGCGATACCTATGGGTGAGCCAGCGATACGCTGACTGGCTCGGTGCAGCTCGCGACCAGATCGTCGGGCACTCGATCAGCGAGGTCATGGGGACCGACTGCCTGCAAGGTATGCGTCCTCATGTCGAGGCAGCGCTGGCCGGCAAGCCGATGCATCGTGATGCCGAGGTCGTCCACAAGAGGCTCGGGCGGCGCTGGGTCCACGTGGACTGCGTCCCGACGTTCGACGCGTCGGGAGCCCCCGACGGATGGATCGAAGCCATTGCGGACGTGACCGAGCAGAGGCACATCGAGCAAAGCTTGCAGGGTAATCGGCGGACCCTGCAGAGCTTCTATGATAGCTCGCCGTTCTTCATGGGCGTGGTCGAGCTCGACGGCGATTCGATCATCTTCCTGAGCGTCAATCAGGCCCTGGCGCGCGCGCTGGGGACCACCCCGGAAAGGATGGTCAACTGTCGTGCGGAAGAGTTCGGCACACCGGAAGAAGTTCGTCTCTGGGTGCAGAGCTACAAGAGGAGCGGACACGAGAAGGCTCCGGTGCGGTTCGAGTACGAGCATCCCACGCCGTTCGGGAGCCGTTGGTACCACGCGACCGCGGCGTTCTTGGGAGATGAGGGGAGGCCCCGATTCAGCTTTGTGGCCGAGGAGATCACCGAGCAAAGGCAGGCAGCCGAGGCGCTACGAGAAGGCAACCGCTCCAAAGACGAATTCCTGGCCATGCTCGGTCATGAGCTGCGCAATCCGCTGTCGCCCATCGTGACCGCCATCCAGTTGTTGAAGCTGCGGGGCAATGGCCACTACGGAAGGACCCTGGAGATCGTCGAGCGCCAGGTGCAGTACTTGATCCGGCTCGTGGACGATCTGCTCGACGTCTCGCGCATCACGCGCGGCACGATTCAGATGAAGAAGCGTGTTCTGCGCCTGCAGGACATCGTGGCGCAGGGGGCGGAGAGCGCCATGCCGCTCGTGGAGCAACGACGCCATCACCTCGACGTCCATCTGCCCCCCTCCGAGCTCCGCATCAACGGAGACGAGGCGCGGCTCGCACAGGTCGTTTCCAACCTGCTCACCAACGCCGCCAAGTACACCGATCCAGGCGGTTGCATCACCATCGAGGCGCATCGCCACGGCGACAAGGTCGTGCTCCAGGTGAAGGACAACGGTATCGGTATCTCTCGCGAGCTGCTGCCGCACGTCTTCGATATGTTCACGCAAGAACGTCAGGCCGCAGATCGGTCGCGAGGCGGCCTGGGAATCGGGCTCACGATCGTTCGCAACCTCGTGGAGCTCCACGGAGGCACCGTTCAGGCTGAGAGCGAGGGACTGGGAAAGGGCAGCGTATTCACCGTTCGGTTACCCGTCGCCGCTGAAGAGCCCGCGGCGATCGAGCTTTCTGCGCCGGTGAACCCGGTCGCCCGGGCGTCGAAACGGGTTCTGGTTGTCGACGACAACGAAGACGCTCTCGAGTTGCTCGCGGACGTCCTGCGGGATGCCGGGCACATCGTCGCCACGGCGAAGAACGGACCGACCGCGCTAGAGGTCATGAAGACGTTTCATGCCGACGTCGCCATCCTCGACATTGGTTTGCCGGTGATGGATGGATACGAGCTGGCCGAGCGACTGCATGCAGAGGCGGGAGGCGCGCTGCCCCGACTGATCGCCCTCACCGGCTACGGGCGAGAATCTGATCGCGCCCGCGCCAAAAAGGTGGGATTTGCCGAGCATCTGACCAAACCCGTCGATGGAGCCCGACTGCTCGGCGCCCTGGACCCCTCGCCGCCCGCGGCCGTTGCCGGTTGTGACCAGTACGTGGGTGTTTAGGTTGGGGTCATGGATACGTCGGTGGTGTCATCGGAGAACAACAATAGTGTGGTCGAGCGCCTGGCCGAACGCCTGGGCAGCGCCGACGCCCGCACGATCTACGGGGCTTCAGTGGAGCGGGACGGCACGACCATCATCCCCGTTGCCAGGATTCGCTACGGGTTCGGTGGCGGTTCGGGCGCGAAGGCGTCGGGAGGCCTGCGGGGAGACGGCGCCGGTGGCGGCGCAAACATCGCGCCCGTCGGCTACATCGAAATTCGCAGCGGCGCGGCGCGGTTCCGCCGCATTCGCGCGACCGAGCCCGCGCTGATGGTGCTCGCGTTCGGTGCCGCCGCCTGGCTGCTCTCGCGTTCCATCGAGCGGCTGTTGCCCCGCCGCTTCCGGCGCTGACACCATCCCTCGTACTGTTTCTGGCGCAGGAGCCAGGGTCCCAAAGACTTCGCGAGGCCACCAGTTTCGGCGAGGAGGCGCGCCTCGGTGGTTCGATCGGGTATCCGTTCTGAGGCAAGGGGGGAAGCACGACGGAGGATCGCTTCGCCCGTGGTCGTCGCGTCACGCATTGCGCGCACGAGCCTCATCGATGACAATCCGCCTCTCCACATGTCGAGCAGGTCCTTCGTCCCTTGGCCCCTGCCCCCGAAGTGCGACGCTGATTTGCGGCGCGAGGCGCTCGTTCCGTGAGCCGGGAGGCTGAGATTGTGCGCCTGGTCGAGGAGCAGCTGGGTGGCCGCCCCGTGCCGGGCGATCTCCGGCGACTCGCGGCGATCCAGGCCGCCCGCCCGGAGAACCCGGCCTGGGGCGTCGATCCGCTCTTCGACATCGAAGCCATTCTGTTCGAGCCAGGAGAGACGGATCCGTTGCTGGACCACAGCTATCTCAACGATCGCGACCGCGCCGATCCCGATATCATGGCAAACGTCGCCGCGATCAAAGCTGTCCTTCGTCACCTCGCTGTCGTTGCCAGGACCACGAATGGGAACATCGCGGGGTATTGGGTCCATCCCGACGAACCCCGGGACGCCCTGGCCGTCGTGCAGTACGACACCGAAGGACAGTTCAATATCCTCCCCGGGCTGACTCTGCTCGAGGCGCTGATTGGCGATGCCGCGTGCGGCGACGACGCCCGCTTCACCGAGCTGGCTGAACGCTTCGCCGCCCTGGGGCTGCCCGTGGCGGCCCCCAGTCGAGATGATCTCGTCACCCCCGAGGTGGCCGTGCATCCCGGCGTCCTCCACGAGAAGCTTTACGACGAGGCGCGCGCCGTGCGGAAGCCGTGAGGCCGCGGACCGCGGTTGGAGCGAGTCTGGCGTCAGTGCTTCGCCGCCCCCTCGTCTCGAACCGGCAATTCTTGCGCGAGGAGCGCGCTTCGGCGCACCTCGCGCGCGGCTACCGCGCAGAGCCTGCAGGCTGCACCGCCGAAACTTGCGGCGGCGAGGAATGCACGAGCGTGACGGCATCCGCGCTCCTGCGCACGTCATTCCTTCGAAATCCCGCGACCACGACAGTCAGCACGACTGCAAAGACGAGGACTCCGAGAACCGTGAAGGCCAGGAACCGTCTGTTGTGGAACCCCTCTAAGCCTCGAATGAAAGCGCGATCGTCCATGATCAACCTCCGTTCCCCGCGATGGTCTTGCATCGGACGTGCCGTCCTTGGCGGAATCATCATCCCGCGGCGTTGACTAGCGGCTCGCGGCGCTCGAAGGCCGTGACGCTGTCTATCGTCGTGCGGGCGATATCACGGAGCGCGTTCTCGGTGAAGAAGGCTTGGTGGCCGGTCACGACGACGTTCGGGAACGTGAGCAGGCGCGCGAAGGTGTCGTCCTGCAGGATGTCCGCGGAGTGATCCTCGAAGAAGAGGTGCTCTTCCTCCTCGTAGACGTCGATGGCGACGCCGCCGATGTGCTTGCTCTTGAGGGCCTCGATGACGGCCAGCGTATCGACGAGCGCGCCACGGCTCGTGTTGACGAGCAGCGCGCCGGGGCGCATGAGCGCGAGTCGCGGCCCGTCGATCATGTGGCGCGACGCGGGTGAGAGCGGGCAGTGCAGCGTGACGATATCGGACGCACGCAAGAGCTCCTCGAGCGGGACATAGTGCACGCCGAGCGCCACGCAGTCGGCGTTCGGCTGGGTGTCCGTGGCGAGCAGCGTGACACCAAAACCCGAGAGAGCGCGCGCGAGGACGGAACCAATCTTGCCCGTGCCGACGATACCGACGGTGCGACCGCAGAGCTCGCTCCCGAGGAGTCCCTCTAGCGAGAAATTGCCCTCGCGCACACGGTTGATTGCGCGATGGAGTCTGCGTGCGAGCGTGAGAATGAGCGCGACCGTGTGCTCGGCTACGGCGTGGGGTGAGTACGCCGGCACGCGCGCGACGCTCACGCCCAGGCGGCGCGCGGCCTCGAGGTCGACGTTGTTGAAGCCTGCACAGCGCAGGGCGACCAGGCGCGTCTCGCCCGCCGCCAGCCTGGTCAGCACCTCGGCGTCGAGGTGATCGTTGACGAACGCGCACACGGCTGGAAATGCCGCGCCGAGCGGCGCTGTCTCACGCACAAGGCGGGCGTCCAAGAACACGAGCTCGTGCGGCGCAATCGCGCGCGCGTTCGCCTCACCGAGCGACCATCTGTCATAACTCTTGGCGCTGAAGACCCCCACCCGCATGGGACGATTCTATGCGCTCGCGAGCAACTTTCGACTTCAACCTGCGTCTAGTCCTCCCCAAGGATGCGGACGCGAGCTTTGAAAGCGTCGGGGAGGCGTTGCTGGCAGATGCGAGACACGTCGGCGACGTTGTAACGCGCGGAGAAGTGGTGCAGCACGATGTCCTTCGCGGAGAGGAGCTCGGGTCGTGCGATCAATTCGTCGAGGTGGATGTGCCCCATCTCGCGCGCGCCCTCGACGGAAACGCGGTCGTCGAGAAAGGTGGCCTCGAGCAAGAGGGTCTCCGCCTGCTGGATCTCGGGGGTTCGCTCCAGCACCTCGACGCGCGTGTCTCCCGAGAAGCAGAGGACGGGGACGTCGTGGGACTCGTCTATCTCCTGGCCGGCGCGGCGCAGCTCTCCCAAGCGGGCGCCGTCCAGATTGCGGAATTCGGGCCGCAGCCGATGGCGACGCTCCAATACCGTGTAGCCCTGGCTAGGAACGCGGTGGAATGTCTCGAACGCGCGCACGCGGCGCTTCTTGCCGAGATCGAGCTCCTCGCCGCGACCGAGCGGCACCACGCGCCGGGGGATGCGGCCTCCGTCAAGAGCTTCCGCCGCGGCAAACATGCGCTCTACGTCGGCAGCGATGCTGGCCGGCACGACGTAGATGCTCTCGCCCATGTTCATCATCGCCCGCCGGGCGGCGTGCTGAACCACGGCCCCCACGTGGTCCAGGTGTCCGTGGCTCACGAGCACGAGCGGCTGATTGACGGCTGTCCTCGAGCAACGGCCGAGATCCAGCACCAGGCCCAGGCTGGGGACCTCGATCGCGGTCTCGATCCCGGCGATGCTGAAGCCGAGCAGGGATATGCGGCTCATGGCCGGGAGCATGCCCGCAAGCCGGGGCGCTGGCGAGCTACCGAGACGACCGACGTTTCACGACGCCTCCCTTGGGCTTGGAACCACGAGGACTGGGCGATGCGCCCGCTGCACCACCTCCTTGGAAACCGATCCGAGCAGCGCGCGGTAAGTCCCACCGTGGCCATGGGATCCGAGCACGATCGAATCGACGCTCAAGCGTTCAGCCGCTTGCAGGATGGCCTGCGCCGCCTTACCACCGTCGACCACCGTGACGTGGGTCGAGATCCCCATTTTCTCCGCGTCGACCGGCACCAGAACGCGGAGCTGGGAGATCAAGCACGCGCGATCAGCATCGCTCAGCTTACCGTCCGCGCGCTCGTAGACATAGGCAGGCGACGGCAGCGAGTGCTCGTGGACATGACAGAGCTCGACGACTCCCCCGCGCGGCGCGAGGAGTGCGTACGCGAATGAGACGGCGCGGTTCCCGGCTGCGGAAAGATCGGTCGGGGCGAGCACGGTGGCGATCGTCGGGGTCTCCGTCGAATCGTGCGCGGGTGGCGGCGGCGGCACGAACAGCACGGGGACACCCACCGCTTGATGCACAACCCGGCTCGCGACCGGTACGTGCGAAATGCGCGCAAGCCCATGCCGGCTTTCCGCACCCATGACGACGAGATCGCAATGGCGAGCGCGCCCGTACTCCAGGATGGCGCTTGCCGGGTCGCCCCAGGTGGGCTCGACCGCTATCGAGAGCGAGCCCTCGCCCGGCAATGTACCCACTTCCAGCGTCAGGCTCCGCGTCAGGTCCGCGACCACCTCCGGATCGACCTGCGAGAGGTCGCGCGCGCCGGTCAGCCCCATACGAGCGTATTCCTCCATCGGCCAGTAGAGACGCAGAAACGTGACGTCGCAGCGGACGTGCTGCCGCAACGAGCGCGCGAACTCCAGTGCTCCCCGGCTCGCGGCTCGGCCATCGACCGCCACCACGACATTCAAAGATGCGCCATCGTTCAGCTCTCGCGACCGTGGCTCGGTGCCGGGCGGAACGATCAGAATCGGCCGATCGGCCAGGCGGACCGTACGCTCGGCGACGCTGCCCAGGATGAACCGCGCCAGCGCCGGCTGGCTGTGCGATCCCATGACGATCAGGTCGGCTCCGGTGCTCCAGGCTCGCGATTGGATCGACGACTCGACATTGCCCTCGGCGAGCCATGAGGTGACCTGCATCCTTCCCGAGCTGAGCGCACGACATTCCGCCGCCAGCTTCGTCTGCGCGTGGCTGCGGAGCTGGTCCCCGATCAGGGAGGCATCGTCTGAAAGAGCGAGATCCGCCGGCCGCGACGACACGACGTGAAGCATCTCGAGGGAACCCGCCGTCTGCTTGGCGAGCGCGAGTGCGACCTGGGCAGCGACATGTGAGCGGGAGCTGAAATCGGTCGGGCACAGGACCTTCATCTCTGTCCTCCGGGCCCATTCAACTGCAATGCCCATTCCAGGCCGAGTCGCAGACGCTTCGTGCCGGCCCCGCGCAAGTTCTGCGTCAGAAGTCGGCGCATACCCGGCGGTTGCGCACTCTTTACGCAAGTCCCTTCCCGTGGGAGATGCGGCTCTTGGCGACACTCCGAAAAGCGGAAGGCACGGTGGTTGCTTTGCTGTTTGACGTGAGTCAGCCAATGAGCGTTTCGTTCTTCGAAAGCCTGAAAACCTACGTCGGCTTCACACCCGAATCATCCGCTACCCTCCGCGAGCTGCACCCGGTCGCCGAGCCATTCTTTACGCCGATCGTAGAGGACTTCTATGCTGCCATCGAAGCTCATCCCGGCGCGCGCAGCGCAATCACGGGTGGCTCTGTCCAGATCGAACGTCTCAAGCAGACCCTCGTGCGCTGGCTCGACAAGATGCTGCTCGGTCCGCACGACGAGGCATACTATGAGCTGCGGACGCGGATCGGACGAATCCACGTCCGTATCGCGTTACCTCAGCAGTACATGTTCACGGCCATGGACCGCGTGCGCGTCAAGCTCCTCGGTGTTGCCCGCTCTGGAATCGCCGATCCCGTCCAGAACGAGCGCATCGCAACCGCGCTCAACCAAATCATGGACCTGGAGCTGGCCATCATGCTCGAGAGCTACCGCGAAGACCTGGTCGAAAAGAACCGGAGCACCGAGCGTCTCGCTACGATCGGGCAGTTTGGCGCCAGCGTCGGCCACGAGCTGCGCAATCCGCTGAGTGTCATCGACTCGTCGCTGTTCCTGTTGCGCCAGCATCTCGGACCAGAGGTGTCCTCCTTACCTAACGTGGCCAAGCACCTGGATCGGATCGCCAACGAGGTAAGGCGCGCGAACAAGACGATCGACGACCTGCTCGACCTGGCGCGGAATCGCCCGCCGCAACTGCAACGGGTCGCAGCTCGAAAGCTGGTCGACGTGGCAGTGCGAGTATCTTCACTTCCCGGAACTATCGACGTCCAGATCGTCACCTCGCCCGCGGAGCTGATGATCGAGGTCGATCCCGATCAAATTCAGCAGGTGCTCGTCAATCTCCTCACGAACGCGGCGCAGGCGATGCCTGACGGCGGGCACGTCGAAGTGCGCGCCGAGCCCACCCTCGACGGATGCGGCGCACAGCTCCGCGTCCTCGACGACGGGCCCGGCGTACCCGTCGACGCCCGCAATCGAATCTTCGAGGCCCTGTTCACCACCAAGGCGAAAGGAACCGGCCTTGGCTTGGCGCTGTGCCGCCGCATCATGGAGGCGCACGGGGGAACCATCGATCTCGAGGCGCGAGAACAAGGCGCGAGCTTCGTCCTCGGCTTTCCCGAGGCTGCCTCTTAGGAGGCTCGGCGTTCGACGGCGGGAAGGATGCCCGCCCTCGCGAGCATCCCCATTGCTTCGTGCAGCGCATCCTGGAGCGTGCTGCTGGTGTCGACCGAGAACCGAGGCTGGGGATCGCCCGGCGAGATCGGTTGATAGTCGCGCAGGAATGAGCTCAGCACTTCGTCGGTCGCGTCGGAGATCGACGCGCCCCCACGCCGGGCGTAGAGACGCTGGCGCAGGAGCTCCCGATCCGTACAGGTCGATTCGATGAACACGAAGTCTGCACTCCGCGCGGCCGCCGTCTTCGCCGCCAGCTCACGCCAGTGACGACGCGCGAAGGTGGCGTCCAGAATGACGCCGCGACCGCTGTCCAGGACGTCCGCTGCGCGTCGAGCGATCTCTGCATAGACGTGGTCGCGATACTCGCGATCGTAGACGTGAGCATCGGCGCGCGTGGTCGGAGCGATGCCGGCGGCTGCCTTGCGAACGCGATCCGAGCTGATCACCGGAACGGCCAGCTCGCGTCCCAGAGCGTCGGCGAGCGTGCTCTTTCCACTGCCGATGACACCGCCGACCGCGATCAAGAAGGGCCGATCCACGGGAGCCCCCGAGAACGAGCGAGCGAGCCCGAACAGCCGCCGCGCCCTGTCCCGCGCTTCTGTCCGGATACCAGGGGCCGTCGTCGGATCAGCCGCCAAGAAGGCGGCGACCTTGCCGCGCACCCACGCCCGATACGAGAGGTAGAAGTCGAGGACGCCGTAGAGACCGAAGTCGCCGCTGGCCTCGGCGAAACGTGCGAGGAAACCTGCCGCCAGGTCCGGGCGCCTGGCCGCCTCCAGCTCCATCGCAAAGAAGGCGACGTCGGCGGCAACGTCCCCGCATCGAAAGCGTTCGTTGAACTCGATGCAGTCGATGATGACGATCCGACGGCCGGCCCCTACGGGCAAGAAGTACACGTGATCGAGCCGAAGGTCGCCGTGACCCTCGCGGATTTTCTGATCCGCCATCCGCCCCATGAACTGCGCCTGTCCGCGGGACAGCATGGCTCGCTGGAAGTCACGCACTTGTGTCAGCGTCTCGAGGTCGACCAAGTCGCCGACGAACGGGGTGACCTGGGCAAAGTTCTCCTCGAGGTTCGCAACCAGCGTGCTGCGAGCGCCAAACAGAGGCATCGGGTCAGCCTTCTCGAAGAAGTCGGCTAGCACGCCGGCGACCTCCTCGATGGCGTGCGCATCGAGCTGTCCTCGAGCGAGCAACGCCCGTGCGCTCGCGTCATCGGGCAGCCGTCGCATGTGGACGGCCCAGTCGACGATCGGGCCGTCGGCGGCGAGCGCATGTCCTGCCGGGGTCTCGCGGATCGGCTCGACACCCAGGTACACGTCCGGCGCCAGGCGGCGGTTCAACCGCACTTCTTCCTCGCAGGCGCGGCGCCGCGACTCCACGGTCCGAAAGTCGAGAAAGCCGAGCTCAACCGGCCGCTTCACCTTCCAGACGTCGTCGCCCACCAGGAAGACCCAGGACGCATGGGTCGTGCGCAGGTCAATGATCGCCGTCGGGTCGCGCCCGTACGCTTCGGGTCGAAGGAGATCACAAACCAGGGAACCCGCGTTGCTGGTCATCGCTGCGTCCTCACGCCGCCGCGCCCACACCTCCAAGCTCAATCCTGTCTCCAATCGCCGCCAGGAGCTTCGCCTCGATCTGTCTCACCCGCTCTCCGGACAGCGACAGCCGCTGGCCGATGACCCTGAACGGCTTGGGTTCCTCCGCCAGAAGGCGCTCGTCGAGAACGGTCACTTCACGGCGAGTGAGCTGGGACTTCAGGCGGGCCGTCTCGCTTCTCACCCGGCGAGCCAGCTCGGCCGCTCCGACAACCTCTTCGGCGGTGAGCGCCGGATCCAGCAGGACATCCTGGAGCGGCATCGCCCCAGGGGTGCGCGGCGTATCGAAAGACACCTCCGGCGCACCGATGACACCCCGAAAGAACGCGGCCCGCTGGTCGCGCGTCCGCACCGCTCGAACGATGCGAATGTTGTCCATGATGTGCTTCATGACGAAGGCCCGGATCCAGATTCCGGCATACGTCGAGAGGCTGGCGCCCTTTGTGGGCTCGAACTTGCGAATCGCCTGGATGAGCCCCAGGGTCCCTTCCTGCACCAGGTCTTCGAGCGGGTGGTGGTACACCCGATCCACCTCGCGCGCGATCTTGATGACCAGGCGGATGTTCGCCTCGATCAATCGGTGCTCGACCTTGGGGTCGCGAGTCTGGCTATAGAGCGTTGCCAGCCTGTGCTGCTCCGCGGAGCCCAGCGGCTTCGACCGCTCCTGGTCGATCAAATAGCCGCCCAGCGACAACGTTCGGTCTCGCTCTGCGTTTTCCATGGCTGTAGTCATGTGAGCTCCAGGTGCAGTACTGGTGCCAAGGCAATCAAGCATCAGCCTCGGCTATTCGGAAGATCCGTTCAGATAGATGTCGTGACACCCGATGCAACTCTTCGCTAGGGCCCCGAAGGACTCGGCGACCCGCTTGCTGTCGCGCCGCGCCGCCGCATCGACCATCACGCGGGCCTGGACGCGCATTGCGTCTTGGAGATCGAAAAAGCGCGCGGGCAAAAGGCCGTTGAGCTCGTCGCCCCCGATCGGCCGCGCCAGCGCGGGCTCATCGAAGATCTCACCCGCCACGCGCGCCGTGCCGTCGTAGTCGAGGACGACCGCGCGAGAGACCAACGCCCTCATCTGCTCACCGTGTCGTCCCATCTTCGACTTGATGATCGAGCTCAGCGCGGACGGAATCCGCTGTGGCGTCGGCAACTCGGGTCCCGGTGGGATGGAGCGGGTCGGGCGCAGCAACAGCAATAGGGCAATGGCACCGGCCACGAGCGTCGACGAGGCGATCACAATCGGCTTCTTCATCTGTCCCCGCTGCTGCGAGCGACGTGCCAGCGTCAGCGGTTCCTGCGCGGCGCGAAGCGCGCAAACCTTGCGTTCCTCATCGAGTACGCGAAGAAAATGCGGAGGGGTTGACTCCTGCACCACGCAACGCTCGCCGTCGCAACCGCGTCGCGGTTGGCTGGAGTCTTGCTCGGAAACCGAGCATGAAGCTCACGAGCCACGGATTCGGTCGGTTAGTTGTTCTCGCGCTCCTCGCGCTCGGTTGTGCCGCAGGGCCGAGACCTCAGTCCGAGACCGCGGCACGCGTCAAGGATTCGGCACCGGACAAGATCGCTGCGCAGCGGGCTGCCGCCCGTGGCCTCGACCTCGAGAACGAGGACCAGCGATGGGGATTCGAAGCCGCGCGAGAGCGGCAGCGGAAGCAGGATCAGAAGAAGACGTCAGTGAACGAGAACGCGACCCTAGGCACGAACCCGCCATTCGACGTGCGCCAGGCGCCGCCGCCGAGAGTCACTCCCTGAGGATCGCGATGCGGTTTGACCGCAATCACATCGCGTTCAACGTGCCCAGCGGTTCAGAAAGGTCGACTTACTGAGCCGACGCCTCGTGCATGAGCCGCATCGCTTCGGCCATCTTCTGCAGGCGGACGGCCATCGCCGGATCCGAAGACGTCATGGTGATGGTCACACCCTTGTCGATCTTCTTGACCTCGACCTTGGTATTCGCGCCCCCCATCGGACACATCCCGCCGCCCATCATGCCCATCATCCCGCCACCCATCATCCCGCCGCCCATCATCCCGCCGCCCATCATCCCGCCGCCCATCATCCCGCCGCCCTTGGCCGCCGGCGCGTCGCTCGATGGCGCAGCAGCGGCAGTCGCGCCGACTCCGGGATGATGATTGGCGTGCTCATCGGATTTCGCCGCAGGCGTCTCAGCTGCCACCAAGCCACCGCCGACCATCATCGCCAGAATCGCCGCACCGACAATTGTCCGTCTCATCGTAGTCTCCTCGTGGATTGTTCGTTTCGCCGACCGCCTCGGCCTATTGCAACCTCGGTGCCTCCGCCCGAGCCCGCCAGAAACGTCGATTGGTCCCCAAGGCTCAGTGCAAGCCGCGCAGCCTGTGCGCACGCACGCGACGGCAACGCATCTTTCTCGCAACTCCGGCCTAGGTGGACAGCGCGTGGTCCAAGCCCACGCCCTGTCCGCCCTCGGCGAGAGAAGGGTAACGATCCACGAGCGACAGGTGATACGCGGCCAGCCGGTACTTCAAGCGCAGCACGAACAGGAACAGGTCGCCGAAAGCGCGCGGTATCCGCTCCATCGCCAGCGCGAACATCGCCGCGACGATCCAGACCAGCGAGCTGACGGCACTCAGGAGCACGATCAGCAGCAGGGCTGGCAGGCTGGAGAGCAACCTCACCAGTGCGCTGCCGGCGGTCGGAGCGGCGGTCAGATTCACTTGCAGATCTACGGCGCCGCGCCCAGAAGTCGGGAGCTCGTTGGTCAAGAAGCAGAGATACGCCTCCGCGCCGGCGAGCCACCTGAGAGCCAGGATCAAGCGAGGGGCATCGCGAGTCCGAAACGTATCGAGGCCTTTCTGAAGCAGGATGAGGGCGACGATGGCCGGTAGGGTGAGGTACAGGATCCAGTAGATCGCCGGCCAGCTGACCATCGCGAGCGCGACGACCAGCACGATGCGAACAGCAACCTGAACCCTCGTAACTCGCTCGGTCCTCACGACGTGCAACTGGACAGGATGCGCAGTCATGGCGTGCCTCCCCTCTTCATTGTTTTGGTAAGGCGGCCGGCGACCCTTCCGTCTTGATGGCGCAAGCGTCGGCGTCAGCCAGGACGAGATCGCCCGCATTGATACCCGCGCCCTCGATCTCGACGGAGCTGTCGTCGGTGATACCCAGTTGGACGGGGACGGTCTTCAAGGTCCCACGCTTGTCCGCGACGATGACGGCGGGCGCTCCCGCGTCACGAGTCACCGCGCGCGCTGGTACTTGCAACACGGCAGTCGGACTCTGCATGGGTAACGACACGAACGCCGGCATGCCGGGGATCAACCTGCCATCGTCGTTCCGGGCATCGAGCGAGACTTCGTAAACCGTCGCGCTCTCCGGGCTCACGTTCGCCGGCGCCACCCCGACGACCGTAGCAGGAAACCAGCGGTCGCCTGCTGCAGGAACCCGGAACGATGCCGGGCCCGGCTGGACCCGGGATACGTAGGTTGCGTCGATCTCCGCCCTGATGCGAAGGACGGCGGGATCCGATCCGATCACGAAGAGCGGGGGGCCCGGCGGGCTGGCACTGATCGACTCGCCTGGCGCGACCGACCGAGCGACAATCCTGCCGTCGGCGGGCGCTCGGATCAGCCGCCGCGCCGCCTGGCGCTGGGTCAAGGCCAGGAGCGTCTGATGCTTCGCCAGTTGCGCCCCGGTGCGAAAGAGTGCGATCTGCGCGTCCCCGGCGGGACCGTCCAGGATTTCGTCAGGTGACCAATCCTCTGACAGCTCGGGGCGGAGGTACTCGGGACCGAGAATCTTGATCGCCTCGCGCTCAGCCCGAACGTCCGCCAGCTCGGCCGACGCGACTTGGCCAGCCGCTCCCACCACCGCCATTTGCTGCTCCAGATCGTCGAGCTGCGCCAGCGGTTGGCCGCGTTTCACCCGATCGCCAATCTTCACTTTCACCGAGACGACCTGCCCCGGCGCCATCGCGCCCACGCGCGTCACCTCGCGGAATGCCAAAGGGGCCGTGGCGCGCAGCACGCCTCTGATCGGGCCGCGCGTCACCAGGGCGTGCGTGCACGGAGGCGGCGTGACCGAGGCGACGCGGTGATTCCGCGCGGCTGATGCCAAGCCGATCGCGATGCCTGCGCCGCAACCGACCAGCAACCCCAATGACACCAACAGGGGAGTCCGCCTCTGTGTCCTGGACCGCGCCGGCGCGCGCTCCGGTGCTCGAGCAATCGAGCGGCGCACGACCTCCAGCACCGGCTCAGAACTCTTGGTTCCGTGGGTGAGTGGCAGCGACATGAGCTGAGCATCTGCAAGCGAGAAACCACTTTCCACGACACGCCGGACTCAAAGCTCCACCGGATCGGACATCGGCTGGTGAGCCGAACCAGGGGAGCTCGTCGCGCAAAGGGTGCGTGTCCTGGTTTCAGCGCCGCAAGATCTGCGCCCTTCCTCTTCGCACGCCATATCGGAGGGAGCAGAGGCGACTGGCAAGTCGTCGCTCGACACAGGCGCGGGCGCACAAACCGCACATCGTCCGTCAGTGGAACACTGTTTGCTGTTCCGTTTCGCAAGAGGGGAAACCGAGGCGCGCGAATGCTCAAACGATTTGCTCGAGGCGTTGAACACCTGGTTGGCTCGGATGTTCATCCCGGCGAATGGCGCCTGGTCATGGCGTTCTTCGTCAACCTGTTCTTGTTGTTGACCGCCTATTACATCCTCAAAGTCGTGCGCGAACCGTTGATCCTCCTCAGTGGAGGCGCGGTCAGTCGGAGCTACGCGCGCGGTCTACAAGCGGGTGTGCTGGCCCTGGTGATTCCCGCGTACAGCCTGCTGGCCAACCGCATGGAGCCCGCTCGCCTGGTGAAGTGGGTGGTCGGCTTCTTCGTGATCACCCTGGTCGCCTTCTTCGTGCTCGGCCGAACCGGCCTCTCGATGGGATTCGCCTTCTTCGTGTGGCTGGGGATCTTCAGCACGCTGTCGATCGCCCAGTTCTGGTCGCTGGCGACGGATCTGTTGTCCGAAGCCGACGGGAAGCGCCTCTTCCCACTGGTGGCCGCTGGTGGAACGATTGGCGGGATCGCGGGCGCGCAGATCGCTGCCCACGCTCTCCGCCACCTGGATCCCTATCAGCTCATGTTGATCGCAGCCGGCGTTTTGGTCGTCTGCATGCTGCTCACTCATCACACCCACGGACTGGGACTGCGCCGAGAGGCAGTCGATGCCGCGGTACCGGAGCGCGACGGCGAACGCGATCACCGGGGTGGATTCACCTTGGTCCTGCGCGATCGTTACTTGTTGCTGATCGCCGTGTCGGTCGTGCTGCTCAACGTGATCAACACGACCGGCGACTTCATGCTTGCCCAGCTGGTGAATGCCAGGGCTCACGCCCTCAGCGCTGGCGGACCGGATCGCCAGCGGTTCATCGCCGGCTTCTACGGAGAGTTTCAAACGTACGTGGGTGTCGGGACAGCCCTGATGCAGGTTCTGCTGGTCGGCCGGCTGTTCAAGAAGTTCGGCGTTGCGCACTGCCTCTTCTTGCTTCCAGTCTTCGCCTTCGCCGGTTACGGCGCGTCGGCGTTGTTGCCGGGGCTGGCGTTGGTGGCCGTGGTCAAGGTGGTCGAGAACAGCACCGACTACTCGTTGCAGAACACCATCCAGCAGGCGCTGTTCCTCCCGACGTCGCGCGACGCCAAGTACAAGGCCAAAGCAGCGATCGACACGTTCTTGGTCCGATTCGGCGATCTGCTGTCCACGGGGTTGGTCGCGCTCGGAGCCTATCTGGGGCTCAGCGTATTCGGATTCGCGCTCGCCAACGTGGCATTCGCCGGTTTCTGGATCCTGGTGATCACCCGCCTCGCGCGCATGCAACGACGCGCCGCCGGCGCCTCGGCCGCGGCCATTCGAGTGGAGGTGGACGGCACCGGCGAGACGCTGGCCACCGTCCCACAGTCCTCCATGTCCCTCTCGTCCAACTAGAGCGCCGATGGGACCACTCCTCCACGCCGCTTGGTTGAGTGCCCTTCTCGCGGGTGGAACGCCGGTGACGTCGCCAGCTCCGGTTGCAGCCCCTGCTGAGGGTGAGCCCGACCCGACGGGAACGCCGCCCTCGCCGCCGCGAGAGCCGGAGCAAGCGACCGAGCCAGGCCACCCTGGGGAAAAGCGCGACATCCCGGAGTATGACGGGCGCGCGCCCGAGGCCCCCACGGCACGCGAGGGCTTCATCTGGATACCGCGGGTCCTGCTCTTTCCCGCGCACGTCACGGCCGAGTACGTGGTCCGTCGGCCAGTGCTCGGCTTCCTGAACTGGGGCGAACGGCACTATGTCTTCAAACGGGTCTACGACGCGTTCACCTGGGACGACGGGCATAGCGGCATCTATCCGCTCGCCAGCCTGGACATCGGGCTCAAGAGCACGGTCGGGCTCGCCATGGTGGACCAGCATTTTCTCACCCGCCCCAACTCTTTGCGCATGGCGACCTCGGCGTCGACCCAGGGCGTCTTCACCGTGGGCGCTCAGGATCGCCTGAGCGTCTTTCGCGACGGCACGGGAACATTGTCCCTGGGCGCCAACTACGCACAACGCCCCGACGGGGTCTTCTATGGCGTCGGTCCCGACACCCGCAACAGCGACAAGACCTTCTACTCCTTCGTCTCGCGCGGAGCGGCCCTGGCCCTCACCGGCAACCTCGGCGGCTTGCACCGCGCGGCCGTCGAGGTCGGCTACCGGGACACCACCTTCGGTACGAGTCGGCTCTCCGCGGACGTGCCGAGCGTTGACCAGCGCTACGGCGGTCCCGGACAAGCCCCGCTCCCCGCCGGATGGGACGGCTATGCGCTGACCTGGTCCCGCGCCACGCTGGTGCTCGACACACGCAGCCCAAGCTTCGAGAGCTCCGGCACCGGCGTTCGCCTGTCGCCCAGCGCCGCTTACGGGATCAACCCGCGCGACCCGGGTCTCGCGCTCGTCTCGTGGGGCGCCGACGCGGGAGGCTTCTATGACCTCACGGGCGCACACCACGTGTTGGCCCTCCTGCTGGCGACGCATTTCACCGAGAAGCTGGGCGAGCGCGAGGTTCCCTTCACCGAGCTTCCGCTTCTTGGCGGCGCCGACTGGATGCGCGGATTCCTGGGCGGCCGGCTGCGCGGGGCGAGCACGGTGGCCGCCACGCTCTCGTACCGCTACCCGGTGGGTAACTTTCTCGACGGAGAGCTCTTCTCCTCGGTCGGGAACGCGTTCCCAGGGCACCTCGATGGGTTCGCGGTTCAGCGCCTGTTCTGGAACTGGGGGTTCGGGCTGCGAACGACCTTTGCGCGCGATGCGTCCTTCTTTCTCACGCTGGCCTTCGCCAGCAACCGTTTCGACGACAGCAACTTCAATCCCGTCGCCGCGACCCGGTTCTCGATCGGAGTGATTCATGGCTTCTAAGCAGGCGCTCGCGACGCTCTCGCTGGCAGTCGGGGTGGTCTCTTGCGTCGGCGACGGCGTCCGGCGCTTTCCGCTGCGCGACCCACTCTGGGTGGACCCAGACGTCGGATCGATCCCGGGCAAGCCGGCCGTCCACAAGCCCGGCTACTACGACGGCGTCAGCGACAATACGGTGCTGCGCCCCATCTCGCGCGCTCTCACGCTTCCCCTGCCCGCCCGCGCGACCAACGTCAACAGTGTGGACGAGGTGCCCAACAGCTCCTGGTTCACCAATCGCATCGGAATGTTCCCGATGAGCCCGGATCAAGTCGCGCGCGGCGCCTGCGGAGACACGCCGCCGCTGGATCCGACGCGCGGTCCCTGGACGATCAGCAGCGCCAAACCCGACGGCAGCCATCCCGGCTTCGTGATCAAGGCGCCCGACGGTTACCGCTACCTCATCAAGGTCGACGGAGCGCTCATGTCTCAGCGGGCAACCGCGGCCGACGTGATTGGTTCGAAGATCTACCACGCAGCCGGGTTCTTCACGCCCTGCAACGAGGTCGTCTATTTCCCCGAGGAGATCCTGCGGCTCGGCCCCACCGCCAAGCGCAAGGATGATCACGGTCGCGACGTGGCCCTGACGGCATCCGATGTCCAGGCGATCCTGACCGCAGCGTGGCGGACGCCGGACGGCCTTTTGCGCGCCTCCGCCAGCCGATACCTGCCTGGCGAGCCGCTGGGCCCGTTCAAATACGAGGGCGTTCGCCGCGACGACCCCAACGACGTCATCCCGCACGAGATGCGCCGCGAGCTGCGCGGCAGCATGCTGCTTGCGGCCTGGATTCACCACTGGGACGCACTGGACGCCAATACGCTCGACATGCTGATCGACGAGGGCGGCCGTCACTACGTGCGCCACAACATCCTCGACTGGGGAGACGCGCTCGGCGACATCTGGACCTGGACCTGGCGCAGGTTCAATCCCAGCGTCGGCACCGGCCGATCCGGTTACATCGATCTCGACCTCGCCGTCAGCGATCTCCTCACGCTCGGCTTGCTCCCCAGGCCCTGGTACCACCCGTCGTCCCCGCCGCAGCCGGAGACGTTCGGCTACTTCGACAGCCAGTCCTTCGTTCCCGCGAAGTGGAGAGGCACTTACATCAACCCGGCGTTCAAGGAGATGACCCCCGGCGACGCGCTGTGGGCGGTCCGCATCATCGCCCGCTTCCGCGACGAGCACATCGCCGCCATCGTCGCCCGCGCGCACATCGATGATCCAGCCGCCGCGCGCTATCTCACCGACACGCTGGTCGCGAGACGTGACCGGATCCTCCACGACTATCTCACGCGATTCACCCCTCTCGATCGCTTCACGCTCTCGCGCCAGGCGCCCGGGACTCCGCAGACGCTCTGCTTCGAGGACCTGGCGATCGCCACCAACGTCGCCGCGCTGCAGTCGACGATGTACCGGATTCATCTGCATGCGGGGCCGAGGCTCGAGCCGCTGTTGGGGTGGCGGCAGGTCCGTCCCGATCCCGCTCACCCGTCTCGGACCTGCACGGAGCTGCCTCTGGGAGGACTCCGGCCCGCCGCGCTGGCCGAAGCCTCGGCCCCCGACGACGACCCACGCCGCTACGCGATTCTCGAGATCTACAGCAACCAAACTCCGGCGCTGGAGGCGACCGCCGTGGTCGTCCTGCACCTGGTGGATCTCGGCGTGGAGCGCGGCTTCCGGCTCATTGGCATCGAGCGCCCCGACGCGGTGAAGGATCCGCCTTAGCGCTACGAACGGCGAGCTACATGGACACGTTGAGAAGGTCGCTCATCACCGGGATGGTTTCTGGATTCGTCACGCAGGGCAGTGGTTCGAGGCATAGTTTGCCGGCCGGGCACCGGGGCCCTGTCCGCGAATTCTGCGTGATGGGTCATGTCACCGCTGCGATTTTGCGCGTCTGTCCTCTTCCCGACGAGCTCACGGCTCTCGACGAGCCATGCGAGCTGATTGTCTCGCCGATTCTGCTCGCCTGTTCATGCCCCCATGGGCGCGGCCTCACGGCGGTGCGGATCTTGCGTTAGCCATCGTCATGACCCTCGCCAAGACACGCGCCGAGATGGTGAAGCTCCAGCTCGCGGGCCGCGGCATCTCCGATCCAAGCGTCCTCGATGCGTTCCGCGCTGTTCCGCGCGAGGCGTTCGTACCCGATGAGCTGGCGGAGTTCGCCTACAAGGACGCCCCGTTACCGATTGGCGAAGAGCAGACGATCTCACAGCCATACATCGTTGCAGTCACCTTGGAGGCGCTCGAGCTCACGGGTAATGACCGGGTCCTCGAGATCGGAACTGGTTCCGGTTACGCGGCGGCCGTGCTCAGCCGAATCGTGAGGGAGGTCTTCACCGTCGAGCGCCGCGAGACACTCGCCAGTTCGGCGCGCGAGCGACTCGAGCAGCTGCAATACCGGAACGTGCGGGTGTTCCACGGTGACGGTACCCTCGGCTGGCCTGCTCACGCGCCGTACGACGCCATCGCGGTGGCGGCAGGCGGTCCCGAGATCCCCAAGGCTTTGCTGTCCCAGCTCCGCGTCGGCGGGCGACTAGTGATCCCTGTCGGTCCCGACGAGTCGACGCAGACCCTCATGCGGATCACCAGAGAAGGTCCCGAGACTTTTCGAGAGGAGTCGCTCACCGCCGTGCGCTTCGTCCCGCTCATCGGCGAGCAAGGCTGGCCAGACCAGGAACGCCTCCTCACCAAGCCCGGCAAGACCTCCGACAACAAGACCATCGGCAAGCTGATCAGGGAGACGGCGGAACCGTTCGCGGACATCGAAACGTCATCCGTCGACGCATTCCTCGAACGAGTCGGAGACGCCCGCCTCGTCCTGCTTGGCGAGGCCACGCACGGAACCAGCGAGTTCTACCGGATGCGCGCCCGTCTCTCGAAGGCGCTCATCGAGCGGCGCGGTTTCGACTTCGTCGCGGTCGAGGCGGATTGGCCGGACGCCGCCCGGGTCGATGAGTATGTCTTGGGCGACCGTCGGCGCTCGAAGGTCGCGTTCACTCCGTTCTCTCGGTTCCCGACCTGGATGTGGAGGAACGAGGACGTGCATGACTTCATCGGCTGGCTCCGGGCGCGGAACCGGGGCCAACCGGATCGCGCGGATCGAGTCGGCTTCCACGGGCTCGACCTTTACAGCCTGTTCACGTCGATCGCGGCCGTCCTGAGCTACCTCGACGAGATCGATCCTGCTGCCGCCCGCGTGGCGCGCGCGCGCTACGGCACGCTCACGCCCTGGCAGACAGACCCCGCCGCATACGGTCGCGCGGTCTTGGTCGGTCGCTATACGAGCTCCGAGGGCGCCGTGGTCTCGATGCTGCGCGACATGCTGGAGCGGCGGCTGGACTATGCCCGCAAGGATGGCGAGCGGTTCTTCGACGCCACCCAGAATGCGCGCGTCGTGGCCAACGCGGAAAGCTACTACCGCGCGATGTACTACGGTTCCGCCGCCTCGTGGAACCAGCGCGACTCGCACATGTTCGACACCCTGCAGGCGCTGTTGAAGTTCTATGGCCCCGATTCGCGCGGGATCGTCTGGGAACACAACTCGCACGTCGGCAACGCGACCGCCACCGAGATGAGCACGCGGGGCGAGCTCAACGTGGGAGAGCTCTGTCGCGCGACCTTTCACGACCGCGCCTACGTCGTCGGCTTCGGCACCGACCATGGAACGGTGGCTGCGGCCTCGGACTGGGACGAGCCGATGCAGCGCATGCGTGTTCGTCCGGCCCACGCCGACAGCTATGAGCGCCTGTTCCATGCCTCAGGGGTCCCTGCCTTTGCGCTGCCGCTGCGCGCTCCTCGACGCGCGGCGGTCCGCGACGAGCTCCGGGCGCCGCGCCTCGAGCGGGCGATCGGCGTCATCTATCGTCCCGACACCGAGCTGGCGAGCCACTACTTTTACGCCAGCTTGCCGGACCAGTTCGACGAGCTGGTCTGGTTCGACGAGACCAGCGCGGTCGAGCCGCTCGATGTCGCGCCGGGAAACGGCAGCGATCTGCCGGAGACCTATCCGTTCGGGCTCTGAGGATGGTCCCGCTCAACCTTCTCACGTTCTTCCTGACCGCCCTGGTCTTGCCTCCGCTCGCGAGCGTGGCGTGCAGCCGGGCCACGACGAAGGGCCTGACGCTCGCGGGCTCGACGTCGCGTGCAGCCCTTCGCGGAGAAATGGGCCGACGCCTACCGCGCCCGACGACCGGGGTTGCCGATTCACGTGCAGGGCGGAGGCTCGACCGCCGGCGTCCAGGCCGCCATCTCGGGCGCCGCGCAGATCGGCATGTCGTCTCGCGCGCTCACGGCGGAAGAAGCCCGCCGGAGCACGGCGATCACCGTGGCGCGCGACGGCATCGCGATCGTGGTTCACCCCGAGCAACCCGGTCGGCGATCTGCTGGCTCGAACAGCTGCGCGACATCTACGCCGGCGAAAACCGGAGCTGGGACGGCCTTGGCGGCCGCAAGCAATCGATCACCGTGATCACGCGCGAGGACGGCTCGGGGACCGCGATCGGCCTTCGAGACACTGGTGATGGGCGAAAGCCGGATCGCGGCTTCGGCGCTGGTCCAGGACTCGACCGGCGCGGTGCGCCAGATGGTCGCGGCGATCCGGCGGCCATCGGCTACGTCTCGCTCGGCCTGGTCGATGCTTCGGTCAAGGCGCTGAAGCTGCGACGGCGTCGACGCGAGCGAGGCCACCATCGACGCCGGGACCTACCCGCTGGTCCGTCCGTTCCTCTTCGTCTGTCGCCGGCGAGCGCCGGGCGACGAGCGCGCGCGACTTCATCGACTGGATCACCGGCCCCGAGGGGCGCGACCTCACGCGCCGCGAAGGGCTTGCTACCGCCCGGAACATGAGATTCGCCATGCGACTGCCGGACAAGATCGTCGAGCGCGGCCTGCTGCTGCTGGCGCTGAGCAGCGTCGCGATCCTGCTCTCGATCACGTTCTTCATCTTCCGCGAGGGAGCGCCGCTGATCCCCAAGGTCGGACGTCGCGAACTTCCTGTCGACCGACTGGCACCCGACGGCGGGCCGCTTCGGCATCGCGCTCATGATCGTCGGCTCGGCGGTGGTCACGGCGGGCGCGCTGGCTGTCGGCGTGCCGCTCGGGCTCGCCTGCGCGATCGTGCTCGCCGAGATGGCGCCGCCGCACGCGCGCGCAGGTCCTCAAGCCGACGATCGAGATCCTCGCGGGCATCCCGTCGGTGGTCTACGGCTTCATGGGGATCGTCGTCGTGCTGCCCTGGATCCGGCAGCACCTCGGCGGGCCGGGCGCGTCGGCGCTGGCCGGCGGCGGTGATCCTCGGCGTGATGATCCTGCCGACGATCATCGCGATCTCGCTGGACGCGCTGCAGGCGGTTCCGCGCTCGTATCGCGAAGGCTCGCTCGCGATGGGCGCCACCCAGTGGCAGACGATCCGGCGCGTGGTCCTGCCCGCGGCGCGCTCCGGGCATCGTCGCGGCGGTGATCCTCGGGATGGGCCGCGCGCGTCGGCGAGACGATGGCGGTCATCATGGTGGCCGGCAACGCCGTGCAGCTGCCGCACTCGCCGCTCGATCCGGTGCGCACGCTGACCGCGAACCTCGCGCTCGAGATGGGCTACGCCGCCGGCGACCACCGCGCGGCGCTGTTCGCCACCGCGATCGTGCTGTTCCTGATCATCGTGGTCCTGAACGCCTGGCGGGGTGGCGCGAGGCCGGCGCCACAAGCGTCGTCGGGCGCGGTCGGCGGTCGCGGCCCCCGCGACCGCCGCGCCCGCGCGGCTCGCCGCCGGAGGCTCGCGATGAGCGCGCGCGCCGGTGTTCTGCTCACGCCGCGCCAGGCCCAGACGCTGGCGCGCGTCGCGCTGTGGACGCATGATGGCGGCGGCCATCGCGATCCTGGTCCTGATCCTCGTCTTCGTGCTGGGCCGCGGGCTTCCCCACGTCAGCTGGACCTTCCTCACCGCGCCGCCCATCGACAGCGGGCGCGCCGGCGGCGTGATGCCGATCATCGTCGGAACGCTCGCAGGTGACCCTGCTCGGCGTCGCCACCGCCACCCCGCTCGGCGTGGGAACCGCGATCTACCTCGCCGAGTACACCCGCGAAGGCCGGCTGACGCGGATCATCCGCTTCGGCGCCGAGTGCCTGGCCGGCGTGCCGTCGATCATCTTCGGTCTCTTCGGCTTCGTGCTCTTCGTGCTCGACGCTCGGGTTCGGCTGGTCGATCCTGGCCGGCGGTCTGACGCTGGCGTTCATGATCCTGCCCACGATCATCCGCACCTCCGAGGAGGCCCTGCGGGCGGTACCCGCCGCGCTACCGCGAGGTCTCGCTCTCCGCTCGGCGCGAGCAAGTGGCAGACGATCCGCAAGGTCGTGCTGCCCGCGGCGTTCCCCGGGATCCTCACCGGCCTGATCCTCGGCCTCGGCCGCGCCATCGGCGAGACCGCCGCGGTCATCTTCACCGCGGGCTCCAGTCTTCCCCACCGGCGTACCGACGCTCGCTCTTCGACGGAACGCGCACGCTGTCGGTGCACTTCTACCAGCTCGCGCGCGAGGGGATCTCCGCCGACAACGCCTACGCGACCGCCGCCGTGCTTGGTCCTGGCGATCTCGTTCATCAACGTCGGCGCCTACGTCGCCATGAACCGCTTCATGCGGAGGTACCGGTGACCGACCTCGCCGCCAAGATCGCGATCCGCCGACTCGGCATCCGCTACGGCGGCGCGCCGGTGGTCCGCGGCGTCGACCTCGACGCTGCCCGGCAACTCGATCACCGCCATCATCGGCCCCGCCGGCAGCGGCAAGACCTCCTTGCTGCGCACCATCAACCTGCTGTCGCTCGACGTCGATCGCGCCCAGGTCGAGGGCGAGATCCTGCTCGACGGCCGGAACGTCCTCGGCGCCGGCGTCGATCGGTGCGATCTGCGGCGCCGCGATCGGCATGGTCTTCGCGACGCCCCAGCCGCTGCCCGGCTCGATCTACGACAACCTGGTCTACGGCCCGCGCCTGGCCGGTACGCGCGGGCGAGCGGCGCTCGACGAGCTGGTCGAGTCCAGCCTGCGCGCCGCCGAGCTCTGGGACGAGGTCAAGGATCGCCTGCACCGATCGGCCTTCACGCTCTCGGGCGGCCAGCAGCAGCGGCTTTGCATCGCGCGCACCATCGCGCTCGATCCCGAGGTGATCCTGCTCGACGAGCCCTGCTCGGGGCTCGATCCGATCTCGACGCTCAAGATCGAGGAGATGATGCGGTCGCTCCGATCGCGCTTCACCTGGGTGCTGGTCACCAACAACACCAAGCAGGCGGCGCGCGTCAGCGAGCGGACCGCCTTCCTGCTGCAGGGCGAGCTGGTCGAGGAGGGACCCACCACGCAGGTCTTCACGGCGCCCAGGGACACGCGCACCGCCGACTACGTGGAAGGACGGTTCGGCTGACATGCAACATCCCGCCAAGCTGCGTGCCGCTGGGCTCAACGTCCACTACGGCGACTTCCACGCTCTCAAGGACGTGACGGCCAGTATCAGCGCCCATCGCCTGACCGCCCTCATCGGCCCGTCCGGGCTGCGGCAAGACCACGCTGCTTCGCGTGTTCAACCGCATGAACGATCTCATCGCGGGCTGCCACGTCGACGGGAACGTGGAGCTCGACGGACGCCCTCTCTACGGTCGCCGCACGTCGACGTCGACGCGCTGCGCAAGCAGGTCGGCATGGTCTTCCAGCGCCCGAATCCGTTCCCGCTCTCGATCTACGAGAACGTCGTCTACGGACCCAGGATCCACTCGATGGCTCGCGGCGCCGAGCTCGACGTCGTCGCCGAGCGCTGCCTGGCGGCGGTGGGGCTCTGGGACGACCTCAAGGATCGGCTCGACGAAGACGCTCTGGCCATCACCCCGGAGCAGATGCAGCGCCTGTGCATCGCGCGCGCGATCGCCGTCGAGCCCGACGTGCTGCTGATGGACGAGCCGTGCTCGGCGCTCGATCCGATCGCCACCCTGCGTATCGAGAGCCTGATGCGGGAGCTGACGCCGAAGTACACCATCCTGATCGTCACTCACAACATGCAGCAGGCGGCGCGCATCTCCGACGACACCGGGTTTCTGCTGCTCGGCGAGCTCGTCGAGATGGGGCCCACGGCGGAGATCTTCACCCGTCCGCGCGACCACCGCACCGAGGACTACGTGACGGGAAGGTACGGATAGATCGGACCGTCTCGGTCGCCCGCGGGCTCGACGACGAGCAGCTCGCGCACCGCGTGCGCGACAAAGCGCTCCCGCCGCACGGATTGCCGATACTTCGCGCGCCATCTCCCCCGCTCCGGCCCGCAGAACCTGGCACGAACGTCGCAGTCAAGTGTCCATGAGGCCGACAACGATTGCGCACTTTGCCGAGCTCGGCAGGAGGATCAAATGAGAGCCGACATGCTGGAACCGCTGCGCCGGAAAATGCTGGGACGCCGGCTGACCTTGTTGAAGCTGCGCAAACACGCCCTCGGCGACGCCGACGAGCTGCGTGCGGAGCGCGAGCCGGACTGGGAAGACGCCGCGGCGCTCGCGACGAGGGCCAACGTCCTCGACGCGCTCGGCGAAGCAGAGCGCCGCGAGGTCGAGCAGATCGACGACGCTCTGGCGCGCATGCAACGTGGCGCGTACGGCGAATGCGTCGCCTGCCGCGGGCCGATCGGGCTCGCGCGACTGAAAGCCGTTCCTGAAACGGACCGCTGCGGTGACTGCTCGAAGCACTGAGCCATGCTCGTGACTTTGATGGCGTAGGCGTTCGCGGCGAGGGTATCAGCCGTCGGTCACCGCCTCCGCGCCCGTCACCAGGTCGAGGAGCTCGGTCGTGATCTCCTCCTGGCGCAGCTCGCGTTCGAGGCGAGCCGAGATCGTCGAGCTTTCCATTGACGTTGTCGGTCGCGGCCTGCATGACCCCGAGCCGCGCGGCGTTCTCGCTCGCAAAGGATTCGGTCGCCGCGTGCGCCAGCTGCGCGAACAGGAGCTCGTCGACGAGACCGTCGATGAGCGGCAATGGGTCCAGGTTCGAGATCGCCTTCGGCCGATGCGTCTCCTCTGCCCGACAGCGCGGCATGTCGAACGGGAGCAAGGGTTCCGTCACGACATGCGCGCCCGCTCCGACGGTGAGGTGGGTGTAGACCAAGCTGACGCGCTCGACCCGCCGCTGGCCGCCGACGAGCGATACCCGCTCGGCCAGGCGCAACGCCACTTCATCCACGCCGCCCACCTGCGATGGCATCTGGCAGGTCCACGAAAAGGAATCGTGACGCTCGGTGGCCAGCAGCGTGGCCCGCGCTCCGACCACGAACAGGTCGTCCCCTGGCTTGCGTTGCGTGGCAGCCACGTCGAGCACGCGCTCGTTGAAGGCGCCGACGAAGCCGTGCTCCGAGCCAAGCGCGATGATCACGCTGGCGCCCACCGGGATATCGCTCGCGCGGGAGGAAGCCTCGGCCATCCGCACTGCGCTCGCCAGCGCCTCCCGTACGATCTCGGTGTGCTCGCGAATCGCGTCCAGGATTGCATGGGCCTGCTGAACCCGCGCCGCGGAGACGGTGCGCAGGGCGCTCACGATCTCGCCCAGCTTCGCGAGAGCCTGGATGCGGGCCTGCAGCTCCGGAAGACGCTGCACGATCAACTCTTCCGGGCGGGCGCCGATGCCGCGGCTCGCGTTCGCAACCACGCGAGCAATTGACCTCGCCGGACGTCGTCCAGATCTCCGCCCCGTTCTACGGCCTCCGACAGGTCGGGGAGCGCCGCGCGCAGAGCCTCACCGAGGCCGGACCGGAAGGTCGCGACGTCCTCCAGCACCAGGCCATCGAGGACGCCTTCGTGCGCTGCCATGAGCAGGGCCACCTCCGTCGAGAGCCGGTGTGGTTCAGACTGTGGTTGTTCCAGGATCGCGCGGACGCGGCGGCCGTGCTCCAGCGTGCGCTCCGTTCGCGGGTCCAGCACTTGACCAAAGCGAGCGAAGACCTCGAGCTCGAGGAACTGCGCGTAGTCGAGCCGGAGGCTGCCCGCGAGCGCGCGCATCGTCTTGCCTTGGGTCTTTCCGCCGACTCGACTCACGCTCTTGCCGACATCCACCGCCGGCTTCTGTCCTTCGTGAAACAGATTGGAATCGAGGACGATCTGACCGTCGGTGATCGAGATCAGATTGGTGGGGATGTATCCACTCAGGTTGCCGCCCTGGGTCTCGGCAATCGGCAGGGCCGTCAATGACCCACCACCCTTTTCCTTCGAGAGCTTTGCGGCGCGCTCCAGGAGACGAGCGTGCAGGTAGAACACGTCGCCCGGGTAAGCTTCGCGACCCGGTGGGGTGCGCAGCAGCAACGCCAGCTCCCGGTGAACGATCGCGTGCTTCGTCAGGTCGTCGATGACCAGCAACGCGTGCCCGCCCTTGTCCCGGAAGTACTCCGCCATCGTGCAGGCGGCGTAAGGGGCGATCCACTGAAGTCCGGGCTGATCGTCGGCCTCGGCGACGACGACGATCGTGCGTTCGAACGGCCCGTTGATCTTGATCTCCTCGATCAGACGCCCGACGGCCGAGGCCTTCTGTCCGACCGCCGCGTAGACGCACACCACGTCGGAGTCCTCGCTGCGCGAGGATCGCATCGAGGGCCACCGACGTCTTGCCCGTGCTGCGATCGCCGATGATCAGCTCGCGCTGCCCTCGCCCCACGGGAATCATGGCGTCGACGACCAGCACGCCGGTATGTAGCGGCTGAGTCACCAGGTCTCGATCGATGATCGCAGGTGCGGCACGCTCGATCGGATCGCGCCGCACGCTTGCGATGGGCGGTCCACCGTCGAGGGGCCGGCCGAGCGGATCGACCACCCGACCGAGCAGCGCCTCGCCCACGGGCACACGCGCGACGTCGCCGGCGCCGGTCACCCTGCCGCCCGACGTGACACCCTCCGGCGGATCGAGGAGCACGGCACCGATGCGCTCCGGATCGAGCGACACCACCATGGCGACGACACCTCCGGGAAGAAGCAGCAGCTCATCGAGGCGCGCGCTCGGGAGGCCGGAGACGGTCACGACACCCGAGCCGATCGCGTCGATGGCACCGAGCTCGCGCAGGCGTGGGGCGAGCGCCAAGCCCGACACGCGCTCGTGAGCGGCGCGAAGGCGCGCCTCGACCCGTTCAGCGAGGCCCGGCATCGTGCGCCAGCTCCTCGCGGGCGGCGTCCAGGCCATCGCGCCAGCAATAGGACAATGTGGTGCTGGGGAAACGCAGCTCCGCGCCCGCGATGAGCGAGGCGTCTTCCACCAGACGGGGCCGGGTCTCGTTCCCGAGGCGAGCGGCGATGCGCGACACCCACCGATCCGCGTCGGGCGGCTCCAGAGGCGGCGCGGTCGCGAGGAGCAGCTCGCCTCCCTTCAGATCTCTCGCCAGCTCGTCGAGCCGTCCCGGAGACGCCGTGTCGAGGTACGCGCACAGACGGGTCAGAAACGCTTCGGCAATCGAGGGCGCGACCACCTGCTGCAGCAGCCGACCGGCTATCGCGGCTCCGAGCTCGACCGCCTGGCTCGCCAGGATCCGCGCCGCTCTTTCGCGCTCGTCGTCAATGTCCTTCCTGGCGGCTGCCCGCAGGGTCTCGACGTCGCGACGCGCCTCCGCCAAGGCGCGCTCCCGCTCCTCGGCGATCAGTGAGGTCGTCTCGGTGAGCCTGCGCGCCCTCTCCGTGTCAATCTGGGCCAGCGCCGTGTCCGCCTGCGCGCGTAGCTCCAGCGCCTCGTGCCGCGCTCGCCCACCGGCCTCGGCCGCGCGCGCGAGATCGTCCTGACGTTTCGCGATCATCGCGGTCACCGGCTTGAATAGAAACCGGCGAAGAACGCCCGCGAGGACCAAGAAGTTGATGACCTGAAACCCGAGCGTCCAGCCGCTCATGTGACACCTATCGGGCGTAAGGATTGGCGAAGAGGAGAAGCAGCGCGATGACTAGGCAGTAGATGGCCATGGTCTCGACCATCGCGAGCCCGACGAACAGCGTGCGGGAGAGCGGGCCCTCCGCCTCGGGTTGACGGGCGATGGCCTCGAGAGCCGCGACGATGGCCCGTCCCTCCGCGAGCGCCGGAAAGATCGCGCCGATCGAAACCGCGGCGGTTGCGCAAATGATGCTCAGCCCTTGAATACCCATTTCTAGCCTTTCTCGACGGCCCCCACGGCCGCGCCCACGAACAAAGTCGCCAGTGTCGAAAAGATGTAAGCCTGGATGAGCCCGACCAGGATCCCGAGAGCCATGAACGGGATCGGCACGATGAGGCCGGCAATGGTGGCCAGGATCCCGAGCACGAGCTCGTGGCTCATCATGTTGCCGAACAGACGAACCATCAGAGAGAACGTACGGGTGATCTCCGACAGGATGTTGAGCGGAAGGAGCAGCGGATTCGGTTTGAGGTAGCCGCCGAAGTATTTCCTCGGCCCCTGTGCCCGGATGCCGTAGGCGTGCGCGGAGAAGAACACGATCACGGCGAGGGCAGCGGGCGTCTCCAGGCTGGCGGTCGGCGACTTGACGCCCGGAACGATCGTCGCGAGGTTGGCGACGGCGACGAACAGGAACAATGTGCCGAGCACCGGAAGGAATGATCCCGGGTCGCGCCGAACCACGTCGCGTACCTGATCAGCGACCCACGCCACCAGCGTCTCCAGCACGGCTTGCCAGCGGCCGGGGACAGTCTGCAGGCGTCGCGTGCTGAGCCAGCTCACCACGCCGAAGAGCAGCACGATCGCCGATGTGGTCACGACCGGCTGGGCGATCGGAACCGCGCCGACATGAAACAGCACCGTGGTCGCGAGCGGCGATGCGTGATGGTTCACGACAGAACCTTTCTCGTGGCGCGCGTGACCAGCACGCGCGCGACCAAGAAACCCACGAACGCGGCGAGCAAGCCCCGAGCGCCCCCTCTCCGCGCCAGCAGAACCCAGGCGCCTGCGATCGGCAGCAGGCGAGCAACCTGAAGCGCGAACGTTCGCGGGCCGGGGCTGCCCGATACATAGAGCCGAACGACGGCCCGCAACGAAAGGAGCTGTGCGAAACCCAGCACGAGGCCCAGCAGACCAGAGAGCAGCACGCGCCAAGTCGAGAGCTCGGTCATGACCGACTCACGTGAGTCCACGCCAGCCAACATCCAGCGACCACCCCGACAACCAGGAGTGCGGACGTGAGCGTGATCCCGGTGCCGGCGATCTTGTCGAGCGCGCGGCCCGCCACCGTGCCGAGCAAGGTCGGAACGACGATCAGCCATCCCAGCGTGCCGACGAGCGCGAGATTGCGCGCGAGCGGCCGCTCGCCCTCCCGCCGCCACTTCTCGTCCCGAGCACGGCGACGCTCGACCGCGCGCTGGAGCTCGCCGTCCGGGCGCGGCTTCGTCACGCCAGCACCTCGTTGTCGGAGGCGCCAACGGCCAGGCTTCCTTTGCCGCGCTCGCCTCGGACGTAGCGGTAGAGGTATCTCACCACCGAAGCGTGCAGCTGTGCTGCGTGCGTTCGTGCTTTCGCCTCCGCGTCGGCGGCGTGACGCAGCCGCGCGAGAACCGCGTGCGACAGCTCGTCGAGATCGTCGCTGACGACCGCTTCTCGCGTGGCGACGTCGATCCGCTGGCCGTCGCGCACCAGAAGCGCCCCACCCCGGATCGCGGCATGGTGGTCCCGACCTTGCCCGTCGCGCCAGGTGAGAACCGACACCGCCAGCTTGGTCACCAGCTCCGTATGCCCAGGCCGGATGCCGAACGACCCGGTGGCATCCTCGGCCCGCACCTGGCGGATGTCACTGGCGTCGATGACCAGACCGATGGGGGTCGTGATCCGCAGCCTCACGCGCGAGCCTCCCTGACGCGCGCGGCTTCGTGCTTGGCACGAGCCTCGGCGAAACCGCCGACCATGTAGAATGCCGACTCCGGCAGCGCGTCGCCCTCGCCGTCCAGGATCGCCCGGCATCCGGCCAGCGTATCGGGCAGCGGAACCGACCGCCCGGGCTGCCCCGTGAACGCCTCGGTGACGCGGAAGGGTTGAGTCAAGAACCGCGTCAGGCGTCGGGCCCGCCCGACCATCAGGCGATCTTCGGCGCCGAGCTCCTCGATGCCGAGGAGCGCGATCACCTCTTGCAGCTCTCGATAGTGGGCGATCGCGCGACGCACGCGCTGCGCCGTTTCGAAGTGCTCGGCGCCAAGGACGTGGGGCGAGAGCAACGTCGACGTCGAATCGAGCGGGATCGATGGCGGGGTACAGACCCTCGCTCGCCATCTCTCGAGACAGCACGATGGAGGAATCCAGGTGGCTGAAGGTGGCCGCCACCGCCGGATCGGTGTAGTCGTCCGCCGGTACGTAGACCGCTTCGATCGCCGTGATGGACGCTCCGCCCGCGTGGGCGATGCGCTCCTGTAGCTCGGCGATCTCGCTCGCCAGCGTCGGCTGGTATCCAACCCGGGACGGCAAGCGGCCAAGCAGCCCGGAGACCTCGCTGCCGGCCTGGACGAAACGAAACACGTTGTCCATGAGCAGCAGCACGTCCTGCTTTTCCGTGTCGCGAAAGCGCTCGGCGACCGTGAGCGCTGCCAGTGCCACGCGCCAGCGCGCGCCCGGCGGTTCGTTCATCTGACCGAACACCAGCGCCGTGCGATCGAGCATTCCGGAACCGCGGAGCTCTTGGAGCAGCTCGTGGCCTTCGCGCGACCGCTCGCCCACGCCGCCGAACACCGACACGCCCTTGTACTGCGCGACGGTGGTGCGAATGAGCTCCATGATCAGCACGGTCTTGCCCGACGCCGGCTCCGCCGAACATTCCGGCCTTGCCCCCCTGCACGAGCGGCGCAAGCAGATCGATCACTTTGATGCCGGTGAGAAACGGTTCGCGGCGGGCGCCCTGCTCCTGGAACGGGGGCGCCTCGCGATGGATCGGGAGCCGGGGCACGTCCGCGGGAAACGGCGAGCCACCGTCGATCGGACGCCCCAGCACGTCGATCACGCGCCCGAGCACCGCCGGGCCGACAGGCACCATGAGTGGCGCGTGCGTCCGCGCCACGCTGGCACCCCGGCGAAGTCCTGATGCTGGCTCCATCACAACCGTACGTACGGTGCGCGGATCGAGGTGTTGCTGAACCTCGAGCACCAAGGGCCGATGCATATCCGACTCGACCTTCAGGGCCTCGTGCAGAAACGGCGCGTCTCCGTCGAAGGTAACGTCGACGACCGAGCCTCGCACGCGCGTGACTCGTCCGTCGTCAGTTGCCGGCCCCTCCATGATGGCGTGAGGCAGTGCAAGCAGTAGACCGAGCCAGCTCGACCGCCGCTCAACGGATCAGGAGACGTCAAGACCGTCCGCTCCACCGATCCTGCGCGCAAGGACTGCGTGACCTATTCGGCCCTGTGCAAACGCTGCGCGACAGCGCTCGGTCCGGTGCGCGGCGGGATCGCGGCGTGCGCTACGCAGCTCCTGCGCGTCTCTGCGCGATAGTTCACGCCATGTGGCACGAAGTTGGCTTCGCTTACTGCCAGGCGATGACCAGCGAATTCGACCCTCCACGACCCGCTGAAGCAGCAATCTCCCCGACACACGTCGTCCGCGCGACGATCGACGGACGGACCGCAGAGCTTCCCGAGGGAACGACCGTGCTCGCGGCGCTGCGCGCGCTTGGGATTCACCTCCCCCACCTTTGCCATGATGACCGGATTGCGCCGATCGGGGCGTGTCGACTGTGCCTGGTCCGGATCGGCGGGGTCGCGCGGCCTGTCGCGAGCTGCATGACCGCTCTGGCGGACGGGATGGTGATCGAGTCGCACCCGCCCGACGTCGAGGAAGGACGGCGTGAGATCCTCGAGATGCTCGCTTGGCGGCAACCGCCGCAACCTCCTTCTGACAATGCCCTGGTCCGCGACCTCCGCGCATACGGGCTTGAGTCCGAGCTCAAGGGAACACCAGACCCCGCCATGGTCGACGATGCGCATCCATACATTCGCATCGACATGTCGAGATGCATCGACTGCTACGCATGCGAGCGAATCTGTCGCGAGGTGCAGGGCCAATGCACGTGGCACGTGATCGGGCGCGGCGCTGACACGAAGCTCGTCGCTGATACCGGGCTGCCCCTGATCGCGAGCTCGTGCGTGAGCTGCGGTGCCTGCGTCGACGTCTGTCCCAGCGGCGCTCTCGAGGACAAATCGATCCTGGCCCTCGGCGCGCCGGAGACGTGGACGCGAACGACGTGCCCTTATTGTGGCGTGGGGTGCGAGATGGAGGTCGGCACACGCGCTGGCCGCATCATCAACGTGCGCCCCACCCGCGAGGCGCCGGTCAACAAGGGCCACCTCTGCGGGAAGGGGCGCTACGCGTTCGATTTCGTGGGCGCGCCGGACCGAATCACCACGCCCATGATCCGTGATGACATCCATGCCGGCGGCCGTGACGACGGAGGCTGGCGCCGCGTATCGTGGAGCGAGGCGACGGCGTACGTCGCTGCGCGCCTGCGGACGATCATTGCGACGCACGGACCGGACGCAGCCGCGATGTTGGGCTCGGCGCGCGCCACGAACGAGGAGAACTACGTCGTTCAGAAGTTCGCGCGCGTCGCGCTCGGCACCAACAACGTCGACTGCTGCGCGCGCGTCTGCCACTCGCCGTCGGCCGCCGCCCTTCAGGCGATGCTCGGGACCGGCGCGGCGACGAATTCGTTCGACGACATCGAGCGCGCGAAGACCATCCTGGTCTGCGGTAGCAACGCGACGTCTTGCCATCCGATCGTGGGCGCACGGATTCGGCAGGCGGCGTGGCGCGGCGCCAAGCTCATCGTGCTCGACACACGCCGGACCGAGCTCGCCGCCATCGCCGACGTTCACCTGGCGCCCCGCCCCGGTACTGATCTGCTGCTCTTCCACGCGATGGCGCATGTCGTCTTGGGCGAGGGACTGGCGGATACGGCGTTCGTCGATGCCCGGGTGGACGGGCTCGCTGAGCTCCGAGAACACCTCCGTCGCTTCTCACCCGAACGGGTAGCGCCGACCTGCGACGTCGACCCGGATGCCATTCGCCGTGCCGCACGGATCTACGCGTGCGAGCGCCCTGCGCTGTCCGTGCACGGACTCGGCCTCACCGAGCACGTGCAAGGAACGGAGACCGTGATGGCGCTCGTCAACCTCGCGCTCATCACGGGTAACGTCGGGCGCCCCGGATCGGGCGTAAATCCGCTGCGCGGACAGAACAACGTGCAGGGCTCCGCGCACATGGGCTGCGACCCGCGGCACCTCACCGGCTATGCACTGCTCGAAGACGCCCGCGCGCGCTTCGAATCGGTCTGGCGAGCGCCGGTTCCGCCCACGCCGGGTTTGGATTTGATCGAGATGATGGAGGCGGCTCGGGCGGGCCGGTTGCGAGCGCTTTGGGCGGTCGGCTACGACATCTACCTCACGAATCCCGACGCCGCGCGGACGCGGCAAAGCCTCGCGGCGCTCGACCTGCTCATCGTCCAGGATCTGTTCCTCAACGAAACCGCGAAGGAATTGGCACACGTGTTTCTCCCCGTCGCCGCGTCATTCGAGAAGGACGGGACGTTCATGAACGGCGAGCGGCGCGTCCAGCGCGTGCGCCGGACCGTTCCGCCACCCGACGGCGCGCGCACCGACTGGGAGATCGTCTGCGACGTCGCGAACGCACTCGGCCACGGAGCTGCGTTCACTTACGACACGGCCAGCGAGATCTGGGATGAGATCCGGGCCGTCTGGCCGGCGGGCGCGGGAATCACCTACGGTCGGCTCGAGCGCGGCGGGCTGCAATGGCCTTGCCCCAGTGAGGACCATCCCGGGACAACGCTGCTGCACGTGCATCAGTTCGCGCACGGTCCGCGGGCGCGCTTGCGGTGCATCGAACCACAATCATCCTCCGAGCAGGCGGACGCCCAGTATCCGTTCGTGCTCGTGACCGGCCGCCACCTTCACCAGTTCAACGCCGCGACCATGACGGGCCGGACCGGACACGCGGTCCTCCGCCCAAGCGACACGCTCGATGTGTCACCTTCGGACGCGGCGCAGCTGTCGATCGGAGACGGCGAGCTCGTCGACGTCGAGAGCCGCCATGGCCACGCCCGGCTGCCGGCCCGCATCGATGCTGGCGTTCGTCCGGGCGAGCTGTTTGCCACGTTCCATACGACTTCGACGTTCGTCAATCGCGTCACCGGCGGCGGGAAGGATCCCATCACCCACACGCCCGAATACAAGCGCACCGCCGTTCGAATCACGCGGCTTTGTGGAGAGCCCGCGACGTGACGCCACGGAACACCAGCGCGAAACCACGAGCGTGGCGCGGTGAGCGTTCCTCGACCCCGGTCGCGCGCAAGGCGTTCGACCGCGTCTTCGTTCGCTATGCGTTCGGCGCGCTGATGGTGGTCGTGGCGTTCGGACTCAAGAAGCTCCTCGAGCCTGTAACCGGGACGGGGGCGCCGTTCGTACTCTTCTTCGCCGCGGTGGTTGTGACCAGTCTGCTGGCAGGGCCGTGGCCCGGGCTCATCGCGACGTTGGTGAGCACCCCGCTCGGGGCGTACGTGTTCGTCGTACGCGCGGGCTACACGCCATCGCAGGCGGCCTTCCAGGCCGCGCTCTTTGCCGTCGACGGTCTCGTCGTCGTCTACCTTTCGTTCATCATGACGCAGGCCCGTCGAGCGGCCGAGACATCGACGGCACACCTGCGCGACCTCATCGAGCTCGCGCCAGACTCGTTCTTCCTCGCGGACCTCGACGGCCGTTTCACGGACGTCAACCAGGCCGCGTGCCGGATGCTCGGCTACGAACGCGAGGAGCTGGTTGGCAAGACGATCTTCGACATCATTCCACCGGAGGACGCCGCGCGCCTGGCAACGGTCAGAGCTGGCCTGCTGGTCCCGGGACAGCTGAACCGATCCGAGTGGACCCACAAGCGGAAGGACGGGACGCTCGTCCCCGTCGAAGTGAGCTCGAACATCCTTCCTGGTGGTCGCTGGCAGGCCTTCGTCCGCGACATCAGCCAGCGCAAGCGCATGGAAGACGATCTAAGAGACAGCGAAAACAAGTTCCGCACGCTGGCCGAGGCGGTGCCACAGATCGCCTGGATTGCCGGGCCGGATGGTTGGAACACATATTTCAATCAGCAATGGGTGACCTACACCGGCCTGACCTTGGAACAGAGTTCCGGAGACGGTTGGAACATACCGTTTCATCCTGATGACCGGCAGAGGGCCTGGGACGCTTGGCAACGGGCAGTGCAGACTGACGGTGTCTACTCTCTAGAGTGCAGGCTGCGCCGTGCGGACGGTGTCTATCGTTGGTGGCTAATCCGCGGCGTGTCGCTGCATGACCAGAATGGCCAGGTCATCAATTGGTTCGGCACGTGCACCGATGTCGACGACATCAAGAGAACGGAAGAAGCCCTTCGGCAGGCACGTGACGAAGCGGAAGCAGCCAATCTGCAGCTACGCGAATCCGAAGAACGGTTTCGTCTCACGATCGACGAAGCGCCCATCGGGATGGCGTTGGTCGCGCTCGACGGTCGTTTCGCGCGCGTCAACGCCGCACTGTGCGAGATCTTGGGCTACACGGCGGCAGAGTTGCAGCGGCTGAGATTCCAGGACATCACACACCCCGCAGATCTCGGTTCGGATCTGGCGCTCACGGAGCGCCTGACCCGCGGGGAAATCGCCCGGTATCAGCTCGAGAAGCGCTACGTCCGAAAGGACGGCGGGATTGTCACGATCATGCTGAGCGCTTCGATCCTGCGAGGCGCTGACGGCGCGCCGCTCTACCACATCGCTCAGATCGAAGACATCACCGAGCGCAAGCGGGCGGAGGAGGCGCTCCGCTCATCGGAGGCACGGTTCTCGGGGATCATCTCCATCTCGACGGACGCGATCATCTCCGTCGACAGCGAGCAACGAATCATCGTCTTCAACGACGGCGCCGAGAGGATCTTCGGGTATTCGCGCGCTGACGCGATTGGGGCTCGGCTGGACGCCCTCATCCCCGAAAGGTTCAGGGCGATCCATCGCCAGCATGTCAGCGCGTTCACTGCCGGTGAGGTGACGGCGCGTCCCATGGGTGGGCGCGCCGCGACGATCATGGGGCGACGCAAGAATGGCGAGGAGTTTCCGGCGGAGGCCGCCATCTCGAAGCTGACGGTCGACGGCCAAGCGGTCTTCACGGTGGCTCTTCGCGACATCACCGAGCGAAAGCGCATCGAAGCGGAGCAGCGGTTCCTGGCCGAAGCGGGAGCCGTGTTGGCCTCGTCGCTCGACTACGAGCAGACCCTCACGACCCTCGGGCATCTGGTCGTTCGTGAGCTCGCCGACTGGTGCATCGTCGACATCGTGGAAGAAGAGGACCGTCCCCGACGGTTCAGGGTCATCAGCGGGGATCCGGACCATGCACCTCTCGCCGAACGGCTCGAACGGGTGCGGCTCGATCGCCACCGGCCCCACCTGGCTCTGCCCGCCCTGGAAACCAGGCGACCGTTCCTGATCGAGCGCATGACCGCCGAACAGCTCGCGTCGTTCGCACAGAGCGATGAGCACTTCCAGCTGCTCCGCGCCATCGATCCCCGCTCGGTGATGGGATTGCCGCTGCTGATTCGCGGACAGGTCCTCGGCGTTCTCCTCTTCATCTCCTCGACGCCGTCGCGCGTGTACGGGCCGGCTGACCTTCGCCTCGCGCAGGCGCTCGCTGACCGCGCGGCGCTCGCGATAGAGAACGGGCGCCTCTATCGGACCTCCGTGCGCGCCACTCGCCTTCGCGAGGAGGTTCTCGCCGTCGTCGCGCACGATCTCCGGAACCCATTGGCGGCGATCGTGATGCATGCGTCGGCGCTCAAGCGAAGAGGGCCAGAGCCCGAACGCCGCAACGACAGGCCGCGGGAGAGTATCCTCCGCGCCGCCAACCGGATAGATCATCTGATCCGCGACCTGCTCGACGTCTCGCTCATCGAGGCTGGGTATCTCGGCATCGAGCACACGCGGATCCCAGCCCGCCAGCTCCTCCTGGATTCCGTCGAGGCGCAGCGGCCGCTGGCGTCGGCGGCGTCGCTCGCGCTCCAGCTCGAGCTCGCCGGCGACTTGCCCGACGTCTGGGGCGATCAACACCGCCTCTACCAGGTGCTCGAGAACCTGGTCGGCAACGCGATCAAGTTCACGCCCGAGGGCGGTCGAATCACGGTCGGGGCCGCCCGGCGGGAGCACGAGGTGGAGTTCTGGGTGGCCGACACGGGCTGCGGAATCTCACCCGACGGGCTCCCGCACGTCTTCGATCGTTTCTGGCAGGCGAGAAAGGGTGCTCGTCAGGGAGCCGGCCTCGGGCTGCCGATCACGCACGGGATCGTCGAGGCCCATGGCGGGCGCATCTGGGTCGAGAGCACCCTGGGACGTGGCACCGTCTTCTTCTTCACGATTCCCGAGGCCCCTACCGCAGAAGGCCCCAGCCCCGAGGCGGTCGTCACTCACTCTGGCGAGCTGTGAAGCTCCACGGTCGCGAACGGCGTCGCGGTCTGGGGTCGGAAGCGGTTGATCGTGAGCTTCGTCGGGTATCCGGGTTGAACGTCGACGAGCACGTAGTTGTATTCCTCTCGGGGGCTCTCGCCGTTCCAGTACTGGTCGGGCGGATAGTCGGCGGCAACGTCGAGGTGCGTGCGGCCTGGAAGGATCGGGTCCTGCTCTGCGCCGCCTCCGCCCAGCACCAGGTACGTGACGCCGTCGAGGGCGTAGAGCTCGGTCGTGTGCACGTGCCCGTTCAGAACGATGATGTCCAGATCCTTCGCGTACGAGGCGAGAAGCCGGTGGGGACTCTGGGACTCTGACATACCGCCCATCCCGGAACGGGAGAAGAGCGCCGTGTGGAAGGTGACGAAGACCTTGCGAGTTCCCGCGGTCTTCGCTTCATCCAGCCACTGCCCCAATTGCTTCATCTGCTGTTCGTAGTTTGGCGTGGTGGCAGTCCACGCCGTGGGAGCTCGCGTCTCGTACGGTCCAGTCCACAAGAAGATGAAGCGAACGCCTTGAAAGTCGAACTTGTAAATCAGCCTGTCGCTCGAGATCCCGAGCTCCTTCAGATAGGGAAACGTGGCGAGGAAGCCCTGGGCGTCGGCGTCATACCAGACCTCGTGATTTCCGACGGCGGGGAACATGCGCCCAAGCAACCCGGCGGTTCGCATCTCGGCAGTCGGCGGCGGCAGCTGATTCAGCACATCTTCGCGCACCCGCGTCCAATAGGGATTCTCGGAAGCAGATGCGCCCTGCTGGCCCCACCACACCAGGTCCCCGGTATGAAGCGCGAACAGGGCTCGTCCTCGTTGGACTTCGTTGACCACCTCGCGGGCGACCCACGCGCCGCCTTCCGAATCGATAGATCGTGCGGTGCACGCCCGGCAGCAGCCTGACGTCCTCGACCGAGGCCTGCGTGACCCAGCCCTTGTCGAACGTCAGCCTCGTCACCTCGCTCGCCGTCATGAAGGGCATGACCATCCCAGCCAGCTCCCCCGTGTCCGGGTCATAGGTGAGCTTGACGAGCCTCTTCGCCATGTGGCGAGCGACCTTCTCGGGAACAGCCAGCGCGAACATGTCGACCATCATCTTGCGTGCCTGGGCTTCTTGGTCCGCTCTGTCGGGCAGGACCATCATCGAGCGCGAGTCGCCGTACACGACGAACGAGAAGCCGCGGGCCGGGCTCTCCGCCGCCTTCGCGGTCTCGCCGCCTGCTGCGGCTCGCCCGCAGCCCGCTGCCAGGACCAGAGCCACGAAGCAGGAACCCCACCAGCTCGCCGGCGCCCGCGGAGTGGAAACGATGTTGGCCTGCTTCCGCCCAGACGTGCCCGGCTCCGCCATGTGCGCTCCTCCTGAAAGCGAAAAGATGAGGCGCCGCGCGGGACCAACAAGGCCCAGGGCCCATTCACGGGTCCAATCAGGAAGGAGCCCCATGACAATGGCAGTCTCTTGAGGCGCTGACGAAAGCCGACTTCTACCTAATCGAGGAGCAGGCCGAGACGCACCGTGAATGGAAGCGCGTGCCACCGTGCCTGCGAGACGTACGACAGCGGGGGCGAGTCGGCGTCGAGCTCGATGCGACCGACCTCCAGCGCGATCCCGGCACGACCGGCAACGTCCACCGCCACCTCGCGGTCGCCGAACGCGCCGACCCGGACCAGTGCCGGCGTTGCGGTGAGAGCGACTCGATTCGGACGCAGGTAAGCGCGCACCGTGGGAGCGACGGCCAGGCTGCCGGTCGCCGTGTGGCTGTCGATCTTCCCGGCGTCGATCTCCACCTCCAGACCGGGGGCAAACCCCGCGCGTCGATCCCAGCGATCGCGGTCCCAGCGCCAGCCGAGGCCGGCCCCCACGAAGGCGTTGTCGGAGCGCGATGCCGCGGTCGTCGTGAAGAAGGCGGCGCGGGTCCACCGGGTATGGCGGAAGGACCTGACCTCGTTGGGGTCAGGCGGATCCCAGGTCGCGACCGCTTCCGGGCTCGGCGGCGCGAACCGTGGCAACTGCTCGTGAGACCACCCGAGGGCGAGGCCGAACCAAGACGAATCAATCGTCCGGTCCGTCCAGGACCAGCGCGGCCCCTCGACGCCCAGCCACGTCGCCGAGCTGAGCGGCACGAGAAGCGTACCGAGGGCGGCGACGGCATCGACCTGACACGATTGGAAATGCGTTCCGCACTTGAGCTGGAGACCTGCCGGCGCGATGCCGATGGTAAAACGACGGACGAGCGGCAGCAGGAGGCCGAGCTGCGCGGCCGCGACGAGCTCGCCGACGCCGTCGCGGCGGTCGTAGCCAGCGCCACCGCTCATGCCGAGCAGGAAAGGCGACGCGTGCCCCATGAAGAAGCGCGCCGCCCAGAGTCCGAGGCCCCACAGATGCGAGCCGGCGACCGCCTGGGGACCGACGAAGACGTCCGGACGCGGGAGCGGGCTCTCGAGCTTGCGAGGCAGCTCCGCGGACGCCCCCATGCTCGGCAGGTCGGCCCGGACGAAAGCCATCCACAGGTCGGCGTCGCCGCTCGGCGCCGGCGGGAACAGCGAAGCCGGCCGCCCGTCGGCGCTCGCGCGGGCGCGCAATCGGTAGGTCAATACCAGCAAGTCGACGACTGCCGACGCCGCCGCTTTCGCGCGATCGGTCAGACACTCGTCCGGGACGGCGTAGGGATGGTGAAGATCGCGACACGCGCGCCCGTCCCGGGTGTACGCGTTCCAGCGCATGTAGTCGTAATCGCGCTGTTCGCTGACCGCGTGGTGTGTGGAGGCCGGGAAGCCCCACTTGCCATGCCAGGCATAGACGGGCCAGTCGATCAGCGTCCAGGAGAGGAGGTGGACGATCTCGAAGTGGGGCGTTCGGTTGACGTGCGCGGCCGAGAACGAGTCCTCGAGCGCGTGGATGAGGACATACGTCCCGGCGATCCGCCAGTCGGCCAGGTGAGGATCGCGCAGGATCCCATCGAACACCACACCGGCCACGCGCACACAACGCAGATACGCCGTCGTCGCCAGCCCGCCGGGCACGCCAAGGCGAGGGTCGACCGGCGTGAGGGCGTCGTCGGTGTGAGCCATGAAGTGCTGGCACTGCCCGTGTTGGCCGATCTGGCGATCGAGCACCAGATCGGGTGCGCCCGCGCGAAGCGTCGGCCAATACTGGAGCGGCAGATCCAGGCGCTGCTTAGCTCCGCAATCGCCGCTCGGCTTCGCGTGATCAAAACAGGGCGGCTTTGCCAGGATACCGGTCGCGATGAGGGCACCCAGCAGGGCTCTCCCCGAGATCTCGGGTGGCCCCGTTCCCGGAACGGCGGCGAGCGCGAGCAAGCGCTTGTACGCAGTGGCTTCGATGACCTCGTGGCCGTCGAGCTCGAAGGCGCCGCCGGACCGGGCCCAGAGGCCGAGCGCGATCGTCACGACGAGACCGGCGATCCAACGGTGATCTCCGGGCGCAACACGTCGTTGGGCTTCCACGGACTCTCGAACGTGGGAAGCGCCTTTCCCATGGCAACCCCCCAGTGGTGTCGATCGCGGGTGCGGCCGCTAAAGGCCCGGCGCGCCCGCGGCGTCCGCCACGACCGGTCCCCCCTTGTCAGCGTGCGGGTGCCCGACGTCGAATGCCGCGGACAGCGCGAGTCCGAGGACCAGCGCCAGCCCCCAGGTCTGCAATCGTCGTTTCATGTGCAATCTCCGCCAGTGAGAGTGGTAGACGGCACGGCCACAATGCACCGGTGATGCCACTTGGGTAATCAGGCCCACCCGGGGGATCGTTCCCAGGTCAGACGCAGGAACTTCGGCAATGCGCGACGCGCACGCAGAATCTGCGCCGCGTCCGATTCGTGATCTCACCGAACATCTCACCGAACCGGGCGATTGGTCAGCGACGGGGTGATCCCGACGTGGACCCAGACATCGAGCGGATGGCCCGCTCCGTCGACTCCCGGCGCGAAGCGCAATCCCAGCGCGTACCTGACGGCGCAGGTATCGAAGCTTCCCTGCCCCGAGGTCTCCAGCACCCGAGGGGCTGCCCCCGTCCCGTCGCGCATCACCAGGAGTCGGACGACGGCACGCAACGGTCCGACGGGTAACTCGCAATCGATTCGTTGCTGTCCAACGACGACCGGCGCGGTGGCAACGCGGCTGCCCACGACCCGATGGCCCGAGACGTCCACCGAGAGCGCGAAGCTGGCGGTGCCGTCTCCCACTCCGAAGCCACCCCTGCCCGTGCCGAGGCCTCCCGCGAGGCGCGTGGTTTGCGCGCGAATCAGATCGTCGAACGTGGGGCCTGTATCGCTGTCCGCCGGCAACGCCGGCGGCGGCACCGGTTGCCCGGCGGCCGGCGCACCCAGCGCCACGTCCGCGTCGTCGGCGGGGACATCGGACATCGCGTGGGGCGACTCCTGGAAGGTCGCCGGATCCGGCGCCGAGGCGGCCGCGGGCGCCGGGGGCATGGCCCTCGATGTCGAGACCAGGCGTTGGCCGCGCGCCCGCAGCGGACCGGTAGAGGTCGGCGCGCGGCCGCCAAGATTCCCGCCCCGCGCTTGCGGCCCCACCACCACCACGCGCGGCCGCCGAACTGGAGGCGGGGAGCTCGGCTCGAAGACGATCGGGGGAGCGGGAGGTGTCGGCGCGGGAAGAACCGCAGGCCGGTCCGGCGCTGGGAGGCGCCAGAAGAACGTGACCAGCGCATGGATCACCAGCGACATCGCGATGGCAATCGCCCAGCGCGCTCGCGTCCATGGAGCAAGGAGACGCCGCAGCCTCATCACCAGACCCGATCGCGTTGGTGTCTCGAACCGCGCCCGTTCATCAAAGAGCGAAGACAGCGGTGATCATGAGAGAGCCGACACCCTGGCATCGACGATGCAAACATCTAACCGGGAGGGTTCGACCATGCAATCAAGAGATTTTGGTTATGGATCCGCCGAAGCTCGCGCGCGAGCGAAACTCGCGTTCATAAATCACCTGGTGATTTACCTGCTGGTCATTGGAGGAATCGCACTCGTGAATTTGCTCGCGTACCCGCAGCGGCTCTGGTTCGTCTGGCCGATGATCGGTTGGGGGCTCGGTATTCTCCTTCACGGGCTCAACGTCTTCGCGTTCGGTCCCGAGAGCCGAATCTACGAACGCCTGCTCGATCACGAGAGGCGCCACGACATCTGAGCCAGCGCGGCGCGGATTCATGCCGCTGCGAGGCGCCAGCGCGGCCGCCCGCGCACGGCGCGAACGATGCGCCCCAAGACTTCAGGGGCGCATCTTTTGCGCTCATCTCTCTCCGTGACCGTACTGAGGGTCAGAAGCCCTGGCAGGTGAAGAGATCGTTCAGCAACCCGTCACAGGCCGGGGCTCCAGGCATGAATCCAGGGACTGGGCTGCATTGCCAGTTGGCCAGACCGGGGGCGGTGCGAGCTTGGCAGGCGTCCCAGGCCTGATTCTGGAGCAAGCACTCGGGAGTCACGTCGCGCGTGAACTCGAGGTTCTCGAGGAAGGCCGTCATGCAGTTTTCGAACGTCAGGGCCGGGCATCCGGACCGCATGACGGCACGGCATACATTGCCGATCTCCACCTGGTCCGCTTGCGCGGCGCCACAACGCACGGAGTTTCGGTTGGCGCTGATCGTCGTTCGCGGACTGTTGTCGGGAGCCAGCGAGTAGCTGACGGTCTGGCTGGTGGTGAAGTCGACGCCAAACGCGAACGAGTGCAGGCCCGGGTTGAACAGCTTGTTGCGGAAGCCGCTGGTGTCGAGGGCGAGCTGGTTGTTCGTGCCGAAGGGAACGGTGACCCCGACGCCGTTCTTGTTGTTGTAACCGAAATACGCCGTCAGCGAGCCGGCCAGGTTGGGCGCGACGCATTCCAGGTTGGGGATCAGCGTCTCCTGGCCACCGCGCTTGTACGCCTGGTCCAGGAACGGCAGGAAGGGATCGATCCGCGTGGCGAGACCGTAGTCCTCACAGAACAACCCACCGAAATAGATGACGCCCGCGAAGTAGTCTTGCCCGAACGCGTTGACGATGATGGGGCCACCCGAATCGCCGAAGCAGCTGTTCGAGTTTGGCGGGTGGCCGTCGAACTTGACGACGTTTTGCCGCACCGCCGGCACGAGCATCCCGGGGTTGGGATCCTCGGGGTGATAGTCGGCCGCGGTGGGACTTCCGAGGAGATGCGTGAGGCCGGTGCGCTGAACGCGCGAGCCGGTGGCGGTGGTGCCGCTGGTCGCAACGTCTCCGCCCCAGCCCGAGATCGTGACCTGGCGGTTGGTCCACGAATCGTCGAGGCGGAACCGCGCCAGCGGCAACGGATCGAACGGCGGCTTGCGATCCAGGTAGACCGCGCCCATGTCGGGGTGCTTGAGGTTGACGTCCCACTGCGGGTGCTTCTCGACCGAATCGGCCTTGGCCCAGAACGACGGTTGACCGACTGGCGGCGGGACCAACAGCCCGTTTTGCGGGGTGAGCTGCGCAAAGTCCTGGGTGAAGTTGTCGCCCCAGTAAACGAACAGCTGACCCTGGAAGATGTTCTCCAAGCAATGCGCCGCCGTCATCACCACGCGCGGCGCGAAATACGATCCCGAGCAGGTCCGCGTCGCCAGTCCTCCGGGACCGGCGACCGTGGCGTAAATCATGACGACCTCGTTTCGGCCGCCGCTGGCCGTCGCTCGAACGATCGGGCTTCTCTCCTCGGTGAGCTGTCCAATGGAGTCGGGTGTGCCTTCTCCGCATCCGGCCGCGGCGAGCGCGCCGATGATCAGTGAGCTGACAAATCTCGTGACTGGTTTCATTTGGTCTCCGTTTCTGACTTTGGGCGTCGGGTACTCCCGACCAGCAAGCTCTGCGCCAACCCCCGGTGCGGCAGGCTGTCGGCGTTGTGGCACGCGTGGTGCTTTGGCCGATGACGACGGCCACGGTCGGTACGGCCGCAGCCCGCTCCAAATCGCACCAGGACTCTCTCGCAGGAAGGACGGATGACTATGACCCCGGCAAAGCACATCTACGCCGAGTTCGATGACGAGCTTCGAGCCTTGAAGGAGCAGATCTTGGCGATGGGCAACCTGGTCGACGCCCAGATCACGGAGGCCGTGCGGGCTCTCACCGATCGAGATGTCGAACGCGCGCAGCGCGTGGTCGAGGCCGACCGAGCTGTCAATCACATGGAGCTCGCCATCGACGAGCGGTGCATCCGCGTGCTCGCGCTGCGGCAACCGGAAGCTTCGGACCTGCGCTTCGTTGCCGCGGCGTTGAAGATGGTCACCGACCTCGAGCGAATCGGTGACCTTGCGGTGAACATGGCCCAGCGGGTGCCCGCGCTGACCGAAATGCCAGCGCTACGGGCAGTGGACGATCTCCCCAGCCTTGCGTTCGCAGCTCAGAAGATGCTGCGCGCTGTCCTCGAAGCCATCGTCGCCTGCGATCCGCTTGGCGCACAGGCCGTCATTTCGGAGGACAAAGCGATCGACGCCTGGGCCGCCCGACTCCATGCCGAGGTCCAGGACGTCATGACCCGCGACCCCAAGACCGTCGGGCGCGGTCTCGCCACGATCTTCTTCGCGAAACACATCGAACGCCTGGCGGATCACACGACGAATCTGGCCGAGATGGTGATCTATCTGATCCGCGGACAAGACGTGAGGCACACAGAATCGGCCTGAGCACGCTGGGCGCGTCGACTAGATCCGCCGAGGCGGCGAACGACGCGGGACATGGGCGCCCCCATCCGACGCGCGAGTCTGCGCAGAACTCACGCCTGATGGCTGACGCGCGCAGGGTTTGCGTGGTGGTTCATCTTTCCAGTCGCCCGCCCAGCTCGAAGGCTGGAACGGCGGCCGGCGACGCCGCTGGCATGGAGGTCGCATTCGCCGAGCCCATGAAGATGCTGTCCGCCGCGCGGGTGTCGGGTTGGCTGGGCCGCGGCGCCCTGCGCTTCGTCGGCGACGTCGGCCGTCTCAGTCTCTTCGTGGGGCACGCAACGGCGCGTGTCCCGCGTCGCCCCTTTCGCGTGATCGAAGTCGTCACCCAGATCGAGTTCATCGGCGCCCGCTCCGTCGGGGTCGTCGCCCTGTCGGCAGTCTTCACCGGTCTGGTCCTCGCTCTGCAGGGCTACAACGTCCTGGTTCGGTTCGGCAGCGAGAACATGGTGGGAGCGCTGGTCGCGCTGAGCCTGACGCGCGAGCTGGCGCCGGTGCTGGCCGCAATCATGGTGACAGCGCGCGCCGGCTCGGCGATGGCGGCCACGATCGGCAACATGGCGGTCACCGAGCAGATCGATGCGCTCAAGTCGCTGGCAATCGACCCCGCGCACTATCTGGTCGTCCCCCGGCTGCTCGGGACGCTGGTCGCCCTGCCCATGCTGACCGCGCTCTTTTCGCTGGCGGGGATCGCCGCCGCCTACGTCTTCGGGGTCTCGGTCCTGGGCCTCGACGGCCTGGCGTTCATGTCCAACGTCCGATGGTCGGTCGAGTGGAAAGACGTATCGGTCGGCCTGTGGAAGTCGCTGGTCTTCGCGGCGCTGATCGCCGGGATCGCTTCATTCCGCGGGTTCGAGACCAGAGGAGGCGCGCGCGGCGTCGGCCGCGCGACCAGCCGCACCGTGGTCGAAACAGCGGTCTTGATATTGAGCGGTGACTACGTGGTCACGGCGATCTTCTTCTGAGAAACCGGGACGAGGAGAGCAACTCTTGTTTGAATACACCAAGATTGAAATCGTGACCGGGGCGTTCGTGCTCCTCGGGCTGGCAGTGCTCGGGTACCTGTCCATATCCATTGGCGGCCTGCGCATCCTGTCCGAGCCTCACTATCGCGTCGGCGCGCGCTTCGCCAACGTCGGCGATTTGAAGGTCCGCGCGCCGGTCAAGGTTGCCGGCGTCACCGTCGGTCAGGTGCAAGCCATCCGCCTCGCCGACTATTTCGGCGAGGTCGACCTGTCGATTCTCCGCGGCGTGGTGTTGCCGCAGGACACCATCGCGTCGATCACCACCTCGGGGCTGCTCGGCGATTCCTACGTTTCGCTTTCACCGGGCGGCGCCGAGCAGAACCTGCGCGACGGCGATCGCCTCACGCACACCGAACCGGCGATCAACATGGCCGACATCATCGGCCGCTACGCGTTCGGAGCTGCGGCCCCATCACCCGAAGGACAGAGTCCTCCGCCAGCCGCCAAGCACGATTCGCGGCCGGCGCCTGCCAACCAGGAGCCACGGCCGTGACCGCATCACAAAAGATGGTGGCTGTGTCGGTGTGCGTTTCAACTTGGTGGTGGGCCGCTGGGCCGAGCGCCGCGCTTGCCCGCACGCTGGATCGACGAAGCGCCGTGCGCATCGCGCTGGCGCAAAATCCTCAGATCGCGGCGGCACGTGCCGATGAGGCGGTGATCGCGGCGCAAGGACGGCAGGTCGATGCGGCCCGCTGGCCAATGGTCTCGCTCACCGCCGGCATCGGCCCATCGATGAAGGCCACGCTGGTACCGGGCACGGCCACCCAGTCGGTGGAGCCCCAGTATCAGAACCTGCGCCTTTCCGACCTGTCCGTGGCCCTGGGTGGCGACCTCTCGGTGATCCAGCCGCTTTACACCTTCGGCAAGATCTCGTTCCGACAAGAGGCGATTCAACACGGCCTGCGGGCGACCGAGGCAAAGACCCGCATGCAGCGCGCGGACGTCGCGCTGGCCGTGGCGCAGATCTACGAGGGCTACCTGATGGCGCGCGACGGCGCGCGATTCATGGACGAGACGATTCATTGGCTCGACAGCACGCTTCAGGCGACGGAGGAGCGGCTGAAGCAGAACGTCGCCGGTGTCAGCGAGCGGGAGGTCCTGCGCCTGCAAGCGGCGATCGGTTTGGCCGAGATGGCCCGCCATGAAGCGGAGGCCGGCAAGGCGCAGGCTGGCGCAGGTCTGGTGGCTTTCCTGGGCCTGCCTCGCGAAGAGGAGATCGTCGTCGGCGAGCCGGAGCTGCTCCCGGTCGGACGCCTGCCCGAGAACTTCGCCCAGCTGCTGGTCATGGCCAACCAACACCGGCCCGAGGTGACCGCGCTCGTCGAGGGCGGTCTGGCGCTGGAAGCGCTCACGCGCGCGGAAGCCGCCGGTTCCGCTCCCGACATCTTCGCCATGGGGCTGCTCTCCGTCGCCTATACGCCGGGACGCGATTGGCTCGAGACCCGCTTCGTCGTCGATCCCCTGAATCACTTCATCCCGGCGGCGCTGCTTGGATTGCGATGGCAATTCCAGGGGGACATGGCGGGCGCGCGCGCACAAGAGCAGCGGGCACATGTCGATGGCCTGCGCCACCTCGCCGCCTGGGCGGAAGGCGGAATTCCTGCGGAGGTGCGACGCGCCTACGAGGACGTCCGGCGCACGCGCGCGGACATCGAGTCGGGCAGCCGAGCGATCGTGAAGGCCAAGCAATGGGTAGTGCAGGCGTCGGCGGACTACAGCGTCGGGTTCGGGGACGTGCGCGAGGTCTCCGACGCGGTGGCAGCTTACGTCTCCTTGCGGACCGCGGTCATGAAGGCGGCCTACGAGCATAACCTTGCGATGGCGGCGCTGGCCAAGGCGACCGGAACGCTGGACGGCGATTCGTCGCTGTTCTACCTCGCGCCACCCGAAGAGCGGGTGGCGGGGACGGTGACGCCGTGACTCGCCGGGCGATCGCCATGTTCGTGTCTTTCGCGGTGCTGGTGGCACTTCACATACCCGCACCCGCCGCCGGCGCGATCCCGGCCGAGGAGGTGATGCGCAAGAACGTCGAGAGCGCCTTCGCCTTGCTAAAAGACAAGACCCTCGCCGGGTCGGCGCAGCGGCCGCAGCGGATCGCAGCGTTGCGGCGCGTGGCCGATCTCGCCTTCGACTGGTCAGAGATGGCGCGCAGCAGCCTGGGCGCGCCCTGGCGCAAGCTCGACCCGGCCCAACGCGCGCGCTTCATCGAGGTCTTCAAGGACGTGCTCGCCGCGCAATACATGGACGACATCGACCGCTTCCAGGGGACCGAGATCGTCACCATCGACGGCTCGACCGCGCAGGGTGAGGACGTGCTGGTTCGATCGACCCTGGTGAGCGCCAGCCGCGATCGGATTCCAATCGACTACCTCCTGCGCAGCGAGCAGGGGAAGTGGATGGTGGTCGACCTCAGCATCGAGCGCGTCAGCCTGGTCAATCACTTCCGCAAGACCTTCAGCGCCGCGCTGGCGAACATGTCGATCGACCAGCTCATCGAACGATTGAGACAGCAGCTGCCTAGGAACCCTTAGCGCCCTCTGTGCCACGGGAGGCTTCACCGATGCCACGAGGAATCTTGATTCTGCTCATCTCTATCCCACTCGTCATCGCCGCCGGGATTTCACCCGCGCAGGCCGACGAGCCCACGTCGCCGCGGCTGCTTGACAGCGAGCACTTCACGATCGACCCGGTGGTCGACGGCGTGCTGATCGTCGGCGGCGCGAGCTTCGACGCTCTGCTCGGCCTCGTGCTGTCGACGGGAGAGATCCAGCCGCAGCTCCCGGGCGACCCGGCGCGCCTGCTCTCGATCGATCGGGTCGCGGTCACGCAACACATCGATCCGCACGCAGGCACCTACTCCGACATCGGGCTATGGATCGCCACCGGGTTCGCGGTGCTCGATCCCGTTCTCTCCGGCATGCGGGATGGGAGACGGGCGCTCGCGGTCGACGCCGCGATGTACGCCGAGTCGATCGCCATCACCGCAGCGTTCACGTCGGCGACGAAGATTGGCGTACGGCGCCCGCGCCCGATCGACTACGCCAATTGCTGGCGTTCGTCCGCGCCGACGGGCGGCTGCACGTCCAACACCGATCTCCAGCTGTCGTTCTTCTCGGGCCACGCATCGCAAACGGGAGCCATCGCCGCGACGGCGACGTATCTCGCATTCGTGCGCAGCGGATTGCACAGCCCGCGGCCCTGGATCACGCTCGCCGCCGGAACGTTGCTCACGGCGTTCGTCAGCTACGAGCGCGTCCGATCCGGCGAGCACTTTCCGACCGACGTCATCATGGGCTCAATGGCCGGCGCCGGTATCGGCGTGCTGGTGCCTCACTTTCACCGCCGGCCGCACTATCACGGTCGCGATCTGGAAACGCCACCGGTCTTGATTGGCTACGCTCCCGTGCCCGGTGGGGGCGGAGCGGTGAACGCGCAATGGCGATTCTGAGGAAGAGGCGCTCCGGGGCGGCTCGGCGCGTGGCGGTTCTGCTCGGCATCACCTGCGCCAGCGCCACGGGAGGAGCGCGGGCCGAACCATCTCCACCTTTGCCACCGAATGCCGCCGCGGTCGATCTCTCGGGCACGCCGCCCCTACCGCCGCGTCCGTCCGAAGCATCGGCGCTCCTCTCCACGAACGGAGAGAAGAGCACCACCGTGTCCACCGACGGGCGTCCGCGCGCACCGCCCACGGCGCGCGAAGGACTGGCTTGGATTCCACGGCTCGTCCTCATGCCAGCACACCTCACGGCCGAGTACGTGCTGCGCCGTCCGATCGTGGCGTTCGTCCGCTGGGGCGACGAGCACTTCCTGTGGAAGCGGATCTACGACACCTTCACCTGGAACAGCGGACGGGCCGGCGTCTATCCGATCGGCAACATCGATCTCGGCTTGAACGAGACCGTCGGTGTGGCGTTCTTCTGGCACGGCTTCGGCGTCGCCGACAACACGGTGAACGCGTCGGCTTCGGGCGGCAGCGACGTGATCCTCGCCAGCGCCCGCGATCGGTTCAAGCTCTTCCGCGACCGCTCCGGCGTGATGATCGTGCACGGCAACTACACGCAGCGGCCGGACGGACTCTTCTACGGCCTGGGGCCGGACACGCGCACCGAAGACGAGACCGGGTTCTCGTACGCGGTCACCGGCGCCGGCGTGGGAGTCGACGGCAGTCTCGGCGGTATCAGCCACGCGCTGGTTCAGGTCGACTATCGCCGCGCCCGGTTCGACGGCAGCCACACGTCGGTGCCGGCCCCGCAAACCGACGCGCGCTTCGGCGGCGCGGGACAGCTTCCGCTCCCACCGGGCTTTTCGGGCTACCAGATCGTCGAGCCGGTGGTGCTGCTGGTTCTCGACTCGCGAAACCCGCAGCCCGAGTGGGGGTCCGGGACCGGCGTTCGCTTCGAATGGCACGGCGGCTACGGCATCGATCCGAGCGACACCGGCACGCGGTTCGTGTCGGCGGGCGGCCGAGCTGCGGCGTTCTACGACTTCACCGGTGCCCACCACGTGCTGGCGCTCGACTTCGCGGCCAACCTCGTTCAGAAGTTGGGGCGGAACGAGATCCCCTTCTGGGAGCTGCCCACATTGGGCGGGACCGACTGGATGCGCGGTTTTCTCAATGGCCGGCTGCGCGGTCCCAGCACGGTGACCGCGGCGATGGAGTACCGCTATCCGTGCTGGATCTTTCTCGACGCCGAGCTCTTCACCGAGGTCGGCAACGCTTTTGCGGGACGCTTCGATGGGCTCGCGCCGGAGCGTCTCTTCCTGAGCTACGGATTCGCGTTGCGCAGCAACATCGCGCCTCAAACACCGATCGGGCTCACGGTGGCCTTCGCGAGCAACCGTTTCGACGCTCCCGGGTTCAAGCTGCTCGACGTGACCCGCTTCACCATGGGGGTGAGCCATGCGTACTAGGTGGCGCGGCCCGACGCTGCTCGCGTTGCTAGCGAGCGCCGTCGCGTTCGCGTGCGCCGGCGATGCCGTCCGCCGCTTCCCGCTGCGCGAACCGATCTGGGTCGTTGCCGACGCTCCGCTGCCTGCCGCACCGGCCGAGCGCGAGAGCTGCAAGTACGGCGTGGCGGTCGACGACATCCTCCTCCGCCCGCTGTCCAGCACGCTGGCGCTGTCGATTCCCGGCGAATCTCTGGACGTCAACAGCTTGGACGAGGTGCCGAACAGTGGCTGGTTCACCAATCGCATCGGATTCTTCCCGATGACGCCCGACGAGGTTGCCCAGGGTGCGTGCGTCGACGGCCCGATGCTGGATCCCACGCGCGGTCCGTGGCGAATCGTCTCGGGGAAGACCGACGGCGTGAACCCCGGCTTCGTGATCAAGGCGCCCGACGGACAGCGCTATCTGCTCAAGGTCGACGGGACGTTCACGTCGGAGCGGGCCACGACGGCGGATGCTGTCGGCGCCGCGATCTACTACGCCGCCGGATACAACGCGCCCTGCAACCGGGTGGTCAATTTCCAGCGCGACATCCTGACGCTGGATCCCAACGCGAAAGCGAAGGACCTGCCACGGGAACCACGTGCCGCTGACCCCATTCGACGTCGACCGCATTCTGGCCGCTGGCTGGCGCCGTCCCGACGGTCGCATCCGGGTCATCGCCAGCCGGTATCTGGCGGGCATACCGCTGGGACCGTTTCGCTATGAAGGCCTTCGCGCCGACGATCCGAATGACACCGTTCCGCACGAGCGCCGCCGGGAGCTGCGCGGCGGCAAGCTCTTCGCCGCCTGGATCCATCACTGGGACGCCGTCGAGACAAACACCCTCGACATGCTGATCGAGCGCGACGGGCACCAGGCCGTGCGCCACCACATCGTGGACTGGGGAGACGCGCTCGGGAGGCTTGTGGCCGTGGGAGCAGATCAACCGCCGCATCGGAATCGGACGCGCCAGCTACTTCGATTTCACGGTCGCGATGACCGATCTGGTCACCTTGGGCCTGGCACCCAGGCCCTGGTATCACGTCTTGCCCGGAGCCATGCCCGAGGTGTTCGGCTACTTTGGCGCGGACCACTTCGTGCCGTCGGACTGGCGCCCGGCGTATGGCAACGCGGCGTTCGACCAGATGACGATGCGGGATGCTCTGTGGGCCGTGCGCATCATCGCCCGCTTCTCGGACGCGGACCTCGCCGCCATCGTTCGGTCCGCCCAGCTCGACGATCCCGCGGCGGAGGCGTACCTCGCCGACACTCTCATCAAACGGCGCGACATCATCTTGCGCGACTACCTGACACGCTACACGTCGCTCGATCGGTTCACGCCTCGAGCGTCGCAGCGCCGGCGACCGCCGCCAGTCGCTGTGCTTCGACGATCTGGCCATCGCCACGCGCGTCTCGGCTCCCGCGACAACGACCTACCGCGTGCACATGCACGGCGGCCGCAAACTGGACGAGCTGCTCGGCTGGAAGCAGCTCCGGCCCGATTCGGCGTCCCCCGCCCGAACTTGTGTGTCGCTGCCCTTCGGCGGCGCGCGCGCCAGCGATCGCGCGGGTGCGGCGGCCCACGACGACGATCCCGCCCGATACACGCTGATCGAGATCTACAGCAACGCGACGCCATCGTTGCGCCCCACTGCCAGCGTCGTGCTCCACCTCTACGATCTGGGCCCGGCCCGCGGCTTCAAGCTGGTCGGCATCGAACGTCCCGACGAGGTCAAAGACCCGCCGTAGCCGCCGCAGCCGTCGCCGTGTCCGGCGATGGGGCGACGTTCTCCGATGCGCCCCGCCGCCTCCATTCCAGGCCAACCAACCAGGCCGCGAGCACCCACGTCGCCGCAAGGCCGACATTCATCAGCAGGAAGCTGCGCGGGCCCAGCGCCAGCCGCGCTCCGACCCAGACCAGCCCGGCGGACAGGGCGTCCCCCGCCCGGACCACGAAGGTGTCAATCACCTGCTTGGCCTTGTACTTCGCTTCCCGCGACGTCACCAGCCACAGCGCCTGACGGGTGGTGTTCGACAGCGAGTAGTCGAGGCTGCTCTCGATCACACGCCCGACGAACAAGACGCTGATGAGCGGGGCGCGCAAGAGCCACACCGTAACCGCCCAACGACACCAGCGGGATCATCACCAGCGCCAGACGAAGGCCGGCGTACCGGATGATGCGCGACACGAAGACGGACTGCAGCACCACGCCGAGGATGTTGATCCACTCGAAGTAACGCGCCTTGAACCCACCGATGTACACCGACGCCTTGATGCCCAGCGCGTGCGCCTCGGCCGGCGCCTGGGCCAGGAGGAGACGATCGAGCACGTAGTCGCCGGTCTTGGTGACGATGTTGAGAACCAGAGATCAGGACGGCGATCAGCAGCAGGTACCGATCGCGTACTACGAGCGCGAACCCGCCACTGCCCCGCCAGCACGTCGGGGCCTGTCTCAACGCCGCGCCCGTGCGGCAGGCCGGCGCTCGCGGCGATCCACGAGGTGGGTCAGCGCGAGCGCCGACACGAGAATTGCCGCCGCCACGACCATCAAGAGAAACGGCGACCCACGGCGAATGAGCGGCGCCGCGATCGTGGCGCCCGAGACCGCGCCGATCGAGCTGCCCATGCCGACGATCGGAAAGAGCCGCTTGCCCCGCTCCTCGGTATAGATGTCGGCGGCGAAGCTCCAGAACTGGGCGACGGTGACGACATTGAAGATGCCGACCCACAGGAAGAAGGGGACACCGACCTGCACGTCGTGCGTTCCCAGGACCCAGAACACCGAGCAAGTTGGCGGCGAAGAAGAGGGTTACCGAAGTGATCAAGGTCGTGCGGCCGACGCGTGCCGCCAGCCAGCCGTAGCCACTGGCGACGAGTATCAGCAGGAGCGACTGACCGACCGAGGCGTAGCTCTTCACTTCGGCGCCGCCGTGCAACAAGATCAGGGGCTCGCGTGCCACCTTCAACAGATAGTAGGCGGTCAACAACAGAAAGACGTTCAGCGACAGCAAGAGCACCGTGACCGCTTCGCCCGGCCGCACGTCGCCGAACAAACGGAGTCCGTACGCGATCGCGTGCTCGTGTGGTTGCGGCCGAACCTCTTCCGGTGAGTGCGGGAGGAACGGCATCAGAGCCGCCACTTCACTGGGGACAGCGCATTCAACTGGGCTCGCAGAGGCCTTTGAGCGGTCCTGGATTGAGGCCTCGCGAGTCCTGCGCGTGAACCAAGCCGAGCCGCATACTTTGCGCCGGCGATGTGACGGACAGCGCTGATCGGTACCTTCGACATTGCGCGCATGCGGGCGGATGCTTCAAGACCTGCGCCAGCTCGCTCATCGCTCAACATCAAACGCACCGAAGAAGAAGGGACGCAATGATTGCGCACGAGCGCCAGCCTCATTCGTTGGACGCCACTTGATTGCCGGGCTCATTGCGCGTCAACCATTCGTGTGTCACAGACAATTCATGACGTTACTGGGTCAATTCAGAGCAACAACCAGAGAAGCAACATGACACGCAATACAAACAGCAAGGCGCGCGGCTTCGCCGCCATGGATCCGGAGCGCCGCCGCGACATAAGCAAAAAGGGCGGGATCGCGGCGCACCACAAGGGAACGGCGCACCAGTGGACCCCCATCACGGCACGCGAGGCTGGACGCAAGGGGGGCCTCGCGAACAGGGGCAAGGCACCGCCCGAGAAGCCCGAGGATCAGTCCGAGCGGCGACCTCAGCCACGAGACGCTGCAGCCGGCGATACCCTGCCGTAGTCGCGGTTGAACAGGGGAAGCGACGGGCTCTCGTCACTGGCTGGCCGATGCATCAGGTCTGCGGCGTCGGGGGAGCCTGCGCTTGAGGTTGTGGCGCGGCCGGCGTGCCCGGGGCAGGAATGGATGGGATGGTCTTCGATCGCACGGTTCGCCCGGGGAGCACATCGACGGGGATCGGCGAGGCGATCTCGTACCGATAGCCGCGCGATTCCGCGCGCAGCTTGAACGTTCTTCCCTTCGAATGGAGGACGCGCCCGTACCGCTCATCGATCAGCCCGTGGCGCGTGTGCTCGGTGCTGGCCAGCACGAAAGCTCCGAGCCGGATCGCGAGATGATTGAACAGCCGGTGGCAGCCATGGCTCGAGCCGCGCAGGATCGAGCGATAGTTAGCGGAGCCGTGCGTGCGGATCTGAATGTCCGCGTACTCGGTCCCGCCGCCGCTGGTCGTGATCGCCTGGTCATGAAATAGAGCCACCAACCCGTACGCGGAGCGATAGCCTGGACCAACGCCGTCTCCATCCGGAACCCACCTCCCGTCAGGACCTCGCCGGATGAGCTCCCGGTCGGGTGTGGTCGGCGGAGGAAACCATGCCGGTGCTGCGACGAGATCGCGCCAGTACCATCGTCCGACCGGCGACGCCTTGTACCGAAGCGCCTCGGCTTCACCGTCGATCTTCTCCTGCTTCCAGGCCCCGATGGTCGTCGGCCAGCGGACGAGCGGGATCTCACCCGCGCCGGTCTCGACGAACAGCGTGAAGGTCGGCCGATTCTTGGCGGGAGACGGCCGTGGGCGCCCTTCCGCGTCCAACGGATACGACGTCCAGACATCGCCTCGATCGATCTCGGCTCGCAGCCGCATGGGTTTGGCGTGGTAGGCAGGGACCGGGGGAAGGCGGACCGCCATGCGCCCAGCCGGCAGCGTGTCGAGCGGCCGCGACGCCGCCTCCGGCGATGTCCATCCCAGCGCCCGCGCGGCCGCTTCCGTGGCGGGGCTCACCAGATCGCCCGCACCGCCTTCGAGCGGCGTGGAACGAAGAACGTGCCGGTACTCCGACGAATCCACGAAACGTCCGAGGATCGGCTCCCACGCATTCGTTGCCGAGCCGTCTTCGACGAGGCCGCTCGCGTCGACCACGCGTTCACGGAGGACGCGCAGCAGAGTCCGAAAGTCGAGCTCACGACTGTCCGTGAGAAGAGCGTCGCGCGTCTCGAGATCGAGGATCCCCGCGGACGGCAACATGTGCCGGCGCTGATAGAGCTGCAGGGCCTCCTGTGTGCCCCCATCGAAGGCCCCGCTGGCCTCCTTCGCGAGAAAGCCCTCGCATCGCAGGTGTTGTTGCGCCGCTGTGAGGGCTCCGGCCGTCACGCGCCGGGTCGCCGCGCTCACGACCGTCCACGGCGCCACCGATCGAGTCAGCGCGCGCAACGCCCCACCGTCGACCAAGGCGTGGCAGCGATGCCGAGGTTCATCGAGAATCCGCGCTCGAACGACGGAGAGGCTCGGGAAGATTCCGTAGAGCTCGAAGTATCGATCGCGGCGTGCCGCGTCCCACGAGCGTATCTTCCCCGAGCTGCTCGTTCGCCAGCGCCACCAAAGTGCGGCGATACGACTGCGGATGATCGGGCGTCTCGGAGAATATCGCCGGAGCCCAATCGTCCCCGAGATCGAGGATCGTCGCGGCGCCGTCGCCATTGTCCGGGCACACTTGACCGACCACCCTTCCCTGCTCGTAAAGCGGGACGAGAGCGCACTCTGTCTTGTTGGCCGGTACGACACCGGCGAGAAATAGACAAAGGAAGGTGGTTTCCACGATGACTATCACCTCACCGTCGAGGCCCGGCCTCCGGGCGGCGAGCAGCGTCCTCTAACATGAGGAGCGGAGGTCGCTGAGCGACCGCTCTGCAACGCGCACGGCTTCGACGCGTGCGCATATGTCGATGCGATCACCGACGACCAAGCCGCCAACGTCCAGATCCTGGTTCCAATGCAGGCCGAACGCCTGCCGATCGATCGTTCCGTGCACTTCGTAGGTTGCGCGCACGACGTCACCGTCCTCGATCCTCGGGCCCGGCGTCACGGTGAGCTCGATGGGGTGCACGATACCGTGCAGCTCGAGCGGCCCACGCACGACAAGACGGTGCCCGTCGAGCGGAGCGATCAGTTCGCTGCGGAACTCGGCGACGGGAAAATGCGCAACGTTGAAAAACTCTGACGACCGAATTTGCGCGTCGCGTTCGGGCGACCCCGTATCGATGCTCGTGAGATCGACCCAACCTGTCAGGCGTGATCGTGACGGGTCCATGCCGCCGAGCTCCAGCCGCGCACCCCAGTTGTTGAAGGATCCGCTGATCTCGCTGACCACGATATGGCGCAAAGAGAATGTGAGAGCCGAGTTGGCGCGGACGACCTCCCAGGATTCCGTTCGTGCTTCGGCTACACCGAAATCGGACTGTCCCGTCGCGTGAGATGTCATACGCACATGTCGTGCATGCGGGGTGCCAGGGCTCGCTCGTCCAGACAAACACGACATCCCTTTGGACGGACCGACGGCCGCCCCAGCACAAAGCGCAGAAATTTCGAGCCGCGCCTCTCTCCGCGCAAGCCTTGCGCTCAGGGGCTTCGACGACTCGAGACCGCCCTTGATCCGGCCCCAACCGTCCCTGCCGGCCAGTCTGCGCCACGAATCGGCAAGAGGCTTGCACCTTCGGCGAAATCAAAAGGAAGCCGCGAATGGAAACCAATACTCGCCGTATCGCCATTCTCACCTCAGGCGGAGATGCCCCGGGGTTGAACGCCGTAATCCGATCGGTCGTGAAGACCGCGATTCTCCGCCACGGCTGGGAAGTGCTGGGTGTCCGCGAGGGATTCGAAGGACTGATCGGTAAACCTCGCGTCCAACGTCTCGGGTTGGCTGACGTATCGGGTCTTCTTCCCCGAGGGGGCTCGCTGCTGGGATGCACGAACCGGGGCCATCTTCGCGACGCGGCCGCGGGCGTCGAGAATGCCAACCCCGATCCACTGCGGGAGGTCGCGGCGGCGGTGCACAATCTCGGCGTGGATGGGCTGATCGTCGTGGGTGGCGACGGATCGCATCGCATCGCCGCCGAGCTGTCGCGCCGGGGCGTGCCGCTGATTGGCGTTCCGAAGACGATCGACAATGACCTACCCGGGACCGAGACGACCTTCGGATTCGACACTGCCGTCGCGTTCGCCACGGATGCGCTCGATCGCCTTCACACCACGGCTGAGAGCCACGGTCGCGTTCTGGTCATGGAGGTCATGGGGCGTACGGCGGGATGGATCGCGCTGCATGCCGGAATCGCTGGTGGCGCCGACGTCATCCTCATTCCGGAGATTCCGTACGATCTCGCGCAGGCGGCGGCGCACATCGCCGCTCGCACTGCCGCGGGGAAGCGCTTCTCGATCGTCGTTGCGGCTGAGGGCGCTGTACCGATTGGCGCGCTCGAGGACGGACGCGCGGGAACGAAGGAGCCGAGATCGGGTCTCGCCAATCGTCTTGCCGAAGAACTGCAAGTGCTGACGGGCCAGGAGGCGCGTGCGGTCGTCCTGGGTCACCTCCAGCGAGGAGGAACGCCGAGCGCGGCGGATCGACTACTCGCGACGGCGCTCGGAGCAGCGGCTGTTGCCGCTATCGCCCACAGGCAATTCGGCCAGACCCTGGCTTGGCGCGCGGGCCGCCTCCAGCTGGTCCCGATCTCGGAAGCGACGGGGGGACCCCGGCTCGTTCCAGCCAATGCTCCGTTGCTGGATACCGCGCGCGGGCTCGGGATCAGCTTCGCCGCGCCCGGGGAACGCGCCGCGAAGGCTTGATCGCTCCCGGACATGATGTCTCGTAGCGATGCCGGCGAGCGTCGAGCTTCAACCCGCGGGGCTCTTCGGCACGGCTCGTACTGCCTCGACATGCGCGACGATCTGGATCTTGTCACCGACCAGGAGCCCGCCCCGATTGAGGTCCTCGTGCCAGCGCAGGCCGAACTGCTCGCGATCGACGTGACCATCCACTGTGTAGATCACTCGCTCTTCGCCCCGCTCGTCGACTCCGTTCCTGCGCGACGTGACCTCCAGTGTCATGTCGGCGAGGTGCCCATGCAATCGCAGGCGCCCATTGACCAATGGACGCCCACCGTCGGGGACTCGAACGTCGGAGCTCGAGAACACCGCCCGCGGGAACCGCGCGACGTCGAAGAACGCCGACGAACGGACGAATTCATCCCGCTCGACATTGCCAGTATCGATGCTGGCGAGGTCGACCCAGATCTTGACCCAGGACGTGCTTGGCTCGTTCTCGTCCACGCCGAGCATCCCGCCCCAACGCGAGAAACGGCCCTGGAGCTCCTGGACGACCACGTGCCGCAGCGTGAAGGTCAGTTTCGATCGAGTCGGGTCGATCCGCAGGACCGGCGGGCGGTGGAGCTCGCCGACGTAGGATTCGTACTCGTGCAGCGCGTGCCGGAGGCGGGTACGCGCCTCCGCACCCAGCTGTCGAGCGGCCCAGGGATAGAGCAAGCTCTCTTCCCGTGCGATGTGAGCGCGCAACTGCTCGACGAAGGTCTGGACTTGCTCGGGCCTCAGGCAATGCAGATCGAGATCGATCCCCAGCTGCGTGAGCGCCGCGCGGACGCGTTTGTGCTCGGCGGCGATCTCGACCGCAGGTCCGGGCTCGGCGGCCGCAAACGGCCGCAGCACGTGCTCGTCCTCGAGATCGAGGTGACGGACGAGATCGAGCTCGAACATCTTCCAGGGTTGGCGCAGCTCGTCAGTATCGAGGTCGAAGCTGAGCGCGACGATGTCGGCGAGCGAGCGCTGCAAGCGCGCGTGGCCGTCAGCAAGTGCGCGCATGATCGAGCTTTCGAGCTCCTGGGTAGCGTGTGATGTGCTTCGCATGATCGATTTGTGGTGCACGCTCGGTGCCAGCGCAGCGGCAGCGGGCCAATGAGCCCTTGTGACGCCGGCGGCTCCGGATATCGGGACGGTGTGCGCAAGATCTGCGCTGCCGGTCGGACCACGCGCAAGCTTGGCCAAGGTCGGGCTTCACAGCCGAGTCCGTTCGATGCGCAGGTGGTCGTCGATTGCGCCCGCAGGCTCACGGAAACGAGCTGCTAACTCAGATTCCGCTTCGGACCCAGAATGCCGCGCAAGACATCGGTGTAGGAAAGTACCCCGAGCAAGCGGTCCCGGTCGTCCACGATCGGGATCACCCCCACTTTATGATCCGAGAAAACTCTCGCTGCGCGCCGCAAGGGGGTTCCGCTTCGCAGAGTGATCGGCGATTGGGTCATCATGCGAGCGACGGGTACCGACTCGATCCGCACCATCGAGTCGTGGGAGGTGATGGTGCGCATGGGATTCCCGATGACGGTGCGGATGTCACGATCGCTGAGGATCCCCACGACCTTGAGTTCGCCGTCGACGATCGGCAGGTGCCGCACGCCGTGCTGGTCCATACGTTCGAGCGCGGACCGGAGGCTTGCGTCGACGGCTACCGTGACGGGCTGGCGGCTCATCACGTCCTCGACGAGGAGGCTCTCCCACGGAGCTTTGGTCGTCGCAATGACGTCATGTCCGGCACCGGCGGCGTCGTCGACTTCGGCCGCGAGCAGGTCGCTGCGGGTGACGATACCCATCAGACCGCCGCGATCGACAACCGGCAGGCAGCCGATCCCGCGCTCGGTCACCAGGCGGATCGCAGCCGCCAGATCCGTGTCAGGACCGATCGTGACCGGCGGGCTGTGCATGATCGCGCCGACCTTTTCTCGCCCCGCGACGGCACGTCCGCGATCGGCGAAGCACCGTAGCAGGTCGCGCTCGCTGACGACGCCGAGCAGTTCATCTCCGCTGACGACCGGCAGGTGGCGAACGTCGCCCCACGCCATCATCTGCAGCGCGAGCGCGAGATCGTCGGTTTCGTGAATCGCAATCGCTGGACCCTTCACAATCTGCCGAATGGTCGTGGTCATCCCGTCTTCTCCTCGGGGAAGGGAGCCTTCCCTCACGCGACCATCAACTGCAATCCCTGGACCTGCGGTTCCTCCCATGGTCGAGCCTGAATCAGCGCTCTTCCAGCGGCGCCGACGTCTCATTGCACGAGTCCGCGAACGACGAGCACCGGGCGCGTCGACCGCCGAGCGACCTGCTCCGCGACTGAACCCAGAAGTACGCGCTCGATGCCTGAGCGACCTCGAGAGCCGAGGGCGATCACGTCCACGTCCAAGCGTTCCGCGGTTTGCAGAATGGCCTCGGCGGCGTCCAGTCCTTCGAGCACGGTCGTATGCGTCACGATGCCGTGCTCCGCGGCCTCGTACGGCGCCGCCGCGCGCAACCGCGAGTCGATTGTCGCGCGCTCATCCTCCGTGAGAGGTGGCTTCGCTGGCAGATCGTCCAGAGCGTCGGCGGGGCCTCGCTCGTGAACGTAACAGATCTCCGCGCGTCCTCCGCCGAGCAGAAGCCCGTAGGCAGGAAGGATAGCGGCTCGAGACATCTCCGAAAGGTCGAACGCGATCAACACGGATTGCACCTTGGGAATGTGTCGCTGTTTGGGGTGGGCTGTCGCCGGGATACAAAAGACCGGTATCGGCGCCGATCTCAAGACAGAGGCGATCGACAGGCCCGTCGACACGAACCGGCGATGGGCAAGGACGCCGATCACCATGGCGTCGGCGCCTAGTTGCCGCACGTCTTCGGCGATGGCCTCGCCGGCATTCCGACCGGCGAGCGTGAATCGAATCCGCGGTTCTTCGGCTCCCGCCAGCGCCCGGGCGTCACGTCGCAGGTCTCGCTCGACCAGACGCAGGAGGTCGGGGTGGCCGTCGTTGCCCAACCATGGTTCTTCGATGCCGTAATGGGCCGCTTCCTGGGGAGGCCAGTAGGAGCGAACGATCGAGACGTCGTTCGTCGTGATGCTCGCAAACGTCCGGACCCAATGATAGACGGAGTCAGAAGGGGCCGAGCCATCGGTGGCGACGGTCACACGCAAGGGCTCGGTTCCGTTCCAGCGTTCGAGGTCGGCAGCGTCGGCGTTGGTCACCAGGACCGGACACGTCGAAGAACGAACGACGTCTTCGGCGCAGCTGCCGAGGAACAGCCGTGCTGCGCCCCGGCGTCCATGCGTTCCCATGACAATCAGCTCCGGCTTGCACTTGCGCGCGAATTCGAGAATTGCCCTTGCGGCAGCGCCCACCCGCACCTCGGCCTGGACTTCGATGCCCAATTTACGAATATCTTCCGCTTGCTGCTTGAGCGCCTGCTCGGCCGCCGTGACGATCGCCGCGCTCCATTCAGCGTTCACCGGCGTGGCGGCCGGATCGACGACCAGTGGTTCCAGGCAATGAAAGAGCGCGAGCGGAACACGCTGCCTGCGCGCCAGGGCCACGGCCAGTCGCACGGCTGTGACCGAGCAGGGTGAAAAGTCCGTCGCGGCGAGGATCGTCATGAAGTGAAGACTTTGCAGCCCGGATGCCAATCCTCGGCGATGCGCTCAACGGCGCAGCGGCACGAGCGATGGGTCGAAGCACCACCTCAGGCGACAGAACTGCGCTGGAGAGCTGTGGGCGCGCAGAGTCTGCGGACCGCCGGCGCTCTAGTCCGCGCGTGTGCCGTGCTTCGACCAGCGAGGAATCAACTTCGCGAGCTCGAGGACGCTGATCGGAATCAGCCCCGCGAGCATTGGAATCAGCTGGTTGCCAATCGACGGGCTGGTCAGATGGAAGAGCTCCCGCGCGGCCGGAATCCGCTGCAGAGCCAGCTGGAGCAATGCCGACAACGCAACCACCGCGAGGAGGCGCAGGTTGGTCATCGGACCGATCTCCCAGAGCACTTTGAGGCGATTGCGGAATCCCAGCGACGAGTAGATCTGTGAGAATACCAGCGTCGAAAACGTCATGCTGCGCGCCTCCGCCAAGCCATACGCGCTCCGCGCCCAGACGAAAGTGCCCAGCGCGACCGCGCCGTGAATCAGCCCAAGGACGACGATCAATCTCCACTCGGACGAACCGATCATCGCTTCTTCGGGGCGCCGCGGCGGCCGCTGGAGAATGTCGCGGTCGGTTGGCTCCATGACCAGCGCCAAGGCAGGAAGACCGTCGGTGACCAGGTTCACCCACAGGATCTGCAACGGCAGCAACGGAAGCGGAAGGCCGACGATCGCCGCGCCGAGCATCAGCGCCATCTCTCCAACGTTGCCGGCCATGAGATAGAGCACGCTCTTGCGAATGTTTTCGAAGATCCCTCGTCCTTCCCGCACGGCGGCGACGATGCTGGCGAAGTTGTCGTCGGCCAAGATCATGTCGGACGCTTCGCGCGCAACCTCGGTGCCGCTCTTTCCCATCGCGATTCCAATGTCGGCCTCCCGAAGCGCGGGAGCGTCGTTCACGCCGTCACCCGTCATCGCGACGACGGCGCCGCGCGATTTCCAGCGACGCACGATCTCGAGCTTCTGTTCGGGGGTGGCTCGAGCGTGGATCACGTCCGATGCATCCTGGCCCGCGGCCACGATCCCGAGCTCTCGCCCGACGGCCAGTGCCGTCGCGGGGTGATCACCGGTGATCATCACGGTGCCAATTCCCGCCTCTCTGGCGGCGCGGACCGCCTCGACCGCTTCGCTTCGCGGCGGGTCGGCTATGCCGACGAGGCCAAGAAAGCGAAGTTGCGAATGCTCCGTCTCGGGTCCGCTTCCGACCGCGATTGCCAGCACCCGTAGTCCCCGTTCGGCCATCTCGCGAGCGGCTGCGGAGCCGTGACCGATGCCGTCAGGCGACAGCTCGGTAATCGCTTCGATCGCTCCCTTGACGTAGAGGATGCCGTCGGCACGCACGATCGACATCCGGCGGCGTCCCGCGTCGAAGGGAGTGACGCTCACGCGCGGGTTGGAGAGCTCGATCTGCTCCTTGAAAATACCGCGCTCGGCTGCCGCGTCCAGAATGGCGATCTCCGTGGGATCCCCGGAGCGACTTGCCCCGTTGCTGCCCCGCTCGGCGTCGCAGCAGGCGGCCGCGGCCTGAATGACGGCTCGGTGGTCCTCGCCCCAGATCTCGCGGACCGACATGACCCCGGTGGTCAGCGTGCCGGTCTTGTCGGTGCAGATCACCGTCGCGCATCCCAGCGTCTCGACCGACGGCAGCTTGCGAACCAGCACATTGCGGGCCGCCATCCGCTGCACACCGATCGCGAGCGCGATGGTCACCACGGCGGGGAGACCTTCGGGAACCGCTGCCACCGCCAGGGACACCGCGGACATGAGAACCGCCAGCGGCGCCTGGCCGTGCAGAAGCCCCGCCGTCGCGACGACGGTGACGATGGCGAGGCAGAGAATGAGCAGCGAACGGCTGAGGCGTTCGAGCCGGTGCTGCAGCGGCGTCTGCCGCTGCTCGGCCGTCTCGATGAGAGTCGCGATGCGGCCGAGCGCAGTCCCCATTCCGGTCGCGACGACGCGGGCTCGTCCGGTGCCCGCCGCGACGGTTGTCCCCATGAAGACGGTGTCGCTCCGCTGCGTCAACATGCTCTCGCTCGGAATGGGCAGCGTGTCCTTGTCGACCGGGAGGCTCTCGCCCGTCAGCGCGGCTTCGTTGGTCGATAGAGCATGCGCCTCGAGCACCAAAGCGTCGGCGGCGACGATATCGCCTGCCTCGAGAACCAGGACGTCGTCGGGAACGACCTCGGCCGCCTCGAGCACCACGGTGCGACCGTCACGAACGACGCGAGCTCTGGGCGCGGTCATCGCGCGGAGCGCGGTCATCGCCCTTTGCGAACGATATTCCTGGAAGAATCCGACGAGTGCATTGATCACGACGATCGCGACGATGGCGGATGCGTCCGACGCTTCCCCCAGGAGCCCGGAAGCGAGGGCGGCGCCCAGAAGCAGCCAAATGAGAGGGCTGCGAAACTGTGCCGCCAACAGTCGCCATGGCGGGCTCGGTTCGTCGCGAACGATCTCGTTGCGACCGAGCTCTGCGAGCCGCTGGCGTGCCGTGCTGGTCGTCAGGCCGAGAGTCAACGCAGCGCTCGGACGAATTTCAGCCCAAAAACGAGCCTTATGCTGGGCTCGGACACCAAAGGTGTGCTAGGGATATGGAGTACTCTGGCGCAAAAATGGTAAATCCACGGCGGGTCCTGATCGTCGACGACAATGCGGACCTTGCCGACAACATCGCCGAGATCCTCCAGATCGACGGTCACGTGACCGAGGTTGCGAGCAGCGCTGAAGAGGGTCTCGAGAAGGCGCTCGGCGGAGACCTCGACGTGATTGTGACGGACTACCGCCTGCCAGGAATCAGCGGAGCGGTATTCATCGAGCGAATCCGTCAGAAGGGTTGCCCGTGCCTCGCCCTGGTCATCAGCGCCTATACCGATGACCAAACTATCCGGGAGGCGCGCGAGGCCGGAGCCACATTCATGGCCAAGCCCATTGATTTCAAAGTTCTCAGCCAATGGATTCAGACGGGCTCGGCCTGACTCACTCGAAACCCGCTGCCGATCTTTCGATCTAGGTGCCGGTTCGCGGGCGATAGTCGGCATGGCAGCGCACACACGCTTCCGACACTTTCCCGTAGGCACCGGCGACCCGATAGGGATCGAGAGCGCTGGCCGCCGCCGACAGATCCCTGGCCGCGGCCTTGAGGTCGTCCTGACGGACGAAGAACTTCTCCGGTAGCGACGCGTTGAGCTCGGTAGCGTCGTTGGAAAGCGGACGACTGAGGCTCGCGTCATCCGCGATTGCCTTCGCGCGCGCGGCGATATCGGGATAGTCGAGGATCATGATCGCCGAGACGAGCCGGTCCATGTCTCGCGCGTGCGACGCCATACGACCCTTCAGCGCCGACATTGCCAGCGGCGACAGCGGCTCGGGCGAATCGCGGGGCGGCGGCGTCGAGATCGCTTGCGCCAGCTGCGCGCGCTGCGGCGGCTGGTTCCTGACATTCTGATCGGCGCAGGCCGCCGCCACCAGGCCGGCGAGCCCCACGAATCCGATCGTCGATCGATTGAGCTTCGTCATGACCGAACCCCTGTGCAACACCAGCGCCAGCCTTATTGCGGCCGATTGACCGACGGCGCAAGAGGCAATCCGTCATTCCGGAGGAATGACCCGCACTTTCTGCGCAGAACGACCATGGAGCCGCATTTCCTGCGCCAAGTGCATCGGTGGTAAAACACACACAGAGATGCGATCGAAGCCCTTCCTGCAAAACCTCAAGGACTACGTCGGATTCAACGACGAATCGACGCAACTCCTCCAGGCTTTTCACGACATGGCGGCACCCCACTTCACGCCGATCATCGACGATTTCTACGCGGCGATCGAATCCCATCCCGGCGCGCGGGCCGCGATCACCGGCGGCGACTCACAGATCGAGCGCCTCAAGAAGACCCTGATTCGGTGGCTCGATACGCTGCTGCGGGGCCCGCACGACCAGGAGTATTTCGAGCGCCGGGCCCGCATCGGACGCGTCCACGTCGCCATCGATCTGCCCCAGGCGTACATGTTCACCGCGATGGATCGAATCCGCGTGCGCCTGCTGGCCGTCGCGCGTGACGCAGGTCGGGACCGATCGCCATCGCCTCGACGCGCTGACGGAGGCGATCAATCAGATCCTGGACATCGAGCTCGCGATCATGCTCGAGACCTATCGCGAGGATCTGGTGTTGAAGAATCGCACCGCCGAGCGGCTCGCCACCATCGGCCAGTTCGCGGCCGGCATCGGTCACGAGCTGCGCAATCCCCTCGGCGTGATGGAATCATCGGTCTTTCTGCTGCGCGAGCACCTGGGCGCGACCGCCGACGAGCCCAAGATCCGGAAGCACCTGGACCGGATCGGGCTCGAAGTGAAGCGCTCGAACAAGACCATCCACGACTTGCTCGAGCTGGCCCGCAACCGGGCGCCCACGCGCCAGCGCACCGACGCCGGAAAGCTCATCGCGAGCGCCATCGAATTGACCGCCGTGCCGGCAACAGTCGAGATCCTGACCAGCGTCCCGCCGGGAAGCATGTTGGACGTCGACGGCGATCAGCTTCGCCAGGTGCTGATCAATCTGATCACCAACAGCATCCAGGCGATGAACGGCCAGGGCAAGGTCTGGGTGGAGGTGACGCGCGAGGCAGGCGCGGCGCTGCTGCGGGTTCGCGACGCCGGGCCCGGCATTCCGGCCGAGGTCCGCTCGCGAATCTTCGAGGCGCTCTTCACCACCAAGGCCAAGGGCAGCGGTCTCGGCCTGGCGCTCTGCCGGCGGATCCTCGAGGCGCACGGCGCCACCATCGTCGTCGAGCCGACTACCGAGGGCGCCAGTTTCCTGGTCACTGTCCCCGACGTCAGTAACCCCTGATGCGATTCAATGGAGCTCTCGCGGAGGAGGCACCACCAGGACCGGCTTGTGGCTGCTCGATGCCACCTTCTGTGCGACCGACCCCATCAGCGCACGGGCTACGGAACCGCGACCGCGCGAGCCCAAGATGATCGCGTCGACGGCGAGCCGCTCCGAAGCCTGAACGATGGCCTCGGCAGGAGCTCCTCCGTCGATGATCGATACGTGGGTCGTCACGCCCAGTTGCTCGGCGTAGGGCGGCACCAGTGCGCGCAGCTGCCGGTCGAGAGCGGCGACTTCGTCGGCAGACAGTCTGTCGCGAGGCCGCTCGTAAGCGTAGGGCGGGTTCGAAAGGGTTCGCTCGTGAACGTGACACAGCTCCACCACGCCACCGTGTCCGGACAGCATCGCGTAAGCATGAGGGATCGCCGCGTTGCCGGTCGGAGACAGGTCGGTCGGGACCAGCACTGACGAGATGCGGGGCGGAGCCTCGGGGATGAGCTTCGGTTGCGCGATCGCTGGAGGCGGAACGCAGATCACCACGGCTCCCGCTGCATGCCGGACCGCGCGTTGCGATACCGAGGGATGCCAGAATCGCGCAAAGCCATGGCGCCGCTCCGCACCGACGATCAAGAGCTGGAAGTTACCTTCGTCGGCCACCGAGAGGAGATTCGCCGCCGGGTCGCCCCACGCCGGCCGGATCGCGAGCTCGACCGCGCCCTGGCCCGGAAGGTCCCCGATACGTCGCCTCAGCTCCGGCTCGAGGTTTCGGACGACGTCGGGATCACCGGCGAACAGATCGCGCGATCCGTGCAGCCCAAGGCGCTGGTACTCGGCGATCGGCCAGTAGAGGTGCAGGATGGTGACGTCGCACGGTCGGGTCCGTCGCAGATCGCGGACGAGCTCGAGGGCCCGATCGCCCGCCGGCCCACCCTCGAGCCCCACCAGCACCCGCAGCGGTTCGCCGGAGGGGCCAGCATCGTCGATACTGGGAACGACGGCCACGGGCCGACTGGAGATCCGCACCGTTCTCTCAGCCACGCTGCCGAGGATCCGCCGGTCGAGACGTGATCGCGCGCGCGCGCCCAGCACGACGAGTCGCGCCTTCACACTTTCCGCATGCTCCGCGATCGCTGGCGCAGGGTGCCCAGTGAGCACGTACGGTGTCACCCTGATGCCGAGGTCGCGCTCGGCGGTTCCGGCTACCTGCCCCAGCCGCTCCGTCGCCGCGCGCAGGAGCGCGGCGTCCAGCACGGCCGAGTCCGCCATCAGATCGATGACGGATGTTGAGGGCGGCGAAATGACCGTGACCAGATCGATGGTGTCTCCGGGCATCGCCGCCGTCGTCGCCGCCCAGCGCAAAGCGTCGGCTGCATTGGACGAGAAGTCGGTGGCACAGACGATCTTGGCGGACCCAGCGGTTGTCGTCATGACCAACACTCGAGCAATCAGCGCGCCAATCGACGCCTGCGGGATGCTTCTGGTTCAGCCATACTGCGCGCATTCCTTGCGTCTGATCCCGCGCGTCGGCGAACGGCCTGCGCCTAGCGCTGCCAGGCGATGAGCGGCAGCTCCAGCGGAATGGAGACGCTTGTCGCCGCGGGAACAATCCGCGGCGTATAGGATGAGGCCGGTCGATCCCGGGCGGCGAGCGCCGCGAAGAGCTGGCCGTGGGTGGTGCCGGGCAGCGCGCCTCGCGAGGTCATGGGGATTCGCACCGGGCTGTCGAGGGATGACATCGGTTCAGCGTAGAGCTCGACGGTGACATCGCCCGGCTGGAGGTCATCCAGATAGACCTCGACCGAGATCTCCCAGCCCGCATCCGTCGCTTGACTATCGAGTCGCCCAAAGCGCAGAAGCGGCCAGCGCGTTACCAGCCGGTTCGCCCAGTCGTCGAGTGCGCGGGCGACGGTGCCCCGTCCGGCCAGGCGGCGAGCGAGCTCATCGGCGGCGGGACGGTAGCGGCGGGTCGCGTATTCGCCGAGCATTCGGTTGGCCGAGAACCGCGGCGTGAGACGCGATAGGCTGGCACGCACCCGCCGAAGCCAGTCACGCGGCAACCCGCCCGGATCGCGCCGGTAGAAGAGCGGGACGATCTCGCCTTCAAGTAGACTGAAGATCGCCTCGGCATCTCGCGCGTCTGGATCCATCCCGGATCCGCCGGACTCTGGCCTTCCCGTGATCGACCACCCGACGTCGGCCTCGTAGGCTTCGGCCCACCACCCGTCTTGCACCGATAAATTGAGGCCGCCGTTGACCAGGACCTTCATGCCGCTGGTGCCGCACGCCTCCCACGGGCGCCGCGGGGTGTTCATCCACACGTCCACGCCCTGGACCAACTCCTGGGCGAGGCTCAGGTCGTAGTCCTCGAGGAAGACACAGCGCTTGCGCACCGACGGCTGACCGGCAAAGCGAACCCAGGATTCGATCAAAGCCTTCCCTTGGCCGTCGGCGGGATGCGCCTTGCCCGCGATGAGGAGCTGCACCGGCATGCGGTCGTCGTCGAGCAACCGCCGCAATCGCTCCGGATCGCGCAACAGCAGATTGGGCCGCTTGTAGTCGGCAAAGCGGCGCGCGAACCCGATGGTCAGGATGTCTGGATCCAGCAGTAGCGACACCTCGTCGATCACGTCCGCCGTGGCACCACGGCGCGCGAGCTGGAGGGCCAATCGGCCTCGCGCCCGTTCGACCAGCTCCGCCCGGGCGCAGCCACGCGCCTTCCAGAGCGCGTCATCATCGAGGCGTTCGATGACCGCGCCAAGGTTCTCCGGAGAACCCCGCCAGCGATCGCGCCCGCAAGCGGCCGTCCAGATCTCATCGGACCAGCGTGAATCCCAGGACGGAACGTGGACGCCGTTGGTCACGTGGTCGACGGGAACCTCGCCTTCGGGCCAGCGCGGAAACAGCGGCTGAAAGATCCGGCGACAGGTCTCGCCGTGCAGCCGGCTGACCCCATTCACGTGCCCGGCGCCTCGGATGGCAAGAAATGCCGGTCGGAATGGCTCTCCGCCGTCTGCCGGATCGACTCGGCCAAATCCCAGCAAGCGCTGGAGGCTGATGCCGAGCTCGGCCAGATAACCGCGCCCGTCGGGAAAGTAGCGCGCGAGCAAATCCGGGGAAAACGCGTCGAACCCGGCGGCCACGGGCGTGTGCGAAGTGAAGACGGTGCCCGCCCGCGTCGCCCAGAGAGCCGTCGAGAAGGACAGTCCCAGGGTCTTCATCACACTCCGTGCGCGCTCCAGAATCACCAGCGCCGCGTGTCCTTCGTTGAGATGACAGGCGCCCACCTGAATCCCCAGCGCGTCGATCAACCTCCAGCCTCCGATTCCCAGCACGATCTCCTGACACAGCCGGGTTTCGGGGTTTGCGTCGTAGAGCTTGCCGGTGATGCCGCGATCGACCGGATCATTCACCGGCACGTTGCTATCGAGCAGGTACAGCGTCACCCGGCCTACCGCCGCCTGCCATGCCCGTAGCCAGAGCGTGCGGCCAGGCAGATCGACGGCGATCCTCACCCAGCTACCCCCATCTGCGCGCACCGGTCGGATCGGGAGCGCCGTCGGGTCGTTGTAGGGATAGAGCTCGTGTTGTCGTCCTTCCGTATCCAGCGCCTGGCGGAAGTAGCCCTCCTGATAGAGCAACCCGACACCGACAATCGGCACGCCGAGGTCACTGGCGGCCTTCAAGTGATCGCCGGCAAGAACACCGAGCCCGCCCGCATACAGAGGCAACGCCTCGCCGATGCCGAACTCCATGCTGAAGTAGGCGGTGGGCGGTGACGGAGACAGCGGACTTCCCTGGTAGCTATGACGGTCATCGAGGATGGCCGCCAACAGTCGTTGGAAGTCGCCGTCGGCGGCCAGCGATTGCAGGCGCTCGCCGGGAACATTTTGAAGGATGATCCACGGATTGCGGGTCTGCTCCCAGATGGCGGGATCGAGCGCACGCCACAAGTGATCGGTCGCGTGATTCCAGGTCCAACGCAGATCGAGCGCCAGCTCGGTGAGAATCTCCAATCCAGGCGGGAGACGACGCGGCATGAATCCGGAGACCATCTAGCGCGGCGAGCCCCTGCCCGATCAGACGAGATCGTCGAGCAAGGTGAGCAAGTCCTTTGCGGACTGGATGAAGCGAGGGGCGTCGGGCAGCGGACGAGCCCCTTCCTGCCGCAGTTGACCCAGCAGATGCGTGAGTATGAATCGCGGGCGCCCGCCGACGCCGGCGTATCCGTCCGCGGCCAGCTGATCGAAGAACGTAACGATCTTACCCATCAGGTAGCGCTGCCCCGCAAGGGTCGCACACTCGATGGTCGAGAGCATCTCGCGAACGATCCCGAGCCGGTTCAGCATGGATGCTCGAGCGTTGCTCCCCTGGGCCGAAGCGCTCGCCTGATGCCGAACGGGGACCTGCGTGAGTCCCTGAGTCTGCACGACGTGAGCTCCCTGGTTCATGAGGTCTCCTTGGGCATCAGGGCGGCGTGGGCTGCTCCTACACCCAGCAATGATCGTTCCAGGTGTCCGCGCCCGGTTACCGGGGCAGTCACCAGCCCGACTGCGCAAGAGCTGCGCGGCGAAGGATCGGCGCACGCAGCGTCTGCACGTTCCCAGGACAGGGGCGTCGCCCGATTCACTCGTGCGGCGCAGCTCATATCCAGCGGCGACGTAGCAGCCACGTCTTCACGCCCTGAGTGAGCGTCAGATAGCAGGCCAGCGTCAGCGCCAACAGGGGCCAGTAAAGGTGGGGCAGCGTCGTGAATCCGAGCGCGCCGCCAGCGCGCGAGAATGACAGGCCGACGCCGATCGCGATGATCAGCAAGCCCATGTTCACCACGGGCCGCGACGCTCGGCTTTGCAGAAACGGAATCTTGTTGGTGCGGATGATGTGGATGATCAGGGTCTGGGTCAGCAGGCTCTCGACGAACCAGCCGGTCTGAAAGAGGCTCGCGCTGTGCGCCGCCGCCGCGGGCGTCGACGTGTTCCAGCAGCCGAACAGGTACAGCATCATGAGATAGGTCGTGTAGTCGAAGATCGACGAGCAGGGACCGATGAACAGGATGAACCGAGTGAGTGCCCGGATGTTCCAGGGACGCGGGCGTTCAATCTGGTCGGCATCGACAGCGTCGGTCGGGATCGTGGTCTGGCCCAGGTCGTAGAGCAGGTTGTTGGTCAAGATCTGGATCGGCAGCATCGGCAGGAACGGCACGAAGATGCTGGCGCCGAGGACGCTGAACATATTGCCGAAGTTGCTGGACGCGCCCATCCGCACGTACTTGGTGATGTTGGCGAAGACCTTGCGCCCTTCCAGCACGCCCTCGTCGAGGACGCGCAGCGACTTCTCGAGCAGGATCATGTCGGCCGACGCCTTGGCGATGTCGACCGCCGAGTCGACGCTGATGCCGACATCCGCGGTATGAAGCGCGGGCGCGTCGTTGATCCCGTCCCCCAGGAAACCGACCGTATGATTCCTGGCTTGCAGCGCCTTGATGATCCGCTGCTTGTGCGCGGGGGAGACCCGCGCGAAGAGCGTCGTGCGTTCCGCAGCCTCGGAGAGCTGCCCGTCGGTCATACGCTCGACGTCCACGCCCAGCAGCACGTCGTCGACCACCAGCCCCACCTCCTTGCAGATCTTCCGCGCCACCAGATCGTTGTCACCGGTGATGACCTTGACCGTGATCCCGTGCCCCTGCAGGTCGGCGATCGCGGCCGCGCAGGTCTCCTTCGGCGGATCCAGGAACGCAATGTATCCCTGCAGGATCAAGTCGCACTCGTCGGCCTTGCCATACGGGGTGCCGTTGCCGGCGGCGGCCGTCCGCGCAGGGCCCTCCTTCGTCGCGAGCGCCAGGACTCGAAACCCGTCGGCGCTGAGACGCTCGTACTCGCTCCCGAGCTCGACGATGTGAGCATGATCCATGGGGAGTCGCTGGCCGTCGAGATCGAAGGCCGCGCACCGGGGAAAGATCGCCTCGGGCGCGCCCTTGGCGATGATGAGGTCCCGGCCCTCGGGCGTGCGGACGACGACCGACATGATGCGCCGCTGGAAATCGAACGGGATTTCGTCGACTTTCGTGAACTCCGGAATACGGGCGTGGGCGTGAGTCTCCTCGTGCGCCAGCACGGCTCGATCGAGGACGTTCTTGAGCCCGGTCTGAAAATGACTGTTGGTGTAGGCGAGCGCCAGGACGGCTTCATTCTCGCGCAGGGTGACGTCGCAGTAGCGCTCCAGGATCACTCGATCGAGGGTCAAGGTCCCGGTCTTGTCGGTGCAGAGGATGTCCATCGCGCCCAGGTTCTGGATGGCGTTGAGCCGCTTGACGATCACCTTTCTCTTTCCCATCGCGACCGCGCCCTTGGACAGGCACACGGTCACGATCATCGGCAGCATCTCGGGCGTCAGGCCCACCGCGACCGCGACCGCGAAGAAGAAGGCTTCCGCCCAGTTCCCCTTGGTGAGGCCGTTGATGACGAAGACCAGCGGCACCATCACGAACATGAAACGGAGCAGCAGCCAGGTGAACCGCGCGATATCGCGATCGAATGCGGTCGTGACCGGCTGTTCGATCATCGCGCCGGCCATCCCGCCGAGATAGGTCTCCTTTCCTGTCGCGACCACCACCGCCGACGCCGATCCACTCTCCACGCTGGTTCCCAGGAACGCGATGGTGACGAGCTCGAGCGGCGCGGCCGCGAGAGTCGCGCTGGAGATGGCGTGCTTCTCGACCGGAAAGCTCTCACCGGTAAGCGCGGACTGACTTACGAAGAGATCCTTGGCCTGGATGATGCGCGCGTCGCCGGGGATCATGTCGCCGGCGGCGAGCTGGACGACGTCGCCTGGGACCAGCTGCGCCAGCGGAATCTCCTGAGGCTGGCCATCTCGCAGCACTGTTGCTCGCACGGAGATCATGGCCTTGAGCTTGGCGGCGACGCTGTCGGCCTTGGCCTCCTGATAGAGCTTGAGGCCGACGCTGAGCCCAATCATCAACGCCATCACGGTTCCAGCACGCGGGTCGCCCGTCGAGAACGAGACCGTGGCCAGAACCGCGAGCAGGACCACCAGCGGATTGATCGCCGCGCGCCAGAGCAAGCGCGCGAAGCCCGGACGGCGGTCGCGCGCCAATAGATTCGGCCCATGCTCGTCGAGCCGCGCCTCGGCTTCTGCGACGGTCAACCCCTCGGGTCTGGTCGCCAGTCGTCCAAGCACACCAGGTACGTCGAGCGCGGCGGCTTCGAGCACCGCCGGCGAAACCCGAATCGCTGCTTTGCCCTGACCGGCGAGGACCCGCTTGGGAAGGACGTTGGTCATGGGGTCTGGCAGTGGAGCCGCGATCCGGGCGAAATGCCAGCTACGGCCGGATCGCGACCTTCATGGCCCCGTCACGCTGGTGCGCGAAGAGATCATAGGCGGCTTCGATTTCCGCCAGCGGAAAGGAATGAGTGACGAGCTCGTGGAACGGGAACCGCTTGGCGGCCACGATGCTCATCAGGCGCCGCATGCGTTCCTTACCGCCCGGGCAGAGCGACGTCACGATGGTGTGGTCCCCCAGCCCGGCCGCGAACGCATCCAGCGGCAGCGCCAGATGGCTCGAATAGACACCCAGACTGGAGACGGTCCCGCCGGGCCGCACGCAGCGCAAGGCATTTTCGAAGGTTGGCCCGGTGCCCAGCGCCTCGATGGCAACGTCGACTCCGCCACCGGTGAGACGCCTGATCTCGGCCACGACATCCTGTTCCTTGTAGTTGAGCACGACGTCCGCGCCCATCCGCCGCGCGACCTCGAGGCGCCTGGGTACGCTGTCGATCCCGATCACCAGCGACGCGCCCGAGAGCTTCGCGCCCGCGGTCGCGCAGAGACCGATCGGCCCCTCCGCGAAGACGGCGACCGCGTCACCGAGGCGAACCTGACCATGCTCCGCCGCGGAGAACCCCGTCGACATGATGTCGGGGCAGAGCAGCACCTCCTCATCCGTGAGACCGGCGGGGATCTTGGCCAGGTTGGCCTGCGCGTTGGGGACCAGGACGTACTCAGCCTGGCACCCGTCAATGGTGTTGCCGAAACGCCAGCCGCCGATGGCCTCGTAGCCGTCTCCGCCGTGGCCGCACTGGGAGCCCTGACCCGACAGGCACGCGCGGCACTGGCCGCAGGGCGTGATGGCGCCGGCGATGACCCGATCGCCCACGGCGTATCCGGTGACGCCAGGCCCAAGAGCTTCGATGATTCCCACCGGCTCGTGACCGACGATCAAACCCTCTCGCACCGGGTACTCGCCCTTGAGAATGTGGACGTCGGTTCCACAGATCGTCGTCAGCGTCACCTTGATGAGCGCCTCGCCCACGCCCGGCTCCGGACGGGCGACCTCACGAATCCCGATCTTGCCTTTTCCCTGGAACACCGCCGCTCGCATTGTCGTTGTCATGTGGGCCTTCCTTTCATCGGGACGCTTTGCATCGCCGATGCCAGGCCTTTGGCTCTGCCAACACGCAACGGAACGCGAAAAGACTGCGGTCACGACGTCGGGCGCGCAGAATTCGCGCCCACCGCGGGCGTCCGACGAACCTCGTGTGGACGATCCAGCGACGTTCAGCCGTGATCGTCGGGTGGCCCGAACTCTGCAAACGGAACCCAACAACAGGAGACCTCACATGCGACAGATGGCGATATGGATCGATCACCAAGAGGCGCGCGTCTTTCACGTGACCGACTCGACCTTCGAGGAGACCACTGTCCCCTCACCAGCTCATCACCTTCACCGGCACCCCAAGAGTGACGACACCAAGATCCGCAATCATCCGCAGGATGAGCCGCACTTTTTCGGCGACGTCGTACGCGCGCTCGGCGAGGCCGAGGAGATATTGATCATGGGTCCATCCGTGACCAAGCTGCACTTCTTGCGATATGCGCAACAGCACGCGCCCGGCATCGCGTCTCGCGTGGTGGGCCTCGAAACCGCCGATCACCCGACGGATCGTCAGCTGGTCGCTCACATCCGCCACTATTTCGGCACCGAGCGGCCCCGCATCGTCCCGGCGACCTGACGACAGACTGCGCAGGTCATTTGCACCGCCCGACCACCAACCTCACCGTCACAGGAGGACAGTCATGTTTCGTTCGTTCTTGAATCGGCCCCGTCGCGCTATGCTTGCTCTTTTGCTGCTCGCGGCGTTCTTGCCGGTTCGCAGTCAATCATCCCAAGCTGGGGAACAAGCCAAGGCGCCCGCGGTCCGTTTGATTGACCCGGAGAACCTGAGCGCCGCCACGCGCACGGAGCTCCACGACCGCATGGCGCGCCACGGAAATGTGATGTCGAATCTGGTCAGGGCGGTGGTCCTGCTGGACCGACCGACGATAACCAACCTCGCGCAAAGAATTGCCGACGAAGAAGTCGTCGCTCGCGTCGAGGCCAAGAGCTCGAAGAGCTGGGACTCGCGGTTGCCCAAGGGGTTCTTCGCCGAGCAGGACGCCCTGCGTGCGGCTGCCCGAGATCTGGCAGCGGCGGCGGTGCAGGTAGGACCGGACAGCGTCCTGGCTGACCGCTTCGCGACCGTCGCTCGCACCTGCGTCGCCTGTCATAGCGTATACCTTCACGGCCGGCCCGACAGCGGCAAGTGACTCGAACGGACTTCGTGGCGGCTCATCAAGACGGATCACGCCTCTCTCAGTAGGGCACGCTCCTCCTCTTTCATGTCGGCCGCCAGCCACGAGGTCAAGAATGCCAGCTTGGCGGCTAGCATCGGAAGCTGCGGGAAGGCCCGCGCTTCTCGATGCAGCGCGGTCAGCATCGCGCGCTGACTTTGATGGTCGGTGATGAGCTTCTCGGCACGGCCTTCGGCGCCGAGCATGAGGTCGTCTAGCCGCAGGACGGGCAACAACACGCTCTCTTCGAAATCGAGGTGGACCTCCATGATCATGCAGATGTCGTCGATCGCATCGGCGACCTCGTTCGGCGGAAGAGGCTTCCCGTCGAGAGACGCCTCCGCGACGTCGCCGGCCCGCTGCAGGAGCGCGCGAATCTGCTCATGCTGCGACAGGATGCGATGCTTGGCCGTTTGGGCGTCGACTTGATGCGAGGGCGCGGACCATACGAGGTTCGTCATTTGACCTTCCTTCGTTCTCGGGTTGCGTCGCGTTCCCCTTTCGCAGTCTCTGAAGCACACCTGATGCCACCTTCTGGGGTGCGTTTGCCGTGCCGTTCGAGGAAAAGAGCGGAGCGAGCCAGCACATGCGCGCAGTTTCCGCGCGCGGAGCCCTCCGGCTCCGCACGTTTTGCGGGCTCGCTCGGCCTGCTGTCGCGAGCTCTTCTCGGCCGATCGCGTCGGGGCGCCAGATCCACGGGGCCCTGCGACGACTAGCCCGTGACTTGCAAGGGAGAGGGCCCCGAAAACTGGAAAGGGCCGCAATGGATAGCGCTCTCCTCGTGCATCGCCTTCATTTCGCGTTCACCGCGACGTTTCACTACCTGTTCCCTCAGCTGACCATGGGCCTCGCGCCCATGATCGTGATCCTGAAGCTGTTGGCGTTGCGCCATCCCGAAGGGGGGTACGCCCGGGCCGCCCGCCTGCTCGCGCGCCTCTTCGCGATCAACTTCGTTTTCGGCGTCGTCACCGGCATCCCGATGGAGTTCCAGTTCGGCACCAACTGGGCGCGCTTCTCGAAGTTCGCGGGGGGCGTCATTGGCCAAACGCTGGCGATGGAGGGGATGTTTGCGTTCTTCCTCGAGTCGTCGTTTCTGGGTCTGTTCCTATTCGGGGAGAAGCGACTATCACCACGGGCGCATCTCGCGTCGGCGGTCGCGGTCTTCGCCGGATCATGGCTGTCCGGCTACTTCATCGTCGCAACCGACGCGTGGATGCAGCATCCCGTTGGCTACGCAGTCGCCGCCAACGGATCCGTGCAGCTCGACAGTTTGGTGGCGCTGCTCTGCAACCGCTGGGCGTTCTGGCAGTATGTCCACACGATGGGCGGCGCGCTCGTGACGGGCGCCTTCGCGACAGCCGGCCTGGGCGCGTACTATCTGCTTCGCCAGCGCCCCCAGGACGACGCGCGCGTCTCAGCCGGGTTGCTGCGCGTCGGGCTGATCGCCGCCGCGGTTGCCAGCGTGTGGCAGCTATTCCCGAGTGGCGACCGTCAGGGGCAGCTGATTGCGCGCCACCAGCCGGCGACGCTGGCCGCCATGGAGGGGCTGTTCGTTACCCGCACGGCCGCATCGATGGTCCTGATTGGACAACCCAACACGGAAGAAGAACGGATCGACAACACCTTGGAAATCCCGGGTGTCTTGAGCGCCCTCACCCACAAGCGCTGGAATGCTTCGGTGACAGGCCTCGACCAGATTCCGCCCGATGCCCGCCCCGACAACATCGGACTCCTTTATTACAGCTACCACGTGATGGTTGGGCTCGGCACGCTCTTCCTCTTCATCACGGGTCTCGCGCTCGTGTGGCTCTGGCGCGGCCGCCTCGACAGCAGCCGCGCGCTGCTATGGACCCTGGTTCTCGCGGTGCCGTTTCCCTACGTGGCGAATACGGCCGGATGGATGACCGCCGAGCTCGGTCGGCAGCCGTGGCTCGTTTACGGGCTCATGCGCACCTCCGCCGGAACATCACCGCGTGTTTCCGCAGGAACCGGGTTGTTCTCGCTGCTGGGGTTCATGGGCCTCTACGCGCTCCTTTCGATCGCGTTTCTCCTGCTGATGTCGCGGGTCATCGCCCGCGGCGTCGCCGCAGACGCGCAACATCAACCCGCCACGCAACCTGCCGAGGGCCTGCCGCTCGACGAGCGCGCGGCTGAGTGAAGAGAAGGACATCATGACGACTCTCTGGTTTCTCTTGGTCGCCATCATGCTGGTGGCGTACGTCGTGTTCGACGGATTCGACCTGGGCGTGGGGGCTATCTACAAGCTAGCCGCCCGGACTCCCGAAGAGCGCGCCGCCGTTCGGCGCAGCATAGGGCCAGTCTGGGACGCAAACGAAGTCTGGCTTCTCGCGGCCGGCGGCACCCTCTACTTTGCCTTCCCCCAGCTCTACGCCTCGAGCTTCAGCGGCTTCTACCTACCGCTGATGTTGGTGTTGTGGCTTCTGATTGGCCGAGCGCTCGGGCTCGAGCTCCGCTCGCACGCCGACGACCCGCTCATCGGCGAGCTGTGCGACACGATCTTCATGGTGTCGAGCCTGCTTCTGCCGGTCTTCTTCGGCGCCGCGCTCGGAAATGTGATCCGCGGTGTGCCGCTCGATGGTGAGGCGACCTTCTTCCTGCCGCTGTGGACGGACTTCCGGCCAGGGCCGCACCCCGGCGTGCTCGATTGGTACACCGTCATCTGCGGCGTCGTCGCGTTGATCGCGATCGCCACCCACGGTGCAAACTATCTCGTGCTCCGTGCCACCGGCGAGCTGAACCGGCGTGCGCGCGGGATCGCGCGAATCGGAGCTCTGGTGCTGCCGGTCATGACGGCAGTCAGCCTTGCGGCGACGATCGCCGTTCGACCGACCGTGCTGGAGAACTTTCGCGCCCATCCTGTCGGCATCCTCATCCCAGCCGCGGTCGCAGTCAGTCTGGTTGTGATGGCGCTCGCTGCACGCCGCGGTCGCGAGCGCGCCGCCTTCATCGCATCGGTCTCCTACTTGGCGACGATGCTGGGCGGCGCGGCCTTCGCGCTGTTCCCTGTATTGCTGCCCTCCTCTACCGACCCGGCACTATCGCTGACCGTCGAGAACGCCGCGACGGGATCGTATGCGATGAAGACCGCGCTCGCCTGGTGGCCGATCGCGTTCGTCCTCGTCGCGGCGACGTTCGCTCATCTCTACCGGACATTTCGTGGCAAGCTCGTCGGAAACGGAGAAGGACACTACTGAATCGTGATCGTGGTCCTGATGGGCGTCGCCGGCTCCGGCAAAACAACGGTGGGAACCCTGCTGGCCGTGCGGCTCGGGTGGCGCTTCATCGAGGCGGACGATTTCCATTCCCCCGAAGAGATCCAGCACATGGCCGCGGGGCGACCTCTGTCCGACGACGAGCGCCAGCCCTGGCTGGACCGACTGCGCCGAGTCCTGGCCGACTGCGTGGCTCGAGGGGAGAACGCCGTCCTTGCCTGCTCGGCGCTGAAGGACAGCTATCGGCGCCAGTTGACGATCGACGCGGAATCCGTGCGATTCGTCTACTTGAAGGCAGACCCCGCAGTCATTAGACAGCGGGTGCGAAACCGTTCGGGGCATTTCTTCAAAGAGAACCTCCTCGACAGCCAATATGTAGCGCTGGAGGAGCCCTCGGACGCTCTGACCATCGACGCCGGTGACGAGCCCGAGCGCCTGGTGCAGCGGATTGGCGACGCGCTCCGCCTCGCTCTCATTCCGCGCCCCTGATTCCCGAGTGGCGCCGCCAGCAAGCCCTCCCCCTCAATGAGAGAGCTTGGCTGACCAAGGCTCAGTGATGAGACCCGGAGCCATTGCCCGAGCCTGAATGAGACCCGGAACCGCTGCCCGAGCCCGAGGAGCTGCCCGAGCCCGAGTGTGAGCCCGAAGAGCCGCCCGAGCCCGAGCCACCAGCGCCGTTCGGTGTGCCGGCATTTCGCCAGACAGTCACGATGTGATTGTAGCCATTGCACGCCTTGTAACCGTCGCTGGCGTGGGGGATATCGGCGGGGGTGCAGTGGTCGCGGCAGTAGCCCGGGCTGGAGAACGGGTTCTTGTAGGGAGCATTGGTCTGGCCGGCGCCGATCCGACCGGGAACCACGCCAACATCGAAGTCCTTGCCGTTGCAGTAATAGGCCAACGGCGGCGAGATGAAGATGTTGCCGAAGAACGACCCCTCTTCATCAGGGTACGCGGCGTTCTGACCCCAGTTGATCGCCGTGCTATCGCCGTCGAGCCACAACGCGATGTGCACGCCCGAGGTGTTGATATGCGCCAGCAAGCAAGCTGTCACTTGCTGCTGACAGCCGCTGCTGCACGTGCCGGATTCCCATTCCGGTGCGACGCCGATCTGACCGGGGAACGTGTATGACGTGCCGTTCGTGTCTTTCTTGGTGATCGATCGACCTGCCGGTAGCGCACAGCGCACCAGGTAGGTCACCGTGCTGCGACCAGCGTCGGAATTCATGAAGGAGCTGCTCGAGGACAGCCCGCTGCCGTTGAGTGGCTGTACGACCCCAGCGCTCATCAAGAGACCGTTGGTCATCGATAGGCCATTGGTCATGGAGAGACCGTTGATCAGCGAGAGCCCATTGGTGGTGGTCAGAGGCTCGGTGCTGCTCTCGTGACTGTCGGTAGCCGGTGCCGGCAGACACCCCGCGAGCCAAACCTGACTAGCCAAAAGCAGCGCAGACCAACGGACGGAACGCGAGTTCAACATGTACTCCTCGGCCTAGAGGCAGAGCACTATCCATGCCATTTTGTACGGCAGATTACGTTTGATTTAACGGTCGTCGGTCGACGCAAGACGGCAGGTTTGTAGACCGATGTCGGTCGTCCTGTTGTTGGCGCAGCAACGGATACCCGCCTGAAATCAGGGCTCTTCCAACGAATTCGATCGATGCGCACTTTGGCTGTGAGGGACGGATACTCCCCCGAGCTCGACCGACCGCAGCGCAATCGGAGGGGACGTCCAAGGAGGCGGATCATGGCAAAGCTCAAGAGGGCGGACGAGATGAAGGACTCGAACGCGATCGAGGAGCTGGGCGGGGACTCTCATGAACTCGAAACGGCGAGCGCGGAAGCGGGCAACCCACAAGGGTGAGGCTGGGCCAGGCGCCAAGCGGACGCGGCCCGCGCGAATGAACAACCTGCCGGTCGAGGACGACGAACAGACCCGCCTCGAGGCCGACCTCGCCGGATCGGGGCGAACCGGGCTGCGGCCGGGCCAGGGCCTGGTTGGCGCGCACCGCGTACGGTATCAGCGGCGCGACGCGCCCCTCGAACGGGATCAGGTCTCGTTTGGAGACGAGCCGATCGGCGCCGGGTCCCAGGTTGCGCCGACGGGCCTCGCCGAGGCGCGCGAGCGGGAACGACACCGATTGCAGCGTCAGCAAGGCGTGGTTCCGGCGGGCGAGGACGGCAACCTCCGCCAGCGTCGTGGTCCGCGGGCGACGCGCGCCTCGCTGGATGCGGCCGCGGGCGCCGCGGACCGACCACGATCAGCGCAGCACCGTTGAGGCGAGGAGCTACCGGCCGCCCCGGATCGAAGGGCGCTGACACGAGTACGGGCCACTAAAGGCGCGGGTTCGCCTGGGAGGACGCGCTCACCGTGCGCCGGGCTACGCGCAGGCAGAGTTTCGGATAAACGGTTGACTGGGCCTGCCTGCACGAGCGAGACTTGAATCTTCCTTGACTCGCGATGTCGTTGCGGACGATATCGCGACCGGCGACCGGCGGCCGGGCCGGCCGCTTCCCAGAGCAGCACTAAGAAACACTAGACGAGGTTGCTTATGAAAGGCCTTTTACAATCACTGGTCTGCGCGAGCGCAGCAATGTGCCTGGGGCTGGGCGCCTGCGGTACCGCCGAGTCGCCGGCGCCCGACGGGGTGGGCGGAGCCACGAATCCTGGCCAGGGCGGCAGCGCTTCCGGCGTGGGTGGAGCGTCCGCTGGTCTCGGCGGGGCCGCAGGCCCGGGCGGCACGACGGGGCGCGGCGGCGACATGGGCAGCGCGGGCAGCAACGGTGCCGGTGGCGCGACCACGGGAGCGGGCGGCGGCGGCGGGCTACCCGCGCTGATCGTCGACGGCAATCACCTGCGCGATCCTGCGGGCAACACCGTCGTGCTGCGTGGGTCGTCGTTGATCGACATCGGCTCGCTGTACATGTTCGGCGGTCAGAGCGCGACTGGAATCACCAATCGCCTGGACAAGGTCGCGGCCGCCGGCGTCCAGGGGCACGTCGTGCGGATGCCGGTGTACCCGCTCATCACCTACAACGGGAGCACGCCGACCTGCTCGCCCCTGCCCTACCCGGTGGGGACAGGCCCCAGCGCCGCCTGCACGCCGAAGATGCCCCTCAACGCGGCCGACTACGTGTCACGCGTGCTCAAGCCAGCCGTCGACTACGCAACGGGCAAGGGCTTGTACGTCATCATCGACTTCCATCAGATCGACAACGCGACCACCGGGACATCGGCTGCGGATGCAAGGACCTTCTGGACCGACATCGCGCCGCGATTCGCCAGTTATACAAACGTCTTTTACGAGCTCTTCAATGAGCCTATCGACAACAAGGTCCCCTGGTCGACGCTCAAGCCGGTGGTTCAAGGATTGGTCGACGTCGTCCGGGCCGCGGCTCCCCAGAACATCATCGTGGTTCCGTCGAACGCATGGGATCAGCACACCGGCGACGCAGTGACGGATCCTCCGCGCGGCAGCAATTTCATGTACACGGCGCACATTTACCCGGCCAACTGGAACCAGGCGTTCCAGACCCAGGTCGCGACCGCGGTCGCCAGCGCGCCAGTGTTCGTGACCGAATGGGGCTACACCGCGACGGACCCTAACCCCCACGCATGGGGCACCGCCCTTCAGGCGACCATCGACGCCAACGGCGCCAGTTGGACCGCCTGGGTGACTGACAACGCCTGGTCACCGCCGATGTTCACCAGCACAGCGCTCACCGGGCTCACCGACTTCGGCACGCTGACGAAGGCGTGGTTGGCGACCAAAGGCCCATAGCGACGGATCAGACCGAAAGGGGAACCGCATGACGAGATCGATCGCTCGTCCACTTTCGTTCGCGTTCGTTTCATGGCTCCTGATTGCAGGCGCCGATTGCGCCGGCGATTCCTCGGGTGGCGGTCAGGGCGGCTCGATCGGCGGCAACAGCGGATCGACTGGCGGCAACGGCGGAACCCTGGGCACCGGCGGTTCCATGGGAGGCAGCGCCGGCGGCGGGAGCGGAGGTTCCGGCGCGGGCGGGAGCGCCGGCGCGCCGCCGTGGAACGCGGGCAATCCGAACGGGTCCTGCAGCACCGGCATTCCGACCAAGCTGCAATCCGTGACGATTTCCCAACCGGACCGAATCGTCGGAACCGGCACGGCCGCGAGCTGCACCTTCGCCGCGCTGCAGGCCGCGGTGACCGCCGGGGGCCTCATCACATTCAACTGCGGCGCCGCGCCGGTGACGATCCCAGTCACCGCGACGCTGAACGTCCCGTCGAACAAGAACACCGTCATCGACGGCAACCGGAAGATCACGCTCGATGGCGGCGGCGCCGTCCAGATCATGCGCTTCGTGAGCGCGAACTTTCAGGCCAACGACTTCGGCCTCACGCTCCAGCACATCGCGATGGTGAACGGCAAGTCGACGCCGACCCAGATGATCCCGACCGCAAAAGCGCCCTGCTCGCAAGGGTACAACGACGGCCAGGGCGGCGCGCTCTACATGCGCGACGGCTACCTGGTCGTCGTCGATTCGATCTTCACGAACAACCAGGCCGCGCCGCTAGGGCCGGACACCGGCGGGGGCGCCATCTACGTGCTGGGCAGCAAGGGCGGCGTCTGGATTGGCGGGAGCACCTTCACCAACAACCAGGCCAGTAACGCCGGCGCAGTCGGTGGCCTGTTCTCCCAGCTCAACCTTTACAACAGTCTGTTCACCGGCAACCACGCCGTCGGGCACGACGCCAACAACAACGATCCGACGATGTGCGACGCGATGAACAACGGCCAGAACGAGATCGGGTCGGGCGGCAACGGCGGTGCCATCTACAGCGACGGCAACGACGTCAACGTCCTGCTGTGCGGAGACGCCGTGCTCAACAACGCCGCTGGCGTCAACGCCTTCGGCGGCGGTCTGTTCTTCACCAGCAACAACTTCGGTGGCAGTTTGAGCATCGCCGACACGACCATGACAGGCAACACGGGCGGTCACTGGACGCAGGTCCCGAACGGCACCGCCAACGCCGGCTCGGCCGTCGGCACGAATTGCAAGGGCGTCACGATCTCGACCTCGACGATACAGGGTCTGAACGGGGTTCCGTAGCCGCTCTGCACCGAAGACGCTCGGTCAGCGACCGGTGACACTGCTGTACCGTGGAGCTATTTCCTCCGGCGCTGGCTGCCAGGGCGAGTCGCCCGCCTGGATTGACCCGCCGCTACCGCGACCGAGCGGCGCGCCCATTCCACCAGGGTCTCGGCGTCCTCGAGCACGTCGTCGGGCGCCTGATAGTAGGCCGACTGAACCTCGGGCCTGGCGCGCACCGGGCGAAGGGCGGTCATACCCGCCGCTTCGAAGAGCGGTCGGCTGGCATCATCAACGCGCAGGTAAAGCAGGTTGTCGTTGATGACGCCGAAGAATGCCTCGCCGCAGTAGAGCCCGACGCCTCCGAACATGCGGCGGGCGTTCACCGCGCCAAGCCCGGTGAGCTGTTCCAACACAAAATCTCTGAAAGCGTCGCTGACCGGCACGTCCTTGGAACGATAGACGCGTCCCGGAAGCGTGTCGATCAGGGGATGGCAGAGCTCAGCCCGCCATCGGTCTTCCCCACGCCAGCCGGCCCTCCATGAACACGGCCGCGACCATCTTCGGCTCGAGCGTCATGCGACGGCCGCGCTCAGGCGAGAGCTCGTGCCCAGCGACGAGGTCGCGGACCCGAAGGAAGGTGAGCAGGCCCTCTTCGATGCCCTCGAAGCGCATGCCGCCGAAGCCCACGCGAGCGGCGCCGCCGTTGTCCTCCGCGAGGACAATCTGATCTGTCGGTAGAGGCACGCGGCGGCCGTCCGCGAACGTCACGAACGTCCCAGGCGGGCCGTTTTGCACGATGGGAAGCCTCGGCACGAAGGCGCGCTCCTTTTCCACGCGAGTCCCAAGCACAAACTCCACGATGCAGAAGACTGGCGTGCGGGAAGCGGATATGTCGCCGCCCATGGTGTCCGGCGCGGCCATCGCCTCAACTGGCGGGGGGCTCGGGGATGGCAGGCGGGGCCTTCGGCGTCTTCGTGTCCACCACGAACATGTGTTTGTTCGTGCATTCCCAGAACTCGACCTGAGAGTTGACCGGCCGAACGAACCCCGCCGTGCTCTTGCACGTCGGACAAGTTGGATCAGCGGGAGGAGCTTTTTCCATCCCGGCATTCTACGCCCACCCGTGCCCACCCAGTCGGCTATGATCGCGAGGTGAACATCCCTACCGTCGTGGAACAGACGCATCGCGGTGAGCGCAGCTGGGACATCTTCTCGCGGCTCCTCAAGGATCGCATCATCTTCATCGGCAGCGAGATCGACGACGACTTGACCAGCATCGTCATCGCGCAGCTGCTGGTGCTGGAGAGCGAGGATCCCGACAAGGACATGATGATTTACATCAACTCGTCAGGAGGGCTGGTCTCTGCGGGCCTGGCGATCTACGACGCCATGGAGTACGTGCGGCCGGACGTGGCCACGTTCTGCATGGGCGAGGCGTCATCAATGGCGGCGTTCATCCTGGCCGCCGGTGCCAAGGGTAAGCGCTATGCGCTGCCACACGCACGCATCCTGCTCCATCAGCCGATGAGCGAATTCTGGGGCCAGACCTCGGACGTCGACGTCCACGCCCGGGAGATCATGCGCTCGCGCGACGAGCTGGCAGCCCTTCTCGCCAAGCATACCGGGCAGCCTCTCGAGCGGGTCCGCAGAGACACCGAGCGCGACTATTTCATGACCGCGACCGGGGCCGAGGCCTACGGTCTCATCGACGAGGTCATCGTCCCGAGCGACACGGGGGGGCTATCCCGAACGATCGACGCGTTGCCGTCGCCCAAGAACCGCGCGGATTGAGCCGCGGCTCAGGTCACGTCCCACAGCCCCTGCCACTCAGGAGCGTGCGTGCCGAAGGTCGAGCTCGAGGTATCGTCGCCCTCAACATGTCGATCAAGATGGCGACCGAGGTCGCGCGAGGCGGCTTCGCGGTGACGGTTGCGCCGGAAGGCACGGCGCGGTTCCGCAGGGATACCGACGGGCGCTTCGTCAACCTCGACGGCAGCGGGCCACACGCGTTCAGCGCGGTCTACAAGTGGGCCGTGCGCGACAAGCTGGCGGGCCGGCGACGCAAGAGCCCGCCGCGCGCGCCGGTCCCGGCGGTCGACGTCGACCTCGCAGCGCTCCGCCTTCTCCCGGAACCGGGCGAGCCGCCCCGTCTCGTCTGGCTGGGCCATGCCAGCTGGCTGGTCCAGATCTCCGGCGTGTCGCTGCTGATCGACCCGGTGCTGGGGGATTCGATCGTTGGCTTCACGAAACGGAACGGACGGGCGCCTCTACCCGCGCCATCGGTGCCGCCGATCGACGCGCAGCTCGTCAGTCACAACCACTACGACCACATGGACATGCCCTCCCTGCGAGCGATCGGCGCGCCGGTCGTCGTGGGTATCGAGAACCGACGACACTTCGGCGACCACCTGCCTGTGACCGAGCTCGGCTGGTGGGACGCCGTCGACGTCGGTGGCGGCGTGCGCGTCACCTATGTGCCCAGCCAGCACTGGAGCCGACGCTCGCTCGCTGACTCGAACCGATCGCTCTGGGGTGGCTTCGTGATCGAGGCGGGCGGCTTCTCGATCTACCACTCGGGCGATACGGCCTACTTCGACGGGTTCGCCGAGATCGGCCGTCGTTTTCCGCGGCTCGACGCCGCCCTCCTGCCCATCGGCGCCTACGATCCGGAGTGGTTCATGTCGAAACAGCACATGAACCCGCGCGAGGCGCTCGACGCCTTCCGCGATCTCGGCGCGCGACGGATCGTGGCGATGCACTGGGGAACCTTCAAGCTGACCGACGAGCCGCTCGACGAACCGCCCCGTCTGTTCCGCGAGGACGCGACCGCGCGCGGTCTCGACGACGGCGTGGCGCGAATTGCCGCCGTCGGCGAGACCATCACGCTCCCGCCTGCGCTCTGACCGGCCTTCGCCGGAGGGCTACGGAACGACTCCCACCATGTCCACGACCAGCGTTCCACTCACCACCTTCAACTGAACGGTGTGCGACCCGGAGATGAGACCACGGAGTGTGAAGGTCTGGTAGAGCTCCGTCGAGGCCATGGTGCTGGCCGACGGATTGACGACCTGGCCGTCCACCGTCACCTCGAGCGTCGCCGTTCCGCTGTTCGGCCCCAGGATATCGAGACCGGTGCCGGTGAACGTATACTGGAGCGTGGCGCCGGCTCCCTGGCTGGTGGAGAGGGAGCGCTGGTAGTCGTACATACCCTTGCCGTTTTCGTGCGCCCAGGACCCGCCGTAAACGAGCTTTACGGCGGGGACCGCGGAGAGGTCGTCCATCTCGAGGTCGTCGAGCGCCTCGGTGTAGTACGAGGGAGATCCGTCGATCGTCTCGACCTTCAAGTTGTCGAACCGCGTGAAGTAGTAACCACTGGCCAAGTCGACTCGGCCGGACAACCTCGGCCTGGGATCGGTGAAGGTCGCGAGCGCAATACCATCCAGATAGGCCGTCACCGTCGCGTCGACGGCCTGAACGGACAGCGTGTGCCAGGCGTCGAAGGATGCGTTGAACCCCGAGATCGTGACGCCACCCGAGCCGTCGACGACGTTTCCGCTCGCGACCGCAGCTCCATCCACGAGCAACCGCCAGCTTCCGTCCAACGAAAACTTCAGGAAATAGGGGGTGCCGGTCATGTTGTGCGAGCTTGGGCCGCCTTGCTGGCGGACGCCGAGCGCCGCGTAGTTGGCGCCGTTCTGGGTGCTGTTGTTCTCGAACGAGACGTCGACGCTGGCCTTGTAGTTGAGCCAGCGGTGGTCGCCTATGCCGGTGATGGGGTCGCCGCTGTTCCACGTACCGCCGAGCCCCATGACCGATTGATCGAGCTGCTGGCGTAGAACGTAGTTGTTGGAACCGGGCGGGAGGTAGGCTTCGAAGGCGCCGTTGCGATCGCACAGGTAGCGCGGGATCGCGCTCTGGGCCCCCCCGCGAGAGGTCACATAGTCTTCGGTGCCCATGATCTGGGCACCCGCTCCGATGACCGGGACGACCCTTGCCGAATAGTCGAAGTCGTCGGCGTAGAGAATGGTGTCCGAGGTGTCGTGCGCAGCGCCGGTGGCGTCCGTGTCGAGCACGGTGCGCTCGCCCTCGACGGGCAGCGGCGAGTTGAGTTCCACGTTCGCGTGATTGACCAGCGTCGTTGCCGTCATCACCGAGTAGGGCTCGACCGCGATGGCGTAGACGCCGCTGGTATCGGCGGAGAGAGTGCAGAGATACTTTATGTAGCTGCTGTTGAACGCCATCCGCGGATCCGCAGCGCGCGTTTCCCACAGCTCGAGCGTCGGTGTCCCCGAGAACCCCATGTTGGCGGTCTGGAGCGTGTAGGTCCGCGCGCTTTCGCTGTCGTTCACGAAGACGGTGGAAAACGCGCGCTTGTCGGGCGCGGCGAGCGTCATATAGCTGGGCGTGCCGTTGCGTCCGTTGACCGGGTTGGTACCGGCCGCTCCGGTGTAGCTGGACTGGGCGACGACCCTCCAGATCCCGGCGGTGTTGTCCGCGTTCTCCCAGCCAGCCTTGGCAAATCCGCTGAAGTGCCTCAAGACGTCGATGCCGGCGTCATAGTGAATCCAGCCCGACCAGGGATCGCGCGCGCTGAGCAACTCCTTGAACGCGAACTGTCCACCCTCGTAGAAGGAGCCGATGGCCGGCTGGTAGATGAAGTGCGTGCGACGCGAATTGACGAACCCCTTGATGATGGTGTTGCCCATCTCCAGCGGGCTGCCGGTACCACCGATTCCCGTGCCGGCCACCGTGGGATCCCTCGTGTTGTTGAAGGGGCGGAAAGCGGAGTTGCTGAAGGTGGCCTGCGCCTCGCTGTTCCAGACCTCCTTGTCCAGCGCTTCCGCGATCTTCTTGAAATCCCCGGCACCGTCGTCGTCGGTGTTGTAGTGGTATCCGGCCACCGAGACCGCGCTCTGCAGGGCGGCGTCGCTCACCATGGTGGGGCCGAAGGATGCAATCCCGGCCTCGTCGGAGATCACGACCTTGATGCTGCTATAGCGCATCTGTTCAGTCGCGCTTTCGAAGCCCGCGGTGTCGGTCTTCACGCGATCCGCGTATTGCTTGGTCCAGCTCAGGTCCGCGGCGCTTTCGTTGACCCCGGGATCCACGTAGTCGACCATGTAGCCGTAGCCGCGGTACGCGGCCAGGATCGTGTTCTTGTACCAGGTGTAGATCTGGTCGTTGTTGTTCGCCCAGCCCGGCGCGTTCCAGCGCAGGATGCTCACCTTGAGGTTGGGGTTGACCTTCTTGGCGTCGGCAGCGAGCTGGAACCCGGGATGTCGTTTGACGTTCGCCACTTCGGTGGCCAGGCGCATCGTTGCCGGATCCGGACCGGTGGAGTTGTTCCGATCGTTCCCCATCTCGATCTTGACGTGCGTCATGAGGGGGTTGGTGCCGCCAAACAGGATCCCGAGCAGCTGGGCGTACTCCTGGGGGTGCTCGGCCTTGTAGTCCATCAGCAGCTCACTGGTACCGTTGGCGCTGAGGACCCCGAAGCCCTTGAACGTGAGGCCGTTGACGTTGCTGGTGGCGATGTTGTTGCCATCGAGCGAAATGACGACCGGCGTGCCGCTCGCAGTCATGGCCTCGCACGGGACCGCAGGGGGCCCGGAACCTCCCGCTCCACCGCCGTCGGTGCCCGATGACGATGAGCCCTTCCTGCAGGCCAGCGAGAACACGAGCAGAGCAACAGTCAGGTAGATCGTCTTCGGCACGCTGCGCGCAGTCTACGGACCTGGCCTCGGCACCGGCCAGGGATGAACCGCGCCTCGACATGGACGATCATCTGATCTTGTTCAGCCGCCTGAACGCCGAGGGAGGCATCCCGTTTACGCGCCGGAAGACCCTCGAAAAATGCAGCGGATCGTCGAATCCCAGCCGATGCGCTATGGCCTTCACGGAGTCGCTGCTCGTCGACAGCAGCTGTTCTGCGCGCGCCATCTGGACCCGGGTGAAGTACTGCTTCGGAGAATGCCCCGTCGCGGCGCGAAAGAGAGCCGAGTAATGTGACGACGACAGTCCCACGATGGAGGCCAGGGTCCCGAGGTCCTGGGTGTGCTCCGGGTGATTCCTCATGTACGCCGCGCTGGCCAAGACGCGCTGGTGCGCGTCGGGCGTCTCCCGGAGAGCCTCGTGCCGCAGGCGAATGATCAATCCCATGAGGTGGGTCAGCAATTGCGACGCGAAGAGCACATTGTGCGGTGCGCACGCGCCTTCGAGCTCCTGGCGCACCTCCTCGAACAGCCCGACGACGGCCGGGCTCTGGCCTAGACGCACCACCGGGTTTCTCCCGTCGACGCCGAGCTCGCGCAAGATGTGGGGAACCTCGTCGCCCATCGCGTGGACCCAATGCAGCGTCCACGGCCGATCGGAGTACGTACCGTAGGCATGCGCCAGGCCCTGCGGGACCACCAAAAGATCGCCTGACCCAACCTCGAAGCGCCGGCCTTCCAACTCACACCAGCCTGCGCCGCGAACGCAATACTTGAAGATGGTCGAGCCGATGCCCACATCGCGGCGAATCCGGTGTTCGCGCGCCTCGGGGAAGAACCCCACGTGACTAGGAACCAGGTGTCGCGAGAGCGGCCGAGACAGCGCCGCCTGCCGAACATCGGGTGGAAGCACGATCCACGGCCGCGGCATGCCAGGCCACGAATGCCACTGTCCTTTTACGTGTGACCCTGCTGGATTCGACGTGGTGGATCCCATATCGACCTCTGGCTAAGCAGATCCTACTTGATCATGCTCCAGAACGGTCCGGCGGACGTCACTTGTCGACGAACGCGCTCAGGGCCTTGCCGCGAGAGGGGTGACGAAGCTTGCGCAACGCCTTTGCCTCGATCTGCCGGATCCGCTCGCGCGTCACGGAAAAGTCGTTCCCGACCTCCTCGAGCGTGTGCTCGGATTTTTCACCGATGCCGAAGCGCATGCGTAGGATCTTCTCCTCTCGCGGCGTCAGTGTCGCCAGCACCTTCCGCGTCTGCGCGGCGAGGTCCGTGGCGATGATCGCATCGTCCGGAGGGATCGCGCTCTTATCCTCGACGAAGTCGCCCAGGTGGGCGTCGTCGTCAGCGCCCGCCGGCGATTCGAGCGACAGCGGCTGGCGGGCGATCTTCAACAGGTTGCGGACCTTCTCTGCCGGCAGCGACATCCGCTCCGCGAGCTCGTCAGGCGTCGGTTCGCGTCCCAGCTTGTGGACCAGCGATCGGCCCGTGCGGGTGACCTTGTTCAGCGTCTCCAGCATGTGGATTGGGATCCGGATCGTCCGCGACTGGTCCGAGATGGCCCGCGTGATCCCCTGCCGGATCCACCACGTGGCGTACGTGGAAAATTTATAGCCCCGTTTGTAGTCGAACTTGTCGACCGCTCTCATCAGGCCGATGTTGCCCTCTTGGATGAGATCGAGGAACTGCAGCCCGCGGTTGACGTACTTCTTACAGATGGAGACGACCAACCTCAGATTGGCCTCCACGAGCGCGGCCTTGCCCTTCTCGGCGGCGCGCTCCCCTTCCTCGATCTCGTGCACGGTCGCGCGCAATGTGCTGCTCGTCAGCTGCGCCTCGTGTTCGACCATCCTGATCTTCTTGCGGGCCTGCGAGATGATGCCCGACATCTGTTCAATCTCGTCCGGCCGCAGCCCGAGCTTCCGGATGACGCTCCTCTGCCGCAACGGCGATGACCGCATCTCGCGCAGCGCTCGCCCGAAGTCTTTGGCAGAGAGCGCGCTCCGCTCCTCGCAAGCGGCGATCTCGCCGTGGGCACGCTCTAGATGGCTCAGCAGGCCCTTGAGCTTGAGGACGATCCGATCGATGTGCCGCTTGTGCAATCGGAGGCCCAGGAGGGCATCCACCATCTGGCCCCGCGCCTTCTGAGACGCGGCCCGCTTCTCCCGTTCCTTGTGGAGCCGGCGGACCTTGTCGAGGATCTGGCAGACGCGCTCGACGTGCCATTGCTCATCGAAATCGGGATCGTCGGCGTCGACGTCGCCGACAACGTCTTTCACGCGCAGCTCCGCTTTACGGAGGGCATTGCCCAGAGACAGGATCTCCTCTGTCGCAAGGGAACAGTCGAGGACGACCTGCAGCACGCGCCGCTTGCCGTCCTCGATACGCTTCGCTATCTGGATCTCGCCCTCGCGGGTCAAGAGCGCGAACGAGGTCATCGTGCGCAGGTATGCGCGCACCGGATCGCCGCTGGCGGAGTCACGCGCGTCTTCGTCTTTGGCCTCGTTCTCGACCTCGACGTCCGCCTCTTCCTTCTCCGTCTCGGCGACCTCCTCGTCGCTCATGAACGGCCCGGAAGGCGGCGATCCTCGCGCATCATTGCGCGATTACCATCGGCCGCGCCCGCCACCGCCGCCACCGCCGCCACGGCCACCCCCGCCACCGCCGCCACCGGCGCGCTCCTGAGCCTCGTTCACGTTGATGGCGCGACCGTCCAGCTCTCGTCCGTTGAGCTGCTGAATCGCCTGCTGCGCCTCCTGGTCCGAGCTCATCTCGACGAACGCGAAACCGCGCGGACGGCCCGTTTCGCGATCCATCACGACCTTCGCCTCGGTGACAGTCCCAGACTGGCCGAAGGCCTCGCGCAAAGTCATCTCGGTGGTGTTGTACGAAAGATTCCCTACGTAAAGGCGTCTACCCATGTGAGTTCTCCTGATGTCGTTTTCGACGGAACTGCCGTCGTGCAGAGCCTCCAGCCTGCCGATGTCCGAGCGCGAACGAACGACAGGCGAAGCCGCGACACAGGAAGAACCGAACAACCAGAAGCTAACCGGATACTTAGCACAGAACGGGCGACTTACCAGCGTGAGACCGGAAGAATCCGACCGATGTCGCGCGGGCTAGCGTTCGCCAGGCAAGCGAGAAGAGGGTTCAGGTTGCGCGGGTCTGGGCCAGCAAGAGCTCGAGGCCGTCCAGACTGCGCTGCGCACTCACGACGCGATGAGGCAATGCGCCGGGGGGCCATCGCGTCGTCCACCACCCAGCCTCAGCGAGGACGGGAGTGGCTGTTGCGGCGGCCTTTCGGCGCGATCAGCGCGCGCATCGCCTTGGCGAACGCCTTTTGGGACTTGCTGTCATTCTTCGGAACCCACGTCTTGGCCATCGAACGAGGATGGGCGCTCACAGCCAATAACACCACCTTTCTTTTCGCTCGACCAGACGGCGTCCCGAATTTACCCGCGCGACACAAAGTGGAAATCGCCTCACGCGGATACTTCGGAGGCTTGTCACCCGAAGATCTGAAGGTCGCGGCCGACACCGCGTGGACCCTGACTGACCGGATTCCTGGTGTTCTTCATGAACGCGGGGTTCGGGCTGGTCGAGGCCGGCCTCTGCCGCCAGAAGAACGCAACGATGATCCTGTCCAAGAACTTCGTGGTGTTCGCGATCGCGACACTCGGGTTCTATGCGATCGGATTCGGGCTGATGTTCTCCGATGGGTGGGTGATGGGCACTTCTGGTGGCTGGTTACTGGGCGGTGCGGACAACAGCCCTGCGACCGGGACGGCCTACCAGGGTGTACTGGGTTCGCTCGGATGGGCCGGGATCCCGCTCTTCGCCAAGTTCTTCTTCGAGCTGGTCTTCTGCGGTACGTCGGCGACGATCGTTTCCGGGTCGGTCAACGAGCGCATGAAATACAGCTCCTTCCTGGTGTTCTCGCTGATCCTGACGGCGATCATCTACCCCATCGCCGGCCACTGGGTCTGGGGCGGCGGTTTCCTCGCGCGCGCCGGCATGAAGGACTTCTCGGGATCGACGGTCGTCCACAGCGTCGGCGGCTGGTCGGCCCTCGCGGGGATCATCATGCTGGGGCCACGCCTCGGGCGCTATCCGGCGCGAGGCCGCCCGGTGAGCGTTCCCGGCCACAACATGGGCTACGTCTTCGCGGGCGGCATGATTCTCTGGCTCGGATGGTTCGGATTCAACCCGGGGTCGACGATGGCCGCCGATCCCGCCGCCACCTCGCGCATCGCGGTCACGACGGCGCTGTCGTCCGCAGCCAGCACGCTGGTCGCCACCCTCTACGCGTGGTGGCGACACGGCAAACCCGACTTCTCGTTGACCGTCAACGGCTGCCTGGCGGGGCTGGTTTCCATCACGGCACCCTGCGCATTCGTCACGCCAAACGCATCGATCGTCATCGGTGCCGTTGCGGGCGTGACCGTCACGGAGGCGGTGTTGCTCTTCGATCGGCTGCGCCTCGACGATCCGGTCGGGGCGACTTCGGTGCATCTGGTCCACGGAATCCTGGGCACGATCTGGGTCGGACTCTTCGGCGTGAAAGGCTACTCGGGTCTCGCGAACGACGGCCTGTTTCGTGGTGGCGGGTTCGCGCAGTTGGGCGTGCAACTCGAGGCCGTCGTCACCGTCGGCGGATTCTCGTTCCTGACTTCGCTGGCAGCCTGGGCCGCGATCAAGCGCACGATGGGCCTCCGCGTGAGCGCCGAGCACGAGCGCGCCGGCCTGGACGAGTCGGAGATGGGCATGGAGGCGTATCCGGCGGACGCGCTCGGTGACGCAGCCGAGCCGCCTCCGCCGTCGGTCGGGGTCGCCGAGCCGACGGCGTGACGGCCTAGAACACGAGCGGCGGCCGGAGGTCGCTCTTCAATCGCGGAGGCGTAGATCGCAGATTCGAGCGGTTCTCCGGTATCAGTTCATGCGCGCTACGCGCATGCCGCTACCGAAGCTGGTCACCCACACCTCACCGTCGTCGTAAGGGTTGAAGAAAATACGCAAGGGCTGGCGAAACGGATAGCTGTCGACCAATGTTAACGCCGGCTGCGTATCGTGAATGTTGGTACTGAACCAAAGGCCCTGTGTCTCGGTCGAGTAAAAGGCCCGATTGGGGCGCTTCGGATCGACGCTGAGCGACTCGACGTTGAAGGCCCCCGCGAGGCGCGTCCAGTGCAAACCACGATCGGTCGTGCGATAAAGACCGCCACCCGAGTCGCCAGTGATCGTACTGTTGTTGTAAACGCCGGCAAACCAGGTGTTTTGCGAACGATCACCTGGGTCGACAATGACGTCCTTGGTCCAATATTGCATGTTGGGATCGCTGCGATCGCTCCAACTGGCACCGCCATCGGTGCTCAAAAAGACGCCGGAGCTCGCGCTGAACGGACCGCGCGCACTGCTTGGACTACCCACGCCCGTGCGATGCCCACTGTAACTGGCGGTCGGGGCGCGCCTCGCGTCAGGGCACGCTCGAGCCGCCAGGGCCTACAGCTCCTTCGCTTCGATGCGGCGGTTCTTCTGGCGGCCCTCGTCGGTGTCGTTGGGGGCGATGGGGCGCTCGTCGCCGAAGCCGATGGCGTCTAGCCGCTTCTTGTCGATGCCCTTCGACACGATGTAGTTGCGGCACGCTTGCGCGCGCTTTTCCGACAGCGTCTTGTTGGCCTTGGCGTTCCCCACGTTGTCGGTGTGGCCCGAGATCTCGACGCGCGCGTTCTTCTTGTGGACCATGAACTCGACCACCACGTCGAGGTGCGGGAACGACTCGGGGCGGATCGTCGCCTTCGCGGTATCGAAGTTGACCCCGGCCAGGATGAAAGGCTGCTGGGGGAGCTCACGCTTGTAGCGCAGGGTCAGCTTGACGGATTGACTGGGTTCGTCCGCCACGGGAACGGTCGCCGCTATCTCCCGCCGGCCGAGACTCAGGTAGGTGACGTCATAGTTCTGCCCCACCGGCACCAGCACCTCCGCGTACCCCTCGCTGTCCGTCGGGTCGGTGTAGTATTTCTTCTTGTCCGGCCCGGTCAGAAAGATGACGACCCCCTTGACCGGCCCCTTGTCCTTGTCGACGACGAACAGCTTCATCGCCGCCTCGGTCTTCGTAGGCGCGATCTTCGATGCCGTGGCGCCGCGCGCCGCCTTGGCCGTGTGCGTGTCCTGAAGCTGGAATTCACGCTTTTCGTCGGAGTCAGGGGGGGCCGGCGACGCTGCGTACGCGGCGGTCCGGGCGGCCAGGACCATCGCTGCGATTGTCGTGCTCAAAGGGTGGCGCATGGGGGAGCCTCCGTCGTCAGAGATCTGCGCACTCGACGGTATCACGAAGGCCGCCGCGCGCGGGTCGCTGTCAGCGAGGGCCAAAACGGAGCGGGTTGCCGCGGATGCGCGCTCGAGCGACGACGACGCGGAGGAGCCTGGCCGGCACGCGCAACCGCCAAGATGGCGAGGCGGGATGGTCTAGACGCTCCGCGAACATGATCAGGGCGACGAAAGCCATGGCGACGTTGTGGCCTGACGGCAACAGCATCGGCAGAAGCATCAGCGCCCAGCAGGAACCGGCGCACCAGAAACCGTGGACGATTCCCTGCTTCAGCGCATCGATGTCCGCTCGCGTGCCAAACGTTCCCAATCGCGGGTCCGAATGGCACTGATTCATGGAGTATTGCTTCATCGGCGAGAACTGCCATACGAGGGCGATTGCCGCCCCGGCCACGACCAACTCATACGGACCTCGGTTCAGCGAGCGGAGCCCCAGGACGACGGTGGTCAGCACCGCCCCGACAGCCGTCCACCAGACCGTGTAACCGGCGACGAAAAGCAGAATGGCACGCACACGCCTCCGCGAAATACTCCGTTGGCGGACATAGCAAGCCGGAGCGATCAGGACAGGTGACATCATCGCCGCGAGCATCAATAGCCACCCTGTTGCCAGTCGCCCGGGCGGATTCATGGCCACCAGCATTGCCAGTGAGGCGTCCCGCGACATCGTGCCGACCGCCGGGCACGCATGCACCGTACCCGGCGGCATCAGCAGCAGGAGGCACCAGGCGATCGCGCTCGCGATGAGAAAGGCGTTGCGAAGGCGAACGTCCCCAGGCGCTTGGTCGAACATGTTCTACGGACTGTCGCGATAGACGCGCAGCTGTCCGACCGTGATCTTCGCGTTCTGCGGAATCGGCTTGTGCGGGACGATCGTCACCTGAAGTGAGTCGTTCTGCAGCGTCTTGTGGAGGTGGAGCGAGTCCACGATGTCAGTGATGTCCAGCGTGAACGCGAGACCGGTGCCTCCGTGCTTGCTCCCTGGTGAGCTCGCACCTCCGAGGCCGAACAGCCCAACACTTCCGGCGAGAAGCTCCGGATGATCGTCCGGATTCGCACCCGCCGGTAGGTTGACATAGACGCTCAGCACGCCCGGATCATGGGTACCCTGGACGTTCTCCAGGCTCAGGTAGACCCGATCCGGCTCCTTCACTGTCGCAGCATCGAGGCTCGCGGCGACCGCCTGGCGCCCGGCAGGGTCCAGCTTGACCGTGGTCTGGGTGCCGGCTCCAGTGATTGGCAGTGCCTGTTCGTTTGCTCCAATGAGTTCCACTTCTTTACCTCCCGCTCGGGCCACGGCGGCGCTAGGGATGGTTGCCGTGGGCCCCGCCAGACGCTTGACCCTGTCGGCGAGAGAGATAGGCGCTGCCGCGGCCGGTGGCAAGGTGTCGTAGGAATAGTCTAGCCGAGCCAGATTGGTCATTTCTTGCGGTGTGTAGACCCAGTCCTTGCCCCCCGGCATCGGCATGACGAACTCGTCCGCCCCACCTGCGGCTGGTCCTTTGAGCCAGTTCGGATCGCTGGGGTTGTGCTTCTCGCCCTGGTTCCATGCGGCCCACAAGCGATCGATGTTCGCATGATGGAGGTAGAAGATCGGATCGAGCGCCGCCGTCCCTGGATCGCTCATGAGGCCGGCGATTCCCTCGGTTGGCGATCCGGCTCTCTCGTCCGCGCCTCCCACGTAGCTGTGAACCAGGTTGTGCGGGTTGTTCTCGAGGTTGCCGTTCTGCCCCCCGCCGTGCGAAAAGGTCGTCTTCGGACCGCCGAACCCAGGCGGCTTCGTGATGCGGTCGTGGCCGGTGTACAGGTCATTCGCCAGGCAGCTCTGGGTCACGATACCTCCGCGCTGGCCGACGCTGGCTTTGGTCGGAACGAAGATGTTGTCGCCTAGGCCATCCAGGCCAAACCGCGCGTTCACGAAGAGGGGATTCGCCGTACCATCGGGTAGGTGCGCCTGCGTGAACGCGGGCGGTATCGCGGATTCCTGCTTCGATGCCAGGTAGTCCCAGTAGGGCAACGCCCAAGATTTTGGACCGCCGAGGGCAACGACGACATGTCGGATCTGCGCCTCCAGCGCGAGCAGATAGCCGCGGTGCCAGGGCGCGAAGTACCAGGTCTGGTGCTGACATTGCTTCCAGAAGAGCTTCACGATGTTCTGGTCAGGCAGCGGCGTGGTCGGCACCTGGGGAGGGCCCGGAATTTTGGCCCACGGAAGACTCGTCGGGTTCGCCTTCACGCTCGCGGGCGTCACGTATTCGCCGTGTATTGCCGCGAAGAACCACCAGCTCGACTTCTCATCGAGACGGCGTTTCTGCATGGCGTGGACACCCTTGGCGTACCACAGCAGGTCCGAGTTATTGAACGTTCCCCCGTTCTTCCATGCATTCGCGCGCGTGTAGGTAGCCATCGAGATCCTCCGCTCTGCCATTGGTGAGCCGCCCTATCGCGAGACTAAACGCGGCAGACCTCTCTTCTTTCCGGAGAGCTAAAAAAAGATCTTCCGATCGACTGCGCAATCGAGGAATGAAACGCGCCGCTTGCGTTATGCAGACGTGCGCCGTCGAGAATGCATCTTCGCGACGCCCTCGACTCTCAGCAACGTCTGAAACGGAGGCCACCATGAGCTCGTCGCATTGCGATCTTTGTCACATCATCCCCTCGTCCATGCTCCGTAAGCTTGCTCTCCAGCAAGGAATGCCCGACCAGCAGCGAGACGCCCTGCTTATGAGCGCCGAGGCTGCGGCCTTTGCACGAGGCGAGCGAACCGTAGCACGGATCGCCGGGTTGGCATCGTTGAGCCCGCCATCCGCGCAAAAGCATCGGGATATCTTCGATTCCGCGGGGAAGAAGACGATTCCCGGAAAGCTGCTGCGAACGGAGGGTGGTCCGGCCGTCGCCAACGATCCGGCCGTGAACGAAGCCTACGACTCGACTGGCACGACGTACGATTTCTACAAAGAGATCCTCAACCGCAACTCCGTGGACGGCCGCGGCCTGAAACTCGAATCAACGGTCCACTCGGGCCGTGCGCCAGATAACGCATTCTGGAATGGATCGCGGATGGTGTTCGGCGACGCGACCGCGGGCGGCCCGTTCAGCGGAAGCTTCACCGCGACGGTCGACGTCGTCGCACACGAGCTGACCCATGGGGTCACGCAATACACGGTCCCGGGCGGCCTCGACTACGTCGATCAATCGGGCGCCCTCAACGAGTCGTGGTCGGACGTCTTCGGAAGCATTGTCAAGCAGTGGGCCAAGAAGCAGGACGTCAAGGCGGCCGACTGGTTGATTGGCGCCGGCCTGATGAAAGCCGAGTTTGGAACGGCTCTGCGCTCGATGAAGGACCCCGGAAAGGCATGGAGGGGAGACGATCAGCCACGCGACATGAGCGGCTTCGTGGAAGGGGGCGACGTCCACACCAACTCCGGAATCCCGAACCACGCGTTCTTCCTCGCCGCTAGCGATATTGGTGGCTACTCTTGGGAGAAGGCGGGACGCATTTGGTACCGAGCTCTCTCACTACTGACCTCGCAGGCGACGTTCACAGATGCGGGGAAGGCCACGATCGACGCGGCCGGCGCCTTGTTCGGTGCCACAGGCCCCGAGACCGCCGCCGTCACCAAGGCCTGGAAGACCGTCAAGGTCCTCTAGGTCCACAGTGCCGACCCGAGTGGTGCCGGTGAAGCTGTCGCTGAAATCCATCGGTGGTTTTACCGGCCCAGTTGGCGCGGTCACCCGCACGGTCGACACCTCCACGCTGACGCCCGACTTGCGCGCGCGCGCCAACGCGCTGATCGACGCGGCTCGGCCGTTCGACCTCCCAGCCCAGCTGCTCCTCAAATCGCCCCACTCCTGGGACTTCCGTTACAAGCTCACCGTCGAGGACGGCAGTCGCACGCATCAGATCGAACTCCATCTCGATGCTGCGCCCCCCGCCCTCCGCGCGCTAGTGGAGTGGCTGGAACAGCAGCCGACCGATCAGCAGAGTTGAACCGGGGCTGTCTCCGCCCCTCCACGCGCGATGGCGCCCCGGATCTCCGGGGCGCCACCGTTGAAGGAGCTCTGGAATCGGCCCGAGCGACTACGGCGCCGCGGTACGCAGCGCCGGGTTGAAGCAGGGGGCGTTGCCGGGCTGGCCGTTAGTGGACGGGTCCGCGCAGTCCATGCGCGTGCCGTTGCCGATCTGGAAGGTGATGTTCGCGGAGATCTCGGTGTCCGCCAGATCCAGGTCGTTGAAGGCGCTGCCCAGGTTCGACATGCGTGTGTTGAACGCCGACGCGCTGGTGCCGCTGGTGGCGACGACGGTCTCGATCCGCGTGCGTGCGGTGCGGATGCGGTTCGCCTGCGCCACGTTCAGGTTCGACACGCCCGAGAGGACGCGGACCGCGTCGTCGAGCTCGAACAGCGTCATCTGCGCCATGCGCCGCTGCATTCTGTCCACGCGCGCCACGTTGCCGAGGGCGGTGCCCATGTTGCGCGCGCCGCTGATCCGGTTCGCGGCCATCTGGATGTTGAAGACGGCGTTGATGGCGCGCAGGAAGCGGCCGATGCTCGCGACGTCGGCGGCGTTGGCGTTGACCGGGGCGATCTTGCCTCCCGTCGAGGTCTGGAAGGCCGGCGAGGTGTAGAAGGCGGCCGCCTGCTCGATGGTCTGGGCGCTAGGGGTGTTTTCCGAGACAGCGCCGGTGACCTGAATGTCCGTGTGGAAGAAGGGACCGGTGTCGGCTGCCTCGATGAGCGGCGGCGCGTTGAACGTGTTGTTGCCCATGGGACCGGGTGGCGACTGGTTCGGGAAGAAGGCCTCGCCGCCGTCGCTCGGGAAGCCGGCGAGAGCGGGATTGCGCGAGCCGTCGGCGCCGGTGGGCTGGTTGAAGTTGAAGGTGCCTGAAACGCCGTTGATGACGGCAGGGAGGTTGGCGCCCGCGTTGCCGTGACAGTTGTTGCAGCCCACGGTGAGGAAGCGCTGGCGGCCGAGCTCGGCGCCCGGATCGCTGAAGGCGACGCTGGTGAGGTCGATGTCGTTGAGGCGACCGAGGTCGCTTCATGAAGGTGGCGACGGCCGTGCCCTCCTCCTCGGTCGACTTGCGGAAGTCGACGCCGGGCACGCGGTTCAAGCTGCGAGTGAAGTGCTGATTGATGGCGCCCATGGTGAAGTCGTCCAGGCGGCCCGTCATCGTCACGCCGCTTCCGTTGGTGCCCGAAGCGGGCGAGCCGTCACCCGACCATCCAGTCCGGTCGATGCTCAGGCAGGAATCGAAGCCGACTCCTCCGGCCCTTGATGCTGACGCCCTGGGACAGGTTGTGCGGCACGCTGCGGAGCACGAAGCGGACGGTCGGTCCCTCGGGCAGCGTTCCGTCGACGTTCTCGAGGATGAGGCCGCGCGCGCGCATCTGCGCCGGAACCTCGAGACTGTCCAGCGCCAGGTTGTCCGTCGTGTTCTCCGCGATGAACAGCGGGTCCGAGCTGGGAAGCCGGGCGATGAAGGGGGCATCGATCGTGAAGTTTCGCTCCACGCGGTGGCAGGTGCCGCAGGTCCGTCCGTTGCCGTTGAAGGTCTCCTTGAAGAAGATGTCGGCGCCGATGCACTCGGTGAGTGAGACCACGCCCGATTGGACGCGTGGATCGGCCTGACAGGCGGTCTGATGCTGCGCGAAGGTTTGATTCAGCGCGCCCTGCTCGACCGCTACGTCTTCTACCTGCGGATTGCTGAAGTCGCCGCAGGCCGACAGGAATACCGCGCTCGCGGCTACGGCAAAAACGTTGGATCCCAGTTTCATGACATTCTCCTCGCTCGCAAATGGGGCGACCGTTTCGATGCTTTGGTGGTCTATGCGCTTTAGAGCTCGCCAAAGCGCAGACCTTCGGTCGGCCTGAAAAAAAATTGCGATTGAGGCTTCGCGGAGGGCGCGGCACGGGGCGCTCAGCCCCGCACGGCCACGCTCGCCGCCGCATGTCGTCGAGCGGCGGCGCGTCGGGCGCCCGCTCTCAGAAGGGCGTACTGTCCAGGCAGAACTTCGGGCCTGTCGACGGGAAGAAGTAGCCGATACCCATGCAGACCTCGTCGGTCTCGAGGCTCGACCCCGAATGAATGGCGCGGGCCATGTTCGCGCCCGTATTGTTGTACGTGCACTCGTAGGTCATCGCCCCCGAGGCGAACGTATAAAACGGCGCAGCCAGCCAGGTCATCGCGCCGGGGTTCTCCCAGTTGGTGCTCATGAACAACATCGAGGCTCCGTCCTTGAGGTCCGTGGCGACGGATTGCATGTGCGACTCCGTCGACACCCTCCAGAACTTCGCGCCGGACGGCACGTTGCAGGTCTTGCTGGCGACGACTCCGCTGGCCTGCGCCGCGATACTGATGGAGTTGTTGTAGGTGACGAACGCGTCGGTCTGCGTGTACGTCGTTCCTGCAGGGTAGGCGTACCCGCTCAAGGTGACGTGGGCGGCGACGGCGCTGGTGGTCGCGTTGACGAAGTACATCTGAATGAACATGGGCTGGCCCGCCGGAAGGGCCATGCCGACCGGTTTGCCGGTCCCGTCGTCGGCGGGGAGCGCGAGCTCGTCGTGCGCCGTGTGCGAAGCGAATAGCCAGGGGGGAGGCGTGGCGCTGGTGATGGCGCCGCAAGCGGCGGTACTGAGCGTTCCGTCCGCCGGCTGGCCCGCGTTGCCCGCGTAGAGGACGAGGTGGTGCGTGCCCGAGGTCATGTCCGACGTCCACTTCTTGACGGCCAGCGCGGCGGCGTTTGGCGCGTGAAAGTAGTAGCAGTAGCTCGCGGTCGTGGACGGCTGCAGCGTGACGTCCGGCGTGACGATCGTGAGCACGGGCGACTCGCCTCCGCTGCCACCGGCGCCCCCGCCGCCTCCGCCGCCGGCTCCCCCCATTGCGCGCACTCCGCCGGTGCCAGCCGCACCCCCGCCGCCGGTGCCAGCCGCCGCGCCGCCGGTGCCGGCTCCTGCGTCGCTACCAGAATGCGACGATGAGCAGGCACCTGACGCGGCCAGTGCCAGGGCGGCGCCCAGAACCGAACACAACCGGGCCGTGCGGATGCCTGGGGATCGCCTGCTCACCAAGATGAAGCCTCCCGGCGATCAGATTACTGCAATCGCTCTCGTCGAGAAAGAGCCTTCTCGGCGTCTGTGCTACGCGATCAGGGGAGCACTTCGAGCTTGGCATCGGCTCATCAGCACCCTCCGCGGTCCTGCTCGCATTTCTCGCCGGCGGTGCCAAATTGGATTATCGGCTGGGTGCCGAGGGGAGGGAGACATGATTCACGAACGCTTGCTCGTCGTGAGCGCAAGAGGTGAATCCATCGGGAAGGTCATCCACTATGACGGAGACGAGAAGTTCTTGGTCGAAAGTGGGAAGGTCTTCCCTGAGGACTTCGACTTCCACTTCGAATCCAACACGTGGATCAGCCAGGACGGCGCGCTCCTTTACACGTTGATGGAGTACTCCGACGAGGAGGCTGCTGCGTACGGCACCCCACCGCGCGACCGACATTGATCACCCCGCGCGCGCCATGGAGAGTCGGATCTCGGCCGCCTCGACGTCGAGCGCCCACCAGGTTTCGCCCTCGCGGTCGCACAGGCGCAGGTTCGGCGGGAGGCTGTCCGGGTCGAACGGGAACACGTAGCCGCGCTCGACCGGCGAGTAGAGCAACCGGCGGGCACGCGGCGGCGTTTCCTCGGTCACGATGAGGAACCTGCCGCACGAGGTTGGATTCAGCTCGCCCTGCTCTGCCACCTCGAACATGGTCTCGCCAAGCCCGTCGCTGGCGACGCCGGCGAGCATCATGCGCCCTGGACCACGCACGGGGGATACGACGAACGTCGCACCGCGCGCGTGCCCCACCGCGGTCAGCGTCGGAAACGACACCGCGCGCGAACCCTCCGCTGCCGGAGGCTGTCGCCGCGGCACGATCGGCGCGCCGTCCTTCAACCAGACGTGGCGCAGCTCGAGGTGCTCGCTCGCCTCCGCCAGCTCGAGGCGTGCCAGGAGCGGTGACTCCTGCAAGCTGCCCACGGCGAAGTACGAGACCACCACCACGCGCGGATTGTCCGACGCGCCGCCGAAGCTGACGTTGGGCGCGCGCCGGTAAGCGGAGCGGAACAGGGGCGGCGTCACGCGTCCCAGGCGAGGCGCGGCCCCCGGCGCGTCCCACAACCGGAATTCATCGTCGCTCATCAGGCCGAACCGCTCGCCCGACCGGAACAGCGCGCAGAAGCGATCGACGGCGGGCAGCGTGCTCCACGACGGGAACAGGCCGGCATCCACCGGCTGGCCGGTGACCCCGTCCGGCGACAGGAGCCACAGGTACCAGCGCCGGTCAGCGCCCCAGACCGTGAGCATCACCGCCCGGTCCCCGGGCAGCGCGAAGAAACCGCGCAGGGCGGAGCGGGGCGCTTGCACGACCACGGTCCCGGCGATCCGCAGCGGCGGCGTCCCGGCCGGGGCGGCGGGGATGTCGAGCCGCGGGGCCGCGAGCGTAGCGCCGGGCCTGGTCTTCATCTCGACGATTGCGCCGAGCCCGGCGTCGCGGGCCAGGGACAGGGCCCGCTCGATCTCGGCCGCCGGCAGGATGGTCACCGGGCTGCTGTCGCCCGAGATCTCCAGGCAGATCAGCCCCAGCCCGCGCGCGCGCAGTCCGTCGCCGGCGACGTCCAGGTAGTCCGCGGCCATCGGCTCGGTGGCCGGGTCGAGCGCCGCGCACGCGCGCAGGTAGGCCTTCCACGGCGTGCGCTTCCCGCCCGGGTCCAGCGGGAGCAGGTGCTCCATGACCTCCTCGCTGGATTCCTTCCAGTCGATCTCTCGTCATCAGTCGCCGCGCCAGCAACCCGTCGATGAGCGCGAACCAAGCCAGCTCCGGGCACACGGTGCGGATCCCGCGTCCCGCGAGGCGCTCGGAGACCTGGCCAGGTAGGTCTCCGGCGCGCTGCTCGCGAGCTCGACGTCCTCGATGAGCGACCGCGCCTGATCGCGCCCCAGCAGCGCCGCCAGGTCGAGCAACGGCTTGCCGGCCAGCATCGCCGCCGGGATTCCGGGGCCCTCTCCACCTGCTCCACCTTCCGCCCGGTAACCCTTCCGCCGCTTCTCGGCGACGAGGCGAGCCAGCTCCCGCTCGGCGGCCTCCGGCGTCGCGAGCTCCTTGCTCTTGCTCTGGCCGGCTGTCCCCATCCGCCCGAATCGAACGCGCAGGCTGCGGCCATCGACTGACCCCTCCCAAAACTTGTTGGCGCCGTTCTCCGTGCAGACCAGTCGCATCGACCCGCCGCCCGGATGGTACCCGACATTTGCTCGGGGTAGCCGCGAGGGCGCGGGCCCGCCCCCTGGCTTGTCTTGCCTGTGCCCAGTGGGTAGAAGGAACCCCGGCTCGTGACCGGGGCTACAGTTGCGGGTCACGGCGGCTTGGTCATGCCTCGGATGTCGACAACCCACCCTTCGCTAGGTACCGACCAGAATCCATCTTGGGGCCAGCCGACCCATCTGCGCTGGCTGTTCCCGAGCCCGATCGCGATGGCGTTCAATCGGTCTCCGCTGGTCGTGGGACGAGACGAGGCGTGTGACCTGACGCTGGTGGGCAACGAGGTTTCCCGTCGCCACGCGGAGTTTACGATCGATGGCCCGGTGGTCGCGGTGCGCGATCTCGAAAGCCGCAACGGGGTGTTCATCAACGGCGCGCGCCGATCGGCGGCGCCGCTGGTACGCGGGGACGTGGTTCGTTGCGGAGAGTGGATCGGCGTGGCCGTGTCCGAGGTGGCCGGTGCTCCTGGGTTCCACGAGATCGCGCCCGGCTGGTTCGGGGGCGCGACGCTCGCAGCGGCGGTCGCGCCGGCGGCACGAGTCACCTCGGACCTTCCCATCATCGTCCAGGGCGAGACCGGCACCGGCAAGGAAGGTGTCGCGCGCGCGATTCACGGGTGGAGCGGCCGCACCGGGCCGTTCGTGGCCGTGAACTGCGCCGCTCTGCCCGCAGAGCTGGCCGAGGCCGAGCTGTTCGGCTACCGCAAGGGCGCCTTCACCGGCGCGCACGCGGCGAGCCCGGGTCTGTTCCGCGCGGCGCACGGTGGCAGCCTGTTCCTGGATGAAGTTCTGGAGCTGCCGCTCGGCCTGCAGCCAAAGCTGCTGCGCGTTCTGGAAGATCGTCGGGTGCGCGCGCTCGGCGAGACCAGCGACGTCCCCGTCGACGTGCGCATCATCTCGGCCAGCCAGGAGCCGCTGGCCGAGGTGGTCGCCGAGCGGCGCTTTCGCGCGGACCTGCGCGCGCGCCTGGAAGGCCTGACCATCGAGCTGCCGCCGCTGCGCGATCGCCGCGAGGACATCGTGCCCCTGTTCTTCGAATTTCTGCGCCAGGAATCCGCGCAACCGGGATCGGCCGCCAGCGCGCCGCCCCAGGGCACCGAGCGCATCGAGGCCAAGCTGGTCGAAGCGTTGTGCGTTTACGACTGGCCACTCAACGTGCGCGAGCTCGGCTTGCTGTGCAAGCGACTGGTCGGCGTGCACGCGGGCGCCGGCGTGCTACGCAAGGCGTTCTTGCCCGAGCGCATGCTTGCCGCGGTCCGCGCGGCGACGTCGGTCGACGCGCTTCGCGGTGAAACGCAGTCCGACGCGACGCCCGAGCCACCGGCGCTGGCAGCGGGCAGCCCGGCGACGCGCCGCTCGACCAGCGACGCGGCCGAGTTCGACGCGCTGATCGCCGCTCTGCGCAGTCACGGCGGCAGTGTCGGGCGGGCCGCGCAGGCGATCGGAATCGGCCGCGCGCGCGCTTATCGGCTGCTGGCCGCGCATCCCGATTTCTCGCTGGAGGGCGTGCGCCCCAAGCTATGAGCTCGGACGACGCCGAGCGCACCTCCGATGACGGATCGGCGGCGGCCCTCCCCGACCCTGCGAGCCTGCGCATCGGCACGATCGTCGACCGTTACACGATCGTTCGCCTGCTGGGTCAGGGAGGCATGGGTTCGGTCTTCGAGGCGCGTCACGCGACGCTGGCTCGCCGGTTCGCCATCAAGTTCTTGTTGCCAGCGCTTGCCGCCAACCGCGAGGTGCTGCGTCGATTCGAGAACGAGGCCAAGGCGGCGGGCGGTCTGGAACATCCCAACCTGGTCGCAGTCACCGACTTTGGTCGAGCCGCCGACGGCGCGCCCTATCTGGTGATGGAGTTTCTCGAGGGCAGCGACTGCGCGGCGCTGTTGAACCGCGCGGGGCCGCTGCCGATCGGGCGCGCGGCCAACATCGTCGTGCAGGCGTGCCGAGGCTTGGCCGTGGCGCACAAGGCCGGGATCGTCCACCGCGACCTCAAACCCGAGAACCTGTTCCTGTGCGACGCGGGCGACGGCGGAGATCTGGTGAAAGTGCTGGATTTCGGCATCGCCAAGCTGCGCCCGGCGGACGCGGGTCTGACCACCGGCACCGGCACGACGTTCGGGACCGCCCACTACATGTCGCCCGAGCAGGCGCGCGGCGCCGGCGACATCGATCAACGCGCGGACGTCTGGTCGCTGGGCGTGGTGCTCTACGAGCTGCTCGCCGGGCGGCGACCATTCGAGGGCGCGCAGTTTCTTCACGTCATCCACGAGATCCTGACCGCCGAGCCTGCGCCGCTCCGGGACCTGCGGCCGGATCTACCTGCAGGCCTGGTGATGGCGGTGAGCCGCGCGATGACCAAAGACGCGGCTCAACGCTCGCCGTCGGTGCAAGTCTGGGCGGATTCGCTGGCGCCTTTCGTCGAAACGCGCCCCGGGTTTTCAAAGCCGGCGACGCCGCATGCCCCCGCCCCGGCGAGGACGATGGCGACGCCGCCCACCTACCCGGGACCGGCGCGCCAGTCACCGCGCGGTAGCCTGACCCAGTGGGTGGTGGGCCTGTCGGCACTGGCGGTCGTCGCCGCGGTGGTCTGGCTGGGTGCCCGTCGTCCCGCCGCGCCACCGCCCGGGGTGAGTGCGCCGGCGACCGCAACCGCGGCGGCCGCAGCACAGAACGCCGCAGCCATCCCACCTGCGTCGTCCTCGGCTCCGATCGCGCCGCTACCAGACGCGGGGCTCCGCGAGGACTGGGGTTCACCGGCGTCCGCCGTTCCACCGCGTTCGGACACGTCCGAACACCCCGCGAACCGTCCGATCAAGCGACCGACGCCAGCGAAGATCGGTTCGCGCGCCGCGAAGAAAGCCGGCGCGCGCGGCGACCAGCCGGCCGAAACCGAGACGCCCGCGGATCACCGGCCCATCGACATCGAACGAGACAACCCGTACGGCCGGTAGTCCATCCGGCACGCATCATGCTGAGGGGATCATGACGAAGGCGTTCACCAAAACCAATGGTCGTGCCCTGAGACACTTCTTGGTCAAGCTCATCATGCTCCCGGTATTTTTCAGCGCGGCGCCCGCGGCCGCGGCAACACCCGACGCCAAGCAGGCGGCGCACGCACACTTCGATCGCGGCGTCGCGGCCTTCGCCGACAAGCGCTTCGCCGAGGCCCTGGACGAATTCGACGCTGCCTACCGTGCCGAGCCCGTGTTTCAGGTGCTCTACAACATCGGACAGGTCAACGTGGCACTCGGACGCTCGGTGGAAGCGGTGGCGGCCTACGAGGAGTACTTGAAGCTGGGCACCTCCGCGATCGGCGCGGCCCGACGGCGAGAGGTGAAGGACGAGATCGCGCGGCAGGTGACGCACATCGGTACGATCGGCGTGGCGACCCACCCCGAGGGAGCCGACATTCGCCTCGACGGCCGCCTCATCGGTCGCACGCCGCTGGCCGGCCCGATCAAGGTCAATCCCGGCCGCCACACCGTCCAGGCGCTGCTGCTGGCGCATGGCAACGAAGCGCGCGAGGTGGAGACCCGGGGAGGCTCGGTCGAGAGCGTGGAGATGACGCTGGTCCCGCTGGCGCCGGCCGCGAGGATCGACACCACGCCGGCCAAGCCTGCGCCCGCGCCGCTCGCGCCCGGCGCGTCCGCGAGCGCCAGCCCGGCGGCCGCGCCGCCCGCGACGGCCGCCGCCACCCCGCCCGCGCGAACGGCGGCGGGCGCCGAGACCATGGCGGCTCGGGACCGAGCTGCGAGCCCGCGCTCATCGGTGAGCTGGCAACGCGTCACCGGACTGGTGCTGGGGATCGGCGGCCTCGCCGCGGCGACCACGGGCGGCGTACTGGCATACAGCGGCGCCAACCAGGCCCACGACGCCGCGGGCGCGCTCAACCAGCTGAAGACGACCCAAACCGACTTCCAAACTCAATGGCAAACGCAGCACGACAAATACACCCAAGGCAGGGACCGCAACCGCCTTGGATGGATTGTCGCGGGCGTGGGCGCGGGGGCGGTGGTGGGTGGCGTCCTGTTGCTGGTCTCCGCTCCGGAGCTCTCGCACGACCTGGCGTTCGCGCCGTGGGTCACAGCTGGCGGCGAGGGCGGCGTGCTGGTTCAGGGAGCGTGGTAGCGCAGGCAATCCGTGAACGGCTCAACCGAAGTGCCAATCAATCGAAACAACATGGGGGAAAGAATGATGTCTTCATTGCGGGGTGTCCGCGGCTCGTTGGTGGTCTCTCTTTTCGTTACTGCGGCGCTTTCGGGCGCGTTTCTTGTGGCGTGTGTCCCCGCAGAGCCGTCGAAACCTGGTGACGGCGCCGGCGGCTCGGCGACGGGCGGCGGCAACGGGTCAGGCGGCGCGGGCGGGACCCAGAGTGGCGCGGGCGGGACAACCTCGGGCGGCAGCGGAGGCGGCAGCGCCGCGGGCGGGCACCCGGGTGCCGGCGGGTCTGCGACCGGTGCCGGCGGTATGACGACCACTGGTACCGGCGGCCAGGGCAATGTGACCGTCGGGTCGGACCCCTGCACGTCGCCAGACCCCGGCAACGAGGACCAGAGTCACGCGACACCCTACACGGTGCTGGGCGCCGAGTTTCAGGCGTGCATGCAGTCGGCGACCGACATCGACTTCTACGAATTCACCACACCCGCGTCGCCGGCCGCGGGCGGCGTGATCACCGTGAACCTGATCGACGTGGGACCCAACGGCAGCATCGACTCGACGGCGTTTGCCGCCAGCGACAACAGTGAGATTCAGGGCAACGGTAACGCCTCGAACGGCGGCAGCGCCTATTACTGGTTCAGCGCCGCGCCAGCGACCAAGTATCGCGTCAGCGTGCAACGATTCTATACCGCGATGATGGCCACTCCTTACACGTTCAAGGTCACTTACACACCGGTGAACGATACCTTCGAGCCGAACGACCTGCGGACGCAGGCCGCGCCGCTGACCGTGGGCACGCCCGCTCAAGCATTCATGTTCGCGGGCTACGCCAGCTCGACGGGCTTCGCCTCCAACGCCTGGGAGGACTGGTACAAGGTCACGCTCGCGGCCGGCATGGTCAAGATCACCCTGTCTATCCTGGCCACCGACATCGCCGGAGACATGGTTCTCTACGACGCGCTCGGCACCGAAGTCACGTCGATGGGCTCGGCGACCAACGGGTCCACCGTGGTCCTCAATCGCACCGGCATCACCGCCGGCGACTACTACGTCAAGGTCACGCCGTTCTACGTGCCGACCGCGAAGGGCAGCGGGACGGTGCTTCCTCAGTACGTCTCGCAACCGTACACGCTGACCATCACCCAGTGAAGCGATACCGGGGCACGGTGGCTACTTGAGGTTTGGCAATTTCTCGCCGGGAATCCAGAGCTTGAGGATCTTCTGGCCGCCGAGGCGCGACGGCCCGACCTCCACCTCACACTGCTTCCCCGGCGTGAGACTGGTCCATGACACGCCGACGGCGGAGGCATCGAAAGACAGCTCACCGACGCCATCCACGCTGACGCGCCCCATTCCCTGCTCCTTCTTGAACTCGACGATCGTGGCTCGCATGAGGAGAGCTTAGTCCGAAATCGCGGATTCGAAAAGTGGCGACGACCGAGCGATCGTCCGCATGAGGCGGGGCGCTTGACCACGCTGCGAAGGCGATCGACGCTGGATCGTTCTTTTCGATGTCGCTCTGGTCAGTCCATCGTCTCATCGAGCTAGCGCTCTTGTGCGCCGCCGGGGCGGCCGCGAGCGGCCTGCCGCCCGTGACGGAGCGTGCGAGGAGCGCGGCGACGTCGGCGGCATCCCACCACCTCCTCGAGCGCGCCGATGCGGCGGAGCGAGCGGACAAGACGGACGAGGCGATCGCGCTCTTGCGTCAGGCCGTCGCCGTTGAACCTGCGAACCACGACGCGCGGGCGGCGCTCGCGGACGCCCTTCTGGCACGACATCCGGATGAGGCGCTGGTGATCCTCACCGAGCTTCGCGACGCGCGCTGTCGCGCTTGCTCGCGGGCAGTGACCGACTTCGTCGCGCGAAGGCACGATTCGACGGACGATGCGACCGTGCGCGGCAAGCTCGAAGCGCTGGCCCGGGACGCTCACGGTCGACCGACCCGCATCTCGCGCGCCGCGGACGCGGTCTGGTCGGCATTCGAGCGGCAGGAATGGAGGCTGCTCGCCGCTTATGTCGGCGTCAGGACCCGCATCAAGACAATCGGGATGGCGAGCGACGATCCGACCGAGGAAGTGAGCTCGGTCGACCTATCGCCCGCCCGGATGCAGGCCTGGTTCGAGAGACAGACTGGCCTCGATCTCCACCGCGACGAGGCCTGGTCCTGCACCGACCGCTGCTGTGAATACTGGTCATGGAACCGGTCGCGCAACGATGTCACGCATTACCTCGAGAGAATCTGCTTCGACACCCAGGGCGAGCGTCCGATTCTGACGCGGCTCGAGTGGGAAGCGGGGTGAGCTCCTTCAGGCTCAGGGCGCGACCCAGCTCGCGCTCAGCACGTGGGGAGTGATATCGGTTACCACCCAGTCGTTTCCGACAACGCCGGCAGGCTTGAAGGCATCGATCGAGTAGGCCTGATTGCCGGCGGTCACCACGCCAAACGTCGTCAGGTTGTTGATGTTGTTTCCGAGGTATTGGCCGACCACGGCGAAGGCGTTGGCCTTCCGTCCGGAATGGAGAGCGCTGACGAACGGCCTGAACCATCCGGTCAGGACCGCGCCGTTGCCCTGAATCGTGGTCAGGAACGCTTGCTTGCAATTCATTGTCGGGACAGCGCTCGCGGCCACGTGAGCGACGCGGCGCTGCCCTCCACTCACGTACGCCACCATCAAACAACCGCTGAAATCCTTGCTGAAGACCGTCTGGGCGCTCTGGACATAGTTCGATCGTCCGTCGACATATCCGACGAAGCCGCAGGTCTCCGATCCGACCGGGCGGTTCGATGCGGTCAGGAGGCGCCCAGGCGCGGAGTAGCTGGCGGTGCGCGCTGCGCTGCCCGGAGTCGATCTGAGACGTGTCGCTACGGCAGCCGCAATGTCGCCGATATTGCCGGATGGGTGCGACAAACACTGGACCAACCCCAGATTGCTGGTCGTCGTCCAGGCGGTTTCCGGTGTGTTGTCGTTCTGTGTCGGGTTCAGCGCACCGGCTGGCGACACGATCGTACTGGGACACGTGGTGAACCTGAGGACGTGTCCCGGTTTGATGAGGTTGAACATGGCGCGCGCGATTGTCGCGCATCCCGGATGTCTCCGTCAAACTCCACGCGCTCGAGCTCCCGGCTCTATTGAATGTCACCGAACTGAAACCCGAGCGCGCAGGCCCGCGAGTATCGTGCGACCGTGTCATCTCTCCCAGCGTCGCCTCCGCCGTGGCGGTCCGACTGGCCCGCAACGCTCGGTCTCGTGATCGGCTTGGTTTGGATCTCGGCCAGCGCGGCCGCTGGATGCTCGTGGCTGGTCGACGGCAGTGTGACCCAGTGCCGGCGTGACAGCGACTGCGCCCAGTTCGGCGCCGCGTGCGACCTGGCGACGCAAGTCTGCGTTCCGCGCTCGAGCGACGCCGCGACGACCACGCCGGTATGTCAGTTCGCAGACGGCTGCGGGCCCTGCGGCGCCGGACGAGCGCCGGGATTCGCCAACGCTTGCGGCGACGCGGGCTGCGTCCTCTTCGACCCGGCGCGGGTGACCCACATCGGGCCCGACGGCAGCCTGCGCCCCCTGCCGGCGGTGCTTCCATGACCCCGGCGCGCCGGAGCGTGTGCCGCACCGGTCGAGCGATCTGCTGGCGCGCGATCGGCTGGCACGCGATCGGTTGGCGCGCCGGCGCCCCACTGGTGGCCTGCCTCGTCGCCGCGGTGGCGCCGAGCCGCGCGCTCGCGGTCGATTGCCACACGCTCCCGCAACCGGTGTTCGTGGTGGGTTCGACGGCTGCCAAGCCGCTGCTCGCGCAGATCGGGCGCGTGGTCGCAAGCGCTGCCAAACCGGCGACCGTGATCTATCAAGGCCAGGGCTCCTGCGCCGGGGTCTCCGCCATCCTGAATGGCACCGGGATCTACGGCGAGGGCGCCACGGCCCTGTCGTACTGGGACACAAGCGGGACGGAGCAGGCGTGCGATCTCGCCGCCGCCGGCCCGGGCGCGACCGCCGACGTGGGCTTGTCGGACGTGTTCGCCTCGACCTGCGTCGACCTCCCTGGTGGGCTGCCCTCCAACGTCGCGGACTTCGTGGGCCCCGTCCAGACCATGACCTTCGTCGTTCCCGCCGCCTCGACAGAGCGGTCGATCAGCGCGGCGGCGGCATACAACGTATTCGGCTTCGGAGCTGACTCGGGCGTGGCGCCGTGGACGAACCGATCGCTCATCTTGCAGCGGGACGCGACCTCGGGGACGCAGCGGATGATCGCCGTCGCGCTGGGGGTGCCGGTGGATCGCTGGGCCGGAACGCCCGTCCCGTCGAGTGGCGCGATGCTGTCGACGCTCACGAGTGCGTCGCCCGGGGGCGCCGCCATCGGCATCCTGGCGGCGGACGTGGCGCAGGACAACCGCGCGGCGCTTTCGATCCTCGCCTACCAGCACTTCGACCAGACCTGCGGCTACTATCCGGACCGCGGCGCCACCAGCAACGAGAAGATCAACGTCCGGAACGGCCACTACGCCATCTGGGGCCCGCTGCACCTTCTTTCACGAATCGGCGTCAACGGCCTGCCGCTCAACGCGGGCGCCGCCGATCTCATCGGCTTCATGACCGGCACGACGCCCGCGCCGCCCGGGCTCGACCTCATCACCGTCGAAGCGCAGCACCACGTGGTGCCCCGCTGCGCGATGCGCGTGAACCGCGCCCAGGAAATGGGCGCGCTCTCCTCGTACGCGCCGCCCGGCTCGTGCGGCTGCGCCTACGATAAGGCCGCGAACGGCGCCACGACCTGCACGCCCTGCCAGACCGACCGCGACTGCCCGAGCACGGCGCCCGTCTGCAGCTACCGATACTGCGAGACCCAGTGAGCCGCCGCCCGCGTCGGTCCGCGGGTTACTACTACTACTACTCCCGGTCGCCGCCGCCGCGGAACGACAGGTAGATCGACAAGCCCGCGAGCGCGGCCGCAGCCAGCACCAGCGCGTCTGTACCGAGCGCGAAGCGGTGCGTGCGCAGCGACCCGTCCGCCAGCGTGTTCGGATCGACGGGGTAGCTGCCGCGATCGGCCGCGAGCTGGCGCGAGCTCCGGACGGCCAAGGTCCCCAGAACGCCGGCGCCGGTGGCCGCCGCCGCGGTCGCCGTCCAGCCGATCCAGGATCGGGACCACGCCGTGGAACGCGCGCGACCGGAGGGCTCGCCCGCGTGGCCAACCAGCGCGGACCCATCGTCGCTCTCCGGCCGGGGGCGAAGGTCGACCCCCGCTGCTACCTCGCGCCGCCGCCGCGCCGGGCGTTCGACCTCGCGCGGACGTTCCGGGCGCACGGGCGGCGGCTCGAAATCGAGCGAGAGGCGATCCCCACCGGCGATCTCGAACGAACGTGATTCTCGCTCGCCGCTGGCCCAGGTGATGGTCGCGACGTGCTGGCCTACATTGACGACCAGAGGCCGTGTGAGCGGCAGCGATATCTCGCTGGTCTGATCGAGCGAAAGGCGAGCGCCCGGCGCGGATGCGGAGATGTCGACGGTGCCGACCCGCGTCGCTAGATGAGCGAGCGTGTCGGCCACCTCGCGGGCGCGGCCCGGGGGCAGGTTGCCGGCCGCCTGCGCCTGGTAGGCGCGCAGCTCGCGGTCGGCCGCGACCCAGTCCTGGCGCCGCAGCGAGATCTGCGCAAGGTTGTAGAGGATCTTGAAAGCAGGCGCGACCTCATAGGCGCGCTCGAGCTCGGCGTGCGCGCCGTTGAGGTCGCCTTCCTCGTAGAGCTCGAGCCCGCGCCGCACGTGCTCCTGGCCTTCGAGGATGGCGCCGCTCCGGCCGGCGGGCGGCTCCGCGGCGGCGACGCGCGGCCCGCCCAGCACCAGCGCCGCGGCGAACGCGATCTGCGACGCGCGTTCACGGAGCATACGGGTCTTCCGTATCGAGGGGCCGCGCCAGCGTGCGCGGCGCGCGCATCTCGGGCAGCGACCAATCGTGGTCCTGCGAGAGCGATCGCTGTGCGGCGAGCAGGCGCCTCTTGCGGTGTGTGGCGGGCGAATCCTGCGACCGCGCCTGGGCTCGCGCCACGGCTGCGCTGTCGCGCAAGTCCTCGTCCACGTCGGCCGGCGGCACCGGTCGGGGAGACGGACGCGCGATCTCGAAGACCTTGGGGTCCGGTCGGGCCACTTCGTTCCGAGCATTGCGTGCGGGGTCACGGTCGCCATCGGGCGCGATCGTGAGGCGCGCCGGGTCGCCGTGACGGAGTGCCACCGGTGTCGCCTGACGGGCGTCGCGCAGGCGGTGTCCGACGGCGGCTACCCCTACCAACATCGCCAGGGCCCCGCCCAGGCCGATCCCCAGGTTGATCGCGGTCCGCTTCGACATCCGCGCGGGTGGTGCGGGCGCGGCCGCCGCCGCCATCAGCGGCAGGGGCGGCGCCGCCGGGGCGGCCGCGAGCGTCCGCAGGTGCCCGTCAATCAGGGCCTGCTGTTCGGCGCGCTCGCCGGCGAATGCCAGCGATACGATCCGGCTCAGGCTCCGGCCGTGTGACTCGACCACCGCCGGGACCAGGCGCGCGACCTCGAGATGCATCTCCGCCGCCGTGGCGAACCGATCCTCCGGGCGAGGCGCGAGCGCCTGTCGGCAGACGGCGTCGAAGCTCGCGGGCAGGCCGGCCTCGACCGGCAACCCCGGTGGCTCGACGCCCTCGCGCAGCGCGCGCGCGATCTCGGCTTCGGTCTGGCCCTGCCAGCGCCTCCGTCCGCCCAGCACCTCCCAGAGGATGACGCCGACGGCGTAGAGGTCGGCGCGCTGATCGACCGGCTCGCCCCGCAGCTGCTCGGGCGCCATGTATGGGAGCCGCCCCTTCACCCGCCCGGGTCGCGAGTGGATCCGATCCTCGAGACGCTTCGCGACCCCGAAGTCCATCACCTTCACATGGCCGGTGTAGGTCACGAACACGTTCTGCGGCCCGATGTCGCGGTGGACGATGCCCAGCGGCGTTCCGTCGTAGTCGCAAAGGTTGTGCGCGTGGTCGAGCCCGGCCAGGATATCGCAGACGATGCGCAACCGCTGCTCCAGGCCGAGCTCGCGGTAGACGCGGGTGAGGACCCGGGTCAGCGGCTGACCCTCCAGGTACTCCATCGCCAGCGTGAGCTGATCGCCCTGACAGAACACCTCGAACGTCTGCACGACGTTGGGGTGATTCAGGCGGACTGCCAGCTTGGCCTCGTCGAGGAACATCGCCACGAAGTCCGGGTCGCAAGCCAGCTCCGGCCAGATGCGCTTCAGCGCGGCAAGTTTGGTCACACCACTCGCAGACTGCATCGAGACCAGGGACACCTCCGCCATCCCGCCCCTGCCGATCGGCGCGATGAGATCGATGCGCGCAGTGGGACGATGGATCACGGTGGCCATGCGAGTTCGGCGCCACCCTAACGCCGCGCGCGCCGCCCGGGGGTGACATCTCGGTGACACGACCCGGATCGGGCACCCGTGTATCTGGAATACTCAAAGGTCATGAACCGTGCCGTCGCTGCCGTGGCGGCTCGATGGCGTAGACTGCGCGCATGGCGGCCTCGGCGACGATGTATCACTTGCAGATCGATCTCTCCGACGTCGATCGCGGGGTCTACCAGGCGCTCGATCTGCGAGTCGCGCGCCACCCTTCGGAGACCATGCGCTATCTCCTGACCCGGGTCATCGCGTACTGCCTATGCTTCGAGGAGGGCATCGCCTTCACCAAGGGGCTGTCGACCACCGACGAGCCGGCGGCCTGGGTCAAGGATCCGCACGGAAACCTGCGCGTGTGGATCGAGGTCGGCACGCCTTCGGCCGAGCGCCTGCACAAGGCCAGCAAAGCGTCGCCCCGCGTGGTGGTCTTCACGCAGCACGATCCCGCGCTCTTGAAGAAGGCAGCGCGCAGCAAGGCCATCCACAAGGCGGACGACATCGAGATCTACGCGCTCGATGTCGCGCTGCTGGACGCGCTCGACAGCGCGACCGATCGCAACGCCCGCTGGGCCGTCGTGCACACCGAAGGAATGCTGTACGTCACCAGCGGCGACATCAGCCTCTCCGGAGATGTGACCCGCCACTCCTTGACCGAGGAGACGACGGCGTGAGCCTCCATCGTCCGTGATAACGTCACCCACGCCATGAGCGAGTCCCCCGAGGCCCAGAGGAGAGAGCGACTGATCCGCGAGCATCGCGAGCTGCTCGCGCGCAAGAATGAGCCCGACCCTAGCTTCTCCAATGGCCTGTGCGAGCGCTACCGCTTCCCGGTGCTGACCGCGGCGCACACGCCGGTCTTCTGGCGTTACGACCTCGACCTCGACGACAACCCGTTCCTCCTGGAACGCCTGGGTATCAACGCCGTGTTCAACGCCGGCGCGATCGAGCACGCGGGAAAGATCTTGGTCGTGTGCCGCGTCGAGGGCGTCGACCGCAAGTCGTTCTTCGCCGTCGCCGAAAGCGCGACCGGTATCGACGGCTTCAAGTTCTGGGACTATCCCATCCTGCTGCCCGAAACCGACGACCCCGACGTCAACGTCTACGACATGCGCCTCGTGCGCCACGAGGACGGCTACATCTACGGTCTGTTCTGCACCGAGCGAAAGGACCCGGCCGCGCCTCCCGGCGACACCTCGAGCGCGATCGCACAATGCGGAATCGCGCGCACGCGTGACCTCGTAACCTGGGAACGGCTCGCTGATCTACGCAGCCGCTCGGCGCAACAGCGCAACGTCGTCCTGCACCCGGATTTCATCGACGGAAAGTACGCGTTCTACACGCGCCCGCAGGACAGCTTCATCGAGGCCGGCAAGGGCGGCGGGATCGGGTGGGCGCTGTCCGAGTCGATCGAGCGCGCCACGATCGGCGACGAGCTGATCATCGACGAGAAGCGATACCACACGATCAAAGAGACCAAGAACGGCCAGGGGCCGGCGCCGCTGAAGACGCCGAAGGGCTGGCTTCATATCGCGCACGGCGTGCGCAACACCGCCGCGGGCCTGCGCTACGTCCTGTACGCGTTCCTCTCCGACCTCGCGCACCCGGAGCGCGTCACGCACAGCCCTGGCGGCTATTTGCTGGCGCCGATCGCCGAGGAACGTGTGGGCGACGTATCGAACGTGCTCTTCTGCAACGGCGCGGTGGCACGCGCGAACGGCGAGATCCTGATCTACTACGCGTCGTCGGACACGCGCCTTCACGTCGCGACGACGACAGTCGACAAGATGCTCGACTACGTTGTCGGGACGCCGCCCGACGGGCTTCGCTCGCGCGCCTCCGTCGAGCAGCGCCGCGCGCTCATCGACAAGAACCTCGCGCTCATCGCCCGCGCGCCGGAGGGAAACCCACTTCGCCGCGCACGAGGCTGAGCGAGCGCGGGGCATGCAGCGTCCGCAAATCCCATCCACGCTCGCCTTGCTTGGTGCTCTGATCGCGGGATGCGTGTCGTTTCCGCGCGCGCGACGAGGGTGGTCCGCAATGGATTCAGGTGGAGACCTCTCACTTTCGGCTCGGTCGGTGCCCCGAATCGCGATCGTGGGCGCCAAATGAACAGTACCGAGAAGGCGCTCTTAACGAGCGAGCTGGCGCGGATGCACGCACAGCTCGGAGTGAAAGACCCATGCCTGTGAGAATCCCCGTCGAGCGGAGAGCGCGTGTCATGCTGGCGGCGCATGCATCCGGCGTTCGCCCGAATCGACCATAGGCCGTGGCCGCTACCCGGAGAAAGGTGGCGGTGGCGGCAGAGCTGGCGCGATCTGCTGTTCGCGCACTGGCCGGTTCCGGCGGAGCGCCTGCGGCCGCTGGTACCGACCGCGCTGGCGATCGACGAATTCGAGGGCACGTCGTGGGTGGGCATCGTGCCATTCCGGATGGCGGGCGTCATGCGCCGGCCGTTGCCCGACCTGCCCGGCATCTCCGCCTTTCCCGAGCTGAACCTGCGGCTCTACGTCGTGGCGGGCGGCAAGCCCGGTGTTTGGTTCGTCAGCCTGGACGCCGCCCATCGCCTGGCGGTGTGGGCGGCGCGCCGCTTCTTCCACCTCCCGTATTTTCACGCCGACATTGATATCCGTGACGACGGCAGGCGCATCCACTACCGAAGCGTCCGACGTGCGCGTGCGCGCGTCGCGTTTCGCGGCAGCTACGGACCGGAATCGGCGCCGTTCGAAGCGCGGCCGGGAACGCTCGAGCACTTCCTCACGGCGCGCTATTGCCTCTACACGACGTCGCCGGACGGCGCCCTCCTGCGCGCCGAGGTTCACCACGCGCCCTGGCCGCTGCAGCGCGCGTACGCCGAGATCGAGGAGAACAGCATCGCGAGCGGCCAGGGTCTGGTGCTCGACGGGACGCCGGCCTTGCTGCATTTCAGCCGCCGTCTCGACGTCGTGGTCTGGCCCATCGGGCGCGTTGGCGCAGGTGACGGATTGACCTATGCTGGCGCAAGGATATAGCGTTCCTCGGGTAATCTTCGATGGCAGTGAACGGTCGGCTAGCGGAAAACGAGCTGTTCGGGAAGTACCGCATCGTCCGGCTGATGGGTGAAGGCGGCATGGGGGCCGTGTACGAGGCGGTCCACCCGGCCCTCAAGAAGCGCTTCGCCATCAAGACGCTGCTGCCGGCGGTGGCGGTGCAGCAGGACGCGCGCGCCCGGTTCCTCCGCGAGGCGGAAGCAGCGTCGCGCATCAACCACCCCAACGTCGTCGCCGTGCTCGACGTCGGCACCGAGGGCGACACCCCCTACCTCGTCATGGAGTACCTCGACGGCGAGACGCTCGATGCGCTGCTCGAGCGGCGACCGGTGCTCCCGGTCGCGGACGCGATCGATCTCATGCTGCCGGTGATCTCGGCGGTGTCGACCGGGCACGACCATGGGGTCATTCACCGCGACCTCAAGCCGCAGAACATCTTCCTTTCGCACGGGCCGTGGGGCGAAGCGATCCCGAAGGTGCTGGACTTCGGCGTTTCCAAGCTCGTCGACGATCGCAATGCGGTCGCGCTCACCGGGACGCAAGCGATGCTGGGCACGGTCACGTACATGTCGCCCGAACAGGCGCGCGGCGCGCGCGGCGTCGATGCGCGGAGCGATCAGTACGCGATCGGCCTCATTCTCTACGAGATGGTCACGGGCACGCGCGCTCACCCCGGAGAAAGCGCGCTCGAAATCTTGCACCACATCGCGAACGGGATTTTCGTCCCTCCGCGGACGGTGCGGCCGGAGCTGTCGGTGGCGATGGAAGCCGTGCTGCTTCGCTGCCTGGCCGCGCAGCCGAACGATCGCTATCCGTCGCTGCGCGCGCTCGGGCAAGCGCTGCTGCCGCACGCCGGGGAAAAGGCGCGCGCGGCCCTGGCCGACGGATTCCGCGAACCGACAGTCGTGGCGGAGACGGCCGGGGCGGCGCCGATCCCGGGAGCGGCCGGCGCGCGCGAGGAGGGGGCGACAGCGCTGGGCCTGGGAGCCGCCAGCCCACCGAGCGGGCGCTCGAACGCCGGCGGCACGCAGATCCTTCCCTCGGCAAGCCAGAGCCGCAATTTCGACACGACCTTCCGCGAGGCAGCGGCCGAGGTCAGCCCGCCGCGTGGTACGAAGGCGGTGGCCGGGTCGAAAGTGCGCGTCGTGACCGCGTCACTGGTCGCCGTGGGCGCGGCGGCGGGAATCGCGTTCGTCCTCGCCACCGGGAGCCTCTCTTCACGTGAGGCACCGCGGGCTGCGGCGCCCACGGAGAACGCGGAGGCGCCGGTGCTGGCGCCCGCGGTCCCGCCGGCGGCACCTTCGGCCGCGATCCCAAAGGCCCCGCCCGTCTCGCCGGCACCGACCGCGGCGGCTGCTGCCGCCGCGCCCGCGCACGTGCGTCGACTCGACGTGCGGGCTCTTCCCGCCGAGGCGCAGCTCTCGCTCGACGGGGGGCGGCCGGTCCAGGGACGGTTGCAGCGCGACGTCTCCGACGACGCCGCGATGCATACGCTGCACGTGACGGCCGATGGGTACCAGGAGCAAATGATCTCCTTCGAAGCCGGGGATCCGCTGCCATCGCAGGTGACCCTGAAGCGACTTCCGGACACGGCGGCGGCGGAGCGCACGGCTCATCCGCGGCGCGGCGGCGGGCACGCGGCCATCAGCACCGGACGCGCGCCGGGGCCGACCGCGGTTCCCGATGAGCCGCTGGTTCCGGCCACAGCGCCGGTAGCGCCCGCCGCGCCGGCGGCGGCGCCGCGGCGGGGAGCCAACAACTCGCTGATTCTCAAATGACGGCATTCCTTCGACCCCGAAACGGACACACCAGGACGATCACCGCGGCCGGCGCGCTGGCGGCGATCCTGCTCGCCGCGGCCACGCTCGGCGGCATCGCACACGCCGCCGACGTCGCCGGAGGCGGCGACGAAGAGGCTGCTCTTCGCCGCGGATTCGAGCTGCGCGAGAAGGGGAGCGACGAGGCGGCGCTGGCCGAGTTCCAGCGCGCTTACGATTTGAAGAAAGGCGCCCGCGCGCGCGCCCAGATGGCGCTGGCCGAGCAGGCGCTGGGACGATGGATCGATGCGGAGGCTCACCTCGCCGAGGCGTTGCAACGGACGGGCGATCCTTGGATCGTCCGAAATCGCACGCTGCTCGACCAGGCGCTCGGCGAAATCCGCCAGCACATCGGCTCACTCGAGCTCTCCGGAGGCACGCCCGGGGCCGAGGTGCGCGTCAACGGGCGGGTCGCAGGTAAGATGCCGCTCGGGCGACCGCTGCGCGTCGAGGCCGGCAGCGTTTCGCTGGAGGTGCGCTCCGCGGGATTCCTGCCCGTGATCCGCACGATCAACGTACCCGCCAATGGTCTCGCGCGCGAACCGATCACGCTGGTGGCGGCCGGCGGCGCCGCGGGCGTCCACGCCGTGCCCGAGCTCGCGCCGCCGGCGCGGACTAGCCCCGATCAGGGCGGCGCGGGCGCGTCCGCACCAGCCGTGACCGAGCCAGCGAACAGCGACCACGGACCTGCGCAGATCAAGCGCCCGCTAGGCATCGGGCTCGGCATCGCGGGAATCGGCGCGCTGGGGGTCGGCGTCGGGTTCCACCTGCTGCGCCAGAGCCGGGCCAGCGACTTCAACCGCGACTGCATGATCAACGCCATGACCGGCGCGATCAGCGGCGCGCCGGGCGTGGACTGCCAATCCCGTTACGACGGGGTTCAGCAGGCGCGCAACGTCGCGATCGGCGGCTACGTCGCCGCCCCGATCCTGCTCGGCATCGCCGCCTACGCCCTGTTCTCCTCCAGCCCCGGCGAGCCGTCACCAGCCGATCACCGGGCCGCGAGCCATCCGCTCCAATTCGCCTGCGCGCCCAGCGCCGCCCCTGCGATCACCTGCGCCGCGACCTTCTAGCGGATATGTCGTCGCCGACCGGGAGTGGTCTCGGCGTCGCTAGGGTTGAGCCACCTTGTTGTGGACCAGGACTCCACCCGCGAAGTAATCGTGGAGCTCGTCGATCTCGAGGTTGTAGACGGCGATGTCGTTGCGGATCACCTCGCTGCGCACCGTCGTCACCGGCGCGTCCAGGAAGGCCGGTCCTCCGCGGGCGCCGATCTCCATGCGCAGGAGACGGTCCCCGAGGCCGATCTCTCCCGCCGGCGCCCACGCACCGTTTCGAAAGAAGGGGTGCTCGGGGGTCGCTGCCAGCCGGTCGTTGACGCGAATCAGGGTCGAGCCCTCGAGGTACGGATGCACGAAGGTCTGGAGCACGCGTCCCGGTGAGGCGCGGCCGGTCGCCGTATCGTAGGCCAGAACCACGTCGCCCACTCGCACCGCTTCGATGGGCACGGTGCTGAGATCGGCCATGGTGATGAGCGTCCCGGCCGGGAAGCAGGGCGGTGGCGTGATGATGATGATGCACCTGCCGCCCGAACACCCATTGACGCAGAGGGTGTCGGTCGGGACGTACGAGCAGAGGCCCTGGGAGCACGTCCCGCTGGTCGCATATCGGCGCAGGGTTTCGGAGTCCACGCAGAAGGTCGAAGGAGGGCTACTGCACGTCACGCCGGTGCAGGGATCGCTCTGGCACGCACCGTTCGAGCAACCGAACGTGCACGTCGCGTCGGTGGGCGCGTAGCTGCACGAACCGTTCGTGCAGGTGCCGGCCGGCGCGAACGTGCGCAACGTGTTGGCGGCGGAGCAGACCGCGCCGGGCGGTGACGTGCAGCTGATGTTCGCGCACGGATCGACGGCGCACGAAGCATTCACGCAGTTGCAGGCGATGATCTGCGAAGCGTAGCTGCAGTTGCCGGCGGTGCAGGTCCCGATCGTATTGTAGGCACGCAGGTGCGTGGCGTCCTCACACGCGTTCGGCATCGGCTGGTTGCATGTGACGCCGACACACGGATCGACCTTGCAGGCGCCCGCCGCGCAACCGAACGTGCAGTGGGTGTCCTGAGATTGGTACGTGCAGGTTCCGTCGGCGCACGACCCGGTCGCGTCGAATCGACGCTGCGTGGTCGAGTCGAGGCAGGTCGCGGGCGGCGGAGAACTGCAGATCTGGCCAAGGCAGGGATCCGGCGCGGCGTCGCCCTGCACCGGGCTATCCGCGGCCGCGCTGCCGTCCCGCGCGTCGCTCCCGTCGCGGGCCGCGCTGGCGTCCCGGGCGTCGCTGGCGCCGCTGCCTCCTCGGTCCACAGACCCGTCGATCGCTGCCGCGCCGGAATCCGATGAGTCCGCGTCGGGGAGCGGCAGGTACGTCTTGAGCGACGTACACCCCAAGGTGACAGCGGCGAGAAGGGTGAGAGTGGCGCCGCACCACCCGACCGTTCGAATGAAGCTCATGATCGCCCTTCTTCCAACATCCGGCTCCGACAGGACAGCTATCGACCGCGGATGCCGAGGATAGACCAACTTCGGGAAAATCCCTATCCGTTTGGGAGCCGTCGCACAGCCTCGTCTCCTCGGGTCGGGTAGAGTCGCCAGCGAGCGTGCACCGCCGTCGTCGCAAGTGGATTGGTCTCGAGCGCGGCGCGACCGCGATCTTCGTCGCGCTCGGCGTGGCATGTACGCACCACCCGACGCCAGCGCCAGTCGATCCGGCCACGCTGCCGCCGTTGCCGCGATCGTCGCTGGCCGCGGTGATTCTGCATCGTTCGGAGTTGGGCCTGACCGATGATCAGGTGCGCGAGCTGGAACAGATCGATCAGCGTCGCGAAGCCGAAGACGCAGCCGCCCGCGCCGAGCTCGCACCAAAGGCCAAGGCGGCGACTGCGTCCCCGAACAGCGGCGGCGGCACGGGGAACGCCGCGACGACTGCGCCGAGTGGAGCGCCAGCCGGTGGTCTCTCCGGCAGCGGGATGGGCGGGGGACGCATGGGCGGCATGCGCGGCGGGCGGATGGGTGGGCGTGGTTTCCGCGCACCCGACAACGACGGCCAGCGCTCCGGCCAGCGCGCGGCCAAGCTCGAGGATCGCCTCGAGGACGACGATACCAAGGCTTATCTCGACGGCGAGGAGGTGCTCACCGAGCGCCAGCGCGAGCAGGCGCGCGAGATCGCGTCCGACTATCGCGCCCAGATCTATGATCGGAGCGAGCTGTTGAAGCAGAAGGCTAACGCAAAATGATCCGCCGCGGTCACGGCGCGTTCGTCGGCTGAATGCGCGCCTCGACGGCCTTCACCGTGCTGGCCAGCGCCTTCGACAGGTGGCCCTTGCCGATGGTTCCGACGATGGCGCCCAGCACACGCCCCCTCAGGTTCTTGCCGTCGCGTACCACGATGGCGTCCAGGTCGGTCGTTCCGTCGGGGTTGCGCGTGAACGTGTACACGTGGCCCGAGTTACCGCCCCACAGATTCGAGTCGGTCGTCTTCATGACGACGTGGTTCGGATCTGACCAGTCATAGTGCAACCGCTCCCAGACGCCGGCGGAGCCTTCGGTAACGTCGGCTTCGGTCGCGCTGCGGTCGTGCACCTTGAGGTACTGGTCGGCGCTGTTGCCAAAACGCTGGGAACGGCCCGGCCCGAAGTCGGTGAGCGCTGCGATGAACTGCTCGGGCGTCGCGGTGGTCCTCTGGTGGAGATGGATCGTGGACATGTGCGCCCTCCTTGCTCTGCTACAACCAATCTGGCCATCAAAGACGCATTTCGAAGCTCGGCGGCACCTACTCCAATCGCGTCCGGCCGCCGCCGAGCTTGAACGAGCGGATGAGGAGCCGAGGAGCCATGACATGACCGACCACGACGACCACCAGGACCGACCGGGAGGCAAGCCGAACGCTCCCAAGATCATGCTGATTCGCCACGCGGAGAAGCCGGCGGAGGACCCGCCGCCCCACGGTATCGACACAGACGGCGACCACGACAGCGAGGCATTGACGGTTCGCGGATGGCAGCGCGCCGGCGCGCTCGCGGTCCTGCTGGCGCCGTCCGCCGGCCCATTGCAGAACGTGGCGTTCGCGACGCCTCGCTTCGTCTTCGCGTCGAAGGTCGACAAGGACAACGGCAGCGATCGCCCGCAGCAAACGGTCACGCCCCTGATCGACAAGCTCGGCAAGGCGGTCAGAGTCAACTTCGAGCTCGGTATCGGTGAGGAGAGAGATCTCGCCGCGCGCGCGATGGCCTGCGATGGGCCGGTGCTGATCTCCTGGGCGCACGGCCAGATCCCCGACATCGTGAAAGGCCTTTCACTGTCCAGGAAGGCCGCGGCGACGGTTCCTGAAGAGTGGCCCGACGCGCGCTTCGACCTCGTCTGGGTCTTCGACCTCGACCCCACATCGCAGGACTATCGATTTTCGCAGCAGCCCCAGGTGCTGCTGTCCGGCGACAAGCCCGCGTAAAGCCGGTTCGACCGCTACTTCGATAGCGGCAGCTCGAAGGTGCCGTTCGTGATGTTCTTCGTGCCACCGCTCGGCCGATCGAATACCACCTCGAACGTGCCGGTCAGCGTCGTACCGGCGGCGCCGATCTGCGTGAAGGTCACCGAGCAGCTCTCGGACCTGATCGCCGGGCCCGCCGGATCGTCGTTTCTGTAAGTGAGGAGAAGCGACTGGCCGGACGTCGTCTGGCCGCACACGAACGTTTGCGCAATGAAGGGTGTCGGCACCGCGGCGTGAATCTCGACGCCCGCGCTGTGGTTGACACCGAGGAGGTCGACGGAGTCATTCCCCCCCATCGACGCCCACGTCGCGTTTCCCGTGGTCGCGGTCATCGTCATACCGTCGTCGAGCCAGGTGATATGGCAGTCGCCGTCAAACATGTTGCCATCGCTGGCGCAGCCGCCGACCAGCGCCGACGCGACCGCGACCAAGGCGCCGATTCGTGCCCTCATTGGCCCATCATAACGCTTGATGAGCGCACTACGTGCGCAGCGAAGCGAGCCGCAGCGCCTCGGCGTGGCCGAGGCGCATTGGCCGGCGAATCGCACCTAGTCGGTCGCGCTCGCGTCCACTGCGCCCGAGGCGCCGCCCACACCCGCGCTACCCGCTGCGCCACCGGCGCCGCTGCCCCCGGTGCCGGCGCTCATGCCACCCGCGCCGGTCGTCACGGTCACCTTGACGGTGATGTCGATCTCGAATTTCGTCACGGTCGGCGTGCCGTCGTGCTTGTGCAGGCGGCAGATGACCTTGTGAGGACCTTCCTTCGTGGCGGCGGGGATCGGAACCTGCACCGCGCGTCACGGTCGCGGCCAGCGCGGCCGCAGCGCGTGCGGCCATCGACGGCAACCCGTGCGACCTGGTGGTCCTGGACGTCATGCTGCCGGACGGCGACGGCTATACGCTGTGCCGCGAGCTGCGCGCGTCGGGCAGCAAGGCACGGGTCCTGATGCTGACGGCGCGTGGGCTGGAAGACGACCTGGTCACCGGGCTGGACGCCGGCGCCGACGACTACATGGTCAAACCCTACCGCCTGCGCGAGCTTCTCGCGCGCGTGCGCGCGCTGCTGCGGCGTAAGCCCGAGCCAGCCCCGGCGGCGCCCCAGCTCCTGCGCTGCGGAACCTATCGCGTCGACCTGCGGGCCCGCGAAGTCTTCACCGACGATGGCGCCAGTGTCCCGCTCACGCGTACCGAGTTCGACCTGCTCTCCTTCCTCTTGCGACACCCGGGGCGCGCAATCCCGCGTGAGGAGATCCTGCGCGCAGTGTGGGGCGACGGTATCGCCATCGACGATCACACCGTCGACAACTTCGTCTCCCAGCTCAAACGCAAGCTCGGCCCCGACGTTCTCATCCGCACCATCCGCGGCGTCGGCTACCGGCTGGACCTCCAGCCTGCCGCCGACGCCGGCCCCTGACGGGACGCCGGTTCCAGAGCGGCCGTTCGCTCAGGGCTGGACGAGGACCCAGCCTTGCTGGACACCGGTGGTGTTGCTGACTCCTGACCCGACCAGCACCTTGCCGTTGGTCGAGACCCCGGCGATGGTCAGAGGATTGAAGTCCCCGAGAGCGACGCCGAGGTTCGCGAGGATCGTGGACAGCAACACGGTCGTTCCGGTGGCAACGTCGATGACGGCGGGGCCAGACGCGGAGCCAACCACGCCGGCACCCACAACCGTATTGCCATCGCCGCTGATGGCGTGCGGGGTGAAGTTACCGAGGGACGTTTGAACATTCGTGGCTGCGTTCCACACCGCCGCGGCAAACCCTCTTGCGTAGAAGACGACCTTGTTGCCGTCCGCGCTCACCCCCAACGCTTGAGAAAACAGCGGCTGCGCCGGGATGGCGGGAAGCAATGTCATCACCCCGCCGACTGCGCGGTACGCCTGCCCCAGGCCGGTCGTATCGGTGCTCGGATGCGCGTTGCCCACGATCACCGCGCCGTCGCTGCTGATGCCCACCCCGTGACTTTCCGTGGAACCAGCGAGCTCGGTGAGCAACGTGGGCGTGACGCCGTTCCAAATGACGGTGTGCCCGTCATCTTCGCCCGTGATGATGCTTCCAGTCAGGTTGGCGGCGGTCGCGGCTGCGATGGTGTTCCCCCCGGCGAAGCCAAGTTGCGTCGGCACCGTGCCCGTCCACTTCACCGCGAAGTTGTCGCAGTTACCAACGGCGACGTTCCCGTCGATGCTGACGGCCGAGGCCAGGCAAAGGGATGTGCCCGGCAGATTCGAGAGCGTCCTGGCGCCCAATTCGCGAGTCCAGATGAAAGGGCTGTTGCCAAATCCGACGACGACTCTGCCGTCCCCGCTCACCGCCAACGCAACGGTATTGTCACCTAGCTCGGTAAAGGCGGATGCGTTGCAAGCACCGGCCGAGCATTGCAGTCCGGCGCTGCATGCCCGGGGAGCCGGGGACACGCAGGTTCCGGCCGAACAGACCCCCGCGCCAACGACTGTGGTGGCGGACGAGCATCTGCTGCCGGGACAATCGCTGCTGGTGCAGCAACTCGTTGCCGGAATGCAGGCTGCGGCACCGCACTGTTTTGAACCGGTGTTGCACGCGTACGAACACCGGCGATTGCTACACGTTGCCGTAGCATTCCTGATGGTCGGACAGTCCGCCCGACGATTGCAGCGGCCACCGGTGGTGAAGGCCGACTCCACCACCTGAACCGCTTGATTGTCATCCGTGCCCGTGCACGCCGACGACAACGATACCCAGAGACCAACCAACGTGATTCTCGTTCCCCAACGCCGCGAAATCATCATGGTGTTGATACGGCGCGCACGAACATTTATTCCGACCGGCATTTACATTTTCTGGCGAGGGCCGGGGAAGGTGAAGTCGCCAGAGGGTTCACGCACCGCCGCAACTGACAGCGGCTTCGGGTGGAAACAATGGGCGGGCGAACGCGCCTAGAAAATCCTCACGTCATCGATGAACAGGTTTCCCCGCGTGTAATCCGCCGGCGGAGCCGACAATTGAACGCCGATCTGGATGACGCCGGTTTGTGTCGTTACGGAGTCGGTGGGGATCGTGAAGTCGATGCTGTTCCAGCCACCATTCGGATCGATGAACTGGGAGACTCCGTCGGGCGTAGGGTCGAGGAAGGCCGTGTACAAAAAGGATGCCGCGGCAAAGGGCGGTATGTTGGGATCGGTCGTGAACCTGACGAAGACCTCGTTGAGGTCTGACGACGTATTGTCGAACGCGTGTGCCTGGTTGTCGAACCAGACCTGCGCGTGGAAGTGCTTTCCGGCGAGGTTGGCGTTGATCCCGGCGCACAGCGGGACTTCGATCCGGTTGATTGTGAATATCGGAGCCATCAGCGAGAACGAACCCACGGCTGGGTGAAGACTCGAGTTGGAGACCGGCACGGCGGGCTCGAGATTTCCCACTCCGGAGACCCAGCCCTCGACGGTTTTGGACTCGAAGCTCCAGCTACCGCACGTGACCGTGTTGTTCAAGCAGGTGATTGGAGACGCGCAGGCATAGCTGCATTTGTTCGTCGTGAGGTTGCAGGTCCCAACCATGTTGGGACCCCCGGCCGTGCAATCCCCGTTGCTGCAGCAACCGGTCGGCGCGGTCGCAACGCATGTTGTGCTGGTGGCGGTGCAAAGCCGGAAGCCATTGTTGCACAAAGGTGCCCCGCAAGAGGTTCCGTTGCACGTAGGGGTGCCGCTGGCCGGAGTCGGGCAAACCGTGCACGCGGTACCGCAGTGGGCCGCGTCGTTGGCAACACATGCGTTGCCACACCGATGCTGGGGTGAGGTGCACGTGAAGTCACAGGTGGTGTTGTTGCTGCAGATCGCAGTACCACCGGTGGGCGGCGTGCAAGGCGCGCACGAGGTTCCACAGGTGCTCGTGCTGCTGTTCAGGGAGCAGACACCACTGCAGTCGTGCGTGGTCGACGAGCAGGGATACGTGCAGACATTCGCGCTGCAAGTGGGGACCGAGCTGGCCCTTCCGGCCGGACAGTCGGAACTGGCGCAGCACTGGACGCACGCCCCCCCGGTCGTACAAGACTTCGTGCCGGCGGGGCACGAGTAGACGCACGTGTTCGCCGTGCACGTGCCCACGCTGCCGGCGGGCCCGCTGGTGCAATCACCGCTGACGCAGCAGGAGGCAGTGTTGTTCGGGATGCAAGCGTTCGTACCGGAGCAGGTCCTGAACGCAGGCCCCACGCAGGAACAAACGCCGGCGCCGGTGCAAGTCAGGTTTCCGCCGCAGGACACGGGCGAAGGCGGCACGCAGTTGCCGACGGAGCAAGTCCCCAGGTCGACCCGATTGACGCCCAAGCAGGTCGCGGTGCCGCATTTGGTTGTCGTGGGCGGGTAGGCGCACGCGCCGTTCGTTCCGCAGGTCCCGTTGCAGGTGGTGTTGTTGCCTCTGCAATCGGTGTCGCCGCAGCAATTGCCGCCCGGAACACAGGCTCCGGTGCCGGTGCAGACCTTGTTCGGTGATACGCACGTGCACACGCCAGCTCCGGTGCAGGTGAGGTTGCTTCCGCACGGAACGGACGCCGGAAACGTACACGTTCCCGCGGAGCACGTCCCGGCGCCGATGCGGTTGCCATTCGTCGCGCAGGTGGCCACTCCGCAGCTGACCGTCGGGTACGAGCAAGTGCCGTTGGTCTGGCAGATTCCGCCGCAGGGAGCCACGCCGGCGCCGACGCAGTCATTGTTGTCACAGCAGTTCGCCGTCGGAATGCAGGCCATCCCGCACGGCTTGAAACCGCTGGCGCAGTTCGAGCAGAGGCCCGCACCGCTGCAGGTGAAGCCGTTCCCGCACGGTGCCGGCGTGGGCAGCACGCAAGTCCCGTTCGAGCAGGTGCCGGTACTGATACGGTTCGCGCCCGAGCAGCTCGCGGTTCCGCAGGTGCCGGTCGGATAGGTGCAGCTGCCACTCGTCTGGCAGACCCCGCCGCACGTGGTGCCCGCACCCGCGCAGTCGCTAGCGGTGCAGCAGCTGGCCATGGGAATGCAGGTGGTCCCACACAACTTGAAGTTGGCCGCGCACGGGTAGCTGCAGGTATTCGCGGTCCCGCACACACCGACGGTGTTCGCTGTACCAGCCGTGCAATCGGCGGCGGTGCAACATCCCGCCGTCGGGATACACATGTTGGTCCCCGCGCAGCGCTTGAACCCGCTGCTGCAGGTGATGTCGCACGTCCCCGACGATGTGCAAGCGGCCGAACCGTTCGCCGCGGGCGCGGGGCAGGACACGCAGCTCAACCCGCAGAACGTGGTGCTGGTGTCGGGCTGACAGATACCACCGCAGTTGTGCTGTCCCGCCATGCACATCCCATTGCAAGCGTTGGCGTTCGGGATACACACGCTGGCGCACAGCTTCATCCCGGTCGGGCACGCGTTTACGCAAGCCAACCCATTGCAAGTCACCGAGCCCCCGGACGGCATCTGGCAAGCCATGCACGATGCGCTGTCGTTGGGCCCGCAGGTAGCCACGGCTTTGTTGTCGACACAGCTGCTACCGCAAACGTGAAACCCGCTGCTGCACATGAGCGCGCATAGCCCGCCGACACACGCCGCGGTCCCGTTCGTGTCCGTGGGACAGGTTGTGCAGGCCGCCCCGCAACCGGAGGGATCGTTGTCCGCTGCGCACCGGGCGCCGGCTCCGGTTCCGCACCGATGGGTCCCCGCCGCGCAGGTGAAATCACACGTGGTCCCGTCGCACGTCGTGGCGCTGGCCCCGGTTGGCTTTGGACACGAAGTGCATGACGTCGCACCACAGCTTTCGACGCTGGTGTTCGAAGCACAGATCCCGCTGCAGTTGTGCGTCCCCATTGGGCACGTGCCGCAAACGGCGTTCATGGCGACGCACGCACCGGCGCACAGCTGCATGGTAGCCGGGCAGGCCGGGATGCACGCCGTACCGTCACAGGTCACTGAACCGCCGGTCGGCTTCTGACAGGCTTCACATGAGCTGGTCCCGCAACTGCCCACGTCGCTGTTGCTCACGCATTTGGCGCCGCAGATGTGATAGCCGTTCTTGCACGCCAGCCCGCAGTTTCCACCTACACATTGCGCGGTGCCGTTCGGATCCGTCGGACAGGAGGCGCAGGCCAGCCCGCACGCGGTCGCATCAGTGTCCAACGCGCAACCGCCGCCGCACTTGTGATAACCGGTGGTGCAGGCGAAGTCGCATTTGGTGCCATCGCAGCTTGCCTGCGTCGCGCCCATCGGGACCGGGCAAGCCGCGCACGATGTGCCGCACGCCTTGACGTCCATCAGGGATGGGCAGAGGTCGCCGCACGCATGCGTGCCCGGGTCGCAGCTGCCCGCGCACGTGGCGGTCGGGTCGATGCAGGCGCCGTGACACAGCTTCTTGCCATTCATGCAGCTGCCGCCACAGGACTTCCCATCGCAGGTGGCAACTCCGTCGAGGGGATCGTCGCACGGCGTGCACGAAACGCCGCAAGTCTTGGGATCGGTATCGGAGACGCAACCGCCCGGACAGGTGTGCTTGCCCGGCAGACAGGCAGACACGCCTGTATCGCCGCCGACTCGTCCGTCGCTGCTCGCATCGGAAAACTGCGTCGGAGCGTCCTTGGCGCCGCCGTCGGGCCCCTCGCCGAGCAAGGATTGCCGCGCCGTGGTGCACGCGCCGGTCAGCAACACAACCAGCGACGCCGCCAGTAAAGTCTGCCCCCTCCAAGCGAATCGCCGCATAGATCTTTTCCCCTCTAGAGACCGACCGCCCGCAGCGGATGGCGAAATTTGACCGAGCAGTAGCACTTTCCCCCGGGTGTTCCAAGGGATAACGAATCCCTCTCGCGTTAGTTCCCGGGCAATGAGCGACGTCATCCCGTGAAGACCTCGTGACCGATCTCGCGTCACGAGGTCTTCGCGCCGCGGCAAGCCCGACCGCCGAGTGGAAAACCTGATTCGAGGATGCGTGGCACTGGGGTTGGGGCCGCAGAGCACTGCCTGGTCGTGGTAGCCCACCGCGTCGGCGATACTGGCCCAGCTTGCGCCACTGTCTTCATGCGCGGCGCGCGACGATGCCCCCGGCGATCGCGGAGGCCGGCACGCCGAGCATCCGTTCCTGAGCGCCCAGCTGGTGACGCGCCATCATGGTCCGCTAGCCACCACGGATGAGCTTTCGACGTGCCCTCTGCTGGGCTCCCAACGCGTGCACGTCGAGCCCGCTGCATGCCGCGACTGACGGCGCGCGACGGCCGCGCCAGATTCGAGGCCCGCTTGTCCGTTTCTTCCAATCCATGACCAGCGCGGGCGCCTATCTTACGTGCATGAAAATCCTCGTCACCGGAGCGACCGGAAAGGTCGGAAGCCGACTCGCCAAACGCCTCGCCGAGCGCGGCGATCAGGTGCGCGCGCTCGTGCGCGATCCGACGCGCGCCGCCGATCTGCGCGACGCTGGCATCGAGCTGGCCGAAGGCGACCTGCTCGACGTGAGCTCGCTCGCCGGCGCGGTGCGCGGCGTCGACGCCGTGGTCCACTGCGCCGCGTTCTTCCGCGGCGCGACTCCCGAGCAAGCGCACGCGGTCAATGATCTCGGCACGCAGCACCTCGCGCGCGCCGCCCGCGCCGCCTCCGTGAAGCGCTTCATCTTCACGAGCACCGGCCTGGTCTACGGTTCGAATGGCGGACGCCTCGCCCGCGAGGACGACCCGTGCGCGCCGACCGCGGCTTACCCGGTGAGCAAGCTCGCCGCCGAGCGCTTCCTGCTCGCGGTCGACGGTCTCGACGTGCGCGTGCTCCGGCTGCCGTTCGTCTACGGCGACGGCGATCCGCACATCGACGAGGTGATCCCGATGATGCGCACGCTTCGCACCGACCCAACGCATGTCGATCGGTCACCACGTCGACGTCGCGCAAGCCGTCGCTCGCCTGCTCGACGCCCCTTCGCCTGCGCATCGCATCTACAACGTGGTCGACGACGAAGCCCCCGACCCTCGCCACGCTGTTCGCGTCGGTGGGAGCGCCGCCGCCCGACGGCTCGACCCGCGAGAGCGGGCGCGCTTTCGACGCGCTCCTCGACGGTCGCCGCATCCGCGAAGACCTCGGCTTCAAGCCCCAGTTCCCCCGCCTCGCCGACGCGATCGCAGCGGGCGCGCAATGAGTGATGTTCGACGATTGATCCCGATCCTGACCGGACGTCATCGCTACGATGCCAGCCTGTCGCTGCGCGGGAGGGAAGCGGGAACGGTCATCGAAGCGCCGATCCTGGCGTACCTGATCGAGACGGCGCACGGGCGGGTTCTGTACGACGTCGGATGCGACTACCGAAAGATCGCCGAACCGGCGCTGCGCGCTGCTTGCTACGACGCGGCCGGCTTCCCGTTCGGGCCACCGGAGATGAAGGAGGAAGAGCGGCTGCCGACCCTGCTCTCCCGCGTGGGTGTCGCGGTCAGCGACATCGACGCCGTGGTGCTGGGGCACCTCCACTTCGATCACGCCGGCGGACTACGCGATTTCGTGGGCGCCGACATCCATTGCCACCCCGACGAATGGGAGGCGGCGCGCACCAACGCCGACGGCGCCTACTTCACCGGCGATCTCGAAGGGGAACACCGCTGGCGTCTTCAGCGCGACGAGACCTCGCTGTGCGCGGGCCTGCGAATCATCGACAGCCCGGGACACACGCCGGGGCACCGCTCGCTGGTGGTGGAGCTCGCCGCCGGACCCCCGGTGATCCTCTGCGGCGACGCGGCCGATTTGCAGGAGAACCTGGATGCGGAGATCGCACCAGGGCTCCTGTTTCGCGACGGAGACGGACGCGTTCGCGAGGATCTGGCGCTCGCCAGCATCCGGCGCCTCAAGGGTTTGGCCCAGGACCTGGGCGCCGAGCTCTGGCCGAACCATGACTTCGCCCACTGGCGCCGTCTGGTCCACCGTGGATGGCCGTCGTTGTCGGCCGCTGAGCCGTCTAACGCCAGGTCCGAGTGATCGCCTCGACGTTGGTCAGCGTGCCCCAGATGCCGCCCTCTTCCTCGATCATCTTCTCGCAGGCCCTGCGGATCTCGGGGTCGAAGCAGGAGATCGCGTCGGCGACATAGTGGCAGTCGAACCAGCGGTCGTAGGCCTCGCGCAGCGTCGTGTGGACGCAGACGTCCGCGGTGACACCGGCCAACACCACGGTGTCGACGCCGCGACCGCGCAGGATGCGCTCCAGATTCGTGCCGCAAAAGGCGCCGTAGCTGGCCTTGTCGACGACGATTTCCCCGGCCACCGGCGCGAGCTCGTCGATGATGTCGTGCCCGTGCTCGCCGCGGATGAGGAGGCGCCCCATTGGCCCGAGCGAACCGATCTCGCTGCCCGCGTTGCGGCTGCGCTTCAGCTTGGCCGGTGAGCAGTCGGACAGATCCGGCGCGTAGCCCTCACGCGTGTGGACCACCAGGTGGCCAGCGCGGCGCGCTGCCTCGAGCAGCCGGCGCGCCGGCGCGATGATCGGCCGCACCCACTCGAGGCCCGCGAAGCGGTCCGAGTAGCCGCCGGCAGCGCAGAAGTCGCGCTGAAAGTCGATCATCAGAAGCGCGGTACGGCTCACGTAAGAACTCCTGCATCTACTTCAGGAACGAAGGGTCGTAGAGGTGCGAGACGTCGACCAGCGTCTCATTGACCTTCTTCTCCTTGAAGAACTTCGCCACCTGCGCGCTCGCGGACGGCGCCGGTCCGGCCATCACCTCCAGGTTCTGCTTCGGGCTGTAGAGCATCACCTTGGGCAGCATGGCCTTCACCTCGTCGGGCTTCTGCTCCAGCGCCTTCGCCGCCAGCGCCACCGCCTCGTCGGTGTGCGTCTGGACGAACTCGTAGCCGCGATTGAGCGCCTTCAGGAACGCGCGCGTCTCGGCGGCCTTGTTCTTCGACGTCTTCGTGCTGATGGCCAGCACGTCGAGAATCAGGTTCGGCGTCTCCTTGGAGCTGAAGATCACGTGCCCCTTCTTCTCGCCCGAGACCTTCGTGATCCACGGCTCCCAGGTCACGGCCACGTCGATCTTGCCGGCGGCGAACGCCGACCCCGCATCGTCGGGGTTCATGTTCACCAGCTGGATGTCCGCGTCGGTCAGGCCTGCTTTCTCCAGCGCCTTCTCGAGCAGCAGCTGGTTGCACTGCCCCAGCGTGGCCGCGACCTTGCGCCCCTTCATCGCCTTGATGCCGCCGATGTCCTTCTTGGCGAGGATCGCGTCGGCGCCGGCCGACGTGTCGGTCAGATAGACCACGCGCAGCTGACCCGGCGCCTTGTCCAGCACGGTGAGCACGCTGTCGGCGGTGCTGAGCACGGCGTCGAGATCGCCGGTGAGCAGCGGCGGGAGTCCGTCGCCCGGCGAGCTGAAGCTCTTGCCCTGCATGTCGAGCCCCTCGTCCTTGAAGAAGCCCTTCTCGCGCGCCACGAAGAAGGCGATCGAGCCAATCCAGGCGTTGAATCCAACCCGATAGGGCTTGAGGTCGGCGGCGCGTGCGGGTGCCGGGAACGCCGCGAGGCCCAGCGCGGCCGCCAGCATCAACAGAGGCGGTGCCGCCTCGATCTTCGACTTCGTCATGGTGATCTCCTCTCGGTTCTGGTTGTCATGTTGCCCGCGTGTCGGCCCAGAAGAACAAGCGCCGATTCAAGGCTCGGAATCCAAAGTCGAGCGCCAGCCCGATGAGTCCCAGGATCACCAGGTAGACCCAGATGCGCGGCGTCTGCAGAAACCGCGAGAATTTGAGGATGCGAAAGCCGAGCCCCTCGTTGGCGGCGACCAGCTCGGCGATCACCACGTAGGTCCACGCCCAGCCGTTGCACAGGCGGAGAGCATCGAAGATCCCCGGCTTGGCCGCGCACCACATCACCCGCCGCACGACCTGCCACCGGGTCGCGCCGAGGGTGTAGCTGACCTGGAGCATCTGGTAAGGGATGCGGCGGATCTCCTCGGCCACCATCAGAACCAGCTGGAAGAACGTCCCGGCCCAGATGAGCGCGATCTTCGACCGCTCCTCGATCCCGAAGAGGACCATGCAGATCGGGATCAGCGCCGGCACCGGGATGTAGCGCACGAACTCGGTCAGCGGCTGCAGGAGCCCCTCCCAGACCTTGAACGCGCCCATGGCCAGCCCGATCGGCAGCGCCATTGCCGCTGCCAGCAGGAAGCCGGCGGTCACGCGCAAGAAGCTGGCCTTCACATCCAGCCAGAAGTTGGCATCGGCAAACGAGTCCTGTGCAGCGGCCCAGACCGCTCTGGGGCTCGGCAGGAAGACCGGATCGACGAGCTCCTTGTGGCTGAGCCAGGCCCAGACCGTCAGGCAGCTCGCGAAGCCGGCGAGGCCCAGGGCACGGTAGGCCCAGACCGGGATGTCGCGCCGCGGTTCCAGCCAGCGGGTGCGACGCCGCGTGATCGGGTGAGTGGGAAGCTCGGCGCCCACCGATCGATCGGGGGCCGCCGCAAGTATGGCGTCGGTGTCGGCGGACACGTCTCAGCAAGGCCTCCGTCCTGGACGAGGCTCAAGCTAGCGCAGGCTCGATTGCGACGGCGTTTCCGACTTGCCAAGCGGCGGTAAATCCTCAACGCAACCCTGTGAGTCACCGCGCTCGGCCGGGAAGCGGAAGCGAAAGGTCGTGCCCTCTCCGCGCACCGACTCCAGTGAGGTCTGGCCGCCCAGAGCCTCGCAGGCGTACGCGCAGGCGCTGACGCCGGCGCCGCGCCCCGAGATCTCGGTCGGCGCCTGCTTGGTCGACACGCCTCCCGCCAGCAGGGCCTGCACCAGATCGGCCTCGGTCTGCGTGGGGAGCCCCATGGCCTTGGCCTTTCCTCGCACGCCCTCCCAGTCGACGCCGCGACCGTCGTCGCTGATCTCGATCACCAGGTCGGCCTCGGTCTGGCGCGCCCGTAGAGCCAGCCGGCCCGCTGGAGGTTTGCCGGCCGCCAGCCGCTCTTCCGACGATTCGATGCCGTGATCGACCGCGTTGCGCAACATGTGCACGAAGGCCGCCCAGAACGGCACCCAGCGCCGGCGATCGAAGCGCAGATCGTCGCATTCGATCGTGATGTCCAGATCACCCTTGCCCATCCGGCGCGCCAGCGCCCGCGCGTCCTCGGCCAGCCGCGCCAACCGCTGGGAGACCGGCTCGTGATCCACCCGTTGCAGCAGGTGCATCAGCTCGGCGTGGCTGCGCCCGGCCTCGACGGCGACGTGGATCGCCTGCAGGTCCGCTCGCGCCACCTCGATCCGATCGGGGGAGATCGATCCGGTCAGCTTGCGCACGCGCCCCACCAGCGCCGCCCAGACCTCGGCCAGCTCGGCGCGATCCGCGGCGTCCAGTCGGTCGCCGGGTTGCAGCACCTTCTTCTCCAGCGCATGGCAAACCGACACGATCGATCCGAAGCCGCGGATCCCGCAAATACCCTTCAGCGTATGCAGCGCGCGCACTTCCGTCGCGCGCGCTGGTTCGGTGGCGCCCTTGCCCGGGCCCCCGCTGTCGCGCTCGCCCTCGTCCTCGCTCAACGCCGCACGCACCAAGCGCTGGCATTCGTCGAAGAACTCGAAGAATTCATCGCGTCCATTCACCAGCTGCTGGAAGACTGCAAGCTGCTCGCGCTGATCCGCCTCCGACTGCGCCAGCCCGACCGCCTCGGTCACGTCCGAGATCACCACCAGGAGCTGTTCGAGCTCGTCACCGCGGTTGATGGGGCGATAGCCGATCTCGTAGTGGCGGCCTTGGTGCAGCAGCTTGCGCGGCAGCTGATCGATGGCCAGGTCTTGCGGCAACCAACCCTCGCGAAGCTGCTCCCAAGCGACCGACGTCCACGCGGCGGCATCGGGGCTGATCGGTTCGAGCATCGTCCACAGGTGCATGCCCGCGCGGGCACCGGGAAACCACTGATCGAACGCCGCCGAGCGCTCTTCCGAGATGCGCCCGTCGAGATCGATTGTGAACAGCGCCTGCCCCACGTGGTCCAGCACGACGCGCAGCTTGCTGTTGCGCGCATCCAGCTCCTGGGTGCGCTCGGCGACGCGCTCTTCCAGGCGCTCTTTTGCAGCGGCGAGAGCGATCGTGGTGCGTCGCTGTTGCTCGTGGTTCTCGGACAGGTCTTCGATCAGCGCGGGCACGAAGCGCAGCGCGTTCACGATGAGCTCGACGGCGTTGTCCGAAGTCACGAGCTCGGCCGGCACTGCCGCTCGCCGCTCGATGACCTCACCGCGAGCGATGGCCAGCGCGACGTCGAGGGTCGCGCGCGCGATGGCCAGCGGCCCCTGCCGGATGGTCGCCGTCATGCGCCGATCGTGCACGGCCAGCAACCCGTCGGGTAAACCGTCGTAACCCGAGACCAGGCGGTCGCCCAGGCCCCGCTCCTCGAGCGCGTCGATGGCACCCAGCGCGGCCTCGTCGTTGCTCGCGACGATGGCGTCCAGGTCGGGCGCGACCTCCAGAGCCGCCCGCGTGTGAGCGGCGCCCTGCATGCGGCGGGAGACCGGCGTCACCCAGTCGATGTTCGCCTCGTGAACCAGCTCTATGCCGGGATAGCGGGTCAGAAGGTCGTGGAAGCTCGCGTTGCGCGCGGCGCCCGATGCGGGCCGTGGGTCCGCTGCCAGGAAGGCCACCTTGCCCCGCCCGCGCAGGCGGTCGAAGATGTAAGTTGCCGCCAACGCCTGCGCCGTCCAGTTGTCCAGCCCGACGGTGCACACCACCGCGGGATGGTCGACGAACGAGTCCAGCGTGATGACCGGGATGCGCGCGGCCCGCACCTTGTCCAGGGCGCGCAGGAGCTCGGGGTCATCGGTCACCAGTGGCTTGAGCGCGATCGCATCGACCCCTTGCCCGATCAGCCGGCTCAGCGCCGACCCCTCCTCGGTGACGGTGCGCGCCGGCAACGTGGTCTGACTCACCTGGCGTGCGACGGCCTCGTTGCGAAAGCAACTGCCGACCATGGTCCAGATGTATGTCCCCAGCTTAGGGTTGCCAAGCACCAGCCCGACATGCGGCATGCGGATATTCGCTCCCGCATCCATCGTCTCATGAACCGCAGCCCCTCACCAGAGGACGCTAGTTACTTCGCGCCGTCGTCGGAGCGGCGCGTGAGATACTCGCGCGCCGCCGCGTAGCGCAACTCGTCGAGCGTTGCATGCTGCGTACGGGCGAAGGCGACGAGGTCAGCGGGGACCGAACGGCCAAGGTGCTCGACGAAGTACCACCTCCAAAGATCCTCGAGGCTGAGTCCGGTGTCCTCGGCATCACCGTGCTCGAGGCCGCGCGTCGTCAGGTCGCGCCGCTTCTCGGCGGCGTGCGAGAGCAGGAAACCGAGCGCGCCGCGCGAACGCAAGTGGTCGACGACGTGATCAAAGAGCATCGCCTCGTCGCGAGTCGCCACGTTACGAAGGGCGGCCTCGCGCTCGAAAAACGCTATGGCCTGGTCATCGGCGAGACCCTGCTCGCGCAACCAGGCGTCGAAGGCATCCCCCGCGAGAAGAGAGCGCTCACGTCGAAAATCGTCGATGACGGCTTCGACGGCCTGGGCGTCGACCCGCGCGCCGAGGCGGCGCGCCTCTTCGAGGCCCCAGGCGCGCATGCGGCCGCCCGCGTAGACGTCCTGCGCTTGCCCCGTGGCGAGCAACTCCTCGCGTAGCCCCGGCCATCGACCTTCGCCATATGAAGACTGGCTCGCAGTCCCGCCCTCGGCCGCGACCTCGGCGCGCAGCGCCTCCCACGCATCGGTGCGTGAGAACTGGTACCTCACCGTCTTGCGCGACCATCCGGACTGCGCGCGCTCGCCGATCCGACGCAGGAGGGCAACCGCGTCCTCACGCTTGCGGTCCACGCGCCCGCCCGGCAGCCAGTCGCGTAACAGCGGCACGGCATCGATCAGTGCGGGTTGTTCGGAAGCACATTGCAGGACGCGGGCGTACGTGCGGTCGGGATAGGGCAGAGACTTGGCGATCCCGGTGAGCGCGCGCGCGACGAGCACGCCGATGACACCATCGTTCGCCGCCCGTGTGAACGTCGCACGGATGTTCACCAGGGGATCCGACAGCGCCCGGTAGCCGCTGTCCGCGGGGCCGTGAACGACCGCCACCTCGTCGTCATTTTCGAGCGCTCCGGTCGCGAACGCCTGGAAGATTTCACCCGCGCCCTCCATTCCAAAGGCGTGCAACTCGGCGGCGCGCAGCGCTCCCATGCTTGCCGCCCCGAAGACGTGGATCCCCTCTGACATCGCCCAGAGGATCTCCTTGTGCCAGACGGCCGGAACCCGTGCGAAGTAACCATCAATGAGAGCGATGGCTGGCGGGCGGCCGGTCATCGCCCGCAGCACGTCCCCGCGCGCCGCCGGCGGATGCACGTCCGCGTCGGGAACCATAGCCCGTACGGTCTCCCGCTCCACGGTCGGGCCGCAGAACACGACGACGCTCATCGCTGTCTTCCGGCGCCCGCAGCCGCCGCTCGCCTTCCGGGGACGAAACCGGGCAGCTCACTCATGGTCTCGAGGCCGGGGACGACGACGCGCACAACCGGGATCCCGAGCTCGGGACGGGTCAGGTTCGCTACGACGATCTGGTCTAGGCCCACGCGCGTGAGCGCTGCCAGTGCGCGGTTCAAGTCCTCCTCGAACGTCTCATTCGAAGCGTCAGGGGCCTCCTCGAAGCTTCGGGTAGCGAGGCTGGCCGCGCCGAGCGCGCGAACGACACGAGAACGATGGCGCGCAGTCGCCAGGTCGAACGACGTTTGCGCCAGATCGTCGCGCGCACCGGAGATCAGCGTGAGGCGCCCCTGAGCCGCCTCGGTGAGTGCCCGAAGCAGGGCGATGTCGCGGCTCGCGTGACACCCGGATCCGGAAATAGGCGTCGTGGGCCACGGCTCGTCGGGGTCGCGATCGACAACTGTGCACAGGAAGCTGCTGACGCCGACGTCCGTCGTGGTCTCCCATACGATGGTCTCGATCCTCGCGGCATCGAACCGCTCCAGGACCGCCCTGCATCGGCCATCTTGGACAGTGCCAAGATCCAGTCGGCGCGCGCGCTGGCTCTCGTCGCCAGAGAGGTGCCACAATGTGTTCGCATCGCGTTCGATCACCTCGTAGAGACCATGAACGATCGCCTCGACCAGCTCGTTCCCGGACGCCAGCCCGTTCGAGCCCATCACGAATGCACCGCTGCCTGTGGGCAACGGCAACCGGAAGTCGAGGTGGACGAGCTCGTACGGGAGCAACGTCTTGGCCCCACTCGCGAGCTCGGTGCCTACCATCCACAGTAGGGGAACGTCCGGCCCGAAGCGGCTGACCGTGAGGCGCGGCAAGCGATCTACGACGACGACCGGATGGCGCGCACGCATTTCTCGATAGCTGCCCAGGAACAGGGGCGCTACGACATTTTCCGCGTGATAGGTCTCGATGGACTCCATCGCGCCCGAGACCTTCGCCTCCTCCAGCGTGGCGCCCTTCCCCTGGGCCACCGCCAGGGAGCGGCTATTCGGCCGATGCACGGCCACGACCGGAATCCCGATCCGGTCGAGGCCCGTCACGTCGGCGATACGGGTGATGCCGAGACGATCGAAGAGAGGACGGATGCGCTCGAGCGTGGCCGCCGGCGTCGCAGCCCGCTCGGTCCCTCCTCGAAATCCCTTCTGCGTGCCTCCGGTCGCCGGGGCGGCCGGCCCCTCGGGGCCGGCCGCTGATAACTCCCCGCGTGGCCTCGCGACCGTCATCCCAGCAAGCTGGATAGATTCAGCAGCACGCAGTAGGAGCCGGTCGGTATCGTATTCTGAGGGATCGCCGCCACCACCGCTCCGCGATTCACCAGTACGCGGGCATCGCCCTCGAACCCATCGTCGATGGTGTCGTCCTCGTCCAGCGCGACCTGGAAGAAGTTATTGTCCTCGCGCAGGACGATGCTCAGGTCCGATTTGCTCCACGCGATGGACGTCGGTGGCGTCGCGACCGACGCGTCATCAAGGTTGTGGAGCTTGTTGAGGTCGACGAAAACGACGTTGTCGAGCTCGGCAACCACGGCTTTCACCCTGTCGAGCTCAGGCAATGGAAGATTGGCGGCCGCATCGCTCAGCGGGCCCTTGTTGCGCCAGTCTTTCTCGGTGACGAAGTAGTACTTGTCGTCCTTGAAGACGACGAGGCCGCGCGTGCCGATCTCGTTGATACTCGCGTTGGACATCTCAGGCTCCTTTCTTCGGTCGTTTGGACGCTTCATCCACCTTTACATTTGATCCCGCGGGCGTTTCGAACGGCGGCAGAGCACCAGGCGGTTTCGAAACCGACATCATGCGAATGCTCTTCCCGGCGGCCCTGGCGCTGGCGAGCTTGGTCATGTTGAGGGCTGCTCCGTCTTGCTGAACGGGCGCGGCCGCCCGACGTCCCAGGAACGGGTCGAACGGCATGGGTTCGAGCACCTGGTACTCCGGTGGCTCCTCCACCAGCTCCTGCCAGTCTGCGGTGGCCAGACGCTGCTGCGCAAACGCAACCGACCGTTCCGGGATGGCCCAGATTTGTACGACCTCGTTCGCTCGTCCGGTGAGACCGTAATAGCCGCCCTGGAAGATCCAGCCGTTTTCGCGAGCGAGCGGCGCGACGCCCGCCTCGATCTGGGCGATGAATTCCGGCAGATGGCGGGTCGTCACCATATAGGACGCGCGCATGTAGACGAAGCGCTCGGCCGGCTTCGGCGGAGGGTTCGTCGTCGGCAAGGGTAGATTGCCGATCGGAACCGCCAGATCCTTGTCCTCGCGAATGATCAGCTCGTCGAACTTCGCATACGCTGGTTCATCCGGGATTCTGAGCTCCAGCCTGAGGAGCTCGTTGGCGTCACAGCGAAGGTCCCAGTAGTTGTAGAGATAGACGATGTCTCCTTCCACCTTCCAGCAGGACAGCAAGAGGTCCACGCCGCCGGCCTCGATCAGCTTGATCAATTGCGGGCCAAGCTTGTAGATGAGGTGCAAATCTTTCCGCTTGAGCGTGGTCAGCACTTGCAGGTGGATCGGACTTTTCTTTGTCGCTCGTACCGCCTTCTGGTTCGTGGCTCGCAAGCTTGGAAACATGGTCCACTCTCCTGGTTGAAGATGAAGACGCCGTGCCGGTTAGGCCGGCTTCCCCTGTAACAAGAAATCGCGCACCGTCACCATTCGTCCTGGCAGGAGCTCCTGGGCTTTCCCGGACTCGACGGTCTGCCCGTGCGCCGTCGTGAGCATCGATGCGGCCAGCGCCTCCTCGGCAGGGCTTTTGGCACCGCGGAACATGCCCTGAAGAGCAGGCTCGGGCACCATCTCGCAAGAGATCGGGCTCGAGCGATGCCACAGCTCCTCGGCGAGGCGCACGACCTCCAGCGGGCTCAACGCGTCTGGACCGCCGAGCGGGACGAACTGTCGGGTGAAGGCGCCGCCCTCGCTCGCGGCGCAAGCGAACCGCGCAACGTCGCGAATGGAGATCCAGCTCACCCGCTGGTTACCGTCGCCGAGAATGCGCGCCTTGCCCGCGCGGAGGTCGAAGCCGAGCATCGGGCTCAGCCACACCTCCATGAAAGCGCAGGATTGGAGAACCGTGTAGGCGAGGCCTGACTCCACCAGGCTCTGCTCGGCGGCGCGCTTGGCGCGCTGAAAAGCGTAGTCCAGCGGGTTCGGCGGGAATGAGATGAGGACGAAGCGCTCGACGCCCGCTTCGGTGGCCGCGCCGACCAGCCCCAGCTGCCCGGCGCGATCGACGGCGTCGATGTTGTTGGTCGGGTCGCGCGACATGATGGCGGTCGCCGTCGAGACGATCGCGGTCGCGCCCTCACAGGCCGTGCGAATCGATCGCGGATCTCGCAGGTCTGCGGACACGATCTCGATCGGCAGAGCGGCGAGTGCCGCCCGCTTCTCTTCGAGAGCGTCGGATCGCACGACGGCGCGAACCTTTTTGCCCGATTCGCTGAGGAGGCGCACGATCTGTCCGCCAAGCATTCCCGTCGCGCCCACGATCAGAGTGAGCTCGGTTGAAGAGCCTTTTTGCGGTGGCTTTGGTGTCATGGTGGTTTCCTATACTTGACCCGTCTGTTCCAGTTGCTTCAAGGCCGCGATGAACGCCGCAGCAGCCGAGGCGCCATCGGCGGCAGACCAGTACCGGAGGCCGCGAGCGAGGGCATCGGCCGCGTCGCCGGGCAGGAATTGCTGCGTGGGCGCGAGCAAGCCGCGCGCGCAGACCGCGGCGCCTTCCAGATTGCCGTTCACCAGCTCGACCTGGAGCAGCGGCAGTCGCGCCATCCATTCAAAAGGAAACACACGCCGCGTCCACATGTCCACGGCGGCGCTGGCGTGAGCGTGCGCCGCCACGAGGTCAGAGGCGCTGAGAGACAGCCAGGCTTCATTGGCCCGCGCAGCGGCCTCGTACTCCAGCATGCCCGAGGCGGCCGCCGCCTGCGCCAGGAGCGCGGTGAGAGTGCGCGTCCCTGCAACGTTTTTGCGAAGCCGCTGGGCGAGCGCCAGGTATGTCAGAGCGCGGGCCTGAAGCCCTGTATCACCGACCTTGCGGGCGAATGCGTACACGCCGTCGAGCTCGGTCTGGGCGCGGTCGATCGATCCCTGGATCAGCGACGCGAGCCCGTAGGTGAACTGCGTGGGCAGCTCGGTCATGCCCGTCGTCGCCTTGCTGGCGTCAACCGCGGCCCGCGCGAACCCCAGCGTCTCTTCATTCACCAGGTAGCGGTCGCGCCGGAAGTTGAACAGCATGCGCGTCTGGAAAAAGTTGGCGCGTTGGAGGGGCGCGGCCCGCGTCTCGATGTGCGGTTTGAGCACGCCGATGATGTGATCCATCTTCGCGACGTCGTTCAGCCAGTAGTGGACCCACAGCTCATCGACGTGAACCTGAATCCATTCGGCGAAAGCTTCCTTGGCGCTCTCATCCAACACCCTGGCTATCGTCTGGCGTGCGACCTCGTACTCGAAGAGGGCAGCGTCGTGCTCGTGATCTGTCTCCCAGGTCTTGCCCACCTTCCGGTGCAGTCGAGCGTCTGCAACATCGCCGTCGCTCGTCCGAAGCGCCAGCCCCTGACGGTAAGCCTCCCGCGCCTCCGTGCGCTGGCTCGTCAGGGCGAGGAGATCGCCGAGAATCTCGTGTTGAGCGCGCAAATCGCCGCTCCACGACGCGGCAGCCGCTGGATCTCCTGTCATCGCGTGGCCGATCTGCGCGATCCCCTCGCGGTGAAGGCGAATGGCGTCGGCGTTGGCGAACGTCGACCGCGCATAGTCCGCCGCGAGCCGCAGGCAGCGGGCGGCGTCCACTGGGCGCTTGGCTGCCGAGAAGTGATGGCCCAGCGTGGCCCAGTGGCGGCCCCCTTCTCCGATATCCTGCGCGCGGCGCTCGAGAACCTCGGCAGCCCGGCCATGCAACGCGAGGAGCCAGTCCTTGGAGGCGTCCTGATAGATGACCTCGCGAAGCTTGTCATGGGCGAAGCGAAGGGCGCCGCCCGCCAGTTGATCGACGATGTAGCGGTGTACCAGCTCGTCGACCGCCGCCTCGAGCGTATCGGCGGGCAGCCCCGCCACATCCCGCAAGAGGTCCATGCCCGCCTCTCGTCCGAGGACGGCCGCCGCCACGCCGACCGCCTGGGCCTGGGGTGACAGGGTGCGCAAGCGGCGCTTGAGCAGATCCGCGAGCGAGCTCGGCAACCCGATGGGCTCGCCGTCGCGCCAGCGATCCGGCGCTTCTGAGCGGAGGTGCCACGCGTGGTGGTCGCGGTGGATGATGCCCTCGATCACCGCCGCGCGGAGCAGCTCGGCGACGAAGAATGCGTTGCCCTCGGCCTTGTTGGCCAGGAATCGCACGAACCCCTCGGGCGGATCGTGCACCGCGAGCATGTCGCTGACCATCTGGCGCACCGCCGCCGCATCGAGGCATGGCAGCGTCACGCGAGTCACGTGGGACAGCGCCGCGAGCCCTGGAATCCCGTCGGAGGCCTCCTCTTTGCGGTGGGTACCCAGGATCAGAGCTGGCGTCGAGGTGAGGAACTCCGCCGACAGCGAAGAGAGGAACGCGAACGTGAGCTCGTCGGCCCAACCCAGATCGTCTATGACCCACAGCAGCGGCTGTTCGCGGGCGAACGCTGACAATGTCTCGGCCAGATACTTGAACAGGCGCCGCCGCGAGGCCTCCGCGCCAAGGGCGATCACCGGTTCCAACGGCTCATCGCTGGGGACGTGGGCGAGCAGCGGCTCGTACACAGCCAGCACCGAGCGGCGGTGGCCGACCAAGCGCGCGGTCATCGCCGGCCCGTCCTGCTGGCAGCGATCGGCGATGGCTTGCAAGAGCGGTCGCACCGGGTAGAGGGGGGCGGGCGTCGCCGTTCGTCCGCCTTCACCGGCGAGCGCCGCACCTTCGCTGACGACGATCTTCATGCGACGGGCCGAGGCCTGACGGGTCAGCTCCATGGCGAGCCGGGTCTTACCGCTCCCGCTCTCACCGGCAAGCAAGACGAGCGAGCCGGTTCCGGCGGCGGCCCGATCCCGCAGCCCGCCGAGCTGCTGGAGGATCGCGTCGCGTCCGACGAATCGCGGACGATAGAGGTACGACCGCGACGTCGGTTGTCCCGACCGTTCGGGCGTGTCTCCAATCATCGTCGCCAGCGTCGCCGCGACCTCGTCCGCGTACCCGTAGCGGTCACCGGGCTCTTTCTCCAGCAGCTTGCAGATGGAGATCGTCGAGGCCCGGAGGTATTCCTTCCACGAGCTGGGAGGGGGGCCGTGGGAGAGCGGTCAGGTGCTGGTGGCGAACGGCCAACGGCTGGCCCACGAACGGCGGTCGGCCCACGAGCAGCTCGTAAAACACGCACCCCACCGCGTAGAGATCGCTGCGCGCGTCCACGTACTCGCCGCGGATCTGCTCGGGCGACATGTACGGGAGCGTGCCGGTCGGCCCAAGCTGCACGCCCACCTCGCTCTCACGTCCCGAGCCACCGGGGTGTCGGGTCGTCAGCCCGAGATCGATGATCACAGGCTTGTCACCGTTGACGACGACATTGCCGGGTGTGAGGTCGCAGTCGACGAACCCTTCGCCATGCAAGTAGGCGAGCGTGTCCAGCAAGCTGCGAATGATCCGGATGACCGGCACGAGTTGCCCCGCGGCAGCGAACGGCCGTCCGCCGGAGAAGAGGGGCACGTCGCTCGTCGCTTCGGGCGGTCGCCCGTCCGCCGCACCCGGCGGGCCTGTCATCGTGTGAGTGACGAGATCGTGAACGCCCGGTTGAGCCGGGGAACCGTACCCGTATGGACTCCAGATGCGCGCGCCGAGCTGCTCGAGGTTCTCCCCCTGTAGGAGGTCCATCGCGTACCACGGGCGGCCCTCGTGGACGCCGTGGGCGATGATATGCACCACGCCCGGGTGACTGATGCGGCAGAGTGCCCGGATCTCTCGCCTGATTCCGTCGAACCATGACGGCGTGGCGGAGCTGGCGGTCTTGAGTGCGACGATTTGCTCCGAGTCGCTCCGCTGCGCTCGATAGACGACTCCCATTCCCCCGCGCCCGATGGTTTCGAGCGCGCGGTAGGGGCCGATCGGTCTCGACTCACCGCTGGCTCGGCTCGGCATTAGTCGCGTCGTCCGGGAACGCGCGGACGGAGTTTCGATCTCGGCGGGGGCAGCGTCAAGATCGGACCGCGCGTGCGCCAACGCACTACCACCCGAGCGTATGGATCGAAACGCGGTGTGCATGACCCCCAGGCCGCCTCTACAACGGGCTCGGCGGCCACTCTTTCAACGAAAGATCGACGATTTTGGCGCTGACCCGCTCTGGGCCGCGTCCTGAGCGAGGCGGGGCTCAGGAGTTCACGATCGAGACCTTCGGGGTGCCGAGCCTGAGCTGCCTCGTACGCGTGCGTCGCTCGACGATCTGCGCGGGGTCGGCAACATCGAGGGCCGCGAATTGTTTACGAATCCGGAACACATCGATGTTGAGCTGCGTCGCTGTGATGTCGAGGCCGTCCATGAGCACGTCCATATACATCCAGCCACAGGCGCCATCGGGCACGTCAGCGGTGGCGTCTTTCAGACGTTCGCGGGCCAGCGTGAGCAGCAAGTAGTTGTGCGTGCGGCTCCCCAACGCATGAACCCGCCCCGAGCCTTCGGCGCGCAAATCGACGTGTTCTTCATCGCGTGACACCGAGAAGGTGAGGTGCAGAGCGCTGACCTGGCGCACGTCGTCGAACACCGCGGTGCGGGCCGCGGCGGTCGCACAGGAAAACCGCCAAGAACGACTTCCCGCCTCGAACGTCTGCCCACTGATCAGCGGCACGACGGGCTCGTCCTCCCGCTCGAGATGCCACTGACCGTCGGCAGCCGAATAGATCGTGACGAGGGGACTTTCAGGCGAAGGGAGCGCCAGCACGCCAGCCTCGATCATGACCGGCGCTCCACCGTCCAGGGGAACGATCATGTCGCCAGGGGCGCCGTCATCGTCGAGAAGCCATTCCTGGTTGTTGTCTCCGAAATGCAAGACGTCCCCCACCCCGAGAGGGACGGGAACACCTGGCACCAGCCGGGTCCCGTTCACCGTCGTGCCGTTGCGGCTCCCGAGATCACGTGCCTCCCAGCGGGCGCCCGTCCACCGAATCACGGCGTGCTGGCTCGACACGAGCGGAAGCTCCAACCGCAGGGTCGAGTTGGTCGATCGGCCCACGACGTGCTCGGGGAACAGGATGAGCTCGCGCCCCGATCTGCGCTCTTTGACCTTGCCCATTGGCTTTCGATCCACCCCTCTTTCGCGACGCGCGCCAACGACGATATCTCAAGCACTTGCATTCATTCAAGTCTTCGTCTCGTTGGGGCAAAGAAAGAGTCAATTACAGTCGATTACGCCTCGTTGCGACCGGCGCGGTCCGGCCTGAAATCCCCTGTAAGTCCCGGTAATCGTGGAGCCGGGCGCTTGTCCGTTATGACGGCATCGCAGTCAACCGCAACGTCATCTCGCCGCAGGGGGAAAATGGAAACTCAGGCCTCACACGCCGGAACAGCCAGCAAGCACGCCACGGGCCGCGGGGCGGCACCTCGGATGCCGACGCGGCCGCTGGGCGCGCCGGCAAACACGAACGGGCGGACGGACACCGCAGGGAACAGCCCCGCAGCCCGTATTTTCGCCGAGATGCACCACGTTCACGCGGCTTCGATGTTGAAATGGGCGCGCGCCCGCTCTCGCGACGAAAGCGAGGCGTGGGATCTCGTCCAAGACGCGTTCGAGCGCGCGCTGCGGGCTCGGCCGTCGGTCACCGATCAAAACGACCTGCGGCGGTGGTTGTTCACGGTGATGAGAAACCGCTACTACGATCATTGCCGATCGGTCGAGGCTCGTCTCGTGGCGGACGTCGACATCGACCGGGTGCCCATGGTGCAAGCCGAGAACGTGCCAATCTGGAAGCGCGTCGAGCTGTCCCAGGTCCACGCGGTTCTACCGTCGCTGTCGTCACCACTACGCGAGACGTTTGGACTGCTCTTGGCCGGCGTCCCCACCGCAGAGATCGCGCGTCGGCTCCTCATTCGTCCGAGTACGGTCGCCACGCGAATCTTTCGCGCGCGCCGCAAGCTCCAGCAACTGGTGATGGCGACGCTCGGCCGAGCTGAGCCCGATCACCACGGCAGCGCGACCCCTCGGCTAAGCAGCGCGCGCATAGCGACCCGGGGGCTGGCCGACGTAGCGGCTGAACGCAGTGCTGAAGGTGCTGGCCGAACCGTAGCCGACGCGCTCGGCGACCTCGGCGACGGCGAGGTCCTGGCGGCGGAGCAGGTCGCGGGCGACGGCCATGCGCCAGGCGAGCAAGTATTCCATCGGTGCGACGCCGACCGTGCGGGAGAAGCGTTCGAAGAACGCCGAGCGTGAGAGCGCGGCCGTCTTCGCCAGCTGCGCCACGGTCCACGATCGCGTAAGGTGACTGTGCATCTGGCGAATCGCCGGCGCGAGCCGGGCGTCGGCCAGGCCGCGCAGCAACCCCGGCGGCGCGTCCTCGCCCGAGGTCGAGCGCAGGGCCTCGATCAGCAACACCTCGACGAGCCGCGCGAGAACGAGGTCGCGTCCCGACCGCTGGGCGAGCGATTCGTCGCCAACGAGCCGCACCAGCACCGATAGGCGCTCGACGCCACGCACGTGCACGACCGCGGGGAGCAGCGAGATCAGCAGCGGCGCGTGGGGCGAATCGAAGACGAAGTAGCCGCCGAGCAGCCGCATGTCGGGGCGCCCACCGCGCGTGCCGTGGCGGACTTCGCCCGTCGACGCGGCCGCCGCCTTCGGGTCGATGAGGACCGGCTTCGCAGGTTCGAAGCCCGACATCGTGAAACCGGGCGTGGCTGGCAGGAGCACGAAGTCACCCGCCTCCAGCGTCAGGGGCGCGGCGCCGTCGACGGCGAGGCGGCCTCGGCCCTCGATCACCGCGCAAAAGCTGGGCTGGCCGAAGGCCGCGTAACGAACCGCCCAGCGGCCGGCGCCGCTGATCCGTTTCGAGAACACCGTGCTCGGCTGGAGCAGCGCGATGACTTCCGACAGTGGGTCGTTCATTTGGACTCCTGCAAATGAAATGTGGACCGTACATCATAGATAGTCCAGTCCGGGGAAGCTACCTTGCCGATATGAACGCCGCGGCCGTCGCGGCAAAGACAACGACAAGGACCAAAGGAGACGTCATGAAAACTGTGCTCATCACCGGTTGTTCCTCGGGTTATGGCCTCGAGACCACGCGCCACTTCCATGCGCAGGGCTGGAACGTCGTTGCGACGATGCGAACACCGCGCGCGGACCTGCTGCCGCGGTCGGACCGGCTGCGCGTGGTAGCGCTCGACGTGACGAGCGCCGAAAGCATCGCCGCGGCGCTCGAAGCCAGCGGGCCGATCGATGTGCTGGTCAACAACGCGGGCATCGGGGCGTTCGGCGCCTTCGAAGCGACGCCGCTCGCGATGGCGCGCGAGGTGTTCGAGACCAACACGTTCGGCGTGATGGCGATGACCCAGGCGGTGCTGCCCCGGTTCCGCGCCCGGCGCTCCGGGGTCATCGTGAACGTCACTTCCAGCGCGACGCTCGCGCCAATGCCGCTCGTGGCAGTGTACACCGCGAGCAAGATGGCCATCGAAGGCTTCACCGCGTCGCTGGCGCTCGAGCTCGCGGACGTGGGCGTGCAGGTCAAGCTGGTCGAGCCTGGCTACGCCCCGAGCACGAATTTCACCGCCAACGCCGGATCGCGGGCAAACGGCGCTCTCATTCCGGCGGCGTACGCGGCGTTCGCCCAGCGCGTCCTGGCCGCGTTCTCACAGCCGGCGGCGGCGGTCACGACCGCGGCCGACGTGGCCCGCGAGGTCTGGCGCGCCGCGAACGAATCGACGCCGCAGCTCCGGTTCCCAGCCGGCCCGGACGCGGTCGCGCTGGCGCGCGCGGTCGCTACGTCGTCTTGATGAGGCCGCCGTCCACGACGAAGTTGGAGCCCGTCACGTTGCCGGTGAGCGGTGAAGACAGAAGCACGGCGAGCGTTGCCACCTCCTCGGGCGTCGTCAGACGCCCCGTCGGAACGCCACCGATGCTCGCGAGGACATTCTTGCGGGCCGTCTCGGGATCGACGCCAGTCGCCCTGGCCACCGTATGCGCGACGCCGTCCTTGCCAAGCCACAGGTCAGTACTGACGGGCCCCGGCGAGACGGCGTTGACCCTGACGCCCTTCGAACCGAACTCCTGCGCCAGCGATTTCGTCAGGTTCAAAAGCGCGGCCTTCGCGGCGCCGTAGTCGAGGACGCCGGCGTCCGGCTCGAAGAAGGCGTTGACCGAGGCGATGTTCACGATCGAGCCCGCCCCTTGGTTCAGCATCGCCGGCAGCGCTGCTCGCGTCGCGCGCAGCGCCGCGAAGAAGTTCGTCTGCATCGACCAGGAGAAGTCGTCGTCGGTGGTGCCCAGGAACCCCTGGAGGCGCATCTTCACGGCGCCGACGTTGTTGATCAGAATGTCGAGCCGTCCGTGGTCATCGAGCGCGCGGCGGATCAACCGCGCCGGACCCTCGGGCGCTACCAGATCCAGGGCCACGGCCGTCACGCGATCGATGCCGGCCAGCGCATCGATCGTGCGCGCCCCTGCCACGACGCGCGCGCCTTCGCGTGCGAGCGCCTTCGTGATGGCGAGTCCTATCCCCTTGCTGGCACCGGTGACGACGGCGACCTTGTCTTCGAGCTCCAGCTGCATGTCCGTCCCCCTTCGCTCGTTTTCGAATTCCGGGGACGTAGCTTACGTCATCGGCGCGGGACCGCCGTCCACAGATCCTAGTACGCGGGCGCCGGGAACCCGCGATGCGGGCGCGCGAAGAGATAACCCTGCAGGTTGTCGCCGCCCAGGGCCGCGACACAATCGCGCTCGGCCTCGGTCTCGATTCCTTCGGCGACGAATTCGATGTGCAGATCTTTGCAGAGGGCGACGATCGAGCCGACGACCTTTTGCTTGACGGCCGATTTGTGAATGTCGCGGATCAGAGACATGTCGGCCTTCACCACGTCGGGTTCCAGCGAAGCAAACGTCGACAGACCCGCGTAGCCTGCGCCAAGGTCGTCGACCGCGATGCGGAAGCCCAGCTCTCGCAAGCGCGCGATGCGGGCACCGAGGCCGGGAATCTCGTCGAGGGCCGCGCGCTCCGTCACTTCCAGTACGATCCGTTTCGCGAAGGGCGTCAGCGCGCCGTTCGGATCGCTGAGCTCGGGATCGTCGAGATCCTGGGGGTGCAGATTCACGAATGCGAGCGCAGACGCAGGGGCGCCGGGCAGGAGCTCGGCTATCTGGCGCCGAATGGCTCGGCCCAGCTCGCGGGTCATGCCCAGCTTTTCCGCCGCGTCGATGAACTTCGTGGGATTGCTCATCCGTGGTTCCGTGGTGCGCAGCAACGCTTCGTACGCGAGGACGGTGCGGCTCTGCCAGGAGACGATGGGCTGCATCGCCATCCACATCCGGTCGGTCGCAGAGGCGAACGTGCTCTCGAGCTCCTCACGATCCACGCTCGTCGACGACGCGAGATCTCTCGCCGCCTCCTTGCGGACGCGGGCCAGCTGATGCCACCGCACGGCCTTGTTCATCACGTCGAGGAGCTCGACGCTGCGAACGGGCTTCACCAGGTAGCGAAACGCTCGGAGCTCGATGGCCTCGATCGCGCTGTCCAGATTGGGGCTGCCGGTCAGGAACACGAACGGCATGTCGAGCCCGGAGTCGCGGACCGCGCGAAGGAGCGCGCGGCCGTCGACCTCCGGCATGCTCAGATCGCTCACGATCGCATCGAAGGAGGTCTCGGTGGCCTTTGCGATGGCCTCTCGACCACCGCCCGCCACCGACACCCGGAATCCACCGCTGCGAAGGATTCGTTCAGAAGCGCGGGCCACCGCTGGCTCGTCGTCAACGAGTAAAAGGTGCGGAGAAAGATCCGCATCCGAGCGCGTCCCAACCGTGCCCACCCTCGCCGACCGCACTGCTTGCACTCATGTGTTGCGGCCGATCTCATCGGCCGAGGTGGTGAATCCCTGAAGTACGAGAAAAGTTTCGGTTTCCGCCCTCACACAACTGTTTTCGAATGAGAGGATGGCGCCTAGCTACGGCGCGGCCCAGAGCCCCGGGATCGGGTTGACGCCGGTGCGCACGAAGGTGTTGGCACCCACATTGGGCACCGTCGCCGGCAGGCTGTTGAGCGGGGTGGTCGTCTTGAAGTACGCCTGCGCGATGGTGGCCCAGAACGAGTTCATCGGCCAGGCGCCGTTCAGGTACTGACCGCCCTTCATGCCCAGCGCGCTGCCGCCGAAGATGTACGCGGGCAGCGGGATTCCAGCTGTGCGTCGTCTCGGCGACCTCGGTGACGTACGGGATGATGGTGTTGGCCAGCAAGTTGCCGCCGTAGACATCCGTGGTCGCTTTCCAGTCGAGCAGGATGTCGGCCATCTTCTGGTTGTACCAGGTCTGCACCGCGGCCAAGAAGTTGACCACGTCCTGGTGCAAGCCGGCCGCCGGCAGCGATTGCGTGGTCTCCGTCGGGCTGGTGATGATGTGGCTGGTCGGATGGTGCATGTAGATCGCGTCGGGCGCGTTCGGGAACAGCCCCTTGAACGAGACGTGGTTCGTGCCCGGCGACCACTGGAACGTGCCGACGCGGATCAGGTCGCACACGAACGCCGCCTTCAGGATCCCCATGTGCGCCTTGCCGATCTGCTCGTGGATCGGGCTGTCGTCGGCGGCGGCCGGCGTCGGCGTCGCCCGGTAGTCGTTCTTCGACCCGGTCTTGCCGGTCAGAGTCGCGTCCGGCGTGGGCGGGACCGTGCACGAGGTCGGCGTCATCGTGCCGTTGTTGATCTGCGTCGTCAGCTGCATCTCGATCTTGCGGATCGCTTCGGTGTGCACGTCGATCTTCGAGCGCGCCTCGGCGCCCGGCGCCAGCGTGCGCATGCGCGCCAGCTCCGACATCGAGTAGTCGAGCACGCTCCGGCGCGCCTTCAGCATCTTGGCGACGTCGTTCGGGTTGCCGGTGCCGCCGCCCGGCATCACGCCCGAGAACAGGTTGGTGAAGAGCTTGAGCGGGCTCAGCGTGGGCAGGAGCGGCGTGTTCTCGGTGACCTGTCCGCCGGTGCCGCCGGTCGCCGCCGCCACCGATCGCGTCGAGTAGCCGTAGGACAGACACTGCGTCGACGTCTCGAACGAGTCGACGCGCGCGTCGCAGATCGCGTTCGCGTAGCCCGCGCCCGGCGTCTTCAACGCGGCAACGTTGTTGAGGAAGATCTGGTCCCACGACGGACCGCCGGCGACCGCGTCGTCGGTCTCACCGCCGTTCGACCGCGTTCCCGGCGTGCGCGCGCCGGTGGTGCGTCTGCGGCGTGCCCGATTCGTGCCCGCCGCCGAAGCCGTGATAGCTGCTGCTGTTGAGGCCGTAGAGCAGGCTCATGTCGCCGACCAGCGGCTGGAACGGCTTGAGGATGTTCGACAGCGTCATGTTGGCCAGGTTCGGCCCGGTCCCCGTCGGCAGGAACAGGTAGCGGATCGTGCCGACCGGCCAGTGGGTCATCAGGAAACGCGGAGGCGGCGCCATTCCCTGCGCCATCGACTCCAGGCTGCGCAGCATCGCGCGCAGACCCACCGCGCCCGCCCCGATTCCGCGTAGAAACGAGCGGCGAGCAAATCGGTACGATTTCATGGGAGACCTCCGGTCCGCGAAGCCAGGGTTGTCGATAACGCGACGCCGCGCACCAGCGAGCTGAACGAGCCATTGCTCGACGCCGTGAACGGGTCGGAGACGTTGCGGATGGCGCAGGCGTTGGTCTCGACCGGCATGGCCGGTGTCTCGGCCAGCGCGAAATTGACCAGATTCTTGGCGACGCAGTTCGCGAACGCACCGCCCGACGCCAGCGCCTGTCCCAGCTCGACGCCGCCGTTGACCGTCTGCCCGCCGGCGAGCGGCGGCAGCGCGATCGAGGCGTCGATGGGCCGGCCTTTGTCGTCGACCATGCGGTAGCGACCGATGCCGTCGTAGTTCTCGAGCGCCAGGCCGTAGGGGTCGAAGTTCGGGTGGCAGCTCATGCACGGCGCGGTCATGCGCCGGTAGTCCGACTTCGCGCGCTCGGTCTGGTCGGCGAGCATCATGCTGACCATGTTGATCGTGTCGGCGAGCTGCGTGGGGAACGCCGGGTTGCTCGCGCACAGGAAGGCGGCGTTCACCAGCAAACCGCGCCCGACGACCGAACCGGCCATGGGGCGGGCGCGCGCGACCAGGAATCCGCCCTGGGTCAGGATGCCGGCGCGCGTGTCGGGAAGCATGACCTTGCCGAAGCCGTCGGCGTCCGGCGTCGCGGGCATCGCCGATCCGTAGAACGACGCCAGCGTGGGATTGATGAATGACGTCTTCGACGTCAGCAGGTCGGTGACCTTGCCGTTCCACAGCGCGTCCTGCAGGAACAGATCGGTCTCGTGCTCCATCGAGTTGCGCAGGCCGTCGTTCCAGGTCGTGAAGATGTTGGTGTCGATGACCACCGCCTCGATGTTGGGGATGGCGAAGTAGCCGAACATCGCCGCGTGCAGGTTGGTGCGCGCCACAGGCGTCAGCAGGATGCGATCGACCTGCGCGCCGATCTGGTCGGCGTTCGACAGCGCGTTGCTCGCCGCCGCCGCCAGCAATGTCGCGTCGGGCGGGCCGTCGGTGAGGAAGTAGGACAGCTCGCTCGCGAGCTCGTACGGCGACAGCGTCCCGGCCGCCGTCGCCGACGAACCGAACTCGGTGCGGTAGAGGAACTGCGGCGCTTCCAGCATGCCGTAGACGCTGAACTGCGTGGCCTGCTGCGACGTGAGCCCGACCTTGCTCGCGTCTTTCAGGTCGGTGTAGAGCTGGTTGAAAGACGTCGTCTCGTCGCTGGTCAGCGGGCGGCGCCACGCCTCCGCCGCCAGGGTGCGCAGCCAGGTCTGCGCGCAGGTGTCGAGCGCGGTCCCGGTCTGGGTGCACCTGGTGACCGCCGCGAAATTGTCGAACACGTATTGCGCCGCCGCCTGCGCGATCTGGTCGCCGGTGTTCCAGGCCGCGTCGGTGATCACCGATCCTTCACGCGGGCTCGCGAGCGGCGGGAACCACCGGTGCTTGGCATCCGGTAGATCCGCCGCGTAGACCGGGTCGTTCGCGATCTTATCGGCGATGGTGTCGCCCAGGATGGCGCGGACGGTCGTCACCACCTGGTTGAAGCTGAGACGCACCATGCGCTTTTGCACCAGGGTCGGGGACCCCGTGCAGGCGCCTGGGCCAGTGGGACCGCCACTGCCCCCTCCCCCGTTGTTGCCGCCGCCCACGCCACCGATGCTGCCCTGACAGGCGGAAGCCAGCAGGAGTGCAGCCGTGGCCGAGACTAGCCAGCCACGCGCTCGAAACGGGAGCCCTGGTGTGTTCTCGTTCATAGGAGGTCCTCCAGTCGCCCGGACAGCGACTTGCGTTAACGCACCCCTTCCGTTCCCAAGTAACGTGGAACGAGTGATCCGGCTCATAGATCGACCGGGATCACGGCCGGAGAGTGGAAACTACCGATTCGGCGCCCGATCAGGCGTCGGGGTTCCACCAGGTCGGGCCCTTGCCCGCGATCACCGAGGCGGCGCGCGCCTCAAGTGCCCGTAGCTCGCCGGACGGGAGCGGTGCGAAGCCCTGCGCGGCTGCAAAGGCCGCGTCCTGCTCCGCTGGTGTGCTGAGCCCGAGCAGCGCGACGTCCGGATCGTAAGTCAGCGTGTGGCGAACGCATTCGGTGACGGTCAGGCGTGCCTGCGGCCGCGGCGGGGTGCCCGGCGCGAGCGGTTTCCCGTACCCGGCGGTGTCCGCGATCAGCATCCCCGCCCCGAAGGTCTTGAACGAGATGGTGCCCACCCCCGACGCGCGCGCGAGCGGAAGCACTTCGTCAAGGTAGCGCCGGTCGACGAAAGGTCCCAAGGGAAACATCACGGCATCGCAAAACCCCGAGCGCACCGCCGCCAGCAGCACGTCCGGATGGTGCGACGAAATCCCGCGAAAACGATCTCGCTCGACTCCGACAGCTGGAGCATGGCGACAGCGCGGTACGACCTCCAGCTCACGGGCGGCGCGAGCGAGCTCTGCGTCTCGATCTGACGCGCCGGCCGACGGGCGCGCAGCGCGGCGGGCGCGGCCCGCGGACGGTGAAGAACGTTCCGCGATATAGTTCGCACGCGTGGTCGCAGATCTCTTCGAACCACCGTCCGATCCGTTCATTGGACGGACCCTTGACGGGCGTTACGAGGTGCTGGAGCGCCTCGGCGTGGGCGGTCGTCGGGATCGTCTACCGGGGCCGGCAGGCGCAGCTCGACCGGTTCGTAGCGATCAAGGTGCTGCATCAGGAGGCGGCCGCCATCCCGGAATGGCGCGAGCGGTTCGATCGTGAGGCCAGGGCGTTGTCGGCGCTTGCCCACCCCAACATCGTTCCGGTGACGGACTCGGGCGTCGACCGCGGCGTTCCGTATCTGGTGATGGAGCTCTTGCAGGGCAGAACGCTCGCGGATCTCATTGCAGAAGGGCCATTGCCGCTCTGGCAGGCGCTCGACATCGTCTCCCAGACGCTGCGCGGTCTTGCCTTCGCTCACGACCGAGGAATCGTCCATCGCGATTTGAAACCCGCCAACGTGTTCTTGCAGGCGCTGTCGGACAACGAAGATCACGTGCGACTCCTCGACTTCGGAATGGTGAAGTTCCTCGAAGGGTCGGGCTCGCGTGATGCGCTGACGCGTGTCGGCGTCGCGTTTGGAACGCCCGCCTATATCTCGCCGGAACAGGCGAAGGGCTCGCCCGTGGATGCGCGGACCGATGTGTATGCCGCGGGCGTCCTGCTGTTCGAGCTTCTGGCCGGACGACGTCCATTCATCTCCGAGTCTCAAGAGGGCTATCTCGGAGCACACCTCACGCAGCCGGTTCCATCGCTGCAGACAGTCCGGCCCGGCCTGGTCGCCGCGTCGTCGTTCCAGGCGGTGGTCAACCGCGCGATGGCGAAGGATTCGCAAGCGCGATTCAAGGACGCGGGCGCCTTGCTGGCTGCGCTGGAGGCGGTCATCGCCAAGCTGCCCGCCGGGGCGGTGAGCCGCCGCCCGGCGCGAGCGCGAAAGAAAAAGAAGATACCCCGCGCGCGCAGGCCCATCACCGAAACGCTCGCGCTTCTGGAGCCGCGCGATCATCCTGGTCGCGGTCGTGGCGGGAAGCGGAGGGGTCGCGACATACCTCCGGCGTCACAAGGCGATGCCGATCCAGACCGCCGCACGGCCCGCGGAACCGCCGCCCAGGCCGGCGCCGCCCGCGGAGTCGGTTCCAAAGCCGGCGGTGCCGACGGAGCCACCGACCCAGGCGGCGCTGCCCACGGAGTCGCCGCCGAAAGCGGCGCCGCCCACGGAGTCGCCGCCCAATCCCGCGGCGGCCACCGAGCCGCCACCGGCGGCGCTTCCGTCGCCGCCTCCCAGCTCGCCGCCGCCTCTACCGCCGCCCCGCCGACGGCATCGGCGGACAGAGACAGAAAGAGGAGACCGCGGAGAACGCCGAGGAACCCGACTCGGGATCCTCCGCACGCGATCCGTGGCAAGATGCCGTTCCCCGCGCTCTGCGGCCGATCCGCGATCGGCTCGATCGCGGCGTGCACATGTCCCAGCGAGCGCTTACCGTGGCGTACACCTTTGCGCACCAGAATCCCGGCGACCCGCGCCCCTGGCTCCTGCTCGGGCACGCTTACGCGCAGCTCGATTGGTACAGCGATTCCGTGGAGCGCTACCGCCAAGCGCACCAAATCGATCCAGCCAGTCGAGGCGATCCGCAGATGCTCGCGGATTTGCTCAAGGCCGCCGCGCATCCGGTCGCGGGGCACGTCGCCGCGCGCGCCATCGGCGAAATTTACGGCGCCGAAGCGATTCCCGAGCTGGAGAAGGCGATCGAGAATCGCGCGGGCGACAAAGAGGTCACCGCGCGCCTGACCCGGCTGCGCGAGTCGCTGTGCGGCAGAGAGAGACCCCGACGAAATAGCGTCGAGGCTATTCCATCTGGAGCGTTCCGGGGCGCAACCAGCGGCCCAGGACGTTGCCGGCGCTAATGTCCTGCGCGGTCGTCGAAACCAGGAGTTCCTTCGAAGGAGGCTCCAGTTTCGGCGGCAACGAGGTCCCGAGCAGCTCGAGGCCATACGAGCGATGTGACTCTTCGACATCGTGCCGACCCGAGCCCCCGCGAGTCGACGAGCACGTCCCCTCTGGATACACGCACGCCGGCGCGCCCGCGCTCACGCGCTCGTCACAAGCGCCGCTCGCCTTCGCGAACGATGCCGGACACCGAGCGTCGGCAGCCCAGACGCTCGCCGCGCACAGAACGATCAATCCCGCCCCGAAGCCGCCAGTCCGCAGATGAATCATCACGACGGAGTCGCGATGGTACTACGGCCGACACCGTCGAGGCGCGCGGGCCATCGACGGACTTTTGCGTCACATCGTCAATCTCGCGTACGATGCGGTATGCGAATTGTCTCGATCGCCATGGTCGTGGTTGCGGTTGGAGCCGGATGCGGAGGCTCGAGCGGTGGCGGAGGCTCGAGCGGCACGCTCGATTGCGCGTGGCTGGCGGGCGACAACTGCTGGAAGACGACGGCCGACGAGGCCGTTGCGTGCCTGCCGCCCACGACGGAGATCGGCGTGCTGAGCGCGGACAACAAGACCTGCACCTACGCGAGCGGGGCACAGGTGACGTTCACGCCCGCGCTGGTCTTGCCCGTTCCGCTCAGCGACGCGGCCTGGAACGTCACGATCACCAAAGGCGGCGCGGACTGCCTGCACTTCGAGAACCCGAACGGTGGGTTCAAGCTGGTCGTGAGTGGTCACACCGTGACCGAAGGGAGATCCGGCGCCGCGGGCCTCGCCGTCAGCCTGCCCCGATGGCACGAAATACACGAACGCAAATGCCCTCGACCTGCTCGATTGCGGTGCGGACGGTGGGCTATCGATCGCCGGCTTCCCCGGCGACACCTGGTCCTCGACCTCCACGTCCGTGAGCATGGGACTGCTCGGCACGACCAACGACTCGCTCCCGCTGTTCGACTGCCAGCGCTGACCGGATCAGCAGCCCATGTGACGGATGGGATCGCAGATGCCGCCGTCTCTCATGATGATGTTCGTGTCCGTTGTCGCTGGCGCGGGAGCGCCGGTGGCTGGGATCTTGACGGTGGTTCCGGACGCGTTGTGGATGGCGCGAGAGGGGGCGGCGCACGCGTCGGCACCGCCTTGCCGCCCCGTCACCGAGGGCAGGCAAGCATCATCGGTGTAGTCCATGAAGCCCGCGTCATCGCTGTCATCCTCGAAGACGGTGAAGACGGCGCTCTCGGCCCGCGCTGTCGACGGCGCGAAGGTCAGTGCGAACCCGGTCGCCAGCGTCAGGATCATCGACAGCGCGGCGAATGAACGAGAGAAGATGCGATTGGTGGTCATGGTCGGCTCCCTTGTTGGTTGGTTGGTGGTTGGTGCTCGACCACTCGACAATCCAAGGTCCGTGCCACACCGCCTGGTCGCTCGGCACGCCGCGGATCGCGAATCCGGGCGGATAACCTGGCCGCGCTGAACCGTGCCAGGCAACGAAACAGAGGGACGTCCCCGGTGACGTCCCCCGGGTCGGGGACTGCCCAGCGGACGCCCGCACGCACGGGGAATCAGGGCTTCGGCGCCACCGACACCACGTCGATCTGGAAGAACTGTCCATCGAACGGCGCGGGGGCCGGCGGGATCTCCGGCGACGACGATGTTCTGGTGGTTGGCGATCGAGATGTCGTTGTCGTCGTAGGCGCCCATGGTCACCGTGGCGCCGCCGCGGATGGGGATGGTGACGGTGTAGTCGATGGGGAACAGGAAATGGCCGACCTTCTTGTCAGAGCGGTTGACCGTGTAGCTCTGGGCCGGATCGGAGACATTCAAGCTGTAGAAATTGTAGTGGTCGACGTCGGGCGTGCCGCCGATCTGGAAGTGCTCGTGCTCGACGGTGCCGCCGGTGAAGTTCTTGGGCTCGACGACGCCGCGCACGCGGATGGTCACGTCGTGGACGACGCCCGGCGCGCCGCTGAAGGTCTTCACGATCTCCTTTTTCAGCTTCCATTTCGGATCGCTCACCATGAGCGCCGGATCCCAGTGGCACTCGGTGTTCTCACCGAACTTGTCACCCTTGCAGGGCACTTCGATCCGCAGACCGGCCAGGCTGACGGCCGGCGAGTCGCTGGCCGCGGGCGCAACCGGAGCCGCCGCGACGTTGCCGGCGGAGGCGGCGGGTGGTTGGGTGGCGGCGCAGCCAGCCACGAGCCAGGCGGCGCCGAGAGCGAAAAGCATGACCTTCAGCATCGGCGCAGAATACCAAAGCAAGTCCCGCGCGAGCGCTCGGTCGGCGCTAAAGTCGTGATATGGCGGCTCCGCGGCTGGTGACGAAGGCACGGCAGCTCACGCTGAAGCCGGATGGGTCGCTACGGCTGGGGGTGGTGGCCGACACTCATTCGCAGCCTCACCCGAGGGCGGCCGAGCACCTGGCGTCATGGACGCCCGACGCCATCCTGCACGCCGGAGACATCGGGGATCTCGGGGTGCTCGCCGAGCTCGCTCGCATCGCCCCCGTGTATGCCATTCGCGGCAACATCGACGTCCACGCGCCCGACCTGCCGGATGTCCTCACGCTCGATCTGGTGCGCACAGCCGAGGACCCACAACCGCTTCTGCGCGTGCTGCTGGTTCATATCGGGGTGTACGGCCCGAAGCTGCGCACGGAGGTCGCTGCGTCTGCGCGGGAACAGGGAGCGCAGGCCGTGGTGTGCGGGCACTCGCACGTCCCGTTCATCGGGCGCGACCGCGGGCTGACGGTCTTCAACCCTGGATCGATCGGGCCGCGTCGATTTCAGCTCCCCATCGTCTTCGGCACGATGGACGTCACCCCGGCGGGTTTGCGGCTCGCTCACGTGGACTGCGAGACCGGCGCGCCGTGGACCCCGCCGTGATTGACCTTCCAGCTACCGCGCGCGGACCAGCACAGCGGCGGCGGGAGGGACATCGACCGTCACCACCGTACCGCTGACGGGCAGGTTGTAGGGCAGCCGGGGGCTCCAATCGCCCGTCGGAGTCACCGACGCGCCCGAGAACGTGACATCGGTCGTGGCGTTCAACGCGGGAGCCAGAAGGTACGCTCCGGTTGCCGCCGCGAGCGGCGCGCCGACGTCGAGGAGTGCGTTCACCCCGTTGGCGGCGTCCTTGTTCACGAGCACGACGTTGGTGGATCCGTCGGCCAGAGCAATCGCGTACGCCGAGACATTGAGACCGCCGGCGGCAACGGTGGCCGGCAGCATGTCGCCGACACCGGCCTGGGCGACCAGCAGCATTCCATAGAACAGCGGGGCCGCCCCGGTGACCTGGCTATCCACCTCGTTGATCGGCGAGTAGCGAAAGGGCCGCGTGCACGAGGTGACCCCAGCGCTGCAGACGTTGCCGTCCATGTTCTGCCCACCGCCGTGGAAGTTGACCCCGGCGGCGCCGTACTGGGCCGTGGTCAACATGAAGTCGATGCCCCACAGCGCCGACGCGAAGACGTCGCTGACGCCGGCGGCTCCGTGACCGGAGTAGGAGTTCATTTCGCCCCAGCGGTATCCGTCGGCGATCTGATTGGCTTGAACCGCCGCGGCCAGCGCCTGCGATTGCGCCACGACGGCCGGATCGGGGGTCAAGATGCTCGCGATCGTCGGATTGTTCGACGCCGCGCCTTTGTAGTAGTGCTGGGTCAGGAGGATGATCTTGCTCGCCTCGGCGTTGGCGAACGGGACCGTGAACCCGGTGACCGCACCCGCCGTCCCCGGGCCCGCCAGCGGAGTCGTGGGCGACGTGTCGTTGATCGCGGTCTGGAACGATTCCCACTGCATCGTCGCGGTCCCCACGGCGTTGGTGGCGAAGAAATTGATCTCGTTTCCGATCTCCAGCGAATGCAGGCTGCTCCCGAGCTGGGAGGTCGCGTACACCGCCTCGTCGACGGAGGGCTGGATCGCGGTCCTCATGCTCACGCCGTAGATCGCCCTCCAGCCCGTGGCGCGCAGGAAGTCCGCCAGCTCGTCGACCTCGACGGTGCCGACGTTGGTCGACGTGTGCCCGCCCGGCTGCGGCATTGCGGAGGGGACCCAGGTCGACGCATCGACGTCGTTGGCGCCGATTCGCACGAAGCCTGGCCCCAGGAGCTTGAACAGCGCGATCAGCGGCGCGTTGTCACCGGTGAAGAACCCATCGGTCATGTGGGTCTTCTCGAAGCTGAAACCCGCGAAACCCGGCGCGAGATGACCCATCGTCGTGGCGCGCGTCACCGTCACCGTTCCGGGCATCGACGGTCCAGTCAGCGGAGGCGGCGCTCCGCCGTCGGGTGGCGATCCCCGGCATCTGCCCCGGAGTCGCCCGCGCCTGAATCAGACGCCGTCGAGGCTCCGTGCGAGCCGCATCCCATGATGCCGACCAAGGCCGCGAGCGCCACGACCATTCGACCCCGGTTTGACGTGCTTGCCATCATCGACGCGATTCGCCCCCACATGAAGGGCAGCACACCGGCAAGATTGGTACACGATCTATTCGGCGGACCGTGCGCGGAACGTCATCGGTTGGCGGGCGCGCCTTCCCCCTCCAGATCTTTTTCCATGCGCCGCAGGTGCTCATCCTGCTGGTGCTCCACCTCCTGGCGGACGCGGTCGGGCGTCACCTGCTGCTCCGGGTGGGTGAAGGCGGCGCTCTTGCGCGTGTCGTAGCAGCGCTGCGCCAGGCAGGCCCACCCGTTGTCGCAGTCCTGGTTGGACCGACACGCCTTCGGCGCAGGCGCGTCATGCGGCTTTGCCCCCTGGCAGGCGGCGGCGCTGAGCGCCGCCCCGAGGATCAGGGAGACGAGTTGCGCGCCAGGCCGGAGTGTCACGCTGGTGATGTTATCTGACGGCGCCCCGAGCGCACAAGCAACGCGGTCAGGGTTCGAGCGCGAGCTCGTTGCCTCGATCCGCGTAGACGTCGCCGTCCCGCCCGATCGACACCTCATAGCTCTTCTTGCGCGTCTTCATCGCGCTCAGCAGCTCGGGGAGGATCGCCGCGAGGCCGTACTTGGCAGGAACCGTCCGCCACACACCGTAGTCGACGTAGGTGACGTTCCATCGCCCCGCTTCCGCGGTGAGCTGGAACGACATGGACCAGTGGGGGGAATCGGGCTTGTACACCTTGCTGAGCCCATCCTCGAGCATGCGGGCCGCAACTCCGTGCAGCGTCTTTCGAAGCGCCTCGGCCCCCGCGGTTTGCGGCGTCTTGGCGTCGAGCGAGTGGCTCGCCACCCACTGCGCGAACGCCTTCCGCGTCGACGCCGGCACACGGCGCAGCTTGTGCCCCGGCGCCAGCGCCCGCGTGTCGAGGGGCGCGTCCAGCTCCAGGTGCTCGATCAGCTCCGCGCCGGGCTTCGCGAGCAGCGCTACGAAGTCTCGAAACTCCTGCGCGAGAACCCCGTACTGGCCCTCGCTGTCGCAGTAGCCGACACGCAGGTCGGTTCCGTCTACCCACAGCGCCATCACACCGCCGTCGGCAAACAGCAAGAAGGGAATGAAGGCGTCGACGACCGACTCGTCGGCGTTCAATAGCGGGCACGGATCGCTCCAGGCCACGTTCATCAGGTCGCGAGACTCACTCTTCAGATCGGTCACCAACTCGACGAACCCTGCAAACTCGGCCGGCAGCTCGATCTTGCGGGGTACCTTACGCCGGATCGCGGCCACTTTCCGGGCCGCACGCGTGTTTGCCATTCCGGTCACATACCGCAGGTCGCGCCCTGGCGACATCCCTAACGTGCGGGCGAAGTTACCGTAAGCCCCGGTTGCCTTCGCTGGAGCGACACAGAAGGGACCAGCCATGAGATCGACCCTCGGGCGCCCCTTTCGTGTTCGGATCCGTGTTCTGCTTCTGGCTCTCGCCCTGGTCGCCGGCCTGGCCAGCGCGGCCCGGGCCCAGGACAGCACACCGGCCGCCGGCGAGCCGATCATCTCGACCGATCCGACCACCCTGACCTACGACTATCTGGTCGACGGCAGCCTGGCCGCGGACGACCCGGCGAACCGCAAGTTCGCGTCCCTGCAGGCCGCCTATGCCGCCGCGCCCGAGGGGACGGTGGATCAACCGACCGTGATCGGCATCGCGCCCAATGTCTATCTGCTGCCGGGCGCGACGACCGGGGCCAGCCTCAATATCACCAAGAGCTACATCACGCTGCTGGGACTCACGAACAATCGGCGCTCGGTGGTGCTGGCCGACAACCGCGGCAACCAGCAGGGCGCCAATGACAACGGCTATGTCATCGTGGTGAACGCCACCGGCTTCACCGCCAAGAACCTGACCATCCTGAACTACTGCAACGTCGACTATGCGTACCCTGGTGATCCGACCAAGAACCTGGCCAAGCGTTCCGCGGTCATCACCCAGGCTGTCGCGCTGCAAGCCTCCGGCGACAAGCACGTCTACCAGAATGTCGCGCTGCTGAGCCGGCTCGATACGATGTTCCTGCAGACCACGCGTTCCTATTTCAAGAACGTCTTCATCGAAGGCACGGACGACTTCATCATCGGCGGCACGGTGAGCGCGTGGGAAGATTCCGAGATCTTCTTTCCCACCGGGTCGGGAGTGATGTCGGCGACCAACATCGCCTTCATCAATTCGAAGTTCACCGGTGCGAGCGCCTTGCAATTCGACAAGGGACCGGGAACGGGGGTGGCGCTGATCAATTGCTCGATGCCGGCGCCCGCGGTGATCGCGTGGCTGAGAGGCGACGCCCCTCCCCGTCCCAATCAGTACTACGTCACCTACAAGGTGAAGGACGCGATGGGCAATCCAGCGGCGATCGTCGACGGGTCGACCGGCGCCGCCACGTTCAACTATTCGTGGGAGCTGTCCGATCAGCAGGCGCTGGCCTTCAATCCCTGGAATCTGCTGCGCGCCACGCCCACCGGCGTCGCCGATGATTGGGACCCGGCCAGCGCGCGCGGCACGTATGAAAGCGCCGGACAAGGGAGTGTGGTCTTTCGCGTGACGCTGTCCGGGACGCCCGCCAGCGTGCGCACGGGCGGACCGGGCGCGACCATCGGCGCCACGGTCGCGCCGATCCGAGTGGCCGATCCCTCGATCAGCTGGTCCACGCCGTCCGACGAGATCACGCTCAGCCGCACGACGGGCCCCGACGTCGTGGTCACCGGCAACCTCGCGCCCACTGCCATGCCGGACTACGTGCCGGTCATCGCCACGGCGGCCAATGGCTTCCACGCGACCGCCTGGGTCTACGTCGAACCGCCCTACGAAGCTGCCCCGATCCTGACGCAAGGACCGACGCTGACCGGACCGACCGGCGGCCAGATGACCGTCGACTACGCGTACGATCTGGGCGATCACACCGACCAGTCGATCATCACGTGGTCCATCTGCGCCGACGCCTCTTGCGCCACCGCGAGAGACGTCGCGACGAGCCGGGACGGCCTGCCGCTCGGGTCGTACGCGCTGACCGAAGGCGACGTCGGCCAGTTCATCCGCGTCGGCGTCCAGCCCAAGCACAATGTCAGCGATCCCGGTCCCGCGGTGTTCGCGACCTCGGCCAAACCGATCGCGGCGTGCGACATCGCGTCGACCACGGTCTCGCCAAACTTTCGCAACTTCGTCACCACCGCGGACGCTTCGTACGTCAGCGGCCGGTGGACGGTGCTCGGAACCTGGACGGTGCAGGCGAGCGCCACGATGGTCAACGGCTACGGAGCGCGCGCGGGCTCGCAGGGCGCGGCGCTCTTGTATCAGGAGGACACCAAGCGTGGCGACATGCAGGTGTCGGTCACCATGACGCCGGAGAAGACCTCGGGCGCGGGCTTCGGAAGCCCCGGCTCGTCGTCCGACGGTCCCACCATTCAGAAGTCGGACGTCTTCATCAAGTACGATCCGCGCACGCAAACCGGCTACTCGCTGCGCTACTGGCGAACCACCCAGTCGGCCTCGGCTTGCCTGTTCCAGCTCTTCCGGATCGACAACGGCGTCGGCACGCCGCTCAACGATACTCAGGTGCTGACCGGCGTCTTCAGACCGAACACCGAGCTGGTGATGAACGTGACCGGTGATCAGCTGACCGTCCAGGCCCACAACACCTCCAACGGAGAGACGCTCTCGCTCGCCGGAACGATCACGCCGAACGACTTCGGTGGCGCGGGCGTGGCGTGGGGCGGCACGGTGTCCCGCGGCAACAGCAACGTCTACAGCAAGATCGAGATCAGCTACCCGGGCGCGACCGTGCCTGCGTGCCCGACGCCGCCGCCCGAGCCGCCCACGACGACGACGAAGCCGCCCGCGAAACCGAGCGGCGGCTGTGGTTGCGCCAGCAGCGACGCGCCGCGAGGCGACGGCCTGCTCCTGACGCTGCTGTTGCTGGTCGGCCTGCTGGTCGCCCGCCGCCGGCGCCTGAACTAACGCGAAGAGCGCGAAAGCAGCAGATCGCCGGGCAGCGCCCCTTACTTCACGTCGGGTCCCGGATCCGGCGTTTCGGCAATTCTCGAAAGGGGACTTCATGACCGCAGTCAGGTCTCGCACTCGTCGGCTCACTCTGACTGCGCTGGCGGCGATGATGTTCGCGGCGGCGGGTTGCGGTTCGTCGCCCGGTGACGCCACGCCCCCCGACGCCTCGGGCGCCGGTAGTGGCGGCGCGACGGGACCCGGCGCGGGCGGCGCGGCGACGACGGGCACCGGCGGCTCCGGCAGTACCGGCGGCGCCATCGGCACCGGCGGCGCAGGCCCCACCGGCACGGGCGGCGCGAGCGCGACCGGCGGCGCTGACGGGGGTGTCGCGACCCCCACCGGCGGCAAGACCGGCAGCGGGGGCGCGGGCGGAACCGGAACCGGCGGCGGTGCCGCCGCGACCGGCGGCAAGACCGGCACCGGAGGCGCTGCTGGCGCCGCCGGCACCGCGAACATCACCGTGTGGCTCTCCGGTGACTCGACGATGGCGACCGGCGGGCCCTCGTGTCCGATCGGCTGGGGCGGCAAATTCCAGCCTCACTTCAACTCGCACGTCACGGTGGTCAACAACGCGGTCAGCGGCACCAGCATCAACGACTGGCTCTTCAGCGTCAGCACGACGCTGGGCGCCGACGGCGAGTGCGTGCTCAACAGCACGACTCCCCAGCCCGCCTGGACGGCGATGCTGACCGGCATGAAGGCGGGCGACTATCTGCTGATCCAGTTCGGGATCAACGACACCGATCCGACCTGTCCCAAGCACGAGAGCACCGACAAGTTCATGGCCGACCTGGGCATGATGGCGCAGGCGGCGCGCGACCGCGGCGCCAATCCGATCTTCTTGAGCTCTGTGAGCTCAATCGCCTGCACGGGCAGCAGCGCGATCCCGACGCGCGGGCGCTTCGCGGCCGCTGCGCGCCAAGCGGCCGTCACGTACAGCGTGCCGCTCATCAATCTGGAAGCGCTGAGCGTGACGCTGTACACATCGCTGGGATTCTGCCCGCTGCCGGGCCCCGACGTCGCCGCGACTTACGAATCGGGCGCGATCGGCGCCTTCTTCTGCGAGGACCACACCCACTTCGAATCCGCCGGCGCGGTCCAGATCGCAAACCTGGTCGCGCAGTCAATCAAGGATCAGGGCTTCGGGCTCGCCAGCTATCTCGTGCCCTGAGCCGCACATAGCTCGACCTTGCGCCGATACTTGATCAAACTCTCGGGCGTGTGCCCTTATGGGTACCAGAATGTCGTGCACCACGCGGATATCGAGGACAATCGTCGTCACGTTCTGGTTCGGCAGCACCCTCCTGGGTGCGATCGCCGGCTGCAGTAGTGGAAAGGGCGCAAGCCCCGACGGAGCCGCCGGTGGCGGCGAGGCCGCTGCCGGCGGCGCGGGCGGAAGCGCCCCGGTCCTCTCGCGCCCGTGGGATTGGGCGAGCGTCGTCGGCACCGGTCAGAGCCTGGCCGTGGGCCAGATGGGCCTGCCGATCGCCACGACCAGTCAGCCCTACGGAAATCTCAAACTCTCGACGAACACGCTGCCCTGGCCCGTCGATCCCAACGATGCCTCGCTGGCGATGGTGCCGCTCACCGAGCCGGTCGGCCGGCTGTCGACGGCGTATCCGAGCTCCTGGCCCACGAACATCGCCGGCGAGACGCCGCACGCATCCATGGCCGACCAGATCACCGCGCTGGCGCAAGCCGCCGACGGTGGCGACTACGTCGGCGTGCACAGCGAGGTGGGCGAGAACGGCCAGGGCATCGTGTACCTGAAAAAGGGCGCCACGCAGGTTGGCGTGAACGGCCACGCCTACCAGGCGACGCTGATCGAGATCCAGGCCATCGCGCGACTCGCCGCCGCCATGGGCAAGACCTTTGGCGTCGGCGCCATCATCGTCACGCACGGTGAAAACGACGCCGGCAACGCCAACTACGAAACTCAGCTCTATCAACTCTGGTCCGACTACCAGACCGATCTGTCGGCGCTGACCGGTCAAACGCAGAAGATCCTGATGATCACGTCGCAGCAGAACTCGTCCAACGATCGGTCGGCGTCGACGCTGGCCGAGTGGAAGATCGGCGTCGATCATCTCGGCGACGTCGTCTGCTCCGGTCCCAAGTACCAGTACCCGTACTACGCCGACCACGTGCACCTGATCACCGATGGCTACCGCCAGCTGGGAGAGAAGTACGGACAGATCTACTTCGAACGCGTCGTGCTCGGTCACGACTGGCAGCCCCTGGCGCCGACGACCGTCGAGCGCAGCGGCGCCCGGACGATCACGGTCCATTTCCACGTACCGGTGCCGCCGCTGACGTGGGAGACGACATTCACGCCGCCTCATCAGTCGACCCCCGAGTGGCAGGCGGGCAACGGGTTCGAGCTGCGCACCTCCACGGCGCGCATCGCGATCGAATCGGTCGACTTTACGGGGGATGACGCCGTGCAGATCACGACGGCGGCCGACCTACCGGCGACGGGCGTGCTGGTCGGCTATGCGCTCGTAACCGACGGCACCGCCATGACGGCTCCGTTCGTGGGGACGGTCCGCTGGGGCCTGTTGCGCGACTCCGATCCGTTCGTGGGCGCCGCGACCCAGACCCCGCAGCCCAACTACTCGGTCGCCTTCGAGCTGCCGGTGCCGTAGCGGCGACGCTTATTTGCCGACCAGTGAGGCGAGACCGCGCCGGCAGATTTCTTGTGCAATGTCCGTCCAGAAGCCGTGGCCCCAGTAGCGGAAGCAACTGGTCTGAGAGAGCAGCAAGTACAGCAAGGAGACGCGATAGTCAGGGTCAGTGTGGAGAGCGTCGGTGCCGGTTCCGGTTGGATCCCACCGTTCGTGAAAGGCGGCGCTGAGACGCAGGACGGGATCCATCACGTCGCTGTATCCCGCGACCCAGCTGCGATCACTGGTCCACGACGCACGATCGAGATTGAACGAGGGATCGCGCTCGCGCACGCGGACGATGGCCCGATCGGCCGCCCCCGGCCCCGCCCCGGTCATCTGCTCCCAGATGCGGTGCTGTGACACCGGCTGAACCGTGGGAAACCCGCGCTCGTCCACGCCCATCGCCGCCAGCGCTTCGAGGTACTCCGTGCCGTTCATCGCCATGACGCTCCCCCCACCGGCGCCGAGCTCGTCGAAGCCGCGCTCGTACGCACTGGGGAATTCGTTCATCATCACGCCCCCGTTTTCGCCGTCGCCGATCTGCAGTGAATAGGGCGGCACCGAGGCGCCCGCGAAGGGCTCGCGGCCGAGTGACCGCGCCTCGCCGAACGGCTGCATCTGACCGACGAGCTTGGTGTCCGAACCCTGGGTCTTGATCAGCACCGGGATCGACGCGGTCTCGCCTTCGGAGCTCCGGGCCACCAGCAAGTGGGGCAGGCGCGGCTGGCGCAACGCGGTTCCGTCGGTGTTCTCGATGGTGTGCTCCTGGACCATCAGCCACCGATATCCGCACTCGCGCAGCGCCCTCACGTAGGAAAAACAGACGTCCGGGTGAATGGGCAAGTGCATCTCGGGCGCCGAGAACCCACGAACGCGCGCGAGCGCCGGCAATCCGAAGAGCGCGGCGAAATGATGACGCCAGGCCGTCATGTGCAGCTTCAGATCCGGTATCGGCGTCGACGACACGACAGCGTGCGACCACATCGTGCCGAGCCACTCGATCGATGGCGCCAGCTCCGGCTCGGTCGTGCGGCGAAGCGCCGCGAGGACGTCCGTCTGGCCCATCTGCGACAAGCCCCAGAGCAAGTTGCCAGAGTAGTCGAGCATCAACCGAGGTCGACGCCCGCGCGCCACCAGCGCCCCGACCAGATCGGCGCCCCGGCCGTAGCAGCTCAGGAAGACCGGAGCATTGTGATTGTCGCCCTGCCCCGGGTGGTCGAGCATGTACTGCAGATTCGAGATCAGCGGCGCGGTCGTCCGATCACCGCTGTCACCAAGGACGGTGGGTTGATGCATGTGCAGCGCCAGGCCGAAAGTGGCGCGGACCGACTCGAGATCGATTCCGCTGCCCAGGGGTAGGCTGCGCGTGATTTGGTCCGTCTGCTCGGTGTCTCCGGTAATCGGGGGAAGGTTTTCCATCGCGCTCAAGCCTACGATGGATCGAACCCTCGCGTGGCATGCTAGCGTCTCTAGCGGCATGGGGATGAGCGCGAGGCGGGCGCAGCTCGAGACGCAGCTGGCGGAGGCGAAGCGGACCGGGGTGTTCAAACACTCGCCGCGACCCTCGGAGAGGTCAGCTTCACGGACCACCGGCCGAGGCTGGATCTCGCCGGCCTGCGCTCGGTGCTGGCCCCCCCACTGACCCGGTACATCACGCTGAAGGACGCGACCGTCGAGGACGTCCTCGACGACGCCCAGCGCTTCTACCGGGGTAAACGCTCGATTGCCTATGCGATCGACCTCGGCACGTTCAAGGTCGAGAAGCAGAACGGGCAGCTCGTGGCCAGCTATGCCGTGCACTACTCCTGGGACGATGAGGACCTGCCAGTTGCGGACCGGCAGGCGGAGATCGAAATACGGCTTCGACGACGACTTTCACCGGGTTCTCTTCAACGGGCAGGCGCTGTGGGCGCGGACCTCTGCGTCGGGCGACGGAGAGAACGGACAGCTCTACATCGATTGGCGTGGTCACTGACCTCCGTCAATACCGCCGCCAGTCGAACGCCACACGGGCGCCGGCGTTGTAGATCGTTTGCAGCTCGGGGAGCGGCGCGCCGGCGGGCGAGATGATCTCGGCTGCGCCGGCGGTCTCGAAGCCGACGAACAGCTGGATGACGAGCACCGACGCCTGATCGAGTGAGAAAGAACGGAACGGGCGGTATTCGATCACCGGGAAGTCGAAGCTGATCGAACGGAGCGCGGTGAGGCGGATCCCGTTCGTTCCGGCGGCGGCGGGCGGCATCAGGAAGCGGGTCTTGCCGCCGGCAAGGCCGTAGAGCTCCACGCCGACCTCGCGCCCGAACACCAGCTGAAACCGTCCGAGGGGAGTACTGATTCCCGTTTGCCACGGAATGAGGCCGCCGTTGCTGGCCATCACCGCCATCTGTGCGTATGCCGCCCGCGAGAACGGGGCGACGAGCAGCGCGCCCAGCAGCAGATCGCCCGGAATCAGCCAGAACGGCATCCGGGCGCGGAGCGCAATCGCGGTGCGCGCGGGGACCGCGGCGGTCAGAGCGCCGGTATCAGCCAAGGCGTCGTTGCTACTGAACTTCATGGACGACGCCGTCTCCAGTTGCAGGCCCACGTCGACGAACGCCAGTCCGTCGCCCGACTGGTCCATCACCCCCTCGAGGCCGTACCCGAGGCGGACTCCCACCGCCAGCCCGCCGATCTCACCGCCGGTTGTCTGCGTCGTGGCGAACCCGCGATCGATCCAGCCGAGCTGGGCGGCCGCGGACACGCCGATGAAGGGCCCGAGCTCGGCGCGAAACCGCGGTAGGGCGCCGAGCCCCTCCCCGAGGGCCGCTGCGGGCACGTGCCCGAGCAGATCGACCGTCGGCTGCACCGCCGCGGGTGGCACGCTGAACGCCGGCATGGCGCGCATCTGGCAGACGTCCAGCGCGTTGGGCTCGATCGCGGCCGGACCGCCGTCGCCAGCGAGCGGCGCCTCGGCCCCGGCCGCCGCCAGCACCTCGACCAGGCTGGCTCGCGCGGCGGCGGCGGCGCGATTGGCGTCTTCCGCGCGCATGTGGGCGTCGCCCTCGAGCACAAACCGCTGCCCGCCCCAGGTCACCGCCTCGACGCCGCGCTCGTTGTAATAGTCGTGGGTCCCCTTTCGCACCGCTTGCGGCCCCCAGTCGCCCGCCACGTGTCCCGCCGCAAAAGCGTCCTCCAGGAAGTGGAGCGCGAACGCCTCGTCGGCGAGCGTCGCACGGGCCGCGCGTGCCCTCTGATCGGGGTCCGCGGCGGCAACGCGCGAGGCGCTCCGAAGCGCTGCCAGGTGATAGAACACGTAGGCGCCGATGGCGTTCGGGTCCGCCCCCGGAGCGAGGACCAGCTGGAGATAAGCGGCCGGTGTAGTATCCGTGCCGGGACGGGCGAGCAGGAAGTGGACGTTGTTCGAGCTGGCGCGAGTCGCGTATTCCGGGTCGGCGCGCAGGAGGCGCAGGTCGGAGCTGCGCAGCGCATTTACCAGCCACGCCTGCGTGGCGTTGCGGGCCAGGTGCTCGCGCAGGCGCGCGCCCACCCGCGCGACGTCCAGGATCCAGGCGCTCTGCGTGACGATCGCGAGCATGTCCGCGCCCGAGCAGGAGTGGTCGCCGGCAATGGCGGGCCAGGCCGCCCAGTCGAGACAGGACGGCCTGCTGACTTGAGCGGCGTCGGCCGCCGACTCACACAACCGTTGCTCGTGGCCGTGGCGCGCCGCGGACCAGAGCCCGTCCAGCGTCGCGCGCCGCGCCGGTTCCAGCCCCTGCACGGCCTGCAGGGTGATGTCCCGGTGCTCGGGATAAACCCAGGCGCGCGCCTCGCCGCCGGACGCGAGCGCTGTCGCAACCAGCGCGCCGGCCGCCGCACGCACGCCCTTCATGCACGAACGTCATTGGGTCTCGGCGCTGCCGGCGGCAAGCCAGACCCGCCAAAATTGCAGTGAGCACCCAATGAAAACCGCCAATTTTGTGAGCGGTGGGACCCCGGTTGTGGACACTTCAAGATTCATGGGGATCCAGCTAAGCAACCGGGGCGGCGATCGGGCGGGCCGGTCCCTGCCGCTGGCCCCCAAGGCGCCGGCGGCCCTTCGCCATCTGCCACTCGCGCAGGACGTGCGGGCGATCGATCGCGCGACGCGCCCCATCCACGCGATCTGGGAGACCACGTTGCGATGCGATCTGGCCTGCCGGCACTGCGGCTCGCGCGCGGGGCGCGAGCGCCCCGATGAGCTGTCTACCGCGGAATCGCTCGACCTGGTTCGGCAGCTGGCTGCGCTCGGCGTGCTCGAGGTCAGCTTGATCGGTGGCGAAGCGTACCTGCGGGAGGACTGGCTGGAGATCATCGCCGCCGTCCGCGCCGCCGGCATGCAGTGCACGATGGTCACCGGCGGGCGCGGCCTGACCGGGGAGCGCGCGCGCGCGGCCGCGGCGGCAGGGCTGCAGAGCGTGAGCGTCTCGATCGACGGCGGCGCGGAGTCTCACGATCGCTTGCGCGGCGTGGTCGGCTCCCACCGCTCCGCGCTCGAGGCGGCGCGCAACCTGACCGCCGCCGGTATCCCCGTCGCCGTGAACACCCAGATCAACCGGCTGTCGATGCCCGATCTGGCCGGCGTGCTCGACACGGTGATCGCGATCGGCGCTCACGCCTGGCAGATCATGCTGACCGTCGCGATGGGCCGCGCGGCCGACGAGCCCGACATCCTGATCCAGCCCTACGAGCTGCTGACGTTGTTCCCGTTGCTCGCGACGCTGAAGGCGCGCTGCGACGCCGCGAGCGTTCGCTTGCTGCCCGGCAACAACATCGGCTACTTCGGCCCGCTCGAGGCGGTGCTGCGCGGGACGTTCCCGCGCGGGCACAAGGGCTCATGCGGTGCCGGCTGTTCCACGATCGGGATCGAGGCCAACGGCGCCGTCAAGGGCTGTCCATCGCTGCAAACCGTCCCGTGGACCGGTGGCAACATTCGCGATGCCGCGCTCGCCGACATCTGGGAACGAGCGGAGCCGCTGCGCGTGATCCGCGATCGCACCGTCGACGATCTGCGGGGCTTTTGCCGCACCTGCTACTACGCCGACGAGTGTCGCGCCGGCTGCACCTGGACCGGGTTCAGTCTCTTCGGCGAGGCGGGCGACAATCCGCTCTGTCATCACCGCGCGCTGGAGATGCAGGCGCGCGGCCTGCGCGAGCGGCTGGTGCGCGTGGCGCCCGCCCCCGGACTTCCATTCGACCATGGGCGTTTCGAGATTGTCTTAGAGGAGGTGCCGCGTGAGTGAGCTCAATCCGTGTCCGTCATGCAACCGTCATGTCCGCGTCGCTGACGTGGTTTGCCCCTTCTGCTGGGCGCCGCAGCCGTCGCGTGCGCCGCGCATCGAAGCCGCGCGCCCGCGGCCGAGGCTGAACCGAGCGGCGGTCTTTGCCGCCGGCGCGGCGCTGGCCGGAATGTCCGCCTGTTCGAGCACGGCCAACCCGACAGACGCCGGCGTCGGAGGCGCAACCGGCGGCGGCACCGGCGGCGCGGCGGGCGCAGCCGGCGGAACCGGAGGCGCGGGAGGGAGCGCGAACCCGGACGCCGCGCCGGTTCCGATCTACAGCGCCGTCTTCCCGCCACCGAAGGCGCCCAAGAGTCGAAACGGCTGACTCCCGCGAGGAAGAATCGACCGCTCGAGCGTTATCCTGCCGGGCTGGGCTGGACCCTTCGACCCCGGAGAAGGGATCCCGGAGGATCCGGCGACCGGCGCCGCGGCGGGCCCGCTCGCGGTCCACCTCGCCCGGCATGGCCGCATCCCTTTCGGCGACGAGATCGTCATCGAACAGGGGATCGAGATCGGGAGGCCGTCGACGCTGTACGCATCACGTGGCGGGCGGGATGCCGATGGCATCGACCAGCGCCTTGTGGACCGCATCGGAGACGTCGCGGCGATAGCTGGCGTCGCTCTTGGCGGGCACTGCAATCCGGACGAGAGGCATGGGAGCTCCTTTTCGGCGAGGTAAACCGCCGCCGATTCTAGAACGCAGGCTACAGGTACCGATACTCCGGCGAGCGGTCCCAGGCATTGGCGCGGCCGTCCACGTGCTGCACCGGCGCACTGGCGAGCTCGTCGTCGGTTGCATCGTCGAGGCAGGCGACATTCACCGCGTGGAAGCTGCCGCCGAACTGGGGGAGCGCTCCACCCTCGGAGAAGGCCCGCACGCCGCATCGGCTGCAGAAGAAGAGGTGCAGGAAAGGCTCGGTCCGGGTGGGCGGCGTGTGCCGGTAGTCGGTGAGCACCTCCTGGCCGCGCAGCAGTCGGAACTCGCCCTCCTTCGCGAAGGCCATCCAGAACCGGGCCTTGCGGCAGAACGAGCAGTTGCATCGGGTCGTCCCGGCGGCGAGGTCGAGCTCGCACTCGAACGCGACCGCTCCACAGTGACAGCTTCCGCGATAGGTATTCTTCATGGTCCGCTCCTACTGATTGCGTTTTGCAACCAGTTGTCTTTTAGGATCGTATCGACCAGACTGCAAGCACGAAGTCGATGCCGCCGCGCTCCTACTGCCCCATCAACCTCGGCCTCGAGGTCTTCGGTGATACGTGGACGCTCCTGGTCCTGCGCGACCTGATGTTCGGCGGCAAGCGGCACTTCCGCGAGCTCTTGCAATCCGACGAGGGGATCTCCTCGAACATCCTCGCCGACCGCCTCAAGCGGCTCGTCGATCGCGGGATCCTCACCAAGCGCGACGACCCGACCCACAAGCAGAAGGGGATCTACAGCCTCACGGAACGCGGCATCGCCCTGCTGCCGGTCCTCCTGCAGGTCGGCGCCTGGAGCCGCGTCCACCTCCCCGAGGCTCGCCGTTCCGAGCCCCAGGTCCTGGCGATGAACCGGGCGCTCGTCGAGGATCGCGGAGCGATGCGACGTATGATGGCCGAGCTGCGCAAGGCCCATGTCGATGTCGGCTGGTGAGGCGCGACTCGGCTATCATGACGGAGCCGCATGCTCTTCGCCGTCCGTCACGCGACCCGCTACCGTTACAGCCTGCCCATCGTGCCCGCGCCGCACGTGCTGCGCCTGACACCCCGCCCCGAGCATTCGCTGCTATCGCGAACGCTCGTCATCCGACCGGAGCCCCTCGAGGTGCGCAGCGAGGTCGATGCCTACGGCAACCTCGGCACGCGGGTCGTCTTTCCGGAGGCCACCACCGAGGAGCTCGTGATCGAGAGCAGCTTCGAGGTCGACACGACACCGCTCGCGGCGACGACGGCTTCGGTGCTTCGGACGCCGCCCGCCGCCGATGTGCTCGCGTCCTATCACGGCAGCGGCGCGCGCAGCGACGAGGGCGTCGCGGCCTTCGCGCGCGCACTCCGCGTCGAAGTCGGTGGTCAAGATCTGCGCCCCTTCCTGGATCATCTCTGCCGCACCGTGCACGCACGCGCCGACAAGCACGTCCGTCCGACCGGCGAAGCCCAGAGCGCGGCCGAAACGCTCGCGACCTGGCGAGGCGCGTGTCGCGACTTCACGGTGCTCTTCATCGACGTGGTGCGCAGCCTCGGCATGGCCGCCCGGTTCTGCAGCGGCTACCAGGCCAAGGCGGAGACGCCCGACGGCCGCAGCTACCTTCACGCCTGGCCCGAAGTTTTCGTGCCGAGCGTCGGCTGGCGCGGCTGGGACCCCACGCACGGCATCCCGGTAACCGACGGCCACGTCGCCCTCTGCGCAGCGCCCGCCCAGGCGGACACGATGCCAGTCGTCGGCAGCTACTCGTTCAGCGGCTCGTCACTCACGTCGACGCTCGACTTCGACCTCCGCATCCGCACATCCTGACACCCGCTCGCAGAGGTCGAGCTCACCCCTAGCTGACGCGCTTCTCGGTCTCCGGTCGGCTCTTTCGTAGCGCTTGCGTCTGTGGCCGTGGGCCATAGGTTGTACTACCATGGTAGGAACATGGCGACCACTCGACCAGGGAAGACGGTCAAGGTCAGCATCTCTATCAGCAGCGAGGATTTGGCGATTCTCAGGCGTCGCGCCCGGGAGTCCCATCGCGGCAACCTCTCTGCGGCGTTTTCAGAGGCCGCTCGGCTGATTCGACAGCGCGCGGCCCGTACTCGGCTGATCGACGTGCTGGGCGGTCCGACTTTGACGGTCCAGGCGGCGCAGTCAATAGACGCGGAACAGACCAGGAATCCCGGCGCGTCGAAGAAGCGGCGGCGGGCGCGAGCGGCGTGACCGGGTTGACCTTCGACACGGGTGCCCTCATTGCCCTCGAGCGGCGCAAGCTTCGTATGCGCCAGGTCTTCGAGCTCGCGAGGGAGCGCGACCAGATCATCACGGTTCCGGCAGACGTCGTTGCTGAATGGTGGCGCGGCCCCACGGACGTCCGCAAGGCCATCCTCGACTCCGTCGATGTCGAACCCCTCACCCTCGGCCTGGCCAAAACTGTTGGTGAGGCCCTCGGCGCGGTTCCCGGCGCAACCCTGGTCGACGCAATCGTCGTCGCCTCGGCGGCATCCCGCGGCGACATCATCTACTCGAGCGACGTGCACGATCTCGAGAGACTTCGGCGCGTGTTCCCGGACGTCAGAATCCTGGGAGCATAGACCCACCAGACGGTGTTCACCACGAATAGCGCGCTACCGCATGTTCGGCGGCTAGTTGTTCATCCCGACCGCAACGGCATGCACAACCAGCACGAGAACGCGCCCGTCGTCGGGTCGACGATCAGATCGGGCGTAAAGACCTCGAGCGCGGGCGCGAGCTCAGACTCGAGTCCTGCCTCGGGGAGCGTTCGGGTCAGGAATCGGATCCAGGCGGGGCGGATCTCCATTGCGGTGCCATTGAAGGGCGTGCAGGCGTACCGCCCACCGGAAATGGTTTGAACGCCGACCTCGTCGCGGGGTTGGAAATCGCCCTCGACCTGAATGCAAGCATCGTAGCGGGTGCGACCGGGGGGCGTGATGTTCGGGTTGTCCTGGGCGATGCCGAACATTTGCCGTCGCGGCGAGGTCAGTCCCTGGCGCTCGCACCAGAAACCGAAGTGCCGCCACAGATCGACGATGCGCGGAGAGCCGTACGGCCCGACGTATCGCATGTACGCAACCCGGGTCTCGAGAAGGATCTGGATCTCGACCTCATCGGCCATCGCCGCGAGACGGTAACACGTCATGCCTGCGTTCGAAGCGCGCGCAGCAGCGCCTCGCGGAAACGTGCGGGCTCCTCGTCGTAGGGCATGTGCGCGCTGTCCTCGAACCAGACCAGCGACTTGCCTCTGGTCGCATCGAGCGCAGCCGCGTAACGCTCCACCACCGCGGGGCTGGTACCGACATCGTGGCGGCCCTGGAAGAACGCGATCGGAACCTGGATGCGAGGCGCCGCCACGCGGAGATCGAAGTGGTTGGCCGGGACGAGCATCAGCTCCTGGGTGCGGGGGATGGCAGCGAGGATCGGCCCGCGCTCGCGGAGCGCGTAGTGCGGCGAGCTCAGCACCCGGGAGGCGGTGTCCCACAACATCCCGTAGTAGCCGCGGCGCCGGTTGATGCCACCGTAGGCGGCCACCCAGCGCGCCCGCGTCAGAAACTTCTTCGAGGTGTGGTGAGGCGGCGCGCCGATGGCCTCGAGCTGCCGCAGAGCGCGCCCGGCGCCACGGCGAGCGGCTTCGGAACGAGCGAAGTCGTAGGCGTAACGCTCGCTCTCACCCCAATCGACGTCGAGGCCGACCACGACGAGGTGCCCGATGCGCGCCGGGTCGCGCGCCGCCGCCATCGTCGCGAACGTGCCGCCGATCGACAGGCCGAGGATGTCCACGCGCTCGACGTTCAGCCGCGCGCACAGGGCATCGACCATCGCGCGCACGTCGGCCGCGCTCTGCGCGACGCTGATGGTCGCGGGATCGGCGCGGTACGACTTCCCGGTGCCGCGCTGGTCCCAGTACGCGACGACAGTCTCCGCCTCGAGGTGCAGCCTCTGCTCGAACACCCGGCTCCGTGGATGAGCGGAAAGCCGGGCCCCTGCTGCACGATCAGCAAGACGCGCTTCGTCGCGAGATCACCGCGCAGGAGCACCCACTGCGCGAAGCCGTTGATGTCGAACGATTCGAGAGAGTCGATGTGCCGCGTGGTCATGACGTCTTCTCCGGGCGCGAGACGGTGATCCGAACGTCGGGAAGCGAGTCGACGAATGCGGCGCCGAGCACCGTCGAGGCGGCATGAGCGCCGGCCGTCGGCTCTCGACGAATCAAAGCGACGGCGCGCGCGGCGGCCGCCGCCGTGAAGGCGAATCCTTCACCGGTCTCGAGACGCGCTTCCGCGGTCTCGCCGCGGGCGTTGGTCGCCCACGCCCAGGCCTGGCAGCGGGCGTCGCCGCCCGACCCTTCGCGGACCGAGCCCACGGCGCGGCGAAGCGCGCCGATCCAGAGCAGCCGTCTCAGGATCGCGATCCCCGCGCGCTGCAGGAAGCCCGCCTCGCAGCGCGGTGCTGTACACCACGATGTCCGGGATGTGCGTGTCCATCCACGCGGCTTCCAGATCGCCCGTGGGAACCGGCGACGCGCGGCGGCTGCGATCGGCGAACGGGATCTCGCGTGCACCCGCGCCGAGCGGATGCTCGACGAGACGACCGCCACGGCGAACGCGCCCTCCGAGCCGCACCGCCGCGAGCCCGCTTTCACCGGTGGCCGGGCCGGCGTGCGACGACCCGATGTGGAGCGCGCACTCGAGGCGGGTCGCGTCCGGCAACGCGGCGATCACGCGCTTCACCAGCGAGCCGGTCGCGATGGTTCCGAAGCCGACGCCAGGAACGATTGCGATGCCGCGCTCGCGTGCGCGTGCGTCCCTCTCCTCGGCCGCGCGAAAGACCAGGAGCTCGTTGTCGAGGTCGGCGTAGTGAGTTTGCGCCTCGATGCAGGCATCCATCATCGGTTGCGCGAGGCCGTCGAACGGCCCCGCCGCCAGCAGCACCAGCTCGACGTCGCGGAGCGCGGCGACTGCCGCGGCGCGATCGCCGAGGTCGAACGCCACCCAGGGTAACCCCAGATCCTCGGCCACGCGCCGGACCTTCTCGGCCGACCGGCCCGCCAGGATCGGCCGGTCGCCGAGCGCGATCGCCTCCCGCGCGACCAGGCGCCCCGCGTATCCGTTGGCTCCGTAGATCATCCATCCCGACTTCTTCGTCTCGGTTTTCGTCGTCACGGCATCCCTCCTGACGACGAATCTGCTGCATCCGAATTCGGATGAAAATTGGCTAAATATCGATGCTAGCATCCGAATATGGATATCACCTGGGACGACGTACGCATCTTCCTGGCGGTGGCCGAGGCGGGCAGTGTCAGCGGTGCCGCGCGTCAGCTCAAGCTCGGTCAGCCCACGATCAGCCGGCGGCTGGCCGAGATGGAGCAGGCCATCGGCTCACGATTGTTCACCCGTGGCGTCGCTGGCGCGACGCTGACCAGCGCCGGCGAGCGCCTGCTCGCGCCCGCGAAGAACATGGCGGAGTGGGCCGGCGAGGTGGCGCGTGCCGCCGAAGCCGACGAAGCCGCGCCGCAAGGGTTGGTGCGCATCACCGCCTCGCCCTACCTCTGCTTCGACTTCGTGGCGCCGTTCGCCGCGTGGGTGTCGTCGCGACATCCGTCGATCCGGATCGAGATCCTGTCGACCACCCGGTACCTCGACATGGCGCGCGGCGAAGCCGACCTCGCGCTGCGGCTCCGCCGGCCGCAGGGCAAGGATCTCGAGGTGCTCGCGGAGGTCGAATACGAGAACGCCGCCTGGGTGTCGAACGCCCTCGCGAAGAAGCTTCCGAAGAAACCGCGGCCGCAGGACGTGCCTTGGGTCGGATGGGCGCCGCCGTTCGAGGATTTGCCGCCGCAGCCGATGCTCGAGTCGATCATCCCCGGCTTCGTGCCGGCCTTCACCTCGGACAACTTCCTGGTCAATCTCGCCGCCGCCGAGGCCGGCGCGGGCGCGATCGTGCTCGGCCGCGTGACCCACCGGTTCTCCCGCGCCCGCGGCATCGTCCCGATCGACCTGGACCTCGGTCCGGCCAGGCGCGGCATGCTGTGTCTCGTGTGCGCGAAATCGGCGCTCGACATCCCGCGCGTGCGCCTGGTCGCGGACCTGCTGCAAGAGCAGGTGAAGACGATTCGTCGCTACTGATGTTCGCTCAGCGAGCGCTGAGGCTCTGCGCGGCCTTTTCGACCAGCGCCACGACCGCCTTCGGATCGGACAGATAGGTTCTTGTGTCCAGGTTGGACGATGGACTAAGGTGCCGGTGCGCTCAGGCGGAGACGGTAAGGAGGTGCGGGTGACGTAGTTCCGCACGCTCCGCGCACCGCAAAAAATTCGAGGCGCGATGTCGATCTGCCCGGAGCTCGTTCGTCGTCCCCTCAGAGGGCGGATCAGGATGACCCGCCGTCCCCAACCCGAACGCGGAGGACGAAGATGCGACTCATGGTGATCGTGAAGGCGACCAAGAACAGCGAGGCCGGGGTCCTGCCGAGCGAGAAGCTGCTCAACGAGATGGGCAAGTACAACGAGGAGCTCGTCAAGGCGGGCATCATGGTGTCGGGCGACGGCCTGCACCCGAGCACGAAGGGCAAGCGGGTCGTCTTCTCGGGTGGCAGCCGCACGGTGGTCGACGGCCCGTTCGCCGAGGCCAAGGAGCTGGTGGCTGGCTTCTGGATCTGGCAGGTCAAATCGATGGAGGAGGCGCTTGCGTGGGCGCGGCGCTGCCCGGACCCGATGCCGGGGGAAGAGGCTGTGCTCGAGCTGCGGCCGCTCTACGAGATGGCGGACTTCGGCGAAAACGTCACGCCGGAGATCCGCGAGCGCGACTCGCGCCTGCGCGCCGAGATCGAGAAGCGCGGGACCTGAGGAGAGCGCGAGAGGACCATGAGCAAGCTGCGCGTCAATTGCTTTTCCATCTCGCTCGACGGCTACGGTGCTGGGCCGGACCAGGACGAGGAGAACCCGCTCGGGCGCAACGCGATCGACCTGCACCGCTGGATCTTCCCCACGCGCTCCTTCCAGAACATGCACGGCCAGGCGGCCGACGGGACGACCGGCATCGACGACGATTTCGCACGTCGCGGCGCCGAGAACCTCGGCGCCTGGATCCTCGGGCGCAACATGTTCGGGCCAGTGCGCGGCCAATGGCCCGACGAACGATGGCGTGGCTGGTGGGGCGAGAACCCGCCCTACCACGTGCCGGTCTTCGTGCTCACGCACCACGCGCGGCGCCCGCTGGAGATGGAGGGCGGGACGACGTTCCACTTCGTCACGGGCGGGGCCGAAGAAGCGCTCCGGCGAGCGCGCGAGGCCGCCGGCGCGGCGGACGTGCGAGTGGGCGGCGGCGCGGACACCATCCGCCAGTACCTGCGGGCGCGGCTGATCGACGAGCTGCACATCGCGGTCTCGCCGCTACTGCTCGGGTCGGGCGAGTCGCTGTTCGCGGGTCTCGACCTCACCGCGCTCGGCTATCGCGCCGTGGAGCACGTGCCCGGCCCGGCGGCGATGCACGTCGTGCTCCGCCGGTAGGATCAACCGTGAGGCACTGCGACCTTGCGCGAGCGCGATCAGAACGTTCCGACGACGGTGGCAACCGCGCCGCTCGCAGTCGGCGTCACGCCCACCTGACTGATGCGGGTGCGCAGCGCGCGCGGGTTGTCCTCGGGATTCGGCCCGTCGTGGTTGAAGAAGAGATAGGTCGAGCCCGCGAGCGCCACCAGACCGACGCCCAGCGAGATATCGGCGGCCAGGTAGAGGTTGCGCACGTGACGCACGGCCTCCGGCTTGCAGTCGGGTTTGCAGAACGCGATCAGGGCGTCGTTGCTGGCTGTACCCTTGAGGTTGAATAGGGCCGCGCCGCCGAGGCCAGCCAGGCCCACGCCGGCGAGCGCGTAAGCCGTCCAGGGCGCGCCGCCCGACGCCTTGGGTTCCTCCACGGGCTGCGGCACGCGCTCGCGAAGACGGAGCGAGGGGCGCACTTCCTCCTCTTCTTCCTCCGCCGCAGCGACCTTCTCCGCGCGCTTCGGCGGGACGGGCCGTGCAGGCGGCGCCACGGCCTCCTCCTCGCGCTCGACCCGACGCGGTTGCCAGGTCGCCGAGACGATCTGGTGCTGCTGTCCGGTCTCCAGCGTCAGCCTCTGCGTCGAGAAGATTTCACCGTCACGCGTGAACGTGAACTGGTGGTCACCGGGGTCGACAGAGATCGCCCTTCCGTCGAGGCTCCCGGTCAGCACGGCGCCGTCCATCCGCACCTGCACGTCGCCGACCGCGGTACCCGACGGCCCGGTGACGACCGGAACCACCGACGGCAGCTTGGCGATGATCCGCGTCTGCACGGCAGCGCATTTGCGCCGCATCGCCCGCGGACACGCCGGCTTCGCGCACTCGCTGAACCATTCGGCCGCGGCCTTGAACTGAACCGGGCTCTGCCCGACCTCCTTGGCCTTCTCGAACGCGGCGTCGCAAACCATCCGTTCCTCGCGCGCCGACGAGCGGTCGCTGGCGGCAGGTTTGGGCTTGTGGTGGCGATGCCTGCCTCGTGCCATGGCGTCGTGGGGTGCGGCCGAGACAATGAGCCAGGTCGCGAGCGGCACCAGCAGCGCCTTGGTCAAACTCGCCGCTGTCGAGCGCTTTCTCATGGTGTTCCTTTCGCTTCGCGGGTTGGCGTGCGCAAGATGACTCAACCGCCACCTCCACCGTCGGCGCTCATCGCCGCACATTGCGCGGTCTCAGGGTTATCGCCGACGCAGACCAGGTTGTTGCCGCAGGTCAGCAGCGCCACGACGCCGGACCCGCAACAATTTTGGCCGAGCCCGCCGCAAAGCTCGCAGCTCCCGACGCGGCCGACGCCGTCCCCGATGCACGCGTGACCGCTGAGGCAAAGGCTGGTCCTGCAGCACGGCTGTCGCGTGCCGCCGCACGCCGAGCACATGGTCATGTCGGTGATGAGGCAGGACGACTGCGCGCCGGTGCAGGTATTACTGTCGCAACACGGCTCTCCCACCTTCCCGCACGAGCTGCCGGCCATGTTCAGGCAAGACCCGGCGTTGCAGGTCCCAGGCAGGCCCGGCAGAGGCATCTCACCGGGAATCGGATTCGGCAACGAGCCGCAGCTGCTGCCGTTGCGCCGGCACAAGCCATAGACGCAGCAGCCGCCGCTCGCGCAGGGTTTGACGGCGCTGCAGCTCTCCAGCATCGGGCCCGCGTCGGGCGGCCCCGCGTCGGGATGCGACATGGAAGGCATCCAACCATGCGGCGACGTCGGATCGTCGATACAGCTCGTGATCCACTGACCGAGCGCCTCGATGTCCATTCGCCCCGGGCGCTGGGTGCGCCCCGCGGGGGGCATGCTGTTGTTGGTGATTCGTTGATAGATGAATGAATGCGCGGGATCGCCCTTCGCGATGTACTTCAGCGTGAGCGTCGTCGACGATTGCGGCGACACGCGCGACGTCAGCTCGGTGAGATCGAGGATGAAGTTGAAGGTGCCTTGGTAGAGCGACGGCGTGCCGGGCGCCTGGTGGCAGATCGCGCAGTTGGTCTGCAGGACGTCGTAAGCTTGCGTGCGCAGGCTCGGACAGTCGGCCTGGACGCCGGCGCCACCACTACCCGAGACGGTGTCGTCCCCACCGGCGCCGGTTGCCCCACCGGCGCCGGTGGCTCCACTCACGCCACCGCTCCTCACCGGCCCACCGCCGCCCGTCAGACCGGTATCCAACCGCTGACAGGCGGCGGTCCCCACGACCAGTGCCCCCACCCCGGCCCATAACACGGCCCACATCAATGGCCTGGACGTCCTCAACATCATCGTCGATACCTCTGGTTGCTGTTTTGCGCGCGTCTGGATTCCCCGCCCGTCCCCCCGATCAATTGATGTTGAGCCGCACCACCTCGTTGAAAATGTGGCTGACGTTGATCAGTCCCGGCTGCATCACCACCGGCGACGACGGGTTCTTCGGCTGCGGCACGCCGTTGCCCGCCGTCGACTGGGTGTCGTGGCAACTGAAGCAGGTCGGGAAGGACGATGGCCCCTGGGTGAACGACTCCATCGCGGTGCTCGACAGGCCGTCCTCGCCGCCGTTGATCGAGCTGGGGGCGTCCGAGCCTTCGTCGATGATGGCCGGATCGAGCGGGTTGTTCACCAGCACCTTGTTGACGCCGAATGATCGCGCCGGCCGATCCAGCCAGACCGCGCCGACCAGCCGGTACCAGGGCCGGCGATCGTTGGCCGCGGGCGGCGGCTGGACGGTGTTGAATCGATCCTGCATCGCCGTGTTGAGCAGCGTGATGTCACCGTCGATTTCGGTGGTCGCGGTCTTCGCCGCCGGGAACACCCGGTAGATCGACGTGGGCGCCGTGGTGAAGGTCTGCATCGCCGCGTTGAGCTGGGGCACGAAGACCCCCTGGTTCGATCCCATTGGCAGCGTGTTGCGCGTATAGAGCAAATAGCCGCCCACCGGCAATTGCGGTCCGATGCTGGCAAGAACATTGGGCGGGTTGTTGCGCGGTAAATCGACCGAGCTCGGCGCAAGGTCGGTGACGCCGGTCATGCGGTCCGCGTGCTGGAACGTCGACCAGACGAACTCCGGGTGGCCGGGGATGGTGTGCACGATGTGGATCGCGATGAGCGCCACGGTGACCTGGCGCAGGTTGTTGTCGTCGGCCACGACGCCCAGCACCGGATCGACGCTCAGCGTGGGGACCATCGCCCGCGTGGTGACGAACGACGCCGCCTGCGGCGGTGTGTTGTCGGGGATGATCATCCAGGCTTCCTTGGTCTCGACGATCGCGCCGGTGCTCGTGAAGTGGATCGACGGATCCGCGCGCCTGATCTGATCGGCCGACGTCAGGTGAGCCTCGTTGACGAACTTCACGAACGCAGGGTTCATGTGGATGCCGTAGTAGAGGGCGTGCCCGTTCTGGTCGATCACGATCTGGCGCCCGCCCGCCTGGGTGACCCCGGCGGTCAGCACCGGGATGGCCGGCGTCGGCTTTCCCGCTCCCGCGCCGAAGGTGTTCTCGATGGTGTTCCAGCTCAGGAACGCCGCCTTGCCCGTGTTGTCGGGCTGCGTCGCCAGCATGAACTCCTGGAACGACTGCTGGTAAAACTGGCATTCGCCCGCGGGGTGCGGCAGCGGCAGGCAACCGCCGCCCGTTTCCATCGGAGGCGTGACCGGCAGCCAGCCCACGATCTCGGTGAGGCTGCGCGGGCAGGTGATGTTCGGGTCTTCCTCGTCGACGATGTCGGCTGGACACTGGGGGATCGTCGGGAACGGCTCGAGCGGCTGCACCGGCAGCGGTGGGGCCGCGACGTCCGGGCCACTACCGGCGTCGGGAGTACCAGTGCTGCCACCGGAGGAGGTCGTTCCCCCGGCGCCGGTCGAGATCGCGCCTCCGGAGCCGGTACTCCGGCCGCCCATGCCGGTGACGACCGGCGTGTTGCCGCCCAAGCCGTCGTCGGGGTGCGCCTTCGACGTGTCGACAGCGAATGGATTCACACAGGATGGCGCCGCCACGATGCATGCGAGCGCGAGGAGGACGAGAGAGAGCGAGAGCCGTGACGAGCCATTGGATGCACTTTGCATGCGGCGGGAGATGGCAAGACACGTGCCCACATCTACGCCGCATCGTTCCCGAGACGGCTCACCGCGAGTTATCGGGGCTTGTCGTCGGCTCGCGCCGGAATTACCGGATGAAGACGTTGGCTGGAACAATCATATATTGCGTAACGACCTGTTGGTAACGACCTACGCCGGCCTTCAATGCGAACGTAGCAATGAGGTTCCGAGCCAACGGCGGCTGGTTCCGTCGCTGTCGTCGACGAGCGCGAGGACGCGCAACGCTGCGACCGTTGCGCGCGTGCTCTCTGACCGCGACAATGAATCGCGGCGCGAGAGATAGCGCCGGCGACGGGCACGTCTCCTGCTATGACGACGGAGCAGCAATGTCGACGGCGGCGAGCGGCGGGACCGACGGAGAGACGTGATGGAGACGGGTGTGCGCGCGCAGGTGATGGATGGCCCCGACCGAGGCCTGGTCCGAGAGTCGAGCGAGCCGCTGGTCGTCGGCACCTCGACGGAGAACCAGCTGGTGTTGACTGATCCCACCATCAGCCGTTACCACGTCGAGCTGCAGTCCGACGACGGTATCCAGGTGCGCGACCTGGGCAGCCGCAACGGAACGTTCATCAATGGCGTGCGCGTCCGGACTGCGGTGGTGCCGATCGGCGCGCACCTGCGCGTCGGGGGCAGCGTCATCCGCCTGCTGGCGCCCAGCGCGACACCGCCCAGCGTCGTCTCGACGGCGCCGCTCGAGCTCCCCGGCGTGGTGGCGTGGAGCGCCGCGATGCAATCGATCGTGCGCAGCGCGGTTCGTTCCGCGCGCACCTCCGTCTCGGTGCTGCTCGAGGGCGAGACCGGCGTCGGAAAGGGGTCGATCGCCCGCGCGATCCACGACGCCAGCCCTCGGGCCCGCAGCCCCTTCGTGGTCATCGACTGCGGTGCGCTACCACCGACGCTGATCGCGTCACAGCTCTTCGGCCACGAACGCGGCGCGTTCACGGGTGCGGAGCGGCGCCACGTGGGCACGTTCGAGCAAGCCCAGGGTGGCACGGTCTTTCTCGACGAGATCGGCGAGCTACCGCTCTCGGTGCAGCCCGCGCTGCTGGGCGTCCTCGAGCGTCGCTCGTTCCGGCGCCTGGGCAGCAAGGAAGAGATGCGCCTCGACGTACGCGTGATCTCATCCACGCACCGCGATCTGCGCGCCGAGGTCAACAACGGGACCTTCCGCGCCGACCTGTACTTCCGGCTGGCGGCCGCGCGCATCTTCATCCCCCCGCTGCGCGAGCGCCGCGAGGACGTCGAGGGCCTCGTCGAGGCATTCGCGCGCGCGGCGACCGGGATCCCCGGCATGGCGTTCCCGACGGAGACCATGGACGTGCTCTACGACCACCGCTGGTCCGGCAACGTGCGCGAGCTCCGCAACGTCGTCGAGGGAGCGCTGGCGATCGGCAGCCTGTCGCTCGACGGCGGCCCGCCGCACAGCGCGCATCTGCGCAGCCCGGGGATCGTGCGCTACCAGCGCGCGCGCGCCGAGGTCATCGACGCGTTCGAGCGGCGCTACCTCGGCCGCTTGCTGGAGCTGGCCGAGGGCAACGTCGCCGCCGCCGCTCGCGCCGCGCGCATGGACCGACCTTACCTGCGGACGTTGCTGCAGAAGCACGGGCTGCGCTGAGGCACACGGGCGGTCAATCGAGAGCAACATCGTTGCCAGAATGGCGAGTCCTGACGTCCGACGAATGCCAGAAGCGCGGCCCGGGCCGCGGACACCGAGACGAGACGCGCCCGGCGAGCGAGGGCATCAATCTTGCTCAGCCATGGACGGCATGGCGACGGGGGGCAAGCGGATGGGACGAACCCGGGCGTGGATCGCGGCAGTCTGGTTGGGCGGATTGGCCGCCACGGCGATCGTCGCGGGGTGCGACGGCAGTAGCCCGCCGGAGCAAAGCGGCATGCAGCGTCTCGCCGGCCGCGACTTTGACAATCTCTTCTTCTGGAACGAGCAAACGGCGGCGTTCACCCGCCAGACCACGGCGCCCGGCGGCGCGAACCAGGATCTCTGGGTCTGGCCCGACGGCGAGAACACCCCGCTGCTGGCGCTGTCGCAGATCGACTGGTCCCCGCCGAGCTGGTCAGCCCGGATCATCGCCGGCGACATCTTGATGACCGGCCGCTCCGCGCGAGCGCGTGTACGACTTGCAGACGCGGACGTCGCTCAATCTGGATACGGTCGCTGCTCGGTCCGCCGCGGGCGGCATCGACTGGGCGTCGATTCGCCGAGACGGTGGCAGCATCGTCGCTCACGTCCAAACGGGAGAGCTGTTCGCGGGACGCGGCTCGAAACCTTCTACGTTCCTGCTGCCCCCGTACATCTCCTGGGATGCCGACTTCATGGGGAACGACCTGGCCGTCCTGGCCAGCCCATCGAACCTCGACTTCAACACCGAGCTCATCTATCGCATGGCGCTCCCTTCAGGCGATCTATCGCCGCTGCCGATGCCGCCCCTCCGCCTGACGGTCCCGAGCTGCTCGTCGTTCGCAATCCCGCCGTGCCGGACGTTCCGCGTCGTCGGCTGTGGCGCCGACGATGCCGTCTGCGCCGAGACCGGCCGGGCGCCGTGCGCGATCCTCTACCTGCGCGCCGATGCGGCGACCGACGTCGCGCAGCCCTACGTCTTCGACGTCGACACCGGACAGGAGACGGCGCTGCCGGGCAGCGATCCCACCGACTTCGTGCTCTCGCCCGACCGGCACAGCGCCGCGTGGATGCACGCAGCCGCCGACGACGCCAACAGCGGAACCGCGCCTCCCGAAGCGACACCGATCTACGTTCACAATTTCTGCAGCGGCGCCGCCGTCGCAGTGTCCGTTGCCGGGTCCCCAGCAGACTCGCGTGGCGCGCCGATAGCGGTGAGCTGGTCGTCGATCTCTCCGACAAACGATGTGGGACTGGTCGACGTTGCCACCGGCAACTGCAGCGTTCTCGGTTTCGGGCCGACTCGTTCAGCACGCCTTCTCTCCCGCGGGCGATCGGCTGGCCTGGACCGCGACCGATGTCGCGAGCAACTCGTCGGCCGAAGTGCTCTGGGTGGGCGATGCCGCGGGCGGCGGGCCGCGCATCGTGGCGATCGACGTTCGTGGGGTTCACGTTCTCGCCCGACGGACAAGCCCTCTTCGTCAGCCGCGCCAACGGCGACCAGTTGTCGCTGAGCTGGTTGTCGCTGGCCGCCGATTCACCGCCCGAGCAGCTGATCGCCGACGCCTTAGGCGGCCGGAACCCTGCGCGGCAACCAGCGCGTGCTGGTCATCGACCACTGGAATTCGCAGGACGGATCGGGGAATCTGGAGCTGGTCGATCTCCCCAGCGGCGCGCGCCAGGTGCTGGCTCACGCGGTCACCGATCTGGCGGCAGCGGCTCCGTCGACGGCGCGGCCCGCGTGATGTACGCCGTGCGCGGGCGCTTCGCGTCCGGGCAGGACGGATTGTGGCAGACCACGCTCCCGGCACCGTGAAATGACCGCCCGCGGCGCTCGCGATCTGGCTCCTGTGTGTGGGCGTCGACGCCGGGGTCGGCGCCGCGGCCGCGCGTCGACGACGGTGGCGTTGCCGGCGCCGGCGGTGACGCGGGCGCCGACGCCAGTGATCTCGCGCCGTCGCCGGCGGGTGCGCCGTCCATCGACGCGGGCACCGCGCCCGTCGCTCGCCGTTCCGGTCAGCCTCGAAGGAACGGTCTTCGAGAAAGGGAACGCGCCACCGCCTCGCCGGCGCCAGCATCACCATCGATGCGGTCCCGAGCGGCGAGACCGACGAGTCCGGGGTGTTCGTCGCGCCGCTTTCGCCCGGACATCACGTCATCGAGATCCAGTTTCCCGGCTTCGATCTCGTGCGCGAGGCGCTCGACGTCGGCGATCCGATCACCCGCCGCACCTGGCGGCTCGTGCGGCGTCTCGACGACCGCCGGTACCAGACCGTCGTCACGGCGCCGGGGCAGCCGCCCCGGATTGCGCTCACCGGCGAGGAAGCGCGCACCGCGCCCGGCGCCGCCGGCGATCCCTTTCGCAGCATCGAGTCGCTGCCCGGCGTGGCGCAACTGGCGTGGCCGCTGGCGCTCTACGCGATCCGAGGCGCCAACCCGGGCAATACCGGCTTCTTCATCGACGGCATGCGCGTGCCGGCGCTGTTCCACTTCGCGCTCGGCCCGTCCGTGGTGCATCCGTACCTGATCGATCGCCTCGACTTCTACCCCGGCGGGCCGCCGGCGCGCTGGGCGGATACGTGTCGGGCGCGGTCAGCGCCGGCATCGGCACGCCGCCCAGCGACCTGGCGCATGCATCGGTCGACCTGCGCGTGTACGACATCGGCGGGCTGGTCACGACGCCTTTCGACCAGGGGCGCGGCACGCTGGCGATCGCGGGCCGCTATTCCTACACCGGCGCGCTGGCGAGCCTCTTCTTTTCGGACGTGCGGCTCGGCTACGCCGACTATCAGGTGCACCTCGACGCACCCGTTCGCCGGCGGTCGCCTGACCTTGCTGGCGATGGGTTCCGCCGACGAGCTGGCGCTGCGCGTGAACGCGATCGGCGACGGAGCGCTGCAATTCCACCGCGATCGATCTGCGCTGGGACCACGAGCTCGGCCCCGGTCGCCTGCGGCTGCGCGGGACGGTGGGGACCGACTGGGCGCGCTCGAACCTGCGCGACGCGCCGATCTCGATCCGCTCCTACTCGGCCGCGCCGCGGATCGAGTACGGCGCTCGGCTGGCTGCCGCCGCGCAGCTCGATGCGGGCGTCAGCATCGAGGAGCAGCGCTTCCGGCCGGCGATCCCACCGATGCCCGACAGCTCGACGCTGGACGACCTCGCGCGGCCGCGCGGCGCATCCAGCGCCGCAGCTTACGTGTCGCTGGCGCTGTCGCTCGGCGCGCGCCTCGAGCTGTCGCCGGGCGTCCGCCTGGTGCGCTACGCCGAGCAGGGCGTGGTGCGGCTCGCGCCCGAGCCGCGCCTCAACGCGCGCTTGAAGCTGTCGGATCGGATCGCGCTCGAGGGATCGGTGGGGCGCTACACCCAGATGGCGAGCTTGCCGGTCGGCGTGCCGGGTTTCGACGCTTTCGATCTGCGCGACCTCGGCCTGCAGCGATCGACGCAGAGCTCGCTCGGCGCGAGAACGAAGCTCGGCGCCGCCGCCGAGCTGGATGTCACCGGCTTTTACCAGCAGCTCGAGGTCACCGATCTGCGCAGCACGCGTCAGCTCGGACTTCCGGGTGCAGGACTTCCTCGAGCTGCGCCCCGGCCGCGGCTACGGCGTCGAGCTGTTGCTGCGGCGGCCCGACAGCGAACGTCTGCACGGCTGGCTCGCCTACACGTTGTCGCGCAGCGAGCGGCAGGTCGACGGCGTCTGGGGCGCCTCCGACTGGGAGCAGCGGCACATCCTGAATTTGCTGGCGAGCTACCGTCTCGCGCGCGGTTACTCGGTCGGCGGTCGCATCCACTACAACAGCGGCCGACCATTCCCGGTGTCGACGCCCGGCAATTCGTCCGAGATCGAATACCGCCGATTGCCGGCCTTCTACCAGCTCGATCTGCGCGCCGACAAACGCATGGTCTTCGACCGATTCACGCTCACCGCCTACGTCGAGATCGGCAACGTCACGCTGACGCGCGAGGTGACCGCGCTGTCCTCGACCTTCCGCTCGGACGGCACCCCAATCTACGACGGCTCGGTCCAGCCGATCGGCTACCGCATCATCCTGCCTTCGCTGGGATTGCGAGGTGAGCTGTGACGCGTAGACCATCCGCGTGCAGTTCGAGAAGCGCGGTCGCTGATCTATTCGAAGAACAGCGCGGCCGCATCGGGCGGCCAATCCATGGCGCGGCTGGTCTCTTTGTCGACGCACGCGACAGTCATCATGCAACGCGACAGGATCTTGCTGTTGGCGTCGATCATGGTGCACTCGATGAGCGCGTCCGGGCCGCGACACTCGCGCACGAACGATGTGATCGTGACCTCCTGGTCGGCGCGCACCGGTTTGACGTAGTCGATCTCCATTCGCCGAACCCAGGTCATGAACGGCAACGCGCCGAGGGATTTGAGGTCCCACCCCCGTGGTCGCGCAGCCCCGCCATCCGGTGATCAACGTAGTACGTCGCGTACTAATTCCGCGGGGTGCATTCGAGAGCTCGATTTTGGTGGTGATCCGTAACGAATTCGAGCGAAGCTCGGCCGTTGAGATCGATGGACATGTCCTTTCAATGATCGACAAGATCGTCGGGCGCCGCCCCGGCCTTTTCCTGTACGGGTTCGCGCCGCCCAAGCGAGATACGCCCGCCGCCGATCTCGCGCGCATCGCCGGCCAGCAGCAGGCGCGGCTCGAATCGCTCGGGCTCGACGGATTGATCGTCTACGATCTGCAAGATGAAGCGTCGCGCATGTCGGCGCCGCGTCCGTTTCCGTTCCTGCCCACGATCGATCCGCTGGCGTACGCGCACGAGCACCTGGCCGGCCTGTCGCTGCCGAAGATCGTCTATCGCTGCGTCAGCGGCGATACGCCGGAGCGCCTCACCGGCTGGCTCGGTGACGCCGCCACGGCGGCGCCGGCCCGGGTCCTGGTCGGCGCTCCCAGCCGCCGATCGCCCGCGAGCCTCCCGCTCGGCACGGCCTACGAGCTCGCGCGACGGACACGCGCCGGACATGCTCCTCGGTGGCATCGCCATCGCCGAGCGACACGCGCGGGGAGGAACGGAGCACGAGCGCATTCTCGCGAAGACCGACGCCGGCTGCCGATTCTTCGTCACCCAGGCGGTCTACGACGTCACCGCGACCAAGTCGCTGCTCTCGGACTACGCGCTCGAGACTCGACGTCGCGGAGCTGATCCGATGCCGATCGTCATCACGTTGTCTCCGTGCGGCTCGGAGAAGACCCTCGCTTTCATGCAGTGGCTGGGGATCGCATTCCCGCGCTGGCTGGAGAACGATCTGCGCCACGCGCCGGATCCGCTCGAGACTTCGGTTCGCCTCTGCGAGCGCATCTACGCCGAGGTCTGGGCGTACGCGCGCGAGAAAGGCATTCCCCTGGGCGTGAACGTGGAGAGCGTGTCGGCACGCAAGGCCGAGATCGAGGCGTCGCTGGAGCTCGCGCGGCGGCTCCGCGCCATCATGTGAATCAGCTGCTCGCCGGGCGTGCGGAGAGCGGCCTCGAGCCGGCGCAGGACGCCGGGCGCGTCCTCCTGGACGTCCTTGGCCAGGACCAGCGTGGTCACCCAGCCGGCCGACGCCAGCACGCCGGGCCGCTGGACGTAGCGTTCGAGCGCGTCCCCGCTGCGGTAGTGCGCCGCCGTGTCGACGAGCACCGCGAGCTGATACCCGGGCGCCCCCGGAGCTCTCACCGCGAGGTCGCAGCGCAGGTGTGACGCGCCCACGTCGGTCGTCGACGTCGAAACCCCGGGCGCGCAGGCCCGCGGCCAGCACCTTCACCACAGCGTCCTGGCTACCGGCCTCGGCCCCGATGCGAACCCGCGACGGACAGCAGGCGTCGAGCACGCGGTCGGCCGTCGAGCGGTCGCCGCGCGACAGCGCCTCGGCGTACTCCAGGTAGCGCCGCAGGCAGTTGGCGCCGTCGTTGTACTCGTTGGTGATCGCCGTGTGGCGAATGCTGGACACGACGACCATGTGCCGGCGCGCCCGCGAGAACACGACGTTCAGGCGCCGTTCGCCGCCCACTTTGTTGATGGGCCCGAAGTTCATGATCATCCGGCCGGCGTCGTCGGGCCCGTAACAGATGCTGATGATGATGACGTCGCGCTCGTCGCCCTGGACGTTCTCGAGGTTCTTGACGAACAGACCGCAGAACTGATCGTCTTCTTCGCGCACGAACTCGGCCTCGAGCAGCTCGCCGAAGGCTTCGTCGTCGCGCCCCAGCGCCTCGAGCGCGCTCTCGATCTCGTCCTGCTGCGCCTGCGAGAACGCCACCACGCCCAGCGACATCCCGGTCTTGCGCCGCAGGAGCGACCGCACCAGCTGGGCGATGTAGGCGGCCTCGCCGCGGTTGCGGCGGTTCTCGTAGGGGCTCTTCTCGAGCAGGTGATAGCTGACCGGCCGGTCGAGAATGCGCTCGGCGAGCGCGTCGCCGTCGGACGCGGCCGCGACCGAGATCGCCGACGTCCCGTGCGCGATGACCCGATCCGGGATCGTGAGCAGGCGGCCTTCGTAGAACGCGGCGTTCGAGAAGCTGATGAGCCCCTCGCTGCGGCTGCGATAGTGCCAGCCGAGCAGCGTCGCCGGCAGGTTGCCCGCGGCCTGCGTGAGGGGACCGCAAAAGCACGAGGCGTGGTCGTCCGGCGAGGCGGCGCTCACCGGCGACACGGATTTCGACGACGCTTTCATCGTCCTTGCGGCCCGGCCGGAACGGACGGACCTGCAGTTCGAAGCGCAACGTATCCCCGCCTCGGTGCGCGCGGCACTGCTCCACGAGCGACAGCGCGGCGGCCTGCGCGACGCCGAGATCTGGCCCGAACGTGTCGTCTTGACGGCGCGCGCGTCCGGTCAGCGACCTCGCGCGCCGTCACGGCGCGAGCGCATTGCCTGGACGCTGGGCAGCCTGTTTCTCGGCATCGGCAAGATACCGAGCGCCCGCGACCTGGAAGACGCGATCTCGCGCGCCGTCCGCTTGGCCGAAGCGTTGGAAGCGACGTGACTCGAGCGATCCTCTTGGGCGCGACCTACCACTACTCGCGCCGCGCATTGCGATACGCCGCAATCGTCTCACGTACCTGATCACCATTATCAAGCGCGAGCGCGTGTTGAAAATCGGCATCGGCACCGGCCGTGTCTCCGAGCATCAGGCGTGCGCCGCCTCGGGTGACGTAGGACGTCGCGTCGGTGGGGCTGTCCGCAATCGCCTCGCTGGCCACGTCGATCGCCTCCTGGAAGCGACCAAGGTTGAGTAGGGCTCGTCCGCGCAGGAGCTGCGCTTCGGAGCGGCGGTTGGATGTCAGCAGCGGCTCGGTCAACGCGAGGACCGCCGCCGGATCGTTCTGCGAGCGGAAAGCCTTCTGCAGGGCCCGTTCGTTGGCGTGAATCACCGGGAGCGGCTTCAACGAAAGCGCGACCAGCGCCGCGAGCGAAACCAGCGCCACTACGACCCGCCGGCGCCGGCGCGGTGGGGGTGCAATCAATGCCCAGGTGAAGAGCAGGCCGAAGCCGAGCCCGCCGGCATGCGCGAAGTTGTCGAAGTGCGCATACACCCCGATGAGGAACCACCCTCCGATCCAGATCAGGCCGCGGCGGATGCCGGGGTCGTTCCACATCGCCCGGAAGCTCCCCGTGCTCACGCGCGCCACCATGATTTGCCAGCCAATCAAACCGAAGAGCGCACCGGACGCGCCCGCGGAGATTGCGTTGTGACCAATCACGCTGACCGCGGAGCCCGCGATGCCACTCAACAGGTACAGCGCGAGGAACCGCCACCAGCCCATCGCCTGCTCGACCTGCGCCGACATGCCGAACCCGAAGTAGGCGTTCGCGAGCAGATGGACCACGCCGATGTGCAGGAACATCGCGGTTGCCAGCCGCCAGTACTCCCCCTGCCAGACCAGGGGACGCCAGACCGCCCCGAACCGGATCAGCGTGTCGTTCTCCGTCGTGCTGCCGGTGCGCGAGGCCAGCGCGAAGACGATCACGTTGATCGCGATGATCAGCGACGCTACCGGCGCGCGGCGAACCAGCTGGAGGAGGCTCGGTTTCGGCGGAGGGGGCGGCGCTCCTGCCGGCGCGTCCGGCGCTGCCGGCGGGTTCGGCTCGTCCGGCGCCACGCTATTGATTCCCGGCGTCGAGCATGTGCGAGAGGATCAGCAGCGCTTCGGAAAACTCCGCCGGCTCCGCGCCGAGCCCCACGCGAAAGTGATCGCGCGGGCCGAAGCAGTCACCGGGCGTGACCAGTACGCCCTTCCGGGCCAGCATCTCGGCGAACGGCCGCGCGTCGCGCCCGTCGGTGAACCAAGGGAAAGCCGTCGTCCCACCGGCCGGCTTGACCCAGGCGAGCGTGGCGGAGTGCGCCGCGATGAGCCGCTCGAGAGCCGCGAGGTTCGTACCGATGACGGTCCGGGCGCGTGCGAGAATCGACTTCGGCGGACGCGAGCGCCAGCTCGGCGAGGGATTCGGTGATCGGCGATCCCGACACCGTGAAGTAGCCACGTGTCTGGGCCAGCCGCTCGCGCCGGGCGGCATCACGATCGATGATCCAGCCGATGCGCAGGCCGCCCAGCGACATGGCCTTGGACATGTCGCCGAGCGCGACGATGTTGGGCAGACGCGCCGCGCTCGGCCGCGGAGGTCCCAGCGTACAGTGGATGGAAGACCTCGTCGACGGCCAGCAGCACGCCGCGCGCCGCGAGCATCTCGCCGAGCGCCGCCATCTCCTCGGTGGGCACCACCACGCCACTCGGGTTGTGGGGCGAGTTGAGCAACACCAAGCGGGTCGTGTCATCGACGGCGGCCTCGATCGCCCGCGCCGTGTGCTCGAAACCGCGCTCGCGCGACAGCGCGTAGGTCCTGACGTCCAGGCCCCAGGCACGCGCCGCGACCGGGAAGGCCGGAAAACACGGGGCTGGCAAGAGGACAGAGGCGCCCGGTTCCGCCACGACACACATCAAGACCAACATGCGCCTCGGAGGCGCCCGTGGTGACCACCACCCATTCCGGATCCACGTCGTCGAGCTCGCCGATGCGCCGGCGCAGCCCCGCGCTGCCCGCCGTGGGCAGGTAAGAAAGCGTGAGCGATTCGAGATCGGCGCGCGCCGATGCGCCGCCCAGGTCCAGAAGCTGGCGCACCGTCCAGCGCGGACCGGTGCTCGACGCCAGGTCGTAGCGGACCGGCGGCGACGCGAACTTGTACTTGCTCAGCCAGAGATCGAGCGCGAACGGAGGTAGGTGCATGCGATCACCGGACGTGAGTATAGCGTCGCGACGCCAGAACGACGCTAGAACGCCTGCGCCAGCATCATGCCACCCCCGCCGGGCGCGATGAACGGCAGCGCGACCGGCGTGAGCCGCTCCATGATCGTCGGCTTGGCGGGGAGCAACTGCGCGAGCACGAGGCCCGCCAGCGGCGCGGTGCCGATCACGACCCACTCGGTGCCCGACGGGCTGTACGCGGGCCCCCCATGCAGGCGCGGCACCAGGTAGCCGACGCCGGCGCCGACGATCGCGCCGACGATCACGTCGCTGTAGAAGTGCTTGCCGGCGCGCGTGCGCAGCCGCGCGGTGGCCGCGGCGAGCGCGAGCTCGAAGCCCCAGACGACCGCCCGCGCCGACCGGTCGCTCGACGCCTGGGCGAACAGGTACGAGCCGGCCACGGAGGCGGCGAACGTGGTGCTGGCGTGGCCCGAGAAGAACGAGAGGTGAGAATCCTTGCCCTGACTCTCGGCATACGCCTTGATGCGCGGGTCGTCGCTGTACACGTAGGGGCGCGGCCGGCCCACGGCATACTTGGTCACCCCGTTGAGAAACACGCTGAGCGCGACCGACTCCGCGTAGAGGAGCAGCCGGCGGTCGTTGGTTGCGTTGAAGCCGCCCCCCTGCCCCACCAGCAACGCGAGCGGCGTGGCAACGTCGACCGCGGCGAGCGTGTCGCTGGTCGACGCCGCTTGCTGCGAGAACCTCCCCTCGAGCCCGGCGTCGGCCGGTAGCAGCTGCCTCTGCCAGCGAGCAGTGGTGTCGACCGGGATCAGCGCCGCGAGCGCGGCACCGATGACGGCGGCGCCGGTGATGGCGCCGTCGCGCCCCCAGCGGACGTCGGGCGATGACGGCACCAATGACTGCGCCTGCGCGGGCGCCCCCAACACCCCGGAGACGACGGCGAACGCCACGATGACGAACGCGGCGGGGGACGCGCGGCGAGCAGCCATGTCTGCGTCAACCCTTGACGTTGATCTGCACGGCTTCGTTGATGAACGCCTCGATGGCTCCCGCCATCTGCGACTCGAGCTGATCGCTCGCCGGCATGAGCGCGAACGTGCGCAGCTTGTCGAGCATGCCGTCGTAAATCCCCTGCAGGTGACGAATCTTCTCGTCGACGTCGGACGACTCCTCCTGCATGAGCGCGCCGATCTGCAGGCCGGTGCCGAGCCCGAGCCCGATCAGAGATGTGAGACCGATCGCCTTGAGGTCGCTCTTGGGATCGGCGCTGTTGGTCGCGGCGAGCGCGACGTAGCCGGTTCCGATCGATGAGGCGAGCATGGTGGCATAGGAAGTGAGCGTGAGCGCGCGGCGGCGGGCGCGGACCTTGTTGCGCCGCTCCTTGAGGAGGCCGAGCTGCTTGCTGTAAACCTCCTCGGCGAGGGCGAGGTGGGGTTCGACCTTGGGATACTTCTGCGAGCCCGGCAGCAGGCTGCCGGCGGCGATGCGCGAGGATGCCGAGACTTCGATGCTGCTGCGGTCCAGGATCGTGTATTCGCTGGCGCATCCGGTGGCGAGACACGCCGCGAGCGCGACCCCCGACACGTACCTGGTTCCACGGGTCAACATCATGGGCTCCCTTTCTTCGTGAGTTTGCCGGCGACGGACTGCGCATCGAACGCCTGCATCCACTGCGCGACCACGTCATCGACGAGCTGGGACATCACCTCTGCGTCGCTGCTCTTCTTCGATTCGAAAGTCCGTTCCGAGTGCCCGCGCGCCGAGAACAGCGCGGTTCCCGTCGGCAGATCGACGATGGTCACGACCGCCGCGAGCGCCCCTTCCCGAACGTGGTGGGCGTGGTGCGCGCGCAAGCTGACGTGCGCCTGCTCGACCTGGACGGTCGCCCGCTGGCTGGGCGCAACCCCGGCGCCGCCGCCGCGAGCGAGGACGGAGAACGGACCGCGCCGGCCGAGCTGCGCGGCCAGCTGTTCGAGCAGCGCGCTCGCTTGCGAACCCTCGGGCTCACCGGGCGCGAGCGCGAGCGCCACCACGCCGGGCGCCGGCGGGACCGCGACCGCGCGTGGAGGCGTAGGCACCGACGGCGCCGGCCGCGCCGACGGCGCCGGCCCCACCGCCCAGCGGGCCACCTCGCCCGCGAGCCGCGCCGAGACCGGAAGATCGTCGAGCCGCCCCGGCCACTCCCGTCGTTGAACAATGGCGCCGGTGCGCGGGTCGTACACGCTCGCAAACAGCGTCGGTCCGCCGCTGTCATCGGCCAGCTTGGTTCCGAGCACGCGCTCCGCACCGGTCGCGTCCCGCAGCCGCTTGAGGCAGGCCGGGGTCACGCACGCCGACAGATCGGTGGGCAACGTGCTCCGTTGCGCCTCGGGCACGTCGCGGGTCCCGAGCGGTCGCGCGCGCTTGGTCTCGGCGATGGCGATCGACAGCCGCTCCTCGAAAACCGCCGCGGCGCTGGCGTTCACCGGCCAGGCTCGTTCGACAGGCAGCACGAAGAGGCCGCCGGCGCCGGGCTCATCCGCGCGCGCGTTCCCCGCGCCGAGCACCAGGATCGAGGCGCTCACCAACAGCGACAAGAACCAAGCCGCCCACCCACTTCCGGAGGAATCGCCCATCCGAGCCAGCGCCACGATAACCGATCCGCATCAAAACAGCACGTTTTGCGATTTGAGAACCGCCCCCGCCGCTTTGAAGCCTTGCCCTCGATCATCAGAACCGACCCTCGACAATCGGCACGCTGACGTCGACGCCGGGCTGGCCGTTGTCGAAGCGCGGGCGGACCCGGACGTCGGGCGGCGTGAGCGTCAGCGTGTGGCCGAGGAACCCGAGATCGATCTGCGAGTGCACGCGCGCCATGTCGCTCTCGACATTGACGTCCCACTGCACCGAAAGGCGCAGGCGCCGCTCGTCGCCGCCGCCGAGCCGCAGGCGCCCGCGACGCTGGCTGATGTCGACGCCGCCGGCGAAATCGAAGGCGTGCTCGGGCGTCGCGACGGGCGGGGTGGGAGCCAGCGGCTGCGCGCCGAACCAACCAGTGTTGAACCGGAGCGTGAAAGCCCCGCCCCCCAGGCGCAGCTCGGGAACCGGGGTGCGCAGCCCGGGGTGCAGCTCAGCCGGCGCGATGTCAGCCGCCGCGTCTTCCGCCCTGGTACCGCTCCCCGCTTGCGCCGTGCGTCCTGGCGTCGCGACCATGGCAAGCGACGTCCAGAGAAGCAGCGCCCGCACCACGCTCCAAGCATACCCCCACACGCGATTTTCGGGCGGTCAGCTCGCGCCGGCGATCGCCGCGGACACTGCTTCCGCCTCGATGCCGATCTCGCGCAGCAGGCCCGTCGCCACGTTCTGGAAACCGACGAAGAACAGGTTGGGGCACGCGCCGCCGCCCTGCCAGTCGCGCGGATGTCCGTCCTCGGCGAGCACACCGGGGACGTCGACGATCTCGGCGAGCCCCGGGCCGTAGCCCGTGGCCAGCACGATGGCCTGAAACTCGCCTTCGCTGGAGTCGGCGAAGGCCGCGCCCTGCGGCGTGAAGTGGTCGACCGCCGGCTTGACCGTGATGCGGCCGTCCTTGATGGCCGCGATCGTCCCGATGTCGATCAGCGGAATGCGCCGGCGCAGCTTGATCGCCGACAGCGGGACCCAGCTGCGGCCGCCCGAGCCCGAAGCGCGCCAGGTTGCCGAACACCAGGCGGGAGATCAGGCGCCCCAGGTTGTCTCCGAGCGCGATCGGCGCGCGGCTCATGCGAATGCTGGTGACCTGCGTCGGCAGGCCGAGGAAGTCGCGCGGCACGACGTTGACCGGCGTGCGCACCGCCAGCGTCGGCTTGGCGCCGCGCTCGGCGAGCTCGAGCGCGATCTCGGCGCCGGTGTTGCCCGCGCCGACGACCAGCACGCTCTTTCCGGCGAACGGCTCGGCGTTGCGGTAGCTCGCCGCATGCAGGAGCTGACCCTGAAACCGCTCCGCGCCCGGTGGCCGTTCTGGGTTGGGGAGGCGGTTGTAACCGGTGGCCATCACCACGGCGCGCGCCCGATGAGCCGCGCGCGCGGTCTCGACGATGAACGCGCCGTCGCCGGCGACCGACACGCGGCGCACGGCCTCGTTGAATCGGGGCTGGATCGCGAACTTCTCCGCGTACGCGTCGAGGTAGGCCACCATCTGCGCGGCCGACGGGTAGCGCGGCACCTCTTTGCCGAAGCGCATCCCCGGCAAGTACGAGTGCTGCTTGACGGTGTGAAGGTGCAGGCGATCGTAGCGCTGCCGCCAGGACAGCCCCACGGCGGTCCCCGCCTCGAGCACGAGCGCATCGATGCCCCGCTGCTTGAGGCACGCGGCGGCCGCAAGCCCGGCTGGCCCGGCGCCGATGACCAGGGCAGGCACCGGCGAATCCACAGGTCCGTTCCCGGCGCTCACCATTGCGCGCGATCATAGCGCCGCTCACCGAACCGCGTCGATGACCACCTTGCGGAAGAAGCGCGCCCCGGGATCTCCGTCGGTGCGCTCGTGCCAGACCAGCGAGATGCGCATCGCGGGCAGGGGGAAGGTCGCGGGCACGATCCTGATCGGCAGCATGGCGACCAGCGCCTCGGCGACGCGACTCGGGAGCCCGGCGATGCAGTCGGTGCGAGCGGCGACCAGCGCGGCGGTCGTGAAGTAAGGCACGGTGAAGCGGACGTGGCGCTCGAGACCGCTGCTGCGCCAGTGACGGGCGGCCTGCTGGTGGCCGAAGCCCTTGCGACCGAGCGCGACCTCGACGTCGATGTGCGGCAGCTCGGCGAACAGCTTGGGCGTCATCTTGCCGCGCACCTTCGGGTGGTCGCGGCGCACGACCAGCGCCGCGCGCTCCTCGAACACGACGGTGCCGTGATGGCCGGGCAGCACCATGTCGGTGGGAACGAAGGCGGCGTCGATCTCGCCCTTGGCCAGACCGTCGGTCGCGGCCAGGTAGTCGGCGCTGACCACGCGCAGGTCGGCGAGCGGCAGCTCGCGCGTGAACGCCGCCGCGACGAGCGGGATCTCGCGCACCTGGTGGTTGTCGGCGGCCGCGATGGTGAAGCGCCGGGTGCTAACGCGCGGGGCGAACGAGGTACCGCCCTCGACCGCCGCAGCGAGCTGGCCGATCGCCTGCGCGATCAGCGGGCGCAGCTCGTCGGCGCGCGGCGTGGTCACCAGCCCGCGGCCGCTGCGCACAAACAGCGGGTCGCCGAGCGCGGCCCGCAAGCGAGCGAGCCCGTTGCTGACCGCGGACTGCGTGACGCTGAGCCGCTTGGCCGCGCGCGTGGTGCTGTTCTCCTCGAACATGGTGTGCAGCAGCAGGAAGAGGTTCAGGTCGAGGTTCGAAAGGCTGGCGGAAAGGCCGACGGACGAGGCCGACGATGGATTCATACAGATGATAGATAGCATCATGACTCATGAGTTGTGCACATGAATCGACGGCACCATCCTGGTCGACATGAAAGCGACACTCCCGACCCACACGAAACAACGAGCCATCGTCATCGGGGGCGGTATCGCCGGCCCCGCCATCGCCGTGTTCCTCGCCCGCGCGGGCATCGAGCCGGTCATCCTCGAAGCGCACGCTCTCAGCGACAACGTGGGCGGCGGTTTCCAGATCGCGCCCAACGGCATGCGCGTGCTGGCCGAGCTCGGCATCGCCGACGAGCTGGAACGCGCGGGGCAGCCGTCGCGCGACTTCCGGTTCAAGAACCACCGCGGCAAGGTGATCGGGTTCGCGCCCACCGACAGCGCGCGCCCGGGCGTCAACGTGACGCGCGCCCACCTGCACCGGCTGATGCGCGCGGCGATCGACCGCCAGGGCATCGCGATCCACTACGACAAGCGCCTGCGCGAGCTCGCGGTCGAGGACGGCCGCGTCGTGGCGCGGCTGGACGACGGGACGTCGGAGACGGGTGACTTCCTCGTCGGCGCTGACGGCGTCCACTCGCGCGTGCGCGCCTGGATGCACCCGGCGCACGCCAGTCCGCGCGACACGCGCATGATCTCGATGGGCGCGTTCTGCGAACGCGGGTTCGCGCCCGACGTGCCGCACGAGGAACACGCCAGCCTGACCTTCATCGTCGGACCCAAGCACCAGTTCGGGTATTCGAAGATGGCGGCCGACCAGTGGGGCTGGTGGTGCCACATCCCGTTCGCCGACGACGCCGAGCGCTCGCAGGTCCTATCGATGCCGGTGGCGGATCTGGCGCAGCGCGTGCGGGAGCGATACCGCGGCTGGTGCGCGCCGACCGAGGAGCTCATCGCGCGCTCGCAGGGCTGGCTGCGCACGCCGATCCACGACGTCCCGACGCTGCCGAGCTGGCATCGCGGAAACGTCGTCCTCATCGGCGACGCTGCCCACGCGATGAGCCCAGCCGCCGGCCAGGGTGCGTCGATGGCCCTCGAGGACGCGATGTTGCTCGGCCAGCTGATCGGCGACCGCGCGCGGCCACTCCCGGAGTCGTTCGCGCGTTTCGAGCAGCTCCGCCGCTCGCGCGCGGAGATGATGGTCGCGCGCGGCTACGAGAACGATCAGCGGACGCTGAAGGAGCTGGGCGCGTTCGGGATGTGGATGCGCGACACCGTGCTGATGCCGCTCTTCGCGCCGATGATCGGCCGGGCGCTGACCAAGGTCTACACCGGCGACCCGGCGCTCGCCGCCCGGGCGGCATGATCGTGCGCGCTGCCCCGAGTGCGATATACCTCGGGGCAGCGCCCCTCATGAACAACCCGTACGACGAGATCGGTGGCCGCGAAAAAGTGCTCGCGCTCGTGGAGCGCTTCTACGACCTCATGGATGAACGCGAGCCGGCCCTCGCGGCGCTTCACGAGGTGGACGCGCAGGGCAAGGTCAGCCGCCGCAACCGGGACCGGTTCGGCTCGTTCCTCATCGGCTGGCTCGGCGGCCCGGACGACTACGTCCGCGACCACGGGCACCCGCGCCTGCGCATGCGGCACGGGCGCGTACCCGTCGACAGCGCCATGCGCGATGCATGGGTGCGCTGCATGCTGGCGGCGATGGACGACTGCGCCGTGCCGGCCACGACCCGCGCGTTCCTGCAACAGCGCTTCGCCGAGGTCGCCGACTTCCTGCGCAACGTCGACCGGACCGACTAGGGGCTCTGCGGCGCGAACCACCTCGCCGCGGCCCGGGTGATGTCCTCGGATCGGGCGTCGCATCGCTGGCCCACGCAACGAACCCGTCGGGACGCACGAGGAGCGCGCGAAGGCCGAGGCGATCCTTGGCGTCGAGCGCCACGTACCTGACACGGCCGCCCCAACGCGAGCCGCAGCTCGCAAGCCAGGAAGAGGCCGACCGGGCCGGCGCCTGCGATGACCACGTCATAGACCAAGCTATCCTGAAATCTACGGGTCACACCCGATAGCGGCAAGGCCGGCCAATCCCCACCTTGAGCGCGCCCGTCATGAACCGGTTCGACTCCATCATCGTCGGAGCGGGCCAGGCCGGTCCGCCACTGGCTGGACGACTGACCGCCGCAGGAATGACGGTCGCGCTGATCGAACGACACCTGTTCGGCGGCACCTGCGTGAACACCGGCTGCATGCCGACCAAGACGATGGTGGCGAGCGCCTATGCCGCGCACCTCGCACGCCGGGCCGCCGACTTCGGCGTGGTCACCGGCCCGGTGAGCGTGGACCTGGCCCGCGTCCGCGCGCGCGCCGACGCGGTGGTCCGCGAATCGCGCGATGGGATCGAACGCTGGTTGCGGGGAATGCCCGGCTGCACGGTGATTCGCGGCCACGCTCGCTTCGAGGCGTCCAACGTGATCCGCGTCGGCGATGAGCAGCTCACCGCCCCGCGCATCTTCATCAACGTCGGCGGGCGCGCCATGGTGCCCGCGCTACCGGGCGTGGATCGCGCACCTCATCTCGACAACAGCTCGCTGCTGGCGCTGGATCGCCTGCCCGCGCACCTGGTCGTCATCGGTGGCAGCTACGTCGGTCTCGAGCTCGCGCAGATCTATCGGCGCTTCGGCGCCGAGGTGACCGTGGTCGAGAAGCAACCGACGTTGATCCACAACGAGGACACCGAGGTGTCAGAGACGATCCGCTCGATCTTCGAGAGCGAGGGCATCACCGTTCGCACCTCCGCCGAGTGTATCCGGCTCGCGCCCCGCGACGCCGGCATCGAGGTGTCGATACATTGCTCCGACGGGGCGCCCGAGGTGATCGGATCGGATGTGCTGCTCGCCGTGGGGCGCCGCGCGAACACCGACGACCTCGGCCTGGAGCGCGCCGGCGTCACGACCGACACGCGCGGCTACATTCAGGTCGACGACAGCCTGGCGACGAACGTACCGGGCATCTGGGCGCTCGGCGAATGCAACGGCCGCGGCGCCTTCACCCACACCGCCTACAACGACTTCGAGATCGCCGCAGCCAACTTGCTCGACGGTGATCGGCGCAAGGTGAGCGATCGCGTCCCCGGCTACGCACTGTTCATCGATCCGCCGCTGGGGCGCGCCGGCCTGACCGAGCGACAAGCGCGGGCCACCGGACGTCCGTTGCTCATCGGCACGCGCCCGATGTCGCGCGTGAGCCGCGCCGTCGAGAAGGGCGAGACGCGCGGATTGATGAAAGTCGTCGCTGACGCCGAGACCCGTCAGATTCTGGGCGCGGCGATCCTGGGCCCGGGAGGTGACGAAGCGATCCACGGAATCCTCGACGCGATGAATGCGCGCATTCCCTACACCCAGCTCGAGTGGGCGGTGCCGATTCACCCGACGGTGTCCGAGCTGATCCCGACGGTGCTGCGCGAGATGCAGCCTGCGCATGCAAATGATTGACGTCGATCCTCGCGTGAACGCCGCTCTCGTGAGAGGCTAACCGGGATGCAAACACGAGCGGGGATCGGGGGGATGGCTGGCGCGGTGCTGTGCTTGCTGGCCGGTTGTAGCAGCAACGGCACGTCCACGGACGCCGCGGGGACCGGAATGTGCGGCGCCGGCACGCCCGCCGGGCAAGAGTGCAACTCGGTCAAGGCGACCGGAGCTCCGGTCACGCCGGCCTGCGTATCCGGCACACTTCCCGCCGGTCAGGGCGGGACGATCGTGGACGGAACCTACGTGCTCACCGCGCAGACCTACTACAACCGGACCAACTGCCCGACGATTGCGCTGTCGGAGACGCTCGTCTTCGGCGGCGGATGCCTCGATGTCGCGACCGGGATGCCGTTTCCAGCCACGGCGTCGGGGACGTTCACTGTCTCGGGCGCCAGGCTGATGCTCACCCAGACCTGCATCCACATCGACATCGACGGCGCGACGACCACGCCGGACATGGCGATGAATACCTTCACGGCCACCCCGACGACGTTCACGATCTTCGGCCGCAATTCACCGGACGGCGGTGCGCCTCAGGACACGGTGACGGTCTTCACGAGACAGTGAAGATCTGGGACTCGTCTCGGTAACACTTGAGCTCGATGGCGTTGCCACTGGGATCGGCGACGATCATCTTCCAGCGTTCGCTGGGCGTACCCTCGCGCTGAACCTGGGGCGGAACGATGAACGAGGCCTGCGCTACCTCGAAGCGGCGCGCGAGCCGATGGAACAGCGTGGGATCGATGATCGCGCCGAAGTGATTGCCGTCGAGCGTGTCGATGTCGGCCCGACGGACCCGCGCGGGATCGACGTGGCACGTGAGCTGATGGCCGAAAAACGAGAAATCGACGGCGTTGGGATGAACCGCACCTTGCGGGCACTCGAGTAGGTCCCGGTAGAATGTGCGCGTCGACTCGAGGTCGGCGACGCAGAGGGAGAGGTGAAAGCGTGCGCTCACGGGAAAACGCTACCACATCGGGCTAACATCGACCCGTGACGCCGTCATTGGGGAAGCCGGTGCGCGCGCGGTGATCGACATCGGCGCCAACCTGACCTCGAAGAGCTTCGGGCGCGATCTTCCCGCGGTGCTCGAGCGCGCGGCGGACGCCGGGGTCGATACGATCATCGTCACGGGCACCAGCCTGGCCGTGAGCCGCGCGGCGGCCGACCTCGCGCAGAGGGCGGGGCGCGTCTCGCTCTTCGCCACGGCCGGCGTGCACCCGCATCACGCCGTCGAGGCGACCGGCGATTGGCTGGAGCAGTTGCGAGCGCTCGCCGGACACCCGCAGGTCGTTGCGATCGGCGAGTGCGGCCTCGACTTCAACCGCAACTACTCCGCGCGTGAAGATCAGATCCGGTGCTTCCGCGCGCAATTGGAGCTGGCCGCCCAGGTGCGCCGGCCGGTGTTTCTGCACGAGCGCGACGCGCACGACACCTTCATCGGCATCGTGCGCGAGCACCGTTCGTCGCTGGCCGGCGCGGTCATTCATTGTTTCACCGGCACGCGCAATCACCTGGAAGCCTATCTGGCGCTGGATCTGCACATCGGCATCACGGGCTGGATCTGCGACGAACGGCGCGGTCGGGAGCTGGTCGGCCTGATGCCCGCGATTCCCACCACCCGCCTGATGATCGAGACCGATGCCCCCTACCTGCTTCCGCGCAACATGCCGTCCCCGCCGCGCGACCGCCGCAACGAGCCCGCGTTTCTGCCTTTCGTGCTCCACGCCGTTGCCGCGGCTCGTGGCGAGACTCCAGCGGCGATCGCGGCCGCCACCACCGCGACCGCGCGCGCGTTCTTCGGACTGCCCGCCAGCGGGTAGTCCGCTCAGATCGACGTTCCGCCTATTTCCGCCAGCAGCTTGCGCGCCGCCACGCATGCGTCGTCGTCCTCCGAAAGCCGGCGGTCCTTCGGTAGCACCTGACGCGCGCGTGCGACGTCCGGCGGCATCCCCAGCCCCTGAATCAGCGCCCGCGACCACGCCATCATCGACCGCCAACTCCGGCGACGACCAGGCGGTAGCCGATATCGAGCTCCGCCTGGTCCAGCAGGTGGCCGTGCTTGCGCACCCATGCGCCGCTCTCGAGATCGACGGCGAGCCGCGCGAGCCCGGCATCGAGCTCTGCAGGCGCGAAGCTGGATATCCCGCGGCGAATCAACGGATCCAGATAAGCGGTGGGGCGACGCCAGTATGCGCCGAGGAAGCCGTCCGTGCAGTCGTGCGGAATCGGCACGGCCCGCACCTGAGCATCGCCAAGCTCGCCGCCCAAGGCGGCGACGCTCGGAAATCGCCGGCGATCGAGCTCCAGCATGGCCGGCAAATATTCTCTCGCCAACCAGAACCCTTCGCATTCGGGGTCCCAGGTGGACAGCACGATCCGTTTGCGCGCGACGCGAACCAACTCGCGCAATCCTGCGCGCCAATCCGACCAGTGGTGGATCGTCAGCACGGCGAGTCCGGCGTCGAAGGTGTCATCGCCGAAGGGCAGCCGCTCGGCGTACCCGCGCACGCAGGGCGCGGCGTTGGGCGGACGTTGCGCGATCATGACGGCCGCCGGTTCGACCGCGACGGTGCCGCGGGCCGCTGACTCGTACGAACCGGTGCCCGCACCGACGTTGATCACGCTGGTGGCGTCGCCGAGCGCATCGGCAATGAGGCGCTCCAGCCGCGGATCCGCGCGCCGCAGCTCCCCGTAACCGCGGCCGATGCGTTCGTACTGCTTCCAGCCGATACTCGTCGGGTCTGCCAATGCGCCTCCTCTGCCTGCTTGCTTTGATCTGCGCGCCCCCGTCACCCTCGCCCGGCGCGGTCCAACCCTATCGGGAAAAGGACTATCGCGTCGAGCACTACGAGGCCGAGCTCACGCCGGACGTCGCGACTCGTTCCTTGCGCGGGAATGTCAGCATCCGCATCGTGAGCGTAGCGGCGAGCTTGCCCGTGATCGCGCTCGACGCAGATGGCCTCGTGATCGAGAAGGTGGTCGAAGACGGACGGCCCTCGAGCGTCGACGTTCAGCCAGGACTGGCAAAGATCCGCCTCGCGCGGCCCGCGCGACGTGGAGAACAGCGCACATTGCGAATCTGGTACCACGCCGAGCCGAAGCGCGGCATGTGGTTCTTGCCCGACGGGTGGTGGTACACCGGATTCCACACGGAAGCGTGGTTGCCGTGCGACGCATCGCCGGCGGACCGATCGACGTTCACGATTCACTGGATCGGCACCAGACGATGGTCATGGCGGCGCTGGCAAAGAAGAGCAGCGCCGCGACGGCCGAGAACGCGTGCTCGCCGGCGCGCAGTCGATCGGGCGTGGACATCGACATGGCTGGCATCATCCCGGATGCGCCGGCTTCGCTGCAACAGCCGCGAACGGGCTCAACGTGGGTCGTACTCGTCATGGCGGCGCCACCAGAGTCCGGGCTCGTTGCGCCCCAGGGGCGCGCGGTCGAGCCACTGGTACATTCCCCACAGGCCGTCGAGCCCGCGCGCATAGCTGGAATACGTGTGGTAGACGGCGCCGTCCTGGAGCGCGAACGCGCTCAACCCGGGCCGCTCGCGCCAGAACGTCGGCCAGTCGGTGCCGACGCTGGCGGCGAACGCGGCGCCCGGCCCGTTCTTGCCCTCCTCCGCCGCGGCGCGCTCGTCCTGTTCCTGGTAGTTGTACTCGCCGACGCCCGACCGCTGCTGCTCCTCGGTGATTCCCACCCGGAAATCGAGGTTGAAGTCGGTCTTGGACGACGACGCCCACGGAAAGCGCCAGCCCATGCGCTGCTTGTACGCCTGCAGCTTGGCCAGCGGCGCGCGCGACACCGCCATCAACGTGACGTCGTGGTTCGCCAGATGCACGACCGAACCATCGAATCCGTCGGCAATCGCCGAGCAGGACGGGCATCCCGCCTTGAAGTCGGGCCCGAACATGAAGTGATAGACCAGCAGCTGCGACCGTCCCCGAAACAGGTCGGCCAGCGAAGCGCTCCCCTCGTCGGTGTCGAACCGGTACTCCTTGTCGATGCGAACCCACGGCAGCTCCTGCCGCCGGCGGGCGAGCTCGTCGCTGCGGCGGGTCAGCTCCTTCTCCGCCTGCAGGAGCTCGAGGCGGGCGGCCAACCACTCCTTGCGCGTCCCCGTGATGTGCTTCGTCATGGCTCTGGTCTCCTTTCCGCGAACGTTGCGCTTTGCCGTCCTTGCGTTCTTTCGGCCCGGCACACCTCAGAGATAACGCCGGGCGCGGCGAAGCGGGAGTAACAACTGCGACGGGGTTAGAGTCGCGGCCATGGACTCCTCGATCACCGCCGCCGGACGCGCGCTGCGCGCGGGCGACCCGCTGGGCGCGCTCAAGCGCGTGGCGCTGCGCAACGACCCGGCGGCGCTGGCGCTGCGCGGGATCGCGATGGCGCAGCTCGGGGACCTCGGCCGCGCGCGGGACCTGCTGCGCCGGGCCGCTCGGGGCTTCGGACCGACCGAGACGGTGGCGCGCGCGCGCTGCCTGACCGCCGAGGCCGAGGTGGCGCTGGCCGGACGCGATCTCGTCTGGCCGTCGCGCGCGCTCGCCGAAGCTCTGCGCACGTTCGCCGCGCACGGCGACCGCGAGAACGCCGCCCACGCGCGGCTGCTGCAGATTCGCCGCTCTTGTTGCTCGGGCGGATCGACGAGGCCGCGGGCGCGTGCGCCGCGCTCGAGTCCGAGATCGACCGAGATGACGGGCCGGCGCGGCTGGTTGCGGTCGCCCACCTGGTCGACTTCGAGATCGCGCTCCGCCGCGGGCGGGCCGAGCCGGCGCGCGCCGCGCTCGACGGTGCGCGAGAAGCGGCGGCGCGCTCGGGCATCGGGGCGCTGAGCGCCGAGGTCGAGCACGCCGGCCGGTCCCTCGTGCTGCCGGCGGCGCGCCTGGTCTCCGCAGGCGAGGATCGACCGCTGACGATGGCCGAGGTCGAGGCGCTGCTGGCGTCCCCCGACCTGGTCGTCGACGGCTGCCGGCGCGCGGCGCGCCGGGGAGAGCGGGCGGTGCAGCTCGCGCGGCGGCCGGTGCTGTTTGCGCTGTTGCAGGCGCTCGCGGGCGCGTGGCCCGGTGAAGCGACGCGCGATCACCTGATCGAGCGCGCGTTCGGCGCGCGGCGCTCGAACGCGTCGCACCGCGCGCGGCTGCGCGTCGAGATGGGGCGCTTGCGCCGCGAGCTGCGGCCGCTCGCCGACGTCCGGGCCACACCCGGCGGTTTCACTCTGCTGCCGCGCGCCGCCGCGACGGTCCGATTGGTGGTGCCGCCGATCGAGAGCCCCGACGCCGCCGTGCTGGCGCTGCTCGCCGACGGCGAGGCCTGGTCGACGTCGGCGCTGGGGCTGGCGCTGGGCTCGAGCCAGCGAACCGTGCAGCGCGCGCTCGTCGCCCTCGAGGAGGCCGGCCAGGTGCGCGCGTTCGGACGCGGCCGCTCGCAGCGCTGGCTCTCGGCGCCGGTCGCCGGTTTCGCGACGACCTTGTTACTCCCGGTCGCCGAGGGATTCGGGTAGGAATTGAGCGATGGAGCAAAGACGAGGACATCGATCAGCCGGCCGAGATCGTGCGCGAGTACGGGCCCTTTCCCGGCAAGCCGACACGTGGGCGGCGTCAGCTTCGACGGCAGCCTGGTCTGGTTCGCCGGCGGCGAGCAGCTGCATGCGTTCGATCCGGTCAGCGGCAAGAACGTGCGCGCGCTGGACATCGCCTGTGATGCAGGGACGGCCTTCGACGGCCGGCACCTGTTCCAGATCGCCGACGATCGCATTCACAAGATCGATCCGACGACCGGCAAGATTCTGTCGTCGATCCCTGCGCCCGGCGGTGGGCGCGACTCCGGGCTGACCTGGGCCGAGGGCACGCTGTGGGTCGGTCAGTACCGCGATCGAAAGATCCATCAGATCGATCCCGCGACCGGCGCGATCCTGCGAACGATCGAGTCGAACCGCTTCGTCACCGGCGTCACCTGGACCGACGGCGAGCTCTGGCACGGCACGTTGGAAAACAACGAAAGCGAGATCCGGCAGGTCGACACGAAGACCGGGGAGGTGCTGACGCGGATAGCGATGCCGGAGGGAGCGGAGGTGAGCGGACTGGAGTCGGACGGGGGCGAGCTCTTTTACGCGGGGGGAGGGAAGAGCGGGCGGGTACGCTCGATACGAAGACCGCGCCGCCGTTGACGATCACGTCGACGTCAACGTCTACGATCTCGTCAACGTAAACGTCAACGTCAACGATCACGGGGGCGGTCCCGTTCACGTGCACGTCAACGATCACGGGAACGATCACGTTCACGTGGCGGGAGTGATCGTCGAAGGTTCGAGATAGCAACTGCGCGGCCCGTCCGACCGAAACGTACGACATGCTCAGCTTTCAACAGCTCGACGTGTACCAACGGTCGATCGAATTCCTAGCATTTATCCATCGCCTGCAGTTGCCCAAGGGGCACGCGGAGCTCGCTGACCAACTGCGACGATCGGCCCAATCCGTTCCGCAGAATATCGCTGAGGGCGCCGGTCGGATGACCAGGCTCGACAAGGCCAGGCACTACACCATCGCGAGAGGCTCCGCGATGGAATCCGCGGCTCACCTCGACGTTCTGAAGATCGACGGTCTCATCGATGACGAGCAATACCGCCAGGGCATCGAGCTCTTGGACCGAGTCGTCGCGATGTTGACGAGGCTCATTGACCCCCGTGAACGTGATCGCCCCCGTGATCGATGACGTGCATGTGAACGGGACCGCCACCGTGATCGTTGACGTTGACGTTGACGTAACGTTGACGTGCACGTGCACGTGAACGTGAACGCTCACGTGATCGTTGACGTTGACGGTTCGCCCCTACTGGACGGTCGCGAAGTACGCGGCGATGGTTTTCGCTACCCCCGTATTTCCCGTACTGGTCAGGTGGGGGCCGCCGCCGCTGAAGGCGGCGCAGCTCCCCGCTTCGAACTTCGGCGCCACGAACACGAAGTTGGGGAATTGCGACGCCGCCGCCGCGAGCGCTCCGTCGAGCTCGGGGGGGATCACGATGGTCTCGCCGGCGGCCGGCGGCGTCGGACAGAGCATGTTGTTCGGCCCGCGGATCACGGTCATCAGGTCGATGCGCTTCAGGCCGGGGTACTTCGACTTCAGCGTGTTGATCGCGCCGGTGACCTGAGCGACCCATTGCGTCTGCGTCGTGCAGCAGGCCGGCACCCAGCTGAGCACGGTGAGCACGACGTGGTCCGGTGACGTCGAGCCCTGCGCGCACGGCGATTCGATCGGCTCGTTCCAGAAGTCGCTGCTCGGGTTCGACCACTCGGTGATGTAGCCGTGCTCGCGGGCCTTCAGTTGCCAGCGATCGTTGGCACCATGGTCTCGAAGCCGGCCTCGTACCACTCGCGGGTCAACGTCATCGCGGTGACCTGGTTGCAGACGAAGCCGGTCGGAGGCGCCGCGTCGACGCCGCCGCCGGTGCCGCCGCCGTCCCGCGTCGATCGGGCCAGCCGCGCCACCACTGCCGTTCGCGCCGCCCTGCGCCGACGCGCCGCCGGCCCCACCGCTGGTGCCGCCAGCACCGCCGCCGCTCGCGCCACCGCTACCCGAGACCACGCTCGAACCGCCGGCCCCGCCGCCGTTGGGAGTCTGACTTTGCGATGTGCACGCCGACAGAGCCAGCGCCGCGACGCCCGCGGTCGCGACCAACCTCGCCAATCTGCAACCGCGATCACCAACTCTCGTCGGTCCTGCCCATCGGGACCTCTGGGTATGAGATAGTGAACGCAAGCACTTATAGGTCACAGCGGAGGGTCCATGAAGCTCACGGGAATGTCTTTGCTGGTCGCCATCGTCATTGGCGCCGGCTGCAGCAGTAGCTCCACCACCTCGAACAACGACGGCAGCGGCGTGAACGGGAGCGGCGGCCAGGCTGGCGCCGGCGGGGCCGGCGGTGCGGCCGGCAGAACCGGCGCCGGCGGAAGCGGCGCGGGCGGCGCGGGCGGTGGCGGCGCCGGAGTGGTCACCAGCTGCACCGTGACCAGCTCGAACTTCTGCCTCGAGTACTCGCCCGACTACACCGGAAGCGTGCCGGCGGGCTGCAACGTCCTTCATGGAACGTACGCAATGGCGCCGTGCGATCACGCGGGTTCCAGCGGCGGTTGCCGGCAGCCGGCCGGCGCCACCGGCACGCAGACGACGTACTACTACTCGCCGATCATGCCCGCCGACGTGATGGTCCAGTGCATGAACGACGCTAACGCGACCTACGTACCGCCCGGAGCGTGACCACCGCCCGCCACCAGACGCACTGACGCCGCGAGCGGCCCGTCGAGGCCGCCCGCGGCATTCGTCTCAGAACGGCGTTGGCAGAGCTACTTGCCCAGCTCGCGCAGCGCGCCGTCGAAGTCGACGACGTACTTCCACCAGTTCTTCAAGTTCCCGTTGGTGGTGGCGCCGTCCTTGTACGGGAAGTGATTGAGCCACCACATCATGTAGCCCTGCTGCTCGCAGTTCCACGCAGTGCAATTCTCGTTGGTGAGCGTGTTGGTCGTGAACGGATAGTTGACCCAGCTCTTCGACGCATCGGTCACGACCCGGGGGTTGCCGTAGTCGTAGCCGTCCTGGCCGTTGGGCGGCACGTGTACGCTGCCAACGTGGGCAACGTTGATGCCGGTGCTGGTCTTGTCCATGTCGGTGCAGGTGTAGCGATCGAAATCGCTGGGGCCGGTCCCCGGGTGGCCCGGGCAGCCGTCCCAGTAGCCGCGCCCGACGGTCAGCCCCAGCGCGGTCTCGGCGCGGTGACCGTACGAGTGCAGCGCGTTGTCGACGCCGACGACGTAGTTGTAGCCCATCACGAAATACGTGCGGCCACAGTCGGGCAGCCCGTGGATGCGGTACGGATAGAGCCAGCCGTTCGTCGGATAGTTGTACGGCACCTTGTCGCCGGGGATTCGCATCGCCAGCTCGTCGAAGCCGAAGTAGTCGGCGCCGTAGATCATGACCTCGTCGATGTCGTTGGCCTGGATGCGTTGGCAGAGGCCGAGGTTGGTGAACTCCGTTGCGTAGTCGTACGCGTTGGGCCCGCAGTTGGCGCCGTGGCTCTGCAGGCAGGCGTCGTAGGTCGACTCGTTGAAATGGAAGCCACCCACGCCCGGCGGAAAGTAGTTGGCCGGGTTGATCTCGCGGATCTGGTAGTCGGCGTACTTGCCGCTCGCCACTTGCAGCGCCGCCATGATGTCGGGGATCTGCGACTGCGGATCCCACCAGCCGTACTTCTCGTGCACGCGCTGGCCGTTCGACAGGATCGGGTCATAGACGATCCACAGCACCTTGCGGGTCTTGGGCGCGCTGGTCGAGTTGTTGCGACCGGCGAGCTGCGCGACCTGCGCCGCCGACAGCGCGGAGCCGAACAGGTTCACCTCATCGATCACGCCCTTGAACGGATTGGCGGTCGGCCAGTTGCCGATCTCGAGCGCGCGGCTCGACCCCTGCAAGCTGCCGGTCGCCGCCGTCGACGCCACCAGCGCACCGTTGACGTAGATCGACACTTTGGCACCGTCATAGACGCCGGTCACGTGGCTCCAGGTGTTGGCGGTCGCCGACGCCGACGCGATCTTGGTGGCGCCGCCCGAAAACACTGTCTTGAACTGGAACGATCCGTTGATCAGGAACAGACCATACGAGTCGGGCGACGACCACTTGTCGACGATCGCCTGCGTCCCGGCGGTGCTGACCGGCTTGACCCAGGCCGACACCGTCATCGCGTTCGTGAAGTGGTACGCGGCCTGGTCGGCGACCTCGATGCGGTCGTCCACGCCGTCGAAGCTCGCGCCGTAGAGCACCGGGCTGAAAGCGCAGCCGACGCCGTTGAGCGCACCCGGGCCGGTGTAGCCGCCGAGGCCGGTGCAACCAGTGTTCGTGTACACCGGCGTGGGCATGGTGACGAGGTCACTGGCGCGGGCGGAGGCGCTCTCGGGCTCCGCGGCGGGAACGCCGCAGGCGCCGGCAAAGATGAGCGGCAGCGTCGTGAGCGCCAGCGGCGCGTGCGACAGGACGGATCTCGAGCGTTTGATCGCTGGGGTGATCATGCAGGTCCTCCGGGCGCCCGCGGACGGCGCCGTGGTGGGTGATGGTTGCGTTGGTTGCGAGCGCGCTCTCGTCCCCTTAGAGGGACGGCACGCTCAAACCTTCGCTACCAATCTGCTAGCTGATCCACGCCGCGACGGTGTCGACCTTGCGCGCCAGCCAGCTGGCCAGATTTCGCGCGTTGTCCTTGACGATGCGCTCGCGGTCGACGAGCGACGCCATGTAGAACGGAACCACGCAGCCGCAGCGATCGCAGTCGGCCTTGGGACCCATCATGCACTTCTCTTTGAGCTCGCCCTGCGGTCCGAACGCGAACGACTTCTTGGAGAACAGGCAGTTGTCGGTGACCGACTTGCAGTTACCGGACTTCATCAGCTCGAAGGCGCGCTCGGGCAGCACGATGAAGTCGCGGTAGATGCGCTTGAGCGCGATCAGCTTGTCGAGCATGCGATCGCGCTCCGGGAAAGTCCATCCACAGGTCTTCGTTGATGGTCTCGATCGGCGTGTAGAAGTCGAAGGTCATGTGAGTCGCGCCGGCCTGCGCCCAGTCGATCACCGCCGCTCCACGCAGTGCGCGTTCTGCTTGGTGATGCAGTACGCGATCGTCACGCGCAGGTTGGGATGCTCGCGGACGTTGCGCATCGCGCGCTTGTAGATGCCCTTCTTGTTGCGGATGTACTCGTGCATGGCCTCGTCGCCGTCGATCGAGATGTACCAGCTGACGTCGGGCCAGTCGGGCAGCGGGATGGTGCCGTTGGTGACCACGGTGTTGTAGCGGAAGTACTTGCGGCAGCGCTCGATCAGCTTCTTGCGCACCAGCGGCTCGCCGCCGACCCAGGTGCACTGCAGGAACGGAAACTCCCAGGGCGGCGACTCCGCCTTCAGCTTCTGCGAGCTTCTGCTCCCACGCTTCGATCGTGAGATCGTCGTCACCGTAGGCTTCCTCCTGCTCGAAGAAGTAGCAGTGGCGGCAGCGGAGGTTGCACTCCTTGGTCACGTCGATCGAGCCGAAGCCGTTCTTCGGAAAGCCGAAGAGGAAGAAGCCGATCTTGACCAGATCGTAGGCGCTGGGGCCGGTGCTCCGGTTCGGGTGAGGGATGTATTCGTGCGCAAGCTCGAGAACTCCGCTCATGCGAGAAGAATTCGTCTCGCCGCGCGGGCGTGCAAGGCGGTCCTTCCGAATTTCGGATGACCGCGACTGAAAATCGGAGGCACCGCGGGTTGCTCCCCGCGGCGCCGCGCGGGTCTACGCCTGGCTACAGAGTTGCACTCAGCTCCGGGCGCCGCACGACGGGTGCAGTCCGCGTGCGCCGAACCACAGGAGCTGAGAACATGGCCAAGGATCACAAGACCGAGGGACCGAACGACACCGTCTCGAATCCGCTGACCAAACCGTTTTCGCGCCGCAATTTCCTGACCGGCACCAGCGCTGCCGGCCTGGCCGCCGCGACGTCGCCGTTCGCGGCGAGCCGCGCCGCCAGCGCGGCACCGGCGACCCCCGACGGCACGCCCGAGCAGATCCACCTGACCTGGGGCAAGGATCCCGCGCGGTCGGTGGTGGTCTCGTGGGCATCGGCTGCGCAGGCGACGAACCCGCGCCTTCACCTGGGACACGACAAGCACTTCGGACGCACGATCCCCGCGGTCCAGAAGACGTACACCGACGGGCTCAACGGTCAGACCGTGTTCACCTACCACGCGCACCTCGAAGACCTGTCGCCGGATTCGCTGCATCACTATTCGATCACCGCCGACAACGACAGCAACGCCGCGCAGCCGTTCGCGGCGACGTTCCGCACCGCGCCCTGCGGCCGCGCGCCGTTCCGCTTCACCAGCTTCGGGGATCTGGCGACCCCGGTGACCGCGTGGGTGCTCTCGTACGGGCAGAGCGCGTTCGCCGTGCAGGCGGTCGAGCAGTTTCAGCCGCTCTTCCACCTGCTGAACGGCGATCTCTGCTACGCGAACCTGAATCCGACGGTGCAGCCGACGGTGTGGGCCGACTTCGGCAACAACAATCAGGCGTCGGCCGCCAACCGACCGTGGATGCCCTGCCCGGGCAACCACGAGATCGAGTTCTACAACGGCGAGCAGGGGTTCACGTCGTATCTCACCCGCTACTCGCTTCCGCACAACGGGACGCGTTTCCCGGGCCGCTGGTACAGCTTCCAGGTCGGCACCGTGCTGTTCATCTCGCTGCAGGCCGACGACGTGATCTACCAGGACGGCGGCCCGTTCGTGGGCGGCCCCGCGCCGCTGGTTCCGGCGGCGAGCACCGGCAACGCGACGATCGAGCCCGGCACGTCGTTCTACATTCACGGCTGGAGCGGCGGCGAACAGACGCGCTGGCTCGAGCACACGCTGCGCGAGGCTTCGAATGACGACGACATCGACTGGATCGTCGTGCAGATGCACCAGGATGCGCTGTCGTCGTCGAAGAACGGCAACGGCTCCGACCTGGGCATTCGCCAGACCTGGCTGCCGTTGTTCGACAAGTACGGCGTCGACATCGTGGTCTGCGGTCACGACCACGACTACGAGCGCAGCTTCCCGGTGCGCGGCTTCAACCACGACGTCGGCCAGGACATCGCGACCGGCGCGCCGGTCGACACATTCCAGCCGAATCCCGCTGTCGACGCGACCAACGCCGACGGCAGCCTCGACACCGGCAAGGGCACCGTTCACCTGATCCTGGGCGGCGGTGGCACCAGCGCACCGCTCGACGTCTACGGCGTCGATGCCGCCGACGGCGCACCGCAGGCCAAGCTCTTCACCAAGGCCAACCGGCCGCTCCCCAGCGCGACGACGCCGGGCGCATTCACGCGCGCACCGGCTGACGCGGTGGAAGACGCGATCTGGTCGGCGACGCGAGACACCGGTACCGGCTACGGCCTCGCGGTCTTCGACGTCGACCCCGGACACGAGGGCGGCAAGACGTCGATCACCATCAACTACTATCACGCGCCCGGAGCCGACAAGGTCCCGACGCCGAACTACGAGCTCTTCGAGACCACGGTGCTGTCGAAGCACGCGAAGCGCCGCCGCCCATAGAAAGTAGCGCGACGTTAGGGAGAGGGGTCCGCGGGCGCCGCGACTCGCAAGGTCTGCCCTCTCCCTAGCCCTCCCCCGCGGACGGGGGAGGGGACCGGATCTAGATGCAAATCCAGGGTCATCCGGCGCCCGTGTCGCTCGATGTCGATCGCGTAGTGATTCGCAAATCTGAGCTTGGCGTACGCAAGCATCGCCTTGTCCGGACTGCTCAAGCGGTATCCGTTGATCGCGAGGACCACGTCTTCGTTCCGGAGCCCGGCGGCGGCGATGAGCCCGTCGGGGCGAACGGACGACACACGAAATCCGATCGTTCGGCCGTTGCGGACCTCGGGGAAGATCCGGCTCTCGTGCTTCGCGATCTCGGGCCAGCGATCCAAAGCCGCGCGCGGTAGCTCGACATGTTCCACGGGGGCGAGCGACCGATCCTGGGGCTGCGGCATCGAGACCGCGGGAGAAGGGTATATCCGGCACCTGCTCTGATTGATGCGCGCGAGATTCTTGAGGCCCATCCCCATCGTGTAGAGCGTCAGCCCGGTCCCTAGCCACACCCCCAACCCCAGGAGCACGTCGGTCCGTCTCATCGCCATTCAGGACAGCAACGAAAGGGCCAATTCCCCGAAGGGCTTCAACCCCGCCTTTGCGCGCACTTCGCGGCGCGACCAGTCATCGAAGTCTGCCAACCTGGCGCATCGGCTTGAGCTCGCGCCGACAAACGGACATCGCGCTCGACGTGATCTTTGCTACCGTGGACCCATGCGCCGGCGCACCTGGCCGCTCGTGCTCGCCTGCGTCGCCGTTGCGCCGATCGCGGTCGCTGTCGCGCTGCTGTTGGGCCACGACGTCCGACGCGCGGAGGCGGCGCGGCCGCTCTTCGCGCGCGACCAGGACTACGTCGGCGCCAGCGCGTGCCGCGCCTGCCACCCCGACCGCTACGCGAGCTGGCGCCGCACCTATCACGCGTCGATGACGCAGCTGCCGGACGCGCGACCGTGCGCGGGCGCTTCGACGGCCAGCCGGTGACATTGTTCGGGGCGACCGCGACGCCGTTCGAGCGCGAGGGCCGGTTCTTCTTTCGCCTGCCGCCCGTCGGCGGCGACGGCCCACGCGACGCGGAGGTCGCGCTGTGCGTGGGCTCGCGCCGCTACCAGCAGTACTTCGAGCGCGTCGACGGGCCGAGCGGCGGCGATCTACCGCCGCTTGCCGCTGCTCTGGCACGTCGGCGAGGCGCGCTGGCTGCACATGAACGGCGTCTTCCTCGAGCCCGACGACGACGATTGGTCGACGGCACCAGGCGGTGTGGAACATGAACTGCGTCTTCTGCCACAACACCGGCATCGCGCCGGGGCTGAAGCCGGTCGGCGACAGCGGCGACAAGCGCTTCGACACCCACGTCGCCGACGTCGGGATCGCGTGCGAGTCGTGCCACGGCCCGGCGGGCGCGACCACGTCGGCGCTCTACGCGTCGCCGCTCGCGCGCTACCGCGCCGAGCTGGCGCGGCGCGCGGCCGCGCGCGCGCGTCGTCGATCCGCTGCGCGTCGGCCAGGCGGAGAGCGCCGCGCTGTGCGGGCAGTGCCACGCGCAGCGCTTGCCCGATCCGATCGAGAAGCTGTGGACGTTCCTCGACACGGGACCGACGTTCCGGCCGGGCGGCCTGCTGGCCGGCCACGTGACGCCCCTGACGCGCGACACGCCGGTGCCGCCGCCGGGCGAGCCCGACATGTTCCAGCAGCGCTTCTGGAGCGACGGCACCGCGCGCCTGACCGCCTACGAGTACCTGGGCCTGACGCAGTCGCCGTGCTTTCGCGGCGGGCGCTTCACCTGCACGAGCTGCCACACGATGCACGCCGGCGACGTCGCCGGGCAGCTCGCGCCCGATCGGCTGGGCGATCGCGCGTGCACGCAGTGCCACGCCGCGATCGCGCGCGACGTCGGCGCGCACACCCACCACGCGCCCGACGTCCAGCGGCTCGCGCTGCGTCGAGTGCCACATGCCGCGCATCGTCTACGGCGTGCTGGAGATCCACCGCAGCCACCGCGTCGAGGTCGCCCGACGTCGCGCGCGACGTCGAGGGCGGCCGCCCCAACGCGTGCACCGCTCTGCCACGCCGACCGCGACGCCGCGTGGGCCGCCGATCGCATGCGCGACTTCTGGGGCGCGCGCTACCGCCGCCCCGGCGTCCGCCCCGACGGCGCGCCGCTGGACGCGCCCGAGGCGCTGGCGTCGCTGCACGCGGGCGATCCGCTGCAGCGGGCCGTCTACGTGGCCGCGCTCGGCCGCGCCGACAGCGCGGTGCCGGCCGGCGCGCGCGGGTTCGCGCTCGCCAACACGCTGGTCGGGCTCGGCGACGCGTACGGCGCCGTGCGGTTCCTCGCGCGCCGCTCGGCGCTGGCGCTCGATCGGTCGCTCTGGGCCTCGGCCTCGGCGAGCGATCTCGCCGCCTACGACGTCCAGGCCGGCCGCGACGTCCGCGATCCGGCGCTGCAGGCGCTGCTGCAGCGGTTCGCCGCCGCCGCGCACGGAGCGCCTGCCGCCGCCGCCCGACGGCGCGTTCGTCACCCGCGACTACCAACTGCGACCTCGATCGCATCCGCCCGCTGCTGGGACGGCAGGCCAGACCACGTGATATCGGTGGGCGAATGACCGACGGCCACGACGAACGCGACCGCGACCGGATCCCGCGATCCGCAAGACCGTGCGCACCGGCTGGCTGCTGCTGGCGATCGCGCTGCCCTTCGGCGTGACGCTGGAGGCGCTGCACGGCTTCAAGGTGCAGGCCTACCTGGCCAGCGACATGCGCCGCGAGATGTGGCGCCTCGCGCACGCGCACGGGACGCTGCTGGGCATGCTGTGCCTGGTCTCGGCCGCGCTCGCCGAGGCGCACGTCCCCGAGCCGATCCGCGCGCGCGTGCTGGCGATGATCCGCTGGGGCGCGGTGCTGATGCCGCTCGGCTTCTTCCTGGGCGGCGTTCTCAACAGCGAGGGCGACCCGTCGCTGGGGATCCTGCTGGTTCCGCCGGGCGCGCTGCTGCTCGTCGTCGCGCTGGTGCGCGCCGCGCTCGCGCCGCGCGCGACGTCCTGACGGCGCGCGCGAGCCTTACATCGGACGCAGTCGAGACCGGGCGACGTCGACGTCGCCGCCACGGTTGGCGATCCGATCCAGCGTCTCGCGCAGACGGCGCATGGCCGATTCACCCAGATCGCGACGAAGCTCGTTCTCGAACGTCGCGTGAAAGCGCCGCGCGGCACGCAGAGCCGCCCGGCCGCGCGCGCCGAGCCGGAGCCGGTTGATCCGGCTGTCGTCCGGATCGGCGTGCCGCTCGACGTACCGCCGCCCGACCATCTCGTTGACGATCTTGGCCATCCCCTGATCGGTGATGCCCAGCCGCCGGGCAAGCTCGCGCTGGCTGAGCGGCTCATCGGCGAGCGCTTCAGCCCGCCCTGGACACTCTGAGCACGCGCCACCACCTGCACCGACACCTCGGTCCTGAGCCGTTGTCTCAACTGCGATCTGCGCGGCGCCGATATCGACGGAATGTCACGACTCGGTCGGGTATGGGTCCTGGTCTTTGCGCAGGGCTGGTTGCTCGCGTGCGGAGGCTCGAAGAGCTCGGGCGCCGGCCCCGACGGCGCCGGTAGCCGGCACGACGCCGGTCCGCTTCCGCCGGATCCGTGCGTCGCCGCCGGGACCTGCGCGCCCGGCGTCTGGGTCAACGTCACGCCCGCCGACATGCCCGCGTCGGTCCTGCGCCCGACCGCCAACGTCTTCGGCCCCGGCAGCATCGCCGCCGATCCGTCGCGCCCGAGCGATATCTACGTGGGCGGCAGCAGCGCCGGCCTCTGGAAGTCGTCCGACTACGGCTACACCTGGTCGCGCCTCAACGACACGCTGCCCGACGTCCCCCGTGGCGCGGTGATCGCCGTGGCCGGAACCACGCCCGCGACTATCTGGGCCGCCGGCTACAACACGATCTACAAGTCAATCGACGGCGGCGTGACCTTCACGCAGACCCCGCTCTCGGTCAGCCTCTACTCGCTCAAGGTCGACCCCAACGACGGCACGCACCTGATCAGCGGCCTGCACGAGGCCGACGGCGTTTATGAGTCGACCGATGCCGGCGCGAGCTGGCACGCAGCCAGCGGCTCCGGCTTCCCGACCGGCGGCATCTCCTGGTTTCCGTTCTTCATCGACACTGGCAACGCGACGAGCACGCGCAAGACCTGGTTCGCGATCGCGCAGAACGGCGCGAGCGCGATCATGACCAGCGACGGCGGCGCGAGCTGGCACATCCCGAGCGGGCTCGCCGGCCTGCAGCACGCGCACGGCAACGCGCAGATCTACCAGAACGGCTCTGCGCTGTTCGCCCCCGGCTCGAACGGTCCCGAAGGACAGGGCGTCTATCGCAGCACCGATCTCGGGGCCAGCTGGTCGCGCGTCGACAGCGGCCAGCGCCCCGAGGCGGTGGTCTGGGGGACGTCGAAGAATGTCTACGCGATGTACGCGTGGGCCTGCGCCAGCTGCGACCTCGGCACGCAGTTCGAGGTCGCGGCCCAGCCCGGCGCCTCGTGGTCGACCGCGACCGTCCCGGCCGAGCTGGTCATCGGACCCAACGGCGTGGTCGTGACCAGCGACGGCACACGCAACATCTTCGTTGGGCTGATGTGGGATCAGGGCCTGTGGCGCTATATTGAGCCGTGACCGCGATTGAGTGGGCGCCCGAGCGCCACATCCGCATGGTGCGCATCGCCGACGCCGCCGAGATCGCCGCGATCTACCGGCCGTCGGTCACCGACGCCGCGACGTCGTTCGAGATCGATCCGCCCGACGGCGCCGAGATGGCGCGCCGGATCGAGGCGGTGCTCGCGGTAGCGCCCTGGCTGGTGTGCATCGGCCCCGCTGGCGACATCGTCGGCTACGCCTACGCTGCCCGGCACCGCGAACGGCCCGCGTATCAGTGGTCGGTCGACGCGACCGTCTACATCCGCGCCGACCACCACCGCCGGGGCGTCGGCCGAGCGCTCTACGGCGTGCTGTTCGAGCTCTTGCGCCTGCAGGGGTTCTGCGTCGCCCATGCCGGCATCACCCTGCCGAACGCGGGCAGCGTCGGCCTGCACGAGGCGGTGGGCTTCCGCCCGGTCGGCGTCTATCCGGCCGTGGGCTGGAAGCTCGGCGCCTGGCGCGACGTCGGATGGTGGCAGCTCCCGTTGCGCGACCTGCCGCACGCGCCGGCGCCGCCGCTGTCATTGCGCCAGGCGCAGGCGCTCGAGGCCTGGCCGGCGGCGCTACGCGATTGAACCGGGCTCAGGCGCCGCCAGAATCCCGGGGCGGATCCAGCAAACGCAGCACTGCCGAGGTCGTGTTCCAGTTCCGGATGGTGACGCTCGGGTAGATCGGCATCATGACCAGCTTGCTGATGCGGCTCTGCGACGCCTTGCTGATCAGCCGCGAGACGTAGAGCACGCCGGTTCCAGCGTGTGCCGCGTCGACGCCCGGCTTGATCGGAAAGCCCTTGATCGCAGCCGCCGCCGACAGCGGGGCTTTCAAGAAGATCACGTCGTAGCGATAGCGCAGCGGCTGGGTGCCGAAGCCGCGCGGGGCGCGCGCGACGACGTCCTGGATCTGCTTGCGCGATCGCAACACCACGCTCGCCGGATACTTGAAGGCCGCGCACAGCGCCGCCTCGACCTGCGCGGTCAGGCTCGCCGCCTGGCCATCGGCGGTGAACACCACGTTGCCGCTCTGCAAGTAGGTCACGACGTCGCGAAAGCCCTGCGCTTCGAAGCAGGCCTTGAGCGCCACCATCTTGATCAGGTTGTTGCCGCCGACGTTGATCCCCCGCAGCAGCGCGACGTAACGGCCCATGCGCCCCTGCCTACCCCGATGGAAAAAGAAACCGCTTGGCCTCGGCCAGCACCGGCGGCGGGATCTCGTGACCGCCGTCGAAGGGCCGCCAGTTGACCGGGAAGCCGTGCGCCTCGAGCAGCTCCTTGCCGCGCGTGCCGCTCGCGAAAGGCACCACCGGATCCTGGCGGCCGTGCGAGAGCAGGAACCGCGGCTTGACGGCGTGCGGGGCGATCAAGGCCGGCACCGAGTCGACCAGCAGCACGCCCGACATGGCGACGACGCGCGCAACCGCGGGCACTCCCGCGAGCGCCACGTCGATCGACAGCATCGCGCCCTGCGAAAAGCCGAGGAGCGCGACCGTCTCGGGCGCATAGCGATCGACGACGGTCGCGATCAGGCCCTGCACCGCGGTGCGCGCCGCGACGACCGGCGGCGACGGTCGAAACTCGGGCGCCACGCGATCGCTCGCAGCGTGCGGCGGGCGCGAGTGGGGATCGAGGTGCCACCACGCGCGGCCGCCGCCGATCTCGGGCAGCGGCGCGGCTGGCACGAAGAAGCGCACACCCGGACGCTCGAGCGCCTCGGCGATCGGCACCAGGTCGTCGCCCGGCGCGCCCCAGCCGTGCAGCACGATCACCGCCGTGCCCCCGCGCTCGTCGTCGCGCATGCTGGAGACGCGCACCACGCTCAACCCACCCCACGCTTGCGCGGCGCCCGCGTCGCTGGACACCGCGAGCCGCGCGCTGGAGCGGCGACATGCGAGCGGCGCCGACGCCAGCGTCGCGAGCAGAGCGCTGCGACGAGAGAAACTTCGACGATGGTCTTCTTCGAGCGGCGCTCCAGCGGTCATTTCACTCTCCCGAGAGGCGAACGCGCCTCCCTTTGCCCGACCGACTGTACCAGCAGCTCGCGAAACGCGCGCAGGGCCGGGTCCTGGTGCGTGCGTTCGTGCCAGAGCAGGTTGATGTTGGTCCCGACCGGCGCCAGCGGCGTCGTCACGCGGCGTAGCGCCAGCCGCGGCGCGAGCACGCCGAGCAGGCTGTCGGGCAGCGAGGCGACCAGATCGCTGCCGGCGACGATCGCCGCCGCCGCCACGAAGGTCGGCACCACCACCGCGATGTCGCGTGCGACGCCCAGCGCGGCGTAGCTCGCGGCCAGCGGGCGGCTGCCCCGCCCAGGCGCCACCTGGACCTCGACGTGCCGGAGCGCCGCGAGCTGCGCCTTCCCGACCCGGCCGCGGATCGCCGGGTGGCCGGCGCGCGCGACCAGCACGATGTGCTCCTGGAACAACGGGTGTGCGTAAACGCCGGGCCCCTTTTCGCCGGCGCCGATCGAAACATCGATCTCGGTCCCCGCCAGGCCGCCGGTCGCGAACAGCGTGTCGATGCTGAGCACGCGCAGGCGCGCGCGCGGCATCTTCGCCGCCAGCGCCGCCACGATCGCGGGCAGCTTCACCACCTGGCCGACGTCGGCGATGGCGAGCGTGAGCTGGCGGTCGGTGGTCGCCGGATCGAACCCTTCGCCGTGGACCGCCTGATCCAGGTCGCGCAGCGCGCGCGCAAGCGCGGGCGCCAGCGCCGCCGCGCGCGGCGTCGGCACGACCCCGCGGCCGCTACGGATCAGCAGCGGATCGTCGAGCGCTGCGCGCAAGCGCGCGAGCGCGTTGCTGATCGCCGACGGCGTCACGTGCAGGCGGCGCGCGGCGCGCACCACGCTGCGCTCGGCGAGCACGGTGTCGAGCATCAGGAGCAGGTTCAGATCCAGCGTGGATAAGCTCACGGTTCGTGATGATAGCGCTCACCAATCATCACTGGATTGAGAACCTCCCGACGCCTAGCTTTTGTCTTCGATGACACCGCGATCGAAGCCATTCCCCATCTTCGTGGGTGCCGCGCTCGCCGCGCTGGCCTGCACGTCCGCCCACCCTCTCCCTACGAGCAGGAGCACGACCATGTCCAATCGAGACCAGAACAAGAAGAACGTCGAGAAGCTGTTCGCGACCTTCGGCAACGGCGACCTCGCCGCGCTGGAGCAACTCGTCGCGCCCGAGTACGTGGGCCCGCAAGGCGAAAAGGGGCCGGCCGGCTTCCGCGCCGTCGTCGTCGGCCTGCGCGGCGCGTTCCCCGACATCCACTACACCGTCGACGAGATGGTCGCCGAGGGCGAATCGGTCGCGGTGCGCTGGCACTGGACCGGGACCCACCGGGGGCAGTTCCGCGGGTACGCGCCCACGGGCAAGGCGGTCTCGAACTCGGGTAGCGGGATCTTCCGGTTCCAGGATGACAAGGTGGTTTCGGCCGGGCTGGAGACCGACCGCCTGGGCTTCCTGCAGCAGATCGGCGCCGTGCCCGAGAACGTCGGCCTCGGCCCGCGCGCGGGGTCGCCGGCGCAGGCGGCCCCGGCGCCCGGCCCAGGCACGCACTAAAAACGCCGCGCTGCCCGTCGAGGGTGTCGGTTGCGGTCCCGGTCGTTCGTCGTTGCTTGAGAGGCGAACAAGTCAGACAACTGCTCTGCCGCAACAAGCAAGGAGACCGCCATGAGAAAGCTCATCGTATCGGAGTTCGTCACCCTCGACGGCGTGATTCAGGCCCCCGGAGGTCCCGACGAAGATCGCGACCTTGGCTTCGCCCACGGCGGCTGGACGCGCGCCTACTGGCACGACGAGATCGGAATGGCATTCGGCGCCATGATGAAAGACTGCGACGCCTTTTTGCTGGGCCGCCGCACCTACGTGACTCACGCCGAGGCCTTCGAGCCGATGCCGGCGGGCGATTTCTTCGGCGATATGATGAACACGCCTGCGAAGTACGTCGTGTCGAAGACGCTGACCGCGCCGAAGTGGCGCAACACCACGATCATCCGCGACGATGTCGTCGCGGCCGTGCGCGCGCTCAAGGCGCAGACCGGCAAGAACATCCTCACCGACGGCAGCAGCCAGCTCGTTCACCTGCTGCTCGAGAACGATCTCGTCGACGAGCTACACCTGCTGCTCTATCCGCTGTCGCTGGGCGTCGGGAAGCGCCTGTTCCCTGGCCGCGGCGACTTGAAGTTCAAGCTGCTCGAGGCCAAGCCCTACCCCAGCGGCGTCGTCGGCCTGCATTACACGCGCGACCGGGGGTGAGCCGGATGGCGGTGTTCTGAGTCTTCGCCGGAGCGCTGCGCGGTCGCCAGCGACACCGTCGAGAATCCGAAGCGCGCGCGGATGGTGTCGACGACGGCGCCGACCCGTTCGTTGCGATCGAAGAGCAAGAGCTGCTCGAACACGCCCAGGTTCGAGAGCTGCATGCCGAGCAGTCGGATCGGAAGCGGGCGCGTCCGCGCGGCGACGAACATCGCCTTGACGATCGGATAGAGCTCGAGCTCGGAGTTCGTCGCCATGGTGGTGTGCGAGCGCGTGAGCGTGTGGAAGTCGGCGTAGCGCAGCTTGAGGGTCACCGTGCGCGCCTTGACTTGACGCTTGCGCGCGCGCCAGCAGACACGCTCGGTGAGGCCACACAGGACCGCTTCAATCGACGCGGGGTCGGTGACGTCCTCGCGAAACGTGCGCTCGTTCGAGATGCTGCCGACGGTCTCGCCCTCGGGATCGTGCTCGGAGAACGCCGGCCGCTCGCGGCCGAGATCGCCCGACCCCAAACCCTTCACGCCGCGCGAAATCGACGCCGCCCAGGCGCCGAAGATCTTCTGCAGATCTTCCAGTGGTGCCTCGGCGACGACACCCAGGGTTTCATAGCCCGCCGCGCGCAGCTTGGCCTCAGCAACGGGGCCGATGCCAGGGAAGGACCGCACGGGCAGCGGCGCGAGCACGGCGCGCTCGACGCCGGCCGGCACCAGCATCACGCCGCGCGGCTTGGCCAGCGCGGACGCAACCTTCGCCACGACCTTGCTGGTGGCGATGCCCGCGCTCGACGGCAAGCCCAGCTCGTCGGAGATCGCGGTGGTCAACTGCAGCACGGCGCGTTCGATGGCGGCGTCGGCTCCGGGGCTATCGAGCCCTGCCCCACCGCGGTCGTCATCCACCTGGCCGCCGTTCGCGTTGGCGGCGCCGCTCCAGCCGTAGAGGCGCTCGCACCCCGAGAAATCGAGGAACATCTCGTCGATGCTCGCGACCAGCACCGTCGGGGCGTAACGACGCGCGACCTCGCGCACGCGCTCGGCATAGGTGCCGTAGATCTCGTGTCGCGTCGGCAGATAGATCGCGTTCGGCGCGAGCTTGCCGGCCTCGACCAGCGACATCCCTGACTTCACGCCGAGGCGCCGCACTTCGTAGCTGGCCGCGGTGACCACGCCGCGGCTTCCCGGACGCCCGCCAACCACAACCGGCTTTCCCTCGAGCGTCGGATCGAGCAACCGCTCGACCGAGACGAAGAACGTGTCGAGATCCAGGCAGCAGATCCGGGGTGCCGCCAGCGGCTGCGCGCGCGCGAGCTCCGAAGCGGCACCCATGCAGAGAACGCTAACTGATCATCTGTTCAGATACAAGGATCAGCGCGCTCGCTTCGGTTTTGGCTTCGCGCCCGCCTTGGCCGGCGGAGCCTTGCGCGACGTCGGCCGGCGCGTCGACGCGGCCAGCGCCTCGCTCCAGTCCTCCTCGGTCAGCAGCGTGCGCAGCTTTTCCGTCGCTTCTCGCAGCGAGCAGCGGCGATCGTGCATGCCCGACCAGAGATCGCCCACGTCGGCGATGCGCGCCGCCATCGTGCGCAGCGTGAAGGTCTGCGGGCCGGCCGTCGCCTGCTGCAGCTCTTGCCAGGTGCACGGCGCCGACACCGGCGCGCCCGGCTTGGGACGGACCGCGTAGACAGCGGCGAACGTCGCGCCCGGCAGGTTGCGGCCGGTGTCGACGAAGATGCGGCGGCCGCGATCGACCTTGATGAACTCCTGAGTCAGGAGCTCGGGGTGGCGCTTGACCAGCACCGCGCCGGCCCCGTGCGCGAAGCGCCACGAGCTGTCGGCCTCGCCCTCGCCGTCGAGCGGGATCACGATGTGGAAGCCCTTCGAGCCCGAGGTCTTCACGAACGACGGCAGACCGAATTCGTCGAGCAGCTCGCGCACGGCGAGCGCGGCGGTGCGCAGAGCCCCCGGGTCTTCCTCGGATGGATCGAGATCGAACACGCACAGATCCGGCTGGTACAGCCGGGGCACGCGTGAGATCCAGACGTGCTGCGTGATCGAGTTCTGGTTGGCGAGCCAGACCAGCGAGCGCGCGTCGCTGGCCAGCGGATAGTGAACGCTGTCACGAACCTTGTCGTTGCGGTTCTCGACCTCGACGCGCTCGAGCCAGCTCGGAAAGCCCTTCGAGACATCCTTCTGGATGAAGCCCTTCTTCTCTATGCCGGCGGGGAAGCGCTCCATCGTGATCGGGCGCCCGAGCACGTGCGGCAGCATGAGCGGCGCCACCGCTTCGTAGTACGCGCAGAGCTCGCCCTTGGTGATGCCGCTGTCGGGGAACAACACCTTTTCCGGATGAGTGATCACGCGCATAGCTTGCCGTCGCGACCGCGCGCTGTCGATGAACCGTGCTATGAGAGCCGCATGGAAGCGCGGCGGCGCGGATCGCGGGTGATCACCGTCGTGGCGCTCGCATTGGTGACGATCGCGTGCCCGCGCTGGGCGCGGCCAATGACCGGGACCGTCGAGCGGCAGCTCGTCGTCGGCGGTGTCACGCGCACCTATCTGCTGCACGCCGGCGGCGCCACCAAACCGGGACGCCCGCTGGTGCTGATGCTGCACGGGTATGGCGGCACCGCCGCGGCGATGGAGCAGCGAACGCGTGGGACGTTCGACAAGCTGGCCGATCGCGACGGCGCGGTCGTCGTCTATCCGCAGGCGCTGGGGGATCCCAGCCACTGGAGTAGCTGGCTCTCCGGGCCGGTGGACCGCCCGAGGCCGGACGACCTCGGTTTTCTCTCGGCGTTGATCGACTCGCTGGTCGCCGAGCTGGGCGTCGATCGCAAACGCGTCTTCGCCGCCGGATTTTCCAATGGCGCGAGCATGGTCTATCGCCTGGCGTGCGAGCGGCCCGAGCTGGTCGCGGCGGTGGCGCCGATCTCGGGCAGCGTTGCGCTCGACGTCGTGTCCGTCTGCACGAAAAACACCACGCCGGTCGGGATCATCGGGATGCACGGCACCGCCGATCCCACCGTCGCGCTCGACGCCTCGATTCGCGACGGCATCGCCGCGTGGGCGCGGCGCAACCGGTGCGCCGCCGACCCGATCTCATCGCGGCTGCCCGACACCGACCGCAGCGACGGTACCGAGACCCGCGTCGATGTCTACGATCAGTGCGCCGCGGGAACCCAGGTCGCGTTCTACACCATCGAGGGGGGCGGCCACGCCTGGCCCGGCGGCGAAGCGAGGCTCGTCGGCGGCACCACTCCGCGCGACTTCGACGCCGGCGAGCAGATCTGGGCGTTCTTCCAGAAGCACGCGCGGCGCTGACCGCGGCTACTGCATCACAACCGGCTGGCGTAGTCGGTCTTCATCAGGTCGTAGATCGACATGTTGGCCTGCGCGGTGTAGTTGGCGCCCGCGCGCGTCCACAGATCAGTCGGCTGCCAGTTGAAAGTTCCGATCCCCTGCTGGTTGGGGAGCTGGAAGATGATGTCGTTGGCCGCGCGTTGCTGCGTGCTGTACTCCGAGATCATCAGCTTCACGTTCGGGAACTGCGTCGACAGCGCGCTGAACGTGGCCTGCCAGTTCGCGGGCTGGCCCTGGACATTGACGTAGCAGGACTCGGCGAAGACGTCGAAGGGCACGCCTTTGGCGGTCGCGTTCGTGATGTAGTTGCGGCTGGACGCAAGATCGTTGCCGCGGTCGAGGTGGATCACGATCTTGATCCCGGTGTCGACCTCCTTGATTCCCTGCGCGGCGGCGTTGAGCAACATGCCCAGGTTGTTCCAGCCGCCGGCGGGCGGACCGCCGGCGGGTGGAGCGCCCACGTCGGTCGATGAGTAGAGATAGAGGGCACCGTTGACCGGGTTGTACCCGGCGATTCCGGCCAGCGGCAGCCCGCGGCTGTCGCAGAGGTGAATCAGAAGCCCCGGCGTCTCTTCGTTGCCAATCTGGACCATGTCGGGTCGCGCGCCGCCGGCCACCAGCTGCGTGATCGCGTCTTTGGTGTAGTCGTGAACGGCGGTCGCGAGGCCGGCGATCGTGGTGATGCTCTGCCAGGCGACGGGAACGCACTGCTTGCCCGGGTCGGCCCAGTTGTCGCTGTAGTGGAAGTCGAGAAGGAAGCCCATGCCGGCGTCCTTGACCTGCTTGCCGAACGCGACGGTGTGCACGATGTCGTCGAAGCCGTTGGTCTTGTCGTAGCCGTCGGCAGCCTTGGGATCGACGAAGGTCCGGAGGCGAACGTAGTTGAACCCGTGCGCCTTCATCAACGTCAGCAAGTTGGCGCGCGTCGCGGCGGGCTGGGTCTCTTGGTCGGTGATGTCGGCGCCGATGAAGTACGACGCGCCGAGCGAAGGCGCGCCGCCACCGCCGGTGATACTGCCGCCGGTGCCGGTCGCGCCTCCCGCGCCGGTAGCTCGGCCGCCGGCTCCGCCCGCCCCGGTGATTCCGCCGGCGCCGGTCGTGCCGCCGCTGCTCGAGCCGCCGCCGGCCCCGTTCGAACCGGCGCCGCCCGACGCACCGCCGCTGGCCGACCCGCCGCCTGCGCCCGTCGTGCCGCCGGCGCCCGCGGAGGCGCCACCCGACCCCGGGCTCCCGCCGGATCCGGGAGCGACCGAACCGGCCGATCCGTTACACCCCAGGCCCGGAACACCAGCGAGCAAGACGAGAGCCAGAACGCGCTTCAACGAGACCTCCTCAGCGGGCCGAGAAAACCGGGATCGGGTCAGCCCGGTGTCATGGTTGCGTGAACCCTGCGGATCAATCACGCACGTCCGTGGGGCCGGTGCCGGGGTTTCGTCACGGCGGCTACTTCTCTGGAGATCCTGAAACGCGCACGCGCGCCGCGCCGCGCCGTCGGAGATCACCGGCCCGCGACCAGGGCGCCCATCGGCACCGCCACCATCAGCTGTTCCAGGTCGGCGCGCGTCGCCGTCCCGCCGCTCATGACCTCGACGTGATATCCGGCGCGCAACTGGACGTGCAGGTCGCAGGCGGGGCGACCCGCCGGGTCGCCGCAGGTGAAGAACCCGAGCGCTTCGCTGGGCGGCAAGTCCAGCGTCGCCAGCGGGTAGTCGCGAGCGGCGGCCACCCATTGCTGGTAGTCGTCGCCGCGCTGCGGGCGGTACGCGATGGTGATCTCGATGCGCGTACTGGCGCGGACGTAGGAGCGGCGCACGAATCCATCGTGACGCTCGACGGGCCCGCCGCGAAACGCGCCGGCAACCGCGGGGAGCGCACGCTCCATCGGGCCGAGATCGTTGCTGGTGTCGGGCGAGGGCGGCGCAGCAGCCGCGAGCGGTGAAGCGGCGGGCGAACCCCGCCTGCAGCCGGCCGGCAACGCGAGGAGGACGGCAACGAAGGCGACGCCGCGCGCGAGTGGGAGAAGGGTCGGGGTCAATGCGCCCAGTCTAGCTGGCCACGGCCATGGCCAGCCGGGCCGTTTCTTCGAGGTTCGAGTTTACGAATTATTGTTCGCGCCGAAATCTCGCCCCGCACGGCGGTTGGGTACGTTCCGATCAAACCAACGGCCGAGGAGGTTTCGATGAACGACGGCGACCGCGTACCCGACGACAGTGAACCGACCGACGACGCGAATCGCGCCGGCAGCACGCCTGCGCCAGAGGCCGACCGGTCGCGCCGCGGCTTTCTGCAGGGCGGCCTGCTCACGATGGGCGCCGGCACGCTGGCCGCGATCGGCGCACCCGCGCTGGCGCATGCGCAGACCGCGGTGCCGCGCACGACGTTCAGCCACGTGCACGTTCCCGCCAACGACAAGACGGTGCACTGGGGCTACTTCAGCAAGAACCTCAAGCCGCTGGTCGAGGTCGTCTCCGGCGACTTCGTGACCATCGAGACCGTCACCCACCACGCCAACGACGACGCCGAGCGCATGGTGACCGGCGATCCCGGCGTCGAATCGATCTTCTACTGGGACGCCAAGCGCAAGGGCGTCGATCGCCGCGGCGCCGGACCGATGGACGCGTCGCTGTTCGGACGCGGCGCCGGCGAGGGACTGGGCGTCCACATCTGCACGGGCCCGGTCGCCGTCAAGGGTGCCGAGCCGGGCGACATCCTCGAGGTGCGGATCCTCGACGTGCGCCCGCGCCCGTGCGCCAACCCCAAGTTCGCCGGCAAGACGTTCGGCAGCAACGCCGCCGCCTGGTGGGGATTCCACTACAAGGACCTGATCGAGGAGCCCAAGCCGCGCGAGGTGATCACGATCTACGAGGTCGACGCCGCGTCGGCGCGCGACTGGGCCAAGGCGCGTCTACAACTTCCGCTGGACGCCGCAGACCGATCCCTTCGGCAAGGTGCACAAGATCATCGACTATCCGGGCGTCCCGGTCGATCACCGCAAGGTGAAAGAGAACTGGGGCGTGCTCAAGAACGTGCGCGTCCCGATCCGCCCGCACTTCGGCACGATGGGCCTCGCGCCCAAGGAGGCCGACATCGTCGATTCGATCCCGCCCAGCTACACCGGCGGCAACATCGACGACTGGCGCATCGGCAAGGGCGCGACCATGTACTACCCGGTCTCGGTGCCGGGCGCGCTGCTCTCGGTGGGCGATCCGCACGCGTCGCAGGGCGACTCCGAGCTGTGCGGCACCGCGATCGAGTGCTCGCTGACCGGCACGTTCCAGCTGATCCTGCACAAGAAGGCGGCGCTCAAGGGCACGCCGCTCGAGGGGCTCGACTATCCGCTTGCTCGAGACCGCGACCGAGTTCGTGGTGCACGGGTTCAGCTACCCGAACTACCTCGCCGATCTCGGCGCCAAGGCCCAGTCGGAGATCTACTCGAAATCGTCGACGGATCTCGGCGCTGCGCGACGCGTTCCGCAAGATGCGCCGGTTCCTGATGACCACCCAGCACCTGACCGAGGACGAGGCGGTGTCGCTGATGTCGATCGCGGTCGACTTCGGCATCACCCAGGTCGTCGACGGCAACTGGGGCGTGCACGCCATCGTGCGCAAGAGCCTGTTCGCGGGCGGCTGAGACACGGCGGCCGACCACCGGTTCGCGGCTCGATTATGCTCGGGGGAGATGAGCCCCCGCACCACGACCGCGCCGGCCGGCGCCGCCGAGCCGGCCGGGTTTCTCTACGTCCCCGAGCTGATCACAGCCGTCGAGGAGCGCGCGCTGCTGGCCTGGTTCGCGGCGTCGCCCGAGTGGAAGCTGGTGACGTTTCGCGGGCAGACCGCGCGCCGGCGCGCGATGTCGTTCGGTGCGCGCTACCTCACGCAGGGCCGGCAGCTCGAGCCAGCGCCCGAGCTTGCCGCCCGAGCTGGCGGTGTATCCGCGATCGAATGGTCGAGGCGGCGTGCGCGGGGCTCGGCCGGGAGCTGGCGCTGGCGGGGCGTGCGATCGCCGACTTCGGTTGTGCACGGCGCTGCACTATCCACCGGGCGGCGCGATCGGATGGCACGCGGACAACCGCGCCTTCGGACCGACGGTCCTGTCGCTGTCGCTGGGCGCGCCGGCGCGGCTGCAATTGCAGCGGCCGAGCGCGCGACGACACCGGCGCGAGCGGCGTGCTCGAGCAAGAGCTCGCGCCGCGCAGCCTGTTCGTGCTCGCGGGCGAATCGCGCGTCGGACTGGCAGCACCGCGTCTGCCCGGTGCGCGCGGAACGCTACTCGCTGACGGTTCGCTCGGCCGCCGACCCGGAGATCGCGTGAGCGCACGGCGAGGAGCACGCGATCGTGGTGGCGGCGCGCAGCGGCGACCAGACGGCGTTCTCGGCGCTGTGCGAGCCGCATCGCCGCGCGCTGCGCGCGCACTGCTATCGGCTGCTCGGGTCGTTCGACGACGCCGAGGACATGGTGCAGGAGACGATGCTGCGCGCCTGGCGCGGCCGCGAGGGATTCGAAGGGCAAGTCGCTGTTTCGAACCTGGCTCTACAGGATCGCGACCAACGTTTGCCTCAACGCGCTCGAGCGCGCGCCGGCGCGCGTGCTGCCGCAGGACGTGGCGCCGCCGGTGACGGCCGCGACGCCCGCGTCGGAGGCGCGCTCTCGCCCGACGTTGTCGCCGGAGCTCCCCTGGTTGCAGCCCTATCCGGACGATCAGCTCGACGCTGCCCGCGCCCGGAGGCAGCCGGCCCGACAGCCAGCGTTGCGGCGCGCGAGACCATCGAGCTCGCGTACATCGCGGCGCTGCAACATCTGCCGCCGCGGCAGCGCGCGATCCTGATCCTGTGCGACGTCGTGGGCTGGTCGGCCGAAGAGACCGCCGAGCTGCTCGAGGCGACCGTCGCGGCGGTGACCAGCGCGCTCCAGCGCGCGCACGCCACGATGCGCGCGCGCCTGCCGGCCGGCCGGCAGTGACTGGGCCGCGCGCGACCGGATCTCGACGCGAGCAGCGTGCGGTGCTGCAGAGGTTCATGGCGGCGTGGGAGCGCGGCGATCCGGACGAGGTGACCCGGCTGCTGCGCGAGGACGCGCGCTGGGCGATGCCGCCGGCTGCGCTGTGGTTCGACGGCCGCGCGGCGATCGCAAACATGCTGCGGCTGTTCCCGCCCACTTTTCAGGGCGAGTTCAGGATGGTCGCGACCGCGGCCAATCGACAACCGGCGGCGGCGGCGTATCTGCGCCGCGCCGGCGAGTCGCGGTTCAGCCTGTCGGCGGTCCTGGTGCTGCGCGTCGAAGGCGCCGAGATCGCCGAGCTGACGACGTTCTCGGCCGCGCTCTGCCGCGCGTTCGAGCTGCCGCCGGTCATCTCCTAGCCTGACTTCTGTATCGCCCGAGGCGGCGATGATTTTTTCTGCCGGCCGGGTCTACACGGACAGGACGTTCGAAAGGACGACCCGGATGACATCGCAACTGAAGACGACCCACTTCCAAGGACGGCACCGTCATCGCGTTCGACCAGGTCGGGCAGGGACCGCCGGTGATCCTGGCGCTCGGCGCGTTCAACGACCGGCGGACCGGCGCGCCGCTCGCGGCGGTTCCTCGCGCGACACTTCACCGTGCTGAGCTACGACCGCCGCGGGCGAGGCGACAGCGGCGACGCGCGCGGCGTACGACGTCGAGCGCGAGATCGAGGACCTCGACGCTGTCATCCGCGCGGCCGGGGGCGAGGCGGCGGTGGTCGGATACTCGTCGGGCGCGGTGCTCGCGCTCCGCGCCGGCGGCGTCGGGACTGCCGATCACCAGGCTCGCGCTCTACGAGACGCCCCCGGCGCAACCCGCGGAGCACGCCGCCGCGCTGGCGGCGCTGATCGCCGCCGGACGTCGCGGCGACGCGGTCGAGTACTTTCAGCGGCGCGTGGTCGGGATCCCCGAACCGATCATCGCGCAACTGCGCCACGCGCCCTTCCGGCCGCGCTGGAGGCGATGGCGCACACGCTGGTCTATGACGCCGCGATCGTCGCCTACGACGGGCTTTTGACGGCATTCGCGGCCCACGTGCGCCAGCCGGTGCTGGCGATCGCGGGCGGCGCCAGCCCGCCGGTCATGCGCGACGTCGCCGAGCGACTCGGACGATCGCTTCCGTCCGGGACGCTCACTCACCCTCGAAGGCGCGACGCACGACATCGACCCCGCGTCGCTCGGCCCCGTGCTCCTGCGATTCCTCGAGGGAGACGGCGGTTGATCAAGCGCCGGGAGCCCAGTCGCCTTCGATCGGCAACCCCGCGGCTTCCCAGTCGGTCAGTCCGCCCGCGTAGTGACCGAGGTTGACGTAGCCGCTCTCCCGCAGGCGTTCGAGGACGCGGCGGCTGAACCGGCAATCGACGTCGGAGCAGTAGACGACGATGTCGGCGTCCTTCGGCAGCCACGAGAACGTGCTCGGCTCGGTGGTGACCCGGATCGAGCCGGGGATGTGCTTGACCCGAAATCCGAAGTCGCTGACGGCCATCAGCAGCTTGAACGGCTGACCGCCGGCGAGCTTGTTCTGCAATTGCTGTCGCGTCAGGACCGGCACCGCGCTCGCGTCATCGGATGGGGTCAACCATGGGCTCTCCTTCGGTGCCGTCCAACGTACGACGCGTGGGATCGCGGTCAAGCACATTTCGAGGCAAGATTCGGTCGTGTACGCGCACGCGGGAAGAATGAAACGGGGCATCACGCTCGCCGGGCTCGCCGCTCTGCTGTTCGGCGTGACCGCGCCGCTGCTCAAGCGCGCCAGCGAAGGGCGTGGGGACGTTCTTTGCCGGATCGCTGGTCTACCTGGGCGCGGCGCTCGCGGCCACGCTGATCGGCGCGCTGCGCGCGTCCAGGGACAATGCGCCGTCGGTGCCGCGCGGATCGCGCGCGCGGATCGCGCTGGTCGCGCTGGTGGGCGCGGTGATCGCACCGGCGCTCCTGGTCGCCGGCCTGCGGCGCACCGACGGTGCGACCGCTTCGCTGCTGCTCGCGCTCGAGGCGCCGTTCACGATCGCGCTGGCGCGCCTCTGGCTACGCGAGTATGTCGGCGCGACGGCGACGGCGGCGGCGCTGTTGATCACCGCCGGAGCGGCGGTCCTGGTCAGCCGATCGTTCGCGTCGACGTCGACGTTGCTGGGCGTCGTCCTGATCGCCGCCGCCGCGCTCGCCTGGGCGCTCGACAACTTGGGCTCGCGTGCGCTCGCCGATCACGATCCGCTGCACGTGGTCGCGGCCAAGGGGTTCCTCGGCGCGGCGATGTCGGGCATCGTCGCGATCGCGGCCGGCGACGCGCCACCGTCGCTGTCGCACGCGCTGGCGTTGCTCCTGCTCGGCGCGTTCGGCTACGGCGTCAGCCTGCAGTTCTACCTGCGTGCCCAGCACATCGTCGGCGCGGCGCGCACGGCGTCGATGTTCGCGACCGCGCCGTTCTTCGGAGTCGCGGTCGCGTTTCTCGCAGGAGCGCCCTGGCTGGGCCCAGCCTTCCCGCTCGCGGCGGTCCTGGTCGCGGCCGGCGTGGCGCTGCACCTCGCCGAGCACCACGAGCACCCGCACCGCCACGACGCGCTCGACCACGAGCACATGCACGTCCATGACGACGGGCATCACGAGCACGCCCACGACCCGATGCCGCAAGGGCCGCACAGCCATCGCCACTCACACGCGGCGGTCACCCACGCACACGAGCACAGCGAGGACCTGCACCACCGTCACGACCACGCGGGGGAAAGCGACGAGAAGAAGGGCGAAGAGCGGGGCTGAAGAGGACCGTCCACGATCACGTCAACGTCAACGATCACGTCGACGTTCAGGATCACGTCAACGATCACGGGGGCGGTCCCGTTCAGGTGCACGTCAACGATCACGGGGGCGATCACGTCCACGGGAGCGGGTTCCGGTCCCCTCCCCCGTCCGCGGGGGAGGGTTAGGGAGAGGGCAAACCTTGCGAATGCGGCGCCCGCCGAAGGCAAGAGCGCATGCGTTCAAGGTTGCTACCCATGGCACGTCTGTCACGATCCGTGCTACTGGTTCGGGCGGGTCGGAAAATGGGTTCGTCCGATCGAAATCTTCGAGCGAGATCGCGCGCGCCGCGCGGCGCCGTGGATTCGCCGCGGCGGCGGCGCGGTGCTCATGTCGGCGGCGGTGCATGCGGCCGCGGCGATGACCATCGGCGGGGTACTGGTGTTCGCGCCGGCGGCGCCCGGCCCGACCACGGAGCCCGCCCCGCTCGACGTCACCGTGATGTCACTAGCCGATCGACCGCTGCCGCAGAGCGCGCCGACAACGTCGCCCGCTGCGAACGCTCCGGCCCACGCACCGGTCGGCACCCACCGCCGGCTCGTCGCGCCCAGGGCTCCGGCGGCACCGCAACAACCCGCGGTCGCGCCGCCTTCGGCGTCGATCCCCGCACCGCCCGCCGACGAACCGCGCCCCATGTTCGCGCTCAGCGCGGGTACCGTCGCCAGCGGACCAGCGCTCGGTTGCCGCCGCGGCGCCGGCCGGTCTGTCGCAGGGTCTCACGACGCGGAGCTCGACATCCCGTGGCGACACCGGCGCTCCTCCGATGTCGGCGCTGTCGCGGCGAGCACGACGTCGACGTGCCCGCGCGCCTGCTCGCCGCGGCGCCGCTCGCCTACCCGCCGGCGGCGCGACAGTCCGAGATCGAGCTCGACTTCCCGCTGGAGATCGTCGTCGACGCGCAGCGGGCGGCGTCGTTTCGGCGCGCGCATTGACCCAGGCTGGATACGGTCTCGACGAAGCCGCGCTGCAAGGAATCCGCGGCTATCGGTTCTCGCCCGCGGTGCGCGCGGGCCGCCCGGTCGCGGTGCGCATGCGCTGGATCGTGCAGTTCCGCCTGCGCTGAACCGTCGCGCGTCGGTTCTGTTACGACTTCGTGTCACCGCCGTTCCGCCGTGGACACCGCCGAGCGTGCTTGTGATAACCGCCGCGATGGACGAAGTCTTCGGTCTTTTCCCGATTCCGTTCATGCGCGCGCGCGCCACGCTGGCGCAGCCGCTGGTCGCGCGCCTCGTCGAGCACTTCACGACGCTGGCGACGAACGACAACAACTCGTCGGGCAACCTCTCGCACACCCGGATGTTGAAACCGAAAGACAGCCCGCTGTTCGCCAAGGCCGCGGAGCTGATCGCGCCCAAGCTGGTCGACTACGGCGTTCACCTGCTGGGCGAGCGCATCCGCTGGTTGATGAAAGAGATGTGGGTCAACGTGATGGACACGGGCGGGCGGCAGGCGATGCACAACCACGCCAACAGCTTCATCTCCGGCGTCGTCTACCTGACGCCCACGCACCCGGGCTCGCAGACGGTGTTCATGAAGTCGCCGGGCGGCACCGACTTCCTGCTCAAGAACGATCACCCGGGCACCACGCCCAACGAATTCAGCGCCGACAAATGGGTCAGCCCCGCGCCCGACCCCGGCGACCTGGTGCTGTTCCCGAGCTACCTGATGCACGCGGTGCCGCCCAACCAAGGCGAACGCCGCATCACGCTGTCGTTCAACGCGATCCCGACGCAGCTGGATTCGTGGGGCTACGTCATCCGACTGAGCTGATCGGAGCGGCCACCATGTGGCGCACGCGCGCGTTGCTGGGTCTGTTGACGGCGTCGGGCTTCGCCGGGCTCGGCTACCAGATCGTCTGGTCGCAGCAGTGCGGGCTCTGGCTGGGCCACGAATCGGCGGCGGTGCTGGCCGTGGTGACCGCGTTCTTCGGCGGGCTGGCGGCGGGCGCGTTCGCGCTCGGGTCGCGCATCGCGCGCAGCGCGCGCCCGGTGCGCTGGTACGCCGCATGCGAGCTCGCGATCGGGCTCTGGAGCCTGCTGCTGCTCGCGCTGATGCCGCCGTTCAGCGCGGCGGCGCTTCGGATCATCGGCGTGCAGCCGGCGCCGGCGTGGCAGTGGTCGGTGGCGTTCGCCGGCACGTTCTTGCTCTTGCTGCCGGCGACCGCGGCGATGGGCGCGACCCTCCCGGCGATGGAACGGCTGATCGCGCGCGCCGCAGGGCGAGGGGCAGTCGATCGCGGCGCTCTACGCCAGCAACACCTTCGGCGCGGTCGCCGGCGTGCTCGCGCGGCGTTCTGGTCGATCCCGGCGATCGGTCTCGCGCGCACGGCCGGCATCAGCATCGCGCTCAACCTGTTCTGCGGCGTCACGGCGCTGGTCGCGTTCCCCGACGGCGCGCCGGGCGCCTCCCGCGCGACCGTCGCGAACACGGCCAGCGCCGCCGGCGCGCGCCGCGCCCGTGCTCGCGCGCCTCGCGATCACCGGGTTTCTCGGCATCGGCTTCGAAGTGCTGGTCGTGCGCGTGCTCAGCCAGGTCACCGAGGACACCGTCTACACCTTCGCGCTGCTGCTCGCGGTCTACCTGGTCGGCAGCGCCGCCGGCGCCACCGCCTACCAGCGCTGGCTCGGCCGCGCGCTCGGCGACGGCGGCGCGCGACCGATCGATTGCTCGGCGCGCTCGGCGGCCGCCGTGCCTGCTCGGCGCGGCGGCGCTCTGGGGCGCCGACGCATTGAAGGCGTTCGCGTCGCACGCACTCGGCGGCGGTCTCTTCGCGGCCCTGGCCGCGGAGGCGGTGCTGGCGATCGCCGCCTTCGGTCCGGCGACGGTCGCGATGGGCGCGCTCTTCAGCAACCTCAGCGACGACGCGCGGGCGCGCGGCGTCGGCTTCGGGCGCGCGCTCGGCGCGAACACGCTGGGCGCGGCGGCCGCGCCGGCGCGTGTGGGGCGTCGTCGCGGTCCCGTGGCTCGGGCCCAAAGCGGCGTTGATCCTCATCGCGGTCGGATATCTCGCGCTCACGTCGCGGCGCGCCTGGCGCAAGCCGATCGTCTGGGCGACCGGCGGCCGCCGCGCTGGCGCTCGCGCTGTTCGCGCCGCCGCTGCGCTTCATCGACGTCCCCGCGGGCGGCCACGTCGTCAGCTACCGCGAAGGGGCGATGGCCGCGGTCAGCGTCGTCGAGGACGCGGACGGCGTCGCGCGCCTGCGCATCAACAACCGGCAGCAGGAAGGCAGCAGCGCGACGTTTCGCTTCGACGCGCGGCAGGCCTGGTTGCCGTTGCTGCTGCATCCGGCGCCGGCGCGCGCGCTGTTCCTGGGCCTCGGCACCGGCGTCACCGCGCGCGCCGCGGCCGACGACCCGAATCTGCGAGTCGACGCCGTCGAGCTCTTGCCCGAGGTCATCGAAGCATCCGCGCGCTTTCACCCGCGAGCCCGGGCGCGCCGCCGCCCTCGCAACCTCAGGGTCATCGCCGCCGATGCGCGCCGCTACGTGCGCGCGAGCGACCAGCGCTACGACGTGATCGTCTCCGACAACTTCCATCCCGCGCGCAGCGGCTCCGCCGCGCTCTACACGGTCGAGCACTTCGAAGCCGTGCGCCGGCGGCTGCGCGCGGGCGGCGTCTTCTGCCAGTGGCTGCCGCTGCACCAGCTGGATCTCGAGACGCTGCGGAACATCGTGCAGTCGTTCGTGGCCGCCTTTCCGCAGGGCTGGGCCATGCTGGCGAGCAACAGCCTCGAGACGCCGGTGCTCGGCCTCATCGGCCGTCGACGGACGACGGATCGCTTCGACGCCGCGACGATCCGCGACCGTCTGATGCGCGCGCCGCTGCCGCCGCCCATCGCCGGAATCGGGCTCGAGGACGAATTCGCGGTCCTCGGCAGCTTCGTCGCCGGTCCGGCGGCGCTGAAGCGCTTCGCCGGCGACGCCGCCGCCAACACCGACGACCACCCGATCGTCGCCTACCGCGCGCCGCGCATCACCTACGCGCCCGATTCGCAGCCGCGCGATCGCCTGTTCGCGCTGCTGCAGCGAAGTGACGATCGAGCCCTCCGAGCTGATCGCGCCAACCGACCGACGCGACCTGGCCGCAACGACTGGCCGCGTACTGGCTCGCGCGCGATCGCTTCATCGAGCCGGGCCGCGACGTGCGGCCCTCGCCACGCGTGCAGGAGATGCTGGCGCAGGTGCGCGAGCCGCTGCTGGCGGTGCTGCGCATCAGCCCGGACTTTCGGCCCGCGTACGATCCGTTGCTCGCGATGGCGACCGCGCTCGCCCGGTCGGATCTCTCCGGCGCGCGCGGCTTGCTCACCGAGCTGTCACGGATCCAGCCGGCGCGCGGCGAGGCGACGCGCGCAATCAGCGCGCTCGATGGCGAATCCGCTACGACACCTCGCTGACCTCGTTTCGTTGGCAACTCGACACTGCACCGTAACAACACGCGCGCGCGTGTAAGGGCACTATCGCTCCGAAAGTCGGAGGGCCATTCCGTTTCTCGGAGACGACGCGTGACGGCGATTTCGTGCTCGCACCCACAAACATGCGAAACCTCGCAACTCAGTCCCTGCAAATGATCACCGTCGCTGGCCCGCGTCTTGCCCTAGGTAGCGCACAAAACCGCCGCGGCGTTTGCGGCGCAAGACTCAACAGGCACTGTTTGGAGGCGAAGCGATGATCAGGACCGTCGGCAAAATGACGATGCTCGCACTGGCGCTATTTGGTCTCACGTCCGCCGCGGGATGCAACGGACGCGGCGGCGCGAACACACCCGCGATGACCCAACCCGGAGAGACGACCGGGTCGGTCAGCTTCGCCCTGCAACTGGCAGGCGGCGGCTCGATCAAGACCGCCAGCTACACCATCACCGGACCGAACAATTTCACCAAGGGCGGCACGATCGACCTGTCGTCGTCGACGACGCTGCACGGCCGTCATCGGTGGCATTCCGGCCGCGAACGGCTACACGATCAACATCACCGCCAACACCGTCGACGGCGCGACCAGCTGCGCCGGCTCGGCGATGTTCGACGTGACCGCTCACCAGACCCGCTCGGTCACCGTTTCGCTGACCTGTCACGAGGCGGCGCGAACCGGTAGCGTGCTCGTGAACGGGACGCTGAACATCTGCCCGACGATCGACGGCATCGGCGCGAACCCGGCCGAAGCTCAGGTCGGCGGCACGATCGCGATCACCGGCTCGGCGCATGACAGCGACGCCGGTCCGACCCCGCTGGCTTACGCCTGGAGCGCCAGCGGCAACGGCACGATCGCGAACCCGACCGCGCAGAACCCGACGTTCACCTGCAACGCGCCGGGCATGGCGACGGTCAGCGTGACCGTCAGCGACGGCGACCCCACCGCCTCGTGCGCCGCGACGTCGAGCGTCCAGGTCAACTGCACCGCGGCCGCGAAGACGCCGGGCACCTACGTCGCCGGCGACTTCCACAACCACACGACCTGCTCCGACGGCAGCATCTCGATGCAGAAGCTGGTGAAGAAGGCCACCGACAAGACCGAGACGCCCTGGGGACTCGACTGGTTCGTCCAGGCCGGCCACGGCGGCAACGGCAACCGCAACTGCACGCTGGTCGAGGACGCGACGCTGGCCACGCCCGCCTACCCGTTCATCGCGGGCCAGGAGCCCGAACACCACCTGGGAAGCCTCGGGCGTGACGCCGAAGGGTGACGTCTCGGGCACCAGCCCCGACCCGCAACATGTGGCGCTGGCAGTCGGTGCAGGAGTTCCAGTACCCGCTCATCGAGTACCTGAACGCGCTCAAAGGCCTGCCGCTGTTCCTCGGCATCGAGACGGTCGTCCCCGGCCACGAGCACACCTCGATGTCGGTCATCGACGGGCAGATCCCGGCGGCGCTCGACACCGCGACGCTCCCGACCACGCCGCCGTACATCGCCGCTGGGCAGCGGCACCGCGCTCGCGAAGTGGGAGTACTGCTTCGATCGCGCGGACACCGACACCAGCCGCGGCGTCCCGAACAACAACTTCGACTGCTCGGTCCCGGGCAGCGCGAACTCGACCGATCCCGAGCTGGAACGCCACCGCGCAGAAGCTGGTCCCGGCCGGCGGCACCGGCACCGGCACCAAGGGCCACCTCAAGACGCTCGAAGGCCTGAAGTACATGAAGGCCTTCCACCCGGCGAACCAGCTACTACGTGCCCGCCCACCTCGAGCGCGCCGGTCAGTTCAACCCCGACGGCAACAACGGGTTCAACGTCGAGCACCTGCGCGACCAGAACAACGCCGCGCCGGACAGCGCGTTCGGCATGGAGACCCAGCCCGGCCACGGCGCCTCGGCGAACCGCGGCGAGTACCAGGTGCTGCGCAACAGCATCAACGGCGTGCTCACCGACAGCGTCGGCGGCACGACGTTCGGCGGCACCGGCGTCTACGGCGGCATCATCGGCGGCGTCTGGGACGCGTTGCTCGGCGAGGGACGCAACTTCTGGTTCTTCGCCAGCTCCGACTGGCACAACCGCGGCACCTTCGGCCCCGACGATCGCCGCTCGACGCAGGACTTCTTCCCCGGTGAGTACCAGCGGACGTATTCGCTGGTGCGCAACGGCAGCGACAAGCTGCGGCCGCAGACGATCGTCGACGGCCTGCGCAGCGGCAACGCCTTCGCCGCCCAGGGCCAGCTCATCGACCGGCTCGGCTTCGTCGCTTGCACCGGCAAGGCCGACGGCATCGTGCAGGAGATGGCGGCGAACGGCGCGTTCAACAAGACCATGTTCACCACCGACGGGTGCGCGACCATGGGCGAGAAGCTGGTCGTCCCGTCCGGCTCGGACATCGTGGTCGGCATCGCGGTCCGTGACCCGGCGGGCCCGAACTTCTCGCCGTACACGTTCGCGAACCCGTCGCTGCTGCAGATCGGCGTCAACCGGCCGATCAACACGCCGGTCCTCGACCACATCGACCTGATCGGCGGTCTGGTCACCGGCTACCGCACGCCGGGTGCCGCGAACTACTCGGGTGAGTGGCCGCGCAACACCGCCTGGCTGCTCGCTGACGGCACGACCACCGGCCTCGCGTCGGTTCCCGACGCCGCCAAGAACATCTCGACGGCGCTGCTGCGCACGTTCAACGGCAGCGGCGCGACGCCCTGGACCCAGGTGACCTCGCCCGTCGACGGCACCACGTTCCTGGTCATGTCGTTCCGCATCCCGGCGGTCACGGCCTCGCAGTACGTGCGCGCCCGCGGCACCATGATGCCGCCCGCGGTTCCGTTCGAGACCGACGCCAGCGGCAACCCGCTGTCGGACGTGTACACCAACGCCAACGACACCACGCGGCTCGGCATCCCCTGCACCATCGCCCACAGCGCGAGCAGCCAGTTCGACGGCTGCCCGGATCACCTGGCGACGGCGACCGGCGCGAGCCCGATCACCGGCCAGCGCGCGGTCTCGTTCGACGTCGCGGCCTGGGCGGACCTGTGGTTCTACGGCAACCCGATCTACGTCGAGGTCATCGGCGGGACGCCGGTCGCGGGAGTGAAGTAGTCGCATCCGGGACGCCGCGCCATTGCGCGGCGCCGTTTCGCTCGCTGAGGAGGCGAGCGCTCTCATCGCCGAGCCGGCCGCGCCGCGCTCCGCGCCAGCGCTTTGGCTGGCTGCGCGAGCCGCTCGTGCACTTCATCGTGCTCGGCGGCCTGCTGTTCGCGATCGATCGCATCCTGATCGCACGCGCCGACGACCCGCGCGTGATCGTCGTCAGCGGCGACGTCGACCGCGAGGCGATCGAGACCTTCAAGGCCGCGCGCGGCCACGATCCCAACCCGGAGGAGCTGAGCGCCCTGCGCCGGGTCTGGCTCGACAACGAGGTGCTCTATCGCGAAGGGCTGGCGCTGCAGGTCGACAAGGGCGACACGGCGATCCGCGAGCGCGTGATCTTCAAGGCGCTCAGCGTGGTCGACAGCAACGTCAAGCTGCCGCCTGCCGACGACAACGTGCTTCGCAGCTGGTTCGAGAGTCACCGCGACAAGTACGACGAGCCGGCGCGCTACGACTTCGAGGAGGCCGCGCTCTCGGGCGACAACTCCGAGGCCGCCGTGCGCGCGTTCGTCACCGCGCTGAACAGCGGCACGCCCGGCGACGCGAAGGCGGGTCTGCGCGTGTTCAAGGGCCGGCCGCCGTCGAACCTGACGCAGAGCTACGGGCCGGACCTGGCCAAGGCGCTGGCGCGACTCGAAGCCCGGCGAATGGCGCGCGGTGCAGACGCGCGACGGCTGGCGTGCAATGAAGCTCGACGCGATCACGCCGCCCGAAGCCGGCGATCTTCGAGTCGGTCCGCGGCCCGGTGCTGCACGACTGGACCGACGAGGTCGCCGCGGAGCAGCGGACTGCGGCGGTGCGCGCGCTGGCGAAGAAGTACACGATCAGGCACGAAGTCTCGGACAAGCCGGACATCGAGTGATGCGTCGCGCGCGTGTGGCAACCCGGGTGGCGACGCTGGCGGCGGCGGCGGTCGCGCTGCTGCCGGTGGCGGCGCACGCGCACGAGATGACCATGGCCGAGATGGAGGTGCGCGAGACTTCGCCGGGCGAGTTCTTCTGGCAGTGGTCGGCATCGAACGACAAGCGCCCGATGGGCAACGATCTGGTCCCGCGCTGGCCGGAGGCCTGCGTCTCCGGACCCAACGTCGTGCACTGCGGGGCCGCGGGTCTCAAGGGGACATTCGGCGTCGAGGGCGTCGGCAAGCGCTATTCGGCGGCCATCGTCAAGGTGTTCTGGCTCGACGGCGGAAACCGCGTCTACACCATCACCGGCGCGCAGCCCACGGTCCAGCTCTATGGCTCGGCCGACGACCGCCGCGGCAGCGGTGAGATCGCGCGCGCCTACATCGTGCTCGGCATCGAGCACATCCTGAGCGGCATCGACCACCTGCTGTTCGTCGCCGGGCTGCTGTTCCTCGTCGGCTTCCGGCGCCGCCTGATCGGGACGATCACCGCGTTCACGCTCGCGCACAGCATCACGCTCGCCAGCAGCGCGTTCGGCTGGATCACGTTGCGCTCGCCGCCGGTCGAGGCCTCGATCGCGCTGTCGATCCTGCTCGTCGCCAGCGAAGCGCTGCGCCCGCGCGACACGCTGGCGCGCCGGTTGCCCGCGCTGGTGTCGTTCCTGTTCGGCCTGGTACACGGCCTGGGATTCGCGGGCGCGCTCAAGGACATCGGCCTGCCGCAGCGCCACCTGCCGCTGGCGCTGTTGTGCTTCAACGCCGGCGTCGAGATCGGCCAGCTGCTGACGGTGTCGGTCGCCTTCGCGGTCGTGCACGCCCCGTTCTTGCGCCGGCGGCTCGGCGTTGCGCGGCGTCCGGCGCTGTACGCCATCGGCGCCCTCGCGGCCTACTGGTCGTGGCAACGCGTCGCCGCCATCGTCTTTTAACCGCCGCAGGCGGTTTCTAACCGCCGCAGGCGCCTTTTCGCCGCCGCAGCGCGTAGCGCCGCCCACATTACTGTGACCTCTTGGAAGACGGGGCGCTTCCAGCGTATGGATCAACAGATGCGCTCGCGCGACTTTGACCTGCTCGCCAGTCGCATCTTGTCATTTGCAAAGAAGGCATTGGGCGACGGCGGCTCGGTGATCCCCCTCGGGGCGGCGATCTCGCTCGAAGGAGAATTCCGGCCCATCCAGCGCATCTACGCGCCCAATCAGAAGATCACCGCCCCCGATCTGGCCGACGAGATCGTCGGCATATTTCGCAACCTGGCGCGCGACAAGCAGGCGCGCTCGGTCGCCTGGTGCGTGGGCATGCAGGTGGTCCCGCCGGGCGCGACCGAGAACATCACCGCGCTGGTGCTGTTCTGCGAATCGGTGGACGGCGAATCGAGCAAGCTGATCACGCCCTATCGGGGCGCGCCCGGCTCGACGACGACGTTCGCGTCGCCGTACCTGCGGGCGCATCGACCGAAGGTCTTCGGCGCAGCGTAGGATCTAGCGGCCGGCCGCCGCCGCGATCTTCAGCGCGGCATCGAAGTCGCCGGGGGCGAGGCCGAAGGTCTTCTCCGTCGACGTGGCATTGACGACGAAGGGGTGGATGAACTGGTAGCGGGTGGCGCGCAGCTCGCGGATCAGCGGAACGAACAGGCCCGCGGTCCACAGCACCGGGTACGGGAGCACCGACAGCTTCGGCGCCGGCGCGCCGGCGACGGTTGCGAAGCGCGTGGCCAGCTCGCGGATGGTCAGCGGCGGGTGGGAGGGCGTCAGCCAGGCGCGACCCCAGGCGCGCTGATCGGTGGCGGCGGTGACCAGCATCCGCGCGGCGTCGCTGATCGTCGTCCAGGTGTGCGGCACGTCGAGCGCGCCGGGGACGTAGGCCCGCTTGCCCTGCAGGATCGGCTTCGCCAGCACGAAACCGAGGATCGAGTTGGCTTCGATGTAGTCGCTGGAGCGGACCTCCGTAACGCGGATGCGGCCGGCCTCGTGCCGCGCCAGCGCCTCGCGCCACATGTCGGCGCGAATGCGCAGCTTCGGGTGCGTCGCCGCCAGCGGCGTCCCGTCGGTGATCGGCCCGCCGACCGGTCCGTAGCCGTAGAGGTTGCCCGCCACGGCCAGTACCGCCCCGCTGCGCTCGGCCGCGGTCAGCAGCGCCTGGGCCAGCGGCGGCCAGTCCACGAGCCAGCGGTGATAGAGCGGATTGGCGCAGTTGTAGAGGGCGGCCGCGCCCGCGGCCAGCTCCGACAGGCGATCGCCGTTGGCGGCATCGGCGGCGACGCGCTCGATCGAGGGGTGGTCAGGGCCGGTGCCGCGACGGCTGATCATGCGGACGCGCTCGCCCCGCTCGACCAGCAGCTTGGCAGCGCCGGAGCCGACCGGACCCGCGCCTACGATGACATGAAGTGACACGGAATCCTTCGCCAGAGCTGGCCGCGATTTGAGCTCGCGCAGCTCCCCGGCGCAAGGTCCATTTGCGCCCCATTTGCGCCATCCTGGAAGGTTGGCAACTGCGGAAATTCACCGTAGCCTTGCACCCGTGACCATTGACGCCGCTTCTCCGCCGCCGACGTTCCTCCGCCGCCACCGCATATCGATCGTGCTGATCGCGGTCCTGGCGGTCGCGGTCGGCGTGGGCGCGCTCTGGACGCTGATCACCCTGACGTTCAGCTACTCCGACGGCGACCGGGTCGGCTACGTGCAGAAGTTCTCACACAAGGGCTGGATCTGCCGCACCTGGGAAGGCGAGCTGGCGATGACGCCCGTGCCCGGCGCCGCGCCGGAGATCTTCACGTTCACCGTCCGCGACCCGAACGTCGTGAAGCAGATCCACGACGCCGAGGGCAAGAAGGTCGCGCTGCACTACAAGGAGAAGAAGGGGATCCCCAGCTCGTGCTTCGGCGATACCCGCTACTTCATCTCCGAGATGCGCCTCCTCAGTCAGTGAACCCCTCGCGGTAGAGCCCGGCTTTCAGATCGTCGTCGAGCGCGATCGGATCGTGCGCCACGATGACGTGCACGTCGGGCGGCAGCTGCGCGAGCGCGTGCAGCTGCGCGGCGACCGCGGGGCGGTCCTCTTTCATGAGCAGCGTCGCGATGCCCGGACGTCCGATCTGCAGCTTGATGTTGTCCTTGGTCCAGGCGATGTCGCCGACGAACAGGAAGCGCTGGCCGTTGCCGAGCTCGACGTAGATCAGCTGCGATCCGGGGCTGTGCCCGGCGGCCTTCTGCAACACCACGCCCGGCGCCACCGCGTAGAGTCCCTGGTACGACAGCGGCTCGAGGGTGGCGAGCGTCCCCGCCGGGAACTCGCCCCGTTCCAGCTTCGAGCTGTCGTACTGCTCGCGGGTCATGCGCACCTTCTTGGCGATCGCCGGAAAATCGGGCGCGGCCGCGACGCCGCCCACGTGGTCGACGTGCTCGTGGGTGAAGACGATCGCGCTCGCCTTCTTCATCGCCGCCTCGACGCGATCGAAGGCCGGCGGGTCGGCCTTGCTGCCCGGCATCTTCTTCGTCGCTGCGGGCGCCATCGCGGTATCGATCACCACCGAGCTGCCCGCCCAGACCACACGGTGAGCGAGCAGAACCATGTGATGCATGCGAAAGCCCTCGCCGGCCACGACCAGCGTGCGCGGGAAGGCGAACTCGCCGACCTTCTCGACCTCGAGCCGCTGCGGCAGCTCGCCACCGCCGGCGACGGCCGCGGTGTGCAGCGCCGCGAGGTCGATGATGTATTCCGGCCCGGGCGCCGCCGGCCGGCTCAGCAGAAAATACTTGCCGGCCAGCAGGACGACGAAGATCCCGAGAACGACCCACGGCCAACGTCTGCGCTTTGCGGGCATGCGGGAAACCTACCACTTCACACCGCGGAAGGGATCCGGACCCCTCTCCCTAACCCTCCCCCCGCAGACGGGGGGAGGGGACCGGAATGGGTTAGCGGATGATGCCCGTGGGCACCAGCAACCCGCGCGACGCGAAGCCGACCGTGCGATCCAGCGTCGCAACGTAGGCGCGTTCGACGGGACCAATGGCGCGCAGGTGCCACATGACTTCGCCGTTGGTCCAGGCGGCGTCGCGCGCAGCGGTCACGCTCCAGATCGCGACGACGTCGTCGACGCCGTGGAACTGGACGTCGATCTTGCGGGTCAGATCGTCGAGGTAAAGGTCCTTGACCTGCTTCTCCGTCGTCGCGAGCAAACCGTTGACCGTCTCGAAGTCGGTGTGCTGCGGGCTGTTTTCGCCCGGGGCGATCCCCAGCGCCGAGAAGGTGTCGACCAGCGCCACGGGCAGATCGCGATTGATGTGCGCGTTCATGCCGGCGAGCGCGAACTGGATCGGCGCGATGGTCCGCGTCGCGCGCGCGCCGAAAAGCGGCGACCACGCGCGCGGCGTGTCGGCCGAGCCGGCGTCGTAGGCGCGCAGGGCGGCGAAGTAGAGGTTGGCGAAGGTCACGTCGAGCGCCGTGAGGAAGCGCGGATCGACGAAGGTGGCCTGCCCCACGCCGGCGAGCACGTTCTTGGTGACCTCGAGGTAGAGCTTGTTGAAGCAGGAGATGCCGTCGATCGGCGGGAGCGCCTGATCGATCGCGGTCATGCGAGCGACGACGTCTTCGATCCGGCCCACGGGGGTCTGGGCCAGAATGGGGCTGAGAATGCTCACGGCGTGAGGCTAACAGGTTTGGCGCCGCGCCGCGCCTGGCGAATGTCGAGCCACATCGCGCCTGGGAAATCACTATTATCCCGCCATGCCGAGCAACGACGACGCCAAGAATCTGGACCCCGTGCGCTGGGGTGTGCTGAGCGCCAGCAACTTCGCGCTCAAGGTGAGCCTTCCGGGCATGAAGAAGGGGCCGCTCACCAGCCTGCGCGCGCTCGCTTCGCGCGACCTCGGCAAGTCCAAGGCCGCCGCCCAGGCGCTGGGGATCCCCAAGGCCTACGGCACCTATGAGGAACTGCTCGCCGATCCCGAGATCGAGGCGATCTACAACCCGCTGCCCAACCACATGCACGTGGAGTGGACCGCGCGCGCGGCGCGCGCTGGCAAGCACGTGCTGTGCGAGAAGCCGGTCGCGCTGAACTCGAAAGAGGCCGAGACGCTGCTGGCGGCACAAAAGGAGAGCGGCAAGCTCATCTCCGAGGCGTTCATGGTGCGCAGCCACCCGCAGTGGCAGCAGGTGCGCGCCTGGGTCACCGAGGGGCGCATCGGCGAGCTGCTCAGCGTGCAGACCGCGTTTTCGTACTTCAACCGCGACGCCGCCAACATCCGCAACCGGAAGGATGCGGGCGGCGGCGCGCTCTACGACATCGGCTGCTACGCGGTGAACACCTCGCGTTACCTGTTCGGCCGCGAACCCAAGCGCGCGATCGCGCTCATCGAGCGCGACCCGGACTTCGGCACCGACCGCCTGACGTCGGGGATGCTCGACTTCGGCGGCGCGCACCTGACGTTCACCTGCGGCACGCAGCTGGTGCCGTTCCAGCGCGTGAACGCGCTCGGCACCAAGGGGCGCATCGAGGTCGAGATCCCGTTCAACGCGCCGGCCGACGCCGCTTGCCGAATCTTCCTCGACGACGGCTCGCGCCTGGGCGGCGCCTCGGCGCAGGTGACGTCGTTCCCGATCGTCGACCAGTACAGCCTGCAGAGCGAGGCTTTCTCGCGCGCGATCCGCACCGGCGGCACCGTCGACAACTCGATCGAGGTCGCGGTCGGCAACATGCGCGTCATCGACGCCCTCTTCCGCTCGGCCGAGAGCGGCAACTGGGAAAGGGTGTAGCGCCTACATCAGGCACGGACCTTGCCTGAATCCACCCCTGTGGCTTTGCCCCACGGAAGGTGGACGATGGAATCTTTCAAGCGATTGTTCGTTATCGCCGCGCTCGGCGCCGCGAGTACCCTGGCGCTCGGCTGCGGCGGACAGACAGACAGCGGTGGCGGATCGGTGACCGACGATCCGGCGCCGGTCGCGTCGTCTTTACGTTCGAGTGGACGGCGCCGTCCACCGGTGGTCCAACCGGGTGGCACGGGTGGGGCGCCCGCGGCGCCCCCGCCGGCGACCGACGTGACGGCCGCAATCGCCGCCGCGCAGACTCCCGACGGGCAGGCTATCCCGCAGGGCGCCGGCCCCGGCGGCGCCTGCCCGCAAGTGCTGGTGCTGCTCGGTTTCTGGTCCTGTCCGACGCTGGGCCAAACCTGTTCGTACACGGCGAGCGGCGTCCAGCACAACTGCGCCTGCGATCGCACCGACGGTGAGGGACAGACGCCCTCGTGGGTGTGCGACCAGTGACCACGCCGGCGCGCCCTGCGTGGGCGTCGGCTCTCGCAAGGCCTGCCCTCTCCCTAACCCTCCCCCCGCGGACGGGGGGAGGGGGACCGGATCGGAGGTCGCCTTGCTTCGGCAAGTCACCCTCCCCCGTCCGCCCCCGTCCGCGGGGGAGGGGACCGGATCGGAGGTCGCCTTGCTTCGGCAAGTCACCCTCCCCCGTCCGCGGGGGAGGGCCGGGGAGAGGGCAGACCGTGCGAGAGCCGAGGCTCGCGACCACAATATTCCTTTGCAGGAATATTCTAAACAAAGCATATTGTCCCCGTGATCGAGACCTTCGCCGCGCTCGCCGAGCCCAGTCGCTTTCGCATCGTCGAGCTCCTGCGTGCGGGCGCGCTCACGGTCAATGAGATCGGCGATCGCCTCGCGCTGAACCAACCGCAAGTTTCGAAGCACCTGCGCGTGCTCAAACAGGCGGGCCTGGTCGACGTCGAGCCGCGCGCGCAACAGCGGGTCTACGACCTGCGCGGCCAGCCGCTGCGCGCGTTGCATGACTGGCTGGATCGCTATCGCCGGCTCTGGGACGCGCGTTTCGAGGCGCTCGACCAGCTGCTGGTGGAGATGCAGGACGACGAAAGCAAGACGAGCCCGAAGTCCGCGAAGACCGACCCGAAGAGGGGGAGACGCAAGGAGAGACGCCATGAACCAAGGAACCGACACCGTAGGTAAGACCGCTGGAACGACCGGCACTCACGTCGAGCGCGCGTCGGAGCGCGAGCTGATCCTGCGCCGCACCTTCCGTGCACCCCCGCGCATGGTTTTCGACGCCATGACCAAACCGGAGCTACTGCGGCGGTGGTGGGCGCCGCGCACGCTGGGTGTGGTGCTGTTCAGCTGCGACGCCGACGTGCGCGTCGGCGGTAGCTATCGCTACGTCTTCGGACACCCGGGGACGCCTCCGATGGCATTCAGCGGCGTCTACCAGGAGGTCGTCCCCGGCGCGCGGCTGGTCTACACCCAGATCTTCGAGCCGATGCGCGAGGCCGGCGAAGGTTTGATCACCGCGACGTTCGAGGCGCACGACGGCGGCACCCGGCTCACGCAGCGCGAGCTCTATCCGTCGAAGGAGGTGCTCGACGGCGCCATCGCCTCCGGTATGGAGCGCGGGATGCGGGAGACGCTGGAGCAGCTCGAGGTGCTGCTGCAGGAGCTGGCGGCGGCCTGAACGATCACGGGCGCGAGCGGGTCCGCTTGGGCTCCGGGACGCGCCGCACCGGGCGGGGCGTGCGCCGCGTCCCGGGTCGGAGCGCGGCGGACCGCGCTCCCCCTCGCCTTCGCCGGCCTCGATCAGCTCGGCAAGCCGCTCGAACTCGAACGGCTTGGTGACGTGCTCGAAAAAGCCGGCATCGAGGGCCTTTTCGCGATCCGAAGGTTGTCCGTAACCCGTTACCGCGATGAGGCGCACGTCGCGCAGCGCTGGCTTGGCCTTCAATCGCCGCGCCAGCTCGTAGCCGTCCATCTCGGGCAGCCCGATGTCGAGCAGCGCCACCGCCGGCCGAAAGGCCAGCGCTCCCTTGAGCCCGGCGACAGCGTCGTGCGCGACCTCGACCTTGTACCCGCGCTGAGAGAGCAGCAGCGACAGCACCTCGGTGCTGTCACGATTGTCGTCGACGACCAGGACGCGGCGCCCAACGACGCCTTGGCTGGCGCGGCGCCGGCGCCGCGCCAGCTTTTCAGCCGGTTTGCGGCGTGACTCCGCGCTCGGCAACCAGACGCTGAAGATGCTGCCCTTGCGCAACCCAGCGCTGGCCGCCGCGACGCGACCGCCGTGCAACTCCACGATGTTGCGCACGATCGCCAGCCCCAGGCCCAGCCCGCCCTGGGCGCGATCGCTCGCCTGCGGGCCCTGCCGGAACAGGTCGAAGACGTGCGGCAGTAGGTCGCCGGGGATCCCGCCACCGTTGTCGTGCACCTCGAGCAACACGCCGCCGTCGCCGGTCGCGCGCCCGCGCACCTCGATGCCGCCTTTCGCGGGAGTGTACTTCGCGGCGTTGGCGAGCAGGTTGGCCACGACCTGGACCAGGCGATCGGCGTCGCCCTCGACGATCAGCCCGGGATCGATCGACGTCACCAGGCGGTGTCCCTTCTCCTCCAGCACCGGGCTCACCGTCTCGACGGCGCGCGTGACGAGCTCGCCGATCTCGACCGGCTGCCGCACCAGCTTGACCTTGCCGCGCGCGATGCGCGTGACGTCGAGCAGATCGTCGACCAGCCGCGCCAGGTGGCGCGCCTGCCGCTCGATGACCTCGCGCTCGTGGACGAAGACCTTCTTGCCCTGCAGGCGCATCAAATCCAGCGTCGACAAGATCGGCGTCAGCGGGTTGCGCAGCTCGTGACCCAGCAGCGCCACGAACTCGTCCTTGGCGCGATTGGCGTCGCTCGCGGCTTCGCGCAGGCGGATCTCGTCTTCGTGGGCGCGCTGCTGCTCCTGTGCGGCGCGCTTCTGGATCGTGATGTCGTCGAACAGGATGCCGAATCGATCACCGCCGCGCGCGAACGCCCGCACGTGGAACCAGCGGCCCAGCGTCGGGATCGCCTGCTCGAAGCGCGTCGACTGGCCGGTATCGACGACGCCGGCGAATTCGCGCAGCCACATCGGATCCATACTCGGCGCGCGCTCGCGCATGGGCCGGCCCACGACGCTGTCGCGCGAGCGGCCGGTCTGGTTCTCGTACGCGCGGTTGAGCTCGAGGATCTTGTAGTCGATCGCACGCCCGCCCTCATCGCGGATGATCTCGGCGACGGCGAAGCCCTCGTCCATCATCTCGAACAGCGAGTGATAGAGCGCCTCGCTCTCGCGCAGCGCCGTCTCGGCCCGCGCGCGCTCGATGCGCGGGAAGATCCGCTCGCTGAGCTGGCGCATCAGCTGGATCTCGGCGGCGCGCCAGTCGCGCGGGTGATCGTCACCGACCGCCATCATGAACTTCCACTCGCCTTCGCGGTGGAAGGGGACGGTCACGAACGCGATGATCCCCAGCCGCGCGCACGCCTGCGCGTCCGTGCGCCGATCGGTCTCGGTGTTGCAAACGACCATCGTCTCACCCGCGCCCCCGACACGTTCGAACTCCGTCGTCAGGTAGTCGGACATCCGATAGGTCCGGGACATGACCTGCGCCGGCGCGCGTGCCTGCCAGCCAAAGGTCGTCGTCAGCTGGCCCCGCGCGCTGTCGACGTCGAGGAACGTGCAGTGGGTCAAGTGGAGATGCGCGGCAATCCGCTCGCTGATCCGATTCAGGATCTCGCCTTCGGGGGCCGCGACCGCCATCAGCTGCGAGATCTCATCGAGGAAGGCGAGCTGCGCCTCGCGATTCTTGAGCGCCGCTTCGACGTTGGCGCGTTCGACCGCGGTCCAGGTGCGCTCTGCGGTCTCCTCGACGATCGCTAGATCGTAGCGGGTCCACTCGCGCGGGGCGTGGTGGCTGACGGTCAGCGAGCCCAGCACCCGCCCCCCCTTGGCGAGCGGCACGACCAGATGCGCCCGCATGGCGTAGTCGGGATTGGCCGCGCGCGCCGGCGGCGGGGAGCGCTCGGCGAGCCAGTCGCTGGTCATGAACGGCCGGCCGCTGCGGAGGATCTCGATGATCGGCCCCACCTCGGACAGCGGGTAGACACCGCGCATGCTGGGAAGACCGTCGCGAAGAAAGTCGCGGTGAATCGTCAGCGACGCCGCGTCCTCGTCGAACTCGGCGTAGTAGCAGCGCGTGACCCCCAGGTGCTCGGCGAGCATGCGCGCGACGACGTCCTGGATGGCGGTCGGATCCAGCAGCGGGCGCACCGCATCGGTGAGCCCGAGCAAGAACGCCTGGCGCTCGCCGGTGTCGGTCGGAACGTCCGGGTCGGACCGAGGTTGCTCGCTTTTGCCGTTGCCCGTCCCCCGCCTCGTGTCATGGCGCCCACTCCGCACGCGCGTACCCTATCACGTGCCTATTTTTCGGGTGAAACCGATCGGAGACGCAGGTGCGCGCGCCGAACGCCGCCATCAGCGCATTCAGGGATTCGCCGTCGATGGCGCGGGTCCTGGGGAGAACCGCCTGGGAGACGGCATCGCCTGCGAATGCCGGCGGCGTGCTCCGGGTCACCGCCGGGGAGACACCGATCGCCGGGCGCGCGAAACAAGTTTGAGCAGCGGGAGCGGCGCCGCGGGCACTGGAGGACCGAAGGAAATCTGTTCGAAACACCACGTCGTGAATCCGATCAAAGGATTCTGAGCTGTTTTCGAAAACACATAAAAAGAGGGATTGACGGCGCGTGGTGAGCCGGGCAAAAAGAGGCACCACGTTTATTTTTTGGTGCTTTGGATTGCGAGCTCCGTTCGACGCGTCTCGCGGCTCCGTCGTCAGGGGACTCCCGATGAAAACCTATTTTCCGGCTCGGGCTTCGGTAGTACTGGCACTGGCTTCCCTGGTCGCCGGCTGTACCTTCCGGATGGACCGGTCGACCGACGCTTCGATCAATGTAGAGATCGACGCGGCCCCCGACATCCACTACCGCGATCTGCCGCCGCCACCCGATCGCCCGCCCTGCACGCCGACGGTCAGCACTTGTACCCCGTCGGGCGGACAGTACTGCGGCGACATCGGCGACGGCTGCGAGGGCATCGTGCACTGCCCCGACTGCACGGCGCCCGAGACCTGCGGCGGCACTGGCATCCCCGGCCTGTGCGGGACGCCCGGCTGCGTGCCGACCGTCGCGGCCTGCACCGGCGGACCGGTGACCTACTGCGGGACGGTCGGCGACGGTTGCGGTCATCAGATCGTTTGCGGCGACACTTGCACGGCGCCCGAGACCTGTGGTGGCACCGGCATCCCCAACGTCTGCGGCGATCCCGCCTGCGTGCCCCACACCTGCTCGGTGGCCGGCGGCCAGTACTGCGGTGACATCGGCGACGGCTGCGGGCACAACCTCGCGTGTGGCGACTGCGCGCCCGGCATGGCGTGTGACACGACCAGCCACGTCTGCATCGTCCCCGGCTGCTCGCCCAGCCTGGTGAGCTGCACGGTCAGCGGCGCCAACTACTGCGGCGTCGTCGGTGACGGCTGCAGCGGCAAGGTCGATTGCGGGAACACCTGCCCCACCGGCCAGGCCTGCGGCGCCAACGTCCACGGGATCTGCGGCAAGCCGAACTGCACGCCGACGTCGTGCACTTTCCAGGGCGGCCAGTACTGCGGCACGATCGGCGACGGTTGCGAGCACTCGCTGGATTGCGGCGCCTGCCCGACCGGCACGTTCTGCGAGGCGACCAAGCACATCTGCCTGCCGCCCGGCTGCTCGCCGACGGTGACCAGCTGCGCGGTGCCGGGCGCGACCTATTGCGGCCTGATCGGCGACGGCTGCGGCGGCCCGGTCGATTGTGGCAGCGCCTGCCCGACCGGCACAGTTTGCGGCGCCAACCTGGCCAGCATCTGCGGCCAGCCGAACTGCGTGAAGGCTTCGTGCACGCCGGCCGGCGGGCGCTACTGCGGCCTCATTGGCGACGGTTGCGACGCGCAGATGGACTGCGGCGCTTGCCCGACTGGCCAGAGCTGCGGCGGCGCCGGGGTCGCCCACGTCTGCGGCGTGGTCGGCTGCACGCCCAACCGGACCTGCTCGCTACCGGGCGGCCAGTACTGCGGGATGATCGGCGACGGCTGCGGCGGCGGCTTCGACTGCGGCAACAGCTGCCCCGCCGGCCAGACCTGCGGCGGCGCCGGCATTCCCAACTCCTGCGGCTCGCCGACTTGCCCGGGCGCCACCTGCACGCCCAAGGGCGGCCAGTACTGCGGGATCATCGGCAACGGCTGCGGCGGCTCGCTCAACTGCGCGGCGGCCTGCCCCGCCGGCCAGACCTGCGGCGGGAACGGCATCGCCAACCTGTGCGGCGGCGGCACCTGCACGCCGCTCACGGCGGCGGCCTGCATCTTCAACGGCGGTCACTATTGCGGCCCGATCGGCGACGGTTGCGGCGGCACCATCGACTGCGCCGCCTGCACCGCGCCCCAGACCTGCGGCGGCCGCGGCGTCTCCTACCTGTGCGGCGACCCGGCCTGCGTGCCCGGCAGCTGCACACCCCAGGCGGGCGTCCAGTACTGCGGCACGATCGGCGACGGCTGCGGCGGCTCGATGGACTGCGGCAACACCTGCCCCAACGGCCAGGTCTGCGGCGGCGCCGGCCCCAACATCTGCGGCGTCTCCAAGCCGTGCATCAACCTCTGCCCGCAGCAGACCACCTGCCCCAACGGCGGCACGACCAGCATCAGCGGCACGGTCTTCGCGCCGACGCCGCCGCAGTTCGGCATCGCCCGACCCGCTCTACAACGCGCTCGTCTACATCCCCAACGGCACCGTGACCGCCTTCGGCCGCGGCGTCACCTGCGACCAGTGCGGCTCCGACCTGACCGGCGCTCCGCTGGTGACCACCACCACCGGCCCCGACGGCAAGTTCACGCTCACCAACGTGCCGGTCGGCACCAACATCCCGCTCGTCATCCAGCTCGGCCGCTGGCGGCGGCAGATCTCGATCACCACGCTCCCCTGCGTCGACAACCCGCTCACGGCCGACCAGACGCGCCTGCCGCGCACCAAGGCCGAGGGCGACATCCCGCTCATGGCCTTCGTGACCGGCGACGTCGACGCGCTCGAGTGCGTGCTGCGCAAGATCGGCATCGACGACACCGAGTTCACCGACCCGACCGGCACCGGGCGCGTGCACGTCTACACCGGCAACGGATCGACGCTGGGCAACAACACATCGTGGACCACGCTGACCGCGTCGTCGCCGACGGTGCCGGCGCCGGTTGGATCGCGGCCGACGCTGGCCAACTACGATCTGGTGCTGCTGCCGTGCTGGGGCGTCGGCACCGACCCGACGACCCCGCTAACTCCACCAACAACCCGCCGGCGGCCGATCAGCAGAACGTCGTCGACCTACACCAACGCGGGCGGGCGCGTGTTCGCGACCCACTACAGCTACGCGTGGCTGCTACCGCGCAGCCGATCTTCGACACGACGGCGAACTGGACCAACGTCAATGCGCAGGCCCGCAACCCGCCGATCCAGCTGACCGGCATCATCGACCAGACGTTCCCCAAGGGCGTCGCGTTCGCGCAGTGGCTGGTCAACGTCGGCGCCGGAACCATCGTCAACAGCCAGACCCAGATCAACATCGCTGGCGCCGCGCCACGATCTGCCGGCCGTGGTGCCGCCGTCGCAGCGCTGGATCTCTCGACCAACACCCCAGCACGACCATCCAGCACTACACCTTCAACACGCCGGTCGGCACGCCCGCAGCCATGCAGTGCGGCCGCGTGCTGTTCAGCGACTTCCACGTCGCGAACGCCACGCCGCCGAGCGACGAACATCGCTGACGTTCCCGACCGAGTGCAAGACCGACGCGCCGCTGACGCCGCAGGAGAAGGTGCTCGAGTTCATGCTCTTCGACGTCACCAACTGCGTGCAGCCGGACCAGAAGCCGCCGCCGCCGCCGCTGGTGCCGCCGAACGCGCCGCCGCCGGCGCGCCGCCGCCACCACCTCCACCACCGCCGCCTTCACCGCCGCCGCCGCCACCCGCGCCGCCGCCGCCACCGGCTGCGCCGCCGCCGCCACCTCCACCACCGCCGCCGCCACCGGGCACGGCGCCACCGCCACCTCCGCCGCCACCTCCGGGCGCGCCGCCTCCGTCGGCGCCGCCACCCCCGCCGCCCCTCCGCCTCCGCCACCACCGCCTCCGCCACCGATTGTTCCGTAGCCGTCGGCGGCGGCCCGGACACCCTCACCGCGGTGAGGGTGTCGCGGCCACGCGGCGGCGCACCGCGATCATCACGCCGAAGTCGCCGCCCCGGTCGCGGTGGTCCAGCGATGGAATCCAGGCACGCGAGATCGCGCCGTCGAGGTACAGCGCCTGCCGGCAGCCGTAGTCGACTCGAAACAGGTCGGCCAGCTCGAGGAACGTGACTGGATTCTCCGAGATCGCGAAGACGAGCTTGGTCGGCGAGATCTGGCCGACGCCGCTTCGGATCGCGCGGTACGAAGAATCGGCGCGGAACGCGGGATGCGGCCGCCCGTCGATGACCAGCATCGGCCCCGACTGCGTGGCGAAGACGAGCGCGGCGCGCGCCGATCCCGGCAGCCGCGCGAAGGCTTCGGACGACAGCACCCACGCCTGGCGGCCACCGACCGCGAAGACGCCGTTCGGAAGCATGAAAAAGTTGCCGCTGCCCGGCGAACGATTGAGAGGAAACAGCTCGCGACCGTTCTCGACGTAGAGGCCGACCGGCTCGTGGGCCGGCGTGAACATGCCGCCGTTGGTCGCGAACCACGGCTCTTCGTGGCGGCGTGTGTAGATGTCGACCAAATCACCCAGGCTCGCGATGCGCCTTCCGGACGGATCCTTGATGGTCATCTCCACGACGTCGGTCGTGAGATCGACGCGAACGACATCGAAGCGATTGCCGTGGCTGTCGCGCCGCTGCTCGACGTCGACGGCGGCGCCTGGCGACGTACCGAGGACGGTAAGACTCGCGATCAGGAGTGCAATCATTTGCTCTGGCCCGCGTCTATCGCTCGAGCCGACGTGAGCGCCGCGCGCACGACGCGCTGAACTTCCTCGAACGAAGCCGTGTCGGGGAGGCCGTCGGGAAGGTGCGGAATCTCGCTGCGCGACAACAGATACGCGATCGCCGGTCGTTCGTAGGCGACCGCGAGATGAGCCTCACTGGCCGTGCCGGCGGCGCCGGGCAAGAAGATCACGACATCGGAGCTGAGCAGGTTGATGGCGTTGCGCGACAGCGGATCGGAACCGCGTTCGCCGGTGAGGGGCAGGTGCGTGAAGATCGGGATCTCGACCCAGGGATTGGGATACCCGCGCTTCGGCTCCGCCGCGTCGGACGCAGACGAAGGGATCACGCCGATGACCAACCCGCGGCGGCCCGCGGTCTCGTGGAACGCCCGCGAGACCGCCGCCATCACGCCACTGCCTCCGCCGGTGAGCAGGTGCACGCCCTCGGTCGCAAGCCAGGTTCCCACCTGCTGCGCGCGCCGCTCATGCGCCTCGCTACCAGAGCCCATCACGCCGACAATCGGTAATCGCGCCATCTGACCGCCGTTGCGCGAGCTTACAACGGCGGCGTCTCTGGTACGCTGCCGGTCGTGAAAGAGCGGGACCGCGAGACCGCGGAGCGCATGCGGGCGTTGCTCGAGCGCGGCGACGCGGGCGCGGCGTCGTTCCGCGCGGCGCTGCTCGACGTCGCGCTGCTCGACCGCGACGAGTGGGTCGACGTGGCATTCGCGCTCGGGCCGCTGCCAGATGACGGTCCGGAGCTCCCGCGCGGCTGCGTGCCGTACTTGCAATGCCGGGTCGATTCACTCCTGCGCGCGATCGATCTCACCCCGATCGACGCCTCCGACCTCCTGGTCGACGTCGGGTCGGGCGCCGGCCGCGCGGCGGCGTTGATCCGGCTGCTCACCGGCGCCAGCGTCGTCGGCGTCGAAGTTCAGCGAGCGCTGGTCGGCCCTGCTCGCGACCTGGTGGCGCGGCTGCGGCTCGATCGGGTTTCGTTCGTCGCGGCCGAGGTTCCGCCGCTGCCGGAGCCGGCGCGCGCCGGCTCGGTGTTCCTGCTCAACTGCCCGTTCAGCGGCGAGCGGCTCGTCCGACTGCTCGCCGAGCTCGAGCCGGTGGCGCGCGTGCGGCCGATCCGGATCTGCTGCGTCGACCTGCCGCTGCCGCCGTGCTCGTGGCTGGTGCCGGTCGCCGCGGCGGGCGATGTCGAGATCCACCGCAGCCTCGCGGTCACGGAACGTCGAGCTTGAACGGCGGTGCCGCGACGTGCAGCGGCTGCTCGGGAACGAAGCCGTACGCTGCTTGCTCGTCGTAGGCGAAGGTCAGCGCGTACGGCCCTGGCGCTGCAATCACGGCGAGCGCGCGGCCGAAGAGCACGTCGTCGGCTCCGCTCGCCAGCGCCTTGGTCAGCGTGGCACACTCGTCGCCCAGGACCAGGAGCGACGCCCGCGTGTAGTCGCCCTTGTCCCAGTGCACACCAGGCGGCAAGGCGGCGGGCGGTGTCGCCGGATGATTGAGCAGCCGCCGCAAGCGCGCATCATCGGGAAGCGCCGATCGCGGCAACCAGCAACCACCGGTGCGCACCTCGAGGCTGGCGCCGGATTTGATTCGCACACCGTGCTCTTTCAGATAGCCCGGCACATGGGGCGGCGAGGGCGCGCCCCAGCCTGGATTGAAGAGACGGACGACCGAGATCGGGGGTCGCCCGCCGTCGCTGGACGCGAGCTGCGCGCTCCAGCGCGGCAATTCGTAGAGCGGCGCGATCGGCGCATCCTTCGCGCAGACCACCGCCGGTCGCGGACCGTCGTTGGTCAGCGTGAGCACGAACGACAAGTTCTGCGCGCGCCCAGCGATCAACGCCGACGAGACGATTGTGGCGACCAGATGCACGGGTAACCCAGAATACTCCCGAATCCGGCCTAAGTTGCCGCGTGGCGATCGCGCGCACGTCTCGGGCATATTCGTTCGCAGGCGTCGCTCGTCCGACGCCGAATGTTTGCTCAACGTTCAAGGAGACGTTTCAAAGCGCCCGCGCCGTTTCTCGTAGAGCGTTTGCGTGATTTTTTCGCAGGCGACTTTCAGGAGGGGCACCATGTCGAAGCATCGTCTTGGATTCAGCGCGTGGGCGGCGGCGCTTCCGCTCTCGCTCTTGATTTCGTACCCGGCGGCGGCCGCGCCCGAGCCCGAGCTGCTGCCCAACAACCAGGCCATCACGCCGACGGCCGCGCGCGGCTCGCACTTCGCGGCGCTGAACCCGGGCGTGGCGACCGACCCCAACTACGTCGTTGGCCAGGCGGTGACCACCGCGGTCAGCCCCGACGGCAAGACGCTGCTGGTGCTGACCAGCGGCTTCAACCTGATGTCCGACGCCACCGGCGCCGGCATCCCCGAGCTCTCGACCGAGTTCGTGTTCGTCTTCGATATCGCCCACGGCGCGCCGGTACAAAAGCAGGCGGTCCCGGTAGCGAACACCTTCATCGGGCTCACGTTCTCGCCCGACGGCCGCAGCTTCTACCTCACCGGCGGCAAGGACGACAACGTGCACACCTACCGCCTCAGCGGCGGCAGCTGGGCCGAGAACGGCACGCCGGTCGACCTGCGCCACGGCGGCGCGGGCAACGGCCTGTTCGTCAATGTGCCGGGCTTCGGCAGCGCGGTGAACGCGCAGTCGGCGGGCATCGGCGTGACCAGTGACGGCGTCAAGCTCGTGGTCGCCAACTTCGAGAACGACTCGATCAGCGTCGTCGACGTGGCCAGCAATACCAAGACCGCCGAGCTGGATCTGCGCCCCGGCAAGCTCGATCCGGCGCAGGCGGGCGTGCCCGGCGGCGAGTTCCCGTTCGGCGTCGCGGTGAAGGGCAAGTCGACCGCGTACGTGTCGAGCATCCGCGACCGTGAGATCGACGTCGTCGACATCGGTGGCACGCCGCGCGTGGTGACGCGCATCCAGGTGCAGGGCAACCCCAACAAGATGATCCTCAACCGCTCGCAGTCACGCCTGCTGGTCGCCGCCGACAACGCCGACCTGGTCTACGTGATCGACACGCGCCGCAACGAGATCATCGACGCGATCAAGACCACCGCGCCCGCGGGTTTGGTTCCGCACCGTCGCCTGCCGACCGGCAGCAGCCCCAACAGCCTGGCGCTGTCACCCGACGAGCGCACGCTGTACGTCACCAACAGCGGCAGCAACTCGGTGGCGGTGATCGATCTCGACGGCTCATGCGATCGTGATCGCGACGGGCATGGCCGCGTGCTCGGCCTGATCCCGACCGGCTGGTTCCCGAACGCGGTGAGCGTCAGCCGCGACGGCAAGACGCTGTACGTGGTCAACGGCAAGAGCAACGCCGGCCCCAACCCGGGCAACTGCACCGGGACGTCGGCGAGCAACACCTTCGCGCCCGGCTGCCCGGCTTCGCTGCAAAACGGCTCGAGCAACGGCTACGTCTGGCAGCTCACCAAGGCGGGCTTCCTCACGCTGCCGGCGCCCGACGCGCGCGAGCTGGCGCGCCTGACCGACATCGTCGCCGACAACAACGGCTTCATCCGCTCGGCCACCGCGGCCGAGGACGAGATGATGGAGGCGCTGCACGACCGCATCCATCACGTGATCTACATCGTCAAGGAGAACCGCACCTACGACCAGATCCTCGGCGACATCAAGGGCAGCAACGGCGATGCGAGCATCACGCAGTTCCCGCAGGTGATCACGCCCAACTTTCACGCGCTCTCGCAGCGGTTCGTCAACCTGGACAACTTCCGCTGCTCGGGCGAGGTCAGCCAGGACGGCTGGCAGTGGAGCACGGCCGCGCGCAGCTCGGACATCAACGACAAGACCACGCCGGTCGACTACGCCGGCCGCGGCACTTCGTACGACAGCGAAGGAACGATCCGCTCGGTCAACAACGCGCTGCCGACGTCGGCCGAGCGCCACGCGGTCAACCCGATCAACCCGCTCGATCCGGACCTGCTGCCCGGCGTGCGCAACGAGGTCGAGCTCGACGGTCCCAACGGCGAGGAAGGCGCCGGTTACATCTGGAACGCCGTGCTCCGCGCAGGTGGCAGCGTGCGCAACTATGGCTTCTTCGTCGACCAGACGCTGTACAGCGCGCCGCCCTCGCTGGGCGGCATCCCGGTGCTGCGCGATCCGTTCACCGCGGGCGTGGTGGTTTCGACGGCGTCGCAGCCCGAGCTGCTGCCGCTGACCGACCCGTACTTCCGCAGCTTCGACACCAACCTGCCCGACTACTGGCGCTTCAAGGAGTGGGAGCGCGAGTTCGACGGATACGTCGCCCACCACAACCTGCCGACGTTCGAGATGGTGCGGTTCATGGAGGACCACATGGGCTCGTTCTCGACGGCGATCGACGGCGTCAACACGCCTGAGACCCAGCAGGCGGACGACGACTACGCGGTCGGGCTGCTCGTCGACAAGATCGCGCATAGCCCGTACGCGCACGACACGCTGATCTTCGTGCTCGAGGACGACTCGCAGGACGGCCCCGACCACGTCGACGCGCACCGGAGCACCGCCTATGTCGCCGGTCCGTTCGTGAAGCACGGCTCGATCGTCTCGACCCGCTACGCCACGGTGAACATGCTGCGCACCATCGAGGACATCCTCGGCCTCGAGCACCTGAACCTGCATGACGGCGGCGTACACCCCATGGCTGACGTGTTCGATCTCGGCCGCCGGCACTGGACCTACGACGCCGCTCCCTCGGATATCTTGCGCACGTCGACGACGCTGCCGCTGCCGCCGAAGCCGGCCGGCGCGCGCATCCTGCCGCTGCGCTCGACCCACGACGCCGCCTGGTGGGCCGCGCACACCAAGGGCTTCGACTTCCGCACCGAGGACCGCATCGACGCCCAGGCCTTCAACCACGTGCTGTGGACCGGCCTCTTCGGCACCCGCCCGTATCCGACGGTCCGCCGCCCGGTGGCCGAGCGCGACAGCGACTGAGCGGGCGCCACGCGATCGCAAGGCTTGCCCTCTGCCTAACCCGTCCCTAACCCTCCCCCGCGGACGGGGGAGGGGATCAGAGATCACCTACCCGCGCGTCGCGATCAGGTCGCCCAGGTACAGCGCCTCGTTGGCGCGGTGGTCTGCCTCGACCCTCATCTGCTCCGAGGTCTCGGGTTGATCCGCCGTCCGCTGCCAGAGCTCTCCGCGCCGCGTGCACTCCGCGGCACAAGCGCGACGCTCGGCGCGCACCGCGGTCAGCAACGCCAGCTCGATCGCGCTGGCCAGGTCTCGCGCCAGCGCCGCGCTCATCACCGACTCTCGGCCCCGGCGAAAGTCCTCGGCCGCGACCCGGGCAACATCGGCGAGCGGAACGGAATTCGCGCTATTCGCAGCAGCCATCGAGCGAGGATACGCCTCGCTCGCGCCCGGCGCCTCACCGGTGAGGACCGGACGAGTTTCGTCCTAGCGTACCTGTCGCTACTCGTCGCGCGTCTTCCACTCCGTGCGACCAAATCCCGCCATGCCCGATCCCGTCGGATACGCGGATCGCGGATAGACCGGCGCATGCACCGGCGGCTTGCCGAGGCGCAGCGGCCACGGCTTCTTCACCAGTTCAATGCGCGATCGCTCACTTCTTCCGCGCCTTCATCCGGTTGTTCTTCGGATTGTGCTCGACCTCGGCCAGCCCCAGCACCTCCATCACCGGCGGTACATACATTCCGAACCGGCCACGCAGCCCCTTCTTCAGCCCGTACCAGCCGCCGACCGGATTGCTCTTCGCGCGTCCCCACGCTTCGACGCTCCCCTCGGCAGCCGGCTTCTGCTCGTCCGCGCTGCCGAGCGGCATCCAATCGCCGTGCTTCAGCAGCATCGCGTGCAAGTCGTCTATGCAACGCAGCTGGTAGCGGAGCTGGGTCTTGCCGACCTGCACGACCAGCGCGGGCGGGTCGGCCTGTGCATCGCGGTAAGCCTCGAACTCCGACGTCCCCGGCGGGGTCTTTAGAATCCAGGGTTTCTCGACGGTGCCACTGCCCTTGGCCATTGGTGTCTCCCGGTTGGAAGTGATGGGTCCTCTCACCACGACGTTCGAGCTGGGCAAAAAGATGCGGTGGTCCCGTCGCAAGGTCGCTGAGATGCGCTGGGCCTCAGGGGTGACGCTTCGCCGCCTCCAGATTCACCACGTTGATCGGCACGCCGCGGGCGTAAGCGACGATCTGGTCGAAGATGTCGCTGAACTGGATCTCGTACTCGTCGCGCGTGACGTAGCCGATGTGCGGGGTGCAGACGACGTTGTCCATCGCGAGCAAAGGATGGCTGCCGTCGCGCAACGGCTCCTGCTCGAAGACATCGACCGCGGCCATGCCGGGGCGGCCCGCCTGCAGCGCGCTCACCAGCGCACCGGGCTGGATCAGGCCGGCGCGGCTGGTATTGACCAGCAGCGCGGTCGGCTGCATGCACGCAAGGTCGGCGACGCTGACGATACCGCGCGTGGCGTCGACGAGGCGCATGTGCAGCGAGAGCACGTCGCACGCGGCGAAGAAGGCCTCCTTGCTCGACGACACCCCGTGGCCGTCGGCCTGCGCGCGCAGCCGGGCTGGCTCGCGCGCCCACACGGTCACGTCCATGCCGAACGCACGCCCGTAGCCTGCGACGACGGCGCCGATACGGCCGTATCCGTAGATGCCCAGCGTCTTGCCGCGCAACGACTGTCCGACGCCGATCTGCCACGTCCCCGCGCGCAGCGCCGCCACTTGCTGCGGCAACTGGCGCATCGCCGCCAGCACCAGCGCCCAGGTGAGCTCGGCGGCGGCGTACGAAGGTGTGCCGTCGTGCATGCTCGACGACACGATCACACCCCGCTGCGTACAGGCGGCGATGTCGATGTGCGGGTAGACGCTGCGCTGGCTGATGAGGCGTAGGCGCGGCAGACGCTCGAGCAACGCGGCGCCGATCTTGGTGCGCTCGCGGATCAGCACCAGCGCTTCGACGTCGCGCAGGCGCTCGGCGAGCTCGTCGACGTCCTCGACGTGATCGTTGAACACGGTGACGTCGAACGGCGACAGCTTCTCGAAGCAGGGAAGCGTGCGAAGCGTGTCGAAGTAGTCGTCGAGGATCGCGACCTTGATGCTCATGACTCGCGCCGGATCATAGCGCGATGCTGGCGCGGGCGGCGTCGCACTCGTCGCAACCGGTACCCGCCACTTCATTATGTCTCGACGGGATCTCGCGAACCGCATAGCGTCCGCATCTGGAACCATGAGGCCCGCGCCAGGCGACAGTCTCGAAGATCGCGCGGACGGGGTTGCTGCTGGCGGCGCTGGTCGTACTGGCGGTCTGGTGGCTTCGCCCGGATCCGGTGAGAGACGCTCACCCGGCCGAGCGAGCACGCCGGCTCGCCCGGTACGAGGCGGGCGGCAGCGCAGGAACCCAGCCGCTCGACCGCGGCTGGCTGGTGGTCTACGCGGCGGCCCGCCGACCGGGCGGCGGCGCGGGCCCGCTGCGCATCGTCGCCGACTTCCCCAGCGCAGAGCCGGGGCGCATCTCGCGCTCGGAGCACATCGCCTTTGGCGTGCGCGACCTGCGCGCGCCCGCGTACGTGACGATCTTCGGCGTTCAGGATGACGGCACGGTTCACCTGTACCTGCCGCGACCGGCGGGCGAGCCGATCTACGTACAAGCGGGAATCGAGCCGATGGTGTTCCGTCCCAGCATCAGCCTCGCCGCCTCGCACCGGCTGGGCCGACTGGTGGTTCACGCCCTGTTCACCGCCGCGCCGCTCGATCCCGAGACCACGCGGCGCGCACTCGCCAGCGGCGACACGCTGGAGTCGACCCTGGCGGCCGCCGACCCCTCGTCGTTTCGAGTGAACGGCGTGCTGACCGTCGAGCCATAACTGGGAACACCATGACCAACGACGAAACCAAGCCGATGCCGTCCACCCATCAGGTCATCCACGTCGAGGGGGGAGCCCCGATCCGCGCCTGGATCAACGGCGTGCCGTTCGAGGCCGACGCGCGCGCCCAGCTGCGAACGCATCGCGCGGCTGCCCTTCATCCACCGGCACGTCGCGGTGATGCCGGACGTGCACCTCGGCAAGGGCGCGACCGTCGGCAGCGTGATCGCGACCAAGCGCGCGATCATCCCGGCGGCGGTCGGCGTCGACATCGGCTGCGGCATGATGGCGGTGCGGACCAGCCTCCGCGCCGCGGCGCTGCCGGACGACCTGCACGGCGTCCGCACCGCGATCGAGACGGCCGTGCCGCACGGCCGCACCGACAACGGCGGCCGCAACGACCGCGGCGCGTGGCGCGATCCGCCCGTCGCCGACGCCGACGGCGTGGATCGCAGCTCCGCCCCGGCTACGAGCGCATCATCGCCAAGCACCCCAAGCTCGATCGCGGCTCGCACGTGACCCACCTCGGCACGCTCGGCACCGGCAACCACTTCATCGAGGTCTGCCTCGACGAGGCGGACCACGTCTGGGTCGATGCTGCACACCGGCTCGCGCGGCGTCGGCAACCGCATCGGCAGCTACTTCATCGAGCTGGCCAAGGCAGGACATGCGCCGCTGGTTCGTCAACCTGCCCGACGAGGACCTCGCCTACCTCCCCGAGGGAACCGAGCACTTCGACGACTACGTCGAGGCGGTGGACTGGGCGCAGGACTACGCGCGCCTCAACCGCGAGCTGATGATGGCGGCGCTGATCGAGGCGCTGCGCGCCGGCGGCAAGCTGCCCGCGTTCGAGGCGCGCCTCGAGGCGGTCAACTGCCACCACAACTACGTCGCGCGCGAGCACCACTTCGGCGAGAACGTGCTCGTGACCCGCAAGGGCGCGGTGCGCGCGCGGCGCGGCGACCTCGGCATCATCCCGGGCAGCATGGGCGCGCGCTCGTTCATCGTGCGCGGCCACGGCAACGCCGAGAGCTTCCACAGCTGCAGCCACGGCGCCGGCCGCGCGATGTCGCGCACCGAGGCGCGGCGGCGCTTCACCGTCGCCGACCACACGGCCGCGACCGCCGGGATCGAGTGCCGCAAGGACGCCGACGTGATCGACGAGACGCCGATGGCCTACAAGTCGATCGACGCGGTGATGGAGGCGCAGCGCGATCTGGTCGAGATCGTGCACACGCTGCGCCAGGTCGTCTGCGTGAAGGGTTGAGCCGATTCGCGCATTTCCTGCGCGAACCGGATCGCGCGCGCAAATAACGCGCACTCGGGGGGCCCGTCGCTCCGCGACGCTGCAGGGGCCCTCGTGGCAGGGCGCTTGCTTCGTCGGCAGGCGTGTCGGCGCGGAGCGCTTTCAAGGTGATGGTCGTGACGGTGGGGATCCTGATCGGCATCTCCGCGTTCACGTTTCGCTACGCCGAGGGTCTCAGCTACTTCTCGACCGACCCGCGCGCGTGCGCGAACTGCCACATCATGAACGACCAGTACGCGTCCTGGTCCAGCGGCCCACACCACGCGCGCCGCCCGCTGCGTCGACTGCCACCTGCCGCACGACTTCATCGGCAAGTACGTCGCCAAGGCGGTCAACGGCTACCACCACTCGAAGGGCTTCACCCTTCAGGACTTTCACGAGCCGATCCTGATCAAGCCGCGCAACGCGGAGATCCTGCAGAACAACTGCGTCCGGTGCCACGGCGACTTCGTGCACGAGATCCTGATCGACGGCGACGGCACGCACTCCGCGACGCGCGCACGCCGAACGAAACCCGTGCGTTCATTGCCACCGCGGCGCCGGACACGGCGCGCGCGGTTGAACCGCCCCCGAGGAGAACCATGACCGGCATCGACCCGACATCGCCCACGACCACGCCGCCACCCCTGGCGGCTCGCAAGCGCCCGCGCCGCCGGTGGCCCTGGCGGCTCGCCGGCGGATTGATCGCCGGCTCGCTCGTCGGGTTCGTCGTGCTCGCTCTGCTGACCAACATCTTCGAGCGCAAGCAGGAGGCCAAGAATCCGTACCTGCGCCTGGTCGAGGTCACCGACGAGACCACCGATCCGGCGCCGTGGGGCATGAACTGGCCGCGCGAGATCGACGGCTACACGCGGACCGCGGAGATCAGCCGCACGCAGTACGGCGGCTCCGAGGCGCTGCCCGCAGGAGAAGATCGATCGCGACCCGTGGCTCAAGCGAATGTTCGCCGGCTACGCGTTCTCGATCGACTACCGCGACCGGCGCGGCCACGCGTACATGCTCGACGATCAGGAGCAGACCAAGCGCGTGACCGAGCGCCCGCAGCCGGGCACTTGCCTGCACTGCCACGCGTCGGTCATCCCGACCTACCGCCGGCTCGGCGACGGCGACGTCTTCAAGGGGTTCGACGCGCTGGCACGGATGCCGTACGCGGCGGCGCACGCCGAGGTGGTGAAGACCGGCTCGTTCAATCCGATCGCCGGGCGGCCGGCAGTCGCAGTTCGCTCACGCCGACGGCGCGCATCCGGTCGGCTGCGTCGACTGCCACGACCCGAAGATCGATGCAGCTGCGCGTGACCCGCCCCGGCTTCATCCGATCGGCATCCAGGCGCTGGCGCAGAGCACCGGAGCCGACGCCGCACCTCCCCAGCATCGAGCGCTGGCGCAAGGCCGATCGCGCCGCGCCCTACGATCCCAACGCCGACGCCACCCGACAGGAGATGCGCTCGTTCGTCTGCGGCCAGTGCCACGTCGAGTACTACTGCGGCCCGAAGACGACGCTCTTCTTCCCCTGGAACAACGGGCTGAAGGTCGAGCAGATCGAGCAGCACCTACGACAACTACAAGTTCCCCGACGGCCACCGCTTCTACGACTGGCAGCACGCCGAGACCGGCGCCGAGGTGCTGAAGGCGCAGCACCCGGAGTTCGAGATGTGGAGCCAGGGCATCCACGCGCGCTCGGGCGTCGCCTGCGCCGACTGCCACATGCCCTACAAGCGCGAGGGCGCGATGAAGGTCTCCGACCACTGGGTGCGCAGCCCGCTGCTCAACATCACCCGCGCCTGCCAGGTCTGCCATCCCTACGACGAGGCCGAGATCCAGGCGCGCGTCGACGCGATCCAGGACCGCACGCACGAGCTGCTCGAGCGCGCGGCTGACGCGCAACATGGCGATGCTCGACGCGATCGTCGCCGCCAAGAAGGGCGGCGCGAGCGCCGAGCAGCTCGCGCCGCGCTGGCGCTGCAGCGCAAGGCGCAGTGGCGGCTCGATTTCGTCGCCGCCGAGAACTCGATGGGCTTTCACGCGCCCGCCGAAGCGGCGCGCATCCTGGCCGAGTCGATCGACTACGCCCGCCAGGGCGAGCTGGCCGCGCGCACCGGCGCCGCGCCCGCGAACGGTACAGCCAAGCCCGGAGCGCCCGCGCCCGCGCATTAGCCTGCGGTCGCGCGCGAGAGTACGCTAGGGGCCGTGGCGTTCTTTCAAGATCCGCCCGCGCTCGACAACCAGTATCGCAGCGATCGGGTGCTGCGCTCGTATCTCGCGCGTACGCTGCCGGACGAAGTGCGGCGCGCGATCGAGCCGGCGCTCGATGAGATGGGCGAGCTCGCGGGCGGACCGCTGTATCAGCTTCAGCTCGCGGATCGCCTCAACGAGCCGGTGCTCACGCAGTGGGATGCCTGGGGCCAGCGCGTCGATCGCATCGAGGTCTCGCCGCTCTGGCGCCGGGCAGCGCGCATCGCCGCCGAGCGCGGGCTGATCGCGATCGCCTACGAACGCGCGCACGGCGCGCTCGCGCGCGTGCACCAGATCGCGCTCGCGTACCTGTTCGACCCGTCGACCGACGTCTACACCTGCCCGCTGGCGATGACCGACGGCGCGGCGAAGACGCTGCTCGCCCACGGCAACCGCGGCGCTGATCGAGCGCGCGGTCCCGCGCCTGACCAGCCGCGATCCCGACCGCGCCTGGACGTCGGGCCAGTGGATGACCGAGCGCACCGGCGGCTCCGACGTCGGCCTCACCGAGACGATCGCGCGCGCCGACGGCGATCGCTTCCGCCTGTCCGGCACCAAGTGGTTCACCACCGCGACCACCGCGGAGATGGCGCTCACGCTCGCGCGCCCCGAGGGCAATCCGCCCGGCGGGCGCGGGCTCGCGCTGTTCTACGTCGAGACGCGCGACGAGGCGGGCGCGCTCAACCGGGGCATCTCGGTCAACCGCCTCAAGGACAAGCTCGGCACGCGCAAGGTGCCGACCGCGGAGCTCACGCTCGACGGCGCGCTCGCGAGCGCGGTCGCCGGCACCAGCGACGGCGTGCGCAACATCGCGCCCATGCTCAACGTCACGCGCACCTGGAACGCGGTGGCCGCCGCCGCGGGCATGCGGCGCGGCCTGGCGCTCGCGCGCGACTACGCGCGCCGGCGCGATCGCGTTCGGCGCGCCGCTCTCGGAGAAGCCGCTGCACCTCGAGACGCTGGCCGACGTGCAGGGCGAGCACGAGGCGGCGTTCCACCTCGCGTTTCGCGCCGTCGAGCTGCTCGGCCGCGAGGAGGCGGGCGAGCTCGCGCCACGGGACGCAGCGCTGCTGCGCCTCGCTCACGCCGCTCGCCAAGCTCACCACCGCAAGCAGGCGGTCGCGGCCGCGAGCGAGGTCCTCGAGGGCTTCGGCGGCGCCGGCTACGTCGAGGACACCGGGCTGCCGCGGCTGCTGCGCGACGCGCAGGTGCTGCCGATCTGGGAGGGCACGACCAACGTGCTCTCGCTCGACGTGCTCAAGACCGCCGTGCGCGAGGGCGCGGTCGACGCGCTCCACGAGGGTGCGACGGCGCTGGCAGCGGCGGCCACCGATGCGGATCTCGCGGCGGCCGCGCGCACGGCGCTGGGTGCGATCGAGGATGCGCGCAGCTGGGTCGGGCGCAACGCCGCGCGAGCGCCGGCGACGCTGGAGGCGGGCGCCCGTCGCTTCGCGCTGACGCTGGCGCGCGCGCTGTCGCTGGCGTTGCTGGCGCGGCAGGCGCAGTGGTCACGCGATCACGAACGCGACAATCGCGCGGCGGCAGCGGCGCTCCGCTTCGCGCGCCACGGCGTCGATCTCCTGGGCGGTGACGACCTCGACGCCCGACACGCCGAGGCCGAGGCGCTGGGCGACGACACGCCCCTTGCATGATCTCCGGTCCCCTCTCCCGTCTGCGGGATTTCGGATCGCCTACGCCTACGCCACGCCCACGCCCACGTCGGATCCGGACGTGGACGTAGGCGTGGGCGTGGGCGTGGGCGATCCGAAACCCGCGGACAGGGGCCCGGGGCTTCCTCATCCGACCGGCACTGCGCTACTCGCCTTCGCTCTCCTTCGCGTCGGCGAGCCACTCGGTCATCTTCTTCTTGCGCTGATCCATGCGCGCGCGCAACGCGCGCAGCGGTTGCGCGTCGCCGGCCAGCGCCGCGAGCCTCGCATCGGGGTACGCGCTCTCGAGCTCGGCCATCTCGACGTCGTAGTCGGCCAGCAGCGGTGAGCTCACGCGCCAGTGATCGATCTCGGTGGCGCGCGCCTGCAGATCCTGGCGCAAGGCCGGCATCTCTGATCGCACGCGCTCGACCGCGGCCTTCGTCTTCGCGCGATCGTAGCGCGCACGCGCCGCCGCCAGCCGCTGGATCACCGCGCGGTGCTCTGGGATCCGGTTCTTGTCGAACGAGAGCCGGCGCTCCCGCTCTTCCCAGTCCATGTGCTTGCGCCACTGGGCTTCGGACTTGCTTCCCGCGTCCGGATCCTCGGGTAGGCCGCTCGGCCCGCCGTCGCCCGCGCGCGGAGCCTGATCCGACACCGCCGCCGTCCGCGCCCCACCGCCGTCGCGCGGCCCGGCCAGCGATACGCGACGACAGCCGCCGGCAAGCGCGACGCCCAGTGCTACCAGCGCCGCCGCGCGCATCCTCCGCGGCCTACGGACCCGCCGCGCCCGCCGCGCGCGAGAAGTAGATGTCGCCGCTGTCGCGCCGCGTGTCCTGCCAGACCACCAGCACGTCGGGGCCCTGCACGACGAGGCCTTTGTAGTCGCCGAGGAAACTGGCCGTGGCGCTGCCGCGCCCATCGGTGACCTGCTGATTGGCCTCGAAGCCCTTGGTCGGGTCCGCCGAGCGGGCGTACCACGTCTCGTTCTGCCCGCCGTCGCGCAAGTCGGTCCAGGCGACGTGCACCCGCCCGTGCGCGTCGACCCCGACCCACGACTGGAACTGGCGTGACGCCGCGGTGTTGTCGTTCACGCGGATCGGCTTGGTCCAGGTGTCACCGCCGTCGTTCGAGTAGAGCAGCCAGACGTCGTCGTCGCCCTGCCCGCCCGGCATCGTGCTGGTCCAGGTGATCGCCACCGCGCGGCCAGTCGGATCCGCTGACGAGCCGACGATCGGGTGCTGCCGCGGGCTGCAGGTGAAGCAGAACGTTCCCATGTCGGCAACGATGTCGCGGGGCGCGTCGTAGGTGGCGCCGTTGTCCTTGCTGCGCACGTAGCGCAGCTGGTTGCGCGCCGAATCCAGGTTGTACGGCACGTGCAAGAGGCCGCTCGTCGACGCGGTGATGCCGGTGCCGTGAATGATGTTGCCGAGCGGCTGGATCGGTCCCCAGGTCGCGCCGTGATCCAGCGAGCGCTTGATCCCGGCCGCGTTGCCGAGCCACGAGACGAACAGCGTTCCGTCGGTGGTGCCGCCGCCGGCCCAGGGTTTGTCGGGCGCGCTCTGGATGGTCTGGATCGCCGACCAGGTCACGCCTCGATCGGTCGACGTCATCATGCGGATGTTCCCGGTGACGCCGACGTTCAGGTACTCCTGGCACACGGCGTACAGCGTGCCGCCGCCGTCGATCGCCACCGCGGGATCACCGACGAACATGCCGGTGTTGTTGGGGATCTGGACGTTCTTGCTCCAGGTGAGGCCGCCGTCCGTCGACGACGAGAACGCGCACACGCGCGTCGCGCGCGAGTCCATCCAGCCGGTGAGCACCAGCCCGTTCGGGCCGGCGGCCATCGTGACCTCGCTCTGGTTTCCGGTGCCGGTGTCGTCGTTGATGCGGATGTTCTTGCTCCACACCGCCGGCCCCAGGGTCGTCGACGCGTCGGTGCGCGCGTCCACGGCGACAGGTCCGCGATCCACACCCGCATCAACGCGCGCGCCGCCGCTTCCGCCGGTGGTCGCACCACCGGTCCCACCGGTGGTCGCGCCGCCCGTGCCGCCAGTCGTCGCGCCGCCGGCTCCGGTGCGCCCGCCTGTCGACGCGGTGCCCTCACCACCGGTCCCACCTCCCGATTCTCCGCCGGCGCCGGTATCGACGTTGCCATTGGCGCACGCCAGGACCGAGGTGACGGAGAACAGCATGATTGCGGACTGGGCGCGGCTCCGCGCGAGACGGATCTGCATACCCTCTAAGGGACCGGCCGCGGCCGGAATGGCTCATGAAAGGATGCGAAAGTGGCCGCGCAGGGCGCCTCTCGCAAGGCCTGCCCTCGCCCTAACCCTCTCCCGCAGACGGGAGAGGGGATCGGATCTTCAAAGGCTGCGCAAGTATTCAACCAGCGCGCGCTGCTGGTCAGCGGTCAGGGTGGGTGCCGCCTGTCCGGCCGGCGCGGATGCTCGAAGCATGATGGGCACGACGGCGTCGATCGTCTCGGCGCTGCCGTCGTGCAGGTACGGCGCGCTGTCGGCCAGCCCACGCAGCGACGGCGTGTCGAAGGCGCACGCCGCGCGATCGTCGCCCAGGATGTCCAGGTGGTCGACGTCGGGGAAGTCGGCCTGCGAGCAGGTGCCGACGTCGTGCAGCAGCACGCCGCCCGCCGTCTGCGTCGACACCACCGGCCCGGTCAGGTCCAGCGTCGGGTTGCCCGCGCCCGAATCGGTGAGGGCCGGCCCGCTGTGGCAGGTCGCGCACCCGAGCTGCATGAACAATGTCTTTCCCTGCGCGCGCAGATCCACGAGCGCCTGGCCCTGCAACGTGTGCGCCGCGTCGGTCGACGGCGGCACCGGCGCCGGGATCGCGTAGTTGACGTAGGCGGCCAGCGCGTCGAGCAACGTCTTCTGCGTCGGGCTGTCGAGGCTGAAGTGGCCGCCCTGCTCGACGTTGATCGTGCGCCAGTAGTCCTGTACCTGGGTGCGATCGGCGGTGCGGAACAGGAACCCGGTGTCCAGCAAGCCGCCCGCGTTGGTGGGCGTGTCGCGCGGCCCCTGCGCGAACTTCCAGGTCACGGCGTCGCTGCGCCCCTCGAGGTGGCAGCTCGCGCACGCGACCCAGTGGTTCTGCGTCAGAGGCAGCTGATCGCTGTTCGCCGAGTAGAAGAGCCGCTGTCCGAGCCGCAGCGTCGCCGGCATCGGATCCGCCGCCAGCGTCGGAAACGCCGCTCCATCTGGCGTCACGACCACGCTACCGGCGGAGCGCGTGACCGCGAAGACCACGACGTCCTCGCTGTTGCGCTCCTGCACGTAGATCTTACCGTTCGCCCAGACGATCCCCTCCGGCGTGTGCCCGGGCAGCGGGCGGATGATCTGGCTCTCGACGCGGCGAGCGGCGTCGACGATCAGCACGTCCTCGCTGTTGCTGTCGGCGACGAAGGCCAGCGCGCCGTCGTCGGAGAATGCGATCGCGTGCGGTCCCGACACGATGTCACCGAACGCCTGTCCATCGCCGGGGTTGGGCGCCACCGAGAGCCTCGCCTGCTGAGCGCCGGTGTCGTCGAAGATCGACAGCGCCGGGAACACCGTCTGCTGGAAGTTCAGCGCGGGCTGGGGCGTATCGATGCCGAGCATGATGTGCGCGACCCAGAGCTCGGAGCTGCCTGGACGAACCGCCGCGTCGTAGATGCCGCGCACGGGGCCGTGCGGCTCGGTCGGATCGTCGTCGGCGCTCGGCGGTCCGTCCTCGAGCTCCCAGGTCGCCGACAGCGCGAGCGGCGCGGTCTCGAACGCGCTCACGCCCGGCCCCAGCAGGTGCGTCGCCAGCAATGTCTTGCCGTCGGCGGCCCAGGCGAGCGCCCACGGCTTGCGCGGCCCCGGCGCCGCGCCCACCGCCGACAGATCGGCGGCGTGGACCTGCACCACCTGGTCGTCCTGCGAGCAGGCGACGAAGACGCTGGCGTCGTCGGCGCTCACCAGCACGCCGATCGGCTCCGCGCAAACGAACGCGTCGTGCAGCCGCGCGCCCGACGCCGCGTCGAGCGCGTAGAGGTGACCCGATCGCTGGCCGGTGACGAAGAGCGTGTGGCCGGTCGAGTCGAGCGCGAGCGCGCGCGGGCCGACCGCCGGCTCGTAGCGCCCGGCGCTGTCGACGGCGACCGCCTTCGACGCCAGCAGCACCTCGTGCAGGATCGCGCGCGTCGCGAGATCGAGCACGCTGACGCTGTCGGCATCCGGGTGGACGACGTAGAGACGGGTGCCCGCCGGGTTCACCGCGATGCCCGACGAATGCGATTGCACGGCGCGCGGCGCCGGACCGGCGTCGCCGCCGCTATCCCCGTGAGCGTCGGCGTAGGCGTCGGCGTGGGCGTCCGTCGTCTCCCGTCCCGACCTCTGCCGCCGCGTCACGACCCGAGTCGCTCGCTCCGCCGGTGCCGCCCTTGCTCGCGCCGCTGCCACTGCACCCCCACGCCCCCGCAACCAACAGCAGACCGAATCGCCAGGTTCTCGTGACTTTTCTCATCGCGGGCGCACGGGCGCCAGAATAGATGACCACTCACGAAGGTGGACGGCCCGCGTCGCCGCGGCTCATGAAATTCAGCTTTCCGGTGCGATTTGCGCGTCGGGATGGAACGCCGCACGGCCGAGCCGGACCTCGTCGGCGATGTACGGGACGTAGCGAAAATCACGAATCAGCGCCAGCTTTTCGCCGCGCCACTCGATGAGCACGAAGGACGACGGCTGCGTGCTGGAACGCGGCGAGTACATCGCCAGCGCCAGGCGCCCGCCCGCCGACCGCGTCGTCGAGCACGCCGGGAACGACGCGGAAGTCGCGCAGATCGGCGTAGCGCGCGAAGTATTCGCCGACGGCGCGGCCGCGGCGCTCGTGCCGCGAGACCAGATCCAGCCGGCAGTCCTCGGCGATGAAGTCGCGCAGCGCGTCCCAGTCGCGCGCGTTGAAGAGCGCCGCGTAGCGGTTGAGCCGCATCCGGTCGGCGGGGTCGGCGGCGGCGGGCGCCGGCGGCTCGGCCGCGGCGTCACCGGCGCGCGCGCGCAGGCCGGCGCGCCCGCGAAACAGCGCCGCCTTGACCGCGGGCAGCGTCGCGCCGGTGATCTGCACGATCTCGTCGAGCGAGCAGCCGAGCACATCCTTGAGGATCACCGCGCTCCGCTGCACGATCGGCAGCTCGAGGAAGGTCGCCAGCGCCGCGCGCACGACCTCGGGGTCGGCCCACTCGCCGACAGCGGCGTCCTCGGGCGGCTCGGCGACCACGTCGACGTGGCGCCGCTCGTAGCGCCGCAAGACGTCCATCGCGGTGTTGTGCGCGATCCGGAACAGAAACGGACGCAGCGGCGGCAGCTCGGCGGCCATGCTGATCGCATAGTAGGCCTTGGCCAGGGTGTCCTGGACCACGTCCTCGCCGTCGACGATCGACCCGGTCAGGCGCGCGCAGTAGCGGTGCAGCTCGGGGCGCAGCTCGGCCACCAGCTCGAGGAAACGGGCGCGCGCCTGCGCGAGCTCGGGCGGCGGTGGATTGGGGCCAGGCATGTCCGCGTCGCGCCTCTGCTCGCTCGTTACGAGAGCGCCTCGATGCGCGGCGCCGCTCACGCCGATGATCGTTCCTTCGCGCGCGACCTCGCCGTGCGCGATCTTCACGATGGCCTGCGCCACGCCGTCGGCGCCGAGCGGTACCGGGAACCTCTCCATGTACTTCTCCCGCGTGACTCCAGCCAGTGCAGCATACGCGTCGGCGGCCTGCGTGCCCAGCTCGGTGCCGGTGAGCAGCTGCTTGGGCACCACGGCGACGAAGCGGATGCCCAGCCGGGCCGCGTCGGCCGAGCGCTGCAGGTAGCCGGCCAGGAACATCTGCGTTCGCTTGGCGCCGGCGTAGCCGCCCGACAGCGGCGAGCCGCCCAGGCCCGCGCCGCTCGACACGAGGATCACCTGGCTGCCCGGCCGCAGCGGCTTGCGTAGCGCGCTCTGCCCGATCTGGAAGCTCATCTTCACGTCGGTGTTCCAGGGCTCGGAGAAGCTGTCCCAGGTCTGCTCGTGCACGAGCGCCAGTCGCGCGCGCGCCCCTGCGCTCACGACCACCAGGTCGGGATCGACCTCGCGGATCAGGCGATCCATCGCCGGACCGTCGGTGGCGTCGAGCGCGCTCACGGTGACGCGCCGGGACCCGTCGCGTCGTGGCGCACGCGCTCGAGCGGCGCGGCGTGGCGGCCCACGGCCCGCACGCGCACTCCCGCCGCGGCCAGCGCCAGCGCGGTCGAGCGGCCGACGCCCGATCCGGCTCCGATCACGATCGCGGACTGAATCGCAGATTGAATCGATGAACCCGTCATGTGTCTCCTCCCACCCGGACAACGTTCGAGAACGCGCGAAAAGATGCGCGCGCGGCGCGCCGCGCTGCGATTTTTCGAGGCGCCGGCGTGGCTCGGCCCTTGATCGCGGGAGCAGGGAGCGACGACACTCCGGGCGTGGATCGGGTCGGCCGGTGGTTCGGATTTCTGGCAGTGCTCTGCGTCCTGATGGGCGCGCGAGCGGGCACGGCGCAAGCGGCGCCGGTGAGCGCGCGTCGAGCTGCGCGCGCGCCAGGACTTCGCGGCGGGTCGCTACCAGGAAGCGCGTCGAGATCTTCGCCGAGCTCTACGCCAAGACCGCGGATCCGATCTTCCTGCGCAACATCGCGCGCTGTTACCAGAAGCAGAACCGCGCCGACGAAGCGATCGCCAACTTTCGCGAGTACCTCAACAAGGCCAAGAAGCTGTCGGCGGGCGAGAAGGAGGAGGTCGAGGGCTACATCCACGAGCTCGAAGCGAGCCGCGCGCCGGCGAAGACTGCCGAGCCCGCGCCGCTGAAAACTGTCGAGCCCGCACCGCCGCCACCCGCCGCCAATCGCGCGCCGGCCGCGACCGAAGCGCCGCCTGCGAATGCGAACGCGACGGCGCCCCGCCCGACGGCGCGCGAGAGCACGCCGCCCACCGCGAACGAGCCGGCGCCCGCGACGCGCGCCCGGCGACGTCGCGACCCGCACGCCGTCCGAAGAGTCACCGCAAAAGACGCAGATCCGCACCAGCGCCGAACCGGCCGCGCGCGGCGGCGTCTCGGTCCCGGGCGTGGTGCTCACGGTCGTCGGCGTCGCCGCGATCGGCGGCGGCGTCGCGTTCGGGCTGGCGGCGCGGTCGGCGGCCACCTCGGTCGCCTCGCAGTACGATCCGACTCGCGAGAGCGCGGGCAAGCGCGACGCGACCCTGCAGTGGGTCGGCTACGGCGTCGGCGCCGCGGCACTGGTCACCGGCGTGATCCTGCTGGTGCGCGGCCCGGGCGAGCCGGAGGCGAGCTCGTCGTCGGTGCAGGTCGGCCTCTATCCCGGCGGCGCGTCGCTGTCGGGGCGGTTCTGAATCCGCTCCCCTCCCCCGTGTCCGTTCCGGTCCCCTCCCCCGTGTCCGTTCCGGTCCCCTCCCCCGTGTCCGTTCCGGTCCCCTCCCCCGTCTGCGGGGGGAGGGCTAGGGAGAGGGGCCGTCGGGCGCCGCTTCTCGCAAGGCTTGCCCTCTCCCTGGCCCTCTCCCTAACCCCCCCTAACCCTCCCCGCGCGGATGGGGGGACGGGACCGGAACGGCTACAGCTTCCGCTCGTCGTCGTCGAGCTCGAGCGGCGGAGCCGTCGTGGGCTCGGCTCGGCGGTGCCGGCGCGACGTCGCCGAGCCGCCCGACGTCGCCGCGCGCGACGGCCGGTCCCGCTGCGGGACGCTCGGTCTCGGGCGCAGGCGACTCCGCCGCGGGTAGACGCGCCATGCCCAGCGTCAGCGTGCGGTCGACGCTTCCGTCGACGACGATGTTGCGGTCGCCGTAGCCGGGCGCGTGAAACACCACGCTGTGAGCCGTGGGCCCGGCCGGCAGGACCAGCGGCAGCGACGCCGGGCGGCCGTCGACGGTGGCGGTCAGCTGCGGTGGCGCGTCGCTGATCTGCACGCGCACGCTGCGCGCGACCGGCGCGAGCACCGCGGGCGCCGGCACCGCCGTCGTCGTGACACCGTCGCTGCAATCGCCGTCGGTGCCGGGACCGTCGGCGCAGCCGACACCGGGGCGGCGCACGGCGCGGCGTCGCGGTCGGAATCAGATCCGGCCGCACGTACGCGACCACGCCCGCGGCCGCGCCGGCGATACCCACGACCGCGATCGACGCCCAGAGCGCGCCGCGCCCACGCCGCTTCGGGCGCCGGCCGAGCATCTCCTCGGCCGCCATCTCCGACAGCGTCGTCTGCGATTTCTCGATCGGCGGGCGCGGCGGTCCCAGCGAATCGCGCACGTCGACCGACAGCGCAGCGGGTCGGCGACCAGTGTACCGCCGGGCCCCGTCACGTGGCGGCCGCCGCCCGCGGAGATCGGCGGCTCGCTGCGCCGGGACACCGGAGGCGCGCCGGCGGCGGCCGGCATCGGCTCGGTCTCGCGCGCCCGCATCTCGCCGGTCGCGATCACCTGGCCGAGCAGCTCCGCGATCTGCTTTCCCGCCGCCTCCATGCTCTGCGGGCGGCGCGCTGGATCCTTTTCCAGCAAGCGCGCGACGAACGCCGCGACCGCCGGCGTGATGCGCGGCCGCAGCGCCAGCAGCGACGGCGGCGGCTCGGAGATGTGCGCCGCGATGAGCTCGCCGAACCCCTCGTAGGTGAACGGCGGCCGCCCGGCGAGCATCTCGAACAGGATGCAGCCCATCGCGTAGATGTCGGCGCGCCAGTCGACGGCGGCCGCGCCGCGACACTGCTCCGGCGACATGTAGATCGGCGTGCCGAGCAGCGCGCCGGTGCGCGTGCGCGCGATGCCGGCGCGCCCGTCGCCCTCGGTCGACAGCAGCTTGGCGATCCCGAAGTCGAGGATCTTGACCACGAACCCGTGCGACCGCGCGCGTCCTCGACCAGGAAGACGTTGTCGGGCTTGAGGTCGCGGTGGACGATGTGCTTGCGGTGCGCCGCCTCGAGCGCGCTCGCGATCTCGCCGGTGAGGCCCAGCGCCACGCGCTCGTCGCTGCCGAACGTGCGGTCGTGGTTCATGCGCGCGAGCAGGCTCTTCCCCTCGAGCAGCTCCATCACGATGTACGCGCGCCCGTTGGGCTGCACGTCGCAGTCGAGCACCTCGACGATGCCCGGGTGGCGAATCGACGACGTCGCGCGCGCCTCGGCGAAGAACCGCGCGACCATGTCGCTGCGGCTCGACATCTCCGCGACGCAGCACCTTGATCGCGACGCGCCGATCGATGCGCAGGTGCTCGGCGACGAAGACCTCGCCCATGCCGCCCGCGCCGATGCGCGAGAGGATGCGATAGCCGCCGACGACCTCGCCGACCATCTTGCTGGCCTTCGCGCTCGCGTCGTCGTCTTTGGGCCGGCGGCGCCATGGTCAGGGAGAGATGCGGCCGATGAAGGCCTGACTGTTCTCGATGAACCAGAGGTTGCCGTCCGGTCCCACCGCGATACCGGTCGCCCTCTGGTTGGTTCCCGGAACCGTGTAGCGGGTGATCGTCCCCGTGGGGGTCATGCGCATGATCAGTGTCATGCCGTTGGTGAACCAGAAGTTTTTGTCCGGCCCGAGCACGATGGCACCGTTCTCAGCATTGAAAACGCCGGCCGGCAGCGGGTATTCCGCCGTGACCTGTCCCGCCGGTGGTGATACTTCCGACCTTGGCTATCTCCAGGAACACCAGGCCAGCCGTCCCGTCCGAGGTGATGCGCCGCCGGAGACGCCGACACGGTTGGGATGGGTTGCGCGAGATCGCGCCGGTCTGGGGGCTAATCTTGCTGATCTGATTCCCGATGAACTCGGTGAACCAGAGATTGCCGTCGGGCCCGGCGGCGATGTGGTCCGGACCGGCCCCCCTGGAGGTCGGGGAAGAGTATCGACACTCCCATCGTCGTCATCCGCCCGATGTTGTCGTTGCCGCCATCGGTGTACCAGATGTTGCCGTCGGGGCCCGCCGCCAGCCATACCGTGGTCGCGGCCGGTGCCGAGCATGATCGGAAACTCCGCCAGCGTCGTGCCGTTGGTGTCGCACTTGGCGATCTTGTTGAGACCGTCCTCGAAGAACCAGAGGAAACCGCCCTGCGACACGATGTCCCCGGGACTTGCATTCGCGGTCAGCGTCGGGAACTCGGTGATCGTCCCACGCCGTGGTGATGCGCCCGATCTTCGAAACCGAGGCCTCGGTGAACCAGAGGTTGTTGTCGGGCCCCACGGTGATTGCATACGGGTGCGAGTTGGCCGTCGGTGTCTTGAACATCGCGATGGTGCCGGTCGCCAAACCACCGGCACCGCCCGCGGCCATGCCGCCGGTGCCCGGGGCGCCGCCGAGGCCGGCGACCATACCGCCCGCGCCGCTGCCGGCCCTGCCGCCGGTGCCGCCGCCCGACATCCCACCGCTAGCCATGCCGCCGGTCCCGCCAGCCGACATCCCGCCCGTGGCCTGCCGCCGGTGCCGCCACCGGACATACCGCCGCTACCGACGCCCGACATGCCACCGCTGCCGATGCCCGAGCCGCCACCGCCGGCGTGACCGCCGGCCCCGGCCCCATTCCCGCCCGCGCCCGGCGTCTGTCCGCCGCCGCCGCCGGTGCCCGCCCCCGAGCCGCCGCCGTCACCGCTGGTGACCCCGATGACACACAGGTTCGCGTCGTTGCAGGTGTACCCGTCGGGGCAGCGCTTCATGCCCGTAGGGCGCGCACCTGGTGACGCCGCTCTCGAAGTGCGGATCGTAGCTGCAACCGAAACCGACCGCGAACGCGAGAGCAGCCAGAACCAACGTCGGCAGATGCCACGTTTCTCGGCTGGATCTCGCTTCTCGGCTGCCCAAAGTGCCTCCCGGCCCGCTCACCCCACGCATGGGCGGGAGAATGATACGAGCACCCCCGTGCAATCAAGCACGACGAGCGCGCGTGACGGTGTATCACCACGCCACGCAGCGTTGGGCGGGCGCCATCGGCTGCCCCGCCATGCCCCCGAAGGCGCGCGCAAATTCCGGCAACTCTGAAACTGCGCCGTCGATGCGCACGCGGATCGACGGGTGCGATTTGCTCCGGCCCGACGCTATGGCATCCTGCCGCGACATGCGTCGAGCCCTCTGGAAGCGCGCCGTAGGCCTTCGCTTCCGCCTGCTCGACGGTCGGCGCTATCGCACGACGCGGCTCGAGACGATCGCCGGCCAGCCGATCCTGGTGCTGGCGGAGGTCTTCAACCCGAAGATCTTCTGGACCGGCGAGTTCCTGGCCAGCACGCTGATGGCCGATCCGACGCTGGTGCCGGGCGGCACGACGGTGCTGGACATGGGGACCGGCTCGGGCGTCGGCGCGGTCTTCGCCGCGCGGACGGCGCGCCGGGTGCTCGCGGTCGACATCAATCCGAACGCGGTGCGCTCGGCGCGCATCAACGCGCTCATTCACCGGGTCGAGGAGCGGGTCGAGGTCCGCGAAGGCGACCTCTTCGCGCCGGTCGGCGACGAGCGCTTCGATCGAATCATCTTCAATCCGCCGTTTTACCAGCGCGAGCCGCGCGACATGCTCGAACGCGCCTTCTTCGCCACTGACGTCGTCGAGCGCTTCGCCGCCGGGCTGCGCGATCACCTCGCGCCCGGTGGCCAGTGCCTGTTGCTGCTCACCTCGACCGCCGACGAGCCGGCGCTCCTGCGTTCGTTCGAGCAGCGGGGATTCTCGATCGAGGTTGCCGCGCGACGTGACGCGCGCGTCGAGATCCAATCAATCTATCGACTGGCGCCCGCCGTGACACAGAGCACGCGCGGCGCCACCGATTGAACACAGTCGGACCGATCGCCGTCGCGCACCGAGATTCCTGCCTGCCGCAAGACCAGTCAGGCCACTAGATCGAGTGGAGCATCATCGCTCCCTGCCCCCTTGCTAGCGCTAACTGCATCGCCATGTAAGGAGCATCAGCCATGTCTATGGTCGCGCTGGATACGCTGGAACGCGCCGCCTGGATGCGAGCGCCGAAGTCGATGCTCACCGATCACGGCCCGTGCTGCGCCCGCGCGCGGGCCTGGCTGATCGCGATGGCGCGCTCGCACGACTTCGCGTCGACCGATGGACTGACGTTCGCGGCGCCGAGCTGGCTGAACCAGCGGTGGACCTGGGGTCCGGGCGCAGGCCGATCGCCTGGTGCGAGGCCATCAGATCCGAAACCATCGATTGCGGCGTCTTCGGTGTCTTCGCGCTGGAGATCTTCCGCGCGAAGGGAATGGAGGCCTATCCCGGCCAGGTGCTGCGCACGTACACCGAGGAGAACACCGCGCACTGGCGTCACAAGTGGGCGTCGCTGCCGGGCGCGTTCGACTCGACGGACGGGCGCGTCGTCTGCCACGAGATCTGCGTCGTGCGCGTCAACGGCAACCAGGCCCGCGTCTACGATCCGACCGACGGCATCTGGCTGGATCCCGAGATCTACGGCGGACCCGGCGGCCGCATTGCGATCCGCGCCGAGCTGCCGGTGCCGTTGAGGTGGGGCGCGCACACCCTGGTGAACGGACAGTGGACCGAGAGAGCGGCGCGAGCGAACGGGAGCCGCTAGTCGCGCGCGTTCACAGCCGCCGCGCTCGCGAGGCGAGCGGCGCAAACCTGCGGACCATGTCGGGCAGCGATCGGTTCCCGTTGGTGAGGATCGCCACCGCGACCGCTGCGCCGGGATCGGCGAAGCCGACGCAGCTGAATCCGCCGGCGTGGCCGAAGCAGCGGCTGGAGCCCCACCAACCATAGAGATGCGGCAGCGGCCACCCGAGCGCGAAGCCGCGGCCGAGCCGCACGTACGCGCCGGTGAGCCGCTCGATTCCCGACGTCTGGAGCCCGATGTAGCGACGCAGCGTCTCTTCGCGAATCAGCCGGCGGCCCGACCGCACCACGCCACCCGCGAGCAGCATCTCGTAAAATGCGGCCAGCGCGCGCGCCGTGGTGAGCATGCCCCCGCCGGGAACCAGCGCCCGGCGCGACGAGATCTCGTTATTAGCGTGCTCGAAGGTCGGCGGCAGGTCGACGCCGCCCAGTCGATACGACGCGCGCCCGAGCCAGTAGGTATGAGCGGCGGGCGGGTTTGGGAACCCTTCGAGGGTTCCCATCATAAAATCGAGGCCGCCGAGATCGTCACCGAGCTCTTCGCCGAGGAACTCCGGCAGCGAGCGCCCCGTGACCAGACGGACGATCTCGCCGCAGATCCAGCCGAACGCGTGTGATTCGTAGCTGAGCGTACCGCGCGGGCGCTCGGGCTTGGCGGCCGCGATGGCCGCCATCAGGGCATCCCAGTCCGACCAGAGCGCGAGGTTCTGAACCTGGGCCTCGGCGAGGAGCCCCGACCGGTGGGTGAGCACGTCGAGCAGCGTGATCGCATCCTTGCCGTTGGCCGCGAACGCTGGAAAATAGCGCGCGACCGGCGCCGCGACGTCGACCAGCCCGCGGTCCTCGAGCAGCGCGACCGCGAACCCGACCACCGCCTTGGACGCCGACATCACCTGGAAGCGCGTCTCCGGCGTGACTGGCGGGCGCGCTCCGGCACCGGTCCCTTCGCCGTCGCGCAGGCCGCGCGCGATGCCGACGCTGGTCTCGGCGAGGATCTCGTGCCGGCGCGAGACCACCAGCTGCCCGCCCGGGAAGAGCCCAGCCTTTTGCTGGCGCGCGAAGAGCGCGAGCAATGCATCGACCTGACGTTGCTGTGCGGACGCGGATGGGCTCATGGAAAACGTGATCGGGATACGACCGGCAGAGGCGCGCCGTCCGTACTCGGTAGAGTATGCGAAGTCTGAGAGCCGTGGTTGGGCATGTCGCGATCGCGATCTTCGTCGCGATCGTGCTCGCGGCGCTGGACCGCTGTGCCTCGGCGAAAGTCGGCCTGGCGCTGCCCGCGACGCCCAATACCGTCGGCCGAGCGCCGATCTCGCTGCTCGACAGTCGGCCGACGCCTCTGCCGCCACCGCCGCGCTTCAGCTGGTTGCGCGCGCGCGTGCCCGGTCCGACCGGCACCTCGGTGTGGGGCGCCTCGCTGTCGCTGCCCTTCGCGTTGCATTTCCCACTGCCTCACACCGGCACGCGCCTTCCGGTGCCCTTGCGGCCGACCGACGAGATCGAGATCGGCTTCCGCTCGATAGGCAGCGCCACAGGCGGCGTCATCCAGTACGTCACACCGGGAGGGATGCGCTTCGGCGCGGGAATACTTTTCAACAAGATCGCCGTCGGCGCACCGCCGGCGCGCCAGGCCATGTTGATGTTCCGGATCCCGCTTCCCTGATCAGGAATGCACTTGATGCGGGTGGGGTTTCCCGCGTTATGTTTCCTCGCTATGACCGCGATGGGAATCACATGAGCAAACCCCCGCAAATTGTACTTCTGATGCTGGCTGGGCTCGCGCTACTGCCGTCCGCGCGTGCGCACGCCGAGAATTCCGCCGAGTCCGCGCGCCTCGCCTACCGCGCCGCTCAGACTGCACCTGACAAGGATCAGAGCCGGCGCAGCTATCAGCGCGGCATCGAGCTGGCCCGCGCGGCGCTCGCGCGCGACCCCAACGATCCGGGTGGGCTCCTGTGGCTGGCGGCGAACCTGGGGGGCGAGGCGCTGACCCACGGCAGGCTTCAGGCGCTGGGCGTGGTCGGCGAGGTCGAGCGCGCGCTGTTGCGCCTGGACCAGGTCAATCCCGGATACGACCACGCGGCGGCGGCACGCGCGCTGGGACGCCTTTACCAGAAGGCACCGTCGATCATCTCCGTCGGAGATCACAGGAAAGCGGCCGACTACCTCGGGCGTGCGCTGGCGCGCGCTCCTGAATTCCCGGGCAACTGGGCCTACGCCGCGGATTTCTACTCCGAGCAGGGAGACTGCGCGCGAGCGCTACCGCTGGCGCGACGACTGCACGCGGCGGCCGACCTCGATAGCTACGGCTTCGACGCGCACGAGTGGCGCGACCTGGCGGCGCGCGTGCTGACTCACTGCCGCTGAGCGAACGGTCTCAGGATCGGTCGGACAGGAACGGCCGGGCCAGACGCGAGAACATCTGCCGATCGGCCAGCTCCTGGATCGACGCGCGATCCGGCGGGCGCGGCAACGACTTGAGGTTGTCGTTGTACCAGTGAACGATATACGTGTCGGGCCCGATCGCCGCTTCGACCGCGCGATCGACGGCGCCGGCGTTCGCGCGCAGGAGGAAGAGCTGCGCCGCCATCTGCGGCCCCAGCGGATAGAAATGCGACGGCCCGAATACGGTCACGTCCGGGCGCTGCTCGCCGTCGATCAGATCTTGCAAGAGATCCGGACCGATCGCCGGGCGCCGCTTGTCCAGCATCGGCACCAGGTCCGGCACGCGGCGCAGAGCTTCGTGGGCCATCGCGTGCAGCGGAGATAGCGCGAGCACCGCGCCGTTGATCGCGGCGGGGTAGAGATCCGCGATGCGCGCGAAGCGGCGGATGCCGCTCTCGGTGCGGCTGCAGATCCAGCGCGCAACGTCGAGCGGCACGGTGCGAAAGTAGCGCAACATCGATCCGCGCCGGTGAGCCGCGGCATCGACGAGGATCCGCTCGCGGCCACAAAACCCCGGCTCCGCCAGCAGCGGCCGCACGTCGCGCACGGTGATCGTATCCAGATCCAGGTAGACGCCCCCCTCGCGATAGAGCACCAGGTAGCGCAGCACGTCTGACAGCGCCGCCCAGCGCCGGCCGGCGACCAGCTGGTCCCAGATCGCGCGCAGGCGTGCCGGGGCCGGCAGGCTGGGCTCATCGAGCAGCGCCCCGATGTCGATCGGCCGCACTACGAACGACGGCAACTCGGCGAGCAGCGGGTCGAAGTCAGGCTGGCCGCGCAGGTCGTCGGTGGCGTGGAGCACGATCGCCTCGGGCGCGCAGGTCGCGGCCACCGAGCGGATCGCGAGCGCGTGCGTGAGCGGGAACTCGCGGCCGAACCAGACGAAGTGGTAGCGGTTGGGGATCATGCGCGCGCGGCGTCCTGCGCGGGGCGGCTCGCGGCCACGCGCGCGGCGAGATCTCGGTAGAGCTGCGCGTAGCGCTGCCCGAGCACCGGCCAGGCGGAATCCGCGGCGCCGGCGGTGGCGAGCTCTTCCGCCTCAGCGCGGAGCGAGTCGTTCGAAAGCAGCTGAATCATGGCCCGCTCCCAGGCCGGGACGTCGCGCGCGGGCGCGATCGCGGCCGGGATCTTGCGCGCGAAGATCTCGCGCGCCTCGCCGAACTTTGGCGACGACGAGCAGATGCACGCACGCCCTGCGCCGAGCGCCAGGTGGAAGACGCCGCTCGCCGACCCGTAGCCCTGGTCGTGCGGGAACACCACGACGTCCGCCGCCGCCAGGTAGACCGGGATGTCCCCGGCGGCGATGTATCCGCCGCGAAAATCAATCCAGCCGCCCGCCGTGCCCGGCCCCATGGCTCGCGCCAGCTTGCGGCCGTACATGTCATCGAACACTGTGCGATCGCGCAGGCGCCCCGCAATCAGCAACCGAAAGCCCGGCACGGCGGCGGCGACGGCGCCGGCGGCCGCGACGATGGTCTGTAGATTCTTCTTGGGGTGAATCACGCCGAAGAAGAGCGCGATCTTGGCGTCCTCGGGCAGCGATAGACGCGCCCGAGCGGCGGCGCGCGTCCCACCATCGACGTGCGGGGTCCCGTGCGCGATGACCTGGATCTTCGCGGGCGGCACGCGCTGGCGCTCGAGGATGTCGCGTCCACCTACCTGCTGGTGAACGACGATCGCCTCGGCGTTGGCGGCGATCGCGCGATGGAACATCGGCGGCGGCCACCAGAAGATCGGTACGCCCAGGTTGCCGCCGTAGACCGAGTGCAGCGTCAGCACGCGCGCGATACCGGCCTTGCCGACCGCCTCGAGGAAGCGGATCAGCCGCACATCCTGGTGCAGGATCGCTTCCTCGTGCTGGATGTGCACGACCTCGGGGCGGCGCGCGATCACCGCGGCGGCCGCGGCCTTGTCCCAGTCGCCGCCGCGCTTCCAGACGCGTTCGACGTTGCCGTCGATCTCCTGCTCGACCGCGGGGTGGCGCTCGGCGACAACCTCGACGGTCACGTCGGCGGCGCTGCGCTCGACCGCCTGGCGCAGCTCGCGCGTGTAGTCACCGATTCCGCACGGCGCGGGTGGGTATGTGGAGAGGAAGACGACCTTCACGGTCAGCCGCCCGCGGAGCGCCGCTCGTAGACGATTCCGTCGGGCGCGCGAAAGACCTCGTGGAATTGCGAATCGAGGAGCGACTTGAGGTAGGGGTAGTCGCGGATCCGGTGCAGCCTGCCGTCGCGGAGTTCGTGGCAATCGATGATGAACTTGGGCGGATGGCGCTCGAAGTCCGCGCGCAGATTCTCCCAGGACCCAGGAACGATGTGATCCCGCGTGTCGTAGTCCGGGTCCCTGAGCCCGAAGATCATTCCGTTCAAGGGGAAGCTGGCGATGTAGCGGGTGGCCGGCCGGCGTTGTGCGTCCAGGTACAACCCGGTCTGGGCGGTGCCCTGGCCCCACATGAAAATGCGATCGTTCTCGGTCGAGTGCTCGCGCACGTAGACCGCGGACTCCAGCGGCCCGCGGTACTGCGCGAGCCCGATCGCGTCCACGACCAGGAACACCAGCGCCGTCAAACCGATCCACCGCGCCGAAAATAACGGTGTGAAAAGCGGCGCCAGGTAGCGACCGCGCTCCACGCGCGTTCCCTGCCAGATCTCGGCGAACACCGGCGCGGCGAGCAGCGCCAGCGGCGGCGTGAGCTGAAGGAAATAGTGATAGTTGAACTGCCCGTTGGCGTTGACCCCGAGCCACGAGACGATCAAGAAGATTACAAAGGCGGCGAATTCGGCGCGATATCGGCCCCACACGCCGCCGCGCGCGACGCCATCTCGAATCGAGATCGCCGTCGCGAGCAGCAAAGGCAGACATTCGAGCACGAACAGCGCACCGCGCGCCGGGAGCTTGCGCCAGAAGAACCAGGTCGTCGGGCCGAGCGGGTTGACGTGGTTTCCGATGGTCCAGTACCAGGCCTCGCGCAGGATCCCGATGTGGTCCAGGTAGAGGGCCGCCCCGCCCAGGGCCGCCGCAAAGCCCAGAAACAGAAGTGCGGCGTGGCCGAACGAGTGAGCCCAGGTCAGCGCGCGCGCTCGGCGATAGTCAGGGTGAAGCACATAGATCGCCAGCGGGAGCCCCGCAATCACCGAGGGCTGCTTCAGCAGGAAAGCGGCGCTGATCAGCGCGCCCGCTGCCAACAGATCGAGCCGCCACCGCGACGAGGACTCGCGCATCGCGATCGCGAACGCCGCGACCACCGGCAGGTTCATCAAGAGCTCGCCGTTGAAGGCAAGATCGGTGAAGTTGGCCCAGGCCGAGAAGAGGGCGTAGAGCCCGGCGGCCACCCACCCCGCCCCGGGCCCGCCGATGCGGCGCATGATGCGATAGAGCAGCGCCATGGTGGCCAGGGTCCACACCAACGCGGCGAGGTGGAGCGCCAGGTAGTTACGCTCGCCGAACAAGCCCAGAATCAACTGGTAGAGATAGAACAACGCGGGCGGCTTGCGCTCGACGCCGTCGACGTAGGGCCGGCCGCCTCGCAACATTTCGATCGCAACCACGACGTAGACCTGCTCGTCATCGCACGCCTTCGGATAAGTGAGCAGCGGCAAACGGGTCAGGAACGTGAACCCGACCAGGGACCACGCCATGCGCGCCGGCGAGGCGATGAGCCGTTGATAGAAAGCAAGGCCCGGTCCGCGCGACACGTTCAGGGTTGGCTCCGCCCCGGGATGTCGATGCGCGTGAGGTATGAATTGGCGCTGTTCAACGACGTCCGCCGAAAAGCAGCCTCGATCTTTTTCACGACCAGGCGCAACGACCACCGGGCAACGGCGAGCGCGGGTTGCGGGCGCTCTTCGGGGCGCTCCTTCTGGACGACGGGCGCAATCGACTTTTCGGCCGCTGCCGTCGACTTGTCCCAGGCGAACGAGTAATCGGACTGTTGTACGCTGTCGTGCGAGAACGCCTCCGGGACCGTGGTCCGCACCAGGACGTACAGCTCCTTCGAGGTCACGACGTCCGCTCGCTTTCCGCCGCGCGGCTTCTTGACGATGAACCAGGATCGCTCGTTGGCCAGGTCGGCCAGCATGACCTCGGTATCCCGGTAACCGTTCCGCTCTGAATAGAGCGTGAAGAACAGCTCGGGCGAAAATTGCCAGAAGCCGTGGCCGCAATACCCGTTGGCCGGCAGCACGTGAACGATCTGTGCGCCCGGATTGGCCAGAGATGAGACGTTCTTCAGCGCCTGCGTCACGTTGTAAACGTGCTCGAGGCAGCCGAGGTCGATCACCGTGTCGTACTTCTTTTCCGGCGCGAGCGGGCGATTCATGTCCCAGACGTGCGTGGCGGATTCGTAGTCGGAGTTGTCGTACGAATCCACCGACGTCGCGCCGAAGCACTCCATGATCAATCGCTCACCATAAGCGCCGAAGTCGGGCAAGGTCTTCAGATCCAGGGCGTCCCGCACCCTCCACGGCGGCAAATGAAGGCCCTGCCGGCCGATCGTGACGACCGAGCCGAATGGCTTCTTGCTGTGAGCGTAGCGGAGAAATTTCAGCCCGTGATAGTCGATTCCCATGACCTCGCCTCGAACGTAACCCTAGGTGTCTTGGACTTTTCTCGTCAAGATCGTTTCACCTGGACTTGTTGCGCGCGAACCACCAAGCGCTGGCCAGATAGACCGGAAGACCGGCGATCGGCACGACGATCGCAGCGGACCGCGCCGCTGGAAACAACCAACGAACGATGGCCAGTTCCGCCGAGATCACGACCGCACCGATGGCCAGCAACGCGACGAAGCCGCGCGACAGGACGTGGACCTGCGCGAAGAGGTAGACCTCGATCGAATACAGGACCTGCAACCCCACCATCGTGAGCGCCGCCGCGATGGCGGCCCCGTTCACCCCGAAGCGCGGGATCAGCAGCAAGCAGAGCACGAGCTCGAACACGAGCACGCAGAAGTTGTTGATGAGCATCAGGCGCGTGCGCCCGCTCGCGAGGTGGACCCAGACGGTCAAGCCGAGCGAGGAGTTGAGCAGGTTCCCGAACGCCAGCACCACGAGCGCGGGCACGCCCACGACGAAGCCCGGGCCGAAGAGCGCCAGCCAGGTCGGCGCACCGACGATGAAGAGGCTCGCGAACGGAATGGCGACGAACAAGATCGCGCGCGATTGCCGCTGAAGATTCTCGGATAGCCGGGGGCGATCCCGCTCGACCCAGGCCTCGGCGGCGATCGGCGCCAGCACGGCGTCGAACGTGCCCCGAACGGCGCTGATCGAGGCCGCCAGCATGATGCACGTGTTGAACACCGCACGCTGGGCCGGGGACGCATACCCAATCAGGAAGAATATCGGCAATCGGAACATGACGATATTCGTGAGCTCGCTGAGCGCGAGCGGCGTGGTGTATCGAACGATCGCGCGCTCGATCGGCTCGTGCCACAGGCCCTTCGCCACCAGGCGAGCGTCGAAGCGCCGGCTCAATCCGAAGATGGCGACCACGAACGCGGCGAGCCCCGCCAGCAAAGCGCTCAGCGCCAACGTCCAGATGCTGGGTGCGAAGATCCCGAAGAGCGCCACTGACGTGAGCAGAACGGCAGGCTCGGCCAGCCCCCGCGAATAGAGGTTGTACTGCAGGCTCTTGGTCGCCATGGTCGCGGCCAGGACCGCCGTCGTGAGGGATGAGGTGAGGGCCAGCGGCGCCATCAATCGCAGCGCCAGCCCATCCACCGCCTGTCCATTTGCGTGGGCCACGAGCCAGGACGCACCCGCCATCAACAACACGCAGGCGAATCCACTCAACAGGGTGACCTTGAGCCCGGTTACCAGCGCCCGCACGACGCCCGGCTCGTCGCCCTGCCCCCGGCGCGCCGCGACGAACACCATCAAGCCCTTGTCGTTTCCGACCAGCGCCACGCGGAAGAGGACGTCGAGCCAGGCCGCGGCCGTCGTATACGATCCCCACGCCGCCTGACCGAACAGGCGCGCCGCGAGCGTCCCGAACACCAGCGTCGAGCTCTGCCCCGCCAGTGTCAGGACGTTGGTCGCGGCACCGCGCCGGGTGTGCGCCCGATCGGCCTTGCCGCGGTCACCGGCGCGGTCACCGGAATCGGGAGTGGCGGTGTCCTGCATGTAGCGCGCGCGATCGATACCTGGCGGAACGCGTGTACTAGCACGGCGACCCGGCAAAGGAAAACCGAGCGGTTTCCGCTGCGATGGGCCAGTGGATGGGTGGTGGAGCCCGCCCGCACCGGGGAGGGTAACCAGAAACGGCGAGGGTGGGGGACGTGAGGACGGCTCCGATCTCTCCGTTGTGGGGCGCGAGCGGCGTGGGGGGACCTTGGGGTGGGGTGTTCCTCTTGCGGGGGACGCGGCCCTTACGCCGCCGGTCGCGCCGGCAACCCCCACCCGGCCGGAGAGCCGGGGACTCGACCGAGGGCCCGAGCGAAGCGAAGTCCGTCCGGCGGCACGGGGGCCGCTCCCTCGGCGCTGGCGACCTGGCCGCGGACGGCAGGAGCGCGCCTCGGAGCCCCCGCAAGAGGAACACCCCACCCCAAGGTCCCCCCACGCCGCTCGCGCCGGTGACAAGCTACGTTAACTGCGCCTGAGGGCGTTCGTATTTTTAAATTGAACGATCGGACGAGCGTCGAGCGATCGTGAACGGAGAACCTCCGCTAAGTGACTGTGCCCTGCTTGGCGAAGACGAGCATTGACCGATCGTAGTTGAGGCCTCCGCTTAGTGACCGCGGCACACTTAGCGAAGAGATCGCGAGGGCGACGTCGGAGCGTCCGTCCGGGTACCTTCAATTAAAAAATACGAACGCCCTCAGGCGCAGTGAAACGTAGTTGTCACCAAGCGCGAGAGGCGTGGGGTTGGGGTGTTCCTCTTGCGGGGGCTCCGAGGCGCGCTCCTGCCGTCCGCGGCCAGGTCGCCAGCGCCGAGGGAGCGGCCCCCGTGCCGCCGGCCGGACCTCGCTTCGCGCTGGTTACCCCCTCCGGTGCGGGGGGCGGCCCCCCTACTCCGCGACGCCCTTCTCGCGCAGGATCTTCCAGACCTTCTCGGGCGTGATCGGGATGTCGATGTGCCGCACGCCCAGGTGAGCCAGCGCGTCGACCACCGCGTTGGCGATCGCCGGCGGCGCGCCGACGGTCGCCGACTCGCCGACGCCCTTCGCGCCGATCGGGTGGTGCGGCGACGGCGTGATCGTGTGCCCGGTCTCCCACTTCGGCGTCTCGATCGCCGTCGGCACCAGGTAGTCCATGAAGCTGCCGGCCTGGTTGTTGCCGTTCTCGTCGTAGGTGATCTCCTCGAGCAGCGCCGGCGCCATGCCCATGGTCAGCCCGCCGTGCACCTGCCCCTGGACGATCATCGGGTTGATGATGTTGCCGCAGTCGTCGATGGCGACGAAGCGCCGGATCTTCACCTCGCCGGTGCCGCGGTCGATGTCGACGACGCAGATGTAGCTGCCGAAGGGGAACGTCAGGTTCGGCGGATCGTAGTAGTGCGTCGCCTCCAGGCCCGCTTCCATCCCCTGCGGATGATTCGTGTACGCCGCGAACGCGCACTCCTGGATGGTCTTCGACTTCTGCGGCGCGCCCTTGACCACGAACTTGCCGACTTCCCATTCCAGATCTTCCTCGGCGACCTCGAGCAGGTGGGCCGCGATCTTGCGCGCCTTGTCGCGGATCTTGCGCGCCGCCATCACCGCCGCCGCGCCCGCGGTCGGCGTCGACCGGCTGGCGTAGGTGCCGAGGCCGTACGGCGCCGTGTCGGTGTCGCCCTCCTCGACCTGGATCTGCGACGCCGGGATCCCGAGCTCCTCGGCGACGATCTGCGCGTAGGTCGTCTCGTGCCCCTGCCCCTGCGACTTGGTGCCGAAGCGCGCGATCGCCTTGCCCGTCGGGTGGACGCGGATCTCCGCCGAGTCGAACATCTTGATGCCCAGGATGTCGAACTGCTTCGACGGCCCGGCGCCGACGATCTCGACGAAGCTGCAGATGCCGATGCCCATGAGCTCGCCGCGCTTGCGCTTCTCCGCCTGCTCCTTGCGCAGGTCGGCGTAGCCGATCATGTCCATCGCCTTTTTCAGCGCGCCCGCGTAGTTGCCGCTGTCGTACTCCCAGCCGAGCAGCGACTTGTACGGGAACTCGTTCGCGCCGATGAAGTTCTTCATGCGCAGCTCGGCGGGATCGATCTTCAGCTCGTGCGCGAGCACGTCGACCATGCGCTCGATCGCGTGCACCGCCTCGGTGACGCGGAACGAGCAGCGGTAGGCGACGCCGCCCGGCGGCTTGTTGGTGTAGGCGGCGTCCATCTCGGTGAACGCCTGCTTCAGCTTGTACGCGCCGGTGCAGATCGAGAACATGCCGGCCGGGAACTTCGACGGGTTCGCCGCCGCGTCGGTGTAGCCGTGGTCGGCGATGGTCTTGATGCGCAACGCGGTGATGTTGCCGTCCTTGTCCGCGGCCAGCTCGGCGTCCATGTGGTAGTCGCGCGCGAACGAGTCGGCCTGCAGGTTCTCCATGCGGTCCTCGATCCACTTCACCGGCTTGCCGATCACCACCGACGCCGCGGTCGCGATGACGTAGCCCGGGTAGACCGGCACCTTGCCGCCGAAGCCGCCGCCGATGTCGGGCGAGACGATGCGGATCTTCTCCTCCGACAGACCGACGTGACCCGCGACCAGCGCGAACACCGTGCGGATCGCGTGCGGCGCCTGCGTGGTCATGTAGACCGTGAGCTTGCCCTGCGCCTTGTCGAACGAGGCGATGCAACCACACGTCTCGATCGACGCGACGTGGATGCGCGGGATGTAGATGTGCTCCTTGACCTTGACCGCGGCGTCCTTGAACGCCTGGTCGGTCGCGGCGCGATCGCCCGCCTCCCAGTGCCAGATGTGGTTGTCCTTCTTGCCGGGCTTGTCGGTGCGCAGCACCTGCGCGCCTGGCTCCAGCGCCTTGTACGGATCGACGATCACCGGCAGCGGGTCGTACTCGACGTCGACCGCCTCGACGCCGTCGGCGGCGGCGTAGCGATCGGTGGCGATCACCGCCGCGACCTCCTGCGCCTGGTACATCACCTTTTCCGTCGGCAGCACCATCTGCGTGTCCGACATCAGCGTCGGCATCCAGTGCAGCTTGAAGCCCGCCAGCGTCTCGCCGGTGATCACCGCCAGCACGCCCGGCACCTTCAGGGCGCGCGACGGTGTCGATCTTCACGATCTTCGCGTGCGCGAACGGGCTGCGCACGATGTCCATGTACAGCATGCCGGGCAGCACGATGTCGTCGATGTAGTTGCCCTGGCCGCGGATGAAGCGCGGATCTTCCTTGCGCTTCATCGAGTGCCCCATGCCGCAGACGTCAGCGCTGGTACGAGGTGTTCCGTCGTTTTCGGTCGCCATGGTCGCGTCCTCCTACCGAAGCTTCGCGGCCGCGTGCTGCACGGCCTTGACGATGTTGACGTAGCCGGTGCAGCGACAGAGGTTGCCCGAGATCGCGCCGCGGATCTCGTCCTCGCTGGGATTCTTGTTGTGCTCGAGCAACGCGCAGCTGGTCATCATCATGCCGGGCGTGCAGAAGCCGCACTGCAGGCCGTGCTCCTGCATGAAGCCTTCCTGGATCGCGTGCAGCTTGCCGTCCTGCTCGAGCCCCTCGACGGTCTTCACGTCGCGCCCGTCGGCCTGCACCGCGAGCACCGTGCACGATTTCGTCGGCGCACCGTCGAGCAGCACCGTACAGGCGCCGCAGTGGGTGGTGTCGCAGCCGATGTGCGTGCCGGTCAGGCGAAAGACCTCGCGGATCAGGTGCACCAGCAACAGCCGCGATTCGACCTGCGCTTCGAGGCGCGTGCCGTTCACGGTCACGCTGATCTTGTGGGTCGACATGGCTATTGCCCTCCCGCCGCGCGCTGCGCGGCCTTGGTCAGCGCCCGCTGCGTGAGCACGCGGGCCATGTTCTGCTTGTACTCGACGGAGCCGCGTCGATCCGGGTTGGGCGACGTCGCCGCCGCGGCGCGCTTCGCCGCCTCGGCGAACGTCGCCGCGTCGGGCTTCTTGCCCTTCAAGAACTGCTCGGCGTCGGTCGCCTTGATCGGCGTCGGGCCAAGGTTGGTGAGGCCGATGCCGGCCGCCTCGATCACACCGCCGCCGATCACCAGGAACGCCGCCGCGCCCGCGGTCGCGAAGTCGCCGACCTTGCGTTCCAGCTTGATGTAGGCGCCGCCGCTGCCGGGCGGCGGCGCGGGGATGCGGATCTCGGTAAGCACCTCGTCCGATTCGAGCGCGGTGGTGAACACCGCGGTGAAGAACTGCTTCACCGGGATGGTGCGCGCGCCTTTCGGGCCGGTCGCGACGACCTCGGCGCCGATCGCGAGCATCGTCGCGGGGTGATCGTTGGCGGGATCGCCGTGCGCCAGGTTGCCGCACACCGTGGCCTGGTTGCGCACCAGCGGGTCGGCGATCACGGCGGCGGTGTCGACCAAGATCGCGTACTTCGCGCGCACGACCGGCGACGTCTCCAGCGCCGCCTCGCGCACCAGCGCGCCAATGCGCAGCACGCCGCCCTCTTCTTTCAAGTAGTCGAGGCCGGGGATCCGATTGAGATCGATGAGGTGCCCGGGCCGCGCGAACCGCAATTTCAGCAGCGGTAGCAGGCTCTGCCCACCCGAGAGGATCTTTGCCTCCTCGCCAGCTTGCCCCAGCTTGCCGAGGAGGCCAATCGCCTCCGGCAGGCTCGTGGGAGCGTGATACTCGAAAGACGCAGGAATCATCGCTGAGCTCCTTTCGCCATCGCCAACTGCTTCAAACACACGGCCAACAACCTCAACGCGACAACCGATAAATCAGAGCGGCTGCCGCAGCCACCACGATCCAGAACAACGGACGGCGCATCATACGCCCGGCAGCCCGCGCCAGGATCTGGCCTCCGAAAGAAAATACTTCAATCGGGGGCGCGGGAGGGCGAGCCGGCGCCGGGGCGGCCGAGACCGAGGGTGACGGCGGCGACGTTGCGACCCCGGTTCCGGAAACGGCGGTGGGCGCAACCGGCGCCGACGGTGCCGCGGCGGTCGTCGCGGGCGTGGGAGCGAGAACGCCGGCGCCCCCGACGGGTGGCGACGGTGCGGCCGCCGCCTCTTCGGGGCGCTCGAGCTCGGCGCGTACCGCCTCGGTGAACTTCTGGAACATCTGATTCGAGACGTCCTGGACCAGGCCGCGCCCGAACTGCGCCATGATGCCGGTGACGTTCACGTCCGACACCATCGCGACCTCGGTCTCGCCCGGCGTCTTCTCGCTGAGGCGGCTCTCCATCTTCATGTCGGCGCCGCCGCGGCCGCTCAGGTCCTGGCCGCGCGCCACGATCGTCGCCGTTCGCGCCGCCGGGTCCATCGACTCGAAGCGGACCGTTCCTTTGTACTTCGCGGCGACCGGGCCCACCTTCACGGTGATGGTCCCGTTCCAGGTCCCCTCACCGGTCTTCTCGGTGATGGCCGCGCCCGGCAACGCGGGCGCCACCCGGTACGGATCGGTGAGAAACGCCCAGACTTTTTCGGGGCGGGCTTTGACGGTGAATGCGTTCTCGAATCTTAGACCCATGATCAGACCACCAGTTGAGGAAGGAGCCGCTCGAGCGACTCGAGGTTGTGCGCGGGCGCGAAGCAATCGATGAAGGGGAGCGCGGCCGCCATGCCGCGCGCGATTGGCTGGTAGCGCGGATCGCCGAGCAGCGGGTTCAGCCAGACCAGGCGGCGCACGCGCGCGCGGATGCGTTTCACCGCGGCGGCGAGGTCGGCGGGATCGCCGCGGTCGAGACCGTCGCTGAGCACGACCACGATCGTGCGCGGGCCGCCGAGCCGCGGCAGGTGGCGCGACGCGAACGTCGCCAGCGATTCGCCGAGCCGCGTGCCACCCGACCAGTCGGGCACTTGCGCGGCGAGCCGGTCGAGAGTGAGCCGGATCTTGCCGGCCACCACGTGGCGGCCGAGGTCGACGAGCTCGGTGTTGAACGCGAACAGCTCGGCACGCCGGGCCGCGCGCCGCAGCGCCAGAACGAACATCAACAAGAAGCGCGTGTGCGCGTCCATCGAGCCACTGGTGTCGCAGAGAAAAACCAGGCGCGGCTCCTCGACCGCGCGCTCGCGGCGCGCGAAGCGCAAGACTTCGCCGCCGGTGGCGAGCGCGCGCCGGTAGCTGCGGCGCGGATCGAACCGGCCGCGCAGCGGCGTGCCGGCGGCCGGCACCCAGCGACGGCTGCGACAGGTCGCGAGTCGATGCGCGAGGCGCGCGAGCATGCGCTCCATCGCCGCCATGTCCTGCGCGGTCCAGGCCGACGCGTCGAAGGCCTTGCGGCGAAGCAACGCCTGCGGGCTGGCCGCCGGACGCGTGCCCTCGCGCGTGCCGCCGGGATTGTCGGCGTCCTCATCCGGCTCCGTCATGCGGCGGCGCACCGGATCCCAGGACAGCAGGCGCGGCGGCTCGCGGCGCTCGCGCGGGGGAGGTTGCGACAGGTCGGGCGGCTCGATCAGATCGGCGCCGGTCCAGAATGCAGAAAACAGGCGATCGTACGCGGTCCAGGCCTCGCGCGGGATCTTGAGCGCGATGCGCAGCGCGGTTCGGACCTCGTCGCGGTCATCGCGGTCGATCAATCCCAGCGCCTGAACCCCGTCGATCTCGTCGCGGACCGTCGCGGCGATTCCGTGCGCGCGCAGCCTGCCGCCGAAGCGCGCCAGCGCCGGCGCCAGCGCGCCGCTGACGCCGCGCTCGACAGCGGCGCCGATCATGACCGCGCCTCGCGCGACGAAGCCACCAGCGCCGCCACGTCGGCCGGCGAGAACGCCTCCAGATCGTGCCGATCCTTGAGCAGGCAGCCCAGCGTCTGGCTCACCACGTCCGCCTCCAGCGAATCCTGCTGCAACATGCGCAGCGCGCGCGTGAAGTCCAGCGTCTCGGCCACGCCGGGCGGCTTGACCAGGCTGCGCGCGCGCAGCCCCTGCAGGAAGCGCGCGATCTGCTCGGGCAACGTGCCGCGCGCTTCCGGGCAGCGCGCGCGGATGATGCGCACCTCGCGCTCGAAGGTCGGGTGGTCGAGGTAGAGATAGAGACAGCGCCGGCGAAGCGCGTCGCCGAGCTCGCGCGTGCGGTTCGAGGTCAGCAGCACGTACGGCGGGTGCTCGGCCTTGATGGTGCCCAGCTCGGGGATCGTGACCTGAAAATCCGACAGCACCTCGAGAAGGAACGCCTCGAAGCCGTCGTCGGCGCGATCGATCTCGTCGATGAGCAGCACCGCCGGGCCACCGCGGTGGGTGATCGCGCGCAAGAGCGGCCGTTCGAGCAGGTATTCGCGGCTGAAGAGGCGCGCCTCCAGCGCCGTCGCGTCCTCGCCGCGCCCATCGGCGATGCGCAGGCGCAGCATCTGGCGCGGATAGTCCCACTCGTAGAGCGCGGTCTGGACGTCGAGCCCCTCGTAGCACTGCAGTCGGATCAGCTCTGTGCCGACCAGCTGCGCCAGCACCTTGGCGAGCTCGGTCTTGCCGACGCCGGCGTCGCCCTCGACCAGCAGCGGCTTCTGCGTCGCGCGCGCGAGGTAGAGCGCGGTCGCGGTCGCCGGCTCGGCGATGTAGCCGGCCGCCTCGAGATCGGCGAGCAACTTGACGATCTCGGGCGTCACGATCGGACCTCCGCGGCCAGGAACGGCGCGGGCGATGCCATGAAGCGCGCACGACAGCCACCGCAGCAGAAATAGAAGACGCGGCCCTCATGCTCGGCGCGGTGAGCGGCGCCCGCGATGGTCACCATCATGCCGCACACCGGATCGCGCGCCTGCTCGCCATCCGCGGCGCCGCCGTGCGCGCCGTTGGATTCGCCCGCCTGCGCGAGACGCACGCGGCGCACCGGCGGAGGTGCGGTCGCAGACGCGCCGTTCGCGACGGCTGCAGCGCCGGCGTCGGCCGCCCTCGGGTTCCCTTTGGTTGCAGCGTGCTGCCGGCCGACGATCTCGGCGAGGATGCTGAGCGCGATCTCCTCCGGCAACGTCGCGCCGAGATCCAACCCCGCTGGATTCTTCACGCGCGCGAACGCTTCCGCGCCCAGCGTCTCTCCGAGCAGCGCGCGCATCTCGCCGAAGCGCTTTCCGCTCGCCATCACGCCCAGATAGGCCGGCGCCGGCTGCAACGCCAGCGCCGCGGTCGTTGCCTCTTCGTCCCATTGCCCCTGCGTCGCGACGACGGCGAAGCGCGGGATGGCCGCCGCGCCCGCGCGCGCGCTGGCCAGGGCGGGATCTTTCAACACGGCGTCCGCGTCGGGGAAGTCGGCCGCCTCGGCGCTTGGATCGATCACCAGCACCGTGTAGCCCATCGCCTTGCCCAGACGCACCAGCGCCCGCGCCGTCGGTGAAACGCCGTAGATCAGCAGGCGCGGCGGCGGCAGCACCGGTTGGATGTGTATCTCCACGCTCCCTCCGCTGTGACAGGTCATTGGAAACACCGTGAGGCCCGGGCGGCGGCGGCTGTCCGGATCGGGATCGAGCGCGACCAGCCGCGGCTGTCCGTCCGCGAGCGCCTTCTGCGCCTCGGCGATCACCGTCGGGCGCGTGCAGCTGCCGCCGACCCAGCCGTGAAAGCCGCCGTCGGGCGTGACCAGCGCGGCGTCGCCGACCTGCGCCGAGATCGGAGGCGAGCGCGCGATCACGGTCGCCAGCGCGAACGGCTCGCCACGATCGGCGAGCGCCGCCGCCAGATCGATCAGCTCGCGGCGCATGTCAGCTCGCCGCCTTTCCCGCATCGCCCTGAGTAGCCGAGACCTCGCCGGCGATGCGCTGGTAGTCCTCGGGCCGATCGATGTCGCTGAGCGCGTGCTCCGGCCACGACAGCGCGACCGCCTCGGCGCGGTGGCGGCGCACCATCTCCTTGCCGCACGCCTGGCCGGGCAGCGCCAGCAACTCTGCAAACAGCGATCGATCGTAGAGGATCGGCGGCGCGTTGACCTCGCCGTAGCGCGAGACCACCATCGGCGCGGCCGTGCCCTCGCGGGCCGCCACGCGCGCCAGCATCGCCGCGGTCACGAACGGCATGTCGGCGAGCATGACCACCGCCGCGCCGGCGTCGGTCGCCGACGCGACCTCGGCGATCCCGAACTGCAGCGACGTCCCCTTGCCGCTCAGGTGATCGGGATTGACCACCGTGCGGCACGGCAGACCCGCGAGCGCCGCGCGCACGCGCTCGGGCTCGTGCCCGAGGACGACGATGATCGGATCGAGCTGCGCCTCGATCGCCGCGTGGACGGCGCGGCTGACCACGGTCTCGGCGCCGAGCGCGAGCAAGAGCTTGTTCTCGCCCATGCGGGTCGACGAGCCGGCCGCCAGCACCACCGCGGCGGTCTTCGAACGCGAGGCTGCGCCGTCAGGCATGGATCGGCTCCGCCCGTTCGCGAAGATGGCGCGGCTTGCGGTGCGCGTGCACCGCGAGCAGCTCGGCGACGATGCTCAGCCCCACCTGCTCCGGCCCGTCGGCGCCGATGTCGACGCCGATGGGCCCGAACAGCCGCGGGTCGCCCTGCATGCCCAGCTCGGCGGCGATCTTCTCGATGCGCGCGCGCGGGCCGAGCACGCCCAGGTAGTGAATCTCAGTCGACGCCAGGCGCTTGACCCAGGCGGTGTCGCGCATCAGCGAGTGCGTCTTGATCACCGCGTAGGTGTCGCCGTCCCCGGGCAGACCGGGCGCATCGTCCTCGGGACGGATCAGGAAGAGACGCTGGGCTTCGGGGAAGCGCTCCGCGGTCAAGTAGGCGCCGCGATGATCGGCGACCGATACCCGGAACCCCATCATCGCCGCCAGCGCGACCGTCGGACGCGCGTCGTCGCCGGCGCCGCACACCAGCAGCTTGGGCGGCGGCAGCAGCACGTCGATGAACAGGCGCCGCGCGCCCAGCGTCTCGAAACGCGACTTCCCGATCGCGAGCGCGGCCGACGCCAGGCGCACGACCTCGGCCTCGAGCGCGGCGGTCTCCGGCCCCTGATCACGCAACGCGCCCGCGAGCCGCCCGCGGATGCCGACGACGATCGTGTCGCCGGCCCGTCCGGCATCGGGGGCTTGGACGTCGACCAGCGTCGCGAGCGCGAACGGCGCGTCGCCGTCGAGTAGCGTGCGCACACCCGCCCAGACGCCACCGGGAGCGGCCGCGTCGGCGGCTGAGATCGGCTGCACCAGGATGTCGACCTCGCCGTCACAGCCGAGCCCCAGGCCCCAGAGCTTGGTCTCGTCGGTGCCGGTGTCGTAGTGCAGGAGGCGGCTCGACCCCGAATCGAGCACGCCGAGGCCGATCTCGCGCACGTCTTCCTCGAGACAGCCGCCGCTGATGCTGCCGAGGAAGCTGCCGCCCGCCTCGACCAGCAGCTTCGCGCCCGGGCGCCGGTACGCCGAGCCGCTGATCTGCGTCACCATGGCGAGCGCCGTGGCTCGCCCCTGCCGCCCGAGAGCGACGACACGATCCAGAATGTGCGCCATCTCCTGCCAGTGCTTCAAATCGAGAGCCCCCGGCCGCCGGCGACGAGCCCGACGAGAAAACGATCACGAAGCCAACGAAGCGAAGCGCAGCGTACCGACACTCGGAACGGGCGGTCAAGCGAGGCGGGGTTCCGGTTAACCGTTCAAACGTCCGGGTGTCGCCCGCGTCGGCGGTGCTACCCTGTCCAGTATGACCGGCGCCGGCAGCAGAGGCGAGCCGTTCCCGGGCGGCCGCGGTGAGCGGTTCCAGCCCGAGCGGGCCCGCGCCGACTTCCCGGCGCTGGCGCAACTGGTCCACGGGCGGCCGCTGGCATATCTGGACAGCGCCGCGACCACCCAGATGCCGGCGGCGGTGATCGACGCGGTGGCCGCGTTCAGCCGCACCGACCGCGCCAACGTGCATCGCGGCGTGCACACGCTTTCCGAGCGGGCGACCGCCGCCTTCGAGGCGGCGCGCGCTGCGGCCCGGCGCTTCATCAACGCGCGCGAGGCGAGCGAGATCGTCTTCGTGCGCGGCACCACCGAGGCGATCAACCTGGTGGCGCAGAGCTTCGGCCGCGCCACGGTCGCCGCCGGCGACGAGGTCGCGGTGACCGCGATGGAGCACCACTCGAACCTGGTGCCCTGGCAGATGCTGTGCGCCGAACGCCAGGCGCGCCTGCGTGTGGTCCCGGTCACCCTCGTCGGGTGAGCTGCGGCTCGACGATCTCGACGCCGCGCTCGGGCCGCGCACGCGGATCCTGGCGGTGGCCCACGTCGCCAACGCGATCGGCACCGTCAATCCGATCGCCGCGATCATCGAGCGCGCGCACGCCCGCGGGGTGCCGGTGCTGGTCGACGGCGCGCAGGCGGTGGCGCACCTGCCGATCGACGTGCAGGCGCTGGGCTGCGACTTCTACGCGTTCTCCGCGCACAAGATGTACGGCCCGACGGGGATCGGCGTGCTCTACGGGCGCGCCGAGCGGCTCGCGGCGATGGCGCCGGTGCAGGGCGGCGGCGAGATGGTGCGCTCGGTGTCGCTGGACGAAGGGCCACGCTGGGCCGCGGTGCCGCACAAGTTCGAGGCGGGAACGCCCAACATCGAGGGAGCGATCGGGCTCGGCGCAGCGATCGCCTATCTCGAGCGCTGGGATCGCGGCGCGATCGCAGCGCACGAGCGCGCGCTGGCCGCCGACGCCGCCGCGCGCATCGCGGCGCTGCCGGGCGCGCGGCTCGTCGGAGAGCCGGCGGACCGCGCGGCGATCGTGTCGTTCGTGCTCGACGGCGTCCACCCGCACGACGTCGGCACGATCCTCGACCAGCACGGCGTCGCGATTCGCGCCGGGCACCACTGCGCGCAGCCGCTGCTCGAGCGGCTGGGCGTGCCGGCGACCGCGCGCGCGTCGTTCGGGCTCTACAACACGCAGAAGGACGTCGACGCGCTGATCGACGGCCTCGGCGCCGTACGCCGGGTCTTCGGGTGAGCGACACGCCCGCCGACGATCTGTACCAGCGCATCGTGCTCGATCACGGGCGCAACCCGCGCCACCGTGGCGCGCTCGCGGGCGCCACGCACAGCGCGCGCGGCGACAATCCGTTCTGCGGCGATCGGGTCACGGTCGCGCTGATCCTCGACGGCGACCGCATCGCCGACGCGCGCTTCGACGGCGCGGGTTGCGCGATCGCGACCGCGTCGGCGTCGATGATGGCCGACGCGCTCGGCGGCCGCACGCGCGCCGAGGCCGAAGCGCTGGGCCGCGCGTTCGAGACCCTGCTCGCGGGCAGCGCCGGCGAGGCGGAGGTCGCAGCGCTGGGCGAGCTCGGCGCCTTCGCGGGCGTGCGCCGCTACCCGGTGCGTGTGAAGTGCGCGCGCCTGCCCTGGCAGACGCTGGCGGCCGCGCTCGGCGGCGGGGCGGGCACCGTCACCACCGAGTGAACGATCACCGGCTTCTGCGACGACGCGCGACCGCCAGCATCAAACCAAGTCGAAGAAGCAGGAACGACGCTCCCGCCCGACGGCGCGCGGCAGGCCAGGACCCTCAAAATACGGCGCGACAGCGGGGCAAGCGCGTCGCCGAATCCAGGCGTGGGTGCGACGGCCCGACTTATACTGAAGAGGCGCGTGCCTGACTCCGGCTCTCATCGTCACTCCGCGCCGCGGCCGCCCCACCACCGGCCGCCGCCGCTGCTGGTGATCGCTGCCGCGGGACTGGCCGTGGTGCTCGGGCTCGGGATCACGCTGGTGATCCTGCGCGCGCTCGGCGACCGCGGGAAGAGCGACCCGACCGCCGCGGTGTCGCCGTCGGAGCCCGAGCCGCGTCGCGCGCCGCCGCCCCCGCCCGCCGCGCCCGGATCGTCGCCGACGCCGGCGCACACCGAGATGCCCGCGCGCACCGCCGCATCCGCGGCCACCGCCGAGCCGCCACCCGCCGAAGTCCCCGAGTGGGAGCGCAAGCCGCTGCGCACGGCTCAGCCGTTCCCCGAGGAGGCGCGCATCGATCCACCGACGCCGCCGATCAAGATCCCGCCGGAGATGCTGGTCCCGCCCGCCGCGCCCGACGCCGCCGTCGCGCGCTGATCGTGCGATGGAGGGTGCTCGATCGAGGGTCCGATCGGTGGCACCGGCCGGGTGTGGCCGTGGTTCCTGCTACTCGCTCAGTTTGTCGCTCGCCGGCCGCGACGCCGCCGTCGAGCCAACGTGATTCGTTGACGGCAGCGCGAGACGTCCCCAGTCGAGCGCGGCCAGCGCCTGCGCGGTCCAGATGAGATAGACGGCGAGCGCAATCGCAACGGCCGCCGGCTCCAGGAGGCGACTCCACAGGCGCGCCCACGGCCCGGCCGGCGTCGCGCGCCCCGCCCGCGATGACAGGAGCGCTTCGCGCGCGCGGGCGTGAATTCGCGCGCCGGCCGCCGCGTCGAGCGCCGGGCGTGGCAGCGCGGCCAGGCGCGCGTCGATGTCGCCGGCTTCTTCGCGTTGGTTCATGACGTTGGTCCTTCCGTTGATCGCATCGGCCCCGCAGCCTCGAGCGCCGCGCCGATCGCCGCGCGTGCGCGGCGGAGCCGCTGGCGCGCCGCTTCCGGTCGCAGGCACAGGATGTCGGCCGCCTGCGAAGGCGAGAAACCCTCGACCGACACCAGCAACAAGATCTCGCGCTGCGCGAGCGGCAGCGCCGCCAGCGCCGCTTCCAGGCGGCGCTCGGCCTCGGACAGGACAGCCATGTCGTGCGGCGACGGTGGAGCCGGTTGTTCGCGCGATGCCCATTTCCAGAAGCGGAGGAGATCCAGATCGAGCCGCGCGCGACGCCGATGGCTGCGATGAAGGTTCCGCGCCACGGTGAACAACCAGGCACGAAGGTTCGTGTCGGGAGCCAGCGTGGGCGCGTGGGTCGCCAGGCGCAGCCAGGTCTCTTGCAGCAGCTCCTCGGCAACGGCCGGGCGCCCCGCGAGCCGCGCCAGGAACGCGAAGAGAACCGGCGTGTAGCGCCGATAGACCTCGTCGAACGCGGTCGCATCGCGGCGCCGCAGCTGCTCGAGCAGCGCGGCCGGCGGCGCGCCGGCGTCGGCCGTGGCCGGCGCGGCGATCCGCAGTTTGGCTCGGGCGTCCAACTCCTCCACGCTCGATCCAACGCGCGAGGAACTCAAGCGTGACGGGCGGAGACGCCGCCGGGCGCCGCGTGGCTCGCAAGGTTGGCGCGGGCCCCGCAGTCGCAAGGCCTACCCCTCACCCTAGCCCTCCCCCCGATCCACGCAGCGCTCTTGCTGCCGCTCGAAACCGCGGCGCACGCGGCGCTCGGACAAGAAGCTGAACGGTACGGGCAATTCCTGGGGCTGCCCGTCCGTCTCGACGTCCGCGGCCCCGGGCGCGCGCCCGCCAAGACGCGCTGATCCGGTCACGCCGCCGCTCCCCGCGCGTTCTCCCAGGTTGATGGCGCCAACGACGCGCCAAGGAGCTCTCCACATGACCGACCTGATTCGCGACGGTGGTGCCCCGATGTGGGCAATTCTCTTCTTCGGCCTCGTCAACCTGGGAGCGGCGCTGCGCTTTGCGTACCGGCCGGCGCGCGCGCGGCTGCCGCCGATCGTCGCGCTGTCGCTCGCGGTGCTGTTCTCGATCGCGTGCGGCGTGATGGCCGACATCGCGGCCGTCGGGTCCAAGGTCCCGGCGCGCCCGGAATGGGCCAACTCCCCGAAGATCCACCTCGTGCTCCTTCGGGGCCTGGCCGAATCGATGGCCCCGGGCATCCTGGGCTTCAGCGCGCTGTCGCTGGTCGCCCTGCTGTGCGCCGTCGGGCTCCGCCGCCTCGCCTCTTCAGAGTAATGAGACGAGGGTGCAGGCGATTGTTGCTGTCGGTAGACCACACGCCCCCGCGTGCCACCGCGCTCACAGTCGCCCACACCCTCGCCCCGGTTGATCTGTTCCTACCCGCCGCCGCCCGTCCTCACCGCCACCCTTTCCTTCGCCCAACCCGCAATCACCACATTGGCCGCAGCGAAGCAGTCGCGCAAGGCGACAAGTGATGCTTCGCTCAAAATTCACCGACGAGAAACACCGGGTTTACCTGCGGTGGAATGCTCGCGACCACGCTTGATACGAGCCCGAAATAATCGGCGCGATCGGACGTCTTCGAGCGTCCTTGAGCGTCGTCACGGACGTCGTTACGGTCGCTGTCACGATCTCGGATCTCGACTTCAGTTCTTCCGCGCGGCTCCCGATGTGAGAGCACGGCCCCTGCTGTTCCCCGGGGCCTTCTACTTTTAGAGGAGGAATCGATGGGATGGCGTTCAAAAGACGAAGGCACGCGCCCGGCAGACCGCGAGCCGATCGAGAACGTCCTCGGTCGTTCCGCCTTCGTTCGCGGTGAGCTCAGCGCCGAGGGCGCGTTCCGCATCGACGGCACGATCGAAGGAACGGTCGCATCGCGCGCCGAGGTGGTGATCGGCGAGAGCGGCGTCGTCCGCGGTGATGTCGTCGGCTCTGACGTCGTCGTCGCGGGACAGATCATCGGCAACGTTCGCTGCAGTGGCCATCTCGAGATCCTCGCGAAGGGCAAGGTCGAGGGAGACATCGCCGCGCAGAGCGTCCGCATCGAGACCGGCGGCGTGTTCCGCGGCACCAGCTTCATGGGCGGCGCCACGGCCAAGGACAGCAAGGGTCGCGCGATCGAGAGCGAGCCCGCGCACGAGCTCGACTCGCACGGCCACCTGGTCCCCGCAGCTTAGTCGAAGCAGTCCCCGATGGTCGAACGGCCGCATACCACGACCACCGTAGCCGAGACGTTGCGCCAGCTGCGCAAGGAGCCGGAACGCCCGCGGCGCGACCGGCGCCTGCGCATCATGATCGCCTGCGATCCGGAGCGCCCGATCCGCACGCTGGTGCTGCCGCGCATGCTGCCGATGCTGGTCTCGCTCATCGGCGCAGCGCTGCTGCTGGCGACGGTGATCCTGCTCTGCGGCTCGGTGCGCATGAGCGAGACGCTCGGCGGCCTCGAACGGCGCGTGCGCTCGATGATGCAGGTCGCGGACACGGTGGCGATGCACCCGCTGCGCGAGGGCGAGGCGCAGGCCGCCGGCAACACGCCGGCGCTGCGGCCACCGTCGGGCAAGATCGGTCACTTCACGCTCGAGTCGTCCAACACCGGCGAATCGATGGAGGTGAAGATCAACCTGGCCAGCGGCGAGATCGAGCCCGAGTCGTATCGCCAGCTGCGCCATCAGCTGCGCTGCCAGCGCACCAGCGCGGAGACACCGCCCGATCCGCGGCTCATCGAGCTGCTCTACCGGATCTCGCAGCGCACGCATCAGAAGATCATCCTGGTGTCGGGCTTCCGCGCGCCGATGTACTCGAAGGCGAAGCTCAGCTATCACACGCGCGGCATGGCGGCCGACATTCGGATCCCCGGCATGACGCCGCTCATGGTGCGCGATCTCGCCTTCGCGATGGGCGTCAAGGGCATCGGCTACTACCCGGTATCGGAGTTCGTGCACGTCGACGTGCGCGACAACCAGCAGTACTGGATCGACTACGGCGCCAACAGCATGGACACCGAGCGCGCCGAGCACGACCCGTCGAACGGCGAATCCGCGGGCGACCTCGAGCCCACCGAGCCCGAGATCGCGCCGGCAGCGGCTCCGGCGGCAGCGCCCGACGACGACGATTCAGCGCGGTAGGTTCACGCAGCCGGCGTTCTCGGCGCGCAGCGCGGAGAACGCGCGCGGGTCGGGCTTGCGCTTGAGCCCGCGCAGGATCGCACCAAACTCGCCAGCGGCGCGGCACGCATCGCCGTGCCCGGCGAGCGCGTGAGAGAAGCGCTCGGCAGCCAGCGGCAGGTTACCGGCCAGCCGCGCGCGCAGGCCGTCGACGTAGGCCCGCAGCGGCTCGTCGTCGCGGCCCGCGCCGCCGCTCGACGACGGCCCGCCGGTTGCGGACGGGCCGCTGGCGGCGGGAGGAGCGGCTGAGCCGGTCGCAGGATCGCCGAGCCGCGCGAGCTCGTCGCGATCCGGATCGCTGCCGTGCTCGGCGGCGCCGCCGCGCGTGATCAGCGGCGCCAGCGCGCCGACCCCGCCGGCAGCGAGGGCCGCGCGCATCTCGAGCAGCGGGCCCTCGGGCGGGGGCGGAAAGGGGGGCGCGGGCTGCGCGGGTGTGCGCCCGCGTCCCAGACCGACCCCGAACTCCGCCCATGCCAGCGCCGGCATGTGCGGCGCGGCCAGGCGCTGCGCGCGCGTCACCAGCGCCGCGGCGCGGTCAACGGCGCCCAGCTCGGCCAGCAGCTGCGCGATCTCGGACAGCAGGCGCGGGTCGGTGGGCACCGCCTCGGCGGCCGCGACGGCGCGGGCCCGTGCACGCACCCGATCCCCCGCCAGGCGCGCGCGGGTGGCGTCGCGCAGCGCGCAGGCCGACACCTCGAGCGCATCCGTGAGCTGCGACGTATCGCACGCGGCGTCGAGCGCCGCCGCCGAAGCGGCATCGGGCGCGTGCGGCGCGCGCGCCCGATCGACCTCGTCGAGCAGCAGCCGCGCGCGCAGATCCGGATTGGGCAACGCGCGCAGCGCCTCGGCCGCCGTCGCGGCGTCGCCGAGATCGAGCCGCACCTCGGCCCAGGCCAGGCGCGCCGGCACGAACGCCGGCCCGATCACCATCGCCGCCTCGAGCGCGCGGCTCGCGCCGACCAGATCCCCGGCGCGGGCGCGCGCCCGCGCGAGCGCGTACAGCGGCTGAGGTAGCCCCGGCGCCCGCGCGACGATCGCCTCGGCCTCGGCGATCGCGGCGGCCGGCTCTCCCGCGGCCACGCGCAGCAGCGCGCGCGCCGACGCGGCGTCCGACTGCGCGCGATCGTCAGTCCCGCCCGCCTCGACCGTGCCCGAGGCGACATCGACGACGTCCTTGGTCAGCGGCAAGCCGCAATCGACGGCGAGCAACGCTCCTGCCAGCGCCAGCGCGGCGCGCGCGCCGTCGTCGCGCGCGTCCGCCAGCACCAGACGCCGCGCCAGGACCTCGGCCCGCCGGAGATCGCCGCACGAGCCGGTGTCGATCCCGCCAAGGAGGCCCGCGCGCATCGGCTCCGCCTGCCGCCGCCGCTGCCGCGACACGACCATCGAGAGGGCCCCTGCGACCAGCACCAAGATCGCCAGGGCGATCGCCGTTTGGCGTATCACAACCTATGTTGATAACCGTAAAAACGCGGTCCGTCCAAACAATGCACCGTCGGGCCCGCAGCCAGATCCCCCCGGAGGCGCGTCATCCGCAGGCCAGATCGGTCGAGGTGGTGACAGTGCACCCAGCGACGGTAGGGCTGCCGGGGTCAGTGAGCTGGGTTTGCACCGGAGGGTCGCCACCGCAAACGTACTCGGTGATCCGAGCGGGAGCGCCCGACCCGCCCGACGGGTCGCTGTCCCAGAGCATCACCGAAGTCTGGCCGCTCGGGTCACGCACCACGCCGAAGGCGACCCGCGAATCGATCCCCTGCACATCGTAGTGCGCGTAGAACGCGGCGCCGGCCGCGCCCTGGTCGGCCACGCACTGGTCGGTGGTCATGCTGGGCGCTCCCAGGGTGACACGGCCGCAGTCGACGGCGCGCGCGCCGGCACGCGCGCGGAGCAGGGTGTCGAGGTCGCACGCCGGCGCTGCCGACCCACAGCCCACTAGCGCGAGCGACGCGGTCACGAGCGCGACCATCGAGGCCGTCCGCGCCGGGCTCACCGCCACCGGATCCATCCTCTCATCGTCTCATTCCGTGCGCCGGAACGCGACCGGATCGCGACAGCGCTGTCCGGCCAAGCCCGACCGCGGGCGTTTCACGACGCGATTTTCCCCGAGATCCGGCGGGCCGCGCGTCAATCCGCACTGGCATCGCGCTTGCCATCAACACCGCTCCGATGCGAACACGCGAAGAGGCGCTCCGAGGGCAGACCTTGCGAGAACCGACCCACTGGCTCCCATGCTGCGCCGCCCTGGTGCTCGGCGTCACCGGCTGCGCCGGCATGTCGAGCAATACCAGCGGCCCCTCAGCCGGCTTCGGCGGCAGCAACGGCGGCACCGACATCGACGCCGGCGTCACCGGCAACGCGGGCAGCACCGGTGCCGGCGGCGCGAGCGGTCCTCCCGAGCAGGAACTGGACAGCACGTACCAGGCGCCGGTCTCGACGGGGCGGTTCATCTGGATCGCAAACCCGACCAGCGGCCGCGTCGCGTATGTCGACGCCACGTCGCTGGTGGTGAAGACGGTCGAGGCCGGCAACGCGCCCACGACGGTCGCCGCCGTCCCCGGCGCTGACGAAGTGGTCGTGCTCAATGTGCTGTCGAACGACGCGACCGTGCTGCGCACCGACGGCACGACGCTGACCAGCCGTACGATCCCCGGCATCGTCGCCGGCGCCAACCGGCTGGTCGTCTCGCCGCAGGGGCGCTTCGCGATCGCCTGGGTCGACGGGCGCCAGGTCGCGAACGCGCGCGCGACCCAGGGATTCCAGACCCTGACGGTGCTCGACCTCGCCGCGAGCGATCCCGCGGCGGCCCACACCACGCTCGCCGTCGGCTTTCGACCGGCGTCGATCTCGTTCTCCAGCGACGAGCGACGCGCGTTCGCGGTCACCGAGGACGGCGTCTCGATCCTCACGCTCGACGGCGCGAGTGGACCGCTGGTCGGCAACAACGTCGCGCTCGACGCCGATCCGACGGCGACCGCCGACACGCGCGACGTCTCGATCACCTCGGACGGCCGCTTCGCGGTCGTGCGGCGCGAGGGCAGCGACACCGTGGGCGTGGTCGACCTCGGCAGCGGCGCGCTGACATCGCTGGCGCTGAGCGGACCGGTCACCGATCTCGACCTCACCGACGACGGCACGCGCGCGGTCGCGGTGGTGCGCCAGACCGCGGAGGTCGCGGTGATCCCGCTCGGCGCCGCGGCTCCGGCGCCCGCCGACGTGACCCATCTGACGATCACCGGCGAGACCATCGGCCAGACCGTGCTCACCGCCGGCGGAACCACCGCGGTGCTGTACTCCAATGCCGTCTCGTCGGAGCGGATCACCGTGCTGTCGCTGTCGGCGGCGCCGCCCACCTGGCGCACGCTGCGCGTGCACGCGCCGGTGCTGTCGGTGATCGCGACCGCCGACGGACGCGGCGCCGTGGTGTTGCACCCGGTGGACAACGGGGCCGATAGCGGGCAACACCGACGCCGGCGCGAGCGGCAGCGACGCGCGCAGCGATGCGGGCGCGGCGAGCGAATCCATCGTCGACGCCGGTGGCGGGCGCGTTCAGCTTGCTGCCGCTCGACGGGACCCACCCGGCACTGATCCAGACGACCGATGCGCCGATCCAGGCGGTCGCGGTCTCGCCGGCCGGCGACCGCACGCTGATCACGGTGCGCGACGATCGACAGGCGATCTTCGGCGCGTACGTGGGCCAGTTCCCGACGCTCGCGGTACAACGCTATCCGCTGGCGAGCCCGCCGATCGCCGCCGGCGTCGCGGCGGCGGCGGGGCGCGGGTACGTGGCACAGCAGCATCCGGACGGACGCATCACCTTGATCGCGCTCGACAGCGGGGATGCGAGGACGCTGACGGGCTACGAGCTGGGAGCGCGGGTGGTGGATTGGAGTCGGCCGTGAGAAGGTTGCAGGCATCGGTTGCGCGCTCGCTCTGGTTGCCGCCTGCACGGACGGGCGGTCGGAAGTCTGGTCGCAGCCGCCGGGGCATCTCCAAGCGATTGGCCTTTCGCGATCGGTCGCGCTCATCGACACGCCGGCGCGGCGGGTGGTCGGGCTCAGCGCCGGTGGGAACGGTGAGCTGAGCCTGCGCAGCACGCCCACCGGGCGCGACGTGGTGGCGGCAGCGCCCGCGCCCGACGGCAGCAAGCTGTATTTGCTGACCGCCGGCCACCGCGCCACGCTCGGCGACTCGATCCCCGACGAGAAGCCGCGCCTGACCGCCTACGACGACGGCCCGGCGGCGCCGATCGAGATCGATCTCGGGCTCACCGATCCGCTGAACGGATTGATCGTCGATCCGACCGGGCGCTGGGCGGTGGTCTACGCAGCGGACACCACCAGCCAGGCGCTGGTGAGCAACCCGAACGAGCTGGTGATCGTCGACCTCGCCGCCGGCACCGCCGGTCACCACACCGTGCACAGCTTCGGCGGCCGGCCGCAGCAGCTGACGATCACGCCGACGCTGTCGCTGCCGGGCGGGCCGAGCCAGCTGCTGATCGTGCAGAGCGAGCAGGAGATGGCGCTGCTGCCTCTGGACGGCGACCCGAGCGCCGACGCCGAGATCACCGTGCGCCTCGACGACGGCGGCTCCACGCAGCGCCCGCCGCCGGCGGCGATCGTCGTCGACGACGGCGATCCGGCCGACACCGGCGACGCGCGCATCGGCATCCGTTTTCAGGGCGACCGCAGCGTGATGGTGTTGCAGCTCGCGCCCGCGCCGGGCGGCAGCGCCGGATTCCTGCCGTCGGTGAACGTCGCCGACGCCGGCGGCGTCCCCACCGACATCGCGTTCGTCCGCACCGACGGCGGCCTGCGGCTGGCGGCGCTGGTCCCGACCGCGGGCGCGGCGGTGCTCATCGACCCGGCGACGACCGTGACCACGACGGTGGCGCTGCCGGCGCCCTACCAGCGGATGTCGCTGGTGACCGCGGGCGCGGGCGGCACCAGCGCCGACGTCGCGCTGCTCTGGCAAGGCGGCACCGCCGGCGCAGGCGTGGCGTTCTGGGAGCTGGGGCAGGCGGCCGGCCGGCCGTTCCGCAGCATCGAGACCGTCGCCGTCGGCGCGCAGGTCGGTTCGGTGCTCGACGTGCCGCTCGCTGGAGCGGCGCTCAAGGTGCTGGCAGCCGCGCGAACGCAGACGTTCTACGTGCTCGATCTGGCGGCGCGCACCGCCGCGCCGCTGTCTGACCTCGGCGCCGGGCACGACGCTGATGGTCTCGCCGACCGGCGCGCGCGTCTGGACGTTCCTGCCCGGAGGCTCGGCTCTCGCCGCGACCGACGTGCTCTCGAAGCAGGTGTGGACGCTGCAGTCCGACACGCCGATCGACGCTGTCTTTGAAATTGGACGGTCGGGCGAGCGGCACCGGACGCAGCCTGATCGCGCTGCACGAGGCCGGCAACCTGGGCGCGACGGTGTACGACGCCGGCGCGCCCGACGACAGCACGCGCCGGATCTACGGCGGTCTTCTCGAGGAGGGCTCCGATGGCAACCGTAGTGAATCGGCTGCAGGCGCGCGGCGGTGGCTCGCGTGGCTCGTACCGCTGGCGACGGCCGGCGCCATCGCGACGGTCGCCCCGCGCGCAAACGCCCAGAACGACCGGCCGGCCGCACCGGCCGCGAGCGCCAGCAAACCTGCGAGCGTGAGCGATTCCAATCGCTGGCAGGCCGCGCTCGGCGTGCGTGCGTCGGTCGTCCGAGACGCCGGGCTCGATCCGTTCTCGACCGGCGACGCGCTGGCGCAGTTCTCGGTCGCGGTGATGCACACCTTGCGGGCGGGCGATGGATTCGTGCCGGCGCTCGGGCTCGCCACCGACATCGGAAGCAGCGCAGCCGCGGCCCGGGGCGCCGACGCGACGCTCACCACCTGGCGTCTGGCGCTCGTCTTCGAGCCGCGCTACGCGCCCACGTCCGGCTTCTACGTCGGCGCTCGCATCGCGCCGGGGTTGCTGCGCACGTCGGCGACGTTGCGCGACGCCTCGGCGCCGGTGGCGCTCTCGACCACCTACTGGACGTCGTCAGTCGACGCGAGCCTGGGCGCCGGCGCTCGGCTCAACGGCGGGATGGGGCCAATCGGCTTGTGGCTGATCGGCGACGTAGGTTACGGCTGGGCGCCGAACCACAATCTCACCCTGACGCCGGAGCTGCCGGCGCGCGACGCGAGCAAGGCCGGCTCGACCGACCTCGGAGCGCTGTCGCCACGCGGAATGTTCGTGCGCGTGGGCCTGGCGGTCAGCTACTGAACGACGGTCACGCCGCGACGACGACGGTGTCGTTCGCGGGCGCCGCCGGCAAAGGATCGGACACGCCGCGCAGCAACGCCGCGAACTGCGTCGCGCCGAGCTTGCGCACGATCTTGAGCGGCCGATGGCGCAGGCGCGCTTCGCGCCGCGCCGCGCGCACGGCGTTGTGGCTGTTGATGTCGGTCACGACGACGACCAGCTCAGATCGCGCCACCAGCGAGCGCAGCGCGGCCGACGACGCCGGGCCCGCCATGACGCCGGTGTGGAATCCGACCTCGTGTCCCCGCGTCTCTGCCAGCGTCTGCAACGCGGCCACGTTCCGGTCCAATCCGCCGATCACTCCGATTCGCATGATGGATGACTCCTCGCACATTCGCGCGAACGGATGTCTTATATAACAGACAGAGCGACGACAACAAGGACAATCACCCGCGGGGCGCAGCAGCCGCTGATCCGGTCAGATCTGCAGGCCGAGAAGCAGACCCGGGTAGTGCCGCACCGTGGTGGTGCCGCTGTGCGAGACGCTCTCGAGGACGCCGGAGCCGATGTCGAGATCCTTGCCGTCCCACGCGATGGTCGCGTTGTCGGAGATACCGGCGATGGCCGAGAGGCCGGGGATGATCTGGAAGCCCGCCACGGCGCGCGTCGACGCCCACAGCGGCGTGTTGTTGTAGTCGGAGAAGTCCGACACGATGTTCATCGCGCTCGCCTCGATGGCCAGGTAGCGCAGCGGACCGAGGCTGACCGGCTGGCGATAGCCGATGCCCAGACCGTAGCCGATGCGGCGCGTGCCGCGGTGAAATTGCTCTGGGCCGGCGCCGGTGGCAAGCGCGTCGCCCGGCTGGTAGCCGAAGATGTACGAGGTGTAGATGTGCCGGCCACCGAGCTGGAGCTCGACGTTGGAGAGCATGGTGTCGGTAGCGTAGACAGCGACGCTGTGGATGCCGTTGCCGATGATGTTGATAAGGCCGATGGTCTCCCCGTCGTGCTCGTTGCCGATGTTGACCACACCCAGCTTGAACCCGCGGCTGTGCTTGGTCACGTTGAGCACGCCGATCTGCGAGCCGGTCTGGTCGTTGGCCGCGTTCACGACGCCGATCTGCGAGCCGTTCAACGCCGACGCGATGTTCACCGGCGCGAACTGCGCGCCGTCGAGATCTTCGGCCAGGTTCACGCCGCCCGCGAGCTGTGCGCCCTTCCAGTGAGCGAGCGCCAGGTTGAGGCCGCCGGCAAACTGCGCGCCACGCCCGCCGCCGCGCACGAAGTTGACGCCGCCTGCGAGCTGCGCGCCGTGCATCTCGCCCTCGACCCAGTTGACCCCGCCGGTCAGCTGCGCGCCGTCGTAGGCCGCGAAGGCGACATTCGCGCGCCGACGAGAGCTGCGCGCCGCGGAACGACTCCTGGCTGAAATTGAGCCCGGCCGCGATCTGCGCACCGCGCCCCGGCCCGCGCAGCAGGTTCGCACCAGCAGCGATCTGCGTGCCGTACATGAACTGGTCGGCGATGTTGGCGCCGATCGAGAGCTGAACACCCGACGAGAGGCCGCCGATGCGATCGGCGAGCAGGCTGAACGACGTGCCGTGGACGTCGACCTCGGAATCGCCGGGCATCGGCACCAGGCCGAGGTGGACCGGCACCGCGCGCAGCGGCTTGCGCGGCGGCGCCAGCAGCGACGCGGACGCGGCCGGCGCCGGCGCGGCGGGGGCGGGCGCGCTGACGGTGGCGTCGGGCGCGGGCGCGTCGCCGCGGGTCGCGACGACCTCGAGCGGGCGGCCGGGATGGAACGCCAGGCGCTGCAGCTCGGCTCGCTGGCCGAGCGCGAGCGTCACGCTGGCCTCGAACACGGTGTTGCCGGTGCCATCCATGGTGACGATGTACGGCCCCGCCTCGAGACCGAGCTCGATGCCGTGGCCGCCCATCTTGCGCAGCTCGACGACCAGGTTGCCGGCGGAGTCGCGCACGCCGATGCGGCCGGACAGATCCGACGCGAGCGCCAGCGTCGCCTGCGTCGAGCGGACGTCGGTGACCACGAGATCCGAGGTGCCGGCCAGATCGAATTCGTAGGCGGCGTGCTGCGGCCCGCCCTGGGTCTTCTCGGTGCGCGCCAGCGTCTCCTGCGCGGCGAACTGGAAGGCCTCCTGCAACGTCACGCGCCGGTCGCGGTTGACGTCGGCGGCGCCGCGCAGGCCCGACACCAGGTAGTGGGTGAAGAACGAGGCGCCGATGCGGTCCGACTCCTGCGCGACTTCGTTGATGGCGCTCGAGGTCAGGTACGCATGGCCCTTGGTGTCGGCGGAGGCGTCCATCAGGAAGGGCGCGCGGCGCACGCCGCCCTTGCGGCGGGTGAAGGCGCCCGAGGCGCAGGAGTCGAGGATGGCGAGCCGGACCTCGGCCGGGATGGCCTGGATGCGCGTGCGCAGCTCGTCGTAGCTGACGCGGTCGTTGCCGATCAGCAGGCCGTCCTCGTCGGAGTGTCCGGAATAGTAGACAACCACTTCGCGACGGACGCCGGCGCGCTGGCCGGCGGCGACCAGGCGCCCCAGGCGGTCGAACGCGCCCAGGAACGCGGTGCGCGTGGCCTCCGAGACGAACACGACGTCGTCCTGGGCGACGCCGCCCAGGCTCTCGAGCACGCGGCTCATCGCGCGCGCGTCCGAGGTCGCGTAGCGCAGCTGCGGCCGCGTCGGCCCGCCGTCGTTGAATCCGGCCATGAGCGCGAACCGCCGCAGACGGACGCCGTCGACGGTGGCCGGCGAAGCGGGAGCCGCGGCGAGCGCTGGGCTCGGCAGCGAAGCGGCGGTGGCGAGCGACAGCACGAGGCCGGCCCAGCGCGCGCGTGCGGATCCAGCCAGGCGCGCCAGCGCGGATCGATGACGAGGGCGGGAGATTCTGCGAGGAGAGGTCATGGCGTTCCTTTGCTGGTCTTCTGTAGCAGGACCGAGGTCTGGTGAAAGGCGGGCGACAGGGGGAGCGGCGCCGTGCGGGCGCTCGCGCCTTGCCCGGCGAGCCCGCGCGCGGCATCGAGCGCCGACGCGACGGGGAATGGCTGGGCTGCGGTGATGAGCAAGAAGCGTTCGAAACCGGGCGCGTCGTCGAGCTCGTAGGCCGAGGGCAGACGGATCTCCTTCGACGAGCGCAACGTGGCGGCGGCGCTGGCGCCCGGCTCGGGGAGGTGCTGGGTCACGCGGCCGGCGCCGTCGATCGACAGCAGCACACCGAAACGCCCGTCGGGCCCGGCGGCATACGCCAGCTGCAGGAGATCGCCGCGGGAAGCTCGCGCGCCGTTGCTCAGCCGCTCCGGTTGCTCCTGATTGGCCACCGCCCGCTGCCGGTAGACCCAGAGCCGCGACACGAAGGGGTCGGTCCCCTTGAAGCCGACATACTCTGCCGGCTCGTTCACGCCCGGCTGAGCCTCGCCCATCGGCCCGCCCCGATGCGACGGTGAGACCCCGTGCCCCGGCCGCAGCAACAGAAGGCCGATCCCCAGCGAGCCGGCGAGCGCCAGCGGCGCCATCCACAAGTTGAAGCACGCGTCGCTGCGATGCCTTCTCCGTGGGGCGTGCGGCGCGCCGGCGGATCTCGGCCAGCATCCGGTCCTTGTCGAGCTGGGAGTGGATTTCCTGGTTCGCCGCCCCCAGCGCCGCGAGCTCGGCCTCCAGCGACCGGCCTTCGGCCGCCAGCCGCGTTCGGAGCTCGTCGACCTGCGACGGGGCCAGCTCGCCTTGCGCTGCCCGCTCGAGCAACCAGGTCGGGGTCTTCTTCGATGCGTCGTCGTGCGCTGAGCTCATGTTGGTACAGCTCCTTCCAACTGCGTGAGGCGGGCGCGCGCGGTGCGCAGGCGCTTGCGGACGCCCGAGACCGACAGGCCCGCCTCGCGCGCGACCTCTTCCAGGGTCATCCCGTCGACCAGGTGCATGACCGCGATGGTCCGCGTGCTCGCCGCCAGCGGGTCGTCCGAGCGGAAGAGCTTGGCCAGCAGATCGCGCGCCAGCGTCCGCCCGTCGCTGTCGCCGTCCGAGGTTCCGGCGATCTGCAGCAGCTTCTCGTCGTCGGCGTCCTCGGGCCGCCGCCGCTCCGTGCGCAGGCGGTTCAGGCACACATTGGTGGCGACGCGCAGGAGCAGCGCCGCCGGTGCCTCGTCCTGCAGGCGGTCTTGATGACGCAGCAGGGCTACGAAGACGTCCTGCATCGCGTCTTGCGCCTTTGCGTCATTGCGCAGCAGCGCCCGGCAACGCCTCAGGACCATTGGACCGTACCGCTGGTAGAAGCCTTCGATATCGAATGGCACGTTTGGATTGCCTCCCGCATGTCCAGGGAACACCGGCCCGCGGGGGATCTGTCACCCGCGGGACGCAGCTTGCCCGATTTTTGCGAGCGGGGTCACGCCGAGGGCCCGCCGGCCCCTCTCCCTAACCCTAACCCTCCCCCCGCAGACGTGGGGAGGGGATCGGAAGGCTCGCGATCCTCAGAAACGTGACCCAGACGCTTAGAACGTGACCCAGACGTTCGTGCAGTCGCGGGGAGCGAGCGGTGCCGGTGATCGCCTTGTTCACCGTGACGTTGGTGGTGCCGGTGGGAGCGATGTTGGTGACCGGGTTCGGGCCAAAGTTGAAGGCCACGTTGCTGGCGTTGATGCTGCTGGGCGCGGTGTCGAGAATCACGTTGTCGAGCGTCAGCGCCTGGGTGTGGGCGGCGTCCCAACCGCGGAAGATCAGCTTGCCGCCGGTCAGGCTGTGCACGTTCCGGATGGTGATGTCCTTGAACCATGGAATCAGCGCGCCGGTCGCGCTGCTGTAGTACGAATCGAACACCAGCGGGTCGCTGGCTGTTGCGGATGCAGACGTCGGTGTAGCTGATCTGCTGGACGATGCCGCCGCGGCTGGCGTCCGACTTGATGCGCAACCCGTTCTGCGCGCCGTCGATGCGTCAGGTCGCAGACCGCGACGTTCTGCACGCCGCCGTTGGTCTCGCTGCCGATCGACATGCCGTGTCCGTGACCGAAGTGGTTGTGGGCGATGACGATGTTGTTGACCATCGGCGGCCCCGACGCCCTTGATGGCGATGTTGTCGTCGCCGGTGGTGATCTTGTTGTAGGCGATGATGCCGTTGGTCGACGACGACGGGTCGACGCCGTCGGTGTTCACCGAATTGGCCGGCGTGTTGATGGTGATGCCCCAGACCGTGAAGCCGATGGTCCGCTCGATCACGACGTGGAACTTCGGCGCGTTCTTGAGGGTCACGCCCGAGAGGACGAAGCCGTTGCCCGGGCGCACCCAGACCATGCGCGGCGCGACCAGGTTGCCCTGGTCGACGTTCTCGAGGTCCCACCAGTTCATGGTGCCGCCGATCATCAGCTCGCCACCGCGCCCGTCGAGGGTCCCGGTCCCCATGAGCGCCGCGTTCGTCGCGCCGACGACGTTGATGAGCGCATTGCAATCGCTGTTGCCGCCCATCAAACCGCACTTGCCGCTGCCGGGCACACCGTCGAAGTCGCGCGGGTCGCGCGAGCCGAATATCGTGACGCCGTCGTCGACCCACAACGTCACGTCGCTCCTGAGGAACAGGCCTCCGGTGAGGAACGCCACGTTGTCGCCATCGGTCACCAGGCGGACGGCCTGGCCCGCGGGACAGGTGTCGAGAGCCGCCTGGATGGGCATCGTGTCCAGGGTCGATTCGTCGGTCGGAATCCCGTTGGTGACCGTCTTGGTCGCCATGATGGTGGCGCAGGTCATGGCGGGAAGCACCGGCGCCGTTCCGATCGCGTCGCAGGAAGCGGTCGGCAGCACCGGGCCGTCGGTCGCGGCGGCGGCGTCCATCATCATTCCCCCCGCGCCCATCGCGGCGCCCCCGGCGCCGGTCACGATGTCGATCCCGGCATCGATACCGCCGCTCTGCGCAGACCGCCAGCAACCGGCCTGAAGCGCGACCGCGCTCGCGGCCAGCGCTACGAGCTTCGCGAACTGCGCGAGCCGAGTCGTGCGAACCACGGGAAAGATCGAAACAGCGAAACGAGACGACCGCGTGGGGAACCGGCGAGAATCAGCGACGACGATCATGAGGTTAGTCTCCGAGGGCGCAATTCGACCAACACAGGGTGTTCGCGACCGGCTGGAACGGCTCAAATTTCCCGAGATATTGGTCAGCGCGCCGCAAATGTGACGCGCAACGTACCCGCGCCGCAAGGCGCCCGTCCAGCGGTCGTCGCCGCAGTGCTCGAGCGCAATTTGCGGATCCCAGCTGCCTATCGGTGGTCGTCCGCTCTTGCGGCACACGCCGGCGTACGCAGGTTGGAGTAGAGGCGGCTGTCGCCGCGGATCAACCATGACCAGTCTGGGTACAGAGAATCGCTCCGGATTGACCGGGACCGACGTCCTGCGGCTGCGCGATCGCCTGCTCGAGCTGCGCCAGCAGCTGCTCGAGCGCCTCGCCGATGATCAGTCGACCATGCGCGAGGCCGAGCCCCAGACCGAACCGCTCGACGCCGCGGAGCAGACGCGCGAACAAGATGACAGCGTAGCGTTCGCGGGCCGCGACCAGGCGTTGCTCACCGAGATCGAGCGCGCGCTCGCCAAGATCCAGAGCGGTAGCTACGGTCTGTCCGAAGCGTCGGGTGAGCCGATCGGGTTGCGGCGACTGCTGGCGGTTCCCTGGGCGCGCTACACGATCGACGAAGAGGAAGAGACCGGCTCGTTCAACGACGGCGACGGCTGAGACGACGGCGCCGGCGGACCGAAGCTGGTCCGCGCTCCGGCGCCCGCGCATGGCACAATCCCGCCGCCGCCGATGCCTGCGCTGACCGCTCCGCTCATCGCCCTCACGCTTGCCGCCGCCGCGGCCATCTCACCGGCGGCACCGTCGACGCCTCCGCCCGCCGAGCGCCGGACCGCGCTCGACATCTTTCGCGAGCTGGTCGAGATCGACACGACCCACGAGCACGGCAGCACCGCGCCCGCCGCCGAAGCGATCGCGAAACGCCTGCGCGCGGCCGGCATTCCCGACGGCCGACATCCGGATCCTCGGGCCGTCGCCGACCAAGCAGAACCTGGTCGCGCGACTCCACGGCACCGGCCGGCGACCGCCGCTGCTGCTTCTCGGCCACCTGGACGTCGTCGAGGCACGGCGCGCGGACTGGACGATGGACCCGTTCCGCCTGACCGAACGCGACGGCTACTACTACGGCCGCGGCACGGCCGACATGAAGTCGCTCGACGCCTACTGGGTCGCGCATTTCCTGCGCCTCCACCGCGAGAAGCGACCGACTCGACCGCGACGTCATCCTGGCCCTGACCGCCGACGAGGAAGCCGGCGACGAGAACGGCGTCCAGTGGCTGCTCGCGCACGACGCCCGAGCTGATCCGTGCCGCTTACGCGCTGAACGAAGGCGGCGGCGGCGAGCTCAAGGCCGGGCGCCGCCGCGCCAACGACGTGCAGGCCAGCGAGAAGGGCTACTTCACTTTCCGCCTCGAGGTGCACAACAAGGGCGGCCACAGCTCGCTCCCCGAACGCGACAACGCGATCGTGCGCCTCGCGCACGCGCTGGTCGCCGTGCACGACCACGCCTTCGACGCGCGCCTGACGCCGGTGACGCGCGCCTATTTCGAGCGTCTCGCGTCGATCGAGACCGGCGCAGTCGCCGCGGATCTGCGGGCGATCGCCGCGACCGACGCCGGCAAGCCGCTCGACGCCGCCGCCGTCGCGCGCCTGTCGGCTCTGCCGTTCTACAACGCCCGCCTGCGCACGACGTGCGTCCCCACGCGCGTGCAAGCCGGCCACGCCGACAATGCGCTCCCTCAGCTGGCGACCGCGATCGTGAACTGCCGCCTGCTGCCCGGCGACTCGGTCGACGACGTCCGACGCGCGCTCGAGACGCGCGATCGCCGACGACGCGGTCACCGTGGCGGCCACTGGGCGCGTCGACTCCGGCCCCGACTCGCCGCTCTTGCCCGAGCTCTTCCAGGCGGTCACGGCGGTGACCACCCATCTCTGGCCGGGCGTCCCCGTGCTTGCCGGTCATGAGCACCGGCGCCACCGACGGCCGCTTCCTGCGCGCGGCGGGCATCCCCACCTACGGGGTGTCGGGCGTGTTCGGCGACATCGACGACGTGCGCGCGCACGGACGGGATGAGCGAGTGGGCGTGCAGGCGTTTTACGAGGGGTTGGAGTTCACGTGGGAGTTGTTGATCGCGTTGACGTCGACGGGCGCTCGCAATTGAAGGACGCCACCGTTCTCGTCGGGCGCTGGCGCGCGCAAGGGCGGACCCCTCTCCCTAACCCTCCCCCCGCGGACGGGGGAGGGGACCGGAGCGGAGCGAATCCGATCCGATCGCTTCTCTTCCGATCCGGACGCCGCTGTACCTCGAGGCTCAATCGGGTATCGGCACGTTCGTGCGCAGCTCTGGCAGCGGATCAATCGCGTTCCGCGGTACGTCGCGGCCCTCCCGGGGAATTCTCGACTTGCGCCGTCGGATCAGCGGCGCACGCACTGCTGGCCGATCGACGGTCGGCACGATAGGACGCGAGCCCGCTTCCGCGCGAACCGAGACCGGAGTGGCGGGCACAGGCCTCGGCACGGCCCGCACCGGCGCCGCGACCGCCGGGGCCGCGACTGCCGGCACTGCCTCCACCGGCTCCACTGCCGGCGCCGCCCCCCCGTCCGCCGCACGCCGTTCACCAACGCCACCGTCGTCACCACCAGCGCGACCCCGATCGCCACGACCCGCGGCGCTCGCGACCGCGGCGGGCGGAGGTCCTCGAGCGCAGGGTCGCCGCCCGGCGGGTACGTCGCCGTGCCCAGCCGCACCGAGCCCGCCTCGCGCAGCAACATCGTCCTGGTCCCCACGCGCACCGGCACCTCGACCTCGTCGCGCCGTTCCTCGCCGCCCTCCGGCGTGGCTTCGCCACCGAGCTCGCGAGCCGCCTCTTCGAACACCGGCGTCCAGACCGCGCGCACCGCGCGCGCTCGCGTACGGCAGCAGCTCGGCGCCCAGCGCGCGCACCGACGGGAAGCGCGCCGCCGGATTCAGGCTCATGGCTCGATCGATCGCCGCCTCGAGCCGCCGGCGGCAGATCCGGTCGCCACGAGCGCGCCGGCGCATAGACGCCCTCGGCGACGCTCTTGAGCACGCCGTAGATGCTCGTGCCCTCGAACGCGCGGTGCCCGGTCACGCACTCGTACAGGATCGTGGCCAGCGCGTACTGATCGCCGCGCTCGTCGGCCTCGCGCGACCCGCCGAGCTGCTCGGGCGGCAGATAGAACATCGTGCCGAACACCGCCGACGTCGCCGTGAGCGCGATGGCCGTCGGATCGCCGATCACCTTGGAGATCCCGAAGTCGACGACCTTGGGACACAGGCCGCCGAGCGCGGTGCGCGCCAGGAAGATGTTCTCGGGCTTGAGGTCGCGGTGAATCACCCCCAGCTCATGCGCCGCCGCGATGGCCGCGATCACCGGCAGCAGGACGTCCGCCGTCTCCTCGAGCGCCAGCGCGCCCCTGGCGCTCGACCAGCGACGCCAGATCCTCGCCCTCCAGGTACTCCATCACCAGGTAGCTGGTCGGCCCGTCGGCCACCACGTCGGTCACGTCGACCACGTGCGGGTGGCGGATGCGCGACGCCGCCTGCCCCTCGCGCAGGAACCGCCCCCGCGCCTCCGGGCTGGCCGCCAGCGACGGCAGCAGCGTCTTGATGGCCACCCGCTTGCCGAGGTCGCGATGAACCGCCTCGTACACGCACCCCATGCCGCCGCGCCCGATGAGTCGCGTGATCTCGTAGCGGCCCAGAAACTTCCCGGGTCCGAGATCGTTCAACAGAGTATCGGTGTCGCCATCGCGGTGTTCGAAAGTCGAAGTCATGAAGTGCCCTTTCGCGAAAACTCCCTCGTCAGAGACGCGGCTGACGGCCGTCCCAGAGGTTTCGCCCGTACGCTTTCGCAGTTGCGCGCCCCTGACCGTTTGCTGGCAAGCTGCGGCACGCGGGAAATGGGGCTAAAGTGCTTTGGATACGAGGGAATATTTGGGGCGGCGGTGCCGGCGCTCCTACTTTTCGCGCTGCTTCCGGCAGCCGAGCTGCTCGCACGACCCACCGCCCCCCCCGCAGACGCCGCCACCGGCGCCCTGCCCCACCCCGGAGCCGCTGCATGTGAGCCTGCAGGCGTCGCAGCACCTGAACCCGGGTGAGCACGGCGAGGCGCTGGCGACGGTGGTGCGGCTCTATCAGCTGAAAGGGACGGCGAAGATCTCCAATGCGTCGTTCGACGACCTGCTCGACCACGATCGCGACGCGCTGGGCGAGGACTTCCTGGCGGTGCAGGAGGTGACGATCAACCCCGGCGACCGGCTGGACCCGCCCATCCCGCGCAACCCCGACACGACCACGCTGGGGGCGGTGGCGCTGTTTCGGCAGCCGGCCGGCACGACCTGGCGCGCGATCGTCAAGCTCGCGCCGCCCGATCCGCTGTATTGCCATCCGAACAAGGACAACAAGGACGGCAAAGATTCGAAAACCAAGAACGAGGCAAAGCTGCTGGACAACGTGACCCGCATCTTCCTCGACGAGAACCGGCTCGAGCTTCGCTAGCAGAGACAGACGAGGACGCCATGAAAGCACCGCAACGAGTGGTCTGGTCGGAGGGGATGCTGGTCTCGCCGCAGCACTTTCAGCAGCAGGACCTCTATCACGAGGCCTTGCTCGACGAGCGGATCGCCGCGCTCACGCCCTATCGCTGGGGCGTAGCCGCGGTCGAGTCGATCCGGGCGCGCTCGGCGCCGATCAGCTGCGCATCACGCGCTTCGTCGGCATCCTGCCCGACGGGCTCTACGCGGCGTTCGAGGGCGGCGACCCCGAGTGCCCCAAGGCGCGGCCGATCGGCGCGCACTTCGCGCCGACCCAGGCCTCCTGCGACGTCTACCTCTGCCTGCCGAAAGAGCGCGCCGGCGTGCCCAGCGTGTTCGCGCCGCAAGAGGCGGGCGGCACCGACGGCTCGACGATCGCGGCGCGCGCGCGCTTCCGCGCCTCGGCGCGCAAGGTGGCCGACCTGACCGGCAACGGACAGGACCTGACCATCGCGTTCGCCCACCGCAACACGGTGGTGCTGTTCGGCGACGAGCCGCGCGACGACTTCGATGCGATCAAGATCGCCGAGATCGTGCGCGACAGCACCGGCGCGCTGCTGGTCAACGAGGCGTACATCCCGCCCGCGCTGCGCATCGACGCCTCGGCGTTCCTGATGGGCGGCGTGCGGCGCATGCTGGCGCTGATGGTGGCCAAGCAGCGCCAGCTGGCCGGCGATCGCCGCCAGCGCGACGGCGCGTCGATCGAGTTCAACTCCGCCGACGTCACGCGCTTCCTGCAGCTCAGCACGGTGAACACGGCGATCCCGGTGCTCACCTACGCGGCGTCGAACGGAGAGATCAGCCCGACGCAGCTTTACTTGTTGCTGGTCCAGGTCGCGGGCCAGCTGGCGACGTTCTCGCCCGACGTCGACCCGTCGAAGCTGCCCATCTTCCAGCACACGAACTTGCGCGCGACGTTCGAGGAGCTCTTCGCGCGCGTGACGTACCTCCTGCGCAACACCGTGCGCGAGACCTACCTCACGGTGCCGCTCGACACGTCGGAGGGCATGCACGCCGGCCACCTCGACGACGAGCGCTTCCTGCGCGCGCCGCACTACGTGCTGTCGGTCGCCTCGGACATCCCGACCGACCTGCTGGCGCAGCGCCTGCCGGGGTTGTGCAAGATCGCGTCGCGCACGCAGCTGCCGTCGATCATCCGCTCGTCGGCGACGCCGGGCGTGGCGATCCAGGTGACGCACCGGCCGCCGCAGGAGATCCCGATCCGCGCCGGCATCACCTATTTCACGATGAACGCGTCGGGCGAATACTGGCGCCAGATCGCCGAGGAGCGCTCGATCGTCATCTACCTGCCGCCGCCGTACGGGCCCGACAAGGTGAAGATCGATCTGCTCGTCGTGCCCCGAACCAGCTGAGCCGAGCCACAACGACCGACCCCCCAGGTGTAGGCAGGGAGCCGCATGGACAACGTCAACCAGATCACCGCCGAGTGTTTCAACGCCCTTCGCCAGCTGCGCGAGCTCGATGGGCCGATCCGCTCGCCCGAAACGATCCACGAACGCCTGGGCAGCTTCATCGAGTCGATGCGGGAGAAGGCGCGCGACGCGGGGATGCCCCAGCGCGACGCCGACGACATCGCCTACGCGATCGTCGCGCTCGCGGACGAGATCGCGCTCGGCAAGGCCGAGCCGCTGCGCGGCTACTGGATGAACCGCCTCTTGCAGCTGCAGTTCTTCAACGAGTCGCTCGCCGGCGAAGGCTTCTTCACACGGCTGCAGCAGATCCGGCGCGACGGGCGGCGGCAAGACGTGCTGCGCGTCTACTACCAGTGCCTGCTCTTCGGCCTGCAGGGGAAGTACAGCATCCGCGGCGGCGAGCTCGAGCTGATGAAGATGATCGACCAGCTCCGACCCGAGATCGAGCGCAACATCGAGACCCCGGAGCAGCTGTCGCCGGCGGGCGAGCCGCCCGACGAGCCGCTGGTTCGCCCCGGACAGCGAAACCTGTTTCTCTGGATCGCGCTCGGCGTGTTCGCCGTGGCCATCGCGGTCTTCATCGGCCTGCGGGTCAACCTGGACCGCCAGGTCTCCAACCTCTCCGACCGCGTCGAACAGCTGAACCGCTGAGGCGCTGAGGAAACCGCGATGCTGAAGTACGTCTTTTCCGCCATCTTCATCGCGCTCGCCTGGGCGCTGGTGCTGGTCTTTCACGACATCATCCCGATGTGGCCGGCGATCGTGGTCACCGTGGTGATCGTCCTGATCCTGATCGCGCTCGCGATCTACAAGCTGGTGGCCGCCAAGAACGCGGCGTCCAAGATCGAGAAGGGCTTACGCGATCAAGCGGCGCAACACAGCGAAGGCATCCGCCCCGACATGGCGGCGGAGATCGCGGCCATGGAGTCGGAGTTTCAAAAGGGCGTGGCCGCGCTCAAGGGCTCGGCGGCGGGGCGCAGCGGGCGTGACGCGCTCGGCGTGCTGCCCTGGTACGTGATGATCGGCCCGTCGGCGTCGGGCAAGACCACGGCCATCCGCAGCTCGGGTCTGAAGATGCCGGCCGGCAAGGCAGGCAAGGTGCGCGGCGTCGGCGGCACGCGAAACTGCGACTGGTGGATGACCAACGAGGCGATCCTGCTCGACACGGCGGGGCGCTGGAGCACCGACGACGACGACCGCGCGGAGTGGCTGGCGTTCCTCGACCTGCTCAGGAGGACGCGGCCCAAGAAGCCGATCAACGGCATCCTGCTGGCAATCAGCGCCACGGACCTGCAGGGCAACGAGGAGCAGATCGGCGAGCTCGCGACCACGCTGCGCGAGCGCATCGACGAGGTGATCGCGCGCCTCGAGCTGGTGGTGCCGGTCTACCTGATCATCACCAAGTGCGATCTGATCTCGGGCTTCGTCGAGACCTTCGGCGAGCTCAAGGACCGCGAGCGCGGCCAGATCCTCGGCTTCAGCTTGCCGCTGATTCGCCAGCACGACGACCACGTCGACGCGTTCGCGCAGCACTTCGACGACCTGACCGAGGTGCTGGAGCGGAACGCGCTGCTGCGCATGGGTCAGGAGCGGCGCACCGACGCGCGCGAGTGGATCTACGCCTTCCCGCAGGAGTTCGATTCGCTGCGCCAGGGGCTGGTCGACCTGGTCGCCAACCTGTTCGACAAGAGCGTCTACCAGGACGCGCCGATCATGCGCGGCGTGTACTTCACCAGCGGCACGCAAGAGGGGCGGCCGGTCGATCGCGCGATGGCGAACATGGCGGCGGCGTTCGGGGTCACCCCGCGCGTCACCGGCGCGCCGCCCACCAAGCCGAAGAGCTACTTCGTGCGCGACGTCTTCCAGCGCGTGGTCTTCCCCGACAAGGACGTCGCCGTGCGCAGCGCGGCGCTGCTGAAGAAAGAGCGCACGGTACGCTGGGTGACCGCGGGCGTGGCGCTGGCGATCTCGGCGCTGCTGCTGGTGCTCCCGATCTCGTCGTACATGGAGAATCAGGAGCTGGTCACCGAGTCCAAGAACTTCGTCGAGAAGCTGAACGCGGCGCGCGGGCCACACAACGTTCCTGGTCCGTTCGCGACCGCGCCGATCGAGGCGACCGAGGCGACGGCGGCGCGCCTGGCGAAGTTCGTGGCCAGCGGGCCCGACGTCGCGTTGCGCTTCGGCCTTTACCCCGGCGACCGCTTGATGGACCCGCTGCACCTCGCGGTCGAGCGGCTGGTGATCCGGCCGCTGCTCGACAACGACGGCGAGCTGCTGCTGGCGTACGCGCGCGGACAGAATGTCGCCGACTCCGAGAGCGCGGTGCACGGCCTGATGTTCCACCTCTTGCTGACGCAGCCCAAGGCCGCCGACGAGCCGGCGCCCGAGAGCGATCACTGGCGCGACAAGACCGTCGACGTCGCGGCCGAGCTGGCGAGCGACCGCTGGGGTGCGCTCGCCGGTGACGCCGCGACGACGCGCGGCGCGCAAGGCGCTGGAGAACGCCGTGCGCTTCTACCTGCTCGACATCGAGTCGACCGGCGATCTCGAGGAGCGCAAGCCGCTGGTGGTGTCGCGCTCGCGCTCGGCGCTGCTGGGCGCGACCGAGGGTGACCCGCTGGCCGACCTGCTGCGCGACCCGCAGATGCCGCGCGACGTGCGTCTGTTCGACATCGTCGCGGGCGCGGTCACGGTGTTTCAGTCGGGCGGCGACCGCAAGAGCGGGCCATTCGTGCCCGGCGCGTTCACGCCGGCCGGCTGGGAGATCGTCAAGGGGCGCATTCAGCGGCTCACCGCCGATCAGGAGCACGACGAGAACGCGTGGGTGCTGGCGGCGCCGCGCAAGCGCGCGGGGGCCGACGCGGATGCGCTGCGCGCGGCGTACTTCCGGCGCTACGTCGACGCGTGGAAGACGTTCCTGGTGTCGCTGTCGGTGAAGGAACCGACCAGCATCGACGAGGTGCGGTCGCTGCTGAAGGCGTTCGTGATGGATCGGCCGCTGGATTCGATCTGGCGCAACGCCAGCAAGGATCTGATCTTCAAGGACGAGTCGCTGATCGGCAAGCTCAAAGGCAAGGGCAAAGGCAGGCGCCGACGGCAAGCTCGGGGCGCTGAAGAAGATGTTCGGCAAGGGGGACGAAGGCGGCGAAGGCGGCGGCGACGACCCGGCGGCGCCCCAGGGCCACGGCGGCAAGCGAGACCAGCGACGATCCGATGACCCCCGAGGACGTCGGCAAAGAGTTCGGGCCGTTCCTGAGCTTCGGCATGACCAAGCCGACCGGGCTCGAGACCTACGGGCAGATCCTCGCCGAGCTGCAGGGCGCCGTCGGCGAGTCGGGCGCGCCCGATCCCAACGCGTTCCAGACCACGGTCAAGACCCAGCGAGTGAAGCTGCAGAACCTGATCAGCAGCTACAACGAGAACGGCTGGGAGGCCGGGCTGCTCGAGAAGATCCTGATGCCGCCGCTGCGAGGCGCGGAGGTCGCGGTCAACGGCGCGACCGGCGACTCGGCGAACCGCAAGTGGTGCGACAGCATCGTGGTCGTCTACGACCAGCTGCTCTACGGCAAGTACCCGTTCCAGCGCTCCAAGGGCGCGCGCGACGCGCACGTCGACGACGTGCAGAAGTTCTTCCAGCCCAAGACCGGCACGCTGTGGCAGTACTTCTCGGAGTCGCTGCAGTCGGACATCGATCACCCGGCGGGGACGACGCTGTTCCATGTGCGCGACGGATCGAGCGTGAAGTACAAGCCCGGGCTCACCGTGTTCCTGAAGCGCGCGCAGGAGATCACCGATCTGCTGTTCGCCAAGGATCCGGCGAAGCTGGGGCTGATGGCGCAGGTGCGCATCCGCCCGTCGGCGCCGTACAACAAGATCGTCTTCGAGAGCGGCGGCAAGAAGATCACCTACTTCAACGCGAAGGAGCGCTGGGACGACGTCCCGTGGCCGGGCCGCGGCGCGCTCTTTCACTTCTATTATCCGAAGGGCGGCGAGGGCGATCTCGGATACACCGACGGCGAGTGGGCGCTCTTGCACCTGCTCGAGGACGGAAAGCTCGCGACGTCGTCGGAGGGCGAGGAGTACCTGGCTGGATCGTGGACGCCGCCGCTCGGCGACGGAGTGATTCACGCAGACGTCAAGCCGGCGGCGTTGCTGCGTGCGTTCCGGGGCCTCGAGATGCCTCGCTCAGTCGTCAACGGCGCAGGAGGATGTGGCAAATGAGCGTCGAAATGGGCGTAGGCGGTGGGATGGCGATCGGCGTCTACGGCAAGGTGCGAAGCCAGCCGGACTTCCTGCGCGCAAACGCGGGTGAGTTCTCCCAGGCCGGGCTCGATCGCTGGTTCCAGGACGCGATGGAGATCATCCGCACCGAGAAGACGGCGCTGCCGCCGGGACCGACGGCGTTCGTGCTGACGCCGTCCGATTCGGGCTACGCGTTCATCGGCGCGTTCGTGCCCGGCACCGACGCGGCGGGGCGGTTGTTTCCGCTGGCGGTCTTCGCGACGATACCGGCGGTCGGGCTCTTCGGGGAGCTGCCGGCCATGCCGGCGGCGTACGAGCGCTTCATCCAGGCGGCGGGGGCGGTGGCGATGGCCGGGGCCGAGCTCTCCGGGCCGGACCTGGTCGCGCACGCGCAGGCGCTGGGACTGGATGCGCCGCCGCACCCGACGGAGGCCGACGCGCAGGCGGCGGTGGCGGCGCTGGGGCAGGAGAACGCGCAGACGCTCGCGACCGCGATGGGCGCGTCGCGCGCGTTGCTGGGCGTACGCGCTGCGGACGTTCGCGATGGCGTGCGACCAGGCGGCGAAGACCGGGCCGGCCGGCCAGGGAGGCGTGATCACCGTCGACGCCCCCGCGCCGAGCGACGCCGCGCGCACGTTGTGGCTCGAGCTGGCGCGGCGGCGCCTCAAGTGGCGGGACAACTCGCCGTCGCTGATCTGGACCGCCGGCGACAACCCGCGCCTGCTGATGACGCTCGGGGAGCCGGCGCCGGCCGCGCTCGCCTATCTGGCGAACCCGCGCCACCGCGCGCCGCGCTTCTGGCCGCTGCGCACCGAGGTCGGCGCCGCGATCGAGGCGGCGCTCAAGGCGCTCAACCCCGAACAGCGCCGCCTGGTCGAGAACCCCGGCTCCACGCTCGCCGAGCTCCTGACCGCGTTCGGCTGACACCGCCCCATGGAGGTGGTGATTCTTTCGTCGCCCGGCGAGGTGGCGGCGATGGGGGCGCAGGTCGTGGCGGGGCTGCTCCGGCGCACGCCAGAGGCGGTGCTGGCGCTGCCCACGGGACGGACACCGCAGCCGTTCTACGCCGAGCTGGTGCGCCTGTATCGCGAGGAGCACCTCTCGTTCGCGCGCGCGACGACGTTCAACCTCGACGAGTACGTCGGGCTGGCCGCGGACCATCCGGCGTCGTTCCGGCGCTACATGGAGCAGGCGCTCTTCGCCGAGGTCGATCTCTCGCCGGAGCGAATCCACGTCCCCGACGGATTGGCGGCGGACATCCCCGCGAGCTGCGCCGCCTACGAGGCCGCGATCGCCGCGGCCGGCGGGCTCGACCTCGCGCTGCTGGGCCTCGGCGCCGACGGCCACATCGCGTTCAACGAGCCGACCTCGTCGCTGGGGTCACGCACGCGGCTGAAGACGATCTCCGAGGGGACGCGCGCCGCCAATCAGCCCGCGTTCGGCGCGGAGCCAGTCCCTCATCACGTCATCACCATGGGGATCGCCACGATCCTCGCGGCGCGCCGCTGCGTGCTGCTGGCCACCGGCGAGCGCAAGGCGGCCGCCGCTCGCGAAAACCGTCGAGGGTCCGCTCACCGCGCTGGTACCGTCGTCGGCGCTGCAGCTTCATCCGCACGCGACGGTCCTGTGCGACGAGGCCGCCGCTTCCGCGCTCGCGCTCTCCGACTACTACCGCGCGGTGTCCGCGGCGAAACCCGCCTGGCAGCGAGAGTGATCGACCTTGGACATCCGGCGCTTCGAGGACGCTGACGAGCCCGCGGTGATCGAGCTCTGGGATCGCTGCCGGCTCCTGCGGGCGTGGAACGATCCGCGCAAGGACATCGCTCGCAAGAAGCGCGTGCAGCCGGAGCTCTTCGTCGTCGGCACCATCGACGGCGAGATCGTCGCGTCCGCCATGGCGGGATACGACGGCCACCGTGGGTGGATCAACTACCTGGCGGTCGACCCGAGCCGACAGCGCCAGGGTCTGGGTGCCGCGCTGATGACCTACCTCGAGGGCGAGCTCCGCGCGCTCGGCTGCGCGAAGGTCAATCTCCAGATCCGCCGCGACAACCTGGAAGCGATCGCGTTCTACCAGCGGATCGGCTTCCTGGAAGATGCGGTCGTGAGCTTCGGCAAGCGGCTGGAGCCCGACGACGAGCCTGAGAAGTGAGCGTCGCGATCGTCCGCCACTGGTCCTGCACCGGTTTCACCTTCTGCAATGCGGTCCCCGACACCGAAACGGCCGGTCCGATCGCGGTCCAGGTCACCCCGTGACCGCGACCACCGCTACGCGAGCCGCGCGGTGACCAGGAAGCCGGCGACCGGCAACTTCAGCTCCTGCCGCAAGGTCACGCGGTCGATCGCGGGCGGCTCGAAGCCCGCTCCCGCGAGCGTGCGGCGCAGGTAGTCCTCGGTGTGGCTGTACCGGCCGTGCGGGTTCAGAAGCACCCCGCTCGGCGCGTCGCCGATCGCTTGCTCGACGGTGAAGACCAGGTGGCCGCCGGGCCGCAGCGCGCCCGCCGCCGCGCCGAGCACGTCCTCGAGCGGCCCGAAGTAGACCAGCGTGTCGGCCGAGACGATCGAGGTCGAACGCGCGCGGCCGCGTGCGCATGAACGCGGTCAGCTCGCCCTCGCAGAGCTCGTCGTAGGTCGGGCGGTCTTCGATCTGCCGCTCGCGCGCCTTGCGGAGCATGTCGGGCGACAGGTCGACGCCGGCCAGACGGCGCGCGAACGGGCGCAGATCCGCGCCGCACCAGCCGGTCCCGACGCCGGCGTCGAGCACGTCCAGCGCGCGCGCCGGCACGCCAGCGAGCGTGCGCACCGCCTGCGGCGACCAGCGCCGGCGCGCGGTAGTCGAGCCGCGCGAGGATCTGGTCGAACCCGTCGGCGAAGCCCTCGAACGTGCGGCGCACGAACTCGTCGGCGGCGCGCGGCGGCAGCGCCTCGCCCGAGCAGGACGCGATCATGTGGCGCGCGGAATCGCTGTTCGGCTCGACCTCGAGCCAGCGCCGGTAGATCGCCAGCGCGTCGGCGACGCGGCCCTTGGCGTAGAGCACCGCGCCCATCGCGCGGTAGGCCTCGCCGTCGTACGGGTTCAGCTCGAGCGCCCGGCTCGACACCACCAGCGCCTCGTCGTCGCGGTCGAGATCGCGCAGGACATTGGCCAGGTTGTGATACGCCTCGCCGTGCTCGGGCGCGAGCGCGATCGCCCGCCGCAGCGCCGCCTCGGCTCCCACCAGATCGCCGCCGCCGCCGCAGCACCGACCCCAGGTTGGACAGCGCGTTGACGTAGTCGGGCGCGCGCTCCAGCACCTGCCGGAACGCCGCCTCCGCCTCCTCGAAGCGCCTGAGCGACGACAGCATGTTGCCCAGGTTGTTGCGCACGTCGACGTTGTCGGGCGCCTGCTCCAGAGCGCGCCGCACCAGCGCCAGCCCCTCTTCGTGCTGGCCGCGGTGGAAGCGGCAGATGCCCAGGAAATGGAGCGCGTCGACCTGGTCCGGCACCGCGTCGAGCACGCGCCGGTAGATCTCCTCGGCCGCGTCGAGCCGCCCGCGCTGCTGGATCGCCAGCGCCATCTGGATCGCCTGCTCGACGGTCAGCTCGTGCGTCTCTCCGCCCGAGCTGCCGGGAGGGCTTGGGAACACCTCGGGGGTGCCCATGTCAGTCGAACGCGTACTCGAAGTCGCCGGCCGGGGCGGTGATCGCCACCTTGGTCACTGGCCGCCCCTCCATCGTCCGCGTGAGGATCTCGCGGCTCACGCGCGGCAGCAGGCTGTTGGTGAGGATCGCGTCGATCATGCGCCCGCCGCTCTCGAGCTCGGTGCAGCGGCTGACCACCAGCTTGACCGTCGCGTCGTCGTAGGTGAACGGAATCTTGTGCGACAGCGAAACGCGCTTCGCCACGCGGCCCAGCTGCAGGCGCGCGATGTTGCCGATCATCGAGTCGCTGAGCGGGTAGTACGGGATGGTCACGATGCGCCCGAGCAACGCCGCCGGGAACGCCTTGAGCAGCGGCTCGCGCAGCGCCTTGGCGATCCCTTCCGGATCCGGCAGCAGCTCCGGGTCCTTGCACATGTTGGCGATGAGCTCGGTGCCGACGTTCGACGTGCAGGATGATCAGCGTGTTCTTGAAGTCGATGAGGCGCCCCTCGCCGTCCTCCATGATCCCCTTGTCGAAGACCTGGAAGAAGATCTCGTGCACGTCGGGATGCGCCTTCTCGACCTCGTCGAGCAGCACGACGCTGTACGGCCGGCGCCGCACCGCCTCGGTGAGCACGCCGCCCTCGCCGTAGCCGACGTATCCGGGAGGCGCGCCCTTGAGCGTCGAGACGGTGTGCGCCTCCTGGAACTCGCTCATGTTGATGGTGATCAGGTTCTGCTCGCCGCCGTAGAGCGACTCGGCGAGCGCCAGCGCGGTCTCGGTCTTGCCGACGCCCGACGGGCCGGCCAGCATGAAGACGCCGATCGGCTTCGACGGATTCTCGAGACCCGCGCGCGACGTCTGGATGCGCCGGGTGATCATCTCGAGCGCGTGGTCCTGGCCGATGACCCGCTGGCCCAGCGTGTCGGCGAGCTTGAGCACCGTCTCGATCTCGTCCTTGACCATCCGGCCGACCGGAATGCCGGTCCAGTCCTCGACGACCGAGGCGATCGCCTGGTTGTCGACGGTCGGGAAGATCAGCGGGCTCTGTCCCTGCAGCTTCGACAGCTCGTCCTGCGCCTCTTTCAGCTGCGCGAGCAGCGCCGGCCGCTGCGCTTCGTCGGCGGGCGCCTGCGCCTTCTTCGCGGGCTGCGCCGGCGGCGCGGGCGCCTTGCCGTCCTTGGTTGCGGGCGCGTTCGCGCCGGCCACCGCGGGTCCGTCGACGGGGTTGCGCGTCGCCGCGCAGCGTGCGCCGCAAGCCGAGGATCTTGTCGACCAGCGTCTTCTCCGACTTCCAGCGCGTGTCCAGCTCGCGCGAGACGCTTGGTCTCCGTCAGCAGCTTGTCATTCACCGCCTTCTCGCGCTCGACGGCGTCCCAGCCGACCGCCTGCTCGCGGCCGATGATCGCGAGCTCGGTCTCGAGCGCCTCGATGCGGCTGCGGCTGTCCTGCACCTCGGCCGGGACCGCGTGCTGGCTCACCGCGACGCGCGCGCACGCGGTGTCGAGCAAGCTCACCGATTTGTCGGGCAGCTGCCGCGCCGGAATGTAGCGGTGCGAGAGCTTGACCGACGCCTCGAGCGCCTCGTCGAGCAGCTGCACGCGGTGGTGCGCCTCCAGCGTCGAGGCCACGCCGCGCATCATCAGCAGCGCCTTGTCCTCGGTCGGCTCCGGCACCTGCACCACCTGAAAGCGCCGCGTGAGCGCCGGATCCTTCTCGATGTGCTTCTTGTACTCGGCCCAGGTCGTCGCCGCGATCGTGCGCAGCTTGCCGCGCGCCAGCGCCGGCTTGAGCAGGTTCGCCGCGTCGCCGGTGCCGGCCGCGCCGCCCGCGCCGACCAGCGTGTGCGCCTCGTCGATGAAGAGGATGATCGGCTTCGGCGACGACTGCACCTCGTCGATCACCTGGCGCAGGCGGTTCTCGAACTCGCCCTTCATGCTCGCGCCCGCCTGCAGGAGCCCGACGTCGAGCGCGCGCAGCGACACGTCCTTGAGCGGCGGCGGCACGTCGCCCTTGGCGATGCGCAGCGCGAAGCCCTCGACGACCGCGGTCTTGCCGACGCCGGCCTCGCCGGTGAGGATCGGGTTGTTCTGCCGGCGGCGCATCAGGATGTCGACGATCTGGCGGATCTCGTCGTCGCGGCCGGCGATCGGATCGATCTCGCCGTTGCGCGCGCGCTCGGTCAGGTCGACCGAGAACTTGGCCAGCGCCTCCTGCTTGCCCATCGACGCCGGCGCGATCGCGCCGCTCGCCTCGCCGGGCGACGCCGACGTGCCCGCCGCGCGCAGCGACGTCTCGGGCGAGCCGCCGACGATCGAATCGAACTCCTCGGTCAGGCGGTCGGCCTTGATCTTCTCGAACTCGCGCGACATCGCGTAGAGCGCGTTGCGCAGGACGTTGGTCTTGAGCGCGCCGACGATCAGGTGGCCGGTGCGCACCTGCGTATCGCCGAACATCAGGCTGCCGTAGACCCAGCCGCGCTCGACCGCCTCCTCGACGTGCGACGACAGATCCGAGATCGACGTCGCGCCGCGCGGCAACCGATCGAGCGCCTCGGTGAAGTCCTTGGCCAGGCGCGACGGCTCGAGCTGGAAGTGGCGCACGATGCGATGAATGTCGGAGTCCTGCGTCTGCAGGATCTGATGGAACCAGTGAACCAGCTCGACGTAGGGGTTGCCCCGGAGCTTGCAGAAGACGGTCGCGCTTTCGATCGCCTTGTATCCGACGCTATTCAGCTTCTCGAACAGCTTGACGCGGCTAATCTCCGACATTTTCTCTCTCCCATCCCAGTGAGCATTGAAAGGATGCGGGAGTCCCCGCTTGATGAACCTTCATGCAGCCGTCTGAACAGCTTCCGACATTGGATCCAATATCAGATCCTCACGTTTCCCGCTCCTGGGCTGCCTTCCCAGCCACGACGTCCAGCCGAGCAACGAGCGCCCGAGACGGCACGGCTCGTCGGTCTGTTCGTCGAGGATCAGGCGCACGTCCCAGGCGTTCTCGTCGCCAGCGTAGTTGCGCACCAGCGCCGTCAGCTTCTTGAGGCTGTCGTGGCCGGGCAACATGCGCGTGAACTGAGCACGATTGAGCGGCCCCAGCACCACGCGGAACTTCTGCTGGCGGCTCCAGGCACGCTGGCCGGCGATCGTCGAGCCGCCGAGCGCGCCGCCGCGCGTGCCGCCGAGACCGAGGCGCCACTGGTGCGGGCCGGGGATGAGGAGCCAGCTACCCATGAACGGCTCCACGCGCGCCGGCATCTTGAAGAAGTCGCCCACCATCGCGGCCAGGCCGTCGGCGTTGCGCGTCTGTCCGCCGAGGCGCCCGGTATAGAAGAGCTTCGCCGAGTCGGGAAAGGCGTCGCGGTTGCGCACCGACGTCAAGCCCAGCCCCTCGAGCGCACCGACGTAGAGCAGGAAGCGGTTGGTCGCGGGGTGGTCCTGGCCGACTGTCGGCTGCGCGGTCGACCACGCGCGGTAGAAGAGCAGCATCAACCGGTGGTTGAAGAGGTCGAAGAACCGACTCATCGTCGGGTCCTCGGCGTGACGCTGGCGATCGTTCGCGTACTCGGTGATGTGCAACGGCATGGGACCGTTTGGTCCCAGCAAGCCGAAGAAGTTGACCGACAGCCGCGGCGGCGCGCCGTTCTTGCCGGCGGTCAGCGTGCCCAGCGGGCGTGGCGCGAAGATCAGCGACGGATCCTGGCCGAGCCGGATCGGCTCGTCGGCGGGACGCGCGCCCGCGCCGAACCGCGGACGCTCCGGTCGATCGCAGTACAAGCTCTCCAGCCGGCGCATCACCTGATAAAAATCGAAGGCGTGGGGAGCGCGCGCGACCTGGTCGAAGATGGTGTTCATCGCCGCTGACTTCTCGCGCGACAGCGAGGCGCGCCCCGCCGACGACGCGGCCGGTCCGGCGGCCGCGGGCGATGAGGCCGCCGCCGGCGGGATGACCGGGCCGGGCGCCGCGTTCGCCGGCGCACCCCCGCCATTGTGCTCCGGCGTGGGGACACCCGCGGGCGGAGCAACGGCGGCGGCTAGATCGCCTGCCGGAGCCCTGTCCTCGCCTGCCATCGCATGATCTCCCCGCGCTGTACGGTGCGCAGGACAGTCTCCGTGAACGAATTGATCGAGACGTACTTCGCGAAGAAGCGCTCCAGCACCGCGCCTAGCAGATAGACGCCGCTGCCCTCGAACGCCGACTCGTCGCAGGTGACCGAGATCTCCAGGCCACGGCCGAACGTGGTCGGCCCCGGCACCGGCAGCGCGCGCGTGATTCCCGACGACCCGGTCTCGCGGACGCCCTCGATCTGCTTGCGCGTGTTGGAATCGTTGAGGTCGGAGTAGAGCGACAGCAACTCGCGCAGCGCCCCCGCCTTCTCGCCCGCGCCCGCGTTGGCGTCGACGAGGGAGAGGTAGTTGAGCGACAGGTGGCTGATGAGCCGCCAGCTGGCGTCAGCGTCGGCGTACGAGGCGCGCGGCGGCGTCGGACCCGCGAGGCAGCGCGCCGACTCGACCGGCGCGCCGGACTCCAGCGTGAAGTCGGTGTGCGCCTGGCCCACCGGCAGGTGCAGCGGCAGGTCGCGGTTGGTGCACAGGGTTTCGATCGCGAGCTGGCGCAGGCTGGAACGATACGGTCCCTCGTTGGGATCGACCAGCGCCATGAAGACCTCGCTGCCCACGTAGCTCGAGCGCGTGCCGCTCGCTCGCTGCCGCGCCGACAGCATGCGTGGCTGCCGCTGAACCGTGTAGTAGGCGGGCGTCTCGTCGACGGAGGTCTGGTCGTTCCAGGCGAAGAATGGGTGAAAGGTCTGCTTGAGCTCCGAGCTCGAGCCGTAGCCGACGACCTCTTTCACTGTGTGGACCTCGAAGTCCATCGGCCGCGTCCGGTCGGGGACCAGGTGGTACTCCGTCTCCGACTCGGTCAGGTGGATGCGGTCCGCGCGGCGCGGGAACAGGTTGATCGCGGGCGCGCAGAACATCGCGAAGTTCTCCGGGCTGACCGCGCCGTCGAGCCCGCGATCGTGCGCGTCGGTGAGCACGAGGATTTCGATCTCCGGGGCATTGCAGCGGCGAACCGCCTCGCGGAGGCCGTTGAGGCGCACGAACAGGAACCGCGACGGAAACGCGAAGTACTCTTGAAGGAGGCGGTAGCCCTGGAACGAGCGCGGCCCGTACGGCAGGAGCGCCTCTTCGTCGGCGAACCCGACACTCTCGATCGGGTTCTCGGTCACCGCGTGCTGCCAAGGCGTTGGTCGCGTGGTCGGGCGCGCCACGACCGCCACCGTGTGCGCCATGATCTGCTCGTAGATCTTCATCGGCAGCTCGTCGGCGCCGCGGATGAACATTGGTAGATCGTCGAGCGCCAGGTCGCTGAAGTTCAGCCCCGCCGTCGTGCGCAGCTTGAACCGGATCGCGCCACGCGCGCGCGCCGGCAGCTTCACGTCGCCGATGTCACCGACGTAGCCGGTGTACTCCGCGTGGGTCAGCTCCAGCGGCCAGAGCGTGACGTCATGAGACGTCCGGTACTCGCACGGCGTCTGCTCGCCGCGCCCGAGCAGGCTGCGCAGCGCCGTGCCGCGCGGCACGCGGTAGCCCTGCGCCAGCGTCCCCTCGGACAGATTCGGCCGCATCTGCACCACCGTCATCGACGGCGTCGGCGCCAGGTAGTGGGGATAGACGATCTCCAGCAGGTGCTGGGTGAAGCGCGGAAACTCCGAATCGATGCGCAGGTGCACGCGCGCCGAGAGGAAAGCGAGCCCCTCGAGCAACCGCTCGACGTAGGGGTCCGAGCACTCGAACGTGTCCAGCCCCAGCCGCCCCGCGATCTTCGGGAAGTCGCGCGCGAACTCCGAGCCCAGCTCGCGCACGTACTGGAGCTCGCGGCCGTAGTAGCGAAGAAGCCGAGGATCCATTAGGCGCGCTGACCGTCGGCTTCCGACACCCTCACGCCGCCGGTTTCGAGATCGATCTCCGTGCGCAGGAACAAGCGCAACGGCAGCGGCTGCGCCCACAGCTCTGCCTCGATGTCGAACCACATGGCGTTGGGATCCATCTTGTTCTCGTTGACGACCAGCTTGACCTTGACCGAGCTCTTGATCAGCCGCGGCTCGAAATCCCAGATCACGTTCGCCAGCAGCCGCTCCATCGAGCGCACGTCGACGCTGGACGCGCAGTGCCCCGCCAGATCCGGCATGCCGTAGTTCAGCACCGAGCGCGCGACGTGCGGGTGGCCTTCGAGGTCCTCGAGCGCCGCCAGGTTGGTCGTGTTGAGCAACCACGTCAGATCGCGGCGCACGCACTCGCGCAGGCGCGACGGCGAGATCACGTGCTTGTCGCGCGACTCGCGCCGCTCGGTTGGGCTGTCGTCGGTCAGTCGATCCAACAACGACGGCTGTAGCCGCTCCTTCTGGGTCAGCTCCGCCATCGAACTTAGACCTCGGGGGCCGGCTCGGCGGGATCCCCGTCGTTGGTCGAGTCGAGCTTGATCTCGCGGATGTCCATCAGCGCGTGCTCGCCCTCGTTGGTGGCCAGCAACCGCTGGCCGAGTCCGATATAGGTGCCGCCCGGGCTCTCGGTCCACTCGGTGCCGCGCGCCATCACCAGCGCCGGGTTCGACGACTTTTCCGAGCCCGGATAGCGCGTGGGGATCAGACCGACGGTCTCGCCGCCGTTGGCCAGCGTCAGGTACGCCGGCGTCCAGGCGATGTCACGCAGGTCGGCCGGCTTCTCGATCCGGACCTCGGAGAGACGCCCGAACGGAATCCAGTAGTAGCGACCGTTCACGATCACTTCCAGCATCGGGCCAATCCGCTGGTCGGCGTCGCCGATCCACTCGAACTTCTGGTCGTTTACCGACCCCGACGTGGCGGGGGCGGCCTCGAACGCCTGTTCGCGCAGCTTGGCTGCCTCCTCGAATTTCTTCTCGCCGGTGAGGCGCAGCGCCTCGACCAGCAACGCCATCCACTCCGCCGGTTTCCCGAACAGCAGTGGCCGCTCCTTGCCCGCGAACACGTCGGCGCGCAGCATCTCGCAGCGGATGACTTCCTTGTACGTCGCCATCATCGTGGCGGCGTTGGCGTCCATCTCGCCGGCGACCTTGAGCTGGGTCAGCGCACGGTCCCACTGCCCCATGACCGACAGGAGCTGGAAAAGGAAGATCCGCAACTTCGGATCCGCCGGCTGCTTGCGCACCTGCGCCTGAAGCTCCGCAAGAGCTTCGTCGAGACGCCCCGCGCGCGCGCTTTCTTCAGCGGTCATGGCTGCCTTTCGTGACGGGTCGAAAGAACCGCGTCCGGCGCAGAACGCGCCGGACGCGAGGTCCTCCGGGCTGGACTATGGAGAGGTTCCCCTCTTCCCAGCGCCGCCCTGTTAGGTGAAGCTCGACTTGCCGGTGACGACGTTGTAGGCAACCGGCTTCCCGGCGCCCGGCGTGCCGTCGGCGTTCATCGGCGTGTAGGTGGTCTCCACCGCGCTGAAGTTGAGCGTGACGGTCTCGACGTGCGTGTCGCTGCCGCCCGAGCCACCGCAGGAGTACGACGACACCATTGCGTCCTTGAGCTTGATCTTCAGGTACTGCACCGGCTTCTTGGCGGTGCCGCCCGACTTCTCGCAGATCAGCGTCGCGAGAGGAAACGGGGTGCCCGTGCAGACCGAGTTCTTGATGTTCGGGGACGCGGTGTCCATCAGCTTGGTGAAGGTGAGGTCCTGGACATTCACCTTGCCCGCCGTCGAACCGCTGATGCTGCGGGTCGACCCGGACTGCGTCGCGCCCCAGCTCCACGACATGATCTCGATCTCGCCCACGTGGCCATCCGCCTTCGATTCCCCCGTGATATCGCCCAGTTTCAAAAACATCTCGCCGGCCATGAACGCTCTCCTTGTTTGATGTGACTTCCAAATCCCCAGCCCAATCCGAGGATGTTGTTACCCTTCAGCTTCTGTCGACCGAACAGCCTTACGAACCAGACGCGCGTCAGCCAGCCTTGGCCGACGGCAGCTTCGAGACCAGCCGCAGCGACACGGTCAAGCCCTTCGAGCTGGTAGTGCGGCCGCAGGAAGAACTTCGACGTGTAGTAGCCCGGGTTGCCCTCGACCTCTTCGACCACGACCTCGGCGGCCGCCAGCGGCTTGCGCGCCTTGATCGTCTTCGCTCGAGTGCTGCGGGATCGCCGTCGACGTACTGCATGATCCACGTCTGCAGCCAGCTCTGCATCTCTTCGCGCTCCTTGAACGAGCCGATCTTGTCGCGCACGATGCACTTCAGGTAGTGCGCGAAGCGGCAGGTCGCGAACAGGTACGGCAGCCGCGCCGCGAGGTTGGCGTTGGCGGTCGCGTCCGGATCGTCGTACTCGGCCGGCTTCTGCAGCGACTGCGCGCCGATGAAGGCGGCGAAGTCGGAGTTCTTCTTGTGGATCAGCGGCATGAAGCCGTTCTTCGCCAGCTCCGCCTCGCGGCGGTCGCTGATCGCGATCTCGGTCGGGCACTTCATGTCGACGCCGCCGTCGTCGGTCGGGAAGGTGTGCGTCGGCAGGCCCTCGACCGCGCCGCCGGACTCGATGCCGCGGATGCGCGAGCACCAGCCGTACATCTTGAACGAGCGGTTGATGTTGATCGCCATCGCGTAGGCCGCGTTGGCCCAGGCGTACTTGTTGCTGTCGGCGCCCGCGGTGTCCTCCTCGAAGTCGAACTCCTCGACCGGGTTGGTCTTCGCGCCGTAGGGCAGCCGCGCCAGGAAGCGCGGCATCGCCAGGCCGATGTAGCGCGCGTCTTCCGACTCGCGCAGCGAGCGCCAGGCGGCGTACTCGGGCGTGGTGAAGATCTTGGTCAGGTCGCGCGGGTTCGCCAGCTCCTGCCACGACTCCATCTGCATCAGCGTCGGCGACGGCCGCGCGATGAACGGCGCGTGCGATCGCCGCCGCGATCTTCGACATCTCGCCCAGCAGCTCGACGTCGGGCGGGCTGTGGTCGAAGTAGTAGTCGCCGACCAGGCAGCCGTAGGGCTCGCCGCCGAGCTGGCCGTACTCTTCTTCGTAGAGCTTCTTGAAGATCGGGCTCTGGTCCCAGGCCGTGCCCTTGAACTTGCTTGCAGCGTCTTGTCCAGGTCCTTCTTCGAGATGTTCATCACGCGGATCTTCAGCATCTCGTCGGTCTCGGTGTTGTTGACGAGATAGTGCAGGCCGCGCCACGCGCTCTCGAGCTGCTGGAAGTCCTCGTGGTGCAGGATCGGTTGATCTGCTCGGTCAGCTTCTTGTCGATCTCGCGCGATCATCGCCTTGATCGACTCGACGACGTCGGTGCCGATGAGCGTGGTCTTCTCCAGCGCCTGCTCCGCCAGCGTGCGGACCGCCGCCTCGACCTCGTCGCGGGCGCTCGTCGGTCTTCGGCTTGAACTCCTTCTTCAGCAGCGACGCGAAGTCGCTGGTCTCAGTGGTCGTCGTCCGCGGCTTCTTTGGTCTGCTGTGTCTCGGCCATGTTACTTATCCTTATCGGCCGCGCCCTCGGCCGGTTGCGCGCCATCGGCCGGCTTCGGTGCCGCGGCCAGCGTCTTCAGCAGCGCCGGGTCCTTGAGCACCTTGCCGATCAGCTCTTCGGCCCCGGTCTTGCCGTCCATGTAGGTGACCAGGTTCGCGAGCTGCTGACGCGCCTCGAGCAGCTTGCGCAGCGGGCTCGACCTTGCGCGCGATCGCGGCCGGCGAGAAGTCGTCCATGCTCTCGAACGTGATGTCGACGGCCAGATTGCCTTCGCCCGGTCAGCGTGTTCGGCACCTGGAACGCGACGCGCGGCTTCATCGCCTTCATGCGCTCGTCGAAGTTGTCGACGACGATCTCGAGGAACTTGCGATCGGCGACCGGCGGGCAGCGGCTCCTTCGGCTTGCCCGACAGGTCGGACATCACGCCCATCACGAACGGGAGCTGAACCTTCTTCTGCGCGCCGTAGAGCTCGACGTCGTATTCGATCTGGACGCGCGGCGCCCGGTTCCGTGCGATGAACTTTTGACTGCTGCCCATGTGATGTCTCCCTGTTGAGAAAACGCTAAAGCGCTACCTGAGTTCCCCGAAAAGACGCGCCATTCCCCCCGCCTCGATTCCCGTTGGCGTCAACCTTCGCTTTGACCCCGGAGCATCTCGACCTTGGAGAGGCCTTCCGGCACCAGCTCCTTGATCAGGTCGACGAAGCTCATCATCACCAGCCGCTTGCTGCGCTCCATGAACATGGGAATCGGGCTCGAGGGCTCGTTTCGGGCGTAGTACGCGCAGATGGCGTCGAGCGCCTTGACCACGTCCTCGCGCGAGTTGATCGCGCCGCCGAAAGCGCGCGCCGGGCCGCCCGACGCGCCGTGCGTGCCGTTGGTCGCCACCGCTCCATCCTCTCCCGCCGCGTCGCTGGTGCCGCTGCGCTGCGCCAGCTTGCCCGCGATGTAGTTATCGGCCTTGCGCAGCAGGGCAGGCAGCTTGCCGAAGCTCGCCGCCGCCGCCGCGTCGACGCGCGCGCCGATCGCGTCCTCGAGGCCCTTCAGCGACTCGACGCAGGCGTGCAGCGACTTCGCGGTCTCGTCGAGCCCCGCGAGATCGACGTCCATCGCCGCGCCATCGATGGTCGCCATGGTCGGTGGTGCGGCCGCGCCCTCGGCGGCGGCGGGCGCCTGCATGTCACCGCCGGCGATCTCGAGATCGCGCAGCGAAAAACGACCAAGCGCACGCGACGAGATGAGCGTCGTCGCCCGCACCGCGGCCAGCATCGGGGTATCCGAAAAGCTGCTGAAGACATTGATCCGCATCGTGGGATCGTTGTCGTCGCTGGGATCCAGGCGCGGATGCACGCCGTCCCAGTAGCGCTCGACCAGGCCGCGCAGCAGGCCCAGCCCCGTCGCCAGCCCTGACCACCCGTTGTTGCGCAGCAGAGCCCGCGTCAAGTGAGCGGCGACACGCAGATCCTTGCTATGGGCCAGGAACTCCGTGCTCTTTTTCTGGAGCGTTCTTCCAGTCCGGCTCCTCGGCCGGGACGATGGTAGTCCCGATCTGCTGCTCGGGTTTCCCCTGAGACAGCCGATCGATCTCCGAGAATGAGGCGTCGTATTCCAGATCGGCCCCGCACTGATCATCGGGGCTGACGGGGGCTAGTAGGGTTTCTAGATCCATGGTGGTCGCAGCTCGGCCAGTAAATCGTGCTTATTAGCCTTTACCTTCCACCGGTTGTCAATTGGCTTGGGGTTCAGGTGTGTTCCGGACGTGGTCTCGGATCTGGTCCCGGATGTCGTCCCGGATCGCCGCGCGGCAGATGTCACGATCGGCTATGATGACGGCCTCCGTCCTGCAGGGCGCTGACCGATGATTCTCGAGGTGCAGATAACCGACCCCAAGACCGGCTCGAGCCGCAAGATGCGGTTTTCACACTCACCGGTGCGCATCGGGCGCAACCAGCTGAATGACCTGTCGCTCGATACGCCGTTCGTCTCCGAGTGGCACGGGACGATCCGATTCGACAATCGCAGCATCGCCTACTTCGACCTCGGTTCGACCAACGGGTCGATGCTCGACGGGAAACGCCTGACCAAGAACGTCGCCGTGGAGCTGACGGAGGCTTCGCGCCTACAAGTGGGTGGCCTCGAGCTGATCGGTCTCCATGCAACAGGCCGACAGCGGGCTCGGCAAGACGCTGGGGTGGGGCCGGCCCGACGACCGCCCGTCGCAACCGGAGCCGGCGCCGGCGGTGATCCGCTCGCCCGACCGCCGAAGTCCGGGGCGCCGGGCTCGGCGTCGCCGTTCTCGAGCTATCACCCGGGCGTCAGCAACCCGGGGCTCCGGCCGTCGCCGGTCGTCGAGGATCCCTACGCGACGCCGCCGCACGGACCGGGCCAACCCCCCGCTGCGGGTCAGGGTGGCATGCCGGGCGGCGTGCGTGGATCGATGCACGGACGCGCGCCATCGCCGGTCGCGTCCTCACCGGCGGTCGCGCCTTCGCCGCCAGCGCCCGCGCCCGGCTCGGCCGACCTGGTCGCGCGGCAGCGGCAGCTGCTCGAGGCGTTCGCCGAGTCGTTCGTCGGCCTGCGCAAGGGCTACGAGCAGTTCGGCGCCGAGGTCGGCGTGCGTACGATCCACGGCAAGTCGGCGCTGCACCGGGCGCGCACGGCGTCCGAGATCCTCGACTACCTGCTGCAGCCCAACCTCGATCCCGAGGCCGCGGCGCGCGAGCTCATCGCCATCTTCGCCGACCTCGGCATCCACCACATCGCGATGATGGAGGCGATCACCGAGGGCGTGCGCGCGGTGCTGCAGTCGCTGGATCCGCGCGCCAACGAGCTGGACGTGGGCGCGGGCGGGATCCTCTCGCGCGGCAAGACCAAGGAGAAGTGGAAGAGACTACCTCGAGCGGTTCGACCAGCTGGTCACCGACGACGACGAGCTGCACACGGCGATCTTCAGCGACGAGTTCGCGCGCGCCTACGCCAGCGTCACGCTGGGCGAAGAGGGCGTGCGCCGGAAAAAAGAGGACAAGAAGAAATGAACCCTGCCGCGCCTGCCGGCCGCGCCTCTGCGCGCGGGCCGGCCCTGGGGATCCGCCTCGCCGTCAAGCTGGCCGTCATCGGAACCGTTCTGGGGATGGCCGCCGGATGCCAGCCGCGCGCGCGGCCCGCGATGGTGCCGGGACCGGCGCGCCAGTGCACGGTCGCGACCACGATCGGCGCCGACAAGCCGATGCGCGACCGGGTCTTCCCGTCCCAGTACTGGTTTGCGCTGCTGCTGCAGGGCTATCAGATGACCGGCGAGCTGGCGCGGCCCGCGCTGAGCTGCAGCGGATCGCCGGTCAACCTGGAGGGCGACGGCTGCCCGGGCGAGACGTCGTCGGTGCGGGTCAACCCCGGCACGATCGTCTCGAACCGCGACGTGACGGTGGTGACCGTCACCGACTCGCGCCGGCTGGTCTGGGCGGTGACCGATCGCTACGCCGACGGCCAGGGCGAAGGCCCGGTCGCGATCGTCGAGATCGAGCCGCAGGGGCTCGCGGTGCGCGCGTCGGGCGTGCTGCGCGCCTACCCCGAGAATCCGTCGCTGCGCCTCGCGCGCCTCGGAAATGGCACCGTGCTGGTGGCCGAGGGCGAGTATTGCTCGAAGCCGGCGTCGTGCGAGCGCGCGACCCGGATCATGCCGCTGGTCGGCGACCGCTTCGTCGCGAAGCCGCTGGTCGACGACAAGGGCGCTTGCCTGGGACCGGCGTTCTTCCCGTTGCACCAGGCCGGCGTCGCGCACGGACGCAAGCGCGCGAAGTACGACATCTCGGTCTCGATCACCTACGGCCCCGACAGCATCTCGGTGCGCGAGCAGCTGGGCCTGAGCGGCGCCGAGCCGGCGTCCGACACCGGCACGGGGTCGTTCGTGACGCGCGTGCAGTCCGAGCGGCAGGTGACGTTGAAGGACGGCGAGCCTGGTGGCGAGCGCACCGTCGATCCTGGCGCGCTGGCTCGCGCAGCAGCAGCAGCTTTAAGTCGAGCTCGCGCTCTACGCAAGGCGGCTCTCTGCAAGCTATCCCCTCTCCCGCCAGTCCGCGGACGGGAGAGGGTTAGGGCTGAGCGCGGGCCCGACGTCGAGTCGCTGCGCCCTATTCCGAGTCGGACCTGCTTCACGCGCCGACCCTCTCCCGTCATGCGGGCATGGAGGGCCAGGGAGAAGAGGCGAGAAGCCGTGCGAGAAGCGGGAGACAGCAGGCCTGCGAAGCGCGCTCTCAGCCCCGCCGGCTCGCTCGCGCCGCCGTCGTGCGGCCGCGGCCGGAGCTGGGCTCGCTCGACAGGTTGCCGGCGCTCGCCGACTTGAAGATGAAGAGCCCGTCGCCGATGCCGATGGTCTCGCCGTCGGTCAGCGGGCAGCGCTTGTCGACGGCCGAGCCCTCGACGGTGACCGGACCGCCGAGCGGCGCGATCGCGAACTCGCCGCCGTCGAGCGTGATCTCGGCGTGCTCGGCGGCGACGGTGTGATCCTGCGACAGGCGGATCTGGCAGCTCCCGGACGAGGCCGATCACCGTGCGTCCGTCGCCGAGCCGCAGGGTCTCGCCGCGCCGGCCGCTGCCGCCCGCGCGCACCAGCCAGCCGACGACGATCCCGAGCGCGCCGACGCGCGTGCGCAGCGTGTCCTGGATCGACACCACGGCGCCACGCGCGCGCGGCGTCCCCAGCGACGGGTGCGAATCCGCCGCCGCACGCAGCGCCTCGGCGAGCCGATCCAAGCCCAGGCTGGTGAACGCCGTGCATTCGTCGGCGCCCACGCGCGCCGCCACCATGGCCGCGGCCTGATCCGGCGGCGTGCGGTTGCTGACCGCATCGGCCAGCACCGCCGCCAGCGTGTCGTCGAGCGTCGGGCTGTCGACCGACTTCTTCGCGAGCAGGTCGCGGATCTCCTGCATGCGCAGCCGACCGGGGCGCGTGCGGAAGTAGGGGAAGCGCGGATCGGAGAAGACCTCTTGATCCAGGTTCGCGAGCTCGCCGATCGACTCCGGGTAGTTGCGCGTCAGCTCGTCGACCGCGCGCCGCGGCGAGGCGCCGCGCCGGATCAGATCGTGCGCCGCCTGCAGGATCTCGTCGTCGCCGCCGGCGGCTCGCCCGCCGGCCGCCGGCGCATGAAGACGATCACCGCGCCGGCGACCAGCGCCAGCACGCCGACGCCGCCGAGCACCAGCGAGCGCAGCTTGCCAGGGCCGATCGAGACCGCACCCATGTCGGCGCCGAGGCGCTGTCCGCCGCCGACGTTGAGCTTCACCGACACCTTGTGCGAGCCGCCGAGCAGGTGCCAGCCGTACGGCGTCGCCACGCGCACGCGCAGCAGGTCGGCCATGCCCTGCCCCAGCGACTCGAGCGCGTTCTCGAGATCCTGCGGCTGATCGAGCATGCGCAGCACGCCGCCGGCCGCGTCGTGAAGGTCGCTGAGGTTCGACGTCGCCTGCGCGCGGTCGGCGTCGGGCGCCGGGAACGCCACCACCAGCGGCGTGACGCCGGCCTTGCGGATCTCGCGCCCGAGCGCCGCGAAGTCGCCGGGCCCGTCACCCTTGGGGTCCGCGAAGTCGCGCCCGTCGGTGACCACCACCAGGATGCGCAACGGCGCCGGATCGGCCGCGAGGTCGGCGAGATCCAGCCGCACCGCTTCGATCAAGTTGGGGCGGTTGCCCTCGATGTACGGCACGTCGCCGAGGCGGCTGACGTCGGCGGCGGTCAGGCGCGCGCGCCCCTGGCGCATGCGCCCGTAGACCGTCGGGTAGACCACGGTGCGCGAGGGCACGCGCTGGAAGAACGCCTGGATGCCGTCGAGCACGCCGGGCGGTATGTGCTCGATCCACAGGTAGACCAGGCCGACCGAGAGCGGCGGCTTCCAGGTCTTGCTGCCCTCGGCCGACGCCGTCGCCCAGTCGGACAGCGACTGCGTCACCGGCGGCACCTCCGACTTCTGCCCGTCGACGGTCAGCTCGAGGCTGGTCGCCTTCAGCGAGCGGCCGGCGTCGTTGAAGCCGCCGACGAAGAACGTCAGCTCGTCGCTGTCGGCGTCGTAGACCGGCCGCGTGGTGAGCAGCGCCGGACCGGCGGCCGAGGCCGTGCCCGGCAACGTCGGGAGCGCGAGCGCGAGCGCGGTGGCGAACGCAGCGGGGATTCGCCGTCGGCTGATCGTCATGGGGTTCGAACGCCGACCGGAGGAAGCCACAGCGACTTGAACAGCAACTCGGTCGTACCGACCTTGATGATGTCGCCGTCGGCCAGGCGGACGATCTCGCCCTTGACCAGCTTGTGCGAGTTGACGAAGGTGCCGTTCGCCGACGGCCCCGGGCGGTCGCGGTCGCGGATCGTGAACGCGTCGGTGCGCTCGCCGGTCTGCGGGCGGCCGAGCACGGCGTGACCGCTCGACATGAAGCCGTCTTCGAACGCGACCAGCTTGGCAGAGCCGATCGGCGGCGCGTCGGCGCGCGACAGCACGGCGTCGGCGTCGAGCTCGACGAGCGAGCCCTTTTTCGATTCGTCGCCGGTGCGAATGACAATCAGCCAGCCCAGCGTCATGCCTGACGCCGCGGCGTGTGACGCCGGGAGCTCTACCTGACCGGGCGCGAAGAACATGGTCTTCGCACCGACGAGGTTGGGCCGGCACTTGCCGCAGGTGGTGCCCCAGCCGGCCAGCATCGGCTCGCCGCAGTTGGGGCAGGGGATCTCGGCGGGCGCGGAGTCTTCGGGCGGCTCGAGCGGCTCGAAAGCGCCGCTCGGCCCGCGCGATCGCCCGGCGCCGGTCCCGAGCCCGGGGTCGGACAGCGGGCTACGCGGGCGCGCCGGGCGCCGCGGAGGCCCGCCGGCCACGCTGGCCCGAGGACGACCGCGGCGGCGGCGACTCGGGCTGCGGCTCCCGGGGCGCCTGGGTGCCGAGTAGATTTTTCAGCTTGTCGAACACGCGGTTAGCGGACGTCATCATAGGTTCGCGATCGGAGAGGGTCAAACAAGGATCGCGTGAAGGGCCCCGCCCCGACGGCCAACCCCAGCCGGAGTCGGTCACATTGTGTGCAGGAGACCCGCAGGAACTTTCCCAGGTGGCCGGTCGGCCGCTAACATCACCGCCTTCGATGGCCGGTCGCAGATTCGGGCTCACCTCCCACCCGACGCTCTCCGCACTCTTTGCGGTGGCGGTGGCCGGCGGTGGCATCGCCGCGGTGGTCACGCTGCCCACCCGGCCCGCGCCGGCCGCCGAATCGTCGGCGCTGTCGACCGCGATCGTCGTGGCCGGCCAGCCCTTCGACGTCGGCCGACCCGTGGTGCTCTGGAAAGATCCGCAAGGGTTCGACGCCTACCAGGTCCGCTGCATCGACCAGCGCGGCGGCTGCTGCGACAGCGATTCGAAGCGGTACGGCTCGCGCAAGATGGAACACGACACTGTCGAGGACATGCAACAGCAGGTGTCTCGCAGCTGGTGTTGCACTTCGACGGCTGCGTGAACTCGCGTTCCTGCTTCAAGTCGATGCACAACCGCACGCGACCCAGCGGCAACGGTTGCGGGCTGTCGGCGCACTTCATGGTCGACGCCGACGGCACGATCTACCAGACGCTCGATCTGGTCGAGCGCGCGTTCCACGCCGAGGAAGCGAACGCCACCTCGATCGGCGTCGAGATCTGCAACCGCGGCAAGGTCGACCGCAGCGAATGGCCGAAGCTGCCCGCCGAGTACCGCACGCGGCCGACGCGCGACGTGCTCATCAACGGCGAGCACCACGAGGCCTACGACTTCCGGCCCGAGCAGTACGACTCGCTGGTCGCGCTCGCGCGCACGCTGCTGCGCGTGTTCCCCAAGATCAAGCCGCAGATCCCGGAGCGCAACGGCCAGGTCATCATGGACACGCTGCCGGATCCGATGACCTTCGCCGGGATCCTCGGCCACCTGCACGTCGATCTGCAGCGGCAGAAGTGGGATCCGGGCGCGCTCGACTGGCACCGGCTGATGCGCGCGCTCAACGGCTTCGAGCTGCCGGTGCAGATCCGATCGTTCACCGACCTGCCGCGCACGCAGCAGGATCTGGTGTCGGCGCGGCGCGCGGCGTTCTACAACGCCGAGGAGCGCGCCACCGGGTTCTTCCCCGTCGCCGCCGGACGCCTCTGGCACTCCGGCGTGCACATCCGCGCGGCGATCGGGTCCGGTGTGCACGCGCCGACGCGCGGGCGCGTGATCGCCGCGCGCAACGCGACCGCCGGCGCCTCGTCGCGATCGTTCGTGCTGATCCGCCACGACCTCGAGGTCGATGACGAGCCGGTCACGTTCTATTCGCTGATCGCCCACATCGCGCTGCCGTCGCTCGGATCGTACGAAGCCAACACCATCCCCTGGCTGCAGTCGGTGGCGCACGGGCCGGTGGCGATCCGCGCGGCGCTCGAGGCCGGCGAGGTCGTCAACATCGACGAGCGCGTCGAGGCCGGCGACGTCGTCGGCCACGTCGGCACCGTGAGCCGCGGCCCCGAGCAGGGCCCCGAGATCCACTTCGAGATCTTCACCACCGAGCGCCTGGGCGGCGACTTCGGCCGCGCGTTCCACTACATCAACGCCGCCGGCGACGGTCCGATCACCCGGCGCACCGATCTGATCAACATGGCCGACCGCAACGGCGACCTCGAGCTTACAGCCGACGAGCTGCGCCAGTTCTTCCGTTCCGGCGACCTCGACAAGCGGCAGGCGTTACGCCGGGTGGCCATCCGCCACCGCCATGAGTGGGGCGACCGGACCACCGAAGCCGAGCTGGTCGGCCTGCGCGAGCTAGCCGGGCTCCCGGAAGCCGAGCGCAAGCGCCTGTACAAGATCGCCGTCGAGCCCTACATCTTCTGGAGCGACGAGCTGTCGCGCGTCACGGGGCTGCCCGCCAACCAGACTGTCTACTCGTACAACGCGCTGACGTTCTTGCTGGAGCTGGCCTCGCGCGCCGCGCGCATCGAGCTGCCCAAGGCGCGCGGCCGCTCCGTCGGCGAGAGCGGCGTCGAGCCGCGCAAGCTGGCCACCGTGCCGATCACCGACTGGACCGAGCCCAAGGCCAGCCCCGTCGAGACGCCGATCTTCGGCCCCCTCGTCGGCATCCGCCTCGGCCCGCGCCGCCGCGAGGACATTCCCCTCATCGAGCTCGCGCCGACGGACAACCGGTGACGACCCCAGGATTCATTTCTCGCCGCGCGCCAACATGAGGGGGCGCCAACATGCCCTCGGGAGTCCCTCGAGCTCATCGATGCCGAGCCTGCCATCGAGTCGCTGAAGGGTGCCCCACGTTGCCACCATCGAAGCGTCACCAAGGTTCGACCCGAGGCCCGCGTCGGGGCCGACGAAATCAGTCTGGGCGACGACGTGCCGCTCATCGAGGCTCGTCAGACTGATCCGTGGAGCGCCGCGTTCGAGGTCGGCCGCGGACACGCCGCTCTGGAGCAGAGCGTCGGCGATCTCCTGGGTCAGGATCGGGCCCAAGGTGGCGCAGGTCTCGGGAGTCACCGTCCTCGTGGTCCGCACGATCCAGCGCCGGCGGACCCAACCGGGGGTCTCTGTGATGGGGATTGCTGCCGGGTGCACATAGCCCATCAGCTCGGATAGTTCCTCGGGAGTCACGTCACCACCACCCAGATAGACCTACCGCAGATACGCCCAAGCAGCGAGCGACTGAACGTCCGATTAGGTGCTGCTGGCGTGCGCAGGTCGTGTATGAGCCGCGCTGCGTGTGGCGGAACACTCTAACGACAACCGTGGCTGCGCGGCTCTGGATAGTGGTGTGTTCGCGATCCCGTTGGGCATTGCTCGCATTGGTTGCGGGTGGGCTCTCGGCCGGTTGCTTCTCGGCCGCCGCGCCCACGACCCCGATCGTCAACGGCGATCCCTACGGCCTGTGTCCTCCGATCGACGCCAGCATGCCGACCAACGGCAGCGGGAACGGCGAGACGCCGCAGTCCTGCGACGCGCCCCCGCCCGCGAGCCCGCTGGTCGGTTGGGCCACCGTGCCGGGCATGGGCAACGGCACGGTCTCGGTCGACACCACGACCGGCGGTGACACCGCGACGCCGATCAACGTGACCACGCTGGTCGACCTCAACAACGCGCTCGCGGGCACGACGCCGGCGATCGTGCAGATCGTCGGCACCACCATCGTTGGCAACATCCGAGTCGGCTCGAACAAGACGCTGGTCGGCATCTGCGGCGGCGGCGTTCAGGGCAGCATCAAGATCTCCGGCTCGTACAACGTCATCGTGCGCAACCTCAAGATCGTCGGCAACAACTGCAAGGATGCCGCCGCGGTCAACGCCAAGGACTGCTCGGCCGGCGCCGACGCGGTGACGATCAGCAACTCGCACCACGTCTGGTTCGACCACGACGACATCTCCGACGGCTCCGACGGCAACCTCGACATCAACCAGGCCGCCGACTTCATCACGCTGTCCTGGACCAAGCTCTACTACTCCGGGTCGCGCGTCGACCCGGCGGGCGCGGCCGGCGGCCACGAGTTCTCGGACCTGATCGGCAGCTCCGACAACTCGACCACCGATCAGGGCCACCTGCGCGTGACCTGGCACCACGACTGGTGGGGCGCCAACGTGCACGAGCGCGCGCCGCGCGTGCGGTTCGGCCAGATTCACCTGTTCGACAATCTGTGGACCTCGGGGGGCAACGCGTACTGTGTCGGCCTCGGCGTCGGCGCGAATATCCTGGCCGAGAACAACGTGTTCCGCGCCGTGAACGAACCGTTCAACATCACGTCCTACGCCGACGCCACCAGTGTGCTCGAGGGCCGCGCCAACCTCTTTGAGGGCACCAGGGGCAACACCGCCGGAGTCGGGGGCTCGGCCTTCACGCCGCCTTACGACTATACCGTCGAGGATCCCTGCACCGCCGCCCCGGAGATCATGGCCCAGGCGGGGCCGCAGTAACCGAGCCGGGCCCCCGCCGCTGATTCGCGAACGAGCCGTCAGTCGGCCTTGCGGATCGACGTGCGCCGCGGCGTGGGCGTCGGCGAGCCGCCCCCGTCCTTCTCGTCGCGGATCTGGGTCACCAGGCGGCGCAGTTGCTCCTGGTACATCGCCACCGCGGGCGCGAGCGAGACCGCGCGCTCCCAGTAGAGGACAGCGTCCAGCGGGCGGCGCTCCGAGACCAGCGACAGGCCGCGATCGAAGCAGGCGGCGGCCACGGCCTCGTCTTCACTGAGGTTGTTGGGGGGCGCCGACTGCGGCAACGCCGTCTCCGGCGGCGCGCCGCGCACCCAGGCGGCCACGGGGTTGACGCCGGCACGGCGCACAACTGAAAACGGGTCCGACAGCACCGAGGGCGTGGCGGCGCCGAGCCGCGGTCGCGCTGGCGCGGGCGGCGCGGCAGGCGATCCGCCGGGAGCGCGCGGCGTGGCCGGCGGTGTTGCGTGCGTCTGCTGCAAAATCGAGAGGTCGTCGAGGCTGATCGCCGGCTTGTTGGGGGTCGACGTCGGTCGCGGCGTGCGGCGCCCCGCTGCCTGAGGGTCGGCCGGGGCCGCGGCCGCGACGGGTGGCGCGACCGCCGCCCGTCCAGGCGCCCCAGGCGTCACGACCGACGGCAACACGCGCAGTCGCGCCGTCTGTCCCTCCGCGGTCGCGGGCGCCGGGACCTCGTGCAGCGCCGCGGCAGCCTTGCGCAGGTGCTCGAGGACGTCGCCCTCGTCAGCGCCATACGGGTCGTGCCCCAGGTCGCTGGCCAGCAACGTCGATATCTCGTCGGCCAGCCGATCCGCCCAGCCGAAGCGTTTGCGCAGATCGGGAGCCATCGCGCGCCGCACGACGCGCGCGACCTCGGGCGGGACGTTGACCTTGGTGGTGATGTCGGGCGCCTGGCCCTCGATGATCTTCTTCACCATGTCCTGGCCATCGAACGGGCTGATGCCGGCCAGGTACTCGTAGAGCATGATGCCGACGGAGTAGAGATCGCTCCGCGCGTCGCCGACGTTGCCGCGCAGCCGCTCCGGGCTGAGGTAGCGAAGCTTGCCGACCACCGAGCTGGACGGCGGCGGCGTGTTCGTGGTCGCCGCCGCGCCGAAGTCGATCAGCTTGGTCGCGCCCGCGTACGAGACCATGACGTTCTCGGGGCTCACGTCGCGGTGGACGAAACCGACCGGAACACCGTTTTCAGTCAGCGCGTGCCCGTACGACAGCGCACGAACCACGTCGAGCATCGCGCGCAGGAAGAATTTCCGGGGCAGCCGCCGCTGTTTGAGACGAAACGACCGCCCGAGCTGGCGCAGCGACCGCCCGGGCACGTACTCCATCGCGATGAAATAACGCCCCTCGTACTGCCCAAAATCGAAGACCTGAACCATCCCGGGGTGGTTCATGCGGGCGGCGATCTCCGCCTCGTTGATGAACATGCGCACCAGGTCGGGTGTGTCGGCCAGCTCGGGCCGCATCGTCTTGATGACGATGTCCTTCTGAAAACTCTCGACGCCGAGGACGCGGGCGCGCCAGACCTCCGCCATGCCGCCGGCGGACAGTCGGCCGACTATCTCGTACCGACTGAAATGCGATCCAGCTTTCCAAGCAAAGTGCCCGAGTGGCATCCGTCCCCCTGGTGGGCTCTCTCCGCGATCCAAGGTCTTTGTGGCGCTGGCAAGCTATCACAGAGCGACGCGAAACACGTGACAATTCCAGGCGCCCCGGGTTAATGACTCCGTCGAGGACCGAGCGCGCGTTCTGACGCAACATCCAAGTCAACGGGCCATCAAACGGGCGAGCTGGAACAATGAGCAACCTGACAATCAAATCGAAGGCGCAATGCCGCTTCGATGAAGTCAGTCTGGGCGAGGTGATGCTGCGCCTCGACCCCGGCGAGGGACGGATCCATACGACGCGCACCTTCACCGCCTGGGAGGGCGGCGGCGAGTACAACGTCGCGCGCGGTCTGCGCCGCTGCTTCGGCCTGCGCACGGCGATCGTCACCGCGCTCGCCGACAATCCGGTCGGGCGTCTCGTCGAGGATCTGATGTTGCAGGGTGGCGTCGACCTGTCGTTTCTCCGCTGGGCCAAATACGACGGCGTCGGGCGCGAGACCCGCAACGGGCTCAACTTCACGGAACGCGGCTTCGGTCCGCGCGGCGGCGTCGGTTGCTCCGACCGCGGCCACACCGCCATCGCCCAGCTCGCCCCCGGCGCGGTCGACTGGGACGCGATCTTCGGCGGCGCCGGCCAGGGCGCCCGCTGGTTCCACACCGGCGGCATCTTCGCCGCGCTGTCGGCGACCACGCCCGCCGTCGCGCGCGAGGCCATGGAGGCGGCGCGCCGCCACGGCACGCGCATCTCGTATGACCTCAACTACCGCGACTCGCTCTGGCGCGCCAACGGCGGGCAGGCACGCGCGCGCGAGGTCAACCGCGCCCTGATGCCGTTCGTCGACGTGCTTTTCGGAAACGAGGAAGACTTCTCGGCCGCGCTGGGGTTCGAGCTCGACGGCATCGATCCGGAATTCAAGGACCTGCCGACCGCGAGCTTCCGCAAGATGATCGGCAAGGTCGTCGCCGCGTTCCCCAACATCCAGGTGGTCGCGACCACGCTGCGCACGGCGCGGTCGGCCAGCGCCAACGGCTGGGGCGCGATCGCCTACGGCGACGGAACGTTTCACGAGGTGCCCCAGCGCGACGTCGAGATCCTCGACCGCGTCGGCGGCGGCGACTCGTTCGCGTCGGGGTTGATCTACGGGCTGCTCGCCGGCAAGGACCTGCCCTGGGCGCTCCGCTGCGGCGTGGCTCACGGCGCGCTCGCGATGACGACGCCGGGCGACACGACCATGGCCACGCTGCCCGAAGTGTTGCGCGCGATGGACGGGCCGAACGCGCGCATCGATCGGTGATCCAGTCATCGACAAACCGGGGTCGGGAGCGATAGGAAGGAGTGCGCAGATGAAGGCATCCACGAAACGCGACACCATCCGGCGCTACATCGAAGAGATCGGCGTCGTCCCCGTGGTGCGCGCCCCCTCGGCTGAGCTGGCGCTGCGCGCGGCCGAGGCGGTGCTGGCCGGCGGCATCTCGGTGTTCGAGATCACCATGACCGTGCCCGGCGCCGTCGACGTGATCCGCGAGCTCTGCGAGCGCTTCCGCGGCCGCGCGCTCATCGGCGCGGGGACGGTGCTGAACCCCGACGACGCGCTGACCTGCATCGACGCCGGCGCGCAGTTCATCGTCGGCCCGGGCCTGAACCTGGCGACCATCGCCGCCGCCCACGCGCGCGAGGTGCCGGCGATGCCCGGCGCGCTGACCCCGACCGAGGTGATCACCGCCTGGGAGGCGGGCGCCGACATGGTGAAGATCTTCCCCTGTGGCGCGGTCGGCGGCGCGAAATATCTCCGCGCGCTGCGCGGGCCGCTGCCGCAAGTCCGCATGCTGCCGACCGGCGGCGTGAGCGCAGTGACCGCGGCCGACTACATCGCCTCGGGCGCATCGGCGCTGGGCGTGGGCTCGGAGCTGATCGACCCGGCGGCGCTGGCGAGCGGGGACGACCACGTGCTGACGGAGCGAGCGAAGGAGCTGGTCACGGCAGTGAAGACGGCACGCGCGAAGCTGATCGCGTAGCGGGGCGGAGGGCTTGCGAGTCCGAGTTCGTTTCCGTGTCCGTGCTCGAGCACGGGATCGCAGGCCGATCCCCACTCCGGGTCGTTGATGTTATGGTCGCCGCCCATGAAACGGACGGCCCCCCTCAGGCTCGTGCTCGGCTCGACAGCGATGGTGGTGGCGGTGGTGGCGGCGATCTCGATGACTTCCGCAATGCCGCGCGCGGTCGCGGCGGACACGGCGGGGCGGCCGCCGGCCAGCGCGCGCTACCGCGACGCGAAGGCGCCGATCGCCGATCGGGTCGCGGACTTGCTGGCGCGCATGACGTCCACGGAGAAGGTCGCGCAGCTGATGTCGGTCAACTGGGAGCACACCCATCTCGACGACGCCAAGACGCACAAGCTGTCGCCGGAGGCGGCGAAGAAGCTGATCGGCAACGGCATCGGTGAGATCACGCGCCCGTCGGATCGGCACGCCGACGCCAAGAGCGCCACCGAGTTCGCCAACGCGATCCAGAAGTACCTGGTCGAAGAGACGCGGCTCGGCATCCCGGCGCTGATGCACGAGGAGGCGCTGCACGGGTTCGCGGTGCCGTCGGCGACCAGCTTCCCGCAAGCGATCGCGCTCGCAGCCACGTTCGATCCGGATCTCGCCGAGAAGGTGTTCACGGTCGCGGCGCGGCAGGCGCGCGCGCGCGGCGTGCAGCACGTGCTGGCGCCGGTGGTCGACGTCGCGCGCGACCCACGCTGGGGCCGCATCGAGGAGACTTACGGCGAGGATCCGTACCTGGTCAGCCGCATGGGCGTGGCGGCGGTGCGCGGATTCCAGGGGCGGCGCGGGCCCGACGCGCCGATCGACGCCGCACACGTGGCGGCGACCGCCAAGCACTTCAGCGGCCACGGCACGCCCGAGGGCGGACGCAACACCGCGCCTGGCAACTACTCGATGCACGTGCTGCGCGAGGTCTTCTTCCCGCCGTTCGAGGCCGTCGTCCGCGAGGGCGCGATCGCTAGCGTGATGCCGAGCTACAACGAGGTCGACGGCATCCCGTCGCACGCCAACCGCTGGCTGCTGGGCAGCGTGCTGCGCGGCGAGTGGGGGTTCCGGGGCTTCAACGTATCCGACTACTTCGGCGTCGCCGAGCTCGAGCGCAAGCACCACGTTGTCGCCGACCTGCGCGAGGCGGGCCGCAAGGCGCTGAACGCCGGCGTCGATCTCGAGGTCCCCGAGGGCGAGGGATATCCGACCCTCGCCGAGGAGATGCAGGCCGGCCGCGTTCCCCCGACCGAGATCGATCAGGCGGTCGCGCGCATCCTGCGCGGCAAGATGCAGCTCGGCCTCTTCGACCAGCCTTACACGCTGTCGCCGACACCCGAGGCGGAGCGACCAGCCGACCGCGCGCTGGCACGTCACGCCGCCGAGGAGGCGATCATCCTGCTGCGCAACGAGGGGAATTTGCTACCGCTCGATCCGACGCACTACAAGTCGATCGCGGTGATCGGCCCCAACGCCGACGTGGTGCGCCTGGGCGCCTACAGCGGCAAGCCCGATCGCGTGGTCAGCATCGCCGAGGGGATCAAATCGCGGCTGGCCGGGCACAGCACGGTGACGACGGCGCCCGGCTGCGGCCTCACCAAGGGCAACCGCGGCTGGGCCGACGATCTGATCGAGATGGCCGACCCCGCCGAAGACGCCAAGCTGATTGCCGAGGCCGACAAGGTCGCGGCGCAGGCCGATCTGACCGTGCTGGTGCTCGGGCAGAACGAGCAGATGTCGCGCGAGGGCTGGGCCGACAACCACCGCGGCGATCGCATGGACCTGGCTCTGGTCGGCCGGCAGATGGAGCTCGCGAACGCGGTGATGTCGCACAAGAAGCCGGTCGTGCTGGTGCTGATCCACGGCGGCCCGCTGGCCATCCCGGAGCTGGCGAAGAGCGTGCCCGCGATCCTCGACGGCTTCTACCTGGGCGAGGAGACCGGCACGGCGGTCGCCGAGGTGCTGTTCGGCGACGTCAGCCCGGCCGGCCGCCTGCCGGTGAGCGTGCCGCGCCAGGTCGGCGCCATCCCCGCCTACTACAACTACAAGCCGTCGGCGCGGCGGCTCTACCTGGGCGAGGAGCCGGGGCCGCTCTGGCCGTTCGGCTACGGGCTCTCGTACACGACGTTCAAGTACGAGAAGCTGGCGGTCACGCCGGCGCGCATCACGCCCGAGGGCAAGACGACCGCGTCGGTCACCGTGACCAACAGCGGCAAGATCGCCTCCGACGAGGTGGTTCAGCTCTACATCCACGACGTGGTCAGCTCGGTGACGCGTCCGATTTCTGAGCTAAAAGGGTTCAGGCGGATCCACCTTAAGGCTGGCGAATCGAAGAAGGTCGAGTTCCCCATCGGCCCCGACCAGCTGTCATTCTTCGACGAAGGGATGAAGCGGGTGGTCGAGCCGGGCCGCTTCGAAATCATGGTCGGCGGGAGCTCGGCGGATACCAAGAAAGTGGATCTCGAAGTGGCGGCGCGCTGACGGCCGCGCCAAAAGAGCACGAAGACACAACCGAAAGACACGGCCCCAACCCAACGAACGACAGACGACGACCGGTCCGGTCCAGGAGAAACCCGTGAAGAACAAGATTCTCGCTCTCGCGCACACGAGCCTGCTCCCCTGCTTGCTCGCCGGTGTGATCATGGCCGGCGCCGGTTGCACCAAGAAGAAGACCGAGGGTGAAGGCGGCGGCGCGGCCGCGCCCGCCAAGCTGGTCAAGCTGGCGTTCGTCACCAACAACACCAGCGAGTTCTGGAAGATCGCCGCCGCCGGCGTTCACAAGTACGAGAAGGAAGGCAAGGTCCAGGTCGACATCAAGATGCCGCCCAACGGCACGACCGAGGAGCAGAACCAGATCCTCGAGAACCTGTCGAGCCAGGGTTACGACGCGATCGCCGTCAGCGTGATCGCACCCAACGATCAGACCGCCGGTGCTCAACAAGATCGCGGAGAAGAGCGCGCTCATCACGTTCGACTCGGACGCGCCGAAGTCGAACCGCCTGCTCTACATCGGCACCAACAACTACGAGGCCGGCAAGATGCTGGGCAAGGAGATCGTCAAGCTGCTGCCGCACGGCGGAAAGATCGCGGTCTTCGTCGGGACGTTCTCGGCGGACAACGCCGCGCAGCGGCTGAAGGGCATCGAGGACGCGATCGCCGGCGCCGGCATCAACATCGTCGACAAGCGCGAGGACAACACCGACCGCGCCAAGGCGCGCTCCAACGTCGAGGACATCATCAACGCCAACCACGATCTGGCGATGGTCGTCGGCCTCTGGAACTACAACGGCCCGGCGATCGCGGCCGCGATCGAGGGCCTGGGCAAGAAGGGCAAGGTGCTGGCCGCGGTGTTCGACGAGGACGACGGCACGCTCGACGGCATCGCCAACGGCTCGATCCAGGTCACGGTGGTGCAGAAGCCGTTCCAGTTCGGCTACCTCTCGTCGAAGTGGATGCACGAGCTGGCGACCGACGCGGCCAAGGCCAAGGCAGCGCTGCCGGCCGACCACATCATCGACACCGGCGTCGACGTGATCAACAAGGCGAACGTCGCGCCGTTCCGCGCGCAGCTCGCCGAGATGAAAAAAGGCGCCTGATCGGCATCCGAAGTAACCCAGTGAAGCAGACGAAGCAGGTCGTTGATGGCGCAAGGATCGGATCGTGCCCCCGCTGTTGCAGATGCGGGGGATCACCAAGCGGTTTCCCGGCGTGACCGCGCTCGACGGCGTGTCGCTGCGCCTCGAGCCGGGCGAGGTGCTGGCGCTGATGGGCGAGAACGGCGCCGGCAAGAGCACGCTGATGAAGATCCTCGGCGGCGCGCAGCAGCCCGACGAGGGGGAGATCCTCATCGACGGGAAGCGCACCGTGATCGCCGACGTCGGCGAGGCCAAGCGCCTCGGCATCGCGCTCATTCACCAGGAGCTGATGCTGGCGCCGAACCTGGACATCGCGGCCAACATCTTCCTCGGCAACGAGCGCGCCGCGAGCCTGCTGCGCCGCTGCAGCGGCGCGAGCTGAACCGGCGCGCCGAGAAGCTGCTGGCGCGAACCGGGCTCAAGCTGCCGCCGACCACGCCGGTCTCGACGCTGACCGCGGGCACCATGCAGATGGTCGAGATCGCGAAGGCGCTGTCGCTCGACGCGCGCATCATCATCATGGACGAGCCGACGTCGTCGCTGACGGCGGGGGAATCGGCGCACCTGTTCGCGATCATCCGCCAGCTCAAGGCGGAGGGCATCGGCATCGTCTACATCTCGCACCGCATGGAAGAGGTGATGGCGCTGGCCGACCGCATCACCGTGCTGCGCGACGGCCGCTACGTCGGCGACGTCGCGCGCGCCGAGGCGACCACCGACAGCATCGTCGCGATGATGGTGGGGCGCGAGCTCAAGGGGCAGTACTTCCCGCCCAAGAGCCCGGCGGGCGTCGACGTGCCCGCGACCGCCCGGCATCAGCGCCGGCGACCGAAACCGCCGCCGATCCCGTGCTCAAGGTCGAGGACCTGCGCGTGCCCGGCACGCCGGCGGGCGTCAGCTTCACCGCGGCGCGCGGCGAGATCCTCGGCTTCGCCGGGCTGGTCGGCTCGGGGCGCACCGAGCTCATGGAGACGATCTTCGGCGTCACGCCCGCGCGAGAGCGGCAAGATGATCCTCGACGGAAAGCCGTACCTGCCGCGCACGCCCGCGCGACGCGATCCACCGCGGCGTCTACCTGGCGCCCGAGGATCGCAAGCGCCACGGCCTGGTGCTGCCGATGACGGTCGCCGAGAACACCTCGCTGCCCAACGTCGGCAGCTACAACCGCTGGGGCTGGCTCGACCGCGCGACCGAGAAGCGCATCGCCGACGCCGAGGTCGCGCGGCTGCGCACCAAGACGCCGAGCATCCGCCAGAAGGTCGTGAACCTGTCGGGCGGCAACCAGCAGAAGGTCGTGCTCGGCCAAGTGGCTGGCGATGAGCCCCAAGGTGCTGATCCTCGACGAGCCGACGCGCGGGATCGACGTCGGCGCCAAGGCCGAGATCTACCGCCACATGGCGGCGCTGGCCGAGCAGGGGATCGCGATCATCATGGTGAGCTCGGACATGGAAGAGATCATCGGCATGAGCGACCGCGTGGTGGTCATGCACGAACGCCGCATCCGGGGCGTGCTCGCGCGACGCGAGCTGACGCAGGAGCGCATCGCGCGCCTCATGACCGGACACGCCGACGAACGAGGAAAAGGGGACGCCGCCGCATGAGACGCGAGCTCGGTATGTTCGGAGCGCTGGTGCTGATGTGCATCGTGCTCACCATCTCGAACCCCGACTTCGCGGGGCAGTCGAACGCCATCAACACCATCCGCCAGATCTCGATGCTCGGGATCTATGCGATCGGCAGCGGCTTCGTGATCGTCACCGGCGGCATCGACCTGTCGGTCGGCTCGATGGTCGGCCTCACCGGCGTCATCATCGCGAAGATCTCGTCGCAAGCGCAGGGCGGCATCGGGCACTCGCTCTGGCTCGGCATCGTCGTCGCGCTCGCCGTGGTGCTGCTGGTCGGCCTCGGCCAGGGCCTGCTGATCACGCGGCTCAAGCTGCAGCCGTTCATCGTCACGCTCGGCGGCATGCTGCTGATCCGCGGCGTCTCGCAGACCATCGTCCAGGGCGGCACGCTCAGCATGGGCTCGTCGCCGCTGCTCAAGCTCGCCAACGAAGGCTTGTTCAACGTCGGCGGCGATCCGCTGATCCCCTACCCGGCGCTGATCTTCCTCGGCGTGTTCGCGCTCGGCGGCTACGTGCTGCACTTCACGGTGTTCGGCCGCTACGTCTACGCCATCGGCGGCAACCGCGACGCCGCCCAGTACTCGGGCATCAACGTCAAGAAGGTCGAGACGCTCGACCTACGTGATCTCGGCGGGCCTCGCCGGCGTCGCCGGCATCTGCTACGCGGCCTACATCGGCCAGATGTCGCAGCAGGTCGGCGTCGCCTACGAGCTCTACGCGATCGCCGCGGTCGTGCTCGGCGGCTGCTCGCTGCGCGGCGGCGAGGGCACGGTGCTGGGCATCGTGATCGGGTCGGCGATGATGCGGGTCATCGACAACGGCATCAACATGTTCCAGCTGCGCTACACCGACCCCGACGGCATCCCGCGTCTGTGGCGCCTCAATCCGAACTGGACGTTCATCATCGTCGGCGCGGTCATCCTGATCGCGGTGATCCTCGACCAGGTCGTGCACATCGTGCAGGCGGCGCGGCGCGTGCGCCACGGCGCGGGCGCGGGACAGGCGCCGCTGGCCAGCGGCGGCCCGCCGACGCCCGACACGCGCGAGCCGAGAACGGCGGCGCCGGAAACCGCGCGCTCCCCCTGAGCGCGCGGCGCCCGGCGCCGTCAAGGGTCGTGCGCCATGCCGTCGAGCACGGTGCCGAGCTGGTCGAGCTTGCCTGAGTCGACATAGTGCGCGTACTGCTTTTCACACGCGTAGAAGTCGTCGCCGTATAGGGTCGAGCCGGACGCCCCGACGATTTCGAGCGCAAAGGTCGGCTTGTCGGCACCGCAGGTCATTCGATCGGAGACGGTCACCTCGCGGGTCGCGGCCGTGGCTCGCACGCGTTCATCGGCGGCTCAGCACACGCGAGCCGGTCTCGGTGTTGTAGGCGTCTGGGTTGGAGTAGTCGCTGCCGGTGATCCGGCAGACGCTCCACGCCAGCGATCCGGCGCGGAGATCGAAGTCGTAGCTAGCCTTCACAGAGCATGAAGCGCCCGGCGGGAGCGGAATGGCGAAGCCACCTCCGAGGTTGTTCCAGACGACGTGCTGGGCGCCCTCGACGAGGACGCTGTCGCCGGGGGCGGTGCCATTGCCCTGGGTGCTGCAGCCGGCGAAACCGGCGGCGGACGCGAGCACGAGAAACAACGATGCCGTGAAGACTGGATTGCGGTTCATGGTGGCTCCTGTGCGAACCGAATTGCAAACTCGGCGCCATCGAACGAAATCCGGCGGCGCGGCAATGAATCCAGCAATTTGAGCGCCGCCGGCATGCCCGGATCGCGGTCGAATTGATCTCCCGGTCCTCGGAAATCTGAGAGGCATCGCAGGAGTCCTGACGCCGGTGTTCCGGTGCGGTCGAAACCGGCTAATCTGCGCGCATGCCGACGTCCCCCTCCCCTATCCTGCGTCCTTCGAGCTCAGCCGCCCGCGTCGCCGCCGCGTGCGTCGCGAGCCGGCGCCGCCATGCTCGCCGGCGCAGCGCTGCATCAAGCGGACCGCGCCGCCCGCCGTCCACCGGTGGAACGGCGGCAGCCCGGCTCGGCGCCGGTGAAGACCTCGGCGGCGCAGGAAGCGGCCAACGCGCGCATCGCCGGCGTCCCGCACGTCGATCTGCTCGGCGGCCAGGGCCTGGGCGCGTTCAAGGTCAGCGGCGACGCGCGCAAGGTCGACATGACGACCGTTCCCGATCACCGGGACAGCCGTTCAACGAAGCGCTGCGGCTGGCGGTCAAGGACGCGTCGGACCACGAGTGGGCGGTGCAGCTCGAGGCAATGAACGCCGCCGCGCTCGACAGCGGCGACGCGATCCTGGCGACGTTCTACGTGCGCAGCGAGACGCCGCAGCAGGGATCGGTCGGCGAGACCGAGCTGGTCTTCGAGCTGGCGCAGTCGCCGTACACCAAGTCGATCCAGTATCCGATCAAGGTGGGCGGCGACTGGATCAAAGCGCAGGTGCGCTTCAAGGCGTCGCGCGCGTTTCAGCCCGGCGAGGCTCACTTGTTGTTCCGCCTCGGTTACGAGCCCCAGGTCTTGCAGCTGGCCGGCGTCTCCTTCGATAGCTTCGGCAAGCAGGTGCCGCTCTCCGCGCTGCCGACGACCCAGGCGTCGGATCGCCGGCGCGACAAGAACCTGGTCGCGGCGGCGACGGCGACGGCGACCGCGGCGCTGAGCGGCCCACCCGTCGAGGGCGGCGACCTGCGGCTCGAGGTCAACGCCGCGCAGGTGGTCCGCCCCATCAGCCCCTACGTCTACGGCATCAACTCGCAGCCCGGCGAAGGCGTCGGCCCGACGGTGCGCCGCATGGGCGGCAACCGCGGCACCGCGTACAACTGGGAGCTCGACGTCTCGAACGCCGGCAATGACTACCGGCACCAGAGCGACGACTAGTCGTGCAGCGTGATGGGCTACAGCAACTGCGCGCAGCCGGCGGCGCAGTATCTCGAGTTCGCCAAGTCCAACCGGCGCGCCGGCTGGGATTCGATCGCGACGGTGCCGCTGGTCGACTACGTGACCGCGGACAAGGACGGCCCGGTCGACGAGAAGGACAAGGCGCCGAGCAAGCGCTGGGTGCGGTCGCTGCCGCAGAAGCCGACCGCGTACGCCGCCACGCCCGATCTGCGCGACGGCGTGGTCTACGAGGACGAGTTCGTGAGCTACATGGTGCAGAAGCTGGGCAAGGCCTCGGACGGCGGCATCAAGTTCTACGCGCTCGACAACGAGCCGGCGCTGTGGCCGTCGACGCATCCGCGCGTGCATCCGGAGAAGACCACCTACGCGGAGATGGTCGACGCGAACCACCGCGACCGCCGCGGCGATCACCAAGATCGATCCGTCGGCGCAGGTCATCGGCGGCACGATGTTCGGCTGGTCGGAGTACATGACGCTTGTCAGGACGCGCCCGACGCCAAGGCAGAGAACGCCAAGCTCGCGGGCGGCAGCGGCACCTACGTCGATTTCCTGCTCGCTTCGATGAAGCGCGCCGAGGAGCAGCACCATCGCCGCCTGATGCACCTGCTCGACTTCCACTGGTATCCGGAGGCGCGCGGCGCCGCGCGCATCACCGACAAGGACGTGTCGCCCAAGACCATCGACGCGCGGCTGCAGGCGCCGCGCAGCTTGTGGGATCCGACGTACGTCGAGAAGAGCTGGATCGCCGCGACCTGGGGCAAGCCGATCCGCCTGTTCCGCTGGCTGCAGGAACGGGTCGACGCCAACTATCCCGGGCACCGAAGCTCGCCATGACCGAATACAACTACGGCGTCGGCGACCACATCTCGGGCGGGCTCGCGCAGGCCGACGTGCTGGGTGTGCTCGGACGCGAGGGCGTCTACCTGGCCACGTACTGGGGCGACGGCGCGGGCAACGGCCCGCTTGCCGAAGTACATCAAGGCGGCGTTCCAGATCTTCCGCAACTACGACGGCAAGGGCGGGACCTACGCCGACACCGCGGTGCAGGCGACGCCGGCGGCGGCCGGCGATCTCGACAAGGCGTCGATCTTCGCCGCCGTCGATTCGAAGCACCCCGGAACGCTGACCGTGTTGGTGATCAACAAAGACCAGCACACGGCGTTCAACGGCAAGATCGAGATCACGCCCGAGGCCAAGGGCGGGCCGTATACCAAGGCCGAGGTCTTCGGCTTCGATGCGAGCGCCGCCGCGGTGCGGCCACTGCCGGCAGCCGACGTCGCCAACAACCAGATCAGCTACCGCCTGCAACCGCTGTCGGCTACCCTCTTCGTCTGCCACCGCTGAGGAGCGGGGGCGTTCTTCGTCACTTGTTTCGAACTCGTTATTTGCCGGAGCTCGTCATGAAGCAACGTGGTTCGATTGCGCGCGGAACTGCTGTCTCTTGTTGCTCGCGGCTGCAGGCTGCGGCGCCAGCGGCATGGACCAACCGGTGGACCCGAACGCGCCGCCGTTCAACGTCGACCTCACGCGTCGATTCCAGCACCCACTATCAAACGATGGTCGGCTTCGGAGCGGCGGTTGCGTTCGAGATTGGCCTGCTCGCCAATCAACCCAATCGCACCGAGATTTACAATGCGCTGTTCGTCGACGCGGGCCTGCAGATCCTGCGCGTCGCCAACTGGTACCAGAACAGCCAGGCGCGCGGCAATCCCAACGACATGGGCGACTTCAACTCCACCGCGTCGGTCGTCGCGGGCGCGCGCGCGGCGCTGGGCCACGATCCGGTGATCCTGATGTCGTCGTGGTCGCCGCCACCGTCGATCAAGAGCGTCAACAACTTCGTCGGCGGCACGCTCGGCCAGAGCAACGGCGCCTATCGCTACGCCGATTTCGGGCAGTGGTGGCGCGCGTCGCTGGACGCGTACGCGGCCGCCGGCGTCGTGCCGACCTACGTCAGCATCCAGAACGAGCCCGACTTCGTGCCGACCGGAAGCAACACCTGGTCGAGCTGCCTCATCGACGCCACCGAAGACCTGACCAAGCACGCGGGCTACGGCCCGGCGCTGGACGCGGTCGCGAGCGCGATCGCCGATCTGCCGTCGAAGCCGACGCTGGTCGGCCCCGAGGTCTCGGGCATCGGCGGCGCGACCATCGAGAACTACCTGCAGGCGATGACCGCCGACGGCGATCTCGATCAACTGGGTGGCGTCGCGCATCACCTGTACAACGGAGGAAGCTCGTCGCTGCCGTCGTCATTCAGCAGCGGAATGACCACGCTGGCCGGCGCGGCTGGCAGCCTGCCGCTGTTTCAGACCGAGTTCGGCCCGAATCCGGCCGACATGTTCAACACCGCCTGGCTCATCAACAACGCGGTCACGGTCGAAGGCGTCACCGCGTATCTCCACTGGGATCTGATCTGGGGTGAGAGCGCGACGTCGACCAACCCGTCGGGGCTGGTCAGCATCGAGACCGTGTCGCCGGCACAATGGAAGACCCCCAAGGGCTACAAGATCAACGACACCTACTACGCGCTCAAGCACTTCGCGAAGTGGATCGACGGCGGCTGGCAGCGCATCGCCGCGACCCCGACGTCGATCGTGATCCGCGCGTCGGCGTTCGTGTCGCCCGACGGGCAGAGCGTGACGCTGGTGCTGCTCAACACCGACACCGCAGAGCACACCGTCACGCTCGACCCCGGCGCCTTCGTGTTCGGCACGTCGGCGATCTACCGTACGTCGGGGACCGATGAGCGCACGGCGGCGCTCGGTCCGCTGGCGGCCGGGAACGTCATCGACATGCCCGGCCGGTCGCTGGCGACGGTCACGCTCACGCCCTGACGCGCGCGCCTACTGCGTGACGAACTTGATGTCGTCGATGCGAATCTCGACGGTGCAGCCGAGCTGCGAGCCACCGTCGGGGTCGAGCGGCGCAGCCGAGTTGGCCTGCCACTGGATGCCCACCACCTGCTTGGCCATCGTCGCCTCGGCATTCTGCGTGAAGTTGGCGAATGGCACGGTGACGGTCATCGGCGTCGCCGCCGGAACCGCCAGGTTGATCAGCAGCGGGGAACCGGTAACACGTTCCCGCGGTCGTATCACACGTGCCGCCGGTCGGGCTGGTCTGCGTCGTCGGCCGCTGGTCCTGCGTCTGCAATTGCACCTGCCAGACGCAACCATCGAGGCTGCCGGACATGATCGAGGCGCTGAACTGGAGCGCGTTGTACGACGACGCATCGACACACGACTCGAACGAGATGCCGGCGCCCGCGTAACTGCCCGGCGCAACGCTCAAGCTCAATTTCAGGTTGCGGGCGGCGGTATCGACGCTGGCCATCCCGCTGTACACCTGTCCCGCGTCGCCGGCCGCGACGCCGGTGAAGCCGAACGGGCTACCGCGAAGGCCGCTGGAATCACAGTATTTGCCCAGCGATGTGCTCCACTGCATCGCGGAGAAGTCGGTCACCACGCCGTCCGCGAGCGTGAGGGCCGCGGCCGCGGTGCAATCGAGGACGCCGCCGTTCGGGCACTGATTCACCACGACGCCGCCGGTGCCGCCACCGGTCATTCCGCCGGAACCGCCGCCAGTCATCCCGCCCAGTCCGCCCTGGGTACGCCCCCCTGACCCAGTGCTGCCGCCCAGGCTGGTGCGCGGAGTGCCGCCGCTCGAGCCACCGCAATTGGTCACTGCAGCGATGGCTACCATTCCGCCAGCCACGGCCACAAACATCGAGAGCCTCAATATTCCGGTCGTGGGCATTCTCATCGGCATGATCCTTCGTTGCGTCTGTAGAAGAGACTTTCTATCAACATTCCCCGCGCCGAGACAAGTTGTAGGCGAACTGCCCTTTTCCGCAGGTGACGTTCGCTTGGAACAAGCTGAGCCAGCGCCGCAATCGCGGTCGCATCGTGATCAACGGAGGCGTTTGCGGGAATGCGTGTGTCACTCCGACGGATGCACTCCGGAATGACCACCGACGTGATACCCATCGCAGCAGCCATCAGGCTTGACCCCAAACTACCCGGATGGGAAGCTGCGCTCGCTCATGAATGAAGGTCGCGTCTCGATCCACGCGGCGTCGGCGATAGCTATGACCGCGCTGGGCCTGGCGTGCATCCCCACGGCGCCACGGTCTGCGCTCAGCGGCCCGACGATCCAACCCGAGGCCCGGCTCGGCGACTGCGCCACCGCCGAGCAAGGGCTGGAGTTCGCGCCGTTCATGATCAGCGACTTCGAGCAGGGACTCGGGCAGTACGCGTACACGTACGTCGACAACACTGCCGCGATCTCGCCCAGTGGCTACCAGCAGCCGACCGAGCCCGGCCAGCACTGCGTCGACGACCCCGGCCACAACGTCTTTCACGCCCACGGTGGCCCATTTCTGGGCTGGGGTGGCGGATTCGGCGTGGCGATGCAGCACATCGTCCAGCAAAACTGCGTTGGCTCGCCACTGCCCGATTACTGCATTCCGCCCGGCGCGCAGCCCGAGGTCACCGGCCTCTACCTCGACGCCAGCCAGTGGGACGGTGTCGCGGTCTGGGCCCGACGCGGAGCGGGCGGCCAGCCACTGCTGCGCGTGCTCATCGGTAACAAGTATACCGACGACGACGTCAGCTTCACGATGTACAACTACTATCCGAACGAGCCGCGTTACTGCGAGCGCGTCCGGGAGTGCGCGTGCATCAACGGCCTTCAGTGCACGTTCTCGCAGGACCAGGACCACGGCGGGCCGGTCGGCGTGGTGCCGGGCGGCGGATACTATTGCGGGGCCCCGGGCATCATCAGCGGGCCGGACGTCATGTCGGCCGGCGATACCCAGCACGATACCAACACTTGCAACACCACGCGGTGCGACGACCCCTATCCCGCGTATCCAAACATCGGCGTGGACAACACCCACCCGTTTGGCTCCGACCCGGCGTTTGCCAATCGGCCGTGCCGGCCGTTCACGTATCGATCGGGCGTCAGCAGCAGCTTCTGTTACGGCGAGAACGATCCGCCGCCAGCGCAAACCGACCAGCAGTGCGGCGACCATTGGACGTACCCGCTGATGCTCAGCACCGACTGGCAGCTCTTCCTGGTGCCGTTCAGCTGGATGGGACCGCAGGGCTTCGCAAAGCGGTTCACGTTCTTCGATCTGACGTCCGTATCGGTCGCGCGTTTCACCTGGGACGCCGGCCCGGTCGATTTCTACGTCGACAACTGGCGCTTCTATCGGGTCAAGCGGCCGGCGGCCGACGGCGGTAACTAGCCGCGCCTACCAGCTGTGTAGCGTGCCGTCGAGCTTGCGGTTGACCGGCAGGTACGCCGCGCTGTAGGGGAACTTCGCGGCGAGCGCCTCGTCGATGTCGACGCCCAGCCCGGGCGCGTCGCCGGGGTACATCGCGCCGTCGCCGAACACGTACGCGTGCGGGAAAACGCGATCGGTGTCCTCGTTGTGCGGCAAGTACTCCTGGATCCCGAAGTTGTGCACGCTGAGATCGAAGTGCAGCGCCGCCGCCATGCACACCGGCGACAGGTCGGTCGCGCCGTGGCAGCCGGTGCGCACGTGGTAGAGCTCGGCCAGGTGAGCGATGCGGCGCAGGTGCGTGATGCCACCCGCGTGCACCACGGTGGCGCGCACGTAATCGATGAGCTGCTCCTGGATCAGCTGCTGGCAGTCGTAGATCGACGAGAAGATCTCGCCGACCGCGATCGGCGTCGTGGTGTGGCGCCGGATCAGGCGAAAGCCCTCCTGCAGCTCGGCGGGCACTGGATCTTCCATCCAGAACAGGTGATAGGGCTCGAGCTCCTTGCCCAGGCGCGCGGCCTCGTTGGGCGTCAGGCGGTGATGCACGTCGTGCAGCAGGTGCACGTCGGAGCCCAGCTCGTCCCGCACGCGCGCGAACAGCCGCGGCACAGTGTCGAGGTACTTCTCGGTGCTCCAGGCGCTCTCGACCGGCAGCCCGCGCGCCGCCGGCTCGTAGCTCTTGCCAACGGTGGTCGCAGAATGCGCGACGCCGTAGGTCGCCGGCAAGCCGGGGATGCCCGACTGCGCGCGCACCGCCTTGTAGCCGGCGGCGACGAAGCGCGCCACTGACGCGACCGTCTCGTCGACGGTGTCGCCGTGCGCGTGGCCGTACACCATGATGCTTTCGCGCGCGCGCCCGCCCAGCAGCTGGTAAACGGGCACGCCCAGCGCCTTGCCCTGGATGTCCCAGAGCGCGGTGTCGACCGCCGCGATCGCGGTCATGGTCACCGGCCCGCGCCGCCAGTAGGCGCCCTTGTACAGGTAGTGCCAGGTGTCCTCGATGCGGCGCGCGTCGCGGCCGATCAGCAGCGGCACCACGTGCTCTTGCAGATACGCGGCGACCGCGAGCTCGCGGCCATTGAGGGTCGCGTCACCGAGGCCGTGAATGCCGTCCTCGGTGATGAGCTTCAGCGTGACGAAGTTGCGGCCCGGGCTGCAAACGATGACCTTGGCGTCGACAATCTTCATTGATTCACACCGCTGCTCGAGAAGCCGCCGTCGACCACGATCATCTCGCCGTTGACGAAGCTCGCCGCCTCCGACGCGAGGAACACCGCCGCGCCCGCGCACTCGTCGGGGTGGCCGAAGCGCTTCATCGGCGTGCGCCACAAGAGCTCCTGCCCGCGCGGCGTACCGTCGAGCAGCGCCGAGTTGAGCGCGGTGCGAAACACGCCGGGCGCGATCGCGTTGACACACACGCCGCGGCTGCCCCACTCGATCGCCAGCGACTTGGTGAGTGACACCACGCCGGCCTTGCTGGCGCAGTAAGCGGCGACCTCCAGGAACGGCGCCACGGTCGCCACCGAAGCAATGTTGATCACCCGACCGTAGCCGCGCGCGAGCATCGGCCGCCCGAAGATCTGGCACGCGCGCAGCGTGCCGGTCAGGTTGGTCTCGACGATCGCGTTCCAGTCGTCCTCGGCGAAGTCGATGGTCGGCACGCGCTTGGTCTTGCCGGCGCTGTTGACCAGGATGTCGACCTGTCCGAACGCCGCCAGCACCTGGTCGCGCAAGCGCTCGAGCGACGCGCGATCGGTGACGTCGGCGCTGGCGCGCAGCGTGCGGCGGCCGAGGCCCTCGATCTCGGTCGCGACGGCGTCCACCTCTGCGGGGCGCCGCGCCGAGGCCACGACGTCGGCACCGGCGGCCGCTAGCCCGAGGCTGATCGACCGCCCGATCCCGGTCGTGCCGCCCACGACCACCGCCACCCGCCCGGAGAGAGACACGGAGCCGAGCTGCGCAGAGGTCGCTGCCGGCGTCGTCACGACCCCGTTCTTACCACCACATGCTGGCGGAGATCGAGAGCATGTCTCCGTCGGGAACCTGGCCGGGATCGACCATCGGCGGGCTGCCGGTGCGCACCAGCGTGTTCGACCCGTTGAACCAGTGCGAATACTGGATGACGATCTGGTCGGTAGCCTGCCAGTCGGTCCGCAGAATCACGCGCGGCGAGACGACCGCGAAGCTGTAGTGCGCGTCGTCGGTCAGCGGGTCGACGCGATCGTAGCGCAGCGAGGTCGCCAGCCAGGGCAGAAGGCTGTAGGTCGCTTCGATGCCGAGCTTGCGCTTGTCGGTTCCGGTCCAGGGGTGGCCGGCGACGCCGGCCGCGACGTTGGCGGTCGCCGGATCGACGCCCGGGTCGGCGCTGGTCACGTGGGTGAACATCCCGAACGCGCTGACAAACAGATCCGGCCCGTCGCCCGAGAACGGAATCGGATAGCTGACCAGCTTGCCCAGGCTGAGATCGTATTGAAATCCGAGCGTGCCCAGCGTGCCGGTGCCGCCGCTGTTGAGGCCGAAGTAGTTCTGCATGAGGCCGAGCCCACCCGGCGTGTTGAGCACGCTGATGATGCGGCTGACCGCGCGCGCCTGCAGCGCATCGGTGTACGAGTAGGCGAGGTACAGGTGACCGAAGCGGCCGGCGTTCACGCGCGCGTCGGCGGCGAAGATGTTGATGCGTCCGTCGGGCGCCGTGGTGCCGGCGCGCTCGTCCATGCTGAACGCGCGCAGGAAGTGAACGCCCATCGTGGCCTGCTTGCGCCAGCCGACGCCGAGGTGCCCGTGCGCGACGAATGAGCTGCCGGCACCCGGGTCTGCAAAGTTGTTCCAGGCGTCGACCGTGATCGACTGCGACGCTTTGTTGCTCTGGCCGTGAATGCCCTCGACCAGGATCAGGGTCAGGTCGCCAAAGCCGATCTTGGCCGTGGCCTGCTCGCCGACGCCGCTGATGCGCGCGATCAGCGGCGTGCCGTAGCGCCCCTCGTCGTATTCGCCGGTCGCGCCGAAGCGCGAGGTGAACGCACCGACCAGCGCCTGCAGGTGCAGCCGACTGTCGATGGGTGGCGTGATCGACACGAACACGTCGGTGACGCCCAGCTGCGATGCCGGCTCGAGGAACGAGGTCGACGCGTTGGCCTGCTTGGCGACGATGCTCACCAGGCCGGTGACCACGCTGTTGCCCTCGGAGAAATTGATCTGCGCGTAGGTCGTGGGCACGACACCGGTGTGCGAGAACGTTTCGAGGTCGTCCGGGACGACCGGCGGCGAGTGCAGCGTGGTGTGGCTCTGCCCCGGCATCGGGTTCAGGCGCGAACCGATGCCCGCGTTGAGCGGCGCCGTGAGGAACCCGTGAAAATCGAAGCGCCACTCGTCTTCACTCAGCGACTTCTGGCCGAAGGCGGGCGTGACGCCGCCGGGGAGCGCGCCGGTCTGCGGCGCCGAGGGATCGAGGCTGAGCGCGGGATCGAGCGCCAGGCTCGGCGGGATCTGGACGTCGACCTGGGCCTCGTTGCCGCCGGAGGCCGTGGGCGCCACCTGAGCGCGAGCCGGTAGCGCCGTGCCGACGCCGGCCATCAGCACCAGCGCGCAGAGACCCCCGGGCCCGGCCCGGCGAGCGTGCGTCGGAAATTTCGCTTGGGGCATGATTCTCACCAATAGAGGTTGACGTTGAGGGCAAGCAACTGGTCGTCGAGCCCCCAATCCGAGGGGACCACCGCACTGGCTTCCGAGTGACTATGCGGGCCGTAGAACCACTTGCCGTAGATGATCGAGAGCGACTCGTGGCTGTACCAGCTGCGCTTGAAGACCACGCGCGGCGAGATCACGTAGAAGGTCTCTTCCGAGTCCTTCGAGTTGGGCGCGACGCGGTCCGCGCGAAAGCCGACCGCCATCCACGGTTTGAAGGTGTAGAGCACGTCGGCGCCGAACTTGTAACGGAGGCGCTTGTTATAGAGGTCGACGTCCGCGGGAATGACGCCGGGCATGGTCGTACCCGACAGCGCCTGCGGGGAGACCAGCGTGTAGGCCACCACGAACCCGGCATTGATGACGACGTCGGGGCGATCGCCGCTGAACGGCTCGGGCGCGTTCACCAGCCGGCCCAGGCTCAGCGTGTAGTTGATGCCGGCCGCGAACAGCTTGCCGGTCCCGGCGGTCGCCGACGACAGCCAGCGCTCGCTCAGCGCCTGGCCGCTGTCGCCGCCGAAGGTCTGCAGCCCCTTCAACGTCGAAGCGTTGTCACCGCGCGTGTACGAGCCGGCGACGCCCAGGTAGCCGAGGTAGCGGTGCTGGAACGTGCTGTCGATGCCGAGCACGTTGATCGAGCCGTCGCGCGGGTAGGCTTCGTTGACGTAGCGGGTGACCGGGTTGTCGTGCGCCTGCTGCACGCGATCGTCATAGGCGAAGTTGGTCAACCAGTGCGCCTGCGCGCGAACGGTGACGTCGCCGGTGCGCAGGATCCCCGCGTGCAGGTGGTGGACGTAGGCCGCGGGAAAGATCGGGTTCGCGCCGCTGTTGCCGCCGGTCGGCACCACGTTGTCGGGCACCTTGCCGCCGCGCGTGCCCATGACGCCGTCTTCGACCAGCAGGGTCAGCTCCGGGCTCAAGCGATACTCGGCGAAGATCAGCTCACCGACGCCGCGCGGGCTGCCGATGATCGTCTGCGTGTACATGCCCGGGCCGTACTGCGAGAGGTTGCCGTAGTAGTTGTAGAAGTAGCCGACGTTGGCGCGCAGCTTGAGCTGACCGAACGCCGGGATGTCGAAACGCAGGAAGGCGTTGTTGATGAAGTACTGGCTGCCGATCTGGTAGTAGGTCGAGGGATCGCTGGGGTTCCAGGTGTTGATGCTGACGTTGGCGGTGACGATCGGGTTGCCGTAGGCAAAGTTCAGCGCCACCCAGTTGCCGGGCATCGTGCTGGTGCCGACGAACGATCGCGTATTCGTCCAGCGTCTGGGGCGGCGTGTGGAACAGCGGGCCGCCCTGCCCCTCGGTGGTGGTGCGGCGGCGATTGAGGCTGCCCTGCAACGACGCCGTGAAGAATCCGTTGAAGCGAAACGTCCACTGCGTGAGCGGCATCGGCGCGCCGAAGCCCGGCGTCATGCCTCCCGGCAGCGCGCCGACCTGCGGCGCGTAGGGCGACATCGAATAGCTCTGCAGCGTCCGGTACCCGGGTAGATAGCCGGGATTGCGAACCTCGTCCGAGGTCAGCAGATCCGAGGGAACCGGCGGCGGCACCTCGGTAGGCGGTGCTGGTGGAGGCGGCGCCTCGACGGGCGCGGGCGACGGAGCGGGCGGCGGCGCGTCGGGGACCGCGGCAGGCGGCGGCGCCGCGGGAGCGGCCGCGGGAGGCGGCGCGGCGTCCGCGCCAGGCGGCGTCGCTGGAGCCGCTGGCGTTGTCGCAGGCGCCGGAGGTGCGGGATCAGCCGCCCGCGCCGAAATCGGCACGGACAACGTGCTCGCGAGCGCGAACGCTACGGCAGTGGCGAGGGTGTTGTTCACGCGATGCTAGTCCGTATTGAGGCGCGGCACCAAGCGAGACACGAAGAATGGCTCGACACCCGGCGGCCCTTTTAACCGATTCAGACAACGCATTTCAAGTGATCCAAAAGTCTCCTATCGCTTTGGCGCGCGGCTATAGTGCGCTCGATGACTCCCCGCCTCTCGTTGTTGGGAATGCCGACGATCGTTTTTGCGGTCGTCGTCGCAAACTTGGCATGGTTGAGCAGCGCCGGTTGCATCGGCGTTTCGCAAAAGCGCAGCTCCGCCGCCGGCGTCGTGGGCGGCAACGTCGCGGATCTCAACGTCTGTCGCGCCGGCATTCGTGTTGCCGACGACGGCGCAATCGACGACTTCGAGGACGGCAACAACCAGTTGAGCCTGGAAGGCGGCCGTGACGGCTATTGGTACACCGCCCAGGACCCCATGGGATCGACCATCGCGATGGTGATGCAGGAAGGTGGCGCCGGCGGCTCCGAGGAGTCGCTGCACATCACGGGCACGACCGTGACCGGCGACGAATCGAAGGCCTGGGGCGCTCAAGTGGGAGCGATGTTCGTGGGGCAAGGCACCTATGACGGCTCGAAATACGCTGGAATCGTTCTCAAAGCGCGCTCGGCAACGGCCGTCCAGGTGCGCTTCAACGTCGGTGACATCAACACGCACCTGAACGGAAAGATTTGCGAGACCTGCTGGAATCACTTCGGCAAGATGCTGTCGCTGACGCCGGAGTGGAAGGAATACCGGATTCTTTTCACCGACACGCGCCAGGCCGACGGCTGGGGCAAGCCGCGACCGGCAGCAATCACGCCCAGCAAGCTCTACAACCTCGAATTCAAGATTGGCCCGGGCCAGACGTACGATATCTCGGTCGACGACGTGGCTTTTCTGGCCTGCCGCTAGCCGTTTTCTAACTGGCTGGCGCGTCGTCAGTTGCCGGCGTGTTTGGGCGCGGCGTCCGACCGATAGAGCCAGATCTTCTGAATTCCGAACGAGCCGGCGGGCAGACGCAGCTGGCGTCCCTGGTGATTTTCGTCTCCATTCAATCGCCGGCCCGGAACCCATTTGTCGTTTTGGAAGCTCCCTTCTTCGATGCGCTCGATCCCCGAAACGCCGGCAATCGGCGGATCGGGCGCGAAGGTGGCGATGATGCCATTTCCCGCGATCGTATATTCCCGGGTACCGCTGTTTATGATCACGGCGCCTGCAACTGGCCAATTGGGCGCCAAACGACCAGGGCCCGACCACTCCCAGGTGTAGTCGTGCACCAGGTGGATCCGGTAATCGCCCAGCTTCACGTCCGCCGTGGGGTTCTCCTTGTCGAGCAATACGCCGGTCATGGTGCCCAACCCCTGTTGAGCCAGGATCTGGGGTGTGAGCTCGGCCAGCACGCGGTAGCTGTCACCCAGCGCCGAAGCCACCGCCGGCTCCAATGATTCGATTGCAAAGGGGCTGAAACCCATCGCCTGGTGCGCGCCGATCGCGTACAGGGCCTTCACGGCGCACGACAGGTCGTTCCTGGCCTCGGGGACGAACAGCGGGTTGTCGGCGCGGGTGTATCGGCCGGTCCAGTCGGCGAAGTTCGGCAGGTAGATGTCCGGCGCCAGGAAATCGATCGCGGGCGCGCCCGCGCGCCAGACTTCATAGAGATGCGGCAGCGGGCCGCCGCTGTTGTACTGGCCCGGCTTGGCGCCGGGACGGTTGAGCGCGGCGTTCACGTACATCGGCAGCGGGTATTCGGCCTTACCGGCGCGCGTGACCGCGTCGACGTAGCGGGCGAAGTGCCAGGCGATGAAGAGCTCGTCGGTCTCGTCGCCGTCACCGAAGACTTCGCTCCAGGTGCCCGCGGAACGGGCGCCCGCGGCGACCCAGCGATGCACGACGCCCGGAGACGGCGCCACGGACGCAGCCAGCGGCGGCGCGGCCTGCGCCCGGCGCGCGGCCAGCGCGTCGAGCAGCTCCTTCGGCACCGAGGCCGCCCGCGCACGCTGGGCGACCGCGCTGCGATCCGCGGCGTCCTCGACCATCGCGACTTCGTTCTCGACCTGCACCAGCAACACCGTGTGGCGCTTGCCGTCGATCTGGCGCAGGTGGCGCATCAACGCCGCGAAGACCCGCGCGTCGACCGCCCGCCCCTCGTCGCTGAACGGCGACACGATCTCGATCGCGTGGACGGAGCCAATCGACCGGCCTCCGCCAACCTCGACGCGCGGAAAGCGCTGCACGTCGCGCTTGACCCAGGCCGGCGCGTAGCTGGACATGCTGTTTTTCCAGCTGCCGAACCAGAGCAGGACCACGTGCAGGTGGTGCTGGCGCGCCTGGTCGATCACGCGGTCGACCGACGAGAAGTCGAGCTTTCCCTCGGTGGGCTCGATCAGCTCCCAGTAGACCGGCGACAGAACTGTGTTGAGGTGCAGCGTCTGGAGCCTGGGCCAGACCGCGTCAAGCGACGCCGCCGACGACGCCGTCGAGTTCCCGAGCTCGCCGCCCAGCATCAAGAACGGCCGCCCGTCGACGACCAGCTGCCTGGTCGTCCCCTGCGGGCGCAGCGCGGGCGCGGTCCCGGTTCCGGTCCCGGCGTCCGGCGAGCTGGCGGCCGGCCTCGCGAACAGGAACAGGAACAGGCTGAACAAAATTGAGCCGTATCCGATCAGCGTCATTCGCGGCGGGAGTGTATCTCACGCGTAGATTTCGACCCTTTGAAATGCCATATTCGCCGCCGGAGAAACGCCATGAGCAAAGCACCCAGCCGCTACCCCAACGATCGTTTCATCCCTCGCCCCGAGGATCACTTCACCTTCGGCCTCTGGACCGTCGGCAACCCGGGCCGCGATCCGTTCGGCCTGGCCGTGCGCGAGGTGATGTCGCCGGTGAAGATTGTGCGCGAGCTGTCGAAGCTGGGCGCCTACGGCGTCAACCTGCACGACGAGGATCTGATCCCGTTCGACGCCAGCGCCGCCGATCGCGATCGGATCGTGCGCGAGTTCAAGGGCGCGCTCGCCGAGACCGGCATGAAGGTGCCGATGGCGACGACCAACCTGTTCTCGCAGCCGGTGTTCCGCGAGGGCGCGTTCACCAGCAACGACTCGGGCGTGCGCGCGCTCGCGCTGCAGAAGACGATGCGATCGATCGACCTCGGCGTCGACCTGGGCGCGACGATCTACGTGTTCTGGGGCGGTCGCGAGGGCGTCGAGACCAACGCGTCGCAAGGATCCGCGCGACGCGGTCAAGCGCTTCCGCGAGGCGATGAACTTCCTGTGCGAGTACGTGCGCGACAACGGCTACGACCTCAAGTTCGCGCTCGAGGCCAAGCCGAACGAGCCGCGCGGCGACATCTTCCTGCCGACGACCGGACACATGCTGGCGTTCATCTACACGCTGGATCACCCGGAGATGGTCGGCGTGAACCCCGAGGTCGCGCACGAGGTGATGCCGGGGCTCGACTTCTCGCACGGCGTCGCGCAGGCGCTGGAGGCGGGCAAGCTCTTCCACATCGATCTCAACGGCCAGAAGCCGGGCCGCTACGATCAGGACCTGCGCTTCGCGAGCGAGGATCAAAAGGGCGCGTTCTTCCTGGTCAAGCTGCTCGAGGATTCGCGCTGGGACGGCATGCGCCACTTCGACAGCCACCCCTATCGCACCGAGGACGAGCAGGGCGTCTGGGACTTCGCCTACTACAGCATGCGGTCGTACCTGATCCTCAAGGACAAGGTCGCGCGCTTCCACGCCGACACCGAGATCCGCGCGATCCTGCACTCGCTGCAGGAGCGCAGCTCGGCGACGGTCGGCGGCCTCGGCCCGGCGTTCAAGTACGATCGCAAGACCGCGACCGCGCTCAAGGCGCAGGCGATCGACGCGACGGCGCTGGCCGCGCGCGGCTACGAGTACGAGCGCCTCGACCAGCTGACCACCGAACTTCTCCTCGGTGTTCGGTAGCGCTCGCTGATCCATGGCGCGCCCCCGCAGCAGTCGTGGCACCGCATCCAGCTCGGCCAAGGCAGCACCGAAGGCCGCGCCCACCTGCTTCCTGGGCCTGGACGTCGGCACCAGCAGCGTCAAGGCGATCGTCGTCGACGCGCGCGGCAAGATCGTCGCGCGCGCCAGCGAGCCGCTGAAGCTGCGCGCGCCGCAGCCGGGCTGGGCCGAGCAGAATCCGACCGACTGGTGGAAGGCGACCGCCAGCGTGTGCAAGCGCGCGGTCGCGGCGACGCGCGGCGGGCGCGCGGCGATCGCGTCGGTCGGGATCTCGGGGCAGATGCACTCGTCGGTGTTCCTCGACGGCGGCGGGACGCGTGATCCGGCCGGCGCTGCTGTGGTGCGACGGCCGCACCACCGAGCAGTGCCGCGCGATCACCGAACGCGCGGGCGGTGAGCAGAACCTGCGCGCCTGGGTCTCGAACCCGGCGCTCGAGGGCTTCACGCTGCCCAAGGTCCTCTGGCTGCGTGACAAGGAACCCGAGGCGTTCGCGAGGCTGGCCAAGGTGATGCTGGCCAAGGACTACATCCGCTACTGCCTGAGCGGCGAGATGGCGACCGAGCCGTCCGACGCGGCCGGCACGCTGATGTACGACGTCGCACACCGGCGCTGGAGCGCGGAGCTGCTGGCGGCGGTAGACCTCGACGCGAGCCTGGTCCCCGACGTCGGCGGCTCGGCCGAGGTGCTCGGCCGCGTGAGCGCGCGCGCGGCGGCGGCGACGGGCCTCGCGGCCGGCACGCCGATCGTGGGCGGCGGCGCCGACAACGCGTGCGGCGCCGTCGGCGTCGGCGCGGTCGCTCCCGGCGAGGCCGTCGTGAGCTGGGGGACGTCGGGCACGGTGCTGAGCCCGATGGCGACGCCCGAGGTCGATCCGCAGATGCGCGCGCACACCTTCTGCCACGCCGTGCCCGACACCTGGTACGTGATGGGCGTGATGCTCTCCGCCGGCGCCGCGTTCGCGTGGCACCAGCGCGAGCTGGCGCGCGAGCTCGCGCGCGACAAGGAGGCGGCGACGAAGCTCAACCAGGAGGCGGCCCGCATCCCGATCGGCGCCGAGGGGCTGACGTTCCTGCCCTATCTGCAGGGCGAGCGCACGCCCCACCGCGACGCTTCCGCGCGCGGCGCCTTCGCCGGCCTGTCGCTGGCGCACACGCGCGCGCACATGACGCGCGCCGTGCTCGAGGGGATCTGCTTCGGCCTGCGCGACTCGCTGGAGATCATCCAGGCGCTCGGCATCGACCTGCCCGAGCTGCTGGTCACCGGCGGCGGCGCCAAGGCGCCGTTCGTGCGCCAGCTGCAGGCCGACATCTACGGCAAGCCGGTGATCCCCGTCGAGCAGGAAGAGGGTCCGGCCTTCGGCGCCGCGCTGCTGGCCGCGGTCGGCGCGGGCGCGTTCCCCGACGTGCCGTCGGCAACCAAGGCGACGTTGCGCCGAAAGCCGGCGCAGCAACCACGCGGCGAGGCCCACGCCGAGTACGAAGCGCCGTACCGGCGCTACCGCAAGCTGTACGGCGGCATCAAAGCGGCGTCGTCGTAGAAGGTCGGACAAGCGTCGGTTCTCGCAAGGTCTGCCCTCTCCCCGGCCCTCCCCGGCCCTCTCCCGCGGACGGGAGAGGGTGACTCGCTGAAGAACTCTCGCCGCAAATCCCTCCGATCCCCTCCCCCGTCCGCGGGGGAGGGTTAGGGAGAGGGCAGACCTTGCGAGCCCGGGCGCCCGCCGATCGGTCCCGAAAAACGCATCTCTCTGTCGTCACGTGTGCGCACCCACCGCCCGCCACCGTGTCGCCGACCTGACGCCGTCGCAATTCCTTGAACCACCACTAATTCGCTTCTCACTTCGCTCTCGCGCACACGATCAAATTGTTCGGTTCGTTGTGACCGGCGCAACCAAACGTTGATTGAGCGACAACTGATTTGGCCGTCACGCGTCGAATTGCGCGCTCATTCGGTGGACCGCCGGGGTGCGAGCGCCAGCGTTTGTTGGCAGGCTTCGTGCTTTGCATCGACGCATATGCGGACCGGAGCTCATGCGCGCCTCGACGGTAACGCACCGCAAGCGACGTCCGCGGCTCGAGCCGCGCACCTGCCGTCAGAGCTTCGCATTCGCATGTCGTGCCGGTCGGTGTCCGAGTTTCTCGACAAGCACGCCAACGACGTCAGCCGCGGCGGCATCTTCGTTCGCAACGCGCAGGTGCTGGCCGTCGGCTGCACGGTTCGTCTGAACCTGCAGCTCGCGGACGGCTCGACGCTGCTCGCCGGCGAAGGCACTGTGTTCTGGACGCGCGAGGCGGATCCCACGCGCGCCGAGAGCGAGCCCGGGATGGGCATCCGCTTCACGCGCCTGACCAACGAGAGCCAGCGCATGCTGACGCACCTGCTGGCGGAGAAGACCGAGCGCGAGCGCCACGAAGAACACACCGCCTTCGACGAGGACGAGCGCACGGTCGTCGCGACGCAGGAGGAGTTGGAGGCGGCGGCCACCTCGGGCGACGCGCCTTCGGCGCCGGTCGAGGCCATGCCGGCGCTTGGCCAGCGTTCCGCTGTTGGTCTCGGCTCCCGTCGCCGCGCCGCCGATCCGGCCGCGCGTGTCGACGCGGGTGCTGGCGTCGGTGCCCCCGGCCGGCTACGCGGCGCACGCGCAGCCGCTGGCCAAGGTCGTTCCGCTGCCGACGCCGAGCGCGCACGTGCACGCCGTGCCGGTGCCGAGCGCCAAGCCGGTCGAGAAGGTCTTCGAGATCGCGCGCCCCGCCGGTCGTGTTCGCACCTGCATCGGCGACTGCGCGCAAGATCACGGTCGCGCCTGTCCCCGCCGCGCCGCCGGTGCTCGAGCTCCCGGTGCCGGCGGCGACGTCGGCCGCCTGGGAAGAAGACGACGCGCCGATCGCGACGCGAGTCCCGCGCACCCCCGAGGCCGAGGTCGAGCACACCGATCACGTGCCCCGCGGTGGCCGCAGCGTCGGCATCGGTATCGCCGTTGGCGCCATCACGGCGCTCGCGCTCTCGCTGCTCCTGCTCAACAAGCCGTTCATTCGCCGCCCGCAGGTCGCGTCGCGCACGACGACCGCGGCGGTGGTCACGCCCACGCCTGCCGCAGTGGTCACGCCCACGCCCGCCGGTGCCGTCGCGCCGGTGATCGCCCCGCTCGAGCCGCCGATCGCCCCGCTCCCCGCAGCGGAGCAGCCGGCCGCCGCCGTGCACTAGTAGAACGAGAGGTCGTCGACCCAGAGGTCGAAGACCACGCGCGCCGGGAACGTGAACTGGAGATCGTAGAGCTTCGACACATCAGGAGCGATGCCTCCACGGATGCCGAAGTCCTGCTGCGAGAGACCGGTGAAGGGGATGCGGAGCTCGCGCCAGTCGGTGGTCAGCGCCTCGGTCAGCGGCGTGCCGAACGTGTCGTAGCACCCGGTTCCCTGCGACCCGTTCACCACGCACAGGCCTGCTTCGGGCCGCGCGTATTCGTCGCTGATCGCGAAGCGCACCTGGGTCGTCGACGTATCGCCGACGCGCGCGAAGAAATGCACGCCCTGATAGCCGCGCGCGGCGGCGTCGTAGGGCAGCTCCCCGCTGACGCCGGCGTCGTTCGCGCCGTAGTGCATCGTCCCCGCGACCACTGATCCCCAGTCGAGAAATCCCGAGCCGGTGACATGCAACGCCTTGTGGCTCCCGCAGCGGCCGCCGGGGATCAGCTCGGGCATGGCCAAGCCGAGCGGCTGCATGATCGCGCCGGGGGTGGAATCGCCGGAGGCGTACCAACTGCCGATGCGTCCGGCGATCAGCGGGATATTGGCCCCACTGTGCTCGAAGTCGTCGATCAGCATCGTCGGATCGATCGGTCCCATGTTGCTGGGACAGCCGGTCCCGAGAGCATCGACGTCGCCGCCGTCGGTGGCCGGCGTGGCGCGATTGTCGCCGCAGCCGGCGGCGGCGATGCCGGCGCCGGCGAGGATTGCGATCAGGTTCAATGACATCCAGCGCGACATGCGATCTCCTCTGCGAAAGAGCGAGCTCAGATCAAACCGGTGAGCGGTCCGGTGCACCAGTCGGGCTTCCCGAACGTCTGGTCGGGCAGGCCCATGATGTTCATCAGCGAAACCAGAAGGTTGTTGTGGGGCACGTCGCCCGCGTAGCTGAGGAAGCGGCCGGTGCGCAGCGCGCCGCCGGCGCCACCGCCGAGCACGTAGGGCGCGTCGGTGCGGCTGTGAATGTTGCCGATCGCCAGCTCGTTGCACCACAGGATCAGCGTGTGATCCAGCAAGGTGCCGTCGCCTTCGGGCACCGCCTTCATCTTGGTCATCAGCGCGGCGAGCTGCGTCGCGTACCACGTGTTGATGCGGGTAAGCTTGTCGACCGCGACCGCGTCGTTGTCGGGCCGGTGCGACAGATCATGGTGGCCTTCGGGGATCGGCGACGGCAGCCAGGTGAACCGAACCTGCGATACCGACCGCGACCACTGCAGCGAAGCGACGCGCGTGATGTCGCACGCCAGCGCCGTGACCAGCAGATCCAGCTGCACGGCGCCGATCGCCGGAAAGTCGTCGTTGGCGGTGGTCGACGCCGCGGGCGTGGCCGGGTCCTGACAAGCAGCCGTCGGTGCCACGAATCCCGTGGTCAACCGCAGCTCGATCTCGCGCACCGCGGTCAGGTGCTGATCGAGCCGCATGCGATCCGCGGCGCCCAGCTGCGCCTCGATGCGCGTGTACTGCGCGCCGACAGCGTCCAGGATCGACTTTCGCCGCGCGCGCAGCGCCGCCAGCGCCGCCGGATCGCCGTGCAGGTCGGCAAACACGTTGGCGTAGACCTGGGCGGGATCGTCCTCGGGCGGCAGCGGCTGGTTGGCGGCGCGATAGATCATGCGCCCCCAGTTGTCGGCAGCGCCGACCTGCACGCCCAACTCGAGCGAGCGCAGCTTGGTGGTTGTGCCGATCACCTCGGCGATGCGCTGGTCGACCGACGGGCCGTTGGGCCAGCCTGCGGGCGCCGAGCCCATGCCGGCGAACGGGCCCGAGTTGAGCAGCTGCCCGGTGAGCATGCCGCCGATGCCGTTCTGGTGGCCGTCGCCGCCGCCGCCGCGCTGGTCGACGCCCTGGATCACCACCAGCTTGTCCTGGTGCGGCGCCAGCGGCGACAGGATCGGCGACAGCGTGAAGTTGGTCTCGGTGCCGGTCGGCGTCCACGCGCTCGGGATCGTACCGTCGGGCGAGAACATCACCACGAAGCGCGTCGGGAACGCCGGCGCCTGCGCGCGCGCGCGGCGCGACACCAGCGACTCCAGCCAGGGCAGCGCGATCGCCGTGCCGAAGGCGCCGCGCAGGATCGCGCGCCGAGAAAAGGCCCCATTACGTCGCTGGCTCATGGCGTATCTCCCGTCGGCGCGAGCAGGAACGTGGGCGACTTCACCGTGGCGCGCACCAGGCTGCGCAGGTCGCCGCCCGCCGCGTCCAGCGCGTGCGCGAGCTGCCCGATCGTGCACACGTCGTCGGGCGTCTGCTCGGTGCGCCCGAATGCCCAGCGGAACCATTGCGTGGCGACGCAATGTTCGACCTGCGCGCTCTTCAGCAACTGCGCGGTCAGCTGTTGCACTCCGTCGATCGGACCGTCGACGTCGGTCTCGGTCAGGTTGCCGGTGGCGTCGACCGACATGCCGGCGTCGATGTCGCGCCAGTGCCCGGTGGCGTCGTAGTGCTCGAAGGCGAAGCCGATCGGATCCATCAGCTCGATGACAGCCGGCGCAGAACGCGTCGGCGGTGTGCTCCTGGAAGCGCTCGCGCGTCGACTTGCGCGGATCGACGACCGGCGGCGTGATCACGAGGTTCGATGGTGGCGGCCCGGGCGGATCGCAGAGCAGCCGCGAGCGCACGAACTTGCCGCGCAGGACCGGCGACGTCTGGTCGGCCTTGGCGTGCGTCGCCAGGAACGCGCCCTGGCTGAAGAGCCCGGCGGCGTGCGGCGGGATCGACGGCGATCGGCTGGAAGCCCGGCTGCGACGGCAGCGGATAGCCGTAGAAGTCGGCCAGGTTGAGGTCGGCGTAGGTCGTGGCGCCGGTGAACAGGCGCTTCAGCGTCGGTCCGTTCTGCCAGGCGTCGTCGAGGAACCGCCGCGTCTCCTCGGCGAACGCGGCCGGCAGGGTATCGTTCCAGCTGCGAAAGAGGCTGGTGTCCTTCTCGACGGCGGGGAGCGAGTCCAGCTCCCACCACTCGTTGACGAAGTGCTCGAACGCCTCGACGGCGTGCGGCGTCGCCAGCAGTCGATCCGTCTGCGCGTCGAGGCCGGCGCTGGTGGCCAGGCTCCCGTCGGCGACCGCGGCCAGCAGCGCGGCGTCGGGCGCGCTGCTGGTGACCAGGAAGGCGAGGCGCGCCGCCAGCGCGGCGACCGGAAGCTTCGCGCCCGCGCTGGCCGGCGCCTCCGCGCGGTAGATGAACCCCGGCGACTGCACCATCGCGGCGATCACCGCGGTGACGCCGGCGCGCGGATCGCTGGCGCCGGCCGCCGTCGAGAGCGCGGTCAGGTCGCTGACCTCGCCGTCGTCGAGCGGACGGCGCCAGAGCCGCCCGCCGAGCGCGCGAATGAACGCGCTCACGCAGCCGGCGCCATCGGCCGTCGGATCGCACGCCGCGAAGCCGCGCAGCCGCGCGCCGTCGGCGATCAGCGCCGCCGCGGCAGACTCACCCAGGTCCAGCAGCTTCTCGGCGTGCAGCGGCGACACGCTGTAGGCCGCCGAGCTGTTGTCGTAACCGTCGGACTCCTCGTCGGGCGGCAGATCGTCGACCAGCGCCGGATCCGTACCCAGGATGTCCGAGAGCGAGCGTCCGATCTCGAAGCGCGTGAGCCGCCGCAACGGCGCCGGGCCCGGCGCGGCCGCCGTGCACAGCGGCGACGACGTCTTCCCCGATCCGTTCGACGATTTGCACGAAGGCGCCGCACCCGCGACCACCAGAAGCGCCGCACCCGCTCGCATCGACTTCCACCTCGCCTTCATGATCCCTTCAGCGAACGAGCGGGCGCAGTTGGACGAGCAAACCTCGAGCCGCGTTCCGATTTCAAAAGTTGCCGGCGAAGCCGAACGTTCCCGAGGTGCTGTCGAGCGCGCCTGCCGGATGCACGGGAGCGCGCGGAGCAAACACCATCCAGACGCCGGTCAGCATGGCGGCGCTGGCCACGCCGATCGACAGCTCGGCGAGGTGCCGCCGGTTGGCCATCTTGTCGTTGAGCGCGGCGGCGTCCTGCTGCGACGTCGACCGGTTGCTCGCCTGATCCTGCAACTGCGACGCGGTGGTCCCGAAGCTGAGCGCCAGCAGACCAGCCCCCACGCCCACGCCGAACGCCGCGGCGGCACCAACCTTGCGCGAGAACGGCAGCGGTCCTGGATCGTCGGCGACGACATCGACGTCCGACGCGGGCGCGCTGCCCACGTACTCGGCGACGGCCTGTTCGTCGAACGGCAGCGAGAACGCGAACCTGAACAACTGGTCGGCGCCGCCCTCGGAGCTCAAGCGCGGCTCTTGCGGCGAGAGCTCGGACAGGCTCACCACCTCGGGTGTCGGCGGAATCGCGAACTCCGTCTCGTCTGCGCCGACACGCTTCAAGTAGAGATCGCGGCCTCCCCCCGGCAGTAGCATCGACAGCTCGTGCCCTCTCGCATTGTGAAAGTCCGCGAGCCGCCGGCCGAGCGCGTCTTCGACGAGATAGTGATCGTCCCTCGCGTTCGCGTCCAGCCGCAGGCGCCGGCCCGACGCGCCACGCAGGTCGATCAACTGTGCGGCTGCCAGCGGCGGCTTCTGGTAGACCTCGGGGCGGAAGCGCTCGTTCGGGATCGCCTTGTTGGCGCGTCGGACGAAGGACGCGATCTCCACGTAGCTGATCCGCCCGTCACCGTCGAGATCGGCCGCTCCATAGAGGCCGGAGCGCACCTCGTGGCTGAAGATACCGGCCTGAAAGCCGACCCATTCGTGGCTCTCGTGCGTCGCGGTCGTCGACAGCAGCAATCCGACGTCGGTGCGCCGCGCGAGCCCCCGCGTCCCCACGAAATCGGGCACGTCGCGCCGCCGCCCGCCAGGGCCGCGCACGACCAGGTTCGAGTAACAGGCGTCGATGATGAGGTGGCTTTCGTCGGCGTGGACCTTGTCGATGATCTCGTGCTCGATGTCGTTGCCGTCGAGCCGCGCGTCCTCGAGCGCCAGGTACGCGAGCTTGCCGTCGACGTTGCCGTGACCGGCGTAGATGAAATAGAGCATCGTGCGCTGGCCGCGCGCGCGAGCGGCGGCCACATCCGACGCCAACGCCGCGACCGCGCGCGTGAGCTCGGCGCGGCGCGGCTCGCGCGCGACCGCCAGCGCCTCGGGCGCCACCAGGCGGCGCGTGTCCGGATCGACCCGCGTGAGGAGCTGGGTCTTGGCGCCGAGAGCCCGGAACAGGTCGGCGTACTGAACCGCGTCGTCGTCGGCGTAGCGCAACGCCGGCAGCCCAGCGTCGAGGCTGCGATTCACGCCCAGGATCAGCACGAAGCGCGCCGCGCCGTCCGCCCGCGTGCCGCCCGCCGCCGACGGAGCGACCATCGCAGGCGCCGCCGTCGCCGGAAGCGCGTGCACGGCGAGCGCGCCTCCGAGCGCCACGGCTGCTGCCGCGAATCGCGGGCCGGTCATCGGATCACCCGCAACGACTGGACGACGTCGATCGCGCCCGGGATCACCAGCGGCTCGGGCGCACCCGACGCGCGCCGCGACTGCAGCGACGCCACCACGTCTTCGACCTGACGCACGCTGAGCTCACGATCGGTGAAAAGTGCGTGAATCATGATCCGCTCCCCGTCGAATTTGTGAAAAACGGCCGCCCGTAGCTCGTGAAGCCCCGGCTCTGCGGAGATCGAGACCGCCGTGGGGTTCTGCATCACGTCGGACCAGCCCGGATAGTACCAGTAGACATGCAGCGTGCTCGTCCACGGCGAAAACCATCAGCCAGCCCTTCCCGGCCGGATTGCGATAGGCGAAGGCCAGCTCGTCGCCGGCGTACACGAAGTCGCTGGCTTTCTCCGAGGTGTTTTTGCCGCGCCGGCCGGTGAAGATGCGGTAGATTTCGACCTCGGGCGTGAGCGCGGCAGCGACGTTCTCCGAACCGCCACGTGCCACCACTCCGGGGACGGAGGCGGAGGCCGGCGCCGACACCGGTGGCGCCTCGTCGATCGCATGAGGGGACGGCCTCCCTCGGAGATTTCCATCAGGATGATCGCGGCGGCGGCCGCGCCGCAGAGGCTCAGCCAACCGAAGAACGCACGCCGCGGCACCGGCGCAGGTCGGATACCCAGCCCGCGCGCCAGGCGCGTCTCGATCGGCACCCCGGCCGGGTCGAGGCTCGCGAGCAACAGATGGCGCTCATAGAGCTCGTGGCAATCGGCGCAGGTCGGCAGATGCGCGCGCATCTCTCGTTCCGCAGCGGGCGCTGCTGCTCCGGCGAAGTGGTCGGCAATCGCGTCGCGCGCGCGACCGTGTACATCGTGAATCATCTCTTTCCTCGTCGTCCCAACAAGAAGCGCCGCAAGAGCCGGCGAATCTGAATTTCCTGATAGGCCAGCGTCGTCCGGCTCACACCGATCTGCGACGCCGCGCTCCGCTGGTCCAGCCCCAAGACGAACCGCGCCTCGAAGACCCGTGCCCACTTGGCCGGCAGCACCTCGCGGCGAAAGCGATCGACGAACAGTCGGGCCTCGACGGTGCGCTCGAACGGCTCGACGGGTTGCACCGGCTCGCCCGGGTTGCTGCCCGACGCCAGCTCATCCAGAGAACGCTCGCGCCGGTAGCGGCGCCAGAAGTCGATCGCTTGATGGCGGGCGATCGTCGCCAGCCAGGCCGCGAAGCTGCCACCGGTGAACCCGCGCCGCAGCTCCTCGCGTGCCAATAATTGCAGGAAAACGTCGTGGATCACCGTCTCCTTGTCGGCGCCGCGCAGGACCTGACCGACCGCGCTCTCGACCACCCGAAAATGGTCGCGATAGCATTCGCCGAGGACAGCGCGCTCTCCGGCGTGAAACCGGTCGAGCCAGTGCGCGTCCTGAGGAGCCGGTGCGGGGCGGGCCGCCATGGTCGTTGGCCATAGTCGAATCGACCGCCGCGGCGCGCAAGCCACCAAGCTGGAGGGCACGGAAGAGTATCGAACTAGCCGTGATCTTTGGACGAAGAAAGTTTTCAGTCCACCCGGGCACAGGCCCCCCCACCATTCGCGACATCGTGCGCAATGCCGATGCCGCTCTGCCTCATGGCGTGATAGGTTGCGCTCGAACCGTGACGAAAGGATCGACCATGATGACGACGCGAATCCGGAGCTCCCGGAACCTTCGCCCGGCGCTGGTTGCAGCCGCCGGCATCGTGCTCTCAGCGGCATTCCTCGCGACGCTGTTCAGCGATCGTTTTGCGCCGCGCATCCGCGCCGCCGTCGCCGCCGATCCCGTCTCGCCCGCGGCGCTGCTGCCGGTCGGCTCGACGGCGCCCGACTTCACCACCGTCGCGCACGACGGGGAAAAGGTCGAGCTATCCAAGCTCAAGGGCAAGTGGGTCGTCCTCTATTTCTACCCCAAGGACGACACCACCGGCTGCACGAAGGAAGCCTGCGACTTCCGCGACAACTGGGGCACGCTGCAGAAGAAGGGCGTCGCGGTCTACGGCGTCTCGACCCAGGACAATACGTCGCACAAGGCGTTCGCGCAGAAGTACAACTTGCCGTTCCCGCTGTTGCCCGACGACAAGGGCGAGCTGGCCGCGAAGTACAAGGTGCCGGTGGTCGGCGGCGTTGCGCGTCGGATCACCTATCTCATCGGCAAGGACGGCAAGATCGCGCAGGTCTGGCCGGCGGTGAATCCCGTCGGTCACGCCGGCGAGATCCTCGCGCAGATTCAGCCGGCAGCGGCGAAATCGCCGGCCACCGCCGCCAAGACCCCCTGAGCTCTGCCGGACCGCGCACGGCCGAGGCGCACGTCCAAGCGAAAGCCGCCCTCCGTACCCCGGAGGATGCGACCTACGAAGCAATCACGATCATACGTGGGGGTTCTGCTCGCGCTTGCCGGTCTCGGCGGCGCTGTCGTGGCCTGTCAAGGCAGTGAGGACGCCGCCGGCACGGGCGGCGCGAACAGCGAGGCGACGCCCGACGCGGGAACGGCGGCCGCGGGCGGCGCCGGCGGACCGGGGGCAGACGCGAGCGCCAGCGGCGGCCGCACGGGCGGCGCGGGAGCGAGCGGCGCGGCCGGCGAAAGCGCGACGGGTGGCAGCGGCGGAACCACGACCGGCGCCGGCGGAATCGCAAGCACCGGCGGAACCACGACCGGCGCCGGCGGAATCGCAGGCACCGGCGGAACCACGACCGGGACCGGAGGCGCCGCGTCCGGCACCAGCGGCCGGATCAAGCACGTGTTCGTCATCACGATGGAGAACGAGGCAGCAGCCTCGATCTACGGCAGCGCCAGCGCGCCGTACATCAATAACCAGTTGTTGCCGAAGTCGGCGCGCGCCAACGCGTTCGCCGATCCGCTGCCCGATTCGATCCCCAGCGAGCCGCACTACGTCTGGATGGAGGCGGGCACCAACCACTTCAGCGACGCGACCTTCACGACCGACGCCGATCCGTCGGCGTCGAACAGCACCGCCAGCACCGCGCACCTGTCGACCCAGATGGATGCAGCCAACCCGCCGGTGAGCTGGCTCAGCTATCAGGAGGGACTGAATGCGTCGACCGGCGCCTGCCCGGTGCATTCGTCGGGCTACTACGTCGCGAAGCACGATCCGTACGTGTTCTTTCGAGACGTGGCCGGCAGTCCGCCGTCGGCGTCGAGCGCGCTGTGCGCCGCGCACCACCGCGCGTACACGCCGGCGGCGCTCGCACAGGATCTGCAGGCGGGGACCGTCGCGCAATACAACTTCATCACGCCCAACGTCTGCAACGACATGCACGGCGCGACCGGCTGCCCCGGCTCCGACGACATTCGCAGGGGCGACAACTGGCTCGCGGCCGCGCTGCCGCCGCTCATCGACTACGCCAACGCCAACGACAGCGTCATCTTCGTCGTGTGGGACGAGCCGGTCGGCGGAAGCACGCTGATCCCGTTCGTCGCGATCGGCCCGCAGGTGAAGCCCGGCTATGCGAGCAGCGTGCGCTTCACGCACAGCTCGCTCACGAAGACCGTGGACGAAATCTTCGGTTTGCCGATCCTGCCCACGGTGACGTCCGCCAATGATCTGAGCGACCTCCTCCAGCCCGGCGCGTTCTAGAAGCACGTGACGCGAATGCCCGGTCCCCTCTCCCGTCTGCGACGTCTGCGGGAGAGGGCAGACCGTGCGAGCCGGGGCGCCCGACGGCCCCTCTCCCTAGCCCTTGACCTCCCGCGGACGGGGCGAGGGGACCGGAGGATCCACCCCTGCCTCTCCCCGCGGACGGGGCGAGGGGACCGGAGGATCCACCCCTGGCTGCGCTCGCCCCGATCGCGCAAACTCCCCCCATGCCCTCCGCCCGGGACCCGGGAATCGCGCGGCGCCGCGTCGTCAAGCTGAGCGCGCCGCCGCGCACCGGCGAGGCAGAGACCGACGACGTCGCGGTCGAGGAGCCGCTCGAGATCCGCGTCGCCGGCGACGCGCTCGCGGTCACCATGCGCACGCCGGGCGCGGACCGCGAGCTCGCGCTCGGCTTTCTCTACGCCGAGGGCGTGATCCGCTCGCTCGACGACGTCGGCTCGGTCGCGCACTGCGGCCGTCCGGGCGAGGAAGGTTTCGGCAACGTCATCGACGTGCTGCCCGGCGCGGGCGTGGTGCTCGCGCCCGAGCGCATCGCCGGCACGCGCCGCGGGACGCTGACTGCGGCGGCGTGCGGCGTGTGCGGGCGGCTGACCATCGACGATCTGATCGCTCGCTGCGCGCCGGTCGCCGACGACGCACGCATCGAGGCCACGGCGCTGACGCGCTTCATCCGATCGATGCGCGATCGGCAGGCGCTGTTCGCGCGCACCGGGGGCGTGCACGCGGCCGCGCTGTTCCTGGCGGACGCGCCCGACGACGCGCCGCTGTTCGTGCGCGAGGACGTCGGGCGTCACAACGCCGTCGACAAGCTGGTCGGCGCCCTCATTTTCGCGCGCGCGGTGCCGGCCAGCGGGCGCGCGCTGATCGTCAGCGGGCGCACCAGCTTCGAGATCGTGCAGAAGGCGGCGGTGGCCGGCATCCCCATCGTCGCCAGCGTATCGGCGCCGAGCTCGCTGGCGATCGATCTCGCGGCGCGCATGAACGTCACGCTGGTCGCGTTCCTGCGCGGCGAGTCGATGAGCGTCTACAGCGCGCCCGAGCGCATCGTCGCACGGCGCGGCTGACGCGCGCGGTTCACCGACAGCGCGCGACCTCCGCCCACACGGTGCTCGCGCCAGCACAGCGTGGAGCGTAGGCGGGTAAAGACGACCCAGCTCAACTTCCGTCGGGAAAGCGCCGATGATACGCACATGAGCATGCCGGCGAAACAACCGACGTCCCCCGATGCCGAGCCCGAGCTGCGCCCGCGCGCCTCGCGCGCGCCGCTGGTCCACTCCGTGATGTGCCGGTACGCAGGCACCGAGGACTTCGTCGAAGTGACCACGCTGAACATCAGCCAGTCAGGAATGCTCGTGCGCGCCGACGAGCTGCCGCCAGTCGGCTGCGATCTGGAGTTCAAGTTCGTGCTCGAGAGCGGGTTCGAGCTGCTGTCGGGCAAGGGCAAGGTCATGCGCCACGCCGGAGAGCCGAACGCGAAGCCGGCCGCGGGAATCGCGTTCTTCGATCTCGATCCGCCGAAGCTGCGCATCCTCGCGCGCGTCGTCGAGCTGCACGCGGAAGCCGCAGAAGCGGCGGCAGCCGGCTGACCGAAGGAAGCATCTCGGGCCTCAGAAATCCGGATCCAGGCCCGAAGCCCGAAGCCCGAGGCCCTCCCCTAGGGGGGCAGGGTCTGCAGCAGCGAGATGCGGCTGATGATGATGCCGCGATCGTCGGCGTTGGGCGCGTGCTTCAGGTACGCGCGCAGGTAGCGAACCGCCTCGGTTCGCTTGCCGAGCTGCGCGCTCGCGAGCCCGAGGCCGCGATAGCCGGCCGGGTCCTTCGGGTTGAGACGGACCATCTCCTCGTACGCGGTGATCGCACCGGCGGCGTCACCCGAGAAGAGCTTCTCGTTCCCCTCGCGATAGGCGTCGCGCGCGCGCGCCATCTTGTCGGAGTCATCGGCGGCAGGCGCGCCGCTGTCGGATCCGCTGGCGTGCGCGGTCGTGCGCCGGTGGCTGCCCCCGCGCGACGACGATGCGTGATGCGCGGCGTGCTTCGACACCGGCTTCGACTTGGCGGCGACGTGCGAGTGACCCCGCGACGGAGCCGGCGCGCGCGGCGCCTCCTTCTCGACGGGCGGCGGCGCCAGCTCCGGCTCGCGCGCCGGCGCTGCCTTCTCCGCCTTCGCGATCCTCCGGGGATTCTCGGCCTTCTCCGCCTTGACCGGCTTCTCCGCCCGCGCGCCCTTGTCGGCGCGGAGCGCCGCCGGAGCCGAAGGCGCGGCCGGCGGATCCGCGATCGACGGCATCGCCAGCGACGGAAGGCGCGGGGACGGCGCGGGCGCGGCCACGACCCGTGGCCCGGCCGGCGACTTGCGAGGCGAGCTACCGAGCATCACGAAGGCGCCGACGCTGATCGCGACGACGAGCAACGCGACGGCCGCAGCGACGCCGAATCGACGATCCGACAGGCGATGCAGGAGCGCCGACAGGCCGCCGCGAAGCTGGAGGTCGACCGGCTCACTTCCCGGCGACGATTGCGGCTCGGAGATCGTGCCCGGAGCCGGCGCGAACGCGGGCGCGGCCTCAGGGCCCGCGAGCGGCGCCTGCGTTCCGTCGAGATACGAGCCGATGTTCCACGCGTCGCCGCCGCGGCTGCCTGCCGGTGGAGCAGCGGGCTCGGGGGCGCGCGGGGCCTCGTAGACCTCGGGGGATTCGGGGACCGACGGAGAGAAAGCGAGCATCGTCTCCGCGAGCGACGCCGTCGCCGACGCCTTGGCAACCGGCGCTGGCGCTACCGGCGCAGGGGTCGGCGTGGGGACCGGCACCAGGTACGGGGCGGGCGCGGACGACGGCCTCACGATTGGGATCTCGGCGAGCGCGGCGGCCATCGCCGCAGCGGCGACAGCGGCCGCGGCGGGCGCGACAGCCATCGCGGGCGACGCGCCGCCCGACGGGCGCGTCTGCGGGGTGAAGGGGCCGGGACCGAGCGACGCAAGCGTCGCCGTCACCGCCGCGGCTCGCCGAGGCGGCGCCGGCGGAGGCTGCGGGGCGGGCGCCGACGACGGCGGCAGGATCGTGACGATGGGCGCAGGTGGTGGCGCGAGCACCACCGGCGGCGGCGTGGGCGGCGGCGGGTCGCGCCGGCGCGGGGGAGTGACCACGGGGATCGCCTCGGGTGGAACGGCGAACGAGTGCACCGGCGTCGTGCGCGTCGCGTTCTCGGACAGCGCCGACGCGAACGCTTCCGCGCGCTTCTTGGGCGCGCCCGCATCTTCGCGTGCCGGAGCCGCGCGCGACGCTTGCGCGCGGCCCGCCGCGCGTCCTGCGTCTTGCGCAGCACAGAACGGACAGGGCGCGGGCGCTGCGCCTTCGCTTGCGGGCGCAGGCAAGGGGCGACGGCAGCGGCCGCAAACCCGCGTGCTCATGGCGTGCGCTCCCGTTGAGACAGCGGCCCCGGCGGACCCGCGGGCGCCGGCGTCGACGCGCGATCGACCAGGCGGCGGAGGCCGCCGATCGCGGCATCGTTCTTGGAAAACACCTCTTCGGCGTGCGCGACCTGCGCGCCGCGCCCGACGTCGAGCAGGACGACCGTCACCTTGACGCCGGAGCTCGGCACGTCGCGCGCGATCTGACCCCAGAGCAGGCGATCGACCTGCAGAATAGCGCCCGACCTGCGCGTAGCATTCGTCGGTCGCCGAGACACATTCGAGCGCGAGCTGAGCGACCTCCATGCTGACCTTGGCGCGAATGGTCGTGCCCGCGCCCGCGACGCGCGCGTGTCCCAGCTGCTCGTCGAGCGCGGTCGCGATGTCGGAAAAGAGCAGCGAGTCGGCCGGCATCACCGCAAGCTTCACCGCTGGGCCCGACGATGACTCTCGATGGACCGCGACCACCTTCGGCGGCGCCTTTGTCGCGCAACCGTGTAACGCGCCAAACAGCGCGCCGAGCAGGAGTATCTTTCGCCTCGCCAAGCAGTCCTCGACTGGCCGCACCGGGCACGGCTCCGCCATCCCTGACTATCGGTACAAATGGCCGGATTCTTGAACGCTGGCACTGCGCGGCGAGCCCGCCCTCACCGACGAGGGCGACGCGGCGCATGCCGTCTCAGTACGCGGTGTAGTCGAGGAAGTTGCCGGTCATCATCAGCAACGACATGACCGTCCACGATTCCTCGTAGTACGCGCCGCCGGCGAGCGCGTTGTCGGCGGCGACGGTGGCATAGCTCTGGTCGACGAGGGTCTGGTAGGTGGCGCTGGTCATCGCACCGACCCCGGCCGGCCCGATGAACGCCGCCGAGCGCTGGCCCGCGTGCTGCGGACTGGGCGTGCCATCGAGGTTGTAGCCATCCACGATGTTGGCCGCGCCGATGCCGCCGAAGAACGCGCTGGTCTTGGCGGTGTAGTCGCGCGCGCCGGCCGTACCGAACCAGCACCAGTCGAGCGCGATGCGGAACGGCGTGCGGCACGAATCGTACTGATAGTTGGTCGGCGCCGTCGGCTGGTTCATTCCGAACGCGCCGCCGTTGGGCGCGCCGTCGCTGGTGCACCAGGCGGGCACCAGGCCATTGCTCTGATTCTTGCTGGTCGGGTTGAGCGCGTTGGTGATCGTGTCGTAGACGGTCTGGATCACCGCCGCCCAGTTGTGCGTGCTGTCGGTGTCGACGTTGTCGAACACGCGGTAGTACGCCGGCGCGAAGTAGGAGATGTTGATCGTCGACCAGTCGCCCCAGTTGCCGGGGAGCAGCAGCTTCGACTGGTAGATCTCGTTGTTCCAGATCTTGTTGATCTGATCCTTGGCGACGTCGATGTAGTTCGACGCGAGCGAGCCCTTGCCGCCCCACTGCCGGTCGGCCATCACCAGCGCGAACGCCATGTCCTCGTCGGCGTCGGTTGCGGGGCCGGGGCCGAGGCGCATCGTCCCGGCGGCGTTGATGTACCAGTCCATGAGGCCGGTCTTGTCGTTGGGCCAGAGCTGCTCGTACTTCCACAGGTCGTCGAACAACGACTGGTCGTTCATGTAGACCGCGATGAGCATGCCGTAGCCGATGCCCTCGGAGACCGTCGACTCCAGCTCCAGCCCGCCCGCGCCGGTGAAGTCGCTCTGCGTGCGCTTCACGCGCCGGAAGCCGCCCGCACCCGCGGTCGTGACCGTGTCGGCCTTCCACTTGTTGTAGGCGGCGACAACGACGTCGTTGGTGTAGCCGGTGGGGTAGACGCAGTTCGCGCTCTGGCGATTTTGTGGAAAGGGAAACTTCATGCCGGGCGCGGGTGGCGTCGGCCCGCGCGTCGGCCCGCTGCCGCCGGTCGATGTGACCGCGCCGCCGGCGCCGCCATCCGTGGTGGTGTTCGAGCCACCGCTGCCCGCGCGGCCGGTCGTGCCCCCGCTGCTGCCCATGCGGCCGCCCGACGAGGTGATGGTGGTGGCACCGCCGCTGCCGCCGTCTCCACGGTTGCCCGTATCGACCACCGTGGGATGGCCGCAGGCGAGCCACAGCGCCGGCAGAACCGACACGAGTAGCAACGACTTAGGCTGGGCAAACTGCAAATATGACAAGGGGGGCATAAGACCTCGAGAAGCGGTGAGCCCGCCCGGAACACCACCGCGCCAACCGATGCATCACAGCGTTTGCGCCGTCGCTGGTCAAGAGGTTTCGCCGCCATTCCCATGGGCGGCGGCCTTGATCCCGCGGGGCGCCGCGGCAGTCTACGCGGCGTCGCGGCGCCGGCCGCCCGCGAACCGCCCGAAGGGGACCAGGAGACGCAGGGGCAGGACGCGCTCGCGGCGGCGCTCTTCCTCGAGGTGGCGGATGCGCGCCTTGAGCATGTCGCCCAGCGACACGAGGCCGAGCAGGCGGCCGCGCGCCGCGCGATCGACGACGGGCAGGCGCGTCAGCCCGGTCTCCGCCATCCGATGGATCACCACGCGCAGCGGCTCGTCGGCGAACGCCACCGTGGGCGCCGCGCGCACGATCGAGGCCAGCGTGCGCGACGAGTCGCCCTGCTGTGCCTCGAGCTCGAGCCAGCCCTCGAGGTCGCGGCGCGTGACCACGCCCGCCAGCGAACCGGTGGTGTCGAGCGCCGGGTAGAGGCGCTGGCGATCGCCGCCGGGCGAGGCCACGAGCAGCGCGGTCACCTCGGTCGCGGTCGCCGCCGACGGCAGCGCCTCGACGGTGGAGTGCATCACGTCGCGCACGAACAGGATCTCGAGGGCGTCGATCGCGTACTCGCGGCTGATGTGGAAACCCCGCCGCGCCATCTTCTCGGTCAGGATCGATCGGCGCAGCGTGAGCACGGTGAACGCATGCGCCGCCGCGCCCGCCGCGAGCAGCGGCAGCAGCGTGCCCATCTCGCCGGTGAGCTCGAGCGCGAAGACCATCGCGGTGAGCGGCGCGCGCATCGTGCCGGCCAGGATCGCGCCCATGCAGATGAGCGGCCAGAAGCCCGGGCTGACCGCCGGCAACACCGGCGACAGCAGCGAGCCGAGCGCGGCGCCCAGCATCAGGAGCGGCGCGAGCACGCCACCCGACGTGCCCGAGCCGAGCGAGATCGCCCAGATCACCAGCTTCACCACGGCGAGCAGCAGCACCACGCGGAACGGCACCGAGCCGAGCAGCAGCGCCTGGATCTGGTCATACCCGACGCCCAGCGCCTGCGGGCAGGCGAGACCGCCCAGGCCCACGGCGAGGCCGCCCAGCGCCGGCCACCACATCCAGTGAATCGGCAGGCGCGTGAAGAAGTCCTCGGCCGCGTAGACCGACGCGGTCATGCCCGCCGACAGCATTCCCGCGGCCAGGCCCGCCACCACGCAACCGGCGAGCGCCGGCGCGCCCGCGAACGCGGGCAGCGCGGGAACCGGGAACAGCGGGCCGGCGCCGAGGATGAACCGCCGCAGCGTCGCCGCGGTGGCGCTGGCGAGCGCGACCGGGATGAAGCTGCGCGGCTTGAGCTCGAAGAGAAGGAGCTCGACGGCGAGCACGACTGCCGCCACCGGCGACGCGAACGTCGCCGACATGCCGCCGGCCGCGCCCGCCACCAGCAGCGTCTTGCGCTCGGCGGCGGTCAGGTGAAAAAGCTGCGCCGCGATCGATCCGAACGCGCCGCCGGTCATGATGATCGGACCTTCAGCGCCGAACGGCCCGCCCGATCCGATCGAGATCGCGGCCGAGATCGGCTTCAGCAATGCCACGCGCGGCTCGATGCGGCTGCCGCGCAGCAGGATCGCCTCCAGCGCCTCGGGGATGCCGTGGCCTCGGATGCGCTCTGACCCGTAGCGCGCAATGAAGCCGATGATCAGGCAGCCAACGACCGGAACCGCGACCGCCGCGATCGCGCCCAGCGTGTGCGCGGCCGGCGAAACCGAGACGGTCGACCAGCGCTGGAAGAAGAAGAGGTTCGTGAACAGGCCGATGAGGCGCAGCAACGCCAGGGCGACGAAGGCGCTGACCGCACCCACGACCAGCGCGAGCAACGAGATCGGAATGACCCGGCGATTGGTGGTGAAGTCGCCCACCGGCTGCCCGGGCTCGGCCCAGTCCTTGGGCGCGCTCGAGCGCGCGTGATGCTCAGGAGCTGGCACGACGGCGCCCTCCCGACTTCGAGGACCGGCGCGACCGCGGTGTCCGCTCGAAAAACATCGCCGCCGGCTCGTCGGGCAGTGCCATCGCGTCGATCAGCTCGCGCAACCCGGCCGCCAGCAGGCGCCGCTTGCGCATGCCGAGGATCGCCAGGCCGGCAATCAATCGATCCTGCGGCGCCACGACCGGCGCGCGCTCGACCAGCGACGCGGCCCTGCTTGGTGAGCGCGATCTCGATCCGCCGCGCGTCGGCCGACGACGCCGTGCGCGCGACCAGCCCGCGCTCGCAGAGCTTGCTCACCACGACCGACACAGAGCTCTGGTGCGTCAACGTGCGCTCCGCGAGCTCGTTGACCGACTGTGCCGGCGCCATTTGCAGCCGTTGCAGCACGAACACCTGCGCAGCCGATAGCCCGAGCGAGCGCTCGCTGGCGCGCGAGGCCTCGCGCAGCGAGCGGACGATCCGCCGGATGGCGTCGAGGACGTCGCGCGTCGCCGCGTCGGTCGCCACATGGCGCGTATCCACTGTCACGTTCATTTCATGGGATACCATTATATGGGAGACCATTCATACACCGGCGGCGCCATATCGCAAGCTCGATCGAGCGCGCGGCTACGCGCCGATCGCGACCGTGATCTCGTCGAAGGTGTCGAAGTCGGAGCAGGCGATGTTCGCCTCGCGGCAGAGGCGCGCGAGCGTGCTGTCGCGCACCGCGAAGATCTTCTCGCACAGGCGTGCCGCAGGAAGATCGAGCCGCCCGTCGCCGACGTAGACCACGCGGTGCCCGGGATGGCGCGCGCGCAGGTTCTCCAGGACCTGGACCTTGAAGTCCTTGCCCGCTGGCAGCGCGAACCCGGGCGGCAGCGTCACGCGCCAGTGATCGCCGTCGAACACGCCCTCGAATGCGGTGAATGCCACGTCGGGTGGCAGGAGCGCGCGCAGGTAGAAGCCGAGCCCGTGGCTGACGACGTGCAACGGCCAGCCGCGAGCGGCCGCGTGCGCCACCAGTGCCTCGAACCCCGGACGCAGCCGCGCGTGCGGCCGCACCTCGTCGAGCAACGCCTCGGGCGGGAGGTGCACTTCGCGATAGCCGTTGCCGATGAGCTCGAGCGGCGTGACGTCGCCGGCGCGCGACGGCGGCATCAAGACCGCGCGCCAGTCGAACGGGACATGGTTGTCCCAGATGATGTTGGTTATGTCCTCGACGGTGATCGTGCCGTCGAAGTCGATGGCGAGGAGCGGTGGTGAATCCGACTGGTTCAAGCCGGCGCATGTTAGCGCATCCGGTCCCCTCCCCCGTCCGCGGGGGAGGGCTAGGGAGAGGGCAGACCTTGCGAGAGGCAAGGCTCGCCGCACGCCGGACCGCGAGCGCCGCGCTTCGCAAGGCTTATCCTCTCCCTGACCCTCTCCCTAACCCTCCCCCGCGGACGGGGGAGGGGACCGGAGACTGGCGTACAATCTCCGTATGGCCGCCGCGTCCGACGCTCCGTCTGACGCTCCTGCGCCGACGCCGCCGGGCGCTCTCCCGTTCCGCGCTGCCGCCGTCATCGCCGCGGGTCTCTTCGTCACCGGGCTCGGCTGGCCGGGGATGATCGCGCGGCTGCCACTGGATCTCTTCCTGAAGAACCAGCTCCACTTTCCGCCGCAGAGCGTGGCGACATTCTGGGCGATCGGCGCCTTCGCCTGGTACGTGAAGCCACTGGTTGGTCTGCTGTGCGACGCCTATCCGCTGCTCGGCGCGCGGCGGCGCGGCTACCTGATCGCCGGCAGCATCGCCGCCTGCCTGCTCTGGTCGGCGTTCGCGATCGTGCCCCAGCGCCCGCTGCCGTTGCTGGCGGTGATGCTGGCGCTCAACCTGGCCATCGTCGCCGTGAGCACCGCGATCGGCGGCCTGCTGGTCGAGGTCGGGCAGCGCCACGGCGCAACCGGCAGGCTGAGCGCGCTCCGCGAGGGACTGATCGGCGCGATGTCGCTGGTGGTGGGCCCCCTCGCCGGCTGGCTCGCCGCCCGCGCCATCGGATGGACCGCGGGCACGGGCACGCTGATCTGGGTCGCGTTCATCCCGGTGGCGCTGTGGGTGGCGCGCGAACCACCGGCGGCCCCGCCCGATCATTCATCGGTCCTCACCGGCGCGCTGGCTCAGCTCCGCGTCCTGCGCCGCGCGCCGACGATGTGGAGCGCCGCCGTGCTGCTTTTTCTCGTGTACCTCGCCCCCGGATTCCAGACGCCCCTGCTCTATCACCAGCAGGACGATCTGCACTTCACCCCACACGACATGGGGCGATTGCTGCTCGTCGGCGCGACCGGCGCGATCGCCGGGTCGGCCGCCTACGGCTGGCTCTGCCGCCGCCTCTCGCTGCGCGCGCTGCTGATCGGGGGCATCGTGCTCAACGCCGCGAGCACCCTCTTCTACCTCGCCTACTCATCGCTGGCCTCGGCGATGGCCATCACCCTGGCCGCGGCGGTGCTCGGCTCGATCGCGCTGCTGCCGATCTACGATCTCGCGGCGCGCGCCACGCCCCGCGGGAGCGAAAGCTTCGGCTACGCGTTGCTGATGAGCGTGCAGAGCCTGACCACGCTCGCGATCTCCGACCCGCTGGGCGCGACGCTGTACGGACACTTTCACGTCACGTTCTCGTCGCTGGTGTGGATCAATGCCGGGTCGACCGCCGCGGTGTTGCTGTTCGTGCCGTTCCTGCCGCGCGCTCTGCTGGCCCCCCATGATCGCGCGCCCGCCGGCTGAACCGTCCTTTCGGCTCAGGCCGCGCGCCCGGTCACCTGGGGCACGAAGCGGGTCACGAAGCGAACCACGTCCATGACCGACTCTGCTCCTCCGCCGGCCTCGTCGGCGCGGCGGAACCCGACCACGCCCATCCGTCCAACCCATGAGACCACGTAGGTGCGCCCGTCGGCGTCCCTCCACCGGTCCCCCGCCCGGATGTGCCCGAGCTGGCCGAACTTCACCGACTTGGACGACGACATCCGACTCGTTTGGGCTAACCCTCCGCCCCGCCCCCTTATTCCCGGCGCAGCACTCACCCAGCGACGCGGCGCGCGTGCTAGGACCAAGCTGATGCATGGCGCAGCTCACGCCTTTCTCGCCGCGCTGGCGACGGTGCTGGGCGTGGCCGCCGCGACGACCATCCTGTTCCAGCGGCTGGGCCAGCCGGTCGTGCTCGGCTACCTGATCGCCGGGCTCATCATCGGCCCGCACGTGCCGATCCCGCTGGTCGCCGACCCGGAGATCGTCGAGACGCTGTCCGAGCTCGGCGTGATCCTGCTGATGTTCTCGGTCGGCCTGGAGTTGCGCCTCCGCACGCTGGTCCGCATGGCGCCCACGGCCGGGGTCACCGCGGTGGTCCAGTGCAGCCTGATGGTGTGGCTCGGCTTTCTGACCGGCCGCCTGTTCGGCTGGACCGTGATCGAGAGCCTGTTCGCGGGCGCGGCGATCGCCATCTCGAGCACGACCATCATCGCCAAGGCCTTCGACGAGCAGCGGATCCACGGCCGGCTGCGCGAGATCGTCGTCGGCATCCTGGTCGTCGAGGACCTGATCGCGATCGTGCTCATCGCGGTGCTGACCGCGATCGCCACCGGCAGCCGCCTGTCGGCCGGCTCGCTCGCGATGACCGTCGGCCGACTGGCCGCCTTCCTGATCGCCTTTCTGGTCGTCGGGATCCTGATCGTGCCGCGCGCGGTGCGCGCGATCGTGCGCCTGGATCGGCCGGAGACCACGGTGATCGCCAGCATGGCGATCTGCTTCGGGGTCGCGCTGCTGGCGCACGCATTCGGCTACTCGGTGGCGCTGGGCGCGTTCATCGCCGGCTCGCTGGTCGCGGAGTCGGGCGAGGAGAAGAAGATCGAGCACCTGATCCAGCCGGTGCGCGACGTCTTCGCCGCGGTCTTCTTCGTGTCGGTCGGCATGATGATCGACCCGGTGCTGATCGGCCGCCACGCGCTGGCGATCGCGGTGCTGACCGTGGTCGTGGTCGCCGGCAAGATCGTCAGCGTCACGCTCGGCGCGTTCCTGACCGGCGGCGGCGTGCGCACGTCGGTGCAGGCCGGCATGAGCCTGGCGCAGATCGGCGAGTTCTCGTTCATCATCGCCGGCGTCGGCGCGACGCTGGGCGCGACGCGCGATTTTCTGTATCCGGTCGCGGTCACGGTGTCGGCGGTGACCACGCTGCTGACGCCCTGGCTGATCCGCGCGGCGGCGCCGGTCGCGACCTTCGTGGATCACAAGCTGCCCGAGGCGCTGCAGACCTTCGTCGCGCTCTACGGAAGCTGGATCGAACGGCTGCGCCAGTCGGATCGACCACGGTCCACCACCGAGGCAGCGGCGGTGCGGCGCCTCGCCTGGCTCATGCTCATCGACGGCGTCGCGCTGGCGGCCATCCTGATCGGCGCGTCGCTGTCGGTCGGTCGCCTCGCGCCCTGGCTGCAGCAGCAGATCCACCTGGATCGCGACGTCGCGCGCACTGCCGTGCTGATCGCGGCGGGGTTGCTGTCGCTGCCGTTCCTCGTCGGTGTCGTGCGCGTCGCGCGCCGCCTGGGCGTCACGCTGGCGGCGATCGCATTTCCACCGGGAGCCTCCGCGCGGCGTCGACCTGGCCGCGGCGCCGCGGCGGGCGCTCGAGGTCACCTTGCAGCTGGCGGGCGTTCTGGTGGTCGGCGTGCCGATCCTCGCGGTCACGCAACCGTTCCTGCGCGGGATCGAGACCGCCGCAACGCATGGCGCTGCTGGTCCTGCTGCTCGGCATCGCCTTCTGGCGCAGCGCCACGAATCTGCAGGGCCACGTGCGGGCCGGCGTCCAGGTGATCGTCGAATCGCTCGGCAAGCAACTACAGGATGAGAATGCGCACGGCACCGCCGAAGCCAGCGCGCCGCACGATTTCGATCGCATGCTGCCGGGGCTGGGCGCGCCGCTGCCGGTTCGCCTGAAAGAGAACAGCCCGGCGGTGGGCCGCACGCTGGCGCAGCTGAACCTGCGCGCGATCACCGGCGCGACCGTGCTGGCGATCGTGCGGCAGGGGCGCGGGCTGGTGCCCAGCGCCGAGGGCACGCTGCACGCCGGCGACGTGCTCGCGCTCGCGGGAACGCACGACGCGCTGGCCGCCGCACAGCAGATGCTGGGTGGTGAAAACACGCGCCACCGACGGAAAGCCCGGCGCGCCCTAGCGATCCATCCCAGCCGTTCTCGACGGGTAGAGCCCGTGTAGGCCACGCGCCGACGCACGTTCTTCGACGGAAAATTGCCCGGAACTCTCACCAATACGTCACGCCGATGGCGCTTGCGCGAACCCGAAACGTTACGATTCGCCTGCAAAATTCCTAGGCATGAGCAACAGCCTAGAGACCCTCCGATGTTGATGCGGGCTCGCAAGTTGGCGCACGTCTCGGACCTGCACATCGGTCGCAGCGTCGAGAACGATGCTCGCGCCGAGCGCCTCGTCCGCGCCATGGTCGACGCGCGCATCGACCACGTCGTGGTGACGGGCGACGTCACTCATCGTGGCCGGCGGCGCGAGCTGGCGCGCTTCGAGGAGACGTTCGCTCCGCTGCGCAGGACCGGCCGGCTCACGGTGATCCCGGGCAACCACGACCGCCTCGGCGACGACGTGGGCGACGAGCTCATGGCCGGCGAGCGCGTGCAGGCCAAGGTGGCGCCGGGGCTGTTCATGGTCCGGGTCAACTCGACCGGCCTGCACAACCGATCCTGGCTCACGGGGCACGGCCAGCTCGACGAGGCGGATCTCGACGCGGTCGATGCGATCCTGCCGCGGGCGCCGGCCGACCACCTGGTCGTCCTGATGCTGCATCACCACCCGCTGCCGCTGCCCGAGGATCGCGCCGTCGAACGGCTGTCGTCCTTGCTGGGCTGGCGGTTCACCAACGAGCTCGAGCGCGGGCGCGATCTGCTGGAGCGCATCCGCGGCCGCTGCGACCTGGTTCTGCACGGTCACCGCCACACGCCCTGCGAACGCCAGCCGTTCACCGATGCCCGCCCCCTGCGTGTCTTCAACGCCGGCAGCTCGACGGAGCTCGGCCGGGCGAGTATCTTCACGCACGTGGCAGGATCGCTGGTGAATGAACCGACCTGGCTGGACGCGCACGCCGTGATGCCCGACGACGTCTGGCCGGAGACCGTCGACGCTCTGGAGGACGGTCAGAGGCAGCCGGCGTTCTGAGCGAATCGGACCCCACCCGCCCCGCGTCGTCAGCGCCGCTGGTGGTCGCGATCGAGATGGGCCTCGGCCACCTGCGCGCCGGCGACAGCCTGGCGCGCGCGCTGGGCGTGCCGTTGCTGCACGTCGATCGCGCGCCGCTGTCGGGCGACGACGAGCGGCGCCGCTGGGCCAAGAGCCGCCGCTTTTACGAGCTGGTGTCGCGCGTGTCGCAGTTGCCCGTTCATCGGCGCGCCGCCGCGCGGGCTGCTTTCGGCGATCACGCACATCCCGCACCTGCACCCGCGCCGCGATCTCTCGCGGCCGTCGCTGACACTGCGCTATCTCGAGCGGCAGATCGTCGGCGGTCTCGGCGGCGGCCTGGTCGCCGAGATGGAACGAACCGGCGCGCCGCTCTTGACCACGTTCTTCGCGCCCGCGCTGGTCGCCGACCGGCGCGGCGCGGACAACGTGCATTGCCTGGTCACCGACTCGGACATCGCGCGCGTCTGGGTGCCCAGCGACCCGACGCGGAAGCCGCATCCGCTACTTCGCGCCGACGGAACGCGCGCAGCAGCGCCTGTGCGCCTACGGTGTCGCGCCGGAGCGGATCACGCTGACCGGGTTCCCGCTGCCCGGCGAGCTGCTGGGCGGCCCGGAGCTGCCGGTGCTGCGGCGAAACCTGGCGGCGCGGCTCGAGCGCCTGGATCCCGCCGGCGTCTTTCGACGAGCAGCACGGGCGCGAGGTCGCCGAGCTGCTGGGCCCGCAGGCCGACGCCGCGCCAGGACGCGCCAGGCGCCGTTGCTCACGTTCGCGGTCGGTGGCGCGGGCGCGCAGGCCGGGCTGGCGCCGCGCTTTCTGCCGTCGCTGCGACCGGAGATCGAGGCGGGCCGACTGCGGCTGGCGCTGCTCGCCGGCGTGCGCCGCGACGTCGCGACGTCGTTCCGCGCGCTGGTCGAGCGCGCGGGCCTGGCCGAGCACCCGGGCGTGCGCGTGGTCGGCGACGAGGACCTCGACGGCTACTTCCGCGCCTGTAATGCGCTGCTCGCCGAGACCGACATCCTGTGGACCAAGCCGAGCGAGATGACGTTCTACGGCGCGCTGGGGCTGCCGCTGCTGCTCTCGCCGCCGGTCGGCGCGCAGGAGCGCTACAACCGGCGCTGGGCGGTCGAGAACGGCGCCGGGCTCGAGCAGCGCGATCCGCGCTTCACCGGCGAGTGGCTCGCCGAGTGGCTCGCCGACGGCACGCTGGCGGCGGCCGCGTGGTCGGGCTTTCGGCGGCTGCCCAAGCTCGGGCTCTATCGCATCTTGCAGTCGATGGGGCTGCCCGCCGGTCAGAAGCAGGTCAGCGTCGCGCAGTCGACGAGCAGCGACGGGTCGGTGCAGCTTTCGTAGAGGCCGCCCCCGCAATCGGTCAGCGTCGAGCAATCGGCGTTGGGCGGCCAGCAGCCCGCCGGCACCGTCCCCAGCGCGGGACAGCCCTCGGGCAACGTTCCGCTGCAGCGCAAGCACTTGTTCATGCTGCAATCGAAGTAGTCGGTCTGCGCCTGGCCAAAACAAGTCTTGGAGACACCGGAGCAGCTGGTGACCGAGTTGCAGTTGACGCCGGCGTTCCAGCAGTCGGCGGCTGCACCGTTCGCCCCCGGGCAGTAGACGGGAAAAGTCTGGGAGGTGCAGTCACGGCCGGCCGGCTCCGGATCTCGAATCAACGTGACGTTGCTGATGCAGAAATGGAAGGCGTCGGCGGCGGTGGTCAGCGTCGGAACGTTGAAGTACATCGACACCAGCTTGGTCGGATCCAGCCCCAGGCCGTACGGCCCAGTCACGTCCGCCCAGTAGATCCGGTTGGTGCCGACGGAAACCGGCGACGAGAAGAAGGCCTGCGACCCGCCCCAGTAGGCAGGCCCGCCCGGCCCGAGGTCGGTCCCCGGCGTCACGAACTGAACGCGGAGGCCGTTTGAAGGAACCAGATCGATGTCGAACTGGATGCCGGTGATCCCACCGGCGAGCGCGTTGAAGGTCCCCTTGGGAGGCGCGATCGACGGGTAGTTGAAATCGAACCCGCTGGTCACACCGTAGATTCCGCCAAAATCGGGCATGCCGGTGCTCGGGCTGTTCACCACACGCGCGGCGATGCCGATCATGCACATCCTGCCGCCGGTGTTTGGAAAGCCGGGGCCGGTGAGCGACGGGCTGCTGATCATCGAACAGGCGGATGGTGGATGGCCGGCGTTCTCGCACGAGCCGCCCGCGGTCGTGCCGTCGGGCCCGTTGCCATCGCCGAACGCGTACCAGCTGCCGGTGACGCCCAGCGCATTGCTGCCCGCGGCGATGAAGCCGGTCGGGCCGGGCGTGAGCGTCAGCCCCGCACCGACGTAGCCGGCGCCGCCGCCCACGCCAGCGGACATGCCGCCGGCGCCGGGCGCGTTACCTCCGGTACCGACCCGACCACCGCTGCCCGGCGCGCCCATGCCGCCCGAACCGTTGTTGCCACCCGAGCCGGTGCCGCCGGCGCCCGCGCCGCCAGCACCGGAGTGACCGGCCGTCCCCGCGATTCCTCCGCTGCCGGTCGAGCCACCGGCGGCCGCAGCGGTCCCGCCCGAGCCCCCTGAGCCCGACGACGAAGGCTTCGGTCGCAACGCATCGGCGTTTGGAAAGCACCCGACGGCAGCAACGGCTGCGGCCAGAGTCCCCAGCGTGCTGAAAGGGCGCGGGAGTCCCCGCTTAAGACGACGGCCCGCGGTTCCCCTCCCCGGCGGCATTGGCGATTCGCGATTAGAGGCGACCGCAGGCCGCTTCGTCAAGGTGGGAGGCGTCCTCAAGCCCAATGCTTTTCGGATAGGAGGAAAACGCCAGGACAGGAAGGACGCCAGGGTCCGGATCTTCAACGGTCCGGACCTGGCGTTCCTGGCGCTCAACCGAACGGCATCGTCTTCAAGCCCGCGCGCGGCGGATCCGCAGGCGCGTGGGCTCGTACGACGGTGCCACGGTGAGCACGCTGCCGCGCCCTACGATCAGATGATTCGAGCGCCACACGATCGAGCGGCTGAAGAGACCGTGCAGCCACGCCGCGCCGGTGAGGAGCTCTTTGACCGGAATCAGCAGCAAGGAGCGCACGCCAAATGCGCGCCCACGCGCCAGACGCCCCGCGACCGAATCGGCAAGCGCGCGGGTCAGCGCGCAGAGCCCCCAGGCCACGGCGGCGGTGCGCGACGGCGCGAGCACGAAAGCGCACGTCGCCAGCAGCACCGGATTGAGCAACAGCAAGCCGAGATAGGGTGTGAGCCCGGCGCACTGGCGCTGCATGACGCTCCAGCGCGCGTAGCGCGACGCAAACGCCGACAACGAGCGGCGTACGGTCACGCACTCGACGACCGTGCGGCCCAGCACCACGCGCTTGCCGAGCGCCTGCGGGATCAGCCGGCCGAGCACGAAGTCCTCGGCCAGCACGTCCTTGACCACACCGAACCCACCCAGCGCCTCGATGTCGGCGCGGCGCATGGCCATCGACTTGCCGACGACGTAGGTCTTGCCGCACAACGCGTCCGCGGCGACGAAGCCGGGGCTCATCGTGCCGGTGATGTGCAGGTTGTCGAGGCGCGCGCCCCAGGTGGATGTCGGGCTCGCGGTCGCGCCGGCGCGCTCCTCGCCGCCGCCGGCGATCGCGTGGGTCACGAGGCCGACGGTCGGATCCTCGAGGTAAGCTGCGATCTCGTCGAGGTAGCCGGGCCGAACGCGCGTGTTCGAGTCACTGACGACCAGGATCTCGGCGCGCGACGCCGCCGCCAGGCCGAGCAGCTGATTGACCTTGGGGTTCAGGCCGGGTGCGCCGCGCTGGATCACCACGCGGAAGCGCTCGGGCCAGCGTCGTCGCCGCCTCGGCCGCGACGGCGTAGGCGGGGTCGGTCGTGCTGGCGACGCCGAGGACGACCTCGTAGTCGGGATAGGGAAGCGCGGCGAAGACCGCCAGGTTGTCGGCGAGCTCGTCGTCGAGACCGCACAGCGGCTTCAGGATCGAGATCGGCGGCCGCGCGCGCGGCACGGGCGCCGGCCGCGCGAGATGGCGCGCGAGCATGAGAACCTGGAGGACGACGATCGCGACGCCGATCGCGGATGCGATCAGCAGCGAGATCGAAACCAGATGTGCCAAACCAACCATGGGTCGTCGCGCGGTTGCGCGTCCTCGGCTCGTACGCATTCGAGCCTACGAGAGCACCTTGTCGGAACGCGCTGATCGGCGTGCCGATCCGGCAAAGATCCCGTGCCGGTTGGGTTACGATTCGATGATGTCGTCTCGACTGAGCCGCTAGCGCACGCTCGGCTCAGCGCTCGCGACCGACGGCGACGCGATCCGGAAGCTCGTTGGGGTTCCCGCCGCCGGGCGGTACCGGAAAGTGCACGGCGAGGCGCGCGCCGATCACCTCGATCGCGCGCAGCAGGCCGCCAGTCAGGTCGCCTGCGTGGAACGCCTGTGCCAGCGCGGCCGCCGTCGCGTCCCAGAATCCATCCTCGACCCGACGATGAATCCCATCGTCGCCGAGGATCGTGAACCGCCGCCGCCAGGGCGCGACGAAGATCAGCACGCCGTTGTGCTCGCTCGTGCGCCCGATGCGCAGGCGCGCGAAGGCGCGCTCGGCCGCGCGCCCGACATCGCCCCAGAAGTAGAAACGTGACAGCGCGACCCGGATCTCGCCCGTCGTCGCGCGCTCGGCCGCGCCGATCGCCCGCTCGACGGCGGCGACGTCGATCCCGTGCACGATCACCACGACCCCGATGCGCCGCCGCCACCGGAACGCCCGCCCCCGCCGGAGAACCCGCCCCCGCCCCCGCCAAAGCCGCCGCCGCCGCGCCCGCCGCCGATGCTCAGCAGCATGAGCCACGCCAGCGACGGATGCGTGACCATGAATCCGATGAAGATCAGGAACACGATGCCGCCGGCGATCTTCATCCACACCGGCACCGGCGGACGCGCGGGTTCTCCAACCAGCGGCGCGGAGCCGCTGGCGCCGCCCAGCACGGCGGTCACCGCGCCGACGCCCGCGCGGATCGCGCCGTCGCGATCGCCGGCGCGGATGCGCGGCACGATCTGCTCCTCGATGATCCGCTTGGCGACCGCGTCGGGCACGCGATCCTCGAGGCCATACCCGACCTCGAAGCGCACGCGATGGTCGTCGGCGAAGACCAGCAGCAGGAGTCCGTCGTCGATGCCGCTGCGACCGACGCGCCAGCGCTCGAACGCGCGCACGCTCCAGTCCTCGATCGGCACGCCGCCCGTCGTGTGGTCGATGTAGACCAGCACCTGGTGGCCGGTGCGGCGCGCGTAGTCGGCGAGGCGCGCGTCCAGGTCCGCCGCCGTCGCCGTCGACAGAAAGCCGGCGCGATCGGTGACCCAGTGTTCTGGGGCCGGTGGGATCGGCGTCTCTGCGCGCGCGGGCGTCGCCGAGAGCAGCGCGCCCGCGAGGACCAGGGGGAGGAGAGCGGCGCGACGCATGGCGATCGAGCCTCCCCCACTCGTCAGAACTGGACGTGAGGCGGGGTGGCCGCGCCCGCCTGCGCCTTGAAGTAGGTCTTCTCGGCGAAGCGCTGGCCGAACATGCCGGCGATCATCACCGTGGGAAAGGTGTTGCGCGCCGAATTGAACGCCTGCGCCGCCTCGTTGAAGCGCATGCGCGCGACCGCGATGCGGTTCTCCGTCCCCTCGAGCTGCGCCTGCAAATCGCGAAACGCCGCAGTCGCCTTCAAGTCCGGGTAGCGCTCGCTGACCACCAGCAACCGCGACAGCGCCGACGACAGCCCGTCCTGGGCCTGCTGGAAGCGCTGGAACGCCGCCGGATCGGAGGCGATCTTCTCCGTCGCCTGCGGCGAGACCTGGCCGACCCGGGCGCGCGCCTCGGTCACCGCGGTCAGCGTCGACTTCTCGAAGTTGGCCGCGCCTTTGACCGTCTCGACGAGGTTGGGCACGAGATCGGCGCGCCGCTGGTAGACGTTCTCGACCTCGGCCCACTGCCCCTGAACGCCCTGGTCCAGCCGCACCAGTCGGTTGTAGCCGGCAGCAGCCCAGAGCCCGAGCAGCCCCGCCACGACGATGACGCCGATTGTCGCCTTTCCCATTCGGAAGGAAGATAGACACCGAACCTCGACCGGCAACCGTCGCGCTGTCTTTTCCCTCGGACAGCTCGCTCGCCTTCTCTCGCCCCCCCCACGTCCCACTCGCGCGAACCCATCGATGCAATCTCCGACACCGCTTCCACCGACATCCCTGCCCTGGAAGGATCGCCCACTCGCCGAGCTTCGGCGGATCTCCTGGCCGATCGCAGTCTCAATGCTGTCGTTCAGCGTGATGACGCTGGTCGATACCGTGCTGGTCGGCCACGTCGGGCGCGCGCAGCTGGCCGGCGTCGGGCTGGCCGGGGTCGCGTCGTTTCTGCTGCTCAGTTTCTCGATCGGGACCTTCCGCGCCGCGAACACGCTGGTCTCTCAGGCGGTCGGTGCGAACCGCGGCGACGAAGTCCAGGCCATCATGGGCGCGGTGCTGGCCGCGGCGATCGGAGCCGGCCTGCTCACGCTCGGCGCCGGGCAGATCCTAGCCGAGCTGCTCCGACATTTCGCGGCGACCCCGGCCTCCGGCGACGCCGCGCGGACGTACATGCAGATCCGCAGCCTCGGCGCGCCGCTGGCCCTGCTGTTCGTGGCGCTGCGCGAGGTTTGCTACGGGCGTAGCGAATCGCACGCCCCGATGCGTGCGTCGCTCGTCGCCAATCTGGTCAACATCGCGCTCGCCTACCTGTTCGTCTTCGTGCTCGGCCGCGGCGTGGCAGGAGCGGCCGTCGCGACGGTGATTGCGCAGGGGACCGAATTCGGCTTCCTGGCGTTCACCCAGCGCGCGCGCGGTTTCGGGCTGCGCGCCTGGCGCGTGCGGCACCTGCTGGCGGTCGGCCGCATCGGCCTGCCGCTGGGCTTACAGTTCACGCTGGAGTTCGGAGCCTTCGCGCTGCTGTCGTTCCTGATCTCGCACCTGTCCGAGATCGAGATGGCGGCGCATCAGATCGCGCTGCAAATCATCCACTTCTCGTTCATGCCCGCGTTCGCCGTCGGCGAGGGCGCGTCCGTGCTGGTCGGACAGGCCGTCGGCGCCGACCGCGACGATCTGGTCGAGCGGATCGCGCGCCTGGCGACCAAGGCGACGACGGTCTACACCGGTGCCTGCACGCTGCTGGTGATCTTCGGGGCGCGGATTCTCACGACTGGGTTCACTCACGACGAGATGGTGGTGCGCAGCACCGTCGCGCTGCTGTACGTCGCCGCCGCGTTCCTGATCATCGACGGATCCAACAGTGTCGCGCGCGGCGCTCTGCGAGGCGCGGGCGACGTGCGTTACGCAGCCGTCGTCGGCGTGGTCGCCTCGTGGGTCTGCACGCCACCGCTGTGCTGGCTCCTCGGCTATCGGCTGGGGTTGGGCGCGCGCGGCGGCTGGCTCGGCCTGTGCCTCGAAGTTTTCGTCAGCGCCGCGTTGATGTGGCGGCGGCTGCAGAACCGTGGCTGGGCCGCTGCAGCGGCCATGGCGCGCGCGCGCCTGGCGGCACCGTCCGACGGCGCGGCGGCCTGACGCACACCGACCGTGGGCACATCACTTTCGTCGTCGGTCGCGTCACCCCGATGGCACCGAGACGTTTCGGCATCGTTGCCCCCTCCGGAGCGGCGCTGGCGGATAGTACCGTCAACGAAAAACGGAGAATGATCATGTTCGAATACGACAACATGGAGCCCGGGAATCTGGTCGAGCCCGAGACGCTCATGTCGCCGGGGCGCGAGCTACCGGCGCCGACGCTCGGCCGTTCAGCAGGCGGCCGGTCGACGCCGCTCCGCGCGCTGCCGATCAAGCAGCCGCTGCTGCTGACGTCGGAGACCACGGTTGCTGAAGCGGCGCAGCTGATGATGGAAGAAGACGCCCGCGTTGCGTTGATCGTCTCGGGTGAGCGAGTGCTCGGCATGGTCACCGAGGACGACGTGTGGCGCGCCATGACCGTGCATTTCGCTGGTTGAGTCTTCTACGAAAGATTTCACGAGGGGATGGGTGACAGCTCCGGTCGACGGATAGCGGGAGGAGTCGGGCGGGATTGAGTGGTGGTTGCAGAATCGGGAGCGTGCGAGGGGGCGAGGGGCGGATCAGGGGGCGGGGCCGGAGAGCTCTTGGTCGCCCCGGCCATCGGGCCGGGGCGACATTCTTTTTGTCGGGGTGGTCAGTGAGCACGGTCGGGACGGCCGAGGGCACGCGACTTGCGCGAGGGCCGTGTGCCCGATACCGTCGCGTCGGTGCGACTGCTGAGGTTGGTCTCGGGCCTGGTCCTGTTCGGCTTTCTCGCGCCCAGATTCGCCGCCGCGGAGGCGCGCTGCCCGATCCTGGCGGGCGCGGGCACCGGCGTCGTGGACCTTCCGGCTGAGCTTCGCCTGGCCTGGATCGACGCGCAGCTCGCCCACGGCGCGCAAAAGGCCCAACGCTGGACCTGGGGTTGGGGCATCGGGATCGGCGGCGCGACCATCGCGAACCTGGTGCCGATCGCGTTCGTGGCCAAGGAGGATCGCATCGACTGGTACACCGGCGCCGCGACGACGATCGTCGGCATCGTCCCGCTGTTGATCGCGCCGCTGGACGTGGTCGGCGACTCGCGTGAGCTGCGCGCGAAGATCGAGGCTCGACCGCCGCCGCCCGCCGGCGATCGTGACCGTCCGGACGTCTGCCCGCTGCTCGCCGACGCGGAGGCGCGCCTGATCCGCGACGCCAAGAACCAGGCCGACGGACAGCGCTGGTGGCTCCACGTCGGCAACGTGGCGCTCAACTTCGGCGTCGGACTGTTTTTGGGGCTCGGCTTCCACCACTGGGGCGCGGGCGCGCTCAACGCCGTGGGCGGCTCGCTCATCGGCGAGGCGATCATCCTCACGCAGCCGACTGCGACGATCGACGATCTCGAGACGTATCGGCGCGGCGCGATCTCGTACGCCGTTCAATTCTGAGCGCCGACTAGCTCTCGCGCTTGGTCTCGAGCTCGGCCCAGCGCGCGTACAAGCGGTCGACCTCGGCGCGGCGCTCCTCGATCTGGCGCAGCAACTGGACCAGGCGCGCGGCGTCGCTGGCGTTCTCGGGGCGCTCGCTGTCGGTGACCGCCGCCTGCAGCGCCGCCTCGGCGGTGGCGATGCTCGATTCGATGTTGTCGTACTCGCGCTGCTCGAGATAGCCGAGCCGCTTCTTCGCGGCTGCGCCCGGGGACGACGTCGCGCCTGCCGGAGATGCCGCGCGATCGGCGGCGGCCTTCGACGCGGCGGCTTCCCGTTGCTCGGCCCGCCACGCTTCCCACTGCGCGAGGCTCGCGAACGGCACGACGCGCGCGGCGTCGGCATCAGCCGCGCCGCCGGCATCGCCGTCGGAAAACGCCAGGATCGTCGTCGCGACCTGGTCGAGGAAATAGCGATCGTGCGAGACCAGCAACACCGCGCCGGGAAATCCGGTCAACGACTCCTCGAGCACCGCGAGCGTCGCCATGTCGAGATCGTTGGTCGGCTCGTCGAGCACCAGGAGCTGCGCCGGCCGCAACATGAGCTGGGCCAGCAGGAGGCGGCTCTGCTCGCCGCCCGAGAGCTTGCCGACCGCCATGTCGACCTGCTCTGACGAGAACAGGAACCGCTCGAGGTAGCCACGCACGTGCACGCGCGACCCGCGGTAGAGAACGAAGTCGCCGTCAGGGCAGACGGTGTTGGCGACGCTGCGCTCGGGGTCGAGCGCGTCGCGGTTCTGCGCGAAGTACGCGACCTCGAGCCCGTCGGCGCGCGCGATCTTTCCTTCGCTGGGCGGCTCCTCGCCGAGAAGCACGCGGATCAGGGTCGATTTGCCGCAGCCGTTGGCGCCGAGCAGACCGAGCCGGACGCCCGGCCCCAGCAAGGCGTCGACGCCGCGGAAGATCGCGCGCCCGTCGTAGCTCTTGCCGATACCGCGCGCCTCGATCAAGCGTTTTGGGCGGCGCTCCTGGGCCTCGAAATCGATCGCGACCCCGCGCTGCTGGTTGCGCGTCGTCAGCTCGCCGACGTCGCCGGCCAGCGTGGCGGCGCGCTGGATGCGAGCCTGCTGCTTGGTCGTGCGCGCGGCGGCGCCCCGGCGCAGCCACTCGGTCTCGCGACGCAAGGTATTGCGCAGCACGACCTCGCGCCGCTCCTGCGCGTGCATCGTCTCCTCCTTGACGCGCAGGTAGTCGGTGTAGTCGCCCGCGACGCTGAGCAAGCCGCCGGCGTTGCGCCGATCGAGCTCGAGGATCCGCGTCGCCACGCGCTGCAGGAACAGGCGGTCGTGAGTCACGGTCACCGTCGCGAACGGCGCCGCGGCGAGCAGCTCCTCGATCCACTCGATGCTCGAGACGTCCAGGTGGTTGGTCGGCTCGTCGAGCAGCAGCAGATCGGGGTGGCGCGACAGCTCGCGCGCGAGCGCGACCCGCTTCTTCCAGCCACCCGACAGCGAATCGACGACCGTCTCGGGTGAGACGCCGGCGCCGCTGCCGCGGCCCGCGAGGGCCAGCTTGGCCATCACCGCTTGCGCCTCGCCCAGGCGGTCCCAGTCGTCGGCCGCGATCCCTTCGTGAACGATCTGCTCGACGGTCGCGCCCGGCGTCAGGTGAGGGACCTGCGCGAGATGTCCGACGCGCACGCCCCGGCGTCGCGAGAGCTGGCCGCTGTCGGGCGACGCCGTGCCGGCGAGGATCCGCAGCAACGTCGATTTCCCGGCGCCGTTGGGGCCGATGAGCCCGATGCGCTCGCCCTCCTCGATCGTGAAGCTCACGCCGCTGAACAATGGCCGTGCGCCGAAGCCCGCCTCCAGGTCCTGCGCGCTGACGACGATCGCCATCGATCAGGCCCGGCGCTTGCCGGCGGGGTGCGGGTGCTTGGGTTGGAATCGATCGAGACGGGCAGCGTGCGGTCGCTTGTATGGCCGCTCGCCGCCGGATGGCGCCGGCCCGGCGTGGGGCCGCGGCGCGTGCGGTTTCGCGAAGTGCGGCTTTGCGATGTGCGGCTTTGCGATGTGCGGCTTCGCGGGATGCGGCTTCGCGAGGGATGCGGCGGCTTGGCGGGATGCGGCGGCTTCGGGGCATCCGCGTTCGCGGCGGGCGGCTTCTCGCCATAGGGTTTGGTGCCGTGCGGCTTGGTGCTGTGCGGCTTCGCGACGTGCGCCCGGGCGGGCTCTGGCGCGCCACCGCCAGCGCCGTCGATTCGCTCCACACGCACGTGCGGGGCGCGCGGATCGGTCTCGGCGGCGGCGAGCGCGAAGTCCGCAGCGGCGTCACCCGCGATCTCGAAGATCGTCTCGTGCGGGCCGATCCGGATCGCGCCGACCTCCCGCCGGGTCACGGCACCGCGCCGGCAGATGAGCGGCAGCAACCAGCGGGGATCCGCCTGGTCCTTGCCGCCCAGGTTGACGCGGAAGCGCACGCCTTCGCGCGCGAAGTCGCCCGGCGGTCGATTCCGCCCGGGTCCCTCGGCAGGACCGCGCCCGAACCCGCGATCGCCGCCCGCCGACGGCAGCGGGACCGGCTGCAGCTTTTCGCCCGCGGGCAGCCGCTCCAGCTCGCGCGCGAGCAGGCGGCGCGCCAGATCCTCGACCGATAGCTTGCCGCGAAACGGCGCCAGCAGATCGTCGTCGCCGGCCTCGGTCGCGATCTCGGTGTCGGCGGGCACGTCGACCTCCGCTTCCACTGCCGTGTCTGCCGCAGCTTCGGCGAGCAAACCGTCGATGAGCTGCGTGCGCGCAGACGCCGCGATCTGCTTTGCCGACGGCGGCGTGGTCCAGGGCACGCGCACGTTCGCCGCGGCGAGCAGCCGCTCGGCCTTGCGCCGCTCGGCCAGGCTCGCGATCAACACCGCGGTCCCCTTTCGCCCGGCGCGGCCGGTGCGCCCACTGCGGTGGGTCAGCGACTCGGCGTTGAGCGGCAGATCGGCGTGCACGATCAGGTCGACGTCGGGCAGGTGGATGCCGCGCGCGGCGACGTTGGTGGCGACGAGGATCCGCGCCTCGCCCTGCCGGACCTGGTCCAGCGCACGATCGCGCTCGGCCTGCGCGCGTTCGCCCGAGATCGCGGTCGCGGCGAAGCCACGCGCGACCAGCTCGCGATGGAGCCCGCCAACCCCTTCGCGCGTGGTGCAGAACACGATCGCACGCGCGTCGGGCGACGCTCTCAACAGGTTCACCACGGCGGCCAGATGATCGCCGCCCGCGATCAGGTGCGCGACGAAGGTGATGTCGTCGTGCGCGGCCGCCGCCGAGCGCACGCCCGAGGCCGAGGTCGTGTGGCGCGGATCGATCGCCAGCGCGTCGCGCTGAAACCGCCGCGCGAGCGCGCGGATCTCGGACGGTATCGTCGCCGAGAGCAGCAGCGTGCGCCGCTCGACCGGCGCCGCGCCGAGCAGTGTCTCGAGATCCTCGCGGAAGCCGAGGTCGAGCATCTCGTCAGCCTCGTCGAGCACCACCATCTCGAGCTGTCCCAGCAACAGCTTCTCCCGCCGCATCAGATCGACCAGACGGCCCGGCGTACCGATCGCGACGTCGACGCCGCGATGGAGCGTGCGCAGATCGCCGCCGACCGCGGTGCCGCCGGTGAACGAGCCCAGCCGCAAACCCGTGCTCGCCAGCAACCAGCCGAGCTCCTCACGGACCTGGGCCGCCAGCTCGCGCGTCGGGACCACCACCAATGCGCGCGGCGCGCCCGCGACGCGCGTCGGCGCCTCCGTCGCCTCCAACAACGTGGCGGCGAGCGCGGCCCCGAACGCGATCGTCTTGCCCGAGCCGGTCTGCGACGACACCATCAAGTCGCGCCCGCGCGCCGTCGGATCCATCACCGCCGCCTGGACCGGCGTCGCGATCTCGTAACTGCGCGCTGCAAGCGCTTGCAGCAGCGAGGGGGGGAGCTCCGATCCGAGATCGGAGAAGCGGACGCGGTCGGTCACAGGAGCCGTCATGGAACCGGGAGGTCTACCCTATATCCCTCCCGACGGAGCAAAAGAATGTCGATCCCGAGCTCTTCCCGTGGGCGTGGGCGTGGCGATTCAGGACGCGGACCGGATCAGACCGACAGGGATGGGCGGTAGGGGAGGCCGTCGGTGCTGGCCGTCTGCGGCGCCAACTGCATCTCCGCCAGCAACCCCCGCAGCGTCTGGACCGCTGCGTCGAGGCTCGCCGCCGACGCCGCGCTCTCCTGGGCGGTCGCCAGCCCTTCCTGGCTCGCGCTCTCGACCACCTGCATCGCACGCCCGATCTCGCCGACGTCGCGGTCCTGATCGGCCGAGCTGTCGGCGATGCGGCCCAGGTTCTCGGACAGCTCGCCGACGCGCCGCTCGACGGACTGGATCGCCGCCAGCACGCGCTCGCGGATCGCCATCCCCGCCTCGGCCTCGCGCACCGATTCCTCGACCAGCGACGACGTCGAACGCGCGCCCTCGGCGCTGCGAGTGGCCAGCGCCTTGACCTCCTTGGCGACGACGGCGAAGCCCTGGCCCGCCGCGCCCGCGCGCGCCGCCTCGATCTGCGCGTTCATCGCCAGCAGATTCGTGCGCGCAGCGATCTCGTGGATCGTGCGTGCGACCTTGGCCGTGGTCTCGGCCGAGGCCTTCATCCGCTCGATGGCCGCGACCAGCTCATTGAGCGCGGTCAACCCGCGCCCGCTCTGCTCGCGCGCCGCCGTCGACAGCGCGGTGACCTCGCGCACCGTCGCGACGTTCGACCGCACGCTCTCGCCCAGCGACGTCAACCGGCGCGCGACCTCGGCCACCGATGACTGCTGGCGTGCGGCCCGGTTCTCGCCCGCGCGCAGCGCCTGCACGATCGCCGCGCCCGAGCCCTGGACGACCCCCGTCGAGCGCTCGACCTCGCCCAGCGTCGACGCCAGCGAGTCGATGAGGCGGTTCAGCGCATCGCGCGCCTGCTGGTGATGGCCACTGTATTCGCCTTCCACGCGCGCGGTCAGCTCGCCCGCACCGACGCGGTTCAGGACCCGGCCGATCTCGGCGACGAAGCGCCCTGCTCGCTCGTGCTGATCGCGCACGGCTTCCGAGGAGACCTCCATCTGATCGAGCACGTCGTTCATCGAGGTGAGCAGCTGGCAGTAGACCCCCTGGAAGCTCCCGGAGCAGCCTCGTTTGGACGCATCGCCGGCGCGCGCCGACGCGAGGATCGCCGTGGTCTCGGCCATGAGCCCCTCGAGCGTCTCGACCAGCTGCACGGTCGCGTTGCTGAGCGCGCCGACCTCGTCGGCGCCCTGGTCCGGCGGTTCCTTCACGATCGTGCCCGCGGCGACCTGACGCAGCTGATCCACGGTGCGTTCCAGGCGGCGCCGCACGCGCCCGAGCGCGATCCGCGCGGCGACACCGACCGCCACCAGACCGATCGCCAGCACGATCGTCGTCGCGTTCGAGACGCTCCGGTTGGTCGCCAGCGCGTCCTTCTCCGCCTGCTGCGACTTGGCCTGCGCGATCGTGCCCAGGCGGTGAACCAGCGCCGTATAGAGCTCGAGCGCTGGTCGGTACTGCTCGCGGAACAGCTTGCGCGCGCCCTCGCCGGTGCCCTCGGTGGTCTTCTCGAGGATCTGCGTATCGAGAGGCCGCAGCGACACGCGCTCGAGCTCGTTCATGTCGTCGACGACCCGGTTGATCTCGGCGTCGTTGGCAGTCTCCCTCATGTTCTTGAGGATCGCCGCCAGGTCGTCATAGGCCTCGATCTTGCGCGGCGCTTCGACGATGTTCTCGGCGTCGGCGAGGATCGCTTGCGTCACCGCCTCCTGCACCAGGATCAGGTTCAGCGAACGATTCGCCATGTCCTGCAGGTCGCGCGCGCGTATGAGCGCGCCGAATTCGCCGCCGATGCGGTGGCGCCCCTGAATACCCAGCACGATCGAGACTGCGAGCAGCGGCACCATGACCGCGTAAATTGCCAGCGCTGTCTTCGTTGCGATGGAGAGCGGACGCGCTGTCGCCTTCATTGGCGTCAGCGTTTGAGCGTGAGGATTCCACGCATGCCGAGCATGTCGCCGTGCCCGGGCATCAAGCAGATGTAGACGTACTCGCCCGGCGCGGGCGGAGAGAAGGCGACCGTGTCTTCCTGGCCCGGGTTCAAGACGCGGCTCAAGGCGAGGATGTCAGCCGAGCCCTGGACCGACTTGAGGTCGTAGTCGTGCTCCTGCAGCGTCTGCATCACCGCCGCCACGCGGTCGGGCCGGATGATCGCCACGTTGTGCGAGATCTGCGAGTCGAGCGGGGCGTCGTTCTTGTACTTGAGCCGGATGGTCTTCGCGAACGGCAGGTCGAGGCGCTGCTGATCGAACATGACCTCCTGCCCCGTCGTGCTCAGCTTGACGTGGATCGTACGCTCGACCACCGTTGGTCGACCCTTCGGTCCGGCGAGGATCTGCGGAGCGACGAGCAACGACAGGAGCGCGGCGAGTGAGGTCCAGCGTGCCGCCCGGGTCACTTCGCAACCTGGATCTGCAGCTTCATCCCCGGGTGGATCGCGCAGCGAACCTCGACGGTGCCTTCATTGGTGAAGGTGACCGCCGCGTCGGAGCCTGGCGTCTGCATCTTGGTGTTGAACGGCTGGATCTTCGAGACCGAGAACACGTTGTGCGAGACATCGTCGTCGTTCTTGAACTCGACGACGTCGCCGACCTTCACGTGTAGCTCGGTGACAGAGAAGCTCTTGCCCTTCTGCGTGACGACGTGTTTCTCGCCCGCCGAGACGACTCGCGACATCGACATCGACAGCGCCGACACCGTCAGCACGGAAACAGCCAGGATGGTGAGAGCACGGGCCGACATGGTTCGCTCCTTGATCTTCATGAAAGATGGAATGTGAACGGGGTTAGCGCGGGAGCGGCGGCACCGGCACCGCCTGGGTAGGGCTGTTCAGGGTGAGCAGGAATGCAACGATATCGGCGCGGTCTTGCGGCGTGAGCGACAGCGGATGGATCTCGGTCGCGATGCTGTTCGGGCGGCGGATGCGGCCGCCCTTGTCGTAGAGCTCGACCACCTGCTCCAGCGTCGACTCGGAGCCGTCGTGCATGTACGGCGCGCGGCGCGCGACGTCGCGCAGGGTCGGCGTCTTGAAGGCGTGATTCATCGAGTCGAGCCCGGGCAGGATCTTCGCGCGGCCTTCATCGTCGCCGAGCGTACCGATGTCGTGGAAGCTGTCGTCGGTGAAGCGCCACCCGCTGTGGCACTTGGCGCAGTCGGCCTTGCCGTTGAACAGCGCGAAGCCTCGCTTCGCCGGAGCCGAGATCGCGTTCTTGTCGCCCTGGAGCCAGTGATCGAAGGGCGCGTCGATCGAGACGATCGTGCGCTCGAAGTCGGCGATCGCCTGCGCGACCTTCTCCTTGGTCACGTTCGGATCACCGAACGCCGCCGCGAACATCGGACGGTAGCCGGCGATGCTCTGCAGGCGCTTCACCATCTCGTCGTGGGGCAGGTTCATCTCGCCGGGAGCGGCGATCGGGCCCAGCGCCTGCTGCTCCAGGGTCTCGGCGCGGCCGTCCCAGAAGAACGCCTCGCCCCAGCCGACGTTGAGCACGGTCGGCGTGCGGCGGCCGAGCGACTTCGAACCGAAGCCCACGCCACGCGGAAGGCCGTCACCCCAGGAGAAGCCCGGGTTGTGGCAGCTGGCACACGAGATCGAGCTCGCGCGCGACAGTCGCGGATCGAAGAACAGCGTACGGCCGAGCTCGACGCGCGCGGCGGACGGGCCGGCGCCGCCCGGTAGCGGCGCGCGCCGATACTTGACCTTCAGCGGCTCCAGCTCGGCGTCCTGTACCGCCGACGAGCGCGCAGAACCAACGCTGGATGCATAGGTGAGCCCCTCGCCCCGAGCAGCTCCGGCCAGCGTGAAAATGCCAATACCCAACGAGACTGCCCACGCCAGCTTCATCAGGCCGCCCATCGGCGGTTGATTGGCTAACTTGAGATCCACGCCACGGCCTCCAGAACCCGGGCGAAGTGGACCCTGGAGCAGGAAAATCCTGGAAAACAGGCGGAATCCGCGTCGCTGGACTAGGATGCCGCCATGAGCTCGACCGTGATTCTGCCCCTGCTCTGGCTGGCCGCCGCTCCCGGCCCGACCGCCGCGAAGCTGCCCGCCGATCTGGCCAAGGAGATGGGCGATGCGGTCATCGCGATCGACAAGGTGCTCGGGCTCGAGAGCTGGGCCGCCCAGGGCGACAAGCCGTGCATCGATCGCGGCGGGCTGGGAGCGACCGCCAAGGACGTCGGCGTCGAGGAGACGCGCAAATGCGCGGCGACCGGGATCAGCAAGGGGCTGCCGTCGCTGGGCAAGTCGTACGTGCTCGCGATCCTGATGGCCGACATCGGACCGGTGACCGTCGTCGCGATCGGGACCGGCGACGCTGCCGGCTGGGGCGCCTACTCGTGCGATCCGGGGCGAAAGTGCCCGCCGCAGAAGCTCGACGCGACGAAGAAGTGGGGCAAGCGACTGATCGAGCGGAAAGAGAAGGCCTGCGCGCAGGCGAATACCATCTGGTTTCCCGAGGGTCAGAAGGCGTGTGATCTCGGGCCTGCGAAGTAGCCAGCGGCCCCCGTCGCCCTTCTCGGACGGCCCCTACCCGACGAACACCCGCGCGTTCCTGAAGATCCTCATCCAGGGCGAATCTTCGTTCCAGGTGCGCGGGTGCCACGACATCTGCACACTCCGGAACACCCGCTCCGGGTGCGGCATCAGGATCGTGGCGCGGCCGTCGGGCGTGGTCAGCGCGGTGATTCCGCCCGGCGAACCGTTGGGGTTCTGCGGGTAGCGCTCGGCGACCCGGCCGTCACCGTCGACGAAGCGCGCGGCGACCAAACCACTCGCCTCCAGCGCCTCGCGCGCCGACGGTGACAGCAGCTCGGCGCGACCCTCGCCGTGGGCGACCGCGATCGGCGCGCGCGAGCCGGCCATGCCGGCGAACAGCACCGATGGGCTCTTCTCGATCGTCACCAGCGCCAGACGCGCCTCGAACTGATCGCTGCGGTTGCGCACGAAGCGCGGCCACTGCGCCGCGCCCGGGATCAGGTCGCGCAGGTTCGACAGCATCTGGCAGCCGTTGCACACACCGAGCGTGAAGGTGTCGCGCCGCTCGAAGAACGCCGCCAGCACCTCGCGCGCGCGCGGGTTGAAGAGGATCGACTTGGCCCAGCCCTCTCCGGCGCCGAGCACGTCGCCGTACGAGAAGCCACCACACGCCGCCAGGCCTCGGAAGCCGTCGAGCCGCATGCGGCCGGAGAGGATGTCGGTCATGTGCACGTCGACCGGCTCGAAGCCGGCGCGCAGGAAGGCCGCCGCCATCTCGATCTGACCGTTCACACCCTGCTCGCGCAGGATCGCCACGCGCGGCCGCGCGCCGCGCGCGACGAAGGGCGCGGCGACGTCGGCGTCGGGATCGAAGCGCAGCGACACCGTCAGGCCGGGCGCCTCGGGATCGACGCGCGCCGCCTGCTCCTCGTCGGCGCAGGTCGGATCGTCGCGCAGCGCTTGCATCGCATGGGTCGTCTCCGACCAGATCTCGCGCAGCTTGGTGCGCGGCTCGTCGAAGATCGCGTCGCCGCCGCGACGCAAGACCACGCGATCGCCGGGGTGCGGGCGGCCGACGGCATAGATCGATCCGGCCAGGCCGTGGTGGCCGAAGATCTCGGTGACTCGCGCGGCGTCGGCGGCGCGCACCTGGATCACCGCGCCCAGCTCTTCGTTGAACAGCGCCGCCAGCGGCGAATCGTCGACGCCGGGCAGCTCGGCGAGCTCGCATTCGAGGCCGGTCCCCGACGCGAACGCCATCTCGAGCAACGTCACGAACAGACCGCCGTCGCTGCGATCGTGGTACGCGAGCAGCAAATCCGCCGCGCGCGCTTCCTGGACCGCGGCGAAGAAGCCGGCGAGCAACGCCGGGCTGTCGAGGTCGGGCGGCTCGTCGCCGACCTTGCCGTAGACCTGGGCCAGCGCCGAGCCACCGAGGCGGTTCTTGCCGCGCCCGAGGTCGACCAGCAGCAGCGTCGTGTCACCCGCGTCGGTGCGCAGCTCGGGCGTGAGCGCGCGGCGCACGTCGGCGACCGGCGCGAACGCGCTGACGATCAACGACAGCGGCGCGGTCACGCTGCGCGGCTCGCCGGTCTCCTTCCAGACCGTGCGCATCGACATCGAATCCTTGCCGACCGGGATCGCGATGCCCAGCGCCGGGCAGAGCTCGCGCCCGACGGCGCGGACCGCGTCGTAGAGACGCGCGTCCTCGCCGGGGTGACCGGCGGGCGCCATCCAGTTCGCCGACAGGCGAATGTCGCCGAGGCGAGCGACCGGCGCCGACGCGAGGTTGGTGATCGCTTCGGCGACGGCCATGCGCGCCCGACGCCGCGGCGTCGAGCAGCGCGATCGGCGCGCGCTCGCCGATCGCCATCGCCTCGCCGGCGAATGTGTCGAGGCCCGCGGTGGTCAGCGCCGCGTCGGCGACCGGCACCTGCCAGGGCCCGACCATCTGATCGCGCGCGCACAGGCCGCCGACGGTGCGGTCGCCGATGGTGATCAGGAACGTCTTGTCGGCGATCGTCGGCAGGCGCAGGAGGCGCAACGCCGCCTCGCGCAGCTCGAGCGCCGCCGACTCGAACGGCTCCAGCGCCGGCTCCGCGTGCGTCACCGTGCGCGTCATCTTGGGCGGCTTGCCCAGCAGCACGCCGAGCGGCATGTCGATCGCGCGCCGCTCGAGCACGCTGTCGTCGAGCCGCAACATCCCGTCGTCGGTCGCCTCGCCGACGACCGCGAACGGGCAGCGCTCGCGCTCGGCCAGGCGCTCGAACGCGGCGAAGCGCGCCGGCGCGATCGCCAGCACGTAGCGCTCCTGCGCTTCGTTGCACCAGATCTCGAGCGGCGACATCCCGGGCTCGTCGCTGGGCACGCGCCGCAGATCGAAGCGCGCGCCGCGCTTGCTGTCGTTGACCAGCTCGGGCAGCGCGTTCGAGAGGCCGCCGGCGCCGACGTCGTGGATCGACAGGATCGGGTTCTCGCCGCCGAGCGCCCAGCAGCGATCGATCACTTCCTGGCAGCGGCGCTGCATCTCGGCGTTGTCGCGCTGGACCGACGCGAAATCGAGATCTTCGTGCGACGAGCCCGACGCCACCGACGACGCCGCGCCGCCACCGAGACCGATGAGCATCGCGGGTCCGCCGAGCACGACGATCGGCGCGCCGGCCGGGATCTCGCCCTTCTGCACGTGCTCGGCGCGGATGTTGCCCAGGCCGCCCGCGACCATGATCGGCTTGTGGTAGCCGCGCACCTCGTAACCCGACGCGCCGGGCGCCTCGATCTCCAGCGTGCGGAAGTAGCCGCACAGGTTCGGGCGGCCGAACTCGTTGTTGAACGCCGCGGCGCCGATCGGCCCCTCGAGCATGATGTCGAGCGCCGACACGATCCGATCCGGCTTGCCGTAGTCGTGCTCCCACGGGCGCAGCGCGCCCGGCAAGCGCAGGTTCGAGACCGAGAACCCGCACAGGCCGGCCTTGGGCTTGGCGCCGCGGCCGGTCGCCCCCTCGTCGCGGATCTCGCCGCCCGAACCGGTGGCGGCGCCCGGGATAGGGCGAGATCGCCGTCGGGTGGTTGTGGGTCTCGACCTTCATCAATATATGGGCCGGCTCGCGCGCGAATCGATAGACGCCGGTCTCGGGATCGGGAAAGAGGCGCCCGGCGAGCGAGCCCTCGATGACCGCCGCGTTGTCGCGATACGCCGACAGCACGCCGGCGGGTGACGCCTCGGTGCTGCGGCGGATCATCTGGAACAGCGACTCCGCCTGCGGCTCGCCGTCGATGACGAACGCGGCGTTGAAGATCTTGTGGCGGCAGTGCTCGCTGTTGGCCTGCGCGAACATCATCAGCTCGACGTCGGTCGGATCGCGGCCGAGCGTGCGGTAGTGATCGAGCAGGTAGTCGATCTCGTCGGGCGCCAGCGCCAGGCCCATCTCGCGGTTGGCGCGCTCCAGCGCCGCCGCGCCGTCGCCGCCGAGCGCGACCACCGACGAGCGGCCGCGGCTGCGCGCGCGCGAACATCGGCGCGAGATCGACGACGCGCGGCGGCATCGTCGTCGTCGAGCAAGCGACTCGGTCATGCGGTCGTGCAGCGTGCGCCGCAGCGCCGCCTCGTCGGCGACCTCGCCCGCGATCGAGTAGGCGATGCCACGCTCGATCCGGCGCACCGACGCGAGACCACAGATGTGCGCGATGTCGGTCGCCTTCGACGACCAGGGCGAGATCGTCCCCAGGCGCGGCACGACCAGCAGGTGGCGGCCGGCGACATCGTGCCGCTCCAGCGTTGGTCCGTAGCGCAGGAGATGCTGCAGCGTCGCGGTCTCCTCGTCGTCGAGGCGGCCCGCGAGCGCCACGAAGTGCGTGAGGCGCGCGTCGAGCTCGACGACGCCGGGATTGTGTGCGCGGATCGCGCGCAGCTTCTTCGCCAGCCGCGCCGGCCCCAGCGCCGCGCCGCCGGGCAAGCGCAGGATCGCGTCCGGATGCGCCGCCCGCGTTGCGGCCACCCTTCATTGGCTTCGTGGGCGTGCTCATTGTGCCGCCTCCGCCGAGGCCATCGCCTCGCGCCAGGAGGCGCGTCCAGTCACGCGTTCGTACCAGGCGGCGATCGCCGCGCGCCCGGACACCGGATCGCCCGGCACCCTCGCCTTGACGGAGGTGATGACCGCCGCCGCCGCCAGATCGGCCAGCGAGAAGTCCCCCGCGAGGAACGGCCGCTTCGCGAGCACGCCGTCCATCACGCCGAGCAGGCGATCCATCTTCTGCATCGCGGCCTCGCCGATCCAGCTGACCTGTTGATCGGGCGCGGCCTTGATCTTGTGGATGTAGATGTCGACGTAGGTCTGGGACAGCCCGGTCGACGCGAAGTCACACCACTGCAGCACGCGCGCGCGCGCCTGCGCCGCCGCGAGATCGCCCGCGCCGGCGACCGGCAGCAGGCGCGCGTCCGGGAAGCGCTCGCCGAGGTACCAGAGGATCGCGTCCGATTCGGCGAGCACGAAGTCGCCGTCGACCAGAACCGGGATCTTGCCGTGCGGGTTCAGCGCCAGGAACTCCGGCCGTCGCTGCTCGCCCGCGTCGAGATTGACGGCGCGGTACTCGTAGGCGGCGCCGGCCTCGGCCAGCGCGACGCGCAGCTTGAGCGTGTTGGTTGCCTTGCGATTGACGTGAGCGTGGAGCGTGATCATTTCGAAGCTCAGGGACGGGTGAGGAAGCGAGCGAGGATGGTCTTCACGCCCGCGGTGGGAAAACGCACGGTGACTTTCATGTCGGCGCCCGACGACTGCCAGCCGCGCACCTCGCCGACGCCGAACTGCGGGTGGCGCAGCTTGTCGCCGATGTGCAGGCCGCTCGCATCGCCGCCGCCGTCGCTGTCGTAGTGCACGCTGAGCTCGCCGGGCGGGAGGCGTGAACCCTGCTGAGGGTTCCCGTCTTGAAGTCCGCCGCGAGGTGGGTGGCGCAGCGTCGCGCTGATACTCAGGCACGTCGTCGCGATTCCATCTCCCGCCCCAGGGCCCCTGCCCGTCGGTGTCGCCGTATTGCCCGCCGTACTCGCGCGGCCGCTCCATGACGATCGCGTCGATGATCTCCGCGGGCAGCTCGCGCAGGAAGCGGCTGGGGATGCCGGGCAGCTCTTGCCCCGACAGGCGGCGCCGGCGCACGCGCGACAGGTAGAGCTGCGTGCGCGCGCGCGTGACCGCGACGTAGCACAGGCGGCGCTCCTCCTCGACGGCCGAGTCGTCGTCGACGCTGCGCGCGTGCGGGAAGATGCGCTCCTCGAGCCCGGTGATGAAGACCACCGGGAACTCGAGCCCCTTGGCGGTGTGCACGGTCATCAGCGACACCGCGCCCTTCTCCGGATCGTAGCCGTCGACGTCGGACGCGAGCGCGATCCGCTCGAGGAACCCCGCCAGCGACGGCTCCTCCGCCTCGCGCTCGTACTCGCGCATCTGGCCGACGAGCTCGAGCAGGTTCTCCATGCGGCCCTCGGCCTCGATGGTCGACTCGGCGGCCAGCGCGTCGCGATACCCGCTCTCCTCCAGCGCCTTCTCCGCCAGGTCCGCCGGCCCCAGCCCCGCGCCCTCGGCGCGCAGCTTGTTCATCAGCGCCACGAACGCCGCGACCTTCTTGCGCGGCCCCGCGCCCAGGATGCTGTCGTCGGCCGCGCACAGCTCGATCGCCGACCAGGCGGTCATCTTGCGCGCGCCCCGCTGCGCCAGCGGCAGCTCGGCCTGCGCGCCGCGCTCGGGCACCGGCGCCTCGGCGGGCGGCGCGGGCGGGCCGTTGTAGACGACCTCGCTGATCTTGTCGACGGTCGCCGCGCCGATCCCGCGCGCCGGCACGTTGATGATCCGCTGCAGCGCCATGCCGTCGTCGGGGTTGGCGATCGCGCGCAGGTAACAGATCAGGTCCTTGATCTCGGCGCGATCGAAGAAGCGCGTGCCGCCCACGACCACGTACGGCAGGTTGCGCGCGCGGAACGCGTCTTCCAGCACGCGCGACTGCGCGTTGGTGCGGTAGAAGACCGCGAAGTCGCGCGGGCTCATCCCCTCTTGCAGCAGGGCGGCGATGCGCCCGGCGACGAAGTCGGCCTCGTCGCGCTCGGTCTCGCCCTCGAACAGCACGATGCGCGCGCCGTCGCCCGCCTCGGTGAACAGGCGCTTCGGCCGCCGCTCGGAGTTGCACGAGATGATCGCGTTGGCGGCGCGCAGGATGTGTCCGGTCGAGCGGTAATTCTGCTCCAGCTTGACCACGCGCGCGCCGGCGTGGTCGCGCTCGAAGTCGAGGATGTTGCGGATGTCCGCGCCGCGCCACTTGTAGATCGACTGATCCTCGTCGCCGACGACGGTGATGCTGGAGGTGCGGTGCGAGAGGCAGCGCACCAGCTTGTACTGCACGCTGTTGGTGTCCTGGAACTCGTCGACCAGCACGTGGTCGAACCGCTCGGCGACCTGATGCGCGGTCGGCGTGTCGCCGAGACAGATCTGCAGCGCCGCGATCAGCAGGCCGCCGAAGTCGGTGGCGTTGGAGGCCGCGAGCCGCTCCTCGTAGAGCTTGTACGCCTTGGCGACTACGTCGTCGAAGTAGTCGCCGGGCTGGAACGACGCGGCGGTGATGCCCTGGTTCTTCGCGCGGTCGATCGCCGACAGCACCTGGCGCACGGGAAACAGGCGCTCGGGCACCTTCAGGTCGGTGAGGACGCGCGCGAGCAGCCGCTTCTGGTCGTCGTCGTCGTAGATGACGAAGTCCTTGCGCAGCCCGACCGCGCTGCCCCACTGGCGCAGCAGGCGCGCCGACACCGAGTGGAACGTGCCGACCCAGAGGCCGCTCACGCCCGACTTCAACAGATTTCCCACGCGCTCGCGCAGCTCGCCGGCCGCCTTGTTGGTGAAGGTCACCGCCAGGATGCGGCGCGGGTCGGCGCCGGACGCGACCAGCCGCGCCAGCCGGAACGTGATGACCCGCGTCTTGCCCGAGCCGGCGCCGGCAACGACCAGCAGCGGGCGGCCGGGATAGGTCACCGCCTCCAGCTGCGCGGGGTTCAGCTCCTTCGCCAGAGCTTCGCGGGAAAACCGGCTGGTTGCGGGCGGTTCACCACCCTCCGCGGCCCGCGCGGGGGCGGCGGCGGTGCGGGTCTCGGCTCCGGCCTCCATCGCCGCTACTTTGTCAGAGTGGCCCGCAACATTCGAGTCTCAAAGGCATTGTGTCATCAGGCAGCGCGGCCTCCATCCGGCGTAAAGGAGGACGCCCAACGCGACGGCGAGACAGCTGAGCAGGATCGACTCGCGAACCATGCTCGCGCGCATGCGTCGCTTCCAGTGCGTGGTGACGGCGGTGTCGTCGGGCAGTTTGATGCGCGCATAGCGCAACACCGCGAACTGAAACCGCAGCGAGGCGAAGAACGAGAACAGCGCGCGCTTCGGGTGTCGCGGAAACCCAGCGCGCACGTCGGCAGGAATCGCTTCGAGAAAGCGCGCTTGCAACCAGACCTGGTAGAAGACCTCGCCCGTGTACAGCAGCACCAGCGGCGCGAGAACGAACAGGCCGGCGCTCGAGCGATCCATCTCTCCGGGCACTTGCAATCGCAGGGCCCACCTCCGCAAGGGCCTCGGGCGGCGCCGCGCCCCGACTTCAGTGTAAGGGAGGCTAAGGAGAAGGCTTCGGGAGCTAGGTGCTGCGGCGCGACGGGTCGCGCGGCGCCTCACGACCGGGGGGCGACTCTCGATAGTCTCTGGCAATTTGACGAAGTTGGGCAGCCAGGACCGGGTAGCGACCCGCCGTACGGTTGGCGATGTCGTCCAGCGTCGCGGCGTACGAGTCGGACTCGCGTTCCCGGGTGCCGAGTTTCTGCGCTGACATATGGGGCTAGTGCCCCCACCCACGGACGATCAGGCAGGGGTGCGTAAAAAAATATGCACAATGAAACCGCCTACTCGCGCTCCTTCATCAAAAAAAGCACACCGAGTGATCGATTTCCCCGGGGTCGTGCGACTCCTCGGCGCTATTGAAGGTCGTTCAGTTGAAGGTGATCTGGCGTCGGGCCAGAAGGTCGACGATCCCGGCGATCACTTCTTCTTCGGGCTCGGTGCCCCGGATGCGCAGGTCGAACGGCAGGTGGCTGTCGCCCGCCGGGTCGACGTCGATCAGGATCGTCGGCGTATCCGGGATCAGCGCCTGCACGGCGCCCGCATCGGCCAGCCCGATGGCGTTGGTCGTCGAGACCACCAACATCCCTGAATTGAGGAGCAAGTGGGCGACCTCGCCGAACCGGCGCACCAGCTCCGACTGGGCGGCGTCGACCCACAGGTCGTGATCGACGCCCAGCAAGACGTTCTTGCCGTCGAGCATGTAGACGTTGCGGCCGCGGTCGAACAGCGCCTTCTCCACGGCGCGCGCGTACTTGTGCTTGCCCGAGCCGGCGGGGCCCACGAACATGATCAGCGCCGACCGGTGGCCGGAGCGCTGCGCGCGCTGCTCGGAGGTGACGCCGCCCGCGACCCAGTTGAAGTCGCGCGTGCGCGCCTCGGCGCGCAGATCCTTGAGCTCGTCGGCGACCGCCGCGGTGACGATGCCGCCCCCGGCGACGTCGTAGCCGTCGACGATCACGAAGCGGCCCGTCGCCTCGCAGTCGCCGGTCAGGTCGAACGCGACCGGCTGCCGCGTCTCGAGGATCACGTCGGCGACGTCGTGCCGCCCGATGTGGTCCTTGTCCAGCACGCTGCCCAGCTCCGACGCGTCGATGACCTTGAGGATGCGGTGGATGCGCACCGGCACCGCCGCCGTGCCGAGCTTGAGCTTGTAGTCGCGCCCGCTGACGAACGGCTTCTTGCCGAGCCAGATCATGTTGGTGCGCAGGCGCGTGCTGACCAGCGGCGCGCGCTCGCTGTGGCTCATGACCTCGCCGCGGGTGACGTAGATCTCCTCGCTCAGCGTGAAGCCGGTCGACCAGCCGGCCTCGATGCGGTCGCGCGGCGGCGTGTTGAAGCCTTCGACCGACTTGATGGTGCTGACCTTGTTCGACGGCGAAAACACCACCTTGTCGCCGACGCGCACCTGGCCGGCCTCGACGCGGCCGGCGATGATGCGGCGGTCGTCGCCGCGGCTGGTGAACTTGTAGACCGCCTGCACCGGCATGCGCATCGCCTGGTCGATCTTGGGCGGCGCCTTGGTCAGGCCGTCGAGCGCTTCGAGCAGCGTCGGCCCGGTGTACCAGGGCATGCCCGCGCCGCGCGCGGCCAGGTTCTCGCCGAGGATCGCGCTCACCGGGATGAAGCGCTGCGGCCGCACCGCGCCGATGCCTTCGAGGAACGCGCGGTACTCCTGCTCGATCGCGTGGAACGTCGCCTCGCGATTGCCGACCAGGTCCATCTTGTTGACGCAGACGATCACCTGCCGGATGCCGAGCATCGACAGGATGTAGCCGTGGCGGCGGCTGTTCTCGCGCACGCCTTCCTTGGCGTCGATCACCAGCACGGCGGCCTCGGCGCGCGCCGCGCCCGAGATCATGTTCTTCAGGAACTCGATGTGACCGGGCGCATCGATGATGATGTAGTCGCGCGTGTCGCTCTTGAAGAAGCAGCGCGCGGTGTCGATGGTGATGCCCTGGTCCTGCTCGTCGCTGAGCGCGTCGAGCAGGAACGCGTACTCGAACGGCTTGCCGGTGCGCTCGCACTCGCGCTTCACCGCGTCGAGCTTGCCCTGCGGCAGCGCGCCGGTGTCGGCGAGCAGCCGGCCCACGACCGTGCTCTTGCCGTGATCGACGTGCCCGACGATCACGACGTTCATTTGATCGCGCTGCGCTTCAGCCACCGCGCGCTTCCATATCACGAGTCACGAGCCACACGGTCGATTACATGTATCCGTCGCGGCGCAGCTCTTCCAGGCCGTGCTTGCCGTCCTGCAGGCGGCCCGAGCGCTCGGCGATGTTGCGCAGCTTGCCGCTCTTGAGCTCGACGATGATGTCGTCGACGTTCTTCGCCGTGCTCTGGATCGGCGCCTGGCAGGGACCGCAACCGAGACTCCGGTAACGCGTGCCCTGGCCCTGGTCGTAGTAGAGCGAGACCGTCGGGATGTTCTCCTGCTTGATGTACTCCCAGATGTTGAGCTCGGTCCAGTCGAGCAGCGGGTGCACGCGCACGTGCGTCCCCGGCGCGAAGTCGGTCTTGAACTGGTTCCAGAACTCGGGCGGCTGGTCGCCGACGTCCCAGGCGTTGTTCTTGTCGCGCGGCGAGAAGTAGCGCTCCTTCGAGCGGCTGCCCTCCTCGTCGGCGCGCGCGCCCACGATCACGCCGGTGTACGGCTCGCGATCGGTGTCGGGCTCGTACTTGCCGGTGTCGAGATTGAGCCGCATGCGCTGCCCGGTGCCCTGCAGCGTCGCCTTGAGCGCGTCGCGCTTGAGGATGCCGCAGCAGTCGACGCGCGACAGCTTGTTGGGATGGCCGTCGGGCAGGTGCTGCGTCGCCGGGAAGGTGCGGCCCTGGCGGATCGCCTCGGCGTCCTGGCCGACGATCATGGTCAGCCGGTACTCGAGCGCGAGCCGGTCGCGGTACGAGATCATCTCGGGCAGCTTGTAGCTGGTGTCGATGTGCACCAGCGGGAACGGGATGTGGCCGAAGAACGCCTTGCGCGCGAGCCACAGCAGCACCGTCGAATCCTTGCCGATCGACCAGAGCATGCACAGCCGCTCGAAGTGCCGGAAGGCCTCGCGGAAGATGTAGACGCTCTGCTGCTCGAGCTGCTCGAGGTGGGTCATGCGCGAGGGGTGGTCATGTCACGATAGAGACGCGGAGTCCAGTATGGAAGACAGGGCGGCGCCGGCGCCCTCTCCCCGTCGCGTCGGTGGAGCTGAGGGTCGGGCTGGAAATCCGCTCAGTTCGGCGCGGCCAGCAGCTCTCGCTCCGCCTCCCGCAACGTCTGCTTCCACTCCGGATCCCCCGGCACCGCTGCCACGGCGCGGCGGTAGAGCTTCACCGCGTCACCGATGCGCCCGATGCGCCGCAGGTGGTCGCCGTAGTCGACCAGCGTCTGGTGGCAGCCGTCGCGGTCGTTCCTCAGCGCGGCCTCGAACAGCTCCGCGGCGCGCGCGGTGTGGCCGGCGTAGCCGTGCTCGACCGCCGCCTGGTGCAGCGCCCAGTGATCCTCGGGCTCGACGCGCAGCGCGTGGTCGTACGACTCGGCCGCTTCGCTGTGGCGCTCCATCTCGGCGTAGATGTCGCCGCGGATCGCCGCCAGGAAGAACGGATCGCCGCCGCGATCGGCCGCCGCGGTGATCGACTCGAGCGCTTCCAGCGTGCGCCCCTGCTCCAGCAGCACCTGCGCGAGCTTGGCGTAGCCGAGCCCGTAGGTCGTATCCATCTCCACGACCTTGCGGAACGCCGTCTCGGCGCCCTTGAGATCGCCCGCCTCCAGGTTCGCGTCGCCCAGCTCGCGCCAGCCCTCGACCAGGAACGGATCCAGCTCGGTCGCGCGGCGCGCCGCTTCCAGCGCGCCGCGATCGCGGATCGCGTTGAGCGCCTCGGCGAGCAGCGCGTGCGACGAGCCGAGCTCGGCGGCCGGTCCCGGCGCCACGGCGGCGCGCGCCTCGCGCACCGCCTGCTCGGGGCGCCCGGCCTCCAGCGCCTCGCGCGCGCGCTGCAAGCTCTTCAAGCCAGCGAGCAACGCCGGCGTGCGCTGTTTCAGCTTGGCGGCATCGGTGTCCTCGGGCACCAGCGCCTGCACGATGCGCAGCGCGAGATCGACCGTCGCCGCCGACTGCTCCGCGGCGATCGCCTGCAGCGCCTCCGCGCGCCAGAACGCCGCGGTCGCGGACGCCGCCGCGCCCAGCACGCGACGCGCGCTGGCCATGGCGACCGCGTCGCCGCGCTCGGACGCGAGCACGTAGACCAGCGCCGCGGCATCGAGCCGCGCATCGTCGTCGCGCGCGGTGAGCGGCTCGAGCGCGATCGCGTCCTCGAACGCGCGCGCCGCCGCGGTCCAGTCCTCGTGGCGAACCGCGCGCATCCCCAGCGTCAGCAACAGCGCCGGCGTCGGCGGCAGCGCGGCCCGCAACGCCGCGGTCAGCGTGGCGTCGATGTCGTCGAGCCGGCCCGCCTGCTCTTGCAAGTCGGCGAGCGTGAGCCAGTGATCGGCCAGCCCGGGATCGCGGCGGCAGCGCTCCAGCGCCAGCGCCAGCGGATCCCCATCGGGGCGCGCCGCCGCGGCAAGCTCGGCAGCCAGCACGTGCAGGAAGCGCAAAAATGAAGTTCCAACGCGATCGACACCGCGGTCGCTCACCTCGACGACCGGCCATTCACCGTCGGTGGTCGCCTCTTCCGCGTCGAGCGCGAACCGGCGCCCCGCGCGCTCCATCACCGGCCACAGACCGGCCGGCCACGCCGGCGGCGCGACCACCGTCGCGTTCGGAGTCGGCGCGCCGCTGCGCCGATTCGGCGAGCGTGAGGATCTTGATCTCGGACCCGAGCACGCCGCCATCGTGCGCGCTCAGGAACGCCGCGAAACCGGGCGGCGCCCAGCGTCCCATCGCTGATTGGAATCGAACAGCCGCATCGGAACCGGCTCCGGGAAAAAGCGAAGCCCCCGGAAGCGCTGAGACTTCGCGCTCCAGCTCTCCGATGAGGGTCTTGGCGGGGTCGACCATTTTGTATGTCTAGCACGCCAAGGGCGCACGCAACGCCTCACCCGTCTACCCACATTTGCCACATTGACGCCCACCGACGGAGCCCAGACGCCCGCGCAACTCGAGCGTCGTCGCAACACGTTCGCCGACGAGATTACGAACTTTTTTGGAATCGATTCGGTACTGCAGAAAACTCACGCAAGTGACCCGAAAAGAGAGAAACTCAGGCGAATCGAAATGGGTCGGATTCTTCTCTGCGACGACGAAGACTCGCTTTGCCGGAGCCTCGGGCGCATCCTGCGCTCCGCCGGTCACGACGTCGTGGCCGTCGACGGTCCAGGCGGCTACGCGCGCATGCGGCAGGAGCGCTTCGATCTGATCCTCACCGATATCCGGATGCCCGGCTTCAACGGGTTCGAGATCCTCGCCGCCGCACGCACGCACGCGCCGGGCACGCCGGTGATCGCGATGAGCGGCAGCGCCGAGATCCCCGACGCGGTCAGGGCGATGCACGCGGGCGCGCGCGATTTTCTGATCAAGCCGTTCGAGATCAAGGCGCTCGAAGAGGCGGTCGCCAACGTTCTGAAGCCGCCGCCGCCCGAAGTGGCGCCGCCGGATCCGATCGTCTGGCGCGATCACAACGCGCCCTGGATGCTCGGCAACGATCCGGCGATGCTGCCGGTGTTCAGCCTGCTGTCGCAGGTCGCCGACACGCGCTGCACGGTCCTGATCACCGGCGAGTCGGGCACGGGCAAGGAGCTGGCGGCGCGCTCGCTGCACGCCGGGTCGTCGCGCGCGTCGAAGCCGTTCGTCGCGGTGAACTGCGCGGCGATCCCGCCGTCGCTGGTCGAGTCCGAGCTGTTCGGCCACGTCAAGGGCGCGTTCACCGGCGCGACCACGTCGCGCGTGGGGCGGTTCGCGCAGGCCGATCGCGGCACGATCTTCCTCGACGAGATCGGCGAGATGGAGACGGGCGTGCAGGCCAAGCTGCTGCGCCTGATCCAGGACGGCGAGCTCACGCCCGTCGGCGACGAGACCGCGCAGAAGATCGACGTGCGCATCCTGGCGGCGACGAACCGCAACCTCGAGCGCGAGGTTTCGGCGGGGCGCTTCCGCGCCGACCTCTACTGGCGGCTCAACGTCATCCCGATCGAGATGCCGAGCCTGCGCGCGCGGCAGACCGACATCACGCGGCTGGCCGAGCACTTCCTGACGCGCGCCAACGAGCGGCACCGGCGGCAGGTGACGGCGCTCGACCCGCAGACCATGGCGGCGCTGCGCGGCTACCCGTGGCCGGGCAACATCCGCGAGCTCGAGAACGTCATCGAGCGGATCGTGATCGTGAAGGGGAGCGGCACGCTCATGCCGTCGGACCTGCCGCCCGCGATCCGCACGCCGCGCGAGGTCACGCCCTCGGCGTCACCGCTGCCCGAGCTGCCGACCAACGGGACCGACCTGCGCGCGATGCTCGAGGCGGTCGAGGAGCGCATGATCGGCGAGGCGCTCGAGCGCACCGGCGGCAACAAGAACCGCGCCGCAGAATTGCTCGGGTTGAACCGCACGACGCTGGTCGAAAAGCTGCGCCGGAAGCGCGGCGTGACCCCGCCGCAGATCTGAGTTCGCCGCGGGATTGGGGAAGGGTTCGGGAGAGGGGTCCGCGAGCGCTGCCTCTCGCAAGGTCTGCCCTCACCCCGGCCCTCTCCCGAGTACAGGAGAGGGTGACTTGGCTTTGGAGCCTTGGCTCTCGCAAGGCCTCCTTCTTATCCCCTCTCCCCCAGTCTGCTGGGGGAGAGGGTTAGGGTGAGGGGGGCCGAGGCCTCTCTGCAGCGTCCGCTACGTCAGCTTCGGCAGCGCTTCCGCCATGCGCTTCACGCCCTCTTCGACGTTCTTCATCGACGTCGCGTAGGACAGGCGCACGAAGCCGGGCGCACCGAAGGCCGAGCCCGGCACGACCGCCACGCGCGCGCGCCTCGATCAGGTACTCGCACAGCTGGCCGTCGTTCTCGATCTTCTTGCCCTCGGGCGTCTTCTTGCCGATGAACGCGTTCAGGTCGGGGAACGCGTAGAACGCGCCCTTCGGCTCGACGCACTTCACGCCCGGGATCTCGCGCAGGCCCTTGACCATCACCTTGCGGCGCTTGTCGAACTCCTGGCGCATCATCTCGAGGTCGGTCGTCGGGCCCTCGATCGCCGCGAGCGCCGCCGCCTGCGCCACCGACGCCGCGTGCGTCGTCGACTGACCCTGCAGCGTCGCCATCGCCTCGACCACCTCTTTCGGCGCCGCGGTGAAGCCGACGCGCCAGCCGGTCATCGAGAACGCCTTGGACACGCCGTCGATGATGATCGTGTGCGCCCGCACCTCGGGGCTGATCGTCGCCGGCTGGAAGAACTTCGCATCTCCGTACAGCAGCGTGCGGTAGATGTCGTCGGTCATCAGCCAGACGTCCTTCTCGACGGCCAGCTTGGCCAGCCCGCGCAGCGTCGCCTCGTCGTAGATCGCGCCGGTCGGGTTCGACGGCGAGCAGACCAGGATGATCTTGGTGCGCGGCGTGATCGCGCGCGCCACGTCCTCGAGCCGCACGTTGAAGTTCTCGTCGGCCGAGGTCGGCACGTTGACCGGCCGCCCGCCCGCGAGCTTGACGATGTCGTTGTAGCTGACCCACGCCGGCGTCGGGATGATGACCTCGTCGCCCTCGTCGACCAGCGCGTGGATCGCGTTGAAGAGCGACTGCTTCGCGCCCGAGCTCACGATGATCTCGGACATGTCGAACGTCAGGCCGTGGGCCTTGCCCAGCCAGGCAGCGACCGCCTTGCGCAGCGGGATCGTGCCCTCGACCAGCGTGTACTTGGTGTCGCCGGCGTCGAGCGCCTTCTTCGCCGCCTCCTTGATGTGGGCCGGCGTGTCGAAGTCGGGCTCGCCCGCTCCGAAGCTGATGACGTCGATCCCCTTGGCCTTCAGCTGCCTTTGCCTTCGCGGACACGGCCAGGGTGGGCGAGGGCTCAATCACGGACAATCTGCGCGCCAGCTTCACGGACCTGCTCCTTTCAGTTTCTTCGCCCGCAGGGCCGAGACGACTGACGGCGGGACCATCCGCGCCACATCCCCGCCCATGAGGGCAACCTCTTTTACCAGAGAAGAGGAAACATAAAAGCTCTCCTCGCTGGTCATCAGAAAGACCGTCTCGACCTCGGGCGCCAGGTGCCGGTTCATGTGGGCGAACTGGAACTCGTACTCGAAGTCGGCGATCGCGCGCAGGCCGCGGATCACCACCCCGGCCTTGCGCCGCTTGCACGTAGTCGACCAGCAGGCCCTGGAACGCGTCGACCTCGACGCGCGCGTCGGCGCCCAGCGCGTCGGTGATCATTGCGCGCCGCTCCTCGATCGAGAACAGCGGCTCCTTGCGCACGTTCTCGGCCAGCGCGACCACGACGCGATCGAAGATCTTCAGCGCGCGGCGCAGGATGTCGACGTGCCCGTTCGTGATCGGGTCGAACGTTCCCGGATATACGGCGAGCGAGCTCATGCAGGACCCGGCCCTGGCGGGGCCAAAGGTTACAACACTCCTCCGCTCGTCACGAGCCGGAGCTTCTAAACGACGACGTCACGAGTCGGAGCTCCTGAAGAACGAGAGCTCCGTATCGCCGTAGTGACGGCGATCGGTCAGGAACAGGCCGCCGACCGACGCCGACGGTTGATGGCGCCGGTCATGCTCGACGATGACCACGGCGCACGAGGTCAGCAGCTCGCCGCCGGAAAGCTCAGCCAGAACGCCTTCGGTCTCCTTGGCGTAGGGCGGATCGAGAAAGACCCAGGAGAAGCGCTCGCCACGCGCCGCCAGCCGGCGCAGAGCGGCGCACACCTCGGCGCCGACGACGCCCGAGCGATCCTCGAGGCCCAGCTCGCGCAGGTTGCGGCGCAGCACGACCAGCGCCTGGTGATCGCGCTCGACGAAGACCGCGCGGCGCGCGCCACGCGAAAGCGCCTCCAAACCCAGCGCGCCGGTGCCCGCGTACAGATCGAGCACGCTGCCATCTGGCGGAGGTCCGAGAATGTTGAAGATCGCTTCTCGAACTTTTGCTGCCGTCGGCCGGGTGTGCGCGCCTCGGGGAGCCCTGAGCCGACGCCCACGATCCGACCCGCCAGTGAGCCTCATTACGGCCCTCTTACTACCTCGCGGCTCCCTCCAGGTCAAATCGGAGCCCACGGGAAGGTTCCTGCGCGACGTGGCACTGGTGGCCGCGGCACACACAGGGCAGCTCCCGGCGGGAAAAACCAAAATCATCAATGTCGCCTGAGGTTTAAGCGACTGTATCTGATACACTGACTACGAATTTTATGGCGCAGGTGGGAGCTTTCTTCGACGTCGACCGAACCTTGGTGGCTTGCAACACCGGCCGCCTGTTCCTGCGAGACTTGCGACGGCGGGGCGAGATCTCGTTCCTGCGCGCGCTCCGCGCGATGGGCTGGATGCTGAAATATCATCTGTCCCTAATTGATCTCGACGCGGTGGCCGCAATGCTGGTCGAGCAGATGCGCGGCTGGTCCGAGCGCGAATTCGCCGAGCGCTGCAAGCGCTGGGTCGAGGACGAGATCCTGCCGCTGCTGCTGCCCAGCGCCCTGCGCCAGATCGAGCATCACCGGCAAGAGGGACACCTGCTCGCGATCCTGTCGTCGTCGCCGACCTACGTGACACGACCGATCGCGGAGACGCTGGGCCTCGACGAGGTCCTGTCGACGCAGTTCGAGGTCGCGGACGGCACCTTTACCGGCCGCCTGATCGGCCCGGCCTGCTACGGCAAGGGCAAGGTCCACTGGGCGGAAGATCTCGTGTCGCGAAGACCGATCGATCTCGGTTCGAGTTTCTTTTACACCGATTCCTATAGCGACTTGCCGATGCTGGAGCGGGTCGGGCACGGTGTGGTGGTCAACCCTGACCCCCGCCTCAAGCGCGCGGCCAAACAGCGCGGCTGGCCGGTGGAGAACTGGCAGGAGGTGCAGGCATGAGCGTCTATTCGGCCCCTTGGTACACGCCGGCAGTTCAACGCCTGCTGGATCTCGCGCTGGAGGAGGACGTCGGCCGCGGTGACGTGACGACGTCGTCGGTGATCGACGAGAGCCAGGAGGCGGAGGGCGACATCACCGCCGGCGAGCGGCTGGTGGTGTGCGGCCTGGGCGTCGTCGAGGCGGTGTTCACCCGCTTCGACTGGCGCACGCGCGTGCGGATGAAGGTCGCCGACGGCGATCCGGTTGCGCCGACGACCACGGTGGCGACCGTGCGCGGACCGGCGGCGGCGCTGCTGGCGGGCGAGCGGACCGCGCTGAACTTCCTGCAGCGGCTGTCGGGCATCGCGACGCTGACCCAGGCGTTCGTGGGCGCGGTCGAGGGCGCCAAGCTGCGCATCACCGATACGCGCAAGACCATGCCCGGCGCGCGCGCGTTGGAGAAGTACGCTGTGCGTATCGGCGGCGGCGGCAACCACCGCGCCGATCTCTCGTCGGGGATCCTGATCAAGGACAACCATGTCGCGCTGTGCGGCTCGGTGCGCGAGGCGGTGCGTCGCGCACGCGCCGTGGCCCCGCACAGCCTGCGCATCGGTGTCGAGGTCGACACGCTCGCTCAGCTCGAGGAAGCGGTCGAGGCCGGCGCCGAGGTGGTGCTGCTCGACAACTTCTCGACGCGCGACCTCAGCGAGGCCGTGCGCCGGGTGCGCGACCGCGCGCCGCGCGTGGTGCTGGAGGCGTCGGGCGGCGTCACGCTCGATCGCATCCGCGAGATCGCCAAGACCGGCGTCGACGTGATCTCGATCGGCGCGATCACTCATTCGGCACGCGCGGTCGACTTCTCGTTCTCGGTGCGGCCGGCGGAAGCCCGCGGCGCCGGGGAACGGTAGACGTCCTCTAGCTGCGAGCTCGGCTTCGAGTTTGCGCGTTGGCTACGTCTTTGACGTTCGAGCCGCTCGACGCCGTGACGGCTCGAACGCGCGCTGACCACGCGCTGGCTCGGGCGCCCGTGCGAGTGCCTCGCGTCGTGCGGGTCGACCAACGATGTCGCGGCGGCGCGCGGCCGCGCGGGCGCTGCCGAAGGGTTGGTGGTGCTCACCGACGAGCAGACCGGCGGGCGCGGCCGGCTCGGGCGCAGCTGGCACGCGACGCCCGGCGCGAACCTCACGTTCTCGGTGCTGCTGCGGCCGGCGCGGCCGCCAGTCGAGGTGCCGCCGCTGACGCTGCTCGCGGGCGCGGCGGTCGCGGCGGCGATCGCACCATTCGGCGTCGAGCCGCGGCTGAAGTGGCCCAACGACGTGCAGCTCGTCGGTCCGGGCGCCGCGGCCGGCAGCCGGGCCGCGCCGAGGAAGCTCGCCGGCATCCTCACCGAGATGGCGAGCGAAGGCAGCCGCGTCGGCCACGTGGTGGTCGGCATCGGCCTCAACGTCAACGAGACCGCGCTGCCACCCGAGCTCGCCGATCGCGCGACCTCGCTGGCGCTGGCGACGGGACACGCCTGGGATCGCATCCAGGTGCTGGCGGCGGTGCTGTCGGCATTCGAGGATGCCTACGACGATTTCCGGACGAACGGTCCAGCCGCGGCGGTGCGCTGGTGGTCGATCTACGGCGCGATCGGCTCGCGCGCGCGCGTCCGTGTGGGCGAGCACGATCTCGAGGGCGTGGTGCTGGGGCTCGACCCCGATGGGGCGCTCCGCATCGCTGCCGATGACGGCCGCGTGCATCGCGTGGTATCAGGGGAAATCACATGAATGTGCTTCAAGCGGCGATCCTGGGGTTGGTCCAAGGCGTGACCGAGTTCTTGCCGATCTCGTCGACCGCCCACCTGCGCATCGTTCCGGCGATCGCCGGCTGGGACGACCCGGGCGCCGCGTTCACCGCGGTCTTGCAGCTCGGCACGCTGGCGGCGGTGATCGTGTTCTTCCTCGGCGAGCTCATCCGTATGTTGCGGGCCGCGCTGCGGGCGCTGCAGGCGCCGTCGGGTACCCGCCCGAGCACCGACGCGCGCCACCTGGGCTATCTGATCGTGGGCACGATCCCGATCGGCGTGGTCGGCCTGCTGCTGCGGCACGCGGTCGAGGGTGCATTTCGATCGCTGTGGGTCGTCGCGATCGCGCTCATCGTCGTGGCGCTGGCGCTGGCCTGGATCGAGCGGCGGAGAGCAGCGGCGCAGGGCCGCGACCTGGACGACATCACCCTGCGCGACGCGATCCTGATCGGGTGCGCGCAGGCGCTGGCGCTGGTGCCGGGCGTGTCGCGCTCGGGCATCACGCTGCTGGCAGCCATGGCGCTGGGTATCCGGCGCGACGCTGCCGCCCGGTTCTCGTTCCTGCTGTCGATCCCGGCGGTCGGCGCGGCCGGCATCTTCGAGCTGCCCAAGATCATGCACGCGCACGACATCGGCGGGACGCCGCTGGCGGTGGGCCTGATCGTGGCGGCGCTGTCCGGCTACGCCAGCATCGCCTGGCTGCTCAAGTTCCTGCGCACGCGCAGCACCATGCCCTTCGTGATCTACCGGGTCGCGCTGGGCGTGGTGATCATCGCAATGCTGGCGTCCGGCCGCCTCGGCTGACGTCAACGCTCACGGCTACGATCGCGATCGCGATCACGTCAACGACGGGCACTGCCTCTCGCAAGGCCTGCCCTCTCCCTAACCCTCCCCCTGCGGACAGGGGGAGGGGATCGGAAAGCTCTCGACGTCGCAGCCGCGCGCTCGTTCGGTCCCCTCTCCCGTCCGCGGGAGAGGGTTAGGGAGAGGGGCAGGCCTTGCGAGAGGCAACGCTCGTCGTCCCAGAATGCAAAGAACGCCAAGCCCGGACTCTCGATGGTCCGGAGCTTGGCGTTCTCAACGCCCTCGCGGCGTTGGTCTACCTGAAACGAGGCTCAGCCGCCGGTCGACGCGTCGTCGACGGTGCTGTCGGACGGCATGTCGACCGGCGCATCGAGCGTCGTGCCGCTATCGGTGGACGTGCCGGTGTCATGCGAGCCAGTGTCCGGCGTACCGGCGTCGTCGATGACGTCGGGACCGCCAGTGCCGATCTTGATGGTGTCGATGTGCATCACCGCGGTCGTATAGGTGCCGCTGCCGCCGGTCTGGACCACCACGTCGATCTCGCGGACATCGCATGGATCGTAGCCCGGTGGGACCTGCGGAGGATTGCTGACGTCGATGCTGATCGGAACCCAGCCCGCCGAGGAGTCGAGCGGTATCGCATTCCCCATCGCGTAGTTGTAAGCCGCGGTGGTCTTGAGGGCGATGAAAGCCCTGCCCGTGTTGACCGGGCTGACGTTGAGGCCGGAGTTCAGCTTGATGTTCGCGGTGACCGTCTCGCCCGCCATGTTGAGGCTGGGCATGTTCTGCGCGAAGAGAAGCTCTTCGGCCGGCGCGTCGAACGGAATGGTCAGCTTGACAGAGCCGAGGACCGGCGTGGTCGGCAAGCCATCGGTGTTGTCGATCTCGACGATGGTGCCCGATGTCGTGCTGCCGTCAGCGCCGACGACCGGCGCGAGCGAGCTGGGGGTCGAGTTCCCGGCAACGACCCACCCGTCGAGGATCGCCCCGAACGTGCTGGTGTGGATGTACTTGCCTCCGTTGCAGGCCGGGTTGCCGGCGGCGCCGCCCATGGCACCTCCAGCGCCCCTGCCACCCATGCCTCGGCCGCCCGAGCCAGCGTCGTTGCCGGCGTCATGGCCAACCGCCCCGCCCACCCCGCCGCTGCTGGTTGAGCTTCCGCAAGCCACCGCCGAGAGACCCAGCGCGGCTGAAAAAACGATTACCAGATATTTCATGTTTGCTCGTGAAGGTGTCGGACTCATGTCGCCATACTAGGGCAAGCCCCGTGCGAAACCTTTTAAAAAATTTCGCGGAGCGCGCAGGGGCGGCGATGGAGCCTAGGTCACGAGGCCCGGCAGCGGCCCGGTCATCTGCATGGGGTTGCCCAGTGACGGCAGGTTGACGCCGAAGATCGGAGCCAGCGCCAGCCACAGATCGTTCCAGGGACGGTTGCCGGTCACGCTCTCGAGACCGGCCAGCGGACCGTCTTTGATCTTCAGATATTGGCCGCCCTTGATCCGCGTGTTCTTGCCGCCGAACACCAGGCAGGGGACGTTCTTCTGATCGTGGTCGTAGGCGCGCCCGATCTCGCTCAGGTAGACGACCACCGTGTTGTCGAGCAGGGTGTTGCCGTCGAAGTCCGTGATCTGATCCATAGCCTGGATGGCAGCCGACGACTGCGTCGCGTACCAGGCGTCGATCTGCGCGAGCCACGTCTGGACATCGAGCGCCGGCATGTGCGACGGCGGGTGGTGCGGCGACGACCCGGCCATGGTCGTCGTGGGCAGCTGCGCGCCCTGGAACGCCGTCGGGAAGACCACCCAGTTGGTACCCGCCGACCACATGAACGTGCCGACGCGGGCGTAGTCGCACTGAAACGCCGCGCGGATCATGGCCAGCTGCTGCATGCCCAAGCGCTGGTGCGGGTGGTTGTTGGGATCGCTCGGGTCGTAGAAGTCGACGCCCTTGAGCTGGCTGCCGCCCATCGGCGCCTGCATACCCGTGGCTCCCCCGCCGTTCATCGCGAACGACTCCGGCGTCATCGGCTGCGCGCACCCGTTGGGAGTCAGCGACAACCGGATGCTGGACTCGAGCTGCTGGATCGACACGGCGAACGCGTCCAGCTTGCTGGTCTCGGAGGCCGGCACCAGCGTACGCATGCGCGACAGGTCGCCGCGGATGAAATCCACCACGCTCTCCTGCTGCGCCAGCTTGGCGGCAGCCACCGCGGGATCCCCGCCGGCGGAGAGGACGCTGCGGAACATCCGGTTGTAGACGTTGAGCGGCTCGGTCTCGGGGAAGATGGGCTGGCGCGAGGCGGCGCGGCCCGCCTCGCTGGACGGCTGCGTGAGCGGCAGTGAGGGCCGATACGACAGCACGCGCGGCGCAACCTCGTCGCGATCGGAGCGGATGTCGCCGGCCAGCGCCAGATACTGGAAGGTGGTCTTGCTCGCCGACGGCGAGTTGTTCCCGCCCAGGATCGGCGACTGGTCGAGGAAGATCTGATCGATCGAAGCCCCGCCGGCAGCGTGATCCTGCGTGCCGATCGGCCCCAGCGTCGGCACGCCGGTCATGACCGAAACCAGGCCGCCCTCGTGGGTGTTCTGGCCGCCGTTGTTCCCGCCCATGACCTGTGATTGCGGCACGATGTTGAGCCCGTCGATCATCGCCATCTTCGCGCGCAGCGGTTCGAACGGGGCGCTGTTTTGCGGCAGCGTGAAGGTGGTCGTGGTCTCCGTGGTCGGCGTCGGGCGCCACAGATCGGTCGCCGACGACGGGCCCCGGTGCTGAGTGCCCAGCGGGTGGTGGATGACCAGGAAGCGCAGCGGCGCCGCCATGCCCTGCGCGTTCGCCTCGATCCGGCGCAGGATCGGCGACAGCAAGACCGCCGCGCCCCCCGCATTGCGAAGGAACGCCCGCCGGGCCATCTTGTACGAGCTCACTGGGCACCTCCCGAGCGCGCGCGTGTGAACGAAGCCGCGGCGACGTTGTGAAATAGCGAGGTGATCGTGCCGTCGGACATCTCCAGCTCCTTGCGCTGGATTTGCACCTCGCAGGTCGAAGCGTCGTGGATCATGCGCCCGATGAAGTAGCTGGAGATCATCTGCGCCGCGCAGTTGATGAACTGCTTGTCGGCCAGGATCGCCTGCGTGAGCTGGACCGGCCCGTCGAGCGTGCCGGACAGTGGCGCCGCGTGCGAGAAGTCGGCGCTGGAGTCGACGGGGATGCCGTCGGCGATGGTGCGCACGTTCCCGATCGCGTCGAAGCCTTCGAGGATACGGCCGTAGGGATCGATGTTGCCGTGGCAGCCGAGGCAGTCGGGGTTCTCGAACAGGCGGTAGTCGGACTTTTCGATCTCCGTCGGACGCGCCGCCAGCGCGTCCACGATGCCGGGCGAGTTGATGAGCCCGCTGGGGAACATGAGCGGCGTGGCACAGATGACGTTGTCGTGGATCTCGATACCGCGGTGAACGATCGACGTCGTGGCGATGTCCGACACCGCCCACAAAAGGGCCGGCTGGGTCAGCATCCCCGCGCGCCCCTGATCGGCACCGGAGACCGCGACGAAGGCGTCGGGCGAAGGGCTGTCGAACGGAAGGTTCAGCAGCGTCGCCATCCGCTGGTTGATGAACATCTTGTCCGACGTCAGCAGCTCGGTGACCTGACCGCTGCCGTGCCAGTAGAGGTCGTCGACGAACATCGTCGCGGATTGCAGCATGTCGTTCTGCAGGGTCGTCGTGAGATCGCTGATGGTCGCGTCGCTGGGATTGAGCGGCGCCAGCAGCGTCTTGTCCTTCTGCTTGGCATAGAGCTGGTTCACATTGAACCAGGCGAGCGTGATGCGCACCAGGTTGGCCTGCACCCCCGGCAGCATGAGCAGGCGATCGACCTGCTTGGTCACGCCGTCGGCATTTTTCAGCGAACCATTGGCGGCCGCCGCCATCAGCTCCGCGTCGGGCGTCGAGTCGAGGAACGTGTACGCGAGCTGAGTCGCCACTTCGTAAGGATCGAGGTTGGTGGCGGCAGTGGCGTTGGGATCGCTCTTGCCCAGCTCGGAGCGGAACATGAACGACGGCGACTGCAGCAGCGCCTGCACCATCAGGCTGATCCCGGACTCGAAGCTCTCCGGTTGACCCGCGGCGAAGACGCCCATGAGAGCGGTCGTCTCCGTGCTGTTCAACGGACGGCGGAAGGCACGCTGTCCAAAGCTGGAGGCGAAGCGCGTGGCGCAGGCGTTGTCGGCCTCGCCGGACTTGCAGGCGGCAAGCTGGCGCATGTCGACGCCGGCCAGCACCTGGCGCAGCGTCTCGCTGACGTTGAACGCCAGCTGCGGATCGACGGTCAGTGTTTCGTCCGCGAAGAAGGCGTAGGTGCTCTGCCCACCCAGCGTGCCCAGGTCTGGCGCGGCCGACAACCCGAGCAAGTCGCGCACCGAGTTGCCGTACTGGCCCACCGACAAGCGCCAGATCCGCCGCGGGATGGGATCCAGCGGGTTACACCCATCGTCGCCGGTGACCGCGGGCGGTGGGTTGTCCTTGTGGCACCCCGTTGCAACCGCGCTGGCCAGGAGCGCGCCCGCCAGACACGCCGCGCGTGATAACGATAGCCCGGTGCGATGAAGAACGTTCATGACTTCCCTCGGACGATGATCGCCGCCGCCGCAGCGCCCACGGAGAGAGTAGCGCGTCCACCGCGAAATGGTTCATGAACCTGACCGCGCGCCATTCGGCTCACAGCCCGGAATGACGATCTCGAGCCGCCGCGGTAAGAGGGGACTCCGACAATCTTCATCGCCGCCCGCTCGGGCCGCGCAGAATTCCGGCCAGTTACCCTAAACCTTCACACTAACGAACGATCGGCGAGCGGCGCTCCGCCCAGACGCCCGAGCAAGGTCGCGACATCGGTCTTCGCGCCGGTGGCGATGTTCACCGTGAAGAGACTCTTCGCGTTCCCTGCGCGCGTGATGTCGCAAGGCGCGCCGAAGAGGTCGCCGCAGAAACCGTCCAGCTCCGGCTTGAGCGCGGCGAACGTTGCGTCGTCGTTGGGGGCGCCCAGCCGGTCGTTGATGCGCAGCTGAACCTCATCAGTGCGGAAGCGTACCTTCGCGCCGCCGGCCGCGAGCGAGGCGTCGTTCTCGATCAGCGACGCCGCGTGCAGCGTTCGCCGGAAGGCGTCGGCGACGCGCTGGCCGGGCTCGGGCGCGCCGCGCTTGCGGCTGTAGAGCAGGCCCAGTCGGCCCTCGCCCTCGTCGATGAAGTAGTCATTGCCGTGGCCAATGAGCGCCACGCCCGGTCCCTTGGGAACGTGCGCGTAGTTGGCGACGTCGATCATCAGCTCGGGCAGGAGCTTCTTCTTGATCCAGTTGTGAAAGACCAGGACGAAGGATTCGGGAGAGATGCCGGTCGCGCGGTCGGTGTAGAGCTTGATCTGCAGCTTTTGCGGTTCCATGGTCTTCTCAGGCCGGTCCGATGCCGCCGGCGGCGGTTGACGTCGATGCGCCCAGCGACGAGCCGAGGCGGGTGTAGCACTGGTGGGCGGCGTCGACGAATAGCGTCGCCTCTTCGATCAGCTGGTGCGCCGCCTCGGCGGTCGCCGCCTTGTCGTGCTCCTCGTGAACGCGGAACAGGTACTGCGCGAACTTGCCGCCCGCGTACGGATCGAAGAAGAGCTGCGTGTCGTAGAAGTGCTTGCGGAACTCACCGACAACCTCGTCGGGCGCCGCGCTCACGTTCGGGCTCTTTTCGCGCGCGAGCGAGCGCGCCGCCTCGAGCATCGCGCTGTAGGCCCGCGACACCGCGTCCTTGATCTTGCCGTCGTCGAGCAGGATCTGCGCCTCGAAGATCTCGCGCTCGCTCGCCGCCAGTCCGACCTCGACCATCGGCACGACCTCGCCGGCGCACTCGCCGACGCCCATGTCGTCGATGGTGTACTCGCGCGGATCGCCCCAGTCCGAGTAGAAGCTCGGGTCCTGGTCGTAGGTCGGCAGGACCTGCAGCTCCTCGACCATCGCGCGGATCGTCTTCTTGCCGATGCGGTTGACGAAGGCCGCGAAGCCCTCGCCCGGCTGCTTCTCGGCCGCGTAGCGCGACGTCAGCCGCTTGACGACCTCGGGCACGCGCTTCGACGGCACCGCGCCGATCGCCAGGCCGTAGGCGCCGCCGTTCTTGGTCCACTGGCCCCCGACCACCAGCTGGAAGTGCGGCACGCGGCGGCCGCCGACGTTGCGGCTGACGCCGAGGAAGCCCAGGTCGGCGACGTGGTGCTGGCCGCACGAGTTGAAGCACCCGCTGGTCTTGATGTGCAGGCCGCGCGCGTTGGGATCGTCGGCGATGCCGCTCTGCTGGAGCTGGCGGCCGAGCTCCGCCGCCAGCGAGCGCGACGACGAGATGCCGAGCTTGCACGTGTCGGTGCCCGGGCAGGCGGTGATGTCGCTGATGGTGCTGGCGCCCGGCGACGCGAGCTCGATCGCCACCAGCGCGTCGTAGAGTGCCGGCAGGTCGGCGAGGCTGATCCAGCGCAGCATCATGTTCTGCTCGACGGTCGTCAGGATCGCGTCGCCGCAGAAGCGGCGCGCGACATCGGCCAGCGCGCGCGCCTGGTCCGACGTCATGTCACCGAGCGGCAGGGTGATCGTGGCCATCGCGTACCCGGGCTGGCGCTGCTCGACGACGTTGCTGGCGCGCCAGGCGTCGAATCCGGGAGCGTGCGGCCCTGGCGGCAGCGCGCCCGCTGGACGGATCGGCGTCTCGTCGGTGACGTGCAAGTCGGACAGGAACGACGTCCAGCGCGGATCGGGGCGCAGCGTGGCGCGCTCCTCGAGGACCAGCCGCTTGAACTCTTCGATGCCCAGCTTCTTGACCAGGAACTTGAGGCGCGCCTTGGCGCGGTTCGCCTTCTCGCCCAGGCGACCGAACACGCGGCTCACCGCCTGGGTCATCGGCAGCAGCTCCTCCTCGGACAGGAAGTCGTCGAAGAGCTGTGCGTGCTGCGGCACCGAGCCGAGACCGCCGCCGACGTAGTACTCGAAGCCGCGCTTCTCTTTTCCGTCGACGACGCGCGTGCGCGCGATGCAGCCGACGTCGTGAAAGTTGGTCAGGCCGCAGGGATTGTCGGCGCAGCCCGAGAACGCGATCTTGAGCTTGCGGCCGAAGTTCTGGGTGTCGTCATGGCCGAGCAGGAAGAACGTGATCGCCTTGGCATACGGCGCGGTGTCGAAGGCCTCGGTCGGGCAGACGCCGATCTGCGGGCAGCCGGTCACGTTGCGGACGGTGTTGCCGCACGCCTCGCGCGTGGTGATGCCGGACGCCGCGAGCCGCCGCATCAGATCCGGCGTGTCGTCGATGTGCACGAAGTGCAGCTGGAAGTCCTGGCGCGTGGTGACGTGCAGGATGCGATCGGAGTACTCCTCGGCCAGCGCGGCGAGCACGTCGAGCTGGTCCGCGGTCATGCGGCCGAACGGGATCTTGATCCGCTGCATGCCCGGCGCGTCCCACAACGTCACCGGGCCCTTGGTGATCTCGCCCGAGGGAAAGCGCAGCGTCTGCGTGATCTCGCCGTCGTGACGCTGGCCGTTGTCGTAGCGCTGGCCGTACGCCCCGCGGCGCAGGCGGGTCTCGGCGAACAGCTTCTCCTCGATCTTGCCCTTCTTGCGCAGCTCGATCTGCGTCTCGAAGATGTCGATCTCTCGCCCCCACGCCTCCGGAATCGCGGACCCCAGGGTCTGCTTCCAAGTCTTTGCCGCGTCCTTGCTCATCGCTGTGCGTCGCTCCTCGGGCGTGTCTGTTGGGAAAGACAGTGTTCTATCCGGTCCGGAGCGGATGGCAAGGGGGGTTCGCGGCTCCCGGAAACTGACTTTCAGAACGCGAACGCGGTGCCGGCGGAGGCCGAGCGCTCACCGAGGGGGATGCCCTCGACGAAGACGCTGAAGCGGCGCGCCAAGACGCAGCGTGGCGCCCGCGCCCAGCTGGTAGTGGTGGGCGTCGGTGCCGGTGACGCTGCTGCCCTGGTAGGTCCAGAGGACTGGCCCGCCGAAGACCCGGCCGACGGCGTACGGGCTCAGGACCTTCCAGAGCGTGGTTCCGACCAGCGCGCCGACGCGGACATCGAACGCCTGGTAGCGCGCCGACACGTCGGGCATGCCGTTCGTTCCCGCCAGTGTCGTGCTCTGCCGTGAAAACGACAGGTTGCCGGTCAGCACGGCGAAGGCCCGCGGCATGCTGACGATGCGGTAGGACCCACCGACGGCCGCAGCGACGCCCGACGAAAAGTCCTGGTTGCCGGCGGGCGACGCGAGGTGGCCGCCCAGCGTGCCGCCCGCGGCCAGCTGAAAGGTCAGCCGCGCGGTCGGATGGTAGGCGAGCGAGGCAACCAGCGAGGAGCGGGTCTCGCCCATGTGCAGGTTGTTGGGGAAGTCGATCGTGGTCGAGGTGTAGCTGCCCGATGCGCCGACGTTCCAGCGCGGGCGATCCGCCTCCTATGCTCGGAGTAGCTGCAGGCCGACAGACCGTCGGCCGTGGAGACCCCTCAAGCGTGTGCAGTACCGGGCGCCAGGATCGCGAACAAGATCGCGAAGACGCTCGAGAGCGCGGCGGTCAGGCTCAGCGCGACCAGTCGCTTTCTGTCGGTCAACGTTGCCATGCGCTTACCTTACCAGACAAACCGGACCGGCGACGCGCTGCGCGGGAATCCCCAAAAATAACTAGGGAATATGGCGGTCATCCGCGCGTTACTTCCTTGCCTGTAAACGCCGCACCCCGCAGGTGTTGGATTGGGGGGGACAGCGGGTCACGTCCGAATGGGGCAATGGGGACACTGATAGGCAGGGGGGCGGGGTCGGCGGTTGCGGGCATGTTGAAACGCCGCCGCGAAGCCGAGCGTCGGGGTTGGCTATGCTGTGACGCGTGCCGATCCGGACCAGGCGGTGGAACGATACGGCCGAGCCCGACGACGGCTTGCGCGTGCTGGTCAGCCGCTACCGTCCGCGCGGCGTGCGCAAGGACCAGGAACCCTGGGACGCCTGGATGGAAGACCTCGGCCCCAGTCGCGAGCTCCACGCCGCGTTCTACGGCAAGGAGGATTCGCCGATCGACTGGCCCGAATACCGCCGCCGCTATCTGGAGGAGATGATGCAGCCGAGCGGCCGCGGCGCCGCGATGCTGGGGGCGCTGGCGGTGCGGGTCGCGGCGGGCGAGACCGTGACGCTGTTGTGCTCGTCGGCGTGCGTCGAGCGAGCAGCGGTGCCACCGCAGCTTACTGGCGGATCTGATCGAGCGAGCCGCCGAACGTCGACGGTCGCGCAGTCGACTAGATGTCCGATCCCCTCCCCTGTCCGCAGGGGGAGGGTTAGGGAGAGGGCAAGCCTTGCGAGTGCGGCGCCCGACGGCCCCTCTCCCTAACCCTCCCCGCGGACGGGGCGAGGGGACCGGAAGGGTGGCGGAGGCGGCCGCCACTTACGACGTCGGCGAAACCATCTCGCTGACCAGGCTTACGACGTCGGCGAAACCATCTCGCTGAACAGCGGCGTGCTCACGTAGCGCTCGCCGGTGTCGGGCAGCATCACCACGATCACCTTTTTCGCGTTCTCGGGCCGGCGCGCGACGGTCACCGCGGCCGCGAGCGCGGCTCCGCTCGAGATGCCGGCGAGGATGCCCTCCTCGCGCGCGAGCTGGCGCGCCGCCGCCATCGCCTCGTCCTCGGTGACCGCGACCACCTCGTCGAGGATCTCGCGGTTCAAGCACTTGCGGCACGAAGCCGGCGCCGATGCCCTGGATCATGTGATTGCCGGGGCGCGCGCCGACCGAGCACCGCCGCCTTGGCCGGCTCGACGGCGATCACCTTCACGCCCGGCTTCTTCTGCTTCAGCACCTCGCCGACGCCGGTGATGGTGCCGCCGGTGCCGACGCCGGCGACGAAGATGTCGACCGCGCCGCCGGTGTCGTCCCAGATCTCCGGGCCGGTGGCGCGCCGGTGCGCCTCGGGGTTCGCCGGGTTCTTGAACTGCTCGAGCATGACCGCGCGCGGGATCTCCTTGACCAGCTCGGCCGCGCGCGCGACCGCGTCCTCATGAGCGAGCCCGGCGTCATCACCACCTCGGCGCCCAGATAGCGCAGCAGGGCGACCCGCTCCTTCGACATGCGCTCGGGCATGGTGACGATCAGCTTGTAGCCGCGCGACGCCGCCACGAACGCCAGCGCCACGCCGGTGTTGCCGGTCGTCGGCTCGATCAGCGTCGAGCCCGGCTCGAGCACGCCCCGCCGCTCGGCGTCCTCGACCATGGCGATGCCGATGCGGTCCTTGACGCTGCCGCACGGGTTGCGCGACTCGATCTTGCCGAGCAGCCGCGCCGACAGCGGCGGTCGGCTCGACGCGGCGATGCGCACCAGATCGACCAGCGGCGTGCGCCCGACCGTCTCGGTGATGCTGCCGTAGACGCGCATCAGATCGAGTAGTCCTCGACGAAGACCTTCGCCTCGCGCAGGTTGGCCATGACCAGATCGCCCTCGCGGATCGCCAGCGCTTCGACCTCGGCCTTCGGCATCTCGACGGTCATCGGCGCGCCGTCGGACAGCTTGAGCGCGACTTTCACGTAGCCGCCCAGCCAGGTGAGCCGCTCGACGCGCGCGACCGACACCTCGGGCGCGCCGTCGCCCGCCTTGGTGAGCGTCACGTCGTGCGGTCGCACGAACGCGTTGACCGCGGTGCCGTCGGGCGCCTGCGTGCCGTCGGGCGCCGTCACCACGAACGACCCGACGCTGGCGCGGTCACCGACGCTGGCGCGCCCGTCACGCATGTGGCCGTGCAGCACGTTGGCGCCGCCCACGAACGACGCCACGAACGGCGTCGCCGGACGGTCGTAGACCTCCTGCGGCTGCCCGACCTGCGCGACGCGGCCCTCGTGCATCACGACGACGTGATCGGAGACCTCCATCGCCTCTTCCTGATCGTGGGTCACCAGCAGCGTCGTCACGTGGCGCTTGTCGTGAAAGCGCCGCAGCCACTCGCGCAGCTCCAGGCGCACCTGCGCGTCGAGCGCGCCGAACGGCTCGTCGAGCAGCAGCAGCTGCGGCGAGATCGCCAGCGCGCGCGCGAACGCCACGCGCTGCCGCTGCCCGCCCGACAGCTGGCCGGGATAGCGGTCGCCCAGGCCCTCGAGCTGCACCAGCGACAGGAGCTCGTCGACGCGCGCGTCCATCTGGTCGGCCGGCATCTTGCGCACGCGCGAGGCCGAACGCGATGTTCTTGCGCACGTTCATGTGCTTGAACAGCGCGTAGCTCTGGAACACGAAGCCGATCCCGCGCCGCTGCGCCGGCACCGTCGTGAAGTCGCGGTCGCCGAACACCACGCTGCCGCTGTCGGGCTGCTCGAGCCCGGCGACCATGCGCAGCACCGTCGACTTGCCCGAGCCCGACGGGCCGAGCAGCGTGGTGATGCCGCCGGTCGGCGCGGCGAACGACACGTCGGCGACCGCGGGCGTGCCGCGCACCGTGAACCGCTTCGTGAGATTGCGAACGACCAAGCTCATGTGACCTCCCCTTGCCGCCCTAACCCGACGAACCCCCGGAGACCTGCTCGGGCACCGTCGCGCCGGCGCCGATCCGATCCGCCAGCGACACCACGTCGCCGATCACCAGCATGCCCGGCGCGTCGGCCGACGCCGCCGGGATCTCGACCGCGCCCAGCTCGGCGAGCGGACCGATCCAGCGCCAGGCCTTGTCGGTCGCGGCGCCCATCACCAGCGCGGCCGGCGTCGACGGCGACCAGCCGCGCGCGACAGAGACGCGCGGCGATCGACGCCGCGCTGGCGCACGCCCATGAGCACGACGAGCGTGAGCGCACCCGGGGCAAAGCCGTCGAGCAGCGGGCCGTAGGTGTGCTCGTGGTGGCCGGTGAGCACGGCGAAGCTCGACGCGAGCCCGCGATGCGTGACCGGGATGCCGGCCAGCGCCGGCGCCGCGATCGCCGTCGACAGGCCGGGCACGACCTCGACGGGGATGCCGGCCTCGCCCAGCGCGAGCACCTCCTCGCCGCCCGCGCCCGAAGACGAACGGATCGCCGCACTTCAGGCGCACGACGTGCCGCCCGCGCGACGCGTGCTTGATCATCAGGCGGTTGAGCACGTCCTGATCGATCGAATTGCGGCAGGCGCGCTTGCCGACGTAGAACCAGCGCGCGTGGGGCGCGAGATCGCGCATCCCGTCCGACGAGAGCGCGTCGTAGAGCACGAGATCGGCCTCGGCCAGCCGGCGCGCACCGCGCACGGTGAGCAGCTCGGGATCGCCGGGGCCGGCGCCGACCAGCGTCACGCGTCCGCGGCGCGCTCATTTGTCCCCTCGGACCGCCGGGTCGCGGTCTAGAGGCGGTTGAGCGCGCGCAGCAGGAGCGGGCGGCGCTCGGTGATCGGCACGCGCGACGCGCGCCAGAGCGGGCGCTGCCGATTGGCTTCCGCCATCCACGCGTCCATCTCGGCGTCGGGCGGGATCACGGCTTCCAGCCCTTCGCGCAGCAACCCGGCGAGCGCGGGCGCCTGGCCGTCGGTGGAGATCGCGACGGTCACGCCGCCGCGCCGGAGCGTGCCGCCGCCGTAGGCGCTCGCAGCCGCGGGATCGTCGACGGCGACGACGAACAGCCGTCGCGATTCGGCGCCGGCCGCGACCTGGCGATTCACCTCCGGCGGCGCCGCCGCGATGACCAGCCACGCGTCGTCGAGGTCACACTCTTCAAAGGGCCGCTCGACAACGGTCACGCCCTTTGGATGGCGCGCGATCTCCGCGCGCGCGGGCGTGCCGATCGCGGGCGCGACCAGCACGATCTCGGCGCCGGTATCGCGCAGCCCAGCCAGCTTCGCCGCCGCGACCGGCCCGCCGCCGACGACCAGCACGCGGCGTCCGGCCAGCTTCAGGAAGACCGGCAGCAGGTCCCGGCGGTCCGGCTGGAGGCCGCAGACGTAGTTGCCGAGGTTGCGTCGCGCTGGGGAGATGGCGCGAGGTCTGCGGAAAACAAAGGCATTTTTCGACTCTTACGACCGGAGACTGTCCCCAAAAATGACCGCGGGGAATATAGGAGGGCGACCCGGGGGAGTCAAACGACCGGAAGGGACCCGGGGCCGCGAGCCTGCCTCCTTTATCCCCTCTCCCCCAGTCTGCTGGGAGAGAGGGTTAGGGTGAGGGGATCCGACGAGCGGCGGCGGTGCCTTTCCAACGCGGACCTCCTCACCCCGACCCTCTCCTCCACGCGGACGTGGAGGAGAGGGGAGGAGGGAAGGAGTCGCGCGGCCAAGACGCTCGCCACGGCCAAGACGCTCGGCGCGGCAAGGCGCTAGACGCGCCCCGCGACCCGCCAATCACGATTTCAGGTCGCGGTGCGTGTAGCGCCGGCCGCCCGCTCCGTACGCCGTGGTGACCTGCCCGTCGCCGCGCAGCAGCCAGCGGTAGGTCAGCAATCCCTCGACCCCGACCGGCCCGCGCGCGTGCAGCTTGTCGGTGCTGACGCCGACCTCGGCGCCCAGGCCGTAGCGGAAGCCGTCGGCGAACCGGTTGCTGGCGTTGTGAAAGACGCTGCCGGCGTCGACCGCGGTCAGGAAGCGCTCGGCGGCGGCGCGGTCGGCGGTCACGATCGCCTCGGTGTGGCGCGAGCCGTGCCGTCTCGATGAACGCCAGCGCCTCGTCCATGTCGGCCACCTGGCGCACGGCCAGCACCAGCGCGCCGAACTCGTGTCCCCAGTCGCCGTCGCCGGCCGGCGTCATCGTCGGGTGGCGCGCGCGCGTCTGCGGGCAGCCGCGCAGCTCGACGCCGGCCGCGGTCAGCGCCGCCACCGCCGCGTCGAGCGCGACCGCCGCGCCCGGGTCCCAGAGCAGCGCCTCGATGCTGTTGCAGGCCGCCGGGTAGCTGCACTTGGCGTCGACGGCCACGCGCGCCGCCATCGCGGGATCGGCGGCGGCGTGCAGGTACAGGTGGCAGACGCCGGCCGCGTGCCCCATGACCGGAATGCGCGTGCTCTGCTGCACGTGCTGCACGAACTCCGACGAGCCGCGCGCGACGATCAGATCGACGAAGCCGTGCAAGCCCAGCAGCGCGCCGACGTCGGCGCGGTCCTCGAGCAGCACCGTGCTGCGCAAGTCGAGCCCGCGCCGCGACAGCACGCGATGGATCACCGCGGAGAGCGCGCGGTTGCTCTCGCGCGCCTCGCTGCCGCCCTTGAGCAGCACGGCGTTGCCGCTCTTCCAGGCCAGCCCGACGATCTGCACCAGCGCGTCGGGGCGCGCCTCGAACACCACGCCGAGCACGCCGAGCGGACAGGTCTTGCGCTCCAGCACCAGCCCGTCGTCCAGCTCGCGCCGCAACGTCACCTGGTTGGTGAGCTCCGGCATCGCCGCCAGCTGGCCCAGCCCCTCGATCACGTTGTCGAGCTTTCCGGCGTCGAGGCCGAGGCGCTTGATCGACGCCGGCATCGGCGCGCCGGTCGGCCGCCGCGGCGCGCGCGCGTTCCAGATCGGCGGCGTTGGCGGCAAAGATCGCCTGGCGCGTCTCGGGATCGGCCAGCGCCGCCGCCAGGTCGCGCAGCAGCGCCGAGCGATCGTCCGCCGACAGTCCCGCCAGCGCCGCGCCGGCCGCGCGCGCCGCAACCGCAATGTCTCTGAGTCAGGCTCATACCGCCCCCATCACCAGGTTGTCGCGCGTGATCAGCGCGTCGTAGCCGCGCCAGCCGAGGATCGCGTCGATGTCGTCGCTGTGCCGGCCGGCGAGCGCGCGGCAGGCGTCGGACGGATAGTTCACCAGGCCGCGCCCGTGCACGCGCCCGCTGCCGTCGCGGATCTCGACGACGTCGCCCTCTTCGAAGTTGCCGTCGACGGCGACCACGCCGATCGGCAGCAGCGATGCCTTGGCGTCCCCGAGCGCGCGCAGCGCCCCTTCGTTGACCACCAGCGCGCCGCGGTGCCGCGCCGACACCGCGATGTGCCGGATCCGCGCGGGTCGTCGCTCGACGGCGCCGACCAGCGTGCCGACGTCCTCGCCGCTCATCGCGCGCTCGATGATGCGCGGCTCGCCGCCGCCGGCAATCAAGACCGCGGTCCCCTCGGAGCTCGCGAGCCGCGCCGCCAGCAGCTTGCTCTCCATCCCACCGGTGCCGCCCGACGAGCCGCCGCTGGCGCGCGCCAGCGCCGCGTCGTCGATCGTCGCCAGCTCGGAGCAGTCGGACCGCACCGGGATCGGTGCGCGGATTGGCCGTGAAGAGCCCGCCGACGTTGGTGAGCAGCACCAGCAGGTCCGCGTCGAGGCTCACCGCGACGCGCGCCGAGAGCCCGTCGTTGTCGCCGAAGCCGGCCAGCTCGGACGCGCGGCAGCGGGCGGCGCCGCGCTCGCTCCGGCGGCGACCGCGGACTGCGTCTGCGTGCGGTTGTACTCGACCAGCTCGCGCACGCTCACGCTGTCGTTCTCGTTGAGCACCGGCACGACGCCGAGCTCGAGCAAGCCGCATCAGCGTCGTACGGAGGCAGAGCGCGCGATCGCGGTCGGCGAGATCTTCCTGCGTGAGCAGCACCTGCGCCGCGGTCACGCCCAGCTGCGCGAACGCCTGCGTGTAGACGCTCATCAGGTGCCCCTGCCCCACCGCCGCGCACGCCTGCCGCATGCCCAGCGAGCGCGGCCGCTCTTTGAGGCCCAGCACGCGCATGCCCATGCCGACCGCGCCGCTCGACACCAGCACCACCTCGCGCCCGGCCTGGCGCAGCCGCGCCATGCTCTCGACCAGCCCCATGACGCGCCCGAGCGCCAGCTCGACGCCGTCGTGGGTCACGACGTGCGTGCCGAGCTTGACCACGATGCGGTGCGCATCGGCGAGCTGTTTCCGGGCCAGTGACATGACCGCGAAATTTAGCACGGCGGGGCGTAGGGGCCGGCAGCCGGTGAAGTTGCGTGCGCAGCCACCATCGTGCGACGCTCCAAGAGACTAGGCGCACGTATCATGATGACCACGAGACGGCCACCAGAGCTCTGCGACTCTCAGACGATGAGGTTTTCGCTCATCGTCCCTTGAACAAGGCAACCTGGGCAGTGCAAGGCCGATAATCAAAGCTGCTTGGAGGTGATTCCGTTGCCGGACTTCACTCGATCGACGCAAGTCCGTACCGCATCCTGGCTTCTCATTGTGTTGGGCTTGGCATGTACAAGGTACACGTATGTCCAGACGGACGGTGGCGATGCAAATGCGGGTGCTGGGGCGGGCGGCTCGGGCGCCGGCGGGACTGCCGGCGCCGGGGCAGGCGGTAGTGGCAGCGGTGCAACGGGAACCGGCGGTGCCGGCATTGGGGGCAAGAACGGAACTGGCGGAACAGCGGGTACCGGAGGGGCCGTTGGGATTGGCGGTGCAACCAGCGTGGGTGGTTCAAGCGGTACAGCCGGCACTACCGGAACGGCCCATTCGAGGCCTCCTTCGCGATATGGGGCAGCGGACCCAATGACCTGTGGGTCATCGGTATTGGCGTCTACCACTACAACGGCAACTCATGGAGTCATTTGACGGGACCGGTCTTCGGCGGTTTTGAAACTACTCCGCTATCGCCCATCTGGTTCAGCGGCAGTTGATGGGTTCCCTGCCCCCACGCCACGAAAGGCAGCCAGCCCGTACTACCATGCGGTCGGCATCCGCGAGGACCCCTTCCGCGCCAACGACATGAACCGCGAGACCTGAACGGCAGGCCCGTACGCCGTCCGCCGGCGAAGGTGATCCCCGCAAGCAGGGCCCCTCGTTCGCGCAGCTGCCGAGCAAGAGCCCAACACAATCGCGCCCGACCTTCAAGCTTGAGCTGTCGCGACGAAAAGACCTTCGACGCTGCGACGGAAAACGCGCGCATCAAAACCATCCGGCACACTGGAGGACCGCGCCGCCGCCTGCCAGCGCGCACGCGAACCGCGGCCGTGCGGCTACGGCGTCTGCTTGCCGGTCGGCGCGAGGCGCTGCGACGAAGAAGAGCGCCGACGCCAGCGCCAAGACGCCGGCCGCGCCGACGCTCACGACGGCCAGCGTCCCGGCCTGGTCCCGGTCGGTGGCCGCCATCGCGCAATCGCGAGCGCTGTCCCCGGTGAACTGATCGCCGTGTTGAACGCAGCGACCGTCGAGGAGGGCGCCGTCGACGCGATCGGCGTAGTGACCGCGCGCGACCAGCCCCACGACTGCGGCCCCGGCGAAGAGAAGGGCGGCGCCGCCGCTGACCCACGCGGCGGTCCGTTGCCACCCACCACCCAGGTCTTGCGGGGCGCGCCCGACGTCGGCGATCCCTGGAGGCACCGCCGGCGCTGCAGTCGGTTCGCGCGCCACCGGCCGCGGAGCTGGCGTGATCTGCGGTGACACGACCGGCGGCGGTTCGAGCCGCTGCAACGTGACGGTCTCGCGCGCGAGCTGGCCGGCGGTGATCGTCACCGGGCGCGTCGCCGGCAGGAAGCCGTCGGCGGCGAGCTCGATGCCGATGCGGCCGGCGGCGACGCGCACCGGTCGCCCGAGCGGCAAGCGCCCTACCGGCGAGCCATCGATGCTTAGCTCGGCGCCTTCCGGGCCGCCCAGCACCTCCAGGCTGCCGAGGTGGCCAGCCACGACCGCGCGCGAGTGCTCGATCACCTCTCGATGACGGCGAATCCAAGCGTCACTGATGTCGGCCAGCGCGAGGCCCAGGTGCTCCTCGGCCTCGCGCCAGCGACCGAGCGCCTGCTCCGCGAACCCGATCTGGGCCAGCACGCGCGCCGATCGCTGCAACGACTGGGCGCGCTGGAACTCCTCGAGCGCGCGCAAGTCGTCGCCGCGGCGGCGCAGCTCGAGGCCGTGCTTGATCGCCGCGTCAGCTTCGGTCGCAGCGCTGGCGGCGCGGGCGCCGCCCCCGGGCGGCCCGACGCCCCACGCCACCAGAAACACCATCAGGCAACCAGGCCAGATTCTCATCGCTCTGGGCGGTTATCGGCCGCGCGCCGCGCCGGTTGCGTGACCGGCGGGGTCTTTAAAATGGGAACCCTCGGGCTTCGCGCGGCCTCGCCAAACCCTCCCAAGAGAAATGACAACGACGGGCTCCGGCGGGGGACCTGCCTACGCCCCACGCGTCTTCGGGATCCTTGTGCAATAGTAGCGCTCAGATGCTCGATGCCACCTCTACACTGACCGTGCTCGGCTGCGGCACCATGGGCGAAGCGATCGTCCGCGGGCTGCTGCGCTCCGGGCGCCTCAAACCGGAACAGCTCTACGCCACCGATCGCCGCTCCGACGTCGTGCGCACGCTACACGAAAAGCACGGCATCCACGCCACCGGCGACAACCTCGAGGCCTGCCGCGCCGGCGGAGTGGTGCTGGTTTGCGTGAAGCCGCACGAGGTGGCGAGCGCGCTCGACAGCGACGCCATGCGCGCCGCTCTGCGCGGCAAGCTGGTGATCAGCATCGCCGCCGGCGTGCGGCTGGATCAGCTGCGCGGCTGGCTGCCCGACAGCGCCGTCATCCGCGCCATGCCCAACACGCCCTGCCTGATCGGCGAGGGCATGACCGTCATCGCGCGCGGCGCCCGGCGTCAGCGACGCGCAGGCCGCGGTCGCCATCGAGATCTTCCGCGCCGTCGGCCGCTGCGTCGAGGCCGAGGACAAGGTCATGGACGCGGTCACCAGCCTGAACGGCAGCGGGCCCGCGTTCGCGTACATGATCCTCGAGGCGCTCACCGACGGCGGCGTGCGCATGGGCCTGCGCCGCGACGCCGCGATGGAGATCGCGGCGCAGATGGTCCAGGGCGCGGCGCGCATGGTGCTGCAGACGGGGATGCACCCCGCGGCGCTGAAAGATCAGGTGACGACGCCCGCCGGCTGCACCATCGCCGGCTTGCTGATCCTCGAGGACGGGCGCATGCGCTCGGTCGTCGCGCGCGCCGTCGAGGAAGCGGCGCACGTCGCGAGCCGCCTCGGGCAGAGCTGAGCGAGCGAGAGCGAAAGCGCCCGCGCCGTGTCGCACCTCAGCGTGCTGTTCCGCCCCGAGGGACTGGTCAGCCTGATCAGCCTCACCGTGATGGAGATCGTCCTCGGGATCGACAACATCATCTTCATCGCGATCCTCTCGGAGAAGGTCGCGGGCGGGCAGGGACCGCGGGTGCGGCGGCTCGGGCTCGCACTGGCGCTGATCCTGCGTATCGGTCTCCTGCTGGCGCTGAGCTGGCTGATGGGGCTGACCGCGCCACTGTTCAGCCTGCTCGGCCAGGAATTCTCGGGGCGCGATCTGGTGCTGCTGGCGGGCGGCCTGTTCCTGATCGCCAAGTCGACGCACGAGCTCTACGAGCGCGTCGAGCACGGCGACGAGCGACGCGGGAAAGGCGGGCCCGGGGGGAGCCGCGGCGGCGAAGACCGCCGGTTTCGCGGCGACGCTCGCGCAGATCCTGGCGCTCGACATCGTCTTCTCGCTCGACTCGGTGATCACCGCGGTCGGCATGGTGCCGCACATCCCGATCATGATCACCGCGATGGTCCTGGCGGTGATCGTCATGCTGATCTTCGCCGACGCGGTGAGCGGCTTCGTCAATCGCCACCCGAGCATGAAGGTGCTGGCGCTGTCGTTCCTGCTGCTCATCGGCGTGCTGCTGGTGGCCGACTCGTTCGACCGGCACATCAACAAGGGCTACGTCTATTTCGCGATGGCCTTCTCATTCGTCGTCGAGATGATCAATATGCGGGTACGCAAACGTTCCCGTCGCCGGAGCGACTCACTCAAAAAAACATGAAAAAACTATTTGGTCTCACGTTCTTCTTCTCGTTTTCGTTCTTGTTGGCTTCACTTCTCTGCACGTCGCCCGCGATGGCGCAACGTCTAGGAAACGGGGCGGGCGCATTCGGCGCACCAGGGTCGGTCGCCATCACCGGCGAGTTCGAGGGGCACCTGCACAACGGCTGGCAGCTGCACCTGCAGCCCTCAGCCGACTTCTTCATCGCGCCCAACGTGTCGGTCGGCGGCCTCATCGGCTTCACGCACCAGTCGGGGAATCCCGCGACCGACGATTTCAACCTGGGCGTGCGCGCCGGCTACAACCTGGCCATCACCGAGGCGGTCACGCTTCTGGCCGAGGGTCGGCATCAACGTGGGCCATAGCGTTCGGCACCGGCGGCAACACGTCGTCGCAGCTGACGATCTTCGCGCCCTTCCTCTTCCACCTGGTTCCGCACTTCTTCCTGGGCGTGGGCCCCGACTTCGAGCTGCCGCTCAGCGGTGGCGGCGGCAACGGCTACGGCCTGCAGACCGTCGTCGGCGGCTGGTTCTAGATCTAGTCTCGCAGGCGCTGGGCCAGGCCCGAGCAGCGCAACGCGATCTCCGCGTTGCGCACCGCCATGCCCAGCGCCTTGCGCGAGCCGACGAGCACGACCAGCCGCTTGCCGCGCGTGACCGCGGTGTAGAGCAGGTTGCGCTGCAGCATCATGTAGTGCTGCGTGTGCACCGGGATGACGACCGCCGCGTACTCCGAGCCCTGCGACTTGTGCACGGTGACGGCGTAGGCGAGCGTGAGCTCGTCGATCTCGTCGAGGCCGTACTCGATGTCGCGATCGTCGAAGCGCACGCGCAGCAGCTGTGACGCGGCGTCGGCCTCGACGCACGCGGCCGATGTCGCCGTTGAAGACCTCCTTGTCGTAGTCGTTGCGGATCTGCATCACCTTGTCGCCGGCGCGGAACGTGCGCGCGCCGCGCGTGAGCGACGCGCCGCCGGCGCCTGCGCCGACAGCGCCTCCTGCAGCAGCAGTTGATGTTGCCGGCGCCGAGGTCGCCGCGGTGCATCGGCGACAGCACCTGGATCTCGAGACGGATCGAGCCCGTAGCGGCGCGGGAGCCGCACGCTGACCAGCTCGCGGATCACCACCGCGCGCGCGCGCCGGGTCGTCCTCCTCGATGAAGAAGAAGTCGCGCGAGTCGGCGGCGGACGCCGCGCCGGCGACGGCGCTCGCCGGCACCGCGCCGAAGTCGGGCATCTCGCCCTCGTGGATGCGGTGGGCGTTGAGCACGATCAGGCTCTGCGCCGCCTGGCGGAAGATCTCGGTCAGCCGCACCACCGGCACCGCGCCGGACGCGATCACGTCGCGCAGCACCGTGCCCGGGCCCGACCGACGGCAGCTGGTCGACGTCGCCGACGAGCACGAGCGCGCGCCGACGCCGGCAGCGCCGCGACCAGATCGCGCGCACGAGCCGCATGTCGACCATCGACGCCTCGTCGACGACCAGCAGGTCGACCTCGAGCGGGCGATCGCGCGCAGCGCGCCGAAGCGCCCCTCGGCGGGCCGCCACTCGAGCAGCCGGTGCAGCGTCGACGCCGGCTCGCCGGTCGCCTCGCGACAGGCGCTTGGCCGCGCGCCCCGTCGGCGCCGCGAGCGCGACGCGCAGCGCCCTTGCGCGTGAGGATCGACACCACGCCGCGCACGATCGTCGTCTTGCCGACGCCGGGACCGCCGGTGATCACCACGACCTTGCCGCCGAGCGCGCGCCGCACCGCCTCGGCCTGCTGATTGGCCAGCGAGATGCGCGCCTCGCTCTCGTACCAGGCGAGCGCGCGGTCGACGTCGAGCTTCACCGGCGGCGGCGGCGCGGCGAGCAACCGGCGCAGCCCCGCCGCGGCGGCGACCTCGGCCTGGTAGAGGCCGGTCTCGTAAATCGCCGCGCCGCCGTCGAGCGCCGACGTCGAGATGCGCGCGTCGATCGCCGCCTCGCCGGCGCGCGCCAGGCTGTCGATCGCCGCGCCGGCCATCGCTTCGGTGCAGCCGAGCAGCCCCGCCGACTCGCGCGCGAGCCGCTCGCGCGGCACGAACACGTCGCCCTTGCCGGCCGCCTCCTCCAGCACGTGGCGCACGCCGGCGGCGATGCGCACCGGCGACTCCTTTTCGATGCCCAGCGCCGCCGCGAGCTTGTCGGCCGAGAGAAAGCCGATGCCCCAGACGTCGAACGCCAGCCGATACGGGTTCTCGCGCACGCGCGCGATCGCCGCCGCGCCGTAGCGCTTGTAGATGCGCGCCGCGAAGGCCGGCGACACGCCGTAGCCCTGCAGGAACACCATCACCTTGCGCACCTCGCGCTGGCCGGCCCACGCCTCGCGGATCGATCGCGCGCGCGACGGGCCGATGCCGGTGACCTCGCTGATGCGGCCGGGGTCGCGGTCGAGCACCTCGAGCGTGGTGATGCCGAAGCGCTCGACGATGCGCGACGCGAACTCGGGCCCGATGCCCTTGATCAGGCCCGAACCCAGGTAGCGGCGGATGCCGTCGAGCGTCTGCGGCGCGACCTCGGTGTAGCTCGTGAGCGCGCAGCTGCGCGCCGAAGCGCACCGTGTTCTCGAAGCGGCCGACGCACGCGCAGCGACGCGCCGACCGGTACGCCGGGCAGGCTGCCGACGATCGTGACCACCTCGCCGCCCGCGCTCGGCTTGAGGCGCGCGACGGTGAAGTCGCCTTCGCCGCCGGTGAAGACGATGCGCTCGACCGTGCCCTCGAGGGTCTCCTCGCGGGCTTCGCGCCCGCCGTTGCGGGCGCTCGCGGAGCGCGGGCGGTCGAACAGATCCACGCCAATCAATGGAGCATGAAGGCGCGCGTACAGCAACGGCGACCGGCTTGCTCGAGCCGGCGCCCCGCGGGTTTGACGAGCGCCGCCCGCGATCACTAGGATGGATGCCCGCATGAGATTTCCTAAATTGACGGTTCTTTCGCTGGTCTTGCCGGTTTTCTTGTCTCGCGGCGGTCGCGCACGCCGAGTCGCGCGTCACCGCGACCCGCGCCTCGCGCTGGCGAGCGACCCGGCACCGTCCAAGCCGACGATGGTCGACGTGCCGGCCAGCACCCCGCATGAGCGACACGCCCGCGCCCAGCCGAGCCCGAGTCGCACTCGGCATGGTGGGTCTGGGCGGTGGTCGCGGCGGGTGTCGCGGGTGTGGCCGCGCTGGTCGTGACGACGTCGGGCAAGGACCCGACGTGTCCGTCGGACCGCGTCTGTCGCTAGTAGGCCAGCTGACCACTAGTCGCTCGTGGACCTGGACGTAGACGTAGTCCACGTCCGAGTCCACGTCCACGTTTAGCGGGTCAGTGCGGGCCGGCGCCCGCCATCACCGCGGCCTGCACCGTCGACGCGTCGTCGGGCGTGTAGGCGTACGGCGGCGTGAAGACGCCGGTCCCCTTGTTCGCCGTCGCGGCCGCCGTGCCACTGAACATGTTGTTGCGCTGAAGCGCGATGGTCGCGGCATTCGAGTAGTTGGTCGTGTCCATCGTGTCGCGCACGTTGACGAAGGCGTTGTTCTCGACGAGCACGTTGGAATTCACCGCGGCGGCGACGCAGTAGTTGTTGCCGCTCGACGTCCAGAGATTGTTGAACACGTGGTTCTGACCGAAGCGCACGCGCGGCTGGCGCTCGACCACGTGGTCGGCCCACCAGTCGTGGTGCCAGGTGACGCGCAGGTGCCCGGCATCGCCGGTCGCGGCGTCGTCGCCGCCGACCAGGTTCGAGAAGTGGTGGACCTCGCCGGTGTAGCCGGCCACGCGCGTGGCCGAGTAGTGGAACTTGGTCCACGAGATGGTCACGCAATCGCTGGCGTTGGTGACGTCGAGGTTGCCGTCGGAGCCGTCCGACACGTCGAGGTGATCGATCCAGATGTGGTGCGACGACCCGTTGACGGTGACCGCGTCGGCGCCGTCCTGGCAGTCGCCGTTGGCGGGCACGTCGGAACAGTTCAAACCGACGACGGTGAAGTTCTGCAGGATCACGTTCGACGAACCGTCGAGCGAGACGTGTCCGGTGATCTTCGCGCCCGCGGCGCCGATGATGGTCTTGTTCGAGCCGACGGTCAGCGTGCCGCTGAGGCTGCCCGAGAATTGAATCACCCGCGCCGCCGTGCCGGCAGCAGCCGAATTGAGCGCGCTCAGGGTCGTCACCGACATCGGCGCGGTCGATCCACCGCCGGTCGTCGTGGTCACCGCGCCCACGGTGCAGCCCTGTGCGGCCCAGCCGATCAGCGGGTCGCTGGTGTTGGCGCCGCCGGCGCCACCCACGCTACCCCCGCCGCCAGCGCCGCCCGCGGCGGTGACGCCGCCGGTCCCCATCATTCCGGCTACCCCGGTCCGTCCGCCAGCGCCGGTCCGTCCGCCGGCGCCCGTGACCCCGCCGGTCCGGGCTGGCCGGCAACCCCGCTGCCGCCCGTTCCGCTGGCCCCGGCTTCCCCACCGCCCTCGCTGCCGCCGTTGCAGGCGGCCAGGGCCACGGCCAGCAGGACAAACGACGGGACCAAGAGCTTCGCGGAACGTGGTGTCATTAACGGAGCCTCCGGTGCAGTTGATTCGGTCCTGGCAGCGGCGGCGATGACACGGCCGCCCAGTGCGATGCCAGGTGTTCCGAATCAGTGTCCCGACCCCCCGACCGCGGCTCTCGACGCCCGAGACCCGCAAGCGCGCCCACGGTCGCGCTCCGCGCGCTGGCCCAGGTTGGGCCCCATCTAGCCAATCGCCACCCGTTCTTGCCCGATGGACGATGCTAGAGTGACGTCGCATGTCGTTGGCGCCCCCCGGCACCCCCACCATCAAGGTGGAGAATCCTTCCGACGGAGGGTTCTGGTACTGGCTGGGAAAGTTCTATGCCTTCGGCGCGATCTGCGTCGCCGGGCTGATGTTCGTCGCGGGCGGAATCACCTATCTCTACTTCGCGCGCACGCTGCCCAACCTGCCCGATCTCGCGACCTATCACCAGACAGCCGCCACGACGACGATCATCCGTGCGTGGGACGGCACGCCACTCGCCGAGCTCGCCAACCAGCGGCGCGAGATCCTGCCCTACGAGCGGTTTCCGCCCGCGCTGATCAAGGCCTTCATCGCCGCCGAGGATCGCCGCTTCTTCGAGCACGGCGGCATCGACTACCGCGGCATCGCGCGCGCGATGGGCGCCAACCTGCGCGCCGGCGAGGTCGCGCAGGGCGGCTCGACGATCACCCAGCAGGTCGCGAAGTCGTTCCTGTCGACGGAGCGAACCTTCGAACGCAAGATCCGCGAGGCGATCCTCGCGCGCCGCCTGGAGAAGCGCTACAGCAAGCGCGACATCCTCACGCTCTATCTCAACCAGATCTTCCTCGGCCACGGCGTCTACGGCGTGGCGGCCGCGGCGCGCCGCTACTTCGACAAATCGATCGACGAGATCGACCTCGGCGAGATGGCGATGCTGGCCGGCCTCGCGCGCGCGCCGTCGCGGTTCTCGCCGCTCACCAGCATCGAGCGGGCGCGGGCGCGCCGCGACCAGGTGCTGTCGGCGATGGTCGCCGCGGGCTACCTGACCGACAAGGAGGCGAACCCGTGGCGCGCGCGGCCGGTCGTCGTGCGCGAGCGCCCCGACTTCTTCCGCAACATCTCGCCCCACTTCGCCGAGCACGTGCGCCGCGACATCGCCAGCCGCTACGGCGAGAAGGCGCTGTGGGAAGGCGGCCTCGAGATCGAGACGACGCTGGTGCCGTGGATCGACGTCTCGGCGCAGGAGAACGTCGACTTCTCGCTGCGCAAGCTCGACAAGCGCCAGGGCTGGCGCGGTCCGGTCGCGCACCTCTCGGGCGGCGCCGCGGCGGCGTTCATTCGTCGCGCCGACGCGCACTACGGCGCGGAGGCTCCCGTCGAGGGCAAGCTCTACCTCGGCATCGTCGAGTCGACGTCGAAGACCGGCGCGCGCGTGCGCGTCGGCAAGAACAGCTACTCGCTGCCGCCGCAGGGGATGAACTGGGCGTTCCCCTTCAGCGCCACCAACTTCGCCAACGCGCGCCCGCTGGAATCGACGATCGGCGTGGTCAGCCCCGGCGACGTCGTCTGGGTCAAGAACGCGCACCGGTCGAAGCTGCGGCGCTGGTCGGACTGGACCTACGACGCGAAGAGCGAAGTCGCGTGGACGCCGGCCTTCGACGAGAAGAGCCCGCAAGGCGCGAAGCCCAAGACCATCGAGCTCTCGCTCGAGCAGACGCCGCGGGTCGAGGGCTCGATCTTCAGCTACGACCACCACTCGGGCTACGTCGTCGCGATGGTCGGCGGCGAGGACTACGATCGCTCGCAGTTCAACCGCGTCGTGCAGGCGTGCCGCCAGCCCGGCTCGACGTACAAGCCGATGTACTACTCGCTGGCGCTCGATCGCGGGTACGGCTTCACCTCGCTGCTCAACGACGTGCCGCGCGCCGAGGTCGATCCGATCACCGGCGAGATCTGGACGCCCACCAACCTCAACAACACCATCGAGTACCAGGTCACGCTCGAGTACGCGCTCATCTGGTCGAAGAACGTGCCCGCGGTGCAGCTGTTCAAGCTGGTCGGAGGGCACGAGGTCGAGGCGTGGGCGCGGCGACTCGGCATCACGACCAAGATCATCCCCGACCAGGCGCTGGCGCTGGGCGCGTCGTGCTCGCGCGCCGACGAGATGACGCGCGCGTTCTCGGCGTTCGCGCGCAACGGCGTCGTGGTCGACCCGGTCTACATCCGCCGCGTGCGCGATCGCAACGGCGTGGTGCTCGAGGACAACACCTCGCTCGGCGACGCCGAGGGACCGGCCGACGATCGGCTGGATCGCATCGTCGCGCTCGCGGGCAAGCGACCGAAGCCGGCGATCTCGCCGCGCACCGCGTGGCTCACGTCGACGCTGCTGCGCCACGTGGTCACGCGCGGCCACGCGCCGGCGATCCGCGCCACCGGGATGCCGGCCGCCGGCAAGACCGGCACGTCGAGCGCGACCATGGACACCTGGTTCATCGGCTACACCTCGCGCTGGATGACCACCACCTGGATGGGCGACGACCTGCGCAAGCGGCCGCTCGGGCAAAAGGACGCGGCGTTCATGCTCACGGTGCCGATGTTCGCGCGCTACATGATGGAGGTGACAGCGGGCCAGCCGCTGCAGGAAATCCCGTGGGATCGTCCGCCGGGCGTCAAACCCAACGACACCGGCGGCAAGCTGCGCACGACCGCCGACGAGGTCCTGGCCGACACCCAGGCGCCCCCGCCCCGCCCCGCCGCCGCGCCGGCCGCGAAACCGCCGAGCCGCCCGCCGCCGCCGCCCGCCGCCACGCCCGCGCCGACCGCCGGGAAAAAACCGGCGCAACCGCGCTGACTTTTCGGGAAGCGCCAGAACGCCGGAGCGAATCCGGACCTGGGGAAGCGCCAGGAACGCCAGGTCTGGTCCCCTCCCCCCGTCTGCGGGGGGAGGGTTAGGGTGAGGGGCCGTCGGGCGCCGCGACTCGCAAGGCTTGCCCTCTCCCTAGCCCTCTCCCTAACCCCCGCAGACAAGGCGAGGGGACCGGATTTTGGCGTCCTGGCGCTTCACCTCTCCGACATCACTGCGCCAGCGTGCTGATCGCGAGATCGACGGGCACCGCGCGGATGCGCGCGCGCAGGTCTTCGGCGCTGTGCTCGTTCACGCGGGTCGCGGCCTCGACGCCGGCGTAGATGCCGCCGGTGTAGAACGCCAGGCCGACGCCGCCCGACAGCACCGCCAGCGCGTACTCGTGGCGATGGATCGCGAACGCGGTGGTGCCGATGAGAAAGCCGTTGAGCAGGAAGCTGCCGAGCCCGGCGAGCGGGCGGCCCGCGTACACCTGTCCCAACCCCGGTATCACGCCGAGCGCGAGCGCCAGCCCCGGGCTCTTGTGCGGCAAGCTCGACCGCTCGTCGAGGATCCGGCGCAGTTGCGCGCACGCGGGCGAGTCGCAGCTGGCGTCGCGCGCGTCGAACGACAGCGGGCGATCGGCGGCGCGCGACAGGATCGTCAGTCGTTCGAGGCCCGCGATGCCGCCCTCGGCGGCGCGGCGCTGGACCTCGACGGCGTTGCCGAACAGATAGGCGACCTCGACGCGCAGCCGCGGCACAAGGCCCGCCACGAGCATCGGCGGCCCGTAGAACTGGCCCATGCGCGCGACCCAGTCGTCGACGAGATCGAATTCACCGTGGCGCAGGTAGGCGCCCAGGATCAGGCGCGCGCATTCGAAGCCGGCCGGCGTGCCCCGAAGTGAAAGCTCATGCTGGCGCAGCACGGTGACCGCGCGGAAATCGTCGCCCGAGCCGAGAAACTCGCGCACCACCGGATCGTCGGCGCAGGCGCGCGCCGAGCCAACCCGTCCCAGCGATCCCAGCAGCGCAACGAAGAGCGCGAGCCGCTTCATCGCGTGGGGCGCCGCCTTCGGCGACCTCGTCGCGGGAGGTTCGGAACCCTTTGAGGGTTCTGAGCTAAATCAATCACCGTGGATCCAGCGCTCGACCGGATCGAGGTAAATGAAGTTCCCGTCGGAGCCGAGCTCGCGCGGCAGGAGACCGTCCTGGTCGGAGTGCGACATCTGCGCGCGCGCAAACCCCATGAGCAGACCACGCAGCAGGCCCAGCTGCCGCGCGGCGCGCGCCGCGAACAAGCTGCAGGTCGGCTGCAGGCGGCAGCGCCGGTACTGGTCGGTGGCGCTGACCAGCCGGTAGATCGAGTAGCCGCCGGCGAAGTCGGCGAAGCCGATGCGATCGGAAGAAGGCGCGGGCGCGCGAGCGACCGGCGGTGAGGCGCCTCGGCAGGCGCCGTGGCCCGCGCCGGTCATCATCAGGCAACGGCCGCCGAGCGACGGCGACGCGAGCGCAACCGGCCCCATGACCATGAGCGCCGCGAAGAACAGAAAGATGCCGACACGGGACGCCGCGACTCGCAACGTCTGCCCTTTCCCTGACCTTCTCCCGCAGACGGGAGGGGGGCTCGGAATTCCTCGCCGGTCGAGGGGACGCGCGAGAGCTCGCCCGTGACCACGCATCAGTTCGCGGGCGGCGAAGACGGCACCGGCGGCGGCTGCGGGGCCGCAGGCGGCGGTGAATACGGCGCCGGCGCCCCGGCGCCCGGCGGCGCGGGCGGCACCATCCCGGGCGGCGGCGGATAGCCCGGCGGCGGCGCGCCCGGCGGAACGTATACCGGAGGTGGCGGATAAGCCCCCGGCGGGCCGAGCGGCAGCAGGGCGACGTAGATCGCGTTCGGCGGAAAACGCCACAGCGCGCCGGTCGCGATGTCGACGACCCAGCAAACCACGCTGAACAGGTTGAGGGCCGCCACCGGATTGAACTCGCGCAGCATCGGCGAGATCGCGTCCCGATAGCCTTCATGCTGGATCGTGACCGTGTGGTCGCGCTCGGTCTTGACCATCAACGTCAGCGGCGTCACCCCCGTGTACGCGCCGTCGACGAACACCCGCGCGCCCGGCGGCTGCGACGAGACCGTCGTCTGCTGCACGCTGCCGGTAAACATGGTCGCGCAACCCCCAGCCGCCGTGGCGCACAACGCTGTGATCCCCGCGACGAGCCACGCGCTCCTGCCGATGAGCATGGTTCGCATCGTCCCTCCGATGGCGTCGATACACTCCGCGCGGGGGAGCTGTCAATTCACTCCGGCGAAAACGACGGCTACGGCGACGCGATCGGGCCCGCGCCCATGAACCGCGCCACGATCTGCAAGAGGCGCAGCGTCTCGGCTTCGGTCGCGGTCTCGCGCAGATGAACCGTCGTGTCGACGCGCGACAGCTCCGCCCGCCCCACGAGCGCGCTGAAGCCGGTCAGCATCACGTAGGGGTTCGTGGTGAGCCGCTGGTGCAACGCCGGCCAGTCGCGCTCCCAGTGGCGGGCCTGATCCTCGTCGTCGAACTCGGCGACGACGTCGAGAAATGGGCTCGGATCCACGCCGATCGAGATCGTGATGACTCGGGGTACCTCCATCCCGGCGATGGTCCCGGTCGGCGGGCGCTTGGCGGGCGCACCGCCAGGAGCAGGCGCCGCCGGCGCGTGCCCGCGCGAGCCGGGATCGACGCCCGTCGCCAGGCTGCGCACACCGAACAGATCGGTGGCGCTGACCATCGCGACCGCCCCGGCGGGCATGATTCCGTCCTCCGCGTCGATCCTGCGGAGCAGAGCGCCCCATTGCCCGTCTGTTTCATGCCCGCTGCCGGCGGCGCCTCCGGTCCCAGAGCCCGCCGCCGAGTCCGCGGCCCCTGCGACCGCCGTCGCGCCAGCGTCCGCGGTCGTCGCGTGCGCAGTAGCCGCCGCAACCGGCGGGCGAGGCCGCGCCATCGCCAGCAGAAGCGGCCGATAGATCGGCGGAGTGACCACGACCAGTCCCGGCGCCGGCAGGACGATCAGCCGGTCGTCACGCGTGATCCCCGGCGCGGGGTGGCGGCTGTGCCGCTCTGCAAAGGGGCGGCGCCCCTCGGTCCGCCAGTCGAGCGCGCGTCCGGTCGCACGCGCGCCCCGCTCGAGCGCGGCGCGCAGCTCGCCGTCCTTCAACCGATGGCGCGCCGCCAGGAAGGTCACCGTGTAGTCGAGCGGATTGGGCGTGGCGATCAGCAGCGCATCGAAGGTGTCGAAGAGATCGAGGCCGGTCCCCTCGAGGAGATCGCGCCGATCGGGCAAGCGGCCGAGGATCGCGTCGAGCGCCGGCGCGTACGGCGTGCCGCGCAGCCGGTCGAGTCGCAGAAGCGCCGTCACCCGCGATCCCTCCGGTCCGTACTGTTCGAGGCGGCTCGCGTGCGGCGGCGCGACATCGGTCTCGGGCGGCGTCTCCGCCTCGGCGCTCCTGTCTCCCTTGGCCGATTTGTCGTCGGCCGAGCTCTCCTTCGGCGGCCGGAGCCTTGGGAACGCGCTTGCGCGCGCGCGGCGCCGGCGACGCCTTCGGCTCGGGCGCGCCGGGCGGCGGCCCCAAGCGGCAGATCGTGCACCTCATCCATGCGCATACCGACGACGTCGACGTCGATCGGGACGCTGAACGAGAGACCGCCCAAGATCAGCGCGCCGACCACCCCGCCGACGACCGCCAGATGCACGGCGATCGACAGGACGAAGGCGGACCCCCAGCGCCGCAGCATTCTCCTTTCAAGGGTAGCTCAAATTGGGGCGATACGGCGCCTGCCGCGCGACGGCGACCGTTGACACGGAATGACCGCGCTGGATAGGGTTGGTTCTTATTTTTCGCGAAAAGTAGCTTCAGGAGGTCCTAATGATCGCTGTGGTACAGAGATTGGCTTCTCTGCGTCGGTTCACGGCCCCGGGTATCGCTGCCTGTCGCTTCGCGATCCGTTCTGGCGCGGTCGTTCTCACCATCGCGGGTTTGGCGCTGGCCGTGGCTTCCTCGATGGGTGGTTGCACGGCGCGCTCCCTGCTCGAGGTTGACGTCACCAGTAGTGACACCGACTTTCAGTCGGTGAAGCTGCGCCTCAGCGCGGGCGGGACGAGCCAGGACTTCGCCGGCGCCACCTTCACCGCGTCGGTGCCGTTCAAGGCAGGCCTCTACGCTGACGCCAGCGGCTCGGTCACCGTGGTCGCGAACGTGCTCGACGGCTCCGGCCACTGCATCGGCGCCGGCGCGGCCACGCTGACCGGCTGTCGCCAAGGGCTCGGTATCGAGCGAGACCATGCTGATGGTGGCGCACACCACCAACTGCGCGAGCGTGACGGCCGGGACCGGCGGCATCAGCGGCGGCGGCGCGGGCGGCGCAGACCGGCGCGGGCGGCAGCGGCGACAAGCGGCAGCGGCGGCAACGGCTCCGGCAGCGGCGGCAACGGCTCCGGCGGCAGCGGCAACGGCTCCGGCGGCTCGTCGGGTGGAACCGGCGGCATGAACGGCGGCGCCGGCGGCAGCACGAACGGCGGGACCAACCTGGTGATGAACGGCGACTTCTCCAACGGCTCGAACGGCTGGGGGCTGCCGGCGATGATGGGCCAGGTCAGCCAGATGGTGACCGCCGGTCAGTTCTGCGTGATGGTGCAGCAGCTCAGCTCCGCGACGATCGGCTACCCGTCGGGCGGCGTGCCGCCGTTCCAGATCGACGGCGGCAAAACCTACACGTTCTCGTACCAGGCGTCGTCGACCGGCAACCTCGTCGATCGAGTCCAAGGTCGGCCAGACCCAGATACCGTACGACGCCACCGGCTCCGACTTCATGAACGAGTCGGTCAACGGTTCGCTGCAGACGATCACGCACACTTTCACGCGCGGGTCGACGGACAGCATGATGGGCATTGCATTCAACGTCACGGGCGGACCGGGCACGTTCTGCATCGACAACGTATCGATCACGGCGAACTGACGGCGGCGGCGCTCGGCGCGTCGAAGCGGGCCGCCATCACGCGCGCGTCGGGCGCGTGAGCGACGGTCAGCACCACCCCGTCGCGCGGCATCTCCTGGGTCAGCCCGACCAGCGCCGCCGACAGGAAGGTCGCCGAGACGCGCGCCATCGCGGCGACGTCGCTGGTGGCGTCGGCGGCGATGAGCCGCCCGCCCGGACGCAGGCAGGGCGCCAGCGCCTCGATCCAGCGCGCGGCGGCCGCGGCGTCGAGCCCGGCGACGTTCTCGACGATCATCGTGCCGACCGAGCGCGGGCGCAGCGGCACCTCGGCGCCGCCGACGGCGACCTCGAACGCGCGGCCCGCCTTGATGGCGCGGCGGCGCGCGCGCTTGACCGCCGCGTGGTCGTCGCTGGCCACCAGCATCAGCACGCGCAGCTCGGTCGCGAGCGTGACGCCCAGCCAGAGCGGTCCCAGCACCACGACCGGATCGGCGTCCTTGGCCCGCCGCGCGATCGCGGTGAGCGACGCCGTGCTGCCCAGCGCACCGGAAAGAATCGGCCCTCTCATGGGCGGCGAAGTTAGCATGGGGTAGACCATGTCCATGAGCCTGTGCGTCGATCTCACCGCCGGCGGCACCGCCCCGGACGGCGAGCCCGTCGAGATCGGCGGCAAGGCGCGGTCGCTGCTGCGGCTTGCTGCGCGCGGGCTATCCGGTGCCGGCGGCCTTCGCGGTCACCGGCGATCTCTTCCAGCGGCTGCGCGCCGGGGCGCCGGCGCTGCCGCCGGCGCTGCGCGATGCCGCCGACCTGGCCGCGCTCGACCGCGCGCGCGACGCGCTGGCCACAGCGCCCTGGCCAGCCGGGTTTCTCGACGAGCTCGACCGTCACCTCGATCGAGTCGCCCCGCGATGAGCCGGGCGCCCGCTTCTCGGTGCGGTCGTCGTTCGCGGGCGAGGACGGCGCCGACGCGATCGCCGCCGGCGTCTACGAATCGGTCGTCGGCGTCGCCCGCGGCGACGGTGCCGGCGGCGATCCGCCGCGTGCTGGCCTCGGGCCTGTCGCCGGGCGCGGTCACCTACGCGCGCGCCGCAGCGAGGCGCGCACGATCCGGGCGACATGGAGCCGCTGGCCGCGGTGCTCATTCACGCTTACGTCGCCGGTCCGGCGGGCAGCGCCGCATTCGACCCGACCGGCGACCCGTCCCGCGGTCATCGAGATCGCGGCCGGCGACGCGATCGCCGAGGCCGCGCGCGCCGATATCGAGCGCGCGCTTCGCGATCTGGCGGCGCGCGAGGGCCACGCCGTCGAGATCGAATGGGTGCTCGACGGAGACCGAGCTGGTCTTGCTGCAGCTGCGCGCCTACGCCGCGCCGCCACCGGCGCGCGCGTGGACGCCGGGCGCGGCGCTGGGCCCGGGCGCGTGGCGCTGGGACGCCGCCCACAACCCGCTGCCGCTGTCGCCGGCGCAGGCGGGACTGGTCGAGCTCTGCGACGCGCGCTGCCGCATCGGCATCCGCCAGCGCGTCGCGGGCGGCTATCTCTTCTACGCACCCGACGGTCCGGCTCCGGCGCAGGCGATCGACCCGGGCGCCGTGGGTGACGAGCTGGCGGCGCTGGTCGCGCGGTTCGAGGACTGGCAGCGGGCCCACACCGGGCCACCGGCGCTCGAGGACGCGCTGGCGATCTTCGTCGAGCTCTACGACCGCATCTACGGTCTGATCCAGCCGGCGGCGCGGCGCGCGACGCGCGCGCTCGACGATTTTCTGCGCGCGCACCTCGGCGGCGAGGTGGGAGCGCTGCCGGATCTCTACGCCGGCGTCGAATCGATGGCCGACGAACGGCTCGCGCGGGCGGACGATCTGCGCAGCGCTGCCATCCGACGACGCGCGCACCGCGCTGCTCGACGCCTACCTGGCGCGCTTCGGCGACGAAGCTCCCGATCTGGGACGTCGCCGCGCCGACCTACCGCGAGGAACCCGCGCGGCTGCTGTCGGTGCCGGCGGCGCCACCGGAGCGAGCGTCGCGTTGCCGAGGCGAGCGCGGCGATCGTGGCAGCGAGCGGCGCGCGCGATCGCGACGCACCTCGCGCCCGCCGACCGAGCCACCTTCGCGACCTTGCTCGAGGTCGCGCGGCGCGCGCGCGCGGTGGGCGAGGACGACGACTGGCTCTACGCGCGCGCGCAGGCCGCGGTGCGCGCGGCGCTGCTTCGCGAGGGCGAGCGCCTGGTCGCCGGCGGGCTGCTCGAGACTGCCGAGCGACGTCTTCTGGCTGCCGTTCGAGCGCGTGCGCGCGTGGGCGGCCGGCGAGCCGACGGGAACGCGCGACCGAGCTGCAGGCGCAGGTCGCGGCCGCGCGCGCAGACCACGCGCGCGCGCTGCACGATCCGCCGGAGCTGGCCGGGGACGGCGAGGGAGACTGCGATTCGCAAGTCGCGCTCGGCGGCGTGATCCGCGGCCAGCGCGCATCGGCGGGACGGGCGCTCGGGCGCGCGGTCGTCTACCGAGCCACGGCGCGCAGCCCGGAACGCGCGCCCGGCGCGGGCGCGATCGTCGTCGCGGCTACGCTGTTGCCGACGGAGCTGCCGCTCATTTCGGCGGCCGGTCTGGTCGTCGAGACCGGCGGCGTCCTCGACCACGTCGCCGCGCAGGCGCGCGAGCGCGGAATCCCCGCGATCGTCGGCGCGCGCGGCGCCTGCAGCGCGATCGCCGACGGCGATCTCGTCCTGCTCGACGCCGACGCCGGCCAGCTGATCCGCCTCGGGCGCTCTGGATTCGCGGCGAGCGACGCGCTACCGCCGCTCGGGCGGCTCGTTGTCGTCGGACAGGTACTCGAGGATGACTTCGTCGAGGCTCTTGTCGCTGACCAGATCCGAGAAGGCGTTCTCGCCGCCGCTGGGCGCGCGGCCGCGCGCGATCGGCGCGGCATCGGCCATCGTGCCTGCGATGCGTGCGGCGGCGCGGCCTGGCCCGCGGGCTCGCCGATCACCGCCGCGGGGCGGATGCGCGCGGTGGGCTCCGACGAGACCGGCGCTTGCGGCGCCCCCGGCGCGGACTGCCGACGGCGACCACGACGCTGCGCTGGACGACCACGCCGTCGGCCGACGACGAGAAGACCATGGGCGGCCGCTTCATCGCGGTCGGCTTCACCATGACGACGGGGCGCGGCGTGCGCCTTGGCCCCCGGCGGAATCGCGGCGGGCGCGGGCGCCGGACGGCGCGCGCCTCCGTTGTCGATGCTGCCCGCCACGACGCCGCTGACCTGGACCACCGGGGACGCCCAGCGGGGCGCGGAGCCCCGAGCGGCGCGACCGACAGCTCGCCCGTGACGACCTGCGCGGCCGGCGGCGGCGCGGCGGCGGCCGGCGCTGCCGCGCGCGGGAGCCGGCGCGCGCGCTGGCGCCGGCTCGGAGAACGCCTCCTGGCCGCGCGCGGCAAAGAACGCGGTGACGCGCTGGTCATGATCGCCGGCGGTCAGCTCGCGCATCATCGACTTGTGCAGCTGCTGCATCTGCACCTTGACCGCGTCCTCGTGCGACTCCGCGTCGTACTGCAGCTTCTTCGACGAGAGGATCGTCCCCTCGTAGAACAGGTGCGTGAAGACGTGCGGGTTGACGGGGCCCGAATCCTCGGTCTGTACGTGAAACAGGCGCCCGCGGTATCGCAGATTGTGGTTGTACCCGACGACCGGGCTGCGCAGCGGCTTCGTCATCGCGCCGTCCCGGGTCATTATAACTACTTATCGACAAACTCCCCGAGAAACCTTTGGCCGGGGGGTGCCGCGCGGCTAGAATCCCCGCCAAATCGATGTCGACCACCCGGCGCGGCCACGGTAGAGCGCAAGACCAGCGAGACCCAGATCCAGCTCACGGTGACCCTCGACGGGACCGGCGTGCGCAAGATCGCGACGCCGGTGCCGTTCTTCAACCACATGCTGGAGGCGTTCGCCAAGCACGGTCTCTTCGACCTGGAGGTGCAGGCGACCGGCGACGTCGAGGTCGACGCGCACCACACCGTCGAGGACGTGGGCATCTGCCTGGGCCAGGCGTTCCGGCAGGCGCTGGGCGATCGCAGCGGCATCGGCCGCTACGGCGACGCGCTGATGCCGATGGACGAGACGCTGGTCTCGGCGGCCGTCGACTTCGGCGGGCGCGCGGCGTTCGTCTACAAGGCCGACGCGCATCAAGGGCAAGTGGATCGGCACCTTCGACGCCGAGCTCGCGCGCGAGTTCTTCGGCGGCTTCGTCGCCGCCGCGCTGTGCAACCTGCACCTGGAGGTGCGCTACGGCGAGAACGCGCACCACATCGTCGAGGCGCTGTTCAAGGCCTTCGCGCGCGCGACGCGCGCCGCGGTCCAGCTCGATCCGCGCGTGACCGGCGTTCCGTCGACGAAGGGGACGCTCACGTCGTGAGCGCTCGCCCGCGCGTCGCCGTCGCCGACACCGGCACCGGGAACCTGCGCAGCGTCGAGAAGGCGCTGGCGACCGCCGGCGCCGACGTCACCGTCACGTCCGACGCCGACGTCATCGCGCGCGCCGACAAGATCGTCGTGCCCGGACAGGGCGCGTTCGGCGGCTGCATGGCCGGCCTCGGCACGCGGCGGCGGCGCGCTGGAACAGGCGGTGCGCGGCGCGATCGCGGCGGGCACGCCGTACCTGGGCATCTGCCTCGGGCTCCAGGTTTTGTTCGAAGGCAGCGAGGAAGACCCGACCTGCCGCGGCCTGGGGATCTTCCCCGGGCGCGTGCGGCGGTTCGCGCCGGCGCCGGGCCTGAAGATCCCGCACATGGGCTGGAACGGCGCGCAACGCGGACCCGCCGCGGCGACGCCGGCGCTGAGCGCGATCCCCGACGGCACCTTCTTCTACTTCGTGCACAGCTACTACCCCGAGCCGGCGCGCGCCGAGGACGTGGCGCTGGCGACCGACTACGGCGGCCGATTCTGCTCGGCGGTCGCGCGCGACAACATCTTCGCCTGCCAGTTCCACCCGGAAAAGAGCCAGACCGCCGGCCTGGCGCTGCTCCGCTCATTCGCTGGCCGAGACTCGTAGCCAGTTCCGGACAGAGCGACTAGACTCCGCGGCGCATGCAGGTTTTTCCCGCAATCGATCTGCTGGGCGGCAACGCCGTGCGGCTGGAGCAAGGGCGCCGCGAGAGCGCCAAGATCTATTCGAACGCGCCCTGGGAGATCGCGCAGCGCTGGTCGGGCATCGGCGTACCGCGCTTGCACGTCGTCGATCTCGACGCCGCGTTCGCGCGCGGCGGCGGCGGCGACGACAACAACCACGCCACCATCAAGAAGATCGTCGCCGCGACCACCATGGACGTCGAGGTCGGCGGCGGCGTGCGCACGCTCGAGGATTGCGCGCGCCTGTTCGATCTCGGCGTCAGCTACGTCGTCCCCGGCACCGCGGCGATCAAGAACCCGGCGATGGTCGACGCCGCCTGCCGCCGCTGGCCGCAGCGGATCATCGTCGCGGTCGACGCGCGCGAGGGCAAGGTCTCCGTCGAGGGCTGGACCCAGGACACGACGTTCGACGCGTCGGAGATCGGCAAGCGCGTCGCCGCGCGCGGGCGCGGCCGCCGTGCTGTACACCGACATCGGCCGCGACGGCATGCGCACCGGACCGAACCTGGACGCGACCGCGCGCCTGGCGCGCGAGCTGGCGCCGTGCGCGGTGATCGCGTCGGGCGGCGTCTCGCGCATCGAGGATCTGGACGCGCTGATCCCCACCGGCGCGTCGTCGGTCGTGATCGGCAAGGCGTTCTACGAAGGCGTGTTCACCGTCGAGGAGGCGCTGGCGCGCGTGGGGAGCCAGAGCCGCTGATGCTGTGCAAGCGGGTCATCCCCTGCCTGGACGTCGACGCCGGGCGCGTGAAGAAAGGCGTGCGCTTCAAGGAGCTGCGCGACGCCGGCGATCCGGTCGCGGTCGCCGCCGCCTACGACGCGCAGGGCGCCGACGAGATCTGCTTCCTGGACATCACCGCGTCGTCGGACGGGCGCGCCACCACGCTCGACATGGTGCGCGCGACCGCCGAGCGCGTGTTCCTGCCGCTCACCGTCGGCGGCGGCGTGCGCGCGGTCGAGGACGTGCGCGCGCTCTTGCTCGCGGGCGCCGACAAGGTCGGCATCAACACCGCGGCGGTCGCCGATCCGGACCTGGTGCGGCGCTCGGCCGACGCGTTCGGCAACCAGGCCATCGTCGTCGCGGTCGATGCGCGCCGCGATCCCGCGCAGCCGGGACGCTGGGAGGTCTTCACCCACGGCGGCCGCAAGCCGACCGGCATCGACGCGGTCGCCTGGTGCGAGCGCATGGCGGCCGCCGGCGCCGGCGAGATCTTGCTGACCAGCATGGACCGCGACGGCACGCGCGACGGCTTCGACATCGAGCTCACGCGCGCGGTCGCCGAGCGCGTGCCGGTGCCGGTGATCGCGTCGGGCGGCGTGGGCAATCTCCAGCATCTCTACGAAGGCATCGCCGACGGGCGCGCCGACGCCGTGCTGGCGGCGTCGATCTTCCACTTCGGCGAGTACACCGTCGGGCAGGCGCACGACTACCTGCGCGCGCGCGGCGTCGCGGTGCGGGAGGCATGGCATGAGCCCCGGGTCTGAGAAACCGCCCGAGACGCTGCTGTCGGTGCTCAAGCTCGACGCGCAGGGGCTGGTGCCGGTGATCGCACAGGACATCGAGTCCGGCAGCGTGCGCATGTTCGCCTGGGCGAATCGCGAGGCGCTGGAGCTGACCGCGTCGACCGGCTTCGCGCACTTCTGGAGCCGCTCGCGCGGCGCGATGTGGAAGAAGGGCGAGACCTCGGGCCACACGCTGGCGGTGCGCGAGCTGCGCATCGACTGCGACGGCGACGTGGTGCTCTACCGCGTCGAGCCCGAGGGACCGTCGTGCCACACCGGCGCGACGTCCTGTTTCTATCGTGCTGCCGGCGGCTTGCACGCCGCCAGTGACGGCGGCCTGCGCGCCGACGCGCCGGTCACGACCGACGACGGCCCACCGGATCCGCCGGCGGTGATCGTGAGCCGGGTCGCCGCGATCATCGCGCGCCGCAAGCGCGACCGCCCCACGAAGTCGTACGTGGTCTCGCTGCTCGACGCGGGCTTCGACAAGGTGAACGCCAAGATCCTCGAGGAGGCGCGCGAGCTCGCCGAGGCGCTGCCCGAGGGCGACCCGCGCCACACCGCGCACGAGGCGGCCGATCTGCTGTTCCACATGCTCGTCGGCCTGGAGGCGGCCGGCGTCCCTGTCGACGCGGTCTTCGCCGAGCTGCGCCGCCGCTTCGGCACGTCGGGCATCGACGAGAAGGCCAGCCGCGCGGGCGGCGCGGGCGGCAGCACGTCACCGCGATCCAGCCACGGGAAGTAGCTCGCCCGTGTCGTCGGTCAGCAGCGACGCCAGCGCCGGCCCCCCGAGTCCCATCGCACGCATCCTCGGCCCGCGCGGCCTGGTCGCGGCGGCGATGCCCGGCTACGAATCGCGCCCCGGCCAGCTCGCGATGGCCGAGCGCATCGCCGAGGCGATCGAACGCGACGACCGCCTGTTCGTCGAGGCGGGCACCGGCACCGGCAAGACCATGGCCTACCTGGTGCCCGCGCTGCTGTCGGGCCGCAAGGTCGTGGTCAGCACCGGCACCAAGACGCTTCAAGACCAGATCGCACGCATCGATTTGCCCAGGCTGCGCTCGATCCTGCCGCAGCCGTTCGAGTGGTCGGTGATGAAGGGCCTCGGCAACTACCTGTGCCTGCGGCGCCTCGAGCAGCAGACGCGGCAAGCGTCGTTCGTGCCGACGCCGGAGCTCGACCGCATCGTCGCCTGGATGGCGAAGACCACGACCGGCGACCGCGCCGATCTCACCGAGCTGCCCGACGACTCGCCGCTCTGGCGCGAGGTCTCGGCGACGCCGGAGACGCGGCTCGGCGCGCGCTGCCCGTTCTTCGAGCGCTGCTTCGTCACCGGCATGCGCCGGCGCGCGGTCGACGCGCAGCTCATCGTCGTGAACCACCACCTGTTCTTCGCCGATCTCGCGCTGCGCTCGGCTTGGCCCGAGGCGCAGGTGCTGCCGCCGTACGAGGTGGTGATCTTCGACGAGGCGCACCAGATCGAGGAGATCGCGACCGAGTTCTTCGGCATGCACGTGTCGACGCAGCGGGTGTTCGCGCTCGCGCGGGATCTCGAGCGCGCCTTCGGCCTCGACGGCGCGCGCGCGCACTCGGCGGCGGCACGACTGCAGGGCGCCGCCCACGCGCTCGGGCGATGCCCTGCGCGATCGGCTGCCGATGCCGCGTCCGGGGGCCGACGAAGTGCGCGTGCCGGTCCCCGAGGGCATGTGGGGCGGCGCGCGGCGCGATCGCTACCACGAGCTCGACGGCGTGCTCGACGAGGTCGCGACCTGGCTGGCGAACGACAGCGACGTCGTGCGCGACGCGCGCAACGGCGCCGAGCTCGCGGGCCTGGGACGGCGCGCGGCCGCGCTGCGCGACGAGCTGGGCGCGCTGGTCGACCAGGGCCATCGCGGGCAGCGCAGCAGTGTCAGCTGGGTCGCGGCCACTGCGCGCAACGTATCTCTGCACGCGTCGCCGATCGACGTCGGCCCGGCGCTGGCGCGCGCGTTCGATCTCGTGACCGGCCCGGTGATCTTCACGTCGGCGACGCTGACCGTCGCCGGATCGTTCGAGTACGTGCGCTCGCGCGTCGGGCTCGGTGAAGACGCGTCGGAGGCGACCTACGCGTCGCCCTTCCGCTACGCCGAGCAGGCGCTGCTCTACCTCGCCGCCGACCTGCCCGAGCCCAACGACGCGCGCTTCCCGCTCGGCGCCGCGACCCGCGCCGCCGAGCTGTGCGCGATCACCAAGGGCCGCGCGCTGCTGCTGTTCACCAGCTTCCGCAACCTGCGCATCGCCGAGGCGCACCTGCGCGCGTCGCTGCCGTTTCCACTCATGGTGCAGGGCGAGCGGCCGCGCCACGTGCTGCTCGCCGAGCTGCGCGACCGCATCGGTTCGGTGCTGCTGGCGACGCAGAGCTTCTGGGAGGGCGTCGACGTCCCGGGGGAAGCGCTGTCGCTGGTGGTGATCGACCGTATTCCGTTCGCGGTGCCCGACGATCCGCTGACCGCGGCGCGCATCGACCGCATCCGCGAGCAAGGCGGCGACCCGTTCAATACCTTCCAGCTCCCGCGGGCGGCGCTCGCGCTCAAGCAGGGCTTCGGCCGGCTCATCCGTAGCCGCGCCGACACCGGCATCGTCGCGATCCTCGACGGGAGACTCGCGCGACGGCACTATGGCGCCACCTTGCTGGCATCCCTGCCCCGCGATTGCCCGCGCACTGAATCGATCGAGGACGTCGCCGCGTTCTGGGCGCGACGGCGACCCGATCTCGCTGGACCGGCGCGGCCGACATCACCGCCGGCGCCCTCGGCATGATGCTCACTGCGATCCTGCTCTGCCTCGGGGCCTATCTCGTCGGCTCGATCCCGACCGGGCTCATCTTGGCGCGCGCGCGCGGCATCGACTTGCGCAGCGTCGGCAGCGGCAACATCGGCGCCACCAACGTCGCACGCGCGATGGGACGCGCCTTCGCGATCGCGGTGCTGCTCGGCGACGCGCTCAAGGGCTTCCTGCCGGTCTTCATCGGCCGCCGCTGCCTGACGACGCTGTCACCGGCCGCGGTTGCGCTCGCGGGGCTGGCGGCGATCGTCGGCCACATGTTCACGATCTTCCTGCGCGGGCGCGGCGGCAAAGGCGTCGCGACGTCGCTGGGCGTGGCGCTCGCGATCTCGCCGCTGGCGGCCTTGTGCGGCTTCGCGCTCTACATCCTGGCGTACCTGATGACGCGAATCTCGTCGATCGGCTCGCTGCTGGGCATCTGGTCATTCCCGGTGTTCGCGACGCTGCTGGGCGGCGTGCCGCGCCCGTACCTGGCGCTGTCGATCGGAACGGCGATCCTGGTGACGGTGAGACACCGCGCCAACTTGCGGCGGCTGTGGCGAGGTGAAGAGAAGAGGGCGTAGCCCACGCGTGGCGTGGGCGTGGACGTCTATCGATCAATCACATCTTCCTGAACGAGATCGATCAGTTGAAGTCGTGACGCGTGGATCAGGATGTCCGAGAGGGCAGACCTTGCGGCCGGCTACTGGCCGCCGCCATCCGAGCCGCACGAGCGGGGACTGCACGAACGGGTTGTTGCACGACGTGGCCGGGACGTCTCCGGCGGTCACGTAGTGGGTCGTGTTGGCACAGTAGCTCGGGACATCGTCGCTGAATTCGCCGCCGACCAGCGCCAGCGTGCTCGGGTCGTAGTAGCAGGTCCAGCGGATGCGTCCGTAGTCGAAGCTGCGCGACTGGAAACCGCCGCAAAGCCGCTCCCTGACCGCGGGTCCGAAGGGCCCCGGTGAATCGCAGATACCGTGCTGCCAGCGTGGGGTCGTCGAACCTCGAGAGGCAGATGAACGGCAAGGGGCCGTCGATGGGGAGATGGCAGTCGTGCCGCCGTCGGCGAGCGGGCCGCCTCTCCGGTGACGCGACCTCGTAGCCTCGGTCGGGCGGCACGTCCATCGGAACGTCCGTGCGACTCGTCGATCGGGAACGTCCGTCGACCCGACCGAGATCCGGCGACGTCCGGCCCGACATCCGGCGCGTCCGACCTCGCCGGCGTCAGTCCGATTCGGCAGGCCGGAGCTGCTGCTGCAGCCGCCCGTCCATGGCGACGATCCGACAGCGCACGCGAGTCCCGATCGAAATCAGCCCTAACCCTCTCCCGCGGACGGGCGAGGGGACCGGATGGAGTTGGCCCAGCTCTTCCAAACCTGATGAACCGCGAGCCAAGACGACCTCAGACTTGTGATGGGTCAAGAGACGTGGACATGGACGTCCACGTCCACGTCCTACGGCAGCACGGCGCGTAGAACCAGTATCAGCGCAAACCCGAACGCAACGCCGGCCGACGCCGTTCCCTCGTACCCGTGGCTGTGCGACTCCGGGATGATCTCGTTCGAGGTGATGTAGATCAGCGTGCCCGCGGCCAGCGCCAGCAGGAACGGCATGCTGCGGGCCGCGATCTCCGCGGTCCAGAAGCCGACCAGCGTCGCGGCCGGCGTCGCCAGCCCGGTGAGCCCGACGACGGAAAGCCCGCGCATCGGCGAGACGCCACCCTGGCGCAACGGCGCCGCCATGACGATCCCTTCGCAGACGTTCTGCAGTCCGACCGCGATCGCCAGCATCACGCCGAGGTGCGAGGGGCCGCCCATGGCGAACCCGGCCCCGATCGCCAGGCCCTCGGGGATCCGGTGCAAGGTCAGCGCGCCGACGACGGCGTAGCCGCGGCGCGCCTCGCGGTCGTGGATGTCGTGGCCGAGCTCGTGGCCCAGGTGCTGGTGGTGGCCGCCCGCGTGGCGGTGCGGGATCAGGTGGTCCATTGCCGCCGCCAGCGCAACGCCGGCGCCGAACCCCAGCAGGACCCAGAGCAGGCGCGCGACGTCGAGCTCGCCGTCGGCGTGCAGATCGTGCAGCGCCTCGCTGAGCAGCCCCAAGGTCGCCGCCGCGAGCATGAGCCCGGCGCCCAGGCCCAGGATGCCGTCGTAGAGCCGGCGCGGCAGCTCGCGTACGAACGCAAAGGGCACGGCGCCGAGCACGGTCGCGAGACCGGTCATCACGGCGGCGAGCAGCGCGGCGCGCACTGCGACTTTCTACACTAAAGTGAACGGCGCACCTATGGCCGACGAACCCGACTCCGCGACCGTCTATCTGGCGCTGGGCGCCAACCTGGGCGATCGGCTGCGGCAGATCGAGGATGCGATCGCCCGCCTCGACGCCGCGGGGGTGGCGATCGCCGCGCGGTCGGCGATCTACGAGACCGACGCCGTCAGCGACGAGCCGCAACCGCCGTACCTGAACGCGGTCGTGCGTGCGACGACGTCGCTCGCGCCCGAGGCGCTGCTCGCGCTGTGCCTGGACGTCGAACGCCAGCTCGGTCGCGTGCGCCCGCCGGGGCGCGACAAGGCGTCACGCACGCTCGACCTCGACGTGCTGCTCTACGACGCGCGCGTCATCGACACGCCGGCGCTGACCGTCCCGCACCCGGCGATGCTCGAGCGCGCGTTCGTGCGCGTCCCGCTCTGCGACGTCGCGGCACCGGGACTGCGCCACCCGGTGAGCGGCGACGCGCTCGACCGCTCGGCGCCCTCTTCCGGCATACCCAGGTTGGGCATACGCAGGTTGGGCATACGCAGGTTGGACGACCGGCGACTCAGAGGCCCAGACGACGCTTGAAGTCGGCGATCGTCGCCGCGAGCCCTTCTTCGAGGCCCACGCGCGGCGACCACCCGTCGAGCAGCTTCTGCGCACGCGAGATGTCGGGGCGGCGGCGCGTCGGATCGTCCTTGGGCAGCGGCGCGCGGATGATCTCGGAGCGCGACTTGCACAGGCTGCGCGCCATCTCCGCCAGCTCGAGCACGGTGATCTCGCGCGGGTTGCCCAGGTTCACCGGCTCGGCGCCGTGCTTGCTGGCCATGAGGCGCATGAACCCTTCGATGAGGTCGCTGACGAAGCAGAACGACCGCGTCTGCTGGCCGTCGCCGTAGAGGGTGATCGGCTCGTTCCGCAGCGCCTGGACGGTGAAGTTCGAAACCACGCGCCCGTCGTTCTCGTGCATGCGCGGGCCGTAGGTGTTGAAGATGCGCGCGATGCGCACCTCGACGCCGTACTGGGTCGCGTACGACACGGCCAGCGCCTCGGCGCAGCGCTTGCCCTCGTCGTAGCAGGCGCGCGGGCCGATCGGGTTGACGTTGCCCCAGTAGGCTTCGCTCTGCGGGTGCTCGACCGGATCGCCGTAGATCTCCGAGGTCGACGCGATCAGGATGCGGGCGTGCGCCTCGCGCGCGAGGTCGAGCATGTTGAGCGTGCCCTGGACCGCAGTGCGGATCGTGCGCACGGGGTTGCGCTGGTAGTGGATCGGCGACGCCGGGCAGGCCAGGTGGAAGACCTGGTCGACCTCGAGCGTGAGCGGGTCGGTGACGTCGTGGCGCATCAACTCGAAACGATGGTTGTCGAGCAGGTGCTCGACGTTGACGCGCGTGCCGGTGAAGAAGTTGTCGAGGCAGACGACCTCGTGCCCATCGCCGAGCAGACGCTCGCAAAGATGGGATCCTAGAAACCCCGAGCCACCTGTCACCAGAATTCGTTGGCGCACCATCAGGCCGGCAGTGTTACACGCGCGCACCACGTTTTGCAAAAGCTGCCGGCACCGTCGTCGTTTCGGGGCCCGCCTGTGTTACGATTTTTTTGAGGAGGCGCGTCATGTCAGGAGACTCGGACCCCAAAGCACCGCGCCGCGACGGAGAGCGACGGAGCGATCCCCGGATTCCCCTCGAGATGTGGGTGGAAGAGACCACCAACGAAGAGCGCTACTACCGGCGTGCCGGCAACCTTTCGCGGGGCGGGCTGCGCCTGGAGCACACCATCCCGCTGCCGCTCGGCACGGTGGTCAACCTGACCTTCACCCTGCCCGGCGACGACGCGCCCATCAGCGTGTCGGGCCAGATCGTCTCGAGCGCGGGGCCCGACGATCTGAGGATGGGCCTGAAGTTTGTGAATACGACGGCCGAGGCGCGGCAGAAGATCGACGCGTACCTGACGCGGGTCGGTGAGGGGGAGTAGAAAAGTCCGGTCCCCTCTCCCGTCTGCGGATCTCCTCAACTGATGCCGCCGGCCTGTCGATTGAGGGGATATGCCCAGGACTACCCGCGTCGCGCGCGCTCTCGCGCTGTGGGTGTTGGTGAGCGCCGCGGCCGCTGGGTCCTCCGGGTGCCGGCAAGTCCGCGGGCGCAAGGCGATCCAGGACGCCAACGAGCTCTACAAGAAAGGGCAATACACCGAGGCAGTCACGCTGTTCGAGCGCGCGCAGGCGATGGTGCCGGAGTTGCCGGTGCTCTGGCTCAACAAGGGCTACACCTGCCGCCAGCTCATGCCCTCGGACCGCCGGTTCACCTCGTGCGCGCTCGAAGCCTTCTCCAAGCTCAAGCAGGTCGCACCTCGCGATGCGCGAGGTGACCAGCTATACATGCAAACGCTGTATGACGCCGAAGACTATGCGGCGCTGGAGACGATCTTTCTCGCTCAGGCCCATGTCGCCGAGCGACGCGGCGCCGTCGATCTCGACGCGGCGACCGGGCTGCAACAGGTCTACTTCAAGCAAGGTAACTGGGCGCGCGCGCTGTCCTGGGCGCGCAAGGCGGCCGACGCGCGACCCGCCGACGCCGAAGCGCAGTACCGCCTGGGCGCCTTCATCTGGCAGCTGCTGTCGACCAGGGGCGGCGGTAACGAGCTGAATGCTTACGATCCCCGCCCCAAGGCGGCCGCCGCTCCGAGCACGGCCGCGGCGCGCGTCAAACCGGCGCCCGCACCGCCGGCGGAGCCTCCGCTGTTCGGTCCCGACGACATCGGCGGCGCGCTGCGCGTCGAGCTGGCGGACGAAGGCATTCGTTATCTGGAACGAGCGATTGGATTGCACCCGCGCCACCCGGAGGCGATGATCTATCTGAACCTCCTCTACCGTCAGAAGTCGTTCGCGTTCTTCAGCGAGCCCGACAAGTGGCAGGCGGCGGTCGACAAGTCGAAGGAATGGCAGGAGAAGGGGCTGGAAGCGCGAGGGGCGACGACCAAGCTGTGAACCGCGATGGCGTTTGAAGCATTTCTCGAAGGAGGCGACCAGCGCCCGCGCCGCCGGCGCCGCCTCACTTACGTCGTCTCGCTGGCCGTGCACGCGGCTCTGCTGGCGGGAGGCATCGCCTATTCGTTCTGGCACGTGGATGAGATCACGCCGCCCACGGTGCACGTGACGTTCATGGCGGCGGCACCGCCCCCGCCCGCGGCGGCGCCACCCCCGCCCGCCGGCGGCGCCAGCGATCCGGCGAAGCCGAAAACGCCGCACAAGGTGAAGACGCCGACGCTGACCGCGATCGTTCAGCCACGGTCGGATCCGCCGAAGAAGAATGAGCCCAAGCAGGAGCCCGAAGACGACGACGATCCCGCCCAAGCCTTCGCCGGTGGCAAAAAAGGAGGAGACTCGCCGGTGGCACGATCGGCGGCGAGCTCGGCGGGAAGGTCGGCGGAAAGATCGGCGGCACCGTCGGCGGCGCGGAGAATGGCACGGCGCCGAAACCGACCGGGACCCGAAAGCTCGCGCCCCAGATCGGGGCCCTGCAAAAGGAGTCGGGCGACGACCCCGATTTCCCGGCGCTGTTGCGGCGTTCGGGGAGGTTCTACGTCGTGCTCGCCAAGATCTGCGTCTCGAAGACCGGCAGCGTCGACAGCGTCACGATCCTCCAGGGCGCCGACACGTTGCTGGACGCCAACGTGGTCTCGGCGGTCAAGAAATGGCGTTATCGGCCGCTCATGGCCGACAACAATGCGGTGCCATTTTGTTATTTCGGCAGGTTCGAATTCAAATCGAATTGACGGGGCCAAGAGAAGTCAAGGAGAAGCGATGGATTTCACGCTGGTCGGACTCTGGCACGAGATGGGACCCATCGCGCGCGGCGTGGTGGTGATTCTGCTCGTGATGTCGATGTACGCGCTCGGCATCACCGTCGAGCGCTTCTTCTCGCTGCGCAAGGGGCGGCGCCTGTCGCTGCTCTACGTCCGTTCGGTCGCGCCGCTGGTCACCGCCACCGGCCGCCTGCGTGAAGCGGTCGGGCTGGATAGCCGCTTCGCCGGCAGCCCGGTCGCGCGCGTGATCGGCGCCGGCTTGAAAGAGTGGGCGCGCGCCACCGAGGCCGACAAGGCCCGCGGCCGCGAAGGCCGCCGGACGCGCGATTCGAGCGCGCCGACGCCGTGGCCCGCACGCTCGAGCGGGTCAAGGAGCGCGAGCTGGCGAGCCTGCGCCGCGGCCTGCCCGTGCTGGCGACGGTGTCGTCGTCGGCGCCGTTCGTCGGGCTGTTCGGCACCGTGGGCGGCATCATCACCGCCTTCCAGAAGCTGGCCGATCCGGCCAAGGGCGGCGGCGGCATCGGCACGGTCTCGGCCGGCATCGCCGAGGCGCTGATCACCACCGCGGTCGGCCTGGCGGTCGCGATCATCTCGGTCTGGTTCTACAACTACTTCATCGCGCGCATCGACGACATCACCGTCGACATCGACGAGACCGCGTCGGAGCTGGTCGACAGCGTCCTGCGCGAGGACACGGTTTGACCGGAGCCCGCTCAACCGGCGGTTTCCGCCCGCAACGCGTCGGGCGGGCGATTCCGCCCCTCGACCAAGCCGCACGTCAAGGGTCAGGTCCGGGCGGAGATCAACGTGACCCCGCTCGTGGACGTGGTTCTGGTGTTGCTGATTATTTTCATGGTCGTGACACCGATGATCGCGCGCGGCGTGGACGTGAAGCTGCCGGTGACCAGCCACCACACCAAGAAGAACGACGACAACCGCGACGTCGTCGTCTCGATCACCCACGACGGCACGATCTACGTCGGCGCGGATCGCACGACGCTCGACAAGCTGGGCGACGCCGTCGCGGAAGAGAAGCGGCGGCATCCCGACAAGGGGATCTTCCTCAAGGCCGACGAACGCCTGGACTACGGGCAGGCCCGGCGGGTCATGGACGCGATTCACGCCGCGGGCATCGAGGACGTCCAGCTCGGGACCGACGAGGCGGCGCGCCGAGATGGCGCACTGACCATGAGCATGTCGGTCGGCGGCGGCGGCGGTCGCTTCGGCTCGCGCGGTGAAATCAACGTCACACCGTTGATCGACATCGTTCTGGTCTTGTTGATCGTGTTCATGGTGATGACGCCGGTCATGCTCAAAGAGCTGATCGCCAAGATTCCGCAGGAACAGAGCGACAACACACCTCAACCGCCGGGTGAAAATCCGATCGTGGTGTCGCTGGCCGCGGATGGCAACGTCACGCTCGGCAGCGAGCCGATCGCAATCGACAGGCTGGCCGCCGCGGTCGGCGAACGGCTGTCTCACGATCGACAGAAGGTCGTCTTTTTCCGCATCGACGACCGCGCGAGCTACGGTCGCGCCGTCAAGTTGATGGACCTCTGCAAAGGGGCCGGCGCCGTCACGCTTGGTATCGTGACAAACAAATAACGAAGGCAACTAAAGCCAACTCTGCGACCTGCCGACGTTTACCCCGTGCGTTGAAAAATGGTACGATGCCACCCCACTGGTGGTGTCTTCCGTCTCGCAACGACATGCGTAGGGTAAAGGAGCTTTCCATGAAGCGGCTGTTCTGGCGTCTGGCGCCGGAAATGGTTTGGTGCCTCGCGATCGCTGGTTCGGTTGGTTGCAGTGACCCCAACAACAGCGTTCCAGCCGGCCCACCGGTGCTGAACAGCTGGTCCGTCGTCGACAACGCCACCGGCGCGAGCCTCGACCTCAGCACCGACGGCAGCCCGATCCAAATCACTGGCTACGTTCATTTGAACGCCCTCTTCGATCGTTTGCTCGACGCGAACCACGGTGACCGCGCTCGACGGCGGCGTCGATCAGGGAACCGCAGACGCGGTGACCTTCACCTTCGCTCCGGCGCTGCCCGCGAGCTCGAGCTTCTCCGCCAACACGATCTACACGCCCAACGGCGGAACGATCGGCCTGGTTTTTCCCTGGGACCGAGCCTGGCCACCATGGCCAACCCCACGTTTCCGTCGGGCTCGACGGTCACCGCGAAGATGGACAAGACCAAGGTCCGGTCGAAGAAGGGTGAGCCCTTCACCGGTGACGGCGACCTGGCGACTGGCCAGCTCGCGTTTCAGACGCTCCCATTCTCGGTCTCGATCGGCGTGCCGATGGGCGACGCCAATCCCGACGCGGGCGCCGACGCCGGCCCGCCGGCGGTGTCGCCGATGATGCAGGCGGTGACGCTGGCGTTCACCAACCTGCCCAGCGCCACCCCTGAGAGCTTCATCACGGTCACGGTCAACGGCACCGCATACGCCGATTTCACGGTCACGCCCGAAAGCAATCCGACGGTCCTCGACGTCACGCCGATGACGACCTGGCCCCCGAACGCGACTGTCGTCGTGAACGTCAGCGCAACCGCCACCGATGCGCTGGGCGGCCTCATCGATGCCGCGGCCAGCGGCACATTCACCACGAGGTGGAGCTAACCGATGCGAAGGAGAGTCTCGATGACCCGTATCAGGGCCGGCGCCGTTGCGCTGGGATTGTCATTGGCGCTCTCGCTGGGCGGCGGAATCGCCCGCGCACAGGATGTCACCGGCAAGATCACCGGTCGGGTCACCGACAAGGACAGCGGCCAGGCGCTGTCCGGTGTCACCGTCATCGTTCAGGGGCCGCAGGGTGACGACGCCACGCTGACCGACAGCACCGGCGACTACTATTTCTCGGCGTTGTCGGTCGGCACCTACGTGATTCGTTTCTACATGGCAAACTCGTCGACCAAGACCGAGCAGGCTGGCGTGGTCGTGTCAGCCGAAAAGACGGTGCGGGTCAATGCGCGCATCGCCGGCCAGGCCGCCGCCGCCGCGGCCGAGGAAACCTACGTCATCACGCGCCGGCCGCCGTCCGTCGACGTCAGCGACACGCGGCTGGGGCCGACGTTCGACTCGTCGTACACCACCAACATTCCCGTCGGACGCAATTTCGGCGACATCATCGAGAAGGCGCCGGGCGCGTTCCTCGACCGCACCGGCAGCGTTTCCATCGCCGGCGCCACCGGTCTCGAAAACATCTACCTGGTCGATGGGATCAACGTCACCGGCGCCGAGTTCGGCAACATCAACAGCAACGCGCCCAGCCTGGGCGGTGGTTCGAACTTCCCCGTCGAGTTCATCGAGCAGATGTCGGTCAACAGCGGCGGCTACAACGCCGAGTTCGGCGGCGCCATGGGCGGTGTCATCAGCGCCGTCACCAAGTCGGGCACCAACGAGCTTCACGGCAGCGTCTTCGGCTACTGGTCGCCTTATTTCCTGGCGGGCGATCCCAAGGTCGTCAACCGCATCAACGACGCGATCTCCTCGCAAACCAAGCCCGACTACGACACCAACGTCGGCGTCGAGGTCGGCGGCCCGATCCTCAAGAACAAGCTCTTCTTCTGGCTGGGCTTCGCGCCTCGCCTGCAACAGGACCACGTCTTCCGCTTCACCCACTCACTGATGCCGCCCGACGCCAACGGCATCGAAGCCTTCGGTCCCGAAGTCGACCGCCGCCGCATCAGCGAGTCGCGCCAGACCTATCACTTCGGCGCCAAGCTCGACTTCGTGCCGGCGCCCGAGCACCGCCTGACCCTGTCGCTCTTTGGCTCGCCCTCGAGCGGCGAGGGTGTGCGCGCCGGCGTCGGCGGCGACGTGGCGATCGCCGACCCGAGCTGGATGCGTGAGGCGGTCACCCGCAACACCACCGACGTAGGGCTGCACTGGATCTCCAAGCTCTTTGACCGCAAGTGGCAGATCGAGGCCACCATCGGCGTCCATCGGGAGTTTTTCAACAACTACTCGCCGACCCCCGCGCTCAACAATCTCAATCAGGAAGAATGGTGGGGGGCGAACCTCTGGGATCTGGAACGCACGCCGGGATGCGAGCCGCAAACCATCAACGGCCAGGTCTTTCAGCCCTGCCCCGTCGACAACTACCACAATGGCGGGTTCGGCCTCGAGAAGACGTTCACGTCCAATCGTTTGAGCGGTGACCTCAAATCGACGCACTTCTTCGAGGCGGGAGGACACCACGAGCTCAAGTACGGCTGGCATTTCGAGGGGACCCAGCTCGACCAGGACCGTTACTACAGCGGTCCGCTCGGCGAGCGCGGGCTAGCCCGTCACTCAACCCGGAACCGCGACGCCAACGTCTGGACGTTCTTTACGCTACAGCCCACGGAGCAACCGTATCAATTTAATAGCCACCCATACGATCTACTGGGCGCTGACTATCAGAACGATCTCAAGGCCCATATCAGCAACTTCATCAGCTCATTCTTCCTGCAGGACAGCTACTCGCCGCTGCCAAATCTGACGTTCAACGTCGGCGCGCGCTACGAGATACAGAAGCTGTACGACAACCAGAACATGGAGTTCCTGCATCTGGAGAATTACCTGTCACCGCGGATTGGCGTGGTGTTCGATCCAACCAACGACGGCCGTTCAAAGATCTTTGCGCACTTCGGCCAGTACTACGAGACCATCCCCCTCAGCATTGCCGCTCGCTACTTCGGCGGCGAGGGCATTTTGATCTCCCCGATCACCCCCTCGGCCTGCACCAACCCGCCGGCCACCTGGACCGGCGGCCCGAACGAGTGGCGCACCTGCACGCCCGACCCGAACGGTAGCTACGGCGTCTACAACAACGGCAAGGACGACCCGGTTCAGCCGCACCTCAAGGGCCAGTACCACAGCGAGGTCGTCGCGGGCGCGCAGCGGGAAGTGATGGAAGATCTGGTGCTCGGCATCAACTACACCCACCGCTGGATTGGTAACGTGATCGAGGACGGCACCGCCTACGACTTCAACTTCGTGCTCGCCAACCCCGGCAACGTCCCGCCCGAGGCCATCACCGCTTACGAGAATCAGGTCACCCAGTACACGGCGCAAGTCGCGCAGCACCAGGCGGAGCTTAACGCCGCCACGACCGACGCAGCCAGGGCGACGGCGCAGGCGGCGCTGGCCCAATCGCAGAACCAGCTCGGGACGGCGCAGTCAGTGCTGGGCAACCTCAAAGGTCTTCAGTCGGAGCCAAAGCCCGAGCGCACCTATGACGCGCTCACGGTCTTCGTCGACAAGCGCTTCTCGAAGCAATGGTTGGTTCACGCGTCGTACACCTACTCGCGCTTGATCGGTAACTACGAGGGTCTTTACCAGGACCACCAGGATTACTTCGCGCCCAACGGCGGCAACGCGTACGACACCCAGGATCTGGTGCTCAATCAGCGCGGTCCACTGCCCAACGACCACCCGCACTCGGGGCGCATCGACGGCTACTTCATGCAGCCGGTCGGACGTGGCAACCTGGTGTTCGGGCTCGGGTTCGCGGCGCGCTCGGGTCAACCCATCAACTACGCGTCGAACCTGGCCGGCAACGGACAGATCGTGAACCTGCTCCCGCGCGGCGCGGGCGGGCGCACACCGCCGATCACCCAGTTCGACGGCAAGTTTTCGTATCGCTGCCCGCTGACTCCCAAGACCAGCATCGAGGCCTTCCTCGACGTCTTCAACCTGTTCAACCAGCAGGCGGTCCTGCGCGTCGACGACGACTACACCTTCGATTCGGCGGCGCCGATCGTCAACGGCAGCAAGGACGACCTGAAATACGCCAAGAACAGTTCGGGCGGCCCGATCAACCCCAACCCGAACTTCGGGCGCGCGACCTCATACCAGGCGCCGATCCACGGCCGCCTCGGCCTGCGCCTCACCTTCTGATCCCCTGACGCGAAAGCGGCGCTGTCTGCGGGCGCCGCCGCCGCGCCCCCGCGGCCGACTATAGTAGGCGCATGGGCGGGGTCCTCGCGCGCGCAGTTTCGCTCACGGCGGCGCTTGTGCTGTGTGCCGCCACCGCCGCGGCCGCGCCGGCGGCGAGCTGCCCGGAGCGCCACGACGTCGAACAGGAGATCGATCGCCTGGGCGCCGCCTCGGCCCTGGCGCTCAAGGGAACGACCGACGTCAGCGTCGACGGCGGCGGCATGCGGATCGTGCTGCGCGGGCGTGACGGCAAGGTGCTGGGCGCGCGCGAGGTCGCCGCGCCCGAGGCCTGCCAGGAGCGCGCCGTCGTCGCCGCCGTCGTGATCGCCGCCTGGCTGGGCGAATGGTCGGCCGGCGAGCCCCGCGCGGCCGCGCCGCCCGGACCAGCCCGACGCCGGCGCTGGTGGCGGTCCCGGTGGCCGCACCTCGCGCGCGCCGGGCGCCCCGTCGCATCGATCTCGCCGGGTTCGGATCGGTCGTTCACGATGGCGACGTCGGCACCTGGGATGCGGGCGGCGAGATCGCCTTGGGCCTGGGTGACCGCTTCTCGGTGACCGCCCAGGCCCATGCACCGGCGAGCGCACCCAGGCGCTCGGCCCCGGTCACGCCGCCTATCGGTCGCTCGGTTTCGGCGTCGGCGTCTCGTGGCGCCACCCGTTCGGCCGCGCGATCCTCGACGCCGGCCTGGGACCGGAGGCGTTGCGGACAGCGCTGCGCGGCGAGGCTCGCCACGCCCGCAGCGCCACCGCCTGGACCCTCTCCGTCGACGGGCGATCCGGCTGGGGCTGCGGCTGGGTCGGTCGTCCCCTTCGTCTACACCGACGTCGCGTACGGGCTGGCGACCTCACGGCTGACCCTGGATGACCGGCCCGAGCAGGTGACGCTCTCGCGCTGGAACGTCGCGGCCGGGCTCGGCCTGCTTTTTTCGTTGTCTCGCAACAAGGGTGAAACGTTCTCCGGCCTTCCGTCACCAGGGAGACAGGTTGACCATTTCCGCCGTTCGCGCCGAACCCGTCGACTCCGGAACGCTCTACCGGACGCATGTGCGTCAGGTGGCTCGCTGGGCCGGACGTCTGGGCGGGCCGACGCTCGACGTCGAGGACATCGTCCATGAAGTGTTCGCGATCGCGCACCAGCGGCTGCCGACGTTCCGCGGCGATTCCAGCGTCACGACCTGGCTGTTCGGCATCACCGAGCGGGTCGTGCGCCACCGCCGCCGCCGCGCCCGCTGGCGCCGCTGGCTGAGCGGCAGCGCCGACGAAAGCGCCGGCCACCTGCCCGCGCCCGGACCCGATGCGGTGCGCCTGGTCGAGCGCCACGAGACCGCGCGCGCGGTCTACGCGATCCTCGACCGCCTGCCCGACCGCGATCGACAGGTGCTGATCCTGTTCGAGCTCGAGGATCTGAACGCCGACGAGGTCGGCCAGCTTGCTGGGCATTCAGGCGGCCAACGCGCGCCTGCGCCTGCACCGCGCCCGCGCGCGGTTTCTGCGTCTCTACGAACAGACCGAATCGAAGCACCAGCGCGACGGGAGGAGCGACGATGTCAGCCGACGACGATGACCAGCTGACGAGGAGGAGCGCTGCCGCCGCGCCATCGCGTTCCTGCAACGCGCCCGCGAGCTGCCCGAGCTGACGCCGGCGCAGGTCGATCGCATCGAGCGACGGTTGCAGCAGCCGCGCCCGCCGCGCGACGCCCGCTGCTGTCGCCGGCGCTGGCGGCGCTGCTCGTGCTGTTGCTGGCCGGCGGCGCGCTGGCGATGGCGGGGCGCGATTTGACGTGGCTGCCCGGCGTCGGCCGCTGGCTCGGCACGCGTCACGAACCGTCCCACGTGCCGGCGCCGCACACCGGAGCTCACACGCCGCGCCGGAAGCGCCACGCGCGGCGCCCGCGGCCGCCACGCCGGCGACGGTGCCGGCGCCCATCAACGCGCGCCGGCGAGCGCACGAGCCCCTCGCCCGCGCGATCGATCGACCGTCGGCAGCGCGGAGGCCAACCGCGGTCAAGAAGCTCGCGTCGCGCTGGCGCCGGCGCACCGCGCCCCGCCGCGCGGCGAAACCGCGGAGACGCAGGCGGCGGCACCCGCCTCCTCTGGCGAGCCCGACCCCGCGTCCGGGTCCATTCACGCGGAGCCCGCCTTCGCTCCGGCACCGCCGGCGTCGACGCCAGCCGACCGCGCCCGCCACGACGCTCGCGCCGCCGGCGACGATCGCCGCAACCGCTCGGCCCCCGACGACGGCCGCCCCGGGACCCAGAACCGCGCCGAGACCCGATCGTCGCCGAGAGCCGATCGTTCGCGTCGGCGCTCGAGCTCTGGCACCGCGACCACGACGCCGCGGCGGCGCTGGCGGCGCTCGACGCCCACGAGCGGCGCTTTCCGTCGGGACAGATCCTCCTCGAAGCGCGGTTGCTGCGCACCGAGATCCTGCTCGCGAGCGGCCGCGACGCCGACGCGCTGGCGTTGCTCGATCCGCTGGCACTCGCCGGCCTGCCGCGCGCGCGCGAGCTGCGCACCGTGCGCGGCGAGCTGCGCATCAAGCTCGGCCGCTGCGCCGACGGCAAGGCCGACCTGCAAGCGGTGCTCGTCGCCGGCACGGCGGATCCGCTCGCGCAGCGCGCGCGGCGCGCGATCGCGTCGTGCCCCTGAAACGTTTTCCCGTCGCCCGTCACTAGGCCATTCATGAACACACATCGCTTGCGGGTTCGGTCGGTACTGGCCGCGATGCTGGCGGCCGCCGGCTGCACGCGCACCATGTCGCTGGGCGCGGCCGGCATGCCGGACGGCGGCGACGCCACCGTCATGACATCGAATGACGCCCGCGACGCGCCGGTGGACCTGAACACCGACGGTCCGACGGTCACCTGCGTCGATCAAGGCGTCACCTATCACGTCGGCGACGTCATTCCGCGCGGCGTGAACGGCTGCCCGATGAGCTGCATCTGTCGCCCGGACGGTACCGTCGGATTTTGCACCGGCGTCGCCTGTCCGACCGATGGTCTCATGGGCGCGGTCGTCGAGGCGCAGATCACGCTCACGCGCTCGACGAACACTCCAGAATTCGGCGTCACGGTGGACAGCCTCGGCAACGCTGCGCGGGCGGTCGTCGACTTGACCGGCACGCCCCAGAATCTGCGCTCCTTTCCGGTGGGCTCCCCCGAGGGGACGCTGTTCCTCTACGATCTACAGGCGGTCGGCGATCTCAGCACCGTCGGCGATCCCGGCCCGATCTTCGGGGAGTCGTGCGGAAAGTCGGTCTCGTTCGGCACTCAGACCAAGATCGCCTCGCTCGGCGTCAGCAGCGGCGACCTGCAGTGCCTGGTCAATCCGACGCCCGCGCAAACCGCGCTGGCGCACGACACCGACGTGCTGCTCGCCGTCAACCAGGGCGACTACCTCCAGAATGCGCGAATCTGCCTGCAGACCGGGGGCGTTCCGTCGGCCAGCCTTTGCTGCGCGGGCAGCGGCGACTTCCCCGATACCTGCGGGGTCGGCGCCTGTTCTTGCGCACCCACCTCGAGCGACACCATCGACACCTGCGTCTGCCCCAATGGTGGTTGCTTCATGAGCTCGAACGGTTGCGTCGGTCCCGCGAACGTCTGCACCGTCGGCGCGGATGAGACGTGCAACGACGACCCCACAATCAACTCGTTCCACGGTCATTGCGTCGCCGACGGCCACTGCTCGTGCATCACCACCGGGTCGACCTTGGTTGCCGCCAGCGGCAAGTGCTCCTGACGGTGAAGGCAGCAGCGACGCGCGCTCAGGGAGTGCGCGCGTCCATCTGTGTCAGACGCGCCGGCGCGGCGAGCTGCACCGGCATCATCGTCGCCAGGTCCCAGCGCGCCGGCTCGAACGCCTGCCGCGTCTCGACCGCGCGCGGGTAGCCGCCGGCCTGTTCCTCGCTGTCGATGACGCGCCCCTTGTCGCCCAGCGCCTGAGCGATGATCCGCGCGTCGATCGGATCGCGGTCCCACGGGCGCGCGCCAACCTCGCGCATCATGTGCGCCTCGACGTCGGCGGCGTGCATGGGCACGAACCCGGCCGGCCACAGCGGGCGCCGCACCATCGGAATGACGTCGGCGAGCTTGCCCAGCACCGGCGGGATCGTGCGCCGTGCGTGTCCAGCGCGACGTTGTCGTCGAGGAAGACCTCGCACGGCCCGCCGCCGTCGACGGTGAGCAGCGGCAACCCCGGCCGCGTGTCCGCGCCGTAGTGCAGGACGTTGCCGACGATCGCCATCTGCCCGATCTGACGCGGCAGCACGCCCCACTCGTGATCGACCAGCACGTAGCGGATCGCGGTGTGGCCCGGGTTGGCGATGTAGTTGTTGACCACGATGCCGCGCGCGCCGCCCTTGAACATCGGACTGCGCTCGACGTTGCTTGCGTAGAGGTTGCGAATCACCGCCACGTCGGTGACGTTGTCGTGGATCAGCGTGCCCTTCGAATGTTCGCCCTTGCGATGGGTCGCGTGCGACAGGCCCTCGGCGATCAGGCAGTCGCTGATGGTGATCCGATGCGACGTCGATTCGCGCCACTGATCCGGGGTTGGTGCCGGCGAAGCGCTCGCCCGACGCGCTCAGGTTCTCGTCGGTGGCCCAGGTGGTCGAGCAGTGATCGATGATCACGTCGTGCGCGCCGGTCACCGTCCCGATGCCGTCGGTCTCCCAGCCGCTGCGCTTGGCGGCGCCGGCCTCGCCGGGACGGACGCGCAGGTGCTGGATCACCACGTCGTGGGTGGCGATGCGGATGCCGCCGCGAATCAGCGTGATGCCGGGTGACGGCGCGGTCTGGCCGGCGACGGTCAGGTAGGGCGCCTCGACGTCCAGCACCGAGCGCCCGAGATCGATCACGCCGCCGACCTCGAACACGACGATGCGGGGCGCGTCGACCTGCAGCGCCTCGCCCAGCGAGCCCGGACCGTTGGGCGCGAGCGTGGTCACGCGCAAGATCACGCCGCCGCGCCCGCCCGGCGTCGTCGCCGCCCAACCGTCGGCGGTGGGGAACGCCTTCACCGACGGGACCGGCGCGGCGGGTGCAGCGAGGGATCGGCCGGCGCGCGGCGCCGCGCACCCGGGATCGCCCACACCAGCGCCAGCGCGCGCCGAGGTTCGGAGGGCGCGTCGGTCATCCGCTGACGTCCTAGCACCGGCCCGTTTCGCGGGGCCTGACGGCGACCGCGCGCATCCGGGGTCAGCCCCATTTCGAGAATCCGCGTTTGAGGACGGCACCAGACGATTGCACCAACTTTTCAGGCTCCAACCCTTGTCTTAGAGCCTAATCATGGCCGGGACTCGCATCCGGTGATTCGGTTCGGTCGCCCCGGCGACAATACCCACGGACCGCCAGGAAACAGGAACCTCGTCGCATGAAGCCGATCTCGATGACACGCGTGGTGTGCGGAACGATCGTCCTGCTCTGGTCCGGGTGCGCCGGCAACGTGATGACGCCCGCCGGCAACGGCGCGGGCGGCGGCCGATGGAACGACAATCAGCCGGCTCGGGTGGCGCGACCGGCGCGGGCGGCGGACACGACGTCGAGCAGCGGCGGCGACGACCGGCTCGTCGGCGGGCGGCCGCGGGCGGCGCCGGCGGTCCGACCGGCAGCGGCGGCACGACGACCGGCAGCGGCGGCGCGACCGGCGGGCACGGGCGGCGCGCGCGGCACCGGGGGCGTGACCGGCGCGGGCGGAGCGACCGGGGCGGAGGGTGGGTGGCGCCACCGGCGGCCCCTGCGTCGAGTCGACCTGCGGCTCGCACAAGTGGCCGTGCTGGCGCATGCCCAACCCGGTCGCCGACGGCGCGGGCGTGCCCAACCACCAGAGCTACACCGATCTCGGCAACGGCGCGGTGAAGGACAACGTCACCTGCCTGGTCTGGGAAAAGGCCAACCCGGCCACGCAGGGCACCTGGCAGGCGAGCGCCGACCGCTGCGCCGCGCTCGGCCACCAGCAACTACGCCGGCTTCAACGACTGGCGCATGCCGACGCGCGTGGAGATGGCGTCGATCACCGACGTCAACAACGGCGCGAAGGGCTTCGCGTCGATCTTCACGGTGACCGCCGGCTACTACGGCACGTCGTCGTGGTGGTACGAGACGATCACCGGCCAGAACACGTCGGGCTTCCAGTTCGGCTACGGCACCAACGGGTTCACCAGCAACGCCGTCGCGATGAGCGGCACCAACAACGTCGCGCGCTGCGTGCGCGGCAACGGCGCCGGCGAAGCCGCCGACGCCTTCGCGAAAGAGCCGCCCAATCACTACACGATCGCGAGCCGGCGAGGTCACCGACAACTACACCGGCCTCATCTGGCAGCAGGCGTACTCGCCGGCGCTGATGAACTGGGCCGACGCGCCCGCCTACTGCACGGGCCTGAGCCTGAACGGCCACACCGGGTGGCGCGTGCCCACGCTCAACGAGCTGACGTCGACGGTCAACGAAGCGCTGGTCGGCCCCGCGGTGAACCGCACGGCGTTCCCCAACACGCTCTTCTGCGGGTCGACGACCTGGTACTGGGCGCTCGAGGCGTCGAAGGTCGGCGGCGTCGCCTGGGGCATCAACTACTGCGACGGCTTCACCGGCTGGAACGCCGCCTCGGCGACCTGGAACACCTTCCCGACGGCGTACACGCGCTGCGTGCGCTAGCGCCGCGCGGAGAGGGAAACGCAGGACGCCAGGACGCCAGGGTCCGGATTCCAACGGTCCGGAGATGGCGTGCCGGACGCGGTCGGGCTCCGCGGCCGGATACCGGCCGGATCCGGGACGACGCGGCCAATCGGCGGCCACTTCGGGCGCATGACCGCATCGATCCGCGCCTTCGCGCTGGCATCGCTCTCGCTTAGAGCGATCGACGCATGCTCGCTCGCGTCACCTCTGCCGCCGTCGTCGGGATCCAGGCGGCGCCGATCCACGTCGAGGTCGACGTCGCCGTCCGGGTTGCCCGGTTACAACATCGTCGGGCTCCCCGACGCGGGCGTGAAGGAGGGACGCGTGCGCATCCGCGGCGCGCTCGAGAACAGCGGCTTCAAGCTGCCGGCGCGCCGGATCATCGTGAACCTCGCGCCCGCGGACCTGCGCAAGGACGGCGCCGCGTTCGACGTGCCGATCGCGGTCGGCGTGCTGTGCGCCGCGGGCATCGTCGATGCCGGCGGCGCTCGAAGCGAGTCTGTTCGTCGGCGAGCTCGCGCTCGACGGCACGGTGCGCCCGGTGCGCGGCGTGCTGCCGATCGCCGCGTGGGCGCGCGCGCAGGGCATGCGCCGCCTGTTCGTGCCGCGCGCCAACCTGCGCGAGGCGACGGTCGTCGGCGGCGACTGCGTGGTCGAGCCGGTGTCGGCGCTCAGCGAGGTCGTCGGTCACCTGCGCGGCGAGCCGGCGAACGACGACGTCGTGCCGCCGAGCAGATCGACTACACGCCGCGCCGGCGGCGCCGCCGGATCTCGCCGACGTGCGCGGGCAAGACGTCGCGCGACGCGCGCTCGAGCTCGCGGCCGCCGGCGGCCACAACCTGCTCTTCGTCGGCCCGCCCGGGTCCGGCAAGACCATGCTCGCGCGGCGGCTGCCCGGGATCCTGCCGACGCTGTCGTTCGACGAGGCGCTGGAGACGACCATGGTCTACTCGGTCGCCGGCCTGCTGGGCGGGCGCGCGCTGATCAGCCGAGCGCCCGTTCCGCGCGCCGCACCACACGGTGACCAGCGCCGGCATGGTCGGCGGCGGGCCGTCGGTGCGGCCGGGCGAGATCACGCTCGCGCACCACGGCGTGCTGTTTCTCGACGAGCTGCTCGAGTTCTCGCGCCCCGTGCTCGAGGCGCTGCGCCAGCCGCTGGAGGAGCGCACGGTGTCGCTGGTGCGCGCGCGGCGCAACGTCACCTATCCGGCCGACTTCATGCTGGTCGCGGCGCTGAACCCGTGCCCGTGCGGCCACCTCGGCAGCACGCTGCGCACCTGCACCTGCTCATTGAGCGGGATCGCGCGCTATCGGTCGCGGCTGTCGGGGCCGCTGCTCGATCGCATCGACCTGCACGTCGACGTGCCGGCCGTCCCGTACGGCGAGCTCGCGGCGGCGGCGCCGGGAGAGCCGACCGCGCCGGTCCGCGCGCGCGTCGAGGAGGCGCGCGCGCGGCAGCGACGGCGCGGACCGCGCTCGAACGCGCGCTCGACGGGCGCCGAGCTGGACGACGTCGCGGCGATCGACGCCGAGGGACACCGGCTGCTCGAGCGCGCGGTCGAGCGGCTGGGCTGTCGGCGCGCGCGGTCAGCCGCGTGCGGCGCGTGGCGCGCACCATCGCCGACCTCGACGGCGGCCGAGCGCATTCGCAACGCGCACCTGGCCGAGGCGCTGCAATACCGATTGCTCGATCGGCCGATCGATCCGTGAACGAAACGTCAGTAAAGGAGCGTCCCCATGTCCATGTCGTCCATCAAAGAGACCCTCAAGGAGAAGATGAAGGCGGTTTCGAGCGCGATCACCGCGATCGAGAAGCAGTTCGGCAAGGGAGCGATCATGCCGCTCTCGGGCGGCGAGATCGCCGAGATCGGGGTGATCCCCACCGGCTCGGTCGGTCTCGATCTCGCGCTCGGCGTGGGCGGTCTGCCGCGCGGGCGCGTGATCGAGATCTACGGCCCCGAGTCGTCGGGCAAGACCACGCTGACGCTGCACGCGATCGCGCAGGCGCAGCGGACGGGCGGCGTGTGCGCGTTCATCGACGCCGAGCACGCGCTCGACGTCACCTACGCGCGCAAGCTGGGCGTGAAGATCGAGGAGCTGCTGGTCTCGCAGCCCGACTACGGCGAGCAGGCGCTGGAGATCGCCGACAAGCTGGTCGCCACCGGCGCGATCGATCTGATCGTCGTCGACTCGGTCGCGGCGCTCGTGCCCAAGGCCGAGATCGAGGGCGAGATGGGCGACGCGCACATGGGCCTGCAGGCGCGCCTGATGAGCCAGGCGCTGCGCAAGCTGACCGCGGCGACCGCGCGCAACAACACCGCGGTCATGTTCATCAACCAGCTCCGCCAGAAGATCGGCGTGGTCTACGGCAACCCCGAGACCACCACCGGCGGCAACGCGCTCAAGTTCTACGCGTCGGTGCGCCTCGACATCCGCAAGATCGGGACGGTCAAGAACGGCGACCAGATCATCGGCACGCGCGCGCGGGTCAAGGTCGTGAAGAACAAGGTCGCGCCGCCGTTCCGCGAGGCCGAGTTCGACATCCTCTACGGCTCCGGCGTCAACTGGCCCGGCGAGATCGTCGACCTGGCCTCGGCCGCCGGCCTCATCGACAAGTCGGGCGCGTTCTACTCGTGGAAGGGCGAGCGCATCGCCCAGGGCCGCGAGAAGGCCTGCGCCTTCATCGCCGAGCACCCCGAGATCGCGGAGGAGGTGCGGCTGACCCTGGTCGAGGCGCGCAAGGCGGAGAACAACGGGACGGCGACCGCGCCGCGGCCGAGCGCCGAAGAGGCGGCGTGAACGCTACCCGAGGCTTTGCACCCACTGCTCGCTGGTGACGACCTCTGCCTGGCGGACGAAGACCTTTTCCAGCAGCAGGCGGTGCACCTCGGGATCGAGGTCGGCGCACAGGTCGGAGAGCACGGTCAGGCGGTAGTCCTTGTCGAAGGCTTCGCGCAGGGTCGAGAGGACGACGCCGCTGGTCGCGATCCCGCATAGCACCAGGTGCTGAACGTCGCCGCTGCGGAGCACGACCTCGAGGTCGCTGCCGGTGAAGGCGCTCACGCGCCGCTTGGTGATGACGAGGTCGCCATCCTCCGGCGTCAGTGCCGGGCGCGGATCGATCAGCATCGCTGGAGGCTGCTTCTTGTACGCCGCGAACACCTGGTTGCGCGGGCTCACTTCGGGCATTCCGGGCCGGAAGCCGACGACCACGAAGCGTACCGGCACGGAATTTCGGCGCGCCGCCTCGACGGTGGCGCGAAGGCGGGCGAGGTAGGCGTCCTTGTCGGGGACACGGTCGACGACGCCGACCTGCACGTCCATCACGAGCAGCGCACTGTTCTGCTGGGGGCTGGACATGCGCGAAGCCTAAAATATACAAGCCACTTGCGCAAGTCACTTGTACAGTTGGGCGGCGCTGGCTAGATTCGAGACGTGCCTGCGAAGTCCAGGGGTGGAGGCGCCGACGCGCTGGCGGTCAGGCTGGCCGTCGCGTTCAAGCGCCTGCACGCGCGGCTTCGCGAGGCGGCCTTGGCTTCGGGAATGGAGCTGCCCATCACGCAGCTCTCGATCATCAAGCACCTGCGCGATCACGGGCCCACCACGGCGGCCGTGCTCGCCGCCTCCGAGCATGTGACTCATCAGGCGATTGCCCAGAACCTGGCGGCCCTCAAGCAAGCGGGGCTCGTGCGCACCGCGTCCGATCCGAATGACGGGCGGAAGAGCCTGGTCCACGTGACCGCGGCCGGGAGCCGCCTGTTCGAATCGGCGATCGCGGCGCGCAACGCCTGGCTCACGCACGCGATCGCCGAGAACGTCCCCGCCGGAGAGCGGGCCGCGCTCGAATGCGCGATCGAGCTGCTCGAGCGCCTCGCCGAAGCCGATCACCCGCGACAGTCCGCCCGGGAATAGCATGCTGTCGCGCACGTTCCAGTCGCTCGGGACCCGAAATTTCCGGCTGTTCTTCATCGGGCAGACGATCTCGAACACCGGCAACTTCATCACCAACGTCGCGCTCATCCTGTTCGTGCTTGCGGCTCACGCGGAGCGGGTTCGCCGTCGGCGCACTCTCGGCGTGTCAGTTCGGACCGATGCTCTTGCTTTCGCCCTGGGCCGGGGTCGTCGCCGACCGCGGCGACAAGCGGAAGCTCTTGCTGCTCACCCAGGGCCTGGAGATGTTGCAGTCGGTCGGGCTCGCGGTCCTCGCCTTTCAACCGAGGCCGTCGCTGGCCGCGCTCTACGCCCTCGCGCTATTCGGTGGCGTCCTGCTCGCGTTCGACAACCCGCTCCGCCGGTCGTTCGTGCCCGAGATGGTGCGCAACGAGGATCTCGCGAACGCCGTGGTGCTCTACGCCACGATCGTCGCCGCCTCGCAGGTCTTCGGGCCCGCGCTCGCCGGCCTCATCGCCACGACGCTCGGCTACGGCTGGTGCTTCGCGATCGACGCTGCGTCTTACCTCGCGGTGATCGCGGGCCTGCTGATGATGCGCACCGGTGAGCTGTTCCAGGCTCCGCCAGCCCCGCGTACCGGCCGCGCCGTGCGTGACGGGCTCCGCTACCTGTTCTCGGTACGCGACCTCTGGGTCAGTTTCGCGGTCTTCGCGGTCGTGGGGACATTCTCCTTCAACCTCCGCGTCGCCCTCGCGCTCTTCGTGACCCGCTCGCTTCACGGCACCGAGGTCGCGTACACCGCGCTCTACGCGATCAGCAGCTCAGGCGCGCTCGTCGGTGCGCTCCTGGTCGCGCATCGCAAGCTCGTTCAGCTCCGCCACGTGCTCGGCGCCACCCTCGCGCTCGGCGTCGCGATGCTCCTGCTCGCCGTGATGCCGAACGTTTACGCCGCCGCGCCCGCGGTGCTGCTCGTCGGCGGCGCCAGCATCGTGTACATGACCGCCACCACCTCGCTTGCCCAGGTCGACACGCGGCGCGACATGGTCGGCCGGGTGCTCGCGCTGCAGACCGCGCTCATCGGAGGCACCGCGCTCGTCGGCGGTCCGATCGTCGGTCGCCTCGCCGACCTGGCCGGCGGCCGCGCCCCTATCGCGCTCGGCGGAATCGCGTGCGTGATCACCGCGGTTGCGGCGCGTGCGATGCAGTCGCGAACTTCCACGGCCCTGCCCCCTCCGGCGCGTCAGACTGAGGGGCCGCACACGCTACTGCGGACCCGCCCCCGCCATGACCGCCGCCTGCACGGTCGCGGGATCGTCGAGCGTGACCGTGTAGGGCGCCATGGTGAAGGCCGGTCCGCCGCCGCCGGTCGACCGCGAACCGCTGCCGCCGGTGTAGAGGTTGTTGTTGGCGGTGATGTTCGACGTCGTCTGATCGGCGGTGCTGTTGAATTGCTGCGGGTTGGAGACGCCGATGAACGCGTTGTTCTCGACCAGCGATCTGCGCGTTCATGCCGGCGCGCACGCAGTAGTCGTCGCCGGTCGCCGGTGTAGAGGTTGTTGAAGACGTGGTTCTTGCCGTAGCGCACGCGCGGCTGGCGCTCGCTGACGCGGTCGGCCCACCAGTCGTGGTGCCAGGTGACGTTGAGCTTGCCGACGTCGCCGGGCGAGTTGTCGGCGCCGCCGACGAGATTGCTGAAGCGGTGGCCGGACGCGCCGGACGAGTCGCTGCCGCCGTTGTCGGTGCGCGGCGGTGTAGTGGAACTTGGTCCACGACACGGTGACCATGTCGGACCCGAGCGTGATGTCGAGGTTGCCGTCGGTGCCGTCGGAGATGTCGCAGTGATCGATCCAGATGCGCTGCGCGTTGCCGATGCACGGTGATGGCGTCGAAGCCGCGACGAGCAGCCGACGGTCGGGTCGAAGCTGGGATCGAGCGCGCAGTTGCCGACGCCGTAGCCGACGACGGTGAGGTTGCGAAAGATGACGTTGGTCGAGCCGTTCATCTCGACGTGGCCGTGCAGCGAAGCGCCGCACAACCCGACGATGGTCTTGTTCGATCCGACGGTGAAGTTGCCGGTGAGCGAGCCGGTGACATAGAGGACGCGCGCGGCGGTGCCGGCGGCGTTGGTGTTGAACGCGGCGGTGGTCGTCACCATGGTCGGTGTCGCCGAGCCGCCGCCGGTGGTTCCGTTGGGATTCATGGCGTGCATCGCGGCCCAGCCGACAGCGGGCTCGCCGGCGGCGGGGTCGTGCAGTTGGCCGTGCCGGCGTCGCTGCCCGACGCACCGCCGGTGCCGACGCGCCGCCGCTGCCGCTCGCGCCCGCGACGCCGGCCCCGCCGGTGCCACCGCCCGATGCGCCCGCGACGCCGCCACCTGCCGCGCCGCCGCTGCCACCGCCCGACGCGCCCGCCGTGCCGGATGCGCCTCCCGTCCCCGCTCCCGAGCCACCCTGGCCACCCTGGCCTTGCCCTTCATTGCCATTGCCGGAGGTCGAGCACCCGACGGTGCCTGCCGCGGCGATGCCGAGGCCGAACATGAAAAGAGCGGCCGAAAATGGCCGCCCCACGCGTGGCGCGAGATTCGGGACGATGACGCTGCTGCATTTCTTTCGTTTCCTTTGCTGCCGTTTTGCGCCTGAGGTCTTGCGTCAGGGCAATCTCCGGCACACTGTATTCCACGCGCGCGTTCGATCGATCACCGGCCTTCACGCCGGTCCCAATTGGTGACGCGCTTCGACGGTGAACAGGGGTTGCCGCAGTCGCCGTCGACGGCTCACGCAACCGCGGTGGGCGGTACCGACGGCGCGCGAACGAGCATCTCCTCGGGGCGGCGCGTCCTCGCCGGCGTGAGCACGCCCACGGCAGTGATTGATCCGACCGCTGCTCCGACGACTATGGACGTAAGGCTTGCTCCGACCGACGCACCCAGACGCGTTACGCCGCTTGCGGCGCGACCTCTTGCCGCAGCGCCGTCGCCGGCCCCGCGCGCAGCAGCATGCCGCCCGCCCACAGGAACGATCCGAGCGCGGTCGCCGCGCTGAACGGGATCATCCGATCGTCATCAGCCCCAGCGCCTGCACCATCGTGCCGCCGAGAAAACAGGCCCGAAACCCCAGCGACGGCGCAACCGCGGCGCGAACACCGCCCCAACGACTGCGCAGACAGCCGCGATTCCCAGACACAGTCCGACGTCGTGGCCGCCGAGCCCGAGATCGTGTTTCAGGTGATACAGGACCAGATTAGGAATCGCCGGTTCTCGCTCGACGCGAGCGAGACTGGCGAAACGTGCCCCGGCGGGGTCGCGTTGCCTACTCCGGCTTGTTGTCGGGACCCAGCGACTCGAGCAGCGTCTTCATGTCTTCGGCGTGCTCCTCCTCCACCGCGAGGATCGACTCCATGAGCCGCCGCGACGTCGGATCGGCATCGGCGATGTAGCGGATGATGTCGCCGTACGAGTCGATGGCGATGCGCTCGGCGATCAGATCCTCCTGGATCATCTCGATGAGCGACCCGCCCTCCTGGTACTCGGCGTGGCTGCGCGTGACCAGACCGGCCGGGTTCAGGTCGGGGGCGCCCCCGAGCTGAGTGATGCGCTCGGCGATCTGATCGGCGTGCCCCTGTTCCTCGTTGGAGTGCTGCAAGAACTCTTGCGCGACGGCCTGGGCGTGGATGCCACTGGCCATGAAGTAGTGCCGGCGGTAGCGCAGCACACAGACGATCTCGGTGGCCAGCGCCTCGTTGAGCAGGCGGATCACCGTCTCGCGGTCGCCGCGGTAACCCTCGGTCACCGCGCCGTTGAGAATGTGCTGCCGCGCGCGACGGCGGATCTCTTGAATGTCGGACACGAAGGGCTTCTTGGTATCGCCCTTTTGCGGTTGAGCCATGCGCGGGAAGCTAAGGCATGAATCGCCTCCGCGCCAGGTCCGCCGCGCTGAAAGTGCGATGGCGCCGCCGCGGGTGACGGCGCGCGGCCGTACCTGTAAACTTCCCCGCCGTGATCGATATACGACTCCTGAGAGAGAAGCCCGACGAGGTGCGCGCCGGCTACGAGCGCCTCGGCACCCCGGTCGACCTGGACACGGTGATGGCGCGCGACGCGCGCGTGCGCGACCTCAAGAACGAATCGCAGACGCTTCAGGCCGAGCAGAACCGCCTGTCCAAGGAGATCGGCCGCGCAGCGCCCGGCGAGGCGCGCGAGCAGGCCAAGGCGGCCAGCCTGACTTTCAAGGAAAAGATCGAGAAGCTGGCGGGCGAACTGACGGCAGCGGAGGCAGCGCTCGACGAGCAGCTGCTGGAGCTGCCCAACCTGCCCCACCCCTCGGTGCCGGTCGGCAAGGACGACAGCGAGAACCGGGTCGTGCGCGAGGAGGGACACAAACGGACCTACGCGTTCGCGCCCCAGCCGCACTGGGACCTGGGCACCAAGCTGGGCATCATCGACTTCGAGCGCGGCGTGAAGATCTCCGGCTCGCGCTTCTACGTGCTCAAGAGCTGGGGCGCCCGCCTCCAGCGCGCGCTCATCACCTATATGCTCGACGTGCACACGCAAAAGCACGGCTACGTTGAGATCTACCCGCCCTACATGGTGCGCCGCGAGTGCCTGGTCGGCACCGGCAACTTGCCCAAATTTGGCGAGAACCTGTATCGCGACGCGGAGGAGGACTTCTGGTTCATCCCGACCGCCGAGGTGCCGGTCACCAATCTTTACCGCGAAGAAATTCTCGACGGGGCCGACCTGCCGATTCGCCACGTCGCCTTCACCGCCTGCTTCCGGCGCGAACAGATGGCAGCCGGCCGCGACACGCGCGGCATCAAGCGCGGCCACCAGTTCGACAAAGTCGAGCTGGTGAAATTCGTGCGCCCCGAGACATCGATGGACGAGCTCACGGCGCTGCTCTCCGACGCCGAGGACATCTTGAAAGGCCTCGAGCTCCCCTACCGCGTCGTGCAGATGTGCACCGGCGACCTGTCGTTCTCGGCGATGGCAAAGTTCGATCTCGAGCTGTGGGCGCCGGGTTGCAACGAGTGGCTCGAGGTATCGAGCTGCTCGAACTTCGGGGATTTTCAGGCGCGGCGCGCGCGCATCCGCTTCAAGGACAAGGACGGCAAGGAGAAGTCGCGCTTCGTGCACACGCTCAACGGCTCGGGCCTGGCGCTGCCGCGCACGTTGATCGGGATCATCGAGACTTATCAGCGCGCCGACGGGAAGATCGACGTCCCGGCGGCGCTGCAACCGTATTTCGGCGGCGCCACCGTCCTCGGCTAGCGGGTGGAATCCCGGACCCTGGTCGTGGTGGTGGCCCTGACCGGGCTGTTCGTCATCGCGATCGGTCTCGGGGTCATGTACGCGGGTGGGCCACCGCCCGCGCCAGCGCGCCCCAGGATCCCGGAGCCGGCGACGACGGCCGCGGCGATCAAGTACTCGGCGACGATCTACCGCGCGGCGCTGGAACAGGACGCGCACAGCTACGGCATCCCGCCGACGCCATACGAAGAAATGGCCAGGCCGTTCACCTACTTCGACGAGTGGTCGGGCGATCGCGCGCTCAAGGTCGGCGGCACGATGGAGACGCCTCACCTGCATCTGCAGACTGGTGGTCCGCAAGGAAGCAGGCTCCATGGCGGGCCAGCTTTACCGGGCCGACCACCTGGTGCTGACGGTCCAGAACCGGGGCGACAGCTACCTGGCGTACCGGATCCAGACGCGCGTCCCCGACGAGCCGCGCTGCGAGACCAAAGGTGACGCACCCCACAACGCGATCGTGCTCGCGCCGCACCAAACGATCCGACGCACCGAGTGCTTGTACCGGTCGGACGAGCAAATCACGGTGCGCCGCATCGAGGTGATGGAGATACCGCGCCTCGGCGCCTACTACGTCTCGCGGATGCCGCCAGCGCTGATTCTCTACGGGCGCCGGACGGCGGCGGGGCACGTTCCGCTGGCCGGGGGCCTGTGTCCACAGACCTTTTCTTGGCGCGACATTCGCGACGGCGCCGACCTCGGAGAGCTCGGCTGGCGCGACGTGATCGACTTCTACGCACGCCACAACTGTGAGGAATATTCATTCTTTCGGAGCTATCGGCACCGCACCGATCCCGACGAGCCGCTACCCGCCCGACCCCCCGAAATCGAGGCTGCGGGCAGGCCGCAAATACCCCCCGAAATGCGCCTAGAAATCCCCGCGCCGTAACTTGCTGGAACTGTTGATTTCTTGGGCGACCCTCACTAAACTGTCTGGTGTCCGTTCCATGACCAAGGCCGACCTCATCGACATCGTCGCGGACAGGCTCAAGCTTCCGCGAGGGCGGGCTGAGCTGTTGGTCGGCCACATCTTCGATGCAATGGTCGACGCCCTCCGGCGCGACGAAGGCATCGAGATCCGTGGTTTCGGTAGTTTCTCGATCCGGACCTATCGCGAGTACGAAGGGCGCAATCCCCGTACGGGCGAAGCGGTACATGTGAAGCCGAAACGGCTCGCCTTCTTCAAGGTGGGCAAGGAGCTGCGCGAGCGGGTCAATAACGGCCGCGACGGCGCGGATGGCGAGGCGACGACGGCGCCCGCACCCGCGGCCGGCCCGACGCCGGCGCGCTCGAGCTCGGACAGCCAGCAGGACTGAGGCCCGGCCCGTCAGAACAGGCTGCGCTGAGTCGGCTTGGGCGGCTCGGGGTCGGGCGGCGCCAGCACCGCCGGGTCATCGTTCTTGACCGACCCCACGCGCTTTGAAACCGGCGTCGCGATGAGTGTGTCATCGGGGGCGGACCGGATGAGCGACGCGGCGTCGGCGGGCGCGGCGGTGAGCCACTCGTCGATCGCGGCGGGCGGCACAATGACCGGCATGCGATCGTGGACTGGGGCAACCACGCGGTTGGGCTGGGTGGTCAGGATGGTGAAGCGAGGCCGCGCTGGCTGCGTCGGTTCGGACAGGGCGCCAGCCTGCTGGAAGAGCCCGGCGAGCAACACCAACTTCTTGTCGGCGCGATGGAACCAGAACGGCGCCTTAGAGGCGTCCCATTCGAAGAAGCCGTCCGTGACCACCAGGCATCGGTGCCCCTGGAAAGCGTCGCGAAACCCGCGACCCGACCCGACCTGCTCGCCGCGCACGTTGATGAGCGGCCGCCCACCTGACGCGCGGTAGCCCCAGACCGCGGGTCGCAGCACGCGACGGTCGGCGCCGGACTCGACAATCCAGTGCAGGTCGGACGGCGCGATGTTGTAGCGCGGGCGATAAAGAGCAGCGTCCTCGGCCGCGTACTCAGCGTCGAGCTCGGCGGCAATCCCTTCGAAGTCGTCGTTGGTGAGGGTCGCGCGACCGCACATGCGCCAAGCTTAGCGCCAATTGCAATCCAGGGCTGAGGCGAGACCTCTCAGGTCACGCGCCAGGTCGTGGCGGTCGGGCTGTCCATCAGCTCGATGCCGGTCTCCTGCAGAGCCTTGCGGATCTCGTCGGCGCGCGCGAAGTCCTTGGCGGCCCGGGCGGCGGCACGCTCGGCGATGCGCGCCTCGACCGCGCCCGGATCGATCTTGCGGCGCACGCAGATGCGCTCGCGCCGCGCGAGCAGGAACTCCGACGGCGTGCGCTGGAAGATCCCCAGCGTCGCACCGCACGCCAGCAGATCCGCGCGCAGCCGCGCCAGAGTCCGCCGGCGCACGTCCTTGGCCGCCGCCTTGGGGTCGTCGAGCAACTTGTTGGCGAGCACGAACGACTCGTAGAGGTGCCCGAGCGCCGCCGCCGTGTTGAAGTCGTCGTCCATCGCGGTGCGGAACGACGACAGCGTGGTGTCGGCCGGCGACACCACCGCGCCCGCCTCGCCCGGCGCCGGCAACGGCGACTCCGCGAGTCGCTCGAGCGTGCGATAGAAGTACTCGAGTCGCCCTTCGGCCTCGTCGAGATCCGGGAACGTCTGGCGCCCTTCGGCGTCGCGCGCGATCTCGAACGCGACCGGGCTGCGGTAGTGAACGCTGAGCATGAGCAGACGCAGCGACTCGAGATCGTGCGTCTGAGCGACGCCGCGGATCGTGACCACGTTGCCCAGCGACTTCGACATCTTCTCGCCGCCGAAGTTCACCATGCCCGAGTGCAGCCAGTGGCGCGCGAACTGCCCCGCGCCGAAGGCGCCCTCCGACTGCGCGATCTCGTTCTCGTGGTGCGGAAAGATCAGGTCCGAGCCGCCGCCGTGCAGCTCGAACGTCTCGCCGAGATAGCGATAGGCCATTGCCGAGCACTCGATGTGCCACCCGGGACGCCCGGGACCCCACGGGCTCGGCCACTGCGGCTCGCCGGGCTTGGCGCCTTTCCAGAGCGCGAAGTCGAGCGGGCTGCGCTTGTGTTCGCCGATCTCAATGCGCGCGCCGGCCTCGAGATCATCGGTGCTCTGCCCGGAGAGCTGGCCGTAACCGGAGAAGCTTCCGACCGCGTAGTAGACGTCGCCTTCAGCCGGATAGGCGAGGCCCCGGTCGACCAGCCGCTGCACGACATCCAGCACCTCGGCGATGTGCTCGGTGGCGCGCGGCTCGACGTCTGCGGGCGCGAGGCCCGAGCGCGCGCATGTCGGCCTCCATCGCCGCGCTGTACTCCAGCGCGACCGCGGCCGCCGAGCGGCCCTCGGTGTGACCGCGGCGGATGATCTTGTCGTCGATATCGGTGACGTTGCGGACGAAGCGGACCTCGAGCCCACTCGCGCGCAGGTGGCGGATGATCACGTCGAACGCCACCAGCATGCGCGCGTGGCCGACGTGGCAGAGGTCATAGGGTGTGATGCCGCAAGCGTAGACGCCGACCTCGGCGCCGCCGGGAGGAGACCAATCGATCTTGCGCTTGGCGCGCGTGTCGTAGATGCGCAGGCTCATGACCGTCTCAGTCCGCGCGCGAGACCTACCAGGTTGATGGCCGCGAACGCAAGCAACACACCTGCGAAAATCACCGACTGCGCGTGATCGCGCGGGTGATCCATCTCGATCAGCAGCCAGGCGTCTGCGGGAATTTGCACGGCGGCCAGCGTGCGAATCGCGGGGATGTCGACGACGGGCAAGCGCTCGGACGTGGCGCCAGGCTCGCCCGACTGCACCAGCAACGCGTCGCCGCCGTCGTGCAGATCGCTGAGCCGCACCTTGAGCGTGCGGCGCTCGTCGCGGATCTGGATCTTGGGGTCGATATCGCCGATCTCGCCGAGCGCGGCCTGGCGCTTTTCAGGGGGGAAGCGCACCAGCAGCACCACGTGATCTGGGCGCGCCGCCGCCTCGGCCGGCTTGGCGGTCGGGTTCATGGGCCCCGGCTCCTCGAGAATCTTGAGAACGCTGCCGCCGCGCTTTTCGATCTCGCTCTGCGCCTCGACGGCGTGACGATATTTGTCGAGCGGAAACGAGATCCGGATCTCCTGGGGCACGTTCACGTCGATGGCCAGCAGGTCGTTGGGCCCGAGCACGACCGGATCGCCCGCGAGATCGCCGACTGTGACCGTGGGCGTGCCCGTCGCCTGGGCGACCGCGCGGCGCAGGAGGTCGGGCGCGAAGAAGTGCGTCGCGATCACGTGCGCCGCCGTGTACTCGCGGATCGACTGTTCGAACGACAGATCTTCGAAGCGGATCAGGCGTCCCTCGAAGCGGTCTTCCTCGGCGCGCACCGCCGGCAGCGGATTCTCGCGCCGGTGCACGAAGAGGCGGCTTCCCGTGCCGAGGATGCGGAAGAACTGCGTGAACACCCACGAGCCTTTGGTGTCGAACTCGAGCGCGCTTTCGCGGTCGGGCGTCCCGCGCACGCGCACGTAGTGGTTTGCAGCCTGCGCCAGCGCTTCCGGCGAGACGCCCTGCCCGCGCGGGCGGGCCTCGGCGGGCGCGGGCGGCGCGGCAAAGGTCACCGACGCGTCGCCGAGATCGATCGGATCGGCCGACGACAACGCGTAGCTGATGTCGGCGCGCACGTGGAAAATGATGAACAGCGCCAGCGCAGCCGCGCCCAGCGCCAGCGCGGGGTGGCGTCCGGCGCGCGCGCGCACGCCGGCGAACTCGTCTTCGGGAGGCTGGGGCTGCGCCGCGGGAGGTGTGGGGGGATCGCTCATGAAATCGGCCAATTGCGGCCCCGAGACTAGCACGCCTCGCGCACCTGAATCTCGCACGACAAAGACTCTCCAGCTACCGCAAACGCTTGCTCAAGCGGGCCATTTCCGCTATCTGCGGAGGGTGCGCGGCGTCGACCGTTCCCGAGCGATCCTAGGCTGGGTGGTGGTGTGGGCGGGTCTGGCCGCGGCCGCCGGCTGCTCATCCAAGGCGAAGACGCCCGAGGAGGCCTACGCGCGCTTCTCGAAAGCGGTGACCGCCGGCGACGGCGCCGCGCTGTTCGACGCGTGCGATCAGACGACGCGCTGGGACTGGATGACGCTGCAAAAGTGGCACCGCGAGGCGTACGACATCGTCATCAGCAACTACCCGCAAGGGCCGGAGCGCGATCGCGAGCTGCACCGCTTCGAGAAGGGCGCGACCGCGTCGAGCGCGCGCGAGATGTTCAAGGCGGAGATGGCGGCGGCCGTGCTACCCCAGCTGGCGAAGCTGGTGGTGCCGGGGAAGCCGCTGATCGAGATTCAGCCCCCGGGCGACATGGCCGAGGTGGCCCTGCCCGACGGCGGGCGCGTGCGGTTCGCTCGCGCCGACAACGGCGGCTGGGGATTCGCTGGATTCACACCCGACGCCGAGGCGCGTAAGAACCGCGCGTACCACGACCTGGAGCAGGTGCGCACCAACGCCGCCGACTACGAGCGGGCGGCGGCGCGCGGGGCGCGCTGATGGCGGCGCGCACCCAGGGGAAAAAGGAACAGGAGCCCGACAAGCCGGTTCAGCTCTCGCTCGAGGAGCGGCTCGCCCGACTGAGCGCGAAGATCGACGTCGCGATCCCGGCGCCGCCCGCCATACCGCCCGCGAACATCGTCGCGACGGACGAGCGCGCTGAAGGTGGCGAGGAGATGGAGCTGGCGCCGATGTCCGAGCGCATGGCGGCGGCGCCAGCCGATCCGGCGGCGGGGGCAGCCGCGCCGGCGCCGAGCGGAGCCCCGCCGGCCACGCCGACGGCGATGCCGTTGCCCGCGCCGCCGCCGGCCCCGCGCATCTTCGTGGTGTCGGAGCTGATCCGCGCGGCGCGCCTCACGCTGGAGAGCCGTTTCGCGGACGTGCGGGTCGAGGGCGAGATCTCCGGGCTCAAGCGGTCGGGACCTGGCCACCTCTATTTCTCGCTGAAAGACGACGAGGGCTCGCTCGACTGCGTGATGTTCTCGCGGGAAGCGGGGCGCCTCAAGTTCCGGCCCGACGAGGGGATGGCGGTGCGCTGCCGCGGCCGCCTCACGATCTACGAGGGGCGCGGCAAGTTCCAGATGACCGTCACCGAGCTCGAGCCGACCGGCGCGGGCGCGCTGGCGCTGGCGTTCGAGCAGCTGAAGAAGAAGCTGCAGGCCGAGGGGCTGTTCGATGCGGCTCGCAAGCGGCCGCTGCCGTTCCTACCGCGGCGGCTCGGCGTGGTGTCGTCGGCGAGCGGCGCGGTCCTGCATGACATCATCCGCGTGGCGCACCGCCGTTACCCGATCTCGATCCTGCTCGCGCCGACGCCGGTCCAGGGCGACGGCGCTTCGCTCGCGATCGCGAGCGCGCTGCGCCGACTCGCCGAGGTGCCCGACGTCGACGTCATCATCCTCGCGCGCGGCGGCGGTTCGCTGGAGGACCTGTGGGCTTTCAACGAGGAGGTGGTCGCGCGCGCGATCGTCGCCTCGCGGGTGCCGATCATCTCGGCGGTCGGCCATGAGACCGACTTCACCATCGCCGACTTCGCGGCCGACGTGCGCGCGCCGACACCGTCGGCTGCGGCGGAGCTGGCCGTGCCGGTGGCGGCCGACCTACGCGCGGAGCTGACGCTGCTGTGCCGCCGGGCGGCGCGCGGCGCCGAACGCGAGCTGCGCACGCAGCACCTGGCACTGGAGCGAGCGCGCACGCGGCTCGGCGATCCGCGGCGGTTGTTCGACATGCGCCGGCAGCGGATCGACGAGCTGTCGCAGCGGGCGCTCGCGCGCGTACGCCGACAGCTGGGTGCGCGCCAGGCGGAGCTGCGTGCGACCGAGATGCGCCTGAACCGCGCGCACCCGCGCCGGCGCATCGACGCACAGCGCGCGCTGCTGGTCGGACTGCGGCAGACACTGGAGGCAGCGGTCAAGCGCGCGACCGATCGGCGGCAGCGCGCGATCGAGACCTGCACCCACAAGTTGGAGGCGCTGTCGCCGCTCAAGGTGCTCGACCGGGGCTTCAGCCTGACCCAGGACGCGCGCGGGCACCTGGTGACGCGCGCCGATCAGGTGGGGCCCGGCGATGCGATCACGGTGCGCCTGCGCGAGGGCGCGCTCGCCGCCGAGGTCGCGCGCGCGACACTGGATCCGAAGCCGGGCGCGAAGCGGGACGAATCCAAATGAACGCCGCCCTCGCCGCGAAGCGAGCCGCGCGCAAGCGCACGCCGCCGAAAAACGCCGCGCGCCTGGCTTCGACGAAGCCTGCGGCGCCGGTGCGCGCCGCGGTGCTGGGTGCCGACGTCAGTCGTAGCCGGTCGCCGGACATTCATCAGGCTGCGTTTCGCGCGCTGGGAATCGCTGGGGCCTACGAGGCGCACAGCGTGAGCGCGCGTGGGTTTCGCAGCCTGGTGAGGTCCCTGGCACGCGACGGCTATCGCTACCTCAACGTCACGATCCCGCACAAGAACGCCGCGGCGGCGATGGCGACCTCGCGCTCGGCGGCGGTGCGCGCGTCGGGCGCGGCGAACACGCTGATCTTTGCCGTCGCGAAAAAGCATGGCGGGCGCCCCGCGCTGAAGATCCGCGCGGAAAACACCGACGGCCCGGGCATGCTCGCGGCGCTGCGTGATCTCGGCGCGGAGGCGGCCGGCGCGACCGCGGTCGTGGTCGGCGCGGGCGGCGCCGCCGCGGGCGCGGTCGAAGCGCTCACCGCTGCGGGCGCACGCGTGCGCGTCGTCGCGCGCCGGCCCGCGGTCGGCCGCGCGATGAAGGCGCGGCTACCAGCGCGGTCACGCGCGCTCATCAGCGTGGTGGCGTGGGATGAGGCCGGGCTGGCCGGCGCGCTGGCGGACGCCGCGATCATAGTCTCGGCCGTCCCGGCCGCCGCGTGGGAGACGCCCGAGGCGTGCGCGGGCCTGGAGGCGATCGACCCGCGCGCCGCGGTGCTGGAGATGGCGTACGGCGCGGAGACGCCGCTCGCGCGCGCGGTGCGCGGGCGCGCGAGGCGTTACGCCGACGGACTCGGGATGCTGGTGCACCAGGCGGCGGTCGCGATCAGGTTGGCGCTGGGGAAAGAGCCGCCGCTGCCCGCGCTGTTGCGTTCGGTGGCGTAGCTCTGCGGGACCCCTCTCCCTAACCCTCCCCCCGCAGACGGGGGGAGGGGACCGGATCCTGTCGCGTGGAGGACCAATGAAAATCCGGTCCCCTCCCCTCGTCCGCGGCGGAGGGGATCGCATCCTGTCGCGTGGAGGACCAATGAAAATCCGGTCCCCTCCCCTCGTCCGCGGCGGAGGGGATCGCATCCTGTCGCGTGGAGGACCAATGAAAATCCGGTCCCCTCCCCTCGTCCGCGGCGGAGGGGATCGCATCCTGTCGCGTGGAGGACCAATGAAAATCCGGTCCCCTCCCCTCGTCCGCGGGGGAGGGTTAGGGAGAGGGTCCGGCAGCGTCCGCGAAGACGCGAGCCCGCTCACCAGTACTGATGCACCAGCGGCCGGATCCGGTGGTCGTAGATCTCGTGCACCTTCGCCATCGTCGACGCCGGCAACGGCGGCAGCTCCGCTGCGGTGACGTTCTCATCGACCTGATCGGGGCGCTTGGCGCCGGGGATCGCGCAGGTCACGGCGTCGTTCATCAGGATCCACCGCAGCGCCCAGGTCGCCATCGGCAGGTCGCCGGGGACCAGAGGGCGCAGCTCCTCGACCAGCGACAGCCCGGTGGTGTAAGGAATGCCCGAGAAGGTCTCGCCGCGGTCGAACGCCTCGCCGTTGCGGTTGAACTGGCGGTGATCGTCGCCGGCGAAGACGCTGCGCGCGGAGAGCTTGCCCGCGAGCAGCCCCGACGACAGCGGCAGGCGCGCGAGGATGCCGACGCGGCGCCGCTTGGCCTCGGGGAAGAAGCAGCTCGGCCGGGCGCTGGCGGAACATGTTGTAGATGATCTGCACCGACTGCACGCCGGGGTACTCGATCGCCTTGCAGCGCCTCCTCGACGCGCTCGACGCTGACCCCGTAGTAGCAGCACCTTCCCGGCCTGAACCAGATCGTCGAGGATCGCCGAACACCTCGGGCTGGTAATAGACGTCCGACGGCGGGCAGTGGAGCTGGAGCAGATCCAGCGCGTCGGTCTCGAGGTTCTTGAGGCTACGCTCGACGAACGCGGTCAGGTTCTCGCGGTTGAAACCCTCGGCGACGTATGCGGCTTCAGCCGCTGGCCGGCCTTGGTCGCGACGTAGAAGGGCTCGCGCCGCTCGCGGCGCAGGCGCGCCAGCAGCCGCTCGCTGTGGCCGTCGCCGTAGACGTCGGCGGTATCGAAGAAGTTCACGCCGCGATCCAGCGCGCGGTTCAGCGCCGCCAGCGACTCGCTGTCGTCGACCGCGCCCCACGTGCCGCCAATGGCCCAGGCGCCGAAGCTGATGGTCGAAACATTCCAACCGGTCCTGCCGAGTGGTCGATATTCCATACGCCGTTGACGCTATCACGAAGCGACGGCCGAAACTGCGATGGAGAGATCGCTACTCGGCCGCGGTGATGCGGTCGCGACCGTCTCGTTTTGATCGGTAGAGGGCGCGATCGGCGCGCTCGACCCAGCTCTGTGGCTCCTCCCCGGGCTTGAGCGCGGCGATCCCGATCGACAGCGTCAGCTGGAAGCGCACCCCCTCGCGGTCCATCGAGATCGCGCGGATGGCGCGCAGCAGGCGCTCGCCCAGCGCCAGGCCTTCCTTGATCGACGTCTCGCGCAGCACCACCGCCAGCTCGTCGCCGCCGCAGCGAGCAACGAAGTCGCTCTTGCGCAGGAAGATGCGGGTCATGGTATCCGATACGCGGCGCAGGACCGCGTCGCCCTCGGGGTGCCCGAAGGTGTCGTTGATGGTCTTGAACTTGTCGATGTCGATCAGCAGCAGGCACGCCTCCTGCCCGAACGCGCGGGCCAGCTCTACGCTGCGCGCCAGGTAGTCGTCGAACGCCTTGCGGTTGAAGAGCCGCGTCAGCGGATCGACCTCGCTCTCCTTGCGCGCGGTCTCGAGCTCGTTGCCCAGGATGCGCACCTGCGCGCCCAGCGACTCGACGCGCTCGTGGTGGGTCTTGCGCCGCTGCTCGACGATCTCACCGAGCTTGACGATCGTCGCCAGCACCTCGCGCTTCAGCTCGCCGGTCGCCGTGCCCTGCGCCAGGTGCTCGAGCCGGCCGAGCTGCTCCTTGATCCGGTCGTCGGCCTCCTGCTCGGTCGAGAGCGAGTGGCTCAGGTTCTGGATGAACACCCAGATCACCTGGCGCAGATCGGTCAGCACCGTGTGCGTGTGGCTGGTGCTGTTCCTGGCGTAGTCGCGCACGAACTCGCGCACGCCGGTCCAGTCGCGGCGCGCGGTCTCCGGCGACTTCGGCGATCCGCCGACAGCGACCGGGCCCGACCCCGGACCGCTGGCCGGCTCGTTCGAGCCGGGCGGCGGGCTGGCGATGGTCACGTGCTGCGCCCATCCCTCGCACAGGCGCACGAACGCCTCGGGCTCCTGGTGCTCCTGATCGGCGGCGTATTCGCCCAGGATCCGCAGGATCGCGGCCAGCGTGTCGAGCGCCATCTCGACCTGGCTCATCGGCGCGACTCGCTCGGCCGCGTCCGCGGGCAGTTTCTTGAAGGGGAAGTTGGCCAAGGGACTCTTGTCCTACATGCCATCGGCAGTTCGCGGCGGCGGTTTAGCCTCTGCGACCAAGCCCGGACCGGAATTACGCGGACAGCACGCGCGAGAGCGCCGATTCGACCGAGCCCGCGTAGCCACCGCCGCCGAACAGGTTCACGTGCACCATCAGCGGATAGAGCTGGTAGAGGTCGACGCGCTCCTCGTGCCCGGCGGCGAGCGGCCAGGCTTCGTCGTAGGCCGCGAAGACCCGCGCCCCGAAGCCGCCGAACAGGCGCATCATCGCGAGGTCGATCTCGCGGTGGCCGCCGTAGACCGCGGGGTCGATGAGGCAGGGGGCGCCGGCCGCGTCGCACATGAGGTTGCCGCCCCACAGGTCGCCGTGCAGCCGCGCCGGCGGCTCGGGCGGCCCGACGAGCTCGGGCAGCTCCGCGAACAGGCGCTCGAAGTCGCGCTTCATGCGCGCCGTCGCCAGCCCATGGTCGGCGGCCAGACGCAGCTGCGGCTCCAGGCGGCGCTCGCGGTAGAAGGCCGCCCAGCTCCCCGCGTCGGACGGCCGGACCGTTGGCCTGCGGCAGGCGCCCGATGAAGTTGTCGTGGTCGAGGCCGAACCCGGCGGCGCCGAAGCGATGCAGCGCCGCCAGCCCGCGCCCGAGGGTCTCGTCGAAGTCGCGCGCCGGCCGCCCGCGCCGCACCAGCTCGAGCACCAGGAACTGCCGGGTCGTCGGGGCCCGCGACCGCGACCACGTCCGGCACGCGCAGCGCGCGCGCTTCGGCGAGCCAGCGCAGACCGCGCGCCTCGGCCGCGAACATCGCCGGCGGCGCGTCGGCGTTGGTCTTCACGAACAGCTCGCGCCCGTCGGCGAGCGTGACCTGCGCAGCGTCGTTGATGTCGCCGCCCCCGAGGCCCGCTCGACCGCACGACCGGCGAGCCCAGCGACGCGCGCCAGCTCCGCCTGCGAGCTGGTCGCCCGCGCTCACAGCCGGTGCTCGCGGCGCAGCCGCGCGAGAAAGCGGCGCAGGCGGCCTCGCAGATGTCGAAGACGTCGTCGAACCCGTGCGCGCCGCCGTAGTACGGATCGGGCACGTCGGCCGGTCGCGAGCCGCCGGGCCTGCTTCGATACGCGCGCAGCAGGGTGACCTTGGCGCGCGCGGCGGCGTCGGGCGCCATCTTCGCGCAAGTTGTCGCGGTTCGAGCTGTCCATCGCCACCACGTAGTCGAAGCGCGCGAAGTCGGCCGCCGTGAACTGTTGCGCGCGCCCCGACAGCGGGATACCGCGCGCGGCGCCGGTCGCCAGGCTGCGCCGGTCGCGCGGCTCGCCGACGTGCCAGTCGCCGGTGCCCGCGCTCTCGATGTGGAACGCGTCCTCGAGCCTCGCCTGCCGCACCAGGTGCTTCATCACCGCCTCGGCCGTCGGCGAGCGGCAGATGTTGCCGAGGCAGACGAAGCAGATCCGTACCATCGCCGGCGCCCCGCGCTCGACCAGCGGCTACTCGCCCGGCGGCTTCGACGCCAGGCCGTCGTCCGATGCCGGCGCTGACGGCTCGCCGTGTCCGTTGTCTTCACGGCGATCGCTCGCCTCGTGATTGTCGTCGGCGCCGTTCGCGAATCGGGCCGCTGCCGGCTGCGCTCTCCCGCGCCAGCGGCTCGCCCGCCAGCAACTCGGGATCGACGACGCTCGCCGCCTCGTCCTCGGCCAGCGCCGCCTCGACCTCGGCCGGCGAGCCCAGGCCGCGCCGGCGCCGGCGCCGCCGCTTCGCGTCGCGATCCGACTTCTCGGCCTCGCGCGCACCGCCGCCCGCCTCGGAGCGCTCGAGCGGCGCCTTGTCGCCGGGCGACCGGATCTCGAAGTCCTCGAGGTGGAACGAGCCGCGCGCCTTGACGACGATGCGCTTCTGCAGGCGCTTCTCCATGTCCTCGAGGAACGCCCGGTCGGTCGTCGCCAGCACCTGCGCGACCTCGGGGTGAACCTCGACCAGGACGGTGTCGCCGTCGATCAGGTCGCCCTGGCGCCGCAGCTCGCGGAACAGCTCGTAGGAGACCGTGCGGCGCGACTTGGTGTAGCCCTTGCCCTCGCAGGCCGAGCACGGCTCGGTCAGCGTGTGCAGCAGTGACTCGCGCGTCCGCTTGCGCGTCATCTCGATGAGCCCCAGCTCCGAGATGCGGGTCACCGCCGCCTTCGCTCGGTCCTTGCGCAGGTAGTCGTTGAACGCCCGCGTGACCTTGTCACGGTTGTGCGGGCGGTCCATGTCGATGAAGTCGACGACGATCATGCCGCCGATCGAGCGGATGCGCAGCTGCTCGGCGACCTCGCGACAGGCCTCGAGGTTGGTCTTGGTGATCGTGTCTTCCAGGCTGGACTTGCCGACGAAGCGGCCGGTGTTGACGTCGATCGCGGTCAGCGCCTCCATCTCGTCGACGATCAGGTAGCCGCCCGACTTCAGCCAGACCTTGCGCTCGAGCGCGCGGTCGATCTCGATCTCGATGCCGTAGCCGTCGAAGATCGGGTCGGTGCCGTCGTAGAGCTCGATGTTGCCCGCGAAGTCGGGCATGAACGCCGCGATGAACTTCTTCACCCGGTCGTACTCGGGTCGCGAGTCGATGATCAGCTTCTCGACGTCGGCGGTGAAGAGGTCGCGCACCGTGCGCAGCAGCAGATCCAGGTCGTTGTAGATCAGCGCCGGACAGCGCGCGCCCTCGGAGCGCTTCACCACCTCGTTCCAGAGCTTGATCAGGAACTCCATGTCCGAGCGCAGCTCGCGCTCGGAGACGCCGTCGGCGACCGTGCGCACGATGAAGCCCGAGCCGGCCGGCCGCATCGAGTCGACGATCTCGCGCAGGCGCTTGCGCTCGCGGTCGGAGCCGATGCGGCGCGAGATGCCGACGTGGTCGACGGTCGGCATGAACACCAGGTGGCGCCCGGGCAGCGAGATGTAGCGCGTGGTCCGCGCGCCCTTCGTGCTGATCGGCTCCTTGGTGACCTGAACCACAATCTCCTGGCCCTCTTTCAGGAGATCCTCGATGCGCGCGCCGCCGTGCGCGCGCGCCGCGTCGGCGGCCTCGTCGTCATCGTCCTCGCCGCGGCTCGGCGACTCGCCCGCGAACAAGCCGCGTCAAATCGTCGGGCGTGCCGCGCACGTCGGAGACGTGCAGGTAGGCGGATTTCTCGAGCCCGATGTTGACGAACGCGGCCTGCATCCCCGGCAGTACGCGCTCGACGCGGCCCTTGTAGATGTTTCCCGCAATGCCGCGCTCGCGTTTCCGCTCGATGTAGAGCTCGCCGAGGAAACCGTCTTCGACGAGCGCAACCCTGGTTTCGGGGCCGTCGGCGTTGATGACCAGGAGACTGTTCGGCATACGAGACTATGAAAAATTACGGTGCCGACCAGGCACATGCTGACGCGAATGTCAGGGTTCATGGGAGAAGCTTCGAGAACAATAGGCTCGTCTAACATGGAAGCGCCAGTATTTCAACGGGATCGCCTCAATCGGCCCCGTCGGCACACCCCTTGCTGATTCCTCGGGCAGCCGCTGAGACGCCGCTCGACTCGCCTCGGGTCGCGGCTCCTCACTCCGCTACGTCGACACCCGTCGGCGTGATCAAGATTTTCGACTCCGGGAATTAACTTTCCCTACCTAGCTTCAGCCCGGAGCGGCTTTTTCGATTTGCCATAGACTAGCCTAGGAAACGAACCCGTTTTGAGCTTGGGCAAAGCCCCCGTGGGAGACCACGGGGGTTTTGTCGTATCTGAGGTCGACCAGGGGGCCTCAGGCCGGCAGTTAGCGCAGCTGCGTGGTGTACGCGTAGACCCAGGCGCTGACGAACAGCAGGGCGTCGACGCGATCGAGGATGCCGCCGTGGCCCGGCAGCATGCGGCCCGAGTCCTTCACGCCCGCCGAGCGCTTGATCATCGACTCGACCAGATCGCCGATCGGGCCGATCACCGCCGCCGGCACCGCGACCAGCAGGCAGTCGCGCAAGGTGAGCCCGGGGAAGAAGGTCGCGCGGCAGACCCAGGCGCTGATGACGCCGCCGGCGAGCCCGCCGAACGCGCCCTCGACGGTCTTGCTGGGCGAGATCACCGGGTAGAGCTTGTGGCGCCCGATGGCGCGCCCGGCGAAGTAGGCGCCGGTGTCGTTGGCAAACGTGACCGCGATGGCGACGAAGACCCAGAACGGGCCGTCGGCGACGTCGCGCTGCAGGAGCGCCAGCGGCGCCGAGAAGCCGCCGACGTAGAAGACGCTGAACACCGCGATGCCGAGGCGCGCGTTCGCGCCCGAGATGTCGCCCGGGTGCGCGAGGATCGCCGTCGCCGCCGACCGCCGCCGCCGCGAGCGACCAGAGCAGCGCCAGCTCGGGCCGCGCGTAGAGCGCCGCCGACAGCGCCACGCCGGTCGCGACGATCGCGACCCGCTGCGCGCGCGGCGCGGCGCCCATGGTCATCCGGGTGAGCTCGATGAGGCCCAGCAGGCAGAAGAGAAAGACCAGCAGCGCGAACCCGAGCCGCACGTGCCAGAGCGCCAGCAGCGCGACCAGCGGCAGGCCGACGGCCGCGGTCGACACGCGCAGCGCCAGGTTCGACATGCGCGGGCTCGCTCAGCCGATCGAGCGGATCTGCTCGCGGGTCTGACCGAAACGGCGCTCGCGCCGCCGGAACGAATCCAGCGCCTGGTAGAGCTCGTTCTTGCCGAAGTCGGGCCAGAACGTGTCGGTGAAGTAGAGCTCGGCGTAGGCCGCCTCCCAGAGCAGGAAGTTCGAGAGGCGCTCCTCGCCCGAGGTGCGCACGAGCAGGTCGAGCTGCGGCAGGCCGCCGGTCTGCAGCGCCGCCGAGATGCGATCCTCCGTGATCTCGTCGGGCTTGAGCGCGCCGCGCGTCGCCAGGTCGCACAGCGCGCGCGTCGCCGACACGATCGACTCGCGCCCGCCGTACGACAGCGCCAGGCACAGCGTCATGGCCCGGTTGCCGGCCGAGTCGCGCATCAGCGTCTCGAGCGGCTCCTTCACGAAGTCGGGCAGCCGCTCGACGTCGCCGATGGCGATCAGGCGGATGTCGTTCTCCATGATCTCGTCGCGCTCGTCGATGACGTAGTCGCGCAGGAGCTGCATCAGCGTGCCGACCTCTTCCGGCGGGCGCTGCCAGTTCTGCGAGGAGAACGCGTACAGCGTCAGCGCGCGCAGGCCGACCTCGCGCGCCGCGCGCACCACGTCGCGCACCGCGACCGCGCCGCGCCGGTGCCCCTCGACCCGAGGCAGACCCCGCCGCTGGGCCCAGCGGCCATTGCCGTCCATGATGATGGCGACGTGACGCGGCAGCTTGGTCGGGTCTAAGGCAGGCGACATCGGGCCGGTTTCCGGTACCACATGCAGTGCTTTTGTCGACAAGCGGTCGAGGCTGGGCGCCGGCGGCGGGCCCCCTCGTCTTCGCCGCCGCGATCGATTAACCTTGCGTCATCATGAAAAGCGCCGAGGACATCGAGTCCTACCTGCTGCGCATCGGCCTCTCGTCCGAGCGCGTCGACACCGGACATCTGGCTGGTGAAGCTGGACGGGCACGAGAACCTGGCCATCTCCATCGCCGGCCCGGTCGTCGCCTTCCGCCTCAAGGTCATGGACCTGCCCGCCGCCGGACGCGAGCAGCTCTACCGCGCGCTGCTGGGCCTCAACACCACCGAGATGGTGCACGGCGCCTTCGGCCTCGAGGGCGACGCGGTGGTCGTCGTGCACGCGCTCGAGCTCGAGAACCTGGACTTCAACGAGTTCCAGGCCGTCATCGACGACATGACGATGGTCGCCTCCAAGCACTATCCGTTCCTGTCGAAGTTCGTCGAGCACCCGTCGTCGGCGTCGGCGTCAGCGGTCTAGCCCAACAACCAGGACTCCATCCAGGGAACATCATGGGAATCTTTTCAAGGCTCGGAACGCTCATCAAGTCGAACCTGAACGATCTCATCTCCAAGGCGGAAGACCCGCAGAAGATGCTGAATCAGATCGTCCTCGAGATGCAGAACCAGCTGGTCGAGGCGAAGAAGCAGGTCGCCGTCTCGATCGCCGACGAGAAGCGGCTGAAGAAGCAGTGGGACGAGCAGATCGAGCTGTCGAAGGAGTGGGAGCGCAAGGCGATGCTGGCCGTCCGCTCGGGCGACGACGCCCTGGCCAAGGAGGCGCTGTCGCGCAAGCAGGAGCACGACAAGCAGCAGGGCGAGTTCGGCAAGCAGTGGCAGCTGCAGAAGGACGCCGTCGAGAAGCTGAAGGACCAGCTGCGCACGCTCAACGACAAGATCGAGGAGGCCAAGCGCAAGAAGAACATCCTGATCGCGCGCCAGAAGCGCGCCGAGGCGCAGAAGGCGATCCAGGACACGATGCGCGGCCTCTCCGACACCAGCGCGTTCGACACCTTCGAGCGCATGAGCCAGAAGGTCGACCAGATCGAGGCCGAGTCCGAGGCGTCGGCCGAGCTGGGCGGCGAGCTGACCGGCGACACGCTCGCGCAGAAGTTCAAGAGCCTGGAGGCGGGCCCCGGCTCCGACAACGCGCTCGCCGAGCTCAAGGCGAAGATGGGCCTCGGCCCGATGCCGGAGGCGCGCGCCGCGCTGCCGAGCGGCTCGTCCGCGCCGGCGCGCGTGGCCGTGGAAGAAGAGATTTCGGTCGACGCGTCGGTGCCCGCGAGCAACAAGCGTTAGACGCGCGCGGGCGCGATCGATCGCGCGACGCTAGACAGGCTCCGGGCCTCCGACTATAAAACCCTGAGTAGAGTCTTCACGGGGGCTCGGTGGCAGTTTCGCCGAGGAAGATGATGCTGCTGGATTCGTCGCGCGACGTCCTATTTCTGTCTGCGAAACGCACCGCTTTCGGTGCGTTCGGCGGCGCGTTGAAAGATCTCCGCGCCACCGACCTCGGCACGATCGCCGCGCAGGCCGCGCTGGCGCAGGCCGACGTTCGCCCCGACGAGATCGACGAGGTGATCTTCGGCAACGTGCTGCAGACGACGCCCGAGGACGTCTACTGCGCGCGCCACATCGGCCTGCGCGCCGGCCTGCCCGTCGAGACGCCGGCGCTGACCGTCAATCGGCTGTGCGGCTCGGGCTTCCAGGCGATCGTCACCGCGGCGCAGGAGATCCGCACCGGCGACGCCGAGGTGGCGCTGGTCGGCGGCACCGAGTCGATGAGCCAGGCGCCGCACGCCATCCGCGGCGCGCGCTGGGGCTACGCGTTCGGCAAGGCGCCGCCCGTCGAGGATCTGCTGTGGACCGCGCTGATCGACACCTACGCCGGCTGCGCGATGGGCATGACCGCCGAGACCGTCGCCGAGCGCTACGGCATCGATCGCGACGCCTGCGACGCCTACGCGCTGCAGTCGCAGAAGCGCTGGGCCGCGGCGGACGAGGCCGGGCGCTTCCGCGACGAGATCGCGCCCGTCGAGCTGCGCGGGCGCAAGGGCGCGACGCAGACCTTCGCGCGCGACGAGCACCCGCGGCCGCAGACCACGCTCGAGGGGCTCGCCAAGCTGGCGCCGGTGTTCAAGACCGACGGCATCGTCACCGCCGGCAACGCGTCGGGCATCGCCGACGGCGCCGCCGCGCTGGTCGTCGCGTCGCGCGCCGCCGTCGAGCGCACGCAGCGCAAGCCCCTCGGCCGCCTGGTCGCGTGGGCCTACGTCGGCGTCGATCCCAAGGTCATGGGCATCGGCCCCGTGCCTGCGATTGCCAAAGTGCTCGCGCGCGCCCACATGCGCATCGACCGAGATGGATCTGATCGAGGTCAACGAAGCCTTCGCGCCGCAGTACCTCGCGGTCGAAAAAGAGGCGGGATTACCGCGCGAAAAGACCAATGTCGACGGTGGCGCGATCGCACTCGGTCATCCGCTGGGCGCGTCGGGCGCGCGGATCGTCACCCATTTACTTCACGAGCTGCGCCGGAGAAAGGCGCGGCATGGACTCGGGGCGGCATGCATCGGTGGAGGCCAAGGTATTGCAGTGATAGTGGAATCGTTGCTATAGGGGATTTCGTGAAGACGTCAGTAGAAGCCTGCACGACCTTAACGAACCTAACGTCCTTGACGGAGGAAGGGATTCGGGGCGTCATACCGACGGTCCGACGCTCTCCGAGCTCACTGGGGGAAGGTCTCCGTCGTCCTCCACACACCAGCAGCGTCGTCTGGTAAGGAAGTAAACAACCGATGGCACAACATCAGAATCACACAACGGCTCGCTTCAACGGCGTCAAGGTCTTCTCTGCGACGATGGCCCAAGAACGGGAGAATCTGGGCGAGAAGGTCACGGTCCTGGATTCGCGAGCATCCCCAGTGCCAGGTGGTGGACACAGTCGTGACGCAGTCGTCGGACGAGGCGTTCCACTGTCTGGCGATCACCGTCTTCTGGTGGGAAGAGAAGTAGCCGGCACCAAAGCCAAGTCACCGTCTCCCGTCCGCGGGAGAGGGCCGGGGTGAGGGTAGGCCTTGCGAGAAGCAACGCCCGGGCAGGCTCCGAGAGAGCCGGTCTTCACCAGCCTTCAGCCGGCGAGCAGCAGCACGCCGGTGAACATGTGAATGCGTGACTGGCCGCAGGCCGGCGCAATCTCGAACGAGCTCTCGATCCCGATCACTGGCAGCTGGCCGAAGCGACGGCGGATCAACTCCGGATCCAGCCCCGGCTTGCCGTAGAGAGCGCTGCCGCGGCCCGCGCAGTTGAAGTAGACCCCGAAGCGCGCCGGCGCGTCGATTGTGCGCCTCGGCCTGCTCGTCGAGCATCGCCTTCATGTCGTCGCGCGCCCCGATCGCGTCGCGCAGCGTGAAGCGGATCGTCTGCCCCGCGCGCACCGGCTCCGCGACCGCGAGCGCGCGCGGGTCCGCCTCGGCCACCGCGAACGGGCGCACCACGTAGTCCGAGCGCCCGTCCGACACGATGTCGCCGATGCCCGCGAGCAGGTGCCCCGTGATCTGCCCGAGCCCGCGGTTGCGCGGCTCCGCCAGCGCCTGCTCGAGGATGTCGATCGGCGAGCGGCCCTCGATCTCGAGGATCAGGTTGCCCTCGGCCGCCGTGATCGTCATCGGCTCGGTCAGCCCCTGGCAGCCCTGGGTCATGCCCACCGTCGGGTGCAGCGTCGCCGGGAACAGCAGGCCCACGCAGGCGTCCGAGTGCGCCTCGCCGTTCATGAACACGCGCGAGCCCTTGGCGCCGCCCGACGCCCCCGCGCCGGTGATGAGCAGATCCGGCGCCGCGTCGGCGATGCCGGCCACGAAGTCCGCCGCGTCGAGCTCGCCGGGATCGATCAGGATCGCCAGCACCGCGCCGCGCGCGTCGCCGCCGAGCGCCTCGAGCGCCTCACGGCCCAGGCGCGCGCCCGACGCCGCGCGAGTCGTCGCGCACCCCCAGGCGGAAGAGCGGCGGCGGCAGCGGTTGATCCCCGCCGAGCGCGAGGACAGCGACCGCGCTCGCGTTCTCGAGCTCCTCACCCGAGGTGAGCACCCCCGTGGCCGAGCAGCCCGTGATCACCGCCCCCGGGATCGTGCGCGCCACCCCGCGCAGCACCCCCGCGTAGTCATCGTCGTCGTGGCGCGCGCCCGCGAACACCAGCACCGCATCCACGCGCGTCGAGCCCGGCCGCCGCCAGCGCCCGATGCGCGGCCAGCCCTGCTGCAGTGAACCCGTCCGTGTGGACGGCGGCGCCGGCGCCTGCGACCAACATGTCCTCCTCTTACCCTGGAAGGGCTAAAACGCAAAGGTCGGAAGCGGACAAGCGCGACCGTGCGCAACAGCAGCGCGCCAAAACGCCGAGGAGACTGCTATATTTTCCGAACCTCGACGAGGTTCGGGGGGCGAAACGGTTTCGACGGGGGCTAGCAAAGTTCGTGACGCGTGCCGAGGCGCCCGAGGCCTCGTAAAAACGGGCAAAAAAAACAAAAGCGAACGACAACGCGTTCGCTCTAGCCGCCTAAAAAACGGACTAGACCGTGAACTCGGGAGCCGCCCGCGGCCCGGGGGATTGGCCATTTAGCGGGCTTTGCGACTGCGTAGCGCTTTCCGACGCAGCCGCGAGAATCAGGGAAGGCTAAGCACCGAGACGCCCGGCCGGCGGGCCAACTCGGCGACGAAAACCAAATCGCCGGACACGCACGTAGTGTTATGAGCAGAGCGCTTCCGGACCCGGGTTCGACTCCCGGCGCCTCCACAATTATTCTAACTACTTA
>CAVQDT010000003.1:0-1873651 GCA_963711305.1 uncultured Pseudomonadota bacterium
TGGGTGGGGTTGCGGGTCGGTGGCCATCCTCACGGGACAATGGCATCTTAATGCCATGCCGCACCCCGCGCCCGTGCACCGCCGCCATCGCAGGACCACGCCGACGGGCACCTGCGCATGAGCGACACACGCCAGGTGGCGCGAGCGGAATTCGCCATGCTGGCCGTGGTGCTGATCTGGGGCGCCAACTTCAGCTTCATGAAGATGGCGCTGGCGGAGATGCCCGGGCTCGCCTTCGCCGGGCTCCGCTTCACGATGGCCACGCTGGTGCTGCTGGCGGTGCTCCTGTGGCGCGAAGGGTCGATCGGCGCGCCGCGCGCCGCGTGGTGGCCGCTTCTCTGGATGGGCGTGCTGAGCAATACGGCGTACCAGGTGTGCTTCATGTATGGCCTGGAACACACGTCGGTGGCCAATGCGTCGCTGATCGTGGCCACCACGCCGCTCATCGTGGCCTTCCTCGGCGCGGCCACCGGCATCGAATCGCTGCGGCGGCCGGTGGTGATGGGCGGGCTCCTGGGATTCGGGGGCGTGACGCTGATCCTGGCGGGGAAGGGCGCGGCCCTCGGTGTCGGGAAGCTGGCAGGAGACGCCGCCGTCTTCGTGGCCGTGCTCGGCTGGGCCGTCTTCACGCTCGGCGTCCGCGCCCTCAAGGTGCCGATCTCGACGCTGCGACTGACGGCGCTGACGATGCTTACCGGCACGCCGGGGCTGCTGCTCCTCGGGGCGGGAGACCTCCGGTCGCTCGACTGGGACGGGCTGAGTGGCCGGGCCTGGACCGGCGTGGCGTACTCCACCCTGCTCGCCATCGTTGTCGCGTACGTGATGTGGAACAACGGGGTGCGCGTCGTCGGGAGCGCCCGGACCGCCATCTTCAACTCCATGATTCCCCTCGTGGCGATGCTGGTTGCATGGCCCCTCCTCGGCGAACACCCCCGTCCGCTCCAGATCGGTGGTGCCGTCCTCATCGTCAGCGGAGTCCTGCTCTCGCGCCGTCCCGACCATGCCTCCCGCCCTGCGGCCCCGCGGCCCCGCTGACCATGCCCTCCATCCTCGCCATCGACCAGGGAACCACCGGCACCACCGCGCTCGTCGTCCACCAGGACGGCACCGTGCTCGGTCGGGGCTACCGCGAGGTGCCGCAGCATTTTCCCCGCCCCGGCTGGGTGGAACACGACCCCGAGGATCTCTTCCGGACTGCGCTTGAAGCGGGGCGCGAGGCGGTTGCCCAGGCGGGAGAGCAACCCGTCGGCCTCGGCATCACCAACCAGCGCGAGACGGTCGTGCTCTGGGACCGCCGCACGCTGGCGCCGATCGGGCGCGCCATCGTCTGGCAGGACCGGCGCACGGCCGAGCGTTGTGCGGAACTGCGGGCGCAGGGCCTCACCGAGATGCTGCGAGAGCGGACCGGCCTCGTGCCCGATCCGTATTTCTCCGCGACGAAGCTCGAGCTGCTCCTTGCGGACCGGGAGGTCCGGCGTCGCGCCGAGAAGGGGGAGCTGGCGGCGGGAACCGTCGACAGCTGGCTCGTGGCGCGGCTCACGGGGGGCACGGTGCACGTGACCGACCACACCAATGCCTCCCGCACGATGCTCTACGACCTGGGCGCACGGACGTGGGATTCCGAGCTGCTCTCCGTGTTCGGCGTCTCGCCGCTGGTCCTGCCGGGCATCGTGGCCTCCGGCGGCGTGGTCGGGACCTGTCGCCGTGAGCACTTCGGCTCCGAGCTGCCGATCGCCGGCATCGCGGGGGACCAGCAGGCCGCGCTCTTCGGCCAGGGCTGCGTCCGGGCCGGCAGCGCCAAGAACACGTACGGCACCGGCACCTTTCTTCTTATGCATACCGGTGCCCGGCGTGCGCACTCGCCGCACGGGCTCCTCGCGACCGCCGCCTGCGGGCCGGCAGGCGAGCCGGCGTACGCCCTCGAGGGCAGTGTGTTCATCGCCGGCGCGGCGGTGCAGTGGCTCCGGGACGGGCTCGGGCTCGTGGCGCGTGCCGACGAGACCGAGGCGCTCGCGCGGAGCGTGCCCGACACCGGCGGCGTGTATTTCGTGCCCGCGTTCGTCGGGCTGGGTTCTCCGCACTGGGAGGCGGACGCCCGCGGCACGATCACCGGGCTCACCCGGGGCACCACGCGCGCCCACCTGGCGCGGGCCGCGCTCGAGGCGATGGCCTTCAGCAGCGCCGAACTGGTGGAACTGATGACGGAGGACGCCGGCCTGGACGCCGGCGGCCCTTCGGGTGGACGGAGGGGCGAGCGCGAACGACTGGCTGATGCAGTTCCTGGCGGACGTCCTCGGGCGGCCGGTGGAGCGTCCCGACATGATCGAGACGACGGCGCTGGGTGCGGCGGGGCTGGCCGGCATCACCCTCGGGGTCTGGTCGGGGACCGACGCCTTCCTGGAAGGACGGCGGTTCGACCGGTTCGAGCCGGTCTCCTCCGCTCCCGAGCGCGCGGCGCGGCGGGCCGGATGGCGAGCGGGCGGTGCATGCCGCCCTCGCCTGGGCCCGCTTCGAGGGGTAGCGGTCGGCGTGCCTGGCGTCGAACGGCCCCGGGCGTGATGCCCGGGGCCGTTCGTCCATCGAGGCGCGGATCACGCTACTTGATCGTGATCTTGCTCCGCACCGCGGGTGCGGCCTTCGGCAGCGTCACTTTCAGCACGCCGTCCGTGTAGTGCGCCTCGATCTTCCCCTCCACCACGGGCACCGGCAGCCGGAGCGTGCGGACGAACTTGCCCGTCTCCCGCTCCCGATACAGGAAGTTCTCGCCGGGCACTTCCTTGATGGCCTCGCGATGGCCGGAGATGGTGAGGACCTCTCCGGTGAGTTTCACGTCCAAGTTCTCCTTCGGCATGCCGGGCACCTCGAGCTGGATGACGAAGGCCGCGTCGTTCTCGGCCAGGTCCAGCGTCGGGACCCATGTGCCCTCGAAGCCCTTGACCATGAGCTCGGGGAAGAGCGGCCCCGTGAAGAAGGGATCGAACAGCCGATCGATCTTCTCCACGTTGCCGAGGATTGGGTTCAGCTTGGTGAGTTTCATACGACCCCCTGGTGGATGGTGCGCCACAAGAATAGGACCGAGGGGGTGAAACGACCGTGAACGCGCCGCGAAATCTTCTTCGATCGACGGCTCACGCCGCCGAGCAGGATGCCGGCGCTCGCGCCGATGGCATAGAGCAGGAAGGCCTGCAGCGTGAACACCTGCGCGGGCACGATGGCGGCCGTGTCCTCCGGCGTGGCGATCAGCAGGCGCGCGGCGGGCACGTACCGGACGGCCGCCATGCCACCCAGCCAGACCGTCCATGGGAGCCCAGCAGCCGGCAGGAGGGCCAGCACGAGGGCAGCGGCGACGCCGATGGCTGCGAAGCCGGTCGCGGCTCCACGGCGCCCCAGGCGCACCACGAGCGTGCGCTTTCCCGAGAGCGCGTCGGCGGCATAGATCGGGGAATTCGTTGATCCAGAGGAAGGCCGCGACCAGGAGGCCGAGGGGCAGGGAAAGCAGGACGACGCCGGTCGGCATTGTGCCGCGCTGGACGAGGTAGGTGCCGGCGCAGATCAGCGGTCCGTAGCAGGCCGCCACGGCGAGCTCGCCCCAGCCCCGGTAGCTCAGGCGAGATCGGGGGCGCGTGGTAGAAGAACGCGAGCGCCAGTCCGGCCACACCGATCCAGAGGACGCCGGGTGCCCGCCAGCGCACGATGGCCAGCCCCGCCACCATCGCGAGGAGGTACCCGCCGATCGCGATGGCCCAGGTCTGCCTTCGGGTGAGGAGCCCGTCCACCAGCACGCGCTTGCCGCCCGAAAAGGGGCTCCGGTCCTCCGGGCGGATGCGGCGGTCGGTGCCGGAGTCCCAGTCGAAGATCTCTCCGGAGGCGTTCTTGGCCACCTCGACCGCGAAGATCCCGAGCACCGTGACCGCCAGCCAGCCGACCGAGAGCGGTCCGGCGACGGCTGCGGCCGAGGCGCCGAGCAGCATCGAGGCGGCGGAGGCGAGGGAGATTTTCGGGTCGGCGAGGCGCCAGAATCCCCCGGCGAAGTTTGTGGCCATGATTTCAACCCTCCTTCACGGGCGCTTCAACGCCCCGGTGTTACTGTGCGGGCACGGTCCCACCCAGGAGGAACAATGAGAATCATCAAGGCCGCACCCGTCATGGCCAAGGTCCGCGACGACATCGACCAGGTGTTCGATCGGTTCTTTGGCAGCAGCTACGCTCCCGAGGCCCACTTCCGCACCCCGGACACGGCTCCCACCGCGTGGATGCCGCCGTTCGACGTGATCGAGACGGAAGCGGAGTATGTCGTCCGCCTCGACGTGCCCGGCGCCCACCGGGAAAACCTCGACATCACCCTCGCCGGCACGCTCCTGACCCTGAGCGGCCGCCGCGAGTTCGCCACGGCGGAAAAGGGGGAGCACTATCTCCTCGCCGAGCGGGAGTGGGGTGAGTTTCGCCGGATGATCCGCCTGCCGGCGATCGTGGTGCAGGAGCAGATCACGGCCAGCTACCAGGACGGCGTGCTGCTGGTCCACCTGCCGAAGGTGCCGACGGCGGTCGCGAACAGGATCCTGATCAAGTAGCCCGGCCGGATGCCGGACGGACGAACGGCCCCGGGGATCTTCTCCCGGGGCCGTTCTGCGCCTGTTCGTCCACGGTCCGCCGGCGATCAGTTCACTTCGCCCCGGGGATGATCGCACCGTGGCACGCCGTGCACATCTGCGGGTTCTTCTGACGGAGTCGGTCGGCGTCGAAGCCGGGGCCGTGCGGATTGAATCCGCGCCCGTACAGCGCCGAGTGGCAGGTCATGCAGTCTCGCTCGGTGTGGCACGAGGTGCAGCTCTCGAGGTTCTGTCGCGCGGCCTGTCCGTGGTTGAGCAGGAATCCGGGGAAGGCGTCGTGGTAGCCGGCCACCAGCGCGCCCTTGGGGCTGCCGAGCCCCGCCTGCACGTGGCAGTTCTGACAGAACGCCGCCGAGTTGTGGCAGTCGGCGCAGTTCGTTTCGCGTGCGTAGGCCGCGGCGGGATGCCGTTCCAGGAAGGTCTGCGGATGGTATTGGGGCGTCCGCTCCGGCGTGGACCGGTGGCAATCGAGGCACTGCGGCCGCGCGTGACAGCCCTGGCACGACTGCGGGTTGCTGGTGGCCACCGGCGCATGGATGGTGCTGAAATCGGCCATGTGCATCGCCGGACGGCTCCGCACGATCTGTGCGCCCGTCCCGCGGCCGGGCCCGGCGGCGTAGAGCGTGGTCACCGCCTTGGGCGGTGAGAGGTGACAGGCCTCGCACGATTGCTGAGTGTGGCAGCTCTGGCAGGAGGCGGTGCTCTTCCTGGCTTCCCTGCCGTGCATCGAGAGGAAGCTCCCCTGCGAGTGGCTCGGCGGGGCCTCCAGCGTCACCGGGATGGCGAGCGACCGGGCATCGGGGGCCAGCGCCTGGATCGCGGCCGTTTCCGGGGCGTTGACGTGGCAGGTGATGCAGAAATCGCGCGCATGGCATGTGGCGCAACTTGGCGCGATGCCGTACGTCGTGGGACCTGTCCCGGCGCGGGCGAGCGTGGGGTGGCCTGTGGGGCCCATGAAGCCGGGCGCCGTGTGGGACGGTGGCTTCGGGAAGCCCTTGATGTCGGCCGTGGTGAGTTGGGTAGCCTGGGCGAGCGGGACGTGACAAGTGGCACAGGCAGTGTCCGGGGCCGCGAAGTGCGTGGTCTGGACGCCGTGGCAGGTCAGGCACTGCGGCACCACCGCCAGTTCGACCGTCATCCACCCGCTGCCAGTCGGCGTGTGGCAGGCCTGGCAGACGAGCGTGGAGTCTCGCCCGGCCTTCGTCGCCAGGCGCCGCGAGTGCTCGGCGTGAGTGAAGCGAAGGTTGTTCGGCTCAAGGGCCGGGGTCGTCCAGGCGATGCGGCGCTCGACGGTCCCGTCGTGGCAGTTCGCGCAGCCCTGACCCGACGGCAGGAGGGGCAAGGCGGGGTCGACGGCGCCCGCGTGGCACGCGACGCAACTCGGGAAGACCTTGGCATGCTTGGCATGACTGAAGCGATCGGGCTGCTGCGCCCGGGCGGGAGCGGCCGCCAGGCCCAGCGCCAGCAGGATCAGCGGGAGCGTGTGGCGCATCTCAGTACCCCGCCGGTCGGTTGGTGATCGCCTTGGGGAGCGGCAAGCGGTCGGCCGAACTGAAGGTCATGACGACCTTGGCGCCGAACCGGAGCTGGTCCCATTCGAATGAGGCCGCGTCGGGCCGTTGGCGGTTCTCGTCGTAGCGCGCCACCATGAAGGCCACGCTCACGTTGTCCCGCGCCACGACGTTGGCCTGCATCCCGTACACCAGCACCTTCGAATCGTCCCAGCGATACTCGAGCGGCCGCTGCAGGGAGTTGCCGTAGCCCATGATGGAGAAGCGCGGGCTCGGCGCGAAGGTCACGTTGCCGTCCCATCCGCTCGAGGCGGCTCCCGAACCGAACTCGTTGTGGTACCCCGCTTGCGCCGACCAGGCGTCGTTGAACTGGTAGGTGGCGCCGCCCGAGGCCTGCCATCCGCCGTCCTCGGTGAAGACCAGCGGCGTCTCGGCGTCGGCTGCCTCGAACTGATAGCTCTCGCCGCGGGCCCGGAGCTGGAGCCGCCTGGTGGCCTGCACCGAGACCGACCCGTAGACCGCGTTGTAGGGCACCGGACTGAAGGCGCCCCAGATGGTCCAGAGCTCGAAGAAGGGGGCGTAGCGCTTGTATCCCGCGACCACCCCGACCTTGGGCACCGTGTAGCGCACCGCGGCGTCTGCGCTGCCCCAGAGCCCGCTGGCCATGTCATAGATAGCCCCACCCACGAGGCTCCATGCGCCGTAGGGGCGGATCGTGGCCGACCCCGCCACCCGCTCGGAGGCGAAGTACTTGCTGGTCTGATCCACCTCGCGGCGGTACTCGCCGGTGATTTCGGCGTGCCGCGACACCCAGGAGGCGGTCAGGCCCGCCACGACAGGTGTCTGGTCGGGATGGTAGTCCTCCTGCGGGTAGAGCTGGTCGGTGTTGACGGGGAGGTTGGTGCCGATCGCCAGGCCCCATCCGGCGTACCCCGACAGGCTGAGGCCCGCGCTCGCGAGGCGCCCGGTCAGCTGGCCGCCGTCGAAGCCGTAGGTGCCGAGCCGGCCGCTGATCACCTTGCGGCCCGCCACGGCCGTCCATGCCGGGGCGGCGTACTCGGCGTAGCCCTCGATGAGCTGGAGGTTCGGGGAGGTGCCCGGCCACGAGCCCGCGTTGCTGACGTCGGTGGTGGCGTAGCCGTTGAATTGGAGCCGCAGGCCGGGAAGGCCGAGCCCCCACATGGTGAAAGCGGCCTGGCCCACGACCGGATTGGCCACCCGGATCGGTCCGGGAATCCAGAAGTTGCAGTACGGGGCGTTGGAGGTGCAGGTCACGGCGTATCCGGTGGGGGTCTCGAGGGCGCCGTTAGAGGTCCGCACCACGCTGTCCACCGGAATGCTGTCCGCCGAGTAGCCGCGGAAGCTGACCGCCTGGATCCCGCCATCGAGCCGCAATTGATACCCCTGCGCGGCGGCGGTCCCGGGCAGGAGCGCCAGCGCAAGGATCAGGATACGACGGAGGACGCTCACGAGCCGCTCCCGCCGAGCAGGTGTGGACGCCACTCTGCAGGATCCTCACCGAGGTGACAAGTGGTGCATTCCTGGGTCGGGAAGTGCTCCCCCTGCGGCTGGTGGCAGGTGAGGCAGAACGGACGGGAGGGCATCAGCTGGGCCACGTTCGTCGGGGTGTGGCAGACGTCGCAGGCCTGGTGCGCCACGGCCGGCGGCGTGTGCGGGTGCCGCGACGTTGCCTCCGGCGTGGCAGACGGCGCAGTCCTCGGCCTCGGTGTGGTGCTGGTCGTGGCAGGCGGCGCATTCCTTCACCGCGGGCGCCGGTTCGAGCGACACGGGGGTCGTGTGGCACTCCTTGCACGCCACGTCCTCGTGCCGCGCGTGCTGGAACGTGACCTCCCGCGGCCTGGGGGCGTGTTCCGGCACGGTCACGGTCACGAGGCCGGTCTCGGGGCCCAGCGAAGACGCCTCGTGGCACTCGGTGCACGTGCGCCCGGCGGTCGCGCTGTGGTGGCAGATCTGGCAGCCACGCGGCGGGGTGAAGCTCAGGTCGGCGGAGCGGGACGAGGTCCGGTGGCACGTGATGCAGGTCATGCTCTTGTGCCGGGCATGCGCGAAGCTGTCCGCCGGGGCCGGAGAGACAAACGCCGCCGGAGGGTCCTCATCCGGCGGCGCGTCGCCCTTCCCGTGGGGGCCGATCGGGTCTGGCAGCACCGACACCGACCGGAGCGCCTTGGTGGTGTCGAAGGGCAAGGGAGGTTTCCGGACCTTCCCTCCCGTGACCGATCCGCGCACCCGCTCGTGGCAACCGGCACAGTCGCTGGCGTCGACCCGCGCGGCGTGCGGGGTGTGGCAGGTCTCGCAGTGCTCGACGGCCTGCCGGTGGATCTTGCCGGTGTGGAACTCGACCTTTTCCCAGTCGGAGTGGCAGCCCGAGGTGGCGCAGGACTTCAGCGCGTCCGCCGGCTTGACGTTTTCGTGCGGGTTGTGGCACATCCCGCACTTGCCCTGGTGCGGGTCATTGCGGGGATCGAAATCCGCGAGACGCAGCCGCATCTGGTGGCAGGAGAAGCACTGCTTTTCGCCAGGACGGAGGGTGCCCGTGGCGGAGTCCACCGTGGCGAGCTTGGGGACCTCGGCGGTGAAGGCGTGGCAGACCGCGCAGTGGAGCCCCGACTGGCCCGCCATCTTGCCCAGGCGGATCGTGACGTCTCTCGTGAGATGGCACCCCGACTGGGCGCAGGTCGAGTCCGCCGGCAGGAATCGGTGCGCTGAGCGGGCGTGACAGGTCAGGCATTCGATGTTCTTCGCCTTGAGCGAATCGTTCTCGAAGTGGACGCGGTGGCCCGCGGTGCTGGTGATCTCCTGCCAGGTCTTCTTGGCCGCTCCCTGCTCGTGGCACCCCTTGCAGACGGCGGGCGGCACCTTTTCGTGGGCCGGGACCTTGTCGGGCCGGTTCACCATCCACAGCACCAGCTCCTGGGCCTGCGCGATCTTGTCTGGCAGATGGCACTGGTGGCATTGGAGCGTGTCGTGCTTGCCCTGGAGCTGGTTGACGATCAGGTAGGTGCCGGTGTCGGGTCGGACGAATGGCTGTCCAGAGGGCACGAAGACATGGCAGCCGCGGCAAAAGTTGTTGTTGTGCTCCATGTAGTCGTTGGCCTTGTACCCCACGCCGGCCACGGCCAGGAGGAACACGCCCACGACCGACGCCATCAGGATCTTGGTGCCCCGGCTCCGCGTGACGAGCCAGGTCCAGATGTCCTTCCGGTGCTTCCACAGGAACCGGAGCACCACGACGGCCACGGCGACGCCGATCACGATGCCCGAGATCATCACCCAGCCGGGTCGCTGGAAAATCCACTGCACCACATGGACAATCGGATCCGGCAGGGGTGAGGGAACGAGACCGCTGTCGGCCTGGGCGGCGTGTAACGAGTCGACCATGACCCCCGGCGCCGTGCCGGGGGTCATGGTCGAGAAGAGAGGCGTGAGAGTCTGCGCGATCACGCGGTTAACGTGCAGCGCTGATCTTCAGTTGTCCAGTCGCGCGGTTGTAATGCACGCCAGGGCGGCTCAGGGCCCGGTCGATCGCCGCTTGCACGGCGGGCGGTGGGGCCGGGGAGGAAGGCGGCGTACGCGGTCTGTACGTCGTTGATGCTCGCCGCGAGCAGCGCCTCGTAGTAGAACGGGTCGCGGACGCCCAGGGCTCCCGTCTATCGTGCCGTAGACCGTCCGCAAGCATCATGGCGTTGAACAGCGCACCTTCCGCCGGCGAGATGTGGCGTCGGTGCCGAGGAAGGCCTTGAACCCGTCCGTTCCGGTCGGTCTTGTTGTTGGCCCCGACGCTTGAACAGCAGCGTGGGCAGGTAGCCGGTGTCGAGCGCGTCCATGTAGTACTCGCCGCCGGTATTGACCGTGTGGTTGACATCCTTCCAGAGCAGATTTGCGGTCGCGACCTGCACCCGTTCGGAATTCAGCGCCGAGGCGGCTGCGTCGGCACTGGCATGGCAGGAACTGGCCAGGCAGCCCGACCCGGTCGGCGGGAGCTCGGCCGGCGTCTGGCCCCAGAACCGCGTGGCGCCGGTGTACGCGCAGCTGTTGTCCTTGATGGGAGCGCCAGCCCCGTCGAGGCAGGCGTCGGGCGAGAAGAGGTGCCCGACGGACCGCATCGTCGCATTGACTTGGAAGGGGTTCACGTGGCAGCCCGCGCAGAGCCGCGGCGTCGGTGTCGATCGAGCTCGTCATTCGCGCCCTGCTCGCGATCGGCGTCCGGCCGAAGCGCATCGCCGAGGCGCTGGTTTAGGAGGAAGCGATGGCTCGACGATCTGAGGGACTCAAGCTCGTTCGGCGCGAGCTGCCGCTCACCGACACCGCGCGCGCCGCGCTCGACAGCGTCTGCCCCACCGCCCGCTACATGCGTCCGCTGAAGGACGCCGCCGCGGAGGTTCTACGCGCGGCAGTTATCCACAATTTATCCCCGGATTCTGGTGCAATTCTGGTGGAGGAGACCGAAGCACCCGACCCGACCGACCCCATTCCGCCCGACGAAATCCTGAACGATTACTTTCCTGTGCGAGGAGGGGGACTCGAACCCCCATGGCTGTTAACCGCTAGCACCTCAATTCAATGAGCAATCGAAATTCGTCTTATTGACGAGGACTTAGGGCCAGGGAGCAGTTTGCCGAAAGGAGCTGCGGTCGGTGGATCGTCCAAACAACACGCGTATTTGGGGCGGTAATCGCCAGGGTATTCAAGGCCGCCGCGACTCGCGACTGGAGTTGCCCCGGGCCATCCGGGCACCTCAGAAAAGGCTGGTCGCCAAGGGTACCGCGTTGGAGAGAACCGCCGTCCCCTGACCTAATCACCCTCGCCCGGGTCGACGCGGTCAAGAAGCAGGCTGTCACCGAGCGCCAGCGTATGGCCGAGCATCTCGCCTTCGAGCAGCAACGGGGTGCCGCGCTCGAGGGGCTTCGGCGCCGAGCTCGCGATTCGCACCGCTGAGACTGTCGACGCCGCGACCTATGCCAAGGCGCAGTATGCCGCCGCGTCCAACATGCTCCAGCAGGCGCACAAAGAGTTCGACGCCGGCCATTGGGACGCGGTGCGGGCCGGGACTACGCTCGCCCGCACCGAGGCCACGCGAACGCTGGAGCTCTCGCGGCCGCGCTACGAACTGGCCGCGGCGGCCACGCACAAGAGCGCGCGCGACCGAGCGCTGGAAGAAGACGCCACCGCGATATCGGGCGTCATGACGCGTCTCGAAAGAGACGGCGATCTCCAGCGCCTGGTTCTGGTTCTGAGCGGCCTCTTCCCGGCGAAGCGATCGACGCTGGTGCCCGAGGGCGCGAAGGTCCTCGATTCGGTCAAGGACCTGCTGGTCAAATATGGGACCTATCCATTCGGACGTCCCCCGGCTCGGATGTTATCCGCCGAGGTCGTGTCGTGCGAGGTTCCGACGACGCGCGTAGGAAACGCCGGCGACAACAACGCGTCGATCCGCCGTCGGCTCTTGGCTTCTCCGTGCTCGTTCGGAAAGCTACCGATCGCCCGGCGTAGCGTCCCAAAAACGAACGCCCGGGAGCGCGCTCGTCGGCACGGCGGCCCTAGCGGCCGCGCAACCTGTGCAGCCCGGCGGCACGGATCGTGTAAGGAGAAGGTCCAAAACGATGACGACTCCCAGCACGGACTGTGACGCTCCATGAGTTTCTCTATCATCAACCGCGACGACGGCGTCGCTTGCGTTGCGCTGGAAGGCAGTCTGGACTCGGTTACAATGGCGCTCGCACGCGAGCAAGACCCCGACCAGCGCCCCCCGCGCGCTGCGGCGCCGTCCGGGCTGCGTTTGCCCTATTCCTGCCCTATCCGTGTCCACTTGCCCCGCACTTGAGCGACTTCGGGCGGACATTCGGGCCCATCTTCAGCCTCTAAACCCGCGTCCCGTTGGGATCTGCGGAGCCGGTGCTCGGGATTGAACCGAGGACCTACGGTTTACGAAACCGTTGCTCTACCACTGAGCTACACCGGCACTATCGAAATTCGCTGCAGCTTCTATCACGTCGCTGGCGGAACGGAAATGGTGGAGTGGTCGGACCTCCTCACCCCGACCCTCTCCTCCGCGCGGACGTGGAGGAGAGGGAGGAAGAGTCAGCCGCCGGTCGGGGCGTCCCGCGGAGTCAGTCCGCCGGTCGCGGCGTCGGGGGTGACCGGGACGGGAGCGACCAGGAGCAGAGGTGGCCGTCGGCGCCGACGATGATGCGGCCTTTGACGGCGATGGGGGAGGTCCACTGGCGCACGCCGGCGCAGACGCCGGTGCCGCCGGCGAAGATCACGGCGCCGGTGTCGCCGTCGACGCCGTTCAGGGCGGTGCCGTTCATGAACCAGACGATCGCGTTGGACTTGCCGTCGGTGGTGGTCGAGATCGGCGCTGGCGGGCCGGCGCCGCCGCCGATGGGGGCGCACCAGAGCACGTGGGGCTGGGGCGGCGTGCCCGGCGGGATCACCACCGACATCACGACGCGGCCGGCGGCCGAGCCGGGCGGGCACTGGGCCGCCGCCTCGATCGACAGCGCGACGTGCACCCGCTGGTTCGAGGTGTAGGCGGTCGGCGCGGTGTGGATCGAGTTTCCGAGCGAGACCGGAAAGTCGACGAGCTGACCGCCCAGGCTGGCGAGGTTGGTACTGTCGAGCAGGTACATGTGACCGTCCTTGGAGAACGCGACCACGAAGGCGGCCGGGGTCGCGCCTGGCACCGGGACGTACATCGGGTTGTTGGACGCAAAGTCGGCGTCGGCGCGATCCATCGCGTACCAGCTCGTCGGATAGAAATGATTTGTGCCGGTGGACCGATCGAGCGTCCCCAGGCCGGAGACGCGCACGATCTCCTCGCTGTCGAGGTGGCTGGTCGCGCCGGCGGTGTTGTTTCCAGTGGCGGCGAAGACACCCTCTCCGTCGGAGGCCATGCCGCCCGCGGCCCAGATCCCTTCGCCCTGGCCGCCGGTGGCCCAGGCGCCGACGTGGCTGGGCGCACTGGTGTCGATGGCGACGACCCAGCCGTGGTACGGCCCGCAGTCGCCGACGTGGCCGCCGTAGGCAACGTAGAGAATGCCCTTTACCAGCGAGAGCGCGCTGCGCTGGTTCTCCGGCGACGGCGTGAACGGCAGCGCACCACCGTCGGGGGCGGCGCCAGGCGCTGTCGCCTTCGAGACATCGACCGGCCAGCCCGCTCGCTCGCTGCCGTCGTCGACCGAGAGCGCGTGAACTTCGTGGCGCTGGATGGCGGCACCGGTCCCGATCGCGCCCGCGACGTAGATCGTGCGCGACGCCGGATCGATGACCGGCGTGCTCAGGATGCCGATCGGCGAGATGTTGCCGCACCCCGCGCCGCTCGCGGTCGGCGATGGTCCGATGTTGTGCTTCCAGACGACCACGCCGGTGGTCTCGTCGAGCGCGAAAACGTCGTTGCCGGTCGTGACCGCGAAGAAGATGCCCTTGCCGCTCGGCCCGTTCTCGAGGTAGAGCGGCGACGCGAACATCGCACCGGTGAAGGTGGCCTGGAAGGCGGTGTTGAAGATCATCGACGACGCCGCCGCCTTGGTCAGCGCCGGCTGGACGAAGTGGCCGTCGCGCGACGGGTGATTGTTGCGCTCGAGCACCGAGTTGCTGGGCGCCGGCGGCGGCGGTGTCGTCGTCGGCGTCCCTGACGACGATGCGCAGCCCGGCGCGCTGGCGAAGAACACCATGACCACCGCGCCGAGCGCAGCGAGCGAGACAGCAACCACGACGGCTATCCAGCGACGCTTCATCCCGGCACCTCCGCTCGTATGTGCCGGCGCCTCGCCGGTGATGCCAAAGTTATTTCGAGAAGACGCGCAGCAGCCGCTTCACCGGGTCATAGAACTGATCGACCACGCGCTCTTTCAGCGGAATGATCGCGTTGTCGGTGATGGTGATGTTCTCCGGGCAGACCTTGGTGCAGCACTTGGTGATGTTGCAGTAGCCGACGCCGTCCGCGCTTCTTCAGATCCGCGGTGCGGTCCTCGGTGTCGAGCGGGTGCATCTCCAGCGCCGCGGTGTAGACGAAGAAGCGCGGGCCGATGAACTCCTCGTGCTTGTGGTGGTCGCGCAGCACGTGGCAGACGTCCTGGCACAGGAAGCACTCGATGCACTTGCGGAACTCCTGCACGCGCTCGATGTCTTCCTGCTGCATGCGCCACGTCCCGTCGGGGGCGTCGGGCGCGCGCGGCTTGAACTTCTTGATCTTCTTCTTGACCTCGAAGTTCCACGACACGTCGGTGACCAGGTCGCGGATCGACGGAAAGGCGTGGATCGGCTCGATGGTGATCGGCTGGTCGGTCGGCAGCGTGTTCATGCGGGTCATGCACATGAGCTTGGGCATGCCGTTGATCTCCGCCGAGCACGAGCCGCACTTGCCGGCCTTGCAGTTCCAGCGCACCGCCAGATCGTTGGCCTGGTCGGCCTGGATCTGGTGAACGGCGTCCAGCACCACCATCCCCTCGGTGATGTCGGTCTCGTAGTCCTTGAAGCCGCCCTTGCCCCGCTCACCGCGCCAGATGCGAAACGCAACCTTGGCCATGGTTACTTGTTCTCCTCGACGACCTGCTTCAGGTCGTCGCGCAGCGCCGGGATCGTCTCGCGACGCAGCTGCAGGCGACCGTCAGGGCCCTTCTTGCAGATGAGGTTGAAGGATCCGAACGCTGCATCCTTGTTGGGGAAGTCCTCGCGGAAGTGACCGCCGCGGCTCTCCTTGCGCTCCAGCGCCGAGCGCGCGATCGCCTCGGAGCAGATGAGCAGGTTTCCGAGGTCGACCGCCGTGTGCCAGCCCGGGTTGTACTCGCGGTTGCCGACGATGCCGACCTTCTCGGCGCGCTTGCGCAGCCCCTCGATGCCCTCGACGGCCTGGGCCATCTCCTTCTCGGTGCGCACGATCCCGACGTTCTTCTGCATCAGATCCTGCAGCTCGTACTGGATCTTGTACGGCCCCTCGGCGTCGGCGCCGGTGGCGGCGCCGCGCTCGAACGGCGCCATGGTCACGCGCGCCGCCGCGTCGATCTGCGCGGGCGCGATCTGCACCGCCGGGTGCTCCTTGGCGAACTTCGCCGCGTGCTCGCCGGCGCGCTTGCCGAACACCAAGAGATCCGACAGCGAGTTGCCGCCGAGGCGGTTCGCGCCGTGCAAGCCCGCCGCGCACTCGCCGGCGGCGAACAACCCGGGCACGTTCGACATCTGGGTGTCGGCGTCGACGCGGATGCCGCCCATGATGTAGTGGGTGGTCGGGCCGATCTCCATCGGCGTCTCGGTGATGTCCAGATCCGCCAGCTGCTTGAACTGGTGGTACATGCTGGGCAGCTTTTTCTTGATGTGCTCGGCGCCGCCGGGGACGCGCGGCTTGATCCACGCGATGTCGAGGAACACGCCGCCGTGCGGGCTGCCGCGGCCTTCGCGCACCTCGCGGTTGATGCAGCGGGCGACGTGGTCGCGCGTGAGCAGCTCGGGCGGCCGGCGCGAGTTCTTGTCACCCTGGGTGTAGCGCCAACCTTCTTCCTCGTTGTCGGCGGTCTGCGATTTGTAGTTGTCGGGAATGTCGTCGAACATGAATCGACGGCCTTCCTTGTTGCGCAGCACGCCGCCCTCGCCGCGCACGCCCTCGGTCACCAGGATGCCGCGCACGCTGGGCGGCCAGACCATCCCCGTCGGGTGGAACTGGACGAACTCCATGTCCATCAGCTCGGCGCCGGCGTCGTAAGCCAGGGCCTGGCCGTCGCCGGTGTACTCCCAGCTGTTGCTGGTGATCTTGAACGCGCGGCCGACGCCGCCGGTGGCGAACACCACCGCCTTGGCGCGGAACACGCGCAGGTAGCCGCGCTCACGGTCGTAGCCGAAGGCGCCGGCGATGCGATCGCCGTCCTTGAGCAGCTTCGTCACCGTGTGTTCCATGTAGACCTGGATCCCCTGATGGATCCCGTGGTCTTGCAGCGTGCGGATCATCTCCAGGCCGGTGCGATCACCGACGTGGGCGAGCCGCGGATAGCGGTGGCCGCCGAAGTTGCGCTGCAGGATCTTGCCGTCCTTGGTGCGATCGAAGACCGCGCCCCAGGCTTCGAGCTCGCGCACGCGATCGGGCGCTTCCTTGGCGTGCAGCTCCGCCATGCGCCAGTTGTTCAAGTACTGCCCGCCGCGCATGGTGTCCGCGAAGTGGACCTTCCACCCGTCGCGATCGTCGACGTTGGCGAGCGCGGCGGCCACCCCGCCCTCCGCCATCACGGTGTGCGCCTTGCCGAGCAGCGACTTGCAGATGAGCCCGACGGAGACGCCCGCCGCCGACGCTTCGATCGCGGCGCGCAGCCCGGCGCCGCCGGCTCCGATCACGAGCACGTCGTGCTCGTGGGTTTGGTACTCGGCCATTAGATGATTCTCCAATCGGTGATGACACCCATCGAACAGAGGCGGACATAGACGTCGGTCAGAGCGACGCCGAACAGGCTGAACCATGCCCACCGCGGGTGACCCCGATTGAGACAGCTCACACAGTCGTAGACGCGCTTGCGCATCGGATTGCGCGAGAACTGATCGAGGAAGCCCCCGACCAGGTGGCGCAGCGAATGGCAGCCAAAGGTGTAGCCGCCGATGAGGACCACGTTGAGGATCAAGATCAGGGAACCGACGCCGATGCCGAACTTCATGTGGCCGGTCGTCGGATCGTTGAACCAGAGACCATTCCAGGCGTCGTGCGCCAGAAGAATGACGAAGAGCAGCGCGAAGTACAGCGCATAGCGGTGCAGGTTCTGGATGATGAGCGGCAGCTTCGCCTCACCGCGGTAGTCGTGGCGCGGCTCACCCACGGCGCAGGACACCGGGTCGGCCCAGAACGCCTTGTAGTACGCGCCGCGGTAGTAGTAGCAGGTCATGCGGAAGGCCAGCGGGAAGACCAGGATCAACATCGCCGGCGAGAACTTCACGAACGGCAGCCAGGGCCAACGCCACGGGCCGAAGATGCTGTGTGGCGAATTGCCGAACAGCTCCGGCGAGTAGAACGGCGAAAGGTAGTTGCCGAAGTAGTAGTGGTCGCCTTGGAGCAGTGCCCAGGTCGTGTAGACCACGAAGGACGTGAAAACCACGAAGGTTATCAGGGACTGCAACCACCAGGCGTCTCTGCGGCGGGTCTGACCGAAGCGCAGGCGCTCGAGCGGGACGTCAACGGAAGCCATGTGCATTTTCCTCGCACCCCTCCGGGGGGCGGCGCGGGCGTCAGTGTATGCATGTCGTCGAAACTTTCAACGATCTTCGGGCATTCATCCCCGGCGATTGCCGCGTGCGGCCCGCGGCGTCGTCACGACATGTCACTCTCGTTGTCGTCTTTGTCCGTCTATGGCCTTCTTGCGCCTGCCTGCTTCTATGGTGTCTGCCCTTTTTTGAGCCGAAACAGCCGCCTCGCGTCGACTATAGGTACGCGATCCGCTAACCTCGGCTAAGCGACCGAGATCTCAGTTCGTTCTTCTTAACCTTTTATCGACTTTAGAGTAATTTTAGGTGACGGATTTCACTGCCAGCAGGCACTAATCCGGGAGAACGATAGGGAGGCCTCTATGCACCGCAGGAACACGCTCCTCGCGAGCTTTGTCAGTATCGGATTGACGGTGGGATGTACGTGGTCCCCGGAAGCGAACATCAACGGCGGTGGTCCAGGCGGGAACACGGGTGGCGGTAACCACGGCGGACCGGGAGGCGTCGGCGTCGGCTTCGACGGCTCAATCGGCCCGACCGGTGACATGAACTGCGGTGTCAGCACGATCACCACCACGAAGCAGCCGGCCGACGTGCTCATTGTCCAGGACAAGTCCGGGTCGATGAACCAGGACCCGACCGGCGCCAACTGTAACGCAGCCGGCTGCACCAAGTGGGAACAGATAATTCCGCCGATCAACCAGACGGTCATGGCCACTCAGGCTGACGTTCGCTGGGGGCTGAAGTTCTTCCCGGATCCGGGCAACAACGCCTGCGGCGTCAACAACACGGCTCTCGTGCCGGTCGGGCTCAACAACGCGATGGCGATCTCGACCGCCATCGCAGGAGTCCAGCCCGGTGGCAGCACACCGACTCGCGTCGCCATCAACAACGCGGTCACTTACCTGATGGGTAACGGCGACACTAACCCGAAGTACATCTTGCTCGCCACCGACGGCCTACCGAACTGCGGACCCGGCGGCGGCAATCAGCAAGCGTCGGACGCCAACGGCGCGGTCATGGCGATCGCCAATGCGCTGACCGCCGGCATCCCGACCTTCGTGGTCGGTATCGGCAATACGGGAGCGGCGGCCACCCTGACGATGATGGCCCAGGCCGGCGGCCGCCCGACCGCGGCGACGCCGTTCTACTACCAGGTGAACAGCAGCGCGGATCTGGTAACGGCACTCAGTCAGATTAGCGGCTCGGTGCGTTCCTGCACGTTCCAGCTCAGCTCGAAGCCACCGGATCCGACGAACGTCAAGGTGCAGGCTGATGGCGTGACGGTTCCCGCCAGCGCGACCGACGGCTGGGGGTTCAACCCAGCGGTGACCGCCGTCATCCTGACCGGTAGCTACTGCACGAGGGTTCTCGATGGCACGATCATGAACGTGACCGTGCTCTTCGGCTGCGGCATCACGGGCATTCCGTAAGCGGGTTTGTCATCAAGATGGGAACCCTCAGAGGGTTCCCATCCCTCCGGGGTTTTCAAAGGCTCCTGGCGTCGAGAGATGCCAGGAGCTTTGCATTTGTGGGGACCTCGTTCATGAAGCGGGTGCGCCACGACGGCTCGCTGATGCGGGCGGCGCGCGCCAGCAGCCAGGCGCGGGCCTGCGCGAGCATCCGGGCGGCCTCTTCGTGAGCGCCGCTGGCGTCCAGGCAATCGACCAGCACCAGGCGAACGGCGGCCTCGCCTTCCTCGATCTCGCCGAGCTGCGCGAGATCGGCCGCCGCCCCGCGCGCGAGCACAGTCGCCTCGGCGGTGCGCCCCAGGCGCAGCAGCGTGCGCGCCACCATCGCCTGCGCGGCGACGCGCAGGGCCGGCGCGACGTGCAGGATCTCGACGGCGCGGATCGCCTCGGCGTGCGCCGCATCGAAGTCGCCGGCCGCGACCAGGATCTCGGCCAGGTAGGTGCGCGCCACGCCCTCGAGACGCTGCTCGCCCTGCTCGACGAAGCTGTCGATCGCCTCCTGCTCCAGGCGGCGCGCCTCGTCGAGGTTGCTGGCGCAGGCCGAGCACGCGCCCCAGGTTGTGCAGGACCGCGGCGGCCAGCTCGCGCAGCCCCATGCGCGCGGCGGCCGACAGCGCGTGCCGCAACGCCACCTCGGCGCGCTCGAAGTCGCCGAGCTCGCAGTAGAGGTAGCCCATGTTGCAGCGGACCGTGCAGGCGTTGCGCAGGTCGCCCGCCTGCTCGAACGCCAGCAGCGCCGTCTCGAGCCCGATCAGCGAAGCGCCGAGATCGCCGGCGAGCGACGCGCGCACCGAGCGCACCTGGTGGACCAGCGCCACCGCCTGCAGGTCGATCTCGGACAGGTCGCCGGCCAGCTCGCCGATGATCTCCATGATCTCGTCGGCGACGGCATGCCGGCCGCCGAACATCAGGTAGTTCGCGCCCCAGCACAGGCAGACGATCTGCGCGCTGCGCGCGCCGAAGTCGGGAGCGATCCGGCTGACCTCGCGCACCTGCTCCTCGACCTCGTCGAGCTTGCCGAGCTTGGCGGCGGCCACGACCGCCTGGCCCTGGGCGCGCAGCCCGAGCGCGCTGCCCGCCGACAGGCAGGCGGCCGCCTCGCGCGCGCAGTGCTCGGCCAGCGCCAGCTCGCCGCGCCAGACGTGCCCCTCGGCCTGGATCAACCGCAGCGCGCCCGCGTTCTCGCCCGCCGCCCCGCCCTCGACGCCGCGCTCGGCGCGCTCGATCGCCGCCACCAGATCGTTGGCCTTGAGCGCCTGCTCGGCCGCGCGCAGGTACCAGGCGCACCGCGCGCGCCGGCTCGTCGCCGCGCCGGAAGTGCTCGGCCAGCACCATCGCGTCGCTCGAGCCCTCCTGCTCCAGCCACTCGCCGGCCAGCCGGTGGCCGAGCGCGCGATCGTCCTCGGTCAGCATCGCGTACGCGGCCTCGCGCACCAGCGCGTGCGCGAAGGTGAGCTCGACGTCGCCGCTGCCCTGCGATCCGGCGACCGGCTGCGCGCCACCAGCTCGCGCGCGCACAGCAGATCGATCCAGTCGCCGACCGGCGCGCCCGTCGCCTCGCCGCCGAGCAGCGCCGCGACGCCCGCGCGCGAGAAGCGCTCGCCGAAGACGCTGGCCGCGCGCAGCACGCGCCGCGCCTCGGGGTCCTCGGCGTCGAGGCGCGCCTGCACCATCCCGAGCACCGACTCGGGCAGCGACTCGCCGCGGCCGTCGGCGGCCGCGCGGATCAGCTCCTCCAGGTAGAACGCGTTGCCGTCGGCGCGCGTCGACGATCTGCTCGACGACCGCGTCGCCGACGTCGCCGCGCAGCGCGCCGCGCACCAGCTTCTCGGCCGCGCGGCGCGACAGCGGCGCCAGCCGGATCGCCTGCAGCTCGCGCTCCGCCCACAGGCTGCGGGAAGCGCGTCGTGCACCTCGGGCCGCGCCAGCGCGAGCACCATGAGCGGCTGCTCGCGCAGGTTGCGCAGCGCGCGCGTCGATGAAGCTGACCGTGCCGAGGTCGCCCCAGTGCAGATCCTCGAGCACGAGCAGCACCGGGCGCGGCCGCGCACTCGGCGGCCAGCCAGTCCTCCCAGGCGCGGCGCATGCCGTCGCCCATCAGCTGCGGGTTCTGCGCGCGCCGCGCGCAGCGCGCTCGTTGTCCTCGTCGGGGAAGGGGACGCCGGCGATCTCGCCCAGGAAGGCGGCCACGCGCGCGCACGGCGTCGCGGTCGACGTGGCGGCGCGACCCGCTGCGCGCAGCTTGCGGCGCTGCTCCTCGAGCGGCTCGCCGTCCTGGATGCCGGCCGCGCGCCGCACGGCGCGCCCGAGCATGCGCGAACGGCGAGCCCGCGCCCAGCGAGTCGCCGGCGCCGAACAGCACCTCGGCGCGCTGCTCGCGGCGCTGCACCCACTCGACGAACTCCTGGCGCAGCCGCGACTTGCCGACGCCCGCCGGGCCGGTCACCAGCACGGCGCTGGCGATCGACTCGGCGCCGCGCTCGCGAAGCAGGTTGGTCAGCATCGACATCTCGCGCCCGCGCCCGACGAACTCGGTGACCTTGCCGAGCAGGTTGCGCTTGACCTCGAACACGTCGCGCTCGCCGCGCAGGAACGACGCCGGCTGCCGTCGCGCCGGATCTCGAAGCGCGCGTCGAGCAGGCCGGCCGCCATGTCGTCGAGCCGGATCGCGCCCGGCGCCGTGCCGCGCAGCAGGCGCATGCCGCTGTCGATCACCTCGCCCGACCACCGACCAGGCCGAGAAGCGCCCCGGGCCGGTCGACGACCACCAGGCGGCACGTCGGGCAACGCGGCGCGCACGCGCAGCGCGCAGCGCGCGGCGCGCGCCGCCTGGTCGGTCGACTTGCCCGCGTCGGGCAGCGTCAGCACCACCGAGCCGTCGGGCAGCGCGTGCACGCGCGCGCCGTGCGCGCGCGCGAGCTCGGCCTCGAGCGCCTCGATGCGTCGACAGCCGCCGGCGCGCGCCGGCGCGTCGTCGTCGTCGTCGCCCGAGATGCGGATCGTGACGCCGCGCCAGCGCGCGCTCGGTCGCTGGCCGACGGCCCGGCGAGCACGACGCAGGCGATGCGCTGCTCGCTGTCGGTCAGCGCCGGCTGCGCGCGCGGCGCCGCCGCGCGCGGCGCGCCGACGTCGGCGATCGGGCCGAGCTCGTCGAGCGCGCGCGATCACCGCCGGCGCGTCGGCGAGGCGCTCGCTCGGGCTCCTTGGCCAGCATGCGCGCGACCAGCTCGTCGAGCGCGCGCGGCACGCGCGGCACCAGCTCGCGCACGCGCGGCGCGTCCTGCAGCAGGATCTTGGCGAGCAGCGCCGTCGCCTCCTCGGCCTCGAACACCGGCGCGCCCGGTCAGGCACTGGAACAGCACGCAGCCCAGCGAGAACACGTCGGCGCGCGCGTTGACGTCGCGCTCGCCGCGCACCTGCTCGGGCGCCATGTAGCCCGGCGTGCCGATCGACCGGCGCCGGTGCGCGTCAGCGTGCGCCCGCCGTGCGTGAGGCGCGCGATGCCGAAGTCGAGCACCTTGAGCGCGCGCGATCGTCGCCGCGCGGCAGGAACAGGTTCTCGGGCTTGACGTCGCGGTGGACGATGCCGCGCGCGTGCGCGTAGGCCGAGCGCCTCGGCGGCGCGGCGGATCGCGAACAGCGCGTCGGTCGTCGCCAGCGTCTGGCGCGCGATCGAGCCGCGCGCCAGGTCCTCGCCCTCGAGCCACTCCATCGCGAGGAAGCGCTCGCCCGCCTCGGCGACGCCGTGGGCCACGTAGCGCACGATCGCCGGGTGCGAGAGCTCGGCCAGGATCGCCGCCTCCCGCTCGAAGCGCTGCGCGCTCGCGCAGCTCGCGCCCGTTGAGGATCTTGACCGCGACCGTGCGCGCCCGTCGGTCAGATCGCGCGCGCGGTAGACCGTGCCCATGCCGCCCGAGCCGGCCTCGCGCTCCAGCTCGAAACGGCCCGCGACGACCCGGCCGATCACATCGCCGACCTCGGCAGAAAGACGGTGACGCTCTCGGCGATAGACGTCGCCGCGGCTCCCGCGACCGCGCGGTCGCGGCAGTCCTGGAAGGTGCCGAAGGCGCCGCGATCGGCGCAGACGTCGTCGCACGAGCCGACGACCGTCATCGGGCAGTCGGCCAGCGACGGGCCGCAGACGCGCTGGTCCGACGTCGCTGCCCGGCGACAGGCAGAGGTAGCGCGGCTGGCCGTCGGCGAAGAGGTTGCCGTAGTAGGTCGCCTCGCGGTCCGGGTAGTCGCGCAGCTCGTGCCGGCTCGGGCGCAGCGCGCGGGTTGTCGCCGCGGATCGAGATCATCGCGCTCGACGCCGGCGGCGTCGACGCGCGCCAGCACGCAGGCCGAGACCCAGCGCTGGCAGCTGCCGTCGCACGAGCCGTGCGCGCGGCCCCAGTCGGGCGCCAGGCCCGAGCGAGCCCGGGAACGTCGTAGCGTCGTGCCGTCGACCTTGACGGTGACGCTGTCGCCGTCGGGCAGCGCGCACGACACGACGTACTTCAGCAGCTCGCGCCCCAGCGGATCGCGCAGCCCGTTGGCGGTCAGCGCGTTCGCCGTCAGCGCGTTCGCCGTCAGCGCGTTCGCCGTCAGCGCGTTCGCCGTCAGCGCGTTCGCCGTCAGCGCATTCGCCGTCAGCGCGTTCGCCGTCAGCGCGTTCTCGGCGACGAGCGCCGAGCGCGTGCTGGTCGAGGTCGGCGTCGCCGGTTCCCCCACACGACGACCAGCACCAAGACCGTCGAGACGATCCCAGCCCAGAACCGACAAGCCGCGTGCTGGCGCCATGATCGGAGCTATCGACGGATCATTCATGGACTTTAGGCTACTTAGCACGATTTACTGTATCTATTAAATAGTATTTAAAATTACGTAATTATACGCGTCAATAGTCTAGGCGGCCGGCTTGCGGGACGCGCCGGCCAGCTCGCGGATCTCCTCGTCGAGGATGCCCTTCTTGCGGTCGGCCAGCGCCGAGAACTGGCGTAGAGCGCGTCCAGCTCCTCGCGGTCGAGCGAGAGCCCCAGCTCCTCGCAGCGCGCCTTGAGCGCGTGACGGCCGCTGTGCTTGCCGAGCACCAGGCGGCTCTCGGGCACGCCGACCGTCTTGCGGGTCGATGATCTCGTAGGTCGTGCGCTCCTTGAGGAAGCCGTCCTGGTGGATGCCGGCCTCGTGCGCGAAGGCGTTGCGCCCGACGATCGCCTTGTTCGGCTGCACGCCGACGCCGATGATCGAGGTCAGCAGCTGGCTGCCGGGATAGAGCTGCTCGGTCTTGATGCCGGTCTCGTACGGCAGGCGATCGCGGCGCGTCTTGATCGCCATGACGATCTCCTCGAGCGAGCAGTTGCCGGCGCGCTCGCCGATGCCGTTGATGGTGCACTCGACCTGGCGCGCGCCGTTCTGCACCGCCGCCAGCGAGTTCGCGACCGCGAGGCCGAGGTCGTCGTGGCAGTGCACGCTGACGATCGCCGCGATCGCCGAGCGCGCGCGACGACGCGCCCGATCAGCGCGCCGTACTCCTCGGGGATCGAGTAGCCGACGGTGTCGGGGATGTTGACCGTGCGTGGCGCCGGCGGCGACGACCGCGCGCGACGACCTCGCTCGAGGTAGTCGAGCTCGGTGCGCGCGCCGTCCTCGGCGGAGAACTCGACGTCGTCGACGTAGCTTGCGCGCGAGCTCGACGGCCGGCGACCGCCTCGTCCAGCACCTGGTCCTGCGTCTTCTTGAGCTTGTACTTGAGGTGGATGTCGCTGGTCGCGATGAAGGTGTGGATGCGCGGCGCGCCCGCGCGCCCCCTCGAGCGCCTTGGCGGCGCGCTCGACGTCGAGCGGCCGTGCAGCGCGCGAGCGCCGCGACCTTGACCGGCACCTCGCGCCCGACCGCGCGCACCGCCTCGAAGTCGCCCTCGGACGCGATGGGGAAGCCGGCCTCGAGGATGTCGACGCCGAGCTCCGCCAGCTTGTGCGCCATGCGCACCTTCTCGGGCACGGTCATGCTGCAGCCGGGCGACTGCTCGCCGTCGCGCAGGGTGGTGTCGAAGATGTAGACGCGGTCCGTCGCTGCCATCAGCCAATTTTGCGGTCGAGATCGCGATTCGGCAAATTTATAATTTTCCGCCTTGACCATAAGAATTGTTATCCGATAAACGACGATTAATGGAGCTCTACTCGCTGCAGGTGTTCGCGACGGTCGTCGCCGAGCGCAGCTTCTCGCGCGCCGCCGAGAAGCTGCTGCGCACGCAGCCGGCGGTGTCGCTGGCGCTGCAGCGCCTCGAGGCCGAGCTCGGCGAGAAGCTGATCGACCGCTCGGCCAAGGACCTGGTGCTGACCGACGCCGGGCGCACCGTGCTGGACTACGCGCGCCGCTTCGAGAACCTGCGCCAGGAGATGGACAACGCGCTGGCCGAGCTGCGCGACAAGTCGGCGGGCCGCCTGATCATCGGCGCCAACGAGTCGTCGACGCTGTACCTGCTGCCGCACATCGAGCGCTACCGGCGCCTGTATCCCAAGGTCAAGGTGCAGGTGCGGCGCAGCCAGTCGAGCAAGATCCCGACCGAGCTGCTCGACGGCGATCTCGAGCTGGGCGTCGTCAGCTACGATCCCGGCGACGAGCGGCTCGTCTCGAAGGTGATCTACACCGACGCGCTGGCCTTCGTCGTCTCGCCCAAGCACCGCTTCGCCAAGCGCAAGACGGTCTCGATCTCCGAGCTCGGCATGGAGACGTTCATCGCGCACAACGTGGTCTCGCCCTACCGCGAGGTCGTGCTGCGCGAGTTCCAGCGCCACAAGGTGCCGCTCAACATGGACGTCGAGATGCCGACGCTCGAGACGCATCCGCAAGCTGGTGCAGAGCAACGAGGGCGTCGCGTTCCTGCCCGCGCATGTGCGTGCGCCACGAGGTCGAGCACCGACGCGGTGTGCGAGGTGAAGGTGAAGGAGCTGCACGTCGAGCGCAAGGTGCGCCTGCTGTTCGTCGAAGGCGCGGACGCTGAGCCACGCGGCGCAGGCCTTCCTGGACGTCGTTCAAGGGAACGCCTGAGCTTGATCGTCGCGAGCTCTTCGGTGGGCATTGACGCCTGGGTGATCGTCGCCAGGTTCTCTGCTGAGTCAGCTAACACCTGACAAGGAGAACCGAAATGCTTTGGACGATTGCCGTGATTCTGCTGGTGCTGTGGGCGCTGGGCCTGGTCAGCTCGTTCACGATGGGCGGATTCATCCACCTCTTGCTGGTCGCGGCCGTCGTCGTCGTGGCGGTGCGCCTGATCCAGGGCCGATCACCGGTCTGACGAGGCGACACGAACGTAGCCGCCGCTGATCGCGGCGGCTACGTCTCGTTCGGCTACGTCGACCGACCTGACCGCCGCAGCGCCGACGCTGTGCGGCCGGAGCGCGACGTGCAGCGGCAAAAGATCGCAGTGCAAAGCGCGATCGGGCCGCGGTAAGCTGAGCTTACCTTCGTGCGTGGTGCACCACCGACCGTCGACGACGCGGCCGCTTTCGCCGCGAGGAGAGCGGCAGCCGCGAAGCGAGCGGAGAGCCGAGAGCCGAGCCCGGCGTCGCTGCTTCATCGCATCGAGCTGCGGCACTTCGCGGGACCGGTCGCGTATCTCGATCAGATCGCGCATCTGCGCATCGCGCACCTGACCGATCAGCACGTCGGGCGCGTCACGCCGATGGAGGTGCAGCGCACCGCCGTCGAGATGACCAACGCCGAGAAGCCGGATCTCGTGCTGCTCACCGGCGACTTCGTCTGCCACAGCCAGCTCTACCTCGACGAGCTCACCGAGCTCGTGCGCGGGTTCCAGGCGCCGGTGATCGCGGTGCTCGGCAACCACGACCACTGGTCGGGCGCGGACGAGGTGCAGCACGCGCTCGAGCGCGGCGGCGTCGAGGTGCTGCGCAACCGGCACACGACGATCACGCTGCGCCACGAGCGGCTGCAGGTCGTCGGGCTCGACGACGCGTACACCGGCCACGCGCGCCGCGACGAGGCGGTCAAGGGACTGCGCCACGATCTGCCGTCGATCGGACTGTCGCACATCGCCGAGGAGGCCGACGGGCTCTGGCGCCACGGCGTGCCGCTGGTGCTGTCGGGACACACGCACGGCGGGCAGGTGACGCTGGCGCGCCTTCACGAGCTCGCGGTCGGCATGATCGGCGGACACAAGTACGTTCACGGCCTCTACGGCTCGCGCCGCCGGCATTCAGCCGCGCACGGTGACGAGCGCCAAGGGCGCGGTCTACGTCGGCGCCGGCATCGGCGCCGCGGTGGTGCCGCTGCGGCTCGGCGACCGCGGCAAGCGCGAGGTCACGATCTTCGAGCTCGGCTGCGAGCCCGGCGACTTCGTCGAGCACCACAGCGAGCAGGAGCCGATGCGCGGCCGCAAGCCGACGCAAGAAGCAGATCGCGAAGCGCGCGGCCGCCGTGATCCGCAAGCGCATGGTCCGCGAGCGCCAACGGCAGGGCTAGTCGGCGTAGCGTCCGCGTAGCCTCCTGGCTCACCGTCTGAGAGGGAGGAACGGACCGCCGTCCGTGCGGCACCGGCAGTTCCGGAGTTCCAGGTGCGACGCCCCCGACGGGTGGAGAGTTGATTTTTGCTGCGAACCGACGCAGATTGCCGTCCTAGCGCGGACACGAAACCTTCCACTTCCAAGGAGACACTTATGGACAGGCGATATTCTACGTTGATGGTACTGGCGATCGCAGCGCTGTTTGCTGAAGCGTGTAGCAGCAGCGGCGGCGGCGGCACCGGTGGGGCGGGCGGAACGTCGTCCACGGGTGGTGTGACCGGCACCGGCGGCGCCGGCACCGGCGGTCGCGCCGGCGCGCCTGGCACCGGCGGCGTGACCGCGACCGGCGGCGTCACCGGCACCGGCGGCAAGACCGACGGCGGCGTGGACATGACCACGAGCACCGGCGGCATGACCGGCGGCACCGACGCCTCGGATGCGCCGAAGGACATGAGCGTCGCCGACACCGGTTCGGTGGACACCAGCGTCGACGCGGATCCGGCGGCCACCGAGAAGGCAATGTGCCTGACGACGATGTTCATGTCGAACATCACCACCACGCCGTTCACGGCGGACCAGTTTTGCACGCTCTATTTTTCGGAGTGCAATGACCTCTCAGGCGTCACGCACTTCGCGACCCAGGCCGACTGCCGGACCGCGTACAACGGATACAACATGACCCCCGACGCGGACATGAGCCCGTCAGGCCAGCAGGGCTGCCGCAGCTATCACCTCTGCAACGCAGTCAGGCTAAACGTGAATCCTCACTGCGCGCACGCGACCGGCCTCAACATGTTCGACGGCGGTATCGGCGCTCCCTGCCCGTAATCATTCCTGGGCACTCGTAGCCGAAAGGCGCTCTCCCCGACGGGAGGGCGCCTTTTTCTTTATCTGTCCCGTGGTCTGCGCGCGGCCCGCCTCGTCGGGACCGCGGCCCTTTGTTGTGTCGCCGCCGCTCCGCGGGTTACCATGCTCGCGTGGGACGCGTGTTTGCCTCGGTGTTGCTGGCGGCAGGGCTGCTCGGCGCGGCGATTCCCGCCTGCCAGGACGACAGCGTCTACCGGAGCGGTGACGTTCCGCCGAGCATCCTCGACGCCAGCTTTCTCAACGACGGCGGGTCGGGGGGCGGGTCGGCGAACAGCGACGGGGGCGCCGACTAAACCTCGGTGAGGTCAGGTCCGATAAAGGAGATCCGAATGCTCGAGACGAGGCTAACGATGGGAACCTGGAAGAAGCTCTGCCGGCCGATGCTGGCGCTGGGCCTGGCTTGCGCCTTCGGCGGTTTGGTCGCGGTGGGCTGCGTCGACAACAGCGGCAACAAGACTTACCCGCGCGGAGACTCGGGGGCGGCCGACAGCGGCGAAGATGTCGCGGTCGCCGAGGATGCCGGCACCGAGGACGCCAATACGACCTCCGACGCGCCGACTTCCGATACCCCGGCCAGCGACGCGCGCGCGGCCAGTGACATCGGCCTCGACCGCTCGCTCCCGGTCGACGCGGGCGGCCTCGACGTTCGCCTCGACAGCGGCACCGGCGGCTGAGGCGCGCCTCACTCGACGATCGGCGCGCCGTTCGCGGCGCCACCGTCGCCGCGCGTGACGGTCGTCGTGCCCGTCGTTGTCGCGCTCGAAACCGACGGCGACGGCGATCGGACGGGCGCCTGCTCCATCGCCGGGGCCTGAAGCTCGGCGTGCGCGGGTGAGCCGGCGACGCTCGGCGAGAGCGATCGCGCGCCGGAGCCGCTCGCGGGCAGCACCGCCGGCGGCGAGCGGACGATCACCGGCAGGGTCACCAGCGCCGGCGCCGAAGCGACCGTCGGCAGCGGCGCGACCGCCGGACGCGCGGGCGCGCCGCGGGCCGGCGCAGCCCCCTCCCCGGCTGTTGTCACCGCCTCGATGCCAGGCGGGCTGGGCGGATCGGCGGGTGCGGCAACGGCCGGCTCCCGCGCCGGCGCCACAGCAACGTTCGCGGGCGGACCCGCAGCGAGCGTCGGCGCGGCGGCTGGACGCTCGGCTTCGGGCGCGGCGGCGACCGGGGGCTCGTCGGCGTCTCGGCCCGAGACGATGATCCCGACAGCGGTCGCGGCCGCTGCAATCGCCACCGCGAGCCCGATGGTCCACGCGCGCCGCGCGCCCCGACGCACCGGCGCCGTCGTCGCCGCCGGCTGTCGCGACCGCCGGCCCGGTGCGGGCTCGACCGACGCGCGCGCCATCGTGCGCGTCTCGATCTCGCTGGGCAGCGGCGCGCCGCCGCCGTCATGCACCGACGCCGGGACCTCCAGCCCCGCCCGTCCGCGCGCCGCCTCGCGCCGCGATCCGCGACGCAAGGGCGCCGCCGCCGCTCTCGCCGCTGCCGCGGCTGGCGTCGACACCGCCGGCAACAATGTCCCGGGACTGGCGGTCCCGACGCTCGGACGATGAAACAGCGTGCGCACCAGCTCACCCAGCGGCGCGCCGTCGGCCGAGTATCCCGGCAACGCCAGCAAGGCCGACAGCGCCTCCTTGGTCGTGGCGTAGCGCTGCTCGCGGCGCGGCGACAGCATCCTGCGCACGAACGACTCGACCGGCGGCAGCACCTTGCGCTCCGGGGAGACCAGCGCCAGGGGCGGAATGTCACAGCGCATGACCTTGCCGACGATCTCGACCTCGTCGTTACCGTCGAACAGCGGCCGCCCGGCCAGGATCTCCCAGAGGGTGATCCCCATCGCGAACTGGTCGGTGCGGTGGTCGACCGGCTCGCCATTCAGCTGCTCGGGCGACGCGTACGAAAGCTTGCCGCGCACCGTTCCGGTCTTGGTGTGCGTGCTGTGAGCCAGCGATTTGGCGATCCCGAAATCCGAGAGCTTCACCTCGCCCGAGAACCCGACCAGGACGTTGTGTGGCGAGACGTCCCGGTGGACCAGCCCCAGCGCCTGCCCCTTCTCGCGCCGTTCGTGCACGTAGCGCAGGCCCTTCAGCACCTCGCCGCCCAGGTACAGCCCGAGCGCCTGCGGGAACACGTAGCCGGCGTGCCTGGCCGCCTCGACGACGCGCCGGGCGTCGTAGCCTTCGACGTGCTCCATCGCGATGTAGTAGCGGCCACCGGCCCCGCGGTCGGGATCGGTCACCACTTTGTCGAAGTCGAAGACGGTGACCAGGTTGGCGTGCTGCAGCTGGGCGGCGGTGCGCGCCTCCTTGACGAAGAGCTTCTCCAGCTCGGGGTCACCACTGAACGACTCCAGGATGAACTTGAGGGCCACCGGCTTCACGAAGCCTTCCGGCCCCTCGGCCCGCGCCGCCCAGACCTCAGCCATGCCGCCCACGGCAATGCGCTCGCCCAGCACGTACTTGCCGATGCGCTGACCTGGCTGCACGGGATCTATACGCCGGGGCCGAGCCCCGAAGTCAAGCCGGCGAAAATGCTGTCGGTCCTGGTAGTAGAAAATAACGCGTAACCCTTTTCCGCGATCCACGATCCAACCGCCATGCACCCCGTCCGCCGCTCCGAGTCGGCCCCGACCGACGCGCGCGCCCTGGCCGCCTCGGGGTCGATCTCCGACGCCGAGATCGTGGCGCGGGTCGTGGCCGGCGAGGTCGAGCTCTTCGAGGTGCTGATGCGCCGCCACAACCAGCGGCTGTTCCGCACTGCGCGCGCCATCGTGCGCGACGACGCGGAGGCCGAGGACGTGATGCAGGAGGCGTACGCACGCGCCTACTCGCAGCTGGCACAGTTCGAGGGGCGCGCACAGTGGTCGACGTGGGTGACGCGCATCGCGGTGAACGAAGCCCTGGGGCGCGTTCGGCGCACCGGGCGCTTCGTGAGCGCTGACGTCGAAGGTGTAGAGGAGGCCACCTTGGGTCGCAAGACGGATCGAAACGACGGCGCATGGCGCGAGGTCAGCGGCGCGGCCGCACCCTTTCCGAGCGGGCCCGAGGACCAAGCCGCCGCGCGCGAGCTGGGAGGCTTTCTCGAGAGCGCGCTCGACGATCTACCCGACATCTACCGGTCAGTCTTCGTGCTGCGCGAGGTCGAGGAGCTGTCGACCGCCGAAGCGGCCGAGTGCCTGGACATCAGCGAGGAGCTGGTCAAGGTTCGCCTGCACCGCGCACGCACCGCGCTGCGCGCGCGGCTCGACCGGCGCGTCGGCTCGGCACTTCGCGGAGTCTACGACTTCCACCTCAGCCGCTGCGACCGCGTCGTCGCCGCGGTGATGGCGCGCATCACCGCGGGCCAGAAGTAACGGAAGGGCCTCGGGCCCGAGGCCCTAGCTTCCCACGCCCGCCATCAGGCGCAGCACCGTCGCCTGATCCGCGCTCCCGCGCGGCACCTCGCCCGCCAGCTGTCCGCGGCGCATGACCAGGATCCGCGTCGACAGGCCGATGAGCTCGGGGAGCTCGCTCGAGATCAGCAGGACCGCGCTCCCCTCGGCGGCGAGCCGATCGATGAGCGCGTGGATCTCCGCCTTGGCGCCGACGTCGACGCCGCGCGTGGGCTCGTCGAGGATCAGCACCCGACAGCGCGCGGCCAGCCACTTCGCCAGCACGATCTTCTGCTGGTTGCCGCCCGACAGCCCGGCGGTGACCACGTCCAGGCTCGCCGCGCGCACGCCGCAGCTGCTGCGACAGTCGCCGCGCCAGCGCCGCCTCGGTCGGGCGGCGGATCCAGCCGAGGCGCGCCAGCGTCGGGCAGGATCGGCAGCGTGAAGTTGTGCGCCGCCGCCATGCCCAGCACCAGCCCCTGGCGCTTGCGGTCCTCGGGCACCAGGCCCAGCCCGGCGCGCATCGCCGCGCGCGGCGACGACAGGCGCACCGTCTTGCCGTCGATCGAGCACGCGCCCGGTCACGTGCGGATCCAGACCGAAGAGCGCCTGCGCGACCTCCGACCGCCCCGCGCCGACCAGACCGGCCAGGCCGACGACCTCGCCCGCACGGATCTCCGAGCGAGACGTCGCGGAACTTCCCCGGGCTGGACAGCCGCTCGACGCGCAGCAGCTCGTCGCCGGGCGCCGACGAGACGTGCTCGGGGATGTACTCGTCGAGGCTGCGCCCGATCATCAGGTGCACGAGCGCCGCCTCGTCGAGCGTGCTGGTCGGCTGGGTCGCGACGTGGGCGCCGTCGCGCAGCACGGTCACCGTGTCGCAGAGCCGGAAGATCTCGGGCATGCGGTGCGAGACGTAGACGCAGGTGACGCCGCGCTCGCGCAGGCGCCCCATGAGCGCGTAGAGCCGGTCAGCCTCGTACTGCGACAGGCTGCTGGTCGGCTCGTCGAAGATGATCACGCGCGCGCCGCTGCCCACGGCGGCGGCGATCTGCACCATCTGCTGCTGCCCGAGCGGCAGCTCGCCGACCGGACGGTGCACGTCGATGCGGCCTGGCCGTCACCAGCACCGGCGCCCGCGTTCTCGATCAGCGCCAGCATCGCGCGCGCGCGCCGCTCCATCTCGCGCGCGTCGACGAAGAAGCGCCGCACCGGCATGCGGCCGAGGCACAGGTTCTCCGCGACGCTGAGGTTCTCGCACGCGGCCAGCTCCTGGTGCACGATGCCGATGCCGGCGCGCAGCGCCGCGGCCGGGCTGCGCAGATCGACGTGGCGCCCGTCGACGATCACCTCGCCGGCGTCGGGCGCGTAGATGCCGGCCAGGATCTTCGCCGAGCGTGCTCTTCCCGGCGCCGTTCTCGCCGCACAGCGCGTGACACGAGCCGCGCCGGATCTCGAAGCTGACCCCCTCGAGCGCGCGCACGCCGGGGAAGCGCTTGCTGACGCCGGCGAAGCGAACGGCGGGGACGATCGTATCGCCGGACGAATCGCCGGACATCCCTTGCGTCGTGACGTCGGGCGAGACGGCTTCGTCCTGCATGACGGTGGTCCCCGCGCGGGCGCTACGGCATCTTCAAGTACTGCTCGGGCACGTCGGCGAAGCCCCACTGCTGCAGCTGCCGCGCCCAGCTGCCGAGGTTGTCCTTGGTCACGCGCACCGGCTCCATCGGAATGATCGTCGGGACACGTCCTTCTTGTAGAACAGCTTGTCGACGACGGTGGTGACGCCGACCTGGCCCCAGAGATAGGGCGCCTGCGCGATCAGCACCGGCGTCAGTCCCTTTTCGACGTACGGCAGCTCGGGCGCGCAGCGCGTCGACCGCGACGATCTTCACCTTCTTGGGATCGAGATCGGTGAGCAGCGTCTTGGTGTAGAGCGCCCAGCCGCCGACCATCGCCCAGCCGCGGATGTCCGGGTAGGCGTTGTTGACGCGGATGACCTCGGACGCGGCGTCCTGCGGCGTCTCGATGTGATAGAAGGTGCCGACGATCGAGATGCCGGGGTGCTTGGCCGCCTCGGCCTTCACGCGCGTCGACGCGCATGCGCAGGTTGGGCGCGTTCTGGTTGCCGGCCAGGATCGCGACGCGCCCCTTCCCGTCGATCTGCTTGACGAGCTCGGTCCATCACCTGCTGGCCGATCGCGTGGTCGTCGACGCCGTAGAACGAGAAGCGCTTGGACTGCGGCGCGTCGCTGTCGAACGTCATGACCGGCACGCCGCGCGCGACCGCGTCGTCGATCGCGCCCGTGACCTTGCCGGCGTCGGAGCACGAGACCAGGATCGCGCTCGCGCCTTCGTTGACCGCCTGCGCGATCCGCTGCGCCTGGATCTGGCCGTCCTCCTGCGGCGGCGTCAGCCACGCGATCTCGACCGGGACGCCGGTCTTGCGCCGACAGCTCCTTGGCCGCGGTCTCGGCGCCGGTGCGCGCCGAGAGGAAGATCGGATTGGTCGAGCTCTTGGCGATCATCGCGATGCGAATCGCCTTCGCCCGCGCCGGCGCTCGCCGGTCGGCGCGGCAGGTTGCGCCGCGTGATCGGCTCCGACGGGCGCGCGGCCGCGGGTGCAGCCGAGCGCGGCCGCCGCCACGGCGATCGCGAACGCCAGCGCCACACCGTTCGCCACGACCCACCGACCGGCGACGGACTGTCTCTTCATCCGATCTGCCCTCCTCTTGCCGTCGCTGTTGCCGTCCGAGCCGGCGCGGCTGCGGGCCGCGCCGACGGCGCCTCCGGCGATTCGCGCCGCAGGCTGCCGCGCGCGAGCCTGCGAGCCGCAAACCGGGTGCTGGACTGGTCGAGCACCACCGCGATGACGATGGCGCAGCCGATGATGATCCATTCGTAGTTCTGGTCGAAGTGCAGCGTTCGAATCGACTGACGGATCAGCACGATCAGGATCGCTCCCAGCATGGCGTTGATCGCGCTGCCCTTGCCGCCGCTGAGGCTGGCCCCGCCCACGACCGCCGAGGCAATGACGTATAGCTCATATCCCGTCGCGTCTCCACAGGACGCCGAGCCATAGAAGCTCGCGCCCAGGAACGACGACAGCCCCGCGGTCACGCCCGAGACCAGGTAGACGCCCAGCTGGATGCGGCCGATGCGCAGACCCGAGAAACGGCTCGCCTCGACGTTGCCGCCGATCGCGAACACGTGCCGCCCCATGACCGTGCGCGACAGGTAGATCGCGCCCGCGACGCTGACCAGCAGCATGCTGAGCATCGGCACCGGATACAGCGACGCGCCCATCCCCAGCGAAGCCTTGGCGACGCGCGTGAGCGGTTCGGGCAGCAGGATGCTCTCGGCCTTGCTGCTGACGAAGGCGATCCCGCGCAGGATCCACATCGTGCCCAGCGTGATGATGAACGGGTGCACGCGCAGGCCGACCACCATCGCGCCGTTGAGCAGCCCCGCCAGGAGGCCGATCGCCACCGCGACGCCGAACGCCGAGCGCGACGGTCGCCAGCGACGCCCTGCGGCTGCAGCGCGCGAATCGCCAGCGCCATGCCGACGCCGGCCAGCGCGTAGACCGATCCCGACCGACAGATCGATCCCGGCGGCGATGATGACGATCGTGGCGCCGACCGCCATGATCGCGAAGAAGCTCGCGTCGGTCGCGGTCTGGATCAGCGTGTACGAGTTCAGGAAGTTGTTGACCGTCGCGCCGGTGACCGGGTCGACGTGGTCTCCGGCCAGCAGGCCGAGCGCGACGGCGAGCCCGATGATGACCAGCACCAGACCGGCCTGCTGCGAACGGAGCAGGCGCCTGAGGACGGTCATGGAGGCCGACTATAAACCGTCAGTGGGCGCTTCCCCCACCGATCTGAATCTGCTGGGCGGGACAAGTGACTGGTTCCGAGGGCGATCTGGTACATATCTTGATGTGGCCCCCACCAGAGGGGCCGACGAACGGCGTCAATCGCTTCGCGGTGCATTTTCCCGACGCTGCGTGAGCCGCTTCAGGGCTCCGCGGCTACTGCTTGAGGAGGCGACTGCTCCCCGATATGGATTCGAATAAGCTCAACCCCCCGTCGGAGATAGCCATGACTTCCCTTGTTCGTGATCGAGCCGTTGGTAAGGCACTCGTGGGGCTGCCGTTACTGGCCGCGCTCATGGGAGCCTCCTGCCAGGGGAGCAGCACAATCGACACCAACACCGGCGCGGGCGGCGCGACGGACCCGGGCGGCGTCGGAGGCCGCAACGGAGACGGCAGCGGCGGCAGCACCGGCGGCGCTGGCGGCGGCGCGGGCGTGGGCGGCAAGACCGGCACCGGCGGCAAGACCGGCGCCGGCGGCACGCGGGCGGGGGGACGGGGGGCACGTCACCGTCCCGCCGTCCTGCGGATCGACGACGCACAACCTGAACCCGTTCGGTTGCAACCTGGCTTGGGGCACCAACAACCCCGGCGGGTCGCTGAACGCTTACTCGTACCTGCAGTTCATGTCGTTCTGGATCGGGTCGGAGGCGCGCGCCGACGGCACGCTCAGCAGTTGCAGCGGCTGTACCTGGATCTCCAACCAGGTGTCGAAGGTCAGCAACATCATCCCGGTCTTCTACGCGTACATCATCGGGTTCTACGGCCACGCCAACGGATTGCCCGACGGAAACGAGGCTCCGAACGGTCCCAACCTGACCACGGGCGGCGCCAACCTGATCCGCAACAATCGAGCGAAGATCATCTCGATGTACTCGAGCTACGCGACGCAGGCGCACGCGGTGTGGGGCACGAAGCCTCTGGTCTGGCTGCTGGAAGGCGACTTCGTCCAGTACACGGGTTCGACGCAGGCCAATCCGCTCAGCTACGCCGAGCTCGGCCAGCTGGCCGAGGACATCACCTGCGCGATCAAGGCGGCGATGCCCAACGCGGTCGTCGCGATCAACCACTCGACCTGGAACACCAACGCCGTGACCAACGCCTTCTGGCAGGCGATGTCGGGCGTGAACTACGACATGGCCTGGACCAGCGGCGCCGGCAACGCCAACGACTTCTTCACGCCGGGCACGACCGCGAAGAGCTACAACGGCGCGACCGCAACGTATGCATACCTGCACAGCCTCACCGGACGGACCATTCTGGTCGACACTAGCTTCGGTGCGTCGGCGACCAGCGACTCGTGGTCCGACAGCGGCGCCGCCAACTTGAACGCACGCATCGCCGACGGCGTGGTCGCCATCAACGTGACCACGCCGACCTCGAACTACGCCAGCAACATCGCCGGCGAGACGGGTTTATCGACGACATGCCACTGATGAAAAGCAGGGACGGTCGCGCGCGCTGCATCTCATCGCCCTGGCGTCGGTGGCGATGCTGGGCGCGGCCTGTCCCGGCACCGTCGAGACGGGGCTGCCGGGATCGGGCGATGGCGCGGGCGGCGGCACGCCAACCGGCGCGGGCGGCAGCGGCAATACCGGCGCGGGCGGCGCGAGCGACGTCGGCCGGCGGCGGCAGCGGCAGCTCCAGCGTCGGAGGTAGCAGCGGACCACCGGCGGCGCGAGCGGCACCGCGGGCACGACCGGCAGCGGCGGCGCCACCGGCGCGGGCGGCAAGACCGGCGCGGGCGGCGCCACCGGCGGCGGCGGCAAAACCGGCAGCGGCGGCGCGACCGGAGCGGGCGGCGTCACCGGCGCGGGCGGCAAGACCGGCACGGGCGGCCTGACCGGCAACGGGACCGCGTTCAGCCAGTGCCGCTTTCACTTCGGCACCGTCGACGCGATCGCGCGCGCCAACCCGTCGATCATCCCGCAGCTGGATTTCTACACGCCGGGGTGGATGGCCAGCATCAGCGACACCTTCGACATGGGCTACGTCTGCACCGACACCAAGGCCGGCGGCACCTTTGCCAACCAGGTGCCGGTGATCGTCGCCTACGCGGCCGCGTTCTACGTCAAGCGCCACGCCGGCCTCTCCGACTGCGGCGCCGCGGCGCCGGCTCGACCGCCGATCTCTGTCACCAGGGCGCGGCCGCGATCCAGACGAACCTCGCCGCGATCGTGAACGTGTACAAGAGCTTCGGTCAGGGCTTCGCCGCCTGCTACGGCACCGACGCGCCCGATCATCTTCGAGATGGAGCCGGACTTCTACCAGTACACGTACAGCACCGGCTCGACGATCCAGACCCAGCCCTGGACGTACGCGCAGGCGGGACAGATCATGGGCCAGTTCGTCGGCGCGATGAAGGCGTCGCTGCCGAACGCGCTCTTCTCGATGGACATCTCGCCCTGGGTCGGCACCAACAACAACACCGGGTCGAACGGCTCGGACAACGGCGCGAACTGGTACTCGAACTTCGACATGACGCAGTTCACGTTCATCAACACGTCGGGCGGCTCGACCAACGCGGCGGCGGCGCAGATCCGCGGCAACGCCATGACCTGGGCGGGCGTCAGTCGCGCCACCGGCAAGCCGATCCTCGCCGACACCGGCTACGGCTTCAACGGCAGCTCGGCCGGACCGGATCCCGCGTGGGATTCGCCGACCAACATCAACGCGCGCATGCTCGACGGCGTCGTCTCGATCAGCCAGTACAACCCGGCCAGTAACTGGGGCACGACCATCGCCGGAGTCCGCGGACAGCTTGAGCGCACCGATCGTCTGTCCGTGACGGCGGGCGGCCGGATCGCGCCGGCGCTGTTGATCGCCGCGGTGATCGGGTGCCGATCGCGGACTGCCACGGCCCCCGCGGGGCCTCGGCCTCGGGCCTCAGGCGTCGGGAGAAACGCTTCCGGCCCGAAGCCCACCGACGGCGCCACGATCCTCCCGGGCCTGTCCTTCCGCCTGCGATCGTCGAGATCGAAGCACCTCGCGACGCAACGACGATCGCGCGACGCCCGGCTCGTCGGCCGTCTGGCGCCGCAGGCCCACCTCAGCGTGGAGCAGGTCGACGACTCCGCCCTCGACGTTCAATTGCTCCCGCCCGACGGCAGCGGCGCCCCCGGACTGCGCCTCGGCTTCGTCGGCGATCGCGCCGGCGTGCGGACCGGTCAGGTCGTGGTCCGCACCGACCTCGACGAGCCGGCGCGGCTGACGCTGCTCTACAGCCTGCGCGTACCCAGCAAGCTCACCGTGACCCCGACGAACCCGGTCTTCGACCTACGCGACCCCGCGGGCCGCGAGCGGCGACTCGAGGTGCGCGGCCACGGCCCGGATTTCCGGGTCACCGCGGTCGGCGATCGTGGCCGGCCCCTTCCGCGGGATCCTCGAATCCGACGGAGATACCACCGGCGGCGTGGCGTCGATCCGCCTTCGCGTCGACGAGGCAGCCATCGGCGCCAGCACGCAGCGCGGCTTTCTCGGCAAGCTGCGCATCGACAGCAACGATCCCGACCAGCCAACAGCCGACGTGCCGCTGTTCGCCATGGGAGCCCTGCCCCCACATCCCCTTCCCCACCTCTGTCTTCCAACGCGGCTCGCCAGGTTCCCACGGCGGGAAATGAGCCGATTCAGCGCAGCGATGCTACTGCCAAAGCGAGGTAAAGTTCCGTGCGCCATGGGAAATCAACCAATGCCGGCTGATCGGAGTCAGGTGCCCCTCGCGGTGGTGCGGCAGGGCGGCGACCGACCCCACCGACGCCGAGCTCGGGAGCGCGCTCAAGTCCGGCGAACACTGGGCGCCGGCGGCGACCTGGAATCGGTTCGCGCCCGTGGTCTACGGCATCGTGTGCCGCGCGATCGGCAGCCAGAACGAGGCCGAGGACGTCACGCAGGAGGTCTTCTTCCACCTGTTCGCGCGAGTCGGGAACGTTGCGCGATCCGGCGTCGTTCCGGAGCTTCGTGGTCTCGTTCGCCCTGCGCATCGTCAAGTGGGAGCTGCGCCGCCGACGCGCACGACGCTGGCTGACGCTGACGCCGTCGAGCTTACTTCCCGAGACGCCGGTGTCGGGCAACGACCCCGAGGCGCGCGAGGTGCTGCGCCGGTTTTACACCGTGCTCGATCAGCTGCCGGCGCGCGACCGTCTGGTGTTCGCGCTGCGCTACCTGGAATCGATGACGCTCGAAGAGATCGCCGAGGCCCTCGACGTCTCGCTGTCGACGGTGAAGCGCAACCTGACCCACGCGTCGGGGCGGGTGTCGCGCTGGATTGCCGCCGATCCCGATCTGGTGACGTTCTTCGAGAGGAGGAGGGGGACGATGGCCGAGAGTGATGGCGATTGCGAGATCGTGAACGGCCTCGACGCCGTAACGACGCTCGCGCGCGAGGCGGTACCGCCGATGACGCCGCTGCAACGGATGCGCGGCTTCCAGACGGTGGCTGCGCGCACCGAGGCCCGTCGGCGCAAACGACGCTCGCTGTTCCTGGGGATGAGCCTGTCGACTTGCGGGCTCGTCGCCGCGGGCGTGGCCGCGCTGTTTCTTGTCCCGAACTTGGCGCCGAGGACGTGGCGCGGCCACCGCGGCGCCGAGGCGAGCGCAAGCTCGCGGAGGCGCGCCCCCTCTCCTATCGCGTCGACAACGGCGAGATCGGCGACGGCGGCTATCTCGCTCATTCGCGGGCAGCGGTGTCGGCCTGCTCTTCGCCGAGGGGACCGAGCTGCGCCTGGCCGCGGGCGCGCGCGGCCGGTTGACCAGCGTCGACGCACAGGGCGCGCGCTTCGCCATCGAGCAAGGCGAGGCAGAGATTAACGTGGTTCCCCGCGCGGGCGCGCGCTGGCTCATCGACGCGGGCCCATTCCTGATCACCGTCCACGCACGACGTTCACCGCGGCCTGGGATGGCGAGCGCGAACAGCTCAACATCCGCATGAAGCACGGGTTGGTGTCGGTGAGCGGCCCGGTCGCCGACGGCAAGATGCCGTGCGCGCCGGCCAGCGGCTGACGATCAACGTGCGCGAGCGCGAGGTGCTGCTGCGCCCCAGCGACGAGGCGGAGGGCACGGCGGAGCCTGCGACGGCGCCGGAGAAGGCCGTGGCGCCCGCGCCCGCCGCCGAGCCGAGCGCGCCCGAGCGCGCCCGCCGTCGGGACGCGCGCCGGTGCGCAGCTCGTCGCGCGCGGCGCTGGCCAGGCGTGCCAGCGCGCCGTCGCGCAGCTGGACGGCGGCGCTGGCGGCCGGTGACTTCCGGCGATCCTGCTCGACGCCGATCAGCGCGGGCTGCGTCGTTCGCTGGCCGAGGCGCACAGCGAAGACCTCGCCGCGCTGGCCGACGCCGCCGCTATCTGCGGCGCGACGACGTCGCGCGCCAGGCGCTGATCGCACAGCGCGATCGCTTCCGAAGTCCGACCGCGCGCGCGAGGCAGCGTTCCTGCTGGGACGCTTGACCGAGGGCGGGGCTGAGGGCGACCTTCGAGCTGTCGAACGGTACAGCGCTACCTCAACGAGGCGCCGTCGGGCGCCTATGCGTCCGAGGCCCTGGGCCGCAAGACGACCGCGACCGAGAAGCTGCGTGGAATCGAGGCGGCGCGCGACATCGCGCGCGAGAACTGCGCCGCTTCCTCATGGAACCTATGCGGCGCGCCCGCGCGCTGTCGCGAGACCCTAGCTCTCGCGGCTGCGGCGACCATGATGGTGCCCAGAGCCTCGCGCCGTTGACCGTCGCGGGTTTGCTGCTGGCGCTGCTGGTCCCGGCGGCGCCGCGCGGCGGCAACGGTCGTGTCGATCCGACGCGGATCGAGCGCCATGGCCAGCGAGGCCACCGTGCGCCTGCGCGGCGAGCTCAGCGCGCAGGGTTTCGGCGTCCGCGTGGTCGATTCCCGCCAACACCGACCGCGCCGAATCCATCGAGGAGCAGTCGCTCGAGCCCGACGTCGAGGCGGTCGTCGCGATTTTCGCCGACAGTCCGACGACGCCGTCGAGCTGTCGGTCATCGATCGCGTCACGCGCAAGACCGTCACGCGCCGCGTGCCCGCCGATCCGGCGGCAACACGCTCGGCGGAGGTGCTGTCGATCCGCGCGCTCGAGCTCTGCGCGCGAGCTTCCTCGAGATCGCGCTCGGCGCCAGCCGCGCCGAGCCGCCCGATGCGCCGCCGCCACCCCGCCGCCGATCGAGGTCGACGCATGACCGACAAGGCGCTCGACAACCGGTGGCCGCACGCCGGCTGGAGGTGGCGGCTGCGTGTTCGGCAGCTTGCAGGGTCTTGGGCCCGCCATCGCACGGTATGCGCGGCGAGCACTCATGGCGCGACATGATCGAAGGCCACGTGACGCTCGCGGGGCTGGATCGCGCCGCGCGTCGAGAGCGAATCCGCCACGGCGGCGTGGCGCAGGCCTCGGTCTGGCGGAGGTCGGGCTCAAGCTGCGTGCCCGCCATCGTTCGGCCGTTCTTCGCTGGTGCTGGTGCCTGCATGTCACCACCGAGGCGCAACCGCCGCCCCACGGCGCGCCGTCAACGGCGGGCTCTGGACACCATCGCCGACGCGGCTCGGGTACGCATCGCGCTGCGCGGCGCTTCGAGCTGGCCGCTGAGTTTCACGCGCAGGTGGCGAGCAACTGTCCCGCGATCCAGTTCGGTGACACGGTCGCGCGCGCAGGACGCCGACCATGATCGGAAGTCTCACGCTGGTGGCCTGGCTGTGAAGCGACCGCCGGATCTCTGGTTCGTCCGTCCTCGCGGCGTCGCGGCATCGATCGCCGCCGCGGCGGCCGCGGTCGCTCGGCCGGAGCGATCGATGCCGTCGAGCTAGCGCCAGGTGCTCTGTTCGAAGGCTTGATCGCACATTGGTCCTTCGATGACGGCATCGGCTTGACGCTGACCGATTCGGCGCACAGCTATGACGGCGGCCTGCTCACCGATGCCAATTCGAAGAAAGCAGAGATCGCCTCCTCGATCAGCGGTTCTGCCTTCGACGGCTCGCCCCAGAGCGAGGTGCGGGTTCGTGCTCCTTCCCCCGCCGCCAGCTCGAGCGTCGCCAGGTGGATCCGCGCGCTTGATGTCCGAACCGCGACGACTATGCGACCATCTTCGGCACCGAGTTCCGGTGAACCAAGGCGGCCTGCTCGCGGGTCGCTCGGAGCTGATCGGCTCGGACGCCCACCGACCCAGTCGGCGAATCGTCTACCAGTATGTTTTCTGGACAGGCCCAGGGACTCGGACTACAGCTCGTGCAGTGCGACCAGGACTATTGCTACGTCGATGAAGAATGGACGCACGTCGCGGAGTCTACGACGCAGAGGCGCAGATGATCGCGCTCATCGCGACGGAGTTCGTCGGCAGCGAGAGCACCCAGCCTGGTATCGGCGTCAAGCTGGCTTCCACGCTCTACGTGGGCCGATCGGGCTACGACACGACCACCGCCTCCTGCTCGGCGAGTCGACGACTTCGTGGTGTACGATGCACGCTCACGCTGCCGATCGAGCAACTCGCGCAGGCACCGCTGCCCGCGATGCCGCCGTGAAGCCCGCTCAGCGCGCGTTGGCGCGCGCGTGAGCGGCGCTGGCCTTCGCGCCGGCTTGGCCTGGCGTCTTCCACCCTTGCCTTCGCAGAAGCAGGCAGCGGGCGCGTGCAGGCGTGCATGATCTCCGCCTGCTCCGTCGCAGGCGGCAGCGGCGGCGCCGGTCCGGCCGCGGCAGAGCTGGCCGACGCATCGGGATCGCTGCGGCGCCGACCACTGGGTAAAGGCCAGACCGTCGGGACGCGTCGCGAGCAGCGCGTCCCCCGACGTCGGCGTGCTCATGGGTAGCACCACGTCTTCGAGCCGCGCGCTGAGCGCGTTTCCGCCACCGCGACGCGCCGGGCGGCCTCGGCGGGCGGCAGCGGCGCCGGCGCGCGGTTCATGGCGGTGATGGGGACCACCTCGATCGCGCGGGTCGCGAAGTGGCCGCCGCCGCCCGGAGCGCGCCGCAGGTGCACGCGCGCCAGCAGGCCGTAGTCGCAGCACAGCCGCAGCTCGGGGCGCGCGGACATGTCCGCCGCCCCGCGGATGAGGAAGTTGCCGAGCCCGTAGAAGATTGGCTTGCCGTGCCGGAGCTCGACGCCGCGCACGACGTGGGCGTGGTGGCCCAGCACGACGTCGACGCCGCGCTGGTCGACGGCGAAGCGGTACTCGCTGCGCTGCCGCTCGTCGGCGCGGATGTCGCGCTCGACGCCGTAGTGGATGGAGAGGATGCGCAGGTCGGCGGCGGTGGCGCCGAGGCGGCGGTGGCAGCTAGCTGCCAGTCGTCGTCGTGGCGGTAGCCCATGGTGCCGGGCTTGCTGTCGCCGGCGCGGTGGGTGTTGTTCATGTTGGTGACGTTGCCGATCGCCGAGAACGCGACGTGCGCGCCTGCGCGGTCCAGCTCGGCCGGACGGCTGGCCTGGGCGCGGTCGAGCCCGATGCCGGCGGCGTGGACGAGGCCCTCCTTTTCGAGCGCGCTCAGGTTGGCGACGGTCTCGCGCACGCCGGCCTCGCCGTAGTCGTAGGCGTGGTTGTTGGCGGCCGAGAAGAGGTTGAAGCCGAGCCCGGCCACGTGGCGAACGCCGGCCGGGTGGCTGCGAAGAGAAGAACGGCGCCTCCTGCCCCTTGTTGCCGACGGGCAGGTCGTTGCGCGCGGTGACCACCGTCTCGAGGTTCATGAAGTTGAGGTCGCCGTATGGGAGCCCGGGCGACGGGTGGTCATCTCGCCCCACGGCGTGACCGCGCGGCCCTCGAGCACGCCGCCCGGAGCGACGGCGAGGTTGCTGCGGTTGAGCCCGACGTCGCCCACCGCGACGAGCACCAGGTCGACGTGTCGCTGTGCGCGGGCCGCGCGGTGGTCTTCGCGGGCGGCAAGCCGGCGTCGGCAGCCCGGACGCGATGGGCACGCCCCGGTGGGCGGTCAGCACCAGCGCGAACGCCAGCACCGCCGATCCGCACCTACCGCCCGGCCTGAACTGATCGCGCGCGCGTTCACCACCAGCGAAGACTCGCTCGACGATCTCGTCGTGGTGATCGGCGCGCCGGCCGAGATCGTGCGCGTGACCGGCGTCTTGCCGGCGATCTCGCCGAGGCGCGCGCGCTGATCGTCGCTGAGCGGGGCGCCGAAGGTGATCACACGTTCGATACGCTCGCGCCCGTCGCGGCGCCTTCAGGATGCTCCGGCAGACTGGACGCTGAATCTCGCCCAGCACCTCAGCTCCCTGCGATTTGGCGGGCACGCGCGACGTGATCGCGGTGCAGGGGCCGAGCCGGGAGAGCAGCAGCGCACAGGGCCGGGGCCGGCGTCGGTGCCGCCGTTCGACTTCGGCTCGTCGGCGGTCAAGTGGTGGGCGCCCACCTGGATCGCCTGCGCGTAGCCGGCGGCGCACTCCAGCTCGAGGCGTACGGCGACCGACGTCGTGCGCGTCGGCGCATCGACGACCCTCTCGGCGTCACATTAACCGCGGCGCGCGCCCGCGGCCAAGAATTCCAGCAGCGACGGCAACGCCGCCTCGGGCGCGGCGAGGTGCGGCGAATGGCCCTGCACGAGGATGAGGCTCACCGCTTCGCGCAGCTCGGTGCACGCGGCGGAAACCAACGCGGGCGGCAGCGCCGCGTCGCGCGCGCCCCAGAGGAGAAACACCGGAATCGAGACCTCGCCGAGGCGCGCCCGGCGGTGAAAGACCGGCCCCCAGAGCGGGCAGAGCGCGTCGAAGGCGCGCGCCGCCGCCGGCGCGGGCCGGCGCCGCCGCCGCGAGCAACTCGAGCTCGAGCGCGCCGACGCGGCGGCCGAGCGGCGTGGGCGGCGACGGATTGAGGCGGCCGAAGAGCCGCGGCCCCAGCCAGCGCAGCAGCCGCTCGGGGTGCAGGCGGAAGAAGAACGACGCGCGCCGAGCCGGTCATCGCCGGCCCGAGGCCCATACCGTCGATCAGGATCAAACGCCGCACCGGCAGCCGCGCGCGCAGCGCCAGCTCGAGCGCGACCAGGCCGCCCAGTGAGTGCCCGCAGAGCGCCAGCCCGGAAGCGCGCCCGGCGGCGACCTCGCCGGCGAGGAACGCCTCGATTGGATTGACGAAGGCCGCGAGCGCCGCCTCGCCCTGAAAGGCGGCCAGCGGGCAGGCGCCGGCGGCGCCGACTGGCCGAAGCCCGGCAGGTCGATGGCCAGCACGCGGTGGCGTGCCGCCAGCGCCGGCCAGCAGGGAAACCAGATGGGCGACGCGTGGCCGCGACCGTGCAGCAGCACCACGGTCTCGCCGTCGCGCGCGCCGGCGCCACCGCGCAGGATGCGCAGCCGCCCGCCGCGCTCGGCCAGCGACGTCCAGTGCCCCGCGCGCAGCCCGCCCGGCGCGTCGCGCGTGAGCTCGTCGAGGATTGCCGCCTCGACCGGCCCGGCGCAATACGGATGAGAAGCCGCGCCGCCGGGGACGCCGTCGGTCACGCCGCCAGACCGGGGAGCGGCGTCTTGTACGTCGGCGACAGGGTGGGATCGCCGAAGAGGTTGTAGTCGGTGATGCCCATCGCGTCGCACATGCTGAGCAGCACCCGCTCGTGGCGATTGGCCAGCACCTTGGAGGTCGGTGGTGCGAAAGTCGAGATAACGCCCAGCCGGGTTGGTCTTGAGATATCCGCCGGCGCCGCCCGCGATCACGAAGCGCATCGATTTCTGATTGTGCACCGTGGCGTCGCCCATGTCGCGACACCAGACCATCAGCGTGTTGTCGTACAGCGTGCTCGACGGGTCGTCGGGCTCGGGCCGCGATTTGAGCTTGGCGATGACGGCGGCGAACTGCTGCGCCATCCAGACCTCGAACTTGCCCAGGTTGGTGAAGTCGGTGGTGCTGCCGTGCAGGAAGCTCGTGTGTTGATCGCCCTGCAAACCGGGCAGGTCGACCTCGAACTTCTGATCGTTGCCGAACTGGATCGCGGCCACGCGGGTCACGTCGCAGGCGAACGCGTTGACGATGATGTCGAGGTGCGTGAGGTTGTCGCCGATGGCCGGGTGCGCGGCCGTCGAGTCGGTCGCGCCCGCAAGCTCGCGGCAAGCGCCCGCCGTCATGCCGCTCTGGATCAGCTTGTTCTCGAGCTGGCGCACCGAATCCAGGTGCAGGTCCAGCCGCGCCCGGTCGTCGGTGCCGGCGCGCGCGGATGGCCTGCGTCTCGCTGGTGACCAGGTCCAGCACGCTGCGACGCCGGCGCAACAGCGTCGCCGGCGACGTGCCGGTCGGGCACGGCAGCGCCGAACACGGTGTTGAACGCCGACGCGGGCGACGCGGGATGGGCAGCAAGTTGCTGCCGCGCCAGAACGGCGTCGTACCGCCGCTGGTCTGCGACCCGAGCAGCAGCGACGGAATCGGCCGGTTGATCCCCGCGGCCAGCAAGCCGTCGGCGATGAACTGGTCGACCGAGCGCAGCACTTTGCTGCCGTAGTAGTAGCCTCCCGCGGCGAAGCCCATGCCGGTCAGCCCATCGGGCGAGCCGTGGCCGTCGTCGGGATTGAGGGTCGGCAAGCCTTCGACCAGCACGACGCTGTCCTTGTGCGCGGCCAGCGGCGCCGTCGCCGGCGAGAAGGTGAAGCTGTTCTCGCCGCTGACGCCGGTCGGGCTCCAGATCTCGGGCTTGGTGCCCATGGTGCAAAAGAGAAACAGGCGCTTGCTCGCTGCCGGCGGCCTGCAGCGGCCGGCGTTGCAAGAACGACGCGAACGGCGCCAGCAAGAGCCCGGCACCGGCGCTGTACGCGAACTGTCTGCGGTTGAGTCATCGGCATCGTCCGATTTACTGCGCCTGCACGCGGCGGGTGAAGTGAGAGGCGTGGAGGGATTGCGGCCACCAACGTGCCGCGCAGCCCGAACCCGGCCGGCGACGCCTCGTCGCGGATCGCCGAATAGGTGCAGGCGTCCTGAAGCCCAAGGACGTGCTGCCGTACGCGTAGAACGACCAGTAGCGCACCATGCAGCGCTTGACGTCGTCGTTGTGCGCGAGATACGCCTCGAGCGCCGACACGCCGTCGAAGCCAACGTCGCCGTCGGTGGCGTTGGCTTGCACGATGGTGCCGGTGGCGTCGATCGGATATCCGCGGTCGTTGTCGCGCCAGCGGCCGAAGGCGTCGTAGTGCTCGAAGCCGAAGCCGATCTTGTCCATCAGGTTGTGGCAGCTCGCGCACACGCCCAGCGAATGCGAGCTTTGGTAGTGGGCGCGCGTCGTCGTCGGATTCGGTCTCGGGTTTGAACGTCGTGTCGAGCTGCTGCGGCGGCGGCCCGATGGTCTGGCACAGCAGGCGCGTGCGCACCAGGTGACCGCGCTGGGTCGGCGAATCGACGTCGGCGCGCGCATAGCCGGTCAGGACGCCGGCGTGCGCGAGGATGCCGCCGTCGCGCGACGCAGGCCCCGCCCCTGCGTAGCTCACGCGCGAAAACGAGCTGCCGAGGCCGCTGGCGGGCAGCCCGTAGTAGTTCGCCAGGTCGGCGTTCAAGAAGGAGTGATCGGCGGTCAGCATGTCGCCAAAGCCGCCGCCGCTGCTGAACGTGTCGCGGATCAGGCTGCGCGTCTCCTCGGCCATCGCGTCGCGCAGGGTGCTGGTCAGCACGAAGACCGAGTCATCCTTGACGGCCGAGTAGAGGCGGTCCAGGCCCAGCCAGGCGGTCATGAAGTCGATGACCGCCTGCTGGTTGCGCGGATCGGCGATCAACCGCTGGGCCTGCTCGTCGACCATGGCCGCCACCGACGACGATCCGGCGGCGACGGCGTCGGCGGCCGCGATCAGCGTCGCGTCGGGCGCGCTGCCGGTCAGCAGGTACGAGATGCTCGACGCCACCTCGTAGGAGGTCGATCGACGGGCGCGCCCGCGGCCGGCGCGCTGTTGCCGGCCGGGCCGAGCTCGGCGCGGTACAGGAAACGCGGTGATTGCAGCATGGCGGCGATCACCAGCGCCACGCCGTCGCTGAACGCCGACTCGCTGGCCAGCAGGGTCTTGTAGCTGGCGACGCTGTCGTCCGACAGGGGCTCGCGGAACGCGCGCTTGCCGAAGCTGCGGATGAACGACTCGGGACAGGCGGCGTCGGCCGCGTCGCAGCCGGTGATCTGCGCCAGATGATGGGACACGGCCCAGGCGGCGATGGTCTCGGCGTTGGTCATCAGCTGGTCGGCGTTGAGCCCACGCACGACCAGCGCGTTGGCGTCGACCGAGAAGCCGAGTACCAGCGGATCATTGAAGACCGGCGCCACGGGGACGCTCGGGTCGGCAAACAGATCGACGATCGACGCGACGAACTGGCTGGCCGTGAGTCGCCGCACCATCGTCGGGCCCGGACTGCCGCTGGTGCACGCCTGTTCGGTCGGCAACGACTCCGGCGGCGGCGGGACGTTGCTGAGCCCGCCGGCGCCGCCAACGCCGCGGCCATTTCCGCCAACCCCGTTGCCGCCCGGCCCCAGGCCGCCCCCGATCGCTCCGGTGCACGCGGCCGCGGCGACCAGCAATGAGAGCGACGCGAGACGCAACGCTCGGGCACAGAAACGAAACGCTGGGCTAAGCGAGGTTGTGAACCATGGAGCCTCTTCGTGCTGCGGGCTCCGATCCGACCGGGAAACGTGATCTCCCGAATGAACCAGAGGGGCGAACAGTATCAGCGGCCAACCACCCCTGCAGCGCGCGGGACCACGACCCGGACATTTATTTATACTCGACGGTGAGCCGGTACAGCTAAAAAGCACGTTGCCTCCGTCGAGAGTAAGCACGTCTCGTGCCGCCGGGCGTCCCTCCCTGGGAAAGACAGAAAAATCGACCCGGAATCCGCGCCAATCGCGGGGTTGCGGGAGCGGCGGTGGGCAGTGCATCGCCCGGGTGACGCATTCGGCGAGCCGCCCCGCGACTTTACAGCGACTTCGCGATCGCGATAGAACCTTGGTGCGCGGCCTTCGCCCAAGGGCGTTCGTGATGATGAAATACCGGCTCACGGAGAAGATCGGCAGCGGCGGGATGGCGGAAGTCTTCCGCGCCGTCGGGGAGGGGCCCGAGGGGTTCGAGCGCCCGTTCGTCATCAAGCGGATTCACCCGCGGCTGTCCGAGGCGCCCGAGTTCGTGCGCATGTTCGTCGACGAGGCGAAGATCTCGGCCCGCCTGGTCCACCCCAACATCGTCCAGGTCTTCGACTTCGCCCAGGAGGACGGCGGCTACTACATCGTCATGGAGCCGGTCGAGGGCTTCGACATGGGGTGGCTGCTGCGCCGGCGGCTCGAGAGCCGCCGCGAGGTGCCGCCGCCGGCGTTCGTCGCCGAGATCGGCCGCCAGGCCTGCCGCGGGCTCGACTTCGCGCACACGCTGACCGACGCCGACGGCAAGCCGCTGGGCATCGTTCACCGCGACGTCACGCCGCCCAACATCATGGTGACCTGGAACGGCACCGTGAAGATCGTCGACTTCGGCATCGCGCGCGCCGTCGAGGCGCTGCGCCGAGCGTCACCGACGCCGGCATGGTGAAGGGCAAGATGTCCTACGTCGCGCCCGAGCTGCTCGACGGCAAGACCGCCGACGCGCGCTCCGACGTCTTCTCGCTGGGCGTCGTGCTGCACGAGCTGCTCTCGGGCCGCCAGCTGTTCGTCGGCGAGAACGATCTCGAGACCCTGCGCCTGGTGCGCAGCGATGGGGATCCCGCCACCGTCGGCGCGCAACCCGGGGGTCAAGCGCGCGCTCGACGCCGTCGTCATGCGCGCGCTCGAGCGCGACCCGGCGAAGCGCTACCAGAGCGCGGGCGCGATGGGCGACGATCTCGAGACCGTGGTCCTGCGCGAGCGCTACTCGACGCGCGCGCTGGCCCGCAAGGCGCGCGAGCTCGCGGATCGCGAGGATGCGCCGGCGCAGCCATTGGGACCGATCGTCGAGGAGACGATCGAGGTCGCCGACAGCGGCGCGGTGCTGATCTCCGAGTCGAACGGCGTGCCGGTGGCGGTCGCGGCCGGCGCGATCGACGTCGTCGGCGGTCGCCGCCGAGGCGATCAGGAAGCCGGCGACGCCGCCGCGCCTGCCCCCGCACGCGAGCCAGGCCTCGCCGGCGGCCACGGTGAAGCTGTGCGTGCCGGGCTGGATGTGGGGCGCCATCGCGCTGCCCACGACGCTGGCGCTGGTTCTGTTCGTCGCGATCGCGCGCCAATCCCCGCCCCCGCCTCCGCCCGCGATCGTGCCGCCGTCGCCGACGGTGCATATCGCGCTCGACTCGAATCCTCAGGGAGCGATGGTCACGGGCAAGCTGGGAGGGGAGCTCGGCGAGACGCCGCTGATCATCGACCTGCCCGGGGCTCGGCGCCGGTGGAGCTGGTCCTCGACAAGACCGGCTACCTGCCGCTCAATTTCAAGGTGCTGCCGCACCAGGACCGCGAGGTCACCGCGGCGCTCGAGCATGTTCCGCCGCCGCCCCCCCCAGAGGAACCGGTCGCGGTCCGTCCCGGCCGCCGCGGAATTGAGCGCCCGTCGCGCGCCGCTGGCTGGCGTAGCGGGCCGCGCGCCGATCACACCGGGAGCGGCAACGTCCGCGCCGGCGCGCACGGTGGCCGTCGGTCAGGCGCGCACCGCCCCGCCCGCCCCCGCGCCCGCCGCACGCGCACCCGCGGCGCCCCAGCCGCTGATGCGCCGCTGGGCTTTCGGCCTCAGGGCGGAGCCTCCTCACCCAAACCCTCTCCTCCACGCAGACGTGGAGGAGAGGGATTCGGAGCTTGTTCTCCCTCTCATCTACGTCTCGTGGAGGACCGGGATTCGGAGCTTGTTCTCCCTCTCATCTACGTCTCGTGGAGGACCGGGATTCGGAGCTTGTTCTCCCTCTCATCCACGTCTGCGTGGAGAACCGGCTTCGGATCTTGTTCGCCGTCTCCTCCACGTCTGCGTGAAGGACCGGGCTTCGGATTCTCGTTCTCCCTCTCCTCCACGTCTGCGTGGAGGAGAGGGTCGGGGTGAGGAGGTCCGCGCGCCCGCTCAGTGCTGCGCCGCTGCCTGGCGCAAAGCGGCTTCCACGTTGCGTTGGTGCTCGAGGTGGTGCTCGAGCGTGCTGTTGTTCCCGAGGCCGCTTCCGTCCAGGAGCTTCGCGGTATCGTCGCCGCCCAACTTGCGGACGACTGCGACGACGTCGCGCCGCTCGGCCGGAGTCGCGCGCGCGTAGAGGTCGATGAAGTCCGAGGTAATGCCGCTGCGCTGGGCAGGATCGAGCGAGGCGGCACGCTCGGAGAGCGCGAGCTCGACGAACGAGGCGATCACCACCTGGCGCGCGCGCGGCCGCGCCTCGGCGAAGAGTAGATCACGGCCACGGCGCACCAGGGGACCGGTCCATACCGACGAGACCGCCGCGACCATCTCGCGACGGAGCGGATCGGCGTCGAGCGGCAACGGCGACGCCTGCGCCGCGGCCAGCAGCGCACCCAGCCGCGCCATCGGTTGCGGCTCGGCGGCCAGCGCACCGAGCACCAGGCGGCGCCTGCCCTGTGCGCGGGGATCCGACGCCCACGCGGCGTAGGCCTCGATGAGGACGCCGGGATTGCCACGCGCCCGCCGGAGGAGATCGGCGATCTCGTCGATGTCTCCCCCGGCGCCAACCTCGGCTGCCGGGGGCGGCCCACCGCCGGCGCCCCCCCCGTGTGCGCGCGCCAGCGTGTCCCGGCGCGCGCGCACGACGCCGACCGCGATCAACCCGACCAGCGCGAGCACGAGCGCTCCCAGTATCCAGGGGACGCGGCGCCGCGACGCGTGCGGGACCGGGGCGGGGTCCGCCATCACTCCAGATCGCGCGGATTCAGGAACAGCGACGTCAGCGAAACCGCGCCGTGCCCGTTCTGCGGGAAGTTGGCCGCGGTCGGGTCGGCCGGCTGCAGGGTCGACGCGGTGTCCTCGGGCGGGTAGAGCTGGAGCGATTGGAGGAAGTCGATCACCCAGAGCTGATTGTCGCGTGAGAGCGCCGCGTAGATGTCGCGCGAGAATTGAGCGTCGCCGCCGTGGCGCAGGATCGCCTGCTCTACGTTCACGCTGCGCCCGTCATGACCGTAGGGCGCGGTCGTCGCCACACCCCAGAGCGGCGTGGTCATGAACGTGGTCTGCAACGAGCCATCGAAGTTGCGCTCGTAGAACGCCGGGCCGACGTCGTGGCGGGTGAAGTCGGTAAAGAGGTTGCGTACGAGATAACCAGCGCCTGCCGGTGGCTGCAATGGCGGCAGCCCGCGCGCGGGCGCGGCGGCCGGCACGGCCGCCAGCGACGTGATCGTCGCGAACAGCTCGTTGAACGGACCGCCATTGACGGCATCGAACGAGGTGTCGACGTCGACGATGCGGCGATCGACGTCGATCGGCAAGTTCGGGATGTGGCAGCTCGAGCAGCCGATCTGCGTGAAGATCGCGCGCCCCAGCTGCGCCTCGGTGCTGACCTGTCCGATCGCCGGCTCGAAGCTGTTGAGGAGGTAGCTTTCGAAGTAGTCGACGATCGCGAGCGGGATCTCGTTGGTCTTGCCGTCGCCGTCACCGTCCTGGGCGGGCGTGCTCACCGGCGGCGCGTCGATGTCGTCTAGCCGCCCGTCGAGCACCATCCCCGACGGCGTGACCACGCGCCCGCCGCGCGACGCCGTCAACAGATCGGTATCGGGCGCCTCGAGCCCCATCTCCGCCTTGAGCTCGTCGACGACCATCTCGCGGATCGAGATCACCCCACCCTGCGCCTGGAACGGACGCACGCGCAGATCGGCGTTGACTCCGGTCACGCCCGACGTGTCGATGCGGCCGTTGGGGCGCACGGTGAGCTGGCCGTAGCTCGGCCCCTTCGACGAGATCAGGTCGACGGTCTGGGTCATGTGCGTGGTGCGCGCGGCGGTGATCGCGTCGGCGCGGATCTGGCGCAGCTCGGTGGTGATCTCGTCGGCGAGCATCTCCTGCAACCCCGCGCCGAACAGATGGCGCGCGTCGCGGCTGTCGGGGCGGGTGTACGTGTTGCCGCCGTGTCCGGCGGAGCCGCGCGGGCGGCCGTGGCACCGGCGCACGAGTCGGCGAGCCCGGCGCCGATCGTCGGATCGCGGTTGATGTTGCCCTGGCGCCGATCGTCCCAGAGGCCGTCGCCGAGGCCGAACTTGCGCTGGAAGAGCTGCCGACCGCGCCGGACGGCACGGAAGGGATCTCGCCCGATGATGAACAACGACGAGCCCGGCGTGACGACGTCGCCGCGGCCGGCGCCGATCTCCTGCGCGAACGTCTTGTGGATTCCTTCGTTGACGGCGTTCGGTGCCTGGAACACGTCCTTGAGCTGCGCGCGCGCGTCGCCCGACGCGACGCCGATCGCCGCCAGCCCGCAGGTCGCGACCAGGAACTTTCGGAACATTCGGCTGAACCGCATGACCACCGCTCCTTTCCACCACGTCACCCCGTCCACGCGCGTCGAGCCAATCGCCGCGACGCTTCTCGACGGGGCAGGCGGACTGTAACGCGATTTGCGCGTGTCTGAAAGTGCGGCACCGACAGCACCACCCGTCGGAAACCGCCGACGCAGCGCGCGGTTCGGAGCCCGCTCAAGTTCTCTCGGTCGCCACCGAAATGCCATATGACGCCGTGCCGCCCGGATCGGGCACGGGAGCGATCCACCCTAAATGCCGAAGCTTCCTGACTGTCAGACGCTCGCCGTCCTGGTGTCGAACGTCACCCGCACGATGTGCGACGTCACGTTCGTTCCTGGAGACGCCATGGAGCGGGGCGAGTCGATCTGCCGCCAGATGGTGATGATCTCGCTGCGCGGCGACCCCAACATCGTGGTGGTCGTGGCCTCCGACACCAAAGGCAGCCGCGCGCTGGGCGCCGCCTTCTTCGGCAAGAAGCCGACAGAGGTCACGCAGCAGATGGTCGACGACGCGATCGCCGAGCTGCTCAACATGGTGGCGGCCCAGATCTCGAACGCGCTCGGCTCGAAGCACCAGCTGGGCCTGCCCGCGCGCACCACGCTGCCCGAGATCGCCGTCGGCGGCGGGCTGCGGCTCGACGACGCAGCGCTGATGCACAGCGAGGGCGCGATCGATCTCGGCCTGTGGATCCTCGAGGGTCCGGCGGCGGCGGACAAGAAGATCGACGCATCATCGGGCGGCGGCTTCCGGTCATTGCTCCGCAAGATGCGCTAGCACACGAAGGATAGGTCTCAGGCATAAAGGCCTCATGCCTCGGGATCGAACCCGGTTCCCTCGGCCCCGTCCGCGGGGAAGGGTTAGGGTCGGGCGACGCGGCTTGCAAGGCTTGCCCTCTCCCTAACCCTCCCCCGCGGACGGGGGAGGGGACCCGGATCTCAAACATGCGCCGAAACGAAAACCTTCACAGCCACTCAGGCCTTGGGCCTCGGGATCCCGGATTCAGAGCCTGCGGCCCGAGGCCTCTTCCTACAGGCTGCTCCACCCCACCCCCACGCCAAGCAGGCGCGAGAACGACACGCCGACCGCGGGGTGCCCGCGCTTGTCGATCACCGTCCACATGCCGGCCGACGGGCCGCGCTCGAACACCGCGTGCGGGTAGAGGTTCAGCGATACGAAGTAGTCGCTGATGTCGGCGATTTGCAGCGAAGCCAGCAGGGACTCGTTCCGATCCAGAAACGCCGCCGCTGTCCGCGTGAAGACCACGGTGTTGTTGGCTCTCATCGTCGACGGGTTGACCAGGTGAACCACCTCGCCGCCCGCCGATGCCGAGATTGAGTATTCGTCGGTGATGCGGAACGACAGTACCGACCTGCTGGTGGTCGCTTCGCCGAACCAGGCGAGCAGGCGCAGGCGGGGATAAAACGGCAGCGCCCAGCGCGCGGCGGAGAAATTGCCCTGGTTGTGCAACTGGCCACGGGGAGCGTGAACGTCGGCTGCAGCGACCAGTCCGAGATCACCACCTGCCGGCTGAAGAATCGATTGGGCGCGTCGAAGCTGAACAGGATCATCCCGGCGATGTCGAACACCCAGATGTCCGCGATCGCGTCGGTGTTGTACTCCCACGATCCCCTTGTTCTCGATCGTCTCGTTCACCAGCGCCGACGCCATCAACGTCAGGCCCGACCACAGATGCGGCAGCGGTACCGAACAATCGGCGAACCACTCGGCCAGCGCCGTGTAGGTGGTGCCGCCACCGATGAGGTGCAGCGTGTAGTTCGGCACCCAGCGTGCCGTGCGCTGCGTGAAGCTCAGCGGAAAGGATCTCCTCGGTGAGGAAAGTCTTCCAGCCGTCGGCGCGGACCGCGGGAAACGGATTCTCCAGATTGCGGACACCGTTGCCGGTGTTGGTGCGGTAGTGCTGGCCGAAGATGTTGCGGGTGGCGACGTGATCCTGAAGGACGTCGTAGCCGCGGTTCAGGAACACCCACACCGGGCTGTAGAGCGCCTGCGAGCCGTAGTCGTAATTTTGATAGAAGTAGCGCGGCGGCGGGGGCCGCTCGGTGGAAGCGGCCGAGGCCGCGTCGGCGCTGCCGCCCGCGACGGCGCCATCGCCATCCGCGGCGCGCGCACCCGCCGCGAAGCTCAGCGTCGCCGCCGCCGCCAGCAGCGCGAGCGCCGGCTGCCTTCGCCTGGCCTGCGACATTCGTGGCGCATCTCTATCCTCGCCGGCGCGAGCCGCGCAAGGCTCGCCGCGCCGATCCGCGCCGCACCGTCACCGGAGTCACGATTGCGAGGAGCGCGTGCTGCGAACCGCGGCGGGCAGCCGATCGAAGAAGCCGAGGATCTCCTCGCGCTGCCGCTCGGCGTCGCGGCGGCCGAGCGCGATCAGCTTCCTGCGTGAACTCGCCGTCGAAGAGCACGTACGAGAGCAGGTCGGCCTCGTCGGCCGCCTCACCGTCGGCGAGCCGCCCGAAAGCGCGCGCGAGCAGGCTGTGCGAGCGCGCGCGGAACCGGGCCGAGCGGACGAAATCGGCGGCGAGCCGCCCGATGTCTTCGGAGGCGTGGATGTGCAGCAGCGACACCGGCGTGACCGCGGGCGCTCCGTCCTCGGCCAGCGCGGCGTTGAGCGAACGCAAGAAGCGCCCGCCGAACGCGCGCTCGCCCGCGGCCAGCATCCGATTGACGAAGCGCAACTGCTCGATCTCGGCGTCGATGCGATCGATCGTGAGCGCGTTCATGGTCTTGCCGAGCAGGTAGAGCGGGCCCAGGAAGATGGTCTCGGCGGCCTCCGCATCGGCGGCCGCCCTCTCGCCCGCCACCGCCGCCTCGGCCTCGCGCGGCGCGCGCGGGTTGACCACGACCAGCGCGTGCGCGCCGAGGTGGCGCGCCGGCGACAGCGGCACGTGCTGGCGCAGCGATCCATCGCAGTAGAGGTCGGAGCCGATGGCGACCGCGGGGAACAGGAACGGGATCGACGCTGACGCCAGCGCGTGCGCCTGGCCGAGCGTGACCGGCTGCGCGCGCAGGTGCCCCCCCTCCCAGCGCGTCGCGCAGCCCGGCTGCTCTTGATAAAAGACGCTGGTCCGCCCGCTACCGACGTGGGTCGCCGTGACCGACACCGCCTGCAGCCGCCCCGCCGCCAGGTGCGCGCCGATGCGCTCGAAGTCGATCGTCGACGAGAGCAGCGCCTCGAGCGGGCGCGCGTCGAGCATGCCGCCGCGCGCCTCGCCGGAGTCGGATGGCTTGCGCGGCGACCACCCGAGCAGCGCGCGGAACATGTTGAACGTGCGCTTGCGATCGACGCGGATCACGTCGTCGAGCGACAGGCCCGTCCAGCGTTCGACGAGCAGGGCGGCGCCGCGCGCCGGATCGTCCGCCCAGGCTGCCAGCGCGCAGGCGTACCGATCGCGCAGTCCCGCTGAGCACATCCATCGGCAGCGGCCGGCCGAGATCGGCGGCAATCCGGTCGAACAGGTAGGCGCACACGCCGACCTCGTAGGCGCCGCGCGCCCCACCGCCGGCGAACACCCACCCGACCAAATCGCAACTACGATCGCGCTAACGGCCCGAGCGCCGCAGACGCCGCCGCCGACGTCCCCATCCCCGGCGTCCCGACCCGTATCAGGTGCCGCCGCAGGCCGATGATCTCGCGGAAACGGAGCACCTTGGCACGCATGACCGAGAGCTGCTCATCGGAGATCGGAGAGAACCCGCCGGCAACTTCCTGAGCTGTCGGAAAACGCGACCGCATCTCGCGCCATTCACCGCGCGCGGCGGGACTGACCAGCTCGAGTCGTGGCTCGATATCCAGGCTCAGAAGATTGAGATCTTCCAGAAGCCGATTCGTTGTCGGGGTCATCTTGAATCTCAACTTAGCCTCCCAATGTGGAACCCCGCCGTTCCCTCCACACCGCGAGAATCTCGATGAGGCAGACCCGACCGATCCTGCGGGGTGGAGGATCGGCGCGGTCATTGTACCAGCATGATTCTTCGTCGCTCTAAAGAAATGTCGCCTCGCGAAAAAAACGACGGTGAATTCGCGACGGCGATTCGGGGACGGGCTCGCAAACAGATTTGATCTCGGATTGGGTCTCGGATTGGGTCTCGGATTGGGTCTCGCGTGTCGGATGCGCACGCGAAGCCGCTCGCGTGTGAATCGGGTCGCGTGTCGATTTCGTGACGTCGTCTTGCGATCACCCGAGACCTCGGACGCGGGCGGGTGATCGGGCCCACCGCTCCCCGGCCTGGGGCCGGCAGAAACCCGCTCCCGGAAACTACTGCCTCTACCGTGCAAATAGCGTAATCTCCGCAGTCGATGGGCCGTCCCCCGGGCTTCGCGTCGTCGTGGATTCTTTTGTCGGTGTTTGGGCAGCATCGGTTCGGCGTCGCCGCGTGCGGCCGATCGGATCTGTTCAGCGCCCGCGGCTGTCCGGTGATCGATCCCAACTGCCAATCGATCAACGGTCGGGGCGGCGACGGTGCCGGCGGCGCGGCCGGCGGCGACGGCATCACGGTGTCGGCGGCAACTTCGGGGGCAATCGGCGGCGGCTTCGGCGGCATCACGGCGCCGGCGGCTTCGGCGGCATCATCGGCGCCGGCGGCTTCGGCGGCATCATCGGCGTCGGCGGCGGTTTGGCGGCATCGGCGGCATCGGCGGTTCGGCGGGCGCGGTGTCGGGGGCTTCGGCGGCACATCGGCGTGCGGCGGCTTCGGCGGCATCGGGATCGGCGGCAACGGCGGCTGTCCCCCGGGCCACCGGAGATCTGCAACGACGGCGTCGACGACAACTGCAACGGCCTCGTCGACTGCGCCGACCCCGGCTGCTTCGGCAATCGCGCCTGCGTCGACCCCGGGCGTCGAGATCTGCAACAACGGCATCGACGACGATGCCGACGGCCTCATCGATTGCGCCGACCCCGACTGCATGGGCAGCCGCGCCTGCATGTCGTCGATGGGGACCGAGATCTGCAACAACGGCATCGACGACAACAAGGACGGCCTCGTCGACTGCGCCGATCCCCAGTGCGTCACCTTCCCGGCGTGCCTGACGTCGCCTGCAACTTCGACGTCGACTTCGGCACGCTGTGCCGCGCACGGCGCTCGCGTCAGCCGCGACATGAACACCCGGGCGCGACGCAGGGATTCGCGACCTGCGTGCCGCCGGGCGGCACACGGGCGCGTCGGGCAGTTCGTGCTCGGCGGCCACCGCCGACGTGCGCGTCGACTTCACCCAGGCGGCGGGCGCGGCCCACGTCGTCGCGATCTTCCGCGCCGGCGCCAACCAGGCCTGCGATCAGAACCCGGTCTCCTGCTTCGACGCGGGCGGCCAGCATCGCAACGCACACCTTCCCCGCCCTGGCCGCCGGCACCTACTGGGTGATCGTCGAATCGCACCCCGGGACCCAGGGCGACACCACGGTGACGCTGTCGACCGGGATCGCCCACCGCGCTCGAGATCTGCAACAACGGCATCGACGACGACGGCAACGGCCTGATCGACTGCCAGGACCTGGCCTGCCAGTCAGCGACCCACTGCGTGGCGAGCCAGTGCGTGCCCGATCTGAACGTCGGCGCGCTGGTCATCGACGGCGCCGCCGCACGGTCACCTTCAACACCGAGCAACGGCGCCGAACCGCTACCACCCGACCTGCGCCGGCTCGTCGACCGCCGGAGACGAGACCATCAGCTTCACGCTGCCGGGCGGGCGACATGCTGGTCCTATCTCGCAGACCGGCGACCACGCGTTCGGGCTCTTCGACGCGCCCGGACCGGGGCTGCGTGCGACACCAACCAGATGGCTGCGTGCTGCTCGCCGGCGGGGCGGAAGCAGATCGCCTTCTCCAACCGCGCGGCCGGCCACTACATCCTGATCGTCAAGGCCAGCAGCCAGGCCGAGGAAGGCCCGGTCACGGTGACGCTGTCGGCGTTCTCGAATCAGGAGGTCGAGCTCTGCAGCAACGGCATCGACGACGACGGCGACGGCCTGATCGACTGCGCCGATCCCGACTGCTTCGGCGTCGCCGGCTGCTCGAACACCGCGTGCGTCCCGGACGTTCGACCTCGGCACGCTCGCCCCGGGCAGAGCGTCGAGCCAGACCGTCGACGTCACCGCGGGCCAGGACCTGTACCAGACCAGCTGCGGGCGCGGGAACGGCAAGGAGCGGTGATCCGCTTCACCGCGACCCCGCCGATGGGCCTGGGCATCTCGTGCACCGAGACCGGGTCGCAGGTGCTCGAGCTGTCGCAACAGATCGGCGCCGCTGGACGCCTGCAACGCCAACGTCGTCAACTGCGCCGACCCGGCGTGGTGCCGTTCGGCTGCAACTTCGTGATGCCGGGGCTGCAGCCCGGCACCTACAACCTGATCGTCGACGGCTTCCAGGTGGGTAGCGAAGGGATCGTGAACCTGACGCTGACCGGCGTCTCGCCGCCGACCGAGATCTGCAACAACGGCATCGACGACGACGGCGACGGCGCGATCGACTGCGCCGATCGCACCTGCGTGACCTCGCCGCTGTGCACGCAGTTCGCCTGCCGGCCCGACAACTCGCTCGGCGTGATGCCCGCTCAACGGCCGGTCCAGCGTCGATCGTGCAGACCACCGCCGCCGGCGACGACCAGCAGACGATGTGCGCCTCGGGCACGGGCGGCCAGGACGCCGACGTCGACTTCACCCTGCCCGGCACCGCCGATCTGACCATCCAGTGGGCGCAGTTGTCGGCGGCAATCACGACCTCGAGCTGTTCGCCGACGACGGCCCGCTGTTCGCGTGCGACGCCGGCGCTTCACTGGCCTGCATCCCGACGAACGGGCAACGGGCGAACAGACGCAGACTCCGGGTGCCCGCCGGCAAGTACCACCTGGTGGTCGACGCCGACTCCGCCGGCAACGAAGGCGTGATCGGCCTCGGATCTCCGGCGTCCGTCGATGTGCGGCCCCCGCAGGGCTCCGAACCCCATAGACGTGACGGCCGCGCAACCGCCCGGGCGCCTGGAGCCGCGCCGCTTTTTCTATAAGATGAACGGCCCTGCTGCCGCGATCCGGGGGACGGACGGCGGGTAAAGGGAGGTGTGCGGTGTCCGGGAGGAGCCGAAAGGGGGAACCGGCAGGCGACCGGCGGTGTTGATCGTCGACGACGAGGAGATGGTGCGGACCGCGCTGACCCGCAACCTCTCGCGGCTCGGCTGCGACGTGGTGGTCGCGCGCGACGGCGAGGAGGCGCTGCGCGCCGCGCTCGACCTCAAGCCGGCGGTGGTCTTCCTCGATCTGCGCATGCCGGGCATCGACGGGCACGCGCTGTTGCGCCGCCTGCCCGAGCGCGGCGTGGCGCCAGCATCGTGGTGATGAGCGGCAACGCCAACCTGGACGACGTCATCGACGCGCTTCGCATGGGCGCGGTCGACTTCCTGAAGAAGCCCTGGTCGACCAGCGAGCTGGCGTCGGCGCTCGAGCGCGGCATCGAAGTCTTTCGCACCCTGCCCCAGCCGCCGCCGGCGCGCGCGGTGGCGCCGGCCGCGCGGACGTCCTCGAGCACGCGCGCTCGCGCACGCCGCGCCCCGACAGCGCGCGCGAGCAGCTGCTGCAGCGCCTGCAGTCGCTGGAGACGCCCGCGCCGGCGGTGCGCGGCACCATCAGCCACGTCCATCGATCGGCGCGGGATCTCGACGCCGCCAACCGCCGCCGCGCCCCGCCCGTCGACGAGATCGTCCACCTGCTGGAGGGAGATCCCGACCTGGCGACCGTGGTGCTGCGCCTTGCGAACAGCCGGCTCTTCCCCGGGCAGGAGGAGACGCAATACCTGACCACCGCGGTCGCGCGTGTCGGCGCCCGCACGGTGCACGCGGTGGCCGAGACGCTGGCGCTGCGCGATGGCTACCCGATCCGCTCGACCGACCTGCCCACGCTGCACGAACGAATCTGGCGCTTCTCGGTGGCGCGCGGCCTGGCGATGCGCGCGATCGCCGAGGTCACCGGGCCCGAGGTCGCGCTGGAGCCGGACCGCTGCTACCTGGGCGGGCTGCTGCTGGACGCGGGCGCGGCGTTCCTGCTCTGGACGCTCGACGAATCGCGACGCGAGCCGGCCGCCGCCGGGGCGAGGCGCTCCCGCCGGGGCGGCCGAGGTGCTGTCGGGCTACCACCCCGCGTTTGGTCAGGCGGTGCTGTCGCGCTGGGGCATGCCGGGCGATCTGGTGGCGCTGGTGCGCGATCACCACGCTCCTGCGCCCCCGGCCCCCGAATCGCCGATGTGGTCGGCGTCGCAGCTGGCGCGCCCGCTGGCGGCCGGCTGGTCGGATTCGACGATCCGACCTCGCCGTCGCAGCCGCGGCCGGAGCTGCTGGATCGCTGCGCGTACGCGCTGGGCGTCGGCGACACGGTGCTGCGCCGCCTGTCGGCGACGCTGGCCGACGACACGCGCGTCCACTGGGAGATGTACGCGTGACTGAGCCGACGATCGGGCGGCGGCGTTGATCCGCCCGCATCGGTTTGCGGTCGACGCGGATTGTGCATACCTTCAAGCGCAGGTATGCGATGACCGTCCGACGACCCTGGCGCCGCGCGCTGAAGCGCCTCGCCGCCGGCGTCGTGGCGGTGGTGTGCTGTTGATCGCGCTGGCGGCGCTGGCGCCGTCGTGATCCGCGGGCCGCGCTTCGGCGCCGTGGTCGGCTGGGCGCTGCCGCCGACCCGCGGCGCGATCACCGTCGGCGGCGGCCGCTGGAGCTGGGGCGAGGTCTGGGCGCTGCTGCACGGGCGGCCGGCCGCGCTGGCCTGGATGACGCTCCGCGTCGTCGATCCCGAGGGGATCGAGGTGCTGCGCGCCGCGCACGTCACCGTCGCCGTCGAGCTGTCGCGCGATCGCACGCGGCTGGTCCTGCACGACCTGCACGTCAGCGACGGCCTCTGGCGCTTCGCGACCATGCGCGGCGAGCGCGACGTCGGCTTCCTGGCGGCGCTTCCAGTCGCCGCGCCGGGCGGCGGCCCGGGCGCGCGCGCCGGCGCGCGCGGGCCTGTTCGCGATCCCCGGCGCCGGTCTCGACGGCATCGACATCACCTTCGACCTTCCCGGCTGGGGCCTGTCGGTGGCGCGCGTGCACGCGCGCGGCAACCTGGCGGTGGCGCCGGCCCCGGCGGCGGGCACCGGCGACGGGCGGCCGCGCCCGCGGTCATCTTCACGTTCGACGTCAGCGACGCCGACCTGGGCGGCGGCGGCGTGCTGCGCATCCTCGACGGGCGCGCGCGCGTCGAGCTGCCGTTCTCGGCCGGCCGCATCGAGCGCGTCGCCACCACCGGCGACGCGCCCGACGATCTGCGCTCGACGCGGACGACGTCGCCACCGGCGCGTCGCGGCTGTCGGTGCACGGCGCGTTCACCGGTCTTTACGGCGTCAGCCGCCCGCGCCGGCCGCCCGGGATCGATCTGCGCGCGCATCTCACGCACGCCGCCGACGCCGTGCGCGCGATCCTCGCGCGCCGCACGCCGCCGCTGCCGGTCACCGTGGGCGCCGGCGACGCCGACTTCGCAGCTCGGCTTCGCCGGCCCCTTCAGACGGATCGCGGATTCCCACGCATCGGGCGGCGCGCGGCTTCGATCTCGGCCTGCGCGACCTCGACTTCCGCGGCGTCGGCTTCGACCTCGCGATCGAGCCGACCGCGGCGCGCGCGCGCGTCGCCGGGCTCACCTTCGCCTCGCCCGCCGGCGGGCGGCTCACGCTCGACGCCGAGCTCGATCACCTGCTGGTGCACGGCGCGCTCGCGCTCGATCACTTCGCCACCGCGCCCTACCTTGCCGGTCGTTCCTGCGCCCGCTCGCGGGCGGCGTGCTCGACGGGCGGCTGCGCGGCGCGGTCGATCTCGCCGGCCGCAGCGGCTCGCTCGACGAGCTGGCGCTGACGCTGGCGCGACCGGCCGGCAGCGGCGGGCCGCGCGCGATTGCGGCTCACGTCGGCGCGCGGCGCGAGCCCTGCCGGCGCGCGCGGCACCGAGACCGTGCGCATCGCCGGCGCGCGCTACGCCGGCGGGACGCTGACCCTGCCGGCGCTCGGCGGCGCCTTCGCCGGCGGCGAGATCCGCGCGCGCGCGCGCATCACGCTCGCCGACGCCGCGGGACACCTGCGGCCGCCGGTGCTCGACGTCGACGCGCAGGTGCGCGGGCATCTCGTTCACGGAGCTGGTCGGCCCCAGCTTCGCCAGCGGCACGCTCAGCTTCCGCGCCCGCGCGCGCGGCACGCTCGACGGGCTGGAGCTGACCATCGACGTGCCGGCCGGACCAGACGGTGCGCGTCTTCGGCGAGCTCTGCCACCTGCCCGCGTCGACGGTGGTGCACGTCGGCGACGACGGCATCGCCGTCCCCGACTTCCGCCTGCACGGCGTCGACGGCACCGAGATCGGCGCTCGCCGGCCGGATCGGCCGCGCCGGCCAGCTCGGGCTGACGCTGGACGTGCGCGCGTTTCCGCTCGGCATGCTGCCCGCGGTGGCCGAGGCGGCGCTGCCGTTCTCCGGCCAGCTCTCGGGCCAGCTGCGCGCGGCCGGATCGGTGCGCGCGCCCGAGCTCGCCGGCGAGATGATCATCGACCGGGCGACCTTTCAGGGGCGACCGATCGGCGGCGGCCGGCTGGTGGTCACGCCGCGCCCGGGCGGCGCGATCCACGCCGTCGGTCAGGTGATCGAGGGCGTCACCATCGAGGGGACGCTGGCGCCGCAGGCGAGCGGCCCGCGCGGCGTCGCGACCCTGCAGCTGCGATCGCTGCGGCTCGATCCCTTCCTGTCGGTGCTGCCGGGCGGCGCCACCGTCGCCGGCGTGGTGTCGGGAACGCTCGAGGCGCGCGTCGCGCCGGGCACGCCGTCGACCGCCGAGGGTCGCCTGACCGAGCTGGCGCTCACCGTGACCGGCGCGGTCCCGGGCGCGCGCCGCGCGGGCGCGCCAGCCGGCGGTGCACACCATCGAGCTGCACGCGGTCAGCGACGTGCGGATGTCGGCCCGCGCCGGCGGACCGATCCGCGTCGAGCCGGCGCGCTTCGCCGGCACCGCCGGCTCCGTCGAGCTCTGGGGCGAGAGCGACAAGGGACGCGCGCAGGCGGGCGTGCGCGGCCGGCTGACGCTGGGCGCGGTCGCGCCGCTGGTCTTGCCCTGGCTCAGCCACCTGAGCGGCGATCTGGACTTCGACATCGCGGCGAAGACGACGGCCCAATCGGCGTCGGCGCCGGGGTCGACGCCGGGCCACCGCCGGTGGTCACCGGCACCGTGCGGGTCGCCTCGCCGGTCGCCTTTCGCGCCGCCGGCCTGCCGTTCGACGCCCGCGTGAGCAGCGGCGAGATCCACCTCGGCGACGACGGCGTCGCGCGCATCGACCTGCCGGTGACGCTGGGCGCGGGCGTGCTGCGGCTGGCGGGCACCGTGACCGAGCCGGCGTTCACCGGCGAGGAGCGGCGGATCGCGCTCGGTCTCACCGGCGAGCTCGACGCGCACCTGCTGGCGCTGATGGCGCCGCGATTGATCGCCTCGGCGCGCGGAACGGCGCGGCTCGACGCGCACGCCGAGGGACCGGCCGCGCAGCCGGCGCTGCGCGCGCGCCTGCGCCCCGGCGAGATCGCGGTGACGCTGCGGGCGCTGCCGATCCTGCCGATCAAGATCTCGGGCGGCGAGATCCTCGCCGACGATCGCACGATCGCGATCACCGATCTGCACGTCGGCGTCGGCGTGGGCGCACGGCCGGCGTCGACGCGACCGTCGGCGCGCCGGCCGACGGCGCGGCGACGCTGAGCTACGGCTCGCTGCTGGATCCGCGCCCGACCCGGATCGTCGTGCCGGTGCGCGGGCGCGTGACCGCGACGCCGGTCGCGCCGGTGGTGATCGACGACGCGAGCTTCGCGTTGCGCGCCGACGGCGATCTCACGCAGCGCGACGCGCGTCAGCGGGGAGATCGTGCATCGAGAAGGCCCACGTGCCGCGCGCGGCGCAGCGCGGCGGCCAAGGCGCCGTCTCGTCATCGTCGCCGGTCCGTCGCGGCCCGAGCTCGCGCGCATCGATCTGGACGTGACCGCGCGCTCGCACGGCGGCGCGGTCACCGTCGAGATCCCCGGCCCGGACGTTCACGTCGACGTCGACTATCACGTGACCGGGACGGCGGCGAAGCCGAAGGTCGCGGGGAAGTTCGAGGGGGCCGATCTCTACAGCTCGTTCCTGCTGCTGCTGCGGCGGATCTTCCAGTAGCGCCGTCCGGCTCCCCTGACTCGCTGCGGCGATCATTGGGCCAGTCAGCCGCGATCCGACGTCAATCACGATCGCAATCGGCTTCATTCACTCGAGCCTTCACTGCGGATTGACATGCGCGCGACGTGATCGCGCACGACACCGACCCGCATCGAGCCGCACCAACTGCGAGCGATTTCGATGTTCGCGGCGATCCTCGACTCGAAACGCATCGGAAGCGCCTTCTTGATGACCCTGAAACATAGTCGCGACAACGCTGCCCTGGATCGCCGCATTCGCGCTCTTTCAGGCACGATTCGGAACAAAGACTCGATCTCGACCATTGACCACCGAAGCTCGACTCTTGTAATAAGCAGACGTGGTCGCCGATCGTTCTGCGACTCGGGCGCGTGCAACGACGAAAAGCTCGGGTGGCGACCGCGAGACCGCCGCTCTACTGACAGCGAATCGCCAGAGACAAAATCAGGAACATACCGGGAGGTCTTGAACCTCCCGACACGTCTCCCAACGTAGACGGCGCTCCACCTTCTTCGGGGGGAGTGGGTGGAGCGCCGTCGATTCTTTACTCGCCCGCCGCCGGCGGCGCCCGAATCGGGTTGCATCGCGCCGCCCGTCGCCGAAAGATGGCGCGGAAGGGCTACACGACGCATGGAACGTTTCGGACTGAAGCAGGACGGGGCGGGAGGGTTTCGCCTCGAGTGTCCGTATCGGGGCTCGGTGCTGCTTCGCCACGCGATGTACTCGAAGGGCTCGGCGTTCACGCACGAGGAGCGCGCCACCTTCGGCATGGAGGGGCTGCTGCCGTCGCACGTGACGACGCTGGAGCTGCAGGCGCGGCGGGCCTACCGCGCGATCCAGCGCAAGACCGACCCGCTGGAGAAGTACATCGGGCTCGCGGCGCTGCAGGACCGCAACGAGGTCCTCTTCTACCGCGTGCTGCTCGATCACCTGGAGGAGCTGATGCCGATCGTCTACACGCCGACGGTCGGGCGCGTCTGCCAGGAGTTCAGCCACATCTTCCGGCGCGCGCGCGGCCTGTGGATCACGCCCGAGCACCGCGGCCGCATCTACGACGTGCTCGGCGGCGCGCCGTTCGACGACGTGCGCCTGATCGTCGTCACCGACAACGAGCGCATCCTGGGCCTCGGCGACCAGGGCGCCGGCGGCATGGGGATCCCGATCGGCAAGCTCGCGCTCTACACCACGGCGGCCGGGATCGCGCCCTGGCAGACGCTGCCGCTCAGCCTGGACGTCGGCACCGACAACCGCGGCCTGCTCGACGACGAGCTCTACCTCGGCTACCGCGCGCCGCGCCTGCGCGGCCCCGAGTACGCGTCGCTGGTCGACGAGCTGGTGCACGCGATCCGGCGGCGCTTCCCGCGCGCGCTGCTGCAGTGGGAGGACTTCAAGAAGAACAACGCGTTTCGCCTGCTCGACCGCTATCGCAACCGAGCTGCCGTCGTTCAACGACGACATCCAGGGCACGGCCGCGGTCGCCGTCGCCGGCATCGTCGCGGCGACGCGCGTGACCGAGATGCCGCTGCTGGAGCAGCGGGTGGTGTTGCTGGGCGCGGGCGCGGCCGGCATCGGCATCGCGCGCCTGATCCGCAGCACGCTCCAGCGCGCGGGCCTGTCGGGCGAGGCGCTGACGCTGGCGACCGCCAGCCTGGACAGCAAGGGGCTGCTGGTCGACGACCAGCCGATCGCCGACGAGCACAAGCGCGAGTTCGCCTGGCCGGCGGCGCTGGCGGCGCGCTACGGCCTGGGCGCGGGCCAGCCGCGCGATCTGCTGGCGGTGGTGCGCGCGCTGAAGCCGACGGTGCTGATCGGCACGACCGGCGAGCCCGGCGCCTTCACCGAGGCGGTCGTGCGCGAGATGGCGAGCCACGTGCGCGCGCCCGCTGGTGCTGCCGCTGTCGAACCCGACCAGCAGCTCCGAGGCGCTGCCCGCCGACGTGATCGCCTGGACCGACGGCCGCGCGCTGGTCGCGACCGGCAGCCCGTTCGAGCCGGTGACGCACAACGGGCGGCGCATCGTGATCGGCCAGGGCAACAACGTCTTCATCTTCCCCGGCGTCGGCCTGGGCGCGATCGTCGCCGAGGCGCGCGAGGTGACCGACGGGATGTTCGCCGCCGCCGCCGATCACCTGGCGGCCGAGGTCAGCCCGCGCGACCTGGCGAGCGGCAGCATCTTTCCGCCGATCGGCGACATCCGGCGCGTCACCGCGCGCATCGCCGAGGCGGTGGTGCGCGCCGCGATCGCCGAGGGCGTCGCGCGCCGGCCGCTCGACGAGACGCAGATCGCGCCCGCGGTCGCGGCGGCGATGTGGGAGCCGGTCTACTTGCCGATGGTCCCGGTCGCGGCAGCGGCGGCGGTCGCGGAAGTCACCGGCGCCAGCCAGCCGTGAGAGCGCATCCACTCCTCGCAGCGCTTCGGCCATTCAGACGTGGGACCGAGCCCCTGGTGCATGCCGAAGCCGTGCGGCCCCTTTTCGTAGAGGTGCATCTCGACCGGGACGTTGGCGCTGCGTAGCGCCTGGTAGAACGCCAGCGAGTTCTCGACCGGCACCGACTGATCTTCCTGGGTGTGCACGATGAACGCGGGCGGCGTCTCCGAGCTGACGTGCAGCTCGAGCGAGAGCCGGTTCATCAGCTCGACCGACGGATGCGCACCGATCAGGTTGGTGCGCGAGCCGCCGTGCGCGGTCGGCGGCCGCATGGTGATCACCGGATAGGTCAGCACGATGAAGTCGGGCCGCCCGCTGACCTTGTCGAGCGGCGGCGCTGGTGCGTCCTTCGGGCGAGTTGTAGAGCGTGGCGGCGCTGGCCGCCAGGTGACCGCCGGCCGAGGAGCCGAACACGCCGATGCGCGCCGGATCGACGTGCCATTCGGCGGCGCGCGAGCGGACGATGCGCACCGCGCGCAGCACGTCGAGCAACGGCGCCGGGTGCTGGTACGGGGCGACGCGGTACTTGAGGATGAACACGGTCACGCCCAGGCCGTTGAGCCAGCGCTGCAGCTCCGAGCCCTCCTTGTCGACCGCCAGGCGCGCGTAGCCGCCGCCGGGCAGACGATCGCCGCGGTGCCGTTCGCCGTGCCGGCGGGCGGCGCGAACAGCGTCAGCGTCGGGACGTTGACGTTGTAGACGCGTCCGTCCTCGACGTGCTCGGCCGGCGCGTTGGGCTGGCTGAGAGGCACGCCCTCGGGCCAGAGGTTGATCACGATGGGCTGTGCCGTGGGCGGCGACGATGGCGCGGCGGACGCCGCGCCAGCGACGAGAAGCACGGCCAGAATCGGAACGATGGTTCGCGGCGACACACGCGCCAGTCTAGCGTCAGTTGCCATTCGCGAACCAAATCACGAGCCGGACGGCCGGCACCTTACCGCTCATTCGTGCCGGACACAGTTCGCAACACTACGTTCACAGAGCGTCAATTCGACGAGCGCAGGGTGTTGGTGTGGGTCGAGCTATTCACCAACCTTTCACCAGGAGACGATCATGAAAACGCACACCCTCACGCTCGCCGTTGCGATGGGCGCGGGCGGCTGCTCGACGACGCCGATGCCGCGAGTCACCAGCCCGCGAGCTCCGCGCAGAACTATCGCGCGGAGGCGGTGCTCGGCGGCGCTGAAGCGAGAACGATTGCGAACGGCTCTGCGGTCATCAAGCACCTCGACACCGTCGGCGACGGATGGGTGACGCTGTACTTCGCCAATGCCATTGGTGAAGGTTGCTCTCACGCGAGGGGCACGAACGAATATCCCTTCGCCATGCTGGCTCCGTCGACCCGGGTCACCAACAGCCACGTCCGCGAGGCAAGCGCGTGTGCGCGGTCGGCGCGACGCCGCGATCGATGGTCGTCACCTGGCACGTCGGCTGGGAGCATCGGAGTCGGCGCCGGTGCTCGCGCGGAATCGCAGTCTCGCGCAGACGTAGACCGGCGCGGTCGTCACACGATCAAGTGCTGGCGGCACGATGTCGTCGTTGAGGTCGGCGATCTCGCCGTTCGCCACCGTCCGGCCGCGGTCCATGATGCAGAAAGTGCGCGCGACCCGGCGCGCGAAGGGCAGCTTCTGCTCGACCAGCAGCACCGTGATCCCCTCCTCGTTCAGCTTCACGATCACGTCGCCGATCTCGTGCACGATGTTGGGCTGAATGCCCTCGGTCGGCTCGTCCAGGATGAGCAGCTTGGGCTCGCTGCGCGAGCGCGCGCCCGATCGCGAGCTGCTGCTGCTGGCCGCCCGAGAGGTCGCCGCCGCGCCGCCCGAGCATCTTCTTCAGCACCGGGAACAGCGCGAAGATCTTGCTCGGGCATCGTCGCGCTCGCCCCTTGCGCGGCCAGGCCCGACGCGCAGGTTCTCCTCGACGGTGAGATCGCGCGAAGATCTCGCGTCCCTGCGGCACGTAGCCGATGCCGAGCCGCGCGCGCTTCTCGCGGCTTCAGGCCGACCATCTCGCGTCCGTCGAACTTCAGATGCTGCCGGAGCGCGACGGCAGGAGGCCCATGATCACCTTGAGCAGCGTGGTCTTGCCGACGCCGTTGCGGCCCATCAGGCACGACGCAGCCGCCCGTCGGGCACGCTCAGCTCCGACGTCCCAGAGCGTGTGGCTCTCGCCGTAGAACTGATTGATCGTCGCGATCTCCAGCACGTCGCGTCTCCGTCAGGTCGCCCAGCTCAGGTACCAAGATAGACTTCGATCACCCGCGGGTTGTTCTGCACCTCGTCCATCGCTCCCTCGGCCAGCACGCGCGCCCTCGTGCAGCACGGTGACCTTGCGCGCGATGCTGCGCACGAACTCCATGTCGTGCTCGACGACGACGACGGTGTGCTCGCCGGCGAGCCCGCGCAGCAGCTCGGCGGTGCGCTCCATCTCCGGCTGGGTCATGCCGGCGACCGGCTCGTCGACGAGCAAGCACTTGCGGCTCCTGCACGAGCAGCATGCCGATCTCCAGCCACTGCTTCTGGCCGTGCGAGAGCAGCCCGGCGGGCCGTGCGCGCGCTCGGTCGAGCCCGACGGTCTCGAGGACCTCGTCGATGCGCTCGCGCTGCGCGCCGGACAGGCGCGCGAACAGGTTGTGCCAGACGCCCTTGTTCGCGCGCAGCGCGAGCTCGAAGTTCTCGAAGACCGTGTGCCCCTGAAACACGGTCGGCCGCTGGAACTTGCGGCCGATGCCCATCTGCGCGATCCGGCACTCCGAGAGCTCGGTCAGATCGTTGAGCCGGCTGCCGAGGTAACACGTTCCCGGTGTCGGGCCGCGTCTTGCCGGTGATGACGTCCATCAGCGTGGTCTTGCCCGCGCCGTTCGGACCGATGATGCAGCGGAGCTCGCCGCGGTCGAGCAGCAGCGTGAGGTCGTTGAGCGCCTTGAAGCCGTCGAAGCTGACGGTGACGTTCTCGACCCAGAGCGCGAGATCCGGCGAACCGACCGCGGCGGCGCCGCCGTCATGCGCGGCGTGGCAAGCCGCGCCGTTCGCGCCGTTCGGAACAGATGCCGAGGTCGCGGTCATGATTCACGCATGGGGGACACTGGGCGCGCCACCGTCGCGCGAGGCGGCGCTGCCGGTGGCAGCGCTAGGCTCGGAGACGGCGCCGCCAGCGGTGGTGACCGCCGCCGCGCCGGCGGGAATGCCGTCGGCGGTCATCTTGCCAGCGGACTCCGTCGCCGGCGAGGGTGCACCGCCGCGGCGGCCGAGCGCCCGGCGCGCCAGCTCCCACAACCCGACCAGGCCCTTGGGCAAGAACAGCGTGACGACGACGAACAAGCCGCCGAGCACGTAGAGCCACGCCGACGGGAAGGCCGCCGTGAGCCAGCTCTTGGCGCCGTTGACGAACCAGGCCCCGAGCAGCGCGCCCGACCAGCGTGCCGCGCCCGCCGACCGCGACCCAGATCGCCATTTCGATCGAGTTCGACGGGCTGCATCTCGCTCGGGTTGATGATGCCGACCTGCGGCACGTAGAGCGCGCCCGCGAGCCCGCACATCACCGCCGACAGCGTCCAGACGAACAGCTTGTAGTTGGTCGGATTCGTAGCCGCAGAAGCGGGTCTTGAGCTCGGCGTCGCGGATCGCCGCCAGCACGCGCCCGAGCTTGCTGGTGACGACGAAGCGGCACCCGATGTAGACCAGCAGCAGCGCGACCGCCGAGATCACGTAGAGCGCCAGCTTGGTCGACGGCGCCTGCAGCGGGAAACCGACGATGCGCTTGAAGTCGGTGAGGCCGTTGTTGCCGCCGAAGCCGGTGTCGTTCCGAAAGAACAGCAGCATCGCCGCGTAGGTCAGCGCCTGGGTGACGATCGACAGGTAGACGCCCTTGATGCGCGAGCGGAACGCGAAGAACCCGAAGACAGCGCCAGCAGCGCCCGGCGCCGCCAGCGCCATCGACCAGCGCGAACGGGAAGCTCTCGAAGCCGCTGCCAGTACCAGGGCAGCGTCTTCCAGTCGAGGAACACCATGAAGTCGGGCAGCGCGCTCCGGTAGACGCCCTCGCCCGCGATCGAGCGCATGAGGTACATGCCCATCGCGTAGCCGCCCAGCGCGAAGAAGAGCGCGTGGCCGAGGCTCAGGATGCCGCGCGTAGCCCCAGACCAGATCCATCGCGAGCGCCGACGATGCCGAAGCAGAGGAACTTGCCGAACAGCGGCACCAGGTAGTCCGGGAAGTGCAGCGCCGACGACTCCGGCAGCGCGTTCAGCACCGGGATGAGCACGCCGCCCGCCAGCGCGACGACCGCGAGCGCCAGCCAGCCGCGGCGCGAATGAATCTGCAGCAACCGCTCGCGCATGACCCTACGCCTCCGACTCGTCCCTTGAGCGCGAACAGCCCCTGCGGGCGCCGCTGGATGAAGATGATGACGAGGCCGAGCACGGCGATCTTGCCGAGCACCGCGCCGGCGATCGGCTCGAGGAGCTTGTTGATGACGCCCAGGCCCAGCGCCGCCGCGACCGCGCCCGGCGAGCTTGCCGACGCCGCCGAGCACGACGACCATGAAGGAGTCGATGATGTACCCCTGCCCGAGCTCCGGTCCGACGTTGCCGAGCTGCGAGAGCGCGACGCCGCCGAGCCCGGCGACGCCCGAGCCGAGCCCGAACGTCCAGGCGTCGATGCGCGCCGTCGGGATGCCGCAGCACGCCGCCATGCCGCGGTTCTGCGTGACCGCGCGCACGTGGAGGCCGAGCGCGCGTCCGCTGCAGCAGGAACCAGACGAACGGCCGACGACCAGCGACGACGAAGATCACCACGGCCATGCGGCTGTACGGCAACACGAGCCCGTGCATCAGCTCGACGCCGCCCGAGAGCCAGTCGGGTTCGCGACCGTGACGTTCTGCGCGCCGAAGATCAGGCGCACCGTCTGGATCAGGATCAAGCTGATGCCCCAGGTCGCGAGCAGCGTCTCGAGCGGGCGCCCGTAGAGGAGCTGATCACGGTGCGCTCGAGCAGCACGCCGACGAAGAACGACACGACGAACGCCACGGGAATGGCGACCAGCGGGTAGAGCCACATCGCGCCCGGCGCAATCTTCTGGAAGACGATTTGAACGGTGTACGTCGAGTACGCGCCGAGCATCAGCATCTCGCCGTGCGCCATGTTGATGACGCCCATCAGACCGAACGTGATCGCCAGGCCGAGCGCGGCGAGCAGCAGCACGCTGCCCAGGCTCATGCCGTAGATCAAGTTGCCGGCGGCGCTGGCCAAGTGTTGCTGCGAGATGATTCGCCTCGACCGCGTCGCGCGGCCGCCGCGCGCACGCGCGCGTCGGGCTCGCTGTAGCTGCCGTCGCCGTTGCGCGCGGCGATGCGTTGCAAGTCCGCCAGGAAGGCGTCGTTGCCAGTGCGCTGATCAGCTCGACCGCCGCCAGCCGCGTGTCGGCGTTCGGAGCTCTGCAGATCGATGCGCGCCACCGCGAGCGCCAGCGCCTTGCGCACGCGCTCGACCTTTTCCCGTGTCGAGCGCCTTGTCGAAGCAAGGCCGCCGCTTCGGGCGAGCTGTTCTTGGCCAGCTCCTGCGGCCGCCGACAGCCGCAGCGATTCGTCGGGCGAACCGAGCTCGAGCTGCGCCATCACCGGCGTCGGCCACCCGGCGGATCTCGTTGCTGACCTCGACCTCGTGCAGGTTCGCCGGCCGCGGGTTGATGGGTTGCAGCGTGAGCGCGTCGCGCACCTCGCGCTTCTTGCCGTCGTACACGTAGACCTGCCCGCCGGCGTCCGCGCGCAAGCGATCGTCGGCCAGCGCGTCCAGCGCCGGGAACGCGCGCGGGTCGTCGAGCGCCGCCAGCTTCTTGATGCTCTCCTCGACCTTCTCCTCGGCGGGTGCCGCCGAGGCCGCGCAGCGCGTCCTCGAGCTCACCGGCGCGCGCGGCGCCGGCGCCGAGAACGGCCGCGAAGAAACGCGACCGCTCCCAGCGCCCTTCGCCTGTCGTGTGATCTGGCGCCCACGGCGATCACTGCTTCGCCGCGACCTCGCCTGACGCGCCGAACTTCGGCTCCGTGCAGTTGCCGCACACCCACGGGAAGGTCCAGTCGGCGACCTTCTTCGCGCTGTCCGGGATGAACGGGCTCCACGCCTGCGCGCGGATCGGGCCTTCGGTCTTCCACACGACCTGGAACTGACCGTCGGCCTTGACCTCGCCGATGAAGACCGGCTTGTGCAGGTGGTGGTTCTTCTCGTCCATCTTGATGTCGAAGCCCGACGGCGCCCTTGAAGTTCTGGTAGCCGACCGCCTGGCGAACGGCGTCGACGTTGGTGCTCTGGCCTGCTCGACCGCCTGCGCCCACATGTGAATGCCGATGTACGTGGCTTCCATCGGGTCGTTGGTGACGCGCTTGTCGCCGCCCGGCAGGTTGTTCTTCTTCACGTAGGCCTTCCACTTGTCGATGAACGCCTTGTTGACCGGGTTGTCGATCGACATGAAGTAGTTCCACGCCGCGAGGTGACCGACGAGCGGCTTGGTGTCGATGCCGCGCAGCTCTTCTTCACCGACCGAGAACGCGACGACCGGGATGTCCGCGGCCTTCAGGCCCTGGTTGGCGAGCTCCTTGTAGAACGGCACGTTCGAGTCGCCGTTGATGGTCGAGATGACCGCGGTGCGCTTGCCGGCGGCGAACTTCTTGATCTCGGCGACGATGGTCTGGTAGTCGCTGTGCCCGAACGGCGTGTACTTCTCCATGATGTCGGCGTCGGCGACGCCCTTGGAGTGCAGGAAGTAGCGCAGGATCTTGTTGGTCGTGCGCGGGTAGACGTAGTCGGTGCCGAGCAGGACGAAGCGCTTGGCGCCGCCGCCCTTCTTGCTCATCAGGTACTCGACCGCCGGGATCGCCTGCTGGTTCGGCGCCGCGCCGGTGTAGAAGACGTTGAACGACGACTCTTCACCCTCGTACTGCACCGGGTAGAAGAGCAGGCCGTTCAGCTACTCGAAGACCGGCAACACCGACTTGCGCGAGACCGAGGTCCAGCAGCCGAAGGTCACCGCGACCTTCTGGTTCTGGATCAGATCGCGCGCCTTCTCGGCGAACAGCGGCCAGTTCGACGCCGGGTCGACGACCACCGGCTCGAGCTTGCGGCCGAGCACGCCGCCCGCCTCGTTGATCTCCTCGATGGTCATGAGCGCGACGTCCTTGAGCGACGTCTCGCTGATCGCCATCGTGCCGGACAGCGAGTGCAGGATGCCGACCTTGATCGGGCCCTTGTCATCGGCCGCCGCCGGCGCCGGGGCGGCAGCCGGCGCCGCAGCCGGAGCCGCCGCGGGCGCCTCGGCGGGTTTGTCGCACGCCGTGAGGAGCGTCCCCATCGACGCCACGGCCAATAGAGCGTTAATTGAATTGCGCGTCATTTTCACCTCCCGGCGTAATGTCAGTTTGACTTCGTTTTTGAGCGTGCTCATCGCAGATCGCATTAGAAGAAGATCGCCTGGGCGCCGAGCTGGATCGCGTTGCCGGTGATGGTGGCGTCCCCCATTGCCGTCGCGGGCGGGATCTTGGTGTAGCTGTACGTGGCCAGCACCCGGAGCGCCGGGCCTTTGATCAGGTAGGAAATCCCGGCGTCGAAGTTCATGGGCTTCGGCTGCCCGTCGCCTTTCAGCTTGAAGTACTGAAACCGCGCCATCGGTTGAACGTTACCGACGCCGATGGGGCCGGTGGCGAACGCTGCCAGGATGTACGCGGAGTCGCTCAAGAACCCCGTGTCCACGTTGTAGTGGTAGTAGGCGCCCTCGGCCGTGAGCCACCCACCGCCGGGGATCTTCTTCTCGAGGAGCACGTCGGCGTTGAACTCCTCGTAGTTGGTTCCGCCGGGAACCTTCTGGTACTGACCGCCCACGCCGATGGAGAGCATGTTCTTGTCGCCGAAGAAGCTGGCGTTGCCCCAGAAGCCAGGCTCCGTGTCCCAGAGCGCCAGGCGCACGCGTCCGGAGTAGAGCGGGGTCGTCGTGACGTCGCCGTTGTCGAATGCACCGGCGAGGTACGTGAGCTTGTTCTCGACCACGTCCCCCCAGACGACCGCACCGTTGTTGCGACCGAATTTCCCCTCGGCGGGCAAATAGAATTGCGTCACGGCACCGACCGACACGATTCCCGGGTAGTTCCAGGGGATCATGAAGAACGGACCCGAGGCGTTGGCGCGATCGACGGGGACGAGCAAGTGCCCGGCCCAGAGGTGAAAGGCATCGTCGAAGTCGAACTGGATGATCGCGTCCTCGATGGCGCGCTGGGGTCAGTTCCTGCATAGTCGGCGTTCAGGTTCAGCGTCACACCGACGTTCTTGTGGATCTTCCCGCCGGCGTGGAGCTCGACGTAGGCGTTGCTCATGTGCCAGTCATTGATCTTCTTCGGATCGCTTCCCTGGAATGTGCTGCCAATCCGCGCCCAGGCGCCGACGTCGATCGGCGGCAAGTATCGGGACGGGTTGCAGGCATGGCTTCGGTAGACGTCGGTGGCTTGGCCTCGGTCGCAACCGCTGGCGGCGGTACGGCCGGCGGCGGTGGTGGCGGCGTCGCTTCCGGCGGGGGGAAGCCGGAGGCGCAGCAGGTGGAGCCCCTTCCGGGGGCGTCTGGGCCAAAGCTGGTGACGCCGAAGCGGCGAGCACCAAAGCTAAGGTGACCATGAAGGCTTTACATCGAGCGCGAACGGTGCCGTCTGTCATTTTCTTCCTGACTCGTGATTGCTGGGACACACGTCCGTCGTCATGACCAACCCCCGGCGACCGACGTGGCTCCCCGTACCACCTGCCCGCGGCAATCACGTCCATCGTCGAGCGGGTGTTTCGTCTATCCGACGTCTATCTGACTTCCTGACTTTGGCCGACGATATCCGACCCATGTAGCCGCGATGTTTCGGCGACAAGAACATTTCGTTAAATCGACAGAACCCTATTTTCCAGGCTTGCGCGCGATGAACGCCCAAGTTACCAAGAATCGTTTTGAGTGAAAGAAACGAGAAACGTGAGCCAGCCTATAAGGACTCAATGATGATGATCAGACCCCATTCCCGTTCGTCCTCTCGCTCCTCCGCACGTCCCCACTCACTCCGCTTGCTCGTTGGTCTGTCGTTGGCAATCGCGACGATCCCGTCGGTCGCGCTCGCTCCACGCGTCGAGGCGGCTCCTCCGATGACCGTGGGTTTCATCTACGTCGGTCCCAAGACCGACTACGGCTACAACCAGGCGCACGCCGAAGGTGCCGCCGCGCTGGCCAAGATGCCGGGCGTGAAGATCCGCGAAGAGGAGATGGTGCCCGAGACCGTCGCCGTCCAGAAGACGATGGAGAGCATGATCAACCTCGACGGCGCGACGCTGCTGTTCCCGACGTCGTTCGGCTACTTCGATCCCCACATTCTCAAAGAGGCGCAGAAGAACACCAAGGTGACGTTCCTCCACTGCGGCGGCCTCTACGTTCCGGGCAAGCACCCGGAGAACGTCGGCAGCTACTTCGGCTACATCGACGAGGCGCAGTACGTCGCCGGCATCGTGGCCGGCCTCACGACGAAGTCGAACAAGCTCGGCTTCATCGCCGCCAAGCCGATCCCGCAGGTCCTGCGCAACATCAACTCGTATACGCTCGGCGCGCGATCGGTGAACCCGAAGGCGACCACCAGCGTGATCTTCACCGGCGACTGGTCGATGCCGGTCAAGGAGGCCGAGGCCGCCAACAGTCTGATCGATCAGGGCGTCGACGTGCTGACGTCGCACGTCGATTCGCCCAAGGTGATCATCGAGCTCGCCGAGCGGCGCGGGATCTATGTCACCGGCTACCACGCGAACCAGAGCGCGCTCGCGCCCAAGGGCTACCTGACCGGCGCCGAGTGGAACTGGGGCAAGGTCTACAAGGACTACATCGAATGGCTCCAGGCGGGAAAGACCTACCCGCACCTGCTGCGCGGCGGCCTCAAGGAGGGCTTCGTCAAGCTGTCGCCGTACGGCAAGGCGGTCTCGGCGGCGACCAAGAAGAAGGCCGACGAGGCCAAGGCCAAGTTCATGGCGGGCACGATGGTGATCTACAAGGGGCCGATCAAGGACAACACCGGCAAGGTCGTGATCGCCGCCGGCACCGAGGAGAAGCAGACCGACGTGACCCTGGAGAAGATGGACTACCTGGTCGAAGGCGTGGTGGGGAAGACACACTAACGAGCCGATTTTCGAAACATCTTTCAGGAGGCAAGATGGGCGTCGGTGTGAGCATCGAGACCAGCGACGCCGCGACAGTTGCGCCCAAGAAGGTGGCGCCGATTCCCGAAGTCCAGCTGGGGATCGGCGCCAAGATCCGGGGCGCGATCGGTGCGATGGCGGTGCCGGCGGCAGCGTTCGGCGTGGCGCTGGTCCTCTTCGGGATCTTCATCGCGCTGACCGGACGCAACCCGTTCGCGGTCTACTATCAGATGTACCGCGGGTCGTTCGGGACCGCGTTCTCGTTCCAGAACACGCTGATCCGGGCGGCGCCGCTGATGCTCACCGCGCTGGCGACGGCGCTGCCGCTGCGGCTCGGATTGGTCGGACTCGGCGGCGAGGGCGCGATGGTGATGGGCGGGCTCGCGGCGGCGGCGGCCGCGGTCGGGCTCACCGGCCACAGTCCACTGGCGGTCAAGAGCGGCATGCTGATCGCCGGTGCGCTGATCGGCGGCCTCTGGATCGCGTTCGCGGGCGCGCTGCGCGCCTACCGCGGCGTCAACGAGACCATCGCACGCTGCTGCTCAACTACATCGCGATCGCGCTGCTCAATCACATCGTCGAGGGGCCGCTGCGCGACCCGGCGAGCTTGAACAAGCCTTCGACGCCGCCGATCGGCGACGACAACATGATCGGCAACCTGCCGGGCATCGACGTGCACTGGGGCTTGGTCTGGGGTCTCGCTGCCTGCTTTCTGACCTGGATCCTCATGAACCGGACGACGTTCGGGTTCGCAGCCCGCATGGTCGGCGGCAACGTGCGCGCGGCGCTGCTCAACGGGCTGCCGGTCGGGCGGTTGATCGTGATCGCGACGTTCCTCGGCGGCGTCTCCGCCGGGCTCGCGGGCTCGATCGAGGTCGCGGCGATCCACGGCACCGCCAACGCGTCGCTGGTGACCGGCTACGGCTACACCGGCGTGCTGGTCGCCTTCCTCGCGCGCGGCAACCCGCTCGCGGTCATCCCCGTGTCATTGCTTCTCGGCGGCATCGGCGCCAGCGGCGGCCTGCTGCAGCGGGTGTTCGAGCTGCCCGACGCCACCGTCAACGTGCTGCAGGGGATCTTGTTCATCTCGATCCTGTTCTCGGAGACGTTCTACGGGCGCAGCCTGTTCCGGCGGCGGCCCGCGACCGGAGGTGCCACATGAGCGACGCCGCCGTCAGCACCGGCGCGGCCGGCGTCGCGCTCGCCGTTCTCGGCGGCGCGATCCGCATCAGCACGCCGTTCCTGTTCGTCAGCCTGGGCGAGTGCCTGACCGAGAAGAGCGGCCGCGTGAACCTGGGCCTCGAGGGTACGCTGGTGATGGGCGCGATGGGCGCCTACGGCATCTCCTACCTGACCGGTTCGCCCTGGCTGGGCGTGCTCGCCGCGGGCGTGGTCGGCGTGGTGCTGGGTGCGCTGCACGCCTGGTTGTGCGGCCGCCCGCGCGTGAACGACATCGCGGTCGGCATCGCGCTCATGCTGTTCGGCGTCGGCCTGGCGTTCTTCCTCGGCAAGCCGCTCATCGGCCCGTCGGCGCCGCACCTGCCGTCGATCCCGCTCGGCTGGTGGAGCCATTCGGCGCAGGTCCGCTCGGCGCTGCAGATCAACGTGCTGTTCATCGTCGGCATCGCGATGAGCTGGGCGGTGCTGTTCCTGCTCAAGCGCACGCGCTGGGGCCTGGTGATCCGCACCGTCGGCGAGAGCGCCGACGCCGCGCGCGCCATGGGCTACAACGTCGGTCGCGTGCGCATGCTCGCGACCATGGCGGGCGGCTTCCTCGCCGGCGTCGGCGGGTCGTTCCTGTCGCTGTTCTACCCGGGCAGCTGGAACGAAGGCCTCTCGAGCGGCCAGGGGCTGATGGCGGTCGCTCTGGTGATCTTCGCGCGCTGGAACCCGATCCGCTGCCTGTTCGCCTCGCTGCTCTTCGGCGGCGCCAGCGCGCTCGGCCCGGCGCTGCAGTCGGTCGGCATCACCTCGGGCTACTACCTGTTCAACGCCGCGCCCTACGCGCTCACGCTCGGAATCATCATCGCCACCAGCTCGCGCGACCGCGCGCTCGCCGGCCAGCCGGCCGAGCTGCGGATGGCTCGCTAGGAGGTCCACATGCCCGCAAGCACGCCCAACGCTCCGAAGTACGTTCCCGCCGATCCTTACCGCTGGCCCTGGAACGGCGATCTCCGACCGGCCAACACCGCGCTGATCGTGATCGACATGCAGACCGACTTCTGCGGCAAGGGCGGCTACATCGATCAGCTCGGCTACGACATCAGCCTCACGCGCGCCTGCATCCAGCCGATCCAGCGCCTGCTGGAGCGGCTGCGCGCGCTCGGCTATCCGATCCTGCACACGCGCGAGGGACACCGCCCGGATCTCTCCGATCTGCCCGCCAACAAGCGCTGGCGCTCACGGCAGACCAAGGGCAACGAAGGGCTGGGCATCGGCGACGTCGGGCCGTGCGGCCGCATCCTGGTCCGCGGCGAGCCCGGCTGGGACATCATCCCCGAGCTCGCGCCGCGCGCCGGTGAGACGATCATCGACAAGCCGGGCAAGGGCTCGTTCTGCGCGACGGATCTGGATCTGATCCTGCGCCAGCGCGGCATCAGCAACATCATCCTCACCGGCATCACCACCGACGTCTGCGTGCACACGACCATGCGCGAGGCCAACGATCGCGGCTACGAGTGCGTGCTGCTGGAAGACTGCTGCGCCGCCACCGACGCCGGCAACCACGCCGCCGCGCTCAAGATGGTCAAGATGCAGAACGGCGTCTTCGGCGCCGTCACCACCTCGCGCGCGCTGCTGGAGACGCTGTCGTGAGCGAGGCGCTCGCCCTGGAGGCGAGTGGCCTCACCAAGCGCTTCGGCGCGCTGCTCGCGCTCGACGCGGTCTCGCTGCAGCTGCGGCCGGGCACGGTGCACGCGCTGCTGGGCGAGAACGGCGCCGGCAAGAGCACGCTGGTGAAGTGCATCATGGGCTATTACCAGGCCGACGAGGGCGCGGTGCGCGTCGGCGGCGCCGACACCGCGATCAAGAGCCCGCGCGACGCGGCCACGCTGGGCATCGGCATGGTCTACCAGCACTTCACGCTGGTCGACAACATGACGGTCGCCGAGAACCTGGTGCTTGCGCGGCGCGCCCTGCCCTTCGTCTTCGACTGGAAGGCCGAGCACCAGGACGTCGCCGCGTTCATGGAGCGCATGCCGTTCAGCCTCGACCCGGGGCGGCCGGTGCGCACGCTCGCCGCGGGCGAGAAGCAAAAGCTGGAGATCCTCAAGCAGCTCTACCTCGGCAGCTCGATCGTGATCCTCGACGAGCCGACGTCGGTGCTCACGCCCGACGAAGCCGACGAGGTGCTCGGGCTGCTGCGCAACATGGCGATGGGCGGCAAGCTGACGATCTTGATGATCTCGCACAAGTTCCGCGAGGTCATGAAGTTCGCCGACGAGGTCACGATCCTGCGCCGCGGGCGGTGGGTCGGCGGCGGCAACGTGGCGGACCTCACGCCGGAGGCGATGGCGCGCATGATGGTCGGCGAGGATCCACCGCGCGCCAACCAGCAGCGCAGCGAGCGGGCGATGGGCGAGGTCGTGCTCGACATCCGCAGCCTGCGCGCCCTCGACGATCTCGGGACGCCCGCGGTGGTCGACTTCAACCTGCGCGTGCACGCCGGCGAGATCGTCGGCGTCGCCGGCGTCTCCGGCAACGGCCAGGAGGAGCTGGTCGAGGTGCTCGCCGGCCAGCGCATCGCGCGCGCCGGCACGGTCGTGGTCAACGGCAAGGACTACCGCGCGCGACGCGACGAGATGCGCACGCAGCGGGTGCGCTGCCTGCCCGACGAGCCGCTGCGCAACGCCTGCGTCGGCGCGATGACGGTCGCCGAGAACATCGGCTTCCGTCTGTTCGACCGCGACGCCGTTCGCGCGCGGGCGCACCCTGGTGAGCCAGCGGGCGCTGCGCAAGAACGCGCGCGCGCTGATCGCCGAGTACGGCATCCGCGCGCCCGGCCCCGACGCGCCGATCGCCAGCCTGTCGGGCGGCAACGTCCAGCGGGCGGTGCTGGCGCGCGAGCTGCGCGACGACGTCTCGCTGCTGGTGGCGAGCAACCCCTGCTTCGGGCTCGACTTCGCCGCGGTCGCCGAGATCCGCTCGCGCCTGGTCGACGCGCGCAACCGCGGCGCCGCGGTCTTGTTGATCAGCGCGGATCTCGACGAGATCTTCGCGCTGTCCGACCGCATCGTGGTCATGAGCGAGGGGCGCGCTGTCCACGAGGTGCCGATCGCCGAGGCCGACCTGGGCGTCATCGGCCGGCACATGGCCGGGCATGAATGACGATCGTCGATCCGATTCGGTGATATGGGTAGTGCGTGGCCGATCAAGCAGTGGTGATCACCGATCTGGTCGCGCGCGCGCGCCGCGGCGACTTCGCGTTCGAACCCTACTTTCCCGGTATCGAGATCCATCGCCTGTACGGCGACGAGAAGTCCGGCCCGAGCGCGCTGCTGCTGCGTTACCAGCCGGGCGCGCGCGTGGAGGAGCACGCGCACGGCGCGCACGAGCACATCTATGTCATCAGCGGTGAGCAGGCCGACGAGCGCGGCGTGTACCGCGAAGGGACCCTCGTGGTCAACTCGCCGGGCAGCCGCCACACCGTCTGGAGCGACCCGGGGTGCATCGTGCTGGTCATCCGCGAGCGCCCGGTCGTCTTCACCCGGCATGACGGCGGCTGAGGCGAGCGCCCACGCCGGTCCGGGCGCGGCGCCCGAGCCGGCCGTCAGCGGCTGGGAAGCGACGCTGGACATCGCCTTCGTCGCGATGGGCGGCGCGACGGTGCTGCTGCGCAACGGCCAGCGCGGCCCGCTGGCGGTGCAGCGGCCGTTCTCACCCGAAGGCCGCGACGTCTCGCACGTCACCCTGCTGCACCCACCCGGCGGGCTGGTCGGCGGCGACCGCGTCTCGATCGGCGTCGAGGTCGGCGAAGGCGCGCACGCGCTGCTCACCACGCCGGCCGCCGCCAAGCACTATCGCAGCGCCGGACAACCAGCGCGGCAGCAGCAGCGGTTCGCGGTCGCCGGTGGCGGCACGCTCGAGTGGCTGCCGCACGAGACGATCCTTTTCGACGGCGCGATCTCCGAGCTCCGCACGCGCGTCGATCTCGCGGCCGGCGCGTCGTTCATCGGCATGGATCTGGTCTGCTTCGGGCTGCCGGCGCGCGCCGAGCGGTTCTTGCGCGCGGCGCTGCCGCCAGCGCCTGGAGGTGTGGCGCGGCGACTGCCCGCTGTTCGTCGAGCGCGGCGACTTCGACGGCGGCGCGGCGGTACACGCCGCGCGCTGGGGCCTCGGCGGCGCGCCGATCATGGGCACGCTGGTGGCAGCACCGGGGTTGCCCGCGGGTCACGAAGTGGTCACCGCGGTGCGCGAGCTCGGCGCCGCTCTGCCCGTCGGCGATCTCGGCGCGATCACCCGGCTCGACTGGGGCGGCACCGACTCTGCCGGCGGCGCCGATCGCTCGCTGCTCTGCTGCCGCTACCTAGGCGCCAGCGCCGAGCGCGGCGCGCGCTACCTGCGCGAGGCCTGGCGCACTGCTGCGCCCGCCGCTGCTGGGACGACCAGCCGTCGCCCCGCGCATCTGGGCCACCTGATTCACCGACGATTCCACCGCCGCCAAAGAAAATAGCCGAAAAGGAGCGCCATGGAGCTCTCCCCCGAGAAAAAGACAAGCTGCTGATCTTCACCGCCGCGCTGGTCGCCGAGCGGCGCAAGGCGCGCGGCCTCAAGCTCAACTACCCCGAGGCGGTGGCCTACATCTCGGCAGCGCTGCTCGAGGGCGCGCGCGACGGCCGCACCGTCGCCGAGCTGATGACCGCCGGAACGAAGCTGCTGACGCGCCGACGACGTGATGGACGGCGTCGCCGAGCTGATCACCGAGGTGCAGGTCGAGGCGACCTTCCCCGACGGCACCAAGCTGGTGACGGTGCACCAGCCGATCCCCGCGCTGCGCGCCTGCCGGCATCGGGGAGGTGCGGGTCGCGGCGGGCGTGCTCACGCTCAACGAGGGGCGCGCGACGCGTGCGCCTCGAGGTCTCGAACACCGGCGACCGGCCGATCCAGGTCGGCTCGCACTATCACTTCTACGAGACCAACCCGGCGCTGCGCTTCGATCGCGAGGCGGCGCGCGGCTTCCGCCTCGACATCGCCGCCGGCACCGCGGTGCGCTTCGAGCCGGGGCAGACGCGCACCGTCGACCTGTGCGCCTACGCCGGCGACCGCGTGGTGCAGGGCTTCCGCGGCGCGGTCATGGGGCCGCTCGGTCCGGTGTCGCCGGTCAACGGAGTCGCGTCGTGAAGACCATCGATCGCCGCGCCTACGCCGAGATGTACGGTCCCACGACCGGCGACCGCGTGCGCCTGGGCGACACCGATCTCGATCATCGAGATCGAGCGCGACTCCACGATCTACGGCGAAGAGGTGAAGTTCGGCGGCGGCAAGGTGATCCGCGACGGCATGGGGCAGAGCCAGCGCGTCGGGCGCCGACGTGCCCGACACGGTGATCACCAACGCGGTGATCGTCGACGCGGGCGGCATCATCAAGGCCGACATCGGCATCAAGAACGGGCGCATCAGCGGCATCGGCAAGGCCGGCAACCCCGACGTGCAGCCGGGCGTGACCATCGTGATCGGCCCGGGCACGGAGATCATCGCCGGCGAAGGCTGCATCGCCACCGCGGGCGCGATCGACACGCACATCCATTTCATCTCGCCGCAGCAGTGCGAGGAGGCGCTGACCTCCGGCGTGACGACCATGATCGGCGGCGGCACGGGCCCGGCGGCCGGCACGAACGCGACCACCTGCACGCCGGGACCGTGGAACATCGCGCGCATGTTGCAGGCGGCGGACGCGATCCCGATGAACCTGGGCTTTCTGGCGCAAAGGCAACGCCAGCCGCCCCGAGGCGCTGATCGAGCAGGTCGAGGCCGGATGCCTGGGGTTGAAGCTGCACGAGGACTGGGGCACGACGCCGGCGGCGATCGACTGCTGCCTGTCGGTCGCCGAGCAGTACGACGTGCAGGTCGCGATCCACACCGACACGCTCAACGAGTCGGGCTTCGTCGAGGACACGCTGGCGGCGTTCAAGGGCCGCGCGATCCACACCTATCACACGGAGGGCGCGGGCGGCGGCCACGCGCCCGACATCATCAAGGCGTGCGGCGTGCCGCACGTGCTGCCGTCGTCGACCAACCCCACGCGGCCGTACACGGTGAACACCGTCGACGAGCACCTCGACATGCTCATGGTCTGCCACCACCTGGACCCCGGGATCGCCGAGGACGTCGCGTTCGCCGAGTCGCGCATCCGCCGCGAGACCATCGCCGCCGAGGACATCCTGCACGACCTGGGCGCGTTCAGCATGCTGTCGAGCGATTCGCAGGCGATGGGCCGCGTCGGCGAGGTCGTGACGCGCACCTGGCAGACCGCGCACAAGATGAAGCAGCAGCGCGGGCCGCTTGCCCCAGGACGCGGCTACCGGCGGCGCCCACGACAACTTCCGCGTCAAGCGCTACATCGCGAAGTACACGATCAATCCCGCGATCACCCACGGCATCGCGCACGAGGTCGGCTCGATCGCCGTCGGCAAGCTCGCCGACATCGTCTTGTGGCGGCCGGCGTTCTTCGGCGCCAAGCCCGCGGTGATCATCAAGGGCGGCATGATCGCGTGCGCGCCGATGGGCGACCCCAACGCGTCGATCCCCACGCCGCAGCCGGTGCACTACCGCCCGATGTGGGGCGCGCTCGGCGGCGCGCGCGCACGCCACCAGCGTGACGTTCGTATCGCGGGCGGCGCTCGAGGCCGGGGTGGGCGAGCGGCTGAAGCTGCGCAAGCGGCTCGATGCCGTGCGCGGCACGCGCACGATCCGCAAGAGCGATCTCGTGCACAACGACGCGCTGCCGGTGATGGAGGTCGACCCGCAGACCTACGAGGTGCGCGCCGACGGCCAGCTGCTCACCTGCGCGCCCGCCGCGGTGCTGCCGCTCGCGCAGAAGTACTTCCTGTTCTGAAGCTCGGAGGCTATGAGCGCGATGCTGCGATTCAACGAAGTGCTCGCCGGTCCGCCGCCCGCAAAGCCCGACGGCGTCCTCACGCTGACCTTCGAGCAGCGCCGCAAGAGCCGCCTGCGCGCCGCGCTCGACGACGGCCAAGAGGTCGCGCTGCTGCTGCTGCGCGGAACCAACCTGCGCGACGGCGACCACCTGCGCGGCGAGGGAGGAGTCGTGGTCGTGGTACGCGCAGCCGCGGAGACGCCTGTCGGTCGCGTCGACGGAGGACGGGCATCTGCTGCTGCGGGCGGCGTATCACCTGGGCAATCGACACGTGCCGGTGCAGATCGGCGAGGGGTTCGTCGCGTACGCGCACGATCACGTGCTCGACGAGATGGTACGCGGGCTGGGGCTGACGGTTGCGTCGAGCAAGAGCCCTTCGAACCGGAGGCGGGGGCATTCGCACGCGGCACGAGCACGTCACGATCACGCACGCACGATTCGCACGATCACGAGCACGACGTGCACGAACACGAGTCACGCGACACGAGCACGAGCACGAGCACGAACACGAGCACGGCACGTGCACGAGCACGGCAATGACTGATCCCCCTGCTCTTCTTCGCCTCCTCCAACTCGTCAGCCCGGCTCTGCCCATCGGCACCTTCGCCTACTCCCAAGGCGCTGGAGTCCGCCGTCGCCGCCGCCTGGATCACCGACGAGCCCTCCGCGCGCGACTGGATCGGCGGTCTTCTCGATCACACGCTCGCGTCGCTGGATCTGCCGGTCCTCGCGCGCCTTCACGCCGCGTGGACCGTCGACGACGCTGGGGCGGTCGTCACCTGGAGTCGGTTTCTCGCCGCCTCGCGGGGCGCTTCCGAGCTGCGCACGGAAGACCGACAGCTCGGCGCGAATCTCGCTCGGTTGCTCGACGGCCTCGGGGTGGCCGGGGCGGCGCGCTGGATCGCCAGCGCCGATGTGACCTACGCGGCGATGTTCGCGCTCGCCGCCGCCAGCTGGCAGATCCCACTCGGCAGCGCGATGCACGGCTTTGCCTTCGCATGGCTGGAAGCGCAGACCAGCGCGGCCGTGCGCCTGGTGCCGCTCGGCCAGAGCGCGGGCCAGCGGATCCTGCTCGAGCTCGGCGCGCGCGTCCCCGCCGCCGCCGCGCGCGCTCTCACGCTCGCCGACGACGATCTAGGCGCGGCGGCGCCCGCGCATGCCATCGCGAGCGCGCACCACGAGACCCAGTACTCGCGCCTTTTTCGATCCTGAGCTCGCGACACCCGCAAGAGAGACAAACGAAAGAGGAGCAACGCATGACCGTTTCCGACGCCACCTCGCCCGCTCCCCGCAACCGCAACCCCCATCCGTTGCGCCTGGGCGTCGCCGGCCCGGTCGGCTCGGGCAAGACTGCGCTGGTCGACGCGCTCTGCAAGCGCCTGCGCGACGAGATCCGCATCGCCGTCGTCACCAACGACATCTACACGAAGGAAGACCAGCAGTTCCTGATCCGCAGCGGAGCGCTCGCCGAGGAGCGCATCGTCGGCGTCGAGACCGGCGGCTGCCCGCACACCGCGATCCGCGAGGACGCGTCGATCAACCTGCAGGCCGTCGACGAGATGATCCGGCGCTTCCCGGATCTCGACCTGGTGATCATCGAGAGCGGCGGCGACAACCTGGCCGCCACCTTCAGCCCCGAGCTCGCCGATCTCACGCTCTACGTGATCGACGTCGCCGCGGGCGACAAGATCCCGCGCAAGGGCGGCCCCGGCATCACCCGTTCGGATCTCCTGATCATCAACAAGATCGATCTCGCGCCCGCGGTCGGCGCCTCGCTGGAGGTGATGGACCGCGACGCGCGCAAGATGCGCGGGGCCCGCCCGTTCGTCTTCACGAACCTCAAGACCAAGCAGGGCCTGGAAGACGTCGTGACGTTCGTGCTGCGTCAGGGCATGTTGACGTGACCGGCTAGCGGTCGGTGGCGGCGGCGCGCCAGTGCAGCAGCGCCGCCAGCCAACAGGCCGCGAGACAGCCGAGCCACAGCGCCGCGCCGCCGAAATGCGCGAGCATCGCCGTCCCGGCGAGCGGTGCGATCATCGTCGCCGTGCCCCAGGCGAGCTGAAACGACCCCTGGTAGACGCCTCGGCGATGGCCGGGCGACATCGCCGCGACCAGCGTCGGGGCCGCGGTCGAGAAGCCGACCTCGCCCAGGGTCCACAGCGCGGTCGCCGCCACGTACACGCCGGCGCCGCCGGCGAGCGCGTTGGCGCCCAGGCCGACCCCGCACAGCGCGGCGCCGGCGATCAGCCACTTCGTGTTGTCGAAGCGGCCGAGGAAGCGCAGCGCCAGCGGTTGCGCCAACACGATGAAGACTCCGTTGAGGCCAAGCAGAAAGCCGAGCTGGCGCGTGCCGAGCGCGTGCGCGCGCATGTCGAGCGGCAGCGCGACGATCACCTGCACGAACGCGACCAGCAAGATGAGCTGGGTCAGCACGAAGCGACGAAAGCGGCGGTCGCGGAACGGCTCGAGCCAGGCCACCGACGCCGACGCGAGCGTGCGTTGTTGCACGCCCGCGGGCCGGGTCTCGGGCACACCGACCGCAACGATCACGCCGTACGCGAACGTGGTGAGCGCGTCGAGGACAAAGAGCAGACCGAAGCTGTGCTCGGCGAGCACGCCCCCGAGCGCGGCGGCGCCGCCGAAGCCCAGGTTGAGCGCCCAGTAGAGCAGGCCGTAGGCACGTGCGCGCCGTTCGGGCGCGACCACGTCGGCCACCGCGGCCTGCAGCGGCGGGCGACAGATGTCGGTGAAGAAGCCCAGCAGCGGCGCCAGCGCGACGATGAGCGCGTTCGAGCGCGCGGAGCCGAGCGCGAGCATCAGCGTTCCGGCGAGGCCGGTGCCGAGCAGCAGCGTCGGCCGCCGGCCGAAGTGATCGGTGAGCACGCCGCCGATCGGCCCGGCGAACATGCCGCCCGCGGCGTAGAGGGCCATGACGACGCCGGCCATCTCGGTGGACAGGTGGCGCTCGCGCGTCAGGTAGATCGACAGCAGGAAGAACACGCTGCCGCCGAGACGGTTGACCAGCATTCCGCCCCACAGCACCCAGTAGGTGCGCGGGAACGCAAACCAGCCCGGCTCGCGCGGCGCGAGCTCCGCGTCGGCAGCGGGCGCAACGGTGCTCGCCGCCGCGACGGGTTCGGCGGGCGCACCGCGCGCGTCAATCGTCGGTGTTCGAGGTAACTCGGGTTCGGTCTCGGTCTGGCTCATCGCGGGTCTCCAGCGGCGAAGGGGCTGGAAGACGCGAGCCACCGAGAAGCGACCCGCGGCTTTCAGCCCGGGTCGTTCTCGTCCGATCGTTCAGACGCGAATGACCCGGCTTCCGCCACCCAGACGGGTAACGGAACAACGCGGATGCATGACGCGGGAGAACGACAACACGATGAAATCAAGCTAACCGATCTCGCTCGAGCGCGCAATGACCACAGCGCGACCGCCTGCGGCGCGACGCGAAAATCACTTGTAGACTCGACGAATGAGCAGTCGCCTTCGCTACAAAGAGGTCGCCCCCGACGTCTATCGCGCGCTCTCTGGCGTGCAAGCGCACATCGCCCAATCCGGCCTCGACGCCAAGCTGGTCGAGCTGGTCTACTTGCGCGTCTCGCAGATCAACGGCTGCGCCTACTGCGTGCATCTGCACAGCAAGGGCCTGCGCGCCAAGGGCGAGATCGATCGGCGCATCGACACGCTGGTCACGTGGCGCGAGGCGCCGTTCTTCACACCGCGCGAGCGCGTGGCGCTGGCGTGGGCCGAATCGGTGACGCGCCTCGGGGCCGACCACGTCGGCGACGAGCTCTACGAGCGGGCGGTGGGCGAATTCGGCGAGAAGGATCTCGTCGAGCTGACGCTCGCGGTGGCGGCGATCAACGCGTGGAACCGCATGGCGATCTCGTTCCGCGCGGAACCGGCGGCGCCGGCGGCCCCCTCACCCTAACCCCTGGGTCGGGGTGAGGAGGTCCGGTGCTCCCCGCCCGGTCAGTCCCGCGGGCGCAGCACCTCGCGCACCTTGCGCGTCAGCGTCGCGGGCGTGATCGGCTTCTGCAGAAACGCGACGCCCGCATCGAGCACGCCGTGCTGCACGATCGCGTCGTCGGTGTAGCCCGACATGAACAGCACCTTCATGTCCGGGCGCTGCGGCGCCAGCCGCTCCGCCAGCTGGCGGCCGCTCATGCGCGGCATCACCACGTCGGTCAGCAGCAGGTGAATGCGCGCGCCGTGCTGCTCGCAGATCAGCAGCGCCTCGCCGCCGTTCGGCGCCTCGAGCACCTCGTAGCCGTGGCGCCGCAGGATGCCTCGCGCGAGCGCGCGCACCTGCTCGTCGTCCTCGACCAGCAGGATCGTCTCGGTGCCGCGCAGACGACTCCGGCAGCAGCGTCTCCGGCTTGCGCGGCTCGGCCTCGGCGATCGACGCGCGGCAGGTAGACCTTGAACGTCGTTCCCTTGCCCGGCTCGCTGTAGACCCAGATGTGGCCGCCGCTCTGCTTGACGATGCCGAACACCGTCGCCAGGCCGAGCCCGGTCCCCTTGCCCTTCTCCTTGGTGGTGAAGAACGGCTCGAAGATGCGCGCCTGCGTCTCCTCGTCCATGCCGATGCCGGTGTCGCTCACCGCGAGCATGACGTAGGGCCCGGGCACGACCTCGACGTGCTCGTCGGCGTAGTCCTCGTCGAGCTCGACGTTGGCGGTCTCGATCGTGAGCTTGCCGCCCCCCGGCATCGCGTCGCGCGCGTTGACCACCAGGTTCATCACCACCTGCTCGATCTGGCCGGGGTCGGCGCGCACACTGCCCAGCCGCGCGCGCCGGCAGCGTCGTGAGCTCGATGTCCTCGCCGAGCAGCCGCCGCAGCATCCGCTCCATGCCGCGCGACGCTCTGGTTGAGGTCGAGCACCTTGGCTCCAGCACCTGCTGCCGGCTGAACGCGAGCAGCTGCCGGGTCAGCTCCGCCGCGCGCGTCGCCCGCGGTCCGGATCTCCTCGATCTCGGCGCGCAGCGGCTCGTCGGGCTTGAGCGCGCCGGTCATGATCTCGGCGTAGCTGAGGATCACCGACAGCAGGTTGTTGAAGTCGTGCGCGACGCCGCCCGCCAGCCGGCCGACCGCCTCCATCTTCTGCGCCTGGCGCAGCTGCTCCTCGGTCTTGCGCAGCGCCGCCTCGGCGCGCTCCCGCTCGCCGAGCTCGCGCAGCGCCGTCTTCAGCAGGCGCGCGTTGTTGATCGCCAGCGCCGCGTGATCCGCGAGCGCCTGCGCCAGATCGCGATCTTCCTCGTCGAACGGCGGCGACGTCTCCTCGAAGCGCACCAGCGACAGAAGACCGATCGATTCGCCGCGCACGCGCAGGGGAACGAACAGCAGGCTGTGGATCCCGATCGTCGTGAACGCAGCGACGATCTCGGACGCGGCGGTGGCGCGCAGATCCGCGGGATCGAGCCGCGGAACGAGCAGCGCCTCGCCGGTCTCGAGCACTCGCCGCGCCGTGGATTGCTCGCCGACGTGGCGCGGGGCCCCGATGTGCGCGCGCAGGCGCTCGCGCGTGGCGGGGTCGGCGACGCGCCTCTCGAAGGGCAGATGAATCGCCACCGGCTGCAGCCAGCCGTCTTCGTCGAGCAGCCGCACGACACAGCCGTCCTTGACCACCTCGGCCAGGCTCTGCGCGACCACGTCGAGCAAGCGTTGGTAGTCGGACGTCGCCTCGGAGAACGCGCGCAGCGAGGTCAAGAGAATGCGCAGCCGATCCTCGAGAGCACGAACCCGGTCCCTGGCGTTTACGTCGTCGCCCACCGTCGCATCCTAGCCCAGCGCTCGCGCGACGCGCGGGCCTTTTTTCGCGGGAATCGCCGCGAATTTCGCTGCGTCCGTCTACGGGAAGAGGTAGCCGGCGTCGCCGGGCTTCTTGCCGTCGACGGTGATCACCTTGACCGCGGTGGAGTTGGTCGGCAAATCACTGCGTCGGAGATAGGAAAGCCCACCCGGCAGCTGGGCGAGCACGCGCAGCAACAGCGGAACCGTCGGAATCGCGCGCGGGGCGCTACCCTGGCCGCGGATGCGCTGATCGATCCAGAAGCGCGCGATCGCGTCGGGCTCGAGGCCCAGCAGCGCCCGGTCGAACGCCACGCGCGCCGTCGCGCCCAGCGGCTGATTCAGCGGCACCAGGCGCGTGCCGTGATCCTCGGTGACCTCGCCGAGATACGCGCGGCGGAGCGCGCGGCGCGAGATGTCGTGAAGCGCGCTCTGCGCGCCGACCACGACCACGAGCTCCGTGCTCGGCGGCGGCGCGGCGACGCGCGGAGCGCCGGCACCGGCGGCGAGCGAGAACGAGAGCGCGACCGCGACTATGACCGCGGTCAGCACCCGCCGGATCGAGGCGAACGACGAAGGCCAGCGCCGCGACATGATCAAAAGACCCAGGCGGCCTGCACGTTGAGGAAGTCGAGCGAGTCGACGTTCGGCGTCCCCGCGAGCGGGCTCAAGAAGATCGCGCGCCCCCACTCGCCCTTCAGCACCACGCGCGGCGTGACGCGGATGTTGAGGCCGCCCGCGAGCTCCTCGACCTTGGACGCACCGACGAGCACGGCGCGCTCATCGGTGTCGTAGTAGGTGTACATCAGGTACGGCATGATGTTGAACCAGGGCAGACGGTAGCCCAGCAGCGCGTACCAGCCGATGCGGCGCACGTCGGGCTGCGACCCGGCCACGGTGTTGTTGAAGTTGGAGATCGGCGGTCGCGCGCCGTCGTCCCACACTTTCTGGTGAACCGCCGCCTCGGCCTGGAAGTGGATCGAATTCCAGAGCCAGCGCAAGTCGGCGGCCAAGGCGAGCTCGCGGTAGTGCTCGAAGTTGAACCACTTCACCGACTGCGTGGCGACGTCGACCTGCTGCCGCGAGTCGGTCACGGTGCCGCCGTATCCGGATGCACCGATCGTGAGATCGCCGAGCCAATAGCCGCGCAGGTAGAGCCGCCCGCCGATGGCCTTGTTGCTGTCGTAGTCCTGGTACTGCTCGACCGGGCCGCGGCCGTTCGACAGGGTCAGGTGGTAGCCGACTGTGGCGTTGTCACCGACGGCGACGCTGCCCAGCGCCTCGAAGCCGGTCTGCGCCTCGGGGAAGAACTGCTCGCCGATGACGTACGGCTTGACCGGCCCGATGATCACCGGCGACCCGTGGTCGACGTTCCAGATCCCCCACGGCGTCAGGAAGCGCCCCGCGCGCACCTTGAGGTAGCTCGAGAAGGTGTGCTCGAGATAGGCGCGCTCGATGTTGATGCCGCCCCAGGGGACCGGCCGGCCGAGGTCGCTGTAGTCGCTGGCCTGCACCATGTATCGCCCGGAGTTGGCGGTCGGATCGGTCAGTTGCGCCGGCAGGCCGGCGGTATTGCCGTTGAGCAGCGCGGGCGTGCCGTTGGGCACGAACATGAACCGCACCTCGACCATGCTCTTCCAGTCACTGCCGAGGTCGCTGTCCATGTAGACGTTGAGCTTGCCGACGTAGAAGCTCAAGTTGTGGTTGAGGATCCCCTCCCACTGCCCGGGGGTCCGCGTCCAGCCGCCATAGGTGAAGTCGGCGAAGCCGTAGATCTTGATCGCCGACTGGGTGGTCTCGTCCGTGGGGTCACCGAGCAGCGCCGCGACCTGCGCGTCGTCGGCGGGCGCGGTGTCGGCGGCGGGGGCGGCAGCAGCCGCCGCGGGCGCGACTTGGGCAACGGCACCATCGGCGGCGCCGGCGTCGGCACCCGACGACGCCGCGGGGGCGGGCGGTGGCGCCGCGCTCGCGGCGGGCGCGCCTGCGTCCGCATCGTCCTCGGCGCGCGCGATCCCGCCAAACGACGGCAGCGCCAGGCAGGCCAGCAGCGCGACCGACCCGCGAGCGAATGAACGGGCGCTCACGGACAGGACCCCAGACACAAGGTTGTCCCCGGCGAGAACGCCGACAGATCGCAACACTTGCGGCTCGGCGAGCAGTCGCTGTCGACTGTGCAGCCGAAGACCGTGCAGGCGCCCAGCGCGCAGACCGTGGCTTCGGTCCCGCACGTGGGATCCGGGCCCTGCATCGTGCAGGCTCTGCCCTGATTCAGCGGCGGGCGCTTGCAATAGGTTCCGGTGGTGCCGGTCGCGCAGGCATAGTCGCCGTCCTTGCTGCAGTCGGCGTTGGTGGTGCAGCCCAGGCTGGTGCAGTAACCCTCGGGCAGCCGGCAGGACTTCTGGTCGCCCGCGGCGCAGTCGGCGTCGGCCCCGCACGGCGTGCCGAGGTTGCTGGCGGCGCACCCGCTCGCGCTGGCGAAGAACCCCGGTTGACAGACGCAGGCGCCGTTCACGACCACCTGATTGGCGGCGCACGGCTCGCAGTGGTCGATCGGGGTGAGCTCGGTGGAGCTGGCCGGCACGATCACGGTGATGTCGCGCTTCACCGGCACGTAGTTGGGCAGGCAGACGCAAATGTCGTCGGCGTTCAGCTGCTCGCCCGCCGAGCAGCGATCGTTCGGGGTGTAGAGGCATCCGCTCGCGGCCAGCAGACAGGCCGCCACGAAGAGTGCGGTCGGCTTTCCGGCGAGCGGCCCGGGCCGGTTTTCAGGGATCGACATCGATCACACTCCTCGAGACCAGACGACGCTTCGCGTGGATATCGACGCACGTCGGCAGATCGGCGCTTCGCCTTGACCGATGTGGGTGCGCACCGGCTCGACGGATGTGGTCCGATCCCCTCCCCCGTGTGATCTACTTCGCCGGCACCATCACCACCTGATCACTGAACGGCCGCTCGATCGCCCGCTCCACCCTCCACCCCGCGCGCGCGACCAGCGCGCTGAACACCTCCAATCCCCGCGGGCGCGTCGCGGGCTGGCTGGTCTCTCGCAGGCGCTGGATCGGGCGATCGGCGCGGGTCACCGACCCGAGCATGGCGAAGTCCGGCGGCCCGGCCTCGCGCGCCGCGGTCAGGTTCGCGAGGATCGCGTCGTCGCTGCCGTACTCGAAGAGCCCGCCCTCCGATGATCCGGTGGCGACCGCGCCCGCACCGCGCGCATCATCGAGCACACCGCGCAAGGGTCGCGTGTCGTTCCAGTCGTAGGCGACGTGCCGCAGGCGCGCGTCGACCGCGTGCAGCGGCGCCGCCGGCGCCGACAGCGCCGCCAGTGCGCGCGCACCGAACGTCGGCCCGCTGGCGTCGCCGTCGAGCACGTCGATGGCCACCGTGCGCGCCGCCAGGACCGCCGGCCGCTCGCGCGCGAGCAACAGGAGCGCGTTCAAGCTATCCATCGCCGGCCCACCCGCGATGTTCACGAAGCGCAACGGCACGCCCGGTCGCGCCTCGAGCCGCGGCGCCAGCCGATCAGCGAGCAACCGCGCCATGTCCGCGAGACGCCAGCGCACCGCGAGCGCGGGCAGCGCGGCGGCGATGCGACGATCGATCGGCTTGGCGTACGCATCACCCAGGTTGTCGGGGCCCAGCTTCAACAGATACGTGCTCATGCCGCCGAGGAAGGTCCCCTCCGCGCCGCGGATGCCGCGCGCGAGCACCGAACCGCGCAGGAAGAACCGCAGCAATCCGCGGCGGAGCACCGGTGGCAACTTGGCGAACGGCATCTCCTGGGCCAGGAACGCGGCCACCAGCGCCGCCTGCTGGGCGTCGGTCGGAGAGACTGCGAACGCGGGGTGGGTCACGTCGACGACCGGCAGCTCGAGGCCATCGATCGTGAGGGCGTAGTAGACGCCCGGCTTCTTGCGGAGCTCTGGTTGGATCTTCATCGAGGATCATTACACCCGCGGCTATTCGCCGTCGGTGGGGGCTCTTACACTCGCGCCAGATTCGCGCGATTCTCCGCGCGCGCAACCCGCCGGTGGAATGTGACGCCGCCGCGTGCGTCGTCCAGATCACTATCGACGCGCGGGCAGCGAAAAAATGCATTGGCCGCTGCGTCCGCGAATCAAGCCGCCCGCCCGACTGCCGATTCCCAGCACGGATGAGCCGCTCCGTTTTGCTCGGCCCACCTTACATTCCGGCGAGGAGGTACGGACGATGCGACTGATTCTGGCAGGACTGCTGTTTCTCTCCGCGGCCACCGGCCTCTCGAGCTGCGTGGTCCGCGAGCGCACCGTCGCGCGTCCCGGCGGGTGCCCGGGCGGTGTCTGGGTCGAAGGCCACCACGGCCCGCGCGGCCGCTGGCACCCCGCCCACTGGCGCTGCCCGGGCGCGGTCGAGCGGATCGAGATCGACTAGAGCGCTAGAGGCCTAGCGCGCTCAGATCCAGCCGGCCGTCGTGGCCATTCCCCGCGAGCGGCGGACACCAGTAGTAGCCGCCCGAGACCGGGCGCGTGAAGCGGAGCAGGCCGTCGACGATCCCGTCGTCGAGCCCGATCATGCGGCGCAGGACGCGCTCGTAGGGATCCAGGCTCGCGCCGTACGCCACGAAGTAGAGGCCGTGCTCGCGCACGTCGCCCCACGGCATCGACCGGCGCAGCATGAACGCGGTCGGATCGAAGCTCTCCTGCGCCGCGCGCTTGACGTGCGCCGACGCCGGCGCGTCGGCCAGCTCTTCGTTCGACTCGCGGTCGCGGCCAACGATGTAGTCGCGCTCCTGCGGCGCCAGCTTCTCGATGCGCGCGAGATCGTGGACCCACCGTTGCGCGGCGACGAAGCTGCCGCCGGCCATCCCCGGCTTGCCGGTGCAGAGCGCGACCTCGACGGCGCGCGCACCCTTGGGATTCTCGGTGCCGTCCTCGTAGCCGGAGAGATCGCGGCCCTCGCCGTACACGAACGACGCGACGTCCTCGTCGATGCGAAACGGCTCGCCGAGCTCGGCCACGACCTTGCGCGTGCGATGCAGGATCTCGCCGGGGTCGCGGCCGGCGAGGAACAGCCACACCGCGCCCTGCGCGGACGGGAAAGCGCCGCCAGGTCCGCTCAGCGCCGGGAACGGCCGCAGCTCGTCGAGGTGCAACCCGGCCGCGCGCAACAGCGGATCGCCGAGACCGACGACGATGCCGTCGCCGGCGCGCATGGCGGCCACGCGCTCCAGCGCCGCGCGCGCCGGAGCGTCGGGCACGAGCCCCAGCGTCAGGAAGCGTCCCGCGGGCGGCGGGAGAGCGAGGATCAGTGGTTGTGCCGCTTGCATTCTGCCACTTTACACCGACTCGCGGCTCGCTCACGGACTGGGGTTGCGGATGAAGAAGCGCATCACCTGCTGGCCCCAGGCGAAGGCGTTGGGCGGCGCGCAAGCAACCGCATACTGTGACGCCTGGGGATCGTAAGTGCTGCCGGGAATACAGTGGCCCGCGAACGCCGACTCCGGCCCGGGATTGACCGTCGCGTAGCTGTGCTCGAACGTCTCGACCAGTCCGGCGCCGCTCGCCGGCCCCCAGTGGTTGTGCGCGTAGCTGTCGTCCCCGTCGAGGAGCTGCACCGCGCCCAGCCCCCAGGCGGCGATCGCCTGGTCGCGGATGCGTGTCGTGCATGCCCAGGGCACCGCCGTGTCGAGGCGGCCCATCAGCGCCAGCACCGGAATCGCGCGCGACGGCATGCCGCCGGGCATGCTCGCATCGAACGGACAGCTCACCTCGTCGACGCCCATGCAATCACCGCCGGGCGCCGAGCCCCCGGCGCCCGGCGCGACCGACGCGAAGCGATCCGCGTGCTCGCACATCAGGCGCCAGGTCACGTAACCGCCGCGCGAGAAGCCGGTCACGTGGGTCTTCTTGACGTCGGTCGCGAACACGCCAGCCACGTTGTCGACGATCGCCATCAACTTGTCGTCCTCGGCGGTCGTCCAGGTCGCGCCGACGTTGCCGGCCAGCGCCGGCCCCGTCGGCGCGATGACCACGTAGCCGTCGACGTCGCCGAGCGGCATCAGGCCCATGTTCGCCTCGAGCAGCGGGCCCGTTCCGGTGTCGCCGTGTAGCTCGAGGATCAGACCGCAGCCCGGCGCCGCGCACTGCTTGGGCACCCAGATCTCGGTGTCCAGGCCCTGGCAGGTGAACGCGTGCATGCCCGGGCTGACGTCTGTCACGCAACCGGAGGGCGTGGGGCTAGGCGGCGCCTTCGAACAGGCTGCGAGTAGCACCGCGCCGAGAACGAACGCAGCGCCGCCCAACCCGCACCCCGACATCGGACGTTCCGTCAGCGCCGGCTGCCCGACGCTTGCGCCGCGTTGGGCGCGCTGCCCCCGTCGTTGCGCGGCTCGCCGCGGCTGATCAGCGCCGCGCGCAGCTCGCTCTTCTCCATCGTGTCGCGCACCACGAAGTCGACGTCGGGCGTGGTCTCGGCCTCGATGAAGAACTGATACGAGAACATGGTCCGGCTGACGCCGGATCAGCGCCAGGTTGGCGGCGACCGCGGCGCGTCCGAGCGGCCCCTCGCCCAGGACCTTGGGGAACGGCGCCGGCACGCCGCGGATGTTCTTGATCTTGAAGCCGGCGTCGCGCAGCAGGTGCTTGAGCGAGCGCAGGTTGAACATGCGCGTGTGGTCGCGGTCGAGGATGCCCGCCTTGCCGTAGTTGAACTGGCCGAACAGCAGCATGAACCGCTGCGCGAGGAACGCGACGTTGGGCGTGGTCAGCACCAGCATCCGCGGCTTGTAGTCGAGCCGCGCGCGGATCTGGTCGAGGAACTGCTCCGGATCGCGCAGGTGCTCGATGATGTCGAGCATCAGGAGATAGTCGTAACGCTTGGGATCGAAGCGCGGCGGATCGTCGAGGTTCTGCGCGATGACCTCGATGTGGCCGGGGTGGGTCGCCGGATACTGATCGACGACCGTGACCTGACAGCCCTTCTTGTCGAGCTCGCGCGCCATGCCGCCCGGACCGGCGCCGATGTCCAGCACGCGCGCGCCGTCGGGAACGGCGGCCAGCGCGTACGAGTGGCTGCTCGGGTACCCGAGCTTGAGCTCGTAGTAGGCGTTGTCCGACGTGTGCGGATCGAAGCGGCGCTGATAGAGCAGGCCCGAACGGTGAGCGCTGTTCTTGACCACCGCCAGCAGCACGTCCTTGGCGTACTTCATGCCGTTCACGCGGCAGATCTCGTCGCCGTAGTAGGTGGGGATCGGCAGCTCGACGATGCGCTGGCCAGCGTTGAGCAGCTGGATGATGATCTCGGTGTCGAAGTGAAACTCGTTCGAGTTGAGGCGGAACGGCATCGCGCCGCAGCGCCTTGGTCGAATAGATGCGATAGCCGCTGTGGAACTCGGACAGCTTCGTGCGCAGCAGCGCGTTCTGGAGCTGGTGAGGATCTTGTTGCCGACGTACTTGTAGAGCGGCATGCCGCCCTTCAGCGCGCCGAACGTCTCCATCATGCGGCTGCCGAAGACCGCGTCGGCCTCGCCGGCCAGCAGCGGCTGCATCAGGCGCGGCAGCTCCTCGGGCGCGTACTGGCCGTCGCCGTGCACCATCGCCACGAAGTCGAAGCCCTTGGCGAGCGCGTAGGTGTAGCCGACCTTCTGGTTGCCGCCGTAGCCCTGGTTCAGGGTGTTGCGCAGCACGACCATCGGGATCTCGGGGTGCGCCGAGCGGTACTCGTGGCCGATCTCGAACGTCTTGTCCTCGGACGCGTCGTCGACGATCAGGACCTCGCAGTCGAAGTCCTCGAAGACCGTCGCGGGAATGCGCTTCGAGCACCGAGGCCAGCGTCGATTCGGCGTAGTACGCGATGACGAAGATCAGCAGCCTCGGCTTCGGCGCCTCCACCCGTTTCCCGGTTGCTTCCATGTGCCGCGGAGAGTAGCGCGGAGCCGTTCCCGAGTCACGGCGCGGGGTTGAAGGCCCCAAGGCCGGTCGTGGCCAGCCCCCCGCTCGTGGCGCCATGCAGAATCGTGGCCCGGTCGGGGAAGAACGCCGCGACGTTGGCGGCCGAAAGCTGCAGCGACCCGCCCGGCGACCCGGAGCTGGTCGCGGTCGCCGCGGTGCCGTTGGGAGCCGGGTCGCCCAGGCGCTGGCTGACGTCGAGCAGCACGCCCCCGGGGGTGCGGCTGCGGTACTCGCGCCAGCCGGCCACGGCGCTCGCTCTCAGATTTGCGCCCGGCGGGTTGCCACCGGTGACGTTCCAGCCGACCGGCGCGATGTGCGTGTCCATGGTGCAGTTGATGTACGAGACGATGTCGTAGCCGGTGTAGAGCAGCGTCGCGCCGGTGACGGTCTGCGCGGCGACGGCGCTGGCCGAGCGCGCGAGGTAGGCGGTGAACGTGCCCGCCTCCTTGGTGAGCGCGCTGTTCAGGAACACGAACCCGGGAAACGACTGGTTGAACGATGCCGGCAGCCCGGCCGTGCCCGCGGTCAGGTAGGCGCGCGACTGGACCACGGCGGAGCCGTTGGGGTTGTTGCGCGACTTGATCTCGCACTGCTCGAAGAGCGCGGTGTTGACGCCGCCCCAGATGAAGTCGGTGTCGCCGGTGACGAAGCAGTCGTAAAACCAGCTGACGCCCTTCAGCTCGAGCGTGTCCTGATAGCTGATGAAGTTGCTGTGCTTCGCGACCAGCGTGCCAGGCGCCGTCAGGTAGGTCACCGCGGCCGGGTTGCTGATGTCGGCGGTGAAGCTGGTGTTGAAGTACATCGTCTCTGCCTGCGTGACCGCCGAGGCGTAGTTGACGAACGTCGCCGACGACGTGGCCCCGGCGGCGATCGTCGACGGCGGCAGCGTCGCGATGGTGCGGCTCCCCTGCGCGTGCAGGTTCTTGATGGTGATGCTGTCGAGCACCAAGCCGCTCGAGCTGCTGGTGAGCAGGATCGGCCGCCCGCCGGCGGTCAGGTTGCCCGCGGGCGCGCCGTAGCCGGGAATGGTCCCGGCCGCGCCAGCCGTGCTGACGGTCTGGCCACCGCCGGTGCCGGGGTTGAAGCCGTCGCAGCTGTCGTACTGGATCACCGGTGCCGAGGCCGTTGTTCGAGCCAGCCAGCGTGACGTTGTTCTTGCTGCGCAGGAACAGCATCTCCTGATAGACGCCGGGCGCGATGTTGATGGTGCGCGCGGTGCTGCCGGGCGGGAAGGAATCGATCGCGCCCTGCACGGTCGCGAAGTCGGCGCTGTTGTCGGCGGCCACGTTCAGAGTCGCGGGCGGCGCCGCCTTGGTGGTGAACGTCCAGTCGGTGGGCGAGGTGATGCCGACGAAGGCCGTCGACCCGATCGTTCCCGTGAGCACGCCGTTGTCGATGGTGACGTAGTAGGCAGTTCCGTAAGCGAGCTTGTTGTTGTGCGGGACGATGATCGCCGTGTTGCCGCTGATGAGGACCGGGACGTAGTTGACGACGCGGACCTGGTTGCTGCCGGAGTGCAGGCCGCCGATCAGGTTCACCTTGGTCGACGTGGTGTTGGTCGTCAGCGCGGAGACGGCGGCGGTGCCGTCGAAGATCGCGTACGGATCGTTGATGCGGACGGTGTCGACGATCGACCCGTCGGCCGCGAGGTGGATGCTCGACGGTACCGGCCGCGCCCAGCACCGGGGTGCCGTCGAAGCCGATGCGCAACAACGTGTCGACGGGGACGCCGGTCGCGGCGCGCGCGGGCAGGCGCGAGCCGGACGGCACCGTCATCAGCGGCGACCCGGTGACGGTCACCGTGCGTGGGTTCGCCAGGCCCGGCCCCGACGGGGGTGGCGGCGGAGCGACGTCGGGGGCGCCCGCGTCGGGTACGCGATCGACGCCCGCGTCGGCAATGCGCCCGCCGGTAGCCGATGCGTCGGGCGGCGCCGTGCCGCCGCCCGCGCCGCCGACCGACGTTCCCGGTCCGCCAGCCGTGCCGCCGCCACTTCCAGGCAGCCCGCCGCCAGCTCCGCCGGCGCCGGGCGTCCCCGTGTCATTCACCGACGCGTCGGCGAGCACGCCGCCCGCGCCGGGCGCCCCCGTGCCGCCGCTTCCGGTCGAACCGCCCGTCGCCAAGGCAGCGGTCCTCGACGAGGGGGCCGCGCAGTTCGCGCCACCGAGCGCCACAAGCCCGCTCACGAACGCCCATCCGATGGTGCGCCCCAGATCCATTTCGACGCCCATTTCGACGCCCTTTTCGAAGCCGAGGTCCGGTTCATGGATGATCCTCTCGAAACGACGAGTGGAGACTCTGACTCAGCCCGCCGGGCGCGATCCTTACGGGGGATTCGTAAGCGCGACAGCGACTGTCCGCCGCGAGCCGACGGCCGCGCGCGTCGACCGGCGCGTTGCACCGACGGAATTCCAGTGTGATTGCGCGAGTGGCATTCGAACGACGCGTCTCCCCGGAGCAAAAACCCGCCTGGTTTGGCCCCGATGGTGGTACTAAACAGGAAACTTTGCCGCCTACCGCCTGGGCGGAGCCCCCACGAGGAGACACAATGCACTTCCCTGCCTCCGACAAGCTCGCAGTGGCCGTCAGGACCCGGCTCTGCGCGTTGGTTTTCCTCGCGCTGCCGGTCACGTTCGCGGCCTGCGACAACCAGCTCGTCGCGGGAGCCGGCAGCGCCGGCACCGGCGGGTCGACTGGTGACGGCACCGGTTCGGGCGGAATGGTCGCCCAGCCGACCGGTATCGGCGGAGGCGGCTTCGTCGGGCCGACCGGCAATGGCGGAAGCATCGACACCGGCTCAATGGGCGGCGCGACCGGCGTCGCCGGCTCCTCGGGTGGTCAGGCCGGCGCCAGCGGCGCGGCCGGAAGCACCGGCGCCGGCGGCGCGATGCGTCACCAGCACCGGCGGAAAGACCGGCTCGGGCGGCACGTGATCCGGCGTCGGCGGCGCGACCGGCTCGGGCGGCGCAACCGGTGCGGGTGGCGCGATGGTCACCAGCACCGGCGGAAAGACCGGCTCGGCGGCGCGCCCGGCATCGGCGGCGCCCCAGGCGTCGGCGGCGCGACCGGCGCCGGCGGCGCGGTCGTCGTTCCTCCTCCTCCGCCTCCTCCCCCTCCCCCACCGCCGGACGACAACGGTGGCGGCGCGCAACAGTGGCAAAGGCAACGGCGAGGGGTAGCGACGGCTGAACGATTGGTCGAGGTTCACGCCCCGATCAAGCTTCTAGCCGTTCATCGCTCTCCTGATCCTTGATCCTCGGGAGGCGCGTCCCGCGGCTAGACTGCATCGTCGGTAAAGTATGACGGCGTCTGCAGGCCTCCTCACGCTCCTCTTGCTGGCAGCCCCGCGCGATGCTGGCAGTGGCACCGCCCCGCTCGGCGGAGTCGTGGAGCGGAGTGCTACGCGGCGCACGCGGCGCCGCGGCATCTGGTGAAGAGGCGCCGCTGCCCGCGTCGGACGATCGCGATCACGACCGCATCCTGAGGCTGCAGACCGCGCTGCGGGACATCGTCCACGCCGCCTTCGGCCGGCTCAAGGTCGGCCTGCGCGTGATCGAGGCGCACTCGGGCAAGGTCATCTTCGGCCGCGCGCCGATGACGCTGATGGACCCGGCGTCGAACCAGAAGGTGCTCGCGACCACGACGGCGCTGGTGCGCCTGGGCAGCGACTGGACATTCCGCACCGAGGTCTACGGCGCGCAGCCCGACGACGAGGGCGTGGTCGAGGGCGATCTCTACCTGCGCGGCAGCGGCGATCCGACGCTGGGCGCGCGCGAGCTCGACGAGCTGGCGAACAAGCTGGCCGCACGCGGGGTCAAGCGCGTCACCGGCGGCATCATCGCCGACCCGCGGCGCATCGGCGACGACGGGCCGGTCACCTTCGACGACCAGCGCCCGCAGTTGACGATCAACCGCGGCCTGGTCGTCGTGCGCGTCCACCCGTCGGAGCCGGGCGAGGCGCCCGCGGTGGTGCTGGATCCGCCGCCGCCGCCCGGGCAGTCGAGCGGCCCGTCGGACTTCGTGGTCGTCAACCAGGCCCGCACGCTCGACGGGCGCCAGCGCAAGCTGGCCATCGACGTGAACGCGGCGCGCGGCACGCTGCGCATCGCTGTCGCCGGCAAGATCGGCAGCGACAGCCCCGGCGTGCTCTACCGGCGCCGGCTGCCCGACGCTCCGCTCACCACGGCGATCTTCTTCCGCGCCGCGCTCACGTGCCGCCGGCATCTCGGTCGGCGAGCGCGCGATGATGGGCGCGCTCAGCCCGTCGACGGAGCTGCTGGTCGCGCACTCGTCGCAGCCGCTGGCGGTGATGCTGCGCAAGATCAACAAGGACTCGGACAACTACGAGGCCGAGCGCCTGCTCGAGGCCGTCGGCGCCGAGGTGCTGGGCGGGCCGGCGACCACCGACAAGGGCGTCGCGGTGCTGCGCGACGTGCTCAGCGAGTTCGGGCTCGACCCGCGCAGCTACCTGCCCAAGAACGGGTCGGGGCTCGGGCACTCGAACCGCATCTCGGCGCGCGCGATGACCGATCTGTTGCGAGCGCTGTACCTCGATCCGCGCGTCGGCCCCGAGCTCCTGCAATCGCTGTCGGTCGGCGGCGTCGACGGCACGACCCGCAACCGCTTCCGCGGCCTGCCGGTGGCGCGGCACGTGCGCGCGAAGACCGGCACGCTCAATGGCAAGTCGGTCCTGTCGGGGCTGGTCGGCGACGGCGACGACGTGATGGCGTTTTCGATCATGGTGCAGGGCTTCAAGTCGCGGCGCGCGCTCAGCGCCGTGCGCGGCGCGCAGGTCGCGGTCGTCAACATGATGATGCGCTACGCGCAGGAGCGCACCGGCTCGAAGATCGACGCGCCGCCGATCGACACCGAGCCCGGCGTCGACTACGAGACCGGCGGCGACATGGAGACCGAGGACGACGTCCCCGAGGCCGCGCCTCCCGTGGTCGCCGCGCCCGACCAGACGCGCGCGCCGCCACCGCCGCGCCTCGCTCCGCCCGAGCCGCCGCGGCCGCGCCCGCCGGTGGCGCGAAAGGTGGCGGCCCGCGCTCCCGAGGAGACCATCAAGGCAGCGCCGCGCAAGGAGCCCGCGCCCGCGACCGCGACCAAGCCAGCGCCCCGGCGCCGAAGGCGAATCGCCGAAGACCGAGGGTCAGGACCAGGGCGAAGGTGAAGCCCGAGAGGACGCCGAGCCGGAGACGGCCGGCGGCCCGAACGAGCTGACCGCGCTGGTCGGCGTCGGTGGCGCGGGCGCGATCTCGGGCGGCGACGCGGCGCCGGGCGCGCGCGTGTTCTTCGACATGGGCAGCGCCCAGCTGGGCGGCGAGGCTTCGCTGTTCGGAACGACGTTCCACAACATCGCCGGGCCCGGACTGGGCAACACCGAGTGGACCCGCGTGGGCGCGTCGATTGGGCCGCGCTATCGGCTGCGTGCGCAGTCGGTGACGGTCGACTTCAAGGCGCTGGCGACCATCGGCGCGTTCTGGGTCCGGGGCCGCGGCTACGTGATGGACACCAGCAACACCAGCTGGGCCGCGGGCGTTGGCGGCGGCGTGCGCGTGTCGCTGGAGCGGGCGGTGCTGTCGCCGTGGATCGCGCTCGATGCGATGTTCTGGCCGGGCAAACACACGATCGCGATCGCCAACGTCCCCGACACGCGCTCGATCCCGTCGCTGGATCTGCTGGTTTCGCTGGGCTTCAGCCTGCGCGTGCACTGACCGCCCCGTACTCGTACTCGTTCACCCGAACACTTGCTGCGCCCGCGCCGCCAGGCCCCAGGCGACCGACGTCAGCTCGTCGCCGCCCGCCAGCTTCCGTTCGCCGAAGCGTGCGCCCAGCCGCCGCCGCACCGCCGGCACCAGCGACGATCCACCGGTCGCGAAGACCGAATCGACGTCGCCCGCGCCCACCCCCGCGCGCTCGAGGACCGCGGTGACCACCGCATCGATACCGTCGAGCTCGGGCGCGATCCAGCTCTCGAACGCCGGTCGATCGACGGGCAGCGCGAGGTCAAGGTCGTCACATAGCAAGCGTGCGGCCTCGGCGGCCGACAGCGCCTGCTTGCTGCCCTCCACTGACTGGTGCAGCGACAGCCCGAGATCTTCCTTCACGACGCGCACCAGCCGCTCGATACGCTCGGGCGCCAGCGCACCTTGCTCCAGCCGATCGAGCAGCCGCATCGTATCGGCGTCCTTGAGGAACGACAGGTGGTGCCAGCGCCGCAGGCGCGCGAACAGCCAGGTCGGCACCGCGGTGACCGCGCCGAAGGCGTCGCGATAGCTGGTGTCGCGCCCCAGGGCCGGCGCCACCACCGCGTCGATGATGCGCGCGTCGAACGCGTCGCCGCCGACGGCGAGGCCGCCCGTGCCCAGGATCGCGCGCGGGTCACCGGGCGCGACCTGCGGGCCGACGCGCACGAGCGAGAAGTCGCTGGTGCCGCCGCCGAAATCGGCGACCAGCACCAGCTCGTCATGGTCGAGGCGCGCGGCGTAGCGTAGCGCCGCGGCGATCGGCTCGAACTCGAACACGACCTCGGTGAAGCCTGCCGCGGCCAGCGCTGTGCGCATGCGCTCGACGGCGCGCGCGTCGTCGGCCTCGGTGCCCGCGCCCCAGTAGCGCACCGGACGCCCCACGACCGCGCGCTGCGCCTCGCGTACCCCGGCCGCGGCGCGCAGGCCGCGCAGGAACTGAGCGATCAGCGATTCCAGCGTCCAGTTCTTGCCGCAGATCATGGTGCGCGTGAACGCCGCGCTCGACAGGTGCGACTTGATCGACTGCACCAGGCGCCCTTCGCCCTCGGTCTCGGCGTAGCGATCGATCGCGGGCGCGCCGGCGAAGACGGTCGCGTCAGGCTCGAAGAAGAGCACCGTGCGCCAGGTCGTGGTAGCGCGGTCGCCGCGCCCCGGAAGCTCGGCCAGACGCACACTGCCGTCGGAGGCGGCGAGCCCGAGCGAGGTATTGGTAGTGCCGAAGTCGATGCCGATGAAGGGAGCGCCGGACGATGCCATGGACAGCCATGCTGGGTGTCGCGGCGCGGATTTACAATCTATCGAGTCGGATCTATCGTGTGCGAGCCAATCGGGATGACGGGAAACCGGACCAAAGGGCGAGCGGCGTGCGCGCCTCAGTTACACGTGATCGTCTGTACCGTGTACGAGATCGGGGTCGCAATCCCCGTGATCGCCACTGAATACGTCTTGTTCGCCTGCGTGGTCCAGCCCATGGGCAGGAAGCTGATCGCGTACTTCGAGCCGTAGCCTCCAAGCAGCTGCGTGACCGTGACCGGCATGTTGGCGCCGTCGAGGGTCACCGTGACCTGCGCGTTCGCGAGGTTGATGCTGTCGCTCTCGACGCTCCAGCCGGTGGTGTCGGCGCCGCCCTTGGTGCCGCCCGAGAAGACCGCCTGCACGGGCACGATGCCCGCCGGCGGCCACGCCATCCAGGGCTTGCCCGCCTTGCCGGTGCCGGTGAGCGTCCACAAGCACGACGAGCGATCGGTGCCGCCGATGCCGATCGGCCCGAGCGAGTTCGAGAGCAGCCAGCGCCGGTGGCCGATCGTCGTCGGGTTGCCGGGGTCGGTCATGTAGAGGTCGACCGACGACACCGCCGGGCCGCTCGAGACGTTGGAGTTGGACGCGCCGTCGGCGCCCGCCGCCGTGTAGCAGAGCCAGGTCGTCGGCGGCATGTGCGAGATCATGTTGTTGGCGCGCATCATGAGCGCGCACGCCTGGTCCTCGGCGTCGTGCGCCGGGTCGGTGGTGACCGGCGGCAGCGCCGCGAGCCAGCGATAGAGGTTGACCAGGCGCAACGCATTCGCGCGCGCGTCGGCCGCCATGTCACCGGCGGTGCAGGTCGCGGTGGCGCCGCTCCAGGTCCCCTCGCTGAGGCTGGCGCGGTCGGCAGTCCAGCGCGCGCAGATCGCCGCCGAATCCATGCCGCCCGCGCCCCCTGCCCCGCCGACGCCCAATCCGCCCGAACCACCGGCGCCGCCCAGGCCGCCCGCCGCGCCGGCGACACCCGCACCGCCGCTGCCGCGCGCGCCGGCGCCGCCCGACGCACCGCCGGTCGCGTTGCTGCCGCCGCTGCCCCCCGGCGGCGCAGTCATACCGCCGCTGCCACCGGGCGGCGCGGTCACGCCGCCGCTGCCACCGCTGCCGGCGGCCGCACCGCCAGCGCCGCCCGCCGGCGTCTTCACCAGCTCACCGGCGCAAGCCGACGCGAAAACGCCGACCACGCCCGCGAGGCCCGCCAGTCGAGCGGCGCGGGTGACCGCGCGCGTCGCGCTAGTGACAGCAACGCTGAATGTCTCGATCGTCATGAACGGCCTGCCTTTCGGGGGTCGGATCGCCACCTGACATAAGGAGACAGCTGTGGGCGGGAACGGCTCAAGAAAACGGGCCCGGTCCGCTCGACGGCGAGTCCCCGAGCATACCCCCGGGCCCGACCCGACGCGATGTGCCTGGTGCCCCGCCGTCGCGGGCGGCCCCGACTCGGTGCGTGGCAGGTCGCGGAATTTCCGGCATCATTTGCTGGCGGCGTGGCGCTCGCCCCTCCACGTTGCCGCCGAATGCACAACCTCAGCGCCATGCTCCCGTTGCTCGCCGCGGTGTTGATCGGGCTCGGACTCTCGCTGGTCGACTCGGACGACGCGCGGCGCGAGCTGAAACGGCACCGCCTGGTCCGTATCGCGAGCTTGAAGAATGGCGCCGCGCGCATCGACGGACGCGTCGTCCCCGCCGACAATCCGACCGCGCCCGCCGGCAGCGCGGTCGCCTTCGTGTCGACGGTCTCGATGAGCACCACCGCCCACTACGGCCTCAGCTGGACCGCCGTGCCGCGCCCAGAGCAGCGGTTCCTCATCGACGACGGGAGCGGCCAGGCGCTGGTCGTCGTGCCGCCGCCGCCGCCGAAGCCGCTGCCCGGAGACGATCCCGACTACGAGATCCTCTGCTCGCTCGGCACCGGACCCGATGACGCGCGCGCCGGCGGCGCGGCCATCCGCGTCGGCGACCGCGTCTCGATCGGAGGCTATGCATCCATCGTCGTCGACCCGACCGGCGACGCCCCGTCATATCGCGGCCCGCCGACGCGGTTCATGCTGACCGCAACCCGCTACTACCCGTTGCTGATCGTGCGACGCTGATCCACGGTCCCCTGACCATGACCGCAACCAGCGGCGGCTACTTGCTCGACGGGACAGGGGACCGGATCCCTGCATCGAAGCGCGGTAGATCGTCTTCGATCTCGTACCAGGGCGCTTTCGATCCGACGAAGACGTGCGCCGACGCCCGCACGCCGGGGTCGGAATCGAGCGTGCCGAGCGCGAGCCCGATCTCCTCGGGCCGCTCGCGAAACAGTGTGACCAGCGTCGAGCCGCACACGCGACAGAACGTGCGCTCCTCGCCGGGCGATGATTCGAAGCGCGCGAGCAGCGATTCCCCGGCACTCCAACGAAACGACGCCGACGGAACGGCGGCGCGGGTGCGAAACGCCGCACCGGTCGCCTTGCGGCACATCGAACAATGACAGTGAACCACTTCGCCGAGCGGTGAAGCCACCACATAGCGGATGCCGCCGCACAGACAGCTCCCTGTCATCTCCTGGCTCATTTTTGCCGCACCTCCGGTGACTGACTCGTATCCGCGCGCGCGACAATCATGGCACAATTCGCATGATGACCGCCCCCGTCGTCCTCTACGCCGATCCCTTCTGGGTCTCGCCTTACGTGTTCAGCTCGTTCGTGGCGTTGCGCGAAAAGGGTCTGGATTTCGAGGTCGTCACGATCGATCTCAGCAAGGGGGAGCATCGCCGCGAGCCATTCCGATCGGCGTCGCTGACCGCGCGCGTGCCGGCGCTCGACGACCACGGCTTCTGGCTCAGCGAATCGAACGCGATCGCCGAGTATCTCGAGGAGGCCTATCCCCCGCCCGAGCACCGCCGGCTTTTCCCGGGCGATCCCCGCCAGCGCGCCCGCGCGCGGCAGCTGATGGCGTTCCTGCGCAGCGATCTCGGCCCGCTGCGCGACGAGCGCTCGAGCGAGATGGTCTTCTACCAGATGACCGGCGCGCCGCTCTCCGAAGCGGCCCTGCGCGCGGCGCACAAGCTGATCGACGTCGCCGAGCAGCTGCTCCCCGCGGGCGCGACCACCGCGTTCGACGAATGGTCGGTCGCCGACGCCGACCTGGCGCTGGCGTTGCGCCGCATCGGTGGTGACGGCGACCTCCTGCCCGCGCGCCTGCGCGAGTACGCCACCCTCCAGTGGGCCCGCCCGTCGGTGAGCGCCTACGTCGAGCACCCGCGCGAGCCGTTCGTGCCGTATGGCTCGACCGTGTGATCGCTGCCCGCACCGGAACGGGTAACCAGGAACAGCGGCGGTGGGGGACGTGAGGACGGCTCCGATCTCTCCGTTGTGGGGCGCGAGCGGCGTGGGGGGACCTTGGGGTGGGGTGTTCCTCTTGCGGGGGACGCGGCCCTCACGCCGCCGGTCGCGCCGGCAACCCTCACCCGGCCGGAGAGCCGGGGACTCGACCGAGGGCCCGAGCGAAGCGAAGTCCGGCCGGCGGCACGGGGGCCGCTCCCTCGGCGCTGGCGACCTGGCCGCGGACGGCAGGAGCGCGCCTCGGAGCCCCCGCAAGAGGAACACCCCACCCCAAGGTCCCCCCACGCCGCTCGCGCCGGTGACAAGCTCCGTTAACTGCGCCTGAGGGCGTTCGTATTTTTAAATTGAACGATCGGACGAGCGTCGAGCGATCGTGAACGGAGAACCTTCGCTAAGTGACTGCGGCGTACCTGGCGAAGATCGGGGGAGCGCTGATCTCTCGTGAACTTCACAAAAGTGGCCAAGGCGTACTTAGCGAAGAAGTCGCGTGGGCGACGCTGGAATGCGCGTCCGGGTACGTTCAATTAGAAAATACGAACGCCCCCAGGCGCAGTGAACGGAGCTGTCACCAGCGCGAGAGGCGTGGGGGTGGGGTGTTCCTCTTGCGGGGGCTCCGAGGCGCGCTCCTGCCGTCCGCGGCCAGGTCGCCAGCGCCGAGGGAGCGGCCCCCGTACCGCCGGCCGGACCTCACTTCGCTCGGGCCCTCGCTCGTGTCCCCGGCTCTCCGGCCGGGTCGGGGTTGCCGGCGCGACCGGCGGCGTGAGGGCCGCGTCCCCCGCAAGAGGAATACCCCAACCCCACGCCTCTCGCGCCCCTCAACGGAGAGATCGAAGCCCTCCTCACGTCCCTCATCGTCACCGTTCCTGGTTACCCACCCCGGTGCGGGCCCAAATCATCTCCGCTACGATTTAACTCTCGCGAAAAGCGTCCGAAATAATCGCGGGCGTATGGTCTTCCTTGAAAGGGGGCGACAACGATGGAGACGCTGGTGGTCGACGCCGAGCCCGAGCCGATTTCGATTGAGCCGGAGCGCACCGCGGTCGTCATGATCGACATGCAGCGCGACTTCCTCGAGCCGGGCGGGTTCGGCGAATCGCTGGGCAACGACGTCTCGCTGCTGAGCGCCGCGGTCGGCCCGTGCCGCGCGCTGCTGGCAGCGGCGCGCCGGCGCGGCATGCTGATCATCCACACGCGCGAGGGCCACCGCCCCGACCTCAGCGACGCCCCGCGCGCCAAGGTCGAGCGCGGCGACCCGAGCATGCGCATCGGCGCGATGGGGCCGATGGGCCGCATCCTGATCCGCGGCGAGGCGGGCCACGACATCGTCCCGGCGCTCTACCCCGCCGACGGCGAGCCGGTGATCGACAAGCCGGGCAAGGGCGCGTTCTACGCCACCGATCTGCACACCATCCTCAACAACCGCGGCATCGCCGATCTGATCGTCTGCGGCGTCACCACCGAGGTCTGCGTGCACACCACCGTGCGCGAGGCCAACGATCGCGGCTTTCGCTGCATCGTGCCCGGCGACTGCTGCGGCTCGTACTTCCCCGAGTTTCACGAGGTCGGCCTGCGCATGATCAAGGCGCAAGGAGGCATCTTCGGCTGGGTCACCGACTCGGCCCGCATCGTCGGCGCGCTGGGCGCCGGCTCGTCACACCGCATGCGACAGGCCGCGCACTGACGACGGAGGAGACGACAATGTCCGAAAAGAAACCGACGCTGTGGACCCCGGGTGACTGGAACGCCTTCTTCGGATTCGGAACCAACATCCTCGTCAACTTGTTGGTGCTGACCGGCCTCCTGCGCTTCGTGCTGAAGATGCCGAACGCGCTGGTGTTCGGCCGCATCCTGCCCGCGACCGGCCTGATGCTGGCGCTGAGCACGCTCTACTACGCGCGCCTCGCCTACAAGCTGGCGAAGAAGACCGGGCGCGACGACGTCTGCGCGCTGCCGTCGGGGATCAGCGTGCCGCACATGTTCGTGGTCACGTTCGTGATCATGCTGCCGATCGCGCTCAAGACTGGCGATCCGGTCAAGGGCTGGGAGGCGGGGCTCACCTGGGTCTTCATCCAGAGCTTCGTGCTGATGGTCGGCGGCTTCGTCGCGCCGGTGATCCGCAAGATCACGCCGCGCGCGGCGCTGCTGGGCACGCTGGCCGGCGTATCGGTGGCGTTCATCTCGATGCGGCCGGCGCTGGAGATGTACATGACGCCGGTGATCGGCATCACCTGCTTCGCGATCATCCTCGCCAGCTGGTTCGGCGGCGTGCGCTACTTCCGCGGCGTGCCCGCCGGTCTGGTCGCGATCGGCGTCGGCACGGCGATCGCCTGGGGCGGCACCGCGCTCGGCTTCGACATCGCCGGCATGAACGTCGGCAACGTGAAAGCGTCGTTCGAGAACTTCGGCTTCCACATCCCCTTCCCCGCCGTGTCGCACGTCTTCGGCGGCTTCCAGTTCCTGGGCGTGATCCTGGTGACCGCGATCCCGTTCGGCATCTACGACCTGGTCGAGGCGATCGACAACGTCGAGAGCGCGGCGGTCGCCGGCGATTGCTTCCCGACCACGCGCGTGCTCACCGCCGACGGCGTGGTCAGCTTGATCGGCTGCCTGATGGGCAACCCGTTCATCAACGCGGTCTACATCGGCCACCCGGGCTGGAAGGCGATGGGCGGGCGCATCGGCTACTCGGCGGCGACCGGCGTGACCGTGCTGATCCTGTCGTGGTTCGGGATCATCTCGGTGATGTCGTCGTTGATCCCGGTGGTCGCGATCTCGCCGATTCTGCTCTACATCGGCATGCTCATCGGCGCGCAGGCGTTCCAGGAGACGCCCAAGAGCCACGCGCCCGCTATCATCCTGGCGCTGGTGCCGCACATCGCGGCGTGGGGCAAGCTGCAGATCGACAACGCGCTCGCGGCGGCCGGCACCAACGCGGCGGCGCTGGGCATCGACAAGCTGGCTGGCAAGGGGATCTTCTACCAGGGGCTGTCGGTGCTGGGTGGCGGCTCGATCCTGGGCGGGGTCGTCCTGGGCTCGATCGCGGTGTTCATCATCGATCGAAAGTTCGCCAGGGCCTCGGCGTTCGCGCTGGTGGGCGCGGCCCTGACGTTCCTCGGCTTCATGCACGGCGAGGCGATCGGCTTCGGCGAGACGCCGGTCGTCGCGGTGGCCTATCTGGCGGTCGCCACGGTCCTCTTCGTCTGCTCGCGCATGCCTGTGACCGCGCCGGCGGCGGCGCACGGTGAGACGCACGCGGTGCCGGCGCTTGCGAATGCGGAATAGCGGGACGCGCGCGGTTCGCGGTAAAACCGGCGCATGCAGGAATCCGACAGGGGAGACAGCGCGAGCGACAACCTCGATCTCGATCTGACGTCGCTCGGCGAGGCCTATCGCACCGGCGCGACCACGCCGGTGGCGGTCGCTGAAAAGATCGCCGCGCGCGCCGAGCGCGCCGCGCCCGAGATCTGGATCCACCGCGTTCCGCGCGCGAGTCTGCTCGCCGCCGCGCGCGCCGTCGAAGCGCGCGCGCAGCAAGCGGGCGACGCGCGCGACCGCCTGCTGCCGCTCTACGGGATCCCCTTCGCGGTCAAGGACAACATCGACGTCGCCGGCCTGCCGACCACCGCCGCCTGCCCGGCCTACGCCTACGACGCGCATGCGTCGGCGACGGTGGTGCAGCGGCTGACCGACGCGGGCGCGCTGGTCGTCGGCAAGACCAACATGGATCAGCTCGCGACCGGGCTCGTCGGCGTGCGTTCGCCCTACGGCATTCCCCGCAATGCGTTCGACGCGCGCTACATCAGCGGCGGCTCGAGCTCGGGCTCGGCGGTCGCGGTCGCCAGCGGGCTGGCGAGCTTCGCGCTCGGCACCGACACCGCCGGCTCGGGGCGCGTGCCGGCGGCGTTCAACAACCTGGTCGGCCTCAAACCGAGCGGCGGCCTGTTCAGCACCCACGGCGTCGTGCCGGCCTGCCGCTCGCTCGACTGCGTGTCGATCTTCGCGCTCACCGTCGAGGACGCCTGCCGCGTCGCCGCGACGCTCACCGCGGTCGATCCCGCCGATCCCTTGTCGCGCGCCGCCGCCGCGCGGTTCGACTGGTCGATCGCCGCAGCGCCGCGCTCGTTCCGCTTCGCGATCCCGCGCGAAGACGCTCTGAATTTCTTCGGCGACCAAGAGGCGCAGCGCCTCTTCACGGAGGCACTCGAACGCTGGCGCTCACTCGGCGGCACACCGGTGCCGATCGACTTCGCGCCGTTCATCGAGACCGCGCGCCTGCTCTACGACGGCCCCTGGATCGCCGAGCGGCTGGCGCCCTTTCGCGAGCTGCTCGCCAAGCCCGAGGCGCTGCTCCCGGTGATCCGCGAGATTCTGGCCGAGGGCGAACGGTTCACCGGCGTCGACGTCTTCCGCGCGCTCGCGGCGCTCGATCGATTGCGCGCGCAGGCCCGCGCCCTACTGTCCGCCGTCGACTTCCTGCTCGTGCCGAGCACGCCCGACGATCTATACGGTCGACGAGGTGCTGGCGCGGCCGCGCGATCTCAACGCGCGGCTCGGCCTCTACACCAACTTCGTGAACTTGCTGCAGCTGTGCGGGCTCGCGGTGCCGAACAGTTTTCGCGCGGATGGATTGCCGTCGGGGCTCACCCTGATCGGTCTCGGTGATCGCGATGCGACGCTAGCCGCGTACGGCGCCGCTTACCAGCGTGCGCTCGCGGGACCGCTGGGCGCGAGCGGGCGGCGACCCGCCGCGGTCACCACGAGCGCCGCCGCCGTGCCGGCGCCCGCGGCGTCAGAGATGCTGGTCGCCGTGGTGGGCGCGCACCTCTCGGGACAACCACTCAACTGGCAGCTCACCGAGGTCGGCGCCCGGCTGGTGCGCACCTGCCGGACCGCGCCGCGCTATCGGCTGTACGCGCTGCCCGGGACGACGCCGCCCAAGCCCGGCCTGCTCCGGGTTGCCGCCTCATCCGACGGCGCGCCGGCCGGCGCCGCCATCGAGGTCGAGGTCTGGCGCATGGATCGCGCCCGCTTCGGCGACTTCTACGCGCGGGTGCCGCCGCCGCTCTGCTTCGGCACGATCGAGCTCGAGGACGGCACCAGCGTTTCCGGTTTTCTGTGCGAGGCCCACGCCACGGCCGGCGCTCGCGACATCTCGGCGCTGGGCGGCTGGCGCAGCTACCTCGCCTCATCCAGCTGACGCACCCTTGCGGAGACGCCGTTGCTTCCTACCTTGGAGCGAGAGGTAGGCGATGGCCAATCGATCTGCGGAGACGCACCCACACCGGGGGAACGGCAGCCACCACGTGCCGCGCGCCAAGACGCCGCCGGCGCCTTACGGAATTCGCGCGCCCGAGGTTCAGCCGTACGGGACGCTGGTGCGCTATCCGCTGGGGCTGGGCGACGATGTGCGCGCGCAGAGCGTCGAAGACTTGAACATCACGCTCGCCGACACGCTGCGTCTTGCGCGACATGTACAAGAAGCACCACTGGCAGACGTGGGGACCGACCTTCTACCAGCTGCACCTACTGTTCGATAAGCACTACGCCGAGCAGGCGGAGCTGGTCGACAAGCTCGCGGAACGCGTGCAGACATTGGGCGGAGTCGCGATCGCGATGGCCCACGACATCGCCGAGCTGAGCGAGATCGAGCGCCCGCCGCGCGGCCGCGAGGAGGTGCCGGTGCAGGTGTCGCGGCTGCTGGAGGCCCACGAGCACATCCTGATCCGCTCCCGCGCCGCCGCGCGCCGCGCCGCCGAACGGGGCGACGACGGCACCAATGACCTCTATGTCAGCGACATCTTGCGCACCAACGAGATGCAGGTGTGGTTCCTGGCCGAGCACCTGGAGAATCCGGCGGCGGCCGATGCCGCGCGGGTCGCGCTGACCGTGTTTCACAGCGGTTCGCGCGCCCCGGAGCGGGTTCCCATGTCGATAAAGTCGGGTGGCAATCTGCCGATGCTGGTCATAGATGATGAGCGAGATCGAAGCACTGCTGAGCGTTGATGCCGGGCACGTGCCGCCGGCGACCGTGGCCTTCTTCGCGCGCGACGCCGAGGCGGGCGAGCGCCTGACCTACGCGGTGCTGGGCGCGATGACCGCCGGTGCGGCCGTGCTGTCGGGCGTGCTCGGCGGCCCCGACCTGGTCGGCGCGCTGCTGATCCTGACCGCGGCGATGTTCACCATCGTCGCCACCCCGACCATCAAGGAAGAGCACGAGGAAGACACGCGGCCGGCGAAGAAGCACGTGATGGTGGTGACGGCCGAGGGGCTGATCGTGCGCGACGCGTGGGGCCTGCGCAGCTGGCGCTTCGAGGATCTCGCCGACATCGCCGCCTCGAGCTACGAGCACCGCCCCTACATGGTGCTGATCCAGCGCGACGGCACGCGCCACGCGCTCGACTACCTGAGCTTCCAGCGCCCCGAGCAGCTGCGCCGGGTCATCGACCGCCGGTTGCGCCTGAAGACGACCTGATCCGGACCCGCGTCAGGATTCTCCGCTAGCGCCGCGCGCACGATTGCGCCCTTCGCGCGTGGACGTGGCGCTGCGGGATGGCCACCTTGTCCATCAGGTGACGCCGCGTGCTTTCGTCGCGCCGGCGGGAGAGGGATCTACATGTCGAAGGGGCTCCGCACGGCGGCGTTGCAGCCAGACGTCGCGCGCGCGCGTCTCACCGAAGCCGGTCTACCGACGGAGATCCGAACGAGCTGGGGCGCGTATCTGCTCGAGAGCGCGCACAGCCGGCCTCCGACTGACCGTGGAAGCGCCGACGCTGGCGCGCCTGTTCATCGACGCCGCGCGCGCGATGACTGACCAGCTGGGCCAGCCCACGTTGCCACGCCCGGGAGAATCACATCAGCTGAGCGTGGTCGCGGCCACCGCGGATCAGCTGCTCGCGGCCTGGCTCGGCGAGCTGCTCTATTGCGCGCGAGAGACCCGGCACCTGTTCGGCGCGATCAACATCGGTCGCATCAGCTCCGGTCACCTGCGCGCCGAGCTGCGCGACGAACGGGAGACGCGCTGGTCGATCGACCCGATGTCGATCACCGTCGCCGACACGCGCGTCGCGACCGTGACCGATCCGGCGGGAGGAAGGCGCTTCGTCGCGCACATCCGGCTCGCGGCAGCTGGGCGAGCCTAGATCGTCCGTGGCGGCCAGATCACCAGCATGATGTCGGTCAGGAAGTAGTCGAGCACCAGGATCGCGACCGCGCCCTCGACGACCGCGTTGGTGGTGGCGCGTCCGAGCTCGCGCGCGCCGCCGCGCACGTTGAAGCCCTGGTAGCAGGCGACCAGCGTGAACGCGATGCCGAACGCGACCGCCTTGATCGCGCCCTGGAGGTAGTCGAGCGGATCGGTGTAGAAGCGAAACGTGTGCAGCACGCCGCCCGGATCGACCTGCCGCAGGTGCACGGCGACCAGGTACGCGCCCACGAGGCCGACGAGGTTGAAGACCATGGTCATGATCGGCGTCATCAACATGCCGGCCAGGACCCGCGGCATGATCAGGTGCTGTGTCGGCTCGGCGCCGAAGCTCACCAGCGCGTCGATCTGTTCGGTGATGCGCATCGACCCGATCTCCGCCGCCATGCCGGCGCCGCTGCGCGCCGAAAGCATCAACGCCGTGAACACCGGCGCCAGCTCGCGCGCCAGCGACACGCCCACGATGCCGCCGACCGAGACCTCCTGACGAAACATCTTCAGCGCCGCGAGCGCCGATTCCGCCGCGACGCGCGCCGGAGAAGAAGCCGACCAGCACGATGATCGGGATCGATTCGAACCCGACGAACTGCAGCTGGCGCATGAGCAGCGTGCCGTGAAACCGGTGCCGCCACACCTCCGCCGCGCGCAGCAGGAACAGCGAGCGCGTGCCGACGTAGGAGAACGGCGACAGCAGCGCCGTCAGGATCACGGCTCCGATTCGCGGCATCGAGCGCGCGCCGCGCGCCCGCGCCGCCGCGACGGGGACCTCGTCGACCCTGGTATTCGCCACGGTACTAACGTTGAAGCTGGCCAGCCTCGCAGAGCCGGCAATCGAGTCGAGTCTTCACAGGGCGCCGGTCACGAGCGCGGCCGGGCCCGCACCAGCACCGAGCTCGGGACCGCACAGGAGGCGCCACGCGTTCGACTTCTCCTCACTCGAAGAACAGAATCGCCGCGCTCGCGCGTGGCAGGTCGAACCGCGCCTGCCCGTTGCTCGTCCGGATGTTGGGGAGCTCGCGCGACAGCCACGCGGCGTCGCCGCCGGCCACGACCTGCGCCCCGGCGAGCGATATTCCCTCACTGCAATCCGAACGCTGCCTTGACCCGATTCAATCCAGACGTGTTGGTCGCCGTCAGCGACAGCGCCGTGATGAAGGACGCATTGTGGTCGCCGTCTCCTGCGCCGCTGTAGTCGGCGCCCGTGGAGCTCCCGGCCGTCTGCTGAGGCCGGGCTACAAGAGGTGTAGTCCCAGCCCGACGCTGCAATCGACTTGCTGTACGTCGACGTTGAGCCAACCGTCCTGACCGATGTTCATCCCCTTGGTCGAGATTCCGCCCAGCGCGCTGCAGCTCAGATCGACGTGGTTCGCCTGGCGCGTGGTGCACCACCCCTCGGAAGAGGCGACGTTGGTCGGGTGATCGTGCGGGCAGGCGTCGATAATCTGAACCACGGCATATTGCGTACGATTGCAGTCCTGATCGTGCGTCGCGCCGCCCAACGAGAACGTTCCCGTGGGATCGCATTTGACGGCGACACAAATCCCGCAATTGCCGCCGCTCTGCTGCTCGGCGGGGCAAGACGGAGCCTGGTTCGCGGGACAGGTGTCGCTGCCGTTGCAGGAACACCGTGCGCCGACCCAAAGACTGCTCAAGTCGCCAGTGGCGCCGTAAAAGCTCGCATTGTTGGCGGTGCCGGCGGCGAAGCTCGCGACCGTCACCACCCGAGAGCAAGTCGCCGACCGGATCGACGTCATGTCGCCGAAGTTCGGGTAGCCGGCGCAGTCACCGGAAGTATCGTTGCCGTACATCGTGGCTACATATCCGGTCGTCCACGGGCCGAGCCCGGTCGTGCCGCCGCTGCCTGTCGAACCGCCCGCCGCGTTGCGGCCGCCAGCCCCGTTGCTTCCGCCCACACTATTGCTTCCGCCCATGCCGGCCGCCGAGCCGCCGGCACCGCTGCCCCCCGTGCCGTTGCGACCGCCGCTGCCGGTCATGCCCCCGGATCCGACCGCGCCGCCACTGCCGGCCGCGCCGCCCGCCCCAGGCGCACCGGCGCTGCCGGTTGCGCCGCCCGCACCGATTTGACCGCCAGCCCCTCGCGCGCCGGCGTCTCCCGTCACGCCTCCCTCCCCCGCATTCATCGCACCGCCGTCGATGTCATCCTGAACGTTCCCCACGCATGCACTCAACCCAAGGGTCAGGCAAACGGACAGGCGCAGCAGGATCTTCATTCGCTCGCGAGCCAAGGGCCAGGCGGACTCGATACCTTCAAACAATCGACCGTGCCAGCGACCCCCGCGAAACGGCGAATTCTGGCCCGATTCGTGGGGCTGACGACACCCTTCAAGCATGACGACGAGCGGTCGCAGATCGCGTTGCGCTCGGGTGGCGCTCGGGCTCGTGCCGCTCTGGGTCGCGGCGTGCTCGAAGGGCGCAGGAGGTGGTTCGTCGACCGATGCGGCCGTCGACGCGCCGGCGATCGGCGGTCAGGGCGCGGGGGCTCGGCGTCCTCGGGCGCGGGCGGCTCCGTCGCCGGCATCGGTGGGAGCGGAGGCGTCGCTGGAGCTGGCGGCGTCGCGGGAACCGGCGGCCTGCATGTCGCCGCGCCGAACTTCCTCGATCGGATCGATTTCGGCGACCGCGGAGCCGGTCCGACGAGTGAGTCGACGCACAACCTGGTGCAGCCAGCCGCAACCACCGGCGCGGGGATGTTCGGACGGAGCTACCGCGTGATCGCGGCCTCGACGGCGACTCCGGGCGACCCGTCGACTAACGCAGTGCTTGCGTTTGACCTCGCCTGCGATCCAGCTCTACAAAACTACCTGACCGTAAAGCTGTGGGGAGGCGATACGCAGGTCGGAATCATCTACCTGTACGATCCGGCCCGCGGCTACGAGCAATCCAACTACAACGGGCAGAGCATCCCGGAGCTCGACATCCAGGAGGACGCCACCCCGATGGCCCCGGGCCGCTTCGTCTACGTGACGATGCCGATCCCGATTGCGTCGACCCAGGGCAACCGGACCGTGAAGCTGACGTTGAACGCAGCCAAGTCGTTCTCGTACTACGGCGGACGCACCACGATGCAGCTTGGGGCGGGCGACGCCACGCGGCCGATCTACTCGGCGTTCAGCCACACCGATCCGATGCTGAACCTACTCGGCGACGACGTGCAGAGGGCAAGTGCGGCGCCGACGCCCGCGACGCCACTGACGTTCAACCCCGCGTACGTCACCAGCCTGCAGCAGCACTACAAGACGCGCATCGACACTTACCGTGACGGGACGCTGGGCGGTGGCGCGTGGGTACAGGCGTGGGGACCAGCGTGGGATGCGGCGGTCGCCGCGGGGGCGGTGCCGCCGCAGATCATCGGTCTGTTCCTGGGCAACGTCGTGCCCGGCAACAGCCGCACGCCCGCGGCGTGGCTCGACTTCGCCGCGATGACCGCATCGACCGGCAACGACAACCCGATGCTGCGCCTCGACGACATGGGCTTCGCATTCGCCAGCGCCAACCTCGCCCCGACCTACTTTCAAAGCGCCGAGCTGCGCAGTCGCATCATCGCCGGTATCGACGCCGCGTTTTACATGCAGTCGCTAAACGGTGCGCTCGGCAGCCTGACCACCTGGGTCGGACTGGGAGCGACGACCGTGACCGCGACGAACCCGCAGGGCCGCCTCACCGCAGCCGGCAACGCGATCGAAGGCAACGGCACGCTCGCGCTCGGCTCGGCCTTCCTCAACCTGTCGAGCGACGCTACCTTCCTGGCTGCGCTCGACCAACCGATCAATGCGACGCTCGCGCCGGGGGTGACGCGCTATCAGGCCTGGGGCCAGCTCTTCTCGCGGCACGTCGCCTTTCTGCTGGGCCGGCACGGCAGCGCGCCCAACCAAGACATCTTGCAGGCGCGTTCGCTGATCGCCGCCAACCAGGCGGCCAAGGTGATCGACAGCCGCAAGGGCTCGGCGTACGCGATCCCCGACGCAATGGTGACCGCCTACGTGCAGAGCGCCTGCGGTGTCACCGCCAGCAGCAAGGGGCCGCGCTGGTTCAGCCCGCCGGGCCTGTCTCTGGAGGTGCACGGCGTCGGCAACGGCGGCTTCGACGGCGGCTATGGAATGAACGGGATGGTGCTGGCCGTCGAGGCGGCGAAGATGCTCGCCGACGCGGGCCTCGAGACCGCGGCGGTTCACCCGGTCCGTGACGTCGCGCTGTCGGCTGTGCACGCGTTCGGCAACTTCATCGTACCCTCCCTGACGCCTGCCGGCGTCGTGACGCTCCGCCGTGAGGAGGCGATCACCTTCCGCAAGAACTTCAACGTCGGCGAGATCGGATCGGCCGCCAGCTACCTGGCAGCGTTTCACTTCGCCGATGCGGCGGCGTTGCACGCGTTCCATCTCGAGCGGCTGTCTGGCATGTCGCCGCCCGAGTGGAGCAACGGCAACATCGATGAGGGGCAAAACCGCATGTTTCGCTGGGGCGCCGCCTACGTTGGCCTGGTGCAGAACGCGATCGCCGCCGCCGCGGGCGGTGCCGTCACCGACCCGTCGGGGGTAACGTTGCTGCATGAAGATGCGCATGCCGACGGTGCCTGGACTGACGCCGTTGCGGGCGCGGTCAGCTTCAAGCAACACGGACAGCACGGCCTTGTCGCGCTCAACTGGCGTCCCTACGGCTACGGCGACGCCACGGCCTACGTGCAGCCGGGCGCAACCGCCACGCTCAGCAACGTCGCACGCCTTCACATCATCACGCCGGTCGTCGATCGCATCGTGACCGTCTACCTGCCGACGAGCGTCGCCACCGGCGCAGCGGCCGGCTTCACCAGCGGCAACTACGGCGGGCTTTACCTCGCTCGCTACGGTCCCTTCGTTGCGGCGCTGAACCTGGGCGCCGCCGCTGTGTCGTTCGCCATGCCTGCGCCGCCCGGCCTGCCGTCGACCTTCGCCTACGACTGGGTCGCCGGCGCGGCACACGATCTGACTGCGAGCCGAAGTCTTTCCCTCGCAGCGGGGTCCGGCGCTCTGCTCACGCTCGGCGCCGACGCCGGCTCAGCGATGGCCGCCTCTGCGATCGCCTACTGATCGCACTCGGCCGGTCGTCGCCGCGATCGGCGGCGGAGCCTGACGACGAGGCTCGCCAGCAAGAGCCACACCGCGGGTGTGCCGCCTCCGTTCGCAGAGTTGACGGCGCAGGTGCACCCGCTGCCGCTAGCGGAGGGACCGGTCGCCCCCCCACTTCCCGCGCCGCCGCCCGGCGCCGCGCCGCCCGTCCCGGCGACGCCGCCGGTTCCAGTCGCACCGCCGCTTCCGGTCGCGCCGCCGGCTCCAGTCGCACCGCCGCTTCCGGTCGCGCCGCCGGCTCCAGTTACCGCCCTACCGCCCGCTCCGGCGCTCGCGTCCGTCATTGCACCACTGCCTCCGATGCCGCCACTGCCTCCAGCGCGCGCGTCGCTCGCACGGGCATCCGCCGCTCCACCGTCGGTGACGGCGAGCTCGGCGCAGGAAGCGGGGTCGCCGTTGTCGCAATCGAACTGCACGCCGTTGAACGGGACTACCAGGATCTTGCTCCCGCCATTACTGACACCGGTCACGTTCTTGTTCACGTCGGTGACGGCAAAGGTGAAATGAGTGACGTGGCCGTTCTCCTGATAGACGCTCACGCGCTCCATGTTGTGCCATTGGTTGACTGTGCCGTCGGTGTAGCGGAGCCAGCTCGAATTCGCGTTGGCCGGCGTTTGAGTGGCCTGGTAAGCGAGGCCCGTGCTCGCCCAGTTGGTCACGCCGTCCTTCGACATGATGTGATAGGCCCGCTGCACGGTGTAGTAGTTGTAGACGATGTGGAAATAGCCGCCGCTATACCAGATCGTTTCATCTTCGGCCTGGCCCTGCATGTTGTTCTCGAGGTTGGGCAGGACGCTGTCGGTCTCGACTTTGTAGGGGCCCAGAACCAAGTCGCTGTCCATGATGCAGCCGGTTCGCGACGTGGCCCAGAATCGGTTGTTCGGACCCACGGTGAAAGTGAAGTTGGAGGACAAATCACCGCAGGTGGTATGCCCATTGGTGTTGGTCTGGGTCAATCCCAGCAGAGTCCACGGTCCGTTGGCGGAGCTGGCGCTGAACATCTGACCGGGCACGATCTCGCCCACGGACAGCGTGTACGGGCGCGCACCGGTGGGAGCCACGAGCGCAGTCACGTTGTGGCCCATGTTGTTGCCTTCGCGGTTGGCGGTATAGGTGTCCCCCTGTGTCACGTATGGCCCCATGACGTTGTCGCTGATGGCTTGCATGGGGATCGATCGCTCCCAGCCCGTCGTTCCCCCGCCGGGTGGGCCGAATCCATTGCTGTGGAGCCAGTGGCTGCAATAGAGGTGGTACTTTCCATCCTCACCCTTGATGATCTTCCCGTCCCAGTAGAAATTGGTTTCCTGCTGAGGCCCGACTCCGCCGGCGGCTCCGTTGTCTTCGAGTCCGTTGGCGGGATCCCGCGGACCAACGAGCGACGCCCCCCACACGGTCGTCGACAACTTCCCCACGATGGGCATCGGCTGGAAGTAGTTGATCAGGGGCTGCGGAGCTGCCGCCGCGCGTGAAGTCAGGAAAACGATAGTCGCAGCGACGAGCGTTCTGGTGCAGGAACTCCGCGTCATCGAGGAAGCCTCCACCTACCCCGAGGGGACGCCGATGAAAAAGTGGTACAAGCCCAGGAAGAAAAGGGGGGTGCGGAGATTCTGGGCCTTCGTCTGAGTCCGATTCAGGCGCTCGCCGCGCCGTCGCCCGCGTCCGGCTCGCCGCGCCCCGCGAGCTCTGCCAGCAGGCGTTTCCCGGTGGTCGTGATCTCCTCGTACAGGAACGCCGCACGCGGCAACGCTCGCTCGAGGTAGCGCTCGAGCAGTGGGCGGCGCTCCGGGTGGCGCCGCGCCTGATCCGCGAGAATCGTCGCGATCTCCTCGTCGGCGCGCAGGCGCGTGAGCCGCTCGGCGTGCAGCAGCGCGAACGGGAAGTCGCGGCGCGGGTTCCATTGCTTCAGCACGGCCTCGGGTAAGCTGGCGAGCGGCGCCTTCACATTCGCCCGCACCTTGTCGGTCAGCGTACGCGTGACGACGTGCTGCTGGGCCCCGAGCGACAGCTGCTGCAACCGCGCCACGCGCCGCTCGAGCGGATCGCGCGCCGACAGCGCGCGCCACCGCGCCTGGGCGTGCCGCTTCAACAGATCCTGCGGCGCGCGCATGATCGCGGTCAGCGTGTCCTTGGTCGCCATCAGCGACTGGATCTGGCTGGTGCCTTCGTAGATCGGCATGACCAGCGCGTCGCGCACCAGCTTCTCCGCCCCGTACTCGCGCATGTAGCCGACGCCGCCGTGGATCTGCAGGCAGCGGCGCGACAGCTCGACCGCCTTCTCCGCGGCCAGGTACTTCAGCAACGGCGTCGCGCGCCGCGCGGCCGCGCGATGGCCCTCTGCCTCGCGCGCCAGCTGCGCGGCGTCGGCACCCGGGCAGGAAGCGCCCGAACAGCGCCTTCTTGTGCCCGATCTCGTCCTCGAACGCCGCGTGCATCGCCAGCGCGCGCAGCCCGATGACGTCGATCTCCATCTCGTCGAGGTAGTCGGCGATCAGCTCGTGGCGATCGATCGTGCGATCCATCGACCGCCGCTCGGCCGCATAGGCGCGCGCCAGCCGCAACGCCGCCTCGCACAGGCCGATCGACTCGAAGCCGACGCCGATGCGCGCGTGGTTGATGAGCTCGAGCATCTGGCGGAAGCCGCCGCCCGGCTGGCCCACCAGCTCGGCCGGCGTTCGGTCGAAGCGCAGCGCCGCGGTCGCCGACGCGTGCTGGCCCATCTTCTCTTCCAGGCGATCGATGGTGACCAGCCGCTCGCGCCGCCCGTCGGCGCCGTCGCGAAAGGCGCGCACCAGGAACATCGACAGCCCGTCGAGCCCCTCGTCCACCGTCCCGGTCCGCGCGATCACGAAGTGATACTTGCCGTGCCCCGAGGTGATGAAGATCTTCTGGCCGGTGATGAACCAGCTCCCCGCCTCGTCGCGCGTCGCGGTCGCGCGCAGCGCCGCCATGTCGCTGCCGGCGTCGGGCTCGGTGATGTCCATGCTGCCCCAGGCGCGGCCGCTGGCGATCTCGGCGATCTCGTCGCGCCAGCGCGTCTTCACGATCCGGCCGGTCGCCGGGTCGAGGTCGGTCGTGCCCTCGAACATCGACAGCACCATCATCGCGAGCGCGATGGCGCCGTGGAAGCCGTTGTGGACCATCACCGACGCGTCGGCGCGCCCCAGCAGCTCACCGCACACGTAGTAGAGCAGCACCGGCGCATTCAGACCGCCGAGCTCGCGCGGCAGCGACAGACCATGCAGCTCGAGGTCGCGGATCTTGTCGAAGATCGCCGCCAGCCGCGGCGGGAACTGCGCCTCGCCGTCGGCGAAGCGCACGCCCGCGCGGTCGAGCTCGGCGGCGTGGGGTGCGACCTCCTCGGCCGCGAAGGTGCCGACCATCTCGGCCACCTCGCGGTAGAAGGCGATCGCCTCGGCGGCGGTCTTGAACCCGTCGGACTGGCGGAAGCCCTGCTCGGCGAGCGCGGCCAGCGCCGACCAGTCGAGCCCCTTGTCCAGGTAGTAGCGAAGGTCGGCGTTGTCCTCGAGGAAGCTCGCCATGCCGCCCTCCCCTACTTCGCCGACGCCTGCGCCGGCTCGGTGGTGAAGCGGTAGAGCGTCGTCGACTGGTACTTCTTGCCCGGCTTCAACACCGTCGTCGGGAACGACGGGTGGTTGGGAGAGTCGGGGTAGTGCTGCGTCTCGAGGCAAAAGGCGCTGCGATTGGCGTAGACCTTTCCGCCCTTGCCTTTGATCGTACCGTCGAGGAAGTTGCCGGTGTAAAGCTGCATCCCCGGCTCGGTGGTGATGATCTCCAGCACGCGCCCGCTCTTGGGATCGTGCATGCTGGCCACCAGGCGCGGCTTCTTCGTCACGCCGCCGTCGAGCACGAAGTTGTGGTCGTAGCCCTTGCCGATCTTCAAGCTGCTCGTCGGGTGCGCCGATGCGCGCGCCCAGCGCAGTCGGCTTGCGGAAGTCGAACGGCGTGTTGGCCACGCTGCGCAGCTCGCCGGTCGGGATCGACGTCTCGTCGACCGGGGTGTAGCGCGCGGCCTTGACCATCAGCTCGTCGCCGAGGATGTCGCCCTCGCCCGGGCCCGACAGGTTGAAGTAGGCGTGGTTGGTCAAGTTGACCACCGTGGGCTTGTCGGTGGTCGCGGTGTACTCCATACGGAGCGCGCTGTCGTCGGTCAGGGTGTAGGTCACGCTGGCGGTCAGCGTGCCGGGATAGCCCTCTTCGCCGTCGGGGCTGACGTAGGTCAGCTTCAGCGACGGGCCGTCCTTGGCCTCGACCTCCTCGGCCTTCCAGACCTTGCGATAGAAGCCCTCGGGGCCGCCGTGCAGCTGGTTCTTGCCGTTGTTGATCGTCAGCTTGTATTCCTTGTGGTCGAGCGTGAAGCGCCCCTGCCCGATCCGGTTGGCGTAGCGTCCGACGACCACGCCGAAGAACGGGTTTTCCTTGGTGTACGGCTCCAGCGAATCGAAGCCGAGCACGATGTCGGCGATCGCGCCGTTGCGATCCGGCACGCGCAGCGAGGTCACCGCTGCACCCCAGGTCGCGATCGACACCTCGGACTTGCCGTTGCGCAGCGTATAGAGGTCGATCTCCTCGCCCTTGGCGGTCTTGCCCCAGGATTTCTTCTCGATCATGTGTGCTCCCACGGCCTTGGCCGACGATTCGCCGCGCCGCCGCCCCGGAAGTGCCGCCGATCATCATGCCCCCCGCGAGCATGGCGACGGCGACGGCGCCTGCAGCGAGCTTCGGTCTTTCGATGGTCTTTGCCATGGCAGCATCCTAGGCCGTACCCCGCCGCTTCCGCCAGCCGAGAAAAACAGGCATGCTGCGGCCGGGTTTTCCGAGGAGGCTCCGCATGTCCCGATTCACGTCCGACCAGCTCGCGTTCGCCGCCACCAAACAGCGCTACCTGGCGCGCGACGAGGCCATCGAGTTCCTGAAAACGATGGACATCAAGTACAGCGTCGGCCACTGGTCAGCCGGCGACTTCTGCGATCGCTTCGCGCCTCCCGGCTACAACTCGGACAACCCGGCGTTCAAGAATGATTTCGAGGGGCAGTGCCGCCGCACCAAGGCGGCCGGCGTCGACGCCATCGAGATTCACCAGAGCGTCTTCGAGAAGGGCGGCGCCGCGCAGAACGGCGACATCGACTGGAAGGCGCTCGAGCGAGCGCGCGACGGCTACCTGGCTGAGCTGGGCATGACCGTGACGGCGTGCAACTTCAACACCTGGTCGAACCCGCGCTTCAAGCTCGGCGGGGCGTGCAACCCCGACCCGGAGATCCGGAGCGCTGCTCTGGAAGAGCTACGCAAGGGCCTCGAGATCAGCAAGGCGCTCAAGATCCCGGTGATGAGCGTGTGGCCCGGCTCGGACGGCGCCGACTATCACTTCCAGATCGACTACAAACAGTCGCTCGAGTGGTTCACCGAGGCGCTGGTGACGCTCAACAAAGAGGCGATGGCGGCCGGCATCCGCGTGGCGATGGAGCCCAAGCCCTACGAGCCGCGCGAGCTCTACATGATCATCCCCACGGCGGCGTCGGCGGTGCTGGTCGCGTCGCGCGTGAACCAGATCTGCGGCGGCACCAACTGCGGTCTGACCATCGACTACGGCCACCAGAAGATGGAGGCAACCACGGCGTCGACGGCGTGCGATCTCGCCGCGTACGCCGGCGTGCCCGTGCACAAGTTCGACATCAACGACGCGCGCCAGGGGCGCAACGATCAGGATCTGATGTTCGGCACGGTCTCGATCCCCGAGTCGGTCGAATACCTGTTCACGACGTTCGTGCGCGAGTACCGCGGCTACTACAGCCAGGATCAGTTCACCTATCGCGACGATCCGACGCGCGCGATGGAGCGCAGCATGATCAACCTCGCCAACCTGTCGCTGAAGGCGATCCGCATCTACGCGCGGCGGGCCGAGCTCGACGCCGCGCGCGCCGAGGGAACCGGCCCCGACATTCTCGATCTCGTGAGCCCGGTGCTGGTGGGTTGAAAGGAGGAACGCATACGATGATCGCCGAACGCTTGCGCGTCGAAGTCCTGGAGGCGAGCCGCGTGCTCGCGAAGAGCGGCCTGGTCATGGGGACGTTCGGCAACGTGTCGGGCGTCGACCGCGAGGCCGGGCTGTTCGTGATCAAGCCGAGCGGCGTCGACTACGAGAAGCTCACGCCCGCCGACATGGTGCCGGTGTCGCTCACCGACGGCAGCGTGCTCGAGGGGACGCTGCGCCCGTCGTCGGACACGCCGACCCACCTCGAGCTCTACCTCAACTTCGACTGCGGCGGCGTGGTCCACACCCACTCGCAGTACGCGACCGCCTTTGCGCAGGCGCGCTTGCCGGTGCGCTGCATGGGGACCACCCACGCGGATCACTTTCGCGGCGACGTGCCGGTGACCCGGCCGCTGACTCACGACGAGATCGCCGGCGAGTACGAGCGTGAGACCGGGCGGGTGATCGTCGAGACCTTCCGCACCGCCAACGTGCGCTCCGACGAGATCTTCGCGGTGCTGGTCGCGAACCACGGTCCCTTCACCTGGGGCAAGAACGCGCACGACGCGGTCGAGCAGGCGCAGCACGCTGGAGTACCTGGCGAAGATGGAGGCGACGGTGCGCGCGATCGCCCCCGACGCGCCCCGCCCCGATCCGGCGCTGGTCGACCGGCACTTCTGGCGCAAGCACGGCGCCACCGCCTACTACGGCCAGAACAAGAAGTAGCGCGTGGGCCCTTCGGACGACGCAGGCATCGTCGCGGCCGGCGTGCGCTGGGTCGGCCGCGTCGACACCAGCGACCCGGCGCGGCCGCGGTTCTCCTGGTCGGGCACCGGCTTCGTCGCGCGCTTTCAGGGTACGTCGCTGAACGCCGCGCTCGGGAACGAGGGCAGATTCATCTTCAAGGCGGTCGTCGACGGCGTGCCGCAGCCGGCGTTCACGGCGATGCCCGGCGTCGGCCGTTACGCGCTGGCGACCGGGCTGCCCGCGGGCGAGCACACCGTCGCGCTCTACCGCCAGACCGAGGGGCCGATGGGTCTCTCGCAGCTGCACGGCCTCACCGTCGGCGACGGTGCGCTGCTGGATCCGCCGCCGGCGCCGCGACGCCGGATCGAGGTCGTGGGCGACTCGATCAGCTGCGGCTTCGGCATCCTCGGGCTCGCTCGACAACGACGACTGCTACGGCACCGAGAGCCACTGGGACGCCTATCCGTCGGTGATGGCGCGCGCGCTGGGCGCCGAGGTCAGCACCATCGCCGGCTCGGGCCGCGGCGTGGTCCGGAACTACCCGGGCGACTCGATCGATACCATGCCGAAGATCTACGAGCGCACGCTGGCGACCGACGCCGCGCTCGACCTGGGGCTTCGGCAGCGAGCCGCAGGCGGTGATCATCAACCTCGGCACCAACGACCTCGGCAACGGCAAGGGCGACCCCGGCCCGCGCTTCGCGACGATCTATCAATCGCTGGTCGAGACCATCCGCTCGCATTACCCGCGCGCGTTGATCCTGTGCACGATCGGGCCGCTCACCAGCCGATCCGAGTCGGCGATCGTCTACGCGGTACATCCGTACGGTCGTGCAGGCACGCGCCGCCGCCGGCGATACGCAGATCGCGCTCTTCGACGGGATCGACCCGCAAACCCCGGACAAGTATGCCTGCGCCTATCACCCCAACGTCGCCGAGAACGCGATCATGGCGGCGCAGCTCGGCGACGAGCTGCGCGCCCGCCTCGGCTGGTAGGGCATCGTCGACGATCTTTCCGATTTCCCTGGACCGCGAATACTGCGACTCTTCGTTCGTTGATCTAACGGTACGAGGCCAAGGAGGTTGCGATGCGTGGTCCGAGCTCGAGGCTGCTGAATGCCGTGGTGATGTCCGCGATGGCGACGGGAATGCTCGCGGCCGGCTGCGGCGGCAGCTCGAAGAACCCGCCGCCCGACGGCGGCGATACCGGGGCGCAGACGTTCAAGGTCGTGCTGCTGCAGACCAACGACATCCACTCGAACCTCGAGGGGCACGACGCGGTCCTCGACTTCACGCCGGCGACCGCCAACGACGACCAGACCATCGGCGGCATCAGCCGCCTGGCGACGCGCATCGCCGCCGAGCGCGCCGCCGCGGGCAGCACGCCGGTGATGCTGCTCGACTCGGGCGACTTCCTGATGGGCACCCCGTTCGAGTTCGTGATGACCCCCGACGCCGCCGAGCTGCAGGAGATGCAGGCGCTGGGCTACGACGCGATCACGCTCGGCAACCACGAGTTCGACTGGACGCCGAGCGGCCTCCTGCTGATCTTGACCGCGGCCTACCGCACCCACGGCGTCACCATCCCGATCGTCGCCTCCAACATGAAGCTGGATCCGGCCAAGGCCGACAGTCTTCACCAACGCGCGTCAAGTCGATGACGGTACCCAAGCTGGTGAAGACGCTGCCGAACGGGCTCAAGGTCGGCATCTTCGGCCTGCTCGGCAAGAACGCCGCGCAGGTCGCGCCGACGGCGGCGCCGTTCACGTTCGACCCGATCGCGACCACGGCGGCGGCGATGGTGTCCGAGCTGCGCAACACGGACCAGGTCGATCTCGTCATCGCGCTCTCGCACTCGGGGATCAACCAGGCCGGCCAGGGCGAGGACGCCGACCTGGCCGCCAGCGTGCCCGGCATCGACGTGATCCTGAGCGGGCACACCCACGACGCGCTCTCGACCGCGGTCACCGTCGGCAAGACGGTGATCACCCAGACCGGCCGCTACGGCGAGCACCTGGGCAAGCTGGCGCTCACGGTCACGCGCGCGGGCGGCGGCACGACGGTCGCGCTCGACTCGTACAACCTGCTGCCGATCGACGACGCCACGCTCGGCGACGCGCCGACGCAGGCGCGCGTCGATCAGTACAAGGCCGACATCGACGGCAAGATCACGCCGCTCGCCTACGGCAAGGACGTCGCGCAGACCAGCTTCGACGTGCTGACCGGCAGCGGCGAGAGCGCCGTCGGCGATCTCGTGACCGACGCCTATCGCACCGTGACCGCCCAGCTGTTCCCCACCGATCCGCCGGTGATCGGCATCGACGCCGCGGGCGGGCTGCGCGCGCGCATCGCCAAGGGCAAGACCGGCGCGATCGCCTTCGCCGACGCGTTCAACGTCATCCCGCTCGGCATCGGCCCCGATCAGCGCCCGGGCTATCCGCTGGTGTCGTTCTACTTGAACCCCAGCGACATTCGCTCGGGCCTGGAGCTGGCGGCGGCGGGCGAGGTCGTGGGCAGCGACTTCGTGATCCAGGCGTCGGGACTGACCGCGCACTACGACATGACCAAGCCGCCGTTCCAGCGCATCACCTCGCTGCAGATCGGCACCACGCCCGTCGCCCTCACCGACACCACGCCCTGCTTCCGGATCGTCACCACGTTGTACGTCGGCAGCCTGCTGCCGGTCGTCGGCTCGGTGAGCGGCGGAACGCTCTCGGTCGCGCCCAAGCTGCAAGACTGCTCGACGGTCATCACCGACATGACCCAGCAGATCGTCACCACCGGCACCGGCAGCAACACATCCGAGCTCAAGGCCTGGCAGGCGTTCCTGACCTTCCTCACGTCGCTGCCGCCGGGCGCGGGCGGCGTGCCGGCGATGCCGTCGGTCTACATGGCGCCGCAGGGGCGAATCGTCACGCCGTGATGGGCGCGCACCGGTGAGGGTAACCAGGAACGGCGGCGGCGGCGGACGTGAGGAGGCTTCGCTCCTACGTTCACTGCGCCTGAGGGCGTTCGTATTTTAATTGAAACTATCGGACGAGCCTCAGCCAATCGTCCGCGCCTCTCGTCGCTAAGTGAACGATTCAGCCTCGGCGATCGCTTCATTCGACCGGATACTTCGCGAAGGGTCTCCGTTCACAACCGGTCAACGCTCGTCCGATCGTTCAATTTAAAAATACGAACGCCCTCAGGCGCAGTGAAACGTAGCTTGTCACCGGCGCGAGCGGCGTGGGGGACCGGGAGGTCGGGTATTGGCGCAGCGGGGCCTCTGAGGGCGCTCCTGCCTGTCCGCAGGCAGGATGCCAGCCCGAAGCGGAGCGCCCCCGTGCCGCCGCTGGTTCACTTCCAAGGTCGAGTCAGCGCTCCGCATAGGCAGATTCAGTCATCGAGAGTCGACCTCTCGGCGGCGGCGTAAGGGCGCGTCCCCGCGGAGGCAATACCCGCACCTCGCCGGGTCCCCCACGCCTCTCGCGCCCATCAACGGAGAGAGCGAAGCCGTCCTCACGTACGCCACCGTCGCCGTTCCTGGTTACCGTCCCCGGTGCGGGCACTCAGGTCGTGTCCAGGTGCGGCGGCGGAGCCGCCGCTGACAGCGGACGCCCGCCGCGGCAGCGTCACCCGGAACAACGTTCCCTCGCTCTCCGACGACGTCACATCGACCCACCCCCCGTGCGCCTCGACGATCTCGCGCACGATGTAGAGCCCCAGGCCCAGACCGCGCGAGCCGCTCTGCTGCTTCTGCCGCACGCGGAACGGATCGAAGAGGTGCGGCATCAACGCCGCGCGGGATCGCGCCCCCGCTCCGCACCGAGATGATCACGTGCTCGACTGCGGTCGCGTCGAGGCGCACCTCGATCGGCACGTCCCGCCGCCCGTGCTCGAGCGCGTTGCCGATCAAGTTCGCCAGCACCTGGAACAGGCGGTCCTCGTCCCAGAAGCCGCGCGGGTCGCCCTCGTGGCTGAACGAGATGCCGCGCGCACCGTGGGAGATCTCGTGGTCGGCGACCACGCGCCGGCACAGCGACAGCAGATCGGTCTCGCACGGCGACAGCGGGAAGCCGCCGGTCATGCGCGCGCGCGCCATGTCGAGCAGCTCTTCGATCATGCGCCCCATGCGCTGGCCGCTCGACAGGATGCGCGCGGCCGGCCGGCGCAGCGGTTCGTCGGGCGCGCGGCGCAGCAGCGTCTCGGCGCTGGTGGTGATCACGCTCAGCGGATTGCGCAGGTCGTGACCCAGCACCGCCGCGAACATGTCCGCCAGGCGCAGGCTCTCGGTGAGCTGCCCCACCAGGCGCTCGCGCTCGGCGGCGCTGGCCTGCAACGCCTTCACCGTCTCGGCCAGCTCGCGCCGCTGGCGATAGAGGCGCAGGAAGACGTCGACCTTCTGGCGCAGGATCGGCAGCTCCAGCGGTTTGAAGAGAAAGTCGACCGCGCCCGCGCCGTAGCCCTGGAACGTGCGCAGCTGATCCTTGGAGCCCGCCGTGACGAAGATGATCGGCACCTCGCGCGTGCGCAGCGTGCCGCGCATCAGCTCGGCCAGCTCGAAGCCGTCCATCTCCGGCATCTGCACGTCGAGCAGCGCCAGCGCGATGTCGTCGTGCACCAGCAGCAGCTCCAGCGCCTCGCGCCCCGACGCGGCCTCGATCACCTGGACGTCGTCGCGGCGCAGGAACGCCTCCAGCGAGCGGCGGTTCTGCTCGAGGTCGTCGACGACCAGGATCTTGGCCCGGTCCGGGCGAGCGACCGCCCGGCTGTCGCCAGCATCGAGCTGTACGCTGGTCATGAATCGCTCCTTTGGTAGACGCGCTGGCCGGCCGACAGCTCGCGGAACGATCCGGCGTGCGCGCTCGCGATCAGGCTCTCCTTGGCGCCCAGGCCGAGGAAGCCTCCGTGGCACAGCGAATCACGAAACAGCCCGACCGCGCGATCCTGCAGCGTGCGCCCGAAGTAGATGAGCACGTTCCGGCACGACACCAGCAGCTCGTGGCTCATGTTGGCCAGGAACTCCGACTTGTAGCGGTTCACGCGCTCGAGCTCGACGGCCTTTTCGCGCAGGCGCTGCTCGATCACCAGCAGGTCGTCGCGCTGCGCCTCCAGCCGCTGAGACTGCTCCTCGAGCTGGGTGTTGGTCTGTTCCAGCTCGGCCTGCTGGCTCTCGAGGCGCGCCTGGGTGTCGCGCAGCGCGTCGCCCTGGCGCTCCAGCTCCTCGTTCGCCGACTGCAGCTTCTGCTGCTGCGCCTGCAGCTCTTCGGCCTGGCGCTGGGTCTCGTCGAGCAGCTCCTCGAGCCGCGACCGATCGCGCGCCGATCGCACCGCGATCCCGATCGCCTCGGACGCGCGCCGCAAGAGCTCGCGGTCGAGCGCGGTCGGCTCGCCGAGGAACCCGAGCTCGATCACCGCCTGGACCACGCCGTCGGCGGCGGCGGGCGCGATGAGCAGATGACGGGCCTGGGCCTGGCCAAGCGACGAAGCCACGCGCAGATAGCCGTCGGGCAGGTCGCGCACCTCGATGACCCGGTTCTCCTTGGCCGCCTGAGCGGCGAGACCGTCGCGCGGCCGCGCCTCCGACAGGTCGTCGCCTGCCGGCGCCCGCAGCCCATAGCCGGCGAAGCGCCGGAACGTGCCGCCTCCTTCGGCGAGGAAGATCGCGCCCACCTGCGCGTCGAGCTCTCGCGCGAGCACCGACAGCAGCCGGTCGCCGAGAGTATCGAGCCGCCGGTCCCCCTGCACCGCCGCGCCGAGCGCGTTCTGACCGGTCCGGATCCAGGCCTCACGGGCGCGCAGGCGAAAGTCGCGCGCGGTCAAGAACGACGCCCCCCAGAAGAGCAAGAGCAGCGCCGCCGCGCCCGCCAAGATGATCGTGGTCGCCGTCGCAGCCGCTCGCTGGGATTCACGGCCGCGCTCGTCTAGGATGCGCTCCTCGTCGCCGCGGATGCCGCCCAGCATCAGGCGCAACCGATCCATCACGCTCTTGCCGCGATCGGTGAGCACGATCTGAACCGCTTCGTTGATCTTGTTCGCGCGCCGGAGCTCGACGGTCTGGCGCAGCTCCGCGTTCTTCTCGCCCGCGGCGCGCTCGATCGCGTCGATCTGGGCGCGCCGCCCATCGTCGCTGCCGGTCAGCTGCCGCAACGCCGCCAGCGACTGTTCCAGACGGCCCCCGGTGCTCCAGTAGAGCTGCAGGTAGCGCTCCTCGCCGGTGAGCAGATAGCCGCGCTGCGAAGTCTCGGCGTCGGTCAGCGCCGCCATGACACCGTCGACGGCGTCGAGGACCGCGATGGTGTGCGACGTGCGCGCGGTTGCTCGGTTCCATTCCTGTACCGAGCGATAGGACAGGACGGAGATCAGGATCAGCGCGCCCACGGCGGCGGCGAACCCCGCCACCGTCGTGAACGGCAGGGTCTGAACGCGGCGCGCACGACCACCCAGGTCCCGTGAGCGCTCGAGCTCGAAATCGTCCGCGTCGATCCGGTCCAATGGAAGATCCCTGAAGTCGGGGATTTATCCACGATCGCACCTACCGGCAAGACCCGGGACCGCAGAAAGTCACGTCGGGACGCGTCAGCCCTCGCCTTCGGCTCCGCCACCGGCTGCCCCGCCGCCCAGCTTGCGCGCCAGCGTCTGTCGCGTGATGCCGAGGTACTGCGCCGCCAGCGTGCGATTGCCGTCGCACAGCTCCAGCACGCGGCGGATGTGCGCGAGCTCGACTGCGTCCAGCGTCGGGATCGCGGTCGCCGGCGGGGTGCCCGCGCTGGTGGTCGCCTCGCCGAGCGTCGCGGCGGCGAGCACCGCGGCGCCGATCTCCGGCGGCAGGTGGTGAGGGCGCAGCACCTCGTCGTCGTGCAGGAGCGCGGCGCGGCTCATGACCGCGCGCAGCTCGCGCACGTTGCCCGGCCAGGAGTAGCTGCGCAGCAGTCGCAGCGTCTCGTCGCTGACGCCGCGCCAGCGGCGGCGGTACTGGCGACTGGCGTCAGCCAGGAACGCCTGCGCCAGCGGCGCGACGTCGTCGGCGTGCTCGCGCAGGGGCGGCACGCGCAGCGCGATCGCCGACAGCCGGTACCACAGGTCCTCGCGGAACGTGCGCGCCGCCACCATCTCGCGCAGGTCGCGGTTGGTCGCGGCGACGATGCGCACGTCGACGGAGCGGGTCGACGTCGCGCCCACGCGCCGGAACGTCCGCTGCTCCAGGAAGGTCAGCAGCTTGGCCTGCGCCGCTGGACCCAGGTCGCCGACCTCGTCGAGGAATAGCGTGCCGCCGTCGGCGACCTCGACCAGGCCCAGCTTCCGCTCGCGCGCATCGGAGAACGCGCCCGCGCTCGTGGCCGAACAGCTCGGATTCGATCAGCGACTCGGGGATCGCCGAGCAGTTGAGCTCGACCAGCTGGCTGGCCGCGCGGCCCGACCGCTCGTGGAAGTGCCGTGCCAGCACCTGCTTGCCAGTGCCGGTCTCGCCGAGCAGCAGCAAGAGCGGCACCGGATTAGAGGCGACGATGTCGATCTGGCGGACGAGCTCGCGCATCGCCGCCGACGTCTGCACCAGGTGCGATCCGCCGCGGCGTCGGTCCTGGTCGGAGAGATAGGCCACGCGCTGCTCGAGCGTGCTCGTGCGCGCGGCGTTGCTGACGGTTGCAACCACCTCTTCCAGCTCGAACGGCTTCTTGATGAAGTCGTAAGCGCCCAGCTTCATCGCGCTCACCGCGTGCTCGAACGAGCCATGCGCGGAGATGACCACGACCTTGACCGGCGCGCCCTGCTCCTTGATCCGGCGCAGCAGATCCAGACCGTTGCCGTCGCCCAGCACCAGGTCGAGCAGCAGGATGTCGGGGCGATCCTTCTCGAAGGCGGCCCAGGCCTCGGCGAGCGAGGCGGCGGCGGTGACCTGAAACCCCTCGTCGATCAGCACCGCCTGTAGCGACTGGCGGATCAGCGTCTCGTCGTCGACGACCAGGACGTTGGCGCTCACGGTGTCGTCACCCGACCGGCCAGTTGCATCCGGGCATTATGGTCCGATCGTCGCTGCCCAGCACGCAAAGCCCAGGTCTCCCAGCGGGCGGGACTCTGCAGGGAACGGGCCGCGGCGAGTCGATGCAGCAACCCGAGCTTGGCGCCGGACACCGGCGGCGGCAGGTGCAGAATCATCCGCACGGACCGGCCGCCGGGCGATTTTCGACCGGCACAGCGGCCGCTCTTCCCGCCCGCCGCAGTCGGACCCGTCCGCGGCGAGCTCCGGTCCCCTCGCCCCGTCTGCGGGGGGAGGGTCAGGTAGACGGCAAGCCTTGCGAGCCGCGGCGCCCCGGTCGCCCCTCACCCTAACCCTCTTCCTGCAGACGGGGTGAGGGGATCGGAGAGATCACGTCCCGCGCAGCGCGCTCACCGCCACCACCAAGGCCGCCAACCTTCGTCCCGCGCGACCTTCGAATTCCGGCGACGGCAGCGCGAGGCCGAGGCCGGTCAGACAGTCGTCGACGGTGCCGAGGTGCCGCTTGAGGATCTGCGAGACCTCGGGCCGCAGGTCGAGCTGCGGACCGACGTCGTCGAGATCGAGCCCGTCCCGCGCGGCGAGACCGCCGTAGTAGCGGCCCCATTGCACGAGCAGATCGCCGGGGCGCACGAACTCATCCCAGCGGTCTCGCCAGTCTTCGACCGAGCCACCTGCGCAAAGCTGCTCGGCCGAGAGGCCGATGTGCCGTGGCGTCGACGGCGCCAGCGCGCGCCGCGGCGCGATCACCGCGGCGTAGCTCTCGCCGGTCGCCGGCCGGTGCGCCACCCAGTGGACGATCTCCGGCTCGGGGCGGTCCGGCGTGCGCGCCGGCCAGGCGTTGGCCTCGCCCTGAATGCAGACGACGCGCGGCCACGCCGCCGCCAGCCGCGCCACCAGCTTGTCGCGCCGCGACGGGCGCGGCGCGCGCACCGGCTGGCGGTGGCGCTGCGACCGCACCTCGGCCGCGTACCACTCCTGCCGCGCGACCATCGCGCGAAACGGATCGAGCAGGCGATCGAAGGGGCCGGCCTCGGGCTCGAGCGCCGACAACGTCTCGGCGAGCGCCTCGATCGTCGACACGCAGTGCGCGGCCGGCTGGCGGCGGATGCGATAGTCGCTGAGCCGCTGCGGCGTGAACGCCACGCGCGGCAGCGCCGCCAGCATGGGGTTCAGGCGCAGCAGCTTGCGCGCCTGCCACCAGGTTCCGTCGAGCGCGATCAGCGTGAGCGCGCGATCGCGCGGCAGCGCCGCGACGTCGATCGCGCCGTCGCCTGGGAACAGCACGTAGGCCGGCGCATCACCCGCGAGCGCGGCGCGAACCGCGCTGTCGCCGTCGAAGTCGAGGCCGACGTGCAGCGTGGATGCAGGCAGCGACAGGTGCGCCAGGCGCGCGGTGCCGACGCCCACGCGGTGCTCGCGCGGGTGCTGCAGCAGCATCACCCGCGTGCGCGTCGGCAACGGCGTCACGTGGCTGCAGACGCACACGACCTGCGGGCGCCCGCAGCGCGCGCAGCAGGTCCGGCGCGGAGCCGGCGCCGCCTCGGAAGCGGCCGCGGTCACGGCGCCCCCGACGGACGGACCGCGGCGCGCATCACCGCGGGCCGGCGCTCGGGGATGCGCACGGTCTCGGTCTCGAGATCGATCTCCAGCGCGCGCGCGCGCCGGCACATGCGCGCCGACAGATCGACGCCGATCGCGTCGAGCCCGAGCGCGTTGGCCACCGCCAGCGCCGTCCCCCAGCCGCAGAACGGATCGACCACCGTGCGGGTCGGCGTCTGGTCGCGCACGAAACGGCAGGCGTCGAGGCAGGCGCGCACGCCCATCGCCTTGGTCCCGGGCATCGACGCCCGCCGCCGGCAGCACGTCGGCCGTCGACTGATCGGCGCGCGCGCGCAACCCGCGGCTCCAGCCGAGCATGTGCGAATAGCTGGCGCGCCCGAAGGTCACCGTGCCCGCCGGCTTGCGGCAGACGATCTTGTGAAAGAGCAGCCGCATTCCGGCGCGCTCCGCCGGCGCGCGCCACCAGCGTTCCCTTGTCGACCCACAGGCCGTCGTGCTTGATGTCGCTCTGGAAGAAGATCGCCACGCCGTCGTCGGGCACCGCATGCATCACCAGCGCGGCGGCGTCCTCGAACCAGCGCTTCCAGCCCTCGAAGCCCAGCTCCGGCACCTCGGACACGTCGGGCAGCGACGTCACCACGCTGCCGCCGTCGAGCCGGCCGTGGGCGCGCAGCCACTCGATGGCGTCGCCGTGGTGGACGACGCGCCCGGGCAGGCGCGACACGGACGGGAGCGACATGAAGCGACCGAGACTAGCAGGCCCCCACCGAGCGGGTAACCACAAACAGCGACGCCGCGGGATGAGAAAACGGCGCTGTCCGTCGTCGGACGCACGACCAGTCAGTCACGAAAAAGCACCCGGGTCACCGCGCCAGCATGAACGTCTGCATCTCGAGGCGGTCGAGCTTGCGCGAGGTCACCAGCAGGCCGGCGATGCTGGTCACCGTGGTCGACAGCGCGAAGCCGTAGCCGTAGAAGGCCGGGCCGGCCGCCTGCGACGCGATGGTCAACACCACGTTGGTCGCGACGAACAGCGCCGAGAGCGACAGCACGGCGCGCCGCTCGTCGAGGTAGAAGAGCACGTTGAACACGGCGAGCATCAGCACCTGCATCGCGACGCCGACGAGATCGATCGAGAAGAGCTGCAGGTGCAGGCGCGAGATGCCGACGTAGTCGAGCAGGCGGGGCCCGGCCAGCAGCAGCACGAGCACGGTGATGCCCTGGATCTTGAGGATCTCGGAGATGCCCCGCCGGACCGCCAGCGCCAGCCGGTCACGGCGCCGGCGGATCTCGCCCAGCGTCTCGCCGCCGCGGACCGCGTCGAAGAAGCCGTGGTACTCCTCGGCGAAGTCGGTCTCGACGCGAACCAGGAAGACCGCCATGCCCGGCAAGATCGACAGGTAGGCGAGGAAGATCGGCAGATCGTAGATGATCGACGCGCGCAGCGGCCCCAGCACCGGCTCCGACGTCGACGGGCGTGAACCAGAAGATCAGCTTGTCGATCCAGATCCCGACGTTGTAGAGGAGCCCGGTCGCCGACAGGCTCAGGTAGGCGCGGCGGCGATCGAGGAAGTCGAACGACAGCAGCCGGTCGCTGGGGTAGCGCGCGACCACCAGCGCCAGCATCAGGAACAGCAGCAGGATCTGGCCGGCGAGGAAGCCGCCGAGCAACCCCGACAGGCCGAACGGGCGCAGCGCCAGCGCCGCGACGAACGACACGAAGTAGCCGGCAAGGAACGACCCCATCACGCGGCGGTACTCCTTGAGGCCCGACAGCAACACCACGGTGATCCAGCAACCCGAGAGCGTCGCCAGCGTCACCACCAGCAGCACGCGATAGACCAGCGTGCCGCCGAGATGCGCCCAGGCCATCGACGCGGGCAGCGGCACGAACACCAGGCTGCCGAGCACGCCCGCCGCGCCGATCGCCAGCGTGAGCGCGCCGAGCAGGTTGGGCAGCACGCTGCGCTCTTCCTTGTCGAACAGGCGGTCGGCGATGAAGCGCGTGAAGGTCAGCTGCAGCGCGCCGGTCAGGATCAGCGAGCCGGCCATCAGGTAGGTGACCGACACCAGGAACTGGCGCACCTCGACGGCGGCGACCGGCCCGACGCTGAGCACGCCGATCCCCATGACGCCGAGGATCGACAGCACCCACGGCCCGGAGCTGATCAGGCCCGCGTAGGCGTAGGCGCGGACCAGCCCCCAGAGGCTGTCGCGCCGCAGGAGCTCACGAAGCTCGAAGCCGATCCCGGCCATGGGCCTCCTCGAGGGCGGTGCCATAGACCGCCCGGTATTCGTTGAACATGCGCTCGCGGCTGTAGAGCGCCTCGACGCGCGCGACGCCCGCCGCCGACGCGCGCCGCCAGCGTTCGGGATCGCGCAGCAGATCGATCGCCGCGCGCGCCAGCGCGTCGGGCGACGCGAACGGCGCGAGCGCGCCGGCCACGCCGCGCGCGCGGTCCTCGTCGTCGCGTGCCCTCGATCAGCTCCCGGCACGAGCCGACGTCGGTCGCCACCACCGGCACGCCGGCGGCGAACGCTTCGAGCACGAACAGCGGCAGCGCCTCGCTGATCGAGGTGAGCACCGCGAGACCCAGGTCGGGCAGCACCTCGTCGGCGCGGCGGAAGCCGAGGAACTGCACGGCGCGCTCCAGGCCCAGGCTGCGCGCCAGCGCGCGGCACTCCTCGGCGTAGCGGGGATCCTCGTCGTCGGGGCCGACGATCCAGCCCTGCGCGTCGGGGATCGCGGCGACGACCGTGCGCATCGCGCGCATGAAGGTCTTGATGTCCTTGATCGGCACGATGCGCCCGATCAGCCCCAGCACCGGCGGCGGCTGCGCGGGCGCGCGCGGCGCGCACGCGCGCGAACCGCGCGACGTCGATGCCGTTGGGGATCACGCGCGTGCGCTCGCGCGCGGCGCCGTCCTCGACCTGGCGCTCGCGGTTGCCCTCGTAGAGCGAGATGATCGGGTCGCGCGGTGGCGTAGGCGGCGCGGCCCAGCCCCTCGAAGAAGCGGATCCACAGGCGCCGCAGGTAGCCCAGGTCCTGCCCGAGCCCGCTGCTGCTCGCCGCCGCCTCGTCGTTGATCCAGGCGGCGCGCGCGAGATCGATCTTGCGCTCCTTGGTGTAGATGCCGTGCTCGGTCACCACGAACGGGCAGCCGCGCTGGCGCTGCAGCAGCGCGCCCAGGAAGCCGGCGTAGCCGGTCGACACCGCGTGCAGCATCCGGAACTCGGGCGCGCGCCGCGCCAGCGCCGCCAGCGTGAACAGCGGCCGGTGCATGGTGCGCACGGTCCAGAAGTAGTCGAGGAACGAGCTCGACGCGCAGTGCGCGTCGTACTCGGCGCACAGCCGCTCCCAGGTCTCGTCGCTCGAGTGAAAATCGGCGAGCGAGATCCCGTTCGCGCGTCCCGAGCGCGCCCGCGGCGTCGAGCACCTTGGGATCCAGCGCGTCGCCGCGCGCGCGAAACGCGTCGTGCAGCCGCACCATCTCGTCCATGGCCGCGCTCGCGGGCGCGCGCGCGCCGCCGTCCGGCGAGCGACGCTCGCGCGGCAACGCGGCCGGCCGCGGCCCCTCCATCAGGTAGTGCGTCTCGACGTGAAGCAAGTTCGGCGGCAGCTCGTAGCGGATCTCGCCGTAGGTCTCGGGCGACGCGCCGAGGAAGATCGCGCCGAACGTGAGGTCGGGCAGGCCGGTGATGATCTCGTGCACCCAGCTCGAGACGCCGCCGCTGACGTAGGGATAGGTGCCCTCGAGCAGCAGCCCCACGTCGATGGGGCCCGCGCCGGGCGCGAGCGTCGGCAGCTTGCGGCTCGAGCGTGCTCACGCGCTCGCTCCCGCGACGCGCGCCGGCGAGCTCGAGAACGACCGCTCGACGAACGCGACCTCCGCGACGTAGCGATCCACCGTGCGCGCCGGCATCCCCGCGCGGCGGCTCTCGTCGAGCGCCGCGCGCGCGCCGCCGGCATCGCCGCGACGGAGCAGCACGCGCGCGCGCAGCAGCCAGCGCGCCGCGGTCGCGCCACCCGCCGCCGACGCCGCTTCCAGGTGCTCGACCACGCGCGCGAGCGCGAACGACTCGAGCTCACCGGCGACCAGCTCCTGGTAGCACATCTCCCAGTAGGCGTTGGCCAGGCGATCGTGCAGCACCACCGCCTGCGAGGACGGCGCTCCTGCCAGCGCCGCGAGCAGCCCGCGCACCGTGGCGTCGGCCTGCCGCTCGCGGTCTTCCAGCAGCGCGTAGGCGAGCAGCCGCACGTCTTCCTGGCGATCGCGCAGCGCCTCGCGCAGGAGCGGCACCGCGCGCGCGCCGTCGAGCCGGCGCGTCGCCAGCACCGCCCGCACGCGCGCGCCGCTGTCGGGAGCGAAGCGCAGGCGCGACGCCACCGCGCCGATCCCCAGGGTCTCGCCCGCGGCCTCGGGCGCCGTCGCGGGCAGCCCCGGGAGCAGGGTGATCGTCGGCGGCAGCGCCGCGCCGCGCGCGCGGGCACCGCGCGCCACCGCGCGCAACAGGACCCCGAGACCGATCGGACCGACGATGGGAAGAAAGATCGCGGTCACCGCCGCGAGCGGCGTCACCGGCGAGAGGCCGAGACCGATGGCCGCGCGGTCGAGCAACCGCACCGTGGCGAGCACGCCCGCCACGTGCAGCACCGCCGCCACCACGAGACCGGGCGCCGCCGGCGCGTCGACGAGCAGCAGCGCGGCGACCGCCTCGGCCGCCAGCGCGCTAACCGCGAGCGATATCCCGCGCGCGCGTGTCATCGCTCGAGGCCGCGGGCGCGGCCGGTAGTTGCAGATCGTGGAGCACCTTGTCGCCGCTCTCGTCGTCGACGCTGGCGCGGTAGATCACCTCGATGCCGCTCTCGCCCAGCGACGACCCGGTGCGGGCCCGCACCTGCGCCTCGACGCGCGCCAGGTAGCGGGCGATGCCGATCTCGTCGGTGAGCGGCAACAGCACGGTGACCGCGGTGCCACCGCCCGACGCCGACCGCGCGAGCGCCCGATCGGTGGTGCGCCGCGCGCTGCACAGGAACGGCGCCAGCGCGGCGTCGGCGCGGGTCGCGACCGAGAACCGAACCACGCCGGCCAGCAATCCGTGCGCGCGCCGATCACGCAACGCTCGCTGCAGCGCGCGCGTGAACGCCGCCACCGCCGCCGGCTCCTCGCCGCGCGCGTCGCGCTCGGTGCCGAGCAGATCGCCGATGCGGCCCGCGAGCACCGCGATCCGGCGCAGCGTCTCCGGCCCGAACGCCATGAACGGCATGTCGCCCACGACCAGCACGCCGCGCACGCGGTCGTCGAGGTCGATGAACGGCGCCGCGACCAGCAGATCGCTCGCGCCCTCCTGGCCCGTCCCGACAGAGGCCGTCGCCCGGTCACCCTCGGCCGAGCCCTTCGCCGCCGCCGCCATCACGGTCGGATCGGGCAGCGTGAGGCTGGCCACCGCCTTGCGACGCAGCGCCTCGCGGATCAGCGGATGGTCGGCCGGCGGCGCCAGCGCGCCCAGCGCCGCCGAAGGCGCTGACGGCAGCTCGCCGTCGTCGCCGCACAGGTAGACCGCGGCGACGCGGGCGTCGCAGTGGGTGGCGAAGATGTCGAGGATGCGTGTCGCGGTCGCCGCCGTGTCGGCGCCCGGCAGGCCCGCCTCGCTGAGCGCGCGCAGCCCCTCGCGCACCGTGGCGGTCGCGCCCGCGACGCGCGACTCGAGCAGGTCGTGCGACAGGCGCAGCGCTTGATACGTGCGCGCGAACCCCTCGAACCGACGGCGGAGCTGTTCCTGCTCGGTCTCGAGACCATGCAGCTTGCGCTTCCAGAGATCGGAGAACTCACCCGCGAGCATGCCGACGATGAGCAGCCCGACGCTGATCTGGACCGGGAAGTCCTCGACCGGGAACGGCAGCGGCAACCAGCGCTGCCAGGCGCCGAGCATGGTGAACACCACCAGCGCCGCGCACCCGAATCCGGCGCCAAACCCGTAGCGCACGCCGGCGATGAGCGGCGCGATCGCCGACCAGGGAAACGACGCATGGACGAACAGCGGGTCGCGCCGGCTGACCCACGCGCCGGCCAGCGGCACCAGCACCGCCAGGACCGCGCTCTCGATCCAGGCCGAGAGCCAGGTCCATCTGCGATCGCGCTTTCCGCGCGCGCGGCGGTGTTGCCGGCGACGCGGTCATAGCCACCTCAACGTGTACGACAGCGAGGCGCCGCTGTATCGCTGCCCGGTCTCGCCGCGATAGTCGCTGTGGAAGAAGCCGGCCGCCGACAGCTCCTGGTGGTGCAGGAACAGGAAGCCCATGCCGGCTTCCAGGCTGAACGTCAGCTTCTGCGCCGGCATCAGCCACCCGGTCCAGGCGTCGCCGAACGGGCGGAAGCAGGGCGCGCACCCCTTGCCCGAGCCGGGCTCCTCCTCGTCGTCGCCGCGGCGGCGCAGCAGTGTCAGGCCGACGCCGGTGGTCTCGTAGCTCGACGGCAAGAAGTTGCCGCTCTGCACGCCCGCGCGCACCAGCGGCACCAGACTGGCCGGCAGCGTCGCCGCGAGATCGTTCTCCTCGGCGAAGGCATCGACGCGCGGGCGCACCGCGAACGTGCCCGCGTTGAAGGTGCGCGACAGCTCGGCGCGCCCGAACCAGCCGTTGGCCAGCAGGCCTCCGTCGCGCGCGGTGTAGCGGCTGGCGCCGAGCGAGCCGGCGACCGCGAAACCGGCGCCGATGCGCCAGGTCGCCGCGGCCTCGACCGCGTCGCGCAGGCCGGCGATGCGCAGCGCCGCGCTGTCGGTCGGCAGCTGGTGGTAGAGGCCCTCGAGCTCGAGATCGATGCGCTCCGTCGGCATCCAGCGCTGGATCGCCGTCAGGTACGGCAGCGCGCCGGTCGGCAGCGAGTAGGCGCCGCCCTCGACGCGCGTGTCGCCCCACGCCTCCCGCAGGGTCAGCGCCGCGCCGCCGCGCCACTCGTCGGCGTTGATCGCGCTCACCAGCGCGTCGGCCGCCGCGTCCAGGTGCGCGTGCTCGGCCAGCGCCTCGAAGCCGAAGCGCCCGAGCCGCGCCGCCGCGCGCGCCTTCTCCTCGAAGATGTCGAGCGGCCCCAGCGCCTGGACGCCGCCGGTCGCCCAGGCGCCGCCCAGCCGCTCCTCGGCCAGCTCGCGCCGGTGCTCGGCGACCGCCGCGTCCTCTTCGGCGTCGCCGGAGTGCTCGGGCGCCCGCTTGACCAGCGTCCAGGCCCGCTCGTCGTCGCCCAGCTCGCGCGCGGCGTCGATCTGCTCGCTCGACGTCAGCGCCCCACCCTCCTTCATCAGGATCTCGCGCACCGCCGCGCGATCGTGCCGCTCCAGCGCCGCCGCGAGCCGCGCGCCGGCGTCGTTGTCGGCTCGTGCCGTCGTCGCCGCTGTCGGGCGGCTCCTTCTCGAGCCCGGCGTCGACGCGCGCCCAGAGCAGGTCCTCGCGCGCGCCCAGGTCCTCGGGCGAGAGCGCCACCACCTTGCTGAACGCATCGGCGGCCTCGCGCGACTTCCCGTCGTGCGACATGAGCCGCCCCTCGGCCGACCAGTAGCCGGCCTGGTAGGCGAACTGGTCTTCCTTGCCGCCCGCGTGCACCAGCCCGACCAGGTGGCGCACGTCGTCCCAGCGATCGGCGTCGGCGGCGGCATCCAGCGCCGCGACCAGCAGCGCCGGCGAGGCGAAGCGCGTGTACCCCTCGCCGCCGATGCGGATCACCTCGTCGACGCGCTCCTTGCCGCCCAGCAACGTCACCAGGCGATCGGCGACGGTGGCGTCGCGCTGATCGAGCGTCCAGAGCCGCAGGTACGACGAGGCCGCGTCGTCGTCGGCCTCGAGGTTCCAGGCCAGATCGCCGTAGAGCCGCCAGAAGCTGATCGCGTCGTCGGTCATCATCGGCGCCGCGCGCCGCGCCGCCGCCAGCGCGTCGTCGGCGCGCCCCATGCCCCACAGCAGCTCGACCTCGTGCGCCGCGTCCTCGCCGCGCGGGCCGAAACGCATCTGGATCTGTCCGACCGCCGCGAGCGCGCCTTCGAGATCTTGCTGGTGCTCGGCGACCTCGGCGCGCTCGGTCCAGTAGGCGCGCGTCGCGCCGAACACCGGCTCGAGCCGGCGCAGCACCGCGTCCGCGCGGTCGGGCGCGCCGCGCGACTCGAGCGCGTCGCTGAGATCGAGCAGCTCGTCGAGCGTGATCTTGCCGTCGGCCGCGCGTCGCTCCAGCACCTCGGAGACGCGGTCGTAGTCGAAGAGATCGTGACCGAGCGCGAGCGTGCGCTTCTCGCCCTCGTCGGAGCCGTGGCTGCCGAGCCAGGCCCAGGCGGCCAGCGCCTCCTCGGCGTGCCCCGACCAGGTCGCCGTCTCGGCGAGCTTGCGCCGCAGCACCGCGTCCTCGGGGTGGCGCGCCGACGAGGCGCGTCGCGACCGTGAACGCCGTGGCGACGTCGCCCTCGCCGAGCTCGATGTCGAGGTGGCGCCGCAGGATCGCATCGTCCTCGGGGCCGAGCGCGACCAGCCGCTCGCTCCAGCGCTTGGCGCGCGCGCCGTCGCCCTGCGCGCGCGCGAGCGTGATGCCGCGATCGAGCAACCGCCGGTCGGTCGGCCACCGCCCGAGCGCGGTGTCGGCGGCCTGCAGCGACTCCTTCCCGCGGTTGGCCGACGTCAGCACCTCGAGCGCGCGCAGCACGTCCTCGCGCGCCGCCCACTCGGCGGGCGCGACCCGGCTGGCCGCCAGATAGAGATCGACGCTGGCGGTGAGCGCGCCGGTCGCCAGGCGCCAGCGCGCCGCGCGCAGCAACCAGTCGTGGCGGTTGGCGATGTCGAGCGCGGACAGGCGCTCGTAGATCTCGGCGGCGTCGCCCGGCGCCTCCAGCGCCAGCGCGGTCTCGGCCAGGTGCGAGAGCTGATCGACGTTGAGCAGGATCGGATCGACCAGCCGCAGCGCCGCCAGCGACTGCTGCTGCCGCAACGGCCGCTCGGGATCGGCCGGCATCAGCGCGTCGAGGCGCGCGCGCGACAGCTCGACCAGCTCCATCTCGGCCTGGGTGGCGATGCGGTCGCCGCCGCCCGCGAGCAGGCGCAGCGATCCCTCCGCCGCCTCCCAGTGGCCGAGCGCGCGCTGCTGCCGCGCGAGCAGCAGCCGCGCCGGGCGATCGCCGGGGTGCGTGCGCAGCACCTGTTCCAGGTAGGCGATCGACAGCTCGTCGGGCGGCCCCAGGTACTTGGGGTGCCCGAAGTCGAGGCCCGGAAACAACAGGGCCAGCAACGAGCCGACGGCCAGCGCGAGCAGCGCCAGCACGCCGGGACGGATCACTCTCGGCCGCGCATCAACGGCAGACGACATGTACTTCTCCTGTTTCCGTCGTTTCGAATTGCAGAGGGCGCCCGGCACCGGGGCCGAGCGGCCCGACGACGATCGCCGGCGCCGTGGCGTCCTCGGAGTCTCCAGGATTCGAGCAACGTCGGAGTTCTAACGATGCCGAGCTCGCGATCGGCGCCGCAACCGCCGACGGTGAGCTCGACCGGCATGTGACCGCGCAGCGCCAGCCACAGCTCCGGCCCGGCGCGACGCTCGCTGACGACCGCGGCGTTCGCCGACTCGAGATACGGCGCGGCCTCGCCGCTGTCCGGCGACGCGTCGGTGGTGGCGAGCGCGCGCACCGGCTGCGCGGTCGGCGCGAGCGCGACGTAGCGCCCTTGCGGCAGCTCGCGCACGCCGGCCACGTCGGGCGAGCGCGCGAGATCCGGCCAGCCCGAGCGCCGCCGGCAACCGCACCGTGCGCAGCGCGCCGAAGTCGCGCAGCAGCCAGGTGCCGTCGAGACGCCGGGCGACCGACGCCCGCTCGAAGCCCTTCACGCGCTCGCACGAGCTCGCTGACCCAGAGCGGAAACGTCTCCTGCGCCAGCGCCCAGGCGTAGACGTCGTGGAGCGCGCTCACCGACGCCGCCTTGGTGCCCGAATAGAAGTGGTAGTAGATGCCGATCGGCTTCAGGCGCCGCGGCAGGTCGGTGTAGCGGAAGTAGTCGATGACGCGCCGGAAGCCGTAGAACGGGCCGTGCCACAGGTTGGTGTAGACGTTCTCGTTCTGCGCCGGCGCGTAGAACTGCAGGCGATCGCCGACCGGGCGCACGAACGACGGCACGCCGGCCAGCGTCTGCACCGGCCCCGGCTCCTCGGCGTTGTCGCCGTTCAGGTTGGCGAGCCCCAGCGCGTCGGCGCGCGCGATCGCCTCCTCGGGCGGCAGCGCGTTGCCGCTCCAGAGCATGACCCGCGTCGGCTTGCCGAGCGGCGCGAGCCGCCCGTCGATGTAGCGCACCGAGCCGTCGATCTCGCGCTCGAGCGAATAGGTGTAGCCGGGGATGTCGAGGCGATCGCCCTCGACCGGCTCGCTGTCGTCGGCGTCGTCGGGGCGCGGCGCGGCCTGCCCCTGCGCGCGCAGCCAGTCGAAGGGATGGCTGAAGGTGTGGCTCGCGATCTCGACCTCGGGCAGCGCGAAGATCGCGCGCGCCACCGGCTCGAGCTCGCCGGCGCGATCCGGATAGAGACCGGCCGCGCCGACCTCGCCCTCGATCACCGACACCGTCGTCGGCAGCCGATAGCGCGCCAGGAACTCGCGGCGGATCACCTCGCCGGCCAGCGGGCGATGCGGCAGCTCGGCGATGCTGGGGAAGCCGTCGCCGTCGATGTGGATCTCCATCAGGCGGCGGCCGTTCTCGGTGGTCGCGTCGGGGATCGGGATCGCCGGCAGCGCCAGCGCCGAGGCGAGGAACTGAAAAGGATCGACGATCCAGCGCTGCCGCCCCTCGAAGCCGCTCACGATCAGGTACGGATCGAGCGCCATCCCGCCCCAGTCGCCCTCGGCGATCGGCGCCAGCGTGCGGCCGCCGGCGTCGGCGACCTCCAGGTGATGCGTCAGCGCCGGCGCGGCGCAGCGGCGGCAGGTCGCGCGCGCGCGGCGCCGGCGACGCCTCGAACCCGACCATGCCGTCGGCGCTGGCGATGCGCAGCGGGGCGCGCACGCCGCCCGCCACCTCCTGCAGGCCCAGACGGCGGCGCATGTCGGCCGACGGCGTGAACCCGAGGTGGCCGAGGATCGCGACGCGCAGGCCACCGTCCATCTGCTGGGTCAGCCAGCGCTCGTAGCGATCGGCGGCCGGCATCTCGTCGTCGGTGAACCAGGTGACCACGCCGGCGTAGCGATCGGCGAGCGGGCGATCCGGCAGCGGCGCGCGCACGTCGGCGTAGTCGACCGCGAAGCCCAGGTACTCGAGCGGCACCGCGAGCATGCGATGCGCGACCGCATACGGCAGGTACGGCTCCTCGGCGCCGTCGAGCAGCACCAGCACCCGCCGCGGCACCGATTCGATCGACCCCACGCCCATGCGATCGCGCGCGGGCGGCGCGACCCAGGGCACGAACCCGAGCGACGCGACCTGGGACGCCAGCGCGCGCGCCGCGCCCCGGTTGCCCGCGGGGGCGGTCTCGACGTCGATGATCGGCAGGCCCGTCGACGAGCTGAACGACTTCAGCATCTCGAGGCGGCGCTGGCGCGTCTGCGCCGGGACCTCGGCGGCGCGCCCGTGGACCCCGTCCCACTCGGAGAAGAGCGGCCCGGTGACCAGGCCCGAGATCTCGCCCGCGATCGGGACCGCCCGCGCCGCGGCCCGCTCGGGCGCGGTTTCGACCCAGATCGGCGCGACCGGCCAGCGCGCGTGGATCGCGTGGACCAGCTTGGTGAGCTCGGCGCCGCCGGTCGCCGCCGCCGGCTCGATGACGAAGCCGGTGTAGCCCTGCGCCATCGCGGCGGCGGCGCGCGACATCGGGTCGGGCACGACCGCCCCGCGGCCCGCGACCGCAACGGCGACCGCGCCCGCCGGAGCGAGATGCAACCGCGCCAGCACGGTCGCGTGCGCCGCGGCCAGCGCCTGGACCGCCGCGGCCGGCGCCCGGTCCGGGTCGAGCACGACCCGTTCAAAGAACGCCAGCGCCTCGACGGGCGGCGCGGCGCCGTAATGAAAGGCGGTGGCGCCGTCGCCGGCTTCACCGGCCGCAGACCGGCACGGCCCCGGCGCCCTTGCGAACATGCCGAACGCCAGCGCGCCCAGCGCCAACCCTATCGCGCGGCGCCTCATCCGCAGGTCCCGTCGGCGCGGCAGAAACTGTCGCTGCCGCAGTCGGCGTTGCGCAAGCAATCGACGCACAGGTGGCTGCGCGGGTCGCAGACCGAGAGATCGCCGGGGACGGCCGGGCCGTCCTGGCAGTCGGTGTCGGCGGTGCAGGCGTCCGAGCAGGTGTGCCCGGGCGTGCAGACCGGCGAGTCGATCGGACAGTCGGCGTCGGTCAGGCAGTCGACGCACGCGCCGCCCGCCCGATCGCAGTGCGTCCCGCGCGCGCAGTCGGTGTCGCGCACGCAGGCGACGCAGGATCCGGTGGTGGTGTCGCAGACGCTGCCGCCGCCGCAACCACCGCCCTGGCCCGCGGCAGGTCGCGACGCACTGGTGGCGCGTGAGATCGCAGGTGGGCGTCGGCGCGGCGCAATCGTCGTTGGTCACGCACTCGACGCAGGCGCCGCTCGTGGGATCGCAGACGCTGCCGCCGGCGCACGCGGCGTCGACGGAGCAAGCGACGCAGCGACCGGTCGTCAGATCGCAGCGCGGCGTCCGGCCGGCGCAGCGCGTCGTCGCTGCGGCAGCTCGCGGGCGCGAGCGCGTCAGGCGAGGCATCGCCAGCGCCGCCGTTTCCAGCATTGCCGCCGCCCCCGCCGTCGACCGTGCCCGGGCTTCCGCCGACGTCGCCGCGGACCGCGTTACTGTTCGAGGCAGAGCTGCCGCCGCAGCCGGCGATGAAACCGACCGCACATCCGACAATCACCCAAGCCGCTCGCGCACCGCGCACTCGCAAAGCTCTCCCCCACCCTCAAAAAGACCAGAAACAGACTCTGTCCTGATTTGCGCTCGAGATGGTGGCATATGGCGAGAAGCCGTGCTCGCGACTTTTCGCATAGACCCGGCGAGCGCGCGCGTCTTGACTGCAGCTTCCTACGTAGTCCTCTGTAGTGATCGAGAACGGACGGCCGTTGGGCGTCAGTGACAGCGCTTTCCAGGCGAGCAACTCGGACTCGGCCTCGCGATCGTACTTCGGCGCGTAGGTCTCCTCGCGCGACACGCCGTCGAGCAGCGACGGAAACGCGACACCGTCGACGCGCGCGTTGCGCGTCGCGCTCGACGTCGCGTTCTGCATCACCAGCACGAGATCTGGGAACCTGTGACGTAACTCCGCCACCAGCGTGAGTCCCCCTGTCGCGCATGTCGTATCACAAGGAGCCTCTCTCGTCGTGAGCGCCATGTTCGACGATTTCGAGGTTGTCGAGAAAGAAGCCGTCGACGCCGGTCGCCGCCAGGCGGGGCGCGACGTGGTCGACGATCAATCGCCGAAAGTCGGCGTTGCCGGGGTTCATCCAGACCTCCTTGGGATAGCGTGGGTAGGCACGCAATCTGGGCCGCCTCGATTCGCTCCGCAAGGGATGAGGCCCGGCGGAGCCGTCCTCCAGTAGGAGCGGTATCGCTCACAGGCGCCGACGTTGAGGTAGCTGAGCACGGTGTTGCGACCGCCCGCACGCAGGGTGGCGATGTCCGCGCGCGTGAAGTTCCCGGCGGTCGGGTCGGCGTCGATGTTGATCAGCCGGAACGTCGCCGCGACCCGACGGAGATCACCCATCTGCCGGGCGGTGCCGTAGAACGACACCCAGGGGGCGTTCTCGCGGATGCCCCGCTGCCGCGCGCCCGGCGGCGACGGGGACGGCGATGCCCCGTTGTTGCCGCGGCGACGGCGGCGAGCGCGATCCCGCTCCCGAGCGCCAGCACCGCGAGCCGGAGCACCCCACGATTGGCCATCGAGCTCACACGATGGAGCCGGCGCGGGGTGTGCGCAATACTACGGCTGCGGACCGACGACGCTGGTCGCGTAAGGGGCGGTGGCCGTGCCGGTCGCGGTCAACGAATCGCAGGTTCCGTCGCCGAACGGCGTGCCGGCGAAGTAGTTCCCCGCCACCTCGTCGGAGATGCCGCCCTCGCACGTGCCGATGTTGATCTGGTTGTCTTCCCAGTTGTTGTGATTGAAGTGCCCCGCATCGGACCCGATCACCATGAACCCGTAGGCGTTGTGGTGAATGAACGAGTTGGTGATGGTGGCGCCGGTGCTCTCGTTGAAGTGGAACGCACAGTGCGAATCGGCGACCTCGACGTGATCGAAGAGCGGCGCCGATCCGCTGCCGCCGACGACGATCATGTCGACGCCGCCGAACAGTCCCTGCGTCACCGAAGTGTTGGTGATCTGGGGCGAGGCGTTGTTGATCAGCACCGGCGAGCCAGACTTGGCTATCGCCCAGGCCCGCGCAGCGTGCCGTGCGCGATCGTCCCGTTCGACGACAGGATCAGCAGCGTGCTCGAGGTGTCGATCACCAGGTGATCGAAGCTGTACATCGAGCCAGGGCGCGCCGCGATCGCGGTGTCGGCGCCGTGGATCTCGAGGTAGGTCGCCGTGACCTGCGCCGTCCGCGTCGAGCACCAGGCCGGTCCAGGCGCCGGCGGCGCTCGTCGCGCCGACCAGCTTCACCGGGCTCGCCGCCGTGCCCTGGATCTGCAGCGTTCCGTCTACGGTCAAGCTGACGCCGTCCGAGGCGGTGATGCTGCTGCCCGAGCAGATCGTCAGCGTCTCGCCCGCTGCGACCGTCTTCGTTGTCGACAGCGTCACGTTCCCGCACAGCGTGTCGCCGCCGGCACCGCCGGCGCCGCCGGCACCGCTCACCGGCGAACCGTTCGTCGTCCCGCATCCGACGACGGCGGCGACCGAGACGACCGAGACGATCGAAAGAAACGTGAAAGAGACGGGGCGCGCGGCTTTGATGGCAAACATGCAGGGAACCTCCGATCAGGCCCCCGCAGATTACCGCGACCGCGATCTCCCGTCCTCAACTACTGCGCGTCGCAATGTCTGTATCGGAATCCGGAATCGCACGAATGCGGCGCGCCGGCGTGATTTGATCACGCTGCCGCGCCGCCACGCATGCCGCGTCGAACATCAGCGGATCGCGTGAGCCGGAAGATCGACCGCCGCCGTCAGCAGCTTCTTGGGCTCCGTCGGCGCCTGGATCGTCGGGTTCTGCTCGGCGGTCACGAAGACCTCGAACTTGGGGAACGGCGTCTTGAACTGTAACTGACCGTTCAGGTCCTTGTCGACGCTGAGCACGCCCATGTTGATCGGCTCCTTCGCCGCGTCCGGCTGCAGCCAGACGACAAAGGCCGTCGCGCCAGACTGGACCCTGCCGGGCTGCGCCATGTGCTTGACCGTCAGGTCGACGACTTGATTCGGGCCTTCGGACCCCTTGACGGCGAGGCGCCCCTGCGCCGACGGAATGCTGTTGCTGGAGCGCAGCGCGATGTTCGCCGCGTCCTGCGACCCGCTGTTGGTCATCCTGTTCCAGGTCGAGCACCCCGCGAGCGCGGAGAGCGCCACGAAGACCGCCGTCTGCCTGATCATTTTTTTGCTGTCCATGATCCTTACCCCGCTCGTTGAGGTTTCTCTCGAGCCGGCTCACTTTGCTCGGCCCTCGACGCTAAGGCTGGCGACGGGTTCGGGGGAAGCAACTACAGCCGTGCCGGTCTTCCCCGCGGCTGGGCTTGTCGATCTCGGATCGATTGCCGGTGATTGCCGCTGATTGCGGAATCGAAGAGGCGCAACCAGATTGAAGGTCATCATGGCGCTGGCAATCGCTCTCGTTTTCGCGGCCGCGGCTGGCGTCTCCGCTGCTGCGCCAATCGTTTCGGTCGGAAACCGGGTGCTGGCGGCCCAGCCGGGCAACACTCTGACGCTCGAGGTGGGCGCGCAGACTTCGTTCACCGCGGTCGATCGCGATCATGTCGCGGGGCGCGCGGTCGATCTGCAACGCGTGGGGAACCATCTCCACGGGTTCGTCGGCGACGAGGAAAGCGACCTGCTGCTGGCGCCCGGCCGCGTCACGGGCCACGTCGGCGCGCACCCGGTGGCGATGCAGATCGAGCGCCAGGGCTCCGAGCTGACGATCAACGGGAACTTCGGCCGGCGCGCGGTCGCTCTGTCGCTGCACCCGCACAGCATCGACGGCGACGTCGGGCCGTGCCGCTACCAGCTGCGCAACCAGGTCGGCGAGTACGTGGGAACCGCGGCGTGCGGAGGCCGGCCGACGCGGTGAAGCTGGATCTGCCGGTGGCGCTGGTGACCCGCGAAGACGCGGAGCTGGCGGCAATCGTGACCGCGCTCTTCGCGTCGTGACGTTGTACGCCGCCCACATTTTTCGATGGGACCTGTCGATCCCGCCCGGCATCATTCGTCGCTTGATCGGAGCTGGTGTGAGAGACAAGGCTCACGCCTTCCCCGTCAAACACCCAACGGGAGAACGACGATGCGATTCATGATGCTGGTCCGGGCCGACAAGATGACCGAGTCGGCGGCGCTGCCCGACGAGAAGGTCCTCGCCGCCATGGGCAAGTACAACGAAGAGATGCAGAAGGCGGGCGTGCTGCTCGACCTGTCGGGGCTGCATCCCAGCCAGCGCGGCGCGCGCGTGCGCTTCAGCGGCGGCAAGCCCTCGGTCACCGACGGCCCCTTCGCCGAGGCCAAGGAGATGATCGCCGGCTACTGGCTGATCCAGGTCAAGTCGCGCGAGGAGGCGATCGAGTGGGCCAAGCGCGTGCCGTTCGTCGACGGCGAGCTCGAGCTCCGCCAGGTCGTCGAACTCGTCCGATTTCCCGGCGAGCCCCGCGATCGAGCGCGCCGTCGAGCTGGGCAAGAAGCTCGGAAAGGATTGATTGACCTCACACTCCGGGGTTGCGCTGGCGGCGGAAGCTGCTCAGATCCGGGGCGGTGACCGCCGCCGCAACCCACGCCGCCATCGAAGCCGTCTGGAGGATCGAATCGCCGAGGCTCATCGCCGGCCTCGCGCGGCTGGTGCGCGACGTCGGCCGCGCCGAGGAGCTGGCGCAGGACGCGCTGTTGACCGCGCTCGAGCGCTGGCCGGACGCCGGCGTGCCCGACAACCCGGGCGCGTGGCTGATGACGGCGGCCAAGAACCGCGCCCTCGACGAGCTCCGGCGCGATCGGCTGCTCGAGCGCAAGCACCAGGAGCTGGGGCACGAGCTCGACGAGTCTGGGCGAGGCGGCGGTGGCACCGGATCTGGACGCCGCGCTCGATGACAACGTCGGCGACGACCTGCTGCGGCTGGTCTTCGTCGCCTGCCACCCCGTGCTGTCGACGGAGGCGCGCGTCGCGCTGACGCTGCGCCTGCTGGGCGGGCTCACCACCGACGAGATCGCGCGCGCCTTTCTCGTCCCCGAGCCCACCATCGCCCAGCGCATCGTGCGCGCCAAGCGAACGCTCGCCGAGGCGCAGGTGCCGTTCGAGGTCCCGCGCGGCGCGGAGCTGGCGGCGCGGCTCGCGTCGGTGCTGGAGGTGGTCTACCTGATCTTCAACGAAGGCTACGCGGCGACGGCGGGCGACGACTGGATGCGCCCCGAGCTGTGCCAGGACGCGCTGCGACTCGGCCGCATCCTGGCGGGCCTCGCGCCCGACGAGCCCGAGGTGCACGGGCTGGTGGCGCTGATGGAGATCCAGGCGTCGCGCGCCGCGGCGCGCGTCGGACCGGCGGGCGAGCCGATACTGTTGATGGATCAGAACCGCGCGCGCTGGGACCGGTTGCTGATCCGGCGCGGGCTCGCGGCGCTCGACCGCGCGGTGGAGCTGGGCGGCGGCGCGCGTCCCTATACGCTGCAGGCGGCGATCGCGGCCTGTCACGCGCGCGCGGCGACGCCCGAGGCGACCGACTGGCAGCGCATCGCGACCCTCTATGGCGTGCTGGCGCAGGTGGCGCCGTCGCCGGTCGTCGAGCTCAATCGCGCGGTCGCGGTCGGCATGGCCGACGGGCCGGCCGCCGGGCTCGCGGTGATCGACGCGATCAGAGACGAGCCGGCGCTGGCGAGCTATCACCTGCTACCGGCCGTGCGCGGCGACCTGCTCGCGAAGCTCGGGCGGCTCGACGAGGCGCGCCGCGAGTTCGAGCGCGCGGCCTCGCTGACCCGCAACGCTCGCGAGCGCGCGGTGCTCAGTGAGCGCGCGGCGGCTTGCGCGTCTGGCTCGCGGACCTGAGGTTGTCGAGGTTCATGCGAATGTGCGCCGCCTCGGCCGGCGTGTGCGCGAGCGCGATCGCGCGGTCGAAGGCGACGCGCGCCTCAGCGTCGCGCCCGAGCTGCTGCAAGAGCGCGCCGCGCAGTCCGAAGAAGTGGAAGTACCCGTTGAGCTGCGGCGCGAGCGGCTCGATCATCTCCAGCGCCGCCGCGGCGCCGCGCACCTTGGACACCGCGACCGCGCGATTGAGCGTCACCACCGGCGACGGCGTCAAGCGCTCGAGCGTCGCGTAGAGCTGGTCGATCTCCGCCCAGTCGGTATCCTGGGCGCGCGCGGCGCCGGCGTGAATCGCGCCGATCGCGGCCTGCACCTGGTATGGCCCCGGCCGGCGGTGGCGCATCGCCTTGTCGAGCAGCGCCATCCCCTCGGCGATGAGCGCGCGGTTCCAGCGGCTGCGATCCTGGTCCTCGAGCAGGATGATCTGGCCGTCGCCGTCGAGCCGCGCGGGCGCGCGCGCGTGCTGCACCAGCACCAGCGCCAGCAGGCCCATCATCTCGGGCTCGTCGGGGAAAAGGCGGAGCAGGAGGCGCGCGAGGCGGATCGCCTCCTCGCACAGCGGCGCGCGGATCTGCGCGTCGCCGCCGGTCGCCGAGTAGCCCTCGTTGAACATCAGGTAGACCACCGCGGCGACCGCCGCCAGGCGTGGCGCGCGCTCGGGCGCGCCCGGCGTCTCGAACGGCACGTCGGCGGCGGCGACGCGGCTCTTGGCGCGCGTGATCCGCTGCTCCATCGCGCTCTCGCCGACCACGAACGCGCGCGCGATCTCCTTGACCGAGAGCCCGCACACGATGCGCAGCGCGAGCGCGATCTGCTGCGTCGCCGGCAGATCCGGGTGGCAGCAGATGAACAGCAGCCGGAGGATGTCGTCGCGGTAGTGCGCGCCGTCGAGCCGCTCGGCCAGCGTCGACTCGGCGTCGTCCGCGCCGTCGCCCTCGCCGGGCAGCCGGTCGTCGTCGGGCAGCGCCTCCTGCTTGCGCCGGCGGCGGGCGTCGTCGATGGCGGAGTTGCGTCCGACGAAGATCAACCAGGCGGCGGGATCGCGCGGTGGGCCGTTCTCGGGCCAGTTCTTGAGCGCCGCCAGGCACGCGTCCTGGAACGCCTCTTCCGCCGCGTCGAGATCGCGGAAGTAGCGCAGGAGCGCACCCATCGCGCGCGGCCGGGCCGACCGCAGCGCGAGATCGATCCAGCCGGGGTCGTTCAGGTGACGCCCGAGCCCGGTAGAAAGAGCGAGACCGGCCGGATCTCGTAGGCGCCGCCGGGGTTGGCAACCGCCAGCTCTTTCGAGATCGACAGCGCCTCTTCCAGGTTCTTGCAGTCGACGAGGTAAAAGCCGAGCAGCTGCTCCTTGGTCTCGGCATAGGGGCCGTCGAGCACCGTCGGTGGCTCGGAGCTGGCCTCGAGCCGCCGCCCCTTGCCGGCCTTGCGCAGCGTGGTCGCCGCGGTGGTGGGCATGAGCCGCGCCGTCGGGCCGAGCTTGCCTTCTCGCTGTAGCCGGTCGTTGATGACCGTCAGGCGCGCCATGACCTCGTCGTCCTCCTGCTTGCTCCAGGAGCCGACGATCTCTTCGGAGTTGTAACAGAGCAGTGCGTAAAGCATGCGTTCCCCTCTGGGTTGGTCGTAGGACGAACGAGTATCGCCGTCCCCGACACGCATGCCCGGAAAAAATTCCCCGAGCCGGTCGTCTTTCTCGATCTGACGGGGCGGACGGCGCTCGTCAGTAACGCTTGCCGCTGTTCGGGCCGCGCGGGTTGCCGCCCGCGCTCTTGCCGGCATCGCGGTCCGACGACGGACGCGCGTCCTTGCTACCCGGCTGCGGTGAGCCCGAGCGCGCGCGGCGTTCGGCCTCCTCGAGGTCGCGGCGCTCGCGATCGTCGTCCATCGAGCGCTGCGCTTCGCGTCCCGCGGGGTCGGGCCGTCCCGACTTCACGTACTCCTCGGTGGCGTCACGATAACGGCGATCGGCATCTCGGTTGCCCTCGCCCACTTCATCTTCCTTGTTCTTCTGTCCCGGATTCTTGTTGTCGTCGGCCATTGTTTCCTCCGTGCAAACACAATGGCCACTCTTCCGGTCGAGGACAGACCCTACCGTGTCGCCGGCAGAGCCTGAGTGGAATAGATCTGCGCCGCGCGCCTCACCTCATCCGCAACTTCCGCGCGCAGCGACGGCGGCTCCAGCACGGTCGCCTTGTCACCGTAACCCAGCACCCAGCTCACCAGCTCGACCGTGCCCTGCACGTCCATGACGAGGTCGACGCCGCCGCCCGCGGCGCGCTCGAACCGCTGCGTCGGGTGCCACTGCCGCCGCTGCACGTAGCGGGCAACCTTGTCGTGGAAGCGGATGCGCACGCGCGTGGGCTCGCCGCGGATCAGGCCGAACGCGCCCTCGGTCAGCTGCTCGGGGCGGTAGTCGGCCGGGTAGTCGAAGCGATCGCCCTTCAGCCATTCCACCTCGCGAAATCCGTCGAGCGCGAACGTACGGATCGCGCCGTGCTGGTGGCTGAAACCGGCGAGGTAGAGCCCCTTCTTGTAGACCAGCAGCGTGTACGGTTCGAGCACGAAGGTCTTGCGCCCGCCGGACACACCCTCGTGGGTCACGCGCAGGCGATCCTCGCGCAGCAGCGCGGTGATGATGTCGTTGACGTCCTCGATGCGCCCTTCGTAAAGGTGCCGCGCCTCGTTGACGTCGAACACCTTGCGATCGAGGTTGCGCACCGCCAGCGACTCCTTGCTCTTGAGCGTCGCCTCGAGCTTCCGGAACACGTCGTCGAGATCCTCCTGAAAGCCGGTGCCGGCGAGAAAATCGAACACCCGGCGCGACAGGAACAGCGCCACCATCTGGCTGGTGCTGAGCGAGATGGTCTGCCGGCGCGCGGTCGGCATGATCCGCCAGACCTTGCGCCGCCCGACCATCTCCTCGTACAGCGGCTCGCCCGCGCGCTGCAGCGCCTGGATGTAGCGAAGCGCGGTGCGCGCGTTGATCCCGAACCGCTCGGCGAGATCGTAGATCGACGTGCCCTCGGCGCGGTCGAGCAGCGCGCGCACCTCGTGCAGGCGGCTCGCCGGCGCGTAGCGGGTGATGGGCGAGCGGGGCGGACGGCGGGGCATCGCGGCAGAAGATACGTCACGTCGAGATTTCCGGCCCAGTCCCATTTGATGGCAACAGCTAGGTGCCGCCATGATGAACCTCGAAGAAGCCAAGCGAATCCTCGCCACATTCGAACGCGAGGGTGTCGAGTATGTTCTGATCGGATCGATGGCAATGGCGGCACAAGGCTTGATTCGCGCGACGCGGGACCTCAATTTTTTCGTGTCCCCGACGGAAGCAATGTGGAGCGCCTCCGCAAAGCACTGAGGTCGCTCTACGACGGCGATCCGAATATCGAGCAGATCACCGCATTGGACTTGGCTGGCGACTATCCGGCGATCGAATACGTACCGCCGGCAGGCGACTATTCGCTCGACCTGCTTTCGAGGTTGGGCGAGGCGTTTCGCTACGAAACCATCGAGAGCGAGGATGTCGTCCTCGACGGCATCCGCGTGAGAGTCGCCACTCCCCGAATGCTCCATCGAATGAAGAAGGACACGGTGCGGCCGCAGGACCGCCTGGACGCCGAGACGCTGCGCCAGCAGTTCGGCCTTGAGGAGGAGTAATGGGCGTTCGAAAATTTCGCTCCATCGAGCAAATGCCGACCCGACCCAACCGGCCGCGCCTGGACCCGGAAAACCTGCGCCTCGCTCTCGGCCTCGCATCACTGGCAGGGAGTCTCAATCCCATCCGCCTGGTTCCTGGCGTGGGCAAGTACAAGTCCCGGAACGAGGCTATCTCTGCTCGCGCCAGACCCATCCCGGCACGGGCAGAGAGAATCTCCCTGACCGATAGTCATCGACATCTCGAAGCGCTTGTTAGGACGGCGATTCCGGAGGGTGTTACGTACCGGGCGAGGTTGACGTCCGAAGAGCAGGCAAGGGCGGGCGACTTTTGTCCAGCTCCCTACGGCATTCGAAAGCCACCGCTCCTTTCAGTCAGGACTTCGAACGGCCGAGTACGAAAGCGCTATCGACATGCCGTGGGACCGGTGGCCCGAACTGCCCAAGACGGCGCGGCTGGCCGTGCTGGAGGAAGAAAGACGAGCCTGGCTGCTTGCGCGCGAGGTCCTCGCGGAAATCGGCTTTTCCCAGTGGGATGCCTTTTGGGATCGGCACCGCGAAGCTCTCTCGGACTACCGCGACCGCCTGCAGCTTGACCGCGCCGCATCACCAGAATCGGGACGGCCAGAGCAGAAATAGCTCGAGCGGAGGTCGATTTCGAGCTAGGACCAGTTTTGTCATATATGCATCGTAGGCTGCTTCCATCTCAGGCAAATGGAGGCAGCAACGATGGACACCAGCAAGAGTAGTTCGAAGGACTTGGCGATCGCCGCCGCCCTCGGCGATATCGAGAAGCAGTTCGGCAAGGGCGCGATCATGCGGCTCGGAACCGCCGAGGCGCCCGCCGAGGTGGCGGTGATCTCGACCGGATCGCTGGGCGTGGATCTCGCGCTCGGCATGGGCGGGTTGCCGCGCGGCCGTATCGTCGAGATCTACGGCCCCGAATCGTCGGGAAAGACCACGCTGGCGCTGCACGTGGTCGCCGAGGCCCAGCGCGCGGGCGGCACCTGCGCCTTCATCGACGCCGAGCACGCGCTCGACGTCGGTTATGCGCGCAAGCTCGGCGTCAAGACCGAGGACTTGCTGCTGTCGCAGCCCGACAACGGCGAGCAGGCGCTGGAGATCACCGACATGCTGGTGCGCTCGGAAGCGATCGACGTGATCGTCATCGACTCCGTCGCGGCGCTGGTGCCCAAGGCCGAGCTCGAGGGCGAGATGGGCGACGCGCACGTCGGCCTGCAGGCGCGGCTCATGAGCCAGGCGCTGCGCAAGCTGACCGGCGCGTGCGCGCGCGGCAAGTGCATGGTGATCTTCATCAACCAGCTGCGCATGAAGATCGGCGTGATGTTCGGCAGCCCCGAGACCACGACCGGCGGCAACGCGCTGAAGTTCTACGCGTCGGTGCGCCTCGACGTCCGGCGCATCGGCGCGCTCAAGGAGGGCGAGCAGGTCGTGGGCAACCGCACGCGCGTCAAGGTGGTGAAGAACAAGATGGCGGCGCCATTTCGCGAAACCGAGTTCGACGTCGCTTACGGCCAGGGGATCTCGCGCGCGGGCGAGATCATCGACCTCGGCGTCGAGGCCGGCCTGCTCGAGAAGAGCGGGGCCTGGATCGCCCACGGCAGCGAGCGCCTGGGCAACGGGCGCGAGGCGGCCCGGCAGTACCTGGTCGAGCACCAGGAGCTGCTCCGCGACCTGCGCGGCAAGCTGCTCGCGCGCGCCGGCATCGGCGGTGCGGCGCCGGCAACGACGGCGGTCGTGGGTGAGGAGCGACGGCCGGCGGTGCGAAAGGTCGCCTAGTCATGCAAATCGAAACGCTGACGCCCGCGCAGATGTCGGCGCCCGGACTGCGCCTGCCGGCTCCGCTCGAATCGCGGCGAGAGCCGGCGGCGCCGCGCGCCGCGGAACCGGTGACGGCGACACCGATCCTGATCGTCGATCTGCCCGAACGCCGGGTCACCTACCGCGGGGTCGAGATCCCGACGCGGCCGCCGCACAACTTGCAGCGCCAGCCGTTGCTGGCGCTCGCGGCGCTGGCTGCCCACGCGGGGACAGCCGTGGCCCTCGCCGATCTCGCGCGCGAGATGGAGCGCATCGGCGGCCTCGGACGGCGGCTGGTTGCACCCGACGCGCGGGACCTGCGTTACAAGGTGCTCTCGCCGTTCCGGCACGCCCTCGCGTCGGCCGGCGTGGCGCGCGACGAGATCGATCGGTTGATCGAGACCGTTGCCGGCATCGGCCTGCGCCTCAACGCGCCGGGCGCAGTGCTGGTGATCGCGGCGCGCAGCTGGAGGTGCACCGTGATCCGGCTCGACGTCCCACCGGCAAACGACAACGGCGTCAGGCCGGCGGCGCGTGAAGCAAAAGCGCTGGCGCCGACGCCGGAGGAAACGCCGGTGGTCAGCGTCCCCGGCGACCGCGCGGAGCACGCCTACGCGTGCGCGGGGAACCTGATCCTGCCCTTGCGCTTCGCGCGCCGATTCCCGGGCTGGACCCTGCAAGAGGAGAAGTCGTTGACCCGTTAGGTCCGGACGGCGCTACAAGAGCGCGGAGAGCCCGAGAACGGCGCCGCCGGTCGCCGCGTCCTCGCCGCCGGCGAGCGATACCGTGAAGACCCGGAGCGCGACCGTGGGGCCACCCGTACGTGCATAGAAACAGATCCCTTTGACCTGGAGCTCCGAGCAGACGCGCAGGACGACGTCGGGCTCGATCGTTATCGATGCGAGAGCCTCGGGTCGCAAGAGCGGCCGATAGAGTCGCGCGCGTCCGCTATCGACGATGACGGCCTCAGCGCCGGCGTCGAGCGGAAGCGATCTCACGGGGTCCGGAGTGCCGACGACGCGCGCCTTGTCGCGTGCGACCGCGAACCAGGAGACGTCAGGCTCGACGGGGTACCCATCGTCGAGACGACGCCGACGGCGGTCGAAAGATCGAGAGGCTGCTCGCGACGGGCGGTGCCGAGCGCTCGCAGCACGGCGTGCGCGGCGACGAGGGCCTGACCGCAGAAGGCCATCTCGCCTTCCTCGGGCGAGATGAACCGGACGCTCCACGCTCCGCTTCCACTGCGCGAGAGAAACGCCGTGTCTGGTGCGCGCAGCGAGCGGGCGATGGCCGCGCGCTCGGCCGCTGAACTTTCGGATTCCTCGAGAACCACGCAGGTGGAGTTGCCGCCGGCCGCCGGCCCCACGAAGGCGTTCACCCACCAGACGTCGTGCATGCATGGAAGCTAACACCCCCGCAGCAGGAGAAAAGCCGACGACAAAAAAGCGACAAAAAAGCGATCCGCCCGCGACCACCAGCGACTGCGAAGTTGCGACGGTGGCCGTCATGATTCCATCTCTTCGCGACGAATCGCTTCGAAACGCCGTCCCCTCTCGAATCCTTCCGGTCCCCTCGCCCCCGTCCGCGGGGGAGAGGGTTAGGGAGAGGGGACCGCGGGCGCCGCGGCTCGCAAGGCCTGCCCTCTCCCTAGCCCTCCCCCCGCAGACGGGGGGAGGGGACCGGAAGGACTCGGACGCGGGTTCCACTTCCGGTCCTCATGCTCGTCCTCGTCCTCGTCCTCATGCTCGTCCTCGTCCCCGTCCTCGTCCTCGTCCTCGTCTTCTCGTCACCCTCCCTCTCGCCGCCACCCTCGCTCTCACATCAGGCTCCGCTTGCCGCCGCCCGCGCGACAACCCCGACTCCTCCGTCGCTCCGCGGCCTCTCTCCTGCGCGCTCTCCGACCTCGCGCTCTCGCGCTTCCCGCTCGACGGCGCGAACGGCCGCGACTGGATGATCAACAACTACGTCGACCTCGATCCGTCGAGCCCCGGTCTCGCCGACTTCCGCGGCCGGACCGGCGCGCGCGCCCGCACCTACGACGGCCATCAAGGGCTCGACATCGACATCCCATCGTTTCGCGAGATGGACGAGGACCGCGCCGTGATCCACGCGGTGACCGGCGGCGTGGTCGAGCAGGTGATCGACGATCAACCCGATCGCAACATCACCTGCACCGGCCACTGGAACGTCGTGCGCGTCCGGCACGCCAATGGCTTCGAGATTCTCTACGGTCACATCCGGCGCGGCTCGGCGCGCGTGCGCCCCGGCCAGCAAGTCGCGCCGGGCACGCCGCTCGGGATCGCCGGTAGCGCGGGCTGCTCGACGCAGCCGCACCTGCACCTCGAGGTGCGCGATTGCGCCGGTCAGGCCGTCGAGACGCTGCTCCACGACGGGGCCTGGCGAAACCCGCCCATCGACGAGCCGCCATCGGCGGTCATGGACGTGATGCTGGTCGACGGCGATGTGCCGGCGGTAGCGCAGATCAAGGACCCGGCGCCCGACCCCGCCGTGATCGAACCCGACGGCACGCTGGGCGTCGGGCTGTCACTCGCGGCGCGCGGCGGCGATCTGATCGCCGCCACGCTGCTCGCTCCCGACGAGCGTTCGTCGACCCAGTACGTCCTCCTCGACGACCACGGCGCCCGCCGCTTCGGCCACTGGTATCCGCGGTTCGCGCTGGCGATCGGCACCGCCACCGGGCCCTGGACCATCGAGATCCGCATCAACGGAACGCGCGCCGCCACCCGTTCGCTCACCGTGTCGGCCGCGGGCGAGCCGACCGCCGCCGGCCATCAGCCCGCGGCGGTCAATTCGAGAGCGCGTACGTCACCGCGGCATCGAACAGCGCGAGACCGTCGCCGGTCAGGTTCGCTGCCGCCGTCTCGCGGATCGCGAAACCGACCCGGCGCGCCGGCGCCGCCAGCCCGGGCATCGCCGCGCCCGCCGGATAGCCGAACAGCATCGCGTGCGTCGGGTCGTCCGCCATGGTCGCCGCGATGAGCGCGCTCTCCGACGGCTGCGCCCAGCCGAGCTCGGCGGGCGCCGCCGTGATCGTCACGCTGCCGCCGAGCCCGCCGGCCAGCGACGGCGCACCATCCGCGATCGTCACCGCGGTCTGATTGAACGTCGAGCCATAGTTGGTCGCCAGCGTCGTGCCCGACAGACCCATGGTCGGAAACGCGCCGTTCTCGATGCACAGCACCGGGATCGCGACGTCGCGGAGCTTGGTGCCGAGCGGCCCCGACTCTGCGCTGCTGGAGATCACGATCAAGTCCTGGCCTGCGACCACGTCGGGCGTCGCCGCCACGTCGGTGGTGAACGTCACGACGAAGCCGCGGCTTTGCAGGCGATCAACCATGACCGCGTCGCCCGCCGACAGCGCCGGTGTCCCGTTGGTCACCAGGATCGCCTTCAGTCCCGGCGGTAAGCCGTCGATCGCTGCCGCCGCATCGACCGCATCGCCGCCGCCGTCCACCTCGCTGTTCGCCTGTCCCGCGTCGACACCCGCGCGCGAGGAGCTGCCACAGCCCGCGCCCAGCGCACCCGCGGCCAGCACACCCAAGATCGAGACGTGCAGTCTCACGGCGCCGGCACCGTCACCGGCTCGAGCAGACCGGTGGTGTCCTCGACGTACATCTTGTTCGCATCCAGCCCGTCGAGGACGATCACGTGGTGTAACGACCGCGACTCGGTGACCGGATCCGGCTGGTACGACCAGACCAGCGCTCCCGTGAGATCGTATTCGAGTAGCTGGACGCCCATGACCTCGCCGCTGTGGCCGACCCAGTTGGCCACCAGGTAGTTGCCGCCGGGCAGGATCTCGAACCCGACGAACTGGTTCGGAGTGACGTCGGCCGGCCCCGTGATCGTGCGCTTCAGCGTCTGGTCAGGCGCGAAGATCTCGATGCTGGCGGCGTAGCCGGTGCTGACGACGGTGTCGCCCGACGGAAGGCGCAGCGCCTCCCAGACGTGCGACGCGACCGGGTTCAGGCGCGTCACGCTGGCGCGCCAGAGGATGTTCCCGTCGATGTCGCCCTCGATCACCGCGTCGTCGACGGTGACCAGGAACGTGCCCTGCGCGGTCTGTCGCACCAGCCGCACGAAGGTGAAGTCGGGAAAGCCGATCCTCTGCGTGACCGCGCCGCTGGCGTCGACCTCGACCAGCACGACTCCCGCCGCGCCCTGCCAGTTCACGCCCGCCAGCATCGTGAGGCCGTTGCGCAACCGGTGCGCGCTCAGCGTGCCGGGAAACGTGGTCTGTTGCATGACCAGCGAGCCGTCGGCCAGCGAGCGCTCCTCGTAGCCGTTGTCGGTGCCGATGAGGAAGCGCCCGTTGCCGACCAGCTGCAGATCCCGGCCGTAGGAGACCGTGGTGTGCCAGCCGGCCGCGGGATTGCCGATCTCCACGTAGCTGACCATCGACTGCGCCTCGTCGCGCAGCAGCAGCTTCTGCGGCGGCCCCGGCAACGCGCCGTCACCGCCCGCGCCGGTCGCGCCCCCCGAACCCACGACGTCGCAGCACTTCGATCCAGACGGCGAGCAGGCCGCCACCAGCGCGAGCGGCACCGCCATCGCGAGCGCGGCGATCTTCCGCGAGGCGGTCATGGCTTGAGCCCGTAGACCTGCAAGTGCCCCGAGAACGTGTTCAGGTACACCTTGCCGTTCGCGACGATCGGCGGGCTGTACTTGGCGAACGTGCCGACCGCGTCGGCGGGATCGAGGGTGCTGTTCCACAGCGACGGCTTCGACACGTCGGAGGCGTCGTAGGCGTAGAGCGCGCCGGTCGCGGTCGCGTGCCAGGCGTCGCCGGCGATCGGCATCGACGCCCACAGCACGCCGGTGCCGGGCATCGCGCCATTCGACGAGATCACGAACATCGCCGATGGATGCACCGGTTGCTTCTCGGCGCTGGTGGCGAGCTCGGTCAACCCGCCGGCCGCGACCTGATAGGCGTGCAGCGGCTGGAGGGTCGGCCAGACAAAGGCGAGCGGGCCCTCCGAGCCGTTCCAGAAGGCGAAGCTGTTGATCTCGTTGTGTACGGCGATCTGTTGCACCAGCGACATGTCCGACGACCGGAACAGCAGGACGTTACCGTCCTTGCCGCCGCCGAGCACCCGACCGGTATCACCGAGCAGCAGCGCGCCCGATTGCAGATCGTTGTCGCCGTGGACCGGCGCCTGGTAGTGCGCAGCGACGGTCAGGGTGGCGCCGGTGGGCGTCCAGCGGACGACGTTGTTGCCCATGTTCACGCCATCGTTGAGCGCCGGCGCCGTCCCGTTTCCGACGGTCGCGAAGATGTCCGTGCCGTCGCTCGACAGGCCGACGCCCGACTGCCAGATCGCGCCCCAGGTGCCGGTCGGCGTCGTGTTGTACGTGCGGACCAGCTGCAGCGTCTTCGCGTCGTAGCCGAAGAGCCAGCCATGGTACGCGCCCATATCGCAGTGACTGCCGTAGCCGACGTAGACCACCCCGCCCAGCAGCAGGAGCGCCGCGCGGTTGAGGTGGATCGCCGGGTCGAACGCGGTCATCGCCACGTTGCCGATCGAGACCGGCGAGCCGTCAGCGTCGGTGCCGGTCGCCAGGTCCAGCGCGTGCAAGTGCTGGTCGCCGGGCACCTTGGCGACCACGAAGATCTTGTTGTCGGCGAGGCTGATGACCGGCGTCGAGGTGACGCCGACCTCCTTGCGCATGTCGGTGCAACCCGGATCGTAGTCGCCGCCGGCGCCGAGCAGCAGCGGCGCGCCGAGCATGCGCGACCAGAGCGGCTCGGCGGCGGCAGGGTCATCGGCATCGAACGCATAGATCCAGTTGTGCGAAGTCGCGACGTAGACGACGTTGTGCTGGATGCCGCCGCCGAAGTCGACCCCGGCGACGTAGAGCGGCTGGGCGTAGGCATCGCCGGTGATCGCCCGCGAAAACAGCAGCCCGAAGCCGCCGGGCGCGACGTTGCTGGTGGTGAGAATGGTCTCGCGCAGCGTCGAGGCGCTGCGCGCGTTGTCGAAGCGGTCGGTGACCACCGCGAGCCGCTCGGGGCCGCTGCCCCCCGCGCCGGTGGCGCCGCCCGCCCCGGCCGGCCCGTCGGCGACGTTCTTCGAGCACGCCAGCATCCCGCTGACGGCCAATGAGGTAGCCAGGACATGGGCAGTGGCAATGGCGAGGCGGCGGTTCATCGGAATACCAGCAGACGTAGCACGGCTGGCAGCGGCGCTGTCAGACGGAATTGGGTCATGCAGCCCACCCCACTCTCGACGGTGTAACCACGCCTCTTACCTGGTTGCCGCTTGGCAGCGCCCATAATTTCGTCTACGGTAATCGGCGGCACCGGCAATCGGTGCCGAGCTCGTTGCAACTTGAAGTCAAGACGACCGCCGGGGGGAGGTCGCGGGTAGCTTCGGAGGGAGACGTCGTGCTACGAGACCAGCCAGAAGCTGGGACCTGCCTGGTTTTCAAGGTCGAATCGGTCGCCTGTGCGCTGCCGATAACGGCGGTCGTCGAGACGATGCGCCCCTTGCCGCTCCAGCGCGTCGAGACCGCCCCGCCGATCGTGGCCGGCCTCGCGATGATCCGGGGCGTGCCGACGCCGGTGATCGACACCGCTCGCCTGCTGGGGACCGCGCCGGCGACCGAGACCGGCCGCTTCGTCACGGTCGCGGTCGGTGATCGCCTGGTCGCGCTGGCGGTGACGTCCGTCGTGGGACTGCGCGCGATCGCTGGCGCGGAGCTGCGCGCCCTGCCGCCGCTGCTGGCCGGCGCCGAGACCGGCGCGGTCGCCGCGATAGGCGCGCTGGATCGCGAGCTCTTGCTGCTCTTGCGGGGCGTCCGCCTGGTGCCCGAAACGGTGTTCGCCACCGGGCCGGCCACCGCGGGAGCGCAATGACCGATACCCTGCCCGCGCTCGAGACCGACCGATTCCGCGACGGCATCGCGCGCCGCCTGGGCCTGCACGTCGAGGACTCACGCGCGGGCTTCCTGGCCGAGGTCCTACAACGGCGCCTCGATCGGACCGGGCTCGCCGCCGACGCGTACCTCGAGCGTCTCGACTCGACCGCGCCCTTCGCCGACGAGGTCAGCCAGCTCGCGCGCGAGGTCACCGTCGGGGAAACCTACTTCTTTCGCAACATCGATCAGTTCCGCGCCATCGCCCAGTTGGTGCTGCCCGAGCGGATCGCGGCGCGCGCGGCGACGCGCACGCTGAGCCTGCTGTCGGCCGGCTGCGCGTCGGGCGAGGAGCCGTATTCACTGGCGATGATCGCGCGCGAACAGCTCGCCGACCCGCGCTGGACGGTCTCCGTCCGCGGCATCGACGTCAACCCCGCGGCGCTGGAGAAGGCGGCGGCGGCGCGCTACTCGACCTGGTCCCTGCGCGAGACGCCCCCCGACGCGCAGGCGCGCTGGTTCCGGCCCCACGGCCGCGAGCTGACGCTGGTCGAGCCGATCCGCGACGCGGTCCGCTTCGACGAGCGCAACCTGACCGCAGACGACCCGCTGCTGCTCGCGCCCGACACCTACGATCTGATCCTGTGCCGCAACGTGATCATGTACTTCACGCTGGCGACGGCGCAGGCGGTGATCGCGCGCCTCACGCGCGCGCTGGTGCCCGGCGGGTACCTGTTCCTAGGCCACGCCGAGACGCTGCGCGGGCTGTCGCACGACTTCCACCTACGCCACACCCACGCCACCTTCTATTACCAGCGGCGCGACGAGCGGGTCGACGCCGGCCACCTCGACGCCGCGTCGAGACCTCACTTCGACGAGGGCTCGACGTCGTGGGTCGAGACGATCCAGCGCGCCAGCGATCGGATCCGCACGCTGGCGCGGGCGGCGTGACGACGGTAGGAGCACGCCTCAGGCGCTTCCCCCAGTCGTGCCGGATCTCGCGCCCGATCATGGAGTCGCTGGCGCACGAGCGCTACGCCGAGGCGCTCGGGTTGCTGCACGCCCTGCCCTCCGACACCGCCGCCGATCTCGATTCGCTGCTGCTGCGCGCGGCCTTGCTCACCCACAGCGGGCGCCTCGACGACGCCGAGCGCACCTGCGCCGAGCTACTGGGGCTCGACGAGCTCAACGCGGGCGCCCACTACCTGCTGGCGCTGTGCCGCGAAGGGCGGGGCGACCGCGCCGCCGCGATCGATCACGATCAGGTGGCGGTCTACCTCGACCCCGCGTTCGCGATGCCGCGCCTACACATGGGTCTGCTCGCGCGACGCTCGGGGCAGGCGGACCTCGCGCGCCGCGAGCTCGGGCTCGCGCTGCCGCTCTTGCAGCGCGAAGACACCTCGCGCCTGCTGCTGTTCGGTGGCGGCTTCAACCGCGACACCCTGACCGCGCTCTGCCGCGCGGAGCTGGGCGCAACGCAGGTCGGCTCATGAACGTCGCCGATCGCATGCGCGCCGAGTTCGATCGCGCCTTCGCGTCGCCGGCAGTTCCGCAGGTGCGCGACGTCGCGCGGCTGCTCGGCATCCGCGTGGGCGGCGATCCGTTCGCGCTGCCGCTCGCCGACGTGCTCGGCATCCACGTCGACCGCAAGATCGTTCCGGTCCCAAGCTCCGCTCCGACGCTGCTGGGGATCGCCAGCTTCCGCGGCGCGCTGGCGCCGGTGCACGACCTGCGCCTGCTCCTCGGATACCCCGCGCGCACGCCGACCCGCTGGCTGGTGCTGGTCGCGGGCGCGGCGCCGGTCGGCCTGGCGTTCGACGCGTTCGACGGGCAGCTCGCCGCGCCGCTGGGAATCGAGCAGCAGCCGCCGCCCGGCGGCACGCCGGGAGCCAGCGCCACTGCGCGTGCGTCCGAGCTCACGCACGGTCTGGTTCAGACCGGCGACGCGATTCGCCCGATCATCGACGTCGCCGCGGTGCTGGCCGCAGTCGGTGGCCGGCCCGCAGGTCCCCCCAAGAACAAGGAGCGATAGCGGATGGACCACTCAATGAGCCATTCGACACCTCAGACACGGAAAAAGAGCTGGACCTTCGGCCGCAAGGTCGGCTCGGGATTCGCGGCGACCGTCGTGCTCACCATCGTGATCGACCTGCTGTCGGTCAACGCCCTGCGCGTGGTGGTCAGCACTAAGGACCGCGTCATCAACGTCAACGCACAGATCCTGATCGAGTCCGAGCAGCTCAACGCGGCCATCGAGCGCAAGTCCTCCGCCCTGCGCGGGTTCTTGCTCGCGAGGGACGAGCACTTCGCCGACGATGTGCGCGCCGCGCGCGCCGAGGTCGCCGGTGCCCTGGCGCGGCTCCGCGCCGCGGTCGTCACCGACGAGGGACACCGCGATCTCGACCAGATCGAGCGCGTCGAGGCCGAGCACCAGCAGGCCGTCGAGCACCTCTTCGCCATGCGGCGTGCCGGTGACGACACCGGCACGATCCTGCGCGCCTATCAGGCGCAGCTGGCGCCCAGGCGCGACCAGCTCGACGGCCTGGTGAACGCGTTCGTCACGTTCGAGCGGCGCGTGCTTCAGACGGCGAGCCAGGCGTCGAGCGACTCCGCCACCCAGGGCATCCGCGCGCTGATTCTGATGACGCTGGCTGCGCTGACGCTCTCGATCGGGATCGCGTTCTTCATCACGCGCGCGCTGACCCGCCAGGTCGGCTCGTCGGTGGGCCGCATGCAGAGCTCGTCGGCGGAGCTGCAGGCGGCGGCGACGCAGCAGGCGACCGGCGCCAAGGAGCAGGCGACGGCGATGAACGAGATCACCACGACGATCAGCGAGCTGCTGGCGACGTCGCGCCAGATCGCCGAGAGCGCGCAGCGGGTGAGCCAGGTCGCCGGTCAGGCAACCACCGCGGCGCGCAGCGGCGACACCACGGTCGAGCGCGGCACCGACGCGATCGGCGGCACGCGCAAGCAGGTCGATCTGATCGTCGGGCACATGCTCGACCTCGGCAAGAAGTCGCAGCAGATCGGCGGGGTGCTCGACATCGTCTCCGAGCTCGCCGAGCAGACCAACATCCTGTCGATCAACGCCACCATCGAGGCGGCGGGCGCCGGCGAGGCGGGCAAGCGCTTCGCGGTCGTCGCCGACGAGATCCGCAAGCTCGCCGATCGCGTGGCCGCGTCGACCAAGGAGATCCGGGCGCTCATCGACGACGTGCGCGGCGCGGTCAACACCACGGTGATGACCACCGAGACCGGCTCGAAGGCGGTCGACAGCGTCGGCAAGCAGTTCGCCGACGTCGCGGCGTCGTTCAAGCAGATCGCCGCGCTGGTCGCGACCACGCAGGACGCCGCGCGCGAGATCGAGCTGTCGACCAAGCAGCAGGCGACCGCGGTCGAGCAGGTCAACATCGCGATCTCGAACGTGTCGCAGGCGACGCGCGAGACCGAGAGCAGCTCGGCGCAGACGCTGCAGACCGCGTCGCAGCTGGCGACGCTGTCGCGCGACCTGCTGCGCCTGGTGCGCGTCGGAGGCCTGAGGGATGGCGAGCGATCCCTACAAATACTTTCGCCTCGAGGCGCGCGAGCTGCTGCAACAGCTGGGCAAGGGCGCGCTCGAGCTGGAGCGCGGCGAGGCGGCGGCCGAGCGCGTGGCGCACCTCCTGCGCCTCGCGCACACGCTCAAGGGGGCGGCGCGCGTGGTCAAGCAGCGCGAGATCGCCGACCTCGCGCACGCGATCGAGGACGCGCTCGCGCCGTTCCGCGCCCACGCGGGCACCGTGCCGCGGCCCACCATCGATACATTGCGCGCGCTCGTCGACCAGATCGGCGCGCGCGTGGTGGCGCTCGACGCGCCGGCGGCGGCGGCCGCCGCGCCGCCCGCCGCCGCCGAGGAGACCGCGCCGGCACCCGCGGCCACGCCGGCGCCCGCGGTCCTGCCGCGCACCCTGCGCGCGGATCTCGCCGAGGTCGACGATCTGCTCGAAGGCGTCGCCGAGGCGCACGGCCAGCTCGGCGCGCTCCGCGGCAGCCTCGGCCCACTCGAACGCGCGCGGCGACTGGCCGAAGTGCTGATCGAGCAGCTCGGGTCGATCCAGCAGGCGCGCGGCGCCGCCAGCCAGAAGACCCGCTCGCTCGCCGAGGAGCTGGGCAGCCTGGTCGAGGGCATCGAGCAGAGCCTGGGACGCGGCATCGAGCAGATCGATCGCGAGCTGCGGCAGGTGCGCCAGAGCGGGCAGCGGTTGCGGCTCTCGCCGGCGGCCGCGATGCTCGACGCGCTCGAGCGGCTGGCGCGCGACGCCGCCGAGAGCCTGGGCCGCCGTATCGTCTTCGAGAGCCAGGGCGCCGACGTGCGGCTCGACGCCGACGTGCTCGCCAGCGTGCAGAGCGCGCTGGTGCAGGTCGTGCGCAACGCCGTCGCGCACGGCATCGAGCCGGAGGCCGAGCGCATCGCCGCGGGCAAGCCGCCGGCCGGCAAGATCCGCCTGGAGATCGACCGCCGCGGCGAACCGCGTCGTCTTCCGCTGCAGCGACGACGGGCGCGGCATCGACCTGCCCGCCGTGCGCCGCGCCGCCGCGCGCGGCCTGTCGGACATCGAGGCGAGCCGGCTCGGCGACGACGAGCTGGTACGGCTGCTGCTCAAGGGCGGCATCAGCACCTCGCGCACGGTCACGCCGATGGCGGGTCGCGGGGTCGGCCTCGACGTCGTGCGCGAGGTGGCGGATCGCCTGGGCGGCCGCATCGCGGTGAAGACCGAGCCCGGGCGCGGCACGACCCTCGAGCTGGCGGTCCCGATCTCGCTGTCGTCGCTCGAGGCGCTGGTCGTCGACGCCGGCGATCGCACCGCGGCGATCCCGCTCGAGGCGATCCGCCAGATCGTGCGCCTCGCCCCCCAGGACATCGCGCGCGCCGGCGACGGCGAGTCGATCCTGTTCGAGGGCCAGGCGATCCCGTTCGCGCCGCTCGCGGGCCCGCTGCGCGCCGGCGGCGGCGGCACCGCGGCAGCGCGTGCCTGCTCGGCGGTGATCGTCGAAGCGCCGGCGGGACGCGCGGCGCTGGGCGTGACGCGCCTGCGCGGCACCGAGACCATCGTCGTCCAGCCGCTGCCCGAGGGCGTGGCCGCCGATCCGGTCGTCGCGGGCGCCGCGCTCGACGCCGAGGGCAACCCGCAGCTGGTGCTCGACCCCGAGGCGCTGGTCGCGGCGGCGGCGCGCAGCGAGGCGCGCGAGCGCGCGGTGCCCCGCGCAGCGGCCGCCGGTGCTGGTCGTCGACGACTCGCTGACCACGCGCATGCTCGAGCAGAGCATCCTCGAGCTCGCCGGCTACGAGGTCGACCTGGCGACCTCGGGCGAGGAGGCGCTGGAGAAGGCGGCGGCGCGGCGCTACGCGCTGTTCCTGGTCGACGTCGAGATGCCGGGCATGGACGGCTTCACCTTCGTCGCCACCACGCAGAAGGACCCGTCGCTGCGCAACGTACCGGCGATCCTGGTGACCTCGCGCGACGCCGCCGAGGACCGCGCGCGCGGCCGCGCCGTCGGCGCCAAGGCGTACATCGTCAAGAGCGAGTTCGATCAGAACGATCTGCTCGAGCGGATCGGAAAGCTGGTGGCGTGATGCAAGGGACGTCGGGCGCCACCAAGAAGATCCGCGTGCTGGTCGTCGAGGATTCGGCGACCGTGCGCGGGCGCCTGTGCGAGGTGCTGGCCGCCGATCCCGAGATCGAGGTCGTCGGCGAGGCGGACGACGGCAAGCGCGCGATCGAGCTCTGCCACGACCTGCGCCCCGACGTCATCACGCATGGACATGATGCTGCCGATCATGACCGGGCTCGCGGCCACCGAGTACATCATGGCGCACTTCCCGACGCCGATCCTGATCGTGTCGGCGTCGACCAACCGGGGCGAGCTGTTCCGGACCTACGACGCGCTGGCCGCCGGCGCGGTCGACGTGCTGGAGAAGCCGCGGGGCGACGAGACCGACGACGAGTGGGAGCGGCGTTACCTGGCCACGGTCAAGCTGGTCTCGCGCATCAAGGTCATCACCCACCTGCGCGCACGGCTGGCCGGCCTCGGCCGCGTGCCCGACCTCGCTCGCGACGCCCTCCCCTCGCCCACCACCGCGAGCCTCCGCGGCGCCGCCGACCTCCCGCATGCGCGCCGCCTGGTCGCGATCGGCGCGTCGACCGGCGGCCCCGGCGCGCTGGTCGCGATCCTGCGCGGGCTGCCCGCCGACTTTCCGCTGCCGATGCTGATCGTCCTGCACATCAACGAGCCCTTCGGCGCGGCGTTCGCCGAGTGGCTCGACGGCCAGACCGCGCACCGGGTCGCCTATGCGCGCGACGGCGCGCTCGTCGCCGACGGCGCGGGCCGCATCCTGATGGCGCCGCCCGGCAAGCACCTGGTGGTCGCGGGCGCCCGGCTCGCCCTGACGACCGATCCCGAACGCCACTCCTGCCGCCCGTCGATCGACGTGCTGTTCGAGTCGATCGCGCGCGAGATGGGAGCCGCGACGATCGCGGCGTTGCTCACCGGCATGGGGCGCGACGGCGCGACCGGGCTGCTCGGCATCCGACGCGCGGGCGGCGCGACCATCGCGCAGGACGAGGCGACGTCGACGGTCTACGGCATGTCGCGCGAGGCGGCGCTCATCGGCGCCGCCGAGCAGATCCTGCCGATCCAGGAGATCGGCCCCGCGATCGCGGCGGTGGCCGGGACGGCGGCGGCCGCGGGGCGGGCGCATCGATGACGGGGACGGCACGGTGATTCACGTGATGGACATGAGCGGAACGTCGACCACGCAGCCGCCGCACGAAGACGAGACGTCGGCCGCGTCGCTGGGCGCGGTGCTGATCGTCGACGACAGCCTCACCGTGCGCATGGACCTGGCCGAAGCGTTTCAATCGTCGGGGCTGCGGCCGATCGCCTGCGCCGACCTCGCCGAGGCGCGCGCGGCGCTGGCGGCGCAGCCGATCGCGGTCGCCGTGCTCGACGTGCTGCTGCCCGACGGCGACGGCCTGGATCTGCTGCGGGCGATCCGCTCGGCGCCCGAGACCGCCGGTCTGCCCGTGCTGATGCTGTCGACCGAGGCCGAGGTGCGCGATCGCATCCGCGGGTTGCAGGTCGGCGCCACCGACTACGTCGGCAAGCCCTACGACCGCGCCCAGGTCGTCTCGCGCGCGCGGGCGCTGGCGCGGCGGCACGACGAAGCGCCGGTCGCGACGCGCGCCACGGTGCTGGTCATCGACGACAGCCGCACCTTCCGCGAGGAGCTGGCGAGCGCCCTGTCGGCGGACTACGCGGTCATCGCGGCCGAGAGCGGCGAGGAGGGGCTGCGGCTGGCGTCGGACTACCGGCCGAGCGCGATCGTCGTCGACGGGCTCATGCCCGGCATCGACGGCGCCACGGTGATCCGGCGCGTGCGCGGCGACATCGCGCTGCGCGCGACGCCCTGCCTGATGCTGACGGCGTCCGACGCGGGCGGCGGCGCCGAGCTGCACGCGCTCGACGCCGGCGCCGACGCGTTCGTGCGCAAGGGCGAGGACCTGGGCGTGATCCTCGCGCGGCTCGCCGCGCTCCTGCGCCACGCCGAGACCAGCGGCCCCGAGGCGGCGAGCCTCCTCGCGCCCAAGCGAATCCTCGCGGTCGACGACAGCCCGACCTACCTGCACACGCTGTCCGACGTCCTGCGCGAGGAGGGCTACGACGTCGTTCAGGCCCACTCCGGCGAGGAGGCGCTCGAGATGCTGGCCGCGCAGCCGGTCGACTGCGTCTTGCTGGATCTGATGATGCCGGGGCTGGGCGGGCGCGAGGCCTGCCGCCGCATCAAGACCGCGCCCGAGACGCGCGAGATCCCGCTCATCATGCTCACGGCCATCGACGATCGCGAGGCGATGATCGACGGGCTCGCCGCCGGCGCCGACGACTTCATCGCCAAGTCGAGCGACTTCGACGTGCTGAAGGCGCGCGTGCGCGCGCAGCTGCGGCGCCAGCAGTTCGAGGACGAGCAGCGCCGCATGCGCGAGGAGCTGCTGCGCAGCGAGCTCGAGGCCGCCGAGGCGCGCGCCGCGCGGCGCGCTGGCCGAGACGCGCGCCGCGATGGTCGACGAGCTGACGCGCAAGAACAAGGAGCTCGAGGCGTTCAGCTACTCGGTCTCGCACGACCTGCGCGCGCCGCTGCGCGTCGTCGACGGGTTCAGCCGCGCGCTCGCCGAGGACTACGCCGCCGCGCTCGATGAGCAAGGCCGGGAATACCTGGCGCGGATCCGGGCGCGGCGCGCAGCGCATGGGCGAGCTGATCGACGACCTGCTCGAGCTGTCGAAGCTGAGCGCGGCCGAGCTCGATCGCGCGCCGATCAACCTGGCCGACATCGCGCGCGACGTGGTCGACGAGCTGCGGCGCCGCGATCCCGCGCGCCTGGTGGCGTTCGAGACCGACCGGGAGATCATCGCCGACGCCGACCATCGACTGATGCGCGTCGTGTTCGAGAACCTGCTCGGCAACGCCTGGAAGTTCACGGCGCGCGCGCACGCGCCGCGCATCAGCTTTCACGCCGAGAGCGCACCCGGGCGGCACGGTCTTCGCCGTGCGCGACAACGGCGCCGGGTTCGACATGGCGTTCGCGAGCAAGCTGTTCGCGCCGTTTCAGCGGCTGCACGACGAGGCCGACTACCCCGGCACCGGGATCGGCCTCGCGACCGTGCAGCGGATCGTCGATCGCCACGGGGGGCGGGTCTGGGCCGAGGGCGCCGTCGGCCAGGGCGCGGCGATCTTCTTCACACTGGCGCAGCCACGCTCGGGAGGAGTTTGATGCCGAAGAAGCCGTTGCGGGTACTGATCCTCGAGGACCGCGAGTCCGACGCCGCGCTCCTGCTGCTGGAGCTGCGGCGCGGATTCGATGTCGACTACGAGCGGGTCTGGTCCGCAGCGGCGATGACCGACGCGCTGGCGCGGCGCCCGTGGGACATCATCATCTCGGATTACTCGATGCCGGGGTTCGGCGCGCTCCCCGCGCTGGCGCTGCTGAACGAGAGCGGGATCGAGCTCCCCTTCGTCGTGGTGTCGGGCACGATCGGCGAGGAGAGCGCGGTCGAGGCCCTGCGCGCCGGCGCGCGCGACTTCATCGTCAAGGGCAAGCTCGCGCGCCTGCTGCACGCGATCGAGCGCGAGCTGGAAGAGAGCCGCATGCGCCAGGCGCGGCGCGAGGCGGAGAAGGCGCTGCGCGAGAGCGAGGAGTACGTGCGCTTGCTGCTCGACTCGACCGGTGAAGGCTTCTTCGGCGTCGATCGCCAGGGCGCCTTCACCTTCGCCAACCGCGCCGCCACGACCATGCTCGCCTACGCCGGCCAGGGCTCGCTGGTCGGCCGCGACGTGCACAGCCTGCTCCACCACGGCAAGCCGTTCGAGGTCCGTTGCGCCGGCGAGACCTGTCGCCTGCGCGAGGCGCTGCTCGGCGACGAGAGCGCGTCCATGGACGACGAGGCATTCGACCGCGGCGACGGCTCGCGCTTCGAGGCCGAGCTCCGCCTATTCCCGGTGATACGCGACGGCGCGCGCCTCGGCTCGGTCGCCACATTCGTCGACCTGTCGCCGCGCCGGCGCCTGGAGCAGCAGCTGCGGCAGTCGCAGAAGATGGAGGCGATCGGCAGCCTCGCCGGCGGCGTCGCGCACGACTTCAACAACCTGCTCTCGGTGATCCTGAGCTACACCGAGCTGATCACCGGCGGCCTCAAGGTCGGCGATCCGCTGCGCGGCGAGCTCGACGAGATCCGCAAGGCGGGCGAGCGCGCGGCGGAGCTGACGCGGCAGCTGCTGGCGTTCAGCCGCCAGCAGATGCTGCAGCCGCGCAGCCTCGACCTCAACCAGGTCGTGAACGGGCTCGAGGCGATGCTGCGGCGCCTCCTCGGCGAGGACGTCGAGCTGTCGCTGCTGACCCAGCGCACGCTCGGCCAGGTGCGCGCCGATCCCGGGCAGATCGAGCAGGTGCTGATGAACCTGGTGGTCAACGCGCGCGACGCGATGCCGGAGGGCGGCACGCTCACCATCGAGACCGCGAACGTCGAGCTGACCGCGGCGTACGCTGCCGTCCACGTCGGCGTGACGCCCGGGCCCTACGTGCTGCTCGCGGTGACCGACACCGGCATCGGCATGGACGCGGCCACCCAGGCGCGCATCTTCGAGCCGTTCTTCACCACCAAGGAGAAGGGCAAGGGCACGGGCCTCGGGCTGTCGACGGTCTTCGGCATCGTCCAGCAGTCCGGCGGCCACATCTGGGTCTACAGCGAGCCCGGCAAGGGCACGACGTTCCGGATCTACCTGCCGCGCACCGACGGCGTGGTCGAGAGCGCCGAGATCCCGCTGTCGGGCCCGGTGGTGCTGCGCGGCACCGAGACCATGCTGCTGGTCGAGGACGACGAGCAGGTGCGCGCGATCTCGCGCACCATCCTGCGCCGCAACGGCTACAACGTGCTCGAGGCGGCCAACGGCGGCGAGGCGTTCCTGGTGTGCGAGCGGTTCGCGGCGCGCATCCACCTCCTGGTCACCGACGTGGTCATGCCGCGCATGAGCGGCCGGCAGCTCGCCGAGCGCCTCATGCCGCTGCGGCCCGACATGAAGGTGCTCTACCTGTCGGGCTACACCGAGAACACCATCGTGCACCACGGCATCCTCGACTCGGGCATCTCGTTCCTGCAAAAGCCGATCACGCCCGACTCGCTGCTGCGCAAGGTGCGCGAGGTGCTCGAAGGCCCGTCGCCTCAGTCACGCAAGTAGTGGCACATGTACCCGCCGGGGTTCTTCTCGAGATACTTCTGGTGGTGGTCCTCGGCGCGCGTGAACTCGCCCGCGGCCACGATCTGGGTGACGATCGGGTGCTTCCACTTGCCCGACCGGCCGACGCGCGCCTTGACCGTCTCGGCGGTCTTGCGCTGCTCCTCCGACGTGTAAAAGATCGCCGAGCGGTACTGCGTGCCGACGTCGTTCTCCTGCCGGTCGAGCGTGGTCGGATCGTGCATGCGGAAGAACCACTTCTCGAGCAGGTCGGCGTAGGACAGCTTCTTGGGATCGAACACGATGCGCACGGTCTCGGCGTGGCCGGTCGTGCCGGTCGAGACGTCATCGTAGGTCGGTGCCTTGGTCTTGCCGCCGGCGTAGCCGACGTCGGTCTGCACCACGCCGGGGATCTTGCGCAGGATCTCTTCCATGCCCCAGAAGCAGCCACCGGCCAGGTATGCGGTCTCGAGCCCCGCGGGCGCCAGCGCCTTCGCACTGGCCGCGGCCGCGGCGGACGCGCCGAACAACACCTGGTACTCGCCGTAGCCCTCGGCCTGCAGCTTGTCGGCGGGCACGAAGCGCAGCGCCGCCGAGTCGATGCAGTAGCGCAGGCCGGTCGGCTGCGGCCCGTCGTCGAACACGTGGCCGAGATGCGAGCTGCCGGCCTTGGATCGCACCTCGGTGCGCTCGATCCCCATGGTGCGGTCGACCTTGTCGACGACGCGCCCCGGCTCGACCGGGCGCGTGAAGCTGGGCCAGCCGGTGCCCGACTCGAACTTGTCGGTCGAGCTGAACAGCGGCTCGCCGGTCACGACGTCGACGTAGAGGCCCGCGCCGTGGTTGTTCCAGTACTCGTTCTGGAACGGCGGCTCGGTCCCGTCCTTCTGCGTGACCTCGTACTGCATCGGCGTCAGCTTGCGGCGCAGGACCTGGTCGGCCGGCTTGGTGTAGGTCTTCTTCGACAGCACGGCCGTCCGCGGCCCGTGCGGTTGCTGGTCCGGACCACCCTCGGCGGCCGCGCTGCTGCGGCAGCCCGCGACGAACCCCAGCGCGAGCAGCGAAACGATCGCACCACCTACGATTCCCGAATCGAGAGCCCGTGGTTTCATGATGCCCAACTCTACGCCGGCCACGGCCCGGCGGTTACGGTCAGGGGGTGTCCCGCTTTTCCAGAGGCGCCGCGGGTTTCGCTTGCAGCCTTATTTCGAATAATCTAGAAGTAATCTCGGTGGCAGGGAAGCTGATGGTCCTCGGAAAGCTGGAGCACCATGCCGAGCAGCTCGGCGCGCTCGGCCACCCCGTGCGCCTCGGCATCCTCCGCTACGTCGTGCAGGCGGGGCCAGAGGGCGCGGCCGCCGGCGCGATCCAGACGCACGTGGACATGCCGGCCTCGACGCTCAGCCATCACCTCAAGCGCCTGGTCGACGCGGGAGTCATTCGCTCGCGTGGCGAGGGGACATATCACTACTACTCCGCCGACTACGACGCTCTGCGGAGGCTGACGGATTACTTCTGGGAAGACTGCTGCAAGAACGGCGAGAGCAGCGGCGGCAAGTGCTGCTGAGGAAGCTGGCCACCGAAGCGCTCGGCACCGCGTTCCTGCTGGCCGCGGTCGTCGGATCGGGGATCATGGCCGAGGAGCTCGCGCGACCGAACATCGCGCTCGCGCTGCTCGCCAACACCGTGGCGACCGGCGCCGCGCTGGTCGCGTTGATCACCACGTTCGGGCCGATCTCCGGCGCCCACTTCAATCCGGTCGTGACCCTGGCCGACGCGAGCCAGGGTGGCCTCTCCTGGCGCGAAGTGCCGGGCTACATCGGCGCGCAGGTCGCCGGAGCGTTCGCCGGGGTGGCGATCGCCCACGTGATGTTCAAGCAGCCGGCGCTGTTCTTCGCCGCGCAGCACCGGCGCGACGGGCTCGCGCAGCTGACCGGGGAATTCGTGGCGACGTTCGGCCTCTTGGCCGTGATCTGGGGAACGGCTCGGCAACGACCACGGCAGGTCCCCCTCGCCGTCGGCGCCTACATCACCGCGGCGTACTGGTTCACGTCGTCCACGTCTTTCGCCAACCCGGCCGTCACGCTGGCTCGGGCCGCGAGCGACACGTTCGCGGGCATTCGCCCCGCCGACGCACCGGGGTTCATCGCCGCGCAGCTCGCCGGCGGAGCGGCCGCCACGGCGGTTTTCCGCTGGCTGGTCCCCGCCCCATCCAAAACCGACGAGGAGCTCCCATGAATACGGTCATCTTCGCCTGCATCCACAACGCCGGGCGGTCGCAGATGGCGGCGGCCTGGTTCGACGCGCTGGCTAACCCGACGAAGGCGCGCGCGATCTCGGCCGGTACCGATCCCGGGACGCACGTACATCCCGAGGTGCTGGAGGCAATGAGTGAGGTCGGGATCGATCTCGGCGATCGAAAGCCGCGAAAACTGACCGACGAGCTCGCGGCCCGCGCCCAGATGCTGATCACGATGGGGTGTGGCGAGCAGTGCCCTGTCGTGCCGGGTCTGCGGCGGGACGACTGGCCGCTCGAAGATCCGAAGGGCAAGCCGCTCGAACGCGTGCGCGAGATTCGAGACGACGTGCGCGCGCGCGTCGCCGCGCTGCTGCGGCACGAAGGGTGGGCGCGCGAATGATTCGCCGAGCCGAGCCGCAGGATCTGGCGGCGGTGCTCGCGCTGCTCGGGGAAGACAACCTCCCAACAGCCGGCGTGGCCGAGCACTTCGATAACTTCTTCGTCGTCGACGAAGGAAGTCGGGTCGTCGGCAGCGCCGGCGTCGAGCTGCGCGGCGACGCTGCCCTGGTTCGGTCGCTCGTGGTGGCGGCGGACAGGAGGGGCACCGGCATCGGCGCCGCGGTGTTGGGCCGGGCGCTCTACGAAACCCGCGATTGCCCTTTAGGGGCCTACGCGCTGACCACCACCGCGGAGGCGTACCTGGCGCGATTCGGATTCGAGCGCGTGCCGCGCGGTTCGGTGCCGCAGGCGCTCTTGGAATCACGCCAGCTGCAGGACGCTTGTCCGGAGACGGCGGTGGTCATGAAGTGGCGGCCGCGATGAGCGCGTTGGCCTCGGCCGGGTGCTGCTTGCACTCGAGCAGGGCGTTCATCATCAGCGGCGCCACGATGGTCGCGTCGGACTCGATCACGAACATCGGCGTCTCGGCGGTGAGCTTGTCCCAGGTGATCTTTTCGTTGGGCGTCGCGCCCGAGTACGAGCCGTACGACGTCGTCGAGTCGGAGATCTGGCAGAAGTAGGCCCAGGGCTTCACCGGCTGCTCGAGGTCGTACTTGATCGACGGCACGACGCAGATCGGGAAGTCGCCGGCGATGCCGCCGCCGATCTGGAAGAAGCCGACGCCCTGCCCCGACGACAGCTCGCGGTAGTTGTCGTAGAACGCCGCCATGTACTCGATGCCCGACTTCGCGATCGCGGCGTTGCACTCGCCGGTCTTCACGTGCGACGCGAAGATGTTGCCGAAGGTCGAGTCCTCGTAGCCGGGGACGACGACGGGCAGCTTGGCCTGCGCGGCCGCCAGCAGCCAGCACTCGTCGGCGGGGCCCTGCTGCAGATTCGCGGGCACGCTCTGGATCAGCTCGTAGAAGTACTCGTGCCAGAAGCGGCGCTCGCCCTTCTCCGTCGCGCGCTTCCACATCGGGACGACGATCTTCTCGACGGCGCGGAACGCCTCGTCCTCGGGGATGCTGGTGTCGGTCACGCGGCGCATCCGGTCGTTGAGGATCTTGGTGTCGTCCTGCTTGGTGAAGTAGCGGTAGTCGGGGAAGTCCTTGTAGTGGTCGTGCGCGACCAGGCGGAACAGTGACTCCTCGAGGTTCGCGCCGGTCACCGACAGCCCGTGGATGAGACCGGCGCGGATCGCCGGCGCCATGGTGATGCCGAGCTGGGCCGACGACATCGCGCCGGCGACCGCCCAGAACATGCGCCCGCCGCGCTCGATGTGGCGCCAGTAGGCGATCGTCGCGTCGCGCGTGGCGCGCGCGTTGAAGTTCTTGTAGTTGCGAAGGACGAAATTCAGGATCGGCAGCTGGGCGCTCATGGTGAGGCCCTTTTTAGCGGCTCTCGCTCCCGGCGGCCAGAGGCCATTCGCGGCGACACGCGGAATTCACATGCTGGGCCGCCGCGTGCGATGTGATCCGGCTCAGGTTTATCGCCCGACTCGCCGATAGCACGCGCATGACGAACCGACATGCGCGCATGTTCAATGCTCAGGTAGTCGTCTCCGGAATGCTCCTCGTACTCGCGGGCTGCGGCGCCAGCAACACCAAGAGCCCCAACAACGGCTTCGGCGGCAACGGCGTGACGGGCTTCGGTGGTAACACCGGATCGACCTGCACGACGAGCAACGCCACCGGCACGCTGTCGGTGCGCATCAGCGGTACTCCCAGCGGCCACGGGTCGGTCATCCTCGCCGGCGGCTCCACGCTGACGGTCAGCAACGACCTGTCGCTGGCGGCCGGCCCGGAAACGGTAACCGCCTACCTGGTCGCCGAGGGCAGCCAGATGGTGCGTGCCGCCTATTCTCCGGTGGTCGACGTCCCCGAGCCGTGCGTGCGCGCCGGGCAGACCACGATCGTCAACGTCGTCTACAGCCGCATCGCCAGCAGCGGCGCGCTCTGGATGGGCGCCAGCAACACGTCGGACGGCTCGACGCTGCTCTCGTACTTGCCGGCCGGCCTCGCGTCGACCGGCTCGTCGCCGGCGGCGGTCGCCGCGAAGACCGGCGGCTCCGACGGATTCACGTTCGACGTGTTCGGCAACGCCTGGGTCATCGGCGGCACGACCGCGGATCCGCCGGTCGCGCGCATCCCGGCCGCGATGCTCGGCGTCGACGGCCTGAAGACGCCCGACATCATCATCGACAGCCCGTCGTTCGGCACGTCGATCCCCGGCCCCGCCGCGCTGGCGTTCGACCCCGACGGAAACCTCTGGGTTTCGGTCGTCTCCGAGAACAAGGTCGTGAAGATCGCCGCGGCGGCGCTCGAGACGCCGGGAACCTCGCGACCGGTCGCCACCGTCGAAGAGGGCAGCGTCAGCGCGCCCACGGGACTGGCGTTCGATGGCGCCGGCAACCTCTGGATCGCGTCGAGCGGGGCGTCGACGGTGGTGCGCATCAACGCCGCGCACCTCGCGTCCTCGGGCAACGGCGCCGACCTGACCGTCATCGCGCTGTCGCCGCCCGCCGGTCATCGGCCCGCTGTCGTCGCCGGAGGGCCTGGCGTTCGACGCCGCCGGCAATCTCTGGGTGAACTACGAGGGTCTGTTCGCGCGCCTGACGCCCGCGGACCAGGCCGGGAGCGGAACCAAGACCATCACGCCGAGCGTCCAGATCGCGCCCGACGTACAGTCGCTGCCGATGGGCATGGCGTTCGACGAGTTCGGCGGGATGTGGTTCGCCGACGTCGCCGGACAGTTCGCTTGCTTCGGGGCCAGCCAGCTCAACGCCTCGGGCACCGTCCGGCCGCAGATCATCATCTCGAGCTCGGATCTGGGATACGCGGGTTGGTTCGCGCTCTACCCCGCTCCGGCGTTCACGCCGCTCGCGCACGCGCTGCCCTGAGCCAGCGCAGCGCGCGTTGCCGGACTTCACGATCCGATCGTGGTCGTCGAGTCGCAGTTTTCTGAAATCGGCTCGGGCGAAGGCCGCAGGACGCGGGCCTTCGCTCGGGCACGTCTCTTGCTGTCCATCCACAGCCAAATGCGCACGACGCCAAACGGAGACGTTCTTCCGTCGCACCTGCGCGCCCCGGCGGCGCTGGTAGCGCTGATGGTCATCGTTGCCGCCGCGCTCGCCTGGCTGGGCGCCGGGTGCAATTCGACGGCGGCCCCCTCGTCCGACGCGGCGACCGACTCGAGCGCCACACGGCTGGACACGGCGCCCGACACGACGGCGCCGATCGACGGACCGGTGATCTGCTCATTCGACGCGACCTACACCTACGGCTACGACGGCGGCCTCGGGCTGAGCCGCATCGAGACCACGCTCGCGCCGCCGGCGTCGTACCACCGCACCAAGACCTTTATCAACTTCGTCGATCCGCCTGCACCGCTGAGCTGCATGCCAGCGCTCCCCGTGTGTGGCGATAGCTCGCAAATTGACGTCTCGGACATCGCCCGGGACCTCGCCGATCCCGACGTCGTTCACGCGATGGCGATGAGCACGCCACCGCTCTACGGCGTGGACTCGCGGCCGACTGACGGCGTGATGTTCCGGGTATTGCGAGACGACGGTCACGGATTCCTCGCCGGTCCCACCTGCGCGACCGTCGGCGAGTTCTGCAATGGCCCGGTTCCGCCCGGCATCTCGCGCCTGGTGGGGGATCTTCAAGCGCTGGATCAACAACAGCTGGCCGATCCCAGCTGCGCCGGACAGACGTAGCCTCATCCGTAGCCGCGCGCCGGTGGGGCGTCGATGTACACGCGCTCAGGTGCTGTGCGCCATTCCGCCACACGCCGACCGTTTTCGGCGCCGAGACCGAGCGCGCGAGTGGCGAATCTGCGCCGCGATCTGGGCGTACCTCAGGTCGAGTCGCGATGGCATGGGCGGTGCTTGGAGGGATGCGCAGCCCCGACCCACCGTCGGGTGCGAACCCCAAATAGGAGACACCGATGAACCTCACCCGCATCATCTTCCTGGCCGCCGCCGTTCTGATCCCGACCTCCTGGACCATTGCCAAGGCCGACGACGCGCCGGCCGGCGAGACCCCGAAGAAGGAGAAGAAGGCGAAGAAGGGCAAGAAGGCCGACGGCGACAAGAAGGAAGAGAAGAAGGCCGAGTAACGCCTTCTCGGGTCGGGCGGCCGGGCGGCAACTCTGCTCGACCGCCGACCCGATTCCATTTTTCCGTCTTTCAGAATCCCTGATCGAATCGAGCCGTGATCGACATTACGTCGATGCATGGCTCTTTGTGTATCTGGGGTCCTGGGTTGCTCTCTGCTCGCGCTCGCGAGCGCATTCACCGTCGGCTGTGCGAACGCCGGCAATCGCACGCCGGCCGATAGCGGCGGCAGCGGCGGCGGGCCCGGGGGCGGCAGCAGCGGCGGCGCGGGCCAGAGCGGCGCAGGCGGCGCGAGCGTCGGAACCGGCGGCGGCGCCGGAAGCATCGGCACCGGCGGCGCAGCGGGAACGACCGGAAGCGGTGGCAACGCGGGCGCGACCGGCAGCGGCGGCATGCCCGTGGGACCGTCCCCGCCTCCAGTGCTCAAGGTCGACTTCGACATGCAGGGCCGCCCCGGCAGCGAGGTCACCGAGCTCGGCTTCGTCGCCTGGCCGATCGTCACCTCGACGACCAGCATCTCGAGCACGTTCAACGGCGTGCAGCTCACGCTCGCGCGCGCCGGCGGAAACGGCACGGGACTGACGTCCGACTGGTACAAGGCCGGCGTCGACGCGCCCAACTACGCGCGTCTGATCGGCGACGGGCTGATCGTCGACGGCGGCCAGGCGGGCGCGCAGATCACGATGACGATCCACGGCCACCCCGCCGGTCCGGGCACGCTGCTCGCGTACCTGAATCAGACGGCGAGCCCCGACACCGGCCCGTTCGCGACGATCGACATCCTCGTCGACGGCACGCTGGTGGCCAGCAACATCGCGCCCAGCGTGCGCGCAGTGACCACCGCGGCCGCGCAGACGGCGTACGTGCACTTCACCGCGCAGGCAGGCAAGGACGTGGTCGTGCTGTTCCGCGCGAGCCCCGCGTCGACAGCGGCGAACAAGAACATCATGATCAACGGCTTCGAGCTCAACACGCCCAATTCGGCCAAGCAGGCGACGAATCCGATGCCCGCCGACGGCGACGAGCACGTCAACGCCGACAACGGCAACCTCACGCTGTCGTGGACCGCCGCGGCCGACGCCGCCTCGCACGACGTCTATTTCGGCGAGGACGCGGCGGCAGTCGCTGCCGCGACGCACGCGTCACCTCTCTTCAAGGGCAACCAGACCACGACCACGTTCGCGCTCACCGGCATCTACAGCATGAAGACCTACTACTGGCGCATCGACGAGCTCGACGCGCAGAAGGCGGCCACCCCCGGCGATGTCTGGTACTTCCGCCCGCGCCAGCTGGCGTTCGTCGGCGCCGAGGGATACGGCCGCTTCGCGCGCGGCGGGCGCGGCGGCGTGGTGGTGCACGTCACCAACCTGAACGACACCGGCGCGGGCAGCTTGCGCGCCGCCATCGAGAGCACGACGCTGGGGCCGCGCACGATCGTGTTCGACGTCGGCGGCCTCGTCGTGCTCGGGTCGCGGCTCACGCTGTCGCAGAACTACGTGACCGTCGCCGGGCAAACCGCGCCCGGCAAGGGCATCTGCATCCGCTCGGCGCCGTTCGGCACCAGCGGCGTCCACGACGACGTCATCCGCGACGTGCGCGTGCGCATCGGCGCCGGCATCACCTACGACGGCATGGGCCTGCAGGGCAGTGACCACTCGATCGTCGACCACAGCTCGATCAGCTGGACGATCGATGAATCTTTCAGCTCGCGGTCGGGCAAGAACATCACTCTCCAGCGCACGCTGATCTCCGAGGCGCTCAACGTCGCCGGCCACATGAACTACCCGCCGGGCACCGCGCACGGCTACGCCGCCAGCATCAGCGGCGACATCGGCTCGTTTCATCACAACCTGCTCGCGCACTGCGAGGGGCGCAACTGGAGCCTCGCGGGCGGCCTCGACGGCAATGGCAACTTCTCCGGGCGCCTCGATATCTTCAACAACGTCGTCTACAACTGGGGCGGTCGCGCCACCGACGGCGGCGCGCACCAGGTCAACTTCGTCAACAACTACTACCGGCCGGGCGCGGCGACCTCGATCTTCTTCGCGCTCAATGCGCAGTACGACAATTTCCCCGGCACGCAGCAGTACTACTTCGTCGGCAACGTCATGCCCGGGCACTTCGACGAGACGACACAGGCCACGGGCCGCGAGGTCACCGGCATGCCGCAGGGCTATAGCCCCTGGGTGAACGCGGCGTTCTTCCCTTCGTTCGCGGCCACGACCTCGGCGGGCGACGCGTTCAAGAGCGTGCTGTCCGACGTCGGCTGCACGCAGCCGGTCTTCGACGACCACGACGTGCGCGTGGTCAAGGAGTCGCTCAACGGCACATTCACCTATCGCGGCAGCGTGTCCGGCAAGCCGGGGCTGCCCGACAACGAGGCCGACGTCGGCGGCTTCGAGAGCTACCCGACCACCGCGCGCGCCGCGAGCTGGGACAGCGACCTCGACGGCCTGCCCGACTGGTGGGAGACGAGCTTCGGGCTCAATCTCCATTCTGCGGCGGGCGACTTCTCCGACGCCAACGCCGACGCTGATCACGACGGCTTCACCCAGCTCGACGACTACCTGGGCTTCATGGCCAAGCCGCACTACTTCACGTCGATGACCTCGACGGTCGCGGTGAACCTGGCGCAGGCCTTCGTCGGCTACACCGCGGCGCCGACCTACGCGGCGTCGGCGGTGGTGGGCGGCACGGTCACGATCGCGGGAACGACGGCGACCTTCAAGCCGACTCGCTGCGGGATGGCGTCGTGGACCGTCACCGTGACCGACAGCGCCGGCAGCAAGATGAGCAAGGACATGGTTGCCTTCGTCGACGCCGGCACGGGAACCTGCCCACCCTGACGCGACTCAGGATCGGTGTTTCCGGCCGTGGGCGTAGGCGTAGGCGTGGGCGATGGCTCGATATTGCCGGTTCCGGGGACCGCCCACGCCTACGCCCACAGCACCGATTCGAAAGACCCGCGCAGCGTTGGCGCCCGCCAACAGCTCGTAGTTCCTAAAAAAAGACGTGCTCGATCTGCCTGCTTCGATCGACGAGGGGGTACCTAGATCACACATTCTGATGCGCACGACCACATCTCGTCTCTTCCCCATCCTGGCTTTGCTTTCCTTGCTCTTCCTGACCCGCTGTAGCGGCGTCGTCGGCGAGAGCGGCCTCCCCGGTGATCCGAGCTCCGGCGACGGCGGCGACAACGGCGGCGGCGCCGGCGCCAGCGGCCTCGGCGGCACGATCGTGAGCCGGAAGCGGTGGCGGCCCGGGTGGCTTTGCCGGCGCGACGGGCGCGGGTGGCGGCGGCGGCGCGGTCGTCCCCGCCGGGCTCCCCTGCGACGTACAGGCGCTGCTGCAAACCCGCTGCATCACCTGCCATGCGTCGCCACCGGTCAACGGCGCGCCGATGCCGCTGGTGAACTTCGCGAACCTGATCGCGGCGTCGTTCGCCGATTCGACCAAGACCTTCGCGCAGCGCGCGCTCGCGCGCATGCAGCTGACGACCGGCCAGATGCCGCCGGCTCCCAACGTGCGCGCGACCGCCGCGGAGATCCAGGCCATGAGCAACTGGATCGCGGCCGGCTACCCGAACACGGGCTGCGGGACCGGCGCCGGAGGGAGCACCGGTGCGGGCGGCGCGACCGGGGTGGGCGGACGCACCGGTACGGGCGGCGCGACCGGAACCGGCGGGCGCACCGGCACCGGGGGCGCGGGCGGTGGGGGCGGCGCCACCGCTGCCGGCCTGCCCTGCGACGTTCAGGCGGTCTATCAGACCCACTGCACCACCTGCCACGCGGCGACGCCGGTCAACGGCGCGCCGATGCCGCTGGTGACGCGCGCGAACCTCATGGCGTCGTCGTTCGCCGACGCGTCGATGACCTTTGCCCAGCGCACCGTGGTCCGCATGCAGAGCACCACGTCGCCGATGCCGCCGGCTCCCGGGACGCGCGCGACAACCGCCGAGGTGCAGACCGTGAACACCTGGATCTCCGCCGGCTACCCCGCGGGAACCTGCAGCGTCGGTGGCGCGGGCGGCGCCGGCGGCACCGCGGATCCGCTGGGTGCGGCCGCGCGCTGCACCAGCGGCACCACCTGGACCGGCGGCAACGATGGAAATCCAATGATGAACCCCGGCCGCGCCTGCATCAGCTGCCACGCGGGCGAGGAAGACGCGCCTCGGTTCACCATCGCCGGTACGCTCTACCCGACCGGCCACGAGCCCAACCTGTGCAACGGCGTGAACGGCACCACCGGCGCGCGCGTGGTCATCGTCGACGCCGCCAACCGTACGGTCACCCTGACCCCCAACGCCGCCGGCAACTTCATGTACACCGGCGCGATCAGCACGCCCTATCACCGCCAAGGTGACCTACCAGGGCCGCGAGCGGATCATGCCGGTCGCGCAGACCAGCGGGGATTGCAATTCGTGCCATACGCAGACCGGGGCCAACGGAGCGCCCGGGCGGATCACGCTGCCGTAGCAGTTTTTCCGGTCCCCCTGCGGACAGGGGCAGGGGACCGGAATTCAGCCGAGCAACTTATCCGGCGTGATCGGCAGATCGCGCACGCGCACGCCGGTCGCGTGATAGACCGCGTTCGCGATCGCCGCCGCCGCGCCGGTGATGCCGATCTCGCCGATGCCCTTCGCGCCGACGGCGTTGACGATCGCGTCGGCCTCGTCGATCGCGATGATCTCGATCGCGGGCACGTCCAGGTGCACCGGCACGTGGTAGTCGGCGAGATCGCGCGTGACCACGCGGCCGGTCCGGCCGATCGCGCAAGGTCTCCTCGTGCAGGGCCATGCCGATGCCCCAGACGATCCCGCCGATGAACTGGCTGCGCGCGGTCTTGGCGTTCAGGATCTTGCCGCCCGCGAAGGCGCCGACGAAGCGGGTCACGCGCACCTGGCCCAGGTCGGCGTCGACGCGCACCTCGGCGAATTGCGCGCCGAACGAGTGCAGCGAATGCTCCTTGCGCGCCGGGTTCTCCTCGGCGGAGAAGTGCCCCTCGATCTCGCTGCGCCCCGCGCGCTTCAGGATCGCCTGGAACGACTCCCGCCGCGACGAATCGCGCGCGTCGACGAGAAAACCGTCCGCCACCCGCGCGTCACCGGCTGGCATCCCGAAGAACGCCGAGCCCGAGTCGGCGATCGCCAGCGCGGCGAGCGCCATGCGCGCGGCGTCCGCCGCGCCCTTGACCGCCGGCCCGACGCTGGCCGCCGTGCGCGACCCGGCCGACAGCGGCGCCTCGGGCAGCCGCGTGTCGCCGAGCTCGAAGCGCACCCGATCGATCGGCAGGCCGAGCGCGTCGGCGGCGATCTGGGTCATGATCGTGTACGTGCCGGTGCCGAGATCCTGCGTCCCCGATTGCACCAGCGCCGTGCCGTCGGCGCGGATGCGCGCCACCGCCTGCGCCGGGCTCTGCCCGCCGGATAGGTCGCGGTGGCCATGCCCCACCCCACCCACTCGTGCCCCTCGCGCGTCGCGCGCACCGCGCGCCGCCGCCGCGCCCACCCGAATCGCTCCGCGGCCTGCTGGTAGCAGGCGCGCAGTGACTTGCTCGAGAACGGCTTGCCGGTCTCGGGATCGCGCTCGGCGTAGTTGCGCAGCCGCAGCTCGAGCGGGTCGAGCTTCAGCGCGTAAGCGAGCTCGTCCATCGCCGACTCGAGCGCGAAGCTGCCCGACGCCTCGCCGGGCGCGCGCGTGAACGTCGGCGTCGACACGTCCAGCCGCACCAGCCGGTGCGACGTGCGGATGTTCGGGCAGGCGTACGACATGCGGGTCTGCGCGGCGCTCGGCTCGACGAACTCGTCGAAGCGCGACGTCACCGACGTGCACGTCGTGGCGCATCGCCACCAGCCGGCCGTGCCCATCGGCGCCGAGCGCGACCTGCTGCCGGGTCACCGGCCGGTGCCCGACCAGCGAGAACATCTGGTGCCGCGTCAGCACCAGCTTCACCGGCCGGCCGAGCACGCGCGCCGCCATCACCGCGAGCGCCACGTGCGACCAGGGCGTCCCCTTGCACCCGAACCCGCCGCCGACGAAGAGCGAGATGACGCGCACGCCGTCGAGCGGCAAGCCGAACAGCTTGGCGATCCGCTTGCGGACGCCGGTGATCCCCTGCGTCGCGTCGTAGACCGTCACGCGATCCGCCGCGCTCCAGACCGCGATCGTGCCGTGCGGCTCCATGGGGTTGTGGTTGTGCACCGGGGTGGTGTAGGTCGCGCTGATGCGGTACGCGGCCGCCGCGTAGGCGCGATCGAAATCGCCGGTGTGCGTGTCGGTGGGACCGCGCGGCGTCTTCGCGGGCGCGTACGCCTCGGCGAGGTGACTGCCGAGGTCGAGCGCCGGCCGCTCACCGCGGACCACGGCGACGCACCAGGCCCGCGGCATGCTGCGCGTTCTCCAGCGTGTCGGCGACCACCACCGCGATCGGCTGGTCGTTGTAGAGCACGCGGTCGTCCTGCAGGAGCTGCAGCACCCGTTCGCCGGGGTCGCCCGGCGCGCCCGGCAAGCGCGGCGCGTTCGCGTGGGTGATCACGCGCAGCACGCCCGGCGCGCGCTCGGCGGCGTGCGTGTCGATCGAGTCGAGGCGCCCGGGCGCCACGCTGGCGCCGACGATCACGGCGTGCGCGACGTTGGCCACCGCGGTCTCGGGACCGTAGGGCGTCTGGCCGGTGACCTTGAGCCGCGCCTCGACACGGTCGATGCCGGCGCCGGTGATCGGCGCGCGCAGGGCGGACTCTCGGGTGCGCCCGCGTCGGCACCCGCGAGCTCCTTCATCGGCCGACCACCGTCTCCAGCGCGCGCACCAGCGTGCGCTGCGCGAGCTTGATCTTGAATTCGTTGTCGGGCCGCGCGTCGGCGCCGCGCACCGCCGCCGCGGCCGCGTGCTCGAAGGTGGCTCGGCGCGCCGCCTGACCGACCAGCACCGCCTCGGCCTCGCGGCTGCGCCACGGCTTGGTGGCGACGCCGCCGAGCGCGACCCGCACCGCGCGCATGCGCCCGCCGTGCAGCTCGACCGCCACCGCCGCCGACGCCAGCGCGAAGGCGAACGCCGCGCGATCGCGCACCTTGACGTAGCCGCGAGCGCGCCGCGAACGGCGCCGCCGGCAGCGTGACGTGCGGTGATGAGCTCGCCGTGCTCGAGCGCGGTCTCGATCTCCGGGTGCTCGGCGGGCAGCGTGTGAAAATCGGCGATCGCGATCTGGCGCGCGCCGCCGCGGCCCTTGCGTGTGCACGACCGCGTCCAGCGCGACCAGCGCGACGCACATGTCCGACGGGTGCGCGGCGATGCACTGGCGGCTGCCGCCGAGGATCGCGTGCATGCGCGTCCAGCCGCCCAGCGCGGCGCAGCCGGAGCCGGGCGCGCGCTTGTTGCATTCGCCGACGGCGACGTCGCGGAAATACGCGCAGCGCGTGCGCTGCACGAGGTTGCCGCCGACCGTGGCCATGTTGCGCAGCTGCGGCGACGCGCCGGCGAGCAGCGCCTCGGACAGCACGGGAAAGCGCTCGCGCACCGCCGGGTGATGGGCGACGTCGCTGTTGCGCGCGGCCGCGGCGATGCGCAGGCCGTCCGTCGGGCAGCTCCTGGATCGGAGCGCCCGCATCCAGATGATTGACGTCGACCAGCGTGTCGGGCGCCTCGACCCCCAGCTTCATGAGATCGATCAACGTCGTGCCCCCGCCGATGAACGCCGCACCCGGGCTGCCAGCCGTGTGCAGCGCCGCCGCAGCATCGGCGGCGCGAACATAGCGAAACGCACGCATCTCAGCGCCTCCTTTCGCGCCTGCTGGATCGCCGCGACGATGTTCGGGATAGGCGCCGCAGCGGCAGATGTTGCCGCTCATCTGCTCGCGCACCTCGTCGTCGGTGCGCGCGCGTCCCTCGGCCAGCAGGCCGACCGCGCTCATGATCTGCCCCGACGTGCAGTACCCGCACTGGAACCCGTCGTGCGCGATGAAGGCCGCCTGCAGCGGGTGCAGCTCCGTCGCCCTTCGCCAGCCCCTCGATCGTGGTGATCGGCGCGCCCTCGGCCATCACGGCGAGCGTGAGGCAGGCGTTCACGCGCCGGCCGTCGACGAGCACGGTGCAGGCGCCGCACTGCCCCTGATCGCAGCCCTTCTTGGTGCCGATCAGGCCCAGGCGCTCGCGCAGGGCATCGAGCAACGTCACGCGCGGATCGACGCGCAGGCGGCGCGGCTCGCCGTTGACCAGCAGGGTGATCTCGACTTCGGCGACCGCCGGCTCGGCCGGCGCGGCCGCGCGGCGCGGTGGCGGCGCGCGCCGGCGGCTCTGTCAGCGCGAGCGCGAACGCGGCCGCGAGCGAGCTCACCACCAGGTCGCGGCGCGACAAGCGTCAAGCGCGACACGTCGATGTGCCCGGTGGCCGACAGCGCGCCGGCGATGGTATGCAATGTGCCGCGCCGGGGCGCGACCTCGATGTACGAGAAGCGCAACCGGCGTTCGCCGTCGATCACGAACAGACCGGTGGCGCCCGGCGAGACGCCGTAGCGCGCGCGCATCGCCGCCCGCTCGGCGGCGTCGCGCGCGTCACCCGGACCGACGCGCCAGAGCTCGTCCTCGGGCCCCACGCAGAGCGCGCCGTCGTCGAAGACCAGCAGCAGGACCGCGCCCAGGCCGCGCAGCTCGGCGCGCACCGCGGCCAGTCCGTCGATCGTCGGCGGTCTGACCGCGTTCGTCGTTCCATCCGGTGACGCCACCGGTTGCCGATGTCTCGAGCGGGCCGCTGCACAGCACCAGCACGATCGGCTGTCCGCGGAAGCGCTCGAGCGTGACCGGCGGCTCGCGTTCGCAGCGAAGCGTGAACGAGGGAGCGCGACGGGTGCCGTCGCGAGACGAGTCCATGGCCAGGCCTCCGAGTCGGTGACAACGAGGGCGCGCAAAGAGCGTAGGTAGCTCAACTCATCCGTCAAGGCACCGCGAGTGACTTTTTCCCGACGGGACCCATCGTCGACCAGACCGGCCTTGTCGGCGGCGCGACGATGCGCACAATCGCCAGACGGGCGAGCGTCGCCGTAAGGGAACCAGCGTAGGGAGGCACGTGCCATGGGTTCAAACAGTCGAGACGAAAAAGCGATCCGGACGTTGCTGAACCGATGGCATCGCGCGATGGGCGCGGGCGACCTGGCGGCGCTGCTGTCCATGATCTCGGAAGATGCCGTCTTCCTCGCGGCCGAGCGCACACCGTTGCGCGGCCGAGCCGCATTCGCGCAGGAGCTGGCGGCGCTCACGGAGTCGTGCACGATCCAGTCGAGCGCCGAGATCGAGGAGGTGCTGGTCTCGGGCGACCTCGCCTGTTGCTGGGCAACCCAGACCGTGACCACCTCGCCGCTCCAAGGAAGCCGAACCGACCGTGCGGCGCGGGCCGGTGCTCTCGATCTTCCGCAAGGAGTTCGGCGGACACTGGGTGCTCGTGCGCGACGCCAACATGCTCGCGTCCGACGCCGCCGAGCTGGCGCTCAAGGTCGACAACCTCGAGCGCGAGCTGATGGCCGACGGCCCCGGCGGCTGAGCGCGGGACGCGGGTTCGCCGCGCGGTCCTGCGTTTCACCCCGGCGTGGTAATTTCCGGCCTCCCGGATGTCCGCGCCGCGCTCGACCATACCTCACGTCGCCGAGACCGCGCTGCTCACGCTGCTGGCGCTGGTCGCGTTCGCGTCGAACTCGATCCTCACGCGCATGGCGCTGGGCAGCGGGCTCATGGACGCCGCCACCTTCACCACGGCGCGGCTGGCGGCAGGTGCGGTGGTGCTGTCGCTGCTGGTGCGGCTGCGCGGGCAATCGTTCAGCTGGTCGCCGCCGCGCGGGCGCGCGCTGGTCGGCGCGCTGGCGCTGGCGATCTACGCGGCGCCGTTCTCGTTCGCCTACGTGCGCATCGGCGCGGCGGCGGGCGCGCTGCTGCTGTTCGGCGCGGTTCAGATCACGATGATCGGCTGGGGCATCGTCTCGGGCGAGCGGCCGCGCGCGCGCACCTGGCTCGGCCTGGCGCTGGCCGCCGGCGGTCTCGGCTGGCTGACGTTACCGTCGGTGGGACGCCAGACCCGATCCGATCGGCAGCGCGCTGATGGTGGCCGCCGGCTGCGCCTGGGGCGTGTACTCGCTGGCGGGCAAGGGCGCGCCGAACGTGCTCGAGGCCAATGCGCGCAGCTTCATCTGGGCGCTGCCCGCGGTGATGTTCCTGAACGTGATCGCGTCGTCGGGTGCGCGCGCCAGCGGCCGCGGCCTGCTGCTCGCGGTGATCGCGGGCGGCATCACCTCCGGGCTCGGCTACGCGATCTGGTATCGCGCCTTGCGCGGGCTGACCGCGACGACCGCGGCGGTGCTGCAGCTGAGCGTGCCGGTGATCGCCGCCGGCGGCGCGGTCGCGCTGCTCGACGAGACGCTGAGCCCGCGACTGATCGGTGGCGGCGGCAGCGGTCATCGGCGGCGTGAGCCTGGTGCTGTCGCAGCGGGTGCGGGCGGCGCGCGCCCCGGTGCCGGTCGATCCGCACGCCGCGACCGTCACCTTCGACTCGCGCGATACCCAGCGCTGAGCGCTTCCGATCCCCTCCCCCCGTCCGCGGTTAGGGAGAGGGGTCCGCGAACGCCGCAATCGCAAGGCCTGCCCTCTCCCTAACCCTCCCCCCGCAGACGGGAGAGGGAACCGGATCCTCAGAGCGTCGGCGCGCGCGTACCCCTCCGCCGCGCGGACAGGCGCTTCGCGACCTCGAAGGCGCCGCGCGCGTCGGCGATGTCCAGCGCGGTGCGGCCGTCGCCGGCCAGCGTGTTGGGCTGCGCGCCCGCGTCGAGCAGCAGCGTGGCGATCGCCCCCGCGCGCGTGTGCGCCGCGAAGTGCAACGGCGTCGCGCGCGGGATCTGCCACTGATCCAGCGCGTCGTTGACGCAGTCGGCGCGCTCGGCGATGCGCGCGCGCACGTGGTCGGTGAGCCCGAAGCAGACCGCGTCGTGGATGTCGACCGGGCCGTGCGTGCGCATCCAGTGGAACACCTCGGTCTTGCCCTCGTGATCGGCCCAGGACAGCGGCGTGGCGTTGAACGGGTTGTTGCGGTCGTCGAGGTCGGCGCCCTTCGCGACCAGGCGCTCGACCATCGCGCGATCGCCGGCGCCGGCGGCGCGGTGGAGCGCGGTGCCGTTGTTGACACCGATCATGTTCCAGTTGCCGTCCTTCTCGAGCAGGAAGTCGACCGCCTCGCGCCGCCCGTTCACGTACGCGAACAGCATCGCGAGGCCGATGGCGTCGCGCTCGGACAGCGTCTCGTTCCCGCGCCGGACCGGCGCCGTCAGCTTGCCCGCCGGATCGAAGGCCTCGCGCAGCCGATCCATGCGACCGAGCGCCGCCGCCGCACACACGTCGACCTCGGCGCCGAGATCGATGAGCCGCTCCGCGGCCCGCGTCGCGTGATTGGACAGCGACGGGTGGAGCACGTCGGGCGCGCGCAGGTCGAGCCGCGCGCCGTGCGCGAGCAGCAGATCGATCAACGGCGGCGACACGCCGGCCTCGCTGGCGTGCTGGCTGGTGAGCACCAGGTCCATCGTCGTCGCACCGTTGCTCGGCGCCAGCGTGCGCGCGTTGACCTCGGCGCCGGCCTCGATGAGAGACGCGGCCAGCTCGACGACGTTCGCCGGCAGCGGCACCCGCAGCGGGTTACCCGCCACGTGATGGAGCAGCGTCGCGCCGCTGAAGTAACCAAACGGTGGTTCCAGAAATCCGCGCGCCCGCACCAGCGTCGGGTCCTGGGCGAGCAGCGCGCGCAGGCCGTCGAGATCGCCGCGGTCGAACGCCGCGACCGCGCCGGCGAACCCAGGGTGAGTCCGCATGTGGACCAGGCGCCGCGAGATCGCGACGTGACGCTTGAGCGCGATCCAGCTCTCGAACCCGTACTCGCGCGCCACCACCAGCTGCGCGTCGGCCAGCGACAGCATCGCCTCCTGCACGTCGCGAAACGCCCGGCCGCGCAGGCGCGGATGCTGGGTCAGGATGCGCGCCGCGGCGGACGGGCTGCCGTTGCGATGGGCCCGACGCAGCTCCTTGGCTTGCAGCCTGAGCTGAGTGAGGTCGGGACGCGCCGGCAGGGAACGGGAGGGCATGTGCAGCTCCTTTCATCACGCCCGACGTCCGCGGTTCCGGGCAGAAAGAAGCGCACCAGCTCGCTGTTCAATCAATAGGTGGGACTCGGTCCCTCTCCGCGGACAGGAAGCGCCCTACACGCTCGCCGCGAGGTTAGTCGCCAGCCAGCGACTGTCAAGAGACACCGTGCACAGGGCCACGGCCCGTCAGGGAGCGAGCGCCGCGAGCGCGTGGTGCACGTTGTAGAACAGGCCGCCGAGCCCGATCGTGAAGATGAAATTTCCATACAGTCCATGCTCTATGGAGACCAGCAGCGTCGAGCGGCGGCGCTCGTAGGTCGCCGCGAACAGCAGGCCGCCGATCGAGGCGAGGAAGATCGCCGTCAGGTTGTGCACCACGATGTGCGCCCAGCCGAAGAGCAGGCCGCTGGCGAGCACTCGTGCCGCCGGCCGCCGCAGCAGCGCCGCGTAGCGGTGGAAGAACAGCGTGCGGAACATGATCTCCTGCGAATAGGCCGAGATCGGCGGATACAGGAGCATCACCAGCAGCCAGGCGACCGGGCGCGTGCGCGGCATGTCGAACAGGTGGTCGGGCACGCGCACCAGGGCGTAGAGAAAAAGCCCAGTCCAGACGAAGAGGGTCCGGACGGCGAGCGCGCGCAGTCCCTGGCGCGCCAGCGCCGCGTCCCAGAGCTGCCGGCGCGGGAACGTCGGATCCAGCAGCAGCGCGGCCAGCGAGCCGAGGCCGCTGCCGATGATCCCCAGCGTGACCATCCGCCGCGGCGCCAGCGCCAGCACCAGCGGCGCGACGCCGAACACGAGGCCGAGCTCGAGCCAGCGCCACCCCGTTCGCGTCGCCGGCGCCGTCGAGATCGACGTCATGAACGACCGGAAGCGTAGCAAGCCGGCGGCCGAGGCGCGTACGCGATCGGTCGCCGGCCGGGTCACGATTTCGTGTCAGCTCACCGACGGCGCACGTGGCACTGGCCGTCGGCACAGTCGTGGTCCATGAGGGCGGCGATGCCCTTGCGCTTGCTCGACACGAAGCGAAAAAATCGCTCGGCCAGCGGCGCGAAGGCCGGACCAGCCAGACGAAACGACCACTCGCGCCAGTCGCAGAGCGCCCACAGGCAGGTGATGAACGCGGCCGGGCCGATCCACACCTCGCCGCGGTCGCCGACGACCACCAGCTCGTCGCCGAGCCAGGGGATGTCGCCGTAGCGCTCGCGCGCCTCGGCGCCGCTGCAGGGGACGAACGTCAGCGGCACGTAGCTCGGCTGCCCCAGCATCCAGGCCCGGCAGCGCTGGCAGAGGGCGCAGCCGGGATCGAAGAGGACGGTCAGCGCGCGCGGGCTGCGCGCGTCGCTGGGGTCGATCCGTTCCTGCACGCGCGCTTCGACCTCTTCGATCCAGTCGGTGGTGGTGTCCATGGTGGTCTCCTTCCCGGGACGGCAGCGGTGGGTCGCGTGGGGTCAGGCTCGCGCCGGGTACGGCTGCGGGACGCCGTGCTGCATCTGCGGCATCACCGGCGGCGGCGCCATGCGCAGCTGGCCGCGCCGGCGGATCCGGTGAAATACGTACAGGTTACCCATGTGCACCGCCCCGAGAGCCAGCAGCAGCGCACCCAGCTTGCGCGCGAGGGTCTCGATCGCGTCGGAAGCGGTGAGCACGTCGTTGCCGGCCTTGAGCGTGATCAGCGCGTAGCCGAGGTTGAGCAGGTAGAACCCGACGACCAGCAGGTGGTTCACCGAGCTGGCCATGCGCGGGTGGTCCGCGAAGACGTCCTCGAGGAAGACGGCGCCGTTGCGGAACAGGGTGCGCGCGAGCCAGCAGGTCAGGCCGACGCTGGCGGCGCCGTAGGCGGCGTACACGGGGATCAGGTGATTGGTGACGTTGTCTGGGGTCATGGTGGCCTCTCTTTCTGACCACCCATACAGAAGGCAGCGGCGCCGGTTGCGCGGGGGGTGCTCTTTTTTTCAGCGGCAGCAGCGACCCGTGCCTCACGATTCGGGCAGCGCCGGAGATGGCACGCCGCAGAAACCGACGGTTCGGCCGCTACGCGTGGCGGGCAGCTCCTCTGGTACTGTAGGCGTGTGCGGGACGCGCTGCTGTGGGGCCTGGGCGTGTGCGTCGTCGTGGCGACCCTCTCTTGCAACCGACGATTCGTGCCGGCGGTTCCCCCATCGATTCCGCCGGCGCAGGATGCAGCGGCGTCGACGCTCGACGCGGCCCATCCGGCGCACGACGTAGCCCCATCCGGTGCCGACGCCCGGTCCGACGCCGGTTTGATCGCGTCCGACGCCACGCGCGAAACCGTCCCGCGCGACGCCGGAAGCTTCGACGCTGCGCGCGACGCCCCGTCACCCGATGCCGACGCCACGGTCCCGCGCGACGCCGGCATGGATGGCGCACTGGGCGACATCGCGACCAGCTCGCCGCGGACGCTGACGCAGGTCCTCTCCGGCGGGCCTTGGATGACGTTCCAATGGACGCCAGGGATGGCCGTCGACGAACAGGATCGCGTCTACCTCGAGGACAAGACCAACGTCTACATGATCGACGGGCAGACCGTCAGCACCTACTTGACGTTCGCAGAGGCAACGGCGAAGACCAACCTCGCGAAGCCGACCCAGATCATCGACCTCGATCGTGGTCCCGATGGGCTGCTGTATCTGCTCGTCGGGGGATCAGACGACAAAAACCTCTACGCCGGCAATTCGGTGCCGTCCGTGGTCGTCCGTTCGGGCGCCGCCCACGTCGCCGATCTCTGGCAGGACGCTTCGAACCTCACCTTCGCCAAGCGCATCACCGTCAAGGGCGCAGGAAGCGTCGCCATCGTCTCCGACGAGGGTCTCACGATGCTCTCCGACACCGGTAGCCACGTCCTGTACACCAGCTACCAGCTTCATCGCCTGTTCGAGTGCGCCTGGGAGCACATCGTCGCGGCGCCCTCGGGGGTGTTCCTCCAGTTGCCCGGATGCAACGAGGGTACCCTCTGGCGGGGGAACCTCGACGGATCCGGCGTCGGCCTCCTCTATGACGGCGACCAATTCAAGGCACCCACCAGTCAATACAAACCGAACTTCGTTTGCTCGGCCCGCGATCCGTCAGGGGGCTTCTATTTCGTCCTCGGGCGCCTTCTCGACAACCAGGGCTCGCACCTCTACCACGTGACCGAGACAGCGAGCGGCGCCGACGGGCTCACGCTCATCGCCACGGTGCCGACCTTCCTCGAGGCCAGCAAGACGCAGAACGAGACGTTTGCCTTCGACTTCTGCTCCCTGGCCGCGGCGCCCGACGGAACGGTCTTCTACGCGACCTACTCGCAGCTCTGGAAGGTGTCGCCGTGAGCTTCGCGGCAGACGGTGACAAACGCCATCTTGCCGTCGGTCGGTGCCGAGAAGAACGGCGTCCGCGATATGAGCTCGTCGGCAGAGATCCTTTGGGATTCGGCGACCCCAGCGGGATTCGAACCCTAACCTCGGTCACCGACGCGTCTATACTGGACGCCGGATGGGAGACGAGGCGAAACCGCGCGCGGGCGCAGGCCTTTTCCCCGAGACCCGCTGGTCGCGCATCGTGGCGGCGCGCGAGCGTCCCGAGCTGCGGCGCGGCGTGCTCGAGGAGCTGTGTGCGACGCGGTGGCAGCCGCTCTACGTGCACCTGCGCAAGCAGGGGGTGCTCCCGGCCGAGGCGCAGGACGTGGTGCAGGGGTTCCTGGTGCACCTCCTCGAGCGCGACTTCCTGGCGCGACTCGACCCGGGGCGCGGGCGGCTGCGCGCGTATCTCAAGACCGCGCTCGCGCACTACCTCGCGAACCTGTACGCGCACGAGGCGGCGCAGAAGCGCGGCGGCGGCCTCCGCGCGCTCTCGTTCGACGAGGTCGAGGCGCTGGTGCCGGCGGCGCCCGACGATCCCGACGCCGCGTTGACCGCGAGTGGGCGCTGCGATTGATCGAGGGCGCGCTCAGCGAGCTCGAGGCGGAGCTGGCGTCGGGCGCGCGGCGCGGGCCAGTCGCGGTGGTGCGCCAGCTCTTTCGCTTCGGCGAGGCGCCGGCTTACGACGAGCTCGCGGCCGCGCACGGCATGACCGTGCCGCAGCTCAAGTCGTTCGTGCACCGCGCGCGCGGCCGCTTCCGTGAGCTCTTGCTCGCGCGCATCGCCGACACGGTGCAAACGCCCGAGGAGGGCGAGGCCGAGCTCAACGATCTCATGCGCGTGCTGGCAGCATGAGCGCCTGTCCGCGTTGCGGTGCGCCCGACGCGGGCGGGAGGTTGTCGGTCTGCCCGCGCTGTCTGCTGGGCGGGGGCGGGCGACGACGGGGACGAGGACGGCCACGCCGACGCCCACGCCCACGCCCACGGGCTGCCTAGTTTGGGGCCGACTTGGCTGGAACGCTGGCGGAGCTCGGCGCGGGCGGGATGGGACGGGTCTTCCGCGCGCACGACGATCGGCTGGGACGCGACGTCGCGGTCAAGGTGTTGCGCCCCGAGACCGCGGCCGATCCCGACTTCCGCGCCCGCTTCGCGCGCGAGGCGCGCACGCTGGCGCGGCTCGAGCACCCCGGGATCGTGGGCATCTACGACTTCGGCACCACGCCGGCCGGCGAGAGCTACATCGTGATGCAGCTGGTGTCGGGCGGCTCGCTCGCCGAACGGCTGCCGCTGCCGGCCGGCGAGGCGGTGGCGATCGCGCGCCAGCTCTGCGACGCGCTCGCCTACGCGCACGCGCGCGGCGTCGTTCACCGCGACATCAAGCCCGAGAACGTGCTCATGAGCGACGACGGGCGCGCCAAGCTGTCCGACTTCGGCATCGCGCGCCTGCTCGAGCCGGCCGCCGGCGACGGTCCGCTCACGCGCCCGTCGCTGGTGCTGGGCACGCCCGGGTACATGGCGCCCGAGGCGCGCGCCGGCGCCGCGCCCAGCCCGCGCATGGACGTCTACGCGGTGGGCGCGCTGCTGGCTCACATGGTCACCGGCCGGCACCCCGACGGCGCGGGTGCGGCGGGGTCGAACGCCGCCCCCGCGGTGCCGCTGGCGCTGCAGCCGCTGATCGCGCGCGCGATGGCGATCGATCCGGCGCAGCGAACCGAGAGCGCGACCGCGCTCGGCCGCGAGCTGGATGCGGTGGCGGCGCGGGTCACCACGCTGCGCGACGCAAACCGCGAAGCCAGGACGACGACCTGCCCCCCGAGGAGCGCACCTGGCGCGGCGCGGTCGCACTGCTGGCCGCGGTCGCGACGGCGATCGCGATCTACGCCGTGCTGGTCTCGGTCACCCCGCGCGCGATCGCGCCCGGCGACGCGCTGCCGCTCACCACCTTCGGCCAGCAGCTGAGCGACGGGCGCGTGCTCACGCGCGCGCACTTCGAGGTCTGGCCGACGCTGGGCGCGGCGGTCGCGATTGCGTTCGCGCTGGTGGCGCACGGGCTCTTGCGCCGCCACTGGCGCCTCGCCGGCATGGATCGCCCGTGGCCGGATCGTCCTCTGCCCGGCGCGCGCCGCATGCAGCGGCTAGGGATCTTTCTGTTCGTGCTGTTCCTGGCGCGCGAGGCGCTGGCGCGCGCGAACGCCGGCGCCATCGCGAGCTACATCCCGGTGATCGGTGGCAGCTTCGAGCTGGCGATGCTCTACCTCTTCTGGGACACCGCGCTCGAAGCGCAGCGGATCGGCCGGTCGCTGGTGCGCGAGCCGCGCCTGTGGCTCGGCGTTGCGCTGTCGCTGTTTCCGCCCGCGTTTCACCTGGTGCGGCTGATGACCGGGCGCTATCCCCCGGGCGGATAGGCCTCCGAGCCCATCTCGAGCGAGTCGAGGCCCACCGACTCGACCTCGGCGGCGACGCGGTTGCCGATCACGCGATCGCAGGCGACGAAGAAGCCGTAGGCGGCGGCGAAGACGAACACCGCGTTGGTGGCGACGCCGATCGCCTGCGCGGCGAGCTGGCCCGGATCGCCGAAGAACAGGCCGCGCACCGGGCCCGCGACGCCGTTCCAGCCGTCGCCGTAGCTGCCGTCGGCGAACAGGCCCAGCGCCAGCGCGCCCCAGGCGCCGCACACGCCGTGGACCGCGATCGCGCCCACCGGATCGTCGACGCGCAGGCGGCGCTCGAGCGCGACCACGCGTCCAGACGACGAGCAGGCCGGCGATCGCGCCGATCAGCACCGCGGCGGGCGGGCTCACGAACGCGCACGACGCGGTGATCGCGACCAGGCCGCCGAGCAGCCCGTTGCAGACCATGGCGATGTCGGGCTTCTCGACCGTGTACCAGACGTAGATCAGCGCCGACGACCGCGCCCGCCGACGACGCCAGCATGGTGTTGACCGCGATCAGCGCGATGCGCGCGTCGGTGGCCGACAGCGTCGAGCCGGCGTTGAAGCCGAACCAGCCGAAGGCCAGCACCAGCGTGCCCATCACCGCCATCGGCAGGTTGTGGCCGGGCATGGCGACGATCGTGCCGTCGCGCCGGAACTTGCCGATGCGCGGACCGACGACGATCGCGCCCGCCAGCGCGGCGATGCCGCCGGTCATGTGCACCACCGACGAGCCGGCGAAGTCGACGTGGCCGTGCCCGAGGCCGACGCCCGCTGCCCCAGCGCCGACAGCCAGCCGCCGCCCCAGACCCAGTTGCCGTAGAGCGGATAGAGAAACATCGACATGAACAGCGCGTAGCAGAGGAACGCCGCGAACCGCCAGCGCTCGGCCAGCGCGCCGGTGGGGATCGTCGCGGCGGTGTCCATGAACACCGCGGCGAACAGGAACATCGCCAGGCTGCCGGGATCGTGCGCGACGCTCGACCAGCGCGAAGCGCGACGCGCCGATCAGCCCGAAGCAGGTGGCCGCCGAGCGTGGATCCCGAGCTCGTGCGCGCCCGGCGCGGCGCCGCGCCCAAGCGTCGGCCAGCCCGCGACGCCGCCCATCATGAACGCCGAAGCCGATGAGCCAGAAGCCGAGCACGCCGACCGGGTAGATGACCATGTTCATCGCCATGTGTGGACGGCGTTCTTCGCGCGCGCGAAGCCGGTCTCGACCATCGCGAAGCCGACCTGCATGAACATCACGAGAAAGCGCGCCGAGCAGCACCCAGGCCAGGTTGAGCGACGTGCTCGAGCGACGGTGCGGGCGCGGCGGGCGGCATCGCACTTCTCCCGGTGCGCCGGCGGAGCCGGCGCCAGCGGCGGCGCGGCCGCGATGGCTGAGCGCGACCAGCGCGATCAGGCCGCCGAAGATCATCAACACCGCGAGCGGAACCGCCGCGCGGCGCAGCGGCGCGGAAGCGGCGCCGGGCCGGCGTCGTCGTGCGGCTGCCGTCGGCGCGCACCGCCGACCGGGATCGCGCAGGTCGCTCAGCAACTGCGCCGACGGTCTCGTAGCGATCGCGCGGCGAGCGCTCGATCGCGCGCACGACGATCGCCTCGAGCGCCGGATCGACCGCGGGCAGGAAGTAGCTCGGCGGCCGCGGATCGTCGTTGGTCTTCGCGCGCATCAGCGCGTGCGGGTTGGGCGCCTGCGTACGGCAGATCGCCGGTGAGCATCTCGAAGAGCATCGTGCCCAGCGCGTAGACGTCGGTGCGCTCGTCGCCGCGCCGCCCGCCGATCTGCTCGGGCGCCATGTAGTCGGGCGTGCCGACCGCCGACGACAGGCCCGACCCAGGTCAGCCGGCGCGCCGCCTCGTCGAGCGCGATGCCGAAGTCGAGGATCTTCACCTGCCCGTCGGCGGTGAGCAGGACGTTCTCGGGCTTGAGGTCGCGGTGCACGACCCTGTGCGCGTGCAGGTAGACGAGCGCGTCGCCGATCTGCTGCGCGATGTCCGAGCGCCTCGTCGACCGGCAGCGCGCCCGCCGCCTGCATGATCGCGCGCAGCGACTTGCCCTCGACGTACTCCATCGCCAGGTACATGCGGCTCTTCGTCGCGCGGCTTCAGCACCTTGACGATGTGCGGGTGGTCGAGCTTCTGGCCGATGCTCTCCTCGCGCTTGAAGCGCTCGAAGAAGACCACGTCGCTCTCGAACTGCATGTGCGGGATCTTGAGCGCGACCGTCGCGCCCGAGTCGGTGTCGGTGGCCTTGAAGATCGACGCCATCCCGCTGCGCGCCAGCAACTCGCCGAGCTGGTACTGATCCAGGACTGTCGCCGGCCGTCAACTCGCGCATGCAGCTCACGGCGTCGCGGGGGGACACGCGGCGCACCTTATCACGCGCTCGCGACCGATCCACCGCGCCAGGTGCCCCAGCACGCCGCGACGCGGGCGCGGCTCCGGCGTCGCGCCAATCATCTTGATCACCGCCGCGCTGACGTTGTCGGGCGTGCCGCGCTCGTTGGCGGCGTCGACCAGCGCCCGGCTCGCGGCCGGCGGCCGGGCTGGCCGCGCACGATCTCCAGCATCTCGGGCTCGGCGACGACGTTGTAGAGCCCGTCGCTGCACAGGATCAGGGTGTCGCCCTGGCGCAGCGGCGTCGCCGATGCGATCGATGGCGACGATCAGCTCGCGCCCCAGACAGCGGGTCAGCGTCGACCGGTCGCGGTGGTCTCGCGCGCGCTTCTCGCTCATCAGGCCCATGCGCACGCGCTCGCCGGTGACGGTGTGGTCCTTGGTGAGCTGGGTGATCTGCGCCGGCGCGGCACAGTAGAGGCGGCAGTCGCCGACGTGCGCCGCGATGAGCGCGCCGTCCTCGATCGCCAGCGCGGTCAGCGTCGTCGCCATCCCGCGCAGCTCGGGGACGACGACGCCCAGGTCGTACACGTCGATGTTCGCCTGTTGCACCGCCCGCGGCAGCCGCCGGGGAAGCGGCATGCCCGCGAGCTGGCGGTAGCTGCGCACGGTCGCTTCGATCGCGGTCTTGCTCGCCATCTCGCCGGCGGGGGAGCTCGAGACCCCGTCGGCGACCGCGACGATGCCCGCGGTGGCGCTCTCGACGAAGCAAGCACACTGGTCTTCGTTGTGCTCGCGTTCGGTGCCCACGTCGGAGACGACGGAGGCCTCGAAAGCGCACGCCGCGGGTTGTTGCAGCTCCTCTTCCAACGTCAGGCGGCCGCGCTCAGCTGATGGCCGCCGTCGGGCTCGGACGCTGCTCGAGCAGCACCGTCTTGCCCTTGGCCTTGCTCGTGCGCGCGAAGTAGACCGCGCCGTAGACGCCCCAGGCCGCGCAGACCGCCAAGGCGATGTACGGCTCCTTGACGCTCATGCCCGACACGGTGAACGGACCCACCAGGTAGAAGAGCATGCAGAGCAGGTTGGCGACGAGGCCGAACACCGGCACGACCATGTGCTTGAAGCCGCTGAACGAGTGGTGCTCGCGGAAGGCCACGATCGCGATGATGCACGTGAGCATGTAGAGCAGGAACGTGCCGAAGTTGCTGATCAGCGTGACGACGACCAGCGTGTTCGGCAGCTTGGCGATCGTCGCCGGGTTGAAGATGCCGAAGCTGTACCAGATGCCGGAGTACTTCGGGTCCAGCGGCGCCGGCGTCGTGCCGCCGAGGTAGACCGAGACGGTGACCATGCCGATGATCGCCGACAGCACCGCGAGCGTCCAGATCGACCGGTGCGGCGTCAGGTTGGCGCCGTGGAGCATGCCGAAGTGCTCGGGCACCTCCTCGTCCTTGCCCATCGCGTAGGTGACGCGCGCGCCGGTGTTCAGGCAGGCGAGCGTGGTGCCGATGAGCGCCAGGAAGACGGTGAACGCCTCGACGAGCATGAAGGCGCGGCCCGCCGAGTAGCTGCCGAACAGCCAGGTGCCGACCATGACCATCATGTCGCCGATCGGAGCGCCCGATCCGGCGGCGGCGGCCAGGTTGTAGCCGGGGTTGAGGAAGTAGTTGGCGGCGAAGTACTCGAACAGGTAGCAGACGGCGCCCTGGATCGCGAGCGACAGCAACACCGCGCGCGGGATGTCGCGCTTGGCGTTCTTCGCCTCTTCACCCATCGACGTCACCGACTCGAACCCGACGAGGATCAGGATCGCGATGCAGGCCTGGATGAAGATGTAGAAGAAGTTGTGCGGCGCGGTGACCGAGCCGGCGGTCGGGTGGAACTTGAAGTGCGGCGTGAGATCCTTGGGGTGATCGGCGTCGGAAGGCTCCATCACCGTGCCCTGATCGGCGGCGTAGGTGAGCAGAACGGCACCGGCTTGCCGTCCTTCATCTCGGGTACCGGGTTGCCGTCGGCGTCCATCTTGTTTTGCAAGACCGGCTGGCCGCCGGAGTCGAGCTTGGGTTTGCCGTTCTCCATCACCGGCTCCTGCGCGACCACGTAGTCGACCGGCGTGCCGTTGACCAGCTGCAGGCCGCGCGCGCCTTCGGGGTGGTTCACGCGGTAGGCGATCGCGATGATCGAGAAGACCAGCAGCGCGGTGATCTGCACGATGTTGATGACCATGTTGACCGTCGGTCGTGCCGGTGACACCGCGAAATGCAATGTAGGCCACCCCGAGCGCGAACACGATGCAGAACAGGATCATGAACAGCGGGCTGTTGAACGTGCCGCTGAACGTATTGGGAAAGAACTGGTTGAGCAGGTAGCCGCTGATGATCGCGGTCACGCCGACCATGCACCCGGGGTAGACCCAGTAGTAGAGGTGACTGGCCCACCCGGTGATGAACTTCGCGATGCGCGCGAACCGGAAGGCGTGGGTCTTGTTGAGAAAGGCCTGCTCGGCGAAGAAGTACGACGAGCCGGCGCCGGGATAGAGCTTGGACAGCTCGGCGTAGCTCACCGCGGTCGCCAGGCACAGCAGCAAGGCGGCGACGATCCCGAACCACATCGCCGATCCGGCCATCGGCGCGCCGTAGAGCGACTGGATCTGGTAGGTCAGCCACAGGAATGCGCCGGGCGCGATCAACGCCATGGCGTTGATGGTCAACCCGGTCAGGCCCAGCGTGGCTCGACTGGTGCCCTGAGCGGGGGCGGTCGGTTGTGGATCAGCCATTGGTCTTCTCCTTGAGGATCGTGGAAAACGATCAGTTGGCCGCAATCTACCGGCGCGCCGTTAACCGGCCGTTTCGCAGGCACTAAATCGACGTAACTTCGTTGACTTAGCGACGCGCAGTTCATTTCACAATGCATGATCCGCAATCGTTACGTTGCGATTTGCAATCAACAGACGATCAGTAGCACCTGTCATTGCAAAGTAAAACGCCACCGGACACACAACATTGTAGTGTGCACGAATGGCATCTTTTCTCGATAAAAACGCCGATCGATGGCGCTTCGTTGCTGCGACGGCGGCGCCGATCTGCTTGTATGGAGCGGCTCCATGGATCCGCACATGGAATTCTCGGCCGCCCCGCTCGCGCCGCCGCTGCTCAATCGGTCGCAGCTCGCGCAAAAGATCGGAGCGCGCGACAACGACTATCCGCGGCCGCACGGTGTGCTGGTGCCGCGTGCGCTCGACGAGATGTGCTCGCGCCGGCTGATCCCGATCGAAGATCGCAAGGATCTCCGCAAGGACGTCGGACGCGACGTCGTGCTGCAAACGTCGCGCGCGTTGCGCAGCCTCGGCCGCGAGGTGCTCGACCTGCCGATGCCGCATCCGAGCGTCGCGCTGCGCTCGCTCGCGATCGAGAACCGGACCCGCAGCGTGATCGATCGGACTGCTGCCGCTCATCGCCAGGGAGCCGCACTGGACCGTCGGCCGCTATCTGCAGATCCCCAGCTTCGGCGCGCGCTGCCTGGTCGACATGCTCGCCGCGTGCGAGGAGGCGAACGCCTCACCGGATCAGACGCCGGCGCCCATCATGACGACGACCGCGACCAGCGATCCGATCCGGCTGGCCGTTGAGGATCGCCGCGGCTTCGCCGCCACGGTGACCGCGACCGCCGCACGCCTGGTGTCGTTCTGGGGCCTCGCCACCGTGCAGTCGATCATCGATCGCGTGCGCCTGGTGAAGGCGTTCGACGCCAGCAAGCCGATGGTGTGCCGTCTGCTGGTCGGGCTGCCGCAGCTACGCTGGCTCGACGACGAGATGGACTGGTTCTCGTTCAGCGGCGACGGCAGCCGCCTGGCGCGCGCGGTCGGCCAGGTGTTCGCGGTGTGCGATCGGATCGACCTGCCACGAGCTCCGCATGGCGCTCGACAAGGGGCGGCCGCGCGCCGAGCGCGTGCCTCGCGGCGTGCTCGAGCGCTACCTGTCGGAGATCGCCGGCGTCGAGATCGACGGCCGCTGGCTGCGCCGCCGCTCGCCCGAGCCCGCGGTCGCCCTCACCACCCACGAGGCGGCGCTGGTCGAGCTCCTCGACCGCGCGGGCGGCGAAGCCGACGCCCGTTCGCTGCGCGCTGGCGCCGCGATGCGGGACGTCCCACCCGAGACCGTCGAGGCGCTGCTCCGCGACTCGCCGCTCTTCCTGCGCGCGACGCGCCTACGCGTCCGTCTGGTCGGCCGCGTCACCAGCCGAATTCCACGCCCGGCGTGACGCCCGCAACTCGATCGGAGGTGACCGCCGTCGCGCCTGCGTAAATTTCTCGCGGTGCGCGAAAATGCTCAGCTTTCTTTGAGCCGTCGAGCTTCGGACCCGGTGACCTCCGACGTGATGGAATCTCACCCCACCGCAGGTTTCCCCCCTCGTCGTTCCCCTAACAATTCCGTGCGCAAGCGCACACTTCGCCTATCCGCCGGCGGCGGCATTGCGCTGTTGATGTTGACCGCCGCGCTCACGACGCCCGCGCACGCCTTCACCTGGACGGCGGCGCCGGTCAACAGCGCGGCCGGCGGCAACGCCTTCGGCATGTGGATGCTGACCGACGGGCGCGTGCTGTCGCACGGCAGCGCGCTCAACCGCTGGGTGGTTCTGACGCCGGACAAGACCGGCGACTACTCCAAGGGGACCTGGAGCAACGTCGCGGCCAGCGTGCACGCCCGCGGCGGCGCGCAGCAGCACATGTTGAAGGACGGTCGCTTCTTCCAGGCCGGCGGCGAGTTCATCGACGGCCCGGCCTGTACCACGGCGCTCTGCCCCACGACGGAGATCTACGACCCGGTCGCCAACACCTGGACGGCGACCGCGACGGCGCCGATGGACATCGGTGACACCGGCAGCACGACGCTGGCCGACGGGCGCATCCTCGACAGCACGCGCTTCGGCAGCGGGATCCAGATCTACGACCCGACGACCAACACCTGGTCGATGGGCCCGTCGATGCCGCTCAACACCGGCGACGAGAACGCCTGGGCCACGCTGCAGAACGGCAACGTGCTCGCGGTCGGCTTCGCCGGCGCCGGCGCGGCGATCTACAACCCGACCACCAACACGTGGAAGCGCACCGGCCCGGTCCCCGCCGGCTTCAACACCGGCGACACCGGCGGCATCACCCAGATGTTCGACGGGCGCGTGTTCGTCTACGGCCTGCAGAAGAACAGCTACATCTACACGCCCGGCGCGACCGCGGCCGATCCCGGCACCTGGGTCAAGGGTCCGACCATGCTCGACAACGAGGCCGAGGACGAGTTCAGCGACATCCTGCCGAACGGCATGGTGATGGGCGCGCTGGTCAACGTGATGTTCGGTCCGGGCACGGTCTTGCAGCAGTTCAATCCCAACACCAACACCGTCTCGTCGTTCACGCCGCCGCCCGATAGCGGCAACCCCTTCCCGATCGGCTACGTCAACCTGCCCAACGGCACGGTCATGGTGACGGCGGCCGCGCGGAACTGGATCCTCACGCCCGACGGCGCGCCCGACGACAGCTGGCGGCCGGTGGTGCAGTCGGTGGTCTTCAACGCCGCTCAGAACAACTACACGCTGACCGGCATTGCAGATCAGCGGCCTGGTCAACGGCTCCGACGAGGGCGACGACATGGTCAACCAGATGAACTACCCGATCATCTGGCTCAAGGACACGGCGGGCAACGTCTCGTTCTGCCGCTCGTTCAACTTCAGCAACATGGGGCCGAGCAAGGGCAACATGGTCGAGACGGCGCAGTTCGTGACGCCCGCGGGCCTGGCGCCGGGCACGTACAGCCTGTTCGTGTCGGCGGTCGGCGTGCAGTCGAAGACTGCGTTTCCCCTTCACCGTCGGCCAGAGCAACTCCGTCGACGCCGGCGTCACCGGTAGCGGCGGCGCGACCGGCACGGGCGGCACGGCGGGCGGAACCGGCGGCATGGCGGGCGGAACCGGCGGCCGCGCGGGCACCGGTGGCCGCAACGGCGGCACCGACGGGGGCGCCGACGCCCCGACGACCGGCGCGGGTGGCTCGACCGGCACCGGCGGCATGATCGCCGGCCTCGGCGGCGCGACCGGTACGGCCGGCGCGACCGGCACGGCTGGCTCGACGGGCACCGGCTCCGGCGGCAGCAGCGGCGGCGGCGTGGGCGGCGCGAGCGGCGGCGGCGAGACCACGGGCGGCGGTTGCGCCTGCGTGGTCGCCGATGGTGCTTCGGGGATGGGGCTGGGTGGCCTCGGGATGTTGACCGGGCTCGCGATCGTCCTCGGCTTCCGCGGAACGTCGCCGGCGCGGCCGCTGAGATAGGATCTCTCGGTTGTCGACGAGCGTAAGGAGACTGCGTCCCGGCGCAATTCTGACTTTCACTTTCATCTTTGCCCCCGCCCTCGCCGGCAGCGGGTGCGTGAGCTGGAAGTCCGCGAGCACATCAAACAAGGACGCGCACGCGGACGCGCCAGCCGGTTCACAGACCGATGCGCGGGACAGCTCCGCCGGCGGGGACCTCGGCGCGGGCAGCGACGCGCTCGCCGACGGCGGCGACGGCTCGCTCACCGACGCGAACGGGGACGGCGCGACGGACGGCGCGCCGCCGCCCCAGGCACTGGCGCTGAACGTCACCGCGGTCGACACCACCTTCGTCACCGAGGATCACTTCATCGCGGCCGTCGAGATGCAGATCGCCGGCGAGCCGTTCGCCGAGGCGATGGGTCGCGACCTGGCCGGCTACAGCCGCGCGTACGTCTGCCAGCTCGACGTCTGCCAGCCGAGCATCTACGTCGACCCCGCCGATCCCGACGACATCGAGCAGATCGATCTCGCCGGCTACTCGATCGGCGTCGAGTCGTACGAGTACTCGAAGCAGCCGATGAACAACATCGCGTTCGAGTCGGGCGCCGGCACCTCGCTGCTGTTCGGCCCGGTGCTGAACCCGACCGGTGCGACCGGCGCCGACGCCCTGCAGGTGGCGCAGACCTGGTTCGCGCTGATCGGCGTCGAGAGCAACGCCGTCACCCGATTCGTGAAGGCCATCTCGGCCGACGTGCCGCTCGGCTGGCCCGGGCTCTGGCCCACGCTGCAGCCGTTCACGTCGTGGAACCCGGCGATCGAGCCCACCAACGCCACCGGCTGCTCGCTCAGCTCCGACGACAACGCCGGCATCCACGGCGCGATCATCTCGGACATGTACGAGTGCGACTACACGACGTTGCACCTGCCCAACCGCGCGTCGCAGGTCTCGATGACCATCGGCCCCGGCGCGTCCGGGTGGACCGACTGGAAGGAAGCGCTCTGGACGCTGAACTACCTGCAGATCATGCACAACTGGAAGGAAGGCCAGGTCGAGACCGTCTTCGACGGCGCCCTCCCCCTGGTCGGTCAGCCCGGCAACCTGGTTGCGGGCGGCGTGTTGTCCGGCACCTATCTCGGCTCCAGCGACGTCGAGGGCTTCCAGGCCGGCAACTTCATCCAGATCCTCGACAACCAGGCGCAGCAGTGGCTGTCGCAATTGACGACCACCGACGGAACGACGCTGGGTGGGTTCGCCAGCCTGGCCGACGCGCTGGCGTACACGCCGCAAAGCGCGCTGCGCTGGTTCCCGGCCGCCATCAAGGTGACCGAGACCGACGACGCCAGCGGCTTCCCGCGGCCCACCGGCTACGCGATCACCTCGGCCGACAGCCACCTCCTGGATCTCGGCCGGGATCCTCGGCGCCTACTCGAGCGCGTACGCGCTGACCGACCTCGCGAACACCGAGGTCGGCGGCAGCCAACCGGCGAAGGTCTACTTCGACGGTGATCCGTTCCCGGTGCAGAACCAGACGCCCAACGGATCGCCGACGCTGCACGACCGCGCGCTGGCGATGATGCGCGTCGCGATCGTCAACATGGACCGGCTGCACGGGGCCACGGGCGGCCTGTTCGCCGACGACGCCGCGATCGCCGCCGGCGGCGCGGTCACGCGCGGGACGACGCTGTCGAGCGACGTCGCCGCCTACACGCTGCTGGCGCTGCGCACGGCGCGACGCTCGCTCGACTCGGAGCTCACGCTCTACGCCAACACCACGCCCGACGCGCACGGGATTCCGACGCCGCTCGACGGCTTCCCCATGATCGACGGCGTCGACTTCGGAACCCGGCTCGACCAGCTCATCGACGGCCTCGCCAGCGTCTTCTACGACAAGCTCAGCACCGCCGACGGCGTGGGCTACAGCGGCTGGAATTTGAGCAGCGGCGCCGCCACCGGCGGCGGCACCAGCCTCGACGGACAGGCGGCGGTGATTCGCGGCCTGCTGATCGCCTATCTCGCGACCGGCGCGCCCAAGTTCCGCGATCGCGCCGCCGCTGCGTTTGCGCGCCTCGAGAGCGCGTTTTACGATCCCAGCGCGCGCGTCTACCGTCCGATCGCCGGCGACCGCGGCCCGACGATCACCTTCACGCCGCGTCGCTTCGGCATCCTGCAGGGCGCGCTGCGCGACAGCTACGAGCTCATCGGGCTGCTGCCAGGCAACGACGCGATGGCCAGCCTGATCCAGGATCGCGTGGGGCGCCTCAACAAGCTCGTGCTCAACGGATGGGACGATCGCGATCAGGATCAGCTGGTCGCGTGGCCCAGCGAGTGCGCACAGCTGGGTGTCGGCCCCGACGGAATGCCGATGGGGCGTGGCGGCCTGCAGATGGCGGAGCGCACGTTGACCGCCGAGTCGGGGTCGGTCGACGATTTCACTCCCGCCGGCGGGACGCGCACGATCACCACCGATCGCGAGCACGACTGCGTCCCGGAGATCTCGGCGGCCCGCCTCCCCTCGGCGCTGGCCAACTCGGTCACCTTCACGCTGACGCCCTGGGCGCCGGCGGACCAGGGCAAGGTGTTCCGCGACGGCGGCTGGATGACGCCGTAGGCAACGAGGCCTCAGGCTCGGGCCGCGAGATTCGGAGGGCGAGCGAGGAAACTCACTTGCGCGTGTAACCTCTCACCGCCGATCCGACTCCATGGGGGAAACCCGAAACCAAGGGGCCTCCCATGAACATTGCTCTCGTCCTGTTTGCGGTCGCCGCTGTCGGCGGCATCGTGCTCGCGCTCATTCGCTTCAAGGGGAAGCCGTATCCCCCGATGGCGCTCGCGCTGGTGCACGGCGCCGTCGCCGCGGCCGGCCTGGTCACGCTGATCGCCCTGGTCGCGCAGCATCAAGGAACATCGTCGGCAACGACGGCGCTGGTGCTCTTCGTCGTCGCGGCGCTCGGCGGCTTCGGCCTGTTCTTCCACCACATCCGCAAGGTGGCGCTGCCGATCTGGCTGGTGGTGGTCCACGCGCTGGTCGCGGTCGCGGCATTCCTGATCCTGCTGCTCGGACACTGAGCCACCAGCGAACGCCGGCCTTCCCTCGAGCATGCGTCTCTTTCGCCACCCCGTTCACCCGATGCTGGTCGCGTTCCCGATCGCGCTGCTGGCGTTGACGCCGGTCTGGGACGGGCTCGCCTGGGTGGGCGTGCTGCAAAGCGGGCGCACGACCGCGTACTACAGCGAGGCCGCCGGCTTGCTCGCCGCCGGCCTCGCCGCCATCCCCGGCTTTGCCGATCTGATCAAGATCCCACAGGCGGATACCGCCAACGCCAGGACAGCGTTGATCCACGCTGGTCTCGCGCTGACCATGCTCAGTCTCTTCGGCATCGCCTTCGCCTTGCGCGGCGGCGCCACCGGCAGCCCCGGCGTGCTGGTGCTGGGGCTGGAGGTGGCGGGCGCGCTCTGTCTCGCAGTGACCGGGTGGTTCGGCGGCGAGCTGGTGTTCCGGCGCGGCGTCGGCGTCGAAACCCGATCGCCGCCCTGACCCGCGCTAGGCTTGACGGTGAGGAACAGAGCCACAACATGATCGTGTCGGGAGAACGAGTCTTCGTCGCGGGAGCAGCCGGCGTCATCGGGCGCCGCCTGATCCCGCTGCTGCGTCCGGAGCGGGTATCAGGTTTTCGGGACGACACGCTCGAAGGAGCGCGCCGCCGAGCTCGAGCGCGCGGGCGTCGCGCCGGTGATCGTCGATGCCTATGACCGGCACGCGCTCGTGCGCGCCGTCGGCGGCGTATCACCGGGCGTGATCATTCATCAGCTGACCGATCTCTCGGGAGGGTTCGCACCCGAACAGATCGACGACACGCGCGCACGCAACGCGCGCCTGCGCACGGAGGCGACACCCAACCTGGTGGCCGCGGCGCATGCGGTCGGTGCGCGACGGCTCATCGCCCAGAGCATCGTCTGGGTCTACTTGCCTGGACCGGAGCCGCACATCGAGTCTGATCCCGTCGATCCCAACGTGCACGGCGTCCTGGCGCTGGAGACCGCGGTGCTCGACGCGAAGCCAATCGAAGGCGTGGTGCTGCGCTACGGCTGGTTCTATGGCCCCGGCGCCAACGCCAGGCCGGCGGGCAGCCCCGGCGTGCACGTCGACGCAGCCGCGCAGGCCGCCGTGCTGGCGATCGAGCGCGGCGCGCCGGGTGCGTACAACGTCGCCGAGCCGAGCCCTCACGCGTCGACGGAAAAGGCGCGACGAGAGCTCGGCTTCGACCCCGACTTCCGACTGACCTGAACGGCTCAGCCGACGCCGTCCGACGCCGGCTGGATGTTCTGGTTGGCGCAGAACAAGTTGTCCGGATCGTACTTCGCCTTGACCTCGGCCAGACGACCGTAGTTCGAGCCGTACGCCGCCGGGATGCGGTCGCTCTCGTCGGCGGTCATGAAGTTCACGTAGACCCCGTTGCTGGCGAACGGCTTCGTCGCCGCGTAGAAGTCACGCGCCCAGCCGATACAGCGCTGGTCCTCGGCTGCAGTCTCCCAGCGGCCATGGACGTTCATCACGAATCGGGTGTCGCGATGAGCGTAGGCCACGGCATCGGGCGCGGGTCTCATGGTGGCGCCACCGAGCGCCGCCAGGAAGATCTCGCAGTGGGGCGACGGCTGGCTCTCGGCGTAGGTGAGCACCACGTCGAGCAGGCCGTCGTCGAGCTGGGTGAAGTTGTGCGACTTCCAGTAGTTCCTCGCGCCCGGCGCCAGCAGCGGATCGAACGCCTGTTGCCAGGCGGTGTACGGCTGCACGCCGACGGCTGCCCCCACCGGCGCGCCAAAGTGATGCAGCGGATGAACCAGCGCGCGCCCCTGATCGGGATCGCCGGCGTAGAGCAGCGCCAGCGCCAGGATCGGTTGGCCGTGAACGCTCTCGGGCAGGAACGGCAGCGGCGGCGCCTTGCGCAGGACGGTCCAGACGGTGAGCTCGTCGGGGGCCTGCGCCATGAACGCCCGGTACTGGCGCAGCACCGACGTCGCCTGCGCCATCGGATAGACGATGAGCCCGCTCAGGAGCTGCGGCCCTACCGGGTGCAACCGATAGGTGAAGCGCGTGACCACGCCGAAGTTGCCGCCGCCGCCGCGCAGCGCCCAGAAGAGGTCGGTGTTCTCGCTCGCGCTCGCGCGCACCGTCTGGCCGCCCGCGGTCACCACCTCCGCCGCTTCGAGGTTGTCGACGGTCATGCCGTACTTCCGGCTGAGCCAGCCAAAGCCGCCGCCCAGCGTGAGCCCGGCGAGCCCGGTCGTCGAGTTGATGCCGACGGGCGTCGCCAGCCCGTGCGCCTGGGTGGCGGCGTCGAGATCGGAGAGCAACGCGCCGGCCTCGATGGTGACCCGCCGCGCGCCCGCATCGACCGTCGCCGCCTTCATCGCCGACAGATCGATCACGATCCCGCCCTCGCAGATCGCGCTGCCCGCGATGTTGTGGCCGCCGCCGCGCACCGCCAGAGGAAGGCCGGTCTCGCGCGCGAAGGTGACCGCGCGCGCGATGTCGGCGCCGGTTGCGCAGCGCGCGATCAACGCCGGCCGGCGATCGATCATCGCGTTCCAGATCCGCCGCGCGCTCTCGTACGCGTCGTTTCCGGGCAGCAGGATCTGTCCGGCGAATCCGGCCGCCAGCGTCTTGATCCGTTCTTCCAGCTTCGTTGCCTGCAGATTGGTCATGGGAATGATCTCCGTTCTCGGTGTTTCGCTGATGGTTGGAAGCGCACTCACTTGGTGACGACGACCTCCAGGTAGTCGGCGGGCACGACCAGGCCGCGGCCTCCGCCGACGTCGCACACCTCGAGCAGCTCGAGCAGCGACTGGTGCAGCGCCGCCTGCCCGGCGGCGTCGAGCGCGGCGAACGCGCGGTTCACCGGACCGTAGAAGCTGCGGAAGATCTGGATCCAGTGCGCGGCCGAGAGGTACCGGAAGACGTAGGGCTTCCGCTGGGTGTGGATGTCGCGCGCGTAGGGCCCGAAGAGCTCGACGATGCGGGTCTCGGTTCCCCACGCCGTCGGTGGCGTGAGGCCAGCGGGCGGCGGAACGAAGCGGCCGACGACCCGCAGGAGCTGCCCCACGAATCCGTCGGGCGTCCAGCTGGCCAGGCCGATGCGGCCCCCCGGCCGGACCACGCGCAACATCTCGTCGGCGGCGCGCGGTGGATTGGGGGCGAACATCACGCCGAACGTCGACAGCGCGACGTCGAACGCGCCGTCCTCGAACGACAGATCCTCGGCGTCGGCGAGCCGCGCGGTCATCGAGAGCCCGTCGGCGTCGGCACGGCGCAACCCTTGGTCGAGCAACTCCGCGACGTAGTCGGTCGAAGTGACATCGAGCGAATCGGCGCGCGGCCGCCAGCGATGCGTTGCCGTTGCCGGCAGCGACATCGATGACTTTCTCTCCCGCACGCAGGTCGACCGCTTCACAGAGCGATTCGCCTACGATCTGCAGCCGCACCCCGATGCGGCCGAAGTCGACCGAGGACCAGGTCGCTTGCTGGCGGGTCTTGATGGCAGCGAAATCGGGAGGGCGGGGGACCGGGTGAATGACCGGTCGCAATCGCAACATTCGTCGTCGAGGTTGGCATGGCTGATCTCCTTTCGAGTCGATGGCGTGGGCTGGTTCCCACGCCACGAACCATGCCCGAAGCCCCCAGCTTGACGCCCTGCCGTCCGTCGGGAAGATTGTGCCGATCGTCCGATGAGCCTCGCCGATGAGCCCCCGATGAGCGCCGACACCCTCTCCGACCTCTTGCGCGCGATCCGCTTGCGCGGCGCGATCTTCTTCTACGTCGAGGGGTCGGATCCCTGGGTCGCCGAGACGCCCGAGTCGAAGCTGCTCATTCCCGCGATCCTCCCCGGCGTCGATCACCTCATGGAGTTTCACGTGGTCGCGCGCGGCTCGTGCTGGGCCGCGATCGCAGGCGAGGAGCCGGTGCGCCTGAACGAAGGCGACATCGTGATCTTCCCGCAGGGCGACCACCACGTCATCTCGAGCGCGCCGGGGCTGCGCGCCAAGAACGTCGATCCGGGCTTCTTCTTCGCGCCCCGGCCGCCCCAGCTACCGTTCGCGATCAACCTGAACGGCGAGGGGCCGACCACGGCGCTGCTCGACGGCGGCGGAAGCGACCACACCACGATCGTGTGCGGCTTCCTGGGCTTCGACACCAAGCCGTTCAACCCGTTGCTGGCGTCGCTGCCGCGCGTGCTGCGCATCCCCGAGCTGGCCAGCGACGGGCGCTCGTGGATCGCCAGCTTCATGCGCTCGCTGGTCGAGGAGTCGAACCGCAGGCGTCCGGGCGGCGAGGCGGTGCTCGAGCGCATGAGCGAGATGCTGTTCGTCGAGGTGCTGCGGCACTACGCGCACGAGCTGCCGCAGGATCAGACCGGCTGGCTCGCCGGCCTGCGCGACCCGGGCGTGGGACGCGCGCTGGCGCTGATGCACTCGCGGCCCGGCGAAGACTGGACGCTCGAGCGGCTAGCCGACGAGGCGGCGATCTCGCGCTCGACCCTGCACGAGCGATTCGCGCATCTGATCGGACAGCCGCCGATGCAGTACCTGACCCAGTGGCGCATGCAGCTGGCGGCGGGGCTGCTGCGCAGCAGCGATTCCAAGGTCATCGATATCGCGCTCGAGGTCGGCTACGAGAACGAGACGGCGTTCGCGCGCGCGTTCCGCCGCGCCGTGGGCGAGTCGCCGGGATCCTGGCGCCGCGCGCGGCGTTCGATGGCACGCCCGACGGGGCGTCGATCGATCACACCGCCTTGACGTCGCCACCAAGCGGCCACCGGCGCCGGCGGCGGATCGAGTCCGCGCCGGCGCCGATGTCCCGCCCCGCATCACCTGTCGCCCGCCACGCCACCATCGCTGGCGATGCGCCCCCTCCCCCTGTGTGACGTCCCGTCCCGCGTCGTCTCTGTCCCCACCTAGTAGTGGCGCGAGCCCTCGAAAACGGGTCATCTCCGCAGGCTCGCTCCCTTTGCTCTATTCGAGCAACATTCGAGCAAAACGCGGGGCGGGGATTCGCTTTTGCCCACATCATCGGGGCGTGTCCGGAATACACACGCCGGGCGGGCGCCCATCGCCGCCATGCGCTAGATCGGGGACATGAAAGCCATCGTTTTGACTGCCTATGGCGATGTCGATCGCCTCCAGCTGCGCGACGACGTGGCCGAGCCGACAGCGGGGCCAAACGAGATCAAGGTGCGCATGGCCGGCGCCAGCATCAATCCCATCGATTGGAAGCTCCGCAGTGGCGTCTACCACGCGTACATGCCCCTGCAGCTGCCGGCGATCCTGGGGCGGGACGCGTCGGGCACAGTGGTGGCGGTCGGGCCGGGCGTGACCGGGTTCGCCGTCGGGGAGCGAGTCATGGGACGCGTCAACGCCACCTATGCCGAGCTGGTCGTCGGTCCGAGCGAGGCCTGGACCGCGCTGCCGGCCGGGATGGATCTGGTCGACGCCGGCGCCTATCCGCTGGTGCTGCTCACCGGGGCGCAGTTGATCGAAGACGCCGTTCGGCCCAACCGCGGCGACCAGGTCCTGGTGACCGGGGCGACCGGCAGCACCGGGCGCGTCGCCGTGTTCGCCGCCAAGGCCGCGGGCGCGCGCGTGCTCGCCGGCATCCGCGCCAAGCACCGGGGCGAGGCGGCGGCGCTGGGCGCCGACCAGGTCGTCGCGCTCGACGACGAGGCCGACGTCGCCCGGCTGCCGACGCTCGACGCCATCGCCGACACCGTGGGCGGCGAGACAACCCTGCGCCTGCTCGGCAAGCTGAAGGCCGGCGGCACCGTGGGCAGCGTCGTCGGCGAGCCCAAGGGGGCGCGCGACCGCGGCCTGGTGGTCCGAGCCATCATGGCCCACGCCGATTCGCGGCGGCTCGCCCAGCTGGCCGGCGCGGTCGCCGAGGGCAAGCTGGTGATCCCGATCGTGCGGCGCTTTCCGCTCGCAGAGGCCGGCCAGGCGCAGAAGCTGGCCGAGAGCGGCGCGGGTGGCAAGGTGCTGCTCACCGGCTGAGAGAGATAGAAGCGGCAGGACGCCAGGCGTTTTTCCGCGCCGTCTCGCTCGCAGCGGGCGACTTCCGTGCGGGTGATGGGTCGTATTCGGTCGGAGCTGATGGTCGTTCTGCTGGCGCTCGCGGCTTGCGATCACAATCCGCCGCTGCCCGGGGACAGGCCGGTTCCGCCCGTGCCCCCGACGACGCCACCGGTGCCGCCGACGCCGTCGTGTCAGCCCCAGCCAATCGTTCCTCAGCGCATCGAGCGGCTCACGCTCCTGCAAGAGACCAACGCCGTGAGCGCGTTGCTCTCCCGCGAGGTCGCCGACGCGCTGGTGACGCAGCTGGGCCTCGGCGATCCCGGGAACGAAGTCTTCCCCCCGCTCGAGAGCACGCGCGAGGGTGACACGATCATCCCGCGCGCCTCGACTCCGTCGACAAGATCGCCGCAGCCGGCGGCCAGTACGTCTTCGATCATTTCGGCCGACCTCAGCGGTTGCGACGCGGACGTCGATTGCGCGCGCGCCTTCGTCACCGCCTTTCACGGGCGGCGCGGATCTCTCGCGGAAAATCGCGCAGAGCCGCACCTTCACCGCCTGCCTCACGCGAAGCTTCCTGCACGACGGATTGCCGACGCTCCCGACGCTGCCGGCACTGGACAGCTGCGTGGTGAACGACATCGTCAGTCGCTTTGCCGCGGCCCCGGACCAGACGTTCGCGGCGCTGATCCGCGAGGTCGCTCGCTCGCCCGCGATGACCCTGCGGCTCGTCGCGCGCTAGTCACGGCGACAGCTGCGACATCGGGATCGGCCACCTCACATTCACCTGCAACCGAGGCGACTCCGGCGATTGCCCACGGAATCGGGCCCGTTGTATCCCTGACAACGCAGGCCTCACTTTTCCGGGTGAACCCGTACAAAAGCGGCAAATCGGTCAAGAAACGGTTTCGCGCGCGAGGAAGTTGCGTAAACGAGCACTTTCACGGCTGACGAGCCACAACCAGTCGTCCTAACATTGCCCGCAATGGAATGATGACCACTCACGGGGCGAGGTGCGGACATGAGAATGACGACGGGGGAAGAGCTTTCATCGAGTGACGCGCGCGACGCGATCCTTTCGTGCCATGACGAGCTCCGCGGGCTCGCCAACGAGACGATCCACTGCGCGGAGCACGCGACCAAATCGGACCGGGGCTTCGAGCCGCTGTGTGAGCACGCGCGAGAGCTGTACGAGGCCTTCGAAGAGTACATGAACTTCGAAGAGCGCATCCTGGCCACCGCGCTCAGCGACGTCATCGGTTGCGGGTCGATGCTGCACGCGCAGATCGAGGCCGGGCACCGTCGCCAGCGCGCCACGCTGGCCTCGGCGATGTCGGCGCTGGGACCGGAGGGGCAGCCGCGCGCGCGCGTGATCGAGAGCGTGCGCGCGGTCGCCGATGCGTTGCTCATCGACCTGCGCAGCGAGGAAGACTGCCTGCTCAGCGCGGAGGTCGACGCCATCGCCGTCGAGGACGGCCAAGGTGGCTGACGGGTGACGGGCTGACGGGCTGACGGCTGAGGAGCTCACGGTGTAAGGAACTTTCCGGCCGCGCGTTCTACGGGGGAGAGGAGCCCCATGACGCGCCCCTGGCGCACGGAAACGACTAGGATGCGCGTAGAGCGCGACGCAGGAGTGCCGCGCCCCGCCCCCTTACCAGCGCCGTGACCTTCACCGACCCGCAATGGCTCGACGAGGAGCGCCGATGCTTGATCGCCATCAAGCGCGGCGACCGCGCCGCGTTCCATCGCCTGTATCAGGTGATGGCGCCGCCCATGTACACGCGCATCCTGCTGCCGCGGCTGGGTGATCCGGTGGCCGCCGAGGAGGCGCTGGCCGACACCTTCGCGCGCGCGGTCGAGCGCCTCGACAGCTACCAGGACCGCGGCGGGAGCATCTGGTCGTGGCTGGTGGCGATCGCCGCCAACCGCGCGCTCGACATGCACCGCGAACGGGCGCGCGACGGGCGGGCGCTGGCGGGCTTCCAGACATTGCTGGGTCCGCTCCTCGCCGACGCCGAGGCGCCGCGCGACGAGGCGCTCGACCAGGTGAAGCTGCGCGACGCGGTCGCCGCCGCGCTGGCGAGGATCAACCCGCGTTACCGGCGCGCGCTCGAGTTGCGATTCTTCGAGGAAGAGGAACGCGATCGATGTGCCGCCGCGCTCGACGTCAAGGTCGGTACCTTCGACGTACTGCTGCTGCGCGCGCTGCGGGCGTTCCGCGCCGCTTGGCTAGAATCGGCCCCGAAGGATCTCGGTGTGCCGGCGCGCGACGACGCAGCGAGCTTGGCGAACGAAGGAAGCGCATGAATCCCAAGGACCAACACGACGTGCAACTTGATCCGGAGCCCAGCGCCGAGGAGCGCGCCCAGGCCGATGCGCTCGCGCGCGCTCTCGAGCCCGAGGCGCGGGGAGCCACGCCGGCGCCCGAGGATGCGCTGGCAGCCGCGGCGCTGCTGCGGCACGCGCGGCGCGCGCAAGCTCCGGACGAATCGGCGCATGCCGGTGCGCGCATCGCCGCTGCCGGAGCGCGCGTGCTGCCCGCGGTCGACCGGCGCCGCCCGCGCCGGCGGTGGTTGTGGCCGTCGCTGCTGGTACCGGCTGCGGCCGCCGCGCTGATCGTGACGACCACCCTGACTGCGCGGCACCGGGTCGACGTCGCGACTTCGGTGGCGGACAGAGTGATCCCGGCACCGTCGCTGACCCTGCTCGAAGCGCAAGCGCAGGCCGCGCACGCCGGCGCGGACCTTTCGGCGCTCGACCGACAGATGCGCGAGTACCGGCGGGCCTACTACGCGGCCGTCGGTGGCGGCGGCGCGGAGGAACCATGAGCGCGCGCTCGATCCGATGCGTCGCAGGCGCCATTCTGGTGGCGGTCGGGATCGCCGGCTGCAGCGCCCGTCCGCCGGCCGAGCGCTGGACCGCGATGACCGCGCGCGCGCACCGCGAGGCCGATCGCCGCCTCGACGCCGGCGACACCGCGGGCGCGCGCGCGCGGCTGCTGGCGCTGGTCGACGCGCAGAAGGCGCACGCGCGGCGACAGCGCCGGAGCGCCGCCTGGCCCTGCAGGACACCTACTTTCGCCTGGCGCGGCTCGCGCTCGGCGACCACGACCCGCGGCAGGCGCTCGCGTTCGCCGACGCCGGGCTGACGTACGGCACCGCGCCGCACCTGTTCGTCGCCAACTTGCTGGTCGCGCGCGGCGCCGCGCTCGAGGCCACCGGCGATGCGCGCGCCGCCGCCGCTGACTATCAGCGCGCGCTCACCATCAACGAAACTCTGCTGGCCGAGGCCGCGGCGCCGAAATGACGACCACCACCCAGCAGCTACGAATCGCGTTGCTAGCGACGATCGTCATCACCGCCGGCTGCGCCCGTTCCGGTCCGATCGAAACCGGACCGCCTGCACCCACGGCACCCCGTTCGGCCGCCACGCCCGCCGATCTCCAGCAGATCGAGGCGATCCGCGAGGTCGTCGACGGGCAGAGCCGGGAGCTCGACGCCGAGCAGTCGCAGGCAGAGCCCGACTGCTCGCGGATCCGCCTGCTCGCCCGCAACATCTGCACGCTCGCCGAGCACATCTGCAAGATCGCGGCGCGCTATCCCGCCGGCGATCCGATCCGCGACACCTGCAGCGATGCAAAGCGGCGCTGCGGTCGCGCCGGCGAGATCGTGCAGCAACGGTGTACGGTGCCGGCAGAGTAGGCCGCGAGCGCCGCGCCTCGCAAGGTCTGCCCTCTCCCTAACCCTCCCCCGCAGACGGGGGAGGGGACCGGAACGCACGCCTACCCGCGCCGGAACACCAGCGACAGATTGTTCGCCGGCATCGCCACGATCTCCGGCGCTTCGAACCCCGCCGCCGCCGCGGCCGCCTGCACGTCCTCGAGGTTGCGCACGCCCCAGCGCGGGTCCTCGCCGCGCAGACGCTCGTCGAAGCGCTGGTTGCTCTCGGCGGTGTGGACGCCGCCGCGCATGAAGGGACCGTAGAGGAAGAGCACGCCGCCCGGCGGCAGCACGCGCGCCGCGCCCTGGAACAGCGCGACCGCGGCCGACCAGGGCGCGATGTGGATCATGTTGATGTTGATGATCGCGTCGGCGCGCGTGACCGGCCAGGGCCAGCTCTCGACGTCGAGCGCCACCGGCTCCGCGACGTTGTCGGCGCCGGCCGCGCGCGCCCAGGCGCGCACGCTGTCCCGATGCGGCGCCGACGGGTCCGACGGCTGCCACCTCAGCGCCGGCAGCGCGCGCGCGAAGAACGCCACGTGCTGCCCGGTGCCGCTGGCGATCTCCAGCACCAGCCCCGCGGGCGGCAACACGCGGCGGAGCACGTCGAGGATCGGCTCTCGATTGCGTTCGGTAGCGGCGGCATGAAGTCCGCCCGACGGAACCGGCTGAGGATCGAAGAAGGCCATGAGGTCACCGACGCGCTTTTCCGAGCCTGACCGCGCGCCGCGTGTAACCTGGATAGCATCAGCTCGTTCCAATGTCTCGTCGGAGCGAACGGCATGAGACATGCTCACTCTCCCGATCACCCCGCATCGCAGCGCTCCGAAAATGTCGCACGCCCCCACAAAAGTCCGCCTGTCCGAGCGCACGACTGTCCACACGACGGCAGCGCAGGCGCAGCCCCTGCGATCCCGCGCATGGGCGCGCGCAGAGTTTGCGCGTTTTCCGCGCGGCGGCGCCATCCTCAGCCTGTTGCTGGCAACCGTGATCGGGGCCAGCTCATCCGGTTGCATGAACAACGGAGCACCGCACGTCGACGCGGGCGTGACCGATCCCCCTCGCTGCGTCGCGCCCGAGGGCGCGCCGACCTCGCCGCAGACGATCGCCGACGTCGTCGCGCTGGTGAACGCGCTTCCGAGCCCGGTCACCCTCCCCTGTTTCCTGCAGTCGCTGGCGCGCCCGCTCCTGACGCACGCGGCCGTCAGCACGATCAGCGCACAGCCCTCGGTCGGAACACGCAGTCCGCGCATCTTCCTGTTCTGGGACGGGCTGCGCGCCTCGATCGTGCCGGCCGGCGCCGGCGCCCCGCTGCTCGAGCTGGGCGAGATCCTCCCCGAGGATCGCTCGCTCAAGGCCGAGATCCTGTTCCCGGTGACGACCCCGCTCGAGCCGGCGATACCGTACCAGCGCATCCTGTTCACCCCCAACGTGACCCGCTGCGGTTTCTGCCACCAGGCCGAGGATCCCGACCCCAGCATCACGTTTGCGTCGGCATTCACCTCGGTCGCGCTGCGACCATTCGATAGTTACGCGGTCAGCATCGCCTCGCTCGCGAACGAGCTCGCCATCTGCGATCCGAAGGCGGAGCCCGACCGGTGCGCGCTGCTGCAGGCGCTGTTCGATCAAGCGCCGCCGGTCGAACAACCCTTCCCCGCGAACCTGCCGACGCTGCAGTAAGCCTACTCGAGCGTCCCCGTGTCGAGATAGCGCACCACCAGCGCGCGCGCCGCGGGGTGATTCATGATCCAGCTGTGGCTTGCGTCGACGGTGGCGAAGGCCGCGATGCCGTCGAGCTGGGTCTCGGCGACCGCGAGCGTGCCGTCGTTGGGCTCGTCGGGCGCGAAGATGCGCGCGCGCCGGCTGACCCAACCGGTGGGGTTCCAGCTGCGCTCGGCGCGCGTCCCCGCGATCACCGCCGTCGACGGCGGCAGCGCCGGCCAGGGCCCGGGCTCGGCCTCGGAGACGACCGGGATCGCGGCCAGCTCCTGCCCGGCCTTGCCGAAGAACCAGCGGTAGATCGGCCCGTCGCGCAGCGCCCGCGACAGGCGGCTGCCCTGATTGGGCGGCGCCAGCATCACCACGCGCGAGAACGGGATCCGCGCGGCCAGGTGGCGGATCAGGATCCCGCCCAGCGAGTGCGTGACCGCCGCCAGCGGGCGGCCGGCCGGCAGCTCGCGCGCGATGGCGTCGGCGACGTGCTCGGCCGACGCCGCGATCGAGAGCTGCCGCGACGGATAGGTGCGCGACCAGGTCGTGAAGCCCGCGCGCCCCAGGTGGAGGGCGAGCCCCGACATGGAGAAGCGCGTGCGCGCGAGGCCGTGCAGGAGGACGACGAGCGGACGCTCGGTTTGCGATACGACCGCGCCCGGCGCCGGGCGCGCGAGAAACCTCCATATCGCGCGACGGTGGCAGGCTCATCGCGACGCCGGCTCCGGGTCGCGCGGAAACAGCAGCACCATGTCGGCGGGGCGGAAGCGATTGACCGCGGCCACCACGGCCGCCTCGAGCTCCGCGCGCTCGGTGCGCAGCGCCGCGATCTCGCGCTCGAACGAGAACAGCCGCACCAGCGTCGAGAGGCCCCGCCGCAGCGAAGCGCTGCGGTCGAAGACCTGCAGGGTCGCGTAGCCGGTCAGTCGGCAGCGCGATCAGCGCCAGCAGCGCCGCGCCGGCCCCGGCGCGAACGCCGAGCCAGGCGATGCCGACCGCGTACGAGGCCATGACCAGCAGCAGCCCGGCCAGCAGCTTCGTGGCCGCGAGGACGTCCTTTCGCGGCGTCAGCACCGGCGCCGCGACCTGCACCAGCAGGCCCGCGGGCGCGTGCAGGATCGCGCCCGGCAGCGCCAGCGGCAGCCACACGACGATGAGCAGCAGGTGGCGCGCGATGCGAGCCAGCGCGTCCCCGCGCGAGAGCGTGCGCCGCAGATCCCGATCGCTCACGCCCGCGGCGTCGAGCCGATCGAGGTACGCCGCGACCCGGGCGTAGAGCGACTGGACCTCGGGCTCCTCGCGCACGCGCGGGTACTCGGCGTTGAAGCGGCGCGCAAGCTCGACGCGGTCGTCGATCGAGATCTGCGGCGGCTGGTAGAGGCGGCGGAACCCGTCGAGCACGCGCAGCGTCTCCCAGTCGGCCGCGTTGACGGTCAGCGCGCGCAGCCCCCCGTCGAGCTCGGCGGTGACGCTGGCGACGACGTCGGCCGCGCACGCGCGCGCGGCATCGACGACCAGCGGCGTCCCGAACTGCAGCAGCACCCGGCTGCGAAAGCGCCGGCGCTGCATGTACGTCAGTCCGCACGGCACGATCGCGACCGCCTGCTCCGGATGGCGCAGGCACACGCCGGCGGCGATGCGCGCCGCGCCGGTCTTGAGCCGGGCCAGCTGGGGAGCGTCGTGCGACAGCCCTTCGGGGAAGATGCCGATCGTGCCACCGCCCGCGAGCACGTCGATCAGGGTGTCGAACGCGACCTCGTTGTGAGCGGTCGCCTCGCGCGCATCGGCGTGATCCGAGCGGCGCGCGATCGGCACCGCGCCCAGCGCGCGCAGCACCGGGCGCAGAAAGGGGCTGCGAAATAGCACATCCTTGGCCGCGAACCGCACCACGCGCCCGCAGGAGACGACGATCAGCAGCGGATCGATCAGCGAGTTGGGGTGATTGCCCGCGAAGATCACCGGCCCGCGCTCGGGCAGGTGCTCGAGGCCCACCACCTCGACCTGGCGGAAGAAGACGCCGACCACCAGGCGGAGGAACATGCGCAGCCACGAATAGAGTCGCAGGCTCATGAGCGGGGGCAGCCCGAACCCGGGCTTGCTCCAACGATACCGGGACGATAGCGTTCCGTCGATGATTCGCTCGCGCGTCTCGGTCGCGGCCGCCCTCACCCTGGCCCTCCTCGTCGTCGGTGGCTGCAAATCGCACCCGAAGCCGGAGGAGTGGGATGCCTACGTGCAGGGCTTCCTCGACGACTACTTCCACGCCAACCCCACCTTCGCGGTCTTCCAGGGCAAGCACGAATTCGACGGGCAATTCCCCGATTGGAGCGCCGCCGGCGTTCAGGCCGAGATCGCGCGCCTGCACCGCGAGCAAGCGCGGGCGTCGGCGTTCGACGCCGCCAAGCTGGATCCGCGCCGGCGTTTCCAGCGCGACTATCTGCTCGCCGTCGTCGACCGGGATCTCTTCTGGCTCGAAGTCGCGCGCTCCCCCTGGACGAACCCGGCGTTCTACGGCGACGCTCTGGACCCGAACGTTTATGTCGCACGCCCGTACGCGCCGCTGCCGGTGCGGATGAAGGCGCTGACCGCCTGGGCGAACGGCGCGCCCGCGGCGCTGGCGCAGATCCGCGCAACGCTGCAGACGCCGATGCCGCTGCCGCTCGCCGAGATCGGGAAGATCCGCTTCGGCGGCCTGGCGACCTACCTCGAGAACGATGTGCCGCAAGCGTTCGCCGCCGTGACCGACCCCGTGCTGCGCACGGCGTTCGACAGCGCGCGCACCCGCGCGGCCGCTGCGTTCCGCGACATGGGCGCCTGGTTCGACACGCTGAAGGCCAGCGCCGCCGGCAGCTTCGCGCTCGGGCCCGAGCGCTATCAGAAGATGCTCTGGATGACCGAGCGGGTGAACCTGACCATCGACCAGGTCGAGGCGATCGGGCGCGCCGACCTGGCGCGGAACCTCAAATCGCTCGAGCAGGCGTGCGCGCGCTACGCGCCGGGAAAGAGCCTGCGCGAGTGCATCGAGAAGATGAACGCGCACAAGACCGCGCAGGGCAGCGTCGACGCCGCGCGCGCGCAGCTCGCCGGCCTGAAGGCGTTCGTCGTCGAGAATGCGCTGATGTCGATCCCCGGCGACGAGCAGGCCGAGGTGCGCGAGTCGCCGCCGTACATGCGCTGGAACTTTGCGTACATCGATCCGCCCGGCCCCTACGAGCACGGCCTGCCGGCGGTCTACTACGTCGCGCCGCCCGATCCGTCGTGGAGCGAGAAGCAGAAGGCCGACTACTTGCCGGGCCAGGCCGAGCTGCTGTTCACCAGCGTCCACGAGGTCTGGCCGGGGCACTTCCTGCAGTTCCTGCACTCCAACCGCTCGCCCGACCTCTTCGGGCGCGTGTTCGTCGGCTACGCGTTCGCGGAGGGCTGGGCGCACTACGCCGAAGAGATGATGTGGGAAGCTGGCCTGCACGGCGGCGATCCCGAGACGCACATCGGTCAGATCTCGGAAGCGCTGCTGCGCAACGCGCGCTTCCTGGCGTCGATCGGCATGCACGCGCGCGGGATGACGCTGGAGCAGGCCGAGCAGCTGTTTCGCGAGCAGGGGCTGCAGTCGGAGCCGACCGCGAAGCAGCAGGCGGCGCGCGGCACGTTCGATCCGGCGTACCTCAACTACACGCTGGGCAAGCTGACCATCCGCCAGATGCGCGACGATTGGATGAAGGGCCAGGCGGCGGCAGCGCGCCGGCCGCCTGGAAGGCCTTTCACGACGACTTGCTCAGCCGCGGCGGCCCGCCCATCGGCTTGCTGCGCGACGCGATGCTCGGCAAGTAGCGGCGTACGGCCAAAGCTTCAATTGTCACCTGATTGATGCTTTGCGGGCCTTTGCGAACACCACATTTCAGCACGGTTCATTCAACCGAACCGATCCTCAATCAAAGGGGGCCTGTGATGTTCAAGCTCAGGCATGGACTGTTGTTCATGGTGACGGTCGCGACGCTGTCGACGGCGGTGGCGACGATGGCCGCCGAGGAAACGACGATCTCCGGCGCAGGAGCGACCTTCCCCTATCCGGTTTACGCGAAGTGGGCGGACACATACGCCAAGGAGACGAACGTAAAGCTGAACTATCAGGCGATCGGCTCCGGCGGCGGCATCAAGCAGATCACCGAGGGAACCGTCGACTTCGGCGCCTCGGACGCACCGCTGAAACCGGAGGAGCTCGACAAGGCCGGCCTGGTTCAGTTTCCGGTGGTCATGGGTGGTGTGGTGCCGGTCATCAACATCGCCGGCGTCAGGGCGGGCGAGCTCAAGCTCACGCCCGACCTGCTCGCGCAGATCTTTCTCGGGCACGTGAAGAAGTGGAATGACCCGAAGATCGCGGCCGCCAATCCCGGGGTGAAGCTGCCCGACACCGCGATTACGGTCGTCCACCGATCCGACGGCTCGGGAACGACCTGGATCTTCACCAACTACCTGACCAAGGTCAGCCCCGACTGGGCCAAGGCGGTCGGCAACGACAAATCCGTCTCGTGGCCGACCGGCGTGGGCGGCAAGGGCAATCAGGGTGTTGCCTCGTACGTGCAACGGATCAACGGCGCGATCGGTTACGTCGAATCGTCGTACGCCCGCCAGAACCACATCGCGTATGCCAAGCTCCAGAATCACGACGGTGCGTTCGTCGACCCGACCGATGACAGCGTGCAGGCCGCCGCCAAGGGCGCCGACTGGTCGCACGCGCACGGGTACTATGTCGTCCTGACCGACCAGCGGGGACCGGGCGCGTGGCCGATCACGGGCGCGTCCTTCGTGCTCATGCACAAGAAGCAGAAGAACGGCGACACCGGCCGCGCCGTTCTGCGTTTCTTCGACTGGGGCTATCGGCAGGGGACGGCCGCGGCGAAGACACTGGGATACGTGCCCATGCCCGCCAATGTCATCGAGCTGGTCGAGAAGACCTGGTCGCACGAGATGACCGACGCCTCCGGCCAGCCGATCTGGCCCGCCGACAAGCGCGCCCAGAACTAGAGCCCGCGCCGAGGTGCTGTGACAACCGCTGAAGCGGCGCAGGAGGTCCGCAGCCTTTCGCCGGGGCAACCCGCGCGCTCGCGGGCGCGCACGGCCTCGATTGCCGACCTGCTGTTTCGCACGCTGTCGGGCGCCTTCGCGGCGCTGGTGCTGCTCGCGGTGTTCGGCGTGCTGGTCGTGCTGCTGCGCGGATCATGGCCGGCCTGGAAGGCCTTTCACCTGGGATTCCTCGCCAGCAAGGAGTGGAACCCGGTCACCGGCCAGTTCGCCGCGCTGGCGCCGCTCTACGGAACCATCGTCACATCGGTGATCGCGCTCATCGTCGGCGTCCCGGTGAGCTTCGGCATCGCCCTCGTGATCACCGAGCTCGCGCCGCAGTGGCTCAAGCGGCCGATCGGCGTCGCGATCGAGCTCCTGGCCGCGATCCCCAGCATCATCTACGGTATGTGGGGCCTCTTCATCTTCGCGCCCCGCTTCGCCGCGCACGTACAGCCGTGGTTGACCGAGCACCTCGGCAACTGGCCGATCATCGGCGCCATATTTCAAGGGCCGCCGATGGGCATCGGCATGCTGACCGCGGGGTTGATTCTCGCGATCATGATCATACCGTTCATGGCGGCGGTCATGCGCGACGTGTTCGAGACGGTCCCGTCGTCGCTGCGGGAATCGGCCTATGCCGTGGGCTGCACGACCTGGGAGGTGGTGTGGCGCGTGGTCCTGCCGTACACGCGCGTCGGTGTGATCGGCGGGGTGATCCTCGGGCTCGGCCGCGCGCTCGGCGAGACGATGGCGGTGACGTTCGTCATCGGCAACGCGCACGAGATCAACGCGTCGCTGTTCATGCCCGGCAACACCATCTCGTCCACGCTGGCCAACGAGTTCACCGAAGCAGTGACGCCGATCTACACCTCGTCGTTGCTCGCGCTCGGCCTCCTGCTGTTCATCTTGACGTTTCTGGTCCTGGTCGTGGCGCGCGTGCTGCTGTCGAGGCTGCGCGCGCGCGAGGGAGAGCGGACGTGACGCGGTACGCGCGCCGCCGGCTCGTGAACCGGTTTGCGCTCTCGCTGTCGGTCCTGGCGACCGCGTTCGGGCTGTTCTGGCTCGCCTGGTTGCTCTGGACGTTGTTCGACAACGGGGTGCGCTGGATCAATCCGAGGATCTTCACGCAGTCGACGCCGCCACCGGGATCGCAGGGCGGGCTCGCCAACGCGCTCGTGGGCAGCGGGATCCTCACGCTCGCCGGTGTAGCGATCGGCGCGCCGGCGGGCGTGCTCGCGGGGACGTACCTCGCCGAGTTCGGCCGCACCTCCCGGCTCGGCGCCGCGGTGCGCTTCGTGAACGACATCCTGCTCAGCGCTCCGTCGATCATCGTCGGCGTCTTCGTCTACGCGCTCATCGTGCTCAAGACCGGGCACTTCTCGGGATGGGCCGGCGCGATCGCGCTGGCGCTGATCGTTTTGCCGGTGGTGGTGCGCACCACCGAGAACATGATGCGCCTGGTCCCCGACAGCCTGCGCGAGGCCGCCGCCGCTCTGGGAGCGCCGATGTGGAAGGTCACGCTGCGCGTGGTCTATCGCAGCGCCCTGCCCGGCATCATGACCGGCGTCCTGCTGGGCATGGCGCGCATCAGCGGCGAGACCGCGCCCCTGCTCTTCACCGCGCTCAACAACCAGTTCTGGAGCACGGACATGAGCCGGCCGTTCCCGAACTTGCCGACGGTGATCTTCCAGTTCGCCATGAGCCCATACGAGGACTGGCAGCATCTCGCCTGGGCCGCCGCCCTGCTGATCACGTTGACGATCCTGGCCATCAACATCGTCGCGCGCGTGCTGCTCCGTCGCACGCGCGCCTGAAATGCGAAGCAATCATGAGCACGCCCGATTCAAAGGTCACCGGAGCCCCGACCGCGCCGTCCACGGTCGCCGTGCCTGACATCTCCCTGCGTCCGGCGGCCAGCATCCCGGCGACGACGCCCGTCCCCAACCGGGGCCCGAAGGTGGAGATTCGCCGGCTGAGCTTCTTCTACGGCAAGTTCCAGGCGCTGCACGACATCGACCTCGACATCCACGATCGGCAGATCACCGCTTTCATCGGCCCCTCGGGGTGCGGCAAGTCGACGTTGCTGCGAACCTTGAACCGCATCTACGAGCTTTATCCCGGCCAGCGCGCAACCGGCCGCATCATGCTCGGCGGGCGCAACCTGCTCGAGCGCGCGGATGACGTCAACTCTTGCGCGCAAAGGTCGGCATGGTGTTTCAGAAGCCGACCCCGTTCCCGATGTCGGTGCGCGACAACATCAGCTTCGGCGTCGGCCTGTACGAGAAGCTGTCGCGCGGCGAGATGGAGGAGCGCGTGCAGTGGGCGCTGGAGAAGGCCGCGCTGTGGTCCGAGGTCAAGGACAAGCTGCGCCAGGACGGCACCGCGCTGTCGGGCGGGCAGCAGCAGCGCCTGTGCATCGCGCGCGCCGTCGCCGTGAAGCCCGAGGTGCTGCTGCTCGACGAGCCGGCCTCGGCCCTCGACCCGATCTCGACGCAGAAGATCGAGCAACTGCTGTCGGAGCTCCGCAAGGAGTACACGATCGCCATCGTGACTCACAACATGCAACAAGCGGCGCGCGTCTCGGACTACACTGCGTTCATGTACCTGGGACGAATCGTCGAGTTCGGCGACACCAAGACAATGTTCACCAAACCGGTGCACCAGCAGACCGAGGAGTACATCACCGGCAGGTTCGGGTGAGCATGCACCCGCACATCAGCCAGGAGTACGAGGCGGAGCTCGAGTCGGTGCGCCAGCGGCTGTACGAGATGGGCCACCACGTCGACGAGGTCCTCGAGTCCGCCGGCCGCGCGCTGAGCGCGCGCGACGCCAAGCTGGCCAACAAGATCATCCTCGGCGACCAGGAGACCGACTCCATGGAGCTGGAGATCGATCACCTGTGCCTCGAGACGCTGGCGCGCCGCCAGCCGGTCGCGGACGACCTGCGCCTGCTGACGTCGGCGATGAAGCTGGTGATCGAGCTCGAACGCATCGCCGATCTCGGCGTCAGCATCGCCGCCCGCATCGCGGAGCTGGCGACGCGAGCCGCCGCTGACCGGCTCCGACGATCTGGTCCGGATGCTGACCACCGCGCGCGAGATGCTGACCGAGGCGATGGGCGCGCTCGAGACCGAGAACGTCGAGCGCGCGACGCGCGCCATCGCCAAGGACGACGTCGTCGACGGCTACTACACGCAGATCTTCAACGACGTGCTGAGCCGGATGCGCGAGAACCCCGACAACATCTCGCGCGCCACGCGGATCCAGGCGATCTCCAAGTACATCGAGCGCATCGGCGACCACGCGACCAACGTCGCCGAGCGGGTGATCTTCATCCTGACCGGCGAGGAGATCCGGCACATGCCGCGGGTCCGCCGCGGCGACCTCTCGTAGCGGCTCTCAGAGCTGGGTGATCGACAGCGTGTTGCCGTCGGGGTCCTTGAACCACGCCACGCGCGCGCCGCTCGGCGCGCGCCAGATCCCGCGCGCGTCCTGATCCATCCCGGGAAAGCGCTCCATGACCACGTTCTTCTGCGCGAGCTCTTTCACGACCTCGTCGATGCGCGGCACCTGCCAGCCGAGCGCGGTGAAAGGGTGCGGCCGGAGATCGTCGACCTTCTGGATGCGCAGGGTCGTGCCGCGCGCATCGAAGACCAGCGCGAACGCGCTCTCCTCGACCAGCGTCAAACCAAGGATCCCTTCGTAAAACGCGCGGGCGCGCACGGCGTCGCGCGTGGCCAGAAACGCCACCACCTCGTGTTTCTCCAGCATGACGGACCTCCTCCCGCGCCGGATGATGAACGCAAGGGAACCGCGACGGCAAGCGCCGGCGTCGCGTCAGGCCGCGAGCTGCTTCGCCTCCGGCTGCGGCGGGGGCAGGCGCTTCGGTTTGCCCCAGAAGAAGAAGGCGAAGCGCCGCTCCAGCCGCAGCGCCCAGATCGTGAAGCGCAGGATTCGCTCCTTGATCCAGGCCGCGGGCCGCCCGGTGACGATGCTGCCGGGCCGCCCGTCGCGGCCGACCAGCTGCAAGAGCCCGTCGCGCCGGCCGAGGCTGAGGCAGGTGGGGATGTGGCCGACACGGAACGGCCGCTCGGCCTCGCCTGCCATCGCGCGCGCCAGGTTCTCGGCGGCGTGCGCGCCCATGGGCATCGCGTACTTGCAGCCGGTGGCGACGGTCGCACCGGCCTCGGAGCGGACCTCGGCGGCGTCGCCGACGGCGTAGACCATCGGGTGCGACACCGAGCGCAGCTGCGCGTCGACGACGATGCGCCCCTCGACGCTGACCTCGAGACCGGATTCGCGCGCCAGCGGCGCCGCCCGGAAGCCGCCGGCCCAGACGCACGCGTCGCAGGCGAGCTCACCGCCGTCGACCACGACCGCGCCGGCGCGGACCTCGCGCACGCGCGCGTCGACGATCCGCACGCCCAGGCGCGCGAGCGCGCGCAGCAGGTACCACTGCCCGGCGGGCGAGAGGAAGCCGCCCACGCCGGGCGACGCCACCAGCGTGACCCGCGCGCCGTGCTCGGCGAGCTCGGCCGCGGTCTCGATCCCGGTCGGACCACCACCGACCACCACCACCTCGCGCGCGCCGCGCGCCAGCTGCGCGCGCAGGCGCAGCGCCCCCGACTCGTCGCCGATCACCGACGCGTGCTCGCGAACGCCCGCCACCGCGCCGGTGTCACCCACGCTACCGAGCGCGAAGACCAGCCGCTCGAAGGCGAGCTCAGCGCCGCCCACGAGACGCGCCACGCGCGACTCGAGGTCGATCTGGGTGACGCGACCGGCGACGAAGCGAACGCCGGTCCCGCGTAGCATCCGGCGTGATCGACCGCCGCGGCGGCGCGGTGCCGGCACCGAGCTGGTGGTGGCGCACGCGCTCGACGAAGTCGGGCAAGCCGTTGACCAGGGTCACGCTGCCGCCGAGCCCGCGGTTGCCGAGCCGCAGCGCCGTCATCAAGCCCGCGTAGCCGCTGCCCAGGATGAGGATGTTCATGGACCGCCTCCTTTGCCAAGAAGACGAAGTGGCCCGGCCGCGTGTGACAGCGATAGGTTCCACCACCGCCACCGCTGCGCCGTCGGTCCCCTCCCCCGGCGGACCTCTTAACCATCACAAGTCTGAGGGTCGTCTTGGCTCGCGGTTCCTCAGGTTTGGAAGAGCTGGACCAACTCCATCCGGTCCCCTCGCCCCGTCCGCGGGGAGGGTTAGGGAGAGGGGCCGTCGGGCGCCACGACTCGCAAGGTCTGCCCTCTCCCTAACCCTCTCCCGCAGACGGGAGAGGGGATCGGACATCCTGATCCACGCGTCACGACTTCAACTGATCGATCTCGTTCAGGAAGATGTGATTGATCGACAGCCGCGGATGGGGGGAGGGACTGGACGGATCCCAGATCGGCTACACTTCTCGCCTGCATGACCAGCACCGATTCCGCGCCCGCACCGACGACCGATTCCGCAGAGCTGATCGCGGCCCTGGCAGCGATTGTCGGCCAGGCGGCGGTGGTGACCGCGCCCGACGACCTGGACCCGCACCTGCAAGACTGGCGCGGCCGGTTCAAGGGGCGCGCGGTCTGCATGGTACGGCCGGGAACCACCGACGAGGTGTCGCGCGTGCTGGCGCTGCTCTCGGCGCGCGGGATCGCGGTGGTCCCGCAGGGCGGCAATACCAGCCTGTGCGGTGGCGCGACGCCCGACGACTCGGGGCGCGCGGTGTTGCTGTCGCTGTCACGGATGAACCGCGTGCGATCGGTCGACGCGTTCGACAACCTGATCACCGTCGAGTCGGGCTGCATTCTCCAAGAGGTGCAAGAGGCTGCGCACGCCGCGGGCCGGCTGTTCCCGCTGTCGCTGGCCGCCGAGGGCACCTGCCAGATCGGCGGCAACATCTCGACCAACGCAGGCGGCACGGCGGTACTGCGCTACGGGATGACGCGCGACCTGGTGCTTGGGCTCGAGGTCGTGCTGCCGACCGGAGAGGTGCTGTCGATGCTGCGCGGGCTTCGCAAGGACAACACCGGCTACGACCTCAAGCACCTGTTCATCGGTGGCGAGGGAACGCTGGGCGTGGTCACCGCCGCGACGCTGAAGCTGTTCCCGCAGCCGCGCGAGGTGATCACCGCGCTCGTGGCCGTGCCCAACCTCTCGGCGGCGGTCCAGCTCCTGCGCCACCTGCAGGCCGACGCCGGCGACAACGTGATCACGTTCGAGCTCATCGCCGATGTCGCGCTGAACCTGGTCCTGCAGCTCGTGCCCGGACATGCGCCGCCGTTCGCGCAGACGCCGCCGTTCTCGGTGCTCCTCGAGGTGGCGAGCTTCTGGCGCGGGTTCTCGGCCGCCGACGCCGTCGAGGACAGCCTGGCGCGCGCCAGCGAGGTCGGCCTGTGCGACGACGCGGTCGTCGCGCGCGACGGCGGGCAGGCGGCCGCGCTGTGGCGGATCCGCGAGGACGTCCCCGAGGCCGAGCGCCGCGCCGCGAGCGCGATCAAGCACGACGTCAGCGTGCGCCCCGGGTTGATCCCGGCGTTCGTCGACGCCACGCGCGCGGCGGTCGAGGCGGCGCTGCCCGGCGCGGGCATCATCCTGTTCGGCCACCTCGGCGACGGCAGCCTGCACCTGAACGTGGTGCCGCCCGGCGTGGGCAAGGGTCGCATCCCGCCCGAGATCCACGCCCGCGTCTGGCGCGCGGTCCACGACGTCGTCGCGACGCATGAGGGCAGCATCAGCGCCGAGCACGGCATCGGCCAGCTCAAGCGCGACGAGCTCCGACACTACCGCCCCGCGCTCGACCTCCGCCTGATGCGCGCGATCAAGGACGCGATCGATCCGCGAGGCTTGATGAACCCGGGCAAGGTTCTCTGAGCGCTCAGGGCTTCACCGGAATCTTGCGGATCGCCGCTCCGAGCATCACGTCCGCCACCCGATCGGCCATGGCCGCGAGCGACACGCGCTGTAGCTCGGCTACCCCGACGGGGTCGTGCCCGGGCGCGCCCGGAAGCGCGCGCGTGGCCGTCGCGTCCGCCGCCACCAGGACGCGATAGCCCAGGATCCCGGCGTCGCTGGACGTGGTCAGCACCGCGAGGTGGGCCATGAAGCCGCCCACGATCAGCGCGCCGCCGCCGTACTCGATTGGCTGGCGGCGCTCGCGTCACAGTGACCGCGGCCGCCCGGGGCGGGTGGCAGCCTTAAATACCAGGCGGTCATTCCCACGATTTCGCGCGCCGCGGATTGACTCGGCGATGGGCGGACACATTTGCCAATGCGATGAACGCCGGTGGAACGCCCATCCCCAGGCTTCTGACAATCCTGGCGGCGCTGGCCATCTCCTGGCTGATCCTCGCCAGCGCGGCCGGCCTGTCCGCGCCGCTGACCTGAGACGCTCCGGTCCCGTCCCCGTCCGCGGGAGGGCCAGGGAGGGGGCAAGCCTCGCGAGCGGCGACGCACGCGGCCCCTCTCCCTAACCCTCCCCCCGCAGACGGGGGGAGGGGATCGGAGGAGATTCGCACGCGGCCCCTCTCCCTAACCCTCCCCCCGCAGACGGGGGGAGGGGATCGGAGGAGATTCGCACGCGGCCCCTCTCCCTAACTCCCCCCGCAGACGGGGGGAGGGGACCGGAGGAGATTCGCACGCGGCCCCTCTCCCTAACTCCCCCCGCAGACGGGGGGAGGGGACCGGAGGAGATTCGCCCGCGAGTACCGCGCCGAGGTAATCGCGATTCATGCGCGCGATCGTGGACGCGCGGATCCCCTTGGGGCAGACCGCCTCACACGCGCCCGCGTTGCTGCAGCCGCCGAATCCTTCGTGATCCGCTGCGGCGATCATCCGCGACGCGCGCGACCCGCGTTCGGGCTGGCCCTGCGGCAGGTGTCCGAGGTGCGCGATCTTCGCCGCCGTGAACAACGACGCCGAGGCGTTGGGGCACGCGGCGACGCACGCCCCGCAGCCGATACAAGCGGCGGCGTCCATCGCCGCGTCGGCGTCGCGCTTGGCGATCCGCGTGGCGTTGGCCTCGGGCGCGCTACCAGTCGGCGCCGTGATGTAGCCGCCCGCGGCGATGATGCGGTCGAAGGCGCCGCGGTCGACCACCAGGTCGCGCACGATCGGGAAGGCCTGCGCGCGCCAAGGCTCCAGCCACAGCTCTTCTCCGTCTCGGAAGCTGCGCAGGTGCAGCTGGCACACCGTGGTGCGCGCCCGCGGACCGTGAGCGACGCCGTTGATCATGAAGCCGCACGCGCCACAGATCCCCTCGCGGCAATCGCTCTCGAAGGCGATCGGATCACCGCCCTCGCGCGCGAGACGCTCGTTGAGCACGTCGAGCAGCTCGAGGAACGACATGTCCGGCGATCCGTCGGCGACCTCGTAGCGCACGAAGCGCGCCCGGCTCGGTCGCGGCGCGCTGCCGCCACACGTGCAACACCAGCTTCATTGGTAGCTCCTTGCGCTCGGCTTCACCGCGGCGAACGCCAGCGGTTCGACCTGGCGGCGCGCGGGGGCGTCATGCCCGGCGTGCTGCCACACGGCGACGTGCGCGAATCGCGCGTCGTCGCGCTGCGCCTCGCCATCGGGCGTCTGGTGCTCGACGCGGAAGTGGCTGCCGCACGACTCGTCGCGCTCGAGCGCGTCACGGCACATCAGCTCGCCGAGCTCGAGGAAGTCGGCGACGCGCCCTGCCCGCTCGAGCGTCTGGTTGAGCCCGTTCCCGCGCCCCGGCACGATGACGTCGCGCCAGAACGCCGCCCGCAGCTCGGGAAGCTGCGCCAGCACCGCGCGCAACCCGGCTGCCGAGCGCGACATCCCGCACTCGTCCCAGAGCAGCTTGCCGAGCTCGCGATGGAACGACTCGACGGTGCGGCGGCGGCGCGACGAGACCAGCGCCTCGACACGCCGGCCGACGCGCGACGCCGCCTCGGCGAAGGCCGGGTGACCGAGCCCGGCCGCCGCCAGCTTCGACGACGCGAGGTAGTCGCCGACGGCGAGCGGCGCGATGAAGTAGCCGTCGGCCAGGCCCTGCATCAGCGCGGAGGCGCCGAGCCGGTTCGCGCCGTGGTCGGAGAAGTTGGCCTCGCCGAGCACGAACAGCCCGGGGATGGTGCTCATGAGCGCGTAGTCGACCCACAGGCCGCCCATCGTGTAGTGCGGCGCCGGGTAGATGCGCATCGGCACCCCGCGCGGGTCTTCGTCCGTGATCCGCTGGTACATCTCGAACAGGTTGCCGTAGCGTTCCTCGAGCGTTGCGCGTCCCGAACGCGCGATCGCGTCGCCGAGATCGAGGTAGACGCCGTAACCGCCCGGCCCGACGCCGCTCCCCGCGTCGCAGATCGCCTTGGCGGCGCGGCTGGCCACGTCGCGCGGCACGAGGTTGCCGTAGGACGGGTAGCGCCGCTCGAGGAAGTAGTCGCGTTCGTCCTCGGGGATCTGCGCGGCGGGCCGGGCGTCACCGCGCACGCCCGGCACCCAGACCCGGCCGTCGTTGCGCAGCGACTCGCTCATCAGAGTCAGCTTCGCCTGGTGCTCGCCGCTGGCCGGGATGCATGTGGGGTGGATCTGGGTGAAGCAGGGGTTGGCGATGGCGGCGCCGCGTTTGTACGCGCGCCAGATCGCGGTGGCGTTCGACCCCTTTGCGTTGGTCGACAGGTTGAAGACGTTGGCGTAGCCGCCGGTCGCCAGCAGCACCGCGTGCGCAGCGTGACCGGTGATCGCCCCGCTCTCGAGATCGCGGACGACGATACCGCGCGCGGCGCCGTCGATGACGACCAGGTCCAGCATCTCGCGGCGCACCAGCATCCGGCAGCGTCCGAGCGCAACTTGGCGTTGCAGCGACTGGTACGCGCCGAGCAGCAGCTGCTGGCCGGTCTGCCCGCGCGCGTAGAACGTGCGCGCGACCTGCGCGCCGCCGAACGAGCGGTTCGCGAGCGAGCCGCCGTACTCGCGCGCGAACGGCACGCCCTGGGCCACGCACTGGTCAATGATGCCCGCGGACAGCTGCGCCAGGCGATAGACGTTGGCCTCGCGCGAACGAAAGTCGCCGCCCTTGATCGTGTCCTGGAACAGGCGACTCACGCTGTCGCCGTCGTTCTGGTAGTTCTTCGCGGCGTTGATGCCGCCTTGCGCGGCAATGCTGTGCGCGCGGCGCGGACTGTCCTGGAAAGAGAAGCAGGTGACGTCGTAGCCCAGCTCCGCGAGCGCGGCGGCGGCCGACGCGCCCGCGAGCCCGGCGCCCACGACGATGACGCTGTAGCGGCGGCGATTGGCCGGGCTCACCAGCCGCGCGCTGGCATTGAAGGTGTCCCATTTCGACTCGAGCGGACCGGGCGGGATGCGTGCGTCGAGAGCGAGCGCCGGGTTCACCGCACACCTCCCGCGAGGACCGCGACGACCACCGCGAGCAAGCCGGCGGCGACGGCGATGGACGCCCCGCGCGCGAGGCGCCGCAGCCCAGGTGCGCCCCGCTCCGGCGTGAGCCCGAGCGATTGTGGCGCGCTCCACGCACCGTGCGCTGCGTGGAGCACCAGCGCCGCGATGGCGACCACATAGAAGGCACTCCAGGCCCGGACCCGGAACAGCGCCACGACGTTGTCGTGGACCGCGTGCGGGAGGAAGCCCGGATGCCAGATGCCCCAGGTCAGGTTGCCGAGGTGCACCACCACGAACACCGCGAGCACCAGCCCCGACGCGAGCATGCTTCGCGCAGCCCACAACTGCGCTCGCCCCGGCAGGCCGTCCGGTCCCCTCTCCCGTCCGCGGGAGAAGGCTAGGGAAAGGGCAGGCCTTGCGAGACGCGGCGCCCGCCGGCCCCTCTCACTAACCCTCTCCCCCGCGGACGGGGGCGAGGGGATCGGAGAGACTGGTCGTCGTGCCGCGCGCCGCCGCGCCGCCAGCTGGAGCGCGACCACCACATGCACCCCGAACGCCGCCGCGAGCAGCGCCCGCGCCGACCAGAGCAGAACCGGCGCGGCGCGCAGCCCGGCCGCGTAAGCGTCGAGCCGCGCGGCACCCGCGAAGATCTGTAGATTCGCGAGCGTGTGCACCAGCACGTAGCCGCACAGCACCAGACCGCTGGCGGCGCTGATGGCCTTCTTCCCGACGCTCGATTGACCCAGCACGCGCATCCTCGACATGCGACGAACCTCCTGGGATCAAGAGCTACGGGATCGTGCATTCTGCGACAACTCTAATAAAATGATCGTTTGGATGAAGATTTCTAATGATGCTCGAAACCCTCAAGACCTTCTGTGATCTCGTCGAGACCGGCAGCTTCTCGCGCGCCGCCCGTCTCAACTTCGTCACCCAGTCGGCGGTCAGCCAGCAGCTGCGCACGCTCGAGCGCTACTACGGCCGCCGCCTGATCGATCGCGGCGCGCGCCGCAGCCTCCAGCTGACCGAGGCAGGAAAGCTGCTCCTCGGCGAGGCGCGCGCCGTCGTCGAGCGCCTCGCCGCGCTCGACGATCGGCTGCGGCAGCGCCCCGACGTCATCGCCGGCACGGTGACCATCGCGTCGGTCTACAGCGTCGGGCTGCACACGCTGCCCACACCGATGAAGACGTTTCTGCGCGCCCACCCGCAAGTCAACCTGCGCCTCACGTACCGGCGCACGGACGAGATCTATCAGGCCTGCCTCGACGGCGGCGTCGACCTGGGCGTGGTCGCGATCCCCGGCCGCCGGTCCCAGATCGAGATCGTGCCCCTGCGTCCCGATGAGCTGGTGCTGGTCTGCCCCCCGGAGCACGCGCTCGCGCGGCGGCCACGGCTCACCGCCGCCAACCTCGCCAACCAGCGCTTCATCGCCTTCGACCGCGACATCCCCACGCGCCGGCTCGTCGACCGCTTCCTGCGCGCAGCCCGCACGTCGGTCAGCATCACCATGGAGCTCGACAACATCGAGACCATCAAGCGCTCGGTCGAGGCGGGCCTCGGCATCTCGATTCTGCCACGCTCGGCGCTGGAGAACGAGGTGAAAGCGGGCACGCTGGTGGCGCGGCCGTTCGCGACCGCGCACCTCACGCGCCCGATCGGCATCATCTATCGCCGCGGACGCGAGCAGTCCGCCGCGGTGCGGGCGTTTCTCGAGACGCTGAGACGCGACCTCGGGGCGTGATTCCGGAGCGCTAGCCCCGGCGTGCGGCCCGGCGCGGCTTGCTCTCGGTGTGCACCGTCGAGCCAAGCAGATAGCGCGCCAGCGCCTCGCCCGCGGTGTCGGGCGGGATCAGGCCTTCGACCAGGCCGGCCTTCATCGCGTAATAGAGCCGGAAGCCGCGCACGTCGTTGGCGAGCACGAAGCGGCGGACCTCGGGCGCGGTGTCGCGCACGAACTCGAGCAGGCTCCAGCGGTGCGCCGAGACGATGCGCTCGCCGACCAGCACGACCTCGGTCTCTTCCCGCTGCAGCCAGGCGGCCGCCTTCTCGGGCGACGACTCGCGACGGACGTTGAAGCCCAGCGCCACGAGCTCGCTCGACAGCGCCGGATTCTTCACGTCCTCGTGATCGACGATCATGGCCCGACGTCCGCCGATCGCCGGCGAGTGGTCGGCGGCGAGGATCTCGCGCAGCGCCTTCTTCTGCGCCTCTGCGACGCCCGCGAACTTCACCGCGCACTTTCCGTCACGAATGACCAGCTGCCGCCGCAGCACCTTGACCTCGAGATCGATCGGCTCGAAGCCGGCAACGTGCAGACCGAGCGCGAACTGCGCCGACGGCAGCGTGCCGTCCCCGATCAACGCCGCGCCGCCCATCGACAGGTTTGTCAGGCGCCAGACCGAGGGCGCCTGCGCCCCGCCCTGCAACAACGCGACGCCGGAGACCGGCACTCGTCGTTCTTCTCGTCGCTCACCACCCTTTGCTCCCGGAAGGCGATCGATTCCGTCCATGAGAGGATCATCGATCGACGACGGACGACTCTTGACCGGACCGATGGATTCCGGTGCACAACGCGTAATTGACCGGTATCACCCGCCACGAAACCGTCGGGGCACGCGTTGCGCGCCGGGCAACAAGGCGCCTGGCACAGGTTTTTCCCGACGGTCAGCGCGCGAAAATGCTTGCTAGCTCGATCAGAACGGCGTGGTCGTCACACCCGTGACGGTAGCGTCAGAAACCGTCACCGCGGCACCCGACTTCGGGGTCACGCTGGAGCCGTTGATGAACGAGACCCCGGTCGCGTGGAAGATCTCCATGCCGGTGGTGGCCGAGATCTTCACGTTGTCGAACGTGAGCGTCTGAAGCTTCTCCTCGGGCAGGCCCCAGAGGATCCCGCCGTTGGTCGAGCCGGTCGCGGTCAGGTTCTTGATCGTGATGCTCTTCCAGATCGGCGTGGTCGCGGTGATGGCCATCGCGGTGTCGGTGGTCGGATCGGTCGGCAGCGTCGGGTAGTACGAGGTGATGAACACCGGGTTCTGAACGTTGGTCATGGTGATGTTCGAGTAGGTCAGGTTCTGCACCAGACCGCCGCGATCGCGCGCCGACTTCATGCGGATGCCCGAGGTCGTGCCGTTCATCGTGAGATGGTCGACGGTCACGTTCGAGACGCCGTTCTGCGTGATGCTGCCGATCGAGCAGCCGTGCCCGACGCCGAAGGTCGAGAACCCGATGTAGAGGTTCGTGCCCGACATCGCGATGTTGTCGTCACCGGCGACGATGTTGTTGTTGCAGAAGAACATGCCGGTCGCGGTCACGTCGACGCCGTCGGTGTTCTTGGGCGGGTTCTTCCCCGACACGCCCGGCGTGTTGATGGTGATGCCGGTGATTGTGACGTTGGTGTCGCTCTTGACCCAGATGTGCTCCTCGGGCGGGTTCTGCAGGCGAATGCCGGTGATCTGGATGCGCGTCACGTGACCCAGGTTGACCTCTTGCGGGCGCACCGTCGTCGAGTCGGCCGCGAACGCGTCCCACCACGCCTGCCCCTGGCCGTCGATCGTGCCGCTGCCGCCGAGCACGATGTCGTGTGCGCTGGAATCGGTGGTGATGAACGCCGGCGGCGGTGACGGGTAAGTCCCGAACGGCAGCATCATGAGCACCGAGCCCGACGCGAAATCGAGGCGCGTGCTGCTGTGAATGATGATCGGCCCACTGAGGAAGGTGCCGGACGGGATCGTCACCGTCCCGCCGCCCGCGGTCTGGGCCGCGTTGAGCGCCATCTGGATCGACGAGGTGTTGTCGGTCTTGCCGTCGCCTTTAGCACCGAAGGTCGTGATGTCGAAGGAGCCCGCCGGAATCGTCGGCAGCGGCACCGTCGCCGGGTTGCTGGGACCGCAAGGATCGCTGTTGCCGCCCGCGCCGCCGGTCGCGGTCGCGCCGCCGGTCCCGGTCACGCCGCCGGTGCCGCGCGCGCCGCCCGTGCCCGAGGTGCCTCCGGTGCCGCCGGACATCCCGGCGCTGCCGCCGGTTCCGCCGGGGCGCCCGCCCACCGAGCCGCCCGTCGTTCCGCCCGCCGATGAACCGCCGGAGCCCGACTGGCCGGCCGTGCCGCTGCCGCCCGAACCGGTCGACGGCGAACCGCCCGAACCAGTTTTCGGGCCGCTGCTGCCGCCCGAAGACGACGCGCTGCCGCCCGCCCCCGTCCCACTATCCGGCGACCCCGCGACACAGCCGACGCTGGCGGCCACGAATCCAACCAGAAGGACACTCGCGAGTCTCATGCGGATCATCACCTGCATGCATGCAGGAAGGCCCGCGAATCGATCACGAAAAATGACGTACATTCGCCGGCGATACTAGCTCGGCGTGCGCGGGCTCGATATCGTGCGTGATCTCACGCTCGGACGTGGGTCGGAGCGCCGCGGCGCGTGCGGAGAACCAGCTCGATCACCAGGGCCGCGGACGCGAGGACCGCGACCAGCACGCCGAAGATCGTGTCGGCCAGCAGCGCGCTCGAAGCAGCGGTCACGAGACCGATGCCGACCACCGGCACCGAGATGGCGCCGTAGCAGACAATCAGGTAGCCCGAGACCAAGTCGGAGCGCCGATCGTCGGGCGCCATCTCGTTGACCATCTCCAGACCGAACCGGTAACCGAGCCCCGACGCCACCCCGATCGCGGCCGACGCGATGATCAGGCACGCCATCGATCGCAGGTGCTCGGCGACGACCAGCAGCGCCACGCCGGGAATGAGCAGCCCCAACCCGCCGATCACGCCGGCCAGCGCCGGTATGTCGACCAGCGCGACGGTGAGTGACGCAACCAGGAACATTCCGCCGGTGACGGCGCCCGCCACCGCGCGATTCGGCTGGTGCAGCGACTGCCGCAGCAAGCTCGGCACCAGCGCCGAGTAGAAACCCAACACGGCAAACGTGGCGAGGGCGCTGATCGCCGGGACCAGAAACTGCGCCCGGAGCTCCTGTGGAACGCCGAACCGCGGCGCCACCTCCGCGTCCTTCAGGGTCGTCGGTTCGCGCACGGTCTCGTTACCGAACCAGACCGCTATCAACGCGGCGACCAGCAGCAACAGTGTCACCACGTACGTGAGACGCAGCGGGGCTGCCTCGTACTGCGAGAGCCCACCGGCCAGCATCGGCCCGACCGCGAGCCCCAGCAAGTTCGCGCCGATGGCAATCCGCGTCGCCTGCTTCTTCCCGGCGCCGTGCGATTCCACGATCCAGGCCGTCCCCGCGCCCGACGCGAGCGCGATCGCAAACCCGCTCAGGATGCGCGCTGCGAACAGCCAGATGGTGGCGTCGGCGAACAGGAACAGAGCCGCCGCCACCACCCCGATACCCAGCGATGTGAGCACCACCGGCCGCCGTCCGATCTGATCCGACAGCCGCCCGAGAAAGAACATCGCCACCAGCGACCCGACGACGTACGCGGCGTAGATGAGGGTCAGGACGACTCCCGAGAACCCGAGCCGCTCGCGGTAGACCACATAGAGGGGCGTGGGGACGGTGCTCAGCACGTAGATGACCGCGAGGCCAGCGGCGACATCCCAGGCGGTCGCCGCCGCCGAGAGCCGCCAGTGCATCTTCCTCGGCGCTGGGCTGGAAGCCTGCATGCCCGTATGAAGCTGGGTACGACGTCCGCCGCAGGCAATCGCGGAATCGCCAGGGCCCGTGCCGACCGGACCTCACGGATTTGTGGGGATCCCTCAGCCCTGAGCGGCGTCAGTGCCCCGCGCTCATCTCGCCGGCCTCGATCGCGATCGGCAGGTGATTCTGCTGCGGGGGGAGCGGGCAGGTCGCGTAGGGCGTGACCGCGCACGGTGGCGAGACCGCCTTGTTGAAGTCGAGGATCACTCGACCGTCCTTCGGCGGGTCGGCGTACAGGAAGCGTCCCGCGCCGTAGGTCGTCTTGCCCGCGGTCGCGTCTCGGAAGATGAAGAAGAGCCGGTTGTCGCCGGCCTCGACGACCGGATCGAGGCGGACCGACCGGCCGCCGAGCTCGAACACCGCCGAGCCCGGGCTGGGCATCGCCTCGGCCGTGCCGATGATGCTGGGCACGGTGATCGTCGTCGGACGATCGCGCGGCACGAACCGCGCCACGATCCGGTATGCCGGATTGACCGGATACCAGACCAGTCCCTTGAAGTGTTTCCGCTCGGCGCGCTCCTTGTCCTTGAGACGGATCGCGAGCCGCCCGCCGCGCTCGATGATCTGCAGCGTCAGCGGACCGAGCGAGAGCACGTCGGGGTCCGCGCCACCGGTGTCGGAGCGCAGGGCCTGCTTGGTCACCGGCCGCCCGGCGAGCGTCAGCGGCACGCCGGGCGCCGCCTCCACGCGGACCGCGCCGGCCTCGAGCCAGAACGTGCCCGCGTGCGCCGGCGCCGACGGCGGCAGAACGACATCGTTGGAGCGATCGGCTCCAAATCGGTTGGCCCCCGGCTTCAACCAGAACAGTCCCGCGACGCTGAGCCACCCGCCGTCGGAGGTGAGCTGATCCTCGCGATGTCGGTGAAAGGCCTCGATCTCGCGGCGGTAGCTGTCGGGAGCGCCGGCAGTACCGCCCACCGCCTGCGCCGACGCTGTCGCTGGCGACAGCGGGAAGACGATCGCGGACGCGGCGGCCATGATCCAGATCGAGGCGAAGCTCACGCCGAGGCATTATGCTCGACGGCATGCGCGAGGGACAGGCGAGTCAAACTGCGGTGATGGTGGGCATGGGCCGCGCGGTGGCGCACATCGAGGCGACCGTGCCGGGCTTCTCCGATCCGACGGCGCTGGCGCTGCTGCCGGACGAGGCTCGCGCGCGCGTCGAGCGGTACAAGAACGGGCCGCCGCCGAAGACCTTGCGCGGCCGGTTCGCGCGCAAGTTCCTCGAGCGGCGCTCGCAGATGATGGCGGTCCGCACGGTCGCGATCGATCGGGCGGTGCGCGAGAGCGCCGCGCCTCAGGTCGTGATCCTGGGCGCCGGCCTCGACGGGCGCGCCTGGAGGATGCCGGAGCTGCGCGAGGCGGTCGTCTACGAGGTCGACCACCCCGACACGCAGCGCGAGAAGGTGGCGCGGGCCGCAGCGCTGGCGCCGGTTGCGCGCGAGGTCCACTTCGTCGCGGTCGACTTCACGCGCGACCGGCTCGACGAGAAGCTCGCGGCGGCCGGCCACGATCCCACGCGGCCCACGACCTGGATCTGGGAGGGCGTGGTGATGTACCTGACGAAGGCCGAGGTCGAGGCGACGCTGCAGATCGTCGCGCGGCGGTCGGCGCCGCGCAGCCGTCTCATCATTGCGTACGCGGCGCCGGCCGTGATCCTGCCCCTGGTGCGCCTGCTGGTCCGCCGGGTCGGCGAGCCGTTTCGCTCCGTGCACACGGCGGCCGAGATGAAGACGTTGCTCACCGCGCACGGCTTCGCTGTCGCGCGCGACGACGATCTGCCGGGCGTGGCGCGCTCGATCTCCGAGCCGGCCTGGCGCGCCACGCGCGGGCTCAGACACCTGCGAATCGTGGTGGCCGAGCGCGGCGCAGACAGCCGCTGATCCTCACCAGTACTTTTCGGCGGGCCGGATCTCGACGGCGCCGCCGAGCCGCGCCGCCGGGACGCGCGCGGCGAGCGCGATCGCTGCCTCCATGTTCTCGGCCTCGAACACCGAGAAGCCGCCGACGCCCTCGGGCAAGTAGGTCCCGTTCTCGACCTGAGGCTTTCCGTCGCGAACCCGCACCGTCCGCGCCGCCTGAGGCAGACCGAGCGGCAGCCCCGGTTGCAGGCCCGGCGTCTTGCTGAGCTCGGCATATTCCGCGTAGATCTCCTTTTGTTGCGCTTCCCCCATCGCGGTCCAGCGATCCGATCCCGGCAGTGGCGTGGTCCCCTGATAGACGAGCAGTACGAATTTCATGATGACGTTCCTCCTTGCCGGGATGACGAACGGCGCGGGTAGAACGTGACTGCGGGTCGATCGCGAGAGGTCGGCCGCGTACACTACAGAGTCTTGCGGCGTTCGATTTCCATACTCCTGGCCGGGCTGCTCGCCTGGTTCTCGGCCGGCGCCGTCGAGCGCTCCGCGGCCGCCGCGCTGGATGACACAAGCTGGGCGGTCGGCGCCGAGCACGCCGTCCTCGGGCAGGTCGCGCCCACCGGGCAAGAGCTGATCCGCCCGCGCGCGCACCGCGGCGCCGACGCCGTCCTCGGCCGATTCCTCGTCGTCGCCGCTCCGACACTGCCCGCGCCCTCCGCTCACGTCTTGCGGCGATCGTCGTCGCACGTCGCCGCGATCGACGTTTCCTGTCCTTCCGTTCGCAGCTCACGCGGCCCTCCGGCCTAGGCCACCCGAACCAGAACACGAATCGACGAGTGGCCCGGCGGGGCGATTTCGCGCACCCGCCCAACCCGATACCGGAGGTATGCCTTGAGTGATACGAACGAATCTCGTCCGCGCACGAAGCTCGACAGAAAAGCCCTGCTCTTCCTGCTCGCGTTCGGCGGCGGACTGATCCTGCTCGTTGTCCTGAACATGAGATGACCGGGGCGGCAATGCCGCTCGGATGAGAAAAGCGCCAGGACGCGGGGACGCCAGGATCCGGACTATAGTTGTCCGTTCCTGGCGTTCCTGGCGCTTTTTTCTTAACGGATTCGCGCACCCCGGCCCCCGTGACATGATGGCCGCAATATGAACCGCGAGCGCCAGCGAGCCGCCAGTCACGAACGGATCATCACCTCGGCCGCGCGCCTCCTGCGCGAGGGCGGGTTGCAGAAGGCGACCGTCGGCACTGTGATGGCCCACGCCGGCCTGACCGTGGGCGGATTCTACGCGCACTTCCGCTCGAAGCGCGCGCTGATGGCGAGCGCGTTCTCTCGCGCGAGCGAGCACACCAAGGCCGCGCTGCTGGCGGGCCTGGAAGACGCGGCGCCCGACGCCTGGCTGCGCACCATCGTCCGGCGCTACGTGACGCCCGACCATCGCGACGCGAGCCCGCCGCTATGCGCGCTGCCGGTCACGATCTCGGAAGCGGCGCGCGCCGGGCGCAGCGAGCGACAGGCCTACGCCGACGCGTTCGGGCGGTTCGTGGCCGCGCTCGAGCAGCGTGCCGCCGACCTGCCCGGCGGTCGTCGCGCGGCGCGCGAGCGCGCGATCGGGGTGCTGATCGCCTGCGTCGGCGGCGTGGCGCTGGCGCGCGCCACCCGCGGCTCGCCGCTCTCGGACGAGATCCTGGCGGCCGCCCGCCGCCTCGGCGAGCGCCTGGCCGCTCCTTGACGTTCGTATGATCTCCATAATATTAACTCGGGATGCCATCCGCGCAGCGCGCCGTCATCACCGGAATCGGGATCGTGTCGCCCCTCGGCCACGACCCCGAGGCTCTGAACGCAGCGCTGCTGGCCGGGCGCAGCGGCGTCGGGCCGATCACGGCCTTCGACACCACCGGCTTTCGCTGCCGCATCGCCGCCGAGGTGCGCGACTGGGATCCGAGCGCGCTGCTCGATCGCCGCAAGCGCAAGGAGATGGATCGCTTCACCGAGTTCGCGCTGGTGGCGGCGCTGTCGGCCGCGCGCGACGCCGGCCTCGAGCTGACCGACGCCGAACGCGAGACCGCCGGTTGCTACATCGGCGTCGGGATCGGCGGCCTCGCCACGCTCGAGCGAACCAAGACCACGCTGATCGAGCGCGGGCCGGGCCGCATCAGCCCGTACACGGTGCCCGCGATGATCTCGAACATGGCGGCCGGCCAGACGACGATCGCGCTCGGCCTGCGCGGACCGAGCTTCTCGGTGACCAGCGCCTGCGCCACCGGCGTGCACGCGATCGGCGAAGCGGCCGAGCGCATCCGCCACGGCCGCAGCGACGTGATGGTCGCGGGCGGCGCGGAGGCGTGCATCACGCCCGTCGGCGTGGGCGGGTTCGAGGCCATGCTGTCGCTCTCGCGCCGCAACGACGAGCCGGCGCGCGCGAGCCGCCCCTGGGACCGCGGCCGCGACGGCTTCGTGATCGGCGAGGGCGCGGCGGTGCTGATCCTGGAGAGCGAGGCAGCGCGCGCGCCGCCGCGGCGCCCGCATCTACGCGGAGATCACCGGCTACGGCGCCACCAGCGACGCCTACCACATCACCCACCCGGCGCCGCACGGCGAAGGCGCGCAGCGCTCGATGCGCGCCGCGCTCGCCGACGCGTCGGTGCCACCGGCGGAGGTCGGCTACCTGAACGCGCACGCCACGTCGACCGCGGCCGGCGACATCGAGGAGGCGCGCGCGATCGCCGCGGTCTTCGGCGCGCACGCGACCTCGCGCGGCGGCCTGTGGGTGAGCTCGACGAAGTCGATGACCGGCCACCTGCTGGGCGCGGCGGGCGCGCTCGAGACCGCGGTGACCGCCATGGTCGTGTCGACCGGGCGCGTCCCTCCCACCATCAACCTCGACGACCCCGAACCCGAGCTCGGGCTGGACTGCGTCCCGCACACCGCCCGCGAGCGCCCCACGCGCCACGCGCTCAACAACAGCTTCGGCTTTGGCGGCACCAACGCGAGCTTGCTCGTGTCGCGCTACTCGAGATACTGAAGCGGAGCGGGCAGATCGGGCGAGACTCGGCGCCCGCGACTTGGTACGGTGCCGGTCGGGAGGATAGTGTGCTGACGGAGGAAGAGCTCGCGGGGATCCGCCCTGCCCTGCTGGCCGACGCGCCCATCGCGATAGCGCTCATCGACCGCGAGCGGCGCGTCCGCTACGTCAACCGCGTAGAGCACGGCTACGATCGGAGCAAGGTCCAGGACCTCCAGCTCGACGCGCTCCTGCCGGCGCACGACCGCGCGCGCATCATCGGCATCCTCGACGGCGTCCTGCGCACCGGCGTGCCGGCATCGTACGAGACCCGATCGGTCACGCCGCTCGGGCCCGGTGCTCTACGTCGTGCGCGTGAGCGCGCTGCGCGTCGCCGGCGAGATCCGCTACGCGATCCTCTTCTCGCTCGACATCACCGAGGAGTACCAGCAGCGCCTGGTCACCGAACGCGAGCACGCGCTGCTGGCGGCCCTCGAGCGGGTCAACCGCATCATGGTCGCCGGCCCGACCGCCGAGCCGATGCTCGACCGCGTGCTCGCCGAGATGCTGGAGATCTTCCACTGCGACCGCGCCTTGCTGGCTTACCCGTGCGACCCGAACGCCGCCGAGATCCGGATCGTCTTCGAGCGAACGACGCCCGGATTCGAACGCCCCAGGCTCTCGCGGCCGATGAGCGCGGCGACCGCCGAGAGATTGGCGCTCGCGCTGCGCCACCGCGGGACGGTCGTGCGCAGCGACCCGGAGCACAACCCGATTCGCAGCGACGATCCGGCCAGCGGCGACGTGCGCTCGATGCTGTTCGTGGCCGTCTCTCCGGCGCCGAGAAGCCCTGGCTGCTGGCGATCCAGCACTGCCGCCAGGCGCGGGTCTACGACACCGAGGTGCCCCTGCTCTCGGCGATCGCCGCCCGCATCGGCGACGGCCTGCGCATGTGGGAGACGCAGCAGGCGATGCACCAGGGCGAGCAGCGCTTCCGCCTGCAGGTCGAGCACGCGCCCGAGGCGATCGTGATCCTCGACATGGACACCGGCAAGTTCGTCGAGGTGAACAGCAAGGCGGTGGAGCTGTTCGGCTTGCCGCGCGAAGAGCTGCTGAAGGTCGGGCCGCTCGAGCTCAGCCCGCCGACGCAGGCGGACGGGTCGAGCAGCGTGGAGCTCGCCATGCCGCGGCTCGCGGCGGCGCTGGCCGGCGAGAGCCCGGTGTTCGAGTGGCTGCACACCCACGCGTCGGGCCAGATCCTCGAGTGCGAGGTGCGGCTGCTGCACCTGCCGCACCCCGAGCATCGCTGGGTGCGCGGCAGCATCCTTCACATCGCGGATCGCAAGCGCGCGCAGCGCGAGAACGAACGCCTCAGCCTGCAGCTCGCGCAGGCGCAGAAGATGGAGGCGATCGGCCACCTCACCGGCGGCGTCGCGCACGACTTCAACAACCTGCTCACCGTCATCACCGGCAGCCTGGAGATGATGGCGATGGGCATCTACGACGACGGCCACGACGCGCGACATTCGCACGCTCGCGCTCGACGCCTGCAAGCGCGCCTCGCAGCTCACGCAGCGGCTGCTCGCCTTCTCACGCCAGCAGCCGCTGCAGCCGCGCTCGATCAACGTGGCGGTGCTGCTGTCCGACATGCTGGGGCTGCTGCGCGCGCACGCTCGGCGAGACGGTCGCAGATCCAGGTGCTGCCCGCCGACAACCTCTGGTCGTGCGAGGTCGACCCGGCGCAGCTCGAGAGCGCGATCCTCAACCTCGTGCATCAACGCGCGCGACGCGATGCCGGGCGGCGGCCGTCTCGTGCTCGACGCCAGCAACACGCGACCGTCGAGGAGCGCTTTGCGCGCACCGTCGAGGATCTCGACGCCGGCGACTACGTCGTCGCTCGCGGTGAGCGACGACGGCACCGGCATCGCGCCGGAGATCCTGGGCAAGGTGTTCGAGCCCTTCTTCACGACCAAGGAGGTCGGCAAGGGCAGCGGCCTCGGCCTCAGCATGGTCTACGGCTTCGCCAAGCAGTCGCGCGGCCACGTCAAGATCTACAGCGAGCTCGGCCACGGCACGACCGTGCAAGCTGTTCCTGCCGCGCAGCAAGGACAAGTCGTCGCCGCTGGCGGCGCGCGAACCGGCGGCGAGTCGGCCCCACCGGCAACCGCGAGCTTCTGCTGGTGGTCGAGGACGACCCGGCGCTGCGCGCGCTGGTCGTGCAGTTGCTGCATCGGCTCGGCTACCGCACGGTGGCCGCCGGCGACGCCGCGAGCGCGCTGCGCCTCCTGGCCGCGGAGCCCGAGGTCGCGCTGCTGCTGGCCGACATGGTCCTGCCCGGCGGCAAGAACGGCGCGGAGCTGAGTCGCGAGGCCGTGGCGCTGAAGCCGGAGCTGCCGGTGTTGTTCATGTCCGGCTACACCGAGAACGCCGTCATCCACAACGGCCGCCTCGATCCGGGCGTGCGCTTGCTGGAAAAGCCGTTCACGACCAACAAGCTCGCCGAGGCCGTGCGGGCGGCGCTGAGGGAGACGCCGAGGGTGAATCGCGCGACCGCGCCGCGTCGGGTGACGGTCACGCCGGTCTTCCCGAAACGGCGGCAAAGGAATCGTTCGGTCTTCGTACGATTCCTGGTCCGTCGCTCCCCGAGCCTGCAACTTACCAGTGGGTGGCATTCTGCGCCGCAGGCCTCAACAGGAGAGCGAACGATGACGCCACGGGCGATCTGGGTACGTAATCTCGCGATGTTCAGCGTGCTCGGAGTCGTTTGCGGTTGTCCGGGAACCGTGGGCCCCCTCGGCGGTTCGGGGGGCAGCTCCGGGACGACCGGCGGGCAAGGTGGCCAGACCACGGGCGGAGCCGGCGCGACCGGGTCCGGCGGCGCGGCGGGCACCACGGGCGGTTCCACTGGCGGCACCACCGGCACCGCGGGCGCGACCGGGTCCGGTGGCGCGACCACGGCGGCGGGGCGGCAGCGCGAGCATGGGCGGCGGCACCGGCACGGGCACGGGCGGCACCACCGGTTCCGGCGGCGCGACCGGGTCCGGCGGAAGCAGCCCGGTCGACGCTGGCCCTCCCGTCGGCAACTGCCCGGGCAGCTGCTCGAATGCGCCGGTCGGATCCTGTTCCGCGCCGATGGTGCGCGTCACGTCGGTGCCGATCGGCATGACGCTCAGCTACTCGCACGGACGAGACCCTGGTGGTCCCGCTGGCCATCGCCGCGCAAGCCCGGCGGCGGCTCGCGCCTCGCCTGGGTGAGCGACTACGTTCGCTACGCCAGCAGCACCACCAGCAAGGTGCACGTCGGCGAGCTCGACTGCGACGACCAGCTGGTCGGCACGCCGTTCACTTCCCCGGGCACGACTTCCAGGACCTCGCCGCCGACGGCGACGGCGGCGTCGTCGTGGTGACGCGCGACGGCGCGGGCGGTCCCGACGCTCAGCATTGCGGCGACGTCAACAACCTGTGCGTGCTGCCGAGCGACCGCCCCGGTTGCTACGACATGTACATGGTGCGGTACGACTGCGCCGGCAACGAGCAGTGGGCGACCAAGCTGACGACCGCGACCGCCGCGCGCGCCGCGGTACACGTCGGGCAGCGGCAACAACCTGTTCGTCTGGTGGTACCAGCACCACGGCCGCTCGCCTACGACGGAACCAACTACGCGGCCTACTTCTGCGACGCGATCACCGTCACGAACAACCAGTGCACCGCGGGCGCCGGCAAGGTCGACATCCACGAAGGCGATCGCATGCAGGTGGTCGGTCCCACCGGCGCGCTGCTCACCGGGCACGACAGCTTCGGCGTCGGCTGCAGCCACAGCTGGACGACGCGCATGGTCTGGGATCCGCGCACCAGCCACTTCGTCATGGTGTGCGCGACCGACAACAACTGCCGCATCGCGCAGCCGAACCCGTACCGGACGATCGCGGCCGGGACCTGCGACGGCACGCTGTTCGGCGGCGACATCGTGAACGCCGGCACCACCGGCTACTGGACGGCGTGGAGCCAGGGCCACGATCATCCGCCTCGAGCACTTCACCACCGGCGCTTCGGATCAGACCGTCACGACGGCCGGCACCACGCAGAACCCGCACCTGGTCGTCGTACGGCGACCAGCCGCATGCTGCTGACCTGGGGCTCGGGCACCGGCATGGCCGCGCAGGTCTACGACTCCAGCACCGGCGCGCCGGTCGGCGCGCAGTTCACCATCGCCGTGCCCGATCATCCCTGGCAGTCGTGGAAGTCGTTCCCCGACGGCAGCGTCGCCTACGCCGGCGTCCGCGCCGGCCTCGAGCACCGTCCAGGTCGCGCGCGTGATGCCCTGCACGCCGTAGGTCACCGGAAAGTGCCAATCACGGTCGTCTCGCGGTAGGCCGCCGTTCACACGCGGGCGGGCGCGGCGTTCGCACACCAGCGCAGCACGTCGGCGAACGGCCGGCCCTCGGCTGCGCCGAAGAGCGGATGGCGCGTGAGCCGCGCGCGGGTCTGCGCGGGGCTGCTGATGCCGCACAGGAACCGCGCCCGCTGGCGCGCGTCGCCGAGCGCGCCCGGATGCTCGGCGCATAGCTCGAAAAACGCGCGTTGATCGAGCGTGCCCGGAAGGTCGCCGGGCGCGGCGCGCGCCGGCAGCGTGGCCGCGTGACCGTTCAAGCAGTGGCTGCAATGCCCGCACGGTTCGGATCGCTTCTCGCCGAAGTAGCCGACCAGCGCGTTGACCTGGCAGCCTCCATTTGTGACCAGCTGGAGCACGCGATGCACCCGCGCAATCTCCTGCGCCTCTCGCGCGCCGAAACGCCGGACCAGCTCGGCGACCAGCGCCTCTCCGTCCTCGGTCGGTCGCAGGCGGCGGTAGCGCTGGCGCACGTCGGAGGCGCGCACCTCGGCCCAGCCCTGCTGCTCCAGGTATTCGATCGCGCGGACGACGCGTGCCCGATCTTGTCCCAGCGCCGCGCCGACCTTCCCCGCGTCGAGCGTGTACCAGGTCCGCCCCTTCTTCGCGGAAGCGAAGATCGCGGCGATGAACTTTGCGCGCTCACCCTCGAACCGGGCGGCGATCTCCGACGGAGTCGAGGATCGGGCCGCACCTCGTACGCGCCGTAGAACGGCGTCCCCTGGCGCAGCACACCCAGGAGCTCGAGGTACGTCAGCGCCGTGCGCAGCACCAGCAGGCGAATGTCGTGGCGACGCGGACAGCTCCGACACGCTCACGTGAAATTCGGGCCCCGCACCCAAGATCTCGGTCACGAACCCCCGCAACGCCGCCTCGGTCGGCGTGTCGCCGTACGCGAAGTTCTCCAGCACCGGCACGTCGGCCGGGCAGACCAGCATCTCGACGATCGCGGGCTCGCCGTCGCGGCCCGCGCGCCCGATCTCCTGGCTGTAGCTCTCGAGGCTCTTCGGCAAGTTGTAGTGGTAGACGTAGCGCACGGACGCGCTTGTCGATCCCCATGCCGAAGGCGATCGTCGCGACGACGATGCCCGCCGGCGCCGCCATCCACTGCTCCTGGATGGCGGCGCGCTCCTCCGCCTCCAGGCCCGCGTGATAGGCACGCGCGGGCAGGCCGGCGCGAGCGAGCTGCTCGCTCACCCGCTCGGCGGTCTTTTGCAGCGTGACGTAAACGATCGTCGGTCCGGCGCGCGCGAGCGCAGTCGTTCGAGCAGCAAGTCGTCGCGCTGCTCTTCCGGCGCCGGCGTCGTCAGCAACGTGAGGTTCGCACGATAGAAGCCGGTCACGATCGCCGCCGCGGGCGGAATCTCGAAGGCCGCGCAGATGTCGCGCACGACCTGCGGCGTGGCCGTCGCGGTCAGGCCCAGGACCCGCTCGGCCCGGATTTGCCGGCGGATCTCCGCGAGCTTGAGATAGTCGGGCCGAAAATTGTGCCCCCACTCGGAGATGCAGTGCGCTTCGTCGACCGCGATGAGCGTGGATGGAGGCGCTCGAGGATCGCGAGGAACCGCTCGTTCGCGAATCGCTCGGGCGCGACATAGAGCAGCTTCAAGGTCCCCGCGGCGAGGCGCTGGTTGATGTCCTCGACCTCGGCCGCCGCCAGCGATGAATCCAGTCGGGCCGCTCGATCTGCCGCCGGCGCAGCGAATCCATTCGATCCTTCATCAGCGCGACCAGCGGCGAGACGACCAGCGTGACGCCGTCCAGTCGCAGCGCGGGCAGCTGGTAGCACAGTGACTTGCCCGCGCCGGTGGGAAAAACGCCGAGCGCCGCCCCATGCTCCGCGAGCGCGCCCAGCACCTCGCGCTGTCCCGGGCGAAACTCCGAGAAGCCGAAGCGCTCGCGCAGGAGCTCGTCGTCCGTCATCTGCCGGGGCCCGTCTGCCACCCGGCCATCCTGACTGAAAAGCGGACCGAAATCAGGACACGCATTCGCCATGCGGCGGTGTTTGCAGGCGGCGTGCCTCATTCCCGAGGAAAGCCGCCGCGACCGGGTGCGCGGACATTGACGCCCCGAATGGCGAGGCAGTACGCTCGAATTCAATATCGGGCAACGCGCCCGGGAATACACCGAAAAGAGAGACGTGAGCGACCAGGAGCGACTGGAGATCGGGCAGGCCTTCGGTCGGTACCAGATCGTTCGGTCTGATCGGCGAAGGCGGGATGGGCGTGGTCTACGAGGCGATTCACCCCGCCCTGAAGAAGCGCTTCGCGATCAAGACCCTGCTGCCGGAGGGCTCGCAGAAAGAGGAATTGCGCGTCCGATTTCTTCGCGAGGGCGAGGCGGCATCCAGCATCAACCACCCTAACGTCGTCGCGGTCTCCGACGTGGGGACCGAGGACGGGATCCCCTACCTGGTGATGGAGCTCCTCGAGGGACGGACCCTGGGGGACCACCTGGCGGAACGGGGTGCGCTGGGCGTCGACGAGGCCCTCGCGCTGCTGCTGCCGGTGATCTCGGCGGTTGCCACCGGCCACGATCGCGGCGTCATTCACCGCGACCTCAAGCCGCAGAACATCTTCCTCGCGAGGGGGCCCTGGGGCGACCAGATCCCCAAGGTCCTCGACTTCGGCGTGTCGAAGCTGACCGGCGACGACAACGCCGTCTCACCGCACCTGTCGGTGCTGGGGACGGCAGCGTACATGTCTCCCGAGCAGGCGCGCGGTGCCAAGCGCGTCGACGTCCACAGCGATCAGTTCGCGCTGGGATTGATTTTCTACGAGATGCTGACGGGCACACGGGCGCACGCCGGCGAAAACTCGTTCGAGATCGTGCACAACGTCGCCAGCGGAAAGCTGACCCGGCCGCGCGAGCGCCGTCCCGACCTCCCGGTCGCGATCGAGGAGATCCTGCTCAAGATGCTGGCGTTCGCGCCCGCCAATCGATTCGCGTCGTTGTTTCTCGCCGGACGGGCGCTGATTCCGTTCGCCGACAGCAAGGTGCGCACGAACCTGGCGAACGCCTTCGCCGACCCCGCCGAGGCGACGGTCGGCGCGACGCCGGCCTTGCCGGCGCCCGCCGCGGTCCCGAGCGGAAACACCACGACCTTTCAGAAGAACGCCGCCGAGATGGCCGCGAATGGCAGCGCCGGGGTCGGTGGCAAGCGCCGCGGCAAGATCGCCTTCGCGTTCATCGCGGGGCTCGGCATCGCCGGCAGCCTCGCTCTGGGGCTCAGCCGTCGCTCGGCGTCGCACGCTCCGACACCGGTCCCGGTACCGGTCGCCGCGGCTACCAGCGCCGACCATCCGGCGGCGCTCCACCGCGGCGCCGGCGAAGCCGGAGCCTGCCGGCGTCGACGTGGACGTGCGCGTGATTCCGGCGGAGGCTGAGATCGGGCTCGACGACCAGGCGACCGTGCACGGCCACCTGCGCAGCACCCTGCCCGCGGGCGATCACCAGGTGCACGTCCTGCACGTGTCGGCGCCGGGCTATCGCCCGAAGGAGATCTCGTTCGGGCCCGGCGCGCCCCCTCCCCCGCAGATCGCGCTCGAGGTCCTTCCGCCGGCCGCGGTCGCGGCCAAGCACGGCAAGCGTCACGGAACGGGCCGGGCGGCACCTCACCCCGTGGCCGGATCGTCGCGCCCGCCCCCTCCGCCCTCCGACGCGACGCCGGCCCCCGGGCGCGGTCCCAACGATGCGCTCATCATCCATTGACCAATTGAACGCCGAGCATCCAATGCCCCATCGATCGACCGGGATCACCGCCTTCGCCGTCTCGCCGGTCTTCGCCCTCCTTCCCGCGCGCGTCGCGGTCGCCGCCGGCGAAGCCAGCGCCTCGGCGCAGGAGGATGCGCTCATCAAGCACGGCCTCGAGCTGCGCGAGAAGCACGACGACGCCGGCGCGCTCGCCGAATTTCAGCGCGCCTATCGACTCTCGAGCGGCGGACAGGCTCTGGCTCAGGTTGCGCTGGCCGAGCAAGCGCTCGGTCGCTGGGTCGACGCGGAGACGCATCTGACCGAAGCGCTCCGGCATGGCAACGATCGCTGGATCGTCCGGAACGACAAGCTGCTCCGGCAATCGCTGTTCACCATCCAGGGGCACACCGGCTCGCTCGAGATCACCGGCCCCGTGGCCGGCGCCGAGATCCTGATCAACAACGAAAGCGTCGGAACGTTCCCGACGCCCCCGGTGCTGGTTCCGGCGGGCAGCGTCGCGCTGGAGGTGCGCGCGCGCGGCTATCTGCCCGTGGTGCGCACGGTGGTGATTCCCGCGCGCGGGCTCGCGCGCGAGTCGATCGTGCTGGTCGCGGCTCCCGTCGCGCCGCCGATCGACGTCGCGCCGTCCAGAGTCGCGCCCCCACCGGCGCCGGGATCCGAGACGAACGCGGCCGCGGTGCCGGCAATCTCCACGCGCAAGGAAGCCGCGGCGCCGGCCGACGCCGGCTGGAGCGGCCGCACCAAGGTGGGCGTCGCGATCGCCGCCGGCGGCGTGGCGAGCCTGGGCCTCGGCATCGCCTACCAGGTCATCCGCGAGCAGCGAGCCGGCGCGTTCAACAGCCACGAATGCGGCGTGACCGGCGATGTGGTGACCGGCCCCACCGATTGTCCGTCCCGGTACGACGACATCAAGAGCGCGCAGAAGATCGCGATCGGCGGCTTCGTGGGCGCCGCGGTGCTCGGCGGCCTGGGGACCTACCTGATTCTCAGCGGCGGGAGCAGCTCGAGCGATGCGGCGACCGCACACGCCGGCCTGCGCTTGCGCTGCCTGCCTGCCGCCGGATTCGGCGTGACCTGCGCCGCGCGATTCTGAGCAGCGGCGGCAACCGCTCGGTCAGGGATCCGCGCAGCAGCGAAATCCGATGTCGCAATCCACGTCGACGTAGTCCCTCGAGACCTGGAATACCGTGGTGCAGGAATCTCCGAGGTCGTGGTACGACCCGCCGCGAAACCAGCACCCGTCGGTCCGGCCCGGAGGGTTGCCGTTCAGGGGAGCGCACGCGTCCTCCCACTCGTGAACATTTCCCGCCATGTCGAAGAGGCCGGGGTAACCGCCCTCGCACCCGGGCGTCGTCCCCACCGCGACGATGGCTCGCGGTGCCGCTGTGCTCGCCGCCGTTGCACGCCTCGATCAACCAGAGCGCCGCCGTACGGGTACGCGCGCACGCCGCCCTGCGAGCAGGCGGCCGTCCATTCGCTGATGTCCGAGCGGCTCAGGTCCGGCTGCATGTTTCCCGTCGAGGGCGGGTAGTTGTTGGTCTCGATGAGGCCGCCGCCGCCCACGTGACCGCAGAGCCGCTTGCCAGCCCATTTGCAATAAGCGGTCGCGTCGCACCAATCGACGCCGTTGACGGGAAAGTTGGCGTGCCCCACCGGATCGAAGGCGCACATGAGCGCCGCCCCGTACGTCGCGTTCCAGGTGCATTCGGGGCCCTGGCCGCTCACATCGGTGCCCTTCGCGTCGAGAAAGATCTGGTACTGGGCCTGCGTCACCTCGGTCGAATCGATACACCCATTCGGCACCGCCACCATCTTCGGCCCGCGCGTATAGCGCCCGCACCCGCCGGCGTCCGGCGACAGATCCGGTGCGACGTCGACGCGGCCGTCGGTGGGTGGCGGCATTTGCGAGCCGTCCGCGGTGTCGACGCCTGCTTCCACGGCGTCGACGGCGGATGGAACGTCCGCGGGAGCGTCGGCTCGCGCCTCGGTGACGTCGGCCCTCGCCTCCGCGATGTCCGTCGCCGGTCGGTCCTCACCGCCGTCGACGGCGGCATCGACCCCGAACCGAGCCGGGTTGAGGCTGGTGCACGCACACAACAGCCACGCGGCCCCAAGCGAGATCCGGCCTGAAGTCACCGATCCTCGATCGGGCGCCGACTATCACGCGCGGATTATACATGCGAGCTGTAGTAGATTCGGAGGAGCACACCGGAGGGGAGCGATGGACATGGTGAGTGCTTGCGCGTGAGGCGAGGATCAGCGCTGGCGCGGTGGATCACGCTCCTCGCCCGGTGACCTGCAGGGCGGAGAACGCGCGTGCTCACGCTGTGAGCGCGCCGCGATCCTCCTTTGGGCGCGCCGTGCCTTCGGCTATCGCTTGGCCATGAGCCGCCTTCCTCCCGGACCTCGCTGGCGCCTGCCACCGACGCTTCGCTACCTTCGCGATCCCTACGGCGCGCTGCTCGCCGCCGCGCGGAAGTACGGCGACCCCTACGGCTTTCCCAGCGCGTTCGGGCGAATGTTCATCACCGGATCGCCCGCGGGCGCCGAGACGGTGTTCTCCGCCGATCCCGACATCTACCTGGCGCTCGGCGCCGACCTGCTGGGGCCGATCCTCGGCGCCGACAACCTCATTCTGCTCAGCGGCGCCCGGCACAAAGCGATGCGCAAGCTCCAGGCGCCGCCGTTCCACGCGCGCGCCGTGTCGGGGTACGGCCGCATCATCCTCGACGTCGCGAACGCGCACATCGCGAAATGGCCGCGCGATCGGCGTTCGACGTTCACCGCACCATGCAGCAGATCTCGCTGGAGGTGATCCTCCGCACCGTGTTCGGCCAGTCGCCGTCTCCCGAGCGGCTGCAGGCCGTCGAGGAGGCCACGCTGACCTTGGTTCGCGCGCTCAAGCCGTCGTTCATGATCATCCCGAGCCTGCGCCGCTCGTTCGGCGGCTTGAGCGCGTACGCGCGGTTCAAGCGCGCGCGCGCCGCGCATCGAGCGTCTGTTCAACGACGAGCTCAGCGCCCGTCGCGCCGACGGGCGGCCGCGCGAGGACATCCTGGCCCAGCTGATGGCGGCGCGCGACGAGGACGGAAAAGCCGCTCGACGACGAGAATCTGCTGACGCAGGTCATGAACCTCGTCGGAGCCGGGCCATGAGACGACGGCGAGCTCGCTGGCCTGGGCGCTCCACGCCATCCACCGCGACCCGGCCGTGAAGCGCGCGCTCGGCGAGGCGCTGGCCGCGCTGCCCGCCGGCCCCTGGGATCCCGAGGTGGTCGCGCGCCTGCCCTACCTCGAGGCGGTCTGCCACGAGACGCTGCGCCTCAACCCGGTGGCGCCGCTCATCGGGCGCACGCTGCGGACCGCGCTCACGCTCGCCGGGTACGAGCTGCCCGCGGGCATCGCGGTGGGCGTCGGCATCATCAACATCCACCGCCGCCCGGACCTCTACCCCGAGCCCGAGCGCTTCCGCCCCGAGCGTTTCGCCGAGCGCCAGTTCAGCCCGTTCGAGTACCTGCCGTTCGGCGGTGGCTCGCGCCGCTGCCTGGGCGCGGCGTTCGCGCTCTACGAGATGAAGCTGGTGCTGGCGGCCGTGATGACCGGCCCGCGCCTGGAGCTCGCCGACGACGACGTAGCCGCGCGCGGCGGCCCGCAACACGACCGTCGGCCCGCAAGCGGGGCGTCCGCATGCGTCTGGTGTAAAACGCCTGCGGGAGAGACTCATGGCGACGGTACGGAGGCGACGCAGACAGGACGAGGGCGTGGACCCCGCGCGGCTGCAGAAGCTGCGCGAGGCGCTCGGATTCTCGCAGCGCAGATCTGGCGGCGGAGTTTGGCGTGGCCCACGGCGCGATCGGCCTCTGGGAGACCGGCGAGCGGCCGATCCCGGGGCCGGTGCGCCGACTGCTGGAGATCTACGAGGCCGAGCTCGGCATCGCCGCTCTCGCCGTCGAGCGCCACCGCCGGGCCGGACGTTCTTGCCGACGACGCCGGCCGCTCGCGCGGCGCGCCTGCCGGTCGCGGTCGCCAAGGCCACCGCCGGCGCCGTCTTCGCGCGCGGGCGCGCGCCGCGCACCGGGGTCGTCGCGCGCATCCAGCACGCGATCGCGCGCGAGGTCGTCGAGACCGCCGGCGAGATGAAGGGCCTCGCGATGAAGGTCGCGCAGATCCCCGGCTACCTGGACTTCGGCGAGACCGACGGCGTGCGCGCGCAGGTCTCCGCGGCGACGATCCGTTCGCACCCGATGCCGCCCTCGCTGGTCGCGGCGATCTTCATGGAGGAGCTCGGCCGCGGCCCGCGGCGCGTCTTCGCCGAGTGGTCGTCGGAGCCGCTGGCGACCGCGAGCATCGGGCAGGTTCACCGCGCGCGCCTGCACGACGGCGCCGCGGTGGCGGTGAAGGTGCAGTACCCGCGCATCGTCGACGCGCTCGAAGCCGACCTGGCCAACGTCGACATGATCCGGCGCGCCTGCAAGCTGGTCTACCGCGGCAGCGCCGACCTGGCCCCCGTCGTCGACGAGCTGCGGGTCCGCTTCCTCGAGGAGTGCGACTACGTCCAGGAGGCCGAGAATCAAGAGACCTTCCGGCGCATCTGGGCGGGGCGCGCGGGCGTCGAGATCCCCGCGGTCGTCCGCGCGCTCAGCACGCGGCGGATCCTCGTGACCGAGATGGCGGCGGGCGATTCCCTCGACGCGTTCGCCGCGCGAAGCACGCAGGCCGCGCGAAACCGCGCCGGCGAGCTGCTGTTCGACTTCGCTTTCGAGTCGCTGTTCCGGCACGGCATCTTCAACGCCGACCCTCACCCCGCCAACTACCTCTTCGACGACGGTCGCGTCACCTTCATCGACTTCGGCTGCGTCAAGCGCCTGTCGCCCGAATACGTCGCGACGTTCAAGGCGCTGGCGCGCGCGATCCTCGAACGCGACCGAGACCGCCTCGAGGAGCTCGGCGTCGGGCTCGGGATCGTGCGCGATCCCGACCGCTTCGATTTCGACGCTCAATGGAAGTTGAGCCAGTCGCTGTACGAGCCCTATCTCTACGATCGCGCGCTCGAGTGGACGCCGGAATACCTCGCGCGCACCTGGCGAATGACCTGGGTCGAGAACCCCAACCGCCTGCGATCGGCTATCCCGCCCGAGTGGGTGTTCCTGTCGCGCTTTCAATGGGGGCTGTTCGCGGTGCTGGCCAAGCTGCGCGCCGAGGTGAACTGGCGCCGCCGCCTGCTCGACCTCGTCTACGAGCCGGGAGAGCGCCGCCCGCCGCCCTACGAGAGTGGATCGGTACGGACCTGATCAGTGAACGGGAGCCCGCGGTCGGGCGGACAGCGAGCACCTTCGATCCTCGTGAGCACCGCTTCGGTGACCAGGCCCACGTGGAAGGCGACCAACACGGTGGCGAGACAGGTCAGCATCGCCAGTGGCGGACCGCCGACGCTGAGGACCATCATGACGGCGGTGATCGGCAACCGATAGCCGCCCGCGATGCCGGCCGCCGCTCCGGCCGCGCCGGCGAGATCGCTGCCCACGTCGAGCGCGGGCGCAAACACGCGACCGGCGATGTCGCCGACCGCGAGGAAGGGAACGAACACGCCGCCACAGCCGCCGGCCGCGACCGCCGCGATCGTCGCCATCGCGCGCAGGACGCAGACCGCGAGCAGCGTCGCCGGAAGCGCGTGCCCGTTCTCGGCCCAGAGGATCGCGCCGCCGCCGGGACCGACCGCCGCGGTCGGGGTCGTGAGCCGCGCGAGGATGAGCACCGTCGCGACGATCGCCGCGCCGCCGACGGCGAGACGGACGGCGGGCGAAGCCTTCCAGTTCTTTGCCCGGTAAACGGCCAATCCAGCCAACGAGCTGATGGCGCCCGCGAGCGCGCCGATGAGCAACGCGGTCACCACCGCCTGCATGAAACTATGGGGCGGCTCTTTGGGCACGATGAGACGGATGAACTTGAGGTGGAAGAACGCGCTGATGGCCCAGCCGAGGAATCCACCCAGGAGCGCGGCTACGCCTCGCTCGGCGTTTACAGGGACGCGTCTACGGAGGCCGAGCTCGAGCATGAACGCCGTGCCCACCAGCGGGGAGGCCATCAACGCCGACACACCGGCGGCGCCGCCGGCCATTGCGGCCGGCCGCAACAAGCGGCGCCACCCGCGACCGCGGTCGCCGAGACAGACGCCCGCGGCCACGCCCAGATACGCGGCGGGCGCCTCGGTCCCCATCGCGCCGCCGGAACCGACGGTCGCGAGGATCGCGAGCGCGCGGATCGGCGCCAGGCGCCAGGGAAATCGCTCCTCGGTGCCCTCGCACTCGACGACGTCGCCGCTGATGTCCGCTCGGTTCGCTTCCGGCGGAAACGTCCGCCAGGGATGGGATCGCCGGGCCTCCTCGCCGCCGCTCCGGCCGAGCACGTGGAGAATCAACGTCGCGAGGATCAGCCCGACCAGCGGCACCACGACGACGTACAGGGTGTTCTCCCGCGAAGCCAGATCCATGCCGGCTTTGAGAACCAGCGTCACCCCGACGACCAGGAACCCGCCGATCAGGCCGCCCAGCGAGGCTCCGCCGATCGCGATGCCCAGGCCCTCGCCCGCGCACACGAACGCCACAACGCGATTGTGCGTATGGTCTCCGCGGATATCAACCACAGCCGCGAGCCCCTTCGAAACTCTTCGCCCTCGAACCGCGTCTTGTCTGAGAATGGGACGATGCAAGCGGGGATGCCGGGCAGCGTCGACCCGGGATTCGTGGGGCGCGGCCGGGAGCTGGACCAGCTCTCGCGCGGGCTCGACGACGCGCGTCGCGGGGCGCGGCCGACTCTTCCTCCTGGTGGGCGAGCCGGGCATCGGCAAGACCTCCCTCTGCGACGCCGCCACGGCCGCTGCCGCGGCGCGCGGGCTGCCCGTGCTCTGGGGGCGCGCCTGGGAGGCGGGCGGCGCGCCCGCCTACTGGCCCTGGCTCGACGTCCTCGCGGGGCTGGCCCGTCGGCTCGACGACGCGACGCTCGCGCGCGACGCTGGACGCCGACGGCGCCCCGCTGCTGGCCGAGCTCGATCCCGGAGATTCGCTCGCGCCTGCCGCCCAGCCCGCCTTCTCGCCGCCGCCGCCCGACGAGGCGCGCTTCCGCCTCTGGCGCGCGGTCGTCTCGCTCGTGCGGCGCGCGGCGGCGCCCGAGGGGCTGGTCCTGGTCTTCGACGATCTCCACTCGGCCGACCGGTCCTCGCTGCTGCTCCTCTACGCGCTCGCGCGCGAGCTGCGCTCGCTGCGCGTCCTCCTGCTCGCGACCTGTCGCGACGTCGAGGCGCGCCTGGACGCCGAGGCGAGCGAGCTGGTCTTCTCGCGCATCGCCCGCGAGGGCACGACGCTGACGCTGCCGCGCCTCGACCGCGGCGCCGCGGCCGACCTCCTGCGCGGGCGGCACGCGGGCGCGCTGGCCGCCGAGCTCGAGGCGCGCATCTTCGAGAGCACGCAGGGCAACCCGCTGTTCCTCGTCGAGATGCTGCGCCTGCTCGACGAGGAAGGGCCGGCGGCGATCGCGGCCGGGGTCGTGCCGTCGGGCGTGCGCGACGTCATCCGGCAACGCCTGGCGCGCGTCGCCGACGACACGCGCGGCGCTCTTGAACCTGGCGGCCGTCGCCGGCGACGAGGTCAACCCGGCGCTGCTCGCGGCCGCCTCGGGGCGAGATGCCGGGCTGGGTCGCGGCGCGCGATCGCCGACGCCGCGCGCGCCGGGGTCTTCGGCCAGCGCGCGGGGCGGCCGTGGTTCTCGCACGCGCTCGTGCGCGAGGTCCTGTACCGCGAGCTCGGCGCCGACGAGCGCCGCGCGCTGCACGCCGCGGTGGGCACGGCCCTCGAGCGCGCGTCGGTCAACGAAGCTGCGCTACCGCTCATGGAGCTGGCGCATCACGCGCTCGAGGCGGGCGCCGATCTGCCGCGCGCCGTCGACCTCACGTTGCGGGCCGCCGCGCGCGCCGCCGCGGTCGCGGCCACCGACCAGGCCATCGCCCTCCTCGAGCGGGCCGCCGCGGCGCTGGACGCGACCGCCGAGCCGCCCCTGCTGCGTGCGCGCGTGCTGCTCGCGCTCGCCGAGGCGCGCATCCGCGCGGGCGACTCGATCCAGGGCACGTCGCTCGCTTGCGAGGTCGCGACGCTCGCCGAGCGCGCGGGCGATCCCGAGCTGCTGGCGCGCGCCGCGCTGACCTATGGGCTGGTGCTGAAGCTCGCCATGATCGATCCGGTGATGGTCGACCTGCTCGAGAGCGCCGTGGCCGCGCTGCCGCCCGGCGACAGCCCCCTGCGCGCGCGCCTGCTGGCGCGCCTCGCGGCGGCGCTGCAGCCCTCGGTCGACATCGACGAACCGGTGCGCCTCGCGCGCGAGGCGATCGCGACGGCGCGCCGTCTCGGCGACCGGCGCGGTCTGCTCGACACCATGTTCGATGGGCTCTCCGCGATGATGGACGTCGTCGAGCCGCGCGAGCGACACGCTCTGAACCTGGAGGTCGAGTGCGCTGGCGCGGGCCGAAGGAGACCGCGACCGCCTGCTGCGCACCCACGCGCGACTGGCGCTGGACCATCTGGCGCTGGGCGAGCTGCCGCTCGCCGACGCCCGGATCGACGCGTTCGAGGCGCTGGCGACCGAGTTGCGCGCGTCGTGGATCAGCTGGCGCGTGCCGCTGTTCCGCGCGGTGCGCGCCGGCATCGACGGGCGCTTCGCTGACGCCGAGGCGCTGGAGGCGCGGGTGCGCGAGGAGATGGGCCGCGTGCGCGATCCGCAGAGCGAGCGCGCGCTGATCCTGCTCCACGAGGGGCTGCTGCGCATGGCCGACCGCCACGACGAAATGCGCGCGCACGACGTGCTCGCGCGGCGCCAGCGCGCAGGGATGCCCCTGGCGCTCGGCTGGCAGAGCCTGAGCGCGGCGATGCTCCACACTCGTCTCGAGGACGAGGCGCAGGCGCGCTTTCACCTGGCGCTCGTGCCCGACGAGATGCGGCCGCCGCACTACAACCTGTTCGCGATCTGGTGTCTCTCCGCGCCGGCGGCCTTCGTCGGCTCGACGGAGCTGGCCCGGGATCTCTACGGACTGCTGGAGCCGCTCGCCGACCAGTACGTCATGCTCGGCATGTCCCAGATGCAGTGGGACGGGCCGGTCGGCCGCCTCCTCGCTTTGCTCGCCGAGCGTCTCGGCCGCCCGGACGAGGCGGTCGTGCGCTTCGAAGACGCGCTCGCGCGGCTCGAGCGCCTCGGCGCGCGCCCGCTGCTGGCGCGCACGCGCTACGAGCTCGCTCGCACGCTCTGGGCGCGCGCCGGCGCCGGCGATCGGCCGCGCGCCCGCGCGCTGCTCGGCGACGCGCACGCCCTCGCGACCGAGCTCGACATGCCGGGCCTGGTTCGCCTGATCGACGCGCGCCGCGGGACCTGGGGCGAGCTGCGAGACGGCGCCGCCCGCCCCGCCGCCCGCGTCACTGAGCCTCACGCTCGAGGGAGAGTTCTGGACGGTGACGAGCCCGGGCGGCCGGACGTTCCGCCTCAAGGACAGCCTGGGCCTGCAGTACCTCGCGCGGCTCGTCGCCGAGCCGGGCCGCGAGATTCACGTCCTCGAGCTGGTGCGCGGTCCCGGCGGCGCGGCGGACGAGCCGCCGCTCGATGCCGGCGACGCGGGTGAGCTGCTCGACGACGAGGCGCGCGCCGAGTACGGCCGCCGCCTCGAGGACCTGCGCGAATCGCTCGCGGAGGCCGAGTCCTTCGGCGACGCGGCGCGCGCCGCGAAGGCGCGCGAGGAGATCGACTTTCTCGCCGCGGAGCTCGGGCGCGCGGTCGGGCTCGGGGGCCGCGCGCGCCGGGCCGGGTCGGCCGCCGAGCGCGCGCGCAGCGCGGTACAGCGGCGCATCAAGAACGCGCTCGAGCGCCTGGGCGAGGCGGCTCCCGAGCTGGCGCCCGTACCTGGCGCAGGCGGTACGCACCGGGAATTACTGCGTTTATCGCCCGCCGTCCGGGTAGGAACGCCCGACGGAACGTCCGTTCCGTCGAAGGTCACGCCTCGATCGTCGGGCCATGAAGCTCGGCGATCTCAAGGCACTGTTCGACCGGAAGGCGCGCGCGATGGCGCGCCGGCCGGCGTTCGCGCGCGGCACCGCCCAGGCGCGCATCTCGCCTGGGCGAGGGCCTCGCGTGCGACGTCGAGCACCAGGACCGCAGGCTGCTCGTCGACGAGCCGCCGTCGGAAGGCGGAGGCGGCGCCGGGCCCCGCCCGACGAGCTGATGCGCGCCAGCATCGGCGCTAGCCTGGCCATGGGCTATCGGGTGTGGGGCGCGCGCCTGGGCGTCGCGATCGACGCCGTCGAGCTGGAGATGACCTGCGAATACGACCTGCGCGGGCAGCTGGGCGTGGCCGACGACGTGACCGCCGGCTGGCAGAGCGTGCGCTTCGACGTGACGATCGCCAGCGACGCGCCCGAAGAGGCGGTCCGCCGCGTCGTCGAGACCGCCGATCGGCATAGCCCGATGCTGGCCAACCTCGCGCCCAGCGTGCGGCGCGTCCACCACCTGACGATCGTCCGTGCCCGCGCCGGCGCGACGGAACGAACCGTTCCGTAGCAGGTCACGCCCTGGTTCTTGTCAGCCGAAACCAAACCTCGAACAAAGGAAACCACCATGAACCTCAAGACCAAGCTCGCGACCGTCACCCTCGCCTTCCTCGTCGCTCGGCGCCGCCGCCACCGCGCGCGCCAACTCGCCCGCGACCCAGAATGCCGCCGCCGTGGCCGCGCGCGCCGACATCGGCAAGACGCTGGGCTTCGTGCCGCAGTTCTTCCTCAAGTTGCCGGAAGGGATGCTGCCGGGCGCGTGGGAGGAGATGAAGACGCTGCAGATGAACCCGAACACCGCGCTGCCCGGGCGCACCAAGGAGCTGATCGGCCTGGCGGTCGCGGCGCAGGTCCCGTGCCGCTACTGCATCGTCGGCGCACACCGAGTTCGCGCGGCTCAACGGCGCCAGCGACGCGGAGATCGGTGAGGCCGTGGCGATGGCGGCCATCACGCGCCACTGGAGCACGTTCCTGAACGGCATCCAGACCGACGAGACCAAGTTCCGCGGCGAGATCGCGAAGATCGTCGCGCACGTCAAGGCGTCGGCCGGCAAGGCGCCCGCCGGCAAGCCGGTCACCGTCGTCGACGGCGACACCGCGCTGGCCGAGGTGACGCAGCTCCTGGGCTCCGCGCCCGAGTTCCTGCAGCGGTTCCCGGGCGTGGCGCGCGCCGGCGCCTGGCGCCAGATGCGCGACGTGCAGATGAACCCGGCGACCGCGATCTCGGGCAAGAACAAGGAGCTCATGGGGCTGGCCGTCGCGTCGCAGGTGCCGTGCCGCTTCTGCATCATCGCGCACACCGAGTTCGCGCGGCTCAACGGCGCCACCGACGCCGAGATCACCGAGGCGGTCGCGATGGCCGCCTTCACGCGCGACATGAGCACGATGCTGAACGGCATGCAGGTCGACGAGGTCCAGTTCCGCAAGGACATCGACCACCTGGTCAAGAACGTCACCGCCAAGAAGGAGCGCGCGTCGCGCTGAGCACCGCGCGCCGAACCGGCTGAACGCGAGGCCCGTGAGTCGTCCGACTCACGGGTTTTTCGCCATTGCGAGCCGGTACGTGGCGGGCGCTATGGAACCCCCAGGCTCCGGACTTGTCCAAGGGCCCATGCCCAGCCGCGCGCGTCGGATCGCCACCTTCTACGCGGTGACGTTCGTGGTCACCCACCTCATCACGACCGCGTATCGCTTGCGGGGCGGGTCGTGGAATTCGCTGGATACTTTCGTCGTCGCGAACGGGATCATGCTGATCCCCGGCCTGGTCGCGCTGATCTTCACGCGCTGGATCTTTCGCCAGCCGGTCCGACAAACGCTGGGCCTCGCGCTCAGGCCCAACCGCTGGTGGCTGGCCGCCTGGCTGCTGCCGCCGGCGCTCATGTTGCTCACCCTTGGCGTCAGCTTGCTCGTGCCGGGAACGTCGTACGACGCGACGATGAGCGGCCTCGGCGAGCGCCTGGGCTTCTCCGCCGCCGACGGCGCGCGGCTGCGCAGCCAGGTCGGCTTTCTGGGCCTGCCACCGCTGGTAGGTTTCCTGGCGCAGGGATTGATCCTGGGCCCTACCCTCGGCCTGATCGGCGGTCTCGGCGAGGAGGTGGCCTGGCGCGGCCTGCTGCACCACGAGCTGATACCGGCCGGCTTCTGGCGTTGCACGACGATCACCGGCCTGCTGTGGGCGCTGTGGCACGTGCCGCTGACGCTCCAAGGGTACGGCTATCCGAATCACCCGCTCCTCGGGACCGTGGTCGCCGTGGTCTACATCCTCCTGTTCGCGCCCCTGCTCACCTTCATCCGCCTCCGGGCGCGCTCCGTGCTGGCGCCCGCGATCCTGCACGGCACCGCCGACGGCACCGTGCTCTTGACGCTGGCCCTGGTGCGCGGCGGCGGCGAGCTGACGACGGGCTGGGGCAGCCTCTCGGGCATCGCGGTCCTCGCCGTCGTCGATGTCGGGTTGTTCTGGACCGCACGCGGCGGTCAGAGCCACGATGGAAAGTGATGGCGAGAAGGAGGCGCGGTGAGCGGACCGGTCTGGCGCGAGCCCTGCTCTTCGCGATGTGTCTGGTGGCCGGGTACGAATCCGCGGTCGCCGCGACCAATCGTCCGCTCTACTTCGACCGCCTGGTGACCGACGCCGACCTCGAAGGGCGCAGCGCCGACGAGCTTCGTTTGATGAGGAACACCATCTTCGCCCGGGTCGGCCGTGTATTCGAGGACCCCGCATTGCGCGACTACTTCTCGAGACAACCCTGGTATCGGCCCGCCGCGACTCCACGGGAGCTAAGCGCGATCGACCGCAAGAACGTCGCAGGCATCAAGTTGTGGGAGCGACGAGCGAAGGCGCTCGAAGGCCTGCACAAGGTCGTGCCAGGGTTCGACGAGACACGACCAACGCGCGCGCAGCCCGAATGCGGCGCCAGTGAGCACGGCGTCCTACGCGACAAGGGGCTTGAGCGGCAGCTCGTCCGGGAAGCCGGTCGACTGTCGTGGGCTGCCGTCCCCAACTACGGGGACATCGGATTCGACTCGCTGCCGACCAAAATGAAGGCGGTCCGGATCGAGTGCGGCCCCGACATCGACGGGGACGGATCCCCGGAAGCGGTCGTCACGCTGACCCATCAAGCGCCGAGCAATGAAGGCGTGGAATACCCGAGCATCGATCTGATGTTCCTCGCCACCCGCAGCGGCACGAAATGGCGCGCGATAGCTCCCCTCGGCATCAGTGGAAGCATCCTCGGCGTCGAAGGCTCCTTTTCGACATCGATCCGGTTCGTGACGCTTGCGGACGGACGGCGCGCTCTCACCCTGGAAAGAGCCGTCGGCGGCGGCGGCGACTGCGATTGCGACAGCGAGGAGATCGCGGTCGCGATCCTCCAGCACGGCAAGCTTCAGACCCGAGGCACGTTCGAAACCGGCAAGCCCTGTGAGTGCCAGTATGCGGAGACCGAGTGATTGAGTCTCAGCCCGCCCGGCCGCCGTACTGCGCGCGGTATCGCCTGGATCCGCGCGTAGGTTTCCTCGTCGATCACGACGCGCCCGTCGATGGTCCGCCCGCGCAACCAGCTGGTCACTTCGTCGATGGTCACGATGGCGAACGCCGGTGAACCGAGCGTCTGTCCGACCTCGGCCAGCGCGTTCAGCTCGCCGGTTCCGCGCTCCATGCGATCGACCGAGACCACCAGCCCGGCGATCTCGACCTTCGCGGCGGCGCGCAACAGGGGGACGGTCTCGCGGATCGAGGTCCCCGCCGTGGTGACGTCCTCGACGATGACCACGCGGTGTCCGTCGCGCAGCGGCTGGCCGATGAGCACGCCGCCCTCGCCGTGATCCTTGGCTTCCTTGCGGTTGAAGCAGAACCCGACGTCATGATCGTGATGCTGCGCCAGCGCGATCGCCGTGGTCGCCACCAGCGGGATACCCTTGTACGCCGGGCCGAAGAGCACGTCGTAGGCGGTGCCGAGCCGGCTGACGATCGCTTGCGCGTAGAAGCGCCCCAGGCGCGCCAGCTCGCCGCCCGTCTTGTAGCGGCCGGTGTTGATGAAGAACGGCGTCTTGCGCCCGCTCTTGGTCACGAAGTCGCCGAATTGCAGAACCTGCGACCGGACCATCAGCTCGATGAGCTCTTGCTTGTAGCTTTCCATGCGGCGGCAGAGATTAGTCGTTCCTTCCGAGATCGGCACCTGGATTTGAGCCGCCTACTTGGCGAGCCCGGACGGGAGGCGCACCCCGCCGGGGTACGCCCCCCGCTTCCCCCTTCCGTAGGCTACTTGGCGTCCGCGCAATCGCAGGGTCCCGCGCAGTTGCAGACGCGGCTGCAGTCGCAGTCGGGCCCGCAGGTGCAGCTTTCGACCTTGGCAGCCGCGCACGCGCATGAAGCCTTCTCGCACTGGCAGCGGTTCTGGTTCGACTTTTCCATGATGGCTCTCCTTCTTCGAGGCCGGCTCCATTGCCTGCCTTCACCAGCTAGACGCGGAGCCCGCGGCGGCATTACAGGTCTTTTCGAGGTATGTAGAGCGGGATGAAGACCTCCGAGGAGGTCGTCGACCAGCTGGTGCAGAACCACCGCGACTTCCTGCGGTACGTCGAGCGGCGTGTGGGCAACCGCGCCGTCGCCGAGGAGATCCTGCAGGAAGCGTTCGTTCGCAGCCTGGAACGGCACGACGAAATCAGGGACTCGGTCGTTGGATGGTTCTATCGGGTTCTGCGCAACGCCGTGATCGACCACCAGCGCCGTCAGACCGTCGCGAACCGCCGCCTCGACGAGTTCGCCGCCGAGCTCGAGGCCACCGGTCGACGGCGGCGAAGAGCTTGCGAACGTCGTGTGTGCCTGCGTCGGCCAGCTCGCTGGCACGCTCAAGCCCGAGTATGCGGACGCGCTCCGCCGCATCGACGTCGACCAGGTCCCGGTCAAGGACTACGCGGATGCGCAGGGCATCTCGGCGAGCAACGCGGGCGTGCGGATCTTTCGGGCGCGAGAGGCGCTGCGCAAGCAGGTCGCCCGCTCCTGCGGAACGTGCGCCGAACACGGGTGCCTCGACTGCACGTGCAGTCGCTAGGGGAGCAAATGCCTTCCCCCTGCAACGACACTGGCGCCGGTAGCGCTCCCGAGCGCAGCAGCGCCGCGAGATCCTCCGCCTCGGCGCGCTGCGCGCCCTCGTCGACGGCCGGATAGACACCGAACCTCACGTGTACGCGGCCGTTGCGGATCGGCCCGATGACGATCGGGGCAGCGATCCAGAACCGCGAGATGAGCCCCTTCCGTCGAGCCCCGTCTTGCGGCGGAGCAGATCAATGATTCAACTGACGGGACTACCGCGGCGATCGCGCACGAGATAGCGCCGCGCAAGCAGAGCGACCGCGACCGCGACCGAAGCCAGCAGGACCCAGACTCCGACGCGCGAGAGCCCGGACAGGACGGCGTCGACCTGCTCGTGAAAGATCATGCCGCTGCCGATCGGGACCGCCGACCAGACCAGCGTGCCCAGCAGGTCGTAGAAGATGAATGAACGAAACGCAACGCCGGTCGCGCCCGACATGGGCACGACGACCTGCGACAGGCCGGGAAGAAACTTGGCCACCACGAGCGACCGTAGTCCCCAGCGCGCGAACGCGCCTCTCCCGCCCGGCGACCGCCGAGCGGTCGTCGCCGAAAACCTCGCGACGAAACGCAGCACTGCAGGGCCGAAGCGCCGTCCCAGCACGAACCACGACACATCGGCCAGCGTCGCCGCCGCTACCGTCACCAGCACGAGACCGATGCGCGACATGAGGCTCTTCGCGGCGAGGCTACCCGCCACCACCAGCGTCGGCTCGGCCGGGATGGGAACCCCGGCCTGTTGCAGCAGGACATTGGCGAACACGAGACCCAATCCATGATGCGCGACGTGCGCCGCGAGGCCGCTCATACCCCGGACCACAGCAACCTCGATGCCACCCCCAGCGGTTGACCCGCGCCCCGGATCCACCGCATTCCGACCGGAGCTCAGGCCACGATTCGTTGCAGCCATTCCGACGGCTGTCGGAAAGGCAGCAGCGGCCCTGGGACGTTCGACTACGGCTGATCGTCGGCGGAACGGCCGAAGCGAAGAACCCGGCGCACGACCGCGGGGGTCAACCCGGTCCGCTCGGCGATCTCCTCGGGCGACGGCCGAGCGCCCTTCTCGGCAACCAGAGCGCGCGCGGCGGTCAGCACCCGAAACAGCTCCTCCGGACGCACGGGCGGCTCCGGCCCTTCGAGGTCAATCCCTGCCTCCTCGAGGGCGCCGATCAGCTCCTCGATGTCGGCGTGAGTCACCGGCTTGTTCACCAGCTCTTCGCTGAGCGCGTTCAGCGTCAGCCCATCCGGGTGCGCGGCCAGGATCGCGTCGAGGATCTCTTGCAGAAATGGGCGGAGGGCCACCCGTCTCGTTTACCACAACTCACTGCTTGTCCAACCTCACCATCAGCACATCGTGGCTTGCCACCTCCGCGTTCAGGATCTCCTTGGTCGTGCCCAAGCTCTTCTTGGTCCACAGGTCGCGGACGCGGTAGATGGTCTTGTCGAAGCGCGCTTCGCGCTTTCGCAGATCGTCGACCACGGTCTCCTTGCGCCAGTCGAGCTGGACCTTCTGCGGTCGGGCGGTCCGGTTGAGGACGCACATGGCCCATGCGCCACCGTCGAGCGGCTTGAACCAGACCTCCACGCCCTCGCGCACCGAGTACGCGAAACCCTGGATGCCCAGCTTGTCCTGATCGACGGCGATCACCTCGGGGTTCAGCAGGACGGCCGCGACCTCGGGCGACATGTGCTGCAGATCGTTCCCGGCGATCAGCGGCGCCGCCAGCATGGCCCACATGGAAAAGTGCGCGCGATCCTCGCTGGACCGCCATGCCGTTGCCGACCTCGAGCATGTCGGGGTCGTTCCAGTGTCCCGGGCCCGGCGTACGGCCGCAGGCCTTTCTGCAGATCGAGGATCTGCATCACGCCCCAGGAAAACCAGGTGCCGTGGTCGATCTTGCAATCGAAGCAGGGATAGATGTCGCCGGTGGTGCGCCACAGATTGCCGATCTTGCCGCCCCATTCCCACGGCTTGCTGTTGCCCCACTCGCAGATGCTGAACACGATGGGCCGCCCCGGCGACCGCAGCGCGTCCCGCATGGTGGCGTAGGCGCCCGTCGGGTTTCAGATCCTCCGCAGTTGCACCAGTCGTACTTCAGATAGTCGACGTTCCACTGCGCGTAGGTCTGCGCGTCCTGAAACTCGTGCCCGCGGCTGCCGGCGTGGCCGCCGCAGGTCTTGGCGCCCGCGTCCGAATAGATGCCCAGCTTCAGACCCTTGCCGTGGACGTAGTCGGCCAGCGCCTTGATGCCGGATGGAAACTTCTTGGCGTCGGCCTGGATGAAACCCTGGCCGTCGCGCTCGCCTTGCCAGCAATCGTCGATGTTGACGTATTGATAGCCGGCGGCTTTCATCCCGTTCGCCACCATCGCATCCGCCGCCTCGCGGACGATCTGCTCGTTGATGTTGCACGCGAACTTGTTCCAGCTGTTCCAGCCCATCGGCGGGGTCATCGCCAGCTGTTCGGGCGCGTTAGCGGAGGTGGCGGCGAGCAGCAGGACGACGAGAGCGGAAGTCACGGGGATTGGTTATCGCGAACCGGCCCAGCTCGTCCAGTTCCCGAGCTCGCGCGACGACGCAGCCACCTCGACTTTCGCGATAAGGTCGCTTCGGATGGACGAACACTTCGACGCGCCGTCGCTCGAGCGCGAGGCCGCGGCTGTCCTCGGCCGGGCGCTGGCTCGTACGTCCGCCTTGCACTTGCCGGGGATGCGCGACCAACATCGCGCCGAGGTCGAACGGGCGATCGAGGCCGCGTCCAACGCGCTGACCGTCGCGGACGCGGGTGGCGGGAGCCCTGAGACGGTCGCGGCGGCGCGGTCCACGTTGGTGAAGGCCTACGCCGCGCGCGCCCGCGACGCGCGCCACGGAGTGGGCCAGCTGTCACTCGGCGCCCAGCGCGCGCCGACGCGCGACGACTGCGATGACGGCTGGCGGCGCGTCGAAGAGATCGTCGGCGTCGCCGAGGCGTCGGCGGTCGAAGCCGCGCGCCTGGCGCTCCTGCTCGACGACCCGGCGGCGCGGAGCGCGGCGCGCGCGGCCGAGGCGGCGGCGAACGACGCGCGGCGGATCGTCGGCGAGCGAAATCATGCCTACACGTTCCATGCGGATCCGGGATTCTCGTTCGGCGAGGGGTGGTACCTCGCGGCCGCGGCCGTCCTCGCCGGCGTCGCGATTCAGATCGAGCCCGACAAGCCGCAGACGTCTCAGGCCGAGCGGTTCCTGCGAGACGCCGGCCTCGGGGCCCTGTGCAGCCGTATCGCTCGCGCCCGCGCGCCAACAAGCACCTCCCCGAGATCGTCGCGAGCGCCTTCCGCGCCGAACCGGACGCCGCCCAACGCCGGCTCCGCGCCGCGCTTCTCGGCGACGCTCCGATCTCGCGCGCTGTCGTCGACTGGATCGACGGGAGGCTCGTCGGCGCCGTCCGCGCGCAAGACCGTGTTGCTCTGGGTGCGGCACGGCTCGCACCAGCCGGCACGCAACACCAAGCATCCCGAGCTCGTCGAGCTCGCCCGCCGCGCGCTCGACGCCGGGCTCGTGCCCGTGCTGGTCGGAGATGCCGTGCGCGGCGGCGAAGCGCCGGCCGGCGCCGTCGACTGCACGCTGTTCTGGAAGGACCCCCTTTTTCAAGGACCCGACATGCGGCGAGCGCAGCTCCAGCTGTTCGAGCACATGCGGCGAGCGCACGGCCTGGTCGGCCAGCTCGGCGTCACCACGGCCGGCATGGACGGACCCGCGCTGATGGGCCTCCCCACGGTGTATCTGACGGAAGCTCCGAACGTCCGGCTCGGCACCTGGGTGGGAGCCGTTCCGGGTTACCTCGAGATCGTGCGCGGCGACGCGCACCTCGAGCAGGTCAGCCACACATTGCGACGCTGGGCGGCCGAGACGACTAACGACCGCGCGTGAGGCCGCTCATTCGGGCTCGCGCCACGAGGGTGGCAGGTTGCGTTCGATCTCGAGGGCACCGAAGCCCTGGCTCTCCCGCGCGCCGATCTGCTTCGCCCAGGCGGCCATCGCGCTCACGCCGTCCTCCAAGCTCACCGCGTCCCGATAGCCGAGCAGCGCACGCGCCTTCGCGTGTGAGGCGTGCGCGTGTGCAGCCTCGAACCGCGCCGGCAGGTACGCGGGCCGAAAAGGAACGCCCATCGCGCGGCTGACGATCTCGCCGAGCTGGTTGACGCTGAAGGGACGGTCGGCGCCGATGTTGAACGTCTGGTCGTAGGCCTCGGGCCGCTCGATCGCGTCCACCATGACCGGCGCCACGTCCGACACGTGGCTGAACCCGCGCGTCTGCGTCCCGTCGCCGAAGATCGTGAGGGGCTCGCCGCGCAGGATCTGGTTCATGAAGATGCCGACGACGTTGCGGTAGCGGTCGCCGATGTTCTGGCGCTCGCCGTAGACGTTGTGGGGGCGAAAGACGATCGAACGCAGGCCGAAGACGTCGCGGCTGATGCGCAACTCCTGCTCGACCGCCCACTTGCCGATGCCGTAGGGATCCGCGGGCGCGGGCGGCGTCTCCTCGGTGACCGGAGGCGCCGCGTGGCCGTACACGGCGATGGAGGACGTGAACACGAAGCAGCGAACCTCGTGGTTGATCGAGGCGTTGATCAGGTTGACGCTGCCGATCAGGTTGTTCTGGTAGTTGAACCGTTTGATGAAGTGGCTCAGGCCTTCGGCGGCATACGCCGCCAGGTGAAAGACGTACGCGAAGCGGTGCTCGTCGAAGAGCCGGTCGACGAGCCCAACATCCAGGATCGACCCCGCGACGAACGAAGCCCGCGCGTCGACGTTACCGCGCAAGCCGCCCGAGAGATCGTCCAGCGCCGACGACGTGGTGACCGCGCGCCAGCAGCCCATCGACGACGTGCGAGCCGATGAGCCCGGCGGCTCCGGTCACGAGGATTTTAGTGTGGGATCCGGTCAAGAGGGTTCAGGGTACATGAAGGTCGGCGAGTCTCGAAGAGGGCGCACTTCGGGCTCGCGTGCGGCGTCGGGAAGCCCGTATGCTCACGCCGTGCCTCGGCGGATCGATCTCATCTATGCGCACCCGTATCCGGACCGATCGCGCGCCAACCGCGCCATGCTCGCGGGCCTCCGCGATATGCCCGACCTCGAGGTGCGCAGCCTCTACGACCTCTACCCGGACTTCGCGATCGACGTCGAGGCCGAAAGAGCGGCGCTGCTGCGCGCCGATATCGTCGTGTGGCAGGCGCCGCTCTATTGGTACGGGCTCCCGGCACTGTTGCACCTCTGGATCGAGAAGGTGCTCGCGCACGGCTGGGCCTACGGCGCGGGCGGCACAGCGGTACAGGGCAAGACGGCGCTTTGGGTCACGACGACGGGCGGCGCCGCGTCGGCGTTCGGCCCCGGTCAGATGCATGGCCACCCGTTCGAAGCGTTCATCCCCGCCGTCTCGCAGACGGCGGTCTTCTGCGGCATGCGCTGGGTGGGGCCGCCGCTCGCGCTGCACGCCTCGCACCGCGTGAGCGACGCAGAGATCGCCGAGCATACGCTGCGCTACCGCGTTCACCTCGAGGCCCTCGCGGGCGCGCCACACGTGCCGTCGCACGCTTCGCGCGAGACGGAGGGCGCGCGTGGCTGAGCACGGGCTCTTGTTCGAGGCGTTCGTCTTCCTGGGCGCATCGATGGTCTTCGTGCCGCTCGCGAGCCGCCTCAAGCTCGGCTCGGTGCTCGGCTATCTGATCGCCGGCTGCGCCATTGGGCCGTTCGGACTGGGCTTCGTGCGCGACGTGCACGCCATCTTGAGCTTCGCCGAGTTCGGCGTCGTGCTGATGCTCTTCCTCATCGGGCTCGAGCTCGAGCCGCGGCGGCTGTGGAGTTTGCGCCGCGCAGTGTTCGGCGGGGGGTCGCTGCAGATGCTCGCGTGCGGGGGGCTGCTGGGCGTCGCCGGGATCGCCGTGGGCCTGCCGTGGAAGGGCGCGCTCGTCGCCGGCCTCGCGCTGGCGCTGTCCTCGACGGCGATCGCCGTCCAGACGATGCGCGAGCGCGGCGTGCTGAACGCGCCCACGGGCGCGACAGCCTTCGCGATTCTGCTGTTTCAAGACGTCGCCGCCATTCCGCTCATCGCCGTCGTGCCGTTGCTCGCGGCGGCGCCGGGCACGGGGTCGGGAGCGGCGGGCGCCGCGCGCGTCGCAGGCGCGATCGTGGCGGTCGTCGTGCTCGGCCGCTATCTCACGCGTCCGCTCTTACGCATCGTCGCGCGCACGGGCCTGCGCGAGGTGTTCACGGGGTTCACGCTGCTGCTCGTCGTCGGCATCGCGCAGCTCATGGCGGCGGCGGGAGTGTCCATGGCGCTCGGTGCGTTCCTCGCGGGCGTCCTGCTCGCGGGCTCGGAGTACCGCCACGCGCTCGAGACCGACGTCGAGCCGTTCAAGGGCCTGCTCATGGGGCTGTTCTTCGTCGCCGTCGGCATGTCGATCGACTTCGGCCTCCTCGCGAGCCGCCCGTTGGAGATCGCGGCGCTCGTCGTGGGGCTCTTGATCGTCAAGGGGCTCGCCATCCGCGCGCTCGGCGGCGCACTGCGCGTAGCGCCCGGCGAACGCTGGCTACTGACGGCGCTGCTCGCGCAGGGCGGCGAGTTCGCCTTCGTCGTGTTCGGCGTCGCGAGCCAGGCGCACCTGCTGCCGGGCGCCTGGGACGCGCGCCTCACGCTCGTCGTCGCGCTGTCGATGGCGCTGTACACCGTTCTTGCTGCTCGTCCACGATCGGCTCACGCGCCGCCGCGGCGTCGCGAGGCCCGAGGACGCCGTCGAGGACGAGGGCTCACCCGTCATCATCGCGGGCTTCGGGCGCTTCGGGCAGATCGTCGGCCGCTTCCTGTTCGCGTCGGGCGTGCGCGCCACGGTGCTGGACCACGATGTCGACCAGATCGAGATCCTGCGCAAGTTCGGCTTCCGCATCTTTTACGGCGACGCGGCACGCCTCGATCTGCTGCATGCCGCGGGCGCAGAGCGCGCCAAGCTGTTCGTGCTCGCGATCGACGACGTCGAGACGAGCGTGCGCACGGCCGAAATCGTGCGCCAGCACTTCCCGCGGCTGCGCATCGTCGCGCGCGCGCGCAACGTCAGTCACTGGGTTGCGCTGCGCAAGCTCGGCGTGGAGCAGGTCGAGCGCGAGACGTTCGAGTCGGCGCTGCGCAGCGGGCGTCAGGCGCTCGAGCATCTGGGCGTGAGGCCCTACGAGGCGCGCGAGCGCGCCGACCGCTTCAGGCGGCAGAACCTCGGGACGCTCGAGGATTTGATGCCGCGCTTCGAGGACGAAATGGCGCGGTACTCATCGTCGCAAGCGGGTCGCGAGCAGCTCGAGCGGCAGTTCGCCGAGGATAAGGCCGCTCTCGATCGCGCAGTGGGCGTGTCGTGGTCTGCGGAGCCCGAGCGCGGCGAGGAGCGTCTGCCCGCCGCGAGCGACGACGGCGCCTGACGACCTCACGGATGAACGTCTCCAGCGGCGGTCATCCAATCAGGGGCTGATATCCTCCGCCGCCCGTGAGCGGGGTCTCCGCCGGATCCTTTCCGCGCGACTGGTCCGCCTCCCGCGTCTGACTGGCAATGTCGGTGGCGACGGCCGCCGCCTCCTGGGGGGTGGCGCCAGCGCTATCCCGCTCGAACTTTCGCTCGGCCCGGGCATCGCGGGCGCGGAGCCTCCGATCGTCGGTGTCATCGCCCGGCAACTCGACTCGCAGCTCTTCGATGAGCATCCGGACAGCAGCGGCAATCGGCAGCGCCAGGAGCGCGCCCACGATCCCGCCCACCTTGCCGCCGATGAGAAGCGCGATGACCACCACGGCCGACGACAACCGCAGCGCTCGTCCGTAGACGCGTGGGCACGATCACCCGGCTTTCGAGCTCCTGGTACCCGACCATGGCGCCGAGGACGACCAGCGTCGACCAGCGTGCCGCGCGACATCGCCATCAGGACCGCCGGGCGTCGTAGCCAGGAGACCGCCCACGAAGGGGATCACGTCTGTCAGGGCGGCGAAGCCGGCCAGCGCGATCGCGTTCGGGACGCGCATGATCGAGAGCAGGCCAAAGGTGAAGACACCGATGGCCAGCGAGGTAATGACCTGCCCGCGCAGATAGCCGCCCACGATGGTCTCGAGATTCAAGAGGACGCGCGCCAATCGAACGTGAAATCGTCGCGGGAAAGAGCGCGAACAGGTAGCCGCGCGTGCGCTCTCCGTCGGCCAGGAAGTAGATCGCCAGCACCACGGCCGTGGCGCCGTAGCCGAGCACCTCGACGACGCTCAGCGATGCGACTATGGCCGTCGCCGCGTCGAGGTGCTGCACTGCTTTCTCCGGCTTGAAGGCACGAACCGCGTTGGCGAGCGGCGCCGCGAAACGATGCCCCTCGAGCTCGAGCGCCAGGCTCTTCTGAAGACGTGGCAGATCCCGGACCGTGTCGCTCACCTGAGACAGCAGGGCCGGAACGGTCAGGACCCCGATCAACACGAGCATCGCCCCGCACGCCACGAACACGAGGGCGATCGCGAGGGTTCGGTTGACCCGGTGACTCTGAAGCCAAACGACGAGCGGACGGAGCGTCCCGACCAAGATGAGGGCCGTCACCAGCACGACCAGAATCGGCATCAAGATGCCGAGCAGCCAAACGCCCCCAACGGTCAGGGCCACGGCGACGATGGTCTTGTACGAGATCTCGATCCGATGGACGGTCACCTTCACGTCCTCGACGCGGTCGGGATTGGGCTCACTCATTCAGCACGAGAGCTGCAACTTACAACCGAATCACCCCGGGGTAGCTCCGGCCACGAGAAACCGCCGCGTCATCGCAGGCACTCCTTCTCGTGTTGGGATCGCAGACCGCCGCACCAGGCCGCCTGGGCTCGCGTCCGCGGAAGACTCGGTGGGTCGCGGCGCCTGCTGAGTCTCCACCCAGTCTCTCGGCGCCGACTGATCGACAGGGCAGCCGACGCGAGCGCTACCGCGTCAGGTGGCTCGCCCACCGGTGAGTCGATCGGGGTCGATCGGCTTCGAGAGTTTGCCGTCGACCCCGAAAGGCTCCCGTTCTCCGATCATCGAGCTCGCGCTCATGGCCAGCACGGGAATACCTCTCAGCATCGTGGTTCCCTGACGTAGCTTGCAGAAGCTCCATCCGTCCATGATCGGCATCATGAGATCGAGCATGATCAGCGCGGGCGGGATCTTGGACTCTGCGACGAAGCAGGCCGCTTCGAAACCATTTCGCGCGGCGACGACGGCGAACCCCTCCTCCTCGAGGAAGGATGTCAACGCGTCGCGCACGTCGTCGTCGTCATCCACGAGCAAGACCAACGGCCTGACTTTGCTTCGGGACTCATCTCCAGAACTGACGTCGACCATTCACACCCCACTCCGGCGGCGCTCGTTGGCGTTCCCTTCATGCTGCGTCCGCGCCGGTACACGACAAGCTCGATCTTGAAGAATCTGTGCTTAGGTTCCTCTGGCAGACGCCTGTTGCAACGCGCGCTCGACGAACGACGGTAGCCCGCCCGGGTAATTCGTACGCGCCCTTCGGGACAACGAGATCTCGTTGTCCGTCGCCGCAAAGCCCTCCGGAAAGGACGCACGACTTCTTTCGGTCGTTCGTGGCCTCAAAATGACACCGAAGCGCCCGCGGTCGGTCATGATGTGCGCAACATGCAGATTCGCGTCGGTTATGAGCTCAAGTACGACCTCCCGCAGGCCACGCCCATGATCCTGACGCTGAATGTCCATCACAGCCGGGTCTCGGATCTCGCCTGGCCCGACCACATGCAGACGACGCCGGCCGTCCCCACGGTCGCTTACCGGGATGGCTTCGGGAACTGGTGCACGCGCCTCGTCGCCCCTGCCGGGAAGTTCACGGTGACCTGCGACGCGACCGTCAACGACAGCGGCGTCCCCGATCCCGTCGTGATGTCGGCGGCTCAGCACCCGGTCCCGCAGCTCCCGGAGGAGACGCTGGTGTTCCTCCTTGGAAGTCGCTATTGCGAGACCGACAAGCTATCCGAATTTGCCTGGGAACGATTCTCCGGCACACCGCTCGGCTGGGCGCGGGTGCAGGCGATCTGCGATTTCGTCAATCAGCACATCCAGTTCGGCTACGAGTTCGCCAGCCCCACCAAGACCGCCTGGGACGTCTTCCAGGAACGCAAGGGCGTTTGCCGCGACTTTGCCCACCTGGCCATCACCCTGTGCCGCTGCATGAACATCCCCGCGCGATATTGCACGGGCTACCTGGGCGACATCGGCCGCCCCAAGGACCCATCTCCGATGGACTTTGCGGGCTGGTTCGAGGCCTTTCTCGGGGGAGCCTGGCATACCTTCGATCCGCGAAACAATGTCCCGCGCATTGGACGCGTCCTCATCGCGCGCGGGCGCGACGCCGCCGACGTCGCGATCACGACGACGTTTGGACCCAATACATTGACCAGCTTTCGCGTTTGGACCGACGAGGGCACCGCCTGATGGCGCTTCATACGAGCACGCCGGACGGAGCGCCGGTAAGGACATGACGTACTGCGTGGGGCTGCTGCTGAACGAGGGCATCATTTTCGGATCGGACTCCCGCACTCACGCCGGAGTCGACGACTTCGCCTCGTTCTGCAAGATGACGGTCTTCGAGCGCCCGGGCGATCGCGTGCTGGTCTTGCTGAGCTCGGGCAGCCTAGCCGGAACCCAAGCGGTCGTCAGTGTGCTCACGCAAGACGCCGCACGTGAGGAGGGACCGAAGAACCTCTTCACCGCGCGCACGATGTTCGATGTGGCTTGTGTCGTTTCGGACGCGATGCGCGCGATCGAACATCGCGACAAGGATCATCTGGAGAGAAATGAGCTGACCTTCAACGCATCCTTCATCCTGGGCGGCCAGATCCGAGGCGAGCCGATGCGGCTCTTCCGGATCTATGCCGAGGGCAACTTCATCGAAGCCGGCGCGGACACGCCGTTCTTCCAGACGGGCGAAGCCAAATACGGCAGGCCGATCCTGGATCGGGTCGTCCACTCCTCCACCCACCTCGGCGCGGCGGCCAAGTGTGTCTTGGTCTCGTTCGATTCGACCATGCGCTGCAACTTGTCGGTCGGCATGCCGATCGACCTGCTTTGCTATGAGCGCGATGTCCTCGCGGTACGAAAGCGCCGCCGGTTCGAACAGGGCGATTCCTACTTCGGCGCGCTCAGCAGGAAATGGAGCGAAGCCGTTCGCGTGGCCTTCGAGGAGTTGCCAGCTCCGGATTGGCCTGGCTGAGTCTCAGGCGCCGGCTCGCGGAAATCGTCGAAAAAACCGACGGCCGCCGCCAGTCACGCGAATATGTGCGTGCGCGCAGCCTCGCAGATCGCGGCGACCGCCGGGTGTCTGATCTTACGCTCGACGGAGATAGCGTAGAAACGCTGCCGCAGGTCGGCGAGACGCCCGACCAGCCGAACCTTGTAGCGGCGACGGATCTCGTCCTCGACGACGGCGGGCGCCACGAACGCACCGAGACCCTCCTCGCCCAGCACCGTCGCGAGGGCTGCGTCGTCGAACTCGGCGATAATCTTGGGCCGGATGTCGCGGCCATCGAACCAGGCGTCCAGCGCGCGGCGCAGCGTCGAGGTGGCGCCGGGCAACAGGAACGGCGCGCCGTTCAGTGACTTCGGGAACCCTTTTCGCAGCTTTTGCGCCAGCAGCGGCGCGGCCAGGACCACGGCGCCACACTCGCCGAGCAGATGACTGAACGCCTTGACCGACGTGGCCGCACCGGCGGGGGCATCGGCCAGGACCACGTCCACCGTGTGTACCGCGAGATCCGCCATGAACGCGTCCATCGAGCGATCCTCTCGACAGACGATGCGGACTTGGTCGCCGAGACGAAACGCGGGCTCGAGCATTCGATGGACGATCGATTTGGCCAGCACGTCCGAAACGCCGACCACCAGACGGGTGGGGCGGCCGCCGGCGCGCCCCTTGACCGCGTCGAGGAGCTCTCCGCCCAGCGCGAAGATGTCGTTGGCGTATCGAAAGGCCATCTGGCCGACGTCGGTCAGTGCCAGATTCCGCCCCCTTCGCACGAACAGCTTCTCCCCCAGTACCTCTTCCAGGCGATGGATCTGTCCGCTGATCGTCGGGTGCGCGAGGTGCAGCTCTTTGCTCGCGCGCACGATGCTTCCCTCCTTCGCCACCATCCAGAAGTAGAGAAGGTGGTGGTAGTTCAGCCATTCCATCCCGCGACAATACGTCGGATACTTCGCTTTTTTGAACAGTATCCTGCGAAACGATCGGCTGGTTACAGTGCGCCGCCTTGCCTACACTCACGAGATGGGATCAAGTCAACGGGTGACAGCGCAAGGTGTCCGGGACCTGAACCACACGGGCCCCAGGAAGAAACCGGAGCAGAGCTCCGCGGATGCCAGCGCGCCGACCGTGGCGGCGCCGGGCGCGACTGACGAAGCACCAGCTGCCCCGGAGGCGATCGCGGCAAACGAGCACACCGCGGACGGCTCGGCGGTCGGCAATGGCTGACTCCCACCATCTGAACGACAGCGCGCATCGTCGAGCTCAGATCATCGCTGGGCAAGCCCTTCGCGAAGCAGCCGCGGCGCCCTCCAACTGGCGAGCCAAGCGCAAGAGGCGGTCGTTTACGACATGGAACACTCCGGCCCCCGCGACGGGCCAGCAGCAGCCCGCAGAGTCGGACGCTGGCTCGAGCGATGAGCCGGCCGTGAAGGAATGAGGCCACCCGACGCGGTCCGGTGTCCCAATCTCAATCATGCACGGTCGAATGCGCCCGTACGGTGCTGCCCGAGCTGTGGCGGAATCGTGAATGCGAAGGTGACCTCGACCAGCTGCGCATCCACTCGACACGACGTCCAGCGTCGAGGTGGCTCGGTATTCTGCGTCGACTGCGGCCAGCGACTGATCAAGAGCCCCCACTAGATCTGGGACCAGAGGTATCCTCCGGGGAACCGTGGCCACCCCCGCCCAGCCAAAACGGGCCGCATGAACGGCGCCGTCCTGATTGTCGACGACGATGATGCGCTGGCCGAGAACGTCGCAGAGATCATCGCGAGTCTTGGTGTCGAGACCGCCGTCGCGCGCGATCGCAAGACCGCGCTCTCACTCGCGCGCGGCCGTACCTTCGATGTCGCACTGATCGACGTGCGCCTCCCCGACGGTGACGGGATTTCCCTGCTGACTCCTCTGCGCGCGTCGTCGCCGTTCGCGCAGCTGGTCCTGGTCACGGGGAACGCGACGCTGGAAGGCGCGATCGCCGCCGTGCGCGGCGACGCGTTCGCCTACGTGCTGAAACCGGTGTCGCCGCCGGATCTGCTCGACACCGTTCGCCGCGCTCTCGACCAGGCGCGGCTCTACCGCGAGCGCGAACGCCTGCGTCTCGAGCTGGAGCGGTCCGAGGAGCGCCACCGCGAGCTCGTCGAATCGATGCCGGCCTTGGTGCTCGCGCTCGACGACCAGGGGCACATCGCGACCTGGAATCGCCAACTCGAGCGCGTGACCGGCTATTTACGCGGCGAGATGCTCGGGACCGACGGGCGAGGGTTGGTGGGCGTCGACGAGCGTCCGACGGACCTGCCGCTCAAGGGGGGCGGCGCGCGCAAGGTCCGCTGGAACCGCGCCGAGGTTTCCGTGGCGGAGGGCGCGCGGATGGTCTACGCGGTCGGTATCGACGTCACCGACGAAGAGGAGATGCTGAGGCGCGTTCTCCGAGCCGAACGATTGGCGGCGGTCGGCACGATGGCGGCCGGGCTCGCGCACGAAGTGCGCAATCCCCTGAATTCGGCGTCGTTGCAGCTCACCGTGCTCGAGCGCCGCCTGGCGCGTGGTGACGGCGCGGACGCCACGAAGCCCATCATCGGGATCATCAAGAGCGAGATCGAGCGCCTCGACCGACTGGTACGCGACTTTCTCGCCTTCGCGAAGCCAAGCCCGCTCGAGCCGCGGCCGGTGAGCCTGGGTGAGCTGATCGAAGCCGTCGCGCACCTCATCCGCCCCGAAGCCGAGGCCGCGGGAGTGACCGTCGCGACGATGTCGACTCCCTTGCTCCCCCCGGCGGCTGGCGACCCCGAGCGGCTGCGGCAAGTGCTCCTCAACCTCACCCGAAATGCGGTCGAAGCCATGCTGGGAGCCGGGGGCCGGCTCACGCTGCGCGCGAAGCCGGCAAATGGCGGCGTCGACCTCGAAGTCGAGGACGATGGCCCAGGTTTCGCCGACGACTTGCCGGTCTTTGACGCCTTCTTCACGACCAAGGACCAGGGCACCGGCCTGGGCCTCTCACTCGTCCATCGTATCGTCGCCGATCACGAGGGCACGATCCGCGTTCAGTCGCGGCCCGGCCGCACCTGTTTCACCGTGACGCTGCCGCGAGCGACGCCTCGTTCTTGACCGCCGAACGCGATGCTCATCGAGGACTGCGTCGGACTGCCGGTCTGACGTTTGCATTCCCTTGAGACATCAGTCCTCCGTCCCAACTTGCCCGATCGCACCAGGAGGTCCGGCCATGAAGACTAAATCGCTGTTGGTGGTATTGCTCGCTGGCGCCTTCCCGATGGGGTGCGGCTCGAACGGAACCGACGAAGCGCTGGTCGGAAGCTGGATCCGCATCCGCGACACGGGGGAAGTACGCGATCGGTACACCTTCGGAGCAACCGGGGCGTTCACTTTCGACGAGAACACACCCGACGCACCGGTGACCGAGGACCACATGACGGGGACCTACGAAGCCTCGCAGGGCGTCGTGACTGCGACCGCGACCAACACCCTGGAGCCGGGGCGAGTGCGAGTGACGTTCTCCTATTATGCCGGTGCGACGCAGTTCAGCTCGGCTGCCTTGCGAGCGCCCGCGGGGCACACGGGAATCGTCGGGGTATGGAGCGGAGTCAGAAAGACCGAACACCTCGACGCCTCCTCACCGAGCCCAACCGGCAGCGATACGGAATGCGACTTTCGCGCCGACGGGTCCTTCCGGTGGACTGTCACTCCGTTCGACGGTACGGCCGCTGCCACTACTGAGGGAACCTGGGTGGCCGAGGCAGGCGAGATGGTCCGTGCGACCGCCGGCTCCTCCGAGCTGGTGCTCGAGCTCCTCGACAACCAAGCGCTGGTCGACGCGTTCGCTATCTGGCAGCGCAACTGACGCGCGCACGCTCCGCCCGGCGAGGACGGCCAGCCGATCACCTGACGATGGTTACTGAGCGGTTGCTGAGTGAGGTCACCCGTGCCGCGACAGAGCCCATCATGAGGTGGGCCATCCGGCCGTGGCCGTGAGAGCCCAGGACGATATGGTCAGCCTGCCGCTCGTCGGCCTCGTGACAGATGACCTCGCTGGGGACACCCATCTCGATCGCCTGATCGGCGTCGTCGGCGCCGATCTCGAGCACCAGCTCCCGTAAGAGCTCGCGCGCCTGCGCCATCCGGCGCGTGTAGAAATCTGACGACGACACACCAAACGTGCTCAGCGAGGCGCTTGGATAGGGCTCGATGACGTGCAGAAGCGTCAGCCGCGCCTCGAACCGTCGGGCCAGGTCGCGCGCGAATGCCGCCGCTTTGGTCGACCCTTCCGTCCCGTCTACCGCTACCAGGACATTCGTCATGGCGTTAGTTGTCCTTGTCGCTGACCGCATCGCGCGCGGATCGCGGGGCGCTGTGGTACTCGTGCAGCTTGTACTGAATCTTGCGGACGCTGATTCCCAAGATCTCCGCCGCTCGCGTGGTCGAGCCGCCGGTCGACTCGAGCGTCTTGGTGATCGTGTAGCGCTCCACCTCGTCCATGGCAGCGCCGGGGATCTGAATGCCGCCGCTGGCTCGTGCCGGAACCAAGTAGGGCGGAAGGTCCGCGCCGCTGATCTCGGGACCGCGGCACAGCACCACCGCCCGTTCGACGACGTTCTCCAACTCGCGCACGTTGCCAGGCCAGCCGTAGCTGGTCAGGCGCGACAACACCTCGGTCGAGAATCCGCTGATCGTTTTGGCGTTCTCGCGGGCGAACTTACGCAAAAAGTGCCCGGCCAGCAGCAAGATGTCCGATCCGCGCACCCGGAGCGACGGCATCTCGATGTTGATGACGTTCAGGCGATAATAAAGATCCTCGCGAAACAGCCCATCCTCGACGCGTTGTTTGAGGTCCCGATTGGTCGCGGCGATGATCCGTACGTCCACTCGGATGGTGTCGTTTCCGCCGACACGCTCGAACTCGCGCTCCTGCAGGAACCGCAGCAGCTTGACCTGGATGGCGGGCGAGATCTCTCCGATCTCGTCGAGGAACAGCGTGCCGCCGTTCGCTTGGAAGAAACGCCCATCGCGCCGGGTGGCCGCGCCGGTAAAGGAGCCGCGCTCGTGTCCGAACAGCTCGCTCTCCAGGATCGACTCGGCGAGCGCCGCGCAGTGCAGCTTGACGAAGGGGCCCTTGGCACGAGGGCTCTTCTCGTGGATCGCGGCCGCGATCAGCTCCTTGCCCGTGCCCGACTCGCCCGTGATGAGCACGCTGGCGCGGGCGCCCGCCACCTGCTCGACGACTTTGAAGACGTCCTGCATCGGCGCCGAGTCACCGACCATGTTCTTGAGCCCGTAACGCTCGGCGAGCCGCGCGCGCAACAGGCCGGCCTCGGCCCGAACCTTGTGCTGAGCGATCTCTCGGCTGACGACCAGCGACAGCTCCGCCACGTTCACCGGCTTGGTCAGGTAGTCAGTGGCGCCTGCCCGCATCGCGGCGACCGCCGTCTCGACGGCACCGAACGCGGTCGTCACGACCACCACGATCTCTCGATCGTGCTCGTGAATCTTCTTCAACAGCTCGATGCCATCCATGCCTGGCATCTTGAGATCGGTCACGACCAGGTCGGGGGCGAACTCGGCCAGCTTCCCGAGAGCCTTGAACCCGTCGGCCGCTCCCTCGACGGAGTACCCTTCCTCGCGCAAAAGCTCGACGAGAGCGGTTCGGGCGTTGGCCTCGTCGTCGACGATCAGGATCCTTCCGTTTGTGTCCATTCACCCACCCTGTGCAACTCGTGCGCCACAGGCAACACACGAAAACTCCGCAGGAAACGCAAAAGAACAGCCCAGCCGGCGAACGAATTGCGCTGGGCGGAGCCGGACGCGCAAAATATGCGGGCGCGCGGCCCTACTTCAGCAGGGCGCGCTCCTCCTCTTTCATGTCGGCCGCCAACCACGAGGTCAAGAATGCCAGCTTGGCGGCCAGGATCGGGAGCTGCGGGAAGGCACGCGCCTCTCGATAGAGTGCGCTCAGCATCGCGCGCTGGTTTTGATGGTCGGTGATGAAGTGCTCGGCACGGCCTTCGGCCCCGAGCATGAGGTCGTCCATCCGCAGGATGGGCAACAAGACGCTCTCTTCGCAATCGAGGTGAACCTCGATGATCATGCAGATATCGTCGATGGCGTCGGCGACCTCGTTCGGCCGAAGGGGCTTCCCGTCGAGAGACGCCTCCGCGACGGTGGCGGCCCGCAACAGGAGCGCGCGAATGTGCTCATGCTGCGACAGGATGCGACGCTTCGCGGTTTCTGCGTCGACACGATGCGAGGGCGCGGACCATACGAAGCTCGTCATCGAACCTTCCTCCGTTTCTTGGCGTGCTCGTCGTTCGTTCACCTAGTGTCAGGTTCAGCCACGTGACGTGCGCAGGCCCTGCGTACGAAGAACGGCTCGACGCAAGGTCTACGCGTTTTCGGGTCTGGCGATCAGGTGGGGAATTCTTTGGTGTCGACGTTGTGATGGCCACCCTTGACGACGCTCGGGCGCACTTCGATGTCGTCGGATGGAGTCGGCAGCCCGCGGGCACCGGCGTCGTTCCTCAGCAGGGGCTCGCCAGGACGAGATCCTCCTCGTGGCCCCAGCGCTTCACGCCACAACACGGCACGCGTGGTCTGAAGAGCGCGCGCCGTCGGCGCATGCTCCAGGAGATCGGCGAGGCTGAGCACACCCACCAGCCGCCCCTGCGCGTCAGTGATGACCAGGCGAGACTTCTGCGCCGACGCCATCAGCTCCTCCGCTTCACGAAGCTCGGTCGTCTGCAGACAGCTCAGCGCGGGTGACGTCATGATCAGCGCCGCCGAGGTCGTCGCGGGCGCGACCTTCCCGGCGATCCCCCTCGTGACCAGATCGCGATCGGTGACGACGCCGACGACCCGCCGCTCGGCGTCGCAGATCGGAAGAAAACCGACGCCTGCCTCCGCCATGCGCGTCGCGGCGGTCTGGATGCTGTCGTGCTCGGACAACCACTCCAGGTTTGTACTCATGATGGTTTCGCATTTCATGGCCGTACCTCCTCTTCGCAGACTGTGAAGCACACCTGATGCCACCTGCGGCGCTACGCTCGCGGTGGATCAGACCGCAGCGCGCGGGCGCGTGCGCGCAGCTTTCGCGCGCGGGGCCTCTGGCCATGCACATCTTGCGTCCGTCGCGGTATCGCTAGTCGAAACGCTGCGCAATCACAACGAAGTCGTCATCTCGAACGCTTGGTAACCAGAGGCCGCGCTCCTCTTCCGCCATGTGGGACAGCAGCCACGCAGCCAGGAACTTCAGCCCCGAGGCCAGCCCGGGTGAGCCCGGACGGGCGAGCGCTTCGCTGTACAGGCGCGCTACGAGGTGGCGCTGTCCGTCATGCTCGAGGAGAATCTCGTCGGCCCGCTCCCCTCCCAGGGGAGTTTCGCCGCGGAGAACTGGCAACCAATTCTTCTCCTCGTAGGCAAAGTGGGCCTCGATGGCCGAGCGGATGTCGGCAATCGCCGTGACCAACGCCTTGGGCGACTGAGCCGCTCCTTCGGAGGCGGGCTCGGCGATCGAGCGAGCCGTGTCCAGCAGTGCTCGAATATGTTCGTGCTGCCAGATGATCCCACACCTCGCCGTACCAGGATCGACTCGGTTCTCGGAAAGCGACCAACGGGAATCCATCACTGCACCCTTTCTCCTCGACAGGCTTCTTGTGAACGCCCTCGAGAGTGCAACGGCCGTTCCCAACGCGACGCTGGCAAAATAGGAGGGTCAGTCGGAACGACTGCGGGGAAAGGTGCGAGCGAGAGCCGGAAAACGCCGCCTCGCAGAGGACAGCGGCCGATCCGGCCGCGGTCGGCGGTGATAATCTGGATGGATGCGGGCGGCAGTCGGTGGCCGGCGGATGGTCTCGTTCCTGGTCGGGCTTTCTCTGCTGGCGGCGGCGTGCAGCTCGGGTGACGGCACCGCCGGTCCACCAGGTACAGGCGGTTCGCAGGGGGCGGCGGGTGCTTCCGGCACCGCGGGGGCATCCGGGACGCCGGGGACCAACCCGCAGGATGGCCCGCCCGCGGGATATCCCGACGGCCACGCACCAGTTCCCGCTGCGGGCCAGGCCGAGGATGTCTCGTCGCCCACCACCGTCGTCGGAACCGGGGTCGCAGCGAGCTGTGCCGGCGATGCGTTCGTGGCTGCGGTTGCCAAGGGCGGCGTCATCACCTTCGACTGCGGCCCCGATCCGGTGACGATCGTCCTCACGCAGACGGCGAAGGTCTTCAACGACAAGGGGACCAAGCTGGTCATCGACGGCGGCAACAAGGTGACCCTGAGCGGCGGCGGGAAAGTCCGCATCCTCTACATGGCCACCTGCGACAAGGCGCAGGTCTACCCGCCGGGACCGGGCGACTGCAACACCAACCCGGGCGTTCAGCTGGTCGTGCAGAACATCACCTTCGTCGACGGCAGCGCGAAGGGCATTCCAGAGGGCTCGAACAACGACGGCGGCGGCGGCGCGATCCACGCGCAGGGTGGAAGCCTCAAGGTCGTCAACGCGCGTTTCTTCAACAACGTGTGCGATGATCTCGGCTCCGACCTCGGCGGCGGCGCGATCCGCAAGCTCGACTACCTGATCGCGCCCGGCGCCGGCCCAGCGCGTCCGGTCTGGATCGTCAACAGCACCTTCGGCGGCAAGGCCGGCTTCGGCAATTCGTGCGCAAACGGCGGCGCGCTCAGCAGCATCGGCGTCTCGTGGAACATCATCAACACGCTATTGTCCGAGAACACCGCCGTCGGCCACGGCGCCAACAGCGGCGACGGCGGTAACGGCGGCGCCATCTACAACGACGGCAACGAGATCGTCCTTAACGTCACCAGCAGCCTGATCGAGAACAACAAGGCGAACGAAGGCGGCAGCGCGATCTTCTTCGTCAGCAACAACATGACCGGGTCAATCACCATCACGGACTCGATCACGCGAAACAACCCGCGCGGCACCTTCGAGACCCCCAACCTGCCGGGGTTCTACGTGATCGCGAAGGGCTCCGCTCAGATCGTCAACTCGCAGATCCTGCGCTGACTCATGTCGGAACCACCGCTGCCGTTCGATCGCCTTCGCCAGGCGGAACGGATTCGGCAAGGACAGATCGCGTTCAACCGGGGTGAGTTCTTCGTGGCGCACGAGCGGTGGGAGGAGGCGTGGCTCGAATTGAAGGGCTCCGAGCGTCTCGCGGTGCAGGGCCTGATTCAAATCGCGGCCGGGCTTCATCACCTGAAAGAGGGTCGTGGCGAGCCGGCGGCTCGTCTGTTGGAAAAGGGCGCAATGAAGCTTTCGCCGGACGGGTCGACGACAGAGCTACTGGCAGGACTGCGCGTCACCGGACTGGTTCGAGACGTCGCGCAGCTACTCGCCGAGTTGCGGGCGTCGAGCGGACCGTTGCCGGAACTGTCGGGGTTGGCGCTCTGAAGGAGCGGTCATCGCGCTACTTCATCGCCAAGGGCTACCACGTGACCGGGATCGACTTCGTGGAGGAAATGCTCACGATGTGCAGATCGCGCTTTCCCCACACGGGCCTCGGCCAAGGCCGCCGTCGCGGATGCGGCCGCCCTGTCCGCATCCGACCGGGCGCGTTCGCTCTCGCGCAGCCGCCGCAAGCTCGCCTCGTAGCTGGAGTGCGCGCTGCGCCCCGTCAGCTGGCTCGTTTCAGCGGAGGGGAGCGACGAGAGCTCCGACTGGGGCTCGCTCGGCGTGTCCGCTCACCGATGAGGATTTCAGCAGGAATGCCGAGCCGACGATGCAATCGCCGAATCATTGCTAGGCTGAGGCTGCGTCGCCCGCTGAGGACCTCCGACACGCGCGCTCTCGATCCGATCAGGGCCTCCAGATCCTTGCGGTCGAGATCGAGTTGATCCAGCCGAAAGAGGATGGCCTCTACCGGATCAGGAGGTGGGATCGGGTGGCGCTTCGCCTCGTAAGCCTCAACCAGCGTGACGAGCACCTCGAGGCGATCGTGCTCCGAGGTGCCGGGCTTCGCCTCCCACAGGCGCTCGACCTCGGCGAGCGCCGCCTTGTGATCCTTCGAGGTCCGAACCGGCTTGATGTCCATGGCTACACCTTCCCCACGTCGATTCGATCGTAAGCGGCACGCGTGCCGACGAACCTGATGAACGCGATCCGCGCCTCGTACTTGAAGGCGACGACGAGGCGGTACTTGTTCCCGCTGATGTTGAAGACGACTCGAGAGTTCCCCACGATGCTCGCGTTCCTGTGCTGCTTCTTGATGTCAGCCGGGGTGGCCCAGTCCGCTTTTGATGCCTCGGCGAACCACGCCCGAAGAGGCTGCTCGGAGTCCCAGTGGCCGGGCATCTCCCAAAACCCCCGCAGCGTCCGGCGGGCGATGATCCGCACTTGCCAAGAGTAGCGCGCTCCCAAATTGGGAGCAACTCCAGCCAGAACAAGAGAAAGGCCCGTAAGTCTCGTGACTTACGGGCCTTGAAGTAGCGGGGGCGCGCTACATGCGCTGGACGTCGCGGAATCATTGGAGATATTCTGACGCTGCACGAGGCCAGCAGACCCGAGCTTGACCGAACGTGAAAGCCGAACCGACTCGGAGCCGGGCCGGTTCGAAATCGCGGTAAGCTAACGGGGTGTCCGACACCCGAGCCCCCGATGACGACGAAGCCATCCTTCGGCGATTCGGCCTCGAACCTGACCCGGTGGTCGAGGCATACAAGAAGGACGTCGACCGGACGTTGTTGAAAGCAAACCTCCAGCGGACACCGGAGGAGCGCTGGCAGAACTTCCTGGCGGCATACCGACTAGCGCAAGAGGTACGTCGAGCGGGAGCCAAGGCCCGTGGCGGCTGATTTCGGCGGCATCGTCGGCGTACTCGTCGACAGGAGCGTCGAGGTGATTCTGATCGGAGGCCTGGCCGCGCAAGCGCATGGCGCTGCTCGACTCACCCAGGACACGGACTTTCTCTACAGCCGCTCGCCCGAAAACATTCATCGTCTCGCGGTCGCACTCGCCCCACATCACCCGTACCTTCGGGGGGCTCCCCGAGGATTGCCCTTCCGCTTCGATGCGCCCACGATCCAACGTGGCCTCAATTTCACGCTCACGACCGACCTCGGCGACATCGATTTTCTCGGAGAAGTCGCCGGCATTGGCGGGTACGACGCCGCCCTTCCCCACTCGATTCGATTGCCGGTGTTCGAGCGGGAGCTGGCGGTTCTAGATCTCCCGACCCTCATCCGCAGCAAGCGCGCCGCTGGCCGTCCCAAGGACCTTGAAGCGATCGCCGAGCTCGAGGCACTGCTAGTCGAGCGCGAGCGGACTGGCTGACGCTGCACTACCGCCGCTAGGCCACCCACAGACAGGACAACGACACGAAGCACTTCGACAGGCGATTCATGGATTCCCTCCTGGTGACCTGCAGCTCAAGGCACTCTCGACGTCCGAAATCTCCTGCGCGTAGCGCCCCGCCGCGAAGCTCCGGCGATGGGCCTCCCAGTGCGCGCACGCAGCGGCGCGATCCGGCAGGTGATAGCTGAGGACGCTGCCGAGCTCGAAGCTGAGACGCTCGCGCGTCAGCGGACGCGTCTCGCGGGCCAGCGCGGCGCGCAGCTCGCGCGCGAGCTCGTCGTAGCGCCCCGCGGCGCGGAGCGCGGCGATGCGTCCGACCAGCGCCTCGGTCGCGTCGACGGTCGCGGCGGGATCGCCGCTTCGGGTCGGGGTCTCGTCCTCCGGCTCGCGCCGCGGGGCGAGCCCGATCTTCGCGGTCACGGACGCGCGGCGCGCGGGTGCGGCGGCGCGCGCCCCGTCGATCGAGGACGGAGGCGAGGACGGAGGCGAGGACGGAGGCGACGTCAGAGGCCAGGCGAGCGACCGGCCCGGGGCCAGCACCACCGTCCGCCCGTCCGGAGCGTGGAACCGGATCGCTCCTTCGTCGAGACGAACGGTGCCGCCGTCGGGCCGCTGAATCACCGTGAAGCGCGTCCCGGTGATCTCGATCGTCCCTGCGGCCCGCGGACGAAGGTCGACCCGCTGCCCGGCGATCGCTTGTCGACCTCGAAGTCCGCCTCGCCGAGAGACAGCTCGACGCCACCCTCCACCGGCCGAAACGAGGCGCCGGCGCGCAAGGTCACACGCCCCCACCCTTGCACGCGCAACACGCAACTCCCCCGCCGGACGCCGATGCTGGTCCCCGCCCCATCGCCGTCGAGCTGCAGATCCGACGTCGCGCCGACCACCTCGAATCCGTCGGGCAGACGCGCGGCCGTGACGACGCCGGCCACTGGACGACCGTGCGCAATGAGGAGAACGGCGCCGACGCAGACGCCGGCCAGCGCCAAACCGGCGAGCACCAGTGTCGGGCGGCGCCGCCCACGCGTCACATTCCGCAGCACCCGGCGCGCCGCGTGGGGCGGCATCTCGGCACGCCCCAGCTCGACCTTCGCCGCGGCGATCGCCCCTCTGAAGTCGCGGCCGGTCATTCCACGTTCTCCCAGCCCTCCGCCGCCAGCGCGCCGCGCGCCTGCGACAGGACGCGCGACACGTAGCCCTCGGAGAGCCGCAGGATGCGGGCGATCTCACGCTGGCTCTTTCCGTCGAAGGCGACCATGCACAGGACCACGCGGTGGCGCGGCGGCAGGCGTTCGATGGCGTTCATCACGGCCGACACCGCCTCGTTGCGCTCGAAGAGCCGCGCGGCGCTCGGCGCGCTGTCGCGCTCGCCGTGAAGGACGCGCGCCAACCAGCCACGGAATGAACGATCGCGGCGCAGGCGCGATATGCAGAGCCGGCTCGCCACGGCATAGAGCCAGGCCTCGATCGGCTCGTCCCGGTCGATCCGATCGAAGTTCTCGAGCAGCCGGACGAACACCTCCTGGGTAACGTCCTCGGCAAATCCCTGGTGCCTACCGCCGTAGCGCAGGCAAAGGCGATAGACACGATCACGGTGCGCGACATAACAGGCCTCGAACGACGGCGACAGGGCATCCACGGTTTCGCGCCCGGGGCCCTCGGCCGGTTCGACCGCTCGAGCTGATCTGCGTGACCCCGCATGCACGTAGGAACACGCGTCGGGCTCGAAAACTTTACCAAGGATCGTGCTCGGCATCCGCCAACTCACGGGAGTCAGAAGAGGACCAGCCCGATCCCCGCCTCGACCCGCCACCAGCTGCCGTCCCAGATCAGGTCGTTGCCGGAGAGATGCCGGTACCGGGTGCGCGACGCGCCCGGGGCGACCCGGAGATCGACGCCGAGGCGCCGCGAGACCCTGACGGTGCCGGTCAGGTCCAACGCAGCGACGACGTCGAACCGAGTCCCCGACCCGTCCCCATCGGTGAAGTGATGGGCCAGCGCGCCGGCAGAGGCGGTCGCCTCGAGACGAACCCGTTTGCCGTCGACGAGGCTGCATCCGTAGCCGACCAGTAGATCCGCTTCGTTGACCACGACACCCGCGCCCGCCGCCTGGGAAGAGATCGTGCGGCTGAACGAAGAGCACGGTCCGGACCCAGCGCGGCGCTGATGGCCCGATCACCGGACAAGAAAAAGGCCCCGTGAATCTCGCGACTCACGGGGCTAGCCGTAGCGGGGGCGTGCTACGCGGGCTAGACATCGCGGGATCATTGGAGATTGTCGCGAAGCTCACAGCATGAACGCAGAGCGGCACCTTTTTTCACCGACCATCCCAAGCTCGTACGCAGCTCGAGCGGCGTGCCGCGCAGCGACACGATGCTGAGTCGAAGGGGCGAGGCGGGGCATCGTGGCCGAAGCAGACTGATTGCGATTTATTGACATTAATGTCATGTTTCTACAATCATAAATGGTTGCGATTTATTGACGTCAGTGTCATCTTTTTACAATCATGATCGAGTCACCGAGACAGGTCATCGAGGCCTTCCACCTGACGTTTCTCGCCCGACTATCGAAGGACCCGAACAAGGTCGTCGTCAAAGGGGGGCAGAACCTTAGGCTTTTCTTCGAGAGCGTACGTCACTCTGACGACCTGGACATGGATGTGTCGGTCACGTCGAGGGAGACTCTCAAGAAAAAGGTCGACAAGATCTTGGCTTCGACGCCCTTCAAGAAATCGCTCCTGCTCTACGGCATCGAGATCGAAGCGGTCTCGCCATCAAAGCAGACGGACACTGTTCAACGGTGGAAGGTGAAGCTGAAAGTGAAGGGCCTCGCTGACCCCGTGGACACGAGGATCGAGTTCTCTCGGCGAGAAACCGATGCCATTCCGGACCTTGATCCTGTTGCCAAGCCGATCGCTGACGCCTATGGGGCGAGCCCATTTTCTGCTGCTCACTATGGGCTCGTTGAGAGCATCTCTCAGAAGATCTCAGCTCTGGCGGACCCGAAGCGGAATAAGACACGTGACCTCTTCGACCTCGCCATGCTCCTAGAGCGCTACGCGACCGATATCGGAGCGGTGACCGCGTTGCACCCCTCGAAAGACAAGGCGCGCGACGCCCTCAAACTGGCTTCGGAAATGACTTTCGGCGCGTACAAGGCCGAGGTGCTTCCGTACCTTGAGAAGTCTAAGCGAAACGAACACGGAAGCAGAGAGAGCTGGGAGGCCAAGAGAGTGATCGTCATCCACGCTCTGGAGATCTTCAGCCGATGAGCGCAGTAGACCTCACCCTGTTGCTCAAGAACCTTCGGGCTCCCGTAGTGACGACGTCCGAAGTCGCCGCGCTCATGCGCGGTCGGGTGGATTCGGCCAACAAGATGCTCGGACGACTCGCTTCCAAGGGAGTCGTCACACCCGTTTCCAGAGGTCTCTGGGCACTCACGCGTGACCTCGATCCGAAGGTGCTGTCACGCTACTTGGCTGCGCCCTTCCCTAGCTACGTTTCTCTACTCTCCGCGCTCCGGTACCACGGGATGCTCTCGCAGATCCCACGCTCGATATACGTCGTGGCGCTCGGTCGTCCCCAAGAGGTAGAGACCGCGATGGGAGACTTCTCGATCCACAACGTGGCGCCCGAGGTCTTCGGCGGGTTCGAAGCTACGAAAGGAGGTGCGCTCGTCGCTTCGCCTGAGAAGGCCCTCTTCGACGTGTTCTATCTGTCCGGGACTAAGCCCCGAACCTTCTCGTCGCTGCCCGAGGTCGAGCTGTCCGACAACTTCGACTTCGGGAAGCTGAGGAGCTGGACGCGAAAGATCCCGTCGCAGCGCCTCCGAACGATCGTGGAGCGCAAGACGGCAGAGCTGGAGTCGGCCTGAGAGCACTCTGTCAGCCCTTCTATCGGATGGCGGACGTTACGCTCGTTCGCGCGGTGCGCGCGCGTCCTCACCCGCACGAGGCGCGCCGAGATCGAGGAGCGCCAGAAGCGCCTCGGTCGGACCGAGTCCCGGATCGCCGGCCTGGTGCAGTTCATCTCGTATGGCGATCAGTCGAGCTATGTCCGCTCGACCCTGGTCGACCTCGAGGCGCAGGCGAGGTCCGAGAAGGAAGCGATCGAAGCGATCCGGCGGGAGGCCACTGAGCCGATCCACCTGCCCTCGCCCCGCGAGATCGAGGCGTTCGTCGCCGACCTGGACGCCGAGCTGGCGCAGGACCCCCTCCGGGCCCGGGAACTCCTCCGGCGGGTCCTCAAAGACGGCCGCATCGTGCTCGAGCCCCAGCCCGACGGGGTCTACCTGGCTCGCGCCGCCGTCCTTCCGCTACGCGTCCTCGCTGAGCGAGACCATCGCCGCTCCGGGGATATACCCGGAGCGGCGATGTCTAGCGCGAGTAGCGGGGGCGTGATTTGAACACGCGACCTTCGGGTTATGAGCCCGACGAGCTACCAGGCTGCTCCACCCCGCATCAAGAATTTCAGGTACTTACGTACAACCTCTTGCCGCCGATGTCCACCTTTGTGCAGGCTTTGTACCGGACCGCTTCGAGGCCCGGGGAAGGTGCCCGATAAGCCGCTGCCCGTCAAGCGCGATCATGTTGGATCTCATCGGAAATCGTACGCTTGAGCGGCGGTGTCACGCACGATGTGCGCGACGGCTGGCCCCCCGGGCGCGGCACAGATACCACCGCAGGCGAAGTAGACGGGCTCGGCCTCCCAATGGCGACCATGGGGAGCTGCGCGACCAGTTGATCGATCAGGCTGCCTAGATCCTCTCTCTCTCCACTTCCGTCGGCGACCGGGCGCAGCGAGCCGGCGCTCGATGGCCAAACACATCGTGCGTTCGACAAACGCACGTCATCAGCCGTCGAGCCCGACTCCTGATTCTCAAACCCATCGTCGTGAGCTCGGACGCGAGGCCACGGCTTCCGATCGGGCACCCCTGCAAGTAGACGCTTCGGCAGCCGTGCAACCGTGCACGTCTCGATTCCGAATCCAGCGTGCAAGTCGCCGACGAGGCGGACTAACGCCGGGGATTCGAGCGAGGTAGGGCGTGGTGTGCTTCTTGCTCCTTGGCGGCGCATTGCGTTTACCTGCCCGAGAGGAGAATCCCATGACGTCTTCTGCTTCCGCCCAATCTCGATCGCTGGTGCACCGAGTCCGACGAGAGCGTCGCCGGCCAACACTGTGGCTCATGGGCGCGGCAGCGCTGCTGCTCGGCCTAGCGTGGGCATCGCCCGCCTCGGCGATCCCCGCCTTCGCGCGCAAGTACGCAACGAGCTGTACGACCTGCCACGTGATTTACCCTAAGCTGAATCCCTTCGGAGAGGCGTTTCGACGGAACGGATATCTCTTTCCGGGCGTCGACAGCGAAATGATCAAGCAGGAACCGGTGAGCCTCGGCCAGCAAGCGTACAAGGCCCTGTTTCCCAACGCCGTGTGGCCAGGGACAATCCCGGGCAGTGTTCCGCTGTCGCTCGGCTTCAACGGTCAGATGACGATCCACCCCGACGCCAAGGCTGGGGGCACGCTGGCAGACAATGGGGCGCGCGTGGTGTTGGACCACCTGGTCGACGAGGGCCACCTGTGGGCCGGAGGTAGCTTCGACGACAAGCTGACCTTCTGGGCCGAGCTGACGTTTGCCGACGGGGGCACGGAGATCGAAAAGGCTCAGCTCCTGTTCAACGATCTGGTGGGTCCTGCCCACGCCACCAACCTGGTCGTCGGCAGGGGCGTATCGACGGTTTCCAGCTTCGGCCAGCACTCTTCGTATCTCGCCGACGTCGCGCTGCTACCGCTCAGTGTGACCGCTCTTTACGGAACCACCAGCGGCTCGTGGATGATCCTCGACAACTACAACATGCTCGAACTGACCGGCGTGGTGGCGGGACGGTTCGACTACTCGCTGGGGATCAACCAAGGTGCGAACTCCGAGACGCGCTCGCCGCGGAATGCATACGCGCACGTCGGTTTCAAGGTTGGCGGCATGCGGCTCGATGGAGAGGAAGGCAGCAGCGTTCCCGACCCGATGAAGCCCTGGGCGGAGACCGCCATCACGCTGGATGCGTTCTTCTATCATTCGGACTCGCGCTACACCTCGCCGGACCCCACCTCGACGACCGCCACGCCGCTTCCGGACCTCACGCTTGGTGACAAGACCAATGCCTTTGGCGCCGGCCTACGCGCGCAGTGGATGTCGCTCGAGCTGAACTCCGGCGTCCTGTTCGAGCAGCACGATCAACCCACCGGCGGCTCGGGAAAGGTCGGGGCCCTCTCTCAGTTCGACGAGCTCTCGTACGTCGTCTTCCCCTGGCTCGTCCCGGCGCTCCGCTTCGAATACGTGCGCCTCTCGCCCGATGGTGTCGCCTCGCTCAGCGATATGCGCCTGCTGGCGGGCGCCGCGGCGCTGATCCGCCCCAATATCAAAGTGACGCTGGTTGCACAGTTCGAGAAGGCGACGGGCCTTCCGCCCGGCACCTGGCAACCTGTGGGTGGCTTCGCGGCCCCAGGGACCCCGACGGACAGCGTGGGGTTCGAAGTGGAGTCGATCAACGTCGGGCTCGCCTACGCCTACTAGCGAGGTCGCCAATGGCCGCTTGGTGACAGGTTCCGTTCCCACGCCGTGCTACGGTTAGCGCCGTGAGCTCGCCCAACGGCGATGAGCCGACTCCTCGGGCCGCGGGCTCGGAATGGAGCCTGCGGCGCCAGCTTTTCGCGCTGTTCCTGATCTTCTCGCTCGGGCCGCTGGTCTTGACCAACGTCTGGGGGTACCTGCAGAGCAGTCAATACAGCACCGCCAGCGAGCTGCGCGCCGCGCGCGACGTCGCGTCGCTCGAAGCCTCTGCCGTCCTGCACTTCGTCTTGCAACAGCATCAGTGGACGGCGTCGGTGGTCGCCGGGAATCAACACTTGTTCAGCTTGCTGCGCGCGTTGAACCGACCCGAAGGAGACGCCCGCCAAGCTGTGGTAGCCGCGCTTCGGGATCACCTGGCGGCCAAGGCGCACGAGAATGATTCCGTCCGCGAGTTGACGATCCTCGGCCCCGAGGGCGATGTGCTCGCGTCCTCGCTCGGAGTTCCGGGCGATCCGGCCGACCAATCGGAGAGTGCCTGCTTCCGACGAGGACGGCAGGTGGCCGCCGTCAACGGCGTGGACTTCCAGTCCAGCGAGCCCGTCCTCCTGGTGTCGGCGCCGATCCGCGACGGGGTGGGCGACCTGGTCGGCGTCATTTGCGCGCGGCATGGTTATCCGCTGCACCTCGACGTTGGGCGACTTCAGGGTGGGCGCTTCTCGAAGGGGGCGATGTTTCTGCTCGATCGCCACGGTCGGGTCATCGACACGTCGCTGCTCGATCCGGCGACGGCCGCGCGCGGCAAGACGCTGCCCGACGCGCCGCCGAGCTGGTCGTTCGGCGCCGAATCATGGGAGGGGCGGTTCCGTTCCGCCTCGGGGGAGGTCCTGGCGGCGTGGGCCCCGATCCCCGAGCTTGGCTGGGGCGTGCTGGTGCAGGAACCCGTGCAGGCCGCTCTAGCGGCGTTCCATACTCTCAAGTGGCAGGCCTTGGGATTCGGAGGGCTCCTCGCCACGCTGGTCGTCGGCGCCGTTCACGTCGTTGCGCGCCGCATTTCGGGCCCGATCATCGCTCTGTCGGACGCCGCGAATCGTGTCACGCTCGGCGAGCTGGGGGTGACCGCCTCGGCCGGCGGCGCCATCGAGGTATCGAACCTGGCCCGCGCCTTCAACCGGATGGAGATCTCCATCAAGGACGCTCATGACCTGCTCGAGGAACGAATCGCCAACCGGACCCGGGAATTGCAGCGCAGCCAGGAGTTTGCGGAGCGCCTCCTCAACTCGATCGACGAGCCGGTGCTCGTGGTCGACAAGTCGCTGCGCCTGGTGAGCGCCAATCCAACCGCGGCCCGTCGGTATGGAGCGACTCTCGTGGGTCAGCCCTATCACCCCGAGGGCTCCTGTCCCGGCGGAAGCGAGCATGTCGGTTGCCCCGTGTGTGCGACCTTCGCGACCGGCCGCCCCGTCTCCGTCGAGCGCATCGACCGGATCGGCACCGTCGAGGACGTGGTGAACGTACGGGCATTCCCGGTCCTGTCGGCCGAGGGCGGCGTCGACGCCGTCATCGAGTTGCGGAGGATCGTCACGGACGAGCGGCGGCTGCAGGCGAGGATGGTTTCGCAGGAGAAGATGTCCGCCCTGGGATTGCTGGCCGCCGGAGTGGCCCACGAAGTCGCCAACCCTCTGGCGGCGATCGAGTCGCAGATCCGCCTCGCGCTCGAGGTGCCGGCCGCCGGGCGGACCGAGGCGACTCTCGACATCGTGGCGCGCGAAGTTCGTCGCATCACCGGTCTGCTTCGCGAGCTCACGTCCTTTGGCCGCAGCTCCGAGGATGAGGTCGTGCTGGTCACCCTGGATCATGTCATCGAGGACGTGACCCGGCTCGTGCGCCATGATCCACGGGCGAGCAAGGTCACGATCGCGGTCGACTGCGGTCCCGCGGTGGTACGGGCGCGCGCGGATCACATGGTGCAAATCTTCCTCAACCTGGCCATCAACGCGCTGGATGCGATGCCCAAGGGCGGCGCGCTCACCTTTCGGATCGCGGCGCATGACGGCCGCATCACGGCCCGGGTCTGCGACACCGGCAGCGGCGTACCGGCGGACATCGCCTCGCACATCTTCGAGCCGTTCTTCACAACCAAGGCGCCCGGTCGAGGGACCGGACTGGGGCTCTTCGTCACGAGAGGGCTGGTCGAGGCTCTCGGCGGAAACATCGGCGTCGAGGAGACCGGCCCCGCCGGGTCGGTGTTCCGAATCGATCTGCCAGCCGCTAAATGGCAGGCGCGGGCGACGTCATGAAGGAAAGCATCTTGGTCGTCGAAGACGAGGCCATCTTGCTCACCAACCTGTGCGAGATGCTCGAACGTGCGGGTTACGACGTATGCGGGGAATCGAATGCCGAGAGCGCCATCGCCCGCGCGCTCGAGCGGAGCTTCGCGGTGGTCCTGACCGACATTCGACTGCCAAAAATGGACGGGATCGAGCTGATGGAGCGCATCCTCGCCGAGCGGCCGGAGACGATGGTGATCCTGACCACGGCCTTTGCGTCGCTAGACACCGCCCTCAAGGCGCTCCGGCAAGGTGCCTACGACTATCTCCTCAAACCCGTGGCGTTCGAGGATCTTCGGCGCAAGCTCGAGCAGCTGCTGCAATACCGGGCGCTCAAGCGCGAGGTGGTCCACCTGCGGCGCGACCTGCACAGCCGACTCGGCTTCGAAGGCATCGTCGGCGACAGCCCGGCCATCCGCGCCGTGTTCGGGCTGATCGACCGGGTGGCCCCGACGCGGACCACGGTGCTGATAACCGGTGAAAGCGGCACCGGCAAGGAGCTGGTGGCCCGGGGCATCCATGCTCGCTCCAGCGTAGCGGAGCAGCCGTTCATGGCCATCAACATGGCGGCGCTGCCGATCGAGATGGTCGAGGGACTGCTGTTCGGCCACGAGCGGGGCGCCTTCACCGGCGCGGAGCGGCAGCGCGAAGGGCTCTTGCGCAGTGTCAGCGGCGGCACCGTGTTTCTCGACGAGATCGGCGAGCTACCGCTCGGAGCGCAGGCCAAGTTGCTGCGGGCGATCGAGACCCGCGAGGTCCTGCCGCTCGGAGCCAACCGCCCGGTGACGGTCGACTTTCGCTTGATCGCCGCGACCAACCAGGACCTCGAGGCCGCGATCAAAAACGGGCGTTTTCGCCAGGACCTCTACTTTCGGCTGAACGTCTTTCGGATCGATGTGGCGCCCCTGAGAGAACGGCGCGAAGACATTCCGGCGCTGGTGTCTCACTTCGTGCGGCACCACTGCCGCAACCTCGGGCGCCCGCCGCTCACCGTGTCGAACGAGGCGGCGCTGCTGCTGCGCGAGTACGGGTGGCCCGGTAATGTGCGCGAGCTCTCCAACGTGATCGAACGCGCGGCGATCCTCGCAATCGATCAGACGATCGATTTGGAGCACCTGCCCCGGGAGCTCGGCGCGGCCGTCGCGGTCCCGACCGACCTGCGCCTGGCAATGCAGCACGCGGAACGCCTGCACATCGCCTCCGTGCTGAGCATGGTCGGCGGCGCCCGGGAGAAGGCGGCAGCGCTGCTCGGCATCGACCCGGCGACGCTCTACCGCAAGACCGTCAAGCACGACGGCGACTAGGCGGCGCGTCGACGCGCGTGCACAGGTGCACTGCGCCCGTGCGCAGCTGCACGGCGGATCCGCTGGAGGTGGCCGCGGCGCCCGCGGCGAGCTTGGTGGCCGCTCGCCCTCGGCCTGTGGCCCCGTCCTTGCGTAGGGAGATGTCGTTGGGCTCGTTCTTGAGCTCGCGTTTTCAAGGAGGCGAACGATGCGACGCCTGTTGATCCCTGGAGTCATGAGCTTGATCACTGTGACCGCCTCGCCGGCATTCGCGCAGAAGAGCGTCGTCGAGGGCTCCGTCACGCGGGCGGGAGGGGGCGCGAATCTCGTCGTCTTCATCGCGGAGGCACCCGGATCGTTCCCCGCAGGCTCGGAGCACCTGGTGATGGACCAGAAGAAGATGACCTTCCTGCCCCACGTTCTGCCGATTCTCGTTGGCACCGCGGTCGACTTCGTCAACAGCGACTCCGTCGGCCACAACGTCTTCTCCCCCGACAACGAGAGCTACAACTTGGGTACCTGGCCCAAGGGAGAGCGGCGCTCGTATACGTACAAGAAGGTCGGGGTCTACACGCAGCTCTGCTCCATCCACCCGGAGATGGAGGCGTTCATCCTCGTGCTGCAGAACCCGTACTTCGCAATGACCAAGGCCGACGGGCACTTCAGTATCCCCAACGTTCCCCCGGGACACTACGTGCTCAAGGTCTGGGGTGAAAAGCTCAAGAAGGCCGACAAGGCGCGCACGTTCACTCTGGACGTGGTCGGTCCGAAGACGACGATCACCCTAGCGCTCTGAAAGCGGCGCGTGCGGCCTCCATTCAAATTGTCGCGAGGCGCGGGCGCTGTCGCCGTCGCGCTGGGTCTGGCGGTTCTCGCCACCCTTCTCGGCGTGGTGGGCCGTTCGGCGGTCGGGGGCGAGGCATCCGCGCCAGCGACGGGCGGTTCGACGGCGGACAGCGTACCGTTCGACCACGTCGTTCATGCCGGTGACTTCGAGATGCCCTGCCTCGGCTGCCATGTCTACGCCGACAAGTCGCCGATGGCGGGGCTGCCCTCGGCGCGCAAGTGCATGGGCTGCCACCGCTTCATCGCCAAGGACAAGCCCGGCATTCAGACCCTGAGCGCCCTGTTCGAAAAAGGCGAGGCGCCGCGCTGGCCTCACGTCACCCGTCTGCCCGACTTCATCTACTTCAGCCATCGGATGCATTTGCGCGCCGAAGTGTCGTGCGTCTCCTGTCACGGCGAGGTCAAGCAGATGCACACCGTCGTCCCAGCCCGGAATCTGACGATGGGCTTCTGTCTCGATTGCCACATCGCACGGCGGGCAACTGTGGAGTGCATCGCTTGTCATCAATGAGGTCATGATGGACCAACCAAGTCAGAAGGTATCGCGCCGCGGTTTTCTCGGTCTGGCCGCGGGCACCGGGTTGACCGCCGGTTGCGGCAAGCGACTGCCCCGCTACGTGGTTCCGTACGCGATCCCGCCCGACGACGGAATCCCGGGCTTTGCGCGTCTCTACCGAACCGTCTGCCGTGAGTGCCCCGCGGCTTGCGGCGTCACCGCACGTGTGCGCGAGGGAAGAGTGGTCAAGCTCGAAGGCAATCCCCAGCATCCGGTCAACCGCGGCGCCCTGTGCGTTCGCGGCCAGGCCGCCATCGAGGGGCTCTACTCTCCCGACCGGCAGACCGAGCCCTTGGTGCGCGCCGGCGATCGTCTCGCGCCCGCGACCTGGGACGCCGCGCTCGACGCGGTGGCGGCGGGTATCCGCGCGGCGACGCGCAATCACCGCCGCGTCGTCGTCTTGACCCGCCCCGAGCCCGGCGCCATGGGCTCTTTGCTTCGGACGTGGATCGGCGCCCTCGGACAAGACGCGACCCAGGTCGTGACGTTCGACCCGATGGAGCCGACCTGGATCCGCGCGGGGGCTCGTCGAGCCTTTGGAGTCGACCGACACCCGCTGGTCGATCTCGCTCGGGCGAAGATGCTCCTGTCGATCGGCGCCGATCTGCTGGAGGACTGGGGCTCCCCGGTGGAGCATGCCCGCGGGCTGGCCGCCCTGCGCGAATCGGGCGGCAAGTTCGTCTACGTCGGGCCCCGGCTCTCGATGACCGCTGGCGCGGCCGACGACTGGCTCTCGGTGCGGCCCGGCCAGGAGGCCGTGCTGGTGCTCGGATTGCTGCGCCGGGCGCTGGACGCCGAAGGACCCACGAATGCGGCGCTGAGCCCGGCCACCCAGGCGCGCCTGCGCAAGGCTCTGAATGCGTATCAGCCCGACCAAGTCGCGGTGCGCACCGGGCTGACCGTTGCGCAGTTCACGCGACTCGCCGATGACTTCCTGCGGGCCAAACCGAGCCTATGCATCGGTCCGGGGCGCGCTGCGGCCGGCGCGGACGCCGGCGCGCTGGCGGAGGCGGTTCACGTGCTGAATGCAGTCGCGGGCAACCTCGGCACCTCGGTGAGCTTCCTCGCCGCCGACGCCGCGCCGTGGGCCGGCCCGGGAATGTCTATCGAGGCGTTTGTGAAGAGTGCGCAGGCGGGTGAGATCGGCGCGCTCATCGTCCACCACGCGAACCCGCTGGCCCACGCGTTCGCGCCTCTCGCCAACGCCATCGGCCGCGTGCCGATGGTCGCGGTCTTGACCAATCAGCTCGACGAGACCGCCGCGCGGGCTCACGTTGTCCTGCCCGATCATCATCCTCTCGAGTCGTGGGGCGACGTTTCACCTCGACCGGGGGTGCGCGGCCTGCAGCAGCCGGTGATGACACCCGTGCATGCCACCACGCGCGCCGCTGGCGATGTCTTGCTCGACATCGGGCGGAGGGTCGAGGCGCGCGGTCTCCCCGACGGGACCTTCGCTGCTCTCGTGACTCAGAGCTGCGCGCCCGCGGACATCGAGCGCGGCGGCAACTTCGCCGAGCCACCCAGTCAGCCGGTCACTCTCCTCGAGGGCGTCCTCGAGCCACTGCCGCTCGCATCCCCGCCGCTCGCGGATCCCGAGGCGTTCACGCTGGTCCAGGCGCCCTCACTTCGCTATCTCGACGGGCTCGAGCCGCGGGCCTCCTTGCTCCAGGAGGTCCCCGATCCGGTGACTACCATCGCCTGGGGCGGGTGGGTCGAGGTCAGCCCGTCCACCGCCAGGAAGCTCCGCGTCGCCACCGGGGACGCGGTGCGGATCTCGTCGGAGGCGGGCAGCATCGAGCTGCCGGCGTTCGTCTACGCCGGGGTCCGCGCCAACGTGGCGGCGCTGCCCGTCCCCTTCGCCGCCAAGGTGCTCGGACCGCAGGCGGCGCAGCTCGGGCTTCTGTCGTCGGTGCGCCTCGAGGCCGTCGCGCGCAAGCTCCCGCTCGCGCAGCTCGGCGGGAGCCTTGACCAGCGCGGGCGAGAGATCGCGCGCGAAGTGGTCGGCGGCGAATCGCTGCCCGCGCCGCCGGTGCGGCTCTCCATGTATCCGCCGGTCGAGCACCCCGTGCACCGCTGGGGCATGGCCATCGACCTCGATCGCTGCACCGGCTGCGGAGCGTGCGTCGCCGCCTGCTACGTCGAGAACAACTCGCCGGTGGTGGGCGCCACCGAGGTCGCGCGCGGGCGCGACATGGGGTGGCTTCACATCGAGCGCTTCATCGAAGGACCGGAGACGCATCCCCGTCTCCTGTTCCTGCCGGCGATGTGCCAGCAGTGCACGAACGCGCCGTGCGAGTCCGTCTGTCCCGCCTACGCGACTTACCACACGCCGGAGGGCCTCAACGCGCAGGTCTACAACCGCTGCGTCGGAACTCGCTACTGCGAGAACAACTGCCCTTATGGCGCCCGCCGCTTCAACTGGTTCGACTGGCCTCGTCCCGTGCCGTCGGAGATGGGACTGAACCCGGACGTGTCCGTCCGCGAGCGCGGAATCACCGAGAAGTGCACGTTCTGCGTGCAGCGAATCCGGGGGGCCGAGGAACAGGCGCGCGTCGACGAACGACCGATGCGAGACGGCGATGTCGTCACCGCGTGCGCGCAAACCTGCCCCAGCCACGCCATCGTCTTCGGGGATCTCAAGGATCCCGCCTCGGCCGTCTCGCGTGTCGCGGCCAGCGGACGCGCGTACCGGCTGCTCGAGGATCTCAACACCGCGCCCGGAGTCGTGTACCTGGCGCGGCGACGAGGGGAGACGGAAACATGAACGTCGCACGAGAAGCCCTTCCTGCCATCGAGCGCGACATCCTCGCAACCGGACGAACGACCTGGCGCTACTGGCTCGGCCTGTCCAGCGCCGTGGCCTTGACCGCCCTTGGGGCCTGGGCCTTCGCGAGTCTGCTCCGCCAGGGACTCGGCGTTGCCGGCCTCAATTCGACGGTCATGTGGGGCAGCCTAATCACGACCTTCGTGTTCTTCATCGGCGTGAGCCACTCGGGCACGCTGGTGTCGGCGATTCTTTATTTCGCGCGCTCGCCCCTGCGCGCGTCGATCGGCCGATCGGCCGAAGCGATGACGGTGATCGCGATCCTCACCGCCGGTCTCTACCCGGTGATCCACATGGGTCGCTCATGGTTGTTCTTCTGGCTTTTGCCCATCCCCAATCAACGGCACCTGTGGGCGAACTTCCGCTCGCCACTGGTGTGGGACGTGTTCGCGGTCTGCTCGTACGTCACCATCAGCGCTCTGTTCCTCTACATGGGCATGCTGCCCGACCTTTCGCTGCTGGCGCGGCGCCTCGGCGGCTGGCGGCGGACCCTGTATCGAGCTCTCTCGCTCGGCTTCGCCGGCACCGAGCGCGAATGGGCGATCTACGAGACCGCATACCCAATCTTCGCCGCGGTTGCCATTCCCCTGGCGGTGTCCGTTCACAGCGTCGTGTCGTGGGACTTCGCCATGACGGCAACGCCGGGCTGGCACTCGACGATCTTCGCTCCCTACTTCGTGGCCGGCGCGATCTTCTCGGGCGTCGCGATGGCCATCGTCCTGCTCAGCGCGCTCCGCCGCGGGTTCCGGCTCGAGACCTACGTCCGCACCGAGCACTTCTCGATGCTCGCCAAGCTCCTGGTCGCAATGTCCCTCCTCATGTCTCTGGTCTACGCGACCGAGCTCTTCATGGCCTTCTTCCGCGGGACGCAAGTCGAGCGGGACGTCTTCGCCTGGCGGCTCTCCGGGACGTATGCGCCGGTTTTCTGGGCGGTCGTCGTCTGCAATTGCGTGGTGCCTCTCTTGTGCCTCTCGGCGCGCGTGCGCCACCATCTCGGTGCCCTGGTCGCCATTGCCGTCGTCGTGCTGGTGGGCATGTGGCTCGAACGCTTCATGTTCGTCGTCACTAGCCTCGCCCACACCTTCGTTCCCTTCAACTGGCACAACTATCACCCCACGCTCAAGGAGCTGGCGATCTGCGCGGGCGGCTTCGGGTGGTTCGTGATGTTGTTCCTGATCTTCGTCAAAGTCTTCCCGTCGGTTTCAGTCTCGGAAACGCTGCAGGGGCAGCTCAGCGACGCGGACGCGGCAACGTCCAAGGAACCGGGAGCGGTCCATGTCTAGTCGACTGGTTGCGGTGTTCGGAGACGCGGGCGCCACGGATCGGGCGGTAAGCGCGCTCGAGGCGCTCGGTGTGACGGGCCTTCGCGTGGCGTCGCCCGCGCCGTTCGGGTTCCTTCACCGCGTTCACCGCCGGGGGCGGGAGCGCTTCCTCGGAGCCCTGGTCCTCGTAGGCGCACTAGTGGGCCTCGCGACCGCCATCAGCCTGCAGGTCGGAACCTCACTCGTGCATCCATTCGTGGTGGGCGGCAAACCGATTCTGGCCTGGCCGGCCTTCGGCGTGGTGATGTTCGAGCTCACGCTGCTCGGCGCCGGCGTCACCAATTTCCTGGCGCTCGCGCTCTTCGGTGCGCTGGGCCGGCGCGCGTTCCCCGTGGCAGCCCGCGAGGCCGTCGCCGGCGACCGGTTCGCGGTGGTCGTCCCTGCCGAGGCCGCGACCGTCGAACGACAGCCCGCCATACGGCAGGCGCTGGCCGAAGCGCTGGAGATCCTCTCATGACGCCGACCGACCTGAGACTGCTTCCGCTCGCTGCGCTCCTCCTCGCGGGATCCGCCGGATGCGACGGAAAATGGCCGGCCAGCATGGAACAGCAGCCGACGATCGATCCCGTGGCTGCGCCTCGGCCGGCTCCCGAGGGCTCGATCCCTCTGGGCGGCGTCGAGTCGTTCGAGAGTCGCGACGAGGCGCAGGAACTCACGAACCCGCGTGCCGACGACGCGGCAGCGGTCGCCGACGGCGCGCGCCTCTTCCAAATACACTGCGCCGTGTGCCACGGACATGCGGGCCGCGGGGACGGGAAGGTGTCGGCGAAGTTCCCTCCCGCGCCCGACCTGCGATACCGCACGATCTGTCGCCGCAGCGACGGATTCATCTACGGAACGATCACCGCCGGTGGGCGCGCCATGCCGTCGCTCCGAGAAGGGCTGACTTCGCGCGATCGCTGGGCGCTCGTTCGCTTCGTGCGCGACCTGCAGCACAGCGGCTGCACCGATCCCGCCGGCGCGGCCGCCGCGCCGGGAACTGAAGGTGGAGGAACACCGTGAAACGCTGGCTCCATGAATGTGAGACAGCCCTTGGCCCGGGGCTGGCCCGGATCTCGGTGCTGGCCGTCGCGCTGGGCATTGCCGCGTTCGCGTGGGCCGTCACCGGCACTCACGCGTCGCGGGCCTTCGCCGCGCTGATCGCCGCGTGGCTGTTTCTCGCCGGCGCAGTGATGGGAGCGATCGCATTCGGCGCCGTCCTCGAGCTGGCGGGGGCGCGCTGGGCCGGATCGCTGATCGCGATCGGCGGGGCGGTCACCAGCTTCGTCCCGGTCGCGCTCGTGGTCCTGGTGCTCATCGTGGTCGGCCTGCCCAGCTGGGCGCCCTGGTATGACACCGCTCCGTCTGAGCAGACATTCTGGCTACGCACTCCGTTCTGGTCGGCGCGGGAGCTTCTCGCTACCACGGCCCTCTTCGGCCTCGCCTACCTCGGGATGCGGCCCGACGGCAACAATCCCTCGTCACTGCGAAAAAGGTCGCTCTTGGTGGTGTTCTTGCTGGCGTTCGCGGTCGTGCTGTCCGTCTGGTCCTTCGATTTCGTCGTGGCTCCGGATCCGGCGTGGAGCAGCACCGGGATCGGCTTTCACCTGTTCGTGGGAGCGGCCGTCTCGGGCGCGGCCCTGTTGGTCCTCCTCGGCACGAGCCGAGGCCACGGCGACCCCCGCCTGCGCCGCGACACCGGCTCGTTGCTGCTCACATTGTCGCTGCTCTGGGGCTACCTCTTCTGGGCTCAGTTCCTGACCATCTGGTACGCGAACTTGCCCGCCGAGACCTCCTTCGTCCTCCGGCGGATGGCTGCGCCTTGGAAGTTCGAGGCTGTTGCCGTCGTGCTGCTCTGCTTCGTCGTGCCGTTCTCGCTGATGCTGCGGCCGAGCAGCAGAAGCAACGTTCGCTGGCTCCGATCCGCGGCGTTCGCTCAGCTCATCGGCATCGGGCTCGAAAGGCACCTGCTGGTCGTCCCGTCGCTGAGCGCTGCCTCGGCCCAATCCTTCGCCGTCATCGACGCGCTCGTCTTGCTAGGCCTTTGCGCGGCGTTTCTTCTCGCCGTTGGCCGGCCCTGGAACCGACTGGGACCGCCCGTGAGCGCGCCCCCTGTACCGAGGTGACTGAGGTAGCGAACGCGCCGCCGCACATCACGCATGGGCAGCTCTTAAGCGAGGTGCCGTCGCTCGTCATCATGCACGCAAAACCTGCGATCCGTCGCCGGGCGCCGGTACGAATTGCGCGAGTTAGTGGAGCTGGCGAAGCGTTCGGCCGGTGGCGGCACAGCTCAGGTTCCAGTGGCTTGAGTGGAGCCGACGGCAACCCTCTTGCAAGATTGCGCCCCATGGCGCGTTTTCTGGTTCTCGACGGCGAAGCGAACACAACCTCGGCGCTGCGCGAGCTGCTGGAATCGGATGGCCACGACGTGGCTGCTTTTGACGACCCAGCTGAGGCCGCGGCTGCGCTGAAACAGTCGACGTTCGACGCCGTGTTGACCAACCTCGAGCCGCCCGGTCGGGGGGTCCGTTCGCTCGTTCACATTGTGCGCGAGTATCAGCCGACGGCTTGTGTCTTCGTCACCACGGTGAGGGGAGCGACGCCAGCGTTAGGCGAGGTCTGTCACTTCTTCGAAAAGCCCCTCGACTACCCGAGCGTCACGCAGGCGGTGGCCGCATGTCGGGCGACTGGGGGCCCGGGACGCCACGGCGGCTGCTACATGAAAGTTCAGAACGCACCGCCCAAGTTGTGACCGCCTCCGTTGACAGATGCGCCCGATATCGACATGGAAGGACGGTGACTTCGGGCCTTTGTCCGCCATGGACCTCGGAGGCGAACCTAGAGGAGCCGTAGCGCGCAATTTTTGCCGGCGTCTCATCGGGCACTTTCACGCATTCAGGGCGGATGCACGTGCGCCAGCGAAGCACTGGCACACCAAATGCCTGACATCCAGGGATGAACAACTCGAACGCCAAAGAGATTTCCTCCAGCGAGGTTCGGGACGCAATCCTGGCGCAACACGAGATGTTGCGGACTGTCCTCAACAAGACCGTCGAACTCGCGAACCGCGAATCGAGCTCCGATGGCGATATCGAGGAGCTGCGCTGGCAGGCCTCGACGCTCTACGAGACGCTCGCCACGCACATGGACTTCGAAGAGCGGGCCCTGCCGGCGGCGCTGCGCGACGTCATCGGCTGGGGAGCGGCCCTCCAGGCCCAACTCGAGGCTGACCACGCGAGCCAGCGCGCAACCCTGACGCTGGCGATCGAGGCGTTGGCGGAACCAAGCCGAGAATCCCCGGCCGCTGTCATCTCCAGCATTCGATCGTTCGCGAGCGCGCTCCTTGCGGACATGGAGCGTGAGGAGCGCGGCCTGTTGCAGGCTGACGTCGACGCGATCGTGACTGACACCCAGGGAGGATGAGAGGATAAGGGGACTCCCGTCGCCGCCGGGCGCGCGCCGTCGGGTGCACCGGTACAACGGTCCGCTTCAAAACCCCATCGAGAACGCCGGTCTCAAGCGCCGGCTCCCGTTGTACCGGACGGACAGAATCTTCAGCGCATCGTCGTCGATCGTGGTGAAACGCCACGCACCGCCAAGTCCGCGGAATGATACGGGGGACGGAATTATGAGCCCGACGAGCCACCAGGCTGCTCCACCCCGCATCAGGTTTTTGGAACGCGCGAAGGGTGGCCCCATCCCGGGGCTGGCATCAAGGTTGTTTCTCGGCCGTCACGCGATCGAAAGCAGAAAGTTTGCGGTCGTGCTCACGGCGCGGGCGGCGCGGCCGTGGTCGCCGGCGCGGTGGCGTACTTCGCGACCAGGCGGCCGACGCGCGGCACGGCGGCCTCGACGTGCTTCTTGCCGGTCGGGCGCAGCTTCTCGTAAGCCTTTTTGAGGCTGCCGTTCTTCGACCGCTGGGCGCGCTCGTCGCTGATGGCGAGCAGGGCCTCGGAGACCTCGCCGGCGCGCGCGTTGAACGCGGGGCCGACCGGCTCGTTCTTGGCCTGCGCGGCGGCGTAGAAGGGCTCCAGGCGCTTCACGAAATCGTCGAGCATGTTGTCGACGGCCTCGGAGACGAAGCCGGGCTTCACGGCCTTGACCAGCGCGTAAGCGCCCTTGACGGCCAGCCCGGTCAGCCCGCCTTTCGAATCGACCTCCTCGTCGATGAGGCGAACACAGTCGACGATGACCTTCGGGCGGTTCCCGGGCGCAAGCAGGATGTCATTGAGGGTGCTCATGGCGGCGCAATCTACCACTAGTGCCGCCGGCGTGGTACCCATCGACCATGGCCCGTCTCCGGTCGGCTCGGGCAGCCCTCGCGGTCCTCACGAGCCTGAACCTGCTCAACTACGTCGACCGCTATGTCGCCAGCGGGGCGCTGCCGAAGATCAGCGAGGATCTGCACCTCAAGGACTCCGACTCGGGCCTGCTGTTCACAGTCTTGATCCTGACCTACGCGCTGGTCTCGCCGATCGCGGGCTGGCTGGGTGACCGCCGCGCGCGCCTGCCGATCGCCGCGGCCGGCGTGCTGGTCTGGAGCGTGGCCACCTTCGGCTCCGGCTTCGCGCCGACGCTCATGGTCTTCCTGTTCATGCGCGCGCTGGTCGGCGTCGGCGAGGCCAGCTACGCGGTGGTCACGCCGCCGGTGCTCTCCGACTTCTATCCGGCGAGCCGGCGCCCGGCCGCGATGTCGGTGTTCTACGCGGCGATCCCGCTCGGCTCGGCGATCGGATTCATCATCGGCGGCGTCGTCGGGCAGAACTGGGGCTGGCGGAACGCGTTCTTCATCGCCGGCGGTCCCGGCGCGCTGCTGGCGCTGTCGCTGCTCTTCCTCAGCGAGCCCGCGCGCGGCGCGCACGACGCCGCCGCGCCAGCGGGGCAGGCGAAACCCTCGACGGTCGAGGGGCTCAAGCTGATGTTTTCGCGCCCGAGCTTCATCTACAACAACGCGGCTCAGGCGATCTACACCTTCACGCTCGGCGGGCTCGCCGCGTTCATGCCAACCTTCTTCCAGCGGGTGCGGCACCTGCCGCTCGACAAGGGGAGCCCGATGTTCGGCGGCATCCTCTGCCTGGCCGGGTTCGCGGGAACGCTGGTGGGCGGCCGCATCAACGAGAAGCTCGCCGCGCGCTCGCGCACGGCGGCATTCGATCTATCGGCCTGGGCGTTGATCGCGTCCCTGCCCTTCACGGCGCTCGCGATCTTGTCGCCGCGGCCTGGTATCTTTTGGCCGGCGATTGGAGTCACGTTGTTTTTGATCTTTCTCAGCATCGGGCCGCTCAACGCGGCCATCGCGAACGTTCTGCCGGCGGCGGTGCGCAGCCAGGGCTTCGCGGTCAACGTGCTGGCGATTCACCTGCTGGGCGACGCGATCTCGCCCTACTTCATCGGCCTCGCGTCGGACAAGCTCGGTGGTCTAAAGTGGCCGGTCTTCGGCGCGGGCTCGCTGCTGGTGCTGGCAGGCCTGGTGTTGCTGGCCGGGCGCGGCGCGCTCGACCAGGATCTGTCGAGGGCGACGTGAGCGACGACTACCAGCGCGAGCTCGAAATCGCACGCGCGATCGCGGTCGAGGCGGCGGATCTGGTCAAGACCTTCCGCGGCGCTGCGCAGCTGGTGATCGACAGCAAGGCGGGCAACGAGCCGGTCACCAACGCCGACCACGCCGCCAATACGCTGATCGTCGCGAAGCTGCGCGCGGCGTTCCCCGACGACGTGGTCCTGTCCGAAGAGATCCCTGACGACGGCTCGCGCCTGGGTCGCGCGCGCGTCTGGATGGTCGATCCCATCGACGGAACACGCGACTTCATCCTGGGCGACGACGGCTTCGCGGTGATGATCGGACTCTGCGTCGACGGGCGGCCCAAGGTCGGCGCGGTCGCGCAGCCGGCGACCGGCAAGACGTACACCGGCATCACCGGCGTGGGCGCCTGGCTGGATCACGTCGATACACCGTCGGCGGCGCCGCAACCGCTGCACACGTCGTCGATCGCGCGCCCGCCCGGTATCCGCCTGGTGGCGTCGAAGTCGCACCGCACGCCGCGCGTCGACGCCGTCCGCAAGGCGCTGATGATCGACGACGAGATGAACGTCGGCAGCGTCGGCCTCAAGATCGGCCTCGTCGCCGAGGCGGCGCGCGATCTCTACGTCTACACCGGCGGGCGCACGAAGATCTGGGACACCTGCGGCCCGGAGGCGATCCTGGTCGGCGCGGGAGGCCGCATGAGCGACATGGACGGCAAGCCGCTCGCCTACACTGAGCCGGATCTCTTCAACCACCGCGGCATCATCGCGTCGAACGGGCCACTGCACGACTTCGTGCTCGGCGCGCTGGCACCGATCCTCGCCGCGCGCGCCGACTGAGCATCTACTTCAGAACCCTCAAAGGGTTCCGAACCTCCCGCTACTTGCCGGCGACGGTCATCTTCGCGACGCGGAAGGTCGGCGTCTGCACCGACGAGCGCGTGTCCAGGTCGTCGCCAAGCGCATCGATGCCCTTCCACAGGTCGTCGAAGTTCGCCGAGATGGTGATCTCACTCACCGGGAAGGCGCGCTCGCCGCGCTCGATCCAGAAGCCCGACGCGCCCTGTGAGTAGTCGCCGGTCACCGCGTTGAAGCCGAAGCCCATGAGGTCGGTCACGTACAGGCCGCGATCCAGCTTCTCGAGCTCGCTCGCTGGCGTGCGGCCCGCGCGCAGGATCAGGTTCGACGTCGACACGTGCGGCCCGCCGCCGATGCCCCGCCCCGCCGATCCGGTCGACCGCCGCCCGAGCTTGCGCGCCGCGAACACGTCGCACAGGAACGCGCGCAGCGTGCCGCCCGCCACCAGCACGTTGGCGCGGCTCGCCAGCCCCTCGGCGTCGTAGGGCCGCGAGCCCGGTCCGCGGCGCAGCAGCGGATCGTCGACGATCTCGACCAGCTCGGACGCGACCGGGGTCCCTTCGCGCGTCGCGAGATACGTGCTCTTGCGCCAGACCGCGCCGCCCGACATCACGCCCGCGAACTGGCCGAGCAGGCCGCGCGCCGCCTCGGGCGAGAAGACCACCGGCACCTCGCAGGTCGCGATCTTGCGCGAGCCGAGCTTGGCGACCGTGCGCCGCGCCGCCTCGACCCCCACCGCCTCCGCGTCGAGCAGCGCGCCGATGTAGCGCGACGCGGTCCAGTACGATCCGTTGCGCTTCTTGCCGCCCTCGTCGTCGGCGATCGGCTGGACGTACAGCGACGCGTGCGTGCCGCGGTTCGAGCCCGAGAACCCGGCCGAGGTCGCGAACGCCGACGCACCGACGCTGCTGCCGAAGACCGCGCCCTCGGAGTTGGTGATGCGCGCGTCGAGCTTGCGCGCCGCCGCCTCGGCGAGGCGGGCGCGCCGGATCGCCTCGGCGACGTCGACGCTCAGCAGAGCGTCGTCCCAGAGATCGAGCTCAGGCAACTCGCGCGCCATCTCCTCGCGCGCGGGCAGGTCGCCGGTGGGATCCGGCTCGGCCAGCGCCGCCAGCGCGACCGTCTCGCGCGCCAGGCGCTCCATCGCGTCGGGGGCGAAGTCCGACGTGTACGTGACCGCCGCGCGGTGGTCCTTGAGCACGCGCAGGCCGAGAGCGCGGCTCCCCGCCTCCTTGATCAGCTCCGGCTCGCCGAGGCGGATCTTGACCTCCATCTCGGTGCCGTCGCGCACCAGCACCTCGGCGCCGTCGGCACCGGCGGCCATCGACAGCGCCAGCATCTGCTCGGCCAGGCGCTGACAGGCCTTGGGATCGGGCAGCGGGCGCCGGCGCGCGGGCGAAGAAGAGGCGGAAGCGCCAGATGACGACATCGGCGGCGGCGCGGCGCTCACGAGGTTCGCGTCCCGCCGACGGTGATCTCTGCGATCTTCATCGTCGGCGTGCCGATGCCGACCGGCACCGACTGTCCGTCCTTGCCGCAGGTCCAGGTCCCGTCCGACAGCTTGAAGTCGTTGCCGAGCATGGTCACCTTTCGCAGCACGTCCGGCCCATTGCCGATCAGGTTCACGCCCTTGAGCGGCGCGGTGATCTTGCCGTCCTCGATCAGATAGCTCTCGGTCAGCGAAAAGACGAAGTCGCCGTTGGAGATGTTCACCTGCCCGCCCGAGAAGTGCTTCGCGTACACGCCGCGCTTCACCGAGCGAATGATGTCCTGCGGATCGTCCTGGCCGGGCGACATGATGGTGTTGGTCATGCGCGGAAGCGGCTCGTGGCGAAAGCTCTGGCGCCGCCCGTTGCCCGACGGATCCGACCCGAAGTGCTTGGCCGAGATCCGGTCCTGCATGTAGCCGACGAGGATACCGTCCTGGATCAGCACGTTCCGCCGTCCGGGGTTGCCCTCGTCGTCGACGTTGATCGAGCCGCGCGCGTTGCCGATGGTCCCGTCATCGATGACGGTGCACAGCGCCGACGCGACCGGCTGGCCGACCTGGTCGGTGTAGTTCGACGTTCGCTTGCGGTTGAAGTCGGCTTCCAGGCCGTGGCCGACCGCCTCGTGCAGCAGGATGCCCGATTCGCCCGCGCCCAGCACCACCTCCATCGGTCCCGCCGGCGCGTCGACCGCGTGGAGCATGCCGACCGCCAGGCGCGCCGCCTCGCGGCCGTGCTCCTCCGGGCTCTGGCCAGGCCGCAGAAAGTACTCCATGCCGAAGCGCCCGGCGCCGCCCGAGCGGCCGCCCTGGCGTTGCTTGCCCTCCTCGGCGACGGCGCTGACGTTGAACCGCATCATCGGCTGGCGATCGCGCGCCAGGCGCCCGTCGGAGCTGACGACCAGCACTTCCTTCCACTCCTCGGACAGTGACGCCTCGACGCGCACGATGCGCGGATCGGCGGCGCGCGCGGCCTTGTCGGCGCGGCGAAGCAGCTCCACCTTTTCCGTGCCCGGGTGATCCAGCGATGGACGCGGCACCGAGTAAAAGTTGGGCAGCACGATCGGGGTGATCGCGACCGGTCCGGGCGCGCCGCCGCTCGACGCGATCTGCGCCGCCGTGCGCGCCGCCTCGAGCATGCGCTCGTCGGACAGCTCCTCGGTGTAGGCGTAGCCGGTGGCATCGCCGCGCAGCACGCGCACGCCCAGGCCCAGCGTCACGCCGCGTCCGACGGTGCGCACGCGCCCCTCCTCGAACACGAAGTCCGCGCCCGAGCGGTACTCGAAGTAGAGATCGGCGTAGTCGCCGCCCGAGCCCAGCGCCGCCGACAGCAGCCGCTCGGCGATCGCGGCGTCGATCACGTCCAGCGGCGTGGCCACCTGTTCACTCATGACGAAGCTCCGCTCGCGCGGCCCGCGATCCCTGCGAAGGCCTCGTCGATCGCTTGAGCGGCCTGGCGGATCTCCTCCTCGCCGCCGCCTAGCCACAACCGGCCCACGGCGCCGAACGCCACCATCTCGAGGAGGTTCACCGCCGCGCGCTTCTCTGCCTCGTTGGCGGCGATCGCCGCATAGCCGGCGGGGTGAACCTCCAGCGTGTACAGCGTCTGTCCGCCCGCCAGCATGTCTCCGTGCCTCATCTTGTCAATCATGGCCGACTGGTGGTCGTCGATGCCAGTGATGATCTCGCGCGAGAGCACGCGCGGCGCCAGGCGGTCCGACTCCGCCAGGTGCAGGTGCTCCAGGATGGCGGCACCCGCCGCGCGCACCTCACCCTGATCGCTCGAATGGATCTCGAGCAGTCCATAGGCGCGCTCCACGATCTGCATCCCCGGGACGACGCGCGTGCGCTTGAGCGCGACGTCGGTCACCGTGTTGATCGCGATGCCGGGCGCCACCTCGACGAACAGCGAGGCTTGTCGCTCCAGCGGGAGGAACCCCTGCGAGACCGTCTGTAAGAAACCAGCGAGCTTGGGCTGAAGAACGTCGATGAACGTATAAGTGCGAAGCTCCATCCGGACGCCCATTATAGCGGCAGACCGCGGTCCGGCGCCTGCACGGGACACACGATTTGCGGTTTACCGTTCGGGCGGCAGTCCGAGCTCGTTCCCGGTGTGGTCCTTTATCTTGCATAGCCCCCGGACCTCGACCTGGCGAATGCGCTCGCGCGTGAGGTTGAGGATCGCGCCCACCTCTTCGAGGGTGATGCCACCCTTGTCCGCGACGTCGAGCGAGCAGGTCTCGGCCATCTCCCACACCTCGAGGTGCGGGAAGTTCAGCTTGATGGCGCCGCTCTCCGGGTTCACGTCGAGGTACAGGTGGTGGGAGCAGCTCACGAACGGGCACGGGCGAGGCATCGACTTGCACTCCTCGCGGGTCATCGGCCGCTCGACGTCGTCGGGGTAGACCAGCAACTCCGACAGGCGGCGCTCGTCTCGCGTGAGGCGCTTGGGCGCGATGGTCTTCGAGCGCACGCGCCCGTCACGGCCGGCGCCGTGCACCTTGCGCCGGATGCGGGCGACCTCGGGTTGCGGCGAATCTTCCTCTTCGAGGGAGCCCTCGCCGGCCAACTCGCCCTCCCAGTCTCTCTGATCTTCCATTGCTTTCTCCTCGGTTCCGGCGGTCGAGCGCCGGCGCTAGTAGAGGTCGTGCCCGCCCCCGACGGCGGTGCCGCCCGCCGATTCCTCGGCGGCCTGCTTTGAAATTCTTCGCTCGAGGGTGCTGATCCGTCGGACCAGCTCGCCCGCCGCGCGTTTGGCTTCGGTGATCTCGTGCTCCAGCTCGCGCCGTCCGTCGGCGTCGCGTGACGGAATCTTGGCTTCGCGCTCGAAGCTCGCGATCAGGTCGCGGAGATCAGTCTCCACCGACTCGATGTCGTCCTTGAACCGCGCGAACGACCGCTGGATCTCCTCGATCGTGCGGTCCTCGGCCATCATTCCCTTGACCGCGTTCACGCGCCGGATCACTTGCGCCGGGTAGACGCCGCACGAGCCGCGGTGCTTCCCCTTGCGTCCCACGCGGACCGAGCGGGGCAAGAGGCCCAGCTGCACGTACTTGCGTAGCGTCGCTTCGGAGAAGCGGATCCCGCGCGTCTCGAAGACGTCGACGATCTGCCGTGACGTCAGACCGTTGGGCGAGTTGCGCTCGATCTCCTGCAGCTCGCGCTCTTCCAGAAGCGCGGAGCCTCGCGCGCTTCTCTCCACCGGAGGATTTTCACTCTCATCTTTTGAAAGTGTTCTCCTCATTTGATGCACTCGAATGTAATCTATTGAATAGAATCTGAACAGTGGAAAAACGACTGGCTATCCGTTCAGCTGAGTGTCTTGGAACGACACGTGTGCGACGAGATCGCTGCAGCCACGCAAGTCCGATTCGCAGATCAAACGCCGAAGCGGCGACGGACGGACTTTCAACGAGTGTTGGAGTGACCCTTGGGGTGAAGCGGCGCGCGGCTGGCGGCGTCTATACTCACGACATGCGTCCCCGCGAGATGAGTTCCAGATCAATCACGCGCGCGCGATTCGCGACGAGCGCGCTCACCGTCGCGCTGACGGCGTCGCTGCTCGTCGCGCCTGCGCGCGGCGCCGGACCGACCGAGCGCCGGTTCGTGAGCGCGCGCAACGGCATCACCGTGGAGGCGCCGACGGGCTGGACGTTGTCGACGCACACGGGATTCCCCAACATCCTGGTCCTGCTGCTGCACCCCGACGGCAGCCGCATCTCGATCGCAGTCTCGGACACGCCGGCCAAGGACGCGCGCGAGGTCGCCGAGCCCAACCGCCGCGCGCTCGAGAAGCAGACCGGCGGCGCGATCACCGCGCGCGCCGGCGCGCGCAACGGCGTCGAGCTCGACGGTCAGGTCACGAGCCGCGGCGAGGCGATCGTTCAGCTCTATCTCGTGCGCGCGCTCGCGCCCGAGGGCCCGCGCCAGGCGATCGTCGTCAGCCTGATCGCGCCACAGCCGGCGCTCTCGGTCCGCCGCGCCGATCTCGACTACGTGATCGGCAAGCTCGGGCTCACCCCGGTCACGCTGCCGGCGGCGACGGCGGCGAAGAGCGGTTCGGGAGGCGCCGGCGGCGCCAGTGCAACGTCAGCTGGTGAGCGGGGCGCGGAAAAAGAGCGGCGGTAGCTCGCCGGTCATCGTCCTGAGCAGCGTCCACGCTGCATCCTCGGGGCGGCTCGGCGAGCGGCCGTAGGGCGGCGCCATGTACTTCCACGCCTTCTTGAGCCAGCGCACCGGCCCCTTGTCGACGCAGCCGAAGGCGCGATCGCGCGTGTCGCAGTAGACGCGCACGTGCATGTGATCGTCGTGCGGCTCGGCGTCGCTCGGCTCGCGCAGTACGTAGGCCGCGCGCGCGAGCACCGCGGGATCTTCGCCCGAGGCAGCGGCTTCGCGAAAGAGGAGCGCCGCCAGATTGTGCTGGATGAAGATCCACTGCACCTCGGCGCCCGGATCCTCGATGAGCGCGCGCACGAGCGCCCAGTTGCGCTTGCTGTCGAAGTGGTAGTGCGGCACCGGGCGATTGGGCGCCTTCTCCCCGCGCGCCGGCGACCAGCGGACGGCGCGCCCCTCGGCATTGAAGCGCAGCATGGCGTCGCCCGGCGACACCGGCCGGCCGGCGTCGTCGAGCGCGTAGTAAAAAATGTCGACGTCGCGGCCGCTGCGGTGGGACTTGTGCTCGATCGAAGCGCCGCCTCCCCGGCGCGACAGATCGCCGATCGCGGCAAGCCCGCCGGGAGCCTCCGCGTCCACCAGGCGGGTCGACCGCGCCAGCAGCCCAACGAGCTCTTCCGTGCCGTAGTTGCTGTTGCGCGGGCGCCAGTGGGATGGCACGACGTAGCCGTCGCCAGACACAGGCAGCATCACCGGCGCACGAAGCGCGCCGTCAGCGGTGGTCCCCAGCGACGCGCTGGTGCCGTCTTCGGCAAAAACCGACGCGCACCCGCCGAGGGTCGAAAACAGGGCCGCGGCTGCGAGAGCCCGCGGCCACGCAGTTCGGAAAGATAATCTCCCGCGGCTCAGCCGTACGCCTTCTCGATCCGCTCCTGATCCTCTTTGCAGCGGATGCACAGCGTGGTCTCCAGCCGCGCTTCGAGGCGCTTCATGGAAATGGCCTCGCCACACTGTTCACACGTGCCAAAGGTTCCTTCGCGGATCTTCTCGAGCGCGTGGTCGATCTTCTAGAGAAAGCCCTTCTCCCGCCCGCGCAGGCGAAAGGTGAACGAATGGAGGTATTCCGACGATGCCAGGTCCATTTCATCCGGCAAATCGTCGGCATCCAACGTCATGTCTTCGTTCAACGTCCGCTGAGCGTTGCGCAGGATCTCCTTCTTCTTCGCCAACAGAATGTCGCGAAAGCGCTTGAGATCCTTCTTCTTGAGGCCCGTTCCTTCCATTTGCACCCCGTGCCGGATGAGGGTGAAGCCGGCGCTGAAATAGCCCGAAAAGATAGTTTCAAGTTGCCTTTCGGTCAAGCGCTAGGGTCAGGCTCTGCGTCGTTTCCAGTGGTTGAGGACCGGACATCGACCAGACATCGTTCACTTTTGTGCTCACACTTTTGGGCTCAAATTCCCCGAGGAACTGACGATGCTCACATTTGGTTGCGGCGCCGGCGTCTAGCCGACTCATCCCCAAGCGAAAGCGGAAGCAGCGAACAAGCGGAATCAGTGCAGCAGAAGATCAAATGTAACCAAAGCTGTCTTGAATCCTTGACACGGAAGCCTGAATAAAACTACAGTTTCCGCCGCGACAAGCGTTCAGTGAACGCGGAGGCCCCATGGGCGGTTCCGACAAAAGAAAACAAAGTCTCTATTTCCCCGAAGAAATGCTCAAGGAGATCCAGGAAGAGGCGACGCGGCAGGATCGTTCGCTTTCATGGATCGTCCAAAAAGCCTGGAAGATCTCCCGCAAGGAGATCATGAAGTACCCCTCGGTCAACGAGTTCCCAGGCGAAGAGGACGAGCGCGGCGCAGTAGAATAAGTGCGTTTGCGCGATATTCTCATAATCGCCGACGCCGTTGCGCCACTGGCTGACGGGGAGTCTCCCCTTGCGGCCATCGGATTGAGCCGCGCGCTCGCAGCTGCCGGTCACCGAACAACGGTACTTTCGCTAGGAGAGGCACGCGCGGTGGAGCGCGTGCCTGGCTTGGCACGGCGGCTTCGAACCATCAAAGCATCGGTGGGTACGGAGAGCTACGACCTCAGCCTGTACGAGGGCAAGGCCGGGCTCAGCAACGCCGAGCTTCTGGTGATTGCAGCCGAGCCGGCTAGTCGCGGGCACACCGCGGCACTGCTCGGCAGCGCGGTCAAGTCGCTCTCGGCCGACGGGCTCATCACGCCCGAGGTCACGATTGGCTGGGGCGAGACGTCGGCGGTCGCGCTGTCCGCGACGTCGGCGGCGATCCGGCTCTTCGTATTGCCGAGCGGCCGTATCGGTCCGGCGCTGGCTCCGCACGACGTCCAGGTCATGGCGACGTCGGGCGAGGACGGCACGACCGTCGACTCGTTGCTCGCGCTCGGGTCGCTGTCGGCCAACGCGATCATCGCGCCCAGCTCCAGCGCCACGCACGCCGTCGAGACCGCTCCGGCGCTGGCGTCGCGCGCGTCGGACGAGCCGTTCGTCGCGATCCGCTTCGGCTGCGACGATCCGCTGCACGATCCCGCGAGCGATCACACGCTGCCCGCGAACTACTCGGCGGCGTCCCTCGACGGCAAGGCCGAGTGCCGCCGCGCGCTCGCGCGCCGCGGATCGCTGGCGCTCGGGGCCCGCACGCTGTTGCTGGCGACCACGCCCCTGCGCGCCGATCAGGGTGGTGAGGAAATCCTCGCCGCGCTGGCGCGCCTCGACGGATTCGACGTCGCGGTGGTGATTCCTTCGCGCGGCGACCGCGAGCTGGTCGAGCGCGCCAACATCCTGGCAATCGAGCACCCCGGACGCATCGCGATCATCGGCGACGACGACCCCGCCGAAGAGCGCCGCATTCGCGCCGCCGCCGACGCGATCCTCCTCGGGGATCCCGACGATCGCACCGGCCGCGCCGCCGGCACCGCCCTGCTCTACGGCACGCTGCCGATCGCGGTCGACGCGGCGGCATCGCGCGACTTCCTGGTCGACTACGACCCACGCTCGGCGACCGGCTCGGCGATCCTGTTCCAGGGGCTGGGCGTGTTCGAGATCGAGAGCGCCATCCGGCGGGCCATCGCTCTGCGGGCCGACGCCGACCTCTGGGGACCGCTCGTGACCGGCCTCTTTTCCAGCGCACCCCGCTGGGCGACCAGCGCGGGGCTCATCGAAGAGGTCTGCGCCAGCTACGACCTGCCCGCCGCCGAAGGTCTGGCGTCGTAGCGGAGCCCGCCGCGCTCAGCGCACCAGCTCGGTGATGCGCACGCCGAGCTCGCCATCGACGTTGACGAGCTCGCCGCGCGCCCAGGTTCGCCCGCCCACCGCCAGCTCGACGGTGGTCCCGGAGCGACCGAAGGAGAGCACACTCCCCTCGGCCAACCCGAGGACCTCGTCGCCGCGCAGGACGATGCGCCCCAGCTCGGCGACGATCTCGATCGGCGCTGCCGCCAGTACGTCGGCGTTTGCGCCCTCTCCGGAAGCCCGATCGCCATCGTCGCTCATCGCGCCCGTCATTCTTACTACGGTTGCTGGCGCGCGGGGATCGCCCGCTGCGCGCAAGCGGCGCTCGGCAGCCTGAAATCGACCAGCCAGCACCACGTCGCCCGCGCTGTTCGCGCGCGCCGGTGCCGCATGGTCGCCGATGCGCAGCGCGACGGCGCGATCGGCGGCGGCCAGCCACCGGTGACCATCGAACACCACCGCGTCTCCTACGCCCGCCGCTGCGAGCTCCGAGAACCGCAGCGTCGTGATGGCGAGCTCGGCCGCGGCGACCGTGTACAGGCGTTCCGCCGCCGAGCGCGATTCGCCCCACCGCGGGCGCGGTGGCGCAGGCCCGAGCGAAAGCCACTCGGCCGGCGCGTGGAGCCGAACGGTCCCCGCGACGCCGGCGACCTCGGCGCGCAGCCTGACCCCGATCAGCGACTTGCTGTCGGCAGCGCTCCAGTGCTCTTGGAGGTCGATGGCGATCGACGTCTCCCAGCGTGCGAGCAGCGCCGCCAGGTGGCCGCCGAGCACGCCCCGCTCGACCGGACCGAGCCGCCGCAACGCGATTGGCGGCGCCAATCCCACCGTCGCGGCGACGACGGCGAGCGCCAGCCAGCGATCGACCGCGACGATCCCGGCACGACCGGCGCCGTCGAGCAGGCGAAACCTCTCGCAACCGGCCCGGTCCGCCGGGTCGGTTGACTGGCCCGACGGCTCGTCGCCTCGCTCGAAGCCAGCCCACCCCAGCTGGAGCTGCCCCACGCGAGCGAGGTCGCACACGATGACCCGCTCGCGCGCGCCGGCCCACGCCCAGGGTGGCGTCAGTCGCAGGCCACGCACGCCGCTGACGCGCGGCAGGCGCTCGAGGGCAAGCGGCTCGACCGTGGCCATGCGCGTAGTTTGCTGCCCTGCGGGTCGTTGATTGTCAAGCTCGAGCGCCATCGGGCGGTGGATTGCGCGTGTTACCAACCATTCCCACTCCGGTTTGCTGGCAGGCAGGAAAAAAAACTGGGATATATTTCGAAACCCGGGTCGCGGACAGCCATCGGAAGAGCGGAACATGACGGAATCGTCGCCGTGATCAACTGTCAGCAGCTCATCGACTTCTGCTTCGACTACATCGATGGCGCATTGCCCGTCGAGGAGCGACTGCGATTCACGCAGCACCTCGGGCAATGCAGCGACTGCATGGTCTTCTTCGAGACCTACCGCCGCACGCCCGAGCTGACGCGCGAGGCGCTGGCGACGCAGATCCCGCCCAACGTGCGCGACTCCGTACGCAGCTTCCTGAGAGCGAAGCGCGAAACCGACTCCGAGCGCTAGGGCGTGCGGTCGGCGCGTCTCGCAAGGTCGGCCCTCACCCCAGCTCGCCCCAGCCCTCTCCCGCGGCGGACCGCAGGATGGGGTGACTCGCTGAAGGTCCGGCGCGGCGCTCGCTGATCTATTTTTTTGACGTGCGTGCGATGTCGCCCTACTTTGTCCTACATGCACTCCTTGCTCGATGTCAGCGCCTCCGACCGGCGCGGTGACAGCCGGATCCGAACCGAGATGTTTCTCAACCAGTACGTGCGGGAGCAGCCGTACCGCGCGCTGGCCACCAACCTCAGCCCGAACGGGCTCTTCCTGCAGAAGCTGGCGATGCCGTTCACGCGCCATGCTCCCTCGGTCGGGCTCGAGTTCGAGCTGCCGGGCACGGGCGAGATCATCTGGGCGGGCGCCGAGTGCCGCTTCGACGCGGTCGGCTCCGACTTTCATCTGACGGGCCTGCGCTTCACGGCGATGGCCCGAAAGCACGAACGCCTCATTCGCGACTACGTCCGTGACAAGGAATGGATGCTGGAGCGGATGTGGCTGCGCCTGCGCCGCGCCGGGAATCAGCGCAACTAGGTTCTAGCCAACCGCGTCGCCGCAACGCTCGTCACGCGAGCGCAACGCCGGGACCCCATCCCGCCGGCGTCGGTGCGGAGCTGCATCTCCAATCACCTGAAATCACCTCGGTCGACCCTCGGGTCTCGCAATGGTGCGGGCTCGAGGGTCGTTTTTTTCAGCTATCCTGAGCATGTGCGCATCGCGGCCCTGGGCGGGACGGCGTTCCTTGTGGTGGCGATGCTGGTGGCGCCCGCGCGGGCCGACTGGGCGGTCAAGCGCCAGAGCCGCGAGCCGCTGATCGATCAGATCGCGCGCGAACTGGAGGCCCACCCGACCGAACGGCAGCTGGCGACCCGCCTCGCGCGCGCCGCGCCCAAAACCACGCTGGAACGGCTCCTCGGCGAGTTCGCCGCGCGCGCCGAGCGCGCGCCGGACGACCCCGCGCCGCTGCTCGCTTACGCCCAGCTCCTGCTGGCCGCCGGGCGCGCTCCCGAGGCGGTGACCGCCTTCGAACGCGCCGCCGGCGCCGCCGAGCAAGCCGCGAAGGGCGAGGCCGCCGCTGCCGCCAGCGTCGCGTTGCGGATCGCCATCTTCGAGGGCTGGGCGATGGCGCTCCGGTCGGCCGGCGACCGCGCGCAGGCGGTCACGATCTACCAGCGCGCGCTCGGCATCGAGAAGCGGCCGGCCGAACGGCGACGGCTGCTGCACCTGCTGGTCGCGTCGGCCAGCGACCCCCAGCAAATCGACAGCGAGGTCGCCGCGCGCCGCGAGCTCGCGGCGCTCGAACCGGGCAGCGACGAGACCGCGCTGGCCCTGGTCGACGCGCTCGAGCGCGCGGGACAGCCGCGGCAGGCGGCGCAGGTGCTGGAAGAGCGCCTGGCCCGGCGCCGGTCCGACGGCGGCCCGACGCTGATGGCGTTGCGGCTGCGCGCGGCGGCGCTCTACGAGAGCGCGGGGGCGCTCGACCGCGCCGCCGAGATCCTGGCCGAGGCGGAGCACGGCCTGCCCGCGAGCGACGTGCGGCGCCGGCGCGAGGTCTGGCTGCGCATCATGGACATCGCGCGCCGGCGCGGCACACTGGCCGAGCTCGCGAAGCAGCTCGAGGCGCCCGGCGCTCGAGCGCGGGCCGGCCGAGTGGGAGTCGCTGAGCGAGGTGCGCGACGAGCTCGGCGACCTGAACGGCGCGCTCGAGGCCGCGCGCCACGCGCAGTCGCGGCAACCGCGCGACGTCGAGATCGGCCGGCGCGTCGCCGCGCTGCTCGATCGCCTGGGGCGCGAGGACGAGGTGACCGCCGAGCTGGCGGCGCTCGCGCACCTGGCGCCCAGCGATCCGCGGTTCACGATCGATCTCATCGAGCGCCAGTTCCGGACCGCGACCAAGGACGAGGCGCGCGCCGAGCTCGATCGCGCGATCGCGCGCTTCGGCGAACAACCCGCCGGCGCTGGGCCAGCTGGCGGATCTCGCCGGGCGCTGGTCGGAGAACCGCCGCGCGCTCGACGCCTGGCAGCGCCTGCTGCGCCTGGCGCCGCACGACGAGATGGCGATCCTGGGCCTGGGCGAGGTGCAGTTCCAGGCGCACCGGAAGGACGCCGCGATCCACACCTGGCAGGCGCTGCGCACCGGCCGATCGTCGAAGGCCGACGGGAGCGCGCGGCTCGCCGAGGTGCTGATGGAGCACGACCTGCTCGAGGAGGCGACCGCCGAGGTCGAGCAGGCCGAGGCGCTGGAGCCGAAGGAGCCGCGCCACCGGCGGCTGATGGCGCAGATCCTCGAGCGGCAGCGGCGCCCCGACGCCGCGATCGCCGAGTGGGAACGCGTGATGGCGATGAACGTCGGCCCCGGGCACGCGGCCGAGCGGCGCGAGGCGCGTTCGCGCATCCTCGGCATCCTCGGCCGCGAGGGACGCGCGCGCCTCGAGGACAAGATCGTCAAGCTGCGCGCCGAGGTGAGCGAGCACCCCGAACGCCGCGAGACCGCGCTGTTCCTGGCCGAGGCCGAGCTGCGCAGCGACGCGATCACCAGCGCCATCGACACGCTGCGCGCCACCATCGCCCGCGATCGCGCGCACGCCGCCGGCAGCGGCGACGCCAGCGACGACGCACAGGCCGAGGTGATCCTCACGCTGGTGCGCCTGCTGCGCCAGACGCGCCAGCTCGACGAGGCGGTGCGCCTGCTCGCGGACCTGGCGCAGCGGATCCCGTCGCGCGCGCGCGAGGCCCACATCCAGATCGCCGACATCGAGCTCGGCCGCTACGAAGATCGACAGGCGCTGGACCACGCGAGCTCGGCGGCGCGCCTGGCCCCCGACGACGGTCGCGCGCTGATCCGGATCGCCGAGGTCCAGGAACGCGCCGGCGAGATCGACGCGGCCCTCGCCAACTATCGCCGGGCGTTCGGCCGCGACGCCAACCCGACCGCCGCGTTCGCGCTGGCGCGCCTGCTGACCCGGCGCGGCTCGACCACCGAGGCGGCCGAGATCCTGCGCGGCGTGCTGCGCGCCGCGACCGACGAGGAGACGATCACCGAGACCGGCCGGCGCGCGATCGATCTCGAGGAATACCTGGGCACGCTCGACGACCTCGAACGGGTGGTCTCCGGGCTGCTCTTCTCCAACAACAACGGCGCCGCCTACCGCCGCCTGCTGGCCGAGATCTATCGCCGCCTGCTGCCCGCGCTCTATCGCGCGCCCGCGGAGCAGACCGCGGCCGCCGAGAACCGCGCGCGCATCGCGCAGCACGGGCTGCGCCCCCTGCTCGAGCTGGTCACCGAGGCCGACGGCGATCCCGAGCGCGGCCTCATCGAGCTCCTCGGCATGCTCGGCAACCGCGATGCCGCTCCCGCGCTGGCGCGGCTGGCGCAAGGGTCGATCGGCTCGAGCGGCGAGGCGCTGCTGCGCACGTCGAGCAGCAGCGGCAACGAGACCCAGCTGACCGCGATCATCGCGCTCGGCCGGCTCGGGGATGCCCGCGCGCGCGCGACGCTGGAGTCGCTGATCGCCGCTCCCGACACGACCGTCCGCGTGGCGGCGATCTGGGCGCTCGGGCGGCTCGCGACCCCGGAGGCCGGCGACCTGCTGGCGGCGCAGACCAGCTCGCACCTCGACGTCGCCGGCTTCGCCTACCTCGGACTCGGCCGCACCGGCGATCAGCGGTGGGGGACGGAGCTGGCGCAGGCGGCGCTCGACCCGTCGCAACCGCCGCGCCTCCGCCGCGCGGCGGCCGTCGCGCTGGGGCTGTCGCGCAACCGGGTGGGCGTGCCGGCGTTGATGGCGCTGCTCGACTCGTCGAGCGACGAGCTGGCGCGCGCGGCCGCGGTCGCGCTCGGCGCGCTCGGTGACGCCAGCCTGCTTCCGGCGCTCTTCGAACGGGCGCTGCTGGCCCCGCCAGCGCGCACCGGTGCCGAGACGCCGGCGCTGGCGGCGATCGATCGGCTCATCGGCAACACCCCCATCGAGGACGAGGCCAAGGCGATCGAGGGCACGCGGCTGGATCTCGAGGCGATGCTCGGCGTGCTGACGCTGCCGCCGGCCCGGGTCGCGCGCGGCGACCGCGCGACCGGCCTGGATTCCGCGCGAGAGGGAGATCGAGGCGATGCTCCGTCGCGCGCTCGACGGCGACCGCGCGCAGCGGCTCCTGGCGCTGCAGGCGCTCGACGCGCGCGCCGACGGCGCTGGGCTGGGGGTGCTGGCGCCCGACGGAAGCGCGCCGCTCGCGCCGGCGACCGCCGCGGCGCTGCAGCGGCTGGGCGGCGCGCTCCGACCGCGCGTCTTCGCGCTCGTCGACGACAGCTCGGCGGAAGGGTCGCCGCAAATGTCGCCGGAGATCCGGGCGCTCGCCCTCCGGGTCGCGGCCAAGCTCGGCGAGCCGGGCCTGACGCCGGCGCGGGTCGTCGCCGCAGCCGCGACGGCGCCGGCGTTGCTCCAGGACGCCGCCGCATTCGCGCTGTCGGTGATCGCCGCCCATCACCCCGAAGCCCGCGCGGCGATCCCGACCGCGGTCGCGCCGCTGCTGGCCGACACGACGTCGTGGGAGCGCCGCCTGGCGGCCGTCGGGATGCTGGCGCCGGCCGGTCCCGCGGCGCGTCCCCTGCTCGAGGAGGCGGCCAAGGACCCGTCTCCCTTCGTGCGCTCGGCCGCGATCAGCGCCGGCGCGGCCGCCGGCTCGATTACGATTCTGGTGGCGGGGGCTGCCGACCCCACCCCGGCCGTGCGCGCCGCGGTCGCGCGCGCCCTGGCTCGCAAGCGGGCACCGGCCCAGAAGGTTCCCGGTGCCGCTTCCGGCGCCGCAGCCAGTGGCGCTTCCGACGCTCTTCCAGCAAGCTTGGTCCCCGTCTTGGCTCGACTGCGCAGGGATCCCTCGGACCTGGTCCGAGGTGCCCTGGAGCACTTAGAACCTTGACTTGCGCAACAGGGCCCTGACAATGTCGGGGCCGTGGCGAGCGTCTGATACGCTTCGCCTGGGAGATCCTGAATGCCGGGAAAAATGTGTCCGACCTGCGGTAGCGAAGTACCTGCGAACAACAAGTTCTGTGGCAAGTGCGGGTCCAACGTCGATGCCGCTCCCGCCCCCGCCCGCCAACAAGACGATGTTCTTCGGCGCGAACCAGGTCCCCGGCAAGGCTCGGCTCATCGTGATCAAGGGCGAGGGTCTCGACGGCGTGACCTACCAGCTCAACGGCACCGAGCACATCGCGGGTCGCTCCGAAGGGGCGATCCTCTTCCCCGAAGACCCGTTGCTCTCCCCGCGACACGCGAATTTCATCTATCAAAACGGGCAGCTCAGGGTGCACGACGAGGGCTCGGTCAACGGCGTCTTCGTGCGCATCAAGACCCCGACGCCGGTGAGCTCGGGTGGCCTGTTCCTGATCGGCGAGCAGCTGCTGCAGGTCGAGCCGGCCCCGCCCGACCTCGGCTCGGCGCCCGACGCCGAGGGGACCTACTTCTATGCGAGCCCGAAGCGGCCCTCCAAGATGCGGCTCATCCAGCGGCTGCGCGGGGGCGAGATCGGCATGATCTACCGCTCGCGCGGCGAGACGATCTCGATCGGACGCGAAGGCAACGACGTGAATTTTCTCGACGATCCGTTCATCTCGGGAAAGCACGCTCAGGTGAGCATCACGCCCGACGGACAGGTAACCTTGACCGACCTCGGGTCGAAGAATGGAACGTTCGTCAAAATCAACGAAGAGGGACTGCTGAACAACGGCGACTACGTGTTCCTCGGACAGCAATTGCTGACGAGTCGAGGTCGCCTGAGGGCCGAAGGCAAGACCATGAGATTTCAAGCACATCCACGGGCGCGGCGGTTGACCGCCCCTTCTGCCTGTGTTAGTGCGAACTTCGTCCCCAGGGGGCCCGCTTGATTACCTGCAACCGCTGCGGCAAAGAAAATCAGGACCACTACAAGTTCTGCCTCGGGTGTGGAAACGAGCTAGCGAAGGCTGTTCCGGCCGCGCCGCCCGCGGCGGCGCCGAGCGCGCCGATTCCCGCGACACCGCCGCCGAGCGCTGTCGCGGCCGGCCCCCGCCGACCCGGTGGCGACCGAGCGCACGCCGCCGCCGCTGGCGATGGCGCGCACCGAGTTCGTACCGGCCGGTGGCCGGGGCGGCGATGCGACGCCACCTCCGATCGGGATGGCAGCCGGCGAGATCAAACCTGCCGTCGGCCCAGCTGACCGAACGCAGTCATCGGGCACCTCGCCCGTGGCGGCCCAGAAGGGTAAGGGCGGCGGCATCCCCTGGAACGACTCGCCGAAGATGCCGGCGCAGTTCACGCCGATGCCGATCGTGCAGTCGCCGCCGTCGGCGTTGCAATCGCCGTCGTCGGCGTTGCAGTCGCCGCCGTCCGCGAGCACGTTCGGGCCGGCAGGCGGGGCGTCGCCGGCGGCCGCGCGTAGCAGCGTCTCCAACGGCGGTGGAACACCGGCCATCGGCAATGTCATCCCCGGGCTGGTCGCTGGCGCGCCTCCGGTCAGCGCGCCGGCACCGTCGGGCGAGGTCATCTGCGCCACCTGCGGCAAGCCGATCGCGCCCGGGTTCGCGTTCTGCGGATCATGCGGCACGCGCGTGGCCCCTCCGGCCGCGGCGGCGGCTGCGCCGGCGGCGAACCCCCGAACGATGTTCATGGGCGGGCCGGCCGCGACCGCACCGGCGACGCGCGGGCGCCTGATCCTCATTCGCCCTGACGGCTCCGAGGGCGGCACGCACACGCTCTACGACGGTGAGAACATCATCGGTCGCGGCCAGGGCCCGTTGTTCGACAACGACGCCTATCTGTCGCCCCGCCACGGCGAGTTCCTCGTCGGCCCGAACGGGATGATGATCCGCGACCTGCGCAGCCTGAACGGCGTGTTCCTCAAGATCACGCAGGAAGAGCCGCTCGAGTCCGGCGACATCTTCCGCATCGGCCAGGAGCTGCTGCGCTTCGAGATCATCTCGGCGCCCCAGCCGCTCGAGGACGGGACCGAGATCATGGGCACGCCCAACCCGGGGTTCTGGGGTCGGCTGTCAGTGGTCGTCGGGCGCGACGTCGACGGATCGGCCTTCCCGCTCTTCGGCGACGCGATCGTGCTCGGCCGCGAGCGCGGCGACGTGCTCTTCCCCGAGGACGGCTACGTCTCCGGGTCGCACGCGCGCATCGCGATCAACGACAGCCAGGTCTTCCTGTCCGACCTCGGTTCGTCGAACGGTACGTTCCTGCGGATCCGTTCCGAGCGGCTGGTGCCAACCGGCTCGTTCGTGCTGATGGGCCAGCAGCTCTTCCGCCTCGAGCTTGTCGCCTAGGTCCGAACCTCTGGGCTAGGCCTTGAGGGGCTGACCCTATCGGACCAGCCCTTCTGCGGTCGCGTTCTCTCTCTACGGCGTCGCCTTCTCGACCTCGATCTTGCCCGCGGGGCTCGAGCCCGGCTTGTTGCCCGAGAAGAACGCACGGCGGGCGTTGTCGCCCTGCGTGGGCTCCAGGTAGCGGAAGCCGTTCGGAATCTTGAACTCGGCGCCGTCGTCGAACGACACGCGCACGTCGACCGGCCCTTTCTCGTTCGACGGCGTCACGACGCGGATCTTGCTGGGCGACGCAATGGTCACGGTCTCGGCCATCTTCCGGCCGAACTTCACCTGCGCCTGGGTCTTGCCAGGCTGGAATCCGCCACCGACGATGGTGATCTCTTCACCGCCGGCCGTGGTGCCCTGCGGCGGCTCGACGGAGTCGACCTTGAGGGGCCCGCCGCTCTGGGTGCAGGCCGCCACGCCAACCAGGAGCAAACCAAGCGCGAAACCGAGGGGACGCTTCATGACGTTGTCTCCCATTTGAGGTTCGTGACCATAGCCCCGTCCCCCCAAATTGGTCAACAACCACGAAATAATCATGATGCAGACGCGAAAAACTCAGCCGGGCTTTGCCCGGCTGAGTCATGCGAGCCGTACGAGCTGCGCACTCGCGACGGTGCGACTAGAGCATTTCGCGCTTGGCCATCGCGCGACGCATCTTGCCCAGCGCCTGCTCCTGCAGCTGGCGCACGCGCTCGCGAGACAGGCTGTACTCGTCGCCAATCTCCTTGAGCGTGCGCTCGCGGTCGTTGAGCAGACCGAACCGCTTGCGGAGGATGTCGGCCTCGATCGGCTTCAGTCCCCCGAGCAGCTTCAGCATCTCGCTCTGGGTCTCGGTCGACACCATCTGGTCGGGCACGCCCGGTCCCTCGTTCGGATCGACCAGCACGTCGATGAGGCGGCGGCCATCCTCGTCGGAGATCGGACGATCCAGCGAGACCGGAGTCTCGGACAGGAACGTCTTCATCTTCTCGAGCTTCTCCGCCTCGATGCCGGTCGCCGCCGCGATCTCCTGGGTCGACGGCGGGCGCTCGAGCTTGGACTGCAGCTCCCGCTGAGACTTCGCGATGCGGTGGTAGGCGTCGATCATGTGCACCGGCAGGCGCACCGCGCGACCCTTGTCGGCCAGCGCGCGGCTGATGGCGTGACGAATCCACCAGCTGGCGTAGGTCGAGAACCGGAAGCCGCGACGGTAGTCGTAGCGCTCGACCGCCTTCATGAGGCCGATGTTGCCCTCCTGAATCAGGTCGGCGAGCGGCAGCCGCCCGTGGTTGAACCGGCGCGCGATCGAGACCACCAAGCGCAGGTTCGCCTTCACGAACTCGTTCTTGGCCGCCTTGAGCCGCAGGGCCTTCTGCCGCACCGTCTTGACGTAGGTCTTGAAGACCCGCGTGGTCGTCGAGAACGGGACGTGTCCCTCGAACGGCAGCCCCTCGGTCGCGCGCCCGATGCGCTGGATCTCGGTCAGCGACGCATCCAGGAAGAGGCGATCGATGTCGATGCCGCGCAGCTTCACCGCCAGCTCGGCAGCCGACTTCTCGAAGCGGCCGCGCATCGGGATCGACGCCTTGTGGCGCGCCTTCTCGGCCGCCGTGCGATAGGCCTTCACCTCGGCCATCGGCTTGCCGACCGCCTTCTCGATCGTGTCGCCGATCCAGTCGGCGCCCGACGCGAACCCGAGCAGCGTCCGCCAGAGATCGAGCTCCATCTCCTCGATCTTCCGCGCGGTCTCGAACTCCTGCTCCGGACGCAGGACGTCCAGCTCCGCCATGTCGCGGAAGTACATCGCCAGGAAGCTCGTCGGCTCTTCCTCGCCGCGCTTCTTCTTCGCGCGGTGCCCGACAGCTCGGCGTCGATCTCCTCGGCGTCTTCGGAGTCCTCCGCGTCCTCGGCGTCCGACTCGCTGTCCTCGGCGTCGGCTGCCGGCTCGGCCGCCGCCGCCATCTCGAGCTCCTCGGCGGCGCCGCCCGCGCTCTCGGCAATCATGCCATTGTCGTCGAGGGCCTCGACGTCAGGCATCGCCGCGATCCGGCATCACGACGTTGGCCGGCACCATCTCCGGATCCAACGCGCGAACCTCGAGCGCCGTGTCGTTGGCCGGAACCGCTACCGCGGCACCCCGGGCCTTGACGATACGCGGCACTCGGTTGCCAGGACGCGCCGCCCTACCCTTTCGAGCCCCATCAAGTCGCTGCTTGCGCGACGACCGAGCCTTTCCCATACTTCGATTCATCATTCCTTTTCTCCGGGCCCAACCAGTGCTGCAGGACCCTTTTTTGGTATACGTTCCTCGTCAGATAAATATTCCAGATTGAACAATCTGACCGACCCTTGCGATGCCCTGGACGCAAATCGGTCGCACACCCCGACAGAAAACATGGGTTTCGACCCGGCCAAGCACAATGGGGTTTTCCGTCCCCTTGGTGCGATTGGTGTCAAACGCGGGTGGCCAGCGTCACAGCCCGCCCCAAGACTCGGTGATCGCTCGGGTTCTTTGTGGATGAGCTCGGGGCCGGACCGGACCTAGTCCGACCGCTTTTCGGAGAGGACCAGGAGGTTGCGGGAGTTGCCGCCCAAGAAGCGCCCGCGGGTCGCCATACTGCCCGAGATGTCGAGCACCCGGAACCCGGCCTGGCGGAGCAGACGACCAAGTTCATGGAGGCTGTAGGCCCTGACCGAGATCTCCTGCTCCAGCTGCCGCCCGTCCTCGAAGACCACGGAGCGCCGCGTGACGATGCGGCTGGTGTGGAAGTTGAAATCGACCTCTTCCAGGACGACGCATCCGACCCCCTCCCACCAGATGCGGGTCGGTAGATCGGAGACCACGTAGTCGCGGTTGACGATGTCGAGCAGGAAGCGGCCGCCCGGCTTGAGCGCGCGAGCCACCCCCTCCGCGACCTTGAGGTTGGCGTCCTCGTCGAAGTAGCCGAACGAGGTCAGCATGCAGTAGGCGCCGTCGAACTTTCGGTCGAACGGCATCTCGCGCATGTCGGCGTGGACGAAGTTCACCGAGACCGAGCGCTTCTGCGCCTCGTCGGCGGCCTTGATCAGCAGCGGCAACGACAGGTCGAGTCCGGTGACGTTGAGCCCTTTTTGCACCAGCTCGATCGCGTGTCGCCCGTAGCCGCAACCGACGTCGAGAATCTCCGCGCCGGTCGTGCGCCTCGAGGGAGGCCTCGATGAACGCGACCTCGCGCAACGTCTGCTCGTGGGTCATGAACGGCAGCGTGCGCAGGTAGTCCTCGTCGAAGATCTCCTCGAACCAGGGCTTCGATCGCTTGGGCCGGCGCGGCCGCTCGGCCAGCGCCTCGGGAAGCGGCGTCACGGGCACGCCGGCCGTATCGGCGGCCGGCGCCTCGGTCGCAGGCAGCGGCGGCGCAGACGACTTGGCCAGGATCGACGGGCAGCGGCGGCGGCGTCGCGTAGGCCGCGGCCGGAAGGCTCGGGAGCGGCGGCACCATCGGCCGCACCGCTGGAGCCGCGGGCGGCGCGTCCAGCGGCGCATCGACGAGCTCGAGATCGTCCTCGGATGCCAGCTCGTCGGAGCCGAGACCGGCGTCGGAGCGGCGCTGCGCCTCCTCGGCGATGTGAGCCAGCGTATGCGCGAGCGGCGACAGGTTTCGCTCGCTGTCCCCTTCGTGCATCGGACGCGAGGGGATCGCGCCCTGATCCGCGGCGGCCTGCTCGTGGACGGCGGGCTCCTCTGGAGCGCCGGCTCTTCGTGGAGCGACCGGCTCTTCGTGAAGCGCCAGCGGCTCTTCGTGGAGCGCCAGCGGCTCTTCGTGAAGCGAGCGGCTCTTCGTGAGAGCGCCAGCGGCTCTTCGTGACAGCGCCGGCAGGCTCTTCGTGAACGAGCGGCTCTCGGCGGCGTCTTCCGCGATCGCCGCCTCGACGAGCGATCCCAGATCGAGCACCGGTGGCTCCTCGGCGGGCGACGGCGCTGCCAGCGCCTCGGGCGCCTCGTGCTCGGTCGCGATCGGCGGAGCCTCGATGCGTGGTTCCTCGACGGGCTCCGGGATCGCGGCGTCCGCGCGCGCCGGCGCTGGCGTGGCGCGGCGACGCTGGCGTCGCGACCGGCGGGGGCGTCGGGCCGGGGTCGATGTCGACCGACGGCAGCTCGACCCTGACCGTTCCGGTGTCGCGCCGGAGCGCAGCCGCCGGCGTCTTCGGCGCAGCCGCGGGCGTCTTGGTGGCGCGGCCGGCGCCTTCGGCGCAGCGGCCGCGGGCGTCTTGGGCGCCGCCAGCGGGGGCGGCGTCACCGGGACGTCCTCGGCGGGCGGCGGTGCAGGGACCGGCTGCAGTCCCGTCGCGCGCAGGCGCGAGGCCTGACCGCGCAGGCTGGTCGCGTCCGGATCGACCGGGCTCGCCGCGCGTTGATGGGTCTGCCGGGCGCCGGTGGCGCTGGACTTGGTCGGGGGCGCCGCCGGCGTTCCGTTCTGCAGCCGGCGGCGGCGTCACCACGTCGGCCGCGAGATCCACCGGCGCCGCCACCGTCGGCAAGCCGCGCGGCTTGGTGATGGTTCGCTTGCGCACCATCGGCGTCGCGAAGTCGCCGCCGCTGATCGAGATCGCACCGCTGCTGCGCTCCGCCGTGGGCGACACTTCGACGGGCACCGGTGGCGGCGTCTCCAGATTCGCCGCCGGATCGTCGGACAAGAGCGTGTCGTCGGGGTTGGCCACGTGAGGATTCCTACTCAAAGGACGCGCCCGACGGACGCTCCCATTTTCGTCGAGGCCCCTGCCTCGAAGCGATCGAGCGCGACCTTGCCGGGCTCGAAGACGGCGATCGTCGTCGAGCCGAGGTGGAACGTGCCCAGCTCGTCGCCGCGCGCGATCGGCCGGGGCGTGTCGTAGACCCGCCGTCGCACCGCCGCGCGCACGAAGCGCGCGTCGTGCGTGGCGACGTCGGAATCGTAGGCCGCGGTGATGTGGCCGACACCGACGGCCGCGACCATCACGACCGCGGCGAACCCGGCGTCGCCCTCGACGAAGGTCACGAAGCGCTCGTTTCGCGTGAACAGTCCGGGCTCGCGCTGCACGCTCTTTCCATTCACCGAGAAGAGAGCACCGGGAACGTGATTCCAACCGACGACGCGCCCACCGACGGGCGAGTGAACTCGGTGATAGTCACGCGGCGACAGATAGGTGATGAGATAGGCTCCCCCCTCGAGACGCGCGGCGGCGGCGTCATCTGCCAACAGTTCCGATAGCTCGAAGAAAACACCCTTCGCCTGTATCAGCTTGCCCGCAGACGCGACGCCGCAATCTACCACAGTGCCGTCCGCCGGCGATACGACGGCGCCCGGCGCCGCGTCGATCGGGCGCGCGCCCGCGCGCAACCGGCGCGTGAAGAACTCGTCGAAGCCGCCGTACTCGGCGAGCGGCTTCTCGGCCTCGCTCACGTCGATCCCGTAGCTACGCGCGAAGCCCGACAACAGCTTCGCGCGCAGGGGCACGGGCAGGCGGCGGCTGGCTCCCCATCCGATCGCCCCCGACAACGCTCCTTTTGGCAGGAGCCGCCACATCGCGCGCGCCGCGCGATCGGTAAGAGAGAGAGAGTCCATGAGTTTTGCGGACTTCCGCGGGACTCAGATCTTAGGGCAGCTCGAATTCGGCGTCAAAGACTTCGACGGCGACGCGAGCCCGAAATGAAAAAAGCCGGCCGCCGCGACGGAAATCGCAGCGACCGGCTCATCGTTGGACCACACCGACGACGTGTCGGTTGGGGTCGCAGCTCCACGCCCAGGGTCCGGAGGTTCGGAGCTAGTTGTCGAAGTAGAGCGCGAACTCGTGGGGGTGCGGGCGCAGGCGGATGGCGTCGACCTCGTTCTCCCGCTTGTAGTCGATCCAGGTCGAGATGACGTCGGGGGTGAAGACGTCGCCCTTGAGCAGGAACGCGTGGTCGCGCTCGAGAGCGTTGAGCGCCTCGTCGAGCGCGCCCGGGGTCTTCGGGATGTCCTTCGCCTCTTCCGGACGCGAGCGCGTAGATGTCCTTGTCCAGCGGCTTGCCCGGGTCGATCTTGTTCTGGATGCCGTCGAGGCCGGCCATCAGCATGACCGCGAACGCCAGGTACGGGTTCGCCGTCGGGTCGGGGCAGCGGAACTCGAGCCGCTTGGCCTTCGGCGAGCTGCCGCCGATCGGGATGCGGACCGACGCCGAGCGGTTGCGCGACGAGTACGCCAGGTTCACCGGCGCCTCGTAGCCCGGCACCAGCCGCTTGTAGCTGTTCGTGCCCGGGTTGGTGAACGCGCAGATCGCCGGCGCGTGCTTGAGGATGCCGCCGATGTAGTGCAGCGCCATCTCCGAGAGGCCCGGCGTAGCCGTCGCCGGCGAACAGGTTCTTCTCGTCCTTCCAGATCGACTGGTGGCAGTGCATGCCCGAGCCGTTGTCGCCGAACAGCGGCTTCGGCATGAAGGTCGCCGTCTTGCCGTGCTTGCGCGCGACGTTCTTGACGACGTACTTGTACCACATGGTCCAGTCGGCCATGGCCTTGAGGCTGTTGAAGCGCATCGACAGCTCGCACTGACCGCCGGTCGCCACCTCGTGGTGGAAGACCTCGACCGGGATGCCGACCGCCTCGAGCGTCATCGCCATCTCGGCGCGGATGTCGGTCAGCGTGTCGGTCGGCGGCACCGGGAAGTAGCCGCCCTTCTTCGCCGGCTTGTAGCCGAGGTTCGGTCCCTCTTCGCGGTCGGTGTTCCAGACGCCCTCGACCGAGTCGACGAAGTAGCTGGCGCGGTTGGTCCCTCGGAGAAGCGGACCTCGTCGAAGATGAAGAACTCGGGCTCGGGACCGAAGTACGACGTGTCGCCGATGCCGGTCGACTTGAGGTACTTCTCGGCCTTGGCCGGCGATCGTGCGCGGGTCCTTGCTGTACGGCTGGTGCGTGACCGCGTCGACGATGTCACAGGTCAGCGACAGCGTCGGCAGCGCGTAGAACGGATCCATGATCGCCGAGGCCGGGTCGGGGATGAAGATCATGTCCGAGGCGTGGATCGGCTGCCATCCGCGGATCGAGCTACCGTCGAAGAAGTAGCCGTCCTTGAACACGTCGGCGTTCAGCTTCGCGATCGGCATCGTCGTGTGCTGCCAGATGCCAAGCAGGTCGACGAACTTGAAGTCGACCATCTTCGCGCCGTTCTTCTCGGCGTACTTCAGTGCCTCAGCTGCTGTCATGGATCTACCCCTTGATGCCTGGTGAGTGTGTTGTGAGTGAACGAAAACCTGTCGCTATCGAGCTGCGTGCTACAGCGCGTCTTCGCCGCGCTCGCCGGTGCGGATGCGGATCGCTTCCTCGACCGGGCGTCACGAAGATCTTCCCGTCGCCGATGCGCCCGGTGCGAGCGACCGCCAGGATCGCTTCGACCACGTCGCGAACGATGTCGTCCTTGACGACGATCTCGACGCGAACCTTGGGAACGAAGTCCACCACGTAGGCCGACCCGCGATAGACCTCCTTCTTCCCGCCGGTGCGGCCAAAGCCCTTGACCTCGTAGACGGTCATGCCCTGCACACCGATCTCGCGAAGGCGGTCCTTCACGTCGTCCAGCTTGAACGGCTTGATGATGGCTTCGATTTTTTTCATGACGTGTAGGCCGAACCTACCTCCGCGATTGTTTCCACCAGGTTTCGTACCCGTTAAATCTTCGTAACCTATGAAAACTACTAAAAACAGACGCCTTTTCGAACCGCGTCAGCCGCGCTATTTCGGGTCGGTTCGCAGCGCGCCGATCAGCTCCTCGAACGTCGCTGATGCCGTCGGCGCGCAGACGCGTTTCCAGGTCGCGCACGATGCGTCCGGATGCGTCCGGATCGACGAAGCTCTGCGTCCCGACCTGAACCGTGCTGGCGCCCGCGAGGAAGAACTCGATCGCGTCGGTGGCGTCCTGGATCCCGCCGATGCCGGAGATCGGCAGCGGCACGCCGGCGCGCCGGACCTGGTAGACCATGCGCAGCGCGATCGGCTTGATCGCCGGGCCGGACAGGCCGCCGAAGATGGTCGCGATCTTGGGCCGCCGCGTCCGCGCGTCGATCGCCATTCCGGTGATGGTGTTGATGATCGACAGGCCGTCGGCGCCGTTGTCGGCGCACGCCTTCGCGAGCGCGACGATGTCGGCGGTGTTGGGCGTGAGCTTGATCCAGAGCGGCTTCTTGATCGCGGCGCGACACTGCCGCACCAGATCGCCGAGCACGCGCGGATCGGTCCCGAACTCGATGCCGCCGGCCTTGATGTTCGGGCAGGAGACGTTCATCTCCAGCGCGTCGACGCCGTCGAGGCGCGCGAGCCGCTCGCCGCAGTCGACGTACTCGTCGAAGGTGACGCCGAAGAAGTTCACCAGCACGCGCGTGCCGCAGGTGCGCAGGTACGGCAGCTTGTCGCTGGCGAAGCCCTCGACGCCGACGTTCTCGAGGCCGATCGAGTTCAGCATGCCCGACGCGGTCTCGCAGATGCGCGGCGTGGCGTTGCCGAACCGGGGCGCGGGCGAGATCCCCTTGGTGACCAGGCCGCCGATCGCGCCGAGGTCGGTCAGGTTCTCGAACTCCTTGCCGTAGCCGAAGGTGCCCGACGCGGTCAGGATCGGATTCCGGAACGCGACGCCGCCGGTGGTGATGGCCAGCTTCACGGTCGCGGCGCTGTCCGCCTTCGCAGCGCTCACGCACCTCACGGTGGGCAAGCAGGCCTCGGCCGGGCGCGGCGGCTCGCCCTTGCCGACGTCGAGCACGTCGGCGGCGTCGAACACCGGCCCGTTGCTGCAGACGTAGCGGTACGGCCGCGAGCGCGCCGGGATCGCGCAGCCCGAGACAGACGCCGATCCCGCAGGCCATCTGCTCTTCCAGCGAGATGAAGCAGGGGATGCCCCGATCGCGCGCGATGCGCCCGACCGCCCAGAGCATGGCATTGGGCCCGCAGCCCATGATCCGGACCGACTGCCCGCGGTGATGCTCGAGACGCGCTTCGAGCGCGGCGGTGACCAGCCCCTTGAGGCCGACCGAGCCATCCTCGGTGGTGAGGTGCAGGTCCAACCCGAGGGCCCTCATCTCGGACAGCAGCACCAGGTCGGCGCTGCCGCGCCCGCCGTAGAGCATCTCACTGCGGCTGACCAGACCGGCCTGGGACGCCCAGGCCCCCTGCATGAGCATGGGGGGCAGCCCCACCCCCCCGGCCACCAGCAGGTCGACGTGCTCCGGCGACGGCGCCGGGAAGCTGGTGCCGAGAGGCCCCAGCACCGAGACCGTCTCGCCCGGGCGCGCCCGCTCGAGCAGCGCCGTCCCGCGCCCGACGGTCTTGGCCAGCACCTCGGCGGTCCCGCCGGCGGGATCGACGGAAAGCAGCGAAAACGCACGGGGAAGCAGCGGGTCGCGCTCCCAATCACCGCGCAACATCACGAACTGCCCGGGCCGGGCTTCGCCCAGCGAGTGGCAACCCTCGAGCTCGATGACGAAATAGCCCCCGCCGAGCGACCTGTTCTCCAGAATTTCCGCTTCGAAGTAGCGCATCGGGACTGGGGCGCTATTTACCCCGATCGAGACGCGGTTGGCGCCGAAATTCTTCCTATTTCTTGCAGGCCTATCGGTACTGTGTTAGTAGCCGAACTCTAACGAGGCGAACTGATGGACTTCATGTTCGAGGACGAGGTCGACGAGGTCGGCTCCGACGTCGAGGCATATTGCCCCAAGTGCAAGGGCGATACCACTCACGTCGTGATTTCGAAGTACGAAGACGAGATTCGCCGTGTGCAGTGCAATCCGTGCGGCGATGTCCACTCGTTCCGCAAGCCCCGCGGCGACGTGGAAGATGACGTTCCCGAGCCGATCGCCGCCAAAAAGCGCGCGATGATGAAGAAGGTGACTTGGGAAGAGTTCTTCCACAAGCACGGGGAAAAGGGCGGAAAGCCTTACGAATTTCGAGAGCTGTACCACGATAACGTCATCGTGACCCACCCCAAGTTCGGGCGCGGGTTCGTGTCCGAGGTGCTCTCCGACAGCAAGGTCGAGATCACCTTCAAGGACTCGCGGCGCGTGCTGGTACACAACCGCAAGGACATGCCCGGGCTGCCGCTGGCGGCCGAGGGTGACGGCCGCCCGTCGAACGCCAAGGTGCCGGCCGCCGCCGCCAAGGCCGCGCCGGCCAAGGGGAAGGCCGCGGCCGCCAAGGAGGCGCCGGCGCCCTGTCGCCAAGGCAAAGGACCACGGCAAAGAACACGCCAAGGACCACAAAGAGAAGGACAAGGAAAAGGACGACCACGCGCACAAGGCGCCGGCCAAGGCCGCCGCTCCCAAGGCGAACATCTCGCCGGCGGCAGCGGCCAAGAACCGCAAGGCGGTGGTCTCCAAGGAACCACCACGCTCGTCCCGCGAAGGCCGCTGCGGCCCCACGCGCGCACCGCGAAGCCGGCGCGCGCCGTGAACGACTCGTCGGCCAAGCGCGCAGGCAAGGTCGCCGCCAAGTCGGCCACCAAAAAGAGCAAGAAGTAGCTGAGCCAGAAGGTCGCGCGCGCTCGTCTACCGGACGAGCAGCACGTAGAGGTCGTAGAGCGCGTGCGTGTAGACCGCGACGGCGAAGCCGCGCGTCCAGAAGATCGTCGCGAAGCAGAGCCCGGCCAGGAACCGGAACGTGAAGATCCCCAGGTGAAGGGGATCGCCATAGGGTGGGATGTGGTGCATCGCCGAGAACAGCAGCGATGAGACGATGAACGCGGTGAGCACCGCCAGCCAGCGGTGGAGGCCCAGCACCTTGTGGAGCAAGGCGACGATCCCGCCGACCATGCCCAGGCGAAAGACCGTCTCCTCGTAGACGCCGGCGCCGATCGACATCACCGCGCGCGTCGCCGTCCCCTGGTTGGCGATGATGCCCCCTCCCCCCGCGAGCTGCGGGGAGATGTGGAGCAGCTTGGTCATCACGAAGATGATCGCGGTCCCCATCACCATCGCGTAGATCGCGCTCTCGATCAGGACCGGGATGATCAACCGGGGATCGAAGCGCTGCTTGCGGCGCAACACCACGACCGCGATCGCGAACAGCACCGTGACCAGCGCCGTGTAGCCGAGATAGGCGTTGGTGCTGAGGCCGACCTTGCGGAACAGGAAGACGGTCAGGAAGTCGGCGCCGTTGAGCAGCGGCAGCGTGAAGAGAACGCCGATCTGGTAGATGACGAACAGCGGAAAGACCAGCACCAGGCTGGTGAGCAAGTTTTGCGCGCCGTAGATCGCCTTGACCCGCTTCACGACTTGTCCTCCAGCTCCTTGATCGCGTCGGCGAGCTCCTTTTTCATGCACGCCGTGCCCGCGCCGCCGCCGCCCAGGCGCGACATCAGGCGCCCGAGCCCGCTCCCACCGCGCGATCGCAGCCCCTTGAGCGCCGGCAGCGCGCGCGGGTCGCCGGCGGCGCGCAGCTGTCCGACCAGGTCCTTGCGCTCCTCGCAGGTCGGCGCCTTCTTGAGCTCGAGGATCAGCAGGCCGACGCGGTCGACCTTGTCGTCCTTGCCCATCTCGTGCAGCGCGGTCGCCGCCCGGCGGCGGCGTGCCAGGTCCGAGCCCTCGTTGGCGACCTTTTCCAGCAGGTCGGCGGCCGGCGAGCCGATCTTGTCGATGATCAGGTCCAGCGCCGCCGGCGCGTGCCGCGGCTCGGCCAGCGCGGTGTCGACGTGCGCCAGCAGCACCGGGTCGCCGCGAAACCCCGGATCGAGCGTGATCGCCTGCCGGTACGACGCCAGCCCGTCGGCGTGGCGGTTGTCGGAGAAGGCGACGCGGCCGAGCATGTAGTGGATCCGCGCATCGTCCGGCCGCTTCGACAGCTGCTCCTCTAGCGTGAGCTTCGCCGCGGCGGTGTTGCCCGCCTCGAGCAACGACTCGACCTTCTTGAGCTCCGTCGCCAGCGCCGGCGCCACGGGCGCCGGCTCGGAGGGCGTCGACGACAACGCCGCGACGCCCGCGCCCCGGTGATGGGCGCGGATGCGGTACCCGACCGCGCCCAGTGCCGCGAGCGCGATCACCAGCGCCGCGGCAGCCGTGACCGGCCGGCGACCTCGGCCTGATGCACCGGCCGGGCCCGGCGTCGCGCCCTCACCGGTCGCGCTTCCCGCCAGGGCGTCGAAGGCGATGTGCGGCGACGTCGCATCGATCTCGAACGGCAGCGCCGCGTCAACGACCGCCTCCGAATCCTCGAGCGCCTGCAGAAACGCGGTCGCGCTCGCGAACCGGTTCTCGCGATGCTTCTCCAGCGCCTGTAGCACGACCTGCTCCAGCGCGAACGGCACGTCGACGGTCGGGGTGACCTCGCGAATCCGCGGCGGCGCGTGGGAGAGGTGCATGGAGATGATCTTCACCTTGTCCTCTGATTCAAACGGACGTCGCCCCGCCAACATTTCGTAAAGGATCACGCCCGCCGCATAGAGATCCGCGCGCGCGTCGACCGACTCGCCCACCGCCTGCTCGGGCGACAGGTATTCCGGCGTGCCGAAGATCACCCCGGCCTGCGTCAGGACCTCCTGCCCGGATGTCGGCTCGGTCACCTTGGCGATGCCGAAGTCGAGGATCTTCACCACGTCGCGCTGGCCGTCGCGCTCGACCAGCATGATGTTGTCGGGCTTGAGGTCGCGGTGCACCACGCCGGCCCCGTGCGCGTGATCGAGCCCGCGCAGGATCTGGCGGATGATCGCGAGCGCGCGCTCGCGCGGGAGCGGCCCCTGGTCGATCACCGCGGTCAGCTGATCGCCGGCCAGGAACTCCATCGCCAGGAACAGCGAGCCGTGCGGGCGTGCGCCCGAAGTCGGTGACGGTGATGATGTTCGGGTGCGCGAGCCGGCTCGCCGACTCCGCCTCGCGCTCGAAGCGGCGCGCGAACTCCTCGCGGCCGCCGAGCTCGGAGAGCAGCACCTTGATCGCGAGATCGCGCCGCATCATCGTGTGCTCGGCGCGATAGACCGCGCCCATGCCGCCGACGCCGATGCGGTTCACGATGCGGTAGCGCTCGCCGACGACCGCGCCGATCAACGGATCGACGAAGGTGGCGCCGCAGCGCGGACAGAAGGTGTCCTCGATCTGGATCTCGAACGAACAGCTCGCGCAGGAGGCCACGTCGTCTCCTCAGGGCGCGCTCGAGCGCCCCGCTCCTGTCTTCAGCGCGCCGGCGGCGCTGGGTCGGGAATCACCTTTGTCGTCGCCGCGGCGCTTGGCCACCGCCGGATCGTCGTCGGGCGGCCGCACGACCGCGATCACCTCGTGCCGCGGGTCCATGAACTTGCGCGCCACCCGCTGCACGTCGGCGGGCGTGATCCGGCCGATGGCGTCGCCGTAGCGGCGGAAGTCGCGCGGGCCCTGACCGGCGATCTCGCCCGACACCAGCGCGGCGGCGATCGCGCTGCGCGGCTCCAGCGCGACCGCGTGCGCGCCGATCAGGTAGCGCCGCGCGCGCCCGACCTCGTCGGCGGTCACGCCGCGCTCGACGACGCGCACCAGCTCGGCGCGCGCCGCCGCCACCGACGCGTCGAGGTTCTGCGCGCGGCACTGGAACGCGATCGACAGTGAGCCGGGGTCGATGCCGGCGAACGAGCGCGCCGTCGAGCCGCGCACGAACGGGCGCTGATCGCGAAATGCCGACGCGAGGCGCCCGCTCGGCCCCGACAGGATCTCCGCCAGCACTTCGAGCGTGAACCGATCCGGATCGCGCAGCGTCGTGCCCGGATAGCCGAGCACCACCTGCGCGTCGTCGGCGGGCATCGCGCGGAAGACCTCGACCGGCTCGACGCGCGCCGGCTCGACGGGAACCGGGGGCGTCTCCGGCGCCGCGCCGCCGTCTCCGAGCAGCGACTGCAGCTTGGCGACGACCCGCGCTGGCGCGACGTTGCCGACCACGGCGATGGTCAGCCCCGCGATGCCGTAGTAGCGACGATAGTGATCGACCAGCCGCCGGCGCGACAGCGACGCCACCGTGTCGGCGCTGCCGAGCTCCGGCATGCGATACGGATGCCGCGTCCAGAGCGTCGAGGCGAACAGCTGGAACGCGGCGCTGGCGGCGTCGCGCTCCTGGGCGCGGATCTGCTCGAGCACGCCGCGCCGCTGCCGCTCGAGCTCGTCCTCGGAGAATTGCGGGTTGACGATGCAGTCGGCGAGCAGCTCGAGGCCGCGCTCCCACTCCGCACCGGGGAGCGCGGCGCGCATGCCCAGCGCGTTGCGCGTCGAGAAGCCGGCGAGCGTCCCCGGCATCGCGTCCAGCTCGGCCGCGAGCTGCCAGCCAGCGCGCCCCTTGGTGCCGCGCGTGAGCATCGCCGCGATCAGGTTGGAGATCCCGTTCGAGCGCGCGTCCTCGTAGCGCAGCCCGCCCGGCCACATCGCCTGCACGTCGACGAAGCCGGCGCTCGGGTCGCGCAGCACCAGCACGCGCAAGCCCGACGGCAGCACGACGCGCACGACTTCGTCGCCGGGGCGGGCGATCGGCACGGCGGCGAAGCGGCGATCGGCGCGCGCGTCGCCCGCGGCCCAGACCGCGTCGAGCCGCGCCGCGAGCTTGATCGGATCGACGGCGCCGCGGCCGCCGGTCACGCCGCGCGACGACACCAGCGCCGCGCTGGCGATCGCCGGCGCGCGCAGGTAGCGGCCCGCGACCGCGCGCAGATCGGCGGGCGTGAGCATGGCCAGGCGCGCGCGATACGCCTCCTCGCGCGCGATGTCGCCGCCGATGCTGGCGAAGAACCCGAGCTTGCGCGCATAGCCGGCGGGCGTCTCCTGATCGCGCAGCACGCCGGCCAGCGCCTGCGCGCGCGCGGCGTCCAGCTCGTCGGGTGACACGTCTTCGCGCGCCAGGCGCAGCACCTCGTCGAGCAGCGCGCGCGCCGGCTCCTCGAGCCGCCCGGGCGCCATGGTGGCGCCGGCGACGAACAGCCCGCCGTCGCGCGACGCGAAGGTGTACGAGCTGGCCGCGATCGCCAGCTGCCGGCTGCGCACCAGCCGCTGCTCGAGGCGCCCGCCTCGGCCGGATCGCTGGCCCAGAATCGCCGAAAGAAGATCCAGCGCCGGCACGTCGTCGTGGGTGACCGCCGGGGTGTGAAACGCCATCCAGAGCTGCGTGTCCGGGAGATCGCGCCCGAGCACGATCGTGCGCGGCGCCGCCTGCGCGGGCTCGATGCGGCGCGCGCCGGGGGCCTCGCCCTTGCGCAGCGACGCGAACGCCGCCGCGACCTTGTCCTTCAGCGCCGGCGCGCTGAAGTCGCCGACCGCGACCAGCGTCAGGTTGCGCCCGCCGTAGATCCGCTGGTAGGCGGCGGCGAGCTGCTCGCGCGTCACCGCGGCGACCCCGGCGTCGGTTCCCAGCACCGGACGCCCGTACGGATGAACCGAGAACGCCGCGCGGAACAGCGCCTGCGCGGCTGCGCGGTCCGCGCTCTCGTCGGCCTGCCGGAGCTCGACCGCCACCAGCTTGCGCGCGCGCTCGACCTCGGCCGCGTCGAACGTCGCGCCGGTCAGCACGTCGGCGAGGATGTCGAGCCCGGTGTCGGCGTACGGCGCGGCGAGCAGGATCTGATACGCGGTCTGATCGAAGCTGGTCCAGGCGCGGAACGTGCCCCCCGCGGCGTCGATCTCGCGCGCGATCTGCCCGGCGGCGCGCCGCTTGGTGCTCGCGAACAGCGTGTGCTCGAAGAGGTGCGCCAGGCCGGACATCTCGGGCGGATCATCGGCGGATCCCACGCCGGCCCACAGCTGCAGCGCGACCACCGGCGCGACGTGGCTCTCCTCGAGGATCACGCGCAAGCCGCTCGGCAGCGTCATCTCGACGCGCGTCTCCGGTCCGCTCGGCGGCAGCGGCGCCGCCGGGCCGGTCGGATCGCCGACCAAATCGGCGACGACGATCGGCTCTTTCGGCGATCGACATCCTCCCGCGGTCAGGCCCGCCGTCAGCGCGACCAGCGGCAGGGTCAGGGACAAAACCAGTCTCACGGCGCGACTGCGGAGCCTACCAGCTATTGGCGGGCCTCCCACGCGTATTTGAACACACGAAACAGGACCACCAACGACGGGACCAGCACCGGGACGCCGGCGGCCAGGAAGATCAGCAGCCAGGTGCGCGTCTCGCGCGGCGCGGCGGCGTTCCAGATGGTGAGGTCCGGTACCAACAGAAAGGGGTACTGAGATGCGACCCAGCCGGCGAGGATCGCGATCGTCTGCAGGGCGACCAGCACCCGCGCCAGCCGAAAGCGCGCGCGCGCGAGCGCCACCAGCGCGCCGATCGCGCATGAGCGCGGTCGCGCCGTGCAGCGGCCAGGTCCACGGGCGGCGGGTCAGGCCGTCGCGAATCAGCGGCGCGCCGCTGCCCGAGAGCAGGAACGCCAGCAGCGCGCAGCCACCGACGGCAATGCCGGCCGCGAACGCGCGCAGGCGGAAGTCCCACTGCAGCTCGGGATCCTTCTCGACCTCGACGGAGAGGTAAGTCGCCGCGAGAAAGGCGCACAGCGCGAGCGCGTAGAGGCCGACCGCGATCGGGAACGGCGCGAGCCACGGGCGCACGAAGCCGCCCGCGACCAGGCCGCCAGTGACCCGGATGCGCCCCGACGCGATCGCGCCCACGGTCATGCCGAGCAGCAGCGGGGAAATCAGGCTCGCGAGCGAGAAGATCCAGCCCCAGCGCCGCTGGGCCAGATCACCCCGACTGGCTCGCCGCTCGCTCCCGCACCGGCTCGAAGCTGCGGAACGCGAACGCCGAGCCGCGAAAGACCACGCCGCCCAGGAACAGCGTCAGCGGCACGTGCAGCGCCGTCGAGAGCGCGGCGAACGCCGTCGGGAAGGCGGTGAAGATCACGACCACGACCAGGATCAGCCAGACGTGGTTGGCCTCCCAGATCGGGCCGATCGCGTGCTCGATCGCCTGGCGCTGGCGCGCGCGTCGCGGGCCAAAGGCCAGCAGATCCCAGACGCCGCCGCCGAAGTCGGCGCCGGCCAGCAGCACGTAGAGCATGAGCGCGACGACGATGACGCCGCCGAGCAGGACTTCAGACGGCACGGCCGGGCTCGGTGCGCCGGACCGCGGCGGCGTGGTGGCTCGAGACGATCTGGCGCCAGAGCAGGTAGACGACGACCGCCGCGAGGAAGAGATAGGTGATGGTGAACAGCCAGAACGGCGCCGACTTGTACGGGAACGCTGGTCACCGCGTCGGCGGTGCGCAGCGACGCCGCGCACGATCCACGGCTGGCGGCCCCACTCGGTGACCAGCCAGCCCGACTCGAGCGCGACCAGGCCGAGCGGCCCCGACGCCACCAGCAGGCGCAGGAACCAGCGCGCGTCGGGCAGCGCGCGCCGGCGCAACGCCAGCGCCGCGGCCAGCAGCGCGATCGCCGCCATCGCCGTGCCGGTGCCGACCATCGCGTCGAACGCCAGGTGCAGCTCGCGCACCGGCGGCCACTCGTCGCGCGGAAACGCGTCGAGCCCGGTCACCGGCGCGTCGAGGTCGTTGAGCGCGAGGAACGACAGCCCGCCCGGGATGCGGATCGCGCCGTCGACGCGGCGGCGGTCGGCGTCGGCGAAGCCACCGATCTCCAGCGGCGCGCGCGGCCCGCTCACGAAGTGCGCCTCGGCGCCCGCGAGCTTGATCGGCTGCTGGCGCGCGATCGCCTTCGCCGACGCGTCGCCCGAGATCGGCTGCACCACCGCGGCGAGCCCGCCCGACCGCCAGCGCGATCGCCAGCGCCTTGCGGTGCAGGCCGCTGCGCGCGGTCGCGCAGCAGCAGCGCGGCGTGGATCGCGACCATCGCGAACGCCGTCGCCTGGTACGACGCCAGCAGCACGTGCACCACCTGGTGCCGCCAGGGCGGGCTCCACATCGCCGCGATCGGATCGAAGCCGAGCAGATGCCCCGCGCCGTCGACGGTCAGCCCCGCGGGCTGATTCATGAACGCGTTCACCAGCGTGACGAAGAACGCCGACGCCGCGCCGCTGACCGCGACGACGATGCCCGCGAACAGGTGAAAGCGCTCCGACACGCGGCCGCGGCCGTAGAGATAGATGCCGAGGAAGATCGCCTCGGTGAAGAACGCGAACCCTTCGAGCGCGAACGGCAGCCCGATGACCGGCCCGAACGTGCCCATGAACGTCGGCCAGAGCAGCCCGAGCTCGAACGACAGCACCGTGCCCGACACCGCGCCGACGGCGAACAGGATGCCGGTCCCCTTGGCCAGCAGCTTGGTCAGCGTCAGGTAGTCGCGATCGCGCGTGCGCATCCAGAGCACGTCGGCGATCACCATGAGCAGCGGCAGCGCGATGCCGACCGCCGCGAACACGATGTGGAACGCGAGCGACAACCCCATCTGCGCGCGCGCATAGAGCAGCGGTGTCATCGCGCGCGAGTGTACTTGATGAAGCGCGCGGAGTCCCCGAGGCTCGCAACCGCCGCCGCGCCGGCCACCGCGAGCGTGGTCGCGTCGCCGAGCCGTCTCGCCGCCAGCGCGTGGACGAACGGCAGAGCGAACCCGACGTAGGTCAGCACGTAGTAGATCCCGACCGCGGTGCCGCGCGACTCCTGGGCGACGCGCTCGGAGATCTCGAGCAGGCCGGTGGTCATCACCAGACCGTAGCCGGCGCCGACGAGGATCGCGACCGCGAACACCCAGCCGGGCGAGCCGATCGCGACCGCGTACGCGCCGAGGCCGATGCCGAGCGCGCCGATGGCGAGCCCGAGCAGATCGCCGCCGACGGTGCAGGCGCTTGGTCAGCGGCTGAACCGCGACGCCGGTCGCGAGCGTGGTGGCGATGACCAGGCCCGAATAGATCACCGGACGCGCGACGTGCGCGCGCATGAGCCCGGGCAGGATCGCGATCGTCACCGCGGGGAAACCGAACGCCCAGGGCGCGACCGGCAAGAGCTCGGCGAGCACGGCCCACTCGCGGCGCGCGAGACCGCGGCGCGCGCTCGGCGACGTCGTCCCGGCCGCCGCGCCGCGCGCGCCCGGCGCGGTCTCGGGCACCGGCCGGACGACGACGAACGCCGCCACCATGCCGATCGCGTGGACCACGTACGGCCAGGCCATCGGCGCCGGCGCGAATTCGGCGATCAGGCCCGACACCAGCGGTCCCAGGCCGAATCCCGCCGAGAGCGCGAGCGTCGCGCGGCGCGCGCCCGCCGCCGGCGACGACAGCTCCTGCACCCAGACGCTGCCCGGGCTCATCACCGATCCGGTCGCCAGGCCGTAGAGCAGGCGCCCGGCCAGCAGCACGCCGAAGCCGTGCGCGCCGAAGGCCAGCACGGCGCTGGCGGCGATCGCCAGCAGGCTCGCCGGCAACACGATCGCGCGCCGCCCGCGCCGGTCCGACGCGCGGCCGGCGAGCACCAGGCCGGGAACCAGCCCGAGCGCATAGGCGCCGAAGAGGATCCCCAGCGCCGGCGGCAGGAGGCCGAGGTCCTTGCGGTACACCACCAGCAACGTCGAGAAGTGGTTGGCGCCCCACCCGGTCATGAAGAGCAAGAGCGCGACGCGGCGATTCATTCAGCTCGTCCTGACTAGCCCTTTCGCTGCTCGCAGTTGAACATCCAGTGGATGCCGTGAGCGTCGGTGAGCATCCCGAAGCGCGCGCCCCAGAAGGTATCTCTGAGCGGCATCGTCACCTTGCCGCCGGCCGCGAGCGCATCGAACTTCTTCGTCATCTCGTCGACGTTGTCGAAGTCGAGCGTGATGTGCACGTTGCCGTCGGTGCCGACCGGCGCGTTCGGCATCGTGTCGCTCATCATGATCACGCTCGGGCCCAGATCCAGCACCGCGTGCATCACGCGGTTCTTGTCGGCGGGCGCGACCGGCATACCGGTGGCGGCATCACCGAAGCGCATCATGTTCTGGACCTTGGCGTCGAGCGCGCTTTGATAGAGCTGGATCGCCTTGTCGGCGGTTCCGTTGAAGTTCAGGTACGGGTTGATCTGTCTTGATCGCCATGGCGGCCTCCTCCGATGATGGGCAACGGTATAGGCGATCTCGCGTGTGCGCGTCGCGGGTGGAAGTTCACTCCTCCTCGCCCAGCGCGTGCTGCAACCGCGCGCGCGCCGACGCCACGTCCAGGCGCGCCTGCACCAGCTGCGAGCGCGCGTTCACGTCGGTCAGCAGCGCGTCGTAGAGCTCGATGACGTTGCCGACGCCGGTCTGGTAGCGGCCCTCGGCCAGCGCGCGCTGCCGCGCCGACGCCTCGGTCAGCTTGCGCGCCAGGCGGAGCTCTTCGCGCGCGTAGGTGAACGACGTGCGCGCGTCGGCGAGCTCCTGGCGGATGCTGTCGCGGCTCGCGCGCTCGCCGGCGCGCGCGACCGCGAGGTTGCCCGCCGCCTCGCGCGCCTGGCCGTGGACCAGCCAGGGGCTCATGCCTTCGAGCGGGAAGCCGAGCGCGATCGTCACCGTGAGGTTGCCGGCCAGCGACGACCACGACGGCCCCGCCCAGATCGGCTCCAGATTCAGCGACAGCGCGGCAGATAGCCGCCGCGCGCCGACGCGACCGACGCCGAGAAGGCCTGCTGCTGGAGCCGTAGCTGCGCCAGCTCCGCCCGCTGCCCGACCGCCCGATTGGCGAGCTCGTCGAGCGACGTGCGGCCACGCTGATCGTCGCCGGGCTGCGCCTCCAGCGCCTCGTCGCTGGCGCGGAGGCGCCAGCCGTGCCAGCGGTCCTCGCCGAGCGCGACCAGCAGCTGGGTTCGCGACACCTCCTGCGCGGTCCGCGCGCGAGCGAGCAGGATCTCGGCGGACGCCGCCGCCGACTCCGCGGTGGCGACGTCGATGCCGGTCCGCAGCCCCGCGTCGTGCAGGCCGCGCGTCTGCGCCAGGTGCGCGTCGTAGGTACGCACGGCGTCCACGGCCACGGCGGCCTGCTCGTCGGCGGCCAGCGCGCCGAAGAACGCGAGCCTGGCTTGCAGGACCACGTCGTTCGAGGCGGCGCGCACGCCGACCGCCTGCGCCTGCGCGAGATCGCGCGCGCTCCGGTAACCATAAATCGATCGGCCCCAGTCCCAGACCGTCCACGCGACGCCCACCTGCGCCTCCCAGTAGCTGTGAAGCGTCCAGCTCTGCGGCAGCGGCGCCAGCACGGCGCAGTTCCCGATCGCCCGGCGTCCGGCAGCTCACCGACACCGGCATGCCGGTGGCGTCGAGCACGGTGTCGCTGCCCGCCGCGCCGATCAGCGCGCGCACCTGCGCCGGCGTGGCGGCCAGGTTCGCGGTCGTCGGCTGATACGCGAGGTTGCCGGTCAGATACGGCAAGAGGCGCGCCAGCGCCTGGTCACGCCGCCCGTCGGCGGCGTCGGCCTGACCGCGTTGCGCCTCGATGCTCGGATGGTGGCTGCGCGCGATGCGGATCGCGTCTTCGACGGTGAGATCCGGATCGGCGCGCGCCGTCGCGGCCGCGAGGAGCCCGACCACCGAGAGCGCCCAGGCTCGAGACCGCGACGCCATCGGTTCACTTCCTCGGCCGCTCGATGGCCTGGATCACGGCGCCGTCGGCGATCTCGGACGGCAGCGCCAGCGCCACCACCTCACCGCCGTGCAGCCCCTCGATGATCTGCACGGTCTTGCCGTCGTCGAGGCCCACGCGCACGGGCACGAAGTGACACGCGCGAGTCGCGCACCACCGCCACCGCCGGCTTGTCGGCGTGCAGCAGCACCGCCGCCGAGTCGACCACCGGCGACCTCTGCGCCTTCAGGCTCAGCGTCACGTGCACGAACGTCCCCGGCAACAGGCGATGCTCGTTGTCGAGCCAGATCTCGCACAACATGCTGCGCGTGCGCGGATCCAGCGCGTCGGCGCAGCGGGTGATCGGCGCATCGAGCCGCAGATCCGGCTGCTGGTCGACGCCGATGCGCGCCCGATCGCCGGCGTGCACGAACGGCGCCGCGTCCTGCTGCACGAACACCAGGACGCGCAGCCGGCGCAGATCGGCGATGTCGACCAGGGGCGCCGCGCTCTGGGTCGAGCCGGTGGCCGCCGGCACGAGCGCGCCCGGGTCGACATAGCGCGCGGTGATCGTGCCCGCGAACGGCGCGCGCAGGAGCTGGTAAGACTGAAAGCTCCGCGTCTGCGCCAGCGTTGCGCGCGAGACCTGGTACTGCGCCTGCGCGGTGTCGTAGTCCTGCTTGGAACAGGAGCGCGATGACGCTGAAGATCAGGCCGCCCGCGAGGAAGTACCGGCGACGCTCGATACACACGCACAGCACCGCGCGGTGCAGGTGCTGCAGATGCTCGAAGTGGCGGTCGCGCCAGGCGTTGAAGCGCGCGGACCAGCTCGGCTTGCCTGCGCCAGCGCCGGTGCCGTCGTGGTGCTCCTGCGTGGGGAGCAGCCGCCGCGCCAGCGACGGGACCAGCGTACGTGATAGCAGATATGAAGCCCACATCGAGAACACCACCGCGATCGACAGCGGCACGAACAGGTAGCGGGCCGGCCCCTCGAGCATCACGACCGGAAAGAACACGATGCAGATCGTCATCGTCGCCGCCAGCGCCGGCACCGCCACCTGGTGCGCGCCGTCGAGGATCGCGACCGTGAGCGGCTTGCCGGTGAGCCGGTTGCGGTGAATGTTCTCGACCTCGACGGTCGCGTCGTCGACCAGCATGCCGACCGCCAGCGCACGGTCACGCCGTTCACCACCTTGAGCGGCATGGTGTTGAACTCGGTGACCTCGGCCGGCGACGAGTTGAGCAGTACGTCGTACTCGGTATCGCCGATGCGCGCCTGGCCGGCGGGCAGGATCACATTGTTGGCGAGCAAGCTGTTGACCACGTCCTGCGGCGAGACGCCGTGCGCCTGCATCTTCTGCGGATCGAGATCGACCTGGATCTGCCGGGTACGCCCGCCGAAAGGGGCCGGCGTCGACAGCCCCGGGATCGTGAACAGGCGCAGGCGAAGGAAGTTGAGGCCGTAGTCGAACAGGTCCTGCTCGGTCAGGCTGTCGCTCTTGATGGTGAGCTGCGCCACCTGAACGTTGGAGGCATTGTATTGCAGGATGTTGGGCGGCTGGATCCCGGGCGGCAGGACGCGCAGGATCGTGCTGCAGACCGAGTTGATCTGCGCGATGGCCGCGCCGATGTCGGCTCCCTGCTCGAAGAAGACCCGCACGATGCCGACGCCGAGGAGCGACTGCGACTCCAGGCGCTCGATACCGCCGACGGTCGTCGAGAGCGCGCGTTCTGTAATGAAGACCACCCGGCGTTCCATGTCGTCGGCGGACAACCCGGGGAAGTTCCAGATGACGATGACGACGGGTATGTCGATGTTGGGCAGGACGTCGCGCTTGAGTTGCCGGATTGACAATCCGGCAAAGAGCACGACCGCCAGCACGCTGACCAGCACCGTGTACGGCCTCCGCAGCGCGAGACGGACAATCCACATCCCGGCGGCACAATCTGGGGCCGAAAGAGACGAGCACAATCCCCGGGCGCGCTCGGAACGCGCGCGAACCTCGACGGGCGACCGACGGGGCTACTGTGTATGACCCCGGCGCGACGCTGAACGAGAGGTTGCCGGCGAAGTCGGTCGTGGTTGCCTGCGCGCTGCCCGGTCAACGTCACCTGGATGTCGCCGACGTGAGAGCGGTCCGGACGTTCCGTCTAGCCGCCGAGATACGCCCGCCGCACGACATCCCTCTCCAGCAACTCGCGCCCTTCCCCCTCCGCCACGATCGCGCCTCGCTCCATCACGTAGCCGTGGTCCGCGATGCCCAGCGCCTGGCGCACGTTCTGCTCGACCAGCAGCACCGACGTGCCCTCGTCGCGGATGCGCTGCAGGATGCGCAACAGCTCGCCGACCATCTTGGGCGCCAGGCCCAGCGACGGCTCGTCGAGCATCAGCAGGCGCGGCCGGCTCACCAGAGCGCGCGCGACCGCGAGCATCTGCTGCTCGCCGCCGCTCATCGTGCCCGCCGCTTGCCCCAACCGCTCGGCGAGCCGCGGGAACAGGCGCAGCGCCTCGGCGATCGCCGCGCGCCGCTCGCGCGCGCCGCGCAGGTAGCCGCCCAGCTCGAGATTCTCGCGCACGGTCATCTCGCCGAACAGGCGCCGTCCCTCGGGCACCAGCACCATGCCGCGCGCGACCCGGCCGGAGATCGATTCGCCGGTCACGTCCGCGCCGTCGAGGCGGACCGTGCCGGCGCACGGAACCAGCCCCGCGATCGCGCCCAGCAACGTGCTCTTGCCGGCGCCGTTCGCGCCGACCAGCACCACCAGCGCCCGCGCGCCGACGTCCAGGCTCACGCCCGACAGCACCGGCTGCGCGCCGTAGCCGGCGGACGAGCCCGCGCACCTCGAGCATCGCGCTCACCGCGCGTCGCCCTCCGTGCCGCCGCCGAGATACGCGTCGATCACCCGCCGATCGGCGGCGACCGCGGCCGGCGCGCCGTCGGCGATCAGCTCGCCGTAGTCCAGCACCATCATGCGATCCACGGCGCGCATGAGCGTCCCGACCGCGTGCTCGATCCAGATCACCGCGACGCCGAGCTCGCGCTGGATGCCGCGGATCAAGCCGGCGACGTGGTCGGCCTCGCTCTCGGTCAGGCCGGCGGCGACCTCGTCGAGCAGCACGAGCCGCGGGTTGGTCGCCAGCGCCATCGCGATCTCCAGCAGGCGCTGGCGCGCCGGCGGCAGCGCGCCCGCCGGGAGGCTCGCGTCGCCGGTCATCTCGACGCGCGCGAGCGCCGCGCGCGCCTGCTCGTCGAGCCCGGCGGCGCGCGTACCCGTGGCCGCGCCTCGCTGCCGCCGATGCAGGAAGCGCGCGCCGAAGGTCACGTTCTCGAGCACGGTCAGCGCCGCGAAAGACCCGCGGCGTCTGGAACGTGCGCGCGATGCCGCGCCAGCAGAACTGGTGCGGCGCGCGCCCGGTCAGATCGTGGCCGTCGAACGACAGCCGGCCCGACGCGGGCGCCACGATCCCCGACAGCACGTGGAACAGCGTGGTCTTGCCGGCGCCGTTCGGGCCGATGATGCCGACCAGCTCGGACGGCGCCACCGCGAACGTGACGTTCGACAGCGCGCGCAGCCCTCCGAAGCGCACGCACAGGTCGCGCGCCTGCAACAATGGCTCAGACGTGGGACGCCTCCGCGCGGGCGCGGCGCCGCGGCGCCAGCAAGCGATCGATCCAGCGGACGCCGGCCAGCCCTTCCGGCAGGAAGAGCACCGACAGGATCAGCAAGACGCCGAGCACGATCATGTAGAGGTACGGCAGCCGCAGGCGCAAGAGCTCGGCGAGCAGGCTGAAGATCAGCGCGCCCAGGATCGGGCCGCGCAGCTTCGCCGGCCCGCCCACCATCGCGATCAGCACCGTCTGGAAGAGGATGAACGGATTGAAGACCGACGTCGGGTCGATGTACGTCCAGCGCACCGCCGCCGCCGCGCCGACCGCGCCGGCGAACCAGGCGGTCAGGCAGAACGCCGCCAGCTTCGCGCGCCGGACGTGCACGCCCAGCGTCGCGGCGCGCTCCTCGTCGTCGCCGATCCCGCGCAGCGCGAAGCCGAGATCGCTGCGCGCGACCGCGCGATAGGCGAGCGGCCGCCAGCGCCGCCAGCACCGCGACGGTGAGGTAGACCGTGCTCGCCGGCGGCGTGTCGGTGAGCACGCGGCCCACCGTGCCCGACTGCGACTTCTCGACGTAGGTCACCGCGTGGCGCACGACCTCGCCGAGGCCGAACGTCAGCACCGCGAAGTAGGCGCCGCGCAGGCGCAGCACGGCGAGGCCGATCAGCGCCGCGAACGCCGCCGCGACGCCGCCGCCCAGGAAGATGATCACCGGCCAGGGGAGCGAGCCGAGCGCGAACGCCGTGCAGTAGGCGCCGAGGCCGAAGAACGCCGAGGTCGCCAGCGACAGCGTGCGCGTCGGCCCGCTGAAGATCGACCAGGAGATCGCCAGCGCCGCGTACATCAGGCACGCGAGCCCCAGCGCCACCGCGAACGGCGAGCCGTAGAGCGGCAGCGCAAAGATCGCCAGCGCCGCGACGACGCCCACCAGTCGCCGCGCCATCATCGCGCGAACAACCCCCGCGGCCGGATCAGCAGCACCAGCACGAACACCCCGTACGACAGCAACACCTTCAGCGATGGGCTGGTGAAGTACATGCCGAAGCTCTCGACCAGACCCAGCAGCAGCGCGCCGACGAAGCTGCCGCCGATGTGGCCGAGGCCGCCCAGCGTGATCACGATCAGCGCGGTCACCGTGTACGACTCGCCCATCGACGGCGAGACCTCGAAGATCATCGACAGCAACGAGCCGGCGGCGCCCGCCATCGCCAGGCCGAGCGCGAAGCAGAGCGGGTGCAGGCGGCGCGTGTCGACGCCGACCAGCAGCGCGCCCAGCGGCGACTGCAGCATTCCGCGCACCGCCTTGCCGGCCATGGTCGTGCGCAGCGCGATCATCAGCGCGGCGCTGATCGCGACGACCACGCCGAACACCAGCACGCGGTTCGCGGTCACGATCACGCCGTGGTACTGCAGCGGGTCGGCCAGGTAGTCGTAGCCGCGCAGATCGGCGCCCCAGATCAGCAGCGCCACGTTCTGCATCACGAACATCAGCCCGAAGCCGATGAGCAGGCTGCGCTCTTCGAGCACCTCCGAGCTGGCCGACGTCGCCGCGAGCCGCCGGAAGACCAGGCGATGCAGCACGAGCCCCAGCAGGAACATCGCGCCCGCCGACACCGGCAGGAACCAGAGCGGGCTCGCGCCAGTCGCGGTGCGCAGCGCGTAGGTCAGGTAGGCGCCGACCATCAAGAACTCGCCGTGCGCGATGTTCATGATGCGCAGCAGCCCGTACTGCAGATTGAGGCCGATCGCGATCAGCGCGTAGATGCCGCCGGTGATGAGCCCGGCGACCGCGAGGTCCGCGAACAGCGATCCGTCCACTCCGACTCGCTAGATCTCGCCGCGGCCCAGGGGAATCACTCGCGGAGCTATTTCCACGCCGGCTTGGGGAAGACCGGCGCCGCGGTGGCGCGATCCTTCGGCCACACCACCTCGAACTCGCCCTTCTCCCACTGGCCGATCGTCCCCGGCGTCGTGATGTTCTCGCTGCCCTGGAAGCGGATCGGGCCGACGACGGTCTGGAACTCCGTCGCCGCGACGTAGTCGCGGATGGCCTTGCGATCCAGGCCGACCTTCTCGATCGCCTGCTGCAGGATCTGCAGGCCCGCCCAGGCGTGGCCGCTGGCCCAGCGGTCGGGCTCCTTGCTGAACTTCTTCACGTGCGCCTGGAAATACGCCTTCGCCGCCGGGCTGCTCTTCGCGTTCCACGACCCCATGCCCATCACGTCCTCGGCGGCGCTGCCCATCACCTCCTTGTACAGCGGGAACGCCGTACCGACCGACGAGTAGAACACCTTGGGCGCGAAGCCGATCTCCTTGGACTGCTTCGACGCCAGGATCGTGTCGGGCGGATAGGTGATGCCCAGGAACGCGTCGACGTTCTTGGCCTTGATCGCCTTCAGCGTGGGCGACAGATCCTTCACGCCCAGCGGATAGCTCTTCTTCTCGACGACCTCGATGCCCTTGGCCTTGAGCAGCGGCAACAGCGCGTTGACGTTCTCGAGGCCGAACAGATCGTCCATGTAGACCACGGCGACGGTCTTGACCTTCTTGTCCGCCAGGAAATCGACCAGCGCGCCCATCATTCGATCCGGTTGCTGCAGCAGCGCAAAGAAATACGGCAGCTTCATGTCGACGAGCTTCCGCGACAGCGCGGTCGGCGCCAGCATCGGGTATCCGTATTTGTTGGCGAGCGGCGCGACCGCGAAGTTGGTGCCCGAGCCCCAGGGCGGCAAGATCAGGTCGACCTTGTCGCTGCCCATGAGCTTCTCGTAGGTGCGCACGGTGGTCTCGATGTCGCTGCGGTCGTCGTAGCCGATCAACTCGACTTTCCGCTTTTTGCCGCCCTTGACCGCGATTCCGCCCGCGGCGTTGACCTGGTCGGCCCAGAGCAGGTAGTTCGGCTCCTGCGTCACCTGCGCGCCCGGCGCAAACGGTCCGGTGCGCGAGATGGCGTAGCCGATCTTGATGGGCGGCTCGTCGGCGCGCGCGGCCGGCGCCAGAATAAACGTCGCCACCGTCGTGGCCGCCGCCATCATCCACACGATGCATCCCGAAAAGGTGCGAGACATGTGGCCTCCCTGATTGGGTTGAGTTGTCTGCGCGCGAGAGTAGTTCAATTGCGACCAGCGGTACAAGGAGCGGTAGATTTGTCGTGCGTATGGAAACTCCGGTGGCGGAAACCCAGGTGACCGAGACTCAAGTCGCGATCATCGGGGCCGGCCCGGCCGGCCTGGTGCTCTCGCATCTGCTGCAGCGCGAAGGGATCGCGTCGGTGATCCTCGAAAGCCGCAGCCGCGCCTACGTGCAACAGCGCGTGCGCGCCGGCGTCCTCGAGCAAGGCACCGTCGACTTGCTCGACGAGCTGGGCCTGTCCGAGCGCCTGCACCGCGAGGGACTGGTTCACCACGGGCTGCTGCTCACGCTCGACGAGCGGCGCTATCGCATCGCGCTCACCGAGCTCGCGGGCGGGCGCGCGCTCACGGTTTACGGCCAGCAGGAGGTCGTGAAGGATCTGATCGCGGCGCGGCTCGCGAGCGGCGGCGAGATCCAGTTCGAGGTCGAGGAGGTGCAGCTCGAAGGCATCGACGGCGAGCGCCCGCGCGTGCGCTACCGCCACGGCGGCGCCGACGCGCGAGCTGCGCTGCGCGTTCATCGCTGGCTGCGACGGCTTCCACGGCGTGTCGCGACCTTCGATCCCGCCCGGCGTGCTCACGGTCTACGAACGCCACTACCCGTTCGCCTGGCTCGGCATCCTCGCCGCGGTCGCGCCCTCGACCGAGGAGCTGATCTACGCGCGCCACACCCGCGGCTTCGCGCTGCACAGCCTGCGCTCGCCGGAGGTGAGCCGGCTCTACATCCAGGTCGACCGCGCCGCCCAGCTCGACGACTGGTCCGACGACCGCATCTGGGAAGAGCTGCGCCTGCGCCTCGCGGCCGACGGCTTCGTGCTGCGCGACGGTCCGGTGATCGAGAAGAGCATCGCCCTCCATCACAGCTTCGTGGTCGAGCCGATGCAGTTCGGCCGGCTGTTTCTCGCCGGCGACGCCGCGCACATCGTGCCGCCGACCGGCGCCAAGGGGCTGAACCTGGCGGTCGCCGACGTCTGGGTGCTGTCGCGCGCGCTCGCCGACTTCTTCCGGAACACCGCGGTCGAAGGTTTGCAGCGCTACAGCGAGCGCTGCTTACGGCGCGTGTGGCGGGCGCAGGAGTTCTCGTCGACGCTCACCACCCTGCTCCATCAACTTGCCCGACGCCGACGCATTCCAGGATCGCGTCACGCGCGCGCAGCTCGCTTGGCTCTGCACGTCGGAAGCCGCGGCGCGCTCGTTCGCGGAGAACTACGTGGGGCTGCCGCTGGATCACTTTCTGTAGATCGCTGCGCCCGTCCTCGAATCTTTCCGGTCCCCTCGCCCCCGTCTGCGGGGGAGAGGGTTGGGGAGGGGCCGTCGGGCGCCGCGTCTCGCAAGGCTTCCCCTCTCCCTAACCCTCCCCCCGCAGACGGGGGGAGGGGACCGGAACATCGACACGTGCGCCACCTTCACGTCGAGGGGACCGGAGTTTTCAGATCTGCGCGAGCTTCACGTCGAGCACGGCGCAGCGCTTCTCGCGGCGCACGACGTCCAGGGCCTCGGCGAGCGCGGGCGCGACCTCGTCGGGGCGGGTCACCGTGCGCGCGAAGGCGCCGCCCGACGCCGCCGCGATCCCGGCGTGATCCGGCGCGGGCGCGAAGCTCAGACCCAGCGCCTTGCCGTCGGCGGCGCTCGCGTATCCCGCCGGGTGCACCGCCAGCGTCGAGAAGCGCGGCGCCTTCCAGCCGCCGTTGTCGTAGATCACCTGCAGGAACGGCGTCTCGTACCGCCGCGCCATCCAGTGCACCGCCGACGGGATCGAGAACAAGTACGAACCGTCGCCGCTCAGGGTGATCACCGTGCTCTCGGGCCGCGCCAGCTTCACGCCGATGGCGGCACCGCCGCACCAGCCGAGCGAGCCGCCGCCGCTGGTCAGCAGCGTGCCGGCGCGCCGCCGCGCCAGGTGGTCGACGATCACGCCGTAGTTGGTGATGCCCTCGCTGAGCACGATCGTATCGTCGTCGATCGCAGCGCGCACGCACGCGGTCAGGAACTCGGGCGTGATCGGCGCGCCCGCCGCCGGCACCGCCTCGCGCGCCGCGAGCCCGCGCGCCCGCGCCTCGTGCAGCTCGGCGTAGTGCGCCCGGCGCTCCTCGACGGCGCGCGCATCGACGGCGATCGCGCCCGAGGCCAGCCGCTCCTCGATCTGGCGCAGCGCCAGCGCGGCGTCGGCGCGAAAGGTCTGGCGCGCGGGGATGTGCCAGAGCGGCATCTGCTGCTTCAGCGGATCTACGTCGATATGAAAGACGCGCGCGCTCGTCGCGGGCCGGCTGACCACCGGGATCCAGGGCACGTCGCTGTCGACGACCAGCACCACGTCGGCGGCGGCGAGCACCGGGTTCTGCCGCTGCTCGTTCCACTGGTTGCCCTGGTACAGCGGATCGTCGCCGGGGAAGTTCACCGCGTTCGGCACCGATTCCAGCACGCCCGCGCCCACGCGCCGGCAGAGCGCGCACCAGCGCGTCGACCGCGGCCGCGCTCCGCCCCAGGTACGACGTCACCACCAGCGGCCGCCGCGCCTGCGCCAGCGCGCCCGCGATCGCGTCGACACCGTCGGGCGGCAGCGCCGCGGGCGCGATCGGCGCCCACTCGGCGACGTCGATCGCCGACCGGACGCATCTCTTCTTCCATCACCTCGCGCGCGCCGACCAGGTAGACCGGCCCTTTGGGATCGCTGTGCGCGAACTGCAGCGCGCGGTGGACCAGCTGCTTGACGTTGCGGCCGGTGCGGATCTCGTTCTCGTACTTGACGTAGCCGCGCACCAGCCCGCGCTGGTCGAACACGTCCTGGATCCATTGGATGAACTCGTTGCGGCTGCCGCGCAGCTCGCCCTCCTGCGTGAACGGCGACGCGCCGGCGAAGATCAGCACCGGCGCCCGCCCCTTGGCGACGTTGTGCACGGCGCCCGCCAGCGACTGCGTGCCGCACTCGACGTGCACCAGCACCGCCTGCGCGCGCCCGGTCACCTGCGCGTAGCCCTGCGCCGCGCTCAGGCCCACCATCTCGTTGGGGCAGGTCACCACGCGCGGCAGCGGCTGTCCCTGGGTCGCCGCCTCGGCGAGCCGCTCGATGATCGACGGGTGGTCGCTGCCGAAGTTGCAGAACAGGTACGACACGCCCCCTTCTTTGAGAGCGTCGAGAAAGGCTGCGCCAGTCGTGTACATGAATCACCTCGCCTACGAGCGACTGCGCGCCGTGCGCGCGATGAACCACATCAACGCCGCCGACAGCAGCGGCAGCGTCGACAGCGCGGCCAGCCCCCACTGGAAGCTGCCGGTGCGGCGTTTGATCGCGCCAATCAGGTACGGCGCGAAGAAGCCCGACAGGTTGCCGAGCGAGTTGACCAGCGCCACGCCGCCAGCCGCGGCGAGGCCGCCCATCAGCGACGTCGGCAAGGTCCAGAACGGCGGCGTGTTGGCGAAGATGCCGACGCCGGCCAGGCACATGAAGACGATCGTCGGCACCAGATGCCCGAGGAAGCTGCCCACCAGCAAAGAAACTCCCGCCAGCAGCAGCGGCAGCACGACGTGCCAGGTGCGCTCGCCGGTGCGGTCGGAGTGCGCGCTCCACACCACCATCGCCGCCGCGCCGCACGCGTACGGGAGCGCGGTGATGAGCCCGGTCTGAAAGTAGGTGAAGCCGAACGCGTTGATGATCTGCGGCAGCCAGAACGCCAGGCCGTAGTTGCCCGCGATGCAACCGAAGTAGACCGCGCCCAGCAAGAGCACGCGCGGGTTGGTCAACCCCTGGCGCAGCGTCAGCTGGTCGCGGTCGGCGTGCTGGCTGCGATCGGCGGCGATCCGCCGCTCCAGGATCCCGCGCTCCTCGTCGGTAAGCCAGCGCGCCTGGCTGGGGCGATCGTCGAGCAGCCGCCAGATGACGAAGCCGATGATCACCGCCGGCAGGCCTTCGAGGAGGAAGAGCAACTGCCAGCTCGCGAGGCCGAACGCGCCACCAGTGCTGAGGATCGCGCCCGAGAGCGGGCCGCCCGCCACCGCCGCCACCGGGTTGGCCAGCGTGAACCAGCCCACGACGCGGGCGCGTTCGGCGCGCGGGAACCAGGCGCTCAGGTACAGGATCACGCCCGGGTAAAAGCCGGCCTCGGCCGCGCCCAGCGCGAAGCGCGCGAGGTAGAACGACGCCGCGCCACGCACCGCCGCGGTCGCCATCGAAACCAGGCCCCAGCTGATCATGATGCGCGCGATCCAGACGCGCGCACCCTTGAGCTCGAGCATGACGTTGCTCGGCACCTCGCACAGGAAGTAGCCGATGAAGAAGATCCCCGCGCCGATGCCGTAGACCGTAGGGCCGAACCCCAGATCGTGGTTCATCCGCAGCGACGCGAAGCCGATGTTGACGCGATCGAGGAACGCGACGAAGTACCCGAGCATCAGGATCGGGACCAGGCGGCCCCGCACCTTGGCGAACACCTTGGTTTCGGCGTCGTTTTCCGGCAAGGCCACCTCGGGGGAGAAGCCGCTCCAGCGACGCGACGTCAGGGAACGATCTTGAGGCGGAACAGGCCGTACGGCAGCGTGCGCGTGTCGACGCCGTTGTTGAACGGCGGCGCGGTCTGCACCTGCTGACGTGCTGATGTAGAGGTAGCCGTCCTTGGAGACCGCGTAGCTATCGGGCCAGAGCAACCGTGAATCCTCGACCAGCACCGTCTTCTTGAGATCCGGCGTGATCCTCAAGATGGTGTTGTGCTCCATGTCGCCGAAGTAGAGGTTGCCCTTCTTGTCGAACTCCATGCCGTCGGTGATCGACACGTGCCCGAGATCGACGACCGCCTTGACCAGATCGGCTTCGCTGAGCTTGGCGTTGCGCAGGTCGGCGGTCTTGATCTTGTAGAGCTTGTCGTCGGTCAGCGGCTTGAAGAACAGCCACTCGCGGTCCGGCGTCAGGGCGATGCCGTCGGAGTTGACCTTGAGCGGTTTGCCGCCCAGCGCGACCTCTTTCCCGCCGATCATGAAGTGATACGCCGGATCGGTCTGCGTCGGCGGCGCGCCCTTCAGCACCATGCGCGTCTTGCCCGACTTCAGATCGACGACGACGATGCCGCCCTCGTTCGAGTTGGTCATGTACGCGACCTGGCGCTTGGTGTCGACGCGGATGTCGTTGATGTAGCTGTTCTGGTCGGTGACGCCCTTCATCGGGTAGATGCGCTCGACCTTGTTGGTGGCGAGGTTGATGCGCACCAGCTTGTCGCTCTCTTGGTAGACGCCAGCGAACGACGGGTTGGCGGGATCGACGACCCACAGCTTGTCCTGGTCGTCGACGTAGACCGCCTGCACCGACACGAACTTCTTGCTGCCGTCCTCGCCCGGCTTCCAGCTGTTCCACTCCTCGTCGGGATAAGGCTTGGACTCGGTCTTCGCCGGTGACCTCGACGACGCAGTATTTGTGCACCGGCGACCAGATCGGATAGTTGGTGAAGACGCGGTGCTTGGCCGAGACGGCGACGCCGGTCAGCTGGTACTTCGGATCGCCGAAGACCTCCTCCAGCTTGGGGTCGATCTTGCCGGCCGCCTTGGCCTCGGGCTTCGCGGCAGCAGCGGGAGCAGCTGCGGCCGGCGGTTTGGTCTCCGCCGCGCCCAGCGGCGCGCTCAACCCGAGCGCCACGAGAATCACCGTCGACTGCCCCAAACGCGTCGTGCTGTTCACGATCTTCATGCCCTCCACTCCTTTCGAAGATTCACCGGGGTCGGGATTGCTGACCGCGCCGATTATGAACCTGGGGTCGCGGCTCGGGAAGAGCAGAGCCGCGATCCCGGCAATGGCGGCTCTTGCGGTCGCTAGCGCTGCATTTGCGCGCCGAGGAGAATGGCGTTGCCGTTGGTGGTTCCCTGCCCGAAGTCGGTGTGCTCGTACCCGACCGCGAAACGCAGGAAGTACTCGTCGACCACGTAGGTCACGTAGGCGTCGAGGATCTTCCAGCTGGGGTCCGTAGTCGCCTGCCAGCGCACCAGCGGCTGCAGCTTGCCGATCCCGATCGCCTGCGGCGTCAGCCAGCTGCCGAGCACGTAGTAGAAGTTCTTCACCACTCCGGCGCTGACCGGCGGGGTACCGACCACCGCGAACGAGTTGCCGTAGTGGTAATACCCCACCTCGACGGTTGGCACGCCGCCCGGCCCCAGGTTCTTCTCGGCGAGCAGGTCGGCGTTGATCATCGAGTAGTTGTTCCCCGAATCGCCGCCCACCTGGCCGTTGCTCTGATATTGCCCACCGACCGCAAGGGCGACGATGTCCTGGCTGCCGTAGTACGTGCTGCTGTGGTAGTAGCCGGGCTCTGAGCCAATCAAGCAGATGTTCAAGCGGCCCGAGAACAGCGGTGATTGGGCTGCATTGCTGAGGTTGTACGCGCCGGCGTAGTACTTCACCTTGCCTTCGCCGAACGTGCCCCAGGCGGTGACGCCGTTGTCGCGGCCGAACGCGGTGGTACGCGGGCCCACGAATGGAATCGGCATGTCGGCGCCGGTGTACTTCCACGGGCTCATGAACCAGGGGCCGCTGAAGTTCGAGCGATCCGACGGCACCAGCATGCGGCCGGCCCACAGGTGGAACTCCTGTATCGGCTCGAACTTGACGATCGCGTCCATGATGCCCGCGGAGCCGGTCCCGCCGAGAGTGTCGTAGATGGCGTTGAGATTGAACTGCCAGGCGAAGAGCGGCGTCAGCCGGCCCGAGAAGCGCGCCTCGGCATAGACCTCGTCGAGGCCGAAGTCATTGAGGCTCCCTCGGCTCGTCGGCGTTGCCCCTTGAACACGCCCGCCCACCCGCAGCGCGAATCCGCTCTCGATCCGCTTCGGATCGCCGGCCGGCTCGGGCGCGGGCGGCGGCGGCGCCGGCGGCGCGATCACCGGCTCGGGGATCTTGTCGGCGGGCGGCGGCGACACCGGCGCCGGGGGCGGCGGCTCGTTCTGCGCAACCGGCGGTGAGCCAGCCGGCGGCGCCGGATCGGCGGCAAGGGCCGGCGCTTCGATCGATGCCCAGAATGCGACGGGCGCGGCGACGAAGATCGCAAGCGTGGCTCTCCGGCATCGACCGATCCTGGCACCGACCATGGCGTTCTTCATGCTCGTCTCTCTCGTCCTCGTGATCGCGCGGGTGGGGGCGTCTCCCGCGCCGGTGGCCGGCAATCACGAGGGAGCAGCCGGCGCGGGGATCCGAAATCGGTGTTCAGGGCGGGCCAGACGCCAATTCGTGCGGCATCGACACCCGTCGATGGAAATACACGAATTGTCAGAGTGAACAGCTCGAGCGGTTCTGCCTGCAGACTAGAACATCAATTTCGTCGTTCGCGCAATCGAACAAGATCGCCCAGCGTCTCGGTGGTCGGGACCGACATGCCCAGCGCCCTCGCTTCGCGCACGACGGCGCCGTTGATGAAGTCGATCTCCGTCGAGCGTCCGGCGAGCAGATCCTGGAGCATCGAAGGCTTGTGATCGCCGTGCTCGCGGAAGGCCATCGCGACCACGTCGCGCACGCGCGCGAGCTCGGCGGGGATGCCCTTGCGCCGCGCCACCGCGATGACCTCGCCGACGACGCGATCCACGATGGCGCGCCCCTCGGCGGCGCTGCCCATCCCACCGACGGTGAGACCGGTGACCGCGGCCAGCGCGTTCATCGCGCAGTTGAACGCCAGCTTCTCCCAGATGCTCACGAAGACCTCCGGCTCGATCGCGGTGTCCAGCCCGCAGGCGTTGAACGCCGCCGCGAGCTCGCGCAAACGCTCGCTCACGCCGCCCGCGACCGACATGATCTTGATCTGCCCGGCGCCGTGCGTGCGCACGCGACCGAGGCCGACCAGATCGGCGGGGAACGTCGTGGTGCCGACCACGATGCGGGACTCGTCGACGTGCGCGCGCATGACCTCGACGTGACCGAGTCCGTTCTGCAGCGACAGGATCCAGGTATCCGGGCCGAGCACCGCGCGCGCCGCCGCCAGCGCCGCCGCGCTGTGAAAGGCCTTGGTGAAGACGATCACCAGCCGCGCGACGTCGCGCGCCTCTTCCGGGCGGCAGGCGCGCGGATGCACCGTCGCCGTCCCGTCGTCCGCCTCGAGCGTCAAGCCGTCGGTGTTGATGGCGTCGATCTGATCGGGGCGCACGTCGACCAGCACCACGCGATGCCCGCCGCGCGCGAGGCGCGCGCCGAACAGGCACCCCATCGCGCCCGCGCCCAGTATGACAACGTCGGCGACGTCCTGCACCCGACCACCATAGCGCGACGGGCGCGCGATGGCGCGGGGCTAGTGGTTTTCCGGCGGTACCGCCGAGAGCCCGAACACGCGCATGCGCAGCTCGTCGAGCACGCTGTCGGGCAGCAGGCGCGGCAGCAGCGTCATCGGGCGCGAGAGCTTGCCCACGACGTAGCGGATGCGCGGGCGCGGCGACGCCAGCGCGTGCAGCACCGCGCGCGCCACGACGTCGGGCGGGCTGCCGTTCAGCTCGCGCGGCAGGGCGTGCCGGTTGAATGTGCGCAGCATCGCGCCATAGCGCTGCGCACCCTCGGGCGGCAGCTTGGCGATCGTCTCCTCGACGTGGCCCAGCGTCTTCTCGACCGCGGGCGTGCTGATCGCCGCCGGCTCGATCGTCGAGACCCGGATGCCGAACGGTCGCAGCTCCATGCGCAACGTATCGCTGAGCGTGCCGAAGGCCGCCTTGCACGCGTTGAGCACGCCGCCGAACGGGATCGCGATGTGTGCGCCGACGGAGCTCATGTTGACGATGCGACCGCGCGATCGATGCAGCAGCGGCAAGAACGCCTGGGTCACCGCCAGCTGGCCGAATACGTTGACGTCGAACAGACGCCGCAAGTCATCCTGGGTGACGTACTCCAGCGGCGTTGCCAGGCCGATGCCGGCGACGTTGACCAGACCATCGAGGTTGCTCCCCGCCAGGATCTCGGACACGTGCGCCACCGCGGCCTGGATCGAACCGCCGTCGGTCACGTCCATGATCACGGGATGTAACCCCGGCCCGGCGTCGATCAGCAACTGGTCGCCGTCGCTCGGTTTGCGCACCGCCGCGAACACGCGGAACCCGTTCTCGACCAGCAGGAGAGCGCTCGCGCGCCCGATCCCGCTCGACGCACCGGTGACCAGGACTGTCCCCTTCGACATCTCGAGAACCTCCGGCCTCCATGCTGGATCCGGCTCGCTCGACGTCAATCGGGACTCGGCCGCCAATCGGCTCTCAGGTGGCGCCCGCCGCCGCCCGCTGCGTGCGCGGGCCGTGGCGGATCGCGCCTTCGACCGGCGCGTACGCGAGCTCGCTCCCCTCGCGCGCTGCGCGCAACAGGATCGATCCGCGGCTCATGTCGCCGATGCCCACGAACAACGGCGGAAACAGCAGGTGGTCACCGAACACGCGCGTCAGCGGCCGGACGTACTTGTTCGTGGCGACGCTGCCCAGAAGCACGAAGCGGGTGGTCGCGCCGTAGCCGCGCTCCAGCTCCTCGGCGTGGCGGATCAGCGGCGCGGTGAAGGCGTCGTTGTCCTCGTCGATGTCGACGCGCGGCCCAGGCCTGCGCGCGCTCGAGCGTCAGCGCCGTGTCCGACGGAGACCAGCCCTTCGCCGGGCGTGATCACCAGCGCCGGCTCGAGATCGGCGGGCGCACGCCCGAACGCCTCCGCGTAGGCGGCCTTGCCGCGAAAATAGAGGCTGCTGATGAAGCTGAAGACCTCGCGCAGCGGCGCGCCGCCGGGCGACCGCATCTGCAGCGCGAGCGGCGACGCCGCACCCGAGCGCAGCAAGCAGCGCGCCGCGCTCACCGCCCAGGTTCGCGGGCGAGAGAATGAAGACCGTGTGCGGGTGACTGAACGACGGAATCGGGGCAGTTTAGCAGAGCTTGCGGGCGGCACCGCCTTGCTCAGCGACGGGAATTTGCCCTTCAACAGTCGTTGACCATACGGTAGCGCGCGGTCATTGCGCCAGACACCCGGAGGGTAGATGAAGCGAACGAAGAGAGTCGTGCGCGGATTGTTGCTGTCGCTGGTCCTGGCGCAGAGCGCACAAGCCCAGGCGCAAGAGGAGCCGGTCGACGCGGTCTTCGGCATCAAGGGCCACCTGGTGGTCGGCGTCGAACGCATGTTCGGCTACGCACACACCCGCCAGGATGAGACGGGCGATGGTTCGACCCGCACGACGACGCTCAACGCCGTCTCTTTCCTGGGAACCGCAATCTCAGCCTCGAGCTGGTCGAGCGCGTACACGTTCCCGCGGGTCGGCATCGACGCGTTCGTCGCGCCCTCGATCTCGCTCGGCGGGTCCGTGACCTACTTTCGCGTGTCGTGGTCCATGAGCGGCATCGACGAAACCCTGAACGGTGTTCTGGTCGCGCCGAGGGCCGGTTTCGCGGTGCGGCTCGCGCCGGCGATCTGGCTCTGGCCGCGCGCCGGTATCACCTATGTTCATTTGTGGAACGACTTCGGCGGCACCATCCAGGCGTCTTCGGGGAGCGCCAGCCTGTTCGCCGCCACCGTCGAGGCGCCGGTGGTCCTCGCCCTGGCGCCGCAGGCTCTGGCCCTGATCGGGCCGACGGTGGACGTCGGTCTTTCCGGATCCAACCACGTAACCGACGGAACCAGTAGCGTCAAACACGACCTCAAAGAGACTGACATCGGGCTCCAAGCAAGCTTCATGTTCTACTTCTGACTCCCGCACGCGCGTTGACATCGCGGCGGCGCGACGTATCGTCCTGCCCGCTTCATGTCCCTGCACGGCATCGCGGTCACCACGACCGGCGCGGACCGCCTGCGGGCGCGCCACCCGCAGCTTCCGCTTGGCGATCTCGCCGGCGGCGGCGGCGCGGCGCTCGAACCGGGCCGGCCCATGCGCCTGCTCGCACCCGACGGCGACGCGCTGGCGGCCGGGGTCGCCGATCCGGAGAACGAGCTCGTCCGGATCTGGAGCGCGGCCGACGGCGGCGCCGGCAGCGGTACCGACGGCGGCTCGGCCATTCATGCCTTCGACGCCGCCTTCTTCCGCGCGCATGCGCGGCGCGCGCTGGCCGCCCGCCGCAGCCTGGGGCTCGCCGACGGCGAATCGGCCTATCGACTGATCAACGCCGAGGGCGATGGCCTGTCCGGGTTGACCGCCGACGTCTATGGTCCCTTCGCGGTGGTGACCGCGCTCTCGCGCGGCCTGTCCAATCATGCACGTGCGCTGGCGACCGCCGTGCTCGCGGTGCTGCCCGAAAATGACCTGCCCCTGCGCGGCGTCGTGCTCAAGGTGCGCCTCAAGGCGCAGGGCTCGAGCCCCGAGCGCGCCAAGGATCAAACGCTGGGCGAGGAGCCGCCCGCGAAGCTGATCGTGCGCGAGAACGGCGTGCCCTACGAAGTGCACCTGCGCGGCGGCATCAACGTCGGCCTCTTCTCCGACATGCGCGATCACCGCGCCGGGCTCGCGCGCTTCGTTCGCGAGCGCCGCGTGCTCAACACCTTCGCGTACACCGGCGCGCTGTCGCTGGCCGCCGCGCGCGCCGGCGCCGCCACCGTCACCAGCGTCGATCTCGCCGGCGGACCGCTCGCCTGGGCGCGCGAGAACTTCCGCCTGTCGGGCCTCGACCCCGAGGACGCGCGCTTCCGCTGGGAGACGTCGGACGTCTTCCGCTTCCTCGAGACCGAGCGCGAGCGCGGCGCCGCCTACGACGTGATCATCCTCGACCCGCCGACGGTGTCGGGCGCGCGCGCGACGTCCTGGGCGCAGAAGCGCGACTACCCGGATCTGATCGCCGCTGCGTGCGCGCTCTTGCCCGAGGAGGGCGGCCACCTCTGGGTCTCGTCGAACACCCACCGCGGCCCCAGCGTGCTCAAGCACGTCGAGGCCGGCCTCGCGCGCGCCGGCCGCCCCGCCGCGCTGCTCGAGCTCGGCGGCTTGCCCCCCGACTTCCCCACCCCGGTCGGCTGGTCCGCCGCGCGCTACCTCGAGGTCTGCCAGCTGGCCGTCGGGGCGGGCCGCCGCGCCTGATCGACGCGCAGCAGGTCCCAGTCGACGCCCTCGATCGAGAACGGATGGCTGGCAACCGCCTGGCCGAGCCAGCCGGCGGCGACCCGTGCCCAGAACTTCAACGCCGCCGGGTTCGCGCGCCGGATCCGGATCTCCCACGAGCCTGGGAAAAGATCGAAGAGCGCGACCGCCGCCGCGCTGCCGACGCCTTGGCGGCGCGCGCCGCGCACCACAAAGAACTCGGCGACGTCCATGACGTCAGCGGGCCCGCTGACCCGCGACCCGCGCCGCGCGAGGGCGAACCCGCCGAGCTTGCCGTTGGTCCGGATGAAGTAGGGAAAGTGATCCTCGCGCGCCCACCACTGATCGCCGAGCGGCACGTCGAAGCGGCCGCTGGGCTGCAGATCGATCGGCAGGTACTCGCTGAAGTCGTGAACGTAGAGCTCGAACAGGTTGCGTAGGACGGGTGCCTGATCCTGGGTGATCGGTTCGAGCGCGACCATTCTGAAACCCCGCGCCATGATGTCACGCGGCGCGCCCGACGAGAAGCCCGACCGTTCACTGCCCATCGGGGCCACCCTTGACGATCGACGCCGCCATGGTCTGCTTTGATCGTCTGCTCGATCCAACGAGATACGGAGGCATCACCATGGCGACCAGAAGCGAACGGTTCAAGGCCCAGATGCAACGCCTAGCTCATGGAAAGAGGACGCCTGCCCCCGAGGCGCAGCCGCGCACGCGGATCACCCACAACGAGGCCGCGCGCGCCGCCAAGAACAGCTCCTACGAGCTCGAGGGTTCGGGGTCGGCGCGCCCGTCGCGGAAGTCGACGCGGCGAAGCCCGACCCACGTCAAGACCGACAGCGCGTTGCGCATCACCACGATGAACCGGAACGCGTCGCCGCAGGCCCGCTCGCAGCGCCGGGGTGGAAAGACCACCTGACCGGCGTCGTCCCGAGACCGGCGCGCCACCATGGACGGCTGGCGGCGGGTGTTCAGATTCGGCCGTGTGGAGATCGCTTCACTCGACTCGGCGAGAAACAGGAACGGGACCGGCGGCGCCGGCGACCGCGCCGATGCCAAAACGCCGCCGCGGCGCTCGCGACGGCGCGCCTGGGCGCTGGCGGGGGCGGCGCTCGCGGCGGTGATCGCGCTCGTCTACTATCTGCACGGACGCCACTTCGAAAGCACCGACGACGCCCAGATCGACGCCGACGTCAGCGACATCGGCTCCCGCGTCGGCGGCACGGTCACGCGCGTCGGGATCGTCGAGAACCAGGGGGTGCGCGCCGGTGACACCCTGGCCGAGATCGATCCGACCGACCTCCAGGTCGCGGTGACGCAGGCCCGGGCGGCGGTCGCGCAGGCCGAGGCGCAGCTGGCCGCGGAGGACCCGTCGGTTCCGATCACCCAGAACACGAACGCGGCGGCGCTGACCAACGCCGCGTCGGATCTGGCGTCGGCGTCGGCGCTGCTGACCGACGCCGGCAGCGAGGTCGAGCAAGCGCGCGCACAGCTGGCGCAAGCCACAGCGAGCAACCACAACGCGCAGCTCGACCGCAAGCGCGGCGAGGAGCTGTTCGCTCACGGGGCCCTGCCGCGCGCCGAGCTGGACAAGCGCATCGCCACGGCTGACGCGTGGGAGGCCGGCGCTCGCGCCGCGCAGAAGGCGCTGGCGGTCGCGCGCGCGCGGGTCACGCAGCACCGCTCGCAGCTCGCGGCGACGCGCGGCCGCCTGACCGAGATCGAGAACAATGCCCCCCGGCAGATCGAGACCCGCCGCGCGTCGGTGCTGTCGCGCCGGGCCGATCTCGAGCTGGCGCGCGCGCAGCTGCGCGAGGCCGAGCTCAACCTGGAATACGCGCACGTCCGCACGCCGGTGGCCGGGATCGTCGCGCGCAAGGCGGTGAACGTCGGCGATCGCGTCGCGGCGGGACAGTCGCTGGTCGCGGTGGCGCAGATCGATCGCGTCTGGGTGACCGCCAACTTTCGCGAGACCCAGATCCGCCGCATGCGGCCCGGGCAGACGGTCTCCGTGCAGGTCGACGCCCTCGATCGCGGGTACTCGGGAACTGTCGAGAGTCTGGGCGGCGCCACCGGATCGCGCGTGAGCCTGCTGCCGCCCGAGAACGCGACCGGGAACTACGTCAAAGTCGTGCAGCGGATCCCGGTGCGGATCCGGCTCGACCCCGGCCAGGCCGGTCTCGAGCGGCTCCGTCCGGGAATGTCGGTCGAGCCCAAGGTCCGCGTCTCGCCGTGACCGAGAACGCCGAGACCGGCTGGACCGGCGGCCACAACCCGTGGGTGATCGCGCTGGTGGTGACGCTGGCGACGTTCATGGAGGTGCTCGACACCAGCATCGCCAACGTCTCGCTGCCGCACATCGCCGCGGCGATGATCCCGTTTCTGTGGCTGGCGCGGGGCGGAACCGGCGCCGCGGCCGCGCGGCCTGCCACGGCGCATCCCTGATGAAGGTTTTGGTGGGAAGAACGGTCCCGCTCTCCGTTTTTTGGACGTGGCAGGGATTCCACGGCGACTGACCGCGCTTTGCGCGCTGGCGGTTTCGCTGGCGTTCGCGACCGCGCGCGCCGACGACGGCGCGAAGAACAACCACCTCCTGGACTTCTTGCCGTGGAAGACGCCGGCCGGACACGAGCGCGACGCCGCCCGCCGCCTGTTGCCGCAGCCGTTCTCGCTCACGCCCGCCGCCGGCCTGCCGGGCGAGGTGCGCGTGGTGCGCGTCCGTTTTTACGCCGACCAGGACTACCGGACGCTGGTGCTCAACTGGCAGAAGCGCCTGCACGGGCAGCTCGCGCGCATCAATGCCATCGTCGAACAGGTTTTCGCCGTGCGCTTCGAGATCGAGAGCGTCCGCGACTGGGACCGGTCCCACAACGGGATGGCGCTCGAGCCCATCCTCACGGAGCTGGAAGCGCTGGATCCGGCGCGCGGTGTCGGCTGTGTGGTGGGCCTCGTGACGCCCATGCGCGGCGTCGCGACGTCGGTGCACCAGCTCGGTGGCGCGCGGTTGCTCTCCCATCATTTCGTGCTCCGCGGCATGGACGACGAGCAGGAGATCCTCGCGCTCGATCGCGAATTTCGCTTACTCGACCCCGCCGAGCGCCAGTCGATCTACGCGCAGCGCAAGGACCACAAAGAGGTCGTGATCTTCCTGCACGAGTGGGGGCACACGCTGGGGCTCCTGCACAACGAGAACCCGTCGATTGTCATGAACCCCGCTTACGACCCCCGCCAGGTGGCGTTCAGCCCCTTCGAGCAAACCGTGGTCAACCTGGTGCTCGCGCGCCGCTCCGAACGCCCGGGCGAGGCGTACCCGGAGATCGCGGCGCTCGAGTCGCTGCTGCGCGAGGCTCCCCCCGACGAGGGCTCCGACAAGGATCGCGCGCAGCTGCTCGCGCTCGCGCGTCAACGTGCGCGCAGCGTGAGTGGAACGCCGGTCGCGGCCACGCCCGTCCAACCGGCGGGCGTCACGCGCGAGCAGGTCGAGCAGTACAACCGCGCCGTGGCGGCTGCCAACGCGGGCCGCACCGAGGAGGCGTGGGGCGCGCTCGCGCCGGTCGTCGCCGAGCTCACCAAGGCCAAGCTCCCCGACGACGCGACGCTGTGGCACGAAGCCACGTCGTTCGCGACCAGGCTCGGCGCGCTGTCCGCCGCCGAGGCGTTGATGGCGCGGCTCGACCGCCGCGCGCCCGAGACCACCAAGCTCGCCGCCGAGATTGAATCGACGCGCCACCAGGTCGCCTTGCCGCCGAACGGCGCGAAACTGGGCATCGCCGCCGAACGGGAAGTCGCGTACGTGGCCGGCTACCGAGAGATCGCGCGCGCGCTGTCCAGCGCCAACGCGACGGCCGCGCGCGAGCGGTTCCGGGCCTTTTCTGTCGATTTCCCTGGTGCGCCGGCCACCGACGTCGTCGCCTGCGAGCTCGACATGACCGCCAAGGTCGCCAGGAAGCGCGCGGCCGCCGCCAAGCGCTGCGAAGACGCGCTCGAGAAGTACGACGGCTCCGAGCGCGCCCTGGTGCTGTTGGCGACGATGGCGGCCGCCGAGCGTCGCGACACGGTGGCGGAGAAGTACCTGAAGCGCGCGATCGGCAACGACCCCGACGATCCCGGGCCGTGGCGCATGCTCGGCCAGCTCTATCGAAGCACGCACGCGAGCGCGAGCCTCAGCGAGCTCGAGAGCCGCCACCAGGCGCTGTTCTCGACGCCGCTGCCCCGGTAAGACGACCGTCCGCTAGGAGCAGGCGCCCGGCGTGCAGGTCACCATCCCGGAGCCACCGGCATCGTCGGCGTTGCCCGCATCGCCGGCGTCAACGGCCGGCGGCGACGGCGGCAAACAGACGCGATACGGCTCCGCCGGTTGCCCGGGACAGGTCATGGTCTGGAGCTGTACGATGCCGCCGTCCGTGCCCGCGACCGCGTTGGTCGTCACGCTGGCGACGATCTGGCCTGCGCCGTCGAGGAAGAGATCGGTGGCGACCAGCCCGGCCGTCGAGCGCACTCCCGAGGTCTGCTGCGTGAGACAGGTCTGTCCGTCCCTGACGCGCTGGGTGGTCGACGACAGGAACGCGCCCGCGTCGACGCTGCCGGAGCTCTTCGTGGTCAGCATCTTGGCGCCATTCGCGAAGCATTGATTGACGACGTTGAAAGTGGTTCCGTCGGGGTTGTTGGTCTGCGACGTTTGAACCACGCAGCTCACACCCGCGGTACCACCGCTGCAGCCGGCGATGAGAGCGCCCAGCTGAAGATTGCACGGCGTGCACGGCGCGGCGACATCCGAGCCCGCATCGAGAGCATCGGCGGCGGCGTCCGCGGCGTCCGGTCTCGTCGCGCCCGCGTCTCGTCGATCGACTGTCCCGTCGAGCGCTCCGTCAGCAGGGGCGGCGTCGATGCTGATGTCGGTGGAAGCGTCCCCATACGCGTCGCCTCCGGCATCGTTGCGGCCAGCGTTTCCGCCTCCGCACCCCACCAAGCCGATCGTCACCGCCAGAACCAGCGATCTCCGTCGAGTCACCGCGCGAATCTACGTACCAGACTCGACGTGTCAAGCGCCGCAAGCGCTCGGCGCGCGACCTCTCCGGCGTGCGGCTGCCGTCGAGCGCCGCGCGCGGCGCCGGAAAACCGCATGAGGTCCCGTCGACGACCGCGACCTCGGCCTCCCAGGGAACGCGATAGCGGCCCGCGACGAGATCGCTCATGAAGGTGTACGGGCAATCGCCCGCTCCGCCGTCGACGGCGACGTAGCCGCGGTGTCCGAGCTGGTAGATGTTGTTCTCGACGCCCCACCCACGGCGCGCCTCGCGCACCAGATCCGGCCGCACCTCCGCGGTGATGATCTCGTCGGGGCGGCCGCCGCCGGTGACCAGCGGAACGCCGTCGAAACCGACGATCATCCCCTCGCCCATCGAATCGAACGTCCCGTCGGAGCCGCACAGGCAGACCGATGCGGTCACAGCCAGGTTGCTGAACGCGTTCGCCTGGTTGCTGATACGCCAGCTGTGCCGGATCGGCGCCGTATAACCGGCGGTGCGCAGGATGATCTCCGCTCCCTTGTAGGCGCACTCGCGCGCCATCTCCGGGAACATGCCGTCGTGGCAGATGATGAGGCCGATGCGGCTGCCGCGCGGGCCATCGCAGACCGGAATGCCGACGTCACCCGGCTCCCACGGCTCGACTGGCACCCACGGATGCAGCTTGCGGTAGTAGAGACGGAGCTCGCCCTGATCGTCGAGGATGATGCCCGTGTTGTACGGGTTACCGTGCGGGTTCGCCTCCATGATCGAGAAGCAACCCCAGATGCGATTGTCGCGGCAGGCAGCGCGGAAAGCCGCGACCTCCGGGCCGTCCATGCGGCACATCAGCTCGGGCGCGGTGCTCATCGACAAGCCGTGCAGCGAGTACTCGGGGAACACCACCAGGTCCATGCTGGGCAGGTTGCGGCGCGCCTTGCCGACCATCGCGACGATGCGCGCGGTCTGCGCCGCCAGCTCCGCCGGATTGGTCACCGTCGGTAGCTGCAATTGCACCATGCCCAGCACCACGCCGGCCGGCGATCGATTGAGACCTCCGAGTCCGCTCATGGCCGCGAGTTGGCCACGCCGCAGGCGACGCGCAGGTTTCCGGTCGATGAACGTTCTGTAACTTGGCTCAGGCGCGAACGGAGATGTGACCGTCCTCGGTCTTCGTCATCTGCGGGCCGCTCTCGTCGATCAGACGAACGGCCTCGGCGCCCTGCAGGCGTTGGGCATCCTGTGCCTTGCGCAGCACCCGCACCGAATAGTTCTGGTCCACCTGTCCCGCTTCGACCCCGCTCACCGCGCTGGATGTATCAACCGCCATGCTCTGGCCCTCGGCAGAATTTGCCGATGCCTTGAGCCGCAGCCCGGCAAAAGTCGCCTATTGCTGGGCAACTCCGCGCCGGCATTCAATCTATTCGCGATCTTTTCTCGCTCCACACGCACTTTTCCGCGCCTTCGCCCTAAAGATTTTCACGAATGTGCCGATGGGTGACCAACGGCGGGGACCCCTATCCGGAGGAAGTCGGCATGTCCATCTCCATCAACGGCAATTCGAGCTCCCTGTTCGCGCAGAGGAGCCTGCTCGGCACCGAGAACGCGACGCAGAAGACGCTGTCGCATCTCTCGTCCGGCAAGAAGATCAACAACGCCGCGGAGAACGCCGCCAACCTCGCGATCGCGGTCCAGATGGCCGCGCAGCTCGGCAGCTCGAACCAGGATGTCAGCAACGCCGGCGACGCTCTCGACATCGCCAACACGGCCGACGCCGCGCTCGGCAACACGACTGACATCCTGTCGCGGCTCGACGAGCTGGCGATGGAGTCGGGCGACGGCGCGCTCAACGCCTCCGACCGCGCGGACATCCAGAACGAGGCCGACGCGCTGACCGCGCAGCTGAACAGCATCGCCGGCGGAACCGAATTCAACGGCACGCCCCTGCTGAGCGGCAACGCCAACCTCACGTTTCAGGTCGGGACCGGCAATGTCCCCGGCAACGATCGCCTCACGCTGACCACCGGCGACGCCAGCGCGGCGGCGCTCGGCGTGAGCGGCCTCAACCTCGGCACGCCGGCGTCGGCATCGAGCGCGCTCGACGGCATCGACTCGGCGATGCAGGCGGCGTCGTCGCTGCGCTCGACGCTGGGCGCGCAGGCCAACCGCGCGTCGTCGGCGGCGTCACAGGCGCGGCAGACCTCGCTGAGCCTGGCGGCGGCCCACAGCAGCATCATGGACGCCGACATCGCCACGGAGACGTCGGACCTGAGCAGCGAGATGATCCAGGGCCAGGCCGGCGCCGCGGTGCTCGCGCAGGCCAACCAGAATCACGCGACCGCGCTACGGCTGCTGTCCGGCGCCGGATAGAGCGCGATGTGATCGCGCGCGGGATCGAAGGGCTGCTTCGCCAGCGCGCGAACCGCGGCCTCGACCTTGACGTCGGCGGCGAGACCCCACTTCTCACAGAATCGCTGCCGGCTCTCGGCGGCGGCGCGGGCGCGATCCAGCCCGAGCGCCTTCCAGGTCGCGCCACCGGCGTGGTGGACGAAGGCGTCGAACGCGATCGCCATGCGAAACCCCGCGCGATAGGCGCGGATGCAGAAGTCGTCGTCGGTGTGGATCGACGAACCGAACCGCGGGTCGAGGCCGCCGACGCGCTCCACCACCTGGCGCTTCATGACCAGGCAGACCCCCGACAGCGGCGATCGAGATCGCGAGCTCGTCGGCGTGGCTGACCGCCCACGGCTCGGCGAACGCCGCCAGCTGCGCGACCTCCTCATAGGTCCGCAGGCCGGCGGCCTGAGCGCCGGCGCACGCGCTCAGCGACGGTCCCGTGAGCGCAACCGCCGGGATTGATCGCCATCAGCCCCGAGCAGCCGGCCGAGCCACCCCGGCGTCACGACGACGTCGTTGTGCAGGACCGCCAGGTACTCCCCGCGCGCCGCCGCCAGGCCCTGATTGCACGCCTGCGCGTAGCCGACGTCGCGCTCGTTGCGCAACCAGGTGACGCGGGCGTTGCGCGCACGCAGCTTCGCGACCAGGCCGCGATAGTCATCGGTCGAACCGTTGTCGACCAGGACGATCTCGAACGAGCGAGTGGGTGCTGCGCCAGGATCGACGCCAGGCAGTCGGCGGTGATCGTCAGGTTGTCGCGCGCGACCACCACGATGCTGGTCAAGTCGGTTTGCGCGCGCGTGGCGCGGCCAATCGGCGCGCCGCCGCTCTCGCGATGGGCCCGCTCGTAGACCAGGTTGCTGCTGGATTGCGCGGCGTAGCTGCGAAAGAGCTCGCCGTCGACGTCGCCGGGGAGCTGGCTGAGACGGTAGACCCCGACGTCGCGCGCCCGCGCCGAGCGCCAGCCCCTGCGCGCGCAGCTCGACCGCCAGGCGACCCCGATCCTCGCCGATCAACACGTCCGGGACGCGGCGGCTGATTTCCAGCAGCCGCTCGCGCGGCGCGTACGCCAGCAGGGCCGGCGGAAATTCGACGACCTCGACGTCGCCCGGCGTGGCGGCGCGCGGATGCGCGATGCCCGACGGCGGGCGTCCCGCCCGGTGCCGGCGGCGCCGAGCTCGAGCGGATAGAAGAGCTGGTGCGAGGGTAACGCCTCGACCGGCATCAACGTCGGGACCAGCGCGCCCAGATTTGGTTGAGCGTCGAAGTGCGCCGCCAAGCGCGCGAGCCAGTCGCCGACGACGCGCAGGCTGGGCGCCATCACGACCGCGCGCGGCCGCGTCGCGGCCTCGAGCCCCTGCAGCGCGGCCGCTGCCAGACCGCGCGGCGTTTCGTTGCGGATCGAGGCGAAAGCGCTGCGGATGGGCGGCGGCGAACGTGCCGGGCGAATCCCCGCGGACGGCCCGATCGAGCCGTCGTCGACCACGATGATCTCGTCTTGCGCGCCGGTCGTGTAGCGCAGGTTTTCCAGGCACGGTAGCCAGGCTCCACAGAGCATCGCGCATCGGGACGATCACGCTGGTCGCGGCGCGGCGCGGATCGATCGCCATCGGCTGGATCTCGCGGCGAAAGTCGACGTCGAACGTCTTCAGCAAACCGTGCCAGCGTTCGTTGAGGCGATTCACGTTGCTTGACGTTGCCGTTGAAGCGCCCCTCGGACACCGACTCGTGATGAACCACCACGCTCTCGGGCGTGTAGACAATCTTGGCGCCGGTCTGCCCGATCTTGAGGCACAGGTCGACGTCCTCGTAGCCGTTGACGTAACCCTCGTCGAATCCGCCGACGGCGTCGAAGACCTCGCGGCGCACCAGCATGCACGCCGCGGTGACCGCGCGGAGCGTGAGCCGCTTCGCTGCCCATCGACTCCGGCCGCCGGTAGTTGAGATGGAACGGATTCACCGGCAGCGGGGCCGCGTACGCGAAGACCACGCCGGCGTGCTGGAGCGTTCCGTCGGGGAACAGCAGCTTGCTGCCGACCATGGCGACGTCGGGCTCACCGTCGAGGATCTTCACCATCGACGACAGCCAGCCGGCCCGCACCTCGGTGTCGTTGTTGAGGAACATGAGGTACTTGCCGCGCGCCATCGCCGCGCCCTGATTGCACGCCTTGGCAAACCCCAGGTTCTTCTCGTTGCGCTGGAGGCGGATGCCGTCCAGCAACGGCAGCGCCTGGGCGGTGTCGTCGCTCGAGGCGTTGTCGACCACGATCACCTCGTGGTCGACGTCGCGGGTGTTGTTGGCGACGGCCATCAAGCACTTGAACGTGTACTCCCACTTGTTGAAGGCGGGGATGATGACCGAGACCACGGGCGTCTGGATGTGGGACATCGCCGACCCCGCTCTGCCGCAAGGCGCGTACCAACGGCGGCACCCGCCGCGCACGCGCGGGCCGCCGGGAGAGAGCGTCAGAATTCTGTTACGCGTCAGAAGCCTGACGCTGCCCGGCCACGGCGCTACTTCACCGGCGCGAAGCGCTTCTCCATCGAGATCACCTCCAGCCGATCGCGCGCCTGCACGGCGATCATCCAGCCCGGGTACTCGGGCGGCAGCGCGCTGGCGGCGTCGATGCGCTGGAGCTCGTCGGCGGTGAGCTTGAAGTCGGCGGCGGCCAGGTTGTCTCTCAGCTGCGCGTCGTTGCGCGCGCCGATGATCACGCTGGTCGTGAACGAGCGGTGCAGCAGCCAGGCCAGCGCCAGCCGCGCCACCGACACCTCGCGCGCCTTCGCGATCTCGCCGAGCACGTCGAGCACCGCGTACGCGCGCTCCTCGTTGACCGGCGGGAAGTTGAAGCTGGCGCGACGCGTGCCCTCCGGCCCTCTCTGGCTGCGGCTGAACTTGCCGCTCAGGAAACCGCCGGCGAGCGGGCTCCAGATCAGCAGGCCCACGCGCTCCGACTCCATGAGCGGCACCAGCTCGCGCTCGAGATCGCGACCGGCGAGCGAGTAGTACGCCTGCAGCGTCTCGAAGCGCGCCAGGCGCTCGCGCTCGCTGACGCCGAGCGCCTTCATCAGCTGCCACGCCGCCAGGTTGGAGGCGCCGAGGTAGCGGACCTTGCCGGCGCGCACGAGATCGTCGAGCGCGCGCAGCGTCTCCTCCCACGGCGTGAGCGCGTCGAAGCCGTGGATCTGGTAGAGGTCGATGTAGTCGGTGCCGAGGCGCTGCAAGCTGGCGTCGACCGCGTCCATGATGTGTCCGCGCGAGAGACCGAGCTGGTTCGGCCCGGGCCCGGTGCGGCCGCGCGCCTTGGTGGCGACGACGACGTCCTTGCGGCGCGCGCCCAGCGCCTTGCCGAGGATCTGCTCGCTGCGGCCGCCCGAGTACACGTCGGCGGTGTCGAAGAAATTGATGCCCGCGTCCAGGCAAGCGCCAACCAGGCGATCCGCCTCCGCCTGCTCGGTGCTGCCGATCACCGTGTACATGCCTTCGCCGCCGAAGGTCATCGTGCCGAAGCACAGCTCGGAGACGCGCAGACCGGTACCGCCGAGACTTCGATAGTTCATTGTGCTGCCCCTTCGCGTGAGAGTGCGCCCGCGGGCGCGAAATCGGAGCCGAGAGTGTACGCGATGAAAACGATTGGCTACACTTCGCGCATGGCAAGGATGGTGGGACGGGACGGTCTGGTTGGAATGGCCGTCGCGTTGAGCGTGCTCGGCGCGTGCAGCTCGTCGATGATGCCGCCGGCGAGCGAGATGACGGGCATGCATTTCGCGGCGACGACGACGTCTCCGAGCCAATCCGGCGCCGGCGGTCGACGTCACGGTGGACGAGGTCCCCGGCTCAGAACATCTACATCATGACGCTGGCGCTGCCGGACCTTCCCCCTGGGACCTACAGCTGTCCCATCGACTTTGGCATCCTCTACAACTTGACCTTCTTCGACGGCACCTCGACCGCGGCCAGCGCAACGCTGGAGCCGACCGGTTGCGGGCTGGTGCGCTTCTCCGGCTCGGACGAGGTCCGCCGCGTTCTGGATAAGACCTACTGGGCCTCGCTGGCGCAGCAACTCGGCATCGCGGAATCGATAATCTATCCCTATTCGCCCTAGACCAGGTGATAGTCTCTAACCGTGGCGCGCATCGTGCTGGAGGCGGCGACCGAGGCCCATCTGCGCCCAGCATGCGATCTGCTGGCGGCCCATGACATCGCGTTTCGGATCAACGGCGCGGCGCTGAGCTCGCTGCGCGGCGCGCTGCCGTTCACCACCACTCCGGTCTCGATCGAGGTGCTGCGCGACGAGGACGTCGAGCGGGCACGCGCGCTCATCGCCGAGCACGACCGCCCCGAGGACGCGGACTTGCTCTGGCGCTGCACGGCCTGCGGTGAGGAGAGCCCGGGCAACTTCGACGCCTGCTGGAAGTGCCGCCGCGCGCGACCGCCGGCCGCGCTGCTGGCAGCGAGCTCACCGTATCGGGGCGATCGGCCGAAACCGGAGGCGGCCGCCCCGGCGCCGGCCGACACGCTGAAATCGCGGCACGCGTACCTGCGCGATCTGCTGTGGGCCGTTGGCGCGGCGCTGGTCCCGGCCGCCAGCGCATTCATCCTCACCAGATGGATCGTGCGCGCGGACTGGTCTCTCGCCAAGAAGTACGCCTGTCTCAACATCGTCATGGGGCTGCAGCTGGCGCTCATCCTCCGATGGGCACGGCGGCGTGACCCGAGCCTCGGCGCGCTCTGGGGGGACCGAGAGCATCGCCTCACCGACGTCGTGCTCGGCGTGCTCTTTGCCGGCGTTCTCTACGGCGTCGACCGCGCCGTTCAACATCATCTCGGGCACGTCATCGCAGCGTTCGTGCCGACGTCGATGACCAGCATTCGCCGTCCGCTTGGCGATGGGCCCGACATCGGGCTCGTGTTCTTCGGGATCGGCCTGGCGGGATGGGCGGGCGCCTGGTGGCTCTACGGTCTAGTCCAGCGCAGCCTGGAGGGGGCGCTGCGATCACGCGCAGGCGCGGTCGTGGTCGCCGGCATGATCGGCAGTCTGTTCTGGTCGGCCGGCAGCGACCTGACCGCGGCCGCTGGCGGCTTCGCCGCTCAGCTCCTCCTTTGCGGCGCGTATCTCGTCGGTGGCCGCATCCGGCCGCTGGCGCTGGCCGCGATCGGCAGCGCTCTGCTTCGCTGGATCGTCTGGCTCACCCTCTAGCCCCACGACCTGACTTTCTTGCGACCCCGCTTGACCAGGAGCAGCGGCGCGCCCTCGGCGGCCTCGACGACGTATTCCTCGGGCGGCGAACGGTAGCCGGATGATTCGCCGCTCGGAGCGGGCCGGTGCGCGCCGCTACCAACGATGTCGACGACGTCGCCAACCTCGATCACCCCCTCCCATCCCGTCAACCAGAAGCCAAAACCCAGGCGGTCGCCCAGCCCGTGCTCGTGGACCAGAGCTTCCGTTCGGGGCGTCACCCGTCGTTCGAACAGACTGTCGAACAGACCACCGCCCTCCCACACCTCGCGCGCGATGGCACAGCTGACGTAGCGAGGACCCGCTGCAAATGCCGGCGCATGCCCCGCGTCCTCGAACGCCACGTGCGCGGTCCCGGTGTCGTCCTGAATGCGGAACCGAAGGCCGCGCACCTGACGCAGAGAGATCTTGTCCGACGAATCCTCGATGAGCACGTCGTGGAATACACAGCGCCGGCTACTCAAAGGCGCTTCCAGGAGCGGGCCATCGCAGAGCACGCGGCCGCGCAGGTGAACCGTCCCCTCGGGAGCAGCGCGGATGGAAGACACCGGCACGCGCCGAAGCACCGAGAGAGCGCGCGCATTGTGGCGCCGAACCCACCTGATCCCCGCCGCCGCGGCGACGATCGCTGCGAGCATGCACAGGACCGGGTCGGGCGGGGGCATGTCCTTTTCTTACTACAGCAACTGCGGACGCGACCCGACGTTCCCAGGGTCGCATCGCGGACCCACCTTTCCGCGATCGTGTGCGGCTGCGCTCTTCTCCTCCTGACTGCGCTCCTGGCACTCGACCCGGCGAAGACGATGTCGGGCGCCTCCGCGGAGCAACCACTGTCCGACGCGCCCGGCGCCGAGGCCGAGCCCGCCGCCGAGGTGCCGAAAGGCGGCGCCGGCGTCAGCCCCGTCGAGCTGATCCCGCGGCTCGAGCTGCGGCAGTCGTTCGCGGCGCTGGGTGGTGGCGTATCGGTGCACGACACCACCACCGAGCTCGACATCCAGTTCGTCAATCGCGTGCTGCTGCGCTACGAGGGCACGCTGCGCGTGCTCGCGACTCCGGCGGGCCAGAAATCGGGCTTCGGCGACGCGCGCATCACCGCGCTCGCCGTGCTCGCGTCGACTCCGACGTTCGTCGCCGCGCTGATCACCGGCGCCGAGCTCAACACCGCGAGCCAGCCCGAGCTGGGCGCAGGCAAGCAACAGATCATCCTGGGCGCGGGCGCGGCGATGAAGCCGAAGCGCTGGTGGCTCGCCTATGTCGTGCTCTCCGAACAATTCTCGGTCGGGGGTGACCCCGCGCGTGCGGCGGTGAACCAGCTCGCCGCCGACGTGGGCGGCATTCTCTTCGGGCGCGGTTACTCCTGGTACAAGCTCGATCTGAACCCGGCGGTCGACTTCGAACGCGACGCGGGCAGCCTGTTCGGGGTGCTCGAGGTCGGCCGCCTGCTCATCGGCCGCGTCGGCCTGTTCGTGCGCGCCGGCACCCAGTTCCTCGGCCCGCACCAGCTCGACTACTCGCTGGGGATCGGCGTGCGCTACCTGTTCCGCCTCGGGAGCGATTAGGATTCCGCACCGTCAGTTCACATAGAACCGGAAGCCGAACGCGACCCGCAACGCGAAGCTGCTGTCGACCAGTGGCGTCGCGCGCTCGTAGGCCAGGCCTGGCGTCGCCTGCGAGCAACGATTGTTGCCGGCGCAGTCATCCCGCCACCAGGTTGCGCTCACCTCGAGCGTCAGCCGCTGGAGCAGCGACGCGCCGACGGTGAGCTCCGGTCCCTGCCGCAGCATCAGCGGTCCGTTGAAGTTCTGCAGCGACTCGACCGCCCACCCGAACCCGGTGTGGAACTGCGCGATGGCCTGAAACTCGGGCGCCCAGCGCTGAAGCTGCCATTCGTTGGTGAGGTGCGCCGCGCCCATGTACGTGAACGAGAACAACGACAGCCGACCGCCGGGCTGGTCGACGGTCATCGTGCCCAGATCGAGAAACCGGAACACGGCGTCGAGCCGCAGGTTTAGCACCGGCGGGAAATACCCGTCGAAGGGCAGCCGCAGGCCCCCATTCAGCTCGAGCCCGCGCTCGGTGGAGAGTCCGACGCCGGCAAAGACCGTGGGCGGGCGATAGGCGTAGAAATTGGCGAGCGACTTGCCGACCGCGCCGACGGCGAGGCGGCCGACGCCGTCGGCCTGGTTGAAGGTCGTGCGCTCGATCAGCTCCTGGATCACGTCGCGGATGGCGAGCGTGATCGTCTCCGAGGTCGCCGGCTTCCCCCGATAGGTCAGATCCCGAAAGCGATAGGTGGGACGACCGGGCGCGGGCGGCTCGCCGAGCGCGCGCAGGAAGATCTTTTCGTCGCTGGCATCGCCCTTCTTCGCGTCGGGGCGGGTGCTGTATTTCAGCGTCACCGCGCTGGCGTGAAGCAGCGCCAGGATGTTGTCCCGCAACGCATCATCCGTCGACGTCGGATCGGGCGACTGTCCCACGGCTGCGCAGGCGCCGTCTCCCGGCGGTGGCGCAGAAGTCCGCTCGTGCGCGCGCCAGGCCAGCAGGCAGCGGAACTCCGGCGCACCCGCGGCCACCGCCGGCCCCTGGTTCGCCGCCGCCATCGCCTGGAAGGCCAGCGACGTCGACGCCAGCTGCTCCCAGGCGTCGACCATGCCGACGAAGAAGTCGAACACACGGAAGTCCCGCTCGACGAACGACAGAAACTCCATCAGGTACGCACCCGCGACCGGCACGCGCCGCGGCGGGATCTCGATGCCCGCGTACAGCGTTGGCTCGTGCTCGATGGCGTTCATCAGCTCGGCGGTCGAACGCGGTGTCGACGAAGTCACCCGCGAACTGCGACCAGGTGTCGACGAAGAGCGGCAGCGTCGGGTCCAGCGGCGGCTTGCTCGGGCGCCACGACGTGATGTCGGGATCCTGCACGATGTAGCGCGTGTTCGATTTGGGTTCGTCCTGAACGCCGAGCCGCCAGCGCTGCATGCGCACGGCCAGCCCCGCGGGCCGGTTGTCGAACACGCCACCGTCGGTGTAGTCCGCCTTGTCGACCGTGGGCGGCTTGCCGTAGCTCAGACTGCAACGGGTGGGGCGGAAACGCGAGCGAGAAGGCCGACGACGCCCACAGGATGTCGGTGACGTCGGCGAACGTCGGCGCGCCGTTCGACACACCGACGCTCGGAAACAGCTTGTCGAACAGCACCCTGTCGGGCGCTCCGTCCCTGGGCGTGAAGCGGCCGATGATCGGGTGCTGGCCGCGATCGCCGCGCATCGTGATCATCATCTGCTCGGTCTGGCGCGGGATCCGGAGATCGGTGTCGTCGAGCGGCGTCACCGTGCGCTCCCGGATGCGCGTGGCGCTGAGCCCGAGATCGACCGAGCAGGCCCGATTGGGCGACCAGGATCCATGGTTCCAGGCCCACTGCATGTGCCGAACCGAGTCACCGATCGGCTTTGTCGACAGCAGGCCGTTCGGCCGCACGTCGATCGCCTGGGTCAGCTCCTGACCGCCGACCGGGATCCAGGTGGTCCAGAACAGGCTCTGCCTCGGGTCGTCGACCGGCGTTTGACACGAGGTCACCGCGGAGATCACCGCGTTGATCGATCCGGAGGATGCCCCGGTGATCAGCTGCAACGGCGAGCCCTGGTTGCTGGGCGAGATCCAGGCCTGGCCCGCGGCCTGACCGGCGCGCTCCGCCAGGAGCCGGGCCTCGGTCAGGTGGCGCAGGTAGTAGTAGAGGAAGCCCCCCTGATAGCTGCCCATGCTCGCGGCGCCCGATATGATCAGCGCCACCGGACGATCGAGCTCCGCTTTCAGCAGCGCGATGTCGTCGAGCGTCGCGACGCCTGTCTTTCCCTGGAGCCACGCCGCGAGGCGACTGACCGTGGCGGCGTTCCAGCCCCGGACCGCCGAGCCGCCGCTCGGGTGCTGGTCGGCCGCGCGAGCGAGCGCTTGCTGGATCGCAGGATCGTCGGCGGCGCGGGCACCGGCCCCCTGCAGCCAGACCATCGCGAGGAGCAGGATCTGAATCCGGCGTCGGGCGGCGCGCGGCACGCCCACCACAGTACGGCGCCCCGCCGCAGTGGTCAAAATGCGACCTTGGGGGAATTTGATTGAGCCAAAAGCACCAGTTGGCGTCACTCCGCCCCTGATCCTCACGGGAAGGGTTGCCCAATGCTTGAACGGCCGCCGACTGGTTTTCTTTCGGACAATCACGTTCCTCGTCGCGCCGCTGCTGGCAGCGGCATGCGCAGGGAAGGCTCCGTCGACGACGGGAAGCGATGCGGCGGGCGGCGCGAGCAATGGCACCGGCGGCACGAACGGCATCGGCGGCACCGGCGCCGGAGGCAGCGGCGCCGGAGGAACGGCCACGGGCACCGGCGGCAGCGCAGCCGGCGGCACCAGCGGGGGCAGCGGCGGCGCCGCGGGCCGGATGACCGACGGGGGCGTCGATCGCGGGGCCATGGGCGGCATGATGCGAGGACCGGTCACCGCCGCGACGGGCACGACGCTGGTCAAGGTCAACACCTCGGTCCCGCACCAGCACTTCGAAGGCTGGGGCACCAGCCTCTGCTGGTGGGCCAACCACGTCGGCGGCTGGGCCGACGCCAAGCGCAACGCGCTGGTCGACAACCTGGTCGATGCCACCAACGGCCTCGGCTACAACGTCTTTCGCTACAACATCGGCGGCGGCGACAACCCCACGCACACGCACATGGGGCAGTGGAAGAACATCCCTGGGTTCGAGCCGGCGAGCGGCACCTGGGACTGGACCGCCGACGCCAACCAGCGCGCGATCCTGCAGCGAATCGTCACCAGCGGCGGCAGCAGCGTGGTGCTCGAGGCGTTCTCCAACTCGCCGCCCTACTGGATGACCAACAGCGGCTGCGCCTCGGGCGCGACCGCAGGCGCCAACAACAACCTGCGCGACGATTCGTACAACGCCTTCGCCGACTATCTGACCGAGGTCGTGAAGCACTACCGCGACACCTGGGGCATCACCTTCCGCACGCTCGAGCCGCTCAACGAGCCCAACGCCACCTGGTGGGCCGCCAACGGCGGGCAAGAGGGTTGTCGCTTCGACGGCGCGCACCAGCCGACGATCCTGAAGGCGGTGGCCGCGTCGCTGACCGCCAAGGGATTGACCGGTACGACCGTGAGCGCCTCCGACGAGAACAGCATCGACGACGGCTACAACATCATGCGCGGCTACGACGCGACCACGCTGGCCGGGATGAGCCAGATGAACGTGCACAGCTACTCGGGGTCGATGCGCGCCAACCTGCGCACGCTGGCGACCACCGACGGCAAGCGCCTGTGGATGTCGGAGTCGGGGCCGCTGAACCAGACGCTGGCCGACGATACCGCTGCCGCCGTCTTCATGGCTGGGCGGATCATGACCGACCTGCGCGACATGCAGGCGGAAGCCTGGGTCGACTGGCAGGTGGGCGATCCCAGCACCAACTGGGCCAGCTACACCCTGAACGACACCCAGCAGTCGTTCGGCTTCCTGCGGCGCTACTACATGCACGCCGCCTTCAGCCGCTACATCCGCCCCGGCGCGACCTTCGTCGACGTCAACAACGCCAACATGGTCGCCGCGGTCAGCCCCGACGGCAGCCGGGTCGCGATCGTCGTGGTCAACCCCAGCACGACCGCCAGCGCCGGCTTCACCTTCGACCTGACGTCGCTACCGACGGTCGGCGCCGCCGCCGAGGTCCATCGGGTCTCGCGCACCGAGAACCTGGTCGCGCTCACCGCGCTCAACATCCAGAACTACAGCTTCGTGGCCACGGTCGCGCCGTATTCGATCACGACTTTCGTCGTGCCGATGCCCTGAGCGAGCGCTCGGACGTCCCGATCGGGCTGTCGCGACGGCCGCGTCTTGCTGTACGATCGTGCCATGTCCCCCAACGTCGCCGAGGCCAGGGCCATCCTGGCTGAGGCGGGTGAGCGTGAAGCGCACAACGACGGTCCGGCCGCTATCGCCGCCTACGAGCGCGCGCTGGCGCTGGGCCTGCCGCCCGACGAACGATACCGCGCGCTGGTCGGCCTGGGCGGGGCGCTGCGCGCGGCCGGGCGCTACCCCGAGGCGGTGCAGGTGCTGCGCGTCGCGATCGGCGAGTTCCCGGAGATGGCGGCGCCACACGCCCACCTGGCGCTGGCGCTGTACGCGAACGGCGACGGCCGCAAGGCGATGGTGACGCTGCTGGATCTCGCGCTGCGCTACGCGCCGCTCGCCGAGCAGGAGCACGCCGTGATCGAAGAGCGTGACCGGCTGGCGCGCGACCCGACGCCGGATCAGGACTGGCGCGCGCTGGCGACATCGCTGTCGCGCAAGGAATTCGTCGAGGCGTTTCCGGTCCCGTTCCTGTACGAGATCAGCGGGCGGATGCGCCACGCGCTGGTCGCCGAGACGCCCGACGAGGACACGCAGGTCAGCGGCAAGGTCAAGGTGGCGACCAACGAGGGGCGCGCCCCCTCGGCGCCGACCGAGGAGTCGTTCGTGATGGCGCTGCGCAAGGTCGCGAGCGCGGTGCCGTCGGCGATAACCTTCGGCCGGAGCAGCGGCAGCGACGTGATCATGCCCGACAGCTTCGTGTCCAAGGTGCACGCGTTCCTGCGCAAGGGCACGCACGGCTGGGAGCTCTCCGACGCCGGCTCGCGCAACGGCGTCTGGATCGGCGGCAAGCGCCTCGACAGCAAAGGCACGCCCGCGCCGGTTGCGAACGGCGACGTGCTGACCTTCGGCCGCGTGGTGTTCTTCTTCCTCGACGCCGGCCCGCTCTGGGATCGCATGCACCAGCGCGGTAGCGTCAAGGCGCGGGCCGGGGCTCACTAGCCGCCGCTCACGTCATCGCGAGCGTCCGCACCAGGCTCAGGACCAGCCAGAAGCAGCCGATGCCGATCCCGGCGCGCAGCCGCGTGCGGCTCGGGCGCCCGGTGAGCAGCACCACCGCCGCGACCGTGAACGAGATCAGCTCGGCGATCTCGATGCCGGCGGGCTGCGGATCGCCGGCGCCGGAGCGCGCGGCCGCGGTGATCACGAACGACCCCAGCGTCAGGAACGGACCGGCGATGGCGACCGCGCGAAAGCGGGTCTTGCCGTGGAGCAGCCAGATCGCGGGCACGCCGTAGAGCACGAGCAGGATCGCGAACGCGGCCAGCGCTGTGAAGATCGTCGCGGTCGACCGCCCATCGAGCTGCAGCAACAACGTCAACCGCCGCTGCGCCTCGGGGATCCCCACGATGATCGCAGCCAAGAACAGCGCGCCCGCCACGGCGGACATGCGCCGCGCAATGGACAGCGGCCGTCTCAGTGACTCGGAGCGGGCGTCCCGACCCGCGATGTCGGACTCCATCCCATGCCTTTCTCCCCCCTTTAGTTTGTAACGAGCTCATGGTGTCATCTTTCCGTAAAAACGACGAGCGCCCATGTCGCGGCATGGACGCTCGCCTTCAGGGCTCCTTGAGCTTCGAAGAGCCGCTCGCTCAGTCGGCGCCGCCACCGGCGGGCGCGAACACGAACGGATACGAAACCATCACGAGGCCGCCGCCGTCCGGCTTGGGAAACTCCCAGCGACGAACCGCCTGCACCGCGCAATTCTCGACGCGAGCGTTGCCGAGCGTCGAGCTTTGCATCACCGAGGCCAGCACCTGGCCGCTGCCCGCGATGCTGAACTGCACGACCATGCGGCCGGCGAGGTCGCGGTGCGTGCTCAGCTCCTGCTCGTAGCAGAAACGGACCTCGTTGATGTGGCGGCGAATGGTCCGGCGGATGATGTCGCGGTCGAGCATACCGCGCACACTCAGGATACCGGGGATGATCTCCGGGCCACGGGGGTGGTGACGCATCGCCAGCGTCCCGACGCCCTGACCGTAGCGCCAGCCATCCTTTCCGCCGCCACCGAAGCTACCGAATGTCGCCAGAGGACCACCGCCGCCCATCGTGCCTTCGCCGGTGCCAGCGTCGCCGGAGCCGGTGCCGGCGCTGCCGAAGCCGCTATGGCCGTACGCGACACCGGCTGGACCGGCGACAAGCGCGCCGATCACGCTTTCGCTGTCGGGTCCCAGCGCGGAACCCTCGGCAAATACGGTTTGCACGGCCTCCGAGCGCTCGAAGACTCCCAGTACGCCCGCGTGCCGCGCATCGACTGGCTTCTGCGCGCTCGCCAGCCGCGCTTTCTCGGGCGCGGCGTTGCCTTTGACCGCCAGTCGGCGATTGCGATCGCGCGCGGTCTCGCTGCCGGCCATGCCGGGCGGACCCTTGGCGGGGTGGCCGGCCCTCCCGCCGTCCGACTGCCCCGTGCCGGTGCGTGGCTCTACCTGGGGCGGCACCGGCGGCTTGATCACGAACGTCAGCATCCGGCGATCGATCGGCACCACGTCGAGCGCCAGTGCGCGCGGATCGCGCGGCGTCGCGAACATCAAGAGCAGGAGGATCGCCACGCCCAGCGCGGTGCCGAGGTGATAGCGATTCTCGATGGCGCGCCAGGAGAGCGGCGCACGCGGTAGGGCGGCCGTGCGCTCCGCCGGCGAGACCAGGAACGTCACCGCGCCGCAATCCAGCCGCGCGTGCGCGTGCCGCGCGAGCGCGACGCGCGGCCCAGGCGTGAGCCCGTCGGGCGTGGTGCGCAGCGCCTGCGTGCGCGCGCCGTCGTAGATCGTGCCGCTCATGCCGGGCGCGAGCGTGATCGCGTAGGGTGAGTCGGTATCGCCGGCGTCGAGGCGCTCCGGTTCGATCAGCGGGTGGATCACGCCGCGCGGATCGTCGGCGAGATGCCGCAAGAACGCGGGCGCGGCCGGCGCGTCGGCGCGCGCCGACGATCCGATCGCAAACGTGCAGCGCCGCGCATGGCGGTTGCTGCGGACAGAGCGGTGGCGTGATGGTGCCTGGACGTACTTCGTGCCAATCACCACGCCACGGAAGACGGTCTGGACCTCGAGCGCGTGCTCAGCGGTCATGGGTGCCTCCGGCGTTTGGGTTTCTATCGCTGAGACAGCGCGCGCCCGCCCGAGGTTCCGAAGAATCGTCTAGCGATGAACGCGTTCCGGGCGCTTGCCCGCGAGCACGCGCAGCAACAGCCACGGCGCCAGCAACGACGCCGGCTGCTTGCGCATGTGCAGCACCTGCCAGAAGGCGTCGTACGCGGCGGCGTCGCTGACGCCGAGGCGGATCACAGCGTCCACGTAGCGCTGCAGGACGCGCATGATCGGGGTCGCGCGCCCACCCTCGGTCGCGGGGTAGCGAAAATCCTCGCCGGTCGCCAGGCTCCAGGGGACGCTGAGCAGCTTGGCGAGCCGGCGCTGAAAGCGTCGCGCGATCACGAGCGGCGCGCCTCGGGCTTCACCGACGCAGCGTCCAAGCAGCTCCGCCGCCATCGCCGCCGTGGTCATCCCCTGCCCGTACACCGGGTTGAAGCAGCAGGCGGCGTCGCCCAGCACCACGAAACGCTCGAGGTGACGCGGCAGGCGATCGAAGCGGCGCAGGCGGTTCTCGGTGTTGCGATATCCGTAGATCGGCGACAGCGGCTCCGCGCCGACGATCGCGTCGTGCACGTCGGGGACGAGCAGGCTCTTGGCGAACGCGGTGAACTCGTCGGGATCGGTGGGCGGGTAGTCGCGTCCGACGCCCATGAGGATCACGTGCCAGCGATCGCCCTCGAGCGCGACCACCACGCCGCCGCGGTTGCTCTCGGGCGGCGTCGGGTAGACCAGCAGGCCGGACCAGCCGAGCTCGCGCGCCGGGCGCCGGTAGATACGCGATGCGTAGCCGAGGAACGACGTCACCACCGTCTCCTCGGGCGGCGCGAAGCCCGCGGCCTGCAGCCAATCGGCGGCCTTCGAGCCGCGCCCGCTGGCGTCGACGACCAGGTCGGCCTCGAGCACGCGCCCGTCGGCGAGCTGCACGCCACGCGCGGCGGCGCGCGGCTCGTCGGTCAGCAGCGCCTCGACGCGCGCGCCGTCGACGATCTCGATGGCCGGCAGCTCGTGCAGGCGGCGGCGCATGGTGTCCTCGACCAGGAAGCGGCTGCAGGCCAGGCTCGCCAGCGTGCTGTCGTGCGCGCCCTTCCAGCCGCCGAAGTGCCACCAGCGCACCTCGCGCGCCCAGCACACCGAGCGCGCTCCGCGCGCGACGAGCTGCGCCTCGAACCCGGGGAACAGCCGCTCGAACACGTCCGAGCCGCCGCGCAGGAGCGCGTGCACCTGCCGCGCCTGCGGGACGCCGGGGCGAAACTCGACCTCGCCGTCCAGGCGGTCGCGCTCGACGACGGTCACGCGGGCGAAGTGGTCGCAGAGCACGCGCGCCGCGCTCATCCCCGCCAGGCTCGCGCCGATCACCACCGCGCGCGCGCGGCCTTCGGGCTCGCGGGGCGTCGACATGGCCGGGGCGAGACGACCGCGCGCCTCAGCGCACGGCGATGCTGAAACGGATCATGTCGGAGCAGGCGCGCGAGCTGTAGGCAGCCGTGCTGATCGCGCAGTAGTCGGTGGTGCCGGCGGCGCCGGTGGTGAAGCCGCTGTAGAACGCGGCCACCGTGCCCTGCAGACAGACGCGGCCGTAGGGCGACGTGGTGACCCAGTCGTCGGCGCACAACGACCCGAAGTTCGAGACGCCGTAACGGAGCTTGGCGAGCGCCGGCACCCCGCCGTTCACCGACGCCGACACCGTGAGATCTTCGTCGGGCGCGACCGTGAGCGGGTTGCTGGCGCGCCAGGTCGCGGGAAGATCGAAGACCGCCGTGTCGCTGGCGACCATGTTCAGGTTCAGGTTGCGGAACGCCATCAACGCCTGGGTCGAGTTGTCGCGCAGCTTCTGCGACGTGATCGTGTAAGGGATGGTCGTCGAGTTGAGGTTGATGTTGTCAGCCAGGTAGATGACCGTCCAGCCGCCGCCGGCGGTCGCCATGTCACAGAAAGCCAGCACCGGCGCGGCGTCGGTCGGCCCATCCGGCGCGATCATGTAGCTGCCGCTGGCGAGCGTGGGATCGCAAGCGCGCAGCGCCGCGCAGCTCGGTTGCACGCCGACACAGCCGCCGCCGCCCTCGCGAGGCCCGTCGGCGCTCGCGTCGACGGGCGGCGTTGCGCCGCCCGTGCCCGAAACGCCGCCCGTGCCGGGGGCGCCCCCGCTGCTGGTGACGGTGTGGTCGACGGCGGCGTCGGCGATGGCGCCGCCCGCGCCTGAACCCGCGCTGCCGCCGGTGCCGACGCTACCGCCAGCACCCTTGGGCAACCCGTTGGAGACGCTGCCGCAGCCAGCGACGCCGAGCGTGACCGCCAGTGCAGCGACGAAAAGCCTCATATGCGTGGCGGGTACCTTAGATGGACCGCTGGGGCCGTGTCAACGAGCGTGGCCGGCGCAACCGCGACGCGCGTGTCGCGGTTCGAGCGCCCTCGACGAACACGGCGCGCACGAAGTGCCGGCGCACCCGAGGTCCATCGCCCCGGCGCGGCGCTTGCTACGATGTCGTTCATGGCGGAGGAGCCGAAACCGACGGAAGAGCACGAAGGGTCCTACGCGTTGCCGCGCTATCTGCGGTTCGCGCGCACGCTGGCGCTGGTATCGGGTGCGACGATCGGTATCGCCGCGGGCGCCGCGGTGATCTCGATCAGTGGCTGCGAGTCAGTCTGCGCCGGAACACCGTGCGGACACCCGATCACCGTGGGCGTGCCAGCGATCCGGCTACTGACGCCGCCGATGTCGCGCCCGACCTCGGCGTCTACGGCGATACCGGCGTCCCTCCCGCGGACGCCGGCGACGCCGGTACCAGTGATACCGGCGGCGGCCCACGCCCCGCGCCGCTGTTGCCGCACGCCTGGATCGCGTGATGGCTCGCAACGCAGCCCGGGCGCGCGCCAGGTGAGCGCGGCGCTCTCGTCGAGCCCGATCGCCGATGACCACCGCGCCGCCACGCAGGCGCTGCGTCGCTGCGTGCCGGCGGTACACCCATTCCACGCCAGCGCCCACGCGCCGGCCGTCATCGACGCCGCGCGCGCCTGGTGGGCGAGGATGATGCGCACCGAATACGAGTCCTCGTCGGTGTTCACTGACCTGGCGCTGCAGATGCGGCAAATCGACGCGCCGATCGACGTGCAAGGCTCGACGCTGCGGATGGCGCACGAGGAGCTGCGCCACGCCGAACTGTGCGGCATCGTGCTCGAGGCGCTGGGCACCGACGCGGCGATCCCGGCGTCGCCGATCCTGCGCGTGGCGGTTCACCCCGATTGCTCGCTCGAAGAGACCGTCCTGCGCAACGTCATCTACAGCTGCTGCTTGAGCGAGACCGTCAACGCCGCCCGCCTGGCGAAGTGGATCGCTCACACGCGTGATCCGTTCATCCGCGAAACATTCCGGCAGCTGGCGGCGGACGAACGATTTCACGCTCAGTTCGGATTCTTCTATCTCGAGACCCGGCGCGAATGGCTCGCGGCGCGGACCGAGGTCCGCCAATCACTTGCGCACTACCTCCGTTATGCGTTCGCGCAGCTCGAGCAATACATGGGCGCCAACCCCACGAATGCGCGCCCGCCGACCGATGAAGAACGGGCGATCGGATTGCCGGACCTGACCGACACCTCGGCGACGTTCCAGGAGACGATGCTCAACGCGTGCATTCCGGGGCTCGAGCGCTTCGGGATCGAGGCCGGCGCCGCGTGGACCGCGCGTACCTCGGCTGAGACCGCGCCACCCGCCATCTGAGCGACCCGATCGGTCGCTGCGCCGCTGACATCCAGCGTCCACGCCGCCCGCCTACACTCCCGGTTGCCCTACGTGCCGCACGGTGCGAGTCGCGTTGACGTCCGCGCAGCAGGCGACAACCGCGCTGGCACGATTCCTTTTGCGGTTTGCGCCGCATCGCCACGGGCTTTTCCCGGCGCGTCATGTTGTACGGGCCGCAAAGGTGTCTCCCTCCACGCAACGGGTGCCAGCGTCGTTTTCTGTCGCACGTGCGGCAGCGTTAAGCCGACTTTCCCGCATTTTCATCCGTAATCCCACGTCCAGAATTTATTGGGCGCGATCTTGCTTTTCGTTGTCAAAGGCCCCGAAGACCCACGCAACGAGGAGGACGAGATGCGCTTTGATTCCTGGCGTCTTTGGTCGAGTCTATCTTTGAGCGCGCTATCCGCGTTCATGTTCATGGACGGATGCACGATGCCGGGAGGCGCCAACGAGGAGCTGGCGCTGCAACAGAGCCGCGGCAACGTCGTCGGTGTCGGGGAGCGTGGCGATCTCGTCCGATTGGGGCGGCGGATATTGCGCCAATGTCACCATCACCAACGGCGGCTCGAGCGCAATCACGACCTGGACCGCGGTCATTCAAATGAATCAATCGACGATGTCGTCGATCTGGAGCGCGACCGGAACGCAGAGCGGAACCTCGTTGACCGCCCTGCCCGTTTCGTTCAACGCAGCGCTCGCGGCCGGAACGTCGACGACGTTCGGCTTCTGCGCCAACGCCACCGGCACGCCTTACCAGGCGACCACGGTCTCGGTGACCGCGACCGGCGGCTCGAGCTCGGGCGCGGGCGGCGCGGCCGGCTCCAGCGCCGGCGGCAAGACCGGCTCCGGGGCGGCGGCTCAGCGCCGGCGGCAAGACCGGCTCCGGCGCGGCCGGCTCCAGCGCCGGCGGCAAGACCGGCTCCGGCGGCGCGGCGGCGGGCGGCTCCAGCGGCAGCGTCAGCGGCTGCACCATTCCGTCGTACGTCTCGGCGCAGCCCAGCCCGATCGGCTGGGCGGCGCTGAACGGCGGCACCACCGGCGGCGGTAGCGCGACGCCGGTCGTGGTGACCACGCTGTCGGCGTTCAACACCGCGGCCAAGGGCACCACCGTCGGCGGTGATTTACGTCAACGGCAAGCTCGAGCAAGGCACGGCGACCATCGGCTCGAACAAGACCATCATCGGTTGCTCGGGCAGCAACCCGACGTTGAGCGGCCACGTCGGATTGACGACGTCGACCAACGTCATCATCCGCAACATGAACATCGTCGGCTACAACTGCGCGCCTCCCGACGTCGACGTCACGACCGGCGGGCAATGCCAGAACGGCCAGGACGCGGTCACCGTCGACAAGTCGTCGAAGAACATCTGGTTCGACCACGACGCGGTCTCCGACGGCTCGGACGGCAACCTGGACATCACCCACGCGTCGGACTTCATCACGATCTCGTACACGAAGTTCTTCTACTCGACGGCGCGCAGCGATCCGAACGACACCGGCCCCATGGGTCACCGCGTGTGCAACCTGATCGGCCACAGCGACAGCAACACGTCCGAGGACACCGGCCACCTGAACGTGACCTTCCACCACGACTGGTGGGCCAACAACGTCATGGAGCGCATGCCCCGCGTCCGCTTCGGCAAGGTGCACGTGTTCAACAACCTGTACACCGCGGCCGGCAACAACTACGCGGTCGGCCTCGGCTACTACGGCAACGTGCGCACCGAGAACAACGTGTTCCAGGGCGTGAACATCCCGCTCAACGTCGCGCAGTACTCGAACTCGTCGAGCGTCCTCGGCTCGACCGGCAACGTCTTCACGTCGACGACCGGCAACACCGCGGGCCTCGGCACGCCGTTCTCGCCGTCGTACAGCTACTCGCTGGACGCGACCGGCTCGCTGGCGAGCTCGATCATGAGCAACGCCGGCCCGAAGTAAGCGCGCTCGGCGAACCGAACGACACAACAACGCCCCGGCGTGCTCGCGCGCCGGGGCGTTTTCATTTTCACGCACGCGAGACCGGATGGGTCTGCAAGCGGCCGATCTCGTCGAAGGTCGCGTGGTGGACCCGATCGTCGCGCGCACCGAGCGCGCCCAGCGTCACACCGTAAACCAGGTGCAGGACCAGCGTGTAGGCCACGAACGCCGATGCGGAAGCATGCATGAAGCCGAAGTCACCCCATCCAATCCAGGGCACGAGGAGCACCTGCATGGCCGCCCAGACCAGCGCGGCGAAGCCGACTCCTTTGCCCAGGGCCATCGGTTCCGAGAAGTACGCGAAGATGATCCCCATCAACGCGCCGTACGCGAAGTGCGCGATGACCGTGACGGCCGCCGCCGCAGCACCGCTTGCGTGCGGCAGCAGGTGATCGATGAACAGATAGGGAAACGGCGGCCGGGCGAAGCTCGACGGGAAGACGAGCGCGCCCACCACCATGACCGCGGTCATCACCACCGTCGCCGCCAGACCCCAGACCGCGCCCCGCAAGCTCCGCTTCAGGTCGTCGTGATGGCGCATGGCTGCACCTCCGCCTCCAAGGTGGGTCGCCGCGCGCGAGAGTCAACCGCGCGCGGGCCAACTCGGACTAAGCTGCCGCCCCGATGCCTCCGATCATCTACCTGCCCGGCGCCGGCGGAACCGTCACCTTCTGGCAGCCGGTCGCCGATCGGCTGGCGGCGGACGATCTCGGGACCGGCGATCCGCTTCGGCTGGCCGGGCTTCGGCGACGAGCCGCCCGACGACCGCATCCGCTCGGTCGCCGATCTGGTCGGCTGGGTGCTCGCGCGCATGCCGCCCGGTCCGTGCGATCTGGTCGCGCAGTCGATGGGCGGCGTCGTCGCGGCGTTGATCGCGCTCGAGCACGCCGACCGCGTGCGCCGGCTGGTGCTGTGCACGACCTCCGGCGGCGTCGACGTCGCGTCGCTGGGCGCGACCGACTGGCGCCCCGGCTACCGCGCCGAGATGTCGCACGTCCCCGACTGGTTCGTGGTCGATCGAACCGACATCACCGCGCGGCTGCCAACGCTGCGCGCGCCGACGCTGGTGCTGTACGGAGACCAGGATCCCATCTGCCCCGAAGGCGTCGCCCGCTTTCTCGCGAGCCGCATCCCCGCCGCGCAGCTGACCTGCATCCGCGGCGGCGATCACATGCTGGCGCACGACCGCGCCGACGAGGTCGCGCCGTTGATCCGCGCGCATCTGCGCGCGGCGGGTTAGCTTTCTCTTTTTCGGCGATGCGGTGTCCATGTGCGACGACATGGTCGGATCTGACGCACGCGCGACGCTTCGCACATCGAACCTTGCTTTGGTCCTGCTGGCGCTCGCCCCGCCCGCCTGCGGAAACGTCAGCACCGTCGGTGCCGCCTCCGACGCCGGGGGTGACGCCGGCACCGACACCCCCAGCCTCTGCTCGCGCATCGACTTCCACGCCTTCGACGACGCGGTGTCGGCTTTCGTCACCGCCAACGGGCTCACCGGCGCGAGCGCGGTCGTCGTGCACGCCGGCTGCGGCGTCATGCACACCCAGGGTTACGGAAGCTACGCCGCCGATCGCGTCTACCTGGTCGGTTCGTCGAGCAAGGTCGTGACCACCGGCGTGCTCATGCGCCTCGCCGATCGCGGGCTCATCGACATCGAGGCGCCGGTCGGCCCCTACCTGGCGTCCGCCGCGTGGGGCGCGAACGGAAAGCCCGAGCTCGCGCTCGCGCAGATGCTCTCCAACAGCTCCGGCCTGGTCGGCCTGGTCGACAACCCGCTCTACCTGCCCTATCGCTGTCAGTACCAGAGCACGGGGACGCTCGCCGACTGCGCGAAGACGATCTACACCGCCGACGACAGCGCCGATCGCCAGCCGCCGGACACGTCCTTTCACTACGGCGGAGGCCAGTGGCAGCTCGCGGGGGGCATCGCGGAGGTGGTCGGCGGCGCGAGCTGGGCCGATCTCGTCGCCGAGACCTACGCGACCCCGTGCGGCCTTCCCGCGTTTGGCTATACCAACCCGTTCGCGATGGCGGCGCAGGCCGGCGGGCTCGGCGCCGCGCTCGGTTACCCGGCGTTCTTTCAGGGCAACATCGCCAGCCTCGGCGCCACGCAAAACCCCAGCGTCGAAGGCGGCCTCTACACGACCGCCGGCGACTACGGCCAGATTCTGCTCATGCACCTGCGCGGCGGCACCTGCGGCAGCAACCGCGTGCTGTCCGAGGCCGCCGTCGCGCGCATGCGCGTCGATCGCATCCTGCAGGTCTACGGCGGCTCGACCGCGGGCCAGACCGGCCGCATCAACGGTGGCGGTGGCTTCGATGGCTACGGCCTCGGCTGGTGGGTCGATCGGTCGCACACGGGTGTGTTCGCCGACCCGGGTCTTTACGGCGCGTTCCCCTGGCTCGACGTCCCGCGCGGCTACGGCGCGTTCCTGGCCATCGAGTCCGACGGCACTGTCGGCGGCCAGCTCTACGCGACGGTCAAGCCGATCCTCGACGCCGCCTTCGACGCGGCGTCGATGTGAATCAAAGCGAGCCGCGAAAGAGGCAGACCCCGGCGCCGGTCGGATCGTCGATGCCGCTGACGCGACCGGTGCCCGGGATGTCGCGCGGCGGGAAGTACAGCGACGCCCCGAGCCCGACGGCGCGCGGCGTGTCGGCGTCGACGTCGCTCACCGCGATGTAGGGCAGCCAGTGCGGGTGCACGTTCTCGGGGTGCTTCATCACGCCCGCGACGCGCCGGCCGTCGCTCACGAGGATCCGGTAGGCGCCGAATGGTCCCATGTCGACGGATTCGATCGAGCCGCCCGTGAGCGCAGCGTAAAACGCGGCCGCGGCCTCGGCGTCGTCGGTGAGCAGCTCGTCCCAGCAGAAGGCGCCGCTGCCGGGCGCGGGCGGCGCTGCGACCGGCGTCGCCGCGCCATCGCGGAGCCCGCAAATCGCGCCGCGCGGATCGACCAGCACCGCCAGGCGCCCCGCTTCCGGCACGGCGGCCGGCTCGCGCAGTACGCGCGCGCCGAGCGTGCGCGCGCGCGCGACCACGCCGTCGAGGTCGGCGACCGACAGGAACGGTAGCCAGAACGCAGGCACGTGCGCTGGTGCCTGCGGGATCGTGACCGCGCCAATCGAGTCGCCCTCGCGCCGGCAGAGATGGCGCTCGCGCGGGCTGCCGGTGGTCACGTCCTCCGTCGTCCAGCTGAACATCGCCTCGTAAAAGCGCATCGCCCTGAGGCAGTCACGTGTCTGCAGCTCGTGCCAATCGAACCGGACTACCGCCGTCATACGCCGACTTTACAGCATGCGCTGCGCGGACTCCGCCGATGCGCCGGTCAGGAACGCCTTGCGCAGCAGCCGACCGCACGCGGCCGATTCGACCGCGGGGTTGCCGGTCAGCGAATAGCGCGCGAGCATGCCGTAGTAAGGCTTGGTCGCGTCGATCCATGGATAGAATCCGAACGCGCCCGGGCTCGAGAATGCGCCGTCGCCCACACCGGGCGCGTCCTCGACCCAGTGGCCCCACGGTAGTGCCAGGCCTCGGGCACCGGGCTCGACACCGCCGCTGAACAGGCCGACGGCAGCGTGCAGACCGCGTTGTCGCCGAGGTGATCCTTGAGCGCAAGCGCGCCCGACAGCACCCGTTGCAGGAACGTGGCAAACATCGCGGGCGTGGTGTGCACGCCGGTCTGCGAGGCGATCTCGGCGGCGAGCGCAGTGTTGTCGTCGGCGCCGAGCCCGAGATCGACCGCGTACTTCTGGAAGTGGCCGCCCTGGTAGAAGAACAGATCGTCGTCGACCGCGGTGTGCGTGCTCGCGGTCTGGAAGCAGTCGCCCACGGTGGCCGCGCTCACACAGGTGGTGTAGTCGAGGCTGACATAGCCCGTGCGCATGGTCATGGCGCGGAAGTCGGCGGCCGACGAGATCGGCCTTGAAGCGCTCGACCACGTAAGCGCCGAAGAAGGTCTTCGACGCCGAGGCGATATTCATCTCGGTGTTGGGACCGAAGAGCATGCCGGCGCGCCCCGAGGCGAGCGCGCCGTGCACGTCGCCGATCTCCCAGTAGAGGTTGTTGATCGCGGTGCAGAGCGGGTTGGTCTGCAGCGTCCGCTGCACTGCCTGCGCCGGCGACGGCGCGTCGCCCGCTCCCGCCTCGACGACGGCGCCGCCGTCGGTTCCAACCTCATCCACGTCGGGGGCGGTCGCATCCGTGAGCACATCCACTCCGCCACCATCGGCCACGATCGACGATTTGCCGCATCCACCAAGCAGCCACAAGAGAACCAACGCCCGTCTCATTTTGCATTGGACACAGCTAGCGCCGAGAACCGTACGTCTTTTTCTCGAGCTCCGCCCCGACCGGCCGGCGCGCGCGGACCAGCGCCAGCACCATGAGCAGCATCACCGTCACGCAGGCGCCGATGCCTCCGGCGGCGCTGTCGCCGGCGACGGCGCAACCGCTGGAGTAGAAGCAGGCGTGCGCGCGCGGCGCGCAGACGCTGTTCGTGCATTGCAGGCTCGCGCACTGCGCCGCCTCGGTGCAGCTCTCGCCGTCCGCGCGCGCCGCGACGCACATTCCGGCGGGATCGCAGACCGCGCCTGCCGCGCAGTGACCGTCGGCGCACGCCTGACCCACCGCCGGCTGCGCCTGGCACTTGCCGGCGTTGCAGCGGCCAACTTTGCACTCCCAGTCGTTGCCGCAGTCGTCGCCCTCGCCGACCAGCGGCACGACGAAACTTTCGCACCCGGGGATGCCGGACAGGTGGTTGGTCGCGCCGAGCGCGTCGCAGGTCGACGAGCGAATCGTCGCCAGGCACGCCGCCACGCGCGTGCCGTCGTAGCGCGCGCGGCCCGCGCGCTGGGAGTCCTGCACCGCGGACAGCTGATCGCCGAACGACTTCGCGGTCGCGACCTCGCAGCTCGCCTCGTCGGTGCCGGCGAGAATCGTTACCCATGAGCTCGCTCGCTGTGCAGCAGGAATAGGCCTTGGGGCAGACCGTCTGCGCAATCTCGTCGGGCGCCGCGGTCAACGCCACGCCCGACTCGGGGGGCGTCACCTGCCCGCAGCCGGCGATGCCGAGCATCGCCGACATTGCCGCACCCGCGAGCGCCGCAAATCCTCGCTTTCTCGACGCGGCTCGCTGTGCGGCCGGTCGAGCGAGGTTGATTGCAGGCGCGGTTCCAACCGCGGAAGCCTGCCTTTCCGCGCGGTTTCGAGCGACGCGACGCGCGACCTGGTGAAATTCCAACGCTGGGCCTGTCAGAACGCCTGGCGCAACACGGTGACGTCGTGGCTATGCGTCGCCAGCGTCGGCGCCGGCTTCGCCACCATCAAGCTCGTTCCATCCGCGGCGCGCGCTGGAAGCGGCGTCGGCGCTGGTGCACGTCCCGTCGCGCGTCTGGTCCGACCCGACCGACCTGTGGGCGCTGCTGGTACTGCCGATCTCGTACTCGCTCACGGGTCGGCCACGTGTCGCGCTCCCGAGGCCGGCCAGCATCCGCGGGATCTTTCAGCCGGCGGCGATCGTCGTCGCTGCGTTCGCCTGCATGGCGACCACCACGGTCAAACCCGTAGCGTTTGAACCGGTGGACGCGGGGCCTCAGGTCGAGCCTCGAGAATCGAACCGGCCGATCGGTTCCCGTCATCGAGTACAACAACAACGACAACAACAACAACGACGATGCCGCCGAGAACTGCGCCGCAGTGTTGACCGGCGACTTCAGCTCCCTCTCGACCAGACAGTTCAGCGTCCAGGGGGGTTGCTTGACCCTCGTGGATAGGGAGGTCCTTCCGTTGGGCCCATTCGGCATCGAGGCGCCGTCCGATGCGGGATCTCGCCCCATGTGCGGGTCGGTCGCGTTCCGCGCCGCTGGGCTGCCCGACACGGTCGTGATCTGGCAAGACCCCGCGCCGCCCTCCGCCAACCCCGATCAACGACGCGTGTTTCTGGATGACTCCGGCAGCGGCCTCACCATCACCGGGAGCGACTCCGTGCAGAGCTGGCCAGCGACGTTCGCGCTGGTGCAGCCGAACTGCGTCCCAGGTCAGTGAGCGCTGGAATAGAATCGCGGCCATGTCTCCCTCGAACGACGGCGCCTGGGCGCTGTGCAGCGCGTGCCGCACCGACATCGGTTTCGGCGCGATTCACTGGGTGTGCAGCGTCTCGACCTGCAATCGGAACCGCACGCGCCTGGTGTTCTGCTCGGTGGCCTGCTGGGACTCGCACCTTTCAACCCTGCGCCACCGCGAGGCGTGGGCGGTCGAGGAGACCGCCCCGACCCGCGGTGAACAGGCGCGCGAGGAGATCGCGCCCGCTCGGCCGGCGGCCGCCCCACCCCGCCCACAAGCCGTCGTCGCGGCCGCCGCTCCGATCGCGAAGCCGCCCGCGGCACCGCCGGCGCCGGCGACACCCAGCTCCGTGACCGCGCACGCGGGCGGGCCGGCGCTGTCGAACGCGTACGAGCACGACGACGTCCTCATCGTCGTCTCGAAGCTGAAGAAGTACATCCGCGACCGCTCCGGGATGAACACCTCCGACGCGATCGCCGACGTGCTGGCCGAGCACGTGCGCAGCATCTGCGACGAGGCGATCCGTACCGCGGCTCGCGATGGGCGCAAGACCGTGCTCGATCGCGACATGCCCAGGCCGCGACGTTGATGGCTACCGGCTGGGGGCGCTCATTCCTCGGTGCGATCGGGATCTCGTTGTGGCTGGTCGCCTTGATCGGCGTGCTCGGCGCGTGGGCCCAGATGCACAGCCGCTGGCGCGACATCGTCGTTCACTACCGGATGGACCTGGATCCGACCCCGCGTGCCGACGACGCTACGATCGATCGGCCCGACCAATACGCCGCCGAGCGCGCCACCCAGGCCGCCCGGGTCATCCGCGATTCGAACCACGAGTACGCGGTCCAGGCCTCGGTGTGCGCCCTCATCACCGCGGGGCTGGTCGCTATCCCCATCGTGCGCCGGCGCCGCGTCCGTCTCGAGCCCCGTCCCTCGTGGCGAGCGTCGTGGAGAGCCTGGGCGCTGGTACCGGTCGTGCTCGGCCTCATCGCGCTCGGCATCTACGCGTGGCTGTCGGTCGCGCTCAGGGGTTTCATCAAAGGCTGACCCTTCGGCCGACTACTCGACGCGCAGATCGTCGAGCTGGTAGCTCGACGCCAGCAGGGCCGACCCACCGCACGAGCCATCGTAGAGGCCGGTGCGAAAGTCGAATACGACCTCGTCGCCGACACCGGCGGGCAGCGGAGCCTCGATCCCAACAACCGCCCCGACCGTGAGCGCACGCCGGTGTCCGTGGTCTCATTGCCAATGGAGCTGAGGAGATTGTTCCCGAGCGGCACGTCGACGATCGCGCCGCCGGGTACCGCGATACGCGCGTGACTGCCGAAGCGATCGGCAGACAACGTGCTTGCCGTCGAGAACTGCCGGACCGAGAACCGCACCACGCTGTTGCCGGGCGCGACGGCCAGACGCGCCGTGAAGCGCGGGGTTGGCGGCATCGCCGATCCGGGTCGAACGATCAAAGCGGATTTCTGACCGCTGATGGGCGGGAAGACTGTCGCCATGACTGGCAACTCCAAGACCGTCCCACCAACCGGTGACGACTCTATCAGGGTTGCGGAAGAAAGCGGCGCTCGTTCGTTGGTGACCGTGGCGCGAGGAGGAATCGACGGCCCGTTGGTCATCGGGTGCGGCCCGCATTGCGCCGGCGGAGCATCCGACCCACCTGAGAGCAGGTACCTCGGAGGCAGTCATGATCCGGTCAGCTCACGTCCCGTTTCGTCGCTTCCGCCTGCCGCTCTCGACGCTCGTGTTGTCGCTGGCCGCTTGTCAGTCGCGCGCCACCCGCGGACGATGTCTCGGCAGCCCCCGTCGTGAGAAGAGACGAGCGCGCTCGACATCGCCGCCGCGCGACCGGTGGCGCCGCTCTCGGGCTCGGTGGCCGGATCGCGGCGCCCGATCTTTCGCTGGGCCGGTCCGCGCGTCGCGGTGCTCGAGGTCTGCGCCGATCGCGCGTGCGCGCGCCCCCTCCAGGTCTTCGCCGGCGCGAACGGCAACGCGCGGCCGCGCGAGCGATTGCCGGCCGGCGTGGTGTTCTGGCGGCTGCTCGCCCCGGTGGCGGATCGCCGGCCGGCGTTCTCGCCGGTCTGGGAGCTGTTCGTGCCGCGGTCGGGAACCGCAGCGGCGGCGATCCGCGGGCTGCGTTACGACGCCGACGGCGACGGCTTCGCAGACGCGGCCGTCAACGAGCAGGAACAGAACCAGGCGGTGAGTCGCCTGCACGTCTTCGCCGGCGGTCGCGGGGGGATCAGCTCTGCGCACGACACGGTGATCGATCTCGATCCGTCGGTCTTCGGCGTCGGCTTCAGCGCCGCCGGCGACGTCGACGGTGACGGCTTCGGCGATCTCGCGCTCGCGAGCGGCGGCGCCGTGCAGGTGTTCGCGGGCTCGGCCACCGGGTCTGCGCGCGACGCCCGCGACCGTGCTGCTGCCGCCCGCCGGGATCCAGCCCTTCAGCTTCGGCTTCCACGTCGAGGGCACCGGCGACGTCGACGGCGACGGTTACGGCGACCTGGTCGTGGCCGATTTCGGCCAGCACGTCTGGGTGTACGCAGGATCGGCGGCGGGCGTCGGCACCACGCCGGTCTGGACCTTCGACTCGGGCGGCGGAGACACCACGGTCCGCGTCGGCGCCGCGGCCGACCTCGACGGCGACGGCTTCGGCGACCTGGTGCTGGCCGAAGGCCCATCCACCAACGAGCGGCTGCGCATCTTCCACGGCGGGCCCGCGGGCCTCGAGCCGCCCGCCCGCGGCACCACCATCTCGTGGCCCACCTTCCCGGGCGTCGTGACCGCCGGCGACGTCAACGGCGACGGCGTCGCCGACCTGCTGATCTCCGACGGAACCAGCGTCTTCACGTTCGCGGGTGGACCGGGGGCGCCCACCGGTACGCCGCTGGCGTCGTCGACGGTGACGCCGCCGCCGTTCTTCGGCCTGATCGAGAGCGCCGACTTCGACGGCGACGGATTCTTCGACCTCGCGGTCGCCAGCAGCGCGCCCACGAACGAGATCTTCTTCACCGACGACCAGCTCAACGTTTATCCGGGCGGCCCCGCGGGCCTCTCGGCGACGCCGCGCACGACGCTGGTCGAGACCACCTACTTCCCGGACAACCATCCCAACTTCGGCGAGCGGCTCAGCAGCGCCGACTTCGACGGCGACCGCCGCGAGGATCTGCTGCTCGGCGCTCCCGCCGCCGTTCCCCACGCCGATCTTCGACAGCAGCCCCGGAGTCGTCTTCGTCTTCCCGGGCGTCGCGCGCGGCGGCGTCGACGCCACGCCGCAACCGCGCATCGAAGGCCTGCCGGGATTCGCCAACGAGGTCTCGGCAGCGGCGCCGCAACCCGCGCCCTGAATGACTCGGCCCTACTCCAGCTGCAGGCCGCAGTCCGTGCACGCGCCGTTGGCCAGCGGCGCCGCGGTTCCGCACGCGGGGCAGGCGACCTCGCCGGCGCCGGAGGCACCCCTGACGAAGACGCTGTCCTCGCCGACGGTCCCCTCGCGCAACGCCAGCTCCTGCCAGCGGCGCTGCATCAGACCGGCGACCCGCGGCACGTCTTCCGCGCGCGCATAGAGCGCGAGCTTGGGCGCGCAGCCGCAGACCACTGCTGCCGCAGCAACTTCCGCCCGACAGCAGCGCCGGGATGTCGGCGGCGAGACACGCGTCACGGAGCTCCTTGGCTTCGGGCAGCGACGCCTGCAAGCAGAGCGTCAGGTCGACATCCGCGAGGAGCTGCTCCGCGTCGTCTTCGTTCATGCTGCCATCATAGATCGCTGGCTCACGGAATGATCGGCGGCGGAGGCGGCGGCGGCGCGGGTGGGGGCGCGACGGCGCCGGGCGGCGACGTCGGCGCGCCTGGCGGTGGCACCACCGGCGCGGTGGGGCGCTGCGTATCGGGCAGCGCGCACGCCGAGAGCTCGAAGATCAGGAACTCGAGCGCCTTCTCCTGCGGGAGCAGCGGCGCGGTCCCGCAGCTCGACGGGAACGGGCCACCGTTACCGCTCTGGGTCACGTGGATGCCGGTGTGCACGAAGCGCCCGCACTGGTCGGCGGGCGTCGCGGCCTTCTCGCCCGGCATCGGCACGCTGAAGTACGGGATGCCGCCGTTGTCGACGACCCAGGACTGGCTGCCGAACCCCGGCGTCAGCGACATCGCCGGCGACTCGACCGACGTGAGATCGATCGTCCCGCGCGTCGTCGACGCGCCCACGTTGACGTTGACGAGCCAGTCGGCTCGCGCGGCGACAAAACTGACAAACAGCTGTCACTCGGTGTGGGTAGCTTGGCGGTCAGGAGGATCCGATGAGCCACCCCATCCACTGGTTCGAGATTTTCGTGACCGACTTCGAGCGCGCCGTTGGTTTCTATCAGACGGTGCTGAACGTCGACCTGCGCCGCGAAAACGAGGACGGCCGCCCGATGGCCATCTTCGCGTCGGCCGTCGAGGAAGGCGTCGGCGGTGCCCTGGTCCGTCAGCCTGGCCGTGAACCGACCGACCAGGGCGCGCTCGTCTACCTCGACGCCAACGGAAAGCTGGACGCCTGCCTGGCCCGCGTCGAGCGCGCAGGCGGAGCGGTCGTCCAGCCGAAGACCGATATCGGACCGCCCGGCTTCATCGCCCTGGTGCGCGACACCGAAGGGAACGTCGTCGGCTCTGCACAGCGAGCGGCGCTGAGCGGGTATCGATTCTCAAGGGTTGGTAGCCCCACGATTTCTGGCGAGTAACGCCGGCGTCAAATGTTCAATGAGACGTCCGAACCATCGCGCCGCGCGGCGCAGACCTCGCCTAGACTGTCCCGATGGAGGGTCTGCGATGGGGCTACTTCGCCTGAGCCACGAGAGACCGGAGGTCACACCCGACGTCAGCGTGCGCGAAACCGCGCGCATCATGGCCGAGTCGCATATCGGCGCGATCGCCGTGCGCAGAGGTACGTCGATCATCGGCGTCGTCAGCGAGCGTGATCTGGTCAAGCGCGTCATCGCCGAGGGGCGTGATCCAGCCACCACGCGCGTCGGCGACATCATGAACACGGAGATCGTCAGGGTGCACGACGCGACTTCTGTCGAGAGCGCGGCGTCGGCCATGCGCGCGCAGCACGTTCGCCACGCCGTGATCGTCGACGGCGCGGACAGCTACCTCGCGCTCCTCAGCGAGCGTCACCTGCTTTACGACGTGATGACCGCGCTGGAAGCGAAGGTGGGCGACCTGACCGGCTACATCATGAGTGACAGCCCGGGCGGCTGAGCGCGCTCGCGGCCGGCGGCAAGGACAACGGCAAGCCCGGGCCGCGCGGTGGTCTGCTACCAGTAGCGCGCAGTTGCGGTGGGACACCCTACCCACACTCGGCCGGCGTCCTTAGTTTCCGATCAAGCTCAACGTCGGAGGCTCAACCATGGCGGCCATATTCGTGCTCGGGCGCATCATCCTGGGCGCCTACTACCTGTTCGGCGCGTTCCATCATTTCAGCAATACGTCGATGCTGGCTCACGCCGCGGCGGCGCATGGCGTACCGGCACCGACCGTCGCGATCATTGGCTCTGGTCTGCTGCTCGCCATCGCGGGGGTGACCCTGATCCTCGGCGTGTTTCCTCGGGTGGGTGTGGCGGCACTGGTGCTCTTCCTGGTGCCGGTCAGCTTCTTCATGCACGCGTTCTGGACCGACACCAACGCCGCCACACGCATGGCGCGACATGGTCAACTTCACCAAGAACATGGCGCTGCTCGGCTCGTCGCTGATGTTCCTGGCGATCCCCGAACCGTGGCCGTACAGCCTGGGACGAACGGTGCGGTGGACGATCCGCGCGCGGGCGTGAGAGCTCCGATCGCCCCACAACTTCCCACACCGGCTCCCCTTTTCCGTCGACGATCCGTCGACAAATCGTCACCGTAATCTCGTTTGCGAGGAATTGCCGTCTCCGCCGATCGTTAAGGTCGGCGGAGGCCGAATGCTCACAAGGACGTTGCGCGCAGCAATGGTGGCGGTGATGGCGGCGGCAGCCTTTCCGGCTTGCGCGCCCGACGATGTACCGGAGCCGGTCGCGGGCGTTCGACTCGGCCTCGCGGCGCTGCCGCTGGTCATCACCGAGGTGGCGCAGAGCGCGGCTTACGGCGGGACCACCGCCGACAAGGTCGAGGTCTACTGCACCACCGCATCCGGCTGCTCCGCGTTCAAGGTATGCGACACCGCCGCGTCGGGCGGGTCGTGTTCGGCGACGCAGCCGGCGCTGGGCGCGCTCCAGCGCGTGGTGATCTCGCGCGGCACCGGCATCACCACGTCGGACCAGGTGTGGTTGGCCGACAGTAGCGGCGCCGAGCTGGCGAACACGCGCGTCGGTCCCTTCAACTGCGCCAGCGGGCAATCTCAGACGCGCCCCGACTGCTGGGTCGGCGCCGTTCGGCGCCTGCGCGGCGCCCGATCTCGGCGCCAGCTCGGGCACCTGCATCGGCGGCGACTTCCCGGAGCCGTTCACGTACAGCGTGGCGTTCACCACCAACCAGCACGGCGCGCCGGAGTCGACGTGCAACCGCCCCGTCTGCCAGCAACTGCTGGCCGCGATCAACGCCGCGCAAAGCTCGATCGACTTCGCGATCTACGGCATCCGCGCGCAGCAGCACATCATCGACGCGCTGGTGGCAGCGCAGGCGCGCGGCGTCGTCGTGCGCGGCGTGGTCGACTCCGAGGACGCGACCTGCACGACGTTCGGTTACCCCGATACGCCGGCGCTGATCGCGGCCCTCGGCGCCGCCAACGTCCACTGCGACACCGGATCCGGGTACGGCTACATCATGCACAACAAGTTCTTCGTGTTCGACCAGCAAGCGGTCTGGACCGGCAGCACCAACATCAGCGACACGGAGCTCGGCGGCGAGTACAACTCGGACATCGCGGCGCTCATCAGCTCTTACAAGCTGGCGGCGATCTACCGCGGCGAGATGGACGAGATGTTCGGCAGCGGCCTCTTCCACAAGCGCAAGACCGACAACACCCAGCACGTGGTCGACGGCAGCCACTTCACCGACGGCACCATCGTCGGGAGTTACTTCTCGCCGACCGACCACGCGGCCGACAACGCGGTCCTCCCGCTGATCAACGCCGCGACGCAGACGCTGGACATCGCGATGTTCTTCTTCACCAGCCAGCCGATCGCCGACGCGATCCTCGCGGCGCAGGCGCGCGGCGTGGCGGTGCGCATGGTGATCGACGCGTCCGGCGCGGCCAACGCCTACTCGCAGCACGGGCGCCTGTGCGCCGCCGGCATCCCGGTCAAGACCGAGAACTGGGGCGGCAAGTCGCACAGCAAGTGGGCGGTCGCCGACGCCGCGCTGCCCGGATCGGCGGCGGTGGTCTTCGGCTCGATGAACTGGACCGCCTCGGGCGACACGGAGAACGACGAGAACTCGCTCTACGTCAAGAACGCGGGCCTGGCGGTGTCGCTGTCCGGCGAGTTCGCGCGCCAGTGGACCGACCTGGCCGCGGTGCCGGTGTGCACCGCCGTCTCCGCCGAGGGCGCCGACTCGTCGGTGTGCACGGGCGGCGACTGCGCGCACGCCTGCATCAGCGGCTCCTGCTGCGACGGCATCGACAACGACCACGACGGCAAGACCGACCTCCAGGAAGAGGCCTGCGGCTGCCACGACGGCGTCGACAACGACGGCGACGGCTACGTCGACGGGAACGACTTCGACTGCCAGGCGGAGCTGCCGGATCCGTAGCGGCCACTCATGGGGAGATTGTCACTTGGGGATATGGATCTACCGCATCCACTCCGTCGGGACTCCGTTGTCCGTAGAACCAGCGATTGACGCTTCCGCAATGCATCACACCATCGGCCATGCAAATGCAGCCGCGCTGTGACGTCGGGGTGGATTCGGCAGTGAAGCAGTTCAGGTTCCGATCAACGACACAAGCTGCGCGGGCTTCGGCCAGCCCGGCTTGCCCATCGACGTCCAGCAACGGGAGGTCTGCGCCTTCCTGCGCGCGCTCGACGTCGATCTCGCGACCACTTACCTCAAGGTCGAAACGCGGGCACGTTTTCTACTCGATGGCGCTGAGTCGAGAGCGCGGCGTCCTGATCGGTTTCGATCCGGACGTCGCGTATCTCGCGCCTTGACACCTACGCGACGTCCATGTTCCGCTGACTCCTCCACGAGGAGGATCACATGCCCGCACCCGCCTGGGTAGCCGCACCACTCGCCTTGATTTCGGCGCCCACCAAGACCGTCGTTACGACCTGGACCAACACCAACGTGTCCCCGGCGCTGACTACCGCGCTCACGACCGGCGGGCTGAGCGCCGCGGCGCAGGCCGCGCTGCTGATTCACCGCGTGATCGGCGGGCAGACTGACGCAGAGATGGCCGCCGCGGCGCGAGATCATCAAGACGTGGCCGGCGACAGACCTCGGCGCCGAATCCAATGCGTACATCAAGAGCGACGCCGACTCGAAGACTGCGACCGCGGGGACCGTGGTGTTGATGCCGAGCTTCCGCCACGCGAACTCGATGGAGCGAACCAACGCCAAGGACACCGTCGAGCGCGCCATCCAGATGCTCACCAAGGCGTTCCTGGCGTGCAAGTTCGCGGTGAAATCCGCCGGTACGGAACGGACCAACGCGGTGACCTGGTTCGGCACGTTCGATGCCACGCGCTTCGAGAACGTCGCCGCCAACCTCAAGAAGCTCCACGACGTGATCGCGACCAAGCCGATCCGGCTTTATTACCGTGGCCCCAAGGTCAAAGGCCCGGAGGACAAACCCCAGAAGTCGACAGCCGCGACGCCGCTATCTGCCTTCGCCTCGGCATTCAAGGCGACGAATCTACCGGGGTTCTACGACAAGAAGTTCGGACACATCACCCTGGGCCAGACGTTCTTCGACGGGACGAAGACCACGCCGGGGGGCAAAGATTCGTTCGGCGGGGTGCTGCTACACGAGCTGTCGCATCACATCTGTGACACCGCGGACGAGGAGCGGCCCGACAACAACGAGGCGACCTACGGCCACGACGACTGCAAGTGGCTGGCGACCCACTATCCCGCGCTGGCGTGCAACAACGCCGACAACTACGAGTACTACTGCGAATCGTTCCAGTAGTAACTCGCCCTACGCCTCGCTGAGGCCGACGTAGATCTGCTGCACGTCGTCGTCGTCGTCGAGCGCGGCGAGAAACGCCTCGACCTCGTCGCGCGCGGCGCCGCTGACGGCGACCGGGTTCTTGGGTCGCCAGCCGAGGAAGGCGGAGCTGACCGTCCAGCCCTGCGCCGTGAGCGCGCGCGTGACGATGTCGAGATCGGCTGCGTCGGTATAGAAGCGAAAGGCCGCCGTCGTCGGCGGGCTCGACGTCCTGCGCGCCCGCCTCGATGGCGGCGGTCTCCGGCGTCGACGGCCGACGGCGGCGCCGCCTCGATCATGCCGACGTGCGAGAAGTCCCAGGACACCGCGCCCGACGTCGCGAGCTGGCCCTTGCGGAACAGCACGCGCACGTTGGTCGCGGTGCGGTTCTTGTTGTCGGTGAGGCACTCGACGATCACCGGCACCTGGTGCGGCGCGAAGCCCTCGTAGACGACCGTCTCGTACGTGACTGTTCTCGTCGAGCAGGCCGGCGCCCTTCTTGATCGCGCGCTCGAGCGTGTCGCGCGGCATCGACGCCTTCTTCGCCGCCTCGACCGCCAGTCGCAGGCGCGGGTTCATGTCGAGGTCGGCGCCGTTGCGCGCCGCGATCGTGATCTCCTTGGCCAGCTTGGTGAAGACGCGGCCCTTTGCGTCCGCCGATGCCAGGCGGCCCTTCTGCTTCCACTGAGCTCCCATTGCGGGATTCCTAACTCAGAAATCGCCCGCGGGGAACGCCGCTTGCGGGGGGGGGATCTCGCGGGGGGAGATGTGGTAGTTTAGCGCCGTTCGACACACCCATACGATGAGGAGGGGCGGACCATGGCGGAGATCAGCGCGGCGGTTGGGTTGGGCGGTAGAAACGTTCCTGTCGATGTGACGTTGGTGCAGTCCCTGCTGTCCGCCAAGGGCGTGCTGGCGACACCGGCCACCGGCGCTTGCGACAGCCACACCATCGAAGCCATCAAGGTCTTTCAGCACGGCTTCATGCACGCGCCAGACGGGCGTATCGACGTCGGGGGCAAGACCTGGCACAAGTTGAGCGAGGGCGCGAGCGCGCCGGGCGCCGACTCGAGGGTCTATCGCCGTTTGATTCCGATGCCCGCCCGAAACACGCTCAACCGAGGCATCCCTTCCGTGAACAACGCGCTGATGCTGTCCTTGCTTGGAGCACCGCGCGTGGAAGGCGACTACGATCAGGCCGGCAAGCCGCTGACGAATCCAAGGCTCAAACGCAATGTCTCGACGATGAACGTCGGTCCGTTCAAAGCCACCGGGCTCACCCCGGCCGTGGTGAGCCTGAAGGTGATAATGGCGGACGTTCAACGCCGGCAACCGGACCTCTACACCCTGCTCTCGAGCGCGGGCATGCTGGTGGTTCGTTTCGTGCGCGGCTCCACCAAGAACATCTCGAATCACTCGTGGGGCACGGCCATCGACCTCAAGATCGGGGGCCAGCTCGACATCCGCGGCGACAATCAGGTTCAGTACGGGATGACGCTGTTGGCGCCGATCTTCAACAGCCACGGCTGGTACTGGGGCGCCGGGTTCCGGACCGAGGACGCCATGCACTTCGAAGGGGGACGCGACTTGGTCCAGAGATGGGTGGCGCAGGTCGTATGAGAGCTGCCTTTTACATCGCCATCGTCGTCGCCGCTTCGTCGTTCATTCTCGCGTGCTCCAAGCCGGAAAAACATCATCCGCCCAAGCTGCCGGAGGCCCCGGCAACCGCGCAGGCGATCGATCCCAAACCGGTACCTGCCGAGCCAGTGCGCGCCGCTCCAAAGGCCGATTCGCCACCGGCGCCAATCGGGACCGCCGCCATCCAAACGCCGCCCCCGGCCGAAAAGAAGCCTGGAGAGGCGTGTGCCTTCGAAGAGCCGCAGTTCTTCGGGAGCCTGCCCGCCAAGTGGGAAGGCGGCTGCGACGCTGGCAAGGCGAACGGCCGAGGGGTGCTGCGTTCCTTCAACGGCAAGAAAGTGGCCGCGACCTTCTTCGGTTTGATGGACCATGGAAATCCGAAGCTCGGGGTCGTCGAGGATCGGGACGGCCTCATCATCGGACGCTTCGCGCCCGGTGGAAAACCGATCGAGAGCGACGAGTTCAAGGACCGGCTCGATGGCGTCAATGAGGCCGTAGCCGCCGCAAATCAAATGAAAGAATCCTATGAGCGGGCGGGCAACACTGCGTCCGCGGCCTTCTACGCCAAGAAAGCGAAGATGCTCGACAAGCAGATCGAGTGAGGTCGCACAGAGCCGATCACGGCGGCGGTCTCCGGGTCACACGGTGGAACGCCGTTTGCTGATCCCGGCCGCATGAGCAACCGTCATCGACCCTCGAAATTAGCGAACCCCTCGATTTTCGTGATCGTTGCTTCCGGTGCCCTCCCGCTTTCGGGGTGTGCGACTGTGAACAGCGGAGACTACGGTGTCGCTTTGGACAACACGGGGCATCCTAGAAACGTGGCCCCGGAGAGTGAACACCTGAGGATCAGCGCCGGCGAGCTCGGCGCGTTGTCGAGCTCCTACTTCGGCATCGTCGAGGTGACCTTCGAGAACAACACATCCGCATGGATCCAGATCGACCACATCGACCTGGACTTCGGTAGCTCCGACAAGAACAAGAGCGTGTTCATCCCCTGGGGACAAGACATCGACACCTGGGAAGAGGCGACGCTTCAACGAAACGCGATCCGCGACGCCAACGCACAAACCGCCCTGGCGCTGATCGCGATCGCCGGGACCGTGGCTTCCGCCGCGGGCAGCCACCACGCCGCCGGCGCGATCGGGGGGACCATGGCCCTCGGAGCCTTGGCGGGCCTCTTTGCGCAAGAGCAGAACGCCGCCGTCGAGGCGACCAGAGATCCCTCGCGTTTCCCGCCCACTCACCTGCTGACGCTGCCGCTCCGGGTTCCGCCGGGCCTGTTCGCCAAGCGCTGGCTGCTGCTCAACACCGCTGCTCGACCAGCGGGGAGGCTGCATCGACTCGTTCATTCTCAGCTATGAAACCGCCGAACACGAGCACGGCCGCGTGCTGCTGACGTTCAAGGGCGGCGACAACTACAGCAGCGCCGACGGAAAAGGCTCCGAATGGCAGCTTCAGGTCTGCCGTCCACCTCCGGCGAGCCCAATAACGGGTATGGGCCCCTGACGAGCCTTTTCGCATGAGACGATCGACGACGCGCGAGCTCTAAGCCAGGTCAGGGAGGGTCTCATGCGACGATCGACATTTGTGAACGGGCTGGGCGCGGTATTGGTGGCCACTCTGTCTTCGGGGTGCCTCATGGAGGTCGGCTCGAGCGGCGCGAACGGTGATGAGCCGCTCACCGAGCGGCAAAGCGCGGTGATCGGTGTGGACCAGTTTGCGTATTTCCGCTCCAACGCCACGGGCTGGGGAGTCGACGAGTCGACGCGTCTCTTCCCGTTCGTGGCGCCCAACCTTTTCTCGCGCATCTTCAACGTCACCGAGCCCTGGATGGTGAGCGACGTCGATACCGCCACCGTCACGGTCACGAACCAGCTCGACGGGTGGGGTACGTCACAGACCTTTTACCGGGCATCGGCGGGCGTGTTGCAAGTGCCGCCGGGCGGGTCACCGATCGCGGCGACGTCGTCGAGCACCGACCCGCACTTCAAGATCCACTACGGCGCGCTCGGCGTGTATCGGGTCATCACCTTCTTCACGAATCCCGTGCAGCAGGCAATCCTGATCGAGTCGCAAGCCACCGCGTGCGCGGGGGTCTGCCCGCCCGGGCTGACCTGTTCCCTCCTGCCGCCGGCCGGGATCCCGACCTGCAACGAACCGCCGCCGACCGGGCCGTAGCGAGGCACTTTCTCATCCGCGCGCCGCCGCCTCCGATATGCTTGCCGCCCGCGTGCCTCTCCGCCCCGACATCCGATTCTGCACGGCCGCCGACGGCGCCAAGATTGCCGTCGGCACGTACGGCAGCGGGCCTCCTCTGGTCCGCGCCGGGACGTGGCTCACGCACGTCGAGTACGACGCGACGAGCCCTCTGTCGGCGCACTGGTGCGAGGAGCTCGCGAGGCGCCATCGCTACGTCACGTACGACGGCCGCGGGTGCGGCCTGTCCGATCGCCAGGTGGGCGACCTCTCGCTCGACGTGTTCGTCGCCGATCTCGAGGCCGTCGTCGACGGGCTGGGGCTCGAGCGCTTCCCGCTGCTCGGCATGTCGATGGGCGCGCCGGTCGCCGTCGCCTACGCCGCGAAGCACCCCGAGCGCGTCAGCCGCCTCGTGCTCCACGGTGGCTTTCACCGGTCGTACCTCAGCTCGACGAACCCCGACCCGCGCGTCCTGCGAGGAGGCCGACGTGTTGCTCAAGAGCGCGCGCCTCGGCTGGGGGACCGGCAGCCCCGCGCTGCGGCAGGTCTTCGTCGCGAAGTTCATGGGCGAGTCGACCGAGGCGCAGCGCCAGGCGTTCGACGAGCGCCAGCGCGTGACGTCCACGGCGGAGGTGGCCGAGAAGTACCTGCGCGCGATGTTCGCCCTCGACGTGAAGGACCTCGCCCCGCGCGTGTCGTGCCCGACGATCGCGTTCCACAGCCGCGGCGATCAGCTCATCTTCTTCGAGCAGGGGCGCAAGCTGGCCGCGCTCATCCCGGGCGCGCGCTTCGTCCCGCTCGAGAGCAAGAACCACGTGCCGTTCCGTGAGGAGCCCGCGTGGCAGGCGCTGGTCACCGCGCTGCGCCCGTTCCTCGACGAGGACGCCGGCGCAGCCTCGCCGGCGCCGGCGAAGGAGCTCACGCCGCGGCAGCTCGAGGTGCTGCGCGCCGTCGCCCGCGGGCTCACCGACAAGGAGATCGCGAGCGAGCTGTCGCTCAGCCCGCGCACGGTGGAGATGCACGTGGCGCGCGCGCTCGCGGCGCTCGACGTGCGCCAACCGCGCCGAGGCCGTGCGGAAGGCCGCGGCGCTGGGCCTGCTCGACTGAGCGCCATCGATCTACGGTAGCTGGCTACCGTGGTCGCCGTGCGCGCGTACCGTATTTCCCCGAATACCGCGCGCGCCGCCTGCCTGACAGCATGGATAGCACGCGGGAGGCAATCATCATGGGCAAGGAAGCGGTTTCATCTTCGAAGGTCGTCCACGACTGCGAGCTCTGTATCGTGGGCGCCGGATACGCGGCGCTCAACGCCTTGAACGCGGCCGCCAAGTACCTGAACAAGGGCGACCGGGTCGTGGTCATCGACAGGAACGAGACCTGGGGCGGACAGTGGTTGGGACAATACGACTTCGTCCGTTTGCACCAACCCTACTCGCCTGTTCACGGCGGGCGATCAGCGTTGGACGCTCGAGCGCGACCGGTCGCACCTCGCGACCCGACGCGAAGTGCTCGATCACCTGGCCACCGTCCCGGCGATCTCCGCCGGCCACCTGGAGGTGACGCCGCTGTTCTGGCCACGAGTATCGCGGCCATCGCATCAGCGAAGGACGCGTCGAGATCGACGCCACGTCGCTGTCGAATGACGGCGAGATCGCCGAGGACGGTCCGGATCCGAGCGCGGAGATTGCTCAAGGGGACCGGCAGGGACATCGAGCTCCTGCCGCCGTTTCGGCTCTCGTCGACACGGGTGCGCTCGGTCGCAGTTTCGGACCCGGTGCTCACGACCCCCGAGTTTCTGGAGGGCGACGCTCCCGTTTACGTGATCGGCGGCGGCAAGACCGCGATGGACACCATCCTGCATCTCGCGCGTCGCGCGGTCGGCGCCGGCCCCTCCACCTCATCGCCGGAAGCGGAATGTGGTTCGCGGTCAGGGACAACGCCTTTCCGGCGGGCCGTCGCCGCTACGCCGGTGGCACGCTCACCGCCGACGTCTTCCTGCGGATGTGCGAGCTCTTCGACGGCCAGAATGAAGCCGCGGTCATGGCGAGCCTGGAGCGGCAGGGGCTGGTGACGAACGTCTTCGGTCACGCCGGAAACTACCGCCTCGCGCTGCTCTCCCTCGCCGAGCGCGACGAGATCCGCGCGAGCGTCCACGAGGTGCACCGCGGACACCTCGTCGACGTGGACGGCGTCGCGATGACCCTGCGGGAAGGGGCGCAGCGGCGCGAGGTGCCGGTCGCCGACGGCTCCTGGTTCATCAACTGCACGACCCACTTCCGGCCGATTCCCCACGAGCCGATCCTGCAAGACGGCGGCGCGGTCTGCGCGCCCCAGTTCGCAATGGGCTTCAGCGGAACGAGCGCCTACTACGTGACGCACCTCTGGTACCGCAACGAGCTGGCCCCCGTCGCGCCCCAGTTCTTCCGCGCCCGGGTCGACGTCGAGCCGAAGCTCCGGTTTGGCGCTCACGTCGCGCTCATGGTGATGGCCAACATGGCGCTGGCGGGCGCCCATCTGCCACTGTCGATCTTTGCGAAGTTCCGCGGAGACCTCGGAAAATGGTACCCGCTCTACCGGCAGCTTCCGGTGATGCTCCGGGTGGTGAGCAAGCGCGGGCAGGTCCTGCGCAAGGCGGAGGAGCTGCTGACGAGCCGCTACTCCGACGCGCCGGACGAAGCGTGGATTCCGTCGAGAAGAGCCTCAGGCGAACGTCGATAGCAGGCGGCCCTCGCTGAAGACCCACAACGTGCGGGGCTCGGCCTTTTGCCACGTCTCTCCGCGGGTCAGCGGTTCGGTGGCGACGATCGCCAGGTGGGTGTCGCCGTTCGCCGGCATCGCCTCGCCCAGGTTCACCGTGACGTCGGCGTCGACCAGCGTCGCGTGCCCGAAAGGCGAGCTGCGAACGATGGCCGAGAGATGATCACCGCAGCGCGCGTACAGGTGGTGCCCGTCGGCGAGCAGGAAATTGAAGACGCCGTCGCTGCCCAGATCATTGGCGACGTCGAACAGCAGGCGCCCGATGTCGAGCGGGTCCTCGGGATAGTGCGCGCCATAGCGGGCGCGCATCGCGTCCAGGATCACGCAGAACGCGTGCTCGCTGTCGGTATCGCCGATCGGGCTGTCGAAGCGCAGCGGGCGGTCACGCACGTGCGGCAGCGTGCCGTTGTGGGCGAAGACCAGGTGACGCCCGTCGAACACGCGCACGAACGGGTGGGTGTTCTGAATGGAGGCTTGCCCGCGCGTCATCTTGCGGATGTGCGCGACCGCGAGCGGCGTCGGGATCGGGTTTTCGCGCACGAAGCGCGCCAGCGGGCTCGAGAACGCAGGATGCGGTTCCAGAAAGGTGCGCGCGAATCGTCCGTCGTAGAGAGCGACGCCCCACCCGTCGGCGTGCGGCCCGGTCTGGCCTCCGCGCAGCGCGAGCCCCGTGAACGAGAACGTCAGATCGGTCGGCACGCTCGACACCATGCCCAGCAGCTCACACACCCTCGGCCTCCGCGCTGGGTGCGGCGCCGGCGCCTGCGACCGAGCCCGCAACGATGACGGCGGCGATGCCGGCCCCGGCCGAGACGTTGCACACCGGCGTCGCGGACACGCGCACCATCGCGCCCTCGGCCTGGCCCGCGAACAGGAACGGACACACGTCGAAATAGACGTCTTCGTACACGACCTGTCATCCCCCGCCTGCTTGAAGAGCGCGATGCGGGTCTCGTGCCAGAGGCGATGGCCCAGGAACGTGGGCGAGTTCGCCGCCGCCGCCAGCACCGGGCCGGTCAACATCATCGCGGCGTTGAACAGCGGTGCGAATTCTCGCGGCGTCACCTGCAGGTGAACCTGAAACGCGGTGTTCGCCCCCTCCATGGCGGGGCCGCTGGTCGTGAGCTCGAGCGGGTCAGCGCCGTCGATACAGATCTGAAAGGGCGCGTCACGTAGACGGCGCAAGCCCGCGGCCAGGGCCCGGTAACGCGGCAGATCAGTGATGCTGGCGGCGCCGAAGTGCTCGCGGTCGAGCGTCGGAAGGATGCTGATGGGCACCGCCCGCGCCCCGTACTTGGCCGCCTGGGCGCGGATGCCCTCCATCGCCCCACGCATCTCGGCCCCCAGCCTGGCGAACGGCCGGTCCGTCAGCGCCACCGGCGGCGTCGACAGCTCGATGGTATAAACGCCCATCTCGGGGGTCACCTGGGGGCTATCTGCGTCACGCACGATTTGCGGGCTGACGGCGAGCGGCTGTGCGCGGTCCCCGACCAGGAAGAGCTCGAGCTCGACTCCCAAGGTGCGCTCTCCCTCGCCAAAGCCGGGGCGCGCCAGAACGTCCTCCAGCGTGGTCAGGCTGGCGCGCAGGCGCTCGCGAAAACGCGCGAAGTCACCTTCATCGAAGTGGTCGCTGTCGATTTCGATGCCCAAGCGCGGCCGAAGCTAGTCATTTATCCCGACAACAGAAGACTTTCGGCGACGGAACGCGAGAAGAACCGGGCCTCCGGCGAGCGATTCGGGTAGCATTCGGGCGCGTGAAACCTGTGATGAAATGGACCGCACTCGACGAGACGATGAGCTGCCAGTTCGGCCGGTACGATGACGAGCAGACCGCGCGGATAGAAGCGGAGCACCGCGCGAACGCCACGCGCCATGTGCACACCGCCGTGAGGGTGGAAGTCAGGGAGGACGAGCGGCGTCTGACGAAGGCGTCATGCGAGATATGCCACCAGGCCGTCCCCGCGCTCGACGACATCGTCCTTCGCGTTGGCGACATATTGGCGTGCGCCAACAAGGACTGCCGCCGAGCGGCGACTACCAAAGTCTCGGCAGGCCACGTGGCTGTCTCCGCGATCGGCGGACGCTGAAGCGGACATAGGCCCGACAATCGCGGCGGAGCAGGACCGCCTGGCTGCTGCGTGGGCAAGTGAAATGGCCCGAAGGCCGGTGCGAGGTGCGTAACAAGACAATCTGTCTTGCGACAATAGCCGGCCTCGATGATCGAAGTGCGTGTGGGTGCGTGGAGGGTTCTCGTGGCGGCGTCGATGGCCGTCTTCGGCAGCGCGTGCGTATCGCCGCGCAGCAGCTTGCTGGGTGGCACTGACGACGCCGTGGCGGTCATCGCAACGCGGCGGCGAGCAGCGTTCATGGGTAAATGTTTTCTGGCACTCCCACCCATTACTCGCTGGGGAGGTTCGATCCTCGAACCTTCAAATCCCCCGTACCGGCCCGCGTGACGCGCCGGCTTCGCCCGGGACTGTCTCCGGTCGTTGATTGATCGTCACACCAAAGGGACAAAACACATGAAGCTCCGGCGAATCGTTCTGGCTTCGGCTCTCCTTCCAACATTTGTGGCCTTCGCGGGGTGCGGAGGCGCAGGTGGCACCAGCGAGGGCACGGGCGGCACGGCAGCTGGCACGGGCGGCGCGGCCAGCGGCGGGAACGCGGGGACCGGCGGCGCGAGCACCGGCAGCGGTGGTTCGGGAAGTGGCGGCGTGGGGACGGGCGGTCGGGCCACGGGAGGCGGTGGGATGGGGTCCGGTGGCAGCGGGATCGGCGGAGCTGGTACCGCCGGAGCTGGAGCCGGCGGAATGGGGAGCGGGGTTGGCGGCGGCTCCGGTGGGGCCGCGGCTCCGTCCGGAGAGGACGACGGCGTCAATTGCACGGTCGCCAGCCTCCCGGATTCAGCTTCTCTTCCCACCATCGCCAAGCTGCCCGACCCGTTCACGAAGCTCGACGGAACACGCATGACCACCAAGGCTGAGTGGCGTTGCCGGCGAGAAGAGATCAGGAAGATGGAGGAGAAATACGTCTACGGAACGAAGCCACCACCGCCCCAGTCGGTCAGCGGCACGGTGACCAGCACGATGATCACCGTCAACGTGATGGATAACGGGAAGAGCTCTTCGTTCTCCGCCGGCGTCAAGCTGCCGACCAGCGGCACCGCGCCCTATCCGGTCATCATCGAATACACCACCGACACCAGCGGAGGATTCGGCCCCCCCCTGGACACGGCCGTGATCAACAGCGAGGGCGTGGCACTCATCTACTTGCCCGTGTATTCGGTTGGAGCCGAAGGCCATGGGCATGGCCCCAATCAGACAGGGGCGTTCTACAGCCTCTATTCCGGCGGCAGCGCAACCAGTCTCCTCACGGCGTGGGGCTGGGGCGTGAGTCGCGTCATTGACGTCATCGCGAAGAACGGCAGCAGCATGCTCAAGGCAGACGCCGTCGGCGTGAGCGGTTGCTCGCGCTTTGGCAAAGGAGCGTTGATCGCTGGAGTCATCGATCAGCGCGTTGCTTTGACCATGCCCGCCGAGTCAGGCACGTCCGGCCTCCCGATCTGGCGTGGCGTCAATGCGGAAGGTGGTCAGACTCTGGCCAACGCCTACGGTGAGCAGCCCTGGTTTGCCGACGCGTTCCTACCGTTCACGACCAGCCCAACCAAGGCGCCTTTGGACACGCATGAGCTCGTGGCCATGATTGCGCCGCGTGGACTGTTCATCATGGACAATCCCCACATTGCGAACCTGGGTCCCAAGTCCGCAAGCGTGGGCGCTCTGGGCGGAGCGGAGGTGTACAAGGCGCTTGGAGCGGGAGCCAACATCACCTACTACTCAGACGTGCAGAACGGGACTCATTGTTCCCTGAGGCCCGAGTGGTCGCAGCCGCTGAAGGACAACATTGAGAAGTTCCTGAAGAAGACGGGAAGCGTTCCCGGAGTCATGAAGATATCGGCCAGTGCCGCCGGAAAGCTGTCCGACTGGGCAGACTGGACGACGCCGACCCTGAACTGAGTGAGCGCGTGATCGAGCACGGGGCGAGCGTCGGACGCGCTGCGTGCCCAGATCAAGGACCGTAAGTCGATGATCGGGCGCGCGCCGCCGGGCACGGCCCACAGCCGGGTGAGGTTGTTGGCCGAGCCGGCCAGCGACAGGTTGACCGTTCGGTCGTACCGATAGGTCCCCGCCATCACCCAGATGGTGCCGCCGGCGGTGATGGCGCCGTGCGCGTGCTGAATGGTCAGGAAGGGCGCGGCTTGCGTGCCGGCGTTGGTGTCGCTGCCGGTCGGGCTCACCCAGACCTGGGGGCCGTTTCCACCGGTCGTTCCTCCGGCGCCGCCCCCGGTGCTGCCCCCGGTGGCGCTGGTCCCGCCCGCCCCGGTTCGGCCGCCTGCGCCGACGGCGCCGCCGCTTCCCGTCGGCCGGCCACCGCTGCCGGTCGCGCCGCCCGGCGCGCCGCCGGAGCCGGTCCCGCTGCCCGCGCTGCCTCCCGCGCAGACCCGCCACTTCCGTCGCCTGGGCCGCTACCGCCCAACCCGGCCGGTGAGCCCCCACTGCCGGTCGCGCCGCCGCTGCCGCCGCCATTGCCGTTGTCCGCAGCGGCGCATCCGGCGAGGCCTGCGCCCGCGAACGCGGCCAGCACAGCCGCAACCCCGAGCGCACGCGTCAGGACGGCATCTCGGGGGGGACGGACAACACGACGCGAAATGAGGTTCAGCACTCATGCCCTGTCTCCTCGCGAAGGGATTCCCACTCACTCGAGCTGGAAGTTTTTCTATTTCGACCGCGAATTTCGTCACCGGGCTGGCGGGCTGGCCGGCGGGCCGAGGGCTGGTAGGCGTGCTGCCGCGTCCTCCAGGATCAGGATCCAGTCGCAGCCGCGGCCGCTGGTAGGTGGCGTATAAGTCTGGATCGACTTGCTGGTGCCGGAGTGGAAGGGGTACGCAGCGCCGTAGCGCGGGTCGTACCACAGCTCGCTCAGGCGCTCGCCCTTGATGACCGACCGGTCGACCGTGAACTTCTCCCCGCGCGGCGAGTAGACCAGCGCAAACGATCCATCGGTCGCGCATGCGGCGCGCACCTTGGCACCACCACTGGTCGGCGCGTCGAGCAGCATCGACGGACGCGGCTCCAGCTTGTTCAGCGGCCGCGCCTCGAACAGCCGGCGCAGGTACTTCATCTGGAAGGCGCCGGGGTGATCGAGCGCCTCGGTCCACGGAATCGCCGCGGAGATCTGACGGGCACGCGCCGGCGTCCAGAACTGCCAGACGTTGTTGTTGCCGTAGGTGTGGCCGCAGGCGCCGGCCAGCACGGACCAATAGGCTGCCTGGCGCACATCGTAGTCGTCGAAGCGATCGCTGACGTCCGCGGTGGAAAAATAGAAGCCCACCGGGATGGTCTCGTAGCGGGGCTCTCCGTCGAGGGTCGGCTTGCTCGGCTTGAGGCGATAGTCGCGCTCGACGAAGAGGCCGTTGTCGTGATCGCGGCTGCCGTGCGACGACTGCACCATGTGAAAATCCAGCCAGGGCGCACTTGCGAAGAAGTCCGACGACGCGCCCGGTCCGCGCGGGTGGAAGGTGATGAGGTGACTGCCGTGGTCGCCTTCGCGGAGCCCGGCCGCCATGGCATCCAGGATTCGTCGCTCGACCTGATTGGCCGGGTTGTTGTCGCCGCCCAGGATCCAGATGATCGATTGCTCGCGATAGCGGCTGCCCAGGAAACGGCCGTAGGCTTTGGCGCTGCTCTCGCTGAACAGGCTCTTGCCCGAATCGGTCTTCCAGTAGCTACCCCAGGTCGGCAGCATGCCGACGTACAGCCCCAGCTCCGCGGCCCGGCGTACGACGTAGTCCACGTGGCGGAAGTACGCCTCGTTGGGCCGCTCGGGATTCCCGCCCACGAGCGGCAGATCGCCGTAGACGTTGCTGGCGTCCGGCAAATCGAAGAGCACGGCGGCCTGGACCACGGTGAAGCCCTTGCCCGCTCGGTCGACGAGGTAGTGATCCGCCTCCTCGCGGCTGGTGCGCTGAAAGAGCGCCCACGCGGTGTCGCCCAGGTAGAAGAAAGGAGTGCCGTCGTCGCGTTCCAGCGTGTGATGGTTGGCGGCCACGCGCAGTTTGCGTGCTGGTGACGGGCTGCGGCCTGCGTCTTCGGCCCGCGACGGGCTGCCCCCGAGCGCCATCATGAGCCCGAGCCACAGCAGGCCAATTCCGTGACGAAGTCCGCGCCGAGATCGACGTTGGGAATTCAACTCGCGGGATCTGGATGGCTCACGCACGCGACGCAGTCTAGTCCACAGACTTCGTGTCGCGACAGTCGTCGGGGTCGCACATTGATGATGGGCGCTGGGCAACGGCTTCCACCCTCCATTTCGACTAGAGTCGCCGCATGACTGTTTCGTGGGGTCTGCTCCTTGGCGTCGCTCAGGTGGTCTGGGTGGTGTTGATCAGCGGCTTCATCGTGCTCGAACGGCGGTCGCCGACGGCAACGCTAGCCTGGATCACGGTGGTCGCCGCGCTTCCGCTGGTCGGCGTGGCGATCTACCTCTTGGTCGGGCCCCGGCACCTGCAGCGCAAGCGGCTGCGTCTGAGCCTGGCCCGTGACCGCATCGGTCGGCTGATGCGCGAGTGGAAAGAGGCGCGGGCCAAGGTCCTGTCGCTGCAAGGGCAGCTGATGCGCGCGGGCGCGCAGCTGGGCCACCTGCCGCCGGAAGAGGCGCGGGAGGCGCGGTTGTTCCTGAACGGCGACGATTGCTACGACGCGCTGGTGGCCGCCATCGCCGGCGCGCGACACCACGTCCATCTCGAGTACTACATCTTCAACGACGACCAGAGCGGCAAGCGCGTCATCGACGCGCTGATCGAGCGCGCACGCGCAGGCACGGAGGTGCGGCTGCTGGTGGACGCGAGGGCCGAGGGACTGCGGCACGCCGCGGTGCGCGCGATGCGTGACGCCGGGGTGGACGTGCGCTTCTTCAACCGCGTGCGTCCGTTCCGGCTCTGGTGGCGGCTGGTGAACTTTCGTACGCACCGCAAGATCGTGGTGGTCGACGGGTGGATCGGGTTCACGGGCGGCATGAACGTCACCGACGATCACAGCGCACGCGCCAGGGGCGCGGCGGCCTGGCGCGACACGCACGTGCGCATCGTCGGTCCTGCGGTCCACGGGCTGCAGGCGACGTTCATGCAGAACTGGGTATTCGCCACTGACGACGACCTGGGCTGCGCCCGCCGCGAGCGCTTCGCCCACTTCTTTCCGCCAACGCCGGCCGGTGAGGAGCTGGACGATGTGATCTCGCTGGCCCAGCACGACCCCGCCACCGCGCCCCTCGGTGCACCGCAAAAGGTGCCTGCGCCACCGCAGCTGGTCGCGCAGATCCTCGCTTCCGGGCCGGACGACGACGTCTACGCCATCGAGGCTTTCTATTTCGCCGCCATCACCAGCGCCAAGGAGCGGCTGTGGCTAACCACACCGTACTTCGTGCCTGGCGAAGCGATCCTGGCGGCCATCGCCAGCGCGGCCCACCGCGGGGTCGATGTGCGGCTGCTGTTGCCGCACGCCACCGATTCACGGTGGGTGGATTCCGCCAGCCGGACGTTTCACGATGAGCTGCTCGCCGCGGGCGCGCAGATCTACCTGTACGAATCGCCGATGCTGCACGCCAAGACCGCCGTGATCGACGACGCTCTGGGCATCGTCGGGACGGCCAACCTCGACAACCGCAGCTTTCGGCTGAACTTCGAGGTGGTGGCGGCGTTTTACGGAGGGGCCTGCGTGGGCGAGCTGGCGCGCGCCTTCGAGACCGACCTGGCGCACGCGCGGCGCCAGGTCCAGCGCGAGGCGAAGTCGCCGTTCCTGCAGCGGCTGGTGGCATCGGCGGCGCGGTTGCTGGCTCCGCAGCTGTGAACGACTCGTGAAGCTTGCCGTGCTCTTCCTCGGTGCCGGCCATCTCGAGTACCGATTGCAATTCCCTGTCGGCTTGAGAGAGACTCCGCGCCCGCGGCGTTGAATCCGCCGGCCGACGCTGGCTGCTGCTGCAGGCGTCATCCAAGGTCGGTCCGGAATACGCGTTCACCAGTGTTCATCGCAGCGTCAGTAAGTCGCTTACCCAAGGAGAAGACAATGTCGAGACAGGGACAGGGACAGGGACAGGGACAGGGACAGGGAAAAACCCGGATTCATGGACGCGTTCTGGCGGCCACCATGGCGACGGCGCTGGCTTTCGCCGCCTGCGGACAGCCGCCGGAAGCGACGCCGGAGGAGCCGCTGGTCTCCGTCGAATCGGACATCGTGCGCGGTACGCTGGAGAACGGCCGCAACTACGTGATGGCGATCCGCACGGAGTTCACCGACGGCGGCGCCACCTTCTGTTCCAGCGTGCTGTTCGCGCCGCGCGTGCTGCTGACGGCCGCTCATTGCATCGCCCCCAAGAACAGCAGCGGCCAGCAACGGGTCGCGGCGCGCGTGCTGGCGTACATCGGCAACAACTTTGACGCCGACCTCGCGGCGCTGGGACCGAACCCGTACTTCGCGATCTCGGCGGCGCCGGCTCCCTCGCGCTTCATGCGCGCCGACAGCTGGGAGACCATCGCGGGCTGGAACCCGGATACCGTCGCCAATGATCTGGCGGTGGTTTACCTGGATCGACAGCCGCGCCTGCCCCCCAACACCATCGTCGATCCGCTGCCGATCGGGCGCACCCGCCTGGCCGCGTCGCTCGCTGGCCAGCCGATCACCGAGATCGGCTACGGAGCCTTGCTGGCGCTGACCGCGGACATCTCGCAGACCCAGGGCGGGCACATCAAGCGCACCGGCACCGCGCCGTTCGTCGGCCAGCCGATCACCAGCCCGCTGCCGCCGCATCCCCACCCCGGCCTGGGGATCCCCGCGGTGCTGAGCTCGCTGTTCCAGACCAACGGCGGCACGCCCAACGCCAACACCTGCGCCGGCGATTCGGGCGGCCCCGCGATCCGCAACAGCGGCGGACAAGATCAGGTCGTGGGCATCTCCACCTGGACCGGCGACTTCTGCGAGAGCTTCTCGTACTACACGCGGATGGATCCCTTCCTGCCCTTCCTCGATCAGAGCTACATGAAGGGCGGCCAGGCGCCGCTGGCGCCGCGCACCGAGTGCGTGGGCACGCGGCCGGGCGGCGGCTTGCGCGCGTACTTTGGCTACAACAACCAGAACGGCGTGGTCGTCAACGTGCCGCTGGGGACCAGCAACGTGTTCGCGCAGGACACGGGGAATCTACGGCCGACCACGTTCCTGCCCGGGAATCATCAGTTCAGGTTCGGCACGAACTTCACGGCGGGTCAGACCCTGAGCTATCGTTTGATCGCGCCCAACGGTCCCAACACGTTGCTGACCGTCAACCAGAACAGCCCGCGCTGCAACGTGAACAGCCGCTCGTTCATCTGCGCGCAGGCGTGCGACCCGGGCCTCGCGCTGAACTGCGGCGACACCGAGGAAGACTGCGTGAACCTCTGCTTGCAGAGCTATGACTTCTTCGCCGGCTGCGAGGCCCAGTTCGACGCGCTGAACCGCTGCACCGCGCAGCAGCCGACGAGCTCGTTCATCTGCTCGGATTTCGACACCGAAGCCTTCGAGGTCTCGGGGGTCTGCAACCCGCAGTCCGCCGCACTGAACACCTGCCTCGGCTTCTAGGGAGCGAGGGAGCGGAGGGGGTCGCGCAGCTCGATGTAGGTTGCCGAGCTGTCCGACCCCGTCGCCCTCGACCTGGAACGAGCATCCGGGCCAAAGACCTGCTAGAAGGCCGCGTGTGAACAGCAACTTCTTCGAGAGTCACGCGCTGGCGAAACGGGCCATGAAGGAGAACCTCTTCACCGAGGTCTATCTCTCGACGGCCGTAACCACTCCGATTCAGCTCAAGGGATGGGTGAACCAGGCAAATCCCTACGAGCGCCACGGCCGGCGCTGGCATCTTTATCTCTCGCGCGTCGAGATCTTGCGACGGCTGGCCCCCCGCCACCGGAAGAACGTCTCTTCCCCCGGCGAGGGCGGTCCCGCCTGACGAAAGATCCGAGGCCTTTGCCGGCGACGAATGTCCCAGCCTGACGTCATCTCCCACCTCGTCGAAGAAGGGATCATCGACGCGGTCCACGCGAGGTTGATGAGCGGCAAGGAGGCCACGGTCTACGTCGTGGAGCGCGAGGGACACCTCGGCGCGGCCAAGGTCTACAAGGCGCGCGACGAGCGAACTTTCAAGAAGACGGCCAGCTACGTCGAGGGGCGGAATCAGACCCGCAACTCACGCGACCGCCGCGCGATGCAGAAGAAGAGCACCTACGGGCGCGGGCTCATCGAGGACAACTGGCAGGACATGGAGTTCCATGCGCTGCGAGCCGCCTTCGATGCCGGCGTCCGTGTGCCGGAGCCGTACTTCCTCTACGAAAACGTTCTCTTCATGGAGCTCGTCGTCGACAGCGCCGGAGCGCCCGCCTCGCGCCTCGCTGATTTTGTCTTCACGGCCGAAGAAGCCACCTCGCTTCATCAGGAGGTCTTCCTTCAGGTGAAGACGCTGCTCGGCACCGGACGCATTCACGGCGATCTGTCGGCCTACAACGTCCTGATGGCCGCGAGCGGTCCGACCATCATCGACATGCCCCAGGTTGTCGAGGTCGCAGGCAACAACAACGCCCGTCAGATCCTGCGGCGCGACCTGCGAAACCTCACCGAGCACCTGGCCCGCTTCGACGCGCGGCTCTTGCGCGTGGCCGACTGCGGCGACGCGCTCTTTCACCACCTCCAGCGCGGGACCCTGGATACCGTCACCGCTCCCGAGGTGGGGGCGCCCGAACACCGCACCGGCGGTGGTGGTGGCAGCGGGCGTCGGAGCCGTGACGCCGAGCGAGGTCGCGCCGGCCGCGACAAGAGGCAGCGCGCGGGCGGCAGCACGCCGCCGGCGAGGCCGGGCGGCCCGATGTCCCCAGCAAGGCCGAGCGGGGCCGCGCCGCCACGGGTCGAAGCACACACGGGAGAACCGTCCCGCGCACGCTCGAACCACGGTCGGCGTCGCCGCGGACGCTGAGCCCGTCCTCGCCCCTTCAGCCGGCTTTGCTGCGCCGCGGTCGCAGGCGAACGTAAGTCTCCATCACGCGCGCGACGTATCCCGGCGTCATGCCGTTCTCCGGCACGTGCCCGTGAATTGCGCCCGGTCCAGCGTGGTAAGCAGCCACGGCGAGCCGGACGCGACGAAAGCGATGCATGTGCCCCGCGAGCAGACGCGCGGCGCCGTCGACGTTCTGCGCGGTGTCGAAAGGATCAGCGACCGCGAGCAGCCTGGCGGTCTCGGGCATGAGCTGTCCGGGGCCCATCGCCCCCGCGGACGAGATGCGGTGGGCGTATCCGTTCGACTCGACGTGGATTACGGCGGCCAGCAACGCGCGCGGCAGGTGGTGTCGGATCTCGGCTTCCTTCACCAAGCGATCGACATCCTCGTGATCGCGCGGCGTGCAGCGCACCCAATGGCGCGCGTACGTGCCCAGCGCCGCGATCTTTTCGCGCACGAAGTAGGGCGACAGAGGGAAAACTGCCGTGCGACCGAAGAAAGCGACCGCCAAATTCAGCGTCCAGAGCGGCGCGAGCAGCAGCAGGATCGCGACGAGAATCTTCAGCCGAAAGCGCGCCTTGCCGCCAAGGCCACGCCACGCGCGCGTGAAAAGACGCGCCGCCTGGCGCAGCGGCCCCAGCGCCAGCCACCAATTGATCCGCTGCCTTCCGCGTCGCGGCGCCGCCGTCCAGCGGCCGGAATTCGCCGTGGTCTGGACCGAGACCGGGAGCGACATCTCGCCTCGGATTCTAGCTCGCCTCGAGGTCCAAAACAGCTGGTGTTCGACGTCTGAGCGCCCGCGCCCTGATCCGCGCGCCCGGGCGCGTCCTCAATTCGCCTTGTCGTCGCCGAGCAAGAGGTGATATCGGCTGCGCAGCGTGTCCAGCGCCGGCTTGATGTTTCGTCGTTTGGCCATATCGAGGAGCGCCCAGTTCACGTCGTCGTGAAACTGCGTGGGCACGATCCCGGAGAGCGCGAGCGCCAAGTTGCCACGACGAAGGAGCTGCACCTTCTGCTGCTGGATCGCGGTCAAGCCCGCGTCGTTGAAGTCGGTGCGCGGCGAGATACTGCCCTTCACTCTGGACAGAACGCGCTGCGTTTCCGGGGACACGATCGTGCTCAGGAGGCGCTTCGCGCCCGCCGCGTTCTTCGCGCGCACGGGGAGCGAGAACAGGTCCGCGGTGAAGACGAAGGTCTCCTCGGAGCCGGGGAAGGCGCCCTCGGCGATGGGTGAGCTCGCGGAGAGACCGTCCTTCGCGAAGTAGACAGTCATCCAATCACCGTCGACGCTCATCGCCGCCTTGCCTTGAACCACCATGTCGGCCGCCTCGAGGAACGTCAGTTCCTGCCAATCGGAGTTGGCATACTGCAGCAGCTCGAGCGCCTCTTCGAGGGTCTTCACGATCCGCGGGTCGTCCGGTCGTTCCCCCCCGCCGAGGTATCTCCGATAAAAGTCCGGACCCTCGCGCGCGACCAGCAGACCTTCGAACACGAAGTGACCGAGCTGCCAGGGCTCCTTTCCGCTCATCGCGAACAAGGGAATTCCGGCCGCACGCAGCTTGCGCCCCGCCGCCTTCAGCTCCGCCACGCTGGCCGGCGGTGTGAGACCATTCGCCGCCAACAGGGCCTTGTTGTAGAAGGTCGCGTTCACGCGGTGAACCGTGGCCGGGACGCCGTACAACTTGCCCTGGTAGGCGATGTAGTCGAGCAGCTTGGGCGCCACGACCGTCCACAAGGACGAGAAGGAGTCGTCCAGCGGCACCAGCTTCGAGTCGTGATCGTCGAGACCATTGACACTCACCCACTGCCGCATGTCGTAGCCCACGTTGCACTGGAACACGTCGGGCGGATCGCCCGACATCATGCGGTTCCTGATCGTCTCCCGCACCCGTCCGGATATCCGCGTCGTCGCGTTGATGAGGTAGTCGTGTGGGTATCGCTTGGCATGCTCGGTGATCAGCGCACGCACCGGCTCCGACTGTCCGAGGCGCCCCCACCAAGTCACCAGCTCGATCGTCCCTGCGACGGGCTCCTCTATCGCCGAGACCGCCGGTGACGGCGCGGACGAATCCGCGGGCCGGCACCCGGCTGCCAGCAGCAGCGCGAGCGCCATCAGCCGGTCGGCCTTCGGACGATCCACCCCTCGAGTATCGGCAGAACACGGCGCTCATTTGAGCGTCTGGCCTGTCTGCGAAGGATGAAGCCATGCCCCGCGTCGTCGCACATGCTCAACGAGACGGGTCCAGCCGCCGCTGGCACTCGTTTGGAAGACCTACACTCTCCCAGGTGTTCTCCGGCCGCACCCCGTCGATCACGGGTTCTTTCGTCGCGACGCTCCCGCACACCCTGCGCGCCGGCTTGCCGCCGAAGAAAGCTGTCCAAGGGACGTTCCGGGCAGTCGGGGTGGCACTGCTGATCGGTCGGGGATGGTCGGCGGATTCGCCTCGGCATGAAGCGAACGTCGGAGTAAAAGGGTACGCCTACGGTGCTGCTCATTTACGGTGCGAACGGATACACGGGTGAGCTGGTGGCCCGGCGCGCGGCGCAGGAGGGCGTGCCGGCGGTGCTGGCGGGGAGAAATGGCGACCGCATGCGCAACCTGGCGGCCGAACTGCAGTGCGAGCAACGGACGTTTGTCGTCGACGACGTGGCGGCGGTCGACCGCGCGCTTGCCGGCGTGACCGTGGTGCTCAACTGCGCGGGCCCGTTCTCGCGCACAGCACGGCCGCTGGTCGACGGTTGTCTGCGCGCGCGTGCCCACTATCTGGACATCACCGGGGAGATCGACGTCTTCGAGGCGCTGGCGCGACGCGACGCGGACGCGCGTGCAGCTGGCGTGACCCTGCTGCCCGGCGCCGGCTTCGATGTCGTCCCGTCCGATTGTCTCGCAGCGCACGTAGCGCACCGACTACCATCGGCGACGCACCTGACGCTGGCCTTCTCGGCCGGTACGCAGATGTCGCGCGGCACGGCTCTGACCGCGATCGAGAACGCGCCCGCGGGCGGGATGATCCGGCGCGAAGGGGCGCTGGTGCGCGTGCCGAGCGGATGGCGTACGCGCTCCATCGACTTCGGTGACGGCGCGCGGTCGGCCATCAGCATCCCCTGGGGCGACGTTGCGACGGCGTATCACACGACCGGGATCCCCAACATCGAGGTTTACGTCGCGCTGCCTTTCGCGGTCCGCGCGGGGATGCGCGCCGCGCGCGTTTTCGCGCCGCTGCTGGCGAGCGGCGCCGTCCAGCGCGCGCTGGCGGCGCGCGTGCGCAGGCGAGCACCGGGCCCAACCGCCGATCAGCGCGCGCGACGCCGCAGTCGGCTGTGGGCCGAGGCGCGCAACGACGCCGGGCAGGCGGTGCAGGCGCGCCTCGTGACGCCCGAGAGCTACCAGCTCACCAGCATCACGGCGCTCGACCTCGCGGCGCGGGCCCTGCGCGGCGAGCTGCCGGCCGGCTACCAGACTCCGGCTCGCGCCTGTGGTGCCGACTACATCCTCGGTGTTCCTGGCGTCGAACGGGAAGACACCTCGGCACCAGGGCCGGCCGCACCTCAGGCGGCGAACGAGCTGTAGTCGGTCGCGACCCCGGATTGTCTTCGCCCGTTCTTTCGTGACAGATTCCCAGCGTGCAACGCCCGCGCTCGGGATCGTGAAGGACCTCGAGCGGACCGGAGACGTCGAGCCGGCGTTGAACATGAACAGCCCGCCCTCCCTGATACCGACGTCGCTGCTGTTCGAGTTGCTGAGCATGCAGCCGGCCGAGCTGACCGCCTGGCTGGACGAAGCGCGCGTGCGTCGCGCCGTGCCCGCCGGGTTCAACTGGCGCGGCCTGGCGTTCGCCGCCGCGGCCGAGGCGCGGCGCGCGGGCGCGGCCGGCGCGGTGGCGGAGGCGCTCGCGCGCCGGTCGTATTGCGGTGACCGCCAGCGAGATGCTCGGCGTTGTTCACCGGGCATCCGATTTTGTGTCGCCATTTCAAGTGCTTGAAGAAAGTTCGACCCACCTTGTCGATCGGCGCGTGGGCGGTTCGTCGTGTCAGCGAGGGCCGGCAGAGGGTCGGCCCAAGGACACTGGAACCGGAGGATCGTCATGGAAAACGTGCTCACCCCAACCATCTCCGGCGGCGCCCGCAGCGCACGCGTCTCACTCTGGATCGGCCGGGTGCTCACCGGCCTCTGCTCCGCTTTCCTGCTGTTCGACGCCGTTGGCAAGCTGCTGATGCTGGCGCCGCACGTCGAGGGGACACGGCAGCTCGGCTACACGATCGGGGTGCTCCGGCCGCTCGGCGTGGTGCTCGCGCTCTGTACGCTACTGCACCTCGTGCCGCGCACGCAGTTCGTCGGCGCGCTACTGCTGACCGCCTACCTCGGCGGCGCCACCGCCACGCACGTTCGAATCGGCCAGCCGCTCTGGTTCCCGGTGGCGATGGGAGCGATCCTCTGGATCGCCTACGCTCTGCGTACCCCGAGTCTGCGCGCGTTCGTCCTCTCATCGTTCCAAACGCGCTAAGAATGCACACACCTAAACGGAGACGACCATGCGCTTCATGATCATGCACAAGAACGACCCCCACACCGAGGCTGGTGAAAAGCCCCCGATGGAGCTCATCCAGAAGATGGGCGAGTTCATCGGCGGCCACGCCAAGGCCGGCACTCTCATCGATGGCGCGGGCCTCGGCGCAAGCTCGACGCGTACCCGCCTCACCTTCCGCGACGACGCCTGCACGGTGAAGCACGGCCCTTACCGCGGCGAGCACGAGATGCCTTCGACGATGCTGTTGTTGAAGGTCAAGACGCGCGAGGAGGCGATCGGCTGGGCCGAGCGTTACGGCAAGATCCTCGGCACCGGCGAGGTCGAGCTCGGCAAGGTGAACGAGGCCTGGGATATCGGCCTCATGGCGGCCCCCGAGAACCCGCCGCTGCAGTTCCTGCTGATCGAAAAGGCCGACCAGGCTTCCGAGGCCGGTGCGCGCAGTGCCAAGCAGCAAGCCGCGCTGACGCGCCTGCGGACCGAGATGACCAAAGCGGGCGTCCTCGTCCGGACGACCGACCTGCAGCCGAGCACCAAGGCTAAGCGCCTGTTGTTCAAGAACAACGACCTGAGGGTGGTCGACGGCCCGTTCTCCGAATCGAAGGAGCTGATCGGCGGCTTCGCGGTGCTGGAGCTCTCCGGGATGGACGAGGCGATCGGCATGTGCCGGACGTACGCGGCGATCCTGGGCGGGACGCTGGAGATCGACATACGGCCACTCGCGGCGGCGGAAGCCGGCGGATGAGAGCGACACGAACCCAATGAGCGCCGAGAAACCTCCAGATTGTTGCAACCTATGTCGCCGCCCACCTGACTAATAGGATAAATGAGGCGAGGTCCATGACCGCCATGGCGCCGCCCGCCGCACTATCCCGGAAAGCACTCCCGAGCGTCTTGCTGCTGGTGGTGTCCTTGGTCACGCTGGGGGGTTGCACTCACGTTCGCCCGTACCAGCGCGAGCGGCTTGCGCACTCGACCATGACCACCGCCGATTGGGGCGGGCCCGGTGAGGCTCATGCGCGCGCCGTACGCGAGGGTGCCACCGGCGGCGGCTCCGCCGGAGAGGCTGGTTGCGGCTGCAACTGACGGGCGCGTTCCTGCTGATCATCCTGCTGGTGGCAGCGAGAGGAGCAGCGGAAACGCCGCCTCCCAGCGCGCCGGCACCATGGCCGACGCTCACGACCCCCACGGCGCCCGACTCGACGTCGCTGAGCTTACCCGAACAGACCGAGGCTCGAGCGGCCGCGCCGAGGCGGATTGCCGGGCGACTGCGCGGCGAGCTCGCGGCCTATACCGATTCCGATCATGTCGACGTCGTCACGCCTTCGTTGTCCCTCGATCTGGCGGACGCGACGCGAGGATGGTCGGCCCACGCTGACTACCTGGTCGATGCGGTGTCCGCAGCCTCGGTCGATATCGTTTCGAGCGCGTCGCGACACTGGACCGAGACCCGGCAGGCGGGGGGTGCACAAGCGACGTTCAAACCGGGTGACTTGGGCGTCGGCGCCGCGGGATCGTTCTCGAGTGAACCCGACTACCTTGCGTGGGCGACGGGCGGAACGGTGACGCTCGATCTCGACCAGAAGGATCTCACGTTGCTCGCGGGCTATGGCTACGGCCACGACACCATCGGACGCTCCGGCACCCCGTTCTCGGTTTTCTCGCGCTCGTTGACCAGGAATGCTTTCAATGGCGCGGTCACGATCGTAGTGGATCCGGCGACCATCGTGGTCATCGGCGGGGACCTCATCCTCGAGCGTGGCGATCAGTCAAAGCCCTACCGCTATGTGCCGCTCTTCTCTCCCGCTGTCGCTGCGGGAATTGCGCCTGGCACTTCGATCGACGACGTGAATCGGTTGCGTTTGCAGGAGCGGCCGCTCGAGCAGTTGCCTCTGGCGCGGAATCGTTACGCCGCATGGGGCCGCTATCTCCATCGTTACGCGCACGCGACGCTTCGTCTCGAAGAACGCCTCTACACCGACACCTGGGGCCTCCACGCCTCCAGCAGCGACGCCCGATTCATGATCGATCGCGGCGATCGCTGGTTGCTGGCCTCCCACGTACGCTTCCACGCGCAGTCGCCAGTCTCGTTCTGGCAGCGAGCGTACACGCTCACCGACGCGGGTGTACCGGCCCTACGCACCGGCGACCGCGAGCTGGGACCGCTGTGGAGCGCGACGGGAGGCATCGGCGTTCGTTGGAAGGGAGGCCGCCCACAGCCGACGGGCTGGTCGATCGGCGGTGACCTCGATGTGACCTGGACGTCTTTTCTCGACGATCTCTACATCGGCAGCCGACTCGCCGGCATCGCAACGTTCGTATGGGAGACCGATCTATGAGGACATCCGACACACGTCGAGACGCTCCCGTGGTCATCTGCTTAGCCGCGCTAGTACTGGGGGTGCCGCTGATCAACGCCTGCAGCGTCGTCGAGGACGTTCTGGATCCGGTTCACGCGCGCCAGGTTGCGGCGCTGGGTGGTGATCCCTCGGGCCAGCGAAATGGGCCGACGCATCGCCCAGGGCAGCCGTGCCTGGTTTGCCACGGAGGGCTCGGTCCGGGCAGCCCCGAGCTCAGCGTCGGAGGAACAATCTACAAGAGCCTGTCCGACACCCAAGCTCTGAGCGGGGCGGTCGTCACGCTCACGGACGCACAGAAGCAGGTTCACACGTTCACGACCAATCGGACGGGGAATTTCCTGGTCGACGCCAACACGTGGCAGCCCGCCTACCCGATGCTGGTCTCGGTTTCCTATCGCGGTGTCAGCATCGACATGAAGACCCAGGTGGGACGGGATGGATCGTGCGCCGACTGCCACACTGATCCACCGGGTCCGGCGTCGGCGGGACACGTCTATCTGGTCGCCGATCCGGCGTCTTTCCCGGTGGGGCCATGACGTTGCGGCGGGGGTCCCGGGATCGGCCGTGGCGCATTCCTACCGTGGTTCTTTCGAGCTTGGGCGCGGCCCTGTTGCCGTTCGGCTTGCCGGCCTGCGCGTCCGCGCCCGACGGGAATGCCCGGATCGCGATCGTCGCTCCTTCCGCGGCCTCGTTTCCCGCGGTCGCCACATTTCTCGAGCAGCGCTGCGGCACACTCGATTGCCACGGCCAGGTAGGCCGAAGCCTGCGGCTCTACGGCTTCGTGGGCTTGCGGCTCGATCCCACGGACGTCCCCGGGGGGCGCGCTACCACCCCGGACGAGATCGATGCCGACTATCAATCCGTCGTTGGCCTCGAGCCCGAGATTCTGGCGGCGGTGGTCCAGGATGGTGGGGCGCGACCGGAACGTTTGACGCTGGTCCGCAAAGCGCGCGGAACCGAGCATCACAAGGGCGGCGCGCTGATCACGCCTGGTGATGCCCAGGATCAGTGTTTGACCTCATGGCTGGCCGGTGCGGTCGACGAGGGCGCCTGCGCCAGCGCGCTCATGACGCGCTGATCGCGGCCAAGAAGAACTATCCTTCCCGCACGAGCAACCGCGGACGCTGTCAGTTGTGCAACAACCCCGGGGGGAACAGCCGACTCGGCGTCCCCGTCACGATCAACCACAGCTGGTGCGCCGCTCGCGTGACGCCAATGTGGAACAGGTGTCGCGACTCATCGTCCTGGCCATAGGTGCTGTCGTTCGCGTCCAGCATGACGACGTAGTCGAACTCGAGCCCCTTGACCTGGCGCACGTCCGTAACCTCTACGCCCGGGCGAAAGGCGAACTCCTGCGCACGCACGCGGCGGAGCGAGGGAACCTCGGCGCGCCTCAGCCCGTCGTAGTACCGGTCGGCCTGCTCGGGGTGGCGGGCCAGCAGGGCCACGGTGGCGCGCGGCTCGCGACTCGGCAGATCGCGCAGCGCCTCGGCCAGAAACGCCACGGCCGCGCCCACCGAGGAGAAGCGAAACCCTTCGACAGGCGCCCCGCTGCGCGGCGCCTCGGGTACGATGTCGTCGGCGAGCGGCCCCATGGCCTGGCGGGCCAGCGACAAGATCTCGCGAGTGGATCGATAGGCGAGGCGCAGGGGTTCGACGGCCACGTGCGCCAGTGCCAGGTGGCCGAGCACGCCGCGCCAATCCCCGAAGCCGTTCTCAAGGAACAGCTTCTGCGACGTGTCGCCGGCCAGCGTGATCGAGGGGTTCGCGGGCTTTGGCGACGCGGGCGACTGTCGCCCCGCCTTGCCCGTCCGTCCGATCAGCACTGACAGTCTCATGGGCGACAGATCCTGAGCTTCGTCGACGAACAGGTGCGCGAACGTCTGCTTCACCCCGCACAGCAGCTGATGCCCGTGCAAGAGGATGGCGACGTCGTCGAGATCCAGCAGCGCCCGATCGTCCTCCGTGCGCAAGCCGTCGATTCCCGTGTCGCCGCGGATGTTCTGGTCGTCCTCATCGTCACCCAGCGCGCCCTCCACGCGGCGCAGCCCCTCGGGCAGATCGCTGTCGACGGTGCGCTGGCTGGGCCTCCGCTCGCCCAGCGCAACCGCGACGTCATTGTCCTCGGGTTGGCGAGCCTGCGTACGATCGTCTTGCTGACTGTCCGCGATTCGCGCGGGCGCTCGCGCGGATCGCGGGCCGCCACCGCCACGACGCGATCGACCATGATCCGGTGTGCTTCGACGATGTCGCTCTCCGAGACGGGCATCTCGGGTGCGTCGCGCAGCAACGCCATCAATCGCGTTCGATCGGTCAATAGATCCGCCCACAGCTCGACGACCGCCCGCGAGTTGCGCTTGCCGACATGGGCCGCAGCCCTGCGCTCCAGCTCGTGCAGCAGCGCCGGATGACTCTTGACCCGCCTGACGGAGGGAAGAGCCTCATCGATGACCTCCGCTCGCAGCCAGGGGATAGCCGCGCGCAGCTCCTTCTCTGCCCAGCTGGCGAAGACCAGGACCCGAACGCCCTCGATGCCCAGCGACGGGAGCACCTCCCCGATGTACGCCGCCAGAGCGGCCCCGTACGTCACGACCACCATGCGCGCGGGAGGAAACTTGTTCGGATAGGTGAAGGCCAGATAGGCCAGGCGATGAAGGCCGACGGTCGTCTTGCCGCTGCCCGCCCCGCCCTGAATGACCACGACGCCGGTATCGCGCGCGGTGACGAGATCGAACTGGCGCGAATCGATCAGCGCCGCGATCTCTGGCAGGTGCCGATTCAGCGCCTGAACACCGGCGGGGGCGGCGCCAAGGACACCCCGCGCGCGCCATTCCCGGGTCGGGCTGGTGCTGGTCTGCTCGCCGCCGGCCAGCTCGTAGGTCGCCACCTCGTGCCGGTCCCAAAGAGCGCCGGCAGGCTCTTGCGTATTCGCCCCCGGGCGCCGCGTCCAGATCCCCTGTGGGCTGGCGATGCGCACCAGGACGCCGCCTTCGATGGTCAGCGTCCGCCGAACCAGGATCTCGCCCTCGAGGTCGCGATCGTCGAACCGCTCCTCATAGTCGCTACCCTCACCGTAGCGGTAGAAGAGCTGGCTTATGGGCGCGTGTCGCCAGTCGACGATGTTGATGCGGCTGCCGGGGTCCACGAACGTGGCGCGCCCGATCAGCACGTCGCGCTCGACCAGGCCGCGCCCTCGGACTTGCTCGCGCAGGCGCAGGTGGCCGAAATAGGGAGACGCGGGATCGACCAGGATGGTTTGCAGATCGGCGCGTGTCAGCGAAACCTGTTGAAGGCGTTCCATCTGCGCCACCAGCTGGGGAACGTCCTCCAGACGCGCTTCGCCGATCTCATCGCGCAGGGCCACCAGCTCTTCGTCGTAGCGGGCCCGCGGCTTGACCCCGGGGCCGTTCGCCGCGGCGGCCCCTCGGCCTGATGCGATCGGCCGTGGCGACGATCGCGCGTGGTCCGCCAGGCTGCGCAGCACGCGTGCCAAGAGCTTCTCTTCTTCGGCAGGGATCTCGGCAGCCACGGCGCATGAACGTAGCGCATTCGTTGGTCAGGCGGTCGTACGGCCTTGACTCCGGGCCGCAGTGGGCTAGAAACGCGCCTCCCGGTGCCGCGGCGAAGGTTCGCCTTCAGTTTTCACGGAGACGACCGACCATGTCCGCGATGACCCCCCCGAAGAAGAGCACGACGTCCGCGAAGGAGAGCGAGCGCAACAAGCGCGAGCTCATCGCGATGGGCAAGGCCAAGGGCTTCCTGACGCACGACGACGTCAACGAGCACATGCCGGAGAGCACTCTGTCGTCCGATCAGATGGACGACTGGCTGTCCGCGTTCTCAGACGAGGGCATCGAGGTCGTCGATTCGTCGTCGAAGGTCAAGGTCCCCGGGGAGACCACGCACGAAGCCGCGCCCGACGACGACGAAGACGAGGAGGTCGCGGCGAGCAAGGAGGAGGCCAAGGACGAAGAGGACGGCGACGGCTACTCCACGACCATCGATCCCGTGCGCATGTACCTGCGCAAGATGGGCGCGGTCTCGCTGCTCACGCGCGAGGGCGAGATCGAGATCGCCAAGCGCATGGAGGAGGGCGAACGGCGCGTGCTGCAGGTCGTGCTGAACTCCTCGGTCGCGATCGAGGAGATCCTCACCCTGGGCGACAAGTTGCGCGGGCAGACGATTCGCGTCAAAGAGGTCGTCAAGGACGCAGACGAGGAGGACGCCGAGTTCGACGAGCAGTGGCACGTCGAACGCGTTTGCAAAGCCATCGACCGCGTTCGCCGGCTCTTGAAAGAGCAGGAGAAGGTCGCCGAGAAGCTGGACGCGGAGGTCGCGGAGGCCACCAAGAAGAAGCACCGAGGCCAGATCAACGACTTCAAGCAGCAGATTCTGGATGCCCTCCAGAAGATGCGCCTCAGCAAGAAGCAGATCGATGCGATCGTCTTCAAGCTCAAGGAGTTCACTGGCCGCATCGAGCAGGCAAACGGCGAAATCAGCGCCTGCGAGCGCAGGTCGGGCCTGTCTTTGAAGGAGCTCCGCCACACGCTGCGTGAGATCCGTTCATCGCCCGCGAAACAGATTGCCGTCGCCAAGAAGCTCGGCATCCGCCCCGACGAGATAGAGGCGATGTCGCGGGTCGTCGCGGCGGCGCAGAAGCAGATCAAGAAGGTCGAGGAAGAGGCGAAGCTGACGGAAGCCGTCTTGCGCGAGACCGTGCAGGAGATCCAGCACGGCGAGCGCATGGCCGAGAAGGCCAAGGCGGAGCTGATCAAGGCCAACCTGCGCCTGGTGGTGTCGATCGGGAAGAAGTACACGAACCGCGGCTTGCAGTTCCTGGACATCATCCAGGAAGGCAACATCGGCCTCATGAAGGCCGTCGACAAGTTCGACTACAAGCGCGGCTTCAAGTTCTCCACGTACGCGACGTGGTGGATCCGCCAGGCCATCACCCGCTCCATCGCCGACCAGGCCCGCACGATCCGCATTCCGGTGCACATGATCGAGACGCTGAACAAGCTCATCCGCACCAGCCGCTACCTGGTGCAAAAACTGGGACGCGAACCGACGCCCGATGAGATCGCCGAGAGGATGGAGCTGCCTCTGGACAAGGTCCGGAAGGCGATGAGGATCGCGAAGGAACCGATCTCGCTGGAGACACCCATTGGTGAGGAAGAGGACTCGCACCTCGGTGACTTCATAGAAGACAAGAGCGCGGTCTCGCCCGCCGACGCGGTCATCTCCATTGACCTGGCCGAGCAAACACGGAAGGTGCTGGCCACGCTCACGCCGCGCGAGGAGAAGGTGCTGCGCATGCGCTTCGGCATCGGCGAGAAGTCTGACCATACACTGGAAGAAGTGGGGCAGGACTTCGAGGTAACCCGCGAGCGCATCCGGCAGATCGAGGCCAAGGCACTACGCAAGCTGCAGCACCCGTCCCGTAGCAAACGGCTCAAGCCGTTCATGGCAAACTAGCGCTCGCTCTGCTCGGTCCCTAGAACAGGTGCAGCCGGCGATGCTCGGCGAGGCGGCGGGCGTGGCGGTGACGGTGGGGCATGCCGTTGTTGGCGACGACGCTTCCCTCGACAAGTTGTACGCCTCCGTTGCCGAACAGCACCAGGCCCTTGGTATTTTCGCCGCCCGTTCCCTCGACCACGATCACGAGCTCGCTGGCGGTGCCTTCGTTGAACAAGATGGTGGTGTCGCGGCTGCCAGGGACGATATCGGAGGGGTTGCCGCAACAGTTGTTCGAAACCAGCACGCCCTCGCCACTCGCGTCCGCGTTGGGATTGTCGGGAATGGCAATTCGGTTTCCGGTCACAGTGGTTTTGTCGGCGGCGAACACGAAGATTCCGACCATGGAGAACACATCGAATCCGTCGGGGATGGTGCCGTCGATGTCGTTGGCGAAGACGATGTTGCCTTCGGGGCGGTTGACGCCATCGCCAGGGCCGCCGGGCGCCGCGACGTCGCCGCTGGCGGCCTGGATGATTATTCCGTCGCCGCCCGCGCACAGTCCTGCGGTGCAGTCGAACAACGTGAGTCCGTGGATCTCGTTGTGCGCGATGACCCAGCGATCACCCGCCGTATTGGTGATCGCCTGCACCGTGCCAAAGAATCGGTTGCGAGTGATCTGAATATCGTTCGCAAACCGGGCGAAGACGCCAAAGGCCAGCGGGGCGAGATCGCCGGCGGTCACACCGCGGCCGTCGAAGAGGAAGCCCTGTATACGCGTCCCGCTGGCCTGACTGTCGCCCGCGACGCCAGTCAAGACGAAGCCGGCGCGCAGTCCGCCAAAGAGCTCCGGCCCAGTCGGACAGCCAACGATGGTCGCCTCACCATGACCGTCGATTGTGACCGTCCGGTCGATCACGGCCCCGCAATAATGCCCGGGCGCCACGCTGATCTCGTCGCCGGGATTGGCGGCGTCGATCGCTTGCTGGATCGTCGCGTACCGCAAAGGGACACTCCGGATCGTCGCGGCGCGAGCGGCGCTATCCAGGACCGCGCACGCCAGGATCACGGTCAATGCACCCACCACCATGCGTCTGCCGAGCTTCCGAGCGCTGAACATCAGACACCCCCGCCGAAGATCTCGAGCAGCACAGTACGGGATTGTACCTAGCCACGTCAAACGTCGTCAGATCGCGCGGCCGGGCGCGGGCCAAGCTGGCGAGAGCATCATCAGACTAGCTCGACGGCACGAACAGCCAGATCTGCTCGTCGCCGGTCGAGGAGGTGCGCTGCTCGATCGCGGCCCCGCCCGTGGTGGCGGCGCCGACCACCCCCAGATACTTGCCGCTATTCTTGTTCTTCACGCGATACGCCCCGCCCCCGATGTCCATGATCAACCACGCTTGGTGGTCGCCCCCGTTGTCCGCCCACTGATCCAGAGCCACGCCGTCCGCCGTTGACTCGTTCGGGACCTCCAGCACCTTGGCGCTCTTCTTGTTCACGAGCCGCTGGTAGCCGAGCCCGTTGTAGGCGATCGACCAATCCTGACTGGTGGCGGTACCGGATGCCTTCGCGCTCTGCACGACGGCGCCTCCGTCATTGGTCGCGCCGCCGGCCACGTCCAGGTACATCCCGCTCTTCTTGTTGATGATCCGGAAGCTCGTGACCGCGCCCCGAACCGTGCCGGCTTGCGTGTCGATGGTGAGCGTGTCGTCCCAGCTCATGGTCATCTGGGTCGCCGAGGAGAAGGTGATGGGCGCCCAGAGATAGGCCGAATCGTTCACGCGGCCGCCCCACGCCCCGGCCCACCGATCCCCGAGATAAAGGTATTCGGTCCCGCCGCTGCCCGTCACCGCCACCACGTACGTGGGCTGCGAGTAGAACGTATGGCCATCGGCGACGTTCGCCAACGAAGACCAACCCGCGGTCAGGGATTGGCTGGTCGCGTACTGCGCTTGATTGGGATCCCACCCCGTGGCGGCCGAGCTCAGCAGAAAGTAGACACCGCCGCGTTTGAAGATGACCGGCGCCTCCCGGTGCGCGCCTTTGAAGAGCGTCGCCGCCAACTTCGAAACCGAGAGATAGTCATCCGACAAGAGATAGAGATTGAGGTCGGTGTTCTCGTTGGTCGCAGAGATGAAGTAAGCCTTCCCGTCGTCATCCACGAACAGGTTGCAGTCGCGCGACATGTAGCCCGGCGCGCCGTGATCGGTGACGCCGCCATTGACGAAGGGTCGTGAGCTGCCGAGGTACGTGTAGTTGCCGTCGACCGTGTCGCTGCTGGCCACGGCGGCGCGCGCTTGGCCGTAGTCCTTGCCATTCTCCCAGTGCATCCACATCACGTACTTCTTGGTGGATACGTTGTAGACGACCTTCGGGCGCTCGATGTTGGCGGGCATGAGCTCCGGCGAGCTCGTCATCTTGAGCACGTCGGCGCGGTACTCCCAGGTCCGCAGATCGCGCGAGCGGTACGCCGACACGGCGAAGAACGTACCGTCGGCGTTCCGGTTCTCTCCGAACCAGTAGTAGTCGTCGCCGACCTTCAAGATGCCGCCGCCGTGTGCCTGAACGGGAGTGCCGCGGGTGTCGGCCCATTCGAGCCCATCGAGGAACGGCACCGCGGGTCCAGGCGCCCCGCCCGACCCCGAGCCGCCGGCGCCGCTTCCCCCGGCGCCGCTTCCCCCGGCGGCGCTCCCCCCGGCGCCGCTGCCCCCCGCGGCACTTCCACCGGTGGCGCGCCCGGCAGCCCCACCCGTCCCTGCCCCGCCCACGCCGCCGTCGATGTTGGGCGCCGGTCTGCCTCCCATCCCGGAGGCACTGGAACCGGGGTTGGTTTCAGCCTGACCTTGGCAGGCCGCGGCCGCGAATGCTGAGAGGAGAAACAACTCGAGCGCGAAGATGCCGGCGCGACGATGCGTCATGAGAGCTCCGGGGGGGCGAGTGTCGGAAGGTACACCGGCCGTCGGATAAAGGGAGCGCCCTTCGCAAACTGGTGCGGCGGGCTCGCGAACCGGCTCAGGGCACCTGCCTGCAAAATGCCGATCCGACGCCGAACTCGTGGCAGTAGTCGATCCCGCAGTCCCGAGCTGGGGTGGTGTAAAGACCGTCGACGCAGGTGAAGAGACTATTGCCCGCGCAACCAGAGGTCACGTCCGTGTTCGAGCCACCGGCAATGGCCGTGCACCGCGGATCCGGCGTCGTCGATGCGACGCAGGTCGACTGTGACACCGCGGGCGTGTAGCAGAGCCCGGGGCCGCAGTCTTGGTCCGACAGGAGATAGCCGGCGGCGCAGGTCACCGCACGATCACCCTGGCAGGTTGTGGTGTGACTCGGTTCCGCCGGGCAGCGGGGGTCGGGGACGTTTGCCACGGTGCAGGCTGCTTGCGTCACGCCGGCGATGCAAAGCGCGGGCGATGAGCAGGTCGCCAGCACCTCCATGACGTAGCCGGCCGCGCAGAGGACCGCGCGTCCGTCGGACGTGCAGGCCGACTCGTTGTTGCGCTGATCCATCGTGGGTGTGAGGCAGCTTGGTTCGGGATCCGGCGCGGCCGCGCAGACGCCTTGCTCGGCGCCCCGGGTCGGTCCGACCGGCACCGTCCCGATGCGACAGTAGCGATGAGGGCCACAATCGACCTTGTACCATGCGGTCTCCACGTGGTCGGAGTCCGGTCGGATGCACTGCCAGACCGCGTTGCTGTGACATTCGATGCTGCCCAAGGTGCACTCCTGGCCACCGCAGCCCAAAGGGAGTGAGGCAGCCAGCGCAAGCATGGCGATCGCGCGTTGGATCATCTCGGTCCTCCGTACCTGTTCATTTGCAGTCGGCGTGCCACAGGCCGAAAGGGCGACGCTCGGCGAAGAGTTTCCCACGATTCATTTCGTTTGATTCGCGCGCTCGGCATCACCTGACGTCGCCCGGGTCGCGGGCAGGATCATACCGAGGCCGCCCAGGATCTCCGCCGCGCCCGAGATGTAGACCAGGGCCCACGCCGCCGGACGGAGCAATCGATCCGTTCGATCCCGTTGCGGGTGAAATTTCACCGGGTTTAGACAACTTCCGCACAGCGGCGAGGTCGATCCTCGACCGCCCGCGGCGGCACGCGGATTGCGAGAACCGGTGGGCATGGGAATTCGAACACGGCCCACTTCGACGCATCACCGTCGGCACGCGCGACGGAGTCGTTCTTGATACACCAGTCGACGAACGCCATGCGGCCCGTCTCGGTCAGGTGCTGGTCGAGCACGTCGGTCGCGTAGAGAGCATCCGCGTTGCCGTCGAAGCCCTTGCTGATCGCTTCGTATTGGTCGAGCGGCGTCAGCTGCGCGAGATCCTTCGTCGACAGCGCAGCCCTGGACGACCGGTCGTTCGTCTTGGCCCATGCCGCGGCATCGGCCCAGTCGGCGTCTGCCATCCCGAGCTTCGGCCCTACCGCCTGACGTGCCGCTTCGATTTCGCCGCGGTGTGGATCGTGTACCGGCCCAAACCGCTGGCGACGCGACGGACGCGAGCGCGAGAACAGCGGTTTCCACGACGATGCGCTTCTTCATTGCGGGCTCCCGTTCAACTTGCTGGCCATGCGGCGTAGATGTTCTCGCGGACGGGATCCCTCGCGCCAACTTCCAAGATCAACCTCAGAGGGATGTCGCGGGCATTCCTCAGGGTGTTGGGCGTCGTTTGTATTTGTGAGGGTTCTGCATCTTGTCGTAGGTTTCCGACATGCGGAGGCAATCGCCTTGGATTTTGGTATCGTGGGTGGTTGGGTTGTGCGCCAGTCCATCGGTGGCGGCGGCACCACCAGACGGCGGCGCGCGAACGGCGGAGGTCACGAGACTGGTCGCTGCGTCTCCCGCGCTCGCTGGTGCGAAACCCGAGACCGTCACCGGCGACGTCCCGCGTGTCAACGCCGCGGGCACGATCCTGACGGTGCCAGCGGGCTGGACGCTGTCCGGCGACGTCCAGGGATCACGACGCCTCCTCGAGGGGCCCGAAAAGGACATCAAGGTTGCGATCATCGAGTCGCCAGCGACCGTCCCCGTCGGCGAGGCCGTCAGGGCGGCATGGGCCGCGGTCGACCGGAGCTTTGCGCGCAAGATCCGCGTCGACCTCGAACGGCCGGCGCACGGCGGCTGGCAGCCGGGGCGGCAATACGAATACGAGACGTCGCCCGCCGAGCACCGTGCGATCACGGCGATCGCGCGCCGCTTCGGTGACAGCTGGTTCATCACGTTGATCGACGGCGACATCGCTGCGCTTGATCGCCGCGGGGCGCAGCTGGCCTTGATTGTCACCAGTCTGCGGCCGGCGAAGCTCGCGCGCGAGTCGTTCGCCGGCCGCAAGCCGCACGTGCTGGACGCGGACCGCATCAAGCAGGTCACCGACTTCGTCGAGCGTGCGCGCGCCACGACCGGGGCGCCCGGCGCGGCGATCGGGTTGATTCAGGGCGGAAAGGTCGCATTTGCCGGCGGGTTCGGCGTGCGCGAGTTGGGCAAGCCAGATCCTGTCGACGCCGACACGCTGTTCATGATCGGGTCCGAGACCAAAGCGCTGACGACGCTGCTGCTGGCGCGCGAGGTGGACCTGGGCAAGTTCAAGTGGGAGAGTCCCGTCGCCGAAGTCTACCCGCCCTTCAAGCTTGGCAATCCGGAGTTGACCAAACGCGTGCAGATGCGCCACCTGGTATGCGCCTGCACGGGTTTGCCGCGGCAAGATATGGAATTTCTGTTCGAGTACCAGGGAGCGACAGCCGCCAGCCGACTGGCATTGCTGGGCACCATGCAACCCACGTCGAAGCTTGGCGAGGTCTTCCAGTACAGCAACATCATGGCGTCGGCGGCCGGTTACATCGGCGGGCATCTCCTCGATCCCAAGCGCGAGCTCGGCGCCGCGTACCAGGAAACCATGCGCCGCGAAATCTTCCTGCCGCTGGGCATGCGAACGGCCACGATGGACTTGAAGCGCGCCCATGCGGGCAACCACGCGTCGCCACACGGCCAGGACATCGACGAGCGGCTCACGGTCGTGCCAGACAGTGCGGAGTCCATGGTGATCGCCGAGGCGCCGTCAGGTGGCGCGTGGGCGAGCGTCAACGACCTCGCTCATTACGTCCAGATGGAGCTGGCCCGCGGCAAGCTACCCGACGGCAAGCAGTTTGTCTCGGAGGCGGCGTTGCTGGCGCGGCGCGCGCCACAAATCGCCATGGCCGAGAACGAGACCTACGGCATGGGCCTGGCCATCGACAGGAGCAAGGGCGTGGCGGTGGTGCAGCACGGGGGCCACGTCATCGGCTTCCACTCCCAGATGTTCTGGATACCGGAAGCGGACACCGGCGGCTTCATCTTCACCAACTCCGACAGCGGCGCACCGATGGTGGCCATGTTCAAGCGGCGCGTGCTCGAAGTGCTTTACGACGGGGATCTGGACGCCGAGAGAGACGTCGCGCAGATAGTGAAGCAGACACACCAGAGACGCGAAACGGAGCGCAAGCGCCTGTCCCTACCGGCCGACCCGGCGGCGACGGCCGTTCTGACGACGCGCTACCGCAATGCGAGCCTGGGAAACCTGACCGTGAAGAAGCGCGGCGCGGATACCATCTTCGACTTCGGGGAGTGGCAGAGCACGGTCGCGTCGCGCAAGAACCTCGACGGAACCCAGACATTCATCACCGCCGATGGCGGTAGCCTCCACTTCCAGTTCCTGGCCGGCCAGCAGGCCGGTAAACCGACGCTCACTCTCCACGACGCGCAACACGAGTACGTGTTCGTCGCCGAGTGAGCGCGGGCTGTGCCAGTCGTTGCACGCGATCTGGGGCGCTGCTCGTGACAACTTCTGGGTCGTGGGGGACGGCGGCGCCATCTTGCACCGCGTGGGCACGTCCTGGTCGACCACATTCGGGACATCGGGCCTGCTCAGAGGGTCACGGTTACGCAGTTCACGGTGCACGCCAGAACTGCATTGCAGGCAGGATGGTGATAGATGCGGCTCTTCGTGTTGAAGATGACCGTCCTCTCGGCCGCGTGAGCTGCGCCATCGACGCACCTGTCGCAGCCCAAACCTTCAAGCGCCGGCAGCCGCCAAACCAGCGCCAAAATAAAAGCAGTCAATGACATGGTGGCGAGGGAGCGCTCATCGAATTCGACGACGGGCCGGAAAGAACCCTCAAGATGAAAACGTTAGCTCGGGCGCCATATTCCCGTCCCGACGACGTCAAGTGGCCTCCGGCGGTCGGCACCGGGGGGCAAGGAGATCGGCCGGCACCAAGAGCGGACGGCATCGCGCCGTGCCGCTCACGCCGGAGCGCGCACGCGCTCCGGGCGATCGAGCACCCGGGGCAGTTCATCGGTCGTGGGAGCGCGGGCGGGCGGGCAGATCGCGTTCGAGTGGGGGGACGTGGACTGGACGAATCGCCTCACGGTTTTGAGACGATCGTCGACGCGGGGCGAGGTTGGTCCGACGAAGAACGGACGCGAGCGGCGGAACCCGCTGACGGACACGCTGGAGTTGGCGCTACGGAAGATCCGACACCTCCGTGGGCCGCGTGTGTTCTGCAACCCGGACGGGTCGCCGCTCCGGATCGGGCAGCTACACGACTGTGGGGCGCGTGCCGGCGCGCTGGGCTGCGAAGGATTCGGTGGCACGACCTCCGACACTCCTTCGGGTCTCAGCTCGCGATGGGGGGCGTCCCGCTGCGCCGGGTGCAGGGGCCGCCGGGTGAACGGCCCCATTCCGAGATCACTGGATCTGAACGTTCTCGACGTCAATCGTGCCGGTCCCCGGGGTGCCGGTCCCCGAGAGGAAGGTGTTGCCGAAAAAGCTGAAGCCTATCCCGGTGACCGAGTAGTTCACACTATCCGCGAAAGCCGGGTCGAGAAATATGGAGACGGTGTTCCATCCACTCGTGAGCTGCTTGCGTGAAAACTGTTGTGACACACACGTGGATATAGATGAATCGGTGCAAAATAGCAGTTGGACAAACGTGAATTCGTCGGTGGGGTCCGGAACGAATCTCACCTGTGCCTGGATGGTCTTGCCGACCAAATTCTGTAGGCTACCGGCCGAGCACAGCTTCACCTTGACGGAGGCTCCGTAGCCCTGAGCCGGCGCGTACCGAATGGCCAATGCGCCCTGGTCGGTCGTGAGCGCGGTCGCACCGTCCACAGCCGTAGGATCATGGTGGAGCACCCAACCCTCCACACCCGTATCGAACGCCCAGCCTTGGCATGCGTTGCAAATGAGAGTGCCCAAGTTGCAAGTGAATCCGCAGGAGGTACCGTTACAGGTGGCGGTGCTGTTGGCAGGTTGTGCGCATGGGGTGCACGACGTGGTTCCGCAGTTGGCGGTGCTGTTGTTTGCCACGCACGCGCCGCCGCACTTGTGAGTGCTCCCGTTGCAAGTGAATCCGCAGGAGGTGCCGTCACAGGTGGCGGTGCTGTTGGCAGGTTGTGAGCACGCGAGACACGATGTGGTTCCGCAGTTGGCAGTGCTGTTATTCGCCACGCACGCGCCGCCGCAGTTGTGAGTGGTCCCGTTGCAGGCGTAGCTGCAGGTGTGGGCCGTCGTGTTGCAGGTGCCGACGGTGTTGGCCCCGCCGGCGGTGCAGTCGCCGTTGGTGCAGCAGGCGGTGGCGGCGATGCAGGCAGTGACGCACAGCTTAAAATTCGCCGCACAGGGGTAGCTGCAGGTGTTCGCGGTGCCGCACAACCCGATCGTGTTCGCGGGTTGGGCGGTGCAGTCAGCGCTCGTGCAGCAGCCTGCGGTCGGAACGCACTGGTTGGTGCCCGAGCAGTTCTTGAATCCGTTGTTGCATGTGATGCCGCAGGTGCCAGCGGCGCAGACCGCGCTGCCGTTCGAGGCTGGCGCCGTGCAACCGTTGCAACCGGCGCCACAGAAGGAGGTGCTGGTGTCCGCTTGGCAGACGCCGCTGCAGTTGTGCGTGCCGCTGGGGCAGGTTCCGTTGCAGGCCATCGTGTTCGCGATGCAGGCTCCGTTGCACAGCTTGCTGCCGCTCGGGCACGCGGGCACGCATGCGAGCCCGTCGCAGGTGACGGTGCCGCCGGTGGGCGGCTGACACGGCGTGCATGACGTCGAATCGTTCGGACCGCAGGTCGCCACCGCGCTGTTCGACACGCATTTTCCGCCGCACACGTGAAAGCCGACGTTGCATTTAAGGGCGCAGACTCCGCTCACGCAGGCTGCCGCTCCATTGGAATCGGTCGGGCAGTTGATACAACTGGCTCCGCACCCGGTGGCGTCGTTGTCCGCTGCGCATCGCGTGCTGGAGCCGGTACCACAAACGTGCGTGCCGGCGCCGCAGGTGAAGCCGCAGGTCGACCCGTTGCAGCTCGTCGAGGTCGCCCCAACTGGCAAGGGGCACGCCGTGCACGACGTCGTCCCGCAACTGGCAACGTCGGTGTTGCTGGCGCAGATGCCGGAGCAGTCGTGGGTCCCGCTGGAGCAGACACCGCTGCACGCGGAGTTGCTGGCGATGCAGGTCCCTGCGCAGAGCTTCATGTTGGCAGGGCAGGCGGGAACGCACTGCGTGCCGTCGCAGGTCACGGAGCCACCCGTCGGCTGCATGCAAGCCGTGCATGACGAGGTTCCGCAGCTCCCCACGTCGGCGTTGCTGACGCACTTGCCGCCGCACAGGTGATAGTCGGCGTTGCACGACAGCGCACAGTTGCCGCCCAGACATTGCGCGGTGCCGTTAGGGTCGGGGGGACAAGCAGTGCACGACATCCCGCAGGCCGTCGCGGCGGTGTCCAGCGCGCAGCCAGCGCCGCATTTATGATACCCGGTGGTGCACGAGAAGTCGCATTTGACGCCGTCGCAGGTCGCCTGCGTCGCCCCCGTCGGGACCGGGCAGGCCATGCACGACGTTCCGCAGCCTTTCACGTCCGTGAGGAAGGGACAGAGGTCTCCACAGACGTGCCGGCCCGTGGGACACCCGCCCGCGCAGGGCGCGTTGGCCTCGATGCATGCGCCGTGGCAGAGTTGCCGGCCGTTCGAGCACATGCCACCGCACGACTTCCCGTCGCACGTTGCTATGCCATCTGTGGGCGCTTCGCACGGCGTGCAAGAGGCGCCGCAGGTCTGGACATCGTTGTCAGAGACGCAGCCGCCGGGGCACGTATGCTTGCCTGGGGGGCACTCCGGCAGGGCCACCTCAGGACTCGCGTCCGCCGGGGCATCGTGTGCCCTGTCGGGCGAGGCATCGGGAGTGACTGTCGAGGCATCCTTCCCACTCGCGCCGCCCGTACCACGATCCACCAGCAAGCTACTGCGCGCCGAGGTGCACGCACCGCCGACTACACCCATCAATAACGCCAGGAGAAGCCCCCGTATATCCACGCGCACTTCGATCACTAGTAGCCGCTCGGAGGTCATTGTCGCGAGAGAGCTCGCTTTGTTACGGATTTCTAGCAGGCCCTCGGCGAGGAGGACTGAGCGCGGTCAGGGGCAGCCGGAGAGAGGGGTGAAGGGGGGACAGATCTGGCATGAAGCGGTCGTCGTGGTGCCCGGGTTGGCGTCGCGAGTGTCGTAACGGAGGCACAGGGGAGGGTCGACCTTCGAGAGCCCCGTTGCCAACTGGTAGACCGCGCTCGAGCGGATCTCGATGCCAATGCCCGCGCAGCCGCCCACCGGCGGGAACACCGCGCGCGTCTGGCCGCTGCCGGCGACGTTGCCGAGCGAGTCGAGCGCATCGATCAGGATCGCCAGAGGCTGCCCGGCGGTTCCATCCGGCGGAACGGCGACGACGATCGCCGGCGCGACGTCGCCGACCGCGTGCGCGACGCTGGTGGTAGCTGTCAGTCCTGGTCTCCGGCTGCCGCACCATTGGTCCCTCGCCGTAGTCGACCTGGCCTTCCTGGCCAGCCTCCGTGTGGATCACCACGTGCGCCTCGGGGGCCTTGTGTGCTCGCAGCCTCGGTCGATCGTGTGCGTCGCCGTCGTTTGCGTCGGCTGCAAGACGGCGTCGGCGATGGGCGCGGCGCGAGAGACGGTCCCGTCGATTGCGGCGGAGGAGGTCACGTTCACAAACGCCCCCCTCACCCACCGCGGGCGGCCGTGTCGACCGCGGTCCGCGACCGCCGGTCTTCCTTCCCGTCGGAGAACGCCCTCCAAAAGACAGAATGGCGGAGGGACCGCCGACATCGGGGAGCTGCCGCTCTATCGTCTCCCGCATCGCCGGGTCGGGGGGGCGGTTCAGGCTGCGCAACGCCCACCGGCGACACGGTCGTCGCTGGTGAGCGGGCCGTCCCCGGCCCTCCGCGAGCGCCGAAGGCGCGCTAGCGCTTCGACCGCGTTAGCGCGCGGTCAGGTAGCCCGCCAGAATCACGGAGAAGCTGCCGAGCTCTGCGATCACGAGCGACACCATGAACACGAGCATCGCTGACCGCGGGATCGCGCGGGTGCCGAGACGGTGCGGACGTGCGAGCTGGTTGTCGGTGTCGCGAAGCACGCCGTGGACCACGTATCCAAGGACGGACGCGGCGAAGAACGCTACGAGCACGACCGAAGCGGCAAGGTTGAGAGGGTCCCGCCAGGCGCTATGCCCCGCAAGCTGGCTGATCAGCCCGCAAGCGAACGCGTACATCAAGGAGGCACGATGTGCGGTGTCGACGTAGTATGGCGCCCGGGCGACACTGCTCGTCGCGATGCACGCGTACTTCCACGTGCCGGTAGCGAGTCCGACCAGGAAGAACGCCCCGGCGCTCGCGAGGCAGAAGGTCGGTGTCGTCATTGTGGTCCCCTTGGAGATCCGTGGTGCGCGGCGCGCCGGTTATGTAGCATCGAGTCGACGATGGCAGGTTCGCCGCGCGAAGACTTTCAAGAACCGACTGCGCGCGTCCGGCTGCTTGCAGGTACCGACCGCGTCGCGCTGTGCGGCGCGCTGGATGTGATCGTTACGCACCGTCATGCGTCGGCGGTCGTGGTCGTCGGGGTCGACCGACCCCTGCGCATCGTTGCCGGGCGCTCGCACACGAGCCGTGCCGCCTTGATCGCGCCCGGGTTCTCGCACGCGGTGGATGTCGATGGCGGGCGAATCGCTGTGTTCGTGCTTCCGCCGTATGCGCTGGCGTCCGCTGGCTTAACGTCCGTCCGCGACCTCCCGCGCCCCAATGACTGGGTCGAACTCAGCTTGGCGCTCGAGCGTGGAGAACTTGCGACCTTCGAGCTGGTCGATCGAGCTGTCGCGAGCTCGTGCCCGACAGCCCGGCCGATTCACGATCGGCTCCGGCGCGCCATCGAAGCGCTGCATGCGAACCTCGACGAGAACCTCCCCATAGATACGATCGCCGCCCAGGTCGGGTTGTCGCCATCGCGGCTGATGGGCTTGGCGCGCGAAGAGATGGGGACCTCACTCCGTTCGTTTCGGCGGTGGCTGCGGACGTTCTCGGTCGCGCGCGAATACGCCGCGGGAGCCTCATTGACGACCGCTGCAATCGACGCCGGATTCTCGTCGTCGGCGCACTTGTCCGCGGCGGCGCGCGAGCACTTCGGCATTCGCCCGTCGCAGATCCTGACTCCGGGCACCCGGGCTTCGATCATCGCGTGCGTATCCGCGCGCTGAGGAGCTCGGCGCCGGTGTTGTCGAGGGCGCAATCGACGACGAACGATGGGGGCGCGACCGGCGAGCCAGCCGTTCCAGAACTTGTCCTGCGACTCGGCGTGCCGGCGACAGACGCCGAACGGCTCCTCGCAGCGCTGATAACCGCTGCCGCCCGCAGCCGCCCGTTCCTGTGACCCCATCGGGCCACTTTTCAATTTAAACAGCGACATCGCGGTAGCGGTCATCGCGGCGCAGGTTCTCTAACAGTCCGCGAGACCGCCGGTGCCCGCAATCGTCCAAATTGCCGTTGGAACGGTTGAGTTTGGGGGCCGCTATCGGAGCAGGCGGTCCCGCGGCGGCGTAATTTTCGGCGTGGTATCACCCGCTTCCGCCCCTCAGCGCCTGCGAGAGCAGCGTCGTTCGGTTCGACACCCCCGCCTTGTCGAAGATGCCCGACAGGTGGAATTCGACGGTCCCTTCGCCGATGCCGAGCATCTCCGCGACGACCTCGTTGGTGAGACCGCGGGCGACGAGCGTGAGGACCTGGGCCTGGCGCGCCGTCAGCTTCCAGCGGCGAACGGCGGCCGCGAGCGCCTCGGCGCTCGCCCTTTCCGGGGGTGGCGCCCGCAGAATGGCCAGGAAGCCGGTGGGCTGAGCTCGATCACCAAGGGGTGTGAGGTCCCAGACGGAGGTCGGCCGATCGTCCCCCCGGCGGCGCTTGGGCCCTCCGCCGGGGGCGTGCTCGAGCGAGCGGTGGACGGCGGGCGCGTCGTCGGCAAGCGTCGCCTGGGCAGCCACGTTCGCGCGCAGGATCCGGCCGTCGCGCGCAAGGAGCAGGGCAGGCGTCGCAATGGCGTCGAGCGCCAGGTCGAGAACGACGAGAAGGTCGGCCAGCTCGTCGCCCACTGGGTGAGCGTTCTGCCCCGCCCGCGAAACGGACGACGCCAGCGCGGGCGCAGCGACAAGCAGCACCGAGGCCGGGACGCGGCCGACCGCCCCCACCGGACGGAGCCTCGCGCTGACCCAGCTCGCTTCCCCGATCCTCATCCCTGCTCGCGCCATCGCCGTGTCCTCTCCTGAACGACCCTGTCACCGCGAGAAAGTTCCGCGTCGCCCACGCCGCCCCGAAAAGGCTCCCTATGAACAACGCACGAGCAGGCCGAAAATCGTTCGCGCGCATGCGCTTTCCGCTCCAAAGGCCATTCGCGACCCGCAACTCACTATCCGGCTGTAGCCGCGTCACTCCCAGCGCCGGTCCGTGGGGTCGGACCGATGGATGCTGGCCTCCTCCATCGCATACGATCCTCGACGTTGCCGGCGGAGCCGCCTACGATCCACGGGCTGAACGATGGGCCCCTGGCCGGACTATCTCTTCAAGGCACAGCGCACCGGGCCGCGCGACTACCTCTGCGAGTTCGATCATGAGGACATCGAACGCGCCAGACACAGCGTACTCTGGCGGGGGAACAGGGAGCAGCAGACGGCGCAGGTGCTGGGGGTGATGGACGGCCTCGGCCTCGTCGGAGCTTCTTCGCCGTCATCGACTCAGGCTGCACGCGGTCGACAGGGCGCCGGCCATGCTGCGCCACGCCCGTGCTAGCGCCAACGAGATTCGCGCCTCGGGCGTCATCGGTGTCCCTCGTTTTGAACTTCTGCCCTCTTTGGAAGAAGCACACGACATTCAACTGGCCCCGGGGGGCACCAAGATTCGCTGCATGATCCTCGAGCTGAGCAGGCGCCCGCAGCAGTCGGCACGCGTGCACGGTCCCACGCGACCTCTACCTCCCCGCGTCGACCGTCGTGTCCGCATCACCGTCGCGCGCCGCAGTACATATCTGGTTCGCGCAGACGAGGCCGGGCAGGCACGTACCGTCTGGACGGCACCTCTGCCCGGGCCCCCCGGGATTCGGATCCCCAATCGTGCAGCTCGTCCCCAACCAAACGATCGGCAGCACGAGAAGCAAACGTCTCATCGCGCCAACCTTACGGCGCGACCGATCAGCGTTCCAGTCGGCTGCACGCGGAAAGTGGCGTCGTCCGCAGCCGCAGCCCGCGCGCTAGCACATGTTGAGAAAGCTGCCTGTCCCGTGACGCAGGTCTGGACCGAAGAGGCCTCCCGAAGGGAGACACATCTCGGCGCCGGCGTCGACTTGGTCGTCGCGGTGGTCGAACTGATCGGCGCTCGTGACCTCCGGCCGGCAGTCAGGAATGACGAGACGCATTTGACGAAGTTGATCCGTCGTCGCTACGCGTCCGAGATCAGGACGGTGGCCGTCCGGACGGACAGGATCCTGGCGCGCCAGCGTCGAAGACCAACTTGGGAGGGGTGTTCGTAACGATGGGCATCCCAGATGGAGGCGAGCTGAACGGCCGTGCTGGGGCGCTAGCCGTCGCCAGCGCCGGACCAAGGTGCTTCCAGAAGCCACTCGCCAGAAACTTGCCCGGGTTCTTCGGCGGTGCGCCTACAGACCAGCGGCCTAGCACCGAGCCCCGTTCGCCATCCAACACCACGATGGTTACCATGTGCCGCCTTTTGGACCGATTCAGAGCGCCGATCACAAACGCGCTCACTCCGCGATCCTGTGCCAAGGCCGCGTACTGAACGCTGTTCTCGACGCTGGCAGTCGTGCTGACCACGCGAAAACCCCGAGCGCGCACCAAGTGGGCGATTTGCGCGCGCAAGCTGGCCCCGACCAGGTCTGGAGCGCCCTGCACTGGTTGGATGGCTATCCGCGGCAGTCTCGCTTCCGCAGCGGACGCGTCGACGCCCGTCAGCGTGGCTAGCAGCATCAGCGTTACAATCTGCGCGATTCTCGGGAGGAGCAGCATACGTCTGGTTGGTACCCTGAGCGATCAATTCGCAGGCAGGTTTGCCTCCATTTTTCGGAATACTTCAGCTGCATGGCGCGATCGATGACCGGTTGACCCAGTACCTACGCAGAAGGCCGCGAGCACCACGCATTAGCATGGCCGCGCTGCCGCGCGTCGCAAGCACGGCGAGGCATGTCCCCGAGCGTCGGTGAGCGAGTCGTCGGGCCGCCCAGAGGCTTCCCGTGACGGTCGTAGTGGCCATCGCTGCAAGCACCGTCCACCGAAAAGAGGCATGCCGGGCGCGTCACAGAAGGTCGTAGATCTTCAACAGCCAGCTTCGCGTCGTCCCGGACCAGGCGATCGGATCGACACCAGGCTGAAATAGCCGCACGAAGTCGGCGTCGATCTCTTCCTCTCCACGGGTTCGAAGGAACCGTTTGATGTCTACCTTCGTACCCAACCAGTCTTCCGACGGCGAGCTCTTCTTGAAGGCGGCCACAACCTCTTCCAGCGTTCCCCCCGCGAGATCGAAGTCCTGGTGAAACCATCCTCCGACCAGCGCGTCCAGATAGGGAAAGCTGTCGATGTACAGGCTATCCACGAATCACCGTCAGGGGATCGGGAAGGCGGTGAGCACGAAGTAGATCTTCCCGTTGCGACTCGTCAGCTGGTAGTAGAACGGCAGGTCGGTGTCATCGTAGTAGGCCATGGCGCGGCGCTGGCGGCGACGAGTGGCCGCAAAGCTCGGCTTCTTCAACCACATTGTCGTCTACCTGATCGTCATCGCGGCGCTCGCGGCGATCAACCTGATGACCGACCGCCACTACTTTTGGTTCCTCTGGCCGCTGATGGGATGGGGTGTCGCGATCCTGAAGCCGGTCAAGGGGGCGTCATGGCGGGACGGTCATCGGGTTCGGGAAGTTGCCGGTCAAGAACATCAGCGTGTAGACGCCGATCGACTCCTGATAGTAGCGATCGTTCTCGATGGTCGTCGTCACCGCCTCTTCGATCGCCTCGCGACGGATCTCCGGCGTCGTCTGCCCGCCGTCGTCGTCGAGGTTGGCGTATGAGCACATCGCCGTATTGACGAAGTACGAGTTGTGCCCGAAGCCGGGATCGCAGCCGGTCACGGCGCCGTCGGGTTGAAGGTTCTGGCAGATCGACGAGAACCGGTTGGCGTTGCTCACGACCGGATTGTTGACGTGGAAACCCGCATAGAAGCGCTGGATGTTGTCCATCCTGGCCTGCATCCGCGTCTTGCCCGGGTAATGAGGCGAAGAGCCCGCGGCGTTCTCCGGCAGATCGGCGCGATCGCCGAACCAGGCAACGTCGACGCCCAGCCGCCAGAGCGCCCGCGACCAGTTGTAGTTGTCGGCGTTGGCGTCACATGGCGAGTCGTAGTGTCCCCAATCGGTGAGTAACGCCGGGCTCAGCCCGGGGGCGTCGTAGCAGCGCTCGACCATCTCCCACACTGTCTGCGCGGTCTTGTACCAGAACGCGCGGTGATTGTTCCGATCGACGACGGAGAACGAAGACGGGGCCAGCGTGGCGGCAAGAAAGTCACCGAACGCGCGGAAATAGCCGGGCGGGTAATAGGACATGTTCACCCGGCCGTTGAAGCCCGGCGTGTAAGAGCAAGGCTGCCCGGGATACCCGGCGCAGTTCTTGTCGAAGGTGTCACCCGGCGTGGGGTAGTTCCATCTGCCGTCGTACGTCGCGTTGACCTCGCACTCCATCTTGAGCAACCAACTGGTCGCGGCGACCGCGTACTCGGGCCACTGTCGGGCCGCGAAGACCAGGCCGATCGCGATGTCGACATCGCCGTCGAAGGCGCTGTCGCCGTTGCCGCTGCACGCCTCGATGGCGGGATCGCACGGTTGGTCCATCGGGCGGCAGGTCGCGGAGCCGTCCCACATCCAACCCATGAGCCCGCCGCAGTACTTCTTCGCGCTTTGTGACAGGTGGTGGCGGACGAAGTTCCAGAGCTTGTCGAAGAGATCCTTGTCGCCGATCGCCGCCGCCATCGCGATGCCGTAGCCTTGTCCCTCGCTCACGGTGTCGGGCGGGTCGGTGGTCACGTGCGCCGTCCCGGCGGTGGTGCCGCAGGTCTGGTCGTCATAGGCGACGTAGTTCTCTTTCCAGATCTGATAACGCTCGAAGACCAGCGCGTTCAACAGCGTCTGCACCGTGGCCGAGTCGGCGTAGGTCTTCGCGAGCGACGCGCCGAATGGATAGGAGTAGCCCGTGCGCACGTAGGGGAACCAACCGCCGAAGCCGACCGACGGCGCCACCGCGGGCGGCTTCGGCGCGCAGGCCCGATCGTTCCAGTTGCCGGTAGCCGACCAGTCGCCGTTGGTCCCGTCGGGATAGTAGTCATAGAACTTGAACTGGCCGGACTGCTTCGAGGCTCCCTTGAATCCTGCCGGAACCGGCGTGTCGGGCTTGCCGTAGTACCAGCGCAACCAGTGCTCGCCAGCGGTCACCGGCATGGGACGCGGAGTGACGGTGTTCCACTCGGTGGGTGTGCGCGTCTTGTCGACGGCGCGCCACGTGCACCCGGGGCCGAAGAACTCGTTCGGCACGGGACAATTGAACCAGGGCCGATCGGCCTCCCGCCAGCAGGTCACCACCTGTGACGTCGTCGGGTTGCTGACTTCGAACACGATCCAGAGCGGCATGAACTCTGGCTTGGGAAAGAACGTGAACGTCTTCTGGCCGGCCCAGATGTAACGGAAGTGAATGACCGAGACGTCAGCGGGGGGCTGGGGATTGCAGGGGTCGACGACGACGGTGCCGTCGCCGCCGCAACCCGCGTAGCCTGGGCCAGGGTTCGTGGTGTACCAGCGATACGAATCGGGCCGCGTCGAGTAGTTCAGACAGGCCGGCGTGTCGGGCGGCCCGGTGTAGCCGACCCAGAATTCGTCCGCCGTACGCGCCGGCAGCGTCAGGGGGGCGCTCTGCAAGCCCGAGAAATCGGGGTAGGCGATCTGAAACGCGCTGCCCGCCGTCCATTTGCTGTTCGGGACGAGGACCGTGTACCAGGGGCAGTGCCCGTCCTGGAACTCCAGGAGCGGCTGGACGCAGATGCCACCGCCGGCGTTGACCGCGAGGCTGCTGGGATAAGGTGGTGTCGGGTAGCCCTTCGCGGCGTTGCAGGCCGTCCCCGGGAAACCGGTCTTGTTCGGATCGCCCCAGGGCCAGCGGACATGGATCTTGGTGAACCCGGGCGGCCTCGTCGTGTCGGGTTGGCCGGGCGCGCAGACCGCGCTCCCGGCGGCGCTCGGGTCGCCGGTGACGCGCAGGTTTCCTTGGCGATAGTCGGCCGGCAACGCCCCGCTCGAGCCACCGTAGTCGATGTAGACCGCGCCGCTGCGCGCGAGTTGACTGACGTCGATGACGCCCGAGGGCTGGTTGGCCACGCAGCCGGTGGAGGGATCGATCGCCGCGATGGTCACCGCCGCGGTGCTGTCCGGCAAGCAGTCGGAGTACCAGTCGCAGCCGATCGCCTCCTTGCGCGCGTTGTGCACCAGCCAGTTGTGGGTAACGTCGGTGATGACGACCGCCAGCGGCGGGCGATCGAACACCCCCAGCGTGGGCGTCACGTCGGTCGACCAGAGATTCTTCACGTGAACCCGTCCGGTCGCTGGCGGGCAGACCGGCGTCTCGATGGCCGGCGGTACGAAGACGTCCGGCGCGCCACCGTCGGGGTGGGCCACCCAGTCGGGGTCGCCTGAGCCGGGGCAGAGGTGGAGGCTCGGATCGTGATCGTCGCAGTCACGCCCGAGCGCACAGTTGGTCCCGTAACCGTCTCCGTCGAGATCGATACAAGTCTTGCCGTCGCTGCCGCCGATTCCTCCCACGGACCTGACGCCGGCGCAGCCGCCGACCCCAATCAGGCCGGCGATCAATATGCGCGCCAACCATGGCGTCGATCGCTCTCGATTGCAGAGGTCGGCGGTCATCAAGCTAGGCGACTCTCCTCGGCGTGGTTCAGTTGCACCGCGAATGCCAACAGCAGAAGGCTCGGCGGCGCGGCAGGTCCGACGCCGCGCAACGCGCGCGAACGCGCGGAAATCTCGCGCCGCGCCGCTCCCCTACGCAGAGCTTGCGCAGATACCGGCCTTGCCCGCGCGTCTCAGACCGACGACGAGCAGCGCGGCGGCGCGGGCGGCGATTCTCCGAGCACCGGTAGGTGAGGTCCAGAGGGGCGGCTTGCGCGCCGGTAGCCATCGAAGACCATCGCGACGTTTCGGACCAGGACGCTGCCGAGCGGCGACAAGGTGATGGCGTGCGGCTCGAGCGTCAGGAAGCCCGACGCCTGGAGCTCGCCCAGCTCGGCGAGCTCGCGGGCGAAGGTGTCCGCGAACGAGAATCGAGAAGCGGCGCTCGACCTCGGGGATGTCGAGCGCGAAGTTGCACATGAGCCGGCGAATGATGTGCCCGCGGAGCAGATCATCGGCCGAGCGCAGCGCGCCGCGCTCGGTGGGCAGCGTGCCCTCGTCCACCGCCGCGATGTAGTCCCGCAACGTCCGGTGGTTCTGCGCCAGCACGCGACCGAGATCACTGATCGCCGAAAGCCCAAAGCCCACCAGCGCGTCGGTGGTCGTTGTGGTGTAACCCTGGAAGTTGCGATGCAGCTGTCCCGCGTCCAGCGCCCGGGCGAGCTCGTCCCCGGGGCGAGCGAAGTGGTCGATACCGATGGCGCGGTAGCCGTCGCCGACCAGCAGCTCGCGAGCGAGCGTCAGCAGGCGGACGCGTAGCGGGGGCGCCGGCAGCGCGCTCTCGTCGATCTTCCGTTGCAGCGGCTTCATCCAGGGCACGTGGGCGTAGCCGAAGATCGCCACGCGGTCGGGCCGCAGCGACATGACTTCGCGCACGGTGGCTTCGAACGTCCGTTCGTTCTGGCCCGGCAGGCCGTAGCAGAGATCGACGTTGATGCTGTCGAACCCGAAGCGGCGCGCACTCTCGAACGCGCGCCGCGAGACCTCGGTGCTCTGATTGCGGCCGATCGCCGCCTGCACGCCCTCGTCGAGATCCTGAAATCCCATGCTCACTCGCCTCACGCCCGCGCGCTGGTAAGCGCGCCACTTGTCGTCGTCGACGGTGCGCGGATCGACCTCGATCGAGACGGCGGCGTCGCGGTCGATCGCGAACGACGCGTTCAAGCTGATCCACAAAGTCTCGAACGCAGGGACGTCCAGCAGCGAGGGGCTGCCGCCACCGAAGTGCAGCTCGGCGACGCGCCGCCGGCGCGGCAGGTGCGCCGCCACGAGCACGATCTCCCGCCCCAGCGCACGCAAGTAGCGGCGAACGCGATCCGGGCTATGTCCCGCCATCGAGTGGCACCCGCAGAACCAGCAGATCTCACGGCAGAACGGCAGGTGCACATACAGCGATAACGGTGCCTCGGGACGTTCCTCGTCGGCGGTCGCCAGCGCTTCCAGGTACTGCGCCGGACCAAGCAGCGGCGAGAACTCGATCGCCGTGGGATAGCTCGTGTAGCGCGGCGCCTGGACCGCGAACCGCGCCAGGTCGGCGGGGTCGACGAGGCTGGTGGGGAGAATCTCGGGATTGGGTGCAGACATGGCGGTCCCGAAGAGAGCAAGTTGCGGACCGCAAGCCGGCGCGCACCGATGCCCCGAGGAGGCACCGGTGAAGGTCATCCAGCGGAAAATCGTGCGCCGGTGGCGCCTTTGGCCGCATGACTTGCGCGTTCATGACACGTTCGGAGCGAGGGCGCCGCGTCAGCGCCAGCGTCGGCTAATGTAAACAGCGAAATCGGGGTCGCGATCGTCGCGGCGCGATCCATGTAACCTGTCGAAACCAAGAACATTCAACCGAGTCAGAGATCGTCGTCCCAGATCCGCGCTTGGACTGGGCCACTCCGGCGGCGGCCTTCTCCATCTCAGACATCAACCTGGGTGCGGTGCTCGCACGGTGCGGTGCTCGCACGGCTGAGGGCGGCTACTCGAGAGATCGGGGTCTTGGCGCAGCTCCGTGTCGGCGGACACGGCGGGAAGATCCAGGGTCTTTGGGCGTTTTTTCTAACGATGGATCGCGGAAGCAAAGCGGCTTGGCAACAGGAACGCCCCGTGGCATCGCGAAATCTAGCCGCGAGCCGCGCCCTGACCGGCACGCTCAGCCTGTGCGCTCTGATCGGAGCCTGCGGCGGCTCCGGATCGGAGCCGAAAACTCCTGTCTGGGCGGGCGTGGTCGCCGGTTGGAACAGCTCACCGCGGTCCGGCGACCAGATAGGCTACGAGGTCGACGTCTCCCTGCAGTGGCCCGATCGCGCGACCGCGTGCTACCCCCTGTCACCCGGGCTGGATCTCGAGATCAACGGACACCACGTGCAGCCGGATTCCACCGATCCCTGCCAGGGGACGACCACGACCACGGTCCTGGGATTCACCACCAACGACCCCCTCGACTTGCGGCTGAGCGACGGTGACCAAGTGCTGGGTAGCGCGCGCTACGCGGGGATGTTCCCTGGCGCGGAGGCTCGGGTGATCGACCCGACACCGCCGACGGTACGCGCAGGCGACAGCGTCCTGGTGATGCTCCCGGCGGTCGTCACCGATCGGCGCCAGGCGTATCTGTCAACGTTCTACTGGCTCGATCCTCCGCCCGGCATTACCACCATCGTGCCGACCAGTGCCCCCGTCTCGGATGGGCCGGATGACCGGACTCTGCAGATCACCGTCCCGGTGTACCCCCCCCTCACCGGCCGCGCCAAGCTGAGCGTCAACACCTCGCTGCTGGGAGACGACGTCGCGCCGGAGTCCTGCTCGGGCTTCGGCGGGTGCGTGGGACACTCGACCGCAGCCACCCTGGGACCGATGGACGTCACGGTCTTGTCGCCATAGATCGACGGCCTCCTGAGTGCGGCCACGACCCCTCAGAGCGTGTCGGTCGTCAGGACCGCGGTGGGGGACGACGCCGTGATCGCGATAACGTAGAGCTTCTCCCCGACTTTGACCGGCGCCGTGAACCCGGCGGTCAAGACCGCTGTTTGACTTCCGCGCGGCCTTACTTGCAGCCCCACGAGGTCGGGCGTGCGAAGCGCGATCCAGACCGTCACCGATTTCGAGTCCACCCGTCGAAGAATCGGCCCCGCGAGGATGCGCGGCAATCCGTCGATCCGCGCCGCGAGGGGAGCGCTCAGAACGGGAGGAAGAAACCCTGGATCATTCGCCATGGAGTCGACTCAGTTCGGAGACCACACGTAGCGACCCAAGAGAACCTCGCCGCTCTTGAGCAGCAGCGGCGCGCAGGGACCGGCGTCCTCCGGCAACGCCGCCGTAGGCGTCCAGCGCTCGTCGCGAGGGTCCCAGATCTCGGGCCGGGTCGCCGTCTGTGACTGGGGACCAACCATCCCAGTCACCATCACCCGGCCATCGGGCAGCGTGACGGCCCGCGCGTCGTACGCGCCCACGTTGAGCGCGCCCGACGCCGTCCATTTCCCGGTCTTGGAAGACCAGATCTCCGAGCTCGCGAGCGTCCGCGCCCGCTCGACCGCCAGCGAAGGGCGCACCCCTTCGGCCCAGACACCTCCCGCGACCAGGACCCGCCCGTCGCCGACACCGACCGCGGCATGGAAGGCGCGGGACTGGGTCATGGAGGCGACCGGAGACCAGCTGTCCGATTGGGCGTCGAGCGTCGCCACCCGGGTCCCGTCCGGCTCCCCACCCGCGCTGAAGAGGCGCCCGTCGCCGAGCACAATCACCGCGCCGCCCTGCTGGAAGCTGGACGGACGAGCCGTGAGCCGCCAGGAGCGAGCGCCCGGCTGCCACGTCTCCTCGGAGGTGCGCTCGAAGCCGCTGCGAGGTCCACAGCGATACCCACCGACGTCGGCGCGACAGACGTCCATGGTGTACGTCCCACCGAGGACCAAAACCCGTCCCGCGACCAACGAGACCATGGTCAGAGACTCTCGGGCCTCGTTGAGCGCCGGAGCCGCGATCCAACGATTGTCGAGGGGCGAGTAGATCTCGCTCGATCGGAGGATGCTGGCGTCGATCACGTCGGGACGTCGGCGCCCGACGAACGAATCGCCGATCGCCCGCCCTTCGTCGATCCCTCCGGCGACAAGCACGCGATCATCGGGCAGTCGCGCGACGGCGAACCTCTTCCGCGCGCCTCCCATGATCGCGGGCTCTCCGAGCTTGCCCGTCTTCGGATCCCACAGCCTCGTCGTTCGGGGGCGGCCCGGCTGCATCCGATCGGGTGGCGATATCGTGAGCACCTGTCCGCTCTCCAGGACCGTGAGGGGCTCGGCACCGTTGGTGGTCCGGGTCCAGTGACCCGCCGGAGCTGCGCGCGGATCCCACACCTCGGCGAGATCGCAACGTCCCTCGTGACCGCCGCTCAACACCATCTTGCCGCTCGGCAAGGCGGTCAACCTCGCTCGAAAGCTGGGTAGCAGCGGGGGTTCGAGATCTCGCCACGTCGCCCGCGCCGGCGAGAGCGCCCGCGCGGTCTGCGGGCCGACGAAGACCAGCTCGCTCCCCGACAGCGCCAGCGCCGACCAGGGCGGGTTTCCGAAGCCGCTCCCGGTGTCCTGCATCGTGGTCACCGTCGTCCACGCTTCGGCCTTCGGGTTCCAGATCTCCACCGAGGCGCTCAGGGTGTGGTCGCCTGTCTTCGGTCCGACGGCTGCGATCCGTCCGTCCGGCAATTCGATCGTCGTGAGCGCCCGGCCCATCGACTCTTGCAGCCCCGGCGGCTTCACAGTGCGCCAGGGCTGAGTCGAAGAAGGATTCCAGATCTCCGCGTGGTCTCGATTGGAGAGCATCAGCACGCGCCCGTCAGGGAGGAGGTGAGCCCGCACCCCGGCGCTCGGTTCGCGAAGCGCCGGGCCCTCTTTCCATCCGCCCCGCCGTGGATCCCAAATCTCGACGGATGACAGGGGAACGTCGTCGTCTCCGTACCCGCCGATGAGCACCACCCTGCCGTCACGAAGGACGACCGCCGCGTGAGCCCGCCTCGCGTGCAACAGCTTCGGGCCCGGCTCCCACCGCCATGATCCCCCCGCCTTGGCCAGAACCTCGACGGAGTCCGTCGCGGCCATCGGCCCAGCGTGGCTCGGTGGAACGATTCCGCCGGCGACCACCAGACGCTGTCCTTCAACGAGGCTGGTCGTGTGCTCCCGCCGGGCGGTCTCGAGGTTCGGCAGCCGCTCGGTCGTCGACCTGGCCGGGTCGAGTATCTCGGCGCTGGTGGAACCGACCTCATCGGGTGCCCGACAGGCGTTTCCCCCAACGAGAGCGACCCGGCCATCGGAGAGAAGCGTCGCCGTGTGGTCTCTTCTCGGAAACGCCAGGTGAACGCCGCGCCAGAGCCCCTGCGCCTCGACCCGGGGCGCGTTGGCGCCGAGCGCCGCCAAGCAGACCGTCAATCCCGTCGCGCCGCGCATCTTCCAACGCATGTCGGTCATCAATGTACACCGCGGGTCGGAGAGCTCGACGGTCACGCGAATTCGCAACCGGAGGCGATTTGGTCTCCGACGAACCGTCGGCGAGCACCGCCGGTCGTCTCGACAGCTGAGCCCCATGCGATTTGTCTACCGCGGTCGATGCTCGCCGAGATACTGGGGTAAACGCCTAGGGCGGGGCGCGATCATCTGGACCCGGTGTCGAGGGCTCCGCGCCTTCCGAGGTGCGGGCTGAACGATGGGCCCGTGGCCGGACTATCTCTTCAAGGCAAAGCGCACCGGGCCGCGCGACTACCTCTGCGAGTTCGATCACGAGGACATCGAACGCGCCAGACACAGCGTACTCTGGCGGGGGAACTGGGAGCAGCAGACGGCGCAGGTGCTGGGGGTGATGGACGACCTCGGCCTCGTCGGCGACGGCCTGCGCGTGCTGGACTACGGCTGCGGCGTCGGGCGGATCGCGTCGGAGCTTCTCCGCCGTCATCGACTCAGGCTGCACGCGGTCGACAGGGCGCCGGCCATGCTGCGCCACGCCCGTGCGGCCCTCGAGCCGTGCCTGGCCTCGGGGGCGGCGACCATCGAGTCCGACGTCGAACTGCTACGAGCGGCGGATGGAGGCGCCGATCTGGCCTTCGACCTCGTCTTACTGATCGAGGTGGTGCAGCACATTCCCGAACCGATCCTGTTCGGGCTCTTACCGGCGTTGCGGCGCATGGTCGCGCCGGGCGGGCGGCTGTTCGTGTACGGCAACGATCGGGGGACTGGACGAGGGGCTGCGCTTCCACGTGGATAGCGACTGGCTGGGACGGGCAAACCGAGCCGGCCTGCGTCGCGTGCACCTCGTCCAGGAAGGTCTCCATCCCGCGCGGCGGGACGGCGCGCGCGGGCGTCGGCGGTACATTCCCCGTCGACATCGTCACTGCTTCAGGTACCCAGATCAATCGCCAGCACGGCGCCGCAGTGGTGTCCGGAATGCAAGCCGCGTTCACGCTGTCTTGTCCTCCGCCGCCCGATGGTGGCAGCAACGGCACGGTTCTAGGCTACACGGCGACGGCAACGACATTCACGACGATGCAAACGACCAATGCCGGGGTTGTCGTGGTCGACGTCTATACGCTGCGCTGACCAAGCGCACGACCCCTACCCCGCTCCGCTCCAGAGCCGATGTCCTCAAACTCCAACAGGGGTGACATTTCACCGGATCTCGTTAGCTTCTGCACACCACCAAGCTCGATCCCCGGCCGCCCACGGCGGCACGGCGATTGCGAGGACCGGCAGGCATGGGGATTCGAACGGACAGCCGATGGGCAGGCGTGCTGACGATGGTCGTCCTGACCGGGGCTTTGGGGGGCGCGGCGCGAGCGCAGGTCGGCGGCGGTCACTTTTCGCTGTCGGTCGACGGGGGCCTGATGCATTCGACCAGCGTGCGCGCGCTGAGCACGAAGCCGGAAACCGCGGTCGCCGACGGACCCCAAACCTCCCTCTGCGCCGGGCTCAGCGGTATCGGGGAGTACCTGGGAGGGGTGGCCGGAATCCGGGGCGACCTCGGCCTCAACATTTTTGGCGCGGCACCGATCGAAGCCTTCCTTGGCGGTCTGGCCGGCTTTCGGCTCAGGTTCGGCAACTGGCGTGTGCAGGCCACCGGAGAGCTCGGTGAGCACCTCTTGTGGGATATCGGAGCGGGCGAATTTCAGGGCCACCCGCACGCCCTGCTGCCCTTTGCCGGCGCCAGCTTGGAGCTCGGTCACCGCAATGGTGTGCGCCCGGGGCACCTCGGGCTCTCGGCCTTCATCCGGCAGGACCTGGACCAGCGTACGGTGCCGGCACACGCGGACTTCATCTCCACCGGGGGCGGCGACACCGTTCACGAGGTCTTCGATGCCACCTACAGCGTCGGCGGGACGACGATCGGCCTCGGAGTGAACGTGACGACCAACTGATCGATTGCGGAAACCTGGGCGTGCGGCTAAGGCGGACCATCAAGGACCCGCAGCGAACGGAGGAGAACAGCAGCGCGTCGGCGGCGCGCTCCGCGTGAGCCTGGCCGACTTTGAGAGACTGCTTTCGAGACCGCCCACCGCCGCGGACCGCGGGCTCTCGCCGGAGGAACTCGCCGATCGTGACGCCTTCAGGGGATCCGAAACGCAGCGAGCACGAAGTAGATCTGTCCGTTGCTATCGTCTTCTCGAGAACGACGAGCACCTTGCTCATCCATGGCCCATCCCGAACATCCTGCGTAGAGCTCGCCCTGTCCGAAGGTCACCGCGTTGAACGAGCGTCTGCACTCTGCCGGTAGCTTCCCTTTCGACACGATCTTCCCCGCGTCGAATACGAAGCTGCGACCGTCGTGGCAATGAAACATCCCCTTGACCTTGCCGAGCCAAAACCAGCCGGCCTTGGCGCATTTGTCGGGCAGCGAGAACGAGGGGCCGAGTTGCCCCCGCTCGAAAAGCTTCTTGCTCTTCGGTTCCGGCGGAAGATACCAGTTGCCGTCGGTGCGCCTGATGAGGAGGAGGCTCACCCCGAAGGCGACCGGTTGCGTATCCTCATAGAATCCCGAGTAGAGGATATCCGCACCGCGCCCCGGCCTCTTCGGCTTCGGCCCGACATGCTCCTCGATCCACTTTTTCCCGTCCCACCGCATGACGAGCTCGTCGTCTCCGAACGCGAACACGTTTTCCGGGCTGACGCCAAAGAGCCCGAGAATGGCTCTCGGCTTGGTTACTGTGCGCTCCACGCCGCCCGCCGTTGCTCTGCCTGCCCCCCATACGCCGCCAACGAACCAGTCGTCGCGGTCGAACGCGAGCACCGAAGAGATGAATGCCTTAGGCTCACTCGATTCGAAAATCTTCTCCCAGCCAGGAGGAGTCACCCCGGGCTGGGAGTTCGCCAGTAGAGCCCACAGCGCCATTGCAGCGAACGCCATCAGCTCGCAAGTCTAGTTGGACAGGAGCACGCGCGCGCGCTTCAGGAGTTGCTCGATGAAGAATGTCTCCGCCGCCCGCGTCTTCGCGCTGCGAACCCACTCGAGGTGTTCGAGGCCGCCCTCGGCAATGATGTCATCGAGAGTTGGCGACCTGGCCGCGTTCTTCGCCTTGTGGGCGAAGTAGCCGAGCGCGGAGCGCTGCCCGAAGTGCTGGCCGAGCTGGTCGCGAAGCGGCTTGCCGGGATTGTAAGGCGTCCCACCCGGCGCGAGAAATGCGTACGCCTGCCAGACCACGAGCGCGAGCCGCGAGGCGCCTGCAAGGGCCGCTGCGGCCGCAGGACCGAATTCGACACGCAGGCTGTCCTGAAATTGATGCGTGAAGGCAGATCCAATCTGAGCTGCGTACGCCATGAGCTGGTCATGGGCCGGAGGGGACACCCGGCGCGCTTTTTCTTTTCGCCTCGTCAGGGCGAAACGAACGTGTAGCGTTCGGGGTCGCCCCAATCGGGCGACGTGTAAAGCCAGAGCTGTCGCGGCGTCGATTTGTAGAGCGCAGTCCCCGATTCGATGGAGGCGCCGGCGAGAATATTGATGGAAACATTTGCACGGCATTGCGGGCCTGCAACCACCTGTACCGTGCCTCTATTCGCATCCGAGCTGCTGCGGATGAGCACATCCATCGCATCGCGATGTAGGAAGTAAAAAGACCCGTCCGCGGTGAGCTCGATGCCATCGTGTGGAGGAGCGCCGGTCATTGATCCGCCGCACCTCGACCAGCGTCCGAGGGTCTGATCGATGGCCTCGGTGTCCGTGCACGACGTCTGTTCAATGAGTGTGTCTGCTGGCGGCGTGCAATCGCCGCTGCGCGTGGGATCGGGCTGCGCCGCGCAGCGCACGCTGCCCGTCGGGACGGTGGGGTCGATGACGTAGTTGCCCACGAAGACTCCGTTGTTGTCGAGGCTCATCGCTCGGGGCGTCGACGCGAATACGGGTGCCGTGATCACGGTCCCGCTGCCCAAGATCTCGAAGTTCACCTGGATGTGGTCGCCCAGATCGAGTGCAGTCCAGGTGCCTTCCTCGTCGAACACCCGCGCCGCGGATGGTGGCCGCGCCTTGTGCCGTAAAGAGCTTGTACCAGTGCTGGTCGGCGGTGATTTCGAGCCCGACGTCGCCTCCATCCACCGCAAAGACCGACTCGTGCCCGCATAGAAGCCACCTTCCCACCATGGCAGGCAGAAGGTCGGACATTGAATTCACGGCGACTTGGCGCCGGTGGGAGTCTCGGAGCAAAGGGACGATGCCGGCAGGGCGGAGCAGGTCGGTGCGGTCCGTCCAGATGCGCCTCCCGCGTCGGATCCTCCCGTCGAGGCCGAGCCACCGCTGCCCGCGATCGTCGTGCCGGGGTCGGTTGCGCCGGGGCTCCCCGCCTCACCGCTGGGAAGCGCTTGAACGCTGCTGCAGGCCATCACCGCCGAGAGTCCCAGCAACCACCACGCCTTGATCATGAACGTACGAGCCTCCACCAGCTTGGATGCAGCACAGCCACTATATAGCCGCTCTCGGCTACGGCAACACTTCGACCTCGCGGGGCGTGAAGCGACCCTCAGAAAAATCAAAAAACGCGAGGCGTTGCGCTGCGTTCCACAACATTCAGCAGACAACACCATAGTTGTTGGCAGCAGGTTGGGACGGTTTGAAGGTCGTTCGGTCCGGCTCGATTCGGGTCGAGCCGGTTAGTCGTGCCAACCTGGTGCCAACGAGAAGCCCTCAGCGGCCAGAGGAACCTGTGCAGGAGCGCCACGACCGTGGCGAGATCGGGTGACGGATCGGCAAGGCGCGATTTCGCCACGAAGGCGGTCCACTGGATCTGCTTCTGTCTATCGCCTGCGAACTCCGACGTGAGCGCGACGGGAGGCTCTCGTGGGATCGCCGTCTCGCGACGCGCGAAGGCGGATCGAATCGATTCGCCAAGGGTCGCGCCGTCGATTGCGTGGCGGATCCTTGGTCATGCCGCGACCGCCTCCAGGTAAGGACGCATCACGTTCTGAACCCGAACGATGCGAGCCGCACGGACCAGCTCATCGATCGAGCGGCGCGACCGCCGATACTCCTTCAGTGCCTCCAGCGCCACGTCGAGGCCGATCTTGTTGCGGTACTTGAAGCAATCAGCGACGGTGCGGGCGGCCGAGGTAATTCGCACCGGAACACCTTCGACCTGATGCGCTTCGATGCCCTCTGCGAGCGCGCGAAGGCTGAACCGGACGATCCTGACCGCGGAGCTCGCAAGGGCCGGCCTCCGAGCTTTGACTCCGACCGCCAGCCACACCTCGAAGGGCGCCTGGGTCGTCAGGCTATGAAACTGAAGCGCTGACAGCAGGCAGACCACGGCGCTCGGCACCTGGGCCGATGCCACCGCCAGGCCATGATGTTCGGTGGGCGAGAAGTCGGCTGGGGCGTAGATACCCCGCCCCAGCCTGAGCAGCGCCCCCTGCTGGACGAGGCGCCTGAGCGCGACTCTCGTGGTGCCGCTGGCCTCGAGATCTCGCGAGCGGATAAGCCCCGATCGTGCGCCTGAGATTGGCGGTCGCGAGGTCGAAGTCCTGCGGAGCCTGATACGTTTAGTCGGCATATGTTCACAACTACCGACGTATTGTTGCACGCCACAGACTGGCTGGCCAGGTCGGATTCGGGCGGGCGCCTGACCGCGGTGCCCGCAAGATCGAGATCGTGATCCGCTGACCCACTGAACCAGGCAAGGAGCCGATCAGATCGTCACGTGAAATGTCGGCTCGAACGCCTCCAGGCTTTTGACCTCGTTCGGATAGCCGAGCGGGTTCGCAACCACTCGCGTCTTGCCGAGCATGTAGTCGCACCGATCGTGGCTGTGGCCATGAATCCAGAGCTTCGGTTGGTGCACACGTACGTGCGGGGCCATATCGCAGACGAAGAATGCGTTGATGGCCGACCGCGCGAACCTAGCGGGAACGCTCTCGAACGCCGGCAGGTGATGCGTGACGACCACGTCGTCCGCTTCGACGTGGGTCGCCAGCATCTTCTCGAAGGCGGCGTTCTGCTCGTATACCCATGGCTCGAAGTTTTGGATCAGCGAGAAGTCGTTCATGAAGCGCTTGTTCAGATCCGCCATCGGATCAGAACGAAACCACATCGTGCCGGCGATGAAACGCTGTCCGCAGATCACGACGGTATCGTTCTCGGGTATCACTACCTCGGGAAAGTTCTTCGTCAGCGTCGCCAGGTTTCGCGCGACATCCGCCGGCGACGACTTGTAGTACTCGTGGTTTCCGGGCACGTACAAGACGTGGGGATACTTCTGAGCGAGCGGCCTGAACACGCTCGCCAGGTCCTCGTACTGGCGCGCCATCGTGATGTCGCCGGCCAGCACGAGAACATCGACGCCGGTCGGATCCAACTCGCGAATGAACCCGGCGCCACCGTCGGCGTGCATCTCGAAGTGGAGGTCAGACATGATCTGGAGGTTCATGATTGCGCTCGTTCCAGTCGACGGCTCTCGTTCGACGCGGGTTGATGGGCCAGGTTTTGGAATTGCCGCTGAGCTACGCGTCCATCAGCACACCCACGGCGGCATCGTAGTCCACCGGGTCCCCGTTCCACGACGGAAGCGCGGTATCGGCGTTCACCCGGACGTTCCCAAACACCTCGTGGTCCCACCAATTCTCCCAGACAACGCCCCCAACATCGTCCGATACGTTCCGCCGCCACAAGGGCAGCTCGCTGCCGGGCGCCTGCACCTGTACTTCGCCGTCAGTCCCCAGTCGAATCGAGAAGCCGCCTTCGTGAAGCAGGTGGTGATGAAACGAACAGAGCATCACCAGGTTGTCCAGCGAAGTCCGGCCACCATGCAGCCAGTGGTCGATGTGGTGCCCGTGGACAAATCGCTTGTTGGAGCACCCCGGGAACCGGCACCCCTGGTCGCGAATCCAGAGCGCCCGCCGAATCGCCGTCGGAATCGCGCGCGTGCGACGCCCGATGTCCAGAACTGCGCCTTGTTCATCGACCACCGCCGCAACCACCCCACCGTCACATGCCACGCGCCGCAACGTTTCCGCGGAAACGTGCGTCCCGTCCTCGAGCGTCGCGCCCAGCGTCCCCTTGGCCGCCGTGAGATCGCGATCGACATGGATGACCACCTGGCAGCGATCGGGAGCCGGCACGCCCGCACCGCCTTCCTTGCCGGCCATCCGAGCCGCCGCCATGTGAACGATAGCGTCCGCCGACGATGGCTTCGGTGCGGATGGATCTGGCGCCGCCCCCTTGGCCTTGGCCGACGCGAGCCCCTCGCGCGCGTGCTCGATCGCCTTCAACACCAGGTCGGCCTCGTCCGGTGCGAGCACGATCTCCAGCTTCACGAGTCCATTGCCCAGAGCGCGCCCGCGAACGTACCGATCCTGCCCCGCCTCGATTTCGGACTCGGTCGCGCGCCGAAATCCGCTGCAGATCCGCTCGAGCTGCGCTCCAGTGGCCGCCAGCGCGAGATCGAGCACGCGCTCCTCGTTGGCCGGCGTCGCAATGCGGGTGATTGCCCGAACCTTAGAGTACGAAAGTCGCCCGGCCGCGAACGCTTCATCGATCTTCGGCAACGTACCCAACGCCCGAGCCACCCTCACCTTCTCGCGCGCCGCCCCCGTATCAAGCCCAATCCGCCACGTCAACCAATGCGCGCAACTCTGCGCGGCTTGCCTGTACCATTCGCCAAGCTCGTCGAATTGACGGATGCAAGTGAGCAAGCGGTGAGTTGCGACGTTGAGGCGGACGGAGAGCTCCGCAATCTCGTTTCCCAATTCGGTGCCGTGGAGCATTGGCACATACTATACGTGTGTTCAGTCATCGTCATCGACAATCGAACGCCATCTGGAGTAGGAGGGACATCAACCTGGGTGGGGTGTTCCCGAATTTTCACTGCCTGAGTTTCCCATAGATTGAACTTTAGCGAAGAATGCGTCGAGGGCGCTCAGAATGACGCTGAGCCGCCGAGAATCTTGTTCGAAACCAGTAAACGAACCGTCGAACCGCGATACCGCAATTGCGACCTTGGGCGAAAATACCAAAGCTGAACCTACGCGGACAATGTAACAACTGCCATGGAGCGATACCACAACCTGGACTAGTCCGTTCGTAATCCGAACAACTGCAACGTGGCAGCCAGGCACTAAATCTACGGCGCGAACGGGAGCATAGTAGCGCACTGGGTGTGGATCGCTGACAGACCCGTCAAGGACGTAGCGTCGCAATTCACCCCAGGGATCTCCACCAATGGAAATGGGATCCCCCACGGCTAACACGGCAAGGCCGTATGCGACCTTTGCTACCAAGCGCCGTATGGGTTCAGCACGTGAGGTGACCCGAATCTCATGGAGGGTTCCCGGAGGGACAATGACTGTGCGCCAGGTTTCACCAATGCGATCGAAAGCGCCAGCGCGGACGGCAGTCAGTACGTCGCTCAAGAACCGTGTGGCCTCGGCCGTGGTCCGAGCGCCGACCCGCAGGAGCCCTCGCCCATCAAGAAATATGCGAGGCCAGTACTCGGGGTCATCGACGTAGGGTTGACCGACCAAGTCAACTCTGATCTTGGTGCGTCGATCCACAATGACCTTTTTGAGATGGTCCACTAACTCTCGCACTTCCGCGAGTGAATTGCCGTTAATGCGCGCATCCTCGCCATCATCCCGCATCCGAATTGTTGGGGGCGTTAGCGGATGGTCCCCGTGAGTGTACATACGGCGTTGACTCCACCGTACGTGCCCGGCCAGGAGGCGCTCGCTGCGCGCTACGTTGCCAGCCTGGAAGCCGGGGTGAAGGCGCGGATCGACATCGGCACGTCAGCGGGGGCGGTGCCGGGCGCTCCTCTCACCGTCGCCCAGTATGCGACGAAATGGCTGAAGGAGAGAGAAGCCCTCCACCTTGCAACCCAGGCTGATGACAGGACCCGCCTGACGAAGCACGTCCTGCCTCGCATCGGAGAGATGAGGCTCGACGAAGTGCGGCCCCGCCATATGCGCGATCTCGTCACCCAACTTCGCGGCGAAGGGAAGCTGGCGCCGAGAACGATTCACCACGTCTTCAACACCGCCAGTCGATGTTCCACGACGCGGTAGCGGACGAGCTCATCGAGGCGACGCCGTGCGTGCTTCGGCGGGGCGTCCTGCCGAAGAAGGTCGACAAGGATCCGGCCTGGCGGCGCGACCGCCATCTACACGCGCGAGGAGGTCGAGCAGCCTGATCTCCGACCGCGCGGATCCCCGAGGATCGCCGCGTCCTCTACGCGCTCAAGGCTCTCGCCGGGCTTCGACACGGCGAGGCCGCGTCGCTTCGACTGGCGGCAGTACGACGCGCACGCTCGAACCGCTGGGGGGCATCTCGCTCGAGCAGACGAAGACGGACGTGCCGCGAGGCGTGCCGGTCCACCCTACCCTCGCCCGCGTCCTCGCCGAGTGGAAGCTGGCGGGCTGGGAACGCACGTACGGTCGCGCGCCCACCGCCGACGGACCTCGTGGTGCCGACCCGGAACGGCACCGAGCGGACGGGCAGGAGGCGCCCAAGCAACTGCGGCTCGATCTCGAGCTCGCTGGAGCTCCGCGAACGCCGCGGCCACGATCTCCGGCGCACCTTCATCACGCTGGCCCAGGTCGACGGCGCGCGCCGCGATCTCCTCGAGACCGTCACCCACGGCCCTCGCGGCGACATCGTCAGCATCTACACGACGTTCCCCTGGCCGGCGCTCTGCGCCGAGGTCGCGAAGCTGCAGGATCGAGCCTCCGCGAGGGCGATCGTTCGTCGACGTTCCGACGATTCCAAGGCCCTTGCTCGTTACACCGCCGTTACAGGCGCCGAAAGGGCGCGCCGTCGTTGGAAATTTCCTGTGACCCCATCGGGACTTGAACCCGAGATTTCGCCGTGAGAGGGCGACGTCCTAACCGCTAGACCATGGGGCCGGTACTGCTCTGACTTCGGAGGGCTTTTACGCTCTCCTTGGTTCGGGGACAAGGATTCGAACCTTGATAGCCAGATCCAGAGTCTGGCGTCCTGCCATTAGACGATCCCCGATTGCTGCCCGGGCGTGGCCGCCCGCGCGGGGGAAGATATCTAACAGGGGGGGTCGTGCTGTCAAGTCTGGGATTTCCGCTCGGGCAACTTATGTTCATTCTTCTTCGGATCTTGCATGGGGTCTTGCGTGCTCATCCCACAGTCACCTCCTTGCTTGCACCTCGCCGGGCTGGCGGGGCTCGGGCGCCTATCGGCGGCCGGGCTTTCGTGGTACCTACGTCATGGCGCGCTGTCGGCGGGCTCACCCGCCGGGGTTGCGCCTTCCCCCCTCCAGGGTAGGAGGACGGAGACCCCATGGAGCTGAGCTTCTCTGCCGCGACCGACGTCGGAAAAAAGCGCGAGATCAACGAGGACAACTACCTCGTCGACAAGAAGCTGCAGCTCTTCGTGGTGGCGGACGGCATGGGGGGACACGCGTCCGGCGAGGTGGCGTCGCAGCTGGCGGTCCATGAATTCCGGGCGGCGGTCGAGGCGAGCAAGGACACGATCGAGCGCTTCGCCAAGGGGGAAGAGGCGGTCCGCCCGCAGGACGTCCTGGCGATCCTCGAGAACGCGATCCACGCGGCGGGCTCGGCGGTGTACCAGCGCGGCCAGGAGGAGCCGGAGAAGCGCGGCATGGGGACGACGACGTCGGCGCTGCTCATCGCGGGCGAGCGCGGCTTCATCGCCCACGTGGGCGACAGCCGGATCTACATGCTGCGCGCGGGCCAGGTGGTTCAGCTGACCGAGGACCACTCGCTGATCAACGAGCTCATCCGCCGCGGCAAGATCACGAAAGAGGGCTTCGAGGACTCGCCCTACAAGGCGTACAAGAACGCGGTCACGCGCGCGGTCGGGGTCTACGAGACGGTCCAGGGCGACACGATCGACTTCGAGATCCTGCCCGGCGACCAGTTCCTGATCTGCTCGGACGGGCTGCACGCGTACCTCGACGACAAGCTGATCATCGAGCTCCTGCGCGCGGGCGACGCGGCGACGGACGTGGCGCAGAAGCTGGTCGCGCACGCGAACGCGGGCGGCGGCCACGACAACATCACGGCTCTGGTGGTGCGCGTCGACGGCGCGGCGGCGGGCACGGCGCCCGACAACCGCGCGGAAGAGCTGACGCGGAAGATCGAGGTGCTGAAGCAGATGCCTCTCTTCCACCACCTCAGCTACAAAGAGATCATCCGGGTGCTCAACGTCACCGAGGTGCGCGAGTTCCAGCCGGGCGAGGAGATCATCAAGGAAGGCGCGGCCGGCGACGAGATGTTCATCGTGCTGCGCGGCAAGATCCGCCTGCACAAGAACGGCGCGTTCATCACCAACCTGGCGTCGGGCGCGCACATGGGCGAGATGGCGCTGGTCGACCGCGGGCCGCGCTCGGTGAGCGCCACGGCCGAGGAGCGCTCGCGCGTGCTGACGCTGCGCCGCCGCGAGTTCTATCAGATCATCCGCAAGGACCCGCCGCTGTCGGTCAAGCTGCTGTGGAGCTTCGTCCAGGTTCTCGCCGATCGCCTGCGCAAGACGACGGAAGATCTGTCGGGCGCGCGGCTCGAGGCTGACGCGCTGGACATGACCGACAACGTGCTCTTCGATGAGTGACGGCGGCTCTCCGACTCCCGCACCGAAAAAGACTCGCTGGGCCCGGTCGAAGTGCCCGCCGACGCGCTCTACGGCGCGCAGACGAAGCGGGCGATCGACAACTTCCCGGTCAGCGGGCTGCGCCTGCCGCGCCGGGTGATCCGCGCGCTCGGGCTCATCAAGAAGGCGGCGGCGGAGCTGAACCGCGACACCGGCAAGCTGGATCGCCGCATCGCCGACGCGATCTGCACGGCGGCGCACGAGGTGGCGGGCGGGCCGCCACGACGACCAGTTCCTCGTCGACATCTTCCAGACCGGCTCGGGCACGTCCAGCAACATGAACGCCAACGAGGTGATCGCGAACCGCGCGATCCAGATCCTCGGCGGCGTGGTGGGCTCGAAGTCGCCGGTGCACCCCAACGACCACGTCAACATGGGGCAGTCGTCGAACGACGTGTTCCCGACGGCGGCGCACATCGCGGCCATCGAGGCGGTCGACCGGGATCTGATCCCGGCGCTGCGCGCGCTCGAGGGCGCGCTGGCCGGCAAGGCGGCGTCGCTCGACTACGTGGTCAAGCTCGGGCGCACGCACCTGATGGACGCGGTGCCGATCCGCCTCGGCCAGGAGTTCTCGGGCTACGCGGCGATGCTGGGGTCGACGATCCGCCGCGTCGAGGCGACGCGCGCGGCGCTGTCGGAGCTGGCGCTCGGCGGCACGGCGGTGGGCACGGGCCTGGGCGCCGACCCGGACTTCGCGCCGCGTGTGATCGCGATGGTGGCGCGCGAGATCGCGATCCCGCTGCGCCAGGCGCCGAACCTGTTCGAGGCGCTGTCGGCGCACGACGCGCTGGTCGAGGCGTCGGGCGCGCTGCGCGGGGCGGCGGCGACGCTGACCAAGATCGCCAACGACATCCGCTGGCTCGGCTCGGGCCCGAGCGGCGGGATCGGCGAGGTCCGGCTGCCGGAGCTGCAGCCGGGCAGCTCGATCATGCCGGGCAAGGTGAACCCGGTGATGGCGGAGATGCTGCTGATGGTCTGCGCGCAGGTGATCGGCCACGACGCGACGATCGCGTGGGGCGGCGCCGCGGGGACGTTCGAGCTCAACGTGATGACGCCGGTCATGACGTACGACTTCCTGCAGTCGGTGCAGATCCTGGCGAACGGCTGCCGCCTGTTCGCGGCCCGCTGCATCGAGGGGCTCGAGCCCGACGTCGATCGCTGCACCGCGCTGGTCGAGCAGAGCAGCGCGCTGGTGACGGCGCTGGCGCCGCGCATCGGATACGACGCGGCGGCGGCGCTGGCGCGCGAGGCGGTCGCGCGCAAGATGACCATCCGCGCGCTGTGCCTGGAGAAGCAGGTGCTGCCTGCGGACGAGCTGGAGCGGCTCCTCGACGCGCGGCGCATGACAGGGGCTTGACTCGGGTTTTTGAGCCTTTTTTTCGCGCTACAGATTCTTCCGTAATGGGGGCTGACGCGCTCGCGAGACGCACGTAGGATGGCGAGCGACGTGACATCTGTCGCGCTGGCCTAGAACTCGAAGGGAGTTTTCATGAAGCGCTCGTTACCGGACGCCCGCCTGCAGCGGGCGCGCGACCTGCAAATGGATCGGGAAATTGTCCATGGCGTGGGGGCTGCTGCTGTCGGTGATGGTGATCGGATGCGCCGGCTCGCTCGACCCGGGCGTCGTCGGCGGGGGCGGCGGGTCCAGCGGCGGGATGGGCGGCAGCTCCGGCAACGGCTGCCAGGTGGCGATCTTCGCGCAACAGTGCGCGGGCTGCCACGGCACGGGCACCAGCGGGTCGGCGGGATTGGATCTGACGTCGCCGAATCCCGAGACGCGCATGCTCGGCAAGATGGGCGGCACGACCAACACCGGCGTGTGCTCGACGATGACGTTGCTGGTCAAAGGGTCGAACCCGGCGCAGGGCGTCTTCGTGGACAAGATCACCATGATGACGCCGCCGTGCGGGGCGTCGATGCCGTACGGGTCGCTCCCGAACGCGGCGGATACCGCGTGCCTCGTGGCGTGGGCGACCAGCGTCACCATGGCGGCCATCGCCGTGAGGAAGCCCCTTCAGTGATCTCGAAGTTGACGCTGCTGATCGCGGCCACCAGCCTGAGCGCGGCGCTGCCGGGCGTCGGCGCGGCCTCGCCGATGGACGAGCGGATCGGCGGCGTCGAACGCTTCGAGTCGTCGCGCCTGCGGCGCCCCGGGCGCAAGGGAGTCCTCGAGCTGGCGGCGAAGAAGAAAAAAAAGAAGAAAAAGAAATCGGGCGCGGCGCTGCCGACGACAGCAGCACGACGCCCGGTGAGAGCCGACTCGAGCGAGGGCTCCGACACCGGCGCCTCCGACGAGGCCGTGCAGAAGGCGGCGCGCGTGAACCCGACGCCGACGCCCGAGCCTTCGTCCAGCGACGAGCAGCCGGTGAAGTCGAAGAAGTCCGAAGAGCGGGGGCAAGGCCGATGAGGAGGCCGCACCGCCCAAGGAGAGCGGGCCGCCCGCGCCGGTCGGGCGCTACCTGGATCTGTCGGTCGGCGGGCAGGCGTTCTCGCGCAGCCTGACCTATCACCAGCAGATCCAGCCGGCCGACGCTGCGCGAGTACCAGCCGCCGCTGCTCGGCGATCTGGTGGTGGCGCTGCAGTACTACCCGGGCGCGCAGTTCAGCCAGGGGTTCGTGACCAACCTCGGGCTCGAGCTGAACGTCGAGCAGGGGATCAGCCTGACGTCGCAGACGCCGGACAAGATCCAGTATCCGACCACGGTGCACGACTACAACGGCGGGGTGCGCGTGCGCATTCCGCTGGAATCGCTCACGCCGTTCTTGACGGTGGGATACGGCGACCACGCGTTCAAGCTGGGCGGCGCGCAGCGCGCGCAGCTGGTCTTGCCCGATGTCGAATACAAGTATGTGCGTGCGGTCGTCGGCGCGCAGGTACCGATCGCGAGCGGCGTCTCGCTGGCGGCCAGCGGCGGCTACCGCTACGTGCTCTCGCCGGGGCAGATCAAGACGGTCTACTTCCCGCAGCTGAACGTCGGCGGGATCGAGGCCAAGCTCTACGTGGGTTACGCGCTGACCAGCATCGATCGAGGCGCGCGTCGGGTTCGACTACCGGCGCTACTTCTACACGTTCCACTCGAAGGCCACCGACACGTACATCGTCGGCGGAGGGATCGACCAGACGTACGCCGGGTCGCTGTCGGTCGCGATCACGCTGGGCGGGTCTGACCACCCGTCGTCGTCTTCGTCCTCGGAGGCGCCGGCCAGCGACGACGCGCCCAAGCCCAAGAAGTCGAAGCGGCCGAAGATGGAAGACGCCGGGGAGTAGCCGCCGCGATCATCCACCTCGACATGGACGCGTTCTACGCGTCCATCGAGCAGCGCGACGACCCCGCGCTGCGCGGCCGCCCGGTGATCGTGGGCGGCCACGCGCGGCGGGGCGTCGTGCTCGCGGCCTCGTACGAGGTGCGCCCGTTCGGCGTGCGCAGCGCGATGCCGATGATGCGCGCGCTCCAGCTGGCGCCCGACGCTGTCGTCGTTCCGCCGCGGCGCGAGGCCTACGCCGAGGCGAGCGCGCGCGTGTTCGCGATCCTGGCGGACGTGACGCCGCTGGTGGAGCCGCTGTCGCTCGACGAGGCGTTCCTGGACGTCACCGCTTCGCAGTCGCTGTTCGGGAGCGCAGCGGAGATCGCGATGAGCCTGCGCCGGCGCATCGCGGATGAAGTCGGGCTGCCGGCGTCGGCCGGAATCGCGTCGGTGAAGTTCATCGCGAAGATCGCGTCGGACCTGGCGAAGCCCGACGGCCAGCGCGAGGTCGCCGCGGACGACGGCGCCGCGTTCCTGGCGCCGCTGCCGGTGGGCCGGCTCTGGGGCGTGGGGCCCAAGCTGGAAGCGAAGCTGCGCGCGATGGAGCTGACGACGATCGGCGACCTCGCGCGCCGCGGGCTCCTCGCGGCTGGAGCAACGTCTGGGCGAGACGGGACGCGAGCTCTGGGAGCTGAGTCAGGGGATCGATCCGCGGCCGGTCGTACCGGACCGCGAGGCGAAGAGCATCGGCGCCGAGGAGACGTTCGAGGAGGACATCGCCGCGCCCGAGGAGCTGCGGCCGCACATCCACGCGCAGGCGCTGCGCGTCGGCGAGCGGCTGCGCCACGCGGGATTGCGATCGCGCTGCGTGCAGCTGAAGTTGAAGCTGAGCGACTTTCAGATCGTCACGCGGCGGACGACCTTCGCGGCGGCCACCGACGACGGGCAGGCGCTGTACCGCGCGGCGATGGAGCTCTTGCGCGCGCACCCGCCGGCGGCGCCGGTGCGGCTGACCGGCGTGTCGGCGCAGAGCCTGGAACCGGCGGCGGCGGCGCAGCTGGGGTTGTTCCGGGGCGCGCCGACCGCGGCCGAGAAGATCAACGTCGCGCTCGACCGCATCACCGAGAAGTTCGGCAGCGGCGCGCTGACGACGGCCGATCTGACGGAGCCGCCTAGCCCCCGAAGCGGGTCACCGAAAACGGCGCCAGATCGATCGACGACGTCCCGGTCGCGACCAGCTCCGCGATCGACCAGGCGGTGATCGGCGCGAGCAGGATCCCGTTGCGGTAGTGGCCGGTGGCCAGCACCAGGCCGCGCACCGGCGTGTAGCCCAGCACCGGCAGGTGATCCTCGGTGAAGGGACGGAAGTTCGACCAGCTCCCGCTGACCGCGGCGTCGCCGAGCGCCGGCACCAGCGCGCGCGCCAGGCCCAGGATCTGCGCGAGGCCGCCGACGGTGACCTCCTTGCGGAAGCCGACCATCTCGACGGTGCTGCCGGCGATCACCGTGCCGTCGCGGCGCGGGACCAGGTAGCCGCGCCCGTGCACGCTGACGACGTGGCGAAACAGCGGCGGGCGCGTCTCGATCGAGACCAGCTGGCCGCGCGCGGGACGCACGACCTGGCGCGGGGATGCCGCCGCCCTCGACCAGCGCCGACCAGCTGCCGGCGGCGACGATGACCACGCCGGCCGACAGCACCTCGCCGTCGAGCTCGACGCCGGTGGCGACACCGCCCGCGATCACCACGCGGCGCACGTAGCGCCCGGGCAGGAAGCGCGCGCCCGCGGCGGCCGCCGCCTGCGAGAACGCGCGCGCCAGGTCGCGCGCGCTGACCTGCGCGTCGTCGACGAAGCGGATCGCCGCGCGCACCTCCGGCCCCAGCGCCGGCTCCAGCTCGTGCGCCGCCGCGCCCGACAGCGGCTCGACGCGCAGCCCGCGCGCGGTCTGCCAGGTGCGGCGCGCGTCGAGCTCGGCTTCCTCGGCCTCGGTCAGCGCCACCGCGAGCACGCCCGACTTGGCGTAGCCGACGTCGATGCCGGTGGCCTCGTGCAGCTCCGACGCCAGCGCGGGATAGAGCGCGCGGCTGCGCAGCCCGAGGTCGAGCAGCGGTCCCGGCCCCTCGGCCTCCATCTGCGGGACCGAGGATGCCGGCGGCGGCGCTCGACGCCTCGGCGCCGGGGATGCCGCGCTCGATCACGGTCACGCGCAGCCCGCGTTGCGCCAGGCGCAGCGCGATCGCCGAGCCCATGATGCCGCCGCCGACAATCGCGACGTCGGTGGCGGGCGCGGCGGTCCACGGCGCGGGCGGGCGCGACGACGCGCGCTTCAGATCGATCGGCGTGCGCGGCATCTCAGGGCCCCTCCGTGGGTTGTCCGGTTCGTTGCAGCTTGCCCTCCAGCGACTTCGACACCCACACCTTGTTGTTGGCGTCGACGATCATCGTCGAGCAATCGGGATACGAATCGACCAGGGCCATACCACGCTCGGGCCCGAGGATGAAGACCGCGTCGTCGAGCGCGTCGGCCAGGAACGCGGTCGGCGCGAAGATGGTCACGCCGCGCGACGCCGTCGCCGGGTAGCCGGTCTTGGGGTCGATGATGTGGTGGATAGCGCTTGCCGTCGAGGACGAACGCGCGCTCGTAGTCGCCCGCCGTCGAGAACGCGTGATCGCGGATGGCCATCTTGGCGATGATCGCGCGCGGGCCGCCGCGCGGGTCGCGCACGCCGACCATCCAGGGCGCCCCACCCTTCGAGCCCGACACGAACAGATCGCCGCCCGCCTGCACCATGAAGTTGTCGAAGCCGTGGCGGCGCAGCACCTCGGCGCAGCGATCGACGGCGTAGCCCTTGGCGATGCCGCCCAGGCCCAGGCGCATGCCGGCGCGGCGCAGCTTCACGGTGCGCTTCTTCGCGTCGACGACGACGTCGCGATAGTTGATGAGCTGGCGGCGGCGTTCGATCTCGGAGGCGGGCGGGATCTTCTTCTCGAGATCCTCGTCGAACTTCCACAGCCCGCGCATCGCCGCGTAGGTGATGTCGAACGCGCCGTCGGACCGGCGCGACATGTCGAGGCTCGCGTCGATCACCTGCAGCGTCTCGTCGGAGACCGGCACCGCCGCCTTGCCGGCGGCGGCGTTGATGCGCACGACGTCGCTCGGCGGCTGGCCGGGATGCTCCCAGTCGGTCATCAGCTCTTCGATGCGGCGGATCTCGGCGTAGGCGGCGGTGAACGCCTGCTCGGCCTTGTCGGGATCGTCGGTCCAGACGGTGAACACCGCCTCGGTCCCCATGACCTGGAAAGCGCGCGCATGGGCGCTCGCGCGCGGCGCGGGATGTTCGCCGGCGGGCGCCGGGAGCGCGGGCGCGCCGGCAGCGCCGTTGTGGTCAGCCTCGGGGCGCCGCCCGCACCCCGTGACCGCAACCAGAATCACCAGCGCGAGCGGCGCGAGCTGAGCCGAACCGGGACACGTTTTGGGCCTCAACATAGCACCGAACCCGCGAGACGCCCGGACGACGCGCCGGTCGTTCAGTGGGCGAGCTCGTCACTTCACTCGACGCTCGCGTAGCCACGCCGCCGATTGCGGGGGCTCGTCACGCGTTCAGGGGGATCCCGCGCGCTCGGAGCGGCGCTCGAACTCGTCTCTCCATTGCGTGCTGCGCGATTTGCATGTAGCGAGGTGAGCCCATCCACGCCAGTGGGTTCCCGTCGAGCTCGGCATCGCCCTCATCCGGGTGCGCCACTCCTTGCCACACGCGAAACACGGCGCGGATCGCGATGTCGGCGGCTCGGCCGAGATGCGCGAGCTCCTCTGTCGTCATCTGGGGGACCGCCCAGTCGAGAAAGGTGAACCCGAACGTCCCGTGAGCCGCCTCGTCGCGTACGATCCGGCCCAGGATCGCGCGCGGCAGCGGGTGCGGGGCTGCGTGCCAGGCACCGCGCAGGAGCGGAATCGATACCGCTTCACCCACGCAGAAGAACCGAACGATGGCGTCCGCCGCTCTCAATAGCGGGCGAAGATCTGCCGCGGGATCGACGATCATCGCGTCGGGATCGTGGCGAATCTCCGTACCACCGCCCATCTCCATCGCCATCCGGGCGCACAGTTCGACGTGGACCAGCTCGTCCAAGGGGAAGCGCGTGGCGAACCCGATGAGATCCAGCGGCGCCCGGCATTCGTAGAGCGCCCTCAGCGCCGTGCAGCATGCGATTCCGGTGCGGTGCTCCTGGAATGCGGCGCCGGTCCACCTCTTCCTCGCGCGGATCCGGACGGGCTCCGGGAGTCGCGCAAGGTCCATCGTCCCCCACGGCATCGCCTCGACCTCGGGCCGCATCTTGCGATAGCGGTCCTCTATTCGATGACCAAACAGCTCGAGCTCGAAGAGCTCGCCGGGGTGCATCGTCATTTGCGAATGGCCGCCGCTAAACGATGTTGCCCATGAACTGCCGATCCGCGGAAGCATCCGCGGGGTCCAGGCGAACACCACGGTCAACCCCACCATCCGGGCGCGCGCCGGCATCGCCCGCTCGCGCGACGTCGACCGCCGCATCGGTCGTCGGAGCTTCGGTGCTGCACGCCCCGATAGGTCACCGCAGCCACTCCGATCGACGCAATCAAGAGCTTGCGGCCCACTCTCTTCTTCCCCTCACCCGACATTCCAGGAAGGCTAGTGCAACCCAGACGCGCTGTCTACGAGGCGCGTCTCGGCGGAGCTAGTTGCAGATCCAGACGCGCGTGCTCAGCGGCAGATCCTTCACCAGCGACTTCAGGACGTTGCCGCGCAGCAGGTGCCAGACGGCGTTCCGCTGCGACGTCCCCACCATCACCGCCTCGACGTCGAGCTTGCGCGCGGCGCCCGCGACCGATGCGCCGGCGTCGTGGCCCATGCGCCAGATGGGCACCGCGACGAAGCCCGCCTGCCTGAAGTAGTCGACCGCCGCGGTGCAGCACGCTGCGCGCCTCCCTCGACGGGCCGCTCTTGGGCGGGAAGAACAGGCCCGGGATCTCGTCGACGTAGATGACGTAGACCGCGGCGTCGCCCGCGCCGCGCGAACGGGCGAGCGCCTCCTGAAACAGGCGCAGGTTCGGCGCGCGCAACGCGACCAGCGTCGATCGACGGATACATCGCCCGCGTGTCCATCGCCTCCTCGAGCGTGACCACGTCGACCGCCGACTCGAGCCCGGCGGCGGCCTTCTCCGCCGCCTCGGCCTCGGTGAACCCTTCGCGGTGGCCGCCGATCCACCCCTTTTGCACGGCGTACGCGACCGCGAAGCCCAGCAGCGTCGTGCCGACCGCCGAACATCGTCGCCTTGGTCTTGGAGATCAGGTTCACGCCCCACGCCAGCACCACCAGCAGCGACGTGAGCGTGCCCAGCCAGAAGCCGATCCCGCGCTTGTTCTCCTGGACGCGCATCCGGTCGAGCCCGACCGACGTCAGCGTGAACGCGCCCAGCAGACCGAACGAGTACATGTCGCCGAGCAGCGCCATCTGGCCGCGCGTCGCCAGCACCACCACCGCCGGCACGGTGACCGCGATGATGATCGCGCGGTGGGGCGTGCCGTAGCGCTGGTTGCGCTCGGCGAGCCAGCGCGGCATGTAGCCGAGCCGCACCAGCGCCAGGAACACGTGGTAGCAGCCGATGAGCGCGGTGTTGGCGGCGCCGATCAGCAGCGTCGACGAGGTCAGCACGATGGCGATGGTCAGCGCGCGCGTGCCGAACGCCGCGCCCAGCTCGTACAGGAACTGGTCCGGGTTGGCGCGCGCGGCGTCGAGCAGCGCGGTCTCGAACGCGGTGATGATCGGCGACGTGATCATGATGCCGGCGATCACCATCAGCATCGCGCGCAACGCGGTCTTCTCGCGCGGCTCCCGCAGCGCGGGCGCGATCTGGCTGATCGACTCGAGCCCCGAGAACGCCAGCCACGAGCTGCCGAATCCGACCAGGATGCGCCAGGGCGGCAGCGCCTTGATGGCCGAGAACTGCTCCAGCACCAGGCGCCAGTGCGCGCCGTCGATGCGCATCGCGACCACGCCGACCACCACCAGGTTCACGGCGAGCGATCCGATCGCCAGCACCGCGGTCAGCACCGCCGACTCGCGGATGCCGATGTAGTTGAGCAGGCCGAGCACGATCAGCGCCCCGCACGCCGCCGGCGCGATGTACGGCGTCAGCTTGGGCAGCTCCGCCGCCAGGTACTGAAACCCGCTGACCGACGAGATCGCGCCGGTCAGGAAGTAGTCGACGCAGATCAGGATGCCGCCGATGCAGCCCACCATCGGCCCGAAGGCGTCCGACGCCACCGAGACCACGCCGCCGCCGTCGGGGTAGCGCGCGGCGACGTCGACGTACTTCATCGCCAGCATGATGAATGCGATGCCGGTCAGCAGCACGAACGCCGCGGCCGCCGACGGGCTCTGGCCGCCGAGCTCGCGGAACAGCAGGCCGGGCACGTAGTAGATCGACGTGCCGATGTCGGCGAACACCACCGACCAGGCGAGAAACGGCCCCAGGCGCCCGGACGACTTCTGCCGCTCGAACAGGTGGTCGGGGATCTGATGCATCGGGCGCGTCGGCGGGCGCCGCCGCGCCGGCGGTGCCGCCCGCGCTGCCACCGCCCGGCGGCGGCTGCGCGGCAGCGTCACTCACAGATCACCACGTGAATCGGCTCGGGCAGCTCGGCGATCAGGCTCTTCAGGACGTCCCCGCGCAGGAACTGCCACACCGTCGAGCGCTGGGTCGTCCCCATGATCACGCAGCCGACGCCCAGCTCCTCGGCCGCCTCGGCGATCGACGCGCCGGCGTCGTGGGCGATGCGCCAGACCGGCACCGCCTCGACGCCCTCCTTGTTGAGGTCGTAGACCGCGGCGTTGAGCACGTCCTGCGCGTCGTCCGACGGTCCGGTGCGCGGCGGGAAGAACAGCCCCGGCATCTCGTCGACGAACACCACGTAGACCGCGGCGTCGCCCGCGCCGCGCGCGCGCCGCGCCGCCTCGGCGCACAGGTTGCGGTTCGGCCCGCGCAGCGCGATCAGCGTCGACGACGGATAGGCCTGCTTCAGCGAGACCGCCTCCTCCAGCGTCACCACCTCGCCGCACGATGCCTGCTCCGACGCCGCGCGCTCCGCCGACGACGCGCGGATGAAGCCGAAGCGCCCCGACTCGATCCAGCCGCGGTGGGTGATGAACGCGATCAACGCCTGCACCGCGACCACCGCCGCCGCGTAGGCCGCCGCGTGCGGCTTGCTCACGCAGCTCGTCACCCACGGCACGATCAGCGCCAGCGTCGCGACCAGGCCGTTGACGAACGCCACCCCGCGCTTGCCCTCGCGCCAGCGCAGCACGTTGAGGCTGATCGACGTGATCGAGTACGACCCCAGCAACCCGAACGCGAAGATCTTTCCCAGGCGCAGCAGGTCGCCCTGCACCGAGACCAGGATGACGATCGCCGCCGCGGTGATCATGATGATCGCGCCGCGCGGCGTCCCGTAGCGCCGGTTGCGCCGCGACAGCGCCGCCGGCAGGTAGCCGTGCTCGCCGACCGCCTTGAAGACGTTGTAGCAGCCGATGAAGGCCAGGTTGGCGGCGACCAGCAGCAGCCCGGCGCCGGTGAGCGCGAGCGCGGTGAGCAGGCCGGCGCCGCCGTACTTGAGCGCGACCGGCGCCAGCAGCGCACCCTGCGGCGCGATGTGGCTGGTGCGCGCCGCCTCGACCGCCAGCGCGGTGAACAGCGGCACGGTGAAGAGCACGCTGCCCACCACCAGCGCCGCGGCGATGCGGATGACCTTCTGGCGCGGCTCGCGCACCGCCGGCGCGAGCTGGCCCAGCGATTCCAGCCCCGAATACGACAGCCAGGCGCCGGCGAAGCCGCTGGCGGTGCCCGACCAGCGGAGGTGCTTGAGATGGCCGAAGTTGCCCCACAGATCGGCCCAGTCCGACGGCTGCAGCTGGACGATGACCGCCGCGATCAGCGTCCCCTCGACCACCAGCGTCGCGAGCCCGAGGACCAGCGCCAGCCGCGCGAGCTCGCGGATGCCGATCCAGTGCAGCGCGCCAATCCCCAGGATGGCGATCAGCGACAGGATCGGGATCTCGTGCGGCCAGGGGTGCAGCGCCGCGATGTAGTTGAGCGCGCTGACCACCGAGATGGTGATGGTCAGAAGGTACGCGCTGACCATCAGCGCCCCCGAGATGACGCCCACGCGCGGCCCGAACGCCTCGACCGCTGCCGCGACCCCGCCGCCACCCAAGGGGTAGCGGTGGGCGATCTCCAGGTGTTCGACCGCGACGAAGACGAACGCGATCGTGGCGATGAGGACGAATGCCGGGGCGATCGGCCCGACCTGGGCGTACAGGATCCCGGGAACGTAGAAGACCGAGGTCCCGAGATCGGCGAACACCACGGCCCAGGCCAGCAGCGGGCCCAGATGTCCCACGCCGCGATCCCCGCCCCGGCCGGGCGGCCCTCCCACCTCGATCTCTGGCGCGGGCCGTGGGGGCCTACTCTCGACCTCCGCCGTCATCGACCTTGCCGCCACCGTCGCACGTTGCCACCTCCGGATCAACTTGGCGGACGTCGGCCGTGCGCGCCACTTCCAGCCGCGTACGGTCCGGCACCGACGGAAAGTTTACCGGAGAGCGTCCGGCACACAGATTTCCCTTGAACCGTCAGACTACGCCCGGGAAACTCCGTCGCCGTGCAATTTGGGTGAGCGCCTGAGCGGTTGGCAGCGCGTCTTCCCTGCCGCCTCGGCGGCGGACATGCAGGCGCTCGGTGAACGTCTCGGGCGACTCTTGCAGGCTGGCGACGTCGTCGGCCTGCTCGGGCCGCTCGGCGCGGGGAAGACCACGTTCGCGCAGGGCATCGCGCGCGGGCTCGAGGTGCCGCCGGACCGGCACGTCGCCAGCCCGACGTTCGCGCTGGTGAACCAGCATCCGGGCCGCGTGCCGTTCGTGCACGCGGATCTGTACCGCATCAACCAGCCGGCGGAGCTGGCCGAGCTGGGGCTCGCCGAGGCCTACGACTACGCGGCGGCGGCGATCGAGTGGCTGGACCGCTTCCCCGCGGTCGCGCCCGCCGACCACCTGGAGGTCGAGATCAGCCCCACGTTCGACCCCGACGGCGGCGGCGAGGGCATGAGGCGGATCGTCGTGCGCAGCACCGGCCCGCGGAGCGAGGAGCTTGGCGAACCAGCTGGCGCCGCTGGTGGCTTAACAGGCGTGGTCGAAGAGTCCAAGTTTTGGCCGTTGGTGCGCGAAGCGCTGGCCGGGTCGCGCCGCGACCTGACCGCGATGCCGCTCGGCCGCGCGGTGCTGCTGATCGCGATCCCGATGATCCTGGAGATGATCGCGGAGTCGATCTTCGCGGTCGTCGACATCTTCTGGGTGTCGAAGCTGGGCGCCAACGCGATCGCCGCGGTCGGGCTGACCGAGAGCCTGATGACGGTCGTCTACGCGGGCGCGATGGGGCTGTCGATCGGCGTCGGCGCGGTCGTGGCGCGCCGGACCGGTGCGAAGGACGCCACGGGCGCGTCGCGCGCGGCCGTGCAGGCGGTGGTGATCGGCATCGGCGTGTCGATCTTCGTCGGCCTCGCGGGTGCGATCGCCGGGCCGCGCCTGCTGGCGCTGATGGGGGCGTCACCGGCGGTACAGGCGATCGGCGCGGGTTACACGCGCACGATCTTCGCCGGCAGCATGAGCGTGATCCTGCTGTTTCTGGTCAACGCCGCCTTCCGCGGCGCCGGCGACGCGGCGCTGACCATGCGCACGCTCTGGCTCGCCAACGGGATCAACATGGTGCTCGGGCCGGTGTTCATCTTCGGGCTCGGGCCGGCGCCCCGCCTGGGCGTCACCGGCGCGGCCGTGGCGACCACGATCGGGCGCGGCATCGGCGTGCTCTACCAGCTGAACAATCTGCGCGTCGGGCGCGGGCGGCTGTCGGTGCCGCGCTCGGAGCTCCGGCTCGACATGGAGACGCTGCGCACGATCCTCCGCATCGCGCGCAGCGGGATGTTCCAGATGTTCGTCGGCATGACCAGCTGGGTCGGCCTGGTGCGGATCTTGTCGACGTTCGGTAGCACTGCGCTGGCCGGCTACACCGTCGCGGTGCGCGTGGTGCTGTTCGCGCTGCTGCCTGCGTTTGGCCTCGGCAACGCAGCGGCGACGCTGGTCGGGCAGAACCTGGGCGCGGGCAACCCAGCGCGCGCCGAGCAGGCGGTGTGGCGGGCGGCGTTCTACAACTTCATCTTCCTGGGCGCCGTCGGCCTGGTCCTGTTCATCTCGGGGTACGGCATCGTCCACCTCTTCACGTCGGAGCCCGAGGTCGTCGCCGCGGGTGGCCGCTGCCTGCGCATCGTCGCGATCGGGTTCCCGCTCTACGCCTACGGCATGGTCGTCTCGCAGGCGTTCAACGGCGCGGGCGACACGCGCACGCCGACCCTGATCAACCTCGGCTGTTTCTGGCTGTTCGAGATCCCGTTCGCCTACGTGCTCGCCCACCTGTTCGGCATCGGCCCGACCGGCGTCTACCTCGCAATCACCCTCGCCTTTTCGGCGGTGGCGCTGGTCTCGGTGACGCTGTTCCGTCGCGGGCGCTGGAAGCTCGTGAAGGTCTGATCTTCCAGGCCCGCGCGCGGGTCACTACTGCGCGGGCAGCGCGACCATCAGCACGTTGAGGCACATCTCGTTGCGCGTCCCCCAGCCGGGCAGCACCGGCTGGGTGTCGTTCGACGTGTTGTACTCGCAGGTGACCGAGATCTGCGTGTCGGGCGTGATCTTGATGGGCGCCTTGTACGAGTAGAACTCCTGCCAGTGGAAGCTCCAGTTCTCGAGGTGAGAGGCGCAGCTCATGTTGCCGATGGTGCCGACCTGCATGGTCTGGCGCACGCCGCGCTGGTGCATGTGCGGCATCACCGCCATCAGATCCACCGACGGAATGCCTTTGACGCCGATGTCGCTACCCGACACCGTCCAGGTGTACTTCGTGTCGGCCTGACCGGCTGGCAAGCTGTCGGGGCTCGGGTTGCCCTGGGCATCCTTGCGGCCGATGGTGTTCAGGAACGGATCCGGCAGCAAGAAAACCAGCTGGCGTTGCACGCTGTTCGCGAACTGCAGCTGGACGGTGCTGCTGTCGGTCTGGCCCAGCGTCGTCGGATCGGCCAGGTTGTAGTGCACCTGCACCACCATCTTCTCGGTCGCCTTGACCGGCACGCCCATGCCGGTCGGGTACTCGACGATCCCCTGCCCCGGCGCCCAGGCGATGGGCAGGCTGTCGATGTTGACGCCGTCACCGGCGCTGCCGAAGCAGGGCCAGCCGGCGCGGTTCGGCGACTGCGCCTGCAGATTGGTCATGATCTGCGCGTTGGTCATGCCGCCGTCGCCCATCGCGTTCGGATCGACCACGTAGCCGAGCACGTGGTGCACGATCGCGGCGTTGCCCGGGTTGACGGTGTAACCGGTGATGAAGCCGTCGCCGGTGTGCGGGAAATCGAGCACGAAGCATCGATACTCGTCGAACTCCGCCAGCTCTCCCCCCTGCGGCACGGCATGAACGTAGGCGTCGACACCGAGCTCGCGTTCGGTAAGGTCGGTTGCGTCGGCAGCGTCGGCAGCGTCGACGGCGCCGTCCCCTCGGGTGTGCCCCCGTCGACCCACGCGCTGATGGTCGCGATCTGGTCGGCGCTCAGCGTCGGATCATCCTGGAAGGTCTGGCAGCTCCCGTCGTGAACCATGAAATAGGGAGGCATGGTCCCCTGGGTCACGCGCACCTTCTCGAGGGCCGAGTACGCCTTGGCGTCGGCGTAGTTGTCGAGCCGAAACGGGCCGATCCCGCCCGCCTGGTGACACTTCACGCACTTGCTGTTGAAGATCGGCTCGACGTCCCCCCAGAACGTTACCGCGCCGGTCGTTTTTCCCGGGGTGTCGTTGTTACCACCGCATGCTCCGACACCGATGACGAGCATCACAAACCCCAAAAAGCCGATCGTTTTCATGGTCACCTCGTTGGCTACGAACAAAGACGGATAAATTCCCTCGGCGGTTGCACGCCAAACTGCAACTTTTTCGTCGAGGAGCAGCAAGAGCGTTGCAGAGAGAACAACACCGCAGCGTCAAGAAGTGTCACCGCGATGTTAAGAAATGCATTCCCCTGACCATCTCGCCGAGATGCCTTCTCTGAGCTATGGTGCGCGCCGAAACCGACCCGGCAGTCGAAGAAACAACAAGGAGTCACACCATGGCGATCTCGAAAGCACGCGCGACCTGGACCGGCAATCTGAAGGAAGGCAAAGGCACGATGAAGGGCAACAGCGGTCACCTCGACGCGCCCTTCACGTTCGCGACCCGATTCGAGGGAGCGGCCGGCGGCACCACGCCCGAGGAGCTGCTCGGCGCCGCGCAGGCGGGCTGCTTCTCGATGTTCCTGGCGGCGCAGCTGTCGTCGGCCGGGACACACGCCGACGTCGATCGAGACCTCGGCGACCGTTCACCTGGGCGCGGGGCCGCTGGTCGAGAAGATCGAGCTCGAGACCATCGCCAAGGTGCCGGGCATCGACGCGAAGTTGTTCGACGAGAAGGTCGCCTTCTCCAAGGCGAACTGCCCGGTGTCGAAGGCGCTGGCGTCGGTGCCGACGATCACCATCAACGCGAAGCTGGCCTAGCCGGCCGGCGTCGCTGGGCGCGATCTCCAGTAGTCGAACGCGGCGGGGTCGGACGCGTCGGGGGTCCCCTCGACGGCGATCTCGTCGCCGGGGCGCAGCGCGACGCCGGTCACCAGCCGGCGTGACGACGTGTGCGCGTCCAGCTTGTTCGAGGGCAAGAGGTCGTCGGCGACCCACTCGTCGACGACCTGCCCGTCGACGCGCAGCTTGAAGCGCGCCGCGCCGCCGCTCGGGTCGAAGTAGCGCACGGCGAGATCGCGCCACCCGACGGCGCCGTAGTAGCGAAAGCGCGCGATGCAGGGGGCCGACGCGCAGCGCACGGCCTTCGCGCCCGAGGCCGCTTCCGGCGGCGTCACCGCGACCGGCGCGTAGCCCCGCAGGGTCATCTTCTCGGCTTCGATGCGGCCGGCGGGCGGGCGCGCCGTCACGCGCCCCTTCTCGTCGGCGATGCCCGACTTGCGAAAGAAATAGGTGTCGACCGCGTCGCGCCACTCCTCGGCGTGGCCGGCCTGATAGGTCAGGCGCGCCAGCACTTCGTCGAAGCGCTGCTCGTCGATGCGCCCGCGCAGCGTGCGCCAGCGGCGCACGAAGTCGGCGGCCTCGGCGGCGCCCGCGAAGTGGCGGTCGTAGATGTGCTGGATCACCGTGGTCCCCGAATGCAGCCGGTACGTGTAGGGGACGTGGTGCATGAAGAGCAGCAGCGTCTCGGACAGGTCGCGAGCGATTCGAAGATCGCCGCGACGCCCGGGCGGTACTGCCCGATGAAGCCGGTGCCGGTGGCGACCGTGCGGTCCATGCCGACGCCGTGCGCGTCGGCGCGGTGCCACTGCCCCCAGCCGTTCTCCTCCGACGACTGCGGCGCCGGCCCGTAGTGCACCTGGATGATGTCGGTGAGCGTGCCGGCGCCGAGCGGCCCGGTGTAGTCCTCGTAGGCCGGCCAGGAGCGCAGCTGCAAGTCGACGATCGTCTCGACGACCGCGGGTCGAGGCCGAAGGTCAGCTTGGTCCACTCCTCGGCGATCGCGCGCGCCGAGAGGTTGGGATCCCACGCCAGCCGGCCGAAGCCGAAGAGGTTCGCCATCGCCAGGTGGTGGCCGAGCCAGGTGCGGTCGCGCCCGACGTTGGCGACGGCGGCGAAGCCACCGACGCGGGCGGTGAAAGGTCTTGCCGGCGACCAGCTCCTTGACCGGCGTCGGCGTGCCCGCGCCGCGCGCCTGCAGATCGAAGTCGAGCACCTCTTTCCACATCGGGACCAGGAACACGACGTGGCGCTGCTGGCCGGTGTACTCCTGCGAGATCTGAAGCTCGATCACCTGGTTGGTCTTCTCCAGGCCGCCGAAGATCGGCGACGGCGGCTCGCGCACCTGGAAATCGATCGGGCCGTGCTTGATCTGCAGGACGGCGGCGTCGTCGAAGCGCCCGTCGAGCGGGTGCAAGTTGTCGTAGGCGGCGCGCGCGCGGTCGTTCTTGAGGTTGCGCCAGTCCATGTGGTGGTCGTAGATGAAGCCGCGATAGAAGATCAGGCCGCCGTGCGCGGCGAGCGGACGCGCGATCACGTTGGCGGCGTCGGCGTGGGTGCGGCCGTAAGCCGACGGGCCGAGGCGCCCCTCGGAGTCGGCCTTGAGCACGAAGCCGCCGAAGTCGGGGATCGCGCGGTAGATGCCGTCGACGGTCTTCTTCCAGAACGCGGCGACGCGCGCGTCGAGCGGATCGAACGTGTCGAGCCCGCCGATGCGCTGCGGGCTGCTGAAGTCGATCGAGACGAAGAGACGCACGCCCCAGGGACGGAACGCCTCGGCGACGCGCGCGAGCTGCGGCAGGAAGTCGGGCGTGATCACGCGCGGGTTGGCGTTGACGTTGTTGATCGAGCAGGCGTTGATGCCGACCGACGCCATCAGGCGCGCGTAGTCGCGCACGCGCGACGAGGTCGGCGGCGACGTTGTCGTGCTCGAAGAAGATCGACGCGCCGGCGTAGCCGCGCTCGATGGTGCCGTCGAGGTTGTCCCAGTGATCGAGCATGCGCACCGGCGCGTAGGGGATCTGCTTCTCGTCGAGCGCGGCGATCGGCTCGCCGAGATCGATCTTGCGCGCGAGCGCGAGCGCGCCGTAGAGCACGCCGCGCTCGTTGGCGGCGGCGATGATCAGCGAGGGACCGTGGGAAGGAGCGGCGTCGGGATCGATTTGATGACGTACGCGTCGTCGGGCAGATCGGCGGCGTGCAGCGCCGCTGGCGAGCGCGGGCTGGAGCTTGGCGTCGAGCGCGCGCAGCGTCCCGAGCAGGATCGCCGGTTCGCGCGGCGGCGACGCGCCTCGATGCGCAGCGTGCGCCCGAGCGCGCCGCGCACGGTGCGGACGACTTCGTCGCGCGCCGCCGACAGCACCGGACGAGTCGCCCAGCGCGACGACGACCGCGGGGAGCGCGTCGTAGCGCGCGCGGGTGGCGGCGTCCGTGATGGGAGCGTGGCGAAGCCAGGCGTCGTATCCGGTCTCGGCGCGCGCGGAGAGCGGCGCGGCGAGCGCGGCGACCAGAGTCAACGCAGCGACGAGCGCGTCCGGTCCCCTCCCCCGTCTGCGGGGGAGGGTTAGGGAGAGGGCAAGCCTTGCGAGTCGCAACGTCCGCCGGCCCCTCTCCCGAACCCTCCCCCGCAGACGGGGGAGGGGACCGGAAAGTGTCGAGAGCGAGAGGGCCGCCGCGCGCACACGCCTCAGATCTTGATCTTCTCGAAGTGAACCAGATCCGCGAACGCCGCGAACCGCTCGCGGATCTCGGTGATGTCCAGCCGGCGGAACCGATCCAGGCTGAAGTCCTCGACGCTGAACGACGCCAGCACCGAGCCCAGGATCATCGCGGTGCGGATCGACTGCGGCGAGGTGTTCCCCGTGCGCGCGAGCCAGCCCATGAAGCCGCCCGCGAACGAATCGCCCGCGCCGGTCGGATCGACCACGTTCTCGATCGGGAACGCCGGCGCCGCGAAGACGCCGCCCTCGTGAAACAGCAGCGCGCCCGCGTCGCCGCGCTTGATGACCACCGCGCGCGGCCCCATCGCGCGGATCGCGCGCGCCGCCGCCGGCAGGTTCGACTGGCCCGACAGCTGGCGCGCCTCCTCGTCGTTGAGCAGCAGCATGTCGACGCGCTCGAGCAACTTCACCAGCTCGGGCCGCTTGCCCGAGATCCAGAAGTTCATGGTGTCGCACGCCACGAACTTGGGCCGCGCCGCCTGCTCCAGCACCGACAGCTGCAGCACCGGATCGATGTTGGCGAGAAAGACGTAGTCCGACGATTTCCACGCCGGCGGCAGCTTGGGGTTGAAAGTCCTGGAAGACGTTGAGCTGGGTATCCAGCGTCGTGCGCGTCGAGAAGTCCGGCGAGTAGACGCCCGACCAGCGGAAGGTCCGCCCGGCCACGCGCTCGAGCCCGGCCAGATCGACCCGCTGCTGCTCGAGGAACGCCGTGTGCGCCGCCGGGAAGTCGTCACCGACCACGCCGATCAGCCGCACCGGCGACGGCGACAGGAACCCGGCCGCGACCGACACGAACGACGCCGCGCCGCCCAGGACCTCGACGCGCTTGTCGGCGTGCGTCTCGACCGAGTCGAACGCGACCGAACCGACGACCAGAAGTGAAGACTCTGCGTTGCTCACAAGTACCTCCCGTAAAGCACCTTCAGCCGTTCCCGCGCCGTCGCGGGAATCGCCTCGGGCGATGTCATGATCGCGTGCGCCGCCGCGCGCCCGCAGCCGCACGCCGGCAAGCTCTGCAAGCCGCGGCAGCACCGCGCGCAGGATCTCCTTCGCGCGGCTGACGTTGGCCAGCAGCACCTCGACGATCGACGACGCGCTGACCGCCTCCTCCTCGGGGTGCCAGCAGTCGTAGTCGGTGACCAGCGCCAGCGAGGCGTAGCAGAGCTCGGCCTCGCGGCACAGCTTGGCCTCGGTCGCCGCGGTCATGCCGATCACGTCGGCGCCCCAGCTCCGGTGCAGCAGCGATTCGGCGCGCGTCGAGAACTGCGGCCCCTCCATGCACACGTAGGTGCCGCCCTGATGCGCGCGGCGCGGCCGGCCGCGCGCGCCCGCGGTCCCGCGCTCCTCGGCGCGCCCGGCCTCGAACCCGTGGGTGACGGCCTGCGCGTGCAGCGCGCCCGCGAGCGCCGCGCACACCGGGTCGGCGTAACCGACGTGGCCGACGATGCCGTCGCCGAAGAACGTCGACTCGCGCCGGTGGGTCTTGTCGATGAACTGATCCACGACCACCAGGTCGCCGGGCACGAGCCCCTCGCGCAGCGAGCCGACCGCCGACACCGAGATCACCTTCTCGGCGCCGAGCTGCTTGAGCGCGTGCACGTTCGCGCGGTAGTTGATCTCCGACGGCGACAGGCGGTGCCCGCGTCCGTGGCGCGGCACGAAGGCGAGCTCGACGTCCCCGATCTTACCGATGATGAGCGGCGCCGACGGCGAACCGAACGGCGTGGCGACGGCCTGCTCGCGCACGCCCGAAAGACCCTCGAGATCGTAGAGGCCGCTGCCTCCCAGTATCCCGACGATCATGACCCTACAATCGCAGTCATTGCGTCGTACTATCACGAATCGGCGCCGCGAGGGAACGACGTGACCGAGGGCCAAGACATCATCGAATACCTCGTGGCGCACGGCGCCTACGTCGAGGCGGCGCGCCTCTCCGTCGAGCGCGGTGAGCTCCGGCGCGCGATCCAGCTCTACGAGCGCGTCTGGCGGTTCGCCGACGCGGTGCCGCTGGCGCTGGCGATCGGCGACCGGCCGCTGGCGTTGCGGCTGAGCCTGGACGCCGGCGACGCCGCGCGCGCGACCGAGATCGCGGCCGGCATCCCCGACGACGCGCGCGCCGAGCTGGCCCAGGCCGCGAACGCCTTCGCGGGGCGCGGGCGGCCGTTCGAGGCGGGGCGCGCCGCCGAGCGCGCGCTCGACTTCGCGCGCGCGGCGGCGCACTACCGGCGCGCCAACGCCGCGCTCGACGAGGGACGCACCCTCGAGCTCGCCGGCGATCTGCACGAGGCCGGCCTGCTCTACGAGCGCCTCGCGGCCCACGGCGGCGAGACCGAGGCGTCGGCGGCACGGCTCGCGCTCGGGCGCTTGCTGGGACGGCTCGGCCGCCACCACGAGGCAGCGCGCATGCTGCAGCAGGCGAGTCGTTTCGCCGCGACGCGGGCCGGCGCGCAGCGCGCGCTGGTGATCGAGCTCCTGGCGCTGGGGCTGCGCACCGCCGCCGCCGAGGTGCTCGGCCACCTGCGCCGGGACTTCCCGGCGCTGCCCGCGTCGCCCGAAGCCTTCGCCGCCGCGGAGGCGACCGGCAGCGTTCGCCGGCGCGCGCGCGCCGCACGAGGCGAGCCTGCTGCGCCGTCGCTTCAGCGTGCTCAAGCTGCTGGGCGCGGGCGCGATGGGCCGCGTCTACCTCGCGCACGACACGCTGCTCGGGCAGAACGTCGCGGTCAAGCTGCTGGCGGTCGGCGCGGGCGCGACCGGCCCCGAGCGCCAGGCGTACTTCCGCTTCGCGCGTGAGGCCGAGGCCGCGGGCCGCCTGCGCCACCCCAACATCGTCTCGCTGCACGACATGGACGAGGGGCTCGGCCTGTTCGTGTTCGAGCTGATGGCGGGCGGCACGCTGGCCGAGCGGCTCGCGGCGCAGGGACCGCTGTCGCCGGCGGCGGGACGGCGCATGGCGCTCGAGCTGCTCGCGGCGCTCGACGCCGCGCACGAGCGCGGGATCATCCACCGCGACATCAAGCCGGCCAACGTCTTCTTCGACGCCGCCGGCAACGCCAAGCTCGGTGACTTCGGCGCCGCGCACCTGGTCGACTTCGGGCAGACGCAGACCGGCGGCCTGGTCGGCACGATCGCGTACATGGCGCCCGAGCAGATCACCGGCGCCGGCATCGGGGCCGCCGCCGATCTCTACGCGCTGGGCGTGACGCTGTTCGAGGCGCTCACCGGCCGGCCGCCGTTCCTGGGCCCCGACATCGTCGCGCAGCACCTGGGCGAGGAGGCGCCGGCGGCGAGCGCGCGGCGAGCGGGCCTGTCACCGGCGCACGACGACGTGATCGGGCGCGCGCTCGCCAAGGCGCCGGGCGAGCGGTTTTCGTCGGCGCAGGAGATGGCGGCGGTGGTGCGGGCGTGGCCGACCGAGCCGCTCCCGGACGCGGCGGCGCGCGACGCCGCGGGGAGCGGCCCCACCCACGCGGACACCGGCGACAGCGCCGGCCCCGAGATCGAGCTCGGGCGCACCGCCGCGGGCCGCCTGTTGCGCCGGCGCGATCCGCGCGTCGGGCGCTGGATCGTCGTCGAGGAACGGGACGCGCCGCTCGACGAGCCGGCGCTGGCCGAGCTACGCGCGGTCGCAGCCGCCGGCGGGCCGCACCTGCAGCGCGTGCTCGGCATCTCCGACGATCGGCGTTCGGTGGTCTACGAAGCGATCGGCGAGGCGGACACGCCGGCCAACGTCGCGCGCGTCGACGCCCTCCCCGCCCCCGAGCGCGCAGCGCTGACTCGCCGCGCTCGCCGGCCTGCACGCGCCCGGCGCCGAAGCGCTCGCGCAGCACCCCGAAGCGCGAGCCGTGCGCACGGCCGGAGGTTGGGTGGTGCTGGTCGCGCCCGAGGCGCTACATCCGGTCCCGCCTGAGGCGCTACATCCGGTCCCCTCCCCCCGTCCGCGGGGGGAGGGTTAGGGACGGGTTAGGGAGAGGGGTCCGCCGGGGTGAGGGGACCGGATCCCTACGCGCTCGTCGTGGGGCGCGTGATCGCTCCGCTCGATGCCACCGAGGGCGCGGCTGCGGCCTCCTCCGCGCTCGCCTCGATCGCCGACAACGGCCACGAGAACTCGAAGCGCGCGCCGCAACCGGGCTCGCTCCACACGTCGTAGCGGCCGCCGGTGTCGACGCAGGCGGCGCGCACCACGGCCATGCCGACGCCACGGCCCGAGATGTCGCTCGCGGTCTGCCGGGTGGTCACTCCGTCGGAGAACATCGCCTCGACCAGCTCGGCGCGCGTCTCGCACGCCAGCCCGGCGGAGCGCGCGCGCTCCGCCAGCTGCTGCCAGCAGATCCCGCGCCCGTCGTCCTCGATCTCGACGACCAGCCGGCGCTCCTTTTCCGACGCGCGCAAGCTGAGCACGCCCGCGCCGGTCTTGCCGCTGCGCGCCCGCTCGTCGGGTGGCTCGATCCCGTGGTCGACCGCGTTGCGGATCACGTGAATCACCGACGACCAGAACGGCGCCAGCGCACCCTTGGGCAGTCGGATCGCCTCGGCCTGGATCTGCACCGTCAGGTCACCGCGGTCCAGCCGCCGCGCCAGCGCCCGCGCCAGCTCGCCGTAGCGGTGCAGTCGCTGCTTCATCGGCTCGTGGACCCAGCCGCGCACGATGCCGTCGAGCGACGAGTACGGCGCGCGGCGGTCGATGGCCGCGATCATCGCCTGGTACTCGGCGACCGCGATCTCGATCTTGTTCTCGTTCTTCTCACCCAGCTGGCGCAGCCGCCGCTCGACCGCCTTCCACGCGTCGGACAGGCGCGCCTGCTCGTCCTCGGTGAGCGTGCCGCACCCGCCGTCCTCGAGCCGCTCCTCGAGCTTCTCGCACAGCGAGGTGACCGTGGTCAGGTGAAAGATCGCCGCGTTCCCCTTCAGCGTGTGGATGTCGCGCTTGACGCACACCGCGTCGCGCTCGAGGGGGTTCATCAACCCTTGCACCAGGCGCGCGCCGTCCTCGAGGAACTGGAACAGCGTCGGTCGATCGTTGAGCAACCACTGGAACAGGCTCATGCACTCGCGCTGCTCGATCTCCGACGCGCTCCTGCTCGACGATCGCGCTGATGTCGGAGATCACGAACAGGAACTGCCCGACGTCCTCCCCGCGGCCCACCGGCTTGCACTCGATGTCGAAGGTCTTGCCCCTGACCTCGGCGCGGCGCGGGAGCTGATCCAGCGCCACGAAGAGCGGCAGCGCATCCGACTCGACGTTGCTCCACAGCAGCTCGCAAGAGCGTTCGAGCTTGCCCGACACACCGCCGAAGTATTTCCAGAACGGTACCCCTGCCCGCCACGGGCCGAACCACTGCTCGAGGATCGCGGAGTGCTCGGGCAAGAGCTCGCCGTTGCGCCGGACCGACATGAAGCCCTGCCCGACGGTATCCATGATCAGCTTCAGATCGCGGTTGCGGCGCACGATCACGTCGGCCAGCAGCAGCACGACCACCACCGACATCAGGATCGCGATCGCCGCGATCAGGACCGTGCGCGTCACCAGGCGGTGCGCGGTGGCGCGAATGTTCGAGGTCTTGAGGCCGACGACGACTGTCCCCATCTCCTTGAGCGGGTAGAGCACCGCCATCACGTCTTCCGCTGCCGCCAGGCGCGGTCCGCGCACGACGCCTATCTGATCTGCCCAGGCTATCGCGCGCGTCCTCCGAGCCCAGGAACGCCGTCACCTTGCCCGTCGGGGGTCAGCGCCTCGGCGAACGCGAAATCCGCGTCCTGGGCCAGGAAGCCGAGGCCGTAGCGCACGCCCGGACGATCGTCGACGGCGACGCTCGGCCCGACGACGTTCACCATCAGCTCGCCCAGCGAGCGCACCTTGATCTCGAGGCCGCTGGTCAGCGCCTTTTTCTGTGCGCTGACGGTGTACATCGCCTGACAGAGAGCGCCCACCACCAGCGGCGTGAGGCATCCGATCAGGAGCTTGGTCTTCAACAAGCGGCCGTCGCCGCGTGACCCACTCACCGGCAAGGCGATCTCCGCCGCCGGTCACTTCGCCGTTCGCGTGTATGACTCACGGCTCCCCCGTTGGTCCTCTATCGGAGCCGCTCAGCCCCAACTTGAGCCTGGGAGCGTCACACTTTCGTAACGGAGCAGGCGACTTCGGGGCGCGGTCACATCATGAGCTGGGTGACGAACAGCGGCACGGAGCCGGCCAGCTCGCGGCCCGTGGCGACGCCGATGCCGATGAATCGAGCGCGGCGATCCAGGATATTGCCGCGGTGGCCGGGGCTGGCCATGAACCCGCTCTCGGCGTCCTCCGCCGAGTAGGCGCGGCCGACGTTCTCGAGCAGGAGGTCCGGGGTCAGCCCGACCCGCGCCACCCGCTCCACCGCCGAGCCGGTCGTGGGGGAGATGTGCGCCACGAAGTCGTGGTCGGCCATGTCGTGGCTGTGGGCACGCGCGGCCTCGGCGAGCCGCGCGTCGAGCGCCAACCTCGGCAGCCCGGCGGCGGCGCGATCGCGGTTCACCAGCGCCAGCAGCCGCGCCTCGGCGTCCTTCGCTGTGGTCACGGTCGGCTGCACGCCCGCGGGCACCGGCGCGTCGCGGGGCGGCGCCACGCCGCAGTACAGCGGAAAGTTGGCGAGCACGCCCGGGCCGCCCGCGCCATCGGCGGTGACCTCGACCTGGTAGCGCCCCGGACCGGCATCGCAACCGACGGTCCCCTCGAACCGTCCGCGCGGTCCAGTGCCGCGCACGGCGACCTCGCGCACTCTGCCGTCGGGTGCGGTGACCACCAGCTCCGGATCGCGAAACGAGGCCCGGAGGCGGCCGGCGATCGTCACCGGCTTCTGCGGCGCGATCTGGCGCGGCACCGGCTCGAGGTCGACGTCGCGCTCCTGCACCGCGATCACCACGCGCAGCTCGCCAGCGCCGCGATCGATCCCGACTCCCAGCCGCGCCGCCTGCGTCGCCTTCAGCGCCTCGAGAACCGGCGGTGCCGTGCGCTCCGCGACCTCGCCGTCCGAGCCGAGCGTGGCCCGCTCGATGAGCCAGTGCGGGGGCGGATCCGGTAGGCCGTAGTGGGCGAGCAGGAAGTCGACCGCCTCGGGCGCCGGCATGTCGTCGGGGCCGAGGACGCGCGCGAAGTCATTCATCGCCAGGTCGAGGCGCGCGTCGAGCTCGGGCGTCGGCACGCCGGCGCGGCGCGCGCTCTCGCGGACCGCGGCGCGGATCGCGTCGCGCAGCGGATCCGGCGGCGCCTTGACGCCGTCGGCAGGCGCCGTCGACGCGTAGACAGTCGCCGCCGGCCCCGAGGGAACCAGCGGCTCCGGGCGCCGCGGCGGCGCCTTGGCCACCGGCGCACCCGCCGCGGCCTGAGGCACGCTAGCCGGCGCGACGGACGGCGAGGGGTGCTCGGCGGCACCGCCCGATTGCGCGCAGGCCGCCAGCCCCAGCAGCGTCGCGAACCCCACCCCCCGCATCATGGGCTGGGTAGCACGAAGCTGCGCCGAGATCACTTCTTCTCGTGCGGCTCCTTCTCTGCCGACTTCGTTCCCGTGGTCTTCTTGTTGTCGTCGCCGGCCGGCTTGCCGCGCATCGCCGCCGGCTCCTTGGCGCCGGGACCACCCGCGCTGTTGAGCGGCGCGGGGCGGCCTGCGACCTGGACCGCGGCCGCCTTCACGGGAACGTTGCCCTTCTCGTCGCCGAACACCAGGTCACCGAACTTGTCGAGCGCGTGGAAGTCGCCCACCATCGGCGGCGACCAGCCCGAGGCCTGCTGCTGCTTGCCGGCCGGCACGTCCATGCGGAACATGTTGATGCGCCAGGAGTCGCCCACGGTCGGCGGCAGCTTGGCCGCTTCCTTGTCCATCCCGCGCACGTCCTCGAGCGGGATCGCCATCTCGACGGTCCAGCCCTTGTCCTGATCGTCGCGCTTGTTGAGCGTGCCGTCGACGTGGACCTTGACGTTCATCTTCGAGTTCCACGAGTACGGCTTCTTCTTCGGATCGATCGAGTCCTCGTACTTGCGGTACTCGGGCAGGTAGGTGTCGAAGATGTTGCCGTTGGGCGCCACCTGCAGCTCGACGTAGGTCTTGCCGTTGCCGTCGGCGTCGATCATCAGCTCGTCCGCCTCTTGCGTCCACAGCTTGTCGTCGCGCTTGGTCAGGTTCGACCAGACGTCGCTGTCGGCGTTGTTGAACGAGACGTACAGGAACTTGTTGTCCCAGAGCAGCTTCGCCTCGGTCTTCTGATCGACGGGCGCGCCGCTCATGGTGTTGACGAACGCGCCGGTCGACGGCGCGTCGGCCCAGGCCGCCTCGTCGAGCTTGCCGTCGACCTTGATCGGCTTTTGCACCATGCGCGCCACGTAGCGCTTGCGCGGCGCCGCGACCGGCTTGACCGCGCCCTGCACCGCCAGCGTGCGCCGCCAGCACGCGGCCGTCGTTGTCGTGCGGACCGGACTTGATCGGCATGCGGCCGATGCCCGGCTTCCACAGGCCGGTGTAGATGAACAGCTGCGAGTGCTGCCAGTTCGGCGGCAGCCGGATGTTGTGCTCGTCGCGGATGATCTCGCCCGCCTTCCACTGGCTGACCGGGTACTTCCCCTTCACCGGCGCGTGGTCGACGTTGATGAACGGGTTGTTGTTGGGCCCGTCGAGGTGCGTGAAGATGCGCCAGCCGTCGTTGGCGGGCGCGACGACCTTCCAGTAGTGGGTGATCTTGACGTCCTTGCCCGGCTCGACGACGGCCGGGTCGGCGTCCATGCCCAGGTAGACGATCTTGCCGTCGAGGTCGGCGTTGACCACGAACTTGGGCGTCGGGCGCGGTGGTCAGGATGTTCTGCTTCGCGACCTTCATGTCGTCTTCCGAGGGCTTGTCCTCGTCCTGCTCGACGCAGGCGCCCATGGAGAGCGCCGACAGGGCAGCGAGCGACAGCGCCGCCGCCAGCCATCGCGTTCGCAAGAGCCACGTAGCGCTAGAAGAAGCCGTAGAGAAAGCGCTGGTGGACAAACCTGGGAGATTTCGCCTGATCCGCGTGTCGCGCATAGAGGCGGGTTTTATCCAAGGCGCCGATCATTTGCAATTGCCGTCAACGCCCCGGCCATGGCTCTGTTACGATCAGATCGATCTTGCGGCACCTGGTGGTCGTCCCGGCTTTGTTCGGTACCGAGCTTCACGACGAAGAGCTTGGGGCCATCTGGGGAACGTTCGGCTGCCTCTACCGTGGGCCGCGCCTGGCGTCGCGCACCGGCATGCCCGGCAAGCCCGGCAAGGTCATGAGCGCGATACCCCTGTTCGCCGGCCTGCGCTACGACATCCTGGGCTCGCTCCAGCAGGCGCTGGGACGTGCCGGCTACGTGCCGGGCAAGAACCTACACATGTTCGCGTACGACTGGCGGCTGCGCGCCGTCGACGTCGCGACCACGCTGGTCCGGGACATCCGCCGCCTGGCCGAGGTCAGCCAGGGCGACATCGACCTGCTCGGCCTGTCGAACGGCGGCCTGCTGGTGCGCGCGGTGTTCGCGATCGATCCGGCGGTGCCGGTGGAGCGGGTCGTCACCTCGGGCGCGCCGCTCGCCGGCTCGCTCGAGAGCCTGGCGTGCCTGAACGTCGGCTTTCAGTTCGCGCCGCTCGGGCGCACGGTCACCCCGGGTGAGTTCGTCGCCTGCCCCGGCAGCCTCGACTGCCTGCCGCCGCCCGACCAGGCGGTCTTCCTCGAGCCCGGCTACGACCTCTACGACGCATCGACCTGGCGATCGCTGCGCCTGTCGGTGTTCGGCGATTGTCCGGGCGACGGCAACGAGGAAGAAGACTGGATGCGCATCGTCGCCGAGCGGCTGAGCTCGACGCGCAGCAGCTGGGAGATGCTCGACCGTGCGGCGGCGCCGCGGCGGCTCGCCTGCGTGTGCGGCGCCGGGCTGCCGACGCAGGTGAAGGTCGTCGTCGACAAGGGGCGCGCGCGCATCCCCGGCGAAGGACCGCGGGTCGCGCGCCTGCCGCCCGAGGCGTTGGCCGAGGGCGACGGCGGTGTGAGCCTGGAAAGCGCCAAGGCCTGGGCCGGTGCCAACCCCGAGGTGATTCGCATCCCGGTCGGCCGCCACCGCGACGTCGTGCGAACGCCCGCAGCGTTCAAGGCGATCCTCGATAGCCTCAGCTGACGCGAGCCATCCATCGGAAGCACGAAGCTCGCGTATGTCGCCGCGGGCGACGCCTGGGGCATGCTGCGCCCGAAGGAGATCGCGGCATGAGACGACACGCATGCGTGACGCGCCGGTGCGCGCTGGCTCTGGTGGCGATGATCGTGGGCGCGGGCGGCCTCTCGGCGGGATGCGCCAGCTCGAGCGGGAGCCCCAACACCAACGTCAACGGCACGGGCGGCGGCGCGGGCGGCGCTGACGGCGGCGCAGCCGACGCGCCGGCCACCGACGCCGGCGGCGGCAACCCCGACGCGGGCAGCCTCGCGCCGGTCACGCTCTATCTCGTCGGCGACTCCACGGTCGCGCAGTTCAACGACCCCTACTACTACCCGCGCTACGGCTACGGCACGCAGATCGGCAACTACCTATCGCCGAGCGCCACCGTGAAGAACCTCGCGCTCTCGGGGCGCAGCTCGAAGAGCTACATCGACCCCGCCGACAACGGCAATTACGCCATGCTGATGAGCGGGCTCAAGGCCGGCGACTACCTGATGATCGGTTTCGGCCACAACGACGAAAAGGCCGACCCCGCGCTCTACACGAACCCGAACACCGACGTCACCGATCCGGGCTCGTTCCAGTACTACCTCTACACCTACTACATCAAGCCGGCCCAGATGATCGGCGCGACGCCGATCCTCACGACGCCGATCGTGCGGCGCGACTCCGCGGGCGTCTACTCCGGCGCCAAGGTGCACGTGACCACCGACGTCGTCTCGGGCGGCGTGACCTATCCCGGCGGCGACTATCCCAAGGCGATTCGCGCCCTGGGCGCGGCCATGGGCATCACCGTCATTGACAACACGATGACCACGCTGGCGCTGGGCCAGCAGATCTTCGCGGCGTCGGGCGCAGCCGGCACCGCGAACCTGCAAGCGTGGGTCAGCATGGCGATCACCAGCGTCGACGACACGCACACCAATATCTACGGCGGCGCGTACTACGCCTATCTGATCGCGCACGATCTCGCGACGTCGAGCCTGCCGCTCAAGGACTACGTGCTGCCCGGCATCGCGCCGCCCGCCATGTCGATCCTGGTCGTCAATCCCAACTGGAAGCCAATCGTCTACGCACCGCCGGTCCGGAGCACGGTCTGGACGACCACCGCGCCCTGGCAGGGTTCGGTGTTCGGTGACATCGGCGGGGTGTCGAAGGTCGCGGACGGGTCGTTCTCCATCGGCGAGACGTCGCCGTCGCCGCTGGTGGTGTCGATGCGCTCGGGGACCGCGACGACGGCGGCCGGCAAGATCGCCGCCGCCACCGACGGCATCGCGTTCTATTTCCAGCAGGTTCCGATCGCCAAGGACTTCACGCTCAAGGCGACCGCGACGGTCACGTCGATCACCTACAACAACACCCAGGTCGGCTTCGGCCTGATGGTGCGCGACGCCGCCTGGACCGACGTCTCGGATGCGTCGCTGCTGAGCTCGTACGTCGCCGCCGGGACGCTCAAGGGGAGCACCCCGGCGACGGCATGGTCCGCGTTCCAGCGCGACACCAGCGCGCCGACGCAGTTGACTGGCACCGTGGTCAGCTCACCGGCGGACGTGCCGATGGCCGGCTCGGTGCTCGATCTGACGATCGTCAAGGCGGGCTCGACGTACACCTGCACCTACGGCACCGAAGCGCCCGCCGTCTACACCATCGATCTCAACGCCATCGATGGCGACTTCGTCTATGCGGGGTTGTTCACTGCGCGCGCGTGCCAGGTCGAGTTCTCGAACGTGAGCTTGACGCTTGCGAATTGACTCGCACCGGGGCGGGTAACCAGGAACGGCGAGGGTGGGGGACGTGAGGACGGCTCCGATCTCTCCGTTGTGGGGCGCGAGAGGCGTGGGGGTGGGGGTGTTCCTCTTGCGGGGGACGCGGCCCTCACGCCGCCGGTCGCGCCGGCAACCCCCACCCGGCCGGAGAGCCGGGGACACGAGCGAGGGCCCGAGCGAACTGACGTCCGGCCGGCGGCACGGGGGCCGCTCCCTCGGCGCTGGCGACCTGGCCGCGGACGGCAGGAGCGCGCCTCGGAGCCCCCGCAAGAGGAACACCCCCACCCCCACGCCTCTCGCGCTGGTAGACAACTACGTTTACTGCGCCTGAGGGCGTCCGTATTTTTTATTTGAAGGTACACGGACGGACACTCCAACATCGCCCTCGCGATCTCTTCGCTAAGTATGCCGCGGTCACTAAGCGAAGGGCCCCAACTACGATCGGTCAATGCTCGTCTTCGCCAAGCAGGTCACAGTCACTTAGCGAAGGTTCTCCGTTCACGATCGCTCGACGCTCGTCCGATAGCTCAATTTAAAAATACGAACGCCCTCAGGCGCAGTAAACGTAGCTTGTCACCAGCGCGAGAGGCGTGGGGGGACCTTGGGTGGGGTGTTCCTCTTGCGGGGGCTCCGAGGCGCGCTCCTGCCGTCCGCGGCCAGGTCGCCAGCGCCGAGGGAGCGGCCCCCGTGCCGCCGGACGGACCTCACTTCGCTCGGGCCCTCGCTCGTGTCCCCGGCTCTCCGGCCGGGTGAAGGTTGCCGGCGCGACCGGCGGCGTAAGGGCCGCGTCCCCCGCAAGAGGAACACCCCACCCAAGGTCCCCCCACGCCGCTCGCGTCTCACAACGGAGAGATCGGAGCCGTCCTCACGTCCCCCACCCTCGCCGTTCCTGGTTACCCTCCCCGGTGCGCGTCAGTTGGTGAAGTGAATATCCGACGTCGCATAGTTGCAGTTCGGCGGGAACGGGCCGCTGCCGATCTTCTTCGGCTCGGCCCCGGTGGTGTTGCCGGTGTATCGGTCGCAGATGCTCGGCTTGGTCGAGCCCACCACGGTGATGTTGCTGAACGTCGCCGAGTCGCCGAAGTTCTGGTTCACACCGGCGATGGTCTTGCCGCTGCGCACGATCACGTTCTGGATCTGCACCGTGCGCTTGAACTGCTTCGAGCAGTTACCGCACGACCGATAGAGCTTGCCGAAGTTGTCGGCGAAGAAGTTCTTGATCACCATCGTGCCCGGGCCGTTGTGCTGGAAGATCTTGTCGGCCGCCGCGCGCGCGCCGCCGCCGTCGATGGTCATCACCTGGCTGGTCTTGGTGCCCTTTTGCGTGGCCGCGTCTTCACCGACGTCCTCCCACCACACGTTCTTCAACGTGCAGGTGCCGTTGCAGTGAATGCCGTCCTGTCCCAGGTTTCCGATGATCACGTTTTGAATCGTCGCGCCGTCGGCGAGATCGAAGATCGCCGGCTGGCTCTCGCTCTGGCTGCCGCTCTTGCCCTGGAAGCGTTTCAGCTTGCCGTCGAAGGTGCCCGAGACTTTGATCGTCGAGGTGACGTTCTGCGTGCCGGTCGCCGACGGAAACGTCGGCAGGGTGATGGCGTCCGTCGTGGTGCCGACGTCGTCGGCGGGCGGCTCGCCTCCACACGCCGCTGGCAACACGCAAAGGGCCGCGAGGGCGATCGAGAACAGGTTCGAAGCGGAATGGGACCATAATGAACGCATGGTCGCCTCCTTGTGGGGGGTCCAGGGTGGATTGACCTCTTAGTGGCTCCGTCCCCAAGGGCAGTTAGGCCCGACGCGCTCCCCGACGGCAGCCAGCCGGAAGAAGCCTACCAAGGCCGCCGCTGTTGCGGCATTTATTTTCCAGAATTCCGACGCGACTCAGCGTTCGGATCTAGTGCGGGCCGGCCTGCGTCATGATCGTGGCCTGGAGCGTCGCCGTCGGATCCAGCGGCAGGTACTGATACGGCGGCACGAAGCCGACGCCGGTGGACGTCGTGGTGCCGGTGGTCGCCGTGAACAGGTTCCCGCGCGCGAGCATGTCGCCATTGGCGTCTGGCGACAGCGGGTTGTGCACGTTGGTGTAGACGTTGTTCTCGACGAGCACGTGGGTCATGATCCCCGAGTTCGTGCAGTAACTGTCGCCCGCCGAGGTGTACAGGTTGCTGAACACGTGGATCTGGCCGAAGCGCGTGCGCGGCATGCGCTGGTTCACGTTGTCGGCCCACCAGTCGTGGTGCCAGGTGACGTTCAGTTTGCCGATGTCGGTGGTGACGTTGTCGCCCGACCCGATCAGGTTCGAGAAGCGGTGGCCGCTGGCGCCGGTCGAGTCGCTGCCGCCGACGTCGGTGCGCAGCGTGTAGTGGAACTTGGTCCACGAGATCGTGACGAAGTCCGAGCCGCTGGTGGTGTCGAGGTTGCCGTCGGTCCCGTCGGAGATGTCGCAGTGGTCGACCCAGATGTGGTGCGAGTTGTTCTGGATCGTCATCGCGTCGTCGCCCGACGAGCAGCCGACAGTCGCGTCGAAGCTCGGGTCGAGCGCGCAGTTGCCCACGCCGTAGCCGACGATCTTGAGGTTGCGGATGATGACGTTGCTGACGTTGCTGACGTCGACGTGGCCGTGCACTTCGGCGCCGCACAGACCGACGACGGTCTTGTTCGAACCGATGACGATCCGCCCCGGAGGCAGCACGCCCTGGACGTAGATCACCGCCGGCGTGGTGCCGGCCGCCGCCGCGTTGAGCGCCGCAACCGTGGTCACCGTCCGCGGCGTCGCGCTGCCGCCGCCGTTCATGATCGGGACGCGAGTGTCGGTGACGGACGCCCAGCCGCTGGGCGCGGGCTCCGCCGGCGGAGTCGTGCAGTTGCTGGCGCCTCCCCCCGTCCCCGGCGCGCCGCCGAGACCGGCCGCGCCGCCCGTGCCCGGCGCGCCGCCCGTGCCCGGCGCGCCGCCGGTAGCCGCGCGCCCGGCGCTGCCACCCATGCCGCTGCCGCCTGCGCTGGTTGCGCCGCCGATGCCGTTACCGCCGGCCCCGCTGCCGCCGGACCCCGTGGGCGCCCCGCCGGTCCCGGGCGAGGTCTTCTGGCCGCCCGCGCCCGTCGAACCGCCGGCGGCGCCGCCGCCGCCGACCTCGCCGGTGCCACACCCTTGCACAACCGCGAGCACCGCGAACGCCGCCAGCAGGGCGAGCGGCAACAACATCGTCGTCGGCGAAGCGAGTCTAGTCTGGGCTGCGACCTTCGTGACCCTGGTTATGCGCATGCACCAGAAGTGTCTGGCGGACCGAAATGCAGCTCACAGTCGGCCTCAACGAGACGAACCGAGCACCGTCGGTGAAAACCGTCGCTGCTCTTTTCGTGATCGATTCAACTCGCCCGCGCATGAAGCATGAGACGCGATCTGCCCGGTCGCTCAGTTCTCTTTGCCGCGCCGTGAAATAAATCGGCCCCTCTGCGTATATCGTCTGACGCGATGCTAGGGGCGGCGGTTCGAGGTCCGTTGTCATCGCGGAGCCTGCAAAGGGGACATCAAATGAACGACGACCGCAGTGGATTCGTGATCTCCAGGAATCGTATCTCGCGGCTCACACTCGCGATGGCCACGATGACAGTGGCCGGCGGGATGGCGCTCGGCGGTTGCGAGCAACCGCAACCAGTCGACCCGCGCTTCGCGGCCCAGACCTATGACGAGTACACCGAGCCGCTCACGAACGCGATCATCGGTAGCCCCTCGGGCGTCACGACGATCGGCCCGGCGACCGCCGGCCCGGGCGTATCGGCACCGACGCAGGCCGCAACTCGGCGGTGGCGCCAGCGGCGACCGACGGTGGCCGTCCCGTCGACGGTGGACCCGCTCGTTGATAACAGCGGGCAGGCGTTCTGGAGCTTCGACGACTGCGACCCGACCTCGAACTTCCTGACCGACTCGTCCGGCGGCGGCGCCAATGCGCAGCACGCGCTCAAGTCCAGCTGCGTCCCCGGCATCTCGGGCCAAGGCGTGCAGTTCCGCTCGGCCAAGGACGTCGTCCAGGTTCCCGACGAGCCGGAGTTCACGGTCAGCTCGCGCGTGGGCGTGGCGGCGTGGGTGAACCCGACCACGGTGAGCGGCGATCAGCCGATCATCATCAAGCGCCTCAACAACACCACGTCGTTCTCGCTCGGCATCCACAACGGCAACATCGAGATGTCGGTCGTGCTGAGCACGGGGACCACGGTGATCTCGCGCGCGCCGATCTCGCCCAACGTGTGGACGCACGTCGGCGGCCTGTTCGACGGCACGTTCGTCTTCCTGTTCATCAACGGCCAGCAGTTCGGTCAGGTCTTCGGCGCGGGGACGATCCGCAACGTCTTCGCCCCGGTGCGCATCGGCGCGACGACCCAGACGCAGTTCTTGCACGGCGTGATCGACGAGCCGTTCGTCTCGACGCGCACCGATGCGCGCGACCAGATCATCGCGCGGTCCTGCATCCAGCGCCCCTCGCTGCTGTCGGTCAATCCCGACCACCAGCGGCCCGGTTCCGTTCGGGACGACCGTTCACTACGACGTGTCGGTCAGCGACCAGGACGTCGGCGCGTGCCAGCCGCGGCAGTACGACTTCTTCCTGCAGTTCTTCCAGCAGGGCTTCTCCGTCAACACCGGGAACAACTTCCAGCAGGCCAGTCCGGGCCAGACGATCACGTTCTCGCTCGACGTCACCAGCGATGAAAACGCGCCGGTGGGCGACACGATCATTCCGTTCGTGGTGGAGTCGTTCGGGCAACTTCTTCGAGTTCCTGACCGGCCAGGTCACCTACACGGTGGTGGTGCCGCCCTGCTTCGTGTTCGCAAAAGAAGAGCTGATGATCACCAACACCAGCGTGGTCGACGACCCGGTCCGGACAGTGCCGCTCAGCACGCCCTCCTTCGGATCGACGGCGACACCCGGCGTCTGGAGCTTCGGCCACCTGATGCGCGAGATGGCACCGTCGCCCGACCAGGCGCCGGCGATGACCCTGGCGCTCTTCCAGCACTGGCTCAACGACCAGACGGTCAACGGCTTCACCGTCGCCGCCCGCCCGCAGATGCAGCAGACGCTGCTCGACATCTGGCCCAAGACGCCGACCGGCGATCTGGATCTGGATCAGGCGCCGCTGCGGTTGCAGGCGATCGTCAACCGCATCGATTTGCGCGATCTGTCGGCGGGGAACGCCGGCGAGGGGCGCCTGGTGTTCGGCGTGAACTCATTCTTCGGGGGCCCGCAGAACTTCACGGTGATCCTCGAGTACCACCTGGTGGCGTCGACCCAGGACGACGTGATGGCCTGGGCCAACCGCTGGCACGCGCTGTCCTCGCACCCGTTCCCGTCCGAGGAGTACAACGCGGCGCTCGAGGACATCACCAAGGGCTTCACCGAGCACGGCATGGAGCCGGGGCGCGCCAATGGCAGCGCACTGGATGAGCTGCGCACCAACGAGAACGTCCTGTCGCCGTTCGGCCGGTGGGAGCTGCGCGGTTTCGCGCTGTCGTCCACCAGCGGGTTCTTCGACGAGGTCACGGTCAAGGAGACCCCCGACCTGAGCTTCAACGGCACGCCTCAGCTCGCCAACCACATCAACGCCAACGCCGCGGCCATCAAGGCGGTGCTCCCGGGCGCCAACGGTCACACGATCCCCGACACGCTCAACGGCGCGCCCTTCCTCGGCGGCTCGGTGTTCAACGACCTCATCGAGTGGTTCGCGCCCGGGGTCATCGATCCCGACGCGCGCTTCCACATGTCGCTCAACACCTGCAACGGCTGCCACGGGCCGGAGACCAACACGGGCTTCCTGATGATCACCCCGCGCTTCCCCGGCAGCGAAGCGTTCCTGTCCGGCTTCATCACCGGCACGACCGTGTTCGATCGGTTCATCGGGCCAGGTGCGGACACTGAACGATCTGGGGCGCCGCCGGACCGACCTGACGTCGCTGGTCTGCGGCACCGGCGACGGCGGGCACCGCCGCCACCGCCGACCGACGCGGGCCCGCCGCCCAAGTCTGACGCGGCCGTTCCGCCTCCGGTCGACGCCGGCCCGCGCATCGACTCGGGCCGGCCGCCGCCGGTCGACGCCGGACCGCCCCGGACGGACGCGTTCGGTCCGCCGATTCCGTGACCGGAGCGCTCGGAACCCCCTTCGGAGGGTTCCGAGCACAGCAGAGCTAGAGCAATCCGCGCAGGCTCACCGGGGCCAGCGCGGATTTCGCTTTTTGCTGCGGCGTCGCCATCACCCGCACGTTCACCTTGTCGGCGATCTCGGTGATCAGGATCGGCGCGCCGGCCGGCAGCTCATCGGCGTCGAAGGCGTCGGACGCCGCCTGCAGCGCCTCGTCGATCGAGGCGAAGACGCCGAGCAGCTTCTTCCCGCACACCGCCGCGAACTGGCCGGGCGACGAGCGGAGCAGCTCGGACTTGAGCGAGTCGAAGGTACGGGCCTCTTCGCTGGATGCGAGCATGGCCTACAGAGTCACCCCGTCCGGTGAGCCGGTCAAAAAAACGAGTATCCGAGTTTGCAACCCCGGTGACGGCGGGTTTCAATGACCGTGGCGGTCCATGCGCCGCGCACATGCGCAGAACGTTAGGACAGATCCGGATCTTTCTCGCTGACAACCCGCTCGCGGCGCTCGCGACCGCGCGGCTCTCCCGCCGCGCCCGCGCCGCGGTGTTCCTGTACCGGCTGTCCTTGCGCATCCTGGCGCAGTGGGCGCGCGACAAGTGCCCGCAGCAGGCGGCGGCACTGGCGTTCCAGACGGCGCTGTCGCTGGTGCCGGTGACCGCGATCGCCTTCACGATCCTGCGCGCGGTCGGCTCGCTCGACGCGCAGTCGCAGCTGACCGCGTTCATCGCCGAGCGGATCTTCCCGCACATGGCGGACGTGACCCTGAAGCTGGAGGAGTTCTCGCGCAAGATCAGCATCGGCGCGCTCGGCGGCGGGGGCCTCATCTTCACGCTGGTCACCTGCTACTCGCTCTACGCCTACATCGAGAAGATCTACAACGACATCTGGCGCGTCGGGCAGCGGCGCACGATCATCGGAAAGTTCCTGACCTTCTACGCGATGGTCACGCTGCTGCCGACGCTGGCCGGCTTCTCGCTCTACTGGTCGGGCCGGCTGGTCACCGCGGGCGCGGCGTCGCGCTTCTTCGCGCCGCTGCTGGTGCAGTTCGTGGCGCTGGTGCTGATGAACAAGCTCTTGCCGCGCACCAACGTCAACTGGGGCGTGGCCATCATCGGCGCGATGGTGACCGGCTTTTTGATCGAGGCCACCAAGCTGGTGTTCGTCACCTACGCGCAGAAGATCATGTTCGAGAGCTACAGCGGCGTCTACGGCCCGGTCGGTCTGATCCCGCTCGTGCTGGTCTGGATCTACACCGCCTGGCTGCTGGTGCTGCTGGGCGCCGAGATCGCGCACTCGCTGCAGAATCTGCAGCTGCTCGAGGCGGAAGAGCGGCGGAAGCGCGACGAGGAGCCGATCAACGGCCTGCTCGCGGCGCAGCTCCTGGCCGCGGTCGCCGGCGCGCACGAGACCGGCGGCGCCGGCCTGCCCAAGGAGAAGCTGGCCACCGGCTTCGGCCTGACGCCCGACATCATCGAGCGCATCGTCGTTCGGCTGAAAGCGCGCGGGCTCATCGCCGAGGTGCACGGCGACATCAACGGCTACATCCCCGGCCGCGCCGCCGATTCCATAACTCTCGAGGACGTGCTCGCGGTCTTTCGCTCGACCGACATCGAGATCGCGCACGGCGCCACCGCGCCGGCGCTGCGCGCGCTGGTCGCTGAGCTCGACGAGAATCGACGCAACCGCATCAAAGGGATCACCATCGCCGACATCTACCCGCGAAGTGAAGAGGACGACGCCGTGCCGGCCGCAATTCCGGCGAAGACCGCCGATCTCGAGGCGCCGGACAGGAAGAAGGACCCAAAGGGCCAGTGAGCGCACACCAGATGCGCCGGTAGCTGTCGTGGCTCGTCTGTGCTCGTCGTCGGTAAACCGTAACCAGACGACCGGATTCACCGTCGAGCAGGCGAGTGCCGAGCAGCTCGTCCAGGCGAGCGCCGAGCAGCCCGTTGGCGACGGGCCCGGCGCTGGTGTTTGTTGCGCCGGCGAACTAAACTCATGCCCGACTCGGATCCCGGTACAAGCTCTGCGACGGCCCCAGCGGGGAGGGCCACCGGCGTCGGTGCTCGTTCGGTTTCGTTCCGTTCTTGGGAGGGGTGATGCCGTCGAACGACGTGTTGGTCGACCGGGAGCTCAAGGCAGCGCGCGACCGCGAGAGCGACTATCGCACGCGCCTCGCGCGCCACCGCAGCCTGTCGCTGCGCCTGCGCGCGCACGCGGCGCTCCTGCGCGACGCGCTCCGTGACTCGCTCGACGGCTGGAACATGCTGTCGCGCCTGCTCGCCGACGTCGCGCGCCTGTCGAGCCAGGCGCTCGAGATCCCGCGCACCAGCATCTGGCTCTTCGACGAGAGCCGCACCAACCTCGTGTGCCGCTTCCAGCTGCCCGCCGGGTCGTCGACCGAGGGCATGGTCCTCCCGGTCGCCACCTGTCCGGGTTACATCCGAGCGCTCAGCTCCACCGAGCTGGGCGCGGTCGCCGTCGACGACGCCTGCGTCCGACGCGCGCACGGCGGACCTGCGCGACTACCTGCGCACGTACAACGTCGGCGCGCTGCTCGACATCCCGATCCTGGGCCCGGGCCACCTGCACGGCGTGGTCTGCCACGAACACGAGGGCGGGCCGCGCCACTGGCAGGAAGAGGAGATCGACTTCGCCACCGACGTGGGCGCGATGGTGGCGCTGGTGCTGGAGGCGGAGCGGCGCATCGGCGCCGAGCACCTGGCGCGCGGCTCGGAGGCCAAGTACCAGAACCTGGTCGAGTCGCTGCCGGTGACGGTCTATTCATTTCAGGCGCACACCGGGCAGCTCGAGTACCTGAGCCCGCGCGTTCAAGACGCTGGGCGGGCTCGCGGCCGAGCGCTACCTGGTCGCCGGCGGCATCGAGAACTGGGTGCAGGCGATCGAGCCCGAGGACCGCGAGCCGGTGCGGCGGCGGCTGTCGGGCCACATCGCCGACGGGCTTCGAGCGCGAGCTCATCTATCGCATCCGCCTGCCCGACGGCACGCGCCGCTGGGTGCGCGACACCTGCGCCGTCGTGCGCGACATCACCGGCAAGCCGATCGCGGTGCAGGGCACGCTGGCCGACATCACCGCGCTCAAGGAGGCCGAGCTCGAGCGCGCGGAGATCGATCGCCGCTATCGCCGCCTGCTCGAGAACGCCGACCTGCTCGCGGTGATCCTCAGCGCCACCGGCCACGTCGAGATGGTCAACGACTGCTTCGTGCGCCTCACCGGCTTCTCGCGCGAGGAGGCGATGGGCGCCGACGGCTTCGCGCTGATCCTGCCCGAGAGGGAGCGCGACGAGGTGCGCGCGCGGTATCTGACCAGCGTGCGCAACGGCGAGATCGTGCCGCGCTTCGAGACCGGCCTGCGCACGCGCGGCGGCTCGCTGCGCCGGATCCTGTGGACCAACACGCTGATCCGATCGTCGTCGGGCACGGTGGTCGGCAGCGCCAGCCTGGGCCTCGACATCACCGAGCGGGTCGAGGCCGAGGCGCTGCAGCTGCAGCAACAGAAGATCGAGAGCCTGGGCCGCCTGGCGGCGACGGTCGCGCACGACTTCAACAACCTGCTCACGGTGATCGGCACCGCGACGGCGTCGCTGGGCAAGCCATCCGACCCGGACGACGGCGGCCGCGCATCGCCGACATCGAGGCGGCGGTGCGGCAGGCGACCGGCCTCACGCGCTCGCTGCTGGCTTACGCGCGGCGCGAGACCATCGCGCCGACGCTGCTGTCGGTCGACGAGCTGGTGACGTCGGCGCTGCCGCTGCTCCGCCAGATCGTCGGCAGCGAGATCGAGCTGTCAGTCTCGCTCGACACCGCGGCCGAGCGCGTGGTCATCGACAGCACGCAGCTGCGCCAGGTGCTGCTGAACCTGGTCGGCAACGCCGTCGACGCCACGCGCGGCTTCGGCCACTGCGTGCGCGTGTCGACCGGGCTGGTGGTGCTGGAGGCCGACCAGGCGCGCAACCGGGGTCTCTTCAGCGAGGGGACGTTCCTGGTGCTCACGGTCGCCGACGACGGGCGCGGCATGAGCCGCGATCTTCAGGAGCGGGCGTTCGATCCCTTCTTCACCACCAAGGCCATCGGTGAAGGCACCGGCCTGGGCCTGGCGATGTGCACGTCGATCGTGCGGCGCGCGGGCGGCTTCATCTCGATCGAGAGCGTGCCCGACCGCGGCGCGACGCTGCGGGTGCACCTGCCGATCGCGCGCACGCGCGGCAACGGCGCCGACGGCGGCCCCGCCGGCCGACGAGCGGCGATCTGGAGAAGACCCCGATCCCGGAGGTCGAGCCGCCGCGCATCCTGGTCGTCGAGAGCGACGAATCGACGCGCTACTTCGTCACGCGCGTGCTGTCGAGCGAAGGAATCGAGGTCGTCGACGCCACCGACCTCAAGGGCGCGCGCGCGGCGCTCGCCGACAGCAGCGTCGATCTGCTGCTGACGGCACGTGCGCTGCCCGACGGCGACGGCATGGGTCTGGCGCGCGAGGCGCGCGAGCTGCACCGCGCGCGGCGGGTCGTGGTGGTCGCGGGCGAACCGTCGGGCGACTTCACCAGCGACCTGACCCAGGAGCTGGCCGCGCGCGGGATCGACGCCGTGCTGGCCAAGCCGCTGCGCGTCGAGAACCTGCTCGACACCGTGCTCGGCCTCCTGCAGCGGGACGGGCGGCCGCGGGCGCATGGTCTCCTCCAATCCCGCTCTCCTCGGCCAGCAAGGGGGAGGGTGGGAGGGAGGCTGCAAGGCAACAGCCAGTGGGACCAGTGGGGGAGCTGCAAACAAAGCGGAGGCAGACGATGCTCGGACAGACCTGCCTGGGGGCGGCGGCTGACAGCGCTCAGGTCAGATCATCGCTCGGAGGCACCGCATGGCAGAAGGCATCACGAGCAGCGGCAGGCAGCCAGGCAGCCCCTGCGCCGGACTGCGGGACAGCGGCTGAGCAGCGAGCGGCAGCACCCAATGTTGCGAGGCGACGGCGCCCCTGGGTAGATGAGACGCTCGCGCCGCACTTCCCTGCAGGCCTCTGTCGATCTCGCAGCTGCCTCCATCGTGCGGCGGGTGACCACCAGCCAACGGCTGGGATGCCGCAATCCAGCAGCAAAGCCAGTCAGAGGAGGGAGGTGCTGTTTCCACCAGGGCGGGAGACAGGGCCCGGGCAGCTGGGAACGTACGCATCGCCGCAAGCAGGCGACCGATGACAGTGGGGATATGGCAGCGCCCGCCCGGCCCCGGTAGACCGCGCGCCCATCGCGATGCTCACGAGGTGACCGGGCAGCACCAGTTCGGGGCCGGGAGTCCCAGTGCACAGCAGTGCTGGACAGGCCTGGGAAGGTGCAAGTTTGGGGGCAGGGTGGTGCAGGCAGCCAGTTCAAGCAGCAGATGAAGCCAGCAGAAGGTGGGGGCAGGGTGGGCATCAGCTCACATGTCAGCAAGTAGACAAGGCAGCAGTGTCCATGTGGCCAGTGTGGAGTTTCTTGGAGAACCTGGATTCAAGGTGCACCAGGTCTCTTGCCCAGGGGAAGCTGTGATCTGAGGCACATTCCCTGGTGAATTAATGGAATCTCACGTTGGTGAGGCAGCGAGGCAGCAGAGGCAGAACAGCAGCACCGCGGTTCGCACACTCCCAGCAGCAGAGGCGTCGCGCAATGTACTTGAGTTGCGTACCTCACCGCCCAGGCAATCGGGTCGGATGCAGCATCAGCACCACACGGATCCAGAGGCCGCGCACCTGGGACGGGGGTCAGATGTTGCGCACCGCGCAGCGCCTCGGTCGGGCAGCTCACAAGTAGGCGACTCCAACCGTCACCTCCCCCCAGGCTGGCCCGCAGGTCGTCCGGTCGCGACGGGTTTCCTTCCAGCCCTGTCTGAGGCCGATGCAGCACAGCAGACGGCCCGCTCACCCGACGAACGGAGTAGGCGATGCCCCTCACCAGAGGTGCTTCCAGCAGTTCCAGAGGCAGCATCACCTCCTGGAATTCGTTCCTGGTACCAGAGAGCAAGGCAGAGGCAGCAGGCAAAGGCAGGTGCGCAGGCAGGCAGACAGAAAAGGCGGGGCGCCATGCGACGTCAGAGGATGGCGGGGTCTGGTGCACTTCCAAATGCAAGGGAAGCCCTTGCTCGAACGGCAGGTGAGGGAGGGAGGGAGAGGATGCTGACAGCAAGCAGAGGGAGACAGGTGGAGCCCGCAGCCTTCAGCAGCTCCTTGAAGCAGATGGGAAGGCCTGGGTGGTCACAGGAGCCAGCAGAAGGTAATCCCAGCTGGTCAGGCTCATGTAGATCTCTCCCAGCCCAGCAGTCAGGGCCAGCACGTAACAGCAGGCCACTCCAATAATCGCGGTACTTCAACCACCAAGCAGAAATTCCGACAGCGGCTCTGTTGGCGGTGGTGTGCATGATCGGCCATGCCGGCAAGGTAGACGCCGGCGCGCACGAAAGCGGTCGGCGACGTCGGCGTCGCAGGGTGGGCGGGACCATCACCTCGTCGGCCTATGCGGTTCCGCGGCGGTAGGTCAATCGCAACCCCCACGCCGGCCGAGCCGCCGGCAGGCTCGCGCGCCACTCGCCTCGAGGACGGCTCGGGAGATCTCGGCCGGTCGAGCGCCAGGCGCCAGGATGGCCGGCGACGGGGCTGCCGCAGGTCGTCGGAGGGGGGGGGGGCGGGCGACAGACCCAGCGGCCGGCCGTGGGCAGCTTGGTGGTGGCGGGTCGCGTCGGCGGCGTTGCGCCGTCTGCGGTTTCCCGGACTGACAGCTTCAGGCAGCGCACTCGCGGGTAGGGGCGGCGGCGCGTGGTGGCGGCGGCTGCCCGCGGCGCAGGCGGTTGGCTCCGGCGGGGCCCACGGACGTGGTGGATCAGTGACGTGCGCGAGCCTGAACATGACTTAGTGCACCGCTCTCGAAATAGCGTCAACAGATCCGCTGACAAGCCCGTGGGCCGGCGAGGCGCGACGACGACGAATACTTGAACGTATTCCGAGGAGGAGCAACGAAGCCGGGCCGCGGGATCGTCAGCGCAGCCTTGATGATATTTCGAGAGCGGTGCACTAGAGGTTGACGCTCCCCGCTTCATTCGGGACGAGCTGGATCTCGGCGACGACCGCGAAGTGATCCGACGCGAACAAACGCTCACCGTCGGGCAGCACCGTCGGCTCGTCGAGCAGCAGCCGCGACGAGTGCACGGTGCCGCGACCGTCGCGCCGCGGTGGCGTCGTGAAGATGTAGTCGAGCCGGCGGTCGCCGCGCAGCCAACCCATGCGCGACGTGAAAGCATTCGAGCGCGCCCAGGTGTACCCGGGCAGGTTCGCGTGCAGCACGTCCCAGGTGTCCTGGTAATAGACGCGCCGCCCGCCCAGCGTCGTCAGCCCGCACAGCCAGCGGATCTCGTCGGAGTGCGGGACGGCGTTGAAGTCGCCCATGAGGATCTGCGGGTTGTCGCTCTTGTGCGCGGTGATCGCCTCGTCGACGGCCAGCACCTGGTCCTCGCGCTGGCGGCCCTCGTTCTCGCGGTAGCTGAGGTGGGTCGTGTGCACCCAGATCTCGCCGAAGTCGCTGTCGATGCGCGCCGACAGCACGATGCGCCCCTCTTTCTCGGCGGTGTGCGGCAGCGCGCGCACCTCGTGCGCGCCGATCGGGAAGCGCGAGAGGATCGCCAGCCCCTCGTGCCCGCCGCCCCACTCCGTCGACGGCGCGAAGACGTGACGGTAGCCGCGCGCGCGCGCCGAGCATCTCGGCCTGGTTGACGATGCGGTCCGGCACCTCGCGCACCTCCTGCAGCGCGACGACGTCGGGCTGCAGGCTGGTCAGCTTCTCGCCGACGAGCGCCAGGCGCTCTTCCCAGGGACCGTTCTCGCCCCAGAGGTTCAGCGTCATGAACCGCAGATGGCGTTCGGCTTCATCCCCGCCTCATGCTCCCCGGTAAGTGCACTTGCCGTCCGTGGTCTCCCAGACCGTGACCGCCGACAGCTGGGGGATCTCGGGGCGCAGCGCGTTCCAGATGTAGATGGCCAGGTTCTCCGACGTCGGGTTCTCGAGCCCGGGCACGTCGTTGAGGTTGCGGTGATCGAAGCGCGCGTGCAGCGGCTCCCACGCGTCGTCGAGCCGCGCGAAGTCGAACAGCCAACCCGCCGCCGGGTCGACGGGACCGCGCGCCTCGAGCTCGATCTTGTAGCTGTGCCCGTGCAGCCGCGCGCACTTGTGCCCCTCGGGCACGCGCGGCAGACGGTGAGCGGCCTCGAATCGGTACTCCTTGGTCAGCTCCACCGTCATACGACGGACAGACTAACATGCTCTCGCAGCTCGGTTCTGTGGCGCGAACCGCATCAGACCGGTTCCCCGGGCTTCAGGATCCGGATCGGGACCGAGGCCCGAGGCCGTTTCTGCCCCTCAATCTTGATGGCGGAAACGCCGGCCCGGGCGCGCGAACAGGTAGCCCTGGCACAGGTCGCCGCCCAGGCGCACCAGCGTGTCGCGCTCCGCGACGGTCTCGATGCCCTCGGCGATCATCTCGATCCCGAGGTCGCGGCACAGCGCCGACGATCGACCGCAGCAGCTTCTGCTTGGTCGGCGAGCGGTCGATCCCGCGAATGAGCGACATGTCGACCTTGACCACCTCGGGCTCGAGCTGCGCGAAGCTGGTGAGCCCCGCGTAGCCGGCGCCGAGATCGTCGACGGCGATGCGATAGCCCATGCGCGCGCAGGCTGCGCGACGCGCGCCGTCGGCGTCCTGGATCTTCGTCGAGCGGCGCGCGCTCGGTGATCTCCAGCACCACGCGCGTGGCGATACGCCGACAGCGGCGACGCCGGCGCCAACAGCGAGTCGTCGTCGAGCTCGAGCGGCGTGCACGTTGACGAACACCAGGCCGTCGACGGTCAGGCTGTCGACCGGTGTCTCGGCGACGCGGTCGCGGATCGATGCGCCCGAGCTCGTGCAGGCGGCCGAGCCGCTCGGCCGCCTCGAAGAGATCCGGCGGGGCGCGCAGCGTCGGCTCCTCGTTGCGCACCAGCGCCTCGTAGGCGAAGACCGACTTGCTGCGCGTCCACGAGACGATCGGCTGGATAGGCCATCCACAGCGTAGCTGAGCGCGTTGGCGAAGCGCGCCTCGAGCCCGGCGCGATCGCCGAGGTGCTTGCCCTCGAGGCGAAACAGCTCGAGCGCCTCGCGCTTGATCGCGCGCCATCTGGTGCAGGCGCGTCGGCGCGCGCGACGACGTCCTCGAGCTGCTTCGACTCGACCGGCTTGATGAGGTAGCGGAGCGCGCCGTACTCCATGGCCTCGACGGCGCTCTCGACGGCCGGGCCGCCGGTCATGAGGATCACCGGCACGTCCAGGTCGTGCTCGCGCACCGAGCGCAGCAGCTGCAGGCCGGTCATGTCCGGCATCGCGATGTCGCTGACGATGGCGTCGAAGGACATGCCTCGCGCCAGCTCCGCGGCCTCGCGCGCCGTCGTGGGCGATCTGAACCGAGAAGCCGGCCGACGTCAGGATGCGCGCGAAGCCGCGGACGATGGTCGGCTCGTCGTCGACGAGCAGCACCAATCCCCGACTGCCGTCGGCATCTGGAGCCTCGCTACCGTCCCCGACCCCCTCCAGCTTGGACAAAGTCATTCCTAACATCCTCAGACCCTATCGTCAGAAATCGAAGGACATTGAGCCCATGGACCACATTCTCCCCCCTTGGCACCGTCGTCGAGGATCGGGCCGAAACGGTCACGATTCGGCCATCTTGTGCCGGGCGGCGCCGTCCGGGTATACCGGCGGCGGCGCGACACGCCGTCCCACGACGCTCGCAGCCGTGCATACTTAGCCAGCCCATGTCGTCCGCACGCGTCGTAGAAAATCGGTCGTCGAAGCTCCGCGTCCTCGGCGGGCGGCGCCGCCGCGGCCGAGGCCTCGCGCGCTCGCGCCCAAGCCGGCCTGGATCCGCATGAAGCTGCCGTCGGGCGAGGTCTTCTTCGACCTCAAGAAGCGGGTCCACGAGCTGGGGCTGCACACGGTCTGCGAGAGCGCGTCGTGCCCCAACATCGGCGAGTGCTGGAACCGCCAGTCGCTGACCATCATGATCCTGGGCGGCATCTGCACGCGGTCGTGCCAGTTCTGCGACGTGCCCACCGGGCGCCCGCTGCCGCCCGACCCCGACGAGCCCGAGCACGTCGCGACGATGCTGGGCGAGCTCGGCCTGCGCCACACCGTGATCACCTGCGTCGACCGCGACGACCTGCGCGACGGCGGCGCCGCGCACTGGGCGGCGACCATCCGCGCGGTGAAGGCGCGCCTGCCCGAGATGGTGCTCGAGGTGCTGACCGGCGACTTCAAGGGCGACACCGGCGCGGTCGACACCGTGCTCGCCGCCGGGCCCGACGTGTTCGCGCACAACCTGGAGACCGTGCCGCGCCTGTCGCGCCAGGTGCGCGTGCAGGCCAGCTACCCGCGGTCGTACGCGATCCTCGAGCACGCGAAGAAGCGCGGCGCCATCACCAAGACCGGGCTCATGCTCGGGCTCGGCGAGGAGCTCGACGAGGTGCGCGCCGTGCTCGGCGAGCTGCGCGAGATCGGCGTCGACATCCTGACCCTGGGCCAGTACCTGCGGCCGTCGCGCCGCGCACCTGCCGGTCGCGCGCTTCGTCCCGCCCGACGAGTTCGCGCAGCTCAAGACCGAGGCGCTGGCCATGGGCTTCCCCCACGTCGAGTCGGGCCCGATGGTGCGCTCGAGCTACCACGCCGACGGCCAGCGCGACATCGTGCTCGCGCTGCGCGAGCGCGCCGCGTCAGGCGCGACAGCGATGATCCCGTACTTCGACGGGCACCTGTTCGACCTCCCACGGCTGCCCTATCGGCGGCCAGCCGATCTACATGTTCGGCGCTGCTGGTCGCGATCGGCGTCATCATCGGCGACTCGCATCGTGGTCAAGGAGGGCGCGCGGCGCGGCCTCGACCCGCAGGACGTGAAGTTCCTCAACGTCCGCATCGTCTTCGGCGGGTTCATCATGGCCCACCTGGTCTCGGTGATCTTCTATTTCCCCGAGCGCATCCGCGAGAACCCCTGGGTGCTGCTGTACATCTGGTCGGGCCTGTCGTCGTTCGGCGGCTTCCTGGGCGCCGCGCTCGCGTTTCTCTATTTCACGCGCAAGGAGAAGATCCCCGCGCTGCCCTACGCCGACTCGGTGGCGCTGGGCCTGGCCGTCGGCTGGATCTTCGGGCGCACCGGCTGCTTCACCGCGCACGATCACCCGGGCCTGCACACCAACTTCTTCCTGGCGGTCCGCTACCCCGACGGCCCGCGCCACGACCTCGGCCTCGACGAGCTGCTGTTCACGATCGTCATCGACGGTCGATCCTGTTTCTCTACGCGCGCAACCCGCGCGTGCCCGGCCGCGTGATCGGCCTGTTCGCCACGATGTACGCGCCGGTCCGCTTCGGGCTCGACTTCCTGCGCGCGCGCGACGTCGCCCTGCCCGACGAGCGCTACGCCGGGCCTGACGCCCGCGCAGTGGGCCTGCATCGCCTGCCTCGCCATCGGCGTCTGGCTGCTCACGCGCAAGGGCGAGGTGCTGCCGCCCGGCGCCGGCGGTGCCCGCGCCCGAGCCGCAAGCCACCGCGCCCTGAGCCGGATCGTCCCTGGCCCCTCTGCCCGAAGACGGAAGAGGGATCGGATCTTCCGGTCTCCGCTCCCATGACTAACGTGAGGTCCAGCATCGGATCGACCGTTTGCGACCTCCATCCCCTCGTCTCGTCGCTTGGACAGCTCTCGCGTTCGCCGCGGCGTCGGCGCTGCGCGCCGGCGTCGCGCACGCGGAGACCTCGGCGCCGGGAGCGTCGCAGCCCGCCGAAGCGCAGAGCAAGCCGGGCTCGACGACGCCACCCGGCTCTCCCGCGCCGCCGCGCGCATCGGAACGCCAGCGGACGGAGTTCGGGATCGTGCCGCTGGTCGGCGGCGACACCGACGTCGGCGTCGGCGTCGGCCAGCTGAGCACGATCGCGGGCCTGCCGCCGCCGTCGAGCCGCTTCCCTACCGCTGGGCCGTCGAGTCGTCGGCGTTCATCAGCTTCAACCGGCGAGGGCGGCAAGCTCGTGCAGCCCGTACCAGGACTTCTACGTGCAGTGGACCGCGCCGGCGCTGCTCGGCGGTCGCCTGCGCCTCGAGGCGCGCCCGTCCTTCACGCGCGAGTCGACGCAGCGGTACTACGGCCTTGGCAACGCGTCGGTCGCGCCGGCCAACGACGTGCCGTCGCGCGACTTCTACGGCCGCACCCACCCGATGCTCTGGGCGCGCGCGCGATACCGCTTCTGGGATCAGACTGCAGGCGGGGTTCGGGTCGTACTACCTGCAGAACTGGCTGACCGTGCCGGCCGGCGGCACGCTGGCGCAGCAGATGGCCACCGGCGACGCGACCGTGCGGCGCCTGCTCGGCGGCACCGCCAACCACGGCGTGCTGATCCTCGAAGGGCTGCTGCTCTACGACTCGCGCGACAGCGAGATCGTCACCGACAGCGGCCAGTTCCACCAGATCAAGCTGCGCGTCAGCCCGCGCTTCGGCGCCGTCGGTGCCGTACTCGTACCAGCAGATCAACGTCACCTCGCGCTTCTTCTTCACGGTGATCCGCAATCGCCTGGTCCTGGCGGCGCGCTACCTCGCCGACATCCAGCTCGGCAATCCGCCGTTTTACGAGCTCGCCCGCTACGACGACACCTACGCGCTGGGCGGCGGCAATGGCGTGCGCGGCGTCCCCGGCCAGCGCTACTACGGCAAGGTCAAGGTCTTCGCCAGCGCCGAGGCGCGCATGCGCGTCGGCGCGTTCGATCTGCGCGGCAAGCACATGACCGTCGGCGTCGCCGGCTTCTTCGACGCCGGGCGCGCCTGGGCCGAGCTCGCGTCACACCCCGAGCTCGACGGCACCGGCATCGGCTCAAGTACGGCGTCGGCGCCGGGCTGCGCGTGCAGGAGGGCAAGACCTTCGTCGTGCGCGGCGACATCGCCTGGTCGCCCGACGCCCGCCCGATCGGTGGCTACGTCACCGCCGGGCAGGCGTTCTGAACGCGACGGACGGTCAGACTCGCTGCTGGCTTCTTGGCCGGCAGCAGGTCCGTGATCGTCCCGTCGGCGATCTCGGCGGTGAAGAACACCGTCTCGGAGAGCGTCGGGTGGGCGTGGATGGTCAGGCTCAGGTCCTCGGCGTCGGCGCCGGTCTCCAGCGCCAGCACGGTCTCGGCGATCAGCTCGCCGGCGTTGATGCCGACGATGCCGGCGCCCAGCACGCGCTTGGTCTCCTTGTCGAAGAGCAGCTTGGTGACGCCCTCCTCGCGGCCCATGCCCAGCGCGCGGCCGCTGACCGACCAGGGGAACATCGCCTTCTCGTACTCGACGCCCTTGGCCTTGGCCTCGGTCTCGGTGAGGCCCATCCAGGCGACCTCGGGATCGGTGTAGGCGACGCTGGGGATGGTGCGCGCGTCCCAGACGTGGTGGCTCATGCCGGCGATCACCTCGGCGGCCAGCTTCGCCTCGTGCGTGGCCTTGTGCGCCAGCATGGGCTCGCCGCACGATGTCGCCGATGGCGAAGATGTGCGGCACGTTGGTGCGCATCTGGTTGTCGACGGGGATGAAGCCGCGCTCGTTGACCTTCACGCCGGCCTTGTCGGCGGCGATGTTGCGGCCGTTGGGGCGGCGGCCCACCGCCAGCAGCACGCGGTCGTAGATCTCGGGCGCGGGCGCGGGCGACTTGCCGTCGGCGCTCTCGAAGGTGGCGCGCAGCCCCTCGGGCAGCGCCTCCAGCTTCGACACCTTGGTCTTGAGCAGGATCTTCTCGTAGCGCTTCTCGATGCGGCGCGCGAGCGGGCGCACGATGTCGGGATCGGCGGCGGCGATCAGGCGATCGAGGAACTCGACCACGGTCACCTTCGCGCCGAGCGCGTCGTACACGGTCGCCATCTCGAGGCCGATGATGCCGCCGCCGATGATCAGCATCCGCTTCGGCACCTCGGCCAGCTCGAGCGCGCGTCGTCGAATCCATCAGCCGCTTGTCGTCGTACGGGAAGCCGGGGATGCGCGCCGACTGCGAGCCGGCGGCGATGATGCAGTGGTCGAACGACACCGTCTCGATGCCGTTCTTGGTCTCGACCGCGAGCAGGTGCGGCGACACGAACTGGCCGCGCCCTTCGACGACGGTGACCTTGCGCTGCTTGGCCATGCTGCCGAGGCCGCCGGTCAGCTTGGCGACCACGCCGTCCTTGAACTTGCGCAGCCCCTCGAGATCGATCTTGGGCTTGCCGAACGAGAGGCCCATGTGGGCTCCTTCCTCGGCGTCGGTGATCACCTTGGCGGCGTGGAGCAGCGCCTTCGACGGGATGCAGCCGACGTTGAGGCAGACGCCGCCCAGGCGCGGGTAGCGCTCGACCAGCACCACCTTCTTGCCGAGGTCGGCGGCGCGGAAGGCGGCGGTGTAGCCGCCGGGGCCCGAGCCCAGCACCAGGACGTCGGCGTGGTGCTTGGCGTCGGGGTGCTTGGCGGCGCCGGTGCCGGGCGCGACCGCCGGAGGCGCCGAGGGCGCGTGCGCCGTTCGCGCCGGCTTCGGGGCCGCGCTGGGCGGAGGCGGGCGTGGGCGAGCACGGCGGCGGAGGCGGGACGGCCGGCGAGGTCGGGCGGACGTCGGCTTGGCTTCGGCCGCCGCGGCGCCCTCGGCCGCGTCCAGCGTCACGATCGACCGAGCCCTTCGACACGCGGTCGCCGAGCTTGACCTTGAGCTCCTTGATCGTGCCGGGGAACGGCGCCGGCACCTCGACGGTCGCCTTGTCCGACTCGAGCGTGACCAGCGGCGCGTCCTTGGCGACGACGTCGCCCGGCTTGACGAAGATCTCGATGACCGGGATGTTCTTGAAGTCCCCGATGTCGGGGACCGGGATGTCGCGAGTGGCCATGACTAGAGCATGACCCGGCGAATGTCGGCGATCACCTGCGCCAGATAGGTCGTGAAGCGCGCGGCCAGCGCGCCGTCGACGACCCGGTGATCGTACGAGAGCGACAGCGGAAGCATGGTGCGCGGCGCGAACTCGGTGCCGTTCCACACCGGCTTCACCGCCGCCTTCGACACGCCCAGGATCGCCACCTCGGGCGCGTTGATGATCGGCGTGAACGCGGTGCCGCCGATGCCGCCCAGCGACGAGATCGTGAACGTCGCGCCCTGGATGTCGTTCGGGCCGAGCTTGCCGTCGCGCGCCTTGCCGGCCAGCTCGGCCGTCTCGCGCGCGATGTCGAGGATGCCCTTCTTGTCGACGTCCTTGATGACCGGCACCACCAGCCCGTTCGGCGTGTCGGCCGCGAAGCCGATGTGCCAGTAGTTCTTGAGGACCAGGTTCTCGCCGTCGAGCGAGCTGTTCACGGTCGGGTACTTCTTCAGCGTCGCGACCACCGCCTTCATGATGAAGGCCAGCGGCGACACCTTGACGCCGCTCTTGGCGTTCTCCTCGTTGATGTGCGCGCGGAACTTCTCGAGCTCGGTGATGTCCGCCTCGTCGAACTGGGTGACGTGCGGGATCATCACCCAGTTGCGCGCCAGGCCCGGCCCCGACAGCTTCTGGATGCGCGTCAGCGCCTGGGTCTCGATCGGGCCGTACTTGGCGAAGTCGACCTTGGGCCAGGGCGGCAGCCCGAGGTCGGTCAGGCCGCCCCGCGCCTGCGCGGCGACCGCCGCCGGCGAACGACTGCTTCACGAAGGCCTGGATGTCCTCCTTGCTGATCCGACCCTTGGGTCCCGTGCCGGTGACCTGGCTGATGGTCACGCCCAGCTCGCGCGCGAAGCGACGCACGCCAGGGCTGGCGTGCGCCATCGCGCCGGACGCCGCCGGAGCAGGCAGCCGCCGCCGCGGGAGCAGCCGCCGCCGCCGGCGCCGCGCCGGAGGCGGGAGCCGCCGCCTTCGCCGGCGCGGCCGCCTTCGCGGGAGCCGGCGCCGTGCGGGCGCTTCGATCGCCGTTGGTCGCCGTTGGTTTCTCCGCGGACGCGCCGCCCTCGAGCAGCGCCAGCAACGTGCCGGCGCTGACCTTGTCGCCAACCTTGACCTTCATCTCGGACACGACGCCCGCCGCCGGCGACGGCACCTCGAGGGTGGCCTTGTCGCTCTGGAGCACCAGCAGCGAGTCGTCCTTCTTCACCGCGTCGCCCGGCTTGACCAGCAGCTCGATGACGGGAATGTCCTTGAAGTCCCCGATGTCAGGGACGGTTACTTCGGTTGCGGCCAAGCGTCTCTCCTCGTGAAGTGATGAATCGATCTCAGTTGTTGTTGGTGATCGCGCGCGGTCTCACACGGTCCAGGGCGCGGGCCTCTCGGGATCGAGCTCGTACTTCTTGATCGCCTCGGCCACCTTCGCCGCCGGCACCTCGCCGTCGTCGGCCAGCGCCTTCAGCGCCGCGACCGCGACGTAGAAGCGGTTCACCTCGAAGAACTGGCGCAGGTTCTTGCGCGAATCGCTGCGGCCGAAGCCGTCGGTGCCGAGCACCTTGTACCGCCGCGGCACCAGCTCGCGGATCTGATCCGCGAACTCGCGCACGTAGTCGGTCGCGGCCACGACTGGCCCCTTGGTGTCGGCCAGGCACTTGCTGACCCAGGCGACCTTCTGCTTCTCCGTCGGGTGCAGCATGTTCCAGCGCGAGACCGCGCGCCCCTCGCGCCCGAGCTCGTTGAAGCTCGGGCAGCTCCAGACGTCGGCCGTGACACCCCAGTCGTTCTTGAGCAGCTCGGCCCGCCGCCATCACCTCGCGCAGGATCACGCCGCTGCCCAGCAGCTGCGCGCGCGGTCCCTTGCTCGCGCCGCCGTCGGTCAGCTTGTACATCCCCTTCAAGATCCCCTCGCGCGCGCCTTCGGGCAGCGCGCCGTGGGCGTAGTTCTCGTTCATGACGGTGATGTAATAGAAGACGTCCTCCTGCTCCTCGGCCATGCGCCGCAGGCCGTCCTGGATGATCACCGCCAGCTCGTACGCGAACGTGGGGTCGTAGGCCACGCAGTTCGGGATCGTCCCCGCCATCACGTGGCTGTGCCCGTCCTCGTGCTGCAGCCCCTCGCCGTTCAGCGTGGTGCGGCCCGAGGTGGCGCCCAGCAGGAAGCCGCGCGCGCGCAGGTCGCCCGCCGCCCAGCAGAGATCGCCGATGCGCTGGAAGCCGAACATCGAATAGAAGATGTAGAACGGGATCATCGCCGCGTCGTTGTTGGTGTACGACGTGCCGGCCGCGATCCACGAGCACATGGCGCCGGCCTCGTTGATCCCCTCCTGCAGGATCTGGCCGTTCTTGTCTTCCTTGTAGAACATCAGCTGGTCGGAGTCCTCGGGCTCGTAGAGCTGGCCGAGCCGCGAGTAGATGCCGAGCTGGCGGAACAGACCCTCCATGCCGAAGGTGCGCGACTCGTCGGGCACGATCGGAACGATGCGCTTGCCGATCTCCTTGTCCTTGACGAGGCCGGTCAGCGAGCCGCACGAAGGCCATGGTGGTCGAGATCTCGCGCCCCTCGGCGGTCGCCTCGAGCAGCGGCTTGAACGCGTCGGGCTTGGGCGCCTCGAGCGTGCTGCTGCTCTTGCGCCGGCGCTGCGGCAGCGGCCCGCCCAGGTTGGCGCGCAGCTCCTGCAGGTACTTCGCCTCGGGCGAATCGGGCGCGGGCCGGTAGTACGGGATCTCGGCCAGCTTGTCGTCGGGGATCGGAATCTTGAAGCGGTCGCGGAACTGCTGCAGCGCCTCGAGCGGCATCTTCTTCTGCTGGTGGGCGATGTTCTTGCCCTCGCCCACCGAGCCCATGCCGTAGCCCTTGACGGTCTTCGCCAGGATCACCGTCGGCTGCCCCTCGTGCTTCATCGCGGCCGAGTAGGCGGCGTACACCTTGTGCGGATCGTGGCCGCCGCGGTTCAAGCGCCAGATCTCCTCGTCGGACATCGTGGCCACCATCTCGCGCAGCTCGGGGTACTTGCCGAAGAAGTTCTCGCGCACGTAGGCGCCGTCGCGGCTCTTGAACTTCTGGTACTCGCCGTCGACGGCCTCTTCCATGCGCTTGCGCAGGATGCCGTCGTGGTCGCGCGCGAGCAGCGGATCCCAGTACGCGCCCCAGATCACCTTGATGACGTTCCAGCCCGCGCCGCTGAAGTCCGACTCCAGCTCCTGGATGATCTTCCCGTTGCCGCGCACCGGACCGTCGAGCCGCTGCAAGTTGCAGTTGATGACGAAGATCAGGTTGTCGAGCCCCTCGCGCGACGCGAGGTTGATGGCGCCGCGCGATTCCGGCTCGTCCATCTCGCCGTCGCCCATGAACGCCCACACCTTGCGGCCCGCGGTGTCGGCGATGCCGCGGTGGTGCAGGTAGCGCAGGAAGCGCGCTTGATAGATCGCCTGGATCGGGCCCAGGCCCATCGACACCGTCGGGAACTGCCAGAAGTCCGGCATGAGCCAGGGGTGCGGATAGGACGAGAGCCCCGTGCCGCCGACCTCCTGGCGGAACATGTCGAGCTGCGCCTCGCTCATGCGGCCCTCGACGAAGGCGCGCGCGTAGATGCCGGGCGACGAGTGCCCCTGGAAGTAGACCAGGTCACCGCCGAAGTCCGCGGTGGGCGCCCGCCAGAAGTGGTTGAAGCCCACGTCGTAGAGCGTGGCGGCCGAGGCGAAGCTGGCGATGTGCCCGCCGAGGTCGAGAGCCTTCTTGCCCGCGCGCAGGACCATGGCGGTGGCGTTCCACCGCACGAACGAGCGCAGCCGGTGCTCGATCTCGTGGTTGCCGGGGGAGCGCTCCTCGAGGTGGGGCGGGATCGTGTTCAGGTATGCCGACCTGCCGCTGAAGGGACGGAAGTCCCCAGACCGCCGCGCTTTTTCGGCGAGCTGGTCCAGGAGAAAGTGCGCCCGTTCGGGGCCCTCGACGGCAAGAACGCTCTCGAGCGCGTCGACCCATTCGCGCGTCTCGGTTGGATCGGCATCTAGCAGAATTTGCATGGTGGTGAATGTACTCGAAAGCGACGAAAACGAGCCCTCTTGCGATCGATATTTCGCGCCCGGAGGGTGTTTCGTCTGGTGGGCGGGCGCGCGCGACGGAGTGAAGATCCTCACGGTCACGCATGCCCTGGAATTAATTGTGTTTTACCAGACCTACGCCGGCCTCGCCAGCACCTGCCGCGATGGCCGGGAACGCTAGCGGATGGCGAGCAGCTCGATGTCGAAGACCAGCATGCCCGCGCCGATGGCAGAGGGAACCGCCGGTCCCGTGCCCAGCAGCCGGTCGGGGATCCAGAATCGGGCCTTGTCGCCGACGACCATCAGGCGAACCGACTCGCGCCAGCCGGGCTGGGTGCTCGCGAGCGCGAGCAACGCAGGCTGGGAGCGGTCGGCCGTGCTGTTGTAGACGTGTCCATCGGTGCGCCAACCGGTGTAGTGGACCGCGACCGTGCTTTCGGCCCCGGGATGGTGCGCGCCGGTGCCGTGCTGGAGGATTCGATAGGCGAGGCCACTGCGCGTCCTCTTCGCATCCCTGGGAACCGGCGTCAGATCCGGCGGGACCGACGGCGGCGCGGGCCCCGGCAGGATGCCGAGCAGCTCGATGTCGAACACGAGATCGCCGGATGGCTTCGTGGGATCCACCGATGAGTCGCCGTAGGCGAGCGGCGGCCGGCACCCAGATCCGCCGCTTTTCTCCGCGGACCATGACGGAGAGCCCTTCGATCCATCCCGGAATCAGCTCCAGCATCGGAAACGTCACCGGCGCCTCGTTCGCGCTCGCGAACTCACGTCCGGTGGCAGTCCAGCCGGTGTAGTGAACGACGACGCGATCATGGAGCCCGGGGTGTCGCGAGTCGTCGCCGGCGACCAGCCGCTTGGAGGCCAGACCGCGCGGGCTTCGGGTCGCGTCCGCGTCTACGAAACCGTCACGCGTACGACACGATCCGGCCGAAGGCGCACGGTCAGAGCAGCTCGTCTTCGGCGTGAGCGATCAGGTCCTCGTAGCGGCGGCGCTCGACCGACAGATCGCATTCGCCCAGGAACGCCGAGTAGCTCATGAAGGCCGTCAGATAGGACAGGTCCTTCGCCCAGGGCGGCAGGTAGCGCGGCTCCTTGACCAGCCCCTCGCGCAGCAGCCGGCCGAACAGCGGCACGTCGTCGAGGCCGATCTTGCCGGCGAAAAACAGCCGAACCAGCTCGACGTGGCCTTTCACCAGCGCGACGCGCATGAAGTTCGTCACGCGCAGGAGGCCGTCGAGGTAACAGACGTCCTTGGTGAACGGCGCGCCGCCCGCGACCAGGCCGCCGCGGCACACGCGGCGCGCGCAGTCGTACGCCGCGCCCTCGTCGTGGCCGTGGCTCAGGAAGAAGCGATAGAGCTCGAGGAAGTCGGCGCCGTCCTCGGCCATCTTGATCGCCAGCGTGCGATCGGAGAGCCGCCGCATGCGCTCGATGCTGGTCGACTGGGTCATGAACTCGGTCAGGACCGCGAGCCCCTCCTGCGTCGCGGTCGTGCGCGGCGACGGATAGCCGACGAACGGCATCAGCGGCTGCGCGCGCCCGTTGAGCGCGGTCGCGACGTGCACGTGGCCCTCGTGGAACTCCAGCTGCGCCACGTCGCGCGGCGCGAACCGCGCGCCCCGCTGCACGCGCACGCCGCCGACGCCGGCCACCGCCTTGGCCGCGATGTCGTCGACGATCTCGACCTTGATCGGCGTGTCGGGAAAGAAGCTTTGAAAGCGGCGCGCGAGCTCGGGCGCGACGTCCTCGGCGCTCAACGTCTGCTCGTCGGCCGGGCTCGGGACCGCCGCCGCGCCCGCGAGCCCGTCGATGACCTCGGAGAAGTGCTGCGCGAGATCCAGGTTGGTCGTGCGCCGGTCGGCGGTCAGGCTCGCCGGCCGCCCGTAGATCTCGACCGAATGAAAGTAGAAGTCCTTGGTGCCGACCGCCGCCAGCATGCGCGCCGCGGTCGCGAACGACTCGCAGGTCTCGCGCAGGAAGCGCTCGATCGCGTTGTCACCGGTGACGCGCGCCTTGAGCGCGCGGAAACGGTCGAACGACGCGGCGACGTCGGGTATCACGCGGTACTCGGGCCGCGGCAGCTCGCTGGCGCCCGACGCGAAGAAGGCGCGCTCGACGCTCTCGTCCCAGGAAATCGCCCGCAACACCCGGATCGGTCGTTGCGCCTCGAGAATCTCCGCGGAGACCTCGCGCAGCAGCTCGAGGCAGCGGGGCGAGACCGCCACCGCCGGTCAGGTCCCCACGCCGACCCGGATGCCGGCTGGCACCGAGTAGGTGATCCAGGCGTTGCCCCCCACCACCGCCCCCTGGCCGATGACGGTGCTGCCGCCGAGGATCGTGGCGTTGGCGTAGATGATCACGTCGTCCTCGATCGTCGGGTGGCGCTTCTTGCCCTGCGGTTTGTCGGTGCGGCCGCGGTCGCGGATCGACAGCGCGCCCAGCGTCACGCCCTGGTAGATGCGCACGCGGTTGCCGATGAGCGTGGTCTCGCCGACGACGATGCCGGTGCCGTGGTCGATGAAGAACGACTCGCCGATGGTCGCGCCCGGGTGGATGTCGATGCCGGTGCGCGAGTGCGCGTGCTCGGTGAGCATGCGCGGCACCACCTCGGCGCCGTCGCGCAGCAGCCGGTGCGCCACGCGGTAGATCGCGATCGCGTACAGGCCCGGGTAGCAGGCGACGATCTCGTCGATGCCGGTCGCCGCCGGGTCGGACTCGAACGACGCCAGCACGTCCTTGCCCAGCAGGGCGCGGATCTCCGGCAGCGCGTCGAGCAGCCGGCGCGTGATCGTGCGCGCGCGGCGCCGGCACTTGTCGGCGGGCGCCTTCTTGCCGCCGCAGCGGCGGTGCAGGCCGAGGTAGATCGCCGCCTCGAGCCGGGTCTCGAGCGACTCGATGGTCGCGGCCACGTGGCTGCGCAGGTCGCCGCCGTCGGTGCCCAGGCGGTGCGACTCGGGGAACAGCACCTCGAGCAGCTCCTCGACCAGCAGGCGAATGTCGCGCCGCGACGGGAGCGGTCCCTCGGACGCCAGCCCGGCGCGCATACCCGCCGCGGCCGACAGCACGCGCTCCGCGAGATCGACGTGCGGAGAGCGGGAGGACGGGCGGCGCTGGATGGCCATTTACCGGAAGAGGTTACTTTGCCGTGGCCAGCCCCGCCAGTTTGGTCATGACCTCGGCCATGCGCGCCTCGGGCACGGTCACCCGGGTCGGCATCCCGCCGCCGAGCTTGAACAGCTTGACGAAGTCGAAGCCCGACTCGAAGTCGGCGGCGATGGTCAGCGCACCCGAGTCGCGCACCACCGCCACCGGCGCGCGCTCCTGCCCCAGCAGCAGAAGCTCGGTCTTGTCGTAGGGCGGGCCCGACATTGCTTCGACGAAGGCCACGCCGTCGGCGACCCGGTAGCGCTCGGCGAGCCGGCGCGATTGGTCGAGCAGCGGATCGATCTCGCGCGCGGCCGCCTCGATCTCTTCCCAGTGCAGCGGCGCGCGCGTGCGCGCGGCCAGGTACTGGATGATGCGGTGCTTGAGGTTCTCGTCGCGAAAGCGGGCCCGCAGCGCGCGGTCGATCCGCGAGGCGATCGGCCCGGGCTCGCCGCGGCGCGTGTCGACGGCGCGCGCGTCGGCGTCGGCGCCCGGGTAGGGCTCGACGCCGCCAAGGACCCACTTGGCGCCGGAATAGAGGCCGTCGAGATCCAGGTGGACCGCGACCGTGTCGACCGGACCGGCGGCGTGCACGACCTCGGGCGTCACCATCTCCGGGCAGGCGCCGTGCTCGGCCTTGGTCGAAAGAACGAAGCGCGGATCGCCGGCGAAGTCGGCGTGGCGCTCGTGGTCGTGGTGATCGACCCACGCCGCGAGCCGGCTGCCCAGCCCGCGAATGAACGGCAGCGTGGTCTTCACGAACGAAGAGCCTCCGCCCTCGCTGGCGAACGCGATGTCCAGCACGGCGACCCTCCCCGCGAGCTTGTCGGCGGGCGGCAGCGTGCGGGGCGTCAGATAGGCGAAGAGCGGAAGCGAAGCAGGCTCGGTCACCGCCCAAACATAACACCCAAAAATGCGGGGGCGACCTCGCGAGCTCATGCGGCGCCGCCGCGCGACCGTCGGTGTGAGCGTTTTTTTCGCAGTGCTTTTTCGCTGTCGCCACGCGCGGCGCGCCATAATTACTGCACCCGACGATGTTCCACCGATTGATCCCGCTCGTTCTTTTCGCGCTCGCCGGCGCGCCGGCCGCCCCGCCGCCGCCCGCGACCAGCGAGACCTCGTTCCGCACCGACGCCGCGCCGCGCATCGACCCGGTGTTCGGCGACGTCGCGTCGCTGCGCGCGGCGATCGACAAGTTCCTGTCGCTGCAGGGTGAGATGGACCGCGTGCGCGACGAGTTCTCGTCGGCGGTGCACGAGACGCTGGCGGCGCTGCGCCAGCGACCCGGCGGCGACCCAGTGCCCCGCGGCGACCGGCGCGCCGTACGCGCGCGCGCTTGCGTCGGGCGGGCGCTACCTCGCGCTCGGCCAGCAGCTGCAGGCGAGCTACCGGGAGATCCGCCGCGCCGAGGAGCTCGGCGACACGCTGGGCCTGACGCCCGACTACCGGCTGCGCGCAAAGAAGGCCAAGGAGATGCACCAGCAGCTCCTGTCCGACTACCGCGAGATGCGCGTGGCGTTCTACGACCAGCTGGGCGCCGAGCTCCGCCACGCGGGCTGCAAGCCGACTACCAAGGGGATCGCCGGTGAAGGCGCGATCAGCGCCTGGGATCTCGCCGAGCCCGCGGCGGAGTCAGCGGCCGCGAGCAGCACGGCCGCGGCGCCGCCCGCGACGCACCCTGCATGCGGCGGCAGCCAGCCCGCCGCTCACGGCCGAGGCCGCTGCGGCCGGCGCCGCGCCCGCGGTCTGGATCGAGATCGACAACGCGCTCTGCAACGAGCCGACCCGGCTGGCGATCGACGGGCAGGCGGTGGGGCAGATCGGACCGCGCAACAAGACATCGGTGCGCGCGCGCTCCGGCCCGCACGAGGTCTGCGCCCTGCCCGCCTCCGACCACCGCAGCTGCGGCGACGCCGGGACCATGCGCAAGGCGTACTTGCACGAGGGCTGGCGCCTCACGATCCACTGCGCGAAGTAAGCGCGGTCAGTTGATGCAGTAACCGTACGTCGACGAGGCGACCCCGACGCAGTGCTGGCCACTCGGGCAGGCGTTGGCGCCGTTGGTCATGCAGATTTGACGGCAGTGCGTGCCGGCCAGGCCGGTCTGGGTGGTGCAGAGGAGGCCCGGTTTGCAATCGTTGTACGCGGTGCACACGTCCCCGAGCGATCCCGGCGCCGCGCGATTCGGGCAATCGCAGAACGTCACGCCCGCGCTGTTCACGTAGCAACCGAGCCCCGCGTTCGGGCAGCCGTTGCTGGTGGTCGCCGTCGGGTTGCACGTCTGCGAGGCCAGGCTGCAGGTGAGGTACCCCGTGTCCCGGTTGTTGCCGTCGAGGATCGGGATCTCGCAGCTTCGCCCTGCTGGGCTCGCGCACTGGGCGTTGGTCATGCAGTGCTGATAGCAGCGCCCGATGTTCGCGCCGCAGGTGTCGGCCTCGAGCAGGCAGATGTAGCCCGGCAGGCAATCGTCCTTGCTGGGCGTGCAGATCTCGCCCAGCTTCTTGGTGCCCACGGTGAGCACGCAGGCAGGCGCCGCCCCGGCGACGTTGCACCGGCCGCAGGCACAGCCGGTCTGGCAGGTCGGGTTGCACGCGGCGCCACCGTCGCGCGGTTGGTCACTGCAGATCGGCGTGATCGCCGGAACCGAGCAGCCGGTGCTGCCGTTGGCGTGACACTTTCCATCCGAGTGGCAGGAGAAGCCGTCCGGGCATTGTTTCCCGGCTTCGGCGCACAGAAACCCGCCGTCCTGGATGCTCGGGTTGTAGCAAGCGGCGGGCGAAAGCAACGCCACCGACAGCAGCGCCAGCAGCAACCCGAGACCGGTTTTCATCGACATCATCGTTCCCGTAGTCCTAATCATTCCAACGCTAGTAGTTCCATGAGGCGCCGGCGCCGACCAGCCCTCCCGCCGTCGGCACGATCCAGGGCGCGAAGCTGACGTGCGTGCCTGGCGCCGGTTCGGCCGCCGGCGACCCGGTCAGCAACAGGACCGCGCTGGTCGACGAGCGCCGCGCCGCCCACGATCGCCGAGGTGATCGCGATGGCGTTCTCGCGCCGTCCGCTGGTCTCGACCCCGGGGTCGAACACCTTGCCGGCCTTCGACTGCGCGGTGACGGTGTCGGCGTTGCTGCTGGCGGCGAGCCCCTCGAAACCGGCGAGCACCAGCCCGCCGGCGCCGACGACCATCAACGAGATGATGGCGACCATGCGACCGTTGCCGGTCGACGCCTCGGTCGCGGGTGCTGGCGCGGGCGGTGTCGACGGGCGCGGGCTCGGTGGGCGCGGCGGTGACCGGCGCCGGGGCCGGCGGTGGTGGGGCCGCGACGACCGCTGGCGGCGGAGGCGGAGGAGGCGCGGCGGGCTGGGCCGGCGGAGGCGCGGGGGGCGTCGGCTGGACGGGCGCAGCCGCGGCGGGGGCCGGTGGGGGCGGCGGAGGCACGGGCGGTGCGGTGCGCGGATTGGCCTCGACCTTTTCCAGCTCGGCGATCTTCTGCTCGACGTCGGCGCGATTGGGCGCGCTGGGCGCGCGCTGCAGGTAACGCTTGTAGAAGCGCACCGCATCGCCCGGCTGGTTGTTCAGGCGATAGGACTGGGCGATGTTGAAGAGCATCGCCGGATTGCCGCCGATCTCGTAGACCTTGGCGTACTCGTCGATCGCGTCGGCGTACTTGCCGACGTCGTAGGCGCGCTGGCCCTTTTCGTAGTGCTGCTTCATCTCCTGCTTCTGCTCAGCCGTCAGGCTGCTCGTCTGCTGAGCCAGCGCTCTGCCGAGCCCGCCGGCCGTTCCGGCCAGCAAGATCGCCGGAGCTCCGAGGGCGACCACGACCAAGGAGGGCAAGATGCCCGGCAAGATGCCCGGCAAGATGCCCGGCAAGAAACGAACCGCGCGGCGCGGGGTCGAGGACGTCATGACGGCCCGATATTATTCTGGGCTGCCCTCGTTCTTGTAGTATTTTCGCCGAAACTCCGCCCCGCCCCAGGAGGTCCGTGATGCGCAGTCGTTCGTTCTCCCTGCCCCTGCTCGTCGTGACCGCGGTCGCCGTGACCGCGTCGTGCAGCACGGAAAAGGCCGCCGGTCCGAAGGCCTGTTGCGATCAACCCAAGACCCCGCCCGGAGTTCCGGCTTTCACCGTCATCAAGGACGATGTGACCGGCCCCAGCGACGGGCAGGCGGTGAAGTTCCGCGTCGCCCTCAAGCAGAAGACCAAGCGGGACGACATCTACCCCGCGCTGCAGTTCCTGTATCGCTACGCGATGACCCGCGAGTCGTTCGAGCCGGTGACCTTCGAGGGCGAGTTCTTCACCAGCGAGGGCGAGGCACAGGTCGGCAGCAACCCGGCCGCCAAGATCTGGCGCGAGCGCGGCGACAAGCGGCCCCAAGTGCGAGAACAACATCCCGCTCGAGTTCGCCGAGCAGGTGGAGAAGGCCTTCGCGTACAGCTTGAACCGCGCGGTGCCCGAGGATCTGAACGACAGCTGCCACCTCGACACCAAGAAGAAGCAGCCGCGCTTCGACGACAAGTTCACGCACAAGCCGGCGTACAAGATCGATCCGGCGAAGCAGTCGGTCGAGGTGACCTACCCCTACCTCGAGACCGGCAAAGACGAGTACGTGAAGGCGATCAGCTTCAACAACGCCATGACGTACTGGGCGGAGTTCACCAGCACCATGTTCAACAAGGCGCCAAATTTGAAGGAGCTGACCTACTCCGGCTTGCTCAACGACGAGCCGATCATGAAGATCACCGTCACGCGCCAGGAGTTCGACGCCAAGCTGTCGACGGTGCAGGAGACCATCGCGTCCTACGCGGCGATCACCTTCGCCAAGCTCGGCTTGCACAAGACCGACGACAAGGGCGCGCTCAAGGAGCAGGAGCAGCAGAAGACCAAGACGTACAAGGCGGCGCTGTCGTTCCTGCCCAAGGACCGCGTGTTCATCTCGCCGAAGCTGAAGACGTAGGAACGCGGGGCGGGACCCCTCGACGGCCGGACCCCTCGACGGCGAGACCCCTCTCCCTAACCCTCCCCCGCAGACGGGGGGAGGGGGATCGGAAGAGATTCCGGGACGCCACCGATTCCGGTCCCCTCGCGTTCCGGTTCCCTCGCCCCGTCCGCGGGGAGACGGTTAGGGAGAGGGGTACGGCTATCGTCCGAGGTTCAGGTGCACCATCGGGATCACGCCAAAGCCCGAGCAGCAAGCCCGAGCACGCCGACCGCCACCGAAACCAGCGCGGTGATCGTCGAGCGGTTCACCAGGCGCTCGGCCAGCGTCTCGCGCTCCTTGCGCGGGCGCACGAAGACTTGCAGCACGCCGGACACGATCAGGATGATGCTGCAGATCGCGAAGAACTTCGGCATCAAGGCGGCGGCGGGCGACATCAGCGGCTCCTCCGCGCCAGCCCGGCCAGCAGCTCCATCAGCCGGCGCGTGACCGGCCCGGGCACGCCGTCGCCGACCGGGCGCTCGTCGAGGCGGGTCACCGGCAGCACCGCGCGCGTCGCGCTGGTGATGAAGACCTCGTCGGCCGCGCGCAGCTCGTCGGGCGAGATGCGCGCCTCCTCGAGCGGGATCCCGTTGCCGCGCGCCAATTCCAGGACCTTGGCACGCGTGATCCCGTCGAGGATGCCGACCTCGAGGGGCGGCGTGCGCACCACGCCCGCGCGCACGGCGAAGATGTTGCTGCTCGCCCCCTCGGCGATCGTGCCGTCGGCCGCGCACAGGATCGCCTCGTACGCACCCGAGCGCCGCCGTGCCTCGCCGAGCGCGAGCACGTTGTTGAGGTAGTTGCCCGACTTCACCGCCGGGTCGATCGCCTGCGGGCTGTTGCGCGTGACCGAGACGATCGCCGCCGACACGCCCCGCGCGTACATCTCGGCGGTGGGCGCGCCCAGTGGGAAGACGATGACGATCAGCTCGGGGTCGCCGGCGGTCGCCGGGTCGAGATCGATCTTGCCGCCGGCGCCTCTCGTGACCATCACCCGTACCCGTGACTCTTCGTTGCCTGCCGCCGCCACCGTCTCCGCGATCGCCCGCTCGATCTCGGCACGCGGCGGAGTGCGCAGGCCAATGCGCTCCGCCGACCGCTCGAGACGCGCCAGGTGCTCGTCGGTGGCGAAGAGCCGCCCCTCGAACGTCCCGATTGTCTCGTAGACGCTGTCTCCGTACAGGAAGCCCCTGTCGAAGATCGAGACCTTTGCCTCCTCGGGCCGGCAGACCCGGCCGCCGATATGGACACGAATCGACATGCGCGGAGAACCTAGTACATCAGCGACGGCTCGGCTATTCTGCACGGGCAGCAATGGGTACCCTGCCCCCCGCAGGCACCCTATGGGTCAACGACACAACTGAGAGCGGAGCTTCGGTGAACATTCTTCGCGTGCGCTGCCGGAACCTGGAAGAGTTCGAAGAGCACTACTTGCCCGACATGCCCAACGGGGGTGCGTTCTGCCCCACGACGACGGAGCTGGCGGTCGGCACGCACGTCGTCGTCGAGATGGCGTGCGACGGGCTGCCCAACAAGGTGCTGATCCGCGGCATCGTAACGGCGTGGCGGCCAGCCTTGCCGCGCATGCGCATCCGTGCGGGCGCCACGGTCGCGTTCGACGCTGACGAGATGGCGAAGCGCGACTTCATGGTGGAGACGTTGAAGGGAGATCGCCCACCCACGCGTAGGCGGAAGCACACACGCATCCCCATCGGCATCCCGGCGCGCGTGCGCATCTCCTCGGAGCTGGAGTTCATCGAAGCCGAGCTGCGCGAGATCAGCGTCAGCGGCGGCCTGCTCTATGGCGAGTTCCAGCCGCCGATCGGCACCGACATCGTCCTCGAGATCACCCCCCCGGGCAGCGAGGTCTCCTTCGACCTGTCGGGCCGGGTCGTCTACCACGCCGGCGTCAACCAGACCGGCGTGCGCTTCATCTACCGCGAGGGCGGCGGCTCGCGCCGGCTGCGCGAGCTCGTGCGCCGCTTCAAGGCCTTCTGAAACCTCCAAACGCCAAATAGTGAGGACCCGCCCATGAGATCCGCCGCCTACGCGCTGTCGCTGTTCGCCGTCGCCGCCCTGCTGACCATCGGCCGCCCCGCCTTCGCGAGCCACTATGCGGTCGGCGACGTGCCGCACCTGATCCCGTCGGCCGACGCGGAAAAGCTCCACAAGGCGGGCGTCAATACCACCGAGGATCTGTTGACCAAGGCGGGCAAGACCAAGGATCGCAAGGCGCTGGCCAAGACGTCGGGGATCAGCGCCGGGACGTTGCTCGACCTGGCCCGCCGCTGCGACCTGCTGCGCATCAAGGGCGTCGGCTCGGAGATGGTGCTGCTGCTCGAGGCCTCTGGGGTCAAGAGCATCGCCGAGCTGGCCAAGAAGGACGCGGCCGGGCTGCTGGCCGCCATGACCACCGCCAACTCCAGCCAAGAAGATCACCGAGAAGCCGCCAACCGAGCCGCAGGTCCAGTTCTGGATTGATGAGGCCAAGAAGCTGCCGGTGGTTCTGGAATTGAAGTAGGCCCGCCGACGCAGCCCGCGATGGGCCCGGGCTTTTTTGGCCGCTTGTCGGATAGAGTTTGATAGAGTCGCGCCCTCGCGATGCCACCCGCAGGTGATCCTTCGGCCGCGGCCCCGCCACCGGGCCAGATAGCCTCAGGCGCCATGGTCGGCGGCCGGTTTCGCATCGAGGAATCGATCGCGCACGACACCGTCGGCCACACCTACCGGGCCTTCGACACCAGCCAGGGCGCGCCGGCGGCGGTCCGGGTCATTCCCCTGCGGCTGCTGGGCGCCAGCTCCCGGACGCTGGAGGTTGACGTCGAGAAGGCCAGCGCGGTCATCCACAAGAATCTGGTGAGCGTGCTCATGATCGGCCGCGAGGCCGACTTCTACTTCATCGCCACCGAGCTCATGGACGGCCAGACCCTGCGCGAGTTCATGGACGGCAAGCGCGCCGACGGCCGCGGGATCTCGTTCAAGGGCGCGTATAACCTCCTCTCCCACATCGCCAACGCCCTGGAGAAGGCGCACGACCTGATGGCGCACGGGGGGCTCAACCCCGCCAGCATCTGGGTCAACAAGGCGGGACGGGTCAAGGTCGGCGACTTCGGGCTGGCGCGCACGCTGCCCGCGCTGGGCCGGCGCGGAGCGCCTCCCGGTAGCCCCGACCACCTCTACATGGCGCCCGAGATGATAGCCGGCGCGCCGCCGTCCGGGGCGGCCGACGTCTACGCGCTGGGCGTGATCCTCTACGAGGTGCTCGCGGGGCGCCCGCCGTCGGGGACGCACACGGCGGTGAGCCAGCTGGCGGCCGAGGTGCCCGCGGGGGTCGACGCGATCATCGAGCGCGCGCTCAGCCGCAGCCCGCAGGCGCGCTGGACGTCGCCGGGCGAGCTCAAGCGTGCGCTGGCCGGCGTGCTGACGCCCGATGCACCGGCCGACGCGGCAGGGGCAGGCGCCGCTGCCGCCGAGCCCACCGGGGGCGCGGAGGTCGCGGCCAACTCGGGTCTGGTCGCGATCCCGGTGGCGGTGCCTCACAACGGCGCGGGCACCAACGGCTCCAGCGCCTACCCGGTGACGACCGCGCCGATCCCCGGTGTCTCGTCGCCGCATATGCCGGCGCAGGGCGCGACCATGGAAGGCGGACGCCTGTCGCTAGGCACGCCGTTCAACGTGATGGAGGCGGCCGGCGCCGTCGGCGATGAGAACCAGGAGCGCTGGCTGGTCCAGAAGGACAAGCTCGACTTCGGACCGTTCTCGATCGCGCAGATCCGCGCGCAGCTCGATCGCGGCGAGATCCTCAGCGAGCACCTGATCGTCGACACCGACTCGGGAGAGCGCTGGAAGGTCAAGGAGTTCCCCGGGCTCGGCGAGTTCGCCAAGTCGGCGGAACGCCGGCGCGAGCAGCAACGGCGCGCGCGCGCCGAGCAGGCGCACGAGAGCGTCGAGAAGAAGAAGTCGCTGCTGACGTTCTTCATCGTCGGAATCGTGCTGCTCGGCGTGCTGGGCGGCATCGCGCTCTACGTGCTGTCGCGCAAGGACTCTGACAGCGGCAAGCTGGCGTCGCGCGAGGAGGAGGCCGAGGTCGACGCGTTCCTCAAGGACGTGAAGATCAACTTCGCCAAGGCCAGCGTCGCCAAGAAGGGGGCGGGCGGAGGCGCGCACCGAGCGAGTGGCGGCGCGGCCAACGACTCCGAGTTCACCAACGACATGAACCTCGGCGACGCAACCAAGGCCGGCAGCGGCGATGAGACCCTGGACGACGACGTCATCCAGAGGGTCATGATGGGCAACTACCGCGGCCTGGTTCCCTGCATCATGGCCGAGAAGCACAAGGAGCCGGGCCTGTCGGAGATCGCGCTCGAATTCGTGGTGCGCGGCACCGGCAAGGTGTCAGCGGTCAAGGTGAACGGCCAGCGGGGCGGCCCCTTCGCGGGGTGCGTGCTCGGCCGCATGCAGAGCTTCAGCTTCCCCAAGTTCAACGGCTCCAAGACAATCGCCAGCTGGTCGATGTCGATGCGCTGATATCGTGCACACCGTCACGGCTGGGGTAGACTCTTCCCAGAGCTCCGGAGGTGCCAATGCGAGCCGCGGCCGGTGTTTTGGTCTTGAGCCTCTTTTCGTTGCTGCGCGCCGCGCCGGCAGCCGCGCAGGAACGTCTTCCCGACGGAGCGCCGGCGCTCGACCCGCGGTATCCGCTCCTCGACGAGAACGCCGCCGGCGAGCTCGAGGCGCCGCCTCCGCCCCCGCCGACGCGCTACACCGAGGGCAACATCGACTACGACGTCACCTATGATGACTCGGTCGCGCAGAGCTACGACGACGGCTACGATCCCCAGGCGGCCGCGCAGTTCGACGAGACGCTCGCGCCGCACGGGACCTGGATCGACGACGACGTATACGGCCGTGTCTGGCAGCCTTCGGCCGAGGTGGTGGGCGACGATTTCTCGCCGTACGCGACCGGCGGCCACTGGCTGCAGACCGAATACGGCTGGACCTGGATCTCCGACTGGGATTGGGGCTGGGCGCCGTTCCATTACGGGCGCTGGCTGGTCGTCGCTGACCGCGGCTGGTGCTGGATGCCGGGCACGCTCTGGGGACCGGCCTGGGTCAGCTGGCGCGCTGGCGGCGGTTACGTCGCCTGGGCGCCGCTCGCGCCGCGAAGGATGAGCGTCGGCTCGCCGCTCGGGCCGGGGTCGCCCTGGCGGTTCGCGATCGGCGCCGAGCTCGGGCGCATCCACGGGTTCATGCTGCCCCAGCAGGTGGCGCCGCGGATCTTCGGGCGCATGACCGTCGTCTCCAACGCGCGCGCGCTGCCGATCCCCGGCGCCAAGGTGCGCGTGAACGCCGGACCAAAAATCGTCGGTGTTCCACCCGGGAGCGGCGCGGCCGAAGGGCCGACGCGGCTGGCGTCGGTAGCGCCGCGAACGCTGCCGCGTCTCGCGATTGCGCCGCATGCCGGGACCCCGGTCGCGGCGCGCCCCTGGGTGCGCGCCAACGCTGCGGGCCGCTTCTCCGATTCGTACGACAACCGGCGCGGCGGCGCCGACCCGCGCCCCGCCGCGATCGGCGAGCCACCCGCGCTGCGCCGGGGATCCGCTCCGCCGCGCGTGTTCCCGACGGGAACCGCGCCCGGCGGCCGGCGCGGCGGCGGTATTCACGGCCCGCCGTCGGCGATGATCAATCACACCGCGCCCGCCGGCTACCGCGGCCCGACCTTCCGCGCAGCGCCCGCGATCGCGCCGCGCCCCGCGGTCGGCGCCCGCGTCACCGCGCCCGGGCCCGCACCCACGCGCAGCTTCAGCGGCGCGCGCTTCTACGGCAACGGTTACACGTTCAGCAACGGCGCTGCGTCGTCCTTTGGCGCCCGCTCCGCCGGCCGCGGATCGTTCAGCGGCGGTTCGTCGTTCGCCCCGAGCCACGCGCCGTCGTTTAGCGGTGGCCACGCCCCATCATTCGGCGGCGGCGGCGGCGCGCGTTCGTTCGGCGGCGGCCGCCACCGTTAGCTCCAAATGCCGGAGGATTAAGCGCCAGGCGTCCTGGCGCTTTCCTATCCGGCCGGCGTCAGCTTCCGAAGCCGGCGGTTCGGTCCTTCGTCGTCGCCGCGGTTAGCTTGAACCCCAGCACATCTTCGTACGCGAACAGGAACCGCTCGTCCTTCGCGGTCTGCAGCGACACGAACTTCTCCTTGAGGTCGATCTTCACGACGCGCGGGATCGACAACAGATCGCCGGGCGCCGAGACAAAGCAGGTCGCCTCCCGATCTTCGCGGAAAGCGAATCCGTTCGCTCCCCCCTTCGCGCCCTCGCTCTCCAGAATCTGCACGATGATGTCACGGGTCATGCCCGTGAGTGTAATGCACCGGCGCGCGCCGGGAAACCGTGGCGAGCACGCGCCGGCGGCGTCATACTGGCCGGACCTTGGCGTCGGCGGCTCTGGTCTGCGCGATGCTCGCCCACCTGATTGTCTCTCCGGCCACCGCGGGGCCGCTGGCGTCGGTGTGGCCGGGCGCTGACGCCGTTGATTCGCAGGAGCTGACCGCGCTCGACCACACGCTCCGCCAGCGGGCCGCCGAGCGCCTGACAATCCGGGGCGGTCCCGAGATGCGCACCGGCCTGACCGCGCTGCTCGACGATTCCGCGCCCTCGGTGCGCCTGACCGCCGCGCGCATCCTGGCCCAGCAGGGCGTGCCCGCGGCGATCGAGGTGGCGACACGCTGGACGATCTCGGCGACGCCGTCGAACCGCCGCCTCGGGTTGGACGTCCTGCGCGAGGCGCCCGCGCCGCTCCCGCCGCCGGCGTTGCGCGCGGTCGAACGCAGCCTCAGCGACCCCGATCTCACCGTGCGGCTGCTCGCCGTCGACACGCTCGCGCAGCAACGGGATCTGGCCCCGTCGATGCTGCCGCTCGCCGCCGCGAGCGAGGACGACAACCGCGAGGTCCGCGTGCGGGCGATCCGAGCGCTGGCCGCCTCGCGCGACCGGCGCGCGGTCGTGCCGTTGCTGGCGCGGCTCGGCGACGTCGACCGCCAGGTGCGCATCGAGGCGATGGAGGCACTGGGGGCGATCGGTGATGCGCGCGCGGCGCCGGCGCTCAAACGCCAGCTCGGCGACCTGGCCGACGACGTGCGCGTCGCGGCGGCGCTCGCGCTCGGTAAGCTCAAGGTCGCCGACGCCGTGCCGGCGATCGCCGAGCTCATGCGCCGCCCGCCGATCGAAGAGATCGCGCGCCAGGCCGCGCTCGCGCTGGGCGACATCGCCACGCCCGAGGCGATCGGCGCGCTCATCGACCACCTGCGCGAGCCACCGGTCGCGGACGAGGTCGCTGCCGGTCTCTTGCGCGCCGGAGCGGCCGCGGTGCCGGCGCTGATGGTCGAGGCGCGCCGGGGGACGGTCACCAGCCGCACCGCCGCCGTCACGCTGCTCGGCCAGCTGCGCGCGGGCACTGCTGGCGCCGATCGCGCGCTCGCCACCTTGCTGAGCGAGATCATCGAGCGGCGAGACTCGCCCAGCGCTCCGGCGACGGCGGCGATCGGCGCGATGGCGGCGATCAAGGACCCCGAATCGCTGCCCGCGCTGCTCGCCGCCGCGGCCGATCCCCTGGCCGAGACCCGGCGCGCCTGTTTCCGCGCGCTGATCGCGATCGGCGACGATCGCGCGCTGCCGATCCTCGAGCGCGGGCTCGCCGACCGCGACGCGCAGGTGCGCGCGCTCGCGCTGCGCCTGGGCGCGACGGTCGGGCCGCCCAGCCCCGCCGCGATGACGGCGATGGCCGCGCGCCTGGCCGACCCCGAGCTCGCGGTCGCGCGCGAGGCGGTGCGCGCGCTGGTGCGCTTGCGCTGGCGCGTCCCCGGCACGGTCGCCCCGCTGCTGGCGCTCCTCGAACGGGCGCCGGCGGAGCCCGCGCTCGATCGCATCGCCGATCGCGCGCCGCCGGCGCTGCCGTCCGGCCCCCACGCCGGCACGCTCGCCGACGGGCTTGCGGAGGCGCTGGCCATTTCGGCCGCACCCGCCGACGACGCCGTGCTCGCGGCGGCCATGCGCCGCCTTCCGACCGACGGACGGCGCGTGATCGCGCGCGCGCTCGCGACCGCGCACGCCGCGCAACCGATCACCGACGGCGGGCTGGTCGATCTACTGGTCGCGAGCCTGTTCCACGAGCCCGCCGAGGCGGAGGCCGCAGCCGACGCCCTGGGGCTGGTGCGCGGTGTGGGTGGACGCGAAGGCGTGGTCCTGCGCGCCTTCGATGCGGCGGCGCCCGACGTGAGGCCGCATCTTTGCAACCTGCTCGCGGCGCTGGGCGGCTCGGCCGGGCGCGAGCGCCTGGTCGCGATCGTCGGTGACGCCGCCGCCGGGCCCGACGTACGCGCGGCGGCGGCCTGGGCGCTGCCGGCCGTACCCGATCTGCGGCGCGACGATCTGGCGGGCCTGGCGGCGCTGCGCTTCGCGCTCACGCGCGCCAGCACCTCGACCGATGCCGCCGTTGGCGGCCAACGCGCGGGCAGCGCTCGCCGTGCTGGCAACGCCCGCGGCGGGCAAGACCGGATCACGCGGCGCCTGGGTGGGGGTGCGCCTGCGTCTCCCCCGACGGCGCGCCGCTCCCTCACGCCTGGCTGTCGCTGACGGCCGCCGACGGCACGACGATCTGGACGCGCAGCGGGCTCGACGGCGTGGCGCGCGTCGCCGCCCTGCCCCCAGGGCCTTACCAGGTGCGACTCAGGGATCGGTCGCTGACGATGGCGTTGCGCTCGCCGGCGGACGGATCGGAACCCTTCGCGCCCCGCCCCTGCGCCATGATCGCGGCGATGGCGTCGGGCAGATCGCCCGCGACCATGCCCAGGCCGCCGATCGCCGCCGACGCGCGATCGCCCGCGAGCCCGTGCACCAGCACGCCCAGGCGCGCCGCTTCGAACGCGTCCATCCCCTGAGCGAGCAGCGCGCCGATGACGCCGGTGAGCACGTCGCCGGCGCCCGCGGTCCCCAGCGCCGGGTTCGCGGTCGGGTTGATGAACACCGTGCCGTCGGGGCGCGCGATCAGCGTGCGCGCCCCCTTGAGCACGACGATCGCGCGCGTGTCGGCGGCGAGCTTGCGCGCCGACTCGACCCGCGCGCGCTGCACCTCGGCGGTCGTCGTGCCGCAGCAGGCGCGCCATCTCGCCCGGGTGGGGCGTGAGCACGCGCGGCGCCGGCGCCGCGGCCGTGACGCGCGCGGCGTGGGGCGCGAGCAGGTTCAGCGCGTCGGCGTCGACGACCATCGGCAGCGGCGAGCGCGCGACGAGCTCCTCGACCAGCGCGCGCATGCCGGGACCGGTCGGGATCCCCGGCCCGATGGCCAGCGCGCGCATCGCGGAGGCGAGCGCCGCGAGGCGCCCGGCGCTGCTCGCGTCGGCGTCGTCGCCGTCGGCGTAGCGAGCGGTCATGATCTCGATCGCCTTGGCGTCGAGCGCCGCCTGCCCGGCCGCTGTCGAGGCCACCGTGCACAGGCCGACACCGGCGCGCATCGCCGCGCGCGCCGACAGCCAGGCCGCGCCGGTCTTGCCCGCGGAACCGGCGACGATCAGCAGGTGTCCCGCGGTCCCCTTGTGCCCGCTCGGCCCGCGGCGCGGGACGCCCGCGAGCGTCTCCTCGACGTCGACGGCATGACAGAACGGCCCGAGCGCAGCCGGCGGGCGGATCGGCACGCCCAGCGAGACCACCTCGACCCGGCCGGCGGGCACGTCGGCGTCGACCACGAAGCCGAGCTTGGGCGCACCCATCGTCGCGGTGACGTCGGCGCGAAAGGCGACGCCGTGGACGCGGCCGGTGTCGGCGTCGATGCCCGACGGGATGTCGACGGCGATCTTGATCCCGGCGGCGGCGTTCATCGCCGCGATCGCGGCGGCGGGCACGCCCGCGACGTCGGCGCGCAGGCCAGTGCCGAAGAGCGCGTCGACGATCGCGTCGGCGCCCGCGAGCGGCCCGCTCCAGGCGGCGGCGTCGTTCCAGGCGTCGCCCGCGACCACCGGGACCAGCGCCCAGCGCTTCCAGCGCGCGCAGATTCGTCGCGGCGTCGCCGCCCGCGCCGGCGATCTTCTCGCGCGACGCCGCCAGCAGCACGCTCACCTCGGCGCCCGCGAGCGCCAGGTGCCGCGCCACCACGAAGCCGTCGCCGCCGTTGTTGCCGGCGCCGCACACCACGCGCACGCGCCGGCCCGCGACCCGCCCGCCCAGCGCGCGCGCCACCACCTCGGCGACGCCGCGGCCGGCGTTCTCCATCAGCAGCAGCGTCGGCACGCCGAAGTCGGCGGTCGCCGCGCGGTCGACCGCGCGCATCTGCTCCGCCGTCAGGACGTAGGTCATGGCGCGCTCAGGCCAGCAGCGCTGCCTTGATCACCTCGGCGATCTCGTTCGCCTGCGCGCGGATGCGGATCTCGTCGGTCCCTTCGATCATGACGCGCGCCTTGGACTCGGTGCCCGAGTAGCGCACGACCACGCGCCCCTCGACGCCGAGCGCGCTCTCGACGCTGGCGATGGCCTTGGCCACCGACGGCATCTCCTCGAACGGCCGCTTCTTGGCGACCGCGAAGTTGAGCAGCACTTGCGGGTAGCGCGTCATCGCGCGCGACAGCTCCGACAGCGGGCGGCCGGTCTGGCCCATCGCCGCCAGCACGCGCAGCGCCGCGACCATGCCGTCGCCGGTGGTGGCGTGGTCGAGGAAGATGATGTGCCCCGACTGCTCGCCGCCGAGCAGCAGGCCGCGCTCGCGCATGGCCTCGACGACGTAGCGATCGCCGACCGCCGTGCGCATGAGCTTGCCGCCCTTGGACGCCAGCGCGCGCTCGAGCCCCAGGTTCGACATCACGGTCGCGACCACCGTCTTCTCGGGCAGCGAGCCGTCCTCGAGCATGCGCGTGCCCAGGATCGCCATCACCTGGTCGCCGTCGACGACGTTGCCGTGCTCGTCGGCCAGGATCACGCGATCGGCGTCGCCGTCGAGCGCGACGCCGAGCTGCGCGCCCGCCTTCCGCACCTCCGCGGCCATGTTCTCCGGGTGCAGCGCGCCGACGCCGTCGTTGATGTTGCGGCCGTTGGGCTCGGTGCCGAGCGCGATCACGTCGGCGCCCAGCTCCTCGAACACCTGCGGCGCGCAGTGGTAGGCGGCGCCGTGCGCGCAGTCGACGACGACCTTGATGCCGTCGAGCGTGCGCTCCTTGGGGAACACGTTCTTCAGGAACTGCACGTAGCGGCCGCGCGCGTCGCCGATGCGGATCGCCTTGCCGATCGCGTCGGGCGCCGTGCCGGGCTCGCCCTTGCCCTCGGAGATGTCCTGCATGCGCCGCTCGAGATCGGCCTCGACCTCGTCGGGCAGCTTGAAACCGTCGGCGGCGAAGATCTTGATGCCGTTGTCCTGGAACGGGTTGTGCGAGGCGCTGATCACGACGCCGGCGTCGGCGCGCATCGACCAGGTGATGAACGCGATGCCCGGCGTCGGCAGCGGGCCGACCACCATCACGTCGGCGCCGGCCGAGACGATGCCGGCCTGCAGCGCGCTCTCGAGCATGTAGCCGGAGAGCCGCGTGTCCTTACCGATCACGATCCGTCCGGGACGGTCCGGATGGCGGAAGCGTTGCGCGACCGCCTGACCCAGGCGCAAGGCGACCTCGGCGGTCATCGGATCCTGGTTGGCGACGCCGCGGATCCCGTCGGTACCGAACAGCTTCCTAGTGTCGTTGGGGCTCATGCGCCGGCATTTTAAGCATTCTTCAGCGCTTCCGCGACCCGAACGACATCCTGCATCTCGGCGACGTCGTGGACCCGCACCGCCGACGCACCGCCCGCCACGCAAGCCGCGACGGCGGCGGCGGTCCCGAAAGCCCGCTCGTGGGCCGGCTTGCCGGTGATCTGGCCGATGAACGACTTGCGCGACACCCCGACCAGCACCGGCACGCGCCAGCGCGCCACCAGCACCGGAAGCGCGCGCAGCAGCGCCAGGCTGTGCTCGGCGCGCTTGCCGAAGCCGATCCCCGGATCGGCCCAGATCTCGCGTACGCCCGCGGCGCGCGCGGCGGCGATGCGCGCATCCAGCTCGGCCCCGACCTCGGCGACCACGTCGTCGAACGCGATCTGGTCCATCATCGTCGCCGGTTCGCCGCGCAGGTGCCCGAGCACGACCGCGGCGCCGGCATCAGCGGCAACCCCGAGGATCGCCGGATCCAGCAGACCACCCGAGATGTCATTGACGATGGTCGCGCCGGCCGCCAGCGCGGCGCGCGCAGTTCCCGACTTGTAGGTGTCGATCGACAGGCGCACCGGGCGCTCGCCGAGGCGGGCGCGCAGCGCGGTCAGGATCGGGACGACGCGCGCGATCTCCTCGGCTTCGGGGACCGGCTGGGAGCGCGGGCGCGTGGACTCGCCGCCGACGTCGATCCAGTCGGCGCCGTCGTCGACCATGCGGACGCCGGCGGCGACGGCGTCGTCGGAGGAGGCGTAGCGGCCGCCGTCGGAGAAGGAGTCGGGCGTGGCGTTGAGGACGCCGACGAGGAGGCACGGCATAGCGGGCCACGCTACCACTCGCGCCAGACGCTTTCCGGCCCCTCGCCCGGTCCGCGATGTTCGTTGTGGTGCCCGGCACCGGGGCGGGTAACCACGAAAGGCGCGCGGTGGGGGACGTGAGGACGGCTCCGATCTCTCCGTTGTGGGGCGCGAGCGGGTACCGGGGGATCGGGGGAGCGTGATCTCTCGTGAACTTCACAAAAGTGGCCAAGGCGTACTTAGCGAAGAAGTCGCGTGGGCGACGTTGGAATGCGCGTCCGGGTACGTTCAATTAAAAAATACGGACGCCTCAGGCGCAGTAAACGAATCCGTTGTGCCTGCGGATAGTGCAGGTCCACGAGATCCTTCATACACTCGGCGAAGTCGAGAGCGGTTCTCTGGTCGGTCACCTTGGCGTGCCGCCACGGCCGATTGACGTCGATAAACATGAAGACGTTCGCGGTGCCGTTCCGCACGTATTCGTAGTCGAAGCGAGCGCGTTTGCCTGGCTCGGCGCGGGTGGGCACCCGAGCTTCGCCGATGAGCTGCCGCGGGGTTTCGTCGAAACACACGACCGGCCTCTGGGGGTCAGGGGCCTGTGCGTAGAGCCCGAGCACATCCTCCATTCGAGCGGCGAATTCGCCGTCGACCTTCGGGATGCACCACATCTTCTTCTGCCACGGCTTGAGGTCCATCTCGCTGAGCCGTCGACGAATCGTCTCGTCGGAGATCCGCTCGTGCACGGTCAGGCGCACCATCTCGTCCGCGAGCAGTTGCAACGTCCAGCGTGCTCTCCCTGACGGCGGCGAGGAGCAAGCCACCGCGCATAACATCGCCTCGTCCTCGATGGCGAGCTTCCGAGGAGCGCCACTGCGAGCTATCTCGCTGAGCGCGCGTTCCAGGCCCTCTTCGACGAAGCGCTGCTTGGTCCGGTACACCGTCGAAGTACCGACGGCGACGGTATTCGCGATGGTTTCGTCGGTGGCTCCCTGATCGGCCGCCAGGAGGATCTGGGCGCGCTTGACCTTTCGCGCCGCGACCTTGCCTCTCTGGATCAGGGCCCCCAGGTGCGACCGTTCTTCCGTCGTGAGAGTGACTCGATATCGAATATTCATGCTGGCTCCTTGGCTGAGCCTTTGATCAAATCCCGAGCGACATGGCAACTCCTTCGTCACCTCGGTTTACCGACACCCAGGGCCAGTACCTGGCCTTCATCCACGCCTACGCACTGGTCAACGGCCGCCCGCCCGCCGAGGCCGATATCCAGCGCTTCTTCGCTGTCACGCCGCCCAGCGTCCACAACATGATCAAAGAACTGGAGCGACGCGGTCTGATTACCCGCGTCCCTCGCCAGCCTCGCAGCATCGCTCTCTCGGTACCGGAGGACGAGCTACCTCGCCTCCGGCAACCGATCAAAATCACTGTGGAAAAGTACTAGTTGTCTACCAGCGCGAGAGGCGTGGGGGTGGGGTGTTCCTCTTGCGGGGGCTCCGAGGCGCGCTCCTGCCGTCCGCGGCCAGGTCGCCAGCGCCGAGGGAGCGGCCCCCGTGCCGCCGGACGGACCTCTCTTCGCTCGGGCCCTCGCTCGTGTCCCCGGCTCTCCGGCCGGGTCGGGGTTGCCGGCGCGACCGGCGGCGTGAGGGCCGCGTCCCCCGCAAGAGGAACACCCCACCCCCACGCCTCTCGCGCCCCTCAACGGAGAGATCGAAGCCCTCCTCACGTCCGCCGCCCTCGCCGTTCCTGGTTACCCCCCCCCGGTGCGGGGGCCGGGGGCCGGCAGCTACCGAGCCCTACGCCTTCTCGGGATCCGGGAGCGGGCGCGGCGGGGCGAAGATGCTGGGCGCCGCGGGGCGCTTCTCGGTCTTCGACTTGTCGGCGGCCTTGGCCGGCGACGACGAGGTCGCCCAGGTCGACGGCTTCCGGTCGAGACGGCCGCCGGCGAAGATCGTGTCGATCTCCGCGCCGTCGATGGTCTCGAACTCGAGCAGTGCCTCGGCCAGCAGCTTGAGCTTGTCCATGTTGTCGGAGACGGCCTTGCGCGCGCGGTCGTAGTTCGCCGAAATGATCTTGCGCACTTCTTCGTCGATCTCGATCGCGGTCTGCTCGCTGTAGTCCTTGCCGCCGTCGCCGAAGTCGCGGCCCAGGAAGACCTCGCCCTCGCGCTTGCCGAAGTGCAGCGGCCCGAGCTTCTCGGACATGCCCCAGTCGCACACCATCTTGCGCGCCAGGTCGGTGGCGACCTGGATGTCGTTCGACGCGCCGGTGGTGATCTGGCTGAAGACCAGCTCCTCGGCGACGCGGCCGCCCATCGCCACCGTGATCTGATCGTTTGCTCCGTCCTTGGAGATGTTGAGGCGATCCTCGGGCGGCAGCTGCTGGGTCAAACCCAGCGCGCGACCACGCGGGATGATGGTCACCTTGTGGACCGGGTCCGAGCCCTTCATCATCTTGCCGACCAGCGCGTGCCCCGCCTCGTGATAGGCGGTGATGCGCTTGTCGTTCTCGCTGATGATCATCGAGCGGCGCTCGGGGCCCATCAGGACCTTGTCCTTGGCCATCTCGAAGTCGTGCATGTCGAGGCGGTCCTTCTCGGCCCGCGCCGCCCACAGCGCCGCCTCGTTGACCAGGTTCTCGAGGTCGGCGCCCGAGAAGCCGGGCGTCCCGCGCGCGATCACGTCCAGGTCGACGTTGGCGTTGAGCGGCGTCTTCTTGGTGTGCACCTTGAGGATGCCGGTGCGCCCCTTGACGTCGGGCCGCGGCACGACGATGCGGCGGTCGAAGCGCCCCGGACGCAGCAGCGCCGGGTCGAGCACGTCGGGCCGGTTGGTGGCGGCGATCAGGATGACGCCGTCGTTCGACTCGAAGCCGTCCATCTCGACCAGCAGCTGGTTCAGCGTCTGCTCGCGCTCGTCGTGACCGCCGCCCAGGCCTGCGCCACGGTGGCGGCCGACGGCGTCGATCTCGTCGATGAAGATGATGCAGGGCGCGTTCTTCTTGCCCTGCTCGAACAGGTCACGGACGCGGCTGGCGCCGACGCCCACGAACATCTCGACGAAGTCCGAGCCCGAGATCGAGAAAAATGGAACGCCAGCTTCGCCCGCGATGGCGCGCGCCAGCAGCGTCTTGCCGGTGCCGGGAGGGCCCATCATGAGGACGCCCTTGGGGATACGGCCACCGAGACGGGTGAACTTCTTCGGATCCTTGAGGAAGGAGATGATCTCCTCGACCTCGTCCTTGGCCTCCTCGATGCCGGCCACGTCGACGAAGGTTATCTTGCGCTGGTTCTCCGACAGCAACTTGGCCTTGGACTTGCCAAAGCTCATGGCCTTGCCGCCGCCGACCTGCAGCTGGCGCATGAACACCAGGAACAGCACCACCAGGACCAGCATCGGGAGCCAGGTCACGAAGATCTGCTGCCAGAAGCCGTTCTCGCTCTCCTTGACGACCTCGTAGTTCAGCTTGGCCTTGTCCAGGCGATCGAACAGCTTGTCGCTGACGACGCCGGTGGTGACGAAGTTCTCTCCGTCCGCGCGCTGGCCACGGAACTCGGCGCTCTCATTGTTCTTCTTGATCGTGATCGCCGACCCCGCCTTGAACTTTTCCGGGTGCTGATCGACGTCCTGCACGAACGTCGAGAACAGCAAGCGGATGGTCCGTCGGGCGCTGGCTGTTCAGGAACTGCCACACCACGACGAAGGCGAAGATGAGCATGATCCAGACGAGGAACGTCTTATGTCCTTGGCGCACTCGAAATCCTTTCGGCGTGGGAGGCCGTCATGGTCTCGATCTCTCTTTCGACGAGAGAAAGGGATCGCTTGAGCAGCCTCCGCACACGACCCAAAGTATTGCGCCCAAAGAAGGGAGCGTCAAACACTGGTTTCGGGACCACGGCGATTGATCTCGGCGCGCGACGGCGGGCAAAAAACACTGAGCCAGCGTCGGGTCGCCGCGCGCGGGCGCGCGAGCTCGGCGGGGCGCAGGCCGGGCACGAACAAGATCTCGTCGTCGACGGTGGTCAGCACCGGTAGCAGGCGGCGCAGCGGGCGCGCGATCTTTGCATCAATTAACAAATCGGAGAGCTTGCGGCTGCCCCGGCCGCCGCGCGGCCGCATGCGATCTCCGGGCCGAATCGGGCGCAACCGCAGCGGGCGCGACAGCAGCTCGGCGTCGAAGCTGGCAGCGCCCTCGACCGCAGCCCCTTCACGGATGGCGACGCAGGCGCCGCCCGCCCATCCGTAGTCTCCAGGCGCGACGATGGTGACCACCTCGGGCGCGCGGCTCGGCCGCGGCGGCGCGCGCCGGCAGCCAGGTGACCTGACCATAGGAGATCTCGACCTCTGCGCCGGCGACGTCGATCCGGCGGGTCCCGACCGCGCGCGCGGCGCAGCCGTTCGACGACCGCGGCCGCACGCCGGTTGAGCGGCGGCCCGTCCGGCGTCGCCTCGGGCGCTGGCGCCCCGCTGGTCAGGCGCGCGGCATCGGCGGCGAGCGCGCGCAGCGCTTCCCCGAGGCGCGGGTTCTCGGCGCGAAGCGCGGGCAAGACCTGATGCCGCAGCCGCGCCCGCGCGAAGCGCGCGTCGCGATTCGACGGATCTTCGACGAACGGGATGCTCCGGCGGCGCAGGTACGTGAGGATCTGGGCGCGCTCCACGTCGAGCAACGGCCGCACGAACATCTCGCGTCGATAGGGGATCCCGGCCAGCCCGCGCACGCCGGTGCCGCGCAGGATCCGGAACAGGATCGTCTCGACCTGATCGTCGGCCTGGTGCCCGAGCGCGATCTTGTTCGCGCCGATGGCGCGCGCGTGCGCCTTCGAGAGCCCCGAGCCGCAGGCCGCGCGCGACGTCTTGCCAGGAAGACGATGAGGAAGACGACGCCTGGCGCGCGCGCCGCGCACGTCGACCGCCAGCAGCCGCCATTCGACGCCGAGGTCGCGCGCCCGGGCCGCGACCAGCTCGGCCTCGGCGCGCGCCTCGGGCCGCAGACCGTGGTCGACGGTCGTGACCGCCAGCTGCAGCCCCAGCCGGTCGCGCAGCTCCCACAGGGCGTGCAGCAGCGCCATCGAATCGGGGCCGCCCGAGACCGCGCACAGCACACGATCGCCGCGGTCGAGAAGACCGTGCTCGCGGATCGTGCGCTCCACGCGCGACAGCATGAGGACCGGAGTCTACCGCGACGGCCGCGCGGCACCGGCGGCGCGGCTGTCGTATAAGAAGGCACGATGCCCGCCTCGAAAGACTCGCCGCCCGACAACGTCATCGCCCTATCGCGTTACCGCGCCCAGCTGGGCCGCGGCAAGCGGCTGCGCCGTTCCGAGGCCATCATGAACGGGCCCAACCCCGAGGCCGCGATCCGCGCGCTGCCCGGCGACGAGCTCTACTACATCGTGCACGAGACCGGCCCGCGCGACGCGCTCGACATCCTGGTGCACGCCACGCCGAGCCAGCTCCAGGTGGTGATGGACTTCGCGCTGTGGGAGCGCGACGAGATTCTGCCGGCGCGCCTCACCGAGTGGCTCGAGGTGCTGTCCGAGGCGCCGCCCGAAAAGATCGGCGAGTGGATCGGCGGGCTCGACGTCGAGCTGGTCGCCCTGCTGCTGCTCAAGACCGTCGCGCATCTACGACCTGTCCGAGGGCGAGCCGCCCGACGAGCCGGAAGGGATCTTCTATCCGACGCCCGATCGTCTGTTCGTGCTCGACGTGCGCGGCCTGCCCGAAGGCGACGACGAGAGGGAAGACGCGGCGCTACGGCGGAGAGCAGCCGCGCGGCGAGAGCGACGAGCCGTCGGAGTCGGCGCGCGCGATCATCCGCATCGTCGATTCGCTCTACCGGAGCGACCGCGTGCTGGCGCGCCGGCTGCTGGTCGGCGCGCGCGCCGAGCTGCCGTCGTCGCTGCAAGAGATGGCGTACCGCTGGCGCAACGGGCGCATGGCCGACCTCGGCTTCGCCGACCACTGGGAGGCGCTTGAGGTTTACCGCGAGCTCGACCCGGCCAGCGTCCGCATCGGCGAGGCGACCGGCCCGGCGTCGCGCGTGCGCCCGCTGCACGGCGACGGGCGTCCCGGCGATTCGCTGCGCGCGCCGACCGCGCTGGCCGAGCGCTTGAGCGGCAGCACCTCGCCGTTCGGGCGCGCGGTCGCGGGGCTCACCTCGCCCGACGACGTGGCCGAGCTGCACTTCGCGCTGGTGGCGCTGGGCAACCGCGTGCTGGCGGCGGATCGGGTCACGCCCGGCGACGACGAGGCGGTGAACGCGGTGCTGATGCGCATGCTGGCGACGCTGGATATCGCGGTCGAGTTCCTGGCCCACGCCGACGACGCGCGCGCGGTCGAGGCGGTGCGAACCGTTCCGGTGGTGCGGCTGTTTCGACTCGGCGTGAGCCTGATCGGCAAGGTCAAGCAGCTCGCGCGCGCGCTCGAGCGCAAGGGGCCGTTCGCCGCGCTCGGCGCCGGCCTGTTCGAGGACACCGACGCGACGGTGATCGAAGCGGTGACGCGCGCGCGCCCGGCGTTTCCCGCGCTGCTCGACGATCCACCCAAGGCCGGCGAACGTCCGTTCGCGACGATGGCCGATGTGGCGCGCGCCACGGAGGCGTTGAAGGAAGCGGCTGCGGCACAGGCGCTGCTGTACGCCTTGGGGGTCCGCCCCGAGCACATCCACGCCAACAGCGACGCGGTGGCAGCAACGCCCGCCGGGCTGCAAAGCGGCGACGCGGGCGCGATCGACGCGGGCGTCCTCGCGCGTACGGCACTGGTGGCGCGGCTGCTCGCCGCCGACTCCAGCTCCAAGCGCGAGCAGCCGATGTCTTTTCAGCCTCTCACCATCGACGAGGTGCGTGAATTCGAGGCGCTCACCCGCGTCCAAGGAAGCAAGGACCCAGAGATGAAGTTGAGCGAGAAGCTGACCCGCAAGGCCAAGGCGATCCTCGACGCAGCCGCGCCTGCGGCGCTGGCCGAGGCGGCGAAGAAGGTCGCGGAGCGGTGGATCGCGGGGTTGGCGCCGCTGGAGCCGGTGCTGGTGAAGCGCCCCGCGACGAGAGCACCGCGGCGACGGTAGCGGCGAAACCGCCGTGGACGTCACGTCGACGTGGACGTCAGGTGCACGTGGACGTTAGGCGGACGTTCACGTCCAGGTCGACGTCCACGCCCACGTCCACGCTTGGGTTTCTGCCTAGGACGGACGGCCAAGTGCGGGCAGACTCGCCCCCGCATGCGCCTCCACCTCATCGACGGCACCTACGAGCTCTTCCGCGCCCACTTCGCTCCGCGCCCCGAGCACCGCGCACCCGAGGGCTGGGATGCCAAGGCGACGGTCGGCGTGGTCGCGTCGTTGCTGGCGCTGCTCAACGATCCCATTGAGGATGTGACGCATATCGCGGTCGCGTTCGACAACCCGATCCGCTCGTTCCGCAACGATCTCTTTCCCGACTACAAGAGCGACGAGGGCGTGCCGCCCGAGCTGCGCGCGCAGTTCGACACGGTCGAGGAAGGGGTCGCCGCGATCGGCGTCGCGGTCTGGTCGATGCACGAGTACGAGGCCGACGACGGGCTCGCGAGCGGCGCGCGGCGCTTCGCCGGCGAGGTCGAGCAGGTGCGCATCATGACGCCCGACAAGGATCTCGGACAGTGCATCGTCGGCGATCGCGTGGTGCAGGTCGACCGCCGCCAGAACAAGCTCACCAACGAGACAGCGTTCCGCGCGCTGCGCGGCTTCGGCCCGCTCAGCATGCCCGACTACCTGGCGCTGACCGGCGACACCGCGGACGGCATCCCCGGCCTGGCCGGCTTCGGCGAGAAGAGCGCGTCGCTGCTCATCGGCGCCTACGGACACCTCGAGAACATCCCTGCCGCGGCGTCGGCCTGGAGCGTGCGCCCGCGCGGCGCCGCTCAGCTGGCGGCGACGCTGGCGGCCGGCCGCGAGGCGGCAATGCTCTACCGCAAGCTGGCGACGCTGGTCGACACCGCGCCGTGCGCCCAGAACCTGGACGAGCTGCGTTTCCGCGGCGTTCCACGGGAGCGATTCGAGGCCTGGTGCGCCCGGCTGGGCGCTCGCACTCTGCGAACCATGCCGCGGCGCTGGGCGGCGACTTGACAGCATTCGCCGGGCCGTCGTAGGTACGCGAGGAAAACAATGAGCTTGCCCCCATCGGGAATGAATCCGATCGAGGGTTGGTTGGCAGACGCAAACCGCCCTACCGGCGGATATCGACTTCGGATCCGGAACCCAGCTCAGCCAACACATCATACGATGTTTCGCGGCCGATTCCCCTCGGTCGGCCGACGAGCACACGCGAGGAATGCATGTCGGACGTGATGATTCAGGTCGAGAACCTCACCAAGGACTACGGTCCGGCGCGCGCCGTCGACAAGGTGACCTTCAACGTGCGCAAGGGCGAGGTGCTCGGCTTCCTGGGCCCGAACGGCGCCGGCAAGTCGACGACGATGAAGATGCTGACCTGCTTCCTGTCGCCGACCGCCGGCACGGCCAAGGTGGCCGGCTACGACGTGTTCGACGAGTCGCTCGAGGTGCGGCGCCGCATCGGGTACTTGCCCGAGGACACGCCGATCTACCGCGACATGACCGTGCTCGAGTACCTGGAGTTCGCGGCCGAGCTGCGCGGCATGGACGTCGCAGAAGTCGCCAGGCCGCATCAAGGAAATCGGCGGGCGCTGCGGCCTGGTCCGACGTGGCCGGCAAGCTGGTCGGCGAGCTCTCGAAAGGCTATCGCCAGCGCCTGGGCCTGGCGCAGGCGATGCTGCACGATCCCGACATCCTGATCCTCGACGAGCCGACCAGCGGCCTCGACCCCAACCAGATCGTCGAGATCCGCGAGCTGATCAAGGAGATCGGCAAGGAGCGCACGGTCATCCTGTCGACGCACATCCTGCCGCGAGGTGCAGGCGACCTGCAGCCGCATCCTGATCATCAGCGGCGGCAAGCTGGTGGCCGACGGCACGCCCGAGGCGCTGCGCTCGCGCGAGAAGCGCGGCCGCTACCGCGTGGTGCTGCACGCCGGCGGCGCGGCGTTCCGCGCGCCGGAGTCGGCGCAGGAGGCGATCCGGACCAGCCTGTCGCGCCTCGGCGGCGTCGGCGCCTGCCAGACCGTGACCGGCGAGGACGGCGCGTACACCTTCGGCGTCGACGCCGCGACCTCCGACGACCTGCGCCCGGTGCTGTTCAAGGCGGCGGTCGACAACAAGTGGACGCTGCTCGAGCTGGTGCGCGAGTCGGTGAGCCTCGAGGACGTGTTCCGCAACCTGACCACCGGCGACGAGCCGAAGTCCGAATCAAAGACCAGCCACGGCGCAACGGAGGCCCGCTCATGAACCCCGCGCTCGTCATCTCCAAACGGGAGATCCGTGCCTACTTCAACTCGCCGGTCGCGTACATCGTCGTCACGGTGTTCACGATCCTGACCGGCTACCTGTTCTTCACGCAGCTCTTCCTCGAGAAGCAGGCCGACATGCGCCCGTTCTTCGGCGTGATGCCGCTGCTGTTCATGTTCGTGATCCCCGCGATCACCATGCGCCTCGTCGCCGAGGAGAAAGGCAGCGGCACGCTGGAGCTGCTGATCACCATGCCGGTGCGCGACTGGGAGGTGATCGTCGGCAAGTTCCTGGCGGCGCTGTTCCTGCTGTGCACGGCGCTGTTCCTGACGCTGGCCTTCGCGATCACCGTCAAGTCGCTGGGCCCGCTCGACCGCGGCCCGGCGATCGGCGGCTACATCGGCCTGGTCCTGATGGGCGGCGCGTACATCGCCATCGGCGTGATGGCGTCGTCGCTGACGCGCAATCAGATCATCGCGTTCATCGTGGCGTTCGCGATCAGCTTCGCGCTGTTCCTGTTCGGCAAGCTGACGCAGTTCGTGCCCGAGGCGCTGCAGCCGATCGTCTCGTTCCTGTCGATCGACGGCCACTTCGAGAACATCAGCCGCGGCGTGATCGACAGCCGCGACGTCATCTATTACCTGTCGGTGATCGCCGTCTGCTTGCTGGTGGCGACGACCTCTCTCGAATCGAGGAAGTGGAAGTAGCCATGGCGATGAACCAGAAGAAGCGAGCCTCGGCGTCGAACGCCGCGCTCTACACCCTGTTCACGATCGGCGCGATCGTCGTCGTCAACCTGATCGCGACGCGCGTCTTCGGGCGCCTCGACCTGACCGAGGCCAAGGTCTACACGCTGTCGCGCGCGTCGAAGGACATCGTCGCCACGCTGCCCGACTACCTGACGGTCAAGGCGTACATCTCCAAGGACCTGCCGCCCGAGCTGGCCAACGGCAGCCGCTACGTGCGCGACCTGCTCGACGAGTACCGCACCTACTCCAAGGGCAAGCTGCGCTTCGAGGCGATCGACCCGGGCAGCGACAAGAAGGTCGAGGAAGAGGCCAACGCCTGCAAGGTGAACAAGCTCCAGGTGCAGGTGATGCGCTCGCAGAAGTTCGAGGTCGGCAGCTACTACCTCGGCCTGTGCTTCAAGTACCAGGGCCAGGACGAGGCGATCCCCGAGATCGGCCAGCCCGAGGGCCTCGAGTACCAGGTGTCGTCGCTCATCAAGCGGATGTCGCAGAAGAAGCGCAAGATCGCCTTCACCAACGGCCACGGCGAGCACGACCTGTCCGAGGGCTTCCAGGCGCTCAAGCACGTCCTGTCGCAGGAGTTCGAGACCACCACGGTGAACCCGTCGTCGGCCGACATCCCCGCCGACGTCGACGCGCTGGTGGTCGGTGGCCCGCGCCAGGCCTTCGACGACAAGGGCCGCAAGGCGATCGACCACTTCCTGATGCAGGGCAAGGGGGCGATCTTCCTCGTCGACGGCATGGTGATGAGCCAGCCGCGCAACAACCCGGGCCAGCCCGATATGCCGGGCATGCCCAAGATCGGCCAGGCCAACGACTCGGGGCTCGGTGACGTGCTCGCCGCCTACGGGTTCAAGATCAACCAGGACTTCGTGCTCGACCAGCAGAACGTCCCCGGCCCGATCGAGTTCCAGGGCCGCCGCATGCTGTCCAACTACCCGGTCTTCGTCGGGCGTCGAGGTCAACGATCCGGGCGACAAGGACTTCTCGGTGCTGGCCGGCGTGAAGGCGCTGGTCTTCCCGTACGCGAGCTCGGTCGAGCTGACCGGACCGCTGCAGAGCGGGACGCCGGCGCAGGGCAAGCTCTGGACGCTGGCGCGCTCGTCGGACACCGCGTGGACCAAGACCGGCTTCTTCGTCGTCTCGCCGGGTCAGAAGCTCGAGGCGGATCCGAAGGACCACCACGGCGTGGTCGGGCTCGGCTACGCGTACCAGGGGCCGCTCAAGTCGGCCTATCCGACCGCCAACCCCAACGCCGGCATGTCGGTGCCCGACAGCGCGGCCGGGCCGCTCAACGAGTCGAAGAAGCCGGTGCGCCTGGTGGTGTTCGGCGACTCCGACTTCGCGTCCGACGAGTATCTGCAGATGTCGCGCTTCCTGCCGATCTACCAGGGCGGCGCGCAGCTGCTGTTCAACGCGATCAGCTGGACGCTCGAGGACGAGGCGCTGACGCCGGTGCGCACCAAGACCGTCGCGGCGCGGCCGATCCAGATCGAGTCGGACAGCAAGGTCTTGACGCTGAAGTCGATCAACATCGCCGGCATCCCGCTGGCGTTCTGCGCCTTCGGTATCGTGCGCTGGCGGTTGCGCCGCGCGCGACGCCAAGGTCAGAAACTGTAGTCCAGAAGCTGTAGCCCCCCACCAGCTCTAACCCCCGTAAAGCCATGAATCGAAAAACAGCCCTCGCGTTCGGAGCGTTCCTATTGCTGTCGGTCGTCGCCTTCATCGCGCTGCGCGCGCCTGAGAAGGGCGAGCGGCGCGGCGACAAGCCGCGACCGGTGGCCAAGCTCGCCGCCGCCGACTTCGACACGCTCGAGGTCACGCGCAACAAGGCGACGACGGTCATCCAGAAGGACGGCGGCAAGTACAAGGTCACCTCGCCGGTCAGCTACGCGGCCGACGAGAACGCGGCGAAGGCGGCGTTCGAGGCGATCGAGAAGCTCGACTTCGGCGACATCGTCACCGATCAGAAGGCCAAGCAGGCCGAGTTCGAGGTCGGCGACGACGGGCTGCGCGTGGTCGCCAAGAAGGGCGCGACGTCGGTGGGCGAGCTGATCGTCGGCAAGGCGGTGGGCGCCGGCACGATGGTGCGCGTCCCGGGCAAGGACGACATCTGGCAGGCCAACGGGTCGATCCGCTTCACGTTCGACAAGGGCGACACCGACTGGCGCGACAAGAGCATCACGACCTTCACCGCCAGCGACGCCGAGAAGATCGACATCAAGAGCAAGACCGGCGGGACCATCTCGCTCAAGAAGGCAGCGAAGAAGGCCGACGACAAGTCGGCCGGCGCCGACGACGACTGGTCGGTGGCGACGTCGACCGTGCCGGTCCCCAAGCTCGACACGGCCGCGCCCGGCGCGATGATCTCGGCGCTCGCGGCGCTGGAAGACCAACGAGTTCGCCGACAACGTCAAGCCCGAGGTCACGGGGCTCGGCGATCCGGCGCTGACCATCACCGTCGGCGCTCAAGGGCGGCAAGACGGCGACGGTTCTCGTCGGCAACAAGAAGACCGACGACGAGTTCTACGTGAAGAACGCCGAGTCGCCGCAGGTCTTCGTGGTCAAGAAGTGGGGCATCGAGCACGTCAACAAGCGCCCGATCGACTTCCGCGACAAGACCATCTGCGACATCGACGCCAACGATCTGACCGAGGTCGCGGTGACCCACGGCGCGGAGTCGTACACGCTGGTCAAGAGCGGCAAGGACTGGAAGGCGACCAAGCCGGCGAAGACCGAGGTCGACGCGAGCAAGGTCACGCCGATCGCGGGCGCGTTCAAGGCCTGGAAGGCGACCGGCTTCGCCGACGATCCGTCGTCGCTGAAGGACGGCGGCCTGGTCAAGCCGCAGGCGACGATCGTCGCGAAGTCGAAGGCGGCCACCTGCACGCTGAAGATCGGCGACGAGAGCAAGGACAAGCAGAGCTACTTCGTGCAGGCCGGCAACGCCCCCGACGTCTTCACCGTCGCGAAGTGGTCCGCCGACCGCATCCTGGTCAAGGTCGCCGACATCAAGAAGACGACGGTCGCCGGCAAGTAGACCGCGGCGGCTCTGTCGAAGACGCCATGTCCCTCCCTCCACCGCGGACGGGGGAGGGGACCAGGACTCACCGGCCCACTTATCCGGTCCCCTCCCCCTCCGCGGGGAGGGCAGGGAGAGGGCAGACGCGGCGGAGGCCCGCCCGTCAGTACACCGCGGGCATCTCGTGGGTCGTGCGTGTGCGGCCGGGGCGGCGGGCCTCGGCGACGATGAGGCCGGTCTGGCGCCGGAGCTCGGCGGCGGCCTCGGTGCGGCCGGTGCGCTCCTCGAAGTCGGCGTAGGCCGATAGCGCGCGCCCCAGCTCCAGCTCGGCGCCCGCGTCGCCGAGGATCTGGATCGCGCGGTCGAACATCTCCCGCGCGCCGCCGAGATCGGGATCACCCGGTGCGCCCCGCCCCACCGACGTCGCCGCCACGCGCAGCGCCGCGCCCGCCAGCGGCGGCGAGCCGATGCGGTCGGCGAGCTCGTACGCGGACCGCGCCTGGTTGCGCGCGTCGACCGTGCGCCCGAGCGACAGCTCGGCCTCGGCGATGCCGCGCATCGCCTCGCTCACCAGGTGCTTGGCGCCGAACGCCCGCGCGATGTCGCGCGCGACCGTCAGCTCGGCCAGCGCCTCGGGCGCCTCGCCCCGCGTCAGGTGGCAGTCGCCAATCTCGACGCCCAGGCTGCACTCCAGCAGGCGGTCGCCGAGCTCGCGCGCGATGGTCCGCCCCTCGTCGAGCAGCGCCAGCGCGCGCTCGATGCCGCCCAGGTCGCGCTCGAGGCCGCCGAGGTCGAGCAGCGAGCAGACCTCGCCCTGGCGGTCGCCAATCTTGCGGCGCAGCTCGAGCGCCTCGCGGAAGTGCGCGCCCGCCGGCGCCAGCGCGCCGGACTCGTGCTCGACCTGGCCGAGCCGCGCCAGCGTGAGCGCACGGCCGCGGTCGTCGCCCAGCCGTTCGCGCGCCACCAGCGCCGCCCGGTGGTGCTCGAGCGAATCGCCGGGCGCCCCGGCCAGGAAGTGGATCCGGCCGAGGTCGTCGAGCGTCGACGCGATGCCGGGCAGGTCGCCGGCCAGCTCGAACAGCTCGCGCGCCAGCCTGAGGTGTCCCAGCGCCGCCGCGTGCTCGCCGAGGAGCCCGTGCAACCGCCCGAGGCGGTCGTGGGCCGCCCCACCCTTCGCGGGCAGGTCGAGCCACCAGCTGAGGCGCAGGAACTGCTGGAAGTGCCCGATCGACTCGCGCGTGCGGCCGAGCCGCGCCGCGAGATCGCCGGCGGCGTGCAGAGCGTCGATCTTGGCGACGGCGTCGTCGTCGCCGAGCAAGCCGATCGCGCGCTGGTAGAGGCCGTAGGCGTCCTCCAGCGGCAGGCGCGCGCGCGCCAGACCTGCGGCGCTCAGGAAGCAGTAGGCCGCCCGCCGGTTGTCGCGCGCGGCCTCGTAGAGCTCGCCAAGCTGCGCGAAGTGCTGCTGTCTCGCGCGCACACCGTCGAGGGCTCCAGCGTCGGCATCGGCGCCCCTCGCCAGGTGGCTCTCGAGCCATTGCGCGGCGAACGCCTTGCGGCGCCGCATGAGGTCGGGCGCAACCCGCCCGCGGCTGAGCTCGAATTCCGCGCGCTCTGAAAGCGCCACTCGACCTCGCCGGCGATACGTGGACTCGGGCGGGCCGTGCAAGTAGCCGCGGTCGCGCAGGCTGCCCAGGGTCTGTTGAATCGCGCGGATCGCCGGATCCGGCGCGAACACGCGCACGCCGTCGGTCGGCTCGACGCCGAGCCGCCCCAGCGCCACCACCGCGCCGGTCCAGAAGACCGGGCCCAGGGTTGCGCCGCGCGACAGGAGCTCGCGCTCGGCGTCGGACAGCGCGCCGATTCGAGCCCGCGCCGCCTCGTCCGGGGTCATGGCCATGGTTTCGCGCGCGACCCGTTCGAGGTCGATCATCCAGCCGCGCGCGCCGGGCTGGCCCTCGACGGTCAGGATCCCGTGCTGCCGGTAGACGCGCATCAGCTGCTCGAGCAACGCGGGATTGCCGCCCGACTCGGCGACGCCGCGGTCGACGAACGCCGGCACCAGCTCGTCGTCGCGCAGCATCGCGCGCATCAGCGCCGCCAGCTCCCCGCGCCCGAGCGCCCCGACGTCGAGGCGCTCGTGATGCCCCTCGCTGCCCCAGCTCGGCCGCCGCGCGAACAGCTCGGGCCGCGCGGTCGCGACGATCAGCAGCGCGCCCTCGGTCAGCTCCCCGACCAATGCCTCCAGGAGGTCGAGCGAGCGATCGTCCGCGCGATCGAGGTCCTCGAGCACGATCGCCAGCGGCGCCTCCGCGCAGTCGCGCTCCAGCACGCGCGCGAGCACCGCGATCGCCAGGTCGTCCCGCCGCGGCGCGCCCCGCGCCAGTTGCGCGTCGGGCGTAGGCGGGTCCCCCGCCGGAGCCCATCGCGGGAGGTTCGGAACCCTCCGAGGGTTCCGAGTCAAAATTCCCGCGAGCGGGCTCTCGGGGAGCTCGAGGCCGATCAGGCTGCCGAGCAGCGCCGACATCTCCCCGACGCGGCGATCGCCGAACACCTGCTGCAGATGATCACGCACCTCCCGCGCCGCCTGCTCCGCCTCGGCATCCTGCAGCCCCAGTCGCTCCCGCACCAGCGCCGCGACCGCGTCGAACCGGCCAGCGGCCCCCCTGACGAACAGGGCGCGCGTGCCCGAGCCGGCCGCAAGACCGCACCACGCGCGGCAGAGGCGGCTCTTGCCGATGCCCTCGGCCCCGCAGACCGTGACCCGCTGGGGCACGTGCAAGCGCACGGCGCGTTCGAGCGCTGCGTCGAGCTGCGCGAGCTCGCCCGCCCGCCCCGCGAACGCAACTTGATCCAGCCCACGGAGCGCGAACACACCTCTGTCGCTCATGACCTGATTTAAACAGGCCCACCGGTGCCGTCCAGAAAGCCGCCGGGACGCGGGCGCGGCGCGCCCAAGAACGCGCGACGACTCAGAGATGTGAGAAGTCTATGATCACGACGCCGCGGTCCGAGCCCTCGTCGTCCTTCTCCTTCTTGCGGTCCTCTTCTTCGCCAGCGGGGTGCTTCCAGCGATCGTCCCGGATCGGAACCTCAAGCTGCGGTCGCTCGTTGCGCCTCCGCTCCTCTTCCTCGCGGCGTCGGATCTGTTCGATGATCCAGGGCTCGAGCATCGGGAGAACCTCTCGTTAAATGCGTGCAATATCCCTGCCCAATAGTCAAGTTCGACGGTTTACGCGCTTCACCTTAGTCCGCGAGATCCGAAAGGATCCCGAGATCTTGGAGGCAACGTCGCTGCGCGACGCAAAACGCGATCGACGTTGGCGCAAATTGTCGTCGGAGACGGGACTGCGGAGGGTTCCCGAGGTCAATAACCCGCTTCTTCGACTTTCCACACGCCGTCTTCACGTACCAGGCGCGCCTCGGAGTTGTCACCGTAGGGCATGCGCGCCTCGTCACCGGTCTCGACGATCGGCGCGCCGATGTTGGCTCGCAGCTCCGCGAGTCGCTTGCGGTTCTCGGCCTTGTGCTCGCCCTCCCAGTAGTCGCGCAGCTTCTGGACCGTGACCGCCACCCGATAGCGATTGGGGGTCAGGCGCAGGAGCGCTTCGTACCGCCCAGTCTCGATCGCTCGGACGAACGACCGCAGCGCGGCGCGCGGCGTCGCCTGATCGTAGAGGTCGAACGGGTGCGCGGCGACCCGCCACTGCCCGCCCTCCAGCACCATCGTCAGCCGCTGCGCGAGATCGACGTCCACATCGATCTGGAGCGGCGTGCGTGCGGCGTCCTCTCGCAACCGGTGCGCCGCCGCCTGCACGTCAGGGCCACCGGCGTCGAGATCGCGGCGGAAGTCCTCGAACGGGACGCGCTTCCGGTAGTCGGCGGTCATCAGCGCGTACGCCGCCGCGTAGTCCTTGCGGTCCACCGCCGCACCGAAGTCGGACAGCGCCTCGGCGGGCCCGCGCTGCGGGTGCGCGCAGCCAGCGAGCACGCCGGCCAGCAGCAGCAGCAGCCCCGCCCGCCGCAGAGTCATCGCCCGACCGTGACCGTGTACCGATCGCGGAAGTTGGCGGCCTTGCCGCTGGCCTCGCGCACTTGCAGCAGGCAGCAAGGCTCGTTGCTCGAGCGCCAACCGGTTGGTGACCGGGGCGTCGCCGTTGATCTTGAAGCGCCCGAGCTCGCGCGACGACGAGCGTCAGCACGCGGACGTCCAGCCCATCCCGGCGACGCCGGTGACGGTGACCGCGACCTCGCCCGCGGGATCGGCGGGCGCGGGCGACTGCCAGAAGTCGACGTCGCCCTTGGGATAGAGCAGCCCGTTGCCGGCGGCACCGGCGGGCAGCGGCGTCGCCGTCGCGGCGCTGTTGTTGGGCTCGCGCTCGGCGCCCGCCCCTGGCTGTTTGCTGGCGACGGTCAGGCGGTACGGTTCGTCGGGGTTGCCGTCGCCCTTCGGCGCCGACAGCCGGATCAGGATCGAACCCGCGGGTACGAACAGGTTCGGCAGGCGCTCGGGCTCCTGCCGCTTGCCCTCGTCGGAGCGCAGCAAGAGCGCTCCGTCGGTCTCGCGGATGATCTCCATGCGGACGTCGACGCGCTCGGGCGGCGCCGCCTCGATGTCCAGCTCCAGCGGCTCGGCGGCGGTGTAGCGGTACACGTCGACGTCGCCGCGCCCCAGGTAGCCCTGCACCGTCCCGTCGGCGAGCGCGCTCGCGTGCTGGGCGTCGTCGTTGGGCTCGAGGTCGCCGCCCGCCGCGCCCGGTTTGCCAACCTCGGTGCGCACGCGCAGGTTGTAGCGCACGTCGAGGTTGCGGCCGACGTCGGCGCGCACGAGCAGGAAGATGTTGGCGTCGCCGGGCGCGAGTCGGATGTTGCGCACGGGGACGCGCTCCTCCTTGCGCCCGCGCACCTCGGTCAGCTTGCGCTCGACCGAATCCAGCACCACCAGCGAGGCGGTGACGCCGGGGACCGCCTCGAGATCGGCGCTGAGCACGCTGCCCTCGGGCAGGCCGTCGAGCGGGACGCGATACCAGTCCTGATCGTGCCGCGAGCCGAAGTAGCCGACCGCCTCGCCGTTGGGCGCGATCTCGGTCGCCAGCGTCGCCTTGCCGTTGGGCTCGAGCTCCTCGCCCGGCTCGAGCGGCTGCAAGCGCAGCGTGACGTGGTAGCCACCTTCGGCGGTCGCCTGAGCGGCGCGCACGCGCAGGAAGTACGTCCCGGGCGTCACCACCATGCTCGGGATCCCCTCGGGCTCGCCGGGCTGGCTGCCGGGCGCGGCGAACAGCACCTGGCCCGAATCATCGAGCGCGTCGACGGTCACCGGCAACCCCAGGTCGGGGTGCACGATCGCGGTCAGCCGGCGCTTCGTCGTCGGGCGCGCGGCATCGGCGGCGGCTGGCGCCGCGTCGCTGGCGGCCGGGCGGCGCCTCTTCGGGGATGATGAGCCGGTAGAGGTCGACGTCCTTGCCCTTGGCCGACGTTTCGGCGCCGGGCGTGATGCTGCCGTTCAGGACCAGCGCGTGCGCGAGACCGAGGTCGATCTTCTGCGCGTTCGCGAGCGTACCGTTGGGCTCGACCTCGGCGGTCGCCGGCAGGCCCGGATCGATCCCGGCGTCGGGGGTCGTCACCACGACCACGGCCGCGCCGTCGGCGCGCGGGAGCAGCTTGTTGCGGTGGCAGCCGCTCGATATCGCGACGGCGACGGCGGTGACCGCGACCGCCGAACCGGCCAACCACGTCGCGGCCGCGCGGTGGCCGGCGCGCATCAGCTCTGCGCCTGCGCCGGCTCGCTGGGGGCCGCGGCGGCTGGCCGGGGCTGGATGCTGGCCATGAACTCGGCCTCGGCGACCACGGTGTCGCCGACCTTGGCCTCGCCGCGCATCTTCCAGATCGCCCCGCCCTTGCGCAGCGGGACGACCTCGAGGCGCAGGGTGTCGCCGGGAACGACCGGCTTGCGGAACTTGGCCTTGTCGATCGCCATGAAGTAGATGACCTGCTTCTCGGGATCGAACTTCACCAGGCGCGCGGCGTAGAGCGCGCCCGCCTGCGCGAGCGCCTCGATGATCAGCACGCCCGGCATCACCGGATGGCCGGGGAAGTGCCCCTCGAAGTGCGGCTCGTTGCGCGTGACCAGCTTGAGCGCGGCGATGTGATCGTCGTCGATCTCGTCGACGCGATCGACCAGCAGGAACGGATACCGGTGCGGCAGGATCCGTTCGATGTCGCGGATGTCGAGCACTACTTCTTGGCCGGCGCGGCGGCCGTCGGCGAGGGCTTGCCGCTCGAGTCAGCGCCTTCGCCGCTGTTGTAGCGGCGGATGAGCTCGTTGGTCAGGTCCAGGTGCGGCTTGGCGTACAGCACCGCCGACTGCGTCTTGTCGAAGATCATCGTGAAGCTCTCTGCCTGCGCGATCTTGAAGATGATCTTGTTCATCCGCTCGAAGATCTTGCCGGTCGCTTCCTGCTCCTTGGCCTGCAGATCCTGCTGGTGGCGCAGATAGGTCTGCTGAACCTTCTGCATGCGGCCCTGCAGCTCGGCCTCTTTCTCGCGCACCTTGTCCGGCGGCATCAGCGTCCGCTTCTTGTCGAGGTCCTCGACGGCCTTCTTCAGATCTTCCTGCTGCTCGTCGAGCTCTTTCTGCTTCTGGTCGAAGACCTTCTTCAGATTGGCCTTCGCCTTGCGACCATCCTCGGTCTCGTTGAGCGCGCGCTGCAGGTCGACGTAGCCGAGCTTCACGTCCTCCGCGAACGACACGACCGGGGAGGAAGCGACCAGGAAGACGCCGAGCATGACCAAACGCAACATGTGATCTCCTTTTGGACGCGGCCTTGCTTAGCAGATCTAGAAGAAAAGACTAGCGAAACTGCTAGAAGAAGTTGCCGATCGTGAACTCGAACACGATGGGCTGCTCGCCCGGCAGCGTCCGGAACGGAATGCCCCACTCGAAGCGCAGCGGGCCGATCGGCGAAAACCAGCGGAAGCCGAAGCCCCAGCTCTGGCGGTAGGCGCCGATGTTGAGCGGCCCGTTGCAGGGATCCTTGCTGGCGTCGACGTTCGACGGCTTGAGCTTGCAGTACTGGTCCTCGAGGTTGAACGAGTTGCCCATGTCGGTGAACACGACGCCGCGGATGCCGACCTTGTCGAAGATCGGGAACTCGATCTCGGCGTTGCCCAGCACCTGCATGTTGCCGCCGATGAGGAAGCTCTGCAGGCCAGCGTCCTGCGTCTGCTGCGACAGCGACTGGATCACCGGCCCCAGCGACCGCGGCGCGAAGCCGCGGATGTCGTAGATGCCGCCCACGAAGTAGCGCTCGAAGATCGGCACGCCGTGCGGATCGCGGCTCGAGATCAAGCCGCCCTCGACCTTCAGGCGGAAGACGAACGGTCCCCAGATGGGATAGAAGAAGCGCGCCGCGCCCTCGTAGCGGGTGAACACGTTCTCCGACGCCAGGAAGTGGTCGGCGACCTCGGCCGACAGCGTGTTGTACCAGCCGCGCGTCGGGAACATGCGGTCGTTGCGCGAGTCGTACGAGATCAGCGACCGTCCCGACGAGGTCACGCCCGAGCGGAGCAGGTTCGCGATCGAGCCGAGCGGGATCGGGTCGCGCTGGCCGCTCGAGAACAGGCCGGCGAAGCCGCCGGTCGTCACGTGCACGTCCTCGAGCGTGTAGGTCAGCAACGAGGCGCAGGTCCTCGGCGAGCAGGTAGCCCCAGGTCAGGCTGCGCGCCCTCCGACGAGCGGGTGAACGACGACAGGATGCGATCCTGCTTGAACAGGTTGAAGCCGAAGGTCCAGTTGGTGTCGAGGAAGTAGAGGTCCTGGAACTGGAGGAGGAAGAGCTGCCGCAGGCTGGAGATCTGCGCCTGCAACGTCAGCAACTGCCCGCGGCCGAGGAGGTTGTTCTGCGAGATCTGCGCCTGGGCGATGAAGTTCTCGACCGACGAGAAGCCGGCGCCGATCTGGAACGTGCCGGTCGGCCGCTCCGCGACCTCGACGTTGACGTCCATCTCGTTGTCGCTGGAGCCGCGCTTGGTCGAGACGTCGACCTTCTCGAAGAAGCCGAGCGCGTTCACGCGCCGCTTCGAGTAGTCGAGCGACGTCTGGCTGTAAGAGCTCGCCCTCGATGATGCGCAGCTCGCGGCGGATGACCTTGTCGCGCGTCTTCGAGTTGCCGCGGATGTTGATGCGGTCGAAGTAGACCAGCTCGCCCTTCTGGATCTCGAACGTCACGTCGACGGTCAGCGTCTTCTCGTCGACCGGCGTCGCCGGGCTGGCGTTGACGTAGGCGTAGCCGCGGTCCTTGTAGAAATCGGTCAGCTTCTGCAGATCGTCGGACAGCTTCGAGCGGTTGAAGATCTCGCCCGGCTTCACCGACACCTTCTTGAGGAAGAACTCCTTCGACTCGAGCAGGTCGCCGCGGATGTCGATCTTGCCGAGGCGGTACTGCGGCCCCTCGTCGATCGAGATCGTGATGTACATCGACTGCTTGTCGGGTGAAAGCTCGATGAGCGGCGTGCCGACCTTGACCTGCACGTAGCCGCGGTCCCAGTAGTGCGCCTGCAGCAGCAGGAGATCGCGCTGGAACACGTCCTCGCGGTAGGTACCGGCCTGGGTGACGATCGAGAGGATGTTCCCCTCGTGGGTCATGATCACGTCGCGCAGCTCGTCGTCGCCGATGGCGCGGTTGCCGACGAAGTTGACCCGGCGGACCTCGACCTTGGCGTTCTCGTGGATCCGGAACCAGACGTCGACCTCCGACGGCGAGTTGCGCTTCAGCTCGTACGAGACCTCGGCCATGTAGAAGCCCTTCTCGATGTAGAGCTCCTTGATCTTCTCGACGTTCTTCTTGAGCTTGGCCAGGTCGAGGATCTGCTCCTTCTTGACGTCGAGGATCTCGTTGATCTTCGACAGCGACACCTCGTCGTTGCCGGCGACGTAGATCTTGTTGATCGCCGGCTTCTCCTTGAGCACGAAGACGATCACCAGGCCGGCCTTGCTCTCGGTGCTCTCGACCTGCACGTCCTCGAAGAAGCCCATCTTCCAGATCGTGCGCACGTCGTCGCGCAGCATCTCCTGCGTCAGCTGCACGCCGGGCTGGGTCTTGAGGTTGACCTTGATGGCGTCGTCCTCGACCTTGCGGTTGCCGCGGAAGAGCAGGCGCACCACCTTCATCGACGGCATCGCCACCGGCGGCGCCGTGGGCGGCGTCTCGGCAGCGGGCTCATCGTCGTCGGCGGCAACCGCCGGGCGCGCTGCGGCGAGGATCGCGGCCAGCAGTATCGCGCCCAGCGCGGGGGTCCCACGGATAGTCGTCACGACGGCGTCTACTCTCCTTCGACGATCACGCCGTCGGCCATGCGGAGCTTGCGGGCGGTCTGGGCGGCCAGCTCGTTGTTGTGGGTGACGATCAGGATCGTCATGCCGCGCTCGCGATTGAGCTCGAAGAAGAGCTCGTGCATCTCGCGCCCGGTCTTGGTGTCGAGGTTGCCGGTCGGTTCGTCGGCCAGCAGCAAGCGCGGCGACAGCAAGAGCGCCCGCGCCAGCGCCACCCGCTGCTGCTCGCCGCCCGACAGCTCGCCGGGCCGGTGCTCGAGGCGATCGGCCAGCCCCAGGCGGGTCAGCATCGCGCGCGACAGCTCGATGCACTCGCGGCGCGGCAAGCGCATGATGAGGCCCGGCATCATCGCGTTCTCGAGCGCGGTGAACTCCGGCAAGAGGTGGTGGAACTGGAAGACGAAGCCGATCTCGCGGTTACGAAATGCCGCGAGCGTCGCCGACGACATTGTGGTCACGTCGAGATCGACGCCGTCGAAGGTGATGGTGCCGGCCGACGGCGCGTCCAGCATCCCGAGCACGTGCAGCAGCGTCGACTTGCCCGCGCCCGACGCGCCGACCACCGAGGCGATCTCGCCTGGCAAAAGCTCGAAGTTGATCCCGCGCAGCACCGGCAACACGCGGCCGCCGTGAGAAAAAGTCTTGGTCAGGTTGCGCACCTTCACGTGGGCGCCCCCGCGCGCCGCGCGGGCGGCGCCGCCGATCTCTCCGGGCGGCGAAGCGAGGGCGATGGGCGACCGATCGACGGACGACGCGAACGAGCTCGCGGGGGTCAACCAGGCTCCTGGCCCAGGGTTCCTAACGTCATTGCGGGGTCGCAAGGTAGTCGCCACCTCGGCGAGTGTCAACGACGGGTAAGCCACGACAACGCTTGAGACTGAGCGCACTTACGGCAGGTTGCCCAAGCACGCCAACTACTGGCTCACTCGTACCGCAATCCTTCGACCGGACGCATGCGCGAGGCCACGAACGCCGGGTAGATCGTCGCCAGGCAACAGAGACCCAGCGCCGCCAGGCTCACCGACGCGATTTCCGAGACCCGCATCACGACGGGAAGCTTCTGAATGTAATAGAGATCCGGGTCGATCGGCAGGCCGTAGCGGGCCAGCAACACGCAGCCGGTGATGCCGAACGTGAGCCCCAGCGCCAGCCCCACGAGGCCGATGTAGAGCCCCTCGGCGAAGAAGACGCGCAGGATCGCGGCGTCGCGCGCGCCCATCGACTTCAAGATCGCGACCTCCTTGGCCTTCTCGGTCACCAGCATGATCAGGTTCGAGACGATCGAGAACGACGCCACCAGCGCGATGAAGGTCAGCACCACGAACATCGCGATCTTCTCGAGCCGCAGCGCCATGAACAGACCGCGATTGAGCTCCTCCCAGGTGCGCACCTCGAAACCGGGGCCGATGCGCGCCGTGATCTGCTCGGCAATGTCGCCGGCCGGTCGGGGTCCACCGTCCGCACCTCGACGCCGGTGACCTCGCCCTGCATGCCCAGGAACTTTTGCGCCTCGGTGAGGGAGATGTACGCCAGCTTGGAATCGAACTCGTACATGCCGGTGTAGAAGTGGCCGGCGACGCGGAAGCTGCGCATGCGCGGCATCGGTCCCGTCGGGCCGACGCCGCACATCGGGCAGGCGACGTCGACGTCGCTGCCGACGAAGACGTGCAGGGTGCGCGCATAGAGCTCGTCGCCGAGCAGGATCCCCGGCGGCGACGACGCGGCCGCCCTGCCCTTCTCGCCTGCGCCCGCCTTGGCCGAGGCCGCCGGCTTGCGCAGGGCGGGTTCGCTACCCCCGGTCGCGCGCTTGCTGGCGCCGGCGGTCGCCTCGCCGGGGTCCTCGAGGCCCCAGTTGGCGCTGCCGGGAATGAGCTCGACGTCCTCGGGCGGAATCTTGTCGGGCGTCACCAGGTATTCGACCTTGCCCTCGGTCATCTTGCGCGCGAGATCGAGCACGCGCGGCGCGCGCGTGGCGTCGATGCCGCGCAGGATGATCCCCATGCCGGCGGGGTTCGACGCGTGCTTCACGATGACCTCGGACTCGATGTAGGCCATCGAATCGACCACACCCTTGATGGGCGCGATCTTCTCCTGCACCTCTTTCCAGTCGGTGAACGCGCGGTCGTCGGCGGCGCCGATCACGATGTCGGCCTTGGTGGCGCGGATCTTCGACTTCAGATCGGCCTCGAACCCCGACATCACCGACAGCGCGATGGTCGGCGCGCCGGTGCCCAGGAAGACGCCGAAGATCGAGATCGCGGTGAACACCGTGAACGACGCGAACAGCCCGCCCAGGATCGTGAGCAGCAGGCCGAGCCCGATCGCGCCCACCGCCGCCCCTTTGAGCCAGTCCATGTAGGGCATCCCCTCGGTCCGCATCTCCAGCCAGGGACCGATGTGCAGCACGCGATCGATCGCGGCCGGCCCGAAGCGCGCCAGCAGCAGCCAGCCGCAGCCGACCGCCAGCAACACCAGCCCGACGACCATGGTGCGCGGCGAGCGGCGCCCCGGCTCCTCGCGCAGGTGGCGCCAGGCAACGAACCATTCGAATCCGCCGGAGGCCACCTGCGATCCTATTCGTGCGGGGCGTCGGAGGGCGCGCGCTCGGCAACCGGGCGCATCAGCGGGAACAGGATCACGTCGCGGATCGACGGCTGGTCGGTGAGCAGCATGACCAGGCGGTCGATGCCGATCCCCTCGCCGGCCGTCGGCGGCAGCCCGTACTCGAGCGCGCGGCAGTAGTCCTCGTCGTAGTCCATGGTCTCCTCGCGCCCCTGCGCCTTGGCGTCGACCTGGCGCTGGAAGCGCGCGCGCTGATCGGCCGGGTCGTTGAGCTCGGAGAACGCGTTGGCGTGCTCGCGCCCGACGATGAACAGCTCGAAGCGATCGACGCGCCCCTGGTCCTGGTCATTCCGGCGCGACAGCGGCGAGGTCTCCGCCGGGTAGTCGGTGACGAACGCCGGGCGATCGGCGGGCAGCGCCTTTTCACCGGCGTAGTCGAACAGCGCGCCGATGCGCTCGCCGTGGTTGTCGGACTTGCGCAGCACCGCCGCCGAGCTCGTCCTTGCGCTCGGCGAGCCCGGCCGAGGCAATCCAGCGCGACAGCGCCGCCTCGTCGTCGAGCATCGCGCGCTCGAGCCCGCGCGGCAGGAGCTCGGCGCCGACCGCGGTGATGATCGCGTCCTTCATCGGGATGCGCGGCCAGGGCGACGCCAGGCTCACCGACTGGCCGCCGTAGGTGATGGTCTCGCCGCCCGCGACCTCGCGCGCGAGCTCGCGGAACAGCTCCTCGGTCAGCGCCATCAAGTCCTCGTAGGTGGCGTAGGCCTGATAGAACTCGAGCATCGTGAACTCGGGGTTGTGCTGGCGCGACAGCCCCTCGTTGCGGAAGTTGCGGCCGATTTCGTAGACGCGCTCGAAGCTGCCCACCACCAGGCGCTTGAGATAGAGCTCGGGCGCGATGCGCATGTAGAGATCGAGATCCAGCGCGTTGTGGTGGGTCTCGAACGGCCGCGCCGCCGCGCCGCCGAGGATCGAGTGCATCATCGGCGTCTCGACCTCCATGAAGCCGCGCGTGTCGAGGAAGCGGCGGATCGAGCGCACGATCGCGGTGCGCTTGCGGAAGACCTCGCGCACGTCGGGGTTCACCACCAGGTCGACGTAGCGCTGGCGGTAGCGGATCTCGACGTCCTGCAGGCCGTGCCACTTCTCGGGCAGGGGGCGCGTCGCCTTGGTCAGGATGACCGCCTTGTCGGCCAGGATCGTCAGCTCGCCGGTGCGCGTGAACATCGCGCCGCCGACCGCGCCCACGAAGTCGCCGCGCTCGACCTTTTGCCACAGCTCGTAGGCGGCGTCGCCGATCTGGTCCTTCTTCACGTAGAGCTGGATCTCCCCGCTGCGGTCGAGGATCTTGACGAAGGTCGCCTTGCCGAACCCGCGGTGCGCGACGATGCGGCCCGAGACCGCGAACTTGTCGTCCGAGAGCAGGGCCGGCGGCGCGCCCCTCTCTGCCTTTTCTTGCCCCTTCTCCTTGGGAGCCTCGACCGGCGGCGTGACCCCGGCGAACCGGGTCAGAACCTCCGCCGCGGTGTGGGTCGGCACGAAGCCGTTTGCGTAGGGATTCGCGCCCAGGGCGCGGATCTCAGCGACCTTTTTCTCTCGTTCAGCAATTAGCTCTTGTTCGTCCGCCATCGTCTATCCACGGGCCATCAACATGCCTGATCCGGGCAAGCAGCCGAGATCAAAAAGGATTCCAAACTTTATCCACAATGTATCCCAAATGTGCACGTTCGGTTACGAGACTACACATCATCCTCCTCGGGCCCACCCTTTACAGGAGCGGCCGAGGGGTCGCCGGCCAGCTGCAGCAGCTGGGCGATCATGAACTGGTCCAGGTCGCCATCGAGCACGGAGTCGACGTTGCTGACCTTGAGCCCGGTGCGGTGGTCGGAGACCAGCCGGTAGGGCGCCAGCACGTAGGACCGGATCTGGCTGCCCCACTCGATCGCCTTTTTCTGGGCGTGGATGCCGCCCATCTTGTCTTCCATCTTCTTCTGCTCGATCTCGAACAGCTTCGAGCGAAGGATGCGCATCGCGGTGCCGCGGTTCTTGTGCTGCGAGCGCTCCTGCTGGCAGTGCACGGCGATGCCGGTCGGGATGTGCGTGATGCGCACCGCTGACTCGGTCTTGTTGACGTGCTGGCCGCCGGCGCCCGATGACCGCATGACGTCGATGCGCAGGTCCTTGTCGTCGATCTCGACCTTCACCGTCTCGTCGATGTCGGGATAGATGAAGACGCTGGCGAACGAGGTGTGCCGCCGCGCCTGCGCGTCGTAGGGCGAGATGCGCACCAGCCGGTGCACGCCGGCCTCGGCGCGCAGGTAGCCGTACGCCCAGTCGCCGCTGATGCTCAGCGTGGCGCTCTTGATGCCGGCCTCGTCGCCCGGCTGCAGGTCGAGGATCTCGCAGCCGAAGCCGCGCAGCGCCGCCCAGCGGGTGTACATCCGCTGCAGCATCTCGGCCCAGTCCTGCGATTCGGTGCCGCCCGCGCCGGCGTTGATGCTCACCAGCGCGCCCTGCCGGTCGTAGGGACCGGAGAGCATGCGGGCGAACTCCATCTTGCCGACCACGGCCTCGGCCACGTCGAGCATGCGCGTCGCCTCGCCCGCGGTCCCCTCGTCCTTGGCCTCGTCGGCCAGGTCGACCAGGATGCGCGCCTCCTCGGCCGCCTTGATCTGCGTGTCGAAGCCGTCGACGGTCGATTTCAGCTGCGCCTGCTCGCGCAGCAAGGCTTGAGCTTTCTCGGCGGCGGTCCAGAAGTTCGGGCTGCCGGCCTCCGCGTCCAGTTCCGCTATGCGATCTCTTTTGCCGGCGATGTCAAAGATGCCCCCGGAGAATCTCCAGGCGGCTCTCCAGCTTGCTGATGCGCTCGCGGATCGGGGACAACTCCATCATGGTGCGCGGCAGTCTAGCACGGCCAACGCGCGCACCAAGCCGACGTTCGGACATGGACGTGGACGTACAGGTCCCGCGTTCCTTCCCATCACCGCAGCGAATCGCGGAGGTAGTTCTCCTTGAGGCGGACGTACTTCTGCGCGGCCGCCCGATGGAATGCCTCGTCCTCGGCGGTCAGCGTGCGCACCACCTTCGCCGGCGCGCCCAGCACCAGGCTGTAGGGCGGGATGATCGTTCGCTGCGTGACCAGCGCGCCGGCGCCCACGACCGAGCCGTGGCCGATCACCGCCTCGTCGAGGATCGTCGACTGCATGCCGATGAGGCAGCCGTCCTCGACGCGGCAGGCGTGCAGCATCGCGCGGTGGCCGACGACCACCTCTTCACCGACGGTGCAGGGTGTGTCGTCGGCGACGTGCATGACCGTGCCGTCCTGAATGTTGGTGCGCGCGCCGACTGATACTGGCGCCAGGTCGCCGCGCAGGACCGCGCCCCACCAGATCGAGCTCCCCTCGCCCAGCGTCACGTCGCCGATGAGCGCCGCGCCCGGCGCGACCAGCACGCCCGCGCCGACCGACGGCACCATGCCGAGGTAACGATCGATGTGCGCGCGCGGGAAGCGCTCGCGCAGCGCGCGCACGGCGGCGTCGAGCCGTTCGGCATCGGGATGGGGGCCGCCAACGACCGTGACCGAGGTAGCGATCAACGCCATGGAGCAATGGTGACATAAGCGGGAGCTGCTAGGCTGTCAGCGTGAAGGACGATTCACGGCACCCGATCATGGAACCGACGATCGTCGTCGGTGACGTGCACGGCTGCCTGGACGAGCTACGGCATCTGCTGGCCACCTGCGGGTTCCAGCGCGGCGATCGCCTGGTGCTGGCGGGAGATCTGGTCGCCAAGGGCCCCGATTCGCAGGGCGTGGTCCAGCTGGCGCGCGAGGAGGGCGCGGTGGCGGTCGTGGGCAACCACGACGACCACGTGCTGCGCGCGCGCGCGGTCGCACGCGGCACGATCCCGCCGCCCGCGAAGCCGGTCCGCGCCGAGCACCAGGCGGTGGCCGACGCGCTCGGCCCCGAGGACTGGGCCTATCTCGAAGGGCTGCCGACGTTCCTGCGCCTCGGGTGCGAAGGCGCGAGCGCGAGCGCGACCGACGCGGGCGACGACGGCGGCGACGCCCACGCCCACGAAACGATGGTCGTGCACGCGGGCGCGGTTCCCGGCGTTCCGTTCGAGAAGCAGACGCGCGAGCACCTGACGACGATGCGAAGCATCGATCACGACGGCAACCCGACCAAGAGGATCGAGGGACGCCCCTGGGCGGCGGTCTGGCCCGGTCCCGAGAAGATCGTCTTCGGTCACGACGCGATCCGCGGACTGCAACGCTATCGCTTCGCGACCGGCCTCGACACCGGGTGCGTCTACGGGCGGCGCCTGACCGCGCTTCTGCTACCCGAGCGGCGGCTGGTCTCGGTCGAGGCGCGCCGCGCTTACGCCGCGCTATAATGATCGCTGCTCGCCCATGAGCTCGTCCGACCTGTCCTCGATCAAAGACTTCCTGCTGCTGTCGGACGACCTGGCGACGGCGGGCCAGCCGACCGAGGACGAGCTGGGCGCGATCGCGGCGCGCGGATTCCAGGTCGTGATCAACCTGGCGCTGGCGACGTCGCCGGGCGCGCTGCCGGACGAGGCCGCGGCGGTCGCCCGCCATGGCATGACCTATGTGCACATCCCCATCGACTTCAGCGCGCCCGAAGTCCCGGCGGCGCTGCGGTTCTTCGAGACACTGAGCGCGCACAGCGGGCGCAAGCTGTTCGTCCACTGCGCCGCCAACAAGCGGGTGTCGGCGCTGATCTACGCCTACCGCATCGTCGAGGGCCAGCCCGGCCCGGCGACCGCGGCGCGCGATCTGGCGCGGCGCTGGGAGCCCGACGACACCTGGCGCCGCTACATCGACGACAGCGTGGCCGCCGCGCGCGCCGCCGCGGGCGCGCGATTGAACGTGCAGAGCGCGACCACCTGGGAGCCGATCGTCGGCTACGCGCGCGCGGTGCGCATCGGGAACCACGTGCACGTCTCGGGAACGACGGCGACCGATGGCGAGGGCAAGATCGTCGGCGCCGGCGATCCCTACGCGCAGGCGGTGCAGGCGCTGAAGAACATCCGCGCCGCGCTCACCCAGGCGGGCGCGCGCATGGAGGACGTGGTGCGCACGCGCATGTTCGTGGTCGACATCAGCCGCTGGCTCGACATCGGCCGCGCCCACGGCGAGGTCTTCGCGAACGTGCGGCCTGCCGCGACGATGGTCGAGGTGAAGGCCCTGATCTCGCCGGAGATTCTCGTCGAGATCGAGGCCGAAGCGATCGTCGGCCAGGGCCAGGCGCGGTAGCGCCGCAGCCCGAATCGTGCAACGGTCTCACATGCGCACGAACACGTGGGGGTGGCTCCTGGGAGCGATGCTCCTCGGCGCGCTCGGCTGCAGCACAAGCAGCGTCGGCAGCGACGCCTCGGCCGACGCGGGTCCGATTTCGGATCCGATCGCGTTCTGCAAGTCGTCGAAGAGCATCGAGTGCGATCGCGCCTACGAATGCGTGCCAGCGGCGGCGCGCGACGTCGACTTCATGACCATCTACGGCTCGTCTCTGACCGACTGCAAATCGATGCTCGACGCGATCTGCACCGATCCCGCGACCAACTGCCCCACCTTCGACGCCGCGAGCGCCGGTAGCTGTGCGGCGGCCCTGATCAACGACAGCTGCAGCGACCTCGTGTTCGGCAACCGGGTGGTCCCGCCGGATAGCTGCTCGGCGGCCTGCGGTATGTAGCCGCGGCGCCGGCTCGGTTATCATGCCGGGCATGAGGACGCGCACGGCCGCCGTTGCCATCGCCGGTCTCCTCGCCGGATGCCGCCATCCGGTCGCGCCGGGCGCCACGCCGATCCTCGTCGACGCCGGCGACGGCACCGCGCTGCCGCACACCGACTCGGTGTCCTTCGTCGCGGGCGGCGTGATGCGACACCTGCTGGTCCATCTGCCGGGCGGCAGCGCGAGCACGCCGCGAGCGCTGGTGCTGAACCTGCACGGCTCGGGCGGGAACGCCGCGCAGCAGGAGGCGTCGATCGGGATGGATCCGGTCGCCGACGCCAACCAGTTCATCGTCGCCTACCCCGACGCCGCGATCGCGCTCGGAGGCGGCTTCGCCTGGAACGTGCCGGGCCAGCCGCTGCTGGGCGGCGGCGCCGTCCCGGCCGACGCCGCCGACGACGTCGCGTTCTTCGCGCAGGCGATCACGTTCCTCGAGCAGCGCTACGCCATCGACGCGCATCGGATCTTCGTGACCGGCATGTCGGGCGGCGCGCGCATGACCAGCCAGCTCGGCTGCGAGCTCGCCGACACCGTCGCGGCGATCGCGCCGGTCGCCGGCCTGCGCTTTCCCACGCCGTGCGCGGGCACGCGCGCGGTGCCGGTCGTCGCGTTCCACGGCACCGCCGACACGACCAACCCCTACGACGGCAACGGCGAGGCCTACTGGACGTACAGCGTCCCGAGCGCCCAGCAGCAGTGGGGCGCGCACGACGGCTGCGCAGCGACGCCCACGTCCTCGCCCGGCCGCCGGCGCGGTCACGCTCACCACCTACGGCGAGTGCACGGGCGGCGGCGCCGTCGCGCTCTACACCATCGACGGCGCCGGCCACGAATGGCCGGGCGCACCCGGGCAGACGCCCGCGATCGACGCGAGCACGACCATGTGGACCTTCTTCGGCGCGCACCCCCTGCCCTGAAGGTAAGCGCCAGGACGCCAGGAACGCCAGGTCCGGACCAGTGCAAATCCGGACCCTGGCGTCCTTCCTGTCCTGGCGTTTCCTCTTATCCGGACAGCAGGGACAGCCCCTAGGCGCTGATGAGCCGGAGCTGGCGCAGGCGCGCGGGCTGCTCGTCGGCGATCGGATAGCGGCCGGAGAAGCAGGCGTCGCAGAAACCCTCGGAGCCGACCGGACCCGACTGCAACACCGGCAGGCCCTTGCGCGGACCATCCGCGGCGCCTACGCCGGGACGCCACCCTTCGACCGACTGATAGAGCCCGTCGAGCGACAGGTAGCCGAGCGAGTCGGCGCCCACGAAATCGCGGATCTCGTCGACGCTGTGGTTGGCGCCGATCAGCTCCTCGCTGGTCGGCGTGTCGATGCCGTAACGGCACGGGCCGATCGTCGGCGGCGAGCTGATGCGCAGGTGCACCTCGCGCGCGCCCGCCGAGCGGATCATCCCCACGATCTTGCGCGAGGTCGTGCCGCGCACGATCGAATCGTCGACCACGACGACGCGCTTGTCCTTCAACACCTCGCGCACCGGGCTCAGCTTCAGCTTCACGCCGAAGTGGCGGATCTGCTGCGACGGCTCGATGAACGTCCGGCCCATGAAGTGCGACCGCATTAGCCCCTGGTCGTAAGGAATCCCGCTCTCGCGCGCGTAGCCGATCGCCGCCGCCATACCCGAGTCGGGCACCGGGATGACCACGTCGGCGGGGATCGCGTGCTCGATCGCCAGGCGGCGTCCCATGCGCTCGCGCGCGCGGTAGACCGACCGCCCGTCGATGGTCGAGTCGGGGCGCGCGAAGTAGATCCATTCGAACACGCACCGGTGCGCCACCTGGGTGCCGAACGGACGAACACTTTGCACGCCCGACTGGTTGATGATCACCATCTCGCCCGGCTCGAGGTCGCGGACGTACTCCGCTCCGATGAGCTCGAACGCGCAGGTCTCCGACGACACGACCCACACATCCTGGTCCTTGGCTCGAGCCTTACCCAACGACAGCGGCCGAAAGCCCATCGGATCGCGCACCGCGACCAGGGTGTCCTCCGAGAGAAAGACCAGCGAATACGCGCCGCGCACCTGCCGAAGCGCGTCGGCGGCGCGACTAGGCAGCGCCCCCTCGCGCGACTTGGCGATGAGGTGGACGATGACCTCGGTGTCGGATGTGGTCTGAAAGATCGAGCCTTCCGCCTCGAGCCGCTCGCGCAGCTCGACCGCGTTGACCAGGTTGCCGTTGTGTCCAACGGCGACCGACCCGCCGGCATAGTCCACCGCGATCGGCTGCGCGTTCTTCAGGGTGGAATCACCGGCCGTCGAATAGCGCACGTGGCCGATGGCCGCGAAGCCGTTGAGGTGGCCCAGCCGGTCGGCGGTGAAGATATCGCCCACATGGCCCATCTCCCGCACCCACCGCAGCTTTTCACCGTCGGTCGAGACGATACCGGCAGACTCCTGCCCGCGGTGCTGCAGCGCATGTAGGCCCAGATAAGCTAGGTTGGCGGCTTCGGAGTGACCATAAATTCCTACGACCCCGCACATTTCGGGGCGAAGGCTAGCACAAGGTCCGCCGCCGACGGCGAGAATCACGCGCCCGAGGTCATCCACGGGAATAACCCGAACGGTCGCCGCATTGAACGGTGCGCCGATTTTCGGGCATACTGCGCGCCGACAAATCCACGCGAGGCCCCCCTTTGCCATGATTGAAGTCAAAGATCTGACCAAGTACTACGGCGAACACGCTGCAATTCGCGACCTCACCTTCACCATCGAACGCGGCGAGGTCATCGGGTTTCTCGGGCTCAACGGAGCGGGGAAATCGACGACCCTCAAGATCCTGGGCTGTGTGCTGCTGCCGACCGCCGGCGACGTGCGCGTCGACGGGATCGACATCGCCAAGACGCCGCACGAGATCCGGCGCCGCATCGGCTTCCTCCCCGACTCGCCCCCGCTCTACAACGAGATGACGGTGGGCCGCTACCTCAGCTTCGCCGCTCAGCTGCGCGGCGTCGCCGCCGGTGACGCGCCGGCGCGTGTCGCCGAGGCAGAGGAGAAGACCGCCACGCGCCACGTCCACGACGAGCTCATCAGCAGCCTGTCGCACGGCTTCCGCCAGCGCGTCGGCGTCGCCCAGGCGCTGGTGCACAACCCCAAGCTCCTGATCCTCGACGAGCCGACCAGCGGCCTCGACCCGCTGCAGATCATCGAGATGCGGTCGCTCATTCGCAACCTGCGCGGCGCGCACACCATCCTTCTCTCCAGCCACATCCTGTCGGAGATCAGCCAGACCTGCGATCGCCTGCTGGTGATCCAGTCGGGTGAGATCGTCGCCCAGGGCAGCGAGCAGGAGCTGGCGGCGCGCATGGGCGCCGGCGGAACCATCGAGGTCGAGATCGCGAGCGCCGCCGGACGCCGCGTGGTCGACCTGGCGAGCACCGTCCCGGGCGTCACCGGCGCCACCGTCGTGCGCGAGGCCGACGGCGTCGCGCTCGTGCGCATGCAGGCGCCCGCCGACCTGCGGCCCAAGATCGCCCGCGTGCTGGTCAACGGCGGCCTCGACCTCTTGCGCATCGACCGCGGCGCTGCCCAGCTGGAGTCGATCTTCCTCCAGTTGACCAAGACCCACACCGGAGAGCCCCCGCAATGAAATCCACCTTCCTGATCATGCGCCGCGAGCTCGCGGCCTATCTCCGCTCGATGACCGGCTACATCATCGCCGCGGCGGTTCTGATCGTCGACGGCCTGCTGTTCAACGCCTTCGCGATCGGCGGCGGCGAGAAGCTGTCGTCCGAAGTGCTCAGCATGTTCTTTTACTTCTCGAGCGGCACGACGATCATCGCCAGCGTCTTCATCTCGATGCGCCTCTTCGCCGAAGAACGCCAGACCGGCACGCTGGTCTTGCTGACGTCCTCGCCGGTGCACGACTGGGAGATCGTGATCGGCAAGTTCCTGTCGGCGCTGATCTTCCTGTCGCTGCTCACCGCGGCGACGGTGTTCATGCCGCTGTTGATCTTCGTCAACGGCAAGATCTCGCTCGGCCACATGGCGGCTGGCTACCTCGGCCTGTTCCTGCTCGGCAGCGCGACGCTGGCGATCGGGACGTTCGGGTCGGCGCTGGCGCGTACGCAGGTGCTGGCGGCGATCTTCTCCGGCTGCATCGTGGTGGCGATGATCGTCGCTTGGATGCTGGCCAAGGTCACCGAAGCCCCGCTCAACGACATGTTCACGGCGCTGGCGCTGCACGGCCGCCACTTCCCGCCCTTCCAGGCGGGCGCGGTCCACCTGCGCGACGTCGGCTACTACTTGATGGTCACCTACGTCGCGCTGTTCAGCGCGACCCGCGTCATGGAGGCCCGGCGATGGCGATGACAAAATCTTCCAACGCCGGCCGGAACGGCGGCGGCCCAGGCACCGTTCCCGGCAGCGCACGCTGGTCGGCGCTCTACGCCGTCGGCATGCTCTCGGTGTTCATCGGCGAGCGCGCCATTGGCACCGGAAAACCGCGCATGGCGATGACGGTCATCGGCCTCGTGCTGGTGATCCTGTCGATGGTGGGCCGCGTGCTGCGCGCGCAAAAGGCCAACCCGGATCGCCGGCAGGTCGAGCACTCGCTGTTGAGGCTCTACGCGCTCGGCCTGCTCTCGGTGGTGGTCTACTTCGTCCAGTCCGACGTGCCGACCCTGCGCGGCGGCAAGCCGCTCGAGCACGAGTGGCCCAAGCTGGCGACGGCGCTCGGCGCGCTGTGGCCGGCCATCTGGATCACGGCCGCCTGGCCGATCGCGCTCGTCGAGCTGGCCTACGCCAACATGTCGCGCGCGCCGCACGTCGAGGTCCGTCGCGTCCGCGACGCGCTGCTGTCGGGCCTGGGGATCGCGTTCGCGCTGATCTTCGCGTTCAGCGTCGCGTGGATCACGTCGGAGCGCGACAAGAAGGTCGACCTGGCCTACTTCCGCACCACCCGGCCCGGCGAGGCGACGCGCAAGATCGTGCGCGCGCTCGACCAACCAGTCGAGGTGGCGACGTTCTTTCCGGCCGGCAACGAGGTGCGCGAGGAGCTCGCCAACTACTTCGCCGACCTGTCGAAGGAATCCAGCCAGCTCACCTTCCATCAGTACGACTACGACATCGACCCGCAGAAGGCGCACGAGCTGACCGTCACCACCAATGGCACGGTCGTGGTCGCGCGCAACGCGCGCAAGGAGATGATCCAGGTCCCGGTGCAGTTCGAGACCGCGCGCAACGCGCTGAAGACGCTCGACAAGGAGGTGCAGCAGCGCCTGCTGACCGTGGTCAAGCCGAAGCGCGTGGTGCTGTTCACGCAGGGGCACAACGAGCGCTGGTTCGAGCACGGCAGCAACGACACCGACCAGCGTCCCGGCCTGCGCGACCTGCGCGAGCTCATGCGCGACCAGGGCTACGAGGTGCGCTCGTTCGGCGCGGCCGACGGCCTGATGACCGACGCGCCCAAGGACGCGACGCTGGTGATGATCATCGGCCCGCAGAAGCCGTTCGAGCCCGAGGAGATCGGCACGCTGACCCGCTTCTTCGAGGGCGGCGGCAAGCTGTTCATCGCGCTCGACCCGGAGAACGGCGTCGACCTGCACGAGCTGCTCGGCCCGCTGGGTGTGAAGCTGCACATGATCCAGCTCGCCAACGAGCAAGCGTTCGGTCGGCGCACGCACCAGGACTCGGACCACGCCAACATCGTCACGGCGAGCTTCTCGTCGCACCCGACGATGTCGACGCTGCTCAAGCTGGGCTCGCGCGCGCCGCTGATCCTGCCCGGCTCGGGCTGGGTCGAATCGATGAAGCTCACCAAGCCGAACGGCGTCGCGCTCGACACGCCGATGCGCGCGCAGCCGGCGACGTTCGAAGATAAAAACGGCAACTTCAAGAAGGACCCCGGCGAGGAGCAGCGCGCGTTCGAGCTCGCCGCCGCGGTGACCAAGGGCACCGGGCGAATGTTCGTGATCGGCGACTCCGACTTCATTTCGGACGCCGCGATCCGCGTCGCTGGCAACGGCCTGCTGGCGCTCGACACCGTGCGCTGGTTGGCCGGTGACGAGGCCTACTCGGGCCAGACCAACGTCGAGACCGACGTGCCGATCACCCACACCCGCAAGCAGGACGTCGCCTGGTTCTACTCGTCGATCTTCCTGATGCCGGTGCTGGTGCTCGCGCTCGGCTACCTCGTCACCCGCAGGCGGCGTGGCCAGAAGAAGGCCGCGCCCATCGTTTCCAGCCCGTCCAACCAAGGAGTCGCGTCGTGACCGGCAAAGCCGCCGCACTGCAGGGGGGCCTGGCTGCCCTGGGTCTCATCACCGCCCACCTGACCTGGCAGCGCGAGCCCGAGCGCGCCCCCGGCGAGGTCACGGTCATCGAGGCCGGGAAGAACGACCTCGGCAAGGTCCACTACGAGGACGAGTCGTCATCGCTCGATTTCGAGCGCAAGAGCGGAGGGCCCGAGGCCGGTGTCTGGGTGCACATGGTCGAGAAGCCCAAGGCGCCGCCGACCCCGCCAGCCGACCCGAAGAAGGCGGCCGACAACACCTCGGAGCCGGCGCCTCCTCCCCCGCCGACGCCGCCCACGGCCCCGCCGCGCGAAGTGCGCGGCAGCGACGTCGCCACCAAGCTGATGGATCAGATGGCGCCGCTGCGCTCGCCGCGCGCGTTCGGGATCCTCGACCCGGCCAAGCTCAAGGAGCTGGGCCTCGAGGGCTCGAAGAAGAAGCTCACGATCACCGCCAAGGGCGACACCCGCGAGTACACGATCGGCCAGCCGGGTGGCAACGGGATCCTCGAGGCGTTCATGCGCGACAACCGCGACGGCCGCGTCTACCTGATGCCGCACGGTGTGCTCGGCGACCTGACGGCGTCGAGCCGCCTGGTCGACAAGAAGCTGCATGGCTTCGAGCCGACCGAGTTCGATCGCATCGTCGTCACCGTCGGTGGCAAGAGCCGCGAGCTGGCGCAGACCCACCGCGAGAGCATCCAGACGGCGCAGCTGTCATCGCCCAAGACGCCCGACAAGCCCGACCAGATGGCCAAGAACTGGCACGATCTGCTGTGGCGGTCGTTCGCGATGGACGTCCTCGGCGCGGGCGAGGTGCCGAAGGAAGGCGCGCCGACGCCGGCGGGCAAGGTCGAGTACTTCGACGGCAAGAAGTCGCTGGGGTACATCGAGCTGGCGCTGCCGCCGGAGCATGCGCATGAGCAGACCGACTCGCAGGGCAACCGCACCACGATCTACGCGCGCACCGAGCGGACCGCGGGCTGGGTCAAGCTGCACGTGAGCGGGACGCTGACGTCCGACGCCGAGAAGATCGTCTCCGCGGGTCCGTAGCCTTTCCGGTCCCCTCGCCCCGTCCGCGGGGCGAGGGTTAGGGAGAGGGGCCGCGGGCGCTGCGTCTCGCAAGGCTTGCCCCTCCCTCTCCCCGCAGACGGGGCGAGGGAACCGGAACGGGATTCTTTCGTCCAAAACCGCGTCGTCGCGCGCTTGGGATAGAGACCGACTAGCCTAGGCAGGAGAAGCTCATGCGCGCGCAGTTCTTTGCCGGCGCGGCGGCGATCACGCTGATCGCCGCCCCCGGTTGCAGCAACAAGTCCGCCTCCGTCTCGCCGTCCGACGCGGGCAGCGACGGCGGCGGCTTTTCGTCGGCACCGCTCGCCGGCACCGTGGCACTGGACACCAGCGGCACGCGCGACATCGCGCCGCAGGCCTTCGGACAGAACTACTGGAACTGGGAGCCGACCTGGGGCGACGCGATCACCGGCACCGACGCCATGGTCACCGCCGCCGGCGTACAGCTGATCCGCTCCGGGGGCTACAACAACGACGCCCAGACCCCGGACCTCTTCTCGAACGCCCAGCTGGACCGGTTCGTCGCCTACGTGCGCTCGGTCGGCGCGCAGCCGGTCGTGCAGGTGCCGCTGGTCAAGGACACCGCCGGCCAGCCGTCGACGCCGCAAGATGCGGCGGACATGGTGACCTACGCCAACGTCACCCAGGGCTACGGCATCAAGTACTGGTCGATCGGCAACGAGCCAGACCTCTACACGTCGCAGTCGCTGCAGCCGGCGACGTACTCGGCTGCCGACTACTGCACGACATTCCGGCAGTACGTGACCGCGATGAAGGCGGCCGATCCGACGATCCAGATCCTGGGCCCGGAGCTGTCCTGGAAGTACATCCCCAGCAACGACTGGCTCTCGCCGTTCCTCGACGGCTGCAAGGACGCGGTCGACATCGTCAGCGTGCACCGCTACCCGCTGGCGCCCAACGCGACCACCGTGGCGGCGGCGTTCAGCGACGCGGCGGCGTTCCGACAGGCCGTGCGCGCGCTGCGCGCCAACCTGGATCAGCACGGCATGACCGCCGTGCCGCTGGCGATCACCGAGGAGCACATCACCTATGACGGCGATCCGACCAAGAGCACGCTGCCGGCGTCACCGCAGACGTTCTTTGCCGGGATGTGGGTCGCCGACGTACTCGGCGTCTCCCTGGAGGAGGGGCTGTGGACCAGCGCCTTCTGGCACATCGCCGACGCGCCCACCGGCTGGAAGCTGGCGTTCATCATCGGCCAGACGCCGCAGCCGACCTACTACGCGCTCCAGCTGGTGGCGACCCACTTCACGGGCCGGACGATCACGCCCGTCGGCGTCCCCGCGGGCTTCTCGGTGTATGCGAGCCACGACGCCGCCGGAGGCAAGAGCGCGGTCCTGATCCTGAACAAGACCGGCGCGGCGGCGCGGCTGGCGCTGACATTCGACGCCCAGCCGGCGCAGACGGTGGGCTTCGGCGCCCAATCGATGGCGCTGGCGGTCTTCACCGACGGCGCGGCGGCGCCCCAGATCACGCGCTACACCCAGGATCTGGCGGACGCCGGCCTGCCACCGGCGCAAGATCCCTGAGCGATCCCCGCGGTCGCTCCGCGCCACGCCGCCCGTGGTCGCTCCGCGCCGCGCCGCCCATTGTGTTGACGGCTCGCGCGCCTGAGGGAACAATCGGTGCGTGAAGAGGTTCTGGGGGCTGATCGCCGCGGCCGGCCTCCTCGGGGCCGCCGCGGCAGCAACGAACGCCATCGAAGCGGGCCGCGAGCGATCCGTGCGCGAGGACGCACAGCGCGCCGCCGAGGCCGCCGGACAACGCGCCAGCGACGGCCTGGCGGCGCACGTCGCCGAGCTCAAGCTCAAGGTCCAGAACGCTGCCGCCAACCCCCGCCTCCAGGCGGCACTGCAGGGCAACGTCGACGCGGCGACGTTGCAGGACCTGTTCCGCAGCGAGGTCTGGTGGCAGCCGATCCGCGACGAATTCAAGGTCTACGCCATCGCGCTCGACGGCGACAAGCTCGACATCCTCGAGGGGATGCGCGCCGCCGAGTTCGCCGGCGAGCCGCTGGTGCGCGCGGCGCGCGGGCGACACGAGCCGATCGCCGAGATCATCATGGGCAAGGGCTGGCCGTACGCCGCCGCGGCGACGGTCGCGCCGGTTGCCGAGCGGCCGGTCGCGCCGGTGCTGGTGCTGGCCAAGCCGATCGACGAGGCCGCCGTGCGGTCGTTCGCCGACAAGGCGCGCGGCGCGGTGCTGCTCAGCGACGGCAAGGCGCCGGTGCTCGAGAGCGGCGACGACGCCGACCGCGAGCGCCTGCGCCGCGCGGTCGGCGCTGAGGCCAAGGGCCCGCTCTTCCTCGCGCCGGACGGCAGCTGGGCCGCGGTCGTGAGCCAGCTCGCGCCCGGCCTGTGGATGTGGAGCTTCGGCGCCGCCGCGCACGACAGCGCGGGCGGGAGCACGACGTCGAAGTACCCGATCTGGGGCGCGGGAGCGCTCGCCGCGCTCGTCGCGCTGGTGCTCGGGTTCCGCCGCGCGCCGGCCCCCGCGTTCGGCACCGATCCGCGCATGACCGTCGGCAACACCGTACCGGGGTTGGGCGCGGACCTGCCGCCACCGCGCGCGCTCGACGGCGGGCGGCGCAATCACCGGCGGCACGACCGCCGGGCTCGGCGATGCGGCGACCGCGCTCCACACCGGGCCCGGGCCGCTACCGTCGGCGGGAGGGACCGACCCGAACGCCGCGACCATCTTCGGCCGCTACACGCTGCTGGACCGGCTGGGCGCGGGCGGCATGGCCGAGGTCTACACCGCGGTCACCTTCGGCGCCGCAGGCTTCCGGCGCACGTTCGTGGTCAAGCGCCTGCGCGCCGAGCTGGCGCGCGACGCGACGGTCGTGGCGCAGTTCATCGACGAGGCGAAGCTCGGCTCGACGCTGGTGCACTCGAACATCATCCCGGTGTTCGACTTCGGCAAGGTCGGCGACGAGTACTTCCTCGCGCAGGAATACATCCTCGGGCGCGACATGGGACGCATCGCGGGGCGCATGGTCGAGCGCCACGGCACCGCGCTGCCCCACGGGGTGGTGCTGCACGTGGCGCACGAGACGCTGAAGGCGCTCGAGTACGCCCACACCCGGCTCGCCGACGACGGCAGCCCGCTCGGGATCGTGCACCGCGACGTCTCGCCCAACAACGTGCTGGTGTCGGCGCGCGGCGAGGTCAAGCTGTTCGACTTCGGCATCGTCAAGGCCGAGGGGCGCGTCAGCAAGACCCAGCAGGGCGTGGTCAAGGGCAACGTCAGCTTCATGTCGCCCGAGCAGGCGCGCGGCGCTGACGTCGACGCGCGCGCGGACCTCTTCTCGATGGGGCTGGTGATCTTCTACTGCTTGACCGGCGAGGTCCTCTATCGCGGCAACACGACGTACGAGCTCCTGGTGCGCGCCGCCACCGGACCCGACGTCAGCGAGCAGGCGCGCATCGCCGCGCTGCCGGCGCCGTGCGCGGAGATCGTCGCCAAGGCGCTGCAGGTCGACCCGGCGGCGCGCTACCAGAGCGCGGGCGAGTTCGCGACCGCGCTGTTGCCGCACATCACCGGGGCGGCGGCGCAGCTGACGCGCATGATGCACGAGCTGTTCGACGAGGAGCTGAAGGAGGAGGCGGCGCACTTCGCGGCCGCGGTGCCCGCGGCGAATACGTCGTCGCAAGCGGGCGCGACGACGGCGACCCAGACGATCGCCTCACGTCGTACGTGAGTCGCGGGCGAGGCGGGCGAGGCGGGCGATGCTGATCCTCCACCTGGAATCGCCCAACCGCGGCCAGCAAGGGGATCACGTCTACCGCACGCGCCAGCCTTGCCGCGCGCTCGGCGAGCTCGAGGGCGTGACCGTGGTCAGCGGCTCGCTGCTGACGCCGGCGGCGCACGCGCTCATCGACGATGCCGACGTGCTGGTGCTGTGCGATGTCGTCGACGCCGACTTCCTGCCCATCATCGAGGCGCGGCGGCGCCGGCGGCGGCTCACGGTCTACGAGATCAACGACCACTTCCTGGCGCCGCAGCCCTGGAACCCGACCGCCTACCTGGCCGCCAACCTGATCTCGCGCAGCCTGTCGTCGCAGCTGGCGCGGCAGGCCGACTGCCTGCAGCTGACCGTCGACGCGCTCGCGCGGCGCTTCGGCCACCTGAACGCGCGGCGCGCGGTGTTCGCGAACCAGCTGTGGGACCCGCCCGCGCCGCCGGCCCGGGCGGGCGCGGCGGCGGGCGGCGTGCGCATCGGATGGGGCGGGTCGCTCGGCCATCGCGAGGACATCAAGTGGGTGATCCCGGTGCTGCGCGGAACGCTGTCGCGCCACCCCGAGGTCACGCTGGCCATCATGGGCGACTCGTCGCTGCGCGACCTCTTCGCGTGGGTGCCGCCGCGGCAGTTCGAGTACACGTTCGGCGGCAACATCGACGCCTACCGCGCGTTCGTCGGCGGCCTGCAGATCGGGCTCGGCCCGCTGCTGCCGACCGAGTTCAACCGCTGCCGCTCCGACGTGAAGTTCCTCGAGTACACGGCGGGCGGCGCGCTGGCGATCTGCTCGGCGCTCGAGCCCTACACGGGGACGATCCGCGACGGCGAGAACGGGTTCCTGTTCCGCGATCTCGGCGAGCTCGACGCGGCCATCGAACGCGCGCTGGCGCGGCCCGGTGAGCGCGAGGAGATCGTGCGTCGCGCGGCGCAGGAGCTGGGGACGACGCGTCTCGAGCGCGACCACGCGCGCGATCGCCTCGGGTTCTACCTGTCGACGGTGGCGGCGCTGGCGTTCGACCGCGGCGGCCGCAACCCGACGCCGGCGGAGGGCGCGCTCGCCGGGCCGCAACCGGGCGCGCGGACGTTCGAGGGCTCGCGCTACTTCGCGTTCGGCGACGGCGAGGTCGAACGCCTGCTCTACGAGGGCCTGGTGCTGCAGCAGGCGGGCAGCACCGACGAGGCACGCCGCCGTTTCGCGGAGGCCGACGCGGCTCGCGCCCGACTTCTACCTCGCGCACCTGTTCCTGGCCGGGGTCGATCGCGACGGCGCGAGCGCGCTACGCGGTCTCCGTCGCGCCGAGGAGCTGAGCCCGCGGTCGTGCAACGTCGCGTTCCAGATCGGCGCGCATCTGCAATCGCACGGCGATCTGACGGGCGCCGCCGCGTCGTTCGAGCGCTGCCGCCAGATCGCGCCCAGCCTCGGCGCCGCGCAATGCCGTCTGGGCGAGATGGCGGAAGCGGCCGGCCAGCTCGAAGAGGCGTGCACGCTCTACGAGGACGCCGCGCTTCGCAATAGCTCGTTCGCGTTGCCGGTGGCGCGCCTCGCGATGATCGCGCTCGGCAACCAGCAGCTCGACAAGGCGGTGAGCCTGCTCGAGCAGAGCCTGCAGCACGACGCCGAGCTCTGGCTGACCAATCTGCTTGATCGGCCGCGGCTACGTCGAGCTCAAGCACTTCCGCCAGGCGCGCATTCACCTGATGCGGGCGCTCGACACCGCGCCGGAGCGCGGCCCGGTGCTCGCGCAGCTGGCGAAGGCGGAGCTGGGGCTCGGCAACGTGGACGCGGCGAAGAGCGCGCTGGCCGAGCTGAAGGGACTGTAGCGGAAGGGCCTCGGGCCTCGGGCTTCGGGCCGGCTCCGGTCCCCTCCCCCGTCTGCGGGGGGAGGGTTAGGGAGAGGGCAAAGCCTTGCGAGCGGGAGCGCGCGGATCGGGCGAGCCTCGCGTCTCGCAAGGTCTCCCCTCTCCCTAACCCTCCCCCCGCGGACGGGGGAGGGGACCGGAGGTGCCTGAGGCCTCCGCGAAATCGCGCGCCAGAAAAATGGCGGCGCCAACCTTCTGACGCGTTCCCCGACGCAATAATCGCATCCGCTGGGCAATTTCGCCGTGGCACTTCGCTTGCTTTGCCTTGCGGCAAGGAAGGACGTGTCCATGGCGATGATCGAAGAGCGTACCCGCGCCTACAAGGCGAGCTTCGTGCCGGTTCAGCGGCTCCTCGACGCCGGGCGGTTCCCCGACGCGGTCGCCGAGCTCGAGCGGTTGACCTCCTCGAACACGGAATGCGCCGAGGCCCACAACGACCTCGCCGTGCTCTATCACGCCGCCGGACGCCTGGTCGACGCCGACCGCGAGAGCCGCCGCGCGCTGGAGCTGGATCCGTTCCACGCCGACATTCGCGACAACCGCAACGCGATCACGACCGCTCTCGGAAACGCCACGCCGGCAGCGGCTCCCGCTCCGGCTCCTGCGCCGGCTGCTCCCATCTCGTTTGCGCCGCCTGCGCCCGCTGCTCCCATCTCGTTTGCGCCGCCTGCGCCCTTCCCTGCGCCGCGCCCGTCTCTGTTCCTGCCTCTGTCTCTTCTTCTTCCGCCCCGCGCACGGTGATCGCGCCGCCGACGACCTCGGCGCTCGCGGGCGCGCCCCTTTACAGCGAGGTGCTGCGCACCGCCGAGACGCTGCTCGCCTCCGGGCAGCTCGACGCCGCGGTCGCCGAGATCGAGCGCTTCGTCGACAAGCAGCCGGCCACCGCCGAGGCCTGGAACGACCTGGGCGTGCTCCACCGCGATGCGGGCCGTTTCGCGCCCGCGAAGGCGGCGCTGGTCGTCGCGCTGACCATCGAGCCCACCAACCGCCAGGCGGGCCACAACCTCACGCGCGTGCTGCTGGAGATGGGCCAGCACACCGAGGCGCTGCGCACGCTCGAGCCGTTCCTGACGCGCGCGCCGCGCGACCCCGAAGCGCTGGCCCTCGCGGGCGACATCAGCTTCGCCCTGCACCACAACGAGGACGCCGGCGCGTTCTACCGCGCGGCGCTCGCCGTCGAGCCGGCGAACGTCGAGGTCGCGGTCAAGCTCGCCAACGCCGCCGCGACGCCATCCCTGCTGCCCGCGCCGATCGCCGCCGCGCCGGCACCGTCGGTCTACCTGCCGCCGCCCGCTCCCCCTGTCCCGCCCGCCGCGCCCCGCGGCGCTGCCCGACACACTGCGCGCGCTGGAATACGATCCTCGCGTCCGCCTGGTCACCCCCGACGAGACCTACGACACCGTGACCTGCAAGATCCCGCTCGATCGCCTGCCCAACCCGATCGCCGCGCTCGCCGAGATGGCCCGCCTGCTCAAGCCGGGCGGCAAGCTCTGGATCGACCTCGGCGGCCCGCTCGAGGTGATCAAGCACGGCCCGCCGAAAGCGCCCGGCACCGGCGCCGTGATCGATCTGCTGCCAGCCTTCCGCGCTCGCTGAAGCGCCCGCGCCGACGAGCACGGCGCGGTCTGCGGTATCATCCGCCGCACCTTGCGCCGCCCGATTGCCCCTCACGAATCCGCGCGAATCTCCGGTCCCCTCCTCGGATCCTTCCGGTCCGCTCGCCCCCGTCCGCGGCCCCTCTCCCTAACCCTCCCCCCGCAGACGGGGGGAGGGGACCGGAACTCGTTCGGGCGCGTTCTCCGCTATTCCTGCGATCACCTCTCCTGTTCGCGCTCGCTGCCCTGCTCTCGCCCCCTCCGCCTTCGCGAACCCGTACAACGTCTCCGAGGTCCCCAAGCTCATCAAGGACCGCGAGGCGCGCAAGCTGCACGGCGCCGGCATCCACAGCACCGACGACCTGCTTCACCGCGCGGTCGGACCCGCGGAGCGCAAGCAACTGGCGAAGGAGACGGGCCTGCCGGGCGCGCGGCTCGATCAGCTCGCACGCTGCGCGGATCTCCTGCGCCTCAGCGACATCGGGCCCGAGTTCGTGATCCTGCTCGAGACCGCCGGGATCAAGTCGGTTCCGGATCTGGCTGCGACGGATCCGCCGGCGCTCACCAAGAAGATGGCGACGCTCAACAAGTCGCGCCACATCGCCAACCCCGCGCCCAGCGAAGCGCAGGTTCGCGGTTGGGTGAGCCAGGCGAGCAAGCTGCCCGCCGTGCTCGTCAAGCGCTGAGGCGTCAGCGACCGAGCAGCAACGCCAGGTCCCGGCGCGCCTCGGCGTGCTCGGGATAGGTCTCGGCGAACGCAGCGAGCTCGGCGGCGGCGGGCGCAACCTGCCCGCCGGCGAGGAGCGCGCGAACCCCCGGTAGAAGGCTCTGATAGAGCGCCTGCAGCGCGCGCGGCGCGCGCGCGATCTCGCGGCGGTAGCGGCGGCGCAAGAGCTGCTCGGTGTCCGCGAACGCGCGCAGGCGCTACGGTGGTGACGCTGGAGCCGTCGGTGCGCACGGTGAAGCGGCAGGTGACGCGCGGCACGTGCACGAAAGCGAAGCGACGCGAGAGGCGGATCCAGAGGTCCCAGTCCTCGAGCACCGGCAGCGTCTCGTCGAACAGGGCGCCGCCCGCGCCGGCCACCGCGTCGGCGCAGGCGCGCTCGTGCAGCACGCACAGCATCGGGATGTAGTTGGTGAGCAGCAGCGCGTCGGGATCGAAGTCGCTCGAGTACGGAACGTCGCACGCGAGCACCTCGCCGCCCGCGCCGACCTTGGCGCGCTCGGCGTCGCTGTAAGCCACCGCGTGACGGCCGTCGGCGAGCGCAGCCATCAACGTCGCCAGGTGATCGGGGTGGAACGTGTCGTCGTCGTCGAGGTAGGCGATGTAGCGCCCGCGCGCGGCGCGCAGGCCGGCGTTGCGCGAGCCGCCGTGCCCGCGGCGCTGCGCATTCTCGAGGTAGCGGATCGGGTGGCGCAGCGTCTGGGCGGCGCCGAGCCGCGCGACGAGCTCGCCCACGGGCGGCCCGGCGTCGTTGACGACGACGATCTCGAAGTCCTGGAACGTCTGCGCGAGGATGCTGCGCAACGCGAGCTCCAGCAAGCTGCGGGCGATCGACGGTCGGGACGATCACCGAGACCGCGCGGCGGCGCGCCGATGCCGACGTTCCGATCGTGGCCGTGGGCGTGGGCGTGGGCGAAGCAGCGTCGCGCGCGGAGCAGGCGCCCGCTCGAGCTCCGCGAGCGTCAGGCCGCAGGCCCGGCGCCTCGCGGCGGTAGAACGGGTCGCGCGCGCCGCCGCACGACAGGTACGCGGCGGCGCAGGTGTAGAGGGAGCCGCGCCGCGCCGGAGGCAGCGGCGTCGCGTCGACGAGGACGTCGGCGGCGCGTTCCTCGGGGAGGCCCAGCTCGCGCAGGAGCGCGCGCATCGCCTGTCGACGGCTTGAGCCGCGCCCTCGGGCGTCGGCGGCTCGACGCGGAGGAGCAGCGCCACGGGATCGGTCGCGGTGAAGGTCTGGAAGAAGCGGGTCAGGGGGCGCGCGCCAGGCGGCGGCGAGGACGAGGCAGGCGAGGACCCCGGCGGCAGCGGAAGTCGGGGATGCAGAGCATGCGCACCGGCTTGTCGGTCGCCAGCGGCAGGGGCGGCGCGTGGGGATTGAAGATCTCGCGGTAGTCGACCGGCACGCGATCGGTCGCCGGATCGAACGGCGCGGCCCGCGCCAGCGCGGCGAGCGCGTCGGGGCCGTGCTGCTGCGGCGGGTGGCGCCACTTGTGACAGAAGATGCGCCAGTTCTCGTCGACCAGCGCGCGCGCGTCGAGCTCCAGCGAGCGGAACGTCGCGCTGCCGTGGTGGTGAATGAAGACGTCGTAGGCGATCGCGATCTCGTGACCGGCGCGCAGGATGCGCACGCACAGGTCGTCGTCCTCGCAGTTGCCGAAGCCGAACGCGGTGTCGAAGCCGCCGATCTCGTCGACCAGCGCGCGCCGCATCACCATGCACAGGCCGACGATGCGCGGCACCAGCGCGAATTCGCCGGCGTGCTCCAGCGCCCACTGGCGCGCGAAGCGGTTCACCTCGGCGACGCCGCGATAGGTGGCGGTGCCGACCAGCTGCGCGCCGCTGGTGGCGTTGGTGGTCGGGCCGACGACGGCGATCGCCGGATCCATCTCCAGCAGCGCCAGCTGGCGCGACAGCCAGCCCGGCGTCACCACGACGTCGTTGTTGAGCAGCACCAGGTAGGCGCCGTGCGACGCCGCGATGCCCTGATTGCAGCCGAAGGCGAACCCTTCGTTGCGTTCGTTGCGCAGGTAGACCACCCGCCGGCCCGCCGCCGACAGCTCGCGCGCCGTGCCGGCCACGTCCTCGGCCGAACCGTTGTCGACCAGCACCAGCTCGAGCGCGCCCGGCGTGTGCGCATAGATCGAATCGATGCAGGCGCGCGTGAGCGCCAGGTTGTCGCGCACCAGGATCACGATGCTGACCAGCGCCTCGCGCGGAGCCGCGCCCTGCCCTTCGAGGTAGCGCGCGCGGTCGGGCCCGTGGTGGTCGCCGCCCAGCTGGTTGAGGCGGCGCACCGAGACGTCGCTGGCCGCGGACAGCCGCCGCCCGTCGCGCGCCAGGTAGTCGCAGAGCGCGCTCGGCGGATCGCCGGCCAGTAGCTCGGGCACCGCCGCGAGCTCGGCCAGGAGCGCGCGCGGCGCGACCAGGCACCCGCTCGGCGCCACGCGCACCGGCCGCGGACGCGCGGTGACCAGCTTGTCCAGCACCGACGCGCCCGGCGCCGGATAGCCGGCCGGCGGCGCGTAGAGCGGCGTCGCTGAATCGCCGCGCCCGGCCAGACCCGGCGAGAGCACGCCGAGCGCGGGATCGCGAACCAGGTGACCGACGAGCTTGTCGAGCCAGCCGGCGCCGACCCGGACGTTGGGCGCGAGCAGCGCCACGAAGTCCCGGCTCGCGGCGGCGATGCCCAGCCGCGCCGCCGCGGCGAATCCAACCACCGTCTCCGACAACACCAGTCGCACCCGCCCCCCGGCAGCGTGCTCGCGCGCCTGCAGGTGCAGGAATGCCGCGGTCGCGCCGCGCGAGCCGTCGTCGACCACGATCACCTCGTCGTCGGGGCCGAGCGTGCAGCGCAGGTTTTCCAGACAGGGCGCGATCGTGCCGAGCGCATCCTCCACCACCACGACGACGCTGGCGGGCGCGCGGCCGGCGCGTGACGGCGCCTGCGCGGCCTGGCGCCGGTAGTCGAGATCGAACCAGGCGCGCGGCAAGCGCTCCATCCAGCGCTGCTGCAGGCGATCCAGGTTCGCCGCCTCGTTCTTGAACCGACCGCCGCTCACCGCCTCGTGGTGGGTCACCACGCTCTCCGCGACGAAGAGAATCTTGCCGCCCGCCTCGCCGAGCCGGAGGCAGAGGTCGACGTCCTCGTAGCCGTTCTCGAAGCCCTCGTCGAAGCCGGCGGCGGCGCGGAACGCAGCGGCGCGGACCAGCAGGCAGGCCCCGGTGACCGCGCGCACCGGCCCGCTCGGCGGCGTTTCGCTGGCCGGCTTGCGGTAGCCGCGCGGGATCACCGACAGCGGATAAGGGAGGCCGTACGCGAGCATCAGGCCCGCGCTCTGGATCGTGCCGTCGGGAAAGAGGAGCCGGCTGCCGGCGGCGGCCACCGCCGGATCGGCTCGCGCCGCCGCAAGCAGCGCCGCGAGCCAGCCGCGCCCGGGCTCGGTGTCGTTGTTGAGAAACAGCACGAATTCGCCGCGCGCCAGCGCCGCCCCCTGGTTGCAGGCGCGCGCAAAGCCGAGGTTGGCGGCGTTTCGATGAACCTGGAGGCCGGTGATCTGCGCCAGCGCCGCCGGCGTCTCGTCAGTCGAGCCGTTGTCGACGACGATCACCTCGTACGCGACGTCGCGGCTGTGATCGAGCAGCGCGACCAGGCAGCGAACCGTGTACGCCCACTGGTTGTGAACCGGGACTACGATCGAAACCGCGGGTGGCGGCGCTGGCGACGGTGACGTCGGGACGGATCTCGACACACCCCTTTCACAAGCAAGTCGCAGACCAGCCAGATTTGTGGCGCGCGCCGGCAAGGGCGCCACCGCGCTCAAGCCCCCGCGTCGAAGCGTCGATGCGGGATTCGAGAGGTACACGCAGGATTTGAGCCAGTACGCCGTCAGCATCGCGACGCAGCCGGGCTTCGTGCACAGCGAGGCCTTCCGCGAGGTCGCAGAGTCGGTGCACCACGGGCTGCTGCGCCCTGGGCCACGACTCTGTGCTGTCGGAGCGCACCGACCTGCCCGGGCCGCCGCCACATCGTCTTCGGCTCGAACCTGATCTCGGCGAAGGATCAGCAGCTGCCCAGGGGATCGATTCTCTACAACCTCGAGCAGATCTACGACGACTCGCCCTGGCTGACCAAGGATCTGATCGCACTCTTTCGCCGCCACACCGTCTGGGACTACAGCCTGGCCAACATCGAGGCGCTCGGCCGCTACGGCATCGCCGCGCGCCACGTGCCGATCGGCTACGTGCCCGAGCTGACGCGCATCCCGCCCGCGCCCTACCGCGACATCGACGTGCTGTTCGTGGGCTCGATCGTCGAGCGGCGGCTCGCCGTGCTGCAGGCGCTGCACGAGCGCGGCGCCAACGTGATCCCGGCCTTCGGCGTCTACGGCGCCGAGCGCGACGAGCTGATCGCGCGCGCGAAGATCGTGCTCAACGTGCACATGTACGAAGCCAAGGTCTTCGAGGTCGTGCGCGTGTCGTACCTGCTGGCCAACCGCTGCTTCGTGGTGTCCGAGCGCGGGCTCGACGTGGCGGGCGAGCGGCCGTACGAGGAAGGCATCGCCTTCGTCGAGTACCGCGAGCTGGTCAACGCCTGCCTGCACTACCTCGCCGACGAGCGCGGGCGCGATCGCACGGCGACGCGTGGGTTCGAGCTGTTCCGGGAACGTCGCGTGCCGGACCTCCTGCGCGCCGTGCTTTGAGACGCGTTCACGGCGCGAAGGTGCGCGGCCGCAGCCGGCGGGAGATCACCACGCACGCGGCAGCGGCCAGCAGCCAGGCGCCCACGTGATGGACGAGGACGTGGCGCGCTCCCTGATGACAGGCGAGCTCGCCCAGAAGCGCACCCGTCGCTCCGGCGCCGAGCCCGGCGACCACCGCGCGTGACCAGCGCCAGGCGGCCTGTCGCAACCCGATCAGGGCCGCGCCGAGCGGTAGCAGGTCGAGCCCGAGGTGGCTCGACGAGCAGACCCAGCCGGGCACCGCCGACGGAAGCCCTGCCCCGCGCGACAGGACGAGCGCAACCATGAGCGCGGCGCCGGCGAAGAGCATCACCGCCCGCACGCCCGCGGCGCGGGGCGCGAGCGCCGCCGCGGCCGCCGCGGCAGCAAAGACGACGAGCGCCGCCAGCCAAGGAGTGCGCGCCAGCAGCTGGTCCGCGCTGGTGACCGACGCAAGCCAGGTGGCCAGCACCACGAGCAAGCTCGTCCCCACCGACCCGGCGGCGACCACGACGGCGGAGCGCCGCCAGGAGATCGGCGCGGGCGCTCGCCGGAGCTCGTCCAGCGCGGCGGCACGGGCGCGCGCGAGCGCTGCGCCTGGATCCCTCATGGCGCGACCCCCAGCGGCTCGAGGATCTGGCGCAGCCGCTGGTAGCCGCGGTGGGCGCGCACCTTGGCCGCACCGACCGTGATCCCGAGCGCCGTCGCCACTTCTTCGAAGGACAGCTCTTCCAGCTTGTGGAGCACCACCGCCTCCCGCTGCTCCATGGGCAGCTGCATGAGCGCGTCCTGCAAAGCGCGCGCGGCCGGCGGATCGGAGAGCGGCGGTGACTCGGCGGCGGTTTCCGGCGTCACCCCTTCGGGCGAGAGGCGCTCCGGGCTGGCGCGCCGCCGGCGCAAGGCGTCGCGCCCCGCGTTGGCGGCGATGGCGAAGAGCCACGAGCGCGCGCTGGTGCCGGCGACGTATCGACCACGCGCGCGCACGAACGAGACGAAGGCCGTCTGCAACAGATCCTCGGCGAGCGCCTCGTCGCGGACCATGCGCTTCAGAAAGGCGAGCACTGTGGCGGCATACCGTTGATAAAGCATCTCGAAGGCGGCTTCTTCACCCGCGCAGAATCTTCCCATCAAGGCGTCATCGCTAAGGGAATCCAAGCCGTCCTAGAACATACGCACGAAGTGTCCCTGTGGTTACAGCCGAAGTATGCCCGAACCGCGCGCGCGGCCCTCAGGCGAGCTCGCGATCGACGAAGGCGGCGAACTCACCCGGAGCGTTCGAGCGATTCAGGTCCGCCGCCAGCCGCCGCGCCTGCTCGGTGAACGACGGCTCGACCAGCAACCGGGACAGCGCGGCAGCCACGCCCTGCGAGCTGGCCGCACCGGCCCGAACCACGAGACCGGCCCCGGTTCTTTGGATGGCCTGCGACGCGAGGTGCTGATCGAGGTTGGAGGGGATCCCCAGCACGGGTCGCCCCTCGGCAAGAGCCTGGTAACCGGTGGTGCTACCGCCGTTCGAGATCACTACCGCGGCGCGCCGGGCGGCCAGCTCTCCCGGCAAGAAGTCGGCGGCGAAGACGTGCCGCGGCAGCGCGCCCAGCCGCGCGCGTCCCGCGGTCGCCACGACCACCTGGCACCCGAGCGACGCCGCCGCCTCGACGAGGAGCGGAAGGCGGTCGGCCCGTCCGGAGGAGCCGAGGGTGACGTACACCGTCGGACGCGCGGGATCGAGGCGGCTCCACCAGGCCGGCAGCGGGATCGTCGGCGACCAGGGCACGTGGCCGAGGTAGCGCTGGCGGTCCGGGAGTCCCCGCGTGGGCACGACCGACGCCACGTCGGGGAAGAAGGTGTGGTCCGCGAACGTCAACACCTCGGGCAAGGAGCCCAGCTCGCCGAGGCCGTGTTGGCGCCGGAGCTGGTTCACCGGTCGCGCGAAGTGACGGAACACGAACGGCAGCGCGCGCGGAAAGTAGCGCGCGGCGCGCGCGACGCCCAGCAGCGTCACGATCGGGTGATCGGGCAGAGGGAAGGCTTCGCGCACGGCGAAGGGGCTCCAGTAGGCGTTGATCAGCGCAGCGTAGGGAACACGCTCGACGGGCGCGGAGATCGCCAGCGACAAGCGCAGGTCTCCGACCACCAGGCTCGGCCGCACGTGCGCGAGAAGCGCGCGCTCCTCGCGCACGTAGGCCGCCAGCGTGCGCCGGCCGTAGAGTCGCGCGCCGCGGGCGACCCGGGCTTCGATCGCGGCGGCCGAGAGCGAGTGGATCACGTGACGAGTGAACGTCGTCCCGCGAAAGATCAGCTCGTCGAAGCGAGCCGACGCGAAGTGGACCTCGTGACGTGCGGGATCGAGCGCCCGGGCCAGCGTCACCAGCCGCACGACCTGAGCCAGCGTCACCGCCTCCGAGACGAAGAGAATCCGCTTCACGCGTCACCGGCAGTCGCGCAGCACGTCGCGCGCGAGCTCGGTCCACTCGGCGGCGTCCGGCCCGAACGAGTCGAGCTTGCCGCGCGCCGCGACGGCGGCCGCCAGAGGCCCCGCGCGCGCACAATCGCGTGCGGAGGCAAAGAAGGCGGCGGCGTGGGCCTGGTTGCCCGGGAAATCGGGCGCGCGCTGGAGCGCGAGCTGGAAATAGGCGGCGGCCTTCTTCGATGAGCCGACGGAGATGACCGCCGGCGCCTTCCAGTAGAGGTTGGCCAACGAGCGCGCGGCAGCGGCGTGATCGTGCATCGGCGCCGCCTGCTCGAGGCGCAGCAGCGTCCGTTCGATCTCGGGGATCGCGCGCAGCGCGAACAGCTTACCGTGGCTCAACGCCTCCCCAGCGAGGTTCGCGGACAGCCACAGCAGGGCATCGGGCTCGTCGGGCGTGGCACCGAGCGCGCGTCGCGCGAGCTCGATGCCGCGCCGAAAGTGCGCCCGGGCCACGTCGTCGTCTGGGGCCGCCTTGCCGGCCCGATAGGCGAGCTCGATCGGGCTCGGAGAATAGGTCATGGCCCCTCCCGCCGCGCTCGCCGACACGAGCGACGCGCTTGCCACGAGGACGCGCCCGAGCGCCCGCTTCATGGGCCGCCCACCGTGCCCGCCAGCGCGCGCAGCGTCTCGGCGACGCCGGCATACCCGCCGCGGTACCAGAGCCACCAGCCGGCCATCATCGTTCCGTGGCCGATCAGGATGAAGACGTGGCTCCACATCTCGACCGCGTCCGATTGGCCCCGCAGGTAGCGCCGCCAGTGCATCGCCTCATCGACGAAGCTGTAGAGAAAGGCGAGAATCGTGAGCACCATCGCCGGGACCGCGTACGTCGAGCCGCCGTGATACGCGGCGCAGAGGAGCACGCAGCTCCCGATCCCGAGGCCGATGATCACGTGGTGGACGAGCGCCTCGCCCCCGCGCAACGCCTGCCTGTAGACCGTCCGGTGCCCGATCGTGTCGACTGCGATCGCCAGGGTGAAGATGCCGGCGCCGAGCGGCACCAGAACCGCGACCGGCGGCAGCGGCGCCGCCGCGTGCCGGCCGAGGGCGACGAACCCGGCGGTGACGGCGCACAGGCCCAGCATCAAACCGACCCACGCCGTGTAGACGATCCAGTCGGCGCGCTCGAACGCCCGCATGCGGCCGACGTAGACTGCGAACAGACGCCACCCATTCAGCATCGGGCGGCCGCCGTGCCTGCGAGCGCGCGCAGCAGTAACCAGAGCTTGCGCCAAGGGGACACGACGGCGCGGCCACGGGTGACGTCGAATCCCCGCCGCGCGATGACCGCGCCGATCTCTGCGTAGATCAGGCGCGCCGCGCGGATGGCGGCGGCGCAGGCGGGGGGCAGCGCCGGCAGCCCCTGGTCCCCCGAACGGTAGAAGCGGTCAGCCACACGCAGGAGGGCCGCCACCGCCGTGGCGGCATGCGCCGGGGCTCGCGTGGGCGATCCCGCGGCTTCGAGAAGCTCGGCGGGCAGATACACCCGACCGCGCTGCTCGTCCTCGGCGACGTCGCGGCAGATGTTCGTGAGCTGCATCGCCATCCCGAGATCGGCGGCGTGGCGCAGCGCCGCCCCGTCGCGCACGCCCATGATGTGCGCCATCATGATCCCGACCGTGCCGGCAACGCGGTAGCAGTAGACCTCGAGCTCGGACAGCCGCGCGTAGCGGACCGGACCGAGATCCGTGACCATCCCATCGAGGAGCTCGTCGGCGAATCGGCGCGGGATGCGATGGCGCGCGAGGACGTCTCGAAAGCCCTCCAACACCGGATCGTCGAGAGGCTGGTCTCCGCAGATCGCGTCGAGCTCGGCGCGCAGCCGCGCAAGGGCAGCTCGCGCGGCCTCCGTGTCGGCGGCCAGATCGACGGCGTCGTCGCAGCGCCGGCACCAGGCGTAGAGAGCCGTCGCGTCGTCGCGCACGCCGGCAGGCAAGAGATGGGATGCCCATGAGAACGAGCGGGCGTGGCGGCGCAGGATCCGGCGCGCCAGCGCTCGCCGTTGGCGCGACGCGCTCATGATGCGATCGCCTCCGCACCCAGCGCCGAGATCGGCGAGGACCAGACGCGCCGTCGCCTTTCCCGAGTTGATCACCCCCGGCACCCCGGCGCCCGGATGGGTCCCCGCGCCCACGATGTAGAGCCCCGGAATGTGCGGGTCGCGGTTGTGCGGGCGGAAGTACGCGCTCTGCGTGAGGCGCGGCGCCAGCGAGAACGCCGACCCCTGGTACGCGTTCAGCCGATCGCGGAAGTCGATCGGCGTGGCGATGCGCTTGACCGCGATCTCGCTGCCGTAGGTCGGGAAGCAGCGTCTCGAGGCTGGCGAGGATGCGGTTCGCGTAGGGCTCGGCCTCGGTCGCTCCAGTCGACGGCGGCCGCGCCGAGGTGCGGCACCGGCGCGAGGACATAGAACGTTTCGCCGCCCGGCGGCGCCAGGCTGGGATCGGTCACGGTCGGCTGATGCAGATAGAGGCTGAAGTCGGCGGGCAGCGACGGGCCGTGGAAGATCTCGCGCAGCATCTCGCGGTAGCGCGGGCCGAACAGGACGGTGTGGTGCGCGCCGCCCGGGATACTTGCGCCGCGTCCCGAAATAGACGACCACCAGCGACATCGACCAGGCCATGCGCTCGAGTCGCGCGCGCATCGCCGCGGCGGCCGGCGTCCCGGCATAGAGGCGCGCGTAGGTGTGGTGGAGATCGGCGTTGGAGACGACGGCATCGAACGGCTCGGGCGCGCTCGCGCCCGCCGAGGACACGAGGTGCTGCGCCCGACCGCCGCGCGACTCGAACGTCGACCTGGTCGACCGGCGCGCCGAGCCGCAGCTCGCCGCCGAGCCGCCGGTAGAGATCGGCCAGCGCCCGCACCAGCGCGCCGGTTCCGCCCTGCGGAAAGAAGACGCCCCACTTGCGCTCGAGGAAGGGGATCAGCGTGTAGATCGCGCTCGTCTCGAAGGGATTGCCGCCGATGAGCAAGGCGTGAAACGAGAGCGCCTGGCGCAGGCGTTCGTCCTTCACGAAGCGGCTGACGGCGCCGTAGACGGAGCGATCGGCGCGCAGGCGGGCCAGCTGCGGCGCGACGCGGACCATGTCGGCGAAGCGCAAGAAGGCGGCGTCGACCAGCCCTTCGTACCCCGCCTCGAAGACCGGCGGCTGTAGGCCATGAACCGCTCGAACCCGCCGAGATCCTGGGGCGCCAGCGCCGCCACCTGCGCGCGCACCGAGTCGGGCGTGCCGCCGTAGTCGAAGCGCGTGCCGTCGCTCCACAGCAAACGATAGAACGGCGTGACCGGCAGCAGCCTGACGTGATCGGCGAGCCGTCTCGCCCGCCAGCGCGAACAGCTCCTCGAGGCAGTGCGGCGCCGTGATGACCGTCGGGCCCAGGTCGAACGTGTGACCCGCCTCCGCATGAACACCGGCCCGCCCTCCCGGCCGATCGTGCGCCTCGTAGAGGACGGTGCGAAGCACCGGCGGCCTGCAGGCGGATCGCGACCGCCAGCCCACCGAAGCCGCGACCGATGATCGCGACCCGCTGGTCACCCATAGGACACCTCCAGGCGCCGGATCTCCGACGCGACGACGACGAGCTCGGGAACGATCGTCGATCGCCGCCGCGCAGATCGGCGAGCGCCTGCGCGAGATAGCGCGAAGCCCGGCGGCGCCCTTCGAACCCGACCGTCGGCGCAAGCGCGCCGCCAGCGCGCGCGCGTCCGCGCCGTCGGCGTCGCTCGATTCGACGACCGGTCCGCGCGGCGGCTTGCAGGGCTGCGAATGCCGGCGTCGTCGAGCCGCTCCGCCGCCAGCGCCCACGGCCAGGTCGGCGTGCCGTTGCGCAGATCTTCCCGCGCCTTGGCGGCGTTTCCGTCGGATCCGGCCGTGAGGTTGCCGAAGTCGTCCAGCATCTGCAGCCCGACCCCGAGCCGCCGTCCGAAGCGCGTCAGCGCCTCTTCGCGATCGGCGGGCGCGCCGCCCACGATCGCGCCGAGGCGCGCGGCGAGCTCCATCAGCGCGCCCGTCTTCAACATCGTGCCGGTCGCCACCAGACGATGGACGTCGGCGCGCGCCAGCCGCCAGACGGCGAACGAGAGATCGAGCGCCTGACCGAGGTGGCAGCGAGCCATCGCATCGATCAGCACGCGATAGAGGCGCTCGCGCACGAGCGGCGTCGTGGGCTCGAGCCGCTCGACCATCTGAAGCGCCCAGAAGTACATCCAGTTCGCGCCGTTGAGCGCCCGCCCGAGCCCGTGGATCAGGTGCACGCACGGCGCGCCGCGCCGCTCGGTCGAGCCGTCCTCGATGTCGTCGACGATCAGGCTGCCGGCGTGGATCACCTCGACGATGGCCGGCCAGCCAGCGAGGCGCGGTCGCCCGTCCCGCCCGCCAGCCGGAAGCTGAGCTCGGCGAGCCGCGCGCGAAACTGGCGGCTCGGCCGCGACAGGATGTCGCGGGCGACGTCGCCGAGCGCGCTGGTCCCAGGTCTCCGGCGGGCAGCCGGCGGCTCGCCGACGTCCCGGTCCCGAGCGGCCAATCGTCGAGGTGCGCGAGCCGTCGAGCTCCGACGAGGCCAGCGCGTCGTCGACCAGCGCGGCCAGGCCTCGCTTCGTCGAGACCGGCGGGACCGTGCGCGCCCGTTCACGCCGCCTCCGCGAGGCCGATCAGCCGGCGCCACGACATCGCCCGCCGGCGGCCGCCCGAGCAGGAGCCGCAGCTCGATCGAACGCGGTCGCGCGGGAGCCGTAGAAGCGCGCGATGGTCGCGTCGGGCAGACGATAGAAGCGATCGAGCGCCGTCCACCTGATCGGGCGGGCGGCATCGCGCCGAACAGCAGGCGATTGAGCAGACGACCGAACCGCTGCTGCGGCGGCCAGACCCTGCGCGCAACGAGACGCGAGCGCGCGCCCCATCTCGATCGCGGTCGCCGCGCGGGCCAGCGCGCGCGCCACGCGAACCGCGAGCGGCAGCGAGTAGCCGGTCACCGGGTGAAAGAAGCCGCCGCGATAGCCGATGCGCAGCGGCCCGCTCGCGTCGCTGGATCGGCGCCCGGCTCCTCGCCGAACCGGCAACGGCAGCACGCCGGACTCGCGGCGGTGAATGCGCGACACTCGTGCGCCGTGCGCGGACGCGTAGTCGAGCACGCGCCGCTCCATCGCCGGCGCGATCGAGGTCCGGCGCGTCTCGCGTAGACCGTGTCCTCGACCAGGACCGTCCGGCGCGTGAACGGCAGGACGTAGACGAAGCGGTACCCGTCCAGCTGCGCAACCGTCGCGTCCATGACGACCGGCGCGGTCCACGGGCCGTCGCGCTCCAGCTCCAGCTCGAGCCCGACGAACTTCTGGAATCCGCCGGCGCGCGTCGCGCGCGACGGGGCCCGCGCGCGTCGATGACGACGTCGGCCGCGAGCACGCGGCCGTCGGCCAGCCGGACCTCGCGCGCGCCGACCTCGATGGCGCGGGCGCTGCAGAGCGACGCGCGCAGCCGGCGCGCGCGAGCCGATCACGCGCGACGCGGTCGAATCGCTCCGACGTCACCGTTGCGTAGCCGATCGGCAGCGTCCGCTCGCGGCCGGGAAAGCACGCGAATTGATGCGACCAGCGCCAGGCGACGAACGGCGCGACGAACGCCCGCTCGTCGGCGTCGAGGTCGGTTTCGTGGAACGACCAGGTGTGGTTCCCCCCGAGCCGAGCTCCCGTCTTCGACCAGCGTGACCGTTCGCGCCGCGGCCGGCCTCGGCCAGCGCGAGCGCCGCCAAGCCGCCGGACAGGCCGCCTCCGACGATGATCGAGTCGTCGTGCTCACACGGTCGAACGCACGGGGCCCGACTTCGGTTACAGGTCGGGACATCGAGCCTCTACGGCCCGCGCGGCTTCGGGCGGAGACGCGCTCAGAAGCAGCAGAGCGTCTGCGCGCCGGTCGGGGTCAGCGCGCCCGACTGCGCGCTCACCGGCGGACAGATCGGCGCCGTCGGCGTGCCGGTGAATCCCGCGCTGCCGTCGGTGGCGTTGAAGTCGCAGGCGCTTGGTGTTCGACTGGAGCCCGTGGTTGATCCCGGCGGTGCAGGTCGTGGTGGTGCCGAAGTAGAACGCCACCTGCATGGGCGTGCAGCTGCCCGGCGTCTGCGTGCCGCAGCTGCACGCCCTGCAGGTGCGCGTGTCGGTGAAGCCGGTGAACCAGGCAGCGGCGTCCCGGGTGTAGCCCGCCGGGCAGGCCTTCGTGCCCAGCGCCATCACGCAGTGGTTGGGCGCGGCCTTGGGCACGCAGACATACCCGGGCGAGCAGCCGCCGCCGACGCTGGCGGAGCTGCAGAACTTGCGCGACGATCCCCATGCCGACGGCGTCACCTTGGCCGTGCCGTGCGGCGTGCACGGGCCGTTGGTGGTGACGTACGCGCTGACCCGCGCATCGGTGGTCGCCGAGAAGGTGCTGGCGAGGCAACTGGCCGTCGCGGTGGTGGCGCCCGCGGCCAGCGTCGCCGTGATTCCGCCGGCGAGCGTGCCGCCGGTGTCGGTCAGGTCGAGCGTGCACGCCGTCTGCGATGCGTACTTGTACAGGTTCGCCGAGCAGCTGACCGAAGCGTCGCACGAGCAGCCGGTGCAGCCCGCACCGGGATCGAGCATGGCGTTGATCGTCGACTCGCCGGCGCCGAAACGTACCGGGCAGGTGGTCGAGGGATCGATCCAGGCGCCGGGGACGAACCCGTTGGCCCCCGCCGCTGGAACGCAGGTCGTCGAGGCGTTGCACACCGGATCGTCGCAGTCGGTGTGGCCGTTGCAGTCGTCGTCGATGCCGTTGAAGCAGTCCTCGGCCGACTGGAAGACGCACGCGGGTCCGGTGTCGACGCCGGAGTCGATCTGGCCGCCCGCACCGCTGTCGACGGTCATGCTGCCACCGTCGCTTCCAGCCGCGCCGCCCGCGCCCCCACCGCCGCGCCCGCCCATGCCGGCGCCAGCGCTGCCGCCCGCGCCATTTCCTGCCACCCACACCGTTGGCGACGTCGGCGCCCGCGTCGCCGTTGCCGCCGTCGAAGGGCATGCCACCGAGCTGGACGCTGACCGAGCTGCAGCCCGACGACAGCACCACGTTGCTGGTGGCCGCCGTGAACGGCACGCCGTTCTTGCGGCCGGTGAGAACCAGCAGCACGTGGGTGCCCGTCCTGGTAGCCGCCCGGGAAATCGACCTCGATCGTGCCTTCGGCCGCGCCGGGCGCGTGATCGAAGATCTCCGTGCGCAGCGGCGCGCCCTCGGGCTTGACGTCGATCGACACCTTCTCGGCGCTGGTGGCGTTGGCCACGAAATCGACGGTGACGAACAGCGTGCCGCTGCGGCAGGCGCGCGTGCCACCACAGCCGGCGAGGCCGAGCGACGCGGCGGCCGCGACGGCGAAGAGGACCTGTCGAGACTCAATGCGCATCATTTGACGGTCCCCAACGAGGGAGAGGGATCCTTGGGCCCGCCCAGCGCCACGACCAGCACGACCACGACGGCGGCAGCGACGACGCCGCCCACCGCGCCCCAGAACAGCGGCTTTTGCGAACAGCGATCGCTTCTCGGTCTCCGCGGGCTCGGGCCTGGCGACCAGCACCGGCGCCGCCGGCCGGGTATCGACCGCAGCCGGCAGCGTCGCCAGCTTCGAAGGCGAAGCTACCGGCGCTGTGGCGGCCGGAGCCGTCACCACCGGCGCGGGCACCACCGTCGGATCCGATGCCGGCGGTCCGGGCGGCAGCGCGCTCGGCATCGTGGTCGTTGGCGGCGACGTCGCCAGCTGGCGGTCGCGCTCGATCGCCTTCTTCAGCTCCTCGACGCGCGTTTCGACCTCGCTGCGCCTGACCGCCTTGGAATAGAGGCGCAGGTAGTTCTGGTAGAGGGTGACGCGCCCGTTCCTTGTTGCCGGCCAGCCGGTGCGCCTGCGCGGCGTTGTAGAGCAGCGCCGGATCCGGCTTGAGCTCGAACGCTTTCTCGAAGTTGTCGGCGGCTACCGGATAATGTCCGAGCGCGAACGCAGCCGTCGCCTTGTCGAAGTAGGCGCGCGCCTCGCTCTGCTCCGCACCGCCAGGCCCCGCTGCGTACGCGGCCGACACGGGCAAGCAGGCCAGCGCGAGCAGCAACGCCAGCGGCCGCAAGGCGCGACTCCATGTCGGTGTTGGTGAATCCACGCCGACAGGTTCGACACTATCCGCCCCCTTCTTTAATATCGGGGTGAGCGTGGCCCTCGATCGTGTCGGTGCCGGTGGCGGATGTCGGAGGAGCCGGGCGCCGGCTACCCTGACGGTCAGTTGCGACGGTGGCGGGCACGGCCGCCGAGCCGGCGCACCAGGATCGCAGTCGCCATCTTCGCGGCGAGCGAGAGCCACCAGCCGACGCGCGGCGAGCTGTTGGCGCCGTCGACGTGCAGGTGCGAGAGCCGCCGGAGGCGCGCCATCGTCGAGCGGCGCTGCCCGTGCAGCCGCCGCATGCGCGCGATGGCCAGCGCGGTGCCGCCGCCCACCGCGCCCAGTGCGAGAGCCGCGCCGGCGGCGAAGATCACCGGATGCCGGCGCATCTGCAACCGTATGTCGAAGGCCTCCCGCCGGCGGCGGTCCAGCTCGCCCAGCAGCCCCTCGAGTCGGCGGTGGGTGGCGTCGATGTCTTCGCGCAGCCGCTCGCTCTCGCGATCCGCGCTTCCACCGTTCGACGTCTTTCCGTTGTTGCGGCCATCCGAAGATACGCTCATGCGTAGCGCTCTTTCGTCCAGTGAAGGTCTCCCTTCAACACCTGACGCGTCCGCTCCAACGGAGCGCGCACCCGATATTTCCAGCCGACCGCCGCCGCCACGGCGCTGATCAGCAGGACCGCGCCGCTGACGATCAGTCCCGCGCCCCACCCCGGCATCACGCGCGCCAGCGCGAGGATCAGCGTCACCAGCAGCAGGATCGAGCCGATGACGCCCCCGGCGCAGGCTGCGCTCAAGCAGCCGACCGCGATCGCCTCGGCGCGCAGATCTTCGCGCAGCTCGATGCGCACGAGCTCGATCTCCTTGCGCAACAGAGTGCGTCCCTTCGGCGCGGATCTCCTGCAGCAGCTCGCGCAACGACGGGCGTGCGACCGGCCTCAGCACCTCGGGCTCGTTCACTCGCGGCCGTGCCTGCAGCTGCCCCTGCACCGTCGCCATCGCGGCCTCCTGTCTGCAAGCTAAGGCCACGCGACGGGAACGGAAGCGAGGTCGGCGCGTGCCGGCGCCACCAGAGCCGGGGGCGATTTCCCGTTGCGGATCCGGAGGCTCGGCCCCACCATAGGCACCGCTTCCGACGGAACTATCGCCAGAACGGAGACCCGTGACGACCGAGGCCCCAGCGCCGAATCGCGAAGTCGCCCCCTCGCAGGTGACCCTGAAGACGGTCTTCACGGTGTCGTTCGGGGTGCTGTTGGTGCTGGCGCTGGTCATGGCCGCGATCCACTCGCTGGTGGCGATCACTCTGACCAGCACGGCCGTGCTGCTCGCGGTCGCGCTCGACCACGCCGTGCAGTGGCTGGTGCGCCGCCGGTTCCCGCGCATCCTCGCGATCGGCACGGTCACGGTCGCCCTGCTCGGGCTCCTCACCGGATTCGGGTTCACGCTGATCCCGCCAGCCGTCGACCAGGGCAAGGCGCTGGTGCAGCAGGCGCCCGGATTCATCCACACCGCGCGCCAGAGCAGGGTATTCCTGCGACTCGATCGGCAGTTTCACATCGCCGATCGCATCGGGCAGGCCGAAAAGGGGTTGCCGGAGATGCTCGAGGGCGCGGCGACGCCGATCCTGACCGCGCTCGGCGGCATCCTGACGCTGGCGGGCGCGCTGGTGACGATCTTCTTTCTCACCGTCTTCATGCTGATCTTCGGTGGCCGCGTCATCCGCGCCGCGCTCGTCGAGGCGAGAGCCGAACGGCGGCAGATCTACGAGAACGTGCTGCACAAGATCTATCGATCGATCGGCGGCTACCTCAGCGGGCTCACGCTGATCTGCACCATCAACGCCACGCTGACGACCACGTTCCTGGCCATCAACCGGGTGCCGTTCTTCCTGCCGCTCGGCATCCTCAGCGGCGCGTCCAGCACGATCCCCTACGCGGGCCCGTTCGTGACCGGCACGCTGATCACGCTCATCGCGCTCTTCACCGGCGGGGCGTGGCACGGCATCGCGAGCGGCGATCTACTTCATCCTCTACGGCCAGCTCGAGGGCAACGTGCTCTCGCCGCTGATCTTCCGGCGCACCGTGCACGTGAACCCGCTGGTGGTCACGGTGTCGGTGCTGTTCCTCGGCGAGATCGCCGGCATCATCGGCGCGATCGTCGCGGTCCCGGTGGTCGCTGCGCTGCAGATCATCGTGCGTGAGATCCTGCAGGAGCGGCGCCAGCAGCTGGAGCTGCAGCGCTCGGCCAGCCAGCTGATCGCGACGCCCGGCGAGACCAGCCATGTCTGATCGCCGGCACCGGCGCCCGCTGCCGATGCCGACCCGGCAGGAGTTCGCGCGGCACATGGGCCGCGGCATCATGATTTCGGGAGCGCTGATCGCCGTCTCGCTGGGCGTCGGCGTGTTCGGCTATCACGTCACCGCCGGGCTCGGCTGGGTCGACTCGATCCTCAATGCGTCGATGATCCTGACCGGCATGGGCCCGGTGTCGCCGCTCCCGAACGACGGCGCCAAGCTATTCGCCAGCGCGCTACGCGCTGTTCAGCGGCGTGATCTTCATCGCCAGCGCGGGCGTCGCGGTCGGACCGGTCGCTCATCGGTTTCTGCACCGCTTCCACGTCGAGCTCGACGATCCCGAAGAACCGGTGGTGCTTCCGGCCGCGAAATCCGGTAGACCTGAGGCCTGACCTAAACGGCCCTTAGAGGAGGCGGACATGCGGACGTCACACCAGCTCCAACGACGCGCGGTGGTGATCGGGGCGATCGGAATCGATTTTGGGCTTGGGCGGCGCGGCCGCGGTCGCGAAGACTGCGAAGAAGACCGACAAGACCGAGGCGGCAACGTCGAGCAAGGGCGCGTCCCCCCGGGGTCACACTCAACGCCTGCGGTTGCTATCGCAACGGCTCGTCGTGCATGTGCACCAACAAGAACGCCAAGTGCGACTGCCCGGGCGATTGCGAGCCGGTCGGCTGCGAGGACGAAGCGGCAGAAGGAGATGGACCGCGAAGTCGCCGCCGAGGTCAAGCGCGCCGAGGACGCCGATAAGAAGCGCCAGGACGCCGAGGCCGAGAGCCAGCGCAAGGCCGCCGAGGCCGAAAAGGCGCGACAGAAGGCCGAAGAAGGGCGACGACGACACCGATGACGTGGGCGACAACAAGTTGAACGTGGAGACGCCGGAGGAAAAGAGCGAGGACAAGGCGGCAGGCAAGGCCGACGACAAGCGCCAAAAGCCCGCGACCAAGCCGGCGCACAAGGGCCGCGCCGCGACGAAGCCGGCGCCCAAGCGGCCGCCGCCGCGAAGAAGCCCGCCCGCGCCGCGGGACGGCGGAGAGCGTCTGCGAGCAGGCCGCGCTCGTGCGCGCCCTTCCCCCGCGGACGGGGGGAGGGGATCCGGATCTCAGCGGTCCGAGCACCTCGCGCACGCGGCGCGCCAGCGTCGTCGGCGTGTACGGCTTCTGCAGGAAGTTGATGCCCTCGTCGAGCACACCGTCGGCGCTGATCGCGTTCTCCGAGTAGCCGGAGCTGAACAGGATGCGGATCCCGGGCTGCAGCGCCGCCAGCTTCGTCGCCAGCTCGCGCCCGCCCATCTGCGGCATCACCACGTCGGTGATCACCAGATCGATGCGCTCCGGCGTGCGCTCGACCAGCTCCAGCGCGCGCACCCCGTCGGCGGCCGTGATCACGCGGTAGCCGAGCGCGCTCAGCGCCTCGCGCGCCACGCGCAGGATCGTCTCCTCGTCCTCGACCAGCAACACCGTCTCGTTGCCGGCCGACGCGATCGTGGTTGCCGCCGGCGTCCAGATCGAGATCGGATGCGGCGGCGTCGCCCCGATCATGCGCGGGAAGTAGACGCGAAACGTGCTGCCCTGCGCCGGGCGCGCTCGAGAACGAGATGTTGCCGCCCGCCTGCTTGACGATGCCGTGACACATCGCCAGCCCGAGGCCGGTCCCCTCGCCCGTCGGCTTGGTCGTGAAGAACGGCTCGAAGACCCGCGCCTGCACGTCGGGCGACATGCCCACGCCGGTGTCGCTCACCGTCAGCACCACGTACTCGCCCGGCGTGGTCTCCGCGTGCGTGCGGCAGTAGTCGTCGTCGAGGAACGCGTTGCGCGTCTCGAGCGAGATCTTCCCCGACTCACCCACGGCGTCACGGGCGTTGACCACCAGGTTCATGATCACCTGCTCCAGGCTGCCGACGTCGACCTTGACCCTGCCCAGCGTGGGCGACAGCGTGAGCGCCAGATCCAGGTTCTCGCCCACGAGCCGGCGGATCATCGCGCCCATGCGCTGCAGGACCTCGTTGATGTCCACCACCTCGGGCCGCACCATCTTCTTGCGCGCGAACGCCAGCAGCTGTTGCGTCAGCGCCGCGCCGCGCTTGGCCGCGTCCATCGCGCCCGCCAGGTATTCGGCCGCGGGCGAATCGTTTCCGGCCTCCATCAGCGCGAGCTCGATGAACCCCATCATCGACGTGAGCAGGTTGTTGAAGTCGTGCGCGACGCCGCCAGCCAGCTTGCCGATGCTCTCGACCTTCTGCGACTGGCGCAGCTGCTCCTCGAGTTGCGCCTTGGCCCGCTCCGCCTCGCGCCGCTGGCTGATGTCGTTGGCGAACCCGTGCCACAGCGTCGACCCGTCGGGCTGGGTCTCGGGCACGGCGTTGCCGTAGAACCAGCGCACCTCGCCGTCGGGGAACTTCACGCGAAACTCCGACTGCCAGGGGTGCAGCGTGTTCGCCGAGAAGCGGATCGACTCGATGATGGCGTCGCGGTCGTCGGGATGCAGGATCGAGAAGACCTTGCTCGCGTCCTCGCGCACCTCCTCGGGCGACACGCGGAACAGCTCGCGGATGCGGTCGCTCGCGTAGGGCAGGCAAGACGTGCCGTCGGGCCGCAGCTTGAACTGGAAGACCAGGCCCGGCACCTGGCTGGCGATCTTCTGCAAGCGCGACGCCAGCTCGCGGCTGCGCTCCTCGTCGCGGCGGCGCGCGGTGACGTTGGTCGCGCACAACGTCGCGGCGACGACCTTACCGTCCTCGATCATCGGGCCGGCGCGCACCGCGTACCAGCGCCGCTCGCCGTCGGAAGTCGTCGGCGTCCGCACCTCGTACTCGTCGAACATGCGCTGGCCGAAGACCCGCTCCAGCGCCTCCGCCACGCGGTGATGTGACTCGGGCGGCACGTAGTCGAAGCAGCTGCTGCCGATCACCTCCGACGCCACCAGGGGCGGCGTCGCGCGGTTGATGAACAGGATCTTCCCCGTGCGATCGACCATCATGATCGCGTCGGGCGCGGTTTCCAGGATCGAGCGCAGGCGCGCTTCGGAGCCGCGGCGTTCGCTCTCGTTCGCCCGATCCCCATCACTGGACATTGTGGCCGCCCTCCCGGACCGCATCATGCTGCCATCCTTCATGAAGCGCACAACATCGGGCCCCTCGCAAATTGGAAGTCGCGCGTCAGCTTGACAGATTCGGCGTCTGTTCTTTAAAGTTGCGCCCTAGCCAAATGTTGCCGACCACTCGACTGCGCCCTCTGTGGGGTTTCCTTGGCGGCCTGGTGACCATCATCGCGCTCGCCGGCATGCTGGCGATGGCCGGCTGCGGATCGGTGGCGAAGTCGGGCGGAACCGGCGGCGCTGGTGGCGCGAACAATAACGGCGACGCCGCGATCAACGGCACCGGTGGTGCCGGCGGTCCCGGCACCGGTGGCATGTCCGGTCTGGGAGGAGGAGGCGGCGGCGGCGCGGCCGGCGGCAGCGGCAACAAGTGCGTCGTCGGTACGTCGACCGTCGGCAACTGTGTCCTTCAATAGAGGTGAACGGATGAACGAGCATCGGAAGCTGAAGTTGCGCAAGCGGGCCTACCTGGTGGGGGCAGCCACCCTGGTCGCGGTCGTCGGCGTCGGCGCGCTGGTCGCCGCGAGCGTCCCGCACACCTTCGCGACCGGCGACACGCTCGCCGCTGCCGATCTCAACGGCAACTTCACCGCGCTCGACCAGCGGCTGGCGGCGCTCGAATCGGCGCTGCTTCCGTCCGGCACGATCATCGCCTGGGGCGGCCCCGGGGGCACGTCGCCCGACGGCGGCGCGGGCGCCGTTCCCACGGGCTGGCTGCTGTGCGACGGCTCGGCGGTCAGCCGCGCGACCTACGCGACGCTGTTCGGGGCGATCGGCATCAACTTCGGCGGCGGCGACGGCATCGCCACGTTCAATCTCCCCGACCTGCGCGGGCGCTTCGTGCGCGGCGCCGACCACGGCGCGGGGCGCGACCCAAACGCCGCGACCCGTACCGCGAGCAACCCGATGGGTCCGACCGGCGACAGCGTTGGAACGGTGGAGGGCGATGCGTTTGCGTCGCACCAGCACACGCTGACCGATCCGGGGCACAGCCATCTCACCCCCACGACCAACGGCGTTGCCGGCACGCGCGAGCTGCCTACCGCAACATCGAGCGGATTCGACTACGTGGACGTGGCCGCGGGCAATCCGTCGCCGCCGGTTTCGACCAGCATGACCGGCATCACCGAAGCCGCCGCCGGCGGCTCCGAGACGCGCCCCAAGAACGTCGCCGTCAACTACCTGATCAAGCTCTGACCGCTCGGCTACTTCGCGCGCCGCAAGGTGCCCGCGAACGCGAGCCAGAACAGCAGCAGCGACGCGATCGCCGCGCACGCGGCATTGATCGACAGCGCCCAGGCCGGGCCCCAGTGATCCCAGACCCAGCCGGTGCCGAAGCCGGCCGGCAGCGCGGCGACGCCGATCAGGCCGTGGTACAGGCCAAACGCGCGCCCGCGCGCGCCTGGCTCGGCGAGATCGGCGATGATCGCGCGCTCGGCGCCTTCGGCCAGGCCGTGATAGAGCGCGTACGCGACGAAGAGCGCGAGGATCTGCCAGCCGGCGCTTGCGAACGCGAACCCGAGATAGGTGAGCCCGTAGGCGAACCAGCCGGCCGACACGACGACCGCGCGCGAGTGGCGATCGGAGAGCGCGCCCCCGGGGATGGCGACTGCCGACTTCACCAGGTGGTGAAAGAACCAGAGCAGCGGAATCGCGGCCGGCGACCAGCCGAGCTCACGCGCGCGCACCAGCAGGAACGCGTCCGACGAGTTGCCGAGCGCGAACAGCACGCACACCGATAGATAGAACGCGAAGCCCTTTTGCAGGCCGCCGCGCGTGCGCGCCGCCGAGGCCGCGTGCACGGCGGCGTGCGCAGGCTCGATCGCGCGCGGATCCTTGAGGCGGAGGAACAGCAGCGCGGGCGCGAGCAGGCCGAAGAACGCCGCGATCGCGAACGTCCAGCGCAGCGGGACCCCCAGCGCGAGCAGGCCGCTGGCCAGCAGCGGTCCGATGGCCGCGCCCAGGTGATCCATCGAGCGATTGAGCCCGAACGCGCGCCCGCGCTCGGTCGGCTTCACCGAATCGGCGAGCAGCGCGTCGCGCGGGCCGGAGCGGATCCCCTTGCCGGTGCGATCGAGCAGGCGCGCCGCCAGCACGTGCCAGGGCGCGAGCGCGAGCGCGATCCCGGCGCGCGCCAGCGCCGGCAGCGTGTAGCCGCCGGTGACCAGCAGCCGGCGCGGCCCGCGATCCGACAGGCGGCCGGCCACCATCTTGACCACGCTCGCGACCGCGTCGGCGCTGCCTTCGATCAAGCCGAGGAAGCTCATCGGCGCGCCCAGCGCCGCGAGAAAGGCGGGCAGCAGCGGGAAGATGGCCTCGCTGGAGACGTCGTTGAACAGGCTCGCGAAGCCGAGCAGCCAGACCACGCGCGGCAGGTGGCCGACGCGCGGGAAGAGCCCGCTCTTGCGCCGCGGCGGCGCGGCGCCGAATCCGGACGTGGCAGCCGGTGGCGGGTCCGCCGCGGTCACCCTGGGTGGGCCCGCCCGGTTCTCGTCCCCGGGAACACTGCCGTTTGCCACGGCCGATTTTCTACCGGGGATGGCGGCGGCGACCAGATAATTTTTTCGCACGCACCCCCGGGCCCCGTTCTATCTTTGCGTTGACCATGGCCGTGGAAAGGACGCCGCAGTGTCCGACGTGCAAGCGCGCGCTGACCGTCGAGCCGGGCGCGACACCCGCGAACGTCTGGCCCTACCGCCCATTCTGCTCGGAGCGCTGCCGCTCGATCGATCTCGGCGGCTGGCTCGACGGCGCCTACCGGATCAGCGCACCGATGAGTGAGGAAGATCTCGACGGCGCGCAGGCCGCCGAGGGCGATCCCGACGACAAACCGCAACTGAGCCGACACCGACCGCCCGAGGAGAGACCGCATGACCACGGCCGACGACGCCCAGCAAGACGTACGCGAGCTGATCCGCTCGATCCACGAGGATCGGCAGGCGGCGAAGCTCAAGGAGAAGCGCGAGAGCTGGACGCGCTACGTCTCGCTGCAGATCGTGCTGCTGGCGGTGGCGACCGCGATCGGCTCGCTGAAGGCGGGCGGCTTCGGCAGCAAGGTGATGCTGAGCCAGGCGCAGGCGTCCGACACCTGGGCGTTCTACCAGGCGAAGAGCATCAAGCGGCACATCGCCGAGCTGGCGACGCGGACAGCGGCAACGCCAGACAGCACCGCGCGCGCCGCCGAGGAGGTCGCGCGCTATCAGAAGGACGAGGCCGACGTGCAGGCGCACGCGCGCTCGCTGGAGGCGGCGCGCGACACCGCCGCCAGGCACGGCCCGCCGCTGGGATTCGCGATCGCGTCGCTGCAGATCGCGATCGCGCTCGCGTCGGTGTGCCTGATCACCAAGCGCAAGCCGCTGTGGGCGGCGTCGGCGCTGCTCGGCGGCGTCGGGATCGGCTACCTGGTCTACGGGCTCTACTTCGTGGGCTGAACCGCGGCCGGGAACGTCCCGGTGATCGGCCGCAACGCCGGCCCGGGCGTCGCGCCCGGCGCGGCGGCGTCGCGCCGCTTGACCATGGTGATCTCGTTGCCGACGTCGTTGTGGCGCACGTCGTCCATGAACGTGCGGATCAGGAACAGCCCGCGCCCCGTGCGGCGCTCCAGGTTCTGCGGCAGCGTCGGATCCGGCAGCGCCGCGTGATCGAACCCCTGCCCTTCGTCGCGGATCACGTAGGTCACCTCGTTGCGGGTCTCGCGCGCGATCAGGTGCACGCGCCGGCGCGCGTACGGATCCTCGTGCGGGCGGCGCGCGGCCAGCTCGGTGAACGTGCGCTTCGTCGTCCTCGAGCAGCTCCGACGTCAGATCCAGGTTGCCGTGGTAGATGGCGTTGACCAGCGCCTCGCGCAGCGCGACCGCGACCCGGATGAGGCCGGTCTCGTCGCACAGCTGCATGCGATTCAGGTTCGCCTCGAGCTGCCGGATCAGCGGCGCGATCGCGCCGATGTCGTTGCCGAGCTCGTAGTGCGACTCGGTCTGCGTCAGGCACGCCAGGATGTGCTTCTGGCTGAGATCGGCGCGCGCGAACTCGAGCACGCTGAGCACGGTGTCGACCAGCTCGGCGGCCAGGTTGCGCTTGGCGACGTAGCTGGCCGCGCCCTTGCGCAGCGCCTGCACCGCGATCTCCTCGCTGCCGTGCGCGGTCATCAGGATCACCGGCAGCCCGGGCACGCTCCGCCGCACCTGCTCGACCAGCGCCAGGCCGTCCATCTCGGGCATCTGTAGATCGGTCAGCACCAGATCGGGCGGGCGCTCGGCGATCAGGGCCAGCGCCTCGCGCCCGTTCGACGCGAACACCGGGGTCAGATCCGGACGCTTCTTCAGCAGACCGCCCGCGCGCGTGCGATCGACCGGCGAATCGTCGACGACGAGCACGACCGCCATCAGGCCCGCCCGCTCCCCGCCTGATCGCCGCCCAGCATCGCCGCGCTCGATCCGCCCGCCGCCGCACCGCGCCGTCGCGCCCGAGGTAGGCGTGGAGCTCGAGGCGCGCGCGCTCGATCCGGCGCTCCAGCGCCGCCAGCGCCGCCGGCGCCGCGCCGAGGTTGCCCTCGGCGCCGATGCGCTCCAGCAGCATCGCGGCGTCGAACGCGCCCGACGCGCCGCAGCTGTCGACCGCGCCCTTGATCGCGTGCGCGGTGATGCGCAGCGCCGCCGCGTCGCGCCGCTCGAGCGCGCCGCGCAGCGCCTGCATCCAGTTGGGGATCTCGCTGAGAAAGACCGCGATCAGCTCCTTCAACAGCTCGCGATCGCCGCCGGTCCGTTCCAGCGCGAGCCGCTCGTCGAACGTGTGGGCCGAATCGCCCGCGGCGTCGGGCGCCGCGGCGCTGCCCGGGATCGGCGTCCGCCGCTTCCCCAGGTCCGGTGGCGTGAGCCGGTCGATGGTGTCGAACAGCTCCTTGAACTGCACCGGCTTCGAGACGTATCCGTCGAACCCCGCGGCCAGGCAGCGCTCGCGGTCGCCGCGCATCGCGTGCGCGGTGATCGCGATCAGCGGGATGTGCTCGCCGGTGCCGTGCTCGCTGGCGCGGATCGCAGCCGTCGCCTCGAAGCCGTCCATCTCCGGCATCTGCACGTCCATGAGCACCATGTCGAACGCCGACTGGGTGAGCGCGTCCAGCGCCGCCCGGCCGGTGCGCGCGAGCGTCACCTCGTGCCCAGCCTTCTCGAGCAGCCGCCGCATCAGCTTCTGGTTGATGATGTTGTCCTCCGCGAGCAGCAACCGCAGCGGCTGCTGGGGCGGGGGCGTGTTGCGTGTCGTGGTCGAGCGCGGCCTGGGGCGCGTCGCCGAGGCGAAGCGCCTGCAGGACCGCGTCGAGGAGGTCGCTCTTCTTGATCGGCTTGGTGACGTGAGCGGCGATGCGCAGCTCGCGCCCCGACGCGCGCTCGTCGCGCCGCGTGGCGGTGGTCAACATCATCACGATCGGCGCGCGCACGCCCCGTTGCTGCAGCTGCTCGGCGAACGCGAACCCGTCCACCTCGGCCATGCCGGCGTCGATGAGGATCAGGTCGAACGGCGCGCCGTCGCTCTCGGCGCGCGCCACCGCCTCGTCGCCGATGGCCGCGGTGCCGGCCAGCGTGGGCACGAGCCCCCAGCCGAGCAAGATCTCGCCCAGGATCCCGCGCGTGGTGCGGTTGTCGTCGACGATGAGCACGCCGGTGCCGCGCACCTTGGCTGGTACCAGCCGCTCGGGCTGCTGCACCGCACAGCGCTCGAAGCGCGTCGTGAAGTGGAACACGCTGCCCTTGCCCGGCTCGCTCTGCACCCAGAGCTCGCCGCCCATCATCTCGGCGAGACGCGACGAGATCGTGAGACCCAGGCCGGTGCCCTCGTACTTGCGCGTGCTCGAGCCGTCGGCCTGGGCGAATGCATCGAAGATCATGCGCTGCTTCTCGGCAGGGATGCCCATGCCGGTGTCGCGCACCTGGAAGTGCAGGCGCACCTCGGGGTCGCCGACCTCGATCGCGTCGGCGATCACGAACACCTCGCCCCGGTCGGTGAACTTGATCGCGTTGCCGACGAGGTTGAGCAGGATCTGCCGCAGCCGCAGCGAGTCGCCGATCAGGTTGCGCGGGATGGTCGGCGAGATGCGGTAACCGAGCTCCAGCCCCTTCTCGTGCGCGCGCAGCGCCAGCGTCTTGGTCGCGTCGCCGATCACGTCGGGCAGATCGAACTCGGCGTTGTCGAGCTCGAGCCGGCCGGCCTCGATCTTCGAGAAGCTGAGGATGTCGTTGATCACCATCAGCAGCGAGTCGGCCGACACCTTGACCATCTCGAGATATTCGCGCTGCTCGCGCGTGAGATCGGTGCGCAGCGTGAGCTGGGTGAGGCCGATGATTCCGTTCATCGGCGTGCGGATCTCGTGGCTGACGTTGGCGAGGAACTGGCTCTTGGCGCGGTTGGCCGACTCGGCGGCGTCCTTGGCGAGCTGGAGCTCGATCTCGGCCTTGCGTTGCTGGGTGACCAGCGCGCGCAGCGACGCGGAGTGCTCGCGCTCGTTCTGGAGCGACTGCTCGTTCATGCGGTCGGCGCGGCGCTTGGAGATGCCCGCCATCACGACCATCGTCGGCGTGGTGATCGCGTACCCGATCACGCGCAACAGGCTGTCGGAGTCGTAGTGAAACAGCTTGCCCGGGATCGAGTAGTACGACCCGAAATAGAGGCAGGCGATGGCGTGACTGAGCAGACCGCTCTTGATGCCGCCCGAGAAGGCGGAGAACACGACGATCATCACGAGCAGCGACGGCGGATTCGGGATCTTGAGCTTGAAGGTCTGCGCCAGCTCGATGGCGAAGACCGTGCCCGCGGCCAGCAGTGGGCCTACGAGCAGCGACCACACCTGCTGCCACGTTCGGGATCGCTGCGGCGAGGGAGGTTGGTCGCTCATGACGGCAGCGACAACACCCCACCCGGGCTCCGTCGCCAGGATGAACGCTAACACGTCCGCCGCCGTTTTGCGGAGGAGGGTTCAAATTTGACGCTGGGATCTCTGCACAATCCGGGCCGCCCCGGCATCCGGAATCGCGGCAGCCGCTATCGGCGAGACCGCCGCCGCGCGTCAGCCGCCGCACCGGCGCTACGGGTCGAATGCTTCGGGATGAACGACGCGCGCCAGCTGCTCGAGCCCGGCGGCGGCATGATGGGAGATGGCGGTGATCGACGAGGCCGGCAGCACGTGGACCCGGCCGGCGCGCACCGCCGGCAGCTGGGACCAGCCGGGGCTGGCGGCCAGCGCCGCCGGCAAGATCGGCGCGGGACCGAAACCCGGAATCACGACGACCTCGGGATGCAGCGCGAGCACACTTTCGAACCCGATCTCCGCGACCCCCTGCAGAGCCATTTCGCGCGCGACGTTCCAGCCTCCGGCGCGATCGATCATCTCGTCGATCAGCGCGCCGGCGCCGCGCGTGTAGCCGGGCGGCTCGTAGTAGAGCACGCGCGGGCGGGGCCGGCCGCGCACCCGCTCGTCGACGGCAGCCAGGCGGCGCTCGATGTCGCGCGCCAGCTCCTCGGCGCGCGCCTCGGCGCCGACCGCCGCGCCCGTGAGGCGGATGTCGGCGACCACGCCGGCGAACGAATCCCAGCCGGCGAAGCGCACCAGCGGAACGCCGGCGCCGTCGAGCAACCGGACCGTTCCCTCATCGGTGAAGTTGGTCACGAAGACCAGGTCAGGCCGCAGCGCCAGGATCTCCTCGGGCTCGCCGCGCACCCGCCGGACCGGCGGCGGGAACGCCTGCAGGCAGTTCGAGCTCGATGGATCGTCGGCGTAGATCGATACCGCCGCCACGCGCGACGGCTCGACCAGCGCCGCGAGGATCTCGTCGCTGGCCAGGTAGCCCGACACGATCCGCCGCGGCGGCTCGGGGATCGCGCGCGTGCGCCCCGACGGATCGATCAGACGCTTGGGGAACGACGCCCCCTCGATGCGGCAGGAGTGGAAGTCGCGCGCGCCCACCATCGCGCCCGAGATCGGGTGCAGGAGGGGACTCACGCCCAGCGCCCCGACGACCAGCGCGCCGGCGGCCAGCCCATGGCGGCGCGCGGTCAATACCAGGCGACCTCGCGCGGGGGCAGGTGCTGCGATGGGTTGGCGTCGATGTCGACCTGGGCCGCGCCGCCGAGATCCAGCACGTGCACCAGGGGATGGGCGCTGTCGGCGTCGGGCACGAACAGCGTGGGCGGCGTCGCCTGGAACGCCGTGCGCCCGAAGTTGAACGCTCCCCCTTCGATCGACTTCATCGAGGTCTCGCTCACCGGATCGAGCGACCAGATCCCGTCGGGCGCGGTCTGCGCGTTGGTGGTGACGTCGAACGCGCCAAACGTCGCCGTCCACACCTGGGTGTCCGAGACCGGTGCGACCCACGAGAAGTTGACCGGCTGCGTACCGAGCCAGGTGGCGGGCAGCGTGTCCTTCATGGCCGGCGCGGCGCCGCTCAGATCGATGCGCGCGATGCCCGAGGTCTGCGACTGGTCGAGGGCCGACGAGGAGCCGCCGCAGGCGACGTACAGGAGGTGCGAGGTAGCCACGTACTCCATGCGCGCGCAGCCGGCCAGCGACGGGATGTCGAACATGCCGCTCACCTGATCGCTGGTGGTGTCGATCTCGATGACGCGGCCGACACCGGTCGCGGCGTAGTCGCTGCTCTGGCTCGCGAGCGTGATGTACACCTTGTCGCCGATCAAGATCCCCTTGTCGGGACGCGACTCGATCGTTGCGCCCGCCACCGGCGCAGCATACGGCGCCATGTCGATGCGCCCGACGATCGTCGGCTGTGGCGACGACGACGGGTTGATGATCAATACGTCATTGCCCAGCGACATCGGATCGGCGGTCGGCGCGGGGTTGGTTCCAAAGCGCGTGACGTAGGCTTTGGTCGCGCTGACCGAGATCACGTCGTGGGCGAAGGCCTTGAAGTTGGCGATCGAGATCTGGTGGCTGATCTTGCAGGTCTGCGGGTCGACCCAGGTCAGCGCATTGTTCCCGTCGTCGATCAGCACCACGCCGCCCCCGAGTTGCGCGTGGGACGGCAGCGCGACGTCACCCGACAGCGCCAGCGACAGCGTGGGCGGGACTGAGTTGGAATCGACGCAGGCGTCGTGGACCACGGCGTGCGTGGTCGGATCGACCAGCGAGAGGCTCGTCGTGCTGTAGTCGCTGTTGAGCACGGCCAGACCCGTCGGAGGGGTCGTCGTCGTTGCGGTCATGGTCGGCGCCTCCGGGTTCCGGCAGCCGAGCGTCGCCAGCGCCACCGCGGGCGCCAGCGTGAGAATGAGTCGGCGAGAGCGCCGGGAAATCGTCGGGCGGATCATGGTTCACTCCTTTTCGTTTCGTTGGACCACATGAGAGACAGAAAGATCGACCGGCCGGGCAGCGGGTAGTGCACGACGTCGAAGGTCACCAGATTTGTCAGGTTCTTCGCGCTGAGAGCGAGGCGCAGGCCGGTGCGCGGCGCATCGACCTCGACGCCCGCGCCGAGCAAGACGCGCGTGCCGACCGGCACGACGTTGGCGCTGTCGCGATAGGCGCCCGCCTGCAAATCGCCCTCGACGTACGCCAGCCCGACCAGCGCGCGGCCGAGCGCCAGGCGGCGCAACTGCGAGCGGAGGTAGGCGTGCACGCGCGGGCGGAACGGAAGCTGCTTGCCGGCGTGCGCCGCGACATCGCTGGCATCGCGCGCGTCGAGGTAGGTCGCCTGTCCGGTCACGCGCACGCGCCGCGCTGAGATCGACGTCCAGGTCCTGCTCCGCACCCCAGATGCGCGCGCGGCCGATGTTGTCGACGCGCACCTGACTGTACGAGATCGGCACCCATTCGATGAGATCGTCGACGCGCGCGGCGAACAGACCGGTGCGACCGGCGATCGACGCGCGCTCGCCGCCCGCGCGATACTCCGCGGCGAGGTCGCCGGTCCAGCCAATCTCGGGGCGCAGCTGCGGATTTCCCAGCATCCCTCCGGTGTCGCCATAGAGCTCGAGGAACGACGGCGCGCGCCCGTACCGGCCGGCGTTGGCCTTGAGCGTCGCGTGCGACCCGATCGGCCGCAAGAGGCCCAGGCGCGCGATCGGCAAGGTGTGAACGATCGGCGGCGACGCGGGTCGCTGCAGTTGGAAGAGCGTGTCACGACCGGTGACGACGTCACGCACGACCTCGACGCGCGCGCTGGGGACGATGTCGAGATCGATGCGCCGCCACCAGAAGTCGGTCTCCACACCCGCGGCACCGACCTCGCGCTCGGCCGGCACGCCGACGGGCTTGGCCTCCAGTTGATTGACCGGCTGAAACGTCTCACGGCGCCCTTCGATCATCGCGGCGCTGCGCAACCAGTCGGCGAACGGGCGCGAGACGTGCACGGTCGAGCCCACCGACAGTGTGGTGTCATCGGTGCGCGCGGCGATCGCGCCGATCTGGCCGCTGGGGTCGATGAACCGATCGCGCTGCACCGACGTGAAGAGCTGCGCGTGCAGGCGGCCCCCCGCGCCCAGATCGTCACGCGAATCGTAGCTCGCGTAGGCGATGCCGCGCGCGGTGTTGAACTCGGCCTGCGACGGCGCCAAGGTTCCTGGCCCCGGCAACCCGTGCTCGCGCGCGACCGCGATCAACCCGAGACCTAGCTGGCGGCGCCCGCGCAGATCGATCGCCGCGCGAAACGCCCCGTCGATCTGGGTCAGGTGGTCGTTCAATCGGAACGTGTTGGCGTCATCCGATGGATTCGCAGACGTGCCCATGTCGTTGCGGTACTCGAACCCGTCGGAGACGATCGCGTGCGCGCCGGCATAAACATGCAGTCGGCCGGTCGAGCCTGAGGCGGTCGCGTCGCCGAACCGCGTGCCGAACGATCCGGCGCCCGCGCGCAACGTGAAGCGCGGCGGCCCCGACGGCGCGCGCGTGGTGATCGACACGATCCCACCGAGCGCCGACTCGGCGAAACCGATCGGCGTGCTGCCGCGGTAGATCTCGATGCGCTCGACGTCGCCGAGCGGCAGCGTCGACAGGTCGACCGACCCGCCCGAAGCGACCGCGAGCGGAACGCCGTCGACGTAGAAGCTCACCTCGTCGGGGTTGGACCCGCGCAGCGAGACGGTCGCGAAATCGCCGACGCCGCCCGAGCGCGTGACCACCACGCCCGGTACCTCGACGAGGAGATCGCCGAGATCGTCGAACGCGCGCGGGCTATCGGCGGGAAAGAGCACGCTGGCGGCGGCGATCGAATCGGCGCGCGGGGCGGCGTCGGGCGGCGGTGCCGCGATCACGACGGTTTGAAACACCGGCGTGGGCTGCAAGTGTGGCGAGGCGTTTGCAGCGGCCGCCTCGGGCTTCGGGTCTCGGGCTTCCGGATCCGATCCGGACCGAGGCGGCAGGTCCGAGGCGGCAGGCCCATTGCCGAAGTCTCCGCCCGCCGCGGCGAACAGCGAGAGCAGCCCACCCAGCACGACGGCCGTCACCGGTGCGCCTCCTCGTCGAGCGGCTCGATGGGCACCACGTTCAGCAGGCCGTCCGCGTCGACGTCCACGCGCGCGCGCACGCGAAAGAGTCGGGCGAGATTTTCCTCGGTCAGCGCCTCGGCTGGCGGGCCATCGGCCTGCAGGCGGCCGTCACCGAGGAGCAGGATCCGGTCGCAGCTGCGCGCCGCGAGCGAGAGATCGTGCATCGCGACCACCACTGTTCGCCCGCGCGCCGCCGCCGCGCGCACCAGGCGCAGCGCCTGCAACTGGTGAGCGACGTCGAAGCTCGCGGTCGGCTCGTCGAGCAGCATGAGCGGCGTGTCCTGCGCCAGAACGCGCGCCAGCTGAACGCGGTGGCGCTCGCCGCCCGACAGCTCGGTCACCCGGCGATCGGCCAGCACCTGCGTGTCGGTGAGCGCCATCGCGGCGTCGATCGCCGCGTAGTCGGCCTCGCGTTCGGTTTCGAAACGCCGCAGATGGGGGAGCCGCCCGAGCGCGACCACCTCGCGCACCGACAGCGGCAACTCGAGCGGGCTGTCCTGCATCAGCAGTGCCGCCCGCCGCGCGATCTCGCGGCGATCGAGCGCCGTAACAGAATCGCCACCCAGCCACACGCGCCCCGCCTGCGGCCGCAACAGACCGAGGATCAGCCGCAGCAGCGTCGACTTGCCGGTACCGTTCGGCCCGCACACGCCGATCACCTCGCCGGCACGCGCCGCGAAGGTGATCCCGCGCAGCACGCTCCGCCCGGGATAGCCGAAGTCGACCTGCTCCATGCGGACGACGTCGCTCATCCGTCGGCGACTCCCTGCCCGCGCCGCACGAGCAAGACCAGAAAGAAGGGCGCGCCGACGGCGGCGGTGATGACGCCCACCGGGATCTCCATCGGGGATAGCAAAGTCCGCGCCGCCAGATCGGCCAGCACCACGAAGATGCCACCTCCCAGAAACGAGGCCGGCAGCAAAGCGCGGTGGGTCGACCCCACCACCAGCCGCAGGATGTGCGGCACCAACAACCCGACGAACCCGATCGGCCCGGCGGCGGCGACCGAGGCGCCGATCAGTAGTGACGTGCTCAGCACCAGCACCAGCCGCACGCGCGGCACGTCGACGCCGATCGACTGCGCGGTGATCTCGCCGAGCAGCAGCGCATCCAGCTCTCGCGCGTGGACCAGGATCGCGACCGCGCCAATCGCGATCGCGGGCGCCGCCAGCAACACGTGATCCCAGGTACGCCCGTCGAGACCGCCCAAGATCCAGTGGATCACCTGCCGCCCGACGTCGTAGCTGCTCAGCGACACCGACAGGATGAACGTGGTGAATGAAACATTCAGTCCGCCGACGGCGACGCCGACCAGCAGCATGGTCGTGTTGAAGATCCGGCCGCGCCCGCGCTGCGCCGCCAGCCCCAGAACGACGAGCGCCGTGATCGCCGCACCCGCGAAGGCACCCGCCGGCAGCAGCCAGACCGCGCGCGCGGCCACGCCGCAGAAGATGGTGACCACCGCTCCCAGCGACGCACCGGCGGCGACGCCGAGGATGCTGGGCTCGGCCAGCGGGTTGCGGAACAACCCCTGCAGCGCCGCGCCGGTCAGCGCCAGCGCGCCGCCGACCACGAAAGCCAGCAGGGCGCGAGGCAGCCGGATGTTCCACACCACGGTCTCCTGCCAGGTCGCTGTCCCGATCGCGCCGCTGCCGTGCCGATGCGCCAGCGCGCGCCCGACGTCGCCCAGGGAGATGTGCGCCGGACCGAAAGCGACCGCGGCGATCAGCGACGCGGCCGCCGGGATCGCGAGCGCGAGCGCCAACACCACGGACGTGCGCTGTACGCGCGCTTTCGTTGTCGCGGGGCTCGCAACTTTCGGGGTGTTGGTCGTCGATCGTTCGGCCGGCATGTCACGGGCTCGGATCCGCGGGGAAACAGGTCCAGAGCGACGGGCACGACGCGGCGAGAGCGACGGAGAAGCAAAGAAACGGAAAAGAACGTCGAAGGCTCGCGCAGCCGGCCCCTGTTTCCTCGCAGAGGTGAAAGGCTCCTGCCTTCGGTAGGTCTCCTGGCTCATGGGTCATGATGCGCGCCCTCCCCCTTCCCCGTGGCTAGCGTCGTCGACGTTCAGCCTCGAGTGGTGCGGGAGATTGCTTCCCCACTGACAGTGGCGGGACCGCGCCGGTCTTTCACCGGTCTTCCCTGTTATGCCCTGATGGGCACCGAAAGCGTTTCTATTCAGTTGTCAGGCAGCTACCGGAAGAAAAGCTTCCTCGCGCGTTTTGCCGGGGGTGTCAAGGCTGCCTGCGTCCATGCCGAGCCACCGATCTGCTCGCGTGAGCGGAGTTGCGCTTCGCGAGCGTGCCGTAACCAGGGCCCGTCGGATCGATCCATCAGGCCGCTCGGCCATCGCCATCCGGCGAGCCGGTCGTCACGCCTTGGGTCATCGCCGCGCGGTCGCTGTGCTCGGATCGTGCGCAAAATTTGCTCAGCGACGATCGTTCCGTTCGAATGCGATGGTTGAATACATATTCGAATGGAGTGTCAAGCGGTGACGCAATTCGATAGAGTTTTACCGTGGGGAGCGTGAGCACAGTGGAGGGACCGATCCCCGAGCGACCATTGGATCGCGAGGGGGGCCTGCGCCAATTCGAAGAGTTGCTTTCGACTCTGGGGCACGACCTGCGCTCCCCGCTGAGCGCGGTTCACCTCAACATCGAGGCTGCTCTTCGCCGCCTGCCGCCCGGCGCGGCCAGCGGTAACGAGATCCGCGCGTCGTTGCAGCGGGCGCGCGAGATCGTGAAGCAGACCGTCGGCCTCATCGAGGGACTGCTGCGTGAGGCGCGCGAGCGCGAGACGCCCGAGATCGAGCGCCGGCGCGTCGGGCTCGACGAGATCGCGGTCGTGCAGCTGCGCGAGGCGATCCACGATTGCGTCTCGCTGCACAGCGCGGCCCTGCAGCGATCGGGCTGCTCGGTGACGGTCAGCTGCGACGCCGCGATCCGCGGCCGCTGGTCGCCGGCCTCGATTCACCAGATCCTCTCGAACCTGGTCGTCAACGCCACCAAGTACGCGCCCGGCAAACCGATCGACCTGATCGCCACCCGCACCGCGCGCACGATCGTGCTTGCCGTCGCCGATCACGGACCGGGGTTCTCGGCGGAGGAGCAGCAGCGCGTCTTCGAGCGTTTCCAGCAGGAGCCGCGGCCCGGCGATCGCGACGGGTACGGTCTGGGCCTCTGGATCGTCCGGCGTGCGGTCGATCGCCTGAAGGGCACGATCCGCCTGATCAGCGCGCCCGGCGAAGGCGCGACGTTCGTGATCGAGCTTCCTGCCGACGAGTAGTCCCGTAACAACCGCGTTTCCTGGCCGACACCGCGGCGAAACGTCAGCCCGCCGACGAAGCGCCCGCACTTTCGGTAGCGAGCTCCGCGATCCCGAGCGCGGACTGGAACCGCGGCGGATTCTGCGCTGCAACCTTTGCAGCCATGGCGTCGAGCCGCGCAGAAAATGCGCGGCCCAGGTCACCGTCGCGCGGCAGATCGCCCGGCCAGACCAGACCTTCGGAGGTGCGGCGCGCGGCGGTCAGGATCACCGGCAGCTCTATGCCGAAGTCACCGGTGGCGTCCCCCCCGCATCCGCGGCGGGCGCGGCGGCGCGATCACCGAACAGCAGATCCAGCCAGACGAGATGGGCCAGGAAACGAATGGCAAAACGCAAAGCCTCACCGGTGGCGAGCACGCCGCCCGTCGGCTCCTGCAACGAGGCGAAACGAAAGAGCGCGTCGGCGAAGGCCTCGCCCGCCTTGCGCACGCCCACCTCCAGCGCGCGACCGGCGACGGCGCGGCAAAGCGCGGGGAAACGCAGCACCGCCAGCACCCGGCTCCAAGCGAGCGGCGGCTCGAGCCGCAGCGGATCCAGCGCCTCGCCGAGCGGGCTCGCCAGGTTGAGGGCCAGGAACGCCGGGCGACCGACGGCAGGGATGCCGACCTCGCGCAACCAGGTGCGGCGCACCAGATCGACATGCACGTTGCGCAATTTGGGCAATGCGGTGATCCGCCGCGGCGGCACGCGCCCCACGAAGATGCGGCGGCCGACCCAGAAGTGCACGGTGCGATCGGAGCGGACGATCTCGGGCAAGCGCGCCAGCAAGGAATGGCGGCTGACCGCCTCGCGCGCGCTGCGCGGCGCTCCCGCGGCGGCCAGCGTCGCCGCGGCGGTCGCGATTCGCTCCTGCCGCGACTCGAAGCCGCGGCCGGCAATCTCCGGGTGCCCCAGCGCGAGCAGGTTGTGAAGCGCGGCGCCGAGACGCAACGTGACCGCGTCGAGCGGCGGCGCCTCGGCGGCGGGGATGCAGCTCGGCGACGCGCTGGCGTCGATAGCGCGCGAGCTCGCCGAGCGCCTGTCGCTCGCCGGGCGATCCAGGCTCGGCGGACGCGACGTCGGTGGTTTCGGTCGGTCCCAGCAGGCTGGCGACCAGACGATCGACCGCGCGCGGGCCCAGCGGCCGGCCGATGTGTAAAGCGCCGCCTTTCACGAGCGGCAGCGAGAAATTCGCTGACGAACCGGCGTGCCACTTTTCAGATCCGTCCCGTGGGCGTCGGCGTGGGCGTGGGCGTCGGCGTCCTCTCCGGATCGCCCACGCCCACGCCCACGCCGACGCCCACGAGTACGGAGGGCAGCTGCGGCCATCCTGCTCAGGAAAGCCCCCAGAGCGGCATTGGACCCAGGTAGTCGTTCTCGATCTCGACTGGCTCTAGTTGCGCCGCTCCCGCGGGCGCATCGCTGCCGTCGGTGTCGACCGGATCGACGGCGCGCTTGCGAACCGCCGCGAGGCCGCCGTCGCTGCTCAGATCGGCGTCGGCGAGCGTGCGGCGCTCGAAGGGCTCGATCGCGTCGGCAGGCACGCGGAAGGGCGGCTCGCCCAGCTGCGGAAAGACGACGATGGCGCCGCTGATCGCGCCGGTGCGCTCGGCGAGGATCTGCGGCGACACCGCGGGCCGCAGCCGCGCGCCGAGCGGCACCAGCAGATCCGGCGCGGCGAAATCGAGCAAGGTGCCGAACGGGATCCCGTCGAGAACGCCGCCCGAGATCACCAGGATGCCGCGATCGAGCACCGCGAGGCGATAGCCGCGCAACGCGGTCGCCGGCAGCGTGTAGCAGAGGCGGCGCAGCCAGTCGGCTTGCTTCCACGGCACCAGCGTCGCGACCGCGTGGCGCTGGTAGTCGGGGAACGGCTCGAGGCGCAGCGGCACCGCGAAGTCGGGGCGGGGCATCACGCGCGCGCCGCGCCCCTCGGGCTCGCGCGGGGCCGGCGGACGAATGCGCACCAGATCCTCGACGGCGGCGAACGACGGCACCGGCGACAGCACCGTCGCGCCTCCCTCGTGCGGCGAGAAGAGAAAGAAGCGATCGCCGGGGAATGTCGCCTTGCACGCATCGAGGTGAATCGGATGCCGGTACCCGTAGGCGACGGCGACGTTTGCGCCGACCGGTGTGAAGAGCTCGAGCCCTGGCGTGCTCGAGAGCAGCCCCATCATGCGCGGCGGGACCGATTCGAGCCGAAACAGCCAGAAGGCGGTGCCGGCGTGGAACGCGCTCTCGGGGCTGCCGTCGCAGAGCGCCGCCGACGCGCGCAGCGCCTGCGGCGGCGACGTGCTGGCCGCCGCCCCCGCGCTGGCGGTGCTGGGCGCGGCTGGCGCGGGCGCAGCCTGCGCGCGATAGAAATATTCGGCCAGCATCGGTCCGAGACCGCGGCGCGCGGTCAGATAGAGCACGGCGCCGGTATCGATCTCGCGCGTGCGGCCGTGCTGGCGCTGCAGCGACAGGCGCAGGAGCAGCTTCTGCAGCGGAAGCTCGCTCTCGACGGTGTACGAGACCGTGTGCTCGAGACCGTAGAAGATCACGTCGCCCGGCTCCTGCGAGATCGCGGCCGCGTCGTAGCCGAGCGGCGCGCGCGCGTCGCGGTACTGCACGAAGTGCTTGCCGTTGCCGGTGAAGGTCTGGCCGCCCGCCATGCGCCCGACGCGCGCCGCGGTCTCGCCCAGGTGCGACGAGCCGGCCGGCAGCACGACGATCGCCTCGCGCGTGCCCGCCGACGCGCGCGCCTGCAGGATGCGCAGGCCCGGCTGCAGATCGTCCAGGCTCTGCTCGGCCGACAGCAGGCGGAAGAACGACACCAGGCGATCGATCGCGCCGAAGCGCACCGCGATCTGACGGCCGGCGACCACGCCGCGCCCGTCGACCGCGAGGCCGGGCAGATTGAAGCGAACCTGCCCGAGCGCCACTCGCTGGAGCATCCGAGGATCATACTCCACGAACCGAGCACCGACTAGAACGGGGGCGCCCCCAAAATCGTGTACGTGGACCTGGGACGTGGACGTGGTCGTGGACGTCCACGAGGGCGAGGCTCTCTGTTAATCTTGGAAGCGAGCCCATGCCCTTTACCGGCGACGAACGCCAGATCTCCCTCGAAGAGGTGGTCTCGGCCGCCGTCACCCATGAGCTTCCGATCCTGGTCGAACGCCTGGTACGCGAGCGGGCCTGGGGCTCGCTGGTGGTGGTCTTCGGCTACTCGGGCGGGCCGCGCGCCGCGGCGACGATCGACGAGGTACGGACGACCGCGGAGTCGCTGCGGTCGGCGCTCGGGAAGATCCCCGTCCCCAAACGCCCCGGGGCCGCGCTGACCGATCAGATGCGCGCTGCGCGCATCGCCGCGGGCGAGGCGCTGCTGGCGCGCCTGTCGCACCCGCCGCTCGGCGATCTCGAGCGGCGCGCGCTGCGGACCGCCGCCGAGATCCTGGCCGAGGGCGGCGACCACCGGCGCGCGGCGACGGCATACGAGGAGCTGGGCGACGACGCGCGCGCCGCCGACGCCTACGGCGCGATCGGAGATCTCGATCAGATGGAGGCGTCGCTCGAGCGCGAGGACGCGCGCCTGCGCGCGGCGCGCGAGGCGCTCGACGAGCTGCGCAGCTTCGAGTCGTTGATGGCGGCGGGCCAGCGCCGCGCGGCGCTCGAGGCGGCGTCGCGCATCCCCAGCGATCTCCCGACGTCGGCCGGCGTGCGCCAGCGCGCGCGCGACGTCGAGAGCCGCCTGGTGCGCGAGCGCGCGGTCACCCTGCGCAGCGCCGGCGCCGGCAGCGCGCTGCTCGGTCCGATCCGCTTCGCGGCAGTGCCGGCGACGCTGGGCCGCGATCTTCTGGCCGAGGTGCCGGTGCGCGATCCCAGCGTGTCGCGCCGGCACGCGGTGATCGCCACGCGCGACGGCGAGCTGCACATCGAGGACGCCGGCTCGCGCGCGGGCGTGCGCGTCGGCGGCGCCGCGCTCGCCGCCCCCCTGCCCTTGCGCGGCGAGGGCGAGCTGGCGCTCGGCCGCGACTGCCGCATCCACTTCCGCTCGACGGCGCGCGGGCGAGTGATCCTGCGCGGCGCCTCGGGTCTGGACCGTCAGCTGGTCGCGGTCGTCGGCGTGGATCCGTTCCCGCTCGACGAGCTCATCCCCGGCGCCGACGGGATCTGGCTGGAGCTGGGCACGGGAGCGGCGCGCCTCGGACGCAGCGAGGGGACGCCGGTGCGCGTGGGCGGCCACTTCGTGGGCGACGACCTGCGACCTGCTGCACGGCGACGTGATCGAGATCCGTCCCGCCGCCGGCGTCGCCGGGACCGGCCTGCGCATCGAGGTCGACTAGCGGGTCCCGCGAGCGAGTGAGTAAAATACGTAGGTGCCGCGCTTCGAAACCGATCTGATGCTCGAGGCCGACCGCGCGGAGCAGGCGGGGGATCTCGCGACCGCCACCGCGGCGTTGCGCCGCCACCTCGGCTCCTCGCCGGCCGACATGGCGGCGCGGCTGCGCTACGCGCGCCTGCTGATGGCGTGCGGCGAGCGCGCGGCGGCGCGCCACGAGCTCGAGGTTCTGGATCGCGGGAACGCCGCGGCCGACGCGGTCGCGCCCGACGCCAATCGACTGCTGGCCGAGCTCGACGAGAGCGAGGGCGCGCTGGCTCGCGCGGCGCTGCGCTGGGAGCGGCTGCTGGCGATCGACATCGACGATCCGCAGGCGCGGGCGCACCTGCGCCGCCTGCGCGCCGACGAGATCCAGCCCCCCGCCGAGGGCGCGGCCGGCACGCTGGTGTCGCCCGACGGCGTCGAGATCTTGCGCTACCGGCTGGTCCGCGAGCTGGGCCGCGGCGGCACGTCGGCGGTCTACCTCGCGCGCGACCAGGTGCTCGAGATCCCGATCGCGCTCAAGGTCTTGCACCCGCAGCTCGCGGGGCCCGCACGCTCGGAGGCGCGGCGCCGCTTCTTCGCCGAGGCGCGCCTCGCAGCGGCGCTGCGGCACCCCGGCGTGATCGCGATCTACGACCTCGACGAGGGCGCGCGCACGCTGTCGATGGAGTACGTCGCGGGCGGCACGCTGCGCGCGCGCCTGCGTCAGGTGGCGGCCGGAAACCCCAACGGCGCCGGCGACCCCGGCTTCGACGGCGCCGAGATCCTGGCGACGGCTCGCAGCCTGCTCGATGCGCTCGCCCACGTCCACGCGCGCGGCATCGCGCACGGCGACCTCAAACCGTCCAACCTGCTCCTGCGCCGGCCGGGCGCGGTGGTCATCGCCGACTTCGGCATCGCCCAGCTCATCGGCGGCGCTTCGGGAGACGTCGGCGCGGAGCCGAGCCGGGGACGCGCCCGGGGGCACGCCGCTCTACCTCGCGCCCGAGCAGTTTGCGGGCGCGCCCGCGTCACCGGCCACCGATCTCTTCGCGGCCGGCGCGATCATCTGGGAGATGATGATGGGGCGGCCCCTGCGCGACCAGAGCGCGCTCCTGGCCGGCAGCCTGCATGACGCCGCACCGGTCGCGCCGCAGACCATCGAGCGGCTCGGAGAGACCGGCGCGGTGCTGGCGGCGCTGGCCGCCGCGCTCACTCGTCGTCTAGCTGCTGAGAGGGTCGCTTCTGCTTCGGACGCTTTGGCTCGACTTCCGTCTTCTTGTTCTTGAAGAGATTCTTCAGCGGATCCTCGGGCGGCGGCGCCGTCGTGCCGAAGTTGAACTGGAAGCCGGTGTTCACGTCGACGATCGCCGCGAAGTGCGGGAGCCCGGCCAGGAGGTTGACCTCCGCCACCCACGAGACGGTCTTGCTGATCTCGTAGAGGAAGCCGCCGCCAACGCCGACCAGGCCGGGACCGCCGCGCACGGTGTCCTTGAAGTTCGGGAACGCCGGATCGATGATCGGCTTGCCACCGAAGTAGCTCGAGCAAGTCTGGCCGGGGACATTCGGGGAACACCGCAGCCCTGCGCGGGCGATGCGATCAACCGGAACCCTTCGCCGCCGCCGGCCGCGAGGTTGCCGAAGAAGCGGCCACGCGACTGTCTGGTGTACGCGTAGAACTTGAACAGCACTGACTGGGCTCCGGTCGCTGCGAACTGCGAGAAGTGCCCCGACTGCGGGATGTACTGGTTGCGCCCCTCGAGCGAGATCGCGAAGTTCGGCCCGAGCTGGTAGCCGATCTCGGGCGCGAGGTGACCACCCCCCTCCCACGCGATGCCGGAAACGTAGCGCGACTGCAGTTGCGGCAACGCCTCGAGGCCGCCGGCAAGCGCGTAGCCGTAGCCGCTGCCGATCGAGAAGCCAATCCACCACTGGCGGTTGCCGTAGCGCGTGTCGAGCCCGATCTTCGACTTGTCGATGTGACCCAGGAAGCGCCGCGGCCGCGTCGGATCCGGCTCGTCGAGCGGGTTCTCCTCCTTGTTGCGCTTGGTCCCGCCGAGCTCCTTCTCGGTCTCGGCGGCCTCTTTCTCGCGGATGAGCATGACGTTGGGGCTGTCGACGCGTCCGTTCGAGACGATCGCCTTGCCCTTGTCGTTGCGTCCCTCGACGTAGAAGCGCAGCGACGTGCCGGTCACCGCCTTCTTGGGGATCTTCGCCGCGTACCACCCCTTGGGCGTCTTCTCCATCTGCGCCGGCGTGAAGTCGTCGTTGCCCGGCTCGAGGTAGAGAAGAAAGAGCTTGGTCACCGGCAGATTGGGTGCGAGCGCGCAACGGATCAGCACCGACTTGTCGGGCTGCGTCTCGTCCTTCGTCGGGCACTCGAGCACGTTGATGCGCGCCGGGAGATCCGGCTCCGAATCGTCGTCCTCGGCGGCGGCCTTCGGCGGCGGCGGCGGCTCGGCCTCCATGATTGGCGCGCGCCGGCGGCGGCCCCCGCCCGAAGAGGACGACGGCGGCGGGGGCGGCTCGGCGTCCCCGCCACGGTCCGCGGGCGGCTCGGCGGCGCGATCGGCGCCGCCGCCTCCGCCCGAACCGCCGCCGTTGGCCTGAGCGAAGATGTCCTCGAGATCGGGCGTCGACATGGCCTTGCTGATGCGGATGGTCGGATCGATCTCGATCGCGCGCTGGAAGCTCTGCAGACCTTTCTGCTTGTCCTTGAAGCCGACGATGTAGACCGCGCCGAGGTGCACGTAGGTACGGGCCATCATCGGGTGCGTCTCGAGGTTGGACTTCTTCCCGAAGACCAGCGCCTGCAACAGCGTGCGCTTGGCGCTGTCCCACTCCAGCGTCTCGTAGTCGTCGAGCGCCTTCTTGTTCATCTGGATCAGCTTGTCGACCGCCGGCGCGTTCTGGGCGTACGCGGCGCCAGGAACCGCCAGACACGCCAGGACGCCGGCCACGGCAAACACGAGGCTGCGAGAAGTGTTCTTCGTACCGATCATTTCCTGACGAACCTCGCTATTGCTTGGTGATGAAGAATTCCACGCGGCGGTTCTTCTCCCGCCCCGCGGCCGTCTTGTTGGTCTCGATGGGTTGGTCGGGACCAAAGCCCTTGGCTTCCATTCGGGATTCTTCGATCCCAAGTCCTATCAGAAATTGCCTGACGGAGTCAGCACGAGATTGGGACAAGGCCATGTTGTGCGGTCGCTTTCCGCGCGAATCGGTGTGACCTTCAATCCGGACGGTCATCGTCGGCCGGGACTGCAGAACCTGGCCAATCTCGGCCAGCAACGAGAAGCTGCGCGGCATGATCACGGCCTTGTTGGTCTCGAAGAAGATCTTCTGTTTGAGCTCGATCTTCGCCTCGGTGACCACGATGTGCTCGTACTTCTTCGGGCAGCCGTCGCCGTCCGGCGGGCCGGGCTCGTTCGGGCATTTGTCGGTCGTGTCGGGGAACCCGTCCTTGTCGTTGTCGGGGTCGGGGCAGCCGTCGGCGTCCTCGAACCCATCCTTGTCCTCGGGATCGTTCGGGCACTTGTCGGTCGTGTCGGGGATCCCGTCGGTGTCGTTGTCGGGATCGGGGCAACCGTCGGCGTCCTCGAACCCATCCTTGTCCTCGGGATCGTTCGGGCACTTGTCCTTGAGGTCGGGGATGCCGTCCTTGTCGTTGTCGAGATCGGGGCAGCCGTCCTCGTCCTCGAACCCATCCTTGTCTTCGGGATCGTTCGGGCACTTGTCGACGTCGTCCTTGATGCCGTCGCCGTCCTTGTCACCGATGACCGGTTTGACCTTGGGCGTCGGCGCCGGCGCCGCGCAGCGCTCGCGCGCCAACCGCAATGCCTCGCGGGCGTTGTGGTCGGCAATCTCGAGGTGTTCGCGCGCACGGAAGTAGTCACCTTGGTCGAGCTCGGTCTCGGTGAATTCAGTGTTCGTATCGGCCAGCGCCAGCTCACGTGGCGCGCATTTATATGCGCCGTTGTCGCGCGCCTCCTTGATGATCGAGCGCACCTGCTTGACGTTGGCGGCCACCTCGGTCGCCGGCGCAACCGGCCGCCGCCCACGAGGCAGCGAGCCCGAAGACCGCCAGACAGCGGGCACGAAGCGCGGTGGTCATTCGCCGGCGGGGCTCTTGGTGGAAGGCGGTTCGATCGTACGTTCAGCCGGCGCCCGGGCCGCGGGAGGTTTGGAACCAGATGGTGTCGAGCTCATCCGGGTCAGCGCGATCGCGCGCGCCTTGTGGGCCTGCTCCTCGGCCCTGCGGCCGTACTCGATCGAATCCTGGTACTGGGCGTAGCTCGCCTCTTCGCGCGCCTTGTGGAGATAGGACTCCGCCGCCGTGTACTCGTAGGGCGCGAGCCGATCGGCCTGAGCTTCCTTGGCCGCCGCGAGCGCTGACGCCGCCTTGAATGAGACCTGGTTGATGTACTCGACCGGTCCGCACCCGCCTAAAAAGCCGACGACGAACGCCGACGCCAGCATTCCGATGACGGCAGCCTTCGCTAGCACCCCCGTCGTGAGGTAGCGAGGTTGGCGCAAAACAGGCGGAACGGTAACAACTCCGACAGACGGGGTCAAATCATGTTCGCATCCGCGTCCTTGTGGCGCTCCGATCGACGCTGCCTCGTTGGGTCGGGTCACGTATCGAGCTCCAGCGTGCCTGGTTCGCGTTCTCGTTCCTTGCGCGCTGCGGGCATCCGCGATATGAGCAAAGGCCGTCCCGTCGTCACCCCTTTTCCCCTCTGGAGGCCTTCCGGTGAAACAACTTATCGCCTACCTTCTCGACCACGCGATACTGGATTTCTCCGGAGATCTGACGCTCGACATGGTCCGGGACTTCCTGCGCGAGGACGACAGCTCGGAGGGGCGCGCCCTGCTGGGCAAGCTGGTCGAGGACCGGGGCGTCGACGACATGATCGTGACCCTGGCGGACTGTCTGCAAGACTATCTGCGGACCGGCCTCTCCGACGAGGTGGTGCGGGAGCAGCTCCGGCTTTATAGCGAGAGTTGAACGGCATTGTGGCGGCCGGCGGCTCGCTGGCGGCCGGCGCTCTGCTGGCGGCCGGCGCCCTGCTGGTGCGGGTGTAGCTACCCCAGCGCGACACAGCCCCTGCCGGGAGCCTGCGCGCCGCTGACCGTGCTCTCGTCGATGCCCGACGACGAGGCGGGCGGTGTGCCGACCGATGCGCCGATCAGCCTGGCGGTCAGCGACTTCCCCGATCCGGATTCGGTCCGGCTCGACACCGTCTTGCTGTCGAGCGGGGTCTATACCCGCCTCGGCGGCTTCTTCGTCGACTTCATCACGCAGTCGATCCGCTTCACGCCGCGCAACCAGCTACAGCCCAACCTGACCTATGTCGTGACCCTGATGGCGGGGGTGAGGACGTTGACCGGCTGCTCCGCCAAGTTCGACCAGCGCAGCTTTCGCACCGGCGATGGCCCGTCGGATCCCCCGCTCGCGCCACCCGCCGTGCCGACCTTTGGCGCGATCCTGCCGATCTTCGCCGCCCACTGTGGCGGGGGCAAGCTGCCACCGGCCCGATCCCGACGACGGCAGCTGCCTCGACGCGCCGGCCCAGGGGCTGTCGCTGTGCGATCGCGACGCCTTCGCCGCGCTGGTCTACGCCGATGCGACCGAGCTCGCGGGCATGAAGCGGGTTCAGCCCGGCGACGCCTCGCGCAGCTACCTGATCCGCAAGATCGTCCCGGGCCCCAACGGTGGCCCGGTTCCAACCACGCCCGGGCACCGCGATCCGCCCGACGCGCCGCTCGCCGAGACCGACCTGCGCGCGATCTCGGACTGGATCAACGGCGGCGCGCCGCAATAGCGCGCCGCCGCCCTCTGCTGCTCCGCTAGAGATCGACCCGGACCTTGTGGTCCTTGGTCTCGCGCAGCGTCAGCGTGCCGACGATCAACGTGAAGGCCGCGACGATGATCGGGTACCAGAGCCCGTTGTAGATGTTGCCCGACGACGCGACCATCGCCGTCGCCAGTCAGCGGCAGCATGCCGCCGAACCAGCCGTTGCCGATGTGATAGGGCAGCGACATCGAGGTGTAGCGGATGCGAGCCGGGAACAGCTCGACCAGGAACGCCGCGATCGGCCCGTAGACCATGGTCACGTAGAGGACCATCAGGATCAGGATCAGCTCGGCCATCACCCAGTTGATCTTGCTGGTGTCCGCCTTGGTCGGGAACCCGGCCGCCTTCATCGCGGCCTTGTACTTGGCCTCGTCCCAGCCCTGGAGCTCCGATGTCGCCGATCTTGGTGACGACGGCAGCGCCGGCCGCATCGATCGACGTGAACGAGACACCCTGCTTGGTCAGGAAGTCCTTGGCCTTGTCGCACTCGCTGAACTTCGACCACGGACCGACGAAGACGTGAAAGTTGCAGCCGCCCGCGGTCACGGTGATCGGCGTGCGCGCCGACGCCGCCTCGAGATCCGGGTTCACGAAGTGGGTCAGCCCCTTGAACAGCGGCATGTAGGTCAGCGCGGCCAGCAGGCAGCCCGCCATGATGATCTTCTTGCGGCCGATGCGATCGGACAGCCAGCCGAAGAAGACGAAGAACGCCGGTGCCGACGACCAGCGAGACCGCGATGAGCGACGTAGGCGATCTCGTAGTCGACCTTGAGCGTGATCTGCAGGAAGAACAGCGCGTAGAACTGGCCGGTGTACCAGACCACGCCCTGGCCGGCGGTCGCGCCCAGCAGCGCGAGGATGCACGATCTTGAGGTTGCTCCACTGGCCGAAGGCCTCGGTGAGCGGCGCCTTGCGTGGTCTTGCCCTCCTCCTTGATCTTGCGGAAGACCGGCGACTCTTCGAGCTTGAGCCGGAGGTAGAGCGAGAACAGCAGCAGGAACGCCGACACCAGGAACGGAATGCGCCAGCCCCAGTCGGTGAACGCCTCCTTCGACATCGACTTGCGGCACACCAGGATGACGATCAGCGACAGGAAGAAGCCGATGGTCGCCGTGGTCTGGATCCAGCTGGTGTCGTAGCCGCGCCGCTTCTCGGGCGCGTGCTCGGCGACGTAGGTCGCGGCGCCGCCGTACTCGCCGCCCAGCGCCAGGCCCTGCAGCAGGCGCAGCAGCACCAGGATCGATCGGCGCGGCCCAGCCGATCGTCGCGAAGCGCGGCAAGCAGCCGACGAGGACCGTCGAGAGGCCCATGACCGTGATGGTCACCAGGAAGGTGTACTTGCGGCCGACGATGTCGCCGATGCGCCCGAACACCAGCGCGCCGAACGGCCGCACCAGGAAGCCGGCGGCATAGGTCGGCGAAGCTGGCCAGCAGCGCCGCGGTGTCGTTGCCCTTGGGAAAGAACAACGCCGCGAAGAACGGCGCCAGCGTCGCGTACAGATAAAAGTCGTACCACTCGAAGACCGTGCCGAGCGAGGAAGCGAAGATGACCCGCTTTTCCTCGACTTTGAGCCCCGAGCTGGCGGCCTTCGTCAGCGGGGGCAGAGTTGCCGAATCACTCATGAACGTTCCTCCCGGTTGTTCGGTTGTTGGCGTTCGTGAAAGCGCCGCGCGGTCCGAGCTGCAGGAGCTCGAGACCGCGCAACGCTGGCTCTCGCACGGCTTGGAACGACTACCTTGTCAGTAGAGGAAGATCTGCCACTGCAAGTTGATCTGATTGGCGCCGTGCAACGCGTTGTCCTGTTGGATGCGAGTATAGAAGAACTTCACGTTCGAGTTGTGACCATAACACCAGTAGGCCAGGCCACCTGCATACCGGTTCTGCGTTATTCCCCCATCGACGTGCTGATGCTCGACGCGGACGATCGGGGCCAGCGCGACCGGCAGGAAGGTGTACCCAGCCTCACCCTGGACCGCCCATTGCTTGGGCAGGCGTTAGGAGGTAAGTCCCTCCGTCCCAGTGCGAGTAGTCGACCTGGGCGGTCACGACGCCGGGCCCCAGCGGCATATCGAGGAAACCGTCGACGGAGTACGACTTGTAGTCGGACTGAAAGTCGTACGAGCCGCCGACCGACAGGATCTTCTTCGCGCCGAGATAGGTGCCACCGTAGTAGTAGCCGGTTTCAGGATCGAAGATGTTGATCTGCAGGCGCGCCGCCGTGCGGAAGAAGTTGCGCGCGCCCTGCACCCCAGGGACCGCTGGAGGGCCCATGACCGCGGCGAGCGCGGCGTTGCGCTGGCCCTGCCAGATACCGACGCGGTACTCGAGGTGCTTGTCGACGAGCAGGCCGCGCAGCTGGAAGCCGAGATCGCGTCCCACCGGGGGCGTCGCGGCTCCAAATGCGTTGCTGTTGCTGGAACGTATAGGCGAAGTAGTCCCAGCCGAAGAGCGTGAACGCGCTCTGCATCGAGTTGTGCGAGCCCGCCGGCAGCGTGTAGCCCGCGTCGACCTTGACCATGTCACCCAGGAACTTGAACGTTCCGAACATGTCCTGAATGACCATGGTGCTCGTGGTCTTCAAGGCCTGCCCCATGGCGGGCGGCGTCGGTCGTGCCCTTGAACAGGTTGGGCGAATCGGTCTCCATGAAATACTCGATGCGGTCGAACAGCGTTCCGCCGATGACGATGCGCGCACGCCGCAAATAGAGATTGTTGGCGTAGCCGTTGGCGGTCGGGACCTGGGCCGACTCGAATTGCGGCTGCAGGAACATCCCGAACCGGATCGTGCCGTTCGGGCTCTCGATCTTCAGCGGCGACACCGACGGGATCGGCGAGGGTGGCGGCGGGGCCGGCACCGGCGGAGCCATGGCAATCGCCGGCGTGACCGGCGCATACGGCGCCGGCGGTGGCGCCGTTTCTGCGGGCGGCGGCGCCATCGGCGCCGGCTCAGCGGCGGGCGGCGGCGCCGCGGGTGGAGCACCCGCGGGTTGCGCGTTCGCCACTCCAGCCAAACCGTACGATACGAGCACGAACAGGATAGAAGCCGACCATCCAAAGCGGAAAGGACGCATCCGAACCTCCTTCGGTTCCCTGGGAGATCGCATCCAACCGAGGCGACGAAAGAGCGCCCGCACCGGTGCCCCAACGCTTCACCCAATCGAGCAGGAATCGGGCTGCCCATCGAAGCCGCCGTTCAGCTGCGAATCAGTTGAGGAGCGCGACCATAAGGCGGTCTCCTTCAGTTGGCAACACTTATTGTCACCCGTTTGTCACTCAATTGTTACGTAGGCGGTAGGCTGTAAAGACCTGTGACGCTGATCGATCGACGAACCCAACGAAGTGCTCCGCAAATCACGCGTAGGGACGATGCGCGGATTATTGGTGCGTTGAAAACGCGCCAATTGCGGCCCGAACGACCGCGCAAATCCGGAAAGGTCCCGATGAACTAGGCGCCGAGGCGCCTAGACGCCGAGTGCTTCGTCGATCTTGGCGAGCGCGAGCTCCGCTTCGGCGAGCTTGGCGCGCGACTTCTCGAGGACATCGACCGGCGCCTTCTCGACGAACTGCGGGTTGGCGAGCTTCTTCTTCAAGTAGTCGCGGTCCGAGGCCAGCTTCGCGCGCTCCTTGGCCAGCTTGATCTTTTCTTGCTCCGCGCCCTTCGCGTCCACCACCCCGTCGAGTGGAACCATCACCTCGACGTCCCCAGCGAGCGCCGTCGCCACGTTGTCGAGCGAGAACTCGCCGCCCAGGCTGCTGCCCGCGCGGCGCACGCGCACCTCGCGGCACTTGCCCTGCTCGGCGATGATCGTCTTGTAGCCGTCGAGGATCGTCTTCTTGTAGTCGTCGTTGACCGAGAGCAACGCCACCACGCGCGTCGCGCTGGTGATGCCCTTGTCGGCGCGGATCCCGCGCAGCGCCACGATTACCTTCTGCACCAGCGCCATCGACGCCTCGGACGCGTCGTCGTAAAAGCGCACGTCGCGCACCGGATAGAGCGTGATCATGATGCTCTGGGGCGCGCCCGAGGGTTTGGGCAGCTGCTGCCAGATCTCCTCGGTGATGAACGGCATGAACGGGTGCAGGAGGCGCATCGCCGTCTCCAGCGCCGTGACCAGCGCGCCCTGGATCTTGAAGCGCGCCTCGGGATTGGCGGTGATCTCCGCGTTGCCCTCGGCGCGGAACAACGCCGCCTTGGCGAGCTCGATGTACCAGTCGCAGACCTCGTCCCAGATGAAGTGATAGACCGCCTGCGCGGCGTCGGAGATGCGGTGCTCCTCGAGCGCCTTGTCGACCTCCTCCGTCGCGCGCTGCACGCGCGACAGGATCCAGCGCTCGGGCAGATCGAACTCGGCGCGGTCCGGCCCATCGGCCACGCGGTCGGCGAAGCGATCGGCGTCGAAGCCCTCGAGGTTCAGCTGCGCGAAGCGCGTCGCGTTCCAGATCTTGTTGGCGAAGCGGCGCGCGTCCTCGACGTTGCCCATCGAGAACTTGATGTTCTTGCCCTGCGCCGCGCTGGTGGTGAGCCAGGCGAGCGCGAAGCGCAGCGCATCGGCGCCGTGCTTGTTGATGACCTCGACCGGGTCGATGGTGTTGCCCTTCACCTTCGACATCTTCTCGCCCTTCTCGTCGGTCACCATCGTGTGCAGGTAGACCGTGCGGAAGGGCACCTTCTTCATGAAGTGCAGGCCCGCCATCATCATGCGCGCCACCCAGAAGAAGAGGATGTCGTAGCCGGTGTCGAGCATCGTCGTCGGGTAGAACGCCTTCAGCTCCTTGGTCTCGTTCGGCCAGCCCATGGTCGCGAACGGCCACAGCCACGACGAGAACCAGGTGTCGAGCACGTCCTCGTCCTGCTTGAGGGTCGTGCCGCCGCAATGCTGGCAGGCGGTCGGGCGTCGTGCGCGCCACCGTCATCTTGCTGCACGTGCCGCAATACCAGACCGGAATGCGGTGGCCCCACCACAGTTGCCGCGAAATGCACCAATCGCGGATGTTGCGCATCCAGTGAAAGAAGGTCTTCGACCAGGTCTCGGGGACGAACTTGGTCTTGCCCTGCTCCACCGCCTCGATTGCCGGCTGCGCGAGCGGCTCCATCTTCACGAACCACTGGGTCGACAGCATCGGCTCGACCACCGTTTCGCAACGCTGGCAGTGGCCGACCGCGTGCACGTGCGGCTTGGTTCCGCGCTCGAGCCCCAGTTCGGCCAGCCGCGCTTTGACCGCTTTGCGCGCCTTGAAACGATCCAGCCCCGCGAACGGACCTCCGGCGGCGGTGACCACACCCTTCTCGTCGAAGATCGAGATCATCGGCAAGTCGTGGCGCAGGCCGCATTCGAAGTCGTTGGGATCGTGGGCGGGCGTGACCTTCACCGCGCCGGTGCCGAACTTGGGATCGACCAGCACCGGATCGGCGATGACCTTGAACTCATTCCCGGTGATCGGGTGTTTGATCGTCTTGCCGATTTTCGTCCGGTGGCGCGGATCATCCGGATGCACGGCCACCGCCGTGTCGCCGAGCATGGTCTCGGGCCGCGTGGTCGCGACCACGACCTCGCCGCTGCCGTCGGCCAGCGGATAGGCGAACTCGTAGAGCTCGCCCTGCACGCCCTCGTCGTAGTCGACCTCGAGGTCCGAGAGCGCGGTCCGGCACGACACGCACCAGTTGATCAGGCGGCGCGCGCGGTAGATCAGGCCCTCTTCGTGGAGGCGGACGAAGGCCTCGATCACCGCCGCCGAGTACGGCGGGTCCATCGTGAAGATCGATCGCTCCCAGTCGAGCGAGCAGCCGAGCAGCTTGAGCTGGCTCAGGATGCGGTCGCCGGTGCGGCGGCGCCAGTCCCAGATCCGCTCGACGAACGCCTCGCGCCCGATGTCGTGGCGCGACTTGCCTTCCTTCTCGCGCAGCTCGCGCTCGACCACCATCTGCGTGGCGATGCCGGCGTGATCCATGCCGGGCAGCCACATGGCGTTGTACGCGGCCATGCGCTTCCAGCGCGTGAAGATATCTTCAATCGTGTCGCCGAGCGCGTGCCCCATGTGCAGCGAACCGGTTACGTTGGGCGGCGGGAATGACGATCGCGAACGGCGCCTTGGGGGCCGACGCGTCGGCGTGAAAGTACCCGCGCGCCATCCATTCGGCGTACCAGCGCGGCTCGATCGCTTGCGGTTCGTAGTTCTTGGGTAGCTCGGCCATGGTGAAGCTTTTGTTCTAGCGCGGAACCCACCCATGGTTCCAGTCCGACGGCGTGAAGTGGGGTCGGAGTCAGACCGACGTGGTGCCCGGGAGATCGATCGTGAACGTGCAGCCCTGGCCCGGCATGTCGCGCACCTTGATCGTCCCGTTATGCGCCTCGGCCGCCTGGAGCGCGATGGCCAGACCCAGGCCGAACCCTGTCCGATTCTCGCCAAGTTGCACGAGCGGGGTGAACAGATCCTCCACCTTTCCCGGAGGGAGACCGCCGCACTCGTCGGTGACCTCGATCGTCACCCGGCCGTCCGCGTACCCGGCGCTCAGGACGACCGTCGAATTCTCGTGACTGAACTTCAGCGCATTGTGAAGGAGGTTCGAGATCGCGGATCTGAGCAGACGCGCGTCTCCTTTGATCGACAGGTCGTCTGCGATCGACACCACGATCTGAATCTCCCTGGCTTGCGCCTCGAGCGCCGCGTCGGCCTGGATCTCGTTCAAGAGAGACCCGAGACTGATCGGTGCGACCTTTGGCACGATCCCCATCTTCAGCGAGGCATGATTGAGAACGCTGTCGATCATCTCCGAGGTGCGGTGCAGGCCGCGCTCGAGCGTGGCGACAGTCCGGCTTTCCTGCAGCTCGGTCCGCCGCAAGAGGTGAAACGCCAGTCGAGCCGCGCCCAGCGGCCCGCGAAGCTCGTGAGCGATGAAGCCCAGATGCTCGGAAGTTTGCCGTTGAAGCTCGAGATCTCGCTGCCGAACGTATTGAGCCACGGCGTCGGCCATCCCCGCGTTCAGCCATTTGACGACAACTCCCTGATCGCGCGGACTGACCACCAGCCCGTCCGATTCGGCGATCTCCAGGATGCACTCGTGAAGGGCACCGTACTCACGCACGACCTCTGCGACGTCGAAGCCGAGGCCAAGTCGCTGTTCCCCGTGTTCCTCCGCGTGAGCGCTCGACGGCGGCAAGGGTACAGCCTCCGGATACAAGGCTCGAATGAGCTCATCGACGAACGCCGGCATATGATCGAGGAGCTCGGCGCGCGGCAGCGCCGCTGAGGCCACCGCGCTGGTGATTCGCGCACCCCAGCACGCGATCAGGCGGCTCCGGTTTTTTTGCAAGACAACGAACAGACTCTCGGGGGCCGGTCCGATCGGCATCTAGCAGGTCTATATCCCGGTTGCGCCATGGCAAGGCATTTCGGGCCGCGCGAGCCCATGAAGGCGAAAAGAAGGATTGCGCGTCTGGGGGTCCGTCGCTACGGCTCACGAACGGCCAGCCGGCGCAAGCGCAGGGGGGCCACGGCCGAGCTCGAGCGGGGCGGTTCGTTCGCGGCTCGATCGGCCCCCAGGCGCGCCGACAGCACCAGGTCGTGGCGCGGCGTGCGCGCGCAGGCGGGGTCGGGCGCGGCGGCGTCGCCGAGCAGGGCCATCGCCTGGCAGCGGCAGCCGCCGAAGTCGACGTCGCGCTCGTCGCAGGTGCGGCAGGGCTCCGGCATCCAGGCCTCGCCGCGGAACGCGCGGAAGGCGGGCGAGTCGCTCCACAGCGCCGCCAGCGAGCGATCGCGCACGCTCTCGAACGCCAGCGACGGGATGCTGGCGGCCTGATGGCAGGGCAGCGCGGTGCCGTCGGGCGTGACCACGACGTAGCGGCGAGCCCAGCCGTCCATGCAGGCGCGCGGGCGATCGGCGTAGTAGTCGGGGCGCACGAACAGGATCTCGATGCGGCCGCGCAGCCGCTCGCGGGCGGCGTCGGCGATCGCGCGCGCCGCGGCCAGCTCAGCGCGCGTCGGCAAGCAGCGCGTCGCGGTTGACCAGCGCCCAGCCGAGGTATTGGGTGTTGGCCAGCTCGAGCCGCTCGGCGCCGATCCGCTCGGCCAGCGCCACGAAGTCGGCGGTGCGCGCGATGTTGCCGCGGTGGAGCACGACGTTCAGCGTGACCGGCAAGCCGGAGCGCCCGCGCCGCCGCCGCCATCTCGAGCTTGGCCTCGAGCCCGTCGCGCCCCGCGATCCAGGCCGCGCCCGCGGGATCGACGTCCTGCACCGAGAGCTGCACGCTGTCGAGCCCGGCGGCCGCGAGCCGCGCGAGCCGCGTCGCCATCGGAGGGAACGCCGCTCGTGATCAGGTTGACGTAGAGCTCGCTGGCGCGCGCGGCGGCGACCAGCTCCTCGAGGTCGTTGCGCACGAGCGGCTCGCCGCCGGTCAGGTTGACCTGCAGGATGCCCAGCGCCGCCGCCTCGGCGAACACGCGCTTCCAGTCGGCGGTGCCGAGCTCGTCGCGCCGGCGCTCGAGATCGACCGGGTTCGAGCAGTACGCGCACGACAGCGGGCAGCGGTACGAGAGCTCGGCCACCAGCGTGTAGGGGCGCGGCGCGACCGGTGCATCGGCGGCGGTCAGGGCGCCTCCTCGTCCCCGGCCAGGAGCCCGCGCTCGGCGAGCGAGCGCAGGAACGCGAGCACGTCGTGCTCGACCTGCTCGCGCGCGACGCCGGCGTAGCGCGCGCAGAGCTCGACGGCGATCGCGCCCGCGGTCCGGCCGTCGCAGAGCGCGGCGACGTCCGCCGCGCTGTCGCTCAGCGCGAGGCCGCGCTCGGGGTAGAGCAGCATCATCTTGTTCGACTGCGGATCGACGGCGCAGCCGCACCTTGCGCGCCAGGCGCACGCGCGTGTCGAGCGCGATCACGACGCCCCGCGCGTCCCGCGACCGGCGCCGCGGCGACGCAGTCGAGCAGGTGCCACAGGATCTCGGTCTTGCGCACCAGCGCGGCGACGCACGCCTCCTGCAGCGCGCGCGAGGTGGCGTTGGCGACCACGAATGCCAGCGCCTCCTCGCCGTCGCGGCGCGCCCGCGGCACGCGCGCGCGAAAATAGGCCAGCGCCTCGGCGCCGACCCAGGGATAGTGCTGCTCCCACGCGGCGATCCGCCGCGACATGAGATCCGGCGCGAACATCTCGGTCAGCGACGACGCGACCGCGACCACGAGCGGGCTCTCGCGGCACGAGCGCGACGTACGAATCGCAGGCGAAGCGCACGCCCGGCAGCACGTCGGCGCAGGCAGCGACGCGCGCGCGGTCGAGCCCGACCGCCTCGGCCAGGCGCAGCCACAGCGCGAGCCCGCCGTCGCTGCCGTCGTCGGCCGTGCCGTCGTGGTCGTGCACGCGGCGGATCCAGGCGCGGCGAAACGCCGGATCCTCGGACTTCGACACGATGATCGCGTCCTTGATGGGGATGCGCGTCTGGTAGTAGTAGCGGTTCAGCGTCCACGCCTGCAGCTCGACGCGCGAGAGCTGGCCCGCGTGCATGCGCTGGTGAAACGGGTGCTGATCGTGGTAGCGGCCGACGCCTTCGGCGCGCAGGCGCCCGACGAGCTCGTCGGGCGCCAGCAACGGCGGCGCGCTCACAGCGTCAGCTCCAGGCCGTCCTCGGCGACCTCGACGCCGGCCGCGGCGACCGCGCGCCGCTCGGCGCTGTCCTCGCGCAGGATCGGGTTGGTGTTGTTGACGTGGATCAGGATCCGCCGGCGCGCGCCGCTGCGCTCGAGGAAGCGCAGGCTTCCCTCGGCGCCGCCGACCGGCCAGTGCGCCATCTCCTCGGCGCGCCGCGTGCCGAGCCCAGCCGCGATCAGCTCGTCGCTGCTCCAGAAGGTGCCGTCGAAGAAGACCGCGCCGGCGCCGTCGACCGCGCGCTCGATCTCCGGCGACGGACCGGCGACGCCGAAAAATAGGCGAGGCGCCCGCCGGTGCGCGGGTCGTCGATCACGAGGCCGATCCCGTCCTCGGCGCTGCGGCGTCCGCGACGACTCGAGGTGCAAGGGCAGCTTGCCCGGCGTCGCCACCGCGGTCACGCGCAGCGCCACTGCCGTCGCCGCCCAGCGCTTGCTCTCGCCCGAGCTCGAGCCGTCGCCAGGTGACCTGCTCGGGAAAGCGCGCGAGCGTGCGGTAGAGGACGTTGCCCTCGGTGAAGCCGGCGCGGACCGCGTCGGTGGCGTACACCACCAGCGGGTGCGACTCGCGCAGCGACAGCAACCCGAGGCAGTGGTCGAGATCGCCGTTGGTCAGGAAGATGCCGGCGATCGGCGAGTGGCGCCTGGCGCGCGGCCAGAGGCCATCGAAGCCTTCGATCTGCGCGCGGATCTCCGGCGAGCAGTTGATCAGGAACCAGGATTCGCCGTCGCCGCTGACGGCGATCGACTCCTGCGTTCGCGAGCGGACGAGCGCGCTCCCTCGACGCGCGGAGGCGCAGTTGTCGCAGCCGCAGTTCCACTGCGGGAAACCGCCGCCCGCCGCCGAACCGAGGACGCGGATGCGCACGCGGCGCCTTCAACCCCACGTTGACGTTGACGGAGGGTTTGGGAACCCATTGAGGGTTCCCATTCTCAATTCGCGGTCGCGTCTTGCTTCGCGCCGTCGGCGCGCGGTACGCGCGGTCCCGGCGGCTCGCGGTCGTCATCGAAGTCGGTCTGATAGCCGCCGATTTCGGCGCTCATGTTGATCTCGACGAAGGTCGGGGTCTCCCACTTCATGACGTCACCTTTCGAAGAATGAGCGGCTATTCTCGGCGCCCGGCGCAGGTCCGTCAAGCCTGCAAAAAACCCATGAAAAACCTCGCCGTACGCCACCTCTCCCTGTAACCATCCCGGTCGACGCATGCAACCCGCACCGACGAGACCTCCCACGAGACTTGGATCACTGCCCGCGCTGCTGGTGGCCGCCGGAATCTGGCTGCCGGCGGGCGGTATGCCCGCTCGCGCCGCGGACGCGCCCGCCGCCGCGGCGCGCCTTTACGTCAGCACCGAGGAAGGCGGCGAGGTGGTGGTGATCGACCCCGAGCACGGCGAGGTCGTCGCCCGCATCGCCGTCGGAAAGCGCCCGCGCGGCATCAAGCTCTCGAAAGACGGCAAGACGCTGTATGTCGCGCTCTCGGGCTCGCCGCGCGGCGGGCCGGGCGTCGACGAGTCCAAGCTGCCTCCGCCCGACCGCACGGCGGACGGCGTCGGCGTCGTCGATCTCGCGACGCACAAGCTGGTGAAGACGCTGCCGAGCGGCCAGGACCCCGAATCGTTCGACCTGTCGCGCGACGGCAAGACGATGTACGTGTCGAACGAGGAGACCGCCGAGATGAGCGTGCTCGACCTGCACACCGGCAAGGTCACGCACCGGATCCCCGTCGGCAAGGAGCCCGAAGGCGTCACCGTGCGCCCCGACGGCAAGGTCGTCTACGTCACCTCCGAAGAGGAAAACCAGGTCGTCGCGGTCGACACGCATTCACTGAAGGTGCTGGCGCACATCGCGACCGGCCCGCGACCGCGCGCGATCGCGTTCGCCCGCGACGGCAAGACTGCGTTCGCCAGCTCCGAGAACGGCGCGCTGCTGACCGTCGTCGACGTCGCGAAGAACGCGCCCGACGGCACGATCAAGGTCGAGCCCAAGGCCAAGACCGTGCTCGGCCCGCGCCCGATGGGCCTGGCGTTCTCCCCCGACGGCAAGGAGCTTTACGTCTCCAACGGCCGCGGCGAGTCGGTGGCGGTCGTCGACGTCGCCGCGCGCAAGGTCGCGCGCCTTTACGACGGCGTGGGCGGGAGGCCCTGGGGCATCGGCGTGAGCCGCGACGGCAAGTGGATCTTCACTGCCAACGGGCCGTCGGGCGACGTCTCGGTGATCGAGGCCGCGACCGGGAAGGTCGAGAAGCGGATCAAGATCGGCGGGCTGCCCTGGGGGTTGGCGGTCGGGCCCTGACCCCGCTGAGCTTGATTCAGCTCAGGCCCTGACGTGCCGCTCGACGTGCTCGCGGATGATGACCTCCGCGAGCTCAGGGACGACCTCCCAGACGATCTGCTCGATGATCTCGCGCGATAGCCTGGCGATGGCTTCGTATTCGGGGCCGCGCGCGCCGAGCGCCGCGATCTTCTGATCCACGGCGGCACCGACCGCGGCCACCATCGCCGACATGCTCGGCACGGGCGCGACCGCGGGCAGAGGGGTCGGCGACAGCGACGGCGCCGCACTGAACAGCGGTGCGGGCGTCGCGGCGGCCTGCGCCATGGGCATCGGCCGCGCGGCGGAGGCCGACGACGGCGGGGCAGACACCGCCGGAATCGCGTTCAGCCCCGACAGCGGCGACGGCGTCGCGCCGGGCGGCGTCGGACGCGCCATCGGCGGCGCACCGCCGGGACGAGAAGTTCCGGGGATTGGAATGTTCGCCGCCGGCAGCCCCATCAGCGTGCGCGCGATCGGCGCCGGCGGCCGGGCCGCGGGAACGGGGCTCGGGGTCGCGGGCCGGGCCGGCGCGGCGCCCGGTCGAGCCGGGGCCACCGCGCCCGGGCGGATCCCGGGAATCAGCGACGGGCGCATGCTCGCAGCCGCCGCCATCGGCGCGGCCGCGGGCGCTGGAGCTTGAAACGCCGGAGCCGGTGCAGGCGTTCCGCCCGTGGCGACGTAAGGAGGAGGCGTCAGCGACGGACGGGACGCCGGCATCGCGGGCGCCGCCGGCGCCGCGGCATATTCGACTTCGGCCCCCGCCACGTCGTCCTCGGGGGGCGGCGGCGACATGTCGACGCTGATCTCGCCGTACTCGTCGTCGTCGTCGGCCGCGGCCAGCGACGTGGTCAGCCCCTGCGGGATCCCGGCGCGCGCGTCGGACGGCATCGGCGGACCGTAGTCGTCCGAGATCGGCTCGGTCACCTGCGGCTGAGGGATCTCGGTTGGTCCCTTGGACAGGGCCAGGTGCACCTTCTCGATGATCGCCGTGGTGTCGAACGGCTTCAGAAAATGCCCGTCGGCGCCCGACTGCCGCCCGCGCGACTCGTCGTAGGGTTGCTGTGCCGACGCCAGCACGTAGACCGCGGTCGCGGACTAGCGACGGATCAGCTTTGATCTGCGCGCACAGGTCGTAGCCCGACCGGCCCGGCATCATCCCGTCGGCGATCACCAGCTCTGGTTGCAGCTGGCGCGTGAGAGCGAGGCCCTCTTCCGCCGAGCGCGCAGCCACTAGCGTGACGTCTTCGGCGCCGAAAGTCATCGCGAAGGCCCGCTGGATCGTCGTGCTGTCGTCGGCGATCACAATGCGCTTCGCCATTGAGCCTTCAGATACCATCTTCGAAAAATGGGGTCAAACCTGGGGGTTCGCGCGACGCAACATGGTAAAAGGTCGCTTTTCCGCCGCCGGCAACTGCGGTTACCGGTTTTTAGCGGCCATTTTTGAGATAGGGAGCCGACCGTGACCGATGCGCGCGTTCGTCTGGTGGTCAACGCCGACGACTTTGGAATGACGCCCGAGATCTCGCGCGGGATCGTGAAGGCGCACCGCGCCGGAATCGTGACCAGCACGTCGCTGCTGGGCAACTGCGGAGATCTCGAGCTGGCGCGCAGCCTGCTCGCCGATGCGCCCGCGCTCGGCGTCGGCGTGCACCTCGCGCTCATCGGCGGCAAGCCGGTCTCGGACCCGAACACGCTGCCCTCGCTGACCGACGGCAGCGGCGCGTTCCTGTCGCGCTCGACGGACTTCTTCACGCGCTGGATGCGCGGCCAGCTGAACGCCGCCGAGATCGACCACGAGATCGACGCCCAGATCGAGCGCGTGCGCGCGGCCGGCATCGCGATCGATCACCTGGACACGCACCACCACCTCGGCTTCCTGCCGATGGTCGGCAAGGCGATGGAGGCAGCGGCGCGGCGGCACGGCATCTCCGGAATCCGCTCGCTCTTCGAGAAGCCGACGCTGTCCTGGGTCGCCGAGCCGGCGCGCGGGTTCGAGGCCGGCGTGCTCACCGGCCTCGGCTGGCTGTCGCGCCGGAGCATGGGCATGCTGCGCCACGGACCTCAGAGCTGGGGTTACGTGGAGAGCGGCCGCCTCGACGAGATCCGCATCCTGGAGATCATCGGGCGCCTCAGCCCCGGTGATCACGAGCTCATCTGCCACCCGTCCGAGACCGACATCCCCGCGCGCGACGCCGAGGGGCGCCCCTACCAGGGCGCCGAAGAGCTGACCGCGCTTTGCTCCGACCGCGTGCGCGGCGCCCTGCAGCGGCGCGGCATCACTTTGTGCCGGTGGAAGGATCTGTCTTGATGAGCGACAGCAGCGAAGACCAGACGTTCGAGCCCTACGTCGCGCCGGGCACCATCATGCCCGAGCTCACCGCCAAGGCGATCGTGCTCGGCATGGTGTTCGGCGTGATCTTCGGCGCGGCGACGGTCTACCTGGCGCTCAAGGCCGGGTTGACGGTGTCGGCGTCGATCCCGATCTCGGTGCTGGCGATCTCGCTGTTCAAGCGCTTCGGCTCGTCGACGATCCTCGAGAACAACATGGTGCAGACCATCGGCTCGGCGGGCGAGTCGATCGCCGCCGGCGTGGTGTTCACGCTGCCCGGGTTCCTGTTCCTGACGCGCGACGTGGCCACCGGGCGCAGCGTCGGCGAGCCGTTCTTCTCGTACTGGACGATCCTCACGCTGGCGATGCTCGGCGGCATCATGGGCGTGCTGATGATGGTGCCGCTGCGCCGCTCGCTGATCGTCAAGGAGCACGGCGCCCTGCCCTACCCCGAAGGCACCGCGTGCGCGTCGGTGCTGATCGCCGGCGAGAAGGGCGGCGTGCTGGCGCGCACCGCGTTCCAGGGCCTGGGCTTCGCGTTCGCGTACGCGCTGCTGCAGCGGATCGTCCACTTCATCGCCGAGACGCCGACGCTGGCGCTCAAGCAGACCAACCGCTACCTGCCGTCGGCGGTGCTGAGCGGCGACGTCACGCCCGAGTACCTCGGCATCGGCTACATCATCGGGCCCAAGATCGCCGGCGAGCTGGTCGCGGGCGGCGTGCTGGCGTGGCTCGGGTTGATCCCGCTGCTCTCGTTCCTGACGCCGGCCGACGCCGTCGCCGCGCAGCTCGCCAAGCTCGGCTATCTCGCGAGCGTGGCCACGCCGGGCGGGCCGGGCGGGTGGGACCCGATGACCCACACCTTCGCGAGCACGGCGTCGGCGATCTACCGCGCCTACGTGCGGCAGATCGGCGCCGGCGCCGTGGCCGCCGGCGGCTTCATCACGCTGATCAAGACGCTGCCCACGATCGTGTCCTCGTTCCGCGAGAGCCTGGCGTCGCTGCGCAAGGGCGGCGGCGCCGAGAGCACCAAGCGCACCGATCGCGAGCTGCCGATCACCACCGTGCTGCTCGGCTGCGGCGGGCTGGTCGCGATCATGGCGGTGCTGCCGTTCGTGCCCGGCTCGGGCGTCTTCAGCAAGCTGCTGCTCGGCCTGCTGGTGATCGTCTTCGGCTTCTTCTTCGTCACCGTCGCCAGCCGCATCGTCGGGCTCATCGGCACGTCGTCGAACCCGGTGTCGGGCATGACCATCGCGACGCTTGATGGGCACCTGCCTGATCTTCGTCGGCTTCGGCTGGACCGGCGACGCGTACCAGCCGATGGCGCTGTGCGTGGGCTCGATCGTGTGCATCGCCGCCGCCAACGCCGGCGCGACGTCGCAGGATCTCAAGACCGGCTTCCTCGTCGGCGCCACGCCGCGCGCGCAGCAGATCGGCCTGCTCATCGGCGTGATCACCGCAACCATCGTGGTCGGGGTGACCGTCCGCGTGCTCGACCACCCGCCGCAGCACCTGATCGGCACCGACCGCTACCCGGCGCCGCAGGCGACGCTGATGGCGACGCTGATCCAGGGGCTGCTCGCCGCCAACCTCGACTGGCAGTTCGTGCTGGTCGGCGTGGCGCTCGCGATCACCATGGAGCTGTGCGGGGTGAAGTCGCTCTCGTTCGCCGTCGGCGCCTACCTGCCGCTGTCGACGACGTCGCCGATCTTCGCCGGCGGCGTCGTCAAGGCGGCCGCCGATCGCCTGGCGCGGCGGAGCGCCGCCGCTCGCGGTGAGAAAGCGGGCGAGGAGTCCGAGCTCGGCCCCGGCAACCTGTTCGCGACCGGCCTGGTCGCGGGCGGCGCGGTCGCCGGCGTCGCCGTGGCTCTGCTGACGGTGAAAGACAGCTGGGCGCAGGCGATCGGGAAGCTGTCGGTCGAGCACGCGCTCGAGCGGCGCGATCGGCGACGGCGGCTACCAGCTGCTCGGCTTGATCTGCTTCGTGATCATGGGCGTGACGCTGCTGCGGGTCGCGCGCCAGAAGCCGAGCGCGCCTCAGAGTTAGCGGAGGCCGACGAAGGGGACCGATGCCGTGCCAGGCGGAAAGAAGGCCATGGTCCCTCGGTCCGGCCTGACGCCACGCCCAGTCATCGAGCAGCCATCGGCCACCGTCGCGTCGAGCTCGAGCCCGCCCGGCGTCGACATTTGCAGCGTGTTTCCAGTGCGCGTGGTTGCGAGCGGGCCGCGACCTTGAGCAGTGGAAAAGAACGTTCCCGCAATGGCGTTGGGTGTCTGGGACCACTCGACGCTCCAGTCCTGCCAGAGGTAGCGGTCGCGGAAAACCAGCAGCCAGGCTCCTGAGATATCGCCCAGATCGGAGGTGCACGGACTTGCAGCAATACATCCGACTTCGAGATCGTTCACCGCTTCGGACAGGGGAACGAGCAATCCAGCGTCGAGCCCTGTATCGAACGTGACGTCGTAGCTGCCGGCAAAGATGCTGCCGGACACGCTTCCAGGCCCGGACGCGCTCAGCGGAAATGGATAAGCCATCCCGGTGAGCTTGTCGTGAAACGTGATGTTCCCTCGCGTCTGGTGGCTCGGGCTGTCCGGCAAGACAGCGCCGCCCAGCGTGACGGTGCCACCGACGGAAACCACCGGCACGTCCCACGCGAACGGCGGTGGGCTGGTCGAGCCGACAACCACCCTCGAGGCGAGGCTCGCCTGCGCGAGCGCCGGCAACCCGACGAGCGCGGTGTTGGGCGAGGTCCAGAGAACGGCGTCGTAGGTTCCCGCGAATAGATCGCCGCTGAACGTTCCCGGCCCAGAGGGTCCGATCGTGAGGCTTCTGGGCAGGCTCGTGGCGCGGCTGCGAAATTTGACCTGCGCGCGAAAAGGAACCATGGGGCTGTCGGGCAGCGCAGCCCCACTCGATGTCACTGTGCCCGAGACCGATATCACGGAGAGATCGAAGTCGAGCGTGGGGGCGCTATCGATCTTCACGGCATTCGCGACTCGCGTCTCCGTGCCCGACGTGAGGAGCGGACCGAAGACGTTGGCGGTGGTGTCGAAAGCTGCGATGAAGTCGACGTCGTACGTCCCGGCGAAGAGGCTGCCGCTGTACGTGCCGTCACCGGCGGTCGAGAAGAGACACGAGGTGGTGCTGTGATCCGCGCGGTCGATGAACAGCATCTTCGCCGCGTTGGTCGGGTTCTGATCGACGGACGTGGGAATGAGTGGTCCGCCATTGACCGTCACCTTGCCCGCGACGCTCAAGAGCGGCATATCGTAGTCGGTCGTCATGGTTCCGCTGACGACGGTCGCGGAGGCCAGCGGCACGGTGTGGAGGGAGGGGAAGGTGGGGACGTCCTGGTGCGTCGTCGCGAAGGTGACATCGTACGTCCCCGCGAACACCAACCCCGAGAACGTCGCGGCGCCCGCTTTGGCCACGGGGAGCGCTCCCCGCGCCTGGGAGCGCGGATCCTGAAAGACGACGCTGCCACGACTGTTTTCGAGTGGGGCGCTGGGGAGCAGGCCGCCGCCGTTCACCGTGAGGACACCGCTGACCGAGGCGACCTGAACGTCGTATGCCAGCGACGTCACCGGCGTACGTACGTTCACCCCGGTCGCGACGAGCGTCACCGCCGCTTGCGGCAACCCCACGATCGGCGCGAACCCCGCGACGCTGAGCCCCGTCGTGAGCAAGATGTCGTACGTCCCCGCGAACAGGGTGACGGCGAACGTCGCCGGTCCGGTGTCGCCGAGGCGAACGGAGATTCCCGAGCCTACGGAACGACCTGCGAAAAAGACGTTGCCGCGCGATCCGGTGCCCGGGCTGTCGGGCATGGGCTCGCCGCCCACGGTCACCACACCGGCGACGGGAACGGCCGTGACGTCGTAGTCGAGCTGCTGTCCATTGGTGAGCGCGATCTCCGAGGCGAGTCGCGTCGTCTGGTTGATCGGCAGGCCGACGAGCGTGGAATCCGCGCTGGTCTCTAGACCAATGTCGTAGACGCCCGCGAAGACCGTTGCCGTGAATGAGACCGGCCCGGTCACGCCGATGTCGATTGTTGCGACGCGGGCTCCGTCTCGAAAGAAGACGACGTAGCCGCGCGTGAAGACGCCAGGGCTGTCGGGCACGGCGGCACCCCCGAGCGTGATCCTTCCTGAAACGGTCGCCAGATGAATGTCCCAGCTGCGCGTGGTGCTAGCGGTGATCGGTGGTAACGTGCACGCGACGCTGTTGCCGCCGTTACCGCCAACCCCTGAATGTTGCTGCCCGCCCCCGCAACCGGCGACCCCCGCGGCAAACACCAACCCAACCGCGACCCTGCGACCGCTCCGACCAACCATCGGAGCGGGACGTTATCACGCTCGGTACGACTATCGCGCCGGCGTCGGCTTTCGCTGCCGCGCGGGCATCTGCACGACGACCACGGTCGCGTCGTGATCGTGGTCGGCGCCGATCGCCAGCAGCGCGTCGCAGATGTGCGACGGCGACGGCGGCGCCGCCGTCAGGTGGCGTACCAGCCCGAGCTCGCCGAGCGGATCGCTCGACGTGGCCAGCCGATCGGTGACGCCGTCGGTCGCCAGCACCAGCGCGTCCTGCAGCGACAGCACGGTGCGGATCGCCGTGTAGTCCTCGCCCTCGAGGATGCCGAGCGGCAGCGCCGGCGCCGGGGTCAGCGTCTCGGCGGCGCCGGACTTGCGCTTGATGAAAGGTCCCAGGTGCCCGGCGCTGGCGATCTCGGCGACGCCGGTCGTCACGTCGATGCGAACGCACAGCGCCGTGACCAGCAGCTCGGTGACGCTCTGCCCGATCAACCAGTCGTTGACCGCGCCCAGCACTTGCCCCGGCGCTTCACCGCGCGCCAGGCGCTGGCGAAATGCCCAGCGCAGCTCGGCGACCGGCACCGCGGCGCGCGGACCGTTGCCGGCGACGTCGGCCATCACGGTCGTGACCGGGCCCTCGCGGTGCTGGAATACCTCGAAGAAGTCCCCGCCGCTGCCCAGGCGGGTGCGTTGTTTGGTGGCGATGCGCAGGCGCGACCAGGTCGGCAAATACAGAATCGGCGCGGTTTTCGTCGCCATCTGGACCGGGGTTGCGTCGTGCGTCGGGATTTGTGCGGTGGCTAGATCTCTGCGGTGTTCCGCATTTGCGCGGCTCATAAACCGTATGGCAAAGCACGTTCCGGACCAATGTAGATGACATCCCACACCTAGTGAAAATGCGGAGATGCGGGTTAGCTCAACCAGACGCTTGTTGTCTGGGAAGCAACGAGACACCGCCGGCGGTCAACGCTTTTTGGGAAACCTTGGCCGCTCCCAAATCTCGGGGGCGCCTGTGATGGCGACCATGCGAGTGTTCGCGTGCCAGGAGTTAGGGTGAAGGCTCGCCGTGCCTCTCGCGCGCTTCCGAGGTTCGTTTCGCGGCCATCTGCCGACCCTGGTCGCGGGCCTGGCGCTCCTGACGGTGGCCGCGAGCTCGACGGCGGCGCGCGCGGACTGTCGGCTCCTGCGCTTCGGGTTCGAGCCCGACTGTCTCGCGCGCGATCCCGCGACCGGCGCGTGTCACTTCGAAGTCGCGACGCCCGACTACGGCCCGCAGATCGCGGTGTGGCTGGAGAGCGCGGACGGCACGACGTTCGTCGACACGCTGGTGGTGACCAACGGGGTCGCGCTGTACGGGATCGGCAACCGGCCCGGGCGCTGGGATTTCCGCTCCGGCCCGCGCTTTCCTTACGGGCGGCGGATCATGGCGCTGCCGGTCTGGGCGCATCGTCGCGGCGTGCTGTACCCGTCGGTGGAGATGAACGACGGCAAGGACAACTGGATGACGTTCCACGAACCGGTGTCGTCGCCCGAGGGCCACTTCTGCCGCCCGATGATGAAGACCGAGATCGTCGACGCCATCACTTGCGCCAGCGGCACGTTCCGCGACGCCAAGGGCCTGTTCCAGCCCGGCGAGGCGCGCAGCTACTACCCGCCGCGCGGCGACATCCTCGACTGGAGCACGGTGTGCATCCCGATCATCAGCAGCGGCGGCAGCGCGTGCGACTTCGGCGACGCGCCCCGGTACGGCCTCGATCAACGACCTGGACGTCATCGCGGCGGCGACGCCGGCGTACGACCGGGGCTTCTCGGCGAGCTGGAGGATCCCCGCCGCCCTCGCCGACGGCGACTACGCGCTGATGGTCGAGGTCGGCAAGGAGTTCGATGAGAACACCGCGTTCACCCACGACTCGTTCATCGAGCCCGAGGAGGTGAGCAACTACGACGCCTACGGCCAGAACGGCAACGTCGGCCAGCCGTCGGTGGTGTATCGCGTGCCGTTTCACTTTTCGGCCGGCGCGCCGATCGCCGCCACGGCGGCGACCGCAGCGTTCGGTTACGGCGACTGGACCGGAGTGGCCGGCGACCTCCACCCGCTCGACGCACAGATCAGCACGACGGCGCCGGGCAGCGGCGTCCAGCGCCTGCGCGCCGGCGACGGCCCGGGGGGCTCGGGCCTGGTTCACGTCGACGAGATCGCCTGCACGCCGCTCGACTGCTCGACTGCTCCGGTGCCCGAGTCGCCGCGCATCGACGAGCCGAAGCTGATGCAACCGGCGACGTCGGCGACGTTCACGTTCCGCCAGTCGTCGGACAGCGGCGCGGCGGTGATCGCGTACGAGATGCGCTACGCGATCGCACCCGACCCGCTCGAGGGCGCCGACGAGAGCCTGTTCTCCCAGTGGACGCCGGCGGCGGCGCCCGCCGTCGACGCTCCCGGGACCATCAGCCAGGCCGACGTCGACGGGCTCCTGCCGCAGACCGCGTACTCGATCGGTCTGCGCGCGCGCGGCTCGTGCGGGTGGTCGGCGCCGTCGTTCGCGCGCGTGATCACCGGCAAGCAGCCGTACACCCGGCTCTCTGGATGCGTGATCGCCACCGCCGCCTACGGCAGCGAGCTCGACCCCGACGTCGCGCTGCTGCGCCGCGAGCGCGACCAGGCGGCGCGGCGGTCCGGACTGGTCGAGCTGGCGGCGCTACTCTACGCGCGTGACGCGCCACCGCTGGCCCGGCTGGTCGGGCGCTCCGACACCGCGCGCGCGGCCGTGCGCGCGCTGCTGCGGCCGATCATGACCGCCAACCGCGCGGCAAGCGATGCGCTTGCCTCCGGCGGAGGAGACGAAGAAGTGAGGGGGCGCGGCCAGAGAGATTCGAACTCCCGACCCTCGGTTCCGTAGACCGATGCTCTATCCAGCTGAGCTATGGCCGCTTGTTGCTGCGTACGTATGCCGTGACCGCGCGAGCCCGTCAAGAGTTTACGCAGCCGTCACCGAGGTTCTCGCGCTCGCGGGAGTCGGGGCCCGACTCCCGCGAGCGTCAGCGGAGAGGGAGGGATTCGAACCCTCGATACAGCTTTTGGGCCGTATAACGGTTTAGCAAACCGCCGCCTTCGGCCTCTCGGCCACCTCTCCAAACCGTCGGGCGTTCTTCTAACAGATTCTCGGCTCGACGGCGAGTCCCGGCTCAGTCTTTAGCGGCCCGCGGCTCAGTCCTTAGCGCCGCTCGGCTAGAGGCCCCCGGTGCCGAAGGTGTCGCACGCGCCCGGATCGCCAGTCTCCATACCCGTGGTGAACCATTTCTGGCGCGCTGCCGCCGAGCCGTGGGTGAAGGTCTCGGGGCGCACCCGGCCGAGCACCTCCTTCTGGATGCGGTCGTCACCGACGGCCGCGGCGGCGTCGAGCGCGTCGGCGATCTCCTGGCGGCTGACCTTTCCCGCTTGATAGGCCGAATGGCCCCACACGCCCGCGTAGCAGTCGGCCTGCAGCTCGAGGCGCACCGAGAGCGCGCCGCGCTGGTCGGGACGCGCCTGCTGCATCGCCCGCATGCGGCGCTCGGTACCGAGCAGATCCTGCACGTGGTGGCCGTACTCGTGCGCGACCACGTACGCCTCGGCGAAGTCGCCGCCGCGCGCGTGGAACCGCTGCTGCAACTCGCGGAAGAAATCCAGGTCCAGGTAGACCTTCTCGTCGGGCGGACAGTAGAACGGGCCGGTCTGCGCGCTGGCCATGCCGCAGCCGCTGGGCGTCGCTTCGGTGAATAGCACCAACTTCGACGGCTGATAGTGCGCGCCGAGGTCCGGGAGGCGACGGCGCCAGAACGACTGCACGTTGGTCTCGACACAGACGATGAACTTCGCCGGATCGTTCACCGAGTCGACGCCGCGGCAGCTGCCCGACGGCCCCGCCGGCAGCTGCCGCGAGATGTCCGGCTGGTCATACTGTCCCTGCCCCTGCCCCTGGCGGGATTGATCGATCACACGCGTGAGCTCCCCGGCGGTCTGATTTCCGCCGCCCGCGAGCACCTGCAGGATCAGATAGACCGCGCCACCGACCAGCCCCAGACCGCCCACGCCGGCGCCCACGCGCCCGCCGGGGAAGCGCATGCCGCGCCGGTCCTCGACCTCTGATGAGTCCGCTTTGTCGGAATCGTCGAACTGCACGAAGTCAGCATAGCAACGGATCGACCTGGGAGGAGGAGGAGGGATTCGAACCCCCGGCGCTTTCGCGCGACGGTTTTCAAGACCGTTGCCTTAAACCACTCGGCCACTCCTCCGAGAGGAGGCGAAACATACACGGCCGTGCGACCGGACGCGAGGGGGCAGCCCTCTCCGGGCCATTAGGTTAGATCCTGATCAGCGCTCGTAGGTCTTGAGCGGCAGCGTGCTGGTCTTGAGCGCCTGCGCGACGAGGTTGGCGACCCCTGTCGCGCCGGTCTCGCTGAAGTGCGTGCCTTCGGTGGGCGTCGCGAACAAGAGCGAGATGTCCGGTACCGTCTTGTAGTACGCGATCGCGAGGTTCGTGAGGTCGACGAGCGCGACGTTCTGCGCCGCCGCCAGATCGCGCGCCTGCTGGTCGAGGCCGGCGAAGCCGGGGTTGGCGGCCGTCGCCGTGCGCCGCGCGACCGGCGTGAGCAGCACCGGGGTCACGTTGCGCGTGCGCGCATCGGAGATGTACTTCATCAGATTCGCCTGGTACGCGTCGATGTCGGCCTGCGCCTTCTGGTCGTTGTGGCCGAACTGGATGAAGAGATAGTCGCCGGCGCGCATCGCGGTTCGAGCCGCGGGAAAGAACTTGCTGTAGAAGCTGCCGGCGGTCTCTCCCGAATCGGCGTAGTCGGCGACGGCGATGCCGGGGCCGAAGTACTGCGAAAATTCCTGCCCCCACCCGCGCTGGATCGGCGACAAGATGTTGGTCGCGGCCGGATCCCAATCGCACACCGTCGAGTCGCCCGCGAGGAAGATCGTCGGCAGGTTCGGCCGCGCGGCGAGGCCCAGGCCGTGCAGGCGCGGCGCGGTGCCGTCGATCAGCAAGTCGAGGATCATGCCCGGCGCCGAATAACCGTCGTGCACCTCCGCGCGCACGTTCACACTGAACGTCTGCTGCGAGAGCTGGCCGACAGCGAGCGTCGTCGTCGGAATCACGACGCGCAGGAGCTCGGCCTGGACGCGCGACGACGATGCGGCGGCGGGATCGCCGAGCTCGACGGTCACGGTGTAGTCGCCGTTGGCGGCGACGGGGATCGTGCAGCGAATCGGGTTGGTGCCGGTGCAGCGCGAGAGGAGGGTTGGGTCGAGGGGGACGGCACCGGACGCGCCGGCGGTGCCACCGGTACCCGCCGCGCCGCCGGTGCCGCCGGCGAAACCGCCCGTACCGCGCGCGCCGGCCTGGCCGCCCGCGCCGGAAGAGCCGCCGACGCCAGGGCTGCCGCCGGCGCCGCGGGTGTCGGCAGCGCCAGCGTCGTCGGTGGCGTGACCGGCGGCGCCTCCGGCAGCGCTGGACGCGCCGCCCGCGCCTGGAGAGGAACCTGCCGCGCCGCCGACGGAGCTAGCGCCGCCGGCGCCGGAGGGCGGCGGCGTGTCGGTGGCGCTGCTGCCGCAACCGGCCAGCGTCAGCAGCATGAAGACCGGCAGGCACTTCGATTGATGTCTCCGCACGCCTCAGAAAGGGGCGCGTTTCGCGAAATTGGCACCGCCGCCGTCTGGTCCCCTCGCCCCGTCCGCGGGGCGAGGGGATCGGAGAGAGAGTCGGACGGGCGGGTTCTCCCCTACTCCTCGCGGATCGCGGGCTCGGGCGTTGGATAGCCGATGTCGGTCGACGGGGTCGGGCGCGGGAGGCGGTCCTCGAGCGGCGAGTCCGAGGGCGGCTCGCGATCGCTCGCGGGCAGCTCGTCGAGGGCACTCGGCGGCGGTACGGCGCTGGCGACCGGGAAGCGCGACGATTCCTCGCGGCGGTCCTTGTCGCGACGGTCGAGCGGCTGCCGCCAGTCGACGGCAACCGAGCCGCCCTTGAGGAAGTTCTCTGGGTCGGGCAGCACCAGCGCCACGCGCAGCACCTCGTCCATGTGCTCGACGGGGACGATCCGCATCGCCTTGAGGACGCGCTTGGGAATGTCGCGCAGGTCCTTGCCGTTCTCCTTCGGGATGATCACCGTGGTGATGCCCGCGCGGTGCGCCGCGAGGATCTTCTCCTTGAGGCCGCCGATCGGCAGCACGCGCCCGCGCAGCGTGATCTCGCCGGTCATCGCGACGTCGCGACGCACCGGCACGCGCAGCAGCGCCGAGACCAGGGCCGTGCCATGGTGACGCCCGCCGACGGGCCGTCCTTGGGGATCGCGCCCTCGGGGAAGTGAACGTGGATGTCGACCGGCTGTAGAAGTCCGCGGTCGAGCCCGAGCGACGGCGCGCGCGAGCGCACGTAGCTCATCGCCGCCTGCGCCGACTCCTGCATGACCTCGCCGAGCTTGCCGGTGAGCACCAGCTTGCCCTTGCCGGCGACGACCGCGACCTCGGTCGCCAGCAGATCGCCGCCGTACATCGTGACCGCCAGGCCGTTGGTCAGGCCGATCTCGTTGGCGCCCTCTTGCCGCCCGTAGCGGAATCGGTGCACGCCGAGGTAGCGCGGCACGCTCTTGGGGGTGATCTTCACCTCGGGCTTGCCGTCGATGCCGAGCGGCAGCTTCTTGGCGACGACCTCACGCGCGATCTTGCGGCAGACCGTGGCGATCTCGCGCTCGAGGTTACGGACGCCGGCTTCCTTGGTGTAGTGGTGGATGACGTCGCGGACGCGTCCTCGCCGATGTCCAGCTTCACGTCGCCGATGCCGTTGTCCTGCTTCTGCTTCGGCACCAGGTACTTCTCCGCGATCGTCACCTTCTCGAACTCGGTGTAGCCGGGGAGCTGGATGATCTCCATGCGGTCCTGCAGCGGCACCGGGATCCCGTGCAGGTAGTTCGCCGTGGTGATGAACATCACGTCGGAGAGGTCGTAGTCGAGATCGAGGTAGTGATCGTTGAAGGTGTGGTTCTGCTCCGGGTCGAGCACCTCGAGCAGCGCCGCCGACGGATCGCCGCGGAAGTCGGTCGACATCTTGTCGACCTCGTCGAGCAGGAAGACCGGGTTGTTGACTGCCGGCCTTCTTCAGCGACTGGATGATCTTGCCGGGCAGCGCGCCGATGTACGTGCGGCGGTGGCCGCGGATCTCCGCCTCGTCGCGCACGCCGCCGAGCGACAGGCGCACGAACGCGCGTCCGGTCGCGCGCGCGATCGACTCGCGCCAGCGACGTCTTGCCGACGCCGGGCGGGCCGACGAGGCAGAGGATCGGCCCCTTGAGCTTCTTCACCAGCGCCTGCACCGCGAGGTACTCGAGGATGCGCTCCTTGATCTTCTTCAGGCCGTAGTGATCCTCGATCGAGGATCTTCTCCGCCTCGATGACGTCGAGCTTCTCCTCGGTCTTGTCGTCCCACGGCAGCGCGAGCACCCAGTCGATGTAGTTGCGCACGACGGTCGCCTCGGCGCTCATCGGCGCCATCATCTTGCAGCTTCTTGAGCTCCTTCTTGACCTTGGCCTGCGCCTCCTCGCGACAGCTTCTTCTGCTTGCGCTTCTCTTCGATCTCGGTGATCTCGTTCTTGAACTCGTCGCGCTCCCCCAGCTCCTTCTGGATCGCCTGCATCTGCTCGTTGAGGTAGTACTCCTTCTGCGTCTTCTCCATCTGCTTCTTGACGCGGGTGCGGATCTTCTTCTCGACCTGCAGGATCTCGATCTCGGCCTGCATCAGCTCGTAGAGACGCTCGAGGCGCTTCGACGGCGCCTCCATCTCGAGGATGCGCCTGCTTGTCGGCGAGCTTGAGCGGCAGCTGGGCGACGATCGTGTCGGCGAGCCGCGCCGGGATCGTCGATGGTCTGCACCGAGATCAGGATCTCGGGCGGGATCCGCTTGTTCAGCTTGACGTAGTTCTCGAACGTCGTCTGCACCTCGCGCATCAGCGCCTCGATCTCGACCGACTTCTCGCCGGCGTCGGGCACCTCCTCGACCTCGACGAGGAAGAACTCCTCGGTCTGCGGCGAAGCGCTCGGATCGCGCGCGCCGCTTGCCCTCGACCAGCACCTTCACGGTGCCGTCGGGCAGGCGCAGCAGCTGGATGATCGTGCCCGATGGTGCCGACGGTGAAGATGTCGTCGGGCGTCGGCTCGTTGGTCTTGGCCTTCTTCTGCGCGGAGAGGAAGATCTCCTTGTCGCTTCGCCATCGCCTCTTCGAGCGCGTTGATCGATTTCTCGCGACCGACGAACAGCGGCACGACCATGTGCGGGAACACGATGATGTCCCGCAGGGGCAAAAGGGGAACGCGTCGCGGAGAACGCCGGTCATCATCCCTTTGGTCCCTTTGGTCCCGCTGGCGATCGGACATCAGTGACTCCTCGGGTGCAGCATCTGTAGAGGCGTGTATCGGAGCGCTGTCAATCGGGACAACGCCTCACAGATCCTAGCAACTCCGCGAGCGGACGGCCAAAATTCGAACGCCGACCGGAGCGGAATCGCGCTCGAGCTGTCGACGAACCTCTGGCGGGAGGGAGGGCACGGGGACCCGTCCGAGGCTCCCATCTAGATGACAGACGCCTCAGTAGATGCCGACGCCGCTCTGACCGGTCGGGACCGGCGTGCCGTCGGAGTCGCCGGTGGCCGACGTCCCGCCCGCGAGGCCGCAGCCTGGGTTATCGTCGACGTCCTCGGGCTCGACCGACTCTTCCAGGCGCACGACGATCGGCTCGTACCCGTCGCGCGGCGCGGTCGCCTCCGCGGTGTCGGTCTCGCCGCCCATCGCCCCCTTGAAGACCACGTCCGCCGGCTCCCGATCCTGTGACAGAGCGCTCACCGCCATCAGCGACATCCCGCCGAGCCCGAGCGCGACCGTCCAGTAGAGCAGCGACGCCACCATCAGCACCGGGATCCACACCAGCCACCGTCGCACCGTCGTCGTCGTCATCGCCGGTCCTCGCATCGGGGAACCTCCGTCGTTTTCCGGTCGTTTTTAGGAAGCGGACCTCTCGGTGCCGGCCACAGCGCCCTTCTGGTACATCAGGATCGGCTGCTGACCCTTTTGAATCGTCTCTTCGTTGATCACGATCTCCCGGATCGCAGCCCCGCTCGACGGCACCTCGAACATGATGTCGAGCATCGACTGCTCGAGGATCGCGCGCAGGCCGCGCGCGCCCGACTTGTGCTTCTGTGCGTCGGCGGCGATCGCGGACATCGCGCCCTTGGTGAAGCGCAGCTTGACGCCGTCCATCTCGAACAGCTTCTGGTACTGCTTGACCAGCGCGTTCTTGGGCTTGGTCAGGATGTCGATCAGCGCCGCCTCGTCCAGCTCGTGCAGCGGCGCGATGACCGGCAGGCGGCCCACGAACTCCGGGATCATCCCGTACTTCAGCAGATCCTCCGGCTGCACCTCGCGCAGGAGGTCCCAGACGCGGCGCTCTTTCTTCGACTGGATCTTCGCGCCGAAGCCGATCTGCTTTTGCCCCACGCGCTGCTCGATGATGTCCTCGAGCCCGACGAAGGCGCCGCCGCAGATGAACAGGATGTTGGTGGTGTCGACCTGCAGGAACTCCTGCTGCGGGTGCTTGCGCCCGCCCTTGGGCGGCACGTTGCACACCGTCCCCTCGAGGATCTTGAGCAGCGCCTGCTGCACGCCCTCGCCGGAGACGTCGCGCGTGATCGACGGGTTCTCGCCCTTGCGCGCGATCTTGTCGATCTCGTCGATGTAGACGATGCCCCGCTGCGCCTTCTCGATGTCGTGGTCGGCGTTCTGCAGCAGGTTGACGATGATGTTCTCGACGTCCTCGCCGACGTAGCCCGCCTCGGTGAGGTTGGTGGCGTCCGCGATCGCGAACGGCACGTTCAGGATCTTGGCCAGCGTCTGCGCCAGCAGCGTCTTGCCGCAGCCGGTGGGGCCGAGCAGCAGGATGTTCGACTTGCCGAGCTCGACGTCCTCGGCGCCGACCTTGGCGTCGATGCGCTTGTAGTGGTTGTGGATCGCGACCGCGAGGATCTTCTTGGCGCGCTCCTGACCGATCACGTAGTCGTCGAGCACGTTCTTGATCTCGGCCGGCTTGGGCACCGGGGCCAGGCCGAAGCTCTCCGACTCCTTCTCGATCTCCTCCGCGATGATGTCGTTGCAGAGGCCGATGCACTCGTCGCAGATGTAGACCGTCGGGCCTGCGATGAGCTTCTTGACCTCCTTCTGGTTCTTACCGCAGAAGGAGCAAGAAAGGTTCCCGTGTTCGTCTCTCTTACGCTCGGTCGGCACTGTCCAAAAGCGTAGCACAGGACCGGCGCGCAAGTCAGCGCCGGTCTATGCCTGTAGGGGTACGGGGGCGTTGTCGCTGACGGACGCCCTACTTGGTCGCTAAGGCGCCCGGCTTCTGGACGAGCACCTCGTCGATGATGCCGTATTCCTTCGACTCGATGGCGCTCATGAAGTAGTCGCGCTCGGTGTCGGACTTGATGCGGTCGAGCGGCTGCCCGGTGTGCTTGACCAGGAGCTCGTTGAGCTTGTCGCGCGTGCGCAGGATCTCGCGCGCGTGGATGTCGATGTCGGTCGCCTGCCCCTGGAAACCACCCAGCGGCTGGTGGATCAGGATGCGCGCGTGCGGCAGCGAGAAACGCTTGCCCTTGGCGCCCGCGGCCAGCAGGAAGGCGCCCATCGACGCCGCCTGGCCCATGCAGAACGTCGCCACGTCCGGGCGCACGTACTGCATGGTGTCGTAGATCGCCATGCCCGCCGTCACCATGCCGCCCGGCGAGTTGATGTAGAGCATGATGTCCTTGTCCGGGTCCTCGCTCTCGAGGAACAGGAGCTGAGCGATGATGATGTTGGCGACCTGATCGTCGACCGCCGTGCCCAGGAAGATGATCCGGTCCTTGAGCAGGCGCGAGAAGATGTCCCAGCCGCGCTCACCCCGGTGGGTCTGCTCGATGACGGTCGGGATGATGAAGTTGCCCGTGGCGGGCGGCGGCGCGTCGAAGGGACCGAAGGGGCGGTTGCTCATGGCTTTATCCGTTTCTTTGCGGCGGCCTCTGCAGCCGCCTCGTCGGGGGTGACGATCAATCTTGCCGGATCTTCGTCGGTGATCTTAGCCTGAGCGATCAGCATATCAAGCGTCTTCTGCTCGATGATCTGGTTGCGCACCTGGTGGATGCGGTGGTCCTTCTCGAGCTCGGCGCGCAGCTTCTTCGGGTTCTCCTGGCGCGAGGCCGCGATCTCCGCGACCCGCTTCTGGATGTCGGCGTCGGTCGCGGTGATGCCCTCGCGCTCGGCGATCGCCTGCACCAGGATCGTTCCGCGCGCCTCTTCCTCGGCGTCGGCGCGGAACTCCTGGCGCATCTTCGCCTCGTCGAAGTTCTGCCCTTCGACGTCGATGCCGGCCATCATGAGCTGGCTCTTGGCGCGGTTGACGATCGCCTGCGCGTGCCGCTCGACCAGCGCCGGCGCGATCGGGAAGTCGTTCACCTTGACCAGCTGCTTGACCAGCGTCTGGATCATCTCGCGCTTGATCCGCTGCTCGTCATTCTCGAGCAGGCGCTGGCGGATCTTGTCGCGCAGGCCCTCGAGCGTCTCGGCCTCGCCGGTGTCCTTGGCCATCTCGTCGTCGATCGCCGGCTGCTTCTTCTCGCGCGCTTCCTTGATCGTGACCTTCAGATCGACCGCGCGCCCGGCGAGCTCCTTCTGCGCGATGTCGTCGGCCAGCGTGAACTTGACCTCGACCTCCGACGAGTTGATCGGCAGCCCGCGCAACCGTGACGCCAGCCCCGGCAGCGCGCCGCCGGTCTCGTCCTCGAGGTCGACCGCCAGCTGCTTGCGCTTGATCTTGTGCTCGCCGACCTTGCCGTGCACCTCCAGCATCAGCACGTCGGTCGGCGCGGTCTCGGTGCGGCCCTCGACGGGCTTGTACTCGGTCAGGCGGCGGCGGTAGTTTTCCAGCGCCTCGGTGATCTGCTCGTCGCTGACCTTGGCCTTGCGCTTGGTGAGCTCGACGCCCGAGTAGTCCTTCGGCACGACCTGCGACCGCACCTCGACGCGCGCGCTGAACTTGAACGGTGAGCCGGACTTGAGCTCCAGGTTGTCGACGGTCGGCGGCGCCACCGGTTGAATTTGCTTTTCCTGAATCGCCTGGCCCAGCGACGACTCGATCAGGTCGCGCGCCACCTCGTCCTCGACCTGGCGCTTGTACATGCGCTCGACGATCGCTCGCGGCACCTTGCCGGGGCGGAAGCCCTTGAGTCGCACGTCCCGCCGTAGGTCCGAATAGGCCTTGTCGAGCTTGGGGGCGACGTCGGCCCAGGGAAGCTCGAAATCCACTTTTTTCTCTACCGGCGAGATGTCTTCGATCGTGATTTGCATGGTCTGGGAGGCGATGTCTACCGTTCCAAACGATATTGTTCAACCGATGTTCCACTGTCGTAACCGAGGAGACGGGGGCGGGCCCAGCCAGGGCGGTGACCTATCCATGCCACCCCCGCAACCGGGTCGTATTTGCACTTGCCCCCGGGGGGGTCTGTCGGTCAGCATAGGCCGTTCCTCTGATGGGCTCCCTCGGTTTCACGTTAGCTGATCGTCTCGGCGCGAAGTCTCTCCCGTGCTCAGTGCACGGGTGTACCCGCACATGGATCTCGCTCGCCAGCTCGGGCAAGGGCCTCAAGCTCGGGGGACGCGCGGCGCCCGATCCCAACGACCCATCGTCGGGGATGTGCGACCCGTGCCGCGAGAAGTTCGCGAGCCTGCGCGACGACCGAGCGCGCCTGCGCACGTCCGGGCTGCGACGGCACCTGGACCTGGCCGATCGCGGCGCAGCTGACCGCGTTCGCGACCAAGCAGCCGGCGCCGACCGTCCTGTGCGCGCGCTGCGAGGAGAAGCTGGCCGCGCTCGAGGACAAGCCGATCCCCTGCTCGGTGCCGGGCTGCACGCGTTCGTCGGTCTTCACCAAGAAGGCGCAGCTGCTGGCCGGTGCGCCCGACGTCGAGGCGGCCGCGCCCGAGGGAATGTGCGGGCCGTGCGATGGTGTCTTCAAGAAGCTGAAGAACCGCCAGGTCAGCTGCGGCATCAACGGCTGCAAGCACAAATGGACCTGGACGGCCGACGAGCAGATCCAGGCCTACGCCACCGGCAAGCCCAACGAGCCGCCGCGCCGCATGTGCGACGAGTGCAAGACGGTGTTCGGCGCCATCGCCGATCGCGAGGTGCGCTGCCGCACGTCGGGCTGCAAGAAGACCTGGACCTGGTCGCGCGGCGATCAGCTCGACGCCTGCCTGGCCGGCAAGCCGGTGCCCAAGGCGGCGGCGCGCATGTGCCAGAGCTGCCTCGACATCTACAGCAAGCTCAAGGACGTCGAGCGGCCCTGCCGCCGGACGACCTGCAAGAGGACCTGGACCGACAAGCGTGGCGCCCAGCTGGCGCGCGCGGTGCGCGGCAAGACCGGCGATCCCTATCCGCACTACTGCGCGGAGTGCGAGAAGGAGCTGGGTGAGCTCGAGGATCGCCAGGTCCCGTGCAAGACCGACCACTGCACCGGCACCTGGACCTGGACCAGCGCGCAGCAGCTGGCCGCGGGCGTGCGTCCGGTCGTGAAGGACGACAAGGACAAGGAGAGGCGCCGGCCGAGGCTGAGCGCCGAGCGCGGGCGACGCAAGCGCGGCGGCGGCCGAGGGCGCCGCGGGAGCCGACGAGACCGTCGGCCGGCACCGAGGCGCCCGCGGACGGCGCACCGGCGGCGACGGCGCCGGGTGCGGGACAGGCGCAGCAGGGTCAGGGCAAAGGCCGCAAGGGGCGCGGGCGCAACCGCAAGCGCCGGCGCGAGCCGCGGCCGCCCGAGCGGCGCTGCGAGGCGTGCATCGAGTTTCTCAAGGACCGCAAGACCCACGAGATCCCCTGCTCGCGCTGCGCGACGGCGATCTACTGGCCGCCCGAGAGCCAGCTGCAGACCCACCTCGGCAACTGGGCGGAGCCGTCGCTGTGCGGCGCGTGCAAGCGCGACGCGACCGAGGCGGCGCGCGCCGCCCAGCGCGAGGCGCTGCGCCACCCGACCCTGCCGGGCGCGCCGGCGCCCGAGGTCGGCGGCCGAGCCGTCCAACGGGTCGTCCGATTCGTCTTCCGATTCGTCTTCCGACGCCGCCCCCGAGGCGCACCCGCCGATCGCGGATCAGTCCGCCGAGCCCGCGCCGGTCTCCGAGTCGCCGTCCTAGCGCGGCGCAAAGCCCTGCCGAGCCGCGGCTGCGTCGCGAGCTGCGTCAACCCAAGAGTGGCACGACGATCTTCGCGTAGAGCGCTGTAGCTCGCGGAGAGCGCGATCCCGGCCATCCCGACGACGGCCAGCGCGCGCGAGATCGGGCGGCGGCGGTTCCAGAGCCAGCTGATCGCCAGCGCGGCGAGCGCGCAGAAGACCGGCCCCACGAACTGAAGGTACGTCCCCTTGATCACGCCGTGGTGGTCGTAACGGGTACTTGATCGCGAAGTGCAGCTGGTTCGCCACCGCGAACATCGCGACCAGGATCAGGAACAGGCGCGCCCAGTCGTCGCGCCGCCACAATGTCCGCGCCGACACCAGCCAGCCGACGACCAGCAGCGCCGCCAGGATCGTCCCCCCGACGGCCGCCGCGCCGGCCACGTGGTGCCGCGGTCGCGCATCGGCTTGCCGTTGATGCGTGATCGCGGAGCTGCCGCGGCTTGGGCCGCGGCACGAACGCGAAATTGAAGTAGTCGGAGAACGTGGTGTCATCAGCTGCGGCCAGAAGCGCGGGCGAGGCTTGATCGCCGAGGGCCAGAACGGCGTCCGAGTACGATCGCGTCGTCCCAGTAGCCGACGAAGCCGAACGTCCGCCGATCGAGGTAGGGGATCTTGAAGACCGGATCGATGTCGGCTCGAACGCGTCGAAGGCGATGAGCACGAACCCACCGTAGAGGATCTTGTGGCGCACGTAGTGCCAGCCGGCGACCAGGGCGACGACGCCGAAGACCAGCGCCGCGCCGGGCAGTCAGCGCGCGGGCGGTCTCCTTGCGCCCGCGCGCGCGGTAGATCGCGATCGCCAGCGCCAGCACCAACGCCTCGAGCACCGACACGCCGGAGACCTTGGTCAGCAGCGCCACGCCCATGCAGACGCCGGCCGCCGATCGCGTAGCGGACCACCGCGCGCCCGCGCCGGAGAAAGATCTGCGGGCATCAGCACCATGCCCGCGGTGCAGCCGAGATCGTGCAGGGTGTGGTTCGAGAAGAAACCGGCGACGTGCAGCGCGGCCGGCAGCGTCGCGAACATCAGCAGGGCCAGCACGCGCGCCAGGCGCGATTCCCGCAGGTACATCTCCAGGCCGACCCACATCAGCACGAGCTGCAGGCAGGAGCAGATGATCGCCACCCGCCCCACCGCCTGCACCGAGCAGCCCAGCTTCATCAGGAACGCCGCCAGCCAGTAGAAGAGCGACGGGTTGTAGGTCGAGAAGTTCAGGGTGTAGGGCGGGATCCGCCAGTGCTCCTGGATGTACTTCGCGAACTGCAGGTGCGCCGGGTAGTCGTAGCCGAGCGTGACGTCGAAGGTCTTGGTGAGCGAGATCCGCAAGCCCAGGCCGAGCCCGACGACGATCGAGCTCGGGGATGTGGGCGCGCGCGAACCGCCCGAGCGCCCGAAGCCGTTCCGACATCATGCTGCGGCACCATAGAACAGAGGGGCGCGGGAGGCAAGGACGGAGGTCAGGTCAAGCTCGGCCCCTCACCAAACGCTCCGGCAGCGGCCGGAACCGAATCCGAGGCCCGACCGAGCCTGACGCTAGGCGATCTCGGCGGCCAGCCGGCGCGCCAGGGGATAGTCGGCGGGGAGCAGATCCAGCTCCGGCAGCCGCGCGGGCTCGACCCAGGCGATCTCCGCCACCTCGACGGCGCTCGGGGTCCCTTCGACGATCGTGCAGGGATAGACCAGCAGGTAGACGTCGTAGTCGGGGTAGGCGTGGAAGACCACGTCGTGGATCCGCCCGACGGCGACGCCGCAGCCCAGCTCCTCGCGCACCTCGCGCGCCAGCGCCTGCTCGGGCGCCTCGCCGGGCTCGACCTTGCCGCCAGGGAACTCCCAGAGCAGCGGCAGCGCCTGGTCGGCGCGACGGCGCGACATCAGGATCGGGCCGCGGCCTCCGTCCTTCTGGATCAGCGCGGCGACCACCAGCTTGCGCTGGCGCGCCGCGGACGAAGCTTGGGCGCCGCTCACTAGGCCACGGCCACGGGCGGGTCGGCGGGCGCGCGCTCGCCGGCCGCCAGCGAGGCCTCGATCTTCGCCTCGATCATCGACAGCAGCTCCTCGACGCGGAACGGCTTGTTGATCACCGAGCAGGCCGACTCCTCGAGGAATCGCTTGGCATCGCTCGAGAAGGCGCCGCCGGTCACGAAGATGAACCGCTCGGCCAGCCCGGGGTAGCGCAGCCGCACGGTGCCGTAGAGCTCGGCGCCCGACACGTCGGGCATCTGCAGATCGCACAGGATCGCGTCGAACTGGCGGTCATTGGCCAGCACGCGCAGCGCCTCCTGCGCGCCGACCGCGGTCTGTACGTCGTGCATGTCGCCCAACATGCGCCGATAGGCCTTCAGCAGCAAGGCCTCGTCGTCGATGGCCAGGATGCGCCGGCGCGAGAACCCGTGCGACGGCAGCGTGGTCTCGGCGGTGACCGCCGCCACCGGCGCCGCCACCGCGGGCAGGCGCACGCGGAAGATCGACCCGACGTCGGGCCGGCTCTCGACGCGTGATCTCGCCGCCCATCGATCGCACGATGCCCTGCGAGATCGGCAGGCCCAGACCGGTGCCCACGCCGCGCGGCTTGGTGGTGAAGAACGAATCGAAGATGCGCGAGATGATCTCGGGCGGGATGCCGGGGCCGTTGTCCTGCACCGTCACCACGACGTCGCCGCCGTCCTCGAAGCTGCTGACCGACACGATGTTGCGCTTGATGCCCGATTCGTCGAGCGCCTGCGCGGCGTTCATGATCAGGTTCAGGAACACCTGCCCGAGGCGCGCCGAATTGGCGCGCACCGCCGACGTCGCCCGCAGGTCGCGCTCCACGCGCGCGCGGTACTTGAGCTCGTTGCGCAGCATGGTCAGCGCCGACTCGACAGCGGCGTTGACGTTGATCGGCGCGGTCGAATCGTCGTCGGCGTGCGAGAACGAGCCGAGGTCGCGCACGATGCGATGGATGCGGACCATCCCCTCCTTCGACTCCTGCAGCATCGCCGTCGCCTCGAACAGCACCGCGCCGACCTCGCCCGCGGTGCTGCTGGTGGTCGCGCCGGGCAGCTCGCGGACCTTCTCCTCGATGAGCCGCATCTGCGCGACCAGCGCTTCGATGTTGGCGAGCACGAACGCCGCCGGGTTGTTGATCTCGTGCGCGACACCGGCGGCGAGCATGCCGATCGACGCCAGCTTCTCGGCCTGCAGCCGGCGCACCTCGCGATCGCGGTCCTCGGTGATGTCGCGGACGAACACCACGGCGCGGCCGCCCGAGACCGGCAACGCGCGCGCGACGTAGGCGCGGCCACCCTGGCTCACCGACGCCTCGCACGGCGCCGCCTTCTCGATGGTCTCGCGCGCCAGCGACTCGAGCTCGCCGCGCGCCGGCGAATCGTACAGGCGGCGCCCGGTGGCGTTCACCACCTCGAGCGCGCCCGACGGTCCGACCAGCGACAGCCCCTCGTCGAACACGTCGAACGTCTCGCGCAGGATGTCGCGCTCGGCGCGCAGCTGGTTGGCGAGCTTCTCGACGTCGACGGTGCGCTGGCGCACCTTGCTCTCGAGCTCGGTGTTGTGCTGCCGGATCTCGTCGGCCAGCGCCTTCACGCGCAGCACCGACTTGATGCGCGCGACCAGCTCCTGGTTGCTGATCGGCTGCACGATGAAGTCGTCGGCGCCGACCTCCAACCCTTTGAGCCGGCTCTCGACCTGGTAGTGAGTCGCGGTCAGGAACAGCACCGGCAGCCGGCGCGTGCGATCGTCGGCGCGCAGGCGCCGGCAGACCTCGAAACCGTCCATGCCCGGCATCTGCACGTCGAGCAGCACCAGGTCGTAGTCACTGCGGCGCACGCGCTCCAGCGTCGCCGGCCCGCTGTCGACCTCCTCGATGGCATGATCGGTCAGCTTGCGCAGGGTCTCGACGACGGCGAAACGACTGTCCTGATTGTCATCTACCAGGAGTATGCGTGCCATGCTCTCCTTCCTCGGCCGGCTGCTGTTCCCCGCGCCCTCCAACTGCCTCGCCACGCCGGGTGAGGAGCCGCTTGATCGTCGCGAGCAAAACCTTGGGCTGGATCGGCTTCGGCAGGTATTCGTCGCAACCTGCGGCCAGAATCCGTTCCCGATCACCCTTCATCGCCTGCGCCGTGAGCGCGATGATGGGGATCGTGGGCCCACCGGGCAGCGCCCGGATGGCGCCGGTGGCCTGGAGCCCCGACATTCCGGGCATCTGCATGTCCATGATGATCACGTCCGGTAGCCGGCGGCGGCAGTACTCGATCGCCTCGCGGCCGGTGGAGGCGGTCACCAGGTCGACCAGCAGGTTGGCCAGGATCTGCCGCAAGCGTGAAGAGGTTGTCCTCGTTGTCCTCGACGATGAGGATCGATGAATCGCGCGCCGGCGGCGGCGCGTGACCCTGCGCGGCCACCGGTGCGCGCAACGCCTTGCGCAGCATCGGCCCGAGGGCGATGGGCAGCGTCTCGCCCTTGCGCGCGAAGCCGAACGCCGAGTGCGCGAGCTGCTCGCGGTCGCGCACGGTGAGGTCGTGAGACGACAGCACGATGAGGGGCAGCCGCCCGAGGCGCACGTCGCTCTCGATCGCGGCGGCGATCTCGGCGCCGATCGACCCGGCCGGGGTCGGATCGATGAGCAGCGCCGAGAAGCGTGAGGACTCCCAGCGCAGCTCGGCCAGCGCCTTGTCCGTCGAGACCGGCGTCTCCGCGCGCACACCCATTTCTTGAAGGAGCGCGCCGACCTGGCGGCGGTCGTCGGCATTGGCGTCGAGCAGCATCACCGTGCGGCCCGCGAGCGCGGTCTCGGCCTCGGCGGCGACGTCGATGCGACGGTGATCGCGCTCCTCGACGCTGCGCGGGAGCGTCAGCGTGAAGCGCGAGCCCGCCCCGACCACGCTGTCGAAGGTGATCTCGCCGCCCATCAGGCGCGCGAGGCGGCTCGCGATCGCGAGGCCCAGGCCGGTGCCGCCCTGGCGCCGCGCCATCGACTGGTCGACCTGGAAGAACTCCTCGAACACCTTGGTCTTGGCCGAGTCGGGGATGCCGACGCCGGTGTCGGTCACGTGGACCGCGACCAGCTCGCCGCGCGCCTCGGCCGACACCTGCACCTGACCGGTCTCGGTGAACTTGATGGCGTTGCCGATCAGGTTCGTCAGGATCTGGCGCATGCGATCGACGTCGCAGCGCACGGGCGGCAGGTCGTCGGGCAGCCGTGCGTGCAGGTCCAGGCCCTTGGCCTCGGCGAGCGGCACCAGCGTGCCGACGGTGGAGCGGATCTGCGCGCCGATGTCGGTGGCCTGCAGATCCATCTCGAGGTGACCGGCCTCGATACGCGACAGGTCGAGGATGTCGTTGATGAGGCGGAGCAAGTTCTGCCCGTTGCGCTCGATGACCTCGAGGTAGCGCCGCTGATCGTTCGAGAGCGCGCCCGCCATGCCGTCGCGCAGGAGCTGCGACAGCGCGAGCACCGAGTTGAGCGGCGTGCGGATCTCGTGGCTCATGTTGGCGATGAAGGCGCTCTTGAGGCGGTCGGCCTCCTCGCTGCGCCGGGTCTTCTCGACCAGCTCGGTGCGCTGTCGCTCGAGCTCCTCGCCCTGCGCGCGCAGCGTCTCGCCCTGCGAGCGGAGCTGCTCGTTGTGCGCGATCAGATCGCGGTTCAGCGCCGCTTCCCGGTCGTGGGCCTCGGTCAGCTCGTGCACGCGCTCCTGCACGCGCGATTCGAGCGTCGCCATCGACTCGTGCAGCGCGCGCGACGTCTGGCCGAGCGCGAACGCCAGCTGCGCCACCTCGTCGTCGCCCTCGACCTCGATCGGCGTGTCGAGCTTGCCCTTCTGCATCCCGGCCGCCGCCTGCGCGAGCCGGCGCAGCGGGCCGGTCATGCGGCGCGCGGCGACGAGCGCCAGCACGAGCGCCGCCAGCGCCCCGAGCCCCATCGCCGCGAAGAAGGAGCGGCGCGCGTCGACCTGCAGCGCCGAGAGGCCCGCGGTGCTCACCAGGCCGGCGACGCCGCCGACCACCTGCCCGCCCGCGTCGCTGAGCGGCCCGACCGCCATGTAGCCCTCGCTGGGGCCGGGCGAAGGTCCCGCCCAGCGCTGCCGGTGCTGGAGCGCGCCCAGCTGCTCGGCGCGCAGCGCGGAGCCGACGAACGACGGGCCGCGGCTGTCGTCGATCCAGCTGGTGGCGGTCCAGCTCGCTCCCTGAGCCAGCGCCGCCTCGCCTTGGCCCCGGTCGACCAGGTGCGCGCACAGGATGTCGTTGCCGGTGAGGATGGTCGCGCCCAGCAGCGCCCCCAGCGTGCGGTCGCGCTCGCGCACGGGGACCGTCACCGCCTGGACCAGCAGCCCGTCGAGGATCTCGTACGAGATCACGGTCTCGCCGGCGAACGCGCGGCGCAGCGCCAGGTCCTGTTTCAGGTCGAGCGTGATGTGGTCGCGCTTCCCACCTGTACGTGAGACCAGGTGTCCGTCGGAGGCGACCAGGGCGAGCACGTCGAGCTGGCGCGGCATGAGCGCGCCGCGCAGCGACGACGAGACCAGCGCCGGGTCGGCGGCGGCCGCGGCGTCGAGCAGCTCGCGGCTGGCGGCCAGCTGGGACAGGCCCATCTGAACGAAGCGCGCCCGATCCTCGAGGCGGCCGGCCACCGAATCCAGCCGCTCCTCGGCGCTGGAGCGGGCCAGACCGATGATGTGACGTTCGATGAGCCTCTCGGACACTAACGTCCCAAAGGTCAGCGGAAGCAGAACAGCGAGAAGAAAATAGAGGCTGAGGCGTTCCCTCATACCGGAGAACCGCCTTCTGCGCGGAGGTTCCTGCCTAGTAACGGTATCCTGACCCGCCATTGATCCTCTGGGCTCCGGTTCGCCCGGAGCTCGACGCCCCATTGACCAGCAACTCGCCGCTCGTTCAGAGCGGAGGGCGCGGTAATCATCTATCGAAAAAACGGCGCGATCAAGGGGCGGCGAACCGGCGCGTCGTCGGAGTGGTCCGGCTCGGGTCTGTTAGTTCCAGTGGCGCCGGGCGCTGGCAAATTGAGTCGTGAGCCGTAATACGGAGTGTTTTCGAGGTCGTGGTGCTGGGCTTCGCATCTTTGGGCTTTGCATTTTGGGGCTGACGCCCGGCGTGACGATCAGCTCAAGCCGGCAGAGCCTCCTGACGATGGAATCGCCATGCAGGCAGGTAGCGCGGAGGCTCGCGTCCTGTACGTGGACGATGAGCCGAGCCTCTGTCGGGCGTTCGCGAGGTTGTTCCGGCAGGACGCCAATGTGGTGGTCGCCACCGCGTCGTCGCCGCAGGAGGCGCTGACCCTGCTGGACGCCGAGCAGTTCGACGTGATCGTCTCCGACCTGCGCATGCCGGGAATGAGCGGGATCGAGCTCCTGGCCAAGGGCCGGCGGATGCGCCCCGAGATGCGGCGCCTGCTGGTGAGCGGCTTCGCCGACTTCGAGTCGGCGCTCGACGCGATCAACGAGGTCGGCGTCGACCGCATGCTGGTCAAGCCGTGGGACATCGGCGAGCTGCGCACGGCCGTGCACGGCGCGGCCGAGCACGCGTTCCTGCAGCGCGAGAACATCCGCATGACCGCCGAGCTGCGCCGCCGCGGCGAGGAGCTGGCGGCGATCAACCAGAAGCTGGACGCGCTGGTCGAGGAGCGAACGAGCAACCTGCTCGACGGCCTGGTGTCGGCGCTCGACATGCGCGACTCCGAGACCCAGTGGCACTCGCGCCGCGTGGGCCGGTATGCGCGCCGGCTGGCCGAGGAGTACGGCATCACGGGGCGCGATCTCGACGACATCGAGCGCGGCGCCACCCTGCACGACATCGGCAAGATCGGCGTGCGCGACGCCGTGCTGCTGAAGCCCGGGCCGCTCGACGAGCAGGAATGGGTCGAGATGCGGCGCCACCCCGCGCTCGGCTACGAGATCCTGCGCGGGATCAACTTCCTCGAGCGCGCGCGCATGATCCCGCTGCACCACCAGGAGAAGTTCAACGGGACCGGCTACCCGGCGCGGCTCCAAGGCGAGGAGATCTGCATCGGCGCGCGCATCTTCGCGGTCGTAGATACATACGACGCGATCACGAGCGATCGGCCGTATCGCAAGTCGAGCACGTACGACATCGCGCAGAAGCGAGATCGCGAAGTGCACGGGGACGCAGCTGGACCCGGCGGTGGTCGCGGTGTGGATGACGATTCCGCAGTCGGTGTGGGACCAGATCCGGGCAGAGGTTGAAACGATGCCCGGCGCCCGCCTAGCCGCCAACGCGCGGTAAGAACGTCAACGTCAACGATCACGTCAACGTCAACGATCACGTGAGCGATCACGTTCACGTGCACGTCAACGATCACGTGGGCGATCACGTCCACGGGTGCGGTTCCAGACCATTCCGGTCCCCTCCCCCCGTCCGCGGGGGGAGGGTTAGGGAGAGGGGCCGTCGGGCGCCGCGACTCGCAAGGCCTGCCCTCTCCCTAGCCTCCTGCGGACGGGGACCCGGAGGTCAATTTGGGGGAGTCGGCTTCCGGAACCGGCCCCGTGGACGTAATCGCTCCCGTGATCGTTGACGTGCACGTGAACGTGATCGCCACGTGATCGTTGACGTTGACGTCCATCGATCAAACCTGAACGAGATCGATCAGTTGAAGTCGTGACGCGTGGATCAGGATGTCCGATCCCCTCTCCCGTCTGCGGCGTCTGCGGGAGAGGGTTAGGGAGAGGGCAAACCTTGCGAGTCGTGGCGCCGTGATCGTTGCGTGACGTTGACGCGGTCAGCAGCGCGGTCTTCAGGAGGTCGCGGAGCGCCCCCCGCAGCAGCGGCTGCTTGAACTTGAACCCGTACTCCAGCGTGTGCACGGGCATCACCCGCTGGCTCCCCAGCAGCACCTCGTCCGCCAGATCCCCCATCGCCAGCCGCAGCGCGAAGGCCGGCGCCGCCAGCACCGTCGGGCGGGCCAGCACTTCTCCGAGCGCGGCGGTGAGCTCTCGATTGGTGACCGGCTCGGGCGCGACGCCGTTGAGCACGCCCGACGCCTTCTCCGTCGGTGATCGCGTGGCGGATGAGCGCGATCTCGTCCTCGATGTGAATCCAGGGAAACCACTGCGTGCCGCTGCCGACGCGACCGCCGGCGCCCAGGCGAAAGAGCGGCAGCACCTTGCGCAGGAAGCCGCCCTCGCGCGAGAGCACGGCGCCGTTGCGCAGCACCACCACGCGCATCCCGAGCTCGGCGGCGCGGTTCGACTCCTCCTCCCAGTCGCGCGCGAGCTCGGCGAGGAAGCCGGTGCCGCACGACGAGGCCTCGGTGAGGATCTCGTCGCCGCGGTCGCCGTAGTACCCGACCGCCGAGGCGGCGATCAGCACGCGCGGCTTCGTCGTCAGGCCGCGCATCTCGTTCACCAGCGCGCGCGTGCCGACGATGCGGCTGTCGCGCAGCTGCTTGCGCCGCGCGACCGTCCAGCGCCCATCGGCGATCGACTCGCCGGCCAGGTTCACGACCACGTCGACGCCGTCGAACGCCGCGGCGGGCGGCGCCCCGGCGACCACGTCCCAGGGGAAGAGCGTCACGCTCGCGGGCAGGCGCGAGGCGGCGCGAACGGTGTCGCGCACCAGCGCGTTCACGCCGACGCCGCTGTCGCAGAGCGCGCGGACCAGGTGCGTGCCGATCAGGCCGGTCGCTCCGGAAACTAGGACCTTCATTCGGCCGGTCTCCGCCGGCGCGCCCGGGGGAGTCTGTCCTCGATCACTATCCATGTCCTTGAATGAATCGCCCGCATTTGGCAGTTTGTCTAGCGATGTCGACGGCGCTCACCAACGGAATCATGGTCACGGTCAAGAGTGAGTACATACCCGAGCGCTCGTCGCTGTCGAGCCGGCAATATGCATTCTCATACACGGTTCGCATCGAGAACCAGGGCGAGGAGACGGCGCAGCTGCGCAGCCGCCACTGGATCATCACCGACGGAAACGGCAGCGTCCAGGAAGTGCGAGGCGACGGTGTCGTCGGCGCGCAGCCGGTGCTGCGGCCCGGGTGACAACTTCGAATATACCAGCTGGTGCGTGCTGGCGACGCCGTCGGGCATGATGCGCGGCACGTATCAGATGGTCACCGATCGCGGACAGGCCTTCGACGCCGACATCGCGCCCTTCCGGCTGTCGCTGCCGCAGACGCTCAACTGACGTCGGCCGTCACTGACATCCGGCCCGGGATCGGGTATCACCCCGAGTCGGAGATGCGGATGAAGCTACCTTAGCTGACGCGGGCGTTCGTGTCGATCTGGATCGGTCTCTCGCTCGCGCCGGCGATCGCTGTGGCCGAGGAGGCGGCTCCGGAGACACCGCCCGCCGGCGAGACGCCGCCGGCCGGTGCACCACCGCCCGCCAGCGAGCCGCCACTGGCGAACGAGCCACCCGCTGAACCTGCCGCGCCCGCGACGGGTGCCTCGGCGATCCAGTCGCTGAACCCCGACATCTCGTTCATCGCCGACATCGCCGGCGCCTGGTTCTCGGCCAAGCCGCCGCTGGAGACCGGCGAGCACGATCCGCGCAACAACGGCTTCACGTTGCAGCAGCTGGAGCTCGCGGCATCGAGCGCGGTCGACCCCTATTTCCGCTTCGACTCGTTCATCGTGTTCAAGCTGCCCAGACCCGACGGCGAGCCCGGCGGCGTCGAGATCGAGGAGGTCTACGCGACCACCACGTCGCTGCCGGCAAATCTGCAGCTGCGCGTCGGGCAGTTCCTCACGCGCTTCGGCCGCTTCAACCCGACCCACCCGCACACCTGGGACTTCGTCGATCAGCCGCTGGAGATCGGCCGCCTGTTCAGCCCCGACGGCAACCGCGGGCTCGGGTTCGAGCTGTCGTACCTGACGCCGCTGCCCTGGTACGCCGAGCTGGTCGGGTCGATGACCCAGGATTCGGCGCTGGCGGTCAGCCACGCCGGCAACCTGCAGGGGACGGTGGCGCTTGAAGCAGTTCTTCGCGCTCTCCGACGACTGGTCACTGATGTGGGGCCTGTCGGGCATCGTCGGCTCCGATCCCAGCGTGCCGGCCGATCCCGACGGGCGCTCGAAGATCGGCGGCACCGACGTCTATCTCAAGTACCGGCCGCTGAGCGGCGGCAGCACCACGATCGTGTCGCTGCAGGCGGAGTGGTTCTACCGGCAGCACGAGGTCGCCGTGATGCCGCCGGGAACAGGGCGCGAGACGCTGCACGACACCGGCGGCTTCGCCGCGCTGTTCTGGCGGTTCGCCCAGCGCTGGGCGACGGCGGCCCGTTGGGAGCTGGGTACGCCATCGCGCAACAGCACCGGCGTGGTGACGCCGCACTGTGATGAAGCGACCTACGTGCGCCACTGGCGTTCACCGACGACGTGCAGCGGGTGTCGGCCAACCTGACCTTCTGGCCGACCGAGTTCTCGCGCATCCGCCTGCAGGGCGCGGCGACGCTGCCGGGGGGTGGGCTTGATACCGAGTGGTCGGTCCTGACCGCCTTCGAGTTCGCGGTCGGCGCCCACGGTGCGCACGCTTTTTAATGGGAACCCTGAGAGGGTTCCCAAACCCTCCCACGATGGGCTCGCTGGGCGGAGCCCAGGCTCGTCCACGCGATATCTGAGCCGAATCCGTCGCCCGCCTCTTGTTGGCTCGGGCGCGATGCTCATGCTACCCCTTTGGGGGGAGGTACGATGGAAAGCCTGATCTCGCGCGACAAGTCAGAAGCGAAGAAGAAAGGCATCTTCGCGGTCGCCGCTTGGGGCGGGACCGGGCTGCTGCTGGCCACCGCCGGACCAGGCATTCTCGCCATAGCCGGCGCCACCGGCGCGGGCTACCTCACCTGGAAGTGGTTCACGTTCCGCGCCAAGCGCGGCATGCGGTTCTAGGCCAGATAGGAAAAGCGCCTCTCAGAGCGGCAGGCGGCGCAGACGGCGTTCCAGCGCGAACATCACCTTGGCCTCGGAGGGGCGCTTGTGGTCGTGGCCGAACAGGTGGCACAGGCCATGGACCGCCAGCCGTTCGAGCTCGCTCTGCAAGCGCTTGCCCGCCGCCCGGCGGCGCGCGGTCTCGACGGAGATGACGATGTCGCCCAGGTTGACGCCGTTCCCCGCCGGATCCGCCTCGCCGCCCAGCTCTTGAAGGTGAAAGCTGAGCACGTCGGTCGCGCGGTCGTGCTTGCGGTAGTCGCGGTTGAGCACGCGGATCTCATCATCGTCGGTGAAGACCAGCGTCGCCGACGAGCGCGCGCGTCCGAGCTCGCGCAGCGCCCGCCGCAACCGCGCCGCGACCGCACGTTGCACCTTTCGATCGACCGCGCCGGCGGCCCGTCCTCGAACCAGTGTCTCGACCATGGTCAGAGGACCTTTTATAGAACTTTTTTGTAAATCTCCGCCTCGACGAACAGGCGAAACAGATCGGGGTCGCACTTGCCGGCCTTGACCTCGCCCTCGATGATCCCGAGCGCGCGGTCGGTCGGCACCGCCTTCTTGTAGGGCCGGTCCGACGCGGTCAGCGCGTCGAAGATGTCGGCGATGGTCATCATCTTGCTCTCGATGGGGATCTCTTCGGCGCTCAAGCGGCGCGGGTAGCCGATGCCGTTCAGGTACTCGTGGTGCGAGCCGGCGATGCGCGGCAGGTCGGCCATCTCGCGTCCCCAGGGGATCTTGCGCAGGAAGTTGTACGTGTGCACGACGTGGCTCTCGATCTCGACGCGCTCGACCGCGGTCAAGCTGCCGCGCGGGATCTGCAGCGCCGCGACCTCGTCGGGCTCGAGGTACGGCCGGAGCTCGCCGGACGGTGCCAGGTACTGCAGGCGCGCGATCTCGACCAGCCGCTCGAAGCCGCCCTCCTCGAGCAGCGCCGGCTCGTTGGCCTTGCAGATGAACGCCCAGGCGCTCTGCAGATCGGCGAGCTTCGTCGCCAGCTCCGCCTCCAGCTCGGCGAACCGCGCCGGCAGCTCGTCGCGACCGAGCTCCAGCGCCAGCCGCAGCTTGCGCTCGACGAGCTCGGCCTCGAGCCCGCGGCGGATGTACGCGAACCGCATCTCGACGGCGCGGCGGTCTTCGTCGTAGAGCTTCTTCGCCTTGACCAGCACCTTCTCGCGCACGCCGACCTTGCCGAAGTCGTGCAGGATGCCGGCGTACTCGATCTTCTTCAGCGCCGTGCGCGTGAAGTGGATGTCGCGCCAGGGTCCGTCGGTCGCGGCGTCGACCTTCTCGGCGATCGCGACCGACAGCGTGGCCACGCGGCGCGAGTGACCCGATGTCGTCGGATCCCGCGACTCGATCGCGGTCACCGACGCGTTGACGAAGCCGTCGAACAGGCGCTGGATCTCGTCGTAGAGAATCGCGTTCTCGAGCGAGATCCCCGCCTGCGACGCCAGCGCCAGCGCCAGCTCCTCGGACCAGTCGTCGAACGGCGTCACCTCGCGCGCGAAGTCCTCCGTGGTGCGCAGGCGCGCCGCGGGATCGCGCTTGCGGTTGATGAGCTGCACCACACCGATCACCTCGGCCTGCGCCGACAGCATCGGCACGGTCAGCATCGATCGCGCGCGATAGCCGGTCTTCTCGTCGAAGCTCTTGTTGTGGTGAAAGCCCCAGGGGTTCTGCCCGGGGCCGCCGAGGTGGTCGAGGTCGGGGATGTTGATGGGGCGCGCGTCGAGCACCGCCTTGCCGACGATCGACTTCTCGTCGACGTCGAGCGTGAACTCTTTGAAGTTGATCGCGATCGAGTCGTTCTGCGACAGCATGAAATGCAGCCGCTTCTCGCGCACCGTGCCCTCGCCCTCCAGCACGTAGACGCTGCCGGCGTCGGCGCCGGTGACCTGGCGGCACTTCTCGAGGATCATCGCCAGCAGCGCGCGGATGTCGCGCTCCGACGACAGCGCGCGCGACGTCGCCACCAGCTCGCCAACCTCGTAACGGTACCGATCGGCGATCAGGCGCAGGTCGTCCGGAGCGGTCACCCCGACAAGCCTATACCATCGCGGCTACTTCGCGCGATCGACGTTTCCTGGCCCGCGCCCGTCGTTCTGTTGCGACGGGCCGCGGCCGTCGTTCTGTTGCGACGGGCCGCGGCCGTCGTACGCCTTGATGATCTCCTGCACCAGCGGGTGGCGGACGACGTCGACCTCGGTGAAGTAGCGGAACGCGATGCCCTCGATGCCCGAGAGCACGTTCACCGCCTCGGTGAGGCCGGAGCGCCGGTTGTCGGGTAGGTCGATCTGGGTGACGTCGCCGGTGATCACCGCCTTCGACTCGAAGCCGAGACGGGTCAGGAACATCTTCATCTGCTCGCCGGTGGTGTTCTGCGCCTCGTCGAGGATCACGAACGCGTCGTTGAGCGTGCGCCCGCGCATGAACGCGATCGGCGCGACCTCGATCAGGCCGCGCGCCAGCAACTGGTCGGCCTTCTCGAAGTCCATCATGTCGTGAAGCGCGTCGTAAAGTGGGCGGAGGTAGGGAGATACCTTCTCTTCCATGCTGCCCGGCAGGAAGCCCAGGCGCTCGCCCGCCTCGACCGCGGGGCGGGTGAGCACGATGCGCTTGACCTGCTTGTCCATCAGCGCGCGGACCGCGAGCGCCATCGCGAGGTAGGTCTTGCCGGTGCCGGCCGGGCCGATACCGAAGACGATGTCGTGCGCGCGGATGGCGTCGACGTAGCGCTTCTGCGCCAGGCCCTTGGGCGCGATCGGGCGCGCGCGGCCGGCGATCAGGATCGTGTCGGAGAAGACGTCGCGGAGATCGACGCCGGCGTCGGCGCGCAAGGCCACCGCCGCGCGGCCGATGTCCTCGGGGCTGATCGGCGTGCCGCCGCGGACCATCGCGTACAGCTCCTCGACCAGGCGGCGGGTCATCGCCACCGCGTCGGCGGCGCCGATCACGGTCAGCTCGTTGCCGCGCACATGCAGCTCGACGCCGGTCTCGCGCTCGATGATCTTGAGATTGCCGTTGCGCTCACCGTACAGCGCCAGCGCGACGTCGTTCTCGTCGAGGCTCAGCCGCGCCGTCACGGTTTCGTTCGGGTGTTTGGCGGCCGGTCGTTCGGCCACTCGTCCTGCGATGCTGCCCCGCTCGTTCAACGGTCTCGGAATTAGCACGCGAAGCGCAGGCTTTCAATGTGTAGACTCGCGGCCGTGAAATCACCCGCCGCCGCCGCTCCCCTGCCCGACCTGACGCCGCTGCCCGGCAAGCAGACCGGAGCCGACGTGAGCCTTCTCGTGGGCCTGATGCAGCGCCTGCTGGCCCCGGGTGGCTGCCCCTGGGATCGGGAACAAACCCTAGAGACGCTGGTCCCCTATCTCATCGAGGAGACTTACGAAGTGGTCGATGCGCTGGCCGCGGGCCACGCCGACGATCACCGCGAGGAGCTGGGCGATCTGCTGCTGCAAATCGTTTTTCAGGCGGAGCTGCGCTTCGCCGAGGGCAAGTTCGGCATCGACGACGTCGCGCGCGGCATCGTCACCAAGCTGGTGCGCCGCCACCCGCACGTCTTCCCGCCCGCCGCCGAGTCCGAGTCCGGACCGGTCATCGCGCGCGACGCCGACGCGGTGATGGCGAACTGGGCCAAGATCAAGGCCGCCGAAAAGGCCCAAAAAGGCGAGAACGACGGCAAGCGCGGCGCGCTGGTGGGTATCCCCAAGAGCGCGCCGGCGCTGGTGCGGGCGACGCGCGCGGGAGAGAAGGCCGGCGCGGTCGGTTTCGACTGGCCCGACGCCAAGGGGCCGCGCTCGAAGATCGACGAGGAGCTGGCCGAGCTCGACGCCGCGATCACCGCCGGGAATCGCGACGAGATGCAAAAGGAGCTGGGCGACGTGCTGCTCGCGGCGGCGAACCTCGCGCGCAAGCTCGGCCTCGACCCGGAGAGCGCGCTGCGCGGCTCGACCGATCGCTTCGCGGATCGATTCGCGCACATCGAGGAAGCTCTACGGGCGCAGGGGCGCGCGGTCTCGGACGCGTCGGCGGAAGAGCAGGATCGCCTCTGGGACGCAGCGAAGGTAGCGTTGAAAGAGATTTAAGCCGCGCTTCGCGTTACAGTGTTGCCCGCATGGCCGCCGCGGGGAGAACCTGATGCCGTTCGACTGGATGCAGCCGAAGCGTAACGCTTCGTACAGCAAGACATTGCCCGCCAAGCGCGAGGCGATGTACCGCGGCGAGCTCGTCGAGCGCGCCGCCCTGCTCCACCGTCTGGGGCACGGCAAGGCCGCCGTGCGCGCGCGTCTGGCGGCCAACATCGGCTGGGACTTCGAGGGGGCCGCGAACGCAATCGCCGGCGGCGAGCTGGACGCGATCGTCGAGCGCGAGTTCGGAGCGGCGAGAGCCACACCGCGAAACAAAGGAGGAGCCAGATGAAAATGCGAAGCAGTCTCGTAGGCGCGTTCGCCGGGACCGCGCTGGGCGTCGGATTTTTGCTGGCGGCGACGCCAATGATCTCTGGCTGTGGCGTCGACCAGCAGGTGTATGACGCCGCGATCAAGGACCGCGATCAGCAGAAGCAGAAGCTGGCCGAGGCGCAGGCCGCCAACGACACCGAGAAGGCGCAGCACAAGAAGGACGTCACCGCGCGCGAGCAGAAGATCGATACGCTTACGAAGAAGCTCGAATCGCTGGGCCAGGACGTGTCGCGCCTGGAGACCGAGCGCGGCAACCTGGGCGGCGAGCTCGAGACCGCCAAGAAGCGCATGGAGGAGCTGCGCAAGGCGCAGGCGCAGGCGGAGGCGCGCGCGTCGCAGTTCCGCAAGCTGGTCTCGCAGTTCAAGCAGCTCACCGACGCCGGCAAGCTGCAGGTCGAGCTGCGCGAGAACCGCATGATCGTGCGCCTCGGCGATCAGATCCTGTTCGACCCGGGCAAGACCGAGCTCAAGAAAGAGGGCGAGGACGCGCTCCGCCAGGTGACCGACGTGCTGAAGGAGATCCCCAACCGCAACTTCCAGGTCGCGGGCCACACCGACAACATCCCGATCAAGTCGAAGCGCTTCCGCTCGAACTGGGATCTGTCGACGGCGCGCGCGGTCGAGGTGGTCAACTTCATGATCTCGAGCGGCATGGAGCCGAAGCGCCTGTCGGCGGCGGGCTACGCCGACCAGTCGCCGGTGGCGGCGAAACGACACGTCGGAGAACAAGGCCAAGAACCGGCGCATCGAGATCACGCTGGTGCCCAACCTGGACGACCTGCCGCCGATCGACGAGGCTCTCAAGGAGAGCCCGGTCGCCGAGCCGGCCGCGACGCCGCCCGCGCCGAACAAGAGCTAGCGCGGTCAGCGACGACGATGGACGCCACGGCGGTCTCCTTCTCGTGGGACGCGATCGCCTGGGAGACCCCGGCACCCGGCCTGCGCACCAAGACCGTCGTGCGCGGCGGCAAGAAGCTGCGGCTGGTCGAGTTCGGCGCGGAGTTCGTCGAACCCGATTGGTGCATGCGCGGCCACGCCGGGTTGGTGCTCGAGGGAGAGATGGACCTGAACGTCGACGGGCGCGTGGTGCGCCTGCGCGCGGGCGACGCGCTGATGGTGCCGAGCGGCGAAGCGCACCGCCACCGACACCACGCCACGATCGCCACGACGCGGCTGTTCCTCGTCGAGGAGATCTGATCCGAGCTAGAGAGGCGCTCAGTCGCTCGGTTCCAGGAGCGCCCGCGTCTCGTCGGTGAAATGCGCGGGATCCCCGACCTGCAATATCAGCGGCGCCTCGATTGCCAGCGGTCGCCGCGAACCCCGCTGCGCCTCGACAAGCACGCGCACCGCCGCGCGATCCACGAACGGGTGCACGGCTCGCAGGCGCACCGGCGTCAGATCGCGCTCGCCCATGCCCCCGAGGAGCTCGGGCAGGCGCTCCGCGGCGTAGACCACTCCGACACGGCCACCGGGCTTCACCGACCGCCGCGCGACATCCAGCCACTCCGCCAGCGTCAGCGTGAGCTCGTGGTTCGCGACCGCGCGCTCCTCGTCGGGCGACGTCTGCCCCCGCTCGACGGCGCGAAACGGCGGATTCGTCGCCACCAGGTCGAACGACTCGGACGCGAGCTGCGCCCTCGCCGCCGGCGCGCGCACGTCGCCCTCGATGAGCGTGAAGCGCTCCGCTACGCCGTTGCGCTCGCACCCCAGCGCCGCCAGGCGCGCCAGCCGCGGCTGCAGCTCGACACCGGCGCCGGTCGCGCGCGCGTCGCCCGCCAGCAACGAAAACGACAACGCGCCCGTGCCGCATCCGATGTCGAGGAAGCGCCCGTACGGCGGCTCCAGGAACCGCGCGAGCAGCACCGGGTCCAGGCTGCTGCGAAACCCCCGCCGCGGCTGGATCAACGTGACGCGGCCGCCGAGCAAGGTGTCGGCGGTCGTCTCTCAGGATCGGTGGCGACATCCGTCAGCCGGGCGCGGTGATCTCGGCATCGGGATCGATCCGATACATCACGAGGCCGGTCGCGAGCTTGGGCTGGAAGTAGGTCGACTTCTGCGGCAGCACGAAGCCGGCCTCGCACGCCTGCAGCACCTGCTCGACCTGGGTGGCGTTCATCAGGAACGCCGCCTGCACGCGCCCGCCCTCGACCGCAGCCAGCGCCTCTGCGGTGTCGTGCGTGTAGCCGAGGTACGACTGCTTGGCCATCGCCGACGCGTCGATGCCCAGGAGCGGGCCGAGCACGATCCCGTGCAGCACGGTGACGTCGAGCGTGCGCAGCGCCGGCGGCCCCAGCGACGACAGATCGGCGGTCGGTTTCAACGCCAGCCAGGTGGTCTCGCGCTCGCCCGCCATGCGCACCGCGAAGGTCACACGCTCGGCGCGCACGAGCCGCGCCTCGATCGCCGCGGCGTCGCGCTCGGGACCGCGCGTGACGTCGAACACCTTCGCCGCGCCGACGCGCAGCGCATCGCGGCTCCAGTTCGTCAGGTTCGACACCAGCCGGTGCGTCGGCAGCACCAGCAGCCCCGGGTCCTCGGCGCGCGCCAGGAACATCGCGCCCCAGTCCGCGCCGGAGCGCCCGGGCGCGCGCCCAGCCGGGCGCAGCTCGTCGCGCAGCGCCACCATGGTCTCGTAGCGGTGGTGACCGTCGGCGATCAGGATCTGCTTGTCGCGCAGCACGGCGGCGACGCGCGCGATCGCCTGCGGATCGGTCACCGCCCACAGGCGGTGCCGGCAGCCGTCGGCGGTGGTGCCGTCGAGCAGCGGGGGCGTCGACTCGTCGAGCCCGAGCGCCTTCTCCGACGCGCCTTCCGGATCGCGATAGAGCCCGAACACCTGCGAGATGTGCGTGCGCGTCGCGCGCATCAGCTTGCGCCGGTCTTCCTTGGGCGCCGACAGCGTGTGCTCGTGCGGCAGCACCACGCGGTTCGCGAACGGCTCGAGCTTGACCAGCGTGAAGAAACCCTTGCGCACGTAGGCCGCCCCGTCGCCCGGCGGAAAGCGAAACGTCTGCTCGTAGCGATAGAGCGCGGGGCGCTCGTCGCGGCGCAGGATCCCCTCGGCGATCCAGGCGTCGAGCAGCGCCGCCGCGTTGGCGTACTTGGCGTCGCCGTCGCCGCGCGGCAGCTCCAACCGCACCACGTTCTGCGGGTGGCGCGCCTCCAGCGTCCAGGCGCTGCGCGTCCGAGATGACGTCGTAGGGCGGCGCGAGCACACGCGACGGATCACCGACGCGCGCCAGGTCGTAGCGAAGTCCGGAGAAGGGGGCGATCACGGCCATGGGGTTGATCTACCTCGCCGGCGATGCGGCTCGCAAGGTCTGCCCTCTCCCTAACCCTCTCCCGCGGACGGGCGAGGGGATCGGAATGTCTCAGTCGGCGGCGAGCACCAGCGCGCCTTGACGCAGCACCTCGACGCGGCTGCCGCGCACGCGCACCAGCGTGCTCGGCGCGCCGCCCGGCGTCGCGCCCCGCGTGCAAGACGCGGCAGCGCCCCTCGAATAGCTCCTCGACCGCCTCGGGCGTGCTCGGGCGGCGGCACGCCAGCGGGGTTGGCGCTGGTCGCCGTGATCGGGCCGCCGAAACACCTCGACCAGCGCGCGCGCCGTCGGGTGCGGCGACTCGCGGATCGCGACGTACCCGTCCTGGATCAGCGGGGCGGGGATACCGCGCCGCGCCGGCAGCGCGATGGTCAGCGGCCCGGGCCAGTGACGCGCCATCAGCTTGCGCGCCGTCGCCGGCACCTGTCGGCACAGGCGCTCGATCATCTCGTTGCCGAGCACCAGCACCGAGATCGCCTTCTCGTCGCGCCCCTTGAGCTGGCGCAGCCGCGCCAGCGCCAGCTCGTCGAGCGCGTTCACCGCCAACCCGTAGAACGTCTCCGTCGGGTAGGCGATGATCTCGCCCCGGCGCAGCGCTTCCGCTGCGAACAGGATCTCCTCGGGAAAAGCGTGGGCCACGGCCCCTGTCCTACTTGCTTGCGGCGGTCCCGCGTCCGAACTGCGCGCGCACCTCGGCGTCGCTGTCCAGCACCTTGCGCCGCCGCGTCTCGCGCTCCGCCTCGACCCGCGCCGACAGCGCCGGGTCCCCCACCGCGATGATCTGCGCCGCCAGCAGGCCCGCGTTCTCCGCGCCGCCGACCGCCACGGTCGCCACCGGCATGCCCGGCGGCATCATCACCGTCGACAGCAACGAATCGAAGCCGCCCAGCGTGCCGGACGCGATCGGCACGCCGATCACCGGCCGCGTGGTGTGCGCCGCCACCGCGCCCGCCAGGTGAGCCGCGCCGCCCGCGCCGCAGATGAAGGCCTTGGCGCCGTCCTGCACCGCCTGCTTCACGAAGGCCGCTGCGTGCTCCGGCGTGCGGTGCGCCGACAGCACGCGCACCTCGACGGTCAGGCCCAGCGCCTCGAGCACCTTGGCCGCCGGCCGCATGGCCTCGAGATCCGATTTCGATCCCATCATGATCCCGACGTCGATTCCCTTGTTCGTACCGCTCATGGCCTCTTCTCTCCTCGTGCGCCGATGTCGCTGCGAAAATGCATGCCGGCGAAGTGAATGCCTCGGATCGCTCTGTACGCGGTCGCGCGCGCGCCGCCGAGATCGTCGCCGCGCGCGGTGACGCCCAGGACGCGTCCGCCCGACGTCAGCAGCGGTCCTTCCGTGTCACCCGGGCGCACCAGCGAGCGGCGAGTGCCCGCGTGAAACACGAGCACGTCGCTCTCGGCGACGTCGAGGCCCGGATCGATCGCGATCGTGTCGCCGAGGCGCGGCTGTGCGGGGTACCCGGGCGCCGCCAGCACCACGCACACCGCGGCGCCCGCGCCCCAGGCGATCGGCCCCGCCGGCAGATCGCCGCGCGCGGCGCCCAGCAGCCAGGGCAGGAGATCGTCCTGCATGCGCACGAGCACCACCTGGGTCTCGGGATCGCCGAAGCGGCAGTTCCACTCGATCACCACCGGTCCGCGATCCGGCGTGAGCATCAAGCCGCCGTAGAGCAGGCCGCGGAACGGCCGGCCGGCCGCCGCGAGCGCACGCACCGTCGGCGTGAAGATCGTCTCGACGATTCGGCGCTTGAGCGCGCCGTCGACCAGCGGCGACGGAGAGTAGGTGCCCATGCCACCGGTGTTGGGACCGACGTCACCGTCGCCCACCGCCTTGTGGTCCTCGGCGGAGTCGAGCAGCTCGAAGCGCGTGCCGTCACACAGCGCCATCATCGAGACCTCGCGGCCGGTGAGCCGCTCCTCGATCACCACGCGCGCGCCGGCCTCGCCGAACGCGCGCTCGGCCAGCATCTGCCGCACGGCCGCCTTGGCCTCGTCGGCGTTGCTGGTGACGACCACGCCCTTGCCCGCGCACAGGCCGTCGGCCTTGACCACCACCGCGCCGGGCTGCGCGTCGATGAACGCCTCGGCAGCGGCGACGTCCTCGAACACACCGAACGCGGCGGTCGGCACGCCGGCGTCGGCCATCAGCTTCTTGGCGTAGGCCTTGGACCCCTCGATCTCGGCGGCGGCGCGCGACGGGCCGAAGAACGGGATCCCGGCCTCCGCCATCGCGTCGCCCAGACCGGCGACCAGCGCCGATTCAGGGCCGCACACCACCAGGTTGGCGCGGTCGCGTTGCGCCAGCGCCACCAGATCGGTCACGGCTTCTGCCTTGATCGGCACCACACGCGTCTTGGGTACGCGCCCGATGCCGGGATTCCCCGGCGCGACCGTGATGCGCTCGCAGAGCGGGCTCTGGGCGAGCTTCCAGGCCAGCGCGTGCTCGCGCCCGCCCGACCCGACCAGCAGGACGTGACAACCCATTTGCCACGCCTTACGTACCCCGAAATTCGACGGGCGCGGCAATATTTTCGCGTGGGGCGTAGGCGGGTCCCCCGCCGGAGCCGGCGCGCCGTCGCTGCGCAGCGGCCGCGCGCGCCAGGCTTTCGAGCCGTAAAAACGCGCGCGGAGCGTGATGCCACCGACGGGACAGGTTTGTGACTCGGCAGACGGCCATGCCGCATCTCGTTGCGATCGCAAAACGTAAGAATCTGGAAATCTTGAGAACTCGCCCGCGCCACGAATCCGGCACCGAATTTTTTGACGAGTCAGGGTTGGCCAGACCACCGACATCTCGAATGGAAGCCTGGACTAACAGCAGCACGGGCACCGTCGAGTCTCTTCCGGAGGGTGCGCCCAGCGCAGCCCCGGCCGGGGCCGAAATGACGCCCGAACCTCATCCAGCGGCGCTCGAAGCCTCGACCGCCGCCACACCACCGCCCGAAGCGGCGGTGCCCACGCCCTTGCCAACCATGATCTCGGGCGAGATCGCGAGCCCGCTGCCGCTGGTGGCGGTGATCCCGGCACCCGCGGCGCCGCCCGCGCCGTCGGTGGTGGTCGCACCGCCCGCGGCGACTGCCGTTCCTGCCCTCGCGCGACCGCAGGCTGACGACCCGGGGTTCGCCGACCAGATCATCAACAACTGGATGAAACAGGGCGATCGCCTCGCCGATCCCAGGCCGGTCGAAGATCTCGACCTGTCTGATCTCGCCGAGCCGACCGACCCGGTCGCTCACGAGCTTCTCGATTCCAAGAAACAGAGTGTGCGGCCGGTCGCGCGTGCGGGCCGTACCGCTACGCTGGCTGAGCGTCGGCGCGCTCGGGATCGCGATGTCGTTCGGCCTCTACTGGGCGGCGCAGGAGCCGCGACCGGGCGCCTATGCGGCAGGGGCAGCGCCGCCCGCGGCCGCAGCCGTGGAAATCGCGCCGGCCCCGCAGCCTCCTGCGCCGGCGCCCGAGCTCGCCGCGATCCAGGTCGCGCAGCCCGCGGCCACCGCCACGCGCGGCAAGCACAAGCACCGCCGGGCAGCGGCAGCGGCAGCAGCAGCCACCGGCGCCGGCCGATCCCACCGCCGCCACGGAAGATAAAAGCGCCAGGACGCCAGGAACGCCAGGGGGCCGGACAAAGATAGTCCGGATCCGGCTCCGCGGCGTTCCTCAGGATCCGGACAATCAATAGTCCGCATCCGGCTCCCTGGCGTCCTGGCGCTTAAATCACTCCGGCTAGTGCCGGAAGTGGCGCTCGCCGCTCAGCACCACCGCCATGCCGTACTCGTCGGCGGCGGCGAGTACCTCGTCGTCGCGCACCGAGCCGCCCGGCTGGATGATCGCGGTGATGCCGGCCTTGGCCGCCTCGTCGATGTTGTCGCGGAACGGGAAGAACGCGTCTGACGCGAGCACCGAGCCCTTGAGCGGCGCGCGCGCTTTCGAGATCGCGAGCCGCACCGAATCGACGCGCGACATCTGACCGGCGCCGATGCCGATCGTGCGGCCGCCGCCCGCGAACACGATCGCGTTCGACTTCACGTGCTTGGCCACGCGCCAGGCGAAGTCGAGGTCGACGAGCTCGGCCGCGGTCGGCGCGCGCTTGGAGGCGACGCGCCCCGCGGCGGCCGCCGACGTCGTCGTGTCGCGCGTCTGGACCAGGAAGCCGCCCGCAACCGAACGCACGTCGAGCATCGCAAGGGGGTTGGCGCCCGCGGCCCCGCCGCCGAGCGCGGCGTCGCGCGCGAAGTCGTAGGCGAGCAGGCGGAGGTTCTTCTTCGCCGCCAGCGCCGCGCGCGCCTCGGGCGCGTAGGCCGGCGCGATCACGCACTCGAGGAACGTGTCGGCGAGCTCGCGTCCAAGCTCGGCGTCGATCGGACGGTTGACCGCGACGATGCCGCCGAACGCCGACACCGGGTCGGTCTCGCGCGCGCGGCGGTAGGCGTCAGCGACGCTGGTCTCGGAGATCGCGACGCCGCACGGGTTGTTGTGCTTGATGATCGCGACCGTCGGCGGCGTGAACTCGGCGGCGATGCGCATCGCCGCGTCGAGGTCGAGCAGGTTGTTGTACGAGAGCTCCTTGCCCTGCAGCACCTCCGCGCGCGCCAGCGACGGGCCGACCGCGTCGTCCTGCACGTAGAACGCCGCCTTCTGGTGCGGGTTCTCGCCGTAGCGCAACGTGCGCTCCAGGCGCGACGAGAGATGGATCGTCTGCGGAAAATCGGCGAGCGGCGCGTCGGGCGCGGTGATGCGCCCGAGGTACGACGCCACCGCGCCGTCGTAGGCCGCGGTGTGCGCGAACGCCTTGCGCGCGAGCTCGAAGCGCAGCGCCGCCGGCACCTCGCCCTCGGTCTGGATCGCCTTCAGCACGCGCGCGTAGTCGGCGGGCTCGACCACCACGGCGACGCGCTCGTGGTTCTTGGCCGCCGATCGGATCATCGCCGGGCCGCCGATGTCGATGTTCTCGATCACCTCTTCGAAGGGCGCGTCGCGCGCCACCGTCTCGCGGAACGGGTACAGGTTGACGACGACCAGATCGATCGCCGACAGACCCGCCTGCCGCATCTCCTCGCGGTGCTTCGGCGTCGGCCGCCCGAGGATGCCGCCGTGCACGCGCGGGTGCAGCGTCTTGACGCGCCCGTCGAGGATCTCGGGCGCGCCGGTGAAGTCGCTGACCTCGCGCACGTGGACGCCGGCCGCGTAGAGCGCCTTGGCCGTGCCGCCGGTCGACAGAATCTCGAGCCCCTCTTTCGCCAGGCCGCGCGCGAGCTCGACGAGCCCGGTCTTGTCGGAGACCGAGATCAGGGCGCGGACCGGTTTCGTTCCTGTGTGTGACACGCCTATCTCTTATCACCGTCCACGAACGGCGGACGCGCAAATCACGACGTCGAGCGAAAGGTCGCGCTAGGATGCGCGCCGCCGTGAGCATGGCGATCGAAACCCGGGCGCTGCGAAAGGTCTACGCCGCGCCCAAGCTGAAGAAGCGGCGCTCGGGCGGGCCACCGCCGCCGGGTTCGCTGCCGTCGGGTCCACCTCGGTCCCCGGGCAGCCCGGTGGTGGCGCTCGACGGGCTCGACCTGGCGGTGCCGACCGGCGAGTTCTTTGGCCTGCTCGGCCCCAACGGCGCGGGCAAGACCACGACCATCGGCATCCTCACCACGCGCGTGCTGCCGACGGGCGGGCAAGCGCTGATCGGCGGCGAGGACGTGGTCTCGCACGCGGTCGCGGTGCGCCGGCGCATCGGCGTGGTCCCGCAGCGCCCCAACCCCGACCGCGGGCTGTCGGTGATCGAGAACCTGATCTTTCACGCGGCGTACTTCGGCTTTTCGCGCGCGCTGTCGCGCCGCCGCGCCGAGGAGATCCTCGCGCGCATGGGGCTCGCCGACCGCGCTGACGCGCGCGTCGAGCACCTGTCGGGCGGCCAGCAGCAGCGCCTGATGATCGCGCGCGCTCTCATCCACGAGCCCGAGATCCTGTTTCTCGACGAGCCGACCGTCGGGCTCGACCCGCAGGCGCGCCTCGCGCTCTGGGAGATCCTGCGCGCGCTGCACACCGAGGGGCGCACCATCATCATGACCACGCACTACATGGAAGAGGCCGAGCAGCTGTGCGATCGGGTGGCGATCGTCGACCGCGGGCGCCTGCTGGCGTGCGACGCGCCCGCGGAGCTGCGGCGCAAAGCGCCCGGCGGCACGCTGATCGAGATCTCTCTCGACGGGCCGGCCGAGCCGGTCACGGCGGCTGCGCGCGCGATCGGCGGCGTGCTCGAGGTCGAGGCGCACGACACCACGCTCGCGGTCTATCACCCGGGCGGCGGCGAGGCAGTCGCGCCGCTCATCGGCGCGGTGCAGGCGGCCGGCCGCCAGGTCACCAACATCCGCCTCGCGCCGCCCAGCCTCGAGACGCTGTTCGTGTCGCTCACGGGAAGAAAGCTCGATTGATGACTCAAAGGAATCATCAATTGACGGCCGCCGTGAAAGCACCGAGCGCTGCCAGCGTGCTGCTCGCGCTCCTGATGCGCGACGTGGTTGTCGTCCGGCGCGAGCTGGCGTTCTTCCTGATGCGCACGGCGATGCAGCCGCTGATGTTCACCGTGGTGTTCGGCTACCTGCTGCCGCGCATGGGTTTCGTGCACCGCGAGTACACCGCGGCGCTGCTGCCCGGCGTGCTGGCGGTGAGCCTGGCGCTGGCGGCGGTCCAGTCGGTCGCGTTGCCGATGGTCGCCGACTTCGGGTTCACGCGCGAGATCGAGGACCGCCTGCTCGCGCCGGTGCCCAGCTGGATGGTGGCGCTGGCGAAGGTCATCTCGGGTGCGGCGCAGGCCGTGATTGCCGCTTCGTTCGTGCTGCCGCTCGCGCGCCTGATCATGGGCCCGATCCCGGGTCTGTCGGCGGCGCACACCGGCCTCGTGTTCCTGGTCACCCTGTTCGGCGCGACCGCGTTCAGCGTGATCGGCCTCTACCTGGGCAGCGTGATCGAGGGGACACAGATCGGTCTTCTGTTCGGCATCGTGGTCGCACCGATGATCATGTTCGGCTGCGCCTACTACCCCTGGCGCGGGCTCGATGCGGTGCCGGTGATGAAGTACGCGGTGTTGCTCAACCCGCTGACTTACATCGCAGAGGGGCTGCGCGCCGTGCTGGTGCCGGCGCAGCCGCACATGCCGCTACCGGTGGTGCTGGCGGCGCTGGCGCTGATGACGGCGTTGTTCTGGCGCCTGGGCCTGCGGTCGTTCATGCGCCGTGCGATCGGTTAGTGACTTAGTTCGTTTCCGATTGTTTCAGGCCTGGAATTTTGGGCCTCGCCTGCGTTCTTCGGGCGAGAGGTGAAAAATGCCTGTGCTGGGAATCGATGTCAGCCACAACAACGACCAGGTCGACTGGTCGGCGGTCGCCGGCTCGGACGTGAAGTTCGCCTTCGTCAAAGCCACCGAAGGCAGCTCGATCGTCGACGGCCGCTTCGATGAAAACTGGAAGGCGCTCGGCGACACGCACCTGCTGCGCGGCGCCTATCATTTCGCGCGTCCCGGAGGCGATCCCGAGACTCAGGCTGCACACTTTGCGGCAGTCGTCGGGCAGCGCACCTGGAGCACGCTGCCCCCGGTGCTGGATCTCGAGGTCGACGGCGGCTTGCCACCCGCGCAGGTCGTGCAATGGGCGGTCGCGTTCGTCGCCAAGGCGGAGACGCTGTTCGGCCAGCCGCTGACTATTTACACCGGAGGGTTGTGGCGGCGCACGCTGCGCGATCCCGACGTGCCGGAGCTCCGCTCGCGCCTGCTGTGGACCGCGCGCTACGGCTCGCAGGAGCCGGTGGTTCCGCGCACCTGGACGCGCTGGGACTTCTGGCAGTTCACCGACGGAGACAGCGGCGCCGTGCAGAAGATCCCAGGCGTGCGCGGACCCTGCGATTGCGATCGGTTCCGGGGCGAGCTCACCGAGCTGCAGGCGCTGGCCGACAAGCCGCTGGCCCCCGCCGAGCCGCCGCCGCCCGCCCCGCCCGAGGGGGGCCGCCCGGCGTGGAGCGAGCGCTACCTCGTGTGGCCGCACGCCCCGGTGATGAACGGCGAGGACGTGCGCATCTGGCAGACCCAGATGCGCGAGCGCCGCTTCGCGGTCGACGTCGACGGCTTCTACGGCCGGCAGTCGCGCCAGGCGTGCATCGCCTTGCAGCGAGAGATGGGGCTGGAGCCCGACGGCATCGTCGGGCGCGCCACCTGGAACGCGGCGTTCGACATGTCGCCATAGGCCTTCGATCTTCGACGCCTCTCCCGAAAAATTCCGGTCCCCTCGCCCCATCTGCGGGGAGAGGGGGATCGGAAATAGATCGGCGAGGTGCGATTACTTCCCCTTCCCCGCCGCCTTCTTGTACATCGCGAGCGCCTTGCGCCTTCTGCTTGGCGTGATCGACGATCGGCTTGCGCGGCAGGTGAATCGCACTTCCGATCGTCGTCGCGCCGCTCGGGTAAGTACGCGCGCAGATACGTCCCGTCCGGATCGAACTTCTGGCTCTGCAGCGTCGGATTGAAGATGCGAAAGTACGGCTGCGGATCGCACCCGGTCGACGCCGCCCACTGCCAGCCGCCGTTGTTGGGCGCGAGATCGCCGTCGAGCAGCCGATCCATGAAATAGCGCTCGCCCCAGCGCCAGTCGATGAGCAGATCCTTGGTCAGGAACGACGCCACCACCATGCGCACGCGGTTGTGCATCCATCCGGTCTCGGCCAGCTGGCGCATGCCGGCGTCGACCAGCGGATAGCCGGTGCGCCCCGCCTTCCAGGCCTCGAACCAGTCTTCGCGGTTCTGCCAGCGCAGCGTCGCGGAACTGCGGCAGGAACGCCTGGGTCTCGACGTCGGGGCGGTGCCAGAGCACGTGGTAGTAGAACTCGCGCCAGACGATCTCGCGCAGGAACGCGCTGCGCGAGGTGCCTTCGGCGAAGGTCGCATCGCCGATCTCCAGCGCCGCGATCGCCTGCGCCGGCGTGAGCGAGCCGTTCTTGAAGTAGATCGACAGCCGCGACGTCGCGTCGAGCGACGGCAGATCGCGCGCGCCCTTGTACTCGGCGAGGCGCGGCGCGAACCGGCGCAGGCGCGCGAGCGCCGCCACGCTGCCGGCGGGCGGGATCGGCACGCGCACGCGGCGCGCGTTCTCGTCGAAGAAGCTCTGCAGGTGATCCACGGGCGGCGGCCGCGCGCCGAACAGCTCGCGCCAGGTCAGGCGAAACGGCGGCGTGCGCTTCGAATCGGGCGCGTGCGCGCCGCGCGCCCGCTTCGCGAGGTAGGCGAGCCCGCGCTGCTGCCCGTCGATGCGCGCGCGGACCTCAGGCTCTTCCAGGCGCTCGAACCAGCGGCGCGCGAACGGCGAGTAGACCTGAAAGAAGCGCAGCTCCTCGGGCTCGATGATCAGGTGGTCGCGCTCGGTGTGCACCGCGAACGCCGAAGCGTTCACCGAGGAGCCTCGACATCGCCGACGTCGCGCGCGCGCGCGAACGGCTCGTAGTCGCGGTTGAACGACACCGTCGCCGGGCGCGGCACGCCGGCGCCGTCGAGCGCCGCCATCAGCGCGCCGAACGCCGGCTCCGGCCCCTCGTCGAGCACCAGCAGATCGCCGCCCAGCGCGCGCAGCTCGTCGCGCAGCGCCTGCAGCGTCGCCAGGAAGAAGGCGAAGCGATCGACGGAGAAGTCCGGGCGCGCCAGGAAGCGCGCGTCGAAGCAGAAGAGGCCGAGCACGCGCCCGCCGTGCTCGGCGGCGCTCCAGCCGAGGGCGGGATTGCCGGCGACGCGCAGATCGCGCCGGAACCAGTGGACGCCGTAGCGCGCGGTCGAACAAGGTCGCCGGCGCCATCGTCGCTCAGGCGACGTCGACGCCGGCGCGCGCGCGCAGGTCGGCGACCTCGGGCTTGGTCAGGTCGCGCCAGCCGCCCATCGCCAGCCCCTCGAACGACAGGCCGCCCATGCGCACGCGCGAGATCTTCAGCAGCGAGTGGCGGATCAGATCGCCCGCCGCCTTGAGCGCGCGCGGCCGGCTCTCGGCGACCACCATCTCGATCCAGGTGTTCTTGCCGGTCGTCGCCAGCGGCTGCGACCGCGGTGGGGCGCACCGGGCGGTTCTCCCAGCGCCAGCCCTTGAGCAAGCGCGTGATCGCCTCGTCGTCGACCTTGCCCTGCAGCTTGAGGTGATAGGTCATCGGCACGCGCTGCGAGCGCTTCGACATCGCCTGCGCGAGCGCACCGTCCGATGTCAGCAGCACCACGCCCTCGGCGGGGAAGTCGAGCGGCGCCACCACCTGCAACCCGGGCTCGGGCTCGCGCAGGAAGCGGCGCAGCGTCGGGCGCGCGGCTCCCGTCGGCTGCAGCGTCGCCAGGCAGGCGCGCGGCTTGAGCAGCAGCCGGTAGATCGGCTTCTCGATGTACGCGCGCCGGCCGTTGACCTCGACGCGATCGGATGACGGATTGATGGTCGTGCCCAGCGCGGTGACCGCCTGGCCGTTGACGCTGACCGCGCCCGACTTGATCAGGTCCTCGGCCTGACGCCGCGAGGAGATGCCGGCTTGCGCCAGGAATTTTTGCAGACGAGTGGCCATCGCGTTACTCCGTCGCCTGCGGCGCGGGTTCGTCACCCGAGGGTGGGGGCGGCGGATCCGGCGCCCGCGTCGCGCGCGTCGCCGCGGTGGTCGCCTCGTCGAGCTCGGAGAGCAGCGCGTCCTCCTCGTCGGGATCCTGGTCGGGAAGCGGCGACGGCGCCGGCATCACGCGCGGCGCGGGCGGGCTGCTCGCGCCCGCCTCGCCCGCCGTTAACGGCGCCTCGGCGTCGACCTTGGCCTGCTCGGCAGCGCCCAGCTCGTGGAACTGCCGCAGCGTCGGCAGCTCGGTGAGGTCCTTGAGGCTGAACGTGCGCAGGAACTCCGGCGTCGTGCCGTAGAGGATCGGGCGGCCGACCTCTTCCTTCTTGCCGATCATGCGAATGAGCGCGCGATCGAGCAGCGTCTTCAGCACCGGCCCGCAATCGACGCCGCGGATCTCGTCGATCTCGGGGCGCGTGATCGGCTGGCGGTAGGCGACGATCGCCATCGTCTCCAGCATCGCGCGCGACAGGCGCGCCGGGCGCCCGGCCACCAGCTTGGCGACCCACGTCGCGTTCTCGGCGCTGGTGCGGAACTGCCAGCCACCCGCCGTGCTCGCCAGCTCGAGGCCGGTGCCGCGGTGCCGCGCCTGCACCGCCTCCAGCGCGGCGGTCACCTTCTTGGCGTCGCGCTCGCCGACCAGGCGCTTGAAGTCGACCAGCGCGAGCGGCCGGTCCGATGCGAAGATCAGGCTCTCGAGGATGCTCTCGAGCCGCGCCGGCGAATCGACCGCCGGGGCCTCGGCGTCGCCGCCCTCGGCGCCATGCCCGCCGCTGGGCTCGGCGACCGACTGCGCCGCGAGCTCGGCCATCTCGGCCGCGGCACCGACGCGCGTCGGCTCTTCTCCCCAGCCGCCGCCTTCGTCACCGGCGGCGGGCGCGTCGATCGAGACCTCGATCGTCACCTCATCGGAAGCCGCGCGCATGTTCATCGCGTGCGCATCGACCTCGACAGGCGGCGTCTTCGCGTCCGACTCACTCGCGTCGGCGGCCTCGACCGGCGCCGCGGGATCATCGAGCGGCCCGCTGCCCACCGTTCCCAGCACGGCGTCCACGGCGGCGTCCATCTCCTCGACCGACGCCGACGCGAGCGGCGCGGTGACCTTGTCCTCGACCGTCGCCTCGACGGCGTCGATGGCAGTGCTCTCGTCGGCCGGCGCTGCGGTCTCGACCGTCGCGGTCTCGTCCCCGTCTTCTCCTTCGGCCTGGACGTCATCGCCAGAGATGATCGACACGTCCGGATCGCCCTCGGCCTGCGCAGGCTCCGACTGGTTGCGCCCCTGCTGCTTTTTACGTTTGCTCATTCTTGTCCTCGCGTTCAGCCGGGATCTCGCTCGGCGGGCTGGCCGTGGTCTCGTCGGTGGGCGCTTCTGCGATCACGGGCTCCTCGACAATTTGCGCCTCGGCGCTCGCCGCCTCCGCGGCGGCGCGTCCGCGCTCGCCGCCTCCGCGGGCGGAGCGTCTTCGGCCGGCTTGGCCTCGTCGTCTGCCGACGTGACCTCGGCGCGCCGCGCGGCCGCCAGCGTGCCCGCCGAGACCTGGCTGATGAACAGCGTCTCACCGTCGGGCGATTGGAGGACGCGCACGACCTTGAGCTTTGCCAGCTCGAGGATCGCCAGCAACGTCACCACCAGCTGGCTGCGCAGCTCGGGCTCGGCCAGCGACATGTCGAAGCAAGCATCGAAGCGAAACGAGCCGCCACCTGCCTCGATGCGATCGATGAGCTGGTTGATCCGCTCGCTGATCGAGACGCGATCGATGAGCACGTCGTGGGTCAGCTTCTTGCCGGCCTTCTCCAGCAGCTTCCCGAACGACTCGATCAGCTTCCACACCGAATGCTCGGCCAGCGGCGCCAGGCCACCGCCGCCCAAGCCCGCAACGACGATCTCGCTGCCGCGCAGAAAGACGTTGCGCCCCTCGATCGGCCGGCCGCCCAGCTTCTCGGCGGCGTCCTTGTACTTCTGGTACTCGAGCAGGCGGCGGATCAGCTCCTCGCGCGGATCCAGCACCTCCTCTTCTTCCTCGGACGCCGCCTCGAGCGGCTCGGGCGACGGCACCAGCTCGCGCGACTTGAGATATGCCAGCGTCGCGGCCATCACCAGGTAGTCGGCCGCGAGATCGACCGACATCGTCTGCATCACCTCGAGGTACTCCAGGTACTTCTCGGTGATGAACGCGATCGGGATGTTCACGATCTCGATCTCGTGCGTCTTGCACAGGTGCAGCAGCAGATCGAGTGGGCCCTCGAACTCGGGCAGTGCGACGCGATAGGGGAGGTTACCGGTCTCGGGCATCATCCGGCCATGAGCCTCATTACCGTCCGGGCCCACGCGCCCGCGAGCACGTAAGCGGGGTGCATCACGACGCTCATCGCTCCCGTCAGCAACAGCCCGAACAGGACCAGCATACCGTAGCGCTGGAGAGCGCGCGGAATCGACTGCAGGCTCTCGGGCAGCAAGACCGCGAGCACCGAGCCTCCGTCGAGCGGCGGCACCGGCAGCAGGTTGAAGAACATCAGCGAAAGGTTCAGCACGAGGAAATAGCGGATGGCGCCCTCGGCGAGGGCGTCCGGCAGCTTGACGACGTGCGCCAGCGCGACGAGGACGATCGAGATCACGACCGCCAGCGCCAGGTTCATGAACGGGCCCATCAGGGACACCAGCATGTTCCCGACGCGCGGCGAGATGCCGCGATATGCTTTGGGATTGGTCTGCACCGGCTTGCCCCAGGCGAGCAACGGAAAGCCGCCCGGCGCGAACACCGCGACCAGCGGCATCAGAATCGTCCCGAACAGGTCGATGTGGGCCATGGGCGAGAGCGTGAGCCGCCCCTGCTGCGCCGGCAGCGGGTCGCCCAGCCGGTTGGCCATCCAGGCGTGGCCAAACTCGTGCACGGCGACCGACAGGATGAACGCGATGAGTGAAATGACCGCCGTTCGAACCTGATCCGCTGAGATGTCCATTTGGGGAAGCCCCTCCCTATATCTGACCGGTTCCAGGGGGGTCAAACAGTCTAGCTCGCCAGCGACGGCCCGTGGGGATCTAAGCGCAGCCCCGTGGCACAGGACGGGGAAAGGCCTCGGGCCTCGGGATCCGGATCGGATCCGGGATCCGGATCCGTCTGGATCCGATCCGAAGCCTGAGGCCTGAAGCCCGAGGCCCTTCCGCTCCTTCACGCTCTCGGGTGAAACTTGTCGTAGACCGACCGCAAGTGCCGTCTCGACAGGTGCGTGTAGATCTCCGTCGTTCCGATGTCCGCATGGCCGAGCATCGCCTGCACGGCGCGCAGGTCGGCGCCGCGCTCGACCAGGTGGGTGGCGAAGGAATGGCGCAGCTTGTGAGGTGAGATGGCCTTGCGGATTCCGGCTACCCGGGCATAGCGGCCGAGCAGCTTCCAGAACGACTGCCGGCTCATCGCGCGGCCGTGGCGCGTCAGGAACAGCGCGTTCGAAACCGCCTTGGCCTTGGTCCTGCCGCCGCCCGTGAGGAACGTCGCGCGCGCGGTCTCGAGATAGGAACGCAACCCAGCGAGCGCCACCTCGCCGATCGGCACCAGGCGCTGCTTGCGGCCCTTGCCGAACGCCATCAGGTAGCCGGCGTCGAAGTTCACGTCGGCGAGGCGCAGCCGCACCAGCTCCGACACGCGCAGGCCGGTGGCGTACAGCACCTCGAGCATGGCGCCGTCGCGCGCGCCGCGCGGGGTGCGCCGGTCGGGCGCGGCCAGCAGCTGGTCGACCTCGTCGACGTTCAGGAACACCGGCAGCTTGCGCCCGAAGCGCGGCAGGTCGATCTCCTCGGTGGGATCGCCGTCGCACGCGTGCTCGGCGCGTAGGAAGCGAAACAGCTGGCGCAACGCGATCAACCGCCGGGCCTGCGAGCGCGCCGACAGCCCCTGCTCGGTGACGCGCGCCAGGTAGTCGAGCACGTCGATCGCGCGCACGTCGCGCGCGCCGGCCACGGCGCGCGCCGCGAGGAACTTCGCGAAGTCGGCCAGGTCGCCGCCGTAGGCGCTCACGGTCGCCGGCGCGAGCTCGCGCTCGACGCGCAGGTGGTCCAGGAACTGCTGAACGGCGACGTCGAAGGTCGGGGCCATCGCGCCATTCTCGGTCGCCGCCGCTCCGCGCGCAAAAATCGCGGCGCCCTTCAGCTGGCGCCGCGGGCGCGCGGTTCGCGCGGGCGGCTCGGCTGTCCGCGCCGGCGGACCACCTCGCCGAGCTCCTTCTGGCCCGCGACTGTCTCGACCAGCGTCAGCTCCTGCACGGTGCCGGGCGGCGCCTGCTCGAGCTCTTTCAGGAACACCTGCAGCGCGCGCCGCGCCGGGATGCGCTCGATCTCGCGGCCGGGCAGGGCCATCGCCAGCTTGGCCAGGCCGAGCCCGCGCATCGTGTGCAGCGTCTTGCGGACCGCGCGCGCCGCGCGTTCGTCGTCGAAGTCGGCGCTCGGCCCGAGACCGACGGCGAGCGTCCAGCCCCAGGGCAACCGGCGGTGGTTGGGAATCAGCAGCTGCTCGCCCTCGGCGCCGGTGAGGTTGCCGCCCAAGATCAGCGTCGAGATCCGCCCGTCGAAGCGCCAGTCGCAGAGGCCCGCGGCGCCGCGCAGCGGCCGCAGATCGGCGTAGAAACCGACCGCCAGCAGATCGCCTGCCGGCGCCTGATCCCAGCGCCCGAGATCCACCGACAAGAAGGCGATCTTCACGGCTACCGCCGCAGTCCCAGCTCGTCGACCGCGCGGTCGAGCAACCCGTTGACGAACGCCGGCGCCTCGGCGCTGCCGAACTGCTTGGTGAGCTCGATGGCCTCGTTGATCGCCACCGCGACCGGTACATCGGCGCAGAACTTGATCTCGTAGAGCGCCAGCCGAATGACGTTGCGATCGACCACCGCCATGCGCTCGACGCGCCAGTTCTTCGACGCCGCCGACACCATCTGATCCAGCTCGGCGCGGTGCTGGTAGATGCCGCGGATCAACTGCTCGACCAGCGCCCGGTCGATGGGGCCAGTCTCCGGCGACGCCGCCGGCTCGTCCTCGTCGACCGCGATCTCGCCGCCGCCGGCGGCGAGCTGGCCGAAGTAGAGGCCGAGCGCGCCTTCGGCGTCGAGCTCGGCGCTCACGTCCATCTGGTGCAAGATCTGAAGCGCGGCGACGCGCGATCGTCTGCGCGGTCCACTCATCGCGTCACTTGCCGATGCGGCCGGGACGCGCGGGCCGGCCCGCGATGTCGCGCGGCGCCTGCTTGCTGCTCTCGAGCGCGGCGTAGAGATCGGCCATCTCCAGCGCCACCATCGCCGCGTCGTAGCCGCGGTTCCCGGCCTTGGTACCGGCGCGCTCGACCGCCTGCTCGATGGTGTCGCAGGCGAGCACACCGAACGCCACCGGCGGGCCGCCCGACGCCGCCAGGTCGGCGATGCCGCGCGCCGCCTCGCCGACCACCAGGTCGAAGTGCGGGGTCGCGCCGCGAATGACGGCGCCAAGGCAGATCACGGCGTCGAAGCGCCCGAGGTCGACCACGCGCCGGGCCAGCCCCGGCAGCTCCATCGCGCCCGGGCAGCGGAACATCTCGATGCGCTCGTCGTCGGCGCCGGTGCGGCGGAGCGCATCGAGCGCGCCCTCGACGAGCTTGTCGACGATGAAGTCGTTGAAGCGCGCGGCGACGATGGCGAAGCGGCGGCCCTCGGCGCGCAGCATGCCCTCGTGCGTGGTCCCCTGGAACTGGTTGCGGGCGGTCATGATCAGGCTCCCCTTTCCCGCAGAGGTACCACTTTCACGGGGGCGCGGATAGGGACGCATTCGACGATGTGCAGGCCGTACCCCTCGACGCCGACGATGCGGCGCGGGTTGTTGGTCAGCAGGCGGATCTTGTGCACGCCGAGGTGCGCCAGCACCTGCGCGCCCAGGCCGAAGTCGCGCAGGCGGTTGTTCGACCCCGTGCTGCCCCCGCTCACCGGCCGCGGGGCGGCCAGCGACTCGTGGAAGTCGTCGACCAGGCTCGCGCGGCCGCGCGGCAACACGTAGAGCAGGATCCCCTTGCCCTCTTCCTCGATCATCCGCAGCGGCACGGTCGCCGGCAGCACGTCGGGGTCGGCCGACACACCGAACACGTCGCGCATGACGCTGGCGGTCTGCACGCGCACCAGCACCGGCTCGTCGGGCGAGGGCTCGCCCAGCACCAGCGCCAGGTACTCCGTGTCCTCGACGTCGGTGACGTAGACGTACGCGTGGAACTCGCGCGACAGCCCGGCGATGTGCGGGCCGAAGCGGGCCTCGCCCGCGCGCCGCACCAGCAGCTCCTGCGACATGCGGTACTCGATGAGGTCAGCGATGGTGACGATCAGCAGATCGTGCTCGGCGGCGAACTTCTCGAGATCCGGCATGCGCGCCATCTCGCCGTCGTCGCGCATGATCTCGCAGATCACGCCGGCCAGCTCGCGGCCCGCGAGGCGCGCGAGATCGACCGAGCCCTCGGTGTGGCCCGAGCGCACCAGCACGCCGCCGCGGCGCGCTTTCAGCGGGAAGATGTGTCCGGGCGTGACCAGGTCGTCGGGCACAGCGTCGCGCGCGACGGCCGCGCGAACGGTCTCCGCGCGTTCCTTCGCCGAGATGCCGGTGGTCATCCCGCGCCGCGCGTCGATGCTGACCGTGAACGCGGTCGCGCGCGGCGAGCGGTTGTCGGTCGCCATCATGGTCAGGCCCAGCTGGCGCACGCGATCCTCGGACAGCGACAGGCAGATGAGCCCGCGCCCGTAGCGCGCCATGAAGTTGACCGCCTCGGGCGTCACCAGATCGGCCGCCATCATGAGGTCGCCCTCGTTCTCGCGGTCCTCGTCGTCGACGAGGATCACCATCTTGCCGGCGCGGATCTCCTCGATCGCGCGCCGGACGATTGCCATGCGGTCCGAGTCTGAATCAGCGGGCGAAACCATGTTTCCTCAAAGTCTCTAGTGTGAGCCCCGTCGGACGCGCGGGCGCCGGCGAAGCAAGGGGGGGCGTAGTCTTCTTGGTATCGGTCGTGGTGTCGCTGGCGGCGAGGCGCGCCGCCAGGATGCGGTCGACGTGCTTCGCGATCTGGTCGCCTTCCAGGTTGACCGGCGCGCCGAGGTTCTTCTCGCCGAGCCCGGTCACCGCGAGCGTGTGGGGGATCAGCGTGACCGAGAAGACCGCGCCCTCCACCGCGTTGATCGTCAGGCTCACGCCGTCGACCGTCACCGAGCCCTTCACGACCAGCGTCGGCGCGACCTCGGGCGGCGCGGCGATCCGAAGCTCGAGCGCCTCGCCCAGCTCGCGGCGCCCGACCACCTGGCCGACGCCGTCGACGTGGCCGCTGACCAGGTGCCCGCCGAGCGCATCGCCGAGCTTCAGCGCCCGCTCGAGGTGCACGCGACCACCGACCGCGAGCGCTTTCAGCGTGGTGAGCGCCAGCGTCTCGGGCCCGAGATCCGCGGCGAACCGCCCGCGTGAACGCTCGATCACCGTCAAGCAAACGCCGTCGACCGCGATGCTCGCGCCCAGGGGCAGCTCCTCGACCGGGAGGTCGGCCGTGGCGATCACCACGCGGTGAACCGAGCCCCTGGGCTCCAGCTCCTCGACGGTGCCGCGCGCTTCTACGATCCCGGTGAACATTCGCGCGCAGTATAGCAGCGCGCGAGGCGACCATATCTGATCCGAGAGGGCGAACCTTGCGAGCCGCGACGCTCGCCGGCCCTCTCTCTGGCCCTCTCCCCGCAGACGGGGCGAGGGGGCCGGAGACAAATGTGACTCAGCGACGCGGCACGACGTCGGCGCGCACCAGCAAGTCGTCGCCGAGACGCTCGACGGTGAGCGGATCAAGCGCGAGCGCACCCGCGACCGCGACACCGCGGCCCTGGGCGATCGGGATGCCGGCGCCGATCAGCTTGGGCGCGAGGAAGAGCGCGACGCGGTCGACCAGGCGCGCGTCGACGAAGGCGCCGTGAACTCCGGCCCCGCCCTCGACCAGCAGCGACTGGAGGTCGCGCCGCCCGAGCTCGGCGAGCACGCGGTCGAGCGGCAGGCGGCCGCGGCGTGCCGGCAGCAACACGACCTCGGCGCCGGCCCGCTCGAGCGCGCGCACGCGCCGCGGCTCGGCGCCGCGCGCGCCGATGATCAGCGTGGGCGGCGTGCCGGGAGCTCGCCGCAGTACCTGCGCGCGCGGGGACATGCTCAGGCGCCCGTCGAGCACCACGCGCCGCGGCCGCGCTTGCGACCCCCGAGCGCGCGCGCCGAGGCGCGCGGTCAGTTGCGGCAACCGCACCGTCAGGTGCGGGTCATCCGCGCGCACCGTGCCTGCGCCGACCAGGATCGCGTCGTGCACCGCGCGCAGGCGGTGGGCCGCGAGCCGCGCCTCGGGGCCGGTGATCCACTCGCGCGCGCCGCCCGCAGCAGCGATGAAGCCGTCGAGCGTCGCCGCTGCCTTCAGCGTGACCAGCGGCCGCTTCTCGCGCACCCAGACGAAGAAGCCGCGGTTCACCTCGCGCGACTCGCCTTCGAGGCAGCCGACGTCGACGCGGACGCCGGCTCGCCTGAGCAGGCTCACGCCGCGCCCGTCGACGCGCGGGTTCGGATCCAGGGTCCCGACCACCACGCGGCGCACGCCGGAGGCGATGAGCGCGCGCGTGCACGGCCCGGTGCGGCCGGTGTGGCAGCAGGGCTCGAGGTTCACGTAGATCGTCGCGCCCGGCGCGCGGCCGCCGAGGTGCGCGAGCGCGTCGATCTCACCGTGCGCCTCGCCGGCACGATGGTGGTACCCCTCGGCGAGCACGCGCCCGCCACGCACGATTACCGCGCCCACGACCGGATTGGGCCGCGTGCTGCCCCGCCCGCGCTCCGCCAGCGCCAGCGCTCGCCGCATGTGCGCGACGTCGGCGGTCGAGAATCGTACCGGCGACCGCACCGTCTTCAACGCCGGCCGCTCCCACGATCGGCGACCAGGCTCTTGAGCTCGGTGATGAGCTCGTTCACATCTCGAAATGACCGGTAGACCGACGCGAAGCGGACGTAGGCCACGTCGTCGATCTCGCGCAGCGCCGCCATGACCGCATCGCCGATGCGCGTCGACGGAATCTCTTTTTCCCCCGATTCCTCGAGGTCGCGCTCGATCTTGTCGACCGTCTTCTCCAGCGTCTCCAGCGGCACCGGACGCTTGGAGCAAGCTTTTTTCAGGCCGTTCAGGATCTTCGCGCGGTCGAATGACTCACGCCGGTTGTCCTTCTTGACCACCAGCGGCAAGATCTCGTCGACTCGCTCATAGGTCGTGAACCGCCGGCCGCAGCCCACGCACTCGCGGCGGCGGCGGATGACCTGGTCATTGTCGGAGGGTCGAGTGTCGACGACCTTGTCTTCCACGGCGGAGCAGAATGGGCAACGCATGGGTCAGCCTTCGGCCCAGCCATCGGTGGATGGAGTCTGGGTTATGCTTGCGCCCCTCATGAACGATATGCAGGTCACCGTCAACGGAGAGATACGTACCACGCCGCGCGGCACCACCGTTGCCAGTTTGCTCGCGGCCATGGGCGTCGACCCGGCGCGCGTCGCTGTGGAAAAGAACCGCGACGTGGTCCCGCGGCGAACCTGGGGCGAGGCGCCGGTCGCTGACGGCGACCACATCGAGATCGTATCCTTCATCGGCGGCGGGTCCGAGCCCCCGCCGGTCGGCGGCCGGTCCGAGCCCCCGCCGGTCGGCGGCCGGTCCGAGCCCCCGCCGGTCGGCGACCCGCTGGTGATCGCAGGAAAGACCTTTCACTCGCGGCTGCTGGTGGGCACGGGCAAGTATCGAACGATCGAGGAGGGTCGCGAGGCCATCGCCCGCTCGGGTGCCGAGATCGTCACCGTGGCGCTGCGCCGGGTCGAGCTCGAGCCGGGAAAGCCGAGCGTGCTCGACACCATCGATCGCAAGCGCCACACGCTGCTGCCCAACACCGCCGGCTGTTACACCGCAGAGGAAGCGATCCGTACCTGCCGCCTGGCGCGCGAGCTGGGCATGGCCGACATGGTCAAGCTCGAGGTGATCGGCGACCCGGAGACGCTGTTCCCCGACGGAGCCGGCACCCTGGAGGCGGCGCGCGTGCTGGTCAAGGAGGGCTTCGTCGTGCTGCCCTACTGCCTCGACGATCCGATCCTGGCCAAGAAACTGGAAGACGTCGGCTGCGCCGCGGTGATGCCGCTGGCGGCGCCGATCGGCTCGGGCCTCGGCATCCGGAATCCCTACAACATTCGCATCATCCTCGAGCGCGCCAAGGTGCCGGTGATCGTCGACGCCGGCGTCGGAACCGCATCGGACGCAGCGGTCGCCATGGAGCTCGGCTGCCACGGCGTGCTCATGAATACCGCGATCGCCGGCGCCCGCGACGCCGTGCTCATGGCCGAGGCCATGCGCGACGCGGTCATCGCCGGGCGCAAGGCGTTCCGCGCGGGGCGCATCCCGCGCAAGCTGTACGCGAATGCATCGTCGCCGCTCGAAGGCCTGATTGAATAGCGCGACCGGCGCGCGCAACGGCCCGGAGCTCCGTCGAGCGCCCGCGCTCTACGTCGTCACCGATCGCCACGCGACCGGCGGGCGCCCGCTCGACGCGGTGCTGGCGCGCGTGCTCGAGGGCGCATCGCGCGCCGGCGTGAGCCCAGGCACTGTCGCGGTTCAGCTCCGCGAGAAGGATCTGGAGGCGCGTGCGCTGCTCGAGCTCGCCCGGCCGCTGCGCGCGCTGACCGCGCGCCACGGTGCGGCGCTGTACATCAACGACCGCGCCGACGTCGCGCTGGCGGCCGGCGCCGACGGTGTTCACCTATCTGGCACATCGCTGTCTCCGACGGAGATTGCGGTGATCGCCCCCACGCTATCCGTCGCCATCTCAGCGCATGGTCCAGGCGACGTCGCGCGCGCCGACGCCATCGCCGCGACGGGGAACTCGAACCTCCGCTTCGCCGTGCTCGGCCCGATCTTCGACACACCATCGAAACGTCGCTACGGCGCCCCGCTCGGCCTTGGCGCTATCAGCGCCTCCCGCCACGCGCTGCCGGTGCTCGCGATCGGCGGGGTCAGCGTCGGGAATATCCGTGCGTGCCTCGCTGCGGGAGCCGCTGGAATCGCCTGTATCCGGGCACTTCTGGCCGACGAAAACCCTCAAGAAATTGCTTTTTTAATTTCCCGGGCGATTTTAGAGAGTGCCCCGACACACTAAGCGGGGGACTTGACACGAATTGTAGGCCCTGTACTTTCGGGCACACTTTCTGCGGCTGCAGCCGCCGGAAGAAGCAACCAAACGTTCGAGGAGGGCAGTATGGCAACCGGAAAGGTGAAGTGGTTCAACGATGCGAAGGGGTACGGATTCATCGCTCGTGACGACGGTCCCGATGTCTTCGTGCATCACACCGCGATCCAGAGCGAGGGCTTCCGCTCGTTGAGTGAGGGTCAGACGGTGGAGTTCGACATCACGGAGGGGCCGAAGGGGCTGCAAGCTGCCAACGTGCGCAAGTCGGCGTAACATTCTGAACCACTGATACGAATCAAACGGCCGGGGAGGATCCCTCGGCCGTTTTTTTCTGTCCGCCGTTCTCATTCCCCGCCTTTCTTTCTTTCCCGCCTCACGGGGCGCGCGTCACCAGCAGTGTGACCTCCTCGTCGGTGGGGCGCCCTCTGTTCGTGGGGCGCACGTCCCAGCCCTGGCGCTTGCGGATGATGGCGGTCGCGCTGGCCAGGATCTCCGCGGCGATGCCGGGGAAGTCCTTGACCCATTCGAAACCATCAGCGTCGCCGTCGTAGTCCTCCGGAAATTCGCAGCGCAGCTCGAAACGCAGCGTGAACTCGCGTTGCTCGACGTAATTCATTCGAGCTTAGTTAGCACGTCCGGTTCTTCCCGAGGGCCGAAGCCCGAGGCCCTTTCTAGTCGCGCTCGCGCAGCCAGTCGGTCTGGATGCCCTCGCCGAGATCGCGCACGATCTCCTCGCGAAACCGCTTCTTCAGCTTGTCGGCGATCTGCCCCATGCGCTGCTTGGTGACGCCGAAGCGCTCGCCGAGCACGCCCAGCGACACCGGCTCCTCGGCGGCCAGGTGCTCGATCCAGACCGCGCGCTCGCGCTCGTCGGTCAGGCGCTCGCGGAAACCGTCGACGAACTGCGCGACGGCGCCCACCATCTCCGCCTCGACGGCGCGCTCCTCGGGCGTGTCCTGGTCGGCGGCGACGCGCTCCGACAGCGGGTAAGACTCCTCGGGGGCACCGGGGCGAGGCTCGAACGAGACCTCGCGCGAATCCAGGTGCTGGCTCACCTGGTCCAGCTCCTTCTCGTCGACGTCCAGCTTGGCCGCCAGCAGCTTGGGCGTCGGCTCGAAGCCGGCGGCCAGCAATTTCTGCCGCTCCTTTTCCAGGCGGAAGAACAGCTTGCGGCCGGCGCGCGTGTTGCCGACATGGATGAGACGCGAATTCGTCATCAAGAACTTGAGCACGAACGCGCGGATCCAGTACGCGGCGTAAGAACCGAAGCGCGGGCCCAGCGTCGGCTCCCAGCGCTTGACCGCTTCCATCAGCCCGACGCTGCCCTCCTGGAACAGGTCGAGGATGTTGGTCCACGCGCGGCGATACTGATACGCGATTGCGACGACCAGGCGCAGGTTGTGAACCACCAGCTTGCGCGCGGCGTCCAGGTCACCGCGCTGGCGCACGGCTACGCCCAGCTCGCGCTCCTCGCTCTCGGACAGCCGGGGGTAGCGGCGCGCCTCCGACAGGAAGCGCTCGACCGGATCGCGGATCGGGGCTGCCAGGCCCGTCGACGATTTGCGCGTGACCTCGGGCTCGAGCACGGCGTCGGGGACGCGCGCCTCCTCGGCGTCGAGCTCGTCCGCGGCCGGAACCTCGCCCGCGGCGTCGGCCGGTTCATCGTCCTCGTCGCGGTCTTCCGGCTCGGCGGCAGATGGAGCGGACGCGGGGGGCTTCTTCGAGGTCGAGAGGGATGTCGAGGTGGTCTTCATCGGGCGGGTGAATGCGACGTGACGTCGGTTGCGGGCTGATAATATCTCGCCATGCCCACCGGCGCCGCCATTCAGGATGGGAACCCTCGGAGGGTTAGCTCTGCACTCGGCACCCCCACCCCACCCACCTGCCCCCGCGCTTCGCGCGGCCTCGCGAAACCCTCCCGCGACGAGGCCGCCGTCGCGGCGGGGTGGGTAGGGCGGGTTGTCCGTGCCGAAGTCCCCGAAGGGGACGGGCTCCGGCGGGGGACCCGCCTACGCCCCACACGGCAGGTTCGAGACGGGTTTTCTTCGTCGGTCGCCGCCGTCGCGCTGGCTGGCGTCGCGCTCGGCCTGGGGCTCGCCTCGTGCCGGTCCTCGCGACCGCCGGCGCCCCCGTCGCCCCCCGCGGCGGCGACGGCGCCCGCGGACCTAACGGCGGCGGCCGTGCCCGCGCCGCCACGCGGAAAACAGATCGTCATCGCGTACTCGTCGAACCTCCTCGGCGAGTACGAGCCTTGTGGCTGACCGGCCCATCCGCTGGGCGGTCTTGCCCGGAGAGCAACTGAGCTGGATAGAGCCCGCGCCGAGGCGGATGGGGTTCTTGCGCTCGACGCCGGAGATTTGCTCCTGCCCGTCGACAGCCCGAGCGCGCGCGCCAACCCGGCGCTGCTCCCTCCCGACCCGGGCGAGATCACGCGCCGCGCGCAGATGATCTTGTCCGCGCTCGCGCGCGCCGGCTTGACGGCGTTCACGCCGGGAGAGCGCGACCTGGCGATCGGGCCGCCTTTGCTGAAACGGTTGCTCGCCGAGCACAAGATCCTCGACGCTGGCCGCCAACCTGTACGACGACCGGGGGCGGCTCTTCTTCGACGCCGATCGCTTGGTCGACGTCGCCGGCGTCAAGGTCGGCCTGTTCGGCCTCATTCGCGCACTGCCCGAGGACGCCGAGCGGTGGAAGGCCTGGCACCTCGACGCGCGCGACCCGATCGCCGCCGCGCGCGACGAGGTGGTCGCGCTGCACGCGCGCGGCGCGCAGATCGTGATCGCGCTGGTGCACGCCGGTCCCTACCCGGAGGCCAAGCAGATCCTGGAGGCGGCGCCGGGCATCGACTGGGCGGTGCTGGGCCACAGCGCGATGAACTTCGAGACGCCGGATCAGGTCGCCGGCGCAGGCGCGGTCGAGGCGATGTCGATGGGCAAGGACTTCGGGCGCCTCGATCTGCACGTCGTCGGCGCGAACGGACCGGGGCCTTTCATCGACCGCGGGCGGCACGCGCAGCTGCAGGCGATCCTGCTCGACCACCAGCACCAGATCGTCGACTACCGCGCGCGCGCCGCCGGCCAGCCGCCGATCATGCAGGCGCGCAACGCCGAGCAGATCGCCAAGCTGGAGAAAGCGATCGCGCACGACCGCGAGCAGCTGCAGCAGCACCCCGCCGAGATTCACGGAAGCTGGTTCGAGAACCGGATCATCCCGCTCGACACCACGATCCCGGACCATCCGGGCGTCGCGCTGCTGGTGGCCGCCTACAACCGCGAAAACCAGCGACGCGGGAACGCCGGCCTGCCGGTGGGGGTGACCCCGCACCTGCCGACGGCTCCGCATCCGGTCGCGCGCGCCGGCCCCGAGCGAGGGCAGCGCCGCCCCCGACGAGAACCTGCGCTACGCGGGCACCGTCGCCTGCGGCGGCTGTCACGCCGAGGCGCTGAAATTCTGGCAGACGACCGCGCACGCGCGCGCGTTCGCGACGCTGAAGAAGGCCAAGCGCGATCGCGACCCGACCTGCATCGGGTGCCACGTCACGGGATACATGCGGCCGGGCGGCACCGGCGATCTGCGCGTGGCGACGGCGCGACTGCGCGACGTCGGGTGCGAGGCGTGCCACGGTCCCGGGCTGGATCACGTCGCCGCCCAGCAAGGCGGCGGCGGGCCGCGCAAAGTCGGGGCAGATCCAGCGAGAGGTCGCCGAATCGGTCTGCCTCGGCTGCCACACGCCCGACCAGACCAACGGCGACTTCGACTACGCCCACTACCGGAAGGCGATCCTCGGCCCCGGCCACGGCGGTGTATAGTCGAGGCGAATGCGACCCGCGCTCCTGTGGCTGGCCGCCGCGCTCGCTGCCACCAGCGGGTGGGCGGGTGACGCGCGCGCCGCGAGCGACGACGACGACGACAAGCCGGTAGCCGACAAGCCCGCCGACGAGGGCGCGATCTTCGAGCTCGTCGCCAAGGACGCCGAGCCGGTAGGTGACGTGGGCACGCTGCTGGGTGCGCTCACCGATCGCTGCCCCGACGAGAAGCGCTCGCTCGATCGCGCGCGCTGCCAGGCCACCCTCGCCTACCTGCGACGGACGCTACCCGAGCACACGTTCTCGATCGTCGCGCGCGATCCGGCCGCCATCGTGATCTCGGCCTACGACCGGGCCTTCAAGGGCTATCGGATCACGCTCACCGCGTGCATCGCCTGCACGAGCCCGATCCGCGCCGGCCGCTCGCCCGACCCGGTGTTCGTGACATTGAAGAAGCCCGCCGAGCCGAAGCCGGGCGGCCAAGCCCGCCGCGAGCGCGGCCGCCGCCGAGAGCCTGGCCGCCACCGTCGAGATCGCGTCGCTGCCGCTCGGGTTCCCGTCGGCGACCGAGGCGCAGCACTGGCTCGCCGAGGTGCGCCCGCACCTGCGCGCCGAGATGGTCTTCAAGGCGCCCGCGAGCGACTGGCGCTTTCGGGGCGACCGCGGCTACGCGCTCACCCTGGTCGGCGCCCGCGTCGTCGACGTGTGCACCGGCGCGGTGGTGCTCTCGTCGCCTCCCTCGACCGGGCTGGCCGCGCGCTCCGCGCCCGACAGCGAAGATTGCATGTCGGGGGCGCGCGTGGCCGCGAAGGCCGAGGCGGGAACGCCGGGCGCGCCGGCCGCGCCCGACGATGACGACGACAACGACGAGGACCACCCGCTGCCGACAGAGCTCTCGCGCACTGTGATCGCCCAGTCGATGGGCCGCATCCGCGCGCAGGTCTTCGCTTGCTTCGAGCGCTTCCACGTCCCCGGCGCGGCGCCGCTGACCTACGAGGTCGCCGGCAACGGCTCGGTGCAGTCAGTGAAGCTCGGCGGCGCGCTCGCCGGCACGCCCACCGGCAACTGCATCGTCGAGGCGGCGCACGCCGCGCGCTTCCCGCGCTTCGACGGGCCGATCCAGACGTTCACCTACCCCTTTTTCTTGCGGCGCTGAGCGCGCGCGGGCGCGGCCTCGGGAGGCGGCGCCGCCGCGCCCGCCCGCCACAGCAGGACGACCAGCGCCGCCAGGCACAGGTACCCGAACAGGTCGCCGACGTAGCGATAGAGCCCGCCGCCGTCGAGCAGCGCCGCGTCGGCCATCAGCGTGGTCGGCGACGGCGCGGGATCGGCGAGCGGATCGACGGTCGCGCTCGCGCGCAGGACGCGCCCGGCGGCGTCGATGTGCGCCGACACGCCGGTGTTCACCGCGCGCACCATCTCGATGCGGTGCTCGACCGAGCGGAACACCGCCAGCGCCAGGTGCTGGTAGGGCTCGGACGTCTTGCCGAACCAGGCGTCGTTGGTGATGTTGACGAACAGGTTCGGGCGCAGCGCCGCGACCCGGCGCGCGAACGACGGCAGGATGTCCTCGTAGCAGATGAGCGGGCCGAGCTTGAACGTCTGCCCCGCGTGCTCGAACGGAAAGACCGCCGGATCCTCGCCGCGGTTGACGTTCGACGCCTCGGGGAAGAGGTCGGTGAACCAGGGGATGCTCTCGTAGAACGGGATGTACTCCCCGAAGATCATCAGGAAGACCTTGTCGTACTTCCCGGTGATGCGGCCGGCCGCGTCCATCATGATCGCGGTGTTGTAGGGGAACCGGTCCTTGAACGTGTGCGGCTCGCCCGGTGTGCGCGTGATCGCGCCGAAGAGCAGCGGCTTGTCGAGCCCGCGTCGGATCTCGCGCCGGTCGCCGCGCGGGAAGTCCTGCTGCATCTCGCGGCTGAGCACGTACGAGTACGAGGACTCGGGCCACACCACCAGATCCGCGCCGGCGCGCTGCAGCTCGACCGACAGGCTCTGGTGCATGTCGACGAGGTGCGCGAACGCGTTCGGGTCCCACTTCTCGAGGATGCCGACGTTGGCCTGGACGAGACCGATCTTGGCCTTGGGCGCGGCCGCGCGGCGCGCGTCGACCTGGTGGATGCGCACGAAGCCGTAGACCAGGACGAGCGCGACCAGCGCGCCGACCACGACCAGCGGGCGCAGCGCGCGCCGCCGGTCGAACGGCATGGTGGCGCCGGCGGCGCGGGCCGCGCGGTGAGCGCGCCAGGCCACGAGCGCGTCGTAGAGCGCGCCGTTGACCGCGACCAGCACGAAGGTCACGCCGAGCGGCCCGGTGATGTCGGCGATCTGGATCACCGGCGGAACCCAGGCCTGGGTGATGGCCAGGTAAAACGGGAAGATCTGCGGCGTGCAGAGCTCGATCACCACCATGACCAGCGGCGCGGCGATCGCCATCGGCAGCGACGGCACGCGGCGGCGCACGCGGAAGATGCCCCAGGACAGAAAAGCGAACTCCAGGCCCTGGTAGCTGGTGAGCAGCATCATGATCGGGAGCGCTTCCAGCGCCGACATGTGCCCGAAGTGCTCGAGGAAGCCGCGCATCCAGAAGAACGCCGCGGTGTTGGCGATCGTGCCCGTGAGCCAGCCGTACAGGAACGCGCGCTTGGGCGTGGTCGATTCCAGCGCCACGTAGATCTGCGGCACGATCCCGATCCACATCAGCGGCCACACGTTCGGCGGTCGGCGCCGACAGGAACATCAGCACGGCGGCCAGCGCCGACAGCCCGAGCCGGCCGGCGCGGCGGCGATCGATCTTGAGGCGCATGCGGGCCAGGACTATAGCCGGTCTCGCGCCGCGGGCTCGTAGCGCAGCAGACGAACCTCGAGCGGGCCGTTGAACAGGCGGTGTGAGATGCGCGGCTTGACCCGCATCTCGCGCGCCAGCAGCGGGTTGCCTGAGAGGACACCACCGGCCACGACGAGTCGCGTGAACGCGGCCGCCATGCGGCGGTAGAGCGCGTGGCAGGTCGCGCTCGGCCAGGCGCTCGCCGTAGGGCGGGTTGGTGCACACGGTGCCGTGCGGCCAGCGACGGCAGAGGTCGCCCACCGTCGGCGACGTCGGCCTGCACGAACTGGATGTCGGCGGTGACCCCGGCGGCGCCGGCGTTGCGGCGCGCGGCCGCGAGCGCGTCGGCGGCGACGTCGGCGTAAGACGATTGGCGCCGGCGCCGGACCGGCGCGACCGGCGGCTTCGCGCGCCCGCGCCTCGTCGTGGAGCTCGCGCCAGGCGCGGCGGTGCTCGTCGGTGTAGGCCGGCCAGCGCTCGAAGCCGAAACGCGGCCGCGCGAGCCCGGGCGCGATGTCGCGCGCGGCCAGCGCCTGCTCGATGGCCAGGGTGCCCGAGCCGCCCATCGGGTCGACGAAGGCTTCGTCGGCGCGCACGCCGCCGAGCGAGAGCACGGCAGCGGCGAGCGTCTCCTTGAGCGGCGCATCGGTCATCGCCACGCGGTAGCCGCGGCGGTGGAGCGGCTCGCCCGCCAGGTCGAGGAACAGCCGCGCGCGGTCGCCGGCGACGTGCAGGACCAGACCGACGTCGGGGTCCTTGGTGTCGACGTCGGGGCGCGCGCCGAGCTTGTCGCGGAGCTGGTCGACGACCGCGTCCTTGACCTTGAGCGCGGCGTAGCGCGAGTGGTTGAGACCGCCCGCCGCCGGTGCTGGGCTCGCCGGCGCGCAGGCTCGCGTGCACGGCGAGCGTGCTGCTGCGTCGTGAGCCAGGCGGTCCAGTCGACCGCGCGCGCGCCCTCGTAGAGCTGGTCGGCGGTCGCCGCGGAAAAGTCGGCGACCTGCAGCAGGACGCGCACGGCGACGCGCGCGTGCAGGCAGACCGCCATCGCCATGCGCAGCGGCCCCTCGAACCAGACGCCGCCGGCGTCGCCCTTGGGCGAGCCGATGCGCAGCGCCGACGAGCTCGCGGCGAAGCGCGCCCTCGGTGCCGCGCGCGCAGGTGACGAAGAAGCGAAAACGATCGGGTGGGTTCAAGGCAGGCGCACTTTGCCACCCCGCCGGCCGGGTGCGAGCCGAAAAGCGCGCGCGCCGCGGCGCTATCGCATGATCCGCTGCAAGCCGAGCACGACCTCGACCAGCCGCTCGCGGAGGCGGCGGCTCACGTTCTGGAACTCGCCGCCGAAGAAGCGGGCGCCGCTCTCGGAGATGGTCTCGGTGCGCACGACCCGCATCTCCAGCGCCGGCACCTCGCCGACCAGGTCGGCGACCTCTTGCGGCAGGACCAGCGTCACCGAGATGCGATCGTCGATCTTCGAGCCCGCTGTCGCTGAGGAAGCTGAGCCCGCCAGCGCTGATGTCCCAGGACAGCGTGCGCTCGGGCGGACTCGGACCGTCGGCGTCGGGCCGCTCCAGCGCCAGCTCCAGCCGCGCCGACACGCGCGCGAAGCGCCGGGTCTGCGTGCCGACGAAGTGCGTGGGCGCGCCCACGATCACCGCCGCGTTGCCGCCCTCCTCGACCACGCCGTGGATCGGCACCTCGGCGCGGTGCATGCCGAACCGGTCCCAGACCTTGAGCATGGCCGTCCGGTCCTGCGCGAGCAGCGGCGACAGCGGCGCGGACAGCTGGCGACAGCGCACCGTGAGCCGATCGCCGTCGACCGCGGTGATCGTCCCCTCGACGTCGAGGAGGCCCTCGTTACCGCTGTCGATTTCGATTCGCGCGAGCGCGCCCACACACAGCAGGTGCGAGCGCTCGACCGCCAGGCTCCGGGTGACCATGATGCCGGGATCACTGCACTATCTATTCCACAAAATTACGTCATGAAAGCTACAAAACCCAGGGGACAGGCCGCGGGATTTCGCGGGTTTCGTTGTGGCGGACGGCGGTGTCCTGTTGCGTGGGAAGCAACAGCATCTTGTCCCCTCCCCCCGTCCGCGGGGGGAGGGTTAGGTCAGAGGGGCAACGTCGGGCGCCGCGGCTCGCAAGGCCTGCCTCTCCCTAACCCTCCCCCGCGACGGGAGGGGACTGGCTAGTGCGCCGATGCGACGCGCCGGGCGCTCGGCCGGCGGCGTCCACTCGCGCCGCCGCCCAGTCGCGGCGCACCAGCAGCGCCTGGTACTCGCCGTCCAGCTCGCGCTTCCACTGCGAGAGCTCGACGTCCGCGGCTTTCAGATCACTCTCGGCGGCCGCGCGGTCGACACCGCCCGCGGCCACCGCGTGATAGACCAGCACCAGCACGCGATCGCCCGCGGCCTGGCCGTTCGCGGCGGCGACCGGCGCGACCTGCAGGAAGCCCTGGCCGACCGCGACCACGCCGGAGTGGTCCTTGGTCCGGTAGACCAGCACGCCCGGCTTCAGCGCCGTCATCAATGGAACGTGGCCGGGCAGAATGCCCAGCTCGCCGAGCAAGCCGGGCGCGGTCACCTCCTCGACCTCGGTGTCGACGAGCGCGCCGCGCGGCGTGGTGATCGAGAGCCGCATGTCGGCCTACGCGTTCTCCTTCTTCATGCGCTCGTGCCGCTCGCGCACGTCGTCGAGGCCGCCCATCATGTAGAACGCCTGCTCGGGGATGTCGTCGCACTTGCCGTCGACGATCTCCTTGAAGCCCGCGATGGTGTCCTTGACCTCGACGTACTTGCCGGGGGCGCCGGTGAACGACTGCGCGACCGTGAACGGCTGCGACAGGAAGCGCTGGATCTTGCGCGCGCGACCGACGGTCAGCTTGTCGTCCTCCGACAGCTCGTCCATGCCGAGGATCGCGATGATGTCGACCAGCTCCTTGTACTTCTGCAGCACCTTTTGCACGGCGCGCGCGACGCGGTAGTGCTCCTCACCCACGACGGCGGGCGTGAGGATGGTCGACGTCGAGTCGAGCGGATCGACCGCCGGGTAGATGCCGAGCTCGGAGATCGCGCGGTTGAGCACGGTGGTCGCGTCGAGGTGTGCGAACGCGGTCGCCGGCGCCGGGTCGGTGAGGTCGTCGGCCGGCACGTAGATCGCCTGCACCGAGGTGATCGAGCCCTTGTTGGTCGACGTGATGCGTTCCTGCAGCTCGCCCATCTCGGTCGACAGCGTCGGCTGGTAACCGACGGCCGACGGGATGCGGCCGAGGAGCGCCGACACCTCGGAGCCCGCCTGCGTGAAGCGGAAGATGTTGTCGACGAACAGCAGCACGTCCTGGCCCTCGTCGTCGCGGAAGTACTCGGCGACGGTCAGCGCCGACAGCGCGACGCGCGCGCGCGCGCCCGGCGGCTCGTTCATCTGGCCGAAGACCAGCGCCGCCTTCGACAGAACCGTCCCTCCGTCGCCGAGCTTCGACTCCGACATCTCGTTGTAGAGGTCGCGCCCCTCGCGCGTGCGCTCGCCGACGCCGGCGAACACCGAGAAGCCGCCGTGCTTCTTGGCGACGTTGTTGATGAGCTCGAGGATGAGCACGGTCTTGCCGACGCCGGCGCCGCCGAAGAGGCCGATCTTGCCACCGCGGCGGTACGGCGCGAGCAGGTCGACGACCTTGATGCCGGTCTCGAACATCTCGACCTTGACCGACTGATCGACGAACTTCGGCGCCGAGCGGTGGATCGGCAGCATCTTCGCCGTCTTCACCGGGCCGGCGTCGTCGACCGGCTCGCCGATGACGTTGAGGATGCGGCCGAGCACTTCCTTGCCGACCGGCATCATGATCGGCGCACCGGTGTTGGTCACCGCCATGCCGCGCACCAGACCGTCGGTGGTGTCCATCGAGATGCAGCGCACGTGGTGCTCGCCCAGGTGCTGCGCGACCTCGACCACCAGGTTGCCCGGCTTGTCGCTGATCGCCGGGTTGCTGATGCGGAGCGCGGTGTTGATCTCCGGCAAGTCGCCGCCGGCGAACTCGACGTCGACGACGGGGCCGATGACTTGAGCGATCTTGCCCTGCTTGGCGGCGGTGGTGGTGTGTGCGGTGTTCGGTGCGGTCATTGTCTTTGTCCCCTGATTTCCCGGTCCAAGAACTTCGAAAAGCTAGCCTTTGAGCGCCTCGGCGCCGCTGACGATCTCCATCAGCTCCTTGGTGATCGCGGCCTGGCGCGCGCGGTTGTACTGCAGCGTGAGCCGCGCGATCACTTCCTTGGCGTTGCCGGTCGCGCTGTCCATCGCGGTCATGCGCGCGCCGAACTCCGACGCGATCGACTCGAGCAACGCGCGGTAGACCTGCGACTGCACGTACATCGGCAGGAGCGCGTCCAGGAGCTGCGCCTTGTCCGGCTCGTAGAGGAAGTCGATCTGACCACCTGCTGTAGACGCCGCTGCTCCAGCCGCCAGCTTGCCGGCGATCAGCGGCAGCAGCGGCTCGATAATCACGCGCTGCTGGATGGCCGACTTGAACTCGTTGAAGACGAGGTAGACGGCGTCGACCTGCGCGGTCTGGAAGACCTCGAGGATCGTCAGCGCCACTTCCTGCGCGCGCGCCTCGGCGACGTTGCCCGCGGCGCCCGCGAACTCGCGCGCGACGGGCGAGCTCTTGCGGCGGCGGAAGAAGTCGCGGCCCTTCTTGCCGACGACGTAGATCGAAACCTGCGGAGGTTCCGGCGCCGCGTTCTGCTCGGCGACGAAGCGCTGCACGCCGCGGAAGATGTTGGCGTTGAAGCCGCCGGCGAGCCCGCGGTCCGACGTCAGCACCACGAGCGCGATCTTCTTCACCGGCCGCTGATCGAGCAGCGGGTGCGACTCGGCGCCCGCGCGCAAGGCGACCTCGGCGACCGCCTCTTGCAGCGCGTTCGCGTACGGGCGCGCGCCGACGATCGCGTCCTGCGCCCGCCGCAACCGGGCCGCGGCGACCAGCTTCATCGCGCGCGTGATCTTCTGCGTCGACTTCACCGACGCGATCCGCGTGCGTATCGCCTTGAGTGACGGCATAGCCTAGGCGGCCTTCGTGTCCGCCGAGAACTCCTTGCCGAACTCGCCGAGCACGGCGCGCATGCGCGTCACCAGCCCGTCCCAGGCCTTGCTGTCGTTGCCCTTGGTCTTGAGCTCGTTCCACAGCGCCGGGTGGCGCGCGTCGACGAACGCGTACAGGTCGCGCTCGTAGCGGCCGATCGAATCGATCGGCAGCGGATCGGTGAAGCCGTTGGTCACCGAGAACAGGATCAGCACCTGCTTCTCGACCGGCAGGGGCTGGTACTGCCCCTGCTTGAGGACCTCGGTCATGCGCGCGCCGCGCGCCAGCTGCTGCTGCGTCGCCTTGTCCAGGTCCGACCCGAACTGCGAGAACGCCGCCAGCTCGCGGTACTGCGCGAGGTCGAGGCGCAGCTTGCCGGCGACCTTTTTCATCGCGGCGATCTGCGCGGCGCCGCCGACGCGGGAGACCGAGATGCCGGCGTTCACGGCCGGGCGCTGGCCGGCGTAGAAAAGGTCGCTCTCGAGGAAGATCTGCCCGTCGGTGATCGAGATGACGTTGGTCGGGATGTACGCCGAGACGTCGCCCGCCTGGGTCTCGATGATCGGCAGCGCGGTCAGCGAGCCGGCGCCTTCCTTGTCGGACAGCTTCGCCGCGCGCTCGAGCAGGCGCGAGTGGAGATAGAAGACGTCGCCAGGGAACGCCTCGCGGCCCGGCGGGCGGCGCAGCAGCAGCGACAGCTGGCGGTAGGCGACCGCCTGCTTCGACAGATCGTCATAGACGATGAGCGCGTGGCGGCCGCTGTCGCGGTAGTACTCCGCCATGGTGACGCCGGTGTACGGCGCCAGGAACTGCAGCGGCGCCGGGTCCGACGCCGTCGCGGCGATGATCGTCGTGTACTCGAGCGCGCCGTGCTCGCGCAGCTTCTCCATGACCGAGGCCACCGTCGACTGCTTCTGGCCGATGGCGACGTAGAAGCACTTCATGTTCTGGCCGCGCTGGTTGATGATCGCGTCGGTCGCCACCGCGGTCTTGCCGGTCTGGCGGTCGCCGATGATCAGCTCTCGCTGGCCGCGGCCGATCGGGATCATCGAGTCGATCGCCTTGATGCCGGTCTGCATCGGCTCGTGCACCGACTTGCGCATGATGATGCCGGGCGCCTTGACCTCGATCTTGCGCGTCTCCGTCGTGTTGATTGGCCCCTTGCCGTCGATCGGCACGCCGAGCGCATCGACCACGCGGCCGATGAGCCCGTCGCCGACCGGGACCTGCGCGATCTTGCCGGTGCGCTTGACCGTGTCGCCCTCGCGCACGTGTTCGAAGTTGCCGAGCAGCGCGACGCCGACGTTGTCCTCTTCCAGGTTCAACACCAGACCGACCACGTTGTGCCCGAAGTCGAGCAGCTCGCCGGCCATCGCCGCCTCGAGGCCATAGACGCGGGCGATGCCGTCGCCGGCCTCCAGCACGGTGCCGGTCTCGCGGACGGCGACCTTTTGATCGAACCCCTCGATCTCCTTGCGGATGATCTGGCTGACCTCTTCGGCGCGAATTTGCATGACTTGGATTCCTCGTGGCGTTTCGAATGACGAACTAGTTGAGAAGCTTGTCCCGCAACGTGCTGAGCTGAGTGCGGATGCTGCCGTCCAGCACCAGATCACCGACCTGCGCGACGAGGCCGCCGATCAGGCCGGGATCGACCTGCGCCTCGAGCATGACCGTCTTCTTGGTGCGGCGCTCGAGCGATTTGCGAACCCGCTCCAGATCGGCAGGCGACAGTGGCACCGCCGACGTGACCACCGCGCGCACGCGGCCCGCGTGCGCGTCGGCGAGCTCACGGTAGGCGCGCGCCAGCGACCCCAGCAGCGGGATGCGCCCGCGCTCGAGCAGCAGGAGCGCGAAGCGGTGCATGATCGGGTTCGGCGACACGCGCGGTAGGATCTTCTCGAGGATCGCGCGCTTCTCCGCCGGCTTGAACACCGGGTTCACCAGCGTCTGGCGCAGCTCCGCCGAGTCCTGGTACAGCTGCGCCAGGTCGCCCAGCTCCTGCCCCAGCGCCTCGAACGTGCCGGTGTCGACGCCAATCTGGAACAACGCGCGCGCGTACCGCCGCGCGACCGATCCCGCCAGCGCCGCCATCTAGATCCCCTTCCCGCTCGGCACGCTCGGCACCAGCGGCTCCGGCCCGACGACCTCACTCATGAACCCCTCGACCATGCGGCGCTGATCCTCGGCGGTGACACCGCGGCGCAGAGTCTCCTCGGCGATGCGCAGCGCGCTTTCGGCGACCTCGCGACGCAGGGCGACCTGCGCCTCCTTCACCTGCTGCTCGATCACGAAGACGGTCTCCTCGCGGATGCGCTTGGCGCGCTCCTCGGCGGCGGCGATCAGGTGCCCCTTCTCGATCTCGGCCTCGGCCTTGATCCCGGCGCGCATGTTGGCGATCTCGCGCTCCAGGCCCCCGAGCCGCTCTTCCTGCTTGCGCAGCCGCGCCTCGGCCTGCGCGCGCGCCTCCGACGCGGCCGCGACCTCGGCCTTGAGCTGCTCGTGGCGCGAGGCCAGCGCCTTGTTGACCGCGCTGCCGCCGAACTTGATGAGGATCGCCAGCAGCACGCCGAAGTTGACCAGCTGCAACGCGAACTTCTTGCCGTTGATCGAGGGCGCCTCCTCGGCATGCTCGGCGCCAGCATCGTGGTGATCTTCACCTTCGGCGGTCGCCGCCGCCGACTCGGCCTGGCGCTCGTCGGCCAGCGCGAGGCGCGCGCCGACCAGCATCACGAAAGCCAAGATCGCCATTACGATCGTCGTTGATACGCAGGAAACGATTCGCCCGCGGCGCCGTAAAGCGGTCACGAGCTCACCTCGCGCCCCAGGATCTTCTTGGCCGCCTGGCGTCCGATCTCGGCCGCCTTCTGCTGCAGGGTCGTGCGCTCGGCCGCCAGCGCCGCCGCCAGCTGGGCGCGCGCCTCGGCCTGCGCGCGCTGCGCCGCGGCCTGGGCCTGCGCCAGAAGCTCGTGCTCGTGGGCGAGCGCCGCGGCCCGAGCGGTCGCACGCTCGCCCGCGCCGACTCGTCGCGCCTCGGCGAGCTCGGCGTCGAGCCGCGCCAGCCGCGCTTCGGCATCGGCGTCGATGCGCGCGGCTTCTTGGCGGTAGCCTTCGACGCGCGTCACCCGCTCGTCACGCACGCGCAGGTACGGCTTCCACAGGAATCGGTACAGCACCACTACGGCCAGCAGGAAGAGCGCGAGCTGAACGAAGAGTGTGCCGTCCAGATCGATGAGCTGCGGCTCGTGCGACTGGGGCGCCGGAGCGAGAACGAGTGGGAGGAAGAGGAGGTGCGAAGACATGTTAGAGAAACCCGCGCGTCCGTTATCAAATGAAAGGGCGTGAGTCAATGACTGACGCAGGTTTTCCACGGCGATCCGCACCGCCGTGCATGCGCGGGCTCCGGCGATCCTCTTATTAGTCCGCAGCGGCACCCGTCACCGCGGCAGCGCTCGGTCGAGCCTTCCCAGCAGGAGAACCGTTGGGCTCCATCTGGCACTGACCGTCGAAGATCACGCCCTTTTCGATGAACAGCGAGGGCGTGGCGATGTTGCCGCGCACGCGCCCCGGCGTCCGGATCTCCACTGACCGCTTGGCCTGGATGTTCCCGTGGACTGTGCCCTCGATGACGATGGCGCCCACGTTGATCTCCGCGCTGACCTCGGCGCCTTCGCCGATGATGAGCACGTCGTCGGTGAAGATCTCCCCCGACAGCTTGCCGTCGATGCGGACCGTCCCTTCGAACGAGAGCTTGCCTTCGAACTCGCTGCCGCGGCCGAGCAGGGTCGTCACCTCGGACGAGCCGTGGTCGGTGGAAGATGATGCGGAAGCGGACACGCCGGCCATGATTGAGCTTTCCTTCTGGCCTTGCGGCCGCAGTCGAAAAATCGGACCGCCTCACTTTCCGGCAGACCCGCCAGGTTGTCAACGTGCGGCAGGACGATCCGCGGACATACGAAAGGCGGCTGCCCGCGGAGTTGCGGGACAGCCGCCTTGAGCAAGATGGGGCCTCGCTCTAGAGGGTGGCGAGGAACGCCAGCAGATCGCTCTTCTGTGCCGCGGTCAGCGCGCCATACGCCGCGGCGGCCGCCGTGCCCTGGCCGTTGGCGCCGCCGTTGTGTGCGGCGATCGCGGCGCCGCGGTCGCTGGTGCGGCCGTCGTGCAGCAACAAATTTCGCGAGCGCAGGCCCCAGAGCGGCGCGGTCCGCATGCGGCGGGTGACCGCCACGGTGTCGCCGGTGTTGCCGATGCCGTCACCCAACGTGCCCATGTCGTGCACCAGGAAATCCGAGTAGGGCGCGAAGGTGATGCCGGCCTGGATGCCGCCCGCCGACGTCGACACGAAGATGTCGGAGTCGCTGCGGTGGCAGCCCGAGCACTGCAGCGCCGTCGAGTTGAACAGCGTGCGCCCGCGATCGGCCGCCGAGCCTGCCGCGATTGCCAGCGCGGGCGGCGCCGCCAGGTGCGTCATGAAGAACGTGAAGTTCGCCACGTCGTCCTGCAGCTCGTTCACGCCGCCGGCGCAGTTGTTCTCCTCGGTCGCGAAGTCGTCGTCGGTGCCCGGAACCAGGTCGTCGGGGCACCCGTTGATGACCGCGTTGCTCGGCGCCCGGTTGGCGCGGTTCTCGGTGCCGAACGCGCGGTTGGCGACGCCCAAGTTGCACGACGAGGTGGTGATGCCCATCTCGTTCAGGTACGCGTCGGCCGAGAACTGCCCCAGGTTCGACACGCCCGCCTTCCAGCCGAAGCGGCCCACGCGGGTCGCGCCGTTGCGCTGCGCGGGATCGGCCGGGTTCGCCAGCACGATGCTGACCCGGTTGACGATGCCGCGGATCGCCGCCGGCTCGCGGCTCGCCAGCGTGTCGAAGCGCGCGTCGGGCAGCGAGTCGACCAGACCCAGGCCGAAGAGCGGCGTGGTCAGGCGACCGCTGTCGCGGATCGTCGCCGCCGCGGGCAACGTGTCGACGCCCGACTGGCAGTTGACGCCCGGGCTCGGGTTGAAGCCACCCAGGCCGAAGAGCTGGCGCAGCGAGCCGCCGGTGCTCTCCATGCCGTCGAAGACGCCGTTGACCACCCGGCCGTAGCGCCGCTCGATGTTCTGGCCGGCGCCGCCGGTGGTGCCGTTCGAGTGGCAGGCCGAGCAGCTGCGCTCGTTGAAGATGGGGCCCGCGCCGTCCTGCACGGTCTCGGTCAGCTCGAAGTTCGCCTTCGCGGCGGCGAACGTGGCGGCGTTCGTGCCAGGCAACGCGTCGCCGAGCACCGCGCCCTCGGTCGACGTGACCTCGTCACCGCTCTGTCCACACCCCACAGCTCCCATCGCGGCCGCGGCCCATAAGATGGTCAAAGTTCTTTTGAGCATTCGTACCTCCTCGGGTTTTTCCGTTGTGCGGACACACCGACGGCGTCGAGCGGACACGGAACGAGCCGTGCCCGTGACGCCGAAGCGCGGCATCACGGTTCCAGGCACCGCCGGTCAGGCCCTTGAGTACGAACGCGCGAAGGGAGTGTTACAACGCACGCTGAAATGCCTTGCGCGCGCGGCAAAAGAAAACGGCCGCCCCGCTGTGAAGCCGGAGCGGCCGTAATTTCGAGCGAGGTACTTCTGATCTACAGCGTCGCGAGGAACGCGAGCAGGTCGCTCTTCTGCGCGATGGTGAGCGCGTTGTACGCCGCTCGCGGCCGCGGTGCCCTGGCCGTTCGCGCCGCCGTTGTGCGCCGTGATCGCCGCGCCGCGATCGCGTGGTGCGGCCGTCGTGCAGCAGCATGTTGCGCGAGCGCAGGCCCCAGAGCGGCGCGGTCCTCATGCGGCGGGTGACCGCCACGCTGTCGCCGGCGTTGCCGATGCCGTCACCCAGCGTCCCCATGTCGTGCACGAGGAAGTCGGAGTACGGGTGGAAGACGATGCCCGCCTGGATGCCGCCCGCCGTCGTCGACACGAAGATGTCGGCGTCGTTGCGGTGGCAGCCCGAGCACTGCAGCGCGGTCGAGTTGAACAGCGTGCGGCCGCGGTCCTGCGCCGTGCCGGCGACGATCGCGACCGGCGGCGGCGGCGCCAGGTGGGTCATGAAGAAGGTGAAGTTCGCCACGTCGTCCTGCAGCTCGTTCACGCCGCCGGCGCAGTTGTTGTTCTCGGTCGCGAAGTCGTCGTCGGTGCCCGGCACCGCGTCGTCGGGGCAGCCGTTGATGACGGCGTTGGTGCCCGCGCGGTTGGCGCGGTTCTCGGTGCGCGAAGGCGCGGTTCGCGACGCCGCCGTTGCACGACGAGGTGGTGATGCCCATCTCGTTCAGGTAGGCGTCCGCCGAGAACTGACCCAGGTTCGGCACGCCGCGCCTTCCAGCCGAAGCGGCCGACGCGGGTGCCGCCGACGTGCTCTGCGACGAGTCGGCCGGGTTCGGCAGCGCGATGCGTGACGCGGTTGACGATGCCGCGGATCGCCGCCGGCTCGCGGCTGGCGAGCGTGTCGAAGCGCCGCGTCGGGCAGCGAGTCGACGAGACCGAGACCGAAGAGCGGCGTGGTCAGGCGGCCCGCGAAGATCGTCGCGCCCGGCGCCGGGTTGGCGTCGGTGCCCGACTGGCAGTTGAGGCCACCGACGTTGAAGCCGCCGATGCCGAACAGCTGGCGCAGCGAGCCGCCGGTGCTGGCCAGCGGATCGAACACGCCGTTGGTCAGCGTGCCGTAGCGACGCTCGATGTTCTGGCCGGCGCCACCGACCGCGCCGTTGGCGTGGCAGGCACCGCAGCTGTGCTCGTTGAAGATCGGTCCGAGACCGTCCGCGGCGCTCTCCGCCGCGGCGAAGTTGGCCTTCGCGGCCGCGAACGTGGTCGCGTTGGTGCCGGCAAGCGCGTCGCCGAGCACGGCGCCTTCGGTCGAGGCGATGTCCTCTTGCTGTGCTCCGCAGCCCAGCGCCCCGATGGTGCTGGCTGCCATTAAGATCTTGATGGCCTTCTTGAACATTCTGACCTCCTAGGGTTTCCCGCGCGTGCGGGCCTTGCCGTGGCGTCCGGCAGATACACCTCGAGCTACAACCCGCGGCGCAAACACGTGGCCACGAGCGAGAGCCCCCCGTCGGACTGCCCCCTCAGTACGAAGACGGCGGCGCGAGTGTTACATCGCCCCCTCGACACGGGTGGCGTGAGTGCTTATCGCGCGCGGGTGATGTACGCGCGCAGCTCTTCGCGCAGGCGTTCGTACGCGCGTGACGCGCGCACGCGCACCGCTCCCGGCGTCGTGCCCAGCACCTGCGCGATCTGCTCGAACGTCAGCTCCTCGTAGCGATGGAGATGAACCACCACACGCTGCGATTCCGGCAGGCGCTTGATCGCCGCGCGCACCGCCTCGGTGCGGTTGGCGGCGTTGGCCTGCTCTTCGGACGGCATCTCGACGGAGAGCGCGGACTCGATCGTCTCGAGATCGGCGTCGCCGACGTGGCGAGGCAGCCGGTACCGGCGGCGCAGCTCGTCGACGCGGATGCCGGCGGCGATCGTGAAGACCCACGGCTTGAGCGGGCGGTCGGCGCGATAGGAAACGCGCGCAGAATGGATCTTCAAGAACGTAGCTTGGGTAAGATCGTCCGCCACCGCAGCGTCCGAAAAAGTACGCAAGAAGAACGCGCGGATTCGAGGTGCCATCAGCTCGAACAGCCGCCTGAAGGCAGCACCATCGCCCTCAGCGTAAAGAGCCATCAACTTCTCTTCCGTGGTTTCTCCGCTCAGCCGTCCCTTAGTACGTCGATCTTGATCGAGATGTTACAGACCAAGCCAAACGCAAATAGAAACGGCTACTTCAAGGAAGGTGAACCGTAACGACGGAGCGGATTCAACGCGACGCGAGCAGCGTCTCTTTGCGACCGGTCACCATCCTGGTCCCGAGCGTTCCCACGATCGCGAGCAATACCGCACCGAAGTGGAATATTAGCAGGTGAGCGTGCGCGTGCGGCACCTCGCAGGCCAGGTGCTGGCCGGCCAGCGCCGCTAGCGCGCCGCACCCGACGATCGAGGTCAATTTCCAGCGGCCGAGCGAAGCTTCGACTCGACGGGCCACAGTGCCCGCGATGATCCAGGTAAGGCCGGCGGCCCACAGCTCGCGGAAGGAGCAACGAACGCCGACGCCCGGCGCCAGTCCGTGCGCCGTGCCGGTGACCCAAACCATTGCAAACGAGGTGGCGGCCACCAGCGCAATGGCCAGCTTGGCGTGGTTGCGAAGCACGGTGACGCCGGCCAGCGCGACACCGAGCACCATCAACGACGCGCCCGCGTGATCGAGGTCGGGCGAGAAGCCGCTGCCTACGGTGAGCTGAAACGCCCACGCGATCAGCACACCGGCCGCCGCTCCCCAAACCATGCGGCGGTTGACGCTGGCCTCGCCGGCGCTCTGTTGCTCGATCGCCGACGCCGCGCGCGCCAGCAAGTCCGGCGACGGTGGCGACAGGGGTTGCGACTCGTCGAGCAACGCAACCAGACCGAGTCCCTCGGCAAATGCCTCACGACAAGGAGCGCACGCGCGCGCGTGCTCCTCTGCTTCCACCCGCTCGGCATCGTCTTTCGCGAGTGCCGCTAAAAACCCGGCGCGATCGGCTATATGAGAATTCATGGGACCCCACCCAAACGCGATATTGAAACGCCGTTCGAACCACTTATTCTGACGGTCGTTATCAATTTCTCGCCGTTCCACCAAAAAATACGCTCGAATTATCGCAAGTGTTACAAGCGTCGACTGCTTCCTTTTAAGCGGTTGACGTACCGCAGCCTCGGGTAGATCTCCCGAGGAGTCTCACCGGTGGTGGTGTCCGGAGAGGCTGAGCACGGACCAGGGGCGGACCAGCCGACTGCGCTATGCTGGCCGGATGCTTCTCGGTGCCCACGAGTCCGTCGCTGGCGGCGCGTTCACGGCCATCCCGCGCGCGCTCGAGGATGGCTGCGAAACGATTCAGATCTTCGCTCGACCGTCCGCGCAATGGCGCAGCCGGCCATTCGCCGCCGGCGAGGTGACGAGGTTCCGCGCCGAGCGGGCCCAGCTGCCCGGACCGGTCCTGTCGCACGCCTCCTATCTCATCAACCTCTGTGCGACGGACGCGGTGCTCCTCGAAAAATCACGCGCTGCGCTCGAGGAGGAACTGACCCGGGCCGAGGAGCTCGGGCTCGAATACGTCGTGCTTCACCCGGGCGCGCACCTGGGCGCCGGCGAGCGCGACGGCATCGCGTCGGCCGCCGAGTCGCTGGACGCCGTCCACGAGCGGACGCGCGGCATGCGCGTCCGGCTGCTCCTCGAGGTGACCGCCGGCCAGGGCAGCTGCCTCGGTTGCCGTTTCGAGCAGGTCGAGGCGATGCTGTCTCAGGCACGCAGCGGCGGCGACGTCGGCGTCTGCTTCGACACCTGCCACGTCCACGCGTCGGGCTACGACCTCAGCACCGATGAAGGCTACGATCGGACGTTCGCTGAGCTCGACCGAGTGTTGGGCGTCGACCGCATCAAGGCGTTCCACCTCAACGACTCGAAGTCGCCCGCCGGCAGCCGCGTCGACCGCCACGCCGAGATCGGCGACGGCTTCCTGGGGAAGCTGCCGTTCTGGCGCCTGGTCAACGACCCGCGCTTCGCGCGCATCCCCGGTGTGCTCGAGACGCCGTCCGGCCCCGACAAGCAGCCGTCGTTCAAGCGCAACCTCGAGCGACTGCGCGCGCTGGTCGGAGCGCCGCGCCCGATCGGAACCGCCGCCGAGGCAGGAAGTTCCCGACGAGGGAAAGAAGAAGCACACGCCGGCAGCAGAGCTTGTTCTAGTGGATCCCTCAGCCCTAACGCTCTCCCCCAGCAGACTGGGGGACAGGGGATAAGAACGTCGGAGGGGATCGGAAGTCAGTCGCCCTGGCGCCACTTCGAAGGTTCGCGCGGCTCCAGCTCCACCCGGCCGCCCCCTGCCCCGCCGTTCGCGTCCACCGCCACCGCCGCCGCGATCGCCGCCAGCTCGGCGGTCGCGTCGTCGGGATCCGGCGGCACCAGCTCCGCCTTGTGGCGCTCGATGAAACCGGTGTCGTATTCGCCGGCGGCGAAGGCGGCGTGGCGCATCACCTGGCGATGGAAGCCGAGGTTGGTGCTTGATGCCGCCCACGTGATACTCGCCGAGCGCGCGCCGCATGCGATCGATCGCCGCCGGCCGCGTGTCTGCCCAGGCGCACAGCTTGGAGATCATCGGATCGTAGTGCACCGAGATCACGCTGCCCGCGACCACGCCCGAATCGTCGCGGATGCCGGGACCGCCGGGCACGCGCAGCGAGGTGATCGTCCCCGGCGACGGCAGGAAGCGCACCGAATCCTCGGCGTAGACCCGGCATTCGATCGCGGCGCCCCGGCGCGGGATCTGCGCCTGCGCCATCGGCAACGGCTCGCCCTGCGCGACCGCGAGCTGCCAGCGCACGAGATCGACGCCGGTCACGAGCTCGGTCACCGGGTGCTCGACCTGCAAGCGCGTGTTCATCTCGAGGAAGTAGAAGCTGCGCGACGCACTGTCGAACAGCATCTCGATCGTGCCCGCGCCGACGTAGCCGACCGACCGCGCCGCACGCACCGCGACCTCGCCCATGTGCGCGCGGATCTCGTCGTCGATGGCCGGCGACGGCGACTCCTCGATCACCTTCTGGTTGCGCCGCTGCACCGAGCAGTCGCGCTCATATAGATGAACCGCGCCGCCGTGCTCGTCGCCGAAGACCTGGATCTCGATGTGCCGCGGCCGCACGATCGCCTTCTCCAGATAGACCGCGTCGTCGGCGAACGCCGCCAGCGCCTCGCGCCGCGCGCCCGCGAGCGCCGCCTCGAGCTTGTCCTCGCTGTCGACGAGTCGCATGCCGCGCCCGCCGCCGCCCGACGCCGCCTTCAACATCACCGGATAGCCGATGCGCGCCGCCGCAGCCTTGGCCTCGGCGGGGCTGGCGAAGCCCTTGCCACCGGGGCCGTTGTCGCCGGGAACGACCGGCACTCCCGCGGCCTGCATGAGCGCGCGCGCCGACGTCTTGCCACCCATCGCGCGGATCGCCGACGGCGGCGGTCCGATGAAGGTCACGCCCGCGGCGGCGCACGCGTCGGCGAAGTCGGCGTTCTCGGACAAGAAGCCGTACCCCGGGTGGATCGCGTCGGCGCCGGTGCGCTTGGCGGCGTCGATGATCTTGCCCGCGACCAGGTAGCTCTCGCGCGCGGGCGACGGCCCGATCGCGACCGCCTCGTTGGCCATGCGCACGTGCAGCGCGCCGCGGTCGGCCTCGGAGAACACCGCGACGGTGGCGATGTCCTGCTCGCGGCAGGCGCGGATCACGCGGCAGGCGATCTCACCGCGGTTGGCGATCAGGACCTTGCGAATGCGACGGGCGGGCATGCGATCAGTATCCCGCAGGTGCGCCCGCGCTGCGCGGTTCTGCGGCGGCGTCCAGCCCGCGGTCGGTGCGCACGATGGCGTTGGCGACCCCGATGCGCGGGAGCTCGCGCAGCTTCTGCCCGCGCTTTTCCAGCCCCTGGCGCACGTCGACCACGATGTCCGGCTCGATGCTCAGCACCTCGGGCATCCACTGGTCGTGCACGCGCGGCGCCGACACCGCCGCCTGCGCGTCCAGGCCGAAGTCGAGCACGTTGAGCAGCACCTGGGTCGTCGCGGTGATGATGGTCGGTCCGCCCGCGGCGCCGGCGGTCATCTTCACGCGATCGCCGTCGAGCACGATGGTCGGCGTCATCGACGACAACGGCCGCTTGCGCGGCGCGACCGCGTTCTGCGTGCTGCCGACCAGCCCGAACGCGTTGGGCACGCCCGGCTCCAGCGAGAAGTCGTCCATCTGATCGTTGAGCAGGATCCCGGTCTTGCCCGCCACGACCTTGGCGCCGAAGCCCAGGTTGACCGTCGTGGTCAGCGCCACGGCGTTGCCCTCGGCATCGATCACGCAGAGGTTCGTGGTTCCCCCATCGCGGTGCAACGCCGCCGGGCCACCAGACATGCCGTAGCTGTCGCGCGGCTGCACGCCGTCGTCCTTGATGCGCGCCGCGAGCTCGCGATGATAGGCCGCGCTGGTCAGGTGCGCGAGATCGACGGTGACGAAGTCGGTGTCGCCGAGCTGGCGCGCGCGATCGGCGAAGCCGTGCTTGAACGCCTCGGCCAGCACGTGCAGGTACGCCGACGAGTTACGCCCGAGCTTGGTCAGCGCCGCCGCGTCGGGGTAGCGCGCCGACAGGATACCCAGCGTCTCGATGAGCACGACGCCGCCCGACGACGACGGCGGCATCGAGACGACGCGCAGGCCGCGATAGGCGCCTTCGAGCGGCGTGCGATCGCTCGGTGCATAGCTCGTGAGATCTTCCGCGCTCATCACGCCGCCGCTGTCCTTGACCGCTTTCACGATCGCCGATGCGATCTCGCCTTTGTAGAACGCATCGGCGCCGCCCGCGCGCAGGCGCTCGAGCGTCCAGGCGAGATCCGGTCGCTTCCAGCGATCGGCGGTCGTCAGCAGCTTGCCCCCGAAGATCGTCTCGAACACCGGATCCGTCTTCACCACCTGCGCGCCGTTCGCCGCGGCACCCGGCGGCGCGGTCTTTTTCTCCGCGAGCTGGCCGAACGATTCGGCGAGCCGCCATGATACGGGAAATCCACGCGCGGCCAGCCGCTGCGCCGGCTCGACGCACTTACGGAACGGCAGCGCGCCCCAGCGGCGGACCAGCTCGCCGAGCCCGCGCACCTCGCCCGGCACCGCGACCGCGAGCCCGCCGGTCGCCGACAGCGCCGGATCCGCGCGCCCGTCGCGCAGAAAGCTGTCGGGGCGAATCGCCGCGGGCGCGCGCTCGCGGAAATCCAGCGCATAGACCTTCTTCTCCTTCGCGACGTAGACCACCGCGAAGCCGCCGCCCCCGATCCCCGAGGCGAACGGATGCACCACGCCCAGCGCCAGCGCGGTCGCGCACGCGGCATCGATGGCGTTGCCGCCGGCCTGGAGCAGCGAGAGCCCCGCCGCCGACGCCAGCGGATTGTCGGACGCCACCGCTGCGTGCACCGCGCGCAAGGGCGGCGGCGTCGCCGCGCGCGCAACCGGCGGCGCGAGCCAGCTCAGCCAGGTAGCGGCGACGGTGATCCAGGCGATCGCTGTCGTCATTCGCCGGCGTGGCCACCGAGAATCGTTCACCGGCGACCAGACCCACGTCGACGCTGGTCGCGCTTCGCAGTCACGTGTGCGCGCCATTTCCGCTCCTTCGCTATACCAGGCGGCGTTAGGCCTTTGCAAAGGGCAATCCGAAGTGCTTATAGTGCCCGGGCGGTGTCATCACACGCCGAGTGATGCAGATGGAACAGCCCCCGTCCAAAGAAACGCGCGTTCCGGTCAACCTGAGGATCAAGTTCCGAAGCGAAACCATCGAGCAGTTCGTCGAGCGCTATGCGGTCGACGTGAGTCGAGGTGGGATTTTCATCCGCACGCGCGAGCCTCTGGCCGTGGGCACGCAGCTCAAGTTCGATTTCCAGCTTCAGGATACCTCGCCGCTGATGGCGGGCGAGGGAACGGTGGTCTGGATTCGCGAGCACGACCCGAACCGCGCCGGCGTGACGCCGGGCATGGGCGTGCGGTTCGACAAGCTCACGCCGGCCAGCCAGCCGGTCCTCGACAAGATCCTCGCCGACAAAGGTAAGCGCGAGCCGAGCGGCCCGAACGCCAACACGGTATCCGGGAAGTCGGGGGTGGCGCCGCTACCCCGGCGGCCGTCGAGCACCTTCAGCGCGGTCGATCCGGCGGCGCTCGGGCTCCCCTCCACGGGGGGTACGCAGCCGGGCCTTGGATCCGGTCCGGTCACCGGTGCGATGCCTGGCCCGGCCGCCAACCCCTTCGCGGCGTCGTCGCCGAGCGGCATCAGCTCGTCGCCGCTCGCGCGGCCCACGCAACCGCTGTCGTCGCTGTCGTCACCGCCGCTGGGAGCGCCGAAGCCACCGGCTGCCCGCGCCGCGCCGGGCGCCGGCGCGTTGCCGACGCTCGAGAGCCAGAGCGCGCTCGGACGCCTCGCGACCGGCCCCAACCTCAGCGCGTTCGGCCCGGTGGGCGCGCCTCGCACCAAATCGCCCGTGCCGCTGCCCAAGCAAGGGACCGGCGATAGCTCGGGGCGGGTCACGGCGACGTCCGCGCCCGCGGTACCCACGTCCGTCGAGGACAGCGAGCGCACGCAGATCGCCGACGGCCTGCCCGAGTTCGCGAGCGACCAGCCGACTCACGTCGGCGGCCCAGCGCTCGGGCTGAGCGACATCGCCGCAGGACGCGCGCCGACCATCACCGCCACCTCGCGCCGGGTTCCCACGCCGGCGCCCCCGCCGAAGCTTTCGCTCGACGACATCGCCGCGCCGACCGCGGGCTCGACCCCGGAACCGGCGGCACTGCCTTCGCGGCCGACGTCGCCCGATGGTGGCGCGGCGACCAGCGCCGCTTCGCGGACCACCTCGCCCGATGGAAGCTTGGGCGCAGACGCCGCCGCCGCGGCGAAACGTCCCTCGGGCAGCCGCCCGAGCGTTTCCAGCCCTGTGCCGCATGTGGGCGCCCACCCGGCTCCCGGAACCCTGGAGACCGATCTCGCGAGCACGGTGCCCGCATCGGCGCGCATCAGCGCTGTGACACCGTCGGTGAGGACGGATACGCCATACGCCACGCCGCGGGTCGAGCCAAAGAAGCGCCCGATCGCGACCGTGATCATCATCGGCGCGCTGGCCGGCGCGGTGGCCGCGGCAGGGGTCGTGTACAAGCTGTCGAACCGCGCACCGGAAGAGACCGCCGCGCCCCCTCAGGCCGAGAACGCAGCGGCCCCTGCTGCCGCGCCCGCCGCCCCCGCAATCGCGGCCTCGCCCGAGGGCACCAAGACCGAACCGGCCGCGGCCAATCCGGCGACGGGCGAAGCCAAGGTCGGTGAGGCCAAGCCGGGCGAGACCGCGGTTGCCGCGGACCCGAAGGTTGGCGAAGCGAAAGCCGGCGAGGCCAAGCCGGCCGAAGGCAAGGTTGCCGAGCCGGCCGCGGCCGAGGCCAAGCCGGCAGAGGCGAAGCCAGCCGAGGCCAAGCCGGCAGAGACCAAGATCGCGGCCGCCGGAGGCAAGCGGCCGCGGCCGATGCCCCACAAGAAGGGCGCGGCCGGCGCGAAGGGCGATGAGGCTGCGGCTGGTGATTCAGCCGGCGACGACGCCGCCAACGTGGCTCGCGTCATCTCGCTGCCGACCGGCGCCGAGGTGCTGATCGACGGACAGTCGGTCGGCAAGACGCCGTTCCAGGGCAAGGACATCGATCCGGCAGCGCCCCACGCGCTGACCGTGCGCAAGGAAGGCTTCGAAACCTACGAGCACATGGTGAGCGCGTCGGACTGGATCAAGGGCAAAGGCCCGGGCCAGAACCTGCGCGTGACGGTGAAGCTGCACAAGGCGGCAGGCGCCGGCGAAGCGAAGGCGGCCGGCGAGGACAAGGCCGAGAAGGCCGCGCCGCCGACTGAACCCGCGAAGACCGAACCACCGCCGGCCTCCGAAACGCCGTAGGGGCGCATGTCGCGGCCGACGGCGAGGCTGCTCGGGGTTGCGCTCGCCGTCGCGCTGGCGCTGGCGTTCGGTGGCGCGTGCCGGGGCGCGCGCCTGACGGCGGCCGCGGAGACGCGGACCGACGGTGCGGTCGCGGCGACGGCACCGGCCGCGCGCGCCGCGACGGCGGACACGCCCGGCGCGACCACGGCGCGCGCGGGAGCCAAGCGGCTGCCGCGCATCGACGTGCACATGCACATCGCGCCCGACGGTATTGCGCGCGCGGTGCGCCTGATGGACGAATGGGGCATCGACGGCGGCATCAACCTCTCGGGCATGTACCCCGGGCCGCCGCGCAACATGCTCGAGATGCAGCTGGCGGCGGCCGACAAGAGCGGCGGGCGCATCGGCGTGTTCGCCAACGCCGACTTCCGGCTGGTGCGCCTGCGCCCGGACTACGGCGCGGCGATGGCGGCGATGCTCGGCGAATCGAAGCGGCTGGGCGCGATCGGGCTCAAGATTCCCAAGGGCCTGGGCCTGGGCTATCCCGCGGCCGACCGGCGCCACCTGCTTGCCGGTCGACGACCCCGGGCTCGACCCGCTGTTCGAGAAGGCGGGAGAGCTGGGCTTCCCGATCGCGATCCACATCGGCGATCCCAAGGCGTTCTGGAAGCCGGCGAATCCCGACAACGAACGGTGGGACGAGCTGCAGGCGCACCCCGAGTGGTCGTTCTACGGTGAGCCGGTGCCGTCGTGGGAGCAGCTCTACGACGCATTCGAGCGACGCGTCGCGCGGCACCCGAAGAGCCATTTCATCGCCGTGCACTTCGGCAACGACCCCGAGGACCCGGAGCGCGTGGCGAAGATGCTCGACAAGTATCCCAACTTCTATATCGACACCGCGGCGCGCGTGCCCGAGATCGGGCGGCACCCGGCCGAGCGCATGCGGAAGTTCTACGAGAAGTACCAGGACCGTATCCTGTTCGGCACCGACACCGGCGTGGGCGCGAGCCAGGACGACATGATGTACGGGTCGAACGGCGCCAACCCGCCGACGCGGGCCGACGAGGTCCGCTTTTTCACGCAGACCTGGCGGTACTTCGAGACGCTGGACCGCCAGTTCGAGAGCCCGACGCCCATCCAGGGCCGCTGGAAGATCGACGGGGTCGGGCTGCCGGAATCGATCCTGCGCAAGGTCTACTTCGACAACGCGGCGAAGCTCCTGGGGTGGAAGCCGAACCACTCAGCCGTAGCCCGTTCTGGCTTGACTGAGGAGCGCCGCTCCCCATAATGGCGCCACCCATTCCGGAGTAGCTCAGGGGCAGAGCAGGCGGCTGTTAACCGCCGGGTCGGGGGTTCGAAACCCTCCTCCGGAGCTTCGAGGCCCGCGCTTCGCGCGGGTCCTCTCGTCCGGAGGAGGGTTTCTTTCTTCGCGGGGCCGTCGCTTCGCTCGGCTCCCGCTTCGCGAAACCCTCCTCGCTCCTTGCAGAGGCGTCGCTTCGGGGCTTCGCTTCGCTCGCCGGACGGAAACTCGGCGGGGCTTCGCTCGCCGGACGGAAGCGGGGCTTCGCTCGCCGGACGGAAGCGGGGCTTCGCTCGCCGGACGGAAACGGGAGCTTCGCTCGCCGGGAGATCCGGTCCCCTCTCCCGTCCGCGGGAGAGGGTTAGGGAGAGGCCAAACCTTGCGAGCCGCAGGGCGCGAGTGTCTCAGCGACCGCCCCGGTAGGCGGCGTGGCATCGCACGCAGACCTGGGACAGGCGGCCGTAAGAATCGGCGACGTCGAAGGCCGCTCGGCGGCCGGCAGACTCCGCGAGCGTCTTCGCCTCGAGCCGCAGATTGTCCTGATAGAGAAAGAACTTCTCCGGGAAAGCCGAGTTCAGCTCGGTGGCGTCGTTGGTCAGCGGGCGACTCAGGCTCGCGTCGCCGGCGATGCGCGTGGCGCGGTCGTGGATCTCCTCGTAGCGCAGCAACATGATGTCGGAGACCAGCTCGTTCATGTCGCGTGCGTGGAACGCCATGCGCACCTTCAGATCTTCGCGCGCCGCCGGCGGCAAGGGCTCCACCGGACGCAACCTTTGCGGCGGTGCGACAGCTTGCGCGAACTGGCGCTCCTGCGGCGGCTGATTGCGTGGCGGCGTAGCGCAAGCCGCCGCCGCCAGAAGGCCGATCGCGACGAGGGCCCTCATGGTCACGCAGCCAGAGGCAACTGGTGATCGTCGTTGGACTTCGCCTGCGGGCGTGCCGCCGATGCGGCGACGAAGAACGACCGCGGTCGATCGCTGAACGGTCCGACCATCAGAACGAACGTGCTCACGCCCCAGGTCACCGCGATCCACTCCTCGAGCAGCGTCCCCGGGAAAATGAACGGTGATAGCGCGACCCACCCGCCCACCACCGCGGTCGCTATCCGGGCGCGTTGGTCGACCAGCGAGAAGGCCGCACACGCGGTGGCGATGATGCCAGCGATGATCGCGCTCGCAGCGTTCGCCCGACCAAATGGCGCCATGAGCGGCACGAAGGGCAGCACGGGAATGAACAGCAGAGCCAGAGAACGTCCAAGCATCGGAGACCTCCTCGTCGTGTTGGCTCTGGCAACTGCAAGAGGCCTGCCGGCGGATTTTCGCGCCGACGGCGCCGGATCCGCGAAACGGTTGCGCGCGGGCCGCGCGAGCCCGCTCTAAATGCGCAGTTCGGCGTGAACCACCGCGTCGGCGGGCTGGCTCTCGAGCGTGAAGCCCAGGCGCGTACACAGCCGTTGCATGCGCAGGTTCACGCCCAAGATGTCGGCGAAGATCCGTTCGATGCTCTCGTGCCTGGCGATCTCGATGAGACGCGCCATCAGCTCGGAGCCGATTCCCTGCCCCTGCCATCGATCGCCCACCAGCACCGAGAACTCCGCCCCGGCGCCGTGTGCGACCCGGTCGCGGCTCAGACGCCCGACGCCGAGGATCTCGCGCGCGCCCGCGCCGGTCTCGCGCTCGACGACCAGCGCCATCTCGCGGTCGTAGTCGATGAAGCAGATCCGCACCAGCCGCTCGTGGGCCGTGCGCTGATCCAGCTTCAAGCCCTGCATGTAGCGCATCTGCACGCTCTCTTCGCCGAGAGTCTGATGGAACGCCACCATCAGCGGCTCGTCCTCGGGTCGAATCGGCCTGACGACGACCGGTGTCCCGTCGCGCAGCTGCGCGCGCGCCACGTACTCGGTGGGATAGCGGCGGATGGCGGAGCGCGGAAGCGCGGCGTCGGCGACATCGGAACCGTGCAGCACGACGCGCGCGTCCAGCGCGAGCAATCCGTCGCCCGACGCCAGCAACGGGTTGATGTCGATCTCGCGGATCCGCGGCTGCTCGACCACCAGGTCGCCGAACCGCACCAGCAACGTCGCGAGCGCGTCGAGATCGACCGGCGCGCGGCCGCGGACGCCGACGAGCGCGCGCGCGATGCGCGTCTGCTCGATGAGGCGGCGCGCCAGCGTGGTGTTGAGCGGCGGCAAGGCCAGGGCCCGATCCTGCATGATCTCCACGAGCTCGCCGCCGGCGCCGAACAGCAACACCGGCCCTAGCTGGGAATCGAGCGAGCTCCCGAGGATCAGCTCGAGCCCGGCGCGGCGCTGTACGTAGGGCTGGACGGTGACGCCCAGGAAGTCCGCGGGCGTCGCCTTGCGGCTGATGGCATCCTCGATCTCGGCGAAGGCGCGCCTCACCGCAGCCGCGTCGGCGAGCGCCAGCTTCACGCCGCCGACGTCGCTCTTGTGGGTGATCGTCTGCGACCAGAGCTTGAGCACGACGGGAAAGCCAAGCTGGCCGGCGGCGTCGACGGCGCGATCCGGATCGCGAGCCACCAGCGTCGGCACGGTCGGAATGCCGTAGCAGGCGAGGAGGCTCTTGGACTCGTGCTCGTCGAGCAGCGTACGTCCCTGTGCGAGCGCCTCACGCACGATCGCCGCGACGTTCTCGGGCTTGCCGGCGCCCTCACCGGACCGCGGCGAAATTGGCGTCTCGTACAGCCCGCGCAGGTTCTCCGCGTAGCGCCACATGTGACTGAAGGTGCGCGCCGCATCGTCGGGGAACGCAAACGTCGGGATGCCCGCGCGGTTGAGGATGTCGATTCCCGCCGCCACCTGCGCGCCGCCCATCCAGCTCGCCAGCACCGGCTTTCCCGCGACGTGCGAATGCTTGGTGAGAGCGTCCGCGGTCAACGTCGGGTCGGTCATGTCCTGCGGCGTGAGGATCACGAGCAGGCCGTCGCTGCCCGGATCGGAGGCGACCGTCTCGAGCGCCGCCGCGTAGCGCGCGGGATCGGCGTCGCCGAGGATGTCGACCGGATTGGCGTGACTCCAGGCCGCCGGAAGAACCGCGTCGAGCCGCGTGACGGTCTCCGGAGCCAGCGCCGCCAGCTTGCCACCGCGAGCGATGAGCGCGTCGGTGGCAAGCACTCCCGGCCCCCCCGCGTTGGTCACGATCGCCAGCCGCGGACCAGCGGGTCGAGGCTGCCGTCCCAGCACCTCGGCCAGGTCGAACACCTCTCCGATGTCGTTGACGCGCAACACGCCGCTCCGCCGGAAAGCGGCGTCGAGCGCCTCGTCCGAACCCGTCATCGACCCGGTGTGCGACGCTGCGGCGCGGCTCGCGTCGGCGCTGCGCCCGGCCTTGATGACGATGATCGGCTTGGTCAGCGCCACCTCGCGCGCGGCCGACAGAAACGCCCGCGCGCTGCCGATCGACTCCATGTAAAGAACGATCGCGCGCGTGCGCGGGTCGTCGCCGAAGTAATCGATGAGATCGCCCCACCCCACGTCGAGCATCGAGCCGAGCGAGACGAAGGCGCTGAACCCGACGCGCTCGCTCAGGCTCCAGTCGAGGATCGCTGTCAGAAGCGCGCCGCTCTGACTGAGGAACGCGACGCCGCCGGGAAGGGCCATGCCGGCCGCGAAGGTGGCGTTCAGGCCGGACAGCGGGCTCATCACACCGAGGCAGTTCGGTCCGATGATCCGCATCCGACTGCGCCGGGCCTCGGCCAGCACGCGCGCCTCGAGCTCGGCGCCGGCGGCCCCGGTCTCGCGAAAACCGGCGGAGATGATGATCGCGTTGGCGACGCCGCGATCGGCGCACGCGCCGACGAGCGCGGGCACCGTCGCCGCGGGTGTGACGATGACCGCCAGGTCGACGGCGTCCGGGATGTCGCTCACCGACCGGTAGGCTTTGATCCCGAGGACGTTGTTCCGCTTGGGGTTGACCGGGTAGATGGTTCCACCGAACGGCGTCGAGAGCAGGTTGTGCAGCAAGGTGCGCCCCACGCTGCCGGGAGTTTCAGTGGCGCCGACGACGGCGACGTTCCGCGGCCGGAAGAACGACTCGAGCGGGTGGCGTCCCTGGCGGAACACATCGTGGGCAAGGCTGATCGTAGGAGGCGCGTCCATGAGTCACCGAGAGTGCAAGGCCCGAGCCTCGCACCGTTGAGCGGTCAGTGGCGAAGAAATTCGCGCAACATTTGCGCCGTCCCTTGCGCCGGCGAAGGAAATGCGACTCGTGCTCAGGTTCGTCGCAGGCGAATCGCGTGGCCTCGGTCCGAGCGCCGCTGGCTGAAGTCTTGCTCTTCGAAGGAGCATGCGAATTGCGATTCCTCTCCTCGCGGGCGGGTTGCTGGCGGCCGCGGTCGTGAGGAGAGCCGGCGAGCCCCTGGGCGCGCGCTTCGCGCGAGAGGTCGCCGCCGCGCACCTGACCGCGAACGACGGCGACCCAGCGGTGGTCGCCGACACGGACATCATGTCGCTACCTGAGCCCGTGCAACGGTACATGAGGTTCATGGGCGTCGTCGGCCGGCCCCGCGACTGGTCCTTCCGCGCGCACATGACCGGCACGTTTCGCACCAGCCCCGAACAGGAGTTTGCGCCGATGGAGGCGTGGCAGTACGACAGCCGCGCCGAGCTCGCGCGCCTCTTCTACTTGAAGGTGCGCATGTTCGGCTTCCTGCCGGTGCTCGGCCGGGATACCTACCTCGGGGGGCAGGGGCGCATGCTCATCCGGCCACTGGATCTCTTCGCGATCTCGGACACGCGGGGCGAGCGGATCGACATCAGCGAGCTGGTGACGTACCTGAACGACGCCATCTTGCTCGCGCCTTCGTTCCTGCTCGGGCCCGAGACCACCTGGTCGGCGGAGGGGCCGGATGCGTTCGACGTGGCGTTCACCTATGCCGGCCACACGGTGACCGCGCAGGTTTCCCTCGACGAGCGTGGAGCGCCTCGCGACTTCAGCACCACCGATCGATTCGTTCAGGATCCGTTCAATCCCGGGCATCCGTTCGTCCGCGCGCGCTGGACCACGCCCATCGACGGCTGGCAAATGGCTGGCGGCCGCCCGATCCCGATGTCGGGCAGAGCAATCTGGCACCTGCCGCAAGGCGACTTTGCCTACGTCGGGATGCGCTTCGCCGCGAACGACATCGTCTTCAACGTCGCGCCCGGGCCGTGAGCCTCGTCTCTCCGGCTACCTCGTCAATCTACAACGACCAGCGCGCGCCGATGCGCAGGGGGAGCACGCCGCGCAAGACCGAGCTGTTCTGGAAGTAGGGGCCACCGCCGTTCTCGACGCCGAGCGCCGCGAACGTGACCGCGGCGCCGAGCGACAGGTCGACTGCGCGCGCGACCGGCGTCCAGTAGGTGACCGAGAGCTCCCCCGCGAGACCGATGGCGCGCAGGAAGACCGAGCCATCGGACGTCTCGCCACCGCGGACCAAACCAGCGCCGACGCCGATGCCGGCAAGAAGCTCGACCTCGTGCCGTCGCTGGAGCGGGATCGCGGCGCCGATCAGCAAGGGCACCGACAGGAAGTGATCGGCGCCGTTGGCGCTCCCGAACATCGCGGGCACATGGGCCAGCTCGTAGCGGACGCCGGCGCCGATGCGAAGATGCGGGCCGGGCGCAAACAGAATGTCTCCTTCGAGCCCACCGCTGTAGTCGGGGTCGCCGTCGAAGTGTCCGTCGGAGAACACGTCGGCGCCGTCCAGCGCCGAGCCCGAGGCGAAGACGCGGAGCCTTCTCTTCGGGGCCGCGGCCTCGAACGCATCGGACGCAGACGCGGACGCGCGGTCGCGCGGCCGGATCGTGAGCCCGAGGTACGGCACCCATTTGCTGGGCGCGCTGCTGTTCTGTCCCGCGTCGCAGAGCTGCGTGACGATCGCCGTGACCTGTGTGCAGGTAGCGGTGCCTGCGAGGTAACCGGCGCCGCCCTCGAGGCCGATCCAGGCCGGCCCCGCCCCGAGCTCGCCGCTGGCGCCCAGGTCGTAGCGGTACCCGACGCGCTCCCAGAAGAGCTGGGCGTCACCCGCCGTCGCCGTATCGCTCTCGCTTCCATGGGAGATCCCCGCGACGAGCGACAAACGAGAGCGCGGACCCTCGATGACCGCGACTCGTCCGAAGACCGCCAGGCGCAGCGGAGAGACTCCCAGCGACTGCGAGAACAAACCCTCGGGCGAGGGAATCGGCCCCATACCGAGGCCTCCGCCGATGGCAAAGCGGTCGAGCGGAACGACCAGCGCCAGGCCGATCACCCCGAGCGGGCCGTGGTAGCCGCCGTGCAGCTCGGCGAGCAGGCCGGGCGGCTCGGCTGCGGGCGGCGTCCGCTCGGTCACCGGCGCGCTCGGTGCCGGGGGCAGGGGAACGTTTGCCGCCAGCGCGAGCAACGGGAGAAGAATCGCCGCGGGAGCCATGCTCCGGCCTAGCGCAATCGACGTGCCACGCCCGAAGTGCCCGTCCGCAGAGCACATCGCGTCGGAACCAGCATCGCCGCCTGCCGTCTACCGTCAAAAATCGAACGGCGCGAACACCCTGGAACGCTGCATCCTGCCGTTTCGTGCACCAAGATGGCCGCGCCTGCCCCTAATTTTCTCATGGAACTCTTGCTTACGGGCCCCCGCCGGAAGTCCCTGTCGATCAGCTTGCTGGCGCTCGCGGTCCTGCTCGCTGGCAGGAACGCCCGCGCGACCGACTATTACGTGGCGACGACCGGCAGCGACACGAACGCGGGCACGATGGCTGCGCCGTTCGCCACGCTCCAGAAGGGCGTCAACGTCGCGGTGGCTGGCGACACGGTCTTCATCCGGGGCGGGACCTACGCGATCACCACGCCCGTGAACACCGGGGCCGGCATCCAGTTCACCAAGAGCGGGACGTCGGACACCAACCGGATCCGCTACTGGGCGTACCCCGGCGAGGTGCCGGTGTTCGACTTCACGAACATGGTCATCTCGACCACCGGCTACACCCACGGGTTCGTGGTGAGCGGCAGCTGGCTGCACTTCAAAGGGCTCGACATCGGCCACGTGCCGATGAACACGTTCTCCAACAACGGCGTGGCGGTCAGCACCGGCGGCAATTGCATCTTCGAGCAGCTCAACATGCACCACAACAGCGGCAACGGAATCTTCATCGGCAAGGGAACCGGCGGCCACCTGGTGCTCAATTGCGACGCGCACGACAACTACGACGCGACGTCATCGCAGGGACAGGGGCAGAACGCCGATGGGTTCGGCGTCCACTATCAAACCGCGGGCGCGACCACGATCATCCGCGGCTGCCGCGCGTGGTGGAACTCCGACGACGGCTACGATCTGATCAACCAGGAATTCCCGGTCACCGTCGAGAATTCGTGGGCCATGGGCAACGGCTTCGCGATGTATGGCACCTTCAATCCCACCTCCGGCAACGGCAACGGATTCAAGATGGGCAGCAGCGCGACCGGCGTGCGCCACCTGGTACAGAACAACGTCGCCTGGAAGAACAAGGCCTCGGGCTTTTACGCCAATCACTCGACGGGCGGGAACACCTGGTACAACAACACGTCGTTCATGAACGGCACGCAGTACAACATGCTGGCGAGCCCGGCGGGCGATCCCAACACGACCATCACGCTGACCGGGCGCGCTGGCGCACATCATGCGCAACAACATCGGCTACCCGAACAAGAACGCCAACATGACTGGCGTGGACACGATGTTCAACAGCTGGGACCTGAACATCACGCCGGCGGCGACCGACTTTCTCAGCATCGCCGACCCGAGCGTCACGGGCACCGGGGTGGCCATCGAATCGTCGGGCGCGATCGGACCGCGCCCGGCCGACGGCAGCATGCCCGCCGTCGACTTCCTCAAGCTCGCCGCCGCGAGCCGGATGATCGACAAGGGCACCAACGTGGGCCTGCCCTTCGTCGGCGCGGCGCCCGATCTCGGCGCGTACGAATTCGGCGCGCCAACACCGGAACCGGTGGCACGACCGGCAGCGGCGGCAGCACCGGCGCGGGCGGGACCACGGGACCGAGCGGCGCGGGCGGCGGCTCGGGACGGGCGGCGGGGCGGGCACGCCGGCGGCACCGGCGGATCGACCGCGGGCGGAAGCGGCGGAGCGACGACGCCGGCAGCGGCGGAGCGACGACGGCCGGCACCGGCGGTGCGAGCGCGGCCGGAGGCTCCGGCGCGGGCGAGGTCAACACGGGCGCGTCGGGCGGCTGTGCGTGCGCGATCGACGGCGAGGCGGACGCGGCGCGCTCGGCTCGAGCTTCGCGGCGCTGGGCGCGCTCGCGTGGATGCTGGCGCGCCGCCGTCGCGCTCGCCGGCCGTAAGAGAGCCGGACGCGCGCGACGCGGAGCTCCGGTCCCCTCCCCTGTGTGCAGGAGGAGGGGATCGGAAAGCGATCATCCGGTGCCGACCGGCGAGCGGCGACCATGTCCGAAAACCGCGAGCCTCGGCGCCGCGAGCGATCGTAACGTCAGCGGCATGCACCGGTTGGATCCGCGGGTTTGTTATCGCGCCCTGCAAACCCACGACGAGCGCTTCGACGGACGGCTGTTCGTCGGCGTGACCTCGACCGGGATCTACTGCCGCCCGGTCTGCCCGGCGCGCACGGCGCGCATCGAGAACTGCCGCTTCTTCGCGTCGGCAGCGGCGGCGCAAGAGGCGGGCTTTCGCCCTTGCCTGCGCTGCCGCCCCGAGACCGCGCCCGACCTCGGCACCTGGCGCGGCACCGAGAACACGGTCACGCGCGGGCTGGCGCTGATCGCGGCCGGCGCGCTCGACGGCGACGACGCCAGCGTCGACAAGCTGGCCGAACGGCTGGGCGTGGGCGCGCGCCAGCTGCGCCGCCTGTTCCAGCAGCACCTGGGCGCGTCGCCGCAGACGGTGGCGCAGACCCGGCGCGTGCTGTTCGCCAAGCGCCTGATCCACGACACGCGCCTGCCGATGGCGGAGGTCGCGCTGGCGTCGGGCTTCGGCAGCGTGCGCCGCTTCAACGAGACCTTCCAGGAGCTCTACCACCGGCCGCCGAGCGCGCTGCGCCGGCGCGGCGTGGTCGCGCTGCCCGAGGGCACGGTCGCCGGCAGCGGCGTGACCGTGCGCGTGCGCTACCGCGCGCCCTACGATTGGGCGGCGATGCTCGCCCACCTGCGCGCGCGCGCCGTCGACGGCGTCGAGCACGTCGACGGCGAGGTCTACCGGCGCACCGTGTGCGAGGACGGCGAGACCGGTACGGTCGCGGTCGCGCACGTTCCGGAGAAGCAGAGCCTGGCGGTGACCGTACGCTTTCCCAGCGTGCGCGCGCTGCCGGCGATCATCGCGCGCGTGCGCCACCTGTTCGACGTCAGCGCCGACGTCACCGCGATCGGCGCGCACCTGGCGCGCGATCCCGCTGCTGGCGCCGCTGATCAGCGAGCGGCCCGGGCTGCGCGTGCCCGGCGGCTGGGACGGCTTCGAGATCGCGGCGCGCGCGATCCTCGGCCAGCAAGTCACGCGTCGAGGCGGGGCGGCAGCTCGCGGGCGCTCTGGCGCGCGCCTGCGGCCGGCCGGTCGGGGCCGCACAGGGCGGCGACGCGCACGCTCAGTCGCTGCTTTCCCAGCGCCGCCGACGTCGCGACGGCATCGCCCGAGGCGCTGCAAGCGGTGCCGGGGCCCGCGGCGCGCAGGCGCGCGCTGCTGGGCGTGGCGCAGGCGGCGGTCGCCGACCCGATGCTCTTCCAGCCGCTCGGCACGATCGACGAGACCGCGGCCCAAGCTGCAGGCGCTGCCCGGCGTCGGCGAGTGGACCGCGCACTACATCGCGCTGCGCGCGGGACGCGATCCCGACGCGTTCCCCGCCACCGACGTCGGCCTCTTGCGCGCCTGGGATCGCATCGGCGCCACGCCCGCCGCGCGCCGGCGCGCAACCTCGGCAGCGAAATCGACGAAACGTGGACAACCGCGCAATTCACCAACCCAACACACGCCCATGTCCGAACGGGCGGCGCGCTGGCGGCCCTGGCGCGGCTACGCCGCCCAGCATCTCTGGACCGCGGAAGCCGCGCGGTCCGCCCAAGGAGGCTCCCCATGAATGCGACCAGATCCGCAACGCAGAAGACCCAGACGACGTCCCGGCTCCTCTACGACCACGTCGATTCTCCGCTCGGCCCGTTCACGCTCGTCGCCGACGCCGGCGGACGCCTGGTCGCTGCCGGCTGGACCGACGACGCCACCGACGGCCGCATGGCCGGACGGCTGCGGATCTTCGCCGAGCGTCCCGACGCCGAATTCGTGCGCGCGCCGAACCCCGGCGGGCTCAGCGGCGCGCTCGCCGCGTACTTCGCCGGCGACCTCGCCGCGATCGAGGAGCTCGCCATCGCCGAATCGACCGGCACGCCGTTCCAGCGCGCGGTCTGGCGCGCGTTGCGCTCGATCCCCTGCGGGGAGAGCCGGTCGTACGGCGACATCGCGCGCGCGATCGGACGCCCGTCGGCGGTGCGCGCGGTCGGCATGGCCAACGGCTCGAATCCGATCTGCATCGTCGTGCCCTGCCACCGGGTGATCGGCGCGAGCGGCAAGCTGGTCGGCTACGGCGGCGGCGTCGAGCGCAAGCGCTGGCTGCTCGCGCACGAGCGGTGCGCATCGGTGGTTGACAGATTCGCGTCCGCGGGTTAATTGGTAACCGAAAGGTTACCCATAACCCTATGCACCGCGCCCTCGCCCACGCCGACGTCTTCCGCGCGATCGCCGATCCGACGCGACGGGCGATCCTCGATCGCCTGCGCGCGGGCGGTGCGGCGGTCAACGCGCTGGCGGCCGACTTCGACCAGAGTCGGCCCGCGATCTCCAAGCACCTGCGCATCCTGCGCCAGGCGCGCCTGGTCAGCGAGCAGCGCTCGGGGCGCGAGCGGGTCTATGCGCTCGACCCCAAGCCGCTGCGCGAGGTCGCCGGCTGGATCGAGAGCTATCGCGCGTTCTGGCAGACCAATCTCGACAACCTGAAACGCTATCTGGAGAAAAAATGAGCACGACCAAACGAGCCGCGCGCGCCGTCGCCGATCTGTCGAAAGGGGTCGTCCTGGCGATGGTGGAGATCGACGTCCCGCCCGAGCGCGTGTTCCGCGCGCTCACCACGCCCGACGAGCTGGTCCAGTGGTGGGGCTCGCCGGACACGTACCAGCTCACCGAATCGACCATGGACCTGCGCGTGGGCGGCAAGTGGCGCACGCTCGGGCGCGGCGCCACCGGGCCGTTCAGCGTCAGCGGCGAGTTCCTGGAGATCGATCCGCCGCGCAAGCTGGTGCAGACCTGGATCGCCGACTGGGACGGCGGCAACACGACGACGATCCAGTATCTGCTGGATCCGATCCCGACCGGCACGCGCGTGACCGTGCGCCACGAGGGCTTCGGCGATCGCGTCGAGTCCTGCGAGGGCCACTCGCGCGGCTGGGAGCGCGTGCTCGGCTGGCTGGACCGCTTCGTCGCGCCGGCGGCGGCGCCGCCGGCCGCGACGGCGCCCGCGCCCGCGCCGACGTACTTCTGCTGCCGCCTGCTGGCGCCGCGGCCGACGTTCGCGTTCGACATGACGCCCGACGAGCGCAAGGCCATGCTGGCGCACGGCGCCTACTGGCGCGAGATGCTCGCCAAGGGAAACGCGATCGTGTTCGGCCCGGTCAACGATCCCAAGGGCCCCTGGGGCCTGGGCGTGATCCGCGCAGCAAGCGAGGCCGAGGTGCAGGCGTTCAGAGACCACGACCCCGCGATCCTGGCCAACATCGGGCTCTCTTACGAGATCATGCCCATGTTGACCGCGGTGCATAAGGATTAGCCCGAATTCAACCCACGCCCCGTCCTCGTCCTCGTCTCCGTCTCCCTCTCCGTCCGTCGCGTAAGCTTCCCGGATGGAATCCGCCTCGCTGGTGCGCGCGCTCGACGCTCGAACGCTCCCCGTCGATGGCGGGCCCGAACCGCCCGTCGACGGTGAGCTGGCCGCCCTGCTCGCCTCCCGCACGTCCCAGGACGGCGCGCAGGAGACGCCCTACCCCGGCCTCGCCTACTACCGCATCTCCCGCCCGACGACGTTTCACAAGTCGCTCACCCATGGCCCGATGCTCACCGTGGTCGCGCAGGGGCGAAAGGTCTGTGACGTCGGCGGCCAGACCCTGGAATACGCCGCCGGCCGATACCTGCTGATCACCGGCGAGATCTCGTTCACGGGCCAGCTTCTGGAAGCCAGCCCCGAGCGGCCGTACCTGGCGGTCATCCTGAAGATCCCTGGCGACGCGGTCGCCAAGACGCTGCTCGCGCTCTCCGAGGGAGAGCCCTCCGGCGCCTGGGATCGCCCGACCGGCGTTGCCACCGCCGACGTTCCTCCGGCGTTCGTGGCGGCCGCGGACGGGCGCATCCGCGACGCGGTCGTGCGGCTGGTGCGCGCGGTCGACGATCCGCTCGAGCGCCGCATCGTCGCGCCGATGATCGTCGACGAGCTGGTGTTCCGGCTGTTGCGCTCCGACGCCGCTGCCGCGATCCGCAACGCCGTGCCGCGCGGCCCCGACGGCGCCAGCATCGCGAAGGCGATCCAGTTCATCCGCTCCAACGCCCACCGCGCGCTCACGGTCGACCAGGTCGCTCGCCACGTCGCCATGAGCCCGTCGCACTTCGCGCACCGGTTCCGCGCGGTCGCACGCACGAGCCCCATGCGCTACCTCAAGCACCTGCGCATGGATCAGGCGCGTCAGATGATGATCGGCGGCGGATTGCGCGCCGGCGAGGCCGCGGCGCGCATCGGCTACCAGAGCGCGTCGCACTTCGCGCGCGACTTCAAGGCGATCTTCGGCGCGTCGCCCGCCGCCTACGTGCAACGCTGGCGTGACGCCCCGCCCGCGCCCGCATCGCCGGCGCGATCGCAGGAATAGGCAACAGAACCGCAGCCGACGCCATCGCGCGGCGCCCCGGGCGCCGCTACAACCGGTTCCGTCTTTCTTCTTCGCCGTCTCTCACCAACGGAGGAACCGATGCGCGCGATGGTCATTTCCGATTTCAACAAACCCTGGCAGCTGCGACAGCTCGCCGACCCGCGGCCCGCGCCCGGCCAGGTGCTGATCCGCGTCCACGCGAGCGGCATGTGCGGAACCGATCTGCACGTCCACCACGGGGTGTTTCCGCTGAAGCCGCCGATCGTCGCCGGACACGAGGCCGCCGGCGAGATCGTCGAGCTGGGCGCCGGCGTCACCGACCTGCGCGTCGGCGATCGGGTGGGCGCGTTCTGGAACCAGAAGGGGTGCGGCCGCTGCGAGGTCTGCCAGTCGGGCCGGCCCGACCACTGCCCGCAGGCGCAGAGCTGGATGAACCTGGGCGGCGGCAACTCCGAGCTGATGCTGGCCTGGTCGAGCGGCGTCGCGCTGATCCCCGACGGCGCGTCGTACGAAGCGGCGGCGCCAATCTTCTGCGGCGGCTACACGGTGATGAGCGGCCTGCGCAACGGCGACCCGCACCCCGGCGAGCGCGTCGCCGTGCTCGGCGTCGGTGGGCTCGGCCACCTGGCGGTGCAACTGTCGAAGGCGGTCGGCCTGGAAACGGTGGCCCTGACCGGCCAGGCCGACAAGGACGCGGAGCTGCGCGCGCTGGGCGCCGACGAGGTGCTGGTGGCTGGCGATGATCCGGGCGCCGTGCTGCGCGACGCGGGCGGCGCGGACGTGATCCTGTCCACGACCAACTCCGCGCGCCAGATCTCGGCGGCGCTCAAAGGCCTGCGCCCCGGCGGGCGGCTGATCAACATGGGCGTGGCCGACGGCCCGATCTCGATCGATCCGATGGCGCTGATGATGGGCCAGCGCCAGGTCCGCGGCAGCACCCAGGACGAGCGGCGCGATCTCTACGAGGCGCTCGGGTTCGTCGCCGCGGGCAAGGTGAAACCGCGGATCGAGGCCTATCCGCTGGAGGACGCCAACGCCGCGCTCGATCGCCTGGCGGCGGGCAAGGTGCGCTACCGCGCGGTGCTGCAGCACGCGAGCCGCTGAGAGCGTCTTCACTCCCAGAACGGTTCTTCGGCGAGTCACCCTCTCCTGCGGTCCGCCGCGGGAGAGGGTCGGGGAGAGGGCAGGCCTTGCGAGAGCCGAGGTACGCGGACGCCGCAGCTCGCAAGGTCTACCCTCTCCCTGACCCTCTCCCTAACCCTCCCCCCGCGGACGGGGGGAGGGGACCGGAAGGTTCGCGAGCCAAGCTCACCTCGCCGCGTGCAGCGCGCGGTACTCGCGCGGGCCCAGGCCCAGCTCGCGCTCGAACGCGCGCCGCATGCGGACGGCGTTGCCGAATCCGCACTGCGCCGCCAGCGTCTTCGCGGGCAGCGCGCTCGACGACAGCAACGTGCGCGCGTGCTCGACGCGCAGCTTGTCGACCAGCGTGCCCGGGCGTCATGTTCAGCGTCTCCAGGCAGCGCCGGTGCAGCGTGCGCACCGACAGCCCCGCGCGCTTCGCGAGCGTCTCGACATCGGCCTCGGCCAGGTGGCGCCGCGCCCAGGTGATGGCCGGGCCCAGCGGATCGGAGCCGTCGGATTGCGCCACCTGCGCGTCGCTGAACTGCGACTGAAAGCCCGGGCGCCGCACGTACAGCACCAGCCGCCCCGCCACCTGGTCGGCGAGCGCGCGCCCGTGATCCTGCTCGACCATCGCCAGCGCCATGTCGATGCCGGTGGTGACGCCAGCCGACGTCCAGAGGTTGCCGTCGACGACGAAGATCGCGTTCGGATCGACGGTGACGCGCGGAAAGAGGCGCGCGAGCCGATCGCAGCCCATCCAGTGGGTCGCCGCGCGCTTGCCGTCGAGCACGCCGGCCGCCGCGAGGATGAACGCGCCCGAGCAGACCGACGACATGCGCCGCACGCGGCCGGTCGCGTGCCGCAGCCACGCGCCCAGGCGACCGTCGGCGATCGCGGCGCGGATCGGCTCCTCCTCGCCGCCCGCGACGATCACGGTGTCGTCGCGGCGCACGCGCACGCGCGACGAGATCGCGCGTGCCCATCGGCAACCCCGACGAGCTGGCCCGCTCGCCGCCGCCCATCGACGCGAAGACGATCTCGTAGGTTTGACGGCCGAGCACGCGCGACACCGCCGCGAAGACCTCGGCGGGACCGGTCACGTCCAGGGTCTGCGCACCTTCGAAGGCGACGATCAGCACGCGACGCATTGGCAGAAAATAGACGATTGTTGTCCTAACTGCCAGAGGCCTGCGCGTGGGAAATCAGATCCCAGAAAGGACGGTGACCATGCCCATCGAGATCGGAATGCTTCTATTCCCGGACCTGACGCAGCTGGACCTGACGGGCCCCTTCGAGATGCTCCACCGCGTGCCCGACACCCGGGTACACCTCTTGTGGAAGGACACGCGGCCGGTGAGCGCGACGTCGGGGCTCACGCTCCATCCCACGACGGCGCTCGCCGACAGCCCGCCGCTCGACGTGCTGTTCGTGCCCGGCGGCTTCGGCCAGGCGCCGCTCGCCAGGGATGAAGAGGTCCTTGGCTTCCTGCGCGCGCAGGGGGCGCGGGCGCGCTACGTCACCTCGGTGTGCACCGGCGCGCTGCTGCTCGGCGCCGCCGGCCTCCTCGACGGCTACGAGGCCACGACCCACTGGGCCTACGTCGAACGCCTGCAGGCGTTCGGCGCGCGCTACCGCAAGGGGCGCGTCGTCGTCGATCGCAACCGCATCACCGGCGGCGGCGTCACCGCGGGCATCGACTTCGGCCTGCATCTGGCCGCCGAGCTCGCGGGCGAGACGGTCGCACGCTCGATCCAGCTCGGCATCGAGTACAACCCGGCGCCGCCCTACGACTGCGGCCACCCCGACAACGCCGACCCGGCAATGGTGGCGGCGGTCCGCAAGCGCCTGGCCGCGCGGGAAGCGGAGCTCGCGAAGACGTCCGCTCAGCGCGCGCCGAGGTGAATGATCGCGCTGCCGGCCAGCACGACGCCGAGTCCGAGCCAGGTCGCGAGCGGCACGCGGTCACCGAACAGGAAGCGCCCGGCGACCACGCTCACCAGCGCGAACACGCCGACGTAGACGCCGAGCAGCCGCGAGAAATCGAGCTCGAGCAGATTCACTACCACGCCATAGCTGCCCAGCACCACGAAACCGAGAACGATCAACGCCAGCCCGCCGCCACGCATCCCCTTGCGGATCAGCGCATCACCGGCCACCTCGAGCGCGGCGGCGGCGACCAGCACGGCGAGCTGCCCACTGGAGCCGAGCTTGATCATGCGCGGGCACCGGCGGCCATCAGCCGAACGAGACCGGCTGACCCGTCGCCTCGACGACCGACATCCACAGGTCTTCCTTGACGTCGACCTGCTTGCGGAATCGCGTCGCCAGCGGCAGCGGCACGTGCACGAAGCGCCCGTGCCAGCGGCCGATCAGCATCTCGGTGTTGCCGGCCATCGCCGCGTGGACCGCGTTGCGCGCCATGTTCCAGCAGAAGACGCTGTCCGCCGGCGACGCCGGCACGCTGCGGATCTGGTAGCTCGGGTCGATGTACTTGAGGGTGATCTCGGTGCCGCGCGCGCGAAAGTGCTCGTTGATGCGATCGCGCAGCACGTGCCCGATGTCGCCCAGGCGCGCGTTGCCGCTGGCGTCGGTGCGCGCCGCGCCGCCCGCCGGCGCGCACAGGTCCTGCCCCGCGCCCTCGGCGACGACGATGACCGCGTGCGCGCGGTGCTCGAGCCGCTTTTCCAGGGCGCGCAGGAAGCCGCTCTCGCCGTCGAGGCGCAGCGGCACCTCCGGGATCAGCACGAAGTTGGCGTCGGTCGCCGCCAGCGCCGCGTGACAGGCGATGAAGCCCGAGTGGCGGCCCATGAGCTTGACCAGTCCGATGCCGTTGCGCGCGCCGTTGGCCTCGACGTGCGCGCTGCGGATCGCCTCGACGGCGGCCGCGAACGCGCTCTCGAAACCGAAGCTGCGGTCGATGAAGTGGATGTCGTTGTCGATGGTCTTGGGGATGCCGATGACCGCGACTTGCAGCTTGCGGCGCTCGAGCTCGGCGACGATCTTGGTCGCGGCCTTGAGCGTGCCGTCGCCGCCGATCACGAACAGCGCGCCCAGGCCCAGCGCCTCGATCGTGTCGACCATCTCGCGCGGGTCCTGGCCGCCGCGCGAGCTGCCGAGCAACGTGCCGCCCTGGTGGTGGATCGACGCGACCAGCTCGGGCGCGAGGCGCAGCGGCGTGTGCCCGAAGCGCGCGACCATGCCCTCGAAGCCGTAGCGGAAACCGACGGTCTCCTTGACACCGTAGGCGTGGGTCAGCTCCAGCACCAGCCCGCGCACGACGTTGTTGATGCCGGGGCAGAGGCCGCCGCAGGTGACGATCCCGCAGCGCAGCTTGGCCGGGTCGAAGAAGATGCGGTTGCGCGGGCCGGCGAGCTCGAACGTCGGCAGCGCCGAGTCCCGCTCACCGACCACGCGCGAGAAGCGGTCGTCGAGCAGAAGCCGCTCGGCGCGGCCCACGTGGTGCACGGCGGCCTGGCCGAGGCGCGTCGCCACTGGCGATTCGTAGCGACAGGAACCGAGCGTCTTGATCTCGAGATCACTCGCCTCGACGCGCGCCGTCCGCTCGGGGACGGTGAGGTTTTCGGCGGCGTCGGGCGTCCCGGCCGTCGGCGTCTCGGGTACGGCCTCGGGGACAGCAAGAGATTCTAGATGCGGCAGGGTAGTCACGGCGGTGGTGCGAAGCCTACTCGGCTCCAGGTTTCGAGGAGATTTCTTTTTGCATCGCGCGGCGTAAACGGCCCGCGGCCGGGCGCGCGCCGGATGGTATCGTGAAATGGGACGCGTCATGGGAGACACGTTCTTGCGTCCGGATAGCTCTGGGGAAAGGACTGGCAGCCACGGTCGCGCTGGCGGCCGCATGGCAAACTCCCCGAATCCCCGAGGCCTGAAGCCCAAAGCCCGAGGCTCTTCCCCTGACCGGCTTGTGACCGAGACATGACACTTCACTGACAACCGGCCGCCTAATACTTCGGCCGGGAAGTGTCGAAACACCCAAGGAGCGCATGACGACCGCATCAATACCGGCCGCCCCGGAATCGTCCTCTCCCCTCCCCGCGCAGTCCAATTTCGCGATGACCTGGGCCGACTACTTCCGGCCGGTCACCTACGCGTTCTGGGCGATTCACCTGACGGCGATCGCCAGCGTGTTCTATGTCGGGTTCTCGCTGCGCGGTCTGGCGCTGGCGATCGGCATCTACTTCGCACGCATGTTCGTGGTGACCGCCGCGTACCACCGCTACTTCTCGCACCGGTCGTTCAAGACCTCGCGCTGGTTCCAGCTCGTGCTGGCGCTGGGCGCCCAGAGCGCGGCGCAGAAAGGTGTGCTCTGGTGGGCGAGCCATCACCGCTGGCACCACAAGTTCTCCGACCTCGAGCCCGACGTGCACTCGGCGCGGCTGCGCGGTTTCTGGTACTCGCACATCGGCTGGATCCTGAGCCCGCACTGGAACGCGACCGACGAGTCGCGCGTCACGGATCTCGCGCGCTACCCGGAGCTGCGCTTCCTCAACCGCAGCAGCATCTGCCTTCTGCCCGCGGTCGCGCTGGCGCTGCTCTGCTATCTGGTCGGTGGTAGCTACGGCTTGGTCTGGGGCTTCTTCGTCTCGACCGTGATGCTGTGGCACGGCTCGTTCTCGATCAACTCGCTCTCGCACCTATTCGGCCGCAAGCGCTACGCGACCACTGACGAATCGCGCAACAACTGGGCGCTGGCGATCCTCACCACCGGAGAGGGCTGGCACAACAATCACCATCACTACCAGAGCTCAGCCAACCAGGGCTTTCGCTGGTGGGAGATCGACGTGACCTACTATCTGCTGCGCCTCTTGGCGCTGTGCGGCCTGATCTGGGACCTGCGCCGGCCGCCGGCCGAGGCGATTGCCGGCCCCCTCGCGGCTCCTCCTCTGTCAGAATGAGAGGGTGTCCCTTGCCCGCTCCCCCACGACCCGCCTGCTGCACCGCGCGCGCCTGATCTTCGTCCTCACGGCGCTGCTGCCGACGGTGCTGATGACCGCGATTGGCATCATCCTGCTCGCGACCGGCGGCTCGAAGTCGGCGTCCCTGGTGGGCGGCATCCTGGTGCTGGCGTTCTGCGCGACCGCGCTGACCGGCTACACGATTGGGACGATCTTCGTGACCCGCGGCGCCGCGCTGGCCGGCGTGCAGAACGAGTTCCTGTCGGCGGTCTCGCACGAGCTGCGCACGCCGCTGACGTCGATCCGCATGTTCATCGACACCCTCCGCGAGGACCGCGTGCGTGATCCGCTCGAGCGGCAGCGCTGCCTGACGGTGATCAACCAGGAGCTCACGCGCCTCGACGGGATGGTCGGCAAGCTCATCGAGCTGTCGAAGATCGAGTCGCGCCACGCCGCGTTCGAGCGGCGCGCGGTCGCGGTCGCCGACGTCGTCAGCGACGCGCTCGCGGCGTTCGAGACCGTGCGCTTCGGCAGCGACGTGACCCTCAACGTGACCATCGAGCCCGGGCTGACCGTGTCGGGCGACCGCGGGGCGCTGGCGCAGGCGCTGGGAAATTTGCTGTCCAACGCCTGGAAGTACACCCGGGCCGACCAGAAGCGCATCGCCATCGACGCCAGCTCCGACACCGACCACGTGATCATCGCGGTCACGGACAACGGTGCCGGCGTGCCGCGCGCCGAGCAGGAGGCGATCTTCGAGAAGTTCCGCCGCGGCTCGGCGGCAGCGCAGAGCGGCAGCCAGGGCTCGGGGCTGGGCCTGGCGATCGTGCGCGCGATCGTGAAAGCGCACCACGGCCGGGTCGACGTCCGCTCCGACGGCGACCACGGCGCTCGCTTCCGCATCACGCTGCCCCGCTTGCGCGCGGAGGCGGCGTGAGCGCGGGCAGCGAGCCGGCCACGCGTCCCTTCGTGATCGTCGTCGAGGACGACCCGGCGATCGCCGAGGGGCTGGCGCTCAACCTCAAGTTGCTCGGCTACAGCGCCGAGGTCATCGCCGACGGTGAGTCGGCGCGCGAACGCATTGCGGCGGGGCGTCCGGATCTGGTGTTGCTCGACATCTCGCTCCCCAAACAGAGCGGCATCTGGGTGCTCGAGCGCCTGCGCGAGGCGCAGGACCACGTGCCGGTGATCGTGCTGTCAGCGCGCCAGGACGAGTTCGAGAAGGTCGCGGCGCTACGCCTCGGCGCCGACGACTACGTCACCAAGCCGTTCGCGCTCGCCGAGCTCCTGGCGCGGGTCGACGCGGTCTTGCGCCGCGCGCGGCTCAGCGGGCGCGCGGTGGTGCCCGAGCCACGCGGCGACGGCGCGACCGAGGCCGGCGTGAGCGGCGAATCGCCCCGCGCCGGCGGTGCGACCGGCGTGCTGCGCTTCAGCGAGCTGATCGTCGATCTATCGAGCCGAACGGTGATGCGCGGCGGGCAGCCGGTCAAGCTCACGCACCTGGAGTTCGAGCTCCTGAGCTTCTTCTGCCGCAACAGCCGTCGCGTCTTCTCACGCGAGGAGCTGCTGCGCGAGGTGTGGGGCCTGCGCCAGGGCGGCCAGGCGCGCACCGTCGACAACTTCGTGGCGCAGCTGCGCGCCAAGCTGGAACGGGATCCCGACGAGCCGCGCCACCTGCTCACCGTGCGCGGCAGCGGCTACCGCTTCGCGCCCGAGTGACGCGGCCGGCGCACGCGCAGCGCGAAGAGCACGATCAGGGCCGCGGGCAGCACCACGACGGCGGTCGACAGGCAGCTCACTTCGCCCGCGACCGCGAACGCGCCGAACGACGACAGCGCGCGGTTCTTGGCGATCACCAGCGACGAGTAGCCGAGGATCGTCGTGAGTGAGCACAGCGCCACCGCGGGCCCGGTGGTGTGCACGGCGCGCCGGATCGCTTCGATCGAGGCGCGCGCGGACGGAGACGACGGTGACGCCGCCAGCTCTTGCCGGTAGCGCGCCATGATATTGACCGCGTAGTCGACGCCGATGCCAAACGTGATCGGGAACGCGACGAAGTTGATGTAGTTGATCTTCATCCCCGAGGCCATCGTCACGCCCAGCATCCAGATCGCGCCCAGTGACAGCGAGCCCAGCACCCACAGGCCGGTGCGCCGGCCGCGGAAGATCAGCATCACCAGCAGCGCGACCGCCGCGAACGCGATCGCGCTCGCGACCGGCCCGTCCCGCTGGAGATCCTGCGTGATGTCGCTGGCAATCGGCACGTAGCCGGCCACGCGCGCGGGCTTCGCCCCGGGCGTGACGTCGGCCGCGGCGGCGCGCAGGCGCCCAACCAGATGGCCGAGCTCGTCGGTCTGCCACAGCCGCTTGGTCAGCTGCGGGAACACTAGCACCGTGCGCCCGAGGGTGCCGTCGCGCTCGCGCAAACCCGCGGTCAGCGCCGGCGGCACGTCGGCGAGCTGCACCGGGTGCAGCTCGCCCTGGCCGACGAGCCGGTCAACGAGACGCAACGATTCGGGAGAGAGCTGCGCGCGCACCACCGGCGTGATCATTCGCCGCAGGCGTTCGATCTCCGCGATGCGCGCCGGCTGATCGGGAGGCACGACGTCGTCGATGTCGCGCACCTGGGCGATGAGCTGCGACAGGCGCGGCTCCTGCTCGGCGCGGCGCAGGCGGGCCGCGATCGCTCGCGCATCGACGACCGAATCGGCGAGGATCACCGTCGGCGAAAGATTGCGCCGCAGCACCTGTTCCATCTTGCGGCCCCAGTAGCCTTCGCCGGACGTCCCGGTGTCGCGCCGGCGCAGCCGTGAGAAATCCGATTCGATGCGCGAAGAGTCGAAGCGGCTGATCTCGATGCAGGCGCCCGCGGTCAGCGCGGCGGCGGCGACGACGATCAGGACCGCGCGCCGCTCGAGCAACCGCGTGAGGGGCCCGACGTCGCCGGTCAGCCGCTGCACGCGCGCCGGCCAGCGGTCGCGGCCGGCGCGGTCGACTGTCCCTGGGAACCCTCGGAGGGTTCCCAGACCCTCCCGCGACGGGCTCCGGCGGGGGACCCGCCTACGCCCAACGCGTTCGAGCCAGGCTACCAGCGGCGGGGTCAGCAAGAACGCCGACACCCACGCGGTCAGCATGCCGATGCCGCCGATGAACCCGAACTGGCGAAAACCGCGGAACTGGGTGACGGCCAGCGATCCGTACGACGTCGCGGCGGCGAGCGCGGCGATCAACGTCCCGGGCAGCGCGCCAGCGAGCGCCTGCGCCAGCGCCGCCTCGACCGGCACCGCGCGCCGGCGCGCCTCTGCGTAGCGGGCCAGCCAGACGATACCGAAGTTCACGCCGTTGCCGACGACGATCGAGCCCAAGAACGCCGTGCTCGAATTCAGCCGGTCGATCCCCAGCGGCAGCACGGCGGCGAGCCCGAACGCAGCCACGGTCCCGACCGCGAGCGGGATCAGCAAGGCCGGGATCGCGATCCACCAGCCGAAGAACAGCAGGATCACCGTCAGCACGGTCGAGACCACGATCACCGTCGACATCCCGAGGTCCTCCGACAGCGCCTGCAGCTCCTCGACGGAGACGGCGACGTTGCCGGCCAGACCGGCGCGCATGCCCGGCGCGTAGTGCTGAGGTCCGCCGAGCTGGCGCAGATCCGCTTCGACGCGCGACACCAGCTGGCGCGCGCCGGCGAGCCGCGCGGTCTTCTCGGTCCCCTCGATGAGGAGCACCGAGATCGCGGCGTCGGTGTTCGAGAACCGCGACTCGGTGCCCGCGGTGCCGGGCAGCTGGCGGCGGTATTTCTGCTGCAGATCGCTGAACTCGAGCGGCGGCGCCGGCTCGTCCTCGAACAGGATGTCGAGCTTGCGCCGCGCCTCCCAGGATTTTCGCGACTGGACCCGGTGCTGGATCTCGGCCATGTCGGCCGGCTCGATGTAGAGCGGCCCGAACCGATCGAAGAAGCGCGCCTCGTCGGCTCCGCCGACGCGCACGCTGCGCACCAGCTCCGGCGGATAGCTGCGCACGCGCGCCGCCAGGTCATCGAGCAGGTGCTCGGCGGCGGGCACCCGATCGGGGCGCCCCGCATCAACGACCACGCCCAGCGTCGAGAGCCCTGGTACGCGCGCGCGGAGCTCATCGGTGGCGAGCACGCTCGGCGCCTGGCGCGGGAGCAGCTCTTCCACGTCGCTGCTCAAATTGCGATAGAGCCGCGCGGTCAGCCAAGCCGCCGGCACCGTGACGACCAGCGCCGCCAACGCAAGCGCCGGACCGCGCCGCAGCGACCACGCGACCCAGCGCCGCGCCGCCGCCGATTCCACCGCCGAATGGTCGTGTCCCCCGCCCGCCATCGCCCGCTGTCTCCAAACGTGGTGGGCCCGCGGGTCGAGACACGTCCATAGCAGCCCCGAAATCCGTACAGGCGTGGACTGCAATGATCTACCGACCCCAGCCGCGCCTGACCGCGAACCAAGCCCATCCATCCCGGTCCCGGTCGAGCCGCCGTCACTCTCCTTTGATCGCAGCGCTCGCGCTCGCGGCGGCCGCCTCGAGCTGCGTGCTGGGCTCGACCCACGCGGGAGCCCGCGGCGCCCAGACCGCCGCGTCGACGGTCTTCGATCGCGCCAAACCGACGCCGCTCACCGCCAGTGAGGAGAGCGCGCCCGCGCTCACGGGCCTGGTACGCCGATTCAATCCGGCGCTCGCGCTGCCCGACGCCGAGGGCCCCTGGCCGGTCGACGTCTCCTACGCCTGGAGCGACGGTGGCGACCTGCACGCGCGCACCGTGGGCGCGGGCGGCCGCACGCTCGCCGATCGCGTCGTGCGCCCGGCGGCCAGCCTCGGCGGCACCGCCTGGAACGACCTGCCCGCCAGCGACGGCGCGGGTCACGCGATTCAATACTGGGTCGATGCGCCCGGCGACGACACCCTCGCCCCTGGCGGCCGCACACACTGGCGCGAGCGATGGCGCGCGATCGCGGGTGCCGATCCAGCGCGATCGGCGCACCCGCCCACCGCGTACGCGCACGCGTTCTGGCTCGACCGCGCCAACGGCCGGCTCGCGATCCAGTACTGGTTCTACTTTCCGTTCAACGAGTGGATCAATCACCACGAGGGTGACTGGGAGCACGTCCAGGTGATCATCGAGGGCCACGCCTGCGCGCTCGAGGACGCGACCGTCGTCGATCGCTTCCACGCCATCGGGTACGAGTTCTTCTTCCACGGCTGGCGCTACCAGCCGCAGAACGTGCTGCGCGTGCGGGCGATGGCGCCCGACGGCTTCGCGACCGGGGCGGCCAATGACGACCACGTGCTGGTCTTCACCGGCGGGCGCGGGCAGCTCCTCTGGTGGAAGGGATCGCAGAGCGGCGGCAGCTATCCCCTGCCCGCGCGCTACGCCGGTGCCGGCAGCGGCTTCGGCCCGTTCCGCCCCGCCGACGACACGCGGCGCCCGGCGCGCTTCATCCCCGCCGAATCGTTTCGCGTCGTGCTGCTGCCCGAGCCGCGGCGCCTGGACACGCGCGCGCATCCAGAGCTGTCCTGGCTGCAGCTACCTTTCTACGCCGGCGCGCCGCATGCGCGCGTGAACCCGCCGCTCATGGACGCCCTCGGCGGCGGCAGCGCACCGCTGCAGCCCGCACTGCGCCGCGAGTGGGACGCCGTCGATCGACATCCACGGTGGACCGGAACTCCGCTCCTCGACAACACGCTCGCCTATCTGCCCCGAGAGTGGAAATTGATCGGGCCGAGTGCGGATGGAAGTCGACTCGCCCGTCGTTAGCTTTCGTCCGGAGGCCGGACGTGAGCGGGTCAACTTTCCAGTCTGCGATTGCCCCGCGTCACCATCGCGATGAGCAGGCCCGACAGCGGCACGAACAGCAACTGACGCACGCGCTGGAGCAAAACCAGCGTCAGCCCCGCCGCCGGTCCGAATCCGAGCGCCGTGGCCACCAGCGCCTGCACGCCTTCTTGCAGGCCGAGCTGCCCGGGAATGAACGCGCCGGCGACCGAGAGCGCGATGGGTACCGCTGCGAAGATCGCGGTCACGCGCCAGCCCGACGGCAAGCCGAGCAGGCGCAGACCGGCGTAGACCTCCAGCGCGAAGAGCAGGCGCGACCCGAGATGGATCGACAGTCCGGCAAGCAGCGTGCGCCGCGAGCCAACCAGCATCTCGCGCAGCGACGGTTCCCAGGCGCCGGGCGCACGCCGCCGGCGCGGCGCGAACGTGGCGAGGAGGCGACTCCAGGCGCGGCCGAGCTGCCCGCGCGCCGCGACCAGCGCGACGGCGGACGAGACCGCGAGGATCGCCAGCGCGACCACGACCGCGCCGCTCACCAGCTCGGTCGGCAGCGAACCCAGCGAGCGCGCCGAGCCCGCGGCGGCGAACAGGAACAGGGCGCCCGCGACGAGATAGATGAGGCGATCGGCGACGATCGCGGCGGTGCCGCTCGACCAGGCGATGCGCGGCATCCAGAGCAGGCGGCCCGCCTCACCGAGGCCGAAGAACGGCAGCAGCGCGGCGAGCCCCGAGGCGGCAAAACGGCTGCTGACGACCGCGCTCCACGACGGGCGCGCGCGCGCGGGCAGCAGCAAGGCCCAGGGGATCGCGCCGGCGGCGGTGGCGGCGGCGTACGCGGCGACCACCCAGACGAAGCGGGCGCCGACCCGCTGGAGCGCGTGTCCGATGGTCGCGGCACCGATCCGGTGCACCAGGTACGCGGTGAGCGCCAGGCCCAGCAACCACGCGAACGTCGACAGGGCCTTGCCGGGAGAGATGCTGCGCGACGCAGGGCTCGGCGCGCGACGGGGCTCTTGGGGGAGAGGCATCCACGATGAAACCTAGGGCTGAATCGTGGCCGGTGCCCGATCGATCTCGCCGGCGTCTGTTGTATGTGCAACCGTGCTCCAGCTTCGGCGGCGCCGAACGCCAGGCATCACTGAACGTTCCACGGCTGGCTCATTCGGGGTTCGACGTGCTGCCGCTGGTCGGGCCGTCGCAGACGATCGTGCGCTGGCTCAACGACAACGGCGTCGACGAGCTGGTGCACACGAACGATTTCCCGGGCGGCGGCCCCAAGCTCTGCGGCTGGGCGCGCGCGCGGCTGCCGTACATCTACGTGCGCGCCGTGCACCGGATCGCCGAGCGCATCGAGACGCTGGTGCGCGAGCAGCGCATCGACGCGATCCTGGCGGCGATGCCGTTCTCCTGGGTCGCGGCGACGCCGGTCGCGCGGCGGCTGGGCGTGCCGATCATCTGGCGCGCGGGCGGCACGGAGATCTCCACCGCCGAGAAGCTGATCCTCGCCGCGTGGGCCGCCGTGAGCCCACCTGATCTGCTGCTCTGCTGCGGGCAGGCGGTGCACGATCGCTTCGCCCGCCTGGTCGACGCGCCCGCGGTCGTGATCAACAACGGCGTCGACACCGAAGCGTTCCACCCCGGCGCCGGGAACGCGCGGCTCTATCGGCCCGAAGGCGCGCGCCTGGTCGTGGGTTTCGCGGCGCGCCTGGTGCCGCAAAAGCGCCCCGAGGACTTCCTGCGCATGGCCGCCGAGATCGCGCCTTTTCATCGCGACGTGCGCTTCCTGGTCGCCGGCGAGGGCAGCCGGCTGCCCCTGTACGAGGAGATGGCCGAGGTCTCGCCGGCCGCCGAGCAGGTGCGCTTCCTCGGCTACGTCGAGGACATGCAGTCGTTCTACGCCGCGTGCGACATCGTGGTGCTGCCGTCGCGGTCCGAGGGGTGCCCCAACGTCGTGCTGGAGAGCATGGCGATGCGCCGCGCGCTGGTCGTGTCGGACGCGGCCGGCACGCGCGACGTGGTGGCGCACGAGCGCGAGGCGCTGGTCTTCCCGATCGGCAACGTCGCCGCGTTCGCGGCCGCCGTGCGCCGGTTGATCGAGCAGCCGGCGCTGCGGCACGACTTGCAGATTCGCGCCCACCAGCGCGTGGAGAGCGCGTTCAGCACTCAGGCCAGCGCGCGCCAGCTGGGGACGCGGCTGCACGAGCTCGCCGACCGCAAGCCCGCGCCCTGGGCAGCGCCGGGTGCGCGCGCGCCGGCGCGCGATGACGAAGGCACCCGCGGCGACTCGGCACGTGCGCGTCCGTCGTGGCTGCCGCCGCGGCTCGCGGGGGAGAAGCAATCATGAGGGCGGCGATGTTCTGGCAAGTGCTGCCCGCGATGCTGGTCTTCCTGTACTTCTTCGTCGGTCTGGCCGCGTTCAGCGCGCGCTCGGTTCTGCGCGGCGTGCCCCACGACCGCGAGATCGAGGCGCGCGGACAGTCGATCTTCATCAACTTCTACTTTCGCAACTTCTTCGTCTGGATCGTGAGCCCGCTCTGGCGCGTTCTGCTGGCCAGCGGCGTGCGCGCCAACACGGTGACCGGCATCGCGGCCGGGCTGGGCGCGTCGTCGGGCATCGCGGTCGCGTGCGGCCGCTTCGCGCTCGGCGGCTGGCTCTATCTCTTCTCGGGGATCCTCGACGCGCTCGACGGGCGGCTGGCGCGCGCGCACGGCGAAGCAGCGCCCAGCGGCAAGATCGTCGATTCGGTGCTCGATCGCTACTCCGACTCGCTGATGCTGATGGGGCTCGCCTGGTACTTCCGCAACAGCTGGGTGCTGGTGCCGACGCTGGGAGCGATCCTGGGAACGTCGCTCATCCCCTACGTGCGGGCCAAGGCGGAAGCGCTGGGCGTTCCGTTGCACCCCGGGCTCATGCAGCGCGCGGAGCGCATCCTATACCTCGGCACCGCGCTCGCGGCGGCACCGCTCTTCGAGCTCATCGCCTCGCCACACGAGCGCCACCCCTTCCCGCGGCTCGCGGCGATCGGGATCGTGTTCATCGCGGTGACCACCAACGTGACCGCGATCCGTCGCTTTTTGCACCTGGTGAACGCCGTCGACGGGCAGCCGCGCAAACGCGCGGCTTGACAGCTTCGCACGCGCGCGCGATAGAGGCGCCGAGCGCGCGATGAGCGAAGATCCAACCTCCGGCCCCGGCCGCATCATCCTGGTGGGCGGCGGCGTGCGCTCGGGCAAGAGCGCGTTCGCGCTCGCGCGCGCGCGGCGCTGGGCGCGCGCCGCGTGTTCGTCGCCACCGGCGCAGGCGCTCGACGTCGAGATGGCGGAGCGCATCGCGGCGCACGTGCGCACGCGCGGCGCCGACTTCCGCACGGTCGAGGAGCCGCTGGCGCTGCCCGAGGCGCTGCGCGCTCGGCGCTGGCGACAGCGCGACGCCGACGTCGTCGTCGTCGACTGCCTGACGCTGTGGCTCTCGAACCTGCTGCTGCGCGGCGACCCGACGGCGCGATCGCCGCGCAGGTCGACGCGCTCGCCGCGGCGCTGGCGCGCCGGCGCGTTCCACGCGATCGTCGTCACCAACGAGGTCGGCCTGGGCATCGTGCCCGAGGCGCCGCTCGGCCGCGCGTTCCGCGACGTGCCGGGCGCGCGCACCAGCGCCTGGCCGCGCGGCCGACGAGATCTACCTGGCGATCCTGGGGACGATCCTGCGGCTGCGCCCCGAGCCGCTCGCCGTCGCGCCAGCCGAAGCCGAAAAGGAGCCCGCATCATGAGCCTGCTCGAAGCCACCTGCGCCCGCATCCGCGAGCCCGACAGCCACGTCGCCGTCGAGATGCAGCGGCTGCTCGACGACAAGACCAAGCCGCGCGGCAGCCTCGGCCGCCTCGAGGAGCTCGCCTGCCAGATCGCGGCGATCCGCGGCGACGTCGCCAGGCCGCCGAGCCGCCGCGCAAGGCGATCGTGGTGATGGCCGCCGACCACGGCGTCGCCGCGGAGGGCGTGAGCGCCTACCCGCAGGAGGTGACCGCGCAGATGCTGCTCAACTTCGCGCGCGGCGGCGCCGCGATCAACGTGCTGGCGCGCCAGGCCGGCGCGCGCGTCGTCGTCGTCGACATGGGCGTGAAGTCGGAGCTCGCCGCCGCTGCCCGAGATCCGCTCGCTGCCGCATCGGCGCCGGCACGCGCAACTTCACGCGCGAGCCGGCGATGTCGCGCGCCGAGGCGGTGCAGGCGCTCGAGGCCGGCATCGCGCGTCGCCGAGGAGCTGGCGGCGGACGGCGTCACGCTGCTCGGCATCGGCGACATGGGCATCGGCAACACCACCGCGTCGAGCGCGCTCACCGCGGCGTTCACCGGCGCGCCGCCGGCCGAGGTCGTCGGGCCGCGGCACCGGGCTCGACGACGCTGGCCTGCACCGCAAGATCGAGGTCGTCCGGCGCGCGCTCGCGTTGCACCGCCCGACCCGACCGACGCCGTCGGCACGCTGGCGCAGCTCGGCGGCTTCGAGATCGCGGCCTCGCCGGCGTGGTCCTCGGCGCGGCGCCGCGCGCATTCCGGTCGTCGTCGACGGCTTCATCTGCGGCGCCGCCGCGCTCGCCGCGGCGCGCATCGCGCCGCCGCGGCGGCGTCCCTGATCGCGTCGCACCGCTCGGTCGAGGCCGGGCATCGCGCGGTGCTCAAGGCGCTCGGCCAGCGGCCGCTGCTCGACCTCGACCTGCGCCTCGGCGAGGGCACCGGCGCCGCGCTGGCGATGAGCCTGGTCGACGCGGCGCTGGCGATCGTACGCGAGATGGCGACGTTCTCGTCGGCGGGCGTGAGCGATCGCGGCGGCTGATCGCGGGTCATCGCGTTCCGATGATGGCCCTGCTCCGCTCGATCGCCGCCGCGTTCTCGTTCCTCACGCGCCTGCCGGTGCCGGCGCGCGCGATCGGCGACGGTGACGTCGCCGCCGCGCGCGCATCGGGCGCTCGGTGGTCTGGTTCCCGCTCGTCGGCGCGCTGATCGGCGGCGCGCAGGTCGCCGCCGCGTGGCTGCTGAGCGGGCACCTGCCGCCAGGGTTGATCGCGGTCGCGCTGGTGGCGCTGTCGGCGCGCGCTGACCGGCGGGCTGCACCTCGACGGGCTCGCCGACACGTTCGACGGCTGGGCGGGCGGCCGCGGCGAGCGCGTGCGCACGCTCGCGATCATGCGCGACAGCCGCATCGGCGCGCACGGCGCCGCCGCGCTGGTGTTGCTGCTCATGGCGAAGGTCGTGGCGGTCTTCTACCTGCTGCACGGCGCCGCGCTCTGGCCGCTGCTCGCCGCGCCGGTCCTCGCGCGCTGGGCGGTCGTGCCGCTGGTCGTCTTCTTTGGCTACGCGCGCGCCGAGGGCCTGGGGACCGCCTTCCAGGCGCACGCGCGCGCGGCGCACGTCGCGCTCGCCACCATCGTCGCGCTCGGCGCGGCCATCGCGCTCGCCGCGGCCACGCCATCGTTCGGCGACACGGCGACCGCGATCGGCATCGCCGCCGCCAGCGCGCTCGGGGTCGCGCTGGCGCTGGCGGGCCTGCTCGATCGCCGCCTGGGCGGCCTCACCGGGGACGTCTACGGTGCGGCGATCGAGCTCGCGGAGCTGGCGGTGCTGGTCTCGGCCGTGGTTACGGCGTCTCGTTAGCGGCGAAGAGGATCACGAACGCCGTGCCCGGCGTCGAGCCCGCGGTGAGAGCCGGCCAGACGCGCGTGTCGCCCGTCGGTGCGGTCACCATCCATTGGGTGACCACGGGAATCGCGCTCGCGCCGCCCAGCTTGGGCACCACCAGCACCGTTCCGGTCGCCGAGGTCGACGTCCCCGCGCTCATGAAGTCGGCGCTGGGATAGAGGACGTTCACCTTGGACGCGTCGGTCGGAGTCAGGGTCGCGCCCGCGACCGGCGCCGCGCCCGCGCTCGGCTTGCCGAGGATGCTGGCGATCATGAAACCGCGCTGGGTGAGCGAGCCCGCCACGATCGTGGGGTCGGCGAGCACCGCGGCCGCGAACGCGGCGAGCTTGGCCTCGGACCCCGTGCTGACCGCGAACAGCGGACGGCCGGTGATTGGCTCTTTCGACTGCTGGTGCATCATCACGAAGTCCTCTGCGCCCGCGCCGGTGCCGGTCTTGATCCACACCGGGCTCGCAGTGCGCAAATCGCTGAGGATGCCCACCAGCCCGAGCGAGATCTTGCTGATGTCGACGTTGTTGAAGCTCCAGGCGCAACCGGTGGTCGCCGGGCAGTTCCCCGACGAGGTGTCGAGCGCCGCGCCCGCGAGCGGCGGCGCCAACGGGGTGGAGAGCACGACAGACGGGTCGACGACGGCGACGCCGATCATGGTGAAGCTGGCGGTGGGATCCAGCCCCGCGGTCAACGGGTGTGGCGCCGCGGTCCCCGAGATCATCACGCCCGTCGGCGCGTCGGTGGCAGCATCCTGGCCTCCATCGGCCGATCCGCCGGAGCCGCCCGCTCCGGAGTTGCCGCTGCTGCTGCTACACGCGCTGATCGCCAGCGCCCCCGAAAGCCCAACTGCGCAGATTAGTCGCATCATGGGGATGTAACGTACGGACGAGGTCGAAAATCGTCAAGTATCATGCCCAATGACAGAGCGGCCACGTCGAGAGAGGCCTTGTAAAAGCCGTTGCCGACGACGGTCGGCGCGGGATCCGTGCAATTGGGTGTCACACATGGTGTGACCACCTGCACGACCTGGCTGTTGGTCACGTTTTGGTCGGCGATGAAGTGGTGAGCGTAGGCGACGCTGGCGTTGATGCCGCGCCAGATCTTCACGGTGGCGCCCACGCTGACCACGTCGCGCTGCCAGTCGCCGAAATCGACGGAGACGCTCCTGAGCGGGATCGCCGACGTCTCGTGCAGGTATCCGGCGCGCACGGTGAGCCGGCCGGGCAATAGAATGTAGTCGCCGCCGAGGCGGACGCTGATCGAATCCTGGTAGTCCTTCTGAAAGATGATGTTGGGCAGGGTCTTGTCGGTCCCGAAGCTCATACTCTTGATGTGAATGTCCTTCGGGCGGATCTCGATGGTCTTGAGATCCGACCAGAGCTCGCCCACGAGGTCGGCCTCGACGAGCAGGCGTGAATCGACCTGGTACTGCGCGCCGAAGCGGATCACGTCGGGAAAACGCAGGAAGAAGTCGGTCGAATTGCCGACCACCGTGATCCCCAGCGCCGCCTGCTGCGTCGGAGGGAGCTCGGTCGTCAGCGTGCCGCTCGCGTTGAAGTCGAGGCGCGGGCGGTAAGACAGCCCCAGCGCCAGCTTGGGAATCGGCCGCACGGTGACGCCGAAGACCGCGGTCGGTATCCACCCGCTGGTCACGTCGATATTGGCGACTGAATCGTTGGAGGGATCGGTCCCCATGGCCGGTCCCGACCAAACCGCCTGAGAAAACTTCGCCGTTCCGTGCACCAGCTGGAACGTGACGCCGGCGCTGAGCCAACTCTTGTACGACGCAGCCACCGCCGCCGAGTAGTAGATGATGAAGAAGTCACTCGACATGAGCGCGTAGCGCTGGCCGGCCTGATCGCTCGGCAGCGGCATCATCGGCGGGCGCGACCCGGGGTAGGTCAGCTTGCCGATCGCGCTCGGCGTGGTGAAACCGAGCGCGACGGTGAGCGCGGACAGTGGGCCGACGCGCCCGAACCCGTAGCTGGCGATCGGCGCGCCGACGAGGAACGGGCCCGCCGAGTTCGAGACGGTGGCGCCGCCGGTCGCCGGCGCGAAGCTCAGTTGCTGCCACCCGAGGTTCGCGTCGAGCGTGAGATGCAAACCGTGCTGGGACGCGAACCCCGCGGGGTTGTACTGCATCGCGAGCCCGTCGCTGGGCGCCGCCGCGTAGGCGCCGCCGCGCCCGATCGCGATCGCGCCGATGTCGGGGTGCTCGATGCCGGCGGCGAAGGCAGACGCGCTCGCGAGCGTCAGCGCCAGCACCAGCACCTGGGCTGGGGCAGCGACGAGCCCTCTCGGCCCGCAAAAACGATCGCTCGTGCTCATGGGCCCGTCGAGGGTACGCCGACACACCCGGGCGCCGTCAAGCAAAGCGCGCGCTCGATGACGAAATACGCGCGCCTCTCGACGGCAGCAGAGGCTCAAAACAGCGGCAACCCAGTGAGCACTCGTCCGATGAAATCGTTCAGGTGATCGACGGTCGGTCCCATCACCCAGCCGGCGCGCGCGTCGCGGAACAAGCGCTCCATCGGCAGCTGCTTCGAGAACGCGGCGCCGCCACCGGCCTTCATCGCCAGGTCGGTCACGTCGACCGCCGCCTGCAGCGACGCCAGCCGACTCTGCAACACGTAGAGCGGCGTGCTCGCCGATGGGTTGTCGAGCTCGCCGACGGTGTAGCCGAGCAGCGCGCGCGCCTGCTCGGTGCGCACGCTCATCTGCGCGAGGCGCGCGCGCAGGATCGCCAGATCGCGCAGGTCGGTGCCGTCGTGCTCGAAGCGCGATCCGGTGAGGTGCGCGGTGGTGAGCTCGACGGCGGCGAGACAGAGGCCATTGGCGAGCGCCGCCGTCCCGACGCAGAACCAGGGCAGCACCACGTCGCGGGTCATGACCGTCCCTTCGCCCATCGCGCACAGCAGATCGCGATCGCCGAGCCGGTAGCTGTCGATGTCCACGGGAGCCGAATCGTTGCCGCGCAGGCCGAGCCCGTTGAACGTCCCCTTGGTGCGCACCTCGGCGGCGCGCGGACGCATCAAGTACAACACCGTGTCTGACGGCGCGGCCGCCCCCGGCCGCCGCGCGCTGGCGACGTACGAGTCGGCGTGGCGCGCCGACGTCACCCACGATTTGTGCGCGCTCACGAGGTAACCGACTTCACCTGGGCGCGCTTCGAGCTCCGACATCGGCGACCAGAACTGCGAACGCGATCCGGCCTCGGAAAACGCCAGCGTCGTCAGATGCTTGCCGCCGGCGATGTCGCGCAGGATCGAGTCGCGGTTGTCGAGCGTCGTCGACGCCGCGATCACCTGCGACGCGCTCACGTGCATGGTGTAGATCATCGCGCTCGACGCGCAGCCGCGCGCCAGCTCCTCGACGACCGCGGCAAAGACGCGCATGCCCTGCCCGCCGCCGCCGAGCTGCCCGGGCGCGAACAGCCCGGTCAGGCCGTTGCGCGCGAGCGCGTCGATGCTCTCCGTCGGAAATCGCCCGGTGGTGTCGACGTCGGCGGCGTGCACCGCCAGCACCTCACGCGCGACCGCCGCAGCCGCGGCGACGTACCGAGATCCCGACGCGTCCACGCCGCCCATAGTGGCCATGGTCGCAATCTTCACATGCGCGCATCGCGGGTCGCAAGGTCTGCTCGCACCGGGGACCGTAACCAGGAACGGCGACGGTGGCGGACGTGAGGAGGCTCCGATCTCTCCGTTGTGGGGCGCGAGAGGCGTGGGGGACCGGCGGGGGCGGGTATTGCCTCCGCGGGGACGCGCCCTTACGCCGTCGCTGAGAGGTTGCCTCTCGATGACTGAATCTGCCTATGCGAAGCGCGACCCCGACCTTGGGAGGTGAACCAGCGACGGCACGGGGGCGCTCCGCTTCGGGCTGGCATCCTGCCTGCGGACAGGCAGGAGCGCCCTCAGAGGCCCCGCTGCGCCAATACCCGCCCCCGCCGGTCCCCCGCGCCTCTCGCGCCGGTGACAACTACGTTTCACTGCGCCTGAGGGCGTTCGTATTTTTAATTGAACTAACCGGACGAGCGCACAGCCCACTCGTGCGCGCCTATCGTCGCTAGGCGACGGATTCCGCATCAGCGATCGCTTTATTCGGCCGAATACTTGGCGAAGGGCTTCCATTCACACGCGGTCAACACGCGGTCAGCGATCGCTTCATTCTGCCGAATACTTGGCGAAGGGCTTCCATTCACGCGCGGTCAACGCTCGTCCGATCGTTCAATTAAAAAATACGGACGCCCTCAGGCGCAGTGAACGTAGGAGTGAAGCAAAGCGAGAGGCGCGGGGGGACCTGGAGGTGGGGTATTGGCGCAGCGGGGCCTCTGAGGGCGCTCCTGCCTGTCCGCAGGCAGGATGAGCTTGCCCCGATTCCGTGGACAGGTGATTTATGCCGCCAGCGCACCAGCGCGCAAGTCGGCTTCGGTCTCGTTCGGGCTCTTGTAGCGGTTGTATGAATGCAACCTGGTCTGATTGTAGTAGCGCTCGATGAAGGTGAAGATCTCGGGCTCTCCGTCGGAGGCGTAGCGCCAGGTGGTGGTCGAGGGCCCTTCGAATTCGAGCGTGGAGAAGAAGCTCTCGGCCACGGCGTTGATGCTCCTATGTCCGTCAAGCGGCTTTTGTAGCCAGCGTTGCAGAGGCCAGGGCGGGGCGCTTTTGCAAGAGTTTGAAGACTTCGCGGGCGATGTAGCGCTTGAGGCATCGAATGATCTCGGGCTTCGATAAGCCATCCTGAGTCCGGCGCGAGACGTAGGTGCGCGTCCGTTCGTCGCATCGCACCCGAACGAGGGCGATGACCCACAAGGCTCGATTGGCGTCGCGATTGCCACCCCGGTTCAGGCGGTGGCGATGCTGCTTGCCTGAGGACGCGTCTACCGGTGAGACGCCACACAGAGCCGCAAAGGATGTCTCTCGCTCGAGGCGCTCGGGGTTGTCCCCAGCCGCCACCAGGAGTGCGCCTGCGACCTCCACGCCCACTCCACGAAGGGCGACGAGTTCCGGCGCGATCGCGGTCACCAGAGATTCGAGTTGTTCGTCGAGGAGCGCTACCTCGCGGTGGAGTTGGTGCCACCGCAGGGCAAGGCCGCGAAGTACAATCCGGGTGGCCGAGACGAGGTCGACGGACTTACTAGCCCGCATTTTTCTCGCGTGCACGAGCAGACTCGCCAGGGTCAGGTCACGGAGGGTGCTTCGCAGCGACTCGGGCGCTGTGGACACCACCGCGTGGAGCTGGTTGGCGGTCTGCGTGCGTGCACGAATCGCTGAGCGGCGCTGAAGACGGAAGAGGCGAACGATCTCCACCGAACCGTCTTGAGACTTGGGTGCGCCCATCGCGTCCCCGGCGAGCGTGGCTCGCGCCGCTGCTTCTGCGTCAGCCGGATCGGACTTTCCGTGGCGACGCCGAACTTGGCGATTCGGGCGGTTGACCTCGACGACCTGGACGTGGTTCTGGTGCAAGTACCCGGCGAGCCCCGAGCCGTAAGAGCCTGTCCCCTCGATACCGATACGATCGACGGTCCCAAATTCTCGCAGCCATGCAAGAAGGGCCGTGTAGCCGGTCGCTGACGCGGCGAAGGTTTCGCTGCCGAGCAATCGGCCGTTGGCATCAAGAGCCGCCGCCGTGTGGGTATCCTTGTGCGTATCCACTCCACCCGTGATGAAAGACGCTGAGCTGGCTGAACTCAAGGTACTGTTGCCTCCTGGTGATGAAAGAGAGGCCAGATCCGATCACGCTGCGGACAGGACAGTGATGGGCGCTGTCGCGCGAGCTCCTATTAGGTCACGAAGCGCGGCCGGATCTAACCGCGTACCACGGGGTCGGCAGTCGACGAATCAACGCAAGGACACTCGTAAGAGGTCGATCCCAAGCAAGGGTCAGGCTGCCGGCCCGTGGCACACGGAGAGAGTCTCACTGTCCCAGCAGTTGCCCTTGCCGCTCATGCTCTGAAGCGCGCCGGCCTGGGAGAGCAGATCCCGGAAGCTTTTAGCTGCGAACTCCGAGCCACGGTCCGTGTGGAATATCAGCCCCGGCGGTGGGTCGCGCCTTGCCAGAGCGCGGCGCAGCGCCTCACCCGAAAGGTCGGCATCAAGACGGTCGCCGAGTGACCAACCGACGACCCTGCGCGAGAACAGGTCGATGATGGCCACGAGGAAGAGGAAGCCGCCGATGACGGGCAGGTACGTCGTATCAGCGACCCAGACACGGTTTGGCAGCGCGGCCGAGAAATCGCGCTGCAGCCGGTTGGGCGCGATGGGCTCGTTGTGACGCGAGTCCGTCGTCGTCCGCCAGCGCCGCTTCGGACGGGCGACCAGCCCCTGGCGCAGCATGCAGGCCGCCACCCGCTTCTTACTGGTCTTGTGGCCACGCCGTCGCAGCTCCTTCTCGATGCGCGGCGCTCCGTACTTACCTCTGAGCTCGCCGAACATCGCCGCGACCAGGACATCGAGTTGCTGCTGCACGAGCGCGCGTCTCGACGGCCCGCGGGTACGGAACGAATGGTGACCGGAGCGGGAGAGCCCGAGCGCACGGCACATCAACGCCTTCGGGTAGTGAGCCTCCTCCGCCGCGATGAGCTCGAAGCTCATTTTCCGCTCCTGGCGAAGAAGGCTGCAGCTTTTCGGAGGAAATCCCGCTCCATCGTCATTATCCGCAGCTCGCGTCGCAAGCGCGTCACCTCGGCACGCTCGTCGCTGGTCAGCGGTCCCTTCGGATCCTTCTTCTCGTCGATCGTCGCCCGTTCGACCCAGGCTCGTACCGCCGACTCGGTCAGCTCCAGCTCGCTGGACAGCTGCGCGATGCTCTTGTTGCCGGTCTCCACCAGCCTGACCACCTCGGCTTTGTACTCGGGCGTGTACTTTCGTCGCTTCCGTCGTTCCATGGACCACCATCTTCCTCATATCCCTGGTGTCCACAAAACCGGGGCAGGCTCAGGATGCCAGCCCGAAGCGGAGCGCCCCCGTGCCGCCGCTGGTTTACATCCCAAGGTCGGGTCGCGCTTCGCATAGGCAGATTCAGTCATCAAGAACCAACCTCGCCGCGGCGGCGTAAGGGCGCGTCCCCGCGGAGGCAATACCCCACCTCCGGGTCCCCCCACGCCTCTCGCGCCCCACAACGGAGAGATCGAAGCCTCCTCACGTACGCTGCCGTCGCCGTTCCTGGTTACCCGCCCGGTGCGGTCTAACGCAGCAAGTTCTTCATCAACGCGCGCAGGTTCTGGAAGTCGATTGGCTTCTCGATGCGCGCGTTGGGGACCTGCTCGAGGAACTCGCGCGCCCGCGCGGTGAACGCACCGCCCGTGAGAAAGATCATCTTGTCGACCTGGTCGGGCGCGACCCGCGACAGCTCGGCGTAGACGTCCATGCCGCTCATCTCCGGCATCATGAGATCGCACAGCACGACGTCGTAGCGCTCGCCGGACGCCAACCGCGACAGTGCCTGGCGCGCGTCGGCGATGCAGGTGATGCGGTAGTCGGAGCCGAACGCGCGGCGGAGCGCGCCCAGGATCAGCGGCTCGTCGTCGATGATCAGCACGCGCTCACCCTGACGCTCGCCGTCGGGGCCGCGGCTGACGACCCGCGACGACTCCTCTTCGACGGCGGCCGGCGGCAGCGTCACGCGGAACGCGCTACCGTGGCCGGGCCGGCTCTCGACGGCGATCGTGCCGCCGAGATCGGCGAGGATCCCGCGGCAGATCCACAGGCCGAGCCCGGTGCCGACGCCGTCGGGCTTGGTGGTGAAGAACGGCTCGAAGATGCGGGTGAGGATCTCGGGCGCGATGCCGGCGCCGGTGTCGCGCACCTCGATGATCACGCGCCCGTCGCGATCGGTGGCCGTGCTCACGCGGATCTCGTTTCGCTCGGCCTCGCCTTCGGGGATCGCCTGCGCGGCGTTCAGCAACAAGTTCAGGAACACCTGCCCAAGGCGCGACTCGTTGCCCTCGATGAGCGGGACGTCGGCGAAGTCCTTCACCAGGCGCGCGCGGTGGCGGATCTCGTTCCAGGCGATGTTGATCGACGAATCGAGCACGCGGCGCACGACGACTGGGCCGCGCACCTCTTCGTTGCCGCGTCCGAACACCTTGAGGTCGCGCACGATGTTGCGCACGCGGTCCGCGCCCTCGCGCGCTTCGCCGAGCGCCTCGATCACTTCGTCGAGGTTCACCCCCACCTCGGGCTCGAGCGACGACTGCAGCGGCAGCTTGCCGGTCAGCGACGCCAGCTGCCGGCGCGTGAAATCGATGTTCGCGACGATGTACGCCAGCGGGTTGTTGATCTCGTGCGCGACGCCCGCTGCCAGCGTGCCGACCGCGGCCATGCGGCCGGCGAAGATCAGCTGGTCCTCCATGTGCCGGCGCTCGGTGAGGTCGCGAACGTAGACGTAGTGTCCGCGCGACTCGACCGGGGCCGTCTCCTGGCCCGCGGCGCGCGGGCCGGCGACCGGCACGATCTTCAGATCGATCGCGAAAGAGGTCCCGTCCTTGCGCAGGCCGGTCGCGCGGCGCTCGATGCGGCCGCCGCCCTCGGCCATTGCGGCAGCAACCGGCGCGCGATCGGCCGGAGCCAGCGTCTCTTGCCAGGAGCGCCCCATGAGCTCGTGGGTGCTGTAGCCGAACAGTTCCGAAAACGACCGGTTGACCGTGACCACGCGGCCATCGGCATCCGCGCGAAAAATCGCCTCGGCGGCGTCGCCGAGCGCGGCGCTCAGCTCGCGGACCTGCTCCTGCAACAGCCCCAGCAGGCCGTTGGCCCCGGTTGCCGTCTCACCGGTCTCCGTCCGCTCTGGAGCACCCCCAGCGGGGACGCTGCGAGGCAGACCGGCGGGCTGAGATCGGAGTCGCACGCCCCGATAATACCAGCATCACCAATGGTATTAGAAGTTACTTTTTTCACCTATGGAAAAGGCTTGACGACGAGTGCTGGCTCGAGCCGGATGCCGACCTTGCTCCACCTCCACCTGCACCGGCACCCTGCAGGACGTCGGCCGCCCGCTCCCGCACCTTGGCGCTGGGATTGCGGCGGGCAGCTTCCTTCAGGAACGGGGTCGCCGCGGGGCCGAGAGACCGTAAGAACGCCTGCGATCGGTCGTATGTCTTGTCGCTGGCCAGTGACTCGATGACCGCGTTGACCAGATCCCCGTCGCTCTTCAGCGCGGGGTTTTTGCGAATTGCGCTTTGCGCGGAGGCGAGCCCTTCGAGCGGGCGGTGGTGCTCGAGGTAGATGTCGGCCAGCAGGTAGTCGACGTCGGCGTCCTGGGGCTGCTCGCGACGGGCCTGCGCTAGCACCGCCAGGGCCTGCTCCCACTGGCCGTTGTGGCGCAGGCGACGGGCCTCCTCGACCTGATTGGCGGCGGCGCCGGGAGCGCCGGGGCCAGGTGGGCTAACGGAGGGGGCGTTGGATCGGCTGGCGGCGGCCGGCGTGGCCACCGTCACCGGAGCAGACGCCGGACTAGTGGTACCGGCCATCCCCGTGGCCTCGGGCCCGCGATGGCGCACGACCCCGAGAACGATCGCGATCACCACGCAGGCAACCGTCCCTCCAGCGACCGCCACCACGCGGCGATCGAACACGAAGCCCGCCTTGCCGTCGCCCGACGGCGCGGTCGCCGCCACACCCGCTGCGGCTGGCGAAGCGCCGGCCGCGACGGCGTCGGCGGTCGTCTGGTCCACCGCGGGCGGACCGGCGGCGGGCGCGGACGGGAGCTCGTGCCGGCGCATGATCGCGGTCGCGGTGTCGACGATCGTCGGTTCGGGCGCGCGCGGCGGGCGGCCCGTCGACGGCGGTCCGGGCAGACCACCGGGACGTGACGCAGCCGGCACCGCCGCGACCGCCGGGGCAGGCGGTGCCGCCGCTACGGCGGGGCTCGCCGGTGGATGCGCCACCTCTGCACGTGTGCCGCCCTCGGGTGTCGCGTCCAGCGCGGCCGCCATCTCGGCCGCCGATTGTGGGCGGTTCTCCTGGCGCTTCGACAGCGCCTTCAAAACCACCGCCTCGAGCGCCGGCGAGATCTCTGCACCGGGAACCAGCGCGCGGATCGACGGTGGCGGCACCTCGCGGTGCATGAGGATCAGCTCGCCGATCTGCTGCGCCTCGAACGGCTTGCGCCCCGCGAGCAGCTCGAACAGCAGCACGCCCACCGCGTAGACGTCGCTGCGCGCGTCGACGGTGCCCGCGGCCCCGCTCTGCTCGGGCGACATGTAGCTGGGCGTACCCACCGCCATGCCCGCGGTCATCGCCGGCCCGTCGCGCAGCTTGGCCAGCCCGAAATCCAGGATGCGCAGGTGATCGTCGAGGCCAATCTCGTCGGTGAGGATCAGGTTGTCGGGCTTGAGATCGCGGTGGACGATCCCTTGCGCGTGCGCGTGCGCGAGCCCCGCCAGAAGCTGCCGCACGATGTGCAGCGCGCGCGCCGGCGGCTGTGGCCCCTGCCCGTGGACCGCGTCGCGCAGGGTCTTCCCGGTCACGAAGTCCATCACCAGGTAGGGCCCGCTCTCGACGCCGAAGTCGATCACCGACACGCAGTTGGGGTGCCCGAGGCGGCTCATGGCGCGCGCCTCGTTCTCGAAGCGGCTCAAAAACGTCTTCTGCGCGGCGATCCAGGGGTGCAGGAACTTCACCGCGACCGGCCGGGCCAGCTGCACGCGCTCACCCCGGTAGACGACCCCCATCGCGCCGGCGGCGATCTTGGACAGGATGCGATAGCGCCCCTGCAGGACCGCTCCAATGCGGGGATCCGGTGCCGCGGGGTCGGCAGGTGTAGGAGGCGGAGGAGCTGGTGATTCCACGGCCTTTTCACACTATCACAGGCGTCATCCCCGACGTCTCGGGTAGCATCCGCGGCCATGAGCGAAATCGCCGACACCATCTCGGAAGCCGTAGAAAAAGCGGGTGGCTCGCGCATCAACACGATCGTCGCGGTCAGCGTGGCGCTCACCGCGACCTTCACCGCTCTTTGCAACGTCAAGGACGGCAACATCGTTCAAGCGATGGCCCAGGAGCAGGCGTCGGCCGTCGACGCCTGGGCTTACTACCAGTCGAAGAGCACCAAGGAGAACATGGCTCAGTCGGCGCTGGATCAGCTGGAGCTACAGCGCGACCTGGCCGTGAATCCCACGCCTGAGGCACGCGCGCTGATGGACAAGAAGCTCGCGGAGTACGCGGCGCGCGTGAAGCACTACGAGACCGACAAGCTGGCCATCGAGAAGACCGCGCAGGGGCACAAGACGGAATACGACCGGCTGAACTTCCACGACGACCAGTTCGACATGGCCGAGGCGCTGATGTCGATCTCCATCGCCCTGTTCGGCATCACGGCGCTGACGCAGCGGCGCTGGCTGCTGGTCACCGCCCTGGTCTTCGCCGGGCTGGGCGCGCTCATGGGCCTGGCCGGGTTCCTGGGCCTGGGCATTCATCCCAATTTCCTGGCCAATTTGCTGAGCTGAATCGCGAGGAAATTTGCGAGCCAGGGGTTGACCCGAGCCCGCGGCGCCTTAGCTTGCCGGCACCTCCAAGAGATCAAGTGGTGGGGCGTTGAGCAATGGCCCGCAGGTTGAGGCTCGGTCCCCGCGACCGGAAGCCGACAGCGCAGGGACGCCGCAAGCGTCGATCCTGCTGGTAGACGACCACCCTGCGAACCTCGTGGCGCTCGAGGCGACGCTGGCGCCGCTGGGCCAGCGGCTGGTGTGCGCCAGCTCGGGGCGCGAGGCGCTGAAGGCGCTGCTGGTCGACGAGTTCGCGGTCATCCTGCTCGACGTGCAGATGCCGGGTCTCGACGGCTTCGAGACCGCGGCGCTGATCCGCTCCCACCCGCGCACCGCGCAGATTCCGATCATCTTCGTCACCGCGATCCACCGCGACCCGCCCCACGTCGCGCGCGGCTACGAGTACCGCTGCGTCGACTACATGGCGAAGCCGTTCGACCCGGGGATCCTGCGATCCAAGGTCTCGGTCCTCGTCGACATCTTCCTGCGCGAGAAGCGCATCGAGGCCCAGGCGGCGGCGCTGCGCCAGCGCGAGCGCGAGGAGCTGCGGCGCAGCGGCGAGCGGCGCATGCAGCGGCTCATCGATTCGGTGCCGGTGTCGATCTGGGCGCTGCGCGCCGACGGCACGCTCTACGACTGCAACCGCGCGTGGACCGATTACGCCGGCCTGACCAAGGTCACCGACGTGCGGGTCGATCCGGCGGCGCTGGTACACCCCGAGGACTTGCCGCGGTTGCAGCAGGCCTGGGCGGCGGCATTCGCGAACGGCGAGCCGCTCGACGCGCAGTGCCGGCTGCGCCGCGCCAAGGACGGGACGTTTCGCTGGCACGTCGGCCGCGCCGTCCCCGAGCGCGACGACGGCGGCGCGGTGATCGGCTGGATCGTCACCGCCGCCGACATCGAAAGTCAGAAGCGCGCCGAGGACGAGTACGAGCGCGTGGTCGAGCGCGAGCGGCAGGCCCGCGAAGAAGCCGAGGCCGCCAACCGCGCCAAGGACGAGTTCCTGGCCACCCTGTCGCACGAGCTGCGCACGCCACTGGCGGCGATGGTCGGCTGGACCGGGATGTTGCGCTCGGGGAACCTCTCAGCCGAAAAGTCGCGCAAGGCGCTCGAGACCATCGAACGCAACGCCAAGGCGCAGGCGGTGCTGATCGAGGACATCCTCGACGTCTCGCGCATCATCACCGGCAAGCTGCGGCTGGAGACGCAGCCGATCGATATCGGCACGATCGCGCGCGCGGCCGTCGAGGCGGTGCGCCCGAGCGCCGAGGCCAAGGGAATCCAGATCGAGACGTCGATGCCCACCCTGCCGGCCGGGTTTCGCGGCGATCCGTCGCGGCTGCAGCAGGTGATCTGGAACCTGCTGTCGAACGCGATCAAGTTCACGCCCGCGGGCGGGCACGTGGCCTTGTCGGTCGACGAGCTGCGCGCATCGCCCGGCAGCCAGCGGGGGTGTTCGGGCGACGCGCGCATCGTGGTGCGCGACGACGGGCGCGGCATCGACCCCAACTTCGTGCCGTTCATCTTCGATCGCTTCCGCCAGGTCGACAGCACCAGCAAGCGCGCGCTACGGCGGCCTGGGGCTGGGCCTGGCGATCGTGCGCCACCTGGTCGAGCTGCACGGCGGCACCATCGGCGTCGAGAGCGCGGGCGAGGGCCGGGGCGCGACGTTCACGGTGACGCTGCCGCGCGCCGAGAAGTCCGCGGGCGAGACGACGGGCGACAGCGAGCCGATCGCCGCGATCGCCGCGCGCCTGCGCAGCACGATGTCGGTGCCGGCCGGCGCCGAAGTCAGCCTCGCCGGCGTGCGTGTGCTGCTGGTCGACGACGAGGCCGACGCGCGCGAGCTCCTGGCCGAGGTGCTGGAGCAGTACGGCGCCACGGTCAGCGCGGTGGCGTCGGCCGACGAAGCGGTGCGCGTGCTGCGCGAGGAGCGGCCCACGGTCTTGCTGAGCGACATCGGCCTGCCCGGCGAGGATGGGCACTCGCTGATGCGGCGGGTGCGCGCTCTGCCGCCCGAGGCGGGCGGGCGCACGCCGGCCGCGGCGCTGACCGCGTTCGCGCGCAGCGAGGACGGGCGGCGCTCGCTGGCCGCGGGCTTTCACCGTCACGCGACCAAGCCGATCCAGCCGGCGGCGCTGGCGATGCTGGTGCGCGAGCTGGCCGATCTGGCCGCGGTATCGACGCCGTCGGCACGCTGACTCTCGCAAGGTCTGCCCTCTCCCCGGCCCTCTCCCGCGGACGGGAGAGGGTGACTCGGGTGAAGCAAGATTGACGTGAAACGCAGTCGGATCCGGTCCCCTCCCCCGTCTGCGGGGGAGGGTTAGGGAGAGGGCAAACCTTGCGACAGTCCCCCGATCGAGTCAGCGCTTCAAGATCTTCTGGCGCGTGAGGAACTGCCTCACGGCGCGCACGCTGCGCACCATGTCGTTGCCGCCGAAGTCGCCGTGCTTTCCGCCGTGGACCACGACCAGCTTGTTGGGGACGCCGGCGGCGGCGAGGGCCGCGGTCAGGCGGCGCGCGTGCTCGAACGGAACCACCGGATCGGCGTCGCCGTGCACGGTGATCACCGGGGGCCCCTGCGGCCGGACGTATTCGATGGGCGACAGCGCGCGCGCAAGCCGTTCGCGATCCGGCACCTGACCGAACCAGCCGGTGGCGAAGTCACGCGCGTGCGCGCCGACCAGCACGTCGAGCACGTCGACGATGCCGAAGAAGTTCACGATGGCCGCGACCTTGAGATCCTCGTTACCCGGGCACAGGCGGTCGAGGCCGGCGGAGACCGGCGCCATCGCCGCGAGCAACGCCAGGTGGCCGCCCGCCGACATCCCGCCCGCGACCACGCGCGCCGGATCGAGGTTGTATTGCTGCGCGTGGCGAAACACCCAGCGCAGCGCGCAGCGCGCGTCCTCGGCGGCGGCAGGCGCCGGTGCGACCTGCGCCAGCCGGTAGTCGACGTTGACCACCGCGAACCCCATCGCGAGGTAGGGCAGCACCTCGAGCCCCGATTCGTCCTTCGACCCGGTCACCCAGCCGCCGCCGTGGAAGTAGACGAACGTGGCCGCGGGCGCGGTGGCATGCAGCGGCAGGTAGAGATCGAGACGTGCGTTCCAGCCGTTCACCGTCAGGTAGGTGATGTTCGGCTCCACTCGGTACCGGAAACCCAGCAGCGTGCTCGCCTCCAGCACGTCCGGAGGCTCTTCAGCCCGGGCGGTGTTCGAAACACCCGGCAGCGCGAGCAAACCAACGACGATGACGGCGGCGGCGAGCTTCACGCGGGCGCTTCTTATACCGCCCGCGGCGCGCTTGTCGCGCACTTTCCGCGTCGCGCTGTTTGACAAGCAGGACGTTGTCCCGAAAAATCGCCGTCGACGAATGAGCAACGACGGCAATGAGACATGTTCCGGGATCCTGATCGTCGACGATGATCCCGACATCCGGGACTCTCTCAAAGAAGTACTGGAAGACGAGGGCTACGAAGTCAACGGCGTCGCCAACGGGCGCGAGGCGCTGGACTACCTGCGCAAGTCGCCGCGGCCGTGCGTGATCCTGCTCGATCTCATGATGCCGGTCATGGACGGCTGGCAGTTCCGGAAGGAGCAGAAGCTAGATCCGGCGATCGCCAACATCCCGCTCATCGTCATCACCGCGACCGGCAAGCGCCCGGTGTTGATCGACGCCGACGAGCTGGTGATGAAGCCGCTCGACCTCGGCCGCCTGTTCGAGGCAATCGAGCGCTACTGCTGAAGCGATGCGCGCGGGCGCGCCGCTACATCCCGCTGATGAAGCGCCACTTCTCGTCGGTGGGCGTGCGCTCGAGGATGAAGCGGTGGTAGTCGTTGACCCGGCGATAGCGATCGCCGGACTTCGCCGACAGCTCGAAGGAGCCATCGAGGAAAACCTCGACCTCGGCTCGGTTCCCCGCGTGCTTGATCGAGCGGTACTCGATCTCGTAGCGCATCGACTGCACGCGCGACAGGCGCTTGCTCAGCACCATCTTGAGGCCGTTGTAGCCGTAGTCGTCGTCGGAACGCGGCGTCCCCGAGTCCTCGAAGTACTTCTCCGACGCCAGCACGAGCAGCCCCTCGACGTTGCGCTCGAGCAGACGGCGCCGGTACGATTCGACGGTCTCGATGATCTGCTTGTTCTCGTCGGTCTTGGGGATGGTGCTGCTGGGAAAATACTCCTGGTGGGCACACGCCCCCAGAAGCCCCGAGAAGACGCCGGAGGTGACCAGAAGGAGAGCCGGAGTGAGGAGCCTGTTCGCCATGCTTTTCGGTGGGGAAAATACGATGATTCGACGCGGGTACCAGGAAAGTTCTGCATGAGCGCCGTGCACGAAGCGTTCCAGGGCCCCGAGGGCACGCAAAGCCATTCAGAATCGAGTGATGGTCAGCCCTGCCCCCGGCACCAGGATGCCGCATCGGCGCTCGACGCCAAAGCCGCGTGCCAAAATGGCAAGAACATCGTTGACGCACTTTTTGATATCATCGCTCGCAAGGGAGCCATTCGATGGTCGACAGCTCGGAGCAAGTCCGCGAGTTCCCCCGCTATGAGGTCAACGCCTACGTCGACTTCACCGGGAATGAGGTTTTGCTGTTTCACCGAATCCAGAATATTTCGTTGGGCGGCGTCTGCATCGGGACCTCGGGCATCGAGGAGGTCGGGACGCTGGTCGACCTCGTGCTCAATTTCCCCGAGCTCGACGCGTCGATCGCGGTCAAGGGCGAGGTGGTGTGGGCCAACCGCGAGCCGCCGATGGACATGGGGATCAGATACATCGATCTAGACGAGGAGCGTAAGGACACGCTCCGCAAGTACATCAACATGGTCCGCAAGACCTAACCCAAGCCCGGTCCTCGTCCTCGTCGCCGTCCTCGATCAGAAAAGGTCGAGCACCTCGTCGCGCGCGCTCAGATGCCGCTTCACGCTCTCGAGCCGCGCGAGATACCGTCCGTAGTCCTTCCCCGGCGGCGTCCCCTCGCCGCGCTTGAGGTGCACGTCGGTGATACGAGTCACCGCGAACCGGCAGGCGACGAAGCGTAGCTCGGTCCCGAACGCGGCGCGCTCTTCAGCGGTGGGCTGCCGCACTGACGCGTAACCGTCGAGCAACGCGCGCACGACATCCGCGCGAAAGTCGTCGTGCCCGAACGCGAACGCGAGCAGCGTCACCGCGACGTCGTAGGTCAGGCGCCCCCACGACGCCTGCTCGAAGTCGAGCAGCGCCACCAGGTTGGCCGTGGCGACCGCGGAGGCCGGCTCGGCCGGCGCATCGAAGAGCGTGTTGTCGATGAACAGATCGCCGTGGATCAGCCCCAGCGGCAGTCCGGCGTGACGCTCGCGGTGCAGCGCCGCCAGCTCGGGCGTCAGGATCGCGACCGCCGCCGCGAGCTCGGGGCGCGCCGCGGCCGCAGCGGTCACCAGGCCCAGCCGGCGGTCAATCTCGTCGGGCTCGTAGCGTCCGGGCCGGCGGTCGGCGAGACCCTCGCTGGCCAGGTGCAGGCGCGCCAGCGCGGCCCCGACCTGGCGCGCGTGGGCCGGCGTGACCTCGGCGCGCACCAGCGTGCGGCCCGGCAGCCACGGGAACAGCGACACGATCGGGCCCGGCTCTCCCGCCGGCGACCAGCGCACGAACGCCCGGCCGTCGGGCGCGAATGCCGGCGGCGGGGTCGGTACGCCGCGCGCGGCGGCGTGGGCGACGATGGCCGCTTCGCGGGCGACGTCGTCCTCCGACTTGCCCTCGTTGATGCGCAGGAAGCGGGGGCCGTCTTCGGTCTCGACCGCCACGTTGGTGTTGATGGTCCCGACCGCGATCGGGCGGTGGGCGCGGTAGGCCGGCGCGCCGAACGCGCGCAGGATCGCGCGCACGTCATCGGCCGAGAGTGATCGAAAAGAACCCATACCAGACCCGAGAAGACGACATAGATACGCGGACTTGACGGCGCAACGCAACCCTTGTCTATTCGCCCCGTGCCGGCGGCGCGGGAGAAAAGAGGCCTGATCGAGAACCACCTGGCGCTGGTTCAAGCGATCGCGCGCAAGGTGAAGAAGACGCTGCGCGCGTCGATCGATTTCGAGGACCTGGTCGGCTACGGGTCGAAGGGGCTGGTCGAGGCGGCGGAGCGGTTCGATCCGACGCAGGGGGTGACATTCAGCACGTTCGCGTACTACCGGATCCGCGGCGCGATGTTCGATGGGTTGCGGACCATGGGGTGGTACTCGCGCTCGGACTACGCGCGCTACCGCGCCGAGGAGCGTGCCAACGAGTTGCTGCTGGCTCACACCGAGCGCGACGCCGCCGAGCGGGGCGCGGCGGCGCGCCAGCCGGCGGGGGCCAGCCGCGCCGCCGAGGGCCCGGCCGACACCGCCGCGACGCTGGCGAGCATCGGCCAGATCCTGTCCGACGTAGCGGCGGTGCACATCACGTCGCTCGACGCGGCGGCCACGATCGCCGACGAGAGCCTGCCAGCGCCCGACGCGCTCATCGACCTCGGCCGCCTGGGCGTGCGCCTGCGCGGGGCGATCCAGACGCTGCCGGCGCGCGAGCGGCAACTCATGGAGCTTTACTACTACGGGGGAAAGAACCTCGAAGAGGCCGGCGAGTCCATGGGGCTGTCCAAGTCGTGGGCCTGCCGGCTGCACGCGCGCGCGATCCAGCTTTTGCGCGCGGCGATGGCGGACGACAAATGAAGACGGCGGTTCCCACGTCGAAGACGCGCGCGCTCTTGCTCGTTGCGCTGGTTTTCGGCGCGGCGGCGTGCTCGACGAATTTGCTGCACGGCCTCGACGAAGGCTCGGCCAACGAGACGATCGCCGCGCTCGAGCGCGCCGGCATCGCCACCGAGAAGGTCGCCGATGAGGGGAGCGCCACGGCGTTCACCGTGCGGATCGCGCGGCACGACGCGGGCAAGGCGCTGGACCTGCTGCGCTCGCTGGGACTGCCGCGCGACCGCCGCCACGGCTTCGCCGAGGTCTACGGCCAGCCGAGCCTGATCCCGACGCCGTCGGAGGAGCGCGCGCGGTACCTGGAAGCGCTGGGCGGCGAGATCGAGCGGACGCTCGAGACCGCCGACGGCGTGGTGAGCGCGCGCGTGCACCTGGTGCTCGAGGAGAACGATCCGCTCGCGGTCGATCCCAGGCCGCGCACGCCGGCGCGCGCGGCGGTGCTGCTCAAGGTGCGCGGAGGCCGCGCCCCGCTGCCCGAAGGAGACGTACAAAAGCTGGTCGCGGGCAGCGTGCCCGGGCTGGACCCGGCAGCGGTCGCGGTGGTGGTGACGAGCGCGCCGGAGACCGCGGAGGCCGAGGGGGCGTCGATGGCAGCGCTCGGGCCCCTGCGCATCGCGAGCGGGAGCCGGTCGGTGCTGATCGCGGGGATCGTGGTGGGGCTGGCGCTGCTGGCAGTGCTGGCGGGGTTGCTATTGCTGACGGCGAGGAGGCTCGCGGCGGTGCAAGGAGCAGCGGCGGCCAGGCGGGACGCCCAGTAGGCGTCAACGTCAACCATCACGTCTTACGGGTTGTTCAGCTTCTTCTTCAGCTCCGCCAGCGCGTCATCCATGGTGCTCTTCTCGGACATCTCCTTCAGCCTGCGCTCCGCATCGATCGACGCCGGCGTCCTCCCCGACAGCTCGTCGCCCAGGCTCGCCTCGGCCTCGACCGCGTCGATCTTGCTCGACATGCGCTCGAAGTCGTCGAAGGCCGAGGTCTTCGTCGAGACCGGGCTGCCGCCCCGCTTCGACGCGCGCGCCTTCTCGCGCAGCGTCCCCTGGCGCAGCTTCACGTCTTGCACCCGCGCGTCCAGCGCCTTGAGCCCGACCACGAGCTGCTCGACGTAGACCTCCTGCTCGCGTAGCGCCTTCTGCAACTCGGCGCGCTCGGTCTCCTTCTCGGCCTTGCGCGCGAGCGCCTCGCGCGCAAGAGCGTCGTCGCCGGCGCGAACCGCCATCGTCGCGCGGTCCTCCCAGCTCTTCGCCTCGATGGTCAGCGCCTCGATGCGCTTTCCCAGGCGCTTCTCCTCGGCCATGCAGCTCGCAACTTCGGTACGCGCCTCGCGCGCCGAGTCTTCCATGTCGCGAACCATCTGATCGATCTCCTTGGCCGGGTCCTGCATGGAGTCGATGAGGTCGTTGACGTTCGACTTGATCATGGTCGAGAGCCTGCCGAGGATTCCCATGCCCGAAGGTTAACGTCCCGCAAACCCCGTGTCGACATGCGCCGGGTCGACTGGCCGCGGCGCCGATGCTACGGTCGGACAAGATGCGGCTTCGGGATCTCTCCGGTCAGGACCACGCGACGGCTGTGCTCCGCCGCGCGGTCGCGTCGGGTCACGTGCCGCACGCGTACCTCTTCGAGGGCCCAGACGGCGTCGGCAAGCGCGCCGCCGCGTACGGTCTGGCGCTGGCGCTGACCTGCGCGGTCGAGCCGGGCGAAGGCTGCGGCACCTGCGAGTCGTGCCGCCGCATCGACGCGGGCCTCCATCCGGACGTGCCGGTATTCGCCGCCGAGACGGCCCAGATCGTCATCGAGCAGGCGCAGGCGATCGTCGCGATGGCGGCGACGCGCCCGCACGAGGCGCCGGCGCGCGTGATCATCGTCGACGACGCCGATCGACTGAACGTCAACGCGGCGAACTGCCTGCTCAAGACACTGGAGGAGCCGGCGCCGGGCAACCACATCGTGCTGGTGACCAGCGCGCCCGACCGCATGCTGCCCACGATCCGCTCGCGCGTGCAGCGCATCCGCTTCCGCGCGCTCACCGCCGAGGCGCTGGTCGCGCTGCTGACCGCCGCGCACGCGATCGATCCGCGCCGCGCCGCCGTGGCCGCCGCGCTGGCCGATGGCTCGGTCACTCGCGCGCTGCGCGCCGCCGGCGCCGAGGACGACGCGATCTGGGATTCGGTAACGGCGCTGCGCGACGCCGCCGCGGGCGGTGCGCACGGCGGCGGCCCCGACGTCGGGCGCATCTTCGACGCGGCGGCCGCGGTCGCCGGCGACAAGGAGATCAAGCAGGCGCTGCCGCCGATCATCTCGCTGCTCGGGCGCCTGTACCGCGACGCGATGGTGACCGCGGCGGGTGCCCCCGATCTGGCGCTCTTCCGCGAGCAGGCCGCCGAGCTGGCGGCGGCCGGCGCGCCGCGCCTGGTGCGCGCGCTGACCGCGGTGGTCGAGGCCGACGGCGCGCTCGCCGCCAATATGAACGCGCTGGTCGCCGTCGAGCGGCTGCTGCTGGAGCTCCGCCGCCAGGGCGGCAGCGCCGGACAGGCCGCACGATGAACGGCGATCCGAAAGAGCCCGCTGAGCGCCTGGTGAACACCGTCGGCGTCAAGCTGCACCCGACTGGCCGGACCTACGAGCTCGAGGCGGGCGTGCTGACGCTGCGGCGCGGGCAGCGCGTGATCATCCAGGGCGAGAACGGGCACGAGCTGGGCGTGGTCGCGGTGGCGAGCGCGCCGCGGCCGTCGCCGGGCGGCCGCCTGCCGCGCGTGGTTCGCGTCGCCGACGAGCGAGATCTGGAGCGCCTGGAGGCGAACACGCCGCCGCGCCGCCGAAGCGCTCGCGCTCGGGCGCGAGATGGTGCGCGCGCGCAAGATCCCGGTGAAGATGTTCCGCGCCGAGGTGCACCAGAACGGCAAGGCGACGTTCTACTTCGCGTCGGAGAACCGCATCGACTTCCGCGATCTGGTGCGCGACCTCGGCAACGAGCTGCGGTTGCGCGTCGAGCTGCGCCAGGTCGGCGTGCGCGACGAGGCCAAGATGGTCGGCGGCATCGGGTCGTGCGGTCTCGAGCTGTGCTGCAGCACGTTCCTGCCGCGGTTCGCGCCGGTGTCGATCAAGATGGCCAAGCACCAGAATCTGGTGCTGAACCCGACCAAGGTGTCGGGGCAGTGCGGGCGCCTCAAGTGCTGCCTGGTCTACGAGGAGGCGAACTACGTCGAGGCGGCGAAGGCGCTGCCCAAGCTCGGCAAGCGCGTGAGCACGCCCGAGGGCGAGGGCCGCGTCGCCGATCTCGACGTGCTGCACGGGCGCGTGCGCGTCTACTTCCAGGACGGGCCGCCGCAGGTCTTCTCGGCGGAGCAGGTCAAGCAGCTCGGGCCACCGCCCGGCAGCGGCGCCGGTGCAGGCCGAGCCCGAGCCCGGCGACGAGCCGCCCCCCGGCGTGCCCAGCAACTAGCGCGCTCGCGCCGGCGCGGCGGGATCGACTATGCTGTCGCGCCTGCCATGGATCCGTTCTACATCACGACGCCGATCTACTACGTCAACGCCCTGCCCCACCTCGGCACGTTCTACTCGACGGTGGTGGCCGACGCGATGGCGCGCTACCACCGCGCGCGCGGCAGCGACACGTTCTTCCTGACCGGCCTCGACGAGCACGGGCTGAAGATCCACCGCATCGCGCAGGAACGCGGAATCAAAGAACAGGCGTACTGCGACGAGATCGCCGCCAAGTTTCAAGAGACCTGGAAGCGCATGGAGATCGGCAACGACGACTTCATTCGCACGACGCAGGAGCGCCATAAGAAGGTCGTCGCCGAGATGTGGAACCACCTCAAGGCGAACGGTGACATCGAGTCGCGCGAGTACGAAGGGCTCTATTGCGTCGGCTGTGAGGAGTTCAAAGGCGACGACGAAGTCGTCGTGGAGGATGGCAAGAAGCTCTGCCCGATCCATCGCACACCAGTCGAGGCGGTAAAGGAAAGAAACTACTTCTTCCGTCTCTCGAAGTACGCTGACCGGCTCCTCGACTGGTACAAGAGCGCCGATCCGATCTGGCCCGAATCCCGGCGCAACGAGGTTGCGTCTTTCGTGAGCCGCGGCCTGAAGGACATCTCCATCTCGCGCCTACGAAAGTCGGTCGAGTGGGGCATCGATGTCCCTGGCGACAAAGACCACCTCATCTACGTCTGGATCGACGCGCTGACCAACTACTACACCGCGGCGACGGTAGGCCCCAACGGCGAAGCGCGACAGTGGTGGAACGGCTCGGCCCATCACGTGATCGCCAAGGACATCCTGCGATTCCACGCCGTCTACTGGCCCGCGATGCTGATGTCCGTTGGCCTGCCGCTGCCGAAGCGAATTTTCTGCCACGGCTACCTGACTGTGAAGGGCCAGAAGATCTCGAAGTCGATCCCGGCGACGCGCGTCGATCCGAACGCGATCGTCGGCGAGCTCGGTGACGGCTTCGTCGATCCGCTGCGCTACTTCGTTCTCCGCGAGTACACGCTCGGCGGCGACGGCGACTTCACCTACGAGGCGTTGTTTCAGCGCTACGAGTCGGATCTCGGCAATGACCTCGGGAATTTGCTGAACCGAACGGTGTCGATGGCGCATCGATACCTGGAGGGGCGCGTTCCCCAAGTCGAAGAGAAGACGTTCGACCAGCACGACCCCGCAGCCACCGAAGACTACTGGTTCGTCCTTCGCGGCGAACAGCTCAGGGCCGGCAAACGGGTGGCAGAGGCTTGGGAACAGTTCAGTCCGTCAGTGGCGCTACAAGAGGCTTGGAGCATCGTGAGGCGGTTCAACGCGTTCATCGAAGAACAGAAGCCTTGGAAGCTAGCCAAAGACCTAGCTCACAAGGCGGAGCTGGTGCGCGTCCTTAACTACTGCTGCGAATCGCTTCGGTGGGCCGCACTGATGGTTGCTCCCGCTATGCCAGTCGCGGCGGCGAAGATCCTCAGCCAACTGGGTCTCGACCCAACTACCACCACGTGGCCTACCGACTGGAGCTGGCCAGGCGCAACCCTCGGGAAACCAGAGCCGCTGTTCCCGCGCATCGAGCCCGAGCGCCAGACGGCGCTGATCGCGAAGTGGATGCCGGCCGCCGACGCGACCGCCGCGCCCGCGACGGCAGCAACCGCCGCCGCAACCCCACCCGCGCCGGCCGCCACGTCGCATGCTCTCGCCGCCGCCCCCGCCGAGATCGCGATGGACGAGTTCGCCAAGATCGATCTCCGCGTCGCCAAGGTGCTCACCTGCGAGCGTGTGCCCAAGGCCGACAAGCTGCTCAAGCTGACGCTCGACGTCGGCGCCGGCGCCGAACCGCGCACTGTGGTCTCGGGCATCGCCTCCGCCTACCAGCCGGAGCAGATGGTGGGCCGTACCGTGATCTATCTCGCGAACCTCAAGCCGGCGAAGATCCGCGGCGTGCTCTCGCAGGGCATGATCCTGGCCGCCGGCGACGCCGACGTGCTCGCGCTCTCCGCGCTCGACCGCGACGCTCCTCCGGGCACGAAGGTCAGGTAGACCGACGGCGTGCCGCCGCGCCGCTCTTGCCCAGCAGCAAGCACAGGTCGCGCAGCTCAGACGCTTCGCGCAGGCGCGCCGTGACCCCGGCCGCGGTCATGTCGATCTTGCCGTAGAGCCGGTACTCGGGGCGAAGGTCTGCGGCATCGCTCACGCGCTGCAAGCGAGCCGTGACCCCAGCGGCGGACATGTCGACGGCGCTCTTACCTCCGTGACTCACCGGTCGCCCTCCCGCAACTTCTGCACGTCCGCGAGATCCTGCACCCGTCCCGCGGAGAGCTTCATAGCGATCAGGCCTTCGCGCGAGGCGACCGAGATCGATCCAGCCTGGAACGGAACGCGCTGCCGCCCTTCCCACACCGACCGTTGCGCGGCGCCGACAAGCAAGAAATCGACTGTTAACAAAGTGCCGTCGCTCTCGATCTTGTTGAGCCGGCGCATCTCCATTCCGTCCTCGAACTCCATCGGAAATGCGTCGAGCGTGTATCCGCATCCCTTCGCGACCGCCGCCGCCCGTTCAGCATCCGACTTCTCGACCAGCAGATCGATGTCCTTGGTCGCCCGCGCCACGCCCCAGACCGCGACCGCCAGCCCCCCCACCAAGGCGTACTCGACGTGCGCGTCGTCGAGCGCCCGGACCAGCGCAGAAAGCTCCTCGATGAGCGTCATTTCCGACGATCAGCGTAGCACCCCGGCGGCGGTTTCAATCTTCTGCAATTTTCGGGGCGGCGGCGTCGTTTTCGCTTGCCTGACCGAGGTCCGTCAGACGTAATCACGGCCCATGGCAAGCGCAGCTCCTCAGATCCCCGCAGGTGGTGAAGCCATCAAAGTCCATGGCGACGGACACCTGGAAGTGCCCGATCATCCGATCATTCCCTTCATCGAAGGCGACGGCACCGGCCCCGACATCTGGCGCGCTTCGGTGCGCGTGCTCGACGCGGCGGTGAGCAAGGAGTTCGGCGGCAAGAAGAAGATCGCCTGGGCCGAGGTCTACGCCGGCGAGAAATCCAAGAAACTTTTCGACAGCTGGCTTCCTGACGAGACGCTCGAGGCCTTCAAGAAATACTTCGTCGGCATCAAGGGCCCGCTGACCACGCCGGTCGGCGGCGGCATCCGCTCGCTCAACGTCGCGATCCGCCAGATGCTCGATCTCTACGTCTGCCTGCGCCCGGTGCGCTACTTCACCGGCGTGCCCTCGCCGGTGAAGCACCCGGAAAAGGTCGACATGGTGATCTTCCGCGAGAACACGGAGGACATCTACGCCGGCATCGAGTGGGCCGCCGAATCGCCCGAGGCGAAGAAGGTCATCGCGTTCCTGCAGAACGAGATGGGCGTGAAGAAGATTCGCTTCCCGGAGACGTCGGGCATCGGCATCAAGCCGGTGTCGCGCGAGGGCACCGAGCGCCTGATCCGCGCCGCGCTCGACTACGCGATCCTGCCACAAGCGCAAGAGCGTGACGCTGGTCCACAAGGGCAACATCATGAAGTTCACCGAGGGCGCGTTCCGCGACTGGGGCTACGCCCTGGTCAAGCGCGAGTACGCCGGCCGCGCCGTCGGCTGGGACGACTGCGGCGGCAAGCCGCCCGCGGGCCAGGTCCTGGTCAAGGACTCGATCGCCGACATCACGCTGCAGCAGGTGCTGACCCGCCCCGACGAGTTCGACGTCATCGCCACGCTGAACCTGAACGGCGACTACCTGTCCGACGCGCTCGCGGCGCAGGTCGGCGGCATCGGCATCGCGCCGGGCGGCAACATCAACTACCTGACCGGCCACGCGGTCTTCGAGGCGACTCACGGCACCGCGCCGAAGTACGCCGACCAGGACAAGGTGAACCCCGGCTCGGTGATCCTGTCGGGCGTGATGCTGCTCGAGCATCTCGGCTGGACGGGCGCCGCGGCGCGGATCATAACCGGCCTGGAAAAGAGCCATCGCCGACAAGACCGTGACCTACGACTTCGCGCGCCTGATGACCGGCGCGACCGAGGTCTCGTGCTCGGACTTCGGCGACGCGATCATCAAGAACCTCTGATTCCCGGTCGAAGCGCGGGCTGCCCCGCCCGTGGTTCACGCCTTCGTTCTAATCGGTCGTCATATACCCAAGAAGGAGCTACTGACATGCCCCGCAGGAACAAGATTGCTCTCATTGGCGCTGGCAACATTGGTGGCGAGCTGGCCGCGCTGGTGGCGCGCCGCGAGCTCGGCGACGTCGTGCTGTTCGACATCCCCGAGAAGGAGGGCCTGGCGCAGGGCAAGGCGCTCGACCTCGAGCAGAACGGCGCGGTGCTCGGCTACGACGCGAAGATCACCGGCAGCTCCAACTGGGACGATGTCGCCGGCTCCGACGTGGTGATCATCACCGCCGGCGTGCCGCGCAAGCCGGGCATGTCGCGCGACGATCTGCTCTCGATCAACCTCAAGATCATCCGCAACGTCGCGGAGAACGTCAAGGCCAAGGCGCCGAACGCGTTCGTCATCGTGATCTCGAACCCGCTCGACGCGATGGTGTACGAGCTGAAGAAGGTGACCGGCTTCGCGCGCGAGAAGGTCGTCGGCATGGCCGGCGTGCTCGACACCGCCCGCTTCCAGCTGTTTCTGGCGCGCGAGGCCGGCGTCGCGGTCAAGGACGTGCGCGCGATGGTGCTCGGCGGCCACGGCGACACGATGGTTCCCGTTACCAGCTACTGCACGATCAACGGCGTGCCGGTGCAGCCAGCTCATCTCGGCCGACAAGCTGGCCGCGATCGTCGAGCGCACGCGCGGCGGCGGCGGCGAGATCGTCAAGCTGATGGGCACCAGCGCCTACTACGCGCCCGCCTCGGCGGCGATCGTCATGGCCGAGTCGTTCCTGAACGATCAGAAGCGCGTGCTCCCCGCGGCCGCGTACCTCGACGGCGAGTACGGCTACAAGGACCTGTACATCGGCGTGCCGGTCGTCATCGGCGCCGGCGGCGTCGAGAAGGTCGTCAACATCCAGCTCACCGCCGAGGAGAAGGCGATGCTCGAGAAGTCGGCGGGCGCGGTGCGCGAGCTCATCGAAGCCTCGAAGAAGCTTTAAGGGGCATCGATGAAAATCCACGAGTATCAGGCCAAGGAGATCCTCACGAAGTACGGCGTTCCGATCCCCAAGGGGACGCCGGTGCTGAGCTTCAACGAGGCCGAGGCGGCGGCGAAGGCGCTGATCGCCGAGACCGAGAACGAGTTCGTCGTCGTCAAGGCGCAGATCCACGCCGGCGGCCGCGGCAAGGGCGGCGGCGTCAAGGTCGTGAAGGGCGCGGCGGCGGCGCGCGACGCGGCCCGCAAGATCCTCGGCATGAAGCTGATCACGCACCAGACCGGGCCCGAGGGCCAGAAGGTCAAGCGCCTGCTGATCGAGCAGGCGGTCGACATCGCGCGCGAGCTCTACCTCGGCATCCTGGTCGACCGCGGCACCGGCCGCGTCACCGTGATGGCGTCGACCGAGGGCGGCATGGAGATCGAAGAGGTCGCCGCCAAGACGCCGGAGAAGATCCTGCGCGAGGTCGTCGACCCGGTCAGCGGCCTGTCCGGCTACCAGGCGCGCAACCTGGCCTATGGCCTCGGGCTGCACGGCCCGGCCGCGAAGAACGCGACCGAGCTGCTCGGCGCAGCTCTATCGCGCGTTCATCGAGATCGACGCTCGCTGGTCGAGATCAACCCGCTGGTCGTGCTCACCGACGGCCGCGTGCTGGCGCTCGACTGCAAGATGACCTTCGACGACAACGCGCTCTACCGCCAGAAAGAGTACGAGGCGCTGCGCGACCTCGACGAGGAAGACGCGTCGGAGCTCGAGGCCAAGACGCTCGACCTCAGCTTCATCAAGCTCGACGGCAACATCGGCTGCCTGGTCAACGGCGCCGGCCTGGCGATGGCCACGATGGACATCATCAAGCACTTCGGCGGCGAGCCGGCGAACTTCCTCGACGTCGGCGGCGGCGCCACGGCGGAGAAGGTGACCGCGGCGTTCAAGATCATCCCGCCGACCCCAACGTGAAGGGGATCTTCGTCAACATCTTCGGCGGCATCATGAAGTGCGACATCATCGCGGCCGGCGTGATCGCGGCGGCGAAGGAGGTCGGGCTCAAGGTGCCGCTGGTCGTGCGGCTCGAGGGCACCAACGTCGAGCTGGGCAAGAAGATGCTCGCCGAGTCGGGGCTGGCGGTCACCACCGCCAACGACATGGCCGACGGCGCGCAGAAGATCGTGGCGCTGGCTCGCGCCGGAGAGGCGAAGTAGCCATGTCGATCCTCGTCGGCAAACAGACCAAGCTGATCGTTCAGGGCATCACCGGCGGCGCCGGGACGTTCCACGCCAAGCAGATGCGCGAGTACGGCACCAACGTCGTCGGCGGCGTCACGCCCGGCAAGGGCGGCCTGGTGCACGAAGGGTTCCCGGTGTTCGACACCGTGCAGGACGCGGTGAAGAAGACCGGCGCCAACGCGTCGATCATCTTCGTGCCGCCGCCGGGCGCGGCCGACGCGATCCTCGAGGCGGCCGACGCCGGCATCGAGCTCGTCGTGTGCATCACCGAGGGCATCCCGGCGCTCGACATGGTCAAGGTGCGGCGCGCGCTGGGTCCGAACGACCAGACGTCGGCGGTGAAGCTGATCGGCCCCAACTGCCCCGGCATCATCACGCCGGGCGAGTGCAAGATCGGCATCATGCCGGGCTACATCCACAAGCCGGGGTCGATCGGCGTGGTCTCGCGGTCCGGCACGCTGACCTACGAAGCCGCGCATCAGCTGACCGCGCTCGGCCTCGGCCAATCGACCGCGATCGGCATCGGCGGCGACCCGGTCAAGGGGCTCGACTTCATCGACGCGCTGGAGCTGTTCGAGCGCGACCCGGAGACCAAGGCGTGCTGATGATCGGCGAGATCGGCGGCAACGCCGAGGAGGACGCGGCGCGCTTCGTGAAGTCGAACATGAAGAAGCCGGTCGCGGCGTTCATCGCCGGTCAGACCGCGCCGCCCGGCAAGCGCATGGGCCACGCGGGCGCGATCATCAGCGGCGGCAAGGGGACGGCGGCCGAGAAGATCGCCGCGCTCCGCGACGCCGGCATCGCGATCGCCGCCACGCCGGCCGACCTGGGCAAGACCATCGCGGCGTTCGTTTCGTAGTCCACAAACGAGAGCAAAAGGTTAAGGGAGACCGGAGAGAATGGCACTCGAGAGAACGTTCGGAATCGTGAAACCCGACGCGGTCGCCAAGGGCGCGATCGGCGGCATCGTCGACATGATCGAAAAGTTCGGGCTGAAGATCATCGGCCTGCGGATGGTCAGGCTCAGCGGGCCCGAGGCGGAGACCTTCTACGCCGTCCACAAGGAGCGGCCGTTCTATCGGGACCTGGTCAAGTTCATGACGTCAGGCCCGGTGGTGGTCATGGCGATCGAGGGCGAGAACGCGATCGCGCGCTACCGCGAAGTGATGGGGCCCACCGACTCGAGGAAGGCACCCGAGGGAACGATCCGCCAGAAATACGGCACCGACATCGAGAAGAACGCCGTGCACGGCAGCGACGCCGCCGACACCGCGCAAGCCGAGATCGCGTTCTTCTTTTCAGGATCTTCGCTCGCGTAGCTCGCGGTGGCCGGCGCCTCGCTCGCGTAGCGTTCCGATCCCCTCCCCCGTCCGCGGGGGAGGGTTAGGGAGAGGGCAAGCCTTGCGAGCCGCGTCGTCCGCGGAGTCTTCACTTCGCGCAGACGTTGTTCACGCACCGGAGCGCGCCGCAGCAGTCGGCGCCGTCGGGGCGGATGCACGGGGCGCCGGCGTTGCCGCAACAGGTGCGGCCGAGGCTGGTGGTGCCGCAGACCAGACCCGGTGCAGCACGACGTGCCCGTGCACGAGTAGGTCGCGGGCAGGCAGCATCCCCCGTTGATGCACTCGAGCTGACCGCAGCAGTCTTCGCCGCCGGGACGCGTGCACGGCGCCTCGAAGTTGCCGCAGCAGACCTGCCCGAGCGAGGTCGTTCCACACGTGAGCCCCGAGCAGCACATCGTGTTGCTCGTGCAGGCCTTGGTCGCGATCACGCAGGCGGGCGGCCCCGAATCGGGCCGCGCCGTCGAGCCGTCGGTGCGCGCGCCCGTGTCCTGCGCGCCATCGCGTGGACCATCGCCGCGCGCATCGGCGGGTCTCGCGTCGGCGGGCGCGTCGGCCGACGCGTCCGCGGCCACCTGACACGCGGGATCGACGCTCGTCACCGGACCGATCACCAGCGGCACCGCATCCGACCGTTGTCCCAGCTGCACGGTGACCGCCGCGGTGCCCGTGCCGACCACGCAGTTCGCCGAAAGCGCCTGACCGGTCACGCGCAGGGTGCCGCTGGGTCCGGGCAGGTAGTAGCCAAACTTCAGCGTGCCCGTGCCGTCGTAGCTCACATCGCGCGCCGCGATCTCCGGACGGCCCGCGACCGAGAAACGCGCGGTGGTGAACGGCGGCATGCCGGCGGCCGCGGTGACATCGAGCATCGCCAGCGCCTCGTCGGCGCGCACCGAGCCGCACCCCGCGAGCGCGCCGAGCACGAGCGCGCAGCCGAGCCACGCGATCCGAGATGTCGCCCGAAGAGCCCAAATTGCGTCCATTTTGTTCACCGGCACACCGCACCGCTGGGACAAGGCAAGCGATCTTTCCCGCCGCTCGAGGCGACGATTGCGATCACGCCGGCCGCCGCGAGCGCGCCGAGGCCGGTCCAGAACCACCATGTGCGGGTGACGGGCGACGAGCTCTGCGCAGAGACCATTGCGGTGGTTCCCGGCGTTCCTGGTGGCGCGACGCTCGCGGCCTGCGCCACGCCGGCGGGCGCCGCGATTTCGAGCCGCTGCATCTCACCGATGTAGCGGTCGATCTCGGCGCGCTCGCCCGTGTCCAGACTGCGCGCGTCGCGCAGGTAGGCCTGAAAGGCTTCGATCGCCGGCTTCGGCTCGCGCAGCATCTGATGACAGCGGCCGATGTTCCGCAGATAGGTCGGGTGGTGCGTCTCGGCATAGAGCCGCTGATAGATCGCGAGAGCGCCGCCATATTGACCGGCTTGAAACAGATTTCGCGCCTGAAGATCCGGACGGTCCGGCATCGGGGCGGGCCCGCTCTCGGATGGTCCGGGTGCCGGGGCGCGCGGCGATAGCCGTCGTCATGCCGGCGGCGACGATCACCATGACGGCGGCCAGCACCAGGCGAGGCGTCATACCTTTTGCGGCTCCACCGGCACGGCCACCGCAGGCACCGGCCGTGGCTTGACCGCAGGCCGGTGGCGCACGGGCGCCGGCGCCGGTTTGGTGGGCGTCTTGGCCGATTCTTTGATCGGTGCGTTCGACGGCTTCCGGTTCGACGGCTTCCGGCGACGGCGGAGGTACCGCCTGCGGCTGCGGTGGCGGCTGCGGCACGACGGCCCGCGGCGACGCGACCGGAGCACTGGCCGCGGCAGGCACTGCCGCTGCGGGGCTCTCCCCCGCTTCCGGAGGCTCGCCCCGGTGCGTCGCGAGCGCGGCCAGCACCACGATCGCCGCCCCGAGCACGCCCGCCGCCACGACGACCGCGACGCGACGGCCGGGCCGCCGCGACTCCGTCGTCCCCGACGCGCGCTGGATCTCCGACGCCGTGCCTCCCAGCGTCGTCCGGCGAAGGGGCCGGGTCGCCCCCGCTTCGTCCAAGCGCAGCGTCGACGGAGCCTCCGGCACCGCAACCGCCAAGGCCGCCTCGGAGATCGGAGCGGGGATCGCCGTCTCGCCGGCAGCCGACTCGGCCAGGGCCTGGCGCAGCTCCTCCATCGACTGGAAGCGCGCGTCGGGCTCCTTCTCGAGCGCCCGCGATACGGCGCGTTCGATCGCTGGCGGCAGCTCGGGGACCGCCGCGCGCAGGTCTGGAGGTTTGACGCCGAGGTGCATGTGCGCCATTTCACCCCACGACGCCGAGACGAATGGAGGCACTCCCGCGAGCATCTCGTAGAGGATCACGCCCAACGAATAGACGTCAGTGCGGTGATCGACTTCCCGGCTGTCGCGACACTGCTCCGGCGACATGTAGCGCGGCGTACCCAGGATTGCGCCGGTACGCGTCCGCACATCGGCGGCGCTCGCCGGCCGCTGCGCCAGCTTCGCGATCCCGAAGTCCAGCACCTTGAGCCGCTCGCGGCCCGGCGCCTGCGGGTCGGGCGTCAGGAAGAGATTGTCAGGTTTGAGGTCGCGGTGAATGATGCCCTTGGCGTGCGCGGCGCCGAGCGCGCTCGCGGCCTGGTCGGCGATGGTCAGCGCCGCGCGCAATGACAATCGCCCGGCTGCTCCGATGCGGGCCCCCAGGCTCTGCCCCTCGAGGTACTCCATCACGATGTAGGGCGTCCCAGAGGGAAGGAGCCCCAGGTCCGAAACCTCGACGATTCCAGGATGGCCAATGGCGTTAGCGGCGCGCGCCTCGTTGAACAGCCGCTGGATCATCTCGTGGGTGGCGACCAGATCGGGGTGCAGGACCTTGACGGCGGCGCGCCGCCCCAGCGTCGGGTGCTCCGCCAGATAGACCATCCCCATACCGCCCTCGCCAAGCAGCTGGGTGACGCGATAGTTGCCAATGCTCTGCCCGATCATCGAAACCGCCCGTAGCCTAGCCGAGCAGGCGCCCGCCGACGAGGGCTGTGAAAGGGCAGAGCTGGATGGCGGACATCTGCTGGCACGTGAGGCGATGTGACTGCCGCGTGCGAGGCGGATCCGTCGAGAAACTGCCTAAACTCGCTGCCACTTAGCGCCGATTGATCAGTCGGCGACATGAGATATTCGCTTGTCCGAATTCTATTCGTTTGCGGGATGTTCGCGGGCGTCGGCGCGGGGTGCCACGATCGACTCTACGACTCCGGCGAAACCATCAATCTGATCGACGGCGGCCCGACCCGCGCCGACGGTGGCCACGCCGGCTCGACCAACGTCGGCGACGCCGGCGTCGGCGGCGCGCTCGGCACCGGCGGTGACACCGGCGCTGGCGGCGCGACGACGGACGGGAGCACCGGCGTCGGCGGCAACGGCAACACCTGCGACGACAACTCGCCGCTGCGGCAGACCGACGTCGCGAACTGCGGCAGGTGCTTCAACCAGTGTTACGAGATGAACGCCGACGCGACCTGCATGACGGGCGCTTGCCAGTACACCTGTCTCACCGGTTTCTTCGACGCCGACAAGAACCCCGCCAACGGTTGCGAATGCGAGATCACCAACGGCGGCATTGAGCTCTGCGACGGCATCGACAACGACTGCAATGGCATCGTCGACGACGGATTCGATCTGATGTCGGATCTCAGCAACTGCGGCGGCTGCAACAACCCCTGCTACTACCCGTTCGCGGCCTCGAGCTGCGACATGGGCGTCTGCACGATGGGCTCCTGCTTGCCGGATTTCTTCGACGCGAACATGAAGTCGTCGGACGGCTGCGAGACGTACTGCCAGAAGACCAACGGCGGCGTCGAGATCTGCGACGGTCGCGACAACGACTGCAACGGCATCATCGATGACGGCGTCCTGCCGGCCACGGTCGTCTGCCGCTCGCAGGGCTCGATCTGCCAGGGCATCGTCCCGGTGTGCATGGGCTCGATGGGCTACGTCTGCCCGTACCGCGCTGGCTACCAGGACATCGAGGACACCACGCTCGGCTGCGACGGCCTCGACAACGACTGCGACGGCCAGACCGACGAGCCGTTCCTGATCGGCAAGAGCTGCGTCGCCGGCCAGGGCGAGTGCGCCGCGGGGACCTGGGTCTGCGACAACACGCAGACCGGACAATCACCGCTGCCAGGCGACGAAGACCGCGACGATGGAGATCTGCGACGGCAAGGACAATGACTGCGACGGCAAGGTCGACGAGCTCGACGTCCTGGCCGACACGCACAACGAGTCGCTGGTGATCTTCACGCCGACCGGTTCGCCGACGGCGGTCACCATGTTCGCTTACGAGGCGAGCCACGTCGACGCCGGCAAGGACGCGACCAACAAGGACATCGTCGGCACCGACGTCACGCATCGTCCGTGCTCGGCGCCGGGCAAGCTGCCGTGGACCAGCGTCAAGAAAGAGAACGCCGAGGCCGCTTGCGAGAAGATTGGCGACGGCAAGTGGCGCCTCTGCACCGCGACCGAGTGGGCCTACGCCTGCAACCGCGGCACGACCAACAACTTCCCGTACGGCGCGACCTTTTCGAAGACCGCCTGCAACGGCTTCGACTACGGCGCGGGCGCGCCCATCACCGGCGGCACGGCCACCGGCTGCACGTCGGACCTGGGCATCGCGATCGGCAAGGTCTACGACCTGTCGGGCAACACCAAGGAGTGGGTCGCCACCACGCTGTCCGGCACCACGCCGTTCCACCCGACGGCGTTCGAGATGCGCGGCGGCGCCTACAACACGCTCAGCTTCGTCGACAGCTCGAGCGGCAGCGCCGTGACGGTTGCGCCTGGTCTCCAGTGCGACTCCACCACGGCGGCGCCGACCTCCGACGTTCTCTTGCCCTCGGTCGGCTTCCGCTGCTGCCACCCGGGCGCGTTGAACTGATGCCTTCAATGAAAGACCTCATGACAAACAATAAATTCGGCGTTTTGTTGGGAGTGGCGGCGGCGGTCACGGCGCCGTCGATGGTGGCGCAGGCGCAGTCGCTGCGCCCGAACATCCTGTTCATCTTCGACACGTCGGGATCGATGTTGTCAGGCGGCAAGGACGGATCGCCGCTGTGCGCGGGCGGCACGAACAACACCGGCGCATCCAGCCGCATCTACGCACTCAAGAAGGCGCTCCGCGACGCGCTGGCGCAGGTCGGGTCCGACGAGGCGAACTTCGGCCTCATGCGCTACCCGCAGACGACGAACCTCGGCTCGGCGCCGACGTGCCCGCAGGGCCACTACGCCGCCGGCTCGAGCACCGGTTGCCGGCTGACCGCGCAGAGCAATACCACCCCGCAGACCACTTACGGTACCTGGTTCGACGACGCGACCAACGGCATCTCGCAGGCGCTGCTGGTGCCGGTGACCAAGGCCGCTCTGCCGCCCGCGGCCTCGACGTTGAAGCCGGTCGATGGCACCTACTTCGATCCAGCGGGCGCCAACATCAGCAACATCTACAAGTGGATTGATCAGACCGAGGACGGCAACACCAACGGCGCCGCGCTCACCGACCCCGAGCTGCGCAGCCCCAGCAGCGCCAACACGCCGATCGGGCGTTCGCTGTTCTACGCGCGTCTCTACTTCGACAACTACGTCAAGGCGACCACCGCGGCCCCCGACGGCGGCACCGCGGTACCGCTGGATCCCAAGGCCAAGTGCCGCAAGAACCTGATCATCTTCGTCACCGACGGCGGCGAGACCTGCGACAACACCAAGTCGAACGGCGCGTCCCTGGACGCCAACTGCAATCCGGTTGCGCGCCAGCAGCATACGCGACGTTCCACCCCGAGCTCCAGGCCTGTCAGCTGCGCGTGACGTCCAAGGTGCCGACGTACATCCTCACCGACTTCACCCTGCTGTCGACGGCCGAGCAGACCGAAGCGACCGCGATCGCCACCCAGGGCGGCACCAGCGTCATCAACGTCAGCCTCACCGACTCGAACGCGGTCAAGTCCGCGCTGGTCAGCATCATCGCGTCGACGGTCCCGCCGCCCGAGACCTGCAACGGCATCGACGACAACTGCAACGGCCAGATCGACGAGGGCGTCAGCAACACGTGCGCGGTCGCCAGCCCCAACGACCCGAACGATCCAGACAACCTGCTGGGCACCAGCGCCAAGCACTGCGCCGCCGAGGTCTGCGGCGACTGCAAGGACAACAACTGCGACGGCCAGATCGACGAGGGCTGCCCCACCAACGCCTGCGGCCGCCCGCTGGCGTGCCCGCCGCTGCCCGAGATCTGCAACGGCATCGACGACGACTGCAACGGCCTGATCGACGACGGCATCACGCTGTCCGGCACGTCGCTGCACGTCGGCGACAAGTGCGCGATGCCGTGCCCCGGCATCGTGGCGTGCAACGGCGTCACCGCGTTCTGCGACATGCCGCGCACGCCGTCGCAAGAGGTCTGCAACGGCATCGACGACAACTGCAACGGCATGATCGACGAGGGCACGCTGCCCGGCACCGGCGTCACCTGCGGCGCCAACATCGGAACCTGCCACGCCGGCATGACCGCGTGCGTGGGCGGCGCGCTGGTCTGCCAGGCCGGCGACGGCGGCACGCCGATGACCGAGGTGTGCAACGGCCTCGACGACAACTGCAACGGCATCATCGACGAGGGCCCCTTCACCCAGACCGGTCAGACCTGCATCTGCCCGGGCCTCGACCCCGCCAAGGTCGGCGTCGGCACGTGCAAGGCCGGCCACCTGGTCTGCCGCGGCACGCGCGGCTTCGTCTGCGAGGGCTGCGTGCTGCCCGGCCCCGAGATCTGCGACGGGCTCGACAATGACTGCGACGGCGTTGCCGACGTGAACCCGATCTGCCCGTCCGGCCTCGGCTGCAAGGAAGGCCGCTGCACGATCCTGTGCACGCCGGGCGAGTTCCCCTGCCCCAACGGCTACAAGTGCGTGGGCGACTACTGCATCCCGCAGCGCTGCGCGGGCAAGACCTGCCCGACCGACCAGCGCTGCGACGAGAGCACCGGCTCGTGCATCGACATCTGCACCGGCGTGGTCTGCGGTTCGCCGAAGGTCTGCCAGCACGGCCAGTGCGTCGACTGCTACAACTTCGGCTGCGCCGCCGGCCAGATGTGCAACGCCGGCGTCTGCCAGACGGACAAGTGCGCGGGCGTCAACTGCGGCGCCAACCAGTACTGCGACAACGGCAACTGCGTCGACCTGTGCACGGCCGCCAAGTGCCCGAGCTCGCAGCGCTGCGTCGCCGGCACCTGCATGGCCGACACCTGCGCCACCACGCCCTGCTCCGGCGGTCAGTTCTGCGACCAGAAGACCGGTCAATGCCGCGTCGACACCTGCGCGGTGACCCAGTGCGGAAAGGGCCAGCGCTGCATCCAGGAGACCGGCGCCTGCGAGGCCGACCCCTGCAACACCGTCAGCTGCCCCGGCCCGTGCTGGGTCTGCGCGGTGACGTCCGACGGCATGGCCAGTTGCCAGGTCTCGGGCGACTGCCGCGAGGTCTCGGCGCAAATCGGGATCAAGGGCGGCGGCGACGGCTGCGGCTGCGCCGTCGGCGGCGACGACGCGAACCCGTCGGCGTTCGCGCTGGCATTCGCAATGGTGGGGCTGTTCGGCACGTTCACGAGCAAGCGCCGCCGGCGACGATAGAAGGGTGCGCTTCAGCCGGGCGCCCGCGATCGTTCACGTCAACGTCAACGTAAACGTAAACGTTCACGTCAACGTCAACGATCACGGGGGCGGTCCCGTTCACGTGCACGTCAACGATCACGGGGACGTCCACGTTCACGGGAACGGGGAGACCTCGCGCGCTGCGTCTCGCAAGGCCTGGCCTCTCCCCAACCCTCTCCCGCGGACGGGAGAGAGGGCCGGAGGCTTGCGTGCGCCCCGTCCCCGTGAACGTGATCGTTCCCGTGATCGTTGACGTGCACGTGAACGGGACCGCCCCCGTGATCGTTGACGTTGACGTGAACGTTTACGTTTACGTTGACGTTGACGTTGACGTGGTAGGCTCCGCGCCCGATGGACTTGCGTTCTCTCACCCCGGCCGAGCTCGCCGAGCGGGTCCGCGCGGCCGGCGAGCCGGTCTACCGCGGCGAGCAGGTCTTCCGCTGGCTGCACGGCCGAGGTACCGAGGCCGTGATCGAGTCGGCGGCGGCGATGTCGAACGTGCCGCGCGCGCTCAGCGATGCGCTGTCCGCCGACGCGCCGCTGCGCCCGCTCGCGGTCGACATGATCCAGGAGGCCGCCGACGGCACGCGCAAGCTGCGCTTCCGCACCAGCGACGGCCGCGCCATCGAATCGGTGCTGATCCCCGACGAGAACCGCGTCGAGCCGCTCGACTTCCACGCCGGGCGCTCCGCCAGGCCGTCGGACGATGATGACGACGAAAGCGAATCCGAAGCCGAGCGGCGACGTCGCTTGTCCGGCCTCGTACCCGGCCGCCTGCTGCGCGACAAGCTGACCCTGTGCGTGTCGTCGCAGGTCGGCTGCGCGCTCGACTGCGCCTTCTGCGCGACCGCGACGCTGGGCTTCACCCGTCACCTCACCGCCGGAGAGATCGTCGAGCAGGTCTACCGCGCGACGCAGATCGCCGGCCGCCGCCCCACGAATCTGGTGTTCATGGGCATGGGCGAGCCGATGCACAACTTCGACGGGGTCTCGCGCGCGCTCGCGCTGCTGCAGCACCCCTGGGGCGCCTCTTTCTCCGCGCGCCGCATCACCGTGTCGACGGTCGGAATGGTGACCGGCATCGAGAAGCTCGGCCAGCTGATGCCGGCGCCCAACCTCGCGATCTCGCTCAACGCCACCACCGACGAGGTGCGCGACCGCCTGATGCCGGTCAACCGCCGCTGGCCGATCGCGGAGCTGCTCGACGCCGCGCGCCGCTTTCCGCTGTCGCACGGCCGTCGCGTGACCTTCGAGTACGTGCTGCTCGCCGGCGTCAACGACAGCGACGCCGACGCCGAGCGGCTGCCGCGCCTGCTGCGCGGCATCCCCAGCAAGGTCAACCTCATCCCCTGGAATCCGTTCGCGGGCCCGGCTTTCGAACGCCCGTCGGCCGAGCGCATCCGTACGTTTCAGGAGCGCCTGCGCCAGGGCGGCCTGGCGGTCTACATCCGCACGCCCCGCGGCGACGACATCGACGCCGCCTGCGGCCAGCTCGCGGCGCGCGGCGCCGAGTCGCTGGTGCCTCCCCCAACCGTGCGTGCGTAAATGTCCTCCGCCGACGACATCCAGCACGATCTCACCCGCGCGCGCGACCTGGGCATCGACACCTGCGGTCGCATCGCGGAGTTCTGGGGCTTCACGCGCACCATGGGGCGCACGTTCGGCCTGCTCTACCTGTCGCGCGAGCCGCTGCCGCAGACCGAGATCCAGAAGCGGCTCGGCATCTCGGCGGGGAGCGCGTCGATGACGCTGGCGGCGCTCGGGCGCTGGGGCGTCGTGCACCGGGTCTGGGTACGCGGCCAGCGCCGCGAGCATTACGAGGCCGAGACCGACTTCTGGAAGATGATCGCCGGCGTGCTCAACGAGCGCGAACGGCGCGAGATCGGCGCCGCCGTGGAGGCCGTCGAGCGCGGCGAGGCCAGCGCGCGCGCCGCCCTGGCGGCCGCCAAGGCCGTGGGCGGCGCGGCCGGCAAGAAGCTCAAAGCCGAGGCCGACTTCACGGTGGTGCGGCTCGGGCGGCTCAACGAGATCTGCAAGCTGGGAGAGACCATGCTCAACATGCTGCTCGGCCAGCTCACGCTCGACGTCGGGAAATTCCGCCACCTGCTGCGCGTCGAATCGCCGGCAGGCGCGGCCGATGGCGGCCCCGCGACGGCCCAGAGCCCGGCGCCCGCCGCGCGGGAAAAACGCCACCGCCGGTGAATCGCCTTGCAGACTTTCAATTTATTTTGAATATTTAGAATTGTCTTGTCTCTCCCCTCCATCCGGGCGATGCCCAAGGCGATGAAAAACGCCGCTGCTTCCACCAACGACGCTGAAAGCGCCCGCTCGCGGTCGGATCGCGCCGCTGCCCTGGTCGAGGCGGAGATGCGCGCGGTCGAAGTGCGCCTGGCCGAGCGCATGGAGAGCCCGGTCGGCGCGATCCCGCAGGTCGGCGCCCACCTGCTGGACGCCGGCGGCAAGCGCCTGCGCCCGCTGCTGGCGGTGCTGGCCGCGCGCGCCGCCAACGTACCGCTGGAGCTGGGCGTCGCCGTCGGCTGCGCCGCCGAGCTGATTCACACCGCGACCCTCTATCACGACGACGTCGTCGACGACGGGCGCGTGCGGCGCGGACGCCCGGCGGCGCGCATGGTGTTCGGCAACGGTATCGTGGTGCTGGTCGGCGACTTCTGCCTCGCGCGCGCTCTCGAGACGGTGGCGCTCACCGGCTCGCTCCCGGTCGTGCAGTCGCTGGCCGCGACCGTGACCGAGATGGCCGAGGGAGAGGTCGCGCAGCTGGAACGCGCCGGCAACCCCGACGCCACCATCGACGACTACTTCCGCGTGATCGACCGCAAGACCGCGTCGCTGATCGCCTGGTGCACGCGCGTGGGCGGCGCCGTGGGCGCGACGTATGAACCCGGGCTCGAACGCTACGGCCGCGCGCTCGGGCGCGCGTTCCAGATCGCCGATGACGTGCTCGACAGCGATGTCGACCAGGCGACCGCGGGCAAGTCGGTGGGCCACGACCTGACCGAAGGCAAGCTCACGCTGCCGGTGCTGCTGGCGTGCGAGGCCGACCCGGCGCTGGGCAAGTACGTGCGCTCGCATCTGGGCGAGGCCGGCGTGCCCGCCGAGGTCGCCGCCGAGATCCTGCAGCGCGTGCGGGCAGCGGGCGGCGTCGAGCGCGCGCGCCAGAGGGCGCGCGAGCTGGCGGCCGAGGCGGTCGAATCGCTCGATGTGCTGCCGGAATCGCCCCATCGCAGCGCGCTGCGCGACCTGGCGCAGTTCGCCGCCGATCGGAGGTCGTAGTGCACATCGCACACGACGGCAGCGGCGGTGCCGGCGCACAGGGTGCGGCGGTCAGCGTCCCCGCACACCACGATGGCCTGCGCGAATTCGTGCGCCTGCTCGAGGAGCGCGGGGAGCTGCGACGGATCCGCCAGGAGGTCGATCCGGTTCTGGAGATCACCGAAATCTCGCAGCGGGTGATGCGCGCCGGCGGGCCAGCGTTACTTTTCGAGAACGTGAAAGGCTCGCGCTTCCCCCTCCTCATCAACACCTACGCCACGCGCCGGCGCATGTCGTGGGCGCTCGGCGTCTCCGATCTCGAGGAGCACGCGCGCACCATCGGCGAGCTGGTGAAGTCCCAGCCGCCCGCGGGTCTCATGGACAAGATCCGCATGCTGCCCAAGCTGGCGCGCGTGGCGACGGCGATGCCGCGTACGGTGACGACGGCGCCCTGCCAGGAGGTGGTCGAGACCACCCCGGATCTGTCGAAGCTGCCGATCCTCACCACCTGGCCCGAGGACGGCGGCCCGTACATCACGTTGCCGATGGTGATCACGCGCGATCCCGACAAGGGGACGCGCAACGTCGGCTGCTACCGCATGCAGGTCTACGGCCCGCGCGAGACCGGCATGCACTGGCAGCTGCACAAGACCGGCCGGCGCCACATGCGCCGTTACCAGGAGCTGGGGCAGAAGCGCATGCCGGTGTCGGTCGCGCTGGGCGGCGATCCGATCCTGCCCTACGCGGCGACCGCGCCGCTGCCCGACGGCATCGACGAGTTCATGTTCGCCGGCTTCCTGCGCCGCAAGCCGGTCGAGATGGTCCGCTGCAAGACCAATGATCTGGAGGTGCCGGCCTCGGCCGACTTCGTGCTGGAAGGCTACGTCGACGTCGACGAGCCGCTGCGCCGCGAGGGGCCGTTCGGCGACCACACCGGCTACTACTCGCTGGCCGACGACTACCCGACGTTTCACCTGACCGCGATCACCCGCCGCGAGAACCCGATCTACGCCACGACCGTGGTCGGGCCGCCGCCGCAGGAAGACGCCTGGCTGGGCAAGGCGACCGAGCGCCTCTTCCTGCCGCTTTTGCAGATGACGTTCCCCGAGATCATCGACATGAACCTGCCGATCGAGGGGTGCTTCCACAACCTGTGCATCGTCTCGATCCACAAGGAGTACCCGCACCACGCGCGCAAGATCTGCCATTCGCTGTGGGGCATGGGACAGATGATGTTCGCGAAGTGCATCATCGTCGTCGACGACGACGTCAACGTGCAGGACGTCGCCGAGGTCGCGTGGCGCGCGCTCAACAACATCGACGCCAAGCGCGACGTGTTCTTCGCCGAGGGGCCGATCGACGTGCTCGACCACGCGTCGCAAGCGTTCGGCTTCGGCGGCAAGCTGGGCGTCGACGCCACCCGCAAGTGGAAGGACGAAGGCTTCACGCGCGAGTGGCCCGAGGTCTTGAAGATGCGTCCCGACGTGGTCGCGCGCGTCGACGCGCTCTGGAAGGATCTGGGGCTTTAGTGTGATGGCGAGCCTGGCGGCGGAGGGGGCGGACGTGCGCGGCATGTTCGATCGCGTGGCCGCGCGCTACGACGCCGCCAACCGGATCATGTCGGCGGGTGTCGACATCCTCTGGCGCAGAAAGGCGATCGGCTGGCTTGCGCAGGGACTGCGCGTCGACGGCGCCGTCGAGCGACCCCGCGATCCTCGACCTCGGCGCCGGCACGCTCGACGGGGCCATCGAGATCGCGCGGCGCATCCCCGACGCGCGCGTCTTCGGCGCCGACTTCGCGCGCGAGATGCTGCGCGTGGGCCGTCGCAAGATCCCGGTCGGCGCGGTGATCGAGACTCACGGCGCCGACGGGCATCACCTGCCCTATCGCGACTGCGCCTTCGACGGCGTCTTCTCGGCCTTCTGCGTGCGCAACTTCGCCGACCTGCCGCGCGCGATGCGCGAGCTGCGCCGCGTGGTGCGCCCCGGTGGCCGCGTCGCGATCCTCGAGTTCTTCCGCCCCGAGCGCCCGCGCTTTTTCTTCGACAAGGTCTACAACGGCCGCGTGCTGCCCCTCATCGGCTGGGCGGTCACCGGCGATCGCGACGCCTATCGCTACCTGCCGCAGTCGATCGAGCGTTTCTGCAGCAGCGGCGAATTCGCGTCATTGCTCACCGAGATCGGGTTCACCGGGCTCGAGGCGCGCCCTCTCTTTCCCTCGGGCATCGCCACCTTGGTGACAGCGTCATGAGCGCGGCGCCGCGCGCGCGGGTCAAGCTGGTCGTCGCGGTCGGCGGCGCCTCCGGCTCGATCTACGCGCGCCGGCTGCTCGACACGCTGGCGGCAACGGTCGCGCGTGACCCCGCGGCGGTCGAGGTCGGACTCTGCTTCTCGTCGGCGGGCGCCGAGGTCTGGAACCACGAGCTCGGCGCCGTGCCCGACTACCCGTTCACGCGCTACGGCCTGCGCGACTTCCGCGCGCCATTCGCCTCGGGCTCGGCCGGGTGGGACGCGATGGTGGTCGTGCCCTGCTCGACCGGCGGGCTCGCGCGCATCGCGCACGGGATCTCCGACAACCTGATCGGCCGCGCCGCCGACGTGATGTTGAAAGAGCGCCGCCGCCTGGTGCTGGTGGTGCGCGAGACGCCGCTGTCGCTGGTTCACCTGGAAAACATGGTGAGCGTCACGCGCGCCGGAGCGGTGGTGCTGCCGGCGTCGCCATCGTTCTACTCGAAGCCGGCCGGTGTCGACGAGCTGCTCGACACCGTGGTGGCCCGCATCCTCGACCACGTGGGCCTGCCGCAAGATCTGATGCCCCGCTGGGGCGAGCGACCCGTGAAGGAAGGAGCCGCGAAATGAGCGTCGATTCTACAGCCACCGAGACGGCTGGAATCCAGGCGACGACGACGACTGGGCGCGCCGATGAAGAGCGGCGCCGGGGCGAGTCGCTGGCCGACGAGGATCTGCACGGGCTCGCGCGCCGAGCGACGGCGGCGCGGCGCGCGGCGCTGGGGGATCGCGCGAGCTTCGTGCGCGCGCGCCAGCTGCTGGCGACCGGCGCCTGGCGCGGGCCGCGCGACGCGGCCGAGGCGTTCGTCGAGGAGGACGATCTCGCGGCGCTCGGCGGCTGGGACGCGGCGCGCGCGCTGGGCGTCGACCTGCTGGTCGGCGGGCGCGATCCGCAGCTGCACACCGCGGCGATCGCCAGCGGCGCGCGGTCGATCTGGCGTCTCTACTTTCGCAGCGGCGAGAACCGCGACGCGCGCGTCGCGCGCATCGAGGCGCTGCGCGCGCGGGTGGCCGGCGGCCTCGCGCACTGGGGCGTGCTGCCAACGCCCGAGGACGGCAGCGAGCCCGAGGGGCTGGATACGCTGCACCTCACCGCGAGCTGCCGCCTGGCGCTGCCGGCGATCGCGCACGTGATCGCCGACGTGCCGGTGTTGGGCCCGCGCCTGGCGCAGATGGCGCTCGGCTTCGGCGCCGACGAGCTGTTCGGCCCGATTGTCTCGGAGCGCGCGCTGCGACTGGGCGACAACGCGCGCAACCCGTCGATGACCCGCAAGGAGGCGGCGATCTTGATCCGCGGCGCGGGGCTTTCGCCGTGTGAACGGCTCTCGGACTTGCGGCTCGAGGAGGTAGCTTGATGACCACGATGATTCACCCGGGCGGGACGCCGACCTCGTCGACGTTCGAATCGATCCGCGACAAGGTGCGCGCCGGACAGCCGCTGTCCCACGACGACGGCGTCGCGCTGTTCCGACACCCCAATCTGATGGAGGTCGGCGCGCTGGCCAACGAGGTGCGCGAGCGGCTGCACGGCGACCGTACGTTCTTCAACCGCAATCTGCACATCAACGCGACCAACGTCTGCGTCGCCAGCTGCATGTTCTGCTCGTTCGCGCGCTTGAAAGAAGGCGATCCGGGCGCTTACACCATGTCGCACGAGGAGGCGTGGTCGAAGCTGCGCGCGCGCGTCGAGGCCAACGATCCGATCACGGAGATCCACATCGTCAACGGCCTGCATGGTCGCCTGCCGTTCGAGTACTACACCGAGCTGCTCGCAGGGCTGAAGCGCATCAAGCCGTCGATCCATCTCAAGGCGTTCACCGCGGTGGAGATCTTCTTCTTCCACAAGCACTTCGGGCTGCCGATCGCCGAGGTGCTGCGCCGCCTGCGCGAGGCGGGGCTCGATTCGATCCCCGGCGGCGGCGCCGAGATCTTCGCGCCGCGCGTGCGCAAGAAGATCTGCGACGACAAGTGCACCGGCGACGAGTGGCTCGAGGTGCACCGCACGGCGCACCGCATGGGCCTGCGCTCGAACTGCACCATGCTCTACGGGACAATCGAAACCGTGGAGGACCGCGTCGATCACCTGCTGCAGCTGCGCGCGCTGCAAGACGAGACCGGCGGCTTCCAGACGCTGATTCCGCTGGCGTTCCACCCGGACAACAACGCGCTGATGCGGCTGCCGGCCCCCACCGGCACCGACGACCTGCGCACCTACGCGGTCGCGCGCCTGCTGCTGCACAACATCCCGCACATCAAAGCGTACTGGATCATGCTCGGCGTGAAGACCGCGCAGACCGCGCTCTGGTTCGGCGCCGACGATCTCGACGGCACCGTGCAGGAGGAGAAGATCTATCACATGGCCGGCGCGGAGACGCCGCAGGCGATGACGCCGGCCGAGATCGTGCGCATCATCCGCGCCGCGGGACGCACGCCGGTCGAACGCGACACGCTCTACAACGTGGTCGCCGAGGGCGACGCGCTGGTGCCGCAAAAGCCGTATCGGCGCGACGTGCGGCGGTCTCTGGAAGTCACGTCATGAACGCCGGCAACAAGATCCGGCTGCGCGCGGTCTCGTTCCTGAACGCGCGGCCGATCACTTACGGGCTCGAGCGCGGCCTCTCTACAGAGTATGACCGCTTCGATCTCTCGTTCGACCTTCCCGCGCGGTGCGCGGAGGCACTGCGCGCCGGCGACGTCGACCTGGCGCTGATGCCGTCGGCCAGCTACGCGCTCCTCAACCAGGACGGTTCGATGGAGCTGCGCGCGGTACCCGGGATCGCCATCGCCGGCTACGGGCCGGTGCGCACGGTGCTGCTGATCGGCGACGTCCCCTGGAACGATATGACCGAGATCGCGCTCGACGGAGCGTCGCGCAGCTCGGCGATGCTGCTGCGCCTCTTGTGCCGCGACCGCGGGGTCACGCCGCGCTTCCGCGAGGTGCCCCACGACGAGATCCTGGCGGCGGCGACCGGCACCACCGGCGCGCTGGTGATCGGCGACGCAGGCTTCGAGGCGGCGACCGCGCGCAAGCACATGGTCGACCTCGGCGAGGAGTGGCGGCGCGTGACTGGCCTGCCCTTCGTCTACGCGCTCTGGGTCGGCCGCGAAGGCGCCCTCGGCGACGACGACGTCGCGCTGTTGCAACGCAGCCTCGCCGAGGGCCTGGCGCACCGGCGCGAGATCGCGTCGGCCTGGGCCGAGGCGCACGGCGGGCCGCCGTCGCTCTACGAACGCTACTTGACCGACAACATTCGCTTCCACCTCGGCGCCGGGGAGCTCTCGGGCCTGGCGGCGTTCTTCGATCGGATGCGCAAGACCGGAGCCGTCGAGCGCGCGACGCGCGTGCGGTTCTTCGGCGGAGCGGCGGTGGGCAGCGAGCTCGCCAACGCCAACGCCCACGCCCACGCCCACGGACGGACCGGAGCGGAGCGATCGGTAGATGCGTTGCTCTCCGACGCCGCGGCTGGGATCCGCCTCGCGCCCGAGGATGCCATTCGCCTGTATGAGCAAGCGACGGTGCTGGATCTCGGCGCCGCCGCCGATGCACGCCGGCACGCGCTGCACCCGGAACGGGTCGTCACTTACATCATCGACCGCAACGTCAACTACACCAACGTCTGCGTCACGCGCTGCAAGTTCTGCAACTTCTATCGCCCGCCGACCAGCAAAGAGGGCTACACGCTGTCGCGCGAGGTGCTGGCGCAGAAGTTCCAGGAGACGGTCGACCTCGGCGGCGTGCAGATCCTGCTTCAGGGCGGGCTGAACCCGAACCTGCCGCTCACCTGGTACGAGGATCTGTTCCGCTGGATGAAGGCCAACTTCCCGCTGGCGATCCACGGCCTGTCGCCCGAGGAGATCCGCTACATCGCCGAGCTCGAGAACATGTCGATCCGCGCGGTGGTCGAGCGGCTGATCGCGGCCGGGCTCGATTCGATCCCGGGCGGCGGCGCCGAGATCCTCGACGACGAGATCCGCCACGCGATCTCGCCGCTCAAGTGCACGACCGACACCTGGATGGAGGTCATGCGCCAGGGACACGCGCTCGGGCTGCGCACGACGGCGACCATGGTGTTCGGCTTCGGCGAGCGCCCGCAGCACATCATGAACCACCTCGAGCGGCTGCGCGCCCTGCAGGACCAGACCGCCGGCTTCACCGCGTTCATCTGCTGGCCGTTCCAGGCCGAGGGGACGCGGCTCAAGCTGCGCGACGACACCACGGCGATGCGCTACCTGCGCGTGTTCGCGCTGTCGCGGCTCTACCTCGACAACTTCCCCAGCCTTCAAGTGTCGTGGCCAACGATGGGGCCCGAGGTCGGCCAGGTCGCGCTGCGCTTCGGCGGCAACGACTTCGGCTCGGCCATGATCGAGGAGAACGTCGTCTCGCAGGCGGGCGCGATCTTCAAGCTCGGCGCCGAGGACATCGAGCGCTACATCCGCGGCGCCGGCTTCGTCCCGCAGCGCCGCAACATGCGCTACGAGCGCCTGCGGAGTTAGCGGAATCGTTCGAAGCAGGGCGGCATGCGTCTGATCACCGCTCCCTGGATCCTTCCCATCACGCAGCCGCCGATCGCCGACGGGGGCGTCGTCGTCGATGACAGCGATGCGATCCTCGCGATTGGGCGCCGCGCCGATCTCAAGCGCCTGCATCCGGAAGCCATCGAGGAGCGCGCCGACGGATGCCTGCTGCCCGCGCTGGTGAACGCGCACTGCCATCTCGAGCTTTCGGCGCTCGCCGGCGCCGTCCCGGGTGGCGGTGGCTTGATCTCCTGGGCGACGAACCTCATCGGCCTCGTCCGTTCGCTCGATCCCGCGACGCACCGCCGCCGCGGCCACGACCGCCGCCACCGCGATGGTCGCCGCGGGCACCGCCGCCGTCGGCGACGTCGGCAACAGCCTGACCGCCGTGCCCGCGATCGGCGCTGCCAGGCTGCGCGGGATCTTCTTTCACGAGCTGGTCGGCTCGCGTGACGCGCGCGAAGGCGGCGCCCTCGCCGACGCGGGCCGCGAGCTCGATCATTTCTTGGCCGGGCCCGCCGACGACGGCGCCACCGCCTGGCCGCAGGGTCTCGCCTACGTGCCGGCGCCCCATGCCCCCTACTCCGTCGGACGCGAGCTCTTCCGCAAGATCTTCCACGTCGCCGCCCGCGCCGGCGTGCCGACCTCGGTGCACGTCGCCGAGGACCGCGACGAGATCGCGCTCCTGCGCGACGGCGGCGGTACCTGGCCCGCGGTGCTGCGCCGCATGGGCGTCGACCCCACCACGCGCGTTCCGGGCCAGCCGCCGGTCGCTTACCTGGCGTCGCTGGGCGCGTTCGACGCCGCGCACCCGCCGTTGCTCGTCCACATGGTGCACGCCGACGCCGACGACCGCCGCCGCGCGCGCGATGCCGGCGCCACCGCGGTGCTCTGTGCGCGCTCCAATTTGCACATCACCGGCGAGCTGCCTGACGTCGGCGCGCTGCTCGCCGACGGTGTCAACCTGGCGATCGGCACCGACAGCCTGGCGTCGGCGCCGGATCTGTCGTCGTGGGGCGAGATGGCGACGCTGGCCGCGCGCTTTCCGCAGATTGCCCCCGCAACCTGGCTCGACGCCGCCACGCGCGCCGGCGCCGACGCCATGGAGCTCGGGCCGCTGGGATCGCTGACGCCGGGCAAGCGCCCCGGTATCATCGAGGCCATGCCGCACGACCTCCCGCGCGCCGGGTCGCCCGAAGCCGCGCTGGTGAACGATCCGCTCCCGGCCATCCGCTGGAGGGCGCGCGCGTGAGCGAGGAGCAGGACGACAAAGCCGAGGTCCGTCCGCGCGATCAGGTGGTGCCCGTCGCCGTCGCCGCGAGCGGCCCGAACCCCGCCAGTAGCGGCAACGCCGTGGCGACGTTCGGGCGCATGATCAAGTTCAGCCACACCGTGTTCGCGCTGCCGTTCGCGCTGGCGGCGGCGGCGCTGGCGGCGCGCGACCACCGGCTGTCGTTCTCGCGCCTGCTCGCGATCATCATCGCCATGGCGGGCGCGCGCACCGCGGCGATGGGATTCAACCGCATCGTCGATCGCCACATCGACGCGCGCAACCCGCGCACCGCCGCGCGCGAGCTTCCGGCCGGCGCCGTGTCGCTGAACGCCGCCTGGGCGCTGACGCTCATCAGCACCGCGGTCTTCGTCGGTGCCGCCGCCTTTCTGGGCAAGCTCTGCCTGACGCTGGCCCCGGTCGCGCTGCTGTTTCTGTTCGGCTACTCGTTCACCAAACGCTTCACGTTCCTGTGCCACCTGTTCCTGGGGCTGGCGATCGCCGGCGGTCCGGGCGGCGCCTGGATCGCCGTGCGCGGCGACTTCGGCCTGGCCCCCGCTTTCCTGATGATCGCGGTGCTCACCTGGATCGGCGGCTTCGACATCCTGTACGCGATCGCCGACGCCGAGTTCGATCGCACCGCCGGCCTGCATTCGATCCCGGCGCGCTTCGGCGTTCCGCGCGCGCTGGCGATCTCGGCCGTGCTCCACGGCATCACCGGCGGCACGATGATCGCGCTCGCGGTCGCGGCTCAGCTGGGCGCGCCGTACCTGATCGGCATCGGGGTGGTGATCGGGCTCCTGATCTGGGAGCACGCCATCGTGAAGCCCGACGATCTCTCGCGCCTGAACGTCGCCTTCTTCAACCTCAACGGCTACGTCTCGCTCGTCTTCTTCCTCGGCACGCTGATCGACGTCCTGGCGCGCTGAGCAACCCGCGCCTATCCTCGAGCGACGGTTCGCGCTCAGCGCTTCGGCTGCCAGCCGGGCGCGTTGCCCGACGAGGACGGCGGGGGCGCGCTCGCGGGGTGCCGCTCGGCGACCGGCGGGGCGACCGCGTCGGGCGGGATCGAGCGCGGGTGGCGCACGTCGAACGCCGGCTTCTGGTTGGGATCGCAGTTGGGGCCGAAGCCACCGGCGTCGAAGGGGTGCGAGAGGCGGCCGGACCGGCCATGTGCCACCGCCTCGATCTCGACCTGGTGGTGGCCGGCGCGCGACGGCGAGCAGTACGACAGCAGGTAGTAGCGCTTGGATGACGCCTCGATGCGCGCGCCGACCTCGTCGAATCCGCGCTGGACGTCGCCGTGGTTGCGCGACGCGAAGGTCCCCGAGCGCCCGATGCGCGAGAGCTGGCCGCGGTCGACCTCCTGGCCCACGCCGATGACGTAGGTCTCGAAGCCCGCCGAATCGAGCGCGTGGCTGACGTCTTCCGGCGAGGCGCGGTGCGCGCGGTCGGTGCCGTCGGTGAAGACCACCAGCGTCCCGAAGCGCAGCGGCACGGGCGCGCTCTCCATCTGACGGTGCAGGACGTGCACGCCTTCGATGACCGCACCGTTGAGGTTGGTCGACGGGTCGCGCGGCCGGCGCGTCGCCAGCGCGTGGATACCGCCGCGGATGTTGCCGCCGAACCCGACCAGCGGGGTCAGGTGCGGGCTGCCGTCGAAGGTGTAGATCGCCACCTTCTGGTACGGCCCGACGCGCTCCGCGAACGAGGACGCCGCCTGGATCAGCGCCGGCATGTCACCCGAATCGACCACGCTGCCACTCATGTCGACGAGTAGCAGGGTGTAGTGAATTGCCGCCACCTCGGGCTGCAGGATGGTCTGGCGGCTCTCCAGCACCGACACCGGCTGCCCGTCCTCGTAGATGTGGAATTGATCGGGCGCCAGGTCGGCGACCGGCTCGCCGCCACGGGTGTCGACGGTGAAGTAGACCGCGACGTTCGAGGGCTTGCGCACCGAGGCGTCGACCAGCTGCAGTTTGAGCCCCGCGCACCCGACGAGACCGAGCCCGCTCAAGAGCGCCGCGCAAAAGCCGATGAAAGGACTCGGGTTCCGTCTACACGACATCCCTATCGGCATATCACGAAGCAGTCGAGGACATAAGCGGAAGGAACGTTGCCCATGCGAGGTCGGTGGTTCGCTCGGACGTCAAATCGGTCAGCTCCATCGTCGTCATCCAACTATCTCCTGGCAGCCGCGATCGCGCTCGGCATCCTGATTGCTGCCGCGACGGCGCTCGCGGCGCCGATCGCCGCCGACAAGGAGAAGGAGACCGCGTTGCCAGTGGCCGGCGGCCCGGAGGCGTCGTACCTGAGCCGCTTACATGCGCGAGCTCACAGTCGCTGGACCGATAACTTCCTGGCCCTGGCCTCGCAGAAGCTGCCGGCGACCGACCCGATCAACGATCCGACCCGCGCGACGACCGTCGACCTGGTCCTGAACCCCGACGGCGAGATCGTGAAGCTGGAGACGTCGAAGGGCTCGGGATTCGCCGGATTCGACGACGCCGCGAAGGACGTGTTGCGCGACAGCGTGCCGTTCCCGCGCGCCACCGTCGAGCTGCGCTCCGACGACGGCCTGGTGCATCTGTCCTGGGTCTTCGCGCGTGACGAGCACCGCTGCTCGGGCGTGTCGCTGGTCCGATACGAGGAGCCGCTGCCGATCGCCATCCCCAAGCTGGTCCGTGACGGCCGCGAGGAAGAGGTCGTGCGCCGGATGCGCATCGCGCGCGCGGGCGGCGCGCCGGCCGAGCCGATGCTGACCGCGCTGGCGACGAGCTGGCTCAAGGCCACCGTCAACCGCCCATACGCCACGGTCGCCGTCGCCGAGATGCTGGCGACGCTGGGCGACGACGGCGGCATCGCCTGGCTCAAGACCGCCGTGAAGCGGCCGGAGACGGCGGCGGCGGCGGGGCGCGCGCTGGTGGCTCACCACGTCCCGGTCTGCCCGCTGGTCAAAGCGGCGCTGCCGGCCCCGGATACGGCCGCGGGCGCCAAGACGCCGGCGATCGCCGACCAACAGGCGGCGGCCGCTGCGCTGGCCACGGCGGGCGAGACCGACTGCGCGCCCGGGCTGATCGCGCTGCTCGAGAATCACCAGGCGCGCAACGAGGCACGCGTCGCCGCCGCGGTAGCGCTGGGCGCGATCACCAGCGATGACGCGAGCAAGAGGGCGCTCGCCAATGCCGCCAAGGACGACGTGGTCGCCGTGCGCGCGGCCGCGACGCTGGCGGGCGCTGCGCCGGGCAGCGGGCGCGGCAAGGTGTTCGCGCTGGTCACGCCGCTGCGCGATTCGTCGGCGGAGATGCGCGCGGCGGCCGCGGCCGGCATCGTGCGCGCGGCCGGCAACTCGAACCTCGATGACCTGTACGTGATCTTCATGGACAAGGACCCGCGCCCGTCCGCGGCGGTCGCCACCGAGCTCGACCACCTGCGCACCGAAGAGGCGACCAAGTTGCTGGTGCGCCTGCTCAAGCGTTCGAACGTGGCGGTGCAGCTGGCGGCGACGCGCGCGCTCATCAACCGCGGCGCGCGCGACACCTACGGCGCGCTCCGGCCGTTCCTGGACGCCAAGACCGACGCCGAGCTGCGCGGCCTGGCGCTGGTGTCGGCCGAGGCGTCGACGCTCGACAACCTGGCCAAGGTGGTCGAGGCCAGCAACGCCGGCGACGCCAAGGCGACACGGCTGGGCCTCGCGACGTACCACGCCCGGCTGGCGCGCAGCGAGCGCGACGCGGCCGGCGACGTCCTGCTGTCGGTGCTGATGAAGCTGTCACCGTCCGAGCGCGCCGACGCGCTGGCCGACTGGCTGGCCGCGACGCACGCGACCGGCACGAAGACGGCCGCGGGCTCGACGACGGCGGCGGTCACGAAGTAGCGAGCGTCGGCGAGGTTGCCTCTCGCAAGGCCGTCCTGCCGTGACAGAGGCCGTCGGGTCGCGGCTCTCGCAAGGCCCGGCCCTCTCCCGCAGACGGGAGAGGGGACTCGGACCTTCAGGCGAGCTCGCCAAGGCTCGTCCCGCGGTCCGTCCGCGGGGAGAGGGCCGGGGTGAGGGCAGGCCTTGCGAGAGGCGACGTGCGCGGAAGGCCTTGCGAGAGGCAACGTGCGCGGCAGGCCTTGCGCGAGTCACCCTCCCGCCGTACTCGGGGGAGGGCCGGGGAGAGGGCAGGCCTTGCGAGAGCCGACGCTCGTGCTCGCCTTGCGAGACGCGCGGTCCACCCTCAGCCCGGCGTCACCTGCGTGGCCGGCAGCAGGCCGTGCTCGAACAGGTTGCGGCCGTTGCTGGCGATGACCTTCTTGTACCAGTCGTACGAATCCTTGGGCACGCGCTTTTGTGACTGGTAGTCGACGTACACGATGCCGAAGCGCTGCTTGTAGCCGTCGGACCACTCGAAGTTGTCGATCAGCGACCACACGTAGTAGCCGGTGATCGGCACGCCGTCCTTGATCGCGCGCGACAGCTCCATCAACACGCGGTGCATGTAGTCGATGCGTTGCGGGTCGTGGACCTTGCCGTCGAGGAACAGCTGATCGCGCGTCGACAGCCCGTTCTCGGTGATCGAGATCGGCAGCTTGTAGCGCTCCCAGCAGTAGCGCGGGCCCCAGTAGAGACAGGACGGCGTGATCGGCTGCCAGTCGACGCCCGAGCGCGGGAAGCCGGGCGGCGGTGAGACGTGCTCCGGCTTGCCGTCGGCGCCGCGCCGGAACGTCTCGGCCTTGTAGATGTTCAGGCCCAGAAAATCCAGCGGCTGCTTCATCTCGTCGAGGTCGCTGGCCTTCCACTTCGGCACGTCCTTGCCGTAGGTCGCAAGGCCGTCCTCGGGGTACTTGCCCAGCAGCACCGGGTCCATCCACCAGGCGTTGTTCCACTCGTGCCGCTCGAGCACCGAGAACATCGCCGCGCGCGCCGCCTCGATGTCCTCGGGCTTGTCGCTGGCCGGCTGCGTGGGCTGGGTCGCGACCACGTAGCCGACCTTGCCGTCCTTGGCGTGCGCGCGCAGCGCCTGCACCGCCTTGGCGTGGGCGCGCATGCCGTTGTGCGCCGCCATCAAATAGTCCGGGTCCTTGAGCTTGTCGCCGGGCGCGTGGACACCGTCGCGCAGCGCGAGCCCGATGAAGCACTGGGGCTCGTTCTGGGTCACCCAGATCTTGATGCGATCGCCGAGCTTGTCGCCCATGAGCGCGGCGTAGTCGGCGAACCAGTCGGCCGAGTCACGGTTGAGCCAGCCGCCGCGCTTGTACAGCGCCTGCGGGTAGTCCCAGTGGAACAGCGTGCACATCGGCGTGATGCCGTTCTTGTGCAGCTCGTCGACGAGCCGGCTGTAAAAATCGAGGCCCTTCTGGTTGAGCGCGCCGGTCCCCTCGGGCAGCACGCGCGGCCAGGAGATGCTGAACCGATACGACGAGACGCCGAGCGCCTTCATCAGCGCGACGTCTTCCTTGTACCGGTGGTAGTGGTCGCAGGCGACGTCGCCGGTGTTGCCCTCGTAGATCGCGCCCTTCTTCTTGCAGAAGACGTCCCACACCGAGGGTCCCTTGCCGTCCTCGGCGGCGGCGCCTTCGATCTGATAGGCCGCGGTCGCCGCGCCCCAGACGAAGTCCTTGGGGAATGGCGCGCCCTTGTCGTCGCCCTTTCCCTTGATCTTGCCGGCCCCCTTGGCCGTCCCCACCGTGGCCACCGTCGTGGCCGCCGACACGCCCAAGAATCCTCTTCGCGTCAGGCCTTTGAGCATGCGGAACTCTTTATCACGACGCGGCGACGCCCGGAAATCGGCACAGCGAGCGCGATCACACTTCGCGGAGCGTCCTGGCGGTTTGTCCGGGAATACCGGCCCTCGCGCGCGTTTATCCTACGTGGCCATCGAACGTTATCGCCTGACCGAAGCGTGCAAGCTGCAGGTCCTCGCCGAGCTCGCGGCGGCAAAGGGCCGCGCCGATCTGGCCGACGACATCCGACAGATCGCGCGCGTGCTGCTGGGCGGGGCGCCCCTGCGGCGGCCGTCGCGGCTGACCGCGGCCGCGGTTTTCCGCGCCGCCGCCGCGCGGACGCGCGGCGCAACGCCTCACTAGGCGTCGTTCGATCTGCAGCACCCACAACGCCGAGACGCTGGTCGCGGGCAGCGGCGCCCGGCCCGGCGAGGGCTCGTCGCCGGCGATGCGGCCGTGGAGCGTGACCTCGCGGCGCTCGCCGGCCGCGCGCGCGAGCGCGGCGGCGAGGGCCTCGGTCGCGCCCGGCGCCGCGGCGGCGGCGGCGATCGAATAGACAACGCCCGACCCGGTGACCGTCAGCTGCAGCTCCCCCGACGGCGCGCGGCCGACGCGGCCGCGAACGACCACGTCGGCTTCACGCACGCTGAAGTGATGGCGGCGAACCACGGCGCGCAGCTCCTCGAGCGTGACGCGGTTGCGGGCGCGGAAGCGCACGGTCAGGATGCGCCGGTTCCAGCTCGCCTCGGTCGCATTGACCCCGTCGAGCTGGCCGACCTCCACGCGCAACTGGTGCGCGCACTCCGCGCACTCCATGCCACCCGCGACCTGGCGCACCTCGACCAGCTCGGCGCGCGCGCCGCGCGGGACCACCAGCGACGCGAGCAACGCCGCGAACGCCGTGATTTGCCGCCGTCCTGTTCATTGCACCGCCAGCACCGTGACCCCGTCCGGCAAGCTCTTTGCCGTCTCCGCCGACACGACGCCGACCGCCGCCCGGATCGTTGGCCACCGCGTTCACGCAACTCTTGTCCGAGGTCACACTTATCGGCCGGCGAAGCTCGCCCTTGAACACCTCCTGCTTCATCTTTGCCGCCAGCGTGTCGTCGGAGATCCCGGCCGCGTAGAGCGCGAACCACTTCATCTCCGGCGTGCCCACCGCTTCGAGCACCAGCTGCACCGGCGCGCCCGACGGCCAGGCCTTCTTGCGGCCAATCGCCATGTCTTTGAGCTCGGTCTTGCTCACCGAATTCGTCCCGGTCTTGGCGTTGTGAATCAGCACGAACTCGACCGCGAGCGCGAGGCGCAGCGGCCACGCAACGGCCGCGACAGATGAAGACGACCAATCCGGCGCCCAGCACGGCGCGCGCGCGAAAACCAGCGTTCGAGGGCTGCGAGAGTCGCCCGTTGCCAATGTTTTTCGACATGGTCATGACTCTCAAAAGGCAAATGCGCATTGGGCCGCGACCGTTCTGATCGAGCCACCGCTCTCTCGATGGACATACTCCCCCTCGAGCTTGACCGCCAGGTAGTCGGACAGCTGCGATTTTACGCCGGCGATGCCCGATTCCGAGCTTCCGCGTATGAGGAAGAGAGCGTTATTCGCGAAGAACGGATCGTTGGTCGCCGTATCTGCCGGGAAGTGAGCCCACTCGCCGCGCACGTACGGCGCGATGAGCCCGGCGTCCCAGCCGAGCTCCATGAACGCCGATTGCGTGTTGCCGGTCCAATCCGCGCTCGCGTTGTGGTGCTGGATGAACAGGTACTCGCCGATGATGTGGATCTTGTTCTCCAGGTACGCGAGGTGACCGCCGAAGATCATCTCTCGAATCGACACGAACGGCAGCGCCCCCGACCCGTCCGCCGACGCCGTGATGACGTCATAGGTCGCGCTGCCGCCGACGACCAGGCCGTCGATCGCCGTCGGCTCGAACCGCAGGCGGAGGTTGTACATCTTGCCGTTGTTGGGGTCGTCGAGGTTGGTCGACCATGCCGGGTGTCGAGCCCCGGCCGTTGGTGACCTCGGCGTCGTAGCGCAGGTTACCGGCGCCACCGAGAGGAAGCCGGCCGTCGCCGTGGAGGCCCACGGAGTGCGCGGGAATGAGGCCGCCTTCGTCCTCGAAGCGAACCATGGTCGGCCGATCGACCGTCATCTGGAAATAGCGGCCGTGGTGATAGGCGTCGTTGTAGTAGCCGATGGCGGTGTGAAAGCGCCCGACACGCAGCCGGAACTTGTCGGAGAAGAGATAGCCAATCTCGATGCGTTCCATGTCGATGCCAAACTCGTTGCCGTCGCCGACCTCGAACATGGTTTCAGCGAGAAACGCGAGCTTTCCTTGCGTCGAGGTCAGGAACAGCTCGAGCCGCGGCGCCGAGAACGCGTTGGTCGTTGCTGGCCGGAATGTTGGTCGCCATGGTGCCGTTGTCGCGCGTGGCCTGATAGTCGATGTCACCGAACACGCTGAACGACACTTGCGCGGCGGCGGGCTTCGCAATGAAGAAGCCGGCCGCCGCCAGCACGCTCGCTGCCATCCAGGCGCGTAACCTGACGTCTTCCCCCTGAATTCGTCCGCATGGGCACCTCGTTGAGAACCGTGTTGCGACGGCCCCGAACGGATCGGCCAAACCGAGCCCGGTCCTTTCCAGCCGTCAATAACGAACAAGCCAGAATGATCTCGCGTTGCATCGTAAAGACAGCGACGCGCGCCTGTCAAACAGAATGGATAATTTATTCGCAGGGCGCCCCACGAGACGTTGCGACGGAAGACATTGCGAGAACCTCTGCCGGATTGACGGAGATTTGGGATGCCGCGACTCAAAACGTAGGTGTCGGTACGCGGTCTGCCGGCAATGCGCGACAACGGAGCCGCTAAACGACATGCACTCAAGATTTCTTCCAAACTCGCCGAAGTTGGATTGGTCACTCGACGCATGCAGCCCGCTTCGGCCACCGTCTCCGTGCCCGCCTCCGGCAATGGCGCCCCACCTGCCTCGGAGAGCACCCCGGGTCGGTGCGCCGGGTGAGGCTTCCGCGGGTCTCCTCCGTCGCGTTCAAGCTGGCCGGCGCGACGCTGGCGCTGGTTGCGCTGGTGACGACCGGCGTCTCCATCCAGCTCGGGCGCTCGCAGCGGGAGGGTTTGCTACGTGCGAAAGAATTGAGCGCCGGCGCGGTGACGCGGCTCTTCGCCGACTCCTGCGCGCCGGCGGTGATCTTCGACGATCCCGCCGACCTGCATGCGACATTGGTCACGCTCGGCCGCAACGAAGACGTCGAGTACGTCGCGGTCTGGTCGGTCGACGACGCCGGGCGCATCACGCGCCGCATGTCCGAGCTCGCGCGCGGGCGCGCCGAGACGGCGACCCACGTCCCCGCAGTCGGTCGAGCTTCGCCGCGAAGCCGACCGCGTGGTCTCGCTCGCCGCCGTGCGCGACATCAAGCGCAAGGTCGTCGGCGTGCTGGTCATCGCGTTCTCGCTCGCGCGCGAGAACCAGGCGCGCGCGGCGCTCGCACGCTCGGCGCTGGTGACGTCGGCGGCGGTGGCGGCCGGTTTGACGCTGCTGCTGATGGCGCTGGCGCGCCTCCTGGTCGTCGGCCCGCTCACCAAGCTGGCGCGCGCCGCCCGGCGCCTCGAAGAGGGCAAGGACGTCGCCGCCGACGTCGACATTCGCAGCCGGCGACGAGGTCGGCCAGCTCGCGGGCGCGTTCCGCAGCATGGCGGCGGCGATTCACGTGCGCGAGGAGCACATCAACCAGCGCAACCAGGACATGCGGCTGGTCCTCGACAACGTCGGCCAGGGCTTCATCAACATCGGCCGGTCGGGCGCCATCGCCACCGAGCGGTCGCGCATCGTCGAGGAGTGGTTCGGCCCCATCGAGGGGACGCCGCTGTTCTGGGACTACCTGCGCCGGTTCGACGCCGCGCTCGGCGACTACTTCGAGGTCGCCTGGACGGCGGTCATCGACCAGGTCCTGCCGCCCGACCTGTGCCTCGACCAGCTGCCCAAGCTCGTGCACAAGGACGGCCGCACCTATGAGCTGGTCTACCGGCCGATCTACTCCGCCGGCGAAGCGCGCTCGACAAGGCGATCGTCATCATCACCGACGTCACCGTGCGGCTGGAGCGCGAGCGCTCCGAGCAGCGCCAGCGCGAGATGATGAGCATGTACCGCCGGCTGATCGCTGACCGGCCGGCGTTCAACGAGTTCTTCGACGAAGCGACCGCGCTGGTCCGCGAGATCACGACCGCGGTCCACATCGACCTGCCGATCCTGAAGCGCCAGGTTCACACGCTGAAGGGCAACTGCGCGCTGTTCGGCATCGACAGCGTGGCGACGCTGTGCCACGCGATCGAGGATCGCATCGACGATTCGGCGTCGTTGCTCGACGCCGATCGCGTGCGCCTCAGCCAGGCGTGGACGCTGGTGACCAAGACGCGCGCCGAGCTGGTGGAAGCCGGCGACAAGCACGCCATCGCGGTCGCGCGCGAGGACTACGAGCGGTTGCGCGACGACCTGCAACGCCACGCCGATCACGAGAGCCTGCTGGCCGCCGTCGAGGCGTGGGAGCTGGAGCCGGCTTCGAAGCGCCTGGCGCTGATCCGCGAGCAGATCGAGCGGCTCGCGAGCCGCCTCGGCCGCGCGCCCGTCGACGTGATCTGCCACCCCACGACGGTGCGGCTGCCGCCGCGGCGGTGGGCGGCGTTCTGGTCGGCGTTCGCCCACGTCGTGCGCAACACCGTCGACCACGGCGTCGAGACCAGCGAGAAGCGGCTCGCCGACGGCAAGCCCGAGCGCGCGACGATCCGCGTCGCCATCGGGCGCGACCAGGACCGCGTGCTGATCTCGATCGAGGACGACGGACCCGGCGTCGACTGGCAGACGATCGCGCGGCGCGCGCGCGATCGCGGGCTGCCGGCGGAGACGCACGCCGATCTCGTGACGGCGCTGTTCACCGACGGGATTTCATCGCGCGCGAAGGCAACCGGCACGTCGGGACGCGGCGTCGGCCTCGGCGCGTTGCGCGCCGCCGTCGACAGCCTGGGCGGCGAGCTCGAGCTCTCCGCCGCCAGCGAAGCGGGCACGATGTTCCGCTGCTGGCTGCCGCTCATGCAAGCCGACGCCGATCCGCTGGAACGCGAGGTCACGACGAAGCTGGAAGTGCCGCTGGTCCCCGCGTCACGGACGCGCACCACCCCCGCGACCTGAGCGCGCCGGGCGCACTTGACCGGCGCGCCGCGCCCTGACCCGTTCACGAAGATTTAACGAAAACGTAACAGTTCATTCGCGTGACTCCAACCGCGAGCTCGAATACATGTCGGGCCGGCGCTGAACCCCTTCGCAACGACGGGAGACACTCGAATGAAGACCAAGGGACGATTGATCCTCGTGGCCGCGCTCGCGGCCGGCGCATCGGCTCTCGTCGGCTGCGGCAAAGGCGCTTCAGACAACAGCGGCGCGGGCTCGACGGAGGACGTGGGATCGGTCTCGCTGGCGCTCCAGCTCGCGTCGGGAGGCGTCATCAACACGTTCTCGTACTCGCTCACCGGCCCGTCGTCGAAGACCGGCACGATCGACGTCTCGCAGTCGACGACGGTGAGCGCTGTCATTGGGCCGATCGCGGCCGGTAGCGGCTACGTGGTTTCGCTCACGGGCACGACGACCGACGGGACGACGACCTGCACCGGCACGTCGGGCATGTTCACGGTCACGCCGAAGATGACCGCGGCCGTCACGGTGGGGATCGCCTGCCGAAAGGCCGCGACGACCGGCAGCGTCCTCATCAGCGGCGTGCTCAACTTCTGTCCGTCGATCGACTCCGTCAGCGCGAACCCGCCGCAGGGAACGTCGATCGCGATCTTCGCCAGCGCGCACGACAACGACAACGCCCCGTCGCCGCTCAGCTATCACTGGACGACGTCGTCGGGCACGCTCAGCGACGCGAACGCGCAGAACCCGACGCTCACCTGCACGGCGCCCGGCAACGTCACGCTCACCGTGACGGCGACCGACGGCGACCCCGCCTGCAGCGACACGTTCACGCTGCTCGTCGCCTGCCCGCCCGACTCGGCGCTCGGTGACCCGGCGTGGGTCGAGATCGGCGCCAACAACCAGGCGATCGCGCGCCTCATCACGCCGTACCGCCGTCTGTCCGTCGATCACCGTCGACGGCACGACGTCGCCGATGAACCTGCGCGTCGGCCCGGCCACCGAGCCGATCCGCCCGAGCACCAGCGATCCGGTGATCACGGCGACGACCGTCAACACCAAGCCGTCGGTGTTCCCGGTGTCGACCTGCGAATTCAACCTCCCCGCGGGCGCGATGGTGGCGACGGTCGCGGGCCAGAGCCTGCCGCTTCCGAAGGCCAACCCGCAGCGCATCGTCGTCCTCGGCGACAGCGGCTGCCGGCTCGCGATCGGCAACCCCTGGCAGGCGTGCAACGATCCGGTCGCAGTACCCGTTCCCGGTGGTCGCGGCCGCCGCAGCCGCGATGAAGCCGGACCTGGTCCTGCACGTCGGCGACTACCACTATCGCGAGAACGCCTGCCCCGCGGATCAGCCGCAGTGCCAGGGCTCGCCGTGGGGCTACGGCTGGGACGTCTGGGCCGTCGACCTCTTCCAGCCGGGCGCGCCGCTGCTCGCGGCCGCGCCCTGGATCATGGTCCGCGGCAACCACGAGTCGTGCAACCGCGGCGGTCAGGGCTGGTACCGCTTCCTCGACACGAACCCGTACTCGTCGACGAAGGACTGCAACGACCCGGCGCAACGACAACGTGGCCAACTACAACGATCCGTACGCGGTCACCGCCGGCGACACGCAGTTCATCGCGTTCGACTCGTCGAACACGCCGAAGACCGCGCTGACGGCGGGCAGCCTCGGCTTCACGAACTACACGGCGGAGCTCGCGTCGGCCGCGGCGCTCGTGAACCCGAGCCTGCTGCCGATCTGGGCCAACCACCACCCGATCCTCGCCTACACCGCGGGCACGCCGGTCACCGGCGGCAACCCGGGCCTGCTCTCGGTCATGGCGGCGGCGTATCCGACGGCGTACTTCCCGCCGGGCATCGACCTCGTGATGCACGGCCACGTGCACGACTTCCAGGCGATCAGCTTCTCGAGCGGCCACCCGGCGACGTTCGTCATCGGCACCGGCGGTGACAATCTCGACGTGGCGCTGCCCGCCTCGATCGCGATCGCCCCGGCGGCGAGCACCACGGTGGGACAGCTCACCTACGCGCAGACGTTCGGCTTCATGGTCATGGACAAGGTCGGTCCGCAGAGCTGGAGCTACACGGCCTACTCGCCCACCGGCACCGTGATCACGCGCTGCACGCAGGTCGCGGCGGCGTGCACGGGCTGCTCCGACCCGACGCCGGGCAAGCAGATCACTTGCAATCCGTTCGGCTCGCTCTAGCGTTCGCGCTCCTGGTTGCCCTCGTCGCGGAATCGGGGTGCCGCCGCGAAACGCCCGCGCCGCCGGCGATCGAACGCAAGCCGACGATCGAAGAGGCCATCGCCGCGGCGAAGATTCCCAAGTTGCCGGACCACCCGGTCGTGCCCGCGCGCCGCACCGGCGTCGTGCTCTCGCCGGGGCCGGCCCGGCCGCCCGAGGACGCCGCGCTGGTCGCGCTCGGCAAGAAGATCTTCTTCGACGAGCGGCTCTCGGAGCCGCCGGGCACCAGCTGCGCGAGCTGCCACGATCCGCGGCACGCCTTCTCGGGCACGCACGGATCGACGATCGGCGTCCCGCTCGGCAGCCGGCCCGGGCACTTCGCGCGCCGGACCACGCCGTCGGTGCTGTACCTGCGCTATCGGCCCAAGTTCCACTACTTCGACGAGGACGAGGCGCCCGGGCCGGCGCCGTACGGCGGCTTCTTCTGGGACGGGCGCTCGGACGCAATCGCCGAGCTCGTGCGCCAACCGCTCTTCAACCCCGACGAGATGAACGCGGGCAATCCGCACCGGCTCGCGGCCAAGATCGCCAGCGCGCCCTACGCCGAGTGAGCTGCGCGCGACGCTCGGGCACGCCACTGGCGCCGAGGCGGTCATGCGCGGCGTCGGCGCGGCGCTCGAGGCGTACCTCACCAGCGACGAGATGACCCCCGCGACGTCGAAGTTCGACGCGTGGGTGCGCGGCGAGGCGACGCTCACGCCGCAAGAACAGCGCGGCCTCGAGGCGTTCAAGGACGGCGCGCGCGGCGCCTGTGCGGGCTGTCACCGGCTCAACGAGGTCTCGACCAACCCCGAGTGGACGATGTTCACCGACTACGGCTTCGACGTGGTCGCGGTGCCGCGCAACCGGACGCTGCCCGGCACCCGCGATGCGGCTGCCTACGACCTCGGGCTCTGCGAGCGCAAGAACACGCAGACCCCGTCCGACGACGGCCAGTGGTGCGGCAGCTTCCGCACCCCGTCGCTGCGCAACGTGGCCGTACGCGAGACGTTCATGCACAACGCCGGGTTCAAGACGCTCCGCGATGTCGTGGTCTTCTACGCGAACCGCGCGTCGTCGCCCGACCGCTTCTACCCCACAGGCGAGCGCTTCGACGATCTCCCGCCCAAGTACCGCGAGAACGTCAACGTCTCGTCGCGCCCCTACAACCGCCCCGAGAACGGCAAGCCCGGCATGTCCGACGAGGACATCGACGCCATCGTCGCGTTCCTGGGCACGCTCACGGACGCCGCGTTCGCGCCGGGTTCCAGCGGGCCGTCGTGAAGAGGCGTCGATCGTGTTCTAGACTCGAGGAATGACATTCGCGAACGAGCCGGCGCGAAAGTACTGGTTCCCGGCCAAGCGCTACGGCTGGGGCTGGGGACCGCCCACCACCCGGCAAGGCTGGGTCGTGCTAGTCGTCTGGACCCTGATCGTCGTCGTCGTCGCGCCGTTCGTGGGCCCGAACAAGCGCCCCGCGCTCTTCGGTCTGTTCATGGTGGTCATGCTCGGCGTCATCATCGCGATCTGTTACGCGAAGGGCGAACCACCGCGCTGGCGCTGGGGCGACAAAGACGACCGTCCGCACTGATCGTCAGGAGTTGCCCACGGAGGTGTCGCCTTTGGCGACGCGAGTGTCGTGATCCAGGTCGACCTTCACGAAGACCGCCGCAATTTCAGCGAAGTTTGCCGACGGCGCGGGAATTGCTGAGCTGGAGTGCGTGGTGCTTCCCGGAGAAACCCGCATCCATCTGATCGCCTGCCTGGCACTGTCCTGCCAGACCAGCGCCGCCGTGTGCCCGGCGGGTTACCTGACGCAAGAAGACGGCGCGTGCGCGGATGTCGACGAATGCGCGGCCGCGCTCGCCAGCGGCACGACGATCTGCGCTCCCCACGCCGCGTGCGTCAACCGGGAAGGTTCATACATGTGCGTCTGTCCCGCGCCGCACTGGCAACAACGCGGAGGTGCCTGCGTTCCGGCTGACTGCGCAACGGAGAACGGTGGTTGCGGCGCGGGCGCGACCTGCAGCGAGGTCGGGGCGGGAGTCGCCTGCAGCTGCGCGCCCGGTTACGTGAACGTCGCTGGAGCCTGCACCCTGGCTACGTGTTCGACGAACAACGGCGGGTGCAGCCTCAACGCTGCCTGTTCGGGCAGCGGGCTCGACATCCAGTGCCGGTGCGCCGATGGCTACAGCGGAGACGGCAGGCAATGCGTGTTCACGCTCTGCCAGACCAACAACGGAGGCTGCGATCCGAACGCGACGTGCGCCGGCTCATCGTCGGGCGCCGTGTGTCGCTGCCGCGCCGGCTTCATCGGCGACGGCATCACCTGCACCGAGCTCACCTGCGCGATGAACAATGGCGGCTGCGGCCCTCACAGTATCTGCGCGGGCTCGGGCACGCAGCTCACCTGCACCTGCGCCGCGGGCTACGTCGCGAGCGGCAACGGATGCGAGCCGTGTGGCGCCCAATCGTGCGACGTGTGCAACGCCTGCGGTCAATGCGCGTCGGGCACGTTCGACACCTGCTCGTCAGGCGGGTGCGACGCGAGCACCCCGCCCACGCCTGGCCCGCAGGCGTGCCAGGCGTGCAGCCTGTGTGGCTGCGCCTGGGGCTTCACCGACGAATGCGGCAACGGCTGCAACGCGATTCCGCCGCCCGAGGTCGGCTCATCGTGCCAGGTCTGCAACAACTGCGGTGACTGCGCCTGGGGCTTCACCGACGCGTGCGGCGCCGGCTGCGACGCCATCGCCCCGCCCGACCGGGGTCCGGAGTCGTGCGAAGCGTGCAACAGCTGCGGCGATTGCGACTGGGGATCTACCGACAGCTGCGGCAACGGCTGCGACGCGATCGCCCCCGACGAGTCGCTGTGCGACTGAGAGTGGGCGCAGAAAGAATCGAACTTTCAACAAACGGATTAAGAGTCCGCTGCTCTACCAATTGAGCTATGCGCCCGGAATATTCTGTTTTTGTCTGGGCCCGCGCGCCCGAGGTGAGTCGAACACCTAACCCTCGGCTTCGAAGGCCGATGCTCTATCCAGTTGAGCTACGGGCGCATATAAACGTTCGGGTGACTTTTGCGGGCCGGATGATGCGTAGGTGTCTCTCGCCTGTCAAGGCGAAAGCGGCGACCGCGCTAGGGTTTCTGCACGTCTTTAGACGACGGCGCGTGCGCGCCCTGCGCTGGTGCCGCGCCCGGGGCCTTCGCGCCCGGCTTTCCGATCCGCTTCGGCAAGTAGGTCGGGTGCAGCCGCTGCATGATCTTTTCCTTCGCGAGCGCCGGATCGGCGCGCATGTCGATGCCCGGCCACGCTCTCCAGCGTCGACTTCAACAGATTCAGCCGCCCACGATCGGCGTCGCTACACGGCGTCGCGCCAGGGGTCGTAGAAGCGTCATTGAGCTCGCACAGCGCCAGCGCGCGCGACGCAGCCTCGAACGCCGGCGCCGACTCGAACCGATCGGCGTAGGCGATCGCACGCACGTGGTGCAGCCGGAAGTCGTTCCCGTGCGCGGGCAACACCGACCCCACGGTCGCGAGCGCCCAGTCGGGCCGGTGACCATCTAGATAGATGTTGGCGAGCTCGATCGCCGGCTCGACCGCATCGGGCTGCGCGACCAGCCGAGCCTGCAGCTCGGCGACCCGCTCGCGCCACTCGGGCGGCAACCGCAGGGCGGCTTTGACCGTGACGTCGGGGCGCGGCATCAAGAGCACGACGGCCAGCAGCACGATCACGATCAGATCGAGGATTCGGGTAACTCGCATCGCGGGGCCCTCATTCTTATCGCAAGCTTCCGCACGAAGCGAGCCCGCGTCTCGTTCCGGAACGCCAGGAACCACGCGGCCCGCCACCGCCCCACACGCACCGCGGAAAAACTCCCCGCTTTGGGGCAAAATTCCACGGTCGACCGTCCCGAAACCGACCTGCAACGGCGCCGAAACGCCTTGAACCAGAATGGCATTGGCTGTGCTTATGTGGTCTGCCACATCCCGGGATGGGGCACTTTGCAACAGTGATCCGTCCCGTGGTCTGAGCCGATTCAGGGCGAATTCCAGCCGACAAAGCCAGAAGAAGGAAAGTCAAGGAGGAGCCGGATGAGCGTTCTAAAGATACTGGCCGATGGTTTCCACGAGGGCGGGTGGGGCATGTGGCCGATTCTGTTCTTGTTCATGCTCACGCTGTCGATCCTGATCGAGCGCGCCGTGTACCTGCGCCGCTCGGTCATCGACAAGGAAAAGCTGGTGGCTCTCCTGCGCTCGCAGATCTCGGCGGGCAACATCCAGGGCGCCATCAAGGTGTGCTCGGGTAACTCGACCCCGCTCACCCGCATCGTCCAGGCGGGCCTGATGCGCGCCAACCGCTCCGACGAGGAGATCAACGCCGCGATGGAGGAGTCGGCCCTGCGCGAGCTGCCCCAGCTCGAGAAGCGCACCGGCTACCTCGCCATGCTCGGCAACCTGGCGACGCTCGCCGGCCTCCTCGGCACCATCACCGGTCTCATCAAGTCGTTCGCCGGCGTCGCCGGTGTCGACCCGTCGCAGAAGGCGACCCTGCTCTCGAAGGGTATCTCGGAAGCGATGAACTGCACCGCGTTCGGTCTCTTCACCGGTATCACTGGCCTCGCGGCGTTCGCGTGGCTGAACGGCAAGACCCAGAACGCGCTCGACGACATCTCCGAGGTGAAGAAGAACGTTTCGAACCTCCTCTTCCAGGCCAAGGCGGCGCTCCGCGGCTAACGCGGGCCCCTCAACCAAACCTTTCTCGACGAACCCAAGACAAGGAGAACGACCTCATGTTTCTTATGGAATCATTCAAAGAGGGTGGCTGGGGCATGTACCCCATCCTGATTCTGGCCGCGATCACCATCTTCATCGCCGTCGACCGCTTCCTCTACGTCCAGAAGTCGAAGGTGGACGTGGACAAGCTGATGTCGCTGCTCAAGTCGCAGATTGTCTCTGGCAACATCCAGGGCGCCGTCAACACCTGCATGGCCAGCCCGGCGCCGGTCACCAAGATCATCGCGGCCGGCCTGCGCAAGGCGGGCGGCTCGGAGCACGACGTGCAGCAGGCGATGGACGAGGAAGCGCTGCGTGAGCTGCCGCGCCTCGAGAAGCGCACCGGCTACCTGGCGATGCTCGGCAACCTGGCGACGCTCGCCGGCCTGCTCGGGACCATCACCGGCCTCATCAAGTCGTTCGCCGGCGTCGCCGGCGTCGACCCGTCGATGAAGGCGACGATGCTCTCGAAGGGTATCTCGGAGGCCATGAACTGCACCGCGTTCGGTCTCGGCACCGGTATCGTGGGTCTCGCGACCTACGCGATCCTCAACGGCCAGACGCAGCACGTGCTCGACGGCATCAACCAGGCTTCGGTGGAGACGCTGAACCTGGTCGTCACCGGGCGCCAGGGCGGCGGACACCAGGAGCAGTACTAGAGGCCGAATTGGCTACGGCCAGCGTTCCGAATCATCGGCGTGCTGGTTGACCCAAGGAGACAATCATGGGCGTTTCAGTCGATTCAGGCGGCAAGGGCGGGAAGAAGTCCGTCAATGCCGATCTCAACCTGGTTCCGTACATCGACCTTCTGACGTGCATGGTGGCGTTCCTCCTCATCACCGCCGTCTGGTCCCAGCTGGCGCGCCTCGAAGCGCACCAGAAGGGCCAGGGGCAGGCTGGTGAGGACACGCCACCCGAGAAGGTCGTCAAGCTAGTGGTGGTGGTCAACGGCGAAGGGTTCAACCTCGTCGCCGGCGATGACCAGCAGCCGCTCCCCAAGCGCGGGGACTCATACGACTTCGAGAAGCTCGGCACCGAGCTCAAGAAGTTCAAGGACACCCACCCGGACAAGACCGACATCCAGGTCGCATCGGAAGACGCGATCAAGTTCGAGGTCCTGATCCGGACCATGGACACGGCCCTCACGGCTCGTTTCCCTGACATCTCACTCATCGACTCCGGCGGGGCCGGGATTTAAAGGGGAACGAGATGCCTATTCACGCACCACATCCGCACCTCTACGAATCGGTCAAGCTCGAGGTCGCCGCGGCCAAGCTGAGCCACGCCGGTCGCAAGAGCCTGTACGCGCCGCTGAACCTGGTGGCGTACATCGACATGATGACGATGCTCGTCATCTTCCTGCTGATGTCCTTCTCGGCGACGGGCGAGATCCTGTTCGTTCAGAAGAACATCGTGCTGCCCGACGCCCAGAACTGGACCGATCTCGAGCGCGCGCCCGTCATCGGTGTCAGCAAGGACGTCGTCACGCTGGACGGCTCGCAGGTCGCGACGGCCGACGATCTCCTGAAGGACTCCTCCACGGGTGACTTCAAGATCGCCGAGCTCCACGACAAGCTGGTGACCCTGAAGAACAACTACAAGCTGCTGCACCCGGGCGAGGACTTCAACGGGATCGCCATCGTCCAGTCGGACAAGAACGTCGAGTTCAAGGCTTTGAAAAAGGTCATGTACTCGATCGCCGTGGCCGGCTACCAGAACGTCAACTTCGCCGTGACACCAAAAACAAAGGGTGGCGGGGCCGCCGCGGCTCCGTAGTCGAAGTACAAGAAACGTCGTTTCAAGACGGCCGGTCCCTAGCGGGGCCGGCCGTTTTCGTTTCCGGTCGGACGCAACCGCTCTGACCTGATTGTTTGTACGGCCGAGCCACTGATTCACCCGAGCACGGCCGAGCTACTCCTGCTGCACGTGCCGCGAATTTCGCCCGGCGCGGTCGTTGTCTTTTCCCGGCGCCGGTGATTAGCTACCGCAGTTTCCCCCCGCTGATGGAGGCCCCATGCGCACTCAGTTGACCGCCCTCGCCCTGATCCTCGCCCTTGGGGCCGCCGCCGCGTGCGAGGGCGATCCCAACGACCCGATCACCTGGGCCAAGCAGCTCAAGAACCTGCGCACGCAGAAAGAGGCGCTGGACCACCTGGCCAACATGGACGTCGACAAGGCGCGGCCTGCGGTGCCGGCGCTGATAGAGCTGTATCAGGACGCCAAGCGCCCCGAGCACCTGGAGGCGCTCGCGCGCTACAAGGACGAGCGGTCGAAGCAGCTGTTCATCGACGCTCTCGAGTACAGCGACGACGACTTCGACCGCGCGACGATCGCGGCCGGCGTGCTCGGCGAGATGAAGTCGCCCGACGCGGTCGATCCGCTGATCAAGGCAGCGGAGAAGGTGCTGCCGATCAAGTCGCGCGCCAACAACGTGCGCATCGCCGCGATCCGCGCGCTGGTGAAGATCGGTGACAAGCGCGCCGTTCCGACGCTGATGAAGATCCTGACCACGTCGGCCGACGACCAGGACTTCCTGCTGAACCAGAAGTCGGCGCTGGCGCTGGCGGAGTTCCGCGACCCGCAGTCGATCCCGGCGCTGCTCCAGGGTTTGTTCATGACCGGCCGTGGCGCCGGCATCTTCCAGGAGTGCCGCCTGGCGCTGGTGCGCATCGGACAGCCGGCGGTCGATCCACTGATCCAGCTGCTCGAGGAGAAGAACCCGCAGATCCAGGACATGGCGAAGAAGCTGAAGTTCGAGGAGCCGCCGCCGGTGGGAACGCCGGGCGTCGTGCCGCACAAGGCGGCGATTCTCCTCGGCGACCTGCGCGCGAAGAAGGCGGTGCCCGCGCTCACCGCGCGCCTGCACATGAAGGCGCGCGGCGACGAGCAGCGCTCGGCGCTGATCGCGCTCGGCTACATCGCGGATGCGCCCGCGGTCGACGCGATCCTCAGCTTCCTGCGCGACCCCAAGGCCGACCCGGCGGCGCGCGCGTCGGCGGCGGATGCTCTCTACCTGTCGGGTGACCGGCGCGCTGTGCCGACGCTGTTCGAGATCGCCAGGTCGGGTTACGTCGTGACCGGCGGCCAGAAGGCGTCGGACCTGCGCGCGAGCGCGGCGATCGCGCTGTCGCGCATCGCCGGCAAGGAGTCGTTCGACGCCTTCAAGGCGCTCACCGAGAAAGAGACCGAGGCGCAGGGCGTGTTCGGCATGGCGCTCGACCGCATGCTGGTCGCCAACGAGTGCGACCGCGACGTCCAGTGTTACGGCAAGAAGCTGCTCGACCCGTCGTGGACGCGCGCGGAGAAGGCGGCGTTCGCGATCGGCTTCTCGGGCAACGCCAAGGATGGCCTGCCGCTGTTGCTGGCGGCGATGAAGCCGATCGCGGCGATGAACGCGGAGCGCTTCCCGGTGCACCAGGCGATCCTGTTCTCGCTGTCACGCCTCGGGACGAAGGATTGCGCGAACTGTATCGACAAGCTCGAGAAGCAGATCGAGCGCGACGAAAAGGCAGTGCGCATCCCCGGCGCGCGCGACCTGCTCGGCGAGACGCGCGTGACGATGGCGATCATCCAGAACCGCGACACCAAGGACATCATGGCGCAGAACACGCCGGCCCCCGACGACGCGGCGGCCGACCCGATGCCGACCGGCAAGAGCAAGAAGGGCGCGAAGGCGGCCAAGGCCGGGAAGCACGGGAAGAAGCACCACTAGGCCGAGCTCGCCTCTCGCCCTGGACGATTCCGGTCCCCTCCCCTCGTCTGCGGGGATTCCGGTCCCCTCCTCCCGTCTGCGGGGGGTTAGGTCCGGCGTGCGTCGCCTCTCGCAAGGCCTGCCCTCTCCCCGACCCTCTCCCGCAGACGCCGCAGACGGGCGACGGTGACTCGCTGAAGATGCGTTGCCTCTCGCAAGGCGACGTGCGCGGCTACTTCCGGTGCTCCGCGACGACCGTCGTGTAGATCCCCCCACGCACCTTGAACTCACCCTCGACCCGCGCGCTCCTGGGTGCGATCGCAGCCACCAGGTCGTCGAGGATCTGGTTGGTGACCGCCTCGTGGAAGGCGCCCTGGTCGCGGAACGACCAGAGATAGAGCTTCCACGACTTCAGCTCGACGCAGAGCTGGTCGGGGACGTACTCCACGCGGATGGTGGCGAAGTCGGGCTGGCCGGTCTTGGGGCACAGGCAGGTGAACTCGGGGCACTCGAACTTGATCTGGTAGTCGCGCGCCGGCTTGGGATTGGGAAATGTCTCGAGCGCGCTCAACGGTGAGGTAGGCATGAGTGGGCACGAAGAATATACGACCGTCCAACTTCGGGCCTGTGGAATCGCGGCGCGGAAGGGTTTGGGAACCCTTCTGAGGGTTCCCATCTTAAAGTCGGTTTTTGTTGGGTATTTCCGTTTGACACCGCTTGAAACTAAACGTTACGCTGCCACAGCACGAACCGATGAAGGCGTCGACGATGACAACGACGGTACGCCCCCTCCTCCTGTCGTCGGTCGCGGCGGCAACCCTGTTCCTATTGCTCCCCGCGACCGTGGTCCAGGCCGGCACGGTGAAAGGCGTGGTCCACCTCGGTGACGAGGCGGCGAGCACGCGCCTTTACCAGGGCTACTGGCGGCTCGAAAACGGCAACGTCCCCGTGCAATCCAGCGGCGGCGCCAAGGCCGAGACCGTCGTGGTGCTCGAGCTGACCAAGGACACGCACGCGCCCCCCGCGCGCCTGGTCACGGTCGAGATCGGCGGCCTGGACGCCCGACCTCGCCTGCTGATGCTGGGCCCGGGCTCGGTGCTCGAGCTCAAGAACACCGGCAAGGTCACGCACGAGTTCTCGACGCCCGACAACCCGACGTTGATGCCGGTCGAGCGGCTGATGCCGGGCGGCCTGCGGCGCCAGAAGTTCACCGCGCCAGGCGGCTACCTGATCCGCTGCGCCGAGTATCCGCACATCGCGATCTCCGCGATCGTCGTCAATTCGCAGTACTTCGGCACGCTCGACGAGAAGGGCAACTTCACGATCCCCGACGTGCCCGACGGCAAAGCGACGCTCAAGGTCTGGACGCGCGGGCGCTGGGCGTACGAAGAGGAGATCGACACGACCAAGAAAGAGGCGCTGTCGATCAAGCTGTCGGCGCCCAAGGGCAAGGAAACCAAGGACAAGGACTCGGCAGAATAGCCGGGGCGACAGGATCCCATGTTTTTATCGAAGATCTGGTTCATCCTGATTGCCCTCACCGCCGGCCTGGCGGTGACCGTGGCCTTGGTGGCACCCCGCCCCGCCGTGCAAAAGCTCTCCGCGCTCGAGGGGCAGCGCCTCGATCGCGCTCAGTACGCCGCCGAGCAGATGCTCAAGGTCGACGCCCACAAGTGGATCGACCGCGTGTCGAAGCTGGGTCGTGACGCGATCATCTCCGAGTCGCTCGACTCGGCGACGCGCGGCGCGGGCGAGATCAACGTCATTCACAAGACGGTGCAGGACCGCTTCCACGCGCTGATCCCCGACCTCGCCACCGGCGGCATCGCCGCGCTGGTCGCGGTCGACAACAAGGGGCGGGTCATCGCGCGCGCGGGCGACAACGACAAGGAGTACGGCGACTACGTCACCGGCGCCGAGATCGTCGCCGATGCGCTGCGCGGCTATCTGTCCGACGACGTCTGGGGCATGAACGGCCGCCTGATGCGCATGGCCGCGGCGCCCGTGCTGTCCAAGGGACGCGACCGTATCGTCGGCGCGCTCTACATCGGCGCCGAGACCGGCGACAACTTCGTCGAGCGCCTCAAGAAGAACCTGGACGTCGACGTCGCGCTCTTCCTGCGCGGCAAGGCAATCGCCACGACCGCCTACCCGAGCGCGCTCGCGCCGCTGCCGGATCTCATCGCGCAGCACGCGAAGGAGATCGAGACGGTCAAGCGCACGCCCGCGATCCCCTTCACCGCCGGAAACGACGAACTGCTCGCGGTCGCGGCGCCCTTCGCGGGGCAGGCCGGGCAGCAGCAGGCATTCTACGTGCTGTTCGGAAAGCGACCCGCCAACGCCGACCTGGCGGCGCTGTTGAAGAACACCAGCTCCGACGACCTCAAGTGGGGGCACTTTCCCTGGATCCCGCTCGCGGGCGGCGTGTTCCTCGCGGTCATCATCGGGCTGTTCCTGATTCGCAATGAGGGCGAGAAGCCGCTGCGCCGCATGCGCGCCGATCTCAAGCTGCTGGCGCGCGGCGAGATCTTCAAGATCCAGGACCTGCAGTACGGCGGCCACTTCGGCGGGCTCGCGCGCGACATCAACGCGGCGATCGAGCACTACACCCACGCGCCGAGCGCGCCGTCAGCGATGGCCGGCAAGGACCTGAACGCGATCCTCGGTGACAGCGCGGGAGGCAAGGCGTTCGACCTGCCGAGCCCCGGGTCGGCGTTCGCTTCGCCCCCGCCTCCCTCGTTCCCGCCGCCTCCGCCGCCCAGCGGCTTCCCGCCGCCGCCACCGGCCGGGTTCATGCCGCCGCCTCCCGCCTTCTCGCCGCCGCCGCCGCCGGTGTTCGCGCCGCCACCGTTCTCGGCGGCGTCGATTCCGTCGCTCGACGCCGAGATCGCGCCGGCCGGCCAGGAAGCGACGCGCGTGGTCGCCAGCGCCGACGACGTCGACGAGGACACCCACTTCAAGAACATCTTCGACGACTTCGTCGCCACCAAGCGCGAGTGCGGCGAATCGCTCGTCGGCCTCACCCTCGACAAGTTCAAGGACAAGCTGCGCGGCAACAAGGACGCGCTGATGTCCAAGCACCAGTGTCGCACCGTGCGCTTCGCCGTCTACGTCAAGGACGGCCGCGCCGCGCTGAAGGCGACACCGATCCGCGACTAGTGAACCGGCCGCGCGTCGGCGGGTCCGGTCAAGAAGCGCGCTCCCCGGCCGCAAGCAGCCGCGGCAGATCGAGCGACAGCGGGCTTTGCAGCACCTCAGCCAGGCTTCGACAGCGCGAGGATCTGCGCCTGCAGCAGCACATCCTGGAATTCGGCACGATAGCGACTCTGCGAATTGCCACAACCTTGATCCATTGCGCCAACGGACGAGTTGCGTTGTAAGCACGGATTCGCGGAGCCTGGCCGGCAAATAGACGCTCGCGAACGGCCTGCAACACATCGGGCACTTCATCGGACTTCGCTCCAACCGCCAAATCCGAGGGGCCAAATGCTCAACGAAACGTTCATTCACAATTGCGATTGCTCGTTGGTTGCCTTCTCCCGCCGCGACATTCAGGCGCGGCTCGGCACCTTGCGGCCCGCCCAGATGCCGACCTGGGCCCTGGCCGGTGGAATCGCGGTAGCCGCCGGCGGTCTGAGCTTGGGGCTGGTCCTGGCTGTTGGGGGCGTCGTGACCTGTACGGCAGCGATCACTCTCGAACGGAAGTGGTCGAGACTGGCAGAGGGCAACGTCCGCAGGCAAAACTGAGGACTGACTCCATGCCCGTGATACGTTGAACGGGCAGGGATGAACTACGTTTTCTTGGCGGGGATCGGGAACTCCGAGCCGGATCACTGGCAATCGATCTGGTTTCGCGATCTCGGAGGACGGTGGGTCGAGCACGCTGACTGGGATCGACCACGCGCCGACGATTGGGTCTCCGATCTCGAACGCGCCATGCGCGATGTCGCCGGTCCCAAGGTGCTGATCGGCCACAGCCTCGGCTGCCTGCTCGCAGTCGAGTGGGCCAGGCGCCACCGAAACCCCGACATCAAAGGCTCGTTTCTGGTCGCGGTGCCCGACGCAGGCGGGCCCAACTTCCCCACGTCGGCGGTCGGCTTCGCGCCGGCCGAGGCCGGTATGGGCCCCCCGCCGCTGCCGGCGCTGGTGGTCGCCAGCACCAACGATCCGTACGCGAGCTTCGCGGCGGCGCGCAGCGCTGCAAAGGCCTGGGGCGCCGCGATCGCCAACGTCGGCGAGCGCGGGCACATCAACCTCGCGTCCAACATCGGCGCCTGGGACGAAGGGCGCGCGCTGTTCGATCGCTTCGTCGCAGGGCTCGGCGGGCCGTGAACGAGCCGAAGCCACCGCGTGAGGCGGAGACGGCTCCCAGCAATACGGCAGGCGAATCCGACGACGCGCGCCTGCTGGGTAGCCTCGGCTACGTCCAGGAGCTGCGCCGCGGGATGAGCGGCTTCTCGAACTTCGCGATCTCGTTCTCGATCATTTGCATCCTCGCGGGCGGCGTCACGTCGCTGCAGCTCGGCCTCAGCGCCGTCGGCGGCGCCGCGGCCGGGCTGGTGTGGCCGGCCGGCGTGGCATTCTCGCTGGTGGTCGCGCTGGCGATGGCGCAGATCGCGTCGGCGTTCCCGACGGCGGGCGGCCTCTATCACTGGAGCTCGATCCTGGCCGGACGCGGCTGGGGCTGGGTCACGGCGTGGCTCAACCTCGGCGGCCTGATCTTCCTGGCCGCGGCGGTCAACGTCGGCGCCTACACGCTGTTCGCCGGTTTTCTCGCGCCGATGCTCGGCATCGATCCGGCGCGGCTCACCGACGTGCACAAGATCGTCGGGGTCGCGCTCATCACGCTGTCGCAGGCGCTGATCAATCACTTCGGCATCCGGCTGACCAGCCGGCTCACCGACTTCAGCGGCTACCTGATCCTGGCAGTGACCGTGCTGCTGATCACCGGCATGCTCTGGCACCCAGCCCACCTCGATGTCGCGCGACTGGTCGCGTTCACCGACAACGGCGGCGACGCGGGCGGCGGCGTCTGGCCGGCGGCGCGCGGGCTGCCGGTCATGTTCCTGCTGGCGCTGATGTGGCCGATCTACACCATCACTGGCTTCGACGCTTCGGCGCACACGTCCGAGGAGACCGTGCACGCCTCGCACAACGTGCCGCGCGGGATGCTTCGTTCGGTGCTGGTCTCGGGCACCGCGGGCTGGATCATGGTGGCGTCATTCGTACTGGCGATGCCCGACCTGCGCGAGGCGGCGCGGCAGGGCGCCAATGTCTTCCCCTGGCTGATGGCGCAGGTCTTCCCCGGCGTGCGCGGCAACCTGCTCTGGATCGGGATCGTCGTCGCGAACTACCTGTGCGGTCTCGCCAGCATCACCTCGACCTCGCGCATGATCTACGCGTTCGCACGCGACGGCGGCCTGCCGCTGTCGTCGGTGCTGAAGCGCGTGTCGCCGCACCACCAGGCGCCGGTTGCCGCGATCTGGGTCGCCGCCGTGCTCACGCTCGCCTCGACGCTCTCTGCGCCGGCCTACGCGACGCTCACCGGCGCCTGCGTGATTCTGCTCTATCTATCGTACGTGATGCCGCTCGCGGCCGGATTCTTCGCGATCGGCCGCAGCTGGACCCGCATGGGACCGTTCGATCTCGGCCGCGCGGCGTACCGGGTGCTGGCGGCTGCCTCGACGCTGGGCGTGCTGCTGGTGATCTGGATCAGCGTGCAGCCGCCCAACGAGCGCGCCCTGATGGTCACCGGCGCGACGCTCGCCGTGCTGGCCGCCAGCTGGTGGCTGCGTATCCGCAAGACCTTCCGCGGCCCGCCCCAGCTGCGGGACAGGGGCTGAGGGCTGGCTCTCGCAAGGCCTGCACGGGCGCCGCTTCTCGCAAGGCCTGCCCTCTCCCCGGCCCTCTCCCGAGACGGGAGAGGGTGAGTCGCTGAAGTACCGCTGACTCAGCCGCCGTTGCCGGCGTCGGTCGCGGCCGGGGTGTCGTTCGGAGCGTCGGGCGCCGCGGGCGTGTCCGTCCCCGCGTCGGTCGCCGGCGCCAGGTCGGGGCCCGCGTCCGGGGGCGGCGGCGGCACGAACGTGCGGCCCTTGGTGAAGAGGTTGGCAACCTCGGTGGGCGTGAGCACGCGGTTGATCACGCCGACGTCGGAGATCGATCCGTTCACGAAATCGCCGCGCCCGCCGTTGAAGACGCCGTGGCCAATCCCCAGGATTCCGGTGTCGACGAATCCCGCCGGGCAGGTGTTGCGGCCGGATTCAACGCCGTTCACGTAGAGGATCTGCGTGTTCGTCGTGCTGTCACGCGTGGCGACCAGGTGGTACAGCGTGTTGGCGACGACGACGACCGGGTTCTGCGCGGGACCGCCGTCGATAGGCTGGAGGGGCGGCGCGATGCAATTGCCAGAAGTGATCGAATCGCCGGCCTGCGTCGTGAAAAACCAAGCGCCGCCGAGGTCGACACGCTTCTGCAGGAAGAACGAGGCGATGTTGAAGCCTTCGCCCGAAACGACCGTCTGGAAGCCGCCGACGTTCGCGAGCTTGACCCACGCCTGAACCGAGTAGCTGCCGGTGACGTCGACCGCCGGCACGCCGGCCTTGGGGGTCACCACGATCTCCTCGGCGGGGACGCCAGTGAGATTCGCGAACCCGTTCGCGAAGTTGACGCTCGTGCCGTAGTAGGTGGCGTCGTAGTGATTCGGGCTGAGGTCGGGGCTGGTTCCCATCGCCGGCGTGCTGCCGGTCCCCGTCATGACCAGCGGAAGGTACGAGCGCCAGGGCGGGTTCAGCTGCTGCGCGCCGCCCGTGCCCGCGTCGACCATCGCCATCCCGCCCGCGCCGCTGTCGGTGCCCGAGTCGGCCCTGCCGCCGGAGCCGCTGTCCGTTCCGCTGTCGGCCCTGCCGCCAGCGCCTCCGGTTCCAGCCTTGACGTCGCTGCCCGCATCGGCTGAGCTTCCGCCCGTGCCACTGGGCGTGCCTGAGCTGCTGCCGCAGGCGCCCGCGAACAGCGCGAGGCCCGAGGCGAGAACGACGACACGAAACGACGAGGTCTCCAGGCTGGGTCGCATGGTGCTCCTTTTCATCGGGAACCGAAGGTAGACAAAACCCACTACGGGTCGGTGCGGCCGTTCAAGTGTCGCAACGACCACCGAAAAGCTCAGTTTTCGACTACTGCTGGTCGAGCAGCAGCTTGTCCGCGCTCGATTCCTCGCCGGCGACCGGAGCCTGCTGGGTCGGCACGGTGTCGGGCAGGAAGACCTCGTCGATGGTGTTGCTGTCCTGGCCCGGCGCCGGGAGCAGGCCGGTGGTCTTGTCGATGCGCTGGATGACGATGCCGGGCGGCGGAACGAAGTCCTTGGTCGGGCGGCCGACCAGCGCCTTGGTCATGAAGTCGAGCCAGATCGGCAGCGCGGTCTTCGCGCCGGCCTCGCCGTGGCCGAGCAGCTTGCCGTCGTCGAAGCCGACCCATACCGCGGCCAGCAAATCAGGCGTGAAACCGACGAACCACGCATCCTTTTGATCGTTCGTCGTGCCGGTCTTGCCGGCCGCGGGGCGGCGCAGCTTGCCGGCGGCGGCGCGCGCGGTTCCCTCGTCGATCACGCTGCGCATGATCGACGTCATGATGTAGGCGGTCTCGGGCGTGATCGCCGGCTCGGGCGGCTTGGGCTCGATCTTGTCGGCGCCGACGGCGCGCACCAGCGTCGCCGGCGAGCGCATGCCGCCCGCGGGGAACGCCGAGTAGGCGCTGGCGAGCTCGATCGGCGTCACCTCGATCGCGCCCAGCGCCATGCCCAGGTTCAGCTGCTCGATCGGCGGCAACGTCAGGCCGAAGCGCGTCGCCACCGCGCGCGCGTCGGGCAGGCCGACCTGCGACAGGATCTTGATCGAGACGGTGTTGATCGAATGCGCCAGCGCCGTCCGCACGCGCACCGGGCCCAGGAACTCCTTCTCGTAGTTCTGCGGCTTCCACAGCGCGTAGACCTCGGGCGAGTCGTTGATCACCGTCGCCGCGGTGATCTTCTTCGATTCGATCCCCGCGGAGTAATAGATCGGCTTGAACGCCGACCCCGGCTGCCGGCGCGCCAGGCGCGAGCGATCGAAACCGCCCGAGTGAAACTCGTAGCCGCCGACCAGCGCCAGCACCTGGCGCGTCGCCGGATCCAGCACCACCATCGCCGCCTGCGGGCCGAGCTCCAGCACCAGCGGCGACGGCGTGCCCTCGGCGTGCGAGCGCTCGGTGGCGAGCCGCACGCGGATCAGATCGCCGGGCGAGAACCGATCGACGAGCGGCTTGCCGCCCCTCGTGTAGCGCGGCTCGAGATCCAGATCGACGACGCCTTCCTCGCCGCCGATGTCGACGTAGATCTTCCCCTTTTTCGGTTCCTTCTTCGGATCGCGAACCACGGTCACGCCCTTGGTGACGACCGCGGGCTTCGCTGCTTCGGCCTCCTTGGCGGCGCCCTTGCGGCCCTTGCGTCCGCCGCGGCTCGGCTTCGCGTCGCTCGCGTCGGTCGCGGGCGCCTCGCTCGCCATGTCGCCCTTGTCGATGCGGGTGACGATGCCCTCGAAGATCGCCGAGTCCCTGCGTCCGCCCTCGCGCGCGTTCTGAAGCTCGGCCGTCCGCCGCGCGAGCGCCTTGCCGGTCAGGTGCCCCGACGGGCCGCGGAAGCCCTGTCGCGCGTCGAGGTCCTCGAGCCCGCGCTCCAGCGACTGGCGCGCGACGTCCTGCATGCGCGCGTCGATCGTCGTCTCGACGGTGGTGCCGAGCTCGAACGCCGCTCGCTCGCCGTACTTCTCGGACAGGAAGCGCCCCACCCCGTCGACCGCCTCGCCCGCCATGCCGCGCGCGGCGCCGCTCTCGCGCGCCAGGCGGATCGGCTCGGCCGCCAGCTTGGTCGCGACCGCCGGCGGGATCGCGCCGGTCTCGGCCATGCGGCCGAGCACGTAGCGCTGCCGCGTCTTCGCCGCCTCGGGGTGCTTGCGCGGCGACAGCCGCTCCGGGCTCTGCGGCAGGCCGGCGAGCAGCGCCGCCTCGGCGACGTTGATGTCGCGCACCGACTTGCCGAAGAAGTAGCGCGCCGCCTCTTCACAGCCGTAGCGGCCGTGGCCGTAGTAGATCTGGTTGAGGTAGAGGCCCAGCACCTCTTCCTTCGAGAACTTCTGCGACAGCTGGCGCGCGAGGATGATCTCCTGCACCTTGCGCCGCATGGTGCGCTCGGGCGACAGCAGGAACGTCTTCACCACCTGCTGGGTGATCGTCGAGCCGCCCTGCGCGGTGCGGCCGCGCAACACGTTCTCGATGAACGCGCGCACCATGCCGCGGTAGTCGATGCCGTCGTGATGGAAGTACTCGGCGTCCTCGGCGGCGACCACCGCCTTGACCAGGATCTTCGGGATCTGGTCGTAGGGGATCACCGTGCGTTTCTCGGTGCCGAGCTCGCCGACCACCGCGCCGTTGCGGTCGAGGATGCGCGTGACTTGCTTCGGGTGATAGTCGCCGAGCGCCTTCAGCGTCGGCAGCTTCGGGTCGCTGCCGAAGTACGAGAACATGCCGACGAGCCCAGCGATGGCAACCAGCGCGCAGAACAGTCCGAGGCCGAGGGCCGTGCGCACCACCCAGAAGATACTTTGTCGACCGCTACCCGAGCCACCGCGACCGGCGCCGCGGCCGTTCCGGCGCACGGATTTTCCCGACGTCTTTCCTGATGTCTTACCCGATCGGCGCGGATCGCGGTCTTCGAGCGAGGGTCCGACCGGCATTTCGCACAGTCTATCCGCGTGGCCCTGTCATTCAAAGAATCCCGGCGCGAAACCGCGCGCTGCCCCGCGTTTCCAGGCTTGAGACCTCCGGCCGGATATGCCTCACTTCTCGCCCGGGCGACATGGGGATCGATCGACGGAAAGCCAGCGCGCTGGCCGCAGCGATGGCCGCGGTGCTCGGGGGCGCCTGCGGCCGCACCGAGCTGTGGCCGGCGCTGGAGCCCAGCGACGGCGGCACGGACGTTCCCGCCGCTGCCGTGGACGCCGAGCTCGAGGATCGTGGCGGCGGCGGGCACGGGGATGCCGGCGCCCAGGATCCCTGCAGCGCTTCGGGCACGCCCTGTGGCGCCGGCCAGCATTGCGTGCCGGCCCAGTTTCGCCGGGCCGCCGGTGTGCCGGGCGGGCCCGACCTGGTGCTCGCGCTCGGCGACCTGAACCACGACGGGCTTCCCGACCTGCTGACGCTCAGCCCGTCCCGCTACAACGTGGGGGTCTGGCTCGACGACCGGACGACAGGCTTCCACTCGGCGGGTTCGTACGGCGTGACGGGGCAACCGATCGCGGCCGCGATCGGCGATTTCACCGACGACGGCGTGGCCGACATCGCGATCGCGGCGTTCTCGGCCGGCGAGGTGACCACGCTGATCGGCGCGGGCGACGGCACGTTTCGCATGGGCTCGTTCAGCGGCGCGAACATGCTGCCGCGCGCAGTGGTCGCGACCGATCTCGATGACGACGGGCGCCTCGACCTGGTGGTCGCGAATCAGGACCCGAACCGCACCGACGACATCACGCTCCTGGACGCGGTGGGCGGCGGGACGTTCCTCGCCACCGGACGTTACGGCACGTTCCCGAGCGCATCGGCGCTCGCGATCGGCGACTTCAACGGCGACGGAAAGCCGGACGTCGCCGGCGTCAGCGCGGCGGTCTCCTCGCTCAGCGTCTTCTATCACGGCGGCTTCTCGTTACCGACCTCTCGCTTCGTGGAGAGCGGCACCCGCTCGATCGCCGTCGGCGACTTCGACGAGGATGGCGTCGACGACCTCGCGGTATCCGGGATCGGATCGGTGGCGATCTTCCCCGGTAGCCACAGCACGGTGCTCGGGACGGGACCGGTGCTCTCGACCGGAGCGGCGGTCAACGGCACCGCGTCGACGGTGGTCGCGGGCGACTTCGACGGCGACGGCCACATCGACCTGGCCTTCGCCGACGGGACGCAGCTCTACCTTTTTCTGGGCACGGGCGCGGGCCGGTTTCAGCCGGCGCGCGCGATGCTGGCCACCGGCAACGACACGCAGCCGAGCCAGCTCGCCGCCGCCGATTTCGACGGTGACGGCGTGACCGATCTCCTGGTCGGCAGCGTACAGGGACAGATCATCGAGCTGCTGTCGAACGCCAATGACGTGCTCACGCCCACACCCTACGAGTGTCGCTGAGCTCGGATAGAAGCGGGATGCGAATTGCCGCGTCCAACGTTACAAGGAAGGTCGTAGCGCCGTCCGCGCCGGTGGACGGCCCCGCGGCGCGAATGTATGGTTGAGATGTTGCGTAGGCCGTCTCTCTTCTTCGGCTGGATCGTCCCGCTGGCGCTGCTCGTGGGGCAGGTGTCGACGATCGCGCACTCCATGGCGGTCGCGCACGAGCGCTGCCCGGAGCACGGGGAGCTGGTGCACCGCGCCGCGCGGTCGCCTGTGCCCAATGACGCCGGCGACGCGATGGCCCGCGGCGCCCGGACGGCGGTGGCCGCGCTCACGGTGATCGCCGGCCACGGCCACGAGCACTGCATCAGCTTCTGGGGCCGGCGTGAGCTCGCCGGCCCACCTCCGCAGCCCAGCGTCGCGCTGGCTCGGCCGCCCGCGCGCGCAGCGCATCCGATCGACGCGCCCGCGCTTGGCTGGCAGAGCGCGCTGCTTTCGTTCGCTCCCAAGACCTCCCCGCCGCCGTCGGCCTGATCGCGGTCGATTCGGTTCTGTCCTTTTTCTCCGACTCGGGGAGGTCGCATCCATGCGACGACAGCGGCTCGTGTCTCTGCACATCCAGATCCAGGCTCGGTTCGACATCGTTGGCTCTCGGCATGCTCGCGTTCGGGCTCGCGCTCATCGGTGGGCCGCCCGCGGCACACGCCGGTGGAAAGCTTCATGTCATCGCCACCGTCGGCGATCTGGGAGCGATCGCGCGCGAGGTGCTGGGCAATGCTGGCGATGTGGTCGTGCTGGCCAAGCCGACGCAGGACCCGCACTTCGTCGACGCGCGGCCCAACCTGATCCTCGACCTCAACCGCGCCGACGCGCTGGTGTCGATGGGCCTCGACTACGAGGTCGGCTGGCTGCCGGTGCTGGTCAAGGGCTCGCGCAACGGCAAGATCCAGAACGGAGGCGCCGGCTCGATCGTGGCGTCGACGATGGTGCCGCTGCGCGAGGTGCCGCAGCAGCGCGTCGACCGTTCGATGGGTGACATCCACCCGGGGGGCAACCCGCACTTCACGCTCGACCCGCGCAACGGTGCGCGCATCGCGCGCGGGCTGGCCGAACGCTTCGGCAACCTGGCGCCCGACAACCGCGCGCTCTACGCGCAGAACGCCGACGCGTTCGTGAAGCGGCTCGATGCCAAGACCAAGGAGTGGGAGCAGCGGATGGCGTCGCGGCGCGGGACGCCGGTCGTCAGCTACCACAAGAGCTTCATCTATCTCGAGGATTGGCTGGGCCTGGTCGAAGTCGGCACGATCGAGCCCAAGCCGGGCATCCCGCCCAACGCCGCGCACGTCGCCGAGCTGGTCAACGAGATGAGGACGCGCAAGGCGGCGGCGATCCTGCAAGAGCGGTGGTATCCGTCGAGCGTCGCCGAGACGATCGCCGGCCAGACCGGCGCCAAGCTGGTGCTGATCCCCGGCATGACGCCCGACCGCGGCTCGTACATCGACCACGTCGACGAGGTCGTGCGCGCGATGGAAGCGGCGATGCCGGCGCGCGGCGGCGCGGGCGCGGGGAAATAGCGATGGCCGACACCTGTGGATCGTGCCCCGCTGCTGCGCGCCGTCGAGCTGCGCGTGGGCTACGACAAGCGGAGCATCCTGCCGGCCATCACCGCGACGATCGCGCCCGGCGAGCTGTGGGCGGTCATCGGGCCCAACGGCGCCGGCAAGTCGACGTTCGTGCGCACGCTGCTGGGGCTGCAATCCCCGGTCGCCGGGCGCGTCGAACGCGCGCCCGACCTGCGCATGAGCTACGTGCCGCAGCAGGGCGCGCTCGATACCATCTTCCCGATCTCGGTCGCCGAGTTCGTGCTCATGGGCCGCCAGGGGCCGGGGAGCTTCATCGGATTGCCTGGCCGCGCCGATCTCGAGGCCGCGCGCGCCGCGCTCGGCGAAGTCGACGCTGCCGACCTGGCGCGCCGGCAGCTGCGCGATCTGTCGGGCGGCCAGCGACAACGCGTGATGATCGCGCGCGCGATCGCCAGCCGCGCGGCGCTCTTCGTGCTCGACGAGCCGACGTCGGCGCTGGACATCGCCGCCGAGCAGCAGGTCATGGAGCTGATCACCGCGCTGCGCGTGCATCACGACGCGGCCGTGGTCATGGTGACCCACCTGGTCGAGGACGGGCTCGAGCGCGCCGATCGAGCGCTGTTGCTCGACCGCGACCACGACGTCGCGCTGGCGGCGACCGCGGCCGAGATGCGCGCCAGCGCGGCGTTCGCGCATCTCTACGGCCGCGCGCTGGCCCGCGCCGAGGTCAGGCCCGAGGTCACACGATGACCGACAGCACCAGCTGGCACGAGCTGTTCGCGAATCTGCCGATCTTCAAGGATGCGATCATCACCGGCGGGCTCGCGGGCGCGCTGCTCGGCTTCATCGGCGTGCACGTCGTCCTGCGCCGCATGGTGTTCGCGTCGTCGGCGATCGCGCAGGCGGCGGCGCTGGGCGTGGCGCTGTCGTTCTGGATGCCGATCGTCATCGACCCGGTCCGCCACGCCGCCGGGCACCAGGCCGGCAGCGACGTGCACCTGGTGTCGTCGCTGCTGTTCGAACCGGTGCTGTGGGCGATCGGCGCCTCGCTGCTGGCGACGCTGGTCTTCATCGCCAACCCGGTGCGGTTGCATTTGACGCGCGAGAGCCTGCTGGGCCTGGTCTATCTCTGTCAGCGGCGCGGGCGCGGTGATCGTCGGCGATCGCATCACGCAGGAGGCGCACGATCTGTCGGCGATCCTGTTCGGCAGCGCGGTGGTGGTGCAGCCGGCGGATCTGGTGCTGGTGTCGGCGGCGACGGTGGTGCTGCTGTTCGGGCACTTGCTGTGCTGGCGTGCGCTGATCTTCGTCGGCTACGACCCGATCGGCGCGCGCGTGCAGGAGCTGCCGGTGCGGCGGCTCAACACCTTCCTGTTCCTGTCGATCGGCATCGCGGTCGCGCTGTCGACGCGCGCGCTCGGCGCGCTGCCGGTGTTCGCGTTCAGCGTGCTGCCCGCGATGGCGGCCCTGGCGATCTCGTCGCGCATGTCGGTGGTCTTCGCGCTGGCCACGCTGTTCGGCGCGCTGTCGGGCGTCGCCGGCTACGCGATCTCGTTCCGCGGCGAGCTGCCGGTCGGCGCGACGCAGAGCGCGCTCGCCGCCGCCTTCGTCGCCGCCGCGCTGCTCGCGCGTTTCCTGGTGCGCGCGTTGCGGCGCCAGCGCGACGCGTGATCCGATCCGCCGCCGCGGCGCCAGCGCAACGTCCGATCCTATCCGGTCCCCTCCCCCCGTCCGCGGGGGAGGGTTAGGGAGAGGGCAGGCCTTGCGAGAGCCGACGCCCGCCCGCCGCAACTCCCCGCGTCTCAGCGCGATTCGAGATACCGCTCGAGCACGGCCTCGGCGCCGCGGACCGAGCCAGCGTAGAAGCGCGCGCGCAGGCGCAGCTGCGTCGCCTCGTCGAGGTCGCCGGGCACGCCCAAAATCTGGCGGCGGCGTGCCGAGGCGCGCTCGGCGATCATCGCTGCGGCGACCGACAGGTTCAGGCTGCGGGTCATACCGACCATCGGGATGCGGAAGCAGGCGTCGGCGGTCTGCATCGCCTCGGGCGACAGGCCGACCTGCTCGTTGCCGACGAGGATCGCCGCCGGCCGCCCGAAGTCGAGCTCGTCGAGCGTGAGGTCCGCGGTCGGCACCGCCGCATAGATCGCGAAGCCGTCGCCGCGCAGGCTGGCGACGGCGGCGGCCTGCGTCGGGTGGCGGACGATGTCGAGCCACTTCTCGCAGCCCTGGGTCACCGTTGGAGAGAACCGGAACGGCTCGCGCGTCTCCGCGACCTCGACGCGCTGGATGCCGAACGCCTCGGCGCTGCGCAGAACCGCGGCGCCGTTGTGCGGATCGTGCAGGTTCTCGATCGCCACGCGCACGCTGCCGAGCCGCGCGGCGATCACCTCGTCGATGCGCTCGCGGCGCCCGTCGAGCAGCAGCGGGCCCAGCGCGGCACAGGTGGCCTCGGGGTCGCGAACAAAGATGTCCATCGCCCGGCAGCTTACAGCCTGCCCTGTAGTCACGGACAGGTCCGGCGTCGGGCGCGAACGCTCGCTTTCGCTCGCGCGTCTTCAGGGAATGCGGTAAACGGGGCCCATGAAAAAGCTCTCTGCATTCCTCATGAGCCTCGGGTTCGCGTTCGCGCTGTCCGCCGGCGCCCGCGCCGCCGACAAAGCCCCCACCGACAAGGCCCCCGCCGCCAAGGCGTCAGACACCGCCGCCGGCAAGGGCAAGGAGGTCACGCTCAGCGGCGACCTCGGTTGCGGCAAGTGCAACTTCAAGACGACCAAGGAGTGCCAGAACGTCCTCAAGGTCAGCGAGGGCGGCAAGGACATGATGTACTACCTCGCGAAGAACGACGTCAGCGAGAAGAACCACGAAGAGGTCTGTTCGGGCAGCAAGCCCGCGACCGTGACCGGCGTGCTGAGCGATGAAGGCAAGGGAGCGAAGAAGAAGAAGCTCCTGACCGCGTCCGCGATCAAGTTCAACTGAGCTGGCGTCTGGGAGCCGCTCGCCAAGCTCGCTTCCGAGCCGCCGCCGGCACCGCTCCCCCCTGTCGAGCGGTGTCGGGCGGACGTCTCAGAGCGCGTTCAGGAACGCGGCCAGATCACTGATCTGCTGCGTCGTCAGGCCCAGGCTGAAGCGAGCCTGGTAGTGCTGGATGACGTCGTTGATCGTCGCGGCCTGCCCGTCGTGGAAGTACGGCGCGCGAGAGGCGAGACCACGAAGCGGCGACGCGCGGAACTTTCCGATGTCCGCCCAAAGGCCGGTAGACTGCGCGCGCCCGGTATCGCAGGTGTCCTTGGTCTCCCCCGTGGTCTTGTTCTGCAACGTGAGCACCGGCAGATCCGGGCCGCAGTTGGCCGGATCAGCAGTGCCGGTGTTGAAGAACACCGGCAGCGAGTGGCCGCCGACGTTCGGGGCGTCATGGCAACCGCTGCAGTGCCCGGCGGTGTTGAAGACCACCTGCCCGCGGTAAATCGCGCCGCGCGCTGACTGCGGCGAGCCATCATTGCCGCGCCCCGCGTACTTGGCCCAGCCGTCGTAGATGTTGAAGACGTTGGGGTTGAACGGCGCCCCCGTGGGATCGTGGCCGGCGCTGTCGTTGATGCCGAGGTAGAACGGCTGCGCGAGCAGCGCCGCCGGACCACCGTTGGCGCCGTCGGAATCGAGGCGACCGGCCCTGAAGTCGACGCTCTGTGCGAAGATCACGCCGAGCATGAACGCGCCCGCCGCATCCCCCTGCGCTTGCGTCGCTGGGACCGCGCCCTGTTCGTGCAAGCGCACCCCGCCCGCCAGGATCGTCTTCAGCTGCGAGGGCACATCGCTGCCGGCGGCCGGGGTCCCCGTCGACAGAATGGTCGACGTCTTGGTCTCGTTCGCCGTTGGCGTCGGCCGCCGGAAGCTGGAGAACGTAGTCGTGGTCGAGAACCCGTAGGGATCGTTGACCGCGATCAGCGTGTACTCGGCCGTCGGGCTGACCGTCCGACTAAACCGTGTCAAACCACGCTTGAGCACCGTGTCGCCGAAGGTGGCGACCCGGGCCGGGAACGTGGAGATGTCCGCAACCGGTGAGTTGCCCGAGTCCACGAGATTGAACAGCGGCCCGTTGCCGGCCGAAAGCAGGAATTGCAGCGTATTGCCGATGCTGTTCGTGGTCCATCCGGTCGCCGACCCGTGGCAGGTCTCGCACGTGCGCGGATTCGTGCCGAGGGCCTGGAAGAATGGATTCGTGCGGTCGATTGTGCCGGACGTGTGAAGGCTCTCCGCGATGCCGGAGAGATTGAGCGTCGGTTCCAGCGCGCTCGTGGTTTCGGCAACTTGCTCCGGTTCACTGGGGGGCGGAGCGCCACATCCAACGAACGCGACGAATAGGCCTGCTAGTAGCGCCCCGTTTCCCATCCGGAGAACACCCGATCTGAGGGACGTTGTCTCTGTCATGAGGGCTCCTTTTGAGGTTTTGCTGCTCTCGCCGTTCAGGCACATAGGTGTCCGTACGGCGCACTACTGGTCGGCCCCTCGCAACGCAGCTCTCTTCGGGTTATTCCCCACTTTTGCGACTAACTTTCTCGAGCCCTTCGATTCCGCTGATTTGCGGCGCTGGCATCGAGCTTGCTCGGCGCCATCAACGCCAGCAGCGCGGGCGCCAGGGTCAGCGCCGCGAGCAAACAGGTCGCCTCGCCCAGAATCGCGACCGCGCCGAACGAACGGATCCCGGCGTTGGCCGAGAGCAGCAGCGATCCGTAACCGACGATGGTGGTCCACGAGCAAAGAACCACCGCGCCGGCCGTCGTGGCTAGCACCTGGCCAAGATCGGACGACAGATCGGACGAAAGATCGCCCGGGCCGCCCTCGCGCCCGCGCGCCACCACGTTCACCGCGTAGTCGACGCTGATCCCCAGCGTGATCGGCAGCGCGACGAAATCGAGGAAGTTCACCTTGAGACCGAGCAGCGCCGCACAAGCGATCATCACCGTCGTGCCGGCGACGACGCTGGCCAGCGTCGCGATCACGTGGCGCCGGCGCCCGACGACGACCACCACGAACAGCACCACGCCGAGCAGCGCCGCCAGCGTCGCGCGCGGCCCGGCGCGCGTCACCGCGCGCAGCACGTCGGCGAACACGAACGCGCCGCCGCCGACCGCCATCTCGTCGGGCAGGTGCAGCGCGCGCACCGCATCGGCGAACGCGATCATGTGACGTCCGTTCCAGCCGTCGAAGCGCGACGCCTGGTTGGCGTACAGCAGCCGGCCGCGCGTGCCGTCGCGCTCGACGAAGCGGCGCGCGAGCGGCGGCGGCACATCGGCCTCGGTGAGCGGCTTGATGTCGTCGGCGGGACGGAAGCGGCGCAGATCGGCCAGCTCATCGGGCTCGAGCAACTCGAGCTTCTTGTCGTCGATGAGCCGGCGGATCTCGGCCAGCACCTCGAGCTTCTGCGCCTGATCCTGGGGAACGAAGCTCTCGATCGAGCCCACGCGCCGAAACAGCGCCTGGTCGCGGCGCGCGCCCGGCTCGTCCTCGGCATGCGCGCGCAAGGTCCGCTCGATGATCTCCGCCTGTTGCCGATCGGCGGCGCCGATGACGAAGCCGCCGACCAGCTGGCGTCCGAACGCCTGATCGATCGCCGCCATCCAGCGGTGCGCGTCGCTGGCCATCCCGCTGTCGGCGCGCAGCCGCTGCCAGTCGAATTCGTAGGGATCGTCGGCGAGGTAGCGCCAGGTCACCAGCGCCGAAACCAGCACGACCGCGCCGCCGATCGCGGCGACGACGGCCGGCCGCCGTGGCGACAAGCGCGCGAGCCAGCGGCCCAGCGCCGGCTCACGCGGCACGCGGATCGCGCATCGCCGTTCCAGCGCCGCCAGCAACGCCGGCAGCACGGTGTACGCCGAGGCCCAGCAGAGCAGCATGCCGCCGCCGCCGATCACGCCGAAGTCGCGGAAGCCGCGGAAGTCGGTGACGATCAGCGACGCGTAGGCGCTGCCCGCCGCCAGCGCCGCGGTCAGCGTGCCGGTGAAGGATCCGCCGAGCGCGCGTCGCCAGCGCGCGCACGCCGGCCTCGCCGCGGCGCCGCGCCTCGAGATATCGCGCCAGCACCAGGATGCCGAAGTTGATGCCGTTGCCGACGACGATCGACGACAGGAACGCGGTCACGCTGTTGAGGTGGCCGATGGCGACGCGCGCCAGCCCGAACGCGGCCAGCGTGCCGACCGCGAGCGAGCCGAACAGCGCCGCCAGCGCCGGGATCGATCCGAAGTAGAGCAACAGCGACGCGCCGACGATGCCGACCGTCAGCAGGATCGCGAGCGTCAGCCCGTGCAGGATCGCGCGGTGCTCGGCGACCGCGATGACGACGTCCTCGGTGATGCCCATCTCGACGCCCGGGCCCATCTCGCGCGCGGTCTCGGCGACGGCGCGGTCGAGCGCGTCGACCAGGCGCTCGCCCTGCGGCACCGACGTCGACGGGAACGGGGTCTCGATGATCAAGAGCTGGAGCTTGCCGTCGGGAGAGACCAGCTCGCCCGGTTGGCGGGCCTTGTCCTCGGCCTCGCGCAGCCGCGCGCGGAGCTTGTCGAGCTCCGCGCGGTCGTACGCGTCGTCGCGCGCTTCGTCCTCCCGGCTGCTCAGCGACACGAACAGCGGGTTGGCGCGCAGCTTGGCGCGGCGCATGCGGCCGGCCAGCGCGTCGCGCGCCGCCTCGAGATCGGCGAGCGGCGCGAACAGGAAGCGGTGGTCCCAGGCGAAGCGCCGCCCGACGCCCTCATCAATGACGACCTCCGCAACCAGCGCGGGCTCGATCGCACGGATGCGCGCCGCGAGAGCGCGCGCGGCTGCGCTCCGGCGACCGGCGTCGGGGCTCGACACCGCGACCAGCACCAGGCCCAGCGCCTGCGTGCGATGCTCGATGCGCTCGAGGTCGCGCACCGAGCGTTCCTGCGGCGGCAACAAGTTGGAAAGATCGGCGCGCACGGGAAGCTGACGCGCGAGCGCGGCGCCGGCGACCACCAGCAGACCACTGACCGCCACGATCACGCGCCGTCGCCGATCGATCCAGCGGGCGTATTGATCCCATCGACGGTGGTTCATGGCCGGCGCGCGGCCCACCGATACCACGGCCGCGCATCTGTCGCTCGAAAGAACCGCGCAACTTTGCGTGAACACGCGTTGGGCGCAGGCAAATCCGATTGCATTGATTGCAGCCTTGGTTGACCTTGGCCGTGCAACGTGGCATCGCTGCCGGCAAAGGACGCACATGGAGCGCGGCGTGAATCTGCTGCGGTTGGTCGCAAGCCTGCTCTTGGCGCTGGCGATCTTCCTCGGACGTCTGGTCGTGGTGTTGCTGGCCATCATCCCCACCTGGATTGGCCGTTTGATTGAACACTTCCGTCCGGCGCCGCCCGCGCCTGGACCGCTCGCCGGCCGCCGGCCTCGAATCCTGTTCGTCGGTGGCACCCTCAACCACACGACTCAGGTGCAACAGATCGCGGCCGCGCTCCCGGAATGCGAGCCCGCCTTCACCTGGTACTACTGTGACGGCCTGCTCGAGGTGCTGCGCCGGTTCGGCTGTCTCGAATCGACAGCGCTCGGCAACAAGCTGCGCGCGCGCTGCCTCGCCTACCTGAAAGCGCAGGGATTGCCGCTAGATCTGGGCGGTCGCAACGGTCGTTACGACCTGGTGGTGACCTGCTCGGACCTGGCGATCCCGCGCAACGTGCGCGGCGGCGCCGTGGTGCTGGTGCAGGAGGGAATGACCGATCCCGAGGACGTGATCTTCAGGATCATCAAGGCGTTGCGCTTGCCGCCCTGGCTGGCGGCCACCTCGTCGACCACCGGGCTCAGCCACGCCTATGATCGCTTCTGCGTCAGCAGCGACGGCTACCGCCGCCTGTTCATGCGCAAGGGCGTGCCCGGCGACAAGATTGTCGTCACCGGAATCCCCAACTTCGACGACTGCAAACGCTTCCTCGACAACGCTTTTCCTCATCACGGCTACGTGCTGGTTTGCAGCTCGGACATCCGCGAGACCGCGCGCTGGGAGGACCGCCCGCGCTTCATCCGCCAGGTCATCGCGATCGCGGCCGGCCGATCGATCATCTGGAAGCTGCACCCCAACGAGAACGCCGTTCGCGCGCGCGCCGAGCTCGCGCGCCACGCGCCGGGCACGCTGGTGCTCGACAGCGGCAACACCGAGGAGATGATTGCGAATTGCGCTGTTCTCGTCACCCAGTTCTCCTCGACGGCGTACGTCGGCCTGGCGCTGGGCAAGGAAGTCCATTCCTACTTCGACGTCGAGGAGCTGGCGCGCCTGTGCCCGATCCAGAACGGCAGCACCAGCGCGCAGCGCATCGCCGAGGTCTGCCGGCTGCTGCTGCGGATTGCCCAAGCCCGTATCGCTCCAGACGAGGGCATCAAGGAACGCGAGAATGATGCTCGGACAATCCACGCAATCGACACGACAGTGCCGCACAACTTTTACACAAGCTCGCGCTGATCGTCGTAGTTTGCGCGAACGGTCGTTTGGATGACTGACCACCCGACGCGGCGCTCGCGTCTTCTGCTCGTGCTTCGCCTGGTGGTGGTGGCGGCGCTACTCGCGCTGCTGGCGCGCCTCATTCATCCGGGCGATCTCGCCCGCGCGCGCGGGCTGGTCGGGCAACTGCGCTGGTCTTTGGCGCTGGTGTTGTTGCCCACGCTGATCGCGATGGCCGTCGACGCGCTCGGTTGGCGCACGATCTTGCGAACGCTCGGTCAGCGGGTGCGCTGGCGGCGCATGCTCGAGCTGCGCCTCTCGGTCGAAGCGATCGTGCTCGCGATGCCCGGTGGCTCGGTCGCCGGCGAGGCGGCGAAGGTCGCGCTGCTCGAGCGCCGCGCCGAGGTGCCGCTGGCGGTCGGCGCCGCGAGCCTGGCGCTGACCAAACTGCAGCTGATCGCCTCGGACGCCGTCTACCTGCTGCTGGCCGCCATCACCGTCGGATTCACGGCCCGGGGATGGCGGCTCGACGTCCCGGGGAAGCTGGCGTTTGCCGGCGCGGCGCTGACCACAGTGGTCACCGTCGTGCTGGCGTTGCTCCTGCATCGCTCGCAGTCCGGCACCTGGCTCGCGCGAGCGATCGCGCGGCTGCCGAGCCCGGCGGTCCGGGCCTGGCTGGAACGGCGGCGCGCCCGCTTCGAGGAGCTCGACCGCGCGACCCGACGCCACTTCGAATCGTCGCGCGCGGCCCGCGTCGCCTGCTTCCTCCCGTTCTTCGCCGAATGGCTGATCGAAGCCGCCGAAACCTGGTTGATCCTGCGCCTGGTGGGCACGTCGCTGAGCCTGGGTCAGACCCTGGCGCTGGACGGCGTCGGCTCGTTGCTGCGCGCGATCGTCATCTTCGTGCCCGCGGGCCTGGGCATCCAGGATGCAGCGCAACTGATGTTGATGCGCGAATTAAACGTTTCTGATCCAATTGCGACCGGGGCGGCGTTTATTTTCATCAAACGGACGAAAGAGGTTTTCTGGATTGTCATAGGATCGTTGTTTTTGGCTGTTAGAAGGGATCTGTGGCGACGCAACCTGCCCAGATCCCGAACGGCGCCCTGAAGCGCTCCCTCAAGATCGTCGGCGTCATCCAGGCCCGCGTCGGATCGACCCGGCTGCCGGGCAAGGTGCTGCTGCCCCTGGGCGGGCGCCCGGTGCTCGAGCGAATGCTCGACCGCGTCGCCCACGCCGAGGAGCTGGACGACGTCATCGTCGCGACGACCCGGCTCGCGGCCGACGACTCGATCCGCCGGCTCGCCGCCGCCTGCCGCGTGCCGTGCATCTCCGGCGATCCCTACGATCTCGTCGACCGGCACCTGCTGGCGGCGCGCGCGACCGGCGCCGACGCCATCGTGAAGATCCCGTCGGACTGCCCGCTCATCGACCCGGCGGTCATCGACCAGACGGTCGGATTCTTCCGCGCGAACGCCGACCGGTACGCCTACGTCAGCAACCTGCACCCGCCGAGCTGGCCCGACGGCAACGACGTCGAGGTGATCCGCATCGACGCGCTCGAGACCACGGCGCGCGAGGCGACGCGACCGTTCGAGCGCGAGCACACGACGCCCTTCATCTGGGATCAGCCGGAGCGGTTCGCGCTCGGCAACGTCGCCTGGTCGACCGGCCAGGACCTGTCGTCGACGATGCGGCTCACGCTCGACTACGAAGAGGACTACCAGCTGATCGCGGCGGTCTTCGAAGCGTTGCACCGCGCCGACCCTGCCGGCGCGATGGTCGCTCCCTTCGGTGTCGAGGCGATCGTCGCCTATCTGGACCACCACCCGGAGGTGCGTGCGCTCAACGCCGCCTACGCCGGCCAGTCCTGGATGCAAAGCCACGTCGGCCGAGCTGCGCACCCTGGGCGGCCCGTCGCACCCGCCAGCCTCGGACGCCGCCGTCTGGGAGACGCCGTGAGCGGCTTCAGCGCGCTCGAAGATCAGGCGCGGCGCGTGCGCGCGCACGCGATCCGCATGGCGACCAACGGCGGCTGCTTTCTCGGCGCGTCGCTCTCGTGCGCCGATCTGCTGGTCTACCTCTACGATCGGGTGCTGCGCGTGTCGCCGGAACGGTTGGCGGATCCCGCGCGCGACTACCTGCTGCTGTCCAAGGGCCACGACGTGCCCGCGCTCTACGGGACGCTGGCCGAGCTCGGCTACTTCTCGACCGAGCGGCTCGCGAACCACCTGGCGATCGACGACCACCTCTACTGGCACCCCAACCGCGCCATCCCCGGCGTCGAGTTCCACTCGGGCTCGCTCGGGCACCTGCTCTCGGTCGGCATGGGGATCGCGATGGACGCGCGCCTGCGCGGCGGGCCCTCGCGCGTCTTCGTGATCGTCGGCGACGGCGAGCTCAACGAGGGCTCGGTCTGGGAGGCGGCCCTGGTCGCGGGCGCGAAGAAGCTCGACAACCTGGTGGTCATCGTCGACCGCAACGGGTTTCAGGCCAACCTGGCCACCGAGGATCTGCTTCCGCTCGAGCCGCTCGCCGACAAGTTCGCGGCGTTCGGCTTCGCGGTCGCACGATACCGACGGCCACAACTTCGCCGCGCTCGAGCCGGCGTTCGCCACGCTGCCGCGCGCGCCCGGCAAGCCGACCGCGATCATCGCGCGGACCGTGCGCAACAAGGGCCTGCCCAGCATCGAGGGCCGCGCCGACCGCTGGTTCGTCGATCTGCAACCCGAGGAGGTGACGATGCTGCTTGCCGAGCTCGAAGGCACCGCTGCCCGACCGCTGCGCTCCGCGCCGCTGGTGGTGCGATGACCGGGACCGCAGCGCCCGCGGGGCTGCCGTCGCGCACCTACGAAGCGACGCTCGGCGCGCTCTGCGCCGCCGACGACCGCATCGTCGTGATGACCGCGGAGAACCGCGCGGCGATCCGCAACCTGCCCGACGCGCTGGGCGCGCGCTTCATCGACGTCGGCATCTGCGAGCAGACCATGATCGGCATGGCCGCCGGTCTCGCGCTGCGCGGGCGCGTGCCGGTCGTGCACGCGCTGTCGACCTTCCTGACGCTTGCGCGCCTTCGAGTTCGTCCGCACCGACGTCGGCATCGCGCGCCTGCCCGGTCAAGCTGGTCGGCGGCGTGCCCGGTTTTCTGTCCGAGGCCAACGGCCCGACCCACCAGGCGATCGAGGACATCGCGGTCATGCGCGCGATCCCGGGCATGGAGATCTTCTGCCCCGCCGACGACCGCGAGCTCTGCGCTGGTCTGCCTGCCGTGCTGGCGAGCCCCGCGCCGACCTACATTCGCTACAACGCGCGCCCGTCGGCGCTGGCGCACGAACCGTTCGCGCTCGGCCGCGCCGAGGTCTCGGGCGGCGGCGGCGACGTCGCGGTGCTGGCAGCAGGCATGCTGGCGCCTCTCGCCGCCGAGGCGTGCGCGTCGCTGCGCGCTTCCGGCGTGGGCGCACGCCTCGTGAACCTGCGCACGATCGCGCCGCTCGACGAGGCGGCGATCCTGGACGCCATCGCGGCCTGCCGCGTGCTTGTCACCGTCGAGGACCACCTGCTGGTCGGCGGGCTCTATGCCGCGGTCGCGGAGATGCTCGTGCGCCATCAGGTGTCGGTGCCGGTGGTGCCGCTCGGCCTCGACGGGCGCTGGTTCCGTCCCGGGCGCCTCGCCGACGTGCTCGAGCACGAGGGGTTCAGCGCCGCGCGTCTCGTGACCCGGTTCAAGAAGGCGCTCGCCGAGCACGGCGGGGCTTCGCGGCGGCGGACGCCCGCGCCCGCGGTGCTGAGCATCGCGGGGGGCCTGAGCTCCAACCGGATTGCTTTCAATCCCGACTATCCGTCGATCGCGTCGTCCGACGCGCTCTTCGCGCGCGCAACGGACCTGATCCCGGGCGGCACGCAGACACTGGCCAAGGGGGTGGGACAGCACGTGCGCGGCGTCGCGCCGAAGTACTTGCACGCGGCAAGGGCGCGCACGTCGTGGACGTCGACGGCAACGAGTACCTCGACATGACCATGGGGGTCGGCCCGCTGGTGCTCGGCTACTGCGATCCCGACGGTCGACGACGCGATCCGCGCGCAGCTCGCGCACGGGATCACCTTCTCGCTGATGCACCCGCTCGAGGTCGAGGTCGCCGAGCTGGTGCGCGACATGGTGCCGGGCGCCGAGCGCGTGCGCTTCGCGAAGACCGGCTGCGACGTGACCACCGCGGCGGTGCGCGTGGCGCGCGCCTTCACCGGCCGCGACAAGGTGCTGTGCTGCGGCTACCACGGCTGGCACGACTGGTACATCGGCGTCACCGATCGCGATCGGGGCATGCCCGCCGACGTCGCGGCGCTGACCCACACGTTCGCGTACAACGACCTCGATTCGATCGCCGCCGCGCTGGACGACGAGACGGCGTGCGTGATCCTCGAGCCGACCACGTTCGAAGCGCCGCGCGACGGCTTCCTCGTGGAGCTCAAGCGGCTGTGCGCGGCGCGCGGCGCGCTGCTGATCTTCGACGAGATGTGGACCGGGTTCCGGCTCGCGCTCGGCGGCGCGCAGGAGCGCTTCGGCGTGACCGCCGATCTCGCCTGCTTCTCGAAGGCGGTCGCCAACGGCATGCCGCTCTCGCTGCTGACCGGGCGCGCCGACGTCATGCAAGCTGCTCGAGCGCGACGTCTTCTTCTTCTCGACGTTCGGCGGCGAGGCGCTGTCGCTGGCAGCCGCGCAAGCCACGCTACGCGAGCTGCGCGCCCGCCAGGTGCCGGCGTCGCTGGAGCGGCTAGGCGCCGGCCTGCGCGGCGCGTACAACCAGCTCGCCGATTCGCTGGGCATGCCGTTCAGCCGCTGCGTCGGCTTTGGCTGCCGCACGATGGTCACGTTCACCAACAGCGGCGACCACGCGGGTGTCGCCGCGGGAGCCGATCCCTTGCTGATGAAGTCGTTCGTGCAGCAGGAGCTGATCAAGCGGGGCGTGCTCTGGGGCGGGTTCCACAACCTGTCCGCGGCGCACACCGAGGACGACATCGCGCATCTGCTGCGCGCCTACGCCGAGGTGCTGCCGCTCCTGCGCGCGGCGCTCGAGGAGCGGCGCCTCCCCGCCGCGCTGCGCGGGACGCCGGTCGAGCCGGTCTTCCGCCGCACCGGCAACTTCAACCTGAAGCCCAAACCGCCCGCCGCCGCCAAGGACGTGCCCAATGCCCGGGCGTGACGTTCCCGCACCCGACGCTGGGCCGCTCACGGCTGGTACGTTCTCGCTCGCGGGTCGCGTTGCCGTCGTGACCGGCGCCGCCGGCCTCCTGGGCCGCGAGCACTGCTGCGCGCTGGCCGAGGCGGGCGCGACGGTCATCGCCACCGATGTCGACCTCGTCGGCTGCCACGCGACGGTGCACGCGCTGCAGGAAGCCGGGCTGCGGAACGTGCACCCGGTCGCCGCCGACATCACCGACGCCGATGCGCTGGGTCGGGTGCGCGATGCCGCGCTGCTGGCCGGCGATCGCATCGACGTGCTGGTCAACAACGCCGCGCTCAACGACCGCTTCGCCGACGCCGAGGCGGCGGCGCGCTTGTCGCGCTTCGAGAACTATCCGCTCGAGGCCTTTCGCCGCGGGCTCGACGTCAACGTGACCGGGATGTTCCTGGCGTGCCAGGTGCTCGGCGGCGAGATGGCGAAGCGCGGGAGCGGCAGCATCATCAACATCGCGTCGACCTACGGCATGGTCGGCCCGGACCAACGCATCTACCGCCGCCCCGACGGCAGCCAGACGTTCTGGAAAAGCCCGGTCTACCCGGCGAGCAAGGGCGCGGTGCTCGCGTTCACGCGCTTCCTGGCGACGTACTGGGGCGAGCGCGGCGTGCGCGTCAACAGCCTGTCGCCGGGCGGGGTCGCGCAGGCCGGCCAGGAAGAGTACTTCGTCGAGAACTACCGCCGCCGGACGCCGCTCGGCCGCATGGCGCAGCCCAGCGAGCTACGCGGCGCCGTGGTCTTCCTGGCCAGCGACGCGTCGAGCTACATGACCGGCGCCAACCTGGTCGTCGACGGAGGATGGACCGCATGGTGATGATCAACGACGGACTTCCGGTGACCGCGCCGCTGCTGGAGCGTGAGCTCGAGATGCGGGCCGCGCGCCTCAAGCTCGTGGCGACCGACGTCGACGGCGTGCTCACCGACGGCGGCGTCTACTACTCCGCCGAGGGCGAGGCGCTGAAGCGCTTCTCGGTGCGCGACGGCATGGGCGTCGAGCGGCTGCGCGCCGACGGCGTCGAGATCGCGATCGTCACGCGCGAGTCGTCGCGGCTGGTCGAGCGGCGCGCCGAGAAGCTCAAGGTCCGCTACTGCTACCTGGGCATCGGCGACAAGAGAAAGGCGTTGCCGCGGCTGCTCGAGGACGCCGGCATCGAGCTCGGCCAGCTCGCGTACATCGGCGACGACGTGAACGACGCCGAGATCATGAGCGCGGTCGCGAACGACGGCCTGGTCGGCGCGCCGCTGGACGCCGTCCGCACCGTGCTACACGGCGTGCACTACCTCTGCGCGCGACCGGGTGGCTACGGGGCGTTCCGCGACTTCGCCGAATGGATCCTGGGCCTGCGCGCGCAGGCGCGGATGCCTCGGGCGGTCGACAACCGGGACTACCAATGGGGGGATTCGCCATGAGCGTCAAGGACGTGTCCGCGGACGCGAGTGAGACCTTACCGGCGGCGGTGCGCCTGGCGACCGAGTCGCCGCGGGTGCGCGTCGGCGACAAGGGCGTCGGGGCGGGCGCGCCGGTGTTCGTCATCGGCGAGATCGGCATCAACCACAACGGCTCGCTCGAGATCGCCAAGCAGCTGATCGACGGGGCGGTGCTGGCGGGCGCCGACGCGGTGAAGTTCCAGAAGCGCACGCCCGAGATGTGCGTGCCGCGCGACCAGTGGAACATCGAGCGCGACACGCCCTGGGGCCGGATGACGTACATCGAGTACCGGCAGCGCATGGAGTTCGGGCCGCGCGAGTACGCCGAGATCGATCGCTACTGCGCCGAGCGGCGCATGCTCTGGTTCGCGTCGTGCTGGGACGAGGAGTCGGTCGACTTCATCGAGCGTTCGCGCCGCCCTGCTACAAGGTGGCGTCGGCGTCGCTGACCGACATCCCGCTCTTGAAGAAGATGCGCGCGACCGGGCGCCCGCTGATCCTGTCGACCGGCATGTCGACCCTCGAGGAGATCGCGGCGGCGGTCGACGCCGTGGGGCGCGACAACTTGCTGATCGCGCACGCGACGTCCAGCTACCCCTGCCCGCCCGAGCACCTGAACCTGCGCATGATCCACACGCTGAAAGCGCAGTACCCGGAGTGCCGATCGGCTACTCCGGGCACGAGATCGGCCTCGCGCCGACGTGGGCCGCGGTCACGCTGGGCGCGACGTTCGTCGAGCGGCACATCACGCTCGATCGCGCGATGTGGGGCAGCGACCAGGCGGCGTCGGTCGAGATCGGCGGCCTGCTGCGGCTGGTGGCCAGCATCCGCGACATCGAGCGCTCGATGGGCGACGGCGTGAAGCGGATCTACGAGGGCGAGCTCGCGGCGCGCAAGAAGCTGCGCCGCGTGGTGAGCGCGCCGGTAGCGCCGACCAACTAGACGAAGGGCGCTCGCGGATCTTGTTTTCGGATCCCGTCGCGACCTGGCGGGTGCTGTCGCCGGTCGCCATCGTCGGTGCCGCGCTGATCCTGATCGCGCTCGAGCGGCGCTGGCCTTACACGCGCGGGCAGCGATTTCTCCGCGCCGGGCTCGGCGTGGATCTGGTCGGCTACGCCCTGGTGCAGAGCTACCTGCTGGGCATCGCGATCACGCACGTGTCGGCGTGGCTCGACGGCCTGACCGGGTTGTCGCGCCTGCATCTGGTCAGCGCGTGGCCGGTGGCGGCGCAGGTGGCGTTCTTCGTGGTCACGCACGACCTGTACATCTATCTGTTCCATCGCCTGCAGCACCGATCGCGGCTGCTCTGGCGCATTCACGAGGCGCACCACGCGACCGCCGACGTCGACTGGCTTTCGGGCGCGCGCTCGCACGCGCTGGAGATCCTGATCAACCAGACCATCGAGTTCGCGCCGATCGTCCTGCTGGGCGCCGCGCCCGAGGTGGTGTTGGTCAAGCTGACGCTCGACTCGATCTGGGGCATGTACATCCACGCCAACATCGACGTGCGCTCCGGGCGGCTGCAGTGGATCATCAACGGCCCGGAGATGCACCGCTGGCATCACGCGATCGAGATCCGCGACGGCGTGAACTTCGCCACCAAGTTCGCGTGGTGGGACTGGCTGTTCGGAACGGCGCTCCGCCCGGCGCGCAAGCCGTCGGGCTTCGGGATCACCGAGCCGTTCCCGACCGGGTACGTTGCGCAGCAGATCCACGCGTTCCTGCCGAGGCCGGCAGCGACGACAACCGTGCCCGCCGAATCATTTCCGGTCCCCTCCCCCCGTCTGCGAGGGGAGGGTTAGAGAGCTGCACCGCGACCCTGCTGCCGGAGTCGATCACGGAGACGGGCACATACACGCTTTCGGGGACGGGCGTCAACACCACCTCGAGCACCGGTGAGACCGAGACCGATCAGTACTGCGCCATGGGCAACCACCTCGATATCATGCCCGGCCCGAGCTCAGCGTCGCCGGGTGTCACAAGCAGCGGCAGCATGGGTCTGACCAAGTAGCAAAGCGGACGGTTACTTGCCTCGCGGTCCGAGACACCGGACGATGCCCGCATGACAAACGCATGTCGACGTGGTGCGATGGGGCTTCTCGCCGTGTTGTTGGGGGCTTCTGGCGTTTCGTGCGGCAGCGACAGTGGCAGCTGCGCGACGCCTGCGGCTTGCGGCGGCAACATCGTCGGCAACTGGGTGGTGACGTCGTCCTGCGTTCAACTCACGGGCATGTTCGCTAGCTCTCTGTGTCCGACGGCAACGGCGGTTGCGTCCCTCCGGTATTCGGGCCAGGTGTCCTATACGGCGAGCATGACTTACACCCTGAGCTCATCGGCCAGCGGGACCGAGACGATTGACTTTCCGGCATCGTGCGTGACCACGACGTGCAATCAGATCGCCCAGGCCCTTCAGGCTTCCCCACCCGACGGACTCACGTCGATTCACTGCTCGCCGGCCGCCGGTGGAGGGTGCGCTTGCGCTGCCAACCTGTCCCCGGAGTCGAACACGGAGACCGGGACGTACACTCTCTCAGGGACGAGCATCACCACGACCGCGAGCGGCGGCGGAGACGAGACGGATTCGTACTGCGCCGTGGCCAACCATCTCGATATCATTCCTGACACGGGGTCGCCGCTGTCGGACGTCACCATCAGCGGAAGCATCGGTCTGACCATGCAGTAGCCGATCTACGAGCCGGTTCGAAATCAGGGATAGAACCCCGCGACGAACAGGTCGCTGAGCTCGTTCGCGCTCGACACGGTGGCGAGTGTCGGCAACTCCAGGATGCGATCGACCGACTTCACCAGCGAGCTGTGCGTGTAGCTGATCGCGCCCGTGTAGTTCGCCTTCACGTGCGGTCCCACAGCCAGGAACGGCAGCTTGGCCGTCGCGCTGCCCTCGTCCCACACGATGAAGACGACGCCCGCGTTGGCGTTCGAGAACGAGACGAGCGCCGGCAGGTTGGCCGCGAGCCAGTCATCGCCCGCCTTGATGATGTCGCTCGCGCAGCCCGACTGCCCGTGCATGTCGTGACACTGGTTGGGCGTGATGAAGTTGTAGCTGGACGCCCGGTTGTTCGTGAGGTCGCCGGCCAGCGCCGACAGATCCTTGTGGTGGGCGATGCAGTAGGCGTTGGTCTTCGACGGCGGATTGCCCGACACGTCCTTGAAAAACACGAACGGGTCGTGCTTGGGCATGTAGAAGCCCGACGCGGCGATGGGGCAGCTACCGGTCGTGCCGTTGATCCCCTCCTGGTACGCCATCCAGGTCACGCCGTTGGTTGCGTTCTTGATCTGCGTCGAAAGGTGAGCGGTGCTGCTGGTGCTGTTGCTCGAGGACGGAACGTTGTCGTTGCTGAACGTGTGGTCGGAGAAGACGTTGGTGCCGGCCTCCATCCACACGTAGTGCGGCTCGCTCGGAACGCTGAGCGCCAGCGGATCGTTGAAGTTGGAGGTGTGCGCGTACGCCGGGATCAGCGTGTTGTTGATGTAGGGCGCGCTGGTCGTGTTCCCGTAGATCTGGGATCCGTCGTGATTCTCCATCGCGATCACGAACACGTGTTTGATCACCGACGACGTCGCCGCGCCCTGCTGCTCTGACGCCTCTTCGTTGGTTCCACCGCATCCCGCCACCAAACACCCTGCCATCGCAGCGCCGGTCACGATCTTCGTCCACCCATTCGTAGCCTTCATGGTCGCCTCCTAGAGAAAAGGGGGCTTCACCGTAAACCGTGCGCACGCGACCGCGGTCGAACGTTGTGTGACTTGTCCGTGTCGGGTCCCCTCACGTCCGCGATCGCACATCGTCGAAACGGAGGAGGCCGTGACGGCGCCAGCCGGCACCAAGGAGCCAGGTCCGCGGAGCGACGACCGCGGGAGGGTCGAGCGCCAGATCGACCACGGGACCGTGATCTCGCCAGCCGTCGAACCAGCGGGCCGAGGAGCAGGGGTCGAGGGTGGCCACCTCGCGGCCGTGCTTGCGAGAGTTGAGCAGCACGTACGCGAGAGCGTGGCGGACCTCGCGCGGGGTGCAAAGCTCGCGGCAGTGATAGCGATCTGCCCACACGGGCCCGCTGCGCCCGGCGGCACGATTGAGGGCGCGGGCCGCGCGGATCATCAGGCCCCGCATGCCCTTGGAGAGCGTTGGCGTGTCGTGAGCCTCGGCGACGAGGTGCACGTGGTCGCCCTGAACCGAGAAGTGCACCAGGCGGAAGTCGGAGCGAGAGCTGGCGGCGATCGCAGCTTCAAGCGCGGAGTAAAGCCGCGCCCGACGCAAGGAGCCCACGTCGGCCCGCGCACGAAGGGTGACGTGGAGGGGGAAGCGACTCTTGTGCGGGGAGCGGAGTCGATGCAGCACGACGGGCCGAGGACCCGGTTTGCGTCCGGCACCTTCGCGGCGGCCACCCCAGGTCCGAACAGGGAGCGGGAGCTGGCGTTGGCGTGCCATCTTGATTAGGGCGATAATATTAAATACCGGCTCTCGCGACAACGACATTCGCCTCGAGTTGCGCCGCGGGCGCTGCAGCTCGCAAGGCCTTCCCTCTCCCTAACCCCTCCCTAACCCTCCCCCGCAGACGTCGCAGACGGGGGAGGACATCGGGAATCAGTGGCGCGCGGGGCGCGCCGCGCGCGGCGTCTCGTCGGTGTTCATCATCGCGCCTCGCGCGCCTCGCGCGCCGCCGCGGCGGTGCTTGCCGTGCTTCGGCGCGGGGGCGTGGATCTCCGGCCCCTCGCCAGGCGCATCGTCGCCAGCTTCCAGCTCGGGCGGCGCCTCGGGCTCGGGGTGCGCGGTCATCTTCTTGACCCAGTCGAGACATTGCTTCTCGGTGAACGTCGCCTCGTTCCGATCGAAGACCAGCGACTGCCCTGCCGCCTGCTCGTACTCCTCGTCGGTGATGTGCCCGCGCTGATGCACGGTCGCCAGGATCCGGTGCACGTACTTGTCCCACGGCGGATACGGGGCCCCGTGGCAGTACTGGATGTAGCGGCGCTTGGGGCTGGGGAGCATCGACGAGAAGAACGCGCCCTCGAGCGGCGTCAGCTCCGACGGCTTCTTGCCGAAGTAGTGGCGCGCGGCCGCGCCGATGCCGTAGATACGCGGCCCGAACTCGATGGCGTTGAAGTAGAGCTCGAGGATCCGCTCCTTGGGCAGCACCTGCTCGAGGTACCAGACCAGGAAGAGCTCCTGCAGCTTGCGCGACAGCGTCTTCTCCTGGCTGAGCAGCACGTTCTTCACCATCTGCATGGTGATCGACGACGCGCCGATGCGGAAACCGCCGCGCTCGAGGTTGCGCTTCAACGCGCCCTTGAACTGCGACGTCACCCAGCCGTGGTGTTTGAAGAAGCCGTTGTCCTCGGTGGTCATGATCGACCCGATGAGGTACGGCGAGATCTCCGCATACGGCGTGAAGTCCGGGTTGTCGGGCCCGACGATGAACTGCATGTCCTCGGTTTCGCCCGGCGCCATCGCCGGCCCGGGCGGTTTCGGCACCTCGACGGTCATCACGATGGGCTCGCCTTCGCGCAGCGCTGCCACCGCCTCGGGCGCCTTGCTCACCTTGCAGCCATTGATGCCGACCTTGCCGCGCAGGTCGAGCGATTCGAGATCGGCGAAGTCGATCTTGGTGCCGACCAGCGCCTCGAAGTTGCCCTGCAGCACGAATCCCTGCAGCTTCGGCGTGAGCGCCGCCGGGATGCTCGCCAGCAGCTTGGAGCACGGCAACTTCGGAACGGTGAGCGCGAGATCGATCTTCGGCACCATGCTGAGGTGGCTGCCGTCGGCGAACACGTACTTGCCGCGCGGCAGCTCGACCGAGCCGGTGATGCGCGCCACCAGGTTGCGGAGGCGCCCCTCGAGCAGCTCGAGCTCGACACGCCGGCGCTGCGGATAGGCGACCCCGCGCAGCACCAGGCCCAGCGACATTCCCTCGATCGGCTCGCTCGACAGCGCGTCGTGCTGCATGCTGAGCCCGGTCACCGCCATGTCGCCGCCGAAACGAACCGACTCGCCGGCCCAGGTGAAATCGAACGCGGCGTCGATGTTGGCGCGCGCCGGCGAGAGCACCGAGCGCGGCAGTACGTCGGCGATCTTGTCGAGCGAGAACTGCGCCGCGCGCAGCGACAGGCGCCCCTCGCGGTTGGCCGGCTGCGCGGTGCCCTTCGCGGTCCACAGCGACTCGCGCGCACCGCCGTAGCTGCCGTGCAGGTCGATCACCACGCCGCGGCCCTCGCGCGTCGGACGATGTTCCCGCCGCGGTGGGCGGCGGCCCGACGGTGCCGGTGATGCCGGTCAATGCCAGCGTCGGCAGCGGCGTCGCGAACCCATCCTGCACGCGCACGTTCGGATAGCCCTGCGGATGCAGTCCCGACGCCAGCGCCGTGCGGACGTCGAGCTCGGTGGCGCCGAAGCGGGGCCCCTTGTCACCGCCGCCGAGCGCGATCAATCCGGACACGCCGCGCAACCGCACCGACGCCTGATGCCCAGGCGCGAGCAGACCGGCGATGCCGGCGATCTTCAGCGAGAGGCCGCTCTCGAAGTCCTGCACCGAGATCGTGCCGCTCTCGACGCGGACGCCGGGGACCGATGAAGACGACGTTGCGCCACCCGACGACGCTGCGCCTTCGGCGGTGCGCTTGCCGCGCAGGCGCGTCACGATGTCGCTGACGTTGTCGCCGTCGCCGCCGCGCACGGCGTTCACGCGCAGGCCGATCACCGTGATCGGGCTGCCGCCCCACGCGGCGCTGAAAGGCACCGAGATCTCATCGGCGCTGACCAGCGGCGGCGCATCCGCCTTTGCGTCGGGCTGGGCCGCGGCCTTGCCGTCCTTCTTGTCGGCCTCGCCCGGCGGCGCGTCGCCGACCACGGAGTCGTGCACAATGAGGCCGCGCAACACGAAGCGGCCGAGCCCGCCCCGCCCCTGCGCGATCGTCACCGGCCGGCCGAGCCGCGCGCCGACTTTCGACGCGACCGCATGCGCGACGATGCCGCCGATCACCAGCGGGTAGAGCACCAGCAGCAACACGGCGACCGCGCCGGCCAGCCAGAGCTTGGGACGCCGACGCAGCAAGGCCGCCAACGCACTGACGGAGCCGCCGGACTTCGCGGATACGGGGGCCACTCGCCGGCCATCCTACCAGCACCTTTGCCGAGCGAAGCGGGGAAATACCCAGCTGGGAAATACCAGCAGAGAATTGCCCCACGGGGCGCCTCCCCCCGCATCAGCGCTTGCCGTGCGCGCGAGAAGAGCCGATGCTGCCCCGGGGGACGTTGTGAGCGCGACATGAGCACCACGGCCATCACGGGCGCGACGGGTAATGGCGCGGCGAGCGACGCGGCGCCCGCGCGCGACGAGATGCCCGACGTGCTGCATCTTTACCGCACCGGCGCGCTCGACGAGGCCGAGGCGCGCTGCCGCGCGATCGTCGAGCGCGATCCCGGGCGCGGCGCCGCCTGGGATCGCCTGGCGCACATCGCGGAGCAGCGCGGGCAGATGGCCGCCGCCGAGGCGCACTACCACCGCGCGATCACGACGCTGGCTGATCCCGCCGAGGCGCACAGCAACCTGGCCGTGCTGCTGCAGCGGCGCGGCGACCTCGCCGGCGCGCAGGAGCACTACCGCCGGGCGATCGCCCTCGGAATGCGGCACGCGATGCTGCACAGCAACTACGGCTGCGCGCTGCGCGGCGTGGGCCGTTTGCAGGAAAGCGCCGAGGAGTTCGAGCGCGCGCTCGCGCTCGACGACGCGCTCGCGCACGCGCACAGCAACCTCGGTGTCACGCTGGCTCTGCAGGGGGAGATCGCCGGCGCGGTGGCGCACGGGCGCCGCGCCGTCGCGCTGCAACCCGAGTGGGAGCTGGCGCGCAACAATCTGCTCTTCTGCCTGAACTACGCCGATGATCTCGACGCCGACCAGATCGCAGCGCCGCACCTCGCGTTCGGGCGGCGGCGGCCAGCGCCCGACGAGCTCGCGCCCGAGCTGGACGCGGACGCCGACCCCGACCGCCGGCTGCGCATCGGCCTGGTTTCGCCGGACTTCAAGCAGCACTCGGTGGCCTACTTCATCGAGCCGATCCTCGAAGCCTGCGATCGCGACCGCGACGCGCTCGAGCTCACCTGCTACGCCGACGTGCCCTCCCCGGACGCGGTCAGCGAGCGCCTGCGCGCCGCAGCCGATCGACTGGCGGCCCGTCCACCGCCTCGACGACGCCGCCGTCAGTCGCCAGATATGCGCCGACCACATCGACATCCTGATCGATCTCGCGGGCCACACCGCCGGCAACCGCTTGTCGCTGTTCGCGTCGCGCGTCGCGCCGGTGCAGATGACCTATCTCGGCTACCCGAACACCACTGGTCTCGACACCGTCGACTGGCGCATCACCGACGCGTGGGCCAATCCCCCCGGCACCACCGAATCACTGCACAGCGAGGAGCTGCTGCGCATCACCGGCGGATTCCTGTGCTACCGGCCGCGCCCGGACATTCCGGAGCCGTCGCCGCCACCTTTGCTCCGCGAGGGGCGCGTGACGTTCGGCAGCTTCAATGTGCCGGGGAAGATCTCGCCGGCGACGATGCAGCTCTGGGCCGAGATCCTGCGGCGCGTGCCTGGAGCGCGCCTGGTGCTCAAGAGCGCGTCGTTCGGCGATCCGGAGACGCGCGCCACCTATGAACGCCGGCTGGCGGGCTCGCCGCTCGCCGGCTGCGACGTTGCGCTGCAAAGCCCGTTCGCCGACGAGCGCGATCACCTCGGCGCGTACGGCCGCGTCGACATCGCGCTCGACACGTTCCCGTACGGCGGCACGACCACGACCTGCGAAGCGCTGTGGATGGGCGTCCCCGTGGTGACGCTCACCGGGCGCACGCACGCATCGCGCGTCGGCGCGAGCCTGCTCACGCGCCTCGGCGAGCCGTCCCTGATCGCCGCCAGCCCGGCCGCGTACGTCGACACCGCGGTCGCGCTCGCCGCCGACCCCGCGCGGCTGCAGGCGCTGCGGGGCTCGCTGCGCGGCGCGCATGATCGCGGGCGGCATCACCGACGCCGCGGCCTTCGCCCACCACTTCGCCGCAGGCGCTGCGTCGCGCCTGGCGCATCCACTGCGAGCGCGCGCGGGCCGCGCGCGCGCCGCTGCCGGCCGGGACGACCAGCGTGCCCATGCGCGGGCCGCTGCGCGTCGTCGTGCCCGACACGCTCGATCAGATCACGCCCTACGTGCTCGCCGAGCAGCACGACTGGTTCGAGGACGAGATCGACTTCGTGCGCGCGGCGCTGGCGCGCGGCGAGCGCGCGGTCGACATCGGCGCCAACCACGGCGTCTACGCGCTGGTGGTCGCGCAGCGGGTCGGGCTCACCGGACGCGTCTGGGCATTCGAGCCGGGCGCCGCCGTCGCCGCGCGCCTGCGCGCGAGCCTCGCAGATCAACGGCCTGCCGCAGGCGGAGGTCGTCGCGGCCGCGGTCACCAACCGCGAGGGGACCGGCCAGCTGGTCGGCGGCGCGAACAGCGAGCTCGGTCACTTGCAAAGCCCAGCGGATGCCGGTTCCGGCGTCGGCGCCGGCGAAGCGGTCGCGCTGGTCACGCTCGACTCCTGCCGCGCGCGCCTGGGGATGCGCGACATCGCCTTCGTGAAGATCGACGCCGAAGGCGCCGAGGCCGAGATCATCGAGGGCGGCCGCCGCTTCTTCAGCGAAGAGTCGCCGCTGGTGATGTTCGAGGTGCGCCCCGGTGAGGCGGCGATCGACACCGATCTGGTGGCGCGCTTCGAAGCAGCTCGGCTACCGGGCCTATCGCCTTCTGCCCGGCCTCGGGCTGCTGGCGCCGTTCGACGGCGCGCGCCCGCTCGATCCCTTCATGCTGAACCTGTTCGGCTGTCGCGACGATCGCGCGCAACTCCTCGAACGGCGTGGGCTGCTGGCGCGCGCCGCGACGCTTGCGACCGCCGCCAGCGACGACGCCACACCGGCGGGCGCCGGGCTCACGCATCTGCGCGCGCAGCTGTTCGCGGCGCCGCTGTGGCCGCGCTGGTCGGGCTCGATCGCCGCCGCGCCGGAGTCGCCGCACGACCGCACCTACGCGCTCGCGCTCGACACCTATGCGGTCGCGCGAAGGATCACCGAGCCGCCCGCGCGCCGCGTGGCCGCGCTCCTGCGCGCGCTCGACCTCATCCGCGGCTGCGCGCGCGACCGGCCGACACTGGCGGTCTGGCAGTCTTGCGCGCGCATCGCCTGGGAGGCCGGCGAGCGCGCGCTGGCGGTGCAGGCGTTGAGCCAGATCGTCGAGCGTTGCGTGCGAGGTGGCCCGGGGATCGCCGACGCCCACGCCCACGCCCACGCGAGGATGGAGATGGAGCTCGAGACTCCGTTCCTGGCGGTGAGCCCGCGCTTCGACGACATCTGCCGCCGGTCGAACGCGATGACCCGCGCGAAGGGGAGCAGGAGATCACCCGCTGGCTCCTGGCCGGCGCGCTCGAGCAGCGCGAGCGGCTGCGAGCATTCTCGTCCTTCTACACCGCGAGCGATCCCTCGACGCTCGCCTGCCTGCATGACCATCGAGGGCCTCGGCTACCAGAGCCCGGAGATGGCGCGCCGGCTCGAGCTGGTAAAGCGGCGGCTGGGACGGTGACCGAGGGACTACGCCGCGAAGGCCGGCGCGAGCTCGACCGCCAGACGGCGCCGAGCGTGGTGCAACCGCGACATCACCGTCCCCACCGGGCAGCGCGCGATGCTGGCGATGTCCTGATACGACTCTCCGTCCATCTCGCGCAGCGCGATCACCTCGCGGTGAACCGGCGACAGGCGCGCCATCGCCGACTGCACGGAGGCGCCGACCTCGGCCTGCTCGTACAGCTGCTCGGGCGTCTGGTCCTCGACGGCCAGAACCGGCTCGACGCGACGATCGCCTTCCTCGTTCTCCAGCGTCGAATCGCGCCGTGCCTCGGGGCGGCGCAGGCGATCCAGGCTGGTGTTCACGACGATCCGGTGCAACCAGGTTCCGAACGCCGACCGCCCCTCGAAACGCGTGAGGTAGCGGCACACCTTGAGGAGTGACTCTTGCACCACATCCTCGGCGTCGTCGGGGTTACGCACCACCCGCAGCGCCACGGCCAGCATCCGCGGCCGGGCGCTGGCGAGCAACCGATTGAGCGCATCGCGGTCGCCCTTCTTGGCCCGCTCGATCAAGTGCCCATCTGCCTCGCTGGCCTGAGACAGTTTTGCATCGTCCCCTGCGGCGGCCTCGGTCTGGACTGGGTTTTTCATGGCTGACCAGGGTGAATTGCAAGGTCAGGACCGTTTCCAGGTGTCGCCCCTCACGCCTACATCCTGCTACTATTCCGTGGGCCGGCGCATGAACGAGCTGCAGCGGATCCGGAGTGTGCTCACCGCCGTGAGGCGGCGTGCTCTGTTACGCGCTGCACTGCAGACCACCGGCTTCGGTCTCGCGGGAATGCTCGTCGCGCTGCTGGTGTTGGCGCTGTCGGCGACCGCCGTCGGCCCCGCGGGCTTCTGGCCGCTGCTGAGCGTGGTGGTGCTCGCCGCGCTCGCTATCGGCGCGCTGGCGTTCGGGCTGATTCGACCGGCGCGCCGGCTGCGCGGGGATCGCGCCGCCGCCCGCCTGGTCGCGCAGCTGCACCCCGCGGTGGCGAGCGATCTGGTGTCGGCGGTCGAGCTCGGACCGCCCGACGAGATGCCCGCCGAGGCCGACTCCGAGTCGACGACGGTCTCGCGCACGCTGGTGCGCGCGCTGCAGGGCTCGGTCGCCGTCGCCGTCGAGCCGCTGGATCCGCGGCGCCTGATCTCGCTGCGGCCGGCGGTGAGCGCGCTCGGCGTGCTGGTCGTCGTCGGCGCCGCCACCGGCCTGGCGTTGCAGCGCTGGCCGGATCTGGTGCGCGGCATCGAGACGCTCGCGCACCGGCCGACGCGCTTCGAGGGCGCGGCGATCTCGCCGGCGCCGCTGGTCGGCGACCTGCGCATCTCGTACGAATATCCGGCCTACACCGGCTTGCCCCCGCACGTGGTCGACGGCTCGACCGGCGACATCATCGCGGTCAAGGGAACCAAGGTGCGGCTCGAGGCGCGGCCGCTGCGCCGCACGCGCAAGGCGCTGTTGCTGCTGGGCGAGGACGGCGAGCGCGGCGAGCTGCCCGCCAAGATGGTGCAGGGCGTGATGTCGACCGAGCTGACGCTCAACGAGAGCGGCACGTATCGCTTCTGGCTGGCGCCGATCCTGGGCCGCCCGGTGCGCGAGCTGCGCAGCCACCAGATGACCGCCGAGGTCGACAACCCGCCACGCGTCGAGATCCTCGGCCCCGCCGACCGGCTGGAGCTGCCGACGCCGCGCCCGATCGAGATCGGGTACACCGCCGACGACGACTACGGCCTCGACCGGGTCGAGCTGGTCTACCGCATCGGCGATCAGCCCGAGCAGCGCCAGCTGCTGCGCGACGCGCACGGTGCGCGCGCGGCGCAGGGGCGCATGGTCTGGGATCCGGCGTCGGCAGGCACGCTGCTCGCGGGCGAGCGCATCGCCTATCGCGTCGAGGCCAAGGATCGCGACGAGGTGTCGGGCGCGAAGGTCGGATCGTCGCGCACGCTCTATGTCGTGATCCAGAACCCGCACGAGAGCATCGAGGAGCGGCTCGACCGGCAGCGCGAGCTGCTCGATCGGCTGGTGGCGGATCTCGGCAACCGGCTCGAGCAGGCGCCGGCGCCGCGCGATAGCGTCACGCCCGCCGCCGGGGACGCCCAGGCGCGCCTGGGCGCGATCGCGATCCTGCACGACGCCGAGGAGTCGCACCTGGCGCTGCTCGGACGCTTGCTCGACGACGATCGGCGCGAGGGAACGCTGGGCAAGGCGCTGCGCGGCGCGCTGGCCGGGATCGCCGACCGGCTCGAGCACGTGCTGCGCGACGAGGCGGCGGCGATGGGACCCAAAGGCAGCGCGGCGAACGGCAGCGCGGTTGGCCGGGCCGCTGGCCGCGCGACGGCGACGAGCGCGCCGGTCGCGCTGGCCAAGGTGAACGCGCTGGCCGACAAGCACACGGCCGAGCTGGAGAAGGACGTCCTGCTGCTCGACGATCTGATCGGGCGGCAGCGCCTCGAGGATCTCGCGCGCCTCGGGCGCGATCTCACCGACGCCCACCAGCGGCTGCAAGATCTGTTGCAGCGCTACAAGGCCACCAAGGATCCCGGGCTGCGCCGCCAGCTGGAGCGCGAGGCGCGCGATCTGCGCCAGCGGATCAATGATCTGGCGCAGAAGATCGCGGCGCTCAAGGCGCGCAACGACGTGCCCGAAGAGTGGCGCAACATGCCCGACATGAAGGCGGTCGCCGAGCAGGCACGCAAGCTGGACGATCTGCTCGAGCGCGGCGACGAGGCGGGGTTGTCCAAGGCGCTGTCCGAGCTGGGCGAGAACTTGAAGTCGCTGCGCCAGATGCTCGATCAGAACCTGGAGGGCTTCGGCGCCGAGCGCTTCCCGCAGGAGAACCGCGTGGTCGCCGAGCTGATGAAGAAGATCGGCGACCTCGAAGGCGACGAGCGGGCGCTGCAAAAGGAAACGCAGGGGCTGGCCGACCGGCAAGAGGCGGAGATCGAGAAGCGGCTCAAGGGACAGCTCGACGAGTTCTTGAAGCGCGAGAACGAAAAAGTCGAACGGCTGCGGTCGCGGCTGGCCGGCGTGCCGACCGGCGACCCGGAGAGCGCGCTCGCCGAGGAGATCGAGCGCGCACGCGACAGCGCCAAGCAGATGAAGCGGCTGTTCGCGGAGCGCGATCTCGCCGAGGCCAAGGGCGAGGCGGAGCGCGCGGCTTCGAGCCTGGATCGCGCGTCGGAGCACATGGACGGCGACGAGGGCAACCGCAAGCGGCGGCCGCGGCCGGCGCGGCCCTCCGACGTCGAGGCGGTGAACGAGGCGCGCGCGACCGCGCAGGAGATCGCCGAGGATCTGGAGAAGATCCTGCCGCGCGCCAGCGAGATGATGACGCCCGAGGATCGCGAGCAGGCGCGCCGGCAGGCCGAGCAGCAAAACGCGATCGGCAACCGCACCGATGAGGCGGCGGCCGAGGCGGCCAAGCGCCTGGGCAAGATGCCGGGGCTCGAGAAGGCGGAGTCGGATCTGAAAGGCGCGAGCACGCGCATGCGGCAGGCCGGGGAGATGCTGAAGAAGAGCGAGTCGAAGCCGGCGGCGGGCGCCGAGCGCGACGCCGCCGATCGACTGGCCAAGCTGCGAGATTCGTTGCAGGAGCGCACGATGGGCACCGGCAAGCAGCAGCACGATCCGGTGCGCATCCCCGGCGCCGACGAATCGAATGCACCGCGCGCGTGGCGGCAAGAGCTCATGGACGCGATGAAGGAGAAGGCGCCCGAGCGCTTCCGCGACGAGGTCCGCCGCTACTACGAGGAGCTGGTGCGATGACGCGCGGGCGGACGGTGAACGGCGCTGCGGTATCGGTTGCGCTGGCGCTCGCGCTCGGGCCGCTCGGGGACGCACGCGTGGCGACCGCCGCGGAACCGGGCGCTCGCGCGGGGGCACCGGCGGCGACCAGCGGCAACGCCAACATCGTCGAGAAGATGTTCGACGAGTGGCGCTTCCGCGACGGCAGCGCGGCGCTGCAGGAGCTGGTGCGCTCCGCGCCGCAGGCGCCGCAGACGCTGGTGATGGAGGGCTACGCGGCGTTCCTCAAGGGTGACTACGAGGGCTCGGTGCGCAAGCTCAACGCCGCGGTCGAGGAGTCGGGTAGCGCCGAGCCGACGGCGGCCGCGGCGGCGAAGGAGCTGCAGGGACTGGCCAGCGAGGCGCGCGACGCGGTGAAAGACCACCGCGAGGAGCGCTCGGCGCACTTCTTGATGCGCTATCCGCCCGAGGACGCGGTGCTGGTGCCTTACGCGCTCGAGGCGCTCGAGTCGGCGTACGCGGCGCTGCACCAGGACCTGGGTTTCGAGGAGGAGATCCCGATCCGCATCGAGATCTATCGCAGCCCGTCGGATCTGGCGGCGGTGTCGTCGCTGTCGCCGGCCGAGGTCGCGCGCACGGGGACGATCGCGCTGTGCAAGTGGGCGCGCCTGATGGTGACCACGCCGCGCGCGCTCGCTTACGGGTACCCGTGGCTCGACAGCATGAACCACGAGCTGGTGCACTACGCGGTCTCGTCGCTGACCGGGGACCGCGCGCCGGTCTGGATGCAGGAGGGGCTGGCGAAGTTTCTCGAGCGGCGGTGGCGCGAGCCGGCGGGCGGGCGGCTGGCGCCATCGATGGAGCACCTGCTGGCGCGAGCGCTGCACTCCGGCAAGCTGATCAGCTTCGATGCCATGCACCCGTCGATGGCGAAGCTGCCGTCGGCCGAGGACGCGACGCTGGCGTTCGCCGAGGTCGCCAACGCGATCGCCTACCTGCACTCGCTGGGCGGCACGCCGGCGCTGCGGGCAACGATCCAGAAGGTCGCGAGCGGCGTCGATGCGCGTACGGCGGTGGCGCAGGTGGCGGGCGGGAGCTGGGCCGAGTTCGAGCGCGGCTGGCGCGGGTTCATGAACGCGCAGCACTACAGGACGTTCACGGCGATCGACATCCCCACGACGCACATCCGCAAGAGCGGCGCGATCGCGTCGCGGCGCAAGCCGACCGAGGACGAGGCGCTGACGTCAGGGCAGAAGCAGGCGCCGGCTTTCCGCTACTTGCGCCTCGGCAACATGATGCTGCAGAACAACCGTCTGCGCGCCGCCGCGGTCGAGTACGAGAAGGGCGCCAAGGTGAGCGGGGTCGCCATCGGAGGCCCGACGACCGCGGTCAGCGCGCGCGTGGCGGCGCGCGCGGGGGATCCGGCGGTGCACTGGATCTTTCCGGTGAAGCTGGGGCGGATCTACCTCGCGCTGGGCGAGCCGGACCGCGCGATCAAGGCGTTGTCGGGCGCGGTGGCGCTGTACCCGGATCTGCCCTGGCCGCACCTCATCAGTGGCCAGGCGATGCTCGCCAAGGGCGACGCAGCGGGCGCGCTGGTCGCGCTCAAGACGTCGCTGGCGACGAACCCATTCGATCCGGCGGTGCACTGCGCGCTCGCCGAGGCCTACGGCAAGCTACCGGCGGGCAACGCCCCCGCAACCGCGGCAACGCCGCCCCCGGCGGCGGGCGTGAGAGAGCGGGAGCAGCGGTTCTGTCGCGAGCTCGCCGAACCCTAAGGACGGCCGTCAACGTCAACGATCACGTCGACGTTCACGAAACGTTCACGATCACGTCAACGATCACGGGGCGATCACGTTCACCGGTCCGTGCTAGGTCCGGTCCCCTCCCCCGTCCGCGGGGGGGTTAGGGAGAGGGGCAGGCCTCGCGAGTCGCGGCGTGCGCCCGATCAGTCGAGCGGGCGCGATCACGTTCACCGGTCCGTGCTAGGTCCGGTCCCCTCCCCCCGTCCGCGGGGGGAGGGTTAGGGAGAGGGGCAAGCCTTGCGAGTCGCGGCGTGCGCCCGATCAGTCGAGCGGGCGCGGCGCGCCGGTGACGTCCACGCGTGTGGTCACGCCCTCGGCGGTGCTCGCGTAGGCTCCGCCGCTCGTCGGTTGCCCTCCTCCGACGGCGATCGTGTACGCGCCGGGCTCGACCACGCGGCGGCCGTCGGCGCCGACGATCGACAGCGCGCGCGCGTCGAGGGCAAACGTCACCTTCTCGCGTTGCCCCGGCGCGAGCGAGATCCTGCGGAAGCCCACCAACCACCGGATCGGTGCACCCGCAGCCCCACCCTCCCGCGCGACGTACAGCTGCACCACCTCGTCGCCCCCGCGCGTTCCGGTGTTCTCCACGCTCACCGTGACCTGGAACGTCGTTCCCGTCTCGCCGCGCGCCGGCGTTGGCGCCACCTCCGCGTACTTGAACGTCGTGAAGCTGCGACCGAACCCGAACGCATACGCCGGCTCGCCGCGGAAGTAGCGATAGGTGCGGCCCTCCATGCGGTAGTCCTCGAACGGAGGCAGCTGCTCGATCGACCGGTAGAATGTGACCGGCAGCCGCCCTGCAGGGTTGGCGTCGCCGAAGAGCACGTCGGCGACCGCAGAGCCGCCCTCCTCGCCCGGGTACCAGGCCATCAAGATCGCGGGCACGTGGCTCTTCGCCCACTCGAGCCCCAGCGCACCACCCCCGGTCAGCACCAGCACCGTCGGCTTCCCCACCGCCACCACCGCCTCGAGCAACCGCTGCTGCACGCCGGGCAGCGCGATGTCGCGCCGATCGCCGCCGGGGTTGAGCAAGCTGTCCTTCTCCTCGCCCTCGTACCGCGGCGACAGCCCCAGCACCACGACCGCCACACCAATCTCGGGCCGCCGCACCGCCTCGACCGCGCCGGCGATCCCCGACGTCGACTTGCTCGCGATGCCGCAGCCCTTCTCGTAGCGGACCGCGACCCCGCGCGCCTGAGCCTTGGCGCGAATCCCATCCAGGATCGTCACCGCGTGCGACGGCTTGCCGTTGTAGTTGCCGAGCAGCACCTCTTCGTCGTCGGCGGTCGGCCCCACCACCGCGAGCCCCTTCACGCCCGCCGCCAGCGGCAACACCTCGCCGCGGTTCTCGAGCAGCACCATCGACTTTTGCGCCGCGACCTTGGCCAGCTCGCGGTGCGCCGGCGAGTCGACGACGCTCATCGGGATCTGCGCCCAGGGAACCAGCGCCGGCGGATCGAACATGCCCAGCCGGAAACGCGCCGCGAACAGCCGCCCGACCGCGCGATCGATCTCGGCCTCGCCGATCAGGCCCCGCTTCACCGCGCCCACCAGCGCCCGATAGGTGCCGCCGCAATTGAGGTCGGTCCCGGCGCGCACCGCCAGCGCCGCCGCCTCTTCCGCCGACGACGCCGCCCCGTGCTCGCGGTAAATGTCGTCGATCGCGCCGCAATCCGAGACCACGAACCCGCCAAAGCCCCACGCGCGCCGCAAGATGGTATCCAGCAGCCGCGGACTGGCCGCGCACGGCTCGCCGTTGACGCGGTTGTACGCCGGCATGACCGCGCCGACCTTCCCCTCGCGTACGCATGCCTCGAACTGCGGCAGATAGCTGTCGGCGAGGTCGTGCTCGCTCACGCGCGCGTCGAAGCGGTGGCGCTCGATCTCGGGCCCGCTGTGCACCGCGAAGTGCTTGGCCGTCGCCACCAGCTTCAAGTATTTGGGGGGCGGCGCGCCCGACTCCATCCCCTGCATCCCCTCGATGAACGCCACGCCCAATCGCCCGGTCAGGTAGGGATCCTCACCGTAGGTCTCCTGCCCGCGCCCCCACCTCGGGTCGCGGTACAGGTTCACGTTGGGCGAGAAGTACGTCAGCCCCTGGTAGCGCCCGCGCTTTCCCCGGCGCACGAACTCGTGGTGCTTGGCGCGCGCCTCGTCGGAGATCGCGGTTGCCACCCGGCGCAAGAACGGCTCGTCGAACGCCGCCGCGAGCCCGATCGCCTGCGGGAACACCGTCGCGATGCCGGCGCGCCCCACACCGTGCAGCCCCTCGCTCCACCAGTCGTACGCGGGGATCCCGAGGCGCCCGATCGCAGGCGCCTCGTTCACCATCTGGCCGACCTTCTCGGCCAGCGTCATGCGCCCGACCAGGTCGCGCACGCGCTCGTCGACGGCGCGCGCCGGGTCAAAGGCGGGGATCGTGGCGTTCGAGCTGTCCCGCAAGTTCCCCCCCACGCAGGCGCCCACCCCCGCAAGCAGAGCGGCTACGCGCAGCCCGCTACTTGAGCGTGAAGTTGGCCTTTGCGTAGACCTTCTCTTTTCCGCCGATGATCCGCGTCGCCAGCACCTCGTACTTGTGGCCTTTGACGAAGCCCAGATCCTTTGAAATCGCCACGCCGTTCAGCTGGACGATCTTCTGGTCGGGCTTGACGCTCACCTCGCTGTAGTTGACCTGATCGCGTTTACCCGACACGTCGTAGTAAACGATGTTGACGCTGTTGGCGCCCGGCGCCTCCTTCAGGAAGACCATGAAGTTCAAGGTCCAGTTGCCATCGCCCTTGATTGCCGTCTTCGACTGCTTCTTCATCGCCGAAACCATGGCGCCGTCCGAGGTGTAGCCCTGGCCGAACTCGGTGTCGCTGACGAAGATGCGCCCCTTGTTGGCGCGCCAGGCGCCCGAGTCATCCGCGGCCGCGGGCGGCGGCGACACTAGGCCGGCGGCACCAACAACGACCAGCAGCGCCACGGCTGTCCAGGCGGGTCTGCGAGCGGCGCGGGCGGGTGACGACGTCGGAATCAAACGCATGAGGCCTCCTGCCTTTTCGGTATCGCTTATGGTGCACAATTTCAAGCCTGCCGGCGCCGTTCCGTGATGGCCCATGGCAACCGGCGCGGGCGCGTGGCATTCTGGGGCAGATGTCCGAACGCGATCCGTCGTTCTCCGGCGCCCCGGCGCGTCGTCCTGCCAACGATGGACCCATACAGTCGGGACAAACACCGTCGGCGCCCGCTCAGTCGGCGGTCTCCGATCCGGATCGCGACCTCGAAGCCGTGCGCGAGATCGCGGAAGCGCGCCGCGCGATCGCCGCCGAGATCGGCAAGCGCATCGTCGGACAAGAATCCGTGGTCGATCACCTGCTGATCGCACTCTTCGCGCGCGGTCACTGCCTGTTCGTCGGCGTCCCCGGCCTGGCCAAGACGCTTCTCATCCAGACGCTGTCCGACGTGCTCGACCTGTCGTTCGGGCGCATCCAGTTCACGCCCGACCTGATGCCGTCCGACATCACCGGCACCGACGTGCTGGAGGAAGACCGCGCCACCGGACGCCGCGTCTTCCGCTTCGTCCGCGGCCCGGTCTTCGCCAACGTGATCCTCGCCGACGAGATCAACCGCACCCCGCCCAAGACCCAGGCGGCGCTGCTGCAGTCGATGCAGGAGTACCGCGTGTCCGCCGGCGGCCAGACCTACGACCTGCCACTGCCGTTTCTCGTCTTCGCGACCCAGAACCCGATCGAGCAGGAGGGCACCTACCCGCTGCCCGAGGCACAGCTCGATCGCTTCATGTTCCAGATCGACGTGAGCTATCCGTCGGAGGAAGAGGAGTTCCGCATCGTCAACCAGATGACGACGTCGTACCGCCCGGCGCTGCGCAAGCTTCTGTCGCCCGATCGCATCCTCGACCTGCAAGACCTGGTGCTGCGCGTGCCGGCGGCCGCCCACGTCGTGCGCTATGCGGTGGCGCTCGGGCGCGCGAGCCGGCCCAGCGAGGCGACCGCGCCCGACTTCATCAAGAAGTATGTCTCCTGGGGCGCGGGGCCGCGCGCCTCGCAGTACCTGATCCTGGCGGCCAAGGCGCGCGCGATCCTCAGCGGGCGCTACGCGGCGTCGGTCGAGGACGTCCGCGCGCTGGCGATGCCGGTGCTGGTGCACCGCGTGCTGCCCAACTTCCACGCCGAGGCCGACGGGCTGAACGCGCGCACGCTGGTCGGCCAGCTCATCGACAGCGTGAAGCCGGCCTGACCACCCGAGCCCCGAGGCGCGACAAACCTTGGCAGACTCGCCGTCGCCCTCCCGTCCGCCGGACACCGACATTCCCGCCGAGGGCCGTCGCCAGACGCCCCTGGTGCTCGACCCGCTCGACCTCGCGCGCCTGTCGTCGCTCGCGGTGCGCGCGCGCGTGATCGTCGAGGGCGCATTCGCCGGCACGCACCACAACCCGCACGCGGGCACGTCGATCGAGTTCGCCGAGCACAAGGAGTACGCCCCCGGCGATGACGTGCGCCACATCGACTGGAAGGCGGTTGGCCGCGTCGGCCGCTACTACATCAAGCGCTTCGAGGACGAGACCGAGATGCGCACCTTCCTGCTCGTCGACGCGTCGGCGTCGATGGGCTACCGGCGGCGCGGCCTGTCCAAGCTCGAGTACGCGACCTACCTGGCGGCAGCGATCGGCTACCTGCTGGCGCAGCAGGGCGACCCGTCGGGGCTGGTGCTGTTCGACGAGAAGACGCGGCAGTACCTGCCCCCGCGCACCCGCGGCGGTCACGTGCGCGATCTCTTGCTCGCGCTCGAAGGCGCGTACGCCGCCGGCCGCACCCAGCCGGGCCGCGCGCTCGCCTATGTCGGCGAGCTGGCCGATCGGCGCAGCGTGGTGATCCTGATGGCCGACCTTCTCGACGCGCACGACGACCTGCGCGATCGCCTGCGCCAGCTGCGCTCGCGCGGGCACGACGTCGTGCTCTTCCACCTGCTCGACCCCGACGAGGTCGAGCTGCCCTACGACGATCTCACCCACTTCGAAGCCATGGAGCCCGGCGACGAGCGCCGGCTGCTCTGCGACCCGCGCGATCTCGCGGTGTCATTCCGGCGTGAATCGCTGGCGCTGCGCGAGCGCTGGCGCCTCGCCTGCCTCGAGGCGCGCGTCGAGTACATCTTCGCCACCACCGACCTGCCGCCGTCGAACGTGCTGCGGTCGTTCCTCTTCAGCCGCCAGCGGGCGCGGCGCCAGGCCTAGACCCATGCAGTTCCTCGCGCCGTCGCTGCTGCTCGGCCTCGTCGCCGCCATCCTGCCCTGGATCATCCACCGCATCGGCAAGCGGCGCGCGAACCCGGTGCGCTTCGCCGCGATGGAGCTCCTGATGCGCGCCGAGCGCAAGGTGTCGGCGCGCCGCCGCCTGCGCGAGATCCTGCTCCTTTTGCTGCGCACCGCGATCGCCGCGTCGCTGCCGCTGGTGTTCGCCAAGCCCTTCGCCGAGATCCGCTCCGACCTGCCGGCGGCGACCACGCGGCCGCAGAGCGCCGTCATCGTGCTCGACGATTCGGCCAGCCTGCGGCGCACCTCGGGCGAGACCGGCGGCGACCCGCTGTTCGAGCAAGCGCGCGCGCAGGCGCGGACCCTGATCGAGCACCTGTCTCCAGAGTCCGACGCCGCGCTGGTGCTGGCCTCGGAAGGGACACCGACACCGATCGCCGAGCCGTCGAGCGATCGCAGCCGGCTGCTGGCCGCGGTCGACGCCACCACCTGCTCGGCGCGACGAGGCGACTTCTCGTCGGCGATCCGCAAAGCGGCGCAGATCCTGGCCACGTCGATGCGGCAGGAGCGGATCATCTACCTCATCACGGACCTGCAGGCGGCGGGCTGGGAGAACGGGACCGGGCTGCCCGAGCAGAGCTCGGGGCGCCCGCCGTTCGAGGTGGTGATCCTCGACATCAGCGGCGGTGCGGCCTGGACCAACCGCGCCGTGGTCGATCTCGCGGCCGAGCCCGCGCCCGAGGCCGGCCCGCTGGGCGTGGCCGTGGTGGCCGAGATCGCCAACTTCTCCGATCAGCCGGCGGCGCACGTCGGCGTCACGCTGAAGATCGACGGCGCGCAGGTCGCGCGCGGCTTCGTCGACATGCCGGCGCGCGGGCGCGCGCGCAAGCGGTTCCTGCACACGCTCGCCGGCGGCGGCAACGCGCACGACGCGGAGGTCGAGATCGACCACGATCGGTTCACGCTCGACGATCGGCGCCTGGCCCGCGTCGAGGTGTCGCGCGGCCTGCGCGTGCTGGTCGTCAACGGCGATCCACGCACGGTGCGGACCGAGGACGAGACCTTCTTCCTCGAGGCGGCGCTGCACGCGGGCGGAAACAGCTTCATCGTCACCACGGCGCTGCCCGACGAGCTGCAGTCGCGCAACCTGTCGGATTATGCGGCGATCTTCCTGGCCAACGTCGCACGTCCCGGCGCCGAGGCCGCGGCCGCGCTCACGCGCTATGTCGAGGCCGGCGGCGGCCTGTTCATCTCGGTCGGCGATCGCGTCGACGCCGACGCCTGGAACCTGACCATGAAAAAGGTGCTGCCCCAGCCGCTCGGGCTGCGTCGCACCGCCGGCGCGGCGCCGGGCGGCTCGCGCGAGGGCGAGACCGTCGACCTGCGCCCGGCCGAGCGCCTCGGGCCCATCGATCGCCACCACCCGCTTCTGGGCACCTTCGCGGCGCGCGGCGAGGGGCTGACCTCGGCGCGCTTCTTCCAGTTCATGCTGCTCGCGCCGGTGCCCGACGCACCCGGACGCACGGTCGTGCTGCGCTACGAGAACGGCGCGCCCGCGCTGGTCGAAGCCGAGGTGGGACGCGGCCGGGTCCTGCTGCTGACGACCACGGTCGACCGCGAGTGGACCGACCTGCCGATCCGGCCCGGGTTCCTGCCGCTGATGCAGGAGGCGACGCGCCTGCTCGCGGGCGCGCCCTCGGGGGAGGCATCGTCGGCCCTGGTTGCCGGGCAGCGGCGCGAGATCGCGCTCGGGCCCGACGACCGACGCATCGACGTCATCAAGCCCAACGGCCAGATCCGGTCGCTGACGCCCGACGCGTCGACGCGCGCGGGCGCCGACCGGCGCGCGCCCGGACGCACGCTGATCTTCGCCGAGACCGACGAGCCGGGGTCGTATCGGGCCCGGGCGGCGCGCGCCGACGGCACATCGGTCGACCGCCCCGACGAGTCGTTCGTGGTCAACATCGACACGCGCGAGTCCGACCCGGCGCGTCTGCCCGCCGACCGGCGCCCCGACCGGGTCCGGGGCGCGGGCGGTGCCGACACCGCCCCCAAGCGCCGCCTGGAGCTCTGGCATGGGCTGTCGGCGGCGGTGCTGGTCTTCGTGCTGCTGGAGTCGATCCTCACGCTGCGGTCGCGCCGCGGCAGCCAGCTACGCCCCGCCCGCGGGTGACGCGAGCCACGGTCGGGGGACATCAGCAGAAGAGCCGATTTCACGCTCGATCGCTACTTATGTCTGCATAGTTGCTGCGTTGCAGCCCACGTGCGTCAGCGTACTGTATACTGCGGACTTTCCGGTCGACGGAGGCCCAGATCCCCCGGGTGCCTGGTGACGATCACGCATAGCGACAGTTCCCCGCGCGTCGGCCAGACCATCGCGGGCAAGTTCGTGATCGAGGCGGTTGTCGCGGTCGGAGGGATCGGCACGGTGTATCGCGCGCGCCAGCTGGGGCTCGACCGTGTGGTTGCGCTCAAGCTGCTGCGCGAGGAGTTCGCGCGCGACGAGGACTTCCTGGAACGCTTCAAGCGCGAGGCCCGCGCCGCCTCGCGCCTCGACCACCCCAACTCGGTGCGCGTGCTCGACTTCGGCCAGCACGACGACGGCTCGATGCTGTACCTGGCGATGGAGTACGTCGAGGGGCGGACGCTCTACGACGTCATCCGCCAGGACGCGCCGCTGCCCGACGCGCGCATCGTCGACATCCTGTCGCAGGTGCTGGCGGCGGTCGGCGTCGCCCACGACATGGGCGTCGTCCACCGCGACCTCAAGCCCGAGAACATCATGATCATCCGCAGCACCAGCGACGAAGGCGAGCACGCCGAGGTGGTCAAGGTGCTGGACTTCGGCATCGCGAGCCTGGGCAACGCCGCGCGCGAGTCGGGTGCATACGCCGAGGGGCCCCGCATGACCAAGCGCGGGCTCATCGTCGGCACGCCCGAGTACATGGCGCCCGAGCAAGCAGACGGGCGCGCCGACCGGCGCAGCGACATCTACTCGCTGGGCGTGGTGCTGTACCAGATGCTGACCGGCCGCCTCCCCTTCCGCGGCGACAGCCCGCTCACCGTCGCGGTCAAGCACATCACCGAGGCGCTGGAGCTGCCCTCGCAGATCGCGCCGGTGAACCCGAGGATCGAGGCGGTCTGCGTGCGCGCGCTCGACAAGACACCCGACGAACGTTACGGCAGCGCGCGCGAGATGCGGTCGGCGCTGCGCGCGGCGATCAACCTGGCGCCGAGCCGGGCCTCGGCGCCGCAGGCGGTGATCAGCGGGGCCGACTCACAGTCGGGCCCGCTCTTCGGCACGCGGCGGACGCCTCTCGGTCAGGCGAGCTCCGGCCAGGCCTCGGGGGAATTCGCACGGCGCCGGCACGCTTCGCTGGTGGTCGGCCTGGCGCTGGCGACGCTGTTCGCGGCGGCGCTCGGCGCGCGCAGCTGGTGGGTGAAGTCGCACCGCGTGCCGGGCGCGCCGGATCGGGCCGCGACGGCCGTCGCTGCAGCCGGGAACGCGCCCACGCCCATGCCCACGCCCGCGGAAGCTGCTCAGGCCCGCCTCGGAGAACGAGGGTCAAGAGGCTCCCGCGCCGGCGCGTCGCAACAAGGCGGCTCCAGCGCGGGACACGCGGGACAAGGCGCGCCGCACGGCGCACGCGGCGGCCGCGCCGCGCGCGGGAGGAAAAGGGGCGCCGGCGGCCGGCGCAAAAGGGCTTTCGCCGGGCGACGACACGCTGGTCGCGAAAATCTCCGCCGTGAAGGCCGGCGCAGCGGTCACCGCGCCGACGGCGACCGCACCGCCGATGGCGCCCGCGCCGCTCGATCTCGGTCACGCCAGCGTGTCGATCGCGTCGATCACCAGCACGAGCGCGATCCCGGGTGGGAACATCCGCGCGGCGCTGAGCCGTTCGCCGCTGGTTCGCTGCTATCGCGAGGCGCTGCACGCGGTGGGCGCTGCCGCCACGGGAACCGCGGTGCTGCACCTCAAGATCGACATCGCCGGCTACGTCACCGGCACCGAGCTCGAGGGCGCGCAATTCCTACCGGGAGTCAAACCATGCGTCGAGAAAGCAACGCGCGGCGTACGCGTGAAAGACGTCGATACGGGAGAGGCGACCGCCGACGTGACCCTCACCTTCGCGTGCCCGCCATGAAGTCGCGGCGCTGGCCGGGCTTGCTGGTTGCGATCGCGCATCGCGATCGCCAGCGGCGGGGCCACCGGCTGCGCCACCGGCTCGCGCGACGGGCTCGACGTCGCGCAGCTGCCCGAGACCGTGCGCCCCGACTACACGCTCTTTGCGCGCCGATGCTCGAAGTGCCACTCGCTGGCGCGCCCGCTGGGTAGCGGCATCACCGACGACGCGGTCTGGATCGCCTACGTCGACAAGATGCGCCGGCAGCCCGGCAGCGGTATCTCGCCGCAGGACGCGGCGCCGATCCTGCGCTTCCTGCACTATTACTCCAGCGAGCAGCGGCGCATCAAACGCGAGCACGACGAAGCGAACGGAGGCGCGGCGACGCCGGCCTTCAGCGATGCCGCCAGCCCACCGGTGAGTCAGAAGACCGATAGACAATGAAATGGGCACCCTGGAAGGGTTCCCAAACCCTCCCGCGACGGACGGAGCTCGGCAAGCCTCGCTCCGTCCACGCGCGGATGCGGCGAACGCTGCATACCGCGGTCGCAGGTTCGCCGCTCTTGCTGGCGATCGCGACCGTCGTCGTCGCGATGTCGTTTGCGATCCTGGCCAGCAAGCGCGCGCGCGCCATCGAGCGCAACTTCGCCGGGTCGGCGCAGCTGGACTACTTCCTGGTGCCGGCCGAGCCGTCGTCGCCGGGCCCGCGCACGACGTTCGACGGATTCACCGCCGAGGTGGCGCTGAAGCTGGCGGTCGACGTGTCCGACCACCTGTCGGCCAACGTGAAGATGTGCCACGGCTGCCACGGCTTCGAGCTGCCGATGGCGTACTTCGACTACCGCGTGCGCGACGAGCTGAACTTTCGCATCGGCCGCTTCAGCCCCAGCTTCGGCGCGTTCAACGTGCGCCACGATCCCGCCAACCACGCCACCAGCAGCAAGCCGCTGCCTTACGACATGGGGCGCATGCTGCGCATGAACGAATGGAACCTGGGCGTCATCCCGAGCCCGTTCCCCGACAACGGCGTCGAGATCGGCGGCACGCACTGGTTCGGCGATCGCGCGCAGATGGACTACGCGGCGTACGCGGTGTCGGGGTTCAAGGCCGCCGAGGGCAGCTCGGACCTCGATTGGTCGCACTCGACGTCGAACTATGGCCAGCTCGGAGACAACAACGGCCGCCCGGCGGGGGGCGCGCGCTGGGCGCTGACGCTGAAGCTGGGCGAGTCCAACGACGTGACCGGCGGCGGGAGCATCATGTACGGCACCTACGATCCGGCGAACCGGGTCGCGTATCTGATCACCGGTGTCGATCTCGCGGCGCGCCTCGGGCGCACACAGATTCGATTCGAATACCTGATGCGCCGGCAAAGCGTCCTCAACGACGGCACGGTGATGGACTGGAAGCAGCCGTTCCCGGTCGGCGATGTCCAGGTCTTCGACAAGCACGGCGCGTATCTGGAGATCGAGCGCGCCATGAGCGACGCGCTGACGCTGGTGGCGCGCGCCGACGGCCTCTATCGGGTCGGAAACGAGCCGGTGAGCATCAACCTACCGACGAGAGCGGCGATCTTTCGTTACACGGGCGGCGCGACACTGGCAGTGATCCCAGGCTGGCGCGTGAAGGCATCGGCGGAGGTGTGGGCGTTTTCGGATGATCCCCCGATTCACCAGGATCTGGAGTTGGCGCTGCACCTGGCGTTGGTCGGGACGTTCTGACGAGAACCGGCCAGCGGGGTCGTGCTCGTGTCCGGATCCGTGTCCGAAATCGCGATCCGCGATCCGCAACACGAGCACGGACACGAGCACGACACAGATTGATCGCTAGCCCTCGCCTCCCCCTCTCTTCTCCAGGATCATCTGCCTCATCACCACCTTCACCCCCGGCGCTTCCTCCTCTCCCCTCGCAATCCCCCACAGCCTCGCCCCCAGCGTATCCAGCTCCTTCGCGTCGAACTTCGCCCGCGCGTACGGCATCATTTCTCCAGGTCTCGATGTTCAGCGCGTGCAGCCGCGCCATGCGCGCCGCCGGCAGCGACAGCGGCGCCAGGAGATCCAGCTCCGCCTTCCACCCGCAGCGCGCCGGGACCGACAGGGTCGTGCCGATGCGCAGGCGCTGGCCGTACGCCGCCTGCATCTCGCCGACCAGCTGGTAGTAGCGCGCGAACGCCGGGTGGTCGCAGTTGATGTCGGCGGTCTCTTCCAGCGCCAGCACCGCGTCGTCGGCTGCGGTCTCGGCCCACGCGGCGAGCGTGGCCTCGGGATCGCGCAGGTGCGTGAGCAGGAAGCGGCTGTAGAGAAAGTCGGGCGGCTCGCCGGGGAACGGCACGTCGGTGACTTCGTGCACGCGGTAGGAGACGCCGGGCGGCGCGGTCGCCTCGGCGCGGGCAACGTGGTCGGGGGACTGCTCCAGACCCAGCGTCGCCCCCGGCGCGAGCAGCGCGTGCACGAGGCGGGTCGACCAGCCGGGGCCGCACCCGAGGTCGACCGCGCGGCGCGGGCGCAGGTATCCGAGCAGGCGCAGGAGGCGCGCGGAGCTCGGCTCGAACGCCGCCGCGAGCAGCGCGAGGCGGTCGGCGGCAGTGGCGCCGTCGCCGAAGGTGTAGTGCTCGCCGCGCGAGACGGCGGCGTTCGCGACGCTGGGTTGCGACGAAGAGGATGATGCGATCGAGCTGGGCGGGCTCATGGCTTCCTTTGCGGTGCCACCCCAGCGGCGCCCTTGTTTCCCTGACCCCACCGAAGGGTGCGGGAGTTCCCGCTCAAAAAAGGCGCCGTCGGAGGGCGCCTTTCGAGGATTTGAAACAGTCGGTCTGGGGTCAGGTCCTCGGGCGCCCGTCGGTAAACACGCTAAAGCGCCAATACCAGCGACGGCTGTTCGAAGCGGCGAGAGCGATGTGTCCGAACGAACGCACGATGTCCGGTCAGACTAGCCGTCGCGTGCCGCTGGGTCAACCCGCTCTGCGGCGTCTCGCGACCGCGCGCGTCTCGCGACGTCGAATTTGTCTGACGCGCGCTGCGGCCGTATCATCGTTGCCGACGCTGATGCGACAGAGCTGGGGGTGGAATCGCTCGACGGTGAGCGCGACGCTGGCGATGACACTGGCTCTGTCCGCGTGCGGATCGTCGCCGCTGAAGCGAGCAACCGACGCGGGCCCCGACGTCGCGAGTGGCACGGGCGGCAGCGGCGGGGCTCCCGGGCACGACGGGGCTGCCACCGAAACTTCTTCGAGGACCGACGGCACCGATGCCACGACCGACGCGTCCGTGAACGCCGATCGCGCGGCTGACATGGCCTCTTCGAGCGACACGCGCAGCGACGCCGTGGACGCGGGCCGGGCCAGCGACGCCGCACCCGATGCCAGCGCGCCCGACGCCTTCCCGTTCGGCTCGTGCAACGGCCAACCTAACCCCGACACTGTCGTTCCGATCGACGCCGGTGTCCTGCCGGCGTGCTCGCTCGCGGCGACCGTCTCGAGCGCTATCCCCTGCACGACCGACTGCTGCGTGCCGTGCGGAATCGACCTGTCGGGCGTCAAGACCTGCACCTGCATGACACCCGGTCTCCCGTACAACAACTGTACCTGTGCTCCACCTGCCGGTTTTCCCGCAGGACTCACCGGCGGCACCTGCAGCCCCCAGGGCTACTCGGGCCCGGTCCCTGCCAACGCGCCCACCGGTTCAATCTCGCTCGAGGGTATACCCTGCACCTTCATCAACAGCGTGTGCTTCACGGCCGACTCGACGGCGACCAGCGGGCGCGGCTGCATCTGTCTCCGAGACGGAACCATGCACTGCGGCCCGGTGAACCGCTGGTTCGCCCAAGTCCCCGGTACCACGCCCTACAACTAGCGCATCACGGAATCGGGATCGGCGTCGGCGGCACGCTCTCTGGCTGCACGCACGACGACAGGTCGAAGAACATGAACTCCAGCGCCTTTTCCTGGGCGGACATGGTCAGCGACGTCGAGCAGCCGGTCGGGAACGGCGTGTCGAAGTGCGAGCACGCCGCCGCCGCTTCCGACGTGCAGGTCGGTGAACACCACGCGGCCGCACTGGTTGGCCTCCGGAGCTTCGACCGGCGTGTTGAAGGTCAGATACTGGGTGTGCGAATCGGCGGGCGTGTAGATCCAGCGCTGCGTCGGCGAGCACCGACGCATCGACCGAGTGCTCGGTCGCCGGTGAGATTGATCTGCCCGCGCGTCGTCGTCGCCTGGACGAACTGCAGCCAGTCGGCGAGCGCCGCCCCCTTGGGGAACGACGTATCGATAGTCGACGTCAGAGGTCGTCACCGCGGTCTTGTCGATCGCTTGCAACCAGGCCGCGGTCGACGGCCAGGGCGGCAACCCCTGGGCGATCCAGTACGAGTGCAGGTGCTCGTCGAAGATGCGACCGCCGGTGTCGGCGTAGCGGCGGATGTTGGCCAGGTACGGCTTCTTCATCGACTCCAGCTGCGAGCCTTCGCACTGCAGGATCACGATGTCGTAGGCCGCGAGCTTCGCGTAGTTGGCGTAGAGGGTCGTGTAGGCGTCGGCAAACATCGCGCCCGACGCGAGCCGATTTGCCGCCCGTCCCCGAGCCGCCGTCGCCACCGACGAACATGCTCACCCGGCCGTTGCCCGAGTCGGGGGTGAACTCGCTGTCGGCGATCCCGATCTTGCGCAGCAGGCAGTCGAGCGCGTCCGAGTGGCCGGTCGCGAGCGCGATCTTCGGGCAGGTGCCCCTCGCTCTGGTTGGCGGGCAGGCGCAGCAGCGAATGGTCGGCGTCGGCGACCGGGTTGTCCTGGCACGCGGTCACCGACGGGATCGAGACCTGCCGTCGCCACTTGCCGATCTGGATCACCAGCGGGATGTTCGAGCCGACCGGCGCGTTGTCGAGCACGAAGTGCCCGGTCGCGTCGGTGAGCGCCGAGGCGATCGGCGACCCGGTCGCGGTGCCGTTGCACTGATCGCAGCTGACGCCTTCGGTGATCGGCGCGAGATCGGCGTTGGGGACGTAGACGATCACGTTGTAGAGCGGATTGCGACCACCCGGATCGTAGACGGTGCCGCTGACGGTGGTCTTGCCGGCGTTCGGGACAGGCGTGCTGCTGGCAGTTGCCCTGCGTGCAGCTCGTCTGCTGGCACTGCAGCTTCTGGCAGCCGGTGGGATTGACGCCGCCGTCGGGGCGCACGCCGGTGCCGCCCGGTCCGCCGCCCGATCGCGCGCCGGTGCCGCTGTTGCCGGCAGTGCCGTTGTTGTTGCCCTCGTTCGCCCCCTTGACGCCCGAACATCCCCCGAGCGCGACCACTACCGCCAAGATCGTCGGAATCCTTAACATTGCAGTATTCCGACAAGGGAGTGTCCCTCGCCCTCCCCCGCGGCTCACGCCACGGGGCGTCACCACCGTCGGACGGACCTGGCGTCAGCGCCCGGTGACGGACGAGACCGGGTCCCAGCCGTCCTTGCCGCCCAGCACGCGTCGCGTCTCGTAGTTGGCGGCGTCGGCGGCGGTCAAGCGCTTGGTGTGTGGATCACGCTGGCCGGCGTGCGCGCCCGCGCCGGTCGAGTTGAACTCCGCGTAGAACACCGACTCCATGTAGTCGGTCTCGCCTGGGTGCCACTCGCGCCAGCCAGCGGCCTCGATGTGCGGCCCCATCTCGGTGTTCAGGAAGACCACGCTCGCCATCGAGCGCCACGGGCGGCCCAGCCAGACGTGCTCGACACCGGGCTCCGCGGTGAGCTTGCAGTGGTTGAACACGAACAAGCTCTGCTCCTCGTCGTCCTGCTTTCCGTGCGCCGTGATGTACCCGATCACGTGCGGCGTGCTGTGAATCTCGCACTTCTCGAACACCGCCAGGCTGTTGCCGAAGATGAAATCCACGTTGCCCTCGATGTAGCACCCTTCGAAATACTGCCGGGTCGGCGTGCAGGTGGCGGCGTCGTGCCCGGGCGGCGTGCAGTCGGAGCTGCCGGCGTAGAGCGTGTCCTGATTCCCGAGCAGGCGCATGTTGCGGAACGTGGCGCGATCGCCCGACACCAGCAGCGCCAGCGCCTGCGACCCCTTGGGCAGCTGCGGGTGGGTGCGGTTGAAGTCGTTGGCGAAGGTGAGGTTCTCGGCGTGAAAGTCGCGGCCGGTGACCCGCACCGTGGCCGACTTGAACGTGCTGCCGCTGATGCCGGCGCTGTTGTCGGAGACGATCACGACCTTGCTCGGATCGCCGTAGCCGCTGCGCAACGTGATGTTGGGCTTGTCGATGAGCAGCATCTCGCGATAGACGCCCGGTCCGATCGAGATCACCGCGTTGCCCGCCGGCGGCACCACGTCGAGCGCGCGCTGGATCGAGTAGTAGTCGCCGTTGCCCGAGGCCGCGACGTAGTAGGTGTGATCGACCGGAGGCACCTTGCTCGCCGACGCGGGCGCGGTCGCGGCGTCGACGAAGGAAACGAAGCGCGCGCTGCAGTCGATCGGCGTGCCCGGCTTCGCGCCGCGGTCGCTCGAGGTGACGTCGCTGCCGCTCGGCACCAGGTTGCCGCTGCGCGGACCGACGCTGATGTCGGCGTGGGCGGCGCGCAGGTCGCGCGTGGGACCGACGACGTTCACGTTGTCGAGCGTGACGCCGATGCGGTTCTTCTCGTCGAAGCCGAGGAAGGCCAGCCCGCCCGGCGTCATGCTGCGCACGTCGCGCAGCACGATGTCGCGGTAGACCGGGATCTTGTCGCCGGCGAAGTTGGTGTAGCGGGTGTCGATCAGGATCGGGTTACCGACGTTGCGCAGGCAGACGTTCTCGTAGGAGACGCCGCGCACCAGGCCGCCGCGGCTGCGGTCCGACTTGATGCGCAGGCCGTGGTCGGTTCCGTCGAGCGTGAGGTCGGCCACCTTGATGTCGCTGACGCCGCCGACGGTCTCGCTGCCGATCGACATGCCGTGGCCGGCGTAGAAATGGTTGTGCGCGATGGTGACGTGCTCGACCGGGCCCAGTGGGCTGGCCTTGATCGCGACGTTGTCGTCGCCGGTGTCGATCGACGAGTAGGCGATCGTGATGTTGCGCGACGAGAAGGGATCGATGCCGTCGGTGTTGCGCGCGGTCTTGGGCGTCTTGATCTTGACGCTCCAGGCGGTGAAGCCGTCGGTCTTCTCGACGGCGACGTGCATGTTGGCGGCGTTGCGCAGCGTGATGCGATAGAGCGTGAAGCCGTTCGACTCGCGCATCTGGATCAGGCGCGGGACCGCCTGGTACTGGTCGCGCACCTTCGCTATGCGCGCCAGATCCCACCAGGTCTCTTTCGTGTTTGCGCCGCTGGCACTGGACGCGTTGGTGGCGGAGAGCAGCACGGCGCCGCCGCGACCGTCGATCGCGCCGTCACCCATGATGCCGGCGCCGGGCGCGCGCTCGGCGAGGATCAACGGCTGGCAGTGGCCGCGCTTGTCGGCGACCGTGCCGCAACTGCCAGGCGTGACGTCGTAGTCGCGCGGATTGCGCGACGCGAACAGCGCGACGCCGGCGTCGACGATCAGGGTGACCCCCGCGCGAAGATGAACCGGCGCGGTCAGGAACACGTTCTTGTCGCCATCGGCGCGCAGCTCGACGGCGCGCGCGACGGGCGCGGTTCCCGCGTCGGCGCTGCCGGCGGCGGCGCAGCGCTCGATCGCGTCCTGGATCCGCTTCGTGTCGAGCGTCGCCTCGGCGGCGTCGGACAGCGCGCCCGCGACCACCGACAGATGCGCTGACAGCGTCGCGCACACCGCGGGCAGGCGCGGCTCCTTGACGTCGCGCGTGTCCTGCGCGCGGGCGCCTACGGCGAGCAGCGAACAGACCAGCCCCGAAATGATTGAGAGCCGCCGACCGGCAGCGGGAAAGCGACACATATCTAGGGTTGTGTCACAACGACGTTGTCGAAGGTAGCCGTGGCCATCTGAGTCGCAACGCCGACGAAGCCGCTGGTGATCGCCGTGCCCGGCGGCGTGAACGGTCCCACCGCCGTTCCATTGACCGACCCGGTGAGAACGCCGGTGGCGTCCACGCTGACCTGAACGTTGTACTGGGTTCCAGTGGTGATGGTCATTGTCGTCACGGGGCTCGGGGCGCTCACGACGTCGGCGGCCCTGACCTGAAATTGCACGCCATTGTTGGGCAGGAGTGCCAGACAATAGCCGGTGTTCTGGGCCGTGTAGCGCACGCAGAGAAGCGTCGTCGGCGTCGTGCCGATCGCCGTCACCTTGACCTGCGCCGAAACGGTCGTCGCGTTGCTCCACGGCGCTCCCGGCGCGGCGCTGGAATAGCAAGCGCGGTAGGTTGTGCCGGTCGCGGTCCTGTTCTGCGTAAGGACCTGCGTCCCGTCGACGATGACCTGATAGTCGTTCGCGCTGCCGCCGAGGCGCGTCCAAGTGGGAGGCTGCACGTTCAGCATGGTGTACGACTCGAAGTTGTCGCTGAACACGACGGTACCCCCGCCCGCGCCGCCCATGCCAGCGCCGCTGCCGCCGGTGCCCGCGCCGTCGCCGTCACTGCCACCGTCGGTGACGACCGCGCCGCCCATTCCGGTCGCGCCGCCCATGCCCCGCCCGCCCGTACCCGGCGTGCCGCCCGTCCCGCTCCCGCCGCTGCCGGTGCGGCCGCCTGCAGCGCTTCCGCCCATCCCGCTGCCGCCCGCGCCGGTCTTGCCGCCCGCGCCGCTACCGCCAGCGCCCGTCTGACCACCCGTCCCCGCCGCGCCGCCCATTCCGGAGCCACCAGCTCCGGTTTGTCCCGCGAAACCGTCATTGCCACCCGCGCCGGTCAGGATCGGACCGGCGTCGCGATTGAAGGCATCAGGGCCGACACAACCGAGCGCGACGGTGGCGAGCACCAGCGCCACCGCCCCTGCGATCGATCTTGGTGATGACGAGCGAGAGAGCTCGGACGACATCAAACCCCCACGTTGGTTTTCTAGCACCGTGCCCGGACTTGGATTCGTACTCGGATTTCGTCGTCGAGCGGAACGAGGACGGCGACGAGGACGAGGGACGAGAAAGACTGCAGAGATGATGTGTCTGTGGCCGCATACGACGGCTCATCGTCAATCTCAGAACCCTCAAAGGGTTCCGAACCTCCCGCGATGGGCTCCGGCGGCGGAGCCGCCTACGCCCGACGCGATCGGCATTCGTGCACGCGTCGCGCGGCGACGGTGTAGGTGAACGAGCGAGCGCGCCGCAGACTCAGCCGTCGGCGACGGGGGAGCTCGCGACGGGGGAGCTGGCAGCCGCGGATCCTCGTTTGATCGCCGCGGCGATCGCCTTGCTGGATTCCGCCCCCAGCAGCGACGGCAACGTTGCCTCGGGCGCGGGCATACCGACGCGCGCCTTGGCCTTCATCTGCAGCACCCGCGCCGCGCTCTCCTCGACGCGCGCGCGCAGCTCGGCACGCGTTTCCGCCGCGCGCACCAGCGCATCGAACGCCGCACGCTGGCGCTCGCGCGACTCGCGGATCAGCAGGTGATCGGCGCCAGCCGCGATCGAATTCACCGCGATCTCGTCGATCGGATAGCGGTCGGCCACCGCCTTCATTCCCAGATCGTCGGAAACGATCACGCCGGTGAAGCCGAGCTCGCCGCGCAGGATCTCGGTCAGGATCCGGGACGACAGCGTCGCCGGCCAGTTGCGATCGAGCGCCGGATAGATCACGTGCGCGGTCATGATCGAGTCGATGCCCGCGCGCGCGGCCGCCGCGAACGGCGCCAGCTCCACCGCGCGCAGGCGCTCGACGTCGTGAGCCACCACCGGCAACGTAAAGTGCGAGTCGGCGTGCGTATCGCCGTGTCCGGGGAAGTGCTTGCCCGAGCCGACCAGCCCCGCCGCGGCGAGCCCGCGCCAGAACGCGAGCGCATGCAACGCCACCGCCTCGGGTGTGGTACCGAACGCGCGGTTGCCGATCACCGGATTCTGCGGGTTGGTATGCACGTCGAGCACCGGCGCGAAGTCCCATCCGATCCCCAGCGCCGCCAGCTCACCCCCGAGAGCGCGGCCCAGGCGCTCGGTCAGCGCGGGATCGCCGGTGTTGCCGACCGAGAGCATGTCGGGCCACTCGGTCAGGGGCGCACGCAGACGCTGCACCAGCCCGCCCTCTTGATCGATGGCGACGATCAGCGGCGCGTCGGCCGGCGCCGCCCGCCGGAGCGCGCCCACCAGCGTCGCCACCTGCGCCGGGCTGGCGATGTTCGAACGAAACAGCATCACGCTGCCCACCTCACCGTCGGCGATCCAGCGCAGCAGATAGTCGGGTGCCTGGGTGCCGTCGAAACCGACCGAGATCAGCTGCCCACACGCCTGTGCCAGTGAGGGGGACGTCATCTCGCCATCATAATTGACCGTCCGCGGAGCGATCCAGCGCGAATCGGGCGCGGTCCCGACCGGAATCCCCCTCTCGAATCGTCCGACTTCATCCCCTCTGCGCGCGCCAGACGGGCAACCCCGACCGCGGGGCGCCGGTCGAACGACCCGTCGAAAGTGACTACGCAAAATGGCACCGGCAACCGAGCGCAAAACCGACTTTCCAACCGGTCGGGGCTGATATAAGTTGCGAAACCTTTTAGCCGACGGCCCAGTGCCTTCCTCTCCGTGTCCATGATCAAGATCAAGCGTATCGACCACGTCGCCATAGCCGTCGGCGACCGCGACGCCGCCGGCGCGCGCCTGCAGACTCTCTTCGACCTGGCCGAGGAAACGCGCGAGCACGTTGCCGACCAGCGCGCCGACGTGCTGTTTCTGGGCTGCGATCCCGGCCGCACGCCGGTCCCGGGCGCGGACGCGCCGACCTCGATCGAGCTGGTCGCGCCGGCGCCGGCGACGGCGACGGCGCCTTCCAACGCCGGCCTGCAGCGGTTCCTCGACAAGCGCGGGCCGGGGCTGCATCACGTCTGCCTCGAGGTCGAGGATCTCGACGAGGCGCTCGCCAGCCTCAAGGCCGCGGGAGTGCCGCTGATCGACGAGGTGCCGCGCCCCGGTGCGCGCGGCCACCGCGTGGCCTTCCTGCATCCCGCCGCGACCGGCGGCGTGCTGTTCGAGCTTTGCGCCCCGGGACATTCGTCATGACGTCTGAAAGTCGTTCAAGGATCCTGTTCGCCACCCTCTTCGGCCTGTCACTCGCGCCCACGCGCGTCGCGCTCGCGCAGTACGGCGGCATGCCCGGCCAGCCGGGCGGCGGCATGCCGCAAGCGCCGATGGGGCAGGAACCCAAGGAAGAAGGCCCCGCGGAGGCAGCGCCCGAAGAAGAGGGCCGTCCGAGCGATCTCGAGCCTCTCGGCGGCTACGCCGAGCAGAGCAAGAAGAAGATGCAGATCTTCGAGATCGACGGCTACCTGCGCATGCGCAGCGACTACCTCTACAACTTCAATCTCGGCCAGGGTTACACGATGGCGCAGCAGCCGTCGATCACCTACCGCAACTCCAACGGCACGAGCACCATCGTCAACCCGAACGCCAGCGGACTGCCGCCGTTCCCGGTGCCGCTCAACTGCGCACCGCCGGACTCGGTCGGCGCGAAGGCGCCGCCGTGCGGGACCAAGGGGCTCGGCGGCGCCAACCTGCGCTTGCGCCTGGAACCGACGCTGAACGTGACCGATCAGGTGCGCGTGCACGCGCAGATCGACGTGCTCGACAACACCCTCATGGGGTCGACGCCCGATTCGCTGGTCGGGATCAACCGCAATTCGGCCGACGGGCTGCCGGGCGCGGCGCCGGCGCCGCTGCTGTACCAGACGCAGGATCCGCCCGAGATCGGCCAGAACGGCTATCTGTCGAGCATCCGGGCCAAGCGCGCCTGGGGCGAGGTCGACAGCGAGTTCGGTTCACTGCGCTTCGGCCGCATGCCCTGGCACTTCGGGCGCGGCATCGCTTACAACGACGGCAGCTGCCCGGACTGCGACCTCGGCACCACGGTCGACCGGCTGATGGCGCTCACGCAGCTTTACGGCCATCAGATGGCGCTGGCGTGGGACTTCGGCGCGCAGGGGCTGACGTCGCAGCAGCTGAACATCGGGCGCAACGACCCCGGGGGTTATCCGATCGATCTGTCGCAGGACGACGACGTCGTTCAGTTCATGGCCGCGATCACCCGCATCGACGCGCCGATTCCCCTGCGCGAGCGCATCGATCGCGGCGACCTGGTAGTGAACTACGGCCTGCAGCTGGTGTACCGCAGCCAGCAGGACACGGTGCCCTACCCGACGACGACGCCGGTCGGGGCGACCAGCACCGCCGGTACCGGCCAGACGGCAACCGGGCAGACGCGCGAGCAGGCAGCGCCGGCGCCGGGGCTGACGCCGGTCGGCGCGCACCTGGTGATGCCCGACATCTGGTTCAAGCTCTACTTCCACGCGCTGACCATCGAGTTCGAAGGTACCGGCGTCTTCGGCAAGATCGACAACCCCGGGCCGCTGGCGGCCAACGCGACGCAGGCGTTGACCCTGCGGCAGTTCGGGTGGGTGATCGCCTCCGACCTCAAGCTCTATCGCGATTCGTTCTTCGTGGGCTTCGAGACCGGCGGCGCCAGCGGCGATCAGGCCGAGGACCGCACGCAGTACCTCAACTACCGCTACCACTTCGTCCAGCAGCCGGCCGGCGACCACACCATCAACGACTTCAAGTTCTCGCCCGAGTACCACGTCGACGAGATCTTCTTCCGCCACATCCTGGGCACGGTGACCAACGCGGTCTACTTCAAGCCGCAGGTCGCATACTGGTTCGATCTGCAGCAGACGCGCCAGCTCGGGCTGACCGGCGCGGTCATCTACAGCATGGCGCAGGTGCCGGTGTCGACGCCGGGGAACGCGCTCTCGTACGGCATCGAGATGAACCTGGGCGTGAACTACCGCAACACCGGTGACGGCTTCTACGCCGGCCTGACCTGGGCGGTGTACTGGCCGTTCGCGGCGCTCGATCGGCCGTCGGACATCTGGGGTACGTCGGGCGACGCGCAGAGCCCCAGCGCCGCTCAGATGTTGCGCGCCTTCTTCGGCATCCGCTTCTAGCACCTGACATCCGGGATCCAGCGCGTTTCAGCGTGCCTGCGCCGCGCATGGCTCCTGATCGTCGGGCCGACCTCGCAGATGCGGCTTCCAATTGCGCGGATTTTGGGCGACGTTCCGCGGTAGGGCGATGCACGGAGCGCAAGCGACGACGAACCTCTGGAAGCCCGCCATGGAGCGCGGCTTTCGCAGAGCCGGCGACGAGACCTACGTCGGGCGGCTCAGCGACGCCCCGTGCACGATCGCGGTGGTGCCGGTGATCTACGGTTACCTCGGCGTGCTGGTGACCGCGAAGATCGTCTCGCCGTTGCGGGGCACGCTGTTCTGGCGGCGCGGGCGCGTCGCCAGCTCGATGTTCTCCGGCGGCGTCGCGCCCGACGCCGACGATCCGACATTCAGCGACGAGTACCGCGTGCTCAGCGACGGTCCCCGGTGGTCGCTCTCGGAGGCGACCTGCCACTTCGTGCGCGTGCTGAACATCGAGTACCTGCAGGCGCAGCCGCCCGCGCTGTCGATCCTGCAGATGGCCGAAGGTGCCGCCCGACGACGCGACGCTGGCGCGGCTCGACGCGCTGATCGCGACGTTGAGCCGCATCCGGCGCTGAGTCACGTCGGCGTCAACGTTCTAGTGCGCTTTGTCCTTTTTCTTGCCCACGCCCTGCGCTTTCTCACCGTCGCTGTAACCCTTGAAGGTCTTGAGGCGCTCCTCGGCGTCGCGGCGCGACTCGGCGTCCTCGGACTTGCCGTACTCGAGGTACTTCTCGAACGCCTCCTTCGCCTCCTGGGTCTTCTTGTCCTGCGAGTAGAGAATGCCGAGGTCGTAGTACGCGCGCGCGTGCTTGGGGTCGCGCGCGATCGCCTGCTTGTACTCATCGATGGCGTTGTCGGTGTCGCGCTGCCGCCGGAACACCGTCGCCAGACTGAAGTGATACTCGGCCTCCTCGGGGCGCAGCGAGATCGCCTTGCGGAAGGCGGCGGTCGCTCCGTCCATGTCGCCCGACTTCTCCTTGGAGACGCCGAGGCTGTTCCAGGCGTTGGCGTCCTCGGGCTTGAGCTCGGTCGCCTTGCTCAAGTGCTCGATGGCGTGCTTGTAGTCGCCCTTGCTCTTGTACGCGAAGCCGAGCGACAGGCGCGGCTCGAATTCGTCGGGCTTGATCTCGATCGCCTTCTCGAGCTCGCGGATACCGTCGTCGACCCGCTTCAAGCGCACGTAGGCCGCCCCGAGGTTGCCGTGCGTCTGCGCGTCCTTGGGCTGAAGCTTGAGCGTTTTCTCGTATTCGTCGGCGGCCTTCTGATAGTTACCCTGCGAGCGCCACAAATTGCCCAGCGTCATGTGCGCGGCGGCGTAGTCGGGGCGCAGCGAGAGCGCCTTCTCGCACTCGGCGATCGCCTCGGGCGTCTTGCCCTCGCGCTTCAGCTGCAGCGCCAGGTTGTAGTGGCCCGACGCCTCGTCGGCCCGCGCCGGCGCCGCGCGTCCAAGCCCGATCGCGAACACTGCCAGCGCCAGAGCTACCGTGGTCCCTCGCATCGCGTCCAGGTTACCACTGCGCCCCGCAGACCGTCGCGCTATAGTTCCCCGCCAAGCATGCTGCAGGCTCTGCTCGTCACCTTTCGCGAGGGCCTCGAGGCCTTCCTGATCGTCGGGGTCATCGTCGGGTATCTGCGCAAGACCAACCGCGCTACGCTGGTGCGCGGCGTGCGCGTCGGGCTGGCGATCGCGGTCGTCGCGTCGCTGATCGGCGCCTGGCTGTGGCTGCAGGTGCCGAACCAGCCGCTCTACGAGGGCATCGCTGCGCTCTCCGCCGCGGTGCTGGTCGGCCTGCTGCTGATCCAGATGGTGCGCATGGGGCGGCACTTCCGCGGCGAGATCGAATCGCGCCTCGAACGAGCCACCTCTAATCGCTCCGGCATCGGACCGTTCTTGGGGGTGACGCTGGTGACCGCGCTCTTGGTGACGCGCGAGCTACTGGAAGCCGTCTTCTACCTGGGCGTGCAGGCGATGGCGGTGCGCGCCGCCGAGGTGCCGCTGCACAGAGTCCTCGTGCTGGTGGGCGCGGTGCTGGGCCTGCTGACCGCCGGGCTGCTCGCCTGGTACTGGACCCGCTACAGCAACCGGCTGAACCTGGGCGTGCTGATGAAGGTCACCGCGCTGTTCCTGGGCCTGTTCCTGGTGCAGCTGATGATCTACGGCGTGCACGAGCTGGCCGAGAGCGGCGTCATCCAGGGCAGCCAGGCCTTCCACGACGCGACCGAGCTCTTCGGCCCCGACGGGTCGGTCGGCCACGTCCTGTCGTACTCGCTGCTGGCGGCACCCCTGCTGTACCTCTTCTGGGCGCGACGCGCGCGACGCGCCGGCGGTCGGCCGCCCGCGGTCGCCTGAGCCGCTACGGAACCGCGGTGCGAACCTGAGATGAGCGATCGGCGCGTCGAGGCCGCCGTGGGTTATGCGTTGATCGCCGCGTCCGAGGCCGCCTATCCCCGGCGCGGACAACCCGTCATCCCGCGTCGCCTCGCGTCCTTGATTGCCGACAGCGCGCTGCCCGCGGCGGCGACCGACGCCGAGCTCGCGGCCCGGCTGTCGCCCGGCGCGCGCCGCAAGCTGGCCAATCGCGCGATCCGCTGGCTGCGGTCGAGGCTCCCGACCTTGCCCGCCGCCCTCGCCTCGACGCACATCCCGCCGCCCCGATCATTGCTCGCCGATCTGCTGCTCGACACGCGCACGCGCAACGTCCTTCTCCGCTGCGGGCCCGAGGAGAATCGTCGCAAGGCGGCGTGGAGCGTCCACGATTACCTGGCCCTGCCCGGCTTCGGCGCGCGCGGCTTGCTCGACGTCCTCGCGTCCCTGGAAGCCGCGGCCGCACCAGCGGCAAAGCCGGCCGCCCGCCGTCCGGCACGACGCCGGACCGCGCCGTCTTCGGCCGGGCCCAAGCTCGACGAGGTGCTCGAACGCATCGAACACGTTCAGCGCAAGCACCGGCGCGAGGACCTGCGCCCCGCGCCGGCCTCGGCGCGGTTCGCCGACGCCGACTACCTGGCCAAGACCATCGAGCTCATCGTCCCCGAGCTGCCGCTCTCGGATCAGGCCATCCGCGAGCGCCTGCGCGGCTCGCCTCTCGTGGAAGTGTTGCCCGACGGACGCTGCTGCCTGATCGGCGCCCCCGTCGGTGACGCCGGGCGCCTGGCGTCCCGCTGAGCCTGGAGCCGGAGCCGGCCTGGCGGTCAGCGCCCGCGCGCCGCCACCTTGCTGCGCAGCCGACTCGCGAGCTTTTCCTCGATCTGCGGGACGCGCTCAGCGCTGACCCCCAGCCTGGCGCCGGTTTGCGCGAGCGTGCTCGGCGATTCGGACGCGAACCGCGCGTGGAAGACGTCGCGCTCGCGCGGGCTCATCTCGCGCTCGAACTCGGGCAGGGCGGCCATCAGCAGCTCTTCTTCTTCGCGCGCCGCGAGGAGCTCGGAGGGCTCGAGGCTCTCTTCGGCCATCAAGGCGATCGCGACCAGCTCGGGGTCGTCGACCGCGCCCACTTCGCTGTCGTCGTCCTCATCGATGCCGGCGGCCCACCCCCGCACCGATTCGTGCAGGTTACGCGCGAGCACCGCGGTCAGCGAGCTGATGTCGGTCTCGACCACCGGGGCGAGGTTGGCGAGGACGAACCTTCCGATATAGGTCCGCACCCAGGAGGCCACGTACGCCGCGAGGCTGACGCGCCGGGCCGGATCGTAGCGGTGAACGGCACGAATCAACGCCAGGTTGCCCTCCTGTACCAGCTCGAGCAGGTTGGGATGCAGACGCCGGAATCCGCGCGCGATGCTCACCACCAGAGCGAGGTGGGCGTTCACCAGCGCGCGCGCCGCCGCGCGGTCGCCGCTGACACGAAGCCTCTGGACCAGCCGCGCCTCCTCGGCGGGCGATGAGGGGGGGATACTGCCGAACGCGCGCCAGGTACGTGACCAACGTCGACGAGGGCATGGCCATCGCTAAAGCAAGTCCGGGGCCTGCGCCGATCCGGTGGCACCCGCCCGGGCGCCGTCGCCACAACCGCCGGTTTGATCGAGCGAATTGCGATCGATCCGCGGGCGACCCCGTCGCTCTCATTGGTCACGAAAACCCCGGGAAACATCCGAGAAATGTTGAAGGGCGGGCCCGGAGCTGTCGTTCGCAGTTTGCCGAAGCTTCTTTGGCAGACTGCGAACGGCCCGACCGCGCGCTCAGCCCTTGGTTTGCTTGACCCGCCGGTAGATCGTCGAGAGGTCGACGCCCAGGATCTCGGCCGCGCGGTTCTTGTTTCCACCCACGCCCTCGAGCACCCCCGCTATGTACCGCTCCTCGAGCTCTGCGAGCGGGATCGGATCACGGAGCAGGCCGGCGAGCCCGTCGATCGCGCGCCCAGGCCCCAACGCTTCGCGAACGCCGGCGAGATCGAGCTGCTGGCCCGAGCCGGTGACCACCAGTCGTTCGATCAAATTCTCGAGCTGGCGCACGTTCCCCGGCCAATCATGAGCGGTCAGGGCTTCCAGCGCGTCCGCGCGGACGCCGACGACCTCCGTCCCCGTGACCCGGCCTCGGCTACGCGCCAGGAAGTGCTCGACCAGCAGGGCCACGTCTTCGCGCCGTTCGCGCAGGGCGGGGACGCGAACGGGCAGGACATTGAGACGGAAGAACAGGTCCTCGCGGAAGCCGCCGTCGGCGACCAGTTGATCGAGATCATGATGAGTGGCGGCGATGCAGCGGACATCGACCGTTCGGGTGGCCTCGCTACCGACGGGACGTACCTCACCTGACTGCAGAACGCGCAAGAGCTTGGCCTGCAGCAGGAGCGGCATGTCTCCGATCTCGTCGAGGAACATCGTCCCGCCGTCGGCCTCGACGAACAGCCCGCGTCGGCGTTGCGTCGCGCCGGTGAACGCCCCCTTGGCGTGGCCAAAGAGCTCGCTCTCGAGCAACGCCTCGGGCAACGCAGCGCAGTTCACGGCGACGAAGGGCTGCGCCGCGCGCGGGCCGTCGGCGTGGATCGCGCGCGCGACCAGCTCCTTGCCGCAACCGGTCTCGCCGAGCACCAGCACCGGGCTCGGAACCGCGGCGACACGTTCGATCAAAGCGCGCAGCCGGCGCATCGAAGCGCTGGTGCCGAGGAGCCGCTCCGACGAGAAGCGCTCGCGCACGGCTTGCTGCAATCGCTGGTTTTCGCGCCGGAGCGCCGCCTCGCCGCAGGCGCGCTCCAGGAGCAGGCAAACCATCTCCAGCTTGAACGGCTTGGTCACGTAGTGATACGCGCCGCGCCGCATGGCTTCGATCGCGGTGTCGATCGCGCCGAACGCCGTCATGATCACGACCGGCACCGCGGGCGCGCGCTTGCGGACGGCGTCGAGCACGTCCATGCCGTCCACGGTCTTCATACGCAGGTCGGTCAGGACCACGTCGGCCGGCTCCGCGGCAAAGCGCGCCAGCGCCTCGGCGCCGCCGGTCACCGCCTCGGCCTCGAAACCGTGGCTCGCCAGGTAGCGCGCGACGGTCTCGGCCATGTCGCGCACGTCGTCGACGACCAGAACCCGCGACTGACTCATGCCGCCTCGTCCGCCGCGGGCCAGAAGAGCGAAAACGTCGTGCCCTGCCCGACCGTGCTCGCGACCGTGAGCGCACCGCCGTGGTTATGCGCGATGCTGGCCGCCACCGTGAGACCGAGGCCGGTCCCCTCCCCTCGCTTCTTGGTCGTGAAGAAGGGATCGAAGACGGTGTTGAGGTACTCGACCGGGATTCCGCACCCGTTGTCGCTGACGTCGAGCCGGACCTGATCGCCGCCCGGCGACGACGCCAGGATCCGGATCTGACCACCCTCGGCGCAGGCGTCGCACGCATTCATGATGCAGGTTCACCAGGACTTGCTCCAGCTGATCGGCGTCCGCCGACAGCGCCATCGACGCCGACGGAACCGCGATGGCCAACGATACGCCCTTGCTAGTCAGCTTCCAGTCGAGCAACTGCCGCGCCCGTTCGAGCGCGGCGGCGATCTCCACCCTTCCGACCTGGATCGACTGCGCGCGCGAGAAGTCGAGCACCTGCCCGATCGTCGCCGAGATGCGGTCGGCGTGGCGCACGATCACCGCCAGGTCCTCGCCCGCCGCGCCGTTGGGCAGCGTCTCGAGCAGGTGCTCGGCGCGCCCGCGGATCACGCTGATGGGCGTGCCGATCTCGTGCGCGAGCCCGGCCGAGATCACGCCGGCGGTGAGGATCTTCTCGGCGCGGATCAGCTGGCGCTCGAGCCGGCGCACCTGCGACCGGTCCTCGATGAGCGCCAGCAGTCGGACCTCGTCGGCAGGATGGCGCAGCGACACGATGCGCACGTCGAAATCACCGGCATCGGGCGCGGTGAGCGGCACGGCCTGCTCTTCTAGCATTCCCGACGGGCTGAGGCGCGATCGGTCGAGCAGGCGGCGCAGATACGACGCTCCGTCCTGGAACCGCGATTCGAATGCCTCCGCCAGCGAGCGACCGATCTCGATCGGCCCCATGCGCTCGACCAGGAAGCGATTGGCGATCGCGACCTTGCCGTCCTCGGTCGTGCCGAGGATGCCGACGGGCGCGTTCTCGATGATCGCGTCGCTCTTCTCTCGGAGCGTCGCCAGCTCCTGGGCGCTGCGCAGGCGCTCGGCCAGAGCGGCCGCGCGGCGCTGCTGGCGCAGGATGAAGACGCCGACCGCGGCGACCGCGAGCGCCGCCGCCAGGCTGGTGACGATCATCTGCGTGAGCAGAGCGTTCTGGCGCTCGCTGATGCGCGCGGCCGAGCTGGCGATGGCCACCGTCCACAGCCCGCCTGTCGAGGCGACCTGCGCCGACGCGAGCAGAGAGCTCGCGGGCGGAAGGCCCACGCGATCGGTCTCGGCGGCGTCCAACCAGCGCGTGGATTCGTGCCGGCCCGCGACCAGATCTCGGAGCTTTCCGCCCGAGGCCGGCCGGCACTGCGCCGAGCGCTTGCAGTCCTTCCACACCACGCCGTGTGGATCGACGACGAGCTCGTGCGCATCCGGCCCGCCCGGGGGCAGCGCCCCGTGCAGAAACATGCCCGCGTCGCTGGCGACGACAATCACTTCGTGGAGGCCGGCGGGCGCTCCCAGAAAATAGAAGAACCGATTCCCGTCGCCCGAAGGCGTCGGGCCCCGCAGCACGGACTGTCCGTTGATCGCGACCTCGCGCGCCAGATCGCCGCCCTGCGCGAAGAGCGACCGCGCGATCGTCTCGCGATCTTCAGTAGGGTCGATCGCGGTCACCGACGCATTTCCCGCCGCGTCGTAGAGCGCAATGGTGCGGTAGTGCGGAACGACCGCCACCAGCGCGTCGAACGCGGACAAGATGATCCGATTCTCGGTGTCGACGTCGGGGTGACTGGGCCGCCGGGTGCGCGAGACCAGGCTCGCCAGGATGCGCGTGTCGCGGTCGAGCGCGTCCATGCGCGCGCCAAACTCGTGCGCCGTGTCCTCGGCCAGCGCGGCTTGGGTGGCGCCAAGCTCGTCCAGGAGCTCGCGCCGCTTTCGGCTGACTTCACCGGCCGAGATTCCCAGGATGACCGCGAGCGGAGCGGCAATGGCGGCGGCGATGGCGACGATCAGAGTTGCGAGATGCCCAAACGATCGCAAACGTCCACCAGTCTACGACAGACGGGCGGCTCATCAGCGATCAACGGAAAAAGATCAGTGTGACGACCAGAAACAATGGAACCAGGATCCCGACCGACCAGGCCATGTACCCGAAGAAGCTGGGCATGCGGACGCGGCCCTCCTCCGCCAGCGCCTTGACCATGAAGTTGGGACCGTTGCCGATATACGAGTTCGCGCCCATGAAGACCGAGCCGCAAGAGACCGCGGTCAGCAGCGTAGCGCCCCAGGGGTGGCTGGCCAACCCCGCCAGATGCTCGGCCGAGAGCTGGCTGCCCGTGAGCTGGTTGGTGACGCCAACCGCCAGGGTCGCGAAGGTCAGGTAGGTCGGCGCATTGTCGAGGAAGCTCGACAGCACGCCCGACGCCCAGAAAAACTGCCAGGGCTTGGTGACCCCCAGACTGGTGCCCTGCGCGGCCAGCACCCGCAACGCGGGCACCATGGTCACGAAGATGCCGACGAAGACCGCCGCCACCTCGAGGATCGGCGCCCACCCGAAGCCGTTGGCCTGGTGCACCTCGCGCGGGGTGAGCCGGTACGAGAGCGCTCCCATCGCCAGCAGGCCGACCACCTGGAACAGCGCCTGAACGTGCGGATTGTGGCTGATGGCGTCGGCGTGGGCGCCCGAAACATAGACCACGACGATCACGCCGAGGAGCCAGACGAAGTTCAGGCCGCCGACGACGCGCAACGGCTCGTCGCCGTGCTGGAGCACTGTTTCTAGATGCGCTCGCGGACGCGCGCGCTCCTCGCGCCGCAGCGCCACGTTGTCGATGACGAAGAACAGCACCAGCAGTGTGACCGTGACCAGCGCCCAGGGGCCGAAGAGGCGCAGCGCCCAGAAAAACGGAACGCCGCGCAGAAAGCCGAGGAAGAGCGGCGGGTCGCCGAGCGGCGTCAGCAGCCCCGCGCCGTTCGAGACGATGAAGATGAAGAACACCACGATGTGAACGCGCCGCTGGCGCTTCTCGTTGGCGCGCAGCAGCGGCCGAATGAGCAGCAACGATGCGCCGGTGGTTCCGATGAGGTTGGCGATCAGCGCGCCGAACGCCAGAAACCCGGTGTTGACGACCGGCGTCCCCGCCAGCTCGCCGCGCAGATGAGATCCCACCGGTGATGACGAAAAGGGCGCCGAGCAACGCCATGAAGGCGACGTACTCCTGGATGCTCTCCACGAGCCAGCTGAGCCCTTCGGGCGCACCCAGCGCCAGGTACAGCACGACCGGCACGCTGAGGATTGCCGCGACGATCAGCTTGTTGCGGTTCTTGCCCCAGAAGGTGCCGGCGATGAGCGGGACGATCGCGATCAGCAGCAGATAGAGCGCGAACGGCGCGATGGTCCACAGGGGTGGTGAGCCGGAGACAGCTACGGATGATTCATTCATCTCGCTCTCACTTCAGAGTGCAGATCCGTTCACGCCGCGTCAGGGTCGTACAAAAAAAAGGGCGGAACGACCAGAAGCCGTTCCGCCCTTCTGAGCGCTTCCTGCGACGTCGCGGAAGCGCCGCTCCCTCTTACCTCGTCGTGGCGGCGAGCACAGCCTGGGCGGCGGCGACCTCGGTCGCCGGCACGTCGGCCGGAGCGCGCGTCTCGATGAAGTCCGGGTAGCCCGGCAGCCCCATCTCGGGGATGTCGAGGCCCGCGATCTCGACCTCGGCCGGCACGCGGTTGGAGCCGAGCACCTTGCCGATGACGTAGAAGATCACGCCACCCACGACCACGTTCCACACGATGTCGACGCCGCCCTCGACGAACTGCGCCACCAGCTGCCTCGCGTCGCCGTAGAACAACCCGGTGACGCCCTTGAGCGCCGCGCCGGTCGTGCCGAGGTACTCGGTGGCGCCAACGCCGTTCCAACCCTGGCCGTAGCTGCCGTCCGAGAAGAGGCCGACGGCGATCAGGCCCCAGAGTCCGTTCGTGCCGTGGACGCTGATCGCGCCGACCGGATCGTCGATCTTGAGCTTGTCGAAGAAGCCCACGCTCCAGATGACTAGCACACCGGCGACGGCACCAATGATGAACGCGCCGACCGGCGTCACGAACGCGCAGGGCGAGGTGATCGCCACCAGACCCGGCCAGCATGCTGTTGCACATCATCGACGGATCCGGCTTTCCGTGGACCATCCACATGTACAGGATGCCGGCGACCGTCGCGGACATGCCGGCGATCATCGTGTTTGCGGCGACGATGCCGATGCGGCCGTCAGCGCCAGCAAGCGAGCTGCCCGCGTTGAACCCGAACCAGCCGAACGCCAGGATGAAGGTGCCGACCTGCACCATCGGGAATGTGGTGCGGCAGGATCGGGTTGATCTTTCCGTCTTTCGTCGTACTTGCCGATGCGCGGCCCGATGAGCCACGCAGTGACCAGCGCCAGCGCGCCGCCCTGCAAGTGCACGACGCCCGACCCGGCGTAGTCGACCGCGCCATGGCCGAGCCCGACACGGTAGCCGAGCTGCGCGAGCCATCCACCGCCCCACACCCAGCCGCCAAACACCGGGTAGATGAAAGCGCCGACGGCGATGCTGAAGATGAAGAAGCTCTTGAACTTCCAGCGCTCGGCGCAGGCACCAGTGACGATGGTCGCCGTCGTGTCCATGAAGACCATCATGAACAAGAAGAGCACGATCACGCTGGCGTCGTAGCCGTTACCCGTCAGGAAGAATCCGGTCGTACCGAGGATTCCCCAGCCGTGGTCACCGTTGATCGCCGAGCCGATCGTGAGCATCGAGTGCAACGTCGGCGTTCCACCCAGCGTGACCGGACCTCCGATCGCCGTGCCGTTGAGGCCGCCGCACATGAAGGCGAACCCGCAGACAAAGAACCCGAGCATGCCGAGCGCGTAGACCGCGAAGTTCATCGACATCGTGTGCGAGACGTTCTTGGCGCGGATGAGGCCGGTCTCGACCAGCGCGAACCCCGCCTGCATGAACATGACGAGGAAGCCCGCTACCAGCGTCCACACGAAGTTGGATGCATAGATCGAGTGAGAGGCGGCCTGGGCCACCGCGTCGACAGCCGTTGCCAGATCCTTGGACGTCGCCTTGGCCGGGTCGGGCTTTGTATAGCCCGGCACGGAGTACGCCGTGGGCGTGGTCTGGAACGCGCCGGTCTTATCCGGAACCGGATCGTCGGCGAAGGCTGGCGCGGTTCCCAGCAACAGCAACATCGCGCCGAGCGTCACGGCGGCGAGCCAGCGACGCTGGCGATGGATTCGGTCTACCTTGAACATGCCTTTACCTCTCCAGTTGTTTGTGTTGAGAACGGATTACCACCCACGCGCTTGATACTTCCGCTTCAGCCGATTGGCCCACGCCGCGCCCAGCAACGACCCGAGCTGCATCACGCCAAAGAACATCGCGGCCGGAACCAGGGCGCGGTGCGAGGTCAGGTAAAAGCCAACGGCGAACGTCGTGATGACAGCCTGCATTCCCCAGAAACGCTTGCGGTAGTGCTCCCACATGCAAGGCAAGCTACTCCGCCGAACGTTTCCAACTAGTTTCCGTTGCCGAAATTCAACGTAAACAGTTGCAAGCTGGTTTCTGGATGGCGCTGGCTGCGTATGATGGGCGCCGGAGGAAGGTACGGATGATCAAGGACATTCTCGTTTGTCTCGAGGGCTCGGCCAGCAGTGAGCGTGCGACGGATCTCGCCATCGAGATCGCGCGCGAGCTGTCGGCGCGTCTCATGGGGCTGGCCATCGTCGACGAACCCAACATTCGCGCGGGCGCGGCCACCGGGATCGGCGGCGCGAGCTTCAAGCAGCATCGCGACGAGGTGCTGCTCGAGGACGCTCACAAGAAGGTCTCCGATTGGTTGCTGCTCTTCGAAGCGCGCGGCCGCGAGGCCGACATCCCCACGCGCGTGCTCGAGGTGCGTGGCCGGCCCGCGCCGAAGATCCTCGAGGAGATGCAGCGCCACGACATGACGATGATCGGCCGCGACGCGAACTTTCTGTTCGAGACCAAGGACGAGGACGTCGAGACGCGCGACAACATCCTGCACCGCGCGGGCAAACCGGTGATCGTCGTTCCCACAGAGCCGGTGAAGACCGGTCCCGACGTGCTCATCTCCTACGACGGAAGCTCGGCGGCCAACCGCGCCGTGCGCGCGCTCGCGGACAGCGGTCTGGCGAAAGGGCGCAAGGTCCACGTCGCGAGCGTTCAGGACGACGGCGAGGAAGCGTGGGAGATGGCGAGCCGAGGCGTGGAGCTGCTCAAGACCCTGTCGATCGCCGCCAAGCCGCGCAGCGTGGTCTCGGCGCTGCCGATCGCCGAAGCGATCCTCGACACCCGCGCCAAGCTGGGGGCGGGGATGCTGGTCATCGGCGCCTACACCCGATCGCGGCTGACAGAGATGATATGGGGCTCGGTGACGCGCACGCTGCTCGAGAAATGTCCGGTCCCGATCTTCTTGCATCACTAGGCAAGCGTCCCGATGGCGTCGTCGTCGACGGCCGGGGATAATCCATCATCAATGGGTGCGGCGATCGTCGCCGCAGGAACACGGGTGGTCGGGCCGCCAGCCGTAAGAGGTTCCCCGCCGTGTCCGCCGACAACCGCTCACCCAATCCGCGTTCGAGAGGACTCCTCTCGAAGGAGACCGCAAGCGGCGCCCTGCTGCTAGCCGCCGCGGCGATCGCCCTCATCTGGGCCAACTCGCCGCTGCGCGGGGCCTATGAATCACTGTTTCGGACGCCCATCGGCCTGCGCGTGGGCGGTCTCGCTTTCGAGCGCGACCTGCGCTTCTGGATCGGCGACGGGCTGATGGCGATCTTCTTCTTCACCGTCGGGCTCGAGATCAAGCGCGAGCTCCACGGCGGGCAGCTGGGGACGGTGCGGCGCGCGGCGCTGCCCGCGCTGGCCGCGCTCGGCGGCATGATCGTCCCGGCCGCGATCTACCTGGCCTTCAACGCGGCGACACCAGCGGCGGGCGGATGGGGTATCCCCATGGCGACCGACATCGCGTTCGCCGTCGGCGTGCTGGCCCTGCTCGGGCGGCGCGCGCCACCAGCGCAGCGCCTCACGCTGCTCACGCTCGCGGTCATCGACGACCTGGGGGCAGTCGTGGTCATCGCGCTCTTCTTCTCGAGCGGGATCGGCTACGTGGGCTTGGCGCTCGCCGCGCTGGCCCTCGGCTGTATCCAGGTCATGAAGCGCCTGGGCGCGCGCTCGCCCTGGGCGTACCTGCCGCCGGCGATCGGGGCCTGGGCCGGTGCGTACGCCGCGGGCGTGCACCCCACGCTGGCCGGTGTCGCCATCGGACTCATGACGCCCGCGCGCCCGCAGCGCGGCGATGCGGCCGACTCCGGCTCGCCGCTCGAGCGGCTCGAGCATGCGTTTCAGCCCTGGGTCGCGAACGGCATCATGCCGGTCTTCGCGCTCGCCAACGCCGGCGTGTCCCTGGTAGACGTCACGCTAGGAGGACCAGCGGGGCGCGTGTTCGCGGGCGTCGCGCTGGGGCTCGTGCTCGGCAAGCCGATCGGCATCGTCGCCTTCTCCTGGATCGCCGTGCGGCTGCGCGCGGCAGGGTTACCCGACGAGGCGTCCTGGCTCGACATGCTGGTGCTGGGCCTGATCGCCGGGACCGGCTTCACCATGTCGCTCTTCATGACCGCGCTCGCGCTGCCCGTGGGCAAGGCGACCAATGCGGCTCGCCTCGCGATCCTGGCCGCCTCCGCGGTGGCGGGGATCGCCGGCGTTATCGTGGGCCGCCTGGCGTCGAGGCAACGTCGCTAGCCGAGCGGCTTCGCCAGCGCGCGCGACACCACGCCGTAGCCGAGCCGCTCGTAGAACGCTTCGGCGGCGGCGTTGCCGGCCCACACCGTGAGCACCAGCTCCGTGGCGCCGCGCTCGCGCGCCCAGGCCGCCGCGGCGCTCATGAGCGCGGTCCCGATTCCCGCGCGCCGGTGAAGGCGATCGACCACCAGCGCTTCGACGTGCGCGCGGCGGCGCGGCACCATCGTCGGATCGGCGGGCGTGTCGTAGATCCGCACCAGCACCGCGCCGCGCAGGGGTCGTCGTCCCGGCGATGGCGGCTTCGCCTTCGGCGACCAAGGTGGTCACGTACGGGTCGCCGTCGGGCTGGCCCGGCGATGGGGCCGCGCCACCTCGCGGCCGGAAGTAGCCCGGTGCCAGCTGGCGTGCAGCTCGTCGCTCTGCCGCCACAACGCCTGCAGCGCCGCCGCGTCGGCGGCGCGCGCGGCACGGATCAGCTGGCCTCCTCGTCGATGAGCTCGAGCGGGAAGCGCTCGCGCATGGCGCCGTAGACCAGCTCCTCGACCTCGATCTCGGTGCGCAGCTCGAGCGCAGCGCGCGCCAGGCGCTCGGCGTCGGCCATCTTGGTCGAGTGGACGATCGACTTCACCACCGGGATCTGGCGCGGCGCCATCGACAGCTGGCGCAGGCCGATCCCGATCAGCATCCACGCCATCAAGGGATCGCCCGCCATGTCGCCGCACATCGCGACCGGCTTGTTGGCGCGCGCCGCGCCTTCGACGATCTGCTTGAGCGCGCGCAGGATCGCCGGGTGCAGCGGGTGGTAGAGGTACCCGACGTGCTCGTCCTCGCGATCGGCGGCCAGCGCGTACTGGATGAGGTCGTTGGTGCCGATGCTCAGGAAGTCGCACTCGGCGGCCAGCAAGTCGGCGATGAACGCGGCGCTGGGCGTCTCGACCATCGTGCCGATCGGCACGTTGGGGTCGTGGGCGATGCCCTCCTTCGCCAGCTCGGCGCAGACGTCGGCGCAGACGCGCTTGGCGGCGCGCAGCTCGGCGACGCCGGAGATCAGCGGGAACAGGATCGACATCGGCCCCTCGACCGACGCGCGGTAGAGCGCGCGCAGCTGGGTGCGGAAGATGTCGATCCGGTGCAGCGAGTAGCGGATCGACCGCAGCCCCATCGCCGGGTTGGCGCCGCTCGGCATGCGCACCGCGGCCGGCAGCTTGTCGCCGCCGAGATCGAGCGTGCGGAAGGTGATCGGCCGGCCGCCCACGCTCTTGAGCGCGGCGACGGCGTGCGCGTACTGCTCCTCCTCGGTCGGCAGCGTCGGGCGCTCGAGGTACAGGAACTCGGTGCGGAACAGCCCGACCGCCTCGGCGCCGAGGTCGACGGCGATCGGGATCTCCTCGAGCATCTCGACGTTGGCCGCGAGGTGGATCGCCGTGTTGTCGACCGTCGCCGACGGCGTGTCGCGCATCGCCGACAGCCGGTGCGCGCGCGACCGCTGCACGTCGGCGCGCGCCATGTAGCGGCGCAGCGCCTCGGCGTCCGGGTCGAGGATCACCTCGCCGCGGTTGCCGTCGACGATCACCGTCATCCCCGACCAGACGCGGTTGCCGAGGTGCTCGACGCCCACCACCAGCGGCAGCCCCAGCGCGCGCGCCACGATCGCGGTGTGCGACGTGCGGCCGCCGCCCTCGGTGCAGAAGGCGGCCGCCTCGGCGCGCCCCAGCTGCGCGACGTCGGCGGGCGACAGATCGTGACCGATGGCGATGCTGCCCTTGGGCGTCTCCTCGACCGACGACTCGACCATGCCCAGCAGGTTGCGCAGCAGGCGCTCGCCGACCATGGCGACGTCGCTGCGCCGCTCGCGGAAGTACGGGTCCTCGATGCGGTCGAACACCGACTGGATCTGGTCGAGCGAACGCCGCACCGCCCAGTCGGCCGAAGTCTTGTCGTCGCGGATGTAGCGCTTGGCCTGATCGGTCAGGTGCACGTCCGACAGCATCAGGCGGTGCGCCTCGAGGATGCGGTACTGGTGCTCGTCGCCCTCGCGCTCGGCGATCTGCTGCTGGATGCGCGCCAGCTGCGCGTCGGTCTGCGCGAGCGCGTCCTCGAAACGCTTGAGCTCGGCGTCGACCGCGTCGGCGGGGATGCGCCGCTCGTGGACGTCGACCCGGCTGCCGAGAACGTGAGCGACGCCGATGGCGATGCCGGGCGAGGCGCCTACACCGGCGAGCCGCTCCACGTCAGCCGAGCTCCGGCGTCAGGGCGAGTGCCGCCGTCGTCACGGATCGACCCCCTCGCCGAACCCGGTGCCCACCAGCGCGGCCAGCGCGTCGACCGCCGCCGGCGCGTCGTCGCCCGCGCAGACGATCGTCATGGTCACGCCGTGCGCGGCGACCAGCGTGAGCAGGCCCATGATGCTCTTGCCGTTGGCTTCCTGGTCGTCCTTGACCACCTTGACCTCGCAACGAAAGCGATTGGCGGTCTGGACGAACTTCACTGCGGCGCGCGCGTGCATCCCCAGCTTGTTGAGGATGGTGACGGTGCGTGCCGATTCGCTACTTGTCGTGGTCGGGTTCATCAGCGTGAGTCCTGGAGGGCGATCTTGCCCGTGAGCTCGGAGCCGAGGCGGATCGAGCGCCGGCCGACGTCGCGCAGTAGCTCGGCCAGCTCGTAGGGCCGCAGGTCGCGGCGGTCGACGGTCGCCAGCTTCAGCAGCATGGGGAGATTCACGCCGCAGACGATCTCGACGGTGCGCGTGCCGTCGAGCATCGCGAGGCAGGCTTGAAAAGGCGACGAGCCGTGGATGTCGACCAGGATCACCACGCCGGCGCCGTGGTCGACGTCGGTGCAGGCCTGTTCGACCTGCCGGATCACCTCCTCGAACGAATCTTCCATCGCCGCGCTCACCGCCTCCGCCGCCTCGAGAGGGCCCACGATCGTCCCCGCCGCTTCGAGCAAACACCGCCCCGCGCCGCCGTGGGTGACGACGACGACGCCGATCACGGGATCATTGTCATCGGATGCCGACATGGTCGAAGCATCTATTGTAGTCCAATCTCGATCAAGCGGCGCCGGTGCGTTGGATGTCGCGATGCCGAATCGAGATCGAGATGTCCTTGCGCAGGCGCTGGCCCAGCTCCTTGGCGATCACCACCGAGCGGTGGCGCCCGCCGGTGCAGCCGATGGCCACCGTGGCGTACGACTTCCCCTCGCGGCGAAAGCCCTGGATCGACAGGCTCAGCAGCTCTTCCGCCTTGTCGACGAAGGCACGGGTATCCGGATTCTGCATTACGAACGAAAAAACCGCCTCGTCCTCGCCAGACAACGCCGACAAGTTGGGGACGAAGAATGGATTCGGCAAGAAGCGCACGTCGAGCACGACGTCGGCCTCGGTGGGCAAGCCGTGCTTGAACCCGAACGACATCAGCGTCACCGAGAGATCGTCCTCGGCGCTGCCGTACCGCTCCTGCATCAGCGCGCGCAAAAGATGCACGGTCAGCCCGCCGGTATCGACCATGGCGTTGGCTTCCTGGCGCAGGAGGGTCAGCTGATCGCGCTCGGCGCGCAGGCCGGAACGGATGTCGGTGTCGGACAAAGGATGACGTCGGCGCGTCTCCGAGAAGCGACGCAGCAAGATGTCGTCGCCGGCGTCGAGGAACAGCACCTCCAGCGAGTGCCCGGCGGCACGGATGTCGGCCAGGATCGAGGTCGTGTCCTGCAGGAACTCGCCGCCGCGCGCGTCGATCACCAGGCCGGCGCGGTCGATCTCGGCCCGCGTCGACAGGAGCTCGACGAACTTGGGCAGGAGCGGCATCGGCAGGTTGTCGGCGCAGTAGTAGCCGAGATCCTCGAGAGCACGCAGCGCAGTCGACTTTCCGGCGCCCGAGACGCCGGTCACCACTACCAATCTCATTCGACGTCGTCCCTCCAGCGACGCTCGCGCGCGTCGGCGAGCGCGCGATCGAGCCGCTCCTGGAACTCGCGCGCCGAGTGGTGGCCGCGGACTTGAAGCAGCCGGTTGCGGGCAGCGACCTCGATGAGCGAGCTGACGTTGCGGCCCGGGCTGACCGGGATGCGCAGCAGCGGCACCGGCACGTCGAGGATCGGGTAGACCATTTCGTCGAGGCCGAGGCGGTCGTGGCTCTCGGTCTGGTCCCAGCGCAGCAGCTCGAGCACGAGCTCGATCTTCTTCTCGTCGCGCACGGCGGCGACGCCGAACATGTCCTTGATGTTGATGATGCCGAGGCCGCGCACCTCCATGTGGTGCTTGATGAGCTCGGACGCCCAGCCCACCAGCACGTCTCCCGACGTGCGCCGCACCTCGACCAGGTCGTCGGCGACCAGGCGGTGGCCGCGCATGATGAGATCGAGCGCCGCCTCGGACTTGCCGATGCCGCTCTTGCCGAGCAGCAGCACCCCGACGCCGAGGACGTCCATGAGCACGGCGTGGATGCTCGCCGTGGGCGCGAGCTGCAGCTCGAGGTGCTTCTGGATGGCGTCGATCGCCGCCGACGAGACCAGCGGCGTGCGCAGCACCGGCACGCCGTTGCGGTCGGCGACGTCGAGCAGCAGGCGCGGCACGTCGAGCCCCTTGGTCACCACGACGCAGGCCGGGTTGAGGCCGATGAAGGCCTCGACCGAGCGGCGCGCGTCCTCGTCGGAGAGGGTGCCGAGGTAGGACACCTCGGTCGCGCCCAGGACCTGGACCCGCTCCGGATGCACCTGGCGCACGTACCCGGCCAGCGCCAGCCCCGGCTTCTGGATCCGGTGGATCGTGAGACGCCGCCCGAGTCCCGACTCGCCGGCGAGCAGCACCAGCTTGAGCCCGGAGCTCTCGTCCAGGAGCGACCGTACGGTGAGCATGTCAACGGCAGTCTACCGCGCCTTCTGACGGACTGCGCGATTTCGCCTACGGGCGCCCGTCCATCCCGGGCCTTGCCTAGTACTTCGCGTCTTCGTCCGCGATGACCTGGTACATCGCCGCCGGATCCGGCGCGGCGATCAGGCGCTGGCGGAAGTCGGCGTCGCGGAACAGGCGCGACAGGCGGGCGAGCGCCTTCAGGTGCACGCCGGTCGAGCTCGCGGGCGCCACCAGCATGAAGATCAGGTGGGTCGGCTTGCCGTCGATCGACTCGAACTCGATCCCCTCGACCGAGCGGCCCAGCGTACCGACCAGGTGGCCGACCGAATCGAGCTTGCCGTGCGGGATGGCGATGCCGTCGCCGATCGCCGTCGAGGCGAGCAACTCGCGCTCCTCGAGCACCTTGCGCAGCGACTCGGCGTCGACGCCGGGCTCCTGCTCGGCCAGGTGGCTGGACAGCTCGGACAGCACGCCCACCTTGGTCCGCGCGTTGAGGTGCGCGACGATCCGCCGGGGCTGAAGAAAATCGATGACCTTCATCTGGGCTCTACTGTCTGGCTCTACCGCCGCGCCGTCTGTATCACAAAACGGCCCTCAGGAGCGCGCACCGGATCGTCCGGCCGCTTCTCGCCCGGTTTCGATGAGGCCGTAGTTTCCGTCCTTGCGGCGATAGAGAACCGAGATGGTCTGGCTGTTGATGTCGGTGAAGACCAGCAGCTCGTCGCCCAGCAGATTGAGCTGCATCACCGCGTCTTCGACCTTCATCGACCGCGCGGTGAAGGTCTCGTCCTTCACGACGCGGAACGCGGGCGTCGCCGGCGACGCGGCCGCCGGCTTGACGGCGGCGCGGTTCGGCGTCGTGTCGGCCGGCGCGGCGCCCGCCCCTCGCGGCTGCGGCTCCAGCTCCTCGGCCAGGATCACCATCTCGCGCACCGACACCGACGGTCCGCCGTGCGGCTTGTGGTCGCGGATCTTGTCCTTCCACTTGCGGACCTGGCGCTCGATGCGCGCGGTCGCCAGGTCGATCGAGGAGTACATGTCCTCGGTCGTCTCCTTGGCGTTGATCACGATGCCGTTGGGCAGCGTGATGTTGATGTCGGCGACGTGGTGGAAGCCGCGCTCGACGGCGAAGACCGCGTGTGCCGCGATGGGGTCCTTCTGAAAGTACTTCCGGATCTTGTCGAGCTTCTCTTCGGCGTAGTCGCGCACCGCCTGGGAGGCATCCATGTGCCGGAAGGTTGTCGAGAGCTGCATGACTCTCCTTAGGTTCTCTGTCGGCCCGAGCCGTGACGCTTTTACCCGATTTTTTCGTCGACGGACATTATTTTTCGCCGCGTTTCAGACGGGGATTTCTGAGCGGGAACTCCCGCACCCTGATCGGGATTCACGCACCTCAAAAGACTTGGCGGCGTTTGCTGCTCGACAGGATCCTAAGCTGCTCGCGGTACTTCGCAACAGTTCGACGCGCGATTTCGATGTTCTGATCTCGCAGGAGCTCGACGATGCGCTGGTCGGAGTGCGGGTGCTTGGCGTTCTCTTGCGCGATGATCTGCCGGATCTTGAGCTTGACCGCCTCCGACGCGAGATCGTCGCCGTCGGTGCGGGAGATGCCCGAGTTGAAGAAGTACTTCAGCTCGTAGATACCCTGCGGGGTGTGCACGTACTTGTTCGTGGTGACGCGTGACACCGTCGACTCGTGCATGCCGATGTCCTCGGCCACGTCGCGCAGGATCAGCGGCTTCAGGTGCGCGGTCCCCTTGTCGAAGAAGTCGCGCTGGAATTTGAGGATCGACTCGGTCACGCGCACGATGGTGCGCTGCCGCTGCTGGATCGATCGGATGAGCCACTGCGCGCTGCGCAGCTTCTCCTGGATGTACTCGCGCGCCTTCGCGCCGCCCGCGAGCGCCGTGCGGTAGAAGTCGGAGATCTTCAGCTTGGGCAAGCCGTCGTCGTTGGCCACGACGAAGTACTTGTCGCCGACCTTGTGGATGTAGACGTCGGGCGTGATGTAGGTCGGCTCTTCCGACGTGTACTGCCGCCCAGGCTTGGGGTCGAAGGTCTGCACGACCTTGGCCGCCTCGTAGATCTCCTCGACCGGCTGCTGCAGATCCTTGGCGATCGCGGCGTAGTTCTTCTTCTCGAGGTTGGGCAGGTGCCGCTCGATGATGCCAATCACCACGTCGTCGTCGGCGCCGATGTGGCGCGCCTGGATCAGCAGGCACTCCTGCAACGTGCGAGCCGCCACGCCCACCGGGTCGAATTCCTGAATCTTGCAGAGCACCCCCTCCGCCAACTCCACCGACACCTCGGCCTCTTCCGCCAGCTCCTCGAGCGGCTCCTGCAGGTAGCCGTCGGGGGTCAGGTTGCCGATGATCAGCATCGCGATGCCGTCCTGCTCGCGGGTGAAGTGGGACAGCTTGAGCTGCCACTCCAGGTGGTCGAACAGCGACGTGCCGCGGGTCAGCGTCGACTCCAGCGAGGGCAGGTCCTCGTTGTTCGACTTGTAGGACGGCATGGGCGCCGCCTGGGCCTGGTTGTCGAGGTAGGTGTCCCAGTCGAAGTCGGCGACCGCCTCGTTGGAGCGCGTGTCGGCCTTCACCTCGGCGGTCGAATCGACCTTGTCGGTCGGGATCTCCGCCATCCGGGTCTCGGTCTCCCCTACCCGCTCGGCCTCGTTCGCGGCCGCTTCGGCCGTGGCCACGGTCTCCACGCCTTTGGCCTGTTCATTGCCTGACTCGACCGAGTCCTCGAGAATCGGGTTCTCGAGCATCTCGTCCCGGACCATGTCGACCAGCTCCATCCGGGAGAGTTGCAACAGCTTGATGGCCTGCTGCAGCTGGGGGGTCATCACCAGCTGCTGCGAGAGCTTCAGATGCTGTTTGATTTCAATCGACATCGTTTCTTTCCTCCCCAACTACCGCCGTGCGCTATCCCGAAGAGGCGGCCAGACCTTGTACTTTTAGCACCTGGCAGCCAACCGGGTAAAGCTCCAACCATCGGGTGGTACATGTATTGCAGTCACCTGCCTGTCACGGTCGAGGATAGGCTCCACGCGCCGTGACTACGTCGCATCAGGGACGAGCCTGGAGGCAGTACGAGGCAGTACCGTGACTTATGCGGGACGGGTGGACGTTCGGAACCCTTCTGAGGGTTCCGAGGTGAATGTCCGCCGCGAGGCAATCCGGGCACGCAGTGCGGCGCCAATGAACGCCTGGAACAGGGGGTGGGGTTCCTGGGGGCGCGACTTGAACTCGGGGTGGAACTGGCAGCCGACGAAGTAGGGGTGGGTGGGCAGCTCGATCATCTCGACCAGCCGGCGGTCGGGCGACGTCCCGGAGATCACCATCCCGTTCCGGGTCAGGGCGTCGCGGAAGTCGTTGTTCACCTCGTACCGGTGGCGGTGGCGCTCGCTGATCTCGGTCGTGCCGTAGGCGGCCGCCGCGCGCGACCCGGCGCTGAGCATGCACGGGAAGGCGCCGAGGCGCATGGTCGCCCCCTTCTCGGTCACCGTCCGCTGCTCGGGCAGGAAGTCGATCACCGGGTACGGGGCGGCTGGATCGAACTCGGTGGAGTTCGCGCCCTTGAGCCCGGCCACGTTGCGCGCGAACTCGACGACCGCCATCTGCAGCCCGAGACAGATGCCGAAGAACGGCACGTTGCCCTCGCGCGCGTAGCGCACGGCCTCGATCTTGCCCTGGCTGCCGCGCGTGCCGAAGCCGGGCGCCACCAGGATGCCGTCGACGGCGCTGAGCATCTCCTTGGCGCCGCGCTTCTCGATCTCCTCGGAGTCGATGTGATGCAGGATCACGCGGCAGTCGTTGCCGATGCCGCCGTGAATCAGCGCCTCGTTGAGGCTCTTGTACGACTCGACGAGATCGACGTACTTGCCGACCAGGCCGATGTCGACCTCGGCCTGCGGGCTCTTCAGGCGATGGACCACGCGCTCCCAGCCGGTGAGCTCGGGCGCGCGCGTCCAGATGTTGAGCAGCTCGGCGATCTTGTCGTCGACGCCCTCCTCGTGAAAGCGAATCGGCACTTCATAGATGCACGAGACGTCCTCGGCGCTGAAGACCGCGTCGTTCGCGACGTTGGTGAAGAGCGCGATCTTCTTCTTCAGCGCCGGATCGATCGGGCGGTCCGAGCGACAGAGCAGGATCTCGGGCTGGATGCCGATCTCGCGCAGCTTCATCACCGAGTGCTGCGTCGGCTTGGTCTTGAGCTCGCCGGCGGCGCCGATGAACGGCACCAGCGTCACGTGCACGGACAGCGCGTTCCCGGCCCCGACTTCCAGGCGCAGCTGGCGGATGGCCTCGAGGAACGGCAGCGACTCGATGTCGCCCACGGTGCCGCCGACCTCGACGATCACCACGTCGTTGCCCTTGGCGCAGGCGAGGATGCGCGCCTTGATCTCGTCGGTGACGTGCGGGATGACCTGCACCGTGCCGCCGAGGTACTCGCCGCGCCGCTCCTTCTGGATCACGGTCTGGTAGATCTGACCGGACGTCGCGTTGTTGAGCTTGGTCATGCGCTGCGAGATGAAGCGCTCGTAGTGACCGAGGTCGAGGTCGGTCTCGGCGCCGTCGTCGGTGACGAACACCTCGCCGTGCTGCAGCGGGTTCATCGTGCCCGGGTCGACGTTCAGATAGGGGTCGAGCTTCTGGATGGTCAGCTTGAGGCCGCGCCCCTCGAGCAGGCTGCCGATGCTGGCCGACGCCAGCCCCTTTCCCAGGGACGACACGACGCCGCCCGTCACGAAGATGAACTTGGTCTGCTTGGGGCCGGGACGCGTAGGCGCACTCATCGCTTAGACTCCTCCTTTACCAGGGTGCGGGAGTTCCCGCCTGAACGACACGAGGAGGCCGGCGAGGCCACCACGACTTTCGAGACTCCCCTTGCCACACCGCGAGGCGAACGCGCAAGGAGAGAGATCAACCCCAGCCGCAGCAGCGATCCGAGTGTTGACGCCGAGAGAATTGTTGTCTTCAACTCGGGCCGCAATTCTTTCTTCCCGCGGCGCGGAAGTCAATGCCAGACAAAGTCATCTTGATCATCGAAGACGATCTGCACATCGGAGGGCTCGTGGCCCAAGTGCTGCGCGAGGCCGGCTACCAGCCCGAGCTGGTGCGCGATGTTCACGCGGCGCGCGACTGTGCTTCGCGCGGGCTCGCCCCGGCGGGCGTGCTCAGCGACCTCATGGTGTCGGGCTCGGCGGGACCGGCGCAGCTGGCGGACCAGCTGGCGGCGATCTTCCCGTCGGTGCCGATTGCGTTCATGACGGGAGTGCCGCCCAAGCGCCGCGCCGCGCTCGGGCGTGACGCATGGCCGAGTGATCGAGAAGCCGTTTGAGCTGGAGACATTGCTTGCGTCAGTGGCGGAGATGCTGGGGACGGAGACGGAGGGCTAGCGAGCCCGTGTCCGTGTCCGTGCTCGTAGGAGCGTGATGCGGGGAGCGGATCTCGCCGGATACGGATCGGAAAACGCTAGCCGCCCACGGGATCGCAGGCCGCGCGCCAAGCACGGACACGAGCACGGACACGAGCACGGGCTCGCTAGCCCTCCGTCTCCGTCTGCGCCTTCTAGAACTTGATCGCGTTCACCAGTGACGGGGCCCCCGACCCCGCCGCCGCGATGTCCAGCACCACTGCCCGCGACCCCGGCGGCAGATCCCGTCCCGCCGCCGCCAGCGTCGCGTGCAGCGAGTCCAGTCCGGGCACTGGCTTCAGGTCTATCGCCTGCACGCCCCAGATCAGGTGCAGGCGGCGCGTGGTCTCGGGGACGCGGCTGTAGGCGAGGATCGGACGGCGCGGGCGGAACGCCGCCAGGCGCTGCGCCGACACGCCGGTGCGCGTCGGCACGATGATCGCCGCCGCGTCCGAGATCGTCGGCCAGCCTCGCCGCCGCGTGCGCGAGCGCGTTGGCCTCGTCGCGGTGCACCGGCCCCTCGTGCGCGGGCAGCAGCGGCTCGGTCTCGCAGAGAACACGGCTCATCATCTGCACCGCGCGCCACCGGGTCGTGGCCGACCGCGGTCTCCTCGGACAGCATCACCGCGTCGGTGCCGTCGAGCACGGCGTTGGCGACGTCGGTGACCTCGGCGCGCGTCGGCAGCGGGCTCGACACCATCGACACCAGCATCTGGGTCGCGGTGATGACCGGCCGGCCAGCGCGGTTGGCGGCGCGGATCAACCTCTTCTGCGTCGCCGGCACCTTCTCGATCGGGATCTCGACGCCGAGATCGCCGCGCGCCACCATGATCGCGTCGGTCGCCTCGAGGATCTGGTCGATGCGCTCCAGCGCCTGCTGCTTCTCGATCTTGGCGATGATCGGCAGGTTGGTCAGCATGCGCACGTCGGCGATGTCCTTTTCGTGGCGCACGTACGAGAGCGCGATGTAGTCGGGCGCGAGCACGCCGATGTCGGCGAGGTCGGTCGCGATCCTTCTCGGTGAGCGCCGGCAGCGACGACGTGTCCATCGGCAGGTTGATCCCCTTGCGCGAGCGCAGCGTCCCGCCCACGCGCACGCGGCAGATGACGCGGTCGCTCGCCACCTCGATGGTCACCAGATCCAGCGTGCCGTCGGCGATGTAGACCGGATCGCCGGCGCGCACGCGATCGTACAGCGACGGATCGGCGACCGGCACGCCGCCCGCGCCCAGGGTGATCGTGTCGCCGCTGCGAATCTTGATCTCCTCGCGCAGCTCGCCGAGCCGCAGCTTGGGACCGCCCAGGTCGGCGAGCACGGCGATATCGGGCCGGTGGGCGCGCGCGCGCCGCACGCGCGCCGCCTGGTCACGCGGCGGCGCGTGCGACAGGTTCACGCGCAAAACGTCGACGCCGGAGTCGAGCAGGCGCTCGAGCACCCCCTCGGCGTCCAGCGCCGGCCCCAGGGTGGCAATGATCTTCGTCCGACCTTCGATCATGGACAGCGACTTTACCTGCACTCGGGGTGAGTTGATCGCGCTCTCTGCCACGGCTCACGCAAATCCGGCTTTGTTACGGTTTGCCGACGGGAACGACATCTCGGCGAAACCTTCAGCGCGCGAGCAGCGGCCAGACCACGACGATCACGCCGATCGCTGCGGCGGCCGGCACCGCGGCTCGACCGAGGCGTTCGGCGAGACGTACCGTCCCGGCAGCGAGCGGCAGGGCCACCGCGGCGGCGGCCACAATGATGCCGATGGTGCCATCGGCGTCGGCGCCGAGCGTGGCGCGCAGGCAGAGACCGGCCAGGAGGGGCCAGAGCGTCGCGACGCGGGCTCCGGCGGTCAGCCGCGGCATCCCGGCGGCGGCGACCAGCAAGCCGAGGATGCCGACCTGATCGGCGAGCTCCGCAGCCGCGCGCGCCAGATCGGCGGCGCGGACGCTGGCGGCGGAGCGCCAGACCGGTACCAGGAAGAGATGACGAGCGAGGTCGCCTGCGGCAATCGACGCCGACCCGCGCGCGAGGCCGGCGATGCTGGCGAGCGCGGCGAGCCCGAAGACGATCGGTGCCGGCCTTGCCCAGCGCTCGCGACGGCGCAGCGCACGCGCCCAGACCAGCACCGCCGCCGGCCAGCCGATGGCCGCCGCTGCCACCGGCGCGCAGGCACAGGCGCCCGACACCGCGGCGAGCCAGAGCCCCAGCCGCTGATCCGCCGGCGATCGCCAGACCCGCTCGGCCAGCACCAGCGGCGCGATCGCCACCAGCGCGCCGGCTGCCACCGGGCCCGCCGTGGTCGCCGCCCAGAAGAATGACCGCGACACGGCCAGCGTCAGCACGCCGGCCGCAGCGCCAGCAATCTCGACCGGCGTGAGAGCGCCAGCGGCGGCGAGGCGGCTATCGGTAGCCGACCGCCACGTCCAGAGTGCGGTGAAGCCCGCGGCGGCGGCGATCGAGAGCGCGCGCAGGTAGGCGAGCGGATCGCCGAGCGGAAAGCCGACCGCCATCCGACCGAGCACGAGCCACAGCGCCGGTGCGCCCGGCTGCAAGCCGCCGCGCAACGCCTGCGCCCGCACGACGCCGGCCGCCGAGGGTGCGATCGGAGACGCGGCGACGGCGTAGGCGAGCGCCGCGATCACGCCGAGCACGAACCAGGCGCCGAAGTGGTCGCGCCACTCCGTTCGCCGGCGAGCCGCCGGACGCGCCACCGGCACGGCCGTCGCCGATCGGACCCCAGGCGAAGTGGCCCGCGCGGCGGGCGCCGCCGGCAAACGTTGTGAGACCGACCCCGGCACGCCCCCATTCCAGCGCCGATCGCGGGGTTTGTCGAAAAAAGGGTCTTCCGGAGGCGGAGGGCTCGCGAGCCCGTGTCCGTCTGCCACCCTGCCTCCCTTCTCGGTTGGCCCCTCGCCCTCATCATGTATTCTTCCGCCCCATGAGGGTGGTCCCCGGACGTGCCGCGCTCGCCGCGTCTGGACAGGCGCGCCGTCCGGTCGCGTTCGTGATCGGCAACTTCGACGGCGTCCACCTGGGGCACCAGGCGCTCCTTCACGCGGCGCGCGAGCGCGCGGCCGCGGCCGGCGGCGAGGTCGGCGTGCTGACCTTCGACCCGCACCCCGCCAAGCTGTTCGCGCCGGCCCTGGCTCCGCCGCTGATCGTCTCGCTGCGCCGCCGCCTCGAGCTGCTCGCCGAGGCGGGCGCCGACCTGGTTATCGTCGAGCCGTTCACCCGCGAGTTCGCGTCGATCGAGGCGCCGGCTTTCGTGCGCGAGGTGCTGGCGCGCGACCTGGGCGCGCGCGACGTGGTCGTCGGCTACGACTTCAGCTTCGGCCGCGGGCGCCAGGGCGACACGCGGCTGCTCGCCGCCGAGGGCGCCACGCTGGGTATCGGCGTCACCGTCGTGCCGCCCGTGACAGTGAGCGGCCTCACATGCTCGTCGACCAAGGTGCGCGAGTTCGCGCTCGAGGGGCGCGTCGAAGGCGCCGCGATGCTGCTGGGCCGCCCGCTCGAGGTCACCGGCGAGGTGGTCCACGGCGCCGGCCGCGGCCGCGGCATCGGCATCCCGACCGCCAACGTGCAGCCCGAGGCCGAGCTGATTCCGACGCCCGGCATCTACGCCGGCCGCGCGGTGATCCTCGCCGGGGAAACCGGCGGCGCCGACGCCGCGGATGTCCATGTCTGCGCGCTCAGCATCGGCACCAACCCGACATTCAAGGGCCGCGGCGCGCTGACCATCGAGGCGCACCTGCTCGACTTCGACGCCGACCTCTACGGCCGCCGCCTGCGCCTCGAGATCGTGCACCGCCTGCGCGACGAGCAGCGCTTCGAATCGACCGACGGCGCTGGTCGAGCAGATCCACGCCGACTTCGCCGAGACGCGGCGGGTGATGGCCCGCTGATGTTCGAGACCGAGACCATGGCGGAGCTGTGCCTCAAGCAGGGGCTGGTGCGCGACGCGCTGGTCGATCTACCGGCGGCTGCTGGCGGCGGCGGCCGACGAGAGCACGCGCGCCCGGCGCGCGCAGCGCATCGCCGAGCTCGAGCTCCGCGACATCGGGCCGCACGCGGCGGCGCCGACCGAGCCGCCGGCGACGGACATCCGCGCGCGCGTGCGAGCGTGGCTCGACGGCGCGTGCAGACGACCAGCAGGTGACGTTCGACTGGCAGCCTGCCCGCGGGGACGCCGGTCGCCGGCGCTGCAGATCCTGGTGCTGCGCCGCGAAGAGACCGGAATCTCCGCGGAGCGCCGCACGGTGCGCCTGCCCGACGCCGAGGGCACCCTGTCGCTGCCGATCGCGCGCGTCCACTCCGCTGCGCGCCGCCGCCGGCCGCCTCGAGGGCGACCGCTTCGTCCCGCTCGTCCGCCTCGACCCCGATCGAACCGACTGACCGCGCAGCCGCTCAGCGAACGGACCGCAAATCGCGTCGCGAAATGGTAAGTTCGCGCGATGTTCACCGGCATCATCACCGCACTCGTCACTCCGTTTCGCAACGACGCCGTCGATGAAACCGCGCTGCGCGCGCTGGTCGACGATCAGATCGAGAACGGCATCGACGGTCTGGTCCCGGTCGGGACCACCGGCGAGTCCCCGACGCTGAACTTCGAGGAGCACATCCGCGTCATCAAGATCGTCGTCGAGGCGGCGCGCAAGCGCGTGCCGGTGATCGCCGGCACCGGATCGAACGCGACCGCACGAGGCGATCGAGCTGTCGAAGGAAGCGCGCAAGCGTCGGCGCCGACGGCGATGCTGCAGGTCACGCCGTACTACAACCGCCCGACGCAGGACGGCCTCTACCGCCACTTCAAGGCGATCGTCGACGCCGTGCCGCTGCCGACGATCGTCTACAACGTGCCCGGCCGCACCGCGTGCGATCTGTTGCCCGAGACCTCGCGCGCCTGGCCGAGCTGCCGGCGATCGTCGGCGTCAAGGAGGCGACCGGCTCGGCGCTGCGCGCGTCGCAGATCCTCGCGCGCGTCGGCGATCGCCTGGTCGTGCTGTCGGGCGACGACGCGACGGCGTTCCCGCTGTTCGCGCTCGGCGCGCGCGGCTGCATCTCGGTGGTCAGCAACGTCGCGCCCGCGGAGATGTCGGCGATGTGGGACGCCGCCGCCGCCGGCGACTGGACCAAGGCGCGCGACCTGCACTACAAGCTGCTGCCGCTCGGCGAGGGGCTGTTCGTCGAGCCGAACCCGATGCCGGTCAAGGCGGCGCTGGCGATGATGGGCCGCATGGCCGACGAGGTGCGCCCGCCGCTCTACCCGATGTCGCCCGGCCTACCGCGAGAAGCTGCGCGAGCAGCTGGCCGACGCTGAAGCTGCTCTAGCCCGCGGATCATCGAGCGGCAGCACAGTCATGGGCTACACGCGAATCGGCGTCTTCGGCGCCGACGGGGAAAATGGGCAGCGCGATCATCCGCGCCATCGGCAGCCACGCCGGGCGCGATGCTGGCGGCGGCGATCGAGCGCGCGGGACACCCCGCGATCGGCCAGGACGCGGGCGTGATCGTCTCCGGCGTGAGCCGGGGCGTGCCGATCACCGCGGGCACGCCCGCCAACAAGACCGACGTCTGGATCGACTTCTCGGTGCCGGCGGCGACGCTGGCGGCGGTGCGCGCCGCGCAGGCGATGAACGTCGCGATGGTGGTCGGCACGACCGGCCTGTCGGCCGCCGACCGCGAGCAGCTGCGCGACGGCCGCGACGCACGATCCCGATCGTCTTCTCGCCCAACATGTCGGTCGGCGTGAACGTGCTGCTCAAGCTGGTCGCCGACGCCGCGCGCGCTCTCGGGCCCGAGCTACGACCTCGAGATCGTCGAGACCCACCACCGCGCCAAGCGCGACGCTCCGTCGGGCACGGCGCTGCGCCTGGCCGAGGCGCTGGCCGAGGCCACCGGGCGCGACCTGGGCGCGGCCGCGCGCTACGAGCGGCACGGCGAGATCGGCGCGCGCACCGCCGAGCGAGATCGGGATCCAGACCCTGCGCGGCGGCGACGTCGTGGGCGACCACACGGTGTTCTTCCTGGGCACCGGCGAGCGCATCGAGATCACCCACCGCGCCAGCTCGCGCGACACCTTCGCCCTCGGTGCCGTGCGCGCGGCGCTGTGGGTGGCGGGGCATCGTGCGGCTGAGCACAGGCGACGCAATCGGGTGAGGAATCGACGCCGGCGCAGCGCCGTCGAGCCCGGCCTGTACGACATGCGCGACGTGCTGGATTTGTGAACCGGCGGTAGAATCGTCGGGATGGCCCGACCGCGCTCGCCTGCGCTCGACTACGCGCAGCTCCCGACCGAAGCGACGCAACCCGCGCTCCGCGCGCCTCGACACCATGTCCGCCGACGCCGTCGTGCGGCTCATGCTCACCGAGGAGGCGAAGTCGGTGCGCGCCGCCGTCGCGCGCGCCGACGTCATCGGCCGCGCCGCCGCGCTGGTGGCGCAGAAGCTGGCGACCGGCGGGCGGCTGATCTACGTCGGCGCCGGCACCTCGGGGCGCCTCGGCACGCTGGACGCCGTCGAGTGCGTGCCGACGTTCGGCGTGCCGCCGTCGCGCGTGGTGGGGGTCATCGCCGGCGGGCCGCAGGCGCTGACCCGCTCCGTCGAGGGCGCCGAGGACAACGCGCGCGACGCCGAGCAGCGGCTGCGCCGCGTGGCGGCCGGCCCCGCCGACGTGCGTCTGCTGCATCGCCGCCTCGGGCGTGACGCCGTTCGCGCGCGCCGCGCTCGAGTACGCGCGCTTCCGGCGCGCGGCGACCATCTTCGTCACCTGCGGCCGCGTCGACGGCGTCGACCGCGCTGGCCGACGTGGTCATCGAGCTGCCGACCGGCCCCGAGGTGATCGCCGGCTCGACGCGCCTCAAGGCCGGGACCGCGACCAAGATCGTGCTCAACGCGATCTCGACCACGGCGTTCGTGCTGCTGGGCAAGACCTACGGCGGCCTGATGATCGACGTGCGACCGACCAACGCCAAGCTGTGGGCGCGCGCGGTCCGCATCGTCACCAGCCTGACCGGGCTGCCCGACGACGCCGCGCTCAAGCTGATCCAGAAGGCGGGCGGCCGCGCCAAGGTCGCGCTGGTCATGCACCACGCCGGCGTGAGCGCCGCGCGCGCGCGCGATCTGCTGGTCGAGCACAAGGGCTCGCTGCGCTCGATCGTCGGCGACCTGGACCGAGGGCGAGTCGGCGCGCCAGCTCGGCGCGCGAGCGAGCGCGGGCGCGGCAAGGACAACGAGAGCGACGACGACGACGACGACGACAGCGACGAAGACGGTCCCGTCCGCAACCGCCAAGGGGGCCTGACGCCGTGACGACCGACCCGCTGGCGCGGCTGCTGGCACTCAGGGACAAGGCGAGCCGCCTGGTGATCGGCCTCCTGTCGGGCACCAGCGCCGACGGCACCGACGCGGCCCTGTGCGAGATCGGCGGCGCCGGCGAGACGACCGACCTGCACGTGCTGGCGTTCGCGATCGTGCCGTTCTCGCGCGCGCTGCGCGAGCGGATCTTCGGCCTCTGCCAGGCCGACAACGCCGAGCTCGCCGACGTCGACGTGCTGCTGGGCGAGGCGTTCGCCGACGCGGCCATCGAGGCCTGCCGCATCGCCGGCGTGGCGCTCGCCGACGTCGATCTCATCGGGTCGCACGGCCAGACCGCGGTGCACCACCCGCGCTCGGCGGGCCAGATCGGCGCGACGCTGCAGATCGGCGAGGCGGCGGTGATCGCCGAGCGCACCGGCAAGCCGGTCGTCTCCGACTTTCGCGTGCGCGACGTCGCCGCCGGCGGCGAGGGCGCGCCGCTGGTGCCGCTGGTCGACTACCTCCTGTTTCGCCGGCCCGGACAGCGGCGCGCGCTGCAGAACATCGGCGGCATCGCCAACGTCACGCTGGTGACCGAGCGGCTCGACGACCTGATCGCGTTCGACAACGCGCCCGGCAACATGGCGCTCGACGCGGTGGCGCGCGCGGCATCGAGCGGGCAAGAGGCGTACGACGTCGACGGGCGGCGCGCGGCGCGCGGCACGATCGATCGCGCGCTGCTCGCCGAGCTGCACCGCCACCCTTACCTGGCGCAGCCGCCGCCCAAGTCGACGGGGCGCGAGCTCTTCGGGACGGGGTTCGTCAACCCGCTGCTCGCGCGCTTCGAGGGGCGCCTCGACGACCTGCTGGCGACGCTGACCCGCTTCTCGGCCGAGGCCATCGCGCGCAGCTACCGCGAGGCGTTTCCCGCGCCTCCCAGCGAGGTCTACGTCTGCGGCGGCGGCGCGCTCAACCTGACGTTGATGCACCACCTCGGCCAGCTGCTCGACCCGATCCCGGTCGCGACCACCGACGCGCTCGGCGTCGACCCCAAGGCCAAGGAGGCGATCGCCTTCGCCGTGCTGGCCAACGAGACGCTGTTCGGCCACCCGGGCAACGTGCCGCAAGTCACCGGCGCGGCCGGCCCGCGCGTGCTCGGAAAAATTTCGCTCTAGCTCGCGGGCCCATGTTCTACTGAGCGCGAGAGCGATATGCCGGCGCCGCTGATTTCGATCATCGTACCGGTCTTCAACAAGCTCGAGTACACCACCAGGTGCCTGCGCGCGATCGCCGATCACACGCGCGACGTGCCGCACGAGGTGATCGTCGTCGACAACGCGTCCAGCGACGACACGCAGCGCGCGCTCTCGCACCGTGACGACATCCGCTATCGCAGCGCAACGACGAGAACCTGGGGTTCGCCAGGGCGTCGAACCAGGGCGCGGCGATGGCGACCGGCCGCTTCCTGCTGTTCCTGAACAACGACACCGAACCGCACCCGGGCTGGGCCGCGGCGATGGTCGCCGAGATGGAGCGCGATCCGGCGGTGGCGATCGTCGGCAGCAAGCTGCTCTATCCCGACGGCACGATCCAGCACGCCGGCGTCGGTTTCGCTTACGCCATGTGGCAGCCGATCATGCCGATGCACGTGTCGTCGCGCCAGCCGGCGGCGTCGGTGAACCAGCGCCGCGAGCTGAACGCGGTGACCGCCGCCTGCATGCTGGTGCGCCCCGAGGTCTTCCTGACCGTCGGCGGCTTCGACGAAGGCTACGTCAACGGCTACGAGGACGTCGACTTCTGCCTCGAGGTGCGCGCGCGCGGCGGCAAGATCGTCTTCACGCCCGCGAGCGTCGTCACTCACCACGAGTCGGTCAGCGAGGGGCGCTTCGACGCCAGCGCCGCCAACACCGAGCGGCTGATGGCGCGCTGGATCGACCGCTTCGAAGCATCGGTTCGCGTACGACGTCGACTTTCGCCGATCGGCGCGCGCGCTGGCCGCCGCGCCCGAGCGCCCGGGCGTGAGCGTGGTGGTGGTCGCCGATCGATCGATCTGGACCATCGCGCCCTGCCTGGAGAACCTCTGGTACACGACCGGCGCGCAGGACGAGATCCTGATCGTCGACGACAGCGCGGGCGGCGCCGCCGGTCGCTTCGCCGCGCGCTTCGCCGCCCGGCATCCGGAGCGCGTGCGCGTGCTGGCCTCGCCGGGCGCGGTCGGATTTCCGCGCGCGTTCGCGGCCGGGCTCGCCGCGGCGACGCGGCCGCTCGCGGCGCTGGTCGGACCCAACGTGCGCGTCGTCGGCGACTGGCTCGGCCGCCTGGCGGCGCACCGGCGCGCGGATCCGACCGCAGGCGCGATCACGGCGACGCTGGGCGACGCGGCCAGCCTCACCACGGCGGAGCTGCTCACGCCGGTGGGAAGCACCGCAGCCGACGCCGATCCCGGCGGTGGAGCACGCGATGCCGGTGCCGTCGGTGCACCCGGGCTGGTCCCGGCGACGGTCGCCACCAGCTTCACGCTGTTCGGCCAGACCGAGGATCTGCGTGCGCTCGCGCGCCGGCGGAGCCTGTTCGGAGACGGAGCCCGGCGCCATCGCGCGCGGGCTCGCCGAACGCGGCCTGTCGTTGCGACGCGCGTGCGACGTCGTCGTCTATCGCCTCAACGAGGTCGCGGCCGGCGCCGATCCCGTGCTGCGCGAGCGCTACCACGCCTTGCAGAGGAGCCGCGAAGCATCGACCGAGGGTAGCGACGAGGAGCGCGATCCGCTGGTCAGCGTCGTCGTGGTGAGCGGCGGCGATCGCGAGCTCACGCGCCGCTGCGTCTCGGCGATCCAGCGGTTCACCGACGGGCGGTTCGAGGTGATCGTCGTCGAGAACGGCGGACCACCGGACGCGGACGCGACCGAGCCGATCGGCGGCGTCACGACCATTCGCAACCCGACCAACGAGGGGTTCGCGTTCGCGGTCAACCAGGGGCTCGACTGCGCGCGCGGTCGCCTGCTGGCGATCGTGCATGACGACGTGCTGGTCGGCGCAGGCTGGATGAGGCGGGCGCGCGCCTTGCTGGCCGCCGACCCGGCGATCGGCGTCGTCGGCCCAGCCAGCAACGAGTGCGCCGGCGCGCAGCGCATGCGCATGGTCAGCTACGACGGCGCCGACGACGCCGCGGCGTTCACCGCGCTCTGGGCGGCCGAGCACCAGGGCGAGCTGGCGATCGTCCCGCGCCTCGCCGGCATGTGCCTGGTCATGCGGCGCGAGGTGATGATGCGCGTCGGAGGATTCGATACGCTCTTCGGCTGGGGCAAGGGCGCCGACGAGGACTTCTCGGTGCGCGCGGCGCGCGCCGGTTGGAAGCTGGCGATCGCGCTCGACGTCTTCGTGCACCACCAGGGCGGCGCGACCTACCGCCGCCTCGGGCGCGACCCGCGCCGGGTCGCCGAAGACGGCTGGCGCGTGTTCTGCGACAAGTGGGACCACGCCGCGTCGGCGAGCACCGCCGGCGACTTCGCGCGCCTGGGCGCGGCGGCGTTCGAGCTCGCGCGCGATCGCGTGCCGCTGCGCTACACGCACATCTTCTGCCCCGAGGCGCCGCCCCAGGCGCTGGCCTGCCGGCAACCGATCCGCTTCCTGTGCGTCGCCGACGACCTGGACCATCCGGTGCAGGACGCGGGCTGGCGAGCGGTGGTCCGGCGCTTCGTCGAGACTTTCACCGTGCGCGACCCGGTGGCGCTGGTCGTGCGAATCGAGCCGCCCACGGCGGGCGCGCCCGCGCTGGCGCTGGCCGAGATCGCCGCCACGCTGACGCGCGCGGGCTTCGCGATCGCCGACCTGCCCGAGGTGGTGTTCGAGGCAACCGCGCTGCCGCCGGCCTGCCGCGGATCGATCTACACCGCCGCGCGCGTCTTCCTGCGCACGGCGAGTGAGCGCGATCGGCTCCGCGCGCGCGAGGCCGCGGCGTGCGGGCTGAAGGTCGTCGACGCGAGCACGGCGGCCGCCGATCTGCGCCGCCTGCTGACGACGAATCAGCAGGCGATCTGAATGCTGGGCAGATGGGGAACCGCCATTGCTCTCAGCTCGGAACGCGGTCGTCGCGCTCCGCCAGGCGTGCGAGCGCGGCGGCGAGCCGGCGATCGTAGGTGTGCTCGGCGTGAGCGCGACGGTGGCCGGCCTCGGCGATCGCTCGCCGCGCCGGCTCGTGCGCGCGGTAGTAGCGGAGCTTGTCGCGCGCTTCGGCGACGGTGGTGAAGGTCTCGATCTCCCGCCCGGGCTCGAAGAACTCGCCGACCGGGATCAGCGATTCGGCCAGCTGAAAGCCGCCGCAGCCGGCGATCTCGAAGGTGCGCGGGTTGACCAGGTCCTTGGCGATGGCGAAGGTCTCGGGCGCCGCCGACGAGCTCAGGTTCAGGTTGATCGCCGTCGCCGAGAAGATCCGCGCCAGCGTCGCGTGGGGTACGTCGCCGTCGAGCCCGCTCGCGGACGCCGCGGCCAGCGCTGGCTCGCGCGAGAAGCGCGGGCCCCAGAGGCGGAACGCCGGGGACGAGCCTGGCGCAGGGGAGCTCTGGTCGTCGACGCCGAGCGCGAGAAGGTCGGACAGCAGCTTGCGCCGGTTCGGGTAGGCCGAGCCCGCGAACGACACTGCGGCGGCGTAGTCGCGGGTCTCGTCGGCAGCGTACGGGTGGTGCAGCTCGGGATCGCAGGCCGTCGGCACGTAGTCGAACGACGGATGCCCGGCCGCCGCCAGCCGCTGGTGAAGCTCGCCGCGCTGGATCGTCCAGACGTGATCGAAGCGGCGCACCGCCGACGGCCAGTAGGTGAAAACGCGGAAGTCCTCGACGAACCAGAACACCGACGGGATGTTGGCGGCGCGCAGATCGTCCACGTCACTGTCACGCACGACCGGCGCCTGGGCCAGGAACAGCGCCAGCTGCGGGCGCGCCTCGCGCAGCGCGCGCCGGGTCGCGTCCGACGCGACGAGAAAGAGATCGACGCGCGCGTTCGCGCGGGCGCGCTCGTCCGCGGTCGCGGCCTCGATCGCCCTCAGCGCCGGCGCGTACCCCTGATTGTCGACGAAGGTGACCCGATGCCCGAGCCGCCGCAGCGCGCGCACGCAGCTCTCCGCGATCGACAGCGACCCCCCAGAGATGGGCCCAACGACGGCGATGTGAGTCGGAGGGGACATGAACCCACGAGCATCGCACAGGGCGAGCCTGGTCCTTCTCTGTCGGTGGGTTCGCGGCGCCCGCAACAGGATGTTGCCGAGCGTACAACGCAAAACGGCGTGTCGGCAAATGAAACCACAGCAATTACAATGGTTTAAAATGTCTCATTATTTTTATTTAGTAGGCATCATTACTGCTTCGTATATGGTTTCGGCGGAAGGTATCCGCTCCCGAAAAAGGCAAAACCCGGGCGACCGGGTGACGCAAAGCCCACGGAACTCTCGCAGTTGGCCGGGCTACTTGGAGAACGGAAAACGGACATGATCGGAACGACCAAGAAGACGACCTGGTTGGCGGCCTCGCTGGCCCTCGCATCGGCCCTCATGGGTTGCCAGGCGGGCACGAGCGGAGACGCCTATGACGACACCGGGGAGAGCGAGCTCGTCGCCACCAACGGCCTGTCGATGATCAACGGCCTGTCGATGACCAACGGTCTGTCGATGACCAACGGCTTGTCGGGCAACGGCCTCTCGGGCAACGGCCTCAGCGGGCAGGCGCTGCAGGTCAGTCCGCTCAGCACGACCGGCCTCACCTCCTCGACCGGCCTGATGAACTCCGCCGCGGGCCGCAGCACGCTTTCCTACCTGGTGCGTTGCGCCCTGCCGGCGGGTCATAGCATCACCAAGACCGATTCGACCGGCGCCAGCTATACCTTCGCGGGTGGCATCGGGCTCACGCCGCAGTGGGAGACCGGAATCTGCGACGGCGACTGCCAGCGCTGGATCTCGGCCTGCATGCTGGCCCACGTCAACACGGCCGGCATTCACGTCCCCATCTGGATCGTCGGACAGAACACCAACCTCGGCTGGGGCCAGTCGACCACGTACCCGAACCAGGAAGGCACCTTCTTCGGCAACATCTTCACCACCAATGAAGTGGGTCACACCGACGCCTACTACTGCGAGGGCCCCGGCTTCGACAAGACCGTCGTCGACGGCCGCCTCGGTTCCACCCAGGTCGGCGCCCCCTACCGCGACACGTTCGCCGGCGGCTACTGCAACTACAACGGCTGCATGGCGTCGGACATCACCACCAACGGCGTGGCCGACGGCTACAAGGTCTGCAGCATGGGCGACGGCGCCATGACGACCTGGAACCAGCTCGTCACCGTGTGGCGCGACAACAAATCGTACAACTCGTCCGGCGCCGTCGTTTCGGGCAAGACCGCGGACGGCGCGACGGTTCGCTACGACTTCGAGGGCAGCACCAACAGCTGGACCTCGACCGCCACGCTCTCGTCGACCACCGACAAGGCGGAGACGGGCACCAAGTCCTTGAAGGCCGTCTACAGCGGCGGTTCGGGGACCGTTCGCGTCGCGAGCCCCACCGGCCTGTCAGTGGCCGCCGGCAGCCGGGTTCGCTTTTACGTCTCGCCGGACCGGAACAGCAGCATCACCTCGATCACGACCTGGGTGAAGAACTCGGACGGAACCACGACCTCCCAGAACGACGACATGTCGAGGCACTACCGGGGCTCGCAGAACGCCATGTCGATCACGGTGCCCTCGGGCAAGACCGGCACGCAGGTGGGCGTCGACTTCACGACCAGCGGCGCGTTCACGTCGTACATCGATTCGGTCACCTGGTAGCACGTACTCCCGCGCCGAACGTCGTTCCTCCCGCGACGCCTCTTCCGCCAGCGTAGCTGGTGGCAGAGGCGTCGGCGCATTTGCGACGCCGCAACCCGGCGGTTCAGAGCACGCCGTAGAGGGGCAAATCGAGCACCGTCTTCAACCCGGGCGCCCCGGCCACTACCGCCGGGATCGCGTTGATGATCGTGCCCACCGTCCCGCGGTCTCCGTGCGTGCCGCCGACTATGAGCACGTCGAGGGGCGGGTCCCCGTCGATGCGGATCCGATCGTGCGGATCCGGCGCGGCGACCGACATCTCCAGATCCAGGCGCGCGATCTCGCGACCGGCACGCAGCCCGACCGCCGACTGGCGCAGTCCGGCGACGCGACCGGGTATGATGCCGGCTCGCGGCGACTCCACCGTCGCGATCACCGGCTCGATCGTGCTCACGACCTCGTCGAACGGCAGCCGCAAACCGACACCCAGCAACGCGCACGACTCGGGCAGCCCGCGGTGGCCCAGACGCTTGGCGGCGACGCCCGCCGCGAACTCGGCCGGCGTCAGGTCGGCGCCGACCTTGGCGCGCAGGGGAGCGCGGCGCTTGGCCGCATCGACGACACGCTCGACGCGGATGCCGTTCACGCGCACGCAGGCGCCGGCGATCTGCAGCGGCAAGCGGTCCATCACGAACCCCGGGTTGACGCCGGTGCCCAGCACGGTGATGCCGCCCGCGACCGCGAGCGCGTCGATCTTGCGCGCGACGTCGGGCGTGGCCCAGTCGGCGTAGGCCAGGTCCTCGCAGCTCGAGATGACGTTGATGCGCGCAGCGGCGGCAGCGTCGACGATCGGCAGCATCTCCGCGCTGCCCGACACCGTCAGCACCAGCGCGACGTCGGCGGCCCCCGACTTCAGCGCCTCGGCGGCGCTGGCGACGACCGAGACGCCCGACGGCCGCAACCCCGAGACCTCGCCCGCGTCGCGCCCGACGAACGCCGGGTCGACGGCGGCCACGACCTGCACCGATGCCAGCCCGTCGAGCGCCTTCATGACCTCGCGCCCGATCGCGCCGAGCCCGATCACCGCAACCCGCTTCATCGACGTCCCTCCCCCGCTCATCGTCTCAGGCTTCGAACTCGGAGAGCCCTTCGCCGAGCTCGTCGAGCAAGATCGAGATCTCCGACGCCGACAGCGATTCGACGCGCCAACGGTAACCGTTGAGCTCGTCGCGCAGCTGCTGCGCGCGACGCCGGAAATTGGCCAAGGTGTTCTCCAGCCGCGACGCCGCCACTGGCGTTTCCTCGCCGTTCGCAGCCGGCGCTCCGTGGACGCTCGCCGGGTGACCCGGCGCGCGCGACTCGCCCAGCGCCGCCTCCAGCGAGACCAGCGTCCGCATCTCCTTGCGCAGCCCGGCCTCGATGCCCGCCAGCTCCTCGGACAGCTCGCGCGACCAGGGTGGCGCCACCACGTCGTGGCCATGTTGCCGGCCGCGGGCGGCGCGGCCTCGAGCTCGTCGACGCGCCCGCGCAGGCGCTCCCGCTCGGCGCGCAACGTCTCGCGCTCGGTCTCGGCCGCCTGCAGCTTGCGCTCGAGCTCCTCGTGACCGGCGTCGGCCTGCGCCACCACCTTCTTCTCGTGCTCGAGGCGCAGCAACTTGCCCTCGAGCTCGGCCAGACGCGAACGGCGCGCGCGATCGGCCTCTTCCAGCTCGCGCGCGTTCTTGCGCAGCGTCGCCGCATCGTTGGCCGCCGTGGTCGCGCGCGTCTCGGCCGCGCGCAGCGACTCCTCGAGCTCGGTCACCAGCGCCGACTGCTCGTTGACCGAGCCTTGCAGGCGCGTGACCTCGTCGATGTGCGTGGCCGCCGCGCGGTGGAATTCCTCGATCGAGCGATCTCGGGCCGTACGCGCCGCGACCAGCTCCTCGTGCACCGGCGCCAGCGCGACCGCCGCCGGCGGTTGATAGGCGGGCACGGGCGCGGGCGGAGCCGGCGGCGCAGGGCGGAGGCACCGGCGCGAGCATCGGCCCGCCCATCCCGGGCGCGCCACGCGCCGCTTCGGCCGAAACCGCGCGCGAGATCGCCGTGCGCAGCTTCTCTTCGAGCTCGGCGGTGCGCCACGCCAGGTCTTGCTTCTCGCCCTCGAGGCGCGCGATGCGCTCGTCGCGATCGTGCAGCGCATTGGCGCGGGCCGCGAGCTGCTCGATCTCGGCGCCGGCGATGCGCGCCTGCTCCTGCAGCGTCTGCACGGCCAGACGCTCGCGCTCCACCGCATCCTCGGCGCGACGCAGGCGCGCGCGCAGGTCGGCGGTCTCGTGCTCGCGATCGCGCGCGGCGGTCGCCGTCTCTTCCAGCCGCCGCTCCGCCGCGCCCGCCCGCGACTCGGTCTCGGCCAGGCGCACGCGCAGCTCCTCGGCGTGGTCGCGCAGCGACGCCACCTCGGCCATGTACGCCTTGCCGGCGTGGATCTCCTCGGGCGCGCGCAGGCTCACCGACAGCCGCTCGGCGACCGCGGTCATCTCCTCGGCGGTCCGCCGCGTGAGAGCCATCACCGACGCATCGGCGTCGGCCAGCGCCCGGCGCAGCTTGCCGAGCTCGCCTTCGAGCTCGGCGCGATCCTCGTTGGTGCGGCGCAGGCGCGCGCGCAGATCCTCGATCTCCTCGCCCTGCGCGCGCGCGATGCGCATCGCCGACTCCGACTGCACGATCGCGTCGTCCAGGCGGCGGCGCAGCTCGGAGATGCGTCCCTCGGCCTCGTCGAGCCGCGCGCGCGCCTTGCGCTCGGCCTCGTCGAGCCGGCGCTCGTAGAGATCGCGCCGCCCGTCGGAGGCGCCCTCGCGCTCTTCCTGGCCAGCGCGCAGGCGCGCCTCGAGCGGGGCGAACGGCACCTGCACCAGCGCGTAGCCGAGCGGCACCGCATCGGCGTTGGCGGCCACCGCCACGTAGTGGGAGGCCGGCTCGCCCTCGCCCTCGAGGAGCCGGGTGTCGACGCGCAGCCCCTCGGCGGGCGCGTCGAACTCGATCATGCCGACGCCCAGAAACGGCGTCTGCCCGAACATCTGCACGCGCGCGAAGTGCGGCGACAGCGCGTCGGTCAGCTGGTAGTAGCCGACACCGCCCGCGAGTGCCGCGCCGCCGGCCGCGACCGGTGCGATCGGCGTTGCCGACCGCGACCACCAGCCGCCCGCCGTCGGTGAGCGCGCGCTTCCAGGCGGCGATCACGTCGGCGCGCAGTAGCAGCGCATCCGACGCCGGCACGATCACGACGTCGAACGACTCGCCCAGCTTCCCGAGGTCGGCCAGGTGCGGGACCGCACGATATTCCAGATTCGGGCGGCGGTAGCGCGCGCGGGCCCGTTCCACCAGCGCCTGGTCGCTGTCGAGCGACACCACCCGCCCCGCGCCGTGGGCGATCAGGTACTCGGCGCCCGCGCCCGAGCCACAGCCGAGCTCGAGCACCTTTCGCCCCATCCAGAGGGGCTCCAGATAGGAATAGAGCGGTAGGCGACGTTCCCAGGATTCATTGGCGCGTTCCGACATTTCTGCGGCCGGACTATAACAGGGCATTCCTCCAGGGCCGGAAGGGAATCAGGGGATGTCCTTGCCGAATTGCACGATTCCTGCTTGCGCCGAGGAGAAAGGCCCCCTATAAACACCCGTTCCTGAGGCCAACCATGTCGAAAAAGGGAATTCACCCGCAGTACAAGCTCTCGACCATCACCTGCGCCTGTGGGGCCAAGTCTGAGACCTACTCCACGCGCGGCACGTTCATGGTCGAAATCTGCTCGAGCTGCCACCCGTTCTACACCGGCAAGCAGAAGTTCGTCGACGCCGCCGGACGCATCGAGCGCTTCCAGAAGAAGTACAACAAGGCCGCGCCGGCCGCTTCTTCGTAGAGTGAGCGTCGTCATGATGGGAACCCTCGGCAGGGTTCCCAAACCCTCCTCCTCCGGCGATCCGACCGCATGCTCGACGATCTGCTGCTGAAAAAGCTCGCCGCGGTCGAGCTCCGCTACGAAGAGCTGTCGAGCAAGCTGTCCGACCCGGCGGTGATCGCCAATCGGCAGTCGATGTCGAAGCTGTCGAAGGAGCACGCCGATCTGCGCGAGCTGATCGAGGCTCTGCGCGAGCACCGCGAGATCGTCAAGCGCGTCACCGAGGCGCGCGAGCTGCAAAAGGATCCGGAGATGCGGGACCTGGCGCGCCAGGAGGAGAACGACCTCACGGCGACGCAGGAGCAGCTCGAGCAGCGCATGACCGTGCTGCTGATGCCGCGCGATCCGAACGACGACAAGAACATCCTGCTCGAGATCCGCGCCGGCACCGGCGGCGAGGAGGCGGCGCTGTTCGCCGCCGATCTGTTCCGCATGTACACGCGCTTCGCCGAGCGGCGCCGCTGGGCGATCGACATCCTCTCGATGTCGAGCGCTTCGGCGGGCGGCATCCGCGAGGTCGTGGCCGGGATCCAGGGCAAGGGCGCCTACTCGCAGCTCAAGTTCGAGTCGGGCGTGCACCGCGTGCAGCGCGTGCCCGCGACCGAGGCGCAGGGGCGCATCCACACCTCGACGGCGACCGTGGCGGTCATGCCCGAGGTCGAGGAGGTCGAGGTCGAGATCGACCCCAAGGACCTCAAGATCGACGTCATGCGGTCGGGCGGCCCGGGCGGCCAGTCGGTGAACACCACCGACTCGGCGGTGCGCGTCCACCACATCCCCAGCGGGCTCATCGTCCACTGCCAGCAGGAGAAGTCGCAGCACAAGAACAAGGCGATGGCGATGAAGCTGCTGCGCGCGAAGCTGTACGACATCGAGGAAGAGAAGCGGCAGACCGCCGAGCGCGAGCAGCGGCGCAGCCAGATCGGCTCGGGCGATCGCTCGGAGAAGATCCGCACCTACAACTTCCCGCAGGACCGCCTCACCGATCACCGCATCGGGCTGACCAAGCACAACCTGCCCGGCCTGCTCGACGGCGATCTCAACGAGGTCATCGAGAGCCTGCGCTCGCACTTCCAGGCCGAGGCGCTCAAGGCCAGCTCCGCCGAGGGCTGACGGGCAGGCCGCGCGATGGCGCGGACGACGAACGCCGGGCGTCGATGGGCACGAGCGCCGCGCGTGGTGATCCTCGACAGCTTCACCACCGATCAGGGCGACGTCGCCGGATTCTGGGGCGGGCTGCGCGCGCTGCGGCGAGGTCACCGCGCACGCGCGCACCCGCGCCGACGAGCGCATCGAGCGCTGCGCCGGCGCGCACGCGATCCTCACCAACAAGGTCGTCGTCGACGGCGAGCTGCTCGCGGCGCTGCCCGAGCTGCGCTACGTCGGCGTGACCGCGACCGGCACCAACGTCGTCGATCTCGAGGCGGCGCGCGCGCGCGGCATCGCGGTCACCAACGTCCCGGCCTACGCCGGCGAGTCGGTGGCGGGGCTGGTCTTCGCGCTGATCCTGCACTTCTACTACGACGTCGCGGGCCACGCGGCCGACGTCGCCGCGGGCGCCTGGGCGCGCTGCCCCGACTTCTCTTTCTTCCGCAAGCCGCTGCACGAGCTCGGCGGGCAAGACGCTGGTGGTCGTCGGCAGCGGGCACATCGGCGGCGCGGTGGCGCGCATCGGCGCCGCCTTCGGCATGAACGTGGTGCGCGCGGCGGTGCCGCGGCGACGCGCCCGGAGACGCCGGCGCCGGACCGCGTGCCGCTGGCGCAGGCGCTGCCGCTCGCCGACGTGGTGACGTTGCACTGCCCGCTCACCGATGCGACGCGCGGTCTCGCGGGCGCGTCGTTCTTCGCGGCGCTCAAGCCCGGCGCGATCCTGATCAACACCGGGCGCGGCGCGCTGGTCGACGAGCCGGCGCTGCTGGCGGCGCTGGCGGGCGGCCGCCTCGCCGGCGCCGGGCTCGACGTGCTCAGCGTCGAGCCGCCGCCCGCCGATCACCCGCTCACCGATCGCGCGCGCGCCCTGGGCGTCGCGGCTGGTGGTCACGCCGCACATCGGGTGGGGCGCGCTGGAGTCGCGCCGGCGCCTCGAACGGGTCGTCGCCGAGAACCTGGCGTCGTTTCTCGACGGGGGACGCCTGAACCGGGTCGTGTAGAAAAGCTGCAAGGCAGATTCAAGAATCTTCTCCGGTCTGTCGAACTTGCGATCCATGGCGGCAGACCGCCCAGATACCAAGCCCGTTCGCGCCGGCCGCTGGCCGGTCACGGCAGCATTGTCGGCGGTGCTCGCGTTCGCCCCCGCGGCGGCGCGCGCGTCGGATCAGCAAAACTCGAAGTCGGGCTCGAGTAATTCCTCCGACTCGAACTCGTCGAACGGGTCCAAGGACTCGTCGAATTCGTCGAAGGATTCGTCGAACAACTCGCAGGGCTCGTCGAAGAACTCGAACAACTCGACCCAGAACTCGCCCAAGAACAGTAGCGACTGGTCGACCAAGGGGACCAGCGACTGGTCGACCAACAGCCACGGCGCGCACGTGTTCTCGATCGCGCTCGCCATCGTGGTCGTCGGCGGCGCCTCGGTGGCCACGACCGCGGTCAAGCACACTCAACCGGAAGCGCAACGACAGGCGGCGGTTGCGCTGGCGGCGTACCTGCGCCAGCAGCACGCGCTCCTGACCCATGATGTCGCGCTGGCTTCGGGACCGGTGCTCGACGCCTGGATCCACGATCTGAAGTTGACTGCCGCCGATGGCCGGCGTTTCGCGGAGACGCTCGACGGCTCGGCGGAACAGGGCGCGCTGCTCGAGGCGCTCGACGGTCGCATCGACGAGCGGCGCGCACAACGGTTTGCCGCCGTCTTCATGCGCGTCACCGAACGGACGCTCGGGCCCGCGCGGACGCGCGCGCTGGTCAGCGAGGTCGCCGACGCCGTCCAGCGGGGATGATGACTGTCACGAAGTGGCGATCGCTGGCGATCGCCGCGATCGCGGCGTTGGCCGCGACCGCTGCGGCGACCACGACCGCTCTCGCAAGGCCGGCGCTGGCCTTCACCCGTGACGAATCCGGTCCCCTCCCCCGTCCGCGGGGGAGGGTTAGGGAGAGGGCAAGTCTTGCGAGCGGCGACGCCCGACGGCCCCTCTCCCTAACCCTGCCCCCGCAGACGGGGGGAGGGGATCGGAAAGATTCGAAGGGAGCGGACGTCTCCCCGGCCGATTCTCGTTGGCGCCTGGTCGGTCGACGAGCGGAGCGCGATCGAGCGCGCGTCCTCGAAGATCCCCGGCGAGATCCGCGCCCGAGCACCCGCCACCGTCGTCCGCGACGCGACGCGACTGCCGCGACGGAAGCGCGATGGCCTGACGATGACCGCGACCTGGTCGACGATCGCGGCTGGATTCACCTGTGCCCGCTCGCGCCAACCGCCACGCCCGCGACGCCGGACGCCGTTGCACGCCAGATCGTCGAGGCGCAGCTCTTCGCGTTCGATCGCGCGACACGCTGGTCGGACGATCCGGGCTGGCGCCGCCTCAATCGCTGGCGGCGGTCGATGGCCTCCGGCTTCGGGTTCGCAGACCGCGAACCTGGATCCGGCCGGGTTCGCCGAGCCGCGCGGCCGCCGCTCGCCGCGCTGGGACCTGGTGACGGTCCTCGCGGCGCTGTTGCTGGACGCGCCCGGCGACGACGGCGGCATCGGCTGCCGGCTCATCAGCCAGACGCGCTTCCTGCAGTCCCGCGTAAACACGCCGATCGGCCCCGCGCGCTGCGCCGCCTTCGAGGAGTGGGCCGAGCTCGGATCGGCTCACCGGCGTCGAGGTCGTGCTGGCCGCGCCGTCGACGGCCATGCTCGGATCGCTGTTCGGGCACCTCTTCCTGCGCCTCGTCTACCGCGACCCGGCCGAGGGCGACGGCGCTCCGCCGCCACATCTCTCGCGGACCGTCGCCTTTCTCGCCGACAACGACGTGCCCTTCTCCGAGGATCCGACCTATGCGCTCAAGGGGATCGCCGGGAGCTACGCGGCGTCGTTGCACCAGCGGCCGTTCCTCGACGCGTACCGCGACTACGTCGTCGTCGAAGGGCGCGATCTGCGTCGCTGGCGGCTGAATCTGACGGCGGGCGAGCGGCGCGCGCTTCTGGAACGCATCTGGACCGCCCTGCACGGCACCAAGGTCGCCTACTACTTCTTCCGGCGAAACTGCGCGACGCTGATGGTCGATCTCGTCGATGACATCCGCGGCGCGGCGGCCGGCGACGCCGCGCCCGGGTGGCTCGCGGCGCCGCCCGCGACCACGCTCGAGCCGTGGGCCGACGCGCGCGGCGCCGACGGCGCGCCCCTGTTGCAGTTCATCGCCGAGCCGATCGACAGCTTCGAACACCGCGCGCGCGACGCCGCCCGGCACCGCCTGACCCTCGAGCCAGCGTTGCTCGGGGCCCTGCCCGCAGGGGAGCTCAATCGGGCGGCAGCGGCGCTGCGCGATGCGCACGCGCCGGCGCCGCCGGTCCGCGCCAGTGGCTACCGGCGGCTCGCGAGCCTGCTCGCCGGCGCGCGCGCCGGGAACCCGACCGAAATGCGCGCGTGGTTGAGTGACAGCGCGACGCTCGAGACCCATCTGTCGGTGCTGGCGAACATCGAGGCCGAGGCGCGCGCCGACCTCCAGCGGCGTGCGCGTGTGCGCGTGGCGCGCGATGCCGTCGCCGCCCGCCTCACGCGTGACGCCGGCGAGCTGCGCAACACCGGCGATCCGGCGCGCGTCGAGCTCGGCGGGCGTCTCACGCGTGCGCTCGAGCGGGTCGGCTCATCCGGCCCGGACGCGCGCCTCGACGGATACCGCGCGCTGCGGGAGCTGACGCGCGCGCCCGGGATCGATCCGGCGCTGGTGTCGCGGCTGCGGCTGCTCGCGTTGCTACAGTCGGAGTTGCGCTTCGACGTGCTGCGCATGAAGGCGGAGCCCGGACTGCGCGACGCCCTGCTGTTCGTCGATGCGAACGCGCCGATCGAGCGCCAGGGCTATGTCGCTGGCTACGAGCCGCTCCTCGATCTGCCGTGCGAGACGCGCGTGTCGCAGCCGCTGCTGTCGCTGCAGCAGGCGAAGCAAGCGCTCTACGCCGCTCGGCAGCTGGCAGCCGCCGAGGACCAACCACCGCCGACCGAGGCGGTGACGTCGCAGCGGCAAGAGCGAGAAGAACGCGAGTACCAGGCGTCGCTGCCCCACAGCGGCATCGACCGTCTCGCCGTGCTGGGTGGCCTCGCGGCCGGCGGGACCGGCGCGCCGCGCGGCGGCCTGCTGTTCAGCGCCGCCCTTTACGACGAGCAACTGGGCGACCACCATCGCTTCGGATTTCCCAGCGACACCGCGCTGGTGGTCGCGCGCAGCACGATCTTCTTCACGCTCGGATCGGGCAGGCCGTCGATCACCGCCTACGACACGCGCGTGCTCGGCTATCGCTCGCTGCGCGCGCCGCTGCCCGAGGGAGGCCGCGGGCGATGGCCGCTGGGCTGGGAGCTCTACGCCACGCTCGAAGGTGATCGCGCGCGCGCGATCACCGCTGCGCCCAAGGCGGGTTGGGGCGTGCTGGCGCCGCTCGCCGATCGCGGCGCGCTGGCCGACCACGCGCTCGCGGGCCTGTCGATCGCCTATTCCGCCTATTTTCCCGAGTCGAACGCGGCGATCGCGCGCGCGGCGCAGGCGATCTCGGCGCCGCTGGCGTTCGAGGTGCGCGCCGGACTGGGCGCGGAGCCGCACTATCGCAGCTGGTGCGCGGCGCGCGCCTGGGTCGAGCCGATGGCGGCGCTCGCGGGCGGGGCCGCGCGGTTCGAGTCGGAAGCCGGCGCGCGCATCGAGGCGCACCTCTCGCTGGGCTCGGACGGGCGCATCGCCGGCACGACGCACGCGCCGGAGCTGGTCGCGCGCGCGCAGATCGTGCGCGCGACGCTGACCTTCACCGGCGCCGCGGCGGCGACCGAAGCACTGCTCAGCGCCGGAATCGACCTGCGCTAGCGTGAGCTAAGCGTGAGAACGCTCTCGAACCTTCCGGTCCCCTCCCCCCGTCCGCGGGGGGAGGGTTAGGGAGAGGGGCCGGCGCCCGTCGCGACTCGCAAGGCTTGCCCTCTCCCTAACCCTCCCCCGCGGACGGGGGAGGGGACCGGAGATCACCGCGATTTGCGAGAGGATCGGAAGGTTCGTGTCACCCCGGCGCTTTGGGGAACCGCTCGCGCAACCAGGCGGTGATCTGCGCGACCTCATCGGGCGTGACCTTGCCCTTGAACGACGGCATGAGGCCGGGTCCCTCGTCGATCGCCTTGGCGATGTCCGGATCGGAGAGCCCCGGGACGCGCTTGGCCAGGTTGGGACCGCGCATCGTGCCGGTGCCGTCGCCGTTGTGACATTTGTAGCAGTTGACCTCTTCGTGGACGCGGCCGTTGAAGAGCGCCTCACCGGGCGGCTCGTTCGGTATCGCGGCCAGCTGTGTGCCGGCGCAGCCGGCGAGCGCGAGACCGATGACTCCCGAAGCGGCGACAGCGAACAGCCAGTGGCGGGGGGATCCGTACGTCATGTTGGGCTCCTTGGGGGGGGTGGCGCGCAACTCTACGCGACGCACGGCGTTCGTCACTCCCGCGCGGCGAAACAAGCTCGCACCACAGTGTTGCGGCCGTGGGCCGTCGGAGAATCACCCCGGCGACGCGTCGGCGGCGTCGCGCGAGGTCCCGCCACCGTCGGTGACCGGGCCCACGTCGGCGCCGGTGATCGCGTCGACGCCGGCGTCCCCAGTCGCGCCGGTATCACCGGCAGCATCCCGCGCGCCATCGGCGAAACGATCGACCGCGGCGTCGGCGCCGTCGGCCCGCGCGTCGCTGCGCGAATCAGTGCCCGTGTCAGTGCGCGAATCGGTGCCCATGTCCGCGCGCGAATCGGTGCCCGTGTCAGTGCCGCCACGGCGTCGCTCGAGGCGTCGGCGTCCAGACCATCCGCGCCCGCGTCGCGGTCACTGCGGTCGAAGGCGAGGCCGGCGTCCGGCAAGATGCACATCGTCGGCTCGAGCGGGGCGCACGTAGACGACGGTCGCCGGCGCTGTCTGCCCCGACGACGTGTCGAGCACCGTTGCGCTGCCGGTGCCCAGCACGCAGTTGCGAATGTCGACCGCCTCGACGGTGACCGTCACCGGGCCGCTGCCGCTGGGACCGTAGTAGCCGAACTTGAGCCCCGCGGGACCGAGCCACGCCGGCCACCGAACGCGTCGGCCAGTCCATCGCCGAGAAGCGGATCGCACTGACCGTCGTCGGCAGCTGGCCGGAAGCGCGCACGTCCAGCAGCAGCAAGCGCTCCGCCTTTTGACAGGCGCCCGCCGCCCAGCAGCAACGCGACCAGCGCCAGCCACAGCAGCGACCGCGATGCGTCGGGTCGATGTCGATCCCGCTCGCGCCGCCGGGATCATCGCGGGCACAGGTAGCCCATCGCCGTCGGACAGCCCGGTGGCGCGGGCGCGCGCTCGACGAGATAGATCGCGACCGACGCCGCCGACGACCGCTGCGCCGATCGCGGCCCAGAACCACCACTTGCTGGTGATCGCCTGATTTTCAGGCCGCGGGCGGCGGCGCGGTCAGGTCCGCTGGCCGCGGGGACGGGAGCCGACTGGCTGCGGCGCGGCAAGCATCGGGGACACCGGCGGCGAACGCCGCGGTGACGGGGCGCGAGGCCGCTGTTGGGCGTCGCCGACGGAGGCACGTCCGCACAGAACGCGATCCCGCTCGTGACCGCGATCATTACGATCAACCCGAGGAACACCGGGTGGCAGTCGCGTGACAATCGAAACAAGGCCTTTTTCGAGCCGATTTTGCGATCGGCTGATCCGCGCGCGACGGGACTAGCGCAAACACTTTGCCCCCTCTACAATCCGCGCCGAAACACTCAAGAGCGTCACCGACGGAATTTTTCGGAACTTTCCGCAGATATTTGGCCGACGTTTCGGCGGTGGCCCGACAGGTTTCTCGAACCGATCTTTTGACCAGCATTTTTGGGAGGACTCAATGTTTCGTACTGCCGGATCCAGACTCGTTCACTCCGTGGCCCTGACCGCCGCGGCCGTCGCGCTGTCGTTCTCGCTCGCCGGCTGCAGCAGCTCCGGCAGCAGCTCCGACGACGCGGGACCCAAGATGTGCGTTCAAGCCGACGTCGAAAAGATCTTCAACGCGAATTGCACCAGCTGCCACACCGGGACCGGTACGCGGGTCTCGACCTCACCGCCGCCAGCCTTCCCGGCCTGCTCGACGAGGCGCCGCCCGGCGGCGGAAGCACGTCCCGTCGGTGTGCGCCGGGATGGGAAAGAAGTACCTCATCGCCGCATACCAGCCCCGCCCAGGGATTGCTGCTCGACAAGCTCACCAGCAACCCCGGCTGTGGCGTGCGCATGCCGTACCTGGCGCAGCGCCGCTGTCGGCGTCTGACATCGACTGCGTCAAGAGCTGGGCGCTCACGCTCACCTCGCCGTAGTCCCGCGCTGCGATTCTCGCCGCCGCCCGCTTCACAGCGCAGGCGGCGGCGAGCGCGTCGAACGTCGTTGCAACGATTGATTGTTCCGACGTCCCGCTGCGTCCACTCACCGTCGATGAACCGCCACATCTTGCCGGTCGGGTTCTTGTCCTGCAGCTCGGGCGGCAGGCGGTGCGGGCGAACGTTGTCGTAGCAGCGCAAGGCCGCGAAGCGCAGCAGCGACGCGGGAATGCCGACCGCGGTGAAGCCGGGGTGCCCGGTCGCCGGGTATGGCCCGCCGTGATTCATCGCGGGCGAGACGGCGACGCCGGTCGGCATCTTGTCGTTGAGCAGGCGCCCGACGCGCGGCCGCAGCGCGGTCGCGACCTGCGTGTACGCGGCGTCGTCCGTGCCCTTGGTGTCGCTGTAGATGCAGCCGGTGAGGTTGCCCTCGAGCCGGCTGGCGATCTCCGTCATCTGGGCGACGTCGCGCGCGAGGATCACCAGATTCACCGTGCCGAACGCTTCGGTCTGCAGCGCGTGCGGCGCGGCAAGAAAAGCGTCGCCGCTCGCGCGCAGCAGTGTGGGGGCGAACGCGTAGCGCGGCTCCATCGACGGGACGGCCGCCGGTCAGAACCTCGGCGCCGCCCTTGGTCAGCTCGGCGACGCCGCCGGCGATCGCCGAGACGCCCGAGGCGCCGAGCAACGTGCCCGGCGTCGCCTTTCTCGAAGTGGCCCCGCACCTCGGCGACGAAGGCGCGCCCGCGCTCGTCGTCGACGACCACGGTGATGCCGGGGCGGGTGCAGAACTGGCCGGCGCCCATCGCGCACGAATCGAACAGCTCCTTGGCGATCGCCGAGCCCGCGCTCTTCCAGCGCCGCTGGCAGCACGAAGATCGGGTTCACGCTCGACATCTCGAGGTAGATCGGCTTGCCCGCGCGCTCGGCCGCTTCCTTCAACTGCAGGCCGGCGCTCTTGCTGCCGGTGAAGCCGGTCGCGCCCACCGACGAGTGCGACACCAGCTGGAAGCCGACGTCGGGCGGCGTGCGGTAGATGAGCTGCACCATGCCCGGCGGCAGGCCGGCGGCGCGCGCCGCCTCGAACGCGCGCTCCGCGAGCAGCTTGCTCGTGCCCGGGTGGCCGGTGTTGGCCTTGCCGATCACCGGATTGCCGGCGGCCCACGCCGCGACCGCGTCACCGCCCGCGACCGAGTTGAACGCGTAGGGAAAGTTGTTGGGCCCGAACACGACGACCGGACCGCCGAGCGGCCCGTAGCACCGAGCGAATGTTGGCCTTGGTGTCGATGGTCGCGCGCGCCCACGAGCGCTCGCGCGCCGCCGCCGCGCCCTGGCGCAGCTGGTTGGTCGTGCGCGGCAGCTCGACGTTGCGCAGGCGCGGCGTCTGCGGCAGCGCGGTCTCGAGCGACGCGAGCTCGACCAGCGCGTCGGCGCGCGCCTCGATGCGCGCGGCATAGTCATCGAGGAAGCGCGCGATGGCCTCGGGCGGGGTCGTGACCAACGCGGCGACCGCTTCTTCGGCCGCGCGGAACGCGAGCATCACGTCGTCGAGGCTCGACACCGGATAGGTCGCCGGCAGCGGCGCCTTGGTCGAGGGGTTCGTGGCCTGGAACGATCCGGCGGGGTTCTTGGCCGCGCGCCATTCGCCGGCGATGAGGACAGGCTCGAGCGACAAGGCGGTCTCCTTGGTTTGTTTACGCGCCGGCGACGCGGTTCTCCAGCGTCAGCGCACCGATCGCGATGGTGACGACGTCGCCGGGCGACAGGGAAAAATCGGTCGGCGGCACGATTCCCGTGCCGGTCATCAGGAACGCGCCGCGCGGGAACTCGAGCTCCTTGGCCAGGTAGTCGACCAGCTCCTCGAGCGGGCGCTTGATCTGCGACGTGCGCGTCTCGCCCTGGAAGGCGGGGCGGCCGCCGCGCTCGATGCTCAGGTGGATCGCCGAGGTCTTTCAGGCGATCGACTTCGCCGAGCAGGATGCCCGGGCCCAGCGCGCACGAGCCGTCGTAGACCTTGGCCTGCGGCAGGTAGAGCGGGTTCTCGCCCTCGATGTCGCGCGACGAGACGTCGTTGCCGACGCAAAAGCCGACGATCTCGCGGTGCGCGTTCACGACCAGCGTCAGCTCGGGCTCGGGCACGTTCCAGGCGCTGTCGGCGCGCACGCGGATCGGCTGCTCGTGGCCGACGACGCGCCAGCCGATCGACTTCAAGAACACCTCGGGGCGCTTGGCTTCGTAGACGCGCGCGTAGACGTCCTTGACCGACGACTCGGCCTCGCGCGCCTCGCGGCTGCGCAGGTAGGTCACGCCGCAGGCCCACACTTCCTGCGCCGGCTCGATCGGCGCCAGCAGCTTGCCGGTCGGCGCGGCGCCGCGCGGCAGCGCGCGAAGGAAGTCGGACAGGTTGGCCCGCGGCAGCTGGAGCAGCAGCTCGAGCCCCAGCTGCGGCGGCAAGAGTCGGTTGTCGAGCGCCCAGCCGGCGCCGCCCTCGGCGGTCTCGTGGCGGGTGAGCAGCATCGCGCGAGGCTAGCACCGAATGGCGGGCGCCGGCTCTCGCAAGGTCTGCCCTCTCCCTAGCCCCTCCCGCAGACGGGAGAGGGGATCGGAGTGGCCTTTTCACCGCCGCACCGAGCGGGCGCGCAAAATCCAATTCGCGCGCCCGCGATCCATGCGAGATTCCCCGCGGCATGAGCGCCGCCGACCTCGAGCTCGTGATCGTCGCCCTGCTGGCCATCGGCACGCTGGTGCTGCTGGTGACGCGGTTCCGGGTGAACGCGTTCCTGTCGCTGCTGCTCGCGTCATTGGTGGTCGGCGCCAGCGCGGTCGGCATGGGCCGCACGCTGCCCGACGCCGCCGGGCGAACCCTGGCCTACAGCATGTCGGGGGTCGTGAAGTCGTTCTCCGAAGGACTGGGCGCGACGCTGGGCGGAATCGCGACCGTGATCGGCCTCGGCACCATGCTGGGCAAGCTGCTGGCGGAGTCGGGCGGCGCCGAGGTGCTGGCCAAGCGCTTCGCGAAGTTCTTCGGGCCGAAGCACATCCAGTGGTGCATCATGGCGCTGGCGCTGGCGGTCGGCCTGACCACCTGGTTCGCGGTCGGCTTCGTGCTGCTGCTGCCGATCCTGCTGTCGCTCACGTACGAGACCAAGCAGCCGTTCCTGTCGCTGGTGCTGCCGCTGCTGTCGTGCATGTCGGTGATGCACGGGCTCATGCCACCTCACCCCGGCCCGGTGGTCGCGGTCGCGGCGCTGAACGCGCAGATGGGCCTGGTGCTGTTCTGGGGCTTCATCATCGGCATCCCGACCGCCGCGGTCGCGGGACCGCTGTTCGCGCGCTACGCGGTCAAGCGCGTGCAAGCGAGCCCGCCACCGATGCCGCAGCGGAGTGCCATGCCGATCGGTTTTCGTCCGCCGACGTTCGGGCTGACGCTGCTGTCGATCCTGCTGCCGGTGACGCTGATGCTGCTGGCGACGCTGGCCGAGCTGGCGCTGCCGCCCGCCAGTCGCCTGCGCGCGATGACCACGTTCATCGGTAACCCGACGACGGCGCTGCTCATCGCGGTGCTCTTCGGTAGCTGGACAATGGGCACGCGGTGCGGGTTCTCGCGCGGGCAGATCCTCAAATTCACCGAGGAGTGCGTGCGCGCCATGGGCATGACGGTGCTGATCATCGGCGGGGGCGGCGGCTTCGCGCGCGTCCTGCGCGACGCGGGCGTCGCCGACGCCATCGGACGCGCGGGCGAGGCGGCGCACCTGCCGCCGCTGCTCTACGGCTGGCTGCTGTCGGCGTTCATCCGCGTCGCCACCGGCTCGGCGACGGTGGCGATCACCACCGCGTCGGCGCTGCTGGTGCCGGTGCTGGCGCACCACCCGGAGATAACCCAGCATCAGATCGCGCTGGTCATCGTCGCCATCGGCTGCGGGTCACTGTTCCTGTCGCATCTCAACGATTCGGGCTTCTGGCTCGTCAAGGACTTCCTGGGCCTGAGCGTCGGACAGACCCTGCGCACCTGGACGGTGTGCGAGACGATCATCGGCATCGCCGGCATGCTGCTGTCGCTGGGCGCGTTCCAGCTCATGGCTCGCTGAGCCAGGGCGGCTCACTCGCGGTTGGCGACGACCGCGTGCGCGTCGGACAGGCGGTACCCGACGCCACGGACCGTCTCGAGGAGCGGTCCGGCGGCCCCCAGCTTGTCGCGGAGGCGCTTGATATGCGTGTCGACGGTGCGCGTCGACACGTCGGGCTTGTAGCCCCACACATCTTCCAGAAGGTCGTCGCGCGAGCACAGGCGCCCGCGGTGCTCGACCAGGTACGTCAGAAGGCGCATCTCGATCACGCTGAGGTGGATCTCTTTGCCGTCGACGAAGACGTGGTGCCCGTCGACGTCGATGGTCAGCGGACCGACCAGGTACTTGCGCCGGCGGTCGGTGCCGGCGGTGGCGTCGTGCGGTCCGGAGCCCGGGTTCTGGGTGGCCACCGGACCGGTGTTGCTGCGGAAGCACGCGTTCACGCGCAGCAAGAGCTCGCGCATGCTGAACGGCTTGACCACGTAGTCATCGGCGCCGACCTCGAAGCCGACGACGCGATCGATCTCCTCGCCCTTGGCAGTGAGCATGATCACGGCCGGCTGAGCCTTGTCGACCTGCGCGCGGATCCGCCGGCAGATCTCGGTGCCCAGCATGTCGGGCAACATCAGATCCAGCAGCACCACGTCGGGGACGAAGGTGTCGATCTCGGCCAGCGCGCGCGCGCCGGTGTTGGCGGTCTCGACCTTGTATCCGCCCGCCTGCAGGTTGAACGTGAGGAGCTCGGTGAGATCGGGTTCATCCTCGACCACGAGAACCCTGCGTTCCGCGCCCTTGATTCCAGTCATTTGCCGTCGGAGGATATCGCTGCCTCGTTACATTCAGGTGACGAGGTCGTGATTTCGCAGAAACACAGGAACAAACAAGCAGCGCGTGACGCGACACGATGGCAGCTGGCGCGTCAGCCACAGATGCGCCGTGACAGCGGTCGCCGGCGCGACCCATTCGTTGTCGGCGGTCAGGGCCGGATCGTCCGCCGCGCGGCCGCTGACGTCGTGCTCGAACGCGCCCGCGGTCGCGAACCACGACACGCGCATCGCCTCGCGTTGCGGGCTGAGCGCGACGTTGCGGATGTCGTACACCGCGAAGGTCTCGACCGCATCGGCGCTCCACGATGCCTCCAGCGATACGCGCTGCCCGGGGGCGACCATCGGCGCTGCGGGCGCGGGCATTCCAGCCACGATGGGAGACAACGGTGTTGCTGTTGAAGAACGCGCCCACCACGGGCGTGCGCGGCATGCCGCTGGTGTAGCGGAAGCGGCTGCCCACGTCCCATCCGTGGCCAAGCTCGTAGCTGGCCAGGATACCGAACACGTGCGTCTGGAACCGATGGCGCCCCGGTCGAATCGACGCGGGCGAGGAAGTGCTCCTAGCCCCAAGCGACATAGTCGCCCGTCGCGGACGTTGCGCTTGTCGAAGGTGGTCGCCGACGAGTCGGCGTAATAGGCCTGCGTCTGCTCGAGGCCTCGGAAAGCCATCGACTTGAGCGTCGAGCGGTTCGCATCATAAGCGTCGGCAGCCAGGAACCCGACCGCGGTGTTGAGGTTGGCAATCACGATCGACGGCGTTCCAGTCTGCGTGAGAGTAGCGATCACGTTCCCGCCACCCGCATTCATCGTGCCGTGAAACGATGAGGCCAGCACGTTGATGGCTCGAGCAACGACGTTCTGCGTCCCCGAGCCCGAATTTCGCTGTTGAATCGCCGTTTCGACGGTCCATGGCGAAATCATCCCTCTCGCGCCGCAGCCCCAAACGTTTTGGGCCTCTTCAGCTGTGATAGTAGTCGGGGCGTTGGTCGCTTGGCTCGGAACCACGAACAACATGGCCTGGGCCGGGCCGGGAAAGTCGCCCACGGCCGTCGGACGGGCGCCGACACCACAGGTCTCGTAAAAGACGTCCGAGATACCGACGTCGGCCTTGGGCGACGGCACCACGGCGTCGAGCGAACAGTTGGCGGTCGTCGTGGCAGTCGGGAAGTAGAGCGCGGTTCCGGTCAGGGCCGTCTGGCCGACGACCGACGAGGCGCCGGGACAAGAACCTGAGCCCTGATAGATCAAGGTGATCTTGTTGGTCCGAGTGTTGAGCTGGGCGGCCATCGCCTGGATGACCGGCTGGAACGCGGTCGAGCCGGTGAGATGGATCGGATTCGGGAACATCGTCGCATCACCGCAGCTGGGCGTGGCCCCTGCGTCCTGAGCAAAGGCCGCGTTCGGCGCTACGAGCACCCCAGCGCCCCAACCCCTAGCAGTACGCCCGTCAAGCGAGCTTTCATGTTGGTTCCTCCAAAACATCTGTGAGAGCTAGATCGACGCAGCACGGGCAACAAGCCGTACGGTTGGTGGTCAATCCAATAAGTCGCCGACTACCAACTGTTGCGGCGCCGTTGCAGTGGCGTCACAATCATGTTCAAGCGACCGGTCGATGTTTCGCGATTATTATCGAAGTGAGGATTTCACCGCGGATAGAGTTCCGATATGAGGCGCATTCTGATCGTTGAAGACGATCCCGATCTACGTGAGCTGCTCACCTACGAGCTCACCCAGGAGGGGTTCGCCGTCGACGCGGCCGGACTTGGCGCCGAGGCTCTGCGGTTGTGCCAGCGACAGACGCCTGACCTCGTGCTTCTCGACCTGATGCTCCCCGACTTTTCGGGATTGGAAATCTGCCGCGCGCTTCGCCGGTCGCCCGAGACCGAGGACGTTCCGATCATCTTCCTCACCGCATGTGGTGCCGACGCCGACCGCATCCAGGGGCTCGAGGTCGGCGCCGACGACTACGTCTCGAAGCCGTTCCAGATGCGCGAGCTGACGCTCCGGATCCAGGCGCTCCTGCGCAGGACCGATCCGCGCATCACCGCTCCGCCGCCACTGGTCTCCGATCGCGTGGTACGCCGCGAGCAGCTGCGCGTCTGGGAGGGCTTCGCCGCGAACCACATGGGCCGCGCCGAGTGGCACGATGCGCGCGAGATCTGGCGCGCGATCCTCGCGCGGTTCGAGGGCGACCTGTCGCCAGTCGAGGTGTCGCGCGTGCGCGCGCAGATCGACGGCTGCGACCGCGCGCTCAGCAGCGCGTGAGGGCTCGGCAGTCGCCTTTGTTCAGCGAGTCACGCTCTCCCGTGTGCGGGAGAGGGCCGGGCAGAGGGCCGGCCTTGCCAGCGGCAACGTCACTCGCCCCAGATCGTCGCCACGACCGTGCGGCGGCTGGCATCGGCGCGGTGCTCGCCGAGGTAGATCCCCTGCCAGGTGCCAAGCGCCAGGCGCCCCTCACGGATCGGGATCATCACCGAGCAGCCCATGACCGAGGACTTCACGTGCGCGGGCATGTCGTCAGGCCCCTCGGCGGTGTGCTCGAAGTAGGGAGCGTTCTCGGGGACCGCGCGGTGAAGCCAGCGCTCGAGATCGGCGCGCACGTCGGGATCGGCGTTCTCGTTGATGGTCAGTGACGCCGACGTGTGCTGCAGAAACAGCTGTAGGAACCCCACCCGCACGCGCGCGAGGTTGGGGAGCGCGGTCACGACCTCACGGGTGACGAGATGGAACCCGCGTGGACGGGGCTCGAGCCGGATCTCGATCTGGAAAAACTGCATGCGGCAAGCTTAGCGCGCACCGCGGCGACGGCGCTCGATCGTGAAAATCGTCACAACCAAAGTGTGACTGGGGTCTCGGCCCCCTCCCCTACCCCCCTGATGAGAATTATTGTGTGGAGGAGACCGTCTAGGACTTGTCTACCCCGGCGCCCCCGCCGGGGCTCAATAACGGAGGAACTCTTGAAGATCGCGCGAAAATACTGGATTGTCCTGGGCCTTGCTGCCGCGGTGCTCCTTGGAGCGTCGTCCAAGGCCAGCGCTCAATACTACGGCCGCCCCCGCTACTACGCGCCCGCGTACTACCCACCGTCGGCCTATCGCAGCGGCCTGGTGCTCGGCGGCAGCATCGGCTTCGGGGCCCTGACCGCCGACCAGTGCTGCTATCTGCGGCGGCGGTCTGTCGCTGGAAGGCCACATCGGCGGCATGCTGAACCCGCAAGTGGCGCTGATGTTCGACGTCTGGACGGTGGTTCACCCGATCTCCGGCAGCAACGACGACATGACCTCCACGCTCTACACCGGCGCGCTCCAGTTCTGGCTGACGCCGATCGTCTGGCTCAAAGGAGGACTTGGTCTCGGCAACACCACGGTGGGCAACAACCTCGATGGGTTCGCCGGCGCCACTGGCTTCGCGATGATGGGCGGCGCCGGCGTCGAGCTGGTGCAGAGAGGCCCATTCGCGCTCGACCTGCAGGGACGAGTCGGCCACACCTTCATCGCGGACATCGACGGGGGGCCGGTCACTCAATACGCGTTCATGATCGGGTTCAACTGGTACTGACCGATGCGTACTCGAGGGCCGCCTCGCGCACAGCGCGCGAGGCCACGAGCTGCTGATGCAGCGACCACTGTCCGCGCGCCCGCACCAGGTTGTGCTCGCCGCGGCCGGCGAAACGGCGCGCGTCCCAGCCGAAGTAGTCCTCGCGTAGCGCATCGGCGGCGAAGCGCGCCGCCAGTCCCAGGCTGACCCACTCGACGCCCAGCAACAGCCCAGCGCGCTCGTCGGCGTCGAGCGCGCGCCCGCGGCCCGCGCGATACCCGTCGAGCGACGCGCGGAACACCTCCAGGTCGAGCACTGCCTGCGGCTCGTCCTCGCCGGCGCGGTTGCACCAGGACCGCCAGGCGTCGCCGAGCTCGAAGGCCAGCGACAGCGGCCCGACGACGTCGAGGTCGATGAGGCACACCGGCTGGTCGCTGGCCGGCGGCGCCGTCCGCGGCGAACAGGATGTTGTTGAACTTGAGGTCGCCGTGGCAGACGCGCGCCGGTAGCGCCGGCAGCGGCGGCAGCGCCGCCGCGCCCGCGCGGATCGCCTGGGCCAGCGCGCCGACCTCGACGGCCAGGCGATGCTCGGGGATTCGCCGCCACCGCATCGTCGAGGCGCGATAGGTGCAGAGCCGTATCGTGCACGCCGGTGCGGCGGCCCGACGAAGGTGTGGTCGAGCCCGTCGAGCGCGCCGTGAAACCGCGCGATGAGCGCGCCGGCGGCGCGCGCCTGGGTCGGCGCCTCCGACGACATCGAACGAGACGCCGTCGACATAGGTGAGCACGCGCCAGACGGCGCCCTCGATCGACACGAAGGGCTGGCCGGTCTCGGTCGCGACCAGCGACTGGCGTGATCAGCCCCACCTCGGCGAGCCGCTGCGTGACCGCGGCGATGTTCTGGTGAATCGCCGGCGAGAAGATCGGGTTCACCCGCTGCAGGACCGCGCGCGCGCCATCGGGACGCGCCAGCAGATAGGTCTTGTTGATGAGCCCGTTGCCGAACGGCGCGACCTGGGCCCCGACCCAGGCCGGGTACTCGGGCAGCACGCGATCGTGGATCTCGACCGCGTCGGTGTCGGCTGGTGCAGAGGCGCTCGCGTCGGACATCGGTGCGCTCGACGACGAAAGTAGCACGGCTCGCGAAGGTGCGGGAACGCGCGGGTCCAGATAGAGTGTCGGCATGCGCGCCAGCTGGGTGCTCGCGATCGCGACGGCCGCGGCCTCCTCCGGGGTCGTCGCGGCGCCGGCGCGAGCGATGACCTGGGCCGAGGCACGCGCGGCCGCCCAGCAACACGCGCCCGAGCTGGCGGTCGCCGTGCGCCGCGGCGCCGTCGCGCGCGCCGACGTCGAGGTCGCGGGCGCGCTCGCCAACCCGACCTTCACCGTGACCACCGCGAAGGAGACCGCGAAGCTGTCGACCGGTGTGAGCCTGCCGCTGCCGATCTTCGGCCAGCGCGGCGCCGCGATGACCGCCGCCAGCGCCGACGCCGACGCGGTCGAGCGCGAGCGCGCGGTCGACGTCAACGACGTGCGCTGGAGCGCCACGCTGGCCTGGATCGACGCCTGGGAGATCACCGTGCGCGCGCGGCTGCTCGCCGACGCCGCCGAGGACGCGCGCCGGCTGGCGACGATCGCCGGCGAGCGCTTCGACGCCGGCTCGTCGCCGCGCCTGGACGTGGTGCGCGCCACCGCCGATCGCGTGCGCGCGGAATCCGACGCCGAGTCGGCGCGCGCTCTGGTCGCGGCCGCAGGCGCGCGCCTGGCGGTCTGGGTCGGCGTCGATCCGATGTCACCGCCGGTGGTCGAGGGCGGCCCCGGCGTGCCCGCGCAGTTGCCGGCGCTGGCAGCAGCTGGTCAACGACGCCGCGGCACACCCGGTGCTGGCGCGCGACGAGGCCCAGCAGGCGGCGGCCGGGCGGCACGTGGAGCTCGAGCGGCGCCTGCGGTTTCCGATCGTCAGCGCCGAGCTGACCGTGGCGCAGGGCGATCCCACGCTGGTCGTGAACGGCGTCCAGCGCACCGACGTGATCGGCGGCGCCGCGTTCGAGCTGCCGATCCTGAACGCGCGCGGCGGCGCGATCGCGCACGCGCAGGCCCAGGGCGCGCTGGCCGAGGCGACGCGCGCGTCCGACGCCGCCCACCTGCGCGCCGATCTCGTCGAGTCGTTCCGCCGCACCGAGGCCGCCGCAGCGCGCGCGCACGCACTGGGACAGCGGGTGGTGCCGGCCATCGAGGAGGCGCGCGGCATGACCGAGGAGGGCTACCGCGCGGGGCGCGCCGATCTGATCCGCGTGCTGGAAGCGCAGCGCGCCGTCGTCGACGCGCGCATCGCCGAGCTGGAGGCGATCGGCGCCTGGGCGCGAGCGTTCGCCGATCTCGAGCGCGCGGGCGGCCGCGCCTTCGAAGACCGCGGAGCAAAGCATGCGCCGCGATAAGAGGAGACTCCGGTTCTCGCTCCCGCGATCCGCGGCCCCTCTCCCCACCCTCCCCCCGCAGGACGGGGGGAGGGGATCGGAAGAGACTTGGGTCGTCGTGCGGCGATCGCGCTCGCGCACGCTCGCCGCGCTGATACGCAACCGCCGGCTGCCGGCGCGAGGCGGCGGCCGAGGGGCCCGAGCATGCGGAGTCGGCGGGCCTGGCGCGCCCAGGCGCGTGCGCTGCGCGCCGCTCGAAGCGCGCACCGTCCGCGCCCAGGTCGTCCTGCACGGCACGGTCGCGCCGCTGCCCGATCGCGACGCGCAGATCGCGCCGCAGGTCGCGGGCCGGATCGTCGAGGTGCTGGTGCGCGAGGGCGACCGGGTCACGCGCGGCCAGCCGCTGGCGCGCATCGAAGACGCCGCGCTCGCCGATCAGGTGAAGCAGGCGGGCGCGCAGATGGCCAAGGCGGCGGCCGAGACCAACCTGGCGCGCACCACGCGCGACCGCGTCGCGCGCGTGGTCGATCGCGGCATCGCCGCGCGCCAGGAGCTGGACGATGCGCAGGCGCGGCTCGCGACCGCGCAGGCCGGCGAGACCGAGGCGCGCGCCGCCGCGGGGATCGCGGCGCGCCAGCTCGAGCGCGCGACCGTGCGCAGCCCGCTCGCCGGCGTGGTGCTGAAGCTGTTCCGCAAGACGGGCGAGCTGGTCGACGGGACGCCGGCGACGCCGGTGCTCGAGGTCGGCGACCCGACTCACCTCGAGCTGGTGGCGACCGCGACCGCCGCCGATCTGGTCCAGGTCCACGCGCGCGACGCGAGCCGCGGTGACGCTGCCGGCGCTGCCCGAGCTCACGGCGCGCGGGACCGTCGCCGCGGTGTCGCCCGCCGTCGACCGCGCCACCGGGCTCGGGTCGATCCGGATCGCGCTCGACACCAGCGCCGGCCCGCTGCCGCCGGTCGGCGTGACCGGCGTGGCGCGCATCGAGACCGGCGGCGCGCACCTGGCGACGCTCGCGCCCGCGGCGGCGCTGCGCGCGGCGCTGGGCGACGAGGCCGAGGTCGTCGTGTGCGGCGCCGACCGCCGCGCGCACGTGGTGCGCGTGCGATCGCGGCGCGAGCACCGACACGACGTCCGGAGCGCTGGTCGAGATCCGCGCGCCTGCGGCGGCGACGGCGGCGCGGGCACGGTCTCGGCGGGCGCGCGCGTCGCGGTCGAGCCGGTGCTCGGCATCGCCGACGGCGATGCGCTCGAGCCGGCGCCATGAGCGCGCGCTGGTTCGAGCACCTCATCAGCCGCCGCGGCCCGCTGATCCTGGTGGCGGCGCTCGCGCTCGGCGCCGCTGGTCTGATCGCCGGGCGCACGCTGCCGAGCGGGATCTACCCCGAGGTCGAGTTCCCGCGCATCGTCGTGGTCGCGCGCGAGCACGACGTCCCGCCCGAGGAGATCGAGAAGTCGCTGACCCGCCCGCTCGAGAGCGCGCTCGTCACCGTGCTCGGCGTCGAGCGCCTGCGCGCGCGCACCATCCGCGGCGCCGTCGAGCTGTCGCTGCAGTTCGCGCCCGGCACCGACATGTGGCGCGCGCTGCAGCTCATCGAGTCGCGCGTCGCCGAGGCGCGCGCGAGCTCTGCCCGCGGGCACCGACGTCGTGGTCGAGCGGCTGACCACCACCTCGTTCCCGGTCGTGACCTTCAACCTGACCGGCCCGATCGATCCGCGCCGCCTGCGCGAGACTCGGCGAGCTGGTGCTGCGCCCGGCGCTGTCGCGCGTCCGCGGCGTCGGGCGCATCGAGGTGCTGGGCGGCGACGTGCGCGAGGTCGAGGTCGTGCTCGACCCCGAGCGCACGGCGGCGCTGCACCTGCGCCCGACCGACGTCGCCGAGCGCCTGCGCGCCTCGACGGTGCTCGAGGCGGTCGGCCGGCTCGAGGAGTCACACGAGCAGGTGACGGTCATGGCCTCGGCCGAGCCGCGCTCGCTCGCGGACATCGAGCGCGTCCCGGTCGCGACGGCCGCCGACGGCAGCCCGGTGCCGCTGTCGGCGATCGCGCGCGTCTTCGAGGGCGCCGAGGACCGGCTGCTGCGCGTGAACGGGCCCGGCGGCGAGACCGTGCTGCTGAGCGTGAGCCGCCTGCCCGGCGCCAGCACGCCCGACGTCGTCGGCGAGGTCGAGCGCACCGTGCACGCGCTCGCGCCCAGCCTGCCGGCCGGCGTGCGCGTCGAGCCGGTCTACGACCAGGCGGAGCTGGTCGCCGAGTCGATGGCGTCGGTGCGCGACGCGATCCTGATCGGCATCGCGCTGTGCGTGCTGGTCATCGGGCTGTTCCTGCGCAACCTGCGCGCCGGCGTGATCGCCGCGCTGGTCGTGCCGCTGACGCTGGCGATGAGCCTGCTCGCCGCCGCGCTCGCCGGCCAGAGCCTGAACCTCATGTCGCTGGGCGGCCTGGCGGTCGCGATCGGCCTGGTGATCGACGACGCGATCGTCGTCGTCGAGGCGATCGGCCGCCGCATGCAGGAGGGCGAGCCGGCGGCGGCGGCGGCGCTGTCGGGGCCGCGCCTCCTGCTGGCCGCGCTGCTCGGCACGACCGCGACGACGGTGGTGGTGCTTGATCCCGCTCGTGCGGCTCGAGGGCGTGGTCGGCCAGTTCTTCGCGGCGCTCGCGGTCACGCTGGGCGCGGCGGTCGTGCTGTCGCTGGTGGTGTCGCTGACGCTGGTGCCGCTGCTCGCGCGGCGCTGGCTGGGCGCGGCGCCGCGCCGGCGCAGCCGGCACGCGGCTCGCCGCCGGCTACGCGCGCCTGCTGCGCCCCTGCCTGCGCCATCCCGCCTGGCTCGCGCTCGGCGCGGGCGCGCTGCTGCTCGCCGGGCGCGATCGCGCTCGGCGCCGTGCCCAGCGGCTTCCTGCCGACGATGGACGAGGGCGCGTTCGTGCTCGACTACTTCCTGCCCGCCGGCACGTCGCTGGGCGAGACCGACGCGGTCGCGCGCAAGATCGAGGCCGAGCTGCGCCGCACGCCCGAGGTCGCGACCTATTCGCGGCGCACCGGCGCCGAGCTCGGACCGGCGACGGCCACGCTGGTGAGCCGCGGCGACATCATGGTGCGGCTCAAACCGGCGCGCGAGCGCACGCGCGACGCCGAGGAGGTGATCGCCGCGGTGCGCGCCGCGGTCGCGCGCGACGTGCCCGAGGCGCGCACCGAGTTCGTCCAGGTGCTGCAGGACGTGCTCAACGATCTCGCGGGCACGCCGCGCCCGATCGAGATCAAGATCTTCGGCGACGACTACGCCACGCTGCGCCGCCAGGCCGCCGACGTGGTGGCGCGCATCCGCGACGTGCGCGGGCTGGTCGATCTCTACCCCGGCTTCGAGGACGAGTCGCCCGAGCTGCAGTTCCGCATCGACGCCGCGCAGGCCGCGCGCCTGGGCAGGACCGCCGCCGACATCGCCGCCGATCTCGAGACCACGCTGCGCGGCACGGTCGCCGCGGTCTTCCGCCGCCCCGACCGCCCGATCGACGTGCGCGTGCGCTACCCCGACGACGTCCGCTTCGACCCGGCGCGCGTCGCCGCGCTGCCGCTCGCCTGGAGCCCCGCCGGCGTCACGCCGGTGACCGCCGCGGCGCCGGCGCAGCACGTCGCGATCTCGACGCAGCTGACGCGCGAGAACCTGCGGCCCGTGGTCATCGTCACCGCCGATCACGAGGACCGCGATCTCGGCTCGGTCGTGCGCGACGTGCAGCGGCGCCTCGCCGGGCTCACGCTGCCCGAGGGGTACCGCATCGAGCTCGGCGGCCAGTTCGAGGGCCAGCAACGGACGTTTCACGATGTGGGCCTGGTGCTGGCGTTCGGCCTGCTCGCGGTGCGCGGTGGTGCTGATGGCGCAGTTCCGGCGCGCGCGCCTCGCGGCGCTGGTGCTGGCGACGGCGCCGCTCGCGATCGTCGGCGCGCTGCTCACGCTGCTGGTGACCGGCGTGCCGCTCAACGCATCGTCGCTGATGGGCTGCGTGCTGCTGGTCGGCCTGGTGGTGAAGAACGGGATCCTGCTGCTCGAGCAGTTCGAGCTCACGCTGGCCGAAGGGCTGCCGCTCGACGACGCGCTGCTGTCAGCCGGCTCGACGCGCGTGCGGCCGATCCTGATGACCACCATCGCGACGCTCGCCGGCCTGGCGCCGCTCGCGCTGGGCATGGGTGCGGGCGCGGAGATCCAGCGCCCGCTGGCGATCGCGGTGATCGGCGGTTTGAGCGTCTCGACCGTGATCAGCCTGCTGGTTTTGCCGGCGCTGGTTCGTCTCAGCTGGTCGTTTCGCGGCGGCGAGGCGCCGCACTAAATATTCGCAGGCCGTCAGCCGATGCCATGTGTGCTCAGCGAGCACCAATGGATATCTCTCCTTCCAAGCAAGCCGACGGAAATTTGCTCGCGCGCGGGGCGACGATCGGACGGTTCCAGGTCATCGCGCTGGTAGGGAAAGGGGGGATGGGCGAGGTCTACGCCGCCTACGATCCCGAGCTCGACCGCAACGTCGCGATCAAGCTGCTGCGCGCGGGAAAGAACAGCGACTCCGACGAGGGGCGCGCGCGCATGATGCGCGAGGCGCAGGCCACCGCGCGCGTCTCGCATCCCAACGTGGTCATCGTCTACGACGCGGGCACGTTTCAGGAGCGCGTCTTCATCGCCATGGAGTTCGTCGAGGGCCACACCCTCGGCTACTGGATGCACGCGCGCACGCGCAGCTGGCCCGAGGTGCTGGAGGTGTTCACCGCCGCGGGCCGCGGGCTGGCGGCGGCGCACGAGCGCGATCTCGTGCACCGCGACTTCAAGCCCGACAACGTCATGATCGGCGCCGACGGCCAGGTGCGCGTCATGGACTTCGGCCTGGTGCAGATCGCCGGCGAACGGACCGCGGACGCTCTGATCGACGCCGACGATGACACCGACGGCAACGGCCGCGTCGAAGCCGTACAGGATGACGTGACCGCGGAGCACTCGGCAGGCAACCGCGGCAGCGGGCCGACGAGTGACGACGCCGTCGAGCGCCGATCGCCGACGACCTGCTCACCACGCGCACGCTGACCACGACGCCGGGACGCGGTGTCTGGCGCGGCCCGCGCACCAAGCGCAACCCCAACCTCACGCGCTTCGGCGCCAGCATAGGAACGCCGGCGTACATGTCGCCCGAGCAGTTCCGCGGCGAGCCGACCGACGCCGCGACCGATCAGTTCAGCTTCTGCGTCGCGCTCTACGAGGCGCTGTACGGCGAGCGGCCGTTCGCGGGCCGCACGCCCGAAGACCTGGGCAAGAACGTCACCAGCGGTTTCGTGCGCACGGCGCCGCAGGGCTCGCGCGTGCCCAGCTGGATCCGCGAGGTGCTGCTGCGCGGCCTGGCCGTGAACCCGGCCGAGCGCTGGCCGTCGATGAGCGAGCTGCTGGCGCAGCTGGAGCAGCAGCCGGCGGTGGCCAGCCGCCGCCGCTTCGTGGCCGCCGCCGCCGCCAAGCTCGCCGGCGTGTGGGAAGTGCCGCGCGGCGATCGCCCCTCCGAGATACCGACGCGCGCCGAGATCAAGCGCGCCTTCCTCGCGACCGAGAAGCCCTACGCCAAGAAGGCCTGGATCAACACCAGCCGCATCCTCGACGAGTACGCGCGCCGCTGGGCCGATCTCTACGTCGAGTCGTGCGAGGCGACCCACGTGCGCAACGAGCACTCCACCGAGGTGCTCGACCTGCGCATCGGCGCGCTGCAGGAAGGGCTCGAGGATCTGAAGGCGCTCTGCCGCCTGTTCCGCCACGCCACGCCCGAGGTCGTCGAGAACGCGGTCAACGCCGCCAACGCCCTGCGCGGGCTCGATCGCTGCGAGAACATCGAGCTTCTGCGCGCGGTCGTGCGCCCGCCCGAGGACGCCGCCACGCGCGCCGCGGTCGCGCGCCTGCGCACCGAGCTGTCCGACGTGCGCGCGCTCTTCCGCGTCGGCCGCCTCAACGACGCGCTCGCCGCCGCCGGCCCGCTGAAGCAGCAGGCCGCGGCCATCGGTTACGCGCCGTTGCTGGCCGACGTGCTGATCAGCGTCGCCAGCATCTGCTGCGAGAAGGGCATGCTCGAGGAAGGGACACGCCTCTACGAGGAGGCACTGTGGACGGCGCTTCGCTGCCGCCACGACGAAACCGCGGCCGAGGCCGCGACCTACCTCGTATTTCCAGGGGGTTCGGGGCCGTCGCTCGGAGAAGCGGCCGAGACCTGGAGCCGGCTCGCGGAGACCTTGCTGGAACGGATGGGAGGGCATGATCTCATCTGGAGCTGGTTGCTGAACAACCGCTCCGCATTGAGGCTGCTCCAGGGCCGTCCCCTCGATTCGCTCGAGGACGCGAGGCGCGCCGTCGCGGCCAAGGAGAAGGTGCTGGGCGCAAAGCACCCCGACCTGGCGCTTTCGTTGAACAACCTGGCCCTCTGTCTGGACTACCTGGACGAGGTTCCCGAAGCCGTTGACCAGATGGCGCGAACGGTGCGGATCGTCGAGAACGGGCTCGGCGCCGATCACCCCAAAACCGGGTGGCACCTGTCCAATTACAGCGAGCTCCTCAATCGCGCCGGCCGATTCGCCGAGGCAGGACAAGCGGCAGAACGCGCGCGGGCGATCATGGAGCGCGAATATGACCCGCTGATCGTCACCTATCCGCTGGTGGCGCTGGGCGCGAGCGCGCTCGGGTTGGGGGACGTCGAGCGCGCGCTGGAGGTGCTCGAGCGCGCCAACGATACGCGATCGGCCAAGGACCCGGATCCCGCCCGCCGCGCCGAGGCGCGTTTCCTGCTGGCGCGGGCCCTGTGGAAGAACGGTAGCGACCCGGCGCGCGCCCGCACGCTCGCGGCAACGGCCCGCGACGAGAATCTGCAGTCACCCGACACGCCCGGCACGCAAGCGCGCGCTGGAGGAAATCGATGCGTGGCTGAACTCGCGCCCGGAAGAGCCGTAGCCCCGGGGGGCCTGGCTTTATCCGAAGCCTCGCCTAATTCGCGAGCGATATCGTCCACTGCTGGCTGGCGGCAGCGGTGTAGCTCTGCTGCACGACTGCGGCGCCGCCGATCGCGCTGGCGGCGCGGACGCCGAGGCACAGGCTGCCGGCGGCGTTCGAGCCCCAGTTACAGATCGAGTACACGCCGCCACCGATCGGACGGACCATCCATTGTTGATAGCCGGCCTTGGTGAACGTGGACTGCTGCGCCTGCAGATCGACTGCCGTGCTCTGCTTGGGCAGTGCCAGGCTCTTGCCGCTGTTGCGGTTGACGATGTCGTACGTGGGGAACGCGTAGATGCCACTGGTGTTCGGCATCGCCACGAAACCGAACTTCTGGTTAATCTGTGATGCGTACGCGGTCTGATCAATCAGCGCGCCGGCGCTCGTGCTCTTGCCGGTGACGTCGAGGCAAAGCCCGCTCGCGCGGTTGCAGATCTTGTAGTTCGTCGCGGCGTCGAAGTTCCGGTAGACCGTCAGCACATTGGTGTAGCCGTTACACGACGTGTAGCCGTCGGACGCCATGCCGCCGATCACCGAGGGATAGTTGCTGGTGATGTCGAAGTGGGTCGCGGTGCCGGTCGACGGCGTGCAACTGGTCCGGCACAACCCCGGCGATCCAAACGGATCGGCGTAGGGTGCGCCGACCTGGCCCGCGCCGAGGCGCCCGGGAACGACGCCCGAGTCGAAGTCATTGCCGTTGCAGTAGTACGCCTTGGGCGACGACGTGAAGATGTTTCCGAAGAACGATCCCTCTTGATAGGGATAGTCGTAGGTGTAGCCCCAGCCAACCTTGGGGTCGCTGCTGACAATCCACAGGCCAATGTGCTGGCCAGTGGTATTGACGTGCGCCATCAGGCAGGCGCTCATGATCTCCTGGCAGTGCGTGTCGCACGCGCCGGTCTCCCATTCGGGAGCCAGACCGAGGACGCCGCTCCAGGTGTACTTGGTACCGGTTGTCGGGTCTGTAACGGTGGCGTTGTGCCCCGACGGGAAGCGCGCACCGAACGATATACGAGGCTATGGCGCGACCGTCCGTGGTGCTCAGCAAGCCGTTGGTCGCGAGCAACCCGTTGGTCGCAAGCAACCCGTTGGTCGCAAGCAACCCGTTGGTCGCAAGCAACCCGTTGGTCGCGAGCAATCCGTTGGTCGCGAGCAATCCGTTGGTCGCGAGCAACCCGTTGAGGTCGGGCAAACCATTGGTCGTCAGCAGATCCGAATCGGCGCTTTGAAGGGTCTCGGTTCCCGGCGTCTCCGCACATCCGCCCGCACTCGCCGCCCAAAGAACACACCCGACCATCGCCGGCCAACGGCCGTATTGAGAACTGCGCATTCTTTCTCCCGTTCGAGCCCAAAATGACGATGAGTGGCTGTCAGCCCAACCCGCGGGAGAAGCACTATTCTTGCCAAGATTTGTAAGTCGAAATACGGGTCGTGGCGCGGGCCAGCAGGAACGGCGACACGAAAGACGTTGTCACGCGAAGCCAATGCGTTGCGCGATGAACAACAACGCGCCGCTACGGTCGCGGATCCACGCCACCGACCGCGACCCACATTGGAGCGCAAGTCAGCGGAATTCGATCGTCGAGATCCGGCCGATCTTCGTCGCGTCGAAGAGCTTCAGTACGACGCCGTGGGCTCCCGAGACGCCGCGCGCATCGATGGCCACGGTCTGGTCCTGCTCGGCGTTGCCGGTGCGCTTGACGTCGAGGACGCCCAGCCGCTTGCCGTCCTCGAGCCAGACTTCGATGCGCGCGCCGGCGCGGTGGGCGGCCAGGTGCGCCGTGAACGTGCGGACGTCGCCACCGCCGCCGAAGTCCACGCGTTCGAAGCGAGCCGCGCCCAGCTTGGCGCGCGGCTCGAAGGCTTCGTCCTTCGCCGCGCGCGTGCCATCGAGCTGGTCGGCGTTGCCGGCTTCGATGCGATTGCGCAGGTAGGTCGTGATCGGCGCCGACCAGCGACGGCCCTGCGGGTCCTTGCAGCTGGTGGCGGCGCATCGTTCGCTGCCGTCGGAGAGGCGGGCACAGTGCATCTCGCAGGCATCCTCGCAGCGGCCGGCGTCGGCGAACTCCGCGAGCCCGGTGCAGCTCGCAGGCTCCAACGCACAAAAGCGTTTCACCTGCGCCGCCTTCTCGACGTCGCGGCCGCGACACGCGTACGCCTCGCCGGAAAAGACGTTGCCGAAAAACGCCCCCTCCTGATGGGGAAATCCGAGGTCGTCGTCATTCGGCAACAACTTGTTGAAAAGAGATGGGGCGGTGCTGAGCAGGCTCACCTGCACGTGCTTGCCGGTGCGGTTGATGAGCGCGATCAGACAAGACGAGACCTTCTCCTGACAGGACTGGTCGCAGGTCCCGTCGCGCCACTCGGGCGCCAGCCCCATCAACCCGGGAAGCTTGTCGACGTGGCCGCTGGCGTCGGGCGGCGCGTCCAGCGACTGATCCGGACGAAGAGCGCAGCGGGCGGCGTACTTGAGCAACATCGCCTGCAATTCGTTCCGCTGCTGCCCCGCTTCCGTCGATTGCGCCGTCGGCAATCCATTCGTGGTCACCGTCCTGGGCTCCGCGGCTACCGCTTCGACCAGAAACGGCGCGGGAACCAGTGCCGCGAGCAAACCCGCGGCGACGATGCCGGATGGAAAGAGAGAGCACACCGACAGACACTCCTTGCGAGAGGCGTTGGTCGATCGAACTACTTCTGCGCCGTCGCGGACGACAGCGGGCGGCTCGGATCGATCCCGTTCGACGTCCAGATCGCCGCGCGTACCACCCGCTCGGACGAAGAGGTCAGCCCGTTCGGCGCGCTCAGCCCGTTCGGCGCGCTCAGCCCGTTCGGCGCGCTCAGCCCGTTCGGCGCGCTCAGCCCGTTCGGCGCGCTCAGCCCGTTCGGCGCGCTCAGCCCGTTCGGCGCGCTCAGCCCGTTCGGCGCGCTCAGCCCGTTCGGCGCGCTCAGCCCGTTCGGCGCGCTCAGCCCGTTCGGCGCGCTCAGCCCGTTCGGCGCGCTCAGCCCGTTCGGCGCGCTCAGCCCGTTCGGCGCGCTCAGCCCGTTCGGCGCGCTCAGCCCGTTCGGCGCGCTCAGCCCGTTTGGCGCGCTCAGCCCGTTCGCGGTGAGCGCCGCGTGAGCGCTACCGGCGAAGAGGGTCGAAGCCAGGAGGAGACCGAGGGAACCGAGAATCTTGTTCTTCATGAATCCCTACATTCGCATCAGTCGTGCCACCCGCACTCCGGAGTCGGTATTGAATAGTTTCGCGCACTTGACGATCTCCTGCCGGCGTCGAAGACACTGATTTCGGGGTCCTGGATCTATGACCAAGGCCTCTTCCGGGGGCTTAGTCATAGGCCTTCGGGACCGCGCGTCGGCTGGGCTCGGCTCGGTCCTGACAGCACGCCGTGGATTCCAGCGCGGACCGGGGTGACCAGAAATCGCGCGCGTGTCAGAAAGCGTCAATGGCCAACGACTACATGAACCGCAAGGACCAGATGTTCCCCAAGCTGACGCCGGCCCAGATGGCCCGCGTCGCGTCGCTGGGGCAGCGCCGCGACGTCCGGGCGGGCGAGGTTCTGTTCCAGCCCGGCGAGCAGAACAGCGCGTTCTTCGTGGTCGTCCGCGGCGAGGTCGCGATCACCCGGCCGGAAGGCGACAACGAGCACCTCATCACCACGCTCGGCCCGGGCGAGTTCACCGGCGAGATCAACATGCTGTCGGCGCGGCGCAACCTGGCGCTCGGCGCGCAGCATCTCCGACGGCGAGGTCATCGCCGTCGACCGCGCGCACCTGCACGCAGCTGGTGCAGCGCGACTCGGAGCTGAGCGAGATCCTGATGCGCGCGTTCATCCTGCGCCGGCTGGCGCTGCTGGTCGAGGGCAGCAGCGACCTGGTGCTCTCGGCTCGCGCCACTCGGCGGCGACGCTGCACCTCAAGGAGTTCCTGACCCGCAACGGCCAGCCGTTCACCTACGAGGACGTCGAGACCGAGCCCGACGTGCAGACGCTGCTCGACCGCTTCCACATCGGCGTCAACGAGGTCCCGGTCGTGCTCTGCCAGCAGGGACACCTGCTGCGGAACCCCAGCATCGAAAAGCTCGCGGCCGCGCTGGGGCTGAGCGGCACGCTCGATCCGCAGCAGGTGCGCGACGTGGTGATCGTCGGCGCCGGCCCGGCCGGCCTCGCCGCCGCGGTCTACGCCGCGTCCGAGGGCCTCGACGTGCTGGTGCTCGAGAGCACGGCGCCCGGCGGCCAGGCCGGCACCAGCTCGCGCATCGAGAACTACCTCGGCTTTCCCACCGGCATCTCGGGCGCAGGCGCTCGCGGGCCGCGCGCTGACCCAGGCGCGAGAAGTTCGGCGCCGAGGTCGCGATCGCGCGCTCGGCCGTGCGCATCGAGTGCGACGACCGGCCGTACAAGATCCACCTCGAGGGCGGCGACGTGGTGCGCACGCGCGCGATCGTCGTCGCCACCGGCGCGCGCTACCGCAAGCTGGCGCTGCCGACGCTGCCGCGCTTCGAGGGCAACGGCGTCTACTACAGCGCGACCCACCTCGAGAGCGCAGCTCTGTCAGGGCGAGGAGGTCGTGGTCGTCGGCGGCGGCAACTCGGCCGGGCCAGGCGGCCGTCTTCCTGTCGCAGGTCGCGAACCACGTGCACGTGCTGGTGCGCGGCCCCGGTCTGGCGGAGAGCATGTCGCGCTACCTGATCCAGCGCATCGAAGGCACGCCCAACATCACGCTGCGCACGCGCACCGAGGTCGTGCGCGCTCGAAGGCACCGACCGCCTGGAGAGCATCGCGCTGGCGGCACGTCGACAGCGGAGAGCCGCGACCCGCGACCGATCCGCAACGTGTTCTCGATGACCGGCGCCGATCCCAACACCGCGCTGGCTCGACGGGTGCGTCGCGCTCGACGACAAGGGGTTCGTGAAGACCGGCGCCGACCTGCGCGCCGACGAGCTCACGCGCGACCGCTGGCCGCTCGCGCGCCGCCCCTACCTGATGGAGACCAGCATCCCCGGCGTGTTCGCGGTCGGTGACGCGCGCTCGACCAGCGTCAAGCGCGTCGCCTCCGCCGTGGGCGAGGGCTCGATCTGCGTGCAGTTGATCCACCGCGCGCTGCAGGAGCTGTGAGCGCCGCGCGGCGCCGCGGTCAGGTCGGAATCGGATCGAACCCGACCTCGTCGACATAACACCAGCCCCAGGTCTCGCCGGGCTCGAGCGAGCGCATGATCGGATGGGTCGTCGCGCGAAAGTGCTTGGTCGCGTGCTTGTTCTTGGAGTCGTCACAGCACCCAACGTGGCCGCACTGCATGCACAGCCTCAGGTGAACCCACGAATCGCCCATCTTCAGGCACTCTTCACAGCCCTTGCTGTGCGGGCGCACGTGATGGTGCATGGTCGCCAGATGCGAACAGGTCGCCTCGTCTTCGTCGTCGCTCATCGCTTCTTCGCTGCTCCTCGCGCTGCATCCTAAGCGCCCCATTCGCCGCTGTCCCGTGAATCTTCTTCCGCCCTCCACTCGGGATCGCACCTGATTGACCGACCTGTTCCCGGACCCAACGTCTCAATCGCAAAGCGAAGGGAGCGTGGATCCCATGCGTGATTCGTCAACGGGAGCTGCGACGGGCGTTGGCCTGGCGTCGCGGGACCCCAAACATCCCCATTTCACAGCGATCTCCTGGGTGGTGCTGCAGGAGATCAAGACCGACGTCGCGGCGGCGCTGCTGCGGCTCGAGCTGCTGCGCCGCGAGCAGCCTGACCCGGCGATCGTGCGCGCGGCCGAGTTGCTGCGCCTGGCGATCGGTGACCTCGATGGCTTCGCCGCGGCGCAGGCGCCCGAGCCCGAGGCGCCGGTCGGGTAGAGCCCACGCGACGCCGGGTCCCGGTCGCCGTCCTGATGTATCTTCGACGTCGATGTCGACGTCGACCCAGGTAGGGACCCTCATCGTCGGAGCCGGAATCAGCGGACTGGCCACGGCCGCCGCGCTCGGTGAGGGCGAGGACTACCTGATCCTCGAGGCCGACGACCAGATCGGCGGCTACTGCAAGACCATCCACCGCGACGGGTTCGTCTGGGACTATTCGGGCCACTTCTTTCACTTCAAGCACCCGGAGATCGAGGCGTGGCTGCGCGCGCGCATGCCGGGACAGAAGGTCCGCGTCGTCGAGAAGAAGTCGTTCATCGCCTACGACGGACGGCTGATCGACTTCCCTTTCCAGAAGAACATCCACCAGCTGCCGCATGGCGAGTTCATCGACTGCCTGCACGACCTCTACTTCGCACGCACGCCGCCGGCGGGCGGCGCGCCCGCGCCGGTCGAGACCAACTTCAAAGAGATGCTCTACGCGCGCTTCGGCCGCTCGATCGCCGAGAAGTTCCTGATCCCCTACAACGAGAAGCTGTACGCGTGCGATCTCGGCACGCTGGACCGCGACGCGATGGGGCGGTTTTTCCCGCACGCGGATCTCGCCGACATCATCCGCAACATGAAGGTCGCCGACAACCGCAGCTACAACTCGACCTTCACCTATCCGGAGGGCGGCGCATTCGAGTACGTGCGCGCGCTCGCGAGCGCGGTGCGCCAGGACGCGATCGCCGTCGGCGAGCCGCTGGTCGGCCTCGACGTCGAACGCCGGATCGCGCGCACGCCACGGCGGGAGATCCGCTTCGAGCGGCTGGTTTCGTCGGTGCCGTTCTACCGGCTGGCGCAGCTCGCGAGCCTGCCCCACGACCCGTCGGTGTTCACCTGGAACAAGGTGCTGGTGTTCAACCTCGGCTTCGATCGCAAGGGGCCGCGCGACGTGCACTGGATCTATTACCCCGACCGCGCGACGGTCTTCTACCGCGTCGGCTTCTACGACAACATCTTCGACACCGACCGGCTGAGCGTCTACGTCGAGGTCGGCTTCCCCGAGGGCGCCGCCGTCGACGCCGAAGCCGTGCTGCCGCGCGTGCTCGGCGACCTCGAGCGCGCCGGCGTCACCAGCGGGCACCAGCTGGTCGCGCACCACTCGGTGGTGATGAACCCGGCCTACGTCCACATCACCCAGCGATCGATCGCCGAGCACCGACGCCTGGCCGGCGAGCTGCGCGCGCGCGGCATCCACTCCATCGGCCGCTACGGCGGCTGGACCTACTGCTCGATCGAAGACAACATCGTCGAGGCGCGCGCGCTGGTCGCCGCGCTCAGGCCGTGAGCTCTAGTGGCCGCGCTCGGCGGTGAGCTCCGGTCCCCTCCCCCGTCCGCGGGGGAGGGTTAGGGAGAGGGCAAGCCTTGCGAGCCGCGGCGCCCGCCAGGGCCGCCGGCTATTCGCGCTTCAAATCCTTCGAGAGAGCGTCGAACGGTTCGACCGCGAGCTTGCTCTTCGTGAAGGCCTTCCGAATGCCCTCTTTCTTGCTCACCTGGGCGGGCGGTGCCTTCTTGAACGACTTGGTCGGCGCAGACTTCTGCACCGATTTGGTCAGCAGCGCGTTCGTGAGCGGCTCCGGGGCCTCAGACGGAGGCGCGACCTGCGTTGGCGGCAGCGGAGCCGGCGGCGGCGGCAGCGACACGACCGGTTTCGGCACCGCGAACGGCAAGGTCGCCTGTTGACTCGGCTCCTTCGAGGACTCCCGCCAGAGCGCGCGCCCGCCAGCGCCCGCTCCCGCGACGACCGCCGCGAGCGCCGCCGCGCGGGCCGCGTATCGCCAGGCCCGCGCGCCGCGTGGCGCCAGTGCCGCCGCGAGCGCCGACGCGGCCTCGGCCGCCGACGCCGGTCGCCGCGCCGGATCGGGTTGCAGCAGCCGCAGCACCAGGCGGTCGAACGCCCGCGCGTAGTCGGGATTGACCTCCGACGGCGGCGGGAATGCGCCCTGCGGCAACGCGCCGGTCGCGCACTCGTACAGCATCACGCCGGTCGAGAACGAGATCCGAGCGGCGGTCGACGGCGCCGCCGCGCCGCTGCTCCGGTGACATGTACGGCAGCGTTCCGATCACCGCCGCGGTCTCGGTGAGGCGGGTGAGCACGTCGCTGCCCGCCAGCGCCTCGGCGTCCCAGCGCGCGACGCCGAAGTCGGCCAGACGCGCGCCGTCGGGCGCCAGCAAGAGATTGGCTGGCTTGAGGTCGCGGTGAACAACGCCGGCGTCGTGCGCGAACGCCAGCGCCGCCAGCAGCCGCGCAAAGATCGCCGACGTCTCGGCGGGGGACAACGGCCCGCGCGCGAGGCGCGCCCGCAGATCGCTCCCCTCGACGAGATCCATCGCGAACCAGGGGATCCCGCCCTCGGCGCCGTGCGCGCGCACGCGCACGATCGCCGGGTGGTCGAGTCGCGCCAGCGTGGTGATCTCGCGCGCGAATCGCGCGACCACCTCGGCGTTCTGCGCCAGCGCCGGCGAGAGGAACTTGATCGCGACGTCGGTCCCGTCGGCGCCGGTCGCGCGGTAGACGGTGCCCATGCCGCCGCCCGCGAGGCGCGCGCCGATCCGGTAGCCGCCCACCGAGGTACCGGTGCGATCGATCTCGGGGACAAAGCGCGGCCGCCCGGCGATGGTGCCGGCGCGCGTGACGTCGATCTCGGCGGAGCAGCCGGGGCAGCTGACGACGGCCGCGCCGGCCTCGGGCAGCGGCGTGTGACAGGCGGGACAGAGCAAGTTCACGGCTCGCTCCCGCGATCGCCGTCGGGGCCGGCGTCGTTCCAGAGATCGATCCCGAGATCGGCCATCTTCTTGTCGAGCGTCGGCCGGCTGATGCCGAGCTGCTTGGCGGCGCGCGCCTTCACGCCGCGCGCCGCGCGCAGCGCCGCAAGGATCTCGGCGCGCTCGAGCGCGGCCACCTTGTCGGTCAGCTGCGGATCCGAATTCGCCGTCGGGGCCCGGGGAGCAGGCGATAGCGGCGACGACGGCGCGCGCGCGACCGGCGGCTCGCCGAGCGCGCCGGCGATCTCGGCCTCGGCCAGCGCGCCGCGCGACGCCGGCTCGCGCAGCACCAGCGCGCGCTCGAGCACGTTGGCGAGCTCGCGCGCGTTGCCCGGCCAGGGCGCGCGCGACAGCAGCTCCAGCGCCTCCGGCGCCAGCCCCGGATCGCGCCGTCCGAGCCGCGCGGCGATGCGTGACAGCAGCGCCGTCGCCAGCGGCGCCACATCGGCGGCCCGCTCGCGCAGCGGCGGAATCTCGATGCGCAACACGTTCAAGCGATAGAAGAGGTCCTCGCGAAAACGGCCCAGCGCGACCTCGGCCTCGAGCCGGCGATGGGTGGCGGCGATGACCCGCAGGTCGACCGACCGCGGCGCCGTCGACCCCACGCGCTGAAAGACCCGCTCCTGCAGCACGCGCAGCAGCTTTACTTGCAGGGACGGCGGCAGCTCGCCGATCTCGTCGAGGAACAGCGTACCGCCGTCGGCGGCTTCGATGCGCCCCTCGCGCGCCGCCACCGCGCCGGTGAAAGCGCCGCGCTCGTGGCCGAAGAGCTCGCTCTCGGCCAGCGCCTCGGGAATCGCGCCGCAGTTCACCGCGACGAACGGCCCCCGCCCGCTGCGCCGGTGAATGTAGCGCGCGATCTCCTCCTTGCCGGTGCCGCTCTCGCCGGTGATCAGCACGGTCGAGGTGGCGCGCGCCGCCGCGGCCGCGATCTTGAGCACCTGCGCGAAGGCCGGGCTCGCGCCGATGGGCTCATCGGACGTGGTCGCCGGTGATGCCACGGCGTCCGCGGGCGCTGTCCTCCGGGATTCAATGGCGCCGCCGAGACCGTGCAGCGCCGCGACCGCGGCAACCGCCTCGGCGAACACGACTTCGAGCGGCGACCACGGCTCCGTGCTGGCGCGGTCGAGGTAGATGAAGCCAGCGACCGCTTCACCGACTGCCATGGGCGCAACCAGCACCGCGCGCGACGCCGAGTGGAGCTGGCTGCGAGCCTCGCCACGCGTGCGCTCCTCGGTCGCGGCGAGCACGGCGATCGCGCCGCGCCGGCGAACGGCTGCCGCGAGCAGAGCGCGTGACACCGCGGGCGTGGCATCCGGTGGTACACGGCCAGCCGCCTGTTCGCCGTGGCCCCCCAGCACCCGCGTCGCTGTCCTCTCGGCTCCCGCGAGCACGAAGGCGCGCGCGGGACGCAACTGCTGGTCCAGCGCCGCGAGCAGCGCCGCCACCGCGGTCTCGACCGAGCAGCTGGCGGCCAGCGCCGACGCGAGCGCGCCGGTCCTGGAGAGTCCCGCGCCGCTCTCGTCGGCACGCGAAGGCTCGGCGACGGGACCCGCAACGTTCGAGAGACCAAGGCCCTCGACATCACCGGCGCCGTCGGACACCACCAGCGTCGCATCGCCGAAACGCGCCGCGAGCACGGCGAAGTCGGGATCGACCAGGAACAGCGAATCGCCGACCGCCAGCTCGTCGCCGGACCGCAGCGCGGCGCGCCCGTCGACGCGCGCGCCGTTGACGAAGGTTCCGTTCTGGCTGCCGAGGTCCTCGAGCGCGAGCCGGCCGTCGCCGTCGACGGTGATGCGGCAATGCTCGCGCGAGACCTTGCCGTCGATCAGCTGCAACGTCGCCGACGAGGACCGCCCGACGAGGATCGGACCGTCGACCGTGAGGCGAACGCCGCGCTTCGGTCCGAACAGGGCCACCAGCGTCGACGCCACGGTTGCATCATATCAAGCGGCTTTACGTTTTGCCGGTTCGGCGGCACCGGGAGGCACGGGCCCTCCGCGCGATCCCCGCGCGCGGTGCGGCCGTACGACGCGAGCCGCGGCGGCACGTCGGTTGCGATTGCTGGCGATCAGGAGGCCGCCATGTGCTCATCGCCCGCGTCCCTGCTTTTCGTTGCGTTGCTCAGCGCGACAGCGCCGCCAACCCCGGGTCCGCGACAGACCCAGCCATCCGGCACTTGTGACGCCGGCGAAACTGGCGTCGTCGTCGACACGACCGCGCATCGCCTGTACCTGTGCGAGCGCGGCGCGGTGGAGGCCAGCTTCGCCGTCGCGCTGGGGGCGAACGGCGTCGACAAGCGGCGCGCCGGCGACAACCGCACGCCGCTCGGGATCTATCCACTGGGCGCGCCGCGCGCGTCGGCCAATTTTCACCGCTTCGTGCCGGTCGCCTACCCCACGCCGGCGCAGGCGCGCGCGGGGCTCACCGGCAGCGCGATCGGCATCCACGGGCCGCCGCGCGGGCTCGAGGGGACCGGCCGGCTGCAGGCGCTGGTCGCCACCGACTGGACCGCCGGCTGCATCGCCGTCGCGACCAACGACGACATCGAGGCCATCGTCCGCTGGCTCGACACGCGCAACGTCCGGATCGTGCGCCTGGTCCGCACGGCCGGCCGCGCGTAAACTTGCACGCGCATTCTGTCGACAGGCAGCGAGATGACACGCATGGCGAAGCTGGTAGTCACCGCGGTGCTTGCCCTCGCCACCGGCTGTGGCAGCAGGAGCCTCAACAACTTCGGCAACAACGACTCCGGGGACAACGACTCCGGCGACAACGACCCGCCCGTCGACGGCAATCTGCCGATCTCCGCTGCCAGCGACACCGACAAGATGAACCTGTGCAACTGGTACGCGGGGATGGTCGGGGGCTACGGTGCCGCGCCGACTTGTTCGATGGCGTTCCTGACGGCGCCGCCGAGCGAAGCCGCTTGCGTGACCGACTTCCCGAGCTGCCCCGTCCCGGTTTCGACGTTCAAAGCGTGCGTCCTCACCGTCATCAGCGCGCAGGCGACCTGTACGGGGGCATCGTTGATAATGGCGCAACAAGATCCCAACTGCGTGACACTCGGCAGCGCCGGCTGCTTCAAATAGCGGATCCGAGCGATAACTACCGCCGGCCCTGCTGGAACGTCACCTCCACCCGCATCTCGCGCCCCTCGCGGACGATCTGCGCTGCGACCGTCTCGCCCGGCTTGCTCGCGTTGAGCGCGTACATCAAGTCCTCGACGCTGCCGATGTCGTGCGTTCCCAGCTTGATCAAAAGATCCCCCCGCCGCAGCCCGGCCTTTTCCGCGGCGCCGCCTGGGCGCACACCGGCGAGCAACACGCCGCGCATCCCCGCCGGCGGGCCAGCATAGTCGGGGATCGTTCCCAGCGACGCGTTGAAGCTGCGCGCGTCGCCCTCGGATGGCGGTGAGGCCAGCCGCTGCAGCGTAAGCGGCTCGGCGTGCCCTGCGACCTGCGTCGCCAGCGCCGCGACCGCGACGCCGATCTGCGCCGCGCCCGCGGCGTTGATGCGACCGGGAATGTCCGACGGCTTGTGATAGTCGCCGTGCGATCCGGTGAAGAAGTGCGCGACGGGCACGCCGGCGGCGTAGAAGGGCATCTGATCGCTGGGGCCGAAGCCACCGGTTGGTGACAACGTGCACTCGATGCGCGCAGCCGCGCAGGCGGCGCCGATCATATCCGGCCACTCCGCCGCCGAGGTCGCGCCCAGGATCGTGGCACGGTTTTCGCGCAGGCGGCCGACCATGTCGAGGTTGATCATCGCGCGCAGGTCGCTCATCGCCAGGCCGGAGGGCGGCGTCCGCGTGAAGTGCGTCGAGCCGAGGACGCCCTCCTCTTCCCCGGAGAACGCCGCGAAGATCACGTCACGCGAGAGATCCGCCGACGTGCTCGGACAGCGTGCGCGCCACCTCGAGCAGGGTCGCGGCTCCCGACGCATTGTCGTCGGCGCCCAGGTGCGGCGCGACGCTGTCCGGCGCCAGAGAGTAGTGACCACCGAACCCGAGGTGATCGTAGTGCGCGCCGACGAGCACCGCGCCTGGAAGCCGCGTGGCGCCGGCGGCGCGCAGCCGCCCGACGACGTTGAACGCCGGCCGCGTCGTGAAGGTGAGCGCGACCTCGACCTCGGCGGTGACCGGCTTGCGATGCTCGAGCGCCGCGAAGAGCGGCTCGAGCGCAGCGCGCTTGACCATGACGACCGGGATGCCCGCGTCGCCCTGCCCGTCGGCACGCGGCGACGGCAGCGGCGCCTCGTCACCCGATGCGCCGGGCGTCCCATGCGCCGGCGTGGCCGTCGGCGTGGGCGAATGTGCAACCGCCGCCCCCTTCGCCGCCGCCGGCCAGTCGACGACCACCACCGCGCGCGCACCGCGCTCGCGCGCGAGCCACGCCTTCTTCCGCAGATCGCCCGCCGCCCGCTGACGCTCGGGCGTCGCATACGCCGGATCATCGGGAGCGAAGCGGCGGACCACGACGATCTTCCCCTTCACGTCGAGGCCGGCGTAGTCGTCGATGTGGTTCGCCGGATCGCGCAGGCCGTAGCCGGCCAGCACCAGCTTCCCCGACGCCTTGCCGCTCGCGGAAAAGCCGGCCGGCTGAAGCGACCCACGCGGGACGTCCGCGCCGTTCAGTCGCAGCGCCGTCGCCGGTTCGACGGTGACGCCGGTGCGAACCGAGAATGGCTGGCGGAAACCGCCACCGTCGCCCGCCGGGATGAGGCCCAGCGCGCGCAAGCGCTCCTCGACGTATGCGCCGGCAGCGTCGAGGCCGGCGGTGCCGACGCCGCGCCCTTCTCGTGCCGGGTCGGCGAGCCAGCGAATGTCGGCGAGGACACGATCGGCGGCGAGCTCGGCGACCGGTTGCACCGCGACGTCGTTCCAGTCGGCGAGGAAGACATTGGTGTCGTGCGCCCCCGGCGGCGTCGCGCGGTTCGACGCGAACGCCAGCCGCTTGCCGTCGGGCGAGAAGAGCGGGAATCCGTCGAAGCCCGGTGCCGCCGTGATCCGTTCGAGGCGCGTGCCGGCGACGTCGATCGCCCACAGATCGAACTCGCGCCCGCGCGGATCGCCGTAGTTCGATGCGAAGATCACGCGCTGCTCGCCGAGCGGCGCCGGCGTGTGGCTGTCGGGCTCGAGACGCGGCGGCAACCACGCGGGGCCGAACGACGCGGCGTCGAGATAGGTCACCTGCGTCGGATCGCTGCCGTCGGCGTTGGCGACGTAGAGCTCGAGCTTGGTGGGACGGACGAGGTTCTGCGCGAGCAGGCGGCGATAGTCGTCGAGCTCCGGCCCCGGCTTCGGCCGCGACGCGCGCCACACGATGTGCGTGCAGTCGCCGTCGAAGAACGCGCCGCCGTCGTAGCCGACCTCGTGGGTCAGGCGGCGGACGTTCTCGCCGTCGGCGTCCATGCGATAGAGATCGATGTCACCGTCGCGCACCGACGTGAAGACGATCGAGCCGTCCTTCGCCGCACACCGTGCCCTCGGCGTCGTAGCCGTCGGTGGTGGTCAGGCGCCGCGCGCCGCTGCCGTCGGCGTTGGCGCGGTAGATGTCGTAGTTGCGATAGAGCGCCCAGACGTAGCCCTGGCTGTGATCGGGCCGCGGCGGGCAGCTGGGATCGCCGCCCTCGGTCGACGCGAAGATCACCTCGCGATCGCCGGGCAAGAAGTACGAGCAGGTCGTGGCGCCGCGGCCGTCGGAGACCGGCGCCGGCGTCGGCGGCGGCTGTGGCGCGCTCGGCGGCGCCGCCATGCGGAAGATCCGGTCGCACCCCGCGCCCACAGGCCGCGCCTGGTAGATGAGCTGGTCGCCGGCCCAGGACCAGTAGGCTTCGGCATTCTCGCCGCCGTGCGTGAGCGCGCGGACGTGCGCCAAATGCGGCTCCGCCGCGAACGAGAAATCGGCGGGTGCGGGCGGCGCGGGCGCAGCCGGCGACGGCACGGCGGACGGCGAAACCGGCGCCGGCGCGGCGCAACCCGAGGCGAGCGCGATCGTGAATGCCAGGACCACCGTCGGCCGGAGACGCTGCATTGTGCGTAGTGTCGCAAACTCTCGCGCGCGACGACAGCGTCGCGGCGACGGAAGCGCGTTCTGGCATACTGACTGGAATCACATGGCTTATTTTCAATCTCAAGTCACCCTCTCCCGTCTGCGGGAGAGGGTCGGGGAGAGGGCAGGCCTTGCGAGAGGCCGCCTTCGGCGAGCTCGAGCTTTCGCGATCTTCACGATCTTCGCCGTCGCGACGGCGCTCGCGGCCGGCTGCACCAGCGGGCAATCTCACGACGGTAGCAATGGCGGCGGTAGCGGCAATGGCGGCAGCAACGGAAGCAGTGGCGGCAACGGAGGATCGACCAGCGGCGCCGGCGGCGCCACCGGGCCGAACGGGTCGGGCGGCGGCCCGGCGACCGGCAGCGGCGGCGCACGTACCACAGGCACCGGTGGTGTCACCGGCGGCGGTGGTGTCACCGGCGGCGGTGGTGTCACCGGCACCGGTGGTGTCACCGGCGGCGCGGGCATCAGCGGTGGCGGCGGCGCGGCGACGTGCGCGAACGTGGCGGTGTCGGCGACTGCCGCCGCGCAGCTCAGCGCCGCGTATCAGAGCTGGAAGACGGCATTCATCATGGATTGCCCGGCAAACAACAGCGCGGTCGTGCTCAAGGACGGCTCAGCGGTGGTCTCGGAAGGAATCGGCTACGGCATGTTGCTGGCCGCCGCCAACAACGACCAGCCGCTCTTCGACAAGCTCTGGAAGTTCTACTCGGACCACCTCGACCCGCAGGGCCTCATGAACTGGGCGATGGACGCGTGCGCTCCGCCGGGGAACAACAACGCCAACTCCGCGACCGACGGCGATCTCGACGTCGCGATGGCGCTGGTGCAGGCCGACGCAGCCTGGGGCGGCTACGCGACCACGGCGAAGGCGCTGATCGGCAAGATCAAGCAGAGCGAGACCGACAGCTGCAACGGCCTCAACGTGCTGCGGCCCGGCGACAAGTTCGGCGGCTGCAGCGACCCCAACAACATGGGCAAGGTCAACCCGTCCTACTTCGCGCCCGGGTACTACCGCGTGTTCGCCCTCGTCGACACCGCCAACGCCGCCTTCTGGATCAAGCTCGCCGCCGACTCGTACACGCTGCTCGCGCAGTACCAGGCCACGATGGGCGGCCTCGTGCCCGAGTGGGGATTCGTCAACGGCACGACCGACGGCAGTCCCTACGGCTACAACGCCTGCCGCACGCCCTGGCGGGTCGCGGTCGACTTCCTCTGGTTCTGCACGCCGGAAGCGCGCACGTTCCTGCAGGGCATCAGCAGCTACGTCGACGCGCACGGCGGCGTCGCGGGCGTGCCGTTCGACAAGAACAGCGCCTTCCTGGGCGCGTTCGCGCTGTCGGCGATGCCGCTCGGCCAGAGCAAGCTCGACGCCTACGTCGCCAGCTGGCTCGGCGCGCAGGTCTCCGACACGCCCTACTTCCAGGCGACGCTGCGCCGCCTGTACCTGCACGCGGCAGCCGGCCAATTCGCGCTGCCGCACGTTGGGCCCTGACCCGCGCGCCAGCGTCAGCGGAACGTAAACGATCACGTCAACGTGCACGTCTCGTTGACGTCAGCGCGGGTGGACGCCAAGGCCGGGCTGTCCGCTCAGCTCGATGCGCGGGCCCGCAACCGACCAGCCTCCCTGGAACGGCTCGCCGGCGAGGAGAAAGGCCGTGTCGAGATCGATCCAGTCGACGCCGCCCAGCGCCGCCACGACGTGGGCCATCGCGAGCAAGCCGACGCGCGTCTCTACCATCGCGCCTGCCATCAGGCGCAGGCCGGCGGCGCGCGCGCGGCGGCCGAGCTCCAGCGAGGCGACCGGCCCGCCGAGCTTGACCAGCTTCAGATTCACGCCGTGCGCGGCGCGCGCGCTCACGATGCGATCGAGATCGGCGGCGCCGCGAAAGGATTCGTCGGCGACCACCGGCACCGGCGACCGCGCGGTCACCTCGGCCATGCCGCCGAGATCGTCCGCCGCGCACGGCTGCTCGTAGCATTCGACGGTGAGGCCGTCGGCGAGCACGGCGTCGAGCAGCGCGAGCGCGTCCGCGGCATTGAAGCCGGCGTTGGCGTCGAGGCGAATGCGCGCGCCCGGGATCGCCGCGCCGACCGCGCGCAGCGACGCGCGATCGGCGCGCCAGTCGCGACCGACCTTCACCTTGAAGCAGTCGAACCCCGCGGCATGGTGGCGACGCGCCGCCTCGACCATGCGCACCGGATCCGAGATCGGCAGGGTGATGTCGGTGAAGAACGACGACAGCAGCGGCCCGCCACCACCGGCCAGCGCGCGAGAGAGCGGAACGCCGGCGGCGCGGCACCACGCGTCCAGGATCGCGGTCTCGACGCCGGCGCGCGCGACCGCGCTCTCGGGCAGAGCGCGCGCAACCGCCGCGGAGAGCGCGGCCCACGGATCGGCGCTCGACTCCAGGCGCAATCCCCGTAGCGCCGGCGTCGCGCGCGCGATCGCCGCGAGCAACTCGGGCTGGTCCTCGCGCGTGACCGGAGGCAGCGCCGCCGCCTCGCCGAGGCCGCCGGCGCGCCGGCCGGCGGCGTCCTCGACGGTCGCGCGCACCAGCGCCGCGCGCGTGACGTCGATCCGCCCCGACGCGATCACGAATGGATCGCGCAGCGGAACCGAGAGCGGCTCGACCTCGATCGCGACCACCTCGACCGGCGGAAGCTCGAGCGCTGCCGCGGCCGCCTCGCCGAGCGCGCTTCTGCGCACCGCCCGAGGCTACCATCGGTTCTTGAGGCGCTCGATCTCGCGCCGATCACGCTTGGTGGGACGGCCCGCGCCCTGAAAGGTCAGCGTCGGGGCGTTCTTCAGCTGATAGGCGAGCTTCTCGCGCGCCTCGCGGCTGGCTGCCGTCTCCTCGTACAGCGTCGCGGCGATGGTTGCCGAGCCGCGCACTTCGGCCAGCGCGCTCACCACGACCTGAATTTCGTGGGGCGGCCGGCGCACGGTGATGGTCTCGCCGACCTGCACACCGTGCGCGCGCTTGGCGCGCTCGCCGTTGACGTCGACCTTGCCGCCGTCGACCGCCTGCGCCGCCGCCGACCGCGTCTTGAAGAAACGCGCCGCCCACAGCCACTTGTCGAGGCGCACGCGAGCCGGGGCGTCCGAAACGGGGACCGACATGCCGCCATTGTACGGGACGCCGGACCCCGATGTGCGCGAACGCGTGCGTCAGTGAATCGCGGCGGGCACCGCGATGGCGCGGATCCGGTGATAGGGCACGACAACTCCGTCGGCACCGCTGGTGCCGTCGGCCACATAGACCGTGCGGCCGTCGGGCGTCACTGCGATGCCCTCCTGGCCGTAGAACTCGGCCACGTTGCCCGCGCCGTCAGCGAACCCTTCGGCGCCGTCGCCGGCCAGTGTCTGAACCTGCCCCCCGGCGAGCCGGCGCACGCGGTGGTTGCCGGTGTCGGAGACGTAGATCGCGCCGCTTGCGTCGACAGCGACATCCTCGGGCGCGAAGAAACGCGCCTGCATCGCAGGGCCGTCGATCATGCCGTTGACGCCGTCGCCAGCGAGCGTGGTGACCGTCCCGTCGACCTTGACCGACCTTACACGGTTGTTGCCGAAGTCGGCGACGACCAGCGTTCCGTCGGGCTGGACCGCGATGCCGTAGGGCATGTCGAACCGTGCCGCCGTCCCCTGACCGTCCGCGAATCCCGCGCAGCCGTTGCCTGCCAGTGGCGTGACCACCGACGTCTGCGGATCGAGAAGCATCAGGCGATGGTTGCGATAGTCGGACAGCGCGATCCGTCCATTGGGCAGCACCGCGACGCCGCGCGGCCGGCCCGTGTCGGCCTTGACCACCGTCGCGGTTTGCGCGGCCACATCGACGCGCCAGATGGTGCCGCTCGTGAGTGCCGTTTTCAGACCCTGCGGATCGTGGTCGGTGTCGACGTAGAGAACGGTGTCGCTGGCGGCCGCGAGTCCGAACGGTTGATTGAGAGTGCCGGTGGGCATCACCGTCGTCGACACGCCGGCAGGCGTGATGCGGCGGATCTGGCTGCTGTCATACTCGGCGACGAAGAGATCGCCGTTCGATGCCAGCGCGATGCTGACCGGGTTGCTGAGCCCAACGCCCGCGCCCGTTCCGTCTGCCGTGCCCGGCACAGCCGATCCGGCGAGCGTCGAGACGTTCACGCCCGCGACGAAATCCACGCTCAGCCCGACGGGAGGTCCAGGCGGCGTGTAATCGGGACAGGACGACCCACCGGTTCCGGATCCGCCGGTGCCCATACCGCCGTCACAGATACCGCCCATGCCGGATCCACCAACGGATGTTCCACCCATCCCCGTACCGCCGACGCCGACGCCGCCCATCCCGGATCCGCCAACCCCGACGTCACCGCCCGTGCCGTTGCCGCCAACGCCGACGCCGCCGCTCCCGGCAATGCAGATGTCGCCACCAGACCCGAGGCCACCACCATCGCCGGCGCCGCCCGGAGCCGCGTCGCGCGGGGTCGCCGAACCCCCGCCACCACACCCGACGAGAGAGATCACCACCGCGCAAGCAAGCGCGGCCCGCCGGCCGCTAGTGCCTGCGACGAGTGTGCAAATACCCAAAAGCGCACGACTCATAAGTTTGCCAAGGGATCCGCCAGTTCCAACCAACATGACCCTCACCTCTTGAAACGACATTTTGTCCCGGTTCTGAACAGTCAAGGGACCATCGGGTGAAATGACCACTCGGCGCGTCGTCCCGAATAGTGGCGGAGCGCGCAGCGTCGTCGCCGTAGGTGAGCGGATCGGGGACGGCGCGCATCGCCGTCAGGCGCGGAACAATGCGACTTGCCGCACGGCGCTGGCGAAGCGCGACGACGCACACCGCCGGTCGCCGTACGCGAACGTGCGTCTCCGTCGCGGATCGACCGCGCTGATCAGCGTGCCGGCGCGGGCGGCGTCTCCGACGCGCCGCCCGTAGCGCGAGCGCCGGCAGAACCGGACGCGGCCGCCGCGCCCGCCGATGGTAGCGACGCGCTCGACGGCGCCGGCGCATCGTCGGACAGCTGTTGAGCGACCGCGCGCCCGCCGGAGAGGACGAGCGCACACCTCGCGATCGCTGCGCTCGTTCCGCGCGCGCTCATTCGACCCCCGCGACCCAGCGCAACGCGCCGGTGAGATGCTGCCGGAACGCCGGATCGGCGTAGCTTTGCTGCGTATGGCCCATCGCCGTGTAGAGCGCGCGCCCGCCGCCGGACGTCGCGTGCGCCCAGACGATCGGGTGGTCGGGGCCCATCGTGCCACCGGTGTAGCTGCTCTCGTCGATGGTGGCGAGCACGGTGACCGCAGCGCGCGGGTTCGTCTGAAAGTCGTACCACTCGTCGGTGCGCATCCAGGGCGACGTGAGCCCGGCCATCGCCGGATGATCCGCGACCTCGACGTCGACGTTTGCGGCCTGCACCGCGGGGTGCGCCTTGAAGTACGCGCCCACGAGCGTGCCGTAGAACGGCCAGGCGTACTCGGTGTCGGCGGCGGAGTGCACGCCCAGGTAGCCGCCGCCCGCGCCGATCCACGCTTCGAACGCGGCTTGTTGATCATCGTCGAGAATGTCACCGGTGGTCAGCAAGAAGACCACGACGCGGAACCGCGCCAGGTTGGCTGCGGTGAACTGCGTCGGATCTTCGGTCGCCTCGACGACGAAGCCGCCGCTGTCCTGCAGCTCGGTCAGCGCCTGAATCGCCGCCGGGATCGAATCGTGGCGAAATCCGGCCGTGCGGCTGAACAGCAGCACCGGGAACCGCGCCGCGGCTGCTTCGTTCGCTGACACGTCGGCGCTGGCGTCGATGACGACGACGTCGGTCCCGCCGCCCGATCGCCCGCTGTGACAGCCGGCGAGGCCCACGACGCTCGCGAGCCAAGCGATCGGAAGGAGGCGGCGCATGCGGCGCATCCTGGCAAAGGTGCGCCGCGCGCGCCAGCGGCTTCTCCGCGCGGTGCGTCCAAAGGTGTTACTCTCAAGCCGCGGAGAATCCGCGGGAGGCGATCATGTCCGACGATTCCAACAGCGCCATCGAGAACGAAGCGGTGATCGGCGTGCTCAATCGAATCCTCGAGCTCGAGCTGGCCGGCGTCGTGCGCTACCTGCACTACAGCTTCATGATCTTCGGACACAACCGGATCCCGATCTGCGGCTGGTTTCGCGCGCAATCGGACGAGGGAAAGCTGCACGCGGTCCTGGCCGGCGAGCACGTGACCGCCCTGGGCGGCCACCCGTCATTGAAGATTGGCACGCTGCTCGAGACTCACAAGCACTCCGTCGACGACATCCTGACCGAGGCGCGCGACCACGAGAAGGTCGGCCTGGAGGAGTACCGCAAGCTGCTCAAGCTGGTGGCGGACAAGAACATCATGCTCGAGGAATACGCGCGCGCCCAGATCGCCGCCGAGGAGCAGCATCTGGCGGAGATCAGCAAAATGATGCGCCGTCATTAGGCCCGATCGTGCGACGCGCACCGCAATTGTCGTAGGCCCAACAACAATCATTCACAACATTGTTGTAGGGCGAGCAACGACCGCGGACCCACTCGGTGCCCATTTGGCGGCCTCGAGACGACATGGTGCTTCCTGGAGGCCCAGGACACCAAGGCGCCTACAGGGCGGCATACGAGCTGCATTGGTGTTGAAGACGACTCGCGCAGCGCTCGGCATCTCAGAATGTCGGCGCGGCGCGGGGTCGCTTCAAGGAGGTTTCAATGCACATGCCCAGCGCCAGGAGAAGGATTGGTTCGCCGTCGCCCATCGGTGTCGCCGCCGCACTGGCGATCGCAGCGCCGTTCGCGCTCGCCGCCTGTGACATCGGCGTCGGCCCGGACACGGTCGGCACGGAGGCCGCCGCCATCAGCATGACGAGCAACTTCTCGAACTCGTCGGGCGCGCACGCGACGGTCAGCACGACCGGCTCGATCGATTCGACGAACGCCTTCTTCCAGAGCCTCGGCACCAACGGCCGCTCCTGCGTGACCTGCCACGACGCCTCGACCGCCTGGTCGATCACGCCGGCCAGCGTGCAGGCGAAGTTCAACGCCACCAACGGCACCGACCCGATCTTCCGCCTCAACGACGGCGCCAACGCGCCCAACCTGCCGGTCACCACGGTCGCCCAGCGCAAATCCGCTTACAGCATGCTGCTGAACCGCGGCGTGATCCGCGTCGGCCTGCCCATGCCGGCCAACGCCGAGTTCGACCTGGTCGCCGTCGACGATCCCTACTGGTACGCGAGCGCGAAGGAGCTCTCGCTGTTCCGCCGCCCGCTGCCCACCACCAACCTCTCGTTTCTGTCGGCGGTCATGTGGGACGGCCGCGAGACCGTACCCGGCGCGACCATGGCGCAGAACCTCGCGCGCCAGGCGAACGACGCGACCCTCGGCCACGCGCAGGCCGCCGTGGCCCTGACTCGCCGCGCAGCAGAATTCGATCGTCGCCTTCGAGACCGCGCTCTTCACCGCGCAGACCAGCGACAGCGTCGTCGGCAGCCTCTCGGCGTCGCCAGTGACCGGCGGCCCGACCTTCCTGTCGAAGCAGGCGTTCTTCATCGGCATCAACGATCCGCTGGGTGGCAACCCGCAGGGCACGGCGTTCACCAGCGCCGCGTTCAATCTCTACAACGGCTGGACGAACTTCAGCGGCACCACCGCCTCGGCCCAGAAGAAGGCGTCGATCGCGCGCGGCCAGGACATCTTCAACAACCACCCGATCCGCATCGCCGGCGTCGGCGGGCTCAACGACAAGCTGGGCATCGCCACGCTCAACGGCACCTGCACCACCTGCCACGATGCGCCCAACGTCGGCGATCACTCGGTGGCGCTGCCGCTCGACATCGGCCTGACCGGAGCAAACCAGCGCTTCGGCGACCAGCCGCTGTACACGATGAAGAACAAGACCACCGGCGCGACTGTCCAGACCACCGACCCCGGTCGCGCGATGATCACCGGCAAGTGGGCCGACATGAACAAGTTCAAGGGCCCGATCCTCCGCGGCCTCGCCGGGCGCGCGCCGTACTTCCACAACGGCAGCGCCAACACGCTGACCGACGTCATCAAGTTCTACGACACCCAGTTCCACATCGGCCTCGACGCTACGATGTTCGTCGACCTGGCGAACTTCCTCGCGACGCTGTGATTCACGACCAATAGAGGAGCTACCCACTCCTCCTTCTGCTCCGCATCCTCTCCTCCGAACCCGCTGGACCTGACCCGACCCCGACGGCCCCAGCCACGCGCGCCTTCCAAAGCGTGCGTGGCTGGGGCCTTCACCTATTCGAGCGTCGGGACTCGCAAGGCCTACCCTCTCCCCAGCCCTCTCCCGCAGACGGGCGAGGGTGACTCGCTGAAGTGACGTCGCCTCCGCAAACGTCCACGCGGTGTAGCATGGGAGGATGGCCGTCGCGGTGGCACCGATCGTCGAGAGAACGCTGGGGCGCACCGGCGCGCGCGTGCTGCCGGTCTCGCTGGGCGGCGAAGGGATCCTGCGCACGACCGGTCGCGCGCGCGAGGCGGTGCCGGTGATCCTCGAAGCGCTGCGCCTGGGCGTGCGCTACTGCGACACCGCGCCCGCCTACCAGCAGAGCCAGGACTACTACGGCGAGGCCTTCCGCGCCGCCGGCGCCGGCGCGCGCGACAGCGTCTTCCTGGCGTCGAAGACCCACGAGCGCTCGCGCGACCGCGCGCTGCGCCTGCTCGACGATTCGCTGCGCCGTCTCGGCACCGATCGCCTCGACCTGTGGCAGATGCACGACCTGCGCGAGCTCGACGAGGTCGACGCGCTCTGCCGGCGCGACGGCGCGCTGCAGGCGGCGGCCGAGGCCAAGGCCGACGGGCGCGTGCGCTTCATCGGCCTCACCGGCCACCACGATCCGCGCATCCTGCTCGAGGCGATGCGCCGCTTCGCGTTCGACAGCGTGCTGGTCGCGATCAACCCTGCCGACGCGCGCTATCACCCGTTCGTGCCGACCGTGGTCGCCGAGGCGCGGCGCCAGGGCATCGGCGTCGTCGGCATGAAGGCGCTGGCCGCCGGCCGCCTGCTGGATGACGCCGGCGCACCCGAGCTGTTGCGTTACACGGCGTCGATCGCCGACACGGTGATCGTCGGCTGCTCGACCGTCGACGAGGTGCGCGCCAACCTGGCGGTCGCGCGCGACTTCACGCCGATGACCGACGGCGAGCGCGGCGGCGCTGGAAGCGCGCGTCGCCCACAACGCCGAGCACTACGACTACTTCAAGGGCTAGATCGTCGAGTTAAGCGCCAGGACGCCAGGACGCCAGGGGGCCGGATCCGGATCCGGATTGGTTTAGTCCGGATCCGGACTATTCAGAATCCGGCTCCCTGGCGTCCTGGCGTCCTGTCAACCCATCCGGCGGACTGCTGGAGATCCAAGATCGCGCCTAACCATTTCGAGCGCTCCTCCCACTCTACCGTTGGAGGAGCGACGTGACCCACAGACCCCCCACCGCAAGGACGCTGGCCCTCGTCACCTGGTGCGCCGCCGCGACGAGCGCGATGGCCTGCGCCTGGGATCCGCCCGCGCGCACCGGCACGTCGGTGCAGGGCGGCGCCGGACGCAGCGGCGGAGGCGGCCCGGGCGGGACCGGTGTCTCGGTCACCAACCCGCCGACGAACACCGGCGATCGCTGCATCTTCAGCGACCCCGATCGCATCGATTGCGGCGGTCAGCTGTACAGCGGCCAGGGGATCACGCCCGACATCTACGTGGTGTTCGACGTCTCGGGGTCGATGGCGACCAAGGACGACGGCACCAACGAGCGCATCGATCAGGTCCGCGGCGCGCTGACGGCGTTCCTGAACGATCCGGCCGGCGCGGGCATCGGCGTCGGCATCGGCTACTTCGGCACGCAGCCGCTCTCGTGCGCGTGCACCTCGTGCAACCCGGCCGACTACGCGACACCGGCGATCCCGATCGCGCCGCTGCCCGGCCAGCTCCCGGCGCTGTCGGCGTCGCTGGCAGCGGCAGCCCCCACCGGGGAAACCCCGACCGGCGCGGCGCTGCGCGGGTCGTGCACGTACGCGGCTGCGTACAAGCAGGCCCATCCGGGCCACGACGTGGTGCTGCTGCTGGTCACCGACGGCGAGCCGCAAGCGCCGCTCACCTCGCGCAGCGGCGGCTGCAACCCGACGCTGGCCGACGCCACCGCGGCAGCCACCACTTGCCTTCAGGGCGCGGTCACCATCCGCACCTACGTTCTCGGCGTCGGTCCTTCGTTGCAGAACCTGAACCAGATCGCCGCCGCCGGCGGCACCAAGCAGGCGTATCTGGTCGCGAGCGCCGGCGGCACCGAGATCCTCGCGCAGCTGAACCAGATCCGAAAGGACGCGGCGATCCCCTGCACGCTGCAGATCCCGCCGGCGAGCGGATCGATGCCGATCGATCTGCACACGGTCAACGTCGTGAGCGCCGACGCCAACTGCAAGACGACCACGTTCGGCAACGTCGCTGACGCATCGGCGTGCAACGGGCAGCTCGGCTGGTACTACGACCCGCCGACGCAGCCGACGAAGATCCAGCTCTGCGACGCGAGCTGCGCGCAGGTATCGGCACCCGGCACCGAGCTGCGGGTCTCGGTCGGGTGCGCGACCACGATCATTCCCTGAAGACAGCGACTACCCAACAACGAGGTGTCCCATGGTTCGAACGGTTCGGCTCTCGCGCGGGGCGGGGATCTCCCTCGCGCCGGCTCTCACGATGTCGCTGTGCCTCTCGCTCTCGCTTCCCGCCGGCGGCTGCGGGGGCCAGACGCTGGCGGGCGCGCAGCCGCCGAAGGCCGACGCGGGCAACGGGTCCGGCGGAACAGGCCCGGGCGGGATGATGCCCGGCATGGGCAAGCCCGGCGGCATGGGAATGGGCACGGGTGGGGCAGTGGGCGTGGTCACCTGTGTCCCGGGCGTCGCGACCATCGCTCTCACCGACTGCGGCTACCCGTACACGAGCTCGAACCCGCTGACGAGCGTGATCTTCAACGAGAACGAGGTGCTGCGCGCCATCGTGCCCGCCGGCGCGCTCCCCAGGGCGAGCGTCCGGGTGTTCTACAACGACGAGCACGCGCTGACCCTGGGCGTACGCAGCGTGGCGGTGAAGACCGCGTCGGGCACGACCACGACCGACTATCCGGTCTCGTCGCTGCTCAGCGATCCCGGCAGCGTCACCAGCGCGCAGACCGGCACCAACCAGCTCACCGGCGATCAGAGCGGGCTCGACCAGTCGCTGCGACCGATGTGGCCGGTCCTCTTCGTGACCGACGTGACCACGGACCCGAGTAGCCGCTCCGGCGATTGGCAGATGGGCGGCATGCCGTACTCGCCGACCGCGGTCTTCGGCACCTGGAAGGCAGCGGTTCGCACCGTCGACACGACGGTGTCGACCGGCACCGTCGCCATCGCGCCCGACGCGGATCCGGCCAAGAACGACTGGAACCTCGGGACCGGCAGCGACCCGATCCCGACCGGCCTGACGAACGAGGGCTTCGGTGCCGAGGTGCGCTGGGACGTTTCCCTCGTGCCCGGTCACTCATACCGCTTCCAGGCCATGGTTCACGACGGCGATCAGAACAAGGTGGGCGGCGACTCGGGCGAGGCGTGCCTGGTCTACTGCACAGGCGGCACCTGCCCGACCGGCACGACCAACTACCTGACCAGCGAGGGCGCGCAGACCTGCGTGCCCACGGGCGGCGGCGGTTGCCCCGCCGGCACCACCAACTACCTGGTCAGCGAGGGCGCGGTCTGCGTGCCAACGCCGACCGGCGGCACTTGCCCCACCGGTTACCGGCTCGATCCCACCAGCGAGGGCTCGCGATGCATCTGAACGGCGACTGCTGCCGGATGAGCACTCCGCCACGCGCCGACGACGAAGTCGCCGGCGACGACGATCTCCGCGACCGCGGCCTGGTGCCGTTCGCGATGTGGCTGTTCGCGCGGCGACACCCGTGGCAGGTCTACGGGGTGGCGGCCGCGGCGCAGGCGAAGCCGCCCGAGACCAGGCTGGTGCAGCTGGTCCCGGCGCAGCAGTCGGTCGCGATCGGATCGCACGCCTCGCCGGCGGCCGCGCAGCGCGCGCCGTTTGGCGCCGGCATGGCCGTGTCGAGCGTGACGCAAGCGCCGGCGCCCGTGGGGCCGGCGCAGAGGCCGCTGCAGCAGTCGGCGCCGGCGCCGCAGGCGGCGCCGAGCGGCGCGCAGGTGCCGTGACAGGTGAGCGCGCCGGTTCCGTCGTCGCGGCAGAACCGGCCGCAGCATTGCTCGGACACCGCGCACGCCGCTCCGGCGGCGGCGCAGGTGGACGACACGGCGCCCAGGCAGCGCAGGGCCCCGGTGAGATCGGCGCGGCACGAGCCGGGGCCTCCGCCGCAACAATCCATCTCCTTCATGCAGCGCTCGCCGAGCTGGCCGCAATGGCGCGCGCCCGGCGCACAGCGACCCACGCCTTCGGGCCCGACCATGCACGTCGCCCGAACAGCAGCGCCGCATCGCCCGCGCAGAGCTCGTTGGCCGGACGGCAGCCGACGAGCGCGGCGCAGCGAGAGACGCCGTCGGTGCCCGCAACGCAGCGGCCGCCGCAGCAGTCCTTGCCGTCCATGCAGGTCTCGTTCGCGACCTTGCAACCAGGCAGCGTCTTGCAGTACGCCGATGCCGCCCGGCATCGCGGCGCACTGACCGCTGCAGCAGTCGGCGCCGGTGCCGCAGCTCTCGCCGGCGACGCGACAGAAGGGCAGGAGCTGGCAGTGCAGCATGCCGGTCTCCTGCGCGTCGTTGCACAGCTGGCCGCAGCAGTCGGCCGGGCCGGCGCACGTTTCGCCGGCGGCGCGGCAGCTGGCCGCCATCGCCATCGCCATCGCCGCGCAGTGCCCGCCCATGCACGCGCCATCGCAGCAATCGCGCGCGACCTGACAGGCGCCGCCCGCCGGCGCGCACGCGGGCGCGCCGCACAAGTCGTTCATGCCGCAGCCGAGCGCGCAGCACGCGCCGGCGCGCGCGCACGGCTGTCCATCTGAAGAACACCCGGCGGCGTTGAGGCAGGTGCGCGGCCCGCCGACGCCACCCCCGCACAGCAGCGAACAGCAGTCGGCGCTGGAGCTGCACGCCGCGCCCTCCGCGAGGCAGACGTCGAGCGCGGCGCACTGCCCGGCGACACAGTGCCCGGAGCAGCAATCACCGTCGCCGCCACACGCGGTGCCGTTGGCGCTGCAACGAGCGGTCGGCGATCGGTGCACGGTCAGCTCGACGTCGCGGCGACACGAGACCGCGCCGATCATCAGCACGACGGCGGCGCAGGCCCGGACGCTGATCAGCGCGGATCGGCGAATCAAGGCCGCTCTGCGCCGGCGATCCGTCGCGCGCGCGCGGCGCCCAACCCGGCCGGAAAGCCGGCGAGATAGCGCCGCGCCAGCGATGCCGCGGCGACGTGTTCCCCCAGCGCCTCGGCGCTGTCCATCGCGCCCAGCATCGATTCGCCCGCGAGCGCGCCGCGCGGCGCGGCCGCCAGCGCCCGCTGGTAGTCGGCGCGAGCGCGAGCGGCGTGTCCGCGCCGCGCTTCGAGCTCGGCAGCGGCATAGAGCGCGTTCTGCCGCATGACCGCCGGCTGCGCGCGGCCACCGAGACGGCGGTAGGCGGCGATCGCGGCGTCGACGCGCCCGGCGCCGCGCAGCGCCTCGGCGCGCAGGTAACCGAGCTCGTCCTGGCACGCGGCGACCCCGGCACGGCCTGCAGGTCGGGCTCGCGTGCGCCGCGCGCAGCTGGCCGGCGACTGCGCCCAGCTGTCGCAGCGCCCGACCCTGATCGCCCGCGCGCATGCTCTCGCGCGCGGCGAGCGCGGTCGATTCGCAGAGGCGCCGCATCTCGGAGCACGCCGCGGGCGACTCGCGTGGGCTGGGCGGCGCGGCACGGCGCGGGGCTCTCGTCGGGCGGCGGCGACGGCGCCTCGCCCGGCGCGCCGAGATTCGCAGCCTCCGGCGGCGGCGGCGACGCCAGCGTCTCGCCGGTCGACACGAAGCGATGCTCGCCGCTCGCGAGCGTGACCTCGACGCGCCCCTCGTCGACGCGCACCCAGGATCTTCCGGGCGCGGCGCCGACGGAGAAATGGGTTCCGCGCACCTCGACGCGCAGCTCGGAGGTGATCACCGCGAACGTCTCGCCCGGCTCGCGATGCGCGACCTCGGCGTCGACCTGCCCGCTGCCGAGCCGCAGCGCGATCGCCGCGGGCGTCCCCTCGAGCGCCAGGCGCGCGGGGCCGGAGAGCCGCACCTGCGCATTGCGACCCAGCTTGAGATCGGCGCGGCCCGCGGCCAGCGCCAGGTGGCTGCCGGTCGGCGAGGTGGGTCTCGCCCGCGATCTCGCCGGCCTTCGACGGTGAGCTCGCCGTCGACCTGCGCGACGACGCCGTAGCCGGGCGCCGCCTGCGGGCTGGGCTTCTCGACCGGGCGTCGGATCCAGAACAGCGCGAGCGCCGCCGCGCTCGCGAACACCAGCGCCGCCGACCAGCGCACCCATCGCTCGCGCGAACCGTGCGCGCCGCGCGCGACCGGAGCGAGCCGCCGCTCGATCTCGATCTGCATGCGGCGAATCCGCATGGCATCCGGTGCCCGCGGGCGCGAGCCCGCGCATCCCGGGCACCAGGCGCCGCCAGGTCATGGCGCGCTCGCGGCATCCGGCACAACCGTCGAGGTGGCCGGCGAGCCGCACCTCCTGCGACAGGTCGAGCCGGCCGTCGCCCGCGTCGACGAACAGCGCTTCCGCCTCGGTGCAGTTCACGGCGCGACCCCAGCGGTGAGAAGATCGAACAGGCGCGGATCGCGGCGGCAGCGCTTCTCGATGAAGCGGCGTGCGTCGTGCACGCGCACCTTGATCGCCGCCGGCGTGGCGTTCAGGATCGCGCCGACCTCTTCCATCGAATAGCCCTCGAGCACGTGCAGCACGAACGCCGCGCGCCGCTTCGGCCGCAGCTCCGCCAGCAAGCGATCGAGGACCGCGAGCCCCTCGCGCGCGGCCACGGTGCGCTCGGGACCGGCGTGGTCGTGGTGGGGCTCGCTCTCGTCGTCGAGCATGACGGCGCGCGGCGGCCGGCGCCGCACGGAGTGCATGGTGACCCGGACGGCGATGCGCGCCAGCCAGGTCGAGAACAGCGCCTCGCCGCGAAACGCCGGCAGCGAGCGGAACGCCTCGACGAAGACCGTCTGCACCAGATCGTCGAGGTCGGGCACCGGCCCCACCATCCGGTAGACGATGCGGTGCACGCCGCCGACGTGGGCCTGGAAAAGCTCGCGGAACGCCGCGCCGTCGTTGTGCCGCGCGCGATCGACCAGGGCCGCGACATCACCGCCGCCCGCGACGCTCGACGACGGTCCCGAGATCACACGCACGTTTCCATAGTGGCCGAGGCGGGAGAAAAGGTAAGGCGAAAAGAAAGGGCCTCGGGCCTCGGGCTTTGGGCTTCGGAAAGACGGGGCGGCGGGTGCCGCGCTCGCAAGGTTCAGCCTCTCCCTAACCCTCTCCCGCGGACGGGAGAGGGGACCGGAACCTTTCTTCAGCGAGTCACCCTCTCCCCGGTCCGCCGGGGGAGAGGGCCGGGGCGGGCGACGCGTCTCTCCCGCGGACGGCAGAGGGGACCGGAGCGTCTCGTCCGATCCCGAGGCCCGAGGCCCCTCCTAAAACACCGCAATTCCCAGGCCCACCGACGCTGACGCCTGCAGTCGCGAGGTGTCCAGCACAGCCTGGCCCTGCACGAGATAACGCTCGCCGAGCAGGACGCCGAGCGCCGTGATCCGGCCGTAGACCCAGGCCGAGGCGCCGACGCGCAGCCGCGCTTCGGCGTCCGCGCCCACCGACGGCAGGAGGTAGCGGGTGGTGCGCACCGCCGTGGTCGAGCTCTGAGGCGTCACGCCAACGTAGGTGAGCTCGAGGGCCGGGCCCAGCATCGCTTCGAGGCGATCGCCCGAAAGGCGAAGCCGCGCCGATGCCAGCAACGGGACGACGGTCCCGACGGCGGTGACGCCTCCGCCCTCGCCGCGGGCGGTGCCGAGCAGGCCCGCGCCGAGCGTCACGTCGAGCCAGCGCGAAGCGGCAAACGCCCCCGAGAGCGACAGTCCCTGCAGCCCCACGCCCGACAGCGGAAAGACGAACAGGAGATAGCCGGTCTCCACCGCCAGCCGCCCCGGCGGCTGTTCCGGAGGCGGCGCGGCGAACCCGCTGCGGCTGCTCACCAGGCGCGCGAGCCCACTGCCGGGCCCGAGACGCTCGGGAGCCTCGGACAGCGTCGCGCGCAGGCTCGCCTGAATCTTCAGCGCCAGCGCCCGATAGAGATCTTCGTCACGCTGCGGTCGCGGCACCTCGGCGATCAGCACCTTCTCGGTAGCCAGATCCACGATGTCGATCTCGACGGTGCCGCGGCCGCCGGCGCCCTCGCCGCCCTGGACCCGCACCACGGCCATCGCCCGCACCCGCTCGCCCAGCTGGCGGGCGTCCGCGAGCTGCCGCCGGAGATCGCCGGGCGCGGTGGCCGGCGCGCTCTCGACGCGCACACCGTACTCGTCGAGGTAGGCGCGCAGCACATCGGCCAGGTGCTGGGCGTCGATGGGCGCGGTCGCCGTGACCGCCACGTCGATGCCCGGCGCGGCTGCCGGAGCCTCCGGGCCCTGCGCCACCAGGGCCGCGAGCAGCAGCCAGGCGGAAAGTCCGGGCACCATGCGGGCCATTCTAGACCCGCCGGCGCCGAGCGCGCGCCCCCGGGAACGACCCGAGCCGGAGCACGGCAATTCGGCTCTCGAACCGGCGGACTCTCAAGCATGGCGCGGACTTGTCGACTTAAGAGGTTATTGAGACGCGTTCGCCCCCATCGTCACCAGGAGCGGGACCGTGAGAAACCTGAAACTGAATCAACGTCTCCTCGGCAGCTCGGCAATCGTCATCGCGACGTTCATCATCAGCGCGATCCTGGTCGGAGCGAGCCTGGGCGATGTGCGGCGCGACGCCGACTTCCTGCGCGGTGACGCGATCCCCGGCATGTCCGAGATGGGCAAGCTGCGCCTGCTCGTGAGCACCAACATCACGCGGCTCCACGGCCTGGTGCTGATCGACAACAGCGACGAGCGAAAGGCGGTCGAGGGCGAGATCCGCGAAACGGTGCAAGCGCAGGCGGATCTGCTCGCGAAGTACATCGACATCACGACCGACGAGGAGAAGCGTCTCAACGCGCGCGTCAAGGACACCGCGCGGCGCGTGGGCGCGAGGTCCGCGCGAAGATCGTCGCGCTGGCCGACGGCGGAGATCTCAAGGGCGCGCAGAGGATGCTCACCGACAACGACAGCAAGAGCGAGGCCTATCTCGCCGCTGTCGACGACGAGTTCGAGCTGAACGTCGCGCAACGGTAAGAGCTATGGCGACCACATCGCCGCCGCCACCACGACGATGAGCCGTGTGCTGTGGATCGGCGGCGCTGCTGGCGACCGCGATCGCGATCGCGCTCGCGCTGCATCACCGCGCGGTCGATCACGCAGCCGGTCTCGCAGCTGGTCGAGCACGTCGAGCGCGTGGGACAGGGCGATCTGCAGGGACGCTGCGAGGTCTCGTCGCGCGACGAGGTCGGGACAGCTCGGCGACGCGCTGAACCGCATGACCGGCGATCTGCACGCGCTCAAGGGCGAGACCGAACGGCAGGTCGAGCAAGCGCGCCACGACAAGGACGATTTGCAGGAGAAGGTCGACCGGCTGCTCGAGTCGGTGCGGCACATCGCCGAGGGCGACCTGGCGCAGGCGATCACCGTCAAGGGCAAGGACGCGATCGGTCAGCTCGGCGAGGGGATCGAGCGGCTGGCGCACGAGCTGTCGCGCAACATGGCGGCGATCGCCGAGAACGCGCACACGCTGGCGGCGTCGGCCGAGGAGCTGTCGGCGACCGCGCAGGAGATGGCGTCGACGTCCGAGGAGACGTCGCGGCAGGCGGTGTCGGCGGCGGCCTCGGCCGAGCAGGTGGGCCAGAACGTGCGCACCGTCGCCAACAGCGGCAGCGACATGACCGCCTCGATCAAGGAGATCTCGAAGAACGCGCAGGAGGCGACCAAGGTGACCACGGCGGCGGTGCAGGTCTCGACCACCGCCGGCGCGACCATCGCCAAGCTGGGCGAGAGCTCGATCGAGATCGGCAAGGTGATCAAGGTGATCACGTCGATCGCCGAGCAGACGAATTTGCTGGCGCTGAACGCCACGATCGAGGCGGCGCGCGCCGGCGAGGCGGGCAAGGGCTTCGCGGTCGTCGCCAACGAGGTCAAGGAACTGGCCAAGGAGACCAGCAAGGCGACCGAGGACATCAGCCACAAGATCGACGCCATCCAGACCGACACCGCCGAAGCGGTGAAGGCGGTCGGGCAGATCCGCGAGATCATCGGCCAGGTGAACGACATCGCGACGACGATCGCGGGCGCCGTCGAGGAGCAGACGGCGACCACCAACGAGATCGGGCGCAACGTCGGGCAGGCGGCGACCGGCTCGGGCGAGATCGCGCGCAACGTGAGCGGCGTCGCCGAGGCCGCGCGCAGCACGGCGCAGGGCGCGTCGGCGACGCTCGAGGCGGCGTCGGCGCTGGCGCGCCTGGCGTCGGAGCTGCAGCACGTGGTGAGCCGGTTCCGGCTGGCGGGCGGGCCGACGAGCCTGGGGGGCGGCGCGAGCAGGCCGAGCAACGGCCACGCGCAGATGTACCGGACGTAATCTTCCGGTCCCCTGCCCGCGTCTACGGGGGGGAGGGTCAGGGAGAGGGCAGGCCTTGCGATTGTGGCGCTCGCGGTGTCGGGACGCACGCGCGCCAGAACGCCTCGATCGCCTCACCCGCATCGGCGGCGAGCGAGATCGCCCGGTCGCCCAGCTCCTCCGGCATTTCCGGGTGATCCCGATTGACCCGCACGAACCTCGCTTCCGGCCGCGCCGCGGCTAGCGACTGCATCGGCCAGCGCACCACCGACGGCGTGTTGAAGCCAGCGCCGATCTCGATAATCAGCAACGGATCGTCGGGCGCGTCATGCAGCCAGCGGTCGAGCCGCAGCGCCTGCTCTCGATAGGGCTCGCTCACGAAGCCGGCGTCGAGGCGCACGTTGAGGAAAACCTCACCGCCGCAATTCGGGCACGCCGGGATCGCCGCCGGGTCGGTGACGACAAACTGCTCCGGATCGATGGCAGCGAGCACTCGCTCCACCGAGGGAAGACTTTGCCAGACCACCCTGCGACATGGCTTGCGGCACTGCATGGCCGCGTAGTCGCCCTGCGGAGTGAAGAAGCGCTGCGCATCGAAGCCGTTGCGCGTGAACATCCCATCGACGTTGGACGTGATCACGAAGGTGTCCTTGCCCGCGGTCAGCTCGCGCAGGCGCTCATACACCGGGTGCGGCCGCGCGCCGAAGCGAATGTCGTTCACGTGGGTCGCCCAGTAGGCCCAGTGCTCCGCCGGCGTCCAGCGGTCGAAGCCGATCAGCTGGTAGCGCGCACGCAACCCGCGCCGCGCCAGCACCGGGAAGACGCGCGCGAAGTCCGCCTGATCGCCGTAGTCGATGCCGGCAGCGGCGGAGAGCCCCGCGCCCGCGCCGATCAGCACGCGGGAAGCGTCCCGCCACCAGCCCGCGAACGTGCTGGCGGCGCGCGCTCGCGCCGCGCTCGGTGTCAGGCCAATCGATTTCACGACGCGCCCCCATCGCTCGCGAGCGCGCGCTCGTACGCACGGCGATCCGCATCGGCGAAGACGTTGAACACGACACGGTCGAGCATACCCGGATGCTCGGCGAGCCAGGCGCCCACCGTGCGCACCGCGATGACCGCGGCGGGCTCGCGCGGGAAGCCAAACACGCCGGTCGACACGGCGCAGAGCGCCACCGAGCGGACGCCGTCCAGATGAATCGCGGTGTCCAGGCAGGCGCGGTAACACGCGGCCAGCGCCAGTTCGTGCGCCGGCCGGAGCGCGCCGTCGACGATCGGGCCTACCGTGTGAAGCACGAACCGGGCGGGCAAGTTGTAAGCGCGCGTGGCCTTGGCGAGGCCCGCGGGCTCGGGCGCGTCCTGGACGCGCATGATGCGCGCGCAGTCTTCGCGCAGGCGCGGACCGGCGGCGGCGTGGATCGCGTTGTCGATGCAGGCGTGAAACGGGCGAAAGCAGCCGAGCAGCGCGGAATTCGCGGCGTTGACGATCGCGTCGGCCGCCAGCATCGCAATGTCGCCCTGCCAGAGCGCGCCTACCCGCAGCGCGCCGCGTGCGCCCTCGAGCGGCGGCAGGTCGCGCGCGTCGATGCGCGGCCGAGCCAGCGCCTCGGTCCAGAGCAGGCGATCGAGCGCGAGCTGAACATCGTCGGGTAGAAGCTCCGGCGGACGCACCGTCAGCAGGGCGCGCAGCCAGGCGCGCGGCTCGGCCGGCTTCCACGACGGCGCGCCGGCCCGCAACCGGTCAGCCGTGCCGTCGCTGGCCAGGTGAGCCAGCACGCGCGTCAGGAGCGCGACCCGTTCGGTCCCGGACACCGCGGCCGGCCGCACGAACGGCTCGTCGAGAGCGACCAGCGCGCGATAGCCCTCGAGCACCAGCGCGCTCGGCCCTTCTTCCTGCATGCGCGCCCAGCTTAGCGCGCCGGCGGCTCAGCCGCAGAGTCGCAACACTTCGGACGCGATGCGCTCGAGGGCCAACACCTTGTCGACGCCGCCGTGCTTCACCGCCTCGCAGGGCATCCCGTAGACGACGCAGGTCTCCTCGTCCTGCGCGATGGTCTGCGCGCCGGCCAGCGCCGCCTGCAACGCCTCCTTGACCTCGCCCGCGTTCGCGAGCGTCAGCGATGGGGACAGCTTCACCCCCGACGGCGCTCCCCTACCCTTCTCCTTGCGCTGATCCTTTTGATTCGCTGCCATTCGCTCCACCTGCCTCCCCTAAAAGAGCTCCACGTTGTCCCCGAAGTCCTGTCCCGGCGCCGGCACGACCGGAGCCCCACCGGTCACGCGCCCGGCGCCGCCGCGGTCCGGCGCAACGCCACCGCCCGCGGTCATCGATCGATGGATCGCGCGCTCAGACTCGACGGTGTAGCGCGCGCTGGCCCGCGCGAGGCGCTCGGTCGTTCGCCCGCCGGTGCCGGTGACGCCGCGCGCCCCCAGCGCCGCCGTCGCTCGTGCGCAGATCACCCTCGGCGGTCTCCAGCATCGTCAGATCCCGCTCCTGGCGCTCGATGCGCATCGAGATCTCCTCGACGCCCCGGCTGAGCGCGTCGCCCGCGCCGACCAGCGAGCCGATGGTCGCCTCGAGCTCGCCGCTGTAAGCGCGCAGGTTGTCGAGCAACCCCTCGAGCTCCTGCGCGATCGACTCGCCGTCCACGCCGTCGGCGGTCGACTCGGCGCTCGCGGCGCCGCCGTGCGCGGGCGAGGCCTCGCCGGCGATCTCGTGAACCACGCCGGCGAACGCCGCCGTCTGATCTCCGACCTCGGTCGACAGCTCCTGGATGGCCCGCGCCAGCACGCTCAGCACCCGGCCGCCTTGCGTGGTCTTGGCCGCCTCGACGCCGGCGTTGAGGCCGATGATCTTGAGGTCGTGGCCGATGCGCTCGACGTCGCGCAGCCGGTTCAGCATCTCGGCGATCGTGGTCATGACCTGGACCATCGCGCCCTCGATCTCGGTCTCCTGCGCGAGCTGCTCGCGCAGCACCGACACGGCGTGCGCGACGCCGGTCTCGACGCCCTCGAGCAGCGAGACGCCGGAAGACCGCTCGGCCAGGCGGGCGGTCTGGCCGGCGAGCTCGTTGACCGTCGCCGACATCGCCTTGAGGCTGGCCGGCATCGCGCGCAACGCCTGCTCCAGCTTGGAGCGCGCCTGTTGCAGCTGGGAGCTTTGCAGCCGACAGAGCTCGACCATCTCGCCGGCGTCGATCCGGTCGGCCGCTTCGTCGGGTGCGCCCGCGCGCAGCAGCGGCGCGAGATCTGCGTCGAGCTCGTTCAGCCCCTCGAGCGTGTGCTCCATGATCTGGCGGGTGATGTCGTGCACCTGCAGCGAGACCACGACGCTGTTGACGCTGCCGACGACGCGGTTCGAAGCCTCCGACGTCGTCGCTCCGACGGCGGCCGCGGCCTGCGCGAGCGCGCGCAGCGACGCCAGCCCCGCCGCGGCGTCGTCGAGCATCGACGACGCCCGCTCGCCCTGCCGGCGCGTCAGATCGGCCACGCGCACCAGCGCATCGCCCGCCGTGCGCTTCATGGATCAGCGCCTCGTCGAGCACGCCGTCGAGCTTGGTCTCGACCAGGCCGCCCAGGCGCCGCACGTCAGACGCCACCGTGCCGAACCCGGTCGACTCCATGCCCGCGCGCGCGTTTTCGATGCTGGTGCTCATGCCCAGCATGCGCAGCGCCGATGCGGCCCGGCGAAAGAGGTGGCGAAACGTCCCCAGACGGTCGATCGCGGCCAGCACGCCGCGCAGCCGCTCGGACTTGGCGTCGAGCGACCGGCGGCTGGCCGCCAGGTGCAGGTCGATCCGCCGGCACCCTTGCGCCAGCCCGTCGACCGGATCGCTGTCGCGCGGCCGCGCCCCGTCGACGACGTTCGAGGCGATGCTGACCAGCGACAGCGCCTGGTTGCGCAACTGCTCGAGCGCTTCGCCGGTTTCGAGGAATACCGACTCCGAACCGGCGAGGAACCCGGCCACCCTTTCTCTCGCAGACGAGACCGCGCGCGCGAGCTCGACGAGCTCGAGTCCAAGCGGCGGGGGTACGGCGAGGGCTCCATCGGTCCGCATCGGTTGTGGGAAAACAGCCGGTTCAATCCGGCGTCTCGCCCTATCGGCGCAGAGGTCGGGAGGTTGAGAACGGGCCCGGAAGCTCCCAGCTGGCGAGGAAACGCGCTGCGGTCAGCGTGCGCATGACAGACCGCGTGGCCTGCAGTTTAAAATGCAATTCAAAACACAGTATATAGACGGCGGAAACTCAACCGAGGGGGCAATCTGTCGCGGAGTAGTTTGGCGATTGATGAAAAACGTATGAAAGCGGAACCTACTCGGCGATGAGCAGAGCCCCCATTGCTCGGTTTTCTTTCGTGGCGGCGGTACGGGGATGTTGTTCGCCGCGGCCTTTTTCGGGACCAGCGGCGGATGCTCCCTCAATACCGCCGGTATCACCGATCCTGGAAGCGGGCGGATCGGGAGCGGCGGCAACGGATCGGACTCTCGCGGTGGCCTCGGCGGCAACACCTCGATTCTGACCGGCGCCGGCGGCTCGGTCCTCGACGCAAGCAGCGGCAGCGGTGGCTCGACCACCGGTGCGGGCGGCAGCAGCGGCGGCGACGGCGGCATGACGGGTTCGGGCGGTGCGTACCGTCACCGGCAGCGGCGGTACGACGGACGGAGCCGGCGGCGCAACGGTCACCGGGGCCGGCGGCGCCCACGATGGCGCGGGCGGCATGCAGACCGGCACCGGGGGCGTCAATAGCGGCACGGGCGGCGCGGGCACGGGCGGCGCGCCCGGGCTGGGCGGCGCGCGGGCGACCGGCGGCGCACCCGGCATGGGCGGTGCGCCGGGCATGGGCGGCGCGCCCGGCACCGGCGGCAGTATTTCGGTCATCGGCTGCGCCGATGGAACGCGCGAGGCCTTCGTCAACGTCGCCAACTTCCCCTCGATCGCCGGCTGCGCGGGTGACTGGTCGGTTCCGGGCGTGGTCTCGCTGGCGTCGCTCAACCCCGCTTGCAACCGCGCCGCGGGCAACACCGGCACGAAGGCGGATGGCATGGGCTGCAGCGTCGCCGATCTGTGCGCGGTCGGCTGGCACGTCTGCGGCGGCGCCAACGAGCTCGACAACCTGAACGTGACCTGCGCGCAGGCGGGCATCCCCAACGCGACCAACGCCGCCGGATCGCGGATGCTCTACGCGACCCGCCAGCGCGGCGTTCATCGGCACGACCTGCAACGCCAACGACGTGGTCGGCACCAACGACGTCCACGGCTGCGGCAACTTCGGTCTGGCCGAGGACCCCAACTGCGCGCCGCTGAACGCCCAGTTCTCGCACACCGAGTGCGACGAGGTACCGGCGCTGGTCGTGCGACGGGGCGCTCGCGACCACCGAAGGGCTGGTGGTCACCAAGATGATGGCCCCGACGAACAACGGCGGCGTGCTCTGCTGCAAGTAGCGCGGGCCTCCGAACGTTCGACTGGAACGGTTGCTAGAACGTCTGCATGAAGCCGGCGGTCACCCGGCCGGGGAAGCCGGCCCGGGTGAACGCCGTGCTCTGCGTGGCGAAGGCCCAGTCGACGCGGATCACCGTCGAGTTGAGCTGCGGGATCAGCCAGCGCAGGCCCAGGCCGAAGTCGTGCATCGGCACGATGGCGCTGAACGACGGCGCGGCGTCACCGACGTCGTAGAACAGCAAGCCGCCGATCCGCTGCGAGAAGATCGCGACCGGCGCCGAGCGTAGCTCGACGTGGCCCAGCACCTCGGTGGTGCCGAAGAAGTCGCCGATGGCGTAGCCGCGTAGCCCCGTGTCGCCGCCGAGCAGGAAGACGCCCCGCTGCGTGTCGTTGCGCAGCGTGCTCGCCGACGCCTGCGCCACGATGCGCACGCGGCGGCCGAGCATCGGCGACGCGAAGTAGACGCCGCCGGTCAGTTGCTGATCGATGAAGGTCTGATCGCGCAGTCGACGCCGACGCCTGCAGGCTGATCCGCGCGATCCCGCCGTGCGGCGCGACCGTCCAGCCGAGCGACAGCCCCATGGGGAACGCGCGGAAGTCGGCGCCCAGCTCGGGCGAGCCGTAGGCGAGGCTCGCGGTCAGGCTCGGGCCCAGGAGCACGTTCTCGCGCAGATCGAACGTGTTGAGGTCGCGGTAGATCGCGTAGCGCGGCGTGAACAGCGAGTACTGGACGAACGGCTCCGAGCGCGTCTCCGACACCGGCGCGTACTGCGCGAGGAAGAGCGGCGCCTTGTCGGGGTCGGGGAAGTCGCCGGGGGCCAGCGAGCGGTGGGTGTCGACGTGGTGGCCGAAGGTGATGCGGTGGATCACCGAGACGCCGAACTGGCGCGTGACCGTCGCGTCGACGGTGGTGATCTTGCGGCGATAGATGTAGGGCACCGCCTCGAGCGTCGGCGCGAAGGCGTCGGGGCCGATGTCGACCAGGTTGACCAGGCGCGGGTTCAGGCCGCGAAAGTTGCGCACCAGCGTGTCGGAGTGCACGACCTCGAGGCCGGCGCCCCAGCGGCTGGCGAGCGAGAAGAGCGGGTAGTGCAGCGAGACCGCCTCGGCGTTGCCCTCGTAGTGGCCGGTGTCGCGCGAGTAGTAGGCGTTGGCCGAAGCGTAGAGAGTGAGGCGCGTGCCGGCGACGTTGGGATCGAAGTAGGTCGGCCCGATCCAGTACGCGCCCAGGTCGAGCGAGAACCCGAACGAGAAGAACTTGCGCCAGCCGAAGAGGTTGTTCTCCGACAGCGACGTCTGCAGCAGCGAGAGCGTGCTCTGCTGGAACTCGAAGTTGGTGTTGAAGCGCAGGCTCCAGACGTCGCGCGTGACCACCAGCAGATCGACGGTGCCCGGCTGCGGGGACACAATCGGCAGGATCACGATCACGCTCGACAGATCGGGCGCGGGGAAGGATCGTCGAGCCGACGGTGGTGCCCGAGGTCGCCTGCAGATTGCGCACGCTCTCGTCGACCAGCGCGGCGTCGTAGCGATCGCCGGCGTGGATCAGCAGCTCGCGCTCGATGATGTTGCCGCGCGTGGTGCGGTGGAAGATGTTGAACCAGCGAAGCCACCAGTCGCGGCGCGAGAAGACCTCCTGGTTGACCACGTGGACCGCGCGGACGGTCTTGCCCTCGGGGTGCGGGTCGATCCGGATGCCGAGGTCGACGAGCGCGTCGTTCACCGACTCTTGCTCGAGCTTGCCGAGGTGCGCAAGAAGGGGCGCCGGCGACGGCTGCTCAGCCACAACCGACGCTGGCGGCGGCGCGGCGGCGTGGCAACGCAACTGGCGCGGGTGCAGCAACAACCTCGGCGTGGGCGTCGGGCGTGGGCGTGGGCGTGGGCGTCGGCCTGGGCGTGGACGTCGGCGTCGCCTCCGCGTTCGCTGTCTGGTCGGCGCGCGCTCCCGGCGACGGTAGCGCGACAATCATCGAGACCGCGCAGATCACCAGCGCGCACCGCGCGAGCTGCATCGGCCGATCTCGCCGCGACCGCGGCCGCACTTGGCTGCTCATCGGTGCCGGCCGGAACGACGTTACCGTAGATCGTCGACGGGCACCTCAGGAAAGCGACCTCGACCGCGGTCGCCCACGCCGACGCTTACACCGACATCGGCTGCGTCACAAGGCGATCGGCCAGGGCAGGTGCTCGCGGTAGATGCGCCGCCGGTGCTCCACCAGCGCCGGCGGCATCTCGGCGCCGACCTCCTCGCCGAGATGGGTGAACGCGGGACGAACCACATCGAACATCCCCGGGCACTCCTCGGCCGTCACGCCGACGATCGGTGTGATGAACGTCGCCAGGTAGATGTCGAGCGCGGTCAGCCGCTCACCGAGCAGATAGCCGTGGCCCGCGGCGCGGCTCGCCGCCAGCGTGGCGTCGAGCAAGCCGAGACCTCGCGCACGCGGCGGTGCGCGCGCTCGATCCGATCCGAAGCGTAGCCGTAGCTCGCGGCCAGATAGCCGGCGATCCGCATGGGAAAGGACCGTGCGCCATTGGACGTCATCGAGCCGTGCAACATGATGAGACGCGCGCTCCAGGCGAGGCCGTCCTCGCCGCAGAGCTCGTGCGCCAGGCCGAAGAAGCGCGCGCGCTGCGCCGGCTCCGACGGGATCAGCGAGACGCGACCGCCGAGACGCTCGGCCAGCAGCAGGATCTCCGCCCACCCGGTGCGAGGCGGCTCGTCGTCGTAGAACACCGCCGGTGCGTTGGCGACGCCGGCCCACGCGGCCTGATCGGCGTCACCGCGCTTGTGGCGCACGCACAGCACCGGGATCTCCTTGACGTGGAAGATCCCTTTCGCCGCCTCGGTCCACGGGCTCGGCAGCGCCCCCACCCCCAGCATGCGCACGCCACGCGCGGCGCGCGCCTCGACAAGCTCCACGTATCTCAGCATCCCCGGCGCAGCCATGCCATCGCGTCCAGCAATCGCGAGGCCAGCGCGCCGGCCGCGAGAATGCGCGGCGAGCCGCGCCGGCGATGAGCCATCTGCGCAGGCCGCTATCCAGAAGCTGCGTCGCCGCCTTCGCGAGGGTGCGTCGTGCGGCGCGCGCCGCGGATCACTCGTCGATTTCGTCGCCGGGGTCCGCGCCGCCCAGCGCGCGCGGCGGGTCGCCGATCGATTGCAGGCGAACCAGGCGCACGGCGTTGCGATCGCGCGCGCTCAGCGCCGGGATCAGCCCGCGCGCGAGCGCGGCGTCCGCAGCGCGCTCGCCCCAGAACACCTCCGCGGTCGGATACATCTCGACGTCGCCCTCGGAGCGAAAGCTGAAGAACGGGAGATCGTCGATCTCCTCCGCATCGCCGTCCTCGGTGCGCGCGAGCGCGAGCGCACCCAGGAACGCGCCGTTGCCCCAGCACAGCGCCTCGGGCGCGGGACGGCCATCGATCTCCTCGAACGCGAACGCGTCGATCGCGGTGGTCTTCGCGCCGTAGGGCGCGCGCGCCAGGAAGCGCGGCAGCGCGAGGCCGATCCAGCTCGCCGCGGGACTGCGGCGCAACGCCTGCCAGCGGCGGGCATCGTCGGAGGCCAGCGCCTCCCAGCGCGCCGGATCGTTCGCGCCCGCCAGCGATCGGCAGCCGACGAGCGCCGGAGCCGCGCCGGCGATGAATGGCGCGCGCGCCGCGCCCGCGAGCGCGCCGAGCCGCGCGAGCAACGCGCAGTCCTCGGCGCCGGGGCCGAACGCGAAGTCGGCGATGAGCGCCGCCCATCCACGGCCGCCCGGCGGCGAGAGCACGCGCCGCGCGAGCGCGCTGGCGTCGAGCGCGGCGCTCGCATCCGTGGCGTCGGCGCCGCCGGGGAGAAGGTCGGCGAGCAGCTCGGCGCGCGTCACATCGAGCAACGAGATCTCGACCGCTTCGTCCGCGCGCGAGACCAGCACGTCGAGCGCGCGCCAGCGGGCTTCCAGCGTCTGGAACGCCGGCTCTTGCAGGACCGCGCGCATGACCCGCCCGAGGGCGACTGCATCGAGCGGCGCATCGGCGGGCGCCGAGGCGACGTGGCTGGCGATGATCTTGCCGATGAGATCGTCGATGGTCGACGAGGCCGTCGGTCGCGACGTCGAGGGCGCGCTGGACGCCGCCGGCCGCTTTCCCAGCAGGCGCGCGACGTCGTCGGCATCGCCTTCGCCGACCGCCATGGTGCCGGCGGGCGCGGCCGCGCGCGGCGGATCGCGAAAGATCGAGAGTCGCCGGAAGAGCGTGTCGGGATGGAAGTCCTCGAGCGCGGAGATCTCCAGCGCCCCCGCCGCGCCCGCGATCGACGCCGGCAGCCCCAGCACCGGCGACAGCGCCTTGATCGCGGCGTCGACGCCGTCACCGCCCTGCGGCACCTTGACGATCGTGCGCGTCGCCAGCGCCTCGCGCGCGGCCGCGTCGCCGCGCGACCCGCGCCCCGCGAAGTCGCCGAGCACGAGCAGTCGCCGCGTGCCATCGGCCGGGCTGCGACGCCCCAGTTCACCACGCTTCCCCAGCTGCAGCTCGAAGTCCATGAGCGTCACCCTACCGGGTCCCGCCCGGCCGCTCAACCCGCCATCCGCCCGGACTCGTACTCGTTCCCGCCGAGCCTCGTCTCTCGCAGGGCCCGCCCTCTCCCCGACCCTCTCGCGTCGCAGACGGGCGAGGGTGACTCGAGTGAATAGAGGGAGGCTTGAAGCGGTGTCTGGCAGGCCTTGCGAGACGCGAGCCCTATCGTCGCCGACGGCGCGCGATCGCCAGCGCCGCGACGAACAGCCCGCCCGTCAGCACCAAGCCGCCGCCACCGTTCCGTCCCCACCGCGCACTGGCACCCTCCCGCTGCGCCGGTCTCACTGCCACCCTCGCCCGCCGCGCCGCCCTCGCCCGCCGCGCCGGTCTCACCTCCGGCACCGCTGGTCGTCCCGCCGGCCCCGCCGGTGCCCGCGCTCGCGCCGCCGCTCCCCGCGGTCGCGCCACCGGTGCCGCGCGCGCCACCCGCACCGCCGTTGATCCCTCCGGTTCCGCGCGCACCGCCCGCGCCGGTCGCACCGCCGCTGCCGGTCGCGCCGCCGCTCCCCGGCGCGCCACCGGTACCCGGGATCGGTACGCCGTTGAACTCGTACGCACCGATGTCGGGCGCCGCGCCCGCGGGCCGCGTCGAGGGGTGAAAGCAGCCGGCCACTCCCTTGGCGGTCTGCGTGATGTAGTCGTAGTCGATCGTGAAGGTCCACCATGACGGCTGCCCGCCCTGCGGCGTCTGCGCCTTGATGCACCTGGGGTCGAAGCCAATGTCGGTGGCCGGCGCGCCCGTCGCCGTGCCCTTGTCGATCTCCCCTGACGCCGTCGCGACCAGATGGAAGTCGAGCGCGCCCGGATTGGCGAAGAACGGCGTCGCGCCGTTGGCGTTGACGGCGATGTTGGCGGTCCCGGTCATGATGTTGACCGCCGTCATCGTGTTGTTGAAACCGCTCGCAGATAACAAGTTATTGCTCATCACGGCGCCCTGCAGGCCGCTCGAGAAGTAGATCTCGCCCGGATTCGCCGGCGTGCGATCGATCGGGTTCAGGCCGTCGTGATAGCAGGTGTTGTTGATGATGTGCGCGCCCGGCGTGTTGATGCGGATGCACGACCCGCCGTTGCGGAAGCCGATGTTGTTCTCGAACAGCGCGCCGCTGCTGCTCTGATCGAGGATGAACCCGCTGCCGTCGGTGGCGCCGCCCGCCGGCGTGCTGTGGGTCGTCGACACGTCGATGTTCTCGAACGAGACGGTGCGGCGCACGATGTTGGTCGTGAAGTCGCCCGACACGTGGAACAGGTTCACGCCGCTCGACCACGACGGGTTGGCGTTGCCGTTGTGCCCGACGATCGACTGGTCGATGAGCAGCCCGGTCGCGTTATAGAACGTGATGCCGTTGATCTTGTTGTTGTCGGCGATGCAGTTGATGAACTGCCAGTTGCCGTTCGAGGTGCCGACGTCGTTGACCCAGCCGTTGCCGAAGCCGCTCGAGCCGAAGTTGCGCGACGCGATCCCCACCACGCGGATGAACTGCGAGCTGGTGCTGCCGAAGCCGGTGCCGAAGTCACCCAGGGCGCCGTCGAAGATCGGTAGCTCGCCCGGATAGGCGCTGAAGGTGATCCAGGCCGACGCCGTCCCCGACACCGGCTGGCCGTTACGCAGCGGGATGCTGTAGGTGGCGTAGGTGCCGCCGCGCAGGAAGATCGTGTCACCCGCCTGCACCAACTGGACAGCGCGCGCGATGGTGGCGAACGGTGCCGCCGCGCTGGTTCCGGCGTTGCTGTTGCTGCCAACCGCCCCCGGGGCGCCGGAGGTGGTGACGTAATAGTCAGTGGCGCCGGCGCGCCCCGCCGCGAGCAACCCGAACGCCGCCAACCCGACCCCTACACTGACGAACGATAGAAGGGGTGATCGGCTCCGCGGGCTCAATTCGGGGCGTGCTCCAGCGCTTGCTCGGCGGTGTGGCGGAACCGGCCGCGGGGATACTCGCGCAGGTAGCGCTCGGCGAACCCGGCGGCGCTGGGGCTGTGGCGCGCGGCCGCCGCTTCGATCGACAGCGCTACCGCCTCCTCGGCGAGCGCGCCGTGTGGATAGTGCGCCAGGTACTCGGCGAGCAGGCGGCTCGCGCGCGCGGGATCGCGATCGGTGCGCAGCGCCTGGATCGCATCGAAGACGCGCGACGGATCTTCCGACGAGTGAACGGCGCGCGTACGGCTGGCGACGTGCGCCGGCCGGCGCAGCGTACGCGGCGTGACCCGGGCCGGCGCGGGCTCGGGGACCGGAACGGCTGTCGCATCGAGCATCTCGTCGACAGCGTCGCCGGCGAGCTCGTCCTCGGCGACGGGCGCCACCTTGGACCGCGCGTGCTTGGTCCTCGACGCCACCTGCGCGAGCGGCTCGGCCTGACGCACAGAGCTCTGCGCGCGGCGTTCGATCCAGGCGCGGCGGCCAATCGTCGCGGCGGCGGTAGCGCCGGCCAGCGAGAGCACGCCGATCACGAACACGGGGCGCAGCAGCCGCGACCCGGTCGCACGGCGGCTAGTCTGGCGCACCAGGACGCGGTTCAGCACGCGCTGCTTGCGCGCCGGCGTCACGACCACCGGCTCGCTGGAGCGGATCAGATCGGCCAGAACCTCCTCGGCCGGATCGAACGCGGTCCTCTTTTCGGATAAGCGATCCACTATTCCATTCCTCCTCTCGTGCCTTCCCGCCATTTCAACAACAAGACCGACAGCTTCTTGCGCGCGCGATGAATGCGCGCCCGCACGGTGTTGATCGACACCTGCTGGATGCGCGCGATCTCGTCGCCGGTGTAGCCGTCCATCTCGAACAACACGAACGCCGCGCGTTGCGCTTCATTGAGCGTCGACAACAACCGCTCGAGAAACTCCTGCTTCTCCTTGGTCTCGAGCACCATGAGCGGCGTCGGCCCATTGGCGGGCACGCCCGACGACAGCGGTACGCTGCGGCCGAAGATGTGGCGGATCCAGCGCAGCCGCCGAAAGTCGCGCACCTGATGGGTCGCGATGCGATAGAGCCAGCCGGCCATGTTCTCGCCGTCGAAGTCGGGCAGCCGCCGGTGAACGACCACGAAGACCTCTTGCACCAGGTCGTCCTGGTCGGCAGCCGACGCGCCCAGCGCGCGCACCCAGCGCGCGACGTCGCCGAACCAGGTGTCGTAGAGCGCGCGGAAGTCCTGCGTGTCCTCGCCGGCGCGGCCGACAGCGGTTGCGACCCGCCGCGCCTCACGCGCGGCCGGGGTCTTCCATGCGTCGCCCGGGGACTGCCCGGGGACCCGGGCCGGTACCTGATTCTGGTTGGCGGCCATCGCTACTCCGGGGAGTCTACACCAGGTCGAGCGAACGCCGACGAGCTTTGCTCGCAGGTCAGGAGTTGCAATAAGCGTGACGGGGGCCCGCTCCCTTCGGGTATGTTGAGTGGGGTCGCGCCCCATGGGTCTCGATTTTCGCCTGATCTTGCGCCCGGTCTTGCGCCCGATGGTCCCCTGCGTCGTGCTCGCAGTGGGCATGGTACCGAGCGCGATCGCGCGCGCGGCGCCGGCCGACGCGGAACGCCCGCGGTCGGCGCCGGACATCTCGTCGACGGGCTCGTGCCCCTCGGCCGACGCGATCTGGACCGCCATGTCGTCGCTGGTGCCGAGCGGCGCGCTGGAGTCATTGCCGCGCGCGGCGTCAGTCGACGTCGCCGACTCGGGCGACACCTACCGGGTGCGCCTGACGGTCAGCAATACGCAGCGCGTCCGGGTCTACCGGGACGTGGCGCGCGATTGCGACCAACGCGCGCGTTTTGCGGCGGTGTTCGTGGTGCTGACGCTGATGCCGCCGGAGCTGCTCATCGAGACTCCCAAGCTGCCCGCGGCCGAGCCGGTCCCCGAGCCGCTGCCGCCGCCCGAGCCACCCCCAGGCGGTCCCCGCGCCACCGCCGCGCCGCCTCCGCCTCGAGCTCGCGGCGCTGGGCGATACCGCGCCGGCCGTGCTCTCGGCGCCGGAGATGACCGGCGCGGGGGGCGAGCTGCGCGCGGCGATCGGCGACGGGCGCCTGGCAGCGTCGTTTGCCATCGGTCTGCAACCGCGCACCGACTTCGCGGTCGGCACGGTGCGCGCGCGCGAGCAACGCATCCCGATCGACGCGGGCATTCGTTGGCGGCAGGTGCAACGGTGGGTCGAGATCGACGGCGAAGCCGGCCTGACGGCCGCGATCTTTCGCGCGCAGGGGCTGAGCCCGGTGGCGCCCCGGGAAGCGACGCGCGTCGATCTGGGCCTGCGCGGCGGCATCGTGCTGCGCGTGGGCGCGCGCGACGCGCGGATCGCGCCGATCGCCGGCGTGCACGCGACCTATTTCCCGCGCCCCTATGACCTGGCCATCATGCCGGCGGGCGTCGTGGGCCGCACGCCGACGGTGCGCCTGGGCGCGACCGCCGGGCTCGCGGCGTCGTTCTGACCTGCTGACATTTCGGCGCTCACCCTCCCGGTGAGACCGCCGCGACCGGCGCGTCCGACAGAACGCGGCTGGGCATACGTTCGGCGATGCCGTCGCCCAGCGTGACGTCGTTGCGGTTGACGTCGTTGGCCGCCTTGCTCATGTCGTCGCAGCGGCCCCCGTTCTGCGAATCGTCGAAGGTCCAGTACGCCATCAGGCCCGGCTCTGGACCGGGGCTCCGGTGCAGCATGTCTCTCTGGATGTCGGCGGCCGAGCGCACGATCGACCAGACGCGAACCTCGTCCATGAGCCCGCTGTAGAGCTCTGCCGAACCGTCGACGGTCCCCAGCCAGACCTGGTTGGGTGTTCGTTCATCGCCGGTCGTGGTCGACGAGGCGACCATGGCGCCGTCGACGTACAGGATGTGCGTGGTCCGATCGAATGTGTAGGCGACGTGGTGCCATTCGCCGGCGGCGGGCGCGGTCGGCGCGGCGACCAGCGTCCGGCCGGAATACGTGCGCCATACCGTGATCGTGCCGCCGCGGATCCCGATCTGGATGCCGCTGTCCAGATCGAGGCGCAGGACGATGAAGTCCTGCGTGCCGGTCGTGGCGACGTAGTTGACCCACAACGAGATCGTCTGCGGCGCGCTGGCGGCGGGGAAGCCGGCGTTGCCGGAGGTGGCGTAGTCGTTGATGCCGTCGAAGCTGAGCGCATAGCCGGCGACGTTTCCGTCGGTGAGCGGCGGAACGTCGAAGAGCGCGACGTCGGGCGACCCGTTGCCGGCGTCACGCGCGGCCGCGCCCGGGCCGCAACCCGCGCCAGCCAGCGACGCGAGCAACAACGGCGCGAGCCGCGACGCACGAAACGCCATCCGCCCTAGATTAGGCAAACTGGGAGCGGGCCGACAACCGCGACCGGAGCACGGCGCCGCACGGCTGACAATCGGCGGCAATTCGTCGATCGAAATCACGAAACGCGCACCAGATTTCACGCGCGCTCCCCTTTTGTTGCTGCGTCTGGCAACCATGGATCGGGTAGGCTCGAAGATTGTCGTGATCGCGCGCCCTATACTGTTGGTCATGACCCTGCTCGCCGCCCCGGCGTGCGGGCGGCGGATCGATCTCGGCTCGGACCTGGTCTGGACGGCGCAGCACGAGACCGGCGATCTCAGCGAGTGGGCGAACCCATCGCCCGGCGGGTCGATGACCGACGCCACCGACGCCCTGGTCGCGATCTCGACCGACTTCGCGCACTCGGGTAAGTACTCGGTGAAGCTCACCAACGGCGCCGTCGGCGCGGTGCACACCGCACGGCTCTGGCACCAGGGCGATTTCCCCAAGGAGGCGTTCTACAGCGTCTGGTACTACCTGCCGCGCGCCTATCAGACCAAGGTCGACTGGACGATCTTGCAGTTCCGCACGCCGACCGACGACCCGACGGTGATCTCGCAGTTCCTCGACGTCAACCTGCGCAGCCTGCCCGGCGGCGAGATGATCCTGAGCGTCTACGATCACCGCCCGCAGTACCTGCGGCTGCCCACGCCCGATCCCGCGATCGAGGTGCCGGTCGGACGGTGGTTTCAGATCGAGGTCTTGTTCCGCAACGTCCCCGACGACAGCGGCCGCTTCACGTTGTGGCTCGACGGCAAGCTCTACTACGACATCCGCAGCCGGCCCATGGCGGCCAATCCCACCGTCTACTGGACCCCGTGCAGCGTCACCGGCGATCTGTCGCCGTCGCAGTCCGAGCTCTACGTCGACGACGCGGCGATCAGCTACGACTGGCTGGCGCCCGACTCGATGCTCTGAGCCCGCGAAGAAGTCAGACGCAAACGCGGTGCAGCGCGAACCTGTCGGTGGCTGCCGACAAAACTTCGCCGCGCGTGCACCAGTCTGCGGGCGTTCCGCCCCTTATTGGGCAGGATGCGGATCAAGTCCTCGCACGCGCTGGCGTGCATCGCCACCCTCGGAGCGGGGCTGATCGCCTGCACCGGCAACGTCGGCAACCTGGGCGGTAGCGCGCCGCCCGGCGGTGGTAGCACGGGCACGGGCAATACCGGAACCGGCTCCGGTGGTGGCAGCAGCGGCACCGGCGCTGGGCCTGGCGGTGGCGGGAACACCGGCAACGGCCAGGGCGGCAATGGCGGCGGTGCAGGCAGCGGCGGATTCACCACGCCGCTCTCGACCTATTCGGCGCTGCGCAAGATCAAGAGCGTGCTCACCGGCCTCGCGCCCACCGACGCCGAGGTGGCCGCGGCGACCGACGCCACCGCGCTCAAGGGATTGATCGACACCTGGATGGCCACGCCGCAGTTCCAGGACAAGATGATCCTGTTCTTTCAGAACGCGTATCAACAGTCGTCGCTCGCCGTTCTCGACTACGAGTTCCAGCTGCGCAAACGACCGGGCGCTTTCGATCTGCCCTACGCGATCTTCGGCGACAACGCGTTTCCGATGCTGTTCAAGAACCTGAAGGAGAGCTTCGCGCGCACGGCGCTGGAGCTGATCGCCGAGGGCCGGCCCTTCACGGACATCCTCACCACGCAGCGGTTCATGATGACCACGGCGCTCAAGAGCATGTACATGCAAATCGAGATGCCGTACGACATCCACACCTTCAACTTCCAGTTCAATCACGGTACGCGCCCGGCGCTGACCGAGACACTGGATCCGACCAGCGCCAATTACCTGGTGTTCGGCTACGTGGCGCCGACGACGACGACCGGGCGAGGCCCGTCGGGAACGACCTGCGCCGGCGATGCGACCAAGATCTCGACGTACCCCGGCAGCACCAACCTGTTCCACGTGCTGCTGGGCGTGATCGATCGCGATTCGACGAACAACGGCCAGGGCTCGACCAACCTCGGTTGCTTCGAGCACGCGATCCAGCCCTATTTCACCGCGCAGGATCTCTCCGATTGGCAAATGGTGACCATCACCAGCACCGGCACGCCGATCGTCTCGTACAACCTGCCGGCGCTGCGCGCCGCGACCACGCTGCCGTCGCGGCTGCCGCGCGTGAGCTTCTTCACCACGCCCGTCGTTCCTCGCGGTCTGGAACACCAACGACAGCAATCAACACCGGGTGACCGCCAATCAAGCGTTGCTGGCCGCGCTCGGCGAAGGTTTCACCAACGCGACCGCGTCGATCCCGAACCCGCCCAGCTCGGTCGGCCTCGACGGCCAGCACGCGGTAACCGGCTCGGTCTGCTACGGCTGCCACAAGAGCCTCGATCCGATGCGCCTGTTCTGGCAAAACCAGTTCGACTTCAACGACCAGGTGCCGGCCAAGGCGACGTCGACCGCGGCGAGCTTCGGATTCGGCGACGTCACACAGAACGGGACCAGCCTGGTCGACTTCGGCAAGTTCCTGGGCCAGGTGACCGATTCGCAGGCGGGCCAGCCGGTCAACCGGTTCGCGCTCGCGACCACGCAGCACCTGTGCTTCTTCGCGAACTCGGCGGCGTGTGAAGAGACCGACCCAGAGATGCGGCGCGTGGCGCTGGCGTTCCAGAACGCCAGTTACGACTTCAAGACGCTGGTGCGCGAGCTGTTCGCGTCGCCGCTGGTGACAGCCTGGTCGACCACCGCGACGTTCGCCGCCGACGGCGTCACCATCAGCGTCGCGCGCCGCGACCAGCTGTGCGCGGCGCTGTCGAACCGCCTGGGCAAGCCCGACCTGTGCGAGATCGTCACGCCGACGCCGACCGGCGTCACCACGGCGACCAACCGACTGGCGGGCTCGATCCCGGCCGATGCGTTCAGCCGCGGCTCGCAGCTGCCGGTGACGCCGCCGGATCCCAACCTGTTCTACCGCGCCGCCAGCGAGCTGGTGTGCGAGGCGATCGCCGCCAAGGTCGTGGACGGGCCAGCCGCGACCAACATCTACACCAGCGCCACCGGCTCCGCCGCGGCGATGACCGACATGGTCGGCAAGGTGATGGGGCTGCCGGCGTCCGACCCCCATTACGCGGGGGCGCTCAAGGCATTGCAGGACCACTACAACGCCGCCGTCGCCGCGCGCAGCACCACGACCGCCTCGTTGCGCTCGACGTTTGCGGCGGCCTGCCAATCTCCCACCTCGCTGGCGCTGGGCATCTGAGCAAGGAAGGCATGACACCCGTCAATCGACGACAAGCGCTGCTCACCGGACTCTTCGGAACCGGCTACGTCGGCCTGCGCGCGATGGCCACCGGGCTGCCCGCGTGGTTCCTGATGAACCCGCGCAAGGCGACCGCGCAGGACATGGCCTGCGCGATCACCGCCAAGGACAAGGCGCAGTTCCTGATCGTGAGCGCGTCGAGCGCCGGCGACTCGATCTCGTGCAACTGCCCGGGCACGTACGCGTCGCCGACCATCGTGCACCCGGCCGACGCCAGCATGGCGGCCACGCCGTTCACGCTCGGCACCACCATGGTGACCGCGGCGGCGCCCTGGGCGGGGCTGACGGCGGCGGTGCGTAACCGCGCCAACTTCTTTCACTACGCGCCGGGCGGCATCGTCCACGGCGACCACCCGAAGTCGATGCGGTTGCTCGGGCAGACCAGCGGCAACGAGATGGTGCCGTCGATCTATGCCAAGCACCTCTACCAGTGCCTGGGCACGGTGCAGGCGGAGCCGGTCGCGGTCGGTACGGGGGGCAACGCGCTGGAGATGATCTCGTTCTCCGGCCGCGCGCTGCCGACGATCTCGCCGACGCAGCTCAAGCAGCTGCTCACGGGATCGGCGACCGATCCGGTGGTCAAGCTCCGCGCGATGCGCGACACCACGCTCAACCAGCTGAACACGATGTTCAAAGCCGACGGCACGCCCGAACAGAAGGCGTTCCTGGACGCGATGGCGTCGAGCCAGCAACAGGTGCGCGAGCTGTCGCAGAGCCTGTCGACGACGCTGGCGTCGATCACCACCAATGACGTGCACGGCCAGGCGCTGGCGGCGGCGGCGCTGATCGCGGCCAAGGTCGCGCCGGTGATCACCCTGCACATCCCGTTCGGCGGCGACAACCACACCGATCCCGGGCTCGCCGACGAGGTCTTCGACCACACCGACCACGACAGCACCGGGCGCGGCGTGCCCGGCATCCAGGCGGTGATGGACGCGGTCGCGTCGCTCGGGCTGACCGACAACGTGACGTTCGCCACCATGAACGTGTTCGGCCGCGATCTCTCGGGCACGTCCAAGGTGACCGCGCTCGGCGGGCGGGACCACTTCGGCAACCACGGCGTGATGGTGATGATCGGCAAGAACGTGAGCCCGGGCGTCACCGGCGGCGCGGGCATCCTGACCGGCAGCGTCTACGCGGCGACCGGCATCAACGCGACAACCGGCGCGTCGATGCTCACCGGCGGCGACGTGGCGCTCACCGACACCAAGGTCTCGGCAGCCAAGACGCTGGGCGCGGCGCTGGGCATCGACCAGGCGTTGCTCAAACCCGACTTCATCGACAACGGAACGATCAAACCTATCGCCGCGACGATTGTCGGGCCGATCGTCTGAGGAACGAACGATGCGCAAACAATCGTCGAGTGCTATTGCTCTGTCCTTTGCCATCGGCGTGATTTCGGCCACAGGCTGCGCCAACTCGGGAGGCGAGGGCTCGCCCGAAGGCATGGGCGGGAGCACGGGCAGCACCGGAAGCGGTGGCAGCACCGGAAGCGGTGGCAGCACCGGAAGCGGCGGCAGCTCTGTGGTGCGCGACGCCGGCGTCGATGCGCCGTCGACGGCCACGGGCGGCGCGACCGGCACCGGCGGCGCGACGACCGGCACTGGCGGCGCGACCGGCACCGGCGGGGCCGGCGGCGCACCGGCGACCGGCTTCTATCACATGGAGCGTCTGGTACGCGGCGTGGTCGCGGTGCGCGTCACCGGCGGCAACTACGTCGGGTGGCGCATGTTCGGCTACGAATACGACGCCACTAACCCCGCCAACGTCTCGTACAACGTCTACCGCGACGGCACGCGCATCGCGGGCGTTACCAACAGCACCAACTACCTCGATGCGGCCGGCACCGCGACGTCGACCTACACCGTACGCCCGGTGATCGGCGGCGTCGAAGGCGCCGACTCCGAGCGGGCGACGGTGTGGGCGCAGCAATATCTGCGCGTGCCGTTGCAGGTCCCGCCCGGCGGCAACATGCCAGCGACGTGCACCCTCACGCCCAACGAGGCCTACACGTACAGCGCGAACGACGCCAGCGTCGGTGACGTCGACGGCGACGGGCAGTACGAGATCATCCTCAAGTGGGATCCGTCCAATTCCAAGGACAACTCACAATCGGGTTGCACCGGCGACGTGATCATCGATGCCTACCGCATGAACGGCACGCGGCTGTGGCGCATCGATCTCGGGCCCAACATCCGCGCCGGCGCGCACTACACGCAATTCATGGTCTATGACTTCGACGGCGACGGCAAAGCCGAGATGGCGGTCAAGACCGCGCCCGGAACCAAGGACGGCGCGGGACAGTTCCTGCACACGGGACCGGCGGCGACCGACAACGACGCGACGATCTACCGCACCGATTCGACCGGCTACATCCTGTCGGGTCCCGAGTACCTGACCGTGTTCAACGGCATGACCGGCGCCGAGATGGCCACGGTCAACTTCGACGTGCCGCGCGGCACGGTCAGCGCCTGGGGCGACACCTACGGCAACCGCGTCGACCGCTTCCTGTCGTCGGTCGGCTTCTTCGACAACACCGGCATCGCCAGCTTCGTGATGGCGCGCGGCTACTACACGCGCGCGACGCTCACCGCCTGGAACTGGCGCAACGGCGCGCTGACCAAGCTGTGGCAGTTCGACAGCAACGTCACGCCGCGCGACGCCGCCGGGAACCCGTTCACCGGCCAGGGCTCGCACAGCATGACCGTCGCCAACGTCGACGACGACCTCGGCCAGGAGATCATGTACGGCGCCGCGGCGTTCGACAACGACGGCAAGGGGCTGTGCTCGACCGGCTTCGACCACGGCGACGCCGAGCACGTCGGCGATCTGATCCCGTCGCGCCCCGGCCTGGAATTCTTCATGTGCAACGAGGACGGCATCCACCCCGCGTATCACCTGCGCGACGCGCGCACCTGCGCCATCCTCGCGAGCGGCCCGATCAACGGCGCCGACACCGGGCGCTGCGTGGCCGACGACATCTTCGCCGGCAACCCGGGCGCCGAGATGTGGGCGTCCAGCGTGACCGGGCTGTTCGCGGCGTCGAACAACGCCAACCTCGGCACCAAGCCCGGGTCGCAGAACTTCCTCATTTACTGGGACGCCGACGAGACGCGAGAGCTGCTCGACCGCACGCAGATCGACAAGTTCACCAACACCAACGGCACGCTCACGCGCTTGCTGACCGCGACCGGCGTTGCGTCGAACAACGGCACCAAGGCGACGCCGTCGCTGACCGCCGACCTGTACGGCGACTGGCGCGAAGAGGTCGTGTGGCGCGAGACCGACAGCTCGGCGCTGCGCATCTACACGACCACGGATGTGACGACGCGACGGATCTACACGCTGATGCATGATCCGCAGTACCGCATGCAGGTGACGTCGGAGAACACGGCGTACAACCAGCCGCCGCATCCGGGATTCCATATCGGGAACGGGATGGTGGCGCCGCCGGTGCCGAACATCAGCGTACGGTGACGCCGCGACTCGCAAGGCTAGCCCTCTCCCTGGCCCTCCCCCTCGGACGGGGGAGGGGACCGGAGCTCCGCCACGCTTTTCTCGCCTCCCTCGCCGCGCTCCTCTTTGCCACCCCCGCCCTCGCGCACGACCCCTTCGAGGTCACCACCGACGCTCATATCGCCGGCGCGGAGCTCCGCCTCCACACGACGCTGTCCCTCCTGACCGCCGGCCGCGTCTGCTTTCCCGCGCGCGGACGGGCTCCCCTCCTCGCGGCCGAATTTCCCGCTCAGCGCGGCGCGCTCGAAACCTGCGCGCGTGACTTCTTTCGCGTGACCGAAGCCGGCGCCCCGCTTTCACCCGCCTCCGTCACCCTCGCGCCGACGGTCGAAGACGACCTCGACGTGCGCGTGACCTACGCCCGCCCGGCGCGGAGCCCGCTGCTCTTCGATGCGCTCTTCTTGCGCCGCCTCACTCAGCCGTCGGCCGGCGTCGTCCTCACGGTGACCGGCGAGCGTGCGTTCCTCGGCCAGCAGGTCCTTCGCGCCGAATCGCCGACGCTCGAGGTGTCGCTCGCCCCCGACGCGCCCGCCGGCGACGCCGCCCCCGCGCCCTCCCCCTCGTTCCGCCAGTTCTTCGCACTCGGCGTGCGCCACATCCTCACCGGTTACGACCACCTGCTCTTTCTCTTCGCTCTGTTGCTCGCCTGCCGCGGGTGGCGCGCGGTGCTCGGCGTGGTGACCTGCTTCACCGTCGCGCACTCGATCACGCTCGCGCTCGCGGGGATGGATCTGGTGCGCATCCCCGCGCGCGTCGTCGAACCGCTGATCGCGGCGACCATCGTTGCGGTGGGGGTCGAGAATCTGTATCAGGCACGGCGGGCGGCGCGGCTCGCAAGGTCTGGCCTCTCCCTAACCCTCTCCCGCGGACGGGAGAGGGGACCGGGGCGCACGGTTGCGCCCTCTCGCTACGCGCTGACGTTCGCGTTTGGCCTGCTCCACGGGTTTGGCTTTGCCATGGCCCTGCGCGAGATCGGCCTCGGCGCCCGCGGCGCGCCGATCCTGCGGCCGCTGCTGGGCTTCAACCTGGGCGTCGAGGTGGGCCAGCTCGGGGTGGCGGCGCTGGCCCTGCCCGTCCTTTGGCAGCTACGTCGCGTCCCGATCTTCGCGCGTCACGGAAACCGCGCCCTGTCGGTGGTGGTCGCGGGCGCCGGACTGTTCTGGCTGCTGCAGCGGATCAGCTGACCAGCGGGAAGGACCGTGCCCACCGCGCCGATCGCCGGTGAAGTTGCAAGTGACGTGCAATGACCGACGGGCTACCATCCGCCGCCCATGCAGCACCCCTCCCGTACCCGCCGGGCGCGCCTCGCTGGCCGCGCCGCGCTGCTGTCGATGGCGCTGACTTTCGCGCTGACCCTGACCGACGCCGGGCCGCCCGCCGGCGCCGCCCCCAAGCGCGGCCCCGAGGTCGAGAAACGCATCGACGCGCTCCTCAAGCGGATGACGCTCGACGAGAAGCTCGACTACCTGGGCGGCATCGATGGCTTCTACATCCGCGCCAACCCGCGCCTGCACCTGCCGGCGCTGCGCATGGCTGACGGCCCGCTCGGCATCCGCAACGTCGGCCCATCGACCGGATACGCTGGCGGCATCGCGCTGGCGGCGTCGTTCGACACCGACCTCGCCGTCCACGTCGGCACCATGATCGGCCGCGACGCGCGCGCGCGCGGCGTGCACTTCCTGCTCGGGCCCGCGGTGAACATCTATCGCGCGCCAACGTGCGGCCGCAACTTCGAGTACTTCGGCGAGGACCCGTTCCTCGCGTCGCGCATCGCCGTCGCCTACATCTACGGCGTGCAGGACCAGGGCGTGAGCGCGACCGTGAAGCACTTCATCGCCAACAACTCGGAGTTCGACCGCCACCACACCAACGCCGAGATCGACGAGCGCACCATGCGCGAGATCTACCTGCCGGCGTTCGAGGCCGCGGTCAAAGAGGCGCACGTGGGCGCGATCATGAGCGCCTACAACCTGGTCAACGGCACGCACCTGACCCAGCACGACTACCTCAACAACCAGGTCGTGAAGAAGGAGTGGGCCTTCGACGGCATCATCATGTCGGACTGGGACGCGACCTACGACGGGGTCGCCGCCGCCAACGCCGGCCTCGACGTCGAGATGCCGTCGGCGAAGTTCATGAACCGCGCGACACTGCTCCCGGCGATCCAGCAGGGCAAGGTCTCGCTGGCGACCATCGACGACAAGGTTCGCCGCATCCTGCGCAAGGCGATCCAGCTCGGCTGGCTCGATCGCGAGCAGACCGATCTCGGCTGGCCGCTCTATTCGCCGGAGTCGCGCAAGGTCGCGCTCGAAGGTGCGCGCGCCGGCATGGTGCTGCTCAAGAACCAGGGCGACCTGCTGCCGCTCGATCGCACGAAGATCAAATCGGTGGCGATCATCGGCCCCAACGCCTTCCCCGCCCTGCCCGCCGGGGGCGGCAGCGCGCAGGTGCGCCCGTTCGCCCCGGTCAGCTTTCTCCAGGGGCTGACCGCGGCCCTCACCGAGGGCGGCGGTCCGGCCGCGCGCGTCTCGTACAACCGCGGCGTGCCGACGCTGGCCGAGATCTTCGACAGCACGTCGTTCGTGACCTCGCCCAACGACGGCAAGCCGGGCCTCACCGGCGAATACTTCGGCGACCCGTCGCTGAACGGGCACGCCGCGCTCACGCGCGTCGACGAGCACGTCAACTTCGCCTGGGACCGCCCCACCGTCTGGCCGACCGGCGCCACGCCGAAGTCGTCGGCGCGCTGGACCGGCTACTTCATCCCGCCCAAGGACGGCGACTACCGCTTCGTCGCGTTCACCTACGGCCTCGACGAATATCGCCTCTATCTCGACGGCAAGTTGATCTTCGATCGCTCGTCGCAGATGCAGCCGATCTCGATCAAGAGCGTGCAGCTCGAGGAGGGCCGCGCCTACGCCGTCCGCTTCGACTACGTGCACGGCGACCACCACGCACGCGTGGGCCTGGGCGTGCGGCGCGCCGACCAGATCGTCGATCCGGCGGCCAAGACGCTCGCTGCCGCCGCCGACGTCGCGATCGTGCTCGCCGGCTTCGACCCGATGACCGAGGGCGAAGGCTACGACCGCACGTTCCAGCTCCCGCTCGGCCAGGACGATCTCATCAACGTCGTGCGCACCGCCAACAAGAACACCATCGTGGCGCTCACCTCGGGCGGCGGCGTCGACATGAACAAGTGGCTCGATCGCGTGCCCGCGCTGGTCGAGACCTGGTACGCGGGGCAGGAGAGCGGCACCGCGCTCGGCGAGCTGATCACAGGCGCGTTCAGCCCATCGGGCAAGCTGCCGGCGACCTTCGAGCGCCGCTGGGAAGACAGCGCGGTCGTTCACAGCTACTACCCGGCCGTGCCCGGTCCGGACAAGAAGGTCGTCTACAGCGAAGGCGTCTTCGTCGGCTATCGCCACTTCGATCAGACCGGACGCAAGCCGCTGTTCCCGTTCGGCTACGGCCTCTCGTACACGAAGTTCAAGCTGGAGGCGCTCGCGGTCACGCCCGACACGCTCGACGGCGACGGGCCGATCACCGTCGCCTTCGACGTCACCAACGCCGGCCACCGCGAGGGCGCCGAGGTCGTGCAGGTCTACGTCGGCGACAAGCACGCGCCGGTGCCGCGCCCGCCCAAGGAGCTCAAAGGCTTCGTGAAGGTGAGCCTGAAGCCCGGCGAGACCAGGCGCGCGCAGGTGACGCTGAACCGCCGTGCGTTCTCGTACTACGACGTCGCCACGAGGCAATGGACAGCGGCGCCGGGCGAGTTCGAGATTCTGGTCGGCACATCGTCGCAAGAGATCGTTCTGCGTGGCCACCTACAGGTTCGCGGAAATTGACCGGGGCGGAGCGCGGCGCGCGCGCGTGAGGTGGCTGGACGTCCGAGCACGCCGATGACGTCTCACGTGTGCGAGTGTGGGGAATTCCTCGCGGGGACGAGACCTGCGTAAAAAACATCCACTCCGCTCTTCCGGTGTGCGCGCAACAAGGATACGCTGAGTTGCTTTTTTCCTCGCTCTGCCAGCATCAGACATCCAATGAGCAGGCGAGACTTGGAACTCTAGCCTCAAGAGGACGCAATGAAGCGAATCCCGAGTTGGAGCGGTGGCTGCGTGGACCGCGGTTCTTCTCGTCGCCGGTTGCTGGAGCAGCAACCACAACAATGGCGGAATCGGCGGCGCCGGCGGCGCCAACAATTCGGACGGCAGCAGCTCGGACGGCACCGTCAACACGGACGGCAGCGTCGACTCCGGCGCCCGGCCACGGACAGCAACCGATCGGATGCCTCCGACGGCGCCACGGACAGCGGCAACGACGGACCGACCCCGCCCGCGATGATCGTTCCTCCTCGGCAACCGACTCTGCCGGGCGCGCAGATCCCGAAGTACGTCGATGCCGTCCCGACCTTCAACGGCAAGCGCATCGACGGCAAGTCGGCGGTCACCGTCGACATGGTGGAGTTCCAGCAGCAGATCCTCCCGGCGTCGGTGTATTCGAGCCTGCCCGCGCCTTACAACGCGGGAACCTACCTCTGGGGCTACAAGATGAACGGCGGCGCGCCGAGCTTCCCGGCGGCGACCATCGAAGCGACCAAGGGCACCGCCACCATGGTCACGTACACCAACAGCCTCGCGGGCGCGAACGGCAAGCCGCTGGTGCTCCAGCAGAGCATCGTGTCCGGATCTCAGCATTCACTCGGCCGACCCGCTCGGCCTCATCACCAAGAACAAGTGCATGACCGAGCCGCCGCTACCGCTCGAGTGCCTGCAGTTCTTCGCCGCGCCGATCCCCGCGGTGCCGCACCTGCACGGGGCCGAGGTCCTGTCGGACTTCGACGGCATGCCCGACGCGTGGTTCACGCCGAGCATGAGCTACAAGGGTCCGGCGTTCGTCAGCAACGTCTATACCTATCCGAACACGCAGGAGGCGACGACGCTCTGGTTTCACGATCACGCGCTCGGCACGACTCGCCAGCACGTCTACGCCGGGCTCGCCGGCTTCTATCTGATTCGCGACACCTTCGACACCGGCCTGACCGGCGGCGCAACCGTCAACCCGATGAACCTGCCTGCGGGCGCGTACGAGGCCGAGCTCTTGGTCGCCGACCGGCAGTTCGACATCAACGGGCAGCTCTATTTCCCCGCCGGCCTTGCCGGTGACGGCCCGGGCTTCAACGGCGGACCGCCCAACGCCGATCACCACCCCTACTGGATTCCCGAGTTCTTCGGCGACGTCATCACGGTCAACGGCAAGTCCTGGCCGGTGATGCACGTCGAGCCGCGCCGCTACCGGTTCCGTTTCGTCAACGGTTCGAACGCGCGCTTCTATCAGTTGCAGCTCTTCACGGCGGCGGCGGGCGCACCGACCGCGACCGCGGGACCAGCGATCTGGCAGATCGGATCGGACGGCGGCTTCCTGAACGCGCCGACCAACCTGGACAGCAATCCGATCCCCGGCGTCTTCATCGCGCCCGGCGAGCGCTCGGACGTGATCGTCGACTTCACGGGGCAGGACGCGGCAGCTTCATCCTCACCAACGGACAGGGCTGCGACGATCCCGCCAACGCGGCGACCTGCGGCGCCTTCGGGCCCTTCCCCAGCGGCGATCCGCCGGACCCGGAGACGTCGGGACAGGTGATGATGTTCACCGTCGACACGCCGCTGGCCGGCACCGACGGCAGCTTCAATCCCGCCGCGGGCGGCGCCATGCTGCGCGGCGGCGCCATGCGGCCGCCGGCGATGGTCAACATCAAGCCGGCCGGACAGCCCAACGTGCGACGCCAGCTGGTGCTGGTCGAGGTCGAGGGCCAGGGCGGTCCGGAAGAGGTGTTGCTCAACAATTCGGGCTGGGACGGCAACCGCGAGAACCTGGTGCCGGGATCGACGCCGATGCCGATCGCGGGCTCGGTGTCGAACGGCCACGGCATTCAGGCGACCGAGAACCCGCAGGTCGGCGCCACCGAGATCTGGGAGGTAGCGAACCTGACCGAGGACGCGCACCCCATCCACATTCACCTGGTCCAGTTCCAGGTCATCAACCGGCAGGACATGGTCGTTGGCGCCGACGGCGACGACACGGTCTATCGGGCGGCCTGGGACATGACTTTCCCGGGCGGGACGTTCAACGGCGAGACGTTCGCCGCCGGCACGTTCATCCCGGGTTACGGACCGCCTACCAACTACCTGACGGCCAACGCCGACGGCGCGCTGGGCGGCAATCTCGCCTTCGGTGGAGCGGGCTTCCTGATGGCCGGGACCACGGCTGCGCCGCCCGCCAACGAAGCCGGCTGGAAGGACACGATCAAGATGTACCCGAAGACGGTCACGCGGATCGCCGTCCGGTTCGCGCCGCAGGCCAGCCCGGTCAACGGGACCGGGGCTGCCGCTGCCGGCGTCAACCAGTTCACGTTCGATCCGACCGCACCCGGACCGGGCTACGTGTGGCATTGTCACATCCTCGATCACGAGGACAATCAGATGATGCGGCCATACGTCTTGAGGAAGTAGGTCGGAGCTGAGCCGATCCTCGCGCTGGATCGTCGCCTGGCGGCTGGCCCTGCTCGTCCTCGCGGCGGGGATCGCGTCGCTCGCGGTCGTGCTCGCGCGGCATCGCGATCCGGCCGCGGCCGCCAGCGACCGGGCCTTCGTCTGCCCCATGCATCTGGACGTGAGGTCAGCCGCGACCGGCACCTGCCCGATCTGCGGCATGGCCTTGGTCAACGCGCGCTCGCTGCCGCGAGATCCGGCTCGAGGGCGCGACGACGGCGCTTCTGACGACTCGATCGCCGTCGCGCAGATCCTGGCGCAGGCGGCGAACGGCGTTGCTGACAATCTCGTCGGTTACTATCCGGCGGCGCTGCGCGAACATTTCTTCCGCTACGAGACCTACGCGCCGGCCTGGTTCGAGACCGATGTCGACGTCGCGGTCCTGCTGTACCGAGATGAGCTGCCCGCGCTCGATCCGGCGGAGGCAGTCACTTTCTCGCCGACGAAGCTGCCGGGAACCGCGGTCGAGCTCCGCCTCGGTTCCCGCCCGCCCGAGTCATGGGATCGATCACTGTCGCTGGTTCATTTCCGTCTCGGCACCGGGGCGCCCCAGCCCGAGACGCCGCGCGGGACCGTGGGCTGGGTCAAGTTCCCCGCACGGCCGACGGCACATGCAGGTGATCCCCGCGGGCGCGGTGCTTCAGTCCTCCGAGGGCTCGTACGCCCTGGTGATCGGCAGTGACCGGCGAACCGCCAGCAAGCGTCCGATCAGCGTCGGCCGGACCGTGACCGGTCTCGCCGCGATCGTCGGCGGCCTCGCGCTGCACGAGCAGGTCGTCTCCGCCAACGCATTCTTCTGGGACGCGGAGCGCCGGCTGCAACCGGAGCGCCTGGTCGCGAGCGAGGGCGCGGGCCGATGATCCGGCTCATGGCGTGGAGCGCGCGCCATAGCCGGATGATGCTGATCCTGGCGCTGGTGATCGCCGTCGCCGGCGGTCTCGCGCGACGCTCGCTTCCGCGCGATGCCATCACCGATCTCTCCGATCCGCAGATCGTGCTGATCGCCGACTGGATGGGACATCCGACCGTCGAAGTGGCGGCGCGAATCACCGGACCGCTGACGTCGTTGCTGGACGGCGTCCCTGCGTCGACGGCGGTGCGCGGGACGTCGATGCCCGGGATGGCCTACGTCGACGTGGTCTTTGCTTCGCCGTCAGCTCTCGAGAACGGTCGCGCCGAGATCGCGCGCCGGGTGGCGGCCGGGCGCGAGCGGTTGCCGCCGACCGCGCGGCTGCAGATCGGCCCGCTCGCGTCGAGCACCGGCTGGGTCTTTCAATACGCGCTGGTCGATCCGGCTCGCCGGATGTCGCCGCTCGAGCTCCGCCGCATCCAGGACGAGATCGTCGGCCCCGCGCTCGCGAGCCTCCCCGGGGTCGCCGAGGTGGCGCCGCTCGGCGGGGCGGTGCAACAGCTGTCGGTCGAAGCGAGCCCCGACTTGCTGCGCACGCACGGGATCGCCTTCAGCGACCTGGTGTCGACTGTTCGCGCGATCGGCGCCGCGCGCCCGCAACCGAGCCTCGAGCAGATCCAGGACGCCGCGGTCGGACCTGCCGCGGGCACGGCGCCACCGGTCCGCGTGCGCGACGTCGCGTATGCGCGCATCACGCGCGACATGCCGAGCGGGCTCGCCGACCTGGGCGGCGCGTTTCGCGCGGTCGGCGGCATCGTCGTCGCCAGACGCGGGCGCCGACACCTCGGCGGTCGTCGAACGGGTCACGCACCGCCTCGACGAGCTGCGCGCGACGCTGCCCGCGACGGTCCAGGTGGTCAAGGTCTACGACCGGACCGATCTGGTGAGCCGCGTCGACAAGACGTTGCTGCGCGCGCTCGCCGAGGAGATCGCGGTCGTGATGCTGGTGATCTTCCTGTTCCTGCTCGACGGCCGCAGCGCGCTGGTGCCGCTCTGCACCCTGCCGGTGGTCATCGCGTTCACCTTCCTGGGGATGTGGCTCTGCGGCGTGCCGGCGTCGCTGATGAGCCTCGGCGGAATGGGTATCGCGCTCGGCATCGCCGTCGACGCCGACGTCGTCGCGCTCGAGGCCTGCCATCGCCGCCTGGAGAGCGCCGGCAAGGCGACCGCCGACAGCGAGCGCCGCCGCCAGATCCTGGCCGCGGCCGCGTCGTTCGCGCCGGCGATCCTCACGTCGTTGCTGATCACCGGTCTCTCGTTCTTGCCGGTGTTCGCGTTCACGCGGCGAGTCGGGGCGCCTGCTGCGCCCGCTGGCCCTCACCAAGACGCTGGTGATCGCGGCGGCGGCGCTCGTGAGCCTCACGGTCGCGCCGGCGCTGCGAGTCTGGCTGCTGCGCGCGGGCGGTAAGCCGGAGCTCGACAACCCTCTCACGCGCACGCTGGTGAAGGCCTACCGGCCCTTCGTCCACTTCGTCCTCTCGCGCCCGCTGGTGACGCTGCTGACCGCGGCGCTCGCCGTCGCGTCCTGTCTGCCGCTCTTGCCGAGGCTGGGGCGCGAGTTTTTGCCCGCGATCGACGAGGGCGACCTGATGTTCATGCCGACGACGCTGCCGGGCGTGCCCGCCGCGCTCGCGCAGAATCAGCTGCACGGTCAGGATCGCGCGATCGCGCAGGTCAAGGAGGTGGCGACGGTGTTCGGCAAGATCGGCCGCGCCGACACCGCGACCGATCCTGCGTCGTACGCGATGGCGGAGACCATCATCCGGCTGCGGCCGCGCTCCGAGTGGCCCGCGCGGCCGCGGGCGCGCTGGTACTCGAGCTGGGCGCCGCCCCCGCTCGCCGCCGTGCTGGGCCTGGTGTGGCCAGCGGAGTCGCCGTCGACCAGCGCGGAGCTGATCGACCGCCTCGACAAGGCGACCCGCCTGCCCGGCTGGGTCAACGCCTGGACCTCGCCGGCGCGCGGGCGGATGGACATGATGGCCACCGGCTTCCGCACGCCGGTAGGCCTGCGCATCGTCGCGGCGACACCCGGGCGTCTGGACGCGATTGGCGCCGCTCTGCGCGCGATCGTCCTCGGCGCCGCGGGAGCGCGCAGCGCGGTCTACGAGTCGCTGGGCGGCGAGACCCGTCTCGAGCTCGTCCCGGATCCGGCGGCGCTGGCCCGACACCAGGTCGACGCGGAGGTGGTGCGAGCCACGGCCGATCTCGTGGCGAACGGCGGTCAGGTCGGCGAGTATCTGCAGAACGGGCGCGCGCTGCGCCTGCGCGTGCTGCCGTCGGCAATGGACAGCATGCGCGGCGCCGCGGACCAGCTGCGCGACGTCACCGTGCGCGCCGGCGCGGACGGCTGCGGGCCAGCCGGTTCCGCTCGGCTTGCTGGGGCGCGCGGTCTACACCACCCATCCGGCGATGCTGCGCAGCGAGCGCGGCGAGCTGGTGGCGTACCTGCACGTCGATCTCGCCGCGGGCGCCGATCTGACCGGCTACGTGCAGCAGGCGCAGCGAGACGTCGCGGATGCGCGCGCCACCGGCGCGCTCGTGTTGCAGCCGGGCGAGCGCATCGAGTGGGCGGGGCAGTACCAGCTGCTGCAGGCGAGCGAGCGGCGCCTGCGCTGGATCGTCCCGCTGGTGCTGATCTCGATGCTGGTCTTGCTGTATCTGCAGCTCGGCAGCTTTTCAGAAGCGCTCATCGTCCTCACCGCCGTCCCCTTCGCGCTGGTCGGCAGCGTGTGGGCGCTGTTCGTGACCGGCTACGCGCTGTCGGCGCCGGTCTGGATCGGACTGCTGTCGGTCTTCGGGCTGGCGATGCAGACCGGCGTGGTCATGGTCGTGTACATCGACGCCGCTTTTCACCAGCGCATCCGCGACGGCCGCCTCGAGACCCGAGATGACATCGTCGCAGCGCACGCCGAGGGCACCGTGCAGCGGTTGCGCCCCAAGCTCATGACCGTCATCACCATGGCGGCCGGTCTGATGCCGCTGGTGTGGAGCGACTCCGCCGGTTCGGAGATCCTGCGCCGCGTGGCGGTGCCGATGCTCGGCGGCCTCGCGACGAGCGCGTTCCTGACGCTCGAGGTCTTGCCGGTGCTGTACACGATGTGGCGTTTCCGCCAGCTCCGCCGCGCGCGCCGCCTGGGCGTATCGATCGAATCCGTTGTCGGTCGCGTCCCCGCGTGGGCCCGGGATTGAATCCGGAGGCTTGCCCCTCACCCTAACCCTCCCCCCGCAGACGGGGGAGGGGACCGGAGAATCTCACGCCAGCGCGGCGTCGATGGCGGCTCGCAGCTTCTTGTCGTCGGGGCTCACCGAGGACGGGAACGCGGCCAGCACCTGGCCGTCCTTGCCGACCAGGTACTTGTGGAAGTTCCACTGGGGCGCGCCGTCCTTCTTCGACAGGAACTCGTAGATTGGCGACTGGCCCGCGCCCTTGGTCTTCACCTTGGAATAGAGCGGAAAGGTCACGCCGAAGTTGCGCGTGCAGAAATTCTGGATCTCGGCCTCGCTACCCGGCTCCTGCGCGCCGAAGTCGTTCGACGGGAAACCCGCCACCACGACGCCGCGGTTGCGGTACTCCTGCCAGAGCTTCTCGAGCCCGGCGTATTGCGGCGTGAAACCGCACGCGGACGCGGTGTTGACGACCAGCACCACCTGGCCCTTGTACGCCGAGAGCGCCTGGTCCCGCCCATCGATCGTCGTCGCGGAGAAATCGTGGAATGACATGCGCCGAGGCTAGCGCGAGACGCCGGCCGGCGCCGGCAGAATGTGCGGCTGCGGTCGCACCTCGCGCCACCAGGCGTTGGGCCGCTCGACGTGCGCCGGCTCGAACGGGCGGCCGATGATCGGTGTCAGCACGCGCGCGCCGATGGTCTGCGCGGTGGTGAGCAAGCGTCTCCGCCGGCTCGTCCCACTCGTGCAGCGCCAGGTCGAACGTCCCCCAGTGCACCGGCAGCAGCGTACCGCCGCCCAGCATCTGAAAGGCCTTGAGCGCGTTCTTGGGGCCGAGGTGAATCTCACCCCACGCCTGATGCCAGGCGCCGATCTCCAGCATGGTGACGTCGAACGGCCCCAGCTTCTGACCGATCGTCGCGAACTCTTCGGTGAGCCCGGTGTCGCCCGAGAAGAATAACTTCCGCTGCGCCGACGTGATCACCCACGACGACCAGAGCGTGGTGTTGCGCGTGGTCGGCGTGCGTCCGGAGAAGTGCTGCGCCGGCGTCGCACGGAACGAGAGCGCGCCGCCCGGCAGCACGTGCTCTTCCCACCAGTCGAGCTCGACGACGTTGCGCGGATCGACGCCGTACGCCTCGAGGTGCGCGCCCACGCCCAGCGACGTCACGATCGGCACGTTCCGCCGCGCCAGCTCCTCGATGCTGGCCCGGCACAGGTGATCGTAGTGATCGTGCGACAGCAGCACCGCATCGAGCGGCGGCAGCTCTGCGATCGTCACCGGCGTCGGGTGAAACCGCTTGGGCCCGATGAACGAGAACGGCGAGGCACGCTGTCCGAACACCGGATCGGTGAGCACGCGCACGCCGTCGATCTCGAGCAGCATCGTGCTGTGGCCGAGCCAGGTGATGCGCAGCCCCGACGACGAAACCGGCGTCGCCCAGGTCGCGAGCGGGGTCTCGACCGGCAGCGGCGCGCGCGGCAGGCGCCCGCGACCGCCGAAGAAGAGCTCGCCGACGATCGGCAGCGGGTTTCCCTTGAGCCCCGGCACCGCGCCGCTGGTGTTGCGAAAGAGCCCCTCGACGAACTGCTTCGATCCCTGCGCGCGCTCCAGGCGAAGACCCTTCAAGACCGACATGAACGATGCTCCTCGCTTTCAGCTTGTACCGAGCCGCGCGCGCGCGCCACCGCGTGGACGAAGCTCGGCTTACCGAGCGGAGTCCGTCGTGGGAGGGTCCGGAAACCCTCCGAGGGTGCCCGGAAACAATTAACTGCCGGTCGGATCCCACCAGCGCGACAGGTTGCCTTCCGACCGCCGCGGCCGATTCTGGTAATGCGACACGTCGTTGAACAGCATCAGACGCGCGCGCACCGAATCCTTGAAATCGACGACGTTCAGACACGCGGGCGACTGATCGAGCCGGTCGCGATAGCTGCGCTCGTCGAAGCCGAGCAAGCTCGACAGCACCAGCCGCAGCGTCGCCTTGTGTGAGACCACCAGCACATTCTGGCCCACGTGAGTGACGACGATCTCGCGGATCACCGGCAGCGCGCGCGCGAGCACCGCGACGCCCGACTCGCCGCCCTCGGGCGCGAACGTGAACGGGTCGGCGTCCCAGGCGGCGTACTCCTCGGCGAACTGCGCCTCCACGTCCTGACGGCTCATCCCTTCCCAGTGACCGTGGCTGATCTCGCGCAGCCCGTCGCGCTGCACGACCGGCAGGCGGTGCGGCGTGGCCAGGATCGTGGCTGTCTCGACCGTGCGCGACAGCGGGCTCGCGTAGACCGCGGAGATCGGCTCGCTCGCCAGGCGCTCCGCGAGCCGCTCCGCCTGCGCGCGCCCCTCGACCGACAGGTCGACGCCGATCGCGCCCGAGAACCGATCCTCCGCGGTGAGCTGGGTCGCGCCGTGGCGCACGAGGTAGAGACGCGTCGCCTTCATGGTCGTGCGTCTATTCTAATGCCCGCGAGGCCTAGTTCGAATTCCGGCGCGTGAAATGTGGCTCGTTCGAGAGCTGCACGAACGCCTCGGCCAGGCCGACCGTTCCCGCCTGCAGATTCGCCACCTGACTCGACCCGAGACAGGCCTCGCCGGTCCCGAACGCAAACGTCGCCAGGTACGCGGCGACACACTGATTGGCGACCGGCAAGTCGGCGAGCCCGGTCACCAGGTCTTCCTCGCCGGTGAAGGGGAACAGCGACTTGCTCGAGTCGGTCGGATCCGGCACCGACGCGGCCGAATTGATCGGCAGCCCCGACTCGGTGTCGCGGAATCGTCCGCCCTCGTCGTAGTGCTCGAAGCCGAAGCCAATGGGATCCCACAGGCTGTGACACCCCTTGCAGTTAGCACCGGCCGACACGTGCGCGATCTCGTAACGCTGGCGCGTGGTCATCACGCCGGGCATCGGCTGGCCGATCTGCGGGACGTTGGGCGGCGGCATGCGCGTGGGCTGGCAGAACAGGCGGTAGAACGGGAACAGCCCGCGCTTGGTCGGCGACGACGAATCCGACGAGGCGTGCGTGGCCAGGAACGCCCCCTGAGCCAGGATGCCGAAGCCGCGCCCCGCCGGACGCATCAGCGACGCGAAGTCGGTCGGCGGCGCTGGGAAGCCGTAGTAGGCCGCCAGCGCGACCGACGGGTTGGTGGTCGGCGCGGTCAGCAGCTGCTTCAAGCCCCCGCCCTTGTTGACGACGATGTCGGTGATGAACGACTCGGTCTCCTTGATCATGTCCGACGCGACGTCGCTGAAGCCCGGCACGTTGCCCTTCGCCGGGATGTTCGGCTTCTGGATCGAGGTGACCGACGTGTACCCGAGGTAGGACTGAAAGAAACGCATGAACGTCTGCTGGCCCGCGGGCGTCGCCTGCAGGGTACGCGCGACGGCTCGCAGATCGCCGAGGTCGCCGCTGTCCGCCTGCGCCAGCAGGTCGGAGCTGGGCGTCGACCCGCCAAACGTGTATGCGAGCGCGGTCGCCTGCTCGTAGGGCGTGAGGTGGCGCGAATGATCCGAAGCGACCGCGCCGATCTCGCTGCGGTAGATCGCGTTCGGCGACTGCACCAGCCCGATCAGCATCCACTTCATCGCCAACGTGAAGTTCAAGTTCGACTTGGCGAGCGACGCATCGAAGAACGTCAGGTAGCGATCGTGCTCGGCGGTCGTGAGCGGGCGCCGGAACAGGCGCTTGCCGTACTGGTTCAGGAACGTCTCCGCGCAGGCGTGATTCGGGGAGCTGGTGGAGCACGGCAGGATGTTGGCGAGCGCGCTGCCGGTCACCGCGGTCGCCAGCGATGTTGCCGAGTCGAGCAGCAGCTGCGCGAGCTGGCTGCCGACGGTGCCGGACGCATCGTTGTCGAAGCCGAACGCCGAGACCGTCGCCGCCGGCAGCGTCGACGTCCATTTGCCGGCGACGCTGGGGAAGATGTCGTTCAGCGTGTTGGTGAGCTCGCCGCGCGTGAGCAGGCGCAGGATCGGCGCGCCCAGCGCCGGTGTCTGACAGGCGACGGTCAGCGTCGGCATGCCGCCGGTGCCGCCGCTGCCCCCGTTGTTGCCGGCGCCGGAGCTGCCGGTGCCATCGGAGGGCGAGCCGCTGATCTTTCCGTTGCAACCGCCCGCCGCGACGCCGGCCAGCGCCATCCAGATCGCCGCCTCCGCGAGCCGCCTCACGAAAGCACCCCGTCGACGACGCCGGTCGTGCCCGGGAACGTCGCGCTGGCGGCGCCCATCGCGCGCGCCATCGTCAGGTAAAGATCCGCGGCCGGTCGATTCACCATGCTCGACGTGTCGGGTGTGCCGAGAGGGAACTGCACCACTTGTCCAGACTGGATCGCGCCCGCGCACTTGCCGATGGTGACCAGCGGCAAGCTCGTCGGCACCTGCGGGTATTCCACCTCGCTGAGTCGCGTGTGGTTCTGACCGTCGCCGATCTCGCTCATCCAGTAAATGAGCGTGTTGTCGAGCACCTTGGTCCCCGGCGCCGCCGGATCGTCGGTGGTGGCGAGCACGCTGACCACGTTGTCGACCAGCTGCTGCGTGAACCAGCGCTGTGCCGTGGCGAACGGCACGCGCCCGGTTCCGGAGTAGTTGTCGATGGTGATCGGTGAGTTGTATTGCGCGCCCGACGCCCAGACCGGGCTGCTGTGCGACAGGCCGTTGTGGTGCGCGCCCGGCGTGCCTGCGAAGCTGAAATCGAAATCGCAGGTCGCGTACATCGGCATGAGGGCGATCACCTGCGCGGCGTTGCAGATGATCGCGCGCGTGACCACTTCCATCTGCGCCTTGAGTAGCAGCGGGAAGTTCTTCTCCTGATAGAAGTAGTCGTTGCCGCCGCTCGGATCGACGACGATGCCGGCGCTGGCGGCGCGCACCATCTCGACCGTGGGCAGCGTCTGCTTGCCGGTGCAGACCGATTGCGTCGGCCCGCCCGACGCGGTCGTCAGAAGCCCCTGCACCGAGGTCAGGTGCGTCGCCAGCTTGTTCGTCTCGCTGGTGAGGCCGGTGAGCGAGCTCTGCAGGCTCTGCACCTCGGACGCGGTCAGCGCCAGCAGGTCCTTGCGCAGCTGCACATCGTAGTCGACGGGCGGCGCCGGTCCGACGCTGCCGAACAACGCGTCCGACGCGGCCACCGGGCTCTTCTGCGGATCGATCGGCTGCCCGTCCCAGAACAGCATGCCGTTCGAATCCATGCCGAACGGCAAGTGAGAGCAGGCGCCGAGGATCAGCGGCTTGACGCCGAGCGCATGCCCGATGACCTGCTCGAGCGAGGTGCGCGGCGTGTTGGTGTCGATCGCCGTCGAGCCGGAGAGGCAGTTGACGATGCCGGTGTGAGTCGCCGCCGCGCCCGGATACTGAAAACCCTGGTAGACGTTGACGTACTGCTTGTACGGCTGCAGCGGCCCCAGGATGCTGACGTTGGTCTGATCGAGCGCGAAGTTCTTCGGGTCGCCGCCGACCAGCCGGGGATCGTAGTGTTCGGGCGCCACGCCGTGAGGCGTGAAAAACAGGAAGAAGCGCTTGGGCGGCGTGCCGGATGCCGCGGTGGCCATTTTTGCCAGCCGGAAAGCGGCTGGCACGGCCATCCCGGCGGCCAGCGCCTTCAAGAACATCCGGCGCTGAATGCCCTTCACCGCGCGAATAAGCCGCGGATTCTTCGACATTAGGACCCTCTCCTTGTGTTGCATGGGACGGGGGTATTGGGTGGGGGACCGGCGCCTGGGGCAAGGTGGGTGGCGCAGCCACACCCCACGAGATGCGATATCCCCATGTTCTAGCCTCTGAGGGGTCGGAGGGGCAAGTCAGGAAGCGAAGTCCGAAAAAAGGGCCTCGGGCTTCGGGCTTCAGATCCGGACCCGAGGCCTGAGGCCCGAGGCCCTTCCTTTTCAGGGCGCGGGCGCGGCGGGGTTCTGGGCCAGCGCGGCGTCGCTGCGGCGAAGCAGCGCGGAGATGCGGAGGAGCGCGGACGAGCGGTCCGAGGGCTTGACCACCCAGTCGGACGACGTCGTGATGTTCTGCTCGAAGAGGGCGTAGCCTTCCTTGCGCAGCACCACGCGGTGCGGGCGGCCCATGTCGATGTCGGCGCCAAACAGCGGCGTGCGGCCGACCGACTTGCCGTCGATCAGGACCTCGGCGTCCGTCGGGATCGACGTGATGCGCAGCTTGTGCGAGCTCGCCGAGAGCGCCGCGGACGACGACGCGACGACCGGGGCGGCCGGCGCGCTGCTCGTCTTCGGCTCGACGGCGACCGCGTTGTGATCCAGCTTCTGCAGCACCGTCTGGACGCGCAGCGCCGCGACGTTCTCCGACCCGCGCGTCACCCAGGCCGACGCCACCGAGACCGGCTGCTCGTAGGGCGCGTAGCCGTCCTTGCGGATGGTCAGCGTGTGAGTCTGGGTGATGTCGATCTCGGCGCCGAAGAGCGGCGTGCGGCCGATCGGCTTGCCGTCGATCAGGACCTCGGCCTCCGACGGGATCGAGGTCGCGCGCAGCTTGTGCGCGACGCCCGGCGCCGACCTCGCCGCCGCCACGCGTGCCGAGAGCGAATTCGCCGGAGCCGGCTCGGTCGTCGGCGACGCCTCGACAGGCGCGGGCTCGGTGCGACCCTCGGCCGCTTCGGACGCGGCGCGCGCGCCGCTGCCGCTCGCCGCGACTGCGGAGCCACGCTCCGGCTCGTGATGCGCTTGCTTGCCGCGCGCGCCCGGCTTCTGAAAGCGCGGCGGCGGCTCGCGGTGGACGGGCGTCGACTTCGCGACGGAAGCGCGCCGCTCTTCGCTGGCCGCGGACTTCGCCGTCGAAGGGGGCGACGGCACCACGATGATGCCCTGGATCGGGGACGGCGCGCTGGACGCGACCTCGGGATGCGCCGGCGTGGGCTGCGGCGCGTGCGCATCGTGCGTCGGGGCCGGCGCGTGACGCGTGGTCATCGCCCAGATCGCGAGCCCGCCGAACAGCATCGTGAGCGTGAAGCCGAGCGTCGCCGCCTTGCCCGGGCGGCGGCGCTTGAGCACCGCCCAGTTGATGATCCGCGACGGCGGACGCGCGACGGCGGACGTGGCCGCGGGCGGCGTCGCCGCGACGACGGGGCGCTCGGCGCTCGGGCCGCGCACCACCTGACGCTCGCCGCTCGGGCCGCGCGTCACCACCGGCGTCGACGGCGTCGCCGGCAACGATGTCACCGGGTGCAGCGAGAGAGTCGGCAGGTTGGTGCTGTGGCCAGGCCAGTCCATGACACCCGACCAGGCTTCGCGCAGCGCCACGCGGAACTCGGCGGCGGTCTGCGGGCGCGAGTCGCGATTCTTCGACATGCCGCGCAGGATCAAGTTCTCGATCGCCGTCGGTACGTTGACGTAGCCGCGTAGCGACGGCCGCTCGGGCTCGTCGCGCAGGATGCGCGCCAGCACCTCGGTCGGCGACGGCGCCGGGAACGGCAGCTGCCCCGAGACCAGCTGGTACAGGATCGCCGCGACCGCATAGAGATCAGTGCGCGCGTCGACGTCTTCGCCGCACGCCTGCTCGGGCGACATGTACTCGGGCGTCCCGAAGACCAGGCCGGCCATGGTCAGGCTCGGACGCGCGCGCGCGGTCTTGATCTTGGCGATGCCGAAGTCGCACACCTTGACGAACTCCGGATCGTCGCGGCGCGGGACCAGCATGATGTTGCCCGGCTTGAGATCGCGGTGAACGATGCCGTTCTCGTGCGCTTCCTCCAGCGCCGCCAGCACCTGGTCCATGATGCGCGCGCTGCGCTGCAAGTTGAGCGGCGCCTCGCGCCCGATCACCTGCGCGAGATCGGGGCCGTGCAGCAGCTCCATCGCGATGTAGGCGACGTCGAGCTTCGCGTCGCGGCCACAGTCGAACGTCTCGATCAGGTTGGGGTGGCTGACCGCCGAGGCGGTGCGCGCTTCGAGCTCGAAGCGCCGCACCAGCTTCTCGTCGGCCATGAGCTCGTGGCGCAGGACCTTGATCGCGACCATCTTGCCGAGCGAGAGCTGCTCGGCCTGATACACCCGTCCCATGGCGCCAGCGCCGATGCGCTTCACCAGGCGAAAATTGTTGGCGATGGTACGGCCGATGAGGCTGTCGTAGGCGCTCGAATCCTGTATGGCGCCCGACCCGCCGTCTTCCATAAAGTCCACGCAGACCCTCGTTCCAGGTGAAAGGTCGGAAGAATTCGCGGCAAACCTGAGCAGGACGGGCCCGCGATTTGCGCGCGCGCCAGAAACCGTGAGGCATCCGACATCGGGGGGGCCCCACGACGCAGAAAGGGGACCAGCGGCGGTTGCCACTGGTCCCCTGGTTCGCCCGGATGGGCGGGGACGATGTAGTTGTCTTCTTACTTCCCGGTCGGGGTCGGCGAGCAGCTGGTGAAGGCCGAGGCCGACAGCGAAGCCGCCTCGTAGACGAAGGTGCCGGCCGCCGCGGTCACGTTGGTGAACGTGCTCGTCGTCGTCTGGTAGATCGACACGCCCTTACCACCGCTGCCGGTGATGTTGACGTTCTTGAAGGTGAAGTTGGTGTGCTTGGGCGACGAGTTGCCCGTGATGTTGATGGCGTAGGCGCCGCTGGCGACCGAGCCGGTCAGGTTGGTCACGTTGATGTTGGTGAAGTAGCCCGGTGCCGCCGGTCGCCATGCCGGTGCTGTCCGGGTACGAGCCCTCGACCATGACGGCTTCCTTGGTGACGGCGTTGACCTTGTTGTCCGTCGCGTAGACGCCGTTGGCGCCGCCGCCGCGGTTGGTGCCGGTCTTGAAGCGCAGGCCGATCTGCGTGCCGTTGAACATGTTCTCGTCGACCCACACGTTCTTCATCCACGCCGCCGTGAAGCTGCCGAACACGACGCCGCCGTGGCCGTTCTTCGTGTAGTTGTTGAAGATGTGCATGGTGCTGATCGGCTGGGCCGCGTAGACGCCCGGCGCGTTGGTGCCGGCGTTCATGTTGATGCAGTCGTCACCGGTGTTGAACGTCGAGCCGTAGACCCAGCCGCTGCTGATGGACGTCAGGTCGACGCCGTCGCCGTTGTGGATGCCGTTGCTGGCGCCCGACGGCATGGTGTCGACGTTGATGCTCGGCGATGGTCAGGTTGCTGGTGCGGGCGATGTACAGCGTGTGCTCGGGCGGCAGGGTGAACTTCAGGCCCTTGATGTAGACGCCCGACGAGCCGGTGATGCTCACCAGGTCGCCACGCGCGCTGTCGGTCGCGCTCTGGGCGGCGCGCTCGGCGAGACCCAGCGTCGACAGATAGTAGCCGCTGTTGGACGAGTCCGACGAGGCGCCCGACGAGCCGGTGACGGTTCCCGAGCCAACGAGGCGGATGTTGTTGATGCCCGTGCAGCTGTTGTTGCTGGTCGCGCAGGTGTTGATCAGAGACTTGTAGTTCGTCGGATACGCGACGGTGCCGTAGCTGCCGCCCGTGCCGTACATCGGGAAGCGGTTGTTGCCCCACGCGTAGTCCGCGGCCGCGTCGCTGCCCTTGAGCGTGCCGTCGATCTGATAGGTGCAGTTGGCCTTGAGGTACAGCGCGCCGCTGGTGAAGGTCTCACCCGACGAGATCACGACCTTGCCGTTGGTGGCGCAGGCGTTGATCGCGGTCTGGACCTGCGTGGTCTGCACGCCCGACTGCGAGGCATAGCTGTGCACGTAGATGATCGCCGGGGTCGCCGTCGTCGCCTGCGTCACCGTGTTGCTGTCGGCCGACTCGGCGCCCGACGAATCGTACGAACGCACCTTGATCGAGTACGACGTGCCCGCCGTCAGGCCGGTGCAATCGTAGTAGAGCAGGTTGTTGGTGAGGCTGCCCGACCAGGTCTTGGTGGTCACGGAGCCCTTCTTGGTGCCGTTGACGTAGATGTTGTAACCAACGATCCCGGTGGTCGTCGTCGGCTTCTGCCACGACACAGTGACGTGCGTGTCTTCGTACGCGAGCGGCGGCACCACGACGTTGATCGGTGCGCTCACCGTCGCGCTCGCGGTGCTGGCCGCGAAGCTGATCGCGAGGGCGACCATCGACGCAGCAGCAAATTTGATCGTGCGCGTGAACATGCTGTTCTCCCTTTTCGTCTTCATGTTTTTTAGACCTTCGCCTCGGTGGAGCCGTTGAGCGCGCAGTACATCGGCCGAACGGCCGGGGCGCTCAAGCTGGCGGATTCGCCGGTCTCCGGGGCCAGGAACGACCCCGCGTCGGTGGTGGTCACGTCGTCGATGTCGACGCTGGCGCCGGCGCTGCCGAAGCCGACCGCGCCGGTGGCGCCGACGCCCCCGCTGCTGTCGGTCGCGGTCATGATCTGAGCGCCGTTGACGTAGGCCGCGAGCTTCACGGTGCCGGTGCCCGAGACCTCGAGACGGACGTTCGTCCAGCTGCCGGCGTTCCAGTTGGCGCCGACGACGTCACGCGAGTGCGCGGTCGCGAGCACGGTGATCGCCTTGTTGACGCCACGGCGCTCGATGGTGATCGTCGAATCGGGCGCGATCGACAGCTGGTAGCAGGTCGCCGAGCTCGGCGTGCTGCCGGTGTAGCGCGCGAAGATGTACGCGCGGTTCTGGGTGCTGGCGTTCCAGTTGGTGATGCGGACCATGGCCTCGACGCCGGTATCGGCGAAGGTCGAGGCGCTCGGCGCGTCCGACCACGACGTCGTCGCGGCGGCGCGCGAGTAGTAGTCGTTGGCGACCTCGCTGGTCGTGTTGACCGCCCATTCGGTGCCGTTGTTGTTCGGCGTGTAGTGCGTGTTGGTACCGGTTTCGAAGTTGTCCGGACCCATGACCGTGGCCGCGTGCGCCTTCATCCCGCCGAAGCCGAGCACCGTCGCAACAGCCAGCATCGACATCCCTCCCCGCAGCGACGGGAAGAGAGTGGAGAGCGCAAATCGAAAACCGCGATCGTTCTTGTCCGTACGCATCTGACCTCCTTCAAAAATCTCGTCTATGGGCTGCGTCGGGACCTTCCGCGCAGCGTCCATGTCCCCTCATTAAGCAGTAATGAGACCAACAATTTTTATATACGCATATTTATGAATTCAGCCACTTACGAGGTGACGGATGGACGCACTGCTGCCTGCGAGACATCGCGGGCGTTGCGCGCGAGGCAACGAATCGAGGGGGAGTCACCCCACCCGTCTCCTTTTCCGATCTGGCGCGTATCTAAGGTCCCGCGACCGGGCGGCCGATGGTTGTCTTTACCCCTGACAGCTGCCCGTGGTACCGACGGTGATCGTTGCCACCCAAGCAACGATTGTTGTCCCCGGAGCGACGCCTCGGCCCTGAATGGCCAGGGGGGCTGGCTGTAAGTGTGCCAATTTTCGTAAGACTAATGACCTTTCGAGTTGGCAGAGTTAATGCTGGGCTTTAGCGTCAACAGCCATGACGCAACCACTCTCAGCACAGCGCAAGGAATCCGAGGAACCCGAGCCTGTCTCCTTACGGTTCCGATTCGACAGCGAGACCGTGGAGCAGTTTGCGGAGCGCTACGCGTCGGACGTCAGCCGTGGCGGGATCTTCGTTCAGTCACGCCAGCCGCTGGCGATCGGAACCCGGCTGAAGCTGGACCTGCAGCTGCTGAACGGCACGCCCCTCATCGTTGGTGAGGGCACGGTCCACTGGACGCGCGAGCCCGACGCCGCCAAGCCGAACACGGTGCCGGGAATGGGCATCCGGTTCAACAAGCTGAGCGGGCGCAGCCAGCAGGTGATCGACATCGTGCTCTCGCAGCGCACCGGGAAGCAGCGCACCGGGCTGTTCTCGTCGGTGATGCCGGCGGTGTCGATCGAGGAGAGCCAGAAGATCCTCAGCAACTCGAACCCGAAGTCCAAGCTTCCTTTCAATGTGTTCCCCGGCCGCCCGCACGATCCGAGCAAGCCCAGCGACGATCGCGAGCTGCTGGCGAACGCGGGCCGCGAGGAGACCACCCCGGTCGTCGGCGTGACCGCCGCGAACCTGGCCGACGCGCGCCCCAGCAAGGACGAGGCTGCGTCGATGAAGACGCCGCCGCCCGCCGCGCCCGTCGCCGAGATGGCGAGCGGGCCGACCAGCGCGTCGGGCTCGAAGCGCCAGCCACCGTCGCTCGCGCTCATCCGCCCCGAGGCCGGCGCCCCGCACAAGGAGGCCGAGAAGGCCATCACCGAGTCGGCGCGCGTGCGCCGGAGCTCCTGGTCGTCGAAGGCCGCGCCGCTGCCGGCACCGCCGATCACCACGACGCAGGAGATCGCACCTTCCGGCTCGACGCCTCCAGCTCCGGTCCAGGGGGAACCAGCGCTGGGGGCGTCGCAGTCCGGCGTCCCGCGGCCGATCGATGCGATGCCGAGCCAGGCGTCGGCGATCCCGTCGGTGAAGCCGCCGATGCGCAACAAGCTGATCATCGGCGCGGCCGCGCTGCTGGCAGTGACGATCACGGTGTTCGCGACCACGCGCAAGGGACCGGTCGAAGCCGGACGCCGGCGCGACCATCGCGCACGCGACCTCAACCACCACCTCGCCGGCGCACGCCGATGAGACGGCTCCGTCGGCGGCTGCCGCGCCGTCGGCGACTGGCACTGCGCCGACCGAGACCGCGCCCGAGGCCAACGGCGGCCCCGCGCTCGAGCCCGAGGCGCCCGCGCCGGCGACGACGCGGCAGCAGCAAGCCCTCGTCGCGCGTCGCCGATCGCCGCGCGCCCAAGGGCAAGACCGTGGTCGCTCACCGCGAGAGCCAGCCGGCTTCGCGTGCGTCGTCGCCGGCCGCGCCCGCCGAGAAGGCGCCGATCGCCGAGGCGCCCGCGCCTCGCGTGGAGGCTCCTGCGCCGACGCTGGCGCCGCCGCCCCCGCCCGCCCCGGTGGCGCACGTCGAGCCGCCGCCCGCGCCCAAGCCGGTGCACACCGACCCGCCGCCCGCGCCGAAGCCGGCGCCGGTCGTGGCCCTGCCCGCGGCCAAGCCGGCGATCTCCGCCACCACGCCGCCGCCGGTCGGGCGGCCTGGCGCACAAGCTGCGCATGACCTCGATTCCGTCGGAGGCCGAGGTCGAGCTCGACGGCAAGTCGATCGGCCGCACGCCGCTGTTCGGCGTCGAGATCGACGTCTCGCAGTCGCACCAGCTGGTGGTGAAGAAGGACGGCTTCGCGCCGTTCAAGCAGACCATCAGCCGGAGCTCGGAGTGGAACGTGCGCCCGTCGGAGAACACGGCCACGCTGCGCATCTCCGCGCTGATGAAGAAGCAGTAGCAACGCGCCGACATCCGATCCGGACTCCTCCTCCGATCCGATCCCCTCGCCCGCGTCTGCGGGGAGAGGGTTTAGCCCGGAACCCTGTCAACGGATGGACGCCAAACGTCTTGCGCAGCCCTCCAGTCCGCATGGAGGAGCAGGCCGGCAGCCCCGCTACTCCGCGGCGCGGTCGATGTGCCGGAGCGCGTCCGGCTGCAAGCCGAAGCGCTCCTTCGCCTGCTTCACGTCGGCGATGGTCTTCACCGACAGCGGCAGCTCGATGTTGTGGTCCTCGACCCGCCAGCCGTCGTCGGCGACGTCGAAGATCAAGTTCGCGGTCTGCAGGCCCAGCGTCTCGTGGTCGGGGACGACCGCGATCGTGCCCAGCGGCGACACCGGGTCGATCAGGTTGGGCAGGCCGACGATCAACGGCAGCTTCGCCGTCTTCAGCGCCTCGCGCCACGACTCGTCGAGGAAGCGGCCGTCGCGAATCAGGCCGTTGTCGTTGAGCATCCACAGCACGTCGACCTTGTTCTTCTCGGCGAGCCCCACGATCGCGGCCTTGAGGTCGGCGGCGGTGACATCCTTGGGGACCTCGACCGCGTCGAGCTCGATCTGCTCGGTGGCGGCCAGCTCGCGCTGCTTGTCGATGTACTCCTTGAAGCCCGGCCGATAGACCACGCCGACCTTGCGCACCGGCGTGGTGATGATCGCGCGCAGGTTTCGGAACGCGGTGACGCCCGGGACCTCGTAGGCGATGCCGGTCGAGCGCGGCAGCGACGCGCGCAGCTTCTCGACGAACGACACCATGACGACCACCGCCGGCGGCGCCGGCTTGCCGCCCAGGCCCTCGACGTACTTCTTGAACAGGTTGACGGTCAGGTTGTTCATCAGCACGACGCACGCCGGTGACGTGCGGTCGATTGCTGCGCCCAGCTGCGCCGCCGTGGTCTCCTTGGTGACCGGCACCGTCGAGACGTTGAAGTTCTTCTGAAGCTCGGTCACCAGGCCGCGCCGCACGTCGATGAAGTCGGAGAACGTCGGGGTCGCGATCAGGATCGTCGCCGCGCCCGATCGCGGCAGCGGATCGGTGAACGCGTTCTGCGACACGCCCTCGGCGCCCTCGCCGCCCCCGCCGCCCGTGGTCGCGCAGCCGCCCAGCAACAGCAGCGGCGCCAGCAGCCACGCGGCGCGCGACGATCTACCGCGCAGGAGGGTCCGGGAACCCTCTGAGGGCTCCCGGGAAAGGTGACTGATCATGCTCAAGACCGGCAATTTCATCGGGGGCTCCATGCGTCGACGCCCAGAACCGCCTTTGTCGCAGGATCGAGTCCGTTGAACGCCTTCACGACCGCGTCTTTCGCGGCAGGATTGAGGACCGCCACCGCCGGCAGACCGACGTGCCCTTCGGGCAGCTCGCGGGTCTTGAGCGCGAGGCGCGTGTGCTTGGACAGGCTCGCCAGCATCGAGCTCGGCACCAGCAACGCCTGCGCAGCGGAGAACTCGAGCAGCGGCACCAGGTCCTCGACCTTGGCGACGCGCTTGACCTTGAAGTCCTTGTCCTTGGTCAACTGAGCCACGAACGCCTGGCTCCCGTCGCGGCCGAGCAGATCGACCATGCCGATCGTCTTGCCAGCGAGCGGCCCGTCGAGCGGCTTGTCGATCGACACGAGTACGTAGGACTCCGAGTCCTTGCCGTCACGTGTTCCCTGCAAGGTGGCCTTCTTCGCGCGCGCGTCGAGCACCGGCGGAATCACCAGCACCGCGTCGGGGTTGCCGGTCGTCGAGGCGCTGTCGAAGTCTCGGTAGGTGGCGAACATCTTCACGGTCAGACCGGGCAGATGGTCCGACAGCATCTTTTCCACGTCCGTGAGCTTGCCGTCAATCTGCAGCAACACGTAAACCGAGGGCTTCCCTCCCGCGGCAGGCGCCGCCGCGGGGGCCGCGGTCGCCGCAGGAGGCGCCGCGGGCGTGCCGTCAGCCCGCGCCGCCGATCCGCCCCCAAGCAGGGCGACCAGAGTCACGGACAGGCCCAGGAATGCTCTCTCCCTGAAGGAAAGCGCTCTCATTTCGCTCGTCGACACCGTTGGACAGAACGCAAGAGGCGACCATCTTCTGCCCTTCAGCGCCGCGTGTCAAATTCGTGGCGGCCGCGCTTCGAGCCGCCGCGCCCCCGTGCGAAACGGCACTGCGTACCCCTGCTCCGCGAGCGCGCTTTTGGCGCGCTTCTGCCGAACGGTACTCCGGCAGCGCTCAAGCAAATCACGCTTGGAACCGATTTTGGCTGGCATGAGCCACGACACCACCAAAATTTCGCAGAAAGTCACCATGCTGGGTGCCGCGTTGTCGTTGCTGGTCCCGGTCGCCTTCGGCGGCTGCGGCAGCGACAACAAGACCCCCGCCACCCCGCCGATCGACGTCAAGATCGGCGCAATGTTGCCGCGCACCGGACCCAACGCCAACAGCGACTGGGTCTCCGCGGTCGAATTGGCCGTCGCTGACATGACGGCCGCTGTGCAAATGGCCGGCGCTGACATGAAGCAGCCACTCACCTTCACCCTCGACGAGCAGGACACCGCCTCCGACGAGACGAAGTCCCACGACGCCATGATGACGTACAGCGGGGAACACGCGCCAGGATCGTCATCACCGAGGCGTCGAACGCCGCGATCGGCTCCAACAAGTGGAACTACGAGCAGATCCTCGCCGACGCAACGTCGGACGCGCCCATGGCGGTGATCAGCTTCACCGCGACGTCGGCGAGCCTCCACGCCGCGTCGACGGACCCCGTCCCGGCGCGCGCGGCCGGCCTCACGGACGCGAGCCACTGGTTCTATCGCACCTGCCCGATCAGCAACAACCTGTCGGCGATCCGCCTCAACGAGATCTTCGGCGGCCTGGGCGGCAACCACGGCGACATCGACGGCAATGGCATCGTCAAGGTCGTCTGGATCGGCAGCATCGGACACGTCGACCCAGTCGAGCATCACCGGTGACATCAAGGCCGTCAACACCTACCTCACCGGCGAACCCCCTTCCTGCCGGCTTGACGTTCATCTCCGAAAACGTCTCGTTCGATCCCGGCACCGACCCGGCCTCGTTCGACTACACCACGTATATCGCCAAGGCGACCGACAACCTCGACGCCAATGGCGACCCGGATGTCCGCTCCCGACCTGATCATCAACAAGGCACTCCCGACCATCGCCATCCCGTTCATCAAGGCCTACAAGCAGAACGCGGCCAACACCTTCGCCATCTTCCAGGACGGCTCGTTCCGGCGCAACTCGCTGCTGCTGGCGCTGGCCGCGGCGGCTGACGGCCAGGTCGGCGTCTCCAACATCGCGTACATGAACAACCCGTCGGGCTTGCTGTTCAAGACCGAGCAGCAGGCGCAGACCCACTTCCCGCCGGCGGCCTACGAGGCGCAGGGCTACGACGCGATGGCGCTCGCGCTGCTCGCGGTGATCAAGGCCAGCATCGAGAACCCGAACATGGCGAACGACCCGACCACCATGACCAACGACGTCGGTGCGCGCGGCCGTCGGCCAGCTCAACGACCCGAACGCCACTGCCGTGAACCATTCGGCGCCGGCGCCGCCGAGTTTCAAGAAGGCGATCGAGGCACTCCAGACCAAACAGACCGTCAACTACAACGGCGCCAGCGGCAACGTCGACTTCGACGCGAACGGCGACACGCGAGACTACGCCACGCTCTGGAAGATCCAGGGCGGCCAGTTCGTCGAGACAGCAGTACTTCGACTGCGTCTCCAGCAACACGTGCACCGCCTGGGGACCATGCTCCCGGCAGTAACTAGCCCCTCCGCGCCGCGCGCGCAGCCACTCCTCGGCCGCGCGCGGCGCTGTTTTCTCGGCTCGGGCAATTCGTTTCCGTCTTCGTTCTTCGCTCCTCGTTTTTCGTAGTTCGACTTTTCAGCGAGAGGACCTCCCTTGGACAAGCTCAGTGGTTCGTTGCACGCGGTCGTCCTGGTTCGACGGTCTGTCTTGGTTTCGCTCTTCGCGCTGACGAGCCTGGTTGTGAGTAGCCGCCCCGCGGCCGCAGCCGAAGGTGCCGCCGCGACGAGCGCCGACAGCGACGCCGACGATCTGAACCTCGAGAACCTGCTCCGCCTCAAGGTCATCACGGCCTCGGGCGGTGTCGCCGAGGAAAGCGACCTCGCGCCCGCGAACGTGTTCACGGTCCTCTCGTCGGAGATCGCCAACAACGGTTGGCGCTCGGTGGCCGAGGTCCTCGAGCACGTCCCCGGCATGTACGTCATCGATGATTACGTGACCCAGAACGTCGAGGTGCGCGGCGCGAGCTGCGGCCTGCGCGCCGGCACGCGCATCATGAAGGTCATGATCAACGGCACCGACGTCAGCTTCCGCCCCGATCTGAACGCGCTCATCGGCCCCGAGTTCATCCCGATCGAGGTCGTCGAGCGCATCGAGATCGCCCGTGGTCCGCTGTCGGCCCTCTACGGCGCGAACGCGTTCCTCGCCACCGTCAACGTCGTCACCATCGACCCCGACCACGTCGGCGGCGGCGTCAACGTCACCGGCGCCGCGCGTCCGTACAGCGGTGGCAACGGGGTGACTAGCAACCCGTTACTGGTGCCGGGGGGATGACCCCGTGAGCGGCGGCACGGCTCTGAGCGGCGGCGCCGCCGGCGTCGCCACCGCGCGCCTGGGCCAGGACGTCAAGCTGCTGCTCTCCGCCTCCTACGATCAGATCAACCGCGGCGGCCTCACCATCCCGCAGACGTTCGGCACGGGCGGCTCGACCCCGCACGTCGGCATCACCAGCGGCGAGCGACCTCGCACGCCCGCTCGGCGTGTTCGGCCGCCTCACCGGCCCGACCGGCGTCTTCGGCGACTTCTCGCTGCAGGGCGGCCTGCAGCAGTCGGACTCGAACGGCAACTTCCAGCTCGGCTCGGTCATGACCGGCGCGACGCGCGAATCGATCCGCAACCTGTGGACCGAGGCGCAGCACAACGGCCGCTGGACCAGCATGATCTCGTCGACGGTCGCGGTCGGATACGCGCACGGCGCGCCGACCAGCAACGACCGGATGTTCGTGACCGACCAGCTCGGCTCGTACTTCACGCGCAGCTTCGCGTACGACGCCCTCGACGCAAAGGCGTCACTCACCATCACGCCCCGCACCAACCTGCGTCTCTCCGCCGGCGTCGACACGACGTACGAATCGGACAAGACGCTGATCTACACCCAGCACTACCTGCTGGCCGACATGGCCGGCGCTCACCAGCCGGGCGACACCGTCGAGCAGGCGCCCGCGGACCCGCGCCGCAGCGTCACCGTGACCAAGGTCGCGCCCAACGTGCACGCCTCGTTCGATCCGGTCAGCGGCGTGCGCCTGTCGGCCGACGGCCGCGTCGACTTCCTCAACCAGTTCGACAAGCAGTTCAGCGACAGAGGCGCGGCCGGCTGGCGTATCTTGCCGAAGCTGGTGGTCAAGTTCATCGGCGGGCGCGCGTTCCAGACGCCGTCGACGGTGTTCACTGTACGCGTACACCGGCTTCGGCACGGCCGACATCACCGGCAGCAAGAACGTGCCCGTCCAGACCGCCCAGCTGGTTCCGCAGACCGTCACCAGCGGCGAGCTGGTCGCTCAACTTCCTGCCCAACGAGCACCTGTCAATCAACGCGTTCGGGCTATTACCAATCGATCGCCAATCAGATCAGCTTCAACACCATCGGCACCGACTTCTACGCAACCAACCTGGGTACACCGACCAGCTTCGGCGGCGAGCTCAACGTCACCGGCCGCTTCTGGCGCCTCGAGCCTTACGGGCGCTTCAGCGTGCAGAAGTTCGGAACCGATCCCAACCGCCGCGCGACCGACCGGGGCCCGAGCATTCCGCCCGCGCTGGTGCCGGCGGTCTGGGGCCTGATCGGCCTGCGCGCCACCGTTCCCCAGCCGCACCTGACCTTCGACGCCACCTGGCGCGGCGTCGGCGAGCGCGGCGCCTCGTCGCCCAACATCTTCATCAACAGCGGCACGTCGTACGCGCTGCCCGCCTACCAGCAGTTCGACCTGGCGGCGACCGCGACGTTCATCCCGCTCGGCAAGGGCCACGACACGCGCGTCCAGTTCGCGGTGCGCAACGTGCTCGACGAGCACCACAACGAGCCCGGCTTCGGCGGGATCGACATCCCCAGCCTGGGCCGCACGTTCCAGCTCGGCCTGACCCAGATGTACTAGCGGAGCAGCGCCGCCGCCGCGGCGACGCCCACCGCCAGCAGTCCGGCGCCGACCGCGAAGAGCAGCGCCGCCGAGAAGCGATAGTAGCGCCGCGCCCAGCGCGGCGCTTTCTCGTAGGCGGCGGCGCGCCGGCCGTAGCGACGCAACAAGCCGACCAGCGTCCACAGCGCGAGGCCGGGCAGCGTATACGCAACCGCGTGAACGACGTCGGTCGCGGTCACCGCGCTCATGTCCATTGCTCCGGGTGCACGACTTCTCGTCGGTGCCGCGCGGCGGAGCGCCAGCACCGCGCTCACCGCGCCGAACGCGGCGAAGAAGGTCATCAGCAGCGACGAGCAGCGCCACCATCTCGACCAGGCTGTCCGCCCTGCGGCGCACCATCGCGCGGATCCCGAACGTCGACAGGTGGCCGGCGGCGAGCGCTGTTCGCCGCGCCGCACGAACGCAGCTCATCGCCCACCACGCAGCCGGCAAACTCCGCGTTGCTCCCGGGCGCCGCGGCCTGCTCGACGTACTTCCACTCGCCGTGCGCCAGGTCGTCGCGATCGACGTGGCAGCGTGCGATCACCGCGTCGGGGACCGGCGCCACCGCCTCGCTCGGACCGAGCCAGTACCGCGGCCACGACCCGCGCGCGGCGCCGAGCCCCAGACTCGAGCTCGATGGCGCGCAGCATCGGGCGCGCCGATCTCCCAGCGCCGGCCGTCGCCCACCAGGCGGAGCTCGCTCACACGGCCGAGGCGGCACTTCTCGCGCGGTGTAGGTCGATTTCCCGCTGCCGCGTGGACTGCTCGACGCACGCCGATCCAGGCGACCGCGGGCCGCCCCAGCGGCGTGGTCTCGGTCGGGCCCTCGAGCGTCGCCGCGATAGACGGCGCCGCCCGCCAGCGGAACGCCCGGCGAACGGCGGCAGGCTACCGAGCGCCCACAACCGCTTGACCTCGGGCACCGAGAGCCAGAACACGACGAACGAGAAGATGCAGCCGATCAGCCCGAAGACCGCGAAGATCCACTGCTGCCTGGGCATCGCGTGCGGATTCGCTCGTGCCCCGACGCTCGCCATGACGCGCGCGAGCATGCCATCGCCCGCCCCGATCACAAACCGAGGATATGATGGTGCCGTTGACCCCGGACGCTCCCGCTCACATCCGTATCGGCGTGTCGTCGTGCCTGCTGGGCGCGGCGGTTCGCTACGACGGGCAGCACAAGCGCAACGACTTCCTGGTCGACGAGCTCGGGCCCGCTGGTCGAGTGGGTTCCCGTCTGTCCCGAGGTCGAGGTCGGCATGGGCGTGCCGCGTGAGAGCGTGCGCCTCGCGCGCGGATCGCGCGGGCGCGCCATCTTGATGCTCGGCAACCAGAGCGGCGCCGACTGGACCGCGCGCATGGAGACGTTCGCGCAACGCCGGGTCGACGAGCTCGCGCAAGCGGGGCTGAGCGGCTACGTGCTCAAGAGCCGCTCGCCGAGCTGCGGCCTCGAGGGCGTGAGCCTGTTCCCCGATGCCGACGCCGCCAGCCAACCCAGCAACGAAGGCGTCGGCCTGTTTGCCGCGGAGCTCTTGCGGCGATTGCCCAATTTGCCAATCGAAGAAGAGGGCCGACTGGCCGATCCGCGCCTGCGCGCGCGCTTCATCGAGCGCGTCTTCGGTTACGACGCCTGGCGGCCGCGCTAGAAGTCAGGCCACGACCTAGCTGCAATTCGGCGCCGGCGCGCTAGAGTCCCGGCGCCATGCACGATCTGACCAAGGGCTCGCTCGCTCGCAACTTGCTTCGAACCGCCAGCTTCATGCTGGTCGGCATGATCTTTCAGACGCTCTATTTCTTGGTCGATCTCTACTTCGTCGGCCGACTCGGCAAGACTGCGGTCGCCGCCGTCAGCCTGTCCGGCAACCTCACGTTTCTGGTGCTGGCGTTGACCCAGATGCTGGGCGTGGGAACGACCGCGCTGGTCTCGCACGCGACTGGACGCAAGGACCGTGACGAGGCGCGCCTGGTGTTCAACCAGTCGCAGATTCTTTCACTGACCGTCGGTGCGCTGTTCTTCGTGGTGATGCTGGCGCTGCGCGACCGCTTCGCTCACGGCCAGGCGGCGGATCCCGAGACCGCGCGCCTGGCCGGCCAGTATCTCGCCTGGTTCGTGCCCGCGCTGGCGGCGCAGTTCGCGATGGTGGCGACCGGCGCCGCCCTGCGCGGCATCGGCGACTTCAAACCGGGCATGTACGTGCAATCGGCCACCGTCGTCGTGAACATCATCCTGGCGCCGGTGCTGATGTTCGGTTGGGGCACCGGCCACCCGCTGGGCGTCGGAGGCACCGCGCTGGCATCGTTCATCGCGGTCGGCGTCGGCGTCGTGGCGCTGACCGTCTACGTCGTGCGCGCGCGCGGCTATCTACAGTTCGTGCGCGCGGAGCTCGCGCCCCGGACTCGGCCTGTGGATCCGCATGTTGAAGATCGGCCTGCCGGCCGGCGCCGAGTTCGGGCTCATGGGCGCCTACATGTTCGTCATCTACGGCATCACCCGACCCTTTGGCGCCGCGGCGCAGGCCGGCTTCGGCATCGGGCTGCGCGTGGTGCAGTCCGTGTTCCTGCCGGTGGTCGCGCTCGGCTTCGCGGTCAGCCCCGTCGCGGGCCAGAACTTCGGCGCGCGCCAGCCGGATCGCGTGCGGGGCACGTTCCGCGCGGCCGCGCTGATGGCGTCGATCCTGATGTGTGTGAGCACCCTGCTCTGTCGCTTCGTCCCCGAGACGCTGGTCGGCATCTTCTCGCACGACCCTGCCGTGCTCGCGGTGGGCGGGGAATATCTGCGCATCGTCGCCCTCAACTTCATTCCATCGGGGCTGATCTTCGTCAGCTCCAGCATGTTTCAGGCGCTGGGCAACACCCTACCCCCGCTCCTCAGCTCGTTCATCCGCACGGCCGCGATCGTGTTCCCGGCGCTCGCGTTCTCGCGCATGCCCGGCTTCACGCTCAACTGGATCTGGTACCTCGCCTCGGGCTGCGTCTTGCTGCAGATGACGCTAAATCTGGTGTTCTTGCAGCGGGAATATCGCCGCAAGCTGTCGTTTGACGTTCCGGCTGCGAGCGGCGCGCCCCGACCAGCTGTCGGCTGACCGGCCGCGACAAGCTGGGCGACGCCCAGGGCTGGCCCCTGCGCGTTCCCCGATGACGCGCGTCTTGACGGTTTCACGGCGTCGGTGTTCCTATGGGAAACGATGCATCGTGAGTCTGTGGGTCAGGCCGCCGGGGTTCAGGCCGCCGAGGTGATGGAGGCGCCCGACAAAGAGACGCTGCGCACCGAGGAGCAGGAACAGCCGGCCGGGTCGCCGCTCGCGCTCTACGTGATGACGCCTCAGGGCGGAACGCGCTACCTGCTGCGGCCGGGCCAACTGGCGTACGTCGGCCGGTCCCTGGACGCGACGATCCGGGTCAACGATCCCGGGGTCTCGCGCCTGCACGCCTTGCTCAACCTCGCGGATCCGCTGACGATCAGCGACCTCGACAGCTCGAACGGGACGTTTCTGGCCGGTGAGCGGCTCGCGCCGCGCGAGCCGCACGAGATCGGCTGCAACGAGGTCTTCCTGGTAGGGAGTTGCGCGCTGGTCCTGCGTCCGAGTGGCCTGCCGCCGGTCGCGGCTCATCGGTTCATTGCGATTGACGATCTGCAACGCTTGCGAGCGGGCGAAGAGGGCGCGTCCGCCTCGGCATCGCAGGGCTGGATCATCCTGCGCGTCCAGGCGGCCAAGAGCGGCGACCTCGTGCTCATCGAGGCGATCCTCGCCGAGCTCCTGTTTTCGCCCGCGGACTGGTTGATGCGGATTACCGACCGGGACGTGGCCGTCGGCGTGGCGGCGACCTCCGGCGCCGACATCGCCGCGCTCGAGCGAGCCGCGCTGGCCCGACTGGCGAGCTGGGGCCTCGCCGGCGAGATCGAAAGCGCGTTCGTCGGAGATCTCGCCACCCCGGGAGGCGTCGACGCCGCGCTCGACTTTCTCCACGGCAACGCGGTGGTCACGACGCGGGACCGCGGCCTGGTGGTCCTGCGCGGCCCCGCGATGCAGGCGATCTATCAGACGTTGAAGCGGGTGGCCCCGGCGCGGGTCAGCTTGCTGATCCTCGGCGAGACCGGCGTCGGCAAGGACCTGGTCGCGTCGGTCGTCCACGAGATGTCGCCGCGGGCGGCGCGGCCCTTCGTCCGACTGAACTGCGCCAGCCTGCCCGAGCACCTGATCGAGAGCCAGCTCTTCGGCCACGAACGCGGCGCCTTCACCGGCGCGATCTCCGCCGCGACCGGCCTGCTCGAGGCGGCGGACGGCGGAACCATCTTCCTCGACGAGATCGGCGAGCTGGCGCCGCGCGCTGCAACCGAAGCTCCTGCGCGCCATCGAGTCGTCGGAGATCGTGCGCGTGGGCGGCGTGCGGCCCCGCCCCATCGACGTGCGCTTCATCGCCGCGACCAACCGCGATCTCGCGGCCGACGTCGAGGCCGGGCGCTTCCGGCGCGACCTCTTCCACCGCCTCAACTGCGTCACCGTCACCGTACCGGCGCTGCGCGAACGGCGCGAAGAGATCGGCCCGCTGGCCCACCGCTTCCTCGCGAGCGCGTGCGCGCGCTTCGACCTCGCCCCGGCGCACCTGTCGGCACGCGAGCCTCGCCGCGCTGGAAGCGCACGCGCTGGCCGGGGAACGTGCGCGAGCTGCGCAACGTGATCGAACGCGCGGCGCTGATCGCGGCCGGACCGTCCATCGAGCCATCCGACCTTCATCTCGTCGCCCGCGCCCGACGCCGGCGACTCGCCCACCACGCGAGAGGAGCTCCCGACGACGCGCGCGCGCATCGCCTCGGGCGAGCGGGCGCGCATCGAGGAGGCGCTCCAGCGTTGCGGCGGGAATCAGAGCCGCGCCGCGAAGGTCCTGGGCATTCCCCGGCGGACGCTGGTGCGGCGGATCTCGAAGCTCGGACTGACCCGGCCGCGCAAGTCGACGCCGCCAACCTGAGCGACCTTCGCGCGCCGGTCCCTGAGACCGTCGAGATTGACGGCTCCTCGGCTCTACTTCTATGTTGCGTCGGGTGGAGGCGTCGAGCGCAGGCAAGTCCATCGCGGCATGGGCGATGGGGGCTCTTGGCACCATCGCAGCGCTGACCTGTGTTTCGTCGTGCCTGGGTGCGCGGCCCGCGGGCACGGCGCAGGACGGCGGCGGCTCGGGCGATCAGGGTGGCGCGGGCGGCAAAGGCGGGATGACCGGCACGGGCGGAATCAGCAGCGCCGGCGGGAAATCGGGCGGCGGCGGCGCGGGAACCGGTGGCTCGATGATGATGGGCAGCGGCGGGAGCGGCAGCGGCGGCATGATCGGGACCGGGGGCAGCGCCGGCAGCGTCGGCGCCGGCGGGACGATCGGAACCGGCGGCACCGGCAGCGGCGGGAAAATCGGGACCGGTGGCGCGGGTACGGGCGGGGCGACGGGGACCCCGGCCAACCTCACCCTATCCAGCACCGGCGGAGTGCCGGCCGTCGCGGTCGTCGCCGACACGGTGAGCGCCTATTTCCTGGTGACCAACACCGGCCAGCAAGATTCGGGCGCGCTCACGGTCAGGCTCGACGGCGATCCTGCGTTCAGCCTTGCCGACGCCCCGACTACCCCATGCACGAACGGTGTGACCACGCTCAGCACGGGTGCCGGGTGCTTCGTACTCGTGCAGTTCCAGCCGTCGATGGTAGGCAGCGTGATGACGCAGGTCTCGGTGAGAGCGGCCGGTAGCACCATGACGGCGTCGGCGAGCTGGACGGCGAGCGGAACGGCGCCGGCGTCCGGCAGCGTCCACACGTTCTTGTTCCTCAACGTCGCCGCCGCCGACATCGCGCAGGGCGCCGACGGCAACCTCTGGTTCCCCGACTCCCTCAACAGCCGCATCGGTCGCATGACGTTCGCCGGCAACGCGACCTACTTTCAGACGCCGACGGCGAGCTCTGGCCCCAAGAAACTCGCCCTCGGACCGGACAACAACATCTGGTTCACCGAGATGTTCCCGGCCAAGATCGGGCGCGTCACCCCGGCCGGGCAAATGACCGAGTTCCCCTGCCCCACGCCCACGGTCGCCTGCCTGTTCTCCGGGATCGCCGCGGGGCCCGACGGCAACATCTGGTACGCGGACGCGAACGGGGCCATCGGCCGCGTCACGCCCACGGGAACGATCACCACGTTCCCGACGCCCGGCGCGTTCCCCTATGACATCACCACCGGCCCCGACAAGAACCTCTGGTTCACCGACTCGAACGGCACCATCGGACGCATCACCCCCGCGGGCGTCATCACGAAGTTTCCCCCCGCCACGCCCAACGCCGCCCCGTTCGCGATCGCGGCCGGCAGCGATGGCAACCTGTGGTACACGACCTTCAACTTCGCCAACGGCGGCATCGTCGGCCGCATGACCACCAGCGGTGTCGCGAACGACTTCCCGGACGACGGGTCCGGCGCGGTCCACGGCGTCACCGCTGGGCCTGACAAGAACATCTGGTTCACGGTCGCCACCGGCGAGGTCGTTCGAATGACGCCCACCGGAACCCAGACGAAGTTTCCTTTGACGACGACTCCTGGTGGGCTCACCGCCGCCAGCGACGGCAACATCTGGGTCGCCGCCGGCGACGTCATCGTGCGCATCACACCCTGACGGCGCGAAGACGCGGGTCGTTCAGGTGCCCGCTTCGGATCCGCCGTCGGGACACGGCGGATGAGCCGCGATCGACGCCGCCAGGCTGGCGATCTCGTTGGTGGCCACGCCCTCGAACATGTCGAGCGATGTCCCGCAGCACCAGCGCAGGTAGTGGTCGAGCGCCCAGACGCCCGCGAGCTGATGCGTGCTCGCGTCGTAGATGCACATCCAGGTCGGCCCGCCCACGGGCGGAACGTCGCTGAAGCTCACGTACTGCAGCAAATAGCCCGCGCCGGGACCTTCGTAGACGCGCAGCCCACACATCGGCGGCGGGCGATCGTCCCAGGATGCGGCGCACAGCGAGGTTTCGATCGGGCTCCGGCAGGCACCGCGATCCGCGTCGGCGGGCTCGCAAACCAGGGCGGAGTCGGCGCTGGCAGAAGCATCGCGCGGCGGCGAGGATTGCCGGCCGCAGCTGCCGAGGAGAGCGGCACTGAGCAGCGATCGCATCGAGCCGCGCCGGCATCGCACGCGACTATATCAGTGAGTATGCTTGGCGCCGATGAGCGAGAGCCTGCGCGAGCTCGAGGTGCTGGCGCTCGACTGCCAGGCGGGCGGCAGCACCCCTGCGTACGGTGACATGCTCGAGCTCGGGTGGGCCAGTTGCACCGCCGCCGGGCTCGCCGGCCCGGTGCGCAGCCGCTGGATCGTCCCGCGTACCGCGCGGCCGATCCCCTGGGCGGTGCGCGAGCTGACCGGCTGGTCCGAGGCGTGCGTCGCGGACGCCGTCGACGAGCGCGAGGCCTGGGCCGAGCTGCGCGACGAGACGGCGCGCGTGGCGGCGCGGGGCCCGTGCCCGCCGGCGTGCCCACGGTGATCCACTTCGCGCGCTTCGAGCTCGCGTTTCTGCGCGACGTCTGCGATCGGCTCGACGGTGGCGCGCGGCTGCCGCTCGACGTCGTCTGCCTGCACGCGATCGCCGCGCGCCTCTTCCCCGAGCTGCCGCGCCGGAACATCCGCGCGCTCGCCGGCTACCTCGGCCACTCGCCCGCGCACGGGCGGCGCAGCGCCGGTCACGTCGAGGCGACGGCGTTCATCTGGAGCGCGGTCTTGCCGCTGCTCGAAAGCGCCGGTGTCGACAGCTGGAGCGCGCTCAAGAGCTGGCTCGCCGCGCCCGCGCCGGCGCCACGCCCGCGGCACGCGCGGCGCGTGTACCCGCTGGCGGCGGAGCGCCGCGCGGCGCTGCCGGATCGGCCGGGCGTCTACCGCTTCCTGCGCCGCAACGGCGACGTGCTCTACGTCGGCAAGGCGACCAGCCTCAAGAAACGCGTCGCCGGACACTTCAAGAGCAGAGGGCCGGTCACCGAACGCGGCCTCGAGCTTCTGACCCAGGTCCACGACGTGAGCCCGATCGAGACGCCGAGCCTGGTCGAGGCGGCGCTGCTCGAGAGCGACGAGATCAAGCGCCTGGATCCGCCCTACAACGTGCAGCTGCGCTCGGCGAACCGTTCGGCCTGGTTCGCCTCGCGTGACCTGCGGCGCGCTGCGCCGGCGCCCGACGACGCGCACCGCATCGGCCCGCTGCCGTCGGAGCGCGCGCTCGAACCGCTGGCGGCGCTGATCGCGCTCGGCGACGGCGCCGCACCGACGCGCGCGCTGTGCGCGGCCGCGCTGGCGGTGCCCACGGTGTTCGCGCCGGAGCGGGCGCTGTTCGACGAGGGCTTCGCGATCTTCCGCGCCGAGCATCTGTCGGGGCGCCGCGACGGCGAGCGACACGTCGGCTGACCGCGTGGCCGAGGCGTCGCGCGCTCTGTGGCTGCTGCGCGGCCGCGTCGACGCCGACACTGACACCGACGATGCCGAGGCGAGCGATCCGCACGTCTGGGACCTGGCGCGCGTGCGGCGACGGCTGGAGCGGAGCCTGGTGCAGACCGGGCTGCTGGTGCGGCGGTCGCGGTTCCTGCGCCTGCTCGCCCACGCGATCGTCGCCTTCCGCGAGCGGCAGGCGAGCACCGCGCGCGTGCTGGTGATCGCGGCGGGCGTGATCCAGGAGCGCCGCGATCTCGAGACCGTCGCCGACATCGCGCGCCTCGACGCCCCGGCGCCGGCCGCGGGGCACGAGCGCCAGGCGTGCTTCGATGCCGCCACCTACGATCGATTGCGGATCCTGCTCACCGAGCTGGCGCGCGTGCGCGGTGAAGGCGGCGACGTCGCGCTGCGTGTCGGCCACCACATCTTCGGTCCCGAACGCGTCGCGCGGCTGATGCGCGGAATCTGACGCCCGCCGGTGACAGCGCGGGCGCCGCCCGGTGTTGATCCCGACACGAGGGTCATCCTCGATGAGGGTCCGCCATGAAACGGTTCGCGCTGTTCGTCTTTGCGCTGGGTTGCTGGAGCTACTTCGTTTGCGCGGGGTGCGTGGTCGACGCACGCTCGTCCGACGACCGCACCGAGATCTGCGGCCCCGGCCAAACGTGTAGCTGCGACGGCGTCGGCAGCTGCGATTTCGCGTGCACGGGCGGCGGCTGTCACTTCCGCTGCGACGGCGTGACCAGCTGCTCGTTCGATTGCCCCGGAGGCTCGTGTGACATGCAGTGCAACGGCGTCAGCGACTGCGATCTCAGCTGCGCCGGGGGCAACTGCACCGCGAGCTGCGAAGGCCCCGCCCACTGCGCCGTTCGGTGAGCACGACGGTCAACGTCAACGTCAACGATCACGTTAACGATCACGTCAACGTCAACGTCAACGATCACGGGGGCGGTCCCGTTCACGTGCACGTCAACGATCACGGGGGCGATCACGTTCACGGGTACGGGCGCTATCGAGACTGCGCACGCTATCTTTCAGGCTATTCCGGTCTCAGCGCCGCGACTCGCAAGGCTTGCCCTCTCCCTAACCCTCCCCCGCGGACGGGGAGGGACGGGATCGGAGCTACCGTAACCCCGTGAACGTGATCGCCCCCGTGATCGTTGACGTGCACGTGAACGGGACCGCCCCCGTGATCGTTGACGTTGACGTTGACGTGATCGTTGACGTTGACGTTGACGTCACTCGATCGAGAGAACGGTCACTGATGCGGGGGGTAGCGTCACGCCGAGCTTTCCGCCCGCGCTTTTCACGGCGATTGGCTTCGGGGCCACCGCCGCTGGCTTCTCGAACGTGTTGACGCTGTCGACCTTGGCCGCGGCCAGCGTCTCGCCGTGTGCGCGCGCCGCTTTCGCGCCCAGCACGCCGATCTCGATGCTCGCCGCGCGCGTCGGATCGACGTTGGTAACCGCGACCCAGAGCTTGCCGCTCTTGTCCTTGGCGGCGATCGCGTCCAGGCGAGGCAGCGTCACGTTCCCCTTGGTGTACCAGCCGGCCGCGAACGATACCGGCACCGACGTCGCGTCGTGAAACGGCAGGTACATCCGGAAGACGTGATAGGTCGGCGTCAGCACCATCCGCGGGCCGTCGGTGAGGATCATCGCCTGCAGCACGTTCACCATCTGCGCGATGTTGGCCATGCGCACGCGCTCGGCGTGGCGCGCGAAGGTGTCGAGGTTCAGCGCGGCGATCACCGCGTCGCGCTGGCTGTTCTGCTGCTCGAGGAACCCCTCCTTCGTGCCCGGCAGCTTCGCGAGCCAGACGCCCCACTCGTCGACGACCAGCGCGATCTTCTTGTCCGGGTCGTAGCGGTCCATGATCGCGCTGTGCGTGCGGATGAGCTCTTCCATGCGCAGCGTCTCTTTCACCAGCGCGGCGTACTCGGCCTCGCCGAAGCCAGTTGATTTGTACGACGGCGGCCACTTGCCTACCGTGTACGAGTGCAGCGAGAGCCCCTCGATGTTCCAGCTCCAGGCGCGGCTCTGCCACGCCTTCATCACCGCCTCCGTGTAGCCGGTGTCGGCGCCGTCGGGCCCGACCGCGATCCTCAGCATCGGGTGCGACGAGTTGTAGTTGCGCGCATAGCGCGCAAAGATCTTGAGCAGGCTCACGTAGTAGTCGGGCGTCATCGAGCCGCCACAGCCCCAGCTCTCGTTACCCAGGCCCAGAAACGAAACGCCGAATGGCCCGGGGTGTCCGTTGGCCTCGCGCTCCTCGGCCAGCGACGACGGCAGGCTCGCGGTCATGTACTCCAGCCAGAAGGCCGCCTCTTCGGGCGTTCCCGAGCCGACGTTGATCGAGAGATAGGCCTCGGCGCCGATCTGCGCGACGAAGTCCATGAGCTCGTGGGTGCCGAACGTGTTCGGCTCGATCACGCCGCCCCAGTTGGGATTGAGCGTGCGCCGGCGCTTGTCGGGCGGTCCGATCCCGGAGCGCCAGTGGTATTCGTCCGCGAAGCAGCCGCCCGGCCAGCGCACGTTGGGCACATGGATCGCCTTCAGCGCCGCGACAACGTCGCTGCGAATCCCGCGCGTGTTGGGAATCGACGAATCGGCGCCAACCCAGACGCCTTCGTAGATGCCGCGCCCCAGATGCTCGGCGAACTGGCCGAAGAGATTGCGGTCGATCTTCGGCCCGGGCTTCCCCGCGTCGACGATCACCGGCACGACGTCACCCTCCGCGGCGAAAGCCGAGCCCGCCAGGATCGGGGCGAGAAAGGTCAGCGCGAGAAAGATCATTGCCGCGCGAATCTTCATCGACGCACGCGCACCGTATCACGAACGATGAGGTACATTCCCACGCACATGCAGCGGCACATCCGGGACGCTCACGAAGTCCATCCGTCAGGGCGCGCCCGCGCCATCGCCGCGCTGGTGCTCGTCGCCACCGCCGGGGCTTGCGGCCGCACGCAGACCGATCCGTTCATGATAGCCGGCCCGGGTGCGATCGGCGGCAGCGGGGGCGGCACCGCCGGCGCGAGCGGATCGGGCGGCGGTGGCGCAAGCGGCGGCGCGGGCGGCGCGGGGAACGGCGTGACCCAGATCGTCGCAGGCGACAACCACACCTGCGCGCTGTTCTCGAACGGCCAGGTCCGCTGCTGGGGCCGGAACAACCTCGGCCAGCTCGGCTACGGCCACACCCGCACGATCGGCGACGACGAGCTCCCCTCGTCCGCGGGCGTGGTCAGCGTGACCACGACGCCCGGCGTGATTGTCACCCAGCTCGCCGCCGCGGTCGATCGCACTTGCGCCCTGCTCAGCGACGGCTCGGTCAAGTGCTGGGGCGACAACGGCTTCGGCCAGCTCGGCTACGGCAACCGTACGATCATCGGCGACGACGAGCTGCCGTCGTCGGTGGGACCGATCAGCCTGTCGCCGACGCCCGGCATGGGCGCCGCGGCGATCGTCGCCGGCGGCAACCACACCTGTGCCCGACTCGCGAGCGGGCCGCTCGTCTGCTGGGGGCTCAGCAGCAACGGCGAGCTCGGCTACGGCAACACCACCACCATCGGCGACGACGAGCTCCCGTCGGCCGCCGGCGCGGTCGACCTCACGCGCATGAACGGCGTCAGCATCACCGGCCTCGGCGCCGGCCGCTTCGAGACCTGCGCGCTGCTGTCCGACAAGACGCTGAAGTGCTGGGGCCTGAACAGCTTCGGCGAGCTCGGCTACGGCAACATCCTCACCATCGGCGACAACGAGCCTCCGTCGTCCGTCGGCGCGGTCAGCGTCAGCGCCTCGCCCGGCCTCTATCCCGTCTCCATAGTGGCCGGCGATTTCCACACCTGCGCCCTCCTCTCGAACAGCGGCGTGCGCTGCTGGGGCAGCAACCTCGACGGCGAGCTCGGCTACGGTAATACGCAACGAATCGGCGACAACGAGCTCCCGTCGGCCGCGCCCGGCGTGCCCGTCAGCGCCACCCCCGGCGCGACCGTGCTCAGCCTGGCCGCCGGCTACGGTCATACCTGCGCGATCCTCTCCAACGGCACGCTGCAATGCTGGGGCGCCAACATGTACGGCCAGCTCGGCCTCGGCAACGTGAACAACGTCGGCGACGATGAATTCCCTTCATCGGTCGGTCCGGTCAGCGTCACATCAATGCCGGGCGTGACCGTCACCGCGGTGACCGCCGGCAGTGGCCACACCTGCGCGCTGCTCTCCGACGGCGAGGTCAAGTGCTGGGGCGACAACCGCTACGGCCAGCTCGGCTACGGCAACACGCAAAGGATCGGCGACGACGAGGTGCCGTCCTCCGTCGGAGCGGTGTCGATCGACTGACGCTCAGCCAACGATGCGACATTGGCCATGGTGTTCCCTCTCCCTCGTCAATGCACGGATCGGTCCCCGGGGAGCTCCAGGACACGCCCGCCTTTTCCCACCACCCACATCGATCCCTTCGCCGACGCGCAGTCGGTCACGTCCTGGTACGGAGCCGTGAATCCGGGTGGCCATGGAGGCGAGACGTCGTCGTCGAACCTCCACTTACCGTCCTTGCCGTGCAGCTGGCCGATGCTGCCGAAAAGCGCGACCTCGTTTGCTCCGAGCACACAACCAACCGCATAGGGCTGATCGAACCGCGCGGAATCCACGACCGCGCCCGCGACCAGATGAAACACGCCGCTGGCGGTCCAGACCCAGCGGTTGTCGGGACCGACCGGATCGACGCGGCGGATCTCGACGCCGGCGGGCAGCGCGGGCAGCGCCTCCGTCGTCCAGCTGGTCCCGTCCCAGCGATGGCGCCCCAGCCAGAGCTCGCCGTGCGCGGCGGCGAGCTTGGTGACCGGGGTCTTGACCGGGAGCTTCTCCCCGGTCCAGGCCTTTCCGTCCCAGTGAAGGCCGCCCTCCGCCGCGGCGCCGGTGGCCCACACATCGTTCGGCCCGAGACCCGCGACCGTCGACAGCGACATCGTTCGCGCCGGCCGCCCAGACAGCGCGCAGATCCTCTCCCTGCGGCCGGGGTCGATCCCAGCAGAAGCCCGACGGATAGCAGATCCTTCCGGGCGCAGGTTCGTCTCGCTCCTTGAAAGACGTGGCGGTGGGCGCCGGTCGCGAGGCCGGCGCCGGAGGGGTGGCCACGGCGATCGCGTCATCGCCGACGGCGGCGCCTTCGGGCGCGGGAGGCGTTCTCTGACCACGACGGCAGGTCGCGCTCAACATCAGGATCAGCATCAGGAACGACTTGGGCAGCTCACGCCGGAAACGCGGGATCGTGCGCCGGATCGTGTGTCTCATTTCTTCAGCCTAACCGACGGCACGGGGCTGTCGGCGGGGAGAGCCGCGAAAAGATCGACGACGATATCGAACCGAGCGACCGCATCGGACGATCAACCCGTGTCGCCTATCGCGGACGAACTTCTCCTTCTCCTTCCCCAAATCTCGAGCTCCGTCTGGCACCGTTCGCGCGATCCTTGACGGGCACGGCCTCACCGATATAACAGCCTGCCTCGTTGTTCGAGGTCCTGTTCAGTGAGCTAGCTTGAGAGCGCCTACGACACACGTGAGCCGCACCGTCACCGCCGGCCTCACAATCGCGGGCTTTCTGGCGACGATGGGAGAAGCGCGCGCGAACCTGCGAGCGCCCCGAACCGAAGCCCAGATGCCGTCGTCGGCGGTTGGACCGCCCAAAAGCGACCTTCAGACGCGCGTACTTCACGAAGACCTGACGTTCCGGTGCCAGCACAAAACCTGCCGAGTCACCGCCACCTATCTGGTCGAGGCCGATCGATTTGCGGCCGTCGCCCTGGATTTCATCCTACCGGTGGATGCGCGCGTCAGCGCGCGTGTGGACCAGGCGCGGGTGCCGGTGTCACTCACGCGGGCCGACGTCGCGGGCGTCGCCATCGCGGAACGGCTGCGCCTGCGGGACCATTACATGGTCCACGATCCTTACCCCATGCCGCCTTCCTATCAGGCCACCGCCAGCGTCGAGCTCCGTGCGGGACCGAATCAGATCACGTTCGAATATGAGCAGCCGCTGGGCGCGTACGAGCGCGACTACGGATACTTTCACAACGGACGGATGGTCCTGCAGTGCTTCTACGTGCTCTGGCCGCTGCGCGAATGGGCACGCGCCAGAGACTTCGCGATCGATCTACGCTTCGAAGTCGATCGGCCGCCTCCTTCCTGGTGGAAGCGCACCTTCGGCCATCCGCTCAACGTGAGCTGCGATCGCCTGCGCGGCCAGCGCGCCCAGGTCGGCGGCCAGCTGATCTACACGGCCAAGATCGGCGATCCGTTTCCGGATTATCTCGACTGTGAGATCGGCGACGACGACCTCGCGCACGACTAGCTATTGGTCGTGCTCAGAAGACAAAGAAGGTCGCGTACGGGAGACCGCCCGCCGAAGCTTGAAAGCAGTAACCACCGTTTCGCGCTGCCGGCGGGGCAAAATTTGCGCCGCAAGACACCGGCGTACCGTTCACGCTGAAGGTTCGCGGCGCGGTGAGATTGACGCAGCCTCCGCCGAGGATTGTCGATGTCGTCTCGTGACAGGTTGCCTCGGTTCCGAGGTTGGCGGAGTGGTACCCGCCTGCGACCGTGAACTCGATCGCTGGCGCGCAGAGGCCCGAACCTTCCGCAGGCATGAGCGTCGTCGAGCTGCAGCTCGCAACAGCCGTCGCGGCACAACACGCGAGCAGGCATGCGACTGAAATGTTCCTCCACATCGACGGTCCCTCCCTGAAACGCGAGCCTGGAACCTGACTATACTCTCCACCAACCAGCTCATGAGAGTCGTTTGGGTTACAGCTGTCATCCTGCCGGCGCTGATCGCGCTCAGCTCGCGCGCGCCGGCGGCCAGCTTCGATTGCCGGAGAGCCCGTGCGCCGGTGGAAAAGATGATCTGCTCCGACGAACAGCTCTCCGAGCTCGACGCGCGGCTGGCGCGGTCGTACCGGCACGCCGTCGATGCCGCCGCCGATCCAACGGCGTTGAAGGCGGCGCAGCGGACCTGGCTTCAGACCGAGAGAAGCAAGTGCATCGACGTCGCCTGCCTCAAGCAGGCGTACCAGCAACGTCTCACCGCCCTCGACGCCGCGGGCGGCGCGCGGGCAGACGGAAAAGCGGGGGGCGCGCCGGCCAAAGAGGTCGCCTATTCATTCGCACAGGCTCCGTTCATCAGCCCGCGGATCATCGAAGATCTCTCGACCTCGATCGCCGATCAAGGCGACCAGGTCGTCGCCATCAACCTCACCGATGCGCAGGGCTCGAATCGCTACGGCGAGGAGACCGAGGTCGTGAAGAGGCCCGGCAGAAGCCCCTACGTTCGCTACCAGATCAAGGGGGAAGAAGGCGGCGAAGGCATGGAGTTTGGCTACGAGCACATCGGCCGGACCACGTCGGGGCTCGACGTCCTGCGCACCTCATCGTGGACCGGCGGCTCGGGCCGGTTCGAGAATCTGATCGTGGTCCGCCTGGAGCACGACGCCGGTGGCGCGTCGCTGGATGACACCGGCGGCAAGATCGAGACCCTGACCTTCAAGAAACAGCGGACCCTGATCCGGAAGCTCGGCGAGATTGGCCTCGGCGACCGGTGGGAAGGCCAGCTGAAGGTCATCGGAAACGACATCGCGATCGGAAAAGACAAGGGCTGGTTCAGCGACAAGAATCCAGACAAGGGCCGCGTCGTCAGGATCGACTTTCATTGATGGTGGCGAGCCAGGCGTCGATCCTGGCGAGCTCGTTGGTCACCAGCGGACTCGGTAGCGCGCGCGCGTATTCGGCGCGTGCGCGGTCGGCCAGCGCGCGGGCACGCGCTGGATCTCGTCCCGTCGTTTGCAGGGCGCGCGCGAGCGCGAAGTGACTCTCGGCGATCGGGGTCGGGTCGCTGACCTTCGATTCTCGAATCGCGGTCGCGCGCTCGAGCAACGGCAGCGCCAGCTCGACGTCGCCGGTCCCGAGGAAGGCCGTGCCCAGCGCCATCATCGGATAAGTGAACGGCCCGCCATCGGGGTCGGTCTCGGCTTCGAAGATCGCCAGCGCGCGCGCCGCCGCGGCGCGCGCCTCCTCGAAGCGGCCGAGCCCGTTCAGCACCTCGGCGTAGTTGGACAGGAACATTCCCGTCGCCGGGTGGTGTGGCCCGTAGCCCCGTTCCCCGATCTCCAGCGCGCGCTCGAGGTGGTTCAAGGCCTCATGGAGGGCGCCCTGATCGATCAGCACCTGCGACATGTTGTTGAGTGAGTGCGCGATGTCGGGGTTGTCGGCGCCGCCGGCCTTTTCCTTGGCCAGCGCGGAAAGCCGAGCGTCCTCCAGTCCCTCCGCGAACCGCTTCTGGCGCTGGCGCAGGCACGAACGGTTGTTCAGCAGCCAACCCCAGAAGATGTCGTGCCCGCCCATGCGCCGCAGCACCGCCTCCGCGTGGCGGCCCCACACTTCGGCGACGGCGAAGGTGTCTTCGGTCTCGGAGGCGACGAACACCAGCGTCAGAGCGCCGTGCGCCACGATCTCTTCGTGGCGCCACAGCTCCGCCGTCCAGACCGCTTCCTCCAGGGCCCGGGCCGCTTCGGCGAATTCACGTCGAGTGGCGTGCAGCAGGCCGCGTACCAGAGACGTCTCCGCCAGCAGCGGGCCGTATCCAACGCGCCGGACTTCTTCTTCGATTGCCCCGATCGCCTTCAAGCCGTCGTTGTAGCGACCGACACGCTCGAGCGCGCGCACCTCCGCGAGACGCACCCGCAGCTCATCGACGGCGTCGCGCGCGGCGGGATCGGGCGGCCGCACCGCGGAGCGCAGGAGCGTCACGTCGGCGCAGCGTTCGATGCTGCCGAGCGCATGGGCGGCCTTGACCGCATTCTGGACCACGTCCGCGTCGGCACTGCAGAACAGCCGCGTGAGCGCGCGCAGATCTTCGAGGCAGTCGAGCAAACAAGCCATGCGCAGGTCCATCACCTCCGGCGACTGGTCGCCGCGCACGTGCGTCGCCTCGCAGATGTCGACGTACATCACCGACCACTTGCTGGCGTAGGCGTCGAGAATGCCGCTCGTATTCTTGAACGCCGCCGCCGCGTACGGCTTCCCGGTCGCCAGGAACGCGCGCTGCACCTGTTCCTTGGTCTTCGATGCGACCGACCGGCCGCGCCCAGGCGCCTCCCAGATGCCCTTCAACTTGGCGGCTGCGCCCGCCGCCAGGCGACGGCGGCCGCTGAACCGCCGGTTGTCTTCGAGCGCGGCCAGGAGCGCTTTCATCGACGGCCAGCGCTCCGCGGGATCGACGTTCAATCCGCGAAGGAGCAGCTTTCGGATCTGCGGCGGCACGTCGTTGCCTGACGGAGGCTCGTGCACGTGCCCGCGCAGCACCTCGGCCTCTCGCTCTTCCGCGGTCTTGCCGGCGAAGGGGCCGGCGCGGTAGAGACCTTCGTACAGCGCGACGCAAAAGCTGAATTGATCGGTGCGCGCGTCGGTGTCTCGTCCCAGGAACTGCTCGGGCGCCATGTACGCGGGCGTGCCCACGATCGTCCCGACGCGCGTGATCTGCAGGATCGTCACGTCGGAGGCAACGTGGGCCGGCGCGTCCGACGACCAGTGCACGGGGCTCACCTCTCGCGTTGACTCGAGGTCGCCTTCGTCCGCCGCGTCATCCACGCCGCTGCGCTGCTCAGCGGGGCCGATCGTCGCGTCGTCCTGTCCGCCGGGCAGCGACGACGCGGCCCGGCGCGGGACGCTGGGCAGCGTGCTGCGCGCGAGACCGAAGTCCATGACGCGCACCTGCCCGTCGAGGCCGATCATGACGTTGTCGGGTTTGAAGTCGCGGTGCACCAGGTTCTTCTCGTGTGCCGCAGCGAGGCCCTGTCCCGCATCGGTGAAGATCTTCAGCACCTCGGGCCACGCGCGCGGCTCGGCGGCGAGCCATTCGGACAGCGTCTGTCCCTCGACGAATTCCATCGCGACGAACACCTGGCTACCGAACGCACCGACGTCGTGCACGACGACCACGTTCGGGTGCGACAGCTTGGCGATCGACTGTGCTTCACGCACCATGCGCAGCCGCAGGCTGGCATCGACGATATCGGCGCCCGCGCGCGAGCGCAGCACCTTGATCGCCACCTTGCGATTCAGCTTCGGGATCGTAGGCCGCGTAGACCTCGCCCATCGCGCCGCGCCCGACCAGGTGCAGAACGACATAGCGGCCGATCGTGGTCGGCAGTCCTACAGGGTTCTCCGCAGACGACACGCTTCTCGGATCCATCGGCGTGCGGGACGCCGCCTTGATGGCTGCACGCCGGGTGCGCTGCTAGAGTTCCCGACGCCTTGATCCCCCTACGCGACGAGAATCCGACGCTCCGCACCCCGGTGATCACGATCGCACTGCTGGTGATCCTGGGAGCGGTCTGGATCTTCGTCCAAGGGGCGGGGCTGGACGCGTCGCGCGCTGGCCGCCAGCGTCTGCAACTGGGGAATGGTACCGGGCGAGCTGACCCACCGGGCACGCATCGGGACCTCGGTTCCGATCGGGGCCGGCATGGCCTGCGTCGTCGACGACGAGGCGATCAACGTCCTGACGCCGCTCACCTCGATGTTCCTGCACGGCGGGTGGCTGCACCTGCTGGGCAACGGCCTGTTCCTGTGGATCTTCGGCAACAACGTCGAGGACAGCATGGGGCGGATCCGCTTCGTCATCTTCTATCTCATCTGCGGGCTCGTCGCAGCAGCGGCCCAGTTGTTCATCAGCCCGGCGTCACCCGTTCCGATGGTGGGTGCCTCCGGCGCGATCTCCGGCGTGCTGGGCGCCTACCTGGTGCTCTACCCGCGCGTTCGCGTCCACGTGCTGATCTTTCTCTTCATCTTCGTCCAGGTCATCACGGTGCCTGCGTGGATGATCCTGATCTGGTGGTTCGGGCTGCAAGTGCTCGAAGGCCTTCCCCAGTTGAATCGTCTCTCGCCGGACGTGTCTTCCGGCGTGGCGGTCTGGGCGCACATCGGGGGCTTCGCATCGGGCGTACTGCTGATCAAGCTGTTCAAGAACGACCGGCTCCTCAGCGGCCGTGGGTCAGGCCCGCGCGTGCCGCCGCGGGGCCGAGTCTGGTCGATCACCGGGAGATGAGCCTCACACCCCCACGCGCCGCCATGCCTCCGCGAGCGCATTGGCCCAGTCACCCTCGATGACGTCGGCGTGAGCCACGAGGAGACGCTGCGCCGGAACCTTCCGGATATCTTCAATGGACCGAGCAGCCGCACTCTTATCCACCACCTTGCGGCGGACGTCCGGTGAAACGCGGATCTTGTCGTAGCAGCCGGTCAGGCGCCCCGCTAGCCGCCAGGACCAGTGATCCTGGGAGCACGCGGATATGACGATGTCCGCGCCGATGAGCGTTTGGCTGGGCCTGTGAAAGAGCACCGTCTCGTCGAGGAACGGCACGCCCGACAGTGGCAGCGCCTCGAGCTCGGGGAGATGCCTGCCAAGGTCATCCCCGTGAATGTCCACGTCCAATCTCAGAGTCGCATTTCGTTCGAGAGCCGACCGCGGCCCGACCACTTTGGCCTCGGGGAAGGCCTGTGCCGCCGCCGGGGTCTCGAGATGGTGAAAACAGTTGGGCACACACAGCCACCGCACCGGTCCAAGGGCGCGGAGCTCCTCCTGAAGCGCGGCGGTCGGCGGGGCCGGACTGTGAATGAAGAGACCGCCGTCTTCCAGTCGAACCACGGTCGCGTGGGCGCGCAGCTGCACGCCACCGAACCGGACGCCCCGAACCGTCCTCCACAGGAGCCCATCGACGACGGGGGTGAGCTGGCCTGCGATCATCGTCCGGTCAATGCGTCTCTGATAGGGCGCGACGGCCGAGCGCGAGCAGGGCTTCGCGGCTGCGCACGCCGTAGCGACGGGCTGCGCGCATGAGCAGGACGCGCACGGTGGTGGCGCTTATGCCCAGCGTGTAAGCGATTTCTTTGGTCGTGGAACCGCGGGCGGCATAGGCCACGACAAAGCGCTCGGTCGGGAGTCAGAGCCACCAGCCCGTTGAGTTGCGGCGTGTTCTCCCGGGCCACCACGTACCGCTCGCCGTTGCTCTCGAATCGATCGATCAGGGTCCACTGCGCCGCGACCAGCCCCTTCCACATCCCCAGCGCGCGGTGTGCGTCGCCTCGCAGCGCGATCCGCGCGTGCGTCATGTCACGGACCGCGGTCTGCAGAGCGCGGCGCGCGTTCGCCAGCGTGGCGTCCCCTTCGGCGTGCAACAGCTTGCCCTCGGCGGTCAGTACGGCATCGCCGGATTCGAGCCCATCATCGGCGGCCGGGGCATCCAGCGATTCCGCGGCCAGGCGCGCCCGCAGCCGGAGCGCGGATTGAATGTGCGTAGCGGCGCGCACCAGGTCCGTGCGCTTCTCGGGAGCGATGGTCGGCCCCGCTGGAATGCCGAGCGACAGCAACAAACCGCGGCGATCCAGATCCATCGAGAGGATGTTGATTCCGTCGTGAATTCCGGACTGCGCCAGACGATCGCGGTAGTTGAGCTTTCTCCGCGGATCGACCTCGCTGGTGATCAGGCACCGCGCCACGCCCCCTTCGCCCGCGAGGTAGGTCGACAGCCAACCCGGCGCCGCCTGAGTGAGGCCGTCGAAAATGGCGTGGACCGTCTCCGCCGATTGGTTGATGATCGCCGCCGACCTGCGGTCGAAGGCAAACGTACCGTCCGGCGTTCGCGCCGAAACCGCAGGCGAAGCCCGCCAGGCCCCGGCCGACGGACCGATCGGCAACTTCCAGCAAGCGTTGCGTCCACTGTTGCTGGGGACCGTCCAGGGAATAGGCGGCCTCGACGATGGACAGTACGTCGAAGCTCGCGTTGTTCGTACCTGCTCGCATCCGCCCCCTGGTGTCTCCCGGTGCGGAAAGGTTACGGCGATTTTCACCGGGACCACAAGCGTTTACGACATAAACGCTTCCGCCCTTGAGCCCGCTTGCCGCCCTCGGCTAGAGAGGTAGCGACGGTGCAAAGCGATGATACCCGCAGAAGGTCTGAACTTTCATTCAACGAGCGTTGGGGCCGCTTCGCCGGCCTCACACCCCGATGACATGAGCATCTCGGATTTCGAGAACCCAGAGAACGGGACCTATGTCCGCTGGAAGCACGCGGGCCTGTCCGTTTACAAGCAATACGCTGACGTCGTGCACGCCGTCGTGCTCGCCAGTCGGGACAGTGTCGTGATCGTGGAGCCCTACCAGAAACATCCCAACAATGCCGTCATATACAAAGCCGACGGAACGCCCTGGATTCAGCTCATCAATCCATTGAGCTCGAAAGGCTCCATCTGCTTCATGTATCCCTACTACGTCGGCTCCGAGCTCACGTTAGCGGCCGCATTCCCCGAAGTTCAATACGGCTGCGTTTTCGACGAGAGCGGACGATGCGTGCGAACGTATGAGGTGCGGTAGTGCGCGGTTAGTGATCGCTCGCAACGGCCGTCCAGGCGATCTCGACGCGGCCTACCTCCGCCGGCACGAGCCAGGTCAAGACCAGAAACCGTGCCGACGGCGGCAGGTCCGTCGCCGTGACGCGCACCGGTCGCAGATTGACCGGGTCGTCTCCGGGAACGTTGAACGACTCCTCGACCCCCGGCAGCTTCGTGAGGTCGTGACCATCGGTCGACCAGCCCAGCTCGAGAACCTGCCCCGCGCGGCCCGCGCAGACGAAGATCCGCAGCGATATCGGACGCCCGTCGAGCCGGTAGACGGTGCGACTGCCGCTCGCGCCGCGGAGACGAGCGCGATCCAGCTTGCAGCGCTCGGCGTGGTCGGTCGTGACCACGACGTTGCTGTCAATGCGCCGGTCGCCGAGAGGTTGGTCCATCTCGTCGACGAACAATCGGCTGTCGATCGCGGCCTCGTCGCTGGGCGCCGACGGCTCCGACCGCCCGGTCTCGTTCGCCGCGACCACGCGGTAGCGAACCTTCTGCCCGACGGGCGGTTCGGGATCCACGAAGGGCCGATAGGCGACGCGCGTCTCGTCGAAGTGCGCCGCGACGACGGCCCACGGCCCGTCGGGTGCCGATTGCCGCTCGATCGTGTACTCGCGAGCACCCAGCGAGCCGCGAAACGTGACCGCGCCCTGCGCCGTCACGCCGATCACCGACGGCGGCGGCGGCGCCGGGATCGGCGGCACCGCTTCATGGCGGGCGCCGAACGCCAGCGACCGCATGATCTGAATGTGCGACTTCTCGTCGTAGGCGTCGCCCGTCTCGAACCCGGGGAAGTGGAAGGCCTCGAAGGGCGCCCGCTCCTGGTGGTGATAGAAACCGCCGTCGCGATTGTGACCGCGCAGGCTCCAGATGAGCACCCCCTCGATGGGCTGCTCCAGCACCAGCCGAAAGAGCCGTTCCGAGTCGGGCGCGCGCCACATGCCGAACTCGCCGATGAAGTAACGTTTGCGCCCCTGAATCTTGCGCACGTTCTCGACGATCAGCTCGAGGTTGCGCCGGGCCGCCCCGTAGTGGTGCGAGGAGACGATGTCGACGTTGGGATCCGCCAGCGAGGCTTCGCGGATCGTGGGGCCGTACGTCCCGTCAATCACAGCGTGCTTCGGATCGCGCTCCTTGATGTACTTCGTCACGCGCGCGGCCCACGCGTCGGGCCGCATGAGCTCGTTGCCCGTCTCCCACGCGAACACCGTCGGATCGTCGCGATAGGCGCGACCGTTGACCGTGTTGGTGCGGAGCAGCACCTTGTCCATCGTCGCCTCGAAGTCCTGCAGCAGCTGCGCGTCCGTGAAGAAGGTGCCGCGAGGCCTTGCCACGAAACGCCGCGTACTCGTTGACCCCGCCCCAGTGCGGCCAGTTGTCGACGAACGGCAGAATGACTTGCAGCCCCAGCTCCGCCGCAACCGCCATCACCTGGTCCAGCGACACGAACGCCGCCTCGTTGAATTGCCCCGGCCCCATCACGTGGCGAATCACATCCGGCGGATCCGTCGCCTTCTTGACCGACAGCACGTAAATCCGAACCACCTTGCCCCCCATCAGCCGGATGGTCTCGAGCGCGTCGCGAATCTCGTACGGGTCAGGCAGCCGCTGCCGCTGCAAGGTATCAAAGCGAGCAACGTCCTCGATGTAGTGCAGGTTCGGGATGTTGAACGAGATGAACGGCGGCGTGTCGCGCTTGATGGTGGGCGCGGGTAGAGGCGGCGGTCCGGGCTGGCGCGCCGCCCGGGAGCCGGAGCAGGCGACGGCGAGGAGCGTGATCACGAGGATGTTCACGAGGAGGCCAGCGATCGGCGCACGTGACCAAGGCCTCGCCGCAAGTGATCGGATGCGTGCATAGCGACCGTCCATTGACGCTCTCCTATCACCTCCGGCACCGGGCGTCGCGGTCAGGGCGCCGGCGATATCCGGTCGCGCAGATCCAGCGTCCGAACCAGACGCGCGGCGCAACAACTGCACGCTGGCCAGCCGAGCCCAACTGGTTGCCGACAGGGAAACTGGCTCCGAAGGCGCCACGATGTTCTGTTCTCTACAATCCGACCGGAAGCCTGTCTAGGTTACCGCCGCGTTTGTCGCGGCATGGAGTGTGCAAAAGAGGGGGTGGTCAGGGGGGAAGGGGAATTCACATGCGCAACAATACTTGGATCCTGGGGCAGACCTTCTTCATTGCGGCAATCGGCCTGGCTTGCGGCCCACCGCCTGCAAGCGAAAGCGAGGACGTGGGCGCGGCGCGGATCGCACTCAGTTCGGTGCCCGGGGATGCCCGGTGCCTCGCGCTCTCGGCGGTAGGTGCGCGAACCGTGTCGAAGCGGTTCTCGCTGGTCGCGGGCGCGGATGCGGTTCTCGAGATGGCGGGCCTCCCGCTCGGCGTGATCGAATTCAGCGCCGCAGCGTTCGACGAGCCCTGCGACAGCTCGATATCGACCGAGCCGACATGGGTCGCGGAACCGGTGTCGGACTGGGTCTTCGCGGGCGTGGTCGCACAAATCAAGCTGGTCTTGCATCGCAACGGACGCGCGTCGATCGGCGTCTCATTCTGTGACAGCGACCTCCAGTCGGATATCGCGAACTGCGGCGCCTGCGACCACGCCTGTACCGCGGGCCCAGGCTCGCAGCCGACCTGCACCGCCGGTGCGTGCGGCCTCGCGTGCGACGCGGGAGCCGCCGACTGCGACCAGGACCCCGCGACCGGCTGCGAGGTCCTGCTCGCCACCGACCCCGCTCACTGCGGCGCTTGTGACAACGCCTGTATCGCGGGCTCGCGCTCGCAGCCGACCTGCACCGCCGGTGCGTGCGGCCTCGCGTGCGACGCGGGAGCCGCCGACTGCGACCAGGACCCCGCGACCGGCTGCGAGGTCCTGCTCGCCACCGACCCCGCTCACTGCGGCGCTTGCGACAACGCCTGCCCGCCCGGATTCAGCTGTCGGGCCGGCGCGTGCGCCGCTCCTCCCGCGTCGTGCGGCGTATGCGTCATCGGCGACGAACGCTGCGACCCGAGTCATTTTGGGCCTGTCTTCTGCACCGCCGGACCGGACGGATGCGGTTACTGGCCCCTGGCCACGTTCGGAGCGTGTAACGGCGTCTATCCCTGGGCGGGGATCGTATGCGACGGCGGCCACGATCGGACGTACTGCACCGCCGACGCCCACGGCTGCCGAACCCCGATGCTCTGCCCCGTCGGACAAATCTGCTCAGCGGGCTACCACCAGCCCGGCAGCTGTGTGCCGTCGCCATTCTGAGGAACGATCGCGAAGCCGCCGTTTCGTAGTAACGCCTCGCCGTAGCCCGTCCTGACGAGCCACGGCGAGTCGTTACGTACATCTCGCCATCGACATGGCCGGACGGCGAGCGAATCGCGACGAGTGGCAGGCGCGGGTTCCCAGCCCCCGACACCGGCGAGATGCTGACACCCGACATGAAGCCAGGTCAGATCCTCGACGGCGCCTGCAAGTCCGCCGCCGCTCAGGACCCACTTGGAACCCACGCACGCGCGATCAGTACCTCTCCCCCACCTCGCCGCCCGCCCGATTGCCGAAAAATCTCGCAGTGCCGGGGACGGGGCTTGAACCCGTAAGCCGCTTTCGCGGCAGCGGATTTTAAGTCCGCCGCGTTTACCGTTTCGCCACCCCGGCGCATTGTAGTTTTGCGCTGCTCTAGCCCTATTCTTCCTCTTCACCGGAACTGTTTCGGTAGCTGTTTTCACCGAATCGGACTCAAAGTCCGCTCTGAAGCGATTCCGAGCCGTCAATGTGTAGTACCCGGCCGGAGGTGGACGTAGTGCTTCTCGGTGATCGCTGTCGTGCTGTGTCCCCATCGTCCGAGACAGTTCCTCGATACTCCCACCGGCCATGATGAAGTGACGCCGGTACCCGTGCCTCCTGTACTCGTACCATGCGCTCGCCGCCGACGTCGTGGACACGACGAGGGTCAAGCACGACCCGAACGACGCCGATCGGAAAGAGCGCGCCGTGCAGCGCACCCGAGCAGGCGAACCCGTACACCAGCCGGCGCTGTCCCCGCGGGCTCTGCTCGCGCTCGCCGCTCTCCGAAAGACTGCGCTGCATCTTCGTCCCCGACCGCCGGCTAGCCTCTCATACTTTCCGCTCGGAGCGCGACGGTCCTGACTGTGCGCCGCGACTCTCGGGGGCTCCCTGTTCTTGGCGGTCGGCGGCGGGCTGGCGGCGTGAGCGTCGCAACAACACCCAGGCGGAGAAGGACGACTGTGTGCTTCGTGGAGATCGGCGCCCAGGATGCTGGAGTCACGCACGCCGCCGGTTCGTCGAGGCCGCTCGGACTGGCGACAAGATCGGCCTCGCGGCACTGCGCATGATCGGGCCGCTCTTCCTCGTGGAACGGCAGAGTGCGCTCGACGGCGACAATGCGGCGCAGAGACTCGCGCGGCGGACGGAACAGAGCGCGCCCGCGGTGGAACGACTCCGCGTATGGCTCGAGGACAAGCGAGCGACCGTGCCACCGAGGACGCCACTCGGCCCGCGCTCGGCTACCTCCATCGCCAGTGGAAGCGTCTCGTGCTCTTCCTTCGCGATGGGAACGTCGAGCTGACCAACAATCGGGTCGAGCGTGAGCTGCGAAAGCTCGTTCTGGGAAGGCGCAATTGGCTCTTCGCCTGGGAAGATCTCGGCGGTGAGCGGACTGCGTCCATCCTGACCATCGTCGCCACCTGCGTCTCCTACGGCGTCAACCCGCGCGCGTACCTCCACCTGGTCACCACGCTCATCATCAACCGGTGGCCGAACGCCAAGCTGCGCGAGCTGTTGCCAGACCGCCTCGCGCTCGCGCATGCAGAACTCCTCCTCAGGGACGGCGCCTTCCGCGGGCCTTTTCTGGGCTCCACCCACGATACGCCTGCCGCGCCGCCTTGATGATGAAGAGAATCCCGGCATTCAGATTGGTACCAGAATCTCTGACGGACGAGGCAAGGCGGCTGCCCGGTTTTAGGTGGGCCGGGAATGACGTCGGCAAGCGCCACCAGCTAGGCGGTCTCCCGGCGCGTCCTATCGGCGACGCAGATTGGCCTCGGTGCCAAGAGTGCGGCGAACGAATGAGTTTCTACGGACAGCTCGATTCCATCAACGACGACATCTGCATCGCGGACGCCGGTCTCATCTCCATCTTTGTCTGTTTTGAGTGCAACGAGGTAAAGGCCGAGATCTCCAGCGCGTAGAAGACGCCGGTGCTCACTCAGTGTTGCGGGCTGGCGTCGATGCTGTACTAAGCCGGGCGAGGGTAGGCGTCGATGACCTTGAGGCCGCCTTGCGGGCGACAGGCAGGCTGAGCGCGGCTGGCCCGCGCCTATGGCCGCATCACGCCGCTCGTGGACGGGTTACCATCAACCCGCCTCTTGGCAGTACTGCACGAGATAGACTGCTGACATGAGGTTGCGCGTCGTGCTTGGCTTCTCGGCAGCGCTCCTCGTCGCCTGTACCGCGGCGCAGGCGCGTGCTGACCTGCCTCGGGAGTCATCGCCATCATCAGTCCGGCCCGAGACGCCGTCACCGTTCTACCCGCGCTGGACTCCAATCGAGGTTCAGAGTCCCGGCGTCCTTGCCGGGTCAGGAGGTGTGTGGGTGTTGGTGCCTGGCGGCATCCACCATCGAATCGGTCTTGCCAGCGACCTCGGCATCAGCCTCGGGGGCGCAACTCTCGCGCTGGGTCCCGGCATCCTGAGGCCTGAGTTCGAAGATGCCGGCTTGCCAACCCGCCACGAAAAGGGTTGGTCGGTCGCCGCCCAAGGTCTGATTTACCGGACCTGGCCTTGGTGGACGCCTCGGCTTCCGACCTCGACGACATACGTGGGGACCGACATCTCCGCTGGCTATGTAATGTACCGCTGTTGGTTGGGAGCAATGCGCGCGATCGGCGATCGAGACAACGCTGAATGGAAGTTGATCGGCGGGATTGGCATCGGACTCCCGTGAGGGGGCGACTGACCGGAATTCTGAGGTACTCCGCGGCGCAATAACGCTCGCCGGCGTCTTGAAGCGTTCGGCGGTCGCCGTCGCGGACGTCTCGCCATTGCAATCCTCGGTCGAAAATCAACCGGCAACATGTACTCGACGGAATGAGACGACGACTACCTGCAAAAACCAACGCAAGAGCCGGCGCAGCATGGGACGACGCTGTCGCAGAAGGCGCCCGGGGGCGAACAGGAATCGACTTGCTTCTGGCAGGTCGAATCGCACCAGTAAGGGAAGTTCGATGTGTGGTACGGCGGATCGCACGTCTCGCCCAGATCGAGGAGGCTGTTTCCGCAGGTCGGGAACAGCTTGCAGGTCGGGCTGCAGACGTACGGCTCCGGCGGATCGCACTCCTCGCCGGGTGCGATGACGCCATCGCCACAGCCGGGAATCCGTTGACACGCGGCCGTGCAGGTCTGCCCATCGGGTGGATCGCAGGTCTCGCCGGGATCGACCCGGAAGTTCCCGCACTCGACCTCGGGCGGACCGACGTGGCGGTGCTGGAGGTTCGTAAAGCCACCCACGATCCAGACGTCGTCGGGCCCGCTGCTGCTGATGGCCGTCATGTTCGAAAAAGAGGGCACAAGCATCCTCGACCACTTGAGGCCATCGAAGTGCGCCACGTGTCCCGGCTCGGTGAGCGACATCCAGACGTCGTTTGCGCAGCTCCCCCAGATTATCGCACCGGAGTAGCTACCGGTTTGCAGAGTTCGTGTGGTCCGCGACCAGCCCACGCCATCGTAGTGGTTGAGGCCCCCGATGGTCGCCATCCAAATGTCGCTTGCCGAGCTCCCCCACATACCCGCGACGCCATCCGGGGGTAACCCGGTCGCCAGGTTCATCCAACTCATGCCGTCCCAGTGGAAGACCTGGTCCCCCGACCCCGCCATCCACACGTCGTTCGCTGAGACTGGCCACAACGATCCTATGTAGGAGGGGGTCGCCGTGACCGTCCACCCGGCGCCGTCCCAGTGCGCAATCTGGGTGTAGCCGAGCATCCAGACGTCATCGCTCGCGAGTCCGCGGATGGCCTTGGCGCCGTACCACGGAGGCGGAGGCTCGCGGGGAGTCAACGTGCTACCGTCCCAGTGCGCAGTCACGCATCCCGCCGCCCAGACGTCCTGGGGTCCGGCGGCCCACACATCGGTGAAGGCAGTGCAAGCCTGGCTGCTCTCGAAGGCCTTCGTCCAGCTCATGCCGTTCCAGTGACGAACCTCGTTCCCCATGGTCAACCAGGCGTCATCGGGCGCGCGCGCGAAGACGCCAATTATCATGGCAGGGTATGGAACCGTCTCGGAGGTCCAGACATCATCTGTCGACGCCGTGTTGCACGATGCTGAGCTGGAGCCATCGGCCCCTGCGTCCTGATCGGCCGGGCCGTCCGCGCGCGCGTCCAGATCCGGCGCGGACGTATCGCGGCCCGCGTCGGTCTTCTGGCCGCACGGCCCGCGTCCGTGCGCGGCCTCGACGACGCATCGGCCATAGCGCCCGGGGTGGTGGTGCAGTCGCTTGCAGCATCCCACAGCCGAGCTCGACTCGCAGCGACGGAGAGCGCTCCGCTGCTCCTCCGTCGCCTCAGGGCTGGAGTCGCAGGACGAGACCAGAGTGACAATGCCGAGCGTCAACGCGAACGACAGATTGCTGGTCATTACAAACCTCCTCCCGCTCCGTGGCTGATTTGCCCTCATGGAGCATCCACCATGCCAGCCAAGGTCGACCTCCCCGGACCGAAGACACCCGCCCGGCGGTGCGCCAGATCCTCCGGCGCCGCAGTTCCTGCGCGCGCACCGTTCCGCCGGCGAACGGGTTGCGTGCCTGTCGTCGGATACCTCGGCCCCGGCAGACAGGTGCGTTCAGAACGGGACGGGTACGTACGGCCGCAACGCCAGCGGCGCCGACGTGCCGAGCCATCGTTGACCGCGCCGCGAACCCGTCGAGGTCTTCGCGTCGGACTCGGATCGCGTTCAGGATCCGGACGCAGAGCAGATCGCCCCGCACCATTGTGCGCCTGGCAGGCAACCTACATCGATGCGCTGCCCGAGTGGCAACAAGCCATTTGCCGCAAGGTCCGCAAGTTGGTGCACGCCGCGGATCCGAAGATCGTCGAGACCATCAAGCGCATTCGCCAACCGTATTTTACGCTGGAGGGGAACGTGTGTGCTCTCTTGGCTGCCAAAGGCTGGGTGAACATCTTTCTGTACGACGGCGCAATGGTGCCGGACCCACCAGGGATCATCACCAGCGGCCATGACAACAAGACTGCCCGCACCGTCGCCGTTCGGCAGGGCGAGAAGCTCAACGCGCCGGCTCTGAAAGCCATGTTCGAGCAGATCATCGCCAACAACAGAGCCGGTGGCTGGAGAAGGTTGAAGTCTCGCAATCGGTAGTGCCAACGCGAACGCGCCGGCCCTCGATCTCCGGTGCGGTTCTGGGCTAGGGTTCGGCGCATGGCCGACCGCATCCTGCTCGCGACCAAGAAGGGAACGCTCATCTTCGACCGCAACAAGGGCCACTGGACGCCGCGCCCCATCGCGCATGCGGGTCTGGCGGTCAGCTACGCGGCACGCGATCCGCGCGACGGCACGCTCTGGGCGTGCATGGACAACGCACACTGGGGCCCGGCGCTCATGCGCTCGCGCGATGACGGCGCGACATGGGAGGACGCCAGCCGCGATCGTCTACCCGCAGGGCGCGCGCTACATCGAGCAGCTCATCCCCGACCCCAAGGCGCTGGAGGAGGCCGACAGGCCGATCACCTACAAGGCGGCCGCGCTCATGAAGGTCTGGGTGCTCAGCTTCGCCGGCGCGGACCAGCCAGGTGTCATCCACGCCGGGACGCTGCCGGGCGGACTGTTCACCACCCTCGACGGCGGCGAGCGCTGGGAGCTGAACCGAGCCGCTCTGGAACCACCCAGAGCCGCGGCGGCGATCTGTTCGCGGGCGAGGCGACGAGCCGCAACCAGTGGGGCGGGACGCCGGCGGCCATGGCGTACGGCGACTTCGTGCCCGGGATCCACTCAGTGGCCGTCGACCCGCGCGACTCCAATCACCTCTACGTGGCCGCCAGCAGCGCCGGTGTGCTCGAGACGCGCGACGGCGGCAGGAGCTGGGCCGGCTGCAACAAGGGCATGCTCAACGACTACCTGCCCAACCCGGAGGCCGAGTGGGGCCACGATCCGCACTTCGTGACCCTGTGCCCGGGGCAGCCCGACCGTCTGTGGCAGCAGAACCACACGGGCGTCTTCACCAGCGAGGACGGCGCGCGTACGTGGAAGCGCGTGAGCAAGCCGGACGTCGACGTGCACTTCGGCTTCCCGATCGCCGCCGACGACGAAGACGGAAAGACCGCGTGGGTCGTCCCGCTGCGCAGCGACCAGGAGCGCATGGCCGTCGGCGGCGGCCTCGCGGTCGCGCGCACCAGCGACGGCGGCGCCAGCTGGCAGACCTTCCGCGAGGGGCTGCCGCAAGAGTACTGTTACGACGTCATCTACCGGCACGCCCTCGACGCGAGCGGCGAACGGATCTGCTTCGGCAGCACCACGGGCAATGTCTACGTGTCCGAGGACCGCGGCGAGAGTTGGCGGTGTCTCGGCAACAATCTGCCGCCCGTGCACTCGGTCCGCTTCGCCTAGAGCGTCCACCCATGCCGCACGTGCGCTTTACCCGACACCTGCAGTCGTTTTTTCCCGACGCTGGCCGATGGCGAGGTGTCAGGTTCGACCGTGCGCGAGCTCGTCGAGGGGCTGGAGCGCCGCTGGCCCGGCCTGTCCCACTACATCGTCGACGAGACCGGCCGGTTGCGCCGGCACGTCAACATCTTCGTGGGCGAGGAGCCGATCATCGACCGCGACAGCCTGAGCGACGCCGTGTCGTCTGGTGATAGTGTCTTCATCCTTCAAGCGTTGTCCGGGGGCTGACGGCCAGATCCGGCGCTTTTCCAGCGCGACGAACGCGGCACTTACATCCCCTCAAATACGACTCGCAGAACGCGCCAGCGTATTTGCACACGCGTCGGGCGACATCTGCCGCTCGCTCTTCGTTCCAGGGCGTATCGATCTCTGCGGGCAGTCGTTCATTCGACGGGCGCGTGAATCGCGGGTGCTCGGGACCACCTGCGCGAACGGCTGCTGTCGGACCATCATCCCCTGAAAGCGCGCGAAGCCAGCGGAAGGATCTTCCCCGTTGGCCTACTGAGGTCAACTGCCACGCGCGCGGTCCGCCGCGCCGGACATGTCCGGCCGCAACGTCTGTCCCCGAACCGGTGTAGAAATTCAAGGCAACTACTGCAAGGCGCCCAGACCGGTCTTCGATTCGTCCTGCCACACGCTGTGGGCCGGCGCGCTCTTGTCCATCCCCAACTGCCCATAACTAGACAGGGGCCGACGCATGCAAACCCTAGCTGCCCTGTGTGTACTTCTTTGCGGTTCGCCTGACAAGGCGCACGTCGTTCTGGCTCCGGCCGAGCGACCTCCGGTGACAGCTCAGACTTTTCGTGGAGTCTGGGAGACCGTGGATTGGAGCACCTACCGTGTCATTCGGATCGATACGCGCGATGAACGCGGCTACGTGGCGCTCATGTCGCCGTACGACGATAACGCCGCGATGTTTTCGGTGCGCAGTCTGTCGTTCCCGAGTAGAGGTCGCGTTCTGCTGGAGGCGATCGGGATTACCGAACCCTCCACCGCGATCAAGTTCAGTGGCGAGGGATGGGCATTCAACGGGGGCGGGGCCATCAATGGCTCGATCACGATTACCCAACACGGTCGTATTCTCGATCTTATGGCGCTCAGCGGTTCTGCTGGCCCGTCAAGGCAGCGCCTTGGAAGATGCCGCCGCGGTTGCGCGCCGAGCACGCGAAGAGATGGAGAAGCAGAAAGCGAAAGACCAACAAACCGCACCGTCCCGGGGCAGGTAGCCGGGGCATGGCCCAGGTGCTGACGGTTCACACATAGTAGACCGCCGTGCTGCCCCCCGTCGGAACCGCTGTCCTCGCCTTCCTGCTCCTCACGCCGCTCGCGGCCGGCGCGCCCGAGTACATCAGCGCCGCGCGCCCGAACGGTGTCGTTGGAGGCGCAGCGGCGCGCGCATTGTCGGCGGCGGTCGCCGATGCTCTGCGCGCGCGTTCCGACGTCGCCGAGCCCGACGGGGCGCTGGCCGACGCCGCCGCGTGGTTCGTGGCCGCAGACGCGGACAGCCGCAAGCGCGGGTCGGGCATCGCGGCCCGCCGTTCCGGCTTCGTGGGGCAGGTGGTGACGGCGGCGGCGTTTCCCATCGGCGAGCCGGAGCATTGGCGGCGCGCGCTGGCAGCGCTGGCGCGCAACTTTCCGGTCACGCGTTACGGCGTTTACGTCTCGCCGGACGGCAGCTTCGCGGGCGTCGTCTTTGGCCACGTCGAGCTGAAGGTGGATCCGTTTCCGCGCCATGCGCACGCCGGAGCGACGCTGAAGCTTCGCGGCGAGGTGAACCGCCGGTTCGATCGCGCGTCGGTGCACGTCACCGGTACCGACGGTCGCGTCGAGCAGACGCGCTTTCCAGCGCGCCAGTTCGAAAAGGACGTGCGGCTGGCGACGCCGGGGATCTACCGCGTCGAAGTGATGGGAGACGGGGCGATGGGGCCGACCGTGCTGTCCAATGTCCCGATCTACGTCGACGTCGCCGAGCCCGCGCTCGACGTGAAGCCGGACACGTCGTCCAGCGCCGGCGCGCCGCGCACGCCGGAGGAGGCGCAGGCGCGCATGCTGGCCCTGCTGAACGAAGGGCGGCGCGCCGCGGGTGCCGCGGAGCTGGCCGCGGACGCCGCGCTCGCGGCGATCGCGCTCGCGCACACGCGGGACATGGTGGCTGCGCATTTCTTCGGCCACCAGTCTCCGACGACCGGCCGGGTCGAAGACCGCGTTCGCCGCGCGGGCGTCTCGGTGATCAGGCTGGGCGAGAACGTCTCACAGGGCGATTCGGTCGAGGCCGCCTACGCCGCGCTGATGGCCAGCCCCAGCCACCGCGCGAACATGCTCGAACCGTCGTTTACCCACGTGGGGATCGGTGTCGTGCTCCATCCCGACGGAACATCCGGCGCTGCGCGCGACGCTGGTGTTCGCGCGACGGCCGCGCCCGCGGACCCAACCGGTGACCTCGGCGGCGGCGAGCGACTTCATCTCGTCGCGCCGCCGCGTCCACGGCAATCCGCCGTTGCACGTTGATCCGGTGCTCCAGCAAGCGGCGGAGGCGGGCCTGGACGTCGGTCCGGCGCAGCGGCGCGAACGTCGTTGCCGAGGCGGCGCTCGACGCGGCGCAGGCTGCGCTGGCCGCGCGAATCCCAACGCTTGCATCAATCCCGCCCCGCGGTCTGCACCCGGCTGGTCCACGTGCTGGAGCTCGAGGAGCTGGAAGACGATCGATTGGTGACCGATGCTCATCTGGGGCGGATCGGCGTCGCCGCCGCGGAGGTGAAGGCCGGCGGCGCCAATGAAATCTTCGTCCTCTCCCTCGTCGAGTCGGCGACGTGCAAGTGAGCTGCCGCCGGCGAATCAGGTGAGACCGGACAGCACCGCGAGCGCATTGCCTGATGCGTGGACCATCAGGCTGGGCCACAGGCTGCCGGTGCGGTCGTACGCCCAAGCCGTCACCAGTCCGGTCCATACCACCACGGACGTTCCAATGGTGCTGTACGCGTGTGGTACCGCGAAGATCGCGGCGCTCGCCAGCGCGGCCCAGACGAAGCTCCATCGGCGACGGAAGGCAGCGAAGATCACGCGCCGGCAGACCAGCTCCTCGATCAGCGGCGCCAGGATGACGACCTCGAGGAGCATGGCGATCAACCGCATCGAGAGCTGCGCCGCCTGGGGTGCAAACTCATCGGACCAGGGTGTGCGGAGACCGAGCGCGCCTGCGGCATACCGGATCGTGGAGTGACCAGCGCGGTCCAGTCCGATCGCCGCGATGGCGAACAGGGCGACCACGCTGGTCCTGGTGCTGGGTTCACCACGGCGAGCAAACAGAGCGTCGGTCCACGACAGACCGAAGCGCCTGAAGACCAGGCGAGCGACCCAGGCCCATGCAAACAGATAAAGTGCGATTCCAAAGACGGGCCGGGCAGGCAGCTTCAATGCGAACAACACGGACGTCACGACGATCCCGAGGAGCAGGGGCAGCACCGCACAGCGGACCAAGGCTGCGTAGAGCTCGGCCTTCGTCCAGGGGGCGGGCGGCGGCGGCGACGGCGACGGCGGCGCGGCGGGCGAGCGCCGCTGCGCCCGCACCAGGACCAATCCGGCGACGGTGCCCGCGAACAGCAGCAGCGCGACAAGAACGAGCTGGAGGTTCGACCACTTCACCCGACGCGCGCGCTCCACGGGGCTCTCGTCGAGCTTCGCCGCAGCCGCGGCATCGCCACGCCGGAGCGCGGCAGCCTTGCACGCACGCCGCGCCGCCCACGGCCCGGCCAAGGTCTCCAGCGCGGCGAGTTTTGTGTCGTCGCAGGCGGACAGTGTCGCGCAAAACTTGTCCTCGCGGCCGTAGGCGCAGATCCCGACCCGGACGAGACGCGCATGATCGGACCAGAGAAGGTACGGTTGCGCCTCCGCCCATCGACCACTCTCGCCGAGAACAATTGCCAGGCGGGCGCGCGCGCCATTGGCAACCGCCGCGGGCTGCTTCCCGTCGGTGATCAACGCCTTCAGTGTGTGCTCGGCGTCGGCGGCGACTGCGGGCGGTAGCGGAGGATGGGAGGTCTCGCTCTGCACCAGATGGTCGAACGCCTTCAACGGGTCGGTGCCGGTGGTCCGCAAGCCGGCGCCGCGCTTGCCAGCGACTATGAGCACTCCCAGCCCCACGAGCAGGATCGAGGCGACGATCGTCCACCAGGTCGCGAAGCGCCGCGGGGCCGCCGCAGGAGGCGGCGCGAGCATTCCCGCCCCGCCTTCAAGGTCCGACGGAGGGGCCGGCTGCGGGCCGTCTATTTCCTGTCTGGCTGCTCCCTGCGTCTCGTCGCCGTCCATCCCGCAGCCGAGAATGGCACAGGCGACGATCGCGAGTAACTAGTTGCGGCGCCGGCGCCGACTGGCGAGCAGCGCGAGCGTTCCCAGCAGCAAGACGGTAGACATTCCGCCGCGCAGGGATCGCGAGCCAACCACGCAGCTGCAACCCGAGGAGTCGCCCGGGTTGCCTGCCGATCCGCCGGTCGCGGGCGTGCCGGCCGCGCCGCCTGTGCCGCCTCCCGACATTCCTCCATTCCCGCCAGAGCCCTGGCTGGCACCACCGGTGCCCTCGATGCCGCCACTGCCAGAGTTGCCGCCCTTGCCGGTGCTGCCGCCGCTGCCGACGGTGCCGCCGCTTCCGGAGTTGCCACCCGTGCCGGTCCTGCCGCCGCTGCCGGTCCGGCCGCCGCTGCCGGTGCTGCCACCGCTACCGGTGCTGCCGCCGCTGCCCGTGCCGCCAGCGCTGCCCGTGCAGTCGAAGGCCGGCGGCGGGGTCTGCACACCTTGCGGTGTCATCGCCGGCAGCGTGATGAGATCCACCAGCCACGTGAGGCCTCCGTCTGGAGTGTGGACGTTCTTGGCGGTGCCGATGCCGGAGCCCCTGCCGGTCGCGCCGTGTTGCGCGCCGACGCCCCCCACGCCGGTTGCGGTGAAGTGCGGGTCGGCCTCCGCGAAGTGCAGCTCCGTGCAAAGGTAGTACTGCGTGTCGATGGTGAACGAATCCGCGTCGGCCTCGGTGGCGAAGCCGAAGCCGCCCTTCGGCATCTGCCCGCTGGCGCTGGTCAGCGTCGAGACGACCTTGGCCAGCTTTTGCGACGTCACTGTCTGAGTCCACGTGTTGCCGTCCGTCCCCAGCTTGTACTCGATCGTGACGTGGTCATCAGGGTCGATGCCCACCGTCGGACCGTTCCTCTGGCCGAAGCTGCCAAAGACCGACGCCTCGACACACCACTGGCCGGTAGCCGCGCCGCAATAGCCCTTGTTGTCCGGCCAGGCATCCATGGTGGTCTGAATCAGGTCGCTCGTCGGGTTGGACATGCCCGGCCACAGGAACAGCGGGCCCGTGGTCGACGTGATCGGCGGCAAGCGACCCGGCACGATCGTCGTCCGGGCATAGATGATCCGCGACGTCGTCGGCCCGAAGCTCCAGCTCGCGCCCCAGCCGTCTGCCGCCAGGGCTTGTGCCGGTTGCAACGCCAAGATCGAGTAGGCGATCAGAGAACAGAGCGAACCGCAGGCCAGCAAACGAGCAGTTTTCATCCTCTTCCAAGTCACGGCCCATCGGGCGGGCGGCTCGACAAACGTCGTCGGAGCGACGGAGGTCACGGATCGATGAACGCGGTCTTGAGCGCCTGCATCAGCGCGTTGCGCGCCCGCCCGCCCGACGCGCCGGTCGGGAGCCAGCCCTCCTGGAGCGTCCAGATGATGAGGCCGCCGTACCCGTTTGCCCTCGAGAAGGCGCCCTTGGCCGCGATGGAAGTCTCGTCCTCGTAGGGGATGTACTGCGTAGTTGCGCCACAGTGCGCATCGTTGACGGCCGTCCCGAACGTCAGATAAGGCGCGGCGGCCGTCGTGTCCCGCTGGCGATTGGCGGCGCCGCTGCCGTCGAACGTGCCGCCCGCCGCGAAGAACAGGCTCAGCGGGTAGTCGTTGTCACCGCCGACGATCTGCTGCGTGGTTCCGTTGGTTGCCTGGCGCGGGCCGGTGATGCCGCCCGTGTAGCAGATTGCGTAGAACGCGATCCCCATGCCGAGCTTGCTCTTGGGAATGCCGGCGGCGGCGTAGCGTTGCAGCGTGTCGTCGATCGCGATCGGCGTGCTTCCCGAAACACCGCTGAGCGGGCTCGAGAACCACGAGCTCCACCCCTGCCCGGCAAACGCCGTCGACGGATAGTAGGTCTGGACGTTGAAGCGATCGAGCGACGCCGCCAGCGTGGCCATGCGTGGGTCGACGGTCTGGAAGTTGCCGTTGATCGCGCCCGCGGGATAGGTGAGCAGCATGGCCGGCTTCGCCGCGCGCAGCGCCTGCGCCAGGGAGACCAGGTCGTCGAGGTTCACGCTGTCCTCCCAGTCGAGATCGATCCCGTCGTAGCCGAGCGTGGTCATCGCATTGGTAAGCGTGTTGACGAACGCAGCGCGCTTGCCGGCGGCGGCCGCGGTGGCGATGTTTGCGCCCGCACCGGCGCCGCCGAGCATGAGCAGCGCCTTGACCCCGTGCGCGTGCGCCGCCTGCGCCAGCGCCGTCGCGTCTTGCTGGCCGGTCCCGTTCGAGTCGTCGAACGACAGGTCGAGCGATTGGTCCGCCTTCACGACCAGCGGCGCAAAGATGATGTGCGTGATGCCCGACCAGTCGATCGACGCGATCGGGTACGCGTTGATCAGGTAGCCGACGTAGTAGCCCATGACCCACTGACCGCTGGTTGCGGGCGGAGCGTCGGAGCCGGCGTCGACGGGCGCGGCGCCGCCCGTGCCGCCGGCGCTTCCGCCGGCGCCGCTGGTGGTCCCGCCCGCGCCGCCGTCACCCGTCTTCCCTTTTCCTCCCGAGCAGGAAGCCACGCTGAGCGCCAGAAAGGCGCCCGCGACGGCGCCCAAGGACGGTCTTGCCATGCGTGATTTGAGCCTGGTTTGCCAGGCACCGTCAAGCGGCGGCGGATCGCGCGTATGCCGCCGTCAGTCCTTCCGGAGAACGACGACGGCGCGGGTCGCCTCGGTGCCTCGGGCATCGCGCGCAGACACGGTGACGAGGTTGTTGCCGGACCAGATCGGCACGTCGGCCTCGAACGGCAATCGGGCGCTGTTGGCCGGCGCATTTCGACAAAAGACTTTGCGCACAGGCATCTTGAGGGAGCGGTTCCAGACCCGCACGTAGACGTCACGCGCGGCGCCGTCGGCGTTCACCTCGCCCACGATGTGAACGGAATTGCCGACGCCGACCGCCGGTGCCGTGACCGCCACGAGCGGCGGTGTCGCGCTCACCGCCGGTAGCGTCACTTGCCACGTGATGTCCGGCGCCACGGCGATTCGCATGTGGGAGCTGACCACGTCGTACTCCCCCGGACCGGTCACGCCGAGCTCGAGGTCGATCGACCTGCCGCCCGAGGCGGTGGGAAGGTCGACAACGAAGGTCACTTCCTTCTCGGCGCCAGCGGCGAGCGTGCCCTCCCGTCCGCCGCCCGGCAAGTGAACGACAGCGACGGCGACGGTCGCGCCTCGATCGCGACCGTCTTCTCGGCGTGCCGCCGGCGACATCGCCGCCGGCGTCGCGCAACTGAGCCCGCACCAGACGTGCGCGAGGTTCGGAATCACCGCGGGAGTCATGCGATCGGTGTTGGTGCCGTCGCCCAGCTGTCCATACACGGCCACGTCCCGTCTCCCGCGACGACAGTAGCAGGGCGCTCGGACCCGGGACTAGCCTATTTGCGTTTCCACCACGGCAATCCGCCGCGCACGAGCAGCGGGATGATCAGCCACCCGAGCGTCCACGACGTGGGACCGACCCAGGACAGCGGCACGTTCAGGATTGCCGTCGCGATCTCGGTGCGCGCGCTGCGCTCGATGGCCTCGATGTGGCGCGGCTGGGTGGTGACATCGACGAAACCGCGCCAGCGCGCGTAGACCCAGCCCAGGTGGCCGATCGCCGCGGCCAGCGCGACGCTGCCGCACTGGAGCGCGCGTGACGAAGGGCCGCCGGTCAGCGTGGGGTCGCAGATCGCGAAGTAGACGAAGAAGCAGAGCAGACAGGTCTGCACCAGCGTGATCGTCGTGTGCACACCGTCGGTCAGGCGCACGCGCGCGAGCCGCGACGCGCTGACGTGCCAGCAGATGGCGGTCACGCCCATGCCCATCACGGCGCGCCAGAGCTCGCGTCCATGGCTGGTGAGCGCGCCGAGCAGTCCGAACGGCCGCGCAGACCAGCTCATGTCGCGCACCGGCGGCAAGTACGTCAGCATGTGGACCGCGAGCAGCGCGTAGATGAGGTCGAGAAAGACCTCGAGCCGCCGCAATCCGCGCGAGGGGCCGGCCGCCGGTGCCGCGGACGGCGCGCCGGCGGCGTCGAAGAGTGTGTGCCTCAGGTTCGTCTCCCGTCGAGAGCGCTCCCCATCGAAAGTAGCTCTCAAACCGGACGGACCGTATGCGGGTGGCTACCGAAAACGCAGGTACACTTCGAGGGTCAGCTGGTTGCTGGTCTCGTCGTCTCCGTAGGCCAGATTGCCGATGACCTGCATCGGCACGTGCTCGACCATGCGAGAATAGCGAACGACGATCCCCGTAGATGAACTGGACCAGGCCGCGGTCCCGAAGGTGCCGAGATACCGGGTGGCGATCACGGCGCTCTGATAGAGCTCGCCATGACTCACGGAGCCGCTGCCGAAGACGCCGAAGTCCGGGTAGAAAAAATATTCCAGGGCCAGGCGCCCCGAGCCTCCGCCCGTGACCGTCGAGCCCGACAGGTCCAGGCTCACGCGCCGCGCAAAGACCCCAAACAGCGAGGCCGCGAGCTGGCGTCGCGGCGACGCCCACGAGCCCGACTGGCGATACGCCTGAAAGTCGTACGCGACGGTGGCGCGCAGATCGCCGGTGCGAAAGGCGAGGCCGGCGCCGCCGTACAGCGTGTGCGTGCTCTGGTCGACACCGCCGTCGTGCAGGACGTCGTACTGGTAGCCGACGCTGGCGAAGACCGCCAACCACCGCTTGACGTAGATGTTCAACGCCCCGTCGACGTCGCTCCAGGTCGATGTGCGGTCCCCAGCGAAGATTCGGCTGGTGTTCGCGAAATGACCGATGTCCGTCGAGATCGACCACGAGGTGGTGCGCTGCAGGTACGGGCGCAGCGAGTACGGCGAACCGTCGTCGACCAGCGGCGCCAGAAAATGGGTCATTCCCACAACCAGGGATTCGCGGGTTCCGCTGAATCCCCCGTTCAACATGCTGTTCACAGGCCGGAGCTCATAGAGTCGCCCCGCGACCGAGGTGTCGAATTCCCATGTCGGGTCTGGCTTGCGGGCGGCGATCGCGAGCGGTTCTTCTTCCTTTTGGCGTGGCTGCGGCGTTTGCGCTTGCCCTTGCGCGCGAGCGTTCGACAGCCAGCTCGCGGAGGCGGCCATCGCCAGCAGCAACGCAATCCGGTGTCGGCTCATGCATGGAGAACGCACGCGGCGCCAAACATTTCCTGACCTTTTCCAGCTCCTTTCGCCCGGATGGCCGAGCGACGCGGGGCGCCACCGGCCGTCACCGACTTGTCGCTTGTCCAAAAGTGAACGTTCGTTTATTTATAAACCTCGAGCATGCGAGTCCGCGACCCAGACAAGGAGCACGCCATCCGCGAGCAGGCGCTCGACATGATCGTCGCGCACGGGCTTCGACGGGCTCAGCATGCAGAAGCTCGCCAAGGCGGCGGGCGTGTCGCCCGCGACCATCTACATCTACTTCAAGAGCCGCGACGATCTGATCGTCAGCCTGTTTCGCGAAGAGCAGGCCAAGATGGCGGAGGAGACGCTCGCCGGCTTCGACCCCGAGATGTCGTTCGCCGAGGGGCTGCGCCTGCAGTGGATCAACCGCGCGCGCTACTGCCTGGCCAACCCCAAGCGGATGCACTTCATGGAGCAGATCCGCTACTCGCCGTTCTACGCGCGCGAGAGCGCGCGCAAGAACCCGTTCGCCTCCGTCATGCGCACGTTCGTCGAGAACAGCATCCGCCGCGGCGAGCTGGTCCGCGTGCCGGTCGAGGTCTACTGGGCGATCGCGTTCGCGCCGCTCTACCAGCTGGTCAAGTTCCACATGCACGGACGCGGCCTGCCCGGGTCCGGTCCGTTCGCGCTCGACGAAACGATTCTCAACCGCACCTTGAGCTTGGTGCTCAAGGCGCTCGCTCCCTGAAACTTCGCAAGGCAATTCACTCCATGTCGTCAACAAGCACGTCCGTTCCTGAATCGTCCGTGCCGGCAGTCAAGCCGGTTCTCGCCGCGGCTCCGGCGCCCGCCGCCGCGCCGGCGTTCACGCCGTATCAGAAGGTCATCGTCGCGATCCTGGCTTTTCTCCAGTTCACGATCGTCCTCGACTTCATGATCCTGTCGCCGCTGGGCGCGCTCCTCATGCGCGACCTTCACATCTCGGCGTCGCGCTTCGGGCTGGTGGTATCGGTCTATGCGTTCAGCGCCGGCATCTCGGGCTTCCTCGCGGCCGGGTTCGCCGATCGCTTCGACCGCAAGAAGCTGCTGATGTTCTTCTACGCCGGCTTCCTCGTCGGCACGCTGCTCTGCGGCCTTGCGCCCACCTACCACTTCCTGCTCTTCGCGCGCATGGTGACCGGCGTCTTCGGCGGGGTGATCGGCTCGATCTCCTTCGCGATCATCGCCGACCTGTTCCCGTTCAATCAGCGCGGCCGGGTCATGGGCGTGGTGCAGACCTCGTTCGCCGCGAGCCAGATCCTCGGCCTTCCGCTCGGTCTCTATCTCTCGAACCTGTGGGGCTGGCACGCGCCGTTCTTGATGATCGTCTCGTTCTCGACGGTCGCGGGCGTGCTCATCGCGATGTACATGAAGCCGATCGACGCGCACCTCAAGCTGCAACGCCCCGAGGGCGGCGCGTTCGGACACCTGATCAAGACCGTCTCGAACACCCGCTACCTGCGCGCGTTCGCGACCACGACGCTGCTGGTGACCGGCGGCTTCATGCTGATGCCGTTCGGCAGCGCGTTCACCGTCAACAACGTCGGCATCCCGATGGAGAAGCTGACGGTCATCTATCTCTTCACCGGCCTGTGCGCGGTGTTCGCCGGTCCGCTCGCCGGCAGGCTCAGCGACACCATCGGCAAGTTCCCGCTGTTCTGCATCGGCTCGGTCATCGCGATCGTGATGATCTTCATCTACACGCACCTCGGGGTGACCCCGATCGTCCCGGTGATCGCCGTGAACGCGATCCTGTTCGTCGGCATCACCGTCGCGCATGATCTCGGCGAGCGCGCTGATGTCGGCGGTTCCCGACGCCGCTCACCGCGGCGGCTTCATGGCGGTGAATTCATCTCTCCAGCAGATCGCGGGAGGCGTCGCGGCAGCGGTGGCCGGCCTGATCGTCGTCAGGACCGAGAGCGGGAGGCTCGAGCGCTACGACACCCTGGGCTACGTCGTGATGGCGTCGATCGCGATCACCGTCGTGCTGCTCTACTTCATCGATCGCATGGTCAAGGGCGACACCCCCCAGAAAGCGCCGCAGCCCGTCCGCCCGTCCGAATAGAATGGGCGCATGGCGCTGAAGAAGCTGATCTCGGCCTGCCTGCTCCCCTTCCCCATCGCGCTCGCGCTGTTGGTCTGCGGCCTTCTGCTGCTGTGGTTCACGCAGCGCCAGCGCCTCGGGCGCGTTCTGTCTTCGTTGTCGGTGCTGATCTTCCTGGTCGGCGGTTATGACCTCTTCTCCGGTGCGCTGATCCGGCCGCTCGAGAACCCGTACCCGCCGCTCAGCGCCGAGGCGCTGGCGGCGATGACGCCGGCCCCGGTCGCGATCGTGGTGCTCGGCTCCGGCTTTCGCATCGACGCCGGCACGCTGCCGCCCAACGATCGCCTCAGCGACAACGGCATCGCGCGGGTGACCGAAGCGGTGCGCCTCGCGCGCCTGCTGCCGTCGGCGCGGTTGATCGTCTCCGACGGAGTGGGACAGGGTGCGGCGCTGGCCGAGACCGCGATGATCATGGGCATGCCGCGCGAGCGCATCACGCTGGAGGCGCGCTCCCTCGACACCTCCGACGAGGCGGCGCTGCTGCCGCCGCTGGTCGGCACGGATCCCTTTCTGCTGGTGACCTCGGCGGCGCACATGCGCCGCGCGCTGGCGCTGTGCCGCAAGCAGGGGCTGAGCCCGATCGCGGCGGCGACCGACTACGCGCGCCCCAGCTCGGAATGTCAGCGCCGGCGATCTGGTGCCGCGCCCCGCGGGCTTCCTGCGCGCCGACTACGCGCTGCACGAGTGGATCGGTTACTGGTGGTCCCGCCTGCGCGGCACGATCTGAATATCCGGTCCCCTCTCCCGATTGTTCCGTGAGGACCTCACCCCGCGAGCGCCTTGACCTCGGCCACCGCGCGGTCGACCTCTTCGGGCGTGTTGAGCAGGCTCGGCGAGAAGCGCGCGAACGACGTCGCATAGGGCGTCGTGCTCGCGACGATCTTGCGCGTCGCCAGGTGGTCGACGATCGCCTTCGGCTCCTTGCCCGCGACCTCGAAGCAGACGAGACCGGCCGACAGCGATTCGGAGCGCGGCGTGCGCAGCTTGACCAGCGGGATCGCGGCCAGGCCGTCCTTGCAGCGGGTCGCGAGCTCGTGGATGCGCGCGGTGACGCGCGCGCGCCCCAGCTGCTGGTGAAAGGCGAACGCCTCGGGCAGCGACCAGCGGTGCTCGAACGACTGGAAGCCGCCCGGCGTGGTCCGCGGGCCGGGCGGCAGCGAATCGGGGGGCTGGCCCTTCATCCACAGCTCGAAGGCGCCCCAGTCGAACGTCGGGATCAGGCCGGCGTGACCCTTCCACGCGTCGGCGCGGCCCCAGACCAGGCCGGTGCCGCGCGGGCCGAAGATCCACTTGTGACAGCCGGCGACGAAGAAATCGCAGCCGAGGTCGGCCATGGTCTCCTTCTCGACGCCGAACCCGTGCACGCCGTCGACGCACAGGAGCACGCGGTCGGCGTCGCGGCGCTTCTTGTTCAAGTCGGCGAGCGCGTCGGCCATGCGCCGGATCGGCAGCTTCACGCCGGTCGACGAATGGACCCACGTCACCGCCACCGCGCGCGTGCGCGGGCCGATCGCCTTGACCAGGTTCGAGACGATCTCGTCTCTCGGTCGCGGCCTCGGGCGTGGCGTAGAGCGCGACCTTGCGGAACGGCGTACCGCTGTGGAGCGCGCGGAGGCGCAGCGACTCGTAGGTGACGTAGTGATCGTGCGTGGTGGCGACGATCTCCTGGCCACGCGCGACCGGCAGCCCGCCGTACAGCATCGCCAGACCGGTCGTGGTGTTGCCGGTGATCGCGACCTCGTCGGCGTTCACGCCCATGTACGCCGCCGCCGAGTCGCGCAGCGCGCGCTCGCAGCGCTCGACGTTGTCGTGAAAATACGTCACGGGATCGTCGTCGAAGCCGCGGCGGTGGCGATCGATCGCCTCGCGGACCGGGCGTGGATGCGACGTCAGCAACATCAGCGCCAGGTTGATCCGCTCGCGCGTGAGCGGGAACTGATCGCGCACCTCTTTCCACGACGACAGGTCGGAGGCGCGCGTGCCGTCGGCCGGGGCGGCGGAAGCCGGCGCAGGGCTGGACGGGTTGGCGGCGAGCGCGCGACCGCGCAACCCGAGAGCGGCGCCGGTCGCCGCGAGCGTGCCCGAGAGAAAGCCCCTTCGTTGCAGCTTCATGGTCGACCTTTTTACGACCGGCGGCGAAAGCGCGCAAATGGGCGCCGGCTGCGATACCTTCGAAGCGCTCATGATCAACTCCCGTTACCGTCTGAAGGGACCGATCACATGGATGGGGTTGCTGCTCGGCGGCGCGCTGCTGCTGGCCGCAAAGGCGACACCGGCCGCGCCGCCCGCGCCCGGACCTGTACCCGCGCCTGCTCAATCGACCGCTGCGCCCGCCTCGCCAGCGTCGACGCCCGCGGCTGCGCCCGCGCCCAGCGACGCCGACCTGCACCGGCGCGCGATCGTCATCGACACCCACGCCGACACCACGCAGGCCTTCACCTACTTCGGCATGGACATCGCGCGGCCGCAGCCGGATCTCGACCTGGATCTGCCCAAGGTCGCCGCGGGTGGGCTCGACGCCGAGTTCTTCTCGATCTTCGTCTTCCCCAAGGCGTTCAAGCCGGCCGAGTTCTACGGCGAGGCGCTGCGCCAGATCGACGCGGTCGAGCGCGTCGCGCGCGCCAACCCGCAGCGCATGCGCGTGGCGCGCACGGCGGCCGAGGTGCGCGCCAACGCGGCGGCCGGCATCCTGAGCGCGCTCATCGGCGTCGAGGGCGGCCACGTGCTCGGCCCCGGCGATCCGGCGACCCAGCTCGATCGCCTGCGCGCGCTCGCCGACCGCGGCGCGCGCTACATGACGCTGACCTGGTCGAACGGCAACGACATCGGCGGCTCGTCGGGCGACGACAGCGACATCCGCGGCCTGACGCCGTTCGGGCGCGACGTCATCGTTCAGATGAACCGCCTCGGCGTCATCGTCGACATCTCGCACGTGTCGGACCCGACGTTCTGGGACGCGATCCGCGCCACGCGCAAGCCGGTGCTGGCGTCGCACTCGTCGTCGCGCGCGCTGACCAACGTCCCGCGCAACATGACCGACGCCATGCTCAAGGCGGTCGCGCAGAACGGCGGCGCCGCCTGCGTGAACTTCGGCGCGTCGTTCCTCGACGAGGCCTTTCACGAGCGCGAGTCGGCGATCTGGGCCAAGCCGCGCCCCGCGGACCGGCTCGCCGCCTGGCGCCAGGTACGCGCCGACGGCGCGCGCCTCACGCCGCGCGTGCCCGCTGTCGCGCCTCATCGACCACATCGAGCACATGGTCAAGGTCGCCGGCGTCGACCACGTCTGCCTGGGCAGCGACTTCGACGGCATGCCCGCGCTGCCGGTCGGCATGGAGAACGTGGGCAAGCTGCCGGCGATCACGGCGGCGCTGCGGGCGCGGGGGATGTCGCGCGGAGGACGTCGAGAAGATCCTGGGCGGGAACGTGCTGCGGGTGCTCGAGGCGAACGAGCACTAGATCCTTCCGGTCCCCTCCCCGTCCGCGGGGAGGGTTAGGGAGAGGGCAGCCTTGCGAGACGCACGCGCGCCGCACTCGCAAGGCTGCCCTCTCCCTAACCCTCCCCCGCGGACGGGGAGGACCGGAGGACCGGTCGCGCTAGAAATCCACGCCCGAGATCTGATACCGCAACGGATACCCGCAGATCGCCTCGCTGCACAGCATGCCCGAGATCGTCGCCGCCTCCATGCAGCCGGCGTTGATCGTGCACTGGGTCCAGTCGCCGGCGAGATACAGGTTCGAGAACTCGGTGGCGTTGTTCGCGGGCAAGCGGTACTGGCTGCTGCCGGGCACCGACAGCACGAAGCGCTCGCTGTCCGAGACGTTGGCGCGGAAGTACTGCGCGTCGACGCGCGCCTCTCCGGCCGGCGGCGCGTCGGGGCGCCGGTCGACCAGCAGCTCCCAGCGAAACGCGCGCTGGCCGGCGACCTGCTGGCATGCGTTCTTCCACATGATGTCGACGCCGTTGCAGAGCAGGTTCAGCACCGCCCGCCGCACCTTGTCCTTCTCGCTGGTCGCCGTCGGGCGCGCGCGCGGGGCCTCGCCCGCAACCGGCGGCGGATCGTCGCGCATCGGCCCGCAGAAGTAGGCGATGTTGCCCGGCGTCTGATCGGCGGGCCAGCCTTCCCACTTCGCGACCTCGGTCAGATCGCCCCAGACGTTGAGCAGGCTCTCGCGATCGTACTCCCACAGCACCGACGCGATGTCTTGCCCGGGCAGCGCCCAGCCGAGCCCGGCCGCGGAGCACGCCGCCCAGGTCTGCAACGCCTGCGTGCGCACCGTCTTCACGCGCTCGATCATCTGGCGCCAGCGCGGGCTCTGCGCCACCAGCGGCGCGCAGATCGCGTGGTGCGCACCGACCGGGATGCCCAGCACGACCTTGTCGAAGTCGCGCCCCAGCTGCAGCTCCTCGACGCCGGCATCGCGGAAGTCGGCGGGCGGATCCTCCAGATCTTTCCAGTCGCGCGCGAGCGCGTCGCCGTCGGCCAGCTGCTCGAAGCGCGGGCGATGCGGCCAGCACGGCAGATCCTTGATGACGATCAGCGGATCGTATTCCGCGTCCGGTCCCGCGGCGCGCGCAGATCGACCTGGCGCGCGATGGTGATGCGCTCGATCGGGCGGCCCGGCCCCGCGCCCGGCCGCAGCTCGACGACGCGGTGGAAGAACTTGAACTTCACGCCGCGCCGCTTGAGCACCTGGTACATCGGCACGTAGCAACTGTCGCCGGTGCCGGCGGCGAAGCGATAGGTCAGCGCGCCGCGGTAGGTGAACAGGCCGCGAATGATCCCGCGCAACACCGTGCCCGCCTCGTATTTGGCCGCGGGCGGAAACGTCTCGCCGGGCGGGATCGTCGTGTCGCCGTTCTCGTAAGAAAACGACGAATCGTAGACCGAGCGCACGACCGGCGAATTCATCATCAGGTCGCCGTCGGGAAACGCGTACTTCGCGAGCCAGGGGCGAAAGTCTTGATCGTTGACCGCGTCGAGCCCGCGCCGCGGCAGATCGTCGGAGATGATCCCGATGATGCAACCGTAGGCGAAGTTGCCGAGGATCCAGCCCCGCCGCACGTCGTCGTTGTTGACGTGCTCCTTGACGTGCGGCCACAACGCCGCCGCGAACAAGCGCAAACTGCGCACCAGGACCTGCCCGATTGCCTCCTCGCTCCAGCGAACGACGCCGCTCGGAATCAGGTGGCGCAGCGCGCGCGGCAGCTTCTCCAGCGCCGCGAACGGGCGCGCGGGCGAGAAGCCGTGACGAAGCGCGCGCTCCTCGAGCGGCTGGCGGCTCATCATGCGCGCCAGGTGCCGCGCCAGCGTCAGGTGCAGGCGCGCGCCGACGGGAGCTCGCACGGTGCCGGCGGCGGCGTCGGGCGGAGGCGCGTGGAAGTGATCGTACAGCGCCTCGACGAACATGAGCACGTACTCCCACAGCGGCAGAAAGCCGCGGCCCACGCCCGGCGTCTCGTCGTTGGTCGGAGCGCGCAGCAACCACTCGCTCTGGCGGCCGTTGAAGGTCTCGACGAAAACGAACTCGTGCCCGGGGACGAACGCCTCTTGCCAGGTCGCGAGCGGCGTTCCTGGCGCGCGGCCCAATTCCGCATAACAATCCTGGATTTGACGAAAACTGTTGTCGTAAAAACCAAACCAGTTGTGAAATCCGTGCTCTTCGATGCGGCCGTGAAACCCGGGGTCGGTATTGCGCCCGGTCGCCCCTTTGCCGCCCAGCCGCCAACCGATTTGATAAACGGTGACATCGAATTCGCGATGCCGCGGATTGGCAGGATCGGTCAATTGAAACGCGGCGGTCAACGCCGCCTGGCCGCCCCCCAGCACGACCACCCTCGTCCGCCTTGGCTCAGCCATGCGTCCGTCTTCTCAAATATCATGGACGATGGGAGCAACGCTCGGCAAAACCGGCGTCAATGATGGCGGGGCGCGACGATTTAGCGTGAATTGTAGGAGAGGAGAGCATTCCAATGAAACGCTTCAAAGCGAAGCTGATCTTTCACATGGGTGTGCACAAGGCGACGCTGGCGGCGGCCCGGCGCGAAGGAAGGCGATCGCGTCGAGGTCGCGATCGAGCTCGACGACCAGCCGTTACCGACCGACGTGGTCCCAGACGATCTGGCGCGCGCGATCGCGCGCGACGCGAAGCTCGGCGCGGCCTGGCGAGCTCTCTCTCCCCCGCTGAATCAGCCGCCGAGCGCGCGGGCGCCCGCCGCGGCGACCTGGCCGTCCTGGTGCGACTGCATACCGGAGACGCCGATCGCGCCCACGACCAGCCCGCCCTCGACCAGCGGGACGCCGCCCTCGACCGGCAGCAACTCGGGGCTGAACGCGAGCATGCGGATGCCGGCGCCGCCCGCGACGAGCACGTCCTCGAACACCTTGGTCGGCCGGCGAAAATTCACCGCCGCCGCCGCCTTGCGCGGCGCGATCTCGACCGCGCCCAGATTCGATTGATCCTGGCGGTGGAGCATCACCAGATTTCCGCCGCTGTCGACGATCGCGATGACCATGCGCCAGCCGTTGGCGTCGGCTTCGGCCTCGGCGGCGGCCATCACCCGGCGCGCGGCCGCGAGCGAGATCGGGGGACCGTACGCCGGCGGCGCGCCAGCGGGCGGGGGCGGAGAGGAATTCGTCATGGCGTTCCTTTACGAATCGGTTGCGCGACTCAGTTGCTCGTCGCCGAGACGCCCGCGACGCCGGCCATCCCCGGCGACGGACCCTCCGCCGCCGGCGAGGCCGGCAACCAGCGTGTTTCCGGTGAGCACCACGGTCGTGCCGAAACGATACACGGCGTACGACGGTCCGCCAGCGCCGCCGCCGCCGTGGCCGCCGCGCCCGCCCGCGCTCCCGTCGCCACCGTTGCCGCCGCCGCCGACCTCGGCGATGCAGACGGTCGCGCCGAACGCACCCATCCCGGCCGCCCCGCCGGGACCGCCGGTGCCGCCAGGACCGCCGTCGCCGCCGTGGCCCGACGTGATGGTGTTCGCGGTCATCGCGAAGCCGGTCGAATTCACCAGGAACAACCCGAACGATCCGCCGCCGGCGCCGCCGCCGCGGCCCTGCGCGCCGCCGCAGCCGCCGGAGCCGCCACCGCCGCCGCCGTTGCCGCCGCCGTCGTCGACGGACGCGCCGCCCTGACCGCCGCCACCACCGCCACCGCCGCCGCCGTGCCCGTGCGGGCCCATCAGTCCGTCGGCGCCGGCGACGCCCATCCAGAACATCGCCATCAGCATTCCACCTGATCCGCCGATGCCGTCGGTCCCAGCGCCCACAGCGACGCCCGTTGTTCCGGTGCCGCCGGGACTGGCGGTGCAGCCGATGCCGATGGCGCCGCTGGTGCAGCCGGGCGCCGGGCGAACCGCCCGTGGCGTTGCCGTTCTTGCCCGGGCCGCCCATCTGCCCGTCGTTGGATCCTTCGGGGCCACCGTCGCCGCCCTTGCCGCCGCTGACGTCGACGCCGCCGCAGGTCAGCATGCCCGACGGGCCGCCCGGACCATTGCCGTTGTCGCAGCTTCCGCCCATCCCCTGCATGCCGTCGGCGCCGTCGGTCCCCTTCATGCCGCTGGCACCGGTCATGCCCGGCCCGGCCGCGCCCGCGGTGAGCACGCTGTTCTTCAACGTCACGCCGGTGCAGCCGTTGCAGTACATCGCGTAGCTCGACGCGCCCGCGACGGTGGTGGCAGCGGTCCGGATCGTCAGACGATCCAGCGTCGTCGGCGCGACGATGTCGACGCCCTCGACCGCGCTGATGCGGCCGTCGGCGACGGTGCTGGAGAGAAGGGTCGCGACGTAGGTCGCCGCGCGCGCCCAGCCGTGGTCGGCCGAGTAGCCGCCGAAGATCGATACGCCGCTCGCCAGCGTCACTCTTCCCTCGTACGTCCCGTCGGAGACGTACACCGCGCCCTTGCCGCCGGCGACGGCGCGCGCGATCGCCGCGTTGAGCGTCAGCATCGGCGCCTGCATCGTGCCGGGGTTGGTGTCGTTCCCCGACGTCGCCACGAACACCGCCGCGGCGGCGTTGCCGTCGATCCCGTCGCAGTTGTCGTCGCTGAAGTTGTCGTCGGGCTGATCGTCGGCGCTGGTCGCGACGCACCCGCCGCCGTTGTCCCCCGCCGCGTCGCCGCCCGCGTCGGTGCTCCCGCCGCTATCGGCGTGACTCGCGCCGTCGGCGGCGTCGACCGGGCTCGCCGAATGGCTGCCGCTCGAGCACCCCGCCGCGACGGCAACCAGCATGACCGCCCCCAGGCGCCACCGTCGGATCAAAGGACAGAAAAGCATCGCGTCCATTTGATACGAGCGTCGAGCGACCGTCAACACACCGAAATCCTCAATCCCCCTGCGAGATTTTTTCGCAGGGGGGTTCGAGCGGGGACTCCCGCACCCTGAGGGGGGACTCCCCGCGCCCTTCAAACCGGAATTTGCGGAAACAGCGGTGTTTGACCTGTTTCCTCTGCCTCTGCTAACTATGGTCACTCAGTCAGCAGCACCGACAGGAAGAATGATCGCGAAGTCTGATGGGGGTGGCCTCCGGGCCAGGAAGCGGGTGAGCGTTGGATCGTTCGCCTGACGCCGGGGAAGACGCCCGCGTCCGGACCACCGACGCCCTGACCGTCGACGCCCTTGGTCCCTACCGGATCCTGAGTCGGCTCGGTGGCGGCGGGATGGGCGTCATCTACCGCGCGGTCCACGTCGAAAGCGGGCGCGCCGCCGCGGTCAAGACCGTGCGCTCCGCGAACCGCGCACACCTTTCGAGCATCCGCACCGAGATCCACGCGCTGAGCCGGCTCGAGAACCCCGGCGTGGTGCGCATCCTGGACCAGGGCATCGCCGAGGGCCTGCCCTGGTACGCGATGGAGCTGCTCGAAGGCACGACGTTGCGCGACTGGATCGATCGCACCTGGCCCGACGTGGGCAAGCCGGCCAATCGACCGATCCCGACCGCCGACACTGCGATCGAGACGCCGCGGGGCAACGGCGCGGTCGGGGTGCCGGCGCGCGCTCCCGCGCCCACGGCGCTGCAATCCAGCGCGGCCAACGGCCGCCTCGACGAGGTGTTGCGGCTGTTCAGCAAGATCTGCGGCTCGCTGGCGTTCATTCACGGCGAAGGGATCGTTCACCGCGATCTCAAGCCGGCCAACGTCTTCGTGCGCGAGGACGGCAGCCCGGTGCTGGTCGACTTCGGCCTGGCGTCGTCGTCGCGCGACGCGGTCGGCCGCGCGCGGCTCGAGATCGGCGGCGAGCTCATGGGCACGGTGCCGTACATGGCGCCCGAGCAGGTGCGCGCGGAGCCGGTCGACGCGCGAACCGATCTCTACGCGCTCGGCTGCATGCTCTACGAGGCGCTGACCGGCCAGGTCCCGTTCTCGTCGAGCACGCCCGACGAGACCGCGACCAAGCACCTCTATCAGTGGCCGCTCTCGCCGTCGGAGCTGGCGCGCGGCGTGCCGGCGCCGCTCGAGCGGCTCGTGCTGCAATTGCTCGCGAAGAACCCGTCGGATCGCATCGGCCACGCCGACGACGTCGCCGAGATCCTCTTCGACGTCGCGGAGCGCGCCGCAGGAGCCGGCGCCACGGCCGGCGGGAACATCGGCGGGCCGCGCGGCGCGCACGGCGCCGGCTACCTCTATCGTCCCGAGCTGGTCGGACGCGAGGAGGCGCTCGCCGCGCTCGAGGAAGCGACCGCGCACGCCGCGGCCGGGGCCGGCGCGCTCGTGGTGATCGCCGGCGAGAGCGGCGTCGGCAAGACCTTCCTGGCCGCGGAGGCCGGGCGGCGCGCGCAGCTCCAGAAGCTGCGCGTGGTCGCGGGCGACGCGCTGGCGATCGCGCCCACCGACGGGCGCGGCGAGGGCGCGGGAGTCAATTCGGGCGGGCCAATTCACGGGCCTCCGTTCCACCTGTTCCGTCCGTTGCTGCAAGACGGTGGCCGATCTCTGCCGTGAAGCGCCCGACGACACCGTGTTCGACCAGCTGCTGGGCGAGCGCGCGGCGATCCTCGCCCCCTACGAGCCGTCGCTCGCGATCCTGCGTGGAAAGGACCGCCGCGCGCACCTCATCGAGATCCCCGGCGAGGCGACGCGGCGGCGCGCGATCGACGCGCTCATGGAGGTGCTGGCCGCCTGCGCGCGCGCGAAGCCGCTGTGCCTGATCCTCGACGATCTGCAGTGGGCCGACGATCTGTCGATGGCGTTGCTCGCGTCGCTGCCGGTGGGCTGGCTCGCCGACAAGAAGATCCTGCTCATCGCGACCTACCGCTCCGAGGAGATGACCGACGAGGTACGCGCGCTGGTCGCCCGGCCCGACGTTCGCTCGCTGCGCCTGCCGCATGCTCAGCGAGGGCGCGGTCACCTCGCTGGTCGCCGGCATGCTCGGCATGAAGGACGCGCCGCCGGCGCTGGTGAGCTTTCTCTCGCGTCAGACCGAGGGCAACCCGTTCTTCGTCGCTGAGTATCTGCGCGCGGCCGTCGGCGAGAACCTGCTCTATCGCGAACGCGGTCACTGGCGGGTCGCGCCCGCCGAGGGCAGCGCCCCGCGCAGCCTTCGAATCGCTGGCGCTGCCCGGTTCGTTGCAAGAGCTGGTCGAGCGCCGCTTGCGCCGGCTTTCGCCCGTCGCGCGCGAGCTCGTGCAGATGGCGGCGGTGCTCGGGCGCCAGCTCGACAGCGCGTTGCTCGAGACCGTCGCCGACCTCGACGAGCGGTCGTTCCTCGAGGCGCGCGCCGAGCTGTGCACGCGCGAGATCCTCGAGGACGTCGGCGGCGGCCACCTGCGCTTCGTGCACGACAAGATGCGCGAGGTCACCTACCAGGGCATCGGCGCCGACCGCCGCCGCCGCAATCACCTGCGCGCCGGCCAGGCGATGGAGGCACGCTACCGCGGCACGGCCGACATCGAGCTGCTGTCGGCGGAGCTCGCGCACCACTTCACCATCGGTGGCGACGCGCACCGGGCGATCGACTACCTCGAGAAAGCCGGGCAGCAGGCGCTGGCGAGCTCGGCGAACCGCGAATCGATCCAGCGCTTCCGCGCCGCGCTCGCGCTCGACGCCGAGGCCGCCCACCGCTCGCCCGCGGGCGCCGTGAGGCGCGCGACCTGGGAACGGCAGATCGGCGAGGCGAGGTTCGCGCTCACCTCGCTCGACGAGAGCCGCGAGAGTCTGCTGCGCGCGCTCGACGACATCGAGCTGTCGTTTCCGCGCACGAAAGGCCGGCTGGTCTATGGTGTGCTCGAGCAGATCGCGACGCAGGTGGCGCACCGCCTGTTCCCGTCGCGCTTCATCGGCGCCGCGGGAGCGTCCGCTGCGGCGGGGGCGCGCGCCGAGACGCTGGCCGAAGGCGCGCGCATCTACGAGACGCTGCTGCAGATCTTCTACATGGCGTCGAGCCCCGGCCCGATCCTCTACGGCGCGGTGCGCCTGCTCAACCTGTGCGAGCTCACCGGACCATCGCCGGCGCTGGCGCGCGCCTACGCGGGCATCTTCGGCACAGCGGGCGTGATGGGCCTGCACGCGCTGGCGCGCTCGTACCTTGGGCGCGCGACGCAGATGCTGCAGTCGACGCCCGACGCATCGTCGGAGACCTGGGTCTATCAGCTGGCGACGTTCTACTGGATGGGTGTCGGCGAATGGTCGCGCGCCGAGGAGGCGGGCGACCAGGCGGCGCGCGCCGCGCTGGCGGTCGGCAACCGGCGGCGCTGGGAAGAATCGCAGCTCGGCGTTGGGCTGACCCGGATCGCCAGCGGGCGATTCCAGGAGGCGCAGGCGACGTTCGAGGGAATGCGCGACTCCGGCATGAAGGGAAACCACAACGCCGAGCAACACGCCTGGATCCTGCTGGCTCACATCCACGCGCGCCTCGGGAACCTGGCCGCCGCGCGCGAGGGATGCGCCCGCGCGGCGGCGATCGTTCCGTCGAAGGTCGACGCCACCGTGCTCGGGCAGCTGGACGCAACCGAGGCGCTGGTCGCGCTGGCGTCGGGCGATCGCGCGGCCGCGCGCACGGCGGCCGACCGCGCGGCCGCGTCGCTGTGGAGCCTGCCGCCGGTCTTGCACCTCCTGATCCCGCATCTGTCGTCGCTGTGCGACGTCTACCTCGGCCTGTGGGCTCCAACCGCGCGCGGAGCCACCGACGGCTCGCTGCGGCGCGCGGCGCGCGACGCGTGCGCCGCGCTGAACCGCTTCGTGCGCGTCTTCCCGATCGTCGCGCCGATCGTCCGCGTTCATCAGGGGCGGCTCGCCTGGCTCGACGGTCGCGGCGCGCGCGCAGTCAAGCACTGGCAAGCGGCGCTGGCGGCGGCCGAGCGACTGGCCATGCCTTACGAACAGGCGCGGGCCGCACGCGCGCTCGCCGCACATGGGCCCACTGCCGACATCGCGCGACACGCCGCCCTGGCGCGCGCGACCTTTGCTCGGCTCGGCATCCCCGGCGACGCCGAAGATATGGCATCATGAGCGTATCGACCCGGTCGACCTCGCTCCCGTAGATGCGCTGATCCGCCAGCTGCAGTCGGTGGTCGATCAGGCGACGCGTGAAGGCAGCCGCATCGGCTACTTTGCGTCTCTCTACACTCGCATCACCATCGCGGTGCGCCGCGCGATCGCCGCCGGCACCTTCGACGACGGCGCCGCGGTGGTGCGGCTCGATCTCGCGTTCGCGCGCCGCTACCTCGGTGCCATCGAATGCTTCCAGCAAGGCGCCCCGGGGATCACGCCGCCCTGGGCGGTCGCGCTCGGCGCGGTGGATCGCAGCGATCTCAGCATCGTGCAGCAGATGGCGCTGGCCATGAACGCTCACATCAACTTCGACCTGGGCATGGCGGCGTTCGATTGCTTCGGCGCGCGCGATCTCTGGGCCGCGCGTGGCGACTTCGAGCGCGTGAACACCGTGCTCGAGTCGGTGGTGACCGAAGTGGAGCGGGAGATCGCGGACGTCTCGCCGATCCTGCGCGTCGTCGGCGGTCTCAGCCCGATGTTCGCGACCTGGCTCATCGACTTTGGCCTGGTCGGGGCGCGAGAGCTGGCCTGGCGGTTCGCGGCGACGCTCGCGGGTGCGCGCGACGAAACCGCGCGCGGCACGCTGGTCGATCGCCACGCCCACGACGTCGCGTCGCTGTGCGGCGCTATCACGCAGGGCCGGTTCCGCAACGTCCCCTTCCGGTTGATCGCGTCGATCGAGGAGAAGGATGTTCGGCGCGTGATCCGCACATTCGACCGGGGTCTCCCACCCGAGATCGGCCGCGGCCCGGGCGGCTCCGCCGCGTCCGACGGGGCCGGCCACCGCGCCCCGGGGCCCGCGCGGCCTCCGACTCAATGATTCGACCCGGAATGTCGATGACTCCGCTTCGCAAAAGTGTGCCCGCCCTCCGATCGCTCCGATCCTCCACCGCACGCACCGCACGCCCACGCGCGCGGCCGCACTGACGCGCTGACGCCCGGCGTGACGCTCGGCCGCTACACGGTGCTGGGCATCGTGGGCAAGGGAGCGATGGGCGAGGTCTACGCCGCCTACGACCCGGAGCTGGATCGCAAGATCGCGATCAAGCTGCTGCGGGTCGGCGCGCGCGAAGAGGGCATCGCGACCGAGGGACGCATCCGCCTGCTGCGCGAGGCGCAGGCGATCGCCAAGCTCTCGCACGCCAACGTGGTCACGGTCTACGACGTCGGCACCTTCGAGGACGACGTCTTCATCGCCATGCAGTTCGTGGACGGGCACACGCTGCGCTACTGGGTGCACGCGCAGCCGCGCGCCTGGTCGGAGGTCGTGAAGATGTTTGCCGACGCCGGACGCGGCCTGGCGGCGGCGCACGACAAGGACCTGGTCCACCGCGACTTCAAGCCGGACAACGTGATGGTCGGCGACGGGCACGTCCGGGTCATGGACTTCGGCCTCGCGCGCGCGGCGCTGGACCGCGATCGCAAATCGGCGAGCGCACAGCCCGCGCCGCCGCTCGCAGCGTCCTCTGCGCGATCTGCCGGCGGCGGCGGGGATCTGGACTCGACGCGCGCGCTGGGAGCGGCATCGCATGCCGGCGGCCGCTGTCACCGACGGGGCGAGGGAGGCGCTGAGCGTCGAGCTCACGCAGGCGGGCGCGGTGCTGGGAACACCGGCGTACATGTCGCCGGAGCAGTTTCAGGGAGACGCCATCGACGCGCGCTCGGATCAGTTCAGCTTCTGCGTGGCGCTGTACGAGGCGCTCTACGGCGAGCGTCCGTTCACCGGAACGACGCTGATCGATCTCATGGCTGGCGTGCTCGACGGCACCGTGCGCCCGGCGCCCGCGGGCAGCAAGGTGCCCTCGTGGGTGCGCAAGATCGTGCTGCGCGGGCTGCGCGTCGATCCGCGCGATCGCTGGCCGTCGATGACCGCGCTGCTCGGCGAGCTGGAGAAGAGCCGCCGCGGGCGCGCCTCGGCGCCGGTTCACCTCGGGCGCGGCGGCGAAGCTGGCCGGGATCTGGGAGGCGCCCACGCGCGGGCGCACGGGCGATACGCCGGTGAAAGCCGAGATCCGGCAGGCCTTCCTGGCCACCGGCAAGGCCTACGCGGCGGCCACCCTCGACAAGGTGCGCGCGATCCTCGACCGCTACGCACAGGCGTGGTCCGCGATGTACGTCGACGCCTGCGAGGCAACTCACGTGCGCGGCGAGCAGTCGGCCGACGTGCTCGACCTGCGCATGGCCGCCCTCGACGAGTGTCTCGACGGGCTGCGCGCGCTGTCGCAGGCGTTTCGCCAGGCCAACGCCGAGGTGATCGAGAACGCGGTGACCGCGGCGCACGCGCTCGACCGGATCGATCGCTGCGCCGACATCGAGCTCCTGCGCGCGGTGGTGCGGCCGCCCGAGGATCCGGTCGCGCGCGCGGCCGTCGATCGCCTGCGCACGCAGCTGGCCGAGGTGCGCGTGCTCCACCACGTCGGCCGCCTCAAGGAGGGCCTCGAGGCGATCGGTCCACTCGTCGACGAGGTCCGCCGCACCGAGTACGGCCCGTTGCTCGCAGAGACGCTGTTCGAGCTCGGCAACCTGCACCTCGAGCATGCGTGCGTCGGTACTCGGCAGCCAGGTTCTCGAGGAGGCGCTGTGGACCGCCGAGCTGTGCCGGCACGACGAGGTCGTCGCCATGGCCGCCGCGCAGCTGGTGTACGGCGTCGGGGATCAGCAGCTTCACTTCGAGGCCGCGGAGATCTGGGCGCGGATCGCGGAGACGCGCCTGCGCCGCATGGGCGGGCACGAGGATCTCTGGGGATGGCTGTACAACAACCGGGGCGCGATGCGCGAGCGCCAGGGGCGCCTGCAGGAGGCGATCGACGACGCGCGCCTCGCGGTCGCCGCCAAGGAAAAATTCCACGGCCCCGACAGCACCGAGGTCGGCCTGTCGCTGAGCAACATCGGGATGTACCTGGCGACGACCGGCGACCTTGCCAACGCGCTCACGAACATGCAGCGCGGGATCAGCGCGGTCGAGGCCGGCGTCGGGCCCGATCACCCGCGGATCGCGGCGCTGCTCTCGAACTACGCCGAGATCTTGAACCAGCTCGGTCGCTTCGCCGAGGCACGCGAGATGGCGCGGCGAGCCCTCGCCATCTTCGAACGTGAGGCGGCGCTCGAAAGCAGCGCGCTCTCCTATCCGTTGATGGCGCTCGGGCTCGGCTACCTGGGCGAGGGCATGATCGAGGAGGCGCTGCCGCCCCTCGAGCGCGCGGTGGTGATCCGCGACCGCAGCGAGAAACACCTCACGTATCTGGGCGAGGCCCACTTCGCGCTCGCGTGCGTCTTGAAGAAGGCGAGCCGCGATGCGCCGCGCGCCCGCGCGCTGGCGCTGGCGGCGCGCGCCGAGTACGCGGTCGACACTGCCAACCAATCCAGTGCGCGCTGCCTCGCGCAGATCGACGCGTGGCTCGCAGCCGATGCGCGCGACAGCGACGACGAGCTGGCCGCCGGTGCCGAGGCGCCGGTCCCCTCCCCCGTCTCCGGGGGAGCGGACCGGAGAGGGAAAGCCTTGCGAGACGCCGCGCCCGGCGGCCTCTCCCCCTGACCGGGGATTCATCAGCCCCTGTTGAAGATCGAACGATTCAGATGGAGACCGAAGGAAGGGCCTCGCCGCTCTGCGCGTCGATCCTCTTCGCGAGGAACTCGCGCAGCAAGAGGCGCGCGCGCAGGATGCGCGTTCCCACGGTGCTGCTCGAGACCTGCAGCCGGCGCGCGATCTCCTGGTACGACTGGCCGCCCACCGCGTAGAGCACGTAGGTCTGCTGGTACTGCGGCTGCAGGGACGCCAGCGCCAGCGCCAGATCGTCGTCGGAGACCAGCGCCCAGAACGGCCGTCGTTCCGGCGCCCAGGCCGGCGATTGATCGTAGTCGGAGACCAGCACCTCGCGCGACAGCCGGCGCAACCGGTCGCGGTAGAGGTTGCGGACGATGCAGCACAGCCAGGCCCGGATGTCGGACCCGGCGATGAACAGCTTGCGCGACTCGATCGCGCGGCGGCAGGTCTCCTGCACCAGATCGCCAGCGTCGCTGGCATCGCCGGTGAGACGGCGGGCATAGCCGCGCAGGTCGGACAGCGATTCGACCAGCTGCCACATGAAGTCTTCGTCGACGCCGGTGCCAGCGGCGGCCGCCGTCTGCGCCGGTTTCGCGCCGGTCGCGAACGGACGTCCGGCGGACGATTTCGGGCGGCCCTCGGACTCTGGGACCAGAGATCGAGCGCGAACGAAGTCGGAAGGCAGGGGCGCTACGGACATGATGTCCTGCACACAGCAAATCGCGTGCCTCCGCGCGAACCTCGTGGAAACCAGATTCTTTCAGCCGCCCGCCGCCCGCTCTTGCCCTGCCGCATCGGGGCACGTTTGCTCAGTCTGAGCAAATCGACGTAGGCGGTATGAGCCAGTTGCTCAGTCTGAGCAACTGGGCTGCATTCCGCACGGTGCGACGGAGATCACTCTTTAGTCGCGCGTCGTGCCCTTTTGCGGGCGCGGAATCCCGTACGACTCGAGCTTGTAAACGAACGTTCGTCGAGGCATTCCCAGCAATTCCGCCGCGCGCGTCTGGTTGCCGTTGCAGGCCGCCAGCGCGTCGAGCATCCGGTGCCGCTCGGCTTCCTTCTTGGGGTCGTCGAGCGGCGGGAGGTCGCCCACGATACGCAGCACGGGCGCGGATGTCGCGCCCACGGCGGTCGTCTCGTCGGCGGATCGGCGCATCTTCTCCAGCGGCAGGTGCTGCGTCCCGATCTCGGTGCCGTCGCACAGCACGAACGCCCGCTCGAGGACGTTCTTGAGCTCGCGGATGTTGCCCGGCCAGGAGTATCCCAGCAAACAGCTCATCGCCTCGCCGCCGACGCGCGGCGCGGACGGCCGCCCCGATTCGCGGCACATCTGGGACATGAAGGTGTCGATCAACGCCGGAATCTCGTCGATCCGCTCGCGCAGCGGCGGCACGACCAGCGAGATCACGTTGAGGCGAAAGAGTAGGTCCGACCGGAACTCCCCGCGCGTGAGCGCAATCTCCAGGTCGCGATTGGTGGCCGACACGAACCGGACATTTATGGCGCGGGATCGCAGGGCGCCCACCGGCAGGACCTCGCGCGCCTCGATGACCCGCAACAGCTTGGCCTGCATGGTGATGGGCATCTCGCCGATCTCATCCAGGAACACCGTGCCGCCGTTGGCCGACTCCAGCAGGCCAATCTTGGCGCCCACGGCCCCCGTGAAGGCGCCGCGCTCGTGTCCGAAGAGCTCGCTCTCGATCAGGGTCTGCGACAGCCCGGCGCAGTTCAGCGCCACGAACGGCTTGTCGGCGCGCGGGGACAGCTGGTGGATCAGACGCGCGAGCACCTCCTTGCCGACCCCCGTCTCGCCCAGGATCATCACGTTGATGCCCGACGAGGCGGCGCGCACCGCCATACCGCGTACGCGCTCCATGCCCGCCAGCTCGAACGCGCTGCCCTCGGCGGCGGCGCGGCCCGACTCGAGCTTCACCAGTGCGTTGGCGCGCGCGACCAGCGCGTCGACCGAACGGCCGTCGCGCGGGTACCAGGCCAGCGCCGCGTTGCCGTCGATGCCGGCGCTCCGGCAGACCTCGAGCACGCGGTCGAGCAGCCGCTGTGCCTCCTTGGGATTGGGCTCGAGCAGCAGGATCTCGTAGTCGCGCGGGCCGTAGCCCGCGAACACGTGCGGGGGTGGCAAATCGCGTGCAAGGATTGGCAGGATCGCCGTCCAGGGCGCGGCGCCCGGGAAGCGCAGGCGCGCCAGCGCAAAGGGCACCCCGCTGGCGACCGCGCGCTCGCACTCCTCCTGTAGACGATCCTCGAAGTTGTCGTGCGACCAGAGACGGCGCGGCCCCATGGGCGGCCGGTCCTCGAGCACCACGACCATGGTCGTGCCGATGGTGATGGTCTCGCCGGGGCGAATCGGCGCCCACTCGCCCGGGGTCAGCGCCGCGTCGCGCACCTTGGTGCCGTTCGCGCTGCCGGCGTCGGAGATCGAGACCACCGATGCGCCGTCGCCCACGGTCTCGATCTGGATGTGCGCGTGCTCGCGCGACGCCAGCGGATCGTCGACCCGCACCTGGCACTTCGACGACCGGCCCACCGTCACCACCCCGCGCGGGAGGCAGCGGCTGCGAGAAGAAGGCGTCGGTCGACATCACCAACAGGTGCAGCCCCCGTCCCGCGGTGCCGCTCGCGTCGCTCGCGCCTCTGAGCGTTATCTCTGTGTTCACGACCAACCCAGTTACTACTACGGTCCAACCGCCCCGGCTTCTCCGGACCGAACTGATTTAAGCAGCCTTCCATGGCGGCGCCAAGCGCATCGCTGGGCTTTTCGTTGAGGAATTGCATCAGAAATTTGACCGTCGGTGGCACGGTCCGACAATGGGCTCATCGGAACGGAGCCCCATGACCTCATTTGATGCGTCTGCCTTCGACCAGGACCCTCGGGGTACCTCTGCCGGCGGTGCGCGCCGCGCCGTTCCGTTCGATCTCAAGGGCACGATGGCGCCGCTCACGGTGCTGCGCCTGCGGAGCCTGGACCTGGCGATCATCGAGCGGCACCTGCGCATCAAGATCGCCCAGCTCCCGCAGCTGTTCCTGAACGCGCCGGTGCTCATCGACGTCGGCACGCTCGCCGGTCACGGCGCGGGGCTCGCGATCGAGGAGCTGGTTCGCTCGCTGCGCTCGTGCAAGCTGGTGCCGGTCGCCATCGCCAACCTGGCCGATGAGCTGCGCGAGCGCGCGGTCGCCGCGGGCCTGGGCCTCATGCAGCAGGCCGCGGGCGCGCCCCCGGCCCGAGGACCGCGCCGCCGTGCCGCCGGGCGCCGCGGCGGAGCCGATCGAGGTCGGCCACGCCGCCGGCCGGACGCCGGCCCCGTCGAGGTCAGGCCGCGCCGCCGCGCGCCGGCGGGCTCGCCCCCGCCGCACCCGCGAGCGGCCACTCCGGCCCGATGGTGATCACCCAGCCGGTGCGCAGCGGCCAGGTCGTCTACGCGCAGAACGCCGACCTGGTGGTGCTGGCGCCGGTCAACCCGGGCGCGCAGGTGATCGCCGACGGCCACATCCACATCTACTCTACGCTGCGCGGCCGCGCCGTCGCCGGCGTGCAGGGACTGCTGGGCGCGCGGATCTTCTGCCAGCGGCTCGAGGCGGAGCTGGTCGCCATCTCGGGCGCCTATCTGACCGCCGACGACATCCCCGAGGCGCGCCGCGGGCGCCCCGCGCAAATTCACTTCGAGGGCGGCGAATGCCGAATCGCAGCCCTGTGAGGTCTTGTCTCTCAATCGCCAGTCCCAAAATGGAGGTCCCACGTGTCTAAAGTCATCGTCATCACATCGGGTAAGGGCGGGGTCGGCAAGACCACGACCAGCGCAAACGTCGCCGCCGGCCTCGCGCTCAAGGGGAAGAAAGTGGTCGCGATCGACTTCGACGTCGGCTTGCGCAACCTCGACCTGGTCATGGGGTGCGAGCGGCGCGTGGTCTACGACTTCGTCAACGTCATCAAGAGCGAGGCGAAGCTGCAGCAGGCGCTGATCAAGGACAAGCGGCTCGAAAGCCTGTACGTGCTGCCGGCGTCGCAGACGCGCGACAAGGAAGCGCTGGATCCCGAGGGCGTCGGCCGCGTGATCGAGGAGCTGAAGACGATGGGCTTCGAGTACATCATCTGCGACTCGCCCGCCGGCATCGAGAAGGGCGCGCAGATGGCGATGTACTTCGCCGACGAGGCGATCGTCGTCACCAACCCCGAGGTCTCGTCGGTGCGCGACTCCGATCGCGTGCTCGGGTTGCTGGCCGCCAAGACCAGCCGCGCCGAGGTCGGCGGGCCGCCGATCAAGACGCACCTCCTGCTCACGCGCTACGCGCCGCTGCAGGTCAAGAAGGGCGAGATGCTCAGCGTGGGCGACGTGCTCGAGCTGCTGGGCATCCCGCTGCTCGGCGTGATCCCCGAGTCCAAGGCCGTGCTGCAGTCGTCGAACAAGGGCATGCCGGCGATCCTCGACGAGACCACCGACGTCGCGCAGGCGTACCTGGACGTCGTCTACCGATTCCTGGGCGAGGAACGCGAGCACCGGTTCATCGAAGAGGAGAAGCGCAGCTTCTTCGGTCGCCTGTTCGGCTGAGACGCGGGTCCACTCCGGAGGTCAACATGTCGTTCTTTGATTATTTCCGTCGCACCCAGAAGACCGCCAGCGTGGCCAAGGATCGGCTGTCGATCATCGTCGCGCGCGAGCGCGCCACGACCCGCGGCGCGCCCGATTACCTGCCGCAGCTGCAGCAAGAGCTGCTGGCGGTCATCGCGCGCTACGAGAAGATCGACCTGCAGGAAGTCGGCGTGCGCATCGACAGCTCCGGCGGCTGCGAGGTCCTGGAGATCAACATCGTGCTCCCCGACGCCGCGCAGGCCGGCAAGGCGCTGAAGCTCACCAGCTCCGCCAGCGCCTCGCCGAGCTGACGCCGCTCGGCGATCGCCTTCTTCAGCGAGTCACCTCTCCGCGCGAAGGGCCGGGACAGGGCAGGCCTTGCGAGCGACTGCTGGGGCTACGCTTTCAAACCATCGCTTAGGAAATGAAAAAGGCCGCCGCGAAAATCGCGGCGGCCTTTCTTATTGCCGGGTCGGCGCCGGGGTTAGCGGCGGCGACGGCGGCGGGCGGTCATCACGATGCCGGCGAGAGCCAGCAGCGTCACGCTCGCGCTCAGGTTCTGGCCGTTCGACGCCGTCGAGCAACCGCAGCCGCTGCTGCCCTTGCTCGTCGTGCCGCTGTCGACGCCGGTGTCGACCTTGTTCCCCGGCCGGTATCCACCTTCGCGTCGGTGCCGCCGGTCGGACCGGTGTCGACCTTCGCGTCGGCGGTGCTGCCGGTGTCGGCCTTCGCGTCGGTGCCGCCGGTCGTGCCGTGTCGACCTTCACGTCAGAGCCCGCGTCGACGACTGCCGCCGCCCGCGCCACCAGTGCCGGTCGCGCCACCCGCGCCGGTGTCGGCCGCGCCGCCGTCGGTGCCCGCCGTGCCGCCGGCGCCCGAGTCGGCCGCGGCGTCGGGCGCGGTGCCCGAGTCCGTCGAGCCGCCCGCGCCGCTGTCGGTCGTACCGGTCACGCCGCCCGCGCCGGCGTCGGAGCCAGCCCGCGCCACCAGCGCCGGTCGAGCTATCGCTGCCCGCGCCGGAGTCGACGACGTCGGGAATGACGGTGAAGGCCGTCGGGCACGTTACCGGGTTGGCGTTCGTTCCTGCAATCCAGTTCGCAGGGTTGGTGATGAGCGCCTGAAGTTGAGCCTTGGTTCCGGTCGATGCCCTTGGTCACGTCGTAGGCAAAGTTGGTCGAGTTCCTGGTCAAGGGGCCGAACCGATTACGACGTTGTCCTTCGTGTTCGGCGTCCCGAGCGAGGTCGGCAGTGCCGAGATATCGGTCGTCGGAGGATCGGACCACTGCGCTGGAGCGCCCGCATCCCCCGTGACCAAGTCGGTAATCTGGAAGCCCCAGATCAAAGTCCCGGTCAGTACGCCCGCACCGGTACCAGCATCGGGACCGCCATCGGTACCAGCATCAGGATTCGGCTCATCGATTGTTCCTTGATAGCGGAACACGTTCTCTTGCGGCGCACCGAGACCCGGCTGAAAGTGAAGGATGCCCCCGCTCGCGACCGGCGTGGTTAATCGTGACGACCGATATCGACGTTGCCCCGTTCATTGTTGGTTTGAAAGACTCCGGCCGTCGTAGCCTCTTGTCGGCGTACTTGAGATCCGCCCCCACGTGATGGGTACTAGCGGTGTGATCTGATGCTGTCAGAGGGGCACCGGCGGTGTTCATGCAGGTGACCGCGAGATCGCCGCCTGAAACGTCGTAAGCGCGCTCGACACCTTCGCGACCGGCTCCTTCGGATCGTCCTGCGACACGCAAGCGGACAGCGCGCCGACCGACGCGATCGCCAGCGCAACAAGGGGAGAGCAAGCTCGGAATCGATCCATCATGGCGGCCTCTCTGTAACCTGGTGGGACTACGGAATTTCGGGGCATCCTAAATGAGGTCGGCCCTGCAGCCAACATCTCAGTTACGTCGATCACGGCGTTTGTTCCCCGATTCGATCGTCGAGACGCGCGGAGAATTTACCTGCCGGAAATAAAGGGCAGGCGCGACGACGACTCTCGACTGAGAGCTCGATGGATCGCCGGTGAGGTCTCGACATGGATCACCGGCTGCGGAGCGCCGAACAGCGACAAGGTTCCGATCGAGCAGCGCAGCCGCGGTTCGGGACCGCCCGCCTCCAGGTTCAGCTGATCGGCGGGACCGCGCGCGTGCACGACCTACCAGGTCCGAGGAATCGATCCGAAAATGCTCGGAACGGATCACGCAGTCCCGTGATGCGCACCCGCCGCCAGCGAGCACGAGAAGAGCCGCGAACGGTAACGCCGGACACCGGCAGACACGCCAGATCCTTATCACCGCGCCCCGGACCGGTGTCAAAAAGAACACGCGGCAAACCCAGAAAGCCGGGTGCTGCGCCGCGCTGCCTCAACGAATCTCGCGTTGGAGCCGGGTGAGAGATGGTATTCTGATGAGGACTTTTGGCGGGAAGGGGGGGACGCTGCGGGGGGCCAGCGCTCGCGCGAGACGGTACCGGGCACCAACAAAGATGCCGACCACGAACGACCGGATCAGCCTTCTGAACGACACCGAGGACGTGACGGCGGTGAAGGCGCCGCCGCCCGGACTGATCCGCGAGAGCAAGGTTGATACCTGCCGCCGGTCCACTCCCGGTCAGCACCGGCCGACGACGACGGACGACCGACGCCGGCGCCGGTCGTCGCGCCAGCCAAGACGGGCACCGCAACCGGGCGGGACCGGTCGCGCACCGATCAGCCCGCAGGACCGACCGCCGCGTCGCGCGCGGCCCGCGATCATCGCCGTCGCTCGGAAAGCCGGCTGACGCCCGCGTCGCCGCGGCGAGCTCGGCGCGAGCTCTGCCGCTTCACCGAAGCCGCTCGCCGCCAAACCGATCGACGCCAAGACCGCCGCCGCCAACGCGGCGACGACCATGACGGCGGTGGCGTCGACGAGCGGCCCCGCCGCCAAGCCGCGCGTCACCGGAAAGACGCTGGCACCACCACCGCTCGCCGCCCGTCGCTCGATCCGCCGGCGTCGCCGGCGAGCAAGCCGGAGATCCTGGGACCGACGCCGTCCACCGGGCTCCCCGCGCTCGGCAGCGGCGCCCTGCCATCGATGCGCCCGACGGCCGCGCCCACGACGGCGATCGCGCTCAAGGCGAAAGCGGAGCTCGTCGGCCCGACGCCGCCCGCCGGGCTCCCCGCGCTCGGCAGCGGCGCCCTCCCCCTTCTCCGCCCGACGACCGCGCTCTCGACCGCCATCCCACGCGAGCGCCGCCCGCCCACGCCCGCGGGAGGCTCGGCGCGCGAGATCCTCGATCTCTCGCAGGTGTCGAGCTCGGGGCCGTTGCTCGCGCCCAAGCCCGGCGCCTGGTCGACGCGCTCCTCCGGAGAACGATCGCGCCTCGCGCTCTACGGCGCGGCGGCGGCCGTGGTGGTCGTCGCCGTCGTCGGCATCGGCTGGAAGCAGTGGTGGTCCGCGCGCGCCGGGACGCATCGAGATCTCGACGACCCCGTCGGGCGCGACCGTCGTGCTCGGCGGCGATCCCGCTCCGCACCACGCGCCGGTCGCGTTCGAGAAACCGCCGGGCCGCTACACCGTCTCGGTGACGCGCGATGGTTTCCAGCGCGACGACCGCACGATCGATCTGCACGCGGGGCAAGAGGTCGTCCTGTCGATCGCGCTCGCGGCGGCCCCGGTGGAAGCCAACCCGATGGCGATCGTGCCTGAACCGACCGGCGGTCGCTCAGCGGCGCCCGGGCGCGACGCGGGGTGCCGCGTCGCGCCGGGAGCGGCGCGCTCGTCGATGGCGCGGTCGATGGCGCGCCTGGATGCGGCGTTCGCCGCGCGCGCCAGCGCGCGCGCGACGGCGCTGGCCAACGCCATGCACTCCGACGAGGCCGATCCGCCGATGATGGCGGCGACGATCCGGCGCCCGGAACGACGCCGGCCAGCGCCAGCGCCGGCGACGCCCAGCTCCGAGACGGCACCGCCAGCCCGGCAGCGTCGCCCAGCTGCGACCGTCCGCGCGAGCGCCCCGGCGAGCCACGGCGAAGGCCGCGCCGTTCGAGAGAGCAGCTCGCCATCCGACGAGATCGCCGGCGCGCGCACGATCTCGGGCCGGCTCGCGAAGGCGCTGCTCGCCATCGACTCGAACGCCGACGAGTATCGCGTCAAGGCGCCGCCCTCGCTGGCGCGCGCCGAGATGAAGCTGTCGGCGGTGGTGAAGATGTGCGTCAGCGCCGAGGGCACGCGTCGCCGACGTCAAGCTGCTGAAGTCGGCCGACCCGGCGATCGACGCGCAGATCCCCGCCGTGCTCGGCAAGTGGCGCTACAAGCCGCTGGTGATCGACGGACGCGCGGTGCCGTTCTGCTACGTGCTGCAGTACGAGATCGCGGCGCCCTGACTGGGGCCCGGCTAGAACGACGACGGCGACGCCGACGTCGGCGTCGATGTCGGCGGCGAAGCGCGGCGCGCCGAAGATCGACTGCACGGCGAAGATCAGTCGCACCGCGCGCGCGACGCGCACGTGGAAACCGATGCCCGGCCCGGCCAGGAACGGCCCCAGCGCCGCGGTGTCGGCGCAGGTCGCCTGCTGCCGGTCGGCGCCGCAGTCGCCGTTGCCGCTGGTGACGTGGACGACCTGGCGGATCTGGCCGCCGCCGATCGACAGCGACAGGTACGGGCGAAAGACGTCGTGGTCGCTGCGCCGCGAACCAGGTCGCGCTCGCGAAGCCGGCGAAGGCCCCGCGCGCGGCCGCGCAGACACCGTCGCCCCACACTGCGTCGAGCCGGCGGGCGTGTGGTAGTCGTCGGCGCCGCGCACCAGCTGAAAACGTCCCCACGCCGAGAGCATGAATCGCGGCGAGACCAGATAGCCGACTTGCGGCATCACCTGTCCCAGCGTCGACCAGCCGAGCTTGGCGCCGCCCAGCGAATAGCCGGTGGCCTCGGCGGTGCCGCTCGACCAGCCGCCGCCCGAACCGACGAGGAGCGCGATCAGGACAGCGCGGCTCTCGGCGCCGCACGGCGATGGTGGGTGCGCGACACGAGCGCTGCCGGCTCGGTGTCCGACGGCGTGCGCGGGCGCGCGGCGCGCTCGCGACGTCCCCTCGCCGCGCCGGCGCGCCGTCGGCGCCGCTGGGCCGAGTGCCCGGCGGCCGCGCGGCGAGCGTGATCACCATCGGCGCGATCGGCGACCCGCGCGCCGCCACCAGCTTGTCGTCGAGGTCGCGCGCCTCGATGTAGTACGCGACGTCGCTCGCCCTGCCGTCGCCGGCCCCGGGATGATCGCCTCGAAGACGCCGTCGCTCTGCCGCTGCATCTTGATCTTCGAGAAGGCCGACGCCCGACCGGCGCGGTAGGCCAGCGTCAGCCGCTCGGCGTGCAGCCCCTCGTCGGGCGTGACCGCGATGGTGATCGGCATCGCCGCGCGTGCCCGCGGTCACCGGTTCGTGCACCAGCAGCTCGCTCGGCAGGCGCTCGATCTTGGGCTCGTTGTCGAGGCCGCGCACCGCCTCGTCGAACGCCGCCTCGACATCGGGCGTGGCCAGCTCGGGCGACAGAGCTGGATCTCGGGCTCGATCTGCAGCGCCTTGCGGAACAAGCGCACGGCGACGTCGCGCCGCTTGAGACCGCCGGCGCTGACGACGCCCAGCGTGACGTAGGTGCGCGCGCGGATCGGATGCTGGGTCAGCCCCGCGCCCGCCGCCAGATCCAGCGCCTGATCGAGCAGGCGTTGCGCCTCGTCGAAGTTCAGCTTGCGGTACTCCTCGATCGCCTGCGCGGTTGAGCAGCGTGATCTTCCCGATCGCCGCGTTCTCTTCGGCCGTCGCCGCGAGCGCGCGCGCGTCGCCGAGCGACGCGGGCGTGATTAGCCGACGACAGCAAGAGCCCGGCGCACGGCGATTCGACGAACCGTCGTCGTCGTCGGCATTGAGCGAATCATACAGGCAGTGAGCGTCCGCGCGTCCGCGGAATCCCGGTTTCGGCGATCGCAAGCAACGGCGCGCGGCGGCGAGCTCGACCGGCAGCGGCGTCGTCTCGTGCGTGCTCGCGATCCGGCGTGCACGCTGATGCGGGCGGACCGGTCGTCGCGCCACAGCGACGCCAGCGTCGGCGACGCCGATCGGCCCACACCTCGAAGCGCGTGAGGCGCGCGCCGCCATACAGCGTCGCGAACGCCGCGTCGGCCGCGTCGAGCCCGCCCGCGATGAAGACGCCGCCCCTTGCGCGGCGCGAGATCGTGCGGATCGAACACCTGCCACCCGCCGTCGAGCCAGACCTCGGCGTAGGCGTGAAAGTCCATGGCGATGCCGTCGTCGGGGACGTCGATGTCGGGCAGGTACGCGACCGCGTAGCGCGCCGGCATGTTGAACGCGCGGCACAGCGCGACCACGACGTGCGCGCGGTCGCGGCAGACGCCTTCGCGGCGCGCGATCGCGTCGGCCGCCGACCAGTGCGGCTGGCTGATGCCGCGCTTGTACTGGATGTTGCGGTGAACCCACTCGCAGATCGCGCGCGCCCGCGGCCAGCCGGCCGGCACCTGCGCGAAGTGTCCCACGCGAAGCCGAGCAGCTTGTCGGTCTCGGCGTAGCGGCTGGGCAGGGTGAAGCGCAGCAGCGACGCCGGCAGTCGCTCGGGCGGCACCTGGCGCGCGTCGGGGCGGATCGCGTCGGCGTCTCGGGCACCTCGGCCACGCGCGTCGAAGCGCATCTGGCTCTCGCCCGGCGCCAGCGTCAGCCGCTGGCAGCGGTTGCCGAAGCCGTCGAGGTACTCGCCGGTCGCGACGGCGCCCGCCAGGTGCAGCCGCTCGCGCTCGAGCGTCTGCGGGGGTGGGGCGCCGGTTGCACGATGAACACCGCGGCGTGGGCGCGGGCGTCAGGTAGCTGAGGTGGCAGCCGATGCGGATGCGATACACGGATCTTCGAGACTAGGTCGCGGCGACCGTTTGCCAAAAAACGTCCGACGCGGCGTGGTCGCGGTCCTGGTCGCCGCGCCGGCGCGACTGCGGGTCGACCTTTTTCGCCGACCGGTCGGCGCCGCACCGGCACCACCATGTCGACCTCGGATCGTAGACGCACACCCGGCTGCCGCCCGAACGCTTGGCGCGGTAAGCGGCGGCGTCGGCCTGCGCGAACACCAGATCGATCGACTGCCCGCCCGAGCCCTCCAGCGCGGCGACGCCCATGCTCAGCGAGACGTCGATCCCCTCGGGGCGCAGGCGGCGAGATAGGCGAGCACGCGCTCGGCGAACGCGCACGCCTCGGCCGCCGTGGTGTGCGGCAACAGCACCACGAACTCGTCGCCGCCGTAGCGCGCGGCGAGATCGGTGTCGCGGATCTCCGGCGCAGCGTCTGCGCCGATCGCGCGCAGGATGCGGCTGCCGACGACGTGGCCGTGGCGGTCGTTGATCTGCTTGAGCTTGTCGACGTCGACCATCACGATCGCCGACTGCGTGCCGTAGCGCGCGATGCGCGACTGCTCCAGGCCCAGGCGCTCGCGCAGGTAGCGCGGGTTGCCGAGGCCGGTCAGGTCGTCGATGCTCGCCTCGTTGCGCAGGTGCTCGCGCGCCGCCGCCTGGCTCAGCGAGCGGTCGACGCGCGCCAGCAGCTCCATCAGCGAGAACGGCTTGCGCAGGAAATCGACGGTGTCGAGCTTGAGCTCGCGCACGCGCGGCAACAGATCGTCGGCGCCCGAGACGATCAGGATCGGCAGGTCGCGCGTGCGCGCGTCGCCGACCAGCTCCTCCAGCGCGTCGAAGCCGTCGAGCACCGGCATGTGCACGTCGAGCAGGATCAGATCCGGCCGCAGCTTCTGCGCCAGCCGCACCACCTGCGCGCCGTCGGTGGCCAGCGCGACGTCGTAGTCCTCGTCGACGAGGATGCTGCGCAGGGCCAGCGCCTGCTCGCGATCGTCCTCGGCGATGAGCACGCGGCCGCGCGACGCATGTGTGCGCCGGAACTCGGTCGGCGCGATCATCATCGAGGCGGCGTCGGCGCGCATCGGCGTCACGTCGGAGACCGAGCGCCACGCGGGACCCGGCATCGACATCGGAGTCGCGGCGCGGAGATCGCTGCCGAGCTCGCTGCCGAACTGCAGCTGCAGCAGCGTGCCGGCCAGGCGTCCCTCGAACCCGGCGGCGCGCACGTCGTCGGGCGTCATGGTGCGCCGCTCGCGCGACTGCACCAGGATCACACCCAGGCAGGTCTCGCCGGCGACCAGCGGCACGACCGCCACCGCGCCCAGGTGCTCCGGCAGCTGCGACGCCACCGGCTCGAGCAGCGCCGAGGCCCGCACGTCCTCGACCACGACGACCTCGCGCCGGCTGCGACCGCGGCGGCGATCTCCGGGTAGCGCGCCATGTCGATCGGCAGATCGGCCAGCGTCCGGCTGCTCGGTCGAGAAGACCACGCGCGCGCCCTGCGCCACCAGGATGCACGAGCCTCGATCACCGAACCGTTTGACCACCGCCTGCGTCGCGGCGGCGACCATCTCGCGCGGCGCCGGCGCCGACGCGCCCCAGCAGGGCGTCGAACGACATTCCGTCGACCTCGATCTTGGTGTCTGCGGGCACTTCCACGGGCGACCAATGACCAGCGATGCTCTGGGTCCCCACGCCCTCGGCCATCCCCTCGGAATCCTTCCAACGGCAGGATGTAGACCTGAGCTGAAGTCGAAATCGCGACAGCCCGCGGTGTAAGAATGCGCGCCGGTGAGCCCAGACGGCGATCCTTTTCGACCTTGACGGAACCCTGGTCGATTCCGAGCGTGAAAACGTCGAGTCGGTGGTGCTGGCGGTGCGCCGGCTGGGCGCCGAGCTGTCGGCCGAGGAGCGCGCGTTCGTGATCGGCCACTCCTGGAACGAGATCCATGCCCTGATCGCGGGCAACCACGGCCTGACCGTGTCGATGGCCGGCGCTCATCGCATCGGCGGTCGAGGAGAAGCGCGGCCTGCTGGCGGCCACCGGCTACCGAGCGCTGCCGGGCGCGCACGCGGCCGTGCGGCGGCTGGGCGCGCGGTCGGCGCTGGCTGTGGTCTCGGGTGCGAGCCGCGCCGAGGTCGAGGACGCGCTGACCAGCATCGGCGTCATCGCGGCGCATGCGGCTGTGGCTGGGCGCCGAGGACTACGCGCGCGGCAAGCCGGCGCCCGACTCGTTCGCGCTGGCGATCGATCGACTGGGTGTGAGAGGCGTCGGCCTGCGTCGCCATCGAGGACGCGACGCCCGGTATCCTGTCGGCGCAGGGCCGCGGGCGCGCGGGTGATCGGCGTGCGCGCCGGCAACTTCTCGGGCTACGACCTGTCGCCCGCCGACGTCGTGGTCGACACGCTCGACGACGTCACCGACGAGCTCTGCGACGACGCTCGTCGCCTGAGCCAGCACGGACATCCGCGCACATGGGCCCGCGGCGGAAGCCGCTCTGGACCGCCATGGTAAAATCGGGCTCCGTGTTCGAGCATCTGCCAGCGAGCGTCACCATCTACGAGGTCGGGCCTCGGGATGGCCTGCAGAACGAGGCGCGGATGATCCCGACCGACGACAAGATCGCGTTCATCGACGCGCTGTCCGACACCGGTCTGCCGGCCATCGAGATCACCAGCTTCGTCAACCCGCGCTGGATCCCGCAGCTGGCCGACGGCGCCGAGGTGCTCGCGCCGGATCGCGCGCCGGCCCGGCATCGTCTACTCGGCGCTGGTCCCCAACCGCCAGGGGCTGGACGCGGCGATCGCCGCCGGCATGCGGGAGGTCGCGGTCTTCATGTCGGCGTCGGAGACGCACAACAAGAAGAACATCAACAAGACCATCGCGCAGACACTGGCGGCGTTTCAGGACACCGTGCCGCCGGCGCTGGCGGCCGGCCTGCGCGTGCGCGCCTACGTCTCGACGGTCTACGGCTGCCCGTACGAGGGCGCGGTCGATCCCGGCAAGGCGGTCGAGCTCTGCCGCGAGCTGCGCGCGCTCGGCTGCTACCAGGTGTCGCTGGGCGACACCATCGGCGTCGCGACGCCGCGCCAGGTGCGCGACGTGCTGTCGCGCGTGCTGGCCGAGATTCCGCGCGACGAGGTCGCGGTCCACTTCCACGACACGCGCGGCACGGCGCTGGCCAACATCCTGGTCGCGGTCGAGATGGGCATCACCACCGTCGACTCGGCGCTGGGTGGTCTGGGCGGCTGCCCGTACGCGCCCGGCGCCTCCGGCAACGTCGCCACCGAGGACGTGGTCTACATGCTCGAGGGCATGGGCATCCGCACCGGCGTCGACGTCGACAAGCTGATCACGGCGTCGCGGCTGGCGTCGACGCTGGTCGGCCACGAGATGCCGTCGAAGTTCTATCGCGCCTACGTCGGCTCCGGCCTGGTCGGCGGCGCCGCGGCGGCGACCCGCGCCCGCGGCGGCCAGGGCTGATCTCCCGGTCCCCTCCCCCGTCGCGGGGGGAGGGTTAGGGAGAGGGCAAGCCTTGCGAGACGCGGCGCCCGACGGCCCCTCTCCCTAACCCTCCCCCCCGCAGACGGGGGGCGGGGATCGGAAGGATTCAACTCTCGGGCAGCGTAATTTTGAACGACGTCGGCCAGCGGTCGCTGTCGACGACCGCGATCGCGCCGCCGTGCGCCTCGACGACGCGCTTGCAGAAGTAGAGGCCCAGGCCGGCGCTGCCCGAGCGCGGGGGCTCCGACTCACCGCGCGCGAACTTGTTGAAGATGCGCACCCGGTCGCCGACCGGGATCCCGGGTCCGTCGTTGGAGACCGCGATCTCGACTCGACCGGCGGTGCACGCCGACAGCGCGATGTGGCCCTCGGGCGGCGTGTAGCGGAAGGCGTTCTCGACGATGTTCTCCAGCACGCGCTGGAGCAGCGCCGGATCGGCCTGCACCTCCAGCGCCGCGCCGGGTTCGCTTGCGAGCGCAATTCGCTTTTCGCGGGCGCGCCGGGCATAGGCGCGGACCAAGCGATCGAAGAGGCCCGCCAGGTCGACCGGCTGGCGGCTGCAGCGGCATGCCCCCGCCATCGAGCTGCGACACCGTGAGCAGATCGCCGATCATGGTGCTCAGCCGATCGGCGGCCGCATAGGCGTCGGCCACGGCGTCGGCGACATCGCCCTGGTCCGGCCGCAGGTGGCCGCCCACCCACTCGAGGCCTGCGCGCACGATCGACAGCGGCGCCTTGAGATCGTGGACGATGAGCTCGGTCAGCTCGCGGTGCTCGCGCTGAGTGTCGAGCAACGCCGCGTATCGGTCGAGCCGCGCGAGGGTCACGGCCCGTTCGCCGGCGCGATCGAGGGCGAGCGCGCAATTTGTCACTTCGGTGTGTCTTGCGGAGATTTGGCTTGGCATTTCCTTGTCTCCTAGCTGCTCGGATCCCCCCCCGACCCCTCACGAGCGAACCCGACATCCGAGCCCGGGTGCATCTTAAATGAACCAGCCCGTTCAGGGAAACATTTTCCAGGGGCGCTGCGAAGCTTGCGCGGCGTCAGCGCTGCCTTTAGCGTCTACGCAAGACATGCCCCCCGAGGTCACCGTCGAGCGCCACGCGGACGCGATCGTCGTCGAGCGCCGCGCGGACGCGGCTTGGGTCACGCTCAACCGACCCGCGGCGATGAACGCGCTCTCGCGCGGGCTGGTCGGCGAGCTACGCGCGGCGGTGCGCGCGTTGCGCGGCGAGCCCTGGGTGCGCGCGATCGTGCTCACCGGCGCGGGCGACAAGGCGTTCTGCGCCGGGGCCGATCTCAAGGAGCGGCGGACGATGTCGCTCGACGAGACGCGCGCGTTCCTCACCGAGCTCGGCGCCGCGCTCGACGAGCTGGCGCGCTTCCCGGCCCCGGTGATCGCGGCGATGAACGGCGTCGCGTTCGGCGGCGGGCTCGAGCTGGCGCTGGCCTGCGACCTGCGCCTCGCCGCCGACGGCGTCGAGATGGGCCTGCTCGAGGTGCGCCTCGGCATCATCCCCGGCGCCGGCGGCACGCAGCGGCTGGCGCGCGTCGCCGGCGCGGCCGTCGCCAAGGAGCTGATCCTCACCGGACGGCGCATCACTGCGGCGCGCGCCGCCGAGCTGGGCATCGTCACGCGCGTGGTGCCCGCATCGGAGCTGGCGCCGGGGGCCGAGCAGCTGGCCGCCGGAGATCGCCGAGTGCGCGCCGCTGGCGGTCGCGGCGGCCAAGCGCGCGATCGACGGCGGCGCGGCGCTGGCTCTCGAGCGAGGCGCTCGCGCTCGAGCGGGCGCGCTACGAGACGATCCTGACCAGCGAGGACCGCGACGAAGGGCTGCGCGGCCTTCGCCGAGAAGCGCCGGCCCGACTTCAAAGGCAAGTGAACAGACGGAAGCGAGCGTGCACTGACATGGGACGAACCGAAGAGCTGGCCGCGCTGGCCGAGAAGATCAAGCAGGGCGGCGCGCCCAAGTACCACCAGAGCAACGCCGCCGCCGGCAAGCTGTTCTGCCGCGAGCGCATCGCGCTGCTGTGCGACGACGGCGCGCGCGACTTCGTCGAGGACGGGCTGTTCGCCAACGCCACCGCGCCGGCGGCGACCTGCCCGCCGACGGCGTGGTCACCGGCGTCGGCCGCGTGCACGGGCGCCCGGTCGCGATCATGGCCAACGACTCGACGGTGAAGGCGGGCTCGTGGGGCGCGCGCACCGTCGAGAAGATCGTGCGCATCCAGGAGACCGCGGGGCGGCTGCGCATCCCGCTCTTCTATCTGGTCGATTCGGCGGGCGCGCGCATCACCGACCAGATCGACATGTTCCCCGGGCGGCGGCACGCGGGGCGGATCTTCCACAACCAGGTGCGGCTGTCGGGCGCGATCCCGCAGATCTGCCTGCTGTTCGGCCCGTCGGCGGCCGGCGGCGCGTACATCCCGGCGTTCTGCGACGTGGTGTTCATGGTCGACAAGAACGCGTCGATGTACCTCGGCTCGCCGCGCATGGCCGAGATGGTGATCGGCGAGAAGGTCACGCTGGAGGAGATGGGCGGCGCGCGCATGCACTGCGAGGTCTCGGGCTGCGGCGATCTGCTGGCCAAGGACGAGCGCGCGTGCATCGCGGCGGCGCGCGACTACCTGGCCTACCTGCCGCAGCGCGCCGGGCGAGCGCCGCCGAGCGATCGCGCGCGCGCGCGCCGCGCGCCGGCGGCAAGCGCATCGACGACATCCTGCCCGCGAACCAGAACCAGGCGTTCGACATCGCGCGCGGTGATCGACGCGCTGATCGACGAGGGGAGCTTCTTCGAGATCAAGAAGCTGTTCGCGCGCGAGCTGGTGACCGGCTTCGCGCGCATCGACGGCCGCGCCGGTCGGCATCGTCGCCAACCAGCCGAAGTGGAAGGGCGGCGTGCTGTTCGTCGACTCGGCCGACAAGGCGGCGCGCTTCATCTGGCTGTGCGACGCGTTCGGCGTGCCGCTGCTGTTCCTGGCCGACGTGCCCGGCTTCATGATCGGCAAGGCGGTCGAGCGCCAGGGCATCATCCGCCACGGCGCGAAGATGATCTCGGCGGTGGCCGACGCCACCGTGCCCAAGATCAGCGTGGTGCTGCGCAAGGCGTACGGCGCCGGCCTGTACGCGATGTGCGGGCCCGGCTTCGAGCCCGACGCGACCATCGCGCTGCCGCAGGCGATGATCGCGGTGATGGGCGCGGAGGCGGCGGTCAACGCGGTCTACTCCAACAAGATCGCCGAGCGAGCCCGAGGCCGAGCGGCCCGCGTACGTCGAGAAGCTGCGCGCGGAGTACCGCGAGGACATCGACATCCTCAAGCTCGCGTCGAACCTGCACGTCGACGCGATCGTCGCCCGGCGACGACCTGCGCGCCGAGCTGTCGCGCCGGCTGGCGGTGCTCGAATCGAAGGCTGTCGGAGGCTATCCCCGCCGCCGCGCCGTGCTGCCGGTCTAGCCGTGGGAGCCGCCGTCGCTGAACCTGATCTCCGCCGCTGACGCGCGGCGGATCATGCTGGAGACGCCGCCGATCGGCACCGAGGTCGTGCGGCTGCACGAAGCGAGCGGCCGCGTGCTGGCGGCGCCATTCGCCGCGACCGAGGATCTGCCGGTGCACGCGCGCTCGGTCATGGACGGTTACGCCGTGCGCGCCGACGACGTCAGCGCCGCGACCGAGCAAGCGCCCGCCGTCCTGCGCGTCGCGGGCGTCGTGCCGATGGGCGCGACGTTCACCGGACACGGTGGCCGCCGGCCAGGCGGTCGGCATCTCGACCGGCGGCTTCCTGCCCGACGGCGCCGACGCAGTGGTCATGATCGAGCACACGCGGGGCGGCGACGCCGCGGTCGCGGGCGTCGTCGAGATCTTGCGCGCGCTGACGTCGGGCGCCAACGTCATCCAGCGCGGCGACGACGTGACGACCGGCGCGGCGCTGATCCCGGCGGGCCGGCGCTTGCGGCCGCAGGACATCGCGGCGCTCGCGACCTTCGGCGCGGCGTCGCTCACCGTCTACCGGCGCCCGCGCATCGCCGTGCTGCTCGACCGGCAACGAGATCTGCGCGGTCGACGCGACGCCGGCGCCGGGACAGGTGCGCGACGTCAACGAGTGGGTGCTGGGCGCGCAGGTCGAGCTCGCGGGCGCGGTCGCGACCTACGGCGGCGTCGTGCGCGACGACGAGGCCGCGCTGGCGGCGACGATCGCGCGCCTGCTGCCCGATCACGACGCCGTGATCCTCGCCGGCGGCTCGTCGGTCGGCGTCAAGGACGTGTCGGGCACGGTGATGGAGCGCCTCGACGCGCCGGGCGTGCTCTTTCACGGCATCGACATCCGGCCCGGCAAGCCGACTATTTTCGCGCGCGTCGGCGCCAAGCCGGTGATCGGCATGCCCGGCTTTCCAACGTCGTCGATGGTGGTCTTCGACGCGTTCGTGCGCCCCTTGGTGTGGCGGCTGGGCGGCGAGACCGGCCGCGATCCCTGGCCGTGTGCCGTGCGTGCGCGCCTGCACCGCGCCGTCCCATCGCTGGCCGGACGCGAGGATTACGTGCGTGTGCGGCTCTTCGAGCGCGACGGCGAGACCTGGGCCGAGCCCCTGCCGGGCGGCTCGTCGGCGATCTCGAACCTGGTCTACGCGGACGGCATGGTGCGCGTCGACGCCGCGCGCGACGGAGGTCCCCGCCGGTGAATGGGTCGGCGTCTCGACCTTCGGCGACGTCAGAACCGGAAGCTGAGGCTCGGTCCCCACGAGATCGAGCGATCGGTGCGGATCGGCACCACGCCGAGCGAGGCAAAGTCCGGCAGCCCCAGGCGCTGGCGCAGGCGATGGTTGAAGTCGCGCGCCGAGGTGAATGAATCGACGAGACCATAGATCCGGCCGCCCAGGATCGCGCCCAGCGCGAGGTAGATCGCCCAGGTGTCGTGCGGACGATTCTCGGAGCCGTTGTCGAAGCTGTCCTGGTTGATGTTCTCGCCCACCCACCAGAACGCCAGCACGATCCCGCCGACGGTCAGCGCCCAAGTGACCATCGCGCCCGCGACGTGGTCGGCATAGATGCTGCCGACGCCAGGAACGAAGAACTCGATCACCAGCGCGAGCATCTCGTTCTTCTTCTGGGCCTCGTAATAGAACTCACCGGGGGGTTGCACGGGCGCGTAGCCGTAAGGCGGCGCGTAAGTCGGGCCGTAGGGCGCGAAGCCGCCCGGTGGCGGCGGCGGCGGCGGTTGCACCCAGGCGGTGCCGTTCCACACCGGCGGCGCGGGCGCGGGAGGCGGATCCGCGGCACGCGCTCCCCCGGCAAGAACGACGAGAGCGATCCCGACCAGCACTCCAACCAACGGACGCATGCGGACATGATAGACGGAGCGCTGACGTCGTCACAACAGCGGTAGTCCGATCCCCTCCCCCGTCCGCCGGGGGAGGGCTAGGGAGAGGGCAAACCTTGCGAGCCGCGGCGCGGGAGACCCCTCTCCCTAACCCTCCGCCCGCAGACGGGGGGAGGGGAATCGGAAGAAGCGGCGCGGGGGGGCCGCCGGCGCGGGAGGCCCCTCTCCCTAACCCTCCCCCCGCAGACGGGAGGAAGCGATCGGAAGGAGCGGCGCGGGGGGGCCCGCCGTATCAGAGATTCGCCAGCGGCCCCGTGCAGAAGGCCGGATCGCCAAACGTCGTGCCTGGCACGCCCATCAGATTCATGCACGACACCAGCAAGTTGTTGTGCGAGACGCTCTTGCTGTAGCTGAGGAAGCGCCCCGTACGCAGCGCGCCGCCCGCGCCGCCCGCGAGCACGAACGGCATGTGATCGTGCGAGTGCACGTTGCCGCGCGAGAGCTCGTTGCACCACAGCACCAGCGTGTTGTCGAGCAAGCTGCTGCCGTCGGCCTCCTTCGCGTTCTTGAGCGCGTTCAGCAAGTAGTCGAACTGCTGCGCGTACCAGACGTTGATCTTGGTGAGCATCTCGATCGTGTCGGTCGCGCTGTCGCCGTCGTGCGACATGTCGTGGTGCCCGCGCGTGATCGCCGGGTCGACCCAGGTGAACCGGATGTCGCCCACCGATTGCTCCCACTGGATCGTGCCGACGCGCGTGAGGTCGCACGCCATCGCCATCACCAGCAGATCCATCTGCAGCTTGCCGACGGCGGGAAAGTTGGCGTTGGCCTTGTAGTCGATCGTGGCCGGCATCGCCGGCTTCATGCACGCGGCGCCCATGGTGGGCGCGGCGCCCAGCCGCTGCTCGAGATCGCGGATGTTGCCGAGGTGCTCGTCGAGCTTGGCCTTGTCGAGCGGCGCCGAGGCGCGGGTTGAGCTCGTTGTAGCTCTGCATGACCGCGTCGAGCACCGACTTGCGCTCCGCCTGCTGGCGCAGCAGCGCAGGGTCGCCGCCGAACGCCGAGAAGACGCGGTTCCACACCGACGCCGGGTTGTCGTCGGGCGGCAGCGGCTGGTTCGCGCCCGAGTAAGCGGTGTAGCCCCAGACGGTGCCGGCGCTGCCCGCCTGCACGCCCAGCTCCAGCGAGCGAAACTTGGTGTTGGCGCCGATGGTCGCCGCGATCTGCTGGTCGACGGAGATGCCGCCCGCCAGCCCCGCGGGATCGCCGGCGCCGCCCTGGGTGTTGCCGGGCAGCAGGCCGATGCCGGTCAGCATCGTGCCCATCCCCTTCATGTGGTCGTCGCCGGGGTGCGCCGCGTAGCCGCCGACCTTGTTCTCGACGCCGTCGAGCACGACCAGGCTCTGCTGGTTGTCGGCGAGCGGCGCCAGGATGCGCGACAGCGTGAACGACGTCTCGGTGCCGGTCGGCAGCCAGTTCTCGCGGATGTTGCCGTCGGGCGTGAAGAACACGATGAAGCGCTTGGGCGGCGCGCTCGGCGCCGCCTGGCTGCGCCGCATGCCGAAGGGCCGCATCGCCTCGAGGAACGGCAGGCCGATGGCGACGCCGCCCGCGCCGCGCAGCACCGCGCGCCGGCTGAGCCGGAACGGCTTGGCGTTTCCACTTTGCGCGCGCTTCATCAAGGTCCTCCCGCGGGCTGCGTGACCGTGCGGTAGCGGAACGCGTCGGTGCGCGTGAGCGCGATGATGAGGTCGCGGATCTTGAACCCGCCCGCCGCGAACTGGCTCTGGATCGCGCTCAGGCTGCAGGCGTCGGCGTTGGTCTCGCCGCGCCCGTAGCCGTAGCGGAACCAGCGCGTGGCGACGCAGGCCCGCACTTGATCGCTCGACGCCAGCTTGGTCGCGAGCTCGCCGACGCCGTGGAACGTGCCGGGGACGTCGCTGTCCTCGACCTCGCCGCTGTCGTCGATCGGCTGCCCGTTCTCCAGCGCGCGGAAGGCGCCGGCGCCGTCGAAGTTCTCGAAGCCGAGGCCGATCGGATCCATCAGGTGGTGGCAGGCGGTGCACGCCGGATCGATCGAGTGCTGGGTGAAGCGCTGGCGCGTGGTCAGCGTCGAGCTCAGCTCGGGCGGCTTGATCATGAGGTTCGGCGGGCGGCGGCGGCAGCTGCATGCACAGCAGCTGCTCGCGCACGAACTTGCCGCGATGGACCGGCGAGGTCTGGTTGGCCTTGGCGAGCAGGCCGAGGAGCCCGCCCTGCGTCAGCACGCCGGCGCGGTGCGTGCCGGCGAGCGGCGTCTTCACGAACGCGCTGCCGCTGACGCCGGTCATGCCGTAGTACTGCGCGAGCGGCCCGTTCACGAACGTGAACGGCGCGGTCAGGATCGATCGCAGAGGTCGCCGGGGCCGTCCCAGGTCACGTAGTCGAGGAACGTCGCCGTCTCCTGCTGCATGAGCTGCGCGATCGCCGGCGTGAACGCGGGGAAGATCGTCGTGTCCTTCTCGACGCCGGCGATCTCGTCGACGCGCAGCCACTGCGCGTGGAAGTCGGCGACCACGCCGCGCGCCTTGGGGTCGGCGATCATGCGCTGCACCTGCGCCTCGATGTCGGCGGGCGCGTTCAGCTTGCCGGCCGCCGCCGCCGCGAAGAGCGCGTCGTCGGGCATGCTGTGCCACAGCAGGTACGAAAGCCGCGACGCCATCTCCCAGTCGTCGAGCTGCACCACCGTCGCGCCCGCGGGCGGCGCGCCGCCGAGCTCGACGCGATAGAGAAAGCGCGGCGACTGCAGCGCCGTCTCGATCACCAGGCGGACGCCGGTCGACGAGGTCGGTCGCCTTGCCGGCGTCGAACGCCGCGGTCAGCGCCGCGACGTCGTCGGCGTCGGGCGGACGCCGGTAGGCGCGCTGGCCGAACGACATGATGAACGCCTGCCCGCAGGCGTCGATCGCCGCGGCGCCGGTGGTCGTCGGCGCGCACGGCACCAGGCTCGCCCAGCTGGTGTTGACCGCGGTCGTCGCCAGCGACTCCGCGGCGTCCAGATACTGCTCGGCGAGCACCGGCGACACGCTCAGCGCCTGCGCGTTGTTGTCGAAGCCCAGGCTCACCTCCTCGGCGGGAAAGCTGTCGGCGGGCGCCGAGGTGTCACCGAGCAGGTCGTGGACGGTGTTGTTGTACTCGAGCCGATTCACGCGACGGATGTACGAGGGTCCGGGGCTGGGCGGGCCGCTGGCGCAGAGCGAACCGGTGGTTCCCTACCGGGCTGTCCTTGGCGGGCCGCCGATCCGACCGGTGCATGCGCCGAGGGCGGCAATCAACGACGCGAGCAATGCCGCAGCCACGGTCGCCGACAACCGCTCCGGCCGCCGGACATGGAGTCGAGTCAATCCTGACCTCCAGTCGGTGAGCTTGAGGAATTACTCTAAAGGCCGCGGTCGGCACCGACCACGAAAAACGCGCATATTCCGGAAATTAACGGTGACATGTGCGTGGCCCGTCGTGCCGGCACATTGCGCGGCCATACGGCGTCAAGTTGACGCGTCCGTCGATCGGCCGTTACCCTCACTGCACGATGATGCGTTCGCCCTTGCTCGCGCGGGTCGCCCTGTTGGTCGGTTTCGCATGGCTGCTCGGCGTCGCCGGACCCGCCGAACGGACGGCCGTGGCGCAGGCGGTCGCCGCCGGCGACCCTGAAACCGCGGCCCAAGACCAAGGGGCGCACGTACAAGATCCACATCGACAGCTCGCCGCAGCAGGCGGTGGTCTACTGGGACGCGGGATCGACGCCAGCGCCGCGAGATTACGGGATCGCCGGCTACACGCCGATCGATCTCCGGCTGCCCAAGGGGGCGGCCAAGATCATCATCGAGCTGCGCGGGTTCAAGACCGTGGAGCGCGATCTGGACGTGCGCAAGGCGGACGTCGGTGCTCGATCACGCTGGAGCGCGCGCCCATGCCCGGCAAGCTCGACTTGCGCGCGGGCGGCGACGGCAGCGCCGCCGGCGCCGAGGTCGCGATCGACGGCGTGGTCCGCGGCACGGTCCCCAACACGTTCGACCTGTTCGCCGGCCATCACCAGATGGAGGTCCGCAAAGCCGGGCTACAAGACATTTTCGGAATGGGTGGACATCAGCGAGGACGAGCACCGCACGCGCGACCTCAGCGCTCGAGCGCGCGGAGCAGCCGATGGGCTCGCTGCTCGTGACCTCGGACGCGGGCGGCGACGTCTACGTCGACGGCACCAAGCGCGACACCGCGCCCGCGATCGTCAACGGGCTGCCCGCCGGCGATCACATCGTCGAGGTGCGGGTGGTCGGGTCGCCAGCCGTGGCGGCAGTCGGTGACGGTGGTCGCCGGCCAGCAGACCAAGGTCGCCGCCACGCTGGCGCAGACCGCGTCGGTCGGCTCGCTGCGGGTCATCGCCAGCGACACCGACGTCGACGTGTTCGTCGACGGCGAGGCCAAGGGCAAGGCGCCGGTCGACATCCGCGAGCTCCGGGCGGGCCAGCACATCGTCGAGGGCCGCAAGGCGCAGTTCCGGGCGTCGGAGCAGACCATCCAGCTCGCGGGCGGCGAGCAGACGCTGATCCGCCTCAAGATGGAGCCGCTCGCCGACGATCGGCCGCGCGGCATCCTCAAGATCCAGTCGCTGGTGCCGGACGCCGAGGTGTTCCTCGACGGCTCGAGCCTGGGCCGCGCGCCGGTCGAGCGGCGCGACCTCGAGCCCGGCAAGCACTACATCACGGTGCGCAAGGACGGCTACGCCGAGTACAAGCGCGAGATCATGCTGGTCGAGAACGTGCCGCTGGCCTTCGCGGCCGACCTGCGCGCGATCGCCGGGCTGCGCTTCCTGTCGACCCCGCGGGGCGCGCAGGTGAGCATCGACGGCGAGCCGATCGGCGCCACGCCCGCGACGCGGCCCGACATCGCCGCCGGCGAGCACGTCGTCGAGTTCAAGCTCGCCGGCTACTTCGACACCCGCCAGACCATCAAGGTCGAGGGCGGCAAGGAGCGCATCGTCCAGGCCGACCTGAAGGCGCTGCCGAACGGGCCGACGCCGGAGCAGGTCGCGCGCACAGAGGACGGCGATGTCGTCGTGGGGGGCCAACACGCTGCCGACGGGCGCGTTCGTCGCCGACTTCGGCCTCGGCTATCCGTACTTCTTCTTCGCGCGGCTCACCGTCGGCGCCTTCGCGCTCAAGCCGGCCGGGCCTCGACCTGGGCGTCGAGTTCCAGAGCTTCGTCCAGATGAACACGCTGGCGCTCCACGGGCGCATGCAGCTGGCTGCCGCCGGGCCGCTGGCGGTCGCGGTGCGCGCCGACTTCGGCGGCGGCGCCGGCAGCAACGGCACGAACACCGCGTTCTTCGACCTGGCGGCGGTCGCGTCGCTGGCCTTCGCGGACGTGGCGGTGTTCTCGCTCGACCTGCGCCTGTCGGGCTGGACCGATCAGTTCTGCCCGTCGTCGGACCAGGTGGCGAACGGCGTGTCGCAGAACGACTACTGCAAGGGAACAACCGACAATGCCAACCCGGTGGAGCACGACGTACGCGAACGAGTTCCACGGCAACGACCCGGCCGGCAAGCGCTTCAGCGGCACGCGCCTCTACTCGGGCATGACCGTCGTGTTCGCCATCGACCGCCGCACCTCGGCGTTCCTGCGGCTCGACTTCCTACCCGGTGCCGGAATTGTGACGTTTCCGCAACCGCGCCTGGCGTACGAGGACAAGTTCAACTCGACGATGTTCGAGCACGACCCGCTCTACTACGGCACCGGCGGAATCAGCTTCAAGTTCTAGCGGCGCGCCGCCGAAGGCGGTCTTCCGGCCTGTCGCGGTCCGACACGAAATTTCCTCTGGCGTCCCGCGCGGATTTTCTACAACGTACGCGCCTATGAGCAGCTCCGGAGGGATCCCCAAGAAGTGGACGGTCGCCGATTCGGCGGAGGTCTACGGCATCAAGGCTTGGGGTAACAACTACTTCTCCATCAACGACGCCGGGAACGTCCAGGCCCACCCGAGCGGCCCCGAGAGCGGCAAGATCGACCTCAAGGAGCTGGTCGACGAGGTGTCGAGGCGCGGCATCGGGTTGCCGCTGCTGATCCGCTTCTCGGACGTGCTTGAAGAGCCGCATCGTCGAGCTGAACGAGGCCTTCCGCCGCGCCATCGCCGAGTACGGCTACAAGGGCGAGTACAAGGGCGTCTACCCGATCAAGGTCAACCAGCACCGCTACGTCGTCGAGGAGATCGTCCAGTTCGGGCGGCCCTATCACTACGGGCTCGAGGCCGGGTCGAAGCCGGAGCTGCTGGCGGTCATGGGCATGCTCGACGACGAAGAAGCGCTGATCATCTGCAACGGGTACAAGGACGAGGAGTACATCGAGACCGCGCTCATGGCGTCGAAGCTGGGGCGCACGGTGCTGATCGTCGTCGAGAAGTTCTCCGAGCTGCCGCTCATCGCCGAGACCGCGAAGAAGGTCGGCGTGCGGCCGCGCATCGGCATCCGCGTCAAGCTGGCGGCCAAGGGCTCGGGGCGCTGGGAGGCGTCGGGCGGCGACCGGTCGAAGTTCGGCCTGTCGACGCGCGAGGTGGTCGAGGCGATCAACTTCCTGCGCCAGAACGACCTGCTCAGCTGCTTCGAGCTCTTGCACTTTCACCTCGGCAGCCAGATCTCGGCGATCAACGCGGTCAAGAACGCGCTCAGCGAGGCGGGGCGGTTCTACGTCGAGGTGGTGAAGCTGGGCGCGCCGCTCAAGTACTTCGACGCGGGCGGCGGCCTGGGCGTCGACTACGACGGGTCGCAGACCAACTTCGCGTCGTCGATGAACTACACCATGCAGGAGTACGCGAACGACATCGTGTTCGCGCTCGAGGAGATCTGCGACGCGGCCCAGGTGCCGCACCCGACGATCGTCACCGAGTCGGGGCGCGCGATCGTCGCCCACCACTCGATGCTGGTGATCGACATCCTGGGCGTGGGTGAGTTCGACGTCGGCAAGGCGCCGGAGCAGGTGGCGCCGACGGCGTCGCGCATGGTGCACAACCTGTTCGAGACGTTCCGCGACATCTCGCGCAAGAACGTGCTCGAGGCGTACCACGACGCGCTCGAGTACAAGGACCAGACGATGCAGCTCTTCAACCTCGGCAACCTGTCGCTGTCGGAGCGCGTGGTCGCCGAGGACATCTTCTGGGCGATCTGCCAGAAGATCCGCAAGATCGTGCGCGAGCTGCGCGACGTGCCCGAGGAGCTCGAGGGGCTCGAGCGCGCGCTGTCGGACACGTACTTCTGCAACTTCTCGATGTTCCAGTCGCTGCCCGACATCTGGGCCATCGATCAATTGTTCCCGATCATGCCGATCCACCGCCTGGGCGAGGAGCCGACGCGGCGGGCGGTGCTGGCCGACATCACCTGCGACTCCGACGGCAAGATCGATCACTTCATCGATCGGCGCGACGTGAAGCAGGTGCTGGAGCTGCACCCGGTCAACGGCCAGGACTACTTCCTGGGCGTGTTCCTCATCGGCGCGTACCAGGAGATCCTCGGCGATCTGCACAACCTCTTCGGCAACACCAACACGGTGCACGTGTCGCTGGCCAACGGCGGCGGCTACCAGATCGAGCACGTGGTCACCGGCGACACCGTGACCGACGTGCTCAAGTACGTGAGCTACGCGCGAGAAGATCTCGTCGCGCGCGTGCGGCGTTTCGCCGAGCTCGCGGTGCGCGCGAACCGCATGAGCCTGGAAGAGACGCGCTCGATGCTGCGCATGTACGAAGAAGGGCTCGCGGGCTACACGTACCTGGAACGGTCGTAGGCCCGCACCGGGGCGGGTAACCAGGAACGGCCCACGCCGTCTCGCGCTGGTGACAGCTCCGTTCACTGCGCCTGGGGGCGTTCGTATTTTTAAATTGAACGTACCCGGACGCGCATTGCCAGCGTCGCCCACGCGACTTCTTCGCTAAGTACACGCATCGTCGCGAAGCTGGGTTAGATACAGGCATCTTCGCGAAGTGCGGTCTCTCGTTCAGAGATCGTTCAACTCGGCTGCCGTCACTTAGCGAAGGTTCTCCGTTCACGACCGCTCGCAGCTCGTCCGATCGCTCAATTTAAAACTGCGAACGCCCTCAGGCGCAGTGAACGTAGCTGTGTCACCAGCGCGAGCGGCGCGGGGGGACCTTGGGTGGGGTGTTCCTCTTGCGGGGGCTCCGAGGCGCGCTCCTGCCGTCCGCGGCCAGGTCGCCAGCGCCGAGCGGAGCGGCCCCCGTGCCGCCGGCCGGACGTCAGTTCGCTCGGGCCCTCGGTCGAGTCCCCGGCTCTCCGGCCGGGTCAGGGTTGCCGGCGCGACCGGCGGCGTAAGGGCCGCGTCCCCCGCAAGAGGAACACCCCACCCAAGGTCCCCCCACGCCTCTCGCGCCCCACAACGGAGAGATCGAAGCCGTCCTCACGTCCCCCACCGTCGCCGTTCCTGGTTACCCACCCCGGTGCGGCGTCCTCCCGCTCTGCTAGGATGCGACGCCAATGGATCTCTCGCAGCGGCTCGGAAACCCGGCTCAAGTCGACGCTTCGCTGTCGGCGCTCGCACGCGGCGTCGTCGGGTCGGAGATCTTGCGCATCGCCGCCGAGATCCGCGCGCTCAAGGCCAAGGGCGCGACGATCTGCAACCTGACCGTCGGTGACTTCGACCCGGCGCAGTTCCCGGTGCCGGCGTCGCTGCTCGAAGGCGTGCGCGCCGCGCTCGCCGCCGGCCACACCAACTATCCGCCGTCCGACGGCGTGCTCGCGCTGCGCGAAGCGGTGGCTCGCTACTACGAGCGCAGCCTGGGCCTGAAATATCCGGTCGAGTCGGTGCTGATCACCGGCGGCGCGCGGCCGCTGCTCTACGGGTCGTACCGGACGGTGCTCGACCCGGGCGACCTGGTCGTCTACCCGGTGCCGTCGTGGAACAACAACCACTACGCGTACCTGTGCGGCGCGCGCGCGGCCGAGCTGACCGTCGGCGCCGAGCACAACTTCTTCCCGACGCCGGAGCAGCTGCGCCCGCTGATGAGCGAGGCGCGCCTCTTGCTCATCAACTCGCCGCTCAACCCGACCGGCACGGTGATCGATCCCCAGGTCTTGCAGGAGATCTGCGAGCTGGTCGTCGAGGAGAACCGGCGCCGCGCCAAGGCCGGCGCCGACGCGCGCAAGGCGCTGTGGCTCTGCTACGACCAGGTCTACTTCCAGCTGGTCTACGGCGGCTCGGCGGCGGTGCGGGCGCGCCACGCGACGCCGCCCGAGGTCTGTCCCGACGTCGCGCCCTACACCATCATGCTCGACGCCGCGTCGAAGACCTTCGCCGCCACCGGCATGCGCGTCGGCTGGGCGGTGATGCCGCCGGCGGCGCGCCAGCGCATGGCGGACATCCTCGGCCACGTCGGCGCCTGGGCGCCCAAGGCCGAGCAGGTGGCGATGGCGTCGCTGCTCGACGACGAGCGCGCGATCGCCGAGTACCACGCGGTGATGCGCACGGCGGTGCAGGCGCGGCTCGATCGTCTGGCCGACGGCTTCGCGGAGATGCGCCGCGCGGGCCTGCCGGTCGAGGTGATCGCGCCGCAGGGCGCGATCTATCTGTCGGTGCGCGTGGTGATGCCGGGCAAGACCAACGAGCAGATCCGCAAGCACCTGCTCGACGCCGCCGGCTTCGCGCTGGTTCCCTTTCAGGCCTTCGGGCTCAAAGAGGACAGCGGGTGGTTCCGCATCTCGGTCGGCGCGGTTTCGCTCGACGAGATCGACGCCGCGCTGCCGCGCGTGCGGGCCGCGCTGGCCGTGCGCTGAGTGGCCGGCGGCGGAGCATCGACCGGCGGCGCGCCGGCGGCGTTGGGACGCGGCGCGCTCGCGGTGATCGCGCTGGCGCTGCTGATCCGCGTGGGGCTGTTCCCGTTCGCCGAGAACAAGCACGGCGACGCGCCGATGCGCGCGCTCATCGCCGAGTGGATGAACCTGGAGCCGCACGCCGCCGCCGATCCGCGGACCTACTGCCAGTTCGGGCCGCTGCACACCACGCTGATGCGCCCGTTCCTGGCGGTGGATCCGGTCGCGCCGCGCTCGTCGCGCTACCTGTCGCTGCTCGCTGGAATCGTCGGTGTTCTTTCCTTTCCTGCGGCTCGCGCGCCGGCTCGCGCCGCCGCGGTTCGCGCCGCTGGCGGCGCTGGCGCTCGCGGTGTCACCGCTGCACATCCAGGCGTCGGTCACCGCGTCCAGCGAAGCGCTGTACCTGCTGCTGATGGTGCTGTGCCTGGAACGGCTGCTCGCCGCGCTCGACGCCGGATCGGCGGCGGCCTTCGCGCTCGCCGGGCTGCTCGCGTCGCTGGCGGCGGTCACGCGCTACGACGCCTGGCTCGATTTCCCGATCGTCGTTGCGGCCGCCTGGTGGTGGAGCGCGCGGGCGACGCCGGGCCGGTGGCGCGGCCTGGTGGTCTTCGCGGCGGCGGCGGCGTCGCTGCCGATCGGCTGGATCGCCTGGAGCGCGCGGACGACCCACGATCCCTTCTTCTTCGCTCACTACATCAGCAACGACCACGCGCAGCTCGCGGCGGCGATGACCGCGCGCTGGGGCGCGCTGGGCGCGCGGCTGCGGCAGGTCGGGATCTGGTCGCTCGCGTTCGCCGGCGCGATGAGCTTGCCGCTGCTCGCGGGCGGGGTGATCGCGCTCGGTCGCTGGCTACCGGGACGCAACCGAGAGCCGCTGTCGGCCGCGGCGAAGATCGTCGCGGTCGCGGCGCTGGCGCCGCCGGTGCTCTACGTCGCCAAGGGCCTCTTGCTGCTGAGCTTCGAGCCCCTGCCCCGCTTCGCGCTGATTCCGGGCGCGCTGCTCTTGCCGATCGCCGCCGAGGCAGCCGCGACCCGCTGGTCGATGCGTGGCTGTCGGATCGCGACCATCGCGAGCGCCGTGATCTTCAGCGCGGTCGTGCTCGCGGTGGCCTGGACCGGCCGCGCGCGCGTCTGGTCGGGCGCCGAATCCTTCGCGCCGATCACGCGCCTCGACGGCGAGGATCGCGCGCTCGCCGACTACCTGCGCACGCACCGCCAGGCGAGCGATCGCGTGCTCATCGAGCCGCTCGACTTCGCCGACATCGTGATCGCCCACGCCGCCAGCGTCCCCGCGCCGCTGGTCGTGAGCCTGTCGATCACGCGCTCACCCGAACCGACGCTGGCCGCGACCCTCGCCCGCACCGGCGCCCGCTGGCTCGCCGTCTACGATGCGCCGCCCGGCACCTGGTTCCCGCGCTTCGCGAGCGAGTGGCCCGCGGGCACGCAGTCGTTCGGCCACTGGCGATTGCTGCGAGCGCAGTAATCAGGGCCGTTTCAGGGCCCGCAAGACTTGCAGTGTGTCCTGGAGGATTGGAAGCTGCGCGATGTCTTTCGGCCGGCCGGCAGCCTCTTTGGAGGCGATGATGTCTTCGAGCGACGCGACGACGGCGACGGCATCACCGAGGTCGACTCGGGCGCTGCGAGCTCGCAGACCTTGAAAGCCCAAGCCACCGGGGATCTCGTCGAACAGGATATCGAGGTTCGCTTGCCGCGTCGTGATTCGAAGCGCCGAGGACAGGGGCGAGACGGCGACCGCTTTGCCTCCGAGTCGCTGCTCGAGGTCTTGCAGCTTGTTCCGATTCGCTGGCGTGTCGCGAATGAGCACGTCCATGTCGTCGGTGGTCAGCGGCGCGCCCTGCAAGAGCGCCGCGACGCTCCCGACCACAATCGCTTCCACGCCGCTGTCGCGAAGCGCCGCCAGCACCTCCAGGACGAATGCCTCGTCAGAAGACATTCGCCCCCGAGGGCAGCCGGCGAATGAAGAACCGCCGGCCCATGCCCCACGGCCGGAAGATGGCGACCAGGATCGAGTTCAGATCGCCCGGGTCCATGTCAGGCAGCAGCGGCGCCAGCCGTAGCCTGCTCCTGTTGCACCTTCGCAACGAGAGCTTCGAGATCGGAAGGGGCGGGAGCGGCCGGCTTCACGCCCCCGATTTTACTCCAAGCGGGCCGGCCGCAGGGCCCCTGCCCGTCTTGTTGCGTCTTACTTGCGCTTGAGCAGCTCGACCTCGATCTCGATCGAGACCTCTTCGCCGACCAGCACGCCGCCGGCCTCGAGGCCGACGTTCCACTGCAGACCCCACTCCTTGCGGTGAATCTTGGCGTGCGCGGTCGCGCCGCGCTTGGTGTTGCCCCACGGGTCGGTGACGGCAGGGGCCAGCGCTTCGACCGTCAGCGTCACCGGCCGGGTCGTGCCGCGGATCGTGAGGTCGCCGGTCACACGCAGGTCGTCGCCACCGGCGCGCTCGACGCGCGTCGACTTGAACGTCACCGTCGGGTGGTTGGCGACGTCGAGGAAGTCGGCGCTGCGCAGGTGCTCGTCGCGCTTCTCGTCGCGGGTCGCGATCTTGCGCGCGTCGATCGAGACGTCGATACGCGAGCGCGTGATGTCCTGGTCGTCGATCCAGACGGTGCCCGCGACCGGGCCGAGCTCGCCGCGCACGTGCGAGACCATGAGGTGGCGCACCTTGAAGTTGGCGCTCGAGTGCGAGGGGTCGACGTCCCAGGCCTGGGCGGCGTCCGGCGCGGTCGAAGGCGCATTCGAAGAGCTGGTGGCGAACCCGGAAGCGGTGGTTGAGCTCATGGCGGTCTCCTATCGGAAGTTGTCGCGCGGCCCGGCGGAAAGAGAACCATGCCGGACACCCAAGGCAAGATGGCGCCGAACCCATCATTTGACAAATCGATGCTGGTGATGGAGTAAATCCATGCCGTGAATATCTCCGGCCTCAACATGAACCTGCTGCCGGTGCTGGACGCGCTGCTGTCCGAGAGGAGCGTCACACGCGCGGGCGCGCGGCTCGGCCTGTCGCAGCCGGCGGTCAGCAACGCGCTGGCGCAGCTGCGCGCGCTGCTGGGCGATCCGCTGCTGGTGCGGGGCGCGCGCGGCATGGTGCCGACGGAGCGCGCGCTGGCGCTGGCGCCTCCGCTGCGCGCGGCGCTCGCGCAGCTGGAGCAGGGTCTGGGCACGCACGCGCCGTTCGACCCGCGCACCTCGGACCGGCGCTTCACGATCATCACCAACGACTTCGTCGCCTTCGCGGTGCTGCCCAAGCTGCTGGCGCGCCTGGAACGCGAGGCGCCCGGCGTGCGACTGCAGGTTCGCGCCTGGCAAGAGCACTACGTGCCCGGCGACCTCGAGCGCGGCGAGGCGGATCTGATGCTGGGGCTCTACCGCACGCTGCCCGCCGGCCACCGCGAGACGCCGCTGTTCGAGGACCGCTTCGTGTGCGTCGTGCGGCGCGGCCACGCGCGCGTGCGCGGCAAGCTGTCGCTGGCGACCTACGTCAAGCTGCCGCACGTGCTGGTGTCGCACCAGCCCGACGGGCGCGGCGTCGTCGACGACGCGCTCGCGCGCCAGGGGCTGACCCGCACGGTGGTGCTGCGCGTGTCGCACTTCCTGCTGGTGCCGGCGATCATCGCCGCCACCGACTACGTCGCGGCGCTGAGCGAGTTCGTGGCGCGGCCGTTCGCCAAGACCTGGCCGCTGCAGCTGCTGCCGCCGCCGCTGCAGCTGCCGGTGGGCAAGGTCAGCCTGGTCTGGCACGAGAGCACCCACGCGTCGCCGGCCCAGGCCTGGCTCCGCGACCGTCATCGTCGAGGTCGCGCGCGGCTCGACGCCGCGGGCGCGCGCGGTCTCCGGCTAGAATGTGCGCAGTGTCGCGCCGCGCATCCCTGCTCATCGTCGCGCTCGCGGTCGCGCTGCGGCTCGCGTGGGTGCTGCTCGTGCCCACGCGTCCCGTCGGCGACTTCGCGATGTACCTGGAGTCGGCGGCGCACCTGGTGGCGCACCACGCGCTCGACAGCGAGTTCATCTACATGCCGGGCTACGTGCTGCTGGTCGCCGCTCGTGCAAGCGCTGGGCGGCGGCCTGCTGGCGGCGAAGATGCTCGGCGTCGCCGCGGGCGGCCTGGGCGCGTGGGCCGTGTTCGAGATCGCGGACCGGCTCTGGGGGCGCGGAACCGCGGTCGCCGCCGGCCTGCTCTTTGCCGTGTGGCCCGCCGGCGTCGCCGTGTCCAGCGTGACCGGCACCGACATGCCGGCGGCGGCGCTGCTGGCGGCGGCGGTCGCGGTGCTGGTGCGGCAGGAGGCGCGCGCGCGGCCCTGGCGCGCGGCGATCGGCTTCGGGGTGATGCTGGGGCTGGCCTCCTACGTGCGCGCGGTCGCGCTGCCGCTGGCGCTGCTCGCGTTTCCGTACTGGGTCGCCGGGGCGCCGACGCGCGCCGGGCTCAAGGCCGCGATCGCGCGCACGGCGCTCGGCTGCGGCGTCGCCGCGATGGTGCTGCTGCCGTGGGGCATCCGCAACCAGCTCCGCTACGGCGAGTTCTTCATCACCGACAGCCACGGCGGCCACACCGCGCTGGTCGGCGCCAACCCCGATACCGAGGGTGTCTACTCGCGCTCGCTGAACCAGATGTTCTGGCTGGGAACCGGGTACCACCTGTTCGATCCGAAGCCGCGCGATGCGGACCGCGCCGCCTACGCGCTCGCGAAGTCCTGGGCGCGCGTTCGAGCCTGCGTACGCCGCGGGTCTGGTCGCCGCCAAGGCCGATCGCCTGCTCACGAACGAACGCCCGTTGCTGTACTGGCCGCTCTATCGCGAGAGCGTGCTCCGCGATCCGCCGCGCGCGTTCTTCGATCGCCACCGCGCCGGCATCGAGCGGATCGTCGATGGGTTCTGGTATCTGCTGTCGGCGGCGGCGCTCGCCGGGCTAGTCGTCGCGGCGGCGCGCCGCCAGTGGCGCGCGCTGGCGCTGGTGCCCTTCCCGCTCGCGCTGATCGCGCTCTACGCGACGTTCTTCTCCGAGGTCCGCTACCACCTGGCGATCGCGATCTTCATGTTCCCCTACGCGGCGGCGGCGCTCGCGTGGGCAGCGAAGCTGCGGCCGGACCGCGCGCGGCTGCGTGAAGCGATCGCCGTCGCGCTCGCGGTGGCCGCGCTGCTGCTCGGGTGGCCGGCGCTGATCCGCGCCGGGGCCGGGCTGCGCGATCGCCACCGCTGGGCGGTCGCGGTCTGCCACGACGGCGACAAGACCATGCTGTGCAACTGGCGCGCGACCGACCGGGGCGGCGCTGCGAGCTCACCGGTGCGCGGCGTCTGGAACGGCGTCGGCCTGCGCTTGCCGTCGACGGCAGGGTCCGAGTCGCGGTCGCCGCCGCCACCGAGCTCGATCTCCCGCCGCGGCCGCTATCGCATCACCGCGCGCGCCGATCGGCTTGCCGCCGGCCGCCGCGCGCCTGCAACTCGAATCCGACGACCAGACCATCGCGACGGCGGAATGGACCGCCGACAACCCCGTCGACGCGGTTCGAAATCTAGAGGGCGTTGTGGATCACGACGCGGGCAAGTTGCGCCTCGAGCTGCGCGCCGAGGCCTCGCCTCCCGACGAGGCCCGAGCGAGCACGGTCTGGCTGTCGGATATTCGTATTGAGCACGATCCACGTTAGTGCTACTGCTACGACCCATGACGTCCGGGACGATTCCCTCGCGCCGGCGCGCCGGCCGGGTCGTTCCGCTCCGTTTGAGACTCTTCTCGCTCACGCTCTGTCGGTCTCGCGGCTGGGGCCACCGGTTGCGGCAGCTCGACGGACAATCGCCCCGCGACCTGGTCGTATGTTTCGACGGCGATCCTCCAGCCGAGCTGCGCGACCGCGAACTGCCACTCGGCGCTCGCGCAGCGCGCGCAGGTCGATCTGTCGACGCGCGCGGCGGGCTATCACAGCCTGGTCGATCGACACTTCGTGATCACCCCCGCGGCGGTGACCGACGGCGGCGCAGCGGCTGTGGCAGCCGGCGTCCCACCGGATCTGACCGACGATCAGCGCGTCGAGCGCTCGCAGGTGATCAACTTGATGCACGCCCAGGGGAACCTGCGCATGCCGCCGGACATGCCGCTGCCGGAGACCGACATCCAGCTGGTCGCAAGCTGGATCCGCGACGGGGCCTTGAACAACTGATGCGCGCGCGGATCATTCAGCGGGCTGTGCAGGATCGCCGTAGCTCGGTTCTGGTTGCGTTCGCGCGCTCGCGTTGCTGGTGTTCGCGTCGCGTGACGCGGCCGCGTTCCCGCAGTTTCAGTTCAGCTCGGGCACGACCCGCTGCGGGCAGTGCCACTTCGCTCCGGCCGGCACCGGCCTCATCAACGACTGGGGCCGCGGCGAGGCGGGCGACACGATCAGCCGCGGCGGCGACGGCGCCTTCCTGCACGGCCTCTGGACGCCGCCGTCGTGGGTCGCGCTCGGCGGCGACTTCCGCCTGGCGTCGCTGGCGAACGCCTCCGGTGGGCCGGAGTCGCCCGAGCTGGCGACGTTCCCGATGCAGGCCGACGTCTACGCGCACTTCGTTTTCCCCGAGGGGTTCTCGCTGAACCTGATCGTGGGCGATCGCGGCATCACGCGGCCCACCGACGATTCGATCGGCGGGCGCATCACCTCGGCGACCGACCGCTTCATCTCGCGCGAGCACTACCTGATGTGGCGGCCCGAGCGCGACCGGCCCCTACGCGCGCGTCGGACGCTACTTCCCGACCTACGGCTTGCGCCTGGTCGAGCACATCTTCTACGTCCGTCGGTTCACCGGCAACGCGCTCTACGAAGAGCCCTACGCGCTGTCGGGCGGCTACATCGCCGAGGACTGGGAAGTGCACGTCAGCGGATTCACCGCGGTGCCGTCGTCGTTCCCCGACTTCTTCCAGTCGATCGGCCCGCGCGAATCGGGCGGCACCGCCTACGGCGAGATGCGCTTCGCGGGCATGGCGGCGCTCGCGCTGCAGGCGACGCGTCGGCATCGCCGACGAAGAGGCGCGCTACCAGGGCGGCGCCGTCGCCAAGGTCTGGTTCGATCCCGCGAAGGTGATGTTGCTGGGCGAGGCCGACGTGATCCGCCAGCAGATCAAGGGCAGCATCGGCCAGACGCAGTTCGTGTCGTTCGCCGGCCTGACGTACATTCCGATCCGCGGGCTGATGGCCACGGCGGCCTACGAGCGCTACCAGGAAGACCTGAGACGTCAAGAACACCGGTCACAACGCCTACGATCTCGAGATCAACTTCTTCCCCTGGGCGCACATCGAGGTCATCGGGCTCGGGCGCGTGCAGCACAACGGCGACGGCTCCAACGCGACGTTGGGTATGCTTCAATTCCACTACTACCTATGACGGCGGGCGAGATTCAAAGCGTTCGTGATCGGCGTCGTCGCGTGCGCGACGGGGACGCTGAGCGCGGGCTGCAACCTCGAGCCGAGCGCGGTTGCCAATCCGACGTACGAGGCCGACGTGCGGCCGATCTTCATGTCCCGCTGCGTCCGCTGCCACGGGTCTCCCGACCCTCGGCGATCCGTCCGCGTCGCCGCCGTCCCCGGCACGCCTCCCACCACCGTGCGCTTCGACGTTTTCGCGGACACGAATTGCGACACCGATGCGGGCAGCCGCGCTGCGTCGAGGCGCTGCTTACGAGGCGATGAACAGGGCAAGTTCCACACGTACTTGGTCAGTACGCCGGAACGGAAGTTCGGAGAGATGCCGCCCGATCGCCGGCGCCCACGCTGACCTCGTACCAGAACGACACGATCCTGAAGTGGGAATCCGAGAGCCCGCCGCTCGAAAAGTAGTGTAGGTTCCGTCGGTGTCGCGACATCCTTACCTCGCCCCGATCGACAGCGGGCACAAGGTCAAGCTCGACGACTACGACCCCGCCGACACCGGCGGCGTCGAAAAGGGCGACAGCGAGGACGAGCTCGAGAAGCTGGGCCAGGAGTTCGCCGAGCTCGGGAATCTCCTGACCTACGCCGGCACGCACGCGCTGCTGATCGTGCTGCAGGGGCGCGACGCCGCCGGCAAGGACGGCGCGATCCGCAAGATCCTCGAGTTCTCGAACATCCAGAGCGCCTACGTGCATCCGTTCAAGGTGCCGACCGCCGAGGAGAGCGCGCACGATTTCCTGTGGCGCGCGCATCGCGTGACGCCGGCGCGCGGGCAGATCGCGCTGTTCAACCGCTCGCACTACGAGGACGTGATCGCCGCGCGCGTCCACCAGCTGGTGCCCGCGCGCGTCTGGAAGGCGCGCTTCGCGCAGATCAACGACTTCGAGCGCCTGCTGACGGCGAGCGACGTGATCGTGCTGAAGTTCTTCCTGCACGTCAGCCGCGAGGAGCAGGTCGAGCGCCTGCTGGATCGCGAGAAGGATCCGCGCACGGCCTGGAAGCTGAACCCCGGCGACTGGCGCGAGCTGCCGCTGTGGGACCAGGTGACCGAGGCTTACGAGGACGTGCTGCGACGGTGCGGAACGCCGGAAGCGCCGTGGTACCTGGTGCCGGCCGACAAGAAGTGGTTCCGCAACCTGGCGATCCTCGAGCGGCTGGTGCTGGCGCTGCGCCCCTATCGAGCGGGGTGGGTCGACCACCTCAAGGAGATGGGCAAGGAAGCGACGAAGGAGATCCGGGCGCTGCGCGAGCAGATGGCCAAGAAGGATCCGGAGCTGTTCGAGGAGAAGAAGGCGCAAGCACCGCGGGTAGTCGCGACCGGCGGACGCTGCGGCTCGCAAGGTCTGCCCTCTCCCTAACCCTCCCCCCGCGGACGGGGGGAGGGGATCACGGATCGGTCCTTCGAGCGAGAGGGATCTCGGATCCCCTCTGCCCTGTCCGCGCGCGGGGGAGGGTAGGGAGAGGGCAAGCCTTGCGAGCGCGAGCCTCCGACTACCGCAGCGCCAGCGTGCCGCCGCGCCACCAGGCGGCGCTCCAGCGCTTGAACGAGAGCAGCTTGTCGGCGGCGTTGGCCTGCTTCTCGACGGTGAGCGCGGGCACCGACAGCATCTGGAAGCGGCGGGGCGGATGGCCGATGCCGCGCGCCTCGCGCACGACCAGCAGGTGCGCGCCGTCGGGCGAGAAGCCCGCCGCCTCGACGTAGCCGGCGTCGGGCTCGACGGTGGCGGCGACGAGCGGCTCGATCGACCAGGCGGGCGTGGGCGTGGCGTCCCCGTCGGCCTGGACGCCGCTGCCCCGACGCTCGCCGGCTGGCGTTGTCGTTCGCCGGCGCCGGCCCGCGCTGGATCACCCACAGCTCGGTCCAGGCCGGCAGCGGCTGCACCGCCAGCGTCGCGACGTTGCCCGACCGCCGACCAGCGCAGCGAGCTCGGCCAGACGACGCCGAACGTGCAGCGCTCGGCGAGCACGCGCGCCTTCGCGCCCTCGCCTTCGACCACGCGCACGCAGCTCTCGCCCTCGGCGCGCGGCGCGACGTGATCGACGTGCGGCGCGACGAGCGGCTTCGGCCCGCACCTCGCTCGCCCAGCGCGAGGCGGCGACGCGCACGGCGACGTCGTCGTAGGTCTCGAGATCCTCGGGCGCGAGCACGCCGCGATCGACCAGCGCCAGCTCGCGGATCGCGCCCCCCTCGGCGCGCGCCGCAGCCTCGCCGGCGCCGGCGCGTCGCGCCTCGTCGAACGCGCGCCAGGCCAGCGCCTCGGCGTGGCGCAGCCGCACGCGCGCGCCCAGATACGCCGGGATCGCCGGCGCCGCCGCCGGATCGACCGACTCGAGCGCCTGGATGCGCCGATCGTTCCAGGCGCGCCGGTCCGCGGCCGGCGTCGCCGGGTCCAGGCACTCGCCGCCCGCGAAGAACAGCGCCGCCCGCGCGCGCTCCAGCGCCGGCGCCGCCGGTGTGCTCAGCACGCGCTCCCAGGCGTCGCCGTCGTAGCAGAGCCGCACGCGCCCGCCGGCCAGCAGCGGATCGACGCTGCGAAAGTGGACGCCGTAGCTCTCGGCGACCTCGATCTGCGCCGCGACCGTCGACGCCGCCGGCGAAGCGCCCGGCAGCGGCGCGTCGCGCCCGTCGGCTCGCCGCGCCGACGCCCGCCGCGCCAGCCGCGAGGCCATCGTGCCGATCGCCGCCATGACCTCGCTCGCGTCGGCGCCCGCCGGCGCCGCGCGCAGGTAGAGCGCGGCGTAGCCGATCCCCAGCGATTCGCTGCCGGCGGCGTCGCGCAGGAAGCGCACCACCGCGCGCAGCTCGGGCGCCGACGCCTCGTCGAGCCGGTGCACGCGCACGATCGAGGGGCGGATGAAGCCGGGGCGCTCGTGCCGGTGGTCGTACACTTGAAGAAAACCGGCCTTCTCGCCCCGCACCTCGAGCCAGTCCCCGCGCCACAGCGTCGCCTGCGGAGCGGCGTCGTCGCGCGGGGCGTTGCGCATCACCGCCGGATCCTCGGCGACGATCGCGACCAGCAGAATCGCCGCGGTCATGTTACTCGGCCTCCGCGCTGGCGTTCGCGTTGTCGTTGGCCGCGGTCTTCGCCTGCGCCGCCGGCGCCGTTCCGCGCGCCATCGCCTGCGTGCCGAGCAGGCCGCCCGCGAAGAAGCCGCCCGCGGCCGGCGGCGCCACGATGACCTGGATCTTGTCCGACAGCTTGTCGGCCAGCGTCTTCTGGATCAGCAGCGGGTTGCGGGCGATCAGCACCGAGTCGCGCTCCATCTGCGCGGCGTTGGCCTTGCCGGTCACCTCGATGCGATACGCGTCGGCGTCGGACAGCTTGCGGCGCGAGTCGGCCTCGGCCGCGGTCTCGATCTTGCGCGCCTCGGCGTCGCCCTCGGCGTCCTTCATGCGCTGCACCTTGCGCGCCTCGGCCTCGAGGCGGCGCTGCTCGATCTCCTTCTCCTTGAGCGGCAGCACGTGCTTCATCGCCTCCTCGCGCGCCTTGGCGGCGATGATCTCCTCGGACGCGGCCGCCTCGGCCGCCTTCTCGCGCTGGATCTTCGCGGCGTCGCCCTCGAGCGCGGTCTCCTGCACGCGCTTCTCCTTGAGCTGCAGCGTGTAGCGCATCTTCTCGGTCGCCAGCTCCTCGGACAGCATCGACTCCAGTCCCTGGCGGTACTGCTGCGGCAGATCGACGTGGCCCAGGAACAGCGCGCGCACGACGATGCCGTCGCGCGCGAGCGACCCGCGCAGCTCCTGCTCGATCTCGTCCTGGATCTCGATGCGCTTGTCGGTGAAGACCTCGCGCACGGTGTGCTTGGACAGCGCGCGGTGCAGGACGCCGTCGACGACCGGCTCGATCAGATCCTTGCCGACGTCGGCGGGCAGGCGCCTGGCGATGTCGGCCACGTGGCTCGGGTCCAGCGCGTAGCGCACGGTGACCGAGACGCCGATCGACAGCCCCTCGACGGTCTGGAACGGCGTCGCGCCGTCGGAGGTCGCGCTGCCCGACGGGCGGTAGACCTGGTCGCGCAGCGAGTAGCGCCGCAGCTCGTGGATGAACGGCAGCGTCAGCGCCGGCCCCTCGGCGCACACGATGGCGCCGCCGGTGAGGCGGTTGATGCGCACGCCGACGTCGCCCGGCGGGCACGACCTGCATCGGCGGGCGCAGCACCAGCAGCAGCACGCCGCCGATCAGCGCGCCCGCGGCGAGCAGGCGGCGCCCGCGCGGGCTGCCGAAGGTTTCGATGAGCCCGAGCACGACGGCGGCGGCGCCGGCGCGCACGAACACGTAGCACTTGCGACCGATGAGCTTGATGCGTTCCATGGTGGTCTCCTGGTGGGTGGTGAGAGCGTGGTGCTGGTTCAGGCGCGGCGGCTCGCGCTGGGGAAATGCGGTGAAGGCGTGGCGCGCGAGGCGGCTGCCGTCGGGCGCGAAGATCTCGACGACGTAGTCGCCGGCCGTGACCCGGTGGCGCGACCAGGTGCGCCAGCGACGATCGGCGCCGATCGGCAGGTAGTGGCGCGCGACCTCGACGCCGTCGCGCGACCAGACGTGCTCGACGAACTTGCCGCGCTGGCCGGCGACCGAGCCGTGGGCGTAGATGGTTTCACCCGCTCGAAACGGGCTGTCCGGGCTCTCGCCGTCGACGACCTCCCGGTCGACGATGCGGCGGCCCACGCTGATCGCGTCGGGGCGCGAAGGCGGCGCGAACGCGCGCGCGCCGAGGATGAATTCGAGGCCGGTCATGAGAAACATCGCAGGCTCCTTGTGCGGGGGTCGGAGGGGAGACGCCCGCCTCTCATTGCAGCCGGTGTGCCGCCCGCGATCGCCCTCGCAAGCCGGCATTCCGCGCGGGGTTGGAGGCCGATCTATCTTTCGTAGACGATTTCGATAGAATCACTTCATGGCCGCCGCCGAGATCGACGCCTGGCTCGCGCGCCTGCGTCACGACCTGGTCAAGCGGCTGGTCTGGCCGGCGCGCGATCGACGCGACGCGGGCGGCGCGCCCGCACCGGGCGAGCTGGTTCCGCGACTGATCGACGACGAGGGGCGGCCCGCGACCGCGGCGACGCTGTGGGCGGCGCTGGCGGCCGACGCGCCCGGCCGGGCTGGACGTCAGCGCGTTCGCCGCGGCGCTCGCGCGCGCGGACGCGGCGGCGGCGGCCGGCGACATCGCCGGCGTGCTCGCGCTCGAGCCGGCGTTCGACGAGCTCGCGGCGCAGGCCCGCGGGCTGGCCCGATCCTTGGAAGGGAAGTGAATCGATGCCGCGCCTCTTGGTGATCGACGATCGCGACCAGACCGTGGAGATGGTGCAGCGCCAGCTGCCCCAGTTCGACACGATCACGCGCTGCGATCGGCGCATCCCGTGCTCGGTGTGCGAGGAGCGCGACCGCGGCTGCCCGCTCAAGTGCGCGCACGACTGGAAGGAGGCCGCCGACGCGCTCGGGCGGCTGTCGGCGCTGCCCGACCTGGTGGTGCTCGACCTGCACTTCGCGCTGCCCGAGGAGCGCCTGCTGCCCGAGGACAAGTCGGCGCTGCCCGAGGAGCCCAAGGCGCGGCGCGCGGCGCTCGAGGGGCTGCGCCGGCGCCAGGGCCTGCTGATCCTCGAACGCCTGCGCCAGACCTATCCGACGCTGCCGGTGGTCATGCTGACGACGACCGGCTCCGACCTGGGCGCCGATCGCCCCGACGATCCGCTGGTCTACCTGTGCGAGAACGAGATCGTCGACAGCCGCAGCCTGGCCGCCGAGATCTCGCGCGCGCTGGCGCTGCACCACCACGACGCAGGAAGGCGAAGGGCGCATCTTCTGGGGACGCACGCCGGCGATGGCGGAGCTGCGCCGCCAGCTGGAGGTGCTCGCGCGCTCGCCGCTGCCGGTGCTGGTCGAGGGCGAGACCGGCACCGGCAAGAGCTTCCTGGCCGAGCACGTGATCCACCCGCGCTCGGGCGCCAAGGGGCCGCTGGTGGTGACCGACCTCAGCACGATCCCGCCGGCGCTGCTGCCGGCGCACCTGTTCGGCGCGCGGCGGGGCGCGTACACCGGCGCCGTCGAGGATCACGCGGGCGTCTTCGAGCAGGCGCACGGCGGCACGCTGTTCCTCGACGAGATCGCCAACCTGGATCTCGAGCTGCAGCGGCAGCTCCTGCTGGTGCTCGAGCGCGGCACGGTGATGCGCCTCGGCGACACGCAAACCGCGGCCGGCGGCGCCCAAGCTGGTCGCCGCGACGCACGAGGACGTCGAGGCGCTGGTGCGCGAGGGCCGCTTCCGCGCCGATCTCTTCATGCGCCTCAACCCGGCGACGCGGCTGCGCGTGCCGCCGCTGCGCGAGCGGCGTCGACGATCTGCCCGAGCTGGTGCGCTTCGCGTTTCTCGAGGCGCTGCGCGCCGAGCCGCTGCGCCCGCTGGTGCGCGCGTTCCTGGCGCGCTTCCCCACGCCCGAGGACCTCGACGAGAGCGCGAACACCGTGGTCTTCGGCCGGCCGCGCGCGGCGGCCGCGCGGCGCGACGCCTTCTCGGTGTTCATCAGCCGCGAGGCGCTGGCGCGCCTCGGCGCGCACGCGTGGCCGGGCAATCACCGCGAGCTGCGCCTGCTCGCGACCAACGCGCTGGTGTTCTGCCTGACCCAGCACGTCGACGCGCTAGCCGGCGCGGGCGGTGCCGACGCCAAGGCGGCGCCGCGCGCGCCCGCGATCCTCGACGTGCCCGATCGGCTGGTCGAGCAGTTGCTCGATTCGGTGCCGGGCGGCCGGGCGCGCGCGACCGCTGCACCGGCCGCGCGCGGGCGCGCGGGCGCCCGGCGCATCGAGATCGAGCTCGCGTCGGCGGGCAGCTTCGCGCGCGTCTCGGCCGAGGTCGAGAAGCAGTACCTGCGCGCGCTGTTTCAGGCCTGCGACGGCGATCTGGCGCGCATGGCGCAGGAGCTGCTGGGACCGCGGGGCTCGGCGCGGCAGGTGCACCTGCGCCTCAATCAGCTGGGGCTGCGGTTGCGCGATCTGCGCGGCGAGGCGTCGTGAGGGGTGCGGCAGATGCGGACGTGGAGGAGAGAGAGAAAAGGAGTTGTCCCGCTCTCCTTCCGAATCCTTCCGGTCCCCTCGCCCCCGTCCGCGGGGGAGAGGGTTAGGGCGACGACCAGAGTCGGGCGTCGCGCTCCAAACGACGGACCTCCTCACCCCGACCCTCTCCTCCACGCGGACGTGGAGGAGAGGGAGTAAGAGACACGTGTCCGCGCTCTTGCTCTTCGACGCGCACGTGTCGCGCTCCTGCTCGTCGGCGCTCGCGGTGAGCGCGTCCCGCCGATCGCCGCCGCCTGACGCGGGCGCGACCGCGGCCGCCGCCGCCGGCACGCCGCCAGCGCGCCCGCCATCGCTCGCCCCGAGCGTCTCCGCCGGCCCCTCGGGGCGGGCCGCCGCGCGCACGCTGCACGCGCAAGGGCTGGCGCGGCTCAAGGCCGGCGATACCGAGCGAAGCGGCGCAGCTGTTCTCGCGCGCGCTCGAGAAAGATCCCGAGAACGCCGTCATCGCCACCGATCTCGGGTTCGTGCTCGGCAAGCTCGGCCGCCGCGACGACGCGGAGGCGGCGCTGCGCGCGGCGATCGCCAAGGATCCGCGGCGATTTTACGCCTACGTCAACCTCGCCGACCTGCTGGCCGACGATCCGTCGCGCTGGGAGCGACGCGATCAGATCATCGCCTATTTCGAGAAGGGGCTCGACGCGCTCAAGGACGACGCCAAGGGACGGCTGCTGGTGCGGCTGCGCCTCGCGAACTTCGAGCGCATCGTCGGGCGCACCGCCGCGGCGCGCGCGCGGCTCGAACCGATGCTGACTCGGCGCCCGCCGCCGACGGCGCGCCGGCGCTGACGCGCGCGCAGCGCAAGCGCGTGCTCGACCTGCTCGATGCGATCGCGCTCGACGAGCGCGCGCAGGCGCTGGAAGACTGGCCGATCCCCGCGCCGACGGCGAGCCAGCAAGAGGAAGCGACCAGCGCGGAGAGCGCGCTCGACGCCGGGCACGCCGACGAAGCTTGCGCGCGCCTCGACCTTCTCGTGAAGCAGGCGCCGAGCTGGCCGCGGGCGCGCTTCCTGCGCGCCCGCGGGCTCGAGTCGCTCGGGCGCGTCGACGAGGCGGTGCGCGATCTCGAGATCGCGGTGAACCTCGCGCCGTCGAACGCCGGCGGCTGGCGCGCGCTCGGCCGCCTGCTGGCGATCCACGGCGGCGCGCTCGAGGCGGATCGCGCCGACGAGGCGCTGCAGCACGCGCTGGTGCTGGAACCGTCGTGGACCGACCTGCGCGGGCTGCGCGCGCAGCTCGCGCGCCGCCGCTCGGCGCTGGCGCCGTCGCCGGCCGCGCCCCACGCGGTCGCGCCCACCGAGCACGCGCGCACGCTCTATCACGAGGCCGAGGAGTGGATCGAGGTCGGCGACCCGGGCGGGCTCGGCCGCGATCTCGTCGAGCAGGCGCTGGCCGAGTCGCCGGGCTACGTCGAGGCCGCGGTGAGCGCCTACGCGCTGACCGGGCACGTTCCGCCCGAGACCGTCGCCGCGCTCTGGGACGACGGCCCGGCGCTGTGGGCGCTGGCCTCGGGCGTTCGCCCGCTCGCCAAGGGCACGCCGCGCCGACCCGGCGATTCCGACCTGGATCGACCGCGCGGTCGCGCTCGACGTGCAGGAGGCGCGCTTCGCGCGGGCGCTCTCGCGCGCGGCGGCCGGCGATCGCGCGGGCGCGCTCGCCGATCTGGTGGCCTACGTCGCGCGCGAGCCACGCCCGGCACATCTGGCCGAGGCGCGCGCGCTGCGCGCGGGGCTGGCCGGCGGCGAGGCGCGCCCGTCGCCCGAGCGGCTGGCGCGCATCCGCCTGCTCGAGGGGCACCCCGATGCCGCGCTGGGCGCGCTGGGCGGCAACTGCACCGCCGACCTGCCGCCGGAACGACTGCGCGCGATCGGCGTCGTGCACGAATACGCCGACGCCTACGCGGCGGCGCGCCGCTGCTACGAGCTGGCGAGCGCCGCCGGCGACCAGACGTCGCTGGCGCGCCTCGCGCGGCTCGACGCGCGCCTGCCCGACGCGGAGCTGCGCACCGCCGATCGGAGCACGCTGGAGCGCGCCGCCGGGCGCGAGATCCCCGCCGCGTTCTGGGCGCTCGCGCGCCTCGACGCGGCCGGCGGCGACTCGACCGCGGCCCTCGCGCGCGCCGACCGCGCGCTGGCGCTGGCCGCGCGCGCCGAGGCGCGGCGACGCCGCGGAGGACGCGACCTGGCTCCCCGCTGCTCGCGCGCGCGCGCGACGGCTGGGCGGCCGCGCGCCAGGCCGAGGAGCGCAACGAACGCGAGCGCCGCCGCCGGCTCGACCGCCGCGGCCGCGCTGCTCGGCATCGCTGCTCGTCGCGCTGATCGCGCGGCGCCGCCTGCACGGCCGCACGGTCGCGGCGGCGCTGCGCCGCTCGCCGTCGCTGTTCCCCGAGGTCGGGCGCGCCGTCGCCGACGTCCGCCACGACGTGCTCAAGCACCGCGCCGGCGTGCTCGGGCTTGGTCGCCGACCCGGGCGCCGCGCGCGACGACATCCGCCGCGCGCTGACCGAGCCTCAACCGACGTCGGAGGCCGTCGCGTCGGTGTACGATCGGCTGGTGCAAGCCGCGCGCGGCCAGGGGATCACGCTGCGTCCGCTCGGGCGCGAGCCGACGTTCGGACCGCTGGCGCAGGATCTGGCGCGCGCCGAGGCGCTGCTCCGCCGCGACCGCAGGCGGCGCCCCGGCCACGCCGACGACGCGACCCTGCTGGCGATCGACGCGCGCCTGCGCGGCGCGCACGCCGATCGGCTCGACGCGCTCCTGCAGCTCGGCCCGCGCACGCGCCTCGACGCGGGCGAGGTCGGCGCCTGGATCGGCGCGGTCGAGGCGGCGACCCGCCAGGCCGGCGGCGGCTGGGCCGCGCCCGCGCTGATGCTCGGCGAGCTGGCGGTCGAGTTTCCCGTCGAGCGCGGCGCGCTGAGCGCGATCTTCGCCAACCTGCTGCGCAACGCCCAGGCCGCGGTCGCGGGCCAGGACGACGCGCGCATCATCGTGCGCATCGATCGCGAGCGCGACGTGACCGGGCGCCAGGTGGTGCGGTTGCTGATCGGCGACTCGGCGGCCGCCGCGCTGACGCTGGAGGCGATCGACGCGCGCGAGAGCGGCCGCGGCCTGGCGATCGTGCGCGATCTGGTGCGCCAGTGGCGCGGCCATCTCATCGTGCGCGCCGAGCCGGCGCCGTTCAGCAAGCAGGTGGGCGCGTGCTTCCCGATCTGACGGCGGCGCGGCCGCGCTTCGTGGTCTGCGAGGACGGGACCGAGTACCTCGATCGGTTCCAGCGCTTCCTGGGCGACGCGTTCGAGTTCTCGCCGGCGCGCGACTTCGAGAGCGCGCTCGCCGCGGCCGCCGGCGCGCACGGCGTGCTGCTCGATCTCGACTTCCGCCGCACGCCGCCCGAGCGCCTGGTCGACGAGAGCGGCGCCGCGCCGCCCGACCTGGACGCCGGCTCGCGGCGCCGGCTCACCGAGACGCAGGGGATCCTGATCTTGCGCCAGCTGCGCGCGCGCGGCGTGAAGCTGCCCGCGCTGCTGTTCGCCGACATCGACGACGGCGAGCAGGCGCGGTTCCTCGAGCGCACGCTGGCGCCGCTGACGATCGTGCCCTACCGCCTGGGCATCGTCGAGGTCGCGGCGCTGATGCGCGCCGCACTGTCGGCTATTCCAGCCGGATCTCGACGGTGAGATCGCTCGCGAGCCGCTCGAGGCTCGCACGCAGGTGAGCGGCGTCGATGTGCACCGGCACCTTGACGCGCGCGTTGGCGCGAAAGAGCATCTCGCCCGACATCGGCGCGCTGGTGCGATCGGTGGTCAGCTCCTCGACGTTGACCTCGTGACTCGCGAGCAGCTGCGAGATCTCGCGCACCAGGCCGGGCCGATCGAGACCGATGAGCTCGAGGTCCATCACCCGCCCCTCGCCCACGGCGGACGCGGCGGCCCCCGCCTGCGCGCGCGCGGCGCTGGTGGCGGTGACGCGCAGGCCGCTCGCGACCAGCCCCTCGAGAGCGTGCGCGAGCGCCTCGGCCTGCCCCGGCGGCACCTCGACGCGCAGGATGCCGGCGAAGCTGCCCGCGAGGTGAATCATCCGGCTCTCGAGCCAGTTGCCGCCGCGATCGGCGACGGTCTGCGCGACCGCCTCGACCAGGCCCGGTCGATCGGATCCAATCAGCGTGAGTACGAGATCAATCATTTTGTCCCTACCTGACCATCCCGCATGACCGAGCGTCAGGCAATCTTTCAGGCATCTTGAACAGCGCGCGGATCTGCGGATAGAGCTCGGTCGGCCGATCGCAGTTCGCGACGCCGACCCGCAGCGAGATGGTCGCGCCGTCGCCCCACGGCCACCAGAGCGCGAACAGGTGCATGCGCCCGTCGGCAGTGTCGCCGGTGAAGAGCAGCTGCCCGTCGCGCACGCCGCCGAACCGCGCCGCCAGCGTGCGGATCTCGTCGGGCGCCTGGTTGATGGTGGCCGCCGACCACTCCGCGTCGAGGACGCCGGTCATCGCCTGACGCGCGCGATCGGCGATGTCCTTGCCGAACGAGGAATTCAGACACTTGAAACGCGGGTCCCAGGACCACCCGGCGCCGGGCCACGCGCCGCGCAGCTGGTCCAGCCCATCAAGCAGTGGTTGCCACGCCTCGGTAGGGCTCGACATCGACACAGCGTATCACCCGTCGCCGTGATGGCCAACGCTTGCTGCGCACGACTGCCCACGCCGTCACACACACATCGGTGCGCCGCGCTGGCGGCGACCGCCAGCGCCACCTCCATGCAAACCCCGCCCCTAGGTTGTGGTCGCGTAGTGGGAATCGGTAGCAGTCGCGGCGGTCCGCGTCGGATTCCGATCACGCGCGGGCAATTGTGGTGGCACCGTACGGATGAGCGAGGCCACAGTTTGATTGTGGCGAGCCTCGGGCATCTCGCCGTCGGCCTTCTGGCTGGACGTGTTCAGAATGACGGACGCACGCTGCAAGCGCGGCCACGCAGCAAAGCAACCACGCTGATCGGCTTCAGCCTGCTGGCGATGCTCCCCGATGCCGACGTGTTCGTCATGCACCTGGGCTCGCACGACAGCATCGTCGCCGGCCACCGGGGCGCGTCCCACTCTCTGCTGATGGCGGCGACGGTGGCCTTCGCGGGCGGTCTGCTGGCGCGGCGCTTTGGCTGGAGCGGGATCCGCACGATGTTCGCGGTGATGCTGGCCATCGGCAGCCACGGCCTGCTGGATACGCTCGGGCGAAGGCGGGCGCGCGATCCCGCTCTTCTGGCCGCTCAGCGAACACCGCTTCATCGCCCCCTGGCGCTGCCTGCCCGACGCGCCCCGGGGCCTCAAATTCATCTCCTGGCACGGGCTGCTCGACGCCGTGCTGGAATTCGTCTACTTCCTGCCGGTGACGCTGTTCGCGCTCTGGCCGCGCGTCGCCGCTCGCGTGCCGCGCCTGGCGGTCGTGGCCGGGGGCGGCTCGGAACCGAACCCGCGGGCCATCCCGTTGCCGCTGTCGGTGCCGACCTCGGCGCCCGCGGTGGCGGCGCGTCCGGAGACCGACCTCGTCGCGAATCACGACGAAACCTCGCTCCGATCCTCGGGTTGAAAAAGCGCCAGGACGCCAGGACGCCAGGGTCCGGATCGCCCTTTGTGGGAGGGGTCACTTGACGTAGGTGGGTCGGGGTTTCCATGCTTGTCCCATGAAGGACGTATCGCGCCGCAATCTGGGCGTCGGCCTCGCCGGGCTCGCGGTTCTGGGTCTGGCGGCCGCGGGCTGTTACGGTAACCCGCGAGACTTCCACCCCGGCTGGAATCAGGGCCAATCCGGCGGTTCGACCGGGCAGGCCGGCTCCCCGGGCGGTGGCCAAGGCGGGTCGGGGGCAGGCACCGGCGGCGACTCCGGGGTGGTGACGACCTGCTCGGCGACCGCGCCAACCGCCTTCGCCGTCGAGTGGGCGGTCGAGGACACCGCGCACCACCCGACCACCTGCACCGCGGTCGGCGGCGCCACTGTCGATCTCGACGTGCTCAACCTGGCGACGTCGATCGCCAGCCACGACACCTTCCCTTGCGACGCGATGGCCGGCACCAGCTCGACGCTCGACCCCGGCAACTACACGGTTGCCCTGCGCCTCTACGACGCCAACGGCGTGAACCTCTACGAGCAGATCGGCGAAGGAATGTTCGCCATCACCGCCGGGCTGCACCACCGACCTGGGCCTCGCTCCGTTCTTCTCGCCGGTGGTCACACCCGACCAGTACATCTCGCTCTCGTGGTCGATCGATCGGCCGTCGAGCGGCGCTTACCTGAGCTGCGCAGACGCGCACGCGTCGACCGTCGAGATCGACGCCAACGACCAGACCTTCCAGTGGCCGTGCACCGACGGCAAAGGCGCGACGAAGTCCCTGCCGCCCGCGACCTACAGCGTGAAGATCAAGCTGCTCGACGCGACAGGGACGGTCCTCTCCATCACGCCGACCATGCCGGTCGCGGTCGTCGCCGGCAAGCCGAACACCCTCGGGAACGTCCTGTTCGACGTCAACTGATCGTCGCCGGATCCAGGCGCAAATACCCGTCGGCGCCAGGCCGAATGGGGTAACCTCCCGCAAGAATGCTGTTCGGGAAGGAACGAAAAAGAGTCGCGCGCGTGATTCGCGATCTGGTCGTGCGCCCGCGAAGCGACGACCCGGTGGCCGACGGCGACCTCGGGAGCGGGCTCCAGGCCCTGGTGAAGCTCGCCTCGGCGCCGTTGCGGTTTCTGCCCGAGACGGCGGCACGCATGCCAGCGCTGCTGCGCGAGCTGGGCGAGCGGCGCCGCGGAATCCCACCGGCGCGCCGCACGGTCCCCAACCCGGCGATGGCGCTCGGCGCGCTCACTGGCGGCCTGATCAGCGACGAGATCCTGAGCGACGCGCTACCTGAACCTGCTCTCGGCGTCGATGGATCGCGCGACCTCGGGGTACGTGCACCCAGGCTTCCTGACGGTGCTGCGCCAGATGACGCCCGACGAGACCCGCATCTTCAGCCGGTTCGAGAGCGACGGCCCCTACCCGGTGCTCTCGATCCAGTCGCATCCCAAACACGGGGGCAGCCGCACGACGGAGCTGCGCCACTTCAGCCTGCTCGGAGAAGAGGCCGGCTGCGAGCACCCGAAGCGCGCGCCGATGTACCTGGACAACCTCTGCCGCCTCGGGCTCACGGAGATGCGCCCCACGCGCCTGTCCGAGGACACGCGCATGTTCAAGCCGCTGGAGAGCCATGCGGAGGTGACGCGGCTCAAGGCCGAGATCGCCACCCGACCTCCGGTGAGCGCAGAAAATGCGGTCGGAATGGGAATGATCCTTGGGTGGCCGACGTCCAATACAAGTATCTGTTCGTCACCTCGTTCGGACGCCAGTTCTACGACGCGTGCGAATATCGCCCCGAGGCCGAGCTCTAGCAGCGGCCTCGACCTCCGGTTGCCATGACCCCAGAAACCAACGCGCAGGAAGAGAAAGAGCCGCTGTCGCTGGACGAGATCCGCGAGATCTGGCCGCTGCTCTCGCGCCCCGACCGCGTCGAGGCGTTCGCGATGTTGCCGCGCGACGACGCCGAGGAGCTGTTCTTCGGCATGAACACGCGCGACCAGGCGGCGGTGATCCTGGGCCTGCCGACGCGCGAGCAGCGGTCGTGGATGCGCCTGCTGCCCCCCGACGACGCCGCCGACGTCGTGCAGGAGGCGCCGACCGAGAACCGCGAGGCGCTGCTGGCGCTGCTCGACGACCCGACCCGGCGCGAGGTGCTGGCGCTGCTCGCCTACGCCGAGGACGACGCGGGCGGCCTGATGAACCCGCGCTTCGCGCGCCTGCGGCCCGACGTGACCGTCGACGAGGCCATCCGCTACCTGCGCAAGCAGATGACGCGAGCAGCCGCGCACCATCTACTACGCCTACGTGCTCGACGCCGAGCAGCACCTGCTGGGCGTGGTGTCGTTCCGCGAGCTGTTCACGGCGCCGCCGACCGAGCGCATCCGCGACATCATGCGCGAGGAACCGATCGTCATCCCCGAGGACATGGACCAGGAGGCGGTCAGCCACATCTTCGCGCAGAAGCACATGGTGGCGCTGCCGGTCGTCGACGCCGAGGGCCGCATGAAGGGCATCGTCACCGTCGACGACGTCGTCGACGTCGTGCAGGAAGAGGCGACCGAGGACATCCAGAAGCTCGGCGGTGTCGACGCGCTCGACGCGCCCTATCTGCAGATCGGCCTGCCGCAGATGATCCGCAAGCGCGTCGGCTGGCTGTCGGCGCTGTTCCTGGGCGAGATGCTGACCGCCACCGCGATGGGCTTCTTCGAGAAGCGAGATCGCGCGCGCGGTGGTGCTGGCGCTGTTCGTCCCGCTCATCATCTCGAGCGGCGGCAACTCGGGCTCGCAGGCGACCACGCTGGTCATCCGCGCCATGGCGCTGGGCGAGGTGCGGCTGCGCGACTGGTGGCGCGTGATCCGCCGCGAGTTCCTGGCCGGCCTCGGCCTCGGCGCCGTGCTGGCGGTCATCGGCTTCCTGCGCATCGTCACCTGGGAGCACCTGTTCCACACCTACGGCGACCACTACCTGGGCGTCGCCGCCACCGTCGCGCTCAGCCTGGTCGGCGTCGTGCTCTGGGGGACGATGGCGGGCTCGATGCTGCCGTTCATCCTGCGCCGCCTCGGCTTCGACCCGGCCAGCGCATCGGCGCCGTTCGTGGCCACGCTGGTCGACGTCAGCGGCCTGGTGATCTACTTCACGATGGCGGCGATGATCCTGCGGGGGACGTTGCTCTGACGCGCGCGCTGCCGCTCGCGCTGGCGCTGGGCGCCGGGCTGGCCGGCTGCGATCGCGCCCCTCACCGCGCCCCGCCCGAGCTGGCGGCGCACCACCTCTCCGCCGACGAGCTGGAGGCGACCGGCTGCCCGCCGCTGCCGCCGATCTCGGGCTTCGTCGGGCGCGACGACAGCGCGCTGCTGTTCGATCGGATCACCCCCTACCGCGCCACCGGCACCAACCTCTACTACCTGCAGCAGCTCCTGTCGTACGCGCAGCAGGACCAGGACGCGACGGCGTTGCGCACCGTCGAGGAGATCCTCGACGACCTGGTCTGCCTGTCGCTGCCGGTGGCGCGCATCTGGGGCTTCAACGACTCGCCCAGCGACACGTCGGCGATCCGCCACAACCCGCAGGAAGGCTTCCGCGAGGCCGGCCTGCGCGGGCTCGACCAGGCGGTGTTCGAGGCCAAGCGGCGCGGCATTCGCCTGATCATTCCGCTGGTCAACAACTGGGGCGAGTACGGCGGCCTGCCCGCGTACGCCGCCTGGGCCTCGAAGGAGGCCGGCGTTCCGCTGGCGCACGACGACTTCTTCACCAGCCCGCAGATGAAGCAGTGGTGGAAGGACTACGCGTTCACGCTCGCCAACGCGCGTGAACACCTTCACCGGCGTCGCCTACAAGGACGAGCCGGCGATCCTGGCGTGGGAGATCGGCAACGAGCTGCGCTGCTCGAGCTGCCGTGGCACCAGCAAGCTGCCGGATGCCGTGCGCGAGCTGGCGGCGTTCCTGCGCCAGGTCGCGCCCAACCAGCTGATCAGCGACGGCGGCGACGGCTTCGACGACAACCCCCAGGCCTACGTAGGCCTCACCAACTTCTACGCCGTGCGCGGCGACGAGGGCGCCAGCTTCTCGCGCATGGCCGACATCGACGAGCTCGACATGCTCAGCTACCACCTCTACCCGAACAACTACGGTTTCTCGACCGCGAAGGACACCCAGATCTGGATCGAGCGCCACCAGGCGATCGCGCTCACCACCGGCAAGGTCGGCTATCTGGGCGAGTGCGGCTACGTCGCCGCCGACGCCGAGCGCGCGAGCAACTACGACGCCTGGCTCGGCCAGCTGTTCGCGGGCAGCGGCGGGCAGCTCGGGCTCATGTGGCAGCTCTCACCATCGGGGCGGCTCAACAACGACGGCTACTCGGTCTACTCACGGCGGGACAACGCCACCGCCTGGATTCTGGCGCGCTGGGGCAAGGCGCTGCAATAATCGCCAGCTAGCCATGTCGCGCCTCCGCCACCGCTTGCCCCTGCTCACGACCTCGGTCGCTGTCGCCGCCGCCCTGCTGCTCCTGCGCTGGGCGGCGCACTCGGCGACGGCGCCCAAGCAGCAACCGATCCGGTTGATGTTGAAACCCGAGGGCGGCCTGTCGTTCGACGTGCGCGACGCGCAGACCGGCGATCCGATGCCCTGCAAGCTCACGCTGGTCGGCGTCGAGGGCACGCCCGACCCGGAGTTCACGCGCATCGACATCGGCCGCCAGGAAGGCGACTCGCTGGCCGCGTACAACCGCATCCTGTCGCTCACCGGCATCGGCGTGGTGCACGTGCCGCTCGGCACCTACGACGTCACCGTGAGCCGCGGGCCCGAGTGGGAGATCAGCGTCGTCCGCAAGCTCAAGATCACGCCCAAGGGCGCGTTCGTGGTGGCGCGGCTCGCGCACGTGGTCGACAGCGACGGCTGGGTGTCGGCCGACTTTCACGTGCACGCCTCGCCGTCGCCCGACTCGCGCGTGCCGATGCACGACCGCATCTACGAGTTCGTCGCCGACGACGTGCAGATGATCGTCTCGACCGACCACAACGTGATCTCCGACTACGACCCGATCATCCGCGAGCTCGACGCCGGCCGCTTCATCGCCAGCGCCGTCGGCGACGAGATGACCACCGGCAGCTGGGGCCACTTCGGCGCGTTCCCGCTGCCGCGCGAGCTGGAGCGGCGCGGGCCAGGGCGCGACGCTGGTGCACGGGCGCAACCCCGTCGACTTCTTCCGGGACGTGCGCCAGAGCGCGCCCGACGCGATCATCGACGTGCACCACCCGCGCATCGACAACGAGATCGGCTACTTCGACCTCGGGCAGTTCGACGCGCGCTCGGATCGCGCGGCGCGCCCCGGCTTCTCCTGGGACTTCGACGCGGTCGAGGTCATGAACGGCTACCAGGACCCGGTGCGCAAGAGCGTCGACAAGATCATCGACGACTGGTTCGCGCTGCTCAACCACGGCCACCTCGTGACCGCGACCGGCAACTCCGACACGCACCACCTGACGTACAACATCGGCGGCTACCCGCGGAACTACGTGCGCGTGCAGGACGACCGGCCGCAGTGGTGACCGCCAAGCAGGTCGCGACCGCCGTGCGCAACCACCACACGTTCTTCACGACCGGGCCGTTCGTGCGCGTCAGCGTCGGCACCGGCACGATCGGCGACCTGGTGGCGGCGCCCGGCGGCAAGGCGCTCGCCGACATCGAGGTGCAGGCCGCGCCGTGGGTATCGGTCGATCGCGTGACGCTGTACGTGAACGGGCGCGAGGCCAAGCGCTGGCCGGTCGCCGAGAGCACGCAGCCGGTGCGCTTTCACGAGAAGGTCGAGGTCACATCGCCGCAGAGCGACGGCTACGTCGTGGTGCGCGTCGACGGCGGCAAGCCGCTGACGCCGGTCGTGGGCGACGGCAAGCGCTTCACCGTCTACCCGCTCGCGCTCACCAACCCGATCTTCCTCGACACCGACGGCGACGGCCGCTATCTGGCCCACCTCAAGCACACCCACTGACGATCATGCTGCGGGCCTGATGCTACGAGCAAACCTGGAAGGCTCTCGCGCGGCGCGATCCCGAGCTGGTTCAGCGGATCGGCTGGCCGGTCGAGAGCGATCACGTGGTGCTCGACGAGAGCGGCGAGGTGCACTACCGCCTGCAGCAGTCGCGCTACCGGCTGTCGCTCGCCGAGGACGCGGTCGCGCGCGCGCTGCCACCGAGGCGCCCGCCAACGCCGAGGTGTTCGTCTTCGGCGTCGGGCTCGGCGAGATCGTCGACGCGCTGCTGGCGGCGCGCCCCGATGTCGGCGTCGTGGCGTGGGACCGCGACCCCTGGCTCCTGCGCCTGGCGCTGGGCCAGAACGACTGGTCGGCGGCGCTGGCGTCGGGGCGGCTGCGCCTGTTGCTGGGGACCGACCTCGTCGAGCACGCGGCGGCGATGCGCGCGCGCGGCGCGGCGGTGCTGACGGCGTTCCATCCATTTCTGGGCACCTTGTACCGGCACGAGCGCGCGTGGCTGGAGCCGGCGGCGCTCGACCGCCCGTTGGTCGCTGCTGTGCGCGGGCGGGCTCTTCGTCGACGATCTCGCGGCCGCGCTCGCGCGCGCCGGCTTCGCGCCCTACACCATCGACATCCACCGCCTGGCGCGCGAGGAGCTGGATCGCACGATGAGCCGGCTGCGCCCGCGGCTGATCGCCGCGATCAACTACACCGAGGGCCTGGCCGAGTTCGCGGCGGCGCACCGCTGCCCGCTGATCTGCTGGCAGATCGATCCCACGACCAGCGCACCGCCGCGCTGGCAGGGGCCGGGCACGCAGCGAGCGGCGCGTTTCTGTTCACCTACCGCCGCGCGGAGGTCGCCGAGCTGCGCGCCGGCGGCTTCACCCACGTCGAGTATCTGCCGCTCGCCGCCGACCTCGAGCGCCGCGCGCCGGTGCCGCTGACGGCGGGCGAGCGCGCTCGCTACGGCACGCCGGTGAGCTTCGTCGGCTCGAGCATGCAGCCGCAGGCGGCGGGCTTCCGGCAGAGCTTCGTCGCGGCGTTGGCCGGCACACGGCCGGGCGCGACCGACGCGGCCGACGCCGCCGTCGTGCTCGAAGAGATGCTCGCCGAGCAGCGCAGCGACTTCACGCGGTTCGTGGTGCCGGACGCGCTCGCGCGCCGCGTGCCCGAGCTCGGCGCGCGCGTCCCGACGTGGTGGCGCAGCTCGGCGCGCTGGGCGGGCGAGATCGCCGCCGCCGAGAAGCGCCTGGCCTACGTCGGCCGCCTCGGCCGCTTCGGCGTCTGCGTCTGGGGCGACGAGGGCTGGCGCGCGGCGCAGTCGGCGGGGCTCGCCTGCCACTACCGCGGTCCGGCGGGCCACGGCCTGGAGCTGACCAAGATCTACTGCGCGTCGCTGATCAACATCGACATCGGCCGCGTCTACCAGGACGACATCGTCACCATGCGGGTCTTCGACGTGCTCGCGTGCGGCGGCTTCGTGCTGGCCGAGCGCTCGCCGGCGCTGGCCGAGCTGTTCGAGATCGGCGCCGAGGTCGAGTGCTACGGTCGGCCGACGAGCTCGAGGCCAAGGTCGCGCATTACCTGGCCCACCCCGAGGCCGCGCGGGCGATCGCGCTGCGCGGACGCGAGGCGGTGTGTGCGCGCCACGGCATCGACGCGCGGGTGGCGCACATGCTGGCTCGTCGCCGGCCTGCGACCTCAGCCGATCGACGCCAGGTAGCCCGGCAGGCCCGGGAACAGGCGCGCCGCCAGCGCGCGCGGCAGGCGGTACTGCGGGAAGATCACCGAGCTGTTGCGGTTGTGCAGCAGATGCACGACCAAGCCCGCGTCGTCCTGGACGTGCTCGCACGACGCGGCCGGCGCCGCGCAGCGCCTGCACGAACGGCAGATCCTCACCGAAGCTCTTGTCGGGGAAACGCAAAGCGCCGCCGAAGACTCGGCGCGACGGAAGAGGTACGAGAAGCCGTAGCCGTCGACGTTCTTGGCGGCGAAGTCGGGCTTGAACTGCGCGCTGGTCACGAAGGTGATCGCGCCCTCGCCGACCTTGTAGTGCAGCGGCTGGTGCTGGGCGGTGTCCCAGAAGAAGAACGCGTCGTCGGGGACCGACAGCGCGAACCACCCGCTCAGCTTGACCAGGTCGGCGTCGCCCAGCGCCGCGGCCATCGCGGCCAGGTAGTCGGGCGCGTAGAAGTCGTCGTCGTCGAAGAAGGCGATGAGGTCGCCGGTCGCGCGCTCGATGAGCTGGTTGCGCTTCTCGCCGATGGTGACGCGTCCGGCGGCGTGGTGCCGGTAGCTCACGCGCGGATCGCGCAGCGCCGCGAAGAACGGCGACGGCGCCGGGCTGTCGTCATGGATCAGCAGCTCGCGGTCGTCGTGACGTCTGTTCCGCGAAGCTACGGTAGAGGCTGGGCAGATATCGCTCGCGCCCGTAGGTCGGCGTGATGATCGAGATCTTCATTCGTCCTCGGACGAGCGTCGCCCGTTTACAGACGAGCTGTCCAGAGATCGCTAAGGGCCTCAGGCTCGGACATCAGGCTTGCGGTGGAGTTCCGGACGCTGCGCCTGAGATCCAGCCGCCTCGACCCGAACGCTCGCGCTCTAGACGGTGCGTTTGCGGCCCAGCGCCAGGCGGTAGATGAACAGCAGGACCATCGCGCCGATGATCGAAGCGATGATTCCCGGACCACTCGTGGCCCGAGTGGTACCAGCCGAACGCCCGGCCCAGGAAGCCCGCCACCAGCGATCCGGCCACGCCGAGCAGCATGGTGATCACGACGCCGCCAGGATCCTTCCCCGGCATCAAGAGCTTGGCTATCGCGCCAACGATGAGGCCGATGATCAAAGCCCAAAGAATGTGCATGGGGTCCCCCTTCCGGTTTCGCGGTGTGACTGCACTGACTCTCGAAACCGAAGCTGGGGTCGCAGGATGTAAGGTCAAGAGGGACCGGCTTCCACCCGACGGAAGGCGCCTGCCAGCAAAAGCCGCGCGCGCCAGCAAATTGGCGCGCGGCGCCGGCACCCGACAGAAAGTGGGCACAGGCCGGCGCGAAGCGGCACCGAACGGGCCGATCTCGTGGCGCGTGACATTTTTTTGTCGCGGCGGCGCTGGAGATGCTAGCCTGAAGTCCGCTAGTTTTGCCCGGCATGTGGCTTGCTTCAGCGACCCTCGGAGAGTGGACAAGGCATCCATGAAACTTGCGACAGCGAAAAAGACCGGATCGAAGCAGCGACCAGTCCGCCAAGAAGACGATCTCGAGGGACAGCTCGTGCGGATGTCTCGCCAGAACGCCGTCCTGCGAAAAGAGATCGCGCGCCTGCAGGCGTATCGCGCGATGGCGTATCGCGATCCGCTGACCGGGTTGTGGAACCGCCGCTACTTCGAGGAGCGCCTCAAGGAAGAGATCAGCCGCTCGCAGCGCGCGGGCAGCAGCCGCAAGTTCTCGGTGCTGGTCGTCGACATCAACGACTTCAAGGAGATCAACGACACGCACGGGCACCAGATGGGCGACCGCCTGCTCAAGTGGGTCGGCGTCTTCCTGACGGATCACCTGCGCACGCACGACGTTCCCTGCCGCACCGGCGGCGACGAGTTCACGGTGCTGCTGCCGGATCTGTCGTCGGAGGATTGCGGCCGCATCATCAACCGCCTGCGCGATCAGCTTCAGGCGGCGAACGCCGGGCGCGACATTCCGGTGGCGCTGAGCCTGGGCACCGCCAGCTGGCCCGAGGAGGGCACCGCGGCCGAGGCGCTGATCGCGCAGCGCCGACGAGGCGATGTACGTCGACAAGCGGCGCCAGAAGGCGGCGAAGGCCATCGCGGCGTCGGGCATGTCGCCGGCCGAGAAGGCGACCGCGGGCCGCCTGGTCCCGTCGGCGTGATCGCGTCGGGCGTGGGCGGGGCCCCCGCCGAAGCCCGTCGTCGTCAGGTCGGAGAGGTTCGGAACCCTTTGCGGGTTCGCGAGCTAGACGTGGGAAGAGAAGCGGCCTGTCGGGCTCGCCTCGACGGGAAGAGCTCGCGCGGCAAGGCGCTGCTCGAGACCAGCGAGCTGGTCTTTCGCGGTGACTTCCGCGTCGTGGTTCCGCTGCGCGAGATCCGGAGCGTCGAGGCCGACGCGTCCGCGCTGACGGTGAGCTGGGGCGCGCGCGACGCGAAGAAGACAGCAGAAGCTGGTGCTGGAGCTCGGCGCCGACGCGCGCAAGTGGGCGGAGCGGATCCGCAATCCGCCGAGCCGACTCGACAAGCTCGGGGTCAAGGCGTCGTCGACGGTCGCGCTGGTTGGCGGCAAGCGCGCGTTCGCGGGCAGAGGATCTGCGGGCGTTCGTCGGCGAGGTCGAGGCACGCGGCGCGAAGATCTTGAAAGGCGCACCGACCGGGAGCGAGGCGGAGCTGGTGGTGTTTCTGGTGGTCGAGGCGCGTGAGGATTTGAAGGAGATCGGGGAGCTGGTACCGACGCTGCGCGGCGGCGGCGCGCTCTGGACGCTGCGACGGAAGGGCGCGGGCGCTGCGGTCAGCGAGGGCGACGTGCGCAGCGCGGCGCGCGCGGCGGGGTTGACGGATGTGAAGGTGGCGGCGTTCTCGGAGGAGCGGACGGCGGACAAGTTCGTGGTGCCGGTCGCGCGACGGCGCGCTTAGCGCCGACGCACGCCGCGTCTCGCAAGGCCTGCCCCTCTCCCTAACCCTCCCCCCGCAGACGGGGGGAGGGGATCAGAAGGAAGATCTCCGGTCCCCTCCCCGTCTGCGGGGGCGAGGGATCTCCGAGTCCCCTCCCCCCGTCTGCGAGGGTCTGCGTCGGAGATAAACGCGACGTCCCGCCGCCGCTCTCCCTCTCCACCTGCCACAGTGACAGCGACAGAGTCGCCCGAGCGGTCGGTCTTCATTCTGGTCCCCTCCCCCCGTCTGCGGGGGGAGGGTTAGGGAGAGGGGTCCGTCCAGATGAACGCGACGCCCGCCGCCGCTCTACCCCACCTGCCACAGCGACAGCGCGAAGTCGCCCGAGCGATCGGTCCACCAACCCGCCGGCTCGAAGCCGCTCGCGTGCATCTCGCGCTCGAAACGCGCGCGGCGGAACTTGGTGCTGATCTCCGTGCGCATCTCCTCGCCGGCGTCGAAGCGGACGTTCAGGTCCAGCGCCGCCACGTGCACGGTCTGCTCGACGCGCGAGCGCAGGCGGATGTCGACCAGCTCCTGCTCGGCGTCGAACGCGGCGACGTGCTCGAAGCGCTGCTCGACGAAGTCGGCGTCGAGGTCGCGGTTGAGCACGCGCAGCACGTTGCGGTTGAACGCCGCGGTGATGCCGCGCGAGTCGTTGTACGCGGCGTCGAGCCGCGCGCGATCCTTGACCAGATCGGTGCCGACCAGGAAGAAGCCGCCCGCGACCCAGCGAGCGCCGCAGCTCACCCAGCAACTCGGCGCGCGCGCCCGCGGGGAAGTTGCCGATCGTGCTGCCGAGGAACGCCACCAGCGTGCGCCCCTCGTGCGGGATCGCGCCCAGGTGCAGATCGAAGTCGCCGACCACCGCGTGGACCGCGAGGCGCGGATACTCGTCGAGCAGCGCCGCGCCTGCCGCCTCCAGCGCCGGCTGGCAGACGTCGAACGGCACGAAGTATTCCAGCGTCCCGGCGGCGTCGAGCGCGTCGATGATCAGCCGCGTCTTGTCGGACGTGCCGGAGCCGAGCTCGACCAGCGTGCGCGCGCCCGTGATCGCAGCGATCTCGGCGGCGTTCGCGCGCAGGATCGCGCGCTCGCGGCGCGTGAGGTAGTACTCGGGCAAGCTGGTGATCGCATCGAACAGCGCCGAGCCGCGCTGATCGTAGAACCACTTGGGCGGCAGCTCCTTGGGCCGCGCGGTCAGGCCGCGGCGCGCCTCGGCCCGCAGCAGCTCCAGGCGGTCCTGCTCGTCGATGAGAACGTCGAGCGTGAATCGGCGCCGGGCCGGATATCCCAGCACCGGAGCCGAAGGTTCGGTGCGCAGGGAACCCACACAGGCTTCGTAATCAACGAGACGCGCTCTGTCAACCGCAGAATCGGCGTCGCCAGGAAACATCTTTGCGCACGCGCAACACGGGACTGGCACCGTCGCGAATCATGGCCACCTTCACACTCCATGGACCGGACCCTCTGCGAAGTCTGCGGGAACCACTACGACAAGGCCTTCGAGGTCAGGATCCACTCGGTGTCCCACGTCTTCGACAGCTTCGAGTGCGCCATCCAGGCGCTGGCCCCGATCTGCGCGCACTGCGGGTGCCGCGTGATCGGCCACGGCGTCGAACAGTCCGGCCAGATGTTCTGCTGCGCGCACTGCGCCGCGGAGTCCGGCGTCTCCGGTCTCCGCGATCGCGTCTGATCGCGGAGCGGCTGGCAGCGACGGAATCAGATCTCGAGGAGGATGCGGTCGGGCTCCTCGACGCACTCCTTGATGCGCACCAGGAACTGTACCGCCTCGCGGCCGTCGACCAGGCGATGGTCGTACGACAGCGCCAGGTACATCATCGAGCGCAGCACGATCTGATCGCCGGCCGCGACCGGCCGCTTCTGGATCGCGTGCAGGCCCAGGATGCCGCTCTGGGGCGGGTTCAAGATCGGCGTCGACAGCATCGAGCCGTAGACGCCGCCGTTGGAGATCGTGAAGGTCCCGCCCTCGAGGTCCTTCATCATCAGCTTGTTGTCGCGCGCGCGCACCGCCAGCTCGCCGATGGTCTTCTCGAGCTCGGCGAACGACAGCCGATCGGCGTCGCGCACCACCGGCACCACCAGGCCCTTGCCGCCGCCGACGGCGACGCCGATGTCGTAGTGGTCCTTGTAGATCACGTCGGTGCCGCGAATCTCGGCGTTGACGGACGGGAACGCGCGCAGCGCTTCGATCGCCGCCTTCACGAAGAACGACATGAAGCCCAGCTTCACGCCGTGCTGCTTGAGAAAGCGCTCCTGGTAGCGCTCGCGCAGCGCGAGCACCTTGCTCATGTCGACCTCGTTGAAGGTCGTGAGGATCGCCGCCGTCGTCTGCGCCTCGACCAGCCGCTTGGCGACGGTCCGGCGCAGCGGCGACATCGGGACCACGCGCTCGCGCGCGCCGTCGAGCGCGGTGACCGGCGCGGGTCCCGAAGGTCCGGGAGAAGAGACAGGCGCGGGCACCGGTGCCGCGTGCGCGTCTCGACCGGCGCGTCTCGGTGCTCGCGCTCCTCGAGCGCGCGCACCACGTCCTGGGTCGAGATGCGGCCGCCGCGGCCGGTCCCCTTGACCTCCGACGGCGCGATGCCGGTCTCGGCCAGCAGCCGGCGCGCCGAGGGCGGCGCGCGCAGCGCGTCGCCGGATGACGGCGCGCGCAGCGAACCACCGTCGCCCGCCGGCGCCGACGCGACCGCGGCCGCGTCGCCGCGACCGCGGGACGGCCGTTTCCATTGGCGGGCGCAGGCGCAGCCGAAGCTGCGGGCGATGAACGGTCGGCGCCGCGGCCGGCGCCGCCGCCTCGCGCGACGCCGGCTCGATCTCGGCGATCACCTCGCCGACGGTCACCGTGTCGCCCGCCTTGCGCAGGATCTTGCGCAGGATCCCGGCGCCCGGCGACGGCACCTCGAACGTCGCCTTCTCGCTCTCGACCTCGACCAGCGGCTCGTCGACGTTCACGTAGTCGCCCTCGGCGTGCTTCCACGCGCCCAGCGTCGCCTCGCTGATCGACTCACCGATCGTCGGCACCTTCAACGAAAGCGCCATCGCTACGCGCTCCCCTTGCCGAAGGCGTCCGCGATCACGCGCGCCTGCTCGCGCTTGTGGCGCGTCATCGACCCGGCCGCCGGGCTCGCCGACAGCGGGCGGCTCACGCACGACCAGGGGAAGATGCCGGCCAGCAGGCTCGGCAGCTCACGATTCATGTACGCCCAGGCTCCCATGTTGCGCGCTTCCTCTTGCACCCAGACCACCGGCGTCCCGTCGGGATAGACGCTCAGCACGTCGAGCAGCTCGTCTTTGTGCATCGGGTAGAGTTGCTCGATGCGGATGATCGCGACGTCGTCGTAGTGCTTCTCCTCGCGCGTCGCCAGCAGGTCGTAATAGACCTTGCCGGTGCACAGCAACACGCGCTTGACGGTCGACGGGTCGACGTTCATCTGATCGGGGATGATGCGCTGAAATCCCCCGTCGGTGAAGTCGGAAAGCGCCGACGACGCCGCCGGGTGCCGCAGCAGGCTCTTCGGCGACATGATCACCAGCGGCTTGCGATACGGGCGCAGCACCTGGCGGCGCAGCACGTGAAAGTACTGCGCCGGCGTCGTCAGGTTGCAGACCTGCATGTTGTCGTTCACGCACATGTTCAGGAAGCGCTCGAGCCGCGCGCTCGAGTGCTCCGGCCCCTGCCCTTCCATGCCGTGCGGCAGCAGCATCACGAGGCCGCTCACGCGGTTCCACTTCGCCTCCGACGAGCAGAGGAACTGATCGATGATCACCTGCGCCGCGTTCACGAAGTCGCCGAACTGCGCCTCCCAGATCGTGAGCCCCTCGGGCATGTCCAGGCTGTAGCCGTACTCGAAGCCGAGCACGCCCGCCTCGGACAGCGGGCTGTCGTGCACCTCGAACGCCCCCTGCTTGTCGCGGATGTGCGCGAGCGGCGTGTACTCGGCGCCGGTCTCGTGGTCGAAGAGCACGCTGTGCCGGTGGCTGAACGTGCCGCGGCGCACGTCCTGCCCCGACAGCCGCACGCGGATGCCCAGGTTCAGCAGCGTGCCGAACGCCAGCGCCTCGCCCATGCCCCAGTCGATCGGCTTCTCGCCGGCGGCCATCGCCGCCCGGTCCTTCACGATCTTGAGGCGCGGGTGCATGTTGAAGCCCGGCGGCACGTCGCTGAGCACGTGCCCGACCACCTTGAGGATCTCCGGCGTCACCGCCGTCGGCACCAGCGGCACCTTGGTCTCGGCGCCGCCGCGCACGCGCGCCCACGCGCCCGCGAACGTGCTCGGCCGCGGCGCCTTCTCCAGCTTGCCCGCGATCTCGAGCTCGGCCTCGAGCTCCTCGCGCTTCTCGCCCGCGAACGCGTCGGCGTCGGTCATGGTGATCGCCGGCTGCGCGTCCGAGCCCGGCAGCGCCGCGAACGCTTCGACGTACGAGGCTCGGATCGACGGCTTGGCCGCGATCGCGCGGTACATCTGCGGCTGGGTGTACGACGGCTCGTCCGCCTCGTTGTGCCCGTGCTTGCGGTAGCACCACAGCTCGATGAGCGCGTCGCGATGGAACCGCTGCCGGAAGTCGACCGCGAGATCGACGACCTGCGCGACCGCCTCGGGATCCTCGCCGTTGACGTGGAAGATCGGGATCTGCAGCATGCGCGCGACGTCGGTGCAGTAGGTCGTCGAGTACCCGTTGCGCGGCGACGTCGTGAAGCCGATCTGGTTGTTGACCACGACGTGCACGGTGCCGCCCACGCGGTAGCCGTCGAGCTCCGACATGTTGAACGCCTCGGCGATGATGCCCTGGCCCGCGAACGCGGCGTCGCCGTGGATCAGCAGCGGCAGGCAGCGCGAGCGTCCGGTGTCGCTCATGCGGTCCTGCTTGGCGCGCACGCGCCCCTGCACCACGGTGTTGACCCACTCGAGGTGGCTGGGGTTGAACGTCATCGACAGGTGCACGCGCTTGGCGTCGCCGTCGGAGCCGAACACGCGATCGATCGAATAGCCGAGGTGGTACTTCACGTCGCCGCCGCCGGCCTCGTCGGGCGTCCCCTCCTTGTCGATGAACTCGGCGAAGATCTGCGACGCCGGCTTCTCCATCACGTTGGCGAGCACGTTGAGCCGCCCGCGGTGCGCCATGCCGATCACGATCTCCGACACGTTGGCGCGCGCCGCGCGCTCGATCATGCGGTCGACGAGCGGGATCAGGCTCTCTGCGCCTTCGAGCGAGAAGCGCTTGGCGTTGACGAACTTCTTGGCGAGGAACTGCTCGAACACCTCGGCCTCGGTCACCTTCTCGAGCAGGCGGCGGCGCTCGTCGTAGCTGAGCGCCAGGCGGTTGCGCGTGCTCTCCATGCGGTTCTGCAGCCAGCCGCGCAGCTCGACGTCGTGGAAGTGCGCGAGCTCGACGCCGATGTGGCGGCAGTAGGTCTCACGCAGCAGCCCGACCAGGCCGTTCAGCGTGGTGCGGTCGGGGCCGGCGATGTTCTCGGTACTGAACACGGTCTCGAGATCCGCGTCGGAAAGGCCGTAGTCCTCGAGCGCGAGCTGCGCGCCCGCGCGCTTGATCAGGCCCAGCGGATCGAGATCCGCCGAGAGGTGTCCGTGCTCGCGATACGCCTCGACCAGGTGGTGCACGCGCTCTGACGCGAGCGACGCGGCCGCCGCCTTGGGCCGCAGCGGGACCACGGTGGCGGCGCCGGCGAAGATGCTGCGCTTGAACGTCGCGGGCGGCGCGATCGCGGGCTCACCGGTCGCATCGAGCGATTCGAAGTAGCTGCGCCAGGCCGGATCGACCGAGGACGGATCGGTTCGCCACTGGTAGTAGAGGTCTTCGACGAAGGCCAAATTTTCTGCGTTTACGCGCTACGGGCGGTCCTGGCGGCGGCGGCGTGTCCGTTTCCCGATCCATTGGTCTCTCGCGGTTCGATCATCTTCATGGTCCTGCTCGGTCTGCGCTCGATATTTGCAGTGGGTTGGAGGAACGTGGGCAGAGCCTATTCTACGTGACGCCCGCGATCCCGAAGGTTTTTCGCGACACCTATCGGCGGGTGTGCGCGAACCTGGAATTACGGCCGCCCACATGTATCCGGCCGGAAGCGCGTCCGGCCCGTCCTCGGGCCGAGGCCGAACTTTACGCGCTCGCGAGTGTGAAATGGACCCGCGTCCCGTCGCCGAGCGCGCTCTCGGCCCAGACCCGCCCGCCGTGAGCCTCGACGATACCCCGCACGATGGCCAGGCCCAGCCCGACGCCGTCGCGGTTCTTGCGCTGAGCCTGCCAGGAGCGGTCGAAGAGGTTGGCCAGCTCCTCCGGCTCCATGCCCGGACCGTCGTCGGCGACCGTGAAGCGCACCAGCGGGCCGTCGGCGACGGCGTCGACGCGGATGTGCCCGCCGGTGGGGCCGAACTTCATGCTGTTGCCCACGACGTTGGCGAACACCTGGACGATGCGATCCCGATCGCAGCTCACGGTCATCGCCTCGGCCGGCGGCTCGCTCGCCAGCTCCTGCGACTTGGCCGCCGCCGTCGGGCGCAGGGCATCGACCGCCTCCGACAGCAGCCCGCCGACGTCGTGCGGGCGCCGGGTCAGCGACAGCTCTCCCGCCTCGATGGTCGAGAAATCGAGCAGGTCACGAATCAGCGCGTTGATGCGGTGACCGGCGCGCTGGATCGCCTCGACCTGGCGGCGGGCGCGATCCCCCTTGTCGGGCGGAAGCGACCCGCGCAGCAAGAGGGCGCTGCCGGTCAGCACGACGCCCAGCGGGTTGCGAATGTCGTGCGAGACGATCGACAGCATCTCCTCGCGCGAGCGCGTCAGGTCACGCAGCTGGGCGCGCAGGCGCGCATTCTCGACGGCGAGCGCCGACCGGCGCGCCAGCTCCTCGGCGAGCGCGACATCGACGCAGGCGCCGACCGCCTCCGCCCGCCCCGGCTCGCCCGCGATCGTGAGCGTCCCGATGGTGACGCCCGCCCGTCGCGATCGGCGCGACGACCGGCGACCGCGCCGCGAGCTGGTCGATGGCGGCCCGTTGCGCCGGATCCCGGTAGGCCGTCGCGAGGCGCACCGCGCGCCCCATACCCAAGCGCGGATCGACCAGATCGACCGCGCAGTAGTCGACGAGCCTCGACGCCAGATGTTGGGCCCAGGCCTGCAGCGCCGCGTCCGTCGAGTCGTCCGGCGCTTTGAGCCCGCCGGCGAGCAGAGCGGCCGCCTCGTCGAGAATCTCGAACACCGCCGGGGACATCTGGTTGGCCTTCGCCTGCATGCAGATCCCTCAGCCGGGAATTGAAATCGGGGCCGGCCAAGGAATACTGCAACATTCGCCCGATCTCGCCTAGCGCAAGAGGCAATCAGCACTTACCCGGAGAAACTCGTTCGGGGTGTCCCCGAGGCTGGCGGGGCTCGGGAACCCGACCACTGCGGTCGGCTACGGCAGCAGGATCAGCTGCGGGCGCGCCTGGGCGTGACGGCGCTGCCGGTCCTCGAGCAGCCGCACGGCGGCGATGGCGGTCAGCGCCGGCAGCGTGAACGCGTCGTCGGGCCAGGCCGCGGTCCCGATGCTGATCGCCGCCGCCGACCAGCGGTGGCCGCGCACGCGCGTGATCTGGCCGCGCACGCGCGATATCACCTCGCCGGTGTCGAACGACGGCGTGTCGCAGAGCACCGCCATGAAACGGTCGCCACCGCCGCGGCAGACCACGTCGCCGACGCGCAGGGACTCGCGCAACACCTTGGCCACCCAGCGCAGCCCGCGGTCGCCCACCGTGGGGCCGTACTGCGCGCGCGCCGCCGCCAGATCGTCGACGTCGAGCAGCAGCATCGATCCGGTGTAAGAGGGATTGCGCTCGGCGCGCGACAGCTCCTCGATCACGCGCGCCTCGAAGTAGCGCCGCGTGCCGAGGCCGGTCAAGTCGTCGTAGTCGTTCTGCGGCTGCGACGACCGCAGCCGGCTCACTTGCTGCAGCAAGCCGGCTTGCTCGTCGAGAAGCTCGCGGAGTAACGACTCGCCGGTCGCGAACGGATCGCCGCCCCGAGAGCGACGGAATGCTGACGCTGACATCGGTGCGGAAACCTTCAGATGGCCTTCGGGACGCCCGTCACGACCGATAAGGGGTCGCGAGAGGATTCGTTTTGCTTTCGGACGACGGGCTCCGGCGGGGCCCCCCTCGCCCGACGCGGGGCTCACACGTCGCGGGCGAGGCGAATTCCCGACATCTGCCAGCGTGCGGCGGGCGGGAAGAAGTTGCGGTAGCTCGCGCGCACGTGCGTGCGCGGCGTCAGACAGGACCCGCCGCGCAGCACCATCTGATTGCACATGAACTTGCCGTTGTACTCGCCGACGGCGCCGGCGGCGGCGCGAAATCCGGGATAGGGCGTGTACGGGCTCTGCGTCCACTCCCAGACATCGCCGAAGAGCTGCGCGATCCCGTCGCTGGCCGCAGCGCGGAGCGGCCGGGATCGGGCGCAGCCAGCCGGTCTCGAGGAGATTGGGTACACCGGCGGTGGCCGGTGCGGCCGCGGTGGCCGCCGCCTCCCACTCCGTTTCGGTCGGCAGCCGCGCCTGGGCCCAGCGCGCGTAGGCGTCGGCTTCGTAGTAGCTCACGTGGCTGACCGGCTCGGCCGCGCGCACCGGCCGCATGCCGGCCAGGGTCAGCGACCAGTGCTCGCCGTCGCGCTGCTCCCAGTAGAGCGGCGCGGCCCAGCCACCCGCTTGCGCCGCGTCCCAGCCGTCGGAGAGCCAGAGCTCGGGACGCCGGTAACCGCCGTCGGCGATGAAGGCGCGGTATTCGCCGCAGGTCACGAGGCGCGACGCCAGCGCGTGAGGCCGCAGCAGCTGCGCGTGCCGCGGGCGTTCGTTGTCGAAGGCGAACGGCTCTCCGGATGCGTCCGGAGCCGGCGCGCCGATCTCGACGGTGCCTCCCGCGCGCTCGCACCAGGCGAGCGGCGAATCCGCGGCGTCGCCGCCGACGCGCTCCGCCGGCGCCGGCGCGTACGACGGGCGCAGCGGATTCATCCAGAACGCGTGCTTGATGTCGGTGAGGATCAGCTCTTGATGCTGCTGCTCGTGATGCAGGCCGAGCACGACGAGCGCGGCGTCCGCACCGTCGAGCGCACCGCAACATCGCCTCGTCGACGTGACGGCGATAGGCGAGGACCTCATCGAGCGACGGGCGCGAGAGCAACCCGCGCGCGGGCCGCGCGTGGCGATCGCCGACCGCGTTGTAGTACGAGTTGAACAGCGCGCGATACGCCGGGTGGAACGGCCGGTAGCCCGGGACCTCGGCCAGCACGAACGTTTCGAAGAACCAGGAGGTGTGCGCGAGATGCCACTTGGTCGGGCTCGCCTCGGGCATCGACTGCAGGCCGCAATCCTCGGCGCTGAGCGGCCGCGCCAGATCCTCCGTCGCCCGGCGAATCGCGCGGAACCGGTCGGGCAGGCTCACCATGCGCGAAATATAGCGCTACAAAAAAAGGGGAAGCCCTGAGGGCCTCCCCTTTCTCTTCTCGACGGAGAACCGTCGATGGTCTTACTACATCACCGCGTCTTTGGCGGCCTTGACCGGACGGGCCTTGATGACCTTGCGAGCCGGCTTGGCCTTGAAGATCGTCGGCTCCTTCGTGAAGGGGTTGATCCCCTTGCGCGCCTTGGTCGCCGGCTTCTTGATCACCACGAACTTGGCGAAGCCAGGGACCAGGAAGGTGCCGGTCTTCTTGAGCTCCTTGTAGCCCACCTGAGCAAGCGACTCGAGAACGCCCTTGACGTCCTTGCGCGTGAGCTTCTCCGAGTGCTCGTCCGCGAGTTTCTGAATGAGCTCCGACTTCGACATCAGTTTGGCCATGCCTTCTCCTCTTTCCGGCGAAACTGCCGGTATTCAAAAGTTGGCCCGGGAATCTACGGGAGATGATGTGAACATGGAAGAAAAAAACGCGGTTTTTTAGCTGATTTTTGCTTTCTGAGAGGTTTGATGCGGTCTCTGTAGGTGCGCGCGTGTCGATTTCGCCCTTTATTTGGGCTGTTTTTTCGCATTCGTCACCATCGACGGTTTGCTCGACGGTTTGGTCGTCGGATTTCTTTCGTCGCCCGTCTTGCCATTGCTCGCGGGTGGGCCTATGCGCGGGCGCGCGTTTTCCCCCTTGTTTCGTGGCGAAATTGGTGACATCGCCGATCCGCTCTCGGCCGCGGGCGCCGCCTCGGGTCGATAGCCGAGCAGCTGCGGCGCTTCCGCGGCCGAGTAGATTCGCAGGCTCAGCACGTCGTCGCGGTCGGTGAGAGCGCGCGCATGCAGCGGCAGGTAACCAGGCGCCACCACGACGAGATCCAGCGGCCCGCTGTTGCGCGGGCGCTCGATTTCCAGCGGGGCGACGCCGAAATCCTTGCGGCCCCACACGACGTGCGCCTGCCGGCGCGCATCGACGATCACCTTGATCTTCACCGTATCGGAACGCGGATCGCGCTCGCGCTCCTCGCCGACCAGCGAATCGTCATCGCTGCCGGCGGGGGCGGCGTCGCTCGATTCGCTGCTCTCCGCGGTCGCCGGCGTCGCTGCCGGCGCGGCGTCGTACGGTTCAGGTGCGAGCGTGTGGGTGGACCTGCCGAGCTCCACGCGCTCGCCCGCGGTGCCGGCGTCCGTTGTGGGGTGCTTCCCCTCGCACGCGAGGCCGCAAACCGCGAGCGCGAACAGGATCGAGCCTCGTGTCACGGTGGCTCCTCGCCGCCCGCCTTGCTCTCGGGCGAATCGGAGAGCGACGGGGCGCGCTCGCTCGAATACTTCACGCCCGGCTTGCGCAGATAGCCGGCGAACGGCTTTTGCCGCACGCCCTTGATGCGCCCCTCGAGCGTCTCGACCGGCAGCGGCGGATCCAGCTCGTAGTAAAAGCCGCGGCTCGGCAGCCGCATCTCGTAGACCTCGCCCTTCGACCAGAACGTGCGGCGAAAGCCGAGCGCGATCGAGCCCAGCGTCTTGGCGCGCCGGTGCGCGAGCACGAACGAGAACATGCGCACCGCCTGGTTGTTGTAGAGGCGATGGCAGCCGTGCGAGAAGCGCCCGCGCAGCGACGTGTAGTCGAACGATCCGTGGGTACGGATGCCGTTGTCGAAGTAGGTGTAGCCCGACGCGCCCTTGTGCATCTCGACGTGAATCGCCGCCGCGAGCCCGTAGGCCGAGAGGTAGCCGGGCCCGACCTCGTCGTAGTTGGTCACCTTCACGAACGCGCCGTTGACCTTTTTCTCCTTCACCATCGAGCCGAGCGGCGACGACGGCGGCGGGATCCAGACCGGCGCCGCGACGATGTGCCGCCAGACGTGCGGGCCGACGTCCGAGCCCTTGTAGCGAAAATACTCCTGGCCGTCGGACGCCAGCTCGGAGCGCCAGCCGCCCACGGTGGTCCGCCAGCTCACCAGCGGCACGCGCTCGCCGCGCCACTTCACGAACAACGTGAAAGATGGAAAGCGATCGCGCGGCTGCGGCTGGCGCACGCCGGCGGCGTCGAAGGGGAAGTCGTACCAGACGTCGCCGCGATCGATCTCGGCGCGAGAGCTCCATGGGGCTGCCCGGCGGGCCGTAGTATTCGGGCCGCGGCGGGAAGCGCACGGCGACGCGCAGCCAGCGCATGTCGGCCGGCGTGCGCCGGCGAAAGAATGCCACCGCGTCCTCGGGCGTGGCGATGTCGAGCCGCGCGAGCAGCGCGGTCGTGGCGGCGCCGACCAGATCCGGAATCGGGTGCCGGAAGCCGTCGCTGCCGGGATAGGTCGTCGTCGGTGGGATCGATCCGTCCTCGACGATGCTCGCCCGCGTGCGCGGCGCGCTCGGCCAGCACGCGCTGCAGCGCCGCGAAGTCGTTCTCCAGCAGCGGGCGCGACAGCGCCTCCAGCGTCGAGCGCTTGATGTCGGCCTGATCGATCAGCGTGTGCTTCTGCTGGAAGTCGACGACCGCCTTGCGCATCACCGTGTCGTAGTGGCCGGCGGCGTGCTTGGCCGGATCCATGAGGCCCTCGCAGGCGAGGCGCTTCTCGATCTCGGCGAAGGCCTCGTGCTCGGCCTCGGCGCGCAGATGCAGCTTCACGTCCTTGGCGTAGCGTCGATCCGACTCGGCGAGCGCTTCCAGGTTGGGTGCGTTCGCCTTCACGCGCGCCGCCTCCAGCCGCTGCTCGCGCGCGTGGAACTTGGCCAGCTCCTTCTGCTCCGACGTCGCGCCCCAGGTCTCGATCGAGTCGACCGCCAGGAGCTTGCTGACGTCGAACGTGGGATCGCAAGCGCGGGCCGCGTCGGCCAGGAAGCGCTCGCGCAGTACCGACAGCGTCGGTGGAATGCCGTAGAGCTCGAGGTAGTTCTGCTCGCCGGACGTGAGCGGCTGGCCGTCACCGTCGGTCTTGTTGCCGGCGAGCCCGACGAAGATCGTGCGGTAGTGATTGGGCAGCGCCGCGCCGTCCTTGGCGATGCCGTCGGCGAAGATGCGTGGTGCCCAGCCGTCGGAGAGATCGACCAGGGTCAGCCCGCGGGCGCGCGCGTCGTCGGCGTCGACGATGCGATCCCGACCGTCGACGACCTGCAGCGCGCGCCGTTCGGGCGGCAGGCCGATCGCGGGCGGCAGCGCGTCGGAGTCGGGGCCGCGCGGCCGCCGGGGCGCCGGCGGCGCCGCGGAGCGGGCGCGGGCGGCGGGCGGCGTGCTCGCGCGGTCCACCGCACCGCCCCGACAACCAACTACACCGAGGGAGCTAACCAACAGCGCGGTGGCGGCCACTCTCAGAAGAGCGCCGTCGAGAAAATCTGCAGGGCGCAACGGATGGGACCCTTCTCGACGGCTCATCCGTGGTTACAAACAATACCCAATTGACATGTCCACAATGCATCGGAAAACTTCTCGGCCTTCATGGTTTCACCGTAGTATGCCCCCCATGAAATACACTGTCGTAACTACCTTGCTCGCGGTTTTCCTCCTGGTCGCGGGCGCCCGCCCGGCCAGCGCGACCGAGGTCGGCTACGGCCGCAAGATCGGGCTGGGCTTCATTCTCGGCGATCCGACCGGTCTGTCGGGCAAGTACTGGGTCGGCCCGACCAACGCGTTCGACTTCGCGCTGGGCTTCACCAACTACGGCGCCGGCGTCGGCGCCCAGTGCTTCACCGACAGCAACGGCGTCACGCACTGCCAGGGCTACTTCGACACCAGCATCAACGTCGACTACCTCTGGCAGTCGAACATCGTCCGCAGCACGGCCCAGCTCGACTGGTACATCGGCGGCGGCGGCCGCGTCGTGATCTTCGGCGGCCGCGGCTTCAACATCGGCGCGCGGCTCCCGGTCGGGCTCGCGTTGATGTTCAACAACCCGAATTTCCTCGAGGTCTTCTTCGAGATCGACCCCGCCTTCTACATCTACAACGGCCTCACCTTCGAAGGCGGCCTCGGCGTCCGCTTCTACTTCTGACGCCCGCGCGTCAGTCGTCGTAGGTCTCGACGAGCTCGTTGGCGTCGATCTCGCCGCTCTGGCCGTTTTGCAGATTGGCGGGCCGGCTGCCCATGTCCTCGGTGGAGTGCACGATGTCGTGACCACCCACCTCGGTGGCTCCCGAGCGTGATCGAGACTTCCATCGGGCCAGCGCCCGCTCGAGGTCTGCGTAGGGAATCATCGGAAGTTCAGCTTATCGCAAAGTTGGGAACCCCGAAAGGGCTCCCAATCTTGCGCGTCCGCGCCGACCGCTCAGTGAACCAGCTTCTTGTAGCGGATCCGGTGGGGCTGGTCGGCGGCGGCGCCCAGGCGACGGTGGCGGTCGGCCTCGTAGTCCTGGTAGTTGCCCTCGAACCAGACCACCTGGCTGTCGCCCTCGAACGCGAGGATGTGGGTCGCGATGCGGTCGAGGAACCAGCGATCGTGGCTGATCACCACCACGCAGCCGGCGAACGCCAGCAACGCGTCCTCGAGCGCGCGCAGCGTGTCGACGTCGAGATCGTTGGTCGGCTCGTCGAGCAGCAGCACGTTGCCGCCGCTGCGCAGGAGCTTGGCCAGGTGCACGCGGTTGCGCTCGCCGCCCGATAGGTCCTTCACGCGCTTCTGCTGGTCGGCGCCCTTGAAGTTGAAGCCGGAGACGTAGGCGCGCGCCGGGATCTTGCGCTTGCCGATCTCGAGGAACTCCGCGCCCTGCGCGATCTCGTCGAAGGCCGTCTTGTCGCCCGCGAGCGTGTCGCGGCTCTGGTCGACGTAGGCCAGCTTGACGGTCTCGCCGACGCGCAGCGTGCCGCCGTCGGGCTTCTCCTGGCCGGTCATCATCCGGAACAGCGTGGTCTTGCCGGCGCCGTTGGCGCCGATCACGCCGACGATGCCGCCGCGCGGTAGGTTGAAGGTCAGGTCCTCGATCAGCACGCGATCGCCGTAGGCCTTGGACAGGTGCTCGGCCTTGACCACGAGGTCGCCGAGGCGCGGCCCGGGCGGGATCGAGATCTCGACGGTGTCCTCGCGCTTCTGTCTGCTCCTCGGTCAGCAGCTGCTCGTAGGCCGCGAGGCGCGCCTTCGACTTCGCCTGCCGCGCGCGCGGCGAGGCGCGCACCCACTCGAGCTCGCGCGCGAGCGTGCGCTGGCGCGACGACTCGGCCTTTTCTTCCTGCGCCAGCCGCTTCTGCTTCTGGTCGAGCCACGACGAGTAGTTGCCCTGCCAGGGGATGCCGGCGCCGCGGTCCAGCTCGAGGATCCAGCCGGCGACGTTGTCGAGGAAGTAGCGATCGTGGGTCACGGCGACGATCGTCCCCGGGTACTCGTGCAGGTGGTGCTCGAGCCAGGCGACGCTCTCGGCGTCGAGGTGGTTGGTCGGCTCGTCGAGCAGCAGCAAGTCGGGCCGCTGCAGCAGCGTCTTGCACAGCGCGACGCGACGGCGCTCGCCGCCCGACAGCTTGGTGACGTCGGCGTTGGGCGGCGGCAGGCGGAGCGCGTCCATCGCGATCTCGAGCGTGCGGTCGATGTCCCAGCCGTTGGCCGCCTCGATCGCGTCCTGCAGCTTGCCCTGCTCCTCGAGCAGCTTCTCCATCTCCTCGGGCTTGAGGTCTTCACCGAGGCGCAGGTTCACCTCGTCGAAGCGCTTGAGCAGCCCCTTGACGCCGGCCACCGCCTCCTCGACGTTGCCGAGCACGTCCTTGGTCGCATCCAGCTGCGGCTCCTGCGGCAGGTAGCCGATCTTGGTGCCGTCGGCCGGCTTGGCCTCGCCAAAGAAGTCGGTGTCGACACCGGCCATGATGCGCAGCAGGGTCGACTTGCCGGAGCCGTTCGAACCGAGCACGCCGATCTTCGCGCCGGGATAGAACGACAGGTAGATCCCCTTCAGGACCTCCTTGTTGGGAGGGTGCACCCGACGGAGATTCTGCATCGTGAAGATGTATTGGTGGGCCATGGCGCGGGGAGTGTAGCGCATGGGCGGCGATGCCGCCTATGCCCGCGCGACCTCACGAAGCAACGGCAATGACACCGGCGCAGGCCAGCGCCGCGCCGGCCAGCGCGACCGGGTGCGGGCGCTCGCGCAGCACGACCCAGGCGTAGATCACGGTCAGCGCCGAGGACAGGCTCGCCAGCGGCGAAACCACCGCCAGCGGGGCGCGCGCGCTGGCGAGCGCGATGCAGACGAAGCCGGCCGCTTCGAGCAAGCCCGCCATCGCGACCGACGGCAACGCAGCGCGCGGCGGCGGGCGCAGGTCGACCCGAAACAGGGCCGCGAGCGGCAGCGCGAGCAGGATATCCGTGCCGAAGACCGCCGCCACCGATCCCAGGCGGCCGGTTGCGGGCGCGATGCGAACCACCGCGGGGATCAGCACGCCGAAGGACAGCGCCGCGCCCAGCGATGCCCAGACCCAGCGCGGAACAGCGCCGCGATGTCCGACGACCGCCCCGTGGGCGTGGGCGTGGGCGGCGGCGTCCGCGGATTGACGGGCGTGCCGCGACACCATCGCGATGCCGGCGATCACCAGCACCGAGCCCGCCAGCTGCGCGGCGTGGACCGACTGGCCCAGGATCGACGCCGACAACAGCGCCGAGATCACCGCCCACCCCGACATGACCGGTACGACGATCGAGAGCCGCCCGCGCGCGAGCGCGTAGAACATGCACAGGTACCCAGCCAGCGACGAGACGCCGGCGACGAGCAGCCAGCCGGCGGTGCCGAAGGTGAACGCCTGCGTCGGACCGTCGAACGCCCAGCTGGCGAAGGCGGCGAGCACGCCCCCGAAGACCTCGGCCCACAGGAGGCCGCGCATGGGACCGACCATCTGCCCGCTGCGCGCCACGGCGACGTTGGTCAGCGCCCAGCAGACGCTGGTGCCGAACGCGAGCAGGATTCCGACGGAGAGCGCGCCGCCGAGCATGCGCGAGCGTAGCGCGGTTTTCGAAGCGCGCCGATATGATATGAGTGACGGTATTGGACGCGCGACGCCCGATCGTCATCGTCAATCCCCGCTCGGGCGGGGGCCTCAGTGAATCGGCGTGGGCCAAGCTGGTCGGTCCGCTGACCGAGGGTCTGGGCGAGTTCGACAGCGTCTTCACGACCGCGCCGCGTGACGCCACGCGCCTGGCGCGCGAGGCGGCGCGCGAGGGCCGGCCGCTGATCGTCGCGTTCGGCGGCGACGGTACGGTGTCCGAGATCGCCGACGGTGTGCTGCAGGCGGGCGCGGGCGCGACCACCGACATCGGCCTCATCCCGCGCGGGACCGGCGGCGACTTCCGGCGATCGCTCGAGGTGCCGGCGGATCTGCGCGAGGCGGCGCAACACATCCGCGAGGCGCCGGCGCGCGTGGTCGACGCCGGACGCGCCACCTTCGTCGACCACGACGGCGCGGCGGCCTCGCGCCACTTCGTCAACGTCGCGTCGTTCGGCTTCTCGAGCGCGGTCGCGAGCCGCGCCAACGCGTCGTCGAAGAAGCTCGGCGGCCGCATGGCGTTCTTCTCGGCGACCATGCAATCGCTGGTCACCTACGACAACACCGACGTCTGGCTCACGCTCGACGGCGGCGAGCCGCAGCGCCACCGGGTGCTGATGGCGGCGGTCGGCAACGGCCGCTTCTTCGGCGGCGGCATGAAGATCTGCCCCGCGGCCAAGCTCGACAGCGGCACGCTCGATCTGGTGATCCTCGGCGACTTCACGCGCATGCGCGTCTTGACCCAGATCAGCAAGGTTTACAGCGGCAACCACCTGACGCTCGAGGAGGTGAGCAGCGCCACCGTGCGCACGCTCGAGGCCGCGGCGGTCGACGGCGACGCCAAGGTTCCGATCGAGCTCGACGGAGAGACGCCCGGGCGGCTGCCGGCGAGGTTCGAGGTGTTGCCGAGCGCGTTGCGCGTGCGGTTCTGAGCGGCGGGCCGGACCCCTCACCCTAACCCTCCCCCCGCAGACGGGGGGAGGGGACCGGAACGGACTGGGACGAGCTACCGTCAATCCAACCCGATCCGACCCGATCCGATCCGATCCGATCCCGACCCGATCCGATCCGATCCGATCCGATCCCGACCCGATCCGATCCCGACCCGACCCGATCCGATCCCGACCCGACCCGATCCCGACCCGATCCGATCCGATCCGATCCGATCCGATCCCCTCCCCCCGTCTGCGGGGGGAGGGTTAGGGTGAGGGGTCCGGCCCGCCGACCGTCGCCCGCGGCGATGCCGCCCCTACCCCGCCTTCTTGCTCAGCGCGCCGTTGCCCAGCAAGTTCGCGCGGATGTACGTCACCGTGTCGAACAGCGTATCCGTCGCGTCGCGCGGGATGAAGCCCAGCTCGCGCGCCGCCTTGCCCGAATCGAAGTACCAGAAGTACTCGGACATCTCGACGCTCTGAGGCTCGAGCGGCGGCGTGCGGCCCCAGTGGCGGTACATCGCCGCCTGCGCGCGCGTCGCCAGCAACGGCAGCTTGCCGCGCGCCTTGAGCATCGGGCCCGGAACCTTCGTCAGCCGCTCGAGCCGCCCGAGGAACTCGGCGAACGTCCAGTTGTACGCCGCCGACCAGGTAGCGCTCGCCCGGCGTGCCGCGCTCCATCGCCACCGGCAGCAGCGCGGCGACGTCGCGCACGTCGACGAAGTTGAGGCCGCCCGGCGGCACCAGCGCGATCTCGCGCGCCAGGAACTGCAGCACCGGGCGCGTCGAGCTGAGGCGATCGTCGCCCGGCCCGAGCAGCAGGCTCGGGTTCACCATCACCAGCTCGACGCGGTCGCCGCACGCGCGGCGCGCCGCCTCTTCCTGATAGACCTTGCTCGCGTAGTACGGCCAGCGCGCGACGATCTCCATCGGCGTCGGCGAGGTCTCGTCGGGCATCTCGTCGGCGCGCCGCGAGACCGCGACCGTGCCGCTGGTGGACGACATCACGATGCGCGCGACGCCGGCTTTCGCCGCCGCTTCGCACAACCGGCGCGTCCCGTGCACGTGCACGTCGTGCATCCGGTGCGCGTCGCCGGGCTTCGAGGAGACCAGCCCCGCCAGGTGGTAAATGTGGTCCGCGCCTTCGACGGCGCGCGCGACCGCGTCGGCGTCGGTGATCGAACCGGTGACCACCTCGACGCCCAGCTCGGTCAGCCACCGCGGAGCGGCCGACGCCTGGGTGAGCACGCGCAGGTGCGCCGGCTTGGTGTCGCCCGCGTCCTCGCCCTTCGACGCGAGCACGCGCAGTAGGTGCGCGCCCAAGAAACCAGTCGCGCCGGTGATCAACGTCGTCGGGGTCGTGGTCGGCATCGTCGTTTTCTTGGCCACCAGCTTGGTCGGTTCGCTCTTGGCCAGCGCCTTGGTCCCCGCGTGAGTCGTGCGGTTCATGGTACCGACCTCAGCGTGCGGCGGCGCGGCGCGCGCTTCTTGGCATCGCCGTCGCTGGCTGCGTCGGCGCGCGGGCGCCGATCGGCAATCTCGCCCAGCTTGTGCCCGTCCCAGGCCGCGCGCGCACCCGCGATGTCGAGCGCGTGGGGAACGCCGTCGCGCAGGTTCTCGATGATCCGCTGCGCGTAGGCCGCGACCAGGCGCCAGGCCTCCTGCTGCGGCAACCCGTCGGTCAGCTCGCGTAGCCGCTCGTTGGAGATGAACGGCCCGAACGCCACGCCGAGCTCGCGCGACTTCGGCACCGCCGCGCCCTTGGGCAGCGACTCGTACGTGCCCGAGATGTATGCCGGCAAGAGGCCCACCTCGGCGCGCAGCGCGAGGTAGCCCAGGCTGGGCAGGAAGTCGGCCATCTGTCCCGTCATCGACCGCGTCCCCTCGGGGAACACCACCATGCTGCGCCCGCGGCGTAGCACCTTCTCGGCCGTGTCCATCGACTTGCGGATCGAGCCCGTGCGCTCCATCGGCACCAGGTTGGTGAAGTGCTTGAAGTAGGCGCGCCGGTACCTGTTGCGGAAGAAGTAGTCGGCCGCCGCCAGCGACGTGAGATCGCGGCCGGCGTCGCCGAGCGCGACCTTGATGAGCCCCATGTCGAGGTGCGAGCAGTGATTGGCCGCGACGATGAAGTGCGTGTGGTGCGGGACGTGGTTCGCGCCGGTGATGCGCGTGTCGAGCACGCGCTTGTAAAAGAGCCGCTGCGCCAGCGCGAGCCCGCGCTTGCCGGCGGTGGCGACCGCCGACGGAACATGAACGTCGCCGTCGCTGGGCGCGCTCGCGCCGTCGTCGCTGCCGCGGCGGCGCGTGAGGCGTTCGATGCTGCCCGCGCCGCTGCGGCTGCGCACGATGAGATCTTGCAACTGCGCGACGTCGGCCACCGCGGTCAGGTCGGCGTCCTCGGGCAGCGCGATCCCTTCGGTTTCGAGCGCGCTCGCCAGCTCGGTGTACATCAAGCTGTCGAACCCCAGGTCGCCGAGCCGGCTCGTGAGGTGCACGTCGCCGCGCGCCTTGCCCGACACGGTGGCGACGAGATCGAGCAGCCAGCCGGGGCCGCGCTCGTCGCGCGGCGCGACCGCCGCCAGCGTACCGTCGCTCTCTTTCCGGCGCAGCCGCTCGAGCTCGGCGACGATGTCGCGGCGCTTGACCGAGCGCTTCGCCGTGCGCGGCAGCTCGCCCTCCCAGATGTGCACGATCTTGACCCGCTTCCAGAACGGCAGCTCCGCCGACACCTTGCGGAAGTGCTCCTGGATGCGCGCCTCGACGTCGGCGCGCGCCAGCGCCGCGTCCTGGTCATATGCCGGCATGATCGCGCACGCGACCTGCTCCGCCGAGCCGTCGGGCAAACCGACGACCGACAAATCCTTGATGTACGGCGATTCGCGGTACAGATCTTCGATCTCGTCGGGATAGACGTTCTTGCCGTTGGAGTCGACGATCACGTCCTTCGATCGCCCGACCAGGTACAGATTCCCCTTCTCGTCGATGCGCCCGAGATCACCGGTGTGGAACCAGCCGTCCTTGATCGTCTCGGCCGTCGCCTCTTCATCCTCCCAGTAGCCGGCCATCACGTTGCGGCCGCGCGCGATCACCTCGCCGACGCCGCTGCCGTCGGGCGAGGCGATCTTCACCTCCAGGCCGGGCAGCGACCGCCCCACCGAACCGGGGAGCGGCTTTTCCTTGGGCGAGGTCACGGTCAGCACCGGCGCGGTCTCGGTCAGGCCGTAGCCTTCGAAGAACGAGAAGCCCATACCGTAGAACGTCTTCAAGACGTCGGCCGGCAAGGCCGAGCCGCCGCTGATGAGATACCGGATCCGCCCGCCGAAGCCTTCGTGGATGGGCAGGAAGAACAGCATGCCGAGGTCGAGCTGCGTGCGCGATCGCAGCTCGTAGTTCGCGGCGATGAGCCCCCGCATCGCCACATCGATGATCGGCGACTTTTCCGAGAACCGCTGCAGCACGCGCCGCTTCATCAGCTCCCAGAGCGCGGGCACGCCGACGATCGCGGTGACGTGTCCCTTCTTCAGGGCGGCGGAGATCGCGTCGCCGGTCAGCTCGGTGACGTAGGTGATCTGCGCGCCGTGGGCCAGCGGCACCAGCAGGCCAGGCGAGAACTCGAAGGTGTGGTGCAACGGCAGCAACGACAGCATGCCGTCGTTGACACCGAACTCGAACACCTTGGACAGCTCCGACACCATGAAGGTGAGGTTGCGGTGGCTGAGCATCACCCCCTTGGGCTTGCCGGTCGTGCCCGAAGTGAAGAGCAGCGACGCCACCGAATCGGGGCTGAGCTTGCGATGCAGCGACTTGGCGCGCTCCTGCTCGACCTCGAGGTCCGGAAGCTCGAACACCTTGTGGAACGGCCACACCTTGGTGCCGAGACCGGCCTCGTTGAGCGCGCGCGTGAGCGTGCTGCGCTTCTCCCAGAGGCTGTCGTCGATGAGGATGCCGGTCGCCGACGATGCGCGCGCGATATTGACCAGCTCGGCCACCGACGACTCGAAGCCGATCGGCACCGCCGTGGCACCGGTCTTGATGATGCCGAAGTAGGCCATGGCCCATTCGGGCGCGTTCTTGGCGTACAGGATCACGCGGTCGCCCGCGGTGACCGACTCGCCGACCAGGAAGCCGCCCACGCGGCTCGCCAATTCTTGAAGGTCGGCGTAAGTGTAGATTTCCTCGCGCTTGCCGCGCTCGATGCGCAGCGCGACGCGCGTCGCGTGGAGCTTGGTCGTGGTGTCGAACAGCTCGAGGAGATCGTGGTAGCTGTAGATCTGCTTGGGGCGCGCGGCGTAGGTCTCGTCGAGCTCGGGCAACACCCACCGCTGCAGGCCGGGGAAGTGGATGTTCATCCAGTAGTCGTACCAGTCGAGCGCCTCCGGGCCCCAGCGCAGCCGGTTCTGGTCGTCGGCGGTGAAGCGGTCGCGCAGCGCGCGGATATGGTCGGCGCGGAAGACGTACTGGTTGTCGAAGATGAACGGGCGGAAGAGCTCGATGTTCTTCTGCGCCTCGTCGGTGACGCGGGTGACCTCGTCGACGTTCTTCTTGATGCGGTCGATCACCTCGGTGAAGCGGCCGCCGCCCCAGCGCGGGCGGATCTTCGCCAGCGCCGTCGCCGCCTTCTGCGCCACGCGGTTCACCAGCGGCAGCGACCAGGCGTCGTACTCCTCCTGGGACACCGGTCGGAACTCCATGCGCGCCGCCAGCTCGTTGACGAAGCGGTTGCCAGTCTCCTTGTCCTGGAAGCGCTTGCGCTTGTAGAGGCCGGTCAGCGTCACCACGCGGTTGATGCGCAGCGGATTGAGATCGCCGCTCGACAGCTGGTGCACCAGCTCCGGCTGCTCGACGCAGGCCTGCGCCGCGACCATCAGCATGCCGGCGGCGACGTGGTCGACCGGCACCACGTCGAGGATCAGCTTGTCGTTGACCGGCAGGACGTTCTGGCCCTTGAGCGCCAGATAGACCAGCGGCGCCGAGGTGGTGAAGCCTTCGTTCCAGCCGCGGAACGGAAACTCGACCGCGCTCTCGACGATCGCGGGGCGCACGATCGAGCGGAAGATGCCGGTCTCGCGCGCGACCAGCTGGTCGCCCATGCTCTTGGTGTACGTGTAGATGTTGGGCCAGCCCCAGGCGGCGGCGCGCTCGATGCCCTGCCGGGTGAGCTCGGCGCGGATCCACTCCTTGCGCGCGCGCGCGACGGCCAGGCGCAGCGCGCCCTCGTCGTCGGGATCGCGGTTCTCCTCGCGCAGCCGGTCTCGGGCCTGCTGGCGCAGGCGCGCCAGCACCTGGGCGTCGTCGGCCAGCTCGCGGATGCGCGCGGCGCCGCGTTCGCTGTCGGCGAGCTCTTGCTCGACCGAGAAGTGCGTGCCCGACAGATCGCCGTGGCGCGGGAAGTAGCCGACCAGCTCCTCGCTCTCCCAGACCTCGCCCGAGCGCACGCCGGCGACGAAGCAGGTGCTGGTGTGGATCAGCGCCGGGCGCTTCATGCGCTTGGCGAAGGCGATGACGTTCTTGGTGCCCTCGACGTTGGTCTTCAGCGCCGATTCCAGCGGCGGATTGAACGTCACGCGCCCCGACGAGTTGATCAGGACGTCGATGTCCTTGGCGACGCGCTCGGCCTCTTCCTCGGACAGACCCAGGTTCTTCTCGGTGATGTCGCCGTCGACGACGCTCACCTTGGCGCGCAGAAACTCGGCCAGCCCGTCGCGTCCCGCCGTGGCGGGCGCGCAGCGGATCGAACGCGGGCGAGGTGACCACGCTCTGCCAGAACCGCGCCTCGCTGTCCGTGCCCGAGCCACGGCGCACCATGACGTAGACCCGTCCCACCTCGGGGAACCGGTCGAGCACCATGCTCAGCAGAACCTTGCCGACGAAGCCGGTGCTGCCGAGGATGAACAGATTACGGCCGCGGAAGATCTCGGCCGCGGACAGCGGCGGCGGCGCCGGGGGCGGGGGCAAGCTGGGGGCAGCGGGCCGGTGTGGGTGGTGGGGTTTGTGCGTCAAAATGAAGGGTACCTAGATATCGTACCCGGGGTGGATTTGCCAACCGGGAGGGGGAGGACGAGGCGGAGGGACGGAAGGCCAGCGTGCTCGAGTCCGAGTCCGTGTCCGTGTCCGTGTCCGTGGGCGCGTAGGAGCGGACACGGACACGGACTCGAGCACGGACTCGCTAGCCCTCCGGATCCAGCTTCTACGGCTGCGAAACCACGATCGTGTCGAATGATGCTTCCACACTTGTCGTCGCCACCGCCACGAATCCACTCGCCAGCGCCGCCGGGGTCAATGTCCCGCGCTGCGAGCTGTTGAGTATGACGCTGAGGACGCCACCCGCGCTCAAGCTCAGCGTCACCTGCTGGATCGAGCCGGTGTTGATCGACTGCGGGAAGACCGCGCTGTTGTTGGTGTTGCCACCGACCTTGGTCTGGATCTGGATGCCCGCTGGGCTGAGCGCGGCGCAGTAGAAATTGCTGATGTCGACGAAGCGCACGCACAGCAACGCCGCCTGGCCGCTGATGCCCAGCGTGTTGAGCTCGACGTCGGCCGAGACGCTGGTCGCGCCGCTCCAGGGCGCGCCCGGTGCGCCACTGGAGAAAGCAGCCCGGAACGTGGAGCTGGTGGCACCGACCTGCGAGAAGAACTTGGTTCCCGCCGCGGTGACCAGCCAGTCACCGGCGCTGCCACCCACGCGCGTCCAGCCCTGCGCCTGCGTGCCGACGGTGTCGGCCTCGAAGTCGTCGCAGTAGACGCCGAGACACGCGCTGGGGATCACGGCCGCCTGCGCCGAGTTGGGCGACACGCACCCCGGGCCGACCGTCGTCGCCGAGACGACGAAGAAGAACGTCGTGCCGTTGGTGAGCCCGTTCGCAAGGAACGTCGGCAAGGTCGCGGTCCCCACGGTGGTGTACGGGCCGCCGGAGACCGTGCTGCGGCCGATGGTGTAAGCTGGTGGCACCGGCGACTGCGGTCCAGGTCAGCGTCGCCGAGTTATTGCCGCGCGCGGCCGCCAGGTTGGTCGGCGCGGTCGGGGTCGGCGCCATCGCATCGAGCGGGCAGACGTTGGCGACGCCGTCGCAGCTGTCGGCGACGTCGCAGCCGCCGGCGGCGATGCGACATACCACCGCCGGAGCGGCGGCGACGACGACGTCGGGCGGGCAACTCGGGCCCGAGCCCGTGCAGCTCTCGGCGACGTCGCAGACGCTCGCGGCCGCACGGCAAGGCGTACCGGGGAGCGCGAATCCGTCGGTGGGGCAAGAGGGGGTCGAGCCGGTGCACCTCTCCGCTACGTCGCAGACATCCACGGCAGTGCGACAGACCGTGCCCATCGCCACCACCACATCGGATGGGCATGTCGGACCACTGCCACTGCAGAGTCTCGGCGACATCGCAACCGCCAGGAACCGCCACCCGGCAAACCGACCCCGAGGCCAGAAAACCATCCGCGGGGCAAGCGACGGTCGTGCCATTGCAGGTCTCGGCGACATCGCAGTCGCCGGCGGTCCCGCGGCAGACGGTGCCGTTGACGGCGACCTTGTCTGGGGGGCACGCGGCAGCGCTGCCCGTGCAGCTCTCGGCGATGTCGCACATGCCGGCGGCGGGTCGACACACCGCTATCGCAGGCGCGAAGACGTCAGGCGGGCAAGCAACGCTGCTGCCGGTGCACGTTTCGGCGACGTCGCACATGCCCGCGATCTGGCGGCACACCGTGCCGGCGGGCACCAGCACATCCGGGGGACACGCGGCGCCCGTGCCGGAGCAGGTTTCGGGCGCGTCGCACATGCCGGCCGCGCCACGGCAGACGTTGCCGCTCAGGAATCCGTCGGGGGGACAGGGCGCGCCGCCGCCCGCGCAGCTCTCAGCGACATCGCACATGCCGGCGACCGCGCGGCAGGTCGTGCCCCTGGCGTAGAAGCGGCACGCGCCCGCGCCGTCGCACGTGCCGTCGGTGCCGCAGCTGGCGATCCCGGTGTCAGGGCACTGGTCGAGGGGGTCCTGCCGCTCGGGCACGTTGGTGCAGGCGCCCTCGCTGCCCGGAAGCGCGCACGACTTGCAGGTACCGGTGCAGGCGGTGCTGCAGCAGACGCCCTGCTGGCAGATACCCGAATTGCAATCATCACCGATCGTGCACGCGCCGCCGAGCGAACGCTTACCGCAGCTGCCGTTGTTGCACACGTTGGGCGGCGTGCAGTCGGCGTTGGTGGTGCAGGTCGCCGCGCACGTCGCCGCGGTCCCGCACTCGTACGGATCGCAGGGCTGACCCGACGTCGGCGTGCAGACACCGCCCGTGCAACGCGACGCCAGCGTCAGCGTCGACCCGCTGCACGAAGGCTGCTTGCATACGCTGCCGGTCGGGTACTTGCGGCACGCGCCGCTGCCGTCGCAGGTGCCGTCGAACCCGCAGCTGCCGCTGCCCTGGTCGGGGCAATCGTCGCGCGGGTCGGTGCCGACGTCCGCGAGCATGCAGGTACCGACGCTGCCGGGGACCGCGCACGAGTGGCAAGTGCCCGAGCAATCTTGCCGGCAGCAGATTCTGTCGACGCAGAAGCCGCTGGTGCAGTCGCCGGCAACCGTACAGATCTCGCCGATCCCTGCGAGCTGCTGATCGCTGCCGACATCAACCGCCGCATCGATCGCGGTCGATCCATCGGACTCAGGCCCGCCGCCAGTGCCCGACACCGTGCGATCGACGTGCGCGTCGGAGCCATTGCCGCCGGCTCCACTATCCAGGATCAACGGCGAAGACGATCCGCACGAGAGCCCGCCCCCCGCGCCGAGAACCAGTGCGACCACCGTCCACACGCCACGGCGAAATCGATAGGGGAAGAAATCAGTCATGTCTCGCCCGCGCGAGGCAAAGCGCCCGAGCGAGCGGGGAGATTCTACGCGCGCGCGCCGCGCATTGAAGGACGAACGCGCAAATGAGCGCTGCGTCGCTTTGATTGCCGATATTCGTCTCGCGTGTCGTCATTTGGTCGAGCGCTCGAGGTTGGTCTGCACCGCGCCCACCAACCTTCGCCGACGCGAGACAGAGTCTTGACGGTCCGGCCATACGGCCGATCACACGTGGTTAGTGTCTCGGTCCCGCGCGAATGGCTCAGCGCGGCCCAACTCAGCGAGTGAAATGACGGCGCCTAACCCCACGACAGAAGCGCGAAAACTCAATCACGCCGCCCGCGCGAATTCGAGGAAAGTCGGGAAACAGGAATCAGGATCCAGCGGGCGCGTCACGGACGTCGCCCGCCCCGGCATCGCGCGCGTCGGAGGCAGGCGAGTCGGAGGTGCCACCGTCGATCGCAGGCGTCGGATTCCGGATGTCGACCTCGTCGATGTAGATCGTGCCTTTGTACACATCGACGGCGCCGTGCGCTTGTAACGAAATCTCGATGACGCCGTTCGCGCTGGCGTCCGGCGACGGCAGCGCGGCCGACAGCGTCACCCAATCGGTGGTGACGGGAGCCGAGATGACCGACGATTCGTAGCGCGACGTGACCGGAAGAACGGAAAACCGCAGGTTTGGGCCGCCAGCGATGCTGCCCCTGATGGCGAGCGATATGACCTTGCCGGTGTAGTCGACGCCGTTTCGGCTGATGGGGATGATGATCTCGCCGCCAATGCGGGAGGTCACGTTGAAGTCGACATCGACAGCCATCGCGCCCCGGCCGCAAAACGCTAGCGGCGTGTGATAGAGGCGGGTGAATCCGTCCGTGCCTTTTGGATTGTCGACGTTGGTGTTGAGGAAGGCACCGTAGAGCCCACAACCAGCGGGACTTTCGAAATTGAACATTGCGGTGCACGCCGAGGGCGGACCCGCGTCGAAAGCGCCGGCATCGCCCCCGTCGGCGCTTCCCGCGTCGACGTCGCAGTTGTCGACGACAATGACGTCGGGGCCGCCGCTGTCCTGCGGCGGGGGCTCCTGGTCCCTCGGCCCGTCCGTCGGCGGGACGATGTTCCCGCCTACGCCGCTGTCTCCGCCCGGCGTCGTGATGTCGGTGTGCGACCCGCGGTTCACGCACCCGAGCAACGCGAACAACGAAACGACGGTAATGGTGTTAAGCAGGAGCGGCAGCTTAAGGGTTTTCAACGCATCCCCTGGAGGTTGTCCTTGCGCGTGTCGGGCGCTGAGTATGCCAAGAAACCGCCGAGCGCGACACTCCCTTTACCGCAGCGTGAACAGAGACACGTCGGACGGGGCGTAAGCCCGGAGCGGGACGTCGACGAGGCCAATCCCGCGCGACACGAACAGATGCATGCCGGCCAGGTGATGTAGGCCCGACGGCCAGCGGCGCCCGAGCGGTCCGTGCACGACAACGGGACCCTTGGGCAACGCGATCTGGCCGCCGTGCGTGTGACCGCAAAGCAAGAGCTTCGCGCCGCGGCCTTCGACGAAAGGCAGGCCCTCGGGCGCGTGCGAGACCGCGATGTTGATCGGTGCGTCACTGGCGGCGAAGGCGCGCCCGCCGTCGGCGCGGCCGGTCCAAGGCTCATCGATGCCGACGACCGCGAACCGATCGTGCGGCGCCGGCAAGCGCTGCGCGTCGTTGATCAGCACGCGGCAACCGGCGCGTTCCAGCGCGCGCTCGATGAGGTGGTGGTGGGTCCACAGGTCGTGGTTGCCGAGCACTGCGAGCTTGGTGCGCGCCGGCACGGCCGCGACGCGCTCCTCGAGCTCGCGCGCCATGCGCTCGTTCACGTCGAGGAAGACGTAGTCGCCGCCGAGCACCAGCACGTCGGGCGCAAGCGAGGCGAGCAACTGGAAGGCGTTGTCGAGCAGTCGAGGCGGCGTGAGCGGCCCGATGTGCAGATCCGAGATGAACGCCAGCCGCAGCGGCGCCGACTGCGCACCCGCGCCCGCGGAGGCGTCCGACAGATTCAGGTCGTGCTCGATGAGCTGCACGCGCGTCGCCGCCGGCACGCGATCGAGCAGCCGCGCCGGCCAGCGCCCCGCGAACGCCACCCGCTGCAGCGTCTCGACGATCCCGCGAGCGATCGAAAACTGCCCGCCCCGCCCCGGACTCCTCAGCTTGATCATCGTGCCTTCGAAACCAGGGGCCGTGGCCCGCGCGCGCTCACTCCATGTCCGCCATGACGATCGGCGGGTGGTGCATCATGCGTGATCTCCGGCGACGGACCGACGAAGCTGCGCGCCATCGCGATCGCCTCGGTGAGCGACTCCGCGCGGTCCCAGCCGAGCATCGCCGGCACGTGCGCGTTCTGCGCGCCGGCGGCGATCACCTTGCCGATGTGCTGGCGCCCGTTCTCGCCCCAGTACCACATGAAGAACGGGTGCGCGCCGTGGTAGGCGTTCCCGCGCCGGTACATCTCGATGTAGCTCGGGTTGTGCGCGAACTCTTCCTCGTACTTGTGCCGCAGCTTCATCGCGTCGCGCGTCTCGGGCAGCAGGCGATTGAAGAACTCGATGTAGCTCGGGTGGTGGTTGTGGTCGAACTCGTCGTAGCAGGGGTGGGTCAGGATCATCACCCCGCCCTTCTTCAGGATGCGGCTTGCCCCGGTACATGTTGTGGAAGTAGCCGAGCCCCATCACCTGCACCAGCAGCGGGTTCAGGATCGAGTTCACGTTGTACGGCGAGATGAACGGCACGCCGCAGATCAGGATGTCGGCCTGCCCGCGCACGTTGACCGCGTACTGCTCGAAGCAGCGCGCGAGGATCTTCTCGTGCACCGGCTCGGTCTTGCCGGCGTAGCAGGCGATCAGCTGGTACTGCGCCGGGATCGAGTGGAACAGCTTGCGCTTCGCGGCCGCCGGCATCTTCGACAGCGTCCAGCTCATGCGCCTCGAACTTCAGGCGGTCGATCTCGGTGAACTCGTCCTCGTTCTTCGACAGGAACGCCGTCGCGCCCGCGAACATGCGGTTGTTGAGCGCGGTCTCGATGTGGAAGACGTTCATGTGCTTGTCGACGATCGCGCCCATGCGATCGACCTTGGTGTTCAGCATCGACTTCTTCGGATCCATGTAGCTGTCGGAGGCGCGGATCGTCTCCGGCTCGTGGTGCGGGCGCAGGCTGTCGTAGTCGCACAGGCCGACGGTGACCGACTTGTGGCCGCCGTCCATGGGGACGAGGTTGATGTTGACGTAGATGACCAGGTCGCTCTCGACCGCGCGCCGGTTGATGTTGACCGGCTCGCCGTGGTCGGTCGTGCCGAGGTGCACCATCCCGTCGGGATCCTCGGCGTCGTGGTTGTAGTAGCGGTCGGGATAGAACGCGTTGTGGATCTTCGCCCCCACCATGCGCTTCATCTCGGCCTCGGTCATCTTCCGGTGCAGCGAGTTGGCGACGATGATGTGCACGTCGTCGACGCCGTTGGCGTCGAGCAGCTCGAGCAGGATCTCGATGATGGTCTGACGCACGTCGGGCGTCACCATCGGCGGCAGCGGCAGGCTGATGTCGTCGACCGCGATGGTGACGCGCATGCCCGGCATCAGCTGCGCGTACAGCGGCTCCGCGTCGAGCGGGTGGTTCAGCGCGTAGCGGATCGCGGCGCCCGGGTTGGCCAGCCCCTCGATCGGCGGCTTGGGATAGATGACGCGGGTGCCGATCGGCAGGTCTTCGAGCAGCAGATCCTCGCCCGAGAACAGGATCCGCGGCGCCGAGTCGTTGTCGATGTAGACGACCTGGTCGTCTTCCTTGTTACGAGGCACCGGTCCGCGCAGCGTCTTCGGTTGCCGTTCTCTCATTTGTTCCTCCCGGTCATCGGAGATCCAGGATCGGCCAGTCGTGCTGCAGGGCCGTGTTGCGCAGGCGCATGTCGGGGTTGACGGCCGTCGGGTGCCCGACGACCGAGAGCATGGGCAGGTCGCTCATGCTGTCGGAGTAGCCGTAACAGTCGGACAGGTTCAAGTCGCTCCTTCTCCGCGTAGATGCGCATCCAGCTGGCCTTCGTCGCCGCGGCCATCACCGGGGGCAGCAGGCGCCCGGTGGCGTAGCCGTCGACGAACTCCAGACGGTTGGTGACATAGTCGTCGATCTTGAGGTGCTTGGCGAGCGGCTGCACGGTCAGGTCCAGCGCGCCGGTCACCAGGACCTGCCGCAGGCCCAGCTGACGCGATTTGTCGATGAGCTCGTAGGCGCCCGGGAAGATCGACGGGCGGATCGCGTTCTCGAACAGCTCGTCGGCCAGGTAGCGCAGGCGGTCCTCGGACTCGCCGCGGTAGCGCACGAAGAAGATGTCGTTGAACAGCCGCCGGTTGTAGAAGTCGGCGGCCATGAACAGCGGCACGCTGGCCAGCGTGGCCACGGTCTTGGTGACGCTGCGCAGCAGTCCTTGCTGGTTCTTTGCGTTGTACGCAAAGGCGTGGACCAGGTTCGTGCGGACCAGGGTCCCGTCGAGGTCGTAGAAGGCAGCGGCGGCCATGACGTTAGAAAGGCGACCCTATACCACGAAAGTCCGGGTTGGGCGCCGATCACGGGCATCGGGCCTCGTCCGGCCGTGGGCGTGGGCGTCGGGCGTCGCCGTGGGCGATCATCCTGGGGCGTTCCATGCTGACGCTGACGCCCACGGCCACGGGTCCCGAGGCACCTGCGTCAGATCCTGCGTCTTTCGCCGTTCCAACGCGCTAATCTCGGACGGTTGCGTTTCCGTCGCGTCGTGAAACCCGAGTTCCTGGCGACCATCCTGCGGGATGCGGCGCCGGTCGACCTGCGCATCGTCGGCCGCACGCTGCTCCACGCCGCGCTGGTGGGCGCGGTCGCGGGCCTGATGGGCGCGGCGTTCTTCGCGGGGCTCGAGTTCGTGCAGCGGCTGCTGCTCGAGGACCTGGGCGGCTATCACACGCTGCGCGCGCACGGCGAGACGTTCCTGCACGAGCCGGCCGACGGGCACCTGTTCCGCCCGTGGCTGCTGGTCGTGCTGCCGGCGGTCGGCGCGCTGGCGGGCGGCATCGTCTCCCAGCTGGCGCCCGAGACGCGCGGCGGCGGCGGCGACGCGATGATCACGCCTTCCACCACCAGGGCGGCGTCGTGCGCAAGCGCGTCGCCTGGGTCAAGGCGCTGGCGTCGCTGTTCACGCTCGGCACCGGCGGCGCGGGCGGGCGCGAGGGGCCGACCATGCAGATCGGCGGCGCGCTCGGCTCGCTGGTCGGCTGGGTTCCTGCGCGTGTCGCGCGCGGAGCGGCGCATCCTGATGGTCGCCGGGCGTCGCGGCCGGCATCGCGGCCGTGTTCCGCACGCCGCTCGGCGCCGCGCTGCTGGCGGTCGAGGTGCTCTACCGCGACGACTTCGAGTCCGACGCGCTGATCCCGGCGGTCCTGGCCAGCGTGATCGCGTACTCGGTCGTCATCTCGATCTTCGGCGAATCGACGCTGTTCGCGCACCCCAGCCGCTTCCCGTTCATCCTGGGCCACCTCTGGCTCTACGGCCTGCTCGCGCTGCTGGTCGCGGTCGTCGCCAACGCTGTTCCTGGGCACGCTGCGCGGGGTGCAGTCGGTGTCGACAGCGGCTCGACCGTGCCCGAGTGGGCCAAGCCGGGGCTGGGCGGCCTGGCGCTGGGGCTGTTCTGCGTGCCGATCATCCTGTTCGTCGGCTGGCGCGTGCATCAGCCCGGGCAAGGGCTCGGGCTGTTCGGCGGCGGCTACGGCGCGGTGCAGATCGCGATCAGCGGCGCACCCTGGCTGCCGGTCGGCTGGGCGGGCGCGGGGCTGCTGCTGCTGCTGTGCCTGGCCAAGATCTGTCGCGTCGTCGCTGACCATCGGCACCGGCGGCAGCGCGGGCGACTTCGCGCCGTCGCTGGCGATCGGCGGCCTCTTCGGCGGCGCCTTCGGGCGCGCGGCGCAGCTGCTGTCGGGCGACCCGCGCATCGACCCGGGCGCGTTCGCGCTGGTCGGCATGGGCACGTTCTACGGCGGCATCGCGCACACGCCGCTGTCGCGCGCTGGTGCTGGTGTGCGAGCTCGCCGGCAGCTACGACCTGCTCGTGCCGCTGATGCTCGCCGAAGGGATCGCCTTCGTGGCGCTGCGCAAGCGCACGCTCTACCACGCGCAGGTGCCGACCCAGCGCGACTCGCCGGTGCACCAGGTCGCCGACGTGCCGGATCTGTTGCGCTCGGCGCTGGTGTCCTCGGTGATGCGGCCGCGTGACGAGCACGGCAGCGGCTGACGCGGTCGCGGTGCCGGGGGACAGCGCCGACGTCGATGCTTCGGCGGCGACCATCGAAGCGCCGCCGCCCGTCGCCCTGCGCGCCGACCACGACCTCCGCACCGCGGCCGAGGCGCTGCTCACCCACGACCTGCGCGAGATGCCCGTGCTCGACGCCGAGGGGCGCCTGGTCGGCCACCTCGACGAGGCGGACATCTCGAGGTGGTACCTCGAGGCGACGGCGAAGGGCGAGACCTAGGCGCGAAGGTTGCCGCGCGAGAGATGACGCGAGAGAGTCCCCGCCCTCAGTCGAGCGCGGCTTACCGCGCGGCCGACGGACTCCTTTTCCTTCTTGTTCCGGAACTCGGCCATCATGACCTCGCGCTGCTGCTTGGGCACCTCGGCGTACTTCTGGAACTCCATGGTGAACTCGGCCTTGCCCTGGGTCGCCGAGCGCAGATCCGTCGAGTAGCCGAACATCTCGTCCAGCGGCACCTCGGCCATCGCCTGGACGAAGCCTTCCTGCTTCTCGGTCGAGATGATGATGCCGCGGCGCTGCATGATCTGGCCCAGCACCGCGCCCTGGAACTCCTCGGGGACCTGCACCTCGACCCTCATGATCGGCTCGAGGATCGTCGGCTTGGCGCGCGCGTAGGCCTCGCGGAAGCCCAGCGCGCCGCCGTCCGGAACGCGATTTCCGACGAGTCGACCGCGTGCGAGGCGCCGTCGTTGACGACGCACTTCACGCCGACGACCGGGACGCCGATGAGCGGCCCCTTCTTGATCGCCTCGCGGAAGCCCTTCTCGCAGGCCGGGATGAACTCGCGCGGGATCGAGCCGCCGACGATGTCGTCGACGAACTCGAAGCCGGTCGGGTGCTCGGCGGGCAGGGGCTCGATGTAGCCGGCGACCTTGCCGTACTGGCCCGAGCCGCCGGTCTGCTTCTTGTGGGTGTAGTTGAACTCGGCCCGCTGGCTGATCGCCTCGCGGTAGGCGACCTGCGGCTTGCCCGAGATCGACCTCGGCGGCGTACTCGCGCTTCATGCGCTCGATGTAGATCTCGAGGTGGAGCTCGCCCATGCCGCTGATGATGGTCTCGCCGACTCCTCGTCGCGCTGCACGCGGAAGGTCGGATCCTCCTTGGTGAAGCGGTTGAGCGCCTTCGAGAAGTTCGCGGCCGTGCGCCTTGTCCTTGGGCGCGACCGCCAGCGAGATGACGGCCTCGGGCACGTACATCGACGTCATCGCGTAGTTGATCGCCTCGTCGGTGAACGTGTCGCCCGAGGCGCACTCGACGCCGAACAGCGCGACGATGTCGCCCGCCGTCGCCGACTCGATGTCCTCCATCTCGTCGGAGTGCATGCGCACGAGCCGCGGCACCTTGACGCGCTTGCCGGTTGGCGAGTTGTTGACGATGAAGTCGCCCTTGTTGAGCGTGCCCTGGTAGATGCGCATGTAGGTGAGCTGACCGTAGCGCCCGTCCTCGAGCTTGAACGCGAGCCCCACGAACGGCTTCTTGGGCTCGGACACGAGGACGACCTTCTCCTCGTCCTTGTTCTGGTCGAGGGCGATGTTGGCGACCTCGGTCGGGTTCGGCAGGTACAGGTTGACGCCGTCGAGCAGGAGCTGGACGCCCTTGTTCTTGTAGGCCGAGCCGATGAACACCGGCGTCATCTTGAGCGCGATCGTCGCGCGTGCGGATCGCGGCCTGCAGCTCCTCGACGCTGACCTCCTGCTCCTCGAGGAACTTGTCGGCGATGGCGTCGTCGTGATCGGCGATCGACGCGATCATCTCGTGGCGCGCAGTCTTGGCCTCCTCGACGCGGTCGGCCGGGATCTCCTCCTCGCGGATGTCCTCGCCGTTGTCGCCGTCGAAGTAGAAGGCCTTCATCTTGATGAGATCGATGACGCCCTCGAAGTCGTCCTCGGCGCCGATCGGGATCTGCATCGTGATCGGCGTTGTGGCGCAGCTTCTCCCGGAGCTGGTCGGTGACGCGCGCCGGGTTGGCGCCCGCGCGGTCGAGCTTGTTGATGAACGCGAGGCGCGGCACGTTGTAGCGGCGCATCTGGCGGTCGACGGTGAACGACTGCGACTGCACGCCCGACGCCGCACAGCACCAGGATCGCGCCGTCGAGCACGCGCAGCGCGCGCTCGACCTCGATCGTGAAGTCGACGTGGCCGGGCGTGTCGATGATGTTGATGTTGTAGCCGTCCCACTCGCAGTAGGTCGCGGCCGACTGGATGGTGATGCCGCTCTCGCGCTCGAGGTCCATCGAGTCCATCTTGGCGCCGACGCCGTCCTTGCCCTTGACCTCGTCGATCTCGTGGATCTTGCCGGTGTAGAAGAGGATGCGCTCCGTCAGCGTGGTCTTCCCCGAGTCGATGTGGGCGGAGATACCGATGTTTCGAACCTTGTCGATCGAAGCCATTACGAGCTCACCTTCCGTTGCGTGCCGTTGCTTGCCTGTGCTTTTACAAACAAAAGTGAAGGGAACGCCCCGCGGCGTTCCCGGCTACCAAAAGCGCGGTAGTCTAACCAAAACCGCGTGATTTTCCAGCGCTACCTCTCGTGACGTCCTGGTGGCGTTTCAGCGAACTCCCATGAGCTCGACGTCGAAGACCAACGTCGCGTTGGGGGGTATCGGCCCCATTCCACGTTCACCGTAGCCCAGTTGCGGCGGAATCGTCAGTTTGCGCTTGCCCCCCACCTTCATCCCCTCGAGCCCCAGGTCCCACCCCTTGATGACCCGGCCGGTGCCCAGCGGGAACTCGATGGGCTGGCCGTGGTCGTAGGAGCTGTCGAACTTGGTCCCGTCGGTCAGCTTGCCGGTGTAGTGGACCGACACGACCTTGCCGGACGTGGCGACCGGGCCGTCGCCGACCTTGATCTCCTCGACCACCAGGCCGCCGGCCGGGGCCGCAGACTTGGCCGCCGGGGCAGCCGCGGGCGCGCTGGCTGCGGCCGATCCGGGCGCCGCCGCCGGCTTGTCCTTGTTGCAAGCCGCGGCGAGCACGGCCAACGACAGGAGCAGCACGGCGGGGGCGAGCTTCGACATGGGGCCGCGAGGATAGCAGAACTACCCGCGCCGGAAATAGCCGCCGAGGGCCCAAGGTGTCTTGCACCTTCGGCCCTCGACGTGTCAGGACGTGCCTGACGATCCCCGACGCCGCCGCGATCCCCGCGCCCTGCCCGCGTCCCCCAACGAGCGAAGATAGGCATCGCTCGACCCGGCACAAGCGGCCTCGGCGCGAAAAATCGGAGTTTCTCGACGGAGCCCGCTCTTCACCTTGACGGCGGAGGGCGCGGCGATCGAAAACGACGGCGTGACAGCAGCGCCGCTGGCCGAAGACTCGTCGCCCGCGACGCCAAGCCGTTCCTGAAGTGGGTCGGCGGTAAGCGTCAGCTCCTGCGGGAGATCACACGTCACGCGCCCAAGTCGTTCGGCAGCTACCACGAACCGTTCGTCGGAGGGGGCGCGGTCTTCTTCCACCTGCGCCGGACGCGGCCAGCGTCTTCCCGCATTTCTCACCGACTCGAACCAGCGGCTCATTCGCGCCTACCGCGCCGTGCAGAAGCACGTCGAAGAGCGTCATCGCGCTCCTGCGAAAGCACCAGCGCAAGCACACCAAACCCTATTTCCACGAGATGCGGGACCAGCGCGAGATCGACTCCGCGCCGGATCCCGAGGTCGCAGCCTGGCTCATCTACCTCAATCGCACCGCGTTCAACGGCCTCTATCGCGTCAACAGCAGCAACATCTTCAACGTTCCCCTCGGCAACTACGTCAACCCGACGATCTGCGATGAGGACAACCTGCGCGCCTGCGCGCGGGCGCTGGCCGGCGTCCAGATCCGACACCGCCGGGTTCGAGTCGGTGATGGATCGCGCGCGGACGGACGACTTCGTCTACTTCGATCCTCCCTACCAACCGCTGACCGCGACCGCAAACTTCACCGACTACACTCGAGAGGGATTCGGCGACCAGGATCAGGAGCGGCTGCGCGATGTCGCCCTGGAGTTGAAGAAGCGTGGTGTCTTCGTCGTGCTTTCCAATTCGAGCGCGCCGTTCATCAAGAAGCTCTATCGCGACGGGTTCACGCAGCACAAAGTCGGCGCGCGGCGCGCCGTGAACAGCGACCCCAAGGGCCGCGGCCTGGTCCAAGAGCTGATCCTGAAGTAAAGACGAGCCCGATGGTCCGGCTCAATCGCATCTACACCAAGACGGGCGACGGCGGGCAGACGCGCCTCGTCGGCGGGCAGAAGGTCGCCAAGGATTCGCTGCGCATCGAATCCTACGGCACCGTCGACGAGCTGTCGGCGTGCATCGGGCTCGCGCGCACCGCGCTCGAGCAGCCGGGCGCGCCCGCCGAAGCGCCGGCGCTGGCGGCGGTCCTACGCCGCATCCAGAACGAGCTCTTCAACCTGGGCAGCGATCTGGCGACGCTGGTCGAGGACCGCCATCCCAAGCAGCCGGTCGATCGAAGCGCGACACGTCACCGCGCTCGAGAACGAGATCGACGGCTGGAACGAGCACCTCGGCGAGCTGCGCAGCTTCATCCTGCCGGGCGGGGGCTGGGTCGCGTCGTACCTGCACCTGGCGCGCACCGTGTGCCGCCGCGCCGAGCGCCTGGCCGTTCGCCTGGCCGCGACCGGAGACGATCGGCGACCAGGTCGTCCCCTATCTGAATCGCCTGTCCGACGCGCTCTTCGTGATGAGCCGCCACGCCTCGCGCATCTACGGCGAGCCCGAACCGCTCTGGGAGCCGGAAAAGACCTGAAGGGCCGCTCAGAACTGGGCGGCGATGCCCAGGTTCAGGTCGACGTTGAACGTGAAGTCGGGGAAGCCGAACTGCGTGTTCACGCCCGCGAGGAAACCGAAGTTGGGTGAGAGGCCGTACATGATCCCCGCGCCCGGGCCCAGCAGCACCGCGCCGGCGGGGATGCTGTCGACGCAGCCATCGGTGCCTGACGAGCCGCACTGCTTGATCCACGAGAAATCGGCGACGTGGCGAATGCGCCCGCCGCCGGCGCTGGCCGAGACGTACGGCCGCAGCTTGTCCGAGCCGAACAACCAGGTCAGCTTCGCGAACGCCGCGACCGCGGTCGACGGCGGCGACGCGCACCCCACGCACGACGTCAGCCCCGACAGGAATTGAATCCGCGCCTGCACCGACAGCAGCAGGTCGGAGGCTGAGAAAGTATCCGAGCTCCGGCGCCAGGTGGACCACCTGCGCCATCGCGAGCCCCGCCGGGCTCGGTCGACGTGGGTGGAGCTGATCTCGCCCGAGCCGGTCGCCCAGCCGACGCCGCTGCCGATCCCCAGGCCCAGGAAGAACCGCGACGGCTCCTCGTCGCCCGACGACGGCGGCTTCGCCGGCTCCGTTTCGCGCGGGCGCTGGACGGTGCTGGCGACCGGCGCCGACGCCGATCAGCGACGTGACCATCGGGCTCGCCCTCGTGCCGAGCGTCGCGACCGGCTGTCCGGCCTTCTGCGCTTCGATGAAGTACGCGACCTGGCTTCCGCTGGTGGCGGTCGACGGGATCTCGGCGGTGTAGTTGCCCGGCGTCGCCTCGCGCATGTCGCGGGTCGTGAAGTCGGCGGTGCCCGCAGCGCGGAACGACAGCACCACCTTGTCGGCGGTCAGCGCAGGATCGAGCGTGACGTTGATGGGAACTCCCTGCCCGCGCGACGCGCGCGTCACCGGCTCGTGGGAGATCCCCGAGTCGGTGCCGCTACGGACCGCGGTCGCCGGTCCCGTCCCGCCACCCTTGCCCAGCGACGCGACGACCTCGTCGAACGCGGCCTGGATCTCAGGGTTGGCCAGGCTCTTGGTCATCTTGATGTCGGGCTGGATCTCCAGCGCCTTGCGGAAGTACTTCGCGGCCGCGTCGCGCTGCTTGAAGCCGGTCAGCAGAACCACGCCCAGGTGCAGGTTGGTGCGCGCGGTGATCGGGTGCTGATCCAGTCCCGCCTCCTTGCAGAAGTCGAGCGCGTCCTTGAGGATCTTGCGCGCCTCTTCGAAGTTCAGGTTGTCGTACTCGTCGAGGGCCTTCTTGTTGAGCTTGGAGACCGTCGACGCCAGGTCATCCTTGTTGGCCTGGGCGTGCGCCATCCGGCCCGTGCCCGAGACGACGGCGAAGCACGACGGCGACGGCCAGAAGCAGGCGAAGGGGCAGGGCCGTCGGCATAGTCGTGAAATCTCCTCGCAACAGTGGAAAATTAATTGAAAAAGTGCCGACACTCTAAGGCAGCCCGCCGGCGAAATCAACGAAGCGCCACGGTCCAGCTGGTATGCCGCAAGCGGCCGACGCGCCGAATCGAGGGGCAAACCATACGAAAGGCGTTTGGGGTCGTATAATTCCACCATGGCTATGCCCAAAGTCGTCCTCTGGAGCGTGTTCGCGGCCGGGGTAGCGAGCACCGGGTTTCTCTGGCACCACGTCGGAGCCCGCGCACCGCGACCGAAAGGCCGAGCCCACCAGCGCCGAGCGCGCCGATGACAGCGGGCAGAACCGGACGCGGCTGATCGTCGACTTCAAGGACGACATCTCGGCCCAGGCGCTGGCGGCCGAACCGTTACGTCGAGGTGCCGGTCAGCGCCTACTCGGCGACCGACAAGCTCTATCGCATCGACTTCGCGAGCGCCGACGAGGCGGCCGCAGCGGCCGCGAAGCTGGCGAAGGACCCCGAGGTCGAGAGCGTCGACTACGACAGCGACGAGGCGATCCCGCCCGACGAGGCGTCCAGACGAGGCGCTGGCGAGCGCGACGTCGATGGAGGCCGAGTGCGCGGCCGACGCGGCCAGGCCGTCGCGACTTTCCCAACGACACCTGCTATCCGCTACCAGTGGCACCTGCGCCAGATCGGCATGCCCGAGGCGTGGAAGCTCGGTCAGGGCAAGGGCGCGGTCGTCGCGGTCATCGACACCGGCGTCACGCCGCGTCGGCGATCTCGCCGACACCAAGTTCGTCCCCGGCTACAACTTCATCGCCAACAACGACAACGCCGCCGACGACCACGGCCACGGCACGCACGTCGCCGGCACGATCGCGCAGTCGACCAACAACAAGCTCGGCGTCGCCGGCGTCGCGTTCAAGGTCTCGATCATGCCGATCAAGGTGCTGTCGGCGCGCGGCTCGGGCTCGATGGCGGGGATCGCGCAGGGCATCCGCTGGGCGGCCGACCACGGCGCCAACGTGATCAACATGAGCCTCGGCGGCCCCATCGCCGTGGGCACGATCGGCAGCGCCGTGAAGTACGCGCGCGAAAAGGGCGTCACCGTCGTCGCCGCGGCCGGCAACGACGGCAAGGGCTCGGTGAGCTACCCGGCGCGCTACCCGGGCGTCATCGCGGTCGCGTCGACTCAGTTCGACGAGACGACGACGTTCTACTCGAACTGGGGGCCGCAGATCGACATCGCCGCGCCGGGCGGCAACGTGCGCGTCGACCAGAACGGCGACGGCAAGCCCGACGGCGTCCTGCAACACACGATCGTCCCCGGCAACATCTCGCACACCGACTACCTGTGGTTCATGGGCACGTCGATGGCTTCGCCGCACGTCGCGGGCGTCGCCGCGCTGATCGTCGGCGCCGGCGTGCGCAAGCCGGACGCGGTCGAGGAGATCCTGCTCGGCACGGCCCGCGCGCCCAAGCCGCGCGTCGGCAGCGGCACGGCGATGACCGGCGGCGCGCGTCGACGACCACTACGGCGCCGGCATCGTCGACGCGGCGGCGGCGTTGCGCAAGGTCCAGGTCGGCCGCGGCGCGGGCGAGCTGGGGCTGGGCGGCGGCATGGCGCTGCTGGGCGCGCTGCTGATCCGCCGGCGCGGCCGCGGCACGATCCGCCTCGGCGGCGGCTTCCTCGCGGCGCTGGTCGTCGGCTCGTCGGGCCTGTTCGCGCTGCCCTACCTCGTGTCGTCGGCCGCACCCGGCGGTGGCGATGCTGTCCTCGGGCTTCACCGACGACGTCGCCAGCGCGGCCGGGGCCTGGGCCTACGGCAACCCGCTGCTTCTGGAGCGCGCTGCATCCCGGTCGCGCTCACCGTGCTGTTCTACGGCAACGCCCGCCTGCGCCCCGCGCTGGCCGGCTTCGGCTTCGGCATCGCCGGCACCCTGCTCTTCGCCGCGGTGGCGAACACCGTCGACGTGCGCTACGTGCCCGACTTCCTCGACCGCTTCTGGCTGCTCGGCCAGGCCGCGCTCGCCGGCTTCTTCGCGACCGCGGTCATCCGGAAGTAGCCGCCGTTCCGGTCGCCGGACGAGCTGCGGCAGCCTATTGGCTGCCGCGCTTGAGCTCGGTCAGGACGGCCTTCGCGACGGCCTTGAGCGTGTCGAACACGCCCTACCCCGCTGGTCGCGCAGGCCTCGAACTCGGCGGCCTTGGTCGGGTTCAGCACGTTCTGCAGCTGGTCCATCGGCGCGGCGTTGGGCAGGTCGCGCTTGTTGTACTGGACGACGTACGGAAGCTTGTCGAGGTCGTAGCCCTGCTCGGTCAGGTTCAGGCGCAGGTTCTCCAGCGACTCGATGTTCGCCTCCATGCGCTCGATCTGCGAGTCGGCCACGAACACCACGCCGTCGACGCCCTTCAGGATCAGCTTGCGGCTGGCGTCGTAGAACACCTGGCCGGGGACGGTGTAGAGGTGGAAGCGGGTCTTGAACCCGCGGATCTCACCCAGCGACAGCGGCAGGAAGTCGAAGAACAGCGTTCGCTCGGTCTCGGTGGCGAGCGAGATCATCTGCCCCTTCGCGTCGGGGCTGGTCTTCGCGTAGATGTACTGGAGGTTCGTCGTCTTCCCGCACAACCCGGGACCGTAGTAGACGAGCTTGCAGTTGATCTCGCGTGACGAGTAGTTGATGAAGCTCATGGGCCGGTTGTGCCTTGCGGCGACTCAGTCATTGAAAAGGTTGTCGATGTCGCTGTCGGTGATCTCGGTGAGGATCGACGGCTGGCTCTTGGCGGCGGCCTTCTTCGCCACCTGCTCGAACAGGCGCGCCATCTCGTCCGAGGACTTCTTGACGCGCAGCCGGACGAGTCCCAGCGACGACCGCTCGTCGAACAGCACCAGAAGGATCGCGCGCCCACCCACGAGCGTGATGTGGACGTGAACCTTCTCGCCCTCGTGGAACTGGCTGGTGAAGTCCTTCTCACGCAGAATCTTCGAAATCCCGCCGGTCGCCGCAACGTTGCCGGCGGTCAGCGAAGACAGCGACGTCACGTCGAGCTCGTCGACGTCGCCCGCTTCGGCGATCGGTTGACCGTCGCGGCCGATGAGCAGAATCGCTTTCGCATTCGCGTCTCGTTGCAAGCGCTGGCAGAGCGTGGAGATCTGCTGCTGCTCTTCGGGGAACATGACTTCGGGGCCGCTCATTGCGCTCCTTGTACGATGAACATCACGCTTCGCCCTGGAGAATCACAATTATCACCCGAACCGAGGGGATTCAAGCTTCGCGCACCCCGTTGCCCAAGCGTGCATCCCCGCATGTCGAAATAGATTTCCTCTGAGCTCCCCCTGCTGGTTCTCTTCGGCGCCTTCGCGGAACAACTTCAGCGACGAGCTCAAATCTCTCTTCGACCGTCGATCGCGCGCGCGAGAGTCAGCTGGTCGGCATACTCCAGCTCGCCGCCGATCGGGACCCCGGTGGCGATGCGGGTGGCCCGGACGCCGAGCGGGCGCAGCAGCTTGGCGATGTAGACCGCGGTCGCCTCGCCCTCGACGTTGGGACTGGTCGCCAGGATCACTTCCCGGACCGGGCTATCGGCGGATGAGCACCGCCGGATGAGCTCGGCCGTGCGCAAATCGTCCGGGCCGATGCCATCCAGAGGTGAAAGTACGCCATGTAGGACATGGAAACGCCCGCGGTAGCCGCCCGAGCGGTCGATGGCGGCCACGTCCTGGGGGTGGGCGACGACGCAGACCAGGCCCGGGTCCCGCCGCGCGTCCTGGCAGATCGCGCACGGATCGGCCTCGGTCAGGTCACAGCAGATCCCGCAAAACCGGATCTTCTGCTTCACCTCGGTGATCGCCGCCGCCAGCGCGGCCGCGTCCTCCGGGGCCGCGCGCAGTATGTGAAAGGCCAGCCGGGCGGCGGTCTTCTCCCCGATGCCCGGAAGCTTGCCCAGCTGCTGAACGAGACGCGCGATCGGCGACGCGTACATCCGCGGTCAGCTTCCGAACATGCCGGGCGGCAGCGGCAGCCCGCCCGTCGCCTTGGCGAGCTCGCCCTGGGCCAGCTCGCGCGCGCGCTCGAGCGCGATGTTGACCGCGCCGACCACCAGATCCTCGATCATCTTCAAGCTGCCCGGGTCGCCGCCGCTGACCACGGTCGGGTCGATCGTGATCGACACGACGTCGCCCTTGCCGTTGGCGACGCAGCGGACGAGCCCGCCGCCGGTCTCGCCCTGCGACGGTCTTGCCGGCCAGGTCCTCGCGCACGCGCGCGACCTCGGCCTGGATCCGCTGCGCGGTTTCGATGAGCCCTTTCAGGTCGGGGATCGACATCAGGTCTTGATCTCCTTGAGCGAGACGTTGAACACGTTCTGCGCCTTCTTGATCATGGGGTGCTGGCGCGCCTCCGCTTCCCGGTTCTTCCGGTCGGAGGCGTGCGCCTCTTCTTCGACGGCGACCTCGGAGCGCACGGCCGCGGGGCCGGCGGCCGGGGCGACGTCACGCCCGCTGATCACCAGGCGGACGACGTGCCCGAACCCGGCAGCGACCGCCTGCTCGATCTCGGCGCGCACCTTTTCACCGGCGTCGGCGTCGGCGCGGTTGCGAAAGACCAGGTTCATCCGCCCGGCGCCGAGCTCGCCGATCTCGGCGTGCGCGAGCAGCGCCGCGAGCCGCGGGCGCTTCTCCTCGAAGCCGGCGCGGATCCGGTGCCAGATCTCGGCCGCGGATTCGCCGCCGGAGCCCGTGGGCGTAGGTCCCCCCACAGCCACCTTTTCCGTGGGCGTAGGCGTGCGGCGCTGGGCGAAACCGCGACGGCGGGCGGCGCGGAAGAGGCCTCGGGCCTCGGGCCTCGGGCCTCAGGACCCGGATCGGATCTGGATCCGGACGCGGAGGGGGGAACGGACGGAGCGGCCGGCGCCGGCATCGGGCGGGGGGACGAGGACGAGGACGAGGACGAGGACGGGGCGGAGATCGCGGGCGAGCGCCGGGGAGCTGCCGCTGCCCCCCGTCAGGCGGCCCTCCAGCCCCTCGAGACGCTCGAGCAGATCGCCGATCGGCTCCAGCGGCTCGGACTGACAGAGATCGCACCAGGGCCATCTCGAGGATCAGCCGCGGGCTCTGCGACTTCGCCGATTCGTCGATCGCGCGTGCCCAGCGATCGAAGAGCACGCCCAGCAATCCGGGCCCGCCCGCCGTCGCGGTCGCCTTGCGCGCCAGCCCGCGCGCTTCCTCGAGCTCGTCGGTGGTCGCGTCGACCAGGTCGGCGGCGTCGGCGACGCGCCCCACGACTTCCAGGTCACGCAGGAAGCCCAGGAACGCGCGCGCCAGCTGCCCCAGGTCGACGCCCACGTCGGCCGAGCGCGCGAGGATCCGCAGCGCCGCGCCCGGATCGCGGTCCAGCACCGCGCCGGCGAGCTCGACCAGCACGCGCCGGTCCGCCACGCCCAGGACCTCGGCGACGATGCCACGCGTGAGCTTCTCGCTGCCGACGTAGGCGATCACCTGGTCGAGCAGCGACAGGCTGTCGCGCACCGAGCCGCCCGCCTGGCGCGCGATGAGCCGCACCGCCTCGGGCTCGGCGGCGATCGATTCGTTGGCGAGGATGGTGGTCAGGTGCTCGGTGAGCCGCGCCGTCGGGATCAGCTTGAAGTCGTAGCGCTGGCAGCGCGACAGGATCGTGGTCGGGATCTTGTGCGCCTCGGTGGTCGCGAAGATGAACACCACGTGCGGCGGCGGCTCCTCCAGCGTCTTGAGCAGCGCGTTGAACGCGCTGGTCGACAGCATGTGGACCTCGTCGATGATGTAGATCTTGCGCTGTCCCTTGGTCGGCATGTAACGCGCGCCCTCGCGCAGCGTGCGCACGTCGTCGACGCCGGTGTTGGACGCGCCGTCGATCTCGATCACGTCGACCGACCGCCCCTCGGCGATCTCGCGGCAGAAGTCGCACTTGCCGCAGGGGTTCGCCGTCGGCCCCTCGGCGCAGCACAGCGACTTGGCCAGGATGCGGGCCGCGCTGGTCTTGCCGACGCCGCGCGCGCCCGTGAACAGGAACGCGTGGTGCACCCGCTGCTGCGCGATGGCGTTGGTCAGCGTGCGCGCGATGTGCTCCTGCCCCACCAGCTCGTCGAAGCGCTGGGGGCGGTACTTGCGCGCAAGGACCAGGTACGCCATGGATGCAATCTACTTCGTTCCACCGCGCCCGGCCCCCCAAAAAGCTCGCCGCGGCATCCGCGCTTGTCCCCGGGGTCCGGGTGCTTACCATGGCCCGCGGGGGAAGATACCGATGCGATTGGACAAGTTCACCATCAAGGCTCAGGAGGCTCTGCAGGCCGCCCACGATCTGGCCGAGCAACGCCACCACCAGGAGATGACGCCCGAGCACCTGTTGCTGGCCCTCCTGCAACAGGAACAGGGGGTCACGGGCGCGATTCTGCGCAAGCTCGGCATCGACCCCGACGCGCTGGCCACCCGGGTCGAGCGCGGGCTGGAAGAGGTGCCCCAGGTCCGCGGCTCGCGCGCCGACGTCTACGTGGGCAACCGGGTCAAGGACGTGGTCGAAGATGCCACGCGACAGTCGAAGGAGTTCAAGGACGAGTACGTCTCGAGCGAGCACATCCTGCTGGCGCTGGTCGACAAGGACCACGGCCCGGCTTCGCGCGCGCTGCGCGAGGCGGGCGCTAATAAAGATGTGCTGCTCCGCGCCTTGGCCGAGGTACGGGGCAATCAGCGGGTCACCGATCAGGAGGCCGAGGGCAAGTACCAGGCGCTGGCCAAGTACACGCGCGATCTGACCGAGCTCGCGCGTTCCGGCAAGCTGGACCCGGTCATCGGCCGCGACGAGGAGATCCGGCGCGCGATGCAGGTGCTGTCGCGCCGCACGAAGAACAACCCGGTGCTGATCGGCGACCCCGGCGTCGGCAAGACCGCAATCGTCGAGGGAATCGCGCTGCGCATCGCCGCTGGCGACGTGCCGGAGTCGCTCAAGGACAAGAAGATCCTGGCGCTGGACCTGGGCGCGCTGATCGCGGGCACAAAGTTCCGCGGTGAGTTCGAGGAGCGCCTGAAGTCAGTGCTGAAAGAGGTCGCTGCCGCCGAGGGCGGGATCATCCTGTTCATCGACGAGCTGCACACGCTGGTCGGCGCGGGCGCCGCCGAGGGCGCCGTCGACGCCGCCAACATGCTGAAGCCGGCGCTGGCGCGCGGGGATCTGCGCTGCATCGGCGCGACCACGCTCGACGAGTACCGCAAGCACATCGAGAAGGACAAGGCGCTCGAGCGCCGCTTTCAGCCGGTCTTCGTCGGCGAGCCGTCGCTCGAGGACGCGGTCGCGATCCTGCGCGGGCTCAAGGAGCGCTACGAGGTTCACCACGGCATCCGCATCCGCGACGGCGCGCTGGTCGCGGCGGTGCGGCTCTCGGACCGCTACATTTCCGGCCGGCAGCTGCCCGACAAGGCGATCGACCTGGTCGACGAGGCGGCGAGCCGCCTCAAGATGCAGATCGACTCGCTGCCCGAGCCGATCGATCAGCTGGAGCGTCGGCTGACCTCGCTGGCGATCGAGAAGTCGGCGCTCGGCCGCGAGAAGGACGAGGCGTCGGCGCGGCGGCTCGACGCGGTCGAGGAGGAGATCGCCGAGATCCGCGAGCGCGTCGACGCGATGAAGAGCGTCTGGCAGCGCGAGAAGCAGCTGATCTCCGACCTGCGCAAGATCAACGAGGCGGTCGACGCCGCCAAGACCGAGGCGGAGCTGGCCCAGCGCAAGGGCGACCTGAATCGCGCCGCCGAGCTACGCTTCGGACGCGTCCCCGAGCTCGAAAAGCAGGCGGCGCAGAAGAACACCGACCTCAAGGCGGCCCAGAAGGCAGGGTCGTTCCTGCGCGAGGAGGTGACGGAGGAGGACATCGCCGGTGTTGTCTCGAAGTGGACGGGCATCCCGGTCGACAAGATGCTGGAAGGCGAGCAGGAGCGGCTGGTCCACCTCGACGACCGCCTGCACGAGCGGGTCATCGGCCAGAACGAGGCCGTGACCGCGATCGCCAACGCCGTCCGCCGTTCGCGAGCCGGCCTACAGGATCCGAACCGGCCGATCGGCTCGTTCATCTTTCTCGGCCCGACCGGCGTCGGCAAGACCGAGCTGGCGCGCGCGCTGGCCGGGTTCCTGTTCGACGACGAGACCCACATGGTGCGCATCGACATGTCCGAATACATGGAGAAGCACGCCGTCTCGCGTCTCATCGGCGCGCCTCCCGGCTACGTCGGGTACGACGAGGGCGGCCAGCTGACCGAGGCGGTGCGGCGGCGGCCGTACTCGGTCGTGCTGTTCGACGAGATCGAAAAGGCGCACCCCGACGTGTTCAACACGCTGCTGCAGCTGCTCGACGACGGCCGCCTGACCGACGGCCACGGCCGCACGGTCGACTTCCGGAACACCGTCATCATCATGACGTCGAACGTCGGCAGCAACCTGATCGGCGACGCGTCGAGCTGGGACGACGAAGACACGCGCAAGCGGGTGATGGACGAGCTGCGCCGTACCTTCCGGCCCGAGTTCCTGAACCGCGTCGACGACATCGTGGTGTTCCACAAGCTGGGACGCGAGGAGATTGGCCGCATCGTCAAGCTGCAGCTCGCGCGCCTGCGCAAGCTGTTGCAAGAGCGCGACCTGGCGATCGAGCTGACCCCGGAAGCGGCAGCGTTCCTGGGCGACAAGGGCTACGACCCGACCTACGGGGCCCGGCCGCTCAAGCGCGCGATCATGCGTTACATCCAGGACCCCCTCGCCAAGCGCCTCTTGCGGGGCGAGTTCGCGCCGCACGACACCATCCTCGTCGACGTCGACGGCGCCCGGGCTGTCGACCAGATTGGCGACCGCGCCGACGAGGGAGCACTGACATTCAAGAAGAAAATCGCCTCGCCCGTCGCGGCGGTGTCATGATCGAGTCGACGACCGGCATTTTCTTGACGATCGGAACCCTGCCCATCCAATGAAAGACCTCTACAAAACGCTCGGTGTCGCCGAGGACGCCGACGACGCGGCGATCAAGAAGTCCTACCGGAAGCTTGCCAAGGAGTTCCATCCCGACGTCACCGGCGGCGACAAGAAGAAGACCGAACGGTTCAAGGAGATCAACGAGGCGTACGGCGTCCTCGGAGACAAGCAGAAGCGAACCGAATACGACCGGCTCAAGCACGCGCCCGTAAGGCCCGATGGGATGCCCGAAGGCTTCGATGCCGATGCCTTCGCCAGGACGTTCGGCGGCGGCATGCGCCGGGGGGCACGCGGTGGAGTTCAGTTTTCTGGAGATTTCGTTGATCTCGGAGACATCTTCTCCAGTCTTTTCGGCGAACAAGCACGCGGGCGCAGCGGCCGCGCGGGCGGGGGCGATCCTTTCTCGCAGACGCGCACCCGCCCCAGCCGAGGTTCGGACATGTTGGGGTCGCTCGAGGTGACCTTCAACGAGGCAGCCCTGGGAACGCGCCGGACGGTGCCGACCGGCTCCGGCGGCGAGGTCGACGTGCAGATCCCGGCCGGCGTCGAGACCGGCGGGCGGCTGCGCGTGCCGGGCCAGGGCGCGCCCGCGCCGGCGAAGAACGGCGTACCCGGCGATCTATTCCTGGACATCACGGTCGCCGCCGATCGCTTCTTGCGTCGCAACGGCAGCGACGTCGAGCTCGACCTGCCGGTCAGCGTCGCCGAGGCTGCGCTCGGCGCCAAGGTCGACGTCCCCACCGTCGAGGGACGAGTCACGCTGAGCGTTCCGCCGGGAACGTCGAGCGGCGCGCGCTTGCGCCTGCGCGGGCGTGGAGTAAAGAAGTCAGACGGTACGCGCGGCGATCAATTCTGCCGCGTCGAGGTCGTCGTTCCGCGCCTCGGGCCGGACGACGGAGAAATCCGAAAGCTTTTCGAGGAGATCGGTCGGCGCACCGCCGGCACGTCCGTGAGGAGCTTCTGATGCGGGCAAAAGTGCAGTTTTCCGCTTACCTTTTGGGTGGGCCCGGCATCAAATTTAGGGCAACGTGAGGAGCCAATGACAACGCCAGACAATTCCAAGGCCCTGCCGCTCTTGTCGCTTCGCAATTTGGTGCTGTTTCCGGGCGCGGTCATGCCGGTCGAGATCGGGCGTCCGAGCTCGCTGCGATTGATCGAGGCGCTGGGTGGCAAGGGAGCACACGTCCTGGTCGGGACGCAGAAGGACGCCGACGTGGAAGAGCCCGCCGGCAACGACCTCTACACGGTTTGCGTCGAGGGCGAGGTCGTCCGCATCGTGAAGGCCGCCGAGAACCGCGTGACCGCGGTGCTGCGCGGCCTCGAGCGCCGGCGCGTGAACGGGTTCGTGCAGGAGAAGCCGTACCTGGTCGCCTCGTACGAGCCGCTGGTCGAGGCGCGCAAGGACCCGATCGAGATCGACGGGCTCGGCATGGCGGTCTACGACGTGTCGAAGCAGCTGATCGCGATCTCGCCGGACATCCCGGACGAGACGGCGCAGGTGCTGGACCAGCACAAGGATCCGGCGCGCCTCGGCGACATCGTCGCCGCGACCGTCGACCTGTCGCCGGAAGAGCGCGCGTCGCTGCTGGTCGAGATCGACGTGGCCGAGCGGCTGCGCCGCCTGCTGGTGCTGCTGCAGCGCAAAGTCGAGCTCATCAAGGTGAAGCAGAAGATCGACTCGCAGGTGCGCGAGGAGTTCTCCAAGCACCAGCGCGAGGCGGTGCTGCGCCAGAAGCTGAAGGCGATCCAGGACGAGCTCGGCGAGGGCGAGGACGCGAGCGACCTCGACGCGTTCGAGGAGAAGATCAAGGCCGCGCAGATGCCCGAGGAGGTCGCGAAGACCGCTCGCAAGCAGCTCGAGCGCCTGAAGCAGATGGCGCAGTCGTCGGCCGAGTACACCGTGCAGCGCACGTACCTCGAGTGGCTCGTCGAGCTGCCCTGGAACAAGCAGACCGAGGACCGCCTCGAGCTCGAGCAGGCGCGCACGATCCTCGATTCGGACCACTACGATCTGAAGCAGGTGAAGAAGCGCATCCTCGAGTACCTGGCCGTGCGCAAGCTCGCGCCGGGGAAGAAGGGGCCGATCCTCTGTCTCGCCGGCCCGCCCGGCGTCGGCAAGACGTCGCTCGGCAAGTCGATCGCGCGCTCGCTCGGGCGCGAGTTCATCCGCATCTCGCTGGGCGGCGTGCGCGACGAGGCCGAGATCCGCGGCCACCGGCGCACGTACATCGGCGCGCTGCCCGGGCGAATCATCCAGGGCATGCGCCGGGTCGGCACCAAGAACCCGGTCTTCATGCTCGACGAGATCGACAAGCTGGGCGCCGATTTCCGCGGCGACCCGTCGGCGGCGTTGCTCGAGGTGCTCGACCCCGAGCAGAACTCGACGTTCTCCGACCACTACCTCGAGGTCACGTTCGATCTCTCGAACGTCATCTTCATCGCGACGGCGAACATGCTCGACCCGATCCCGCCGGCGCTGCTCGACCGCATGGAGGTGCTGGAGATCCCCGGCTACACCCGCGAGGAGAAGCTGGAGATCGCGCGGCGCCACCTGGTGCCGAAGCAGATCGCCGAGCACGGCCTGACCGACCAGCAGATCGTGCTGACCAACGAGGCGCTGACGACGATCATCGAGCAGTACACGCGCGAGGCCGGCGTCCGCAACCTCGAGCGCGAGATCGCGAACGTGATCCGCGGCGTCGCGGTGAAGATCGCCGAGGGCGACGCCCTACGACATCAACGTCACCGCGGAGAGCGTCGCCGACCTGCTCGGCCCGCAGAAGTACTACTCGGAGGCGGCGGAGCGCACGGAGATCCCGGGCGTGGCGACCGGCCTGGCCTGGACCGCGGCGGGCGGCGACATCCTCTTCATCGAGGCGTCGGGCATGACCGGCAAGGGGCAGCCTGATCCTCACCGGACAGCTCGGCGACGTGATGAAGGAGTCGGCGCGCGCGGGTCTGAGCTGGGTGCGCACCCACGTCGAGGAGCTCGGCATCACGACCGACTTCGAGAAGACGGACATCCACCTGCACGTGCCGGCGGGCGGCGTCTCCAAGGACGGCCCGTCGGCGGGCGTCGCGATCACGCTGGCGCTGGTGTCGCTGCTCACCGGGCGGCGCGTGCGCGGCGACGTCGCGATGACCGGCGAGATCACGCTGCGCGGGACGGTGCTGCCGGTCGGCGGCATCAAGGAGAAGGTGCTGGCCGCTCACCGCGCCGGCGTCAAGCGCGTGCTGCTGCCCGAGCGGAACCGCAAGGACATCGTCGACATCCCGGAGACCGTCCGCCAGGATCTCGAGCTCTCGTTCGTGAAGAAGATCGACGAGGTGCTGGAGCTGGCGCTCGAGGACGCGCCGGTGGTCGTGCCCGGGCCCCGGCGAGCCGGCGGCGCGCGGAAGTCACCGCGCGCGCGTGGAGAGAACACGGAAGTCACGAGGGCTCTTTCGCGGTCTCCCCATACCCCCGTCCCCGGGGGAAGCGAGGGCTAGGACGCGAGCCGGCATTGTCGCTCGCCCACGAAGTGCCGCGATGTCGCAGATCGTGGCCGGCGACGGTTGCCAGATCGGGCGCCGGTCGCTCGCCACAGGCCGGATCGCGCTATCGCGCATCGGCGTCCCAGGTCGGACGCAGCCGCAGACCGCGCGACCGCGCGATCCGTCGTCAGCCGCCAGCGCGCCGCCAGCGCCGGCCACGATGCTCTCGCCGGCACGCAGCACGATGTCGACCAGCTCGGCCGGCCGATCGACGGTCCACGTCGGATTCTCGGCCGCCAGCCGATCGCGCGCGCCGTAGCCCCAGGTGACCGCGGCCGCGCGAGCGCCCAGCGCGCGCGCGAAGCGCATGTCGGGCACGCCGTCGCCGACGACCAGAGCGCGACGCGCATCACCGCCGTGACGCTCGAGCAGCCAGCGCCCGGCGTCGGGCGCCGGCTTGCGCGCGTAGCCGTCGCCGTCGCCGATGACGTGCGGCGAAGTAGCGGTCGAGCTGCAGCTGCTGCAGCAACGGCCGCGCCAGATCGCTCGGCTTGTTGGTGAAGATCGCCAGCGGCACCGCGGCCGCGAACCGCTGCAGCATCGCTTCGATCCCCGGATACGGACGCGTCTCGACGCACAGGCCCGCGGCGTACTGAATCCGAAATTCCGCGACGAGCTGCTCGAGCGCATCCGCGGGAAACCCGTCCGGCAGCGCGCGCTGCACCAACTTGGCCGCGCCATCGCCCACGTAAGACCCGACCTCGGCCGAGCGGCAAGGGCTCGCGCCCCGCGCCACGCAGCGTCCGGTTGAGCGCCGCGGCGATGTCAGGCAGCGAATCGACCACTGTGCCATCGAGATCGAAGATCACCAGATCGAACGTCGCCATCCGGCGGCAACGCTACTCGACAACGGGCGAAGATTCGAGCCGACCGGCCCGCCATTCGGAGTAAACTTTCGGGTTCGAACGCCCATGTCATCCGCGGCTAAAAAGACCGATCGCCGGCCGCCCGCCGCGACTGACGCCGGGACGCACCGCCGCCACGTCGCGGGCGAGCGCTCGCGCGAGACCATGTCGGGGTTGCCGCTGGCCGGGGTCTACGGCCCGTCGGATCTCGGCGCCGGCTGGACCTACGACGACAAGCTCGGCGACCCGGGGCAGTTCCCGTTCACGCGCGGTCCGCACGAGACGATGTACCGCGGCAAGCTGTGGACGATGCGGATGTTCTCGGGGTTCGGCACGCCGGACGACACCAACCGCCGCTTCAAGTTCCTGCTCGCGCACGGCCAGACCGGCCTGTCGACGGCGTTCGACATGCCGACGCTGATGGGCTTCGACCCCGACGACCCGCGCTCGCTGGGCGAGGTCGGGCGCGAGGGCGTCGCGGTGGCGTCGGTCGACCGACATGGCGCGACCTCTTCGACGGCATCCCGCTCGACCAGGTGACGACGTCGATGACGATCAACGCGCCCGCGGTCGTGCTGCTGTCGTTCTACGTCGCGGTCGCCGAGAGCCGCGGCATCGCCGCCGAGCGGCTGGCTGGCACGATCCAGAACGACATGCTCAAGGAGTTCATCGCGCAGAAGGAATGGATCTGCGGCATCCGGCCGCACATGCGCATCATCCGCGACATGCTGGTCCACTGCACGGCGCGCATGCCGCTGTGGAACACCATCAGCATCAGCGGCTACCACATCCGCGAGGCGGGCGCGACCGCGGTGCAGGAGCTGGCGTTCACGCTGGCCGACGGCATCGGCTACGTCGAGCTGGGGCTCGAGGCCGGCCTGTCGGTCGACGCGTTCGCGCCGCGGCTGTCGTTCTTCTGGGACGTGCACAACGACTTCTTCGAGGAGGTCGCGAAGTTGCGCGCCGCGCGCCGCATGTGGGCGCGGATCATGCGCGACCGCTTCGGCGCAAGAACCCGCGCTCGTGGCTGCTGCGCGCGCACGCGCAGACCGCGGGCGTGTCGCTGATGGCGCAGCAGCCGCTGAACAACGTCGTGCGCACGACGATCCAGGCGCTGGCGGCGGTGCTGGGCGGCACGCAGTCGCTGCACACCAACAGCTTCGACGAGACCTACGCGCTGCCGACCGAGGACGCGGCGACGCTGGCGCTGCGCACGCAGCAGATCATCGCCGAGGAGTCGGGCATCCCCGCGGTCGCCGATCCGCTGGGCGGCAGCTACTTCGTCGAGTCGCTCACCGATCGCATGGAGGCCGAGGCGCTGGCGATCATCGAGAAGATCGACGGCATGGGCGGCATCGTGCGCGCCGTCGAGGAGGGCTGGCCGCAGCGCGAGATCGCGGCGTCGGCGTACGCGTTCCAGCGTCAGGTCGACAGCGGCGAGCGCGTGGTCGTCGGCGTCAACCGGCACGTGACCGACAAGCAAGAGAGCCCGCCCGACGCTGAAGATCGATCTCGAGCCCGAGCGCGAGCAGGTGCGGCGCATCCGCGCGCTGCGCGCGCGCCGCGAGCGAGCTGGCGGCGCGCGCCGGGCTGGACGGCGTGCGCCGCGCCTGCGACGGCAACGACAACGTGATGGACGCCGTGCTCGAAGCGGTCAAGAAAGAGGCAACTCTCGGCGAGATTTGCCAGGTCTTCCGCGAGCGCTTCGGCGAGTATCGAGACCCGGCTATGTCTGACATGCACGAAGACGCGTTGGGCGTAGGCGGGTCCCCCGCCGGAGCCCGTCGTTCCCAAGTTATCGAAAGGCGAAATTGATGGCGACTCCGGCAGTGGGCGAGGACATCGAGGCACTCTGTGGGCGTTGCGGCCAGGTCTGGCACGTGGTGATGGCCAAGATGGGCGATCGCATCGCCAAGGTCGTGTGCAAGCGCTGCGGCGGGCACCACCGGTACCGCACCGAGAAGCCCGACGGCGCGGACGCGGCGGCGCCGGCGGCCAGCCGGGACGGGAAGCGCTCGTCGTCGCCGCGGCGCTACGCGCGGCGCGAGGCCGAGGCGCCGCAGCCGGTGATCCCGCCGTTCGATCCGTCGAAGCCGCCGCGCCCGTACACCGCCAAGGAGGGCTTCAGCGCCGGCGAGCGCCTCACCCACCCGGCGTTCGGCACCGGCGTGGTCACCGGAACGCCCGGGCCCGGCAAGATCGAGATCGCGTTCCCCGCCGGCGTGCGCGTGCTCGCCTGCGCCAAGGCGGTGTCGACGCTGGAACGGCCCGCGGTCGTCAGCAACGTGCCGATCTCGGATCGACCACCGAAGCCGAGCCTCTAGATGGGAACCCACAACGGGTTCCCGCCCCCTCCGCCACGCGATGAGCGGCGCGCCAGCCCGGGTCGCGCTGGCAAGAACCTGGCGCGCTCGATCCGGCGCGGCCATCCGTGGATCTTTCGCGACGCGCTCCGCACGCCGCCCGCGCTGGCCGACGGCGCGCTGGTCACGGTGACCGCGCCCGACGGCCAGCCGCTGGCGCGCGGGTTCTGGGACGCGCGCTCGCCCATCGCGGTGCGCGTGCTCGAGACGGCTGGAGGACGCCACGAGGCGGCGGGCGGGCTCGACGGCAGCGCGCAGGTGGTCGAGGCGCGCGTCGCCGCGGCGCTCGACCGCCGGCTGGCGTTCATCGACCGGGGGCAGACCGACGCGTTCCGGCTGATCCACGGCGAGGCCGACCGCCTGCCGGGCGATCCACGTCGATCTCTACCGCGACGCGATCTCGATCCGCTTCGACGGCGGCGGCGCGCGCGCGTTCTACCTCGAGCGCGCAGATCTGCCGGCGCGGCTCGGCGCAGCGGCCCGGGCGCGCGGCATCGCGGTGACGTCGGTGATCGAGCGCGCCAAGCGGGGCGACGGCGAGGTGGCGCACGCGCTCGCCGGCGCGCTGCCCGACGGCGAGATCGAGGTGCGCGAGAACGGGCTGCGCTTCGGCGTCGATCTCGCGCACGGGCAGAAGGGCGGGCTCTTCCTCGACCAGCGCGACAACCGGGCGCTGGTGCGGGACGCTGGCGCGCGGGCGCCGCGTGCTCAACCTGTTCGGCTACACCGGCGGCTTCTCGATCTACGCCGCGGCGGGCGGCGCGGCGCACACCACGACCGTGGACGTCGCGCGCGAGGCGATCCAGTCGGCGCGCCGCAACTTCGAGCGCAACGACCTGCCGCTCGAGCGCCGCCGAGCTGCACGCCGCCGACGCGTTCGCGTTCCTCGAGCGCGCAATCGGCGACCGGATTTCGTACGATCTGGTGATCTCCGACCCGCCGAGCTTCGCGCCCAGCCGCAAGGCGCTGCCGGCCGCGCTGCGCGCCTACCGCCGCCTGCACCGGCTGTGCGCCGCGGTGACCGCGCCGGGCGGCATCCTCTGCGCCGCCTCGTGCTCGAGCCACGTCGGCGCCGAGGCGTTCGAGCGAACCATCGTCGACGGCGCCGCCGACGCCGGCCGTCGCTTCGAGCTCGACGAGATGCACGGCGCCGCCGCCGACCATCCGGTCGCGCCGTTTTTTCCCGAGGGCGACTACCTCAAGTTCGCGGTCGGCAGGTTATGATTCCAGCTCAATCGTGAGCAGCGATCGGATCGCCAGCAGCCGCTACAAGTGGACGCTGGGCCTGACGGCGGGCGCGGTTCAGTCGCTGTTCTACTTCGGCATCGGCCACCTGCACCTGCACCGCTCGACCGAGCTGCTGCGCACGCGCCTCGACGACGCGATCCCGTTCTGGACCTGGACGTCGTGGTGCTACCTGCCGTTCTACGCGGCGGTCTTCATCATCTGCATCGCCGGCTTTCGCTCGCGCGCGCTCTTCAACCGCGCGCTCAAGTCCGTGGCGCTGGTGATGTTCGTCGGCGCGATCTGCCACCTGACCATCGGCGCCGAGTATCCGCGCCCGGTGCTGCACCCGCCCTACCCCGACGTCTCGACGGCGTTCATGGCGCTGGTGCAGCGGATCGACCCGCCCGGCAACGTCTTCCCGTCGCTGCACGTCGCGCAGACGTCGATGCTGGCGTTCTCCTCTATCGCGAACGCCCGCGCCTGGGCGCGTTCACGATCGTCATGGCGACGATCCTCGCGCTGTCGACGCTGACCACCAAGCAGCACTTCATCGCCGACGTGATCTCGGGCTACGCGCTCGCGTTCGCCGCGCGCGCGTTCGCGCTGCGCGGCCTGCCCGCGCCGGCGATCACTTGGGCGCCGGCAAAACCGGGTGAGCCTCGCCGCTCCTGCTGGCGCCGCAACCGATTACGCGCGCCGTAGCTGATCGGCTCCTTGAAGTCGATGCGCTCGTAAGGCAGGCCGCTCTTCGCGATCTGCGGCTCGATGTCGGCGGCGCGGCCGACGATCACGACCCACAGCGCGTCGGGCTGCAGCCACTTCCCCGCCGCCGCCTTGGCCATCGCGGTGCTGACCGCGCCGATGCGCAGCGGGAAATCCTTCACGTATGAGACGTCCAGGCCGTGCAGCTCGGCGGCGACGATGCTGCCGGCGATCTCGCCCGCGCCCTGCAGCTTGAACGGATAGCTGCCGGCGTAGTAGCCCTTGGCCTTGGCGATCTCCTCCCCGGACGGCCCCTCCGCCTTCATGCGCCGGAGCTCGGCGACCGACGCCACCAGCGCCTCCCACACGCTGGCGTTCTTGGTCGAGGCCGACGACGCGGAACGCGCCCTGGTACAGCGACGCGCCGAACGACGAGCCGATGCCGTAGGTCAGGCCGCGCTTGGAGCGCACCTCGGTCATCAGGCGCGACGAGAAGTCGGAGCCGCCGAGCACGTAGTTCATCAGCGTGACCGCGTACCAGTCGGGGTCGACGTGCTTGATGCCGGGGTGGCCGAACATCAGCGTCGCCTGGGTCAGGTCGGGGCGATCGACCAGCAGGATGCGCGTCGCGTTGAGCGCCGGCACCTTGGGCTCGGCGCGCACGGGCACGTCGGCCTTTTCCCAGCCGCCGAACGCCTTCTCCAGCTCGCCGCGCAGCTTGGCCGGGTCGACGTCGCCCGCGACCGCGAGGATCGCGTTGTTGGGCCGGTAGTAGGTCTTCCAGAAGGTCTGCAGATCGGCGCGGCTGATCTTCTGCACGTCCTCGGGCATGAGCACCCAGCCGTCGGGGTTCTTCTCGCCGAAGAGCAGGTTGTCGAAGTGCTCGCTCGCCAGCTCGTGCGGGTTGTCGTAGCGCCCGGCGAGCGCGGCCAGCATCTGGTCGCGCACCTCGCGCATCTCTGCCTCGGGGAACGTCGGGCGCAGCAGGATGTCCGACAGCAGATCGGTGCACAGGCGCGCGTCCTTCGACAGCGCCGAGCAGGCGGCCAGCGAGCTCTCCGAGCTCGCCTGCGTGTCGAGCGAGCCGCCCACGAAGTCGATCGCGCCCGAGATCTGATCGGCGCTGCGCGTCTTGGTCCCCTTGCGCAGCATGCTGGCGGTGAAGTCGGCCACGCCCAGCGTCTTGCCCTTTTCCTCGTCGTAGCCGCCGGCCTTGACCGCGATGCTGAAGCTGACGACCGGCAGATCGTGGCGCGCGATGACCAGCACCTCGAGCCCGTTCTTGAGCTGCCAGCGATCGACCTTGGGCAGGCTCAGCTCGGCCGGCGTCGGCGGCGGCGGCGCCTTGATGAGGTCGGTGCGGTTCTTCCAGAAGTCGGGCATCGGCGCGGCCGCGCCCGGCGCTGCCGGCGCGGCGGCCGACGCGCCCGGCGCCGGCGCCTTCTCGGTCGGCTCGTACTGCACGTCGATCGACGACGGCGTTGCCCGCCGGCTTGTTGCCGGCCGGCGGCGCGCTCGCGCAGGCGGCGAGCGCCAGCGCCAGCGCCAGCGCGGAGCCAGCCGGCACGCTTCACTGCGCGCCTCCTTTCGCCGGAGCGCGCTCCGGGCGCGGGCCGGCACCGGCCGGCTGCAACGTCACCAGCGTGAGGTTGGTGTCGACCAGGTACTTGGCGGCCACGCGCTTGACGTCGGCGGCGTCGACGCCCAGGTAGCGGCTCGCGCCCTTGATGAACTCGCGCCAGTCGCCGTACACGTACTGGTACTGCCCCAGCTGCTGGGCGATGCCGTCGACGGTCTGCAGGCCGAAGATGTAGCCGGCCGCGAGCTGGTTCTTGGCCTGCTCGAGCTCGTGCGCGGTCACCGGCTCGGTGCGCACGCGCCGGATCTCGTCGAGCAGCGCCTCCTTCACCTTGGTCTGGTCGCGGCCGGGCAGGTGCGCCGCGAACACGATGAAGAGGCCCGGGATACTCCATGCTCTCGGTGACGCCGCCGGCCGCGATCGCCAGGTGGTCCTTGCGCACCAGCCGCTGGTGCATGCGCGACGACTCGCCCCCCGACAGGATCGCCGCCAGCACCTCGAGCGGCGCGGTGTCGGGATCGGCGGCGCGCGGGATGTGGTAGCCGCCGACGACCACCGGCACCTGCACCTCGATCGCCATGTTCTCGGAGCGCGTCGCCGTCTGCGGCGGCTCCTCGACGTAGTTGCGCGGCGGCTCCGCGCCGCGCGGGATCGGGCCGAAGTACTTGTCGGCCAGGCTGCGCACCTCGGCCTCCTCCACGTCGCCGACCACGATCAGCGTCGCGTTGTTGGGCTGGTAGTAGGTGTCGTAGAACTTCTGGCAATCCTCGGGCGTCACCTTGTCGAGGTCCTCGATGGTCCCGATCGCCGTCCAGTTGTACGGGTGCTTGGTGAACGCCAGCGCGCGGAAGCGCTCGATGGCCTTGCCGATGGGGTTGTTGTCGATGCGCAGGCGCTTCTCTTCCTCGACGACCTTGCGCTCGGAGTCGATGATCGCCGGAAAGAGCTTGAGCGAGCGCATGCGCTCGGCCTCGAGCTGCATCGCGAACCCGACGTACGACGGCGGCACGGTGTCGTGATACGCGGTCAGGTCCTCGGTGGTGAAGGCGTTGACCTGGCCGCCGACCTCCTTGAGCAGGCGCGCGTGCTCCTCGGGCGGCACGTGCTCGGTGCCCTTGAACATCATGTGCTCGAACATGTGGGCGACGCCGCGGATGCCGACGTGCTCGTCCTTGGACCCCACGTGATAGAAGACCTGGACCGTCGCGATCGGCGCCTTGTGGTTCGGCAGGAACAGCACCTTGAGGCCGTTGGGCAGCTGCCACGAGACGACCTCGACTTTGGGCACCACGAACTTGGCGGCGGCCTTCGGTATTCGCGGCGGCGGCGACGGCGGGCGAGCCGGCCAGCGCCAGCACGACGGGAAGCGCGAACAGCCAGCCGCGGCCAGGGCGGAACGGGCTACGGGTTGTCAGCATGGAGGCGGCCAACTATGACACACCCCGCGCGAGAGCATAAAATCGCCACATGCCCGGCACGCTGAGGATCGAGACGATCGAGAGCGAGGTGCTTGCGCGCGAACCCGCTCGGCGATCCGGCGGCCCGCCGCGTGGCCGTCTGGCTGCCGCCGTCGTACCAGTCGTCGCCGCAGCGGCGCTATCCCGTGATCTACTGGCTCGCCGGCTACACCGGCACCGGCGAGATGATGTTCCAGGGCAGCCCCTGGCAGCCGGGCCTGGGCGAGCGGCTCGATCGCCTGGTCGCGGAGCGCGCGATGGGCGAGGTCATCGTCGTCGCGCCCGACGGGTTCACGCGCTCGGCGGCGGGCAGTACCTGGATTCGCCGTCGTCGGGCGCCTACGAGACGCACATCGTGAGCGAGGTGATCCCGGCGATCGACGCGCGCTTCCGCACGCACGCGACGCGCGCGGGGCGCGGCATCGGCGGCAAGTCGTCGGGCGGCTTCGGCGCGCTGGTGCTGGCGATGCGCCACGAAGCGATCTTCTCGGCGGTCGCCTGCCACTCGGGCGACGCCTACTTCGAGCTGTCGGTGATCCCCGACATCCCCAAGGCCGTGCGCACGCTGCGCCGGCACCGCGGCGTCGAGGGTTTCGTGCGCTACTTCGCGTCGACCGAGGCCAAGCGCTCCGACGACATCACGACCATGATGATGCTCGCGCTCGGCGCCTGCTACTCACCGGACCCGTCGCGACCGCTGGGCATCGCGCTGCCGTTCGATCTCGAGACCGGCGAGCTCGACTGGGAGGTCTGGCGGCGCTGGAAGGCCTGGGATCCGGTCGAGATGGTCGCCGCGCACGCGAGCGCGCTGCGGGCGCTGAAGCTGCTCGTTCATCGACGCCGGCACGCGCGACGAGTGGAGCCTGGACCTGGGCGCGCGCGTGCTGGCGAGCCGCCTGACCGCGCTGCGCGTGCCGTTCGAGCACCAGGAGTTCGACGACGGGCACCGCTCGATCAACTACCGCTACGACGTCTCGCTGCCGAAGATGGCGGCGGCGCTGGGGGCCACCTGAGCCGAGCGCCGTCCACCACGGGGCCGGCGCCCGGCGCGACGGTGACCGTCACCTGCGACGACCTCGACGAGGAGGGCGCCGCGACCGGCGAGATCCGCGACGGCGAAGGCGACGTCGCGGTGCGCGTGCACGTCGCGGGCGCGCTGCCCGGCGAGACCGTCGTCGCCGCGATCGATCACCGATCGCCTCATCGGCCCGAGGCGTGGGCCTCGCTGCGCGAGCTCGTCGCGCCGTCGCCGCACCGCCGCCCGCCGGCCTGCCGCGCCTTCGGCCCGTGCGGCGGGTGCGTGCTCGAGCACCTGGCCTACGAGGAGCAGCTGCGCTGGAAGACCGACACGCGTGCGCGCGATCGCCGCCGCCGAGCCGGCGCTGCGCGACGTGCCGGTCGCCGCCTGCGTCGCCGCGCCGCGCCCGCTCGGCTACCGCAACCGATCCAAGCTGGCGTGCGCGCGCGGCGCGACGGCGCGCTTCTGCTGGGCGCGTACGCGCCACGCTCGCACGCGATGGTCGATCTCGTCGGCGGCTGCCGGATCGCCGAGCCGCCGCTCGACGACGTCGCGGCGTGACGTGCGCGACGTGCTCGCGCGCAGCCGGCGTGGTCCCGTACGACGAGCGCACGCTGACCGGCGATCTGCGCCACGTGGTGCTGCGCGTGAACCACCGCGGCGAGGTGCTGGTCGCGCTGGTGACCGCGCGACGCGCCTGGGCCGAGGGCCCGGCAGTCGCCGCCGCGCTGCGCGCCGCGCGTCCCGAGGTCGTCGGCGTGATCCAGAACGTCAACCCGTCGCGCGGCAACGCGATCTACGGCGCCGAAGATCTGCTGTTGTCGGGCGCGCCCACGCTGGAAGACGAGATCGACGGCGTGCGCCTGCGCCTGTCGCCGCGCGCGTTCCTGCAGGCGAACCGCGACGTCGCCGCGCTCGCCTATCGCGCGATCGCCGGCGCCGCGCGTCTGACCGGCAGCGAGACCGTCGTCGATGCCTACGCCGGCGTGGGCGGCATCGCGCTCACGCTGGCGCCGCGCGCGTTCGCGGTCATCGGCATCGAGGAAAACAGCGCCGCCGTCGACGACGCCACCGCGTCGGCGGCGTTGAACGGCGTCGACCCACGCGCGCTTCGTCTCCGGCGACGTCGCGCCGCGCCTCGGCGAGCTCGCGCAGGCCGGCCTGCGCGCCGACGTGGTCGTGCTCAACCCGCCGCGCAAGGGCTGCGCGCCCGCGGTGCTCGCCGAGGTCGTGCGGCTCGCGCCGCGCACGATCCTCTATCTCAGCTGCGATCCGGCGACGCTGGCGCGCGACCTCGGCTGGCTGGCGGCGCACGGCTTCCGGACGCGGTCGCTGGCGCCGTTCGACATGCTGCCCCACACGCCGCACATCGAAGTGCTGGCGGTCATCGAATTCCAGCCGGACGCGCGCTGAAATCGAACGGCCGGTGGCCCGTTTTTCCGACGAGAAGTCACTGCTCTCGTACGACCCACGTAGTATGTTCGAGCTCTTTCCTTATGGAGGTACGTCGAGTGCTTAACTTCGCGCAGCGCGCCACCGCGCTCGTTCCGCTGTTCACGGCTCTGAGCATCGCCTCCGTGTGCAGCTTCGGGTGCGGCGGCAGCTCGTCGGTCAAGCCGTACGGGCGCCGGCGGCTCGTCCGGCGGTGGCACCGGCGGCAACGTCGTCGGCATGCCCGACGCCGGTGCCGACGCGACGATGGTGACCGGCACCTGCACGCCGCCCGGCAACCCGACGCAGGCGCCCGCCGACACGGCGACGCCGCCGGCCGCGACCGGACCTTACCTCTGGAAGAACGTCAACATCACCGCGGGCGGTTTCGTCAGCGGCATCGTCTTCAGCCCGGCGCAAAAAGACGTGGTCTACGCGCGCACCGACATCGGCGGCGCCTACCGCTGGAACCCGGTCGCCAAGCGCTGGGTGCCGTTGCTCGACTGGGTCACGCGCGCCAACTCGAACTGGGGCGGCGTCGAGAGCATCGCCGTCGATCCGACGGACGCGAACAAGGTCTACGTCGCGGCCGGGACCTACCTCACGTCGAACAACACCGCGATCCTGCGCTCGAACGACCAGGGGCGGACCTTCACCGCGACGACGATGACGCTGCCGATGGGCGGCAACGCCGACGGACGCTCCGTCGGCGAGCGCCTGATGGTCGACCCCAACCACGGCAGCACGCTGTACTTCGGCTCGCGCACCATGGGGCTCTGGAAGAGCACCGACTCGGCCGCGACCTGGACGCACCTGACGTCGTTCCCGGGCGCGGCGACGACGCCGAACACTGTCGGCATCGCGTTCGTGGTGCTCGACCCGCTGTCGTGCGGCGCCGGCGGGCAGACCACGGTCTACGTCGGGCTCGGCGCGACCGGCACGTCGATCTATCGGTCGAGCGACGGCGGCACGACCTGGACCGCGCTCGCCGGACAGCCGACGACCATGCTGCCCAGCCACGCCGCGGTCAGCCCGACCGGCAAGCTCTACGTCACCTACGGCGGCGGCACCGGCAACAACGGCGACGGTCCCAACAACGTGATCACCGGCGCGGTCCAGCGGCTGGACATCGCGAGCGGCACCTGGACCGACATCACGCCCAGCGTGCCCGCGGGCTCGACAACGTTCGGCTACGCCGGCGTCAGCATCGACGGCACCAGCCCCGACACGCTGGTGGTCAGCACGCTCGATCGCTGGAGCATCGGCGACGAGATCTTCCGCAGCACCGACGCCGGCGCGACCTGGACGCCGCTGAACGTGTCGCAGGCGGCGCACGACGTCCAGACCATTCCCTGGGTCACCTTCCACGCCCGGCCAAGCCGAACTACACCGGCTGGATGGCCGACGTGGAGATCGATCCCTTCAACCCGTCGCGCATCCTCTACGTGACCGGACAGGGGATCTGGGGCTCCGACGACATGAGCGCGGTCGACGCCAACATGCCGATGCACTGGGACTTCCGGTCGGTCGGCATCGAGGAGACCGCGGTGCTGGATCTCGTCGAGCCCGCCGTCGGGCCCGTCGCTGTGGAGCGGCGTCGGCGACATCGGCGGCTTCCGTCACGACGACGTCGACGCCACGCCCGCGGGCGGCATGTTCAGCAACCCGGTGCTGACCAGCACCGACAGCATCGACTTCGCCGAGCTGGCGCCCAACATCGTCGCGCGTGTCGGGCGCACCAGCACCACGGTCAACAACGTGACGACGTCGACGACGGTCGGCGCGCTGTCGACCGACGGCGGCACCACCTGGACGCAGTTCGCGACGTCGCCGATCGCGGGCAGCGTGGTCAGCAACATCGCGGTCTCCGCCGACGGCGCGACGCTGGTCTGGGCCGCCGCGCGTGACCGGGGCGGCGAGCGGGCTGTACGTATCGCGCGACCACGGCGCGACCTGGACCGCGAGCACCGGCATCGGCGCGTTGCGCCCGGTCTTCTCCGATCGCGTGAACCCGAACAAGTTCTACGTCTACGACACCCAGGCGACCGCGCCGCGCTTCTACGTCAGCACCGACGGCGGCGCCACCTTCGCGGCGACCGCCGCCACCGGCCTGCCGCGCGGCGTGAACACCCGGCAGCGCGCGATCCCCGGCATCGAGGGCGACATCTGGATCGTGACCTCGACCGGCCTGCGGCACTCGACCGACTCGGGCGCGAGCTTCACGGCGGTGCCGACGGCGACCACGGCGCTCGCGCTCGGCTACGGCAAGGCGCCGGCCGGCCAGACCTATCCGGCGCTCTACCTGCTCGGCACCGTCGGCGGCGCGGTCGGCATCTACCGCTCCGACGACGCGGCGGCGACCTGGACGCGCATCGACGATCCCCAGCACCTGTGGCCGACCGCGGGTCAGATCGCCGGCGACCCGCGGGTTTACGGGAGAGTGTACGTGGGCACGAACGGGCGGGGGATCTTGTACGGGGATATCGCGCCGGCGAACTGACGCGTGTCCGTGCTCGTGCGCGTCGGGAGCGTGCTCGTGCTCGTGCCGTGCTCGTGCTCGGCTCGGATCGCGGATCGCGACTTCGCGTCCGGTCCCCTCCCCCTGTCTGCAGGGGGAGGGTTAGGGAGAGGGCAAGCCTTGCGAGACGCGGCGTCCGCTCAGGTGCTACTGCGGCGCGAGCGCGATCCCTCTGAACACCGTCACCTGCCCCGTCACCGCCGGCACCAGCGTCGTGATGCTCGCCCCCGTCGGCGTCGTGCCGCTGTCGACCAGGCGGATGATCGCGTTGGGCGCGGGGTTCGCCGACGCGGTCGTCGCCAGCAACACCGCGCTGCTGCCGACCGCGTAGCCGGTCAGCCCGCGCACGCCGACCGTACCGGCGACGGTGTTGGTGTCCCAGATCCGGCTCCAGGTGCCCGCCGACAACGTCCACTTCTGGATACCACCGAGCGCGACCGCCCGATCGTCGGCGACGTACATCGTGTCGATCACGCCGTCGTTGCCGACGAGATCGAGCATCACGAACGCGTAGTAGCTCGCAGCGCCGTCGGCGGTCGTGCCCGGCAGCGGCATCGCCGTCGCGGCGCCGGTCGGCAGGCCAGTCGCCCACTGCGAAGATCCCCTGCGTTCCGTCTGGCGGCGTCGCAGTAGAGCTGAAGTTGCGGGCGACGATGGTGTGAAGATCTCGCAGGCACGGCCGGAGTTCGTCGCCGATTCGATCAGCGTCGACGCCGCGGTGCCGACCGTCGAGATGAACACGCCGCGCATCGCGTCCCGCAGCCAGTTGCCCGTCGACCAGATCTGGGTCCCGTCGTTGCTGACCGCGCCGCGCACGTTGTTGCCGCTGAACGTGGTCATGCCGAACGTCGTGCTCGTGTCGACGGTGCCGTTGGCGAAGATCAGCGCTGCCCCACGCTGGATCGGCGTCGCTGCACCTGCGTCGCCTCCCGACACCGACCCGGCGACCCCGGCGTGTGCCCGCCGCCGCCGCGTAGCCCGCGATCGCGACCGAGTGCTTGTCGCCCGACAGCGCGAGCGCACCCTCGGAGTCGGCGGTGCCGGAGATCGTCAGCGGCGCTGGCGACGGCCCGGTGCTCGGAACGTTGATGGTCCGCACCAGCGTGCCGTCACTGGCGGCCCGCTCTTCGATGGCGATCGCCGTCCCCGCGCTGGTGAGCGGGGTGCTGGTGCCGTCTCCGATGCGCGCGACCATGAACGACGGCACGCAGGCGCCGCTGCTGTCGCAGTGGGTCCCGCCGTTCTGGCTGCACGCGGTGCCGGGAGTCACCGGCGGGTTGGTGGCCACGCCGCCCATGCAGACGTCTTGCGTGCAGGTGAGGCCGTCGACCGGAACGTCGGTGTCGTCGGCGACCGAGGTCACCGCCGCCCACGCCGTCGCACACGTTCTTGTGGCAATCGCCGGCGCGTCGGGTCGCCGACCGCCGTGTTCGCGTTCTCGGGCACGAAGGTGCACGCGCCCGCGACACAATGGGTCTTGTTGCAGACGGTGTCGTGGCTGCTGTCGCAGTTGGCGTCGCTCAAGCACTGCACGCACGCGCCGGTCGCGTCGCACAGCGAGCCGCCGTTCTGGTTGCAGGTGGTGCCGGTCGGCGTCACCGCCGGATTGGACGCCATGCCGCCCGCCGGAGCACAGGTCCTGCGTGCACTGCTTTGCCGTCGACGAAGACATCGGTCAGGTCGACGACCGGAACGATGTTGCCGCCGCTGCAGACGTTCTTGTGGCAATCGCCCGAACGCGAGTCCGTGACAACGGTGCCATCCGGGGTATTCGAGACACGCGCACATGCCGAGCGCGCAGATGCGCGTGTGGCACTCGGTGTCGGTGCCCGGGCAGTCGCCGGCGAAGTTGCAGCCGACGCAAGCGCCGGTCGCGTTGCACACCACGCCACCGTGGTCGCCGCAGAGGGTCCCCTGCGTCACCGGCGTGTGAGTCGGCGTGGTGCCGTTGCAGGTGTCGACGGTGCAGGTCGTGCCGTCGTCCTGGACGTCGGTCGGGTCGGCGACGGTGACGATGTTGCCCGTGTTGTCACACTGCTTGCGCTGGCAGTCGCCCAGCGGTTGGCCCGATACCACCGTCCCCGCCGTGGTGTTGACGACGCTGCACATCCCGGCGGCGCTGCAGGCGCGCGCGTGGCATTCGGTGTCCGGTCCGCCCGGGCACTGGCTGGCAGTGTTGCACTGCACGCAGACCGAGGCGCCGGCGATGCCGTTGCAGCGCGAGCCGCTGTTCTGGTTGCAGGCGGTATCGGCCGGCTCGGGCGGGTTCGACGGCGTGCCGCTCGTGCACACGTCCTGCGTGCACTGATTGCCGTCGATCGGCACGTCGGTATCATCGACGACGACGGCGACGTTGCCGGTGCCGTCGCACTGGGAGCGCTTGCAGTCACCGGCCGTCGGGTCGGTCAGCACCGTCCCGTTCGGAACCGGGTTGACCATGCACTGGCCGGCCGCGGTGCAGGTGTGCTTCAGGCAGGCCGTGTCGACTCCGCAATCGGCGGCCGTGACGCAACCGACGCACTGGCCGTTTCCGTTGCACATGAGGCTCGGTGCCGCAGCTGGTCCCCTGCGCGAGCGACGGGTTCGTCGGCGTGCCGTTCGTGCACACGTCGTCCGTGCAGACGTTGCCGTCGACGTGCACGTCGGTGTTGTCGATGACGGTCTGCGGGTTGCCGGCGCCGTCGCACTGATTCCGGTGGCAATCGCCGACCATTTGAATCGCGAGCAGCTTGCCCAGCGTCGCATTCAGGATCCCGCATTGATGGCCGGCGCTGCAGGTGCGCGTGTGGCACTCGGTATCGCTGCCCGGGCAGGTCGCGGCGGTCAAGCACCCGACGCACACGCCGGCGCCGTCGCACACCGAGGTGCCGCCGCAGTTGGTGCCCGCCATGACCGCCGGGTTCGAGGGCGTGTCGCCGTTGCACACGTCGTTGGTGCAGGCGTTGCCGTCGACCGGCAGATCGGTGACGTCGGGGACGGTGAAGGTGCCGCCGTTGCCGTTGCACTCGACGCGCTTGCAGTCGTGCACCGTCTGCGCCACCGTGATCGTGCCCGCGGCGGTGTTGCTGACGCCGCACGCGCCGTTGATGCAGGTGCGCGTGTGGCACTCGGTGTCGGTACCGGGGCAGGTCGACGCCGTCAGGCAGGCGACACAGTGAGTTGGCGCCGTCGCAGACCAGGCCGGTGCCGCAGGTCGTCCCCGACGCGATCGGGTGGTGCGCGGGCGTTCCCGCGCGCACATTCGTCGGTCGTGCACGGGTTGCCGTCGACCGGCAGGTCGGTGTCGTTGTTGATGGTCGCGATGTTGCCCATGCCGTCGCACTGCTGGCCCTTGCAATCGCCGAGCGGTCGGATCGGGCAGCCCGAAGCCCGACGCCTTGAAGCTGAAGCCGCAGATCCCCGCCGTGCACGTTCGCGTCTGGCAGACGGTGTCCGAACCGGGGCAGTCGGTCCCGGTCAGACAGCCGACACACTGGCCGGCGGCGTTGCAGCGGTTCTGCCCGCCGCACGAGCTGTTGATCGGCAGCATCGCGTTCATCGGCACGCCGCTGGCGCACGTGTCGTTGGTGCACGGGTTCCGGTCGTCGTGAATGTCGCTGTTGTCGGCGACCATCTTCACCGTCCCGTCGACGGCGCACTGCCGGCTCTGGCAGTCGCCCACCGTCTGCTGCGCCAGCACCGTGCCCGTCGGCGGCGAGCGACATCCCGCACACGCCCGCGGTGCACGAGCGGTGCACGCACTCGGTCTCGGTGCCCGGACAATCCGAAGACAGGTTGCACTCGCCGCAGAGGTGGTTGGTGCGGCAGACGCCGAACGTGCAGTCGGCGCCGACGACGCAGAGCCTGCCCGTGCCGCACTTGCCGCAGTGGCCGCCGCAGTCGATGTCGGTCTCGTCGCTGTTCTTGATTCCGTCCGAGCAGGTCGGCGCCGCCATATCAGCGCCGGCATCGACGCCGGCGCCGTCGCGCGCATCGGCGTTGCCATCGCGAGCGGCGTCCGATGCGCCGGTGTCCGCGGCGTCCCGCGGTCGGCGCTCGCGTCGCCACCCGCGGCGTCCGGCCGCTGGTCCGTTCCACGGTCGATCGCGGCGTCGCCGCGGGGAGCGTCGTGCGCGTCGGGCGAGGGTGGCGGCGTGCTCGATCCTCCACCGCCGCCGCAACCGTAAGCCGCCAGGACACAGATCGCCCACGTTCCTAGAACACGCGCGCGCATGCGAAGCTCCTTTTCGGTCCGTCCCACCGAATAAGCCATCGGGAGGCAGCACCGTATCACGATCGCGCCCGCGAGTGAGAGGCCTTACGTTCTGCCGCGCGTGAATCTCAAGCGCAGTCCAGATCGGAGATCTAGGGGCCGGCGACTAGAACACGCAGCCGCCATCCGCAGCGCCGTCCATGCAGGCGCAGGATGGATTGGGTTGCCCCGGAGTCCCGCGGTCGGTCGAGTGATAGACGTTCGTCCCGACGCACCAGTTTCCCTCGACGTCGTTCTGGGTCGATGAATAGTGATTCGGATCCAAGCTGTAGGATCTGCCGTTGGGAACCATTCCGCCGCCGTTGACCCAGGTGCGAAAATCAACCGAGTCGATCTGATAGATGCCGCAGGTCAGATGGACGCTGTCGCCCGAATTGCTGAACTTCACGTCTTTGGTCGCGTCGAGCCCTCCGCCCGGCAACATCGTCGTGTGATAGTCGTAGGTGGGGAGGAACCCACCGGCGGCGGTCGCGGAAGCGCGCAAGCGTGACGTACGCGGTCGGAGCGACAATGACGTGGATCGCGATGGTGTCCGTGTTGTTCGTATCTGCGGCGATGCAACCGAACAAGTCATAGGTGTCGGTCGTGCTCGGGTTGTAGACCTCGAACCACTCGCCCGACTCGTCTTGCACGTCGTTCGTGTCGGCCATGATCTCGGTGATGATCAATTGACCAGCTGCGAACGGCGTGATCCCCGTCGGACCGTCGTAACCGGCGTCGACGATCATTCCGCCCGCTCCCGCGTCGACGATCGCGCCGCCCATCCCGGCACCGGCGCTCCCGCCCATGCCGCTGCCGCCGGCCGCCATCCCACCCGCGCCGGTGCCGCCGGTCGCCATTCCGCCGGTGCCGCTACCGCCCGCTCCGGTGTCGCCGCCGGCGGCGCCGCCCGTGTCGGAGCCGCCGGTGCCGCGTGAGACCGGCGCCGCCCTGGCCGTTGGTGCCACCGGTGCCGGTGCGAGATGATGTGCGCGTTCACGCAGGCGGCGCCGGAGAAGGCGAGCGCCGTCATGCACAGCAGGGGGCCGGCGACGACGCGGCCGGCGACGCGACTAGAAGTGAAGCTCGAGCTCACAGTTCACCGCCCCCGGCGTCGGAAGACAGGCGAGCGCCGTCCCCGACTCCGGCTTGCTATTGGTCGACCATACGACGGTTCCGATGATTCCCAGCGCGAGCGCGGCGACGCCGGAGCCAACCGCCACTCCCAGCGCCACGCGCTTGTTGGTCGAGATCGTTCCGCGGTTGTCGCAGCCCATGCGCGGCGTCGCGATGGCCTGATCGCACTTGCCGAGCTCACTGCCTTCGTGGGCCGACCAGAGGAAGCCGCCGACGGCGCCGGCCGCGAGCACGCCGGCGCCCGCGAACCAGTAGCCGGCCCCGGACGACGCCGCCTCTCCGCCGCCCGCGGCTCCGCCTCCCGGCACCTTGGGGGCGACCACGGGCGCTGCTTCGGGATGCAGCTGGAACGCCAGCTCCTGCCGCTCGCCGCCGATCACGTTGATCTCACGCGTCTCGGAGGTCGATCCCGGCGACTCGGCGATCAGCGTGTGCCGCCCGAAGCTGAGGAGCAAGCTGCCGTCACTCTCGACGATCCCGGGCGCGCCGTCGACGCGCACGATGGTCTCCTTGGGCGAGAGCTTGAGGAAGAAGCGTCCGACGAACGCGCGCGTCCGCTCGATCAGCGCTTCGACCTGCGCGCGCTGGGTGGGCGTCAGCGCGCGCCGCTTGTCGACCAGCGAGCCCTCGAGCGAGCGCAGCGCTTCGATGTACTCGCGCAGCTCGAACGACGCCATGCCGATCCCGCGCAGCGTGCGCGCGTTGGGCGAGATTTCGTGCGCGCGCCGGAACAACGCGCGTGCCTCTTCATAGCGGTGAGCGTCGTACTCCGACACGGCCTCTTCGAGCATGGCGCGATACTGGCTGGTCTCGCCGGGATCCTGCGCCGCCGGAGCGTGGAGCGGCGTCGGCGTGTGCCGGGTGCGCAGCAGCGATCAGCACCGTCACGCTCAACGCCAACCGACCGATCCAGGCCTTCTCAGTCATCGATGAAGGCTAAGTACGTTACGTTATTGGTCGTCAAAAGTCATCGATCGAGATCTTGCCGGCGCGCGACGCGGGCGCGGCCGGCGCGGTCGGAGCCGGCGGCGGGGTCGTGGTCCCTGGCCGCGCGGTTTCCGGTGCCGGGGCGGCGGCGGTCGGCGCCGCCTTTTCGGACGCTTTCGCCGCGTGATCCGACGCGCTGTCGTTCGACCGCTCCGAGGGTCGCTCCGACGTTCGCTCGATCTTCGAAACCGAGAGCTTCATGTGGCCGCGCTGGTGCGCGAGGTGGTTCCGGCCGGCTCGGCCGGCAGATCGCCGCGCGCGAATGGCCGCCGTTTCCGGAACCGTGACCGCCGCGGTCGGTGCCGGCTCGGGCGTGGCCGCAGCAGCCGGCGCCTTCACCGCCGGCGCAGCCGGCTGATGGCGGAGCTCGACCGGGCGTTGTTCCTCGACCGCCTCCATCGAACGGTGCGCGCTCGACGTCACGATCACCTTGATCCCGAACGCGATCAGAACCGCCGCGCCGATGGAGATCGCGATGAGCCGGATCCGGCGTCCGCGCTGGCGCGCCAGCTCGAGGGTGTTGGTGTCTTCCTTCGACAGGACCGCCGAGGCCAGCGCGGACGCGGTCCCGATCGGCGTGACGCAGTGGACCGGCATCGGCGCCGAGTCCGTGCGCAGCATGATCGGCTCGCTGTGCAGCGCCTGCATGCGGCCCACCACCTGTCCCGAGTCGAGGCCGATCAGGTTTTCGAGCGCGTGGACGAAGGTCGTGACGTCGGGGTAGCGGCGATCGAGATCGCGCGCCATCGCCCGGTGCACGATCTCCTCCAGCTCCGAGGACAGATCGGGTCGGAACGAGCGCAGCCGCGGCGGGTCCGCCGTTGCGATCTCGATCATCAACGCCGAGTAGACCTGCCCGTGGAAGGGGGGCCGGCCCGCCAGCATCTGATAGAGCACGACGCCCAGCGAATAGACGTCGGAGCGCGGATCGACGACCTTGTTTCCGCGCACCTGCTCGGGCGCCATGTACGTCGGCGTTCCGACCAGGTTGCCGGTCACCGTGATGCTGACTTGCTCGCCGCCAGCTTCGTCGGACAGCTTGGAGACGCCGAAGTCGAGCACCTTCGCCTCGCGGCGCTGCCCGTCGGACGCGCGGCAGATGAAAATGTTGTCGGGCTTGAGATCGCGGTGAACCACGCCGTGGGCGTGCGCCGCCGCCACGCCGCGCATCGCCGGAATGAGGAGCATCACCGCATCCTCGGCGTCCATGCGTTCGACGCGATTCAGGATCTCCGAGAGTGTTTCGCCCTCGAGGAGCTCCATGACCAGCCACGTCGCCGACTTGTGCTCGACGACGTCGAACACCGTCACGACGTTCGGGATGGTGAATGCGACCGGCCGCGACCGCCTCGCGCCGGAAGCGCGCCAGCGCCTCCGTCGTCGTTGCGAGCGCCGGACGGATCCATTTCAGCGCGACGCGCTTGCCCGTGCGAACGTTGAGCCCAGCGAAAACCTCCGCCATCCCGCCCCGACCGATGAATCGTTCGATCTGGTAGCGATCGGCAATCAGGTCACCGGGCTTGGGTCCACCGTCGGAGCTCCCGCCCCCACCGGGCCCAGTTATCGTCGATCCAAGCACGGCATGCATTGAAGCGCACATCAACCTACGGGGCAAGCCCGAGCTGCAAATAAGTTCGCTGGATTACTGTACTGAAAACACTTCGTGTCAGAGCCCAGGTAGGTTTCTTCCGTCGGGTTCCGTCCAACACTCGCTCACGGACAGTAGTCTTCCTTGCATTACTGTGGCACTCATATGTAAATCGACGGCCCCGTGATGCAATTGGTTAAGCACTGTCAGGTACTTGCAGCTCTGAGTTTTGCGGCGGTCGCGTTCGGAGCGGGAGCATGCAGCGTGGCAACGCTGCAGCACCTCGGGCGACGCATCGAGCGAAGACTCACCGGGAATCGGTGGCCGAGATTCGTGCCGGCAGCGGCGGTCGCGGCGGCGCGCTCGGAAGGTTGGATGGCGGGGCCGGTGGCGCGGTGGTTCCCGACGCCGGCGCGGATCTCCGCCACCATCGATGTGCGCGTGGATGCCCCGCCCGCTACCGACGCGCGCTCCGACGCCGGCAGCGATGCGCGCGGCGACGCGAGCAGCTCTTCTGACGGTGCGCCGACCTGCACGGACTGCACGACCTGGGGCACGCCGCAGGCGCTCGGCCTCTCGCCTTCGGTCCTGGTCGAGCTCTCGGGGCTGGCCGCGAGCCACGTGCACCCCGGCCTCTTCTACGCGCACAACGACTCGGGCGACAGCGCGCGCTTCTTCGCGATCACTGAGCAGGCGCAGGTGGCCGCCGAGATCCACCTCAGCGGCGCGACCGCGACCGACTGGGAGGACATCTCGGTCGGTCCCTGCCCGTCGGGCAGCTGCATCTACGTCGGTGATACCGGCGACAACAAGGCCGACCGCGTCCAGTACGTGATCTACCGCCTGCCCGAGCCGGCGACGCTGCCCAGCGACGGCGGCGTGGTCACCGTGACCAGCTACGAATCGTTCCCGTTCGTCTACCCCGACGGACCGCACAACGCCGAGACGCTGATGGTCCATCCCCAATCCGGGCGCGTCTTCATCGTGCTCAAGGAGACCGGCGTCCCCGCGGTGGTCTACGAGATGCCGCTGCCGCTGCAGAAGGACACCGAGGTGACCGTGCAGCAGGTCGCGACGCTGGCGATCCCGCCGGTGGAAGGTCTGGTCACCGACGGTGCATTTCACCCGTGCGGCGATCGCGCGCTGATCCGCACGACCGGTGCGACCGGCCTCTTCGAGCTCACGCGCCTGGCGGGCGGAACGATACCGTCGGTGTTCGGCTCGACGCCGGTGCGCGTGCCGGTGGCCGACGAGCCGCAGGGCGAGGCGGTGACCTGGGCGCTCGACGGCCGCAGCTACTTCACCGCCAGCGAGACGGTGAGCAGCGACGCGGTGCCGTCGCTGAGCCAGGTCACCTGCACGGCGTTCTAAGGCCCGGGATGGAACCGCCGCGTCCACTCGGCCATGGCGATGCCGGCGGCGACCGTCACCGGGAACGAGTGGTTGATGCCGTACATCGGGATGCCGACGACCAGATCGGCGGCGGCGACGATGTCGGGCGACACGCCGCTGACCTCGCTGCCGAAGACCATCAAGCAGTCTTCCGGCAGGTCCGCGCGCCACAGGTCGACCTGGGCGTGCTCCTTCTCGAACACGACCAGCTTCTGCCCGCCCGGGCGCGGCCGCGCCAGGAACTCGGCCTCGTCGGGGATGGTCACGATGTTCTCGAAGCGCTCCATGCCCATCGACGCGCGCTCGTAGTACGGCTCGTTGCCGATGAGCACGATCTCGCGCACCAGGAACGAGTGCGCGACGCGGATGATCGCGCCGACGTTGAACGGGTTGCGCGCGCGCAGGATCGCGATGCTCAGCGGGCGGCGCAGGCCCGCCAGGCTGCGGCGGATCTCCTCGAGCGGCAGGTCGAACGACGGGACCTTCATCGCCCGTAGAGCAGCGCCGCCAGCAGCCCGGCGATCGCGGCCACGCCGACCAGCACCAGGAACCAGCGCGAGCGCGTGAGCGGCTCGGGCGGCGGCTGGTGCTTCGCCAGCAGGAAGCTGGCCATGGTCACGATCCGCTGCTGCATCCTGGTCGCGACCAGATCGTCGGGCTGCTTCTCCAGGCGCAGGCGGTACTGCCGCGCCGCCGTCGCCAGCAGCCCCGACGCCGAGCAGTACTTCACGAACTTGTCGTGGCGTTGCTCGTCGTCCCACGAAGCCTCGCACGCGGCGAAGAGCGCGGTCGCGGTCGGATCGAGCGGCGGGACGGCCGAAGATTGCCAGCGACGGCGCGCCGGCGCCCTGGTCTGGTGGAGGCGCGGTCATGGCGTGACGCTCCGCCCTCAGCGCCTCGCGCATCGGCACCGGCATGAAGATGCCGACGAACACGATGAACACCACCCAGAAGAGCGCTCGACGGCTTGCAGGCAACGGAGTTGTCATCGACGGGAGGATGATCGAGCCCGCCCGAAAGGCGCCCGAGGATCGCCAGCAACACGTACCAGATCATCCAGAACAGCGCCGCGCCAACAGCCACGTTGGCGCCGAGGCGCCAGTTCCACCGCGCACCGGTCTCGCCCCGCACAACGTGCATCACCCAGGCGAAGACGCCGATCGCCATGAGCGGCAGCGCGCGATGGAACGCGCGCGCGAACCGATCGTAGCGGTTGCCGAAGTACGCCGTCGCGATGTGGCCACCGTCGAGCTGGCCGATCGGCAGAAGGTTGATCATCGTGACCAGCAACCCGACCCAACCGGCCCACGCCGTCGGGTGCATCGCCACGTCGCGACTCCCTTGCGGCAACCACTCGCCCTTGATGGCGTGCTTGAGCACCGCGTAGAGGATCGAGTTCCCCTCCTGGTAGCCGTCGCCGGCGATGACACCGACCTTTGACCGCGCCAGCCCGTACACGAGCACCGGGATCGCGACGATGATGCCGGCCAGCGGGCCCGCGGCGCCGATGTCGATCAGCTTCTTGCGATCAGACGTCACGTCGCGCATCCCGATCACCGCGCCCATCGTTCCGAGAGACTCAACCAGGGCGGCAGCGGGATGAAGTACGGCAGCGAGGCATCGACGCCGTGGGCGCGCGCCGCGAAGTAGTGGCCGAGCTCGTGGCACACCAGGATCAGCAACAGCGGCACCGAGTACGCCAGGCCGTCGGCGATCGGAACGATCGCTCCCTTGTCGTGCACGTACATCGCGCCGGCGGCGGTGGTGGTCAGGAACGTCGCCAGGAAGAGCGCGACGTGCAGGAACAGCCGCGGCGGCCGGCGCTGGATCTCGTTCTCGCTCACGACTGCTCTCCAGGCACGCGGCCGGTCCCGGGCGCCGGCGCCGGGGCGGGGCGCGCGGCCTCGCGGTACGCGCGCCGCCGCGGCAGCGCCTCGTCACCGAGCATGCCGCCGAGCGTCTCGAGCAGCGTGCGCGCCTCGGCCGGCAGGTTGACCGGCGTCTCGACCGCGATGCGCACGTGTGCGTCGCCGCGCGGCAGCCCCGGCGCCGGCGGGAAGCCGCGCCCGCGCAACCGGAACACCGAGCCCGACTGCGTGCCGGGCGGGATCTTCATGCGCACCTCGCCGTCGAGCAACGGCACGTCGAGGTCGGTGCCCAGCGCCGCCTCGATCGCCGAGATCGGCACGTCGCAGGTCAGCACGTCGCCGTCGCGCCCGAAGATCGGGTGCGGCCGCACGCGCACGATCACGTGCAGGTCGCCGGCCGCGCCGCCGCGCCGGCCGGGCGAACCCTCGCGCGCGACCCGCTGGGTCGTGCCGCCGGTCGAGCCGGCGGGGATGCGCACGCGGTACTCGCGCTGCTTGTCGACCAGCCCCGCCCCCTCGCAGACGCGACAGCGCACGCGCGGGACCTCGCCGGTGCCGCCGCAGCCCAGGCACTCGCGGCGCCCGGTCAGAAAGCCGGTGCGCTTGCGGATGAAGCCTTCGCCGCCGCAGCGCGAGCACTGCATCAGCCCCGACGTCGCGCCCTCGGCGCCCGTGCCGCGACAGGCGGCGCAGTCCTCGGCGCGCTCGAAGGAGATCATCTTCTCGCAGCCGAGCGCCGCCTCGGCGAAGTCGACCTCCAGCGTGTAGCGCAGGTCGCGCCCGGCGGTCGCGCGCCGCTTGGCCAGGCCGAACAGGTCGCCGAAGATCGCGTCGAAGAACTCGGCCGCCTTGGCGATGTCGGCGGCGCCGGCGAACGGCGCCGCGCCCTCGACGAAGCCGTAGCTGTCGTAGCGCTGGCGCTGCTCCTCGTCGGACAGCACCGCGTACGCCGACGACAGCTCCTTGAACCGATCCTCCGCCGCCTTGTCGTCGGGGTTGCGGTCCGGGTGCCACTTGAGCGCGAGCCGCCGGTAGGCGGCCTTGATCTCCGCACCCGTCGAGTCGCGGCTGACCTCGAGGGTCTCGTAGTAATCGCGAGGCAGGGGCCCTACCCTTGCTCCTTCGGCTCCTTGGCCGATGCCGGAGCGGTCGCGACCGCGACGATCGCCGGACGCAGCAGCTTGTCGCCGATGCGATAGCCCTTCTGCAGCTCGTTGGCGACGGTGCCGGGCGCGACGTCGGCCGTCGGCACCTGCGAGATCGCCTCGTGCACGCGCGGGTCGAACGGCTGGCCCTTGGCCTCGAACGGCTTCACGCTGTAGCGCTCGAGCTTGGACTGGAAGAGGCGCAGCACCAGGTTCACGCCCTTCAGCACCGACGCGCCGTCGACGGCTCCGTTCTCGACGTAGGCTGACGTCGCGCGCTCGAGGTTGTCGACGACTTCGAGCATGTCCTTGAGCACCTGCTCGCGCACGCGCGACTCGGCGTCGATCTGCTCCTTGCGCGACCGCTTCTTCCAGTTCTCGAAGTCGGCCGCGATGCGCAGCATCCGGTCCTTGATGTCGTCGCGCTCGGCCTGCAGCGCCGCGAGCCGATCTTCGCCGGTCGCCGCGGGCACCTGCAGCTCGGGCGCCTGGTCCTGCGCCGCCTCGCCGGTTCCGTTGCCGCCGCCATTGCTCTCGGGGTTCTGGTTCTGGGTGTCAGTCATCGCTCGCTTCCCGCATCAACTATAAAACCGCAATCCAATCAAGTCTTGGTGGTCAGGACGTCGCTGATCATTTCCGAGGTGAAGTCGACGAGCGGGATGACGCGCGAGTAGTTCATGCGCGACGGCCCGATGACGCCGATGGTCCCCAGCGGCTTCCCGTCGCCACCGTAGGGTGCCGCCACGACTGAGATGTCGGTCAGGTCGGCGAGATTCGCCTCGGCGCCGATGAAGACGCAGATCCCGGGCGCGCTCAGCGTGCGATCGAGCAGGCGGACGATCAGGTCCTTCTCCTCGAGCGTGCGCAGCAGGGTCTTGGCGCGCTCGAGATCGGTCTGGCCGGCGAGCAGGTTCGACTGGCCGTCGACCAGCACCTCGGCGCCGGTGTCGGTGGGCACCGCCGCCGCCGCCAGCTGCAGCGCGCGCGCCGCCAGCTGGTCGTGCGCGGCGCGGTCGCTCTCGATCTCCGACGCCAGCCGCGCGCGCACCTGGTCGAGGGTCAGGCCGCTCACCAGGCTGTTGAGGTAGTTGTTGATGCGGTCGAGATCCGTCGGGAGGACAGCGGCACGTCGAGCGGGACCAGCTTGTTCTGGATCTGGCCGCTCGAGCTGGCGATCACCGCCAGCAGCTGGTCCTCGCGCAGGCGCACGAACTCGATGTGCTCGACCACGTCGCTGTCGGGGCGCGGCGCCTGCACCACCACGGTCAGGTGGCTGAGCTCGCGCAGCAGGCGCGACGTCCGCTGCATCATCTCCGGCAGGTCGGTGCGGGTGCCGCCGAAGCGCTCGCGGATCTCTTCCTTCTCACCGGTGCTGAGGCTGCGCACCCGCAGGAGCGTGTCGACGTAGTAGCGCAGGCCGCGGTCGGTCGGGATGCGCCCGCCCGAGGTGTGGGCGTGGCGGAGCAGGCCGATCTCCTCCAGATCGCCCATGACGTTCCGGACGGTGGCGGCCGATACGTCCAGGCCGTACCGCCGCGTCACGGTCTGCGAGCCGACCGCCTCACCGGTTGCGAGGTACTCGGACACGACCGCGTGCAAAATTTTCTTGGCACGGCCGCCTATATCCACCCTTTCTGATTACCGCAAAAACCCCCGGTCGGCCATGGGGCGCGGACCGGGCGCGTCCCGGCGGGCTATATATTGAAAGCGAATGATTTACCTGGACAACGCCGCCTCGACGCAGCCCGCGCCCGAGGTGCTGGAGGCGATGACGCGCGCGGCGCGCGACCTGTACGCGAACCCGTCGTCGGCCCACGCGCTGGGCGCGGCGGCGGCGCGCGCCATCGAGGAGGCCCGCGCGAAGGTCGCGCAGCTTCTCGGCGCGGCGACGCCGGCGGAGATCGTGTTCACCAGCGGCGGCACCGAGGCCGATGCGCTGGGCCTGATCGGCGCGGCGGCGCGCGCGCGCGGCCGTCACCTGGTCGTCACCGCCATCGAGCACCCCGCGGTGTTGCGGACCGCCGAGATGCTGGTCGGCCAGGGCTACGAGCTGACCGTGGTGCCGCCCGACCGCTCCGGGGTGGTCGCCGCCGCCGACGTCGTCGCGGCCGTGCGGCCCGACACCGCGGTCGTGGCGGTCATGCTGGTCAACAACGAGCTCGGCACGATCCAGCCGGTCGCGGAGATCGCGCACGGGCTGGCGCGCATCGCGCCCGAGCACCCGCACCGCCCCCACCTGCACGTCGACGGGGTGCAGGCGGTCGGGTTCCTGCCGCTGCGGGTGGCGAGCCTGGGCGCCGACACGCTGGCGCTCTCGGGCCACAAGTTCCACGGGCCCAAGGGGACCGGCGCGCTGTGGGTGCAAGCCGGGCGTGCGCCTGGCGCCGCTGTGGGACGGCGGCCGGCAGGAGCGCGGGCTGCGCTCGGGCACCGAGAACCTGCCCGGGTGGGTCGGCCTGGGCGTCGCCGCCGAGCTGCTGCGCCGCCCAGCGCGACGCGCACGTCGCCGAGCGCGTGCGCGACGAGCGGGATCGGCTGGAGCGCGAGGTGCTGGCGTCGCTGGCCGACCTGGGCAGCATCACCGAGCCGCAGCCGACGGTCACCGGCGCGCCGCGCGTGCCCCACATCAGCTCGCTGGCCTTCCCGGGGCTGCCGGCCGAGCCGGTGCTGCACGCGCTCGAGGCGCGCGGGGTCTACGCGTCGGCCGGGTCGGCCTGCGCGTCGCGGACGCGCGGCCCCAACCACGTCCTGGAGGCGATCGGCGCCGACGACAAGGCGGCGGTGCTGCGCTTCTCGCTGAGCCGCGAGACCACCGCCGCCGACATCGACGGCGCCGTGGCCGCGCTGCGCGAGGCCATCATCGAGATCGCGCCCATGGTCAAGACGCGCGCGCGACGGTAGAACGTCACCCCCATGCGCAGCGCGATCCTCTGTCGTTACGGCGAGCTCTTTCTCAAGAGCGGCAACCGGCGTCGCTTCGAGCGCACGCTGGCCGAGAACGTCACGCTCGCGGTCAGCGGTCTGCCCGGCATCGGCATCGACACGCCCCACGGGCGCATCGTCGCGCACGCCGACGCCGGCGTCGTCGACGAGGCCTGCGCGCGGCTCGAGCGGGTCTTCGGCCTGGTGTCGCTGTCGGTGGCCACGCGCGTACCGCACGACATCGACGCCATCGGCGCGGCCGCGGTCAGCTGCGCGCGCGCCGCGCTCGACGCGCCCGCGCCCCCGCCCAGCTTCAAGGTCGAGAGCCGGCGCTCCGACAAGCGGTTCGCGATGCGCTCGCCGGAGATCTCGGCGGCGGTCGGCGCGCGCGTCGTCGAGGCGACCGGGCTCGCGGTCGACGTGCACCGCCCGGCGCTGACCATCGGCGTCGAGGTCGCGGCCAACACGGTCTTCGTCTACGCAGGCGCGCGCGCAGCGCCCGGCGGGCTGCCGGTCGGCACGGCGGGGCGGGGTCTGTTGTTGCTGTCGGGCGGCATCGACTCGCCGGTCGCCGGCTGGCTGGCCGCCAAGCGCGGGCTGGCGCAGGACGCGGTCTACTTTCATTCGCCGCCGTTCATCGGCGAGCGGTCGAAGGACAAGGTGCTGGCGCTGGGCAAGATCCTCGCGGGCTGGCAGGTGCTGCGGTCGATCACCGTGGTCCCGTTCACCGAGGCGCAGAAGCAGCTGCGCGAGGCCGGCCCGCCCGAGCTGGCGGTGGTGCTGTACCGGCGCATGATGATGCGGGTCGCCGACGCGATCGGCGACCGGCTGCAGGCCGACACGCTGGTCACCGGCGAGAACCTGGGCCAGGTCGCCAGCCAGACCATCCAGAACATGAGCACGATCGAGGCCGCGGCGCGCCGGCTGGTGCTGCGCCCGCTCGCGACCTACGACAAGGTCGAGACCACGGCGCTGGCGCGCCGCATCGGCACCTACGAGACGTCGATCCTGCCGTTCGAGGACTGCTGCTCGCTGTTCGTGCCGGCCCACCCCGCCACCAGCGCGAGGGTCGCCGACGCGGAGCGTGCCGAGGCCAAGCTCGACGTGGCCGCGCTGGTCGCCGCGGCGGTCGCCGGATCGGAGTCGATCCCGCTCGTGTAAGGCCGCGGCCTCAGGCCCTTCCCTACCCTACGCCCACAAGCCGTCGTCTATACTTCCCGCAGGCCTTCGAACATGCACGCCCCAACTCCCGTCGACCTCGCCACCAAGCACGAACGGCTGCGCGCCGAGATTGCCGCCGGCGGGTCGGCGCTGGTCTGCTTTTCCGGCGGCGTCGACTCGACGCTGCTGCTGCGGGTCGCGCACGACGTGCTCGGCGACCGGTGCGTGGCGCTGACCGCCGTCTCGATCACCATGGCCGAGAGCGAGCGCGCGGCGGCGCGCGACCTGGCGGCGCTGATCGGCGCGCGGCTCGAGGTGGTCGAGTCGCACGAGCTGGAGCGGCCCGGGTTCGCGCAGAACCCGACTGACCGCTGCTACCACTGCAAGGCCGAGCTGCTCGACATCGCCCGGCCGCGCGCCGACGCGCTCGGGCTGAAGGAAGTCCTGATCGGCACCAACCTCGACGATCTGGGAGACCACCGCCCGGGCCTGGCCGCGGCCAACGAACGCGGCGCGCGCCACCCGATGGTGGCCGCCGGGATGACCAAGGCCGATGTGCGCGCGCTGTCGCGCGAGCTGGGGCTGCCGACCTGGGACAAACCGCAGCTCGCCTGTCTGTCGTCGCGGTTCCCCTACGGCACCGAGATCACACCCGACCGCCTGCGGCGCGTCGACCGCTTCGAGGACGGACTGCGTGCGCTCGGCTTCCGGCAACTCCGGGTCCGCTACCACGGCGACGTCGCGCGTCTCGAGCTCGAGGCGGCTGCGATGACGCGCGCGCTCGAGCCCGGCGTGCGCGAAGCGATTGTCGCGCTGGGCAAGGAGCAGGGGTTCGCGTTCGTCGCGCTCGACCTCGGCGGCTTTCAGTCGGGGTCGCTCAATCGTTTGATCGCCATCGACACACGACGCGCCCGCACATAACGGGCCTGAATTTTCACGCGAGCAGCGCGACATATGGAGCGAACGAAGCTCATCGCGTCTATACTGAGTGTGTGATTCACTTACTCGCCGTCCTGGCGATTCCGCTCGATTCTCAACCTGTCGGTTCGCTCCCGCTATCGCTGTTGTCGTCCCATACCGACGCAGCTTTGGGTACACAGTCGGCGATCTTTGATCCGGTCGCCGCGCGCGGGCTGTGCTTCACGCCGGGCGCGGCGCGCGAGCTTTCGAAGAAGGAAGTGTGGATGCGCGAGAAGTCGTTGCGCCCCGACTTCCACACCAGCGACGCCGAGCTCATGCGCGGGGTGGCGGTCACCGCCAAGAAGACGCCCAACTCCGCGAAGCGCACGACGCTGCCCGCGTCGATGGCGCCCAGCAACTCGGCGATCCACTCGGGCGAGACGCTCGAGCCGGTCACCACGCTCTACAACATCTGGACGCACGAGGCGCTGCCGATCCTGCCGGGCGAGCCGGTCAAGGATCGCTTCCACGAGTTCCTGCGCGACCACTTCACCAACCAGCCGACGCACATGGATCCCAAGCTGGTCGACGTGCTCACCAGCGTCGCGAACAAGTTCTCGGCAAAGCGGATCGAGATCGTCTCCGGCTATCGCTCGCCGAAGTACAACCTGATGTTGCGCAAGAAGGGCCACGCGGTCGCGCGCCACAGCCAGCACATGGAGGGCAACGCCGTCGACTTCCGCGTGCGCGGAGTACCGACCAAGACCGTGCTGCACTACGTGCGCTCGCTGCACGTCGGGGGAGTGGGGTACTACCCCCACTCGCAGTTCGTGCACAGCGATACCGGCCGCATCAGGTACTGGACCGGGTCGTAGCCACCGTCAACGATCACGTCAACGACGACGATCACGTCACGTCAACGATCACGGTAGCGGTCCCGTTCACGTGCACGTCAACGATCACGGGATCGATCACGTTCACGTTCCGGAGTCTCCGGAGAGTATCCCCGTGATCGTGAACGCCCCCGTGATCGTTGACGTGCACGTGAACGGGACCGCTACCGTGATCGTTGACGTCGACGTTGACGTGATCGTCGACGTGATCGTCGACGTTGACGTGTGGTTAGCGACAGTCGAGCTCGGGCGCATCGACCGCATGGCACTTCAAACACGCGCGCCGATTGCGTGACGCCAGCGCTCGGCAGCGGGAGGACGCCCCAAACCCCACCCCGTGCGGGCTGAAGCCCGAGCCGCTCGGCATCTTCACCCCTCGCGCAGGATCCGCCGAGTGGCACTCGAGACACGTCTCCTCGCGGTGGCACGAGGCGCAGCTGCGGATGTTGCGCTTGGCCTGGAATGAATGGCTGCTCGGCCGCGGCGTCGCGATCACCTCTCCCGCCGCGTCGCGCGCCCAGCCCGGCGGGTGAAAGCTCTTCACACCGGTGCCGGTGCCGAACGGGTTCTGCGCCGGGTGCCCGGGCACGCCGCCCGTCGGATCCGAGGCGACGCCGGCGCGCTGGTGGCAGCCGATGCAGAAGGTCTGGTTGCGGTGGCACGACGAGCAGTCGGGCGTGTTGCGGCGCGCGTCGGCGCCGTGGAGCGTGACGTAGTCCGACGGGTGGATGTCGAGCGGCCGCACCACGCCGTTGTGGCAGTCGAGGCACTCGCTCTGCCGGTGGCAATTGAGGCAGTAGCTCATGTCGCGCCCCGCCGCCTTGTGCTCGGTGCGGAAGCCCGGCGTGTGGGCGTCGAACCCGCGCAGCGAGCCCGACGGCACCAGCTTGCCGGTCTGCGCGGTCGCGATCGCGCCGCCGATCGCCAGGTTCACCTTGAGGCGGCCGTCGGGCAGCGTCAGGTGGCAGGCGCCACAGCGCGCGGTCGGCTGCTGCTTGGCGCCGGTGTGGCAGCCGAGGCAGACCGCCATGCGCGGCAGATCCGCCTCGGTCGCGAGCGCCTCCTTCGCGACCTGCGCGTGGCAGGTCTCGCAGGCGATGCCGCGGCTCGCGTGCATCTGGTGGTTGAACTTGATGTTGGGAAACGGCACGACCACGCGCGGCGGCTCGGCGGCCACGGTGTTGTCACCGGCCCAGCTCGGATGGCAGGCGTCGCAACGCGCGGGCGGTTGCGCCGGCGCGATCACCTTGGCCGGCTTGGTGCGATCGATCGCGTGGCAGCTACGGCACGCCGCCTCGGCCGGCATCAGGTCGTCGCTCGACGCCGTCGACAGCGCGGCGGCGGCGTGACAGCTCTGGCAGGTCGCTCCGCGCGCCATGTGCGCGGCGTGATTGAACTCCAGCGGCAACGTCTGGCGCGGATAGATCAGCGGTGACGGTCCGCGGGCAGCGTCACCCCAGGTCGTCGACGGCGCAGCCATCGCGACCAGCGCGGCAATCGCCACCAGCCACCGGATCTGTCGCAGGACCTTCTTCATAGCGAAGCATCCACGTCGATGAGGGCCAGCCCGCGAAACTGCGATCGATAGAGCGTACCGGCGTTGTCCTCGGCCAGAAAATGCACGCGCATCCCCGGCGCCAGCTGATAGCGGCTACCTGCCTGGGCGCCGAAGACCACGCCCTTGTTCGTGTCGGGCTGCAGATCCGAGCGCCAGCCGTAACCGGTCAGGCGCCCCTCGAGCTCCCACTGGCCGGGGTGGATCGCGTAGCGCGCCGACAGATCCGCGCCCAGCTTGCGGCCGCCGTAGCCGTCGTCGTAGTAGCCGTCGAGGCGCAGGAACGAGCGCGCGCGCCGCGCCTCGACGCCCAGCGTGCCGCCGCCCGCGAGGCGCCCGCCCGGCGCCTGCGCGCCGAGGTCCTGCCCTGTCACTACCTGCGTCTCGCCCGGCGTGCTGGCGAAGATGCGCACGAAACCGCGCGCGTTGGCCTTCACACCGGGCGCGACCTGGACCTCGTACGACGCGCGGAAGTCCCGGTAGGCGCCGGTCGAGAAGACGTTCCAGATCGAGTCGCCGTCGAACGTCGGCGCCAGGTACGCCTGCTCGACCGACAGCCACTGGCGCGACGTCAGCCGAACGCGCAGGCCGATCTGCTGATCGTCGAACGTCGCCAACAGCAAGTTGTAGCGAACGCCGAACGTCGCGTAGACGCGGTCGCGCCAGCCGGCGTTGCCGGTCAGCGACACCTTCTCGTCGTTCACGCCCGACGACGGCTCGCCCGGCAGGCGATCGGCGGTCGCCGACCAGACGCGCCGGTAGGCGACACGCATCGCGAGCGCGCCGCCGGGATCGAACGCGAGCGCCGCGCCGGCGAGCGGGCGGAGCTCGCTGGCCTGGTCGGGGCGCGTCGCCGGATCGCGCGACCCGGCGCTGGTGCCGTCGAGCTCGAAGACCGGCGACGACAGCGGCAGCTCGCCGCGCACCTCGGTGCCCGCGAACGCCTCGACGACGATCGGCCGGCGCACGCGCAGCACGACGTCGGCGCCGTCGAACGAATAGAAGTCGACGAGGTCGAAGTGAATCTGACGTCCCAGCTGAAAGTCGAGCCGCCCGGCGAGATCGCGCCCGCCGACGAACGCGTACAGGATGTCGACCTGGTTCTGCTGCAGCTCGCGGATCTGGTCGGTGCCGGTCGGGCGGCCCAGCATGTAGCCGCCGAAGTCGGTGTCGAAGCGCAGCGACACGTCGACGAAGACGTTGTTGCGGCCGCCTTCGGGATCCTTCCAGCGATCGGGCTCGATGTCGTAGACGTTCAGGTTCAGGTACTGCGTGAGCCGGCGGCGCGTGAGCAGCTGGTTGCCGCCGCTCGGCGCGTAGCCGCGTACCTGGTAGCCCTGCCCGATCGTGCGGACGTCGATGGAGAAGTCATAGGCCCACGCCGAGGAAGAGATCGCCAGCGAGACGATCGCGCCGGCGAGCAACCACCGCACGCCAATCAACCAGGCTCGACTTCGATGTCCAGCCGCTCGGTCGAGGATGCCGCCGCTGCTGCTGCGGCGGCGGCCGCAGCTGCCGCGCGCCGGTTACGGCGGCCACCGCGGGCCGGCGGCGGCTTGGGCGCATCTTTCGCGTTCGCCGATTCGGCGCCACCGACGATCGTCAGGTGCTCCGGCGCGACGCCCGCGCTCTCCAGCGCCGACATCACGCGCGCGGCGCGCACGGCGGCGACCTCACCGACGGTGCCGAACAAGCTGCGCAGCTGCTTCGGCGCGGGGGCGGTACCGAACGGCGCCTTGATGCGCGCGACGGTGCCGTTGCGCTTCATCGCGCCGGCGAGGATCTTGAGCGCGGCGTTGCCTTCGCCGGAGACGTCGATGCCGTTGCGATCGATCGCCTTGTCGGGCGCCAGGCTCACCAGCAGCTTCCCGTCGGCGACCGCCAGCTTCACGCCCAGCTCCTGCAGCGGCGGCTTCAACTGCGCGGCCATCGCCTCGAGCACCTCTCGATGCTTTCCGGCTTCCGCCGCCTTGTCGCGCTCGCGCGGCCTCGACTTTGTCGACGGTCGCCTTCAGCCGATCGCGCTCGGCCGCGACCTCGTGCCCGTCGCTGCGTTCCTGGCGCAGCTCGCGCGATCGCGTCTCGAGCGTTCCGGTCAGCTGACGATACGGAAACAAATAGAGGTAGCCCGCAAAACCGACGCCGAGCGCAGCGGCCGCGAGCCAGCCGAGTTGCCGCCATCCGATGCGCGCCAAGGTGGTCGTCGTCGACGAGAGCAAGATCGGTCCACTCGAAACACGCGGGGCGGGCACACCGGGCATCGATTCATCGAGAGCGTCGTGGCGCGCCATCGGGTGGCGACCACTATCTCAGAAAAGATTGCGAGATGTGAAACGGAGATGCGAAACGGGAAAAACGTTCAAGAACACGCCAGAACGCCTGCGTCAAAACGCACGGCCCAAAACGAGCCCGCAAGGAACCGGGCGTCAACCGGGCGTCGCCTGGCCGTTGTACGAGGAAATACATTGAAAGTGATTGACAGCCTATATCCGACAAGGATAGCGTTGTGGGAGAACGTAAGTGGCAGCTGCGCCGTGCGTTGGTAACGTGAGTGTTTTCAGCAGGTTGCGATTCGGTGGTTGGGGAGTAGGTGGGCGTCACAGAGCCTGCGCGGGGTGCGTTTCCAGATTTATAGGACGCCAAGGAGGTCACGCCGTGTCAGCCGAATTCTCAATTGGTGATAAGGCCGTCTACCCGTCGCAGGGTGTAGCCGAGATCGTCGGGATCGAGAAGAAGGAAATCTTCGGTAAGATCCAGCGGTTCTATGTGCTGCGCGCGCTCGACAGCGGCCTGCGCATCCTGGTCCCGCTCGACAAGGCAGAGCAGGTTGGCCTGCGCCGCGTCGCCGACAAGGATGAAATTCAGGAAGTGCTGGCGATTCTCCGCGACAAGGAGATCCACATCGACCGGCAGACCTGGAACCGCCGCTATCGCGGTTTCATGGAGAAGATCAAGTCGGGCTCGCTCTTCGAGGTGGCCGAGGTCTTCCGCGACCTCTACCGGCTCAAGGGGCTGAAGCCGCTCTCCTTTGGTGAGCGCCGCATGCTGGACACGGCGCGTGGTCTCATCGTGCAGGAGCTCTCGGTCGCGCGCTCGTCGGATGAGCGCAACGTCGAGCAAGAGCTGGAGAAGCTGATCGCGTAATCTGGAACCCTCGGAAGGGTTCCAGACCTCCCTGCGATCCTCGCGCGGCCGAGCTTCGGCGGCCATTTTTGGCGCGCCGAAGTGCGAAAAGTGTTAACTTTCCTCGGGCCCCTGCGGCCCCGGCCATGCAGATACACCTTGCGAAAAGCGACATCACCGCGATGCCGGTCGACGCGGTGGTCAACCCTGCCAATTCCTTGGGGATCATGGGCGGCGGCGTCTCTGCCGCCCTGTCCCGCAAAGGCGGGCCGACCATCCAGCGCGAGGCGATGTCCCTGGCCCCGATCGCGGTCGGCGCCGCCGTGGTGACCAACGCCGGCCAGCTCTGGGCCAAGCACGTCATCCACGCGCCGACCATGGAGCAACCGGGGACCAAGGTCGGCGTCGAGAACGTTCGCCGCGCCACCCGCGCGGCGCTGCTCGCGGCCGCGCGCCACGGGTTCGAGGTGATCGCGCTGCCGGGCATGGGGACTGGTCTCGGCGGTGTCGACCCGGCGGATGCCGCGCGCGCGATCGTCGACGAGCTGCGCGCGCATCGGCAGCCCAAACCATCGACGGTGTACCTGGTCGACATCGACGACGAGATTCTGTTCTGTTTGGAAGAGGCGCTGCGGCTCGCCGTGGGATAACCTCGCGGCGATGAAGATCCTCGTCACCTGCAAGCGCGTTCCCAACCCGGAACAGAAACTGAAGATCGGCGCCGGCAAGATCGACCTCTCGGGCGCCAGCTGGCAGATCAACACCTTCGACGAGTACGCCGTCGAGACCGCGCTGCGCCTCACCGAGAAGGGCAAGGGTGGCGAGCGCTCGGGCGAGGTCGTGGTCGTCTCCATCGGCCCCAAGGACGTTTCGCAGCAGCTGCGCGGCGTGCTGGCGATGGGCGCCGACCGCGGGATCCTGGTCGGCAGCGAGGACGCGGCGCTCGACGCCGACGCGGTCGCGCGCATCCTGCGCGCGGTGGTCGAGCGCGAGAAGCCGGACCTGGTCGTGCTCGGCAAGCAGACCGTCGACGGCGACTCGAACCAGGTGGGCCAGATCCTGGCCGGTCTGCTCGGCTGGCCGCAGGCGACGTTCCTGGCCAGCTGCGTGCTGGCCGCCGACGGCAAGAGCGCGACGGTCACGCGCGAGGTCGACGCCGGCGTCGAGGAGAAGCGCGTGCGGCTGCCCGCGGTGGTCACCGTCGACCTGCGCATCATCGGCAAGAAGGCGGTGCGCAACCTGGCGCTGGCCGGCGCCGACGCCGAGTGGGACGAGACCCAGCGCTACGCTTCGCTCAAGGGGATCATGGCGGCGAAGAAGAAGGAGATCAAAGAGATCGCGCTCGCCGAGCTCGGCGTGTCACCGTCGGCGGTGATGAAGGTGCTGTCGTACGAGGCGCCGGCCGCGCGCAAGGCCGGCGTCAAGGTCGGCGTCGGTCGAGGAGCTGGTGCAGAAGCTCCACAACGAAGCGAAGGTGATCTGATGGCGTCGGTCGTCGTCTTCTGCGAAGCAGCCGAGAACGGGATCCGCGCGGCGTCGCTGCCCGCGCTGACCGCGGGCGCGCGGCTCGCCGAGCAGACCAAGGGCTCGGTGGTGGCGGTGGTCGTCGGCTCGGGCATCGGCGCGGCCGCGCAGGACGCCGCGAAGTACGCGTCCAAGGTGATCGCCTACGACGATCCCAAGCTCGCGTCGAAGGCGCCGCTCGCCGAGACCGTCGCGCCGCTGCTGGTCGACGCGGTCAAGCGCGCGGGCGCGTCGGCGCTGCTCGGCACCGCCACGTCGAGCGGCAAGGACATCCTGCCGCGCGCGGCGGCGCTGCTGGGCGCGGGCATGGTGTCGGACATCATCGCGGTCACCGGCGCGAACCGGTTCCGCCGCCCCGCCTACGCCGGCAACGCGATCGAAGAGGTCGAGGTCAGCGGCGCGGTGCTGGTCGCGAGCGCGCGCCAGACCGAGTTCCCGCACCCGGCGCCCGCGAGCGCGCCCGGCGCCGTCGAGAACGCGCCCGCGGGCAACATCGACGCGCTCGGCGCCGAGGTCGTGGCGCTGCACGCGACGCAGAGCGCGCGCCCGGATCTCGGCGAGGCCAAGGTCGTGGTCTCCGGCGGCCGCGGCATGAAGGCGGGCGAGAACTTCAAGATCCTCGAGCAGCTCACCGATCTCCTCGGCGGCGCGCTCGGCGCCAGCCGCGCGGCCTGCGACGCCGGCATGGTCCCCAACGACCTGCAGGTCGGGCAGACCGGCAAGGTGGTCGCGCCCGAGCTCTACATCGCGGTGGCGATCTCGGGCGCGATCCAGCACCTGGCCGGCATGAAGGGCTCCAAGGTGATCGTCGCGATCAACAAGGACCCCGAGGCGCCGATCTTCCAGGTCGCGGACTACGGCCTGGTCGCCACCTGGGAAGCGGCCATCCCGGCGCTGATCGCCGAGGTCAAGAAGCTCAAGTCGGCTGGCTAGCGCCGTGCCGTTCGCGCGCTGCCACGGCGCGACCCGCGTGCACTACGCCGAGCGCGGCGAGAGCCGCGCGACGAGCTGGCCGTTCCTGCTGATTCACGGCGCCGGCGCGTCGTCGGCGATCTGGATGATGGTGATGGCGCGGCTCGGCGCGCGTGGGCCGCGCGGTCGCGATCGATCTGCCCGGGCACGGACCGAGCCCGGCGATCGAGGATCAGCCGCAGCCCCACGCTCGCCGACTATCGCGACGCCACGGGCGAGCTGGCGGCGCTGACCGGGCTCGGGCGCTCGGTGCTGATCGGGCATTCGATGGGCGCGCTGGTCGCGATCGAGGCGGCGCTGGCCTGGCCCGACAAGGTCGCGGGCCTGGTGCTGTGCGCCGCGGCACCGCGATTGCCGGTCAGCCGCGATTTGATGAAGGTGCTCGACGACGACTACGCGCACTTTCCCGCGTGGCTCGCCGAGCGCGCGTTCTCGGCGTCCGCGAAACCGGCGCTGCGCCGCGCGTTCGTCGCCGCGGGCGTGGCGGCGCCGCAGGCCGTGACCCGCGCCGATTTCGAGGCGATCGACGGTGTCGATCTCGGCGCGCGCCTGCGCGCAGATCCGCTGCCCGATCGTCTGGCTCGATGGCGCGGACGACGGATCGTCGGCGAACCCAGCGCGGCGACGTCCCGGGGCGTGCCGCACGCTGGCGGGCGTCGGACACCTGGTTCCCATCGAAGCGCCGGCGGACGTGGCGCACGCGCCGCAACGCGCTTTCCGGGCGTCGCGTCAAACCACTGACAGTGAGCGCCGAATACCGGACGCCACGCACGGCGGCGGGTTGCGAGAACGACGTCGCCTGGCTTATTGTGTGGCCCGTGGAATCATCGCTTGACGGATCGGGGACGGAGTCAGCGAGCGGCCCCGAGGCGCTCGAAACCAAGATCGACCTTCGCGCCTACTGGCGGGTCATTCGCAAGCGATGGCCGTTCGTCGCGCTGTCGACGATCCTGGGCGTGGCCGGCGCGTTCGTCTACACGTATCGGCAGCCGAAGATCTACGAGGCGAACTGCCAGATCCTGATCGAGACGAACGCGCCGCAGGTCCTGCAGGTCAAGGACGCCGTCGAGCTCGGGACCGGGAGCCTCTTACGCACCCAAGGAGTTCTTCGAGACTCAGTATCGAATCATTCAGTCGACCGCGGTCGCGCAGCAGGGTCGCCGACAAGCTCGGGCTCGCCCACGATCCCGACTACGCGGCGCTTCGCCGCGTGGGCCCGGCGGCGACGGGCTGAACCTGGCGCGCGCGCTCGCGCGGCAGGTGTCGATCAAGCCGGTCAAGGACACGCGCGTCTCCCAGATCATCGTGCGGGACAGCAAGCCGAGCGCGCGGCGCTGCTCGCGAACACCTTCGCCGAGACGTACATCGAATCCAACCTCGACTACAAGCTCGAGGGATCGCGCGCCGCGAACGCCTGGCTCAGCGAGCAGGAGGTCGAGCTGCGCAAGAAGCTGGAAGATTCGGAGCTCGCACTCTTCAAGTTCAAGAAGGATCGCGGGCTGCTCGACATCAATCTCGGCGAAAAGCAGAACATGACGCGAGCAGATCCTGCAGACGCTGAACGACAAGCTCGCGGACATCCGAATGAAACGCCTCGAGCTCGAATCGACGCGCAAGCTGGTCGAGGCAGCGCGCGATCAGGCCGACAAGGAGAGCGTTCCCGCCGTCGAGGGGATGGACGAGCTCCAGCAGCATGCGCGAGAACTTCCTCACGCTCGCCAAGGACAAGGCGGATCTTGGCGGGAAAGTACGGCCCGGAGCACCCGCGCATCAAGATCATCGAAGCGCAGATGGACGCCGTGAGCAAGGCCTACCAGCACGAGATCGACACCAATCTCAAGACCTTCGAGAACAGCTATCAGGCGCTCGTCGCGACCGAAAAGTCGCTGATGAGCATGATGGAGCAGGAGAAGCAGAAGGCGATCGAGCTCTCGAAGCTGGGCGTCGAGTACAAGCCCTTCGAGCGGACCGCGGAAGAGAACGCCACGCGTCTACGAGCTCATCGCCAAGCGCCAGAAGGAGATCGACCTCTCCGGCCTGCTTCGCGTCCAACAACGTCCGCGTGCTCGAGCGCGCGATCGTCCCGGGCGCTCCGGCGAGCCCGAAGCCGATGCAGAACCTGCATGATCGCGCTGGTCTGCGGTCTCGGGCTCGGTATCGTCCTGGCGTTCGCGATCGAGATGCTCGACAACACGCTCAAGACCCAGGCCGACGTCGAGACGTTCCTGGGCGTGCCGGTTCTCGGGCTCATCCCGATCATCGGGCAGGGCAAGCTCGACGCCGAGGGCAAGGACAAGGAAGGGAAGGGCGACGAACAGGTCCGCGACCGCGATCTCGGGCATCTTCCGCGAGCCACGTTCGATGGCGGCCGAGTGCTGCCGCTCGATCCGCACGAACATCTTGTTCATGTCGCCGGACCATCCGGTGCGCACGATGGTGATCACCAGCCCCAGCCCGCAGGAGGGCAAGACCACGACCGCGATCAACCTCGCCGTCGCCATGGCCGAGGCGGGCGGGCGAGTCCTGCTGATCGACACCGACATGCGGCGCCCGCGGCTCCATCGCTCGTTCGCGGTGCCGAATCAGGTCGGGGTCTCGACGCTGATTCTCGGCAACTCGACGCTCGACGACGCGATCAAGCACACCGAGATCCCCAACCTCGACGTGCTGCCCTGCGGTCCCATCCCGCCCAATCCGTCGGAGCTGCTGCACACCAAGCGGTTCGCGCAGGTCCTCGAGGACTGCAAGACGCGCTACGAGCACATCATTCTCGACTCGCCGCCCACGTCGGCGGTCACCGATCCGGCGGTGCTCGGGAACCTGGTCGACGGCGTGATCCTGATCGTGAAGGGCGCGAGCACCACGCGCGAAGCGGCTGCTCACGCGCGTCGCCAGTTGATCTCGGCCAAGTGCCGCTTGCTCGGCGTCATCGTCAACGAGATCGACTTCTCGAACCCCGGCTACGGCTACCACTACTACTACTACCGGAAGTACTCGCGGTACGGTTACACCTACGGCGGTGGCCCAACGCCGGAGAATCCGATCGCCGGCGCCTGAACCAGTCCCTCCGGTCTCGCTCTCCGTCGAGCGACGCCAGTGCGCGAGCGGGTACCTGAGTCGGGCCTGAGTGCTGCGAGGACGGCGGCGGCGGAGGCCGATTCTCCGTCGGCTGCACGCTGGCGCTGCCGCGCTGCCGGCGCGCCGGGCGCGAGCGAATCCGCTCGTAGGCGTCGACGACGTAGTCGCAGAAGAGCTCGATGGCGATCTCGATGTCGCGGTCGAGCTCGGTGCGCGCGTCGTACCAGCCGAGCTCGATGTGTCCCTCGTCGCGCCGGATTCCGACCAGGCCGAAGCGAGCCCGGAAAGACGATGGCGTGGGCGTCGGGGTCGTCGACGCCTCCGAAGACCGCGGGCTCGCTGGAGAACGACCGTCGCCGGTCGGTCCGCCGCCGCCGAGCCGTCGCCGCCGGCAGCTCCAGGCGGACGGCGCGTCGCGTCGAAGACCGACGAGCGCCTCGCGCACGACCTCCCAGATCTCCTCGGCCGCCGTGGCGCGGCGCAGGCGATCGGCGAAGGGCCGCACCGCCAGCGCGCAGCGCACGGTTGCGCCGGCGCTGATCGGACAGGAAGTGGTTCAGCTCGAAGCGGATGTAGCCGAGACGGCGCAGGAAGATGAACAGCGAGCACGGCCAGCACCGCGAGCAGCGTGACGGTGATCACCGCGCTGTTGGTGTAGGTCAGGATCAGCGCCACCGCGCCCAGCAGCACGCACATCCCGTAGAGCACCAGCACCGCCTGCCGATGGGTGAGCCCCAGGCCCAGCAGGCGGTGGTGAATGTGCTCCTTGTCGGCGCGAAACAGCGGGCGGCCCCGCACCGCCCGGCGGCTCATCGCCAGCAGCGGTGTCGAGAATCGGCAGGCCCAGCGTGATGATCGGGATCAGCACCGCCACCGTGGTCGACGACTTCTGATTGGTTCGGATCGAGCTGGTCGCCAGCACGAAGCCCAGGAACATGCTGCCCGGTGTCGCCCATGAAGATCGACGCCGGGTTGAAGTTGTAAAACAGGAAACCGAGGATCGCGCCGCCCAGCGACGCCGAGAACAGGATCATCAGCGGCTGGCCGCGCTGCAGCGACACCAGGAAGATGGTGCGTGACCGCCACCAGCGCCACGCCGCCCGCCAGGCCGTCGAGCCCGTCGATCAGGTTCATGGCGTTGATCACGCCGACGACCCAGAGCAGGGTGAAGGGCAGCGCCGCCCAGCCGAGCGCGATCGGCGTCGCCGAACGGGTTGGCGATGGCGTCGACCCGAAACCCGAGGAAATAGATCGATCCCGGCGACCAGGAACTGAACGGCGAACTTCTTCCGCGCGCCGGCGCCGCGCAGGTCGTCGTAGACGCCGAGGCCGGCGATGAGAAGCCCGCCCAGGAAGAGACCGAGCGCGAAGTGCTGCTCGTGGTCCAGCAACTCGCCGACGCCGCTCTGGGTGAACAGCAGGCCCAGCAGCGGCGCATAGAACGCGATGACGATGGCGATGCCGCCCAGGCGGGGAACCGCCTGGCCGTGGATCTTGCGCGACGACGAGCGCGTGATCGAGCGCCCCGAACCGACGCGCCAGCCGGCGCACGATCGGCGTGAGCAGCGCCGCGCAGAGCATGGATAGGATGAAAGCGACGGCGGCGGTGCGCATAGGTTGGTACTTAAGTCGTCAGAAGCGAGATGAGAAGACACGTTAGAGAGCCGTAGCCTATCCCAAGCGCAGCTCATGCGACGCCAGCCCTCGCGGCGCAGATTCACGCGACATCCGAAGGCGGACCTGCCTTCGCGACCTGCCGACTCGCTCAAACGGATTCGGCGTAACCGTTTGACGAAGCTCACGCCTGGCGGCGCGTCAGCACCCAGTTTCCGAGCGCCAGGACGTCCATCCGGGTCTTGAGGTAGCAGGCGATGGCGTCGGCGGGCGTGGCCACGATCGGCTCGTGCTCGTTGAAGCTGGTGTTGAGCACCAGCGGCACGCCGGTCTGCCGGAAGAACTCGCTGATGAGCGCGTGATAGCGCGGGTTGGTCTGCGCGCGCTCACCGTCTGCAGGCGGCCGGTGTCGTCGACGTGGGTCACGGCCGGGATCAGCGCGCGCGCCGCCTCGCGCACCTTGTAGACCATCGTCATGAACGGCGACGGCTCGCTGCGCTCGAAGATCTCGCCGACCTTCTCCTCGAGCACGCTGGGCGCGAACGGACGATAGGTCTCGCGGTGCTTGATGCGCGTGTTCAGGATCTCTTTCATGTCGGCGCGGCGCGGATCGGCGACGATCGAGCGATCGCCGAGCGCGCGCGGGCCGAACTCCATCCCGCCCTGGAACCAGCCGACGACGCGCCCGTCGGCGATCGCCTTGGCGACGTCGCGGTAGAGCGCGGCGTCCTCGAGGCGCACGACGTCGATGCTGCGGATCCCAGCCGTTGCCGCGCGCGCGCTCGATCGCCGACTGGATCTCGACGTCGCAGAACGCCGGGCCGGTGTACGCGTGCTCCATCACGAAGCTGCCGCGGCGCCGCGCAGCACGGCGTGCTCGACGTAGAACGCGGCGCCGATGCTGGTGCCGTTGTCGCCCGCCGCCGGCTGGATGAACACCTCCTTGAAAGGCGTCTTCTCGAAGATCTTGCCGTTGGCGACCGAGTTGAGCGCGCAGCCGCCCGCCATCGCCAGCCGGGTCATCTTGGTGCGCTCGTGCAGATCCGACGAGCACGTGGAAGAAGATCCGCTCGTAGACGATCTGCGCGCTGTGCGCGATGTCGGCCCACTTGCCGAAGAACTCCGGATCCTCGGGATCGCGCGCCGGGCCGAGCAGCTCGATCAGCTTGTCGGAGTAGACCTTGCCGAGCTCGGGCGAGCCGTCGTCCCAGGTCATCTCGACGCCCTCGCTGTGGTGGCGGAAGTACTGCAGGTCGAGCTCGAAGCTGGCCGCCGCTGGTCGGGCGGATCACGCGCTCCAGCTGATCGACGTACGCGGCTTGCCGTAGGGCGCGAGCCCCATCATCTTCCACTCCTCGCCGTACTTGAGGAAGCCCAGGAACTGGGTGATCGCCGTGTAGAAGAGCCCGGCCGAGTGCGGGAACTCGACGCGATCGATGATCGTCGAGATCGCGATCGCGCCCGACGGCGCGCATCGTCGACACGAAGTCGCCGAAGCCGTCGATCGACAGGCACGCCGCCTCTTCGAAGCCCGAGACGAAGAAGGCGCTCGAGATGTGCGACTTGTGGTGCTCGACGTTGTGGAGCTTGGCGCGCAGGTCGCCGCGCTTGCGCGCCCAGCGCCGCGGCCAGCGCATCCTCGACGCCGCGCACCTTGGCGACGTTGGCGAGCCGGTTCTTGACCAGCTTGGTGAACGACGGGCGCTTCTGCAGCGTGAAGAGGATCTTCTTGTGCAGGTTCGCCTTGGGATCGCGCGAGATCGCGACGTGATCGATCTCAGCCGAGCCTGACGCCGCCGCTCTCGAGCACGGCGCGGATCGCCAGCGCCGGGAAGCCCGCGCAGTGCTTGCGCCGGTTCAGCCGCTCTTCCTCGATGGCCGACGACCAGCCGGCCGTCTTTGACCAGCGCCGCCGAGGCGTCGCCGTGGAAGGCATTGATCCCAAGGATGTTCATACGCACCCGAGAGTATAAGAGATGCGCGCGCCATCCAAACTCCACCCGGGACGGCGCAGGTGGTATAAGAGCGACGCCGTGCGCGTCCTCTACGTCAATCCGTTCTCGCAAGAGGTGAGCGGACCCGACGAGAGCCTGCGCGGCGCTGCTCGGCCGCTGATCCCGCTCGGCGTCGAGCCGCACCTGGTGCTGCCGCGCCCAGGGCCGCAGGTCGGGCGTTACGAGGAGACAGGGGTGCGTCTGCATTACGCGCCGATCTCGATCCTGCGCCGGCAGCTGTCCCCGAAGGAGATCGCTCTTTTCCGCCCGAACCTCATGCGCGGCGCCCTGGCGGTCGCCGGCGGTCGCGCGCCGCATCGGCGCCGACCTCATACATACCAACATGGAGGTCGTGCTCGACGGCGCGCTTGCCGCGCGATGGCTGGGCCTGCCCCACGTACTGCACTACCGTGGCAACAGCCTGGATCAGCCGGCCGCCGTATTCGACCTGCTCACCTGGATCTGGACGTCCCTGTCGGAGCGCGTCTTCTGCATTTCGGACGCGACGGCGACGATCTTCACCAAGCGCAACCGCGGCGCGAAGGTCGAAACCCTGTACAACCCGATCGACCTCGCCGCGTTCAGCGGCGGCGCCACGGTCGGCGGAAGTGCGGGCATCGCTGGGAGCCGGCGAGGACGAGATCCTGGTCGGCACCGTTGGCCGCATCCATCCGCGCAAGGATCTGGAGACGTTCGTGCGCGCGGCCGCCATCGCCGGCCGGGATCGACCGCGCGCGCGCTTCGTCGTGGTCGGCGCGCCCGAGGGCGACGCCGAGGAGGCCTACCTCAGCCAGCTACGCGCCACCGCCGCGCTCGCTGGGCATGAGCGACCGGCTGCTGTTCGCCGGCGCCCGCCGCGACATGCCGGCGGTGTTCCAGGCGCTGGACGTCTTCGTGCTCTCGTCGCGACACGAGGGGTTCGGCCGCGTGCGTCGCCGAGGCGATGGCGGCCGGCATCCCGTCGGTGGTGACTCGCGAGGGCGCGCTGCCCGAGCTGGTGACCGAGGGCACGAACGGGCTCTGTGCGCGACCGCGACCGACGCCGAGGACTTCGCGGCCCGGATCGGACACCTGATCGACGAACCCGGCGCTACGCGCGTCGCTGGGCGCCGCGGCGCGATCGCGCGCACAGAGTTTCGACGCGGTCGCCTGCGCCGATCGAGTGATGGCGACCTATCGCACACTGGTCGGTCCGTCGGCAAATATTTCCTCGCGCCCGGCAATGGTATAAGTGTCGTCGACCCGTGTGCGGTATCGCAGGAATAGCTCGCTGGAACAGCGTCTCGGTCAAGACTGAAGAAATCGAGGCGATGGCGTCGAGCATGCGCCATCGCGGTCCGGACGCGAGCGGCACCTTCGTCGAGAACGGCGTCGGCATCGGCATGCGCCGGCTGTCGATCATCGACCTCAGCCCGCTCGGCCGCCAGCCGATGGCCAACGAGGACGGCCAGGTCCAGGTCGTCTACAACGGCGAGATCTACAACTTCCTCGAGCTGCGAAAGCGCCTGATCGAGGAGGGCCACACCTTCCGCAGCGCGACCGACACCGAGGTGCTGGTGCACGGCTACGAGCACTGCGGCGCGGTCGAGCTGGCCAAGCGCCTGGAGGGCATGTTCGCCTTCGTCGTGCTCGATCGCCGCGCGCGCAAGCTGACGCTGGTGCGCGGGCCCGTTCGGGATCAAGCCGCTCTACCTGCGCCGCGGCGCCGGACAGCTGTCGTTCTCCTCGGAGATCCGCGCGTTCACGCACGACGGCCTCGGCCGGCCCGGCGTCGATCCGTCGTTCGTCCGTCGTACCTGTCGCTGGGGTACGTACCCTCGCCGAGGACCGCCTTCCGCGACGTGGTCAAGCTGCGCCCGGCGACGGTGATGGAGGTCGACCTCGCCACCGGGCGCGGAGACCGAGACCCAGTACTACGAGCTCCGCCCCGCCGACATCGAGCAATCCTCCGACGAGCAGCTGGCCGCGACGTTGCGCGAATGCCTGGACCAGGCGGTCGCGCGCCACCTGATCGCCGACGTGCCGATGGGGATCTTCCTGTCGGGCGGCCTGGATTCGAGCGCCATCACCACTGTTCGCCAACCGGCACAGCCGCCCGCTGGCGACGTTCTCGATGGGGTTCTCGTCGTCGGACCGCGGCGACGAGATCGGTTACGCCGCCAAGGTGGCCGAGACGCTGGGCAGCGCCAACGTGCGCTTCAACCTGGCGCCGTTCGCGCTCAAGAGCCTGGGCCAGATCGTGAGTAGCCTCGAGGAGCCGCTGTCCGACAGCGCGGTGCTGCCGCTTTGGCATCTCTGCAAGGGCACGAGCAGCTACGTCAAGGTCGCGCTGTCCGGCGAGGGCGGCGACGAGACGCTGGGCGGTTACGCGCGCTACTTCTGGGCCGGCGTCGCCGATCGGCTCAGCCACTCGGCGGTCGGCTGGTCGCACGCGGTCGGCCAGCTGGCCGATCGCCTGCCGACGCGCACGCTAGGCGTGCTCAACGTCATGCGCCGCGCCGGCAAGCTCGCGCACTCGGTGAACTTCCCCGAGAGCCTGCGCTATATCAGCTGGTTCGAGATCTTCACGCCCGGCGAGCAGCGCGCGCTGTGCGGAACAGAGGCGATCGAGCCGGCGACCAACGCCGAGGCGCTGTTCAAGCGCGCGAACGACATGGAGCTCGACGGGGTCCAGAAGCTGCAGTACGTCGACTTCCACACCATGCTGCTCGACAACCTGCTGATGAAGGCCGACAAGCTGTCGATGGCGCACGGTCTGGAGGTGCGCGTGCCGTTCCTCGACCGGCGGCTGGTCGAGCTGGGGCTGGCGCTGCCGGCCCGGGCCAAGGCGGGCCTGCGCCGCAACAAGGCGCTGCTGCGCGAGGTGCTGCGCACCGAGCTGCCGGCCGCGATCACCAATCGCCCCAAGCGCGGCTTCGAGATCCCGGTCGACGCCTGGTTCCGCGATCCATCGAGCCAGGCGGCGCGCGACCGCATCGTCGCCGGCGGCCTGGTCAGCACGCTGGGCCTGTCGGCGAAGTCGCTGTCGACGTTCGTCGACCGACACCTCGCAGGGCGAGGATCTCGGGCGCAAGCTGTTCGCGCTGGCGACGCTGGATCTCTGGGCCGCTCGCTTCTGCTGAGCCCGCGCGCCGGCGGCGCTCAGCGCAGCGGAGCGCCGCGGGCGGCGCTGACCATCGCGTGCGCCACGTCGCGCATGTGAAACTCCGCCTTCCAGCCCAGGCGCTCGCGCGCCCGCGCCGCCGTGCCGACGCTGCTGCGGATGTCGCTGGGCCGAAACAGCGCCTGGTCTTCCTCGACGTAGTCCTTGGCCGTGAGGCCCACCGCCGCGAAGACCTCGTCGACGAACGCCGACAGCGGCCGGGTTTCGCCGGTGCAGATCACGTAGTCCGAGGGTGTGTCCTCCTGGACCATGCGCCACATCGCCTCGACGTACTCGGGCGCCCAGCCCCAGTCGCGCTCGACCTCGAGGTCGCCGAGGCGCAGGCGCTCGCGGCTGCCGGCGGCGATGCGGCAGGCGGCGGCGACGACCTTCTGGGTGACGAAGCGCTCGGGCCGCAGCGGCGACTCGTGGTTGAACAGGATCCCCGAGCAGGCGTGCAGGTTGTACGCCTCGCGGTAGCTGCTCACCTGCCAGAACGCCGCCGCCTTGGCGACCGCGTACGGGCTGCGCGGCCGGAACGGCGTGTTCTCGTCGGCGGGGATGCCGTTGGTGTCGCCGAAGCATTCGCTGGAGCAGGCGTTGTAAAAGCGCACCGGCCGCTTGAGCAGGCGGATCGCCTCGAGCAGGTTCAGCGTGCCGTAGGCGATGCTCTCCAGCGCCTCCGCCGGCTGCTCGAACGACAGGCCCACCGATGTCTGCCCCGACAGGTTGTAGATCTCGTGCGGCTCGACCTCGAGCAGCACGCGGATCAGGCTGCGAAAGTCGGTGAGCGACGACGACGTCACCTTGATGCGGTCGCGGATCCCGAGGCGCGTCAGGTTCGCGAACGACGCCATGGCGGCGTCGCGCGAGGTCCCGACCACGCGATAGCCCTGGTTGAGCAGCAAGCGAGCCAGATAGGCGGCGTCCTGGCCCGAGATTCCGCAGATGAGCGCGGTCTTGCCGGCAGCGTCGGTCAAGCTAGATCCACCGATTGAAGGAACCGGTCCCTGAACGCGGGGTACGTGAATTGCGTCTCGTACCGCGCGCGCCCCGCCGACGAGAACCGGTCGGCCATGTCGTCGTCACTGAGAAGCTTGATACAGGCGTCCGCCAGCGCCTCGGACTCCTGCTCGACGACGAAGCCGGTCTCGTTGTCGCGCACGATCTCGGCCGCCGAGTCGAGGCTGGCGATGCACGGCAGCCCCGCGCGCATCGCCTCGACGAACACCAGGCCGAAGCCCTCGCCGGTGCTGGGCATCGCGAAGACGCGCGCGCGCGCGTAGCGATCCAGCAGGGCGGCGTGATCCAGCCGGCCGAGCAGGTGCACCCGGTTGCGCGCCGGCGGCGGCAGCACGCTGATCCGCTCGCGCAGGCGGGGGGCGTCGTCACCCTCGCCGACGATCCAGAGCTCTGCGTCCGGCTGCTTCGCGACGACGCGCGGCCAGGCGTCGACCAGCTGATCGTGCCCCTTGTAGCGGTTGGCGACCGCCAGGCGCGCCACCACCAGTACCGCGCGGTCGCGCTTTGCTGCGTGGTAGGCCGCCTGGTTCGCCATACCGTTTCCGCCGCCGTTCCGGATCGCCAGCCAGGGCTCGTCGGGCTCGACCGACAGGTGAACGGTGTGCGCGTCGGCGAGCCCAGGATTGAACCGCAGCATCTCTTTGGTCGAGAAGTCCGAGATACTGAGCAAGGGAGCGGCCCGGCGCACGACGAAGCGTTCGTGCGGCGCCAGGCGGCGGCGGACCTCGATGCCGACCAGCCACAGCGACAGCGGCGACAGCGGCGTGAGCATCGCGAGGCGCGCGACGTTGATGTGGAGAAACAGCGCCAGATCGTAGCGCCAGCGCTGCTGAAGATAGGTCAGCCCGAGTCGCGCGCGGCTACCGCCGCAGCCGAACATCGACAGGGAGAGCTGGGGCGCCTTGGCCGGCGCGAGCAGATCCTGCAGCGTCCCGTCCAAGGCCCGCTGGCTGTCGAGCAGCGACACCACGCCGAGGTGACCGATGCGCGTCGATTCGACCAGCGCGCGGACCACCAGCCGAGAAAACAGCTGGAGCCCGCCGGGCCGATACGTGCCGTCTTCACCGACCCCGGCGTCGGTCGTGACGACGAGAACGCTCCGATCCATTTTCGCGACTCTACTCAATCGATGCCGTCGCGTAAAGCGCATGTCCGGTCGATTTCGGTCCAACAAACGGGACAGACGCCGGGTGCCCAGGCGGGCGTCATTGACGCGCGCGCCGGGCCACCAGTCGACGCAAGAAAGCGTCCCAACGATCGTTGACCGCGCGTTTCGAAAACTCGCGGTGATAAACGGCCAGCGCGTTGGCTTGCCAGCGGCGCAAGTCCGATGAATCGTCCGAGGACCCGGCCATCAGGGCGTGCAGGCGGTCCACCGCATGGTCGATGCCGCTGTCGGCTCGGCCGTCTCCGCTGCCGGCCGGTCCCTGCTCGGCAAGGCAGAGTCCCACGTCGTGCTGGGTAATCCAGGCCGCGACCTCCGAGTCGGCGGGACCGGCGTAGAGCACCGGCCGGCCCACCGCCAGCGACCCGAAGAACTTCGAAGGCACGACGATTCCCGACCACTCCGCGCGCAGGCTCAACAGGTGGACGTCCGCGGCCTCGAGCCGCGCCTGGAACGCGCTCTCGTCCGCAAATGGCGCGAACCGCACGTTGGTGTCGGCAGAGGTAACCGCTGCGCGTAGCTCGCGCTTCGCGATATCCGCGCGCCGCGAAGCAGAAGGAGATGGCGTTCCCGGACCGCACGCGGCAAGCGCGCGCCAGGCGGAGAAAGGGCTCGAACGCGTGCGCGCGGCCCAGGTTCCCTGAATAGAGCAGCCCGAGGCGCGCGTCGCCGAACAGCTCGGCGCGCACGGCGGGGTCGGGTGCGGCGGCGCGCTCGGCCTCGGCCAGCGCCCAGGGCACCAGCGTCTGCTGCTCCGCGCCCGCGTGGTACGCGGAAAGGCGCTGCTGCATGCGAGGGCCGAGGTCGACCAGCCCGTCGTAGGCGTGGTAGGCGCGCGCCATGAGAGCGCGCGCGATCGGAAACAGCGCGCGCGCCGATGGGTTGTCTCCCTCGGCCTCGATCGCCTCGGGATAGAGGTCGAAGCACCAGTGCACGATCGCCGTGCGCGGATAGGCCCGGCGCAGTGCCAGCGAGAGCAGCGGCGAGAACGCCGGGTCCGACCCGACGATCGCCGCGTCGAACGACGGCAACCTCACGGTGTTGGCGAACCACGAGGCGATCATCCAGCTGCTGTTCAGCAGGCGCGACAGCGGGCGCGACTGATCCCAGTCGGGCCGGAACACGCGGTGGATCTCGATACCGTTCCAGTCCTCGTAGGGCGCGAATGAGCGTCCGCGCTGGCGGCACGAGCGGTTGCTGGTCAGCACGGTGACCTGCCACCCGCGTCGCTGCTGCTCCTCGGCCAGGTCCCCGAAGTGCCGGGCGCTCACCACGTCGTCGGGGTGGAAGAAGTGATAGTAGAGCAGGAGCCGCGGCCTGCGCGGCGCCGCTCCGCCGTTGCTCAGGTCAGTCGGGCTCAGACCGGCTTGCGTCCTTCCTTCGCGAGCTCGGCGTGGATCCAGGCGTAGGTCTTGCGCAAGCCATCCTCGAGCGAGATCGCCGGCTCCCACTCGAGCACCCGCCGCAGCTTGGTGTTGTCGCTGTTGCGGCCGCGCACGCCCTGCGGCTTGGTCAGATCGTGCGCTGCGCTTGATCGGTCTTGCCGGCGATCTCGGCGACGATGTCGACCAGCTCGTTGATCGACACCATGCGGTCCTGGCCCAGGTTCAGCGGCTCGCGAAAGCTCGGAGCGCATCAGGCGGTAGATGCCCTCGACGCAGTCGTCGATGTAGCAGTAGGAGCGGGTCTGCTGGCCGTCGCCCCAGACCTCGATCTCACCGCCGTTCGGCGCCAGCGCGACCTTGCGGCAGATCGCGGCGGGCGACTTCTCGCGGCCGCCGTCGTAGGTGCCGAGCGGTCCGAAGATGTTGTGGAAGCGGACGACCCGCGTCTCGAGGCCGAAGTCCTCGGAGTAGTGACGGCAGTTGCGCTCCATGTAGAGCTTCTCCCAGCCGTAGCCGTCTTCGGCGTCGGCGGGATAGGCGTCCTCTTCCTTGAGCGGCGTGACGTCGGGCGACTTCTGCTTGTAACCCGGATAGATGCAGGCGCTCGAGGTGTAGAGATAGCGCTTGACGCCGTTGACGCGCGCCGCCTCGATCGTGTGCATGTTGATCAGCGTGTTGTCGCGGACGATGACGGCCTTGTTGGTCTCGATGAAGCCGATGCCGCCCATGTTGGCCGCGAGACCGTAGACCTCGTCGATGCCGCGCGTCGCCTGCAGGCAGTTGTCCCAGCGGCGCAGATCGAGGAGCTCGAACTCGTGAGCTCGCGGTCGGCTCGTACTCGGGCCTCTTGATGTCGACGCCGCGCACCCAGTAGCCGCGATCGACCAGATATCCCGTCAGATGGTGGCCGATGAAGCCACCTGCGCCGGTGACCAGAACTCTTGCCTTGTAAGCCATGGATCTCCTCGAGAAATCGTCGCTGCTAGCCTCGCATTGATACCTTGGCGACAGCGGGTGGTCAAGGTGGGTTCGCTCCCTTCTCTTGAGCGGCCGCGTCTGGACAGTGGAAAGTCCCGTCTGATAGATGTCAGGCATCGGCACAGAGGCTGCCGCCTAGAGCGGCCTTCCACACAGACAACGAGGGCCCAGAGCCACGACGTACCCAACCTCCTCGCGAGTGAGCACGCCGCCAGCGCAGTACCGATCCACGCCAGCAACGCAAGAATCCGCCCCGCCATGTACCCGCCGCCCAGGCTGCTGCCGAATGCCTTCGCAGTGAGGCCCCAGAGGCCGTAGAAGAGCGGGCCATAGGCAGAGCAAACAAACGGCGCTTCCTGGATGTCTGGAAAAAGCGAAGCGCCGCGCAGCCAGCTCACGACCCGGTTCACCATGCTTCCTTCGAGGAACGTGAGATCGTTGCGGCTGCGCAAGAATCCCGCGGCATATAGGGTCCACGCGACCAGGAGACCCAAGACCAAAACCACGAGGATGACGGCTGCTGTACCGTGTAGTCGTTGACGAGTGTCGTCAGCAGGCTGAGCGGAACGGCCCGGCTCATCCGAGGGGAACGCAGGATGGGAGGCAGGTCTCAGTGCCGTCTCCGCCTCAGCCCAGTGGCCGCGGTCGACCGCCTCGGCTGTAGCCGGGTGGCCGATGAAGCCCCCCCGCACCGGCCACCAGAACCTTTGCCCTGTAAGCCCATTGATCTCCTTCGAAAAAACCGCCTCGCCCGCTGTTGATACCTTGGCGACGGCGCATGGTCAAGACGGCCAGAGCGGCGACCTCTGGACAGTGGAAAGTCCCGTCTGCTAGACGTGACCGGTCGGCAGAGGCTCTGCCGACTGACGCAGGGCTGTCATAAATGCTCTTCAACAGCTTTCAGTTCATATACGGCTTCCTGCCTATCGTGTACCTCGTCTTCTGGGCACTGAAGACCAAACAACAGCGGTACGTCTGGCTAACCATCTCGGGCTACGTCTTTTACGGCTTTTGGAATTATCGCTTCTGCGCGCTGATGGCTTTCTCGACGTTGGTGAGCTACTTCGCGGGTCGCGCTCTCGCCGCAACGGACGATCCTCGACGGCGGAAACTTTGCGTGATCCTGCCCGTCTCCGTCGATCTGGCGTTGCTGGGCTTCTTCAAGTACGCGGGGTTTTTCCTGGACGCGACCCGGAGCGGTTTGTCGCTCCTGGGCCTGCACCCCGCCCTTCCCGCGCTCCACATCATTCTTCCCGTCGGAATATCGTTCTATACGTTTCATACGATCAGCTACATCGTTGATGCCTATCGTCGAAAGATCGTCCCGACCAAAAACCTGTTTGAGTTCTCCTGCTACGTCTCCCTTTTTTCCCAATTGGTAGCGGGCCCCATCGTCCGTTTCCGCGAAGTTGAAGCAGACCTCGAGGCGATCGACAGAACCGATCGCCGGAGTTTCTGGGGAATCGGCTGGTCGTTCTTTGCGATTGGCCTGACGAAGAAGGTCCTCCTCGCCGACACATTGGCCGCGATCATCGATCCGGCGCTCGCTCACGCCCAGACCCTAGGAACCGCCGCGACCTGGATGTGCATGCTGGGCTATGCCTATCAGCTGTACTTCGATTTCTCGGGGTACAGCGACATGGCGGTGGGGCTCGGCTACCTGTTTGGAATTCGGATCCCGCAGAACTTCGCTTCTCCCTACCAGGCGGTCAGCCCCTCCGATTTCTGGGCGAGGTGGCACATCTCCCTGTCGACCTGCATGAGGGACTACGTCTACATTCCACTCGGCGGAAACCGGCAGGGCATCGGGCGCACGTACCGGAATCTGATGTTCACGATGCTCATCGGTGGACTCTGGCACGGCGCGGGCTGGACCTTCGTTCTGTGGGGGGCCTACCACGGCGTGCTGCTGATCCTGCATCGCCTGGTCCCTTCATGGGATCTGTTGCCGTCCGCGATGCGCCGGGTCCTGATGTTTCTCCTGGTCACGATCGGTTGGGTCTTCTTCCGCTCGAAGGATATTTCGATGGCGGGATCGATCCTCGCAAGGATGTTCCGCTTCCACGCCGCCCCGCCGCCACCCGGCGCCAAAGGCCTGGCCTTGGTCCTGATCGTGGCGGCGGCCATTGCGCACTTCGGCCGCAACACCTGGGAATTAAACCATCGCTGGAAACCCGTACCCGCGATCGCACTGGGGATTGCCGTCACCGCCTGTCTCATCGTGCTGTATGGCGGGGCCCCCGCTCCCTTTCTCTACTTTCAATTCTGATGGCTTCGTCGACGCATCGGACCGAGCGCAACTGGGCGGGATTGATTGTGCCGGCCGTCCTGCTTGCTGGCGTTGCTCGCGGATGGCCTTTCCCGGTTCCTGCCGCTCGATCGCTTCTGCATCCGAGCGTGGGAGGCGATGACCCGAAACGGGTCCATGGAGGGCGGCATTCCGTTCGAGCCTCTGAAACGCTACGAAAGCAGCCGCGCCTTCGGCGATCAAGCCAACCAGAGCAACCGCCGAGAGTTTCGCGACTACCATCACGAGGTATTCACCTCCGACCAGTTCGGCTTCCGCAATCTTGCAGCGGTTCGCTCCCGCCAGCCCCCCCGACGCGATCCTCGTTGGAAGCTCCTTCAGCGTGGGTTCCGGGGTCTCGGACAACGAGACCTTGGCTGTCCGCCTGGGAGAAACTACCGGGCAGAAAGTCTACAACGCCGCGGGCATGCTGAATTCACCAGAGGAGATCGGAACCATCGTCCGTCGATTCGGGATGGTGCGAGGGACCGTCTTCTTCGAGGTCCTGGCTGGGCACGGATTCCCCGCGCCTGCCCCCCGGATCTCTCGACAGAAGCGGATGTGTGTCGACTGGCTGGGATTGACGTGCCTGCGAATCAAAGGTTGGGCCTTGGTTTCTCCCATCGGGATCATCAGCCAGCGCGCCTATCGCTGGTTCGAGGACGACGCCTGGCTGCCCAACGTGCTCGACGGCAGCCCGGTCCCAACCCTGGTCGACGGGATTCCGATCCTCATGTCGAATGAGGACTTCACCTGCCCCGGCGTGTCGGCCGAAAGGGCCCGTGACTATTTTCGGTCATTCCGAGACGGCCTCGGGGGCCTGGACCTCTTCGTGGTGCTGACGCCCAGTAAATCAATGGTCTACGGTCCCTTGATCGATGGAGGCAGCTGGGGCGCCGGACGGCGCCGCGTCCGAGAGTTGCTTTGCCGTGATGAGCCGGGCGCTGGATGACACGGGCATTCCCTACGTCGACCTGACAGATCCGATGCGCCAAGCCGCAAGAGGCGCGCTCGCACGGAAACAGCTCCTCTATTTCGCGGGCGATACCCACTGGAACGCTGCGGGTATCGACGTGGCCGCGAAGCTCGTCGCTCAGGCGTGGTCGGCCCGTTTGACCGGCCAGCGGAAGAGATAGGGGAAATTGAAGCGCTGGCACAGGACTGCCGTAGCGTAGGAGCCCGCCACCCCGAAGAATACACCGCTCACCACGAACACGAGGGGCGAGTGAACGCCGAGCCGGAGCAGAACGCCCCGCGCCGCCGTTCCCCACAGAGGATGAGCCAGATAGATCTCCAGGGAGCTGGCGCCGAGCAGGGTCCAAAAGCGCCCCGTCGTGGTGCGCGAGAGAGCCATCGCCAGGCAGACCACGGCTGCAATCCCGAGGAACGCGCGCCCGAGCTTGAGGAACCCGATGAGATCCGAGTGAGCGATCCACGACAGCGTCATCAGCGTGAAGAGGACAAGGGCAACCGCTACCAGCCGCCACCGCCGGGCAAACTGCAATGGTGCCGACGCCAATCCCGGATAACACCCGCCAACAATGAAGTAGATGGCGTGACGCATGGACTCGTTGAGTATGTACCAGGGGCCGAGCCCATTGCGAACAGCCAGCAGAAAGAGCGCCGTCCCGATCACCAAGGATGCAACCGGCGGGATTCGAAGGTGCCTCAAACACCAGAATAAAAGAGAAGCCAAGAACAAGGCATATAGAAACCACAAGCCGACACCGTACGGCTTCCACAGACATTCAAGCGCCCTGGCAGGGCTCGGAGGTGTGTTGACCATCGAGCTGACGGCAAACTGAGATGCCAGGACGACCGCGGTCCAAACCAGGTACGGATAGAGCAGCACCCGGGCTCGGTTTCGCAGAAACTCGAGCAAGGGCCGGTCACAGATCTTTTGCGCGAAGAGCCCCGACAGGAAGAAGAACGCGGGGATGTGAAACAGATAGACCCAGTCGCGAAGTGCCGCAAAGATCGAGTCGGCGGCGATCGCGTGCGCGGCCTGAAGTCCGCCCACGATGTGGCCGTAGACGACGAGCACGATACAGATTCCCTTGCAGCAATCTACCCATCCGACTCGCTGCTGCCTGGTTGTCACGGCTTCCACGGGAACCCCGGCAGTCTGCCCGGCGGAGCCTTCTTGTCAACAGATGACCGACGGGCTAGTAGTATCCGCCGATGTCCCCGTCAGCGAGCGCGGAGTTTCACGTCTGCGAGAACGCTCAAACGAGCGAGGACTCGGATCGAATGGTGGCCTTCTTGCGGCCGCACCTCGGTCAAAAGATCTTGGACGTCGGGTGCGGGGAAGGACATCTGCTCGCCGCGCTTCAGCGCGCCGGCCTGCAGGCCGAAGGTGTCGACGCCACGCCAGAGCTGGTTGCCCGGGCCGCGCAACGTGGCGTAACCGTGACCCAGGACGACGCGCTCACGTTCATCCGGACCCACGGTGACCGCTTCGATACGTTCCTGCTGGTCGACTTCGTGGAACACGTCCCCTTCGACACCGTTGCCAGCATCCTCGAGGCGCTGCCCGCCGGGAGCCGCTGCGTCGTCCAGACCCCGAACACCAACTCGATCATCGGGCACATGTTCTACCTTCAGGTTCCCAGCCACGTCACGCCCCTGTCTCCGGCGGTGCTGAACAAGATGTTCGAGCGTGCGAGCATGGTCGTCAGGACCCACGGGACGACATGGGGTGGCATCCCCTGGACCGGCCTGCGCCGCCGCGCCACGCTGTTCATCCTGGAGAAACTGTTCGGCGTCACCATGCTGCCGCTCTTCGTCGAAGGCGCGAACTACTACGTCGTCGCGGAAAAGCCGGCTCGGCGTGCCGAGTCCTGATGTCGGTCGCCCCTCAAAACGGCTTGTGGTGACGCCAGTCGCGCGTGTCGGTGCCGGTCTTTCGCAAAAATGCGAGATTGCTGAACCCGAACTCCGACCAGGGCGCCAGCTAACTCGGGTGCGAACAACCGGTCGGCGCCTGGCAACCGCCTGAGTCCGCTGCCGAGCATCCCCGCGAGCCGAGAACGCATCGTTCTCCGAGATTCCGGCGCGGGTACAGCCCCTCGGTAGATCTCGTAGTTTCGATTGGCCAGGATATAGCGAACCAACTTCTGCAACGAGGGCATCCAGAGGTCGTGGAAAGCGACGACGCCACCGACGTCGAGCTTCTTGTCCGCGAGCACGAAGTCGAGGATCGATATGTCGAACAGGTGCGACGCATCGATGAACACGAACTGCAAAGGCGGAAGCGCAGGAACAATCTCCTCCGGGAACTTCTCCTGAAAATGGAGACGGTGCGCCAGCCCTGCCCGCTCGACGTTGCGCAGTCCCGCGTTCTTGGCGTAGCTCGACTGATAGGGGTCACAGACATGGTGCATGCCGCGGCCCTGATCCTCGAGCCCCTTCAGGATCGCAAGGCCGGAACCCGCACAGCAAAAGCCGATCTCCGCCGAATGCTCGGGGCCGATTGCCCGCACGGCCGAATAGATCTCGAGCGCCTCATCCAGGCTGATGGCGTCGAAGAACGACTCGGTCTCGATCTCGCGCCCCACCTCGCGCGACATCATCATCTCTTGAGACACGTGCACCGCCTCGGCCGGGCTCGATCCTCGGTTGATGAGATGACAAAGCAGCGCAGGAAGATCCGACTCTGAGAATGCCATTGGCGTTCACCTAACCTACCATGCACTCGACCGAGGCCAGGCGCGCGCTATCCACCCGCCCCGCCTGCCAAGCTGCTGCGGATGATGCCGACGATCTGCTCCGAGAATGCGTGATAGTTGAGCCCATCGTCGACCAGCGCGCGCGCCCGGCGTCCCATCTCGACGGCGGCGTCGGGGTGATCATCGAAGTAGCGGAGGGCGTCAATCCAACCCGCGACGTCGCCGGGCTCGACCCACTTGCCGATCCCCAGCGCTTCGATGTCGATGTCGATGAGCGGATGGCGCGTCATGATCACCGCTTTGCCAGCGCCCAGCGCGTCCATCAAGCTCGTCAAGCCACAAAGTCCGTCCTGCGCCACCATCGGGATCGCCAGGGCGCGCGACGCAGCGAACATGCGCGTGGTCTCCACGTAGCTGACGAAGGTCTCGGGGATCTGCACGACGACGTTCGGTCCGAACGTTGAGAACTCCGGCGTGACGGCTGAACGAAAAGTGAGAATCGTCGCGGCCACGGAGGCCGCCGTGGCCGCGCGGCCGAACGTCGAGAAGTCCCGCCCGGTGCGCCCGGCGGCCAGGATTCCCCGGCCGGGATATTGAGCCGGCGGATAGAAATCCGTGGTCCGGTCCCCAGCGCAGCGCTCGCGCGAGCGGTCGATGGGCGAGAGCGTTCGCCTCGGCGGCAACCGCCTCGCTCAGGGTCGGCATCGCCGACAGCCCGCGCAGCATCAGGGTAATCAAAGGCCGAATCAGCGCTCCCGTCCGTCCGCGGACGAGCGGATGATGGGCCAGACAGACGATGGGCACGCGCACGATCCCGGCCGCGCGCAGATAGGTCAGCGTCTGGATCTGCGTCTGGCACGGAGCGTAGATCACATCGGCGCGCGCCAGTCGGCGAAGGACGCCCGCCTGACGATCGAGACTGCCGAACGGAATCCGGAGCCGGCCCATCCGACGATCCAGTGCCGCCAACCACGGCGACTCCTCGTCGGAGACAAGGTCGACATCGAAGCCCTGCGCCTGCAAATGGTCGACGCCGTAGAGAAAGTGGGCGGGCGATTCGCGCTCGCGCGCCGCGCGCCAGCTGTCGGACAGCGAGTAGTCGTTGACGACCAGGACCCTGGGCACGGAGCCAGAGCCTAGACCACCGTCGGGGGAACAACCGCGCTGTCGTAGATCAGCGCCCCGATCCCGAAGCCGTCCTGCTCGGGCGACTCGATGAACTCCCGGGTCTGATAGAGTGGCTTGATCTCACGCCAGAACTGCGGAACGCCCCCGGTATAGCTGGGCGTGCGACGGCCATACCTGGTCGTGTAGTCCTGGACGACGTCGTGGAAGACGATGATGCCACCGTCGCGAACGAAGCCACGGTAGGCCGCGAAGTCCTTGGCGACGCCTTGCAGGGAGTGGTCGCCGTCGATGAAGAGCAGATCCAGCTTCTCGCCGCCGAGGTCCCGCGCCACCCGCGCAACCGTCATGGGATCGTACGAGCTGCCATCGAAGAATGTCAGGCGCTGGTTGGGACGCGCGAAGAAGCGCAAGCGCTGCTTGCGGCGCACGAAGAGATCCACGCCCAGAAGACGGGTCACGCTGGGCAGCGCCTGGCCGAGCAGATAGGTGGTGCCGCCCATCGCGGTCCCGATCTCGCAGACGGTGCGGGGTGCGATCTCGGCGGCCCAGTCGAGCAAGGCGCAGATCTCGGCCTGCAACTGGTGGGCACCGAAGAAGCGACTGGAAAACGCGAAGTGATCCTGCACGGAACGCACGTCGTTGAAGATCTGACGTCCGGAGTGCCGTGAGGGCGCGTCGGCCAGGAAGAGAAGCTCCTCGAGCCCGTCCTCGGCCATGACCGCTGGGTACTCGAATCGCTTGATGCGGCCGAGGCGCCGAAACAAACGGACGGCGAGCGCAGGAGGAGTCAGCATCGCTGAGCGCGCAAACCTTACCGGCGATGCCCGGCGAAATCAACGCCGCAAGCCAACCGAAGTCATGCAACCCGATCGGACTATTGCGCGCCTGAAATGCGCTGGCTATCGTGCGACCACCTGTCGTGAGCGCGGTTCTCGTCACGCACCCGCACGCCGCGGCCTTCTCGGTCGGGGTCGCTCAGGGTTTCGCGCGGGCGGGACGACTCGCGGGGTTCTTCACCGGCGTCGCATTTCGGAAGGAGAGCGCTTCCGGCAGGCTCGCAGCGGCGCTGGCAAGGCGGCGCCCAATCGTGAAGAATCGCGTTCTGTCGGACTTACCAGCGCGTAGTCTCCACGATCTGCCGGCGGTCGAGCTCGGCGCGCACTTGATGGCGCGCATGCTCGGCCGCGCCGGCCTGCCCGTGACGTCCTACGACGCGATCTTCACCGCGCACGACGCGGCCGTTTCGACTTGTCGCTGGCCGCGCGACACGACCGCTGTCTACGCCTATGAAGATGCGGCGCTGTGGACCTTCAAACGTGCGCGGCGGCGCGGGCTGGGACGGATATGGGACTTGCCTCTCCCTCACTACCGGACGATCGAGCGCGTCTTGCACGACGAGCTCCGCCGGTGGCCGGGCGCAATGTCGGGACCGACCGCCTACCGAACCGGCGTGGAAGCAGCGGCGCAAAGACGACGAGCTCGCGCTGGCGACGACCGTCGCGGTGGCGTCGCGCTTCACCAAGCAATCGCTGGAAGGCGTCGGGCTAGCCGTGCCGATCGTCGTGACCCCGTACGGCTTTCCCGTCGACGCGTTCACTTGTCGCGACCGGCGCCCCGCCGGGCCGTTCACGGTCGTGTCCGTCGGCACGCACGATCTCCGCAAGGGCACTCCGTACCTGCTCGAGGCGTGGAAACGTGCCGCCATTCCTGACGCCGAGCTGCACCTGGTGGGGCCCCTCCGCCTGACGAAATCCTTTCTCGACGACTATGCCGGCCTGTTTCGCCACTGGCCGCATGTCCCGAAGAGCGAGCTCCCCGCCCGCTACGCCGCGGCTGACCTGTGCGCGTTTCCGACCCTGGGCGACGGATTCGGCCTGGTCATTCAGGAATCCATGTGTTGCGGCACGCCCGTCGTCACGACCCCTTGCGGCGGTGGTCCCGAATGCATCACCGACGGGATCGACGGCTGGATCGTGCCCCCGCGGAATATCGACGCGCTGGTCGAGCGGTTCCGTGATGCCGCCGCCAACCGCGACCGCCTGTTCGCGATGGGCCAGGCGGCGCGCCAGCGGGCGGAGCGCTGGACCTGGCGCGATGCGGGCGCGGCGCTCGCCGGAGCGCTCCAGGACTAGCCGTGCGTTCGACCCACGTCCATTACCCGTATCTGACGGCCTCGAGAGGTCGGCGATCTGACCTGCTGCCGGGCACGCTTCGATTCTCCCGGGCATCACCGCGGCAGCCCCGCTGCTGGGCCGGAGTGATGGTGTTCTTCGTCGTGATCTCGGGTTTCAAGATCGCGAACAGCCTTCAGCGAGCGCGTCCGCGCGGCTGACAGTCAGCCTCGCCGCTTCTACCTTCGCCGCACCTGCGCATCTTTCCGCGCGTACGACGCGATGGTCGTGGTCGTCGATGCTGCTGAGCAGTCGGTCGGCATGTGACCGACGGTCGACACGCGAAATGGTCGTCTGACAGACCAACCTCCGCCTCGGCGGCACGTCGGAGGTGTTGGTGCACGCCTGATCATCTGGCGCTCGAGGCGCCTTCTACGTACTGTGGCCGATCGATATTCCTGCGCCATATCGCCGATCGACCGGACGCGCTAGGCGCACGAGACCGACGAGGTCTGAACTGATCCTGACGATCGGCCGACGGCCGGCATCGAAGTCAGCACGGTTTCGGGCTCCGTCGCGGGTTGCTCGACGAGCGGACATAGGCTCGATTCGACGCGCAGATTGACTGAGCAGCCCGAGCACGGACAGCGCACGGGCTACGACCCGAGGTCGAGAATCTGGTTGGTCCGTCGAGCCGCAGTCCGCTGGCAGCAAACGCGCACTCGAAGTCGATGTAAGCGGCAGCGCGCATGCTGCCCGGCGTTCGTGCATCGAGACTGCCGGAAACGGTGAATCGCGGGCGGCCTGCTGACGCGCCTGAAGCCCTCTCCGAAGGTCCGGGTGGGACTCGGACGGGAAGCCGGGTCATGCGGGGCTCGGCAAGCGCGAGCTACGCCCTCAACCCGAACAGCGAGCAGGATCTCGCGTACATCGCCGGACTGGGGCATCCTGCGCGTGTTCCACCGAGCCTACTCTGCGCGCGCCGCGGCCATGCTGGCGTCTTCACCGCCGTGGAGGGCCCGTCCTTGCTCAAGGCAAAGCCTCGGAGGACATGAGCAGACCGACGCGCCTCCCTGGACAGAACCGCAACTCGTGTACGATATGCAGGGTACGGTGACCATGACGTCTGCGCAGACGCCCCGAAGCCGTGCTCGCCCCCGAGCCGCGGGATCTGGCTCTCGTCATCAACTCGTTCAATCGCCGCGATCTTCTCGAGCGATCGCTGCGGTCGGTCTACGAGCACGTGCAGCCCACGCCGGGCGAGGTCGTGGTCGTCGACGACCTCTCGACCGACGGCAGCGCCGAGCTGGTCGAGCAATGGATCCAGTCGGGGCGCTATCCGGGATTGGCGCTGGTGCGCCCCGATCACAAGGTCGCGTTCGCGGGCGGCGTCAACCTGGGCATCGCTTCGTGCCGGGCCCCCTACATCTGCTTGTTCGAGACCGACAATGTCGCGCTCGACGGCGGACTCTGGAAAGGGGTGGCGTACCTCAAACAGAATCCGCAGGTCGCCGGGCGTCGGCTTTCGCGTCACGACGCTCGCCGGAACGACGGCGGGCAACTCCATGTCCTTTCCGTCGCCCTCGCCTTCGTGCTCGGCCAGGAGATCGCGAGCCGTCTCGGCCTGGAATCTCCGGCGACCGGCCCTCGGCGCGACGTCGTCTTCACGAGCCCGCTCGTCGTTGTCGCGGAAGGCCGTCGATCAGGTGGGCGTCATGAACGACGCCGACTTCCCGTTCTGCGACTCGGACATCGACTGGTGCCGGCGTTTCCACGACGCGGGATTCGAGCTCCACGTGCTCGAGGACGTCTCGGTGGTTCACGACCAGGGGACGAATCAATCGGAGTTCTCGCGCCGGCGGACGCTGGATTTTCATCGCGCGCGTCTGGCCTATTTTCGCCGGTATGCGACGCCCGCGGCCGTTGCCGTTCATTCGCGCCGGATTGCTGGCGCGCCACCTGGTCGAGCTCGCCGTGCTCAGGGCCGGGCAAGCGGCCGGTGTCGTCGAGCCCCGCCGAGTCGACCGACGCCGGGAGTTGCTCCGGAGCTGGCATCGCGACTACCGAGCCGATTCGGCCTAGTTGAGCTTCGATCATGTCGGACAACCCCAAACCAACCTTCGGCGAGCGCGTCAAGGGCAAGCTCGTCCGCCTCGGCCGCCGGCAAATTGGATCGTTCAAGCGACGTTTCAATCCGCCCAGCCTGCCCGTGAACGCCGACGGCCGCCTACGGTTGCACGTCGGGTGCGGAATGGTCGACGCCGCGGGCTTCGTGAACATCGACATGATGGATGCGCCGCACATCCACATCCAGAGGCCGATCGACGACCTGAGCTTGTTCGCCGATGGATGCGCCGACCTGGTGTACGCCAGCCATTGCCTGGAACACTTCGGCTACCGGCACTCGCGCTCCGTTCTCCAGGAATGGGCGCGCGTGCTGCGCCCCGAAGGCGTGCTGCGCGTGGCGGTGCCCGACTTTGCCGTTCTGGCCCACGCCTATGCGGCGGGCGCCCCGCTGCGCGACGTTCAGGGCCCGCTGCTGGGCGGCCAGGACTATCGCCTGAACTTCCACGCCGCCGTCTTCGACGAGCCGCGCCTGCGCGAGCTCATGGGCGAGGTCGGTCTCACCGACATCCGGCGCTGGGAGCCGGAGACCGTGGACCACCATGACTTCACGGACGAGTCGGGCAGCGTCTGCCGCATCGGCGCCAAGGACGTGAAGATCAGCCTGAACCTCGAGGGCCGGAAGCGATGACGGCCAGGAGCTCGTCGGCGATCCCCGGCCAGCTCAGGTAGTCGTCGTAGAGGCGGCGCGCGCCCGCGGCCACGCGCGCCCGAAGCGATGGCATCGCGCAGAATCTCGAGCGCGGCGTCCGCGAAGGCGTCGCCGGTGAGCTCGCGCGCGAGGACGACGTTCTCGCCGTTTCGAAAGAGGCCGGGGTCCGTCTCGATACCGTGCACGGCCACCACCGGCAGACCGGTGCCCAGCGCCACCGGCAACGTACAGGTTCGCGTATTCGCGCCGGTGTCCATGGGGAAGAGGTAGACGTCGAGCGCGGCCACTTCGGCCGCGATCGCCGGCAACGAAAGTCTGCCCGTGACGCGGATGCGCTCGCGGGCCGGGTGTCGCCGCATCGCGCTTCTGATCTCTCTCACGGCGGGCCGATCGGGGGGACCGAGATCGCCGATCAACACCAGCTCAGCCGTGGCGTGCTCGCTCGCGATCCGCGCGAAGGCGTCCAGCACGACGTCGAACCTCTTGCCGACCGCGGCGGTCGAAAAGACGCCGATCCGGGGACCGGGCCGTTCCGGGGATCGGATGCCGCGCGCCACCGGCAACGCGTTCGCGCCGATGCGGGTCACGCCGGGAGCCGGCAGGTTCAGGGCGCGGCAATAGGGAACGACGTAGCGCAGGCGGGTCTCCGTCGTCACGAACACGTGATCGCAGCTCCTCAGGACCGCGGCGAAATGGACCCGTTGCATCAGCGCGGCAAGAAACAGGTCGGGCCGCCGATACCAGGGCACGAAGGGCTCGTGAGCGATCAGCGTGACCTTTGCGCCCGCCTCTCTCGCCCGTGAAGCCAGCGCGCCCAGGGCTGGGCTGCCGAAACGCCACGCGTCCCACATCTGCGGCGTGTACTGCAGGATCACGTCGGTCGGGCGTCGTTCCGCGATCGCGTCCGCGATCCCGTGCCCGATCACCGTCGGCAGCGGGCCGGCGAAGCCGCGGACCTCCAGGTCCGGTGTCTCGGGATTTCGCTCGGCCGGCTCCCGCGAGAACACGACGACCTCGTGGCCTCGACGCTGGAGCTCCGCGCCCAGACGCGCCGAGTGGTCTCCGATCCCGCAAATTCGCGGGTGAAAGTTCGGGCAGACGATCGCGAACCGGCGCCTGCTGACCTCGATGCTCATGAGGAGCGGCGGCGCACCCCATATTTGACGATGCAGTACATCGCTCGCACGCCGTCCTTCCAACCGATCTTCTTGCCGTCGGCGTAGGTTCGGCCGCGATAGCTCACGGGGATCTCGTAGATGCGGAGGTTCATCTTGGCCACCTTGGCCGTGAGCTCGGGCTCGATCCCGAACCGATCCTCTTCGATCGCGACGGCCTTGATGACCTCGGCCCGGAAGGCCTTGTAGCAGGTCTCCATGTCGGTGAGGTTGAGGTCGTTTAGCATGTTCGAGACCAAAGTCAGGCCGCGGTTCATCACCATGTGCCAGAAGTAGAGCACGCGATGCGGCCCTCCCGTGAACCGGGAGCCGAACACGACGTCGGCGTCACCATCGACGATGGGCTGAATCAGCGGCAGGATGTCGCGCGGATCGTATTCGAGATCAGCATCCTGGATGACCACGATGCCACCGGTGGTCAGCGCGAAACCCTCGCGCAGGGCCGCGCCCTTTCCGCGGTTCTGCGGCTGCAGGTGGACGCGCACCTCGTTCCGGTTCTTTCGGGATTCGGGGCGGGGGAGCCAGGCCTCCAGGCCCTTCTCGCGCAAGTCGACGAGCATCTCGCGGCTGCCGTCGGTGGAACCGTCGTCGACGATCACGATCTCTTTGTCGAGGTCGACGGCCGCGACGCGCTGGATCGCCTCCCGCAGTGTCGGCGCTTCGTTATAGACGGGAATGACGATCGAGATCTTCATCGGAGGGCGGCAAGGAAAACATGCCCCCGCGAACATGGTCAAGCCATGAGCCGGAGCGGCTCCGACGGGAAGTTGACAAAACGGAGTCGTCGGTCAGACTCCGGCGCGCGAGCTTTGGATACGGGAGTGAATTCGCCCGCGGTGGGTGAGGCCGCGCGCCCCTGGTACGAGCGCGATGACCTCCTGTTCGCGCTGGGCGCCGCAGCGTGGCTGGTCGTGATGATCCTGAAGTGGCCCTGCGGTCTCAGCTACAGCGACGAGATCGGGTATGTGGGCCAGGCCAAGCTGTTTCTGCAGGGCCACATCCGCTGGATCCCGGGCGCGCCCGGCATCTGGAACCCCACGCCCCACGGCGTGGTCGCGCAGTACCCGCTGCTCGTACCGCTGCTGCTTGCTCCGCTGTTTGCCATCGCGCCGACCGCGATCTTCGTCATCGGCGTCATCCCGGCGCTCGCGCTCGCCTGGATCGGCAGTCGCATCTTGAAGTCGTGGGGCGCGAGCCCCTGCTGGGCGCTGATCTTCCTGGCTCATCCCACGATCGTGATCCTGGCGCAGACCGCGATGTCGGATCTCCTGCTGTCTGCTTTCGCGCTCGGCTCCTGGTGGGCTCTGCACAATCGCCGCTCGGGGCTGGCGATCGCGTCGCTCGCCCTCACCATGGCTTCGCGGCCGACCGGCATCCCGATCGCGGCGGCCATCATCGCGGGCGATCTGATCGAGAAAAGGCTCCACCGTCCGTTCGTGCTCGGCGCGATCGTGAAGGAGGCCCAGGCCGGCATCATTGGCTTCGCGTTGGGCATGATCCTGGTGCTGGCGTCGAACGTGCTCACGACCGGAACCTTGCGGTTCGGGTACAACTACCGCCCGGGCATTCCGTCGTTTCGGGCGGCGTACTTGCTCAAGAGCGGACCGGCGCATCTGCAGGCGCTGCTGGTCAATCCGCCGCTCTTGTTGCTCGGACTCGTCCCGCTCTGGCGGCGCAGGCTCTGGGCGCCGCTGCTCGCGGTCGCGACCATGGGCACGCTGATGTGCTTCTACGTTTGGGTCGACTGGGGGCCGACGTGGCTCGAAACGGTGGTGCTGTCCGAGAGGCTGATCCTGCCCATCGTGGCGATCATGCTGGTTGGATACGCCGCCGGCCTGTCGCGAATCGCCGCGCGCCTGCGCGTCACCAGCGTGGCCCGGGTCGCGTTGGTGATCGTCCCCGCGCTCGTCGCGTTCAAGATCGGCTCGCGCCATCGGCTGTGGCAAGAACCGATGCAGGAAGCGCGAAGCCAGGCGGCTCGCCTGGTGCACCAGATGGGCAGCAACGAGCTCGGGTTGAACTACCAGTCCTCGAAGGCGGGGCTGCTCTTTCCCGGCAAGACGATCTGGGTCGGCAAGGACAGTCCGCGGCCCGCCGTCCTGCTGTGCAGCACGCGCGGCAATTCCTATCGAGATCTGACTTCCGGCAATCCCGGCGACGGCCACTGCGATCGATTCGGCTACACCGAGTACCGTCAAGCCCGTCTGCCGGACGGATTCATGCTCATGCTCCGCGACGACGTCCAGTTACCGAACGTTCCATCTCCAGACGCTGCTGGCGCCAAGGATTGATCACGTGACTCTTCTGGACAGCAGTCAGGGCGATCGCGCGGACAGTCAGATGCTGTCCCTCATCGTTCCCATCTATAAAAGCGCCGCGAACATTCCGGCATTGATTGAAGCGCTCGGCCACCTCCACGGGGAGCTCGGCGGGGCGCTCGAGGTCGTCCTCGTCGTCGATGGGAGCCCGGATGAAAGTCATATCCTCTTGCGAGAGGCGTTGCCAAAGCAACCATACCGCTCGACGCTGGTAGCCCTGTCGCGCAATTTCGGATCCTTCTCCGCGATCCGCGCGGGGCTGGCTGTCGCGCGAGGCCAGCGTGTCGCCGTCATGGCGGCGGACCTGCAAGAGCCCCGGAGCTCATCCTCGAGTTCGATCGCCTGCTGCGACAGGGAGACGTCGATGTGGTCGTCGGGCAGCGTACCGGCAGGAACGATCCGATCGTGGCCAGCCTCTTCTCCAAACTCTTTTGGGCGATCTATCGTCGCTGGATCCAACGCGAGATCCCTCGGGGCGGGGTCGATGTCTTCGGCTGTACCGACAAGGTGCGGCGAGAGATTGTGCGTTTCGCAGAGGCGAATAGCTCGCTCGTGGGGTTGCTCTTCTGGGTCGGTTTCCGGCGCGCCTTGGTCCCTTACGTACGGCGTCGGCGCGAGATCGGTCGATCGTCGTGGACATTCTCCGGAAAGCTTCGCTACCTCTCGGACAGCATGTTCGCGTTCTCGGATCTCCCCGTTCGCCTCCTGCTGCTAATCGGAATGCTCGGGCTCTCGACCAGCACGATATACGGGTCGATAATCGTGATCCTCAAGCTCTTCTTTCCGTCCCGGTGCCGGGCTACACGGCGACCATCGTCCTGGTGTCTTTCTTCGGCGGCCTGAACTGCTTCGGGTTCGGCCTGCTCGGGGGCTACCTGTGGCGCACATTCGAGAACTCGAAGCAGCGGCCGAACTATGTCGTAATGTCGAGCGAAACCTTCAAGGACGACCAGGTCCAGCATCCCTGATGGAGTGTTCGTTCACCCGAACGCGATCCTGGAGAGTACGAATGTGGGCGCCGGGACGCGGATCTGGGCCTTCGCGCACGTCCTGTCCGGGGCGGTCATCGGCCGGGACTGCAACATCTGCGACCACGTCTTCATCGAGAACGACGTCGTCGTTGGCGATCGCGTGACGATCAAGTGCAGGCGTCCAGCTCTGGGACGGCGTTCACGCTCGAGGACGACGTCTTCGTCGGACCGAACGCCACGTTCACCAACGATCCGCTTTCCGCGCAGCAAGCAGCATCTCGCAGTTTACCCGGAGACCTGGGTCCGGCGAGCGGCGCCTCGATCGGAGCCAATGCCACGATCCTGCCCGGCGTCACGATCGGCCGAGACGCCATGGTCGGCGCGGGTGCAGTGGTCACGCATTCGGTCCCGTCGCACGCGGTGGTGGTCGGGAACCCGGCTCGCATCGTCCGCTATTCCTCGAGCCAGAAGCCCGACACGCAGGTAGCCAGATCAGCGACAGAGGCGCGGCCACCGGCGCACCATGGTGGCCAGAACTCACGCGGGCCGTCCGGCGTTCGCCTACAGCATTCACGGCTAGTCCGAGATCTCCGAGGCACGCTGGTCGGCGGGAGATCGGCGCCGACGTTCCTTCACGCCCGAACGTTGCTTCTGTGCTCGATGTCCCGCCGAGGAGGTGCGCGGGGAACATGCTCACCGCCGATGCCAGCAGTTCCTAGTCGCCTTGCGCGGCAAGGTCCATGTCCTTTGCGACGATGGCCGGGAACGAGAGGAGTTCGTTCTCGATACGCCCGAACTGGGCCTTTACATGCCGCCTATGATCTGGGGGACGCAGTACCAATACACCAGCGACGCGGTCTTGCTCGTGCTTGCATCAATCACTACGACGCCGCGGACTATATCCGAGACTACGATACCTTCCTCGCCCTGGTGCACGGCTTTTCCCCATGAAGGGTGACGACGCCGCACGACCTCCGTCGTTCCATTCAACGGCTTAACGCGCGCCTACGAGCGCCTGCGCCCGGAGATCGATGCGGCGTGGACGCGGGTCGCCGCAAGCGGTTGGTACGTTGGCGGGCCAGAGGTCGAGGCGTTCGAGGCGCGCTTCGCCGATTTCGTGGGGGTGCCCCACGCCGTCGGCGTCGGCAACGGCGGCTGACGGCATTGCGTTGGCCTTGCGCGGCCTGGGAGTCCGTCGTGGCGATCAGGTGATGGTGCCGGCTCTCTCCGCTTACCCGACCGCGGTCGGTGTCGTACAAGCGGGGGCCACGCCGCGCTTCGTCGATGTCGGAGAAGACGGTCTCGTCGATCCCGCGGCTGTCGCGCGCTCTCGACCCGGCCGTGCGTGCCATCGTTTGCGTGCACCTCTACGGCAACTGCGCGGATGCCGCCGCCTTGCTGACGTTGGCCGCGGACCGCAATGTCGTATTGCTGGAAGACGCAGCGCAGGCGCACGGAGCGGCACGCGCCGGCCGGCGGGCGGGGACGTGGGGCGCTGCTACCTCCTGGAGCTTCTACCCGACCAAGAACCTCGGGGCCTTTGGCGACGCGGGCGCCGTCACCTGTGTCGACGATGAGCTTGCGGCGCGGCTGCGGAGGCTGCGCAAGCTACGGTCAGCAAAATCGGTACGAGCACGTCGAGGAGGGGTTCAACTCGCGCCTCGACCCCGTGCAGGCCGCGGTGTTGCTGGTAAAGCTCGGGGTGCTGGAGCGTGACAACCAGCGAAGACGCGAAATCGGCGAGCGGTACGACCAAGCGTTCGCCTCGTTGCAATGCGTGCGACCACTACCTGTCCCGCGAGACTGTCAGCCAAATCGTCACCTCTACCCTGTCGTAGTCGAGGTTGCGACCCGGCGGCCAGAATTCCAGGCGGCGCTCGCCCGTCGCGGGATCGAGTCGTTGATCCACTACCCCATCGCAATGCCCGACCAGCGCGCAAGCGATCCCGCCTGGTCCGGAGATCGTTCCTTCCCGGTTGCCCGCTCGCTCTGCGCGCGCCTGGTCTCACTGCCGCTCCATCCCGACCTCACGGATGACGAAGCTCGGCGGGTGATCGAGGGGGTTCTCACCTGGGCGCAGGAGACATAACCGCGCGACCGGGACGGCGGCGCGAGGCATACACCGCATAAGGACCGACCGCGTGGCGCTCCTCCCAGGACGCGCTCTGGATGTGCGGTGGTCCGACGAGGATGTCCGCCTGGCCGGCGATGCTGGCCGCAAGCGCCTCGTCGCTGAAGTGTCCGCTCTCCCACGCCCGCCAGAGATCGAGCCGCGACATGATCTCCGGGTTGTCGATGTCGACACGAAACACCTCGGCGCTACAGCGCGTGGGCAACCAGACCTGACGCTCGGCAACTAGAAGCGTGCCAATCGCCTCGCGCAGGAGATCGCTATTGGGGTCGACGACGACGACGTCGGCCCGGGTGTTTCGGCGGACGTAGCTCAGCGCCTGGACATAGTCGGCGGGTAGCTCGTTCGAGCGGCCACCGTCGCGCCCCGTGAACCGATACACCGCGAACTGCAACGTGTACACCAGCGAGTTCGTGAGGCCCACCAGCAGCGCCAGCGCCGCGGCCGCGCGCCACGCTGTGCGGCCCGCTGGAATGTATTCGGGGGAATGCGTGGTAACAGCGCGCAGTGCCTGGACGCGGCCGAGCATCAGCGCGAGCACACCGTCGGCGACCAGCGGCGCCGCGGCGACCGCCAGCAGGGAGCCAATCTTCATCGACATGGTCGAGGGCGTCGTGCCGTGCCCGGCGAGGTCGATGAAGGTAGGCACAAGGACGCATGCCGCGATCAGCAGAGAGGAGAACGAAAAGAACCGCTGATGGAGCAGTAGCCCCGCCACCGCCAGGATCCAAACCGGCGCCATCCCGAGCGCGATATTCTGGACGAACTGCCCGCGATCGAACGACACGACGAGGTGCTGCGATGAATCGCCGATGATGCTCGACGCCCGCAGGAGCGGCAGGCCCGCGGCGCCGATCACCGCCACAGTCACGACCAATCGCCACGGTTGCTTTACTCTCGCCAGCAGGATCCACGTGCCCGCGGCCAGCATGATTGGAAGAGACAACGTTATGCTCAACCCAACAATGCTCAGTCCAGCCAGCCCGATGAGCCCTGCGAGGCGCCACGCCGGCCGCTCGCGGTACGCCGCCAGCGCTGCCCCCAACAGCAGCGCCAGCGCCAGTGCCAACGTGTTGTTTCCGAACGTCGACATACTGTTGACGATCGACAGCAGCAGGCTGTTGCGGAAGCCGAGCGTGAGCCACGAGCGGTGCAGGTGCGCGATGAGGAACTGGTACGCGTAGAACGAGAACGGCGCCACGATAACGATCGCCGCGCTCCACACCGTCAGCTTGTCCCGCGCTCGCTCCGGAAGCGCCTCCGCCGCAGGCGCTCGTTGGCGCAGGTGACCTGCCAGGAACGCGCAGAGGGTAGCCGCCAGGAGCACCGCGGACAACAGGTTGGAGAGCACGAGCGCCGACGAGACGCGCCCGGTCGAGCCGGCGAACCCACTCAGCCATGCCGCGATGGTAAAGAACCACCAGTGGTAGTGCAGCGACCCGCCGCCGGCCGTTACCCACTCGGGCATCCCTGGAGAGGCTTTGATCATCGCCGCCGTGCCCGCCAGATTGGAGAAGTCGATGGTGAAGAGGCCGTAGTAGCGGACCGCCCCGGCGCGCGAGACCTCGAACCCCAACCAAACGAGGCACACGATGGACGGCACCACACCGGCCACGAGCCATCCCGCCGCACGGAAAGTCGGCGACAGAGCCAACCGAACGTACCTGCGTAGCGCGCCGGTCGCAAGCGCTGCACCTAAGGTCGCTGCGATCGCCGCCGCGTCGAACAACCATGGCGGCAACGGGAGCGCGCGCCGGAGAAAATAGGCCGGAATCGCGAGCAGCAGGGCGACCGCACCACCGGCGCACGCGCGGAGCTCATCCGAAAGCCCGCCGCCACGCAGCGCGTCCGCCAGGAGCGCCGCCGCCGGCAATAGCACCCCGCCCACCATCAGCACGAACGCAGGCAGCGAAGATGGTCCCCCAAGGTAGGCCGCGGCGAGCAGCCACGCTGCGATCGACGCGATCGGGCCGATCAGAGCGTCCTCCCCATGGCCGACCAGATTGAATCGCCGAGTGGTCTCCTGTCAACGGCGAGTGGGGCGCGCGATCTACACTTCGCGGGTGCCGTGTTAACCTTCGCCGCTGTGATATCTCCTCCTCCGAAGACGCACGACGATGGTGCGATGGCCCTCGCTTTCGATCCGATTGGCGGCCAGCCCCGCGGGATGAGGCCCCGGCCGTGCACGCCCAAACCGCCGTCCTGACATCGGCGGTGCGGATTCCCGCCCTGGACGGGCTTCGAGGCATCGCCATTGCGTTGGTGCTGCTGTACCACACCGTGTTCCGCCTCCCGGCCGAGGCAGGCGGCGGCCTGGCGACATTGCTCGCGACGCAGCGCCTGGCGTGGACCGGGGTCGATCTCTTCTTCGTGCTTTCCGGGTTCTTGATTGGCGGCATCCTTCTGGATGCCGTTGCTTCGCCCCACTACTTCAAGACCTTCTATCTTCGCCGAGCCTACCGGATCCTGCCCCTCTACTTCGTCCTCGTAGGGCTATTCTCATTGAGGTTCGTTCCGGGGTTGGGATCGGTGGGCCCGCTCGGCAAGCTGACCGAGAGCCAGGTGCCGTTTCTGTCGTACGTCACCTTTACCCAGAACATCTGGATGGCGCTCCTGGGCACCGCCGGCGTAGGGACGATGGCCATGACCTGGTCGCTGGCGATCGAGGAGCAATTCTATCTGACTGTTCCTCTTCTCATCCGGAAGATCGACCGATCGCGCTTGCCGCTCTTGTTGCTGGCGGTGATCATCGGCGCGCCGATCCTGCGGACGTTGCTCCTGCTCGCTCCCGAACGGGGGCACTTTGCTGCCTTCCTCCTAATGCCCTGCCGCGCCGACGGCCTTTCCCTAGGCGTGCTGTGCGCTCTCATCGCGCGCACGCCCGCTTGGTGGGACCGTCTGCGTGCGCGCAGAGCCGTTCTCCGCGGCGTGACGGCCGTCCTGTTGATCGGGATGATCGTCCTGACGGTGAGCGGGAGCGCGCCCATGTCGACGTTCATGGTCACTATCGGGTACTCGTGGATCGCCCTCTTTTATTCCAGTTTCCTGTTGCTGGCGATCACCGCCACCGGCGGCCCGCTCAAGCGGGTGCTGACAAATTCCAACCTCATGGGGCTGGGCACACTCGCCTATTTCACGTACCTGGCGCACCTGCCGATCATCGAAGTCTGCCGGCGCGCGATCGGCTTGCGACTGCCGGCCTCATCGCTGGTGGCACAGCTGGCTGCGTACGCGATCGGTGTCGGGCTGACGCTGCTGCTGGCCAAGCTGTCGTGGCGCTTCTTCGAGCAGCCGCTGCTGCGCCGCGGGCACGTCTACCGTTACTGAGCGGCAGCGCCGCGCTGGTACCACCTCCACGCCGAGGACGGTCCCCGTCTGGTTGATGTCCTCGAGCAAAATGCGCGTAATCAAGTATCCGGAAAGGACAAAGAAGACGTCGACCCCGATGAATCCTCCACCGCGCCCGTAGCTGGCGTGGAAGAAGAAGACCGCGCCGGCGCACAGGGCTCTCAAGCCGTCGAGGGGAGCGCGGTACTGCATGACGCACGAGAGTACTGCGTCACGAGCGCTGCGTACACGTGCAAGGCCGGTCACGCGCGCGCGGCTGCTCCTTGCCGGCCCGTTTGGGTCGGGTTAGCCTCCGCGCAACATGCGCGTGCTCGTTCCGGATCGAACGGTCTGATCGGCTCCGAAGCGGTCGTCTTATTTCGACGGCCTGGGCGCCGACGTCGTCGGCGTCGACAACAACATGCGCGCGGACTTCTTCGGCCCGGAGGGCGACACGCGCTGGAACCAGCACCGCCTCGAGACTACCGCCACGAAGTTTCAAGCACGTCGAGCTCGACATCCGCGACCGCGACGGCCGTGCTTGGACTGCTTCTGGCGAAACAGAAGTTCGACCTGATCGTGCACTGTGCGGCCCAGCCCTCGCACGACCTGGCAGCTCGGATGCCGTTCGAGGACTTCGACGTCAACGCCGTGGGGACGCTGAATCTGCTCGAGGCGCCTCCGGCGCCATCGGCCGGAGACGCGTCTTCGTGTTCACCAGCACCAACAAGGTCTACGGCGACGCGCCCAACGAGCTACCGCTGGTCGAGCTGGAGACCCGCTGGGAGTATGCGCGCCGCCGAAGACTGACAACGGCATCTCGCGAGACCTGCCGCATCGATCGCTGCCTGCACTCGCTGTTCGGCGCCTCGAAGGTCGCCGCCGACGTCATGGCGCAGGAATACGGACGCTACTTCGGCCTCAAGTGGGCGTCTTCCGCGGCGGGTGCCTGACCGGCCCGCAGCACAGCGGCGTCGAGCTGCACGGGTTCCTGTCCTATCTGGTGAAGGTGGCGCTCAGCGGCGAGGCACCTACACGATCTTCGGCTACAAGGGCAAGCAGGTTCGCGACAACATCCACTCGCGAGACGTCCTGCGCGCGCATCCATCGCTTCTACGAAGCGCCGCGGCCGGGCGAGGTCTACAACATCGGCGGCGGCCGAGAGAACAGCTGCTCGATCCTCGAGGCGGCCAATCTCGTCGAGGAGCTCACCGGCGCGCGCCTCAAGACCGAATACGTCGAGACGGCGCGGACGGGGGACCACATCTGCTACATCTCCGATCTGACCAAGCTCAAGACGCACTTCCCCGGGTGGAAGATCGAAATCTCACTGCGGGAGATCGTTCAGGAGATCGTCGATAGCTGGCGGTCGCGCGAACCGGCACGCAGCGCGAGGTAATACTCCTCGAGCTGTCCGGAAACGGCGCTCCAGCTCATCCGCTCGGCGGCGGCGCGCGCCCTGCGGCGGCAGCCTTCGAGCTTGATTTGGTCGTCGAGCAGGCGGGCCATCCCCCGTGCGTAACCTTCCGGATTGGAGGCGGTGACCTCGCCCGCGTCCTCTTCTCGGACGATGCGGCCCATCTCACCGATGTCGTTCGTTAGCACGGGAAGGCCGGCCGCAAGATAGTCTCCGAGCTTGATCGGGAACCGCGCCCAGTTGAGCGGCTTGTCAGCGAACGGCAACAGCCCGACGTCTGCGGCATGCAGATAGGGCGGGATCTCGGCATCCTTGAGAAACCCGGGCGTGAGCACGTCGGGAGCGACGCCGCGGGCGTCGGCCTGGGCTCGGGTGGCATCAGGGGGCGGCCCGACGATCACGGTCAGAGGCAGTTGCTTTTGCGGGCGGATCTTCCGCAGTTGCGCGAGCGCGTCGAGGACGAGATCGACGTCGTAGATGCCCACGCCGACAAAGAGGCAGATCTCTCGATCGGCGGGCAGGCCGAGCTGATGTCGCGCGGCGGCGCGATCGCCGGGCTTGATCCGATCGACGGGACAGCCGTTGATCAATTTGCGCACGCGCAACGGTGACACGCCGGTCTCGAGCACTCGCCGCATCAGATCGTCGCTGACGACCGTCATCGTGCCCAGCCACCGCGCCATGTTGTATTCCGTCCAGTGATGAAACCGGTAGTCCGCGCTCCCCACGAGACCTCGGCCCTCGGGCGCGCCCAGAAGCCCGCCCTCGGACCAAAGGTCGTCTCGATCCCCGAGCACCGTGGCGCCGCGCCCCATCCAAGAGCCGAGCAGCGCCGGCAACAGCGCGTTCAGATGATGGGTGAACGCATGGACGATGTCGTAACGATGCGCGAGCTGCAGGGCGAAGCGGGCGGCGATGTCGACTGGCATGCGTGTCGCCTCGTGGAACAGGCTGGACCCCCACATTCTCGGCAACTCCAGGACCGACACACCGTCCTCGATCTTCTCTTCGGGCACGAGCCGCGCGAGGCCGACCTTCGCGATGCGAACCGAGTGACCCCGCTGGACCAGGCCGGCGGCGAGGTTGAACACGCGATACCAGGTTCCGATTCGCTTCATCGCGTGGGTGAACATCAGGATCTCCATCTCTCGATCGCTCCTCACGGCCGGCTCCTCGCGGCCGAACCCGAAATAGTCAACGTTATCCCAATGTGATACGGATTTGGCGCTGCATCAGATGCCAGAGTCCGATCCGCCCAGCACCAGCGGGAACCCTGTTTCCGGCGGACCAGATGCGCCCGCCCCACGCCTGGCAGCGCGGGCCGCGGGGTCGAGTGTCTGGTCAGTGGCGGGCCAGGTCTTTCAGGTCCTGCTCGGGCTCGCGTCGTTTGGACTTCTCACGCGGTGGTTGACCCCCGCCGACTTCGGTGTGCTGGGCATGGCCAGCACGGTCAGCGGATTCCTGGGCATGATTGGCGACTCGGGAATGACCAGCGCGGTGATGGGACTGCCCAAGATCGACGCCAGCGAAGAGGCCACAGCGTTCTGGTTGAGCGTGATCGGCGGCGCCATCCTGACGCTGATCGCGGCGGCGGCTGCGCCCATCCTGGCGTGGTTCTACCAGAACCATTCGATCACCTGGGTCTCGGTGGCGCTCGCCTCGACGTTCTTTCTGGCCGCCCCCATGCGCGTGCCGACGGCCATGCTCTATCGCGCGCTGCGCTTTCGCGACCTGACCGTGATCAACATTGTCTCCAATACGGTCTCGGTCGCCTTGGCGGTGGTCCTGGCCATTCGCGGCTTCGGCGTGTGGGCTCTGGTCGCGCAGGGACTGGCGACATTCGTTGTGCAGACCGTGATGACCGTGGCGGCCGCTCCGCCCCAAGTCAAACTCCACCTCTGGTCCCGCAGCCACGCACGGGCCCTCGGGAAGGTTGGTTCACGCCTGTCCGGCTTCAGCCTCGCCGTGACCATCAGCCGCGCGCTCGACAGCGTGCTCGCGGGTCGCTTCCTCGGTTCGTCGGCGCTGGGTTTCATGGGGATGGGCATGAAGCTGGCCTACACGCCGGTCGAGCGACTCAGCTCCGCGATGTACAACGTGTTCCTCCCGGCGACGGTCGAGCTGGGAGAAGACGGTCGGCAGGGCCGCGCCTTCAAGTCCGTGGTCCGGCTGATCCTGATCGTGGTCGCCCCTTTCAGCCTGGGCACCGTGGCCATCGCGCCGGAGATCGTCGCGCTTTTACCATCGCGCTGGCTCGGCCTGACGCCGGTTCTTCGCCTCTACGCGCTGACCAGCCTGTTCTCGCCCGTCAGCTATCTCGCGATGTCGGTGCTCATTGCGCACGGTCGCGCGAGCGCGCTCCTGCGCGCCGCGATCGCCCTCATCCCGGTCTGCTGGGCCGCCGCGATCTTCGGCGCGCTCTCGGGATCGGTCGTCGGCATGACCGCGGCATGGTCTCTGTCGGTGATGGCCGGCGGGGTGTTGTTCGTCTGGCTCGTCCGGCACCGCATGGCTCTCGGAGCGGACTTCTGGATCGCGATGGCCGTCCCGCTTGCCACCGCCACACTCATGGCGCTTTCCGTTCGCCTCGTGCTGTCCCTCCTGGGTCTCGGCGGCACGCGCCTCGGCGTTCTCGTGGGCGGCCTGGTGGGCGCGGGCGTTTACGGAGCGCTCGCCTGGCTTGACCATGCGTGGCGACCTGATCCGTGTGATGCAGCTGCTCAGGGAATCGACGCGACGCAGACGCAGGACGTGAGCAGCTATCGGTTCAGCAAGCTATCTCGGCGGCCTGACCGAGCTCACCGGCCACGGCCAGCGTGAGCAGCAGCTCGATGGCGGCGGGATAGCGCTCGACCGCCTCGAGGCGCGCGCGCCGGTCGAGGAGCCCGTCGAGGCTGCTCGCCTCGATGATCAGCTCGCGCGTCGCTGAGTCCGCGGCGACGGCGGCGAAGGGGCTGTAGCCGACGATCCGAGGCCGGCGCAGAGCGTAGAGCGGCGGGGCGCGCCGAGCCATCGCCGACTCTGCGCCCACCGGGAAGCGCAGGAGGTCCGGCCACGCGGCGGCGATCGCGTGCCGGTGAAAGTTGCTGCCCAGTCGATCCGCACGCGGCAACCGCGCCACGGCTCTGATCCAGCGCGCGTCCAGGAAGGGTGAGCGCGGTGCACCGTGCGCGGCGTAGAGCGCCAGCCCGTTGCCGATGAAGTGCCGCGCCCGAACCGTTGCGTAGAAGCAGTCCAGCGCGTCGAGGAAGCGTTCCGTGAGTCGGACCGGCAAGGCTGCCGCGTGGCGCGCGCAGGCGAGCGCATCCGGTCCGTTCGCGAGGAGGGCGCGCGGAAAGCGTCGCGCGCGCCGCACGAACCTCGCCGCGAGGTAGGCCTCTGCGAGCCGGCTGGGCGCGCGGTCCGCCACGAGCGCGGCCACGCCGGCGTCGACGAAGAACGTACGGGCGAACTCGCCGTTCGAGCCAACGTAGTGAACCGTCCCGGGCGAGAGGCCGGCGGCCCTGGCGTAGAGGTCGGTGTGCCAGTTCGCGGCCGTCTTGGTGCCGCTCGTCGTTTCGACGATCGCCCGCGCGTGGCGGAGTAGTCGGCCGCCTGGAGCTCGACGACCCTATGCTCGAGGCCGAGCAATCGAGCAATCTGGCGCGCCACCTGAACGTCGGTGCTCGAGTCGAAGCCCATCGTCAGTGCCAGCGGCCGCTGTCCGCGCGCGCAAGGCCAGCGCCAGCAGCAGCCGACTGTCGAAGCCGGCGCTCAGCGACACGACCGCGTCGGGACTGCTCATCTCGCGGAAGGCCACGTCCAGTGCCTCGGCGGCCTCGTCGAGTCGCCCGTCCCGGGCACCCGCAAAGACGTCCGACCACGCTCGCTCGTGGCGGTCCACCCGTGCGCGGTCGCCCTCGATCGTCACCACCGACGCGCAGGGAACGCGCGACACGTCCGGGTGGAGCGAGTCCTCGCCGGCCGTGTGGCCGAGCAAGGCGAGGCAGTTCACCGCGCGGTGGTTCCACCGCCAGCCGAGGCGGCCCTTCCTCGCGACGTCGAAGACCGTGGGTCCGTGAACGTACGTCCCGTCCAGCGCCCGGGCGAGGTAGTAAGGCCGCGCGGCGACGAGCGAGCTCACCAGCTTGGCGCGCGGCGCGCGCGGCGTTCCGCCGCGTCGCGATCAGCGTGAAATCGCCCGGGCAGGTCGGCGATGGGCGTCCCCGCGTCCACCGCTCGGAGAATGCGTTCGGCCGACCACGGCGAGTACCCATGAAGGGCCAGCGTCTCATAAGGCGCGGTCATTCGACTTCAGAGTGCGGCCGAGACGTCGAGAGACGCAATCGGTGTCGGTGTCGGCCGCCGACCGGTGACGGGCCGGCTACCATCATGCGCGCGATTCTAGTCGAGCAGAATCGGTTGGTCAGCAGCCATCGTCGGGCATAAAGTCAGGTGCTCTTCGTCATCGAGCTCCATTGACAAAGACCTCCGCAGAGTCTGACGGGCTTCGGCACCGGGCCGCGCGAAATACCCTCGCCCTGATCGGCGGGAGGGTCGCAGGAATCGCGACCACGGGCATCGCCAGCGTCCTGCTCACGCGCTGCCTGGGCGCGTCCGGATATGGCCAGTACGCCTCCGTCCAGGCCTACGTCTCGCTGTTTGCCTGGGTGGCATCTTTCGGCCTGGAGGCGATCTTGCCGCGAGAGCTCGCCAAGCGGCCGCAGCTGGCGCGCAGCCTCATCGCGCGGGCGTCGACCCTCAGCGCCGGTACCTCGGCGCTCGCGATGGGGGTCGCGCTCGTCTCGGCAACGAAGTTCGGTTATGCGGGCCTGGGGCTGCCCGTGCTCCTCATGGCGCTCGACATCATCGGGCTCACCCCGTTTCGGCTGCCGGGTGCTTTCTATCAGGCGGACCTTCGCCAGTGGTTGTCGGTTTCGGCGAACATGGCCCGTCAGATCGTCTGGGTCGTGGCGCTCGCCGCCCTCTGGGTCATGCACGCCGGATTGGTAGCCGTCATCGTCGGCCGCCTGGTCGCCAGCCTCGCGGAGATCGTGCTCCTCCTGCTCGGTCTCAGGCGCAAGCTCCAGCGCTCCCCGGATGCGCCGGCGGAACCGGCCCGGCTGGGATGGAACCTCCTCGCCGCGTGCCTGCCGCTCGCCCTCACCGCCTTTGCCGCGTCCGTATCTCGCCGCGTCGACCAGGTGATCCTGCACCGGCTCGTAGATTCGACGACCGTCGGCCGTTACGCAGCGGCCGCCAATCTGGTCGAGCTCTTCAACATTCTGCCGACCGCGGTGATGACGTCGTTGTTTCCGCTTCTCGTAAAATTCGAGAATTCGCCGCAGGAATTCAATCGTTACGTCGTGGAAGCGACGCGATACCTGCTGGTCTGCGCGTTCGCCGCCTACCTGGTCGTCTCAATCCTCGGCAGGCAGATCATGACATTGCTCTTCGGCGCCAGCTTCACCGGCGCCGGGGATCTCGCCGCGATCCTCATGTTGTCGGTCATCGCTTCGTTCGCCGTCGTGGTGATGACCAACGTCATCCTGGCGAAACACCTGCAACGCTTCCTGCCGGTCGCGACGGTCGTGGGCGCGGTACTGAACCTCGGCCTGAACCTGGCGCTGGTTCCCCGGAGCGGAGCCGTCGGTGCGGCCTGGGCGACCGTGATCAGCTACGGCGTCGTCTGCCCTGGTTCAGACCACAGGTCCGCGCGAGACCCGGCCGCTCGTCGTTCTCGCCGGCAAGACGGTGATAGTGCCCGCGCTGCTCTGCGCCGCGGCGCTACTGGTCGCCGTCCAAGCGACAACCTCGCCGGTCCTACGCCTGGTGATCGCCGGCGTGATCTATCTGGTCGGGCTGGTCGTCAGCAAGAGCGTACGGCCCGCGGATCTGCGAACGCTCGGCTCGATGGTGCTGCCGCGCAAGCCGGTCCGATGACTACTGAATCGTAACCGGCACGCACGATCGCTCGGCGTTGTCCTCTAAGGAGGGTCCCACGGCTCTCGAAGACTGGGACCCGGACCTTTCGTCGAAGCCCATTTCCGATTCCAGGCCCGCCAATGAGTGAGGACGTGGAACGACTCCACGCAAATCGATCCCAGCGCAACGAAGCTATCCGAGCCCAGCTGATACTGCAGCACCGCCCTCACACGGTGGCGAACCAGACTCGAGAAGAAGCGAGAGATTGACGGAGCTCGGCCGAGATACTTGTACTCGTAGATGAAGTAGCCTTCGTGTTGCAGCGCCAACAATCCCGGCGGTGGGACACGGCGGGGCGGATGGTCCACGGACGCACCGGGCACGAACAGGACACGCTCGCCCAGCACCCTGATCCGCTCTCTGAACACGACGTCCTCGAGGTGCGCATGCGGGAAGTCCTCGTCGAACCCTCCGATGGCTCTCCAGATGTCTCCACGGATCATCATGTTGCAGGACCAAAGCCAACCACCGGTTTCATTGATCGGGGCATGTTCGAGCGGCGATCGAAGGCCCGTCCGACAGGTGGTTCGGCCCTCGTACACGGCCACATCTCCGCGAATGCTCGCCCGATAGCTCGAAACCAGCTCGGCGCTCGGTTCTACGTCGTCGTCCAGAAACATCAGGAACTCGCCCTTCGCCTCCGAAGCGCCGTTATTTCGATTGGCAGCCGGACCACGTTGAGCCCCTGGGATCCACCTCGCGAATGGGAAGCGGGACTGGATCAGGTCACGCGTCTGGATCGATCGTCCATCGTCAGTGACGATGACTTCAGTCGTATCGTCCACCTGAGGCTGGAGAAGGGTCAGACAGCGCCCAAGAACCTCGTCGCGATTCCTGGTCGGGATGATGATGCTGAGATGCAGGTTCGTTGGCATCGTCGGTTCCGTGCTATCGGCGAGCTACGATGACGAACTGAACGCCGAAGAGACCTGGGCGCATGGTCGTGGCGAGACGGTCGAGCGCTCCGGCGAGAAACCCCGGCAAGAACCGCGAGCCGGGGCACCCCCCCTCTGCTACGGCTTCCACGACTTGATAACCAGCGGTCTCCACAAGTCGCCTCGCGGTGAACCAGTCGAAAAACTTCAAGTGTGTGTCGTCCATGATCCCGCCCTGCGTGTAGCGGAACCGACCCGACATGAACGCGATTACTCTGGCGCCACAAGAGCGGATTGGGCAACGCGACCACGAGCCGACCGTCGGATGCGAGATTCGATCGGAGGTGAGCGAGCACGGCTCCCTGGATCGCGCAAGTGCTCGAGGATGTGACTGCAAACGATAACGTCGAAGGCTCCAAGCGACGCCAGATCGGCGTTCTCGAGATCGGCGAGGACCACGCTGTCCAGCACCGACCCCGCGAGGACGAGCCTCCTCACTCGACGCCGTAACGCCGGTCACGACGCACGCCCCACGCGCTTTGAGAGCACCTCCCAGCGCGCCGTCCAGTCTTCAGGATCGTTCGGACAGGATCTCGGCGTACAGGTCGAGATACTGCTGCGCCAGCATGCGCTCATCGAAACGCTCGACGACCCGCCGGCCCGCTTCGGCTTTCGAGCGTCGCAGTGACTCATCGTCGATGACCGCGGCCATCTGGGCGGCCAGACGATCGTGATCGCCGTTGGGGAACGTCCAGGCCGCATCGCCCACGCACTCGGCCAGCCCGCCGCGCTCCGAGACGATGAGCGGCAGGCCGGCCGCCAGCAGTTCGAGCGCCACGCCACCCATGGCTTCTTCCCACTCGGAGGGGACGACGGCGACCGCTGCCGCGCGCGATCGACTCGACCAGCTCGCGGCCATGCTGGCGTCCCGCGAAATGCACGCTCGCGCCCTGCCCTAAAGACGACGGCCAGCTGTTCCAGCGACGGCCGCTCGGGACCGTCACCGACGATCAGCAGGCTGGCCGGCGGGCGTGGCGATCGTTGTCCGTTCACCACGGCCAGCGCGCGGAGGAGCGTGCGGACCCCCTTCTCGCTGACCAACCGCCCGATGAAGACGAAGTCGTACCGCGGGCGAGCGGCCGTCCACCACCGGCTCCTTGAAGAGCGACAGCGAGAACGGATTGTAGATGACCACCTGCCGAGGCAGAGGCTGGCGGCTCGCCACCCAGCGCGAGACGGCGATGTTTCGCTCCACTGCGTGGCCGGCGGCGCGTCGAATGCCGAGCTTCAACGCAGCCACGGCGGCCGCGCGCAAGCCATTCTTGCGCGCATGAAGACGAAGCGACGCCATCGGCGTGAGCGGCGCCGGCTGCCCGTCGACCCATCCGAGACCGTCGACCGAGACCATCTGGTAGCCGCCGTGGGTCCAGATGAACGGCTTTCGCATGAGCTTGGCGTGGAAGAACAGCGCCAGGCTGGCGCCGTTCGAGTGCACGATGTCCGCCGACTTGACCAGCGCGAGACGCCGCAACGCGCTTGGGGCCCGCTCGACGCGGAAGGGAAATCGATCTGGGAGCGATTCGTCGGCGGGCGTCTCGGTGACCACGACGCAGGAGTGGCCCGCGCCGGCGATCCGCTTCCGCCAGGGACAGCGAGACCGACTCCAAACCACCCAGGGCGGGGAAGAATCCCCTCGAATAGAGCAAGACGTTCATCGGCGAGCGAGCCTCAATGAGACGACTGCGAAGAGCGCCGCGGGCACCGCCACCGTTCCGCCGAAGGTGCGGCTCGCCGGCGTGTCGACCTGACGTGACCAGAGCAACCGCACCCGAGGCCCCAGCGCGAGGACGGTCTGCTCCATCCCCTCGTGGCCGTAAACCAGGATGTGAGTAAATCGGGCGCCGTCGAGCACCCTCGAAAGCCGATCCGGCGCCCCGAGAAACACGGCGTCGCTCATCCGCACGTGCGGCCGATCGAGGTAGTAGGTCGGCCCGTGGTTCGTGAGGATCAAAGCATTCTCGGGAACGTCTTTCTCGACGGTCTTGTACAGGTTGTAAAACGGAGACATCCTGGCGAGATAGGCGTCGGCGCTCTCGCGGTGGAACACGACCGGAGCAAAGGTCTTCAGAGTCAGGAGCGTGCTCAGCGTTCCGAATCCGATGAACGCCGCCCCGGTCAGCACCATGAGACGCGCGCGATACCGGCTGCCGCCGGCGAGCCACAGCATCGCGTCCGCCGTGAGCGCGGCCAGGAACGGCTGAAGCGGAACGAGGTAGCGCGCGACGTGCGCGCTCGCGAACCAGAAAAGAAAACCAATCCCGGCAGGGGCCGCAAGGACCTGGCGATCGCGCGAGCCCCGTAGCCGAAACAGGATCAGCGGCGCGAAGATGAAGGGCAGCGGGCTCAGATACTGGGCGCATTCGAAGGCCGCGCCGCCGGAAAACAGGCGCCACGGAGCGAGGACCAGATCCTTGATGCCGTGCCCGGGAGCGTACTGGCCGAGAATCGACTGGACCGCGGCGTTGTCGCGGTTGTCGCCGAAGATCTTGGTCGCGAACGGATAGACGGGATTGCCCGACCAGACATACGAGTGCACGTACCAGGGAAGGCACAGGCCGACGGAGATGCCGAGGAAGGCGGCGACTCGGCCGGCGCTGGCGACCAGGCCACGGCCCGCGACGCAGCGAGATCCATCCCACCACCCCCGCGGCGATGACCGCGAACTGGATCGCCGGGAGCTTGCAGCGTTCCGGCGATGCCCATGAAGATCGCCGCGGCGACGAGCCAGCGTGGATTCTCGCGTCGTGCCATCGTCGCTCCAACGAAGAACCGCATAGAAGCCGAGCGCGCTGAACGCCGTGGTGCCGAGGTCGACGAAACAGGAGGTCGACTCCCATTCGACCATCGCGGTGCAATAGAAGATGGCCGCAGCCAGCAACCCGCCCAGCGGGCCGGCAATCCGTCGGCCCAGCAAACCGGTCGCCGCCGCGGCGAGCACGCCCAGCCCGGTGTGAGCCAGGGCCGACAACAAGGGCCCCTGGAGTGAGAAGCCCAGCGTGAAGAGCATCTCCACTCCCAGAGGCTGATACGACTGCCAGATCGCGGGCAGTTCGACGATACGGCCCGCCTGGACATAGCTCCGCGGGATGACGAGGTGGTACATCAGCGCGTCGATGAAGCTGGCGGGAGCGAGAGTGCCGACGACGTTCGCCGCGATGCACGCGACGAGGGCGCCGAGGAGCGCCATTCGCAACCAGCGCGGTTCGGCGACTGGTTCGGCCGCGGCGCCGGGGGACGACGTTGCGGCCTTCCAGATCGCGAAGGCCCCCGCGGGGACGATGAGCAGGAGCGATGAACCGCGTCCGATCAGGTGCAGAAGACCGAGGACGAACACGGCGACCACCAGAAAGCCCGTTCCGAAGCCGATCGTGACGGTCACCCGCTCGGCGCGGGTCGCAAGCCGCAGCTTCAATGCCGAGGCGATGATCAGGCCGTATCCTTGAGCCGCGGCGACGATGGCCAGCAGCCATGCGAGCGCGATCATGCGTTCAGCCGTGCCCGGTGGCCCGAGCCAGGTATCGAAGCGCGGGCCCGGCGAATTGTCGAAAGTAGATCAGGCTCGCGGCCAGGATCCAGACCGTGAGAATGACCGCGGGTATCCTCTCGCGAATGTTCATGGGCCGGCGCTAGGACGGGGCGGGCGCCCTCGCTGCGGCCTCGAACGGCCCATGTTCACGAGCCCGCGCCCGAGAAGCGAGCCGCACCTGGACGACTTCCTGCAGGATGAAGCCAAAACCCACGAAGAAAAGCGCGCAGAAGATGTGATCGAAGACCAGACCACCGTAGAGCGCCAGGAACGCATACGCCAGCGCCCCGGCCGAGGCGGCGCGTCGTCCGCCCCTCTTCAGAATCCGGGCCGACCTCCACAGGACCACGACCAGCCCGAGTCTCGTGCTCCAGACCAGAAGATACCCGATCGGACCAAGCTCCCAGAGATGCCGTGCGACCTCGCCCTCGGCCGCACCGCCCTTGTCCTCGACGACGCCGAACTGTCCTCGGTAGTTCTGGGTCATGCCGGTGCCGATTCCCAGGATCGTGTAGCCGTCCTTGTACTTGACCAGCGCCACCGGCGGCAGGATGGTGAAGAACTCCTCGACGCGCGCTGTGGTGTCGCCGCCCTCGAAGCGATCCCTGACTCCCTGAAGCGCGTCGGGAAAAGCGAACACCGACGCCAAGCCGGCCGCCACGGCCACCAAGATCACGCGACGACCGACGCGGGTGAAGATCAGACCGGCCCTCCACACCACGACCAGGCAAAGGGCCAGACTGAGAGCGAAGGCACCCCGCGAGCCCGCCATCGGGAGCGCCGCGGCGGAGAAGAGCGTCGCGGTCAGTGCCGCGAGACGCGACGTGCGTTCCCGTTCACCGAGGCCTATCGAGAGGAGCAACACCGGAACGAGCACGGCGAAGTCGCCGAAGCCCGTGATGAACGAGAATGTCGACGAGACGCGCGCTCGCCCGGTGCTGGTGACCGGGATCGCTACCGACGCCTCGCCATCGACGGTCGAGTAGGTGTTGATGGCGTCATCGAGTGGCGAGCCGAACTGTAGAATGGCGAGGATGGCGACGACCATGGCTATCGCCGACTGGATGACGACGACCTTCCGCCGTACGACCGGATCGAGGAGCACGCTGGCGACAATCAACGGCGCGAACCACCACAACCAATAGGCTCGAAAGCCAAGAAGGCCGAGCGGGATCGATGCCTCGTCGGGATTGATGATCTCGACGAAGGTCCACAGGACGGCGAGCTTCAGAATGGGAACGAAGCCAGCAAAGAGTGACTTGAAGACCCCACTGACCTCCCGGTTGATACGAAAGCGAATCAGTCCCGCGACCAGAACCACGTCCTTCAAGAAGTAGAAGACCGCCGACGGAACGCCGGGCAGATACCGCCGCCCGAGCCCCTCGAGGCAGATCGAACCGAGGAGCAGGAAGAACCAGACCTGTCGAAAGGTCTGCTTGACAGGGGTGAGAGCGGAAGCCTTCTTCGTGAGCTCGAAGCCGTCCGCCGCGCGTCTCGGCGGCGCGAGGCCGGTGGCCGGGTCGAGAGGGAGAGAGGCGCTCATGGCTGCAGGAGAGCGCCGGAGCGGAGGGTCTGAATCTGCGTCGACAGACGCTCGATGGCCGCAAGGACCGCCGCATTACCGGGGGCAACGACGTTCGACTGGCGGTACGCCTCGAGCGCCTGAGCCAAACGCCCCGTCGACTCCCAGAGCGCCGCCATCTCGGCCCATGCGCCGCCGTTGCTCGGTTCCTGAGCCAGCACCAAGTTGTATTCCGAGTTGGCTTTTCCAACTTCGCGCAGCGTCGAATAGTAGCGGGCTGCCGCGAGATGAACCTCGGTCGTCGGCATCCGGGCTTCGACCAGCCCGATCTCCAGCGCTTCGAGCGCGCCCTTGGCGAGGAACCACTTCCGCTGCTGCATGATGACGCTCAAGCGGGTGCGCAAGAGTGACAGGTTTTGAGGATTCATACCGATACCCGTGTCCAGATCTTGAAGCGCTTCGTCGACCCGTCCCTCCCGTAGATGGGCCTGACCGAGCAGCAGGAAGACACGCGGGATCCTGCGGTAGTAGCTTCCTCGCAACACTGAGAGATTTCAAGGCCTCTTCGATCGCGCCCGTATCGATCTCGATGCCCGCCTTCATGAGCACCACTTGCTCCGTGGGGGCACCCGCGGCACTCGCCAGGGGCAGCAGCGCGGCCGCCCCAGCCGGTTGTCCTCGCAATATCAGAAACGACGCGGCTCTCATGAGTCGCTCCGAGCTCTCACCAGCGATGACTGCGATCTCCTCGGGACGCGCACGCGCCACCCAAGCGGCCTGAAGGATGGATTCGAGAACGCTCGGCCGCGTCTCGACCGCGGTGTGCCATTCCTGCAGGGCCTGCGGTTTCTTCCCCAGAGCCCAGAGGGTCCCCGCGACCGCCGCGTGAACCTCGGGACAATGGGGACAGAGCAGCAGCGCATGATTGAGCGCGTGGAGCCGCGGGGATCGGCCGCCGCTGCTCGGCGCAATCGGCTCGGCCGCGGCCTGTGCCAGCGCGTAGAAATAGTCGACGGGATGTGCGGCCTGCGCGCGGAGCGCCATTTCGCGCTTCGTCGTTCCAGCCGGCGGCGATTCCACCAATCGATCGAAGTTGCTCGCACTGGGGTGCGCGACCGCGGCCCCGCCGATCACGATCGCGCCGAGCGCGACGGCCCAGGCGACGACCCCCGCGCGCGGTGACAGCGAACGCTCGGGGACGTCGCGGGTCCGTCCCAGCAACGTCCCCAGAATGGCCGCGAACGGAAGCTGAATACCGAGCGTTTCGAGCCCGAAATCGACGAAGTTGTGGACCAGCACCGCGACGACGGCCGCGACCAGCGCTGCCTCGATCTGGTCGCGACGGCGCGCGGCCAGCCACTCTCGCGCCATGAAAACCGCCCCGATCAGCACGGCAATGAAGCCCAGCCAGCCCATCTCGACCAGGTACTGCAGGGGCTCGTTCTCGATGAACGAGAAGCGGACCCCGATTCCTCCGTCGAGGGTGCGGTACGCCGGAAAAACGCTCTCGAAAGCCCCTCGACCGATGCCGAAGGGATGTGCCTTTAGGACGCGCGAGACTGTCTTTCCACAGGCTGAGCCGCGCTTCCTGGCCAATCTGTGTGTCGCGAACCCGTGTCACGATCTGATCGGCGCCCAACCCGACCGCGAGCCCGCCCAACAGGATCAGCATCACGGTCACCCACAACAGCGTTCGTGATGGACGTGTGCCCGATTCCTGGGGTTCGCTGACCGCCGCCTGCCTGAGGACCACGAACGCGATCGTCCCCGCGACCAGGCTCAGCACAGCTCCTCGGGAGAACGTAGCGAGCGCGCAGGCCCCGCACATCAGCGCGGCGGCGAGCCACCCGACGCGATTCAAGGCGGAAGCGCCGGCCAACGCGCACGCCACGCAGACAAAAGCGCCGAGCTCGAGAAATTCAGCGAGGTGATTGCGATTGATGAAGGGGCCGTTCAGCAGACCGAGACTCTGCGAGAAGTGGCCGAAGATCCTCGTCTCACCGAGAATCCGGTGTCCGAGCCCGATCGCCATCGCGACCACCGTGCTCGCTGCGACCCCCCGCAACAAGAGCAGCCGCCGCGTCGGCCGGCCCGACGCCAGATGAAAAGCGACCAAGAAGACGGCGAGCGCTGCGCCCGCCTTCGCGATGATTGCCCGCGTGTCGGGCGGATCCAGGCTGAGCGGACGAAACGGCGAGCCTGCGATCGGGCTCTCCACCAGGAGCGCATCGCCCGCCGGATCGATCCGCCCAGCGAGCGCTGCGGGCAACGGGATGCTCTGTAGCAACGGAATCAAAAGCAGGCTCAGCGGAAGCAGCACGGAGCGCGTCACGCGAACGACGCCTCGTCTCGACACTTCGCCGAAAAGGGTCAGTGCCGCGCCCAGGCCCGCCGCCAGGGACACGCCCAGGACCGCCGGACGGTGCACGGAACCGACCAGCAGCGGTGCCACGAACACGACCGTGCCAGTGAGCCCAATCCCGGCGACCACCGCCGCAGCTCCAAACCTGGGCCGCTCCCTCGGTGATCTCGACATCGCACGGGAAGGACCGGTCGAGCGCGAAGGCTCCATTTTCGAAGGCGCCCGAGGCGCGACTAGAAGAGACGCTCCTCGACCACAAGAACATCACCCGGCAGGATCACGACGTTGGGGGACCGCCCTTCGGCAATGTCGGCGACGGGGAAGGTGCGCATCTCGACCTTGCCCGTCAACTCTCGCCTGAGATTCACCGAATTCTTGGCCGCGACACCCGTGAATCCCCCCGCCGACGCGATGGCGTCGACGATGGTCATGTTGGGGAAGTACGGCACCGTTCCCGGGTGCGCGACCTGGCCAAGCACCGATATCTTCCGGCTGTTCCACTGATTGACCATCACGGTCACCTGGGGATTCAGGAGGTATCCCGCCTTGAGACGTTTGATGATCTCCTTCTGGAGTTCACCAACCTCGAGCCCCTTCACCACGATCCGTCCAGCCAGAGGAAAATCGATGGTGCCGTCGTTCGCCACACGGTACTCGCCGCTCAGATCCGGCTCGCCATAGACACGCACGACAAATGTGTCGTCGATGCCCAGCCGGTCGTCGTGGATCTCCTGAGGCACGGGAATCGGCGACGAATTGCCGGTGCTGCTGTGGGCGCACCCGAGAGCCACGACGAGCACGAACCCAGCGCAACCTAGAACAGAGATGCCTTCCCCGAGGCGAGGTGCCGCTAACCGCATGAAAATCACAGTCTAGTAGGTGACGCCGAGACGCGCAAACACCAGCTGCTTGAAGTAGTTCACGCGGCCGGGATCCTGGGCCGACGTCGGCGTGTAGGGGCTCGAGTTGGACATGAGCGTGTAGGAAACCCCTGCATAGGTCCAATCGCGCATGTGATAGTCCAGATTCGCTGCCAGCTGGACGTAGTTATCGTGCCGGCTGGTGAACAGTCATGTTGGCAAGCGGGACGTTCTGGAACGAGCGGCTCTCGTAACGCGCGGAAACACCCATTCCGAGACGCCCAGCGATGGCTTGCCCGAGATTCAAGTAGACGGAATCCACATAGTAGAAGTCGCCGAGGATCGCGTTTGAAATATCTTTGCGATAGCCGAGGTTGACCGAAGTCAACATCGTCGGGCGGTAAACCACGTCGGCGTTCGCAGTGAACGACCCCTGGAGCCCAGAGGGGGTGACTCGGGTTGGCGAGGTTGGTATGTCGTAGAAGCTGTTCATGTAGCCAGCTTGCAGGTTTACGGCCAATTTCGCGGTGATCAGGCCCCGAATGCCCGCCAGCACGTGGAACGGGAACGAGGTGGGCTTTGAATTGCCCGCCGCATCGGTATTGAAGTAAGTGGAGTATCCCTGCGAGACCGTGAGAACCAGAGCTGTCTTGGGCAGCCACTTCCAGCCAACGTCCAAAGTGAGAACGTTGCCCATCGAGTTGGCCACCTTGAGGCTCGTGGTCTCGAATGCGTCGAGCGTGTTCACGTACTGGAGCGACGCGGCGATACGCCCACCGCCGGGAGCCCACCGCACACTGGCCGCGGCCTGGTTGACGTCTCGAGCGATCGGCTCCTGATTGGGGACGTTGACGTACGGGGGATCCTCGGTTCGAGTGAAGGACTCGTTGACCCCGAAGCTCAGAGTCTGCGGTCGCCCGAACTCCAGGATGCCCGACAAGGTGGGCATGAAAGCCCGCTGCGCCCGCACGAACGCGTCGTTGGACAGATACTCTCGATAGGTCAGAGCAGCGGCCAGGTCGAAAAACAGCTCCGGCGGAGCCGCGCCGGTTCGACTTGCATTGGTCAGTTCCAGGAAGGGCACGATGCGAAGCACCGCCGAGCCCTGCGCGTTGTCCGGGCTGTAAAAGACGTTGCTGTCATAGCCGGCTTCCGCGCCGACGCCTGCATGCAGGAGCGCAGCGTCGCTGAGCTGCACGCCTCCCGTGGAGGCGCTCCGCGACGGCAGGCCCTGTGCGCCGCATGGAAACATCCTGGCGCCCACGCCGTTCCCGCCACCAGGAGGCAAGTCAGGCTCACATAAAAAGGTATTCGGAGAGTCATTAACAAGTGGGTCTCAGCGAGTGGGCTGCCCTAAACGCATCGCGGAAACTTATCGCACTGATGAGCTCGGGGTACTAGCGAAAAGTTCGATGCGTTCATGGCCGACGCGGGCCCTTATCGGCACCTGTCGCACTTTTCTGTAGGAACGAAAGGCGAAACTGCCTCTCGAAGTGCGTTCTCTGCAGGATACCGTTCATCGCCAAGATCTCCTCCCGTGTAGGCCAGCACTTTGGAGCCACTCACACCGCTACCGGCGACAGACTTTAGGGATTGTCTCGTGTTGTGTCAAGTTGCCCACCGTCGCCGATCGTCACTCTTCAATTTCCTCTGGGTCCTCTCGCATGTCGTTTAGTGTCATTGAAGTGCGATGATCGTCAGGTGAGTTTTCACGTCAAGCTCGACTTTTTCGCCGACCTCGGCGGAAACATTGCGAGTCTCTCGACGAAAATGGGGGTTCACGTACATGATCGTGCGGTGAGCCACTTGCCCGATCGGCCGATTTCACCGGATCAGCGGCTCGCCACCGAGCTTTTTCTGATCACCGCCGGGCCCCAGCTGGTCACGACGGTCGCGATGACCCTGGCGCCGAACGGGATCTCCGTGATGCCGCTCAAGGGTGTGCTCCTTCAAAAGCTGGTCTACGACAACACGAAATCGTTCCGGCCGATCGGAGACGTCGACCTGCTGGTCCCTGCCGAGCGCTTCTTCGAAGCGCTCGGTCTGCTGCGCGCGCGCGGCTTCACGGACGAGTGCTGGGAACGCGGCGAATGGCAAGTCACGCTCAAGAAACCCGGGGGACTACCGCTGGGGATCGATCTCCATCGCCGTCTCACCCGCACCAGCCGAGCGCGCCTCGACCCCGAGGCGATGTTCGCGCGAGGCGCGAGCGACACGCGTCTGTTCGGCGCGCCCGTCGTGCTGCCCAGCTCCGAGGATCTCTTCGCCCACCTGTTGCTGCACGCGACGCTGCACTGGATCAACCTCGGAACGCTTCACCGCCCGGAAGACTTCGAGGCGCTGGCCGAAGCGCGGGCGATGAACGCCGCTCGATGCGCACGCCACCTCCAGGATCAGGGGATGGTCGCGCATGCGTCGCTGATGCTGCCGCTGATCGCCGCCGAGGTGGGCGGCGGCTCCTTCCTCTCCGCGCTGATTCGACTTCTGGCCCCCGGCCCGCGCGAGCGCGCCATCATCGGGGTGCTCCGCGCCCTCACGCGACAGTTCCCCGCGGGAACACCCGGACGCCGCCTCGCCGGTCTCGCGCTCGCGCCCTCGATCTCGCGCGCGCTGCTCGATGCGCTCCGCGATCGGGCCCTCACCCGACCCGCAGGCCGCGTCTGGACCCCGCCCGCCAAGCCTCGGCGACCAAACGTGCGGTAGGAAAACCCGCGAGCCGCTGCGCGGATCAGGCGGCGTCGACCGGAACGACCAGTCCCTGCTTCTGGAGATCCTGCAGCAGAGTCGCCACGTCGCGCTGGAGCACGTCGAGCCCGACCCCATACTCCGGGGCCAGCTCGCTCACGATCTCGGCTAATCTTGCTGATCCCGTCCAGTCGCTTCCAGACCGCCGCGCCGACCCGGTTCAGCTTGAACGCCGCGCCCGTCTGCACGTTCACCAGCATGAGCCCTTCGGGAATGTCGCGCGCGGCGACGTCGGACGACGTGCGAAACCGCGCGGTGTTTTCAGCCATGAACGATGAAATTGTACTATGGCGGCGTGGTGAACGAGGAGACGCTGCGCGCGCGGTTCGACGTCATTGCGATCGACGGAGAAGGGATCCTGATCGACCGCGAAGGCGGCGGCGTGTACCGCCTGAATCGAACCGCGTGCGAGATCTGGACGGCGGTGATGGCTGGGGATTCGGTGCCGGAGATCGCGGCGTCGATCGCGTCGCGCTTCGGCATCGCCCGTGAGCGCGCCGATCAGGACGCGCGATCGGCCCTGACGATCTGCCCATCTCCTCGAGAGCGACCGTCGGACGCGCGGCAGCGAGCCGACGGGATTCACCTGGCAAGAGACGCAGGAGGGCTACGCGCTCCTCGATCGAGGCGTCGTGACCTGCGAGGTCGATCGCCAGGGCAGCTCGCCTGCGCTTACCGCCGGGCGCGGCCGCAACAGAAGTCGACGCGCGACGAGCCATTCGTTCGGTGATGCCGCGCGTGCTGGCCCTGCGTGGGATCTACGTGCTACACGCATCGGCGGTGGCGATCGACGGTGCGGCGACGGTCTTCACCGGTCGCAGCGGCGCCGGCAAGACGACCACCGCGCGAGCGTTCGCGCGGCGGGCTGGCGACGACTGATCAGCGAGGATCTGCTGGTGTTGCCGGCGCGCCTCACCGGAGAGCTGCCGAGCGGTCGTCAGCGGTGAGGCGGATGCGATCGTGGATCGGCGAGAAGCCGCCGCGCGAGCGTCGCGTCCCGCCACGAGGCGATCTTCCTGCGACGGTCTCGACCGCGTCGTGGATGGCCCCTCGCTTCCGATCGCGAGAGTCATGTCTCCTCGACGCCGGACCGTCGCGCGGGCATCGCATTCAGATGCGAGCGGCTCTCGCAGACCCGACGCGCTGGTCGCGCTCGTCGACGAGCATCTTCTTCGCGTCGCCCGACGCCGCGCCTGGCGCGCGCGTTCTTGATGCTTCGCGAGCCTGGTCAGGGCGCGGCCACGTCGGTCGGCACGATGCCCCTGGGGCTGGCCGCTCTGGACGCCGCAGTGCTGCGCCTCCGTCAGATGCGAGATGACCGCGTCGTAGGATCGGTCGCCTGATCCGTCGCCGCCCAGCCACGCGTGCCCGGACTCGGAGCACCGCTGGCGTCGAGCCCCATGTGCAGCGGCTCCGCGCGGCCGGCCGGGATCGAGCGCGATCTCGAGCAACGCGCGCCGGTAACAGTTGGGACCGCCGGGCATGCGAGCATCGACGCTGCCGATCGCCGCACGGAGATCGGCATCGGTCTCGCTCAGCGCGCCGCGCACGTGCCGTCCCTGCTACGAAGCCGATTCACGAGCGGAGCTGGGCCACTCGATTCGCCGCGCAAACTCAACGAAGGGAAGGACGCGCAGACACTCGTGCCAAGTCGCGAGCCGTTGGCGAGGCATCGTCCCTCGCTAAGCCAGGCTGTCCGCGGTTCTGAAGTCCGTCGACGCCGTCGTCTGACGGCCCGGGCGGTCGCGCGAGCAGATCGCGTACATTCCCTACGGGGGTCAACTCCGGAGGAACGTATCGACTCCGCGAGACCCTCGGGGACGGCTCCTGCTTTCCGCCTCGGTCGGCGAGTCGAATCTCAGACATGGACGGAGTCTCCTGCGTACGAGGATACCGAAAAACGGCGCGAAGCCAAGTCTCAAGATGGACGACCGCTCGCACTCCCAAGCCATCCTTCGCGATCGCGCCGGATCTGGCGCGTCGAGACGCCAGCCGTCCGGAACTGCCTCGCAGCCTCGTCTCGATCGACGAACCGATCGGAGCGCCATGCGTCTCTCCCAGAATCCCACGGATCGCCGGCAAGCTGCGATGCCCCCACTCGACGACAGCTCGCGCGAAAGTCCGGCCTTGGACGAGCGAAGGCGATGCGATCCGGCAGGATACCGACCATGGCTTCCCGATGCAGCGATCCGCCGCAGATCGCCGAGGAAGACGGTGCTCGACCGGAACCGAGAGAATGAATCGAACCAGTCGGACGTCGAGCAGCGGGAATCGCATTTCGAGCCCAGCGCTCGCCGCGTAGGTACCCGAACCGATCGATCGCCCAGGAGAGCCTCGTCCAGCGCAGATAGTCCCAGATCCGTTGCTGGAGTCGATTGACGCCGATCGCCCAGCAGCGGCGGGCTCCGGAACTCGGGCCCGATCCACATCTCTGATCCATCTCGCGGCGCAGCCAGCGCGGGGCTCGGCCGGCTCGCTGTCGCCAGCTTCAGTAGCGCGCCAGGCGCGCAGCAGCAAGTGCGGTGCCTCCTCGCGGAGCGCTAGCGGAAGAGAATCGAACCGGATCTCGCCGCTCGCTCGGCGACGCGCCGGCCAACATGATCTGCGGGCCACGTCGACCAATTCCCCCGACGAGAGTAGCTCATTGAAGAGACCATGTTCTCCCGTCACCGCATCGCCCGGATCACCGGAGAGGATCACCCGCGCGCCAAGTCCGCCGCGATCTCGATGTCTCCGGTGGAGCCGCCGTTGAACATCACGCTCGACCCCGGAATGCTCAGCGACGGATCGGAGAATTCTCGTCCGCTGGCGTGGTTGCCGTCCCACCGATGGGCCTTGAAACCGAACCGTTCGCGTCACCTCGTCGATGAACGCGGACTCATCGTGCGCCTTGCCGGGAAAGATCGCCGACACGAGGTGGAAAGGTGGAGCGCCCGCTCTCGATCGCGGTAGATTGCGTCGGCCATGACAGACAATCGACGACGAATCGAGCCCACCGCTCAGGTGAGCGACGATCGGGATATTCGGAATCCAGCCGATCCCTGACGGCGTGCGGAGCAAAGCGAGCGAAATTCTCGTCGTAGTCCTCGGCGCGCGCGTAATGCTGAGTCGCTCGGGTGGATGGAAGTATTCGGTCTCCCGAAGAGCGTCTCGCATTCGCGCAGAAGTAGTGTCCCGGGACGAACAGCACGCGCCGCGCGGAAGAAGGTCTGACCGTAGTGCGCGTAGCTCCACGACAGGAAATCGACGACCGTCTGATCATCGACCGATCGATCGAATCTCGGCAAGCGCAAGCAATTGAGCGGGCTCCGTGGCGAGGAGCAATCGGTTGCGCACCTGAAAGAAGACGAGCGAGCGGACACCGAAAGGATCGCGTGCGGCGTACACCTCCTGTTTGGCCCCATCCCAGATCACGAACGCGAAGTCCCCGACCAGACGTTCGCGCCATCTCACGGCCCCACCGCTCGTAGGCCGCCGCGACCAGGGCGATATCGGAATCGAGAGCTTGATCGGAGCTCGACCAGCAAGCGACGCAGCTCATCGCGGTTGTCGAGGCGCACGTCACCGACCGCATAGATCTCTTCGTCGCTCATCGGGAAACGGCTGCCGACTTCGCTGATCTGCCGTTCGGACAGCCCGGCGCCCGACGCCCATGCAGTCCGTGGGGAAAGCGTGCGTCACGCTGCCGGCCGTCCGGCGTCCGGCCTGGCAGCGTCGAGAGCATCGCCTCGATCTGTTCGACGGCGCGGCCGGGCGTTGTCCCAATCCAGGATCGCAGCGAGAAGAGACAGTCTTCGCTTCGGAGCTCAGGTCCGGGCTTCGATTTACCAGAAGACAGCGAGCGCGGCCAGGACGTACCCGCGATATTCTCTCCGATCGGCGAAGTCTCCGTACCCGTCGCCGTCGACGTCTCTGATCATCGCGTTGCGTTCGACTGGGCAGGCCCTTCCAGTCCGACGGCATCGGCAACGATGACGTCCGCGGTGGTCACGACGTCGGCGGGGTTGGTGAGGGCGAAGAGCCGCGCGCCGTCGACGATGTAGATTCGGGCCGGTCCGCCCCCGGACTCCGTGAACGGCGCCATCGATCAAGTCGGGCTTGCCGTCGCCAATGACGGAGACGGTGATCGACGTTCCCGAGAATGCACATCCGCCAATCACCCGACCGAACAGGTCGGTACGCGCCGGTGGCGAGTGAATCTGTGAACCGCAAGGGGCTGGCGCTGAACGGACCCGCGATCGTCGAACCGAAGTGAAGGTCGACGAACGCCGTTCGCCGAGCGTCGGTCGGTGCGCCGGTGCCGATCGCCAGACCCGGAACGCCGGCGAGCGCACCAACGAGCGCCAAGCGACCGTGCCGTAGTTACCGCTGGTCGACCGGGCCCTCGACGAAGTTGTCGGCGCTCGTGGCAGTTGATCGCCGCTGACGTGCCGGGAATGCCGTGGAACGCGTAGACACGTCCCGCGCGAGTTGGTGCCGCGCACCGACCGCGGATACCGCCAAGCGTGGTTCCCGACGTATTGACGTAGAGCCGCCCCATCGCCGACGAACCGCACGCCCGCCGAAGGTCGCCCGACCGCGGATAGGCGGGGTCGCCGTCGATGGTCATGCAGGTTCAGAGTCGCCGCCGAGAATCCCGCGCGTCCGAGGATCACGACGACGCGACCACGGCCGCCGTTGTAGCCGGATGCGCCGACGGCGAAGTCGTCGACCCCGTCGCCGTTGAAGTCGCCCAGCCGCGCCATCGAGCCACCGAGCTGCGTCGCCGCGTAGGTCGGACCGAGGTCGAGAATGTAGTCGGCGTCGGAATCGGCGGTGTAGGTCGCGTTCCACGCGGCGCGGCCCTTGAAGATGTAGATGCTGCCGTTGCCGAGCAACGGCGCCGAGATCGCGTAGTCGTCCTTGCCGTCGGCATCGATGTCGCCGACGTCGATGAACTGGCGGCCGAAGCCGACCGCCGGCCTGTCCCGTGATGATCGTCGTGGGAGCCGTGACGGTGTTGAAGGTCGCCGAGCCGTTGAAGATGTAGACCCTCTGGCCCGAGAGCGTACCGACCAGGATGTCGGACTTGCCGTCGCCGTTCAGATCGGCGACACCGTCGATCGACCAGCCGAAGCGCTCGTTGGTCGGACCGCCGGCCGGTGGCGTCAGGATCTTCATGTTGAAGTGCGCCATCGACGGCCCCGACGGTCGCGATCGTGCCGCGGTTTCCGGCCGCGTCGACCGACGCGACCGCGAAGTAGTAGTTGTTCTCGATGAGCAGGCCGGTGGCGTCGATGCCGTCGGCCGCGTTGGGCGCCGCCGGCGACCCGGTATAGGCAGATCGTCGTCGCCGCGTCGAAGTTCACGGCGGTGATCGCGCTCTTCGAGACCTTCACGATGTACGAGAACAGCGGCTGACCCGCAGTCGGCCGGAGCGGTCCAGGCCAGGTGGAAGCTGGTCTGCCGGCGGTCCTTGACCGTCGCCGTCACCGTCGCGACCGGGTCGGGCTTGATCGTGTCGACGATCAGCGTCTCGCTGCTCATTCCGATGCCGTGAGCTCGCGATGTCGCTGGTCGCGGCCGTGAGCACGACCGCCTTGCCGTCGGGGATCGTCACGCCCGACAGCCGCGCGTGCCCGGTCGCAGTCGATGGTCGCCGTCCCGAGGTCGGTCGTCCCCGCGGTGAAGTCGACGGTGCCCGTCGGATTGGCCACGCCGGTCACGCTGACGGTGACGTCCAGATCGCCCTGCCAGCCCGGCCGTGTGCGGTCACCGTCGGGAATGCAAGTTGCCCGACGTCGATCCGGCGGCGCACAGCGTGTTGGTCGCCAGCGGGCGTCACGAAAGTGACGATCGGCGGCGTCCCGACCGTGACCGTGCACGGCGAAATCGAGCGTCCCCGCATTGCCGGCCGACGTCGGTGCGCGGTGGCGGTCACCTGGTCGACGCCCAGCGGGAACGTCACGCGGCAAAGTTGGCGAATCCGTTCAGCCAGGTCGTCGGCGGATAGTCCATCGAGGTTCCCGCGTTGGTCACGGTCAGCGTCACCGTCGGCGTCGTCGACAGCAGGCGGATCGCCGTCGTCCAAGTCGGTCGATCCCCTGGTGGACCAACCCGCAGAGCGGATTGGGAATCGACTGCTGGATGTTCGGCGCCGACGAATCGACCCAGAGATCGACGAGCGGGCTCGAGCCGGTGGCCGACGTCGCGGTCACGACGTCGACGCGCAGCTCGGTCGCGCTCAGCAACGAGCCGTCGGTGTCTTCCTGGCTGTCGGGCAGCGTCGCGCTGGTGAAGTGCGCCGCCTGCGCGTAGCCGTTGGGGCACTGGTCCGCCGGGACCGCGGCCACCGTCGCCACCGGCCCGGCGAGGCTGGTCAGCGTCCCGCCCATCGCGCCGCCGAACAGCGTCGCCATGCCGGCCTTGTCGGCGCAGGCGATGACGGTCCACTGGGCGCCGGGCGTGACGCCGTCCTGATCCTTGAGCGTGTTCGTCGACGACGACGCCAGCAGGTGCTTGGTCGGGTCGCCGAACGGGGTCGAGTCGGAGGTCGGCGACACGATCTGCACGCCCGGGCAGCGCGGTCGCGCACGAGATCTGCGAGATGGTCTTGGTGGTCGCGTTGCCCGCCGCGTCCTTGAGGGTCACGGTCAGGTCGACCGGCGTGCTGCTGGTGCAGGCGACGTTGACGCAGGTATCGGTGTTGGTCGCGGTCACCGCGACGTAGCCGTTGGTCGAGTCGGGCGAGCTGGTGCCGACGGCGACCGACAGGTTCTTGGCCGCCGCGCCCAGCGTGGCCGGCAGCGCGGTGGCGTCCTTGTCCGGGGTCTGCGCGCAGACCTGGAAGGCGCCGTTCGTCAGGTCGGCGGGGCCGAAGAACTTGTTGTTGGGCGGCGACGAGATCGTCAGCGCGGGCGGCGTCGAATCGACCGGGTACATGGCCAGGGTCGACTGCCCGAGCACGCCCGCCTTGTTGGTGCAGTCGGCCTCGACGGTGTAGTTGCCGTCGGGCACGAGCGTGACGCCCATGAACGTCGCCTTGCCGCCCACGGCCGTCTGCTCGACGACCGTGGCGGTGGTGCTGCCCATCGGGGTGACCCTGCAGCTGAACCTTCTGGCCGTCCTCGATGTTGGTCGACACCACGAACTCGGCCTGGTAGGGCGAACCGGCGGCGCTGACCCGGTCGCCGCCGTTGGCGACCGGCACGCCGTTCAGAGCCGGCGTGCGTCGCGCTGAGGGTCGGCGCGGTGATCGTGCACGTCGGCAGGTTGCAGTTGACGGTCACGGTCGCGCTGATCGTGCAGCGTGGCGCTGAACACGGCCTGAGCATGTTGGGGCCCTGGGGCAGCTGCACGTTCATGAAGTGGACCTCGGCGCCGCTCACCTTCTGGGTGTCGACCTTGGTCGAACCGACGTAGAGATCGACGTTGGTCGCCGTCGTCCGCGCTGGTCGCCAGGCTGACGTTGGTGTGCAGCGCGCCCGAGCAGGTCTTGTTGAGGTCGTCGGCGACCGTCAACGTCGCGCCGTTCATCGGCGACACGAACGATCCGGAGCAGATCATGGCGACATCGCCGCCGCCGTCGGTGGTGGGGCGCGCCTTGGGCTTGTTGTCGCCGCAACCGGTGAGCGCGCCCGCTGCGATCGCCCCCGCAACGACGACGGCCAGGCCCCCGTGACCGAGCTGACTAAGCTTGAGCATCAGATCTCTCCTCCGAAATCAGGCGCGAAGCAGGTAAGACGACCACGCCGACAGTCCGAAAATTACCAGTCGCCCCGAACATCCGTGTTCTCCCCGCCTGTATCTTCAAGCGGCGGCCATTGTAACGGCTTCACCAACCCACGGCCAGTGTGTGCGATCTCGTACCAGTGTTCGTCAGCGCGAATGTCGTCTCGATCCCTGTCGTGCACCTTCTTTGCCCCCTGCCGTGCCGCGTTCGCGGTTCCGCCGATCCGCTGAAATGTCGGGGAATCTGGGGATCCGCCCGACGACCTTATCCGACTCCCGGCGCACGTGGCCAGAACTTTCACGCGCAGAGCCATGGCCGGACCGGGCGGGACGTCCGGCCGTCGCACCACGTATCGTCTGCATCGGGCGGGTGATATATTTGGAGCCAGATGAGCACGGCCATGCCGAGGGAGAGAGGCGACATCGTCGTCGATCGATCGGCTGATCGGACAGGCGGTCCCATCGCGGCGCTCGAGGCGAACGTCGCGCGCGTGATTCGCGGAAAACCGACTGCGATCCGCCACGCCGTGGTTGCGCTCATCGCGCGCGGGCACCTGCTGATCGAGGATGTGCCGGGTGTGGGCAAGACCACGCTGGCCCGCGCGCTGGCGACATCCATCGGCGGTACGTTCCACCGCATCCAGTTCACCAGCGACCTCTTGCCGTCCGACATCGTGGGCGTCTCGGTGCTGGACGCCAAGACCGGGCGCTTCGAGTTCCACCCGGGCGCGATCTTCGCGAACCTCGTCCTTGCCGACGAGATCAACCGCACGACGCCGCGCACGCAGAGCGCGCTGCTCGAGGCGATGAACGACGGCCAGGTGTCGGTCGACGGCCGCACCCACGCGCTCGAGACGCCCGTTCATGGTGGTCGCGACCCAGAACCCCGAGGAGCACTACGGCACCTACCCGCTGCCGGAGTCGCAGATGGATCGCTTCCTCCTGCGCATCCGCATCGACTACCCGTCGCCCGAGGACGAGCGGCGCATCCTGCTGGAGTCGCCCGGGCGTGCGTCCGACGCGCTGGCCGCAATCTCGGCCGTGCTGCGCGTGGCGGACGTACGCGCGTTGCAAGAAGCGGCCGACCGGGTGCACTTCGAGGCCGAGCTCGCCGACTACGTGGTCGCCATCGCGCGCGAGACCCGGCGCTCGGCGCACCTGACGCTGGGCGTGTCGCCGCGCGGGCAGCTCGCCTGGCGCAACGCCGCCCGCGCCGCCGCGCTGTGCGACGGGCGCGACTACGTGATCCCCGACGACCTCAAGTCGCTGGCGCTGCCGGCGCTCGCGCACCGGCTGGTGGTCGCCGGCGAGAGCGACTCGCTCGGGCGCACGCGCCAGGACGCCGAGCGCATCCTGCTCGACGTCCTCGATCGCGTTCCCTCACCGGGGTAAACGGCGTGAGCTACACGGCGGCGGCCAAGCGGGTCCTTCGGTGGCTGGCGCCGCGGCGGCGGTTCCCCCCGACGCGCGAGGGCTGGTGGTTCCTGATCGCGACCTTGCTGCTGGGCCTGGCGGCGATCAACGCCGGGCTCAACCTGCTCTTTCTCGTCTGGGGAATGATGCTGTTCCTGGTGCTGGCCAGCGGCGTGCTCTCCGAGCTCTGCCTGCGCCACCTCGCGGTCTCGCGCAAGGTGCCGGCGACGATTCACGCCGGCAGCCCGTACCTGATGGGGATCTCGCTGTCGAACCGAAAGCGGCGGCTGCCGTCGTTCTCGGTCGAGGTCGAGGACCTGGTCGCCGGCAAGCCGCTCGACAAGCGCTGCTACTTCTTGAAGCTTCCGGCGGGGCGCACGCAGGAGACCGCCTACCGGCATCAACTGCCGAAGCGCGGGCGGCACCAGCTGACCGGCTTCCGCCTGTCGACCAAGTTTCCCTTCGGGCTCATCCAGAAGTCGCGCGACGTCGCCGACGCGCACGAGCTGCTGATCTACCCGGCGCTGGTGCGCGTGCCCGAGTCGGTGCTGCGCGGGTTCCCCGCGACCTACGGCCTCGGGCGGCACAAGTGGCGCTCGCGCAGCGGCGAGTTCGCCGGCCTGCGCGACTTCCGCCCCGGCGACGACCCGCGCGACATCCACTGGCGCTCCACCGCGCGGCGGGGCGTGACGCTGATGCGCGAGAGCGAGGACGACGAGGGTCTGGAAGCGACGATCCTGTTCGACAACCTGCTCGGCGACGGCATCGGCATGGAGTCCTTCGAAGAGGCAGTGTCGCTGGCGGCTTCGGTGGCGACCGTGCTGATCCAGCGCGGCTACCGGGTCGCGTTCGGCGCGCGCGACGTCGAGATCCCGCCCGACGGCGGGCCGGCGCAGCGCAGCCGGATCCTCGGCTTCCTCGCGCTCTGCGAACCGGCCAAGCCGGGGACGATGCTCCAGGGCGGGGGCCGCCGCGGCGCGCGCATCCAGATTCGCGCCGGGCTGCCACCGATGGTCGAACCGGGCTCGGGCCGCCACGCCGCGCCCGCGGGCAGCGGGTCACCCGCGCCCGCTCCGACTGCGCCGACGCGCCGGGGGACCGCATGAGGTTCCAGGCGACGCACAAGCTGATGTCGTATCTGCTGGTGCTGAGCGCGCTCGCGACGCTGGCCAGCTCCGACGCGCTGTCGGCGCTGCCGGCGCTGGCGTTCCTCGCAGTCGCGGCGCTGTCCTGGTTCAGCGACGCGGGCAGCGCGCCCGCGCGCATCGTCGATCGCGTGGCGCTTGCCGCTGCGCGGGGCGGTGGTCGCGGTCTTCCTGCTCTCGGCATGGCAGGTCTGGCGGCGGCTGCCCGACCCCGATCTCACGCCGGTGCTGAACCTGGTGATGTTCCTGCTGGCGTACAAGCTGTTTCACCGGCGCGCCAACCGCGACTTCCTGCACGTCTACATCCTCTCGTTCCTGATCGTGCTCGCCGCGGCGGCGATGGCGCAGAGCTTTCTGTTCGCGGTCACCTTCGCGCTCTACGTGGTGCTCGCCACCTGGACCCTGATCCTCTTTCACCTGCGCCGGGAGATGGAAGAGAACTACCTCATCAAGCACTCGAGCCAGGCGCCGAGCCAGAAGGTCGGCGTCAACCGCATCTTGAACTCGCGGCGCGTGGTCGGCGGATCGTTCCTGGCGGCGACCGGCTTGGTCGCGCTGTTCGTGTTCGGGGGCTCGGTGGCGACCTTCGCGCTGGTGCCGCGCATCGGCGCCGGGTTCGTGCTCGGCAACCCGCGCGCGACGCGCAACATGGTCGGCTTCTCCGACGAGGTGGCGCTCGGCCAGTACGGCATCCTGTCGACCGACAACCAGGTCGTCGCCCTGCGCGCGACGATCCCCGCGATCGCCGCGCTGCCCGCCGATCGGCGCGACCACGAGATCGAGCGGCTCTACTGGCGCGGCACGGTCTACGACACTTACGACAGCGGCCACTGGGTCCGATCGCGGCAACCGATACTGCGCACCCAGCTCGAGGTGCGGGGCACGCGCTACCTGATCCGCGAGCCGCGCTTCGAATCGGCGCAGAATCCGCACGCGGCGCACGACGCGATTGCGGGGACGAATCCTCACACCGCGCTGGCCGACAGCGCCCCGCCCTCGCCCGGCGCGACCGCGCCCGCACCCGCGCTGCCCGCCGACGGCGTCGCCGAGGCTCACGCCACCGTCGGAGGCCCGCCCGGGTCCGCGTCTCACGGCGACGCGGCCGGCGTCGGGCGCGGCCCGCACGGGGTGCTGCGCCAGGAGATCGACGTGGTCGGCCTCTCGGTGCCGGTCGCCTTCGCGCTGGATCACCCGATCGGCTTCGAGCTGCCGTCGGCGAAGATCGGCACGCTCACCGAGCTGCGCCTGGCGCCGCGCTGGTCGGGCGAGGTCGCGCTGCGCATCTCGCCGCTCGACCTCGGCGCCGACGGCGACGATGTGCATGCTTACGCCGGCACCCACTACATCGCCTACTCGCGCGACGCGATGTCGATGGTGCGCGCGGGCGCGGGCAAGCCGCTGCACGACGTCGACCCGGCCGCTCTGGCGCCATTCCTGGCGCTGCCGCCGTCGCTGTCGCCGCGGGTGATCGAGCTCGCGAAGAAGATCACGCTCGGCCGCACCAACGCGCCGGCCAAGCTGCTGGCGATCCTCGACTGGCTGCGCACTACGCACGACTACACGACGAATCTGCAGCGCAACCCGGCGATCGCCGATCCGCTCGAGGACTTCCTGTTCGAGCAGAAGGCCGGCCACTGCGAATACTTCGCGTCGGCGACCGCGGTGCTGCTACGCGCGGCCGGCGTGCCCAGCCGCTACGTCAACGGGTTCCTCGGCGGCGAGTGGAACGAGATAGGCCACTACGTCGCCGTGCGCGAGAACCGCGCGCACTCCTGGGCCGAGGCGTACATGGGCGAGCTCGGCTGGATGCGCGTCGACGCCACGCCGCCCAACCGCGGCCTGTTCCGCATGGGCCGCCTGCGCCAGATCTTCGACTCGATCGACTTCTTCTGGGGCCGCTGGGTCGTGGGCTACGATCTCGGCCGCCAGATCGAGCTCGCGCGGAGCCTCGGCCACCAGCTGGGCGGCGCCTCGGACGAGGGGGATTCCCATCCTTCGAAGGTCCCGTGGAAGAAGATGCTCGCCGCGCTGGCCGGCGCGGCGGCGCTGTGGTCGCTCGTGCGGCGGCTCGTGTTCCGGCGCGGGTGGGCGCCCGGGCTGGAAGGACGGCCCACCGCCCCGCGCGGCGGCGCCACGCCGGTGGCGCGGCTCTACGAGAAAGCGCTGCGCCACCTCGCGCGCCGCGGGCTCGCGCGCCGCCCGTCGGAGACGCCGCGCGAGTTCGCGTCCCGCGTGGCCGCCAGCGGCGCCGGCGGTGGCGACGTGCTCGCCCGCCTCACCGATCTCTATACCGGCGCGCGCTTCGGCCGGCGCACCGTCGGCGACGAATCGCTGCGCGAGCTGGCCGCCCGCCTGTCCGAGCTCGGGGGCGCTGCCAAGGCCTCCGATCAATCAAGCGCCAGGACGCCTGGAACGCCAGGTCCGAACCTTCGATAGTCCGGATCCTGGTTCTGACCGCAACTTGATCGCTTGCGTCGGGGGGCCCATGATGTCCGGCATCAGTCGGGCGCCAGTCGGGCATGACCTGCCAAATTGGCACTCCCCCGCCAGCGACGTCGCCAGGCGGTCAAATCCCAACCAGCATGGCCCATCCCCGCCGGATTCCGTTGAGGCATCGCCTTTGCAGTTAGCTCACGACCGCTTGAACACGCGCTTCACATCCGTCCGTCTCGCGCTGGGGATCCTCCTGCTGACCTCGGGCCTGACCCGCATGGCGGCGGCTCAGACCGGCGTCGGTGGGGCGACCGGGACGACCGCGCTGGCTGCCAGTGATCTGCTGATCGCGGTGCAGCAATCCCCCGGCGTCGCCCTGCCCGACTTCGACCTGCAGCGCTTCTTCAACGTCGCCAACTGCAACTGCAACGTGCCGGCCTACATCTTCTTTACCTTCAGCCAGAGCGGCTTCGCCAAGAAGGCGACCCTTCCCGACGGCACGATCGAGTTCTGGACCGGCCTCAACTGCAACAACGTGACCGTGCGCAACTGCACGAAGCTGGGCGACACGCTGTCGCTTGCCACCTTCGGCGCCAATAGCGGGATCGTCGTCACCAGCGACGTGCAGGCGTTGAGCCAGAACTTCGGCCAGCCGGCGATCACCGGAACGACGACGATCGTAGACGGCGGCGTGCTCGTCGCTGACGGTGGCACCACCACCGGAGCCAACGCCTGCCAGAGCGGCATCGCCTTCAGCCAGACGCTCTGGGCGCTGGTCACGTTCACCGGCAATGCGCCCTATGACGTGGCGGCGACCCTATCGGTGAACGTGGACATGGCGCCGCCGCCACCTCCAGTGGTCACTCTCGGAAAGGACAATCTGATCCCTCCCGGTAACGAAGCGTTGATCGTCAGCTGGGCCAGCCTCAATACCTCGACCTACCCCGATCTGATGGGCTACCAGGTCCTGTGCGATCGCGGCGGTGCTCTCCAGGTCTTCAAGAACGGCACGTTCGGCGCGGGTTTCAGGACCTGCCCTTCGACGCCACTGCCGGCGCCACCCGACAGCAACATCTTGGGCCTGGATCCCAACTTCGCCTGCTCTCCGCTCCTGACAGCGACGGCCACCTCGTACCGCTTGAAGATCCTGCAGAACGACATCACCTACGGCGTCAGCGTTGTGGCGATCGACACGCACTACAACGCCAGCCAACCGATCGTCAACTATGGGACGCCCATCAAGACGCTGAGCTTCTACGACGTCTACCGCAATGGCGACGAGGCCAACACCAAGCCGGGAATGAATCCCGAGCCCGGAAAGGCCACCGGCGGCTTTTGTGCGGTGTCCGGCAGCACCAGCCGCTCCGCCGGCGCCGTCGGACTCACGGCGCTCGCGATCGCCGGCGCGCTGGCGTTCGCCCGCCGCCGCCGGAGGCCGCGCCCGTGAGCGCCGCGCGGCGGATCGCCGCCGGCGCCGTGCTGGCCGCCGGGCTGGCGCTTGGGCCGAGCGCGCACGCGCAGTTCTCGATGACCGATGACTTCGGCGCGGAGATCAATGCGCAGCCGGGGACCCACTACCACACGCCGAAGTACTTCACGGTCCAGCTCACGTTCGGGCCTTATCGCCCCGACATCGACTCGGAGTTCTCGGGGCAGCCCATCAAGCGCACGCCCTACGCCGACTACTTCGGCAACGACCGTCACTTGCTGATGCAAGTCGAGGCCGCCTACGAGATCTGGCAGAAGGTGGGCACGATCTCGGCCGGCTTGAGCGTCGGCTACTTCAGCGTCGACGGGCCGGCGCCGGCGGCCGACCACAGCGGGCCCACGGGCGACAAGTCGACGCTCCGGGTCGTTCCCGTGTCGCTGTCGGCGATCTATCGCTTCGACTACTACCTGGTGCGCGACGATTTCCCGATCGTGCCGCACGCCAAGGTCGGGCTCGACTGGGACTACTGGCAGATCACCGACGGCAACGGCCAGATCGCGACCGATTCGATGGGGGGTCACGGGCGCGGCGGCACGCTGGGCTGGCACGCGGCGGTCGGAGTCGCGGTGGTCATCGACAAGCTGGATCCCGACGCCGCGAAGGCCTTCGACGTGGAGATGGGCGTGAACCACAGCGCTCTGGTGTTCGAGTACGGGCACTACGACGTCTCGGGCCTGGGCGAGTCGAACCGCCTGCACGTCGGCGACACGACCTGGACGCTGGGTCTCTTGTTCGAGTTTTGAGAAACATCCGCCTCGTCGTCGAGTACGACGGCACCGACTTTCACGGCTGGCAGCAGCAGCCCGGGCTACGCACCGTGCAGGGCTGCCTGGAAGAGGCGGTGCGCACGATGACCGGCGAGACCGTGTCGATCCGCGGCGCCGGCCGCACCGACGCCGGCGTGCACGCCGACGGCCAGGTCGCGACCTTCACGCTCGAGGCGCGCATCCCCGAGGCGGGCCTGCTGCGCGGCCTCAACTCGTTCCTGCCGCGCGACATCGCGATCCTCGACGTGCGCGAGGTGGCGGCCGAGCTCGACGCGCGGTTCTCGGCGCGCGGCAAGGTCTACCGCTACCGCGTCTGGAACCACCTGGTGCGCTCGCCGCTGCACGCGCGCACCACCTGGCATGTCCGCTCGGTGCTGGACCTGGCGGCGATGCGCGAGGCGGCGCAGATGCTCTGCGGCGAGCACGACTTCCGCGCCTTCCGCGCCTCCGACTGCGAGCGCCGCACGACGGTGCGCGTGGTGCGGCGCCTCGACCTCGATCGCCAGGGCGCGATGCTCACCGTCGAGATCGAGGCGACGGCGTTCCTCAAGAACATGGTGCGCATCCTGGTCGGCACACTGGTCGACCTCGGCCGCGGTCAGATCGCGCCCGGCGCGATCGCGCGCATGTTCGCCACCGGCGACCGAGCCGCCGGCGGCATCACCGCCCCGGCGCAGGGGTTGACGCTGTTGCGCGTGATTTACTGAGCCACGGCCGCGGGCGCCGCCGGCGCCGCCGTCGTCATCTCCAAGATCAGCGCGCGCACCCTTTCGAGCAGCGCATCGCGATCGTCGTCGGTCAAACCCGCGGTCGAGATCGGCTCGCCGATCTCGATGTGGATCGCGCCCGAGTGGATGAGCGGGCTGCCTCGCGGCCACACCGCGCGGCTGCCGCGAATGCCGCACGGAACGATCGCGGCTCCCGACGCGATCGCCAGGTGAAAGCCGCCCTTCTTGAACGGTCCCATGTTGCCGTCGCGCGTGCGCGTCCCCTCGGGAAAGAGCAGCACCGACTGGCCGCTGTGAATGCGGCGCGCCGCCTCGTCGATGCTGCGGCGGGCGGCGATCGGGTTCTGGCGATCGATGAAGATGAAGCGGCCCGCGTGCATGGCCCAGCCGAAGAACGGGATCCGACCGAGCTGCTTCTTCGCGATCATGCGCACCGGGAACGGCACCGCGACGAACAGCGACAAGATATCCGACGCGCTGGCAGTGGTTGGCCATGAAGACGTAGGGCGATCTTGGGATCGAGCGACGTGTGGGTGTTCACCGTCAGCTTCACGCCGGCAGCGCTGAGGACCGCGCGCGACCATACCCGCGCCAGGCGCAGCACAGCGTCGCCGGTGCGGTCGGCGATGAAGCTGAAGATCGCCACGATCGCCAGCACCAGCGTGATGAGCAAGAAAGCAAGCGTATTGAAAACTGCGCGCATCAATTTGGAATCGAGGGGTTTCCGCCTTTTTGAGTCATGCTATCTTCGGCGCGTGGACTTCCGGAAGACCTACTACATTCTTCCGAATCTGTTCACCCTTTCCAGTGTCTTCTGCGGTTTCATTTCGATATCGCTGTCGGCGTCGACGGGTGAGGGTGGCCGAGATCTTTATCAGGCCGCGCTGGCGATCTGCTTCGGCTTTTTCTTCGACACCGCCGATGGCCGCGTCGCGCGGCTGACCAAGACCCAGACCGACCTCGGCCGCGATCTGGATTCGCTCGCCGACCTGGTCACGTTCGGCGTCGCGCCCGCGATGCTGGTCTACAAGTGGGGGCTCACCGACTTCGGGCGCGCCGGCATCTTCGTGGCTGGGCTGTTCGTCTGCGCGGGCGCAATGCGGCTCGCGCGCTTCAACGTGCTGTCGCGCCGCGAGGAGGCCGCCGGCCACAAGAAACCGGGCAAGTACACGCTCGGGCTCAGCATCCCGGCGGCGGCCAGCGTGCTCGTGCTCATGGTCATCGTCGCGCACAACGCCGGCCAGTACCGCCCGATCGGCGAAGGTTTCGTCGCCGGCATCGTGCTCGTGCTGTCCTACCTGATGGTCTCGCGCATTCGCTTCCGCTCGTTCAAGGATCTGTCGTTCAACCGCAGGACCATCGGCGTATTCCTGCTCGCCGCCGGCTGCGCGGTCGCGGTCATCGTCAACGGCGTCGACAAGGCGTTCATCTTCCTGCTGCTCATCACCGCGTACATCGTGCTCGGCCTCACCGAGACGGTCATCTTCATCAAACGCAGCCTGGTCGAGCGCCACCTCGCGCGAAGGGCCGCCAGCGCCGTACCGATGCCGGCCACGGCGACGGTCGCGCCGCTCGCGGAGGAGGACGCCGCCCGACGACGAGGTGCTGCGCGAGCTCGGCGCGTTCGATCCGACCGAAGAAGATCCAGAGTCCGAGGCGCCCGCGCCGTCCGCGGGCGGCGAGGCGGCGGCTTCCAACGAGCAGACGGCCGCGACCTCGGGCGCGGTCGGGCAGCCGAAGCGCGCCTGAGCCGTCGTTTGTTAGGCTTCGCGCGTTAGGCTTCGCGCGCTTACGCCTTGGTCGAAGATCCGGCGGTCTTGCTCGCGGCCTTTGCGCCGGCCTTGCCGCTGCCGCTGTCGTCGACCTCGATGAACGCGCCCCAGATGATCCCGATGAGCGGACCGAAGAGGAACGGCACCTCGAGCAGCGGCCGATCGGGCGCGCCCAATCCGGTCGCCAGCGCCAGGTGCATGCCGCCGAGAAGCTTGTGCGCGCCGAGGTACAGCAGCGCCCCGATACCGAAGCCGAAGATCGCCTTCAGCAACGGCGTGAACAGTGTCTCCTGGCGCCAGATCGCCTTGCCACACACCACGCCCACCAACGCCCCGACCACGCCCGAGACCACGTAACCCAGCGCTCCGCCGCCGATTCCGACCTTCGCGGCGCCGAGCCCGACGGCCGCTCCCACGACGGCCCCCTTGAGAATGCCAAGCACGAGTCGAAGCATCACCCGGAGTATAGCAGGCGCTCGCAGCCCGGCAGGGAATGGGACCCCTTCTGAGGGTTCCCATCAAGATGACGACAAGGCGTCAATTCTTCGCGAGCGCGGCGGGCTGCAGGCTCTTGAGCGCCGCGATCCGCGGGCGGATCGCCTCCATGAACGCCCCGTGCTCCACGACCGGCGGGTCGCGGCTGACCTGGAGCTTGCTGGGATCGACGAACGCCCCGTTCTTGGTCACGCTGAAATGCAGGTGCGGTCCTGTCGAAAGTCCGGTCGTCCCCACGAATCCGATCACGTCCTTTTGCTTCACCGCCTGGCCGGGGTGCAGACCGCGCGCGAACCGCGACAGGTGGTAATAGCGCGTCGCCAGACCGTTCGCGTGCGCGATGACCACGGTATTTCCCGAGCCGCGCTTCATCTCGCACTCGACGACGCGCCCGCCGGCCGACGCCCAGACCGGCGTCCCGACCGGCGCGGCGTAGTCGATGCCCAGGTGCGCCTTCTCGACGTGCAGGATCGGGTGAAAGCGCTTGCGGTCGAACTTCGAGCTGATGCGCACGAAGCGCAGCGGCGTCTTGAGCATGGTCTTGGTGATCGCCTGTCCGTGCTCGTCGTAGTAGCGGCCGTCACTCTTCGCGCCCGGCGCCTTCCAGAAGAACGCGCGAAACGTGCCCGCGCGCCCACCGTACTCGGCGGCCAGGAGCCGGCCGTACTTGTAGAACTGGCCGCCCAGGAACTGCTTCTCGACGATGACCTTCCAGTGATCGCCCGGGTGAGTGTCGATGTAGAAGTTCACGTCCCACGCGAACAGCTCGACCAGCAGGCTCACCAGCACCGTCGACTCGCCGCTCTTCTGCACCGACTCGTACAGCGATGAATCGACCAGGCCGGTCGCCTCGACGGTCTTGACGTCGACCGCCTGCTCGAGCTTGCGCGCCAGCCACTTGCCGCCGTCGTCCTTCTCGACGACGTAGCGCAGGATCGGCGTCGGCTGGTACTCGAACAACGCCGGCGTGCCGTCGTCGTCGAGCCCGACGCGGTAGATCTGGCCGCCGCGGATCAGCTTGGGATCGCAGAGCTTGCTCAACGCCGCGACCACCGTGCTGGTCGCGCTGCCGAACCCCTCGCGCGCGAGCAGCTGACCGAGCGTGTCGGACGGCCCGATCCGCTTGTCCTCGGTGGCGTCGTCCTCGGGCGGCGCGAACGGAATCTGGACGACTGGCCGCGGGACCGTCGCGACCGGTGCAGCTCCGGCGACGTGCGCGGCCCCGGCAACCGGAGCCCCCGCGACCGCCGAGGCCGGCGCAACCGCAGCCGGCGTCCCCGCAGGAAGGGTCGTCGCGGGAGCCGGCGCCCGCCCCCGCGCAGCCGCCGCCCGACCCGCCGGACCGCGCGCCGCCGGGCCCGCGAGCGCCAGAGTCTTGGCCACCGGCCGCCGGACCGCGTCGGCCGACTGCTGGAGCATCTCCTGGTTCTGGGCCTCGCTCGACTTGACGGTCGACGCCGGCTTCAGCACCTCGCGCGGCGCGGTGCCACGGTTGAAGAAGAAGATGTAGACGTTGATGCCGACCAAGCCCACCAGCACGAGGCCCAGGCGCAGTGAATTGCGGATCTCGGCCGAGCGTTTTTTACGTCGTTTGCGTGGCAAGTCGGAGAGCGCTCCCGGATCGGCGGCCGCGGGCTTCGCGGACTGAGAAAACGCCGCCTTTTTCGGTAACACAGGCATTATGACTGGTCAATTTACGGGCGTCTAATTGGGGGAAGCCGCCCGACGCAGCATCTCGTCGGCGTGCGCCGTCGCCTCGGCTGACGGGGTGGCACCGCCCAGCATGCGCGCGATCTCCCGCGTCCTTTCCTTGCCCGACACCGGCTCGACCGCGACGCGCGTGCGCCCCTGCCCGGACGTCTTGGTCACGCGGATGTGGGCGTCGGCGAAGGCGGCGATCTGCGGAAGGTGCGTGATCGCGATGACCTGGCGGGCGGCGGCGATCTTCTTGAGCTTGCGGCCGATCGTCTCGGCGGTGCCGCCGCCGACGCCGCTGTCGACCTCGTCGAAGATGTAGGTCAGCACGCGGTCGGTCTTGGCCAGCGCCTGCTTCACCGCCAGCATCACGCGCGACAGCTCGCCGCCCGAGGCAATGCGCGCCAGCGGCCGCGCCTCCTCGCCCGGGTTGGGCGCGAACAGGAACCGGACGCGATCGGCGCCCGACACGCCGATCGTGACCTCGCCGGCCGCGTCGCCCACCACCGCGGCGCGGGGCTCGACGAGGATTGGCAGCCGCGCCTGGCCGAGGCCCAGATCGCTGCAACGTTTCGGCGATCTTCTTCTCCAGGCCGCTCGCCGCCTTCCGCCGCGACTTCGACAGCGCCTCGGCCGCGGCGCGCGCGGCGGCGTCGGCGCGCGCCTGGGCGTCGCGCCGCTCGGCGAGCCCCTCCTCGAAGGAGCCCATCTCGGCGAGCTCGCGCGCGATCGCCTCGCGCCGCTCGATCACCTGCGGCAGCGTCGCGCCGTGCTTGCGGCAGAGGCGGCTCAGCAGAAACAGCCGCTCCTCGACCTCGGCGAGCCGCGCCGGATCCGACCGCACGTGCGAGGCGTACCGGCCGAGATCGCGCGCGACGTCCTCGACCGTGGCCTGGGCGCCCGCGAGCCGCTCGAGCGCAGACGCCAGCTCTGGATCGAGCGGCGCCAGCGGCGCCAGCTCGCGCGTCACCGCGCCGATCAAACCCACGACCGCCCCCTCCTGCGCGTACAGGACCTCTTCACCGCGCGAGGCGGCGCCGAAGAACTTCTCCGCGCCCTTGAGCCGCTCGCGCTCGATCCGCAGCTGCTCGTCCTCGCCCGGCTGCAGCGCCGCCGCCTCCAGCTCGCCGAGCTGGAACTTGAGCAGGTCCTCGCGCTCGGCACGCGTGCGCGCGTCGGCATTGAACGCCGCCAGCGCCGCCGTGGTCTCGGCCAGCGTGCGGTGCGCCGCCACCATGTCGGCGCGCAGGCGCTCGTTCTCGGCGAACGCGTCGAGGATCGCCATCTGGCTCTCGGCGTCGGTCAGCGACTGCTGGTCGTGCTGCGAAGCGATGTCGATCAGACCGGCGACGGTATTGCTGAGATCGCCCGCGGTCGCGAGCCCGCCCGCCAGGTGGATGCGCCCTCGCCCGGCGCGCGAGACGGTGCGGCGCACGAGGAGCCCGGTCTCGTCGCCCTCTTGGCCTCGCCCCTCGGCCTCGAGCCGCGCGCGCAGCTCGGCGGCGCTCGCCGGGGGCAGGTCGATGATGGCCTCGACCCGAGCCTCGTCGCGGCCGGCCCGGATCAGGTCGGCGCTGGCGCGGCCGCCGCGCAGCAGGCCCAGCGCCTCGACGATGATGCTCTTGCCGGCGCCGGTCTCGCCGGTGATCACGGTGAGACCGGGCCCCAGCTCCAGCTCGAGCTCGTCGATCAACGCGAAGCCTGAGATGCGCAAGACGCTCAGCACGAGCTCTCCCTTACCACCGTTTCATGTCCCGCGTTATGCCCTACCCGATCATCGACCGAGCGCGCCCGCAGTTGCGCCGCCTGGCGCTCATGACTTCCCCGACCGCTCGCGTGCTTCGCGCTCGCCGAGGCGCTCGCCCCACGACAGCTTCTCGCGCAACACCCCGAAGAACGAGGTCATCGGGCGGTAGAGGCGCAACGGCCGGCTGGTCTTGCGGACCTCGATCGACTCCTTGATCTCGAGCGGCCGGCTCCACTGGCCGTCGATGGTCAGGGTCACGGCGCTCTCCGACACGTTGGTGACCGACAGCCTCGAGTCGGCGCGCACCACCAGCGGCCGGTTGGTCAGCGTGTGCGGGCAGATCGGCGTCAGCACGATCGCCTCCAGGTCGGGCGTCAGGATCGGCCCGCCCGCCGCCAGCGTGTACGCGGTCGAGCCGGTGGGCGTCGAGACGATGACGCCGTCGGCCTTGTAGGTCGCGATCGGCGTGCCGTCGAGACGCGCCTCGAGGTCGAGCAGGCGGGCGATCGATCGCTGTGCGATGACCGCGTCGTTGACGGCGTGCCGCGTCTCACCGACCGCGCCGCTGGCGCTGCGGATGGTCACGGCCAGGCGCATCCGTTCCTCGATCGGCAACCGTCCCTGGCTGGCAGCCTGGATCGCGGCCACCGACTCGGACGGGCCGAACTGCGTCATGAAGCCCAGCGTCCCGAGGTTGACGCCGAACAGCGGCACGCCATGCTCGGCGACCAGGCCCGCTCCGTACAGGAACGTTCCGTCGCCCCCTAGGACCGCGAGGGCGTCGATGGATGACCCGAGCTGCTCGGGACTGACGGCGGTAGCGCCCGCTGGCAGGGCGGAGACATCTTCATCCAGCGCGAACAGGCGGCAACCCTGTTGCCGCAGAACCTCGCCCAGCTCCGCCGCGATCTCACGCGCTTCGGGCTTGCCGCGCTTGAGCAGAAAGCCGAATCGCATGAGATGGGATGGTACTACTGTGGCTGCATCTCGTAGAAGATGGTGATCGTCAGGCAGTGAAACTCGCTGTCGGAGCTCTGGGTCACGATCTTGTCGAGAATTCGAGCACGTGGATTGTCACGGATCCACCGCGTCAAAACTTCGCCCAACTCCTCGCGATCTTTGGCCTTCGTAGCGGTGAAGACCTTGGCCCCCATTACCATCTGGAACTCCTTTTTGCGCGAACTACCGGATCAGCGCTTCTGGGATCTTTTTCTCGATGTTTACATACCTCGATCCCAAAGCCAGTGTAAAGGAGGCGCGAACGATCTCAGCGCTAAATATTCCCAAACTATCGGAACGCTTTCTTTCTGGTCGCACTTGCCCCTGGCGCCGGAAATTCACATCGGTCACTCTTGACGATGGTGCCACTAGGGTGTTGAATCCCGCCTCTCGTTGTCCGCAGTCTGAAGGAGATCCGCTTGGAGACACTGCTCGGCCGCCCGCTCGAAGTCGAAGTCAGAGATTCCGTCGATAAGGCCCTCAAAATCCTGAAGCAGAAGATGTCCAAGGAGGGGATCCTCCAGGAGATCAAGCGGCGTCGGTACTACGAGAAGCCCTCCGTGAAGCGGAAGCGCAAGATGCGCGAGGCGCGGAAGCGCCGCCGTCGCGAGGCCAAGCGCCGCGTCATCCGCTAGCGCCTCGCTTCGCTCGTCTTCGCGGATCGAGAGCGATGGCGGCTCCGGTTTGGACCCAGGTCGAGATTGAGGTCGCTCTGGAAGCGGCCGAGCTGGTGGCAGATGCGGTCGGGGAGATTGCGGGCGGCGTCGAGGTCCGGGACAGCGGCACGCTGATTCGTGCCGACCCGGGCCGCGTCGCGATCGTGGCCCTGTGCGCGCCGGAGCGGCTCGAGGAGCTGCTCGGCGAGCTCGAGGCGGTCTGCGCGCGGGCGCGCGCAGCCGAGCTGCCGGTCGACCCGGTCGTGGTGCGCCAGCGCGAGGCGCACGAGGACGAGTGGCGCGACGTCTGGAAGAAGTACTTTCGCGCGACCCGCGTCGGCCAGAGCTTCATCGTGCGGCCGAGCTGGGACCTCGAGTCGATCCCGCTCGGGCCCTCCGATCGCATCATCGATCTCGACCCGGGGCGCGCGTTCGGGACCGGCGGGCACGCCTCGACGCGGCTGGCGATCGCGCTCGCAGAGCGCAGCCGGACGCACTGGCCCGATCGCGAGGTTGGGCGTTTTCTCGATCTCGGGTGCGGGTCGGGGATCCTCGCGATCGCGGCGGCGCTGCTCTGGCCGCGCGCCGATGGGCTGGCGATCGACAACGACCCCGAGGCGACGGCTTGCACGCAGGAGAACCTCGAGCGCAACCGGATCGGGCGCGTGCGCGTCGCGACCGGCACGCTCGACGACGCGGGCGGGCCGCACGACGTCATCCTCGCCAATATCCAGGCCGATGTGCTGACCGCGCTGGCGCCGGCGCTGCCCGCCCACGCCAGCCCGGGCGCGTCGCTGATCCTGTCGGGCCTGCTCACCGATCACGCGCCGCCGGTGGCCGACGCGTACCGGGCGCAGGGTTTCCGGCTGGTCGAGTCGCGCGACGAGGATGAGTGGACCGCCCTGCTGCTCACGCTCGAGCCGCCGGTCGGGTAGCGCCCAAGGATGCGGCGATGACGCGGCGGCTCTTCGTCCCGGCCGAGAGATGGATCGAAGCGCGGACAGTCATCCAGGGCGAGCCGCACCGCCACCTGTCGCGCGTGCTGCGCGCCCGCCCCGGCGACAAGCTGACCCTGTTCGACGGGCACGGCGGAGAGGCCGACGCCGAGATCCTGACCATCGAGCGCGACCAGACCACTCTATCTCTGGGCGAGCGCCGCCAGGTGGCGGCGCCCGCCGGACCGCGCGTCGTTTTGCTGCAGAGCCTGGCGCGCGGCGAGAAGATGGACTGGATCGTCCAGAAGACCACCGAGCTCGGCGTTCACGAGATCGTCCCGATCGCCGCGGGCCGTTCGGTCACGCGCTTGCCCGCCGGCGAGGCCGCCCCGCGGCGAGCGCGCTGGCAGAAGATCGCGCAGGAGGCCGCGCGCCAGTGCGGCCGCGCCGACGTTCCGGCGATCGCCGACCCGGTCCCGCTCGCGGAAGCGCTCGCGGGCGCCGGCTCTGCACCAGATTGCCGGCGCCTCGCGCTCTGGGAAGGCTCGCGCGGCCGCCCGCTGCGCGCCGCGCTCGCCGAAAACTCAGCGCCGGCGCTGACGACTGTGAATTTGCTCGTCGGCCCGGAAGGCGGATTCGCGGACGAAGAGATCGCCGCGGCCGCTCAATCCGGTTTCGAGATCGTCGGTCTCGGCCCGCGGATCCTGCGCGTGGAGACCGCCGCGGTCGTCGCGGTCGCGCTGGTCCAGTTCGCCTCCGGCGCTCTCGATTGAATGGGAACCCTCAAAGGGTTCCCAAGCCCTCCCGCGATGAGGCCGCGCGCAATTACTTGCCGAATCCTCGGCCGATTCGCAGAATGGGGCCGTGACCGTGGCCGCTGCACCCATGTCAGGACGAGAGCTCCGCCCTTCCCGCCCCCACGACGAACGAGTCCTGCGCGTGCGCGTGACCAGCTTCGGGCGCCGCGCGGGCGCGGGCGCCATAGATCTGACGTTGTTACTGGGATTGAGCGCAGCCGTCACATTGCTGGCAGCGTTGTTGCTCGGTGTCCCGATGCCCGGCTGGCGCGAATTCGGCCCCGACCTGCTGGTTGCCGGCATTCTCGATCGCAACCCGATGGCGGTCGGCGCCGTCGGTCTGTTCGGCGGAATGACCGGGCTCTACCAGCTCTATTTTGCCGGGATTTCCGGGCAAACTCTGGGCATGCGGGCGATGGGAATTCGCCTGATCTCGGCGCGCGGCACCGCGCCGGGCCCGACGCGCGGCATGGTCCGACTCATCGCGCTGGCGCCCAGCGTCGTCCCGGCGGGGCTCGGCTGGGTCTGGGCGCTGTTCGATCGCGAGCACCGCGCGCTGCACGATCACATCGCGGGCACGTACCTGATTGTCGATAAGGAGTAGCGTGTAAACGTACACCGGTCCTGGAAGGATCGGGGGATCCCCGTATCTTATTCAAAGGGGATGGCAGCCCGTTTATCCGACTTCCTGGTCCACGACGGCGCGCTCCCAGTCGAGACGGTTCGCGTGGCGGTGGCAAGGCAAATCGTCTATGGAGGCGCGCTGGACACGGCGCTGCTGGAGATGGATGCGCTCGCCGAAGCGACGATCTGGCACGAGCTCTCGCACGCGAGCGGACTGCCGATCCCGGATCCCGATCTGGTGCACGCGTCGAACCCGGCGGCGAGTGCCGAGTTCGACATGATTCGCTCCGAGCGCTGCCGCGCGGTGCCCGTCGGCCGTCGCGGTGGTCGCCTGCAGCTCTTGTGTGGTGACCCGATCGAGCGCGAGGCGCTGCGCGAGGTGAGCGCCGAGCTGGCGGTCGATCTCGAGCTCTACGTCGTGCCCGAAGTGCGACTCAAGATGGCGCGGCAGATCGTCTACGGCCAGCCGGTGCCGCCGCGCTTCGTGCGCTTGCTCGGGCGCGTGCTCGGCCCGGAGTCGGCGCGCCGCTGGGCCCAGGCGCACGCCTGTGTGCCCGCCAACGCCAACGGCGAGGTCCCCGTCGCACACGACGTAGCGACAGCGCAGAAAGAGACCGCGCTGGTGCTGGCCGCGTCCGCGGGCGCGGAGACCGAGAACCTTTGCCGCCTGGCTGCCGACGTCGCACGCCTCCGAGCGCATCGCCGCGCTCCACGAGCTGCGCGAGCGGCTGGAGCACCCGCGCGTGCGCGAGCTGGCGGCGACCTTCCGCGCCGACGCGGCCAGCGGCTCGCCCGAGCGCGCGCTGGGCGCCGTCATCGGAATCACCGAATTGCGCGATCGGCTGGCGGTGCCGACGCTGATCGACCTCGTCGAGAGCAAGGATCGCGAGCTCTCGACCGCGGCGCGCGAGGCCCTCATCGAGATCACCAAGCAGGACTTCGGCAAGCGGCGGCGCCGCTGGCGCAACTGGCTGGCGGCGCACGGCGAGGAGGCGCGCGTCGAGTGGCTGTTCGCCGGGCTCGGGCACCGCCTGCCCGAGATTCGCTTCGCCTCCTCGGAGGAGCTGTGGAAGATCACCGGCGAGTACTTCGGCTACCACCACGAGTCGCCGAAGCGGGAACGCGACGAGGCGCGCGACCGCTGGCGAAGGTGGTGGCTCGACCACCGCCACACGCCGTAGCCGTCACCATATCCGCTCCGGGGAGCGAAATCGGCAACGCCGCTTGGCTCAGTGGCGGAAGACAGGCTAGATTCCGCCCCTCATGTTCGAGACACTGACCAAAGGGTTCCGCACCGCCAAGCAAAAATTCCAGGGTCTGGCGGAGCTCGACGAGGCGACCGTCGACGACGCGCTCAAGGAAGTGCGGACGGCGTTGCTGGAAGCCGACGTCGGCTTCGACGTCGTCCAGGACTTCTGCAAGCGTGTGCGCGAGAAGGCCGTCGGCGTGATCGTCAAGGTCAAGGCGTCGTCGAAGGAGAAGGTCCGCCGCGTCAGCCCCGAGGATCACTTCGTCAAGCTCTGTCACGACGAGCTGGTCGAGCTGATGGGCCCGGTCGACTCGAGCCTGAAGTTCGCGAAGAAGGGGCCGACCGGCGTCATGCTCGTCGGCCTGCAGGGCTCCGGCAAGACGACCACCATCGGGAAGCTGGCCTACTACCTGGAGAAGAAGCACAAGCGCCCGCTGCTGGTCGCCGCCGACGTGTACCGCCCCGCCGCGATCGAGCAGCTCAAGGTGATCGGCCAGCGCCTGGACATCCCCGTCTACTCCGATGACAGCGGCGACCCGCCGGCGATCTGCGAGAGCGCCATCCGCTACGCCGCCGAGCGCGGGTGCGACGTGATCCTGTTCGACACCGCCGGCCGCCTCGCGATCGACGAGCCGCTGATGAAGGAGCTCGAGGAGATCAACCGGCGGGCCCATCCCGGCAACATCCTGCTGATCGTCGACGCGATGATCGGTCAGGACGCGGTCGGCACGGCCAAGGCGTTCAACGACCGGCTCGATCTCGACGGCGTGATCCTGACCAAGCTCGACGGCGACGCGCGCGGCGGCGCCGCGCTGTCGGTCAAGGCGGTCACCGGCAAACCGATCAAGTTCGTCGGTATGGGCGAGTCGTCGGAGCGCCTCGAGGAGTTCCGCCCCGACGGCATGGCGAGCCGCATCCTGGGTCGCGGCGACGTCGTCGGCCTGATCCAGCAGTTCGAGGAGGTCGTCGACGAGGAGAAGGCGGAGCAGGACGCGGTCCGCATGCTCAAGGGGAAGTTCGACATGAACGACTTCCTCGAGCAGATCGGCGTGCTCAAGAAGATGGGCTCGCTGTCGGAGATGGTCGAGAAGATCCCGGGCGTCGCCGAGGCGATGCCCGAGGGCGCCAAGGTCGACGACCGCGAGCTGGTGCGCATCGGTTCGATGATCTCGTCGATGACCGAGGACGAGCGCCGGCACCCTGAGCGTTTCGTGGTGACCAGCTGGGAAGAGGTGATCGACGGCGGCAAGCGCAAGAAGAAGCGCAGCGCGTTCTACGACCAGCAGCGGCTTCGGCGCGTGGCGCGCGGCTCTGGGCACAAGGAGAACGAGGTCGCCGACCTGCTCAACCGCTTCGCGATGATGCGCCAGCTGATGATGCAGATCGGGGCGTCGACCGGCTTGCTCGGGAAGATCCCCGGCTTCAAGCAGCTGGCGCAGATGAAGAAGTTCGCCGGCATCGACGTGAACCAGCTGGCCGGCATGATGAACACGCCGTCGCCCGAGCGCGGCCACTTCCAGGCCCCCAAGCGCAACGTCGACCGCGCGAAGGAAAAGCGCAAGCGCAAGGACGCGCGCAAGGCGCGCAAGAAGGGCCGCCAGCGGCGCTAGTCGACCCGGCTCCCCTAACCCTCTCCCGCAGACGGCAGGGACCGGATCGTGGGCCAGCAGCTGCTCCCTTCCCCAACCGATCCCCTCCCCCGTCTGCGGGCGACGGGACCGGACCGTGTGACCGGCCTGCTTCCTCCGAGCCGATCCGCTCCCCGTCTCGGCGAGACCGGAGTCCGGATTCCCCTCCCCCCGTCTGCGGGGCGAGACGGGTTAGCCGGACCGTAGTGAGTCCGCGACGCCCGGACCGTGCCGGGTCTGCCCTTCCCGTACCCCTCCCCCGTCTGCGGGGGAGGGTTAGGGAGAGGGGTCCGGCGGCTTGGGCTACCCGAGCGCGATGACTAGAATCGCCGCGACCGACCGCGACCAGCACGACGCTCGCCACCACGATCGCCACGCGCGTCGTGCGCTGCGGAGCTGCCGCGACTTCCGCCCGCGGCGCATCTGCCGACGCGGGCGGCGTCTCGACCGCTGCCGGCGGCGCTTCCAGCTCGCGCGCGTACCGGTCCTCGGGATCGTCGAGGCGCAGCTCGAACGACGCGATCTCGACGCGCTCGCCGTCGCGCAGGCGGTGCTCGCCGGCGATCGGCTCGCCGGCGACGCGCACGCCGTTCTTCGAGCCGAGGTCGCGGATCTGCACGCCGTCCCAGCGCCGCGCGATCACCGCGTGCTCGCGCGACACGTCGTCGGTCGGCAGCACCAGATCGCAGGTCTCGCCGCGGCCGATCACGTAGGCGCGGTCGGGAACCGCCAGCCGCAGCGGCTCGGGCGGCGGCCGATCCGGCGGCCAGCCGGCCGTGGGAATCAAGCGCGCGACCTCGCCGCCGCCCCGCGCGCCGAACAGATCGCTCACCAGGCGGCGCGCGATGGTGGCGGTGCTGTCGCCCGGGGGCTGCTTGGTGGCCATCGCGACGTCCGCCGGGAATCTAGCGTGGAACGGCGCGCGCTGGCCACTGCACCGGCCCCGCGGGACATCCGCGGTTGCAGGCGACGCTCAGCACCCCGGCCGGCGTGACCGTCACGGTGATCGCGCCGTTGCGGTCCGTACGCAACACGCGCGTCCCGCGCGCGGCGTAGCGCGCGACCACGCCCGCGTCGGGGAAGTGAAATCGGTTCTGCCAGCCGAGCGAGATCACCGCGATCGATGGAGCAATCGTCTCGATCAGCTCGGGCGACGACGACGTTTTGCTGCCGTGGTGGGGAACCTTGAGCACGTCGGCGGCGATGCGCGGCGCCCAGCGAGCGCCGCCCGACCAGCTCGCCTTCGCCGTCGGCCTCGAGATCGCCGGGGAAGATCGCGCCGCGGCCCGCGAACGCGAGGCGCAGCACCAGCGAGGCGTCGTTGACGCTCAGGCCGGCGGGCGCGCCGATGCGATCGTCGAGCCAGGGGCCGAGCGGCGTCACCGCGAGCGCACCGATCGCCAGCGGCGCCGGAACCGGCAGCGCGACGCCGCGGCGGCGCGCCGTCGCCAGCAGGCGCGCATAGTCGGGGTTGTGCCCGTCGTCGCCGCTGGTCCAGAGACGATCGACGGAAAAGCGCTCGAGCACGCGCTGCAGACCGTTCAGGTGATCGGGGTGCGGATGCGAGAGCGCCACCAGGTCGAGCCGGCCGACGCCGCGCGCGCGCAGCAGCGGCTCGATGACCCGCTCGCCGGTATCGAACGACCCGTCGAAGCTGCCGCCGCCGTCGATGAGCAGCGTGTGTCCGCCGGGAGCCTCGACCAGCGCCGCGTCGCCCTGGCCGACGTCGACGAAGGTGATGCGCAGATCAGGGTTCGTGCGGCGCGCGAGCTCGCGCGCGCCCAGGCTGAGCGCCGCCGCTGCAAGCGCGAGCGCCGCGCCGCACGACAAGCGCCGCCTCCTCACACCGCGATCCGCCGCGCCGGCCAGCGCCAGCACCGACGCCGCCACCAGCGCCAGCGTCTCGAACGTGTTCGGTGCGCGGCAGAGCCAGATCGGCGCGTGCGCACGAAAAAAGCCCGCCACCGCCAGCGCGAGATTCGCCGCGAGCCCCGCGAGCGCGAGCGGCCAGTGACCGATCGCCGGCGCCACCATGGCCAGCGCGGCTCCGGCAAGGCCGAATGGCACCACCACCAGCTCGACGAGCGGCACCAGCACCAGATTTCCGATCGGCGACGCCGGCGCGACCTCGCCGAAGTGGTGTGCACCGAGCGGCGCGGTCACGGCGGTCGCCGAGAGCGTCGCGGCTCCGAAGCGCCACAACCAGGTCACCGCGACGCCGCCGCGAACGTCGCGCCGGCGCCCGCGCGGCCCGATCGCCCGGGCCAGCAGCGCGATGCCGGCGACCGACGCCAGAGAGAGCTGCAGGGACACGTCGAACAGCCGCAGCGGCGAGCCGAGCAGCAGGACCAGCCCGGCCGCGCCGACCGTGGCTGCCGGCGACGGCGCGCGGTTCACCAGCGCCGCGGCGAGCGCGACGGCGAGCATGAGCGCCGCGCGCTGAGTGGCCACCGCCTCGCCGGTGAGCAACACGAAGAACGCCACCGCGGGCAACGCGGCGGCGGCGGCCACCGCGCGCGGATCGACGTGGAGCGCAAGGCGCGGGATCCGTCCCAGCAGCCAGCGCAGCCCGACGACGAAGATCACCGCGACCGCCGCGAGGTGCAGGCCCGACACCGACAGGACGTGCGTCGCGCCGGCCGCGCGAAAGCCCGCCTCGACCTCGTCGTCGACGCCGCGCCGCTCGCCGAGCACCGCGGTTTGCAGGAACGCAGCCGCGCCGCCCGAGAGCACGCGATCGATCGCCGCCCCCATCGCGCGCCGCGCGCGAAAGGCAGCCGCCCGCGCGCGCGAGAGGATCGAAGCGTCGCCGCGCGGGCAAGCGCCGGAGCGCCGAGGGATCGCTGACGCCGGCCAGCAAGTCGACGCCGGCGCTGCGCAGCGCGAAAGTGGGATCGGGCAGGCCGGGGTTGGAGAGGCCGCGCACCGCGCGCAGGCGCGACGAGAAGCGGACGCGCTCGCCGGGCGCGACGTCGGGCCAGCCGGCGACCACGGACAGCGAGACGCGGCCCGTGGCTGCGGAAGCCCCGATGCGCTCGACGTCGACGACGAGCCGCGAGCCGCGAGCCGCCGCCTCGGGCCCGCGCACGACGCGCGCTTCGATGGCAACCGGCTCCTGCGCGTCGATCACGGACGCGAGCGGCGGCGGCAATCGCTCGGGCGCGGCCGCGATCGCCGCATAGGCGGCGCCGACGCCGAGCCAGATCAACCCGCCGCCGACGACCCGCCGGCCGCGGCGCGCGAGCCACCAGAGACCGGACAGCGAAGACGCGATGCCGATCGCAACGCCTGCGGCCGGCGACGCGCCGGCAAGCACGGCGCCGGCGATTCCGATCGCGAACGAAGCGCACCAGAGAGCGAGCAGCACCTCGACTATTCGGCGCCGTGCCCACTTCGGTTGCGCAGTTGGCCAACCTACCGCCGGGAAACTCGCCGTTCGCCGACATCGCGTGGGGCGTAGGCGGGTCCCCCGCCGGAGCCCATCGCGGGAGGGTTTGGGAACCCTCCGAGGGTTCCCATCACGACGATGAACCGAACTGCGCCCGACCTGTCACTTACGGGTGGAGGCTGGCAACTCGATGAAGCGTAGCTCGTACTCGGACCTCGGCTGCCGATCCGGCGCCGTCACGATGATCTGTGTTCTTTCGATCGGCGGCGTGGCACGCGCCGCGACAGACGACCCGGTCATCGACCGGCATGGTCACCACCTCACTTCGGGATCGAGGCCCGCCGAAGTCCCCACCGACTTTGTCCGCACCCATCATGGTTGGTTTCACCCGTCCTGCGTCGTTACCGTCGCCTCCGACGAGGTGGTCGGGCCCGATCTGGTGATCCGTGGAAAAGACGGGACCGCGCACACCGAGCTCGCGCCCTGCACGCGCGAACGGTATGACCGGCGGGGTCGCAGAGTCGCGGTGCCCATCGACGTCCAGGGCGGAGCGCCGCAAAAGCAGGAGGCCCCCATCCCGGCCGCGTCAATCTACGACGGATACATCGTCTACTACCAGTCAACCGGCGCCATCATGCCGAACTCGACGCTGACTACCGATTGGATCGTGCCGCCCGCGCCGACCAACGTGGCGACTCAAGACATCGCCTTCTTCAACGACATCCTCACGACAGCGGGCGGCGGAGACATCCTGCAGCCGGTGCTGGACTTCAACGGCGAGTCGACGGGGAAGTGGGCGATGGAGAGCGAGCACTGTTGCCTCTCGGGCAACGACATGCAGAGCACCATCGTCGTCGTCGCGCCGGGTGACCTGATCCGGGGCACCGTCACTGGCACCGGCTGCGATACCACCGGTGTGTGCCAGGGCTGGACGGTCACCACCACCGACGTGACGTCGGGCAAGTCGACGACGTTGAACACGACCGCGCCCAACGGCGTTCCGAACGGCGTCAGTCCGGCCTCGCTGGAAACGTACGATGTGTCGTCGTGCGACATGTTCCCGGCCGGCGGCACGACCACCTTCATGAACAACACCCTCGTCGGTCCCAACTCCGCCGTGCAGACGCCCAGGTACAACTTGATCAACTTCCAGGGCGTCAACGCCGAGGTTCCCAAGACTTGCGGCTATGCCGGCATGGCGTCGGGCAACAACTACACCCTGGTCTACGGCAAGGTGATCGGCGGGACCGACGGCGGGATCGCGGATGGCGGCAGGTCCCCGGATGCAGCGGTCGATGCGCGGAGCGGCGGTGGTACGGGCGGCAACGGCAACGTCACGGACGGAGGCTCGGCCGACCGGGGCGCCCCTGACACGGGACGCGACGCGGTCGCCGATCGCACGACCGGGCCAGGTGGCAGCGGCGGAACGGGCGCAGGCGGCGCGACGGGAGCGGGCGGAGTCGGTGGCGGTAGCGGCGGTTCACCCGGTACCGGTGGCCGATCGGTGGCCGACGCCGGCGGCACGCCGACCGATGGTTCCGGCACCTCAGGTTCTTCCGAGGGCGCGAGCGGGGGCTGCTCTTGCAGCGCCGCACCGGGATCCGATGCGCCGGCGGCGGTCGTCGGCCTGACGTTTGGTTGGATCCTGGCGTTCGCCGTCCGGCGCAGATCACGACGGAGAGACCGCGCCACACCCGCCAGCTAGGGTGCTGCGCCCACCACTGCATCGAGGCTCTCGCCCATGATCGCCGCCATCTCTGCGATGTCCGACGAGCGAGGTGTTGAGCGGCGGGAAGAGATAGAGCGTGTCGCCGATCGGGCGCAGCAGCGCACCCCGGCGCACGGCCTCCCGATAGACCTGGTAGCCGGTGCGGCGCTTCGGATCCAGGGGCGCGCCGCTCCAATCGCGAATGTCGACCGCCGCCATCATGCCGCAGCCGCGCACGTCGCGGAGATAGGCCCTGCGCTCGGCCAGCGCCGCCAGCGCGCGCCGCAGCTCCGGACCGTTCACCGCGACCCGCTCGAGGATGCCGTCGCCGGCGTAGACGTCGAGCGCCGCGTTGGCGGCGGCGACGCCGAGCGCGTTCCCGGTGTACGTATTCGAATGCAGGAACGCGCGCCCCGCAGCGTAGTCGGCGTCGAACAGCGCCGCGATCTCGTCGGTGGTCAGCACCGCGGATAGCGGCAGGAACCCTCCGGTGAGCCCCTTTGAAAGCGTTGCGAAGTCCGGCAGCACCGGCGCGATGTCGGCCGCCGACGCGGTGGCCGGCGCCGCGAGGTGGCTGGCGAGCATCGGCCCGCAGCGCCCCATCCCGGCCGCGATCTCGTCGGCGATCAGGTAGACGCCGTTCGCGCGCGACCACTCGCGCAGACGGCGCAACAAGTCGGGGCTGTAGAGCTGCATCTGCCCCGCCGCCTGCAACACCGGCTCGTAGACGATCGCCGCCAGCTCACGCGCGCGCGGCGCCAGCGCCGCTTCGATCGCCGGCCACTCCGGCGAGGCGTCGAGCCAGCGCGGATCGTCGGGACCGCTCCGGTAGGGAAGGCCTTGGAGCTTCGCGACCGGGAACAGCAATGCTTCGTATGGCGCGGCGTAGAGACCGCAGTCGCCGACCGACAACGTCGCCAGCGTCTCGCCGTGATAGCCATTGCTGAGCGACGCGAACTTCGTGCGCGCCGGCTGCCCCCGCTGCCCCTGCGCCTGGATCGCCATCTTGAGCGCGATCTCGACCGCGGTCGAGCCGTTGTCGGCCAGGAACACCTTACCGAAATGACCTTTGCGACGGCCGGGCGGCGCGCCGGCGGCGTAGGCGGAAGCAGGCTCGCCGTTGGCGGCGGCGAGCAGCCGCTCGCACAGCCGCACCAGCCCCGCGTTGGTGGTGTTGGCGACGATCACATGCTCGAAGCGATCGAGCTGGTCGACGATTGCCGCGCGCACGCGCGGATGGCCGTGGCCGAGTGTCTTGCACCACCAGCTCGAGATCGCGTCGAGCACTGTGCGCCCGTCGGCAAGGGTCAGGCGGCACCCCGAGGCCGCGACGACCTCTATGGGTGCGAAATCTTGGTAGTCCCGCATCTGGCTACAGGGATGCCAGAAAGCCGCGAGATCTCGCGCCACCAGCTCAGAGCTGCCAGGCTTGCCTTCGGGATCCGGCTGACCTAAAAAAAACCGTGTATCCACGGACATTTCCCGGAAGATTTAACGTCGTTTTCGTCGAAACGATACATGCCGTTTACCGGGACCGCGCTAAAGTGCCCCGTCACTCACAGTTGAACACAGATTAGGTACATCCAAAGGAGAGCGTTTTGTCGAATAACGATTGGGCGGTGCAACGGCGGGGCGGGTCTGAAGAGTCTCGCGAAAATAACGTCATCTATATTGGGCGGGCTTCGTTTCGCATGGAGCCGGCCACCGTCACCGCCGCCGAGATCATCGCGCCGCCGCACGTCGCTCAGACCGCGATGCAAGACGTCGGTCTCGACGTCCAGCACAGCAATGCGTCGCACCTGTCCGGCGACGACATCGAGCCGCCGTATCTCCGGCTCAGGACCCTCGTCGATGAGAGCCAGGTCCAGGACCGAGGGAACCAGCACACACCCGTGCTGGATCTGACCGAGTTTGCCGCGCTCGCGGAGAACACCGGCGTCGAGGTCGTCCGGCGGGATGCGCCGCCGCTGCCGCGCACGCTGATCGCCGACGTGGCGTCCTTTCCGCACGCGATGCCGACCAACATCGAGCCCGCTACCGAGGTCGTCGTCCCCGCGAAGGCCCTGGCGTTTTCGCGCGCGCGCCTCTTTGGCTGGGGCTCGGTCGCTTTCTGCGCCGGCCTGCTGGCGTCGGCCGCGGCGCACATGGTGATGGCGCCTGCGCTCGTCCACATTGGCCCGACCGCCAACGCAGCCACCGTGAGCCCGACGGGCAATGCCGTGGCAACGGTGGCGTCCGCCGCCACACCGGTCGGGTCTCCCGCGTCGTCGGCGCCGGTCGCCCTCGCGGCTCCCGCCGCGCCAGAACCGGCGGCACCAGCGCCGGCGGCCCAGGCACCGGTCGCGAACGAGCCCGCCCACGCCGACGGGCAGATCCTGGCGGCGCCCGCTTCGCCCGCGACCGTCCGCACGCGCAGCGGCGCCGCCATCCAGGCGCGCAGCCAGACGCGCGCGCGTGGGAAGATGCGCTCGGTTCCGCGCAGCGCCTCGCCGTCGGCGGCCAGCGCGACGGAGGGCGATGAGGGAGACTGGAAACCGGCGGCCGCCGACTCGACGAGCGACGACGCGCCAGCAGCGGCGCCGGCCGCTCGCCCAGCCGCGCACCACGGATCCGGCTGGGTCGATCCCTTCGCGCAATAGGCTCCGCGCAGAGGGCTCCGAGCCCCGAGCGCCACCGTCGGTGGCGCCGTCGATGAATGCCCTCGTGCCGGTTGAGCCGGGGGCTTCACAAAACTTTATATTTGGGCAATCACCGGTACATGCAGTACCAGTACGTTGGTGACTAGCCCCCCGATGACCAAGCAGAAAAGCCGCGGCTGGATCTGGATCGTCGCCGGATTGATCGTGCTGGGCGGCGGCGGGTACTACCTGCGGAAGCGGATGGCCGGCCGCCAGGCTCCCAAGTACGAGACGACCGTCGTCGACCGCGGTCCGATCACCGCCAAGGTCACCGCGACCGGAACCCTGTCGGCACTGGTGACGGTCCAGGTCGGTACGCAGGTGTCGGGCCGCATCGACAAGATCTTCGTCGACTTCAACTCGACCGTGAAGAAGGGACAGGTGATCGCCAAGATCGATCCTCTGCTCTTCCAGGCGTCGCTCGAGCAGGCCAAGGCCAATTACTCGGCCGGCCAGGGCAACGTCATCAAGCTACAGGCCAAGGCCGACGACGCCAAGCTGCAGTACGACCGCGCCACCGCGCTCTTCGAGCGCAAGGCGATCGCGCAGCAGGATCTCGACACCGCGCGCGCCAACTCGCGCGCCGCCGAGGGCGATCTGGTGGCGGCGCAGGGCAACCTCGAGCAGGCCAAGGCCTCGCTGCACCAGGCGCAGGTCAACCTGGCCTACACCACGATCATCTCGCCGACGACCGGCACCGTCATCTCCCGCAGCGTCGACGTTGGGCAGACCGTGGCGGCGTCGCTGTCGGCGCCCACGCTGTTCCTGATCGCCGAGGACCTGACCAAGATGCAGGTCGACACCAGCGTGAGCGAGGCCGACATCGGCAAGCTCAAGGCCGGGATGGCGGCGCAGTTCTCCGTCGATGCGTATCCGACCAAGGTGTTCCACGGAACGATCCGCCAGCTGCGCAACGCGCCGCAGACCGTGCAGAACGTGGTCACCTACGACGCGGTCATCGACGTCTCGAACCCGAACCTCGAGCTGCGGCCGGGCATGACCGCCAACGTCACCTTCGTCTACGACCAGCGCGACAGCGCGCTGCGCGTCGCCAACGCCGCCCTGCGCTTCCAGCCGCCGCCCGAGCTGGCGGGCGGCGCCGACCGCCGCGGTGGCGGTGGCAATGGCCCCGACGGCGGCGCGCGCCCGGACGGCGAAGGTCGAGCTCACCGCGGCAGTGGCGGCGGCGATCGCGCGGCCGATCTCGCGGGCGGCATCCGGCCGGGCGGGCGCGTCCGCCGCGGCGGGCCGGCGTCGGATCAGCGCACGTTGTGGACGCTGCGCGACGGCGCGATCTCGCCGGTCGGCGTGCGCATCGGCATCACCGACGGCATCTTCACCGAGATCGACGCCCGCAACATCCACGAGGGCGACCAGATCGTCACCGACGTCGAGGGCGTGGGCGACGACAAGAAGCAACCACCGGGCGGCAACGCCATGCGCCGGATGTTTTGATCCCATGGCGACGACGGGGTCTTCGCTCTCGGGATCCGTGTCCACTGGCAACACGGTCATCGACATCGAGAAGGTGACCAAGGTCTACCAGACCGGCGACGTCACCGTACACGCTCTGCGCGGCGTCGATCTCAAGATCGACCGCGGCGAGTTCGTCGCGGTCATGGGCGCGTCTGGCTCGGGCAAATCGACGCTGATGAACATCCTGGGCGGGCTCGACTACCCGACGGCCGGCGAGTACCGCCTCGACGGGGAGCCGATCTCGCGGCTCGACTCCGACGGCCTGGCGCGCATTCGCAACCGTACGCTCGGCTTCGTTTTTCAGAGCTTCAACCTGCTCTCGCGCACCTCGGCGCTCGAGAACGTCGAGCTGCCGCTGCTCTACGGCGACGTGCCGGCGCGCGAGCGCCACCACCGCGCCGCCGAGGCGCTGACCCAGGTGGGGCTCGCCAACCGCATGGATCACCACCCCAACCAGATGTCGGGCGGCCAGCAGCAGCGCGTGGCAATCGCGCGCGCGCTGGTGACGCGGCCGAAGGTGATCCTGGCCGACGAACCGACGGGCAACCTGGACTCGGAGACCAGCGTCGAAGTGATGACGCTGTTCCAGGAGCTGTGGCGCGGCGGCATCACGATCCTGCTCGTGACCCACGAGCCCGACGTGGCCGCGTTCGCTGGCCGCGTCGTCAACATGAAGGATGGACGCGTGAAGAGCGATCGCCGCCAGGAGGCGCGCAACGCGCGCGACGCGCTGGCAGCCGCCGTTGCGCAGCGCGAGCAGGAGCAGGAACACGAGCAGGCCGAACAGGCGCAGCACGCGGGCGCCCCGCGCGAGGAGACCGGATGACATCGTTGCAGACAGTGCGGATCGCCGGGCGCGCGCTCATGCGCAACAAGCTGCGCTCGTTCCTGACCGCGCTCGGCATCATCATCGGCGTCGGCGCGGTGATCGCGACGGTGGCGATCGGCGACGGCGCCAAGGCGATGGTCGAACAGTCGTTCTCGGCCATGGGGTCCAATCTGCTGATCATCATGTCGGGCACGACCACGTCCGGCGGCGCGCACGGCGGCTTCGGCTCGCAGCCGACGCTGTCGTGGGACGACATGGCGGCGATCCAGCGCGAGGTGACGTCGGTCAAGTACACGGCGCCGCAGCTGCGCACGAACGCGCAGATCATCAATGAAGAGCAGAACTGGACGACCAGCGTCACCGGTACGACACCCGAATACTTCCTGATCCGCACCTGGACGGCGGCGGCGGGCGCGCTGATCTCCACCGCCGACGTCGACGGCGCGACCAAGACGGTGGTGCTGGGCCAGACCGTGGTCGACAAGCTCTACGGGCCCAACGTCGACCCGAACGCCGTCGTCGGACAGAGCGTGCGCATCAAGAACGTGCCGTTCCAGGTCATCGGGGTGCTGGAACGCAAGGGCCAGTCCGCGAGCGGCCAGGACTACGATGACGGCGTGTTCATCCCGTCGTCGACCTTCCAGGCCAAGGTCCAGGGCGGATTGAAGCAGTACCTGTCGGGGGTGATCCTCGCCAACGCCACCAGCAACGACACGACCGCGCGCGCCGAGCGGCAGATCACGTCGCTGCTGCGCGAGCGCCACCACTTGCGCAAGGGCTCCGACGACGACTTCTCGATCCGCAACCTCAGCGAGCTCGCCAACGCGCAGCAGGAAGGCACGCGCACGCTGACGACCCTGCTCGCGAGCATCGCCGCGGTCTCGCTGCTGGTCGGCGGCGTCGGCATCATGAACATCATGCTGGTCAGCGTCACCGAGCGCACGCGCGAGATCGGCTTGCGCATGGCGGTCGGCGCGCGCCGGTCCGACATCCTCTATCAGTTCCTCATCGAGTCGCTGACCCTGTCGGTCGCCGGCGGCATCATCGGCATCGCGACCGGCATCGCCACCGCCGAGGAGCTGGCGTCCAAGTTCGCCTGGCCTCTGCTCGTGCGGCCCCAGGTCATCATCATCGCCGTCGTATTCAGCGGGCTGGTCGGCGTGGGCTTCGGCCTGTACCCGGCGCGCAAGGCGTCGCGCCTCGATCCGATCGAAGCGTTGAGGTTCGAGTGAACGCGCGCGTCCAGGCGCTGGCGCTGGGACTGCTCGCCGTCGCCGCGGCGGGGCGGCCAGCGGCTGCCGCGACCGCGGAGCGCTTGCCGGCGGTGCTGTCGCTCGACGCCGCGCTCGCGCTGGCGCGCAGGCACCAGCCCGACCTGCGCGCGGCGCATTTCAACACGGTCGCGGCCGATGCGCGCGTCGACGAGCAGTACTCCAACTTGCTGCCGCAGGTGAACGCCGGCGCATCCTATGCTCGCCAGGCCGGTACCCAGGTCACGGCGGTTCCCGCCACTGGCACCTCGCAAGGCGGGCTCGTGACCACCACCAGGACGACGAACGTCTATCGAGCTTCGGCGAGCGCGAGCCAGCTCCTCTGGGACTTCGGGCAGACGATTCGCAAACGCGACGCCGCTCAAGCAAGCGCGGATGCCACGCTCGACACCGAGAAGGCCTCGGCGCTCTCGATCGATCTGAATCTGCGCGCCGCTTTCTACACGGCGAGCACGGCGCGCTCGAACGTCGACGTCGCCCGCGAGACGCTCGCGAACCAGAACAAGCACCTCGAGCAGATCCAGTCGTTCGTCGATCTCGGACGAAATCCGACGATCGATCTGCTGCAGGCCCGGGTCGACCAGGCCAACGCCGAGGTGACGCTCATCAACGCACAGAACGACTACGCCTCGGCCCGCGTGGTCCTGAACCAGGCGATGGGTGTCGAGGCCGACATCACCTACGACGTCGAGCCGACGGTGAGCGCGCCTGTCCCCGGTGAGTCGGCGTCGCTGGATATTCTCGTGGAAGAGGCGCTCAAGGCCCGCCCGGAGATCGCGTCGCTGCAAGCGCAAGTACGCGCGCAGATGATGACCAACAAGTCGGTCTACGGGCGCTATTGGCCAACCTTGCAGGCTCAGGCGAACGGAATCTACTCCGGGCTCGAGCTCGATCGCCTGACGTGGCTGGTGAGCGCCGGGCTCGGCTTGCAGTGGACGCTCTTCGACGGCGGCGAGACCCGCGCGACCCTGCGCGAGGGCGACGCGCAGATCGCGGCGCTGCAGGCCCAGATCGACAGCCTGCGCTTGCAATTGCGCGTCGACGTCGAGCAGGCGCGCCTCGCCGTCGCGGCCACCAAGGCGTCGCTGGGCGCGGCGGATCGTTCACTCACCAACGCGCGCGCGCGGCTGGATCTGGCCGAGCTCCGCTATCGCACCGGCGTCGGCAGCATCATCGAGCTCAGCGACGCGCAGCTCGCCGCCACCACCGCCGCGTTTCAAAAGCTGCAGGCGCAGCTCAAGCTCGACACCGCGCGCGCGCAGCTCACCAAGGCGCTCGCGCGCTAGTCGGCGCTCAGCGCGCCCCGGCGCCGCTCATCACTTCGGCCTGCACCGCGGCTGCGGGGTCGAGCTTGTACGGATACGGCGGCGTGAAAACCGCGGTACCGCGGTCGACGGCGGTGCCGACGGTCTCTTCGAAGATGTTGCCGCGCGCGACCAGGACGCTGGCCGGGCTCGCGTACTTGTTCGACTCGGTGGGGTTCTTCACGCCGATGAAGGCGTTGTTCTCGAGCAGGATGCTCGCGTCGGTGCCGAGCCCGACGCAGTAGTCGTTGCCGCGCGACGAGTACAGGCTGTTGAACACGTGCACCTGTCCGAAGCGCACGCGCGGCATGCGCTGCGAGACGTTCTCGGCCCACCAATCGTGGTGAAACGTGATGCGCAGGTGACCGGCGTCGGTCGCCATCACGTCGTCGTTGCCGATGAGGTTGCAGAACCGGTGTCCCGACGGCCGCGGTGCCGAGTACGAGAACTTGGTCCAGGAGATCGTGATGTAGTCGGCGCCGTCGGTGATGTCGAGGTTGCCGTCGGAGCCGTCGGAGATGTCGCAGTGATCGAGCCAGATGTGGTGCGCGCCGTCGGAGATCGTCATCGCGTCCTCGCCCTTCTTGCACGGCGAGCGATCGGTGCAGTTGTAGCCGACGATCTTGACGTGGCGCAGGATGACGTTGGCCGAGCCGTTCAGCTCGACGTGGCCGGTGAAGACCACACCGGGCGCGGCCTCGATGGTCTTGTTGGAGGCGATGTCGAGCGCGCCGGTCATCGAGCGCATGATGCGAATGACGTGGGGCTGGTCGCTGCGCGCGAGGTCCCAGAGTTGCCCGTCGTCGGTCACTTCCTCGACGGGCAAGTCGCCGCCGCCGGTGGTGCCCTTCACGTCCATCGCCTCGACGGCGGCCCAGCCGATAGGGCCGCCGGCGGCCGACGCAACCGCGGGCGGCGCGCTGGCCGGCGCGGCGGCAGCGGCGGCGGGCGTCGCCACCGCCCCGCCCGCTGGCTTGGGCGCGCCGGCGCACGCTGCGATCCCAACCGCCATGACGACGATGGCGATTGTGAAACCGCCAATTGAAACTCGTGGAGGGTTCTTCATGGCCTTGGCGCGGCTCATTCTGGCCGAATTCGGCTAACCTGTCGCGTCCCGCTCATTACCCCTCATTCGTCGAAGCGAGGAGCTCATGACCGTCACACAAAACGAAAAGGCCGCGCGGTTTCGTGCGCTGCACACCGAGCCCGGCACCTTCGTGATTCCCAATCCATGGGACGCCGGTTCGGCGCGCCTGCTCGCCGGGCTCGGATTCTCGGCGCTCGCGACGTCGAGCGGCGCGGCAGCGGCGGTGCTCGGTCGGCGCGACGGACAGATCTCGCGCGACGAGGCGATGCAGCACGTGGCAACCGTCACGGCAGCTACCAGCCTGCCGGTCTCGGCCGATCTAGAGAACGGCTTCGGCGCCGCCCCGGCGACCGTCGCGGAATCGATCCGCCTCTGCGCCGCCGCGGGCGCGGTCGGCGGCTCGATCGAGGACGCGACCCGCAGCAGCGAAAATCCCCTCCTCGATTTCGCGCTCGCGGTCGAGCGCGTCGCCGCCGCGGCCGAGGCGGCACGCGCCCTGCCTTTTCCGTTCACGCTGACCGCGCGCGCCGAAGGGTTCCTTTACGGCCAGACCGATCTCGACGAGGTGATCGCGCGCCTGCAGGCGTTCGAGCGTGCAGGCGCCGATGTTTTGTTCGCGCCCGGGCTGCCGGATCTCGACGCCGTGCGAGCGGTCTGCCGGTCGGTGTCGCGGCCGGTGAGCTTCATGATCGCGATCCGGGGGCGATCCTTCTCGGTCGCCGAGCTCACCGCCGCCGGCGTCAAGCGTGTGAGCTTGGCCACGTCGCTGTATCGCGCCGCGATGACCGGCCTGCTTGCCGCCGCGCGCGAGATCCACGACCAGGGGACCTGCCGCTACCTGGAAGACACGTTACCGACGGGGGACGTGAATCGATTGATGGCCGACGGAGCAGAGTGACGTCATACAAAAACCGAGCACCGCGCATCGTCATTGCCCAGAACCCTCAAAGGGTTCCGGCCCTCCCACGACGGCTCCGCCGGCGGAGCCGCCTGCGCCCAACGCGGAGTGCACAAAAATCTCAGCCGCGGTGAGCCGCGGCTGGCTCAAGCGGACACCAGTGTAGGCATGCGTAGACCATCGCCCTCGCCCGCCCCCCGCTCACTGGTTGTCTCCCTCTCGTTCGCCTTCGCACTGTCGGGACTCGCCTGCGTGGCGGGCGCGCCCGGCGGCGGTAACGATGGCACTGGCGGCAGCACCACCGGTGGCGGCAGCGGCGGCAGCACCACTGGCGGCGGCGCCGGCGGCAGCACCACCGGCGGCGGCACTGGCGGCAGCACCACCGGCGGCGGCAGCGGCGGCTCGACGGTCACCGGCGCGGGCGGCTCGACGGTCACCGGCGCGGGCGGTTCGACGGTCACCGGAACCGGCGGGAGAACCGGCGCGGGCGGCTCGACGGTCACCGGCGCGGGCGGTTCGACGGTCACCGGCGCGGGCGGCGCAGCGCCGCCGCCCCCGCCCCCCTTCACCTGTAAGATCCCCACCTGGCCAACACCCACGGGCACGCCGGTCACCATCACGGCGACGATGAAGGTCAGCGGCACCTATGACGGTAAGATGGCGCTGCACAACGGCAGCGGCAGCGGTGACTTCGCGAAAGACTGCACCGCCGCCGGTACGGGCGCGCAGGGTACGACCAACGGCCTTTTCGAGCTGGCCGACGGCGCGACGATCCAGAACGTCATCATCGGCACCCACGGCGCCGACGGCATCCACTGCGACGGCACCTGCACGATCAAGAACGTGTGGTGGCAGGCGGTCTGCGACGACGCGGTCACTGCGGCTTCGGGCTCGTCGGGCACCGTCACCATCTCGGGCGGCGGTCTGCGCGGCGCGCACGACAAGGCGCTCCAGGACAACAGCCACGGCAAGTTCATCATCGACAGCTTCTACGGCGAGAAGCTGGGCAAGCTTTACCGCGCGTGCGGCGTCGGCGGCGGGTGTACAACGACCAAGGGCAACCTGACCCTGACCAACACCACCGTGATCGGCGTGAGCGAGGTCGTCGGCGTGACCTCTGGCCGCGACACCGCGACGATCTCGAAGCTGTGCGTCATCCAGACGCCGGTCATCTGCCAGCCCTACGACAGCAGCGACAACAAGCTCGCGACCGACGGCAACGATGGCACCACCTGCAAGTACGCGTGGAACGACGTCCAGGTCATGACGAACTACAACGTGGCTGGCGTCCCGCCCTTCTCGACCTACGCGGAGTGTCCGTCATACTTCAAATCCTCGAGCTCGACGGCCGCGGGCACCGCCTGCTTGGCTGATTTGCCCGCGTGCCTCAAGTACTGCGCGCCCGGCGATTACGGGCTCAAAGAGTGCGACTGCGTGAATGGGCAGTACTCGTGCAAGCACTGCGCGGGACCGTCGATGGATCCGGCGCTGAGCGGCCTCTCGCCGACCAAGGCCACGACCGCGCCGACCTGCACCGTCTCGAGCAACACCTCGTGCCCGACCGAGTGGAACTGGTGCATCAACGGCACGCAGGACTGCGTCTGCGTGTACAAGCCCGGGACGCTCCAGACGGCGAATACCGTCTGGGATTGCGTTAATCCCTGGTACTAAAGTAGCGCGGGCTCAAGAACCGCGCGCCCCCCGTCCTCGGACGAGGACGGGGCCAACAGGGGCACGGGCCTCGGGTTTGCTAGAAATCGCCGTAAGGTCGTGAAGCTCGCGTGAGCCGCAGACTGTGGCGATGGACACTAACCGAAGCCAAGTGTCGAGCAACTCTACGAGATACGATCTCCCGCCGCAACTTCGGCAAGGGATCGGCCGCCCTGCTCGCAGCGGGGATGACTGCCTCGCGGGGCGCGAGCGCGGCCAATGACCAGCGCCAGCGCCGGTACGCGATCGTGGGCGTGGGGCACCGCTCGCACCTCTACCAGAACGCCATTCACAAGACTTACGGCGACCATCTGGAGCTGGTCGCGGCGGCGGACGTCAACATGGGCCGCCTGCACGTGGCGTCCGAGTTCGCGCGCAAGAACGGCCGCGAGCCGCCCAAACTCTACCTCGCGCACGACTTCGACAAGCTGGTCGCCGAGACCAAGCCCGAGGTCGTCATCGTCACCACCGTCGACGGATTCCACCACGAGTACATCTGTCGCGCGATGCAGCTCGGCTGCGACGTGCTGACCGAGAAGCCGCTGACGATCGACGCCGAGAAGTGCAAGCAGATCCTCGATACGCGCCGCTCGACCGGGCGGCGGCTGCGCGTGGCGTTCAACTATCGCTACACGCCGGTGCGCACGCAGGTGAAAGAGCTGCTGATGAGCGGCGTGATCGGCGACGTGCTGTCGGTCGACTTTCACTGGATGCTCGACACGCACCACGGCGCCGACTACTTCCGCCGCTGGCACAGCCAGAAGAAACTCTCGGGCGGCCTGATGGTGCACAAGGCGACGCACCACTTCGATCTGGTCAACTGGTGGCTGTCGGCGGTTCCGGTCAGCGTGCGCGCCACCGGCAAGCGCGACTTCTATACGCCGGCCATGGCCAAGCGCCTGGGCCTCTCCGGCCCGCACGAGCGCTGCCGCACCTGCCCCGAGAAGACCAAGTGCTCATTCGAGCTCGACATCTCGAAGAGCGAGGAGCTGAAGACGCTGTACCTCGACAACGAGCAGTACGACGGCTACTTCCGCGATCGCTGCGTCTTCCGGCCCGACATCGACATCGAGGACACGATGAACCTGGCCGTGACCTACGACAACGACGTGTCGATGTCGTACTCGCTGAACGCGTTCACCGGCTGGGAAGGTTACGTGATCGTGTTCAACGGCACCAAGGGCCGCCTCGAGCACAAGATGGAAGAGGCGGTGATGCTGGGCAGCGGACGTCAAGACGCCCGCTGGCTCGACGCTGAAGGGCGACGGCACGTACATCCGCGTTTACCCGCAGCGCAAGCCGGCCTATCAGGTCAACGCGCGCACCAGCGAAGGCGGCCACGGCGGCGGCGACGAGGTGATGCTGGCCGACCTCTTCGCGCCCAATCGCCCCGCCGACCCGACGCTGCGCGCCGCGGACGAGCGCAGCGGCGCGTACTCGATCCTGACGGGTATCGCCGCCAACCACTGTTTCCTCACCGGACAGACCACCAAGATCGCCGATCTGGTTCCCAACATCGGCCGTCCCGACTATCCAACGATGCCGAGCCATCTTGCGGCGCTCGGAATGCCACCCAAGGTGTGAATGCCATGTCGCATGTGATTCATTCGAAGCTCCGTTCGCTCTTCGTCGTGCTCGTGCTCGCCGGTGCCGCCGCGCCCTGGTCACGCGCGGCCGCCCAGGCGCCGCTGCCCAAAGCGATGGGCGTCCCGCCCGAGCCCAAGTACCCGCCGCCCTGCGCGACACTGCTGGCGAACAAGACCGCGGTCAACGACACGCTGGCTGCCGCCGACGAGAACTTGCCCGACACCACGCGCATCCAGGAGGCGATCAAGGCGTGCCCGTCGGGCCAGGCAGTCAAGCTGACCACCGACGGCGCCAAGAACGCGTTCTTGAGCGGACCGCTCAAGATGGCCAGCGGCGTGACCCTGTGGGTCGACGCCAAGACCACGCTCTTCGCGTCACGAAACCCGCGCGACTACGACAGTGGCGGTGGCGAGGCCACCTGCGGCACCGACAAGTTCAACGACAGCAACGGCTGCAAGCCGCTGATCCTGGTCGACAAGGTCTCCGACGTCGGCATCGTCGGCGAAGGCGTGATCGACGGCCGCGGCGGCGAGCCGATGATCGGAAGCAAGGAGACCTGGTGGGACGTCGCGCAGCACGCCAAGGGGCCCGACCTCAAGCACAGCAACCCGCGCCTCATCGACGTGAAGAAGGCGCGCAACTTCACGATGTACAAGATCAGTCTGTTCAACTCGCCGAAGTTCCACGTCGGACTGGGCGCGGACGGCTTCACCGTGTGGGGCGTCAAGGTCATCACGCCGTCGCGCAAGACCAACAGCGTCGGCCGCCCGCTCAGCGCGCACTACGCGCGCAACACCGACGGTATCGACCCGACGGGCGCGTCGAACGGCTTCATCGGCTACAGCATCATCAGCGTCGGTGACGACCAGATCGCGATCAAGGGCGGAAGCCAGGGCGGCACCACGAACTTGTTGATCGCGCACAACCACTTCGGCACCGGCCACGGCATGTCGATCGGCAGCGAGACCAACAGCGGCGTCAGCCGCATCAACGTCTTCGACCTGTCGATCGACGGCAGCATCGACGCCGGCAACCCGCCGCGCTCCGACCTGAACGGCATCCGCATCAAGTCGGATCCCAGCCGCGGCGGCCTCGTGCAAACCATCATGTACACCGACGTCTGCATGCGCGATCTGCCGAACCCGATCATCATCACCCCGCACTACAGCAAGGAAGACGGGACCTCGATTCCCGAGTTCAAGAACATCATGCTCAACAACGTCCGCGCGATGTACACGGCGGGCAAGACGTTCAAGCCGGTGGTGACGTTGATGGGCTTCGACGCAGAGAACGTGTCGATGGTCAGCCTGAACAACGTGGTGCTCGACGGGCCAGAGGTGCCCGAGGTGAAGTCGGCTTTCGCCAAGGTGCTGCTCGGTCCGGGCCCGGTCACCTTCACCGCGAGCGGCGACCACGTGACGGTCGACAACAAGGTGAACAAGCCGGCGCCGCCGAACCCCTGCGCGGGCAAGTTCATCAAGCTGCCTGTGCCGTAAGGGCGTCCTTCTTCAGCGAGTCACCCTCTCCCGCGGTCCGCCGGGGGAGAGGGCCGGGGCTGAGGGCAGGCCTTGCGGGTGGTAACCTCCGCGCGTGCGTCCATTCTTATTCGCCCTCGCGCTTTCGTCGCTCCTCGCCTCGGCCTGCGGCGGCGGCAGCAAAAGCACCACCACGCCCCCGCCCTTCGCCACGCACACCATCGAGATCGACATCGATGATCACGGCCTCGCCGGCCTGTGGATGGCGAACGCCCCCAACCTCAAGGGGCTGATCGCGCGCGGGACGTTCGCGTTCTCGCGCGTGGTCGTGCCGACGCACAGCAACCAGAACAACATGGCGCTCATCACCGGGCAGTACCCGGACGGCGACAACGTGCCCGCGAACGCCTGGCTCTCGCGCACGCAGAATTTCGGACCGCCGATCAACTTGCCGGGCCTCTCCATCGGCGACTACACCGACTACGGTCGCAACCCGCTGCTCACGCGCGGCGACAGCGTCTACCACGCCGTGCAACGCGCCGGCGGGCGCACCGCGTACTTCGGGCAGCTGCCGCCGTTCGAGGCCGGCGCCGACGAGGTGCACCTGTCGATCGTCGGCGCCACCTTCGGCGCCACGACGATCACCGCGCCGTTCGCGATGGGTCTCTTGACCGACATCCTCCACTACCCGAAGGCGGTGGTCGCCGGCTATCACCTCGACGGGCCGCCGCCCGCCGGCGAGTCGTACCTGACATTCACGCTGCGCAACGCCGCGGCGTTCATCCGCGCGACGACGGCGCAGGCGCCGCTGCCGTCATACATGTTCATCTGGGACTTCATCGCGATCGACGACGACCCGACGTCGTCGTACGGCGCCGACGGCAACGCGATCGTCCAGGTCGTCGAGGAATACGACGCCGCGCTGGGCGACGTGCTGGCGGCGCTGCAGGAGAAGTCGCTGCTCGACAGCACCAACATCCTGTTCACGCTCGACCACGGCAAGGTCGACACGCACAACCAGGTCGCGCTCGGCAGCCACGGCGAGAGCACCGACACCACGGGCGCGACAATCGCCGCCGACGGCCAGCTCGGCGCGCTGGTGGCCGCGCAGGGCGCGGCGCTCGGGATCACGCCCGCCGACTACGCCATCCTCAACGAGGACGGCGACGCGCAGATCTACGCGCGCGTCGCCGGCGCCGGCACCGACGCGGGGGCCGCGAGTCAGGCCACCGTGACCCACGCGCTGCTGTCGCTGATCCAGTCGGGGCAGATCCAGGGGCTGGACATCACGCGCACCATGACCGCCGACGGCGCGATGGGGACGCGGACCTTCCACGACTTCCGCGGCTCGAGCCCCAACACCGCCGACATCGTCGTCTTCCCCATCGACGACTGGACGCTGAACCAGGTCGACGCCAGCAACGCGCAGCCCGGGCCCGTTCGTCGAGCACGCGCAGTTCCCCTACGGCCGCCACGGCGGCTTCTCCGACGACGAGCTCTACGTGCCGCTGATCCTGGCCGGCCCGGCGTTCAAGCAGGGCGCGCTGGTCCCGCACCCGGTCGAGCACCCCGACGTCGGCGCAACCGCGGTGGCGGCGCTGGGGACGCCGCGCCTGGCGACGGCGGCGCGCGGCCCGATCCGCGCGGTGCTCGCCGGCGATCCGACCGAGGTCTGGCCGCAGCCCGCCGACATGACCACGGCGCGCGCGATGGTGCTCGACGCCTCGGGCTTTGGCGCCCGCCCGGCGCTGGCGGCGCCGCCCGCGACCGCGGCGGTGATCATCGACGTCGCTGGCCTCTACGACGAGGAGATCTTCTCCGACGACGCGCTCGCGGCGGCCGCGCAGCCGCTGCGCGACCTGGCGGCGACCGGCACACGGTTCAGCGACGATCTGGTGCCGCAGCCGCGACTGGCCGGTCACGGAGTACCAGCTGCTCGCCGGCGGCTACCCGTCGGTGACGCCGTTCTTCGCGGCCGCCGAGGACGATCCCGACCCAGACGCTGCCGCCCGGCGCGGGCCTGCTGCAGATGCCGGTGGCCACCGGCTTCATCGCCAACCGCCCCGCCTACGATGCCTGGCGGCAGCCGACGGCGTTCGGCGGCGACTCGATCTTCGACGCGGCCCACACGCTGGGCATGACCACCGCGCTGGTCGGGCAGCCCGACTTCCACGCGCTGCACCTGGGCAGCGCGACGATCGACGTCACCGTGCCGACCGACGCGGCGGGCGCGGCGGCGGCGGTCGGCGACCTGCTCGCGCAGCATCCGCACTTGCTGGCGGTGGTCGCGCTGGGCGCGCCGCGCTCCGGCGATCACCACGCGGCCGGCGCGGTCGCCGATCTCGGCACGCTGGCGAGCGCGGTCTCGGCGATCGCCAGCGCGGCCAGCGGCGCGCTGATCGCGGTCACCAGCCGCGGCGCGACCGCTATCGACGACCCGATGGCCGACGCTTACGGCGCGGGGACCTCGCGCCACGTGCCGCTGATCCTCATCGGGCCCAACGTGCGCGCGGGCGCGGTGAGCGGCCAGCCGGCAACGCCCGCCGATCTGCCCGGCGACGATCCTGTTCGGCCTCGGCGCGCCGGTCGCGAGCGATCTCGCGAACGGCACCTGGGCGCAAGGGACGCCGGTGAGCGGCGTGCCCCACCCGACGCCGGCCACCGCGACCGAGGGGCACGCGCTGGTGCGCGGGTTCAATGTCGTGGCGTCGCCGTAGGCGCAGTGTCGGACAGATAAGCGCCAGGACGCCAGGAACGCCAGGGTCCGGACCAGATTAAACGTCCGGTTCCTGGCGCCTGGCGTTTCTCTATCGCAGGTCGTTCATGCGGTTCGACGAGCGCCGGCCGCGCGTCGCTCGGCGCGCGCGGGCGCGACCGCGGTCGGCAACGCACCGGCGCGCAGGCGATAGCGACGCGCGCGCGGGCGCAGCGACGGCAGCTGCGCCGCCAGTTCCAGGTACGCCTCGCGCGAGACCGCGCGGCGCACGCGCACCAGCTCGTGCCAGATGCCGGCCTCGGCCGCCTCGGCGTCGCGCGCCGCCGCCAGATCGAAGCGCGCGGCCACCGTCGCCGCGCGCGCGCCAATCACGCCGCCCGCGACCCGCCGCGCCAGCGAGCGCAGCACGCCCTTGCCGTAGCGCTCGTAATAAAACACCGTGTGCGCGGTCGAGAGCGATCCCGCCCACGGGTAGCGGCGCAGGAGCCATCCCGACGCCAGCTCGTCGAGCGCGCCGTCGACGCGCTCCGGATCGTCGCCGGTCTTCGACGGCGACCGCCTCCTCGTAGAAGAGCCCGGTGCCGAGCTGGTCGCCCTCGACCTGCCAGACCTGGTCGATGCCGAAGCGCTCGGGATCCTGCGCCACCAGCGCGCCGTGCGTGAGATCGAACTCGCCGACGATGAACGCCGCCACGCGCTCGCGCCGGTCGTCGAGGAAGCTCACCGTCTGCAGCGCCTCGTCGGCGGTCTCGGTCGGAAAGCCGGTGAAGCACATCGCCTCGACCGCGATGCCGGCGGCGTCGAGGCGATCGATCACGTCGCCGACGACCTCGACCGGCGCGCCCTTGTCGATGAGGTCGAGCACGCGCGGGCTGGCCGACTCGACGCCCAGCGCGCAGGCGACCGCGCCGCCGCGCCGCAGGACCTCGGCGCGCTCGGGCGTCAGGTACTTCTCGGGCTTGAGGTCGGTCGCCCAGGCCAGGCCCAGGTCGGCCTCGGCGAGCGCGCTGCTGAGCTTGAGCAACGTCTTGGGCGCGACCGAGTCCTGCGAGAAATAGAAGTGCCGCGTGCCGTAGCGCTGCGACAGCGCGCGCAGGTGCCCGACCACCGCGTCGACGGCGCGCTCGCGATAGGTCGCGGTGCCCACCTCGGCCAGGCCGTAGTGGCAGAACGTGCACTTGCCCCAGTAGCAGCCGCGCGTCGGGTCGTAGGGCAGCACGAGCTGCGGCGCGAAGTACTTGTCGAGCGCCAGCCCGTCGAAGTCGGGCGCCGGCAGCACGCGCATGTCCTCGCTCGAGTGGCCGGGCAGGAACTTGGCGCCCATCAGGCGATCGCGGTGGACGACGTTGGGGACGCCCGCGAAGACCCGCGCCAGCTGGTCGCGAGCGCCCCGCGCGCCGCCTGCTCGAGCGCGCGCACCAGCGCCAGCAGCGTGTGCTCGCCCTCGAACACGACCGCCGAATCGAACGGCCCGAGCGCGCGCGCCAGGTCCGGCCCGCGCAGGCGAATCAGCAGCTGCGTGATCGCCGGACCGCCGATCGTCAGGTGCGCCTCCGGCAGCGCCTGCTTGAGCTTGAGACCGAACGCGTACGCCGGCTGCAGCTGCCCGGGAAAGCAGACCGACAACCCGATCACGTCGGGACGGCGCGGCGCGCAGCCGCGGCACCAGGTCGTCGCGGATGTAGCCGTCGAACGGATCGCGCTCGGGCGCGGCGTCGTGGGCGATCTCCTCCGGCGTCAGCAGCGCGAACGGCGTGCGATAGGCGGTGAAGTCGAGCCGCAGCGGGTGGTACGCCGCCGAGATCACCCGCAGCGCCGCGTCGATGGTGTCGACGGCGCGCGCGTAGAGCTCCGCATCGAAGAAGCGCACCGGGTCGCGCAGGATCGCCACCGCCTCGGCGATGCCGCCCGGGACCGCGCGCGCGTCGCCGAGCGCCCGAAAGAGCGCCGCGTAGGCCAGCTGATCCGCGTGCCCCAGCGACGCGCGGCCGTCCAGGTCGCGCAGCCGCTGCTCGACGCGCGCCGCCAACTCTGCCAGGGGCTCGGGCCGCAGCAGGCGATCGAACGCCTCCACGTTGGCGTCGATCGGCATCACCTCGACGCCGTGGGCGCGGAGAAATCCGGTCAGCGTCGGCACGGCCAGATAGGGCGCCGTCGGATCGCAGGTCGGCGGATAGATGAGGGCAACGCGCATTTCGCGCGCAAGACTACTAGAGATCTCCCCGCGCATCGAGGAAGACCATCCAGAGCAGACCCTATGGTGCGAATTCCAGAGCGCGCGCGACGCAGTCCGCTACCGCGCGCCCGGCCACAGCGCAACCAGCACGAACCCACGCCTGCAAAGCGACGGTTTCAGGGTTCGTCGCGTCACGCGGCACTGGAGAACGGAGGTCGCGCGCGAAATTCCCCGTGATCGAATCGAGCCGCCCGAAGCGTCATATCGTTCATGCGGCGTCAAATTAACGGAAAGTCATCACGTAATAAACCATACGGGCACGATTGCACGACGCCGACAATTCTATACAAACGATTGATTGCGTGCCTATTATGCCGCAGGCCACCATGGTGATTGCTGGGGAGCAGGGGAGCGAAGCCTTCCGTTTGTTGGCGAAGATGACGTCTCGGTTGGCATCGATGGCCGATCTGGACGACATCGCGACCCTGGTGTCGGACGAGATCGCAGCCCTGGGCTTCGGCGCGATCTGGATCGCCGTTCTCGACGAGCAGACCGGCAACCTGGTCACGGTGCGCGAGCTCATCGACGGGCGCGACACCACACACGAGATGCCGCGCATCTCGATCCTGGACATGCGCCAGCCGATCGGGCACGGGTTTCGCCAAAGCCGGATGATCAACATTCAGAAGCCGGAATCGTTGTTGATTATCGAAGATCACCCGGAAGGGATCCCGCCGGCCGAAATGGCGTTGCCGCGCGTCATCTTCGAGCACCTGCGCGGGCATCCTTTTGCTTGTGGTCCTTTGTTGGGCAGTCGCAATCAACCGGTGGGCGCGCTGGGATTGAGCTCGTACCGCGGCTGCGAGCCGTTGCCGGACGAGCTGTTCGAGGACGGTCTCCTGCGCGCGTTCATGAGCCACCTGGGCATCGCCATGGAGCGCGCCCGCTTTCTCCAGCGTCTCGAGCACCTGAACAGTGACCTCGTGCGCACCCAGAATCTGCTGGTGCAAGAGTCGCGCATGCGCGCCGTGGGTGAGCTGGCGTCGGCGGTGGCGCACGACCTCAACAACCTGTCGGGCATCGTGGTCATGGCGCTCAGCGCGGTGAACGACGTCGACCCCCAGAACCAGCAGACCATCTCGCGCGCCGAACGCGCCAACCAGGCGATCGGCGAGCTGTCGCGACGGCTGCAACGAATCGCGCGCAGCGGCAACGACCCGAAGTCGGGCGCGGTCGATTTGCGGCAACTTCTGGATGACATCGTGGTGCTGATCCGCCCCATCTGTCGCGAAGACGGCATCCGACTGTCACTGTCGGGCCCCAGCGAACCGGTCATCGTCCAGGGCGACCAGACGATGGTGCGGCAGGCGGCCATGAACGTGGTGCTCAACGCCCGCGACGCAGTCAAGAGCGTGTCGCCCGAACAGCGCGCGATCGACATCTCGCTCATCCCGACGGGAGCTGAGGTGCAACTCGAGGTGCGCGATCAGGGACCGGGGATTCCGCCCGATCTGCGCGAGGAGATCTTTCGCCCGTTCGTCACGACCAAGGAAGGGCACGCGGGGCTCGGCCTCGCGACCGTGCACAGCTCGATGAAGCACTTCGGCGGCCGCGTCGAGATCGTCGAGCCGCCCGGCGGCCGCGGCGCCTGTTTCCGCCTGACATTCACCGCGTCGCTCGAGCGCGCCGCTGGTGCGACCGAGATCGAGGCGCCACGCGCCAAGCGGTTGCGCATCCTGGTCGTCGACGACGAGCCGGAGTTCGTCGCGGTGGTGCGCGAGACGTTGCAGCAAGACGGCCACGAGGTCGTCGGCGCCGACAACGGCGACGATGCGCTGAGCAAGGTCGCGCACGAGCACTTCGACGTGATCCTGATGGACCTCGGCCTGCCCCGGCGCAACGGCCTCGAGGTCGTGCGCGCGATGCGCGGCGAGGGGATCTCGTCGAAGATCATTCTGATGACCGGATGGGACAGCGAAGCGGTAGGCGCCGATCCGCGCGTCACCTTCTGCGACACGGTCTTGCAGAAGCCGTTCCGCCGGCGCGAGCTCGAAGGAGCTCTCTCGTCGTTGTTCCCGAACTGATTGAGCTGACGTGGTCGGATCCGAAATCGGATCGTCAACCCTAGACTCGAGGAGGAAGGTGATGGGCAAGCTCAGGGCAGGGATCTTCGCGTTCGCAGTCTTGCTCGCCGGGTGGTGCGGTTTCCCGGCGGCCGTGGGCGCCTCGCCCGCGCAGGTGCAGTTCAATCTCCAGGACGGCAACACCACCGTCGGCTTCCGCTACGACCCGCCGCACGCACGCCACGGCGGACCGCTGCTGATCATGATTCACGGCGCGTCCGACACGCACACGGTCTTCGATTTCTTCCCGGGCTTCCAGGCCGCGCCCGAGCTGGCGCTGCTGGGCCTGCCGGTGCTGACGCTCGACCGCGTCGGCTACGGCGCGAGCAGCCACCCCAACGGTGACACGCTCAACTACACGACCAGCGCCGGCTACGTGCACGAGGTCATCCAGAAGGTGCGCGGCGGCGCCCTCGGCGAAGTGCCGTCGGCGATCATCCTGCTCGGGCCGTCGGCCGGCGCCGACATCGCGCTCGTCGAGGCCGGCACTTATCACGACGTCGACGGGCTGATCATCTGCTCGAACACCTCGCAGTTGCAGCCGGCGATCTTCCAGGTCGACGTCAACGCGTGGTTCTCGCAGGGCGACTACTTCGACTTCGGTGTCGCCTTCCGCACCCAGTTCTTTTACGCCGCGCCGTTCGCGCTGCAGTTCCTGATCGATCTCGACAACGCCACGCGCGCACTGGTACCGCGCGCCGAGATCCAGAGCGCGCTGTCCAACTTCGCGGCGCCGTTCCGCGGACAGGTGACCGCGCCGGTGCTGCTGATGCAAGCCGATCACGACGCGATCTTCGTCCCGCTCGACGACTCCGCGCTCTTCTCGTCGTCGCCCGACGTGCACTTCACGTTGCTCCACTTCGCCGGCCACAAGATCTTCGAGCATCCGGCCTCCCACGCGTTGTCCGTGCTCGATATCGCGCTCTGGATCGCGCAGCGCTTCTGAACCCTCGTAGCAAGCTCGCCTGCGTTATTGTCGGGCGCATGCCGCTCCGACCACGCGCGTCCGCTCTGACCTGGTGCGTCTTTCTCGCCGCCGCCGCGACGGCGACGCCGTCGGCGCAGGCGAAGGGAAATCCGGGGACCAAGCTACAGCTCAACGAGCAAGGCTACTTCTCCGCGCCGGGCGCCGACGTGATGGCGTTCCAGGACATCTACCCCGAGGGACACCAGGGCGGCGTCGGCATCATCCAGAACGGCGTGCGCGTCGCCACCAACGGGGATCTGCGCCTGGAGCCGGCGCCCGGGCAGTGGGCGCCGGTGCCGGTGCAGAAGGACCGCGCCGTCGACCGCGCGGCCGGCGAGATCGTCACCACCCTCGCCTATCCCGACCCGGACAAGGATCGCAAGGGGTTCAACCCGCTCGAGTACCCGCGACCTGCGCTTCAGCTACAAGGTGCGCGTGCGCGCCGAGGGCGCCGCCGTGCGCGTCACCGTCGATCTCGCAGAGGCCGCTGCCCGCGGCCTGGATCGGTCGCGTCGGCTTCAACCTGGAGCTCTACCCCGGCGGCGCTGTTCGGCAGCACGTTCTACGCGGGCGACGGCGCGCCCGGCGACGACAAGGCACGCGCGCCGGCCTCTTCCCGCGCCAGCCCAACGGCCCGGTGCGCGTCGACGACGACCAGCGAGGTGCAGCCCGAACCGCTCGCGACCGGCCACCGCCTGGTCGTCGCGCCGGAAGAGCCCGCGCAGCAGCTGACGATCGAGAGCGCGCGCGCGCCGCTGGCGCTGCTCGACGGGCGCGTCAATCACCCCAACGGCTGGTTCGTCGTGCGCGCGCTGATCCCGGCGGGCGCGACCGCGCGCGCGATCGATTGGCTGATCGACGCCGCACGCGCTGCCGGGCTGGCGCTCGCCGCCGGTCGTCCACGTGTCGCAGGTCGGCTATCACCCGGCGCAGCGCAAGGTCGCGGTGATCGAGATCGATCCCGCCGACACCAGCGCGCGGCGCGCGACGCTGATTCGCATCGGCGAGGACGGCCGGCGCGAGACGGTCGCTGGCCGCGGCCGCCGCGCGTCTGGGGCCGTTTCCTGCGCTATCGCTATCTGCAGTTCGACTTCTCCGGCGTGCGCCGCGACGGCGTCTACCAGGTCGAGTACGGGCCGGCGCGCACGGAGCCGTTCCGCATCGCGCGCGACGTCTACAAGCGCGGCGTCTGGCAGCCGACGCTGGGAACGTTTCTGCCCGTGCAGATGTGCCACATGCGCGTGGTCGAGAAGTACCGGGTCTGGCACGGCCTGTGTCACATGGACGACGCGCGGATGGCGCCGAGCCCGGATACAACCACTTCGACGGGTACGCGCAGGGGCCGTCGACGCTCACGAAGTGGAAGCCGCTGCAACCAGTCCCCGGGCTGGCGGTCGGCGGCTGGCACGACGCGGGCGACGACGATCTGCGCATCGAATCGCAGGCCGGCGAGGTCTACGTGCTCACGCTCGCGTACGAGGCGTTCGGCGTTCCCGACGACGACACCACCATCGACGAGCGACGCGCACCTGGTCGAGATCCGCCAGCCCGACGGCAAGCCCGACATCCTGCAGCAGATCGAGCACGGATTGCTGGGCGTGATCGGCGCCTGGAAGGCACTGGGGCGATTCCCGCGCGGCGTGATCGTCCCGACGCTGCGGCAGTACACGGATGGTCGGCGACATCGCCAACCAGACCGACAACCTGGTTTACGATCCGGACCTGCCGGACGAGCGAGCACACCGCGACGACGTCGGCGCGGTCTCGACGATCGGATGGTGTTCACCGAGCAGAACCCGGCGCGCGCGCTCACCGCCGCCGCCTACGTGGCCGCGGGCGCGCGCGCGATGCGCGGCTTCGACGACGCGCTCGCCGCGGATGCGCTGCGCGCCGCCGAAGAGACCTGGCGCGCCGAGGGCGACGCCGCGGTGGGCGCGGGCGACGACGGAATCATCGCGCGCCTGCACGCTGCGACCGAGCTGCTTCCTGACCACCGGCAAGGACGACTATCGCCGCGCGCTGATCGACGGCGCCGCCGCGATCACCGCGCACGTCGACAGGCTCGGGTGGATCGTCGGCCGCGCGCTGCCGGCGATCAACGACCAGCACCTGCTCGCAGCAGGTGCACGGCGCCGTGCGCGCCTACGACGAGCAGTGGCAGCGCGAGGTGAAGGAGACGCCGTTCGGCATTCCCTACCGCCCGGTGATCTGGGGCGCGGGCTGGGGCATTCAGGACCTCGGCGTGCGCCAGTACTTCCTGCACCCGGCGTTCCCCGACGTGGTCGGCGCCGACGGCGCGCTCGCGGCGCTCGACTTCGTGCTCGGCGTGCACCCGGGCTCCAACACCGCGTCGTTCGCCTCGGGCGTGGGCGCTCGCTCGATGACCACCGCGTACGGCTGGAACCGCGCCGACTGGAGCTACATCCCGGGCGGCGTGGTCTCGGGCACCAACCTGATCCGCCCGGACTTTCCCGAGCTCAAGGACTTCCCGTTCCTCTGGCAGCAGGGCGAGTACGTGATCGGCGGCGGCGCGTCGCACTTCATGTTCCTCGTACTGGCCGCCGACCACTTGCTCGACAGCGCGCCCGCGAATTGACAGCGCTCGAAAAGCGACCGGGCTGCGGCCCGCCTGAGCATTTTTTTGTCGGTTGCGCTCCGGACGATCGTCCCGACACGGCAAACAGCGGCGGCGCGCCGCTGGATCGAATCTTGTATCTGCTGCATCCATCATGCACAAACGGCGATGGACACCCCTGCTCCTGGTGACCTCGATCGCGTTGGCGCTCATCGCCACCGCGTCGACACCCGCACGCGCGGTGGATCTGACCGCGCAAGCCCCGAACGAGCTCGTGAACCGGCCGGGGTGGGCTGGCGTCGGCTTGAACCTGGGCAACATCGAGACCGGGGTGACCGCAAAGATGTGGGCTACCTCGAGAATGGCGGTGCAGACGGCGCTCGGCGCACGCCCGGAAGGAAACGCCATGCGACTGAACGTCGATCTCACCTATTCGCCGTACCTCTGGCGATCGGGCGACAGCCAGTACGGGCTGCCGTTCTACTTCGGCGCCGGCGGCGTGCTCGGCCACACCTTCGCCACCGACGCCCGCCCGGCGAGCACCGAGGTCGGCGTGCGCGCGCCGCTGGGGATGTCGATCCTGGTGCGCAACAACCCCGTCGAGCTCTTCTTCGAGATCGCGCCCGAGTTCACGGTGCGCAGCTCCGCGGCGCCGTCGCAGGGCCGCTACACCGTCTACGCCGATGGTGCGATCGGGCTGCGTTACTATCCGTGATCTTCTTCAGTCGACCCGCAGCGGGACGTCGACGCTCGCCACGACCTCGCCGCCGCGGCCCTCGTCGAGCTCGACCTTGAACTTCACGCGATCCTCGTGGCGGGTCGCGTTCTCGAAGTAGAGGTAGCCCGACATCTCGCCGCCGTCGCCGAGCACGCCCTCCGGCAGCGCCGAGCGCATCATTTGCGGCGTCGGGTGCAGCGGCCCCCAGCGGCGGTACTGGCGCTGGTAGAACGTGTCGTCGCGCGGCAAGGGCTCCGGCCACGCGTCGAGCGACGGGTAGACGTCGTGGTAGCGCTGCCCCACGAAGAAGCTCACGCTCGCGAAGAACGGCAGGAGGCGCGCGCCGCTGCCTTCGTGCTCGAGCGGCACCACCGGCAGCGGCCGGTAGGTGTGGCCGCCGGCGCCGACCAGCGAGAAGCGCTCGTAGAGAATCTGCACGGGGTGACCGCTTCGGTTGACCACACGCACCTTGACCGGTGTCAGATGCTCGGCGAGGTCCCTGGGGTCGCCTCTCCAGTCGTCGCCGCTGACCGCCACGCGGATTCCGCCTTCCTCATCGAATGCCGAATCGGGGGCTCCCGGCACGAGGTTGGCGGAATCCGCGGGCAGAAGCTGTCCGTGACCGCAGCCGGCCCCCAGGCCGAGAACGGTACCCAACGTGAGACCGAGTCCAGCCAGGCCCGGGCCGAGGCTCGAGAGCGAGGGAGCATCCATCGCCCGCTGCCTGACGCAAGAGCCGATCCAGCTCCAATTGCGCCGGATCGGCCCGCGGCCCCGGAGCGGACAGGGCGAAGCGGGCGAAAATCGAACAGCTCAGCGCCGGGCGGATGATTTGTTGTCGTTCAGCCGCGATCACCACCGCCGGACATCACACCCGACCCTGCGCCAGGCCGTGCACCATGTCGGGCGCCGGCGCCACCGCCGCGCGCCGGGCGTAGAACCACCAGGTCAGGGCCACGCAGGTCACGTAAAAGATCAGGAAGGTCAGCAATGCCGCCTCTGCGTTCCCCGTCGCCTTGATCGACGCGCCGAACGCGCGCGGGATCAGGAACCCGCCGCACGCGCCGATCGCCGAGGTGAAGCCCAGCACGGCGGCCGACTCGCGCCGCGCGTTCACCAGCGCCACGCGCTCGGCCTCGGCGCCCTGCCCCTGCACCGCGGCCAGGTGCTGGCGGCGGAAGATCACCGGGATCATGCGGAACGTCGACCCGTTCCCCACGCCGGTGGTCACGAACAGGACCAGGAACATCGCGAGAAACCCGCCGAACGAGTGCTCGTGCACGAAGTGAATCACGCCGTACGTCGCCAGCCCCATCGCCATGAAGTTCCACAACGTGACACGCGCACCGCCGATCCGATCGGCCAGCTTGCCGCCGAGCGGCCGCGCCACCGAGCCGACCAGCGCGCCGAGGAACGCCAGGTTCATCGACACCTCGGGGAACTGAGTCTTGAGCAGCAATGGAAATGCCGCCGAATAGCCAATGAACGAGCCGAACGTTCCGATGTAGAGCCACGCCATGATCCAGGTGTCTTTGCGGCGCGCAATCACCAGCTGGTCGCGGAAGTTCGAGCGCGCCGACGTGAGGTTGTTCATGTAGCGAGCGGCGCCGAAGATCGAGATCGCAATCAGCGGGTACCAGAACAACCCGGCGTTTTGCAGATAGATGTGCGCCGGCCCCTGCGGCTTCCCCAGGTAGAGGTTGAAGATCGGTAACGCGAGCACGATCGGGATCAACAACTGCACGGTGCTGACGCCGATGTTGCCGCCCGCGGCGTTCAGACCGAGCGCGAATCCCTTTTCGCGATCGGGATAGAAGAACGAGATGTTGGCCATGCTCGACGCGAAGTTGCCGCCGCCGAGGCCCGCGGTCCCCGCCGCCAGCGCCATCAACCAGAACGGCGTCGACGGATTGGTCACCAGCACCGCGACCAGCGTTGTCGGGATCAACAACAGCGCCGCGCTGACCATCGTCCAGTTGCGGCCGCCGAACCGCGGTACGGCAAACGTATAGGGGAAGCGCATGAGCGCGCCGATCAACCCGGGGATCGCCACCAGCGAGAACAGCTGGTCGGTGGTGTAAGGGAAGCCGAGCTTGGGCAGGCGCGTCGCCACCACGCTCCAGACCAGCCAGACCGAGAACCCGATGTGCTCGGCGAGAATCGACCAGATCAGGTTGCGACGAGCGATACCCTTGCCCCGGGTCTTCCAGAACTGCTCGTCGTCAGGGTGCCATTCGTCGATCCAATAGCCGCGAGACGCGCCGTCCGAAGCGTTCTTATCCATGCTCGACCTCCATTGCCCAGGGTTGGAATTGGCCGGCGCCCGGGGGAACGTCGGTGTCAGCGGCCATTCTGGGGGTCGCCAGGTTTCCGGCGAACCAAGACCTGGTAACTTCTCGGACCTATTTGCGCAGCTCGCGGTGACAAAGGTCGATTGCGCTGCGGCCCGGGGCCAGAATCAAGGGGATGCTGGCCTTCTCCTCGCCGGGTAGCGCCACCAGCTCCAGCGTCCATTCGAGGGCGAGCAACGAACCGCGGAACGAGTACGGCTCCCGCGGCAACGTCAGGAAGAACGGACGCCGTTCGCTCGCTTGCGGATCGGGCAGGGCGATCGTCTCGGCGATGCGCAGGTCGCGCTCCCACTTGCCCTGCAGCGTCCAGATCAAGCGCAGCTCCATGCCGCGCGGCGCGACCGGCGCCTTCCAGCGCGCGACGCCCGCGACGCGCGCACCGGGATCGAACGCGGCGGCGGCGGGTTCCAGCTGCAGCTCGAGACCAGCGTCACCGAAACGTTGGTGACGTCGCGCCCGCCGTGGTCGAGCCGCCATTCGACGTCGAACCGCTCGCCGAGGTGCACCTCGGGCGGCGCGATCACCTGGGCGCGCGGCGCCGCGCGGCGCAACAGATGCCGGAGGCGCGCGATCAAACCAGGCTCGGATCTGGCTTTCAGCGGCCGCGGGGCGGGCCCGGCCAAAGCGGTGGCTGCCATCGGTCGCTCCGTCCTACCGCCGTGAGGGTCGCGCCGCCAGCTCCGGAAGCGAGCAACGACCCGCCGCGTCCGGATTCTCGACGAGAAACGACGCTCACCGACGGTGCATGCGCGAAGGACGAGTAAGACGCAAAGGCGCCCCGGCTGGACCAAAGTGCAGAGAACGTGTTTGCGCCGTTACACCTGTAGCCGGCCCGCACGACGGGGCCTCGAGCCCGGGTGCGTCGCCCCCATTCGCGCCCCTTTTCACGAGAGGAAGTTCATGAAAACCACGCCGATCTGGTTCCGAACGATCGCCCTCCTGGCCTTTGCCGCGCTGGCCGTGGGCTGCGCCTCGTCAGCGGGGACGCCGAACATCCTCGACTCGGGCACGGATTCCAAGGGCACGGGCGGGAGCGCCGGGAACGGCGGCGGAGGGAACGGCATCGGCGGCGCGTCCGCGGATGCGCACCCCGACGGCAACGCCGGCTCCGACGGCGGTGTGGTCGATGGCCACGGCGACGCGACCGACATGGGCCAGCCGCCGGCGCCGGTGCTCGCCGTGTCGCAGGGCACCGTGCCGGTCACCTCCGGCTCGACCGTGACGGTCGGCGGCGCCGTGATCGGCGCCCCGACGTCGACGGTCTTCACGATCGGCAACACTGGAAACGCGGATCTCACCATCAGCGGTGTGACCGTCGCGCCGTCCGGGGTTCTGTCGCTCACCGCGCCGCCCGGCGCCACCGTGGCGGCGGGCAGCTCGACCATGTTCACGGTCGCGTTCAATCCGACGGCGGTCGGCACGTCGACAGCCACAGTGACCATCGCGAACAACGCCAGCGCCGGCTTCTCGTTCACGATCAGCGCCACCGCCACCGCAGCGCCGCAACCGGCCATCGCGGTCTCGGGCTCTGCGCGGGCGACATCGCCAGCGGCGGCACGCTCGCCTTCGGATCGGTCGAGGTCGGCACGTCGAAGGACCAGACCGTCACTATCCGCAACACCGGCACGGCTGCGCTGGTGCTGTCGAGCAACCCGACGGTGACGGGCACCAGCAACACCGACTTCACGCTGAAGACGCCGCCCGGCAGCCTGTCCATCGCGGCGGGAAGCATGACGACCTTCGTGATCACGTACACGCCGACGGCGAAAGGCGACGAGGCCGGTAGCATCAGCATCGCCAGCAATAGCACCGACACGCCCACCTTCACGGTCAGCCTGACCGGCACCGGCACCATCACCGCGACCGGGTACGCGATCACCGGCGCCAACGGCGCCGCCAGCATCGGCGCGGCCGGCGGCACGCTGCAACTGACCGCCACCATCGTCCCCGCCGGCGCGACCGATCCCGGCGTCACCTGGTCGTCGGGGACGCCCGCCGTGGCGACCGTCGACGCCAACGGCCTGGTGACCGCGGTCGCCCCGGGCCAGACGACGATCACCGCCACCGCCAACGACGGGTCGGGCATCAAGGGAACGCTCATGATCCCGGTGGCGATGGTCTACTTCGTCACGCAGACCCCGACCGCCGGCACGGCCACGACGACGGCGGCGCTGGCCAACGGCACGTTCAGCGTCAACAGCGTCTACGGAAACTCGGGCAATGCGTTCAAGTTCGCAGTCGCCCAACTACTACGGCACGCTCAGCAACGGATTCATCGCGTTCCCCACGCAGATGACTGGCGATTTCAGCATCACCGCCAACGTGACCGTGACGACCGAGAACAAGAACAACAACGCTTCAGGTATCGGTGTGGGGATCACGACCGGTTTCCTGGGCACCGACAGCTACGCCTACGCGCTCATGCGGAACACGACCGTGGCTCCGCTCACCAGCGGCGTCATCAACGGCTACTACGTCAGTGGTACGGGAGCGACTTCGGCGGGTAGCCCCTCGGTGAATTTCAACACGGGCACGCCGATGCAGCTCACGTTCAGCCGCACCGGCACCAACCTGACCTACGGCGGCGGACCGGTCGGTGTGGCGCCGACGACCAACGTCGCGGCCACCAGCTTCTTCACCAACGGCACCACGGTATATGGCGGTGGTGCGGTGTACCCGGCGATCTCGTTCAACAACGTGACCGCGACGATCACCAACCTGGTGGTCAAGGACGGCACCGGCGCGACGGTCTTCGACTCCGCGGCCGGTGGCATCCTGGTGACGTACATCCCGGCGGCGCTGACGCTGTCGACCAGCGCTCTCGCCATCACCAAGGGCGCGTCGGCACCGGTGACGGCGACCGCGGTCGCCGTCGGCGGCACGGTCTCGACGGTGACGGCGACGCCGGCGAATGCCACCATCGTCAGCGCGACGATCGTCAACGGCGCGACCAACTCGATCATCACGCTCACCGGGCTCGCGGGCGGCACGACCAACGTGACCGTCACGAACACCAGCGACCCCAACCCCGCGACCAACACCAAGACGATCCAGGTCACGGTCAACGACTTCTCGACGGCCGACAATTACGGGACGCTGACCACCGCCTACCCGGCCCCCGGCGCCACCAACGCCTATATCGACGGTGAGCTCGCGCTGGCGTTCGACGCAGCCACGACGCCGACGCTGAATCCGGGCGGCTCGATCAAGATCTACAAGACTTCCGACGGCACCCAGGTCGACAGCATCTCCTTCGCCAACGAGACCCAGACCTTCGTCACCGGGACCAACACGGCGACGATCAACGTCGGCTCGCAGCTCGCGCGGGTCAGCGGCAACACCCTCTTCTTCACGCCGCACCTGGGCAAGCTGGCCTATGGCACCTCGTACTACGTGGTCATTCCCACGATGTCGATCGGCGGCACGCTCAACGGCATGCCGTTCGTCGGGTTTTCCAACCTGAACACAGTCGCGACCTGGAACTTCACCACGCGCCCGGCGCCGACGCTCGACGCGACCAACATCACCGTCGACGGCTCCCAGACCGGTGCCGCCAACTTCCGCACGGTGCAGGGGGCGCTCGGTGCACTGTCCGGCATCGCGGCCACCACCAACTTCACGATCAACATCGCCGCCGGCACCTACAACGAGCTCGTGCACTACACCGGACCGGGGCTGACCCAGACTATCAACATCAACGGCCCGGCGGCAACAACAAGGGCGACACCTGCGTCATTCAGTACACCAACGGCAATGGCATGAACGGCACCACGCAGACGCGCGCGTCGGTGTACTTCGCCGGCACCAACCTGGTCTTGCAGAACGTCAAGTTGGTGAACAAGGCCATCCGGGCGACGCTGGCGCAGTCCGAGGCGCTGTACTTCGCCAGCGGCACCGTCGCCGGCGTCACCGGGACCCTGGCCGTCAACAATAGCTCGTTCGTCAGCAACCAGGACACGATCCAGACAGCGGGACGCAGCTGGTTCTACAACAGCCACGTCGAGGGCAACGTCGACTTCATCTGGGGTACCGGCGACGCGGCGCTGTTCGAAAACTGCAACCTGCGCGTCATCAACGACGGCGGCGCCAGCTACAGCATCTTCGTGGCGCGCACCGGCACCACCATTGGCGCAACCGCCAGCGGGACGGTCGGCAAGGGCTACGTGCTGCTCAACTCGACGGTCAGCCTCGACGCGGGCACCACCGTCTACTTCGGCCGCGACGCCGGCACGGGCGCGTTCTACGACCAGGTGGCGCTGATCAACGTCATGTTCAGCAGCGCCATCAACGGCACGGTGGCCGCGGGCGTGCTGGGCGCGGGGCTGTGGAACGTCACCACCCCGCCGCTGCTCCTCGGTACCCCAGGCACCCCGAGCATCATCGGCTGGAAGGCCGCGGGATGCACGGGGCTCATGGCGGAGACCATCATGACCGCCACCAACACCTCGGCGACCGTCGACAGCCAGGCCACCGAGTACGACACACGCGACCACATTCTGAATCGCGTGGTCACTGTCACCGCGGGCGCGGCCAACGGATACCAGGCCGCCCCCACCACCGCCGCCTGGAACGTCCCCGCGCTCGCCACCGCCTTCGGCGCGCCTGCCCAACCGTGATGTAACGCCTTGATCGGCCGCCATCGATGGGCGCACCATCGATGGCGCAACGATGCGGAGCAGGGTCTGGACGCGAGCGCAGCTTCCGGCGCTGTGCGTCGGGCTCGCCTGCCTCGCCGGCTGCAGCGACGGCGTCATCCACGAAGAGTTTCCGTCCGATCCGGCGCCCGCCGTGAGCGGCCCCGCCTGGCCCGGCTTCGCCGGCAACGCGCAGCACAGCGCGCTCAGCGCCGGCCCCTCCCAGGACCTTGGACAGATCGTCGTGGCGCAAGCGGATCGATTTCAACCCGCCCTACCAAGGCGACGGGACCTTGCCGGTCCACTACGGCTCGCCGGTGATCACCGACCAGAACACGGTGGTGGTGCCGATCAAGGTCGGCGTCGCCGGCATTTTCCGCATCGAGGCGCGCTCGGGCGGCAACGGCGCGCTCATCTGGTCGTACGACAGCGACTATCTGCTGCCGCCCTTCAGCTGGATCCCCGCCTACGACCTCACGCTCGCAGCGGCCGCAGCGGATGGCTCGGCGCCCGCGCGCCTCTACGCGGCCGGCGCGGGCGGCAAGCTGCTGATGCGCGACGCGCCCGACCAGAGCGACGGAACGTTTCAGACCGCCGTCTTCTACGGGGCCGCCGCCTACGCGGCGGCGTCGGCAAAGCTCGACGACACCGTCCGGATCAACACGCCCATCACGCTCGATTCGCAGCGGAACGCGTTCTTCGGCTTCCAGGTGACGGGCGCCAACCCGGTCGGCCTGGTGAGCGGCATCGCCCGCGTGAGCGCCAGCGGCGCGGGCTCCTGGATCACCGCGCGCGACGCAGCCGGCGATCCGGCGATCGAAAAGGTGGCGACCAGCAGCGCGCCCGCCCTGTCGGCCGACGAGCAGACGCTGTACGTCGCGGTGAACACCGGCGCGCCCGGCCAGCCGGCCTATCTGCTGGCGCTCGACAGCCAGACGCTGGCGGCGCGGGCGCGCGCTTCGCTCGTCGATCCCGCCAGCGGAGCGCCGGCGATCGTCAGCGACGACTCCACCGCCTCACCGACCATCGGCCCCGACGGCGATGTCTACCTCGGCGTGCTCGAGAGCGCGGGGCACGACGGACGCGGCTGGATGTTGCACTTCGATTCCACGCTCGCGACGCAGAAGCTCCCCGGCTCGTTCGGCTGGGACGACACGCCGTCGATCGTCCCCGCGGCGATGGTCGCGTCGTACGCCGGCAGCTCGCCGTATCTGCTCATGACCAAGTACAACAACTACGGCGGGTTCGGCCCCAGCGGCGACGGCGCCAACCGCGTCGCCATCCTCGACCCCAACGCCGGCCAGACCGATTCCTATTCGAGCGTCACGGTCATGCAGGAAGTGCTGACGATGCTCGGCCCGACGCCCGATCCCGCCGTCCCCGGCGGCGTCAAGGAGTGGTGCATCAACTCCGCCGCGGTCGACCCCGCGACCAGCTCGGTGCTGGTCAACAGCGAGGACGGCATCCTCTATCGCTGGGATCTCTCGAGCAATCAATTGAGCCAGCAGATCCGCCTGACCAATGGCCTCGGCGAGGCCTACACGCCGACCGCCGTCGGCGCCGACGGCGCGGTTTACGCGATCAGCAACGCGACGTTGTTCGTCGTCGGGCGCTGAGACCATTCGACTTTGGCGCCGCATCCTTCAACATAGAGGGGTGCTGTCGACGATCGGGCGCCGCGGGATCGCGCGTGTATGGCTGGTGACGCCGGCGTGGGCGGTGGCGACCGTGGCGACAGCGACGGCGAATGCAGCCGGAACCACACCCGCGCCCGCGCCGCCTGCCAAGCCCTTGCGGTTCAGCTGCGCCGAGGCGCTCGCCGGATGGCACATTGATCGATCCCCACCAGGAGGCAGCGCTGCTCGCGATGGCCGCGGGCCTGCAATGGAAGGGCGACGACCCCTACGGGCCGCCCGCCGACTGCCATCGCGCGGTCCGGCTCTTCTGCGGGCCCGATCTCGATCACGACGGTGACGCCGATGCGATCGTCGAGGTGAGCTGGCGGTTCACCGACGACTGCGCGGCGTCGCAGAACGAGAGCGGCGACTTCGTCCCGGTGACCAAGGCGTTCCTGGCGTCGCGGCACGGCTCGGCCTGGCGCGCCGTCGCGCCGCTCGCGATCACGACCGGCGACGAGCCGAGCTCGGCGTTCTTCGTGCGCCGGCGCGGTGGCGAGACCGCGATCCGGGTCGAGTGGCGAAACGCGGCCACGGATTCGGGATGCTCCATCGGCCGCTACGAAGTCTTCGCGCTGCGCGCGGGCGCGTTGCGCCGCGTGGAGGCCGGCGACGACTCCCGCACCTGCGTCCCGTGCGGATGTAAATAGCCGCTACTGCCCCAGCCAAACTCGTTCTTTATCGCTGCTTTTGATACCTTCGGCATCGATTCATGCGTCTCGTGTTGTTCGACATCGATGGCACGCTCTTGCGCGCGCAGGGCATCGGACCGATCGCGATGGAGCGCGCCGGGCGCCGGCTGTTCGGCCCCTCCTTCACGCTCGAGGGGATCGACTTCGGCGGCGCGCTCGACCCCTGGATCTTCCGGCAGGCGGCGCAGCGGCTGGGACACGACGATCCCGGCCCGCTCCACGCAGCGTTCCGCGATGAGTACCTGGTCGAGCTCGCGCGCGCTTTCGATGCGGGCGAGCGGCGGCCGGTGCTGTTGCCCGGCGTCGTCGCCGCGCTGGCCGCCTTTCGCGACGATCCCACCGCGACGCTCGGCCTGGTCACCGGCAATTACGCGCGCGCCGTGCCCCTCAAGCTGAACGCCGCCGGCATCGACCCCGCGCAGTTCGTCGTCGGCGCGTTCGGCGACGACGCACCGACGCGCCCGGACCTGGTCCGCCTCGCCATGGAACAATGGCGCGCACGCGGCGCCGACCCGGACCCGCGGCGCGTCGTGGTCATCGGCGACACGCCGCGCGACGTCGATTGCGCCAAGAAGAACGGCTGCCGGTCCGTCGCGGTCGCCACCGGCTGGCATACCGTCGAGCAGCTCGAAGCCGTCCGCGCCGACCTGGTGCTGCGCGACCTGACCGAGCTCATGTCGTCGCTCGAAACGTTCTGGTCCTAGCCAGGCTCGGCCGTTCGCGCCAGCCTCTGCTCACTGACAAGCGTAGATCGTCTGCCCCTCGATGTGGAGGTCGATGCAGCTCGGCAGATTGGCGGGGCACTCGTCGTTGCTGGCGCAGATGCGGAGGGTCTGGTCGACTTCGGCCTGGCCCGAGCACCCGGTCTGACATCGGGTCGACAGCGTGGTGACGTTGCCACAACAATGCATCCCCGAGCCGAACGGGCAGTCTTGATCGCTGCCGCAGTTTCCGGTCGTCCCCATGCAGGCCCCGCCGATCGCGACGCAGTGGATCGGGTTCGCGAGGTTGCTCCGCTCCACGCAACAGCGCTGGCCCGCCGCCCGCCACGGCCATCGCCCGATCGCGCGCGTCCTTCAAGCCGCCCTCCTGAGGTATTGTCCCTATCCCCGACAAACGCTAGCCAGCTTTCGTGAAGAATGGCAAATGTTGCTCGATGGCCGGGCACAGGCGGGGCGGAATCGCGAATCGAATGACGTCGTTTTTCGACTTTCTCAACCTCGGTGTCCCCGCGACCCCGTCGGATCCGCTGGCCAAACGGATCCGCCTCACCAACGCGGCCTCGCTGTTCGGCATGCTGGTGATGCTGGTCACCATCCCCGTCGACCGCGTCGAGGCGCCGAGCTGGATGGTGGTCCTGGACGTCGTCGGAGCGCTGGTCTTCGCCTCACTGGTGCTGCTCAACTGGCGAGGTTACGCGACGACGTCCCGACTCGCCTTCATCGCGATCTCCAATGTGCTGGCTATCAGCAACACCATCGGGCTCGGTCCAGACTGCGGCGCCGATATGCTCTTCGTGGCGCTGATCGCCGTACCGTTCGCTCTCTTCGATCTGGCCGCCATCCTCCCGCTGGTGATCGGCGTCGCCCTGCCCATCATCGGATTCGTTCTCGTCGAGTCCGGCGTCCTGGCTCACCTTCGTCCGCCACCCGCCAACTATTCGGCGCCGGCCTATCACCTGTTCTCGGCGATCGTCGCGCTCAGCGTCGTCGTGTTCGCGATGGTCCAGATGAGCCGTGCCAACGCTCGATCGGAGCGCGCGCTGAGGTTGGACATCGACGAGCGAGAGCGGACCAAGCGCGAGCTGATCGCGACCCGCCAAGCCTCGATCGTGGCCGCCAAGATGGCGGCGCTCGGCGAAATGAGCGCCAACGTGGCTCACGAGGTGAACAACCCGTTGACCGCGATCCGGCTCGGCGCCCAGCGGCTAGGCGTGCTGGCCGCGCGCGATCGACTCGACGTGCCCGCCGTGTTGAGGGCGGCTCGCGATATCGACGCGACGGTGGAGCGCATCCGCCGCATCGTCGCGGCCCTGGGGTTCTTCGCCCGACAGAGTGACGACGATCCGATGCGCCCCGAAAACGTGCTGTCGATCGTGAGCTCCACCGTCGAGCTGTGCGCCCGCCGCTTCCAGTTGCGGGAGATCGCGCTCGAGATCGACTCGATTCCCCCCGATCTCTACGTCAGCTGTCGCGGGACCCAGATCTCGCTGGTCCTGATGAATTTACTGTCCAACGCGTACGACGCCGTCGAGAACCAGCCGATCCGCCGCGTGCGTGTCGCGGCCCGCGCGTCGGGTGACGACATCGAGATCGCCGTGGCCGACAGCGGTCCCGGGGTTCCGGCCGAGATCGCCTCGCGCATCATGGAGCCATTCTTCACGACCAAGGAGATGGGCAAGGGGACCGGCCTCGGCCTGTCCTTGTCGGCCGGGATCGCCGCCGCTCACGGCGGTCGCCTGACCCTCGATCGCGCCGCCTCCGAGACGTGCTTCGTCCTGGCCCTCAAGTCCTACGCTCCCGGTTGAGCGGCCGGCTACCTCAGCGTGCAGCGACCCAGGGCAAGAGGTCGCGCAGATCCGCGTCGGCCCAGCGCATGCCGAGGCCGGCGTATCCCGCGCGCAGCGAACCATCGAGAAGATCTTGTACGCCGCCCTGAAGATAGATCCATCGCCATTGCAAGCTGCCGCCCAGGCGAACACTCGGCCTGCCGGTGACTTGCCAGGCGCCCGGAGCCTGATCCAGGACTTCGAATCGCACGCGGTCCTTCCAGCCGCGAAGCTCCATCGCAACCGCCGGCCGGTCATCGACCACGCCGGCGCTCAACACCAAGGGACCGATCCGCTTGAAGATGCGCGCCGACACGTTGACGCCCGAATCCGTCGTGGTCGAGACCGTGCTGACGGTCTGATTCCCGTTGGCGTCCGTCGAAAGGACCTCGGTCGTGGTCGTGATCGACGACGTCCCGGCCCCGATGCTGTACCAGTAGTCCGGGCGGGGAGCGATCTCCAATCCCACTTCGAATCGATTCCCGCGCCGAGGAAGCGACGCCACTCCGCCCGCGTCCAATCGGAGCTCGGTGCGCCGCGCCGGCTCGGTGAGCTGGTTCACGTTTGCCGCCAGCTCGCCGATCGAAGACTCTCCCGCTCGCGCCGTTGCAACCGGTGCTGCCAGCACCAGCACCGTCGTGATCGTGCGTGTGACCGCCGCCCCAGCGTTGCCGCCCACGCCGGCGACTCTAGCAGAAGCCGTCAGAGCGCGGATATAGCGCGCTGCCTAGTTTCGGATTCCGGCGGCGGTCAGCGATTGGGCCTCGCCGACGACGCTGACGACGGCGGTGGCGCGGCAGGTTCGCAACGCCGCTTCCACGTCTCCCAGCGTGGCCGCCTCGAGCCGGGCCGGCGCCTCGTCGAGCGTCGCCAGGGGCCAGCCCAGCGCCCAGCGCACGAACAACGCCCGAGCCAGGTCGCGCGTCGTTCGATCGCGCAGGTTGCCCTCGCGCGCCTCGACCCAGCGCACGCGATCCAGCGCCGCGCCGTCGAACGGAACCGCCGCGTCGCGATCGAACAGCGCGCGGGCGGTCTCGAGCGCGAGCGGCAGCTCCGCGGGATCGACGTCGGCCGATCCCGCCAGCGTGGCCGCCCCGCCGTCGTAAATGTGGGCCGACGCGTGCGGCGCGTAGCTGGCGCCCGCCTGCTGTCGCAACGAGTCCCGCAAGCGCTCGTTGACCAGGCGCGCGAGCAGGCGGTTGATCGTGCGCTGCTTCTCGTCGCGCGCCGACGGCAACAGGCAGCCGATCTCCAGCGTGGCCGCGTCGCGTCCGCTCACGGACTGCGCCAGCACGCGCAGCGCGCCGCCGGCGGGTACGCTCGGCGGCGCCGGCGGCGCGTTCGTCGGTGCGGCCGCCGTCTTCCAGCCGCCGAGCGCGTCCTCGACGCGGCGGAAGGTGTCGTCGGGGTCGACGTCGCCGACGACGATCAGCGTCCCATTGCCGGGCTGGCGCACGCGGTCGAGCCAGCGTTCGAGATCGCGCGACTCGACGGCCTCGAGATCGGCGACCAACGGCTGCGCGCCGTAGGGATGGCCGCGCCACAGCGCGGTCGTGAAGGCGCGCCGCGCGCGCGGGACCGGGCGGTCCTCCTCGCCGTGCTGGATCGTCGCCCAGCGCTGAAATCGATCCGAGGGCCATTCGATCGCCACCGCGCCGACGGCTCGCCCGAGGTACGCGATCGCCTCCGCCTCGCGCCCGGCGATGACCTCGATCCTTTCGCTGATCGAGTCGGCGTTGATGTGCATCCGGTGCTCGATGCCCGCTTCGGACGCGCGGTGGAAATAGCGGAGCTGCCAGGCCGACGAGATCGCGGCGCGCACAGCGGGGGCGTCGCGCGGATCGGGCGCGGCGCGAAAGCCCAGCAACAGCGACGTGAGGGCCGCGCCGGGCCGGCGCATGACCGTCACGGTCAAACCGTTGGGTAGGCCCCTCGTGACCGCTTGCGACGCTCCCATCGGGCGCGCCACATCGGTCACGCGCTTGCCGGGCGGCACCAGAGCCATCGCTGCCGAGCTCGGCGGGCCGTGCAACACCGAGCGGGCACGCGCCGCCGCCGCCGCGACGACACGCCCTGACGGCCGCACCACCACCACGCGGGCCTGTGCCTTGCCGAGAAAGTTGCGCGCCCAGCCCAGCGCCTCCGCATACGACACGGCGCTGGTCCTTTGCAGAATGTCCCCGGGGCGGGCGCGCGGATTGGTCTCAAGCAGGCGAGCTTCCTCGAGCGCGCGCTCGACCACGTCGCTGGTGTCGAGCGCGGCGTCGGCCATGGTGTAGATCCGCACGCGCTCGAACCAGCTCTGCTCCTCGTTGAGGCGCAGCCAGAGCGACGATACATGCTCGATGATCGCGTCGGCTTCGCGTTCCGGATCCGCGCCGGCGGGCAAGTGGGCGTGACAGGATAGAACGCTCCCCAGCTGCCCTCCGCTGACGCCGAGCGCGATCTGCGCCGCTTCCAGGCGCGGGCTGTCGGCGTCGCCTTCGTCTTCGAGGCCGACGTGCAACAGGCCACCCAGGAGTCTCGTGAGCACGTGCCGCGCGTTCGCCTCGACCCCCACGCTGGGCGGCAGCGCCCAGCCGATCCAGACCTCGGGCGACGTCACCGGCGCGGTCACGTCGGTCACGAGCGGCAGCGGGCTGGGATAGGCGCCACGACCGGGCGCAGGCGGAATCGCCGGCGCCACCGGATGCGCCGGATCGCCGCGCAACGAAGCCGGCAGCGTTGCCAGCACGGAATCGAACGCGCTGGGCAAGATCGGGCCGGCGAGCACCAGCGCCATGTTGCGCGGCTGATAGCACGCGGCGGCGAACGCCCGCGCGTCGGCCAGCCTGATCCCGGCCAGCGACGCGGGCGTGCCGCCGATCGGACGGGCATATGGATGTCGCGCAGGAAACACCGCGCGCGCCAGGGCTTCGCGCCCGCGCTCCTGCTCGCCAGGCAGGTCGTGGTAACTCAGCTCCTCGCGCACCACGCCCATCTCCAGGGCGAACGTGGCTTCGTCGACGCCCGCCAGCGGATCGGCCATCGCTGCCGCATAGATCGCGAGCAACTCGGACGCCGCGACCTGCGGCACGAACGCGTGGTACCGGGTCTGGTCGAAGCTGGTCTCACCGTTCAAGTCGGCCGCGCCCAGGCGCAGCAGGCTGTCGTAACGGGTCAGCCCAGCCGTCCCCGGAGCGCGAAACAGCAGGTGCTCGACAGCGTGGGCGAGTCCTTCGCGCCCCAACGGATCCCGCGCGGCCCCGCAGCGCACCGTCCACACGATACCGGCGACCGGCAGCGTGCTGTCGTCCTCGACGAACACCGTGAGGCCGCTGGGCAGGATCGATTGCCGCGCCCAGTGGCTGGCCACCGCCGTCGCGGCCGGCGGCAGCGTCGTGCTGGAACACCCCCCGACCAGCGTCGCCATCAACGCCGTCATCGCCACCCCGCGCGCTCGTCTCACGTCGCGACAGTAACATGACGTTCGTCGGTTCGTTGGGTGAGCGGCGGGGATGATGAGGACGATCGAGACCGTCGCTTTGATCTGGGCGTATCTCCGGAAATCGCGAGACGCGGGAGACGTGGCGCTCGTTTCGGTCGTGGCGTTCGCGCCCATCCACCTCCTTCTCATGCGTCTTCGCTTGGCCGCGCCAATGTACGCGCCACCGACAGTTCCGCTTGTAATGCGGCGCGGCGTGAGCGACTGTCTCGCGCCTAAGTGCAGTGGCGTTGGGTTCGCGTACGCGAAATGGCACGTTCGCGATGTCCGGCGCAGCTTCCGACGGAGGTATCTCGATGAAGATTGTCTTTCTGCTTGTCGCCACCGCGTGCCTGGCCTGTCGCTCATCCGACACACCAAAGGCTTCTGTCTCGGCGAACCCTAGCGACGGATCGCTCGATGATGTCGCGGCAACATTCGACAGCGGGCCGACGATCGGGCCTGCCGCGGATGGCTCGGCCAGCGATGGCAGCGTGAGCGGCGAGGACTTTGTCGCCACTCTCAGCGACTTCGACTGCAATCGAAACAGCGAATGGACGATGGTCGGAGTCGCCCGCTACAAGAATACGCTCGGGCACGACGCCGAAATGCTCGCAGTGGCGAGATCGCCTTCGGGCGGCACCTATCCCGTCGGTACGATCGTGCAGCTCAATCCACTGGAGGCGATGGTCAAGCGCGGTCAGGGCTTCGACGCAACCAGCAACGACTGGGAATTCTTTCTATTCAACGGCCCCCCCGACGGAGGCACGGGCGTCTCCATCGCCAACCGCGGGGGAGGCACGAGCGTCTCGAACGCGCGTGGCACATGTCTCTCATGTCACATGCCCGCGCAGACGCCGTTCGATCTCATCTGCGGCGACCCCGTCGAAGGTGGACCGACGACAGCGCACGGATGCGTGCCATTGGCCGTCGACACATCGGTCCTGATTGCGCGGCCCGATCCCAAGTGCATGTAGCCCCGGCGCGCCCGGGTGGTCGCAGCCATGACCCGTACTCACCGCGCGGTGCCGAATGAGCGCGGCGCCGGCATCGAGTCTCAATTCAGATCGGCCCGCAGGATACGGTGCTTTCCCCGTTAGCGAGGCTCGCCTCCTAGCTTTCTCATCCTCGCTGTCTCAAGCGCGTTGACGAATTCCGTCGCGGAGCTTTTGATCAAATCCCGAGCGACATGGCAACTCCTTCCTCGCTTCGCTTCACCTGTCCAGGCTGTCTCTAGTTCGGCACCATGGGCAGAGCTGCGAATCTGATGATCGTCCCCGGACGGACCTCTATGCTCTTGGCGAGGAAGGTGCCTTCGAAGACCAGACCGTCGGTTTGCCCCAGCACGAGCTTGCCACGCGGCGAGACGACGCTCGCTCGCAGTGCCGTCTCGACCGAGGCGTCTCCCGCGCCGTTGTAGCCAATGAAGAAGTTCGGGAAGGCCGTGGAGACGATCACCTCCTTACCCCTGAACGCCCACTGGCTCCGGATATTCAGGATGATCGGGCCGGCCGAATCGTCGACCGTCAGCGTCGCGCCGGACTCGATGGTGAGCGAGTCGACGTAGTAGGTCCCCGCCGAGAGACCCAAGTTGGCGTTGGCGCTCACGTGAACGCTGCCGTAGGCGCCCGGCAACAGGTTTCTGGACTGGCCCGGCTCGAGCGGCACGTTCGTCGTCATGCCGGCAGGGAAGGTCGCGTTCCATTCGAGCTTTGGCAGGTTCGTGCCTGACAGGTTGGTCTGCGCCCCGTAGATCTTCACGTCCGTCTGCCTGGTTATTGTTCCGTTCGTTCGCACGCTGCCGAAGACCGCCGCGCGACTGCGTAGGCTGACGTTGCCCTGCGCGAGGACGGTGCCGGTGACGGCATCGGCACCGATGTCCGTCATTCCAGTCCCGACATTGACGACCGTCGCCCAGTTTGCCACGTTGACCCTGTCGCTGAGGACAAGCGAGTCTGCCGCGACGATGGGCGCGCCTTGCGCCTGAGCCCAACTGACCAATGCCGCTCCCGAGCAGGGCGCCGACGCCGGGGTGGCGGTGACGGACGTGCCGCCCAACTGCCAGCTGACCGACCCCGACGCCGAAAAGTCGACGGAGAAGGCCCATGGTCTGCTTTCCTTTGGAAACGTAGAGGGCGGCACGACAGTCGTCACTGCCCCGCTCAGATGATTGGCGGCCCCGACCGCGATGCGGCGTTCGATGTAGGGATTCGTGTAGCCAAAATACGCGCGATATCCCGTGGGCCGCGCCAGAACGCACGTGACCGCCGGGATCACCTCACACGCGTCTCCCAACCCGTTGCCATCGGCGTCCGTTTGCAAGGGATTCGAGATGAATGGGCAGTTGTCGACGATGTTGGCGACGCCGTCTCCGTCACTGTCAGCGCCGGGCGCTTGCCAATCGCGAGGCGGGATGTACGTGACCTCACCCAGGTTCGCCGTGTGCAGGAGACCAAAGGCGGGCGCAGCCACGATGGTTCCAGAGGCAATCACCTTGTCCGCATCGGCCACCGCCCCCATCAGCTTCAGACCAGTTCCATACACCCACGCTGCTGCCAGGTGCTCCCCGGTGCTCTCGGCACGCCGCAAGTTCAGCTTCGCCGCGAGCAACTCTCCCCGGAGAGCGTTGGCGCTGCCTGCCGGGGCGGTCAACAGGGCGAGCGCATCAGACACATTCGATACGACCTGCCACCGTTGCGGCGTTCCCAAGAGGACCGGCAGGAACGTCGACAGATCCGAGCGGCTCGCCCACGCCCCCGGCTTCATCGCTCCGCTGAGCGCCTTCCATGTGGCGTTACCTGGAAGCACGTCATAGTGGACCGGCGATCCCATGAACCATACGTGAACGTTGTTGTACGCGGCGACGTTGGACCAATCCCAATACCACTCGAGCCCGGTGCTCGCGGCCGTCAGAGTTTGCTCGGCAAACTGCGGATTGCTGTCACTGTAATTGCCACTCGGGATCGCGCCGCCGTCGCTGCGCGGGTAGAAAGAGCTTCCCACGAGGATGCCTCCCGCGAAGACGTCGTATCGGATGTCGTCGCTCATGCCGACTGCGTTGCCCGGCGACGTCGGGTTGTGAATGAGGTCTGCGTCGGCGTCGCGAAGAGTCGCCGCGTTCTTGCTGGCGCCGACGTGGAATCGGAACGCGAAATTGCCGTCGTACGTCGTGTCTGGGCTCAGCGCAGACCCGACTCGGCCGAATTTGCCTTCGGCATCTCTGGCAATGAATGAGAACTCGGAGCCCAACGCGCCCGGAACCGACTGAGTCGCGGGAATCATCGGCGTAGCATTGGTGCGCACCTTGAAGGCGTTCATACCGTTGGAGATGGTATTGGAAACACCGGAAGAACAGTCTGTCCCCAGAAACACCCGCATTCGATAGGCATAGGTCGACGTCCCCGCTACCGCGGCCACCGCCGAGGAGGTCGAAAGATTGACGACGGTCGTCCAGTCGTTGTCAGTAGCGTTCGTGACGTCCAACCATGTACTGGCGGAGCCATCCGCCAGCGGCAAGGCGGCCACGGTGTCGCTGCCTTCGGCGTATGGGAACAGTTGTACGCACGTCTTTTCGGCTCCCGGCTCATCGTTGTATTTCGTGTAGTCGGCGTCGAAAAGATCGACGCGCAGTGGGCCCGCGGCGTCCTGTACCAGAATGACGTCGAGCTCACGGTCCTCGACCGTTGCCAGACCCCGCCCACCGATGGCAAGGAACTTGCCGTCGCCGCCAATGGACGTCGGGAGCCCATACCACGTCGCCGGTTCGGTTCCCGTCGACGGACGAATCGTGACGCCACCAAGGATGTCCTGCTGGTAGTCGCCGATATCGACGTGAACGTCATCCAGCCCATCCTCATTCGCATCGCCAACGACGAAACCGGACGTCGTGCTGCCAGTGGCCCAGGTTCCAAGCGAGATCGGCACGAGGGTATCCAGAGGGCCGAATGTCGAGCCATTTCCAAAAGTCACGCTGAGCAACCAGCTCACCGCTCCCGGCACCAGCTTGGCGGTGTCCATCAAGCCGTCGCCGTCGAAGTCGCCGAATTGCCCGGCAGGCGCCGTCGAGGTTCGGCTCATCGTCGACGTAGCGCCGAGCAGATACTCGATGTGCCCGTCGCCGAAGGTCACCTCGATATCATCCCATGGGTCAGAGTTGGCGTAGACCTTGCGAATTGCCGCGGCTTTGCTGCTGTCGGCGGCGCTCGCGGTGATCAGGGGCGAGCAACTCGTATAGCCGCCGCTGCCGCTCGCCTTGCATTGAATCACCGAGCCATTGGTGAGACGCAGCACGAGATCTTCGATGCCGCGTGTGGATTGGCCGAACCCTTGGTTCTCCGAGCGAAAACGACCGGGTATGATTTGGACAGGAGCGGCCGCCATTCCCGAGATGATTCCAAAGCCACACGGAGGAGTCGTCGCCGACGCGCAGCTGAGGGCGTTGACCGTACCGTGCGAATACACGAAGTCGGGAAAGCCGTCATTGTCCAGATTCGTGACGACAGCGACGGCAGAAAGCTCGCGCGCGAAGGAAAGAATGCCCCCGCTCGTGCTGCCGAGATAGACGTTGACATCGCGCTTGGATGCCAGACTGTCGACCGGCGGGGACTCCAGCACGTCGATGATGCCGTTGCGGTCGATATCACGAAGATCCAGCGTCGAGCTCGGCAGGGCGGCGGTGCTGGAGTCGAGCGTCTCCGGAGACTCGGGTGTGATCGGGACGTCTATCGTGCCGCCGTCGGCGAGCTTTCCTTTCAGGATGATGTCGTTGATGGCAGTCGGGGCCCATACGCCCTGTCGTGTCGCGACAGTCAAGAACGTGACCTTGGCCAATTGGGCGGCGTAGTTCGAATCGGCGGTGGTAAATGTGAAATGGTCCGTAGGCGCCGAAAAGTTTGAAAAGATCCAGTTGACTGTATAAGTGGAAGGCTGCGTTGGATCCTGTTCCAACCAGATGATGACGTCGACCAAACCGTCCTTGTCGAGATCGACGATGGAAGCGGCTATGGTAGCCGACGGCGCCATGATGGCCATGGCAGTGTTTATCCAGTCCAATTGTGTCTGCACGTCAACGACGATTCCATATGAAGCCGTGACGCCGCTGATCGAGCCTCCGCAGTGTGAAGAGTTTATTCCGACCAGCGTATTGCTGCCGTCTCCCGCAAAGTAAGGTGCGCCCGAATCTCCGCCTGTCGTGTATGGAGACACCCCGTTCATGGGTTGGCTGGCGTAGAAGTAGTTGGCCTTTGCCTTTCCCGGGCATCGCGTGGACGGCTGAAAATCCGCGGACAACGAGGGGTATCGTGTCACGGCAAAGGTTGCCTCGGTCTTCTCGCCGTATCTCGTGGTCGTGCCGCCGGGATTGAGCATGTGTCTTATGCCAGAACGCACTTGAGCCGTCGTCGGGAATGACATGGGCACCGCATTGACGATGGCGGGCGCGGCTCCGGTGAGCGGTCTATCGAGAACCACGATGGCGAGGTCCGTGGAGTCGAGGTTCGCGCGAGCAAACATACTGGGCGCATAGGTGTAGTGGAGCAGGGGCATCTTCGCCCAGTGGGCTTCGTTGCCGGTGAGCGCCGCCTGGTTTCCCAGGAATGCTCGCATCTTGTCGAGAGGTTTCTTGCCGGAGACAACCTGGTCGGCCACGTGGGCGGCGGTGAGCACAACCGTCGGCGTGATGAGCACGCCCGTTGCGTATGGCGAGCCCTGCCCGTCGACCCAGAACGTAACGGTCGACAATGAGAGGGCGTCTGAATCTTTGACCTTATCTGCGTTGACGATCGCTTGTTTGACCCTCACGACGGAGTCGTCCGTATTCTGTGGGTTCGAGCATGCCGCCACCAACGTGAGCGCGAATACTAGTCGCGCAGGTCGATGCGATGTTTTCGTGAGCATTGGTCTCCTCCTTTTTCGACGTGGGCAATGGAATTTGAAAAGACGTGTTCGGCGGCGCGCGCTGCGCGACCGATCTCCGAACCGAGGGAGCCAGTCGAGCTCTTCGCCTTAGGGCTGACAGCAATCCTCATGCCGCAGAGCGTTCTCCCTACCGCGGTGGGTTCATTCGCGGGCCGCGACGGGCCGCCGAGTTTTCGTCTCGGCCCCGCCGGAGTTGCATGAAGTGCGAGCCGGGAGATCGGAGCCGCGTTCGTGGTCATTGTCGGGCGAGAAGATCCGAATCGGACTCGCATCGGTGACAATCGCCCAGGGTCGGAGATCGAGAACCCGACGTCCGCGATCGCGCAGTTCGTTCCGGCTCTTTGTCCGCCGCGGCACGATATGCGCGTTTTCCGTGTCGCCCGCCGGTCGGCGGCTACTGGAGGAAACGCCAGGTAGCGAGCCATGCGCTCGAGCCCATCGCGATCGTTTGCTCGAGCGCGCGTTGCGGCCTGGAGGTTGTATCCTTAGACCTGCGCGCACAGGTTCCCCATCACGAACGCGTCGACGTCTGCTAGCGCGCGTCGATCACCTTCCCGCGGTCGGTGAACTCGGGACCGCCGCGTTGGCCGGCCAGGTGATAGTGGACCTTACCGGCGTCGATGACCGCGTTGAATGCGCGGATGACCGACGCTTGCCACCGCGCGGTCGAGGGCCCTTCCGAGAACTGGGCGTCGCGCAGGATGACGTCGAGGTGTACCTGATGGCTGCGACGGTACTCCGGACACCTCGAATCGCATTCGCGTAAATTCCGCGGCCGGAACCTGACCGTTCGGTCGTCGCCGCATTCTTTGCGCGATTCTCTGTGTCCAGCGTCCGCCGATCGGGGACGTTGTCGGCTCTTTGCCTAGCTTTGACGCATTGGCACAACTCTTGTTTCCGTACGGATCGTTCGGACCGGATGGCTGCATTGCAACCATCAACAATCGAGTTGCGGAGGAAGTAACATGAGACTGACAATTCCGTTTCACTACAGATCAACGCAAACAGCGCATCGCCCTTCGATGCGTGCGGTGGCTCTGTGGGCACTGCCCGCCGTGGCGCTGAGTTGCGGACAGGCCTCGCAGGTAGAGACCTTGGAGACCAAGAGCGCGGCTTTGACAGCGCCCACCGACCCATTGACCTTCGAGTCAGCGAGCGACTGGCACGTCACGCAAAGCCACGTCCGGAGCCTGACGATTACGACGGCGCGTACGCAGGGGAATGGCGCTCTCGCCGTCGCAGCTCCCCAAAATTACACGCGGCTCGACAGCAATAACCTCTCCTCTACCAATCCGGAGCTCGCCACGCTCGACGTGGGATCCAAGGTCTCGCTGGACTTCCTGCTTCCGACGGTTCAGGCGAACCCGTTCTGGTTCGGGGCGGTGCAAATGTTCATGACTGCACCATCCCGCAATGTTTACAACGCCTATCTGGGACAAATTGAGTTGACCGGGATGCGAACCGGAATTTTCACTACGCTTCATTTTACTATTCCGGACGTCGTGATTACGGCTCTGAAAGGAAAGACCTATTCGGATCTGGTATTCGGAATCGTAATCAACGTACCGAGCAACACTACGGGGACGTATATTCTCGACAATCTACGCCTCAAGAGCGCAAAGTTGCCGGCTCGTCCGACCAACGTCTCGCAGATCTCCGCGGGCTCTTCCATCCAGCTCGAGGCATCGAAGACCTATTCTCCGCCGGCCAGCACGGTTGCGTCCCAGACGTTCGCGGCCGGGGTCATTCAGATCCCTCAGAGTTTCCACGTGTTCCAGGGGAGCGCGGGCACCGGCTCTGCAACTTTTGAGTTCGCGCTCGGAACGGCGACGCCCGTGCTATGCCAGTACCCCGCGAGCGGGGCGTCGACCTACGCCTTCTCGTCGTGCGCCAACGGCGCGCGAGCCGGTGATCTGGTACCCGCCAGCTTCGTGCGGCTCACGATCGTCAACGGCGACGCGACCGCTGGCAAGACCAAGGTGAAGGCCCAGATCGCGCTCAACCCGGTCGGCGACGAGCTGCCGACCGGACTGCCGGCGATTCCCACGTTCTTCGGCACGAGCGCCAGTGAAGTGCGGGCCGCGCTGGACGCTTTCGTCCAGGCGCAGCTCAACTGGAAGATCGATGGCGACGTGGTGGTTCGCACCCCGACGCCTGCGATCCCGATCGGATTCCCGGTCACCCGCAACGGGACCGTGATCTCCACGCCGGCCGCCGACAACGATCCGCCGTTCTCCATCAGCTCGCGCATCACGGGGACCGACCTCGCGGATGCGGGGTGGCACGTGAACGGTAGCATCGCAGCCCCGGTCGACGCCGCGGGCAACCGCGACACCCACTTCGACATCGACGTCGGGGTCGACGCGTGGCTTCTCGGCTTGAGCGCCAATGACGTCCTCGGCGTGACGGGCCAGGTCGACACCCACACACCGGCGACCGACGGAAAGTCGATTCCGCCCACCACGGAGAGCGCCAAGTTCTGTTTCGTCTACTTCGGGGTCGGCCAGTCCTGCGCCGGGCCATTCAATGGATCGACCGGGCTCAACGTGCCGCTTTTCCACACGAACCCGACCATCCCGTTCTTCAGCATCGACTACTGGGTCTTCCACGTCGCCTCCAGCGCGGCCGTGGCCATTAACGCCGACCTGACCGGCGGCTTCACGCCCACGGGTGGGTTCTCCATCGCCGTCGACCCGAGCTTGAGCCTTTCGGCGCACCTCGAAGGGGGCGTCTCCCTCGGGGTGTTCGCGGGAGGGGGCCTGTTCGCCGACGTGCAGCTGATTGGGATGGACGTCCCGGTGAGCGCCTCGGTGAACACGTCGGTGAACGTCGATCCCCGGGTCTGCTCGGTGACGGCCAGCGAAACCTTCAGCGCCAAGGCCAACATCTCGTCTGGCGGTGGCACGGTCGGCTACTACCTGGAAGGGGGCCTTTGCTGCGGATGCTTCATCGACGTCTGCTGGCGAGACGAAGGCAACATCTTCAGCTGGTCCGGCCTCTCGACCTCGTTCGACATTCTGCCGAACGGGTCGATCGGGTCCCAGACCTTCCCATTGCCGACCGCGGTATGCGCGCCGACGGGCGGGCCAGACGGCGGCATGATCTACCCGATCGCTGGCGAAGGGTTCAACGCGGGCGACGTGTCGTTCATCCAGGCCGCGTTCTCGCGCACATTCCAGAACGGGGGCCCGTTCAACGTGCCGTCGTTCTTCGATTGCTCCGACTTCACCTGGAGCTCGAGCGATCCGAGCGACGTCATCTCGGCGCTGCCGAATTCGCCGACGAGCAACGGGCCGTGCTACACGCGGATCAAGTACGGCACCGCTGGGAGCCGCAGCATCAGCGTGACCGCGATCGATCCGGCGCTCGGCACCGGTCTGGCCAGCGTCAACGTGACAGTGACGGGGGATCCCACCACCGCACCGTCGGTCACCGCCACGAGCCCGCCGGCTTTCGCCGTGGCTCCGAACTGCGGCCCACTGCAGGGGACCGCGTCCGCCACTGACCCCAACAACCTGGCGGTCACGTTCGAGTGGCTCGTGGGCGCTGAGCCGCCACTCAGCGTGTTCAGCCTGGGGACCGGACCGTCCCTCGCGCTGGGCGAGAACGGCGGAAACCTGGTCCGGCTGGTCGGAACGAACTCGGCGGGTCAAGCGGCCATCGACGAGATTCCGGTCCAGTTCACGTGCATCAAGTAGGTCGCTAGACCACGTACATCGTCTGACCGCGCGCCCGGCTCGCGTTAGCGGGCCGCGCGGTCGGCCTTCCCAACGCCCCTTCGACAGTTCGACAGTAGGAGAAGAATCATGTGCACCCGCCGCCATCAGTTCGTCGTCTCAATGTTCCTGCTCGGGCTCGGCCTCATTGCCGGCTGCACAAGACGTGGCGAGACCTTGGCGGCGGGCGCGCCTCGGGCCGGACAAGTCGTCGGCGTCTTTCGGCTGGGCGATGAGGTCACCAATCGCGCTACCCTCAAGCTGCGCTTGGAGCTTGGTCCCAAGGCGAAGCCGCAAGAGCTCGAAGTCACCGGTACCTGGACCGCCACACCCACCGATGCGCAAGACGGGCTCGTGCAGGTCGCCTCCGCACTCAGCGATGTCACCGTCCGGCTCACGCAGGGCTCCGCCGGGAGCTGGCCTGGAGCGGGTGGGATGACCCGAGCCGAACAAGAAATTGCCACGGCGCTGGCCGGCACGCATTTCTTCGAAAGTTTTCGCCCGGACGGCGCCGCAGCGGAGCTCTGGTTCCCGCGGGGAACCAATCCGGCGATCGGCAACCTCCTCATCACCGTCGCCAGCGCGCAGCAACTGGTGCGCGGACCGCAGCCTCAACCCGCGTGGATCGTCGAGGAGCGCGACGCGAACGGCCGCTACCTCGCGGCGTACCGGGAGACCACGCCCGGCAGGTACATCAAACAGAAGGCGCGCTATCTCGAAACCAACCCGATCCGGGCGACGGGCGGACTAGCGCTCGCCTCACTCTCCCGAGCGGCCGGCGCAGGCGCGGCCGCAGGGCCGGTCACCCGGATCAAACGTTCGGACTTCGAGCTGGACGCCGACGGGCGCGGCCGCGTACTCGGGCTGCGGGGGCTCGAGGTCCTGTCCATCGATTTCGAGGCGGCCGGCATGTCGATGCTCACGACGGTGCAGCTCTCGCTCGAAGACGGTCGCGTCACGAGCGCACCGGACCTTGTCGGCGCCTTCGCGCGAGAGCGCGCGATGCTCGAGGTGCGCCCGCTCGAGCAGATGGGCCTGGACGCGAAGGCCGAAACGGCGCGCATGGATCGGGCCGTGCTCGACGGGGCCAGCTTCGACGAGCTCGCCAAGGCGCTCGCCGCGCTCCCCGCCGACGCAGACCCGGCAGCGGGCAAGGATGCGGCCACGATCGCGCGTCGCTTCGAGGCAGCGTTCCGGCTCGACGACCGCGCGGCGGCTCGCGCGCCGGACCTGGTGCGCACCCAGAGTGCAGCCCGCGCCAAGCTCGTGCTCGATGCGCTCTCGCTCACGGCGACGCAACGTTCCTCCAGCGCGCTCGGCTCGATCGCCGAAGATTCGGCCACGCCGCTCGGCCTCCGGCAATACGCCGTTCAGTACCTCGCGCATCAGCCGGCGTTGTCCGAAGAGGCGGTAGCAGACGTGGCCGCGCTGCTCGACGATCGCGATCCGTCTCTGCGCCAGATGGCGCGCCTGACCTACGGCGCCTGCGCCGCCGTCCTGCGGCCGTCCGCCCCGGATCGCGCGCGCCGCATCACGGACGATCTCCTGGCGCGTCTCGGTCGAGCGGAGACAGGCTCGCCCGACCAGTTCGACTTCCTGATGGCGCTCGGGAACGCGGGCGACGCCCAAGCGCTGCCCGTGCTGCGCCGATTGCTGACCTCCGGACAGCCGCTGCGCGTGCGCACGAATGCGCTCGACGCCCTGCGAGCCATCGACAGCCCGGACGTCGATACGTTGCTCGTCCCCGAGCTGCGGGGAACCGAAGAGCCTTCGGTGCGCCTGGCCACCATCCGCGCCATCCGCGCTCGCGACGTCGGCCCGTTCGTCACGGCACTCGCCGACGTCGCCTGCAAGGATTCGGATCCCCAGATCCGCAACGCGGCCATCGCCCTGCTCGGCGATCGAATGAATGCGCTCCCCACGCTCCGCCCGATCCTGGAGACCGTCGCGAAGAATGACAACGTGGCAGGCAACCGGGATCTCGCCAACCGCTATCTCGCGCGAGCCCAGACCCACGCGCACCGGCCAGTCGCCAACTAGCGCGGAGCGCTTCAGGGGTTGATGCGCAGGGATCTGCGCGAATCGCCGTCACCCTTGTTTACGGTCGCAGCGCATGCCCCGCTCTTTCTTCATGGCGCGGACAGCTCGGCAGGCAAGGCGCTGCAGGGCTCGAGCCGTGGAAGATGGGGCGCAAGCTCGCCTGGACCTGCGGTCGTCGAGCGCCTTTGTCCGCGCCCACATCGCCGAACGGTAACACTAGACGGCTTCGCACACACGCCACAGACCCCAACGAACCCGCGGTGCGAAATATGGTGGAGGCGCCGGGAGTCGAACACGGGTCCGGTCATTGCCGTGGAGGATGTGGGAGCGATCGGGAGCGCGGTTTCTGGTCAAGAATCGGGGTCTTGCGGGGACGCGGGCGGGACGGCGAGCGCGCCGGATGATGCGGGAACGTCGCGTGCTTGTAGCAATGTAGCAAGCCGGCGTGACGAGGCGTCTGGGGCGCTCGAGATCGTCGAGGAGGCGATCGCCGAGTTGGACGCCGGGCGGATCGATGCCGCCAAGGCGCGCTTGAAGGCGTTCATGACCGCCACACGTCGCTCATTTCTGGCGTAGCGAACGCAAGCGCCAGCAGATGTCCAGCCAGCGAGAGAGCTCGACATCGTCGCGCGACGCCTTCGGATCGTCCTTCACCCGCGGCCAGTAGCTCAAACAGCCACGGTCATTCGCATCCTCGCTGTCGCTCATGAAAAGCGGCGTCTCGGTTACTGAGTTGGGCGACTGAAGGGGCCCTGAGTCACCGGGCATTCGCGAGGGCCAGAACTGCGGCTGGATCGATCTTCCGCTTGAACCTGAGAACGCGCGCGCCGATCGGCAGGTCGCCCTCGGAACATCCTCGCTCCGCAAGTACCAGGACGGATTGCCGCTGCACCGGCAGAAGCAGCGCTTCGAGCGTATGGGGCTGTCGCTGCCCATCTCGACTCTCGCCGACCAGGTGACCTGGGCGACGGACTTGCTGCGGCCGCTGTGGCGGCTTGCGACCTTGGAGGTGCTGGCGGCGAAGGTGATGCACCTCGACGGCACGGGCCTGCCGGTGCTCGATCGCGCCGCGCCCGGCGGCAAGCGGCTCGGGACGCTGTGGGGCTACGTCGGGGACCAAGACGTGGCCGCGTAGCGTCGCGCGACCTGGCACTTGAACTTCCTGTTGTCGAGGCGTGTCCGTCGAGATGGCATGCCCTGATCAGCGAGTGTCACTTGGTTGGAGTCGTACTTGCTCGGACAGCGGGACGATCACAGGCAAACGCCTCCAAAACCGGTGATGAGGCAGCGCCCCGAGCAGCAATCCACCTGGGATTCGCATGAGAAGCCCGGGATGATGCAGCCTATGACTCTGCGGCAGACACCGCCGACGCAAGTTACGCCACCACCGCAGCATCCCTTGAAGGTGGAATTGCACGCGGCTCCGACGAGCGCGCAGCCGGGCTCATGGCATCTGCCTGAGAGGCATAGTTCATTGCAGCAAGGTGCGCCGGACCCGCACGCCTCGTCGGTCGGTCTGCATGCCGTGACCTGGCAGGTTCCGGCCACGCATGAGTCTCCTTGACAGCACGGCTGCGAGTCGCCGCAAGCGCCCCCGGTCCCCGCGCACAGGGCCGCGCAGATGCCGCTTCCGCAAGGGGCGCCAGAGCAGCAAGGGTGAGTAGCGTCGCACAGCCCACCATCGGGCGAGCAGCGCGGGACCGCGCACCGGCCGTCGAGGCAGTCCAGGCCAAAGCAGCAACGGTTGGAAGAATCGCAGGCGTTGCCCTGGGAAACGCAGGTCCGGCATGCGCCCGAAGAGCATTCCGACCCGGGGCAACAGGTTGTGCTCTGATCGCACGCGGTTCCCGCCGAGAGGCACACCGGTCCCCCGTCGGCGGTATCCGTGCCAGCGTCGCCACCACCGCCGGCGGCACCGCCGCTCCCAGTTGCACCGCCGCTCCCAGTTGCGCCGCCGCTTCCAGTTGCACCGCCGCTCCCAGCTGCGCCGTCGGCACCCGCCGAGCCGCCGGCGCCGCCCGTGGCGTCATCGCCAAAGGTGATGCTGATGGAGGCTCGGCCGTTGCGGTGCATGATCAGGGTGATCGGCGTGATGACACCCTTCACGATGTTCGCGATCACGGGCTCGCTGATCCACGTCGGCTCGGTCGACAAGGCGCTGCCACAGCTCTCGGCGAACGTCGTCGCGCTGAATTGAACGTCGCCGAGCGCGAGCCCGGACATTTCCAGCGTCGCGCTGGCGCCGGGTGTGAGCGGAAACTGCTTCGAGACGGTACGCGTTCCCTGCGCCATGACCTCGAGGCATTCAGCATCGGCTGGGACCGCGGTGATGGCGATGCGAACCACACCTACGTCCTCCGTGTCCTGACCGGGCGGGGAGGTGCATCGAGCAGCCACCGATATCGCGACCAGCGGGGCCAGGAGACGGAAGGCGTTCGACCGGAACCAGTTTCTGGACGACATCACTAGGGACCTCCTCCCGGGGCGCCGCCGACCGGACACGCGCTTCGATCGAAGAGGAACCTTCCTCCGGCACGACCGTTGGATTCGGGTTCAGCAATAACAGCGCCAACGAAAAGGAGGTGCTACGCCGCCAGTACAAAGCGAGAACGCGCAAATCGCGCGTCTAATCGAACCGAGCGTGCAAGGACTTCATCCGCGGGACGGGGTTGTCCGGTGTCCGACGACGATCTGTCGAGGACAGTCGACCACATCACTGCCGACCAGCGGCGATTTCTCGAAGACCATCGTGACGTGCGTCGCGTCGGGGACGATGAATCCTCGCGGACGGCCCCGCCGAGCTAGGGTTATGGGGTGGCAGCTCAATAGCTGGCGACCAAGGCGCAACTCCTGGCCTGAGGCCCGACGGGTCGTTGCGGCTGGCGGTCGTGGCGGACCCCCACTCGCAGCCTACACGGAGCGCTCAGCGCGGTTGGCCTCGGGGATGCCGAGCGTTGGCTTACGACCGAGGCCGTGTCGACTACGAGAGTCGCCATCGCAATCGCGTTCGCCCCAAGATCTGGCCATCGTTTCCGATGACCAGGGCCGGTGCCTTGATGACCTCGAGCGCGAGGTCGAACGCCACCATGAGGTCGGATAGCTTTCGTCGCTCTTCGCCGTCCGTGCGAGGCGCCGAACCGACCGGCGGCAATCGATAGATGTCGTCCGTCGTCAATCCTCACTTCCGCTCGCGCCATGCCCTTCCTCCCTGATGGACGCTCGTGTCCTCGAGAGCGTCTGCGCCGTCGGAGTCGGCCGTCGAGCCGGCCCCCACAGGCCCGCAGGCCGGCGGAGCCGTCAACCAAGTCGCGGCGCCCACCCGCCGTCGACGAGACCAGCCCAACAACAATGCTGCTTGCTCGCTAGATTCAAATGACGACTGTCTCACCCTGCTTGACAACTTCCGGAGAGGGCGCACATCGAGCGCGCTCTTCAGGGCGAGCCGAGCAACCCACCGAAGGAGCTGCCAACATTCGCGGAATTCGCCGAGACGTTCATGGCGACCTACGCGCGCAGCAACAACAAACCCAGCGAGTACGAAGCGAAGCGATCGATCCTCACCCACCATCTTTTCCCGGCGTTCGGAGAGCGACACCTGGAAAAGATCACCGGTAAGGACATCGAAGACATGAAGGCAAGGCTCTTGGATACTAAGAGGTCAGCGAAGCGGATCAACAACGTCTTGAACGTGTTGAGCAAGATCTTGCGGTACGCCGCCGAGATCGAGCTGCTCGATCGAGTGCCGAAGATCAAGACGCTGAAGGTGCCGCCCCAGAAGTTCGACTTCTTCACGTTCGAAGAGCTCGAGGCGCTCGTCGCCAAGTCGGCCTCTGAGCCGGAATGGCGATCCGTCACCTCAAGGGCAAGCTCGTGTTCTGCTGGGGCGACGGTTCGCGGTGGACGAACTCCACCATGAGGGCGGGGATCAAGCGGCAGGAGAAAAGGGCGGGGCTGCGCGTGACGGGCTGGCACGTTCTCCGGCACTCGTTCTGCTCGCACCTCGCGATGCGGGGCGCGCCGGCGATCGCCATCAAGGAGCTGGCAGGCCACGCATCCATCGCAGTCACGAATCGGTACATGTACCTGGCGCCCGGCGGAGCGGCGCGGAATGCGATCGCGCTGCTCGAAACTGGGCGACAGGTGGGCGACAGCGCCGAAGAACTAGCTTAAGTGCTTGAAGTATTTGGGTGAGCGACGGGGATTGAACCCGCAACCCTCGGAGCCACAGTCCGATGCTCTACCAATTGAGCTACGCCCACCAGATTCTGTTTTTACTTCTAGCTCTGCTTCGAACCTTCCCTCGGACTTTCTCGGACTGTGTGCGAACGGCGCGCCCGGCAGGAGTCGAACCTGCGGCCAGCGGCTTAGAAGGCCGCTGCTCTATCCAGCTGAGCTACGGGCGCATGCTTATGATCTCGGGGAGTTAGGGTCAAGGATTTTTACCTCGGGGGCGCGATCCTCGCCACCGGGGCGACCTCGGCCCTCTCGAGGCTCGAGGAGCCGGGAGACTACTCGATCGTCTGCGGCGAGGTCGACTTCCATGTGCCAGAGGTCGGCACCGGGAGACAACCTCTGCCGGCTTTCTGAGGTGATTTACCGCGCTGCGCTCAAGATTCGGCGAATTCGCTCGAAGGGACCTGCCGGGCATCAGACACACCCCATACCGGAGAGTCTTCACCGATGAACCGTCACCTACTGCTACTGCCAATCTGCTTGCTGCTGATGATCAATTGTGGAGGGGGAAGCCATCGGACCCAGACGACCGATGGCGGCAGGGATGCATCTGCGGACACGGGGCCGAAGAAAGACACGGGGACGGACATCACTTCGAAGCCCGATACGGCCGACACCAGGGTAGCCACTGACGCACACGACGGGGGCACGGTGACCGAGGTGGCCATCGAGCACTCGACCGATACGCCGGCGGCGACCTACACCCTGGGCGGGACGATCACGGGGCTCTCCGGGAGCGGTCTGGTCCTGCAAAACAACCAGGGCAACAACCTGACCGTTGCGTCCGGGTCGACCACGTTCACCTTCGACGGCAGCCTGGCCACGGGCGCCACCTATGCCGTCACTGTCGGGACGCAGCCGGGGACACCGGCGCAGACCTGCACGGTCGCGCAGGCGACCGGCACCGTCGCCACCGCGAACGTCACCGACATCGCGGTCACCTGCGTGACCAGCACCTTCACCATTGGCGGCACGATCGCGGGCCTGACCGGTACCGGGCTGGTGCTGCGCAACAACGGCGGCGACGACCTGACCGTCAACGCCAGCGCGACCACCTTCCAGTTCGCCGCCAGCGTGGCCAGCGGCGCCGCGTTCGCGGTCACCATCCAGACGCAGCCGAGCGCGCCCGCCCAGACCTGCACGATCATGGGAGGCACCGGCACCGTCGCCAGCGCCGCGATCAACAGCGTCGCCATCAACTGCGCGACCAACTCCTTCCTCGTCGGCGGCACGGTCACCGGGCTGGCCGGCACCCTCGTCCTTCACAACAACGGCACGGACACGCAGACCATCACCTCGAACGGATCCTTCTCGTTCCCGACACCGGTCACCAGCGGTGCGTCTTACGCCGTCACCGTGCTGACTCAGCCTACCACCCCCAGCCAGACCTGCGCTGTCTCGAGCGGCACCGGCTCGGTCGCGACCGCCAACGTCACCAGCGTGATGGTCACCTGCACCACCAACGCGTTCACCGTCGGCGGCAGCGTGTCCGGGCTCATCGGCAGCGGGTTGGTCCTGCGCGACAACGGCGGCGACGACTTCGCCGTGCCGACCGGCGCGACCAGCTTCACCTTCGCCACCAGCGTGAACAGCGGCGCGCCGTTCGCGGTCACCATCCAGACGCAGCCGACAACGCCCAGCCAGACCTGCTCGCTGGTCGGCGGCAGCGGCACCGTCGGTGGCGCCAACGTCACCACCGTGGCCGTGAACTGCACCACCAGCACGTTCCTGGTCGGCGGCACCATCACCGGGCTCGCCGGCACGGTCGTCCTGCAGAACAACGGCGGCGACACCCAGACCATCAGCGTGAACGGATCGTTCGCGTTCCCGGCGCCGATCGCCAGCGGCGGGACCTACGCGGTCACGGTGCAGTCGCAGCCAGGGACGCCCAGCCAGACCTGCACAGTGACCCAGGGCTCGGGCTCGATCACCAGCGCCGACGTCAACAACGTCTCGGTCACCTGCGTCACCAACTCGTACACGATCGGCGGCAGCATCTCGGGACTGACGGGCATGCAGATGCACATCCGTAACAACGGCGGCGACGACATCCGGATCGACTCTCCCACCAACAGCTTCACCTTCTCGACGCCGATCCTGAGCGGCAACACCTTCTCGGTGGCCATCGTGACGCAGCCGGTGACGCCCAGTCAGACCTGCACGGTGACCGGCGGCAGCGGCACGGTCGGCGGTGGCAACGTCACCAGCGTCGCCATCAACTGCAGCGTCAACTCGTTCACCGTCGGCGGTCACATCACCGGCCTCGTCAACACGGTGGTGCTGCGTGACAACGGCGGTGACGATCTGACCGTGACCTCGAACGGCACGTTCGCGTTCGCCACTCCGGTGAGCAGCAACCAGACCTACAACGTCACCGTCGGCACCCAGCCGAGCAACCCCACCCAGGTCTGCACGGTGAGCCAGGGGACGGGCACGGTCACCAACGTACCGGCATTGTCGGCGCAGGTCACCTGCTCGACCTCCAGCTTCCCGGTGCGCGTGTCGGTCTCTGGCCTCGTCGGCGCCGGTCTCACGGTGCAGAACGCGTCCGATATCGTCTCGATTCCCTCGAACGGCACATTCGTGGTCACCTCGGCGGTCCAGAGCGGCACCAGCTACTCGCTGGGCGTCATTTCGCAGCCCGCGAACCAGCTGTGCGCGGCGATCAGCGCCAACGGCGGCGTCATGGGCGGCGCGACGGTGACCGTGTCGCTGGTCTGCGTCTCAGCGTACACGGTGAAAGGCACGATCACCGGCGCGAGCGACACCCTGCTGCTCGACAACGGCGGTGACGAGATCAGCGCGGGCAACGGCACGTTCTCGTTCCCCACCAAGGTCCCCGCAGGTAACCCATACTCGGTCTCGGTGACGCCGCCATCCCAGCAGAACTGCGCCATCACCAACGGCACCGGTACCGTCGCCAACTCCGACGTCGTCGTCACCGTCACGTGTTCGTCGGCGCTGGTCTACCACTTCCCGTTCGACGGGAACTCGAACGACGAGAGCGGCAACGGCAACAACGGCTCGATCAACGGCGCGGTGCTGGTGCCCGACCGCCACGGCAACGCCGACAGCGCCTTCGCCTTCGACGGAAGCTCCTGGATCGACGTGAACGGCAGCGCGCTGCCGATCGGAAACGCTGCGCGCACGCTGACCGCCTGGGTCCGCCCATACGACACCGGCGGCCTCTGGGGCATCATCCACTGGGGCCAGGGTGATTGCTTCGATCTGATGTTCGGCATCGCCAACCAGGGCGCCGCCGGCTTCTGGGGTGGCTGCAACGACTTCATCACCGACATGGTGCTGACCCCGAACGTTTGGGCCTTCGTCGCGATTCGGTTCACGCCTCCGGACCTGTACTCGGTGCGCGTCAACAGCCAGGTCGAGTCCGCGCAGCTCGGCGCGGCAGACACCCAGCCGAGCAACCTCTGGATCGGCGCCGAAACCACCAACAACGGCGGCTTCCGCAACTACTTCAACGGCGAGCTCGACGACATCCGGATCTACAATCGCGACCTCAGCGACGCGGAGCTGGATACCGTCTTCGCGCTGCCGTAAGCGGCATCAATCGATCTCGTGCAGCTCTCGGCCGCTGATGCCGAGCAAGTACAGGATGGCGTCCAGCCCGGACGCCGAGATCGACGTATCGGCCGACTCGCGCAGCTTGGGCTTCGCGTGAAACGCGATGCCCAGGCCGGCGCGCTCGAGCATCAGCGCGTCGTTGGCGCCGTCGCCCACGGCGATGACCTGGTCGAGCAGCACGCCCTCGGCCTGGGCGATGGTCTCGAGCAGCTCGGCCTTGCGCTGGGCGTTGACGATCGGCCCGACAACGCGCCCGGTGAGCTTGCCGTCGGCGATCTCGAGGTTGTTCGAGTATGCGTAGTCGATGCCCAGCCGGCGCTTGAGCGCGTCGGCGGCGCGCGAGAAACCGCCGCTGATGATCGCGATCTTGTAGCCCAGCCGCTTCAGCACGCGGATCAGCGTCTCGGCGCCCTCGGTCAGCGGCAGCTCGGACGCGATGCGGTCGAGCACCTTGACGTCGAGCCCCTTGAGCAGGTCGACGCGCTCGCGCAGCGACTGGTCGTAGTCCATCTCGCCCTGCATGGCGCGCTCGGTGATGCGCGAGACGCGTTCCACGACGCCCGCGGCGCGCGCGAGCTCGTCGATGACCTCGATGCGAATCAGCGTCGAGTCCATGTCCATGACCACGAGGCGCTTCGAGCGCCGGTACAGGCTCTCGCGCTGCAGCGACACGTCGAACCCGGCGCTGGTGGCGACCGCGAGCAACGTACGCTTGAGGGCATCGCTGTCGCGCCCTGGCGGCAGCAACACGTGAAGCTCGACCGAGGCCAGGGTCGACTCCGACAGGCGCGAGATCTTCTCGATGTTCGCCCCCTCCGCCGCCAGCGTCGTCGAGAGGGCATGCAGGTGGCGCGCGCCCAGCGCGGGGCCGATCGCGGTGATCACGTAGCGCCGCCCGGCGGACTCCGCGGGCCTCGGCGGGACAGGTGGGCCACCCTCGACCGGCTGGAAGTCCAGCTCCATCCGCAGCTCCTTGGCGGCGAAGAGCAGCTCCTTGAGCACGTCGCGGGTGTGAGGCAATCCCACCAGCAAGCACAGCGTGAGCTGCCCCTGCACCACCACCTGCTCGATGTCGTGCAGGATCGCGCCCTGTTCCGCGAGGATCCCGGTGAGGGTCGCGGTCACACCGGTGCGGTCCGGCCCGGTGACCGTTACCAGCACCCGATTCTTCGAATCCTCGGTCTCGTCGAGTCGTTTATCTGAGGCAGCCAAAACGAGGCGGAGTCTAGTCGTTCCTCCGTTCAATTACAGCCCACATCTCGCCTGCCGATATGTGTCTAGTCCGAACCTCCCCATGAAGGTCTTCGTCGCCCGACAACCGATTTTCGATGCCCGGCAGCGGGTGGTCGCCTACGAGCTGCTCTTTCGTTCGGGGCCGGAGAACTTCTTCCCCAACATCGACGGTGATATCGCGTCGTCGCGCGTGATCAACGACAGCCTGATGACGTTCGGGCTGTCGTCGCTCGTCGGTAGCCGCAAGGTCTACATCAACGTCACGCGCAAGATCCTGTGCGAGGAGCTGTACGCGGTGCTGCCGGTGCGACGCACCGTGGTCGAGCTGCTCGAGTCGATCGAGCCCGACGAGCAGGCCATCGCCGCCTGCCGCGATCTCAAGCGCGCGGGCTACGAGCTCGCGCTCGACGACTACGTCGACCGTCCGGAGATGGACCCGCTGGTGGCGCTGGCCGACGTCATCAAGGTCGACTTCCTGGCGACGCCGCCCGACGCGCGGCGCGCGCTGCGCGACCGGTTGAGGCGGCGGCGACCGGCGCTGCTGGCCGAGAAGGTCGAGAACGCCGCGACGTTCCGCGACGCGCGCGACAACGGCTACTCGTACTTCCAGGGCTACTTCTTCCAGCGGCCGGAGATCGTCTCGCGCCAGGACATCCCGACCTTCAAGCTGACGTACCTCGATTTCTTGCGCGAGCTGCAGCAGCCCGAGCTGAACTACGACAACCTGGAGCGCGTCATCCGGCGCGACGTCTCGCTGTCGATGCGCCTCCTGCGCTACCTGAATTCGGCGGCGTTCTACTGGCGCAGCAAGGTCACGTCGCTGAAGAGCGCGCTCGTGCTGCTGGGCGAGCGCCCGTTTCGCAAGTGGGCGTCGCTGATCGCGATCGTCGGCATCATGGGCGACGGGCCGGCCGAGCTAGCGCTGACCTGCCTCGCGCGCGCCTACTTCTGCGAGAGCCTGTGCCGCGCCACCGGGCGCTCCAGCCTGCAGCTCGACGGGTTCCTGGTCGGCATGCTGTCGGCGATCGACGCGCTGGTCGGCCGGCCGATGAACGAGATCCTGCAGGAGATCGCGGTGTCGCGCGAGATCGAGGACGCGCTCACGAACGCGCATTCGCCGCTCGGCAAGATGCGCTCGCTGGTGCTGTCGTACGAGTCGGCTTTGTGGGAAGACGTCAGCAAGATGGCGCACGGGCTGTCGGTGCCCGAGCTCGATCTGCCCGACCTGTATCGCGCATCGCTCGAGTGGGCGAAGCAAGCGATGCCTTGATCGTCCGCCGCGGGCGCGGCATCTCGCAAGGCTTGCCCTCTCCCCAACCCTCCCCAACCCTCTCCCGCAAACGGGAGAGGGGACCGGAGGGCTCAGCGCGCCGACGGGGACGGCGGACGGCCGGTGGCGACGGCGGCGCGCGCAGCGGCCAGGCGGCGGCGCCAGCGTTCGGCGTCGGGCGAATTCGGCTGCTGGCGCAACAGATCGCGGTAGGCGACCGCTGCCTCGGCCCAGCGCCCCTGCGTGTACAGACGCTCGGCGCGCTGCGCCAGCGTTTCTCGAGCAGCTGCCGACTCGTCCGCGCCGGACTCCGATTCGGGCTCCTCGGCGCGAGAACGCGCGCGCGACACGACCGCGGGCGCCGACGCCGGCGCGGGCGGCGGTGCCGCTGGGGCCGGCGCCGCTCCGCCGCGCGACGCCCGGGACTGCGCCTGCGCAGTGGACCGGGGCAGCGACTTGGCCAGCTCCGTCGAGTCGGAGGTGGCGTAGCTATCCGAATCCGCGGCCACCGCTTTCGACGGAGGCGGCTCGGCATATCTCGGCGCCGGCGCGGGCGCTGCGGAGGGGGGCGGCGGCTGCGCATACGTTCGCGCCTTCCCGCCGAGGGAACGAGCGGGCGCTGCCTCTTCCTTCGACTGGACGCGATCCTCTTCGATGTCGTCGACGGCGCGCTTGGCCTTCTTCGCGACAGCGCGCGGCGCGGAGTCGGCGTTTGCTTGCGGCTTCTCCGCCGCGCGCGCAGGCGGGTGGACATAGCCCGAGCCACCCCCGGCCGGTGCCTTGTCGCGCGCCGGACCGCCAATCCCTTCGAGCAGAGCGTCGTCCTTGGAGCTCTTTTCACGGGCGCCCGCGCCCAATCCGATCAGGCCCCCGAGCGGCTCGTCCTTGATGCTCGCCGCCCCGGGCCGAACCGCCCCCGCGTGACCGAACGGCGCCGACACGGCGGGGTGCGCGCCGTCGCTCCGACCCGCCTTCGCTTCGGAGGCGATCTCCCGTCGGAGGTGAGCGGTGCGGGCAGGCGCCTCGGAGCGAGCCTCGGCAGGCGCCGCGGCCGAGGCGGGCGTCGTGGGCTCGGCCTTCTCGACCGCGCGTAGCCCCCCGGTCGAGTCCATCGGTCTCTCGGGAACCGGCGCGCTGGCGGCCGGCTCCGACACCGGCGCCGGCCGGCCGAGCTGGTGCGTCGTGGTCGGGGTCAGGAACAGCCGGCTGCCCAGGATGAAGACGCTCAGCGCGCCGACCGTGGCCAGCGTCGGGAACGCCCACCTTCCGCGCAGCCAGTCCCACAGTGAGGCGCGCGCGGGCTCCGCCTTCTTCGCTTCTTTCGTGGCCTCTTTCAGGGCCCCTTTCGCTGGAGCCGTGGCCGCTGCCTCGCGCGCCGCGCGCAGGATCGCATCGTGAACGCGCGTGGGCGGCGCGTCGTCGAGGACGGTCCGCGCGACCGCTCGGACCTGACCGAACGACTCGACCTCGCGTCGGCAGCGCTCGCACCCGGCGACGTGCGCCTCGAACGCGGCGCGAGCGTCGACCGACAGCTCCCCGTACAGGAAGTCGACCATCTGCTCGTCGATCTGTTCGTGCGTCATTGCCATCCGCGTCTATCCTGACCCCGCCGACTCCGCGACCCCGGCCCGCTCGGCCGTGACGTCGCGCAGATCGGTCAGCGCCTCGCGCAGCTTGCCGAGAGCGTAGCGCATGCGGCTCTTCACCGTCGGCTCCGAGGCGCCGACCACGGCCGCGATCTCGGCGAACGGCATCTCCATCACTTCACGCATGAGAAAGACTTCGCGCTGGTCGTCGGGCAGCCCTGCGATCGCGGCGTCGATACGGACCGCCGCCTGCCGGTCGGAGAGCCGCTGGTCCGCGCCGCTCTGCGCGGCGGGGATGCGATCGTGCAGGGTCTCCGTCGAATCGGCGCCCGCCTTCACCGGCCCATCCAGCGACGATGCTTGCCGGTGAACCGCCCGCCGCGACTGGTCGATGCACAGGTTGCGGGCGATGGCGTAGACCCAGGTCGAGAACTTCGCGGTGCGCTTCCACTCACCCGCGCTCTTCACCACGCGCAGAAAAACCTCTTGCAGCAGATCCTCCGCCGCCGCGGCGTCGCGCGTGAAGCGGCGGAGGAACATCCAGACGGGCTTCTCGTGACGGGCGACGAGCCGCTCGAACGCCTTCATGTCGCCCGCCTGGTAGGCCGACATCAGGTCTTCGTCGGTCTCGTCCCCTTGCACCGCCTCCAGGCTACCGCGAACAGCACGACCCGCGCCATCCCGGAGGGGGGGCGGCGTAGCGACGGTCCGCGGCCGGGAACGGATCGGCCGTGCGGCGCAGCTCCTGCTCGCGCCAGTAGGCGTAGTCGGGGCCGTCGATGTCGATGCCCATCGCGATCAGGCCGTCGCGGTCGTTGTAGCGCAGGCCGAGCACGACCGCCGGCCGCGACGAATTCGCGCGCACGAACTCGACCTCGTAGGTCGGCGAGCTCACCGCCTCACCGTACTCGGTGCCCAGGCCCGAGCGCGAGCGGGCGCTCTTCTTCTCGGGCGCGCGGTCGTAGCCGCGCGAGCTCTCGTCGGCCATGCGGCGCCTCGGCGCGCGGCGCGGGCGCGCTCGACGGCGCGGGCGCCGGCTCGGCCGCGCCGGCACCCGACTTGTCCGAGCGGCCGAGGCCGCCGAAGCCGCCCTCGCTCGGCGCGCTCTCGTAGTCGTTGTAGGAGCGCGGGTAGATCGGCTGTGGGCGGCGCGGGGGCGGCGGCGGCACGTATCGCTCCGGGAATATGCCGACGCCGATGACGCCGACCTCGCGCGCGCTGCCGGTGCGCGCGGCATACGAGTCGGGCACCGACGAGAAGCGGAACGCCGCGGCCTCGGCGCGCGAGATGCGCCAGCCGTCGATGTCGACAGTTCCGTACGCCGGCACCAGGTAACCGCGCTTCCCGCGCAGCTCGGCCGGCTTGCCGTCGATGACGTCGCGCCCGTCGACGGAGACCACCGCCTCGATGCGGCGGCCCGAGAGGTTGTGCACGCGCAGCGTGTAGCGCGCGCCGAGCTGCCCCATGACGTAGGTCTCCCCGTCGTGCGCGTAGGTGGGCGCCACGCTGCCGTCGATCAGGACCTCGACCTCGTAGGCGCCGGCTCGGTCGCGGAGCGGTGCGCCAGCGGGCAGCGGCGCCGCGGCGCAGGAAGCAGCGGCCACCAGGGATCCGAGTCCGAAGAGACAGGTCATCGCGTTGCGCAGGGTCATCATGGGAACCTCCTGCTGTTTCTCGACGCGCGGGCGGGCGAAAAGATCTACGGTCAGCACCGCCATTCGCTCCCACCCTGGACCACAGGGCCCCGGATCCCCCCATGACGCCCCTCACCGAAATCCTGCTCGCGGGCGCGGCCTTTCTGGCCGGTCTCGTCGACGCGATCGGCGGTGGCGGCGGGCTCATCAGCTTGCCGGCGCTGCTGGCGGCCGGGCTGCCGCCAGCGAGCGCGATCGCGACCAACAAGGGCCAGGCGATCTTCGGCGCGGTCTCGTCGTTCGCGTCGTTCTGGCGGCGCGGCGGAATCGATCGCGCGCGTGCGCCGCTCGGGTTCGTGGCCGGGTTCGCGGGCTCATGCATCGGCGCGCTCGCGCTGATGGCGATGCGCCCCGAGCCACTGCGCCCGGTTGTGATCGCGTTGCTGATCGTCGCGACGATCGTGATGCTCGCCGGCCGCAAACAGATGGCGACCCCGCGCGCCTGGATCGGCGAAGCGAGCGCCTGGGCACAGCTTTGCGCTCGTCGGCGATCGCGCTCGGGCTTGGCGCCTACGACGGCTTCTTCGGGCCCGGCGCCGGCTCGATGCTGATCCTGGCGTTCGTGCTCGTGTTCGGCGACTCGCTCACGCGCGCCTCGGGCAACGCCAAGGTGGTCAACCTCGCCTCGAACCTGGCCGCTTTTCTGCTGTTCGCGCAGCGCGGAACGATCGTGTGGGCGGTCGCGCTACCGATGGCCGGGGCAAACGCGATCGGCGCCGCGATCGGCGCGCGCCTCGCGCTTCGCCGCGGCGACCGGCTGGTCCGCTGGGTCGTTCTGGCCGTCGTGCTGGCGGTCGTCGTGAAGCTCAGTCGCGACCTCGCGCACTGAGCATCTCCGCGCTAAGTTTGTCGCGGGGGGAAAAGACATGGCCGACAAGATGAACAAGACCGACGACGAATGGCGCAAGATCCTGTCCCCGCATCAGTTCCACGTGCTGCGCGAAAAGGGGACCGAGCGCGCGTTCACCGGCGAGTACTGCGCCTCGCACGACAAAGCGATGTACGTGTGCGCGGGCTGCGGCCAGGAGCTCTTTGGCTCGGACAAGAAGTACGACTCGGGCTCGGGCTGGCCCAGCTTCACCGCACCCGCGGCGGCCGGGAACGTCGAGGTCGAGACCGACGAGAGCCATGGCATGGTGCGCACCGAGGTGCACTGCAGCCGATGCGGCGGGCACCTCGGGCACGTCTTCCCCGACGGCCCGCGCGATGCGGGCGGCCTGCGCTACTGCATCAACTCGGCGTCGCTCAAGGCGACTCCGGAGCGGTGATGTAGCGCTCGGGATCGGCGAGGAAGTGCAGCTTGCAGCCAGCCGAGCAGAAGTAATACACGTGACCGTGATGGTCAGTCGCGGCAGCGGCGTTCGCTCTTTCGAACTCCATGCCGCACACCGGATCCGTCATCAGCGCGTGCGCTTCCGAGCCCGGTTCGCCAAAGACCACTCTTCCGTTGTCGAGATCCATCGCCCAACCCAACATGGTCACGCGCGGCGGCGCTGTCCATGGGGCCGCGCGACGGTGGCAGCGCCGCCGGGAGCCGGAGCCGAGCTCAGGCCTGCAGTTCTTTGAGCCTGGCGCGCACCGACTCGGCGTGCCCCTTGGCGCTGACCTTGCGGTAGTGGTGCGCGACCTTGCCGGCCGGATCGATGATCACCGTCGAGCGGATCACGCCCGTCGTGATCTTGCCGTACATGTTCTTCTCGCCCCAGGCTCCGTAGCGCTCCAGCGTCTCGTGGCCGGGATCGGAGAGCAGTCCGATCTTCAGCTTGTGCTTGGCGATGAACTTGCGGTGCGCCTCCGTCGAGTCGGGGCTGCAGCCCAGCACCACGGCGTCGAGCTTCTCGAAGTCCTTGAGCCCGGACGTGAAATCGCACGCCTCGATCGTGCAGCCCGGCGTGTCGTCCTTCGGATAGAAGTAGAGAACGACCCAGTGACCCTTGAGCGCAGCGTCGCCGAGCTTCACGGTCTCGTCGTTCTGGTTCTTGAGCGCGAAGGCGGGTGCCTTCTGTCCCACTTCGATCTTGCTCTCGGCCATGGGCGTCTCTTACCACAGCTGGCCGGCGCCGGATCGCACTAAGGAACCAGGACCGGCTCGCGCTGCAAGCGCACGCCGAAGCGGCGCTCGACGGTGTCGCGCACGCGATCGGCGAAGGCCAGCAGCTCGCTGGTCGTGCCGCCGCCGTGGTGAACCAGCGCCAGCGTGTGGCGCGACGAGATCCCGACCGGCCCGGCGCGCAGCCCTCGGGTCAAACCGGCGCGCTCGATCAGCCAGGCCGCCGACAGCTTCACCCGGCCGGCGCCGGCTGGGAAGCGGGGCACCGCCGACGCGTCGGCGACGATCTGCTCTGCGAGCAGCTGCGCCACCAGGCGATCCGCTTCCGCGGTCGAGACCACCGGGTTCGTGAAGAACGAACCAACGCTGCGCCGATTGGGATCGGCAGGGTCGATCACCATCGACTTCGCGCGCCGGAGCGCGATCACGGTGTCGCGCACGCCGGCGAGCGTCGGCGGATCGACGCCGGCCGCCAGCGCGTTGGCCAGCTCTGGATAGCGCACGCTGGGTACACCGTCAGCGCGCAGTGCGAACGTCACGCCCAGCACCAGCCAGCGATGCGGCTCGTGCTTGAATGCGCTGTCGCGGTAGCCGAACGCGCACGCCGCCGCCGGCAAGTCGACGACGCGCGAGGTGAGGCGATCGACGGCGGTCACCGAGACGATCGTCTCCGCCACGTCCTGGCCGTACGCGCCCACGTTCTGGATCGGCGTCGCACCGGCCAGGCCCGGGATGCCCGACAGGCACTCGAGCCCGCCCAGGCCGCGGCGCACGGCTTCGGCGACCACGTCGTCCCAGGGCTCGCCGGCCGCGACCCGCATCCGTACGCGCTCGCCCTCTTCTTCGAAGGCGAGCCCGCGGAGAGCGACGCGGATCGCCAGACCGGGAAATCCAGCGTCGGCGACGACCACGTTCGAGCCGCCGCCGAGCACGAACACCGGCAAATCACGGTCGCCGGCCCAGGCCAGAGCGTCGAGCGCGCTGGCCTCGTCGGCGACCGTGACCAGGTGGCGCGCGGGGCCACCCAGGTCCAGGGTCGTGAGGGGCGCGAGCGGCGCCTGGTCGACGATTTGGAGGGTCAAGACTGACGCTGAGCGTATCAGGGAGACCGGATCCGGATCATCTTCCGGATGGTCGGTCGTGGGGCCAAGAACGGTTTCTGGACGGCACGCCGGTTTCGCTCGCCTGATTACGGAAGAGGCGTATCATTCGCGGGATTCCGACCTAGGCCTACAGGCCTCCCCTCTAGCCTTGGCACCCGGGTCGTGCGGGTCTGCTTTCGACGAGGTCTCCGATGGTTCGCAGTACCTATTTTTCTCGCCGTTTTCGTCATGGCTTTGCAGCGTGGCCGGCGACGTACGTGGTGGGTGTGGTTGCGCTGGCGCTGGGCGGCTGCGGAGTCGATCGCACGGGCCTGGAGACCGTGCTGGTTCCCGGAGCTGGCGGAAGCCTCGGCAATGGCGACGCAGCGGCGGATCGGGTCGTCGTCGGCAGCGGCGGCAGCGGCGGATCGATCGCCGGCACCGGCGGTGAGTCCGGGGCGGGCGGCGGCATCGTCGTCGACGGTACCGGCGGCAAGATCGACGGCGGTAACATGCACGGCGCGGGCGGCATGATCGCCAGCAGCGGCGGCATGATCGGTACCGGCGGCATGATCGCCGGTACCGGTGGAGTGGTCGGCGCGGGCGGCATGATCGCCGGCAGCGGCGGCATGATCGGCGCCGGCGGCATGATCGTCGGTACGGGCGGCAGCCCCGACGGTGGGACGGACGTGAGCCCCGGAGACGCCGGCACCGGCGGCGCCGGCCTGGGTGGCAACCCGGGCGGCCTCGGTGGGAGTCCCGGCACCGGCGGCGCGGGCACGGGCGGCATGGGCGCCGGCGGCGCTCCGGGCGTGGGCGGCGCGGGGGGCACGCCGATCTGCACGCCGCCGTGCGGGCCCTGTCAGCGCTGCGGAGCGAGCCGCACCTGCGAGGTCGATCCGGCGTCGACGTGGGATTTGTCGGCGATCGCGGCATCGATCAATCCGGTCGATCCCAACGTGAACCCACCCAACCCGCCGAACTGGGATTCGGCCAGCGGCGAGATCGGCGATACCGCGCCCGACCCCTTCGTCGAGCTCGACGTCCTTTCGAACGCGATTCACCCCGGTCGGCCACACGGCGACGATCTCGAACACTCTGCTGCCTAACTGGGGCGCCCTCATGGGTCCGACGGCGGCGCTGCTCAACCCCGTGGGCGCGCCGGTGCGCGCGAGCGATCTGATGGCGGGCGGCAAGAACTGGGTGATCACGGTGTACGACGACGACGTCGATACGGCGAGTGGTCCGTTCGGCGAGACCATCTGCGACATCAACGGCCCACTGACCTCCGCCGACTTCATCAATGGCGGCTTCACGCGCGTGAACGTCGACAGCTGCTTCTCGGTCAGCATCAAGCTGACCTGCCGCCCCTGAATTCTTACTCGTTCTCGCCTTCTACAAGAAAAGATCCGGCAGCAGCCCCGCCCCCGGCGCCGCCGCGTAGCGCGCCAGATCCGTGACCCCCGCGGCCGCGAGCACCTCGTCGTCGATGAAGAACTGTCCGGTCGCCTCGCGGCTTCCGCGCACGAGGATCGCGTGCGCGGCGTCGGCGACGATCTCCGGCGTGCGCGAGCCGCGGATCGCTTCTTCGCCGCCGAGCAGGTTGCGGATCGCTGACGTCGCGATGACCGTGCGCGGCCACAGCGCATTCACGGCGATCCCCGCGCCGCGCAACTCCTGGGCCAGGCCCAGCACACACAGGCTCATCCCCATCTTCGACATCGTGTACGCCAGGTGCGGCGCGTACCAGCGCGCGTCGAGCGACAGCGGCGGCGAGAGCATGAGCACGTGCGGATTGGCCGCCTTCTCCAGGAACGGGATGCAGGCGCGCGCGCAGGCGAAGGTGCCGCGCACGTTGACCTGGTGCATGAGATCGAACCGCTTCATCGGCGTGTCGCGCGTGCCGGTCAGGCTGATCGCGCTGGCGTTGTTGACCAGGATGTCGATCCCCCCGAAGCGGTCGGCTGTTCGCGCGACCGCGTCCTCGATCTGACGCTCGTCGCGCACGTCGACCGGGCAGGCCAGCGCGTGACCGCCCGCCGCCTCGATCTCGGCGGCGGCGGTGTGGATCGTGCCGGGCAGCTTGGGGTGCACTTCGGTGGTCTTGGCGGCGATGGCGACGTTGGCGCCGTCGCGCGCCGCCCGCAACGCGATCGCCAGCCCGATACCGCGACTCGCCCCGGTGATGAACAGCGTCTTGCCAGACAGGTCGGCCATTAGACGAGGATACGCCCGTTCGGGCCCCGGGCCTCGGGCCGGAGCGGAATGGCCTCGGGCCGGAGCGGAATGGCCTCGGGCCTCGGCCTCGGACCTCGGGCCCTCGCCCGAGGTTTTCCGGTCCCCTCCCCCCGTCCGCGGGGGGAGGGTTAGGGAGAGGGGTCAGGCGGCGCCGCGGTGGGAAGTGGACGGGCTGTCGGCGGCAACGCTGGTCGCCGCCGTCGTGCCCGTCGTTCGCGGGCGCATCATCGCCGCCGACGCTGCGACCGCCAGGCCCTGGGCGGCGACGGTGGCGCGGAAGGCGCGCGCCTGCGCGCGCACGCGCCGCGCGTACAGCCAAACGCCGATCGCGGCGAACACCAGCAGCACGCCCCACACCAGCTCCACGGCGCCGATCATCTGCACGTTGCGCAGCCAGCGTTCCACGCCGGCGTGATCGTGCGGCGCGGGCGGCGCCCGGTGGTGCAGCCAGTAAATGCCGGCGCCGGCCCCGAGCGGCAGCGCGAACAGCAGCGGCCAGCGCAGCGCGCGCAGCGCGACTCCGCGCCCGAACCAGACCTGCGGCGCCAGCAGCAGCGCTCCCAGCACCAGCGCCGACGCCACCACCACCTGCCAGCCGGCCGAGCCCTTGAGCGCGATCGCGCCCGCGGCCCCGGTCGCGACGGCCGCGAGCAGCAGCGACAGCCAGATGATCGGGAACGCGCCCTCGCGCACCGAGAGCGCCAGCAGGTGCAGGGTCTTGAGCGCGAGCGCCAGCGGCGACACCACCCGCTGCAGCGAGCCCGCGAGCCCGTCGCGCGGCAGCACCTCCTGGAACATGTCGGTGACGACGCGCCCGGCCTGCAGCGCGGTCACCGAGACCTGCTGCTTGTCCAGCTCGGGCAATCCGGCGGCACCGACCTCGTAGCGCGAGGCCACGTAGCCGAGCACGGCATCGGGCTTGTCGCTGAGCAGCGCGTGCACCGCCTCCTCGGCGGCGCCGCGCAACAACGGGTCGGCGACGTTGCCCTCGAACGTCGCCAGGAGCTGGCGCGCGGCCGTCACGTCGCTGGCGGCGGGGTTGGCGCCGGGATCCGGCTGCAGCTGCCCGGCGGCGTCGGCGATCACCTCGGGCACGCCCTCGACGAGGATCGCGCGCTGGTGGCAGGCGAAGAGATCGGCGGCGAACGAAGCCTCGTCCGACTTGCCGGCGGCGAAGTCGGCGACGAGCGCGTAGAGCTCGGCGAGCTCGCGCATCGAGCTCGCCGGCCCACTTGCGCGCGTCGAGCTCGGCGAGCAGCGCGGCGGCGCGCTCGCGCGACAGCCGGTAGCCGCGGCGGCGCAGCAGCACGTCCCAGATCACGCTCGCCGAGTCGATGCGGCCCCACATCACGTCGTTCGAGCGCCAGGCCTTGTTCAGGAACGCGCCGAAGTGCGCCAGGTGGCGGCCGGCGAGGCGGCGCATCGGATCGGCGCGAAAGCGCGCGAGCTCCGGGCGTCGCGCCCGGCACCGCCGCGGCTTCGATCGGCGAGACGCGGTAGTACTCGATGCGATCGATCTCGCCGAGATCGGCGGCGTAAACCGACGGGAAGCGCCAGGCGTCGTAGCGCCGGAACGCGGCGGTGGCGTCGGCGCCGATGACCTGGTCGAGCAAGGCGAGAAATTGCGGCAACAGCAGCGGCCGCGTCGTCGGCGCCGCCGCGGTCGGCAGCGGCAACGAGCCGGCGGCGGTCGCGATCGGCGCGCGATAGGTGTCGACGAAGCGCGCGGTGTCGGCGCCGCCGCTGAGGCGGCGGTCGCTGAGCATGCGCGTGGTGTCTTCCCGTCCGGCGATGATCGCGTTCGAGCGCCGCCGGTCCCGACAGCGCATCGGTGAGAGCGCCGACGACGGCGGCGAACGTCGGCGCCGGCCCGAGGCGATCCAGCGCCAGCTCGACCTGCGCGTCGAGGAACAGCAGCATGTCGATGCGATCCGACAGGAACGAGATCAGGCGGCGCAGGTTGGCGTCCTCGGGCTGCGCCGTCAGCCGATCATAGAGGCGGTAAATCCAGAAGTAGAACGCGCGGCGAACGAAGTCGACGTCGAGCGCGTCGACCTCGACGGCCGGCTGCTTGACCGCCAGGCGCGGCGTGTCCGCGCCGGTGAACTTGGCCTCGAACAGCCGGCGGAAGTAGTGAACGCTGACCGCACGATCGGCGCCCTGCCCCGCCGCCATGTCCATCTCCGACAGCAGCGCCGCCACCTGCTCCGTCGTCAGCTCGTCGGAGACGTCGTCCATCAGGCAGTGCACGCGCGCGCGGTGATAGAGGCTCCACTGCATCGGCGGCGGCTCGGTGCGGTCGAGGCCCTCGGCCTGGCCGAAGACGGCATCGAAGAGATCGATCTTGCGATTGTGGCCGTCGATCGACCGGATCTCGCCGAGGATGCTCTCGTAGCTCGGCAGCGAGCTCATCGACGCGAGCGCGGTCTCGAGGAAGTTCGGCTCCGCGGCGCGCACCTCCTTGGGCGTGACCTTGTCGTCGGCCTCGGGGTCGGGCTCGACGAAGAACAGCATGCGATCGACCGGACGGTCGGCGTGGCGCTGGTAGATCATCGGCAGCGCGCACGTGAACGGCTTGTTGTCGAGCACGCCGCCGTCGATGTACCAGGCCGATTTGCCCGGCGGCAGGTCCATGTCGTCGGTGGCGAAGCGGCCGTGCAGATCGTCGCCCGCTGAGCTCGATCGGCCGGAACGCCGCCGGGAACGCCGACGTCGCGCGCGCGACCTTGGCCAGCACGTGGGGCGGCAGCGTGCCGCGCTCCGCTGCAACGGCGGCGCTCGGCGCAGCGACGCCTGGCACCACGGGCGCGCCGAACGGCTCCTTGCGCCCCAGGCGGTGCTTGAAGTGCACCGTCGAGCGATGGGTGCGGGTCGGGATCGGGCTGCCGGTCGGGATCGCCCAGGGTGACGCGCTGGCCGTAGAAGTTGGTCGCCGCCATGAAGCAGTCGAGGTCGGGGCTCTCCGACACCGCGAGCTCGTCGGCGCGCCCCGCCGCGACCGGCGGCATGGTCACGAAGGCGTTCTCGAGCTCCTTCTCCATGTACTCGCTCTTGAGCAGCGAACGCAGCTCGGGGCTCGACGGATCGGCGAGCAGCGCCTCGATGCCGGCGCGGTTGCGCCACAGATCGACCATGGTGCCGAACTCGCGGTGACCGCAGATCGCGTAGGCGAGGAACAGGCCGTTGAGACCACCCGCCGACGCGCCCGAGATCACGTCGACGACCGCATCGACGTCGGCGAGGCGCTTGAAGATCCCCCAGACGCCGCGCCCGCGCACGAGATCGAAGTACTCGCGCGCGACGCCGTTCATGTAGACCGCGAGCGAGACGCCGCCGTACATCACCAGGCAGAGCCTCAGCTCGCGTTCGGGCGGCGGGGCCTTCTCGCTACCCGAGGCTGCCTGTGGCGTCGGATCGGGCATGGTTGCGCCCAGCACGGTATCAGCGCGCCGCGGCGCGAGCAAACGCGGCCGGCGCGGTCAGCGGTGCAGCGCCAGCCAGAGATAGACGCCGCCCGCGACGGCGATCGCCGCCGAGCCGGCGCGCTGGACCGCGGTCATCATCGTCACGGCGGCGGTCGTGCGCTCGCGCAGGCGATTGAGCAGCATGAAGGTCGGGATCACGATCGCCTGGTGGCCGATCTCGACGCCCAGGCTGAACGCGCCGACGGCCAGACCGAGGCCCGCCGCGGGCAGGTCGCGCATCGCCTGCAGCGCGCCGCTGGCGAAGCCGCAGCCGTGCAGCAGGCCGAAACCGAACGCGATCGCCAGGCGAGGCGCGCGCCGGCTGGAGGCGGGGGCGAGAAGATTCTGCAGCGCCACGACCACGATGCTGGCGGCGATCAGCGGCTCGACGATCGACTCGCGGATCGATGATCCAGCGCAGCGCGCACAGGGTCAGCGTGGTCGCGTGGGCGAGCGTGAACGCGACCACGACCTTGATCAGATCGCGCAGGGTCACCGCGGCAAGCACCAGCGCGGCGACGAAGAGCAGGTGATCGTAGCCGCGCAGGATGTGGAGGATCCCCTGGCGCAGGTAGGCCCAGGCGAGGCGCGCGCCGGAGGGGGCGCGCGCGGCGGTGGCGAGGTCGAGGGTGAGCGGAGTTGCGGCGGTGAGGAGGTGGGGGGTGGGCGTGGCGTTGGGGCGGGACGGATCGGAGAGAGTGACGACGTAGCTGACCTCCCAGGGGCCGCCGAGGGAGAGGCCGACCTCGCGGAGGACGTCGTTGCCGAGGGTGAGGGGCGCGGGAGGGGACGTCCGGCGCTCGCCGGCGCAGGTCTGCCGCTCGCAAGGTCAGCCCTCTCCCGCGGACGGGAGAGGGGGTCGGACTTCTGATACGAGAGGGTGTAGGTGAAAGGCGGCGAGCGCATCGGGCGCGGGGGTCGCGGTGACGGTGCCGTGGAGAGGGTGACCGTCGGCATCGACGGTCAGGCGCGAGAGGAGGTACTCGCCGTGACGGCGCACGCGCTCGTCGAGGGGGATCGCTGCCGCGGCCGGCAGCGGTCGCGGCGACCAGGATCTCTTCCCAGGTCGCGGTGACCTGGAGACGTGACGTGGTCGCGCGCGACGTCGATTCGCATCGCGTCCTGCAGCAGCGGATGCGCCGCGGCCGGCGGCGACGCCGCGCAGACGAGCAGCGCGACCGCGACGGAGCGTGATTGGTGGCGATGAACCCGGGTAATGACCGGGCGAGTTTGCCCTATTTTCTACTTGCCGGGGAACGTCCCGACCGCACGGCGCACGGTCAGGTCGGCGATCGCGACGTCGTAGTGGGCCTGCGCCAGCGACTCCTGCACCGCGACCAGGCTGTCCTGCGCCTGCAGCAGATCGACCTGGGTCACGCTGCCGGCCTCGTACTGCGTGCGCACCAGATCCAGCGTCTCGTGCGCCAGCGCGACCGAGCGCTCCGCGGTCTCGACCGCCTTCTGCTTGGTCTCCAGCGATTTCGAACCGTTGACCAGGTCGTCGTTGATGCTGTCGCGCAGGACCTCGGTGCGCGCCAGCGCCTCGTCGGCCTGCGCCGCCGCCAGGTGGCGCTGCGCGTCCCGCGTGCCGCCGTCGTAGATCACCCAGTCGAGCTGCAGGCCGACCGCCCAGGCGTAGTCCTTCTGCGTGAACGATTGATAGTTGAAGCGGCGCGCGTTCCCGAAACGCCGACAGCGATGGGCGACCACTTCCAGAAGTAGGCGCGGCGCTGGCTGTCCGCTGAGCGCGCCGTCTCCTCGTAGGCGCGGAACTCGGGCCGCAGGTGCAGCGCCATGTTCAGCGACTGGTCGTCGACCCGGTACGGAGCGGCCTGCGGCGGGATCGACACGTGAAACGGCGTCTCGGCCTGGATCAGCGTCGCCAGCGCGCGATAGGTTTGATCGCGGCCGGTGATCGCCTCGCGCTCCTGCTGCTGGGCTCGCACCAGCGCCAGCTCGGCGCGATCGACGTCGACCTTGGTCACCGTCCCCGCCTCCTTGCGCGTGCGTGCGTTCTCCAGCGTCGCGCGCGCGACGTCGACGCTCGACCGCCGCGCGACCAGCACCTCGTCGGCGATCCCGGCGGCGTAGAACGTCTGCGCCACGCTGAACAAGAACCTGGTCCTCGCTCACCTCGAAGTTGGCCTCGGACGCGCGCACGTTGGCTCTTCACGGCCTCGAGCGCCGGATAGGCCGCCGGCGCGATGCAGCGGCATGGTCGCGGCCACGTTGCCGTCGAGCTGGTCGGACTTCTGCAGCGTGAAGTTCGGACCACTCCGGCGATGGGATCATGAACGGGAGGTTCGCGGGGTGGTCGTTGTGCGTGTACTTCCCCTGCGCCGTGATCGTCGGGAACAGCGCCGCCCACGCCGACTCGATGTTGGTCTGCGCCTGCGCCAGCCGCGCGCGCTCGACGAACAGGCTGCGGTTGCGCTTGCGCGCCATCGCCAGCGCCTGATCGAGGGTCAGCTCGGGACCGGCTCCGCCGCGCGGCGGCGGCGTGCACCGCCGGCGCCGCGACGACCGAACGCCGAGCGAAGACAACGACGAACGCGGCGCAGAACGGAACGAACACGAACCATGGTCACGGGTCTCCTCACGATGCGATCTCCGGGCGTCGCTGGGCTTGTCCGTCGGCGGCGTGGGGCACGCCGTGGGTCCGGGGCATGATCTCGTCGGCGCCGGTCTCCTCGGGCGAACGCGCGCGGATGCGCAACACGCGGCGCACCCAGAGCGACAGGTCGTCGAAGTACGAGTAGGCGACCGGCGTCGCCAGCAGCGTCAGCAGCAGCGACAGGATCTGCCCGCCGACGACCGGGCCGGCCGTCGCCTTGTTGAACTCGGCGCCGATGCCCTTCGACAGCACCAGCGGCAGCATGCCGGCGACGAACGCCATGGTCGTCATCAGGATCGGCCGCAACCGATCGCGGTTGCCGAGCAGGATCGCGTCGCGCCGCGACTTGCCCTCGGCGCGCAGGTGGTTGATGTGGTCGATCTGAAGGATCGAGTTCTTCTTCACGACGCCGAACAAGACCAGAACGCCGAGCATGGTGAAGATGTCGAGCGACTGGCCGAAGATCAGCAGCGACATCAGCGCGAACGGCACGGTGAGCGGCAGCGCGAGCAGGATCGTCACCGGGTGCAGCCACGATTCGAACTGAGCCGCGAGGATCAGGTACATGAAGACGAACGCCAGGCCGAACGCGACGGCGAAGTTGATGCCGGTGCGCTTGATCTCCTTGGACTGCCCCATCGGCACGAATCGATAGGCCGGCGGCAGCTTCATCGCCGTGACCGCCTTCTCGAGCGCGACGCCGACTTCGTTGGCGCCGACGCCGGGCGCGGTGTTGGCCAGGAACGTGACCTGGCGCTGGCGCCCGTAGCGGTTGATCTGCGACGGGCCCTCGGCGCGCGACAGATCGACCACGTCGAGCAGCGGCACCGCGCCCCCGCGCGACGACGGCACGCTCAGCAGCGCCAGCGCCTCGGTGCTGGTGTGGAACTGCTCGTCGGCGCGCACCAGGATGTCGTACTCGCGCCCCTCCTCCTCGTAGCGCGAGACCTTGACGCCGCCGACCAGCAGCTGCGCCGCCGTCGCCACGTCGGCGACGTTGACGCCCAGGTCGGCCGCCTTGCGGCGGTTGACGACCGCGACCACCTCGGGGTTGCCGGTCACCAGGCTGGTGTCGGCGTCGACGGCGCCAGGGATCGCCTTCAGCTTCTTGATGATCTGCGCCGAGTCACTGGTCAGCTTCGCGAGGTCCGGCCCGGTCAGCGTGTACTGCACGGTCGCGTTGCTGAAGCCGCCGCCGCTGAACGCCGAGACCGCGAGCACGCTGATGCGGTAGTCGGCAGGCTGCTTGACGACGATCTCCTGGCGGACCTTGTCTTGAAGTTGGTCCTGCGACAGCTTGCGCCGGTCGGGCGGAACCAGGCGGACGAAGACCTTGGCCAGGTTCGGCGTCTTCTCGTTGTTGTCGCCGATGGTCATCAGCGTCGCCGTCACCTCGGGCCAGGTGCGCACTTCACGCGCGATGCGTTCCGCATCCAGCGCCGTCGCCGCCAGGCTGCTCCCCTCGCTGGTGCGCAGCGTGATCTCGAACTGTGCCTCGTCGTTCTTGGGCAGGAAGCCCTTGGGCACCTTCTTGACCAGCGGCACGCAGGTGCCGAGCGTCGCCACCGCCGCCAGCAACACGATCCAGCGCCGGTCGATGACGTAGGATAGGATGCGCATGTAGACGCGCTCGATCGGACGGTAGAACACATCGACGATGCGCTCGAGCAGGTACTTCTTGCGCTCGCCGGCCGGCCGCGGGTCCATGCGCAGCCAGCGCGACGCCAGCATCGGCGTCAGCGTGAAGCTGACGAACAGCGAGATGGCGATCGAGAAGGCCATGGTCAGGCCGAAGCTGCGCAGGAAGCGCCCGGGGATACCGCCCATGAACGCCACCGGCATGAACACCGCCAGCAGCGACAGCGTCGTCGCCAGCACGGCCAGGCCGATCTCGCGCGTGGCGTAGATCGCCGCCGGCATGGGCCGAATCTTCTTCTCGTCGATGAAGCGGAAGATGTTCTCCAGCACGACGATCGCGTCGTCGATGACGATGCCGACCGCCAGCGCCAGCGCCAGCAGCGTGATGGTGTTGAGCGTGAAGCCCATCACCCACATCGCCATGAATGTGCCGATGATCGAGGTCGGGATCGCGAGCGCGGCGATCAGCGTGCTGCGGAAGTTGCCCAGGAACAGCAGCACGACCAACGACGCCAGCAGCGCGCCCAGGATCAAGTGCTCGCGAACCGCGTTCACGCTGGTGCGCGTGGTCTCGGTGTTGTCGCGGATGACCGAGAGCTTGGTCTTACCCGGGAGCATCCGCTCCAGGTCCTTCATCTTCTCGCGCAAGGCGTCGACGACGGCGACGCTGTTCTCGCCCGACTGCTTGCGGATCGACAGCACGACCGCCGGCTTGCCGTCGAGCACCGCCGAGGTGTCGGCCTCTTCCTCGCCGTCGACGACGCGCGCGACGTCGCTGACCAGCAGCGGGTGGCTGTCGACCTGGCGGATGATGATGTCGCCGACCGCCGGGACCGTCGGCACGCGGCCACGCACGCGGAACGTCAGCCGCTGCGGCCCGGTATCGATCGTGCCGCCCGGCGTGGTCACGTTCTGCGCGACAATCGCGCGGCGCACGTCGCTGGCGGTCAGGCCGTTCGCCTTGAGCTTGTTGGGATCCAGCAGCACCTGCACCTGGCGCTTGTGCCCGCCGATGATCGTCACCTGGCCGACGCCCGAGATGCTCTCCAGCGACTGGCGGATCTGATGGTCCGCGAGCTCGGTGATGTCGCGGATCGATCGGTCGGACTCGACGGCCACGAACAGCACTGGCGCGGCGTCGGGGTCGAGCTTGCTGACCACCGGCGACTCCGTGCCCTCGGGCAGATCGTGCAGCACGGTCGCCAGGTGGTCGCGCACCTCTTGCGACGCGGTGTCGACGTTCTTGTCGAGCAGGAAGGTCACGAAGACCTGCGACACGCCCTCGGTCGAGATCGACCGTAGCTCGTCGATGCCGCTGATGGTGTTGACCGCCTCTTCGATCTTGTCGGTGAGCTCGGTCTCGATCTCCTCGGGCGCGGCGCCCGGCAGGGTGGTGATGATCGATACGACCGGCAGGTCGACGTTGGGGAAGCGGTCGACGTTCAGCTTGCTGTAGCCGACGATGCCGACGACCACGATGAACAGGATGAGCACCGTCGCAAAGATCGGACGGCGGACGCTGATGCTTGCCAGCCACTGCATGGCGTCCTCACTTCACCCGCACGCCGTCGCGCACGTCGGGGGTCAGCTCGGCGACGACCGGCTCGCCGGCCTTGAGGCCGCTCAGGATCGGCACCTGCCCGTTCTGCGTCTCGGCCGCCTGCACCAGGCGGTCCTCGAGGCGGCCGCCCTGCGCGACGAAGACGTGGCGCAGGGTGCCGTCGGCGCGCACCGCGGTCTCGGGCACGGAAGGCAGCGACTGCTCGCCGAGCGCGAGCTTCGCGGTGACGAACATGCCCGGACGCAGGTCGTGGCCGGCGTTCTCGACGACCGCCTCGACGATCGCGTCGCGCGTCTGCCGGCGCACCGACGGACCGATGTAGCGGATGCGCCCGCGGTGCGCGGTCGCGCCGGTGTCGGCCGCGGTGTGGAACTCGACGGTCATGCCCGGGCCGCACCTGGGCCACGTCGGCCTCGGGCACGGTCAGCTCGACACGGAGGTTATCGACCGCGACCAGCGTGGCCACCTGCGAGTCGACGCGCACGTACTCGCCGGCGCTCACCTTGCGCTCGACAATCATCCCCGAGAACGGCGCGCGAATGTCGGTGTCGCGCAGCGCCTCTGCGATCTGCGCCTTGCGCGCCTCGGCCGCGGTCACCGACCACTTCGACGTCTCGCAGGAGGTGTGCGAGCGATCGTAGTCGGCCTTGGAGATCGCCTCTTTCTTGAACATCTTGTCGTTGCGGTCGCAGTCGAGCGTGCGCCTGCGCCTGTTGCGCCTTCAGCGAACCGAGCTGCGCTTCCGCCTCCTGGGCCTGCGCGGCGAGCGAGCGCGAGTCCAGCTTCACGAGCAGGGCGCCCTTCTTCACCACCGAGCCGCGCTCGACGTACGTGTCCAGGATCTTTCCCGCGGCGCCGGCGGCGACGTCGGACTCCTCGCTACCGATCAGCGTGCCCGACAGGGCCAGGACACGCGGCACCTTGAGCTCGTGCGACGTGATCAGCTTCACGGCGACCGGCGCGGTCTCGGCAGCGGACGCCGCGGCGGCAGCCGGAGGAGGCGACTCCGCCTCGGAGCGACGGCAGCCGCTGGCCAGGGCAATCGACAGGGAAATCAGGGTCAACGTGACGCCGCGCCCCGAAGAAAGTAGTGATGCAAAGCGATGGGCGACACCTCGCCCGGCCGGATCGTGAAAGTGCATGGACCTGACTATAGTCGCGAGTCATAATAGTTGAAGTAGTGAATTGTTAAGATTTGTGAAAGAATTGTTTGCTCATGAATGACAAGCGGCCCGACCCCCGAAAAGGACGACGCGGTTCGCTGATTTCGCTGGATTCGAAAGGGAAACCTGGCGTCACCGCGCGGAACGGCTCGCCGCCAGGAGCGACAAGCGATGACTGCTGGCCGGTGCTCGTCGAGTTCGCGCTCAGTCTGCGCGGCTGGTGGATCGGGATCTGCGACGATCTCGGGCTCACGCCGATGCAGGGGCACGCGCTGCGATCGCTCGATCCGGATCGCCCGAGCCCGATGAGCGTGCTCGCGGACATGTTGATCTGCGACGCGTCCAACGTCACCGCGATCGTCGACAAGCTCGAATCACGCGGCCTGATCGTGCGTCAGGGCGCCGAGAACGATCGCCGCATCAAGATGCTCGCGGTGACACCGCAGGGACGCGAGCTCCGCGAGCGCCTGTGCGCGCGCTTCACCACGCCCCCCGCGGCCGTAGAGTCGATGCCGGCGCCGGCGCGGCGGCAACTGGCGGATCTGCTGCGCGCGATCCTGAGCGAGCGAACCGCGGCAGCGACCGGCGGCTGATCCTTCCGGTCCCCTCGAAACTTTCCGGTCCCCTCGCCCCGTCTGCGGGGAGAGGGCTAGGGAGAGGGCAGGCCTTGCGAGGACGGCGCGCGGCGATCACGAGGCTGGGGCGCGCCTACGGCACGATCACCACCGGCGGGATCTTGAAGTTGTCCCACGACGGCGTGTGGTTGCTCTCGGTCGGCGGCTGGTTCCACAGGTACAGCGCCGGATAGGTCTTCGGCGTCACGCCGGGCTGCGTGACGATCGCGGTGACGTAGAGCTGCGGTGTCCCGTTGCGCACCGACGAGAACGTCAGCCAGTTGTAGGTCTTGCCGTTGGCGGCGGTCGTCGCCTCGGGTGACCACTTCGACCAGTCATTCAGCTGACCCGGGCTGGTTTTGAACAGACAGGCGGGCGAATCGTTGGCGGCCAGGCGGATCGCCGCGCCCCCGGTCGATCTGCACGACGTAGATCTCCGAGGCGAAGTTGCCGTACGTCGATGGGTGCATCACCGTCGGCGTCGACGGGCTGGCTATGCGCGTGAAGGCAACCAGATCGTCGTTGGGCGAGAACGCCGGGTAGTACTCGGTGAAGTCGGGATCGGCGGCGCCGCCCACCTTGGTCGCGGCCCCGCCCGCGCGGTCGTTGTACGGGATCATGTACAGGTCGGCCGGCCCGGTGTTCGAGCCGGCCGTCGTGAATGCTGCCGTCGGTGGTCGACGACGAGACGTAGACGACCTTGGACCCGTCGTGGCTGAACGTCGGCTCGGTCGCGCCACCGGGATCGCCGGTGCGCGCCAGCGTCCCTTGCAGCACCGGCGCGGGCGAATCCAGCTGCACCCAGAACAACGTGCCCTGCTCGTGCGCGTCGGTGAGCAGCACGATGCGGTCGCTGTCTTTCCAGTGGCTGTTCGAGAACGCCGGGATCCCGCGCAATGTCTGGATCAACGCCAGCGCACCCGGCGTCACGTACGTCGGCAAGGTGCCCGCCGTGCCCATCTGGATGTCGGAGACGTTGTTGTAGTAGGTGTCCAGGTTGATCAGCTTCGTCGGCGGCCCGAAGACGAATTGCACGCTGTCGCCGCCCGGCACCGACGTGTGGCAGCCGATGCAGCCGTCGTTGGTGGCGTTGCGGTTGGTGACCTGGTCCGGCGTGAGCACGTCACGCACGCCCTCTTCACCGACGCCGAAGCCTTTGAGCATGCCGGTGCCCTGGGAGCCGTCGCCGGCGAGCGACCAGTAGACGATCTTGCCGGGCGCCTCGACGGGCGCGACCGTGAACGTCACCGTCGACGCGGCCGACGGCGGCTGCTGCACGGTGCCGGTCGACGACAGCACCATCGTGCGGATCGAGACCGAGATCGGCTCGTCATTCACCGAGCGGCGCAGGTCGTCCCAAAGTCCGGAATCGAGGCTGTAGTTCGCACCGTCGGTGTAGATCTTCAGCGGCGTCGGGAAGCGCGCCACGGTCAGCACGATCTCGGCCAGGTTCTTCTGGCCGCTGTTCACGTTCCACTCGAAGCGCGGGCGGAGCCAGTTCTGCGGCATGAGGGTCCCGTCCTGCGGCGAGACGATGCAGGGCCCCGAATTGTTGCTGGGCGTTCCGCCAAACAGCGTGGGCGCACTGGTCGGCGTCGTCGGCGTCCCCAGGATCGGGCCGGGCGGAAAGTCGGTGATCGGCGGCGGGACGTCGACGACCGAGCCGTCGACGCGCACGCCGGTGCCGCCCGAGCCAGTGTTGTCGCGACGCCCGCCGGAGCCGCCGAGGCCCGCCGGGGTTCCGGCGCCACCGCCGGAACCGCCGCCCGTATTGGAATTTACTTTGGCGCAGCCGAGGCTGCCGCAGAGGCCGACGGCACTCAGCCACGCGATCGATCGACACCGGGGGAAACTCGACATTCAGCGGTGCTCCCTGGGGGAAGGGCGTAATACCGCTGCTGAGTCTGCCGGAAACATTGTCGGAACGCGAGCGTCCCACCGCACACCGCGCCTGGCGATACGCGTCGCCCGGGACCGCCCCAGACAATCATCTCTTCAGCGAGTCACCCTCTCCTGCGGTCCGCCGCGGGAGAGGGCCGGGGAGAGGGCAGGCCTTGCGAGACGCAACGCCCCTTACGGGATGACCATCGGCGGCGGCGGCGGGGGCGGCGGCGGCACGCGCGGCGGCGGCGGCGCCGACGGGGGCGGCGACGTCGGGACCCCCGGCGGCGGCACCAGCGGCGGCTGCGGCTGCTGGGTGTCGGGCTGGACGCAGGCGGCGAGATCGAAGAACAGGAACTCGAGCGCCTTCTCCTGCGGCGACATCACCGTCGCCTGGCAGCCAGTCGGGAACGGCTTGGTCGAATCGGAGGTGTCCTTGCCGTTCTGGCTCGAGATGACTTCCTTCACGTGGATGTCGGTCTCGACGACGCGGCCGCACTGATTGTCGGGCAGGGCCTCGACCGGCGTGTTGAAGCTGAGGTACTCGACGGCGGCAGGCGCCTGATTGAGCGTGATCCAGGACGTCGTCGGCGGCGTCACCGCGGCGACCGAGTACTGGGCACCGTAAAGCTGGATCTGTCCCGCGGTGGTGGTCGCGCCCACGGTCTGAAGCCAGCTCGCAAGCGCTGCGCCCTTGGGGAAGGTCGTGTTGACTGTGCCCATGATCGGGCTCGCCGGCTTGGTACCGGCGCCGATGTAGTTCGCCGTCCCGGGCCACGGCGCGGGACCACTGCGCAACCAGTAGAAGTGCAGGTGACCGTTGAACATGCGGCCGCCCGCGTCAGCGTACGCCTTGATGTTGTTGATGTACGGCAGCTTGGAGTCGGGGTACTGACTGCCTTCGCACGACATCATCAGGATGTCGTACTTCATCATCGTCGCCGTGCTGCCCCACAGCGCAGTCGACGAGGCGAACGGGAACGTCCCCCCCGCCGCGAAGCTAGCGCTACCCTGCCCCGCTCCTCCGGTCGCCCCCACGCCGCCGGTGTACAGGTTCACGCGACCGGTCCCGGCGGGCAGCGTGAACTCCGAGTCGGCGATACCGGTCTTGCGCACGAAGCACTCGAGCGCATCCGAGCCGCCGGTGGTGAGCGCGATCTTGGGGATGTGCCCCTCCGCCTGGGTACGCGGCAGGCGCGAAAGATCGGCTGCGACCAGGTTGTCGACGCAGGGATTCACCGTCGGGAGAAAGACCTCGCGACGCCACTTGCCGACCTGGAAGACCAGCGGGATGTTGGCTCCCGACGGCGCGTTGGTGATCGTGAAGTGACCGGTGGTGTCGGACAGCGCGCTCGCGACCGGGAAGCCCGAAAGCGTGACGTTGCACTTGTCGCAAGACACGCCTTCCGACACGGGATCGAGAGCTCCGCCGATCGAGTTCGGGATGTAGACCTGAACGTTATAGAGCGGAGTCTTGCCGGCCGGATCGAAGACCGTGCCGCTGATGCTGGTCTTGGTCGTCGGCGTGCAAGTCTGGATCTGGCACTGTAGGTTCTGGCAGACAGTGCTGCTCGAGCCCGGGCAGACGCCGTTCGCCGGGCAGGCCATGCCGCCCGGGCAGGGCGCCGAGCAAGTCAAGACGCCGCCGCAACCGTTGCCGATCGTGCCGCAGTACTGGCCGCCACCGGGCGGATTGCACTGGAGCATTGTTGGACAGTTCGGGGTGCTGCAGACATTGGGGATGGTGTTCGGCATGTTCGCGGCGCCACAGACACCGCCAGTAGCGCACGTACAGTTGAGCGCGCCGCCGCAGCCGTCTCCGAGCATCCCGCAGTACTTGACGTTGCCCGCGCCGTTGCAGGTCATCGGCACGCAGGCCGGGTCGACGCAGACGCCGCTAGCGTTGCAGTTGAATCCAGTCGGGCAGGCCCCGCAGTCGAGCGCGCGCCCGCAGCCGTCGCCGAGCTTGCCGCAGATAAAGCGTCCCCGTCGTCGGGCAGGTCGCGGGCACGCACGAAGCGCCCTGAACACACACGCCCTTCTCGCAGACCTGGTCACCGGGGCAAGTCGCCGCAATCCTGCTCGCCGTTGCAGCCGTCGCCGATCTTGCCGCAGTACTGGCCGTTCGGCGGGGTGCACGAAACCTTCACGCACGAGCCGGAGTCGGGGACCGCCGCGGGCCCGTCGGGCCGCCCGCTCGGACCGCCGTCGACGCCGGCAGGGTGGCCGGCGGTGCCATTGCTTCCTCCGCCACCGCCCGCGCCGCTGCTCAGCGGCGGCGCCTTGACTCCGGCGCAGCCCGAGACCGCGAACAGCGTCGCTCCGGCGGCAGCAGCCAGCAAGGACGCCAACAGGGACGCCAAAAAGGACGCGTTGACCGAGGGTTTCCGTTCGCTCACTGCGGGCATACGCGCCGGCTCCTTTCAAACGATGCGGCCTGTTCCCCACGAACGAAGCTAGGCTGAGTCAAAGCCCGAACCCTCTGGCAAGGGTCCGGGCAAAGTCGGAACGTGCGACCCGTCGCTCACCACGACAGGTCGCCGGAATCAGGCCCTTAGTATTGTACGGTCGTGCCGGGGACCTGGAGGAACCACTTGTTGGTCGAGCCGCAGTGCAAGGTGTGGTCTGCCATGCAGATGCACCCACGCCCGCTGACTCGCGGTCGACTCAGCCGTGAAGCAGACGGCGTTGAGAACGTTGCAGGGCATCCCCTTGAGCGAAATCGACCCGTCCGGCGCGCCCACGGGCACCATTGTCGCCGCGTAGCCCTGCGGCTGCAGGTTCCGCCCGTACAGCCCGCGTCGGGAAGCCCGGCGGGCGGCGAGCAGACGCAGTTGTTGTACGGCCGAGCCCGGCGTCATACAGGTGCAGGTCTTGGTGCCCGCCGCGTCGATGCCGCACGTCACGCAGCAGTCCTGCGAGCAAGGCGTCTGCAGCTCGAGCTCTCGCACATCGACGTGCACGCGCCGGTTCCCACGGCGTCCGGATTCGGCTTCGAACAGTCGTCGTAAGAACAGGTGCCGGGATTCAGCGGACAGGGCGCGCCGCCGGACGTATTGCCACCCTGTCCACCGGAGGTGCCCGAGGCGCCCGCGGTCGCGTGCCACCCGAGTCCCGGTCGAACCGCCCGAGCCCGACGCAGGGCTCGGCCGAGGAGCAGGCGAAAAACACCAAGCTCTGCGCCAGCAGAGCGGCGATCCCAGATCGAGAAAGTCTTGAGCTGATTGGTCATCCCTAATCCTCGCTGGCTGTTTGTTTCGGCGGCACGTCGCTCGATCGGTCTCGACCAAGCCGGTGCCGCCCGGCCACGTTCGAGAAAGATCTATACCGCGCAATGGGTGTCCGGACGTGTAAGCCACGGCTCAAAAAGGAGGCGGGCCGCACACAGCGGCCCGCCGGCGCGTCATCGGTGCTCCACACTCGCCAGGACGAAAGCCCCCAACCCCTTGGGATCGTTCGCGACGATGTCCGTGCTCGTGTAGTAGTCGAACGAGCCGTCGCGGTACGGGTCGCCGCCCAGGCCGGCCACCTTGCAGATGCTGGTGAGGTTCACCTGATCCCGGTCGTCCACGTGGACGAACTGGTCGATCACCCCCTGATAACCGCGCTGCGCCACCTGCCCGTAGCGCTTGCGGTCGAGCCAGCCGTTGCGCACGCCCTTGGACAGCGAGTACACGAACATCGCCGAGGCCGACGCCTCCGGGTAGTTCTTGGGCTGGCCCGGGGCGTCGATCACCTGCCACCAGACGCCGGTGGTCTTGCTCTGCACCGCCGTGACCGCCGCCGCGAGCCGTCGCAGCACGCCCAGCACGGCGCGCCGCTTGGGATGATCCTTGGGCATCTGCTCGAGCACGTCGACCAGCGCCATCGAGTACCAGCCCATGCCTCGCGCCCAGAACGTGGCCGACGTCCCGGTCTTCGGGTTGGCCCAGCGCTGGGCGTGGCTCTCGTCCCAGCCGTGGTAGAGGAGGCCGGTGTTGGGATCGCGCAGGTGCTTTTCCGCCAGCAGGATCTCGTCGGCGACCTGATCGAACGTCGCCGGCTCGTGAAAGACCGCGGCGTACTGGGCCAGGAACGGCGCCGCCATGTAGACGCCGTCGAGCCACATCTGATTGGGATAGATGTTCTTGTGCCAGAAGCCGCCCTCCGAGGTGCGCGGCTGAGCTTGCAGCTGCGCGCGCAGCGTCTGCAGCGCGCGGCGATAGCGCTCCTTGTCGTGCGCGTCGGTCGCCTCCGCGTAGAGCGGGAACAGCACCTTGCCCATGTTGATGTTGTCGAGGTTGTAGTCCTCGACGTTGAAGCCTTTGATGTTGCCGTCGGCGTCGATGAGCCGATCGACGTTCTCCTTGATGTAGTCGAAGTACTTGCGGTCGCCGGTCGCCAGCCAGACCTGCTCGAAGCCCTTGAGCACCAGGCCCGCGTCATAGGTCCAGCGATCGCTCACCACCGCGGCGCGCTTCATGATCGAATCGCAGGTACGCACCGACCAGGGCTGGATCGCGCTGCCCTCGAGCGACGCGACCTGCGTCGCCGACAGCGTCACGCGCACCGGCGTCGCCAGATTGCGCGCCTCGGCCTCGACCCGGCGGGTCCACGCCGCGATGTCGGGGAAGTCGCCGGTCGCGTCCCAGCCGAAGCCGGCGCGATAGGCCAGCGCCGCGTTCGACTGGGCGGTGACGATCATCAAGTGATCGGTGTCGGTCTGCTTGTAGTCGAGGCCCGCCCCCGGTAAGACGATCGCCCCCGGCGAGAAGACGATCGCGCAACCCATGTTGCCGCCCGGCCCAGCCTTGCTCTTCAGCGGCTCCCACGACCGGAGCCAGCCGCCCTTTTTCTCGAAGCGGGCGACGCCACCCTCGTGCTTCCCGATGCCGATGCCGACCTGAAGCGGCACCGGCTTGCCATCTGCTTTGCCTTCGATCTTGAAAAAGCTCTCGTAACGATCGAAGTTGGTGCCCGCGTCCAGCGTCACGCGCTTGGTCTCGGCGATCTTCATGCCGCCACCCACCGTCCCACGGCTCGTAGTCGAGCTCGAACACCAGGCGGATCGGCCCAGCCGCCAGCACGCGCGAGCGCACGAAGTTGCGCGACACGTGGAGCGCGTCGTTGGCCCAGATGCCGACGCCGCCGCAGCCGCGCGACTTGCCGACCGAGTACATGTCGGCGCCTTCGCCGCTGTCCAAATGATAGTTGTCGGTCATGTACCAGTCGTTGACGACCAGCCGTGAAACACGCTTGGTCCAGACGTCGATGCCGCTGCTCGTGAGCGGCTCTTGCTTCCAGGTCTCGAGATCCGGCCCGTACATGCGATGGGCGATGCGATCGTTCTCCCACGCAAAATCGTCGTTGCGTTCGCGCACGAAACGGCCGTAAACCTTGAATTGCGAACGGGTGGGCGGGCGGCGTTGCCCGTTCTTCACCACGAACGTCTTGGTTTCGTTGGAACGGAAGTCGCTCTGAAACACCAGCTCATCCGGCTCAGCGGCCCCGGCGGACCGCGTGAGCTGCGAATCGATCAGGTGACCGCCGCCGTCGACGACGACGGTGCGGCTCGCCTCGAGCCCCGGTGCCAGCCGACGCAGGTCGGCGAGCTTGACCACGATGGTCTCGGATAGAACGAACTACAGGTAAGTTATTGGCGGCCTTAATTGATACAGCGTTCTCCACGGCGGGCGCCGCGAATGCCGAGCCAGAAGAAGAAAAAGAAAAAGATGCGGCGCTCGAAAAGACCATCAGGCCGAGCGCAGCAGCGAACGTTTTCCCGTACCTGTTCTCGTACTTGCCCTTGTACATGAGCACTTTCTCGGGTGTCCGGCGCTTGACCTCGCGGCTCAACCAATATCCTGCCAACCATGATATGTCGGGTGACGAACACACGTGAAGGAAAGTGTGAGCCGCTTCGAAACCATGAGGACACCTATCACGGCCCTGCACCCTCCGCAGCGGTTCTTCCAAGTGACTGAAAACGATCAGACTCGGAATCCGTTCACCTCTAAGCGCTGTGGGAGAGGGCGCGTCCTTGGTTGGGCGCTCTTCTTGCTCACGGCGTCTCCGCTGGTTGGAAGAGCTACTGCCGCCGAACCGGCGGGAGCGAAGCCACCGGCGGCTGCACCGTCACCGGCGGCTTCGCCTCCTGGGCGGTCACCGGCGGCTTCGCCTCCGGGGGCGTCACCGGTCGCGCCGCCTCCGGGTGCCTCGCCGGCGGCGCCACCGAACGCGGCATCGCCACCTCCCGGTGCTGCAGCGCCGGTCCCCGGCGATGCGCCACCGCCGGCGATCGATGCGCCGCCGCCGGCGATCGATGCGATCCCCGCGCTCGAGCCGCCGCCCCCGCTGCCCGAAGCGGGTGCACCCGGCACGCCCGCGGCGCCGCCGCCTCCCAAGCGGATGCGTGCGCTGCGCGTGACCACCGGCGCCGCGCCGACCGCGGTCGATCTCGGCAGCGAGGCCGACATCACGTCGGGGGGCGCGCGCACGGACTCCGCGGGTTACGGCGCCGACACCGACGCCACCGCATCGGTCAACAAGGGCTGGTGGTACTCGTTCAAGGGTTACATCCGCGCGCCGATGCGGCTCAGCATCGGGCCGCACGACGATGGGCAATCGGGTCTCGAGTTGCACAGCCCACCGCGCGTCCCGGGCCAGGGCTCCGGCGACTGGACGTACCTCGCGCTCGCGTCGAACCCCGACGTCAACCTCTACGTCACCGTTGGGAACGCGCGCGTGTCGGCCAACGTCATCATGAGCGCGAACCAGCTCTGGGACGCCGGCTTCATGGACCTCGATCAGCTCGGCGGCATCAGCCAGGCGTACGTGACGCTGAAGTTCCCCGAGGCGTTCGGTAGTCGCGGCGGCATCGCTGCCACCGTCGGCGCCTTCTCCATGCGCTACGGCAACGCCGGTCCCGGCGAGCGCAGCTCCGGCTACTACGGCACCTATCTCTTCGGCCGTTTCCACACCACCGGCGAGGATCTCACCGCGGATCTCGACCTCAACGACCACCTCGAGCTGACGCTCGAGCATGGCATCGGCGGCATGCTCGAAACCGCTCCTTTCGACACCGGGCAACAGAAGAACGGGTTCCTTCCGACCGCTACCAACCGGATGGGTTCGACCTTCGTTCATCACGCGCATGCCGCGCTCGCCTACGACGACTGGATGCGCATCGGGTTGCACTACCTCTACTGCTGGTCGCCCTACGACACCGCGCCACCGAACCCGGCCATGCCTGGGCTGATCTCGCAAGACAAGTCGGGGAGCATGACCTCGTTTGGCGCGGACCTTCACCTCGACGGCCTGGACATCGGTAGCGGATACATCGGCTACTCGCACGTGAGCGTCACCAACGGAGACATCCTGGGTCCCGCGCTCCAGGTCCTCCACGGCACGTCCGGGAGCGGATTCCGCAGCATCTACTTCGGGCGCAAGGACGTGCCCTCGAACGCCACGCCGACCAACGACCGGGCACCGTCGACACCGTGCTGTTCCAGTGGATCTTCCGGCTGTCGCGCGTGTTCGGGCGCGCCCCGATCGGCCGCGAGACGACGGTCGGTCTCTACGGCATGTACAACCACGTCTACAGCCCGTCGATCCACACGCCCCCGCGGGGACCAATGTCGCTCCCTGTTCCGGGGACCGACGAGATCATCAAAGAGGACAAGTTCAAGGGCGGCATCGAGGTGGAGGTTCAGGCGCACAAGTATCTGAACGTCGGCGTCCGCGCCGACCGCGTTCAACCGTCCATCTTCAATCGCGATCCGAGCTACTGGACGAACATCATCCAAGGCAAGTCATCGGGGTCCGATGCCTTCACGACCGTCTCCCCACGGCTCATCATCCACACCAACTGGAAAAGCAAGGAGCTCATCGTCGTGGACTACACGCACTACTTCTTGGGACCCCGTGCGTACGTCGGATCGCCTTACAGCACGATCCGCAAGGCGGATTCGAACATGCTGGCGATAACGCTCCTCTTTTCATTCTAAAGGCCATGACCACTCGCAAACAATCACGAATCAAGAAGCTCGCCGGTGTCGGCGTGATGACGATGGTCACTCTGTCGCTGCTGGGGGCGGTGACGACCGCGCAGGCGCAGCAGGCCGCTCCGCCCGGCGCGCCGCCAGCCGCTCCAGCGGAGGCGCTACCGCCGCCTCCACCGCCTGCGGCGGAGATGCCGCCACCACCGCCCGCCGAGGCGCCGCCAGCCATGGTTCCGATGGCGCCGGTGCCTCCTCCACCGGAGCCACCGAAGAAGGTGCCGGTCGAGAAGCGAAAGAAAGACCTCGAAACCACCATCGGCATGGACCCGACCCAGCACGATATCGGCCCCGAGGCAGATATGGTCGGCACCGTCGATCTCGGCGTGCCGCGGCTCAAGACCAAGGGCTGGAAGTACGCGCTGCACGGCTTCTTCGTCGCGCCCGAGCGTCTCGGCATTGGACCGCGCAACGATCTCTACCCGGGCAATCAGTGGCACAGCCCGGCGCGCGTCCCCGGTTTGGACAGGAGCGATTGGAACCATATTGGCCTGACGCCGGCGCCGGGCGGGTCGCTTTACCTCAACATCGCGAACCCCAACGTGTCGGCCAACGTGATCATCACCACCGATACGCTGAACGATTCGAGCTACGACAACCTGGTGAAGATCGGCGGCGTGGCCCAAGCTTACGCCACGCTGAAGTGGGCGGATCTTTTCGGCAGCGCAGGTGGCATTGCCTGGACGATCGGCGCGTTCTCGAACCGCTACGGCGTCGCCGGTCCCAAGCAAGAGAGCACCGGGTACTACGGGACGTACCTCTTCGGCCGCACGCACGTGGCCGGCGAGGCGCTGACCGCCAACGTCGACCTCAATGAGCACTGGCAGCTGGTCGTCGAGCACGGATTCGGCGCGAAGCTCGAAGTCGTCCCTTACGTGACGTACAACCACAATCCGCCGCCGCCACTCGCTCCCTACCTTCCCGTGCAGGGTCCCGTGCCGCAGGGCTCGACGTTCCTCCACCACGCGCACGCCTCACTGCTCGCCGATGACTGGCTCCAGATCTCGGGCCACTACCTCTACTCGTTCACGCCCGATGACCTCCTCGCCTCGACCGGCGATGAGATGGGGCCAGGTGGCGCCGCGATCAGGAGCAAGCCGGGCTCAATGACAGTCTATGGTGGCGAAGTTCACGTCGACACCGCGGCCGTGAATGCTTACGCCGGATACTCGCACATCACGGCGTCGGGGATCTTGCCGCTCGGCGGTGGCATCGAAGTGCTCCACGGCGTCGACGGCCTCGGCTTCAAGGAGAACTATTTCGGACCCATCAGTCAGGTCGTGAACTACTACCAGGGGAATCCGGATGCGTCGCGCGCCGATTCGGGCAAGGTCGACAGCGTCCTTTTCCAGGGGTTGGTACGTCTGGCGCCACTGCTGGGCAAGCCGCGCGGTGGGCCCGACGTCGGGCTCGGCATCTTCGGCATGTACAACCATATCGACGCGCCCAGCAACAAGCAGGATCGGCTCAAATTCGGTGCAGACCTCACCGTGATGCCGCTTCCGTTCATGGCCGCCGGCGTCCGCTTCGATCGGGTCATGCCCAATGCCGGGGACACGTCAGCAGCCTACTCGGCGATCTCGCCGCGTCTGATTTTTCACACCAACTGGCTGAGCCGCGAGTACATCGTCGTCAACTACACGCGCTACATCTATGGCTCCAATGTCACGTACGTCGGTTACACGTCAACGGCCACGTACATCAGCCCCACGGTTCCGCCGCCGTTCAATCCTCCAGCGGCCGCGACCCCGGCGAGGGTAGCCGGGCCGGATCCGAATCTGGTCGTTGTCTCGGCCGTGATTTCGTTCTAAGCCTCAGGGCGGGAAGGGAGCCCGGGCGATGTTGAATCAAGAACGTCTCGATCCGAGGAAGCTGGTTTTCACGGGGACAGCATCCCAGCGTGGCAGATCGGTGGCGGTCTGCCCGCAGAACAGCGTGCTCAGGCACCTGTGCTATGGCCGCGTCCGGCTGGACGCGACGCTCCCGAACACCGCGTTCGAAACCGGTGGGCGTGAGACTGCGTTTCTGTGCATGCGCGGGGCCTGCCGTGTCAGCGTCGGCGGCACGCCGTACGAGATCGGCCTTCACGACGCGATCTACGTGCCGCGCGGGTCGTTCGTCGAGGTCAGCACCACCGGCGAGGTCGACCTGGTCGAGGTCGCCGCCGAGGTCAGCGGCGACTACCCGTTGCAGGTCATTCGCTATAGCGAGCTGGCCAAGGACCCCAAGCTGAAGTTCACCGCGGGCGGCGCCGCAACCACGCGCGATCTGAACATCGTGATCGGTGACAACGTGCGCGCCGGGCGGATCCTGGCCGGCTTCACGCGCTCGCAGCCCGGGAACTGGACCAGCTGGCCGCCCCACGAGCACGGCGCGATGCTCGAAGAGGTCTACGTTTACTTCGACATGCCGCCGCCGGCCTTCGGCATCCAGATGGTCTACACGGAGCCGGGTGAGCCGGAGCTGGCGGCCGTCGTTCACGACGGAGACGCGGTGCTGATGCCGGCCGGGTATCATCCGAACGTCGCCGCGCCGGGGCACAGCATCAACTTCATCTGGATGATGGCCGCCCACCGCGAGGTCGAGGACCGCCAGTTCGGTGTGGTCAACGTGCAGCCCGGCTTCGACAAGTCGGGCTCGGGGCTGGAGGCCAGCCGTAAGTAGCGAGCCGATGGCGCCCGGTCCGTTTTCGCTCGAGGGATTGAACGCGCTGGTCACCGGCGCGTCGCGCGGCATCGGCGGCGCGATCGCCGGAGCCCTGGCCGCCGCCGGCGCTGACGTGGCCTGTCACGGGAACAGCAAGACGCCGGACGAGACCTGCGACCGCATCCGCCAGCTCGGGCGCCGCAGCGTCGCTCTGCGCGGCGACATGAGCGACCCGGCCACGCCGGCGGCGCTGGTCGATGCCGCGGTGCGGGACCTGGGCAGTGTGGATCTGCTGGTCAACAACGCCGGCACGATCCGCCGCGCCCCCACGGCCGACACCACGGACCAGGACTGGGACCTGGTTGTGGGGGTCAACCTGACGAGCGTGTTTCGCATGTGCCGTGCCGCGGGCCGGCACATGCTGGCCCGCGGGCGGGGCAAGATCGTGAATGTCGCCTCGCTGCTCTCGTTCCAGGGGGGGCTGACCGTACCAGCCTACGCCGCTTCCAAGGGGGGGGTGGCTCAGCTCACGAAGGCGCTGGCCAACGAGTGGGCGTCCAAGGGCATCAACGTCAACGGCATCGCACCCGGCTACATCCGGACCGACAACACCGCCCAGCTGCAGCAAGACGCAACGCGCAGCCGGCAGATCCTGGAGCGGATCCCGGCTGGCCGGTGGGGCGAGCCCGAAGATCTGGGAGGTGCCGCGGTGTTCCTTTGCTCCCGGGCCAGTGATTTCGTTCACGGCCACATCCTGCTTGTAGATGGGGGATGGCTAGGGCGGTAAGCTCTCTGGATGCGTCGACTCCGCGGGCGGGGCGCGCCCCTTTCCCCGCCGCTGGTGCCATCGATCCGCGCTGAGCCGCAAGATCGGCGGGCGGACACTGACACGGTGCCGGTGGGGCAAGAGACCCCGCTCCCGGCGGAGTCGACGATGCCGTTAAAAGCCCACGGTTCAATTCTGGAGTTCAAGCCGCCTGCCGCGGCCGAGGACCCCCAGGAGGCGAACCGCGCGTTCATCGCCGCGCTCCGCGCCGGTGATCCCCGCGCGCGGGAGGTTCTGGTCGAACGCTACCTGCCCCTGGTGCAGCGGCTGGTCGCGGGCGCGATGGGCGTCGAGTCGGACCTGGTCGACGTGGTCCAGGACGTGTTCGTCGCCGTGCTCGAGGGCGTCCACAAGCTGAAGGACCCCTCGGCGCTGCAAAGCTGGATCGCCAGCCTGGCGGTGTTCACCGCGCGCGGGCGCATCCGGCGCAAGCGCCGCTGGCGCTGGATCATGTTCGTCCCGCCCGAGTCGCTGCCAGACATTCCGGTGCGGCAGTCGGACGGCGACACACGGATGGCGGTGCGGGCGACCTATCGCGTGCTCGACACGCTGCCGACCGACGAGCGATTGGCTTTCTCGATGCGCTTCATCGCCGAGATGGAGCTGACCGAAGTAGCGGCGGCATGCCGCGTATCACTAGCAACTATCAAAAGAAGACTAGCGCGGGCGGAGGCGAGATTTCTCGCGGCAGCGCAGGAATCTCCCGTGTTGAAGGACCGGGTGGACAGAGGAAGGTGGGCATCCAAATGAGTCCGGTAGAAGAGCTTATGAAAGAGGTGGCTGCGGCTCAGAAGAACGAGCTGCGGCGAATGGACATCGAGTCCGAGGTGAAGCACCTGGTCACGGCGCGCATGGCCGAGGGGACCGCGAAGTCGCGGGTCGAGACGCGCACCTGGCGCTGGGTCTCGCTGGGCACGGCGGCGGCTGCGGTCGCGGCGGTGATGCTGGTCGTGGTGTCCATGCACCGCAGCCCGTTCCTGACATTCACGATCGACGCGCCCAGCCGCTTCGGCCAGACCGGCGATCAGCTCGCGCCCCCCGCCGGACAGGCGATGGCGGCGGTCTTCTCCGATGGCTCGCGCGTCGTGGTCGGCGACAACAGCCACGCGCGCATCGACTCCGTCGACGCGACCGGCGCCACGGTGACCCTGGACGACGGGCACCTCGACGCGAGCATCATTCACCGCCCGCAGACCCGCTGGGAGATCCGCGCCGGCGAGTATCACATTCGCGTCACCGGCACGCGGTTCTCGACGGTGTGGAGCCGCCGCGACCACGCGCTGACCGTGCGACTCTTCGAGGGCTCGGTCGTCGTGACCGGCCCGGGTATGGCGGCGTCGGGCGCGCGCGTGCGCGCGGGACACGTGCTGCACGCGACCGCTCAGGGCGCGACGCTCGCGGTCGCCGAGCCGGAGGCGCCCGCGCCACAGATCGTGCTCGGTGACCCGCACGCGGTGGATCCGGTAGTCGAGCCGCTCGCGCCGCCCGCCGAGGCGATCGAGCCCGCGCTCGCGCCGGCGCCGGTCGTACCGGAGGCGCCGCCCGCGGCCGTCGGATCCACGTCGCGCGTGCACCGCTGGGTCGCCTCGCGCGCGTCCACCACCGCGCACGCCGCCGCTCCGGTGTCGGCCGCTTCATCGGCGCCCGTTCGCCAGATCGCGGCGCCGGCGACCGCTCCCGCGGCGCCCGCCGTCGCTCCCGCGGCTCGCGCCGGGGCTGCGCCGGCCGCGGCTCTGCCGGGCACGCCCGTGCCGATGGTGACCACCTGGCGGGCGCTCGCACGCCGCGCGCAGTACCACCAGGCGCTGACGCTGGCGCTGGCCGAGGGCTTCGACCGCGACTGCGATCAGCTGCGCGGCGACGACCTCGTGCTGCTGGGCGACGTCGCGCGCCTCGGCGGCGACGTCCGGCGCGCGGACCAGGCCTATCGCGCAGCGCTGCGCCGCTTCCCCGACCTGGATCGGCCGGCGTTCGCGCTGGGCGTGATGGCGTTCGAGTCGCGCCACGACTACCGTGACGCCGCGTCGTGGCTCTCGCGCTATCTGCACGACCACCCCACCGGCCCGCTCGCCACCGAGGCCGCCGGACGCCTGCTCGAGGCGTGGGACCTGGCCGGTGAGACCGCGCGGGCGCGCGAGGCAGCGCGCGCCTACCTGCGCGACCATGCCAACGGCCCGCACAAAGCACTGGCGCGGCGACTGGCCGGACCGTGACGGTACGGCCAGGGCTACTGGCCGTACTCATAGGCAGCCTGATCTCGGCGGCGGCCGCCGCGGTAGCCATGGCGGCGTCGGCCGGTAGCGGTCCGGTGGTGCTGCTCGGCACCGCCGAGGACGAGCCCCTCACCGGGCGCATCGCCGCCGAGCTGCGCGCGCTCGGCATCCCCATCGAGCTGCGCGTCGTCGCCGGCGAGGAGCCGGGGATCGACCTCGAGGTCGAGAGCGCGCTGCGCGATGGCGCGCGTGCCGCCGTGCGTATCGACTCGCAGGCCGGCCGCACCGAGGTCTCGATCGCCGACCCGAGCAGCCACCGAGTCGCGCTGAAGCAGGTGCTCGAAGGCCCGCCCACGGCGGCGATGGTGCCGGTGCTGGCCCTGCGCACGGTCGAGTTCGTGCGCGCGACGCTGCTCGGCGCCCCGCGCGGCCAAGACGGCCAGAGTGGTGAAGAAGCCATGCGCGACGCGGCGGCGGGCGATGCGGGGATCGCGACCTCGCCATCCGCGAAGTCCGGCCCGGTGCAACCGATGTCGCAGCTGCGGCTCGCCTTGAATTCGGGTGCGATCTTCACGCCGGGCGGCGCCTCGGCGCAGTTCACGTTCGGGATCACCGCCCGCATTCGGTTGCTCCCACGCGTCGGCGTGGAGGTCATGGGATTTGCGCCGCTGTCGCAGGGACACCTCGCTATCGACCAGGTCCCGACGCACTCATCGAGCTGGCTCGCCGGGGGTGGTTTGTTCTTGCGGCAGCCGACCAGCGAGCACACCGCTATCGAGTTCGGGGCCGGCGCCCTCGTGGCGAAAGTCTCGAGCAACGCCGATACCGTGGCTGGGACCAGCTTGGAGGGACAATCACGCAGCGCCACCTCGGCCTCCAGCTATGCGCGCGTGGGAGCGGAGCTGGCGCTCGCGCGCAATCTGGCGCTGCGCGTGGACCTACTCGGAGGCGTCGTGTTCAAGAGCGCGATCCTGGGCGTCGAGGAGCTGCCTGGATCTCCACCTCCGATGCCGACGCAACCGGTTCCCGCGTGGAACCGCACGTTCGCGGCCGCGCTCGGCGGCGTGGAGGCGCGGTGGTTCTAAGGAACCTTACCGGGACCGGCGCAGGCGTTCACGATGACGGGGACGCTTACGTAGGGATCGAACGAGTTGGCGTATGGATAGGGCGGCTTCCATGTGTTCGTCGGAAGGCCCGCGGCCGGCATCCCGGAGCCAACAGCAGCACCGTAGAGATTGGTGACGTCGTTGATCGTTCCGTTGGTGATGTTCGAATTGTCATTGAGGAAGGTCACAATCGGGACGGCGACCTGCTCGAAGACGTTGCCCTCGATGCGCACGACCGCCCCGTCAGTCGACGCAATCGCGTACGACGACGCCTGAGCCGACGAGCGGCTGGACGGTATTGTAGTAGTTGCTGAACAGGTGAACGTGACCGAAGCGGGCACGCGGCGCCCCCTGCACGACGCGCTGGTAAAGGTTGTGATGGAATGTGACCGCGAGGGCCTGATCTTCCGTCGCCGCCGTCGTTGGGTCGTCGGTGTGGCCGACCAAGCTCACGGCGTAGTGGTCGTGAAAGTAGTTCCAGGAGACTGTGATGTTCTTCGACCCGTGCACGGTGTCGACCAACCCGTCGTAGATCTCCTTGATCGGAGTCAGCTCGCTGGAGAAATCGCAGTGGTCGATCCAGACGTTGTTCGCCGCCTGGATGGTGATCGCGTCGGCACCATTGACGTCCGGCGCCTTCTTGATCGTCAGGTTTCGCACGATGACGTTGTGCACGTCTTTGATCCGCAGGCCGCCATAGATCAGCCCATCGCCGGGGTGCACGGGAATGACCGTCGTGTCCGACGCGAGCTCGACCGGTGCGCCGCCATCGAACTGGAGAGGGATCGTGCCGTTGATGCGGATGATCGCAGGCGTGGGCATGCTGGCGGCGTTTCTCAGCTGCGTGAGCGAGTCCACGGTGTACATCGGCCCATCGCCGCCGCCGGTCGTGCCGCCGTCGAGCGTGGCGTAGCCGACCAGCGCCGTCGGACAGGACGGCGGCGGCGCGACGTCGGCGCCCGCGTCGGGAGGGATCACGGCGAGTACCACCGGTCCCCGCATCGGTGTATATCCGTCGGAACGGGTACGCGATGCTGTCCTTGCAGCCCCCGAGACAGACGGACAGCATCCCCCCGCAGATCATCAGCAGGAAAAGCATGGGTTCGCGCGCTGAGGCCGGGACCCGTCCCACGAAATCGATTGTATGCACAATCGCCGTGCGTCGCGCGGCCCTTTTCGACGAGGCAATGCCATGAACGACGAAACGCGTGAAAGCGCAATCGGTCACTACCGCTGGGTGATCTGCGCGCTGCTGTTCTTCGCGACGACGGTCAACTACATCGACCGGCAGATCCTGGCGTTGATCAAGCCGATCCTCGACAACCAGCTGCACTGGACCAACGAGCAGTTCGGGCGCGCGAACGCGGTGTTCCAGGCCTCGTACGCGGTCGGCGGCCTGCTGTTCGGCAAGTTCATCGATCGCTACGGCACCAAGATCGGCTACGCGACCTCGATCGCCGCCTGGAGCCTCGCCGCCGGGGCGCACGCGCTGGTGGGCAGCATCAGCGGCTTCTACGTCGCGCGAGCCGCGCTCGGCCTCGGCGAGGGCGGGAACTTCCCGTCGGCGATCAAGGCGGTCGCGCTCTGGTTCCCCAAGAGGGAGCGCACGCTGGCGACGACGATCTTCAACTCGGGCGCCAACGTCGGCGCGATGATCGCGCCGGCCATCGTCCCCTGGCTGGCGTTGACCTGGGGCTGGCACTCGGCGTTCATCGCGGCGGGCGTCGCCGGGATGCTGTGGTTGTTCCTGTGGATTCCGTTCTACAACGTCCCGGAGAAGAGCGAGCGGCTCGGGCGCGCGGAGCTCGACCACATCCGCAGCGACGCGCCCGAGGCGTCGTCCGAGAAGCCCGTCGGCATGCTCGAGCTCCTGCGCCACCGTCAGGTGTGGTCCTTCATCCTCGCGAAGTTCCTGACCGACCCGGTCTGGTGGTTCTTCCTGACCTGGCTGCCCGACTTCTTCAAGAAGACGCGCCACCTGGACATCAAGAGCAGCTGGATTCACCTGGTGACCATCTACGGCGTGGTCACCGTGCTCAGCAACTCGGGCGGCTGGCTCACCGGCTACCTCGCGCGCTCCATGAGCATGGGCCGCGCGCGCAAGCTGGCGATGCTGACGTTCGCCTGTCTGGTCGTGCCGATCGTCTTCGTGACCAAGGTCGGCGACTGGAGCGCCGTGCTGCTGATCGGGCTCGCCGCTGCGGCTCACCAGGCCTGGTCGGCCAACCTGTTCACCAGCGCGTCGGACATGCTCCCCAAGCGCGCGCTGGCGTCGGTCATCGGCCTCGGCGGCATGGCGGGCTCGGGGGGCGGGATCCTGTTTCCGATCTACGCCGGCAAGCTGCTCGACGCCTTCGAGGCCAAGGGCAACCCCTCGGCCGGCTACGCGATCCTGTTCGCGATCTGCGGCTCGGCGTATTTGATCGCCTTCGCGATCAACCACGCGCTCGCGCCGCGCTTCGAGCCGATCACGCTCGAAGACAAAGCGTGATCCGACCCTAGTGCGCGGGCTGCTGCGCCTCAGCCGGGCTGGTCGGCTCGATGAAGAGCTCCACCCGGCGGTTGTGGGCGCGCGCGGCGTCGCTGACGGCGTCGTCCGCGGGATCGGTATCGGCGTAGCCGGCGACCAGGATGCGCTTGCCCTCGATGCCGTGGGCCATGAGGAAGAGGCCGACCTGGCGGGCGCGCTCCGTCGACAGCTGCCAGTTGTCCTGCCACCCGCGCAAGACCGGGCGGTCGTCGGTGTGGCCGGCGATCTCGATGCGGCGTGACGGGGTTCGGCGCAGCACGTCGGTCACCTGCGCGAGCGCGTGCAGGCCGCTCTCGCTGATCTGCACACTCCCGGACGGAAACAGCAGCTCATCCGAGAGCCGGACGCGAACCCTGCCGCCGATGATCGCCACCGAGGCCTGCTCGCTCTCGACGGTCTGGAGCGACGCCTTGAGCGCGCGGGCGACGTCCTCCTCGAGCGTGACGAAGGACTTCTCCAGTGTCGCGAGCTTGAGCTCGGCCGCCTCGTTCTCGTTCAGCATGCGGTCGGCGACTTCGAGGACGTCCTTCTTGAGCACGCAGTTGTTCGAGTAGATCGGTGGCGGGGGCGCCGGGCACCGCGGATCCATCACCTCGTGCGCGGGCGGCGCGGTCGCGCAACCCAAGGTCACAAGAGCGATCGTCACCAGGAGAACAGGGCACACCCCAACAAGCCAACGCCAACGCATGGCCAAAGCGTAGCGCAACGGGCTCCGGGCCTAAAACAATTCGCTGATGATCTGGCCGCCGTCGACGGTCTTCACTGGCCGGCCCGATGGCGCGAAGCGGCTCTTGTCGGCATCGACCTGCATCGCCCATGCGACCGAACGGTAGAGGTCGGGGACACTGATGGGGCGGCTCACGATCTCGTCGCCGTTCTCATTGGTAGACCCGATGACCTGGCCGCCCTTCACGCCACCGCCGGCGAGCACGATGTTGCTGGCAGTCGGGAAGTGATCGCGGCCGCCGCGGTCGTTGATCACCGGCGTTCGACCGAAGTCGCCCATCCAGAGCACGAGCGTGGTGTCGAGCAGGCCGGTCTTCGCGAGATCGTCGAGCAGCGCGCCCATCCCCTGATCCAGGGTCGCGGACAGCTCCGTGACGCGCGGGAAGTTGTTGTCGTGGGTGTCCCAGCCCTTGAGCAGCACCTCGACGAAGGGGATGCCGGCCGCGACCAGGCGCCGCGCCATCAGGCAGCCGGCGCCGAACGGCGACGAGCCGTAGGCGGTCTTGAGCGCGTCGGGCTCCGACGCAATGTCGAACGCGGTGACGCTGGGCGAGCGCATGAGCGCGACCGCCTGCTCGCCCACCGAGCGCTGTCCGCTTGCAAGCACGCCGGGGTGGTCGGTGGCGAAGTCGCCCTGCAGGGTGCGCCACAGGCCGAGCCGCATGTCGAAGCGCCCCGGGTCGACCCCGCCGGCGTAGCCGAGGTTGCGCGTCGGCTTGGTCGGATCGAGCACGGGAAACGGCGAATACGAGGCATCGAGGAAGCCAGCGTCTTCGCCGGGACCGCCGATCGCCACGTAGCCGGGCAGCGTGCGCGAATCGCGGGTGAGCGCGACCACCGAGCCGAACGCGGGGTGATCGACGCCGCCCTGCGGAGGGTAGCCGGTATGCATCAGATGGCGCGCGCGATCGTGGTTGCCCTCCTTGCTGGTCAGCGAGCGAATGAGCGCCATCCGCTTCATCTGCTTGGCGAGGCGCGGCAGGTGCTCGGAGATGCGGATGCCCTTGACGTTGGTCTCGATCGCCTTGAACGGGCCGCCGGTGGGGCGACCGGGCTTGGGATCGAACGTGTCGAGCTGGCTTGGCCCGCCCTCCATGTAGAGCAGGATGCAGGCGCGCGCCCGCGGCGTCTTGGTCTTGGCCTTGGCCGCGAAGGCGCTGCGCTCTCCGCCGAACGGCAAGCCGAGCCCGAACGATAGCGCCGCGCCCACGCCCAGCTCGAGAAACCAGCGGCGGGGGATCGAGTCGCGCGTGCTCATGAAAGGCTCCTCATGCAGTCGTTCAACCTCAGTGGTTGGTCAGCATCTCGGTCGAGGTCAGCAAGGCGAAGAACAGATCTTCATAGACGGTGCGAGATCCCGGCCCTTGGCCGAGCGCCCGCAAGAGGCGCGCCTGCTCCGCTTCGGTCGGCAGGCGCGTGTACGTGGTCAAGAACATCTGGCGCAGGCGCGTCGCCGGATCGTTCGACGTGGTCAGGATGCGCGCCAGGTTCGAGCCCGGGCGCTGCTTCGCGCCCTGATTGGTGAGCTCGCCGTTGAACAGCAGCAACGCCTGCGGGATGTTGCCGTTGAAGGTGTTGACCTCGGCCCCCTCGTCGTCGGCGAAGATGAACGAGTACTCCTTCAGCGCGCGCTCGATGCGCTTTCGTACCTTGTCGGCGTCGAGCTGCTCCAGGCGATCGACACCGGTCGCGATGATCAGCGAGCGGAACAGCTCCTCGGGCGTGAGCCGCCGGACCGCGGCGCGCGCGAACGACACCGAGGGATCGGGCGGCGGCGGCGCGGACGCGGTGTCGGCGGCGGCGGCAGGAGGCGGGGTGCTAGCCGAGCTCGCTGACGCCGACACCGGCGCCGGATTGCGCGACGTCAGCCCGTACGCGCGGCTCAGCACCATCAGACGCAACAAGTGCTTGATGTCGTAGCCGCTCGCGCGAAAGTCGTCGGCGAGCCGGTTCAGGAGCGGCGGATGCTTGGGATCGTTCTCGCCGCCAAGGTCGTCCCACGGCTCGACGATGCCGCGCCCGAAGAGCTGCTCCCAGGTGCGATCGACGAAGGTCTTCGCGAACAGATCCGACGCGACGACCGCGCGCGCGAGCGTGTCGCGCCGCCCCTCGCCTTCCAGCGCCGGGACGTTGCGCCCGAAGAAACGCGGCTGCACTACCGTCTCCTTGTCGGCGCCGTTCTTCTTGAACTTCATCTGCCCGTTGGGCTTGTCGAAGACGGTGTAGACCTTGTTGTCGGCGCGCCCCGCCGCGTCGCCCATCCCGCCCGCGTCGCCGCCTGCCATATCGCCGGAGCCGGAAGCCGCCACCATCGACGGCGCCGCGGTCGCAGTCAGCGTGGCCGCACCAGGCGCGGCCACAGTCGCCGCCGCCGCGACCTTCTCCTGCTTGGTCTTGGTGCGCGCGAAGAACGCGGCGAGCCCGTAGAAGTCCTCCTGCTTGTAGCGATCGTCGTACGGGTGATCGTGGCACTGCGCGCACTGGATCTGCACGCCCAGGAACAAGCGCGCCGTCGTCGACGCCATGGTCTCGGCGCCGCCGCCCTTGACGTGCGACGCGACGAACACGCCGGGGCCGCTGGGCACGATCTCGCCCGAGAACGTCAGCATCTCGCGCGCGATGCGATCGTAGGGGCGGTTCTCGCGAAACGCCGCCAGGTAGAAGGCACGCGGATCGAGCCGCTTCTCCAGGCCCGGTTTGCGGAACTCGTGCCCGACGAAGAGGTCGAGCGACACGTCGGCCCAGTGCTCGGCGTACTCGGGGCTCGCCAGCAGCTGATCGACCAGACGCACCCGCTTATCGGCCGACTTGTCGGCCAGGAAGCGCTCCGCCTCTTCGAGCGTGGGGATGCGGCCAATGAGATCGACGCTGACCCGGCGCAGAAATTCGGCGTCGTCGGAGCTGTCTGCCGGGGTCACGCCCGCCGACTGCCAGAGGTCGGCGGTGAGCCTGTCGACGTCGCCGGGGGTCATCAAGACCGGCGCCGGGGGCTTCGGGGCGGGCGACGGCGACGGCGTCGCCGCCACGGGCGTCGTGGGCGGCGAAGGTGCGGCCGGCGGCGGCGCAGCGCTCTGCGCGATCGGCGCCGCACAGCCAATCAACGAGAACCCCAGCGCCTGCGCAACGACGGCCCGACGCATGCTCGTCATCGGTCTATTTTACCTCTTCAGGGCGGAGTCACCAGAACGTCGTCGAAGGAGGCCGCGCCAGCGGCGACACCGATGGCGATCCCTCCCGCATCCAGGCCAGAGGCGGTACCGAACACGGCCGGCGGCGCCGTTGGATCGGTTCCGATGTACGCATTGATTGTGCTGCCCTTGATGCTGAGGCCAATCGTGCTCCAGGTACCGTTCGGAGCCGGGACGGCCGATTTGCTGGGCAGGCTCATGACGTCGCTGGTTCCGCTGGGGTTGCGTACGCGGATCTTCATCTTTCCGTCGTTCGTGTACTCGATGAAGTAGTTGTCCTTCGAATCGTTGTAGCGGACCGCGATCGTGAGCCTGGTCGTGACGGTCGAGGGGTTATCGAAACGGACTCTGACCTGGAGCCGCATGTCGGTCCAGTTGACGTTGCCGCCCGCGGCCCAGCTTGGGCTGCTGGTGCTGGTGCATGCAGTCGAAGTCTGCGAATAGACGTGGTTGGTCGAACCGGTCGTCTCTGGTACCACGGCCCAGGTTCCGCAGGGCGGGATGTCATTGCTCTGGGGCGCGCCCCAGTGCAGGTTCACGTCGTTGTTCTCGAAGTTGTCCATGAAATTGGCAGCGGGACCGACCACCGTCGCGCCGCCGCTACCGCTGGCACCGCCGCTGGCGGTGCGCCCGCCCGATCCCGTTACGACCGTTCCGCCCGCGCCGGTGATCATACGACCGCCGGCACCGTTGCTGCCGGCGCCACCGTTGCTGCCACCAGATCCGTTCGCCGGGCCACCGCCCGCGCCCGGGCCGGACGCGCCGCCCTCGCCGCCCGGTTGCTCGCCGCCGTCGCGAATGAAAACATCGGGGCTGACGCAAGCCACACCTGCGAGCGCCAGGCCAGCGGCCAGGAGCTTGACCGAGATACGAGAGCGCTTCATCAGCACGGCGGCGTTGTCCCTGTACTTACTCACGGGATGCTTATGCCCGGGCAGCCGTAGATGATCTCCACGCTGTTGCCGTTGTTCTTGATCGTGTCGCAGAACGATCCGAAGACCTGGACCCCGGTGTAGCTCGGGTCGGTATAGTCCCAGCCGGCCGTGTGCCCCGTGTCCTGGGGCGTCTTGGCGCCGTTCACCTTGACCGCGATGTTGTCGGGCACCGGCGGCGGCGACGATAGCGGGAAGACGCAGTTGCTGGCCACCGGGTTGACGATGCTCTCCAGTGTCGAGACCAGCTGAGCTTGATTGCTCGCCAGGTAGAACCGCGGCGTGCCTGGAATCACACTGGGCGACGGCTCGAGACCGGCGTCCGCCAGCTTGTTCAGTGTCGTTGCGTCGGTCGTCTTGGTGGTCGCCACGCCCACGACGAACGTGTGGAAACCGGCAGTGGCGGCCGCGGTCACCGCCGCCACGGCGTCGGGGGCGGCGTTGGTCGTGTCCTTGACGATCGAACCGACCGAGCCCGCGCAGGACGGCTCACCATCGGTGGCGAGGAGGATGTACTTGCGGCTGTCGTCGCCCGCCATCGTCCTCATCGTCAAGTAGCTGGTAGCGACGCGGATCGCCGCGCCGGTCGGCGTCCCATTGCCTTTGTCCCCGCCGACCATCAGCGCCGTTACCGCGGTCTTGAGCGCGGCGGCGTTGCCAGGCGCGATCTGCACGTCGATCTTGTTGGTCATCGTGGCATTGGCGCACTCACTGCCGTCTTCGGGAAACAACTTCAATCCCCACGAGATCGTCGGATCCGCCTGGCCGATGCTGGTCGCAAGAGCCGGGATGACCTGGCTCCATTTCGACGGGCTTGCCGTCGTCGCGGTGTTCCCGTTGGCGTCGTCCTCCATCGATGCTGAGCGATCGAGCACCAGGAAGATCTCGACCGGCTTGCGGTTGATATTGAAGGTCTGGAGCCCGCACATCGAGCCACCCACGCCGACGGTGATGCCCATCCCGCCCGGGCCGCCGCCACCCGTTCGACCGGCGCCGCCGCCCGCGCCCGTCGGGGTCGCGCCACCGCCGCCGCCGCTGCCGGTGTTTCCCGGCGGGGGCGCGGTGACCCCGGCGCACGCTAGCGCGGACATGGATACTGCCAGGGCGAGCCATACCGCTCTTGTCACCGCGTACCTCCGGAAAGCTTCTGTTGGGGTAAACACAGCGTTGCCCCAGCATCGGTGTCCGGCCAGTCGCGCCACGGCTCATGCCGTGACCGGTGAGCGCGGGCCCGGGCGACGCAAATGACCAGGTGCGTCCAGCCCTTACAAGCCGCAGGACGCACCCGAGAGCGGATTTTTGAGCCGTCCGCGACTGCCCAACGCCGCTGGGCCCCAACGCCGTCAGGCGCCGAGGAACAGCGGGCGGATGTGGCGGTCGAACAGGTTGTCGGTCACGCAGCGGCCGGCGATCTCGCGCGCGTCGTCGAGAGCCGAGGTGAACTCGGCGCCCATCTCGGCGGCAACCCGGAATGCCACGTGGATCAGCTGCCGCAGGTGGACATTGTACTCGGCGCACGACTGGTCGTGGCGCAGCGCCTTCACGAACGCCTCCGCGCTCCAGGCGTCGACCTCGGCTACCGCGGGCAGCCACATGCGATCGATCTCGACGACCGTCGCGTACGGCTTGCAGAGCTCGTCGAAGCGCGCCACCGCCTGCGCATAGATGCGCTTGGCGATCGCCAGCCCCTTCGGCCCCGACTGCGCGATGCCGATCACCTCCTCGAGCCAGTTGGTGCCCGCGGTCTTGAGGTGCAGCCCTGCCCCGTGCTTCTTGATTGCCCGGTGCATGATCGGGTACAGCGAGAACTTGTCGCTGCCCGTGTGCACGCTGATCTTCAGCGACGCCGGCAGGCCGAACACCTGCCGCGCATGCGCCACGACCGCCAGGTCGGCGTCGAACTCGCGCTCGAAGGTGCGGATCTCGCCGACGTAGTCGATGCCCTTCAAGAACTTGCCCGAGAACTTCGGCGCGATGGTCTGCACCGGAATCTTCTCGCGCGCGATCGCCGCCAGGATGAAGAACAGCTCGAACGGCTGCTGCGGATCGTTGGCCTCGTCGGTCGACACCTCGGGCACGAAGTTGTCGGCGCCCTTGGCGGCGACGACGTGGCGGTAGATCTTGCCCGCCTCCTGGACCGCGTAAAGATAGCTGCGCGCGATCTTCTCGAGCACGGCGTCGGTGACGTCGAACGTCTGCTCCACCCCGGGGATGCTCAGCGTGCCCTTGAACTGGGCCATGTCGCGCACGAACGCCGCGATCTCGGCGTCGCTCGCCGCCTTGCCGATGTAGTCGGCGACGTCGTGGGTGAAGAAGTTGCTGGCGGCGAGGAAGCCGTCGACGGTCTTGAGGCCGATGTGGTCGGCGTCGACGTAGTAGCTGTGCTTCCAGCCGCCGGCCTTCACGGCGGCGTCCGCCTCGACGCGCACGTCGTCGGGCTTGGTGCCGATCAGCGAGTGCTCGCGGAACGACTTGTTCCAGACCGGCGCGATGACGACGCCAGCCTGCTCCGCCTTCTGCATCGCGCGCAGCTGCGCGCTGCCCTCTTTGCCAAAGCGATCGCCGATGCCTACCGAATAGCGTTCGATGTTCATTGAGCCTACCTTCGCCTAGACCAGATACGTCGTCGACGCCGTCGTGCCGCCGCGGCCGGTCCAGTTGGTGTGGAAGAACTTGCCGCGCGGCTGATCGACGCGCTCGTACTGGTGCGCGCCGAAGAAGTCACGCTGTGCCTGCAGCAAGTTCGCCGGCAGCCGCGCGTTGCGGAAGCCGTCGAAGTAGTTGAGCGCGGTCGTGGTGGCCGGGATCCAGATGCCGTTGGAGATCGCCGTCGCGACCACGCGCCGCCACGCCGCCTGCGACGACTCGATGTGCTCGCGGAAGTACGGGTCGAGCAGCAGGTTCGACGAGCTTGGGGTTCTTGTCGTAGGCCTCTTTGATCTTGCCCAGGAACGCCGAGCGGATGATGCAGCCGCCGCGCCACAGGAGCGCGATGCCGCCGTAGTTCAGGTTCCACTTGTACTCGCCGGCCGCCGCGCGCATCAGCATGTAGCCCTGCGCGTACGACACCATCTTCGAAGCGTAGAGCGCGCGCGACAGGTCGTCGATGAACGCCTTGCGGTCGCCGGTGAACGTCGGGCTTGGGTCCGCTCAGCAGCTTCGACGCCTCGACCCGCTGCTCCTTCATCGCCGACAGGCAGCGCGCGTAGACCGCCTCGCTGATCAGCGTCAGCGGCATGCCCTGATCCAGCGCAGTCACGCTGGTCCACTTGCCGGTGCCCTTTTGCCCGGCGGTGTCGAGGATCTTGTCGACGATCGGCTTTCCGTCCTCGTCCTTGAACGCCAGGATGTCGCGCGTGATCTCGATCAGGTAGCTGTCGAGGTCGCCCTTGTTCCACTCGGCGAAGACCTCGTGCATCTCGTCGGCCGACATGCCGAGCAGCTCTTTCATGATCTGGTACGCCTCGCAGATGAGCTGCATGTCGCCGTACTCGATGCCGTTGTGCACCATCTTCACGAAGTGACCGGCGCCGTCGCTGCCGACCCAGTCGCAGCAGGGCGTGCCGTCCTCGACCTTGGCGGCGATCGCCTGGAAGATCGGCTTCACGTGCGGCCACGCGGCCGGGCGAGCCGCCCGGCATGATCGACGGCCCCTTGAGCGCGCCCTCTTCGCCGCCCGAAACGCCGGTGCCGACGTAGAGCAGGCCCTTGGCCTCGAGATCCTTGGTGCGGCGGATGCTGTCCGGGAAGTGCGAGTTGCCGCCGTCGATGATGATGTCGCCCTTTTCCAGCAGCGGCGCGAGCTGATCGATCAGGTCGTCGACCGGCTTGCCGGCCTTGACCATGATCATCACCCGGCGCGGCGTCTTCAGCGACCCGACCAGCTCTTGCAGCGTCTTGGTGCCGATGATCTTCTTCCCGCGCGCGCGTCCCTCGAGGAAGCTCACGACCTTGTCGTAGGTCCGGTTCTGAACCGCGACAGTGAACCCGCGGCTTTCGATGTTCAGGACCAGGTTCTCGCCCATGACCGCCAACCCGATGAGTCCGATATCCGCCTGCTGTGTCGTCATCTCTACGTTTCCTTTTCGAGCCGATTTGGACTGCTTGAAATCTGTTATCGCTGAATGCGGGCGGAACCGCCCTTGGCGAAAGCCCGCACGTCCGCGATGGTGGCCATGGTTGTATCGCCGGGGAACGTCGTCAGCAACGCCCCGTGCGCCCAGCCAAGCTTGACGGCGTCCTCGGGCGGTCTCACCCGAGAGCAAACCGTAGATGAAGCCGCGCCGCGAAGCCGTCGCCGCCACCGACGCGGTCGAGCACGTCGAGCTCGGCGACAGGCGCGGTATACGTCTTGCCGCCAGACGCCGTATTCATCCAGGCGACCGCGCTCCAGCTGTGGCGGTTGGTGGTGTGCACCTCGCGCAGGGTGGTCGCGACCGCCTGAACCTTGGGGTGCTTGGCGACGACCTTGTCGATCATCTCGAAGAAGGTCTCGGGGATCGAGCCCCGACTTCGTCTTACCCGCTGCGCTGGGGCCGGCGACCTCGGGACCGGGGATGCCCAGGCCCTTTTGCAGATCTTCTTCGTTGCCGACCAGCACGTCCACATTCTCGACGATCCGGCCGATCACCTCGACGGCCTTCTGCTCGCCGCCCCAGATGTTCCACAGCTTCTGGCGGAAGTTGAGGTCGAAGCTGGTGACCGCGCCGGCCGCCTTGGCCGCCTTCATGCCTTCGGCGATGAGCTCGCCGGTGGTCTCCGACAGCGCCGCGAAGATACCGCCGCTGTGGAACCAGCGCACGCCGCCCGCGAAGATCTTGCTCCAGTCGAAGTCGCCCGGCCTTGAGCAGCGCGCCGGCCTCGTTCGAGCGGTTGTAGAACACGACGGGAGCGCGCACGCCATGACCGCGGTCGCTGTAGACCGTCGCCATGTTGGGACCGTTGACGCCGTTGTGCTTGAACGTCTTGTAGAACGGCTTCACGCCCATCGCGCGCACGCGCTCGGCGATGAGGTCGCCGATCGGGTAGTCGACCATCGCGCTCACGATGCCGGTGTTCATGCCGGAAGCAGTCGGCCAGGTTGGCCGCGACGTTGAACTCGCCGCCGCTCACGTGGATGTCGCAGTGAGTGGCCTTGCGGAAGGGGATCACCCCCGTATCCAGTCGGTGCACCAGCGCACCCAGGCTCACGAAATCGAGCGCGCCACTTGGGGGGATCTTCAACCCGGCGTTCATTGCGTCTCCTTTGCTTTGTCTCAAATGGTCTTGGGTGTCAGTCGCGTCGGACGGAGCCGGGTCCCCCGGCGGAGTCCATCGCGGGAGGGTTTGGGAACCCTTTGAGGGTTCCCATTTTCAAACGAAAAAGCGTCTCGCCCGCCTTGGGGACCAGCAGCAGGCCGTCGTCCTCGCGGTCGCGCCAGTCGTCGGCGTTGATTCCGCGCCAGTCGCGATAGCCGAGGTTTACCTCGTGGCACTCGGCCTCGGGGATCCCGGTGGCCAGCGTCACCGTGATGCGCGGGCGCTCGACCCCGTGCTCGAACGTCCCGATGCCCTTGACGTGCGTCGAGTGCGCGACCACGCCGCGCGGGAAGTGCGCGAACTTCTCCATCTGCTTCCGGAAGTAGTCGCGCACGTGGTAGCCGAGCTGGCGAATGATCTTGCCGTGCACCACGGAGATCTCGTGGATGTGCGGCGCGTAGATGATGAGCTCGCCACCGTCGGCGACGACCGGCTCCAGCTTGTACGCGCACTTTCCGCCGACCCACAGCTCGTCGTACATCTTGGGCGCGCACGAGAGCACGCTGCGATACGGCTTGTTCTTGTAGAGGACGTGGATCTGGTTCGAGAGATCCGCGGCGGCTTCCCACGCCTCCTCCGGCGTACCGATATAGACCCCGGCGAGGTCGCTCCCCTCGACGACCAGGCTCACGCACTTGCGTTCGACGGGCACCATCGACGCCGCCTTGTCGACGACCGCGCGCACCGGCGTGTACTTGGTGCCGATGATCTCGGGGTTGGTGATCAGCGCGCCCAGCCAGTGGAACATGTCGATGATCTCGCGGCCCGAGATCCCCGGGAACAGGTACTTGTTGCCGCCCGAGAAGCCGACCACCTCGTGCGGGAAGGTCGGCCCGACGATCAGCAGCATGTCGTACTCGAGCGCGAGCTTGTTCATGGTGACGTCGACGTGCTCGCGCATCAGGCCGTGCGAGATCTGCGCGACTTCCTCTTCGGATATCGAACCGATCGATACCAGCTGGTTGGGATTGTCCCAGTGGTGGTTGAAGATGTTCACGCCGGCGTAGCGGCCGGCGCGGTCCTGCGCGGTGATGCCGAGGCGCTGGTTGATCGCCTCGTCGCTCATCGGCGGGTGCGTGCCGAGCGCGATCAGGACGTCGAACGCCTTGGCCTCCTTGGCCATCAGATCGTGCAGCACGCGGAACAGCACGTCGATCGGCGCCGAGCGCGTGTGGTCGGGCACGATCACCAGCACGCGGCGGCCACGCACGTTCCAGTGCGCGATCTCCGCGGCGCAAAGCTCGCGCACCTTCGCCTCGTCGAGGCGCTGTCCTTTTTGCCCGACGCCGATCATGCCGCTACACCCCCGAGTAGGCGGTGAAGCCGCCGTCGATGGGCACCACGATGCCGGTGACGAACTTCGACGCCGGCGACAGCAGCCAGAGCAGCGCGCCCGACAGATCGTCGGGCGTGCCGAAGCGGTTCATCGGCGTGTGGTCCATGATCTTCTGCCCGCGCGCGGTCAGGCCGCCCGTCTTCTGGTCGGTGAGCAGAAAGCGGTTCTGCTCGGTGAGGAAGAACCCCGGCATGATCGCGTTCACGCGGATCTGCGGCGAGTACTCCTGCGCCATGTGGATCGCCAGCCACTGGGTCAGGTTGCTGACGCCGGCCTTGGCTGCCGAGTACGCGGCGATACGCGTGAGCGGCCGCGACGCGTTCACCGACGAGATGTTGAGGATCACGCCCTCTTTCTGCTCGGCCATCATGCGGCCGAAGGACTGCGTCGGAATCACCGTGCCGACCAGGTTCAGCGTCAGCACCTGCTGAAACGCCTCGACCGGGATGTCGAAGAAGCGGTTCTCCGGCGTGCTGGTCGCCCTGGGGTCGTTGCCGCCCGCGCCGTTGACCAGCGCGTCCACGCGGCCGTACTCCTTCTTGACCACGTGGGCCGCCTCTTCGACGGCGGCGCGGTCGACGACGTCGGCCGCGAGCGCGCGGTGGCGCCCCTTGCCGCCCAGCGACTGGATCAGCGCCTGCGCGCGGTCGACCTTGCGCGCCAGCAGCACCACGTTTGCGTCGGCAGACGCGATGGCGCGCGCCATCTCGCTCCCCAGAACCCCCGTTCCCCCCGTCAAAACCACCGTCTTGCCGGTCAGATCGAACAACGCGCGAACACCTGCAGCGATCGTCATTTCCTGTTCCCCGTCATCGTCTTCGACTTCTTGGTCTTGCTCCGGAAGGCCCCAAAAACCGGGCAAAAAACCGGCAGAGAAGGCCCGGATCGTCCTTGGTTATACCCGTCGCGGGCTCCGATTGTTATCGCTCGATCTTTCTCTCGATTCGTCTAGGCGATGGCTAGGGGATCGGCGGCGGCGGCGGCGGTGGCGGTGGCGGTGGCGGCGCGGGCGGCTGAGGCACGACATTGGGCGGCGGCGTCGTGCCGCCCAGCGGCGGAATCGGCGGTGTCGTCGGCGTCGTCGTGTCGACCTGCACGCACGACGACAGGTCGAAGAACATGAACTCCAGCGCCTTTTCTTGCGCCGACATGGTCAGGTTCGCCGAGCAGTCGTTCGGGAAACGGCTGCTTGTTTCCATTGACCAGCGGTGCCGCCGGCACCCGTGCCGACGTGCAGGTCAGTGAAGACCACGCGCCCGCACTGGGCGGCCGCCGGCGCCTCGACCGGTGTGTTGAAGGTCAGGTACTGCGTAGACATGGGCGGCGCGCTGATCCAAGCCTGCGTGGGCGCGATGGGCGCATCGACCGAGTGCTGCGCCGTGAGCAGGCTGAGCTGTCCGCGCGTGGTCGTCGCCTGGACGTTTTGCAGCCAGTCGGCGAGCGCCGCACCCTTGGCGAACGAGGTATTGACCGTTGCCGAGATCGGCGTGGCAAGGTCAGGCTGGATCGACTGCGCCCAGGCGGCGGTGCCGGGCCAAGGGGGCAACCCGCGTGCGATCCAATACGAGTGCAAGTGCTCATCGAAGATGCGGCCGCCGGAGTCGGCATAGCGCCGCATGTTCGCGATGCGGGGCGCGGTCTTCTGGGCCGCGAGCTGCGAGGACTCGCACTCCAGCATCACGATGTCGTAGCCCGCGAGCTTGGTGTAGCTGTCGAAGAGGGCCGTGTACGCATCGGCGAGCGCGGCGCCCGATGCGAGCTGAGTGAGGCCTTGGTTGGCGGCCATCCCCGCGCCGCCGCGGTACAGGTGCACGCGCCCGGTGCCCGAGTCCGGCGTGAACTCGGAGTCGGCGATACCGATCTTGCGCAGCAGGCAATCGAGCGAATCCGAGTGGCCGGAGGAGAACGCGATCTTGGGCAGGTTGCCCTCGGTCTGGTTGCGCGGCAGGCGCAGCGTCTTGTCCGCGACCGGATTGTCGACGCAGGGATTGATCGGACCGATCATCGTCTGCCGGCGCCACTTGCCGATCTGAACGACGATCGGGATCATCTTGCCCGCCGGCGACGGTGCGTTCTTCATCACGAAGTGGCCGGTGGCGTCGGTGAGCGCGGCCGCGACCGGCTGCCCCGACACCGGCGACGCGCACGTGTCGCAGGTCGCGCCCGACTGGATGGCGTCGAGCGGCTGGTTGGGCACGTAGACCACGACGTTGTAGAGCGGATTGACGCCCGCCGGATCGTAGACCGTGCCACTGATCGTCGTGTTGCCGCCCGCGGTGCACTTGTCGATGTTGCACTGCAGATTCGTGCACACGCCAGGGCCCGTCGACGGGCAGACGTGGTTGGCCGGGCAAGCGACACCGTTGGCGCAGCCCGCGGGGCACGCCAGCGCCTTGCCGCAGCCGTTGCCGATGCCGCCGCAGTACTGGCCGCCGCCGGGCGGATTACAGGTGATCGGCACGCAGCTCGGATCGCCGCACACGTGATCGATGCCGGTGCCTCCACAAGTTTGGGGCGCGTCGCAGGTGCAGTTGAGCGTACCGCCGCAGCCGTCACCGATGTTGCCGCAGTACTTGCCGCCGCCGTTGGCGATGTTGCAGGTCAGCGGCACGCAGTTCGCGGCCACGCAGATCCCGCCGTTGCAAGCGCTGCCGGTCGCGCAGTTGCCGCACGACACCTTGCCGCCGCAACCGTTGCCGATGTCGCCGCAATAGTTGCTGCCGCCCGAGGCGGCCGCGCAGCTGGTGGTGGCGACGCAGCTGGGACCGCCGATGCACAGGCCCTTGTCGCACACTTGATCGCCGGGACAGGTGCCGCAGTCGATCGTGCCCGCACAACCGTCGCCGATGATGCCGCAGTACTGGCCGCCGGCCGGCGTACACGAGACAGTCTTGCTGCAACCGAGATCGACCGGCATGCCTACCTCGGGACGCACGCCGCCGTCGACCCGATTGGTTCCACCGCTACCGCTGCCCGCGCCGCCGCCGCCGCCCGCCCCGGACATGGGCAACGGCGCAACGCGCGCGCACGACAGTGAGGCCGCGGCGAGCGCGAACGCCAGCAACGGTGCCGCCGCGGAGACAGCGGTTGCAACGAAACCACTCAGGCGACGCGACGACATCACGGCGCCCCCGCGGTCCAGCTGAACGCGCTGTCTTGCAGCTTGAAGGCGCCGAGGGTCAAGTCTTGGACCGAGCCGGTCTTCCAGCCGATCGCCACGCGCCGGGCGGGCGCCGGGCCCGTGGCCATCATGGCTCCCTTCTCGTACGCGAAGATGGCGAGCTCGGTGGGCGTCCCGGAGATTGCCGCCACCTTGATGGCCTGGCCAGCCGGGATGCCCCAGGTGTAGTTCGAGTTGACCCCGGGGTTGAGGACGTTGACCGTCGAGCCCATCGCCAGGTCGCTGGAGAGCGGCGTCGAGGTATCCACGACCGTCAGCGGTGGCGAACCGCTGGTGCTGCTGCGGCTGGCGCTGTTGTTGGTGGCGACCAGACCCATCGGCTGATAGTTGGAGGTGTTTCCGAAGACCACCGTGGGCACGGGAACGGCATTGAAGACGGTCCCGATCTCCGTGCCGGCCGTACCCGACGAGATCAGGATCAAGTTATAAGTCGCGGCCGTCGCGGCCGGCGTCGTGACGTCCCCGTAGGTCACGGTCATGCCGCGGATCTCGAGCAGTTGCTGGACCACGACGTCGCCGTCGTCGAGGCTGCTGGGGGAGTCGACGATGAACAGCGCCTTCTTGCCGGTCAGGTCGGGACGAGATCCGGCGTCGGCGTTCGCGGTTTGTCCGCCGCTGCCGGTCGCGCCACCCGACGAGGTGGTCGTGCCGCCGGCGCCGCTGCCCGCGGTTCCGGTGCGGCCGCCCGACGCGGTGGTCGCGCCGCCCGACCCGCCGCCGGTCGTCCCGCCGCTGCTGCTGGTGGTGCCCCCGCTGCCGCCGCCCGTGGTCCCGCCGCTGCCGCCGCCGGTGGTGCCGGCGCTTCCGCCGCCGGTCCCTCCACCGCTGGACCCGCCCGTGCCGTCATGGGCGGTGCCCTGGACGCATCCGAAGACCATGAAGGCCAGCGCACTCGCCAGCCCGACGCCTCGCGCAGTTCGCACTGAGGTATTCACGCGCTCCTAGTGTCCGGAGGCTGCCCCCACGGTTCACGCGGACCGCTTCCCTCCCCCGTCCGCGGGAGAGGGTAGGAGCCCGCCGGCCCGGGACGGGGCGCAGGCCCGCCTATACGTGAAAGGCGAAGTAGTCGCGGGCGTTGCTGAAACAGACGTTCTGGACCAGCTTGCCGAGGAGCCCCATGTCGTGGGGGACCAGGCCCCGCTCGACGTCGCGGCCCAGCATCGCGCACAGCAGGCGACGGAAATACTCGTGCCGCGAATAGGACAGGAAGCTGCGCGAGTCGGTGAGCATGCCCACGAACCGCGCCAGCAAGCCGAGGTTGGAGAGCGCGTTCATCTGCTTCTCCATGCCGTCGGCCTGGTCGAGGAACCACCAGGCGCTGCCGAACTGCATCTTGCCCGGCGCCGAGCCGTCCTGGAAGCTGCCGATCACGCTGGCCAGCACCTCGTTGTCGGCGGGGTTGAGGTTGTAGAGGATGGTCTTCGCCAGGCAGCCAGCCGCGTCGAGCCGGTCGAGGAACCGCACCAGCGTCACCCCCTGCGGCAGGTCGCCGATCGAATCGTAACCGGTGTCGGGCCCGAGCGTGCGCACGGCGCGGCTGCTGTTGTTGCGGGCTGCGCCGAGGTGGAACTGCTGCACCCATCCGCGCGCGTGGTCCATCACGGCGAAGTCGTAGAGCATCGCCGAGCGCAGCTTGTCGATCTCTTCCTCGGTCAGCGGGCGGCGCGCGCGCGCCTTGTTGAAGATCGCCTGCGCTTCGGTCGCCGTGTAGTCGGACGGCGAAGATGCGATCCAGCCCGTGGTCGGACGCGCGACAACCGACCTCGTGGAAGAAGTCGTGGCGCGTGCCGAGCGCCTCCATGAACGAATCGTAGCTGGCGATCGACACGCTCGACGCCGCCTGCAGCTTGTCGACCCACAGGTTCCAGGCCGCGAGGTCGTGGACACCGAGCGCCTTGTCGGGGCGCCAGGTCGGGAACAGCTTGGTCGTCGCGCGCGGGTTGCGCGCGTGCCGCTGGTGCGGCTCGAGATCGTCGATCGGATCGTCGGTGCTGCACACCACGACCACGCCGTACTGCTTGAGCAGGCCCTGCGTGGTGAAGCCGTCCTCGGCCAGGCGGCGGTTGCAGTGGTCGTAGATCTCGCGCGCGGTGTCGGGCCCGAGGAGCTTGTCCTTCACGCCGAACGGGAACGCGAGCTCGAGATGCGTCCAGTGATAGAGCGGATTGCGAAGCGTGTCGGGGACCGTGCCGGCCCAGGCCTGGAACTTGTCCCAGTCGGACGACTCGCCGGTGATCAGCCGCTCGGGCACGCCGTTGGTGCGCATCGCGCGCCATTTATAGTGATCGCCCTTGAGCCAGATCTCGGTCAGCGTCTGGAACCGGTGATCGTCGGCGATCTGATCGGGCGGCAGGTGGTTGTGGTAGTCGATGATCGGCTGCGGCCGCGCGAACTTTTCGTAGAGATCGATCGCGACCGGGGTGTCGAGCAAGGAAATCGTCGTCGAGGAACCGCTTCATGGCAGATCTATCGCCCTCTCATGTGCTGAGACATCTTCGCATTAGTTGAACAGCGAGTCGAGACGGCTCACGGTTCGACGAACCGGGGGCCGGTGTTACACGGCAGGCTCAAGGAGCCAGCGGGCGATCGGGATGACGCTGGTTCCAGTCGTTGACGACCGAGGCCAGGTCGCTATGGTCAGGCGCGACGAACCAGGAGATCGCAAGGGTGACGGCCGACGACGCCCACAGCCTCCGGCGAGGCCCCCTTCGGTGAAGTGGTCCAGTGGTCGGTCGAGAGCCGCGAGATCGTCGCGACAGTCGCGACGCTGCCGCCCAAGAGCCAACCCAACGCGGTGATTTGACGACTCGCCCGATGTCGCGATTGGACAGATCATCGGCCCGTCAGAAGATCTGCGCGTCGGAGCGAGTGACCTCGGCGAGGTGCTCCCAATCCTGGATGTACAGAACCACCGGATGGGGAGGTGAAACGGCCGGTCTTGCGATCTCGACGGGTTTCGCGCCGCCAGGGCGGTGGCGCCTCCGCGCTGGGCGGCGGCGCGCAGGCTCGTCCGCGCGTGCGGAGCGGTGATGAGCGGAATGACGATGAGGAGCAGGAGGCACGCGAGGTTTGCGCATGGTCGATCGGGCTGCAATTCGTGCACCGATCCTTTCAACGAGACCGCTCCGACGAAATTCCGTCTCCGTCCGATTCTACCCCGGCCCGGTGCGAAACCGCGCCACGGCGGTCGCGCCGGGGTTGATGCGGACGTTGCCGGCGTCGGCGTCGACGACGATCAGGTCGTCCGGGTGGACCCAGGAGAAGATGCCGGTCACCTGCTTCAGCAGCGGCAGGCCGGCGGCGCGCACGATCTTGGCGACGGTGCCCTCTTCGGGGACGTCGCCCTCGACCACGAAGCCGGTGGCGCCGCGCGCGATCGCCGACAGCACCTGGAACGTGCGCAGGCGCTCGGCGAGCACGATGCCGCCGCTGCGCACCAGCGACCGGCCCGACAGCGCGGCGTGGACCAGCACGCACAGATCCTCGATCTCGGCGGCGCGCTCGGTCATGAGATCGGCGGTCACGCCGTCGCCCCAGTTGGTCTGCAGCGAGACGCGCGCGTACTCGCGCGCCAGCTCGGACAGACTCTTGAGCGGCTCGGCCGCCGCCGAGGCGCGCACCAGGCGCTCGCAAAAGCGCACGTCGTCGAGGATCAGACCCAGGCTCGCGAGCTCGCGCGCCGCCGCCGTCGTGGCGTTCTGCGCGGCGCGGTCGAGGTCGGCGCGCAACCGGCGCGCGACGGTCTCGAACGGCATCGCGGTCGCGCCGGCGCCGGCCGCGGGGCGGCGTCGCCACGCGCGCGAGCGCCGCCAGCGTCGGCAGGATCTCGACGCGCCCCATCGCGGTGCCGCCCGACATCGGCACACCGCGCAGCCGCGCCACGCCGCGTTCGGCCCGGCGCGTCTGCTCGCGCTCGTGCTCGGCGGCGCGCTCGAGCGCGTGGCTGATCACGGCCGCCAGCGCCGTCGCCAGCACGACCTCGGCGCCGGTGAAGACCCGCGTCAGCCCGCGCTGAAGCACCAGCACGCCCGCCGCCGCGCTGCCGCGCAAGACCGGCACCGCGAGCATCGCGGGAAAGCGCTCTTCGCCGAGGCCGGGGATGTACTTGAAGTGCTCGTCGCTGGCGGCGGTCGCCACCGACACCGGCCGCAGCCGTTCGGCGACGAAGCCGATGATGCCCTCGCCGGCGCGCAGGTGGACGCGGCCCACCGCCTCGGCCGGAAAACCGACGTTGCCGCGCATGGTGAAGACGTCGCCGCCGTCGCCCTCCTCGCGCACGTAGATGCTGACGACGTCGGCGCCCGCGGTGGTGGCCACGCCCGCGCACATCGTCGCCAGCACGTCGTCCGAGGGCTGCTGGGTTCCCGCGACCTCGATGAGACGAAAGAGGCCGTCCAGGCTCTGGTTGCCTGGCTCATGCACGAAAATAGACGGGTCGCTATCGTCCGGCACCGCCATCTCAATCTACCCTAAGGCCTGTCGTGTTTCGGGGGCGTTTCTGCGAAGAAAAATCGTCGAGAACGTCGTAACCGGGAACCCTGGGAGGGTTCCCGGACCCTCCCGCGACGGACTCCGCTCGGCAAGCCTCGCTCCGTCCACGCGAACATCGCGCCTGGTACCTCCGTGGCGCGCCTACATCTTGCCGACACCGGCGCCCGCGACGATCGAGGTCGGCAGGCCGCTGGGGTCGTCGACGACGTAGGCGTACGGCGGCGTGAGCTGGCCGGTCGAGGTCGTGGGCTGAGCCCCGGTGCAGCTCAGGAAGACGTTGTTGCCGACGTCCCAGTAGCCGGTCGCCGGCCCTTCGAACCACCCGAGGTGTTCTTCGACGACGAGAAGTAGTTGCTCTCGGCCTTGACCACCGCGCCCATGCGGCTGTCGACGCACGAGCCGGTCGCGTTGTTGAAATAGTAGTTGTCGAACACGTGCGCGCGCCCGAAGCGGATGCTGGGCAGCCGCGAGCCACAGTCGTGGAAGTAGTTGTGGTGATAGGTCGCGCGGATCACGGTGTCGCCGACCTGCTCGTCGCCGGAGCTGATCAAGCTGGCCTTGAAGCGGTCGTGGATGTTCGACCACGACACGGTGATGAACGACGACTCGTTCTTGGGTGTCCCAGCACACAATGGGAGGCTCAAGATTTGAACCTTTGCGCGCAATCGGGGAAATACAGGACGTACGGTCCGAGCGCGTAGATTTCGCCCGCCGTGAATCCGTCGACGTCGTGAGCCGTCGCGAGCACCGGCGGAAACCCATGCGCATGCTCTTCGATCAGCGACTCGCCGCGATTCCCGTGCTGCTCTCGTGCGGCGCGTGGGCGGCCTGCACGCCCCATCAAACGCCTGGCGTGCCGGTCGCGGGCCCGGCGAGCGCCGCGGCGGCGCCGGCGGTGGTCGCCCCCATCGAGCCGATTCACGCGCCGTTCCCGATGCCCGATCTGCAGCGCCCGCAGTTCCCGGCCGCGACGTTCGACGTGCGGCAATACGGCGCGGTCGCCGACGGCACGACCAAGAACACCGACGCGTTCGCCAAGGCGATCGCCGCCGCCGCGCACGCGGGCGGCGGGCGGGTGGTCGTGCCGCCGGGGCGCTGGCTCACCGGGCCGATTCATCTCGAGAGCCACGTGAACCTCGAGGTGCAAGCCGGCGCGGAGATCCTGTTCAGCCAGCAGTTCGCCGACTACCTGCCGCCGGTGCTCACGCGCTGGGAAGGGATGGAGGTCTACAACTACTCGCCGCTCATCTACGCGCACGACTGCACCGACGTCGCGGTCACCGGCGGCGGCAAGCTCGACGGCCAGGGCAGCGCCTGGTGGCCGTGGAAGAAGAAGCAGGAGGCGGCGGCGAAGCGCCTGTACGAGATGGTGCTCGCGGGAACGCCGGTCAAGGACCGCGTCTTCGGCACCGAGGCGGCGGCGCTGCGGCCCAGCTTCATCCAGACCGTCGAGCTGCAAGAACGTGCTCATCGAAGGCGTGACCATCTCCAACGGGCCGATGTGGACGCTGCACCCGGTCTACTCGGAGAACGTGATCATCCACGGCGTCAACGTGGTGACCAACGGCCCCAACAACGACGGCTGCGACCCGGACTCGAGCAAGAACGTGCTGATCGAGGACTCGTACTTCAGCACCGGCGACGACTGCATCATCATCAAGGCCGGGCTCAACGAGGACGGCTGGCGCGTCGGCAAGCCGAGCGAGAACATCGTCGTGCGGCGCGTGCGCGGCGCGCAGGGCCACGGCGGCGTCGGCATCGGCAGCGAGATGTCGGGCGGCGTGCGCAACGTCTGGGTGCACGACTGCGAGTTCAAGGGCACCGATCGCGGCCTGCGCATCAAATCGATGCGCGGCCGCGGCGGCGTGATCGAGAACGTCTGGTACGAGCGCGTGCGCCACGAGGACATCCGCATGATGGTGGTCGAGCTGACGACGTTCTACGGATCGTCGACGCTGGTGCCGCACACGCAGACGCCGCCGACGATCCGCAACGTGCACGTCCGCGACATCACCGCGACCGGCGCGCAGAAGGCGATCGACATCATCGGGCTGCCGGAGAAGCCGATCGAGGACGTCACCTTCGACAACGTCGAGGTGACGAGCGAGCACGGCGTCCGCTGCGCCGATGCCCAGAACATCCGCTTCGACGGCATGCACATCGCGGCGCGAGGAGGCGCCACCGTTCTCGCTCGAGAACGTCAAGCACGTGGCGCTCAACAAGTCGTGCGGCGGGGCGCTCGACACCTGCGTCCAGCTCGCGGGCTCGAACCAGGGCGTGACGTTCGACGGCAGGGGATGGGCAGCAGCGCGGCGGCGGCGCCCGCGCCCTCGATGTCGAAGAAGTAGTCGCGGTTGGAGGAGCGTCAGCCGCCGAGCCCGGCGGTGGTGGCCGGGCGGGCGCGCGCCTCGAGCAGCTCGGTCTCCTCGCTGAGCGAGAGCAGCGCCATGCGCGTTTCGCGGATCAGCAACATGCAGCCGTAAAAGAGGCTGCCGCCCGCGGTCGCGCCGACGAGGAAACCGGCGAACGCCGCCACGTGATACGCGAGCGGATGGCTCGACGAGCCGAGCGCCGCGCCCAGCACCGAGACCAGCGCGGTCATGACGAACAACCCGAGCGCGGCGTAGAAGCAGGTCTGCGCGCGCAGCAGGTATCCGGCGCGCCGACGCAGCCGTCCGACCTGGCGCAGGCGAATCGCGTTCAGCTCCGCGTCGCCGCGGAAGCGCTCCATCTCGTCGACCAGCTGGCGCGAGCGGTCGACGATGCGGCCGAACCGGTTCGCGGTATTGAGCCCCAGCACCGAGGAGGCGTTGGTCAGCACCGCGGGCGCCACGATCAACGTCAGCAGCGCGAACAGGTTGCTCGACACGGAGCTCATCGGATCACGCGCTCCGCGGCGCGGGCGGGCGGGGGAACCGCATCAGCGATCGCTGCTTGGCCTTCTGGGCCTCGACGATGCGGTCACGCGGCTCGGCGGTCGTGGTCATGCTTGTGGACCAGCCGGTGCGCCACGGTGAAGATCTGATCGACCGCGCGGTTGAACTCGGCCTCGTTGCTCTTCGAGGGCGCGGTGAAGCCGCTCAGCTTGCGCACGAACTGGAGCGAGGCGGCGCGGATCTCGTCGTCGGTCGCGGGCGGGGCGAAGTTGAACAGGGTCTTGATGCTGCGGCACATGGTTGTCCTCCGACCGGGAATGATACGTCGATCCTCCGTCACGTGGACGTGGACCTCCGGTCCCCTCTCCCGTCTGCGCCGTCTGCAGGGAGAGGGCAGACCTTGCGAGTCGCGGCGCCTGACGGCCCCTCTCCCAACCCTCCGCCCGCGGACGCAGGGAGGGGATCGGAAGCGCTCGAGACTGCTCCTCCCTACCAGGAAGGGCGATTTCTTGGCTGTGCTAGCGTCGCCGACTCATGCCCGCGCCGCATCTCCTCGTCCTCGGCCACGTCACCTGCGACGAGATCTCCGGCACCACCCGCCTCGGCGGCGCGGCCAGCTACGCCGCTCTCGCCGCCGCGCGCCTCGGCGTCGACACCGCGCTGGTGACCGTCGCGCCGCCCGACGATCCGCTGCTCGCGCCGCTGCGCGCCGAGCCGCACCTCGCGCTCCACTGCGTGCCCAGCGACGTCATCACCACCTTCGCTCTCACCTACGACGCCGGGCACCGCCGGCTCTGGCTGCGCCGCACGGCGCGCGGCGCTTGCGGCTCGACGACATCCCGGCGCGCTGGCGCGACGCCGCGGTCACCTACGTCGGCCCGGTCGCGGGCGAGTGCGATCGCGCGCTGCTCGCGGCGCTCGGCGCGCGCTTCATCGCCGCCGGCCTTCAGGGCTGGCTGCGTCGCGCCGGTGACGGCGGTGAAATCGAACCGGCGCTCGCGCCCGAGGCCGTCGCCCCACCCCGCCTCGACGCCGCCATCCTCTCGGAGCTGGATCACCCCGACGCCGCCGCGCTCGCCGCACGCTTCGCCGCCGCCGGCGCGCGGGTCGCGATCACGCGCGGCGCACGCGGCGCCACGATCCTCGACGGAGACGCTCGCCTCGACATCCCGGCCGCGCCCGCGGTCGAGGTCGATCCCACCGGCGCGGGCGACGTCTTCGGCGTGGTCTTCGCTCTCGAGCTCGCGCGGGGCGCGCCGCCGAAAGACGCCGCGGTCGCGGCGGCGGCGGCCGCGGCCCGCGTCGTCGAGGGACCGGGCCTGGGACGCCTGTAAAGAAATCGGCGCACCCACCGATAAGTGGGACGGTAGCGTGCAACCGATCGAGCAGGATCCGCGGCCCCGGGCCGACGGTCCCCTGGGCCGCGGCACCGAGATCGGGCGGTTTGTCGTGCTCGGCCTGATCGGCCGCGGCGCGATGGGAGAGGTCTACGTCGCGCACGATCCCGAGCTCGATCGCAAGATCGCGATCAAGCTGCTGCGCGCCGAAGCCGCCACTGACGCGCCGGCGGCTGCCGTCACGTCGCGCTTCATCCGCGAGGCCCAGGCGGCGGCCAAGATCTCCGATCCCAACGTCGTGGTCATCTACGACGTCGGCACCTTCGCCGGCCGTGTCTTCATCGCCATGGAGCTGATCGAAGGGCACACGCTCACGTTCTGGCTGCAGCTCAAGTCGCGCGCGATGGGGGAGATCTTGCGCATCTTCCTCGCGGCGGCGCGCGGGCTGTCGGCGGCGCACGAACGCGGCGTGATCCACCGCGACTTCAAGCCCGACAACGTCATGGTCACGCCCGACGGCCAGGTGCGCGTCGTCGACTTCGGGCTGGCCGGCTTCGGTGCAGACGACGCGGGGACCGGGCCGGGCGCCGGCCGCGCCGCGAACGCTCCCGCCGCCGACCCGCTCACGCGCTCGCGCGAGGTGCCGCTCGGGCTCACGCAGAAGGGCGCGATCCTCGGCACGCCGGCCTACATGTCGCCGGAGCAGTTCCAGGGCGCGCGCGCCGACGCGCGCACCGACCAGTTCAGCTTCTGCGTCGCGCTCTACGAAGCGCTCTATCACGTGCGCCCGTTCTCCGGTTCGACCCTGCGAGCTGCTGACCGAGAACGTCGTCGCCGGCCGCGTCCGTCCCACCGTCGACGGCTCGCTGGTGCCGCCGTCGATCCGGCGCGCGCTCTCGCGCGGCCTGTTGCCCGATCCCGACGCGCGCTTCCCCTCGATGCGGGCGCTGATCGAAGAGCTGGAACGAGAGGCGACGCAGCTGGGCGTGCGCGGGTTCGCCGCCGACGCCGAGGCCAAGCTGGCCGGGCATCTGGGAGGCGCCCGCGCAGGACCTCGCGACGGGCGACGCGCCCCTGACCGCGATCAAGCTCGAGATCCGGCGCGCGTTCCTGGCGACCGGCAAGCCCTACGCCGCGGCGAGCTTCGACGCCACCTGCCCGAACCCTCGACCGCTTCGCGCGCCGCTGGAGCACCATCTACGTCGAGTGTTGCGAGGCGACGCACGTGCGCGGCGAGCAGCCGATCGACGTGCTCGATCTGCGCATGGGCGCGCTCAACGAGGCGCTCGCCCACCTGCGCGCGCTCTCCGGCGAGCTCCGCCGCGCGACCGCCGACACCGTCGAGAATGCAGCCCGCGCCGCGAGCGCGCTCGGCACGCTCGAGCGGTGCAGCGACGTCAACTTGCTGCGCGCGATCATCCGCCCTCCCGACGATCCGATCACGCGCGCGTGCGTCGACGAGCTGCGCGAGCGCCTGGCCGGCGTGCGCGCGCTCGCGCACCTCGGTCACGTGGCGGCCGGGCTCAAGGATGTCGTGCCGCTCGAAACCGAAGCGCGCCGCCTGGACTACAAGCCCCTGCTGGCCGAGGTGCTCTTCACGCTCGGCACGCTGCAGTACTACGTGGGCGACCTGGCGTCGGCGGCGCGCGTGACCGAAGAGGCGATCTGGACCGCCGAGCTGTGTCGCCACGACGAGCTGGCGGCCGAAGCAGCCGCGAATCTGGTGTTCTTCGCCGGCCATGCGCAGTCGCGCTTCGAAGCGGGTGAAATCTGGAGCCGCCACGCGGAGAACGCGCTCGCGCGCATGGGCGGCCACGAATTGATCCGCGGTTGGCTGCTCAACAACCGTGGCGCGATGCGCGCCACGCAGGGACGCCTGCACGAGGCGCTCGCCGACATGCAACTGGCGATCGCGGCCAAGGAGAAGGCGCTCGGGCCCGAGGATCCCGACGTCAGCCTGTCGCTGAGCAATGTCGCGATCTACCTCGACGAGCTCGGCGACATCGCGTCGGCGGCCGACTACGCCGAGCGCGCGGTGCGCATCATGGAAGCGACGCTGGGCCTCGATCACCCGAAGGCTGCGATCCCACTCACCAACTACGCCGAGTTGCTGGTACGCCTCGGGCGCCACGAAGAGGCGCGCCGGCCGGCCGAGCGCGCGCTCGCCGTGTTCGAGCGCGAGTCCGATCCCGACGGTCTCTTCGTCACTTATCCGCTGAGCACGCTCGGGCTCGCCTACGTCGCGCTCGGGCGTTTCGAGGAGGCGCTGCCGCCACTCGAGCGCGCGGCGCGGATCCGCGACGCCAAGGAGAGCGTGCCCGCGACGCGCGCCGAGACCCACTTCGCGCTCGCACGCGCGCTGGCTGGCGCCGGCCGTGACCCGGAGCGCGCGCGGGCGCTGGCCCTCGCCGCGCGCGACGAATACCGAGCTTCGCCGCCGACGCCCGCGACCGAGCGCCACCTGACCGAGATCGACCGCTGGCTGGAGGTCCGATCCCCTCTCCCGTCTGGGGAGAGGGTCAGGATGATGCCGTTCGGTTAGGCGCCAGGACGCCAGGAACGCCAGGTCCGGACCATTAGAAATCCGGACCCTGGCGTCCTTCCTGTCCTGGCGTTTCCTCTTATCCGAACAGCATTGAAGGGACCTTCCGAGAAGCGGTCAGCCTCCCCTCTCCTTGTCAGGCCTTGCGTGCGCCGTTGGTGCGCGCCGCCGATCTTCGCGCACGCGGGCGCCGCGCTTCCTCGCGCGTCACGGTCGCGCGCATCTCTTTCTCGCGCGCGACCTCGGCCGGATGCGGGATCTCGTATTCTCCCTGCTCGAGCCGCTGGATCAGCGCCTCGGCCCAGGGGATCTCCGCCGCGAGGCGCGCCGCCGAGAGGCGGTACAGCTCCTTGACGTGCTCGGGCGTGGGCGGCTTGGGAAGCTCGGCGAGCGCGAATTCGGTGTGCTCGAGCTGACCGCGCACCTGGGGGATACGGTTCTTCAGCGCCGCGATCAGCTCCTCGCGCTTGAGGACCGGCATGAAGCACAGCGCCGGCATCAGCGGATCGACCAGCGGCCGCACGCGCCACAGCGCCTCGCGCAGCAGCGCCTGGAACTCGTTCTCGCCTTCGTCGGTCAGGCGATAGGTCGTCCGCTCCGGGCGTCCGCCCACCTGATCCGTGCCGACGACCTCGAGCAACGCGTCGCGCGTCATCGACTTGAGCGCGTTGTAGATCGAGCCGGGCGCCACATTGGCCCACTGATCGACCCGCCACGAGAGCAAGCTCGCGCCGCACGTCGTAGCCGTGCACCGGCTGGAAGATGCGCACGACGCCGAGCACCAGAAGACGCGTGGAGGACATGGTCTCATCCTCTCCTTCCCGATCGAGCCGTCAAGCGGGGAAATTCGTGGGGTTGGGGCGGCGCTCGCACTAGGGAGGTTGCTGCACTAGTCTTGCCCGATGCCGCCGCCGGCGAGTCGGGATCACACGGTCACGGCGATTTTGGGACCGACAAACACCGGAAAGACCCACCGCGCCGTCGAGCGTATGCTCGAGCACGCGAGCGGGATCATCGGGCTGCCGCTGCGCCTGCTCGCGCGCGAGGTCTACGACCGCGTCACCGCGCGCGTCGGCGAGGCGGCCGTGGCGCTGGTCACCGGCGAGGAGAAGCGCGTGCCGGCCCGCCCGCGCTACTGGGTCTGCACCGTCGAGGCGATGCCGGTCAATCAACCGGCGGATCTGATCGCCGTCGACGAGATCCAGCTGGCGAGCCACCCCCAGCGCGGCCACGTCTTCACCGATCGCATCCTGCACGCGCGCGGCGCGCGCGAGACGCTGTTGCTGGGCGCCGACACCGTGCGCCCGCTGCTGCAGCGGCTGGTGCCGTCGGCGACGATCGAGGGGCAGGCGCGGTTCTCGACGCTGAGCGGGGCGGGCAGCCTGGCGCTGGGCGCGCTGCCGCCGCGCACCGCGGTGGTCGCGTTCTCGGCGGCGCGCGTGTTCGAGCTGGGCGAGCGGCTGCGCGCGCGGCGGGGCGGCGCCGCGATCGTCCTCGGCGCGCTGTCGCCGCGCGCACGCAACGCGCAGGTCGCGCTGTACCAGGCGGGCGAGGTCGACTACCTGGTCGCGACCGACGCGATCGGCATGGGCCTGAACATGGACATCGACTGCGTGGCGTTCGCCGACGTGCAGAAGTTCGACGGACGGCGCCTGCGCGCGCTGGAGAACGCCGAGCTGGCGCAGATCGCGGGTCGCGCCGGCCGCCACCGCCGCGACGGGCGCTTCGCCACGCTGGCGCCGCTGCCGCCGCTGGGCGCGTCGACGGTGCGCGCGATCGAGCAGCACCGCTTCCCGCCCGAGGAGCGGCTGTGCTGGCGCGACCACGATCTCGACTTCGGATCGCTGGCGGCGCTGGCGGCGTCGCTGCGCCGCCCACCGCCGGCGGGCTGGCTGGCGGCGGCGCACACCGCCGAGGATCAGCAGGCGCTCGACAAGCTCGCGCGCCTCGACGAGATCGCAGCGCGCGCCGACCGCGCGGAGCGGGTCGAGCTGCTGTGGCAGATCTGCCAGGTGCCCGACTACCGGCAGCTGCAGCTCGACGATCACACTCAGCTGCAAGCCGCGCTGTTCCTGCATCTGACTGGCGCCAGCGGGCGCGTTCCGGCCGACTGGATCGCGCGACATGTCGCGCCACTCGAGAACACCGACGGCGACATCGAGACGCTGCTGGCGCGCATGGCGGGCATCCGCACCTGGACCTATGTCACGCATCAGGTGGGCTGGGTCGACGATCCGGGGCACTGGCAAGAGCGCACGCGCGGCGCCGAGGATCGCCTGTCGGACGCGCTGCACGCGCGACTGGTGCAGCGTTTCGTCGACGTGGCCGCGCGGCGGCGGACGGCGCGGCGAAAGCGGGCGGCAGATGCAGGGGCGGCGGAGCGCGCGTCAGAGGGCGCGCGCGGTGCTGCGCCCGCGAGCTTCGCCGAGCTGCTGCGCGCGCACGTCGGCGCGACGATCACGGGCAGCGACGGCGCGCCCGCGCGCTATATGCCGGGCGACGGCGATGGCGACACCGGTGCGTCAGATGGCTGGGTCGACGATCTCGTCGACGCCGGCCACGCGCGCTTTCGGTTGGATCCGGACGGCCACATCCAGGCCGACGGTGAGCGCCTCGCGCGGCTCGGGCGCGGCGTCGATCTGCTGCACCCCGAGGTCACGATCGTGTCAGCGCGCCCGCTGGGGGGCGGCGCGCGACTGCGGCTCGGGCGGCGATTGCTGGCCTGGAGCCGCGACATGGTGAGCCACCTGCTGGCGCCGCTGCACGCGGGCGCGGGTGTGCAGGCGGAGCCGCTGTCGCCGGCGGCGCGCGGGATCGTTTATCAGCTCGAGCAGGGGCTGGGCACGATCGAGGCGGCGGCGGCGGCGGCCCAGCTGCGTGAGCTCGGCAGCGAGGATCGCGCCGCGCTTCGCAAACGGGGCGTGCGCGTCGGACGGCACGTGGTATTCGTGCCGGCGCTGCTGGGCGCGGATGCGATCGCGGCGCGCGTCGCGCTGTGCAACGCTCAGCTCGGCGCGGGCCGTGGGATCGCGGTGCCCCGGCCGGGCGCGCCGTCGCTGGAGATCGTCGAGGATGTTCCGCGCGCGATCTACGCGTCGGTCGGCTACCCCGCGTACGGGGCGCGCGCGATCCGAGCCGATCTCGTCGACGGGATTGCCGCGCGCATGGCGGGCGGCGCGCGCGCCGGCGACATCGCGAGCCGGCTCGGCTGCCGGGTGGCCGCGGTCGCGTCGGTACGGGAGGCACTGGCAGCCAGGGGCGAGCCCGGCCGCGACGCGCGAGCCGCGGCGGATCACGATCGGCGCTACGGCTGAAACTGGATGTCGAGCAGGCAGACGTCGAACGGGAGATCCGTCAGCAACCCCGGAACGAGGATCGCGCCCTGCTGAATCGGCGTGCCCGGCGTGAGCGGATTCTGCGGCGTGCCGCCCGCCCAGCAGTTGGTTTTGAAGTCGCTCCACGCGATCGGCTGACCGCTGACCAGCGGCGCGCACCAGCGATCGGCGGAGTCGTGGGGATTGGTTCCTTGAAGCTGCACGCGTAGGGCGGTCGTGGCGGGGATGTCGAGCGCAGTGACCGTGATCCCACCGCTGTCAGGAACCGCCCAGGTTCCGGCCGTGCCCCCGGTGGGCTGGTTGACGTTCCAGCCCAGCATCGCGAAGCCGGTGTAGTCGGCTCGGCCGGTGACCGTGCCTTGCATGCAGAACTCGTTGCCCGCGAACGCCGGCGTGCAACTGCTGGCCGAGCAGGAGGGGGTGATCGTCGCGGCGCCCGGATCGGTCGCGGTGAACCCGCCGCCCGCCCAGGGCCCGGCCATGACGCGGCCGTCGGTGACCACTGGGCTGGTGCGGCTGGGCGCCGTGTCGCCCGCGGGCCCCCCAGCGTCCGCACCCAGGTTGATTTTTTCGGACGGAGTCGTGCTCGTGCAGGCGCCGGCAAACGCGAGCGCCGTGACCGCGATGCATTGGAATAGTCGAAGCTTTTTCATGAATGCCTCCTGCGGCATCGCGCCGCACCGCACGCCGATAGAGGGCCACAGAGGAGACCGCGTGTAAAGCTGGTTCCCGGGCCCGCGCTTTCGACTAGATTCGAGCGTAGTGAGCCCCCGCCCATGAGCCCGACGGTCGTTCTGTACTCCAAGCCCGGCTGTCACCTGTGCGACGACGTTCATGCCGTGCTCGAACAGGTCCGCCGCGAGCAGCCGTTCGAGCTGGAAGTGCGCGACATCTCTAAGAGCCGGAAGCTGATCGAGGCGTATGGCCTGGATATTCCGGTGGTGACGATCGATGGCGTCGTGGCGTTCCGGCACCGGCTGACAGCGGACGAGCTCCGAGCAGCGCTGCCAAAGCCTCCCGCCTAGAGGAATGTTGCTCAACTGAGACATGACGTCGCCGGACCGCGCAGTAATGTCGCGGTTTGTAGGTGACCATGCCAAAAGTGCTTTCGTCCGTTGACGGGACAGCGGTCGCCGCGCAGGTGGATGCGGTGCGCGAGCCGTCGGAGGGGAGCGCGCCGGCGCTCGATGATCGCTCGCTGTACATCAACCGCGAGATCTCGTGGCTGGCGTTCAATGAACGGGTGCTGGGCCAGGCGCTGAGCCCGCACTGGCCGCTGCTCGAGCGCCTGAAGTTCCTGGCGATCTTCTCCTCGAACCTCGACGAATTTTTCATGATCCGGGTCTCGGGCCTGCACGAGCAGCTCGAGGCCGCGGTGATCGAAACCAGCCCCGACGGGCTCAGCCCCGGCGAGCAGCTGGCCGAGATTGGCCACATCTTGCGGCGCCAGCTCGACGTCGCATCGAAGTTGCTGTCGGACGACCTGCTGCCCGGGCTGGCGACGCAGGGCATCCACCTGCGCGACTGGGAGTCGCTGGACGCCGAGACGAAGAAGCTGGGGCAGCGGTACTTTCGGCGGTCGGTCTTCCCGGTGCTGACCCCGCTGGGCGTCGATCCCGGCCACCCGTTTCCGTTCCTGTCGAACCTGTCGCTGTCGCTGGCGGTGGAGACGCGCGACCCGGACACCGACGAGAAGAAGTTCGCGCGGGTCAAGGTGCCGGAGAGCTTGCCGCGCTTCGTCCCGTTCGCGAGCCTGGGCGTCGAGCCCAGCGAGGGAGGCGAGAACGTGCAGGAGTTCCTGCCGCTCGAGCAGCTCATCTCGGCGCACCTCGGCGATCTGTTCCCCGGCATGGAGATCCTGGGCTGCTACCCGTTCCGGGTCACGCGCGACATGGACATGGCAATCCTCGAGGACGAGGCGCACGACCTGCTGTCGATCGTCGACCGCGAGATCCGCCAGCGCCGCTTCGGCGCGTGCGTGCGGCTGGAGGTCGCCGCCGGGACGCCGGAGCGCATCCGCACCTTCTTGATGGAGAAGATCGGAATCGACGCCGAGGACATGTACGAATCGGCTGGCCCGCTGGGCCAGGGCGCGCTGATGTCGATCGCGATGCTCGGCCGCCCCGAGCTGCGCGACCAGCCTTTCCTGCCGCGCATCCATCCGGCGTTCGCCGAGGGCGAGGACCCTTTCGCGGCGATTCGCGCGCACGACATCATGCTGCACCACCCGTACGATTCGTTCGCGCCGGTGCTCGATTTCCTGCGCCGCGCGGCCGACGACCCGCACGTGCTGGCGATCAAGATGACGCTCTACCGCGCGGGCTCGACGGCGGACGCGGTGCGCGCGCTGGTGCACGCGGCGGAGAACGGCAAGCAGGTCGCGGTGTCGATCGAGATCAAGGCGCGCTTCGACGAGGAGAACAACATCGCCTGGGCGCGCGACGCTCGAGCGCGTGGGCGCGCACGTCTTCTTCGGACAGGCGGCGTCGAAGACCCACGCCAAGCTGGTGCTCGTGGTGCGGCAAGAGACCGACGGCCTCAAGCGCTACGTGCACATGTCGACCGGCAACTACAACGCGTCGACGGCACGCCTCTACACCGACATCGGTATGTTCACCGCCGATCCGCAGATCGGCGAGGACGTGTCGGATCTGTTCAACTCGCTGTCGGGCTTCTCGAAGAAGGGGCGCTACCGCAAGCTCGCCGTCGCGCCGCTGGGGCTGGCCGACGCGATTCTCGGGCACATCGACGAGCAGACCAAGCGGGCGGCGGCGGGACGGCCGGCGAAGATCTTCGCCAAGCTGAACTCCCTGGTCGACATGCAGGTGATCCAGGCGCTGTACCGCGCGTCGATGGCCGGCGTGTCGATCGACCTGTGCGTGCGCGGGGTCTGCTGCTTGCGCCCGGGCGTGCCCGGCATCTCCGAGAACATTCGCGTCATCTCGATCGTGGGACGGTTCCTGGAGCACGAGCGCGTGTTCGCGTTCGGCCCCGCGGGCGAGGAAGAGTTCTATCTGTCGTCGGCCGACTGGATGCCGCGCAACCTCTATCGCCGCGTCGAGATCCTGTTTCCCGTCGAGGACAAGGCTCTGCGCGAACGGCTGCGGCACGAGGTGATCGAGCCGGCGCTCGACCCGAACCGGCAGGCCTACCGCATGGACACGAACGGCGTCTACGCGCGCGAGGTCGTCGAGGGCGACGAGCCGAAGCGCAACGCCCAGGAGCAAGTCATGGACCGCGTCGTGCGCTCCGGGCTGCACGTCGTACCGGCGCGGCGGCCTGCGAAGAGCGCCCGCAAGGCGCTGACGCCGCGCCCGCCGCTGGCGTAGATCTTTCCGGGCGACCTACGAGCCCCTTAAATACTACTTAAATCACAGGAAAATCAATAGATATCTAGTTTTTGGCGGTTGTCGAGGATGCGTGTTCGGGCCCTGTCTTGGGATTTCGGGGCCCTCACGACCTCGCGAAAGGAGCACTCGATGAGCTCGCTCACCCGCCGTCACGTTCCTCCCTCGACCAAGCTCTTGATGCGCATCCTCGAGCGACCAGGGTTGGTCGCGGCCGTGCGCGACCTGCCCGGCGCCGTGCTCGGCAAGCTGATCGACCGCATCGGCCTCGAAGACGCAGGCGACCTGGTGGCGCTCGCGACCACGGCCCAGCTCGAACGTGTGTTCGACGACGACTTGTGGCGAGCCGAGAAGGCCGGCGACGACGAGACGTTCCGACCCGAGCGCTTCGCACTTTGGCTGCGCGTGATGCTCGAAACCGGCGAAGACTTCCTGGTGCAGCGGCTCAGCGAGCTCCCGCAAGATCTCTTCGCACTCGCCGTCCACCGGTTGGTCCTCGTCCTCGACATGGACATCCTCACCGAACGACTGGGCGAGGCCGGCGAAGAGGCCGAGCAGATCGAACGAGCGATGGAATCGTCGACCTTCGAGGAGTGGGAGGAGTTTCGGCTGATCGCGCGCGATCCCGACGTATGGGACGACGTCTGGACCGCGCTCGTGTCGCTCGATCGCGATCACCACGATCGGCTGCGAGGGATCCTCGAACAGTGCTGCGCAATGAGCACGGAGTACATCTCGGGCCAGGGCGGCCTCTTCCAGGTGTTGACGTCTGACGAGATGCTCGAGAGCGACGTCGGAGCGGCGCGGGACGATCGCCGCAGCACGGAGGGTTTCATCAGTCCGGCGGATGCGAGGGCGTTTCTCGAGCTCGCCCGACGCGGCGAGGATGAGGACGAGATCGACCCGATCACCCGCGCCTATTTTCGAGGGCTGCAGGAACCGGCGAAGGCATCGAAGCTCGACGAGACGCGGAAGGCGAACGCGGCCGCCACTCAGCTCGCGGCTGTTGCCGATTTCAGCGATCTGGCAGCGCTGCTGCGCGAGGCCGAGATCGTCGCGGCGCCTCTGGCGGCGCTCACCGACGGGTCGGCCGAGCGTCAACTGCAGGAGCGAGATTCGAAACCGGAGCAGCCGTACCTGGTGGCGCCGCTCCTCGAGCGGGCCATGAGCGATCTGCGCGAGCGAAATCCCGAGCTATTTTCCACGCGCGTCCGCGAAGTGGGTTATCTGGCCAACGTCTGGATTGCCGGGGGGGCGCACGAGGGCCGGCCGCCCCGGCCGGCCGAAGCGTTGGAGATGGCGCTGAGGACGTGCGAGGCGGGCCTGCGGACCCACCTCATGGCCAAAGCGGGAACGTCAGAGGAGGCGCTCGCCGTGCTTGTCGAGACGCCGGCCGTCACGCTGTTTCGGCAGGGCTTCCGCTCCTCCAGCGCTGCACCCCGGCGTGGCATTCGCAAACCCCATCGAGGTTGATCGCCTCTTTCCTGACGCGCCGGATCTTTCTCGATGCGCCCAAGAGACTAATATAGGACCGGTCTTTCCGTTGGCGGGGTGAGCGGTGTCCATACGCCGAGGAGGTCTGCGATGATGAAGCCTGGATGCAGTCTGTTCCTGATCGCAGCGATCAGCGTGGCCGCTTGCGGCGGCCAGAGCTCCTCTGGCAGCGGCACGGGCGCGGGCGGTGGCTCCCACGCGGGCTCCACGGGTAGCGGAGCGGGCGGAGCGTCCACGGGAGACGGCGCCGGCGGCGCCACCGCCGGATCCGGCGGCGCGAGCGCCGGCGCGGGGGGCGCTGCCGGGCCCGGCGCAGGCGGTGCCAGGGGCACGGGTTCGGGTGGCGCACCGGGCATGGGCGGCCGCGCGGGCGCCAGCGGCGACGCTGGTCCGCCGTCGGGCGGGGATCCGATCATTCCGCCGGTCAGCGGCGATTGTCCGACCTTCGCGACCGGCACCGTCACGGTGGCTGGGCTCGCCGGCATCACGTTGCAGGTCGGGCCGAAGAGCCAGGGCACGGGACCGCTGCTGTTCTACTGGCACGGCACGGGCCAGCAAGCCAGCGAGGTCAACGCGCTGGTTCCGGCTGCGGTGCGCCAGGAGATCATGAGCCAGGGCGGCATCATCGTGTCGTTCCAGGGCTCGCTGGGAACCGGCGGCGATTGCTCCGGGACGGCGACGTTCAGTCGCGACGATTTCAAGGTCGCCGATCAGATCGCCGCCTGCGCCGTGCGCGACTACGGCATCAGCCCGCGCCGCATCTTCACCACCGGCTGCAGCGCGGGTGGGCTGCAAGCGGGATGTATGGGCGCGATGCGTTCGAGCTACATCGCCGCGGTCGCGCCCAACTCCGGCGGCGAGGTCACGCGCCAGACCATCCAGGATCCGACGCGCGTCCCCGCGGTCATGACCATGCACGGCGGTGCCTCGGACATGGTGGTCGTTTCGTTTGCGACCACCAGCGCCACCTATGACACGCAGATGAAGGGCGCCGGCTCGTTCGTCGTCAACTGCGATCACGGCGGCGGTCACTGTCAGGCGCCGGCGGCGCTCTACACCGCGGCCTGGCAATTCATGAAGGACCACCCCTTCGGCGTCGCGCCCGAGCCGTACTCGTCGATGATACCCGCGACGTTCCCGACCTACTGCGCGGCGTTCTGACGCTCACTGGTCCATCATCTTCTGCATCACCTGCCAGACCGCGGTGTTCGTGCACAGCGTGCAGCTCGGCCCGTAGAACATCGAACGCAGCGACGTAGTCGCCCATCAGCTGAAGGCGCATCCACGCGGTGACGGCCACCTCGTACGGATTGAGCGTCCCGGCGCGGAAGCTGACCCAACCGCCGTGGGTCGCCGCGAGCTGGTCGGCGAGCATGACCGGCTGGTTCGTGATGCCGGTGAAGGCACTCATGACGGTGCTGCACGGGACCGTGGTGTCCATGCCGCCGCACAGAAGCAGCGCGGGCCCGTGCAGGTTCTTCGTCGCGGTGGCGCCGGCAATGGGCGCGATCGTGAGAATGTGAGAGTCGGTGCCGGCCGTGGTGGTCGCGAAGCCGCCCTGCGAGTGTCCGGTCGCGCCGACGTGAGTGGTGTCGATGCGCTGGTACATGACGCTGGTGGGATCGGCGTTCTGCTGCAGCACCCAGGTCACGCCCGCGACCATCGGCGGCGGATTGCCCTGCGCAACGTTGGGGCTGTTCGACGCGATGACCACGAACCCATGCGACGCGAGGTGCGTGAGCAGGACGCGATAGATGCTGGGCGTCGTGCCGGTCCCGTTGCCCCAGGTGATCACCGGGTGGCAGAGCCCGCCCTGCGCGAGGTCGGTCGGGCGGAACAGCGTGAACGCAACCGGCGCGCCCCCGTCGGCGCCCTGACCGGCGGCCGGACCGACGTTGTTCTCGGTCGTCGTGGCGAACGGACCGGTGACCGACGGATCGGCGGCGGGCCACGCGCCGACCGTGCACGCGGTGCCCGCGTCGGCTCCGGTCGGTCGTCGCGCCACCCGCGCCCGTCGTGCTGCCGGCTTGGCCGCCGTTGCCGTTGATCCCGCGACCCCCGACGCCGGTCGCGCCGCCGGCCTGGCCGCCCGCACCGGTGGTCGTCGCGCCACCCGCGCCGGTGACGCCGCCGGCACCTTGGTGGCCGTTGTCGACGGACGTCGAGCCCGCGCACGCCATGACCGCGAATGCACACGAACACGCGAAGCGGCGGGATCGATCGGGAGGGTCGCATTGCCGTACCTCCGAGCTGGGGTTACAAGGCCGCCTGCCGAGACGATCGGAACGATAGCGCAAGCCCATCGGCGGAGTCATCGGCCGGCCGCAAAAAGACCGGCACTGCGCAGCGTCGATCGACGGCCTCGCGAACAATCACGAAAGTGCAGGGGCGAGGACATCTCGGCCATTGACCGGCAGCCGGCAAAGACCGACCTTCAATGGCAACGAGGAGGGTCGTATGGAAAACGCCGCGTCGACATCGACAGCAACTCGGAATTCGAACCTGGCCGGAAGGCTCCTGTGGGCCGCGATCGCGATCGCCGGTGCGTGCTGCCTGGCTGTGGTCGCCCTGCGGCGAGGGGAGCCGGTCAACGCGATCTGGATCGTGACCGCCGCGATCGCCGTGTTCCTGGTCGCCCACCGCTTCTACGCGCGCTTCATCGCCGACAAGGTGCTGGAGCTCGACCCGAGCCGCGCGACGCCAGCGGTCCTGCGCAACGACGGCCTCGACTACGTGCCCACCCACAAATGGGTCGTGTTTGGACACCACTTCGCCGCAATCGCCGGCGCGGGCCCGCTGGTCGGCCCCGTGCTCGCGGCCCAGATGGGCTACCTACCGGGAACCCTGTGGATCCTCGTCGGCGTCGTGTTCGCGGGCGCGGTGCAGGACTTCATGATCCTCGGTCTGTCGCTGCGTCACGGCGGACGTTCACTCGGGCAGATGCTGCGCGAAGAGCTCGGCGAAGTCCCCGGCATCGTCGCGATGGTCGGGGTGCTGGTGCTGATGATGATCGTCCTCGCGGTGCTGGCGCTGGTCGTCGTCAAGGCGCTGACCGCACAGCCCGTGGGGCACGTTCACCGTCGCGGCCACGATCCCGATCGCTCTGCTGATGGGCGTTTACCTGCGCTACCTGCGCCCCGGACGCATCCTCGAGGTTTCGCTCATCGGCCTGGCGTTGCTGCTGGCGTCGATCTGGTTCGGCGCCCGCGTGGCCGCCTCGCCCGCGCTCGCGTCGGTGTTCGACCTCGACGCCCGGAGCCTGGCCTGGCTCCTCATCGGCTACGGCTTCTTCGCGTCGGTCCTGCCGGTGTGGTTGCTCCTCGCGCCGCGCGACTATCTGTCGACGTTCCTGAAGATCGGCACCATCGCGCTGCTGGCGATGGCGATCCTCTGTCGGCGCCGCGCCTGCAGATGCCGGCGCTCACCAAGTTCATCGACGGCACCGGCCCCGTGTTCGCCGGCAATCTCTTCCCGTTCCTGTTCATCACGATCGCGTGCGGCGCCGTCTCGGGCTGGCATTCGATCATCGCCTCGGGAACCACGCCCAAGCTGCTCGCCAGCGAAGGCCAGGCCCGCCTGGTCGGCTACGGCGGCATGTTGATGGAGGCCTTCGTCGCCATCATGGCGCTGATCGCCGCGGCATCGCTGCACCCGGGCGTCTACTTCGCGATGAACTCGCCGAGCGCGCTCATCGGCACCACCGTCGACCACGCGGCGGCCACCATCAGCGGCTGGGGATTCATGATCACGCCCAACGAGCTCAGCGACACCGCGCGCAAGATCGGCGAGATCCACGCTGCTGAGCCGCGCGGGCGGCGCGCCGACGCTGGCCGTCGGGATGGCGCAACTGCTGCACAACATCCTGCCTGGCGAGCGCATGATGGCGTTCTGGTACCACTACGCCATCCTGTTCGAGGCGCTGTTCATCCTCACCACCGTCGACGCCGGCACGCGCGTCGGGCGCTTCATGATCCAGGAGATCGCGGGCCTGATCCACGCGCCGCTCAAGCGCACCGAATCCTGGACCAGCAACGTCATCGCCACGGTCGTCTGCGTCGGCGCGCTGGGGCTATTTCCTCTACCAGGGCGCGGTCGATCCGCTCGGCGGCATCAACACGTTGTGGCCGCTCTTCGGCATCGCCAATCAGATGCTCGCCGCGATCGCGTTGCTGCTGGCGACGGTCGTGACCGTGAAGCTCAAGCGCCAGCGTTACGTCTGGGTGCCGGCGATCCCCGCCGCGTGGCTGGTGATCTGCACGCTCACCGCCGGCGCGCAGAAGCTGTTCCACGACAAGATCAGCTTCACCGCCGCCGCGCGGAAGTACGCCGACGCGCTCGCGCAGGGCCGCCTGCTCGCGCCGGCGAAGACCACCGCCGAGATGGAGCGCATCATCACCAACAACCGCGTCGACATGGCGTTGACCGCGATCTTCATGCTGCTGGTGATCACGATGGTGCTGGTCTCGTTGCGCGCGATCGTGCGCGGCTGGCGCACCGACCAGGCCACCGCGCGCGAGGAGCCGTACGTCGCGCTCGCCAGCGTCGCTGTTCCCGGAGCGCGCCCGTGACCGCCGCCGCGTGGCCGCGCCTGCGCGCGGTGTTGCGGCGCGCGGTCGAGACCGCGCGCCTCTGCTGCGGCGTCCCCGACTACGACGTCTACGTGCGCCACCTGCGCGCGCACCACCCGGAGCGCGCCGTCCCGACCTACGCCGCCTTCTTTCGCGAGCGCCAGAGCGCGCGCTACGGCGGCATGGGCGGGCGCTGCTGCTGAGAACGCGGACCGGAACGTCCGCAACGCGCGCCACCGCGCGCCGATAACCCGGTAGAGTGGCACGCTCGCACGCCCCGATGCAGCTGGTGATCGCCGAGAAGCCGTCCGTCGCGCGCGATCTGGCGCGCGTGCTGGGCGTGCGCGCGACGGGCCGGCACAGCTGGAGGGGTCGGGGCGGGTGATCACCTGGTGCATCGGCCACCTGGTCGAGCTCGACGAGCCGGCGGCGTACGACGCTCGCTGGAAGGCCTGGCGGCTCGACACGCTGCCGATGATCCCCGACGGCGTTCAAGCTGCGGCCGGTGTCGGGCACGCGCGATCAGCTGCGCGTGGTGCGCGAGCTGCTGCGCGACCGGCGCTTCTCCGAGGTGGTCAACGCCTGCGACGCGGGCCGCGAGGGCGAGCTCATCTTCCGCTACGTCTACGAGCTGGCGGGCAGCCGGCTCGCCGGTGCGGCGGCTCTGGATCTCGTCGCTGACCGACGAGGCGATCCGCGACGGCTTCGCGCGCTGCGCCCGGGCGCCCAGTACGATCCGCTGGCCGACGCCGCCCGCTGCCGCTCGGAGGCCGACTGGCTGGTCGGCATGAACGCCACCCGCGCGGTCACGATCTGCTTCCGCCGCGCGGGCGCGCCGCGCGAGGCGAAGCCGCCGGTCTACTCGATCGGCCGGGTGCAGACGCCGACGCTGGCGATCGTCGTTCGGCGCGAGCAGGCGATCCGCGCGTTCCAGCCGCGCGACTACTGGGAGGTGCGCGGAACGTTCGCGACGCGCGGCAGACGTCGGCCGACGGCGCCGACACGTTCACGGCGCAGTGGACGGCGCGTCGCCGACGCGCGCAAGCGCAGCGCGACCCGCTTCGGCGAGCGAGCGCTGGCCGACCAGGTGGCGGAGCGCGCCGGCGCGCACGCGGCGGCGACGCATCCGGCCGGCCCGGTGGTCGAGCGCCTGACGCAGAAGGAGTCGCGCGAGCCGCCGCCGCTGCTCTTCGATCTGACGTCGCTGCAGCGGACGGCCAACCGCCGCTTCGGGCTCAGCGCGACGCGCACGCTCGAGGCGGCGCAGGCGCTCTACGAGCGTCACAAGATCCTGACCTACCCGCGCACCGACTCGCGCCACCTGCCGGAGGATCTGGCGGGCGAGCTGCCCAAGCTGTTTTCGGGCCTGGCCAAGCTCGCCCGAGTACGCGCCGTTCGCGCAGCCGCTGCTGGCCGCGCCGCCGGTCGGCCCGCGCGAGCGCGGCGCATCTTCGACGACGCCAAGGTGCACGACCACCACGCCATCATCCCGACCGGCAAGGTCCGGATCTCGACGCGCTGTCGACGGACGAGCGGCGCATCTTCGATCTCGTGGCGCGCCGGTTCCTGGGCGTGTTTCACCCCGACGCCGAGTTCGCGCTCACCGAGGCGGTCGTGCGCGTGGGCGCGCCGGACGGCGCCGACCCGGCGGCGAGCACGGGGATCGCCGGAGGACGCGTTCATCGCGGCGCTGCCGGCGCCGCCGGATCGCTTCGTCGCGCGCGGGCGGGTGCGGCTGGTGGCGGGCTGGCAGGCCGTCGCCGGGCTCGACAAGAAGAGCGGCGGCGGCGGCGCGCGCGACAAGGCGACGGACGACGCTTCTCCGAGCGCGCGACGACCAGGCGCGGCTGCCGCCGCTGACCGAGGGACAGCGCCTGGACGGGCGCTTCGAGGTGCTCGACCGCCAGACGCGGCCGCCGCCGCGGCACACCGAGGCCACGTTGCTGGCGGCGATGGAGTCCGCGGGCCGCGAGATCGAGGACGAGGCGCTGCGCGCCGCGATGAGGGACACGGGCCTCGGCACGCCGGCGACGCGCGCGGCGACGATCGAGACGCTGCTCAAGCGCAAGTTCATCGCGCGCGAGGGCAAGCAGGTGGTCGCGACGCCGACGGGCATCGAGCTCATCGAGCGGCTGCCGGTGGCGAGCCTGGCGTCGCCCGAGCTGACCGGCGCGTGGGAGGCGCGGCTGGCGCGCATCGCGCGCGGTCAGGAGACGCGCGCGGCGTTCATGGCCGACATCGCGCGCTACGTCGCGCGAGATGATCGACGCGATCCGCGGTGCGAAGCCCGGCGCGGCCGCGATGGTGGCGACGAAGGTGGTGGCGACGATGCCGGTGGCGGCGAAGGTGGCCGTGGCAGCGGGTGGCGTGGCAGCGAAGGTGGCCGTGGCGGCAGCGCCGGCGAAGGTGGCCGTGGCCGCGGCGCCGGCCAAGACGGTGGCGGCGACGGCGTTGCCGTGCCCGCGGTGCAAGCAGGGCGCGCTCATGGCCGGGCGCCGGGGATGGGGTTGCACCCGCTGGCGCGAGGGCTGCGCATTCGTGATCTGGTTCGAGGTCGCGGGACGCCGCCTGACCGCGGCGCAGCTTCGCGATCTCGTCGAGAAGGGAAAGACCCGCAAGTCCAAGTGGGCACCGCGGGGCGAAGAGTCGCTCGTCGATGGGCCGGCTGGTCCTGGATCTGGCGGCGACGCCGGACGGCGGCGGCGGCGCGCGATTTCAACCGAGTTGAATAGGCGACATGGATCGACAATCTGCTTCCGGCACGGACCGTGGCGTCGGTGACGATCATCTCATCCGCGGGCCAGCGTTGCCACCGCGCCGCAGTCTTCTTCGTGCGACCGGCCGCGTCTCATCGCGCAGGTGCGATGCGAGCGAGAACAGGTTCCCTTGTTGATCTCGTCGAAGGTCTTCTTCGCTGCCGCTCGTACCGCGCCCAGGATGGCGGCGCGCGTACCGTCGGCAGACCGCTCGACGCAGGTCCATGGATCGCTCGGGGTCGCGTCCTAGCGCCGCGGCCCAGCGACCGTCGGCTTCGCGGACACTGGCCGCTGGCCGTGCGCGCGCCATGCGACCGGCGGCGATCAAGCGTGGGAAGGGTGTTCCTGCGGTGTTCTCGCACCAGCGGCTCCTGGGACCGCGTGGACAATAGCGCTGCAGAAATCGAACGCTCGGCAGCCTTGCGGTATGCCGTCGGTGCAAGTCCGCACCACAGGACGATCGTCCTGCGCCTGGACGGCTGTCGGACCGACGCGAGCCCCGACGACAGCGGTGCGATTTCAACCGACGGAATCGATGGAGCGGGTGTCGGTAAGGAACGGTGTGTCGGTAAAATCAACCTGGGAGCGGTGTGGCTCGCGAAATCGAACCTGGGAGCGGTGTGGCCGTGTGTCCGGGCTCACTCTCGGGATCGACCCACCGCTTTTTTTCTACAAGGGGTTGGATTTCATTCCTGCGCAAGTGGGTGGGCACCGCGGGACGATGAGGACGAGGTCCAGCGCTCGGTGCCGGCTGCCCGGTCGATTGCCCTCTCCAGGGCGTCGAACGCAGGCGGCGCGGACCTGCACGACTCGTCGTGGAGCACCGTCTTGACCGCCGAGCCTGGCCGATAGTCGACGATCACGAGATGCGCGCCATCCGTTTGGTCTGGACAGACGCAGCACTGCTCCGAGCTGTCGAGAAAATCCATCGACTCGATCTGCGCGAGCAGGGCCGGGAGCGCCTCCGCCGGCAGCTTCGCGGTCCGATGGCCGAGCACCGCCACATTGGCCTGACCGTCATAGGCGATCGTTCCGTCGAGGAAGACAGCGATCGAATATACCGGGCAGACATCCGGAGGACACCCGCCCCGTCGCATCTGGATCAAGGAGTCTGGCGTGCTTGTCAGCTGCTCGGCTCCTTGGCCAGTGGCGGAGGCTCTGTTGTGCGCACATCCGAAGGCTGCGCCCGCGAGCAGCGCCGCCAACACGATCGTCGCTCCTGATCGCTGTTCCACCGTCATCTCGCTACACGATCCGGTGCCGCCGCCCGGTGACCAATCGATAGATCCCGAGGATGAGCATCGCGCCCACGATCGACGCAATGATCCCCGGTCCCATATCGTCCGCGCGATAGAAGCCAAGCGAGCGGCCAAGGAAGGCCGCGAGCATCGCCCCGCCGATTCCAAGCAGCGCGGTCAGCAGGATGCCACCCGGGTCCTTGCCCGGCATGAGCAGCTTGGCGATGGCGCCGACCACGAGACCAACGATCAAAGACCAGATGATGTGCATGGATGTTCCTTTGCGTGGGGGTACTGAGGAACAACGACCGAAGCACCCTCCCAAAGCGACATTCGTGCCATCGGGTCGAGCCCGGATCGTCAGGTCTCTGCCGCCAAGGCATTACCGACCGGTAACAGGAACACTCCACCGTTACCAGGATGTGCCTGATGCGGGCAGCACCTAGGCGGCGTTTGGCGGCGAGCCCGCGGTTGCGAATCAATACGTGCGCTCGCATCCGGGCGTCGATGGCGCCGTCGCCAAACCGGCGCGTGAGGGCGGCCTCGGCCGCGTCCGTCGCCGCGCCGAGGAGCGCGCTGTCGCGCGACTCGATCTCGTTTCGCAGCGGCGTGCCCTGGCAGAACGCGATCGCAGCGGTTCGCGCGGATGCGGCCCGGCTGCGCGCCTCTATCGTGAAGACCTGGGGCGGGCTGTTGAAACCCCCGCCCGCGAGATCGCGCTCGACGATGCGCACGTCGTGATATCCGTGCGGGGTCCGCTCCATGAAGCGAGGCGGATCGGCAGGGAACACCGACGCCAGCGCGGTCGTCACGACGTCGGCGAACTCGTTCTCGGCCAGCCGATCCCACACGCTGAAGACGAAGGCGCCTCCCGGCGCGAGCACGCGGCGAGCCTCGGAGAACGCCTTGGCCTTGTCGGGGAAGAACATGGCGCCGAACTGGCAGACGACGGTGTCGAAAGCGCCGTCGGGAAACGGGAGCTTCATCGCATCCGCCTGGCGCCACTGGACGGGACGCGACGTACCGGCCGCCGCCGCTCGGTCGAGCATCGCCTGATTCAGATCCGTGGCAACGATGGACGTATCCGCAGGCAGCGCCAGCGCCAGCGCGCGCGTCACCACGCCGGTGCCCGCTGCGATCTCGAGAATCGTCGAGCCTGCCCGCATCCGAACCCGACCGACGATATCCGCGGCGTAGGGCTCGAACAGCATCGGCACCAGATAGGTCTCGTAGAGCGCTGGAATCGAGCCCGCGAACTGGTGATCGAGCGGCGAGGAAGTCGTCATGGCGATCTCCAATCACCAACCCAGACGGGCGCGGAGCTCGGTGACCAGCAGACCGGCCACGAGCTGGTTCTCGGCGGGGTTGGGGTGGAAGGCGCAGGCGGCCTTGTCGGTGGTTTGCGGCGAGAGCATGTCGAAGAACTCGATGTTGGTGTCGCCGGCGGCGCGGCGCATGGCGACCGCCGTGGTGATGTAGCCGCGGATGGTCGCGAGGTCGGTGCCGCTCAGCAGCGGACCGATGATGCAGACGATCAACGCCGACGGGTAGCGCGCGCGAACGGTCTGGGTCAGGCCGACGTACGCCTGCAGGAACGGTTGCCCGGGATCGCCCTTGTTGTTGCTGATGTCATTCGTACCGAGGTTGATCACCACGGCCTGCGGCTGGGTGCGAAAGTCCCACGACGGCGTGGCGTCGTTGGTCAGCGCGCGCGCGTAGACCATGGGCAGCGTGTTCATCATGTCGCCGCCGTAGTTGCGGTAGACGCCCTGGCCCGACATCGCGATGGTGCTGAGATCGGCGCCGAGCGTTCGCGCCGCGACGGCGCCGTAGGTGTCCCAGTGGCTCTCGCTGGCGAAGCAGTTGGTGTCGGCGGTCGTTCCCAGCGTGCCGTATCCGCAGCTGATCGAATCGCCGATGATCTCGATGAGCCGGCCGGGCGCGGCGGCGGCGTCATCAAGCTGCCTCCCGTCACCGTCAAGCCCAGCAGCTGCGATCGCCCTGCCCCCGCGCCCGGATGCCCCCCCGCCCCTTCACCGTTCGAAGACGCGGAGCCGCCGCAGCCGGCGATCGGCGGGCTCGCATCCCCGGGCTATATCACGCCTAGCCGATGTGGCTGAAGACCCAGAACAGGCTGCCCGAGAGCAGGATCGAAACCGGCAGCGTCAGCACCCAGGCCGCCAGCAGGCTGCGCACCGTGCCCCACTGCAGGCCCGACTTGTTGGCCCACATGGTGCCGGCGACGCCCGACGACAGCACGTGCGTGGTGCTCACCGGCAGGCCGAACGCGTCGGCGGCGCCGATGGTCGCCATCGCGGTCAGCTCGGCGGCCGCGCCCTGCGCGTAGGTCAGGTGATCCTTGCCGATGCGCTCACCGACGGTGACCACGATGCGCTTCCAGCCGATCATCGTGCCCAGGCCGAGCGCGATCGCGACCGCGACCTTGACCCACGGCGGGATGAACTTCGTCGATTTGTCGATGTGCTTGTGATAGTTCTTGATCGTCGCCATGTCGGCCGGCGCGATCGTCGGCTGCGCGGTCTTCTCCATGATGCGCAGCGCCTCGCCGACCAGGTACATGTCGTTGCGGAAGTTGCGGGTCTGGTCGGCGGGGACGTTCTTCAGCTCTTTGTAGCGCGCCATGTCCTGGCCCACGGCGCCCATCAGCGACGCGATCGAGCCGACGGTGTCCGGCGCGATGGTGCGGCTGCGCACGTAGGCGGTCACGCCTTCGTGCGGGTCGGCGGAGATGGTCACGCCCGGCGTCGCGTACTTGTTCAACGTCTGCGACGCGACCGACCGACACGGCGACGAAGTCCTGCGAGTCGCGCGCGGTCACGGCGTGGTTCAGCGCGTAGGCGGTCGGCACGGTGCCGATGAGGATCAGCATGATGAGGCCCATGCCCTTTTGCCCGTCGTTCGAGCCGTGCGCGAAGCTGACGCCGGTGCAGGTCAGCACCAGCAGGCCGCGGATCCAGAACGGCGGCGGCCGCGTCCCGACGGGCGCCTCGAAGAGGTGCTTGCTCTTCACCAGCGCGCGCAGCGATGAGCAGCAGCAACGCCGCCACCGCGCAGCCGATCAGCGGCGAGAGCAGCAGCGACTTGCCGATGTTCGACGCCTGCTTCCAGTCGACGCCGCTGGTCGCGGTCTTGACCGCCATGAACTGGTTGGCGAGGCCGACGCCGATGACCGAGCCGATCAGCGTGTGCGAGCTCGACGACGGCAGCCCGAAGTACCAGGTGCCGAGGTTCCAGATGATGGCCGCGGTCAGCAGCGCGAAGACCATCGCGAAGCCGGCGCCGCTGCCGACCTGAAGGATCAGTTCGACCGGCAGCAGCGAAATGATGCCGAAGGCCACGCCGCCCGTGGACACCAACACGCCGATGAAATTCCAGATGCCCGACCAGACGACCGCGACGTGCGGCTCCAGCGAGTGGGTGTAGATCACGGTCGCGACGGCGTTGGCGGTGTCGTGGAAGCCGTTGACGAACTCGAAGCCGAGCGCGACCAGCAGCGCGATTCCGAGGAGGATGAACGGAAAGATCGACGTGACACGTGACGTTGGATAGATCGCGGAGCAACTGAACGCCCGCATATCCAAGCCCGACGGCCAGAGCGGTTCCGAAGACCGCGATTCCGATCTCGCCCCGGTCCCGATGTGCCGAGCTTCGCGTCGAGCCTGGAAGTGGGTGCATTATTTTCGAGCGCAGCGCCGGTCGTCGACATGGCCGGCACCCTACCCCACGGGTCTCGGCGCCAAAGCAACGAACGGCCGACGCTTATGTGACAACTCAGCTTCGGAGCGAAGGTTCGCCGATCATCGTTGGTGACGCGCCACCTTGCTCCTGCTGGCGCGCCAGCGCCGGCGTCGCCGCGCGCTTCGCGTCACGGAATGGCCGCACCCGCACCATCGAGATGCTGATCCAGACGCCCGCGGTGAAATAGAGCGACATCCACGGCATCTCGTCGCGCCAGTCGGCCCACGCGCGCGTCAGGACCCGGCGCGTGCTGGCGTCGCGCCACCCGTCGGCCACCGACAGATACTGCTTGCCGCGCGCCTGGTCGGCTCGCCAGCGCGAGCGATACATCGGCACGTCGACCGAGCACATGAAGATGAAGTAGACCGTGAGCGAGGCGATACAGACGCCGATGATCCGGCGGCGCGCTCCCTGGTAGCGGTTCCACAGCGTCGAGAAGCTGATCACCATGAGCAGCGCGGTCACCGCCCAGGTCGACTCCTCGACGCAGCTGCCGATGAAGTTGGTCGTCAGCGTCGTGTACCAGGAGAACACCTCCGCGTTCATGATGAGCGGAATGAAGAGCCAGGAGAGCGCCAGCGCCAGCCGGGCATTCACGCCGCGCGCGTACTCGCGCACGAAGATCGTCCACTGGGCGACCAGCGACAGCTCGGCGACGGTCGCGACCGCGCGGCTGATGACGACGGCCGAGATCCACGAGTCGTAGAGGACGATGCGCTGGCCCTCGGCGCGCGGCAACAGCGACCGGAACGCGCAGCCGAGCACGAACGCCGCCGACAGCGCCAGCTGCCACTTGCGCGCGCGGCGCACGGTCGGCTCCATCGATGGCGCCGTCTTGCGCGAAGCGCCGGGCAACCACGATCCAGAAGACGATGTTCGCTGCGCTGGCGGCGGTCAGGATGGCCCACCAGACCATCACGCCGGTCGACTGTCCCTCAATTGGCGTCAATCTTGGTCCTTTCGGCCGAACACCGTAGGCGCATTGTTGCGCGCTGTCCAATGAGTTGGCACGAGGTCGAGCTCATCGCCCGCCAACGGTGTTGTTCTCGCCGCTGAAATGAAGCGAGACTGTTGCACGCCGGTACCACGAGCGTCTACACGATGGTGATAGGGTTTCGTGGCAGGGAGGCCCAATGAACCGATTTCTCAGCGAGCTCAAGGAACAACGGTGGGATGACCATCGCTTCTATCACCACAGCCGGATCAACCAGACCCTTCACCTCATCAGCGCGATCAGCTTTCTGGCGACGTACGCGTTGCTGTTCACGCACCCGGTGGTGGCGGCTCTGTTTGGCTGGACGTTCTCGATGTGCATCCGCCAGGTCGGCCACTTCTTCTTCGAGCCCAAGGGCTACGACGAAGAGAACCAGGCGACCCACGCCTACAAGGAGCAGGTCAAGGTCGGCTACAACCTCCGCCGCAAGGTGATCCTGCACTCGATCTGGGGCGCGACGCCGATCGTCCTCTACTTCGTTCCGTCGTTCTTCGGCCTGTTCACGCCGTGGCACGAACGTGCAGGAGTACCTGCGACCATCTGGCGAAGATCTGGATCGGCCTGGCCGGCGGCGCGCTGGTGTTCCGCACGATCCACCTGTTCTTCCTGCGCGGCGTGCTGACCGGGCTGGTGTGGTTCACCAAGATCCTCACCGACCCCTTCCACGACATCATGCTCTACCACAAGGCGCCGCTGGCCCTGCTCCGCGGCGAGAAGATCCAGCCCGCTCACAGCGCCTGAGTGCGCCTCTCCCTCGCGACCTCTCCCGCTCCGGCGGGAGAGGTCGTCACCCAGATCAGCGGTGAGCCAGCATCTCCCGCAGCACCCGGCGCTTGATCGACTTGTTCGTCAGCGCTGGGCTCGACCACCAGAAGCCGTCGCGCTGCATGTTGCGCGCGGCGGCCACGAAGCGGTCGGCCACGGCTTCGAAGTCGGCCTCGGTGTAGTTCAGGCTGAAGATGAAGCGGCCGGTCCCCACCCAGCTCAACGCCAGCCCCTCGGCACGCAGATAATATTGCAGCATCCAGTTGTAGCGAGACGGTTGCGTGTAAGTGACCGTCCAGATCGTCGACAGGTTGGCGACCTGCACCGGGCAGCCCCTCCTCGAGCAGCCGTTGATTCAGACGTTCGGCGCGATCGTTCCAGGTCCGGTCGAGATCGCGGTAGAGGCCGCGAATCTCGGGTGTCTCGATGCGCTGCAAGAACTCCTGCATCGCCGCCATGACGTAGGGGTGCGAGTTGAACGTGCCGCGCGCGAAGCAGATGTCCGCCGGACGATCGTCGCGAAACCGGCGCATCAGCTCTTGCCGGCCGCACAGCGCGCCGATCGGCAGCCCGCCGCCCAGCGTCTTGCCGTAGGTGACCATGTCGGCCTTGACGCCGAAGTACTCCTGCGCGCCGCCGGGCGCCAGCCGGAAGCCGACGAACACCTCGTCGAAGATCAGCACGATGCCGCGCTCGGTGCAGACCTCGCGCAGCTCCTCGAGCCACTCGGTGTAGCGCTGGCGATCGTAGCCGGCGCTGCGCCCGCTATCGACCAGCATCGAGTCGGTCGGCGCGTTGGCGTTGGGATGCAGCGCCTGCAGCGGGTTCACCAGCACGCAGGCGATGTCCTTGCGCTTGCGCAGCACGCGCAGCGTGTCCTCATCCATGTCCTTGAGCGTGTAGGTCTCCGCGCTGTCGCGAGGGATTGCCGACGCCGGGCTGCACGTCGCCCCACCAGCCGTGGTAGGCGCCGCAGAACCGCACCAGGTGCGTGCGCCGCGTGTGGTAGCGCGCCAGGCGCACCGCCTGCATCACCGCCTCGGTGCCCGACATGTGGAACGATACCTCGTCGAGGCCCGAGATCTCGCGCAGCCGCGAGCGTTGTAGGCGACCACCGGGTGGTAGGCGCCCAGCACGGGGCCGAGCTCGTGCACGCGCGCGGCGCCGCGATCGATGCACTCCTTGTAAAAGTCGTAGCCGAACACGTTGACGCCGTACGAGCCGGTCAGGTCGTACAGGCTGTTTCCGTCGAGATCGGTGACCCGCACGCCCGACGACGACGCGACGAACGAACCAGCGCGCAGGTGTTGCCGCACGTAGCGGCTGTACTGGAACGGCACGCGATAAGTCGGCCGTGAACTGCAGATCGGAGATCGACTCCTTCGCCTCGTCGGTCATCGCCACGCTCTTGGCGAAGCGATCGCGGTAGAGCGCCGCCAGCCGCATGAAGCCGGCGTGGCGCTGGTCGGCGACCTCGTCGGGCGCGTCGTCGGACCGAAACAGCTGCGTCCTCGTCGTATTCGTAGAACGGCACCAGCGTCGCTACGAAGCGCCCCATGCGCGAGTGCCCGCGCAACGACGGGTGCTTCGCCTTCGACAGCTCCAGCCGCGATTTCACTCTGGGCAGCGCGCCCGCCAGCGCCGCGGCCCCCGCAATGTAGATCGGCCAGCTCATTTTCGTCCTCGATTGCTAAACAGGAGTCTCATCATTCCATGCCTACCGCCATGCCTACTGCCATGACCATCGCCACGACTCTTCGCTCGGTCCTCGCTCGTTTCGCCTTGCAAGAAGACCTCAACTTTCTGCTCACCAACCGCATTCCGCGACAGCTCACCACCCAGTTCATGGGCTGGTTCAGCAAGATCGACAACCCGATCGTACGCGATCTCTCGATCGGCGTCTGGCGGCTCTTCGCCGACCCGAACCTCGACGAAGCGGCCAAGACCGACTTCGCCAGCCTGCACGATTGCTTCATCCGCGAGCTCAAACCGGGCGTGCGCCCGATCGATCCCGATCCCGCGGTGATGGTCAGCCCGTGCGACGCGATCGTCGGCGCCTGCGGCGCGATCGCCGGGATCGGAGATCATCCAGGCCAAGGGCTTCCCCTACGCCGTGCAAGATCTGCTCATCGATCCCGAGCTGGTTCAGCACTACCGCGGGGGTCAATACGTCACCTTGCGGCTCACGTCCAGCATGTATCACCGCTTCCACGCGCCGCACGACGGCCGCGTCGAACGCGCGACCTACGTCTCGGGCGACACCTGGAACACCAACCCGATCGCGCTCAAGCGCGTCGAGCGCCTGTTCTGCAAGAACGAGCGCGTGGTGCTGCGCACGCGGCTCGAGGCCGGCAACCACTTGATCACGCTGGTGCCGGTCGCGTCGATCCTGGTCGCCAGCATCCGACTGCACTTCCTCAACGTGCTGCTGCACCTCAAACATCGCGGGCCGAACGTCATCGAGTGCGACGCCCGCTTCCGCAAGGGCGAGGAGCTCGGCTGGTTCGAGCTGGGCTCGACGATCGTGGTGTTCGCGCCCAAGGGCTTCGCGCTGTGCGAAGGCATCACCGACGGTCAGGTGATCCGCTACGGACAACCGCTGCTCCGGCTCCCCTAGTCGCAACGAAGGCAGCAAAGAAGGGAGATCGCTCAGAGCGCCGCCGACGCGCCGCCGAGGCCCAGATCGGCGCCGGTCGACGGAAGCGGCGCGAACTGCTCGGACACCGGCGCGCGCAGCGGCACCAGGTGCGCGCGGAACGACCTCGTGGCCCGCGCGCAGCGTGCGCCCGAGAATGCTCGCGCGCGCCTTCTCGTGCGAGCAGCGCACGGCCCGCAGGCAGGCGCGCATGAGCTGGTCGTCGATGGCGCCGTTGACGCCCTCCTCGACCAGGTCGACCGGACCGGGCGCCGGAACCGACGCGACCGGGATGCCCGAGGCCATCGCCTCGAGCAACACGTTGCCGAAGGTCTCGGTGCGCGACGGGAACACGAAGCAGTCGGCGCTCGCGAAGTGCGCCGCCAGATCCTCGCCGTAGCGGTAGCCGCGCCAGACCACGTCGGGGTAGCGCGCCTCGAGCTCGGCGCGCGACGGGCCGTCGCCGACCACGACCTTGGTCCCCTCGAGCGGCAGCCCCAGGAAGTCGTCGAGAGTCTTCTCCACCGCGACGCGGCCGACGTAGAGCCAGATCGGCCGCGGCAACTGGTAGACGTCGCGGCGCTTGCGGTCGGGGTGGAACAGGTTCGCGTCGACACCGCGCGGCCAGTGCACCAGCTTGCGCGCCACGCGGCGCTGCTGCAGCTCCTCGAGCAACGTCTTCGAGCTCACCAGCGTGTGCTCGGCGCGCTCGTGGAACCAGCGAACCACTTGATAGCCCCACTCGAGCGGGACGACGGGGACGCGCGCGCTCAGGTACTCGGCGTAGCGGGTGTGGAAGCTGGTGGTGAAACGCAAGCCCTGGCGGCGCAGCCAGCCGACCGTCCAGAAGCCGAGCGGTCCCTCGGTCGCGACGTGGATCGCATCGGGCTTGAACGCCTGGATGCGCGGGATCGCGCGCCAGGGATCGTAAGCAACGCGGATCTCCGGGTACGACGGCAGCGGAACCGTACGATGCGAGTCGGGCGCGATCACCAGCACCTCGATCCCCTGCGATTCCAGGTAGTCGACCAGGCGCACCAGCGTGTTGACGACACCGTTGGTCTGCGGCTTCCAGGCGTCGGTCACCAGGCAGAGGCGCCGGAGCGGCGTCTCTGGCTCGGCCAGCGACGACCAAGCGGCTGCAGACGATGCGACAGGCGAGCGCAACGACTTGCTGGACACATCAATCAGGTTCATTGGCACGTCCCGTATTTGTTTGCTGACGAGATCGATGCTAGACGAGCGACTCCACGTCCCCGCCTCGTTTGCGTGAACTCTCCGCGTTGCTTTGACGACATTTCGGATCACGGCGGACCGAGCGCCACGCGGGCGCGCCGGCGCCGAATCAGCGACGGAAACGCGCGTGACAGCGAGGTGGCACAAGTGACATCCGTATGGCGCAGGTGACGGACGTGAAAGCGGATCGCTAGGCGAGCCGCACGCCCTGGCGGCGTAGCTCGGCCTGTAGGTTCGCGATGCTGACGTCGCGCACGGAGACGCCGTCCCTGATCGACACTGCCGCGGCGACGCCCGCGCCCTGACCGATCACCGCGCAGCACATCATGCTGCGGATCGATGCGTGAGAGATCGCGTCCCCGGCGATGCAGCGCCCGGCCACCAGCAGATTTTCGATGCGCTGTGGGACCATCGCGCCGTAGGGCACCTGGTAGTAGCGCCCGGTGGTCGGCAGCACCAGCACGCCGTAGCCGTCGATGAACTCGGGGAAGATCCCGATCGAATCGTCGAAGCGCGCCTGGTTGCGCACGTCGTGCTCGGTCAGCTCGTAGCGGCCGATGATCTTGCGCGTGTCGCGCACGCCCAGCGTCATGCCGTAGGTGCGCAGCTTCGCGCGCTCGAACCCGGGCGCGAACTGGTTCAGAGCCCTGATCGCCTGCAGCGCCTGGCGACGGCCTTCGATCTCCGCGCGCGTCAGATCGCGCACGTCGGTGCCGTCGTAGTTGGTGAGGTGAATCATGTTCAGGTAAGTCGCCTCGCCCGAGTCGGTGATCGTGCTCCAGGTGCCGCCGATGCTCTTCAGCCCCGGCGGGATCAGCCCCTCGGCGCGCGCGCGTTCGAACGGCTTCTCGAGGTACGGGCTGAAAAGGTTGTCTTCCTTGCCGCCCTTCTGCGTGTCCCAGGCCAGCCCCCAATCCTTGTACGTCGTCGGGTTCTCCGCGACGTACTCCAGGAAGCGCTTTCGATCGACGCCGGTCACCGAGAAGTTCACGGTCACCGGCAGCATCTGCTCCTTGGGTGTCATCCGACAGGGCGCGCCGCTGAAGTGGGCGAGATCGGCGTCGCCCGAAGCGTCGATGGTCCGCTTCGCCAGAATCGCGCCGCGGCCAGATTTGCTGTGGACGATCACCCCGCGCAACGCGTCGCCGTCCCGAACGACGTCGATCGCCACGGCATGCAGCAGCGGAGTGACGCCCGACTCTTCGACGAGCTTGTCGGCGACGTACTTGAACATGTCGGCGTTGATCGCCTCGCTCTTCGACTGCGGCTCGGGATTGGTCGCGCCCATCGCCTTCGCGCGCTGCTCGAGCTCGATGCCGATACCCTCGCAATCGACGGTCTTCTCGCGCCGGTACCAGGCGATGCTCTCGACGCCGACGACGGTGATGTTGCCGCCCAGACAACCGAACCGTTCGACCAGCATCGTGTTCGCGCCGGCGCGCGCGGCGGCCAGCGCCGCCGACAAGCCGCCCGGCCCGCTGCCCACGACCAGCACGTCGACCTCGGCAATGACCGGCACTTCGACGCGCGCTCTCGGTGACCGTCTTCATGGATGCGGCAGGTCCACAATAGAGGTTCGCCGCGGCGCCGGTCGCATCGCGCCCGTCGAGTTTTCACAATTGTCGCGCGCTCGTGACCTGAACGTCGCCGCGCCACGTGCCTAAATGAATCTCGTGCAGATTGAAGATGGGCGCTTGCCGGAAGCCTGGTGGCTCCCCGGCGCGCATTTGCAGACGGTCTGGGCACGCATCGCCCGCTCGCGCCGCGTGGTCGGCTTCACGCGCGAGGTTCTGATCACCGACGACGACGACGATCTGGTGCTCGATCACCTCGCTGGTCCGCCCGGAACGCCGCGCGTGCTGCTGCTGCACGGCCTCGAGGGCAGTGCCTACTCATTGCACACGCAGGGGCTGGCCCAGCTGGTGGCGCGCGCTGGCTGGCGCGGCACCGTGCTCAACTTCCGCAGCTGCGCGCGCGATCCGGCGCGCATACGCCGGCGGCTGCGCAACCGGCGCGCGCGCCTCTACCACGCGGGTGAGATCGACGACCTCGCGCTGGTGGTGCGCACGCTCGCGGCGCGCGAGCCGGGGACGCCGCTCTACGCGATCGGCGTTCTCGCTCGGCGGCAACGTGTTGCTCAAGTGGCTGGGTGAGGCGGGGGCCGGCAGCGCGGTGCGCGCGGCGGCGACGATCTCGGTGCCCTACGACCTGGCGGCGTCGGCGCGGTTTCTCGGTCGCGGCGTCGGCCGCTTCTATGGCGCGCGCTTCATGAATCGCCTGCGCGCCAAGGCGATGGACGTGCTGATCCGCTTTCCGCGCGAGACCGCGCACCTGGATGGCGAGCGCATCCGGTCGCTGCGCACGCTGGGCGAATTCGACGCCTACGTCACGGCACCGCTGCACGGCTTCGCGAGCATCGAGAGCTACTACAAGAGCGCGAACACGCTCGCGTACCTACCGCGCATCGCCGTGCCCACGCTGTGCATCAGCAGCACCGACGATCCCTTCTTCCCCGCCGATGCGCTCGCCCGCGCCCGCGCGGCCGCGTCGCCGGACGTGACCTTCGAGATCACCGAATGGGGTGGCCACACCGGCTTCGTCGCCGGGCGCTGGCCCTGGCGGCCGATCTACTGGGCCGAGGAACGCGCGATCGCCTGGCTGCAGAAGACAAGCTTGTCCGGCCGAGCTACGGCGTCCCGTTGTTGATCCAGGAGACGATGGTCGCGATGTCCCTCGCGGCCGCCGAAGCCACCGAGCAGAGCGAGTTGCCCGACGGCGCGATCGAGTTCCGCTGGCATCTTAGGACTGCGGGCGGAGCGATGGACGCAACGCGCTGCTCGGGCCCGACGAAGCTCGCGGGTCTATCTGACGCATCGGACGCGTGCAGTCGCGGCGACGCCTCCGAGAACGGCCCCACCGGTACTGAAGCTGACCGCCCAGGCAATCGTCGTGGCGCCTGCGGCCAAGGTCGACGACCAGAACACGCCCCCAGGCGCTGACGGGAACGCGGTGGCGTCGATCGGTAGCGTGCCAGTCGCGTGTGCGTAGTCAACCAGCGTCTGGAGCTCCTTGATGGTCGGCACGCGCCAACCGGTTCCACCGAGCAGGGTTGTCACGTCCGCACTGGCGCAGTAGGTCGCAGCGTCGGCCCACATCATCCCCTGCGCTGGCGCCGTCCTCTGCCAGGTGAGCTTGGTCTTGGTGTCGTAGGTCGTCGCGCCGCCAACCGGGAACGTATAACGGTTGGCCGGGGCGTCCGCGCCGGCGGGCGACGGCAGAGAGGCGAGCACGAACGCAACGACGGAAGAAAGGAGAATCAGAGTCTTCATGGAATTGCCTTCGTGCCGATGGGTTCGCATTCACCGCACACAACGAATCCTCGCCGCGCTGACCGCGCCGTCGGCGCTGGTGACGCCGCTGGCGAAGTTGACGTACCACCCTGACGTGGAGATCCCGCCTGGCGTGGAAGAGAAAAACGCCGCCGCAGGCGTCGACGGGGAAAACACCCCGTTGATGGTCGCGGCTGGAGCGGCCACGCTGTAGTCGACGATCGAGACCAACTCGATCACCGATGGAAGGCGCCAATCACCGTGACCACCGACCTTCAGCAGCGGGCAATATGCGAGGGCTTCGCTCCAGGAGAACATGTCGATGTTGCCGCCATCGCCACTTGCATTGGTTGCCGGCGTCATTTGCCGCATCAGACCCGTGACATTGTCCGTGACCGACCCATCCTGATTGTCGGTAAAACTCTCGGGGGTCGGGGAGCCAGCCGCGACGTCGCGCGAATCGTTCGGCATCGGCCATTCGGCCCAGACAGGATCGACGCACCCCGCGGGAGCTGATCGCTCGCAGAACAACGATACCGGAGTGGCGGCGCAGGTCGATGAAGACCAGGACAGACATCCGTTCGCGGCCACGCCGCAAGTCTGAAGGCTGCTGGTCGACAGACACGACGTCGCCCCCTTCACGCACGCGTCCACGCAACCGCGCGCCCCGCCCGTTCCGGTCACGCCCCCGACGCCAGCTACGCCGCCCGTGCCCAGCATTCCCCTGGTGCCCGCGACACCGCCCGCCCCACCTGGGCTCCCGGCCCCGCCCGCGCCGGCGTTTCGCCGGCGCTTCGGCGGGCAGGGACTACGACACGGTTTCTTTGCCAATCCGTTGCCACGAAAGCGCGCGGCGCCGCGCATAGGTTGAATCACTTTCCAGCCCGGTTCCGGTGGATGGATGGTCGTTCAACAGGCAATGGCCGCCGGGACCGGGCTGTTTTCAATCGGCGCTGCCGCAGTCGGCGGCGAGACTGTCGCTGCGCGCGAGCACCCAGATCCGCAGCCCAACGCTGAGGTGGATCTGCTGCGGCTTGAACGGAGATGTCAGGTGCGGCTCGGCCACGAAGCAGAGCCGATATCCCGGCAACGTCCCCGCGACCGCGGCGCGCACGACCGGGGTCGTCGCGGCCTCGGCGCGCTCGCGGCGCGCGACCTCCGGGATCGCGTGACCACCGCCGGGACTCTCGTCGAGGAAGGCGCCTGCGAATCCCTCGGTCAGCAACATGACGTCCGGCGAACGCGACACGACGTCGGTGATGCGTCCTTGCCGCTCGTCCATACCGGTCTGCGGATTGCGACCGGCGACCGGCGCGGGATCGACGCGCGTGATGCGCATGCCGCGAGCGGCGGCCTCCGCGAAGCGCGGTTGATAAACCAGCGGGCCGTAGGTCTCGACGGTGGTGCCGGGAACGCGGGCCTCGAGCCAGCGCTCCACCGCGCGACGGCCGTCGGCCCATTGCGTGGCTACCAACTCGATGGGCGCGACCAAGCTCACCGCCAGCAGCAGCGCGCCCGTGCCGGCGACCGCGGCGCGAAGGCGCTCGGAGTGCTCGGCGGCCCGGGCCACCGCCGCATCGAGCGCCACGCCGACATAGAACGACAACCAGAACCCCAGCGGCAGCACGAAGCGATGCTCGGCCCGGCCGACCACGAGCGTGAACGCGACCAGACTACCGGCGCCCGCCGCCAGGGGACCGAGCAACCCGATCGGCGAGCGTCGCCGCCCGTCTCCATCGCGGCTCACCACCGCGTGAGCGATCGCGAGCGCCACGCCCATCCAGGCCAGCGCGACGACCGGCCACGGCCACCAGAACCGCGCGCCGTTGCCGGCGAGATCGCGCAGGTTGGCCAGCACGCCGGCCAGGTCGCGGGTGTAGGCGCGATAGTCGCCGCTCGCCGGACCGCCGAGCGTACGCAGGCGCGTGACGAATCCGCTCGGGTTGAGGAGCGCACCGCTCGCCACGCCGTAGACCACCGCCGCGATCCCGGCCGCGCGCGCCAGGCCCAGGGACCACGGACGGCCGCCGGCTTCACGCGCGCGGGCGAACCCGATCGCCACCAGCGGCAGCACGAAGACGAACGTCGCGTAGGATTGATCCTTGGTCGCGACCGCCAGCGCCGCGAAGGCCGCGCCGGCCGTGAGATCGCGCGCCTCGCCGTCCTCGCCCGCGCGCAGGAGCCGCTCCACCGACAGCGCCGTCCACATGAGCGCCGGCCCATCGAGATTGGTCGCGCGGCCATAGTACGCGAAGCTGAAGTTGACGACCGCGAACGCTTCGGCCCACAGGCTCGCGCGCCGCCCGGCGAGCCGCGCCGCGATCCGGCCCAGGGCCGCCAGCGCCACCAGCCCGGCCGCGATCGCGACAGCGCGGCCGATCAGCGCGCACGCGGTCATGACCGGCGGCGCCAGGATCGCCGCCTGCAGATCGGCGAGGCGCAGCGACGGCGCGCGCAGCGCCGCCGGCAGGAGCACCGGCAGGCAGAGCACGCCCAGCAGCAGCGGATGCAGCAGCGGATAGCGGAACGCCGTCCCCGGGTGCAGGTTCTGGGCGACACCCGCGAAGATGTCGCGCGGCGCGACGCCGTCGTTCTCCCAGCTGAACGAAGACGGCAGGTCCCAGGCGATCGCGGCCAGCGACAGCGCCAGGAACCCGATCCGAATCGCCGCCCGCGCGCCGTCACCCACGCCGAGAGCGCGCGCGAGCGAGCGCATCACGGCCGTCCCGATCTCACGAACAGCGACAGGCATACCGGCATCGCTACCACCGCGGCCAGCAGGCACGCGAGCTCGCCGAGCACCGCCATCGCGCCGAAGCCGCGCAGCGCCTGGCTGTGCGCCGCGAGCAGCGAGCCGTAGCCGACGATCGTGGTCCACGAGCAGAGCAGCACCGCGCCCCCGACCGACTCCACGGCGCGCACCGCCGAGCCCTCGCGCCGCCAGCGCGCGACGACGTTGATGGCGTACTCGCCACCCACGCCGAACGTGATCGGCAGCGCCAGGAAGTTGAGGAACGTCACGTGCACGTGCGCGAGCCCCGCGGCGCCGACCATCCAGAGCACACCCAGGCACAACGTCGCGACCGCGATCGCCGCCGCGCGCGCCGGCCGGACCAGCACGGCGATCAGCGAGGCCACCAGCAGCAGCGAGATCAGCGTCGCGCGCGGCCCGTCGTGCAACACCGACCGCAGCATCGCGCCGAAGACCATCGGCGTGCCCGACGTCTCGATCATGCTGCCGTCGGGCAGCGGCAGGCGCTCGAGCACACCCGCGATCGCCAGCAGATCATGCCCGTCCCACATCGAGACGTTCTTCTCGGCGTGATACACCAGCACCAGGCGGCCGACGGTGCCGTCATTCTCGGTGAACGGGCGGCGCGCCAGCGGCGGCAGGTCCTGCGGCGTCAGCGGCCGCAGATCGTCGGGCGGCGTGAGGCGCGCCAGGTCGTCGCGCTGCTTGGGCGACAGCAGCTCGGTAGATGGATCGCGCGCCAGCTTGCGGATCTCGGCCAGGAGCTGCAGCTTGCGCTTCTGCACCGCCGGATCGCCGGGCAGCACGTCGTAGACCGTCAAGACGTTGCCGATCAGGTGCCGCGGGCCGGTGTCGCGCGCGCGGATCGCGTCGCGGATTTCCTCGACCTGGTCGAGCCGATCCGCGAGCACGACCGTTGGGCTGTGCCAGCGCCCGAGCATCTGGTTCAAGTTGTCGTCCATCTGCTTGCGCTCGGGGTCGCGCGCGATGTCGGCGCGCAGCTTGCGAAAGTCGTACTCGAACGGCGCGCGCGCGAAGTGTTGAAATCCGAACAGCGCCGCGGCGGTGAACGCCGCGCTCGCGAGCAGCAGCGTGCGGGGGCGGGCGCCGATCGCGCGCGCGACCGGCCGCAGCGACAGCGGCAGGGACGTCGCCGTGCGACCGCGCGCCGTCTTCCGCGCGGTCTTCCACACCGTGAGCCCCGCCGGCAGCAAGGTGAACGTCGCCATCCAGCAGGCGAGGCTGCCGATCGCAGCCATGACCCCGAACTGCGAGAATCCGCGAAAGCTGGTGGTCCCGAGCGCCAGGTATGACGCCGACGCCGCCAGCGCCGCGGTCAGCGTCGGGCGCGCGGTGGTCGCGATCGCGGCCGAGAGCGCATCGTCGCGACCGCCGCCATCGCCCCGCGCGCCGCTCTCGGCGCGCGCCCGGTTCTCGCGATAGCGCGACAACAGGATGATCGCGTGGTTGATGCCGTTTCCCAGGATGATCGTGCCCAGGAACGCGGTCGACGAGTTGAGGTAGCCGTACACCACCTCGCCGCACGCGAACGCGACCGCGGTGCCCCAGACCGCCGGGAAGACCACCAGCACGATCGCGCTCAGGCCGCGGAAGTAGAAGATAATCGAGAGCGCGATGACGATCGTGCAGAAGATGGTGACGCCCTTGATGTCCTGCTCGATCGCGTGCCGGTTCTCGAGCCCGACGACAACCGGGCCCAGAGTGTCGACGCGCATCGCGGGGTGGAGCTCGCGCGGCGGATGCGCGGCGACGAAGTCGTTGACGGCGCCGACCAGCGCCTCGCCCGCGTTCTCGTCGAAGAGCCCTCCGGTCGGCAGCACCAGCACCCAGGCGACGTCGCCGTTGACGAAGTAGCCATCGGGAAAGCGCTGGGCCAGCGGGTTGTGCTCGAGCTTGCTGCGCAGCTCCTTGTCGTCCGCGCTTTCGTTCTCGCCGTCGAGCGACACGAATAGTGGGTTCTTGCGCCGCATGATCTCGGTGCGCAGGCGATCGCGCGCAGTCTCGAGATCCTCCTCGGATGCGTACAGCCAGCGGTGATCCTGAAAGAACTTCCGCAGGTCGAGGATGTTGTAGGCCACGAGGCCCACGCGCGACTTCGGCAGGGTGCGCAGCGCCTCGGTCAACATCTTGGCGTAGGCGAGGTTGGCCGCGCGATCCGGCGAGCGAATGCCCACCGTGAGCAGGTTGAGATCGCCGACGCGCCCCTCCGTGCGCTTGAGCGCCTGCACCGCCGGATCGCCGCTGGGCAAGAGCTCCGCGAAAGAGGTGCGAAGCTTCAGTCGAACGCGAGCGCCACCGCGACGATGCCGAGCACCGCTCCCACGATGAGGATCGCGGAGGGGTATCGAACAGCGACCGTTGGGCGCCCCGCACGATGTCCGTGGTTCGTGGGCATGTTCGCGCGCCGCCCGTTCAGGAGGCCCGCCGTTGTGGCTCGGCGGCCTGATCGGCAGCGACGTCGGGTACTTGCGACGGCACAGCCCATGGGTTCGGCCGGCCCCGCCCCTCCAGCACCGCCCCGTACGCGTCGGCGAGCCGCGCGCCGACGCGGTCCCAGGTGAAGTGCTTGAGGATGTGAGCGCGCCCGCTCTTGCCGACGGCGCGGCGCGCATCCGGCTCGAGCGCCAGCAGCGTGCGCAGCGCGTGGCCCAGCGCCGCCGACGATCCGGCGCTGAACGCCAGGCCGCCCCCCGATTCCACGACCAGCTCACCGACGGCGCCGCGCGCCGGACCGACGACCGGCGTGCCGCACGCCAGCGCCTCCGCGGTGGCCAGCGAGAACGTCTCGGTGCCGCTGGTCAGCACGACCACGTCGCTGGATGCGAGCACGGTTGCGACGTCAGTGGGCCGATCCAGGTACGGCTCGACGGACACGCTGGGCCGCGTCTCCGCGAACCGCTCGAAGCTGGCGCGCGAGGGCCCCGCGCCGATGAGCCGCAGCCGCGCGCCGGTGCGCGCGTGCACGTCGTCCCAGATCTCGGTCAGGAGGCCGAGCTCCTTCTCCGGCGACAGGCGCCCGACATAGGACACCGTCGGTGGCGCCTCGGCCTCTCGCGCTGCTCGCTCGATGGGGTGAAACACGTCGACGTCGACGCCCAGCCCGACCCAGCGAACGCCGGGGAAGCCGAGGCCGCGCAGCCACTCCGAGATCTCGCGCGACGCCACCAGGCTGGCGTCATAACGCGCGAACTGCCGGCGTGCGAATGACCAGGCCAGGTTGACCGCCGACTGGTCCATCCCCGCCGGCAGGAAGCGCTTCGCCAGCGGCTCGACCAGCTGTCGCGGAAAGTCGGTGTGAAAGAAGCCGACCAGCGCCGGCCGCTGCGTCCCGAGTGCGCGCATCACCATGTCGGGCAGGAAGTAGTGGCTGCCGACCTCGACGATGTCGGGCGCCAGCCGTTGCAGCAGCGTCTTCAGATGTCCGCCGAACGGCCGGAACAACCGATACTCCGGGCTGAACGGAACGCGCGGTCCGGGTAGCAGGTGCAGCGTGCCGCCGCCCAGCTCTTGCTCCTCGCGCGCCCCGCCCGGCGCTACGAAGTGACAGTCGATCCCGCGCGGCGGCAGCACGCGCGCCTTCTCGCGGTAGTAGCGCTTGATCCCACCACACGACGTCGGAAAGAAGCTGGTGATGTCGACGAGCCTCATGACACACCTCCTGCGCCGTTGCGCGTCGGTGCGACCGAGCGGCCCATGCCACAGGCCGCGGCGCGGACCGCACCCAGCGCGGGCTCGTCCGGTGCTGGACCTGGCGTCGCAGCGGGCGGCGTTGCCGCCGCCCGTGCGCGCTCGGCCAGGAAGCGCCGGTATTCGGCGAACGTCCCGTCCGCGGCGGCGGCCATCCCGTAGCGCCGCGCAAATGCGGTCGCCGCCTCGGACATCCGCGCGCGACGCCGGCGATCGGCGAGCAAGCGCGAGATTGCCCCGGCCAGCTCCTGCGGCTCGCGCGCGTCGACCACCAGGCCGGTGATCTGGTCGAGCATGTTCTCGCGCGCGGCGCCGCGGTTGGCGACGACGACCGGCAGCCCCGACGCCTGCGCTTCGACGACGGTGTTGCCGAACGTCTCGGTCTCGCTGGGCGACACGAACACGTCGCTCGACGCCATCAGCGTCGCCAGCTCGTCGCCGGTGCGCGTGCCCAGGAACAGCACGCGCTCGCTCGCCGCGCGCGTCGCCAGCGGCTGCGCGTAGGGCCCCGTGCCGACGATCACCAGCCGGGCCTCGGGGACCGACGGCGACGCCAGCTTGAACGCATCGATGAGCGCGTCGAGGCTCTTCTCGCGCGAGAGCCGCCCGACATACAGAACCTTCGGCTCGCCGTTGAGGCCGAAGGGCGCGAACGCGTGCGGGTCGCGGCGGGTCGCGCGGAAGAGCTCGAGATCGATCCCGCGCGGCATGCGCGCGATCTTCTCGGCGGCGACGCCGAGCTCGGCGACGCGCGCCGCGACCGCCTGCGACGGCACGAAGACGCGATCCATGGCGCCGTAGAACCAGCCGACGGCCTTGCTGACGATCGCGCCGGTCATCGGATCACCGGTGATGCGCGTGCAGTACTCCGGCAAGTCGGTGTGGTACTGACCCACGACCGGGATCCCGGCCAGGCGCGCCGCGAACAACCCCATGATGCCGACCGGACCCGGCGTCGAGCACTGGACGAGATCGATGCGATTCGCGATCAGGTAGTTGAGCAGGCTCGGCAAGTGCGGCAGCCCGAACTCCATTTCGGGGTAGTCGGCCAGCCGATGTCGCGCGAGCGCCGGCACCCGCACCGTGCCGTCGTCGTCGATCGACAGGTGGTCGCCCTCGCCCCACGACACCAGGCGCATGTCGTGCCCCGCGGCGAGCGCCGCCTGGCGCAGCCGCCGCAGGCCGAGCGCGACGCCGTTGACGTCGTCGACGGTGTCGGTGAGCACCGCCACGCGCGGCGACGCCACCGCCGGCGGCTCGAGCCCGAGGCCCTCGCCGTAGCGCCGCGCCGAGAGGATGTCGTGCGCGTGCCAGCGCGCGCCGAGCAGCGCCGGCATCGCCGCCACGATGTTCTTCACCAGCGCCGGCAAGCTGTCGGCGAGCTCGATCGGCCGCATCGCGCTCAGCGCCTGGATGAAAGGCCCGAAGGCGTCGCGCCCGGTGGTCACCAGCACCGACTCGAGCAGCCGCGAGAGCTGCGCCTGCGTCTGGTCGGTGTGACCGCGTGCGGTCAGGTTGGCGAGCGCGCCGGCGCCCGGCGTCTCCGACGGCGTCACGTCGTTCGCCGGCTCCGGTGTCCCGAACGCCGCCGCCCGGTGCGCGTGCGTATGCTCGTGGCGCTCCGCCGCCTCCCAGTCCGCCTCGTCCTTCTCCTCGCGCTCCTGCGCCTCCGCCAGACGCGCGCCGTAGTATTCCAGTGTCGCGTTCAGCGACGACGGCGATCCATCCAGCTTGGTCTCGCCCATCTCATCGGAGCTCGCGAAGTAACCGCCGAGCACCCCGTACACGTTGTGCTCGAGCACGATTGCCGTGCCGTGCGACCCGGCGGGCGCCGTGCGCCGCTCGCGCAGCGCCGCGGTGACGCCGCGGCCCGACCGCTCGCCGGTGAAGGTCGTCGACGCACGCGCGATCGAGAGCCCCGCGTGGTCGTCGCTGCCCCCCACCAGACCGTAGCGCGCCTCCGGGTTCAGCACCGGTGTGCCCGGGTGCTTCTCCGCGTAGCGCGCGATGACCGCGGGTGTCAGGCCGCTCAGGATCTGGCGCAGACACTCCTCGTGAACCGCGTCGCGCGTGCCGTTGCGAACCTCCAGGTTGCGGAACATCAAGAAGCAGCGCTCCAGGTGCGACGTCTGCAAGCGCCGGTTCACCTCGGAGAGCGGGTGACAGAGGAAGAATTCAACACCCTGGTGGTGAAGATAGGACACCAGATCATACACATTGACGCGCAGGCGCTGGATCTCGCGGTGCTGCTCCTCCGTGATGTCGAGAGCGATCGTGTGCACGATGCACCCGTCCTCGGGGAATCGCGCCGAGACCTCTTCGCTGATGAAGGTGTCGGGCCCCATGGCCGCGAGCTCGAGAGCACCGTCGATCGTGTCGTGGTCCGACAGCGTCACCAGGTTCATTCCCCGGAGTTTCGCCGTCTTGTAGACCGTCGCCGGATCCGTGTAGCACTCCGCCGACTGCGCCGAGCGAAGGAACCAGCTGTAAGGTCGGCTGGAGAAGCGCGAATGAACGTGCAGATCGATGCGAACGTTCTCGCGGCCTTGGTTTTCAATGACGCTTTGACGTTTCAATTGGTCAGCATTTGACATTGGCAATTCTCCGAGCAACTTGACCCAATCGACGCACTGACGTCCGTCACGTTTTCGTGACGAGCATTCCAGCGCGCGAGGTCATGTACACGGAATTTGCATGTTCGATGCCGTCGACATGACAAACGCAAAAACTCTCCGTGTCCTGTTCATCAACGACACGTCTCGCGACGGCGGTCCGGGGCGCAGTCTGCACGTACTGCTGCGACACCTGGACGCGCGGCGCGTGCACCGGACCGTGTTGCTGCCGCGACCCGGGCCCGTTGCCGACTTGTTGCGCTCCGATGGCGCAGCCGACGACATCGTGTTCGAAGATGATTGGATCGAAAACATCGTTGCACCGCTGTCACGCCCGATGGAGCGCGCCGATCATCAGGCGCCGCTCGTCACGCGCGCCTTGCGCGCCGCCGGCAACGCGCTCAAAGGCGCGCGGCTCGTGCACCGACTGGCAGCTCGCGCGCGCGGCTACGACCTGGTGTACGGCAACGGCACTGCCGCCAACTTCCTCGCGGCCGGCGCGGCGGCACGCGCGGGCGTGCCCGTGCTCTGGCACGTCCGGTACACCGGTGTACCGCGGGTCGCCGCGGCGCTGCACCGCCACCTGGCGCGAAGCACGACCGTACGGCGCATCGTCTGCGTCTCGCGCCCGAGCGCCGCGCTCTTTCCCGGCATCGAGAGCAAGGTCGAGGTCGTCCCCAACGCGCTGGATCTCGCCGCATTCACGCCGGGCGCGACCGTGCCGCGCCTGCGTGAAGAGCTCGGTTGGGGCCCTGACACCGTGATCTTCGCGAGCGCGGGCCGGATCTTGCGACGCAAAGGGTATGACGAGATGATCCGGGCGGCATGCTTCATGCTGAACGAGCTGAGCATGGAGGAACGGCAGCGTTGCGGCTTTGCCATCATCGGCGACACACCGCCCGACTTCGCCGACGATCATCGCGCCGCTTGCGTTGCGCTGGCCGAACGGCTGGGCATCGCGGATCGCGTCCGTTTCCTGGGGTTTCGATCCGATGTTCGCCCCTACATCGGCGATGCCGACGTCGTCGTGGTTCCGAGCGTTTACCCTGATCCACTGCCGCGCGGGGTGATCGAGGGGATGGCTCTATCCAAACCGATCGTCGCGTTCAACGTGGGAGGCATCGGCGAGATGCTCGACGACGGCGTCGAGGGCGCGCTGGTGGAAGGTACGCCGCCCGACATCCAGGGATTGGCGGCGGCGATGCTGCGCCAGTTTCGCGAGCCGGAGCGGCGCCGCCAGCAATCGGCCGCGGCGCGCGCCCGCGTGCTGCGCGACTTCGACGGCCGCAACCACGGCGCGCGCATCGAGCGCCTGATTCACGAGGCGGCCGCACCGACATGAACCCCTCACGAACGGCAGCGCCATCCGGCGACGCCCGCGTGCGGCCGATCCTGTGCGTGACGATCGATTGCGAGCGCGACAAGGGCCCGCAGTGGCGCGTGCGCCGCCCAGCGGCGTTTCGCGGGATTCACGAAGGGATCGGCGCGCGCTTGGAGCCGCTATTTCGACAGTACGGTGTCAAACCGACGTACTTGCTGTCACCGGAGGTCATGCGCGATGACATGGCCGCGGCGTGCATCGCGCCGCTCGGACGCGGCGCCGAGCTCGGCACTCACCTGCATGCAGAGTACGTGGGGCCGAACCTGGATGAAGACGCCGAGAGCTCGACGTTTCAAGCATCGCTCCCTCCGGCGCTCGAACGCGCCAAGATCGAAGCACTGACGTCGCTGTTCGTTCACCGGTTCGGCACGCGGCCGCGCTCTTTTCGCGCGGGACGCTTCGGCATCGGCGGCGCGTCGCTCGGGATCCTCGCCGATCTCGGATATACGGTCGACTCCAGCGTCACGCCGTTCGTCGATTGGACTGGTGTGGGACCGGGAGCGCCGAATTTTCAACACGCACCGGTGATTCCCTACCACCCCGATCCCCACGACACCGGCCAACACCGGCAATGCGACCGTGTGGGAGATTCCCCTCACCATTCGCCCGCGCTTTGCACATCGTTTACCAATCATGCGTCGTTTCCTTGCGCGCCATCTGCGACCACGCTGGTTGAGGCCGACCTGGGGATCGGCACGCGCGCTCATCGAGCTCGCGCGCGACGTCTGGCAAGAAGGCATCAGCGCGGAACGCGTCGCGCCGCCGATCTGGAACGTCATGTTCCACAACGTCGAGGTGGTCGCGGGCGCGAGCCCCTACTCGGCGACCGAAGCTCAGGCGCAGGCGATCCTGCGCCGTCTGGCCGAGTTGCTCGCGTTCGCGCGCGCCGCGGGCGCGCGTTCGGTCGGGCTCGGGGATCTGCCGGAGCTCCTGTCGTGAGCCGGTCGGCGTCGCTGATGGCCACCGTCGGGCGCATCGCGCCCTGGCAGGTGCTGTATCGCGGATTGACCGCGCTCTTGCCCTTGCTGATGGCCACCTGGTTCGGGCGCTCGGCCGAGACCGATCTCTACAATCTGTTCGCCGCGCTGTTCACGCTCGCCGGCTCGCTGGTGTTTGCGTCGTTTCAGGACTCGGCGCTGGTCCCGATCGTCGTCGACGTGCAGCGCCGCGATCCGGCCCAGTTGCCGCGCCTGGCGGGCGCGCTGATCGCGTACACCACGCTGATCGCGTCCGGGCTCGCGCTGCTCATCGGTACCGGCGTCTGGCTGTGGTTCCGCGCGCACGTCACCGGCAGCGCCGCGCGCGCTGGTCGTGCCGATGGCCGTCGGGTTCTCGATCTACTTGCCGTTCCTGGCCTTGCACTCGCTGGCGGCGGCGCTGCTGGCGGCGCGCTTTCGATTCCTACCCGACGCGCTGGCCGGCGCCGGCGGCGTCGCTGTCACGCTGGTGATCGCGGCGCTCGGGCGCGGTCACGGTCTCGGTCCCATTCCGTTCGCGCTCGCGGGCGGCGAGCTGGTGGCGGCAGCGGGCCTGCTGATCACCCTTCGCCGCTCGGGCCTGCCGATCCAACTCACGCTGGCGCGGCCGGGCGCGCTCAAACGCTTCGTGCGACTGGTGTCGTCGGAGATCGGCGGCTCCGCCGTGGTGCGCGTCAACCCGCTCGTCGACCAGATGATGGCGCGCGCGCTGGGGATCGTCGGCGGCGGCACCATGCTCCGCCTCGCGGGCGATCTGTCGTCGTTCCCGGCCTCGCTGCTGAGCTCGACGTTCCTGTCGGTGCTGCTGAGCCACCTGGCCGCGGCTGGCGCCGACGGGCGGCGCTTCGAGCTGCGCCGGACGGTGGTGCGCTCGGTGCTCGGCGTGACGCTGGTCTTCGGAGCGGTCGCGCTGGTGCTGGCGCTCGTCCGCGTCCCGCTGGTGACGCTGGTCTACGGACGGGGAGCGATGGATGGGGCGGCGCTGGCGCGCATCGCGCATCTGCTGCCCTATAACCTGGTCGGGCTGGTTCCGTTCGGCATCGTCCTGGTGCTCGCGCGCGCACACGTCTCGCTGGGCAACAGCCGGATCCTCGTCGGCATGGGCATCCTCAACGCGGCCGCCAATCTGATTCTGAACATCGTGCTGTCGCACTGGTTGGGCCTGGAGGGGATCGCGCTCGCGACGTCGGCGGTGAACGTGGTCGTCGCGTGGCTGTTCTGGGTCCGCCTCGGCCAGGGGTTGCGCGCGGCCGATCTCTGGAGGCGCCGCGCATGAAGGCGGGTGGGGGACCGATCGTCCATGTGGTGGTCGCCGGCGAGGTGGGTGGCGCCGAGCGCATGGTGCTGAGCCTGGCGCGCCGGCCAGCCGTCGGCGAAGGCAGCGCGCGGCGCCACCTGATCGCGCTCTGGACGGACGCACCCGCCGTGCGCGCGTTCTTCACCGACGCCGGCGTGGAGGTCGTGACGCCTCCGCGGCCGGTGGCCGGCCTGGTCGAGCGCGACGTTCTGCGCGGCACGACCGGCGGCCGCGACGTGCGTTGGCTGGCGCAGCTGCTGCGTGACACCGGCGCGCGCGCAGCGCAGCTACACACCTTTGCGTCGCACGTGCTGGGGACGCGCGCGGCCCGGCGCGCCGGCGTACCGGTGATCCGCACCGAGCACTCGACGCGGGTCTACGACCACTGGCTGTGCCGCCCGTTCTCGCGCTGGTCGCTGCAGCGCGCGACGGCGGTCGTCGCGGTCAGCGACTTCTTACGCCGCCGCATCTGCGCGGACGTGCCGGCAGTCGCGGCGCGGGTGAGTGTGATCCGCAACGGTGTCTCCAGCCTGTTCGCGACCGCGGAGCCGGCGACGCTGGCCGCGCACGACGGAGTCCTACGCCTGGGCGTAGTCGCGCGGCTCGAACCGCGCAAGGGTATCGATCACGCGCTCGCGGCGCTGGCAAAGGTCGACGGACCGCACTTGGACATCGTCGGTGACGGCCCGTGCCGGCCCGCGCTCGAGCAGCAAGTGTCCGCGCTGGGCATCGGCGATCGCGTGCGCTTCTGGGGCTACCGGAGCGATCCCGAGACGATTCTCACCCAGCTCGACGCCGTCCTGTGCAGCTCGCGCACCGAGGGGCTGCCCGTCGGCTTGCTCGAAGCCATGGCGCTGGGACGCCCGGTGATCGCGGTGCCGGTCGGTGGCGTGCCGGAGATCGTCGCCAACGGCGAGACCGGCTGGCTGGCGCCGGACATGTCGGTGGATGCGCTGGCCGCGACCATGCGCTCGGCGGTCGCGCTCGGCCGCGGCGAGCTCGCGCGCCGGGGAGAACGCGCGCGCGCGGCGGTCGGGCGTCGATTCACCGAGGCACACATGCGCGACAGTTACGAGCAGATCTACCGCGGCCTGCCTCCGGTCCCCTCCCCCCGTCTGCGGGGGGAGGGTTAGGGAGAGGGGCCGCGGGCGTCGCGGCTCGCAAGGCTTGCCCTCTCCCTAGCCCCCCCGCAGACGGGGGGAGGGGACCGGAGATCACTAGCCGAGGCTTCCCCAGAGCCAGCGCGCGTGCTCACCGATCAGGTCGAGGCGCGCCGTCGAGAAGTCACGCTTGAACTGGGCGATCGAGAGCCGCTTCTCGTCGGTGTCGCCGTTCATCGGCACGCCGCCGAGGTCGAAGTCGCACCCGATGCGCCGCGCCCACGCCACGGCGGCGACGAGGCCGATCACCATCTTCGAGAACTTGCGGGGCGCGCGCGCCGACGCCGCCAGATAGAGCGTGACCAGCCGGCCATGGCGGATGGTGAGCGCGCCAGAGACGACCTCGCCCTCGATCTCGGTGAAGAACAGCCCCACCGATCCGTTGGTCCCGAAGTCGAGCGCCGCCAGCGCGTCGAACCAGGCGTCCGTTTTGGCGTGCAGCCCCTGTTCGCTCATCAGCTCGCGATACAGAGACACGAAGCGCGGCAGATCCGCTGCCGTGCCTCGGCGCGCGCGGGCACCGCAGCGCTCGGCGAGCCGGTACTCCCGGCGCAGCTTGCGGAAGTCGCTGCCCGCGAAGATCGTGTCGAGCCCGGCCGAGCCGTGAGGATCGCCGTCTTCCTCGCCACGCCCGCGCTCGTCCGCGCCGGTCCCGTCGCCCGCGCCCGCGAGCGCCAGGCGAAGCGTCGCCGCGTGCGCGCCCGACATCTTCTGCACCGACCGCCAGCCGAGCTCGTCGAGGGTCGCGCAGACCACCTCGCCCGCCGCGCGCTCCCAGTACGGCATCACCGCGAGGCGCGCGATCCCTCGCCAGCGCGCCGCGCGCGCGAGGCGCCGCATCACCGGCCCGAACATCGCCGGATCGGCGACCACCGGCCCGCGCTCGATCACCGCGTAGGGCAGCGGTAAGCCCGCGACCTGCGCTCGCAGAATGTGGGCCGCACCGACGACGCGGTCCGTGGCGTCGCGCACGATGGCGTATGACGATCCGAAAGGACGGCCCGTGCAGGCGACCGGCGCCCACTGTCGGGCCTGCGCGAAATGCCCCGATGGCGCGGCGTCGACGAACGCGTCGTAGTCACGTGCATCGCGGGCCGACAGCCGCCGGCGCCAGGTCATTCGCAGAGTCTGTTTCAACATAGGGTCCGCTCGTCTGATTTGTGTCGCGTTCTGTTCGGTGGTTTGTCGCATTTTGTTGGGCTGTGTTGAATTCTCGACACCGGCCAAGGTTGATTGCCGCGCCTTCTCCGTTTCTCGTCAGGTCTTGCAATGCGCGCGCCCGCTCGGCACCCGGATCGTCGGGGAACTGTCACAAAGAACCAGCCGCGACCCGTGCGTTATGCGATGTGGCTCGACACGCGCACGTAGGCTAGCCGTGGAGCTGTTCAACGAAACAACGTTTCCCAGCTTTCTCGCGCGGGCGCAGCTGGTCTATGACGACCTGCTGCAGGCGGTCGTGGTCATGAAGGCGACCTACGACACGTCGCCGACGGGAGAGCCCCGTCTGGCCGAGACCCAGCTTCCGCTGTGCCTCGAGGACGAGGCGACCGAGCTCGGCGCGCTGGAGACCGAGATCGTTCCCGCCAAGGCCTGGTGCGATCTCGCGGTGTTCGGAAACGCGCGCAGCCGTTCGCCCAAGCGCCCGATCAAGCGCATGCAGGTCTCGCTGCGCATCGGCAAGTTCACGCGCTCGGTGCTGGTCACCGGCGACCGCGTGTGGGAGCGCGCGCGCGGGCGCCTGCGACCGTCGGAGCCGCGCCCGTTCACCGAGCTGCCCCTCACCTACGCGCGGGCGTACGGCGGGACCGCGCGCCATCAATCGGGTGATGACACCGTCGAGGCGGGCTACTTCGCGAACCGGCGCGGCCGCGGCTACGTCGCCCAGCGCGACGACGTCACCGGCAAACCGCTCCCAACATCGAGGAGATCGATCAGCCGGTGCGCAGCTGGCAGGATCGCCCCCTGCCCGCCGGCATGGCGCCGCTCGAGCGCAGCTCGGTGCTGCGCGGACAGCGGGGAATCACCGTCGATCTCGAGACGCAGCTGACGCGCGTCGACGCGGCGGCGTTTTGCTGGTCGCACCCGCGCATGTGCCTGCCGGCGTACCCCCACGGCGAGGCGGGTGAGCTCGACGGCGTGTCGTTCGGCGGACCCTCGGGCTCGGGCGCGGCCACGCGGTCGGGTTCGGCCTCGGCGCAGATACGCACGGTGCGCTTTCGCTCCGGGCGAGCGAGAGCATGACGATGACGAATTGGCCGCGGTAGCCTCAGTAATTCGAGAGGACGGCCCGCCAGGCGACCCGACCCGAGAAGAACAGCGGTGTTCGTCTGGGTTGGGCTGGCGCTGTTCTTGCCTGAGCAGTTGTCATGATCCGCCATTGCGTCCTCTTGGTTCTGGTGGTCGCAGGGTGTTCGGGAACTCCGAGCGAGGCAACGGACGCCGGCCAGAAGTCCAACTCAGCTCTTCAGTGCCCCTCGACGGCTCCGGCGCTGCTCGCGGCATGCCCAGCGCTGGGTTTGACGTGCTCGTATGGCGACAGCGCGAGGCCCTCGTGCCGGACCGTCATGGCCTGCGGGGGTGCCCAGCAGTGCGAGTGCGGCAGCGATGTCTGTCCCCCGAGCGACTGCCACACGCCCGAGGTCTGGACCGGCGGACCCCCGGGCAGCGTCGCATCGACCACCGAGCCGTGCGCCTGGACCTGTCCGGCGACGCCGCCCAGCCCCGGGCAGCCGTGCACGCCGCCCGGATACTGCACCCAGCCCGACGGTACGCAATGCGGCTGCATCGCCTTCGACACGGATGCTCGCCCGGTGTGGGCCTGCCTCCCTCCGCCGAGCGACCCGCGCTGCCCGCCCGTGGCGCCTCTGCTCGGCACCGTGTGCGCTGACGAGGGTCTCGCTTGCGGCAACTACGACATCTGCGTTGATGGCTCGCGCGTCCTCTGCCGCAACGGCCTCTGGGTGGACAACTTCGGCAACTGCCCGAACTGATCTATCCACCTGCTTGTTCTCGAGCTGTCACATGCGCCTCACGCCCCGACGAAGCCTCATTGCCGGACCAGGCCGGAGGCGCGGCCACACCCGTGTACTTCGGCGCTGAGCGGCGATCGGTTTGGGAGCTAACCTAGGTCGGAGGTATTAGGAGGCGCGGCAATTCGTCGGCCTTGATCCTGAGCACGCACCATCGATCGCCCCGGTCTTTGCCGTTCTATTCCAACGGATCGGCAGCCAATGAAAGTCACTCCGTCCCTGGCAGACAGTCGCGCGCTCCTCGATGGCCACGTATGCCGCGCGCGGTACATCTCGCTGCGCCCAGCTCCACGGAACTCCGAGCCCCGCAACTTAGCCGCACATTGGTATTCGTCACGAGGTCAGCGGGATCCGATGTCAAAGGGCCCCGACGCCGCTCGCGCCCCACAACGGAGAGAGCGAAGCCCTCCCCACGTCCCCCACCGTCGCCGTTCCTGGTTACCCGCCCCGGTGCGGGCCCAGCAACGCTTCCGCCGCCTCGACCGCCTGCTCGACCAGCGTGCGCAACCGCGCGACCGGCGCCACGTAGGTAGTCCCGTCGTCGGCGGCAGCGATCAACTCGAGCGCGTCGTCGCGCAGATCCAGCGAGAAGGCGCGCGCGCCGAGCCGCACCAGCGCCGACCGCGCCGGCTGCGGCAACCCCACCGACTCGGCGCCGATGATCTCGAAGCAGCGGCTGATCTCGGCGTCGATCGCCGCCGGATCGTTCGTCGCAGTTGCACGGGTGGCTCAGGTGCAACGTCGCGAGCCGCCACCGCCGATCGGTCGGCGCGACGATCCGTACCGTTGTGTGGTCGTCGCTGCGGTCGTCGCCGGGATAGCTGACTCCAACCTCGATCTCCAGCCCGCCCGCTGACAGCCGGGCGGTGCCGTAGCGATGTAGCTTGCCGAGCAGCGGGTGGTTCGCGAGCAGGGGCCCACTCTCGAACTCGCCACCCGCGGTCGCTGCCAGGTCGCGCAGCACCCGATTGATCTCGACCAGGTGATCGCGCCGAAAATCGCCCATGCGCCGTCCGAGCAGCCGGCTCAGCAGCAAACCTGCCGGGATCAGGATGACCAGGGCGATCGCGGTCAGCCGTCCGAGCGAGCTGTCCATCACTATCGCGACGACGACCGCGAGGTCGAGCGCTTCCTCGACGGCGCGGTCGCGCGCCCCGCCGCCGGGGTAGGCGCGAGCGCCACCACCGCAGGTAACGGCGCGCCCGGCCGGACCAGCGTCGCCTCGCGCGGCGAGTTCAACCGAACCCGCTCGCCGTCCAGCGTGACGTCGTCGTTCGCGGACAGCGCCACGTCGCCGCGGCGAGCGTGCAACCGCTGCGCGTGCGCCTCCGACTCGATCACGCCGCCGGCGCGCGTGCGCACATCGCCCGCGATGTCTTGCACCAGCGATCCGGTGTTCAGCGAAGTACCACCCGGGGCCTGGATCTCCAGGCGGTCGCAATCGAGCCGCAGCACGCCTTCCGACGCGACCGACAGCGACTGTGCGTGAACCTCGACCAGCGGACCCTCGGGCCGCAGCGCGACGCTCAGACAGACGCGCCCGTCGGGAGCGGTGAGCGTGATCAGATCCTGCTGGCGCACCGACGGACCGCTGGACGTCAAACGATAGCCCGACGCGAGCGTCGCGATCGCCAGCGTCGCGGGCTGGGCGCGCTTCGCCGGCCAGGGAACGATCTTGCCGCGGGCCTTTACTTTCACGACGCTGGATCCTACCTTCACGCCGTCACGCGCCGTGACGTCTTCGTCACATCCTGGCGACGGCCATGGAAAAGCGCGATCAGCGTTGCACCGACCGCGAGCGGCGCGATGAAGCGGTTGCCCGGGGGCGACAGCACGGCACCGTAGGCGAGGTCGACGGCTCGCAGCCAGAGCGGCGCCGCGTCGGCCGGGTAGATCCCGCGCAGCTGAAACGCAAAGGTCCAGGTCACGAGCAGCTCGAGCGCCGCCAGGTTGAGCGCCAGCATGAGCGGGATCCCGATCGCGAGTGTCTTCAGCCGGCGCGCGGATCCCAAGGGCGCGGCGAGCAGGAAGCTGACCAGGATCCAGAGCGGCAGGTAGGCGTCGCGCCGCACGCTCATGCCGAGCGGGAGATCGCCGCCGAACCCGGCGACGGACAGCGACAGCACGGCGTCGGCGGTGACGTTGTCGTTCGGGTGGCGTTCGATCGACGGCAACGCGCGCAACCGGGCATGCCCGCCCCGGCCGAAGGTCTGCGGCGCGATCACCAGATTCGCGATCGGGCAGTAGATCGCGCTCCACCCGCGCTGGAGCGGCGGCCAGGGCCAGCCGCCGGCGATCAGCGCTCCGAGAAAGATCGCGAGCGCGACCGCCACGCGACGGGTGGTCCAGGTCATCGCCCGACCGCGGGCACGCGCGCCGCCAGATCCGCGCGGCGCACCATCGCGATCCACCCGCCGAAGACCAGCAACGTCGTCAGGATGATCGCGATCTGCAACACCTCCTCGTGCAGAACCGGAAACGCCGACGGCCAGCGCACACCGGCGACATAGAGGACGACGATGCGCGCGACGTTGACGGCCGCGACCACCAGCGTGCCGGCGACGACACCGGCGATCCGGTAGCGCCAGCGTGCGGGAAAGGCCAGCACCGCCGCCGCGAGCAGCGCGTGCGCGTCGAGCGCCGCGCAGTCGAGCACGACCCGCATCGAGAAGCGTCCGTCGATCAAGTCGCCGTGCGCGCGCGCGCCGGCGTCGAAGAGCCGGATGAACGCAGCCGACACCGCGGCAACGCCGTGCAGATAGGCCGAGATCCAGCGCACCGGCAAACTGTCGGCCGGATACGGGAAGTACAGCAGCCCGTACAGCAGCACCATGGCAACCGCGACCCGCAACAAGTACGCGACCGCCGGACGTCTCATCTCCGGGGATCTTTACGCCCGCCGCCGCGCCCCGTCCCGCACGCTCGGTGACGGAACGGCAACGTCTCGGCGACGACCGGAACGGCGCGTTCAGTGGCGCGGCGAGAGCGGAGCGCGCCCGCGCAGCGGCGGCGTCGGGACCACGGCCGGCGGCGGCTCGCGCGGTTGCGGCCCGCCGCGCGGGCGTAGCTGCAGCTGGATGAACGCCGGGCTGCTGCTCACCACCTCGATCCCCGCGGGTGCGTTGGTTTGCACGCGAAAGACCCGCAGGCCGGGCCCCGAGCCCGAGAGATCGACGAAGGCGGACACCGCCTCCTCGGGCATGGCCTCCAGCTCGCGGCGCGAGCTGCGCAGCTCGATCGAAACACTGTTGAAGCGCGGCGGATCGAAGGCGATGCCCTCGCCGACGTTGCGGATCTCGAGCGGCACCACGCGCGCGACCGCGTGCGAGCGGTCGAGCGCCACCGCCGCCCAGCCGAAGATCACCAGCGCCAGGATGCCGCCGTAGGGCAGCAGCTGGCGCGCGCGAAACCTGGGCCGTGCTTGCGCGCGCTGGCGGGCGGTGGCGCGCCGACCCCGTGGCTCGCCAGCGCCGCGATCAGCTTGTCCTCGCCGTCGAAGGTTTCCAGCTTGTCGCCGTACACCAGCGAGACCGAGCCGCGCTCCTCGCTCACGCACACCACCAGCGCGTCGCAGTTGTCGGTGAGCCCCAGCGCCGCGCGGTGGCGCGTGCCGAGCTCGGCGTCGTGGTCGGCGGCGGCGCTCTCCGTCGCCAGCGGAAGGATCACGCCCGCGCTCGCGAGGCGGTTGTGCCTGACGACGATCGCGCCGTCGTGCAGCGGCGCCGTCGAGGTGAAGATCGCCTCGATGAGCGCGGGCGACAGCCGGCCCTCGATCCGGGTGCCGGCCGTCAGGTGCTCGGCGACCGAATCGCGGCGCGGGATGACGATCAGCGCGCCCTTGCGCCGCCGCGCCAGCGAGAACGCCGCCCGCGCGATCGTGGCGCCCATGCTGTCGGCGGGACGGGTCTCGCGGCGCTCGGTCAGCCAGCGCAGGAGGCTGACGCGGCTCAAGCCCTGGCGGATCTCGTGCTGGAACACGATCGCGATCACAACGGTCGTCGCCGCGCCGACCGCGGACAGCAGGTACGAGGTGAGGATCAGCCCGAAGTGGTTGGCGACCCACGACGCCACCACCAGCGTGAATAGCCCGAACGCTATCTGCACCGCGACGGTGTGCTTGAGCCAGGCGTAGAGCCGCGAGAACAGCAGCGTCAGCAACAGCACGTCGACGGCGTCCTGCCAGCGGATGCTGTGAGCGATCGCCGACGGTGAGAAACCCTGCATGACGCGTCTCCGACGATCTGGCTACCACGCTCGCCGCGGGACGTCGACCCAGAAACCGAGACTCCCGGGGAGCCCGCGGCGTGTGATCGCGACTCACCGCCGCTGGCGGGTGCGTGTATAATTCCTGCGCATGGCAAACCTACGCCGCGTGCGCCGCCCGCTGGTGCTGGCTGGCTCGGTCGTCGCGCTGATCGTCGCCTTGATCCTGGGCCTGCGGCTGGACGCGCAGGCCAAGCGCGCCCACAAATCCAAGGCGGCGCCGGCCGCCTCCGCCGACTGCAAGACCGACGCGGACTGCGTGCTCGTGCCCGACGACTGCTGCTCGTGCAATCAGGGCGGCAAGCAGCGCGCGATCCCCAAGAAGCAAAAAGACAGCTACGAAAAGGACCGCAAAAAGCGCTGCGCGGACACGCAGTGCATGGAGATGATGTCGCAGGATCCGTCCTGTTCGCAGCACGCGTTCTGCGGCGCGGGAATCTGCGAGCTCGGCGACTGACCGGGCCCGCAGTTCCGGCTCGCGTCCTCGCTGACGTCCTTGCTCACTCGGGGCTGGACGCTGGCGCGCCGTGGGCGGACAACCACGCCGCCGCTCGCTGCTGAACCGACGGCGCCGGCCCGGCCACCGTTGTGGGCGCCGCGCTCGGCGCCTTCTCGGCAAGCACCGTCGCCTTGTCGGCGACCGGCGCGCTCGCCACCGGCGAGGCCGCCGCGGCGGCGAGCAGGCGCGCCTGCTTGCGATCGTGTCCGCTCTCCCACAGCGAGCGCGCCAGCGCAAAACGCAGGCGCGGCAGCTCGTCGGCGACCCCCCCCTCCTCGGCCCGCCGCAGGGCCTCGCGCAGCGGCGCAAGCGCCCGCGTCGGGTGGCCGAGCCCCAGCTCCGCCTCCCCGAGCGGCGCCAGCGCGTAGATCAGGTTCGCGTCGGGACCAGCCTCGCTGCGCTGGATCGCCACGGCGTGCTCCGCGTCGCGCCGCGCCTCCTCGTACCGGCCGAGCTGATTCAAGATCTCGGCCCGTGTCGCCAGCTGCGCGACCAGCCGCGGGTGGCTCGCGCCGAAGGTGCGACTCTGGATCTCGACGCCGCGGTTGCTCAGCTCCAGCGCTTCCTTCGACCGCCCGATCGCGTTCAGGGTATCGGCCAGGTTGGCGAGCGAGATCGCCACGTCGGGGTGATCCTTGCCGAGGATACGCTCCTTGATGCGCAGCGACTTCTCCATCTCCTCGGCCGCCGCGACCCTGTCGCCGTTGGCGTCGAGCGCGACGCCGATGTTGTTGAGCATCCAGGCGCGCAGCAGATCGTGCCCGCCGATGCGCTGCAGGAAGACGCGCGCCTGGTTGGCCCAGTGCTGCGCCTTGACCATGTCGTGCTCGATGTAGCCGGAGATGTAGATCTCGATGGTCGCCAGCTCGATCACCAGCTCGTCGTGGCGCGAACCCTCGGCCAGCCACAGGGCTTCTTCGATCGTCGCGTGTGCGTCGCGGGTGTTTCCGATGTCGACCTGCAACAGCGCCATGCGGTTGAGCGCCTCCGCCATGACCGGCTGGTAGTCGCCCGTGCGGGGGTCGGCGACGATGGCGGTGACCTGTTCCAGCGCCTGCACGTAACGGCCGGCGTCCTGCAGCGCCTTGATCTCGACCAGCCGGCCGCGAAGCGCATCCACGCGCTGGCGCGTCGGCGCGTCGCTGGGCGGCGCGATCGTCGACCCAACGGAGGTGATCTCGGCGCAGACCTCGATCGGCGTCAGCGCGGCCGCGCTGCTGATCGCGTTGCGGGCCGCGACCGCGTCACCCTCGACCAGGACGTCGGAGAACGCCCGCAGCTCGCTCAGGCGAGCACGCAGGCAGCTCATCTTGAGGTCGAGGACCTCGTGCGATTGCTCGGCGCGGACGTTGGTCGCCTCGCACGCGTCCTTGTACATGCGCGACCAGCGGCCGACGTAGTCGTCGAGCAGCCGTGACAGCTTCTCGAACGAGTCGCGGGTGCGCGGTGCCTCGGCGGCGGCCATCGAAGCCGCGATGGCCGCGCGCCGCGTGGAGCGCCGATCGCCCGCCTGTTCCCAGACGCCGGAGAAGCGATCCGCGGTGACCTGGCAGATCGAAGGTTGCGCCGGTGCCATGCCGACCGCCAGCGCCGCCGCGGTTGCCGACGCCACGACCACGCCACCGAGGGCGTACCACCAGCCGCGCGCATTGGGGTTGTGCGCCAGCGCGCCCAGCAGCGCGTCCATCGACGGCCAGCGCTCGTCGGGATCGACCGACAGTCCGCGCAGCAGCGCGCGCCGGACCCAGCTCGGCACGCGGCGATTGGCCGGGGCCGGACGCACGCGCCCATGGACGACGTTGTCGGCCAGCTCGGACATCGTCGCGCCCGCAAAGGGACGCTGCCCGTAAAGCGCCTCGTAGAGCGCCACGCAGAAGCTGAACTGGTCGCTCTGCGCGTCGGCGATCTGCCCGCGGAACTGCTCGGGTGCCATGTACGCCGGCGTGCCGACCAGCAGGCCGGTCTCGGTCACGGCGGCCTCGAACGAGCCGGTTCCGCGCGGCGTGACCGGCAGCGCGCGGGCCTCGAGCCGCTCGCCCACGTCGCAGGCCTGCTGGCGCGCGACCTCGATCGTGGCGTTGGTGTCGAACTGCGCCAGCGTCGCCAGCGACGGGAGGCTGGCGCTCGCTTTGCGGTTCGGCGCCTGGCGAGCCAGGCCAAAGTCCATGACGCGGACCTGGCGCGTGGCGGTGATCATGACGTTCTCGCCCTTGAAGTCGCGGTGCACGAGATCGGCGTGGTGCGCGGCCGCCAGCCCGCGCCCCGCCAAGACGAACACGTCGACGATCTCGCGCCAGCGCCGCGGCTCCGCGTGCAGCCAGTAGCTCAGCGTGTGGCCGTCGACGAACTCCATCGCGATGAAGACGCGCTCGCCGAAGCTGCCCACGTCGTGCACGACCACGACGTTCGGATGAGATAGGCGTGCGATCGCCTGTGCTTCGCGCAAGAGGCGCGCCTTCTGCTCGCCGACGTCTCCCTTGCCGCCGTCGGAGACCTGCAAGAGCTTGACCGCGACCTTGCGGTCGAGCTCGGGATCGTACGCCGCGTAGACGTCGCCCATCGCGCCGCGGCCGACCAGCTCGATCACCAGGTAGCGCCCGATCGGTGCTCCGCGTGCAGCAGCAGCGACTCGGCTCGGTCACGTGGCTGGACGACACTCGCGGCCATCGCAGGTCCCCCCGATATCGGCGGGCTCGACGGCGATGTTGAGGCGCGCGCCGACGGCCACTTCAGCGCAATTCCACGCACGTTGGCGCCGAATGCCTACACAGAGCATCGTGGCCTCGCCACCCGCCATTTTCGGCCCTCGAAACGACCGTGTGACAGAGCCTCCTGGGCCAGCATCCTGGCCCACAATTCCCCGATCGCGCGATCGCTGCGGCCCTGTGGTGCATGACTTTCTTCGTCCGATCTCCTAACGTTTGAGCCCTGGGTGATGGGTCCGACACCTTCCCTCGTAAAGGCGACACTGCTCCTGGCGCTGATCGCGGTCTCGTTCGACGCGGCCGCGGCGCCAGGAGTGTCGCGCGACGCCACCCCCGCAGAGACGCAGGCCTATCGCTCGCTGATCAACGACGCGGCCGCCGAGTACGACGCCAAACACTTCGCCGAGGCGCGGGCGCTCTTTCGACGCGCGCACGAACTGGAGCCGAGCGCCCGCACCTGGCGCGGCATCGGGATGGCGGCGTTCGAGCTGCGCGACTACGTGAAATCGCTGCGCGCACTCGAGGCGTCGCTGGTCGATTCGCGGCTGCCGCTCAACGACTCGGAACGCGACCAGGTGCAGGCGCTGGCCGATCAGGCGCGGGTCTTCGTGGGGCGCTTCGTCATCCGCCTGTCTCCGAAGGACGCGGTTCTGAGAGTCGACCAGACGCCGACCGAGCTCGACGACGGCGACATCTTGCTGCTGGAGTTCGGCCACCACGTGTTGACCGCGCTCGCGCCCGATCGCCGCTCGGAGACACGGGAGATCGCCGTCGTCGGCGGCGAGCGGCGCGAGATCAGCATCAACCTGCCGCCGCTGCCACCACCGCATGTCGATCTCACCGGTCACGGCCAGAGCCCATCGGCGTCGTCAGGGCCGGCCTGGTGGTTCGGCGGCGCCGGTGTGCTCGCGGCAGGGGCGGTCGGCGGGGTGCTCTGGTGGCGCTATCAAAGCAACCAGATCGATGGGTGCGACGATGCGCTGGCCCATGGTAGCGTCTGCCGCAATCGCAGTGGGCTGGTCCTGCGCGATGAGCTCGCGCTCGCGACGGCGATTGGCAGCGCCGCGGGGGCATTTGCGCTGGGCACGATTGCGACGTTGAAATGGACAGAGCGGGACAAGAAGAGCGGCAATCTCGGAGCGCACGTCGCGGTCGCGTGCGTGCCGGTGCCGGCAAAGGTGGGCTGTGAAGTCGACGTTTCGTTTTAGCCTCGGCGCGACGTTGCTCGGGATCGCGATGGCGATCGCGACGTCGCCGGGCTGCCTGCCCGCCGACGTCCAGAAGGTCGAGATCGGTCCCGACGCCGGCATGGGCGGCGAGCACAAGGGCGCCGGTGGAACCACGGGCGCAGGGGGCGTGACCGCCAGCGGCGGCGTCACCGGCAGCGGCGGTGCCGTTGGGATGGGCGGCGTCACCGGCAGCGGCGGCAAGACAGCGATGGGAGGCATGACCGGCAGCGGTGGCGTCTCGGGCATGGGCGGCGTCACCGGCAGCGGCGGCGCCGCCGGGATGCCGGGCACCGGAGGCAAGACCGGCGCGGGCGGCGCCATCGTCGATGCGGGCAGCGGCACCGTGCCGTCGGCGGCCGGCCAGCTGATCTTCACCGAGATCATGGTCGACACCACGGCGGCCAAGGACGAGGTCGGCGAGTGGGTCGAGATCTACAACCCGAGCCTGCTCGTCACCTACGATCTCTTCAACTGCCAGCTCTACGACTCCGCCAACACCGACACCATCACGCGCCACGTGATCCTGCAAGCCGGGGTGGTTCATCACGCTCGCGCGATCGGCCGACCCGACGCTGGGTTTCGTCCCGACCGACATCTACTCGACGGTGAAGTTCAGCAACACCGGCGATCGCGCCGGCCTGCGCTGCGGAACCACCACGATCGATCTGGTCGACTTCACGACCTGGCCGGTGCCCAAGGGGCGTTCGTTCAGCCTCAACCCGCTGCACTACGACGGCGCCGCCAACGACGTGCTCGCGAACTGGTGCCAGGGGACCACCGTCTACAACACGCTCATCGACGAGGCCGGCGTCGAGACGGACTACGGCTCGCCCGGCGTGAGCAACCCGGCCTGCCCGTAGCTCTGGAGGTCCGGACCCTCTCAGGGTTGGGTTACTTTACCGTCGACGTTGGCGCCCCCGGCCCGTTGATTTTCCCGGGGCGCTGGAACATGCTGCCCGTCGACCCCGAGGAGTTGCATGTCCCACTCGTCGCTGCGCTCCGCCAGGCTCGGACCCACCGCCCTCTCCGCCGACGCCGGCGGACGTCGTCGCGCGCATGGCCGCGATTGTGGGCGCCGCGAATGTCATCTCCGACGCCGCCGACCTGCGCACCTACGAGTGCGACGCGCTCACCAGCTTCCGCGCGCGGCCGAGCCTGGTGGTGCTGCCGGCCAGCACCGAGGAGGTCGTCGGTGTGATGAAGGCTCGCGCGCGACGCCGGCATGCCAGTCGTCCCGCGCGGCGCCGGCACCGGGCTCTCGGGCGGCGCGCTGCCGACGCCCGGCTCGCTGGTGCTGGCGCTCTCGCGCATGACGAAGATCCTGGACGTCGACCTCGACAACGGCCTCATGCGCGTGCAACCGGGCGTGATCAACCTCGACGTCAGCCGCCACCTCGGGCCCGCGGGCTACTACTACGCGCCGGATCCGTCGTCGCAGAGCGTGTGCACCATCGGCGGCAACGTCGCCGAGAACTCGGGCGGCGCGCATTGCCTGAAGTACGGCTTCACGGTCAACCACGTGCGCGGCGCGCGGCTGGTCACCGCCGACGGCGACATCGTCGATCTCGGCGAGGGCGGCGTGCTCGATCCGCCCGGCTACGATCTGCTCGGCGTGCTGGTCGGCAGCGAGGGCACGCTGGGCGTGGTCACCGAGGTGGTGCTGCGCATCCTGCGCCGCCCCGAGGCGACCCGCACCTTCCTGGCGGCGTTCCCGTCGACCGACGAGGCCGGGCGCTGCGTCTCCGAGATCATCGGCCGCGGCATCGTGCCGGCGGCGATCGAGATGATGGACCGCCTGGCGATCGAGGCGGCGGTCAAGGCGGTCGGCGTCGACTGGCTCGAGCGCTGGCCGGGCATCGGCGCCGCGCTGCTGATGGACGTCGACGGCCCGCGCGCCGAGGTCGAGCACACCGCGCGCGAGGCGCTGGCGATCGCGGCGAGCGCCGGAGCGATCGAGGTGCGGGTGCCCGACGACGAGGACGAGCGGATGCGCATGTGGAAGGGGCGCAAGAGCGCGTTCGCGGCGATGGGCCGCCTGGCGTCGAACTACATCGTGCAGGACGGCGTCATCCCGCGCACCGAGATCGCGCGCGTGCTCGCCGAGATCCAGCAACTGGCGAGCGCCGCCGGCCTGCGCGTGGCCAACGTCTTCCACGCCGGCGACGGCAACCTGCACCCGCTCGTGCTCTACGACGCGCGCGTGCCGGGGCAGGAGCGCAAGGCGGAGGATCTCGCCGCGGAGATCCTGCGCATCTGCCTGCGCTACGGCGGCTCGATCACCGGCGAGCACGGCGTGGGCGCGGACAAGGCGCCGTACATGGCGGAGATGTTCGGCGAGGGCGATCTCGACACCATGGCGCGCGTGCGCTGCGCGTTCGATCCCGACACCGTTTGCAACCCCAACAAGGTCTTCCCGACGCCGCGACTGTGCGGCGATCGGCCGGGTCCCTACCGCGCGCACGCCACCGAGCGCGACGGCACGGCGGATCGCGGATGACCCGGCCCAGCGTGGCGACGACCAGCGGGGCGCGCGCGGGCACGGCCAGCGACGCGATCGTCGGCCGGGTGCCAGCGAACGTCGTCGAGCCGGCGACGCTCGACGAGGCGACCGAGATCGTCGGCGCGTGCGCGCGCGACCGGGCCCACCTGGCGTTCGTGGGCGGCGGCACCGAGCTGGGGCTGGGCGCGGCGCCCGAGCAACTGGACGTCCTGCTGCGCACGACGGCGCTCGATCGCATCGTCGAGCACGCGCCGCTCGATCAGATCGTCACCGTCGAGTGCGGCGCGCGCGTCGGCGATGCTGCAGCGCGCGCTCGCGGCGCACGGACAGCGGCTGGCGCTCGATCCGCCGTGGGCCGACCGCGCCACCGTCGGCGGCGTGGTCGCCAGCAACGCGTTCGGCGCGCTGCGCACGCGCTACGGCTCGATCCGCGATCTGATCATCGGCATCTCCTTCGTGCGCGCCGACGGCGCGCGCGTGCGCGGCGGCGGAAAAGTGGTGAAGAACGTCGCCGGCTTCGATCTGCCCAAGCTGCTCACCGGCTCGCTGGGGACGCTGGGCTTGATCGCGACCGCGACCTTTCGCCTGCACCCGCTGCCCGAGACCGCGTCGACCGTGGTGTTCCCGCGGATCGCGCTCGCCGATGCCCAGCGCGTGCTGCGCGCGGCGCGCGAGGCGCACCTCGAGCCCGAGGCGGTGGCCGCGCTCGCCAGCGCGCCGGCGAGCGCAGACTGGCAGCTCGGGGTCCGCTTCGCGGGATTCGCGCGCGGCGTGGCCGATCAGACCGCGCGCCTCCGCGAAGCGGTGCACAAGATCGACATCGCCATCGCGATGGAAGCGGAGAGCCATGGCGGGTTCTGGGACGCGCACGAGCGGGCGCGCGCGAGCGACGCCGCGATCCGGATCAAGGTGGCCCTGCTGCCCGCGGATCCCGGCGCCGACCGAGCTCCTCGGGCGCCTCGCCGCGCCGCTGCGCGACGCGCGCGCGATCTTCTATCCGACGCTGGGGCTGGGCTTCGTGAACGGCGGCAGCGGCGCCGGCGACGCGGACGCGATCGCGGCCGCGATCGAAGCCGCGCGCCGCACGCTCGCCGCGACGCGGCGGCAGCGTGGTCGTGCACGACGCGCCCGCGCCGCGTGCGCGCGCGACTCGACGTCTGGGGCGTCGCCGGCGGCCCGCGCTCGGCGGTGCCGCTGATGCGCAACCTGAAGCAGCGGCTGGATCCGGAGCGACGCCTCGCGCCCGGCCGCTTCGTGGCGGGGCTATGAGCGCAGCGCGATCCGATCGACGACTGCGTGCACTGCGGGTTCTGCCTGCCGCACTGCCCGACCTATCGATTGTGGGGCGAGGAGATGGACAGCCCGCGCGGGCGCATCTACCTGATGCGCGGGCTGCGCGACGGCGAGCTGCCCGCGAACCCGATGGGCGCCGGCGTCGCGCAGCACTTCGATCGCTGCCTCGGCTGCATGGCCTGCATGCCGGCGTGCCCCTCGGGCGTCCGCTACGACACGCTGATCGAGCGGACGCGCGCGCAGCTCGAGTCGACGCGGCCCCGCGGCTGGCGGCGAGCGCCTCTTCCGCGGGCTGCTGTTCGCGCTTCTGCCCTACCCCCACCGACTGCGAGCGCTGGCGGTCGTGCTCTGGCTCTACGCGCGCAGCGGCCTGCAGCGCCTGGTTCGGCGCAGCGGCCTGCTGCGCCGGCTGCCGCCGCGCCTGGCGCAGCTCGACGCGCTGGCGCCGGAGCTGCGCTTCGCCGATCTGTTCGCGACGCTTCCCGCGTCACACGCCGGCCGACGGCGAGCCGCGCGCGCGCGTCGGGCTGCTGAGCGGCTGCGTCCAGCGCGTCTTCTTTCCCGCGCGTCAACCAGGCGACCGTGCGGGTGCTCGCCGCCGAGGGCTGCGACGTGCGCGTGCCCGACGGACAGGGCTGTTGCGGCGCGCTCTCGATGCACGCCGGGCGCGAGCACGAGGCCAAGTCACTGGCGCGCGCGCTGGTCGACGAGTTCGAGCGCCAGCGCGGTCGACGTCATCGCGGTCAACGCCGCCGGCTGCGGCTCGCACCTCAAGAGCTACGGCGACGCTGTTCGCCGACGAGCCGGCGTGGGCCGACCGCGCGCGCGCCTTCGCGAGCAAGGTGCGCGACGTGAACGAGCTGCTCGCGGCGCTGCCGCCGCGCGCGCCGCGCCACCCGGTACGCGCGCGCGTCGCCTACCACGACGCCTGCCACCTGGCGCACGCGCAGGGGATCCGCGCCCAGCCGCGCGCGCTGCTGCGCGGCATCCCCGGCCTCGAGCTGGTCGAGATCCCCGACGGCGATCAGTGCTGCGGCAGCGCCGGCACCTACAACCTGACCGAGCCGGAAGCGGCCAACGCGATCGGCGAGCGCAAGGTCGACAACGTCGTCTCGACCGGCGCGCAGGTCCTGGCCGCCGCCAACGCCGGCTGCACGCTGCAGATCCAGAAGCTGCTGCGGGCGCGCGGCGCGACCATGCCGGCCGCGCACCCGATCGAGATCCTCGACGCCGCCATCCGCGGCGTCCCGCTTCAGTGCTTGATCGGCGGCACCGGGATCATGCCAGGAAAGACGTAGGCCTGCAGCAGCGCGATGATGCCGATCACCGCCGCGCCCGCGACCGAGTGCCAAAATACCTTGCGGAAGATCGGTCCGACCGCGTGCGCGCGTTCCTGGGGAATGTCGTAGCAAGCGGCGCCCGCGACCATGATCGACTGCGCGTCGATCATCTTGCCCATCACGCCGCCGGTCGAGTTGGTGGCGACGATCAGGATCTCGTTGAGGTGAAGCTGGTTCGCGGTGATGCGCTGCAGGCTGCCGAACAGCGCGTTCGACGCGGTGTCGGAGCCGGTCAGGAAGACGCCGAGCCAGCCGAGGTAGGCCGAGAAGAACGGGTAGAGCGCGCCCGCGCTGGTGAACGCGAGGCCGAGGACGGCGTCGGTGCCGGCGTAGCGGGTGAGGTAGCCGAGGCCCGAGCACCTGGCCGATCACCAGCACCGGCGTCTTCATGCGGTCGGCGGTGCGCGCGATCGCCTGCTTCCACTGCGCGCGCGACAGCCGCAGCACGAGACCGGTGAGGATCGCCGCCAGCACCACGCCGGTGCCGGCCGCCGACAGCCAGTTGATGGTGAACTTCGCCGCTTCCGGTTTGGCGCCGGCGGCGACCGCAGGCGGCACGCGCTGTACCAGGTTGTGCAGGTGCGGCATCTCCCACACCGGCAGCGACAGCGGCCCACCGAACTTCGAGCCCAAGAGATGTCCGTTGATGACCACGCCGGAGAACAGGCCGTTCAAGAACTTCTTGAAGTCGGGAGCGCCCCACAGCGCGCAGCAGAGGATCAGGATCGCCCACGGCAGCCACGCGTACGCGGTCTGGCCCGCGGTGTACTTGTAGGCGCTGGCCTCCGGAACGCCGCCGCGCGCGCTCCGACGCCAGCAGGAAGCGATCTTTGGGCTGCCAGACGAAGCGCAGGAACAGCGTCGTGCAGAGCAGCGAGAACACGCCCGAAACGACGTCGGTGATCAGGTGCAGCGCGTTCGTGCCCGAGGCGAAGTGCTGCATGATCGCGAACGACGCGCCCGCGCACAGCGCGCACGGCCAGGTGCCGAACGCCTGCTTCCAGGTGCCGCCCTCCATGCGCACGAACGTGACGACCAGCCAGAACGGCACCAGCACCGAGACGAACGGCAGCTGGCGGCCGGCCATGGCCGACAGCGTGACCTGGTCGAGACCGCTCACCGACGCCAGCGTGACGATCGGCGTGCCGATCGCGCCCCACGCCACCGGCGCGGTGTTGGCGAGCAGGTTCAGCACCGCGGCCTGGAAGGGCGAGAACCCGAGCCCGACCATGACCGCGCCGGCGATCGCCACTGGCGTCCCGAAACCAGATGTCCCTTCGATGACCGCGCCGAAAGAGAAGGCGATCAGGATGACCTGGATGCGCCGGTCGTAGGAGATGTGCGTGATCGATTCCTTCACGATCTCGAACTTCCCGGTGATCACCGTGATCGTGTAAAGGAACATCGCGCCGACGACGATCCAGATGATTCCGAGAAATCCCGATAGCGTGCCGAGCGCGAACGCCGAGACCGCCGAGACCACCGGCATGTGGAACGCCACGCACGAGATCAGGAACGCCGCGATCACGCCCGCGAAGGCCGCGTAGGGCGCAGCGATGCCAAGGTGCCGCTTGCCGGTGGCGTCGCGCCGCGGGTGCAGCGCAATGAAGTACAGCAGTACCAGGATCGGGACCGCCGCCAGCAACGTCGAAAGCACCACGCTGCCGGTGGGGTTGTAGTTCTGGTAGAACATGCGCGCTCCTTCCCTGAGGGTGGGTGTGCCCGCTCGCATTTTGCTTGGAACCCTGAGAGGGTTCCAAACCTCCCGCGAAGGGCTCCGGCGGGGGACCCGCCTTTGCCCGACGCGAACTCCAACCGAAAAACTTCGAGTGCCTGCCGACGGAGACCCGGTCCGGCAACCGAGGCGGAATGTCTCACGTGCCCCCCACCGACGGCAATCCCCAGATCGAGGTATCCTCGCGTCATGGCTGATCGCACCGTTCTGATGATCCCGGGTCCCATCGAGCTCGACGCCGACGTGCTGGGCGCGCTGGCGCAACCGCAGCGCGGCCACATGGACGGGGTGTTCGCGAAGGCGTTCGGGCGCGCGCTGGGCCACGCGCGCGAGGTCTTTCTCGCGCCGAGCGCGCAGCCGTTCGTCATCGCAGGCAGCGGCACGCTGGCCATGGAGATCGCGACGGCCAACCTGATCGATCCCGGCGAGCGCGCGGTGGTGGTCAACACCGGCTACTTCGGGGACCGCATGCGGGCGATCCTCGAGCGCCAGGGCGCGCGCGTCGACGAGGTGCGCGCGCCGCTCGGCGAGGTGCCGGAGCTGGGCGCGCTCGAGCGCGCCCTGGCCGGCGAGCCCGCGAAGCTGGTCGCGGTGACCCACGTCGACACGTCGACCGGCGTGCGCGTGCCGGTCGAGGAGGTGGCGCGCGTCGCCCGCGAGCACGGCGCGCTCACCGTGGTCGACGGCGTCTGTTCGGTCGGCGGCGAGGAGCTGCGCCAGGACGCCTGGGGCATCGACGTCGCGCTGACCGCGAGCCAGAAGGCGCTCGGCGCCCCTCCCGGCCTGGCGCTGGTCGTCGCGAGCCCGCGCGCGCTGGCCGCGCGGCGCGCGAAGAAGGTGCCGGTGGCGTCGCTTTACCTCGACTGGCTCGAATGGTTGCCGATCATGGAGTCGTACGAGAAGGGCGCGCCGCAGTACTTCGCGACGCCGGCCACGAACCTGGTATTGGCGCTCGACGTCAGCCTGGGCCAGCTCGTCGCCGAAGGGATGGACGCGCGTTTCGCCCGCCACGCGCGCCAGGCGGCCGCGTTCCGCGCGGCGTGCCGCGCGCTGGGCCTGACGATGCTGCCGGCGCGCGAGGCCATCGCCGCCAACACGCTGAGCGCGTTCTACTATCCGAGCGGCGTCGACGCCGCGCTGGTGGGCCGCGTGCGAGCCGAAGGGATCATCATGGCGGGCGGACTGCATCCCGAGGCCAAGACCAAGTACTTCCGCGTCGGTCACATGGGCGTGATGACCGCGGCGGACATCCTGGCGGCGGTGGCAGCGCTCGAGCGCGCGCTCATGGCGAGCGGGTATCGATTCGAGCCAGGCGTTGGAGTCGGCACCGCGCAGCGCCACCTGGCCGCGCGCTGATGTGGTTGCGCCTCTCCCGGAGAGATCCGGTCCCCTCCCCCGTCCGCGGGGGAGGGTTAGGGAGAGGGCAAGCCTTGCGAGCCGCGGCGAGCGGACCCCTCTCCCTAACCCTCCCCCCGCAGACGGGGGGAGGGGACCGGAACTTCGCGAGCGCTACGGCGCGGGGACCGGAACTTCGCGAGCGCTACGGCGCGGGGACCGGAACTTCGCGAGCGCTACGGCGCGGGGACCGGAACTTCGCGAGCGCTACGGCGCGGGGACCGGAACTTCGCGAGCGCTACGGCGCGGGGACCGGAACTTCGCGAGCGCTACGGCGCGGGGACCGGAACTTCGCGAGCGCTACGGCGCGGGGACCGGAACTTCGCGAGCGCTACGGCGCGGGGACCGGAACTTCGCGAGCGCTACGGCGCGGGGACCGGAACTTCGCGAGCGCTACGGCGCGGCCTGTGCGACCGGCGCCGGCGCGGGAATGGTCGGAGGCAAGACTTTCGTGTCGACGAACGGACGCGGCAGCAGACCACGCACGGCGGGACCGTTGAGCACGGCGCCAGCGAGATCGAATCGGCTGCCGCATGATGGGCAATCCCAGCTCTTCTCGGCGCCGTTCCAGCGGACGTGGCCGCGCCCGGTGGGGCAGGCCGCGCTGAGCGCGCGCAACACGCCGGTCGCGCCGCGGTAGATCGCGAGCCGCTCGCCCTGCCGGCGCAGGAGCATCCCGGCCGACGGCGGCAGCTGCTCGACGTCGGTGACCAGCTCCTTGATCCGTCCGGTGGTGAGCCGGCGCTTGGCGGCGGCGAGGTTGCGCCCGACATCGCGGCCCACCGACGCCAGCGTCCGCGTGCGCTCCGGCGAGAACAGCCGCGCCCAGGGGTTCGCGTGCCCGCGCACCAGATCCGCGAGCAGCAGCCCGGCGAGCGTGCCGCTGGTGATGCCGTTGCCGGACAATCCGGTCGCGAACAGCACGCGCGGATCGTCGGGCGACTCCGCGCCGACATACGGCAGACCGTCGGCGGTCTCGATGATCTGGCCCGACCAGTGGTGCGTTGCCGCGAGCGGCCCGAAGTGGCTAAGCGCGAACTCGTCGAGCTCGGCGAGCACCTGGCGTGTGTCGATGTGCTCGCCGACGCGGTGATCGCCGCCGCCCGCGATCAGGAATTCGCGGTTGCCGATGCGTGCCGTCCTCGCGTGATGGTACGGACTGGCGAGGTCCCACAGCAGCGCGCCCAGCGGCCGCCGCACGCGCGCGGCCATCGCATACGACCGATACGCGGTCAGCTTGGCGCGGATCGTCGAGCGCTCGCCGATGGGCACGTCGGTGGCCACGACCACCCTGTCGGCGAACACGTCGCCGCCGCTGGTCGACACGCGGCACCGCGACGACGCGGCATCGGTCTCGATCGAGAGCACGCGCACGCCGCGCACGACGACGCTGCCGTTGCCGTAGATCTGCGACTCGAGCGCCGCCACGTAAGAGCCCGGACGAAACTGCGCCTGGTTGTCGAAGCGCAGCGCGCCCGCGACCGCGAACGGCGCCGGCGTCTGGGTGGTGCGGATGTCGCCGTAGCCGAGCGCCTCGGCCGCGGCGGCCTCGGCGTCGAGCAACTGTCTTTGCGCGCGGTCGCCCGCCTCGGCGTAGAGAAAGCCGGGCAGGCGTTCGAAGCCGCAGTCCTTCGCGATCTCCTGCGCCCACTGCTCGATGTGCGCGATCGCCAGGCGCTGGCCCTCGATGAACAAGCGCGTGTCATCGAGCCCGAAGCGCTTGACCAGCACCGACAGGCGCGTGTCGGGGATCTCGGTCAGATGAGCGGTCGTGCGGCAGCTCTCGCTCTCTTTCAACGCGCGCGCGTCGAGCACGATCACCCGGCGCGACGCGCGCTTGAGCGCCAGCGCCGCGGTCAAACCGGTCACGCCCGCACCGACGACGATCACGTCGCCCTCGAGCCCATTCACGCGCGGAAGGTGGCGCGCGCTGTCGGCCGCTTCGCCCGGCGATTTGGGCACGGGCCGGCGCACGGTGATCTCGTCGTTGGGGTTGCGCGCGCCCTCCGCCACCTGTCCAGAATCCTTCACGTCCGCGCGGCCGTCGTCGCTATCGGGCATGGAATCGAGCATGGGACCTCCGAGGTCTCGTCTTGGGAGACCGCGCGATTCCTTCAGGTCTCGTGCCAGGGTCTCGGATGCCCGGAAATGAAGTCATTTCGCGTATCCGATCCGCCGGGGCGCTACAAACTGGTAACCGATCGCGCAACCTCGTTACCGAGGCGTAGCCCGCGCCCGATCACGCATATTTGGAAACAAACGACAGGAGCAGAAAGCTTTTCCCCGTCGGTGGCGAGCACCCCGGCGATCATCGGCGCTTGCGCGACCTCGGGCGACGCCATGTGCCCCTCGTAGTCGGCGAGTGAAATGTCGAGCCATGGGTTGCGCATCAGTTGCCCGAACGGTCTCCTGCGATTGACGCCCGACCGTCGGGGAATGAGCAAGCGCGGAACGCGGGCGCCCACCGAGGCTGGTGGCGCCCGCCCGAAGACCCGCCGCTAGAATCGATAGTTCGCGCCGACCATCGCGTAGAACGGCAACGCGAGGTCGGTCAGCGTCTCGGTCTTGTTGACACCGGCGCGCGCGACGACCTCGACGGAGCCGAGGCGGAATCCGGCCTTCGCGCCGGCGTGGAGGGTGCCCGCGGTGCCGCTGTACCATCCGTCCTTCGCGCCGGCGTAGACGTTCGTGCGATACCAGTCGCTGTTCTTGATGTACGTGAGCCAGGCGCGATCGAATCCGCCCTCGCCCGCCACGAACCAGGATCGCGCGTAGTGGCCGACCAGCAGCACCAGGTCGCTCCGCAACGCGGTCGCGCGGTGGGTGACGTTGTCGGTCCCTTCGACCTCGACTGCCAGCTGGGTCGAGATGTCGAGCCAGCCGAGATCGAGCAGGCTCACCTGCGCGCCGCCGCGCGCGCCGTAGTCACCGAGGTCGGCGTGCGCCGGTAGCAGCGTCGCTTGCGCGAACGGAATCACCGTGCGGTGAATCGCGGGCACACGCAACCCAGCGGCGTAGCCGACCGAGGTGACCACCGCTGCCTGCAGGCCGGTCTCGACGGTGACCGTCTGCTGTCCCGCCTCGAGGCGCGAGAACGCCTGTGCGTAGGCCGTCGAACGCAGGAGCGATACGAACGACGCCGACGACACGAGCACCAGGACGAAGAGCGAGAGCTTCGACGACATCAAATTCCGTTTCATGGAATCACCGCCGTGAGGTAGGAGTGAATGGCCGCCAGCGTCTCGGCCGGATTGGTCCAGAGCAGGTGGTGCCCCGTGTTGGGGATGACGACCAGCTCGCTCGCCGGGTAGACGGCGCGCTGCCGATCCTGAAACGCGGCGCCGATGACCTCGTTCTGGTCGCTGGCGATGAAGAGGACGCGCGAGGTGTAGGCGCCGAGGTGCTTGGTGAAGTCATAGGTCGGCTTGCCGTCGGTCATCCCGAGGTTTTGCACGCACGCGGCAGCGACGGCGCCGAGGCGCCAGATCGGCTCGGGATCGTTCGTCGACTGGTGAAAGCGCGGCTGCGCATCGCGCATCGCCACCACCAGCTGGTAGTCGGCACGCGCGTGGTCGTCAGGGCTCAGGAACTGCGTGTCCCAGGCATAGTCGTTGAGCCACTCGGCGAAGACGTCGAAGTCGATGAGCTGATCCTTGACGCTGTTCATGAACGTGGCGTTGAGTGGCCCTGGCTCGATCAGCACGGCGCCGGCGACCTTTGCGGGGTGACGATTGATGTATTCGGTCGCATACATGCCGCCCCAGCTCTCGCCGATTAAGGTCACCGGCCGCCCCGGCGACACGTGGTCGACCAGCTGATCGAGGTCGGCATCGACGCCGTCGAGCGTGTACGCGCTGCAGGGTTCGCGCCGCGACAGGCCGGAGCCGCGCTGGTCCCAGAAGACCAGGTAGTGGTCGTCGGCGAGCGCGTAGCCGTCGTAGCGGCCCCGCAGCCGGGTGAACAGGCGGTAGTCGCCGCCGGGTCCTCCGTGCAGGAAGATGATCACCGGCTTGCTGGGATCGCCGACGGTCTCGAAGTGGAACTTCGTCCCAGCCAGCTCCAGCGACGGCAGCGTGGGATCGTCGTCGACGGTCTTCGGCACCAGGTTGCCGGGCGCGGACGGGTCGTGGATGCCGTCGCACGCGGCGGCGGCGAGCGCGAGCGCCAAGAGGTGCCACATGAGAAAGGGAAGGGGCTTCATCGGTGTCTCCTCGGTTCTTGCTGGAGAAACACCGCCGCCGCGCGAAAGTGTCACCGCGGGTTCAGTCGCGGTACTTCACGCTGCCCTGCGGAACGAACACGACGGTCTTGAAGCCGCGCACGCGTAGCTCCTGAAGCAGGTGCGGCAACACGATCACCGTCTGCTCGTGGATGTCGTGAAAGAGGATGATCCCGCGCCGCGCGCGATCCAGCTGCTGCAACACGTTCAGGAACAGCTGGTGTGGGTTGCGAATCTTCCAGTCCTCCGAATCCATGTTCCAGAAGAATGTGGTGTTGCCCCGCTTCTGCACGAAGGCGAGCTCGCTCGGCGTCTTGGCGCCGTAGGGAAAGCGAAAGAACGGGACCTCCGCCGCCGGCCGCCCCAGCGCCAGCGACACGCTGGCCTCGCCCGACTCGATCTCGGTCTCGGCGTGCTTCTCGGGCAGCTTGCCGAGGTCGGCGTGGCTGAAGGTGTGCGACCCGACGACGTGCCCGGCGGCGACCACCTGGCGCGCGATCTCGGGGTGGGCGGCAGCGTTGCGGCCGATCTCGAAGAAGTCGGCGCGCACGCCCGCGGCGCGCAGGATCTCCAGCACGCGCGCCGTGCGCGTCGCGTGCGGCCCGTCGTCGAAGGTGATCGCAATCTGGCCCTCGCCGAGCAGGCCGTCGGTGTAGACCCCGTCGCGGCCGAGGTCGACCGGGATCGCGATGCTCTCCAGCTTCGCGGGCGCCGCCGGCAGCGGGTGCGCCACGGCCAGGCGGCCGGCGGCAGCGCGCCAGTAAGTATCGATGCGGCGGAGCAGTGCGGGCGCGCACGGCATCCGGGTGGCGTGGTCGGGCTTGCGCACCTCGTCCTCGAACAGCTCGAGCTCGTCGTCGGGCAGCTCCTGGAACGCAGCGCAGAGCTCGACCCAGGCGTCAGCGCTCTCCAGCGCATGGATGCGCTCGACGATCGCCGTGGGGTGATAGGCGCTGGCGTGGTAGTCGCCGAGCGTCACCTGCTTCTGCAGCTCGGCCTTGGCGCGGTGCACCTGCTGCCGCACGGTGCCGAGCTTGGGCGGCGTGACTCCCTGGGCCACCGCGGGCCGCGCCAGGCCGGTGGCCAGCAGCGCGACCAGGCCGGCCGGCCCAAGAGTGCGGGCTCGCAAAAAAGATTCGGTGGGCATGTCGATCTGCGGGGTCGCCGTTTGACGTTCCAGTGAGAGCGCGGTTCGATTCCCCGTCGAGGTCGGCGGGGAGGCCCGCTCCCACCCCAACCAGAGGAGACCAAAATGAGATTCCTATGTATCTATCGACCGAGCAAGCCGGAGAGCGAGGCCCCGCCGACGCAGGAGGAGATGGAGTCCATGGGCAAGTTGATCGGCGACATGCACAAGGCCGGCGTGCTGCTCGCCGCCGAAGGGTGCCTGCCGAGCTCCAAGGGGTCGCGCGTGCGCCTCGACGGCGGCAAGTTCAGCGTGACCGACGGCCCGTTCCCGGAGACCAAGGAGCTCATCGCCGGCTTCGCGCTTCTGCAAGTGAAGTCGAAGCCGGAGGCGATCGAGTGGACCAAGCGGTTCCTCGCGGTCGCCGGCGACGGCGAGAGCGAGGTCAGGCTGCTGCACGACATGCCGGCGGCGTGAACGTCGACATGGGAACCCTCGGAGGGTTCCCATACCATCCCGCGATGGACTCGTCGGGCGGAGCCCGACTCGTCCACGCGCCGGCGCCACGCTCGCCCGGCTTGCACGGCCGGGCGGGCGTGCTTTGATCGACGGCGGTGGCACCCTCCGCTGACGACGAGACCCGGCGCGCGATCCACGCCGTCTGGAGCATCGAAGCGGCGCGGCTGATCGCCGGGCTCGCGCGCGTGGTGCGCGACGTCGGCGTCGCCGAGGAGCTGGCGCAGGACGCGCTGGTCGCCGCTCTCGAGCAGTGGCCGGTGGCCGGCGTGCCCGACAACCCCGGCGCCTGGCTGATGGCGACCGCCAAGCACCACGCGATCAACTACCTTCGGCGCGGCACGCTGCTGGCGCGCAAGCACCAGGAGCTGGGGCATGCGCTCGACACGGAGCACGAGCGCGAAGGAAACGAGACGGTGGAGCGGATCATCGACGGTCTCGACGACGACGTCGGCGACGACCTCTTGAGCCTGATCTTCGTTGCGTGCCACCCGCTGCTGTCACGCGAGGCGCGGGTGGCGCTGACGCTGCGGCTGCTCGGCGGGCTGTCGACCGACGAGATCGCGCGCGCATTTCTGGCCAGCGAGCCGACGATCTCGCAACGAATCGTGCGCGCCAAGCGGACGCTGTCCGAAGCGCGCGTGCCGTTTCAGGTGCCACGCGGCGCCGACCGCGTGCCGCGCCTGTCGTCGGTGCTCGAGGTGATCTACCTGATCTTCAACGAGGGCTACGCCGCCAGCGCCGGCGACGACCACATGCGCCCTGCGCTGTGCGAGGAAGCGCTGCGCCTGGGACGGGTCCTCGCCGGGCTCGCGCCCGACGAGCCCGAGGTGCACGGGCTAGTCGCGTTGATGGAGCTGCACGCATCGCGTGCCGGGGCGCGCGTCGGTCGATCCGGCGAACCGGTGCTGCTGCCGGATCAGGACCGCAGTCGCTGGGACCAGATCCTGCTTCGCCGCGGACTGGCGGCGCTCGAGGCCGCGCACGCGAGCGGCGTCACGCCCGGGCCGTACCAGCTGCAGGCGGAGATCTCCGCGTGCCACGCGCGCGCGCGCACCGCCAACGAGACCGACTGGACGCGCATCGTCGCGCGCTACGAGGAGCTGGCACAGCTGATGCCATCGCCGATCGTGCACCTCAACCGCGCGGTCGCGACGGCGATGGCGGACGGGCCAGCCGCGGGGCTGGCCATCATCGATTCCCTGCGCGACGAGCCGGCGCTGCGCGACTATCACCTGCTGCCGGCGGCGCGCGCGGATCTGCTGGCGAAGCTGGGGCGTCTCGAGGAAGCGCGCGCCGAGTTCCAGCGCGCGGCCGCGCTGACCCAGAACGCGCACCAGCGCGAGCAACTGCTGGCGCGCGCCGCGGCCTGCGCGGGCTGAAAGGAAGGGCCTCGGGCCTCGGGCCTCGGGCCTCGGGCGATCCGGATCGTCAGGGATCGCTCATCGCGAAGCGCACGGGCACCAGGGCCTGACTGGCGGCGGTCCGGCCCGCGGCAAGCGCGGGTTCGAAGGTCCACTCGCGGACCGCGTCGAGCGCCGCTCGATCGAGCGCCGCGTATCCGCTGCTCGTCGCGATCGACACGGCCAGCACCCGCCCATCGGCGGCGATGGTGACCAGCAGAAGGGCGGTGCCCTGCTCGTGCCGCCGCAGCGACACTCGGGGGTAAAGCGGCGGCGGATAGCTGCGGTAGTGCGGCGACATGCTGGGACCGACCGCGGCGAGCACGGGCGCAGCAGGCGCGGCGAACCCTCGCGCAGCAGGCGCGGCGAGCTCCAGCGCGGTGAGCGCGGGCCCGCCACCCACTTCCGATCCCCTCCCCCCGTCTGCGGGGGGAGGGTTAGGGAGAGGGGCCGCGGGCGTCGCCGCTCGAAGGCGCCGCCTTCTCACTTTCACAGGGACCCGGAGAGGGCCGGCGGGCGCCGCGGCTCGCAAGGCTTCCCCTCTCCCTAACCCTCCCCCCGCGGACGGGGGGAGAGGATTGGAGATCTCGATCTCGACGCGCGTGCCCTGCGCCGCGGACGCGGCCGGTCGCGGCCGTGGTACCGAGATCTCCGGTCCCCTCCCCCCGTCTGCGGGGGGAGGGTTAGGGAGAGGGGCCGCGGGCGTCGCCGCTCGAAGGCGCCGCCTTCCCCCTTTCACAGGGGCCCGGAGAGGGCCGGCGGGCGCCGCGGCTCGCAAGGCTTCCCCTCCCCCTAACTCGCCCCCCGCGGACGGGGGGCGGGGATCGGAGATCTCGATCTCGACGCGCGTCGACTGTACCGCAGGCGCGGCCGGTCGCGGCCGTGGTACCGACGCCAGAACCAAGACCAGCGAGCCATGCAGCAGCAGCGTCGCGGGCACGGCGAGCCGGAATCCTGGCGCGAGCACCGCGGCCCCCGCTCAGAACCGGTAGCCGTAGCGCGCGGCGAACGTGCGCGGAAGCCCGAGGTTCCAGTAGGTATAGGCGCTGCCGTCGGCGTCACTCGTGGCCTTACCCAGCGACGTCGCGTAAGTGGTGCCGAGCAGGTTGGCCACCCGCACCGTGATCACGTGCCGGCGCGCGCCGTCGAGGAAGACGCGCCCGTCGAGATCGAGGATCGCGCGGCTGCCGTAGCTCTCGCGGTCGGTGTCGCCGAACGTCCGGAAGATCTGGCCGACGTAGTTGGCGCTGGCGCCGATGCCGATCGGCCAGCGCGCCGGATGGAAGTCGACCCAGGCCTTGCCCTGGTGCCGGGGTACGCGGTCGATCTGCAGGCCGGCGTCGTTCTGCGCCGACGAATACGTGTAGCTGGCGCTGACCGACCAGCTGGGCGCGATATCGCCGGCGACGACCAGCAGCGCGCCCCGCACCCGGATCGTGCCCGGTGCATTCTCGAACAGCGACTGATTGGTGGTGGCATCGAAGCCGGCCGCGGAGATCAGATCGGTGACGTTGCGGGCGAATCCGACCGCCTCCCAGGTCAGGCGCGGCAGCCGGGCAAAACCGAAGTTGCCGCCCAGCGACAGGTTCAGGTTCAGGCTTCGCTCCGGTTTCAGGTCGGGGTTGCCGCGCTCGTCGTTGGGATCGTCGGCGAACAGCTCCTCGGCGGTGGGCAACCGGAACGCGCTCGCGGCGGTGCCTCGAGCGAACAGCGACGGGTTGAAGCTGAATTGCGCGGTGGCGTTCCAGACCGCGGCGCCGGACCCGACGCTGGGCGCGTTGTAGCGCGCGCCGGCCGCAACGCGCAGGCGGCGCCACGCCTCCGGCGAGCGCACCTGCGCGAAGAAGGCGTGCACCTGCTCGCGCCTGTCGGCGATCACCAGCACCGCGTCGTTGCCGCCATAGGTCTGAAAGTCGTAGCCGGTGAAGGCGTCGCACCAGCGCCCGACCGACACCTTTGCGACCGCGTTGGCGCCGTAGTCGCGGTAGCCCCAGAAGTCGTGGTCGTCGATGACGCTCAACGTGCCGGGCATGCCGACGACGTTGTCGAATTCGGTGTAGTGCGAGCGCCACCAGTGCGCGTAGCCCTTGGCGAAGAACTGCAAGCGATCGCTGGGCGCGTAGTCGACCTTGGCGGTGACTATGTCCTCGTCGCGCTGGTTGAAGGCGCTCGCGGTCAGGAATGGCTGCGCGAAGTCGAGCGTGCCGTCGGTGTGCTGGGCGAAGGCGCTGACCTTGAGGTCGTTGCTCACCTCGTAGCTGTACTTTCCGCCCAGGGTCAGGACGTCGTAGCCGCGCCGACGATCGGTCGCGCTCGGTTGATAGTCTTGAGCGCGAAACGGCTGATAGCCGTCCGATTCATCGGCCGAGCCGTAGATCACGAAGCGGTGCCGCCCGAGCCCGTCGCGGAAGTAGACGTCCAGGTGACGCCCGCCGTTGCTGTCGCCGCCCAGCGCCAGCGCGCCGTCGGGGGTGTCGGAGAACGAGCGCGTCACGATGTTGACCGCGCCCGCGATCGCCTGCGTGCCGTAGAACAGCGACTGCGGGCCGTCGAGGATCTCGAGCCGCTCGACCAGCGATGCCGGGAACGTGTCGAGCGGCGTGGTACCGCCGTAGAGGCGATTGTTGAGGCGCACGCCGTCGAGCAGCCACAGCACGTCCTGGGTGCGCGAACCGAGCAACGAGATGTCGACGTAGTCGAACGGCCCATTTTTCGGGCTGATGTACAGCCCCGGCGCGAGCGTCTCCAGGCTCTGCGCGACGTCGGTGTAGCCGCCGTTGCGAACCTGCGTCGCCGTCACCGTGTCGACGCGCGTGCCGTGCTGTGCGAGCTCCTCGGGCAAGGTCTCCTCGAGCGATTGGCCGGAGACGACCACCTCGCCGAGCTGAGTGGGCGCGGGCGGCGCGGCCTCCTGCGCTCTCAGATCACCTGACGCCGCGTGCGACACGGCCGCGATCGAAAACAAGGCGACGGCGAGCTTCTTCACGGCTGCCCTCCCGCGTGAGCGACGGCGATCGCCGCACCGCCCAGCATGTGGCGATAGATCAGCAGCAGCCCGAACGCGAGGCTGACCGCGCCGGTGACGCCGGTCATCACCCGCTCGAGCGAGCCGAAGCGCCGCGCGGCGAGCGCGATCGGCAGCGTCATCGCCGTGGTCAGGAGCATCATGCCGGCGACCGTGCCGGCGCCGAAGACGCCGAGGTAGAGCAGCGCGCGCCGCGCGTCGCGGATCGTCGTGAGCACCAGCAGCGCAAGCGCCGCCGATCCCGCCAGCCCATGCACGATGCCGATCGCCAGCGGCCGGATCGCCGCGACGACTGTCATCGGACGGCCTTCGCGAGGCGCGGGCGCATGCTCGTGCCGCTCGCGGGCGCGGCGCAATGCACGCCGAACGTTCATTGCGCCGAGCGCAATCAACATCAGCGCCACCGCGAGCTCCATCGCGAACGCCACCGGGGCCGGGATCGCGAGACCGAACAGCACGATCGCGCCCCCGACCAGAAGGATTGTCACCGTGTGGCCGAGCCCCCACAGCGCGCCGACCAACATCGCGCCGTGCGCGCTCCGCTCGCGGCAGACGATGGTGGTGATCGCCACGACGTGGTCGGCGTCGGTCGCGTGGCGAACACCCAGGAAGAAGCCCAGCGCAGTCACCGCGAGCAGGGTCATGGTCGCGCTCCTCGGACGGAGCGCACGCGCAGAACAGGGGTCGAGCAGGCTCTGGTCATCCGGCATCCTCGGTCGGTGAGAGAAAACCGAAACCCCTCGGTCGCGCATGCGAAGGCGCGAAGCGAGGGGTCGATGCCAGAGCGGCAGGTGACCTGCTTCCGTTTCCACGCGGAGCCGAACGATCTCGGTCGTGCCTCCGGTAGGTCTCCTGACTCGGGGATGGCGAGCCGTGCTCGCCGGTCGCTCCGCCTTCCCCGACGTTGCCGTCGAGTGGCTTCTTGGAGCGCCCATTTCCCCTCACAGTGGCGGGACCGTGCCGGTCTTTCACCGGCTTCCCTGTTATGCCCTTGCGGGCACCGGAGGCGGGCTATTCAGTTGTCAGCGAGCCCCTCCTTACTCCTGGCGCGTCATCGCTGACAAGCAGATTCGTGATTTCCGACGGTGCAGGGCTGAGACCATCTACGGTGCGAGCGTGCGGATGGCCTGCAGCTCGGCATCGAAGTAATCCGGCAACTGCGCCCACGGGTTGGGCTCGCTCAGATCCGTCGCGAAAACCCAGCCGGCGCCGTTGGCGATCGCGCGCGAGATCGCCACGCCCGCCTGGTCCGGCGGCACGTCGCTGATGAAGTGACAGAAACGTTCGGGGGAGCCGCCCGGCATCCAGGTCGGCACCACGTACGATTGATAGTCGCTCCAGCTCATCGCGAACTCGACCATCAGATCGAAGAAGTAGACGTACGTCGGGCAGAAGTGCGTGCCCACCGCCATGTACGCACGCGCGTCGCGGGCATGCGCGGCGTCGGCCACGCGGCGGTACTGAGCTTCGAGCGGCGTGCAGTCGGCCTCCATCGGGCCCTCGGCCAGGTAGATGCCCGACAACGAATAGTGGTCGTAGTAGCCATTGATGTCGGCGACGACGTCGGCCTCGGGCCGCTGTCCGTAGCTGGTCGACACGTAGCCGAGCACGATGATCCCCGCGGCCCGCGCCTGCGCGATCACCTGCGTGTACTGGGGGTCGGTGCTGGTGCCCGGCCCGCTCGCCGGATTGATGATGACCATGCCCACCGTCGGCGCGGCGGCGATCACCCGCTGCCACTCCGACCCGGGCGCAAAGTACGCCGGCAAGGCCATGCGGATGCTGCCCGGCCGCGCGCTGCCCGCGTCGACGGCGATCGGCGGCGATCCATCGTCGGCGGCGTCGGCGCGATCGAGCGCGCCCGCGTCGAGATTCGCCGCGGCGCCACCGCTCCCGCCGCACGCGGTCAGGCCCAGCAAACAGATCGCGCCGCCCATCGATCATCCAGTCGGATCGCATCGTCCCGTCGGAATTAACCATCGGGCGAACGCCACGGAAGTCAGTTGCTCTCCCGCGGCGGTGCCCTCGACGGCAGCGAAATCGAGTGGTCTCGGGTCATAGCTGTCGTATCTTCCGACCCTGATGCCTCCCGACGCCACACCGTGGTTCCTGCAGGGCGGCGGCATCTCGGGCGCGACCGCGCGCGCCGTGCGCTGGGAAGACACGCCACTCGGTCGACCCGACGGCTGGCCCTCGACGCTGAAGACCACGCTGGCGACGATGTTCCGGGCGCGGCAACCGATGTTCCTGTGGTGGGGACCAGACCTGATCCAGTTCTACAACGATGGCTATCTGCCGAGCTTCGGCCGGGGAAAACACCCACGCGCCATGGGACAGGCGGGCCGCGAGTGCTGGCAGGAGATCTGGCCGATCATCGGCCCGCAGATCGACGACGTGATGGAGCGCGGGATTGGCAGCTGGAACGAGGATTCGCTGGTCCCGATCCTGCGCAACGGACGCAACGAAGAGGTCTACTGGACGTACACCTATTCACCGGTCTTCGGCGAGACCGGCGCCGTCGAGGGAACGCTGGTCATTTGCACCGAGACCACCAATCGCGTGCTCGGCGAGCGCCGCGCCCACATGCTGCATGCGCTGGTCGGCGAAACGTCGGTCGCCAGCGATCGCGCGTCATTGACTGCAAGGACCCTGGAGACCATTGGCCGCGCCACGGCCGATATCCCGTTCGCGGGGATTTACGAATACGGCCCCCGCGGTGCCGGTTTTGCGCGCGCGGCGACCGTCGGCATGGACGCGCCGACGGCCAGCGACGTCGCCGCCCGGATCGGCGCCGCGCTCGCGCACCGCGCGGGGACTGGCCCATTCCTGATCTCGTCGGGGGAACCGGCGACGCCCGCGCCTGACGTCGCCCCGGACAACTCCGTGCGCGACGTCTACGTCGCACCGCTGCCCGCGCGCACCGACGAGACGCCCTCGTTCCTGGTGCTGGGGTTGAGCCCGCAGCTCTCGGTCGACGAGTCGTACCGCCGCTTTCTCGAGCAGGTGAGCGGCCACCTGGAGCTCGCCAAGATGCGCGTCGACCAGGCGGCGGACCGCGCGGCGATCGATCTCGAGCGGCGGAGCCTGGTCGAGAAGACCGACGCCGAACGAGAAGAGCTGCTCGGCGAGCTGCAGTCGGCGAGCCGCGCCAAGGATGAGTTCCTGGCGATGCTCGGCCACGAGCTGCGCAATCCGCTGTCGCCGATCATCACGGCGCTCCGGCTGATGCGGCACAAGAGCCAGGGCGTGGTCCCGCGCGAGCAGCAGGTGATCGAACGGCAGGTCAACCACCTGACCCGCCTGGTCGACGATCTGCTCGACGTGTCGAAGATCGCGCGCGGAAAGGTCGAGCTGCGGCGCGAGATCGTCGACCTCTGCCGACGTCACCGCCAAGGCGGTCGAGATGGCGAGCGACCTGCTCGAGCAGCGGCACCACCGGCTGGCGATTCGTTGCGAGAAGGGCCGCTTTCTCTGTTACGCCGATCCGATCCGACTCGCGCAGGTGATCGCGAATTTGCTCACCAACGCCGCCCGCTACACCGAGCCCGGCGGCGACATCCAGCTCGAGCGTCGTCGCGCAGGACGAGCGACCTCGTGCTCACCGTCAAGGACAACGGCATCGGCATCGCCCCCGAGATGCTGCCGCGGGTCTTCAATCTCTTCGAGCAGGCGGCGCGCTCGGCCGATCGCGCGCAGGGCGGTCTCGGCATCGGCCTCGCGCTGGTCAAGAACCTGGTCGCGCTGCACGGCGGAACGGTGTCGGCGCACAGCGACGGGCTCGGACGCGGCAGCACGTTCACGGTCTGCGCTGTCCGCGGCGCGCGGCCAGACCGTCGGTGAGGCGGCGATCCAGCCGCGCGCGACGCCGGCGGCCGCGCGAGCGGGGCGCGTGCTCATCGTCGACGACAACCTCGACGCGGCCGAGCTGCTGCAGCACGCGCTCGAGGCGAGCGGGTACGCGGTCGAGATGGCGACCGATCCGATCACGGCGCTCGACGTCGCCGCGCGCTTCGCGCCCGAGGTCGCGATCCTGCGACATCGGGTTGCCGGTCATCGACGGCTACGAGCTGGCGACGCGCCTGCTCGCGCTGCCCGAAGCGGCCGACTGCCGCCTCATCGCGCTCACCGGCTACGGCCAGGAGCACGATCGCCGGCGCAGCCTCGACGCCGGATTCCACGAGCACCTGGTCAAGCCGGTCGACGTCGATCGTCTGGTTCGCCTGGTCGAGGCGGTGCGCGCGGCGCCGCCCTCCCCGTCTGGCGAACGCCTGAGCGCCGAGCGCGCCTGAGCAGTCGCGCGCGCGCGCCATGAGGTGTGCACTTGACCGAGCCAGACCTGTCCCCACTTTGGCAGTAGCAACTCAGATCGACGGAGGCGCCATGCGAATCACAACCGCGTTCGGGAATGCGTTCGGCAGGGTGGTTGGGTTTCTACCCAACCTCATTGCCGCGCTGGTCATTCTGGCAGTCGGGTTCTTCATCGCCATGGTGCTCGAGCGGATCACGCGCCGGCTGCTCTCGGCCGTCGGGCTCGACCGCCGTCCGCTGGCGCGCCGGTGGCTCGGCGAGAGCGTCGGAATCCAGCGCCTACCGAGAACCGGCGGGCGGATCGTCTACTGGGTCGCCGGGTTGATCACGGTCGGTCTCGCGATCGACGCACTCAATCTGGCTTGGCTCAGCGCCGGCTTCGCACGCGTGCTCGCCTACCTGCCGAACGTGCTGGCCGCCGCGGCGGTGGTCTTCGTCGGCTACATCGCCGCCAACTTCCTCTACCGCGAGACCGCGGCGCGCAGCGCGGGCACGGTCGTTGTGGGCGCGCCTGGTGCGCGGCGCGATCCTGACTGTCGCCGGGTTCATGGCTCTGCAGCAGCTCGGGATCGCCACCGCGATCGTCACCACCGCCTTCACGGTCGCGATCTCGGCGATGGCCGTCGCGGGCGCGCTGGCGTTCGGGCTCGGCAACCGCGAGCTTGCCGGCCGCGTCACGCGCGACTGGTACGAGCGGCTGTCGGGGCCGCGCTACCGTCGCTATGACGACCACGGCCGGCGGTCGCCCGGGCATCGAGGAGCGGGACGACGAAGATCGACCGCTCGACATCCCGCCGCACCACTAGCTCGAGCCCGACCGTTTGCCGCACCGCCCGCGAGGCTCTCGCCTCGCGGGCGGTTCCATGTCCGGCGATTGCCGCCGACCGCCGATTGTTACGAATTCTTAAGAACGGTTCGGCGCGGCGCCGCCGCGCTATCATTCGCGGGCCATGGACGACGCGCCGGCGAATCCGCCGTCCGAAGGGATCCGGGTGCTGCTGATCGACGACGACGAGAAGTTGTCGCGCCTGACCGCCCGCTATCTCGAGACGCACGGACTGCTGGTCGAGCGCGCCTTCGACGGCCCGAGCGGCGTGCGCGCGGTGACGCACGCGCTGTTCGACGTGGTGCTCCTCGATCTGATGCTGCCCGGCATCGGCGGCATGGAGGTCTGCCGCGAGATCCGCGCGCGCTCGCACGTGCCGATCGTGATGCTGACGGCGCGCGGCGAGGAGGCCGACCGCGTGCTCGGGCTCGAGACGCGGCGCCGACGACTACATCGCCAAGCCGTTCTCGTCGCGCGAGCTGCTGGCGCGCATCCGCGCGCAGGTGCGGCGCGCGCGCGGCAGCAGCGGCCCGCCGCCGAGGTGCTGACGGTCGGCCCGCTGCGCGTCGACACCACGGCGCGCTCGGTCACGCTGCGCGGCAAGACGCATCAACGTGACCACGTACGAGTTCTCGTTGCTGCGCGCGCTCGCCGAGCGCGCCGGCCGCGTGCTCAGCCGCGAGCAGATCCTCGACCTGGCGCGCGGCAACGCCGAGGAGGCGTTCGATCGCTCGATCGACGTGCACGTCTCGCGCCTGCGCCAGAAGCTGGAGAGCGATCCGCGCCATCCGCATCTGCTGAAGACGATCCGCGGCCTCGGCTACATGCTCGCCGACGGTTGAAGAGGGCCCCTGTGAAGGGCCCCAGCTCCCTAGCCCGCGAGTCGACAACATTTCGCAATAGTCGCGCAAACAAGCCGAAAGATGGGTCGGTCAGAGTTGCGACCATGAGAAGCACCTCGGCCTCGGTCTCTCGATGGATGGTGGCCCCGCCCCCGGCGCCAGCCAATTCGATCGCGCCGGCGTCGGCGACTCACCTGGCGCAGGACTGGGCGCCGTTTCGCCTGTGGATGGCGGTGCGCGATCAGCGCCCGCGCCCGGTGCGCTTCCCCGGCGAGATGCGGCGGATCATGGTCGGCGTCGACTTCTCGCCCGCGTCCGACACCGCGATGGGCGTGGTGTTCGGCATCGCCGCGACCACCGGCACCGTGATCGATCTGGTCCACGTCTTCGACGGCTTCACCGAGGCCTGGTGCTCGGCAACCGGCCGCTGCTCGATCACGTCGACACCGTGCTCGCGCGCATCGAGCGGGCGTTGCGCGCGCGCGCCACCGCGGCGGCCGCCGACGGCGTCCGCTGCGTGTCGACCAGCCTGGTCGGCGCGCCCGGCATCGAGCTCACGCACCACGCGCGCCACACCGGCGCCGACTTGCTGGTCCTGGGTGTCGGCGCCGACAGCCGCGGGCCGTTCGGCCACGCCTGGAGCGCCGACGCGGCGACACAAACGCTGCGCACCGGCGCCTGGCACCAGCGCCCGCTGGTCTCGCCCGCGTCGTTCTAGTCAGTCTCCGAACAGCAAGCGCGCCCCGTCCTCGTCGCCGTCCTCGACCGTCCGATCACCTACCGGTTGCCCCCCGTCGAACCCCCGAGCCAGTTGGGCGATCCCTGCGTGCCGGTACCGGGATAGTTGTGGCAAGCTGCTGCAGTCGGTGCTGCTGCTGGAGTTGTTGAAGTTGCTGTGATTGAACACGGTGTACGACGACTTGGGGTTGTCGTTCATGTGGCAGTTGCTGCAGCGGCCGTTCCCGCCGTTCATCGTCAGCGGCGTGCTCGCCGGGAAGCTGAGGTGGAACCGCGCCTGCGCCCACTCCTTGCCCTGGATCGATGCCACCGTCGATACGCCGGCCTGGCTGTGGCAGAAGTTGCAGTCGCGCGCTGGCGACGTTGACGTCGTCGTGGGTGATCTGCGCCGGCGTGCTCGCCGGGATGCCGGTGGCCGCGCTCGCCGAGGTGAGGACCGTCGAGTTGGTGAGCCCCGCCGGCAGGTTGTTCTTGGAGCCGGAGTGCCGCCGCCGCCGTTGACCAGACCGTGGCACTCCTGGCAGGTGCGCGCGAGCGGCGCCGCGCTGTGCAGCGAGATCGAGCGGCTCCAGACGCTGCCCGTCGGCTGCGCGTCGGCCAGGTGGCAGGCCGCGCAGTCCTTGCCCGCGACCAGGCTCGAGCCGTGGTTCATCCACTGCGCGCCGTTGGTCGACGTGCCGCCCGCCTTGAAGCGCGTAGGTGACCGTGCTCTGGGTCGGAACGTTCGGGGCTGGCTGCGAGACCAGGTGACAATCGATGCAGCCGGTGGGCTGGGGTAGCGGAAGGCCCGTGGTGGGCGAGACCGAGGTGTGAAAAGTGCCGCCCGCAAACAGCGACGGCCGTCGCCGGCAGCATCGCGCGGTTCGCCACGCCCATGGTGTGGCACGGCTTGCATTGCTGACTCGGCATCAGCGGCGACAGGTGCTTCATCGCGTAGAGCGTGCCGCTGCTGGTTATCGGCGGCCGCGGCGTCGGCGATGAGCGGGTAGTGGCAGCCGTTGCAGTCGGAGACCACCGCCGTCGACGGCAGGTTGGCGTGGAAGATGCCGTCGGACCAGGTCGTTGCCCGGGCTCTTGTGGCAGAACGAGCAATCGAGATCGGAGACCTTGCGCCACCGTCGCGGTGCCGACCATGATCGGCGTCGCGAGCACCGCCTTGTGATCCATCGGCCACAGGTCCGAGCCCCTCGAGCTCGACGATGCCGTCGGGCATCATGAACGAGTGGCAGTCGACGCAATTGGTGCGTCGGCTGCGCGTACGGCGCGACCGCCCCGCTGGGTGTGGCGCGGAAGTTGGTCAGCGCGTCGTGGTACTTGCCGTTGTTGAAGCTGGTGACCGTGCCGTTGTTGTTGGTGTGGCAGTGCCAGCACTTGGTGTTGTCGGGCGCGTTGGTCGGCCCCGCCGACAGCGGCGCCGGCAGGATCGACGACGTGTGCAACATCCCGTTGTAGATGGTGTCGGTGATCGTCATCGTGCGCAGGACGTTGTTGTCGGTCGTCCCGTCGCGGATCAACTGCGTCTCGGTGACGTTGATGAACTGATCGCTCGATCCGCGCGAACGACGATCCGGGATAGCCGACGCCACCCTTCCAGTCGCCGCCCGGCAACGTGTGCGTCGCCGGGTTGGTGTAGTCGACGAAGCGACCGGCCGCGGTCGTCGCCGCGTGGCAGCCGAGGCACTCGCCGGCGCCGGCGGCCGCGTGGTCGAAGCCGAGGCAGCCGCGGCGGCCGCCGGCGTCGCGCCCGGCTGCAGATCGGGCCGCTGCGTCGAGTGGCAGGCGAGGCAGGTCTGCGCCGCGTGCGTCGTCGGAGCCGTGGTCGAAGTGGCCGCTCGGCCCAGTTCTGGGTGCCGCCCCACGCGCCGGTGCCCGGCCCGGAGTGGCAGAGCGCGCAATCCTGGCCGTCGCCGTGGGTCGAGCCAGAGGCGTTGCCGGCCGTAGTCGAACGGCGAATTCTTGTAGGTCGCGCTGCTCCAGCCGTTGGTCGACGTCGGCCGCTCGCCGTCGTGACAGGGCAGGCAGGTCGGCGGGATTGGCGCGCGCCGGCGATGTGGAACGTGACCCTGCCGCCACGACGTGAACGACGGCGCCGCGCGTGCGCGGCGTGGCAGGCCGCGCAATCACCGGTCGCGGCGGAGATCGCCGCGGCGTGGTCGAACGTACATCCCCGCCGGCAGCGACGCGTTGGTCTTGGTCAGCGCGCCCGCCGGCCGCGAGTTCGCGTGGCAGTCCATGCACGACGTCGGTTGCGCCTGCCCCGCGTTGTTGAGCGAGCCGTGATACTGGACGGTCGCGGCGTCCCTTGCCGGTCGCCCAGGTGACCCTGCTGCTGTCGGCGACGTGGTGGCAGATCCCGCAGTTGGTCGAGACGATGTGCGCGTTGGTCGGCGCGCCGCCAACCCAGCCGACGGCGTCGTGGCGCATCTCGCCGGTCGACGGCGTGCGCGCCGGGTTGGTCGCCGTCGGGCCGACGAACCCGATCGGCATCGCGTCCAGGTGGCAGGAACTGCACGACGTCGGCTGCGGCATCTGCATGTCGCTCAGCGAATCGTGAAACACGCCGGGGAAGAAGCCGCTCTTCTTCGAGTTGGGGTGGCAGTTCGCGCAGTCGCTCGTCACCGCGGCCGTCGCGTCGGTCGACCCGTGGTTCATGGTCATCGACAGCGTCTCGTTTAGCGAGGTCAGGCTGACCATCGACGTGCCCGCGAACGTCGGCAAGCAGGCCCATCACGACGATGTCGTTGGCGGCGTTGTGCGCGTTGGGCGCGCCGGTCGCGGCCGCCCAGTCGGTCGTGTTGTGGCAGCCGCTGCAATCGACGCCGCCGGTCTCGGGGTGCGTGAACTTGGCCTTGGGCAGCACCGCGAACGGGTTGCCGACGTCGTGGCAGGCCGCGCAGTTGTTGGTGATGGCGGCGTGGTCGAAGTCGACGTGCTGGTGGTGTGGCAGGGATAGCAGCCCGGAGCTGTCCTGAAAGCTGTACCCGGGCACGGTCAGGTGCAGCCGATCGGTCACCGGCTGATCATGGCCGTGGCAACCGGCGCACTTGATCTGCGTGAAGCTGGTGGCGTGCCGCTGGGGTGGCACGACTCGCACTGGATCTGACCCTCGGCAACGGCCGCGCCGAGAGCGTGAGGCCCCCTGGGTGATGTCGAACCAGATGTGCTTGTCTGGGGTGATCTCGAGGTTCGAGATCGGCGTCTTCGGGCTCTGACACGCGGACGTAGCTGTCCCTAGAACCACTAGGAGAGACAGCACCGTGAATCTGGAATTGCGGTCGGCAATTCGGTTCGCGTGTGCGCCAACGCGCTTCACGAGATTACAGTACCGTATAGGCCTCCGAATCAGGCTGGTAGACACACTTTGAAATACTTTTTTCCGGGTTCCCCTGACGCCGCGAGCCGCCCGACCCCCGACTAAGCTCACTCGTGTCAGGGTCCTGACTCCACCGTCGAGAAACCGCCGAACTTGCGTGACGATTTCTGAGCCCTTCGCGCGACGCGCTGGCGGAACGCGAAACGAAAAATTGTTTGATTGATTCTGGCTGCCGCGGAGACGCTTATAGGTAGGGAAGTTTTCGGACGGCTGCCAACCAGGGTCCTGGAACGTGCGGCAGCGCGTTGGGGGACTCCGGCTACGGGTAGACGTTCATCTCGCCGATCGCCCACCAGCGCTGGTTGGTCGTGGGCTGGCCCATGGTCGCCTTGAGCTGGATCCACTGGCCGACGACCGGCGGGGTGATGTTGATCGTGTCGATCCCACTGTTCGGCGGCTGCGGGCGGTGATTGGCGACCGCGGTGGTGAAATTCACGCCGTCGGTCGACACCAGGACGTCCATCTGAACCGGGTAGTCGCCGGTGTCCTGCGTGCCTGCGTACAGCGTGATTCGGCCGATGTTCATCACTTGCTTCATGTCGACCGTGAAGAAGAGCGGGAAGGTCAAAGTGCTCTGAAAAACACCGGTGGCCCAGCGGGTGCCGGTCATGCCATCGAACGCGTTGCTCGAGTCCAGCGACTCGTTCGACCGGGGATTGGTCTGAGCGGGCGCGACGTGGTCGGGCATGGCGACCGCTGTCCATCCGGTGCGCACGTAGGCGCCTGCGTCGTTGGTCGCGCCGTCGCGTACGACGACGGCGTCCTTGGCCGCGTCCATCGCACCATGGTCGACGGGCGCGTCGCCGGCCGTGCCGGCGTCGGTCACGCCGCCCGCGCCGCTGCCGCCGCTGCCGGTCGCGCCGCCCGCGGCGCTGCCGCCCATTCCGCTGCCACCGGCCGCGTGTACGCCGCCGCTGCCGGTCGCGCCGCCGCTGCCGGATGAGGTGCCGCTCGAGCTGCAGGCCAAAGCCAGGCACGCGAGCCCCGCCAGAGTGAGACTGGCCCAACTACCGGTTCTGACGGCCGAAACCTTGGATGTCATCGTGACCTCTCTCGGGGGGAAGGGGGCAAAACGGGGGACGGCGGAATGCGATCCAGCGCACGAGCAGGCGCCGGGGCAGAAACCCACCGCACAGTAAGGTCCACCGCGAAGCCCACACGGCTCAAAGATCGTACGTCGGCCGTCACACTTCTGACCGGATGCGCCGGTCACAAAACTTCCACCCTCCCCGGCCGATGTGATTTACCTCGACGAGCAACACCCATGCAGACCACCGAACGCCGCGCCTTCGAAGCCCTGCGCGCCCCCGGATTCGCCGCCTACCTGGCCACGTTCATGCTGACCATGATGGCCGACAACATCGAGCACGTGATCAGCTACTGGGTCATGTTCCAGAAGTTCCACTCGCCGGCGCTGGGCGGGTTCGCGGTGGTCTCGCACTGGCTGCCCTATCTCTTGTTCTCGGTCGCCGCCGGCGCGCTCAACGACCGATTCGACTCGCGACGGATCATCCAGATCGGCGTCGCGATGTTCATGGGCGTGTCGATCGGCTGGGGCTACTTCTTCCTCACCGACACCCTGCAGATGTGGCACGCCATGGTGCTGCTGGTGGTGCACGGCTGCGCCGGCGTCCTGTGGAGCACGTCGAGCCAGATGTTGCTCTACGACATCGTCGGCCCGACGGCGCTGCCGAGCGCGGTGCGCCTGAACGCGACCGTGCGCTACCTGGCCATCTTCATCGGCCCGGTCGTCGGCAACGGAATCATGATCCTGCTCGGGCCCACGCGCGGCATCTTCGTCAACGCCGCGTTCTACCTTCCGCTGCTGCTCTGGCTGGTCCGCGCGCCCTACGGCCGGCACTTCCGCGGCGAAGCCACCGGTCCCAAGCGTTCCGTGCGCGGCCTCGCCGACATCCTGCAGACGGTGCGCGACATCCGCGGCCTGCCGGCCATCGGCGCGATGGTGCTGCTGACCGGCATGGCGTCGTTCTTCGTCGGCAACAGCTACCAGGCGCAGATGCCTGGGTTCGCGCACGACCTGCGCCACGGCGATCCCGGCGTCGCCTACTCGTTGCTGCTGGGCGCCGACGCGCTGGGCGCGCTTTGTGCCGGCTTCCTGCTCGAGAGCCGCGGCGGCTGGATGCGCACGCAGGCGAGCTCGGCGGAGCGCATCGCGCTCTTGTGGGGCGGGGCGCTGCTGGCGTTCTCGTTCGCGCGCACCTACGTCGTCGCCCTGCCGTTTCTCTTCCTCGCCGGTTTCTTCGAGCTGTCGTTCAGCAGCATGGCGCAGACGCTGGTGCAGATCCACGCGCCCGAGACCATCCGCGGCCGCGTGCTCGGCCTGTTCAACATGTCGTCGTCGGGGCTGCGCACGTTCAGCGGCCTCACTGTCGGCATCGCCGGCAGCATCGTCTCGATCCACGCGTCGCTCGCCGCTTCGTCGATCGCGTTCATGATCGTCGTGGCGATCATCATGACCCGGCAGCGCCCGGCAGCCGGTGTAGCCTTCGAGTGAGCTTGGAGCTGCGCTTCGGGATCATGTGCAACGACGCGCGCCGCTTCCCGGCCTGGGAGGCGGCGTGCATCCGGCGACTCATCGCCTCGGGCCACGCCGAGCCGGCGCTCCTGATCCGCGACGTCACGCCGGCGCCGCCGCGCGCGCCGGCGTCGCCGCGCACCGCGCTCCATCGCCTGTGGGATGAGGGCTGGGTGCGGCCGCGGCTGGCGTCCCTGCACCCCGTGGATCTGTCCGCCGAGCTCGCGGGCACCGAGCAGATCGACTGCGCGGTCACGATGCGCGGCGCGTACTCACAGCACTTCGCGCCCGCCGACGTCGCGGCGATCCACGCGCGCGATCTCGACTTCATCTTGCGCTTCGGCTTCAACATCATCCGCGGCGAGATCCTGCAGGCCGCGCGGTACGGCGTCTGGTCGTACCACCACGGCGACGAGCGCCTCTACCGCGGCGGACCGCCGGGCTTCTGGGAGATCGCGAACGGCGACGTGACCACAGGCGCGATCCTGCAGCGATTGACCGATCGCCTCGACGGCGGCGTCGTGCTCCATCGCGGCGTCTTCGGCACCTCCAGCGGCAGCTGGACCCACAACATCGATCGCGCGTTCTTCGGCTCTGCCGACTGGTGCGCGCGCGTCTGCGCCGAGCTCGCGTCCGGGCAGACCCAGCGGCTCGACGGCGCGCCCAGCACGACGACCGCGCCCATCCGGCGCGCGCCGACCAACGTCGAGGTCGCGCGCTGCTGGGGCCGCATGGGCGCGCACATCGCGCGCAAGCTCTGGGAGCTGCTGTTCCACCTCGAAGTCTGGAACGTCGGCGTCACCGGCGGCGAGCATGGCGTCGAGGCGATCCTGCGCGACGGCGGGCTCGACGCAAGCGCCGTGACCTGGTGCCCGTCTCACGCGCGCGGCCACTTCATCGCCGATCCCTTCGCCTACACCGACGACGCCGGCGCGCCCCGCCTGCTCGTCGAGGACTACGACCACGCCGGACGCGGGCGGATCTGCGAGCTGCGGCCACCGGCGCCCGCGACGGTCGCCGGCGCGCGCCTGGAGCTGACCGCGGCGCTCGAGACCGAGCATCATCTCTCGTATCCGTGTCTGTTCGCGGACGGCGGTGAGCTCTACTGCGTGCCCGAGTCGTACCAGGCCAACGGTGCGCTGCTGTACCGGCGCGACGGCGGCGCGTGGCGATTCGTGCGCCGCCTCGTCGACGGGCTGCCGGTGGTCGACCCGACACTGTTCCGACACGACGGCCGCTACTGGCTGCTCTTCACGCTGCAGGACGACGGCGCGTACGGCAACCTCAAGCTCTACGGCTATCACGCCGAGGCGCTCGACGGCGTCTGGCAGCCGCACGCGCTCAACCCGCTCAAGTGCGACATCACTTCGGCGCGGCCGGCGGGCGCACCGTTCGTCGCGGGCGGCTGGCTGCATCGCCCGAGCATGGACTGCGCGGCGACGTACGGCGCCGCGGTGGTGATCAACCGCGTCGACCGGCTGTCACCGACGGAGTTCGAGGAGACGACCGTCGCCCGCATCGCGCCCGCCGCAGACGGCCCCTACCCCGCCGGCCTGCACACGCTGAATCGAATGGGCACGGCCGCCGTCGTCGACGGCAAGCGCTTCGTCTTCGAGCCGCTGGCCTGGCGCCACAACTGGCGCCGCCTGCGCGAGGTGTTGGCCTAGGCCGCCGACGTCGTCGACCTTTGCTGGGTGGGCTTGGGCGCCTCCTGAGCCGGTCGATTCATTCGATTCGATTGAACAAAAGCGCCAGTTGGGGCGACATCCCGACATGGACAAACGCGGGATGTGGGCCGCCGGCCTGATCGGGGCGGTGATACTCGAGGCGAGCGCCATTCGTACGGCGAGCGGAGCGGAGGATCCGCTGCTGGTCGTGGTCGAGTCGCAAGCCAGCCTGGGCGTCGAAGCGGCCGACGTCCGCCGGCGCATCGCTCCGCCCCTCTCCCAGCGGACTGGGAGAGGGAGATGAAACCATCACCTCACGGGCAGAAGTTCGCCGTCACCGACAGATAGTCTCTGGCCACCCTCACGGGGCGGCTAACCCGAGGTCATCAGGCACCGTCGATGGCCGGTTCAATCAGCCAGTCCTCGTCGCGGAGCGCGCCGCCCAGCTCGTCTTCGACGGACCGGATCAAACGCACGTTGCGAACGTCGGTCTGCGACAGCAACTTGTCGTTGTAGGCGGTGTTCTCCCGGTACCACTTCATGCCGCGGAAATGCTCGCGGACGATCGGCGATTTGAAGGGCCGGCCGCGGCGCGCGTAGATCGAATTGCGCAGCAAGCGCAGGTCGCGCAGCGACAGCTTGCGCAAATCATCGAGCGCCAGCAGGTGATCCAGGCTCTGCTCCGCGCGGCCTCGGCTGTCGTCGTCGGTCGAGAATCCCCCGAGCGCGCGGCTGATGAGCCCGACCTCGATCCGTTCGTTCGGCGTGAGATCGCTCTCAGAGAACTTGGGATTGGCGCGGTACCAGGTCACCGGCTTGAAGTGGCAGTCCCAGGACGTGATCTCTTCCATCTCGGTCCAGGCATCGCTGCCGTCGTAGCCGTCGGGCATGTCGCAGGAAGATGTCTTCTTGCCGTTCTTCCAGGTCCATTCATTGACGTCGTGCCAAACCTTGCCGTGGCGTGCGTAGATCTCGGCCTGCTTGAGACGAAGGGTCGTCTCATTGAATGACGCCTCCATCGATCCAATGACGTGCGCGTTCTCGCGGTCGGCCTTGCTGATGAGCTTGTAGCTGAAGTCCGGATTGGGCTTGAACCACTTCTGGCCGTGAAAATAGTCGTGCAACCATTGCTTGCGGAAACCGTCCCAACCGTAACGGGCGTAGATCGTGTTGCGCATGATCGCCAGCTCGCGCAGCGTTTTGTCGTCGAGCAACTTGGTCTTGCAGGTCACGTCGATCGAACGGAGGTTGTGGTCGAGAGTCTCGATGCTCACGTGGCACGGCAACGCCTCGGCGGAGTAGCCGGGCACGTCCGCTGCCGCGGGCGGCACATACGGCGCCGCGAGAACCGGCGCGAGAGGCGCCGCCACCACCCCGACCGCCGCTGCAAGAAACCACCGCATCCCCATCATGGCCGTCGATTGTATCCGGTTCGCGCGCGCGAGGTGCAATGATGCAGGCTCGTTGATCCCGACCCTGATCATGGCAGCGTCGATCGCGGCAACGCCGGCCGCGCCCGCGCCGCCTGCGCCCCTCGCCTGCCTCGCCCGCCACTACGCAATCACGCCGGTGCAGCAGGACGGCGCCTGGTACGGCCGCCTGCCCGACGGAACGCGGGTGCCCTACGACGATGGGCGCGCCAAGACCTTCGACGAAAGGCTCGAGACCCCCGACCTCGAGGACATGTTCTCGATCCGTTACCGCGCGGGCGCGATCCGCCCGGTCACCGTCCCCGATGACGATCCCGGCCGCATCCGCGTGGAGGAGATGTTCGCCGCCACCTACGGCCGGACGCGCGCGGCGGTCGACGTGGTGCCGGTCGAGTTCCTGGGCCGCGCGCTGTCCGTCAACCGCCGTCGCGCCGACGCGTTCCGCGCCGTGGCCGCGCGCCTGCAGCGGCTGCGCGACACCGACCCGGCGCTGGGTGCGTACCTGCGCCGCTTCGCCGGCACGTTCGTCTGGCGCAAGATCGCCGGCACCAATCGCCAGAGCGCGCACTCCTACGGCGTCTCGATCGATCTCGACACCAGCGTGTCGGCGTACTGGCGCTGGCAGAAGCCGCCGTCGCCGCTGCGCTGGCGCAACCAGATCCCGCAGGCGATCGTCGACGCGTTCGAGGCCGAGGGCTTCATCTGGGGCGGCCGCTGGTTTCATTACGACACCATGCACTTCGAGTACCGGCCCGAGCTGCTCGACCCGAGCTGCTACCCGCCGGGCCGGATCGCGGTCGCCGCGGGAGGCGATCTCCAGCTCGGTGACAGCACCACCGCCGCGCAGCTCGACGGCGTCGCCGGGCTGCTCGACGGCGACGTGCGCTTCGGCAACCTCGAAGGGCCGCTCACCGCACGCGGCAAGGCAGCCGGGCTCGACGCCGGCGGCCGCCCGACGTCGGGCGGCGGGCCGATCCGGTTCGCGGCGCCGCCGTCAATCGCTGCGCTTCTGCGCCGGAAGCTCGACGTCGTCTCGCTGGCCAACAACCACGCGCTGGACCAGGGCGAGGCGGGCCGCAGCGACACCGAGCGCGCGCTCCTGTCGGCCGGCATCGCCGCCGCGTTCGCGGGGCACGACGCCGCGCTCGCGCCGCCCGACTTCAACGTCCGGTTCATCGCGCGCGATCTCGGCGCGGGCCTGGCGCCCGCCGACGAGGACGCACTGGCCACGGCGGTGGCCTCCGCCCGGCATGGCGGCGCCGCGGTGCTGGTGTCGCTGCACTTCGGCCGCGAGGGCGTGCAGCTGCCCTCGCCCGCCGAGCGCCGCCTGGCCGAACGTCTGATCGACGCTGGTGCCTCGGCGGTGCTGGGGCACGGCCCGCACGTCGTGCGTGGCGTCGAGCGGCGCGGCCGCGGCGTGATCGCCTACTCGCTGGGAAACCTGGCGTTCGCCTGCGGCTGCACCGACGAGAAGGACGCGCTGGTCCTGCGATTCACGCTCGCCGCCGACGGCGGCGTCGACGACGTCGTTGCGCTGCCGATCGTCGCCGGCCTCGCAGGCGCCGCGCCCCGTCCCGCCGACGACACCGAGCTGGCGAAGCTGATCGCCGATCTCAGCCGTGCTCTTGGCAGCGAGGCGCGCATCGACGGAACCGTGGTCCGCATCCGCTGACGCCGCAAAGCGCGACCATCGCGAACGGTCGAGCCGCCGCGTCACGGCCGACGAGCGCGGATCGGCGCGCTATGATCACCGGATGAAGAAGCTGTGGATGCCCTGGTTTCGACGCGAGAAGAGAAAGGCCGAGCGATTGGTGGAAAACCCGCTGGCCGTGCTGCGCGCGGCCGATCGTGCCAGCGATCGGGCGCAGACCGCGCGCGGGCCACTGCGACGGATCTGGGATGATCTACAGACCGCGTTGCGGCTCGCGCGCGCGTGGAGCCGGCGCGACTATCGCGGCGTCACGCGTGGGTCGATCGTTCTGCTGGTCGCCGGCCTGCTGTACCTGGTGAGCCCGATTGATGCCATCATCGACGCGATCCCGGTGCTGGGGTTTCTGGACGATGCGCTGGTGCTGGGATGGGTGTTCCGCCAGGTGCGCTGGGAGCTGGATGCGTTCCGCGAATGGGAAACCCGCCGTTTAGCGGGAACCAGCGACACGAATTCACCGGGCGGTGCGTTGCCCGCGCCGATTGCGTGATTGATTTCCGGGCCTTTCGCGACCGGTGAGCCGTCGACAGTGCGCCGGAACACTGCGTCCCTGTGCCGGGGAAAAGACCGCGGGATCGACTAATCAGGTGGGTCTGGGGGCCGACTTCGGGTAAGAATTTGCCGATGTCGCGCTTAAGCAGCCTTAAAAAGCCTGACTCGCGCCCGGCACCGGGCCCTCTCAGATGGGGCGCTACCATGCTGGCGGGAGCGATCTTGTGGACGGCGTTGGCCGCGACGTCGCGCCCAGCGCAGGCCGCGTGGGTCGTGCCGTTTCTGAAGCCGGCACCGGTCGCGAAGCCCGTGCTCCCGGATCAGTCGTGGATGGACGACGTGCCCGAGAAGCCCGGCACGCACGCCAAGGGCAAAGTCGCCGTGTTCGCCTTCAAGGGCGACGATGTCTACGAGCCGGTCCGCGCGGCGGTCGTGAAGATGCTGCGGGCGAAGGGCCTCAACGTCACGGCGAGCCTGCGGCCCGTCGACAGCGCCGCGCAGTTCCGCGAGATGTCCTATACGCTGAACCTGGGCGCCTTCGTCGAGGGTGAGATCACCGGCGAGGGCCCGCACCAGACCGCGATCATTCACCTGCGCAGCGGCATGAGCGGCAAGCGTATCGCGAGCACCAAGCTCCAGGGCCTCACGCCCCAGATCGTCGGTACCGTCGGCCACAAGGTGTGGCCGGCGCTGGGCGGCGCGATGATGCATTCCTGTTCCAGCGCCGCGCGCCCGCGCCAGCGCGAGCGGGAGCCGCTCCGGATCGAGGCCGGCACCACGCTCGACAGCGATCGCAGCTAATAACGACGACTACTTCTTGCAGGTGTCTTCCGCCATGAGCTGGAAGGTCTTGCCCGAGTCGATCTCCACCTTGTGCGAGATCTCCTTGGCGCTCTTCCGGGTGATGGTCTCGTGCACCTTGACCTTGATCCCCAGCATGTAGCCCTGCTCGGCGAAGGTGACCGAATCGCCGAAGAGCGGGCCGGCGCCCATCATCGCGGCGCCCATGCTGTCGTAGCTCACGAACGTCGCCTGCTTGCCGCTCGGGTCGTATGAGACCTGGAACACGCCGCTCATCGCGGGGAGGATCTCGTTCTTCGCGAGGCTGTACTCGCCGTGCCAGGAGAATCCGCCGAACTCCTTGCGGATCTTGAGCGTCGCCTTGCCCTTGGCCTCGGGTGAGCCCGGGCCGGTCGATCCGGCGGCGAACTCGGTCTCGCACTTCCAACTGCCCTCGAAGCCCTTCATGAACAGCTCGAGCTCCTTCGAGGGCGTCGGCATCGTCGGAATCGCTGGCGCCGCGGGCGCCTTCGCCGCCGCGGGCGCCGCGCCGGGTTTCGCTGCTCCCGGCCCTGCGCCGGGTTTCGCTGCGGCGGGTCCCACACCCGCGCCGGCCTTCGCCGCCGACGAGCCGGGAGCCACGGCGGGCTTCGGCGAGGGCGTGTCGGCCGCGGCGAGGGGTCGCGAGGCAAACGACGCGAGAGCGAGCAGCGAGAACGAGACGACACCGGTCTTCAACATCGAAACTCCTGTATTTCTCCGAGGACGAGCGCTGAAGAGCAACGTAGAACGGTCGGTGGTAAACGTCTACAACATGTCCTTCGAACAATTTCGCGGAATGGCAGGGGCCGGGCGAGGCAATCACGTGGGCCGCAGCGAAGGCAGCCTCATCGAGCTCCCCGGGTGGAGCATGCGCGTCAAGGTCTCGGCGTCAGACACCGCAGGCCAGTTGACGCTGATCGAAGCCACCATGGCGCGCGGGCACGGCGGGCCCGCCGAACACATCCACGTCGGACACGACGAGGCGTTCTTCGTCCTGTCGGGACGCCTGCGCTTCCGCGTCGGCGAGCGCTATCAGGACGCCAGTGAAGGCGAGACGATCTTCGCATCGCGCGGCCTGGCCCACGGCTTCTCGAACGCGGGTGACGCCGATGCGCGATACCTGGTCGCGCTCACGCCTTCCGGTTATGAGCTCTACTTCGAGCGACTGGCGGCGTTGATTCGAAGCCATGGCGCGCCGCCCGACCGCGAGACGCTGGTGCGCCTGATGGCCGAGCACGGAACCTTCCTGGCGGAGCCGCTGGTGAAGTGAAGGTCCTCAACGGCGAAGCACCCTCGCGCCGTGCCATAATTTCCGAATGGCGCGCTGGCTCCGCGGGGGGACGTTGTGCTGGTTGCTGCTGCTCGGATTCACGCGCGAGGCCGGCGCCGCCCCGCGCTGCGAGATCGGGCCGCACGCATGGCTCGAGGGTCGCGTCGCGGCAGGCCACGAAAAGCTCGCGCGCGTCATCGATGCGCGCCGAGGCGAGACCCTCGACGTGTTCGTTGCCGTGCCCGGGAGGCTCGACGGGCGCGCGGTGGTGTTCGGCGAATCGGGAGCACCGAGCCGCGTGTCCTGGCTGGGCGCCGGTTGCCCGGAGGCGGCCGTCCGCTGGCGCCGCGTCGAGCCGCGCATGCAGCACGAGAGCACACCCGCGCCCAACGCCAACGTCACGCTCTACGCCAACGCGGTCGTCTTTGGGCCAAAACACGGCACCTGGATCGGCTTCGACCGCATCGAGTACTTCGACTCGCCGATCGCCGGCGCCGGCGGCTGGACGCTGAACGTCGCCGACGCCGCGCCGACCGAGCCAGCCGCGCGCAAGCGCGAGGCCGCGCTGCTGCCGTTCGGAACCATGCGCCTCGCGGCGGCGGTGGCGCTCGGAGCTCAGACCGCCGCCACTCCCGGCGCGGCCGACGCACCCGGCGGCGCGATCGCCGACGCCGTGTTTCGTTACAGCTTCCGGCGCGACGACGGCTTCGTGGGTTGGCTGACGTCCTTCTTCAATGTCCCGTACGTCTTCGGATCGGCGGGAAAAGGATCCAAGAGCCAGGCCGAGCGACGTGTCGGCGCGGATTGCGCCGACGTGCTGGTGGCCGCTCTGCGCAGCACCGGCGCACACGACTTCGACTACTCGAGCGTGATGTATCTGATCGATCACTTGCCGCACGTCTCGGCGCCCGCCGAGATCGCTGCCTGCGCCGGCGCCGGCCCCTGCGCCGCCGCCACACCGCCGCTTCGTTTCGGTCACGACGTGCGCCCCGGCGACTTCCTCGCCCTCGACTACGTCGGCGCCACCGAGTTACCTCGGCCCTGGGATCACATCGTCGCCGTCGTCGAGGACCGCGGCCCAGGCGGCGTCCCCGACGGCGTCCTCGGCCCGGACGATCTCGTCGCCGACTCCGGCGACGCCGCCGGTCTGAAGTTCGCGCCGCTGCGCGAGCAGGGCGCGGTGCGCGTGATGGTGTTGAGACCGCCTGCTGTTCGTCGCTAGGGAACGGTCATGACGGCCGAGAGCTGAGGCCCGAGGGGCAACGTTTCCGTTCGACGGCCGAAGACCATCGGTGGAGGTGAGCTCGATGAGTCCACGGCAGGCCGATGCTAGACTTCCATTGATGTCCGGATCCGGCCCCAAACGACCGCCAACCTACGAGGAGCTGCTGAAAGTTCCCGATGGCCTGGTCGCCGAGCTCATCGACGGCGACGTCGTGACCAGCCCGCGACCAAGCATTCGACACGCCGCCGCGTCCTCGATTCTTCAAAGCACCGTCTCCGGAGCGTTTGATCGGCGCGGCGGGGGAACCCCCGGCGGATGGGTGATCCTGTTCGAGCCGGAGCTACATGTTGTTGGACAGGTTTTGGTCCCGGACATTGCCGGCTGGCGTCAGGAGAGCATGCCCACGTTGCCCGACGCACCCTTCGTCGAAACTGCGCCAGACTGGGTGTGCGAGGTTCTGTCCCCGTCCACCATCGCCATGGACCGCACGCGCAAGATGTTCCACTACGCGCGCGCCGGCGTTTCGCATCTGTGGTTGCTCGACCCGCAACCAGAGACGCTGGAGGTGTTTCGCCTGGACGACGAAACCTGGCGGCTCGTCACGAGTGTCGCCGGTACCGTGCGAATTTCGGCGGAGCCGTTCGAAGCGGTTGAACTGGATTTGGGGCGAGTCTGGGCGCGATAGGGTCCGCGCCGGTACCCTCGCCTCTCGCTCCTACAACTTCCCCACGCCCGCCCCTGCCGGCACGACCGTCTTCACGTCGGCCGTCGTCGACGTCAGCACGTTCGAGTAGACGTAGGGGATGTCGGCGACGCAGTTGGCGGGGTAGGCGCGGGCGGTGCGGCTCACCTCGATGTTGTCGATTCGCTCGGTCATGCCGGGCGAATCGGACGGGGTGTAGATCGAGAAGTGCAGCGCCTCGTAGTAGTTCTTCTCCATGCGCAGGCAGGTGCCGGCGCGGATCTCGGAGGCGTCGGTGGCGCCGACGAGGTAGTTGTTGAAGAAGTGGCCGGTGGCGCCGCGGTACATCGGCATGCGCAGCTTGGTGTTGCGGTAATAGTTGTGGTGGTAGGTGATTTTGCGATCGGCGAAGAGGTCGGTGTCGGACGCGCCGACCAGACCGACCTTGTGGTGGTCGTGGAAGTAATTCCACGAGATGGTGATGAAGCCGGTCTGCGCCTTGGTGTCGATCAGGCCGTCGTAGAGATCGATGTTGGTCTGCACGGCGGGATCCTCGGAGAAGAGCTCGCAGTGGTCGATCCAGATGTTCTTGCTGGTGCCCTGAATGCTGATCGCATCGCCGCCGTTGACCAGGATCTGCGGCAGGCCTTCGTCACCCGTCGATGAATAAACGCCGGCCGTGTCGACCCGCGTGGTCACGCCGGTCATGGTGATGCGCATGTTCTGAACGATGATGTTGTTGGCGCTGCTGATGTTGAGGCCGACGCCGGACAACAAGGCGGTGGTGCCCACGCCAACGATCGATTTGTCGGATTTGACGTTGATCTGGCCGCCGTTGGCGCCGTTGGAGATCGTGCCCTGCACCAGGATCACGTAGGGCGTGGCGCTCTCGGCGTACATCTTCAACTGCGCGTAGGTCGACGCGGTCACCGTCTGCCCGGCGCCACCGCCGGTGGTACCACCGTTCAACGTTGCGAATCCGATCGGCCCTCCGACGACGCCGCCGCTCGCGCCCCCGGCGTTGCCGCCGCCCGCGCCGGTTGCACCGCCGCTGCTGCTGCCGCCCGCGCCACGACCGCCGGTGCCGGCATTCGCCCCGCCGCTGCCGCTGCCTCCAGTACCAGGCGTCGTCGCGCCGCCGCTACCCGTGGTTCGACCGCCGGTGCCCTGAACACCGCCCGCGCCGGAGCCGGCGCCGCCAGTCATTCCGCCGCCGCCCGACGCGCCGCTCGCGCCCGCGCTGCCGCTGCCGCTGCCGCCCGTTGCCGTCGACGCTCCGCCGGCACCGTCGTTCGAGCTTCCCGCGCCCGAGACACAGCCAAGGCCGCCGAGGGCCACCACCATCGCGAGCGCGCGGACCTGCATCCTGGTGAATGGGGGCATGGCTGTGAAACCTATCACGGAAGGTGAAGCCAGCGCGGGAGACGCGCTACCGCAGCTCGATCGTCCGCGCACCCGCCGTCTTCACCCACGCGGCGATCTTCGCCATCTCGTCGTCGGTGGCGAGGCCCACGCACCCGCTGGTCGAATCGAACGTGTTCACCAGGCTGCCCATCCACCGCACCAAGCGATCGGGGCCGTGGACGCCGATGCTGCCGCCGGTGAAGCCGCGCGTCTGCTGCTCGGGCGTCGGGTAGCCGATCGGGATGAACGTTCCGTAGCGCTGCGACTTGCGCGGCGCGGCGAGCGGGTAGACGCCGAGCGGCGTCTTGTCGTCGCCTTCCTTGGTCTTGCCGACGCCGCCGCTGCCGATGCGGACGCCGAAGGTCGCGGCGGTATGCTGGTCGCGATCGCACAGCAAAAGGCGGTGAGCGGCGGTGTCGACGACGATGCGGGCGTCGGGCGCGGCGCACGGGCCGGCGGCGCGCGCTGGCCGAAGACAGGCGAAGGCAAATGCGATCAGCGCCGCGCCTGCCACCAGCACCGCACCGGCGGCGGTGCGGCGCATGCGTCCCCGAGACGTCACCATTGGTCCCCACCTAGCGTATCAGGTCGCAATCGGAGCCGCCCCGACTCGACCGGTGGCGGCTTGGGTCAGTCGCCGAGGCCGGGCAGCGACGACGTCTCTTCCTTGCGGACGGCGTCGAGCGCGTCGGGGTCGAGGCCCAGCGCGCGCAGGATCGTCGGCGCGACCTGCGACGTCGCGACCGGGGTCTTCAGCACGCGGGCGCGCAGGCGCGGGTTCGAGACAACGAGGCCGACGTTGGTGTCGCCGAAGCTGAAGCCGCCGTGCTCGGCGACCTTCTTGCCCGACGTGGTGTAGATCGTGCCGTAGATCGGCTGCACGATGATGTCGGGCGTGCGGTTGTCGAACGCCGGGTCGTTGAACTTCAGGCGCAGCTCGTCGCCGGCCATGACCTCGTCGATGAACAGCGGGCCGGTGTTGGCGTTCAGGTACGCCGCGACGGCGGCGGTCTGGCTCTGGTCCTGCAGCCAGATCAGCGCGACGTCGTCGTCCATCACGAAGCCGCATGCGCCGGTCGCGCAGTTCGCGGCGCTGACGATCGCCTGCGCGGCGGGGTCGGCCGACGCGCCCGGCAGCGCCGCGACCAGGTCGCCGAAGTGGCCCGGCTTGTTGAGCTTGGCGATGTTGATCGGCGACTGCCCGTGCTTGGCGGTGACGATGAACAGCGTCGAGTCGTAGATGCCCTGGCGCTTGAGGCCGTCGATCATGCTGCGCAACGCCTGATCGGTCTTGTCGAGCCCGTAGGCGAGCACCGCGCTCGGCGTGCCGGCGCCGTCGACATAGCCACCGGGCTGGCCGTTGATCGTCGGGTCGGTGTCGTCGGCGCAGCTGCCGTCGAAGTTGTCCTTGGTCAGCTTCTGGCCGACGCTGACCGCCTGGAAGTTCATGCCGAACACCGACGGAACGCCGGGCGCGCGCGTGCCGTCGTGGTTGCGGCCCTGGATCTCGTTGAGGATCGCGGCGACCTTCTTCTGGTCGTTCTCGGCGGTGCACACCACGCTGGCGGTGGCGTCGAAGCCGTTGTTGTTGGTGATCTCGGGCGTGTACAGATCGGCGACGCCGCGCCCCGACGGACCGTTGACCAGATCGTAGGCCGGGTGCTTGTCGGCCCACGCGGTCTGGCCGCCGGCGGCGCGCACCACCTCGAAGATCGTGTTCGACTTGATGAAGTCGTGCGGGAACACCGGCACGCAACGGCCGTGCGCATCCAGGCGGCGCGGCAGCTTGGTCGGGTCAATCACGTTCTGCGAGACGTTGCTGGCGTCGTAGACGTCGATGGTCTCGTCGAAGACGGTCATGTTGCCGGCCTGGCCGGAACAGGTGACGTTGGTCGGGTCGAACAGCGTGCGGTCGTAGCTGACGTCGTAGAACACGCCGTGGCTGATCGGCGAGCCGCCGGTCACCAGCGCCAGCAAGCCGGGGAACGAGTCGCTGTTGGCGGGCGTGCGCGCGTTGGTGTAGGTGGTGCCGTGCGCGGCCAGCTCGGCGAGCGCGGAGTGCGGGTGACCCTTGACGTAGCGGGAGACGTCGAGGGCGTGCAGCCCGTCGACGCTGATGAGCAGGACGTGGTCGATGTCGGCGCGATCGCCGCGACCCTTGGCGGACAGCGCCGCGGGGATCAGAAGCGAACCCAAGATCAGAGACGTGGACAACGAAGCGGTCAGCGGGGTGTTCTTTCGCATGGCCGGCAACGTGTCATGCGTGAAAAGTCGCAAACGAAACGTCTCGATGACGTTGTGGTGACCACAAAGTGACGTGGGTCCTTTTTACGCAGCGGCGATCACTTTTTACGCAGGGGGCGTGATCGCCATCGCGGGATGCCGATCGCGACGGGGTCGTGCAATGATGAACGCGTGCCGATCGAGGCGTGGTGGCGGGACCTGGCCTATCGGGCGCGCTCGCGAGTGCGTTGGGCGCCGGCGCCGTGGCCGCAACGGTTGCGGCCGGTCGCGCGCGATCTGCGCGTGTCGAGCGCAGCGGCGCGGGCGCGCGCGCGAGGCGCTCGGCCGCGAGCACGCCGCGATCGGCAGGCTGGTCGCGCTGGCTGGCGCCGATCGAGGTCCAGGAGGCGCTCTACGTGCTCGACACGCTGTCGGCGATCGTGCCGCGCGAGCTGACTGGCGCGGGCGGCGTGCGCGCGGCGCTGGACGTGGGAAGCAAGAACGCGACCCATCTGCCGGCGCTGCACGCGCTCGCGCCCTGCCCCTGGACGCTGGTCGAGATCGACAGCCACCGCCGCTACTGGAACCTGGTCACGCGGCGCTCGCGCGGCGAGCAAATCGCGCGCGCCCACGCCGGCTGCCGTTACATCGCCGGCTCCGTGCGCGACCTGCGCGCGGAGAACGAGCGCTTCGACATCATCACCTGGACGCTGCCCTTCGTGTTCGAGGAGCCGCTCGCGGCATGGGGGCTGCCGCAACGGTTCTTCGAGCCGGCGTCGTTGCTCGCGCACGTGCTGTCGCTGCTCTCGCCGCGCGGCGCGCTGGTGATCATCAATCAGTCGGAGTACGAGCGCGACGAGCAACGCCACCTGCTCGACGTCGCGGGCGTCGCCGGCGAGCGCATCGCCGCGTTCGGTCCGCTCGACAGCCCGCTCTCGAGCTTCCGGCACCAGCGCTGGGCGTTCCGGATCGCGGGGACTGGAAACTAGGCCCTCGGCGAGAACCGCCGCCTCCTGGCGCTGGTGAAAAGCCGCCGTGGGCTCCATCGCAGCGAGCGGCTCAGCGCTTCTGCGCGCGAGCCGCCATCGCGGCGCGCGAGAGCTCCCGCGCCGTAGCGGTCTGACCGGCGCGCTGGGCCACACGCATCAACCCCTCGTAGCTGCGCGCGCGCAGCTCGGGGACCTCCAGCTGATCCGCGCGCGCCAGACACTCGTCGAAGATCGTGGTCGCTCCGCTCAGGTCACTGCGATTCAGGTACTCCACCCCCTCCATCTCGCGACGGCTCCATTCGCCGAACAGCAGGAAGAACTGCGTCTTTCGAGCGAGCGTCGTGAAGGAAATCGGCAGCGACAAGTGCCCGGCCAGCGGCCAGCGCAGCTCGAAGAGCCCTGGCTTCTCGACGTAGTAGTCACTGATCGGCGCCAGCGGCTGGCTGCCCACCTGGTCAAGGCCGCGCAGGTTCACGCCCTCCATGACGATGCTCATCCAGCGCGGGTCCAGCGCGAATCTCTGCAGCTGGGTCATCTCGTCCGGCGTGAGCTGGCCGGCTGCAGCGCGATCGAGCAGAGCGTTGATGGTCGTCACCGGATCTGCCGTTTGAACCATCCTTATCCCCTCCAAAAGCCAGACAACGGGTAAGGCGGTGGATCTTCCCTCGACGACCACATCTGGGATGGTGCGGCGTTACCGGGTCGACCCATGATGCGGTCTCGGGGATCCGCTTCCGTAAGGTTGGCCCCCTCTGTGCGCGGCGGGCCGCGGGATCGACGTCCTGGCACGCCCTTCGCTTCATCGAAGCCCGCTCAGGAGGAATCCCCATGTCGACGAATACGGACGTTCTGCGGCCGCTGAACCGAAAGACCGCCACCGTGCGCGGGAGAGCCGTCACGCTGACTAAGCCGGGCTCGGTGACCCAGAATTTCTTCGCGCGCGGCGAGGAACAGGAGGCGACCGGGTACGAAAACCTGGCCATCGACGATCCGATCCTGGCGCCGCCCGCACTGGAATTCGATTCGTTCGACAAGATCCCGCGACGGCGCGGATCTTGGTTCGCGATCGCGGTGTCGACGCTGGTGGTGGCGGCGATCGGCTTCGTGACCTGGCGATCGTTTCACTTTCTGTCCAGGCCCGGATCGTCGGTGGCGGCCGCGTCCCGCGCGATGGTGCAATCGCCGCCACCCGCGCCTGCGGCGCCCGTGGCGCAATCGATGACGGTGGCGCCCGATCCGGCCACGCAGTCGGCGCCAGTGGCACAATCAGCGCCAGCGGCACAATCAGCGCCCACGACCCAGTCGGCTCCCGTCGCACCGCCCGCGCCGGTCACCAAGCCCGCGCCGGTCGTCGAGCCGCCGCCGGTCACGAAGCCCGAGCCGGTGATCGAGCCCCTGCCGAATCCGAAGCCCGCCCCGGCGACGAAGCACGCGCCGGTGGCGCATGAACCGGGGAAAAGCGACACCGACGACGAGCCCGTCCAGATGCGCAAGCACCCGCCGCTACACGGCTACGTCTGGTCCCCCGAGAAGCACACCTTGGTTCCCGCCGAGCCGGTCATCGAGGATTTGCCCAGCGAGGCGCCGCCGCGCTCGCAGTCGCTCGAGGGCACCCCGGCTCGGGAGCCGCAGGCGGCGCCCGATCCGACGAGCCCCGCGCCCTTCCAGCCGTCGCCGTCGTCTTCGCCGGTTCCCAACCAAGCTCCGATCATCGAATGAGCGGTTGCCGCTCGCAAGGTTTGCCCTCTCTCTAACCCTCCCCCGCAGACGTCGCAGACGGGAGAGGGGACCGGAGATCAGCGCTTCCCTTGCGCGCTGCGAATCGACAGCCGCCGTGCGCAGCGGCGCGGACGACCCAGAACGGTTTAGAACGCCGCGCCGACGCCCGCGAGCGCGGCGGCGCCGGCGCGCGTGGGGCCACCCGACAGGCGAAACACGCTCGGCCCGGATTGCGCGAACAGCGCGACCGGACCGGTGACGACCGTCGCAACCGGACCAGCCAGGAAGTCGAACGACGGCTCGGTCGTGGCGGCGCGCCCGCGCTGCGTGCCGAGCGCGAAGCGGGCGCGCGTGTCCAGCCCCAGCGCCACGAATCGCCCCTGGTGCCAGATCGCCGCACGCACTTCACCGTCGCGTTCGTTTCCCTCGGGATCCTGTCCGTAGACCAGGTTTCCCAGCAGCGAGAAATGCTCGAAGCGCCGACCCACCGACGCGAAGGTCTCGATCTCGCCCTCGGCTTCGGTGAAACCCTCGCTCTTGTAGAAGACGGTGACGGAGCCGTCGAGGCCGTGGCGCTCCTGGCGAAGCAACTGCGCGCGCCCGCCGACGCTCGGCCGCATCTTCTTGGTGTCGTTGCTGTAAGTGGCCTGCACCCGCAGCGCCAGCGGTCCCCAGACCGACACCTCGACCGCTGAATCAATCAGCGGCCCGCCGCGCGACGAATCGTACCCACCCGAGCCGAGCGCGAACGCCTGCGTCGAGCCGACGCGTGCCGACAGCGTCTGCGGCAAGAACGCGCCCTCGCCGGCAACGACCTCCGTCGGGCGTGAGACCTGCCGGATCTCCTCCGACTCCTGAGCCTGCGCGCGGGCCGCTATCGCGAGCACAGCGACATAGACCAGCCCCTTGGTGAATGTCACGATGGCAGTGCCTCCCGATCGCGCGGCGCCCCAAAAACGTGCCAGGCCTCCAGTATCACTCCCGTGGGGGGCGGGCAAGCGCGCACCCCGCGGGGAACAACAGCCGCGCCATAGTCCGGGATCGCGAAATCTCTTAGAGTCGACACGTGTCTCATCCCATAAGAGTCACGCTGGGCCCCGAAGGGGTCGCACTTTCTCGCCTGGTCTACGGAACCTGGCGGCTCCTCGCCGACGCGGAGGGCGCGGCGCCCGAGCGGCTGGTGCGGCGCCTTCAGCTGTGCGCGGAACGCGGGATCACCACCGTCGACACCGCCGAGGTCTACGGTGCCTACGAAGTGGAGGAACGACTGGGCGCGGCGCTGCGCCTCGACAAGGGGTTGCGCTCCAGGCTCGAGATCGTCACCAAGTGCGGCATCTACGTGCCGGTGCCGCGCCATCCCGAGCGCAAGGTCGCGTACTACAACGCCACCGCCGATCGGATCGTGAAGAGCGCCGAGAAGTCGCTGCGGTTGCTCGGCACCGACTACCTCGACGTGCTGCTGATCCACCGCCCCGATTGGCTCACGCCGGCCGCGGAGACCGCCGCGGGGTTCCAGCGCTTGCTCGACTCGGGCAAGGTGCGCAGCGTCGGCGTTTCCAACTACGACATCGCGCAATTCGATGCGCTGCAAAGCTGTTTGCGCCAGCCGCTGGTCACCAATCAGATCGAGCTGTCGCTGTTTCACACCGCGCCGCTCACCGACGGTACGCTCAGCCATTGCGAACGCCGCGGCGTCAAGCCGATGGCCTGGTCACCGCTGGGCGGAGGGCGCCTGTTCCGCGACGGCGACGAGACCGGCGCGCGCGTCCGCGCCGCCTGTGCCGAGCTCGCCCCGCGCTACGGCAACGCCACGCCCGACGCGCTGGCGATCGCCTGGATCCTCGCGCTGCCCTCGCAGCCGATGGTCGTCCTCGGCACCAACAAGATCGACCGTATCGAATCCAGCCTCGCGGCAGCGTCGATCGAGCTCGCGCGCGAGGATTGGTTCCGGCTGCGAGAAGCGGGCTGCGGGCGGATCCCCTAGCTGACGGATCACTTGAATTGGTCGGAGATTTGACAGACCGGTACCAACGCCTGTTGAAATACAGACGGTTCCAAAGACCCTAGCCCCCACATGCCCATTGGCCGCCCATTTACCGGCGCCGCGAACCGCGGCACGGCCGTTGCTGATGCCCGCGCCGATGCTCACGCAACGGCGAACATCGCGACCGTTCCTGGCCGGCCTGGTCAGCCTGATCGGCCTCGTCGCTCTCGACGCGCGCAATATCACCCACGCCGACCCGGCGCCCGTGAGCGGCGCCGTCGAGATCTTCGGCGTTCCTCTCGGCGCTGGAATCCGCGACGTCGACGCAGCGGCGGCGCGACGCCGGGGTCAGGTGCGTCGCGACCGGCGAGCTCAGCATCGTCTGCCCGACCCAGCTGGCGGTTGCGCCGGTCGCCGCGTCCGAGACCATCTGGCTCAAGGACGGCGCCACCGAGCGGATCTACGTTGTCGCCAATGTCGGCAGCACGACCAGCTTCGAGGTGCACCATCGCGCCTTCAGGCTGATGTCGTCGTGGGTGTCCCGCTACCTCGGCGCGCCGGCGGTGCCGGCGCGGCTGCCGGCGTGGTGGTCGTCACCCTCAATCGACGATCAGCGAAAGATGGCCGACATCGTCTCGCAGCGCGCGCGGCTGGAGACGTCGTGGTTCGACGGCGACACGACCGTGCGGCTCTGGCTCGCCGGCGAACGCGGGCAGCCGCGGCTGGTGCTGGGCATGTGGCGAGAGGCGGCGACACGCCAGACTGCTCGCCGGCGGCGCTGAACGACGCACTGCTGAACCTGTTTCCGCCGGCTCCCGAGTCCGCTCGCACCGCCGCCGCCCAGCGGCTGGCCGCCTGCCACGTGACGCGCGCCGCGGGAGCCCTCGGCGCCGCGCTCGAGCACGATCCGGCGCCGCAGGTCCAGGCACAGGCGCTGCGCTCGCTCGACGGGCTCGGAGCGGCGCCGAGCAACGAGAGCGCTCGAACATCTGTCGGCGAACGGCGCCGTCCGAGGTGGCCAACGTCGCGAACGAGATCACCAGCGCGCGACGGCTGGTGGCCAGGCGAAGCCCAAGCCGGAAGGAGCCTCCACCTTCAAGCAGGCGCCGCCCGCGCCGCGACGCGACATCGAAGCCCGATCAGGAGGAATCGCCCACGCCGACGCCCACGCCGGTGGCGGCGAGCGGCGATGCCGAGGGTCCGACCGTGAGCCCAGCCGTCGACGCGCCCGGGCCGTCGAGCCACGAAGACCGCGAAGAAGGTCGCGATCAACGCTCCCCAGCCGGCGCCCGACACCGAGACCGTCGAGGCCGCGCCTGCCGCGCCTGCCGCGCCCGCCGCGCCCCGCGGCCCGGTCGACGGCACGCCGCTGGCGATCGGCGCGTCGACGGCCGCCGGCGCGGTGCTCATGCGCAACCTCGGCTCGATGGGGATCTCCGATCTCTCGGGCCAGCTCTTGATCGGCAGCGCGGGCGCGGTGATCGGATTCGGAACCTCGTGGGGGTTGTCGCGCTTCGGCCTGCGCCCGACGCTGGGCCAGGCCGCCTGGTACGCCAACGCCACCGCCTGGGGAACGCTGGTCGGGCTCAACGCCTGGAGCGCGAGCGGCTCGAGCAGCGCCAAGCTCGAATACGGCTCGCTGGTGCTCGGCGAGGCGGCGGGCATGGGCCTCGGCGTCTGGAGCGCGCGCCGCTGGAACTGGACCGTCGAGCAGACGGTGCTGGCCGACAGCCTCCTCGTCGGCGCCGGGCTCACCGGCTTCGGCGTCGACCGACTGCGCGACGTTCCCTCCCAGACCACGGTGGCGACGGCGATCGGCACGCCGATCGTGATGGTCGCGTCGGCGATCGCGGCGCACCAGATGGACCCGACCGGCAACGACCTGCGCTTGATGAGCTTCGGCGCGCTCGGCGGCGCCTGGACCGGCGGCCTGCTGGCGTCGGGCGCCGAGAGCACCGGGCTCTTCGACAGCCACGAGGGCCAGGGCGGCCTGCTCATCGGCGCGGGCGCCGGCTATCTCGGCGCCGCGGTCGTCGGCGCGTTCACGGAAGCGCCGGCGCCGCGGCTCGAGCTCTCGGGCGCGGGCACGGTGGCGGGCAACCTCCTCGGCCTGGGCCTGCAGATGGCGATCACGCCCGGCACGACCGCGGGGCCGGGCACGATGCCGGTGCTCACCGACGGCGATCGCAATCGCTGGAAGCTCGGCGCCGGCATCGGCGGCCTGACGTTGGGCGCCGCCGCGTACGCCTATCAGCCGTACCTGCGCCCGGGTCCGTCGGCGCTGCCGATGACGCTGGCGGGGGCGCTCTACGGCGGCGGCATCTGGTGGCTGGCGTCCAGCGCCGCCGAGCACGGCCAGCCGACGACCGACGTCGACACCGCTCACCTCGAGGGCCGGATGCTCGCGGGATCGATCGCGGGCGGCCTGTCGGGCCTGATCGCGTCGCGCTGGTTCGCGCCCGATCCGCTCGACCAGCTCACGGTGCTGGGGACGACCGGCGCCGGCCTCGCCACCGGCCTCGGCATCGCGCGGCTCACCACCGACTCGCCGGGGACGCCCGACGCGACCGGCGTGCTGGCGGGCGCGGGCGCCGGCTTCGTGGGCGGCGTGCTGCTCGATCGCGCGACGCGCCTGCGCGCGCCCGACTTCGGCGCGGCGGCGGTCGGCGCGGGCTACGGCGCGCTCATCGGCTCGCTCGCGCCGACGCTGGGCGACGACGCCTGGAACAGCGGCCGCAAGACAGTCGGCGGCACCTGGCTGGGCCTGGGCGCGGGCGCGCTGGGCGCGGGCGCGCTGGCGCACGCGCTGTCCGCCGACGGCGCCGACGTCGCGGTGCCGGCGACCGCCGGCGTCTTCGGCCTGGGCATCGGCTACGGCGCCGGCCTGCTCTGGACCGGCGACGGAACGCAGCCGCAGCGGATCGGCACCGTCGTCGGCCCGCTCGCGATGATGGGCGGCGCGATGCTCGCCGAGCGGCGCTTGCACCTGGCCGAGGGCCTCGGCCCGTCGGCGGTACCGATGGCAGTGTCCGGCGCCGCGTTCGGCGGCGCCTGGGGCCTCATGCTCGCGGGGACGCTCGATCCGTCGGGGCGGATCTCGCAGACGCCGTCGCAGGAGATCGGCGGCGGCATGCTCATGGGCGCGTCGGCGGGGATGGCGTCGGGGCTGGTGCTGTCGCGCTACTTCGAGCCCGCGCGGGCGACATTGCGTTCACCTTCACCAGCAGCGCGCTCGGCACCGCGCTGGGCCTGGGCATCCCCGAGCTGATCTTCGATCAGGGCGGCCGCCACGACACGCTGGGCGCGATGATCGGCTCGGTGTCGGGCATGATCGGCGGCGCGGCGCTGTCGCGCCGGCTGACGCTGTCGCCGCCCGCGATCGGCGCCGGCTTCGTCGGCGCCGGCTACGGCACGCTGATCGGCACGCTGGCGCCCACCATGTTCGACGATCGCTGGGACGGCGGGCGCAAGGCGGGCGGCGGCGCGCTGGTCGGACTGTCGCTGGGCGCGATCGGCGCGACGCTGGCGGCGCATGCGACCGACGCATCGTCGGCGCAGGTCGCGACCGCCAGCATCGCGGGCGCGCTCGGCATCAGCGGTGGGCTCGGCGCGGGCCTGATGTTGCCGACCGACAGCTTGCAGCCCGCGCGCATCGGCACCGTCATCGGGCCGCTCGCGATGATCGGCGCCACTGCGCTCGCCGAGCCGCGCCTGCATCTGTCCGAGGTCGACGCCGCGCAACGCGCGCCCGTTCGCCGCTCTCGGCGCCACGTACGGCGTCGCCGACGGCTTGATGGTCGCGGGCGCGCTCGATTCGTCGGGGCTGGTCGCGCACACGCCCGGGCGCCAGGTGTTCGGCGGCGCGCTGCTCGGCGCCTCGGCGGAGAGCGCGACCGGCTTCCTGCTGTCGCGGCGATTCACGCTCGATGCCGGGGGCGCGACCGTGGCGACGTCGGGCAAGCTGTTCGGCGGGCTGCTCGGCGCCGGAACGGTGATGCTGGTCGACCCGACCGCGGGCCGCGACGAGACGCTGGCGGCGCTCGGCGGCTCGCTCGCCGGCCTCGCGGGCGCGGCGGCGGCCGAGCACGCCGAGCCGATGCATCCGGAGGACGGCGTGGCGGCGCTGGTCGGCGGCGGGTTCGCCGGCGTCGTCGGCGCGCTCGCGCCGCGCCTGGATGAACCGACCTTTGCCGGCTTCGATCGCAAGACCACCGGCGGCACGCTGGCCGGGTTGTCGCTGGGCGTGTTCGGCGGCGCCGCGATCCGCCGCGCGAGCGACGCGCCGATCGAATCGGTCGGCCTGACCGCGCTCGGCGGCGCCGACGGTCTCGCGACCGGCCTGGGCGTCGGCATGCTCGCGCGCGAGGGCGACGCCGATCGCCCGCTGCGCATCGGCCTGATCGCCGGCACCGCCGCCGGCCTCGCGATCGGCGCCGGCGTCTGGCCGCGCATCACGCTCGGTCCCGGCGATCGCGGGCCTCATCGCCGCCGGCACCGCCATCGGCGGCTGGACCGCGCTGTGGCTGCCGGTGCTGGGCCACGCGACCAGCGACACCGTCGACGGCGCCAAGATGCGCGGCGCGCTGCTCGCCGGCGCCGGGCTGTCGTCGTTCCTCACGTCGTTCATGACGCCGCGGCTCGAGCTCGACAGCGACCTCTACCAGAACGCGATCGCGATGGATCTGCTGTTCACCGGCGCGGGCGCGGGCGCGGGCGCGCTCGCCAGCACCCGGACCGATGCGCCGGCCTGGGGGCTGCTCGCGGGCGGCACCGCCGGGCTGCTGCTCGGAGGCGCGCTGCATCGATCGATCGATCTCGACGGCAGCGCGCCGCTGCTGACGCTGTCGAGCGGCGAAGGCCTCTGGTTCGGCGCCTGGCTGCCGTACCTGCTGCACGAGCGCAACGACGTGACCGGCGCCGAGGTCGCCGAGGGGCTCGCGACGGGCGCGCTCGGCGCCGCCGGGCTCGCGACGCTGGCCAGCGGCCGGCTGCACATCACGCCGGCGGCCGCCGGATACAGCGCGCTCGGCAGCGCGGTCGGCGCTTCGATCGCGGGCGGGACCGCGCTGCTCGACGACGGGCTCGGGAGCCGCGCCAGCATCGCGTTGATGCTGGGCGGAACCGGCCTCGGCCTCGTCGGCGGCCTGCTCGCGAGCCCGCACCTCGAATCGAACGGGCTTGCGCCGGCGGGCGCCGGCGCGGTCGGCGGCACGCTCGGCGCTTCGGAGGCGCTGCTGTTCGCGTGGTCGGGGGGCGCGACCACCGGCTCGCAGTACGCGGGCGCGGCGCTGATCGGCGGCGGCCTGGGCACGATGCTCGGGATGGCGAGCGCGTCGTCGCCCTACGTCACCGGCGGCGGCGCGCCGGCATCGGCCGGGTTCGCCGCGTGGGGCGCGTGGACCGGCTCGTTCGCGGGCTCGCTCTTCAAGGTCGACGCGCACGAGATCGCGCTCGGCGGATTGGCCGGCGCCAACGTCGGATTTCTCACCGGGTATGGCCTGCAGAAGCTCGACATCGTCGAGGCGCGCGACTTCGGCTGGCTGAGCCTGTTCGGCGCGCTCGGCACCGTCGCGGGCGCCGGCGTCGGCGCGCCGTTCTCGACCCCCAGCAGTCGCACGCCGATCCTCGCCGGGCTCGCGATCGGCCCGGCCGTCGGCATGCTCGCGGGCGGCCTGGCGTTGCCGAGGCTGCGCAAGGTGGCCCACGGGAGCCCGACGGCGTCGGCGGCGCCCGCCGAGCCCTCGGGCCGCATGCTGAGCATGCGCTCGCTGCCCGAGCGGACGTTCCGCGGCTTCGGATTCGAGCGGCGCATGTCGCTGCCCGGATTCGCACCCGAGCTCGAGCGCGCCCCGGCGCCCGTGGTCACCTCCGACGAAGTCTTGCGCGCTCCCAAAGGGTTCTGGAGCCGCCTCGATCTCGCGCGCTCGCTGAAGCAGGTCGCGCAGGTCACCGACTGGTCGCCGATGATCGGCGCCCTGCCCGCCTCGACGCCGGCCAACCCCACGGCGCCGACGCCGGTGCTGATCGGCGTGACCGGCCTGTGGAAGTGAGGCGCGTCAGGGGAAGAAGCCGGGCTCGAAGAGATCGCTGAAATCGCTCGCCGCGCTGACCGTGGGAAGGATCGGTACGCCGAGGATCTCTTCGAGCGACTTCAGCAACGAGCTGTGGCTGTAAACGACCGGGCTCGCATACCCCGCCTTGACGTGCGGACCGACGGCGATGAACGGAAGCAGGTCGCTGCTCGCGCCTTCGTCCCAGACCAGGAAGATCACGCTGTCGTGCGCATTCGCAAACGCGATCAACGGCGGCAACGCCTGCTCGAGCCATTGATCGGCGCTTTGCTGGTCGTTGGAGCTCGGGACAGCCCGACTGACCGTGCCCGCTGTTGCACAGGTTGGGCGTGATGAACACGTAGGCGCTCACGTTGTCCGCCGCGAGATCGCCGGCCAGCGCCGACAGCGGGCGATGGTGCGCCGCACAGGTCGGGGCGGTCGGCGACGGCGGCGTGCCCGCGACGTCGCGAAAGAACACGAACGGATTGTGCCGCGGCCGATAGAAGCCATCGCCGGTGATCGGACAGGCCCCGGTGGCGGCGTCGATCCCCTCTTGATAGGACATCCAATCGGCGCCGGTCTCGGCCTGCGCCAGCTGCGTGACCAGGTGGTTCGGGTCGCCGGTGCTGTTCTCCATCGAGGGCGGATCGTCGGTGGTGAAGGTGTGGTCGGCGAAGACGTTGGTGCCCGCCTCCATCCAGATGTAGTGCGGCTCGCTGGGCAGCTTGCTCCCGAGCTCGTCCTGGAACGCCAGCGCGCGCGCCGCCTGCGGCAGCAGCCCGCGGCTGACGTACGGCCAGTCGGCGCCGGCGTAGACCGACGTCGCGTCGGCGTTCTCCAGGGCGACGACGAAGACGTGCTTGATCGAGCTGGCGCCGTGACCGTCGGGCGCCTGACCAGCTGGCGGCGGTCGATCCAGGCCGGGCGACGACCCGCCGCACGCAGGCAGAGCCAGGGCGCCGAGCATCGCCGCCGCCACCCAGACGATCGCGCACGCACCAGATTTAGCGTCGCCCCCCATAGCGATCGGCCACCATTCCCGGCGGCCCGCCTCCGTATTCAACCTGGCACCGGGCCCGCGCGGGGTAATCCGCACGAGCCCCGATTGACGGCGTCAGATGCGGCCGCGCGCGGTCACGAGCCGCATCACCAGATTCCCGGGGCCGACCGGGACCTCCATGCGCAGCGGCAGGTGGCGGGCGGCCGGGTCGAGCCAGACGCGCAGGTGGCGCACCGGGCGATCGCCGTCGACGGTGCCGTTGTAGTGCACCGGCGTCGCTTCGGCTTCGAGCCGGACCCCGAAGCGGTCGGAGTCGGGAACCGCGTCGTGCAGCGACACCGTCGTCGCGCGCACGCGCCAGAGCGCCATCCCGTCGAGGATCTGCACCACGTCTTCGTGACCGAGCGCGGGCAGCGCGCGCCGCCAGCGCGAGAGCAAGCCCAGCGCATCCATGGTCGGGATCGGCGAGGCCAGCGCATGAGTTTCGTCGGCACGGCCGGGCTTGTGGCGGCGCAGGCGCGTCTCACCCGGGCGCCCGCGCTCGCCGCGATCGACGGTCGCCTGGTCGTCGCGCTCGCCCGCGCTGCGGCGGCGTGTCGACCCAGCGCCGGGACTCGAGCGCGACGGTGTCGAAGTCGGCCTCGAAGCGACGGTCCATCGAGCCCATTCCGAGAATCGAGCCGTGTCCCGAGCCGCGCAGCTTCACGATCGATCGCCCGTCGGTGATCGCGACGGTGCCGCCGGTGCGCAGCTCGAGCTGGCCGATCGAGCCGAGCAGGCCGTAGCGAATGTCGTAGCGCGCAGCCTCGACGCGCGGAAACCAGGGACGCGACCGTCACGCTCGAGATGGCCTGGCGCGGCGGCGGGGCCACCACCGACGGGGGCGCTGCCGGGGGCGCGACCACCGGAGGTGTGATGGCGCTGCCGACATCGGGTGCGCCACCTGACAGCGGGAGCGCGGCCATCAGCCACAACGCCGTCGCTAACATGAGATTGAGACGACACGGCGACTGAAAAAATTCGGCCCGCGCCGGCACTAATCTGGGTGCTCCACCGACAGCCAACACCTCGCGGCAGGCGCGTGCCCCGACGCATTAAAGATGTCGCGCCCGAGGCCCGATGTTCGCCTGGACACCAAGAATCATGATGGTCACCTTGCTTCCAATTCTGTTGTTCGCCGCGGCCACCAGCGGCGGTGAGATGGCCACCCCGGACGTCGACCGCTCGGACGTCGAGACCGCGGTCGCCAGCGAGCCCGAACCGGCCGCGCCGGCGCCCGCGCCGAGCCCGCACCGATGACGTACGCGCCCGGCGAAGGACCGGCGTCGCGCCAGCATCGCAGCGCGCAGCCGGAGCACCGCGAGACGCACGAGCTGCGCAATCCCGCCGACTGGCCGCCGAGCCGCAGGCGCCCGTCGCCCCGCTCGACCCCGCGCGCTTCGACGCCGCTGTCGTCGCGATCTGCAGCGAGGTCGCGCCGGACAACGGGCTCGACGCGCGTGGCGCGCCTGGTGCGCGAGGTCAGCGTCGAGACGCACACCGATCCGTTCTTGATGGCGGCGCTGGTCTACCGCCAGAGCCGCTGCCGCCCCGGCCTGGAGACGACCAACGCGGTCGGCCTGCTGCAGATCGAGCCGTCGATGTTCGGGCCGCAGGCCGAGCTCCCGGTGGCGCGCGAGGATCTCGACCGCGAGCGCCTGCTCGATCCGGCGCACAACCTGCGCGTCGGCGCCGCGCTGCTGGCGATGTGGCAAGCGACCCACGTGGCCGTCGACGCCACCGTCGGCAGCACGCCTCACCGCACCGCCGCCGCGCACCTGGTCTGGGGCGATCACGTCTGGGGCGCGACCGCCGAGGACCGCGTGCTGCTCGCGCGCCGCCGCCTCTTGCAGAGCTACACCGTCGCGACGCGATCGGACGGCGCAGACCTATCTCGGCCTGACCATCGTCTCGCCGCTGACCGGCGGCGAGCGCCTCGGCATCAGCGGCCCCGGCGCGGATCGCGACGGCGGCCGCCGCGAGCACCGCGGGATCGACGTCGACGCCGCCGTGGGCGAGCCGGTGCGCGCCGTCGCCGACGGCGTCGTCCAGTTCGCGGGCGCCGACATGCCGGGCAGCCTGGCCGCGCGCGAGCTGTCGCCGCGCCAGCTGCGCCGCTGGCGCTATCGCACGATGGGCCCGGGCGGGTTCTTCGTGCGCATCATGCACGACGACGGCGTGCGCTCCGGCTACTTCCACCTGCACACGTACAACGTGGAGGCCGGCCAGACCGTGAAGGCCGGCGAGGTGATCGGCACCGTCGGCCTCACCGGCGTGAAGGCGTCGGCCAGCCACCTGCACTTCGAGGTGCACCAGGACGGCGAGCTCGCCGATCCGGTGCGCTTCCTGTCGCCGTTCGTGCTGTCGCCCGAGCGAACCATCTCGCACAGCCTGGCGATGGCCGAGAAGCGCGAGCGCCTCGCCCGCGCCCGCCGCGCGCGCCGGCATCAGCACCGAACGACCTAGGCGCCGGGCGCTCTCGCGCGCACGCGAAACACACACCAGATGACCTTGAACGAGGTGTGCTCGCCGACGGGTGACAGAATTCGCATCCTATCGTGCCATCCGGCACGACGCGCCCCACGGCGGCGTTGCCGTTTCGCCGCCCGTAAGAAAGGGTCGGCCCCGGCAAGAAATCAGGCATTCGTCGTCGAGGTGCCTGATTCGCGCTCCAGCCGGGCACCAATGAAGTAAGCCGTGGTAAGGACGAGGGCGCCCAAGACTCTTGGCCGACGAATGCCCTCGGGCGCGGAGGCCACTCCCTCACGCGAGGATGACGACGCGCTGATCGCGGACGTCGTCGCCGGCAAACCGGAGCGGGCCGCCGCGTTCTGCCAGCGCGTGTGGCGGACGGTCGATCGCACAGTGCGCCGTCTGCTCGGGCACGACGACAGTGAATACGACGACCTGGTGCAGCTCGCCATCGTCGAGCTCATCCGCTCGGTGGGCAGCTTCCGGGGCGAAGGATCGCTGGATGCCTGGGTATCGGCGGTGACCGCCCACGTGGTCTACCGCTTCATCCGGCGTCGATCCATCGATCGCTACGTCCCGATCGAAGCGGTGCCGCCCGATGCGTTGCATAGCCCGCGCCCCGTGGGTGAGGAGTCGGTCGCGCAGCGCGAGACCCTCGCACGCATCGTGGGCCACCTCGACGAGCTGGGCGAGAAGCTCGCCTGGACGTTCGTGCTCCATGAGGTCCTCGGGTACCGGCTCCGCGACGTCGCGCGCATCATGGGCGGCAGCGAGGCAGCGGCCCAGAGCCGTCTGGTCCGAGGGCGACGCCGGCTGCACGAGCTCATCGCCGACGACCCGATCCTGGGCGAGCTCCGTCAGGCGACGCCGCCCGAGCGCGAGGACGACGGCGAGGCGTGAATCAGCCGGCGGTGCACGTGCTGCTGCGCGGATCGCACAGCGGCGCGACCGCCGGGCAATCGGCCGCGGACGCGCACGCCACGCAGGCGCGCTTCACCGGATCGCAGCGCGGCGACGCGCCGGAACAATCGGCGTCGGTGCGGCAACCGACGCAGATCTCCAGCGGGCGCGAGGCAGAATGGCGTCGGCGATCCGGCGGGGCAGACCGCGTCGTCGCCGCACGAGGCGCAGATACTGTTCTGACAAGAGAGCGGCGAGATGCACGTGCTAGGCGTCGTGTCTTCCCTGCACGTTGTCACGCAGCGGCCGCCGCCGCAGGTCTCACCCGCGGCGCAGTCGGTCGCGGCCAAGCACGTGACACAGCGGTGAATCGTCAGGTCGCAGCGCGGGGATCCGGTGCCCGCACAGTGCGCGTCGCCGGTGCACCCAACGCAGGTCCGTGATCCGCTCACGTCGCAGTGCAGGACCGACAAGCGGCAGTCGGTATCGCTGCCGCAGGTCACGGGTAGCCGCGCCGCCGCCGGCCCCACCGCTCCCGGCCGCGCCGCCGACTCCGCCGCCAGCGCCGAAGTCGAGGTTTCCATGACAGGCGAACGCAGCGAACGCGAGCCAGACCGCGAGCGCCGGGACGGCGGCGGATCTCGCGCTGGTCATGGCCGCGGGTGGGCGACGAGCAGCGCCCGCGCTTCGTCACGCGCGAAGCCGTCGGGAAAACGCGCGAGGTACTGGCGCGCGCTCGCGCTCGCGCCGGACAGATCCGCCGTCGCCGCCAGCAGGCGCATCTTGTGCACCAGCGCGCTTTCGAAGAGCGACGCGTCCGGATAGTCGCGCATGAATCGCTCGAACAGCGCGAGCGCCTTCGCGTTCGCGCCGGCACGGCGCGCGCGCACCGCCGCGATGAAGAGATCGTTCTGCGCCTCGAGCACCGACGCGGGCACCTCCCGCCGGGGCGCACCGAGATCAGCGGCGGACACCTGCGCCGCCGGGCGTGATCCCGCCCCGGCGCCGCTCGCGCGCCGATGCACGCGTCGGGCGGGCGCCGCGGCTGCCGCTAGCGGTTGGACGTCCGCGGCCTGTGCGCCCGGACCCTCGTTCGAGGAACCGTTCGGGCCGACGTTCGACGCCTGCGCCGCTCGCACGTCGGCACAACGCGGAGGCCACTCGTCGCCGGGGTGCAACCGCTGCTCGTCACCCGACCACTTCACCGAGACGACACCGCCGGTGACCGACACCCGCGTCGCGACGGTCGCCCTGGGACCGGCGCCGGTGCACGGAACCGACTCGGGCTCGCCCAGCGCCACGCGAAATTCGGTGCCGTGGACTTCGATCTCGGCGTCGGACGTCTCGATGATGAACCGCTCGCCTGCCCCCAGCTTGCGTACGCGCGCCTCGACTGCGCCGCGGCGCAGAGCGAACCGGCGCGTCGCCGTCGACTCGACCACGGTCAGCATCGCACCGGGATCGAGCTTGAGCTGAGTCCCGGCCGTATCGCCCAGGCGAACCGGCGCCGTCAGCGGCGCAAAGACCTGATCGCCGGCGCCGAGCGGACGATCGATCGCGCCAGCCGTTGCTGGTCCCTGCGCGGACCTGAACAGCATCAGCGCGTGCGTATCAGCGGCGATCGCGGGCCCGCGCGCCGGCCGCTGCTGAGCCGACAGCCACGCGAATGCCAGGCCGCCGACCGCCACCGAGGACATCAGCGCCGGCAGTACTCGTCGTACCAGAATGCGGCGGCGCCGACGCGACCGCAGAGCGCCCTCCGCCGAGGCGATCGAGTTTCGCGGCGCCGAGCTCAAACGAGGAAGCCCCTCCCGCCAAGCGCGCTGGATCCGCGCTGCGGCTTCCTTCGCGTACCGATCGTTCGAGCTCACGATCCCTTGTACCTCCGGGCCGGGCAGAATCAGGCACCCAACAGCAAGAATTCGGCCGTGGGCACCGCCGGCGCCGCGCGACCGCTAGAAGCCTACTCGTAGGCCCACCTCCGCGACCAGCTGAAAGGGCGGGATCGATAACGCGATGACGGGCGGCTTTCCGGTACGAATATCCGTTCCCCCGGGCTGGGCCTCCGCTCCCGCTGCCGCGACCAGATCGACCTGGGCTCCGGCTCGCAACGCCATCTGGGCCAGGAGGTCGAAGGCGGGGAGGAACCGGCCCTGGCTCTCGCTGGGGTCCCCACCGGCCGCGCCGTTCACCTGGTGGCGCATGGCAATCGCGTCGGCGCGTATGCCGAACCGCACCAGACCGGCCGCGCGCAGCACCGCGGGCCACCATTCGACGCCCCCCGCCAGCGCGAAAGTCCAGAGGCGGCCGTCGGCAAGCTGGGGGGGAGCGGTCCCGTGCGCGCGTTCAACGCCACCCTCAGCGCCCAGGAACCGCCGAGGGCCAGCACGCTCTCGAGGCGCGCTCCGACGGCGCGCGGGGCGCCGCTGGCCCCCAGTCCACCGAGCCCGAGAGCGAAACGCGGGAACGCCGGCGCCGACGGGGGCGCCGGCGCCTTTCGGATGGGCTCCGGCGCGCGCGCCGGCGACGCGCCATCCTGGCTCGCGGCGGGCGGCGCGGCGACCGGTGCGACGGATGTGCCTGGCTCGCGCGGGCGCGCCGGCGGCGCGGCCGGAGTCGAGGGCGGCGGTTCGCGTGCCTCCTCGGCGGCGGCAGGCCCCCGGATCTCCGGCCACATCGACGCCGCGGCCAGCCCAAGCGTTCGCCCGCGTTCGACGCGGGTATCGGCCTCGGAGAATACCAGCTCGCGCGTCGTCGTGTGCCCGCTCGCCGCGACGTGCAGGCGGATGCGCGCGCGCAGCCGAGACGCGTCCCGCCAGACCAGCGAGACCACCGCGCCCGCCCCGGTCTCGCGCTCGATCCGCAACGGATCGGACTCCTCGGGCTGGTTCGCGCCGAGAAGCCGGATCGCGACTTCGGGGCCGAGGGTTTCGCCGGCTGCGCCGATCATGATCACGGTAGCGGGATCATTGATCTCGCTGGTGGCGACGACGATCGCCAAAATCGCCGCTCCGGTCATTCAGGCGCCATCAGGAGTCAATACCATGGCCGGAGCAATCCGCGACGAGGCGGATCCACGTTCCGCCGCACCTCCAAAAAAGTTTCGCCGTCATGCCTGGAAATGCCGGTCTCGATGCCCCTTATGCGCAGAAAATGCGAACTGACCCTATCTCGCGACTGGTCAAGAGAACCCTGTTCGTGGCCGTGGCCCTGGACGTGCTGGTGGGGTGCGCCGGCTCGATAAGCCCACCCGGCGCGTCTGGCTCTGGCGGACAGACGCCCGTCGGCACCGGCACCGGTGGTACGGCCGGCGGCGGCGGCCCCGGCAGCGGTGGCGGTGGCGGCACGACCGGCCCGGCGACCGGGATGCCCTGCGACGTGCAGGCGCTGCTGCAGACCCGCTGCGTGAGCTGTCACTCGAATCCCCCGGTCAACAGCGCGCCGATGCCGCTGGTCACGCGGGCCAACCTGATGGCGCCCTCGCTCGCCGATCCGACCCAGACCGTCGCGCAACGCGCGCTGACCCGTATCCAGTTGACCGTGGGCGAGATGCCGCCGGCCCCCGCGGCGCGCGCGACCGCGGCGGAGATCCAGGCGCTCGGGCAACTGGATCGCGTCCGGTTACGCGGCGGCGAGCTGCAGCACTGGCGCCGGCGGCGCGGGCGGAAGCTCGGGCGCGGGCGGCGCGACCGGAACCGGCGGCAGCTCGGGCACCGGCGGAGCAGGCGGCACCACCAACGCCGGGCTGCCCTGCAACGTGCAGGCGGTCTATCAGACGCACTGCACGTCCTGCCACGCGGCGACGCCGGTCAGCGGCGCGCCGATGCCGCTCGTGACCCGCGCCGATCTGACCGCGCCCTCGTCCGTCAGCGCATCCATGACGTTTGCCCAGCGCACCGTCGTGCGCATGCAAAACACCACGTCGCCGATGCCGCCCGCGCCGGGCGCGCTGGTGAGCGCGACGGAGATCCAGACCGTGCAGAGCTGGATCTCGGCGGGCTATCCGGCGGGAACCTGCGGCACGACCGGTGGCGCCGACGCCGGCCCGCCCGATCCGCTGGGCGCGACGCCGACCTGCACCAGCGGCACGACCTGGACCGGCGGCAACAACGGCAGCGCGGTCATGAACCCGGGCCGCGCCTGCATCAGCTGCCACGCCAGCAGCGGCGGCGAGGCGCCGACGTTCCAGATTGCCGGCACCCTCTATCCAACCGGGCACGAGCCCGACCTGTGCAACGGCGCCAACGGCACGAACGGCGCGCGCGTGGTGATCGTCGACGCCGCCAATCGCACGCTGACGCTGACGCCGAACGCCGCCGGCAACTTCACGTACACCGGGCCGCTCACCACGCCTTATACCGCCAAGGTGACCTACCAGGGGCGCGAGCGGATCATGCCGGCCGCGCAGACCAGCGGAGACTGCAATTCGTGCCACACGCAGAACGGCACCAGCGGCGCGCCCGGCCGCATCACGCTGCCCTGAACGCGATCAGGGCCGTTCGAGCAGGTGGTGCAGCGCGCGGAGCGCATCGACGGTGGTGAACACGCCGAGGACGTGCTCGCCGTCGCAGACAATCGCCGAGCCGAGCTTGCGATCGATCATGACCTCGATCGCCTCGCCGACCGGCGTCTCGGGCCCGACGGTGAACACATCCTGAACCATCGCCTCCTCGACGCGGACGATCGTCGGGTTGACTCCGGGCATCGTCTCGAGCAGGAGCAGGTCGCGCTCGGAGAGCACGCCCTCGATGCGGCCGCCGTTCAACACCGGAAGGTGGCGGATGTGGTGCTTTCGCATGATCTGGCTCGCAGACGAGAGCGAGCTCGAGCGCCCCACCGTCAGCGGCGACGGCGTCATGAACTCTCGAACGACCGGGTACTGACGAATGGGAACGGCGTGGGTGGAAATCATGTGCCCCTCGCGATCAGACCGCCTGTCGATCGACCGTGGCGGCAACGTGCACGTCGCCGCGGCGAAACGTGACCACCGGACAGCTCGCGTGCCGGACGACGTGGTCGGCCACGCTGCCGAGAAAGATGCGCCTCAGCGCGCCGCGGCCGTGCGTGCCCATGACGATGAGATCCGCGCCGGCCGAGCTCGCCTCTTTGAGGATGATGTCGCCGACGGTCTTGGGACTGATCACCACCTTGGCGAACACCGTGGCGCCCGCCGTTCGTCCAACCTCGACGAGCGTTGCGCTCGATCTCCTCGGCCTGATCCTGACTCGGGAGCAGCGGTTCGATCGGTAGATCGCCGGCGACCTGCGTGAGCGCGCTGACCGCGTAGATCACGCGCAGCGGCCCGGCGCCGGTGGTCTTCTGAAGTTCGGCGGCCCATCCGAGTGCGGCGCGCGCGGCCTGGCTGAAGTCGTAGGGAACCAGGATTGTGGGTTTCATGATGTCACCTCGTCGGAGATTGGGTTTCGATCTTCGATTCCCTGGAAGTGCAATCGGCTTGCCGCGAATTGCGCCGCGACTTCGCGGGCCATCCTGCGCAGAAGTTGCGTGATGCGAGGGCTGGCGAGCAAAGGTTGCGTGGCGGTTACCTGAGCCGATGTCGGTGGCTCGCCGCTATCTGATCAACGGTCTCTTTCTCCGCTTCACCGTGACGTTGCCCCTTGCGAAGGCCGACTTGGCTGCCATCTTGCCTTCATTGACCACATGACTCCCTACAGTCGTTCAATTGGTGTCGCCGTCACGGTCTTGCTCCTGGCCGGCGGTTGCGCGCGAACCAGTCCTCCGCGGGCGGAGACTCCGGCGCGCGTGAAGGACTCCGCGCCCGACAAGATCGCCGCGCAACGAGCCGCCGGCCCGCCGAGCGTGAATCTCGAGGGCGATGACCAGCGCTGGGGCATCGAAGCCGCCCGCGAGCGCAAACGAGCCGCGCCCCCGGAGACCCCGCCCCGCGCCCCGGACGCCACCGGACCAACCGATCTCCAAACCCGTCGACGTCCACAAGCAGCCATAGCCGCTCGCGCCGGCGTGGCCCGCTGCCGGGCCCCGTCAGTGGTTCGAGGCCGCCGAGGCGATAGAGGTCACGTTGGGCGAGCCAGCGCTGCCGTTGCTGGCCGCCACGGTGTCTCGACCGTCGCGCGCCTCGGCATAGTACTGCAGCGCCTTGCCGTTGAGCTTGTTCGCGGTGATGACCGCGCGCGACCACCCGCGCTTCGTCGGATCCATCACCACCGCGTTGTAGACCGTCCCTTCGGGCGGACGATAGTAAAAGACGATGGTCTTGGCCTTGACCGAAGGCTGGGTGATGCAGCGGACGAACAGATCCGCGCCGGGCTGGATCTCCTCGGGCACGGGACAGTGCAGGGGCTCGGGGATGCGCGACGGCACCGGGGGCACCGCCTCGATCTTGTCCCGTTCGGCGCGCATGCGGTTCTCCCATTCCTTGCGCTCGCGATCGCGCGCGGCGGCCGTCTCCAGATCGTGCTGGAGCTTTTCCAGCGCCTGCCGCTCCTTGTTCTCACGTTGAACACTGGCCGCGAGCAGCTTGTCCTTGTTCTCCGTCTCCTTCTCGAGATCCTGGACTCTCTTCGCAGTGTCGAGGATCAGGCTGTCCTTATCTCCCTGTTCCTTTTCCAGGGCATCCTTGGCGTCGCGTTCCTTGCGCTCGCGCTGGGTGCTCGCCGCCGCCAGCTTTTCCTTCTGCGCGGTCTCCTTTTCGAGCTGACCGACGCGCTGCTTGAGCTCGTAGACCGCGCGCTCGAGCTCCATCTTCTCCTTGCGGAACTTCTCGCTGTCGGCGCGCTCCTTGTTCAAGGCGTCCTTGGACATCCCCAGCGACTTCTCCAGGCGATCGAGCTCGTCGCGCGCCTGCCGCTTGACGTCGGCCAGCTCGCGATCGCCGGCGCAACGGTTCGAGGCAGCGGGCGATGCGACCACCGCGGGACGGGTCGGCTCGGCGGCGGCCGGCGGGGCGCTGCCTCGCGCGGGGACGGGCCTGGATTCGGCGAACGCGCTCGCGACAGTCTTCGTCGCCATGTTCGAAGGCAAGGCGATGTCGGCGCGAGCGGCTCGCGCCTTGGCGAAATACTTGACGCCGACGGCGCGGTTGTCGAGGCCGTCGACGTACAGCACGCCGAGGTGCAGGTAGACGCGCGCCATGACCGGCTGGTCGTCCAGCTCCTCCCGGCCCAGCGCCAGCGCCTTGGTCAGCGCCTTTTTCATCTTCTCGAAGTTCCCGGCGCTGTACGCGGCGACGGCTTCGTCGTCGAGCGCGGTCACCTGTTGAGCCAGTCCCCGCTGGCCACCGTTCCCGGCGGCCGAGCTGGCGCTCGTGCTCCCCAAGACCAGGACGACGACCAGGACGACCAGCAGGACCACCCGGGCCGATGTGGCCGACGCTTTGTGAACGTTCCCCATCGTCGCTTTAGTACCCGCACGCGGCCGCTTTCCGTCAGATTCCTGCGAAAAAATCACGCATGGGCTCCCCGTGCCGCGCCGCGGCCCGCCCGATGCCTTGACCGCGATCGTTCCCCGGGCGAAAGTCGAGACGGATGTCGGACTCGAAAGAGCTCGCGAGGAAGGTGGAGGAGCTCCTCCAGGTCTACGAGGAGCAGTTTCCGGACGACTCACCCGATAAGGTCGTCGCCTACCGCACGGCGGCAGAGACCTATCTCAAGCTGCGCCTGCCCGCAAAAGCCGCCCCGATCTACGAGCGGATGCTGGCCGTCCTGAAAGCGATCGAACCTCGACCGTCGCTGGACCGGCTTGCCACGCTGGATGCGCTGTCGACCACCTACGCGGCGTGCGGGCGCCACCGCGATGGCCTCGCGTTGATCGAAGAAGCGATCGTGATTCTCAAGGCGCACTACCCCGACCGAACCGAGGATCTGTACTCGGCGATGAACAACCTCGCCAGCACGCACCTCGGCCTCGAGCAGTACGACAGCGCCGAGAAGCTCTTCCTCGAGTGCCTGTCGCTGTCCGACACGACGCTCAAGGCGCGCAAGGAGTCGATCGCGGCGACCCATCATCAGCTGGGCGCGTTGTACTTCCAGAAAGGGGACTACCTGCGCGCCGAGAAGTCGCTCTCGCTGGCGCTGGAGTTGAAGAAGCAGCTCTACGGTGATTCCCATCCCCAGGTGGGGGTGACGCTGAACAACCTCGCGGCGCTCTACACGCTGCTCGGTCACCCGAACGCTTCGGCGATGGCCGAGGAGGCGCAGCGCATGCTGGAGCCGCGCACGCCCCCCGCCCGGCCGGAAGCCGCGCGCCCGGTGCGCGCCGTCGCCGTGCGCTGCCTCGACCCGGGAAGCCGCGCGGCCGAGCTGCTCCGTCCGCTGGTCGAGGAGCTCGTGCGGTCCGGATTCACCGTCGAGCGCGTCTCTACGATCGCCGAGCGCGACATCTACGAAGAAGGCATCCTGCCACCGATCGTGACCGTCTACTTTCAACAGGCCGACCTGGCGGCCGCTGCCGATCTGGCGCCGCTCGCCGCGAGCCTGACTGCCACGCTCGCCCGCTTTCGCAGCGCTGGCATCGCCGGTTTCGGCGACGGCACCCACACCAAACCGACCAACGACGCCGGCGTCTTCGTCAACTGGAACGAGGAGGCCACGGTTCGTTACTACTTCGTGGGCGACAGCTACGCGCCCGCCGCGTTCACCGCGATCCCGCGGACGTTTGCCAACGTCGCGCCGCGCGTTCAACGGACCGGTCACTCGCTGAGCAACATCGTCACCTGGAGCGACGATCACTGGTGCTGGCTCCAGCCCGGCGGCGGCGACAACCGGGTCGACTGAAGGGTCTTGCGAGCCTGGGCGTCCGCAGACCCCTCTCCCTAACCCTCCCCCCGCAGACGGGGGGGAGGGGAATCGGAAAGGATCGGTAACCCCGCTACTGGGTCGTCGCGCTGACCGGCGTTTTCTCCTCGCTCTTCGAGCCGGTCTTCGAATCACCGTCGGGCTTGGTGGCCTTGTCGGTCTTGTCGACCTTGGCGGTCTTCATCACCGACTTCACCCCCTGCAGCCGCGCCAGGCTCTCGCGTGCGTTGTCGTTGTCCATGTCGGCGCCCTTGCGGAAGGCCTCGCGCGCCTCGTCGAGCCGGTCGACGTGCTCGTAAGCGATGCCGAGGTTGTTCCACATGAAGCCCTCGACCGGCTCGTGGTCGGTCGCCACCTCCAGCGCGTCGATCGCGTCGTCGTACTTGCCCTGGTAGATCAAGATCAAGCCGAGGTTGTTCTGGGCGTACGAGTTGCTCGGGTTGAGCTCGACGGCCTTCTCGAACGACGACAGCGCGAGCTTGTGCTTGCCGGCCTGCATCTGCGCGCGCCCGAGAAGGTTCCACCCCGCCGAGCGCTTCGGCGCTTTCTTGACCGCGCTGGCCGCGAGCTTGAGCGCGCGGTCGGTCTCTCCCGCGGACAGCGCCTCGCGCGTGCGCGTCAGCAACTCGGTGAGCGTCCCGTTCTCGATCGCGTTGCTGTCGTCGTCCTCCTTGGACACCACCGCCTTCTTGACGATTGGCTCCTCCTTTTTCACCTCGGGAAGCGGCGTGCTCGGCAGCGGCACCGGCATCTCGGACGGCTTGGGCGCCTCCGTCGCCACCGACGGTGTGGGCACCGATTTCGGCGACGTCTTCTCGATGTCGTTGCAGGCGACGAGGCCAACGCTGGCGGTCAGAAGGGCGATTGCTCTCAGGGTCATGGATGAAGTGCGCATGGGATTCGGTCTCCTTTCGACGAGGAGACAAAGCAGCCGTCGTGCCACATGCGATCACCGCGGCTCGCCGCGCCGATCGCGACGTTCGCGCTCGCGGCACCACCGACGACACCATTCGTAGAGCGCTTTCTACGAATTCGGGCGCACGATCAACGTCGACGACATCGTCGCCACCAGCCTGCGTGCCGGCCTGGCCGACGCCCCCTCGCCGGCGGCGGTCTCCGCGAACACTTCGGCCTGGCGGCGGACCCTCCATCGCCTTCACCTCAGAAGTAGCTGGTGGCGGCGATCGCGTCGGCGGTGACGGTCGCCATGATGGCGGCGCCGGCTGGCGTGGGGTGGACGCCGTCGGCGGTGTCGGCGGCATTCGTCGGATCGAAGTCGCTGCCGTAGTGGTCGATGACGTAGACCGGCGAGGTGGTCGTCGAGTTGGACGTGGCCCAGGTCGCCGTCAACGCGTCGGCCAGCGCGCCCACGTTGGTCAGGCAGGAGGTGCAACCGGCGGGGCTGAGCTTGATGATCTTCGAGACGAAGAAGATCACGTTCGGGTTCTGCTTGCGGAACTCGGCGATCACCGCCACGTACGCCGACAGGATCGTCGAGGTGCTGATGCCGTCCCAGACGTCATTGGTGCCGTAGTGCATGAAAACGATGTCCGGCGCCTCGGCAGCCCAGGTCTGCAGCTCGGCATAGCTTCCACACCCGGTGCTCTTCGTGCAGGCGCTGCGCGTGCTGTTCATGGGTAGATAGGTCACGCCGTAGCCACCGTGTCCCTCGTCCTTGACCGAGGTCGGCTGGCCTCCACACGACTGGTTCGTCGTCTGCGTGCCTACGAACTGGAAGTTCGTGTGATTCGCTGCCTGCAGCTGCTGGTAAGTGAGCTGCGCATAGCAGGTCGACTGGGTCACCGAGTCGCCCAGCATCATGACGTTCCAGACCCCGGTGTGCGTGGAGCCTCCCGCACCGGGCAAGCCACCGACGACCATTCCGCCCGCGCCACCGGTTCCGGTGTCGCCACCGGTGGACGAACCGCCCACGCCCGAGCCGCCAGCTCCCGAGGAGCCCGACCCGGTGCTACTGCACGCCTGAACGAAGACGAGCGCGCCCGAGAATAGGATATGCAAAAGGGAAATACGGCATTTCATATCGGTGAAACCTCCGGGGCGCATGATCGCATCATCGCGCGGCAGTTTACCAGCGCGGGGCGAAATGACCTCGATGGGGCGATCGACCCCATCCCATCGCTTCACGGGCTTGGGAATCCCGCGTCAGGATTGGTATCACGCTTGCTGCGCAGGTGCGCATGGACCGCGTGCAACGTGAGATTCGACTGGGCTTCGCCATCGGATTGGCGCTCGTACTGGCGGGCTGCGCAGTCAGAGCGGGTGATCCCCCGATTGCACACACGCCCGCAACACCCGACGCGCGGCGATCATGCACCGTCACCGTTTTCCCTGGCGCGCCACCGTTCGCCGTCGAGGACCTGGGGCCGGTTCAGGCGTCGTGCCCCAGCTCGACGAGACACTCATTCGCATGCGGCATCGATCAAGCCAATCTCCTGGACGTAGCCTGCTCGTCAGGTGCCGACACGGTGTTCGGTCTCTACGAAGTGATGACGCCGGCGCCGGGGCCACTTTCGAGCGACGGGCGCGTGATGCACGCCCGTCTGGGCCGGCGGCGTCCGGAGGTGGGGCACGCCTCCACGAATCAGGACCGAAGTAATCGATTAAAGTAGCGGCGTGATTTCCCTCCTCCTGTTCGCCGCCGGTCTCGCCGCCACGGCACCGACACCCGCTCGCGGTCCCGCGAAACCGAACCCGGCTCACGAACCCGAGGCCATCAAGCCTCCCGAGAACCTGGTCGTCGACGGCCTGCCCAGCATCCCGGCGGAGCTGGCGGCGACCTTGCGGCCTTATACCGAGTATCGCGGCGCCGCCATCTTCTCGTTTCATCCCGAGCGGCGCGAGATGCTGATCGGCACGCGCTTCGCCGACACCGTCCAGGTCCACCGCGTGGTCGCCGCCGGAGGGGCGCGCACGCAGCTCTCGTTCTTCCCCGACCGGATCTCCGATGCCGCCTATCCGCGCGCGCCGCTCGGCGAGCATCCGTTCTTCGTGTTCGCGAAGGACACCGGCGGCAGCGAGTTCTGGCAGATCTATCGCTTCGATCTCGAGAACAGCGCGGTCACGTTGCTCACCGATGGGCGCTCGCGCAACACGATGGGCGCGTTCTCGCACCGCGGGCACCGGCTGGCGTACACGTCGACCCGCCGCAACGGCGCCGACAACGACATCTACGTCGTCGACCCCGCCGACCCCAAGAGCGACCGCCGCGTGGCCGAGGTGAAGGGCGGCGGCTGGGAGGTCGTCGACTGGTCGCCGAACGACGATCGCCTGCTGGTGAGCGAGGAGATCTCGATCAACGAGAGCTACTACTGGTCATTCGACGTCGCCACCGGCCAGCGCACGCTGCTGACCCCGCGCCGCGAAGCCGAATCGATCGCCGGGGAGAAGGTTTCGTACCGTTCGGCGCGTTGGTCCACCGATGGGCGCTCGCTGTTCGTGGCCACCGATCGCGACAACGAGTTTTTCCGGCTGGCGCGCCTGGATCTCGCGACCGGAAAGCACACTTACTTCAGCGATCACATTCACTGGGACGTCGAAGCGGTCGATCTCTCCGACGACGGACGCAATCTGGCCGTGGTCGTGAACGAGAACGGCATCGGGCGCGTGCACCTGTTCGACGCGCGCTCGGGCAAGGAGGGGCGCGCGCCCGCCCTGCCGCCCGGCGCAGTCTCCCACGTCGCGTGGCACCACGACGGGCACACGCTGGCGGTGACGATGACGTCGGCACGCATGCAATCCGACGTGTTCGTCGCCGACATGCGCAGCGGGCACATCGAACGGTGGACCGAGAGCGAGCTCGGCGGTGTCGATCTGCGCGACCAGCCGGAACCGCAACTGGTGAGCTGGAAATCCTTCGACGGCCGCGATCTGTCGGGCCTGCTGTACCGACCGCCGGCGCGCTTCTCCGGCCGCCGCCCGGTGATGATCAACATCCACGGAGGCCCCGAAGGGCAGGCGCGCCCCGGCTTCCCCGGTCGCAGCAATTACATCCTGCGCGAGCTGGGCGTCGCGATCCTCTACCCGAACGTGCGCGGCTCGATCGGCTACGGCAAGAGCTTCACCAAGCTGGACAACGGCCTGCTGCGCGAGGACTCGGTGAAGGACATCGGCGCGCTGCTCGACTGGATCGCGACAAGCCCCGATCTGGACGCGGGCCGTGTGATGGTGATCGGCGGCAGCTACGGCGGCTACATGAGCCTGGCGGTGTCGGCTCGCTACGCCGACCGCATCTGCTGCTCCATCGACGTGGTCGGCATCTCCAGCTTCGTCACCTTCCTCGAGCACACCGAGGCGTATCGCCGCGACCTGCGTCGCGTGGAATACGGCGACGAGCGCGACCCGAAGATGCGCGCGTTCATGGAGAAGATCGCGCCGCTCAACAACGCCGCGCAGATCAATAAGCCGATCCTCATCGCGCAGGGGAAGAACGATCCGCGCGTGCCGGCGTCGGAGGCGGAGCAGATGGTGGCCACGCTGCGCAAGGCCGGCACGCCGGTGTGGTACTTGCTGGCGCGCGACGAGGGCCACGGCTTCGCGAAGAAGCGCAACGCCGACTTTCTCTTCTACGCGCAGGTGGCGTTCATGAAGAAGTACCTGCTGGAATCGGAGCCGTGAGCGGTCTACAACTTCGCCAACCACTGCCACAGGTGCGAAGCCGCGAGCGATGACGCAATCTGGGTGACGACCCAAGCGTTGCCGCCGTCGTGGGGGACGAGCGCCAAACCTTTGCTGGCGTCGAAACCGGCGCTGATGTCGGGCACCGCGCGCTGTACCCCGAGAACGAACCCCGGCAAGCTCGCTGACAGGCCCGCCACCTGATCGGAAGCCGTGGTGATGTTGAAGACCTTGGGCTGCTTGGCGGCCATCCAGTTGCCGAGCGGATTCGCCGGCAGGCTCGGAATCTGCGCGCTGGTGACGTCGCCGGTCTGGTCGTACCAGATGCCGACGTGCACGTAGCGAAATCGCTGCGCGACGATCCAGGCGGCCCACGCATCCATTCCGCCGTTGGGCCCGCCCATGATCCCGTTCGGCGCCGAGTAGCTACCGAGCGCCGCAACCACGACCACGCGGTCGACGACGGTGGGGTCGATCAGGTACGCGTCCGCGCAGTCGGTCAGCGGCGCGTCGACGACCACCGCGACCGGACGAGACGGAGTGCTGAGCTGGCGCGAGAGATCGACGATCAGCTGCGCACCCGCCGAATGATTCGGTATCGTCGAATCGATCTGGCCGTCGGCGGGTTTGGCCAGCGGGGCTCCGGTGCTCATGGTGACGTCGCCGATGTTCGCGAGGCCGCTCGATCGCGAGGCGTTGACCAGGTTGCTCCAGCCGGTGGCATTGGCCTTCGGATCCGGCCAGAAACTGGTCCCGATCGCGATGATCCCGACCACCGGCGGCCCCCCGTTGTTGGCGAGCAGCGCTGCGTATTCGCCGCTCCAGTTGTCGCTCCAACCGTCGTTCTCGAGGATGACCGGGTTGCGCTCGTCGACGGGCAGAAGCCCGTGCGGGACATCGCGGCCCACGTCGAGCGTTCCGCCGCACCCGGCGACGGCCAGGACCGCAGCTGCGCACGACGCCAACACGCCACTACCGCACGGCTATTGGCCCGTCGTGGACATCTGATCCAGCGCGGGCGAGAGCACGCTGTGCGGGAAACGCGCGCGGAACGCGGCAGCCGCGCGACGGGCCTGATCAGAGCGCCCCAGTCCGTAGAGCGCCTTGACCCGCAGCGCCTCGCGCTCCTCGGCCAGCCGGCCGTCCTGGAACCGCCGCGCGTGCTCGGCGATCGCCGGTAGGGCGGCGGCGAAGTTCTCGCGCGCGATCGCGGCGCGCGCCGGCCGCAGCAGGCGGAGCTCGGCGCGCAGCGCCTCGGCCCGCGGCAACCGCGGCGACGGGAGCAGGCGCGGCCGGACCACCGGCGCCCCGTCGTCGGTGGGAGGGGCGACCGGCGGCGCTTCGGGCGTTACCGGGACGACGATCATCCGGGCAGGCGCCGGAACGGGCGGTACCGCGATCGGAGCCTTGAGGCGCGCCAGATTTTCGTGCGTCGCATAGGCCGCGACGACTGCAGCCGCGCTGGCCGCGCACAGGAGCGTCACGGCCGCCGCCCAGCGCGCGGGCAACGCCCGGTGCGGCGGCGGCGCGGGCACGGCCACGCCCGCCGCCAGCGCCGCGCGTGCGCGAGCGATGGCGCGCGCGCGCACCGCCGCCGGTTGCGCGGGGATGGCGCGCTCCTCGTCGAGAAGCGCACGAAGCTCGGGTGAAAGCGGTCGGCGCGAGCGGATCATCTGGCGTCTACCTCCCTCAACATCCTTCTCACCGCCGTCTCCAGCTCCTGCCGGGCCTTGCGCAGCCGCGAATAGACGGTGAACAGCGGGATCGCCAGCACCGATGCTATCTCACGAATGGGCATGTCGTCGAGATCGTGCATGACCAGCACCGCGCGTCTCGGCAGCGGGATCCGCTCCATCGCCGCCAGGACTATCGCGCGCGCCTGCTTGGACTGTAACGCCTCGTCGGGCCAGGGCCCGGCGTCGCCCGGCTCGACGGTACCGAACGCCACCTCGCGGCTGCGCTTGCGCTGCTGAGCCGATGCGAGCCGAAACGCGATACCGAACAGATAAGGGCGAATCGGCCGGTCCGGATCGTACTCGGTCCAGGACCGGCGCAGGGCCAGGAACACCTCCTGCGCCAGGTCCTCGACCTCCGACGGCGATGTCCCCAGGCGTCGCAGCGTCCGAAAGACGTAGTTCACCTCTCGCTGGAACGTGTCCAGACAGGCCTCATCGGACGTCATTCGGAGAGCGGGCGAAGAGAGCAGGCGAAGATGACTCACGACCACCAGTTCCCGAATTGTCGTCGGGCGATCGATCTTGTCAGAAAAAGCGCGCGCCGAGGTCGAGGCCCAGCACGGTTCCCACGCGGGGCGTCGTCCAAACCACGGAATCGTTGAGCCTGACGTTCGTCGGCGCGGTCATGACCAGCCCGTCCACGCGAGCGGCCACGAAAAAGCCCTGGGAAAAGTCGTAGGCGGCGGCGAGTCGCGCGCCCACCTGGGAAAACCATCCGGTGGGTGCTTCACGCATGTCGACCCCCAGGCCGTGGGCTTGCAGTCGGCCGACCGAGCTGGTGACGCAGGCGGCGAGCACCGCGACGTGCCCGCACGCGGTGGCGCCGGCGGCGAACCGATCGAGCGTGAATCCTTTGCCACTCGCATCCTGTTGCGTCACCGGCAGCGCGGCGTCGCCGGCGAGCTCGAGCGAGAAGTGGCCGACGCGGCCGCTCACGAACAGGCGCCCGAGACCGGCCGCGCGCGGCGCGAGCCCGATCGCCAGCGACGGGCCGGCGCCGAGGGAGAGCGTGAGCCGGCTCGCGGGAACGGCCGGCGCGACCGGAACCTCGACCTGGACCGGAGGCTGCTCGACGGGCCGCTCGCGCGGGGGGCTGTGCGCCTCGGAGGGAGCCGCGGGCGCCACGGGCTCCGCGGCCGGCTCGGGGACCGCCGGAGGCGTTAGCGCTGACAGCAGCTGGATCTGTACGGCCACCGAAAACGCGACGCTGGCGGCGATCTCGTCGCAGTCGGGGTGTCTCGACGAAAGCCGGCGATCGCCCGCCGTGTGGCCGTCGGCGTCGCTCCAGTGGATGCGGCCGTCGAAGCCAGCCTCCTTGCGCGCGATCTGCACCACCACTTGCTTGTCGGCGCTGGCTCGAAAGGGATCGTAGCCGAGCTGGCGTTCGACCGTGGCGCGGAACCGCGTGGCGTCGGGACAGCCTTCGGTGCCGGACGCGATCTCGTACTTCAACGACACCAGCGTTTGCACCGCGGGCCCGGCGCTCGCCGGCGCCGCGATGACTGCACAACAGGCTGCAATCAACGCCGCGACGCACAGCGGGGCTCGCGGCGTGCCTCCGAAGACCGACACCACCTGATACTCGCACGAGCGTTCTCGAGTGCGTGACAAGAACGGCGCCCTCCCGACAAACGATTACTGGATTCACCCCCGCGTGATCGTGCTCGTTTGACGTCCAGCGAAAGGAATCGGAATGCCCGGTGACCACCGCGACGCATGGTTGCGTCGTCTGGCTGGCCTCGCGTTGTCCGCAATGTCGTTGACCGCCTGTGCTGGACAGGTGGGCAGCAACGAGCCGGGGACCGGCGGCGCGGCCGGTCAACCTGCGGCCAGCGGAGGCTCGACCGGTAGCGGGGGAAGCGCGAGCGCTGGCGGGCGAACCGGCGGCGGTGGAAGTGGCCAGGGAGGTGCTGGCACCGGTGGTGCAGCCGCCGGCGGCACGACCGGCGGCGGCGGTCGAATCGTGACCACTGGCGCGGGCGGCGCGGCGGAGCGCCGGGCGCAGGCGGTGCGCCCGCGGGTGTGGGCGGCGCGGGCGGCGCGCAAATCTGCGCGGGCGGCGCGGCGCAAAACGGCGACGTGAGCGTCAATCTCGCCGACCTGCACCAGAAGATCTCGGGATTCGGCGCGTCGACCGCGTGGGGCTCGACGATGAGCGCCGCCGACGCCGCGCAGCTCTGGTCGACGACCACCGGCGCGGGGCTGTCGCTGCATCGGATCCGCATCGACTACACCAACGGCCACACCAGCGAGCTCAACATCGCCAAGATGGCGGTCGGCTACGGCGTGACCGTCTGGGCGACGCCGTGGACACCGCCCGGCGCGGACAAGACCGGCTGCAGCGGCACGAACTGCTCGGTCGAGGGGACGCTGTCGAACCCGACAGGCGTACGCGACGTTCCTGCTCGGCTTCCTCAATTACATGAAGGGGCAAGGCGTTCCGATCTACGCCATCTCGGCGCAGAACGAGCCCGACGCCAACGTCACCTACGAATCGTGCGTGTACACGCCGGCGACGATGGCGTCGTGGGTCGGCGGCACGATGGGGCCGATGCTGGCGTCGACGGGCGTGAAGATCATGTCGCCCGAGACCCAGAACTGGTGCGGCTTTCCCGGCTTCGAGGCGGCGTTGCTCAACGACGCCAACGCCAAGATGTACACGTCGATCATCGCCACGCACGAGTACGGGTGCTCGCCGAAGGCGTACCCGGAGATCGCAGCAGGCGGGCAAGGAGTTCTGGGAGACGGAGATCTACGACACCGCGAGCACCACGGCGGACACCGGAATGCCGAGCGCGCTGCGCATCGCCAAGCTGATTCACGACGCGATGACCATCGCGAGCATGAACGCCTGGCACTACTGGTGGGTCTATCCGGCGGGCGCCGACAACGGCGCGCTGTGGGACTTCAACACGAAGCAGGCGACGAAGCGGCTCTGGGTCGAGGGCAACTTCGCACGCTTCGTTCGACCGGGGTTCGTGCGCGTCGGGACGACGGGGACCGCGCCGTCGGGCGTCTTGCTGAGCGCGTACACCAATCCGGCTGACGGAACGGTCGCGGTCGTCGCCATCAACAACAACACCAGCGCCACGCCGCTGTCGCTCTTCGTCTCCGGCGCGGCGCCGTGCAGCCTGACGCCCTGGGTGACGTCGGCGACCGACACGCTGGCGGCGAAAACGACGGCTGTCGGTGTCGAGCTCGCGCGTGTCGGTCACGCTCGGCGCCCAGAGCGTCACGACCCTGGTGGGGAAGCCATGATCCACATCGATCGCAGAATTGCCGGCGCAGCGGCAGCAGCATTTCTCTTCGCGGCCTGCGCCGGCAGCGAAGCTCCCGACAACGGCGCCGGCGGCGCGACGAGCGGAAGCGTCGGGGGCGCGGTGGGCAGCGGCGGATCCTCGAGCGGCGCCGGCGGGGCGCTGGGAGCGGCGGCGCGACCGGCGGCGGCGGCGCAACCGGAAGCGGCGGCAATCGTGGGACCGGTGGCGCGACGGGCGCGGGCGGTCGCATGGGCACCGGCGGACGGGCCATGGGCCTCGGCGGCACCACCGGGGCGGGCGGCGCTGTGACCGGCAGCGGCGGCGCGGGCGACGGCGGCGTCGTCAGCGTCAGCCAAGTTCGTCGGCAACATCAGCACGCGGGGCGCGATCCGCACCGGCTTCTCGACCTACTGGGACCAGTTCACGCCCGAGAACGAAGGCAAGTGGGGCTCGGTGCAGCCGTCGCAGGGCACGTTCAACTGGGCGGCGCTCGATCGCGAGTACGCCTACGCCCAGACCAACAACATCCTCTTCAAGCAGCACAACTTCATCTGGGGCACCCAGCAGCCGAGCTGGGTCAACACCGGCAACGCGCAGACCGCCGTGCAGACCTGGATGAACGCGTTCTGCCAGCGTTACCCGAACACCAAGCTGATCGACGTGGTCAACGAGCCACCGCCGCACACCACGCCGGCGTACATCAACGGGATCGGCGGCACCGGCACCAGCGGCTACGACTGGATCGTGAACGCGTTCAAGTGGGCGCGCGCCGCCTGCCCGAACGCGATCCTGATCCTGAACGACTACAACACCATCGAGTACGCGGGCGACAACACTCACATCATCGACATCGTCAACCGCATCAAGGCCGCGGGCGCGCCCATCGACGCGGTCGGCGCGCAGGCCCACGGCGCCTCCAACATCGCCGACCGCCACCGTGAAGGGCTTCATCGACAAGATCACGCAGCAGACCGGTCTGCCGGTCTACATCACCGAGTACGACATCAACGTCGCCGACGACACCCAGCAGAAGAACATCATGCAGGACCAGTTCACGATGTTCTGGAACGACCCCAACGTCAACGGCATCACGCTCTGGGGCTACATCGTGGGCGCGACCTGGGAGACCAACACCGGGCTGCAGCAGAGCAACGGCACGATGCGGCCGGCGATGACGTGGCTCATGCAGTTCCTCGGGCGCTGATCGCCGCCCGGCGCTCGCACTTTCCGTGACAAGAGCTGTGGTCGTCCGACAAAAGCTTGTCATGGATCGACGTTCACTCCGGCTCGCATTGGTGGCAAGGGTTCTGGCGACGGCATCGGCGCTCGCGCTCGGCGCGTGTAGCACCACATCTGGACCACCGCCGGACGGGACCGGCGGAGGTGCCGGCAGAGGCACCGGCAGCGGCGCCGGAGGGGCGACGGCTTCCTGCTCCAACGTGGCGCCGTGCGGCGGCAGCGTCGTCGGAACCTGGAACGTCAGCTCGTCGTGTCTCACCATCAGCGGCGAGCAAGACCTGACCCTGGCTGGGTTGAATTGTGCACCCGCGCCGATCACCGGCTCGCTACATGTCACCGGCACGTGGACGGCCAAGGCCGACGGCACCTACACCGACGGCACGACAACGACCGGCACCGAGCAATTCCAGCTCGCGCCCGCGTGCCTGATGCTCTCCGGCACCACCACCACCTGCGACGGAATCGGCGGCCCGCTCCAGGGTCTCGGGTTCCAGTCCGTCACCTGTACGCCGGCGATGAACGGCGGGTGCACGTGCACGGCCACGGTGAATCAAATGGGCGGTGCTGGATTGGTGTCGGCTCTCGCGTCGGGAAGCGGCAACTACGCCGCTTCGGGCAACACGCTCACAATCGACAGCAACTCGCCCTATTCCTATTGCGTGTCGGGCAGCCAGATGACGTGGACCCCGAAGCCCACGAGCCCGACGACGACCGGCACGATCGTGTTCCAGGGGACCGGCGCCACCGGCAGCGGCGGCGCTGGCGGTACGGGCGGCCTCACCGGCATGGGCGGCGCGAGGGCCACCGGCGGGACCAGCGGAATGGGCGGGCGCGGCGCGGGAGGCACCACCGGCCAGGGCGGAAACGCCGCCGCCGGGGGACGGACCGGCGCCGGCGGCGCGACCACCGGCGCGGGTGGCTCGACCGCCACTGCACAAGGCCCGTGCGACATCTATGCGGCGGCCGGCACGCCCTGCGTCGCCGCGTACAGCACGGCGCGCCTGCTCTCGCGCGCCTACACCGGTCCGCTCTACCAGGTCAGAAAGGGCGGAACCACGACCACCGACGGCACCGGCGCCAACATGAAGACCGGCGTTCGCGCGGGCGGTACGACGATGGACATCGGCATGGTCGACGGTGGCTTCGCCGACTCGGCCGCGCAGGACACGTTCTGCGGCACCGACACGTGCACGTTCTCGGTCATCTATGACCAGTCGGGCAAGGGCAACCACCTGCGGGTGGCGCCGGCCGGTTGCTTCGTCGACGGCAGCGCCAACTTGGCGGACTACGAGTCGAGTGCCAAACAGAAGTCCCTCACCGTCAGCGGACACAAGGTCTACGCGCTGTTCACCAACGCGCGCGAGGGCTATCGCAACAACGCGACCACCGGTGTGCCCATGGGTAACATGCCGCAGGGTATTTACGAGCTCGCCGACGGCACGCACGCCGGAACCGCTTGTTGCTGGGACTTCGGCAACGTCGGCAAGGACAACTGCAACGGCACCACCATGAACACCCTCTTCTTCGGAACTGGCTTCTGGGGACGAGGCGCCGGTAGCGGTCCCTGGTTCATGGGCGACTTCGAGGGCGGCGTCTGGTCGGGCGGCAACGTGGGAGCGCCCACGGCCGCCAACGACACGACCGCCACGAACCCGTCGATGGCGGGTGTCCCGTTTGCGTTCGGCATCGTCAAGACCAGCTCGGGGCAATACGCACTGCGCATGGGCAATGGAACGTCGGGCGCGATCACGACGGCCTATGACGGCGCCTCTCCAAAGGGGTGGAACAGCGGCGGCGGGCTCGTTCTCGGCGTCGGCGGCGACAACAGCAACCACTCGTTCGGAACGTTCTTCGAAGGCGCCCTCACGATGGGTCGCCCGTCGGACGCGACCGACGCCGCGATCCTCGCCAACGTCCAGGCCGCGGGCTACGGGCGCTAGGACCGCCGCCTCGCCGTTCCTCGGAAGCTCACAACCAGACAAAGTTCGGGAGACTTCATGCGACAGCGATTGATCGGGCTCATGACCTCTTTGCTCCTCGCCTCGGCGCTGGTGACCGGCGCGTGCAGCAGCACCACCAGCAGCGCCGGAACCGGGGGCGGCCCCGGGAGTGGTTCGGGAGGCAGCGCAAGCGGAGTGGGCGGCGGGGGCGGCAGCTCGGCGGGAACCGGAGGCGGCAGCGGGAACTCGGTCACGACCGTGAGCGGCACCAAGAACATCAGCTCATTGAGCACGGCCGAGGCGACTCAACTGTGCAACGATACCTATTCCTACTTCGACACCGCCATCCCGCACGCGACCGCGTGCAAGTGGAAGGGGCTCTCCCGCGCGGCGTCGAGCAGCTCCCAGACGCAAAACGACTTGCGAACTGGCTGCGCGCTCGCGGAGAACGGATGTCTGCAGTCCGACGCGGGCGCCTTCGCGAACCCGGGCTGCGGGGATCTTCCGACGAAGAATTGCACGGCGACCGTCGCTCAGTACACCGCCTGCGTCACCGACGAGGCCACCCAGTTCAACCAAACCGTGAACGGCTTCCCGGCGTGTGACGTTGTCATGCTCTCGGGGACGGCCGCCATCTTCGACGCGCTGGCCGGCGGCACGCCACCGGCCAGCTGCACCTCGCTGGGCGATGCTTGCCCGGCTCTGATCGTGCCGAACCCCCTCACCAGCAACTGACGCTTGTCGGCGGGCGCGGCGCTGGTCGCCGACGCGCCGGCGGTCGCCGGCGCGAGCGCCGCTGCCGCCGGCGGCTCTTCATATTCGGGACACGTCCGGGCGCACGGATGGCCACGCGCAATAGAGGGCGGTTGTCGCTCGGGGTGCGTGCTTGTCACGGAACTTTGCCGGGCTAGACCGGCGCGTGATTGATCCGTCCCTTGCGCTGCGACACGCGCCCGCGCGCGGGGCGTTTTCGTGACAAGGCGAAGGCGCTGAGGACAACAAGCAACAAGACGTCATGACAAACACTACATCGCTACGCGCAGTGGTCGCAGCTCTCGCTCTCGCAGGCGCTGCTTGTTCGTCGGGCAATGGCAACGGCGGCGCGGGCCAAGGCGGAGCTCGCGGCGGAGCCGGCGGCTCGACTGGCACCGGCGGCACTCCCGTGACCGGCAGCGGCGGAACCACCATGGGGCTGGGCGGCTCGAGCGGAGCCGCCGGAGGCAGCAGCGGGAGCGGCGGCGGGGCCGGCACGGGAGCGGGCGGCCGCCTGGGTGGCGCGGGCGGTGCCAGCACCGGAGGCATGACCGGCGCGGGCGGAGTCACCGGCGCGGGCGGGCTCACCGGCGCTGGCAACAGCTGCATGAACGGCGCGCCGACGGGCACCGCGCCCAACACGCTGGCCGTCAACGTCGACACGGCGGCGATCACGGTCAACAAGGAGATCTTCGGCGTGCTGATGGAACGCCTGGGCCGCGACATCACCGGCGGCCTGTTCGTCGGAACCGCCTCGACGATCCCCAATACCAACGGGATGCGCAACGACATCATCCAGGGGTTCAAGGACGCCGGCGTCGGAATGATCGAATGGCCGGGTGGCTGCGCGGCGAACACCTACAACTTCAACCCGCCCAACCCAGCGAACGACATGGGAACCGACCGCTACATGCAGCTCTGCTCGATACTGGGAATCGAGCCTTACATCGCGGGCGGCGGCACCGCGGCGCTGGCAGCGCGCAATCTCCAGTGGATCACGTACATCAACAACAACACGACGCATCCGGAGTGGAACCTCAAATACTTCAAGGTCGGCAACGAAGTCTGGGGGTGCGGCGGCAGCCAGACCGAGGCGACCTACGAAACCAACTATCTGGCCAACTTCAACATGCTGTCCACGCCGGTCAACGGGAAGCCGACCTCGCTGATCGCCAGCACCGGCCTGATTGGAAACACGACCTGGCTCACGACCCAGCTCACGAACCAGGCCAGCATGATCGACGGCATCGAGGTTCACGACTACGTCTATCACCCCAACGACATCCCCTCGACCGGCTACACCGACGCGCAGTACTACAACGTGGTCAATGCCGCCAATAGAGGCCAGATCGGGCCGCGCCTGACCCAGTACATCGGGATCCTCGATCAGTTCGACCCGCAGAAGCGCATCAAGATCTGGGAGGACGAGTGGGGCGACTGGCTGGAGCCGGTCAACGCTGCCACTGACGGCTTCTATCAGCAGATGACGCTGATGGACGCGATCTCGTCCGCCGAGCAGCTTCACCTGTTCATGCAGCACGCCGATCGCGTGTTCATGGGCGGCATGGCGCAGGCGGTGAACGTGATTCACGCGCTGTTCTTCACGCGGGCGGCCGACGCGGCGCTGGTCAAGACGCCGGCGTTCTATGTCTTCAAGATGTTCCTGCCGCACCACTCCTCGGGCGCGAAGTGGGCGCCGAACACGCTGACCGGCGAGAACATCACCGGAAACGGCGCGACCTTTCCGGTGCTCTCGGCGGGCGCGACCGTCGACACCTTGGGCCGCGTCAACATCAGCCTGGCGAACGTCGACCTGGTCAACACGCACGCGGTGCAGATCAACCTGACCAGCGCGAAGGCCGGCTACACTGTCGCGAGCGCGCAGGTCATCACCGGCCCCGCCAAGGACTCGTTCAACGACTTCAACGGCACCGAGGCCGTGAACATCCAGACGCTGGCCTCCTCCAGTTGCACCATCTCCGGCAAGTCGCTGCGGGTGACACTACCCGCGAAGAGCGTCGTGATGCTGGTGCTGGCGCCGCAGTAAGAAGGTCGGTCACACCTTGCGCACTCCGACGGTCCGGGTCGCGTCCTGCTCGCGGCCCTGCTCGCGGGTTCGTTGACCAGCGCGCGCGCCCGCGCGGACGACCCGATCGCGTCCCACCGCTAACCTGACCGATCCCGGGTACACGATGAAGGCGATCGCGTGCGTCTCCAGCAGCGACCTCAAGAACTGGACCGATCACGGCGAGGTCTTCCGCGTGCCGACCGACGCTACCTAGGCGGGCTTCTCCTGGCATGGGTGGACGCCCGGAGCTGCCTAGCCCGGCGTATTTCCCGGGTCGATTGCGACTACTACTGGGGCAACAGAGCACCGATCGCCGCGTACCAGCGATCCGCAATGACCTTGTAGCCTGCGGTGTTCGGGTGAATCTTGTCCGCACCGTACATCGTGGTGACCGAAAAACCGGTATTCATGTCGACGATAAGGATGTGTTTGCCCGCGGCGGCGCGCGCTTGCGCGATGCCGGGCAGTGCTTGGTTGTAGGCGCGGATCACGGCGTTGTTCGGGTCGTATCCGAGCGGAATGATCTGAGCGAGCACGATCAAAGCGTTCGGCGCGCCGGTGAAGAGCTTGTCGAGCAGGCCCTGGAGATCGCTCTCCATCTGGGTGGCGGGGAAGCTTGTCGCATCATTGGTGCCGATGTGGAGCAGGATGATATCCGGCACACCGCCGCTGCCGCTGCTCAAAGCCGGGGTGGGGATGAGCGTGGCGATCCCCGCGTTGCCGCCGCTGAAGGGCGTAACCTCGGCGATGCCCCAGCCGCTGTGCCCTTCGTTCTTCTGAGGGAATGGCTGGCCTGAAACGGTAGTCGGTCCATTGGAGAGCGAACCGGTGAAGGTGATCTTCCGGGCCGCGGCCACGGCGTCCGCAAAGAGCGGACCGCGATAGCCGCCGTTGGCTTCATCGTTGACACCGAAAGTGATCGAGTCGCCGAGCGGCAAGACCTTGCACGGATTGGATCGGCAGGGTTGATAGCCCGCCGAAGTTGCGTCGGAACCGGTGTCCGCGACGGCGGCGTCGCGGGCCGCGCTGCCGCCGCTCCCGCTGGAGCCGCCGACTCCGGCCCGCCCTCCGGTACCGGGCGCGCCGCCGCCGGTCCCACCTCGGGACGCATCGGCTGGTCCGCCGTCAGCGCTGGTCCCGCCCGCGCCGGACCGGCCGCCGGTCGCCGAGCCGCCGCCAGCGCCCGGCGCGCCGCCGGTCCCAGGTGCTCCCCCGGCGCCCGATTCGCCTCCGCGCGCCGAGCTGCCGCCGCTTCCTGGCGTGCCGCCCTGGCCGCCAGTGGATCCTGCGCCCTCTTGCGCGGCACAGCCGGCAAGCAGACTTCCAATGGCGACTGCACACAGAATTGTCTTCATACCGGGCGCTCCTCTTCGCATTCGAAGTTGATTGGAGGATCGGCGCCGAACTTGTCACGACGATTCAACGCGCGAGCTCGTGCTCGATGACCCCGATCGCCGATGCCTCAGAACTGAGTGATGAATGCCCATGCTTCCATGGGCACCCAGCTCGTGGTCTGGCCGGGATCCTTGGGCACGGGATAGTGACCGCGCAGGCTCGGGTTGAAGGGGTTGTTCTCACCGGAGCCGAAGTTGCAGAAGCGGAGCGGGTGCCCGGCCGAGCATCCCTGGTACGAGATGCAAGTGTGACCGTTGGTGGGCGGCGTCGGCGGCGTCATCGCCGTGCAGCCGTCGACGCGGGTGAACGTGTTGAGGATCGGCAGGCCGGACCCCGCGTAGCTGAGGACCTGGTCGTCGATCCCTTCGGACTGGAACCAGGCGATGGGGGTCGTGCACTCCGCCGGGGTGTTTCCGCTCAGCGCTCCGACCTCATAGACCAGCGCGCCGCGGAACTTGGTGGGGCGGGCGCACGCGAGCTTGTACGACATGCTGGCGCCGTAGCTGAAGCCGGTGGTGAAGATGCGCGACGTATCGATGCACAGATCTGCTGTGACCGCGGCGAGCATGTCATCGACGAAGATCACGTCGCGATTGTTCGGGTTGGCCCATCCTGCGCCGCCCGTGTCATTGAGCCCCATGGGAACGACGAAGATCGTCGTGTCTCCGGACAGATCCGCGAGGCCATAGTAGGGACGGTCGGTGTTGTGGTCAGCGTCGGGCGGATTGACGATCGCGTTGATCGAGCCGAAGTTCCAGTGAAACATGAAGATCACCCGATACGGGTGCCGGTTGTCGTAGCTCGCCGGGGTTTTGAGGTTGTACGTGCGGCTGATCCCGCTGCTCGTGATCGTGCGGTTGCCGTCCAGCAGGGTGCGAGCCTTGCCGCAGCCCGCGCTGGGCACGGCGACAGCGCCACCGCCCCCGCCCGCGCCACCGGTTCCGCCAAGCGCGCCACCCGCCCCGGCGGGCCCGCCGCCGGAGCCCCCCTGCCCCGTTCTGCCGCCCGCGCCGCTCGAACCGCCGACGCTGGTCGAACCGCCCGCTCCGTTCGAGCCGCCGCCGCCGTTCGAGCCGCCGGCGCCGTTCGAGCCGCCGGCGCCGTTCGAGCCGCCGGCACTGTTCGAGCCGCCGGCACCGTTCGAGCCACCGCCGGCAGCGCCCCCCGCTCCCCCAGCGCCCGGCGCGCCGCCGATACCATTGGCGCGTCCGCCGCTTCCGGAGCTGTCGCCGCTGCCCGACGTTCCGCAGGCGGCCAGCGTCAGAACGAAAGTCGCGATCGACAACCGGCCGCTTAGGGATAGACGTCTGTACATACCCTCAATTGCTCTGCCCCGATCACTCTTGCGACGAGACTTCGCCGCGTCATCGACAAATCTTCGTGCTCCCCGCTGCGGATTTCGTGACAAGAGCATGCGCGCTCCGACAAAGCTGCAATATGAGAGCAGCTCCTCGCGCCGTCGTGACAACGTTCTTCGTCCTTGGCCTCCTCTGTGCGGCCACCCGTGCCTCGGCACAGAACGCGACGGTCACCATCGGCAGCCAGAAGCAATTCATCCGCGGATTCGGGGGAATGAGCCATGCGGCCTGGATTGGAGACATGACCGCGGCGCAACGAGCGCTCGCGTTCGGAAACGGAGATGGGCAGCTGGGCTTCAGCATCCTGCGGATTCCCGTGAGCGACGGGAACCCCGACACGCTCAACGTGGCGACCGCGCGGGCCGCGATCGCTGCCGGCGCCCTGGTCTTTGCGACGCCGTGGAACCCGGCCGGGACATACAGCACACCGCAATTTCCGGCCTACGCGACCCACCTGAACAACTTCGTTACCTTCATGAAGGGTCAGGGCGTGGACCTGTACTCGATCAGCGTACAAAACGAACCCGACTTCGGCGCACAGGCCGGTTGGGGGTCGTGGACCGCGGCCGCGTGCCACGACTTCATCGTCAATTTCGGCGCGACGATCACGACCAAGCTGATGGGCTGCGAGTCCTTCAACTACAACAAGACCTATTACGACCCGATCCTCAATGACCCCGCCGCACTCGCAAACACCGCCCTGTTCGGCACGCACCTCTACGGAACGTCGGTCGCGAACTATCCCTACCCGCTCTTCGATCAAAAGAGCGGCGGTAAGGAACGTTGGATGACCGAGCACTATACCGATAGCACGACCGACGCCGATTCGTGGCCCAACGCGCTCGGCGTCGCAACCGAGATGCACCATGCCATGGTGGACGCGCAGTTCAACGCGTACGTGTGGTGGTACATCGTGCGAAGCTATGGCCCGATCAAGGCGCCCGGGACCGTCAGCAAACGCGGATGGTGCATGGCTCAGTTCTCGAAGTTCATTCGCCCCGGCTTCCATCGGGTGGATGCCACGGCGTCCCCGATGTCCGGCGTGTTCCTCTCTGCCTACGCGAGCGCGTCGGATGTCGTCGTCGTCATCGTCAACACGAACGCAGCGGCGGCGGCGCTGAGCGTTTCGATCGCCGGATCGAGCATCGCCTCGTACGATCGGTTCACCACTTCCGCCAGCAAGAGCCTCAGCGCCGACGGCGCGGTCACTGCCTCGAACGGCGCTGTCAGCTTGACGCTGGATCCACAAAGCGTCACGACCTTGCACGGCACAGGCATGACCACGACAGGCGCGGGCGGCGCGATGGGTACCGGTGGATCCAATGGTGCCGGTGGCGCGCGGGACGCCGGCAGCGCTTCGGACAGCCGTGGCTCCGCGGGCGCCGGCGGAACGACGGGCACCGGCGGGACGACAGGCGCCGGCGGAGCGTCGGGACTCGGCGGGACGACCGGCACCGGCAATTCCGCGGGCGCCGCCGGTGGCGCGATCGCGGGCACGGGCGGCACCCGCGGCACCGGCGGCGCATCCGGCGCTGGTGGCGCGACGGGCGCGGGAGAGGTCCCGATGGAAGGCGGATGCGCCTGCGGCATCGGCGGCGCCGGCGGGATCTCGAATCCGTTCACGCTCGGCGCGCTCGGTGTGGCGGCTCTCGTGTTGGTCAGGCGACGACGGAAGCTCGGTACTGAGAGCACTCAGATCCGAAAGTGAGCTGGCTTTCTCGAACATGGCGCATATACCGGCGCGCAACGCAGGTACGTTCTCGCGCGTTCCGCCCGCGAATGCTTGCCCGGGCCCCAAGCAGCTCGGTATCTGTCGCGCGCGCCCGCAGATCTGCCCGAATGTGTTCGTCCCCGTCTGCGGCTGCGACGGGAAGACCTATGCCAACTCGTGCCAGGCCGCACGCGCCGGCACCTCGGTCGCGCACAATGGCGCGTGCGCGCCGCCGGCGTGCAAGTCGAACGCCGACTGCGCCGCGGGCAATTTCTGCCAGCAACCGGTGGGTCAGTGCGCGGGGACCGGCACCTGTACGGCTGAGCCGCAGATCTGTCCCGACATCTTCAACCCGGTCTGCGGCTGCGACGGCAAGACCTACCCGAACTCGTGCAACGCTTCCGCGGCGGGCGTGAACATCGCCAGCACCGGTCAGTGTCCGGCGCAGCAGTTCTGCGGCGGCATCGCGGGCATCCCCTGCCCCGGCGCCGGCAAGTGCTCGAAATCCCACCGAGGACTGCGATCCCAACAACGGCGGCGCCGACTGCGGCGGCATCTGCATCTGCGTCGAGAATCAGCTCTGCGTGATCGGCTCCCACTTCGATTCGTCGCCGCAGGTCTGTGCCTGCGTGCCCGACGCGACGGCGACGTGCGGAAGCGTGACCTGCCTCAGCGGCCAGGTGTGCTGCAACGCGAGCTGCGGCACCTGCACCCCGCCCGGCTTCGCCTGCAGTCAGATCGCCTGTAGCTGATCGCGAATGGGCGAGCGCCCCGACACCGGGCGCCGGCAACGTTCCTTGATCGCCGCGCTCGTCGGGTCGCGCTCAGGGAACGGGCGTGATTCCTCCGCACCCGAACAAGGCCTCGACGTTGGTCGTGACGCCGTTCATCACGTCCTGGCAATAGGTCCCGGTCAGCGTGATGGACGTCATCGCCGCGCCGTAGATCCAGCCGTTGTCAGTCGGCAGCGCGTCCTTGGGGACGATCTTGCCGTCGGCCACGACGACGACGTTGTTTGGGTCCGGCGGCGGTGACGCGAGATTGAATGTGCACGACGCAACCTGGGTGCCGATGAGCTCGAGAGCGGCCACCAACTCTGCCGTGTTGTTGACCACGTAGTAGTTGGGTGTTCCGACCCGGGCATGCAGACCCGCGGCGGACATCTGGGTCAGGGTCGCGGTGGCCATCGCGTCACTCGCCGTGGCAACGCCGATCACGAATGTTCCATAACCGCGTGCCGCCTGAGCCGCGACGGCGGCGACCGCGGCCGGCGAATCGTCGCCGTTGCCGTTGCCCCCCGCGCACGTCGGCTGGCCGTCGGTCACCAGCACGATGAAGCGCGGATTCGGAGTCGTGAGGCCGGCGAGGTAGTCACCCGCGAGTGTCACCGCCATGGTCGTGGGCGTGCTTCCAGCAGGGCCGGCCCCGCCCAGCGTGGTGGCGATCGCCGGCGCGGTATTGAGACCAAGGTCGACTTGCACCCCGGGATTGACCGTGCAGCCGTTCCCGTTGGTCGAGAAGAGCTTGAGCCCCCAGCGAACCGTGGTCTGCGAGGCAGCGACAGCCATATTGACCGCCGCGGTGGCCTGATTCCATTTCGAGGGGCAGGTCGCGGCGGGGGTGCAGTTTCTACCCGTCGCAGGATCTGCCGCCATCGAACCCGATCGATCGAAGACCAGCAACAGGTCGGGCGGGACGCGCGTCGTGGAATTCCGGGTAGCGCCGCAGTTGGCGTCGGCGGTCGGCGGCGGCGGAGCGGCGTCGAAACCGACACCGGTACCGCCAACGCCGCCGGCGGTGCTGCGGCTCCCGCCCTCGCCGCCGGCTGATCCCAGGCCGCCGCCCTCAGCACCAGGATCGATGTTCCGCGGCGGTGCCCAGGTGCACCCCGCAAAAAACCCCAAACTGCTCAAACACACGACACTGACGATCGGAGCACACGCGCGGTTCATGGAGACTCCTTGTCTTGCCCTTCGAGACCGCCCCCCCCGAAATGTTGCCCGCGTTGAGTGCCCGCCACCGATCGACTACTGCTCACTTTTCTTTCGCCTGGGTGCGAAAAGGGCGCTCAGGGGATCGGCGTGATTCCCCCGCATCCGAACAGCGCTTCGACGTTGGTCGTCACGCCACTCATGACGTCCTGGCAATAGGTCCCGGTGAGCGTCACGGACGTCATCGCCGCGCCGTACGTCCAGCCGTTGTCGGCCGGCAGCGCGGCCTTGGGCACGATCTTGCCGTCGGCCAGGACGACAACGTTGTTGGGGTCCGGCGGCGGCGACATGAGATTGAATGTGCACGAGCCAACCTGAGCGCCGATGCTTCCGAGAGCAGCAACCAGCTCTGCCGTGTTGTTGACCACATAGTAGTTGGGCGTTCCGGGCCGGGGATGCATGCCGGCGGCGGACATCTGGGTCAGCGTCGCGGTGGCCTTCGCGTCACTCGCCGTGGCGACACCGATGACGAATGTTCCGTAGCCGCGTGCCACCTGACCGGCGACAGCGGCGACCGCGGCCGTCGAGTCGTCGCCGTCGCCGGCGCCGCCCGCGCAGGTCGGCTGGCCATCGGTGACCAGCACGATGAAGCGCGGATTCGGTGTCGTGAGACTCGCGAGGTAGTCACCCGCGAGCGTCATCGCCAGGGTCGTGGGCGTGCTGCCGGAAGGTTTGGCTCCGGCCAGCGCGGCGGCGATCGCGGGCTCGGTGTTGAAGCCGGTGCCGACTTGTACCCCGGGATCGACCATGCAGTCGTTGCCGGTGCTCGAGAAGAACTTGAGGCCCCAACGGATCGTCGTCTGCGAGCCGGCGACGGCAGTATCGACTGCCGCCGTGGCCTGATTCCATTTCGACGGGCAGGTCGCTGCAGGGACGCAGTTGTCACCGGTGCCAGGATCTTCCGCCATCGAACCCGATCGGTCGAACACCAGGAGCAAGTCGGGGGGCACGCGCATGGCAGTATTTCGCGTGGCCCCGCAGTTGGCGTCCATCGTGGGCGTCGCCGGGGCGGCGTCGACCCCGACACCCGTACCGCCGGCACCGGTGCTGGTGCTGCGGCTCCCGCCTACCCCGCCGGCGGTTCCCGGGCCGCCGCCCGCGGCGTCGAGGGCGATATTCTTCGGTTGTGCCCAGGTACATCCCGCAACGAATCCGAGACCGATCAAACACGTCAAACTCACGATCGGAGCAAACGAGCGGTTCATCCATTCTCCTTGGCTTGCGTTTCGAGACCGCTCCCAAGAGCGACCCGCATCTTTGCGGAAGCGATCGAATTGCAGCTCAACTTTCTCCTGGTTGAGCACGTGAATTCTCACGGCTGAGCGCCTGAAACAGCAGGCAGAGCTTCCTACGCTCGCGCTTCGCGAGGCGGTGATGTTATTGTCGATACGTGCATGGCGTCTGAACCGGTCGTATCGATCGTATTGCCAACGTACAACCGCGCGGACGTCATCGGGCGCGCGATCGACAGCGTGCGCGCGCAGACGTTCCCAGATTGGGAGCTCCTGGTCGTCGACGACGGCTCCACTGACGGCACCGCCGACGTGCTCGCCGGCATCGACGAGCGCGTGCGCCTGCTACGCCAGCCCAACGGTGGTACCTACGTCGCGCGCAATCATGGGCTCGCCCAGGCGCGCGGGCGGTACCTGACGTTCCTCGACTCCGACGACGCCTGGTTGCCGCATTTCCTCGAGCTCTGCGTGGGATTCCTGCGCGCGCACCCCGATGCGCAGTTCGTGACCACGGAGTTCTTCGAAGACCTGGGCAACGGCGTCCCCATCCTCCACGACGCCCACGAGATCGGCACTCAGTACCCGGAGAAGGCGCGCGCGATCGGCTCGCGCCTGCTGGACCTGCCACCGGGCGAGACCGACGACTATCTCCGCGTGTACGCCTCGTCGGAGCCGATCGGTGAATGGGGGGCGGCGGCGGCCGAGCGCGCCGGCGTGCGCCCGGGCAAGGTCTATCGCGGCTCGATCTTCGAGCACATGCGCTTCGGATATCTCAACTGGCTGCCCATCACGGTGCTTACGCGCGCGGCGCTCGAGGCGGTGGGACCGTTCACGACCCACACGCGCAGCGCTGCCGACTATCGCTTTCTGTGCCGGCTCGCGCGCGCGTTTCCGGCGCACATGATCGGTGTCCCCTCGGCGACCAAGTACGATCGCGCCGCGGGCGCCCAGACGCTGAAGCAGGGCCACCTGGCCAAGGGGCCGGCGTCGTATCGCTTCGAGATGAACAAGCTCGGCTTCTTCGACGAGCTGTTCACGGATACGCACGCCGGCGATCCCGAGATCGTTCTCTTGCGCTGCCACTACCTGCTCGACGCGGGCGAGGCGGCGCTGCGTTCGGGGCAAAGGGTCGACGCGATGGAGCACTTGCGCGCGGCGGCGCGCTGGGAGCCGCGCTTGTGGAAGGCATACGGCGCCTGGGCGCTGTGCCGTGCGCTCCCGTCCGATCGCTGGGCCGGCGCCGGCTACCGCTTCACCGAGAGAGTGCGCGACCTGGGCGAGCGCGTCGTGCGCGGCGAGCTGGGACCGGCGGAGATCTGGCAGCGCTTGTCGCGGTGATACAAAGCGCTTGTCGCGTGAAAATAGCCGGGATCAGGCCGCGTTCGACGCTGCCGATTCCGCCGCGGCTTTCGCCCTGGGCGCGCGGCGCAGCCGGCGCTTCATCGCGCTCGCCAGCCGCGAAGCCCGCAGCGCGGCGGCGCCGATCTTCGTCGACGCGATCGCGGTCGAGATCAGCATACGCCGCCCGGTCCACAGGTTGTCCATGTATGAGCCTTCGGTGGCGCCGCTGTCGAAGAACTCGAGGTCGCTGCACGCGCCCTGCTGGAACGAGCGCATCAGCTCGACTTCGTTGAGCACGCCTGGCGACATCTTGGCGAGCTCGGGGAGCCAACCGACCTTGAATGCGAATCCCCCGCGCCCCGAGATGAAGTTGCTGGTGGACGAGATCACTTTACCGTTGAGCTTGAGCTCGGTGAACAACGCGCGCCCAACCCTGCCGAAGCCGAAGACGACGTCACGAAAGAATGCCTCCTCGGCCGGGTTCGAGCGCAGCGACGTACCCGACTCTCCCTTCCACCCCTGATGCTCGAGGTGCAAGAACGACTCGAGCCCGGATTCGGAGATCGGGGCGTCACGCTGCACCGACCAGCTGACCTGACCCCGCTCTTCGAGCTTGCGCATGTTGCGCTTGACCTGTTTGCCGCGCGCGCGCAACGCCGAATCTAGTTGATCCGTCCGATGCTCGGAGACCAGCAACGCACGCGCACGCGGCTCGCGGTCCTCGCGCCACAGGCCGCGCGCGGCAACGCACTCTTTCACGATGTCGCTGAGCGCGCCGTCGTTCCAGGTGCCCGACATCTCGACACCGTGCCAGCGCCAGCGGATCGCGTACAGGTGATCGAACAGGGCCTCGACCGCATCGCGCGCGCTGTCGCGATCGATGAGCAACCCGCTCAGGAACGAGTGCGCCGACCGATAGGCGACCAGATGCGGGAGCGGAAACGCGCGCGTCGCCGGAACGCCGCGGAACAACCCGGCGCCAAGCAGCGTCGTCGAGCCGGGCGCGCCGCTCTCAATCAACACGATCGAGATCCCGGCGGCGGGATCGAGGTGCCGGATTGCCGGCAGCGCAAAGTGCGGCGAGAGGTACGCGTTCGGCTCGATCGCGCGCGCTTCCAGGTCACACCACGCCTCGCGCAGCATCGGAGAAATGTCGTGAATCGTGGCCACTCTGACGCGGCACCGGGGACGAGGCGCCCGCGGGAGCGATTGATCGCGCGCATCAACGCTCATGGGTTAATTGTGATCTCGATCGGTGTGCGGGCGCAAACGTTTGTTGCGGTTCTTTGGGGGTAATTTTCGTGTTGGGACCGCATAACAGACGGACGCCCTGAGCAGGAAATCTTCCCTACCTCGCGTCACAGCATCGCACTGCCCACGGCACGATTTCGCCGGCCGGCGGACCCGAGGTACGATGGCGTATGTCCACGGAAGCAAAGGCAGCGACGGGAGCCGCCTGGACCATCGCTTCCAGTCTGTTGGCGCGGCTGGTGGGGATGGTTGGGACCTTCGTCCTCATTCGCTTCGTGGCGCCCGGCGACTACGGGGAAGCATGCGCTGCGTCAGTGGTGGTTCAGACCGTCAATCAAATTGCGATGTTGGCCGTCGGCATCTATGTGATCGCCCAGCGCGGCGTCACCAGGGAAGAAATCTTCCACGCCACGTTTATTCATGTGTTCCTGGGCATCGTCGCGGCGGCGGTGCTCCTGCTGCTCGACGCGCCCATCGCTCCGCTCTTTGGCACCCCCGAGCTCACTCGCTACGTTCCAGGCCTGACCGCCATGGCGTTGATCGACCGCGTGGCGTTCATGCCCGAGCGCGTTCTCATTCGCGAGATGCGCTTCAAACGGGTCTCGCTCATTCGATCGATCGGCGAGGTCGTCTATGCCGGCGTATCCGTGGCCGCTGCGTGGCGCGGCATGGGCGGCATGGCGATCGTCGTCGGCAGTCTCGCGCGCTCGGGTGTTCGCATGATGGCGCTGGTCTCGTCGGTTGACTGGCGCGACTGGTTCATGGTCGGCCGGCTGCATCTCGCAACGCTGCGAAAGATCGCCGCCTATGGATTTGCGGTTTCGCTCAACGGCCTGGCCAACTTCGCCGCCGGGCGCTGGGACAACCTGCTCGTGTCGCGCTTCTTCGGGCCCGCGGTGATGGCGACGTACAACCTGGCGTACAGCCTGGCCGAGCTGCCCGCGATCCAGGTCGGCGAGCAGGTCACCGACGTCATGCAAGCGGCCTTCTCGCACATGAACGGCGAAGAGCGGCGGCGCATGCTGCTGCGCTCGATCGGCGTGCTCGGCCTGGTCGTCTTCCCACTCGCGATCGGGCTCGGCGCGGTCGCGCCCACCTTTGCCGAGGCGTTCCTGCACGGCAAGTGGGTCAGCGTGGCGCCGATGCTGACCATCCTCGCCATGCTGTCCATCGTGCGGCCTGCTTACGGCGCCGTCTGGTCGTACATCCTCGCCGAGCGCGGACCGAACGTACTGGTGCTGTTCGGCTGGCTCACGCTGGGCGGATTGATGGCGGCGATCGCCACCATTGGCCGCATCTCACCCTTGTGGACCTGCGGCGCCGTGGGTCTGGTGTTCACGCTGCGCATGCTGGGCGGGATGTTCGTCGCGCAGAGGCTGTCGGGCGTGAAGGTCACCGAGCTCCTGGCGCGATTCTTCCCGCCGCTGATCGCGTGTTTGCCCATGGCCGCCGCGGTCTTCGGGTTGCGTGCCGGCATGCTCCACCTCGGCGTGCGCGCGCCGATCTTGCGTCTCTGCGTCGAGATCACCGGCGGCGCGCTGGTCTTCGTCCCTGCTGCCCTCGTGTTCGCGCCGAGCGCGGCCCGCGAGCTGCTCGGCCTGATCCGAGCGCGCCTGGGCAAGCGCTTCGGCAAGCGCTTCGAAGAGCCATCAGCCAGCCCAGCCCCGTGACGAGATAGAAGTGGTAGTATCGCTTTGCGCGATGCGGCGGCGCCGGATTCGGGGTCGCCGGCGAGGTCTGCATCGTTCGAACACGGAGCGGCTCATGAGCTACGCACGGCGAACCGATCGAGCGTCAAGGTTCCATGGAGTCGAGAGCGCAAGAGTGGCACGCCCGCGCGCGCGCGGCATGGTGGCGGCTGGACTCATCGCCGCTGCTGCCGTCGCTTGGCCGCGCTCCGCAGATGCGTACGACAACCCCGAGTTGATGGGCGGCGTTCACAAGGCGGCGCAGGGCGGCGAAGCGGGCGACGCAGCCGCGCGCGCCGCACGGGCCGCAGGCACCGCCGAGACCGGAGGGGTGGCGCGTTTTGCCCTGATCGTGGGCGCCAACCGCGGGGTCGACCCCGCGCTGCCCCAGCTGCGCTACGCGGACGACGATGCCGCGCGCTACAGCGAGCTGTTCGGTGCGCTGGGCGTGCGCGTTCACCTTCTGACCCGCCCCGACGAGAACACCCTCCGCGTCTCGGCTGACGCGGTCAGCAACGCTCGGCCGCCGGTGAGGGCGGAGCTGGCGCGCGCCGTCGCGGAGCTGGCCCGCGAGGTTGCGACTGCGCGCGAGCTCGGCCGCCGCGTCGTCTTCTACTTCGTCTACGCCGGCCACGGGAACATCAGCAGCGACAACATCGCCTACCTGGCGCTCGAGGATCAGCGGCTGGACACGGCTCAGATCGAGCGTCAGATCGTCGACCGAGTCGGCGCCAATGAGACTCATCTGATCATCGACGCCTGCTACTCCTATTCGCTGGCGAACGTTCGCGGGACCGGTGGCATCCGGCACCGCGTCGGGCCATTCGCTGCGGTCGAGGGGCTGGCGCACCGGTCCGACGTGGGTCTGCTGCTGTCGACCACCTCGACGAACGAGAGCCACGAGTGGTCCAACTTCCAGGCCGGAATCTTCAGTCACGAGGTGCGCTCCGGTCTCGAAGGCGCCGCCGACATCGACGGCGACGGCCAGGTGAGCTACGAGGAGATCGGGTCGTTCGTCAGTCGAGCAAACGAGGCGGTGCCCAACGAGCGCTACCGCCCGAGCGTCTACGCGAGGGCCCCGCGGGAGGACGGCCGGCTCGTCGATCTGCGCCAGGCGTCCGGGCGCCGGTTGACGATCGAGGCGGCAACCGGGGGTGCGCACTTTCTGCTCGAGAATCTGTTCGGCGTTCGACTGGCCGACTTTCACTCGCCGCCCGGCAAACTGGTGTCGCTGGTCGTTCCGGTGGGCGCCCAGCTCTTTCTCCGCCGCGTGGACGATGGACAGCAGCTGGCGATTCCCGCCGGCGCCGAGGTGATCAGCATGGGCGCGCTGGCGCAGCGGGGTCCGAGTCAGGGTACGCCCGAAGCCAGCCCGGCCGAATACGCCTTCAATCTCATCTTCTCGCTGCCCTTCGATCAGGAGGCGCTGGCCAGCTACCGCGACCGGACGCGAGATAGCGAGTCGCCGGCGGTTCACCACCGCGCTCGCGCCGCCGCTCACCGCGGCCGCGGTCCGTGAGGCGGAATCCTTCCAGAATCAGACGGCCACTCGCACAAAACGCGAACTTTGCCGCCAACCGCCGGCGTTGGCCAGCGCGCGATGTCCGACAAACTGCGAACGCGGTTGCATCAGTTTTCTTCAGTTGCACCCTGCGCAGTTGACGGAAGGAGTACCGGCATTCGCGGCATCGTTGCCCGGCAGTTTTGAAGATCCTGCAATTTTTTGAAGGTGGCGCCGGGGAGGCTCCCTTTCGGGATCGTCTGAGCACGTCGAGCCGCGACGAGTCAGTCAATCAAGCGGGAACTCCCGCACCCCTGCAACCCGCTTTCTGCGTCGATGGAGATCAAAGGTATGACTTCACGCCCCCTCGTTCCGCTCGCGCTCATTTTCATGCTCAGCGCGTGTGGCTCTCCGCAATCGACGGAGGAGGACGCCGGGGGCGCGGGCGGTGCCCCGACCACCGGCGGTGGAGGGAGTGTCGGCGTCGGCGGCGCGACCAATTCTGGTGGAGCAACGGGCTCCGGCGGGACCACCGGAACGGGCGGAGCTAACGGGCCCGGCGGAACCACCGGAGGTGGTGGAGCGACCAGCTCGGTTGGAGGCGCCACCGGCACCGGGGGCCGAGGATCCGGGACGGGCGCGGGCGGAACCACGGGCACCGCGGGAGCGACTGGTGCCGCTGGTTCGCCGGGCTCTGGCGGGAGCAGCAGCACGGCGTGCGGCGTGTCTGCGGTAACCCCAAACGCGTCCCAGCAGACGAAAAACCTCCTTTGCTACCTTTACAGCATCAAGGGCAACCACGTCCTTTCGGGCCAGCAAGAAGCGAACTGGAATGCGAACCCTACCGATATCGCGTGGTACACGAGCAACGGCCTCAAGTCCCCGGCGATTCTCGGGAGCGACTTTCTCTACCGAAGCAGCAATTCGTGCACGAGCGTGTCCAGCTCGACGACGCGAGCGATCGCCTACTGGAACGCTGGTGGGCTCACGATGTTCCGGTACCACATGGGCATGCCGGGACCGGGCCTGACCTGCACGGCCGACTGCTTCTCGGGTGCTAACTGCGCCGAACCCACGACTAAACCAACCGCGGCCTTCTTCAATAACGTGGTCACGGCCGGAACGGCGGAGAACACGTCGCTCAATGCCAAGCTCGACTACGTCGCGGTTCAGATCGGCGCGATGAAAGCCGCCAATGTGCCGGTGATATTGGCCATCTTTCATGAGACTCAGCCCAACGGCTGGTTCTGGTGGGCCGAGAACTCGACGGGGCCGCAGTTCGCGAACCTGTGGAAGTATGCGTTCAACTACCTCACCAGCACGAAGGGCCTGACCAACATCATCTGGCTCATGCCGTTCAGCGGAAGTCCCAACGCCGGATACTATCCGGGCAAGACGTTGGTCGATATCGGGGGCCCCGACGAATACTCGCGGCCAACCAATCTGCAGACGTTCACGGCATCGGGGAACTACAACCCCGCCACCAACATATTCGGCAGCTCCATGCCGATTGCCCTGCACGAAACCGGGTCGGCGTTGCAGCCCGACTCGATCTTTCCGGCCGGCGCGACTCCCTGGATCATGTGGAATGTCTGGGCGACGTACGAGAATACGGTAATCGGCGGCTTCACGTACAACTCGCTGGCAAGCATGCAGACGGCATACGCTAGCCCATACACCATCACCCGCGACGAGATCCCGAACCTCAAATAGGGTGGGCCGGCGATTGGCGATGCCCAGGCCGGTGACGCTCACCTTGTCGGCCATCTGCGCCGGCCTGGTCGTGTTGCTGGTCGTCCTCTTCTCAAAGAGGGGCGAGCGTCCGATCGCGGCCCAGCCCGACGAGCCTGCCCCACTCATCCCGCAAGGGTCTCCAAACGTCGTCGACGGCAGTGCTGTGGCGCGCCCATCTGTCGCTGCCGTCCGACGACCCACGCCGCCAGCGCCCGTGCAGCCAGACGCCCACGAACCGGCGAACGAAGCGTCGCTGCTCCAGCAGCTTCATGACCTGGCGGGGTCGAACCCGGAGCTGTCCCTGAAGTTGGCGAGAGAGGCCGTCAAACGATTTCCCGACAGCGCCAACGCTCCCGAATTCGAGTGGAACGTCGTCAAGGCCTTGTTCAACATGCGGCGACTCGATGAGGCCGAAGCGGAAGCGCGCGTCATGGTGGCGAAGTATCCTGGGGACTACTTCACCGGTGATGTCGAGCACCACCTGCTCCACCATCCCCCCAATCCTTCCGACTTACCGCAGTGAGAAACCTCGGCTCAGGGTAGAGCCGCGATTTCCGCTGCGCTGAGCGCACGGGAATAGATGCGAAAATCGTCGATGAGCCCGTCGAATAGCGGGTCGAGTGGAAAAGGCGATCGCCCGATCAAGTTGTTGGGGGTGTTACCGAGGATCGACGGACGCAAAGTCATGGCCAAGTTGCGGCCCGCCACTGCTTTGTCGATGTAGAGCGTTCCCGTGTATGGGGTTCCGGCGCCCAATACGACGGCGATGTGATGCCAGGTGTTGATCGACAGCACCGCGGGCGTCGTCATGTCGATGACCTGCTCGCCGAGCTTGTCGGTCGGCGAGATCGTGAAGCGTGGCGAGTTGGGTGCTGTCACCCCTTGGGCCGTGGTCAGGAACATGAACCCGGTCGACACGCCGTTGCTGAAATCGAAGACCCGCCCCCAGGCCCGCTCGGTCCGGACGTTGACCCAGCAGGCGATGGTGATCTCCGTCGTCGCGCCCATCGTTTGCGCGCTCGCCGGTATGGTGGCAAAGCCACCGACGGTCGGACTGCTGCCGGCCAGATCCAGCGCGCCGGTCCCCACCTTGTGGGTGGTCGAGAAAGTGGCGGTTCCGCCGCCGACCGCCATGAGCGTCGCGTTCCGCGCGTGGCCCGACGAATCGACGGCGGTGATCCCGCTCCCGTCGTCGAGCTGATACCAGGCCACCAGGGCGGTGTCGATCATACCGCCAGCGCCCCCCGTGCTCGCGCCGCCCATACCCGAGCCCCCTGCGCCTACGCCGCCCATACCTGCGCCACCCATACCTGATCCGCCCAAACCCAGCCCGCCTGTCCCGGATCCTCCAGTACCGGCGCCGCCGGCGCCCGATCCACCAGCACTCGATCCCGCCGCTCCACCGGCGCTCGATCCGCCGGCTCCACCAACGTTCGATCCGCCCGCTCCGCCGGCGCTCGATCCGCCGATGCCGGTCGCACCGCCGGTGTTCATCGAGCCGCCCGCGCCGTGTACTCCGCCGCCGCCAGCTCCTCCGAAGCTGCCCGGGCTGCCCCCCGCGGCGTTGTTGCAGTCGCTGCACCTTTCGGGCGGCGCAAAACAACTGCCGCCACCGAGGCCTAGCATCACAACGACGAAAGAGAGCTCGAGCAGAGATCGACGCGACGGAGAAGCGCTGAACATTGCCAGTCCTCATTACAGGGTCTCCCTCGCGAAATCTGATACAAGCGCAGGAGACGCCGGTGAGTTGACGCGTCGAAACGGAATCCGCTGCGAAGCGCAGCGCAGGGCTCAGGGAGTGGGCCTAGTCGCTGCCGGAGCGGGCGGGGCCGGCGGCGCTGTTCCCGTTCCCTCGTCCTTCTTCTTGGGTGTGCCGGTCGATGTGCGGTCGGCCTTGGCGGGTGAGCCGCCCTCCGGCTTGTCGACGCTCTTTGCGAGATTGACGGCGTCGTTCGGGCGCGCGCGACCGTGGTCTTTGCGCTGGCGGTCCCGGACGCGCTCGACCCTTTTCTCGGCGTCCTGCTCGTGCGCCTTGATCCGCTGCAGCGTGCCCGGGTCGGACGCCTCCTTGCCGAGTTGCTTGATGTGCTCCTTTACCGAGCTCTGGTCAGTGGACTTCGCCGTCCCCTTGGCCTCGGATTGCGCCGGCGGCGGTGTTGCCGGCGCCCCCTGGGCGTGGGCCGCGCGCATCCCGATCGTCGCCAGACCGATCACGATCAGCGTCGCGACACTCGTGCGCAGCCAGAACGCTCGCGTTACTTGGTTGATGTTCGACATGGCCTACATAACACCGCAGGCGACCGGCCCTGTCACCGGGTTTTACTTGGCCAGGCTCGAGTGCCGGGAACCATTCCGGATCTCGGACAGTGTCAGGCGGTCCGTGAGGTTCACCGGCCCCGGCGAAAACGCGAGGCAACCCGCCCCGCCGCCAGAATCATTGCCAGCGCCACCACGGACAGCGGCGCAGCGACGGACCGATCGGCCTCGGCGGCGCAAGCGCAGCCGGCCGTGGTCCGCGAGATCGGACGGCCGCCGTCGTCGCTGGCCACGTCAACCGCGGCGTCGACCGGGGGCGCACAGACGGCGCCGATCACTGCCGCCGTGGCGCACCATTCGCTGGCGCACGATGCCGCAGCCGTTCCAGCTGCGCACGATACCGGCGTCAAGTCCGCGAGGTGCAGCAGGGAGGTGAATGTCCGCCCCGCGTCGACAGACACGCCGATGGTGAAGCCGGCGCTGGCCTCGTCGGCGCACACGAACAGACCGCGCGTCGTCCAGGTGAGACAGCCAACCGGCAAGGGATTGGTCGCGGTCGCTGTGTAGAGGCTGCCGGCGCCCGCATCGGTGCCGGTGCCGTCGGCGCGCGCGAGGATCGTCAAACCCTGTTTGCCGCCGACGGCGATCTGGCGGCCGTCGGGCGACAAGGCAAAGCCCAGCAACGGGACCGGAGACTCCGCGATCGCCGTCCAGGTGCGCGCCCCGTCCTCGCTGACGTAGACCACGCTGTCCGGCGAATAGGAGCGCACGTAGACGCGATCGGCGTCGTCGGGATCGACGGCGCTGACGTAGACCGCATCGACACCGCCGGGGCTTTCGCGCACCGTCCATGTGGCGCCGGCGTCGTCCGATACGTCGATGAATCCGGTCTCGAGGTTGCCGTCGTTGGCCCCCAGGTACAGGCGTCGTGGTCGCGACGGTGCGCTTTCGATCGTCAGCGGGTAGGTGTTGGACAGCAGAGACCCCGGCGCTGACCATGAGACGCCATCGCTGGTGCCCTCGACCAGCGCGCTGAAGGCGCCTTCTACCCGAACCACTGCGGCCGCGTAGGCGATCGCCGGATCGCTGGCGCTCACCACCAGATCGATCACATCATCGCCCGCCAGCGCGGCGGCACGGGTCCACTCGCATCCACTGCGATCCCCGACCGCCAATCCGTCGGCAAGACCGACGGCTATGCGACCGCCGGTGGTGATCATGACCTCGGGGTCCAGAAAGCCATCGGGGCTGACGGCACGCTCGCAGATCCAGGACCAGGTGGCACCGGCGTCAAAGGTCTGCAACAGGCCAAAGGTCGTTCGCGCGACGATGTGGCCGCCGTCGCTGGGATCGACCACCAGCTGGCCCGCCGAGGGAAACCGCCCGTTCGCCAGGCTGGGTGATGCCCGCGCAGCCACCACCACGCAGAGCATGGCCGCGGCAATGTGAGCGGCGGCAGAACGGGCCGGCGCGCGCCGCACGATCACTTCGTCAGTCCGTACACGCGAAGAGAATTCGAGAACGTCCCGACATAGACGTGACCGTTGGCGACCACGGGCGGCGCGAACTTGGCCACGTTCCAGCTACCCGTGCTATCGCTCCAGAGCACCTTGGTGAGGTTGCTGGCGTCGACGGCGTAAAGCGCGCCCGCCGACGTCGTATGCCACGCGCCGTCGATCCCATTTTGCGTGGGAAATGTCGCCCACAGAATCCCCGTGCCCGCGACGTTCCCGTTGGCCGACAATGAGAGGATCGCGCCGGGATGGCCGGGCGTGAACGTGGCCGAGGGAATTGGGTCGGTCGTCAGCCCCCCCAGCGTGCGCGTCGTGGCGTTCAGCGTGTAGGACATGAGCGGCGAGTCTTCCGGCCACAGGAAGACTTTCTCGCCGCCAGCGTTGGGAAGACTGTAGTAGATGGCGCCGCCGTGCACGTGGCCGCGCCCACCGTTGGCCCTGCCGGGCATGGTCAAGGTCTGCAAGATCGCGTCGGCGGTCGGGTTGAACTTGCCCAGGTTGGTCGCGTCCAGCAGATACAGGCGGCCGTCCTTGCTACCGGTGACCAGCAAGTTGTGAGGCATCAAGATCGCGCCCGAGCTCAGATCGGAGTCGGCAGCGTTGAGGCTGGTGTAGGCGGTCGGAATCCAGTAGTCCTGAACGCTGTAGTCGGAGATCCGCAGGCGCAGGACGCTCTCGGAAAGATCGAGCGACGCCGCGCTGGGATTGGTGCTGCCATTTCCCACGACGACGTAAATGTTGGTGCCGTCGCTGGACAGGCCCACGCCCGCCTGCCAGATGCCGCCCTGGGTTCCGTTGGGAGACACATTGAACGCCAGCGCCTGCTGAAACCTGGTGCCGTCATACGAATAGCCCAGCACCCAGCCATGGTAGGCGCCCACGTCGCAGTGACTGGCGAACGCGGCGTAAACCACACCGTTGACCAGCAGCAACCCGGGGCGGTTCAACTGCGTCGCCGCGTTGAAGGCGACATTTCCGCCGCTGGAGCCGGCGCCCGTGCCCTTGACCGTCGCTGCGATCACCAGCGGCGAGCCCGGGCGCTCGACGCCAGTGACGATATTGACCGCGTGGATGCGCTGAACCGCGCCGCCCGCCTCCTGGCTCTTGGAGATGAAATAGATCGTGCCCGCTACCGGATCGATGACCGGCGTCGAGGTGATGCCGATCTCCGGCTCCAGGTTGTCGCAGCTATTGGTGGCCGGGGGCCCGACGTTGAGAGACCACAGCGGCGCTGTAGCCGCGGCGTCGTCAGCGTCGAAGGCGTACGCCATGTTGTGCTCGGTCGCGACGTAGACCACGTTGTGGACCTTCGTGTCCGACATCGTCAGACCACCCACGTAAAGGGGCTGCGCGTAGATCTGTCCGTTGACCACGCGCGAAAACAGCAGGCCGAACTGCGTGGCGTTGACGTTGGCGGCCGTCAGCGTGGTCTCTTGCAGGTTCGCACCCGATCGAGCGTTGTCGTATCGATTGGTGGTGACCGCGTAGGTCGTGCTGGTGGTTGTCCCACCGGCTCCCGTTCCTGCGCCGCCGGTACCGGCCGATGAACCGCCAGCACCACCCGCGCCGCGCGCACCCGCCGCACCGGAGCTGCCGCCGGAGCCGGACGTTCCTCCGCTCGCGCCGCCGGCTCCCACCGTGCCACCCGCGCCAGGCCCGCCGCCCATCCCGGCCATGCCACCGTCCCCGATGCCGCCCGCGCCGCCGGCGGCTGCGCCACCGTCGGAGGACGCGTTTCGGGCGCCGCACGCCATCGCACCAAGCGCCACCATCGATACCAGCGCTACGGCCCGCGTCACGGGTAGCCCTTGAGCCCCGCAATGACGATGGTGAACGTCGCGCCCTGTTTGTCGGCAACGACCATCTTGCTGGCGGCGTCGTAGCTCCAGGTGTCAGCCCCCGTGACGGTCGTCGGCGCTTGAAGGCTCTTCACCCGCAGCCTATACGGCGCAGCGGCGGCGCCGGTGACCGTGACCGTGCCGGCGTTCGCGTCGGCGTCGAGCACGGCGTCGGTGTACGTCGTGCCCTCGCCCAGCGGACGATGAAAAGTGAAGGTGCTCTTACCACGCGGGTAGATCGCGATCGTCGATTTGCCCGCCGACGTGGCATCGCCGTGGCCGGTGACGCCCGTCTTTACGTCGAGGGGAATGATGGAGCCCGCCTTGATGAACAACGGATACCGCGCCAGCGGCGCGCTGTACGACATCGTCGTGCCGCCCGCGTAGACCATGTCTTCGTTCCAGTAGTCGATCCAGCTGGCCCCAGCGGGAAACGCCACCGACTTCGTGGTCACGTCGGTCGTGATGACCGACGCCAACAACTCATCGCCCAGCAGGTGTTGCGCGCGCACCTTGTCGGAGCCGCGCACAATCGATGTGCCCGTCAGATGCGACTCGACGCCGTAGCTGAAGTTGTAGGAGCCGAGCTCGCTGTGCAACGTGGCGAAGTACTGGTAGATGGTGACGGTCTCCGCATCCCAGAACCACGGCAGATGCTGGGTGAGGCCGCCGTTCGTGCCGCCGTTCTCCATGAGCGGTGTCAGCGCACCAAATTGCGCGTACCGAATCAACGAGTCCTTGCTGGGGGGATTCACGTAGCCACCCACCTCGACGCCGGGTGCGCCGTATCCCATTTGCGCCGAGGTATAGACGTCGCTGAGCTGCGTGGCGATGCCGCCGAACCCGCCATCATGGTCGCCGACCCAACCCACCGAGCATTTGGACACATCCGATCCAATCAACCCCTGCGCGGCGGCGTACGGCCTCACCATCACCACGCCGTTGGGATTGCGCCCGATCGTGTAGTCATAGAAGTCGGCCGATAGCCGCTTCTTGAAGTCCGTCGCCGATATCGAACCCGCCATGGTCTGGATCGGATCGCCGATGTAGTCGGCGCCGCGGTCCAGCTTCCATCCGTCGATGCCGTCGGCCAGGACGCCGCCCAGGAGCCCGTTCCACCAGGTCACGGCCGCGGGGTTGGTGATGTCGACGTGAATGCCGGTGCCCTTCCACCAGGTCGCGTCGGCGCTGCCGTTGACACCGTACCCTTGCTGCCTGACCATCTGGTGGGTGGGCGCATCGGTGTCGACGAACGCGACCAGCCACATCAGCACCTTGACACCCTGAGCGTGAAACCCGGCGATCATCGCTTGAGGCGACGGGTAGCGCGTCGTGTCCCAGACCAGAGTGTCGTACGTGGTCTCCCAGGGGCTATCGATGATCACCGCGCCCACGGGGATCTGGCGGCTGATGTAGCCGGCAATCAACGACTCGGTCGATTGTCGCGTGTTGGTGTTGTCCTCCCAGGCCCACGGCTCGAACGCCCATCGCGGCGTGATGGGCGGCGTCGTTCCGGGTGGCGGGGGCGGCCGATCGACGCCTGCGTCCGTGGTCGTGCCGGCGTCGGTGCCGGGGGAGCCGCCGGTGCTGCGCGTCCCGCCCGCGCCCGCGATCCCCGTCGCCCCGGCAGCTCCAGCGGTTCCGGTCCCACCCGCCGCGCCGCCGGATCCCGTGCCCGCGCCGCCACCCGATGACGACGTCGACCTCGCCTCGCTGGCGGTGTCCTTGGCGGACGACGCGTCGGCGAGTGATGTTCCTCCGTTGGGGGTTCGCGTGCCACACCCCACAGCCACGGCCACCGCCACGAACCAGCCCGCGGACGATCGAAGGTGGGCTCGCGAGCTCGTCAAGGCCACAGCGGCGTCACCAACATGTTCGGGGTCGCTACGGGGGACTCGATCGATATGTTCTTGAGCTCCTCGATCATCCCGGCGTTGTGAACCTGAAACGCCAGCGGCGCGTCCAGCCCGGCCGTGGGATCTTTGAAGTCGACGATCTCCACTCCCTTGCAGCGCGTGGCGGTGCCGGTCAGCTGACAGCAGGCAAAGCGCATGGTTCCGGCAGCGCGGTTGGTCAAGATCTCGCACTGGCTCCACTGCGTGTCGACCAGCGCCGGCCCACCCAACCGGGTCTCGAGCCGGTGACCCGCGCGTCAACGGAGGCGCTCGCATCCATCGTCCCGCCACTCTGGCCGCCGGCGTGCGCAGGTCCTGCGCTCTGGCCGCCACTACCTGCACCCGCAGGAGGCATCCCCTGCCCCGCGGCGCCGTCCACGCCGGCGTCGTCGCGATGCTGGCTGCAGCCCGCCATTGCCGTTGCCATTGTTGCGGCGGCCCAAAAGACCCAACACCTGGTCCGGGCGAGGCCGCACAAAATCCCCATCAACCATATAGGGAGAGCGCGCGCCGGATCGGTACTAGAATTCGTGGCCGATCTCCGGAGTGACGTACCAATCCTGAGAATCGAAGCCCTAGTACAACTCGTGATCCGACTCGTAGCGGCCCTGGTGATCCTCTGCGTGTCCGCGTGCGGTGGGGCGGCGGGTAGCGGGACGCCCGCGAGCGGATCGGTCGGCGGGCACGGCGACGCTGGCTCCGGCGGTGCCCTCGGCTCCGGTGGCGCCGCCGCCGGCGGGAGCCGCGGCGCAGCGGGAGCCGGATCGGGTGGCGTGAGCCCGGGTTCCGGCGGCGTGACCGGCTTCGGCGGATCGATGGGCGCGACGGGCGGTCTGGGCGCGGCAGGCAGCGGCGGCGCACCGTTGCTTCCGGGCGCGTGGGGTGATCAGGGAGACGGCACCTTCAAGAACCCTGTGCTGTGGGCTGACTATAACAATCTCGACGTCATCGGCGTCGGCAACGAGTTCTACATGATCGCGGCCTCCCATCACTTCATGGGGATGCCGGTCCTGCATTCGAAGGACATGATCAATTGGACGTTGTTGACCCGACTCTATCGCCGACTCGATCTGGATCCCCGCTACGACCAACCCGGGCAGGCCTATCAAGCCGGAACCTGGGCGCCCGCCATTCGATATCAAGCGGGCCGATTCTGGGTCTACGTGACGACACCGACCGAGGGGCTGATCATGACCTCGGCGCCGGCCGCAGCCGGGCCCTGGGATCCCTGGACCGTCGTCATGAACGTCGCGGGGTGGGAGGATCCATGTCCGTACTGGGACGATGTCGACAACGCCGGCGGCGACGGGCCGAATGGGCGCAAGGCGTATTTGATTCGCAGCCAACTGGGGGCAGGACCGCTGATCGTTCAGCAACTGAGCTGGGACGGCAGGCGGTTGCTCGGCACGGCGACAACGGTGGCGACCGGCCCGACCTTGGAGGGCCCCAAGCTGCAGAAGCGCAACGGCTTCTATTACATCTTCGCGCCGGAGGGCGGCATCGACGCCGGCTACCAGGTGGTGCTGCGCGCGCAGAACATCCTGGGGCCGTACCAGACGAAGACCATCCTGGAACGCGGCAGCACGACGATCAATGGTCCGCACCAGGGATCGTGGATCGACCTGCCCAGCGGCGAATCGTGGTTCTATCACTTTCAGCAAAACGCGGGTTGGGGCCGCGTGGCGCACCTCGAGCCCGCGCAGTGGGGCACTGACGACTGGCCCCACATCGGCGTTGATCTGGACGGCAACGGAATCGGCGAGCCGGTCGCACAGCCGCGCAAGCCGAACGTCGGGGCCACGTTTCCGATCGGCGTTCCTCAAAGCTCCGACGAGTTCGACGGCGGGACGCTGGGCGTCCAGTGGCTCTGGAACCACAACCCGGATGACGCCAAGTGGTCGCTGGTGGCGCGCCCTGGCTGGTTGCGGCTGGCGGCACGACCTCTGGCGGCGAAGAGCGGCGTCAACGGCGCGGACGGAGGTGCCGTACGCTTCACCGAGGACAGCCTCGTCTTCGCTTACAACACGATCGTGCAGATGGCGATGGGCAAGGTGGCCTCCGCCGTGACGAAGCTGGACGCCTCGGGCGTTGTCGACGGACAGCGCGCGGGGATCACGCTATTCGGACAGGTCTACGGATGGATCGGCGTGGTCGGCGGCGCGGGTGGACAGCTCGTCGTCAGAACGAACATCAACGGCACGTCGACCGCGGGACCGACCTTGAGCTCGACTTCGAAGCTCGTCTACTTGAAGGCCAGCATGAGCGCCGCCTCGCAAATCTCTTTCGCGTATTCGACGGACGGCGTGACTTTCACGGCGTTGGGAGGCAGCCAGACAGTGGGCCGCACGTGGTTCGAAGGGATCAAGTTCGGGCTCTTCACGTACAACCTCAGCACGGCCGTCGGCGGTGGCATTGCCGATTTCGACTTCTTCCACTACACGCACGACGGCCCGCGCCCCGCGCCGTGAGACGTCGCTGATCTGGGCGCGCAGCGCCGCGCTCAGGGAGTGGGTTTGGTCGCTGCCGGGGCGGGCGGCGCCGGCGGCGCTGTTCCCGTTCCCTCGCCCTTCTTCTTGGGCGCGCCGGTCGATGTGCGGTCGGCCTTGGCGGGTGAGCCGCCCTCCGGCTTGTCGACGCTCTTTGCGAGATCGACGGCGTCGTTCGGGCGCGCGCGACCGTGGTCTTTGCGCTGGCGGTCCCGGACGCGCTCGACCTTCTTCTCGGCGTCCTGCTCGTGCGCCTTGATTCGCTGCAGCGTGCCCGGGTCGGACACCTCCTTGCCGAGTTGCTTGATGTGTTCCTTCACCGAGCTCGGGTCAGGGGACTTCGCCGTGCCCTTGGCCTCGGATTGCGCCGGCGGCGTCGCCGCCGCCGCCCCCTGGGCGTGGGCCGCGTGCGTCCCGATCGTCGGCGCACCGACGAGAATCAACGTCGCGACACTCATGCGCAGGCAAAACCCTCGCGTTCCTCGTTTCATGCTCGACATGGGCTACATAACACCGCAGGCGGCCGGCTGTGTCACCGGGTTTTGTTTGGCCAGGCTCGAGCGCCGGTTGTAACGTTCGGAAAAGCCGCGACCTAAGCAGGTCATGAGTCAAACTCTGCCCATGTCCACGCCGGCAAATGGCAGGAGGGATGATCATGACCAACGACGATGACTTCACGACGCAGGTCCTGCAGCGGCTGGCAGCGCGCGGCTGGACGCTGTCGGCGCCTCCCGCGCCCGCCGGTATGTACGAGCCATACCGGCTCGATCGCGGCGTCGGCTACCTGGCCTCGCAACACCCCGCGCGCGACGGCAAGTACGTCCTGCAGGGGCGCGTGGGCCATGAGCTGACGCCCGCCCAGGGGAAAGAGGCGGCGGCCTTCGCCGCATTGGTGGTCCTGGCGCGCATCCGCGAGGCGCTGGGCGGTTTCGGCCGGCTGCGCGGTCTACTGCGCGTCGACGGATTCGTTGCGTCGGCCGACGGATTCCTGCAGCAGCCGGGCGTGCTCGACGGGGCGTCCGAAGTCTTCCTGGTCGCGCTCGGCGAGCGTGGCAAGCACGCGCGCACCGCGTACGCGATGCCGCGGCTACCGCTCGACAACAGCGTCAAGCTCGTAGTCACGTTCGCGTACGACTAGGAAGGTCCGCACCGACCGGTCGCGAGCGTACAATGGCTCCGATGGGAATCTGGGCAGGGATCTCGGCGCTGGCTCTCCTGGGCGTCGGTTGCGGCAGCTCGGGAGGCGGCGGACATGACGCGGGGACTGGCGACGCTGGAGCGGGCGGACAAGGTGTCGGCGGACGGGCCGCGGGGACCGGCGGCGGAGCGGGAACCGGCGGCGCAACTGGAGTTGGTGGCGCCGGGGGTACGCTCGGCCGCGTCTACACGACGACCTTCCCCCTCACCGAGAACCCGATCTCCGAGAACGCGAACTGGCTCAACGGACAGACTGTCGGGCTCGACTGGCATGACGTCTCGACGACGCCTGGGCTCGCGATCGGGCATCAGAGCGGGTCTTCCTATACCGACGGGACGGCGTTGCTCACCGGCAACTGGGGGCCGACGCAGACGGTGGAAGCGGTCGTGCACACCGTCAATCCCCAGGAGTCGTGCTATCAGGAAGTCGAGATGCGCCTGCGCAGCACGCTCAGCGCGCACCGCTGCACGGGCTACGAGATCTCGTTCAAAGCGACCAAGAGCGCGAGCGCGTATTTGATCATCGTGCGGTGGAACGGCCCGCTCGGTGATTTCACGTATCTCGAGAACGCCACCGGGGCGCAGTTCGGCATCGCCGAGGGCGACACCGTCAAGGCGACGATCGTTGGCAATGTGATCACGGCGTACCTGAACGGGGTCTCAGTCGGCACGGCGACCGACTCGACATACACGGCGGGCAACCCCGGCATCGGCTTCAACCTGGAAACCGGCGACGCGTCGTGCATCGGGACCAACGGCAACTACGGCTTCACCCGCTTCACCGCGATGGCCAACTGATCGAGCTGTTCGACAGCGTCATGGACCCGGCCTGAAAACGGCGCCGTCGGGCGCGGCTTCCAGCCAGATGTCATCGACGAGCAGCATCACCTGGCTGGGCGTCGGGGCGGCTCCATCCGCGGGAAACAGGTTCAAAGAGGCGTTGAGGATAATTTGCTGGACGTCGGTGATCACCACGCCTGCATTGTTCGCGGGCGGGACGGTCAGATCGACGACGACCTCGTGCCAATCGGACAGATCGGCGCCAGCGACCGAGGTCCTCTGGAAGAACATGTAGTTCCCTGACTGCACGGCGAACGTGACGCCAGCCAGCTCCGAGAGATCTGCGCCTTCCACCTTGATCCACGCATGAATCGCGGTGTACCCACTCCAGTTGCGTCCGTTGGGGGTGTCGCCGTAGAAGTACTCGATATACCCCGATTGATTGATGTTGTACCGGGGGAAGTCCACGGCCAAGAGCAGCGCCCCGGGGCAGCTGTGCCCTTCGGTCAAGCTGGCACCGAGCGAAGTGGTCGGAAACGAAAAGCCGATATGGCTGGTGGCTCCCGCCGTCCAACCGTCGATCGCGCCGCCGTTGAACGCAAATTGCACAGCATTGCCGGCGCCGTAGTCAGTCACGCACGGGCCGGCGTCCTGGGAGACGGTATCGACGGCGGTTTCGACCGCAGCATCGACGACGGTATCCATCGGGGCGTCGACGGTGGCGGCGCTGCCGGCCCCCCCTCCCGAGCCGCCCGTCCCGGTCCGTCCGGCCGCGCCATCTGAAGTCGACAACCCGGAGCTGCTACAGCCCACCGCGATCATCGCGCTCACCACGACCACTCCGAGAATCAACAGCCGATTGTGCCGCACGTTTCGTCCTCCTCGCCCGAGAGAGAATCTACAGCGGCAGCAGCCTCGAGACAATTGGCGTTGGACGCAGACGCTGAACCCTGAATCTGCCCGCGCCAGCGGCCCCGTTGCCACGTCCTGCTCGCGTATGCTTCCACGGTGAGCAAGGCGTTCACCAAGGAGGACGATGCCGAGCGGCCGGTGGTCATCCGCCATCGGCCCCCACTCCCGGCGGGCACGCCCAATTACGTCACCCCCCGCGGCCTGCAGGTCCTTCGCGCCGAGCTCGCGGCGGCCGAACCGGGCGCGCGGCGACAGGAACTAGAGGGCCGCCTCGGGTCGGCGGTCGTTGCGATGCCACCCGCCGATCGCGGCGAGATCCGTTTCGGCGCCCGCGTGACCATGCGGGTCGATGGTGATGAGATCCGTCAGGTGCAGATCGTGGGCGTCGACGAGGCGGAGCCGGCGGCAGGACGGATCGCCTTTGTGGCCCCGCTCGCTCGCGCGCTGCTCGGCCGTCGCGTTGGCGATTCGGTGACGCACCGGGCACCGCGGGGCGCCGAAGAGCTGGAGATCGTCGCGATCGAATACGACGACGCTCGGTGAGCGGCGCCACCGGTCATCGGCGCAGGCACGCACGCACATTCCCCGACTGCGGGCCGCCGCGGTAACGACGTCGAGGTCACCGATGGAATTCCGACGGACCGCGCTCTCGGCGCTTGACCCCAAGCGCGACGTTGGGCGAACCTGAACACCCCCGGCGGTACCCCGACTACGCGGGTCCGTCGGCGCGACGGCGCACAATGAGCGGCGGGCGATATAGCTTCTTTTCCTCGCGGCATGGTGCGGTGAGCGCCCTGCGAGCACTTCGAGCGGGCACGGCACCTTCCGAAGCCGCGTTCTCGCGGTACCATGCCCGCGCGATCTTGCGCGAGCTTGCCCTCGGTTCCCGGCGCGGCCCGCGCACCGAGCTGGTTGCACTGACCACCCTGCTGGAGCCCGGGCTGCTCGCCAACATGTTGCCCAGCGATCGGCTGCTCGACGATCTCATCAGGGCAGTCGATCGCGGTCAGCTGCTGCTGGTGCACGGGTGGGGAACGACCGGGAGCAGCGCTCCGTCACCAGCTCGGGGACACGCCGCCCAGCAGCTCGCGGCGCGCGCGATGGGGGGCGCCGGTGAGATCGACTTTCGAGGGCGAGCGGTACGTCGTCAGGGACTTCGCGAGCTGGAACCGACTCGCCGACCCGCTCTTCGAAGCTCTCCGGCCCGACGTCGCACAGGGCGTGCTGACACGTTTGGCGGCGCGGCCGAGGCGGTCCAGGGATCAGAAGGCGGCGCTCGCGGAGGTCGTCACCAAGTTGGCGGACCGCACGAAACCGGACTCGTTGGAAGCCGGTCTGGTGTTGCTCCGTCGCGTGTCGTTCGGTGTGACCAACCTCCCCGAAGAGGCGACAGCGGCCGCGACGCCGTCGCAGCTCAGCAAGCAGGCCCCGAAGATCGAACAGGACGACAAAGTCGATCCGGTGATGGACGGAGGCACTGTCGAGCTCGACCTCGCGGAGGTGGAGCTCCCGGTCGACTCCGATGGCGCGGAAGACCCCGACGCGTCCGACGACGACGGCGCTCCCGCGGACGCCGAGGCTTCGGAGGCCGGCAATGAGTCCGAGACGCCGGGACAGTCGGATGACTCCTCCGACGGTGGACCGTAGTGCCGAGCGGGAGGGTGACCAAGTATGGCCTCTGAGTACGTCGTCCTGGTCAAACGGCCCTACACGACCGTCGATCCAGTCAAGGTCAGCCTCAAGACCAGCGCAGACTTCGATGGAACCGGTACGGTCACTCGCAACAAGGACATCATCGATTTCAGCCTCGTCCCTGGCGGTCCGGTCCTCAAGTTCGACGGAAACGACAACAAGTTCCCAGGCGCCAAGCTGTCGGCGGGTGTCGACGTGTACGCGGTCGCCAAGTCGGCGAGCGCGGCCCTCAAGGACGTGGTGTTGACGTTGACACTGACCGGCGGCTCGAAGAAGAACGGACCACCTGCCACGATCCAGCTCACGGCCGTGGAGCTGACGCTCGACATCTGCGAACCACGGATCAACGACGCCACCGATCCCAATCCGATGCCGACCGCCAACAGCGCCCCAGCGGGGGGCGCGAAGCCGACCGACAAGTTCTATCTCGGTCGGCCGCTGCCCGAACAGATCAAACCCAAGATCGACGAGCGGGCGACGCTGATCGTGCGCCAGGTGAAGCCGGCCGCATTCAAGGGCAATCTCGAGCTCGCGGCGCGACAATGATCTGCTCCAGCTCTACACAGCCGAGTTGGCAACCGACGCTCAGACACCGGTCAAGCTGCCGTTGACGTTGTCGCCGTCAAAGATCGTACCGGCGGGATTCAAGCTGTTCGTGGAAGGCGCCAAGGTCAGCGCGGCGGCGCGCGACACCGGGTTGAAGCTCGGGATCAAGGGCCTCAAAGGGGAAGGCGACCACGTTCGCTTGACGGTTTGCCACACCGAGATCGTCAGCAACCGAAAGCCCGCAGATCTCAAGATCACAGCCACCGTGCCGGAGAAGCCGGAACGGAAGACGAAGACCGCGTATTTCGTCGCGCCGAAAATCGTGGGGCTCAAGTACCCGATCGAGATGCGTCCCTATGTCGAGCTGGCTGTGCCAAGCGCATACAAGTGGTCGACCTCGTCTGACAAGGTCGACCTCACGGACGACACCAAGGAGGTCGTGAAGCTGACCGCGAAGAAATTGAGCGTAAAGCTGGACGACGTGCCGGTCGACGTGCTGCTCACCACCGACATCGGCAAGCTCAAGAAGAGACAGCGGATGACGTCCGTGCAGGTGGAGATGGATCCGGTCACGACCGGCGACAACATCAAGCACACTGACCCGATCAACAAGATCAAGAACCCGTCGGGTTGCGTGATTGTCGCCGGCGGCGACGCGAACACCGTTCCTCGCTACGAAATCACGAAGATCAAGCCAGACCTCAAGTGGAAGGACGACGACGACCGGATTGCGTGGCGCATCCAGGGTGGCGACGCAAAGGCGCGACGAAAAGTACGACGGCAAGGCCGATTTCATGAACACGGAGGCCGCAAAGCGCGGCACCAAGATTCAGGTCTTCGGACAGACAGAAGGCGACATCCTGATCGAGCCCTACTCGGGCGGATACGGCTACGGCATGTTCCGCGCGCACGTCGTCCCCATCCACCAGGTGAAGTTTCGCATCAACCGCCTCTTCACGAAGGCCCAGACGGCGCGGGCGGCGGTGCCTGCGTTGCCCGAGCAACTGGCGCAACCGTCGTTCAAGGGCGGCGGCGGCGTCGCGGCCCAGCCGGCGGTGCCGCACCTGGTGGCGGTCGACCCGCGGCCGGCACAGGCGGTGCGCACCGCGCGGGCGCCCAGCGCGTCGCAGGCCGAGGCCGCGCTGCACATGCAGATCGTGAACATCTACCTGCGACAGGCGGGCATCGAGATGATCCCCGACGACTCCGCCGAGGCGGCGAGCGCCGCGCGGCCGGCGCAGGCGGTGCTTCCTGCGGTGGCGGCCCAGCCTGCCGTCGCCCCGCAGCCGCCGACCCCCGCGCTGCCCGGCCCACCCCCGATCCCACCGCGGCCCGCGGTCCCCGCGCGGCCCGCCGTCCCAGCTCTGCCCGCGGTTGCGGCGCGCGCGGCGACCACGGCGAACAACAAAGTCGGCACGGCGGCGCTGGACGGCTTCGTGGAGAACGCGACCCAGGTGGCACCGGGGTTCTTCGATGTCGAGGTGAACAATGTCGGGCTCACCTTCATCGCCAGCGACCCCCGGTCGATCGACGCCGTCAAGATCAACGCCCGCAACGAGGTGATAACGTTCGCCTACATCCACTCGCAGGCGTCGGCCGGCGCTCTGGCAACCGCGCTGCTCTGTCCGTGGAACCACGCACCCGTGGCTCGGGCGAACCCGCCCCGGCAGCCCTACACAATCGCCGGCTACACGATGACAGACAAGAGCACCCCCTCCTCGTCGCTCATACACAAGAACGGCATTCCTGACGACGTCCCGGTCGACCCTGTGAAGATGTGCGTGCTAAAAGCCGATATGGCCTGGGAAGGGACCAGCCCGGCCACCCGCAAGGAGGAGTTGCTCTGGGGGGTCATCGTTCCCACGACGACGATCGATGCGAGCGCCGGGGTCGGCGCCACCAAGGACAGGATCCGCATCGCGTACGGGAACACGTTGGCTCACGAGCTTGGCCACGTGTTCGGCCTCGGCCACCGCGGCGGAGGTGGCGTCCCCGATCTGCTGATGATCCCGGCTAACGAAAACTTGATGCACCCGTCGAACCCACCCCCGCGGGCCGAGAATATCGACATCATCCAGGTCAAGGCCATCCGCTTCAGCGAGGCCCTGTTCCGTACCCCGTGAAATCATGATGCCCCCCCTCGACTCGGACGAAATCGACCAGCAATTGGAGGTCCTCGAGACCTCTCACGAGCCGGAGCAACTGGTTGCCGCCGCGGACGCACTGGCGGTCTCCGCCAACTCGTCGGCGCTTCTAGTGCTCGGCCGGTTTCTGGTGAGCGAGGCGTTCCTGGCCCGCCTCGACGTCCTCGATGATCCCCAGCTCAAGCTCACGAACCTTCGCCATGTGTTGGGCGTGCTGGAAGCCAACCCGGCCGAGGCAACAGGCCGGTTGTGCGAGTTGCTTGCTGCGCACCCGGGCTTCCTGGCCGATCCCGACCGCGTGCTGTTTCTGCTGCCTACACTGGCGGCCGTACGCCCCATGACAGCCGGGGCCGAAGCGGTCTTCCGGGCGACGAACGCGGACGGATTTTTCAACGCCAACGGCCCGCTGCTGGTGGCGAACGGCAGCCCGCGTGCGCTGGCGCTGTTCGAGGAGATGATTGCGGACGCGAGCGCTGCTGCCGACGACCGCGTCGACATGATCCACCGGGCGGTGCTGTCGCATCGACTGCAGGCGACGGTGCTGGCGGCCTGCGTGCGCCTGCTCGGTCGAGGCCTCGAGCCCGAGGTGGAGGCCGGCCTAGTCGAAACCCTCTTCGACTACCACGAACGCGAATGGTTCGGTGTCGCGCGGTTCGCTCCCACGCCGCCGCCTTGGTCGGCGGCGGAGACCGCCGTGCTGCAGTCCTATCTGCAGCTCGGACACGAGCTGGCTCAGGGCGGGCGCCTGTCGCCCGAGAACGCCGCGGCGGTCGGACGCACACTGCAAGAGATCCGCGACCTCCTGGCCACCAGGTGGGGATGATCGCGCTGCTGCTCGTCGCTCTCGCCGCCGCGGTGCCCGCTGGGGTCAAGCAAGATCTCAAGACACTGCGCACCTCGCACGTCCGAAAAAAGGTCGCCGAGGCGGCGGTGCGGATCGCCGGTAGCGGCGATCCAGTCGCCCTGCGCCAGCTCGGCGACTTGCTGACGACGCAGCAGTTCCTGGCCCGCCTGGATGACCAAACCAATCCTCAGCTCGCGATGATCAACGTCTACTGGGTCTTCCGGGCCCTCGAGGCGAAGCCTTCGGACAAGACCGAGGCCCTGTGCCTGCAGGTGGCGGCATCCGCGGACTTCGCCGGGGATGGGACGCGAACCGGGTTCGCGCTGCAGGCCCTGGCCGCCGTCCGGCCGATGTCCGCCGAGGCCGAGGCACTCTTCCGGAAGGCGAATGCGGAGGGGTCGTTCAACTCCAACCTTATCCTCCTGGCGGCCAACAGCAGCGAGCGAGCGGTGGCCCTCCTCGAATCGATGTTCGCCGATCGCTCCCATAGGGTGGACGACCGCGCATCCACAACGCATGAATCGATCGTGCCCAACCGCACCAATGTCTCGATCGTGCACATGGTCGACCGGCTCTGGGATCAGCCTGTCGAGAGGGAAGTGCAGCTTGCGCTGGCCGAGTCCATCTTCGAGTACAACCCCGAGTGGTACGGGAAGCGCCGCAATCCTCCCGTCGCCCCCGACTGGAGCACGGCGCCGCGCGAGGCTCGCGAGGCCGCCGCGGCGCTAGGGCGCAAGCTCTCGAAACGCAGTGATCTCCCGGCGTCGCTGCGCGCGGCGATCGAGGCAGTCACGAAGTCTTGACTCTGGGTTGGCTCGTAGCGTTTGCAACCTACCTCGCTGTGCAGCCCACGAGCGTGTCCAAGCAGGTCGCAGCGCTTGCTACCGAACGGGAGCCAGCTCGTCTCGAAGCGGCGGCCGTTGCGGTCGCAAGCTCGGGCGAGGCGGCGGCCATCCACAAGTTGGCCACGCATCTCGAGACACGGTCCTTTCTCCGCCGTCTGGACCCCGGCAAAAAGGGGCAATCGGATGGCGACGGCCGCCTGCGTGTCTTCGCTGCCCTGAGGGAGCACCCCAAGAGGGGGCCGCGATCTACCTCGAGACCAGTCGCCGTGACTATTTCGGGGTGAACGGGCCGATTCTAGCGCGGAATGCGAGCCCGCGTGCGCTGGCTGTGCTCGAAGAGTTGACGTCGGATCAAAACATCGATCCTGAAGGTCGCGTTGATGTCGCACGTCGGAGCCTGTTGCCGGTACGGACGAACCCCGCCGTGGTGGAGATGTGCGCGCGTCTGACTGCGTCCGATCTCGTCGATGCTCGCGTGCGGATGGCGATCGTGGAGACGCTCTTTGACTATCAGGCCAGGCGATGGTTTGGCGTTGCCATGAATCAGCCGGTGCCGCCCCCCTGGAGCTCGGCGACCGAAGCCGGTCGGAACGCGCTCACGTCTCTGGGAAAGCGGCTGCTATCCGAGCCCGATGTCCCGGCGAATCTGCGTGCGCAGATTCAACAGACATTGACTGAATTGCATTGAAGTCGGCCTGGTCGATGATCGCCTCAACGCCCGTTTCTCCCCGCCGGGGACGCTATCGCTGGCGCTCGCAGGTTGATGGCGCGAAAATGGCGGCGATGGTGCGAGGGTGCGTGTTGGTTCTGGTCGGCGTAGCGGCGCTGGAGCTGGGCGGTTGCCGCAGTGGAGGTGGTGGCACCGATGGAGGCTCGGGCGGCGCATCCGCTGGCGGCGGCCGCGCGGGCGCGGGCGGCGGCAGCGCCGGCGCCGGGGGCAACGGGCAGGCGGGCGGTGGCGGCGGGGCGGGTACGGGTGGCGCGGCCGGAGCCGCGGGCGCGGGCGGCGCGGCCGGAGCAAGCGCCGCTGGCGGCATCACGGGGTCCGCAGGCGCAGGCGGCGCGGCCGGAACCACGGGCGCGGGTGGCGCGACGGTGGCGTGCACGTCCGGCCCGGCCATGGATTTCACGAGCGTCGCCCTGCCCTGCCCCTCTTCGAGGACATGCGTCGCCGATCCGCTCGGGCGCACCTGGACGCCGCCGGTGCGCATCGACGACGGAACCGCCTGCATGACCGGCGGCGTGCAGGTGATGATCGCGGCCGACGGCAGCGCGCTGGTGGCCTGGACCGACACCAACCCCGCGCGCGTGCGCGCGCGCCGGCTGTCGGCGGGCGGCGCCTGGTCGGCGGCCGTCGAGGATGCGCACGCCGGTTGGGGCGCGACGCTCAGGCTCGCGCGCGCGCCCACCGGCGACGCGATGGTGATCTCGACCGACGGCCGGCACGTTCGCGCCAGCGCCTCCGTTGCCGCTGCCGCCTGGACCGCGCCGGTCGACATCAGCGGCGAGCTCGGCGTCGACACCGCCGCCGAGCTGGCGATGGACAAGACCGGCGCCGCGATGGCGGTCTGGATGCAGAGCCCGCCGAGCTACGGTCAAGCGACCTGGAGCCGCGCAGGCGGTTGGACGACGCCGCTGGTCAGGGGAACCTCAGAGTACCAGGTCACCGTCGCCGCCCAGCCGGCCGGCGGATTCGCGATCGCCGCGCTCGCGGACGGTCGGGCACTCTACTTGGGGAGCACCTCGACCGGCCCGTTCAACGGCTACGCCTTCGGCACCCAAACGACGGACGTGGCCTCGGCGCTGAAGGGGACGATCGCGCTCGTCGTCGCGGCGACCGGCGACCCTTGCATCGCCGAGATCACACCGGCCCCGTACCCGTACCCCGCGAACTTTGGCGCCGACTGCAACGACCCGATCCGCGGCTGGCAACCCCAGACCAGCGGCGAAAACTTCGCCCAGCTCGGTACGCCCCCGCACATCGCCGTCAGCGCCGACGGCAAGACGGTCCTGACCGCCTGGGGACGTACGGACGGTGTCTCGCCGCGCGGCTACGCGACCGTGGTCCGGAACAGCGTATCGGTGATCGGTCCCCAACCGTTCGGTGAGGTCCCCAATCCCACCATGAACGCCGTCGCGATGGACGGCCCAGGGAACGCCGTCGTCGTCTGGGGCAGCGTGGGCGCCTCCGCGACCACGGCCGTCACGGCGGATCGGTTCTTCGTGGCGACGAGCGCCTGGGAGCTGACGAACGAGCCGCTCTTCACGAGCACCACGCCGGTCCTTCTCTCGTCGCTGGCGGCCGCGAGCACCCCGACCGGCGAGACGCTGGTCGCCTACGTGATCCGCGCGGCCGGCGGCAACGATCAGGTCTACGCCCAGATCTTGAAGTGAGCGAATGGCCCCCAGGCGGCGATGCCAGGCGGCTTACGCGCCGGGGTCCGTTGCGCACCCCGAGATGTCGAACACCACCTGGTCGTGCAAATAGAGACGCTCGAAGAGGGCGCGTGAACCGTCGAGCCGACCGACGAGCCCCGCGATGTCCCCGATGGTACGCGTGCCGTCGATGGCGTCGAACATTCGCTTCTCGCGCGCATCGATGGGCAGAAAGATGTCGCGGTACGCATGGGTTCGATTGATCAGCACCGCCGCCGCGCCGGCAGGCGGCCGGTCCTCGACACAAATGGTTTCCGGTAGCCGAATCGGAACGTATCGGGGCCAGGCGTCTCCCGCAAAGCTGGGCAGGTGGGAGGCGCCGCGGTCGTCGTCTCGATAGGCGACCACGCTGTGGCGAAGCATCGTGCCCCGGAACAGCTCGACGGCGGCAAAGCGGTCCACCGCCGGAAGATCGGCGAGATGCATGGTGGGCGAGACGCGCGCCAGGACGCCGCAACGCGGGTCGTAAGGCGCCTGTCGAACCCAGCGCCCGAACGTCATTCGCCCGTGTCCCAGCAGCTCGAACAGCTGCGGCACGGAGTAAGCGCGGTCCTGCGGGTGCAGCAGGGCGTCGGCGAGCGCTGCCTCATGACGGAAGTCCGGCGCCTCGCGCAGCAGGGTGGCGAGCGGATGGTCCGCCGGTAAGGCCGCAAGCACCGCGACGAGCTCGCGGATGCCTGCCTCCGTCGGCTGGATGCCGACACGGCGGCAGAGCTCCTGCAACATGTAGATGCCGGTCCGTCCGTACGGCGCGTAGACCATGATGTTCATCGCGCCGGCCGGGCGCAGCACGTCGCGGAGAGCCGAGAGCGCCGCATCGGGATCGGGGAGATGGTGGAGAACCCCGGTGCAGATGATGTAGTCGAACGTCGACGCGAGCTCGCTGACCCGCTCGATGGGAAGCTCGCGGACCTCGAGGTTGTGAAGGTCGTACTTCCGCTTGAGCCCCTCGGTGTGGCGAATGCTCTCCGCGCTGAAGTCGACGCCGGTGATCTTTGCCGCCGGCCAGCGCAACGCATGCTTGGCGGCCTGAGACGTACCGCAGCCGGCGATCAGGATCGAATGATCTTCCCGGTAGCGTTGCGCGGGCCAGACGAGGTGGAAGTCGGCGCGCCGTCCCTGTCGATCCTGCGAGAGGCGCCGGTACTTGTCGAGGCTGTCGACGGGCGGGGGATAGGGATGCCGTTCGTAAAAGGTACGTACCCTCTGCGATACGGCATCCGCATCCACGTTCGTGCTGTCCCGGGCTACTGGTGGTGAACCTGCACCTGCCGCATCACCTCGTCGAGGTTGAACGACGCGGGCTTCTGGCGAGGCGGGAACTTCACGAAGTCCTCGATCTGCGCGGCCACCAGCGCCTGCATCTCGTACAGCATGAACGCGTGGCTGACCATCCAGTCGAAGTAGGTGTTGGAGTTGTGCTGAGCGCGCTCGAACGGGTCGCGCCGCACGTTGAAGATCAGCGGGAGCCGCAGCTTGTCGAGCGGTTCCATCCAGACCTTCAGCCGTTGCGCGCGCTGCTCTCCGAGCACGAACTTCCAGTCGCCGTGCCGGACCGCCATCACCTCGCCGTCATCGCTCATGTAGAAGAAAGCGTTCCTCGGGCTCTCCTTCACCTGGCCGGTCAGGTACGGCACCATGTTGTAACCGTCGATGTGCACCTTGAAGGTCTTGTTGCCGGCCTTGTGGCCGGTGAGCAGCTTCTGATTGATGTCCGGCTCGCCCGCGATCGCCAGCAGCGTGGGCAGCATGTCCTGGTGAGAGACGATGCCGTTCAGGACCGAGCCCGGCTTGATCTTGCCCGGCCAGCGGATGAACGCCGGCACGCGCCAGCCGCCCTCCCAGTTGGTGTCCTTCTGGCTGCGGAACGGCGTGTTGGCGCCGTCCGGCCAGGTGTCGTTCTCCGGACCGTTGTCGGTCGAGTACATGACGATGGTGTTGTCGGCGATCCCGAGCTCGTCGAGCTTGTCGAGGATCTCGCCGATCTGCTCGTCGTGCGTGACCATGCGATCGCTGTAGTCGTCCTGCCCGCTCTTGCCCCGGTTCTTGTCGGCGAGGTGGGTGCGGAAGTGCATGGCGGTCGAGTTGTACCAGAGGAAGAACGGCTTATCGGCCTTGACCTGCTTCTCCATCCACGCGATCGCGCCCGACGTGATCTCCTCGTCGATGGTCTCCATGCGCTTGATGGTCAGCGGGCCGGTGTCCACGATCTTCTGCCCGCCCTTGCCGTCGGACGTGCAATGAAGCACGCCGCGCGGTCCGAACTTCTTCTTGAACTCGGGATCCTTTGGATAGTCGGGCAGCTCCGGCTCTTCTTCGGCGTTCAGGTGATAGAGGTTGCCGAAGAATTCGTCGAAACCGTGCACGGTCGGCAGATACTCGTCCCGGTCGCCGAGGTGATTCTTGCCGAACTGACCGGTGGCATAGCCCAGCGGCTTGAGCAGCTCGGCAATGGTCGGATCCTCCGCCTGCAGTCCGACGGTCGCGCCGGGCATCCCGACCTTGGTCAGGCCCGTACGGACGGGGTTCTGTCCCGTGATGAACGCGGCCCGGCCAGCGGTACAGCTCTGCTGCGCGTAATAGTCGGTAAAGGTCACTCCTTCAGCTGCGACCCGGTCGATGTTGGGGGTTCGGTACCCCATCATTCCGCGGCTGAAATGACTGACGTTCCACATGCCGATGTCGTCACCGAAAAGGATCAGGATATTGGGTTTCTTCGCCCCAGCCGCCATGTTTGCTCTCCCGCGTTGAATGAAAACTGCCGCGCTCGGCTTTCGGGAGGTTGGGGCCCCATTCGGTGCAACGCAACGACCGGGAACGCGCGAATGACTGATGGCCGAAGATTGCGCGACTCGCCCTAGTGCCTCCCTCGCTGCCTGTCCATGAGGTCACGCTAACGCTTGTTCCTGGGGCGTCGAGGCGCAACTTGAGATCAGAGCGACCGGCGTCGCTCTGCAACCAGGGGGTCTCGCGTGGCTGATCTGAGCTTTTTCGAATCCATAGGGCGTGATCTGTCGGGTCGGGGAATCTTCGGCGGAAAGTTCCAGCTCCGCCTCATCCTGCAGCCGCTCGCGGCGATCCTCCTCGGCCTCAGGTTCGGAATCCGCGACGCCAAGGCGGGCAAGCTCCCGTTCTTCCAGGAGCTGACCGAGAGGAAGGGCGATCGAGGCTCGCTCCTCAAGGAGGCCGCGCGCGATGCGATCATTCCACTCGCCGTCGCGCTGCTTCTGGACTCGATCCTGCAACACATGATCAACGGCCGCATCCGGCCGCTCGCGTCTGTTGTCGTGGGCGGGCTCCTCGTGTTCCTACCGTTTCTGATCGTGCGGGCTCTGTCGAACCGCGTCTGGTCGCACGGCCATCCGGGCCAGTCGCACGCCGCCAGCAAGTCCCACTGAGCCCGCACAAGCGCAGTCACATTCAGTCAGAGGATCAGGCGGTTCTTCTGCAGCGTCTGGGCCACCGCCTTGGACACGTCGTTCATGAACTGCGTGGCGGACGCCGGATCGAAGGTCCGGCTGGTGCCCGACCAGATCAGCTTGTTGTCGGCGAGCGAATAGAGGTTGCTGACCGCGTGGACGATCGTATCGGTCTGGACGTAACCGGGTTCGTAAACCGCCGCGCCGTAGTCGTAGTAACCGTCGAACGTCGCGTAGGGCCCATCCACCATCGACGCCTGCTCAGTCACGCCGGTCATGCGCATCACCAGGACGCCGTCCACGCCCGCGGCCCGGAGCTTGGCCTTGACGGCCTCGCGATCCTTGAGGTCGGTATCGCCGACCAGCTGATAGCTCGCGATGCCCTGCGCGCCCTTCATCTGCAGCTGCGACGCTGCGGCGTCCTCGGCCTGACGCCGGAGCCCGGGGTCCTTGGTCATGCAGATGACAGCCACCCTCGACAGCGGCGCGCCTTTCGCGGCGGGATCAGTCCAGGTGCTGGTCATCTCGGTCGTCGCGCAGCTCGTGGCGAGCGCAATTGTCAGTCCTACGGTCGTCAGCAATGTCTTCGTTGTCGTTTGCATGATTGTGGGGTCCCTTTCAAGAACGAAGCTAGCGTGCGATCCTCACGCGTCAATCGCGTCTGCCGCGTGGTGCCACTCAACGCGGGAACAGAAAGGAGGCCTCGCAACGAAGCTGCCAGTCGGGACCGTCTGATGGCTTCGCGGCGTAGACGTACGCCTCGAGGCTGGCGTTGATGGCGATCTTGCTCCCGAGCTTGAACACCTTGGCCGCGCCGCCACCGACCGGAACCGTCCAGACGTCGCCAGACGCCTTGTTCCACTCGGCCGTCACGGTGGGCGAGGTTCTCAGCGACCAGCCATTATCGAGGTTGTAGTGAATGAAGTACTCGAGCGATCCTTTGTCGACGCTCGAACGGCCGCTCTCACCCGCGAAGGACCAGATGTTGCTGGCGATGAACCCGATCGTCCACGGTTTCAGCTTCGCGACCAAGGCGAGGGAGGGCCCGACGGACCACTTGCCCCGTGCCGAGGCTCGTCTGCGTCGCCGTCGGCAGCTCGAAGTCGGGGCCGACGCCCCAGATCACCGGTCCCGGATGCGCCTGCGTGAGGAAGAAGGTGGGATTGACGTCCCCCAGCCCGGAGCTGCCGCCGGTCGTCGCCATCGTGTTCGGCTTGTACGTGATCGGGATGATCGTGCGAATGACGATGTTCCAGCTCGGCAGCACATGCGCGGGGATCCTCGGCTCGATCTTCAGCGTGCTTTGCGCCCGGTTGTTCGGCCCGAGCTGGTAGTCCAGGTTCTCCTCGACGGGAATGTTGACCATGTCCTCGATCGGGTTCTGGGATCGCTGGGCCAGCTCGCTCTCGCTGGCTCCGCTCGCCGACTCCGCTGGTGGGCCGCCCCGGGCGCACGCGGCTCCTGGGCAAAGAGCGGCTGCGACCAGGCCGCGCACAAGCCGCCCAACATCACCGCTGTCGCCGAACCTCGCATGGTCGCGTCCTAGGCGGACGGAACGCGGACCACGCCACCCGAACACCACCTCCGCCACCAGGAGCCCGGTCACCAGCTGTAGAGCCAGCAGCAGAACCTGGAAGAAGGTGTCATCGAACGCGTGCGGGCCGGGGCGCAAGCAGCGCCAGCACCGACTTGGTTCCCAGGAACCCGGGCGCGATTTGCAAGAATCCCGGGATGATCAAGATCGCGGGGAGACGACCGCCGAAACGATATTGGAGGATGGCCACCGCCCCCAGCAAGAACGTGGCGAGGAATGCGCTGCCGTCCGGCGGAAAGAGCAGCTTGGTGAGCTCATGGCTGCCGAACGCCACCAGCACGCCGGCGACCATCCACGGTGTGTCGCGCCAGCGCCCCTGCAAACAGACGGTCAGGGCCACGCCGCCCATCACGACGAGCGCCATCATGATCGGCGTGGCCAGCGGCGCAGGCGTCACCGACGCCGGCAGCGGCGCGAACACCCCGTACAACTTGATGGCCGCGACCGCCCCAAAGCCCATCATCAAGAACCTGAGCAGAGCGTAGCTCACGCGGAGGACGCCGGACTCCAGCCCATCGTGCACCATCTCGGCGGTGCCGATGGTCAGGACCATGGCGGGCACCAGCAGGGACATGCCACCGAACACCGCCCGCGCTTGATCGAACGGCGGCAGGACCAGTCGAAGCAGGAACGCCGCCAGCGTCGCGCACAGCGCTCCCGTGAAGCTCTGCACCAGATCCAGCTGGCGGCTGCGCGTGGATCCGAAGTGAACCGCGCCGGCCACCAATCCAACGACGATTCCGGCAGCCACCTCGCGCCATGAGCCCCCGATGCGCGCTGACACGGCGGCGCCGTAGGCGCCGTACCCGAGCGCCACGGCAACGGACGAGAACGCCGACGGCCGAGAGACGATCTGCGCGACCTCGCGGCGCGCACCGATCGAGGTCCGCGGTCTCCAGCTTCCTGCCATGCAATCGGCTCACCAGCTGTTGCAAGGCCGAGAGCCGACGCAGGTTCCATCCCGTATCGAAGTCGATGGTCCGGAGCACCACCTCGCGGCTCTCGCCTTTTCCGATCTGCAGCTCCAGCCGGCTCATCAGGATGAGTGACTCCACGGGCACGCCTTGCTCAGCGCCGATGGTCCGAAGCTCGTCGGCGACGACGTCGGATGGCATCGAGACCCCGTGAAGGCCCGCGGCCACGTCGCCGAGCAACTCGGCGAGCTCCGGCCCGCGAGCGCCGGTTCTCATCTCACCGGGAGCGTCCATCTCGAGAGCTAGTGGCGACGCCGTGCGGGAGAAACAAGCGGGTGTCGTGTTGGTCCGGACCATTTGGCCCACTCGCGTCCCGCGTCAGCGCTGCGGGATCGCGACCGCGACCGGACACCCGGGCGGAGGCGCCACACGGCCGCTCGCCTCGGCCGCCGACTTCGCTTTCGGTTTCGCCGTCGGAAAAAGGAAGGCGAGCTGGATGCGAAGTTGCCAATCGGGTGAAGGGGGATTGTCCGGTCGGATCGCGTTGTAGTAGCCCGAGACCTGGCCATTGAGCGGCAGCTTGCCAAGCTTGATGATCCTTCCGATCCCGGCGCCGAACGGCACCAGCCATCTGCTTGGTCTAGACCAGGGCCACCACGGACGGCCCGACTCCCCATTTTCCGGTGCCGGTCGCTCGCTGGGTTGCGGTGGGGAACAGGAATGCGGGTCCCACGCCCCAGGTGAAGAGGCCCGAGTTTGCCGGCGCCAGGAAGAGGGTGGGGTTGATGTCGCCAAGGCCCGAGGAGCCGCCGCCCGTGTCTCCGACCTCCGGCTGGTAGACGAAGGGAACGATCGTGCGTGTGATGATGAGCCAGTCTTTGGAGATGTGGATCGGGACCACGGGCTGAAGGTTGAGGACGTTCTGGGCGCGATCGAATGGACCGATGTTGTAATTGATGTTGTTCTGGAACGGGATGCTGATGAGGTCCGCGACCGGGTTCTGCACCGCCTTGGCCAGATCGGATGCGCTCGTCTCTCCGCTTTCTTCCCCGTGCGGAGCCTCTCCCGTGTCGGCCCCGCCGCCGGACGCGTGCTCCTCGGCGGCGAACGCAGACCCCGTGCACAGAAACACCGCGACGAGGCCCTAGCCTTCACTGTTTGGGAGGCTGCGCGCTCGCGGCCGGCGAGGTATCGAAGCTGCCGCCGAGCGCGAGGTGCAGGTTGACGCGGTTGGCGAGCTGCGCGCTCTGGAGCTTGACGACGTTGGACTGGCTGCTGATCTGCGCGGTCTGCACCTGCAGCACCGGGAGCACATCTATCGTGCCGGTCTGGTACTTGACCTTGGCGACGCGAACGGCTTCGTTGCGGTCGACCAGCGAGGCCTTCTCGCAGGCGAGCTCCTCCGCGAGGAGTCCTTCCTGGGTGAGCGCGACCTCGACCTCGCCGAGCGCCGTCAATACGGCGGCGCCGTAGGCGGCCAGCGCCTGCTGTTGCTGGGCCGTCGCGATCTGGATCTTGGCGATCAGCGCCCCACCCTGGAAGATCGGAACGCTGGCCCCGACGATGCCGTGCACGAACCAGCTGTCGATTCCGAGCAGCGCGAGAACCTTGTCCATGGGGTGTCCGCCCTCGAACGTCAGCGAGAAGGTCGGCAGCAAGGACAGTTTGGCCGCCTCGTGGCCTCGAAACGCGGCGAAGACCATCTGAAGGGCGGCGACGAGATCGGGGCGCCGCTCGAGCAGCGATGACGGCACCCCGGGTGTGATCGGCGGAGGGAGCGGCGCGAAGGTCGCGGCGATCTCGATCTCGGCTGCGGGGTAGCGTCCCAGCAAGAGCTCGAGCGCGCGACGGGATTGGCTGTACACACCCTGCGCGACGGCGAGCGCACCCTTGGCGCTGTTGACGTCGGCGCTCGCCTCCGCGACGTCGAAGTCGGCGACCCGCCCCGCGTCCCGCCGTTGCTTCACCAGACCGAGGAGCTGCTCATAGAGGCCGACGTCTTGCTGGGCCAGCTCCAGCTGCTGGCGTGCCTCGACGGCCAGGTACCAGTCTTTCGCCACCGTCGCGGCCAGAGACTGCCGCGCGAAGGCATAGTCCAGCGCGACGGCTTCGGCCTGGGCTTGGGCCGCGGCCCGCTCCGCCCGCACGCGACCCCAGACGTCCACCTCCCAGGAGACCGCGCCGAACACCTCGGGGGCGAAGCTCGTCGTCTTCCCTGCTTTGAATTCTCTGGTTCCGTGTCCGGCGAGCGTCGCGTTCGCCTGTGGCCACAGCGCCGATCCGATCACCACCACCGTCTTGCGCGCCATCGCGACGCTGGCGCCGGCCTGGCGCAGATCGAGGTTGTGCGCGATCGCCTCGGCCACGATCGCGTCGAGCCGGGGATCGTTGAACGAGCGAAGCCAATTGTCGCGCACCGCGCCCGCCACCGCCGCCGCGCTGTAGGCTCCGCGAAGCTTCGTCCCCTGAGGCAATGACTGGCCCACGACGTCGGACTGGGACGGAAGCTTGGACAGCGGACACCCCGCGGTCAGCCCCGCCAGCGTCACCACCGCCGCCAGTGCGCGTGCGCTCGGCTCGCTTCGGTCGCGGTTACCGCCCACCCCACGCATGGTCAGAACGGCATCGGGTAGAGCCAGTTGAGCCACGAGTGCGCCCGGATCCCAATCCGGCGGAGCGCCGCCCAGGCGCGATTTCCCGTGTAAATCGCCACCGCACCCTGCGCGCCGATCGGAAACAGCGACTGGTCGTCGTCCGTGAAGCGGAAGGCGACCGCAAAGCGCCCCTGAGGCGCCTTGGCCGGCGGAGCCTCGAACTTGGGCAACGTCCCGCTCGGCAGAAGCTGGCCTTCTCCGCTCGGCCAGATGCCGAGAACGGTCCCGCGGAAGATCTGCCCTGGGTAAAGCTCGAGCGCGACCTCTGACGGTTGCCCGATCACAACGAACTTCAGGACCTCTTGGTTGAAGGTGGCGAGCATGTAGCGATCCCCGTCGCAGACGAGCGTGGCGATCGCTCCGAACCGGTAGTCACCGGCCACCATCCCGGCGCGGACCTGGAGGTTGACGATCACGCCGTCCTCGGGTGCGACCAGAGTGGTGTTGTCCAGGAAGTACTGCGCCTGATCGAGCTCGCTCTGCGCGGCGGCCACGGTCGTGTTGACGCCGTCGATCTGCGACTGGTACCGGAGCCTCGCTCGCTCGACCTCCGCCTGCGCCTCCTTGACCGCGGCCTCCTTGGTCTTTGCCTCGGCTACCCACTTCTGCGTTTCCTCGACGGGCCCGGCGCCGGTGCTGGAGAGCCGGGTGGTCATCTTTTGCTGGTAGAGCGCGAATTCGAGCTCGGACTTGGCCTGCTCGACTTTGAATTGGTCGACCGTGATATCCGCGTCGAGAATGTGGACGTCCTGCTTCGCCTTCGCGAGATCAGCTTGCAGCTTGGCGACCTTGTAGGCGTAGGGACGCTTGTCGAGCTCGAACAGCGGCTGCCCTTTCTTGACGCGCGCGTTCGGACCCACCAGCACGGCCGTCACCAGTGTCGGCTCGGACAGGCGCGGAACGAGCTGGATCGTCGGCTGAATGATCTTGCCGTCGGTCGAAAACGGCGCGGAGAACCGCACCCCGATCATGAACACGAGCAGAGCGTGCAGCACGCCGAAGCTCGAGACCACCGCCCAGGGAATGCTCCACGTGAGCCACTTGAACTTGAAGAAGACCAGCCAGATGACAGCGACGAGCAGGAACGTGACGGCGAGCGCCAGGATCATGGCGACTTCGGTTCGTCGTGGCCGTTTCCCTCCGGCGCCGGTTTGTCGTGGCCGTTTCCATTTTGCGCGGTGTTCTCGTCCGTCTTCGACTCGGCGCGGGCCTTCTTGCGCTTGCGCCGCTTGCGGCCGTTCGCGCGCAGTGCCGCGATGTTCTTGTCGATCTCTTCGCGCTCCTCGGGAGGATAACGGCGAATGTCGACGATCTCGGTGGGCTTGTAGGCCCAGATGAAAGCCTGGATCCACGGCAGCGCGGTGAGCAGGCCGGCCCACCCCATCAGCTTCACAGCCTCGGCGTCGGGGTGGTTGCGCGCGATGGCGATGCGTCCGGGAAGGCCAGCCACCCAGACGATGAAAATCATCGTTCCGGCGATCAACATGATGATCACGCCGAAGGTCAGGAAATCCCAACGGTCGAGGTGGAATCCCATGGCTGGCAAGGTGTTCACGCTCGTCGGAGCAGCAAGCGGTCCGTTATCCGAGACCTCGTCGCCGATGATCGAATACGGCGCCCCCATTCCCAACGAAGCCCGTCACGACCTTCGGGCGAGGGTGAACGGCTGACAGCCACCCATGTCGGCGAGCGCGCGAATCCGGCCTGGTCCCCCCTTGTCGCGCGGCCGCACGCCCCCACGTTCGCGCCTCATGAAAAAGTCCCGCGGGTTCGTGTCGTTTCTCGGCGTCTTTGGCGTCGTCTCGAGCGCTGTCGCGGCGCTGGTCACCTTGTGCCCTTTCCCCAGGGCAGGGCTGGCCGCGCCGCCCGACAGCGCGCCGCCGGCCGCGTCGTCGGGTAGCGGCGACAAAAGAGTTCAGATGCTGTTCGTGCAGACCGCGAAGAGCGCCACCCTGAAAGACGGCAAGCTGACCTTGCAAGGGATCAGCCCGAACACAGTGTTCTTCTCGGACCGTCCCGAGCGCGTCGCCGGTCATCTGGCGACCAGCGAGATGATCCCGCTGTGGGGCGAAGGGAAGGACAGCTTCACCAAGGACCCGCCCAACGCGACGCTGTCCACGTTCGGCGGCGACGGGAAGGTGATGAACGTCGTCATGGAGCTCAGGAGCCCGGTGCTGGACGGTGACAAGATGAGCTACGACGTCAAGGTGCTGCAGGGGAAGATGCCATCGAATGCTGATGGAGCATCGCTGTTCATCGACGTCATCGGGATGCCGTTGACGCCGGTCTCGTACGCGGGCGCGGCCCGGCGCGCGCGGCGCCGGACCGTCGTCGTGGTGCACTGAGCGGAACGACGACCATCGATTCGATTCGGTGCTCCGCTAGGAAGTCGGCGCACCCGAGGGCGCGTGCAACAGGAGCTCGGGCGTCGGGAAGTCGATGCGACGTTCCACGAAGGCGCGAACGATGGCGAACCGCAGCTCGGAAGCAACACCGCGCGTCGCCGACGCCTCCTCCACCCAGACGATGAGGGCAACACGGAACCCCCACTGTTCGATCGCCTCCAGGCGCACGATCGGAGGCGGTTCGGACAGCACCCGCGGGTGGCCCTGCGCCACGCTCGAGACAGCTTCCGCGGCGAGGTCGACGTCCTCTCGGATGGACAGGGGAACCTCTACCCTCAGTCGGGTTCTCTTGAGCGGGTGTGAGTGGTTGGTGACTTCGGTCGTCACCAGGAGGTGGTTGGGCACCACCAGCGTCATGCCGTCGCGGTTCAGGAGCTTCGTGGCCCGTAGCCCGATTTCCAGCACGGTTCCGGTCGTGTCCACGAACGAGACGAAGTCATTCTTTCGAATCGATTGCTCGACCAGAATGATGACGCCAGCAACCAGATCCCGGGCGACGGGCTGCAAGCTGAACCCGATGCCGATCAAGAGCGCGCTCGATATCAAGGCCAACGAGGAGAGAGGAATGCCCAGAAGGCCGACCGCCGTCATGGCGCCGACGAAGCAGAGGAAATAGGTGAGCAGCTTGCTGAACGCGAAGACCGGGCCCTCTCTCCCGAACCCCCGTCGAATCAGGTGACCGGCGATCTTCGCTGCCAGAAAGAACCCAAGCAGGGTAGCGGCCGCGATAACCCCCCTTTGCCAAGTGACCCGCTGCACGACCTCCTGCAGCTCCTCGACTGGGATCTCGTTCGCCATGTCTACTCCCTCATCCGCTTGAGATCAGAGCGACCGGCGACGGCGACGAGCAGTCTCTTGCTGGCGAAGCCGGGACCCTGGAGCGCGAGGCGGGATACCCACGCGCCCCAGAGCCGTCTGCGCAGACCGACGGTCTACTGGCCGTGGTGCGACTGCATCGCGCGCTGGATCTGCTCCTTGACGGAGTCCATGTTGAACGACGCGCCCTTTTGCATCGGCGGGAAGTCGATGAAGGTCTGGGCCGCGCGCGCCACCTCCTGCTGGACGAAGACGTACCGCCAAAACTCGTACAAATACCATTGCGAGAATTCGAGCGAGCCGGTGATCCCCGTGCGCTCGAAGGGATCGAGCCGGAGGTTCACGAGCAGGGGCCAGTCGACCTTGACCGTCCCGCCCAACCAGCCCGAAGGTTGGTCGATGAAGCGGTACTTGTAGTCGCCGATTCGTACCGCCCCCAGCGTTGTCTCGGCGAAATAGTAGATCTCCTGCCGCTTCGACTCTCCCTTGCCGGCGAGCAGTTCAGTCTGGTCGTAACCGTCGATGTGAACCTTGTACGTGCGGTCCCCGAGCTTCTTTCCCTGTTTGAGCTCCTCGGCGATCTTGGGATTACCCGCCATGGAGACGAAGGTCGGGAACCAGTCGAGCCCGGACATGATCTGGTTCTCCACCCGTCCCGCCGGAATCTTGCCCGGGAAGCGCGCGATGCACGGCGCCCGGAATCCTCCTTCGAGCACCGTCCCTTTTCCGCCCGCGAACGGTGTCTGGCCGCCGTCGGGCCAGGTGAAGTTTTCGGCGCCATTGTCGGTGCTGAACACGACGATTGTGTTGTCGTCGAGGCCGTCGGCTTTCAGCTTCTTCAGGACAGAGCCCACGATGTCGTCGAGCTGCGCCATTCCCGCCTCGTAGATACCCCAATTGTTCTCGGGCGTGCGCTTGTCCTGGTACTTCTTCGCCAGGTGCGTCGTCACGTGCATGCGCGTCGGGTTCAGCCAGACAAAGAACGGCTTGCCCTCACCCTTCGCCTTGTCGATGAACTTGACCGTGTGATCCAGAATCTCGTCATCGACCGTCTCCATCCGATCGGGGTACAGCGTCCCAGCGTCCTGGATCACCTGCTTGCCGACCTTGCCCCAGCGCGGGTCGACGTGCGGATCGTCGACGTCGTTCGCGAAGCAGTGCAACATGTTCCGCGGCCCGACCGTGTCTTTGAGAGCGGGCGGGTAGTTCTTGTGAGCGGGATCCTCCATCGCGTCCAGGTGATAGAGGTAGCCGAAGAACTCTTCGAAACCGTGCAGCGTTGGCAGAAACTCGTTGCGGTCACCGAGGTGGTTCTTCCCGAATTGCCCGGTCGCATAACCCATCGATTTGAGCACGGTTGCGATCGTGGGCGCCTCGGCCGGCATCCCGATAGTTGCGCCCGCCTGGCCGACGGTCGTCAGGCCGGTCCGGATCGGCAACTGCCCCGTGATGAAGTTCGCACGCCCGGCGGTGCAGCTCGCCTCGGCGTAGTAGTCGGTGAACATGATCCCCTCGGCCGCCATACGATCGAGGTTCGGCGTCCGCCCGGCCATCATGCCGCGGTGGTAAGCGCCGATATTGAACCATCCAATGTCGTCGCCCATGATGAAGACGATGTTCGGCTGTTTCTTCGGCGGAACGTTCGATTGTGCCATATCGCAATGCCTTCCTTTCGAGCGCAGAAGATGGGTTGAGGAGCGACCCGGCACAAGGAGCGTTCCAAGCGGTGCGCTCGATTGAAGGATCCGGTTTACGCAATGATGTCGGCTCGCCCACGAACCCATCGACACGCTACGACTTCCACGGAAACCGCGGTTGGCCTAGGCCATTCACGCCTTGGGCGGCTACGCGCTCGCCACCGGTGATGCGTCGAAGCAGATGCGCGAGCTCAGCGCCGGAGCGAGCAGGACCAGAAGAACTTCGAGACGATGATGGATGACCGCACTCAACGCGGCTGCGGGAGGATCAGGTGCGCCTCGATCTCTACTTTTGTGCTTCCTTGGGAACCGCCCGTTACGGGTCTGTTACGCGCGGTCCTTGGCGCCGGAGCGGCGCGCTGGCACGAAGATCGCACATCTCCTCTACGTGGATACCCCGACGCCGCTCCCCGTCATTCAGATCACCTTCCTCGGATCGCCCCCGAGCCCGGCCGTGGAATCTGCGACGCGCGACGAAATCGACGCGCTCACGAAGTTCAACAGTCGGCTCGTGAGCTGTCGGGTGGCCATCGAAGGACCGCACCACCACGAGCACGAGGGCGAGGTCTACCGCATTCGGATCGAGCTCTGCCTCCCCGGCAAGGTGTTCGTCGTGGGTCACGCCTCCGGCCACCACCTCGAGAACGCCGACGTGTACGTCGCACTGCGCGACGCTTTCAGCGTCGCGCGCCGCCAACTCCTGGACCACGACGCCCTCCTGCGCGACGAGACCAAGACGGGCTTCGTTTCCTACTAACATCTCCGCGAAGGTCGCGAATCGCTCAGGCGGGAGTCGCCGGCGCCTGATCGCTTTCGGTCGCGCTCCGACCGATGATGAGATCGCCCGAGCGTTCGGCGGATTGGAACGCACTGCCGTGCGCGGCGATCGCGACCAGGAGTCTCCTGTCGGTGAAGCGGGGAACCCGCGCGACCGCTGCTCGAGCGGCGTCGAGCCCGGGCAACAGCAGTAGATCCGTCTCGCGCAGGTTCTGGCCGAGCCATTCGATCGGATCCGAAGCGTCGACAATGTCGTGGCGGGAGGCGAGCCCAAGTGGCGAGGTCGCCGCGCCGGCCAGCGCTCCGACGTAGGTCACCGCATGACCGTGGCCGGCCAGCCGCTGCGCGACCTGCAGTGCCAGGTCCAGGTCCAGCCTGTCCGGGGGAGCCAGATCGCGGCGGCGCACCGCGAGCACGATGCGCTCGAAGCGATCGATCGTCCCGCGCGCCAGCAATACCGGCACCGGCGAGCGCTCGAGGAGGTGAAAGGCCTCGGCATTCCCGAGGAGCTCGCCCTGCTGCGGGTTTCGCCACTCGGCGATGAGCAGCGTCGCGTTCTCGCCGCGCACCGCGTGGAGGAGACCCATCGCGACCGATGTCGAGACCCGGAACACAGTTCGCCCCTCGAGCCCGTCCTTGGCGAGCCATTCGCCCGCCTTTCCCAGCAGCGTGCGCTGCGAGGCGAGCTCGGCCTCGGTCGATTCCTGGGTGACGATACTGACGGGCATCACCATGCCGCCATCGGGCGTGGCCAGCCGCCCCGCCATCGTCAGCAGCGGCCGCGTCGAGTCGCCCCAGATCGGGACCAACACCGTGCCGCCGAGCGCCTCGCTCGCTCCCTTTTCGCCGGGCACCCGCTTGCCAAAGAAGGTGACCAGCAGAGGCGTCACCACCATCGAAACCAGGATCACGACGAGCACCGCGTTGATCGTTTGCTTGTCGAAGATTCCGAGCTTGGCGCCGACCAGAGTCGTGGCCAGCGTAGCCGCCGCCTGCGAGCCCGAGAGCCCCGACATCACGCCCACTTCGGCCCAGGTGAAGCGGAACACGCGCCCCGCGATCACCGCGGCCAGCGCCTTGCCGCCCAGCACCGCCACCGTGAAGACGAGCGCGATCAGCAACGTCTTGGGATCGATCAGCACCTTTGGATCGAGCAGGATCCCGACGGAGACGAGGAAGATCGGGATAAAGAGCGCCCCGCCGAAGAACTGGACCCGGTCCATGAGCGGGCTGCGCTCGGGGATGGCTCGCCCGAGGCCGATGCCCGAGAAGAAAGCTCCGACGATCCCGTCGATCCCCGAGGCCTGGGCCACCAGCGCACCCGAGAGGAAAGCCGCGGTCCCGAACACGAAGCGATAGGCTCCGTCGCTGCCGACTCGCGCGAAGAACAGCCGCGCCAGACGAGGCAATGCGAACAGCGTCCAGGCGGCCAGGACCACCAACCCGATGGTGATCTCGAGCCCCATGGCGGCCATGCTGCTGGATTTCTTTGCCATCACGGTGACGCCGGTGAGGACCAGCAGAGCCGAGGTATCGGTCACCGCGGTCGCGCCCACGACGGTCGCGACCGCGCGGTTTCGGGCCAGCCCCATCTGGCGCAGGATCGGGTAGGTGACCAGCGTGTGCGATCCCCAGTTCGATCCCATCAACACAGCGCCCAGCCAGGCATACCCGAGGAGCCGCGCGCTCCCGACCCCCAGCGTGAACGGCACCGCAAAGGACAGCACCGCGAAGGTGAGCGCCGCCTTCTTCATGCGCGCGAACAGTTTCAGGTCCAGCTCGAGGCCCGCCGTGAACATCAAGTACAGGAGCCCGAAGCTTCCCCAGTTCGACAGTGCGATCTCGCGGGCGTCGAGCGCCCGCGATGCGTAGGGGCCCACCGCCATGCCGGCGAGCACGAGCCCCACCATCGCCGGAAGGCGGATGGCCTCCGCCAGCCTCGGCCCGACGATGAGGACCGTCATCAACACCAGAAACGCCAGAGCCGGCCCGTCGCTGAGCCGCTCGCCGAGAACCTTCAATCCGCCCGCGAGATCCATTGGCTGGCCTCCCGATTGGTCACCGCGGACAAGCTAAGCCTGCACCCAGGATCGGCAGGTCTGGGAACGTCGATCAATTGCAAGATACGGTGACGCCCGCGCGGCGTTCACCTTCGTGGGAATTGCCAAGAAGAACCAGCGTCGGCGCAGATGACAGCTGTGCATCTTGGATGTTCGATGTGCCCGCGCAGTCTTGCGCGTGACACGAATCGGACACATAAGAACCACTTTGCATCAGGGGGAGACCGTGTCCGCGAAGCCACAAACTCTACCGGCGCCAACCTGCTGGCAGTCTCGGATGGGCTCATAGGAGAAGCCCGGTGAGCATGAGCCCGGAAGAGGTGCTGATCACGCAGGAGCCTCGACCATCGTCCGCCGGCAACCGGCGGGCGTGGGACCGACCCGCCCATCTCGTGCATTTCTACGAGGATGACGAGGCGCTGACGGCCGCCGTTGGCAAGTTCGTGTCCGGCGGTCTCCTCGCCGCCGAGCTCGTCACTATCATCGCTACGCGCGAGCACCTCGAGGCGGTCGGTCGGCACGTGCGCGCCCGAGGGGTCGACCTCGATGCCGTGCGCACCTCCGGTCGGCTGCTGTTCCTGGATGCTCACGAGACGCTCGCGGCGATCATGCGCGATGGCGCGCCCGATCGCGGACTGTTCGAATCGGTGATCGGTGACGTGATGAGCCGTCGGTCCGCTGCTGCGAATGGAATCGGCCAGCGAGCTTACGGCGAGATGGTCGATATTCTGTGGAAGCGAGGTGAAAAGCGCGCCGCGCTTCACCTCGAGGAGCTCTGGAACGGACTGCAGGGCCGCCAGCCGTTCACGTTGCTGTGCGCTTACGCCATGGGACAGTTCTACAAAGAGCCAGCAACGATCCACGGGGTTTGCGCGCCGCACACCCAGATCGTCGGGCTGCGCAGAGACGGCGAGCAACCGAAGACGGCTGTCCGGGCAGCCAGCGTGACGCCAGACCCTACCGAGGTCGCCGCCCGAGAGATCCTCCATCGGGAGGAGATGGAGCTCGCGTTGCGCGAGTCGCTGCGGGAGTTGCGCGCAAAGGAAGAAGAGCTGCACCGGAGCGAGGAGCAACTCCGAGACTTCTTCGAGAACGGGACCGTCGCCCTTCACCGGGTCGACGCCGACGGCCGTATCCTTTGGGCGAATCGGGCCGAGCTGGACCTGCTCGGATACAGGGCGGACGAGTACATCGGGCGGCCCATCTCGGATTTCCACGCCGACCAGGTGCTGATCGCCGACATTCTGACCAGGTTGGTTCGGGGCGAGGCCCTGCACGACGTCGAGGCCCAGCTGCGCGCCAAGGACGGCACGACAAAACACGTCCTGATCAGCTCGAGCGGATATTTCCGGGACGGAGAGTTCGTCCACTCGCGGTGCTTCACCCGCGATATCACCGAGCGTCGCAATGCAGAGCAGGCTGTTCGTGACAGTGAGCAGCAGCTGCAGCTCATCACGGACGCACTGCCGAGCTGCATTTCGTACATCGACCGGGACATTCGCTACCGATTCGTCAACGCCACCTACGAGCAGTGGTTCGGCCGGTCGAAGGAAGGGATGGTCGGTCGTCGCGTCGAGGAGGTCATCGGCGCCCGGGCTTACGAGAGGGTTGGCCCGTGTATCGCCCGCGCGCTGTCGGGCGAGACGGCCAGCTACACGGGAGAAGTGACGTTCTCGGACGGCCAGACGCGCTTTGTCGAGGCGACGTATATGCCTCAGCTCGACAGAGCCCGGCAGATCGCGGGCGTCGTCGCCCTCATCTCCGACGTTTCCGAGCGGAGAGCCTTCGAACGCTTTCGAGCGAGCGCCGCCGCGCGGGCCGAGCGACTCCTCAAAGTGACGGCCGCTCTTGCTGATGCGGTGGCCACGTCGGAAGTATTCGAGGCCGTCGTCGACCTGGTGGCGGCCGCGGCGGGCGCCCTGAACGCGGCCCTCTGGCTCGTCGACGATGAGGCCCGAACCCTGGTGCTCGTGCGGTCGATCGGCTTCGACCAGGCCACGGCGCGGCGGTTTGGCGCAATTCCGCTCGACGCGACACCTTCGATTCCGGTGCTGGACGCGATCCGCCGCGGCGAGCCGCTCTGGATCTCGTCGCCGGAGACGATGTCGCGAGACTACCCGCAGCTCAAAGACGCGATGGATTTCCCGCGGGCCTACCGCGTGGCGTGTCTCCCGCTCGGGTCTCAGAGCGGATCGGTCGGGGTTCTCGCGATCACGAGCGAGGAGTCGGGCGAGCCGAGCGACGATGAGCGGAGCTTCTTGTTGCTGGTCGCGCGCTACGCGGGCCAGGCGATCCAGCGGCTTCGGCTGCTCGAATGTGAACGAAGGAGCAGGACCGAGGCCGACGCCGCCGCGGGCCGATTGGTCTTGCTCAATCAAGCCTCGCGCGCGTTCGGCGATGCCGATCTCGATCTCGACGCGCGTCTCCGGAGCGTCGCCGCCGGGTTGGCGACCGCCCTGGACAGCTCGATCAACTTGGCGCTGATCGGTCCCGACGGCCGGTTGCACTTGACGGCACTTCACCATCCCATCCCGGAGGCGCACGAGGAGTTACTGAAACTCTCCCGGGATTCCTCTCTGCGTCTGGGCGAAGGCGCCACCGGGTCGATGGCGGCGACCGGTAAGACCATCCTGATCCCGAAGATCGATCCCCAGGTGGTCGCCCGGGAAGCTGCCCTTGACTACCGCGCCTTCCTCGCGCGCTATCCCGTTCATGCGTTGATGGGCGTTCCGCTGCGGGCCCGCGGTCAGATCATCGGCACGGTCACGGCGGCGCGTTGCCGTCCCGATCAGGGCTTCACGACCGAGGACCTCAAGCTCCTCGAGGAGCTCGGCGAGCGAGCGGCTGCGACGATCGAAAACGCCCGCCTTCACACCGAGGCAGTGAACGCCCGCGCGCGCGCGGAGCAGCTCTACCGCTTCGCGCAGGCGGTCGTCGCGGCCGACCGGCTCGAAGTGGTGCTGGAAGCGGCGCTGGACGCCCTCGAGACCGCCGTCGGGGCGAAGCGAGCCGCGATCCTGATCTCGGACGCGGATGGCGTCATGCGGTTCCGGGCGTGGCGGCGCCTGTCCGAAAAGTATCGGCACGCCGTCGAGGGGCACTCGCCGTGGCCGCGCGATGCGGTGGCGCCGCAGCCGGTTCTGGTCGGGGACGTCGAGGCAGATCCGTCGATGAAGTCGTTCCTGACTCTTTTCCACGACGAGGGCATCGGCTCGCTCGCATTCATCCCTCTCGTGACACGCGGGCACCTCATCGGAAAGTTCATGCTGTATTTCCGGGAGGCCCACGTCTATTCCGAGCAGGAGATCGAGCTCTCGAGCGCGATCGCGCACCACCTCGCGTCGGTGACGGCGCGCTTCGAAGCGTTCTCGAAACTCGAGGAGACGATCCGCTACAACGACTTGTTCGCCGGCGTCTTGGCGCACGACCTGCGAAATCCCCTCGGTGCGATGATGACTGCCGGGCAGATCCTCCTCATGCGCAACGAAGGCGCCGCGGATCTCAACGCGAAGCCCGTCAGCCGCATCCTGTCCAGCGGCCAACGCATGATGACGATGATCGATCAGCTGCTGGACGTGACGCGCGCGCGCGCGGGCGGTGGCATCGAGGTGCGGCCGCGCAACACAGACCTTGGGGATCTGTGCAGTCAGGCGATCGACGAGCTCGAGCTCGCGTTCCCGCGATGGACGATCCAGCGGAAGTCCACCGGTGCGCTCCGGGGAGAGTGGGATCCCGATCGCTTGCTGCAGGTCATTTCGAACCTGGTGAGCAACGCCGGCCAGCACGGACGCCCCCAGGGAGTGGTCGCCGTGAACCTCGACGGCCGGGAGCCCGATACAGTCATTCTTCGCATCCAGAACGGCGGCGCGATCCCGGCGTCAGTGCTGCCGAGCCTCTTCGATCCCTTCCGCGGCTCCCGTCAGCCGCCGGACGCCTCGCGCGGCCTGGGACTCGGCCTCTTCATCGTCAAAGAAATCGCTCGAGCGCACGGCGGCTCGGTCGATGTCTCATCCTCCGACCCGGAAGGAACCACCTTTACCCTGCGCCTGCCCCGTCGTGCGACCCGATCGCTCGTGTTCGATTCGCCGTCGTCCCGGGGACGCTAGCGTTGGTTTGAACTGCTCATCGGTCGGGTCAATGCGCAATTTCGGCCTTATCTTCGCCGGCATGAGGAAGATCAGGAACGGAGGAAGTTGGCTGGGTGCCATCGGGCTGGCTGCGGTGGCGGGAATGCGGGCGGGCCTCGCGCCCGCCCTTCTACCAGGCCGGCCGCGCCGGCTGAGGCGACGACACCTGATGAGGCTCGGTGCCGCGACCGAGTTGCTTCTGGACAAGGCCCCGTTCGTCGGCCCGCGCACCAGTCCGCCAGCCCTGCTGGCCCGCATGGCCAGCGGAGCGTACGTTGCGAGCGCGCGCCGCCCGCGCCGCCTCGGCGGCCTCGCAGCGGCGGTCCTGGGCGCGGCGACCGCGCTCGTCAGCGCCGAGGTCACGTACCATGCCCGGCGCGTGCTCACCGCACGCTTGCGCCGCACCCGCGCCGCAAACGTCGCCCTGGGCATCGCCGAAGACCTGCTCGCATTCGCCCTCGGCCGATTCGCCGGGGGATGAATCTCCAGATCCGCGACGAGATCGACAGGAAAAAGGACGCCGCCTTGGTGGACACCTCAAAACCGGCGGCACGCGATTTGAGATCCGGTTTCCTGTGACTGGTGCCCAGCGTGAATGAACGCGGCAAGTTCATCCAGTTGCCTGTGCCCTGCCTCCCCACGATCGCCCGCAGGATTCACTTCAGACGTGGCTGCCCTCGGCGAGCAACCGCTGGATGCTGTCGCGGAAAGCCCCCAGTTCGAATGGCTTTTGGATACGAGCGTTCGGAACAAACGTCGTCGGGTCGCCGAAGAAGAGCATTCCAATCGCCGCCGTCCCGAAAGCGCCCAGTCCCGTCCACACGGCATAGGCCGTCCCCAGGGACAGTTCTCGCGTCGACAGGTTCAGGAGCCCAAAGCTCGCCAGCGCACAGGAAGCGAAGCAGGCGTTGTAGCCCCAGTGCTTGAATCCGTCCGACAGCTTCATGAAGGCGGTAAATCCCATCTCGAAGAAGCCGGCGACGACAAGGTAAGTCCACGGGTTTAGGTGAAGGAGAGATTCGAGGAAGGCCATCGACCGGATTCTATAGCGTCGATCCCGCGCGCGGTCGCGGTGTCGCGGCGGTGCACCGACAGTGGCACGCACCAAGCCAGGCCACGCCAGCGGTTCGGCCAGCGCACAAGCCAACGTCCGCGTTCAGGCCTGAAACTTCATCAGTGATTGCACGACCGCCGCGAGCGACCTGACCGCGCGCCTCTGCGACAAGAGGGACGTGGGATGCAAGAACCCACGCTTGACCGGCCTCACCGACGCGAGCCGCCAGCTTCGCCGTCGGAGATGGGCCCAGGGGCAAAGAGCCAGCGAGGGACGGCACTCAAGGCGTCGTGATCACTGAGCGAAGCGGGTGTTGAGCGCGTCGAACTGCGCCGCGCACGGGTCGACGGCAAAGGCCCCGACAAAGTCGTCGTAGAGCCAATTCGCGGGATCGGGAGAGACGGCGGCGGTGCAGACGTTGATGGCGCTGTTCGCCGCCAGACAATTGGGGAGCGAGTCAAGGATGAACCCCTGGTTCATCTGCTACCTGGACATCACAACCAGCGCGACAGAGTTCGGCGCCAATGAGAACCCCGAAATAGTGCCGTTCGCGATCGCGGCTGCTGTGTCCAGAGCCGGAGCTGCACCGCCCGTCATTCGGTAGACAAGCGCAGAGCCCGACGGCACGAAGTTCTGGAGCGTGATCGAGAGGTCGGACTGTGCGGCGCCGCTTACGTTCACCAGCATGACCCACAGCTTCGTCGGGTTCGTCGGCGAATCTGTGGCGGCGTAGACATTGACGCCCTTGTTGGGGCTGGCTGCACCGATCGAGAACGCTCCGAACCGACCGCCGTTGCCGTCATAGTTCCGGTACATAGCCATGGCGTTGTAAATGGGCAGGTGTGTCGAACCATGCACGAGCGCAAGGAAATAGGACGCAACCTCGTATCCGAGACGCCCATACATCCCCAGGAGATCGGCCTCCTGCGCTCCGCTCGTGGGATCGGGAGGACTGCCGTCGCCTCCATCGTTCGGGACGTTGTACTCGCTCACGCAGATACGGGTTCCTGGGTAGGTCGCGTTGATCCAGTTCTGGACCCGCGGCACGACGGAAGTGGTCGTCGTGTCCCAGAAGGCGCTGGTGTCCCCGAGTCCCTTGCGCGGATAGATGAACGGGTAGTGCACGTCGATGCAATCGAGCAGGCGCACGTGCGACGCGGACTCCTGGGCAGCGGCCAGCTTTAGAATCGCCACGGTGAGTGAGTCGTTCAGGGTGTACGGACCGGCCGGGCGACCGCATTCGACATTCGGAAGCGCGACGAGGTCGTCGGCGTTCTCCGTGCACATGAAGAGCACCGAGGATGTAGAGTCCGCCGCCTTGATCGCCTTCGCGTAGGCAATCGTGCGGTTGATGAAGTCCTGGTTGAGGCTCGTCCCAATGCTCGAGTTTGTCGAATAGAAGGGCTGGCACGAGGTACCCGGAGGGTAGAGAGCAGGATAGATGTCCGTGCGCAGCGCTTGCCAGTTGTCGGGCTCGTTGTCGAGCTGGTAGTACTTCACGCCGCCATTCGCTGCAGATCCGAACGTCGAGACTAGATGGGCGACCCACGAACCCATGAAGGATGTGTCGAGCACGCTCGATCCACCGTCCACCAGCTGCTCCTCCGACGTGCCCAGCGTTTTGCAGCAGGTGGAAATGGCGGTTCCACCCGCACAGTTTGGATTGCCGGGATTCGGCGTGGCCATGCTGGACACCCACCCGGTGATTGGGATCGTCATCAGCGTGTCGGCGTGCTTTGCGATATTGTAGTGGACGAACTGGTCCGAGCTGGTCGTCAGCGACGGATCGGGCGTCGGCGAAGTGAAGCGCCCCTTGTAGTTTGCGCAGTTCCAGTCACTGCCGGCATTGGAAACGTCGGTCTTCCAGTTGTAAGAACTCGTGGCATCGCCGCCCCAACGATTGAGGGCCGCTATCTGCATCGAATCGTCGCTGGAGAACGCCACGCCATAGATTCCTGACGAAATGGGCGTCCGCTGGGAATTCGCATCAACCACGATACTCGAGGTGCTCGGGGACGCCATGCAGGTTTGCGACGACCCACAGAGCTGAGACGGCGGGCAGCCGCCGCAGGTGCGCCCGCATCCATCGTCGCCGCAGGTCTTCCCACTGCAACTGGGTGTGCAACCTATCCTGCTGCCGCCCGTACCGGACGCACCCCCACTGGCATATCCACCCATACCGTTCGCACCTCCAGTCGCTCCGCCCCGGCCGGTGGTGCCGCCCAAACTCGCCCCACCTGCGGTTCCCCCGCCAATCCCCGATGTTCGCCCGCCGGAACTGGGATTGCCACAGGCCGCAAACGCGCACCACGCGACGACCACGGACACGAGAATAAGCTTGGATGTCAATAGCGTGTTCCCTGCAATCTATAATAGCACTTCCCTACGTTCATCACCTCGGGGCGTCTCGACACGACGTTCGGCGGGATCGACCACCCGGCGAGATGCACGTTGCCGCATGGAACGAGTGCAGCTAGTGAACGACTATGGCGTCTATCGACACCGCTCCCGGGCCACGGTTGGCGACACCGATGGTGTGGCTTCCCGCGGCCAGGCCGGTAGCCGTGAACACCGCTTGCTGGGGTTGCCGCGCTCCGGTGCTCGACAAGCTCACCGTTCCCTGTAACTGACCGTCAATCTGAATTTCGATGGTCCCGGCTCCGGACTGCTTCGGGGCGTATACCGTCACAGCCGTACCGGCAAATGTCGTGGTCCAGACCGCGCCCATCGTACTACTGGTGGTTAGGTCGTTATTATAGTCGCCGGTGCCGAGGTTGGAGCTGCGAAGCCATCCCGGTGAGGTCGCTCCCGGGTCGTCATCATTGATCCAACCTTTGTTATGAGTGATCCGCAGAACGCGCATCTTCGACGCCACTTGCTGATTCGCAATCCCCGACAGGGCCTGCACCGATCCACTGGGCGTCACGGTCAGTCCTTGCGCGTTTTGAGAGAAGGTCACCGCCGCGTTGGAGCCGAGCATTTCGACCTTGGAGACAGTGCCCACGGTATTCCCGCCCGACTTCAGAGCCGGCAGCGAGATCGCACCGCCGTTCCAGCTGAACAGCGTTGCGTACACGTTGCCGTTGTTGCGGGTATAAGCCGCGGTCTGCGTCGTGCCTGAGAATTCTCCAGACACTTCAAACGGTCGGGAAGCGTATACCGCTTCTCCATTGACCTTCAACCAAGCGCCGATATCCTGAGCGATCTGAACGCATTGGGGATCGAGATTCCCTCGGCCGTGCTGCGTGAGGTTCAGCAACAGGCTGCCGTTTCGGGACACGTTCTGCATGAGGGTTGTGACCAGGGTTGCGGCATCGCTGTATGCGGCCCCAGTCAAGTAGTGCCAGTTCCCGCTCTGGATATCGAGCTCTGTCTGGAAGGGATAGGCGCTGATCTGCGGTTCGGTGCTCGCCTCCGTACTCCTGACCAGGGCGCGCTGAGCGTAAGAAACCAGAGCTTCGTTGGTCTGGAAGCTGTCGAATTGTCCGCCCACGCCCTTCATGTTCATCACGACGTCGATCTTGCCCTGCTTCCACATCAAGGACTTGTTGTAGTAGTTCGCGAGAATGGTTGTGGCGATGGAACCCAATCCCATGTGGACCCCCAGATCAAGTTGGGAATCGCCGGCGTGATCGTCGAAGTAGACGACGTCTGGATGGTACTTGTCTATGGCTTCGTCGACCCGGTACATGAACTGCGTTCCATACGGCGAATTGTTGCACTGCTGGTTGGAACAATCAGTGGCGTGCTTGTACCCATAAAGGTCAACCGGATCCATGCCGGCCCACCATTTCCCTCGCCCGTCCAAGATGGTTTGCAGCGCATCATAGGGCCCTTTCGAGTCGCTGGTATAACGAATCGGCATCCACTGACCCCACGTCCGAGCCGGCGTGTTGTGAAAGCCGATACCGAAGCGCATACCGGCCTTGCGTGCGATTGGTTCCCACGTCGCGACCAAGTCCTGCTTGACGCCAACCTTCGCCGCATTCCAAGGTTGATAGATCGAGTCATAACAAGCGAAGTTGTCGTGGTGGGAACCCATGGCCATGAAGACCTTGGCCCCCATTTGGACATAAAGGTCCATCAAGCTGTTGGGGTCCCACTGGTCGATCACCCAGTTCTCGCAAATTTCCTTGTAACCAGACACCGACGGATCACCGAAGTGACTGACTTGATAGTTGAAGTCGGCCGAGCCCTGTTGATACATGTGGTACGCATACCAATCGCCCTGCTCGGGCATGGATTGCGGATCCCAGTGCGCCCACGCGCCGAACTTGGCATCGCGCCACCATTCTGGCGTCGAGTAGGTCAAGCCGAGAGCGGTCCAGTCGGCGATATATGGGCCTGACGCCGGCTTGAATGCCGGCAGATTCCAGATGTCTGGCGGCAATCCGAGATCACCGTTGCCGACGATGAGCTGATCGATATTGACCCCGACATCGCCGGAGGTTCGGCTGACGGTCACCGTGGCATTGGCCGGAATCGCTACGCTGATGATGGCGTACAGGAACGAACCAATGAGGGCCCCCGAGGAGTGGACATTCACCTTGACGGGGGTCTGACCGTTGACTGACACGCTGATCGTCCCCACGGACGTCGACGCGTAGTGAATCGCCAACTTGCTGGCGGCCGGTGTGCCCGTGACCTGAGCCCCGTGCCCCGTGTCGCCCAGGCCGACCGACGTGCCTCCTGACGCCGCCCCGTCGGTGACCGTGGACGCCCCGCCGACCGCAGTCGGCTTCAGGGGCGTCGCGAATCCGCCCCCGGCGCCGGCCATGCCGCTTGCACCCCCGGCCCCGGCAGTACCGGCAGCGCCACCGGCGCTGGTCGCCCCGCCGCTGCCGCCATTCGCGGTGCTTCCACCGGCCCCTTGGACGCCCCCTCGTCCCTGGGAGGCCCCTGAGCCGCCTGCCACGGCGGCGCCGCCACCGGCTCCCGGGCTTCCGCCCGAATCACCCCCGCCGGACGTCTCGCTCTTGCCGGAGCACCCGCCGAAGCAGGCAAGCACGAGGATCAGGAGACACCAAACGGCCGTGAGAGCGCGGTCCACGTCCTTTACTGTCGCCAGAGCCTGACCGCTTTACTGTTTTGCGAGAATCCTTCCGGTAGGCAGCTCATCGGCGTGCCGCGAGCGGCCGGCTCGGTGACTCTGGGTCGGTCGGCCGGCCCGGTCTTTTCGTTGCACGCATCGGGTGTCAGCCGACAGTAAGAGTGGTGGCGGCTTGTCGATCCACGAACGGCCGCTCTGTCTTTTGGTTCTGACGGCCTGCGTCGGCTGCTCGCGCAACAGCCCCGAGTCCCGCCAACGACTTGATCCTCAGCACCTTGCGTTCTTCAGCTAGTCGACTCTGCTTGAACCGGCTCGTGTGCTCGACGATCCGCAATGAAGCATCCGTGACGCCCGGCGCTCGTGCGGCAGCTCACCCATTGCGTCGCCGCCCGTGCTGCCAATTGACGGAGCCACTCGTTGATAGAGTCGGCGTTCTCGGACGCAGAATCAGGACGCTTCCAGTGTCTGCTGTACGGTAGCGAGCGGGCGAATGAACCCTAAATTCCCCCAGGCGTCACTGGTCCTGCAGGAAGGAACACGATGACGATTGCTGCATCTCGACGCCGCGCGCGTAGGTTTGTCGACGCCCGTCCCGGCGGAGCCTGGCGAGGGGCTGCCTCGATCCTCGCCGTCGGGCTCGGTCTCGTTGCGCAGGCATGCGGCTCTCGAAGCTCCAGCGCGGGCGCCAGTGGTGGCGTGTCCGGGAACGCGGGGGCGGCGGGTGCAACCTCCGTCGGTGCGGGCGGCGCCGGCGGGGGCACTGGCGCAGGCGCCTCTGGCGGAGGCGGGATGGGCGGCGCCGGTGGCGCGGGCAGCGGCGGCGCGATCCCGACGATCACCGCCGGCGGAGGTCTGCTGAAGATCGAGGTGTGCGCTGACAATGTCGTGCGCGTGGCGTTCGCCAAGGACGCCGCCTTCTTCATGCGCCCGAGCCTGGCCGTGGCGCCCAAGTCCTGCGTGGCCACTCCCTTCACCACCACCAGCACCGCAACCGGCACGACCATTGCCACCGCGAAGCTCAAGGTCAGGATCGATGCGGCCACCGGCGCGGTCACGTTCACGGACCCGAGCGGGACGGTGATCCTGGCGGAGAAGGCGGGCGGCGGCCGGACGATCACCGCGGCCACCGTCCAGGGCGAGGCCACCACCAACGTACGGCAGGAGTGGTCGCCCAACGCGGGCGAGGCGCTGTACGGCCTCGGGCAGCATCAGCACGGGCTCATCGACATCAAGGACACGGATCTGGATCTGCACCAGTACAACACCGAGATCGTCATCCCCTTCCTGGTCTCGAGCGCGGGCTACGGCGTCCTGTGGGACAACGATTCCTTCTCGCGCTTCGGAGACCTCGGGGCAGCGACGCCGCTGCCCGGGACTACCGGCCTCTACGCGACTGGCGGCGAGGTGGGTGACGTGTCGATCCCGACCGCTGGCACGGTCACGTGGACCGGCAACGTCACTGCGCCGGCAACGGGCGACTACACCTTCCGGACGTTCTCATCGGGCGCGATCCAGCTGTCCGTCAACAACCAGGTGGTGATCGATCACTGGCGCCAGGGTTGGCTTCCCAACGAAGATCTGGTGCACGTCTCGCTGACCGCGGGGCAGTCCGTTCCGGTGCGCCTGCAGTGGGCCAGCGACATCGGCGTCAAGATTCTGCGCTTGCTCTGGAGGCCGCCGGTCGCCAACCGGACGACGTCGCTGTGGTCCCAGGTCGGGGACGGCATCGATTACTACTTCGTTTACGGTCCCGAGCTCGACGATGTCGTCGCGGGTTACCGGCGACTTACCGGCCAGGCGCCCATGATGCCCCTGTGGGCGTTCGGCCTCTGGCAGTCGCGCGAGCACTACCAGTCGTCACAGGAGATCACCGACGTGCTCGCGGGTTATCGCAGCCGGAGCGCGCCGATCGACAACATCGTTCAGGACTGGCAGTACTGGCTACGGCCGCAATGGGGGTCGCACCAGTTCGATCCGGCGCGCTATCCCGATCCGACCGGCCTCATCAACACGATCCACAGCACCTACCATGCGCGGTTCATGATCTCGGTGTGGCCCAAGTTCTACACCGGCATCGCGAACTTCACGGCGTTGAACGCAAACCCCGGGTTCCTCTACCAGCTGAACCTGACCGAGATGAAGAAGGACTTCGTCTACGTCAACGTCGCCGGGAACACGCCCTCCTTCACGTTTTACGATGCCTTCAATCCCGGGGCGCGCTCGCTCTACTGGTCGCAGATCAATACCAACCTGTTCACGCGCGGCGTCGACGCCTGGTGGATGGACGCCAGCGAGCCGGACGTCGTCGAGGGGCCGTTCACCAGCGCCGCGGCGCAGATCAACTCGACGCAAACCCACATGAACCCGACCGCGCTGGGCTCGGGCGCGCGAATGTTGAACGCGTATTCCCTGGTCAACAGCCAGGCAATCTACGAAGGGCAGCGCGCGGCTGCGCCCAACCAGCGCGTGTTCATCCTGACCCGCAACGGGTTCGCCGGGCAGCAGCGTTATGGGACCGCGTCGTGGTCCGGCGACATCACGTCGACGTGGACCGCGTTCAAGAGACAGATTCCGGCTGGGCTGGGCTTCTCGGTGTCGGGCATGCCCTATTGGACCGTCGACAGCGGCGGTTTCGCCGTGCCTACGCGCTTTTCGGTGGCGGCGCCCACCGCGGCCGACACCGCAGAGTGGCAAGAGCTGAACACGCGCTGGTTCGAATACGCGACGTTCCTGCCGCTGCTGCGCCTCCACGGCCAGGCGCCGGTGCGGGAGATCTGGCAGTTTGGCGGCAATACCAGCGCGGCCTACATGGCGATGTTGAAGTTCGATCGACTGCGCTACCACTTGCTGCCCTACATCTATTCGCTTGCGGGCGCGGTCACGCAGCACGCCGGGACCATCCTGCGGCCCCTGGTGATGGATTTTCGCGTCGACGCCACGGCGCGCGTGATCGGCGACCAGTACATGTTCGGGCCGGCGCTGCTGGTCAGCCCGATCACGTCGTACAGTGCGCGCTCGCGAGCGGTGTATCTGCCCTCGGCGGCGGCGTGGTACGACCTGTGGACGGGCACGCGCACGGCGGGCGGCGCGACGATCACGGCGGCAGCCGCGCTGGATTCGATCCCCGTGTACGTGCGCGCCGGGTCGATCCTGCCCGTGGGCCCGGATCTCCAGTACTCTAGCGAGAAGCCCGCCGACCCGGTCACCCTGTACGTCTACGCGGGCGCTGACGGCGCCTTCAATCTGTACGAGGATCAGGGCACGACGTACGACTACGAGCACGGCGCGTCCTCGACGATCCCGCTCCAGTGGAACGACGCCACCCGCACGCTGACCATCGGTGCCAGCAGCGGCACCTTCCCCGGCATGCTGACGTCGCGGACCTTCCAGCTGATCCTGGTCAGTGCCACCAAGCCGGTCGGGCTTCTCGTTCACTCCCACCGCTGACAAGACGGTCACGTACACTGGCACGGCGATCGACGTCGCCCTTTGAAGCCGGCCCAGAGTCGCCGTCGACGGAACCCTTCTCGGAAGAGGTCACGTCGCGCGTCCGGCAACCCGTCGTTGCCACATTCGTTTCGACATCACGTCAGGCGTTCTTGGCGGCTCCGACTCGCCCCGACGTTGTGTTTCAAGATGAAATTACCTGCCAGCGGAGCGGATGGCCACTCGAACAGCCGGAGGAGTTCGCGCAGACGTGCCCACCCGGGTTCAAGTACGGAGGAGGCTGCGGCGGCTGGGGCGGGTTCTGGGCGGTGCAGCCCTTGTTTCGGTCGCGCGGTGCGGTTTCAAGGATTGGCTCTCAAATCGGCGTAGGCTGACTCGAGGCCGGCGGCGCTCACGATCGCCTGGGCATCCGCGGGAAAGGTGTCGCCACTGATTTGAACGTTGCCCGACACGGTGTTGCCGGGACCGTTGACGCCGGGATTCGCGGAGCTGCCCCAATTATTCGTGAACGTGATGTGCCCCGTGTTGTTGGAGGTATTCGCGTTTGCGGTCACGTAGGCGCCGAAATTCGCGTACACGTTTTTGGTCTCGGTGATGTAGGCGGAGCCTTCATCGTTGTAGTCGCCCCAGTAGGTCCCCGCGAGGCCAGAGCCCTGGCCCTCGCAATAGTTCTGCGTGACCACGGTGCCGGGTTGAAAACCCAGGTTGTAGTGGCACCCGCCGTCGTTCATCTGGAGCATGGCCTGGTGCACATAGTTAGCGCTCACCGTGTTGTTCTTGGCGGTCGTCGGGTTCACGTACAGCGGCTGATACAGGTACAGGTCCCCCGTCGCCCGCGTCTTGTACTCGTTATTTCCACCGGCGTCGTTTGTTCCCCATCCTAGACCGCTGTTAATCCCCGAGTAGGGGACATTGTAAAGTTCGTTGTGTGATACGACGGCGTTCGCCGTATACGTGAACATGATGCCGGCGAAGTCTCGGTAGTCGACCGCGATGTCGTGGACCAAATTGTCCTTGATGGTGATGTTCTGGTTGATGAGATTCGCGCCCGGATCGCTCGACGCGCACACCTTGTCGCCACAAGGGTGGTGCGCCCACGCCTGCATGCCCCCGACCACGATTCCACCGCCTGCGAGCTGAGAGAAGACGCAGCCGGTCACGTTGACGCCGTTCGCACCGAGCCCGACCCCCGTCGCGTGCGCGCTGGGCTCGTTGCCGATCCCGAGCCCCACCTCACCGAGGTCGACGAACCGGTCCCGCACGAAGGAGATATTTTTCGCAGCCGACACCTGGACTGCGGCCGGTACCTGCGCCCAGTGCGACCGCCACGCCTCGAACACAGCCGCCTGTCCACCGCCCGGATAGTTCGCCCGCGGACCGACGAGAAATCCGCCGGTCTGCTGATCGGCCAATCCGTCGGTGTTCGGCTCGAGCCAGCTCGTGTGCGAAAACGTCAGACCGCTGAAGACCAGATCGTGTGCCGGCCTAGCGTATGGGTCGCCGGCGGCCGGTGCGACGTACGGCGCGGCCTGGGTCGGATTGCCAGACGCCGGCTGCACACACACACCGCCGGGCGTCGTGCTTGACGGGCAGGACGCCCCGATGGCCAGCAAATATTGTAGCTGCGGCAGCTCGACGTCGGCCTTCGTCAGATCCTGACCCGCGATCGGGATGTAGTAGAGCACGCCGGCGGTCGTGTCCTGATACCATTCACCGGGCTGATCTAGCAGCGTGTAGTCGTTTTCCGCGTAGATCGGCCCCTGGCGAAGAGGGCTCTGGACGGTGTCGTAGCCCCAGGTATTTTGGTCCCACGCGGGCTGCGCCATGGTCACCACATTGTTCTTCACGCTCTGAATCTGCGAGTATCGATTGGTCCATGATCCGATGATGTTCAGCTCCGCCCGGCTCGGGTTCGCGAGGTTGTTCAAGTAGCTGAGGCTGCTGCTCGAGAAGGTCCACCCGGTGCTCGTGAACGTCATGTTCGATCGACTGATCGAGGAGGAGCGCGCGCGGGTGGCGATCTTACCGTCCACATAAAGCTGGCGTGTAGCGAAGGTACCGGGCGCCGAGGCCTTCCAGATGTTCTTGCTGGAATCGGCGACGCTCCAGCCGCTGATCGACCTGCCGCCCGACAGCACGGGGTGGGCGCCCGCGGCAGCTTGCCAAGTAATCGTGTGGCCGTTGCTCCCGGAGTCGGCCGCGGTAAAGACCAGAGGGGCCGTGAGCCGGTAAGTGCCGTCAGAGAGCATGACGACGAGGTCGCTGCTCATCGAGGTCGCGGCGCTTCGAACGACGGTCTGGGCCTGGGTAATCGCACACGGAACCGTGCTCGTACAACTGGTGCCCGCGCCGTCCGGGGAAACATAGAACGTCGAGCCGCCGGCGGTCGCACCGCCGCTCCCTGGCAGCCCTCCCGTACCTGACATACCGCCGGCGCCGTTCATGCCGCCGGTCGAAGCGCCGCCAGTCGCTGCGCCGCCGGCACCGCCGCTCGGCCCCTGCCCTCCGGTAGAAGCGCCCGGTCCGCCTCCGGTGGCCGCTGCGCCACCGGTGCCTGGCGTCGAGTTGCCGGACCCACCACACGCATTGAGAGAGAGCGCCAGCAAAACGCTGCACGCCAGCGTCCTCGCGCCTCGGGTTGCCGATCGCCTGCCCCGTGCGAGCCAGGCATGCCGGATCGTCGACGGCGGCAGGTGAGCGATCTTCATGGCGACTTCATCTCCATCTCGAGTGCAACGAGATTAAGGCTGAGCGGACGCAGTACATGAGGTCCCGAAGACATCGAGGTGAGCGCCACCCGCTTGCGATCCCGTACTTCAACTGCCGCGACGGCCTCACTTGTTGCAAAGAAAACGAATACGAGGTGCCCTTCCTGCTCAGCCTCGGCAATTCGGCTCCGAGAGGCCTTGGCCAGCTCGTCGCCGCTAAACAGGTGGTTCGCCAGCACGACGAGAGTGAATGTCATGTCGCCGCATCGGGTCATACTCACGATCGGCCTGACGCTCGTCATCATCAGTGCTCCGCGCGAAGGCCACGTGCAATCCGTGCTCGTAATCGCTCAGCCAGGTTCTGCCCATCCACTCACCAATTTTCGTATCACGGTTGTATCTGTCGCGACGAAGGTCGGATTGTTCCGGATCTTTTCGTTCGTGAGAGAAAACGCTGCACGGAATGCGCGCTCCGCGCAGTTAGCAGTGCGGGGATGGGAACACTGCACTTCTTGCGCGCGGTCGCGCCACGGCCGAGCGCTGCGACAGCGTGCCTGGAGGCCTTCGAGTGTGAGCTCGACTATGTCTTCTGGACGTTGCAGCGACTCGGAGCTCGCCCGATGGACGTAGAGGACCTCCTCCAGGACATCTTCGCGGTGCTTCACCGCAATTGGGCGAGCCTGGACACCACCCGTCCGCTCCGCCCATGGCTGTTCAGCGTCGCATTCCGCCTGGTCCGGACGTACCGCCGGCGACAGTTCCGCGAAATACTGCGCGACGGCCTGGACCTGCCTGACGGTGGTCCCGACCCCGAAGCAAGCTTGCAGGATCGGCAAGCTCTCACGCTGCTGTTCGCCGCTCTCGAACGCGTCCCCGAAGCGCGTCGCTGCGTCGTAGTCCTCCACGATCTCGATGGGGTCAAGGTCGTCGAGATTGCTCGACGGCTTTCGATCACGAAGTTCGGCGTGTACGCGAGGCTCCGTAAGGGACGGAAGGAGCTGGCCTCGGCGGTGCGCTCCCTGCACGGGCGAAGCACGAGGCCATGAAACGCCGTGGTCCAGAGGTCGATCCGGAACTGGAGCACTTCTTGAGCTTCCGTAAGGCAGCGCGCCGCCTCCCCGAAGACGTCCGTGCGCGCGTGCTGGCCCGCAGCCGCGCGTACCTGTCGAGAGAGGAAGCGGGCCCTGCAAGGATTCTATTTGAAGCGAGATTGCCGCCTCCCTCGGTTTTGCGGCATCGCGCCGCTCGACGGCTGGCTCTTGTAGCGACGATAGCGATTGCGGCCGTCGCCGCGGGCGCGATCGCCGCGCTGCGCCGCCGCGCGCCAGACGTTCCAATCGCGGATTCTCCGCCGACCTCGGTGGCGCCCCCTTCTGCCGTTCGCGGTGAAGCGATTCCGCACCGGGGGCCGGCAGTCCCGCCGACATCCAGGAATCGCCCTCGGATGACCAGGCCTCATCGGATTCTCGAAAACCCGCTGGCCGATGAGGTGGAATTGCTCCAGCGCGCGCAGCAAGCCTATGCGAGCGGCGACTTTTCGGACACGCTGGTGCTCGTCGCTCAGCATGCGCACCGCTTCCCGAGGGGTCCGCTCGCCGAGGAGTGCGAGGCGCTGCGCGTGAAGTCGCTGCTGAGCTCGGGACGCGGCGATGATGCCCGGCGCGCCGGTGCTGCTTTCTCGGCTCGCTTTCCGCGGAGCGTACTCCTGCCTCGTATCGAAGAGGCGTTGGGGCGTCCAGAAGAAGAGGGGCGACCGATGCGGCAATGACCTCGCGGGCCTGTTCTTCGCTCGTGACAAAGAACCCGCTTCCCGCGGATCGCGGCGCTTGATCATCGCACGCGCTCAGCTGCTCCTTTACGCCTGTGGTGCGTACGTGTCGACACTGGGCCCGTCGATGAGCCGCGCGCAAGGCGCGCCGTACACGGTGAGTCTCGACTACGCTGGTGGGCCAGGCTGCCCCGACGTCGAAGACTTTGCAGCGCTGGTCGGCGCGCGGTTGGGTTACGCGCCGTTCGTCGACGAAGCGCCGGATCGTGTCTTCGTTCATATCGTGTCGCGGGGCGCTGCGCTCGAGGGACGGATCGAGTGGCGCGATTCGACCGGAAGGTGGGTCGGCGATCAGAGCGTACCGATGGCGAGCAAGGACTGCCGTCATCTCGCGCACGCTCTCGCGGCGGTGTTGGTGGTTCAGATTCAGCTCTTGGCGACCACGACGGTTCCCGACGCCGCCACTGGGCCCCCCTCCAAGGACAACAATCATTTGCCTGAAGCATCGGCGCCGGAGACTGCGCCGCGGTCATCACCGGTATCGAACCTCCCAATCGAGCCGCGCGCCGGACCTCGCGGAGCGGAGCTACCGTCGGACTATACCGGGGTTCGGTCGAGACCGGCTTTCACGATCGGGCTGGGCTCGTCCATCGGAGTCGGCATGTCCTCCGGCCCTGTCGTACTCGGACGGCTGCTCGGCTCTCTCGCGTGGCAGCACTTCGCCATCGAGCTCGACACCGAGCTCAGCGTGCCCACGACAACTCGGCGCGCCGACGGCGCGGGATTCGTGCAGCAGCACCTGCTGGCAGGCGCGGCCGGGTGCGCGACTTCCAGCCCCTGGAGCGCGTGCCTCCTCACCAAGCTCGGGGAGGTCAGAATGGCCGGCACGAACATCGACCGCCCGGCCTCCGCCGCGGCGCCCGTCGTCGAGGCTGGAGGTCGTGTCGGCATCGGCAAGATCCTCGGGCGCCGCTTCCTCGTCCAAGGCCACGCCGACGGTCTCGTGAACGTTATCCGCTGGTCGGCCGCCCTCGATCGGGTTCCAGTCTGGAGCGCCCCCCGTTTTTCCGCTGTCATTGGTATCGACGCTGTCATCCGGTTCCCCTAGAGCGAGCAGCCGCGGCTACTTGCCGCTCACGACCACCTGAGTCCCGTCGTACTTGATCACCTGGTCCGGCGTGGGGGTGACAGATACGCCCGCACCGTGATTGGTTCCCACCCAGACAATGTTGAACGTGCGACTGGCCAGCATGCCGCTGTAGCTTCCCGTTCGAGCGCCAATTGTCAGCTGTTGAGTCTGATCGTCCCACGAAAACGAGATCAGGGCGTACTGTCCGTTCTCGTAGTCGTAGGTGTCTCCCGCATCCTCGTACAGCGTCAGGGCCCCGTTTTGCCCCTTGTAGACCCTGATTTCCAGGGGGTCGGCACTCTGCATCGCATATTGGATCATCGGCCCCATCGGAACGATAGATCCCGCCCGGACGTAGATGGGGATCTGGCTCAGAGGAGCGTTCGCCGTATTCATGCCGCCGCCGCTAATCGTCGACCCTGACAAGAAATCGTACCAGGTCCCCGCCGGCAAATAGACGGAACGGCTGGTGGCTCCCATCGCCGTCACCGGATTGACCAGCAACGCCGGACCGAACATGAACTGATCGGTGATCCCGTAGACCTTCGTATCGTTCTGGAAGTCGAAGACCAGCGGTCGCATGATCGTGTAACCCTGGCTCGTGACCATCCACGCCAGCGAATAGATGTATGGCATCAACCGGTAGCGCAGGTTGTCCAAGGCGAGCATGTTGGCCTTGCCCTGCGCGCTCCACTGCGGGCCATAGAGCTCCTTGGGGGCCTGGCCGTGAATGCGAAACGTGGGGCAGAAGGCACCGAACTGGAACCAGCGGGTGAAGAGCTCCTCACTGGGTGTTCCGAAATAGCCGCCAATATCCGTCGTCCAGTAGGGCATTCCGGAGATGGCGTAGCTGAGTCCACCAGGGATCTGCGCGGCATAGACGCTCGCTGTCGCATTAATGTCCCCCGACCAGCACCCTGCCGCATACCGCTGTTGCCCCGCAAACGCGCTGCGAGTGAGGATATAAACGCGCTTGTTGCTCGGTCCTATTTTGCGCCAGCCTTCGTAGATCCCCCGGTTGTGCTCGAGGGGGTAGGCATTGATGTAAAACGCGCCCTTTCCAAGCGCGGTGTTGGCGGCGTGGACGTTGACACCCTCTGGATAGCTCTGGGGTTCCGTGTTGTCCGCCCAGATCGCGTCCCAGCCGTAATTTCCGATCAGGTGATCGTAGTCCTGCTGGTAAGCAAGTGTCCGGGCCGCAGCGTTGAACGTGTCGTAGAAGTGGTACACGCCGCCCGTCGTGGTCGTCGGATAAAGCGCATTGATCGCATTGAGGGCGTTGAAGTTGTCGAGCTCGCCCGCAAACATGGCCACGCCGTTCGCCCGGGTCTGATAGAGCGGCCAGATCGAGATCATCGTGTGGAGATTCGCCGCGTGCAGCTGCTTCACGAGCGCGGCAGGATCCGGATAGCGGCTCGTATCCATGAAGTGCGAGCCCCACACCCAGGGAGACCAATACTGCCAATCCTGGACGATGACGTCGACGGGGATGTTGTTGTTTCGGTAACCTTGCTGCACGGCCGTGAGCTCGGCCGAGCTTTGATAGTGATCCTTGGACTGAAAGAGACCGTAGGCCCACTTGGGAAATAGAGGCGCGGCTCCCGTCGCCGCCCGGTAGCCCGCGATGACGTGATCGATCGTGGGACCATAGAAGAAGTAGTAGTCGACCAGGTCACCCGTCTCCGAGCTGAAGCTGTATTGCGTGTTGCCCGCGACGTTCCCGGCGAAGTCAGTCGTCGAGTAGTTATCCCAGAAGACCCCATACCCTTTGTTGGATACCAGGACAGGGATCTGGATCTGCGTGTTGGCATTCAGCATGTGCAGCGTGGAGCCTTTCCTGTTGATCACGCCGTCCTGGTGCTGGCCGAGACCGAAGAGCGCCTCGTTGGTTGGCGAATTGAACGTCGCTTTCACGGTGTGCGTGGCGACTCCCTCGACTGTCGCAGCGGTGAGATTCTTGCTCGCTTCCGAGACCAGGACGTTGTCATTGAGGTCGCTGAAGGTGACGAGACCACTGCTCTCAATGACCTTCGCCTTCATGCGCGCGGTCGTCACCGTCAGAGCGCCGGCCGACTCGGTCACGCAGAAGCTCGGAGCGTTTCCCCAGTTCGCGCTGACCGACAACGACGTTTTCGCCGGAATCGAGGAGGCCGTCGTGTATTCGATCCGAACGATGTCCGTATCGCAGACCTGCATCCTCAACCTGCCCGGGTTCAATGTGAGCGTGACCCCGGTCGAATCGACGGTATACGACGGCCCGCTAGGCATTGGCGCGGCGCAGGCCAGCCCACCAGAGCCGCCTGCGCCAGGTTGGCCCCCGACGCCTGTTTGGCCGCCGGCGCCTGCCGTTCCCCCTTGTCCGGACGTGCCTCCGCTGCCGACGCCGCTTGCGCCCCCAGCGCTCGCTGGACCGCCGCCGGGTCCCGTCGCGCCCGCTGCGCCGTTCGCTCCGCCGGTGACCGTGCCGGTGCTACCACCCGCTCCGCTGCCACTCGAAGCAGACTGACAAGCTGCGGCCACGAGCGCCAAAATTAACATCGAAATGCTGGTCGAGACCCTTGCTACCATGTCCCTCTACTGCACACCGTGAGCTTTCTTGTAGCGAAAGAGTGAGGCGCTGCGATGAACATACGCACATCAGACCAATGCGTCGGCCTGGCCAGGCTTGTCCTCGCGGTGCTGGCGGTCGGCTGTACGGAGACTCGGAACGTCGGCTCGAGCGTTCCGCACGGCCTGCTCCCCGTCGACGAGCGCAATCCCATCCTTCTCGCCAACGACGGGGCCTACGACAACTGGCAAGGAGAGTATGCGGTGCTGCTGGCGAACGGTGGAGGTCCGAGGCTGGCGGGGATTATCGTCAACACCAGCGCACCGTGGCCGGATCTCGCTAAGAACATAGCGGGCTGGCGTGGGCTGGTGGCGGCAGCTCGCGCCAGCGGGCTGCGGAACATTCCCGATCCAATTGCCAGCACCGGCCCTCCTCTCGTCAGGCCCGCGAGCGGCCACCTCGATGACACGACCCCGAACCGATCGGAAGGCGCCCACGAAATCGTCGACGCGTCGCTCAACCTCGCCCTTCCGTATCGCCCGGTGGTGATCGTGACGGGCGGGCGCTTGACCGACGTGGCAGACGCATACTTGATTGACCCGACGGTCATCGAGCGAGTCGTGATCGTCTCGTCCTTGGGGGCGACGACCAGCACCGGAGGCACGATGGGGCCCCCGAATGGCGAGATGGATCCTTGGGCCGATTCGATCGTCACGGCGCGGTTTCGGTTCGTGCAGGTCAGCGCCTTTTACGACCAGACCACAGATGTCCCGAGCGCGCGGTTATCGGGCCTTCCCGCCAACCCCTTAGGCGCCTGGATCGCGGCAAAGCAACCGAGCATCTTCGACCTCGCCCAGGCGGCGGACCAGGTGGGCGTCTTGGCGATCGGCATTCCCAGTTTCGTGACGGCGGTGGAGAGTGTTTCGGCGCCGTCACCTGTGGTTACGGGCGCGACCGGTGGGCCCGATCTTGTCACCGATCCGAGTGGGCCTCTCCTGCTCGTTACCCACAATGCCAGCGCCGACGCCACGGGTCGCTTCTGGCAACTGCTGCTCGATCCGAGCACCTACGGCGCCGGGCCGAATCCCTGACGGTTCAGTTTCGAAGCTGACAGTTGCACCACCGCGTCTGGCACATTCTCAACGCCCTATTGCGAGGAGGCATGCGTCCAAAACTAACGCCTAATCGCCTTCGGTTACAGGAAATCTGAGCAGTCCGAGGGGGCTGCGGACACTGATCGAGCGGTGGACGCGGATCATATCGCTTGGAGGAGAGTCATGGCAGGAGTGGAGTCGGACCGCACCCGTAAGATGTCCGCGGCGAGGTGGTCGGGGGTGGTCGTGCTGGGGTTGGTCATGGTGGCGTGCAGCACCGCGTCCCTGACGCCTCGCGATTCCACTCCCAATCAGTCTGTCGACGCACCGGCGGATACGACCAGCCAGGTTGGGATCGTGGTCGACGCCGCCCCCGTGCCGGTCGACGGGCAGGTCCAGGCTCCGGCCGGCTACAGGTTTCCCGATCCACCCGCGATGTCGTGCGTGGCAGACGCGGGTGGTGCCACGGGAGAGTGCGCGCTGGCCCCCTCCGCTTGCGGAGAGCCCGAGTGTCCCGATGCGGATTCCTGCCCGGCCCCCAGATGGGTGGTCTTCTACGGGAACGCGCGCTGTGTGAACGGAAGTTGTCAGTGGGACCGTGCCTTCTACCAGTGCTCTGGCTACGGGACCTGCCACCAAGGGGCGTGCTCCAGCAACAGCACGACGCTTCCCTGACGACAGCTCGATAGCGGCATGGGACCACGCGGGCACGCCGTCGTCGCGGTGCTGGTGGGGTTGCTGATCCCGCTCTCCTCCCGGATGGCGGGGACCGGGAGCCTCGCCTACACCATGTTTTCCCGCAGCGAAACCTATCGGTTGCAGGTCGCGACCTCGGATCTCGCCGGGCGTTCCCGACCGCTGGCGCCCACCGCGATCTCGGCGTCGATTGGTGGCAGCACGGGTGATCTGCTGGCCGGTACCGAACAATGGCGGCATGCCCCCTTCGGGGCGCTGCTGCGCCGCCACCTGTCGGAGGTCGCCGGGCTGGCCTGCGGTCTGCGACCCGACGCCGCGAAGGCCACGGCCACGCTGGAAAGGATCGCGACGCCGGGTTCGGCGATCGAGGTGACCGAGACCATTCGGCGATGCCGGTGACAGGGCAAGACCCGCGCGACCGGGCCCGGCTCGATTCCCTCGGACGCGCCCGGGTCGCGCTGGGTGCGATCTTTCTCCTGCGTACGACGCCCGTCCTCGGGGCTCTCCATATCCCGTTCTTGTTCGACACCTGGCCGCTGCTTGGCTGGCCCGACGGTCATTTTCACTTCGAGCCTCTGGTGGGTCCCCTCCCCGAGTTGCTGGTGAAGGTCCTCTGTGTCCTCCGCACCATCGCGGCGCTGGCCTTCACGCTGGGTATCGGAGCGCGCCCGGCAGGATTGGTGGCGGGCGCGCTCGGCTATGTGACCGTCACGCAGATCCCAGGACGCCTGAATACGACGGAGCACGTTCTGTTCCTGGGCACGATGCTGCTGGCGATCACCGACGCCGTGAACCGCTGCGCTCTGCGCCCAGGTGCGATTCGCAGCAGTCGTTCCAGCGTTTGGCTCATGAGGATCTGGATTGCTTCAATCTACTTCTGGGCCGGCACAGCCAAGCTCAGATGGGACTGGCTCGACGGCAGCGCCCTGTCTCTCTTCCGCGACGATGGGAAGTTCGCACCATGGGTCAGCGAGCTCCTGCTGTCGACGCCGACGAGGCGGCTCATCATCGGCTCGGCCGTCGCCGCGTCAGAGGTGGCGCTGGCAGCCCTGCTTTCGATCCCGCGAACGCGCCGGGTGGGGCTGTTCGCGGCTCTCGGTCTTCACGCCGGCTTCGAGCTCGCCGCCTCGCCGGATCTGTTTGGGTGGGTCATGGCGGCGCTGTTGCTTGCCTTCTGGGAGCCGTCGACGCCACGCACACTCGCGGCGTAACGTCGATCGGCGGTCCCTCCGGGCCCTCCGCGCCAGATCCCGGACTACGTCCGTGCTTTGGCCGGCAGCCAGGCGACTGCGGCGCCACCAGCCATTGCCGCGAGAACCGCGAGCGCGCTGCCAAACCCGAGGCCGGCGCAACCGAGGGCGGTGGTGAGGCTGGCGACCAGACCAATCTGACTCCAGACGCGGAGGCGTCTGGGGGATTGGGTGCGGACGGCGTACCACGCGCTTGCTCCGCCCGCGAACACGCCCGCCAGCAAGCAGCCGGCGCCGCAGAGTGTGACGGCCCGGTCCGGGTCGCACCAGCCTTCGACCTCGATGGTGAGGAGCGCCGCGCACATCGGGATCGCGCCGAGCTTCAGGCCAGAACGGGCGACTCGGAGGCCCTCTGCACTTCGCCAGCCGAGAGTGATGGTGACCGCCAGAAGCACGAGCGCAATTGCCGCCACCGGTTCGGGCTTCGGTGAGACCACGAGTGCAAGCAGCGCGAAGGGAACGACGACGGCGGCGATGCGGCTGGCGGCCCGCAGCCTGCCCCACTCCGCCGCTCGTCGCGCGCGCCTGGCCAACGCATCCAGATCAACCATGAACGCGCCTCCATGCGGCTCGCAGCCGCTCGATGGCCCGAAAGCGGCGCTTCCGAGACGTTTCATCCGTTGGGGCCGCTCTGCCGCTGAAGGCGTGGGCGAGCGCGACGCGGTCTCGCTGCGGTAGCTCGCCGACCAGGGCGAGCACCGCCTCCCGCAGCTCGGCGGCGATCAGTCCCTCTTCGATGCCGGGGCCTCGTTGCTCCAGTCGATCGAGCGCGGCGGCCCCGGCCTCGCCGCGCCGCGCGCGCTGCTTCCGCAACGTCATGACCTCGTACCCGGCGATCCCGAGCGCCCAGCTGACGCCGTCGCGACCGCGGTCGAAGTCGGTGATTCGTGAAAACACCTTCAGCATGGCTTGTTGGGCACAATCCTCCGCGTCGGCTGTCTGGTCGAGCGTGCGCGTCGTGAACGCGAGCAAGACGGGCCAGAGCGCGTCAAAGAGCGGCTGGAACGCCGCCCGTTCGCCGTCGGCGAACCGGACCATCCACGCCTGGATCTGGCGTCGGCGCTCGGCATCCATCCTCCGAGGCTACATCACCTCTCCGCGACACCCGAACGCCGCTTTGTTGGCGGACCACAGCCGCACGCTCCATCCACCGAGCAAGAGGCGGATGCGCCTGCGGGCGCAGCCCACTTCCTTCTTCGCATCCGTGCGAACGTGACAATGGCCGCGATCACGCCCAGGGCGAGCAGCCCAGCGGAAATCGGTTCGATCAGCTTGAAGGCGGCGATGGACCCAGTGCCGATTCCGATCGCGCCCAGGATCGGCAGAGTGCAACAACCGACGCAGGCGAGCAGGCCGAGCCCACCCGCGCCACCGAGAAGCATAGGCTTAAGGCATCTTCGTAGAGCGCGGCTGGCGGCAATTCGCACGTCGGCTTCGGCCCGGACTGGTGAGTGTCGGCTGTCCATGCGGCTCCCTTCGAACCTAGTAGGCCGATCCAAGAGGGTCTGGGACAGGTGAAGGAGAAATGCCCCAAGCGGCGCCGGATGGTCGTCGCGACCATTGGGTGTCCCGTCCTAGCCCGCTGCCGCCTAGTGGAGCTGAGGAGGATGACCAATGACGACCACGACCACCATCGATCTGCTGAGCACCCAGGAGAAGCCCGACTCGCCGATCGCTTGCGATCTGACCAACGCTCCCGATACGCCCGAGGAACGACTCGCCGAGTACGGGCGACTATTCGCGCACGCGCTGGCGGGTCGCCAGCGGACGGCCGACGCTGTCGAGCTCAGGTTCGCCGCGAAGCCGGGCGTCGCCAAATGGGTCACCGATCTTGCCCGCCGCGAGGCGGCGTGCTGCCCGTTCCTTACCCATAACGTCAGCTCTGACGGCGCCCACGTGACGTGGAGAGCCAGCTCGCAGGCAGGCCCCGCGGCGCAGGCCACGCTCGATGAGCTCCATGATCTGCCGGAAGGGTTCGGCGATGGATTCAACGGGCTGCGTGAACGTCTCGCGGCTCGGGGCTTCGCGGTCACATCGCCTTCGGCGCGCCGCTTCGAAGTGGAGGACGGACAGCGTAAGCCAGGCATCCTCGATAGAGTGAAAACGGCCTGCGGCTGCTGAACGCGGGCGCCTACGGCCGCCCATTCCGAACAAAGCGGCTCGATCGCCCGCGACAACGGCATCATCTGACATTGCGACGCATTTCCTGCGCGGCAAAAATCGATGCGACACTCGAATTTCTGAGGCGGGCGGGCATCCGCGAGCAGATGCCTGCACGTTTGCATGGGGTACTGCGCTTGCAGCGCCGAATGAGATCCAGGCTTTGACGTTCGCCAGTCGCCATTCCGTCGGAGGTTGCTGAACCCGCGGTGGAAACGCCCCTCGAGGATCTGCTCGGCGCAGCACCGCCGGGGATGCCGACCGTGCGGGCGATCCGAAGGCCCACGCCTCATCGCGCGGTGGCGGAGCGGCGGCATCCGCCGACAACCGTTGCTGCCGCGCCGGCAATGCGGGAGATCGTCGCGCCGGCGACACGCCAGGTTCTGCGAGCTGCGCCGGAACCGGTGTACTTCCCGGCACCGCCGGCCGCGCCCACGGCGCCGCGGGCTTCACCATCCCATGTCGTCGCGCCAGCCGTACCGTCCCATGTCGCCGCGCGCCCGAAATCTGCCGATGTCGCGCAGTCGCCCGCGTCAGCGGCGCCAGCTCCGCCCCCGCGGGCGCCCCTGGCGCGCGAGATCGCGCTGCTCGACGCCGCGGAGCGCGCCGAGCGCCGGCACGACTACGGCGCGGCGCTGGCGAGCTTGAACGAGTATGCGCGCGCTTTCCCCGATGGGGCGTTGCTGGCCGAGGCGCACGTATTGCGGATCGGCGCGCTGCTCGGGAATAACGAGGACACGGCTGCACAGGACGAGGCCCGCTCGTTTTTCGCGCGCTACGCCTCGAGTCCTCTCGCGGCGCGCGTGAGGTCCATGCTCTCCGAGAAGTCACGTCACAGGAAGGAGTCCCCATGACTACCGATAAGGCCAAGCTCTCTTGCACGCTCGCGCTCGGTCTCGCCGCGGCTGCGGTCGGCTGCGAGACGCGCGATCGCTCGCTAGGTTCGAACGACGGGCCCTCGATGACCGACGCCGGCAGCGACGGGCTCAAGCTCTACTTGACCTGTGGCGATCCCGTCTGCCGTGGCTACACCGCCGGAAGCGGCGCGCCCCTCTGCACCACGGAGACCGCGGGCGAAGGCTGCACCACGGAAGGTCAGAAGTGCGATCCCATGAACGATTGCAACGCCCTCATCATCTGTGCGAGCTCGGATCCGACCAAAGGGCCGGTCGGCTGCCCGATCTCGCGCCGCCGCTTCAAGCAGGACATCCACTACCTCGCTCCCGGTGACCTCGCGCGCTACCGCGACGAGCTCTTGGCCATGAAGCTCGCCACATGGCGGTACAAGCACGATCCCTCGAAGGAACGCCTGGGATTCATGATCGACGACAACGAAGGGTCGGCGGCCGTCGACGGCCAGCGCGACCTCGTCGATCTCTACGGCTACACGAGCATGGCCGTCGCCACGATTCAACTGCAAGCCCAGCAGATCCGTGCCCTCGAGCACGAGGTAGCCGAGATGCGAAGGACGCTAACGCATCGATCGCGAACCATGTCCGGAAAGTAAGGAGAACACCATGAACACCAAAGCCAAGCTTGTCTGCGCTTCCCTCTTCGCGGTTCCGCTCGTGCTCGGCGCCGCCTGCGGCGGCAACGACAGCAGAGCCCCGCTCGTTGGCGCTATCGTCAACGACAGCTGCTCGGTTCACGCGACCGCCGACGCCTGCCGCGGTGACACCGGGAACGGCTGCCAGTGGGTCGCGCTCGGCAGCGCCTGTCCCGCGAGCGGCAACTGCCCGTCCGGCGTCTGCGTCACGCCTGATCCGTGCGGCAAGATCACCGATCATGCGGTCTGCCAGGCCGACGACCGATGCGCCTGGTCGGCGGCCGAGGCCGCGTCTTCCGCGCCTATCCTCTGCCCTGCGGGCCAGGACTGTGCGAACGATGGGTTCTGCCACGGCCGCGATCTCAGCGGCGGGGGCTGCGCCTGCGTGCAGCCGATCGCGTGCCCACCGAACAGCGAGTGTCCGGCCGTGCAATGCGATTGCGGCGGATCAGGCAGCAGCGGAGGCGGCACGTGCACGTGCGCTTGTCCGCCCTGCGCGGCGGGCCAAAGCTGCCAGCCGTGTGACTGCGCGTGTGGCGGTGGCGGCGGCGGCGGCAGCAGCGGGGGAACCGGATGCGGCCAAAGCACGTGCACCTGTGCCTGCCCACCCTGCGCGGCCGGCCAGAGCTGCCGGCCGTGCGACTGCGCTTGCGGCGCCGGGACCGTCGGCATCGGGGGCATCGGGACAGGCACCGCCACCGGCGGTAACACGAGCAGCGGCGCCGCGACGTCGGTGCCGGCGTGCACCTGCCCCGCCTGCCCGCCGAATACCGCGTGCGCGCCGTGCGATTGTGGCGTGCCCCCCGCACCTCCGCCCAACACCGACCCCTGCGCCGCGCTGAGCGATTCCCAGAGCTGTGCCGCGGATACCGCCGATCGCTGCACGTGGTACGCGCTCGGGATTCCCTGCGTGGAAGGGCAACCGTGCCGCTCGGGTGTCTGCCAGCAGACCTCGGAGCCATCGCCTGCCAGCGCCTGCGGCGATCACACCGACCTCGCGTCCTGCTGGGCCGACACCGCGCATGCCTGCTCGTGGATCTCGCTCGGGATCGCGTGCTCCACGGATCCGTGCCCGCCCAGCGGCCGCTGCGTGGCGATGACACCGGTACCGGGCAGCGGTGGGGGCGGCTGCGGCTGCGCGTGCCCCGCGTGCGTCTCCGGTGAGACGTGCCCGCCCTGCAACTGCACCTGCTGCCCGGGTCCGACACCCGCCCCGCCGCCACAGGGCAAGCCGAACGGCGCGTGAGAGATGAAATGATACCTTCGCGAATCGTGGATCGCGCGTCATCGTGCCTGCTCGCCTGCTTGCTCGCTGCCGCGGCCGTGATTCTCGGCTGCGGCAGCAGCGGCGGCGGCGCCCAGATGTGTACTTACGCCGACGGAGGCGCTCCCGACGGCTCCGCGTTTAGCAGCGTCTGCCCGAACACCGGCTGTCCATCGGGCACCGTATGTGTGAAAGAGGTCGGCGGCGTGGCTGGGGGAGGCGGCGAGTACTGCGCGCCTATTCCGAACGAATGCCGCGGCACACCGTCGTGCGGGTGCATGGCGACCTGCGTGTGCGTGAACGGTACCGCCGGTCGGCCGGAGACATGCACCGAGCAGAACGACTCGATCCTTTGCGACAACGGCATCCGCTGATCCGGTGCCGCAATCCCGTTGCTCATCATGCACCCGGCAGGATGCATTCGAACGTCTGCTGCCCAAGGTCGCGGCACGTTCCTGGACTCGAGCAACCGAAAGCGGAGACGATGCAAGTTGCGCAGGACGGCTGGTTCGTGCCGCACGCGTCAGGCACCACCACGCACGTCGGCGTCGTCGTCGGGGGACCAGCGTCGGGCGTGAAGGTTCCGGGGTAACGTCCAAGCTGCACGCAGATCTCGCCGGCCAGGCACTTGCGACCGCCGCAGTCGACGCCGCAGCCCCCGCTCGCGGTCGAGTTGCAGGCCCACACGCCTGTTGAGCCGGACGCGACACAGGTGCAGAGCCGCCGAGCCCCGGATGCGTCGCACTGTTCGCACGTCGTCTGGCGCCGCAGATCGCACGTGCTGCCGTTGAGCCCGCAGTTGGTCGAACCGCACGCCATCGAGCCGCCGCAGTTCCAGGTGCCCTGCCCCGCGCTGTTCGTCGTGCACTCGCAGAACTGCTGGAGCGTTCCGCCTCGATCGCAGTAGCTGCACGACGTCGAAGTCGTTAGGTCGCAGGACCCTTGCGCCTGGCACGCGGAGGTCGGGCCCGTGGTGACGACGCTTGTGCAGCGACCGCTCTGGCACTGGGCGGCGAACGCTTGCCCCGTGGCGGTCAGCGTCTGTCCGTCCTCGGCCCGATCGGCGTGGTCGCAGCCACGGAGGCGACACCCCGGAACGCAGGACTCGAAGGTTTGTTGAGCCGTCGCGAAAGATGCGTCCGTCCCCGTTCGAATGGCAACGATGACGTTTCCACAACAATCGAAGTGAGGCGCCAAGAAGCAGTCTGCCGCGGTCGAGCAGTTCTTGGTGAGCGCGCTCGTGAAGCTCGCGGGACACGACCCAGCGTCGATCCCGCTGCCCGCGTCCGAGCCGCTGGTCCCTCCAGTGGCGGCGTCGGGCCCGCCGCTCGCCCCGCCCACACCGCTCGCCCCCCCCACGCCTTTCGAGCCGCCCACACCGGCCGAGCCAGCGGAACCGGTCGAGCCGCCTCTACCGGACCCCGCTTGGCCTCCATTCGCACCCCCGGAACCGGTCTGCTCGCCGATGGGGATCTGCTTCGAGGAGCAGGCGAGCGCCAGGATTCCCGCGAGCATCCATGCCACGCGCCCCGAGCGAGAGATTTGGACAAGATGAACCACGCCGACCTCCTGACACGCTGAGTGGCCGGCGCTCTTCCTTTCTTGCATGCCGATCACTTGCCGCACGCTGCGCGCACCCTCTCGACCAGCGGCGATTCCGGGGATTGCCTGACGAACGCAGCGGTCTCCGCGCGCGCCGCCGTCACGCGGCCGAGGGCGCAGAGCGCGATGATTCGGGCGGCAGCCCGTTCTTCCGCAAGGCTGCCGCGCGGGAATTCGCGCGCGTGGCGATCCAGGATCTGGAGCGCCCGGTCGGCCTGCCCGCTCGCGAGCGCTCGCTGCGCCTCGTTGAGGAGCGCGATCTCTCCGGCGACGTCGGGGCCCGGATCGGAGACTCCAACCTTCGCGGCAATCGCGTGCGCCGCGAGCGTCGAACGGATGCGGTTCCCGCGCGCGGGCGACTGGGGCTGCGAATTTTTCACGGTCGTCGATGGCGTTGAACTGGACGGCGCGAGTTGAGTCGTGGTCCGTGCGGCGGGCGCCGATACAGCGCTGACGGCGGACGGCGCTCGCGGTCCGCGGGCTCCGCTTCCCGACCACCAGTACCCCAGGGACGCGCCGCCCACGACGACCAGCGCGGTCAGCCCGACGAGAACACCCTTGCCGGCAAGGACACTGGCGGGCGCGGCAGTGGCCGACGGTCCGGTAGACGCAGCGGTAGCGGCTCCGGCAGCGGCCGCAAGATGAAGCGGCAGCATCGCCCCGACACGCGCGCGGTCCTCGTCCGACGGTCCGTACGCTGCGCGCGCGTCATCCACGATCCGTCGTGCCTCATCACTCAGCGGCATGGTTCGTCTTCCTTCTGTCCGGCGCGGTGGCGGCTCAGCGCTTCCTCGAACTCGATGCGCGCCGCGCGCAGCCGCGAATAGACGGTCGTGAGAGGGACGCTCAGCGCCTCTCCTATCTCGGGCGCCGTCATCTGCTCCAGCTCGGCCAGAAGAAATACCTCGCGCTTTTCGGGCGTCAGGTGCGACAGCAGCTCTTCGAGCAGACGGATCGACGCGTTCTGCTCGGCCCGTTGCATCGGTCCGGGTGTGGCCCGGTCAGGCAAGGTGTCGAGCGCGGTCGGCGACTCATACCGCACCGGGTCGCCCTTGCGCCTTTCAGATCGGCGATGGTCGTGCGCCACGCGGGCCACGATACCGAACAGCCACGTCTTGACCGACGATCGGCCCTGAAAGCTCGCGAGCTTGCGGTGAACGACCAGGAACACATCCTGAGCGGCATCGTCCATGGATCCGGGCGCCACGCCCATGCGGCGCAGGCTGCGCCAGACGAAGTCGAAGTGCTCTCTGTAGATGTCGGCGAGTGCCAGAAGCGCGGACGTTCCTGATTCGGCGGATCCCGCCTCGCGAGCCGCCATCGAGACGCTCGAATCCATCCGCAATGCTGAGTGGCCGCCCCTCGATGAATCCATGATCGGGGGCCTCAGAAATCAATATCCACGGCCAAGAGCGCGCGCCCAGCCACGCGAGAAGGGCTGTAAACTTGGCCTTGTGCCTCCGGCACACCCTTGAGGAAGAACGTAGGGTGACCAAGGGGTGCAACGGCGTCGACCCGAAACGGAATCGCGACGTGCGGGGTGAGTCTCAGGCGCGCGATCGCTCCCGCCCCGAGAGCGATCCATCGGGCTTGGTTTTCGTAGCCCGAGCTGACGCCGAAGCCGGTTCCCTTCACCTCGACGCCCTCGATCTCCGCACACGCTCCGATGTCGAATCGTCGCACCGCGAAGGCCGGACAGGCCGATAGGGACGCTGACCAAAAATGAAAGCTTCCGCCTGCCGGGGGCATGGTGCCGGAGACCGTCGCGCTCGCCGACGCCCATGCGAGGAGCGCCGAGCTCGAGCGCGGAGCCACCGACTTTGACGCCGACTCTCGCCCCCGCACCGTAGGTAGGCCGCGGTAGCGTCCCCATGTCGACGGCGATCGTGGGGCCGAGCGAGAGCCTCGGCGCGAGGCCGCGACGAGGCGGCGGTGGCGCGCGTGACACTGCCGTGTCGATTGCGGACGGCGTCGCTCGCATCACCGGTCTGGGCTCCGGCGGCGGCGAAGGAATAGGTGGAGCTGAGGCGCGGGCCGCGACCGCTTCGGGATCGATCATCAGCGCGATGATGAGCGCGGTGGCATCTGCGACGGCCCGACACGACTCGGTGCCGATCGTCCGGATTCCCGTCGTCGTTCCGATGCGCGTCTCGATCGTCCCGCTCCACTGGCGGTCGTGCTTGCGTTCAGCCCGGGCCTTGACCTCCAGATGGCGTCCATCCGGGAGGCGCGGCGACCGGCCCAACAGGTTCCGAATCGAGGCCTCCACGTCCGATGTCGTCGGGCACTCGGCGGGGGCCGACCAGGCAATCTCGACCGTGCCCGCCTCCGCGAGGGCAGGAGCTGGCCACAGCGCCACCGCCACGCCGGCAGCGATCCAAACCTTAGAGAGACACTCTCCTCCGCCACGTCGCAGCATCCGCGACCGCAATGTTACCGCTGCCTTCGGATTGCGAGCCATCTCGTGATGCGTGACGATACGCGCTGGATGCGCGGCGTGGCCCTGGTGTTGGGAGTCTGCGTTGCCGGTTGCGGGGGCGCCGCAGCGTCGAGCCCACCGGGCGCGGACAGCGGCGAAGCGCCTCATGACGCGATCGCGGACGTCGACGGCGGATCCCTCGATCGGGCTGCTGATAGGGTCACCGCCGGCTGGGCTGACGCCGCGGACGCTCGGGCGGATGGCAATCCCTTCTTCGATGTGACGCTCGACGCATCGATTCCGCCGGGGACAGAGGTGCGGCTCAGCGCGCGCGCCTACGGGTGGGGGCACCCAGCACCCGACTGCAACGGCTTCGTGCTCTCGTTTTCGTTGGGCACGACTTGAAGGGCTTGCAAGGAACAACGCAAGCTTCGGCAACCGATCAGGCGAAGCCGCAGATCACATCTCGACTCTGGACGAATCCGCACTGGCCGCCGTTCTGGCCGCACACGTTCTGGTCCAGCTCACGCCTCCGCATGCCGAGGCTCCGCCGCTCCCGCCGCCACCAGGTTGTTACGCATCGTCCGTACACGCGCAGCAATGGTCGGACCAGTTCGTCAGGCGCAGGGATGGGGCCGTTCAGCCCCGGCCGCCTCAGATTTTCGACTATCTGGGTCCATCTCCTGATCCGCCTGTCGTGTAGCGGGCGCTGCGGCGACCTCGAAACGCCTAGGTTCCGACGACTTGTGGCTGGTCCGCCCATTGCTGACAATGTCCTCATGAGCCGGAGGACCATGGTGGTGCTGTTGGCGCTGATCACGGGCGTTGCCAACGCATGCGGGTCGGTGTCGAGCTCGAGCGATGCGGGCGGTGGGAGCGGAGGCGCTGCAGGAAGCGACGGCCCCGGAACCGGTGGCTCGAGCGGCAGTGGCGGTGAGGGAACGGGCGGGGCAGGAGGATCCGCGGGCAAGGGCGGCGTGGGCGGCGGTGCCGTTACGTCTCCCTGTCAGGCGGTGATCGCGTTGGACCGATCGTGCATGAGCGCAGGCGACTGCTTCGCCGCTATCCATCAGACCAACTGCTGCGGGCAGCGAGAGTTCATCGGGGTCCGGACTTCCGCGCAGGCCCAGTATCAGGACCTCGAACCGAAGTGCGAAGCGACATACCCAGCTTGCGGCTGCGCGGAAGGCCAGCCGACGACCGACGATGGGTCGAAGGTCCAATTCAGCGCCACGCCCGGTGTCACGTGTCTGCAAGGCGTCTGCACCACCTTCGCCGCCGAGTGCGGGAAGCCTTGCTCATCCGGCACGACGTGTTTCAGCTGCTCGAACCGCAGCCAGATCTTCGCCGCGTGCACGACGATGTGCACGAGCAACACCGACTGCCACGACTCGACGCTGCCGATGTGCCAGCTCGGAACTTCGGGGAACACGGCGGGCATGTTCTGCACCGCGAGCGGCGTTGCCTGCGACACGAAGTGACGCGATGAACCGGCCACACTTGCTCGGGCTCGCTCTTCTTTTCGCTGCGACCGTCCTCGGTGGATGCAGCAGCACCACCACGCACGGAGACGGTGGCGGGGGGGCGGGCGGAGACTGACAAGGTGGATCGTCGTGCGCGCCGGATTGCAACCGCGCCAGTGTCCATCACGTACGAATGGTGTACCTTGCGGCCGACGTCTCGGCGGCAGTCGGCGTCACGTCGTTGATAGCATCGACCTGGCTGTTTCTGCACTCGACGGGCTCCGATGAAAAGCCGCCCAAAGAGACGGCCCGCCTTCGCATGCTGGACGTCCGGCCCAGCGCGTCTGGCGCCGTCGCGACAATCGACGGTACGTTCTAGGGGCCGCCGGAGGGGCGCCAAGCGCAAGCTGGGTGGCCCCGCAGCTAACGGATCAGTTTTATCGGACTCGTGGCGTCGAGCGACCTGGCATTTGAAGTTCCTATCGACATCACGGGACCGGTTCCATGGCTCGCCGCCGGCGACGATCAAATGTGGTCCTCCGATACGTTCTGCTCCTCGACCGCGGTAGCGTAGCGCGGCGGGCGACGGCGTTCGCCGTAGCCAGAGTCCTGGACCGTGAATCGCTGTAGTACCCGTCGTTCGCTCGGTCAGAAGCGCAGCGAGACACCGGCGAGCAGCGAGCCTCGCGACGCTGACGCGGAGGCCGTGAGCGTCACGGGCGCTGGCGCCGCGGACTCGGTCCTGAGCAACGACGGTAGCGCGACCAGGCCCGACGCGATCAGGCTGCCGGCGCAGGCGATGAAGCTGATGTTGGCGATCAGGGCGTCGCGACGCCCGGTTTGCGTCAAGGCATCCAAGGTCGCCTGGTCCGGCGGTGCGTGCTCATAGTCGTCGTGGGCCTTGAGCTCCAAGAGACCGAAGATGAGCCCAGCCGCGAGCGCGCCGCCGGCGACACCGAGCAGGATTTTCGAGGTCCGCGGCAAATGGCGGTTCTGGGGTCCTGCGCCCGAAGCCGCCGACAGTGCTGCCATCGCGGCTGACCCCAGGTCGACGACGGCGTCGGCGTTTTCAATGACGCCGACCGGACGGCTGACTACGGTCCCGTCCGGTCGGGTGCCCTCGACCACATAGTCGCCCTTTGGCACGTTGTAGATCGTCAACGGCGCGTTTCCGATGGGGTTGCCGTCGAAGGAGACCTGCAGGTTGCTCCCCTTCACGATCACAGTGCCCGTTCCGGGCCCCGGCGGCCCATATAGCAGCCGGCCTGAAGCGTCGACGGTCGGAGTCGGCGCCGGGCGCGCAGCTGGCACGGGCGGAGGGGCCTCGACCGCGGGCGCCTCCGGAGTCGATGCTGGCGGCGGCGTGAGCTCCGGCGCCTGCGCTGCCTCCGGCGCCGGCACCGCTTCCGGAGTTTCCTCGGTGGCTGCGGACGTCGTCGTTGTTTTCTTCTTGTGAGAGCGCGTCGACTTGGCCAGTGCTGCGGTCGGCACGCCCGCGCCAAGAACGACGGCGGCCAGGAGCCCGACAAGCCATGCGGCTCGGCGCGGCGGAATGACCCCGAGCAGGGATGGGGTCGGACGACGTTGCGACATGGTTGGATCCATCACGGCACGATCACCGGCGGTGGCGGCGGTGGTGGTGGTGGCGGTGGTGGTGGCGGGGTCGGTGCCGCCGTCGGCGGCGGTGGTGGCGGTGGCGGCGGGGTCGTGGTGCCTGGCGGCGGCGGAGGCTGCGGCGACGGCGGTGGGGGCGGCGCGACGGGTGGCGCCGCGGGCGGCTGTGGCGGCGGCGGCGCCGGCGGTGGCGGCGCGGGCGGTGGCGGCGGTGGCGGCGGCGCGGCTGGCGGCGCGCTTGGCGGCGGAGGCGTCGCGGTGTCCGGCTGAATGCAGTTCGCGATGTCGAAGAGCATGAACTCGAGCGACCTTCTCCTGCGCGGTCAGCGGCGCGTCGGCGCCGCACTCCGCGGGGAAGGTCTGTCCCGAGGTCGACGAGTTCGCGACGTGGAAGTCGCTGAACAGCACGCGCCCGCACTGGTTGTCGGGCGCGGTTCCGACCGGCGTGTTGAACGTGTAGTGCTGGACCGGAGGCCGGGCTCGTCGAGGTGATCCACTGCTGCGACGGCGCGACCACGCCGTCGACGTCGTGGCGCGGGACGTGAATCTGGATCTGAGTCTGGTTGCCGACCACGGTGCCGGCGCCGACGTTCACCAGCCACTGCGCGAAGGCCATGCCCCTTGGGGAAGCTCTGGTCGATGATGCCGGTCAGCGGATCGTTCGGGCGCCGTCTGGGCGACGTTCCAGGTCGCCGTGCCCGAGAACGGCGCGATGTTGTACAGCCACGAGTAGCTGTAGTGCGTCGCGAACAGGCGCCCGCCCGCGTTCGCGTAGTTGATCATGTTCTGTCTTGTTCGCTGTCGACGGGTTGTTGGGTGACTTCGGCGGCTGGACGCCGTAGCAGGGCAGCAGCACTATGTCGTAGTTGGCGAGCGTCGTCGCCGACCCCTCCAGGCGTCGTCGCGGCGGGGGTGCTCCCGCTGATCTTGGCGCCGTTGCCCTGGAAGAGGTGGATGCGGCCGGTTCCCGAGGGGTTGGTGAACTCGGAGTCGTCGATGCCGATCTTGCGCAGCACGCACTCCAGCGCATCGACGTCGCCGCTGACCAGCGCCATGTGCGGGATGTCGCCTTCGGCCTTGGTCCGCGGCAGCCGCGTCTGATCCGCGGTGAGCGCCGTGTCCACGCACGCCGTGGTCGTGATCGTGATCTGGCGCCGCCAGCGCCCGAGCTGGATGACCAGCGGGATGTTCGCGCCGACCGGCACGTTGGTGAGCTTGAACTTGCCGTCGGGTCCGGTGAGCGCGCTGACCAGCGGTGAACCGGACGACGTCAGCGCCGCAGCGATCGCACGAGACGCCGGTCGAGAACGGCTGCACGGCCGCGTTCGGGATGTAGACGACCGCGTTGTAGAGGGGGTCCGGCGTGCCGAATCGCGCCGGCGTCGGTGCGTAGACCGTCCCGCTCACGCTGGTCGTACCGCTGTTCGGACAGGTCGTCTGCTTCAGGCACAGATTGGTGCACGGCGTGGCCGTGCCGCAGACGTTGGCGAGCACCTGGCCGCAGGTCTGCCCGCTCGGGCAGCTTGTGCCGCAGTTGAGCGAGCCGCCGCAGCCATCGCCGATCGTGCCGCAGTACTGGACGCCATTCGAGGCCGTGCAGCTACCGGGTGTGCAGCTCGGGTCGCCGCACAGATACGAGGTTCCGCGGCCTCCGCAGGTCGCGGGCGTGCTGCAGCCAGGGCAGGTGATGGTCCCGCCGCAACCGTCGCCGATCGTGCTGCAGTAGTGACCGCCGGTGTAGTTGCAGGCTGCCGCCGTGAGCGACGTGCAAGTCCCGCCTCCGCAGGTGTTGGCGATGCCGGCGCCGCCGCAGGTCTCGCCCGACGGGCACGCCGCCGGGCAAGTGAGTGATCCGCCGCAGCCGTTGCCGACGGTGCCACAATACTGACCGCCGGACGGCGTGCAGGTGGCGGCGGTGCAGCTCGCGGAGCCACAGACGTTGACCGCGCCGGCGCCGCCGCAGGTCTGGCCGGACGGGCACGCGTTTCCGCAATCGACCATTCCACCGCAGCCATCGCCGATCACCCCGCAATAGGTGGCTCCCGCAACCGAGCAGCCGGTGTTGGGCGTGCAGTTCGCCGCCACGCAGACATGCTTGGTGGAATCGCAGCTGCTGCCCGACGGACAGGCGCCGCAGTCCTGCGAGCCGTCGCAGCCGTTCCCGATGACGCCGCAGTACTGCCCGCCGGAGAACGTGCAAGAGAGCTTCGTGCAGTTGGGGTTGCCGCAGACGCCTGCGACGTTCGCTCCGCAAACGGTGCCGGCCGGGCAGTTGGTGCCGCAGCTGACCGCGCCGCCGCAACCGTCGCCGATGGTTCCGCAGTAGGTGACGCCAGACGCGCTGCAGCTGTTGTTAGCCGTGCAGCCCGCCGCGATGCAAACGTGCTCGGTGGCGTCGCAGGTGCTGCCTGCCGGGCACGCCCCGCAATCCTGCGAGCTGTCGCAACCGTCGCCGACGACGCCGCAGTACTGGCCGCCGGTGAAGGCGCAAGAGACTTTGGTGCAGTTGGGCTTGCCGCAGATGCCGGCGACGTTGGCGCCGCAGACCAAACCAGCGGGGCAGCTCGATCCGCAGTTCGCCGAACCGCCGCAGCCATCACCGATCGTGCCACAGTACGTGACGCCGGAGGCGCTGCAGTTCTGGTTGGCGACGCAGCCCGGCGCGATGCACAGGTGCTTCAGAGGATCGCAGACCGCGTTGCCAGAGCAGCCACCACAATCGAGAGCGTGTCCGCAGCCATCGCCAATCGAGCCACAGTACTGGCCGCCCGCGAACGAACAGATCGCGGGAGCGCAGCTGGAGTTGCCACAGAGATTGGCCACGCCGGTGCCGCCGCAGGTCTCGGGCGCCGTGCAGCTCGCGCCACAGTCGATGGATCGCCCGCAGCCGTCACCGATCGTTCCGCAGTAGGTGCCTCCGCTGACGGTGCAGCTCGCGATCGTCGGCGAACAGCTCGGGTCTCCGCAGACGCCGGGCTCGAACGCGCCGCAGACTTGAGTGCCTGGGCAGCTCCCGCAGTCCAAAGTGCCGTTGCAGCCGTCGCCGATCTTGCCGCAGTACTGAGCGCCCGCAGGCGTGCAGGTGATCTTGCTGCACGGGCCCGCGTCGATCTCCGTCGGTCCGGGGCGGTCAGCGCTGCCGCTATCGAATGGGGGCGACACGCTTCCGTCCTTCACGCCCAAGACACGATCGGCGTTGAACGAGCAGCTGGTTCCCACGATGGCGAACAGCGAGACGATTGCGGCCAAGCTCGATGCGCGGAGATGAAGCACAGTACGGCTCACATCGGCTGAATTGAGGTCCGCGCTTTATGTCGTCAACCGCTCGACATTGGGCTCCATTTCGCCGGCGGCAGCGCCCTCATGCCCGCGCATGACCGGCCGCACGCGGACGGACAGCGCCAAGTCAGAATGATGACGATGTCGTGTTGAGCCTCACGCCCGCCGTCGTCTTCTCCGCCACAAACCTGGCGCGCCCATCTCGCTCCGTCACTCTCGGGGGCGCATCGAGACAGTGGGACTCACGACATCCGTCGGGATTGTGGCTTCCGGCTGAACGGTCACGTGCGCTCCACTTGCGCACTCCTCCAACCGTCGCCCGACCTCGCGAGCGACCTCGACTCCGAGCGCCCGGCTCCAACACTACCTGTGCGGTGATGACGGGGGCGTCCCCAACGATCGACCAGACGTGAAGATCATGAACGTCCCGGACGCCCAGCGCTGCTGCGTGCCGGCGGCGCCGCCGAGCGCGAAGTGACCAAGCTCCAGCTCCCGGCGTCTCGATATCGCCGGACAGCCCGTTACCGCGAAGCACCGCCCCCTTCGGGCACACGCTCGCGTGCGACGCTGCTGCGGTGGGCCTGCAGTCTCACTTTCGGATCCGCACTCCCGAGCGTCCCGGCACAGCATCGCGCTCACTGGCAGATCGTTTCGAGACAACGCATCGTCGGGTACAGGGAGCGTTCGCTAGAGGTCGAATTCGTCGTTCCGACGGTGAGGTCCCCCGAACGTTCCGCGCACGACGTCCCGCGCCCAACGGTAGCCAGGGCCGCTCGCAACCACGAACTCTTCAACGACCAAGATACCAGAGACGCCGAGCGCAACGGTTGCAAACGTCAAGACCTTGGCGCCACGACCTGCCAGGGTCACGAGGCGGGCCGTTGCGATCACAAGGTTCGGACCGCCGGTCTCGTTCCACCAGGTCACGAACTCCGTACGCTTCCACATCGGGAGGCAAGCGACACTAGAGGTCGCGCGCCATCTCGTCCACACGTGTCGAGGCAAACGGCTGATTTTACCCAGATGGTCAACTCGAGATGCTCAAGCGCTTCCGGACTTCGCCGGTGGCCAGGCTTGTTCACGGTGACGACGCCACGGGAGCCCTCCGTTTCAGCCCCGCACCCGGGCGCGTCGTGTCGACAATCGCAATTCGCCTGCGATCTCGTATTTCCTGGCGAAGACTTTTGCGCCATCGGGCACCTCCGACATGGAGCGTGGCGATAGTCACGAACGGTGGGATCGAGAGGGATCTCGGCATGAGAATGTCGCGCGTTCGACGCCGGCGAGGTGATCGCACTGCGATAGAGGACGACGAATCACTTTCTTCATCAATGCGGCCGATCCGAACGTCAGCGCGGTGTTCGCGACGTTCGTGAACCCGAACGAGATGGCGGACGACGCCGCGCTCGTCTGGTTGCAGGATCAATCGAAGAGCAACATCGCAGGGGTCGTCGCGGATCCAGAGCTGAGAACCATCATGCCGGAAGCGTAGCGTCCAGTTGGGGGTTGTGCGAGCGGTCGAATCGCGACCGCTCGAGCATTCGATTGGTCTCAGCTCGGAAATGGAGCCGCGCGGGCGAGGGCGAGAACGCCCGACCTGCGCCAAGCCTATTTGGGGCCCGCGCCCGCCATGACCGACGCGGCGACAGAGGTCACCGGATCGGCGCTGTAGGCGTAAGGCGGTGTGAAAGCCGCGGAACCGATGTTTGTGTTGGAACCGATGTTTCCGATCGACTGGATGATACTGGCGCCGTTGGAATGACTGCTGTCGACGGTATTCGTTACCCCTTGAAAGACGTTGTGTTCAGATCGGATGTTGCAGCTGACGCCGACTTCGATGCAGGCGGTGTCGCCGGAAGCCGTGTAGAGGCTGTTGAAGACGTGCACCTTTCCAAAGCGCACGCGCGGCATCCGCTGGTCGACGTTATCCGCCCACCAGACGTGATGGAACGTGACGTCCAAATGCCCGGTGTCTTCGGCGCCGTTGTTGTCGTCGTGACCAATCAGGTTGCAGAATTGGTGCGCGCGCCGCCCGGAGTAGTGAAACTTCGTCCAGGAGACGGTGATGAAGTCACAGCCGTGGGTGATGTCGAGATTGCCGTCATCGCCGTCCGAAATATCCATATGGTCGAACCATAAGTGGTGGTCGCCGCCCTGGACGTGCACGGAATCAGTGCTGGAGCTGCCGTTCGGTCCGACGACCTTGAGGTTGCGAACGATGACGTTGGATGAACCGCTCAAGTCGAGGCTGCCGTCGATCTCGGCGCCGCAAAGGCCCCAGATCGTTTTGTTCGATCCGACCGCGGCCACGCCCGAAATCCGCCCTGACACGTGGATCACAGCCGGCGTCGAACCACCAGCGGCGGCGTTGAACGCAGACAACGAGGTGACCGTGACCAGGCTAGCGTTGCCGCCGCCGATGGTTCCACCACTCTGAGTTGCCCAGCCGATCGGCTCGGCGTCCCAGGTCTCGGGCGTGCAGGTGATTCCCGACGTCGATATCGTTGCACCACCGCCCCCTGTCATCCCGCCTGTTCCGGCTATCGCCCCACCCATGCCGGCCGACGCGCCCCCCACACCGGCGGTGGCACCGCCACCTCCCGTCGCGCCACCCCTTCCGATCGCCCCGCCTGTGCCACCGCCGGTCCGCCCGCCACTCCCCATGGTCCTTGTGCCGCCACTGCCGGCATCTCCAGACGCGCCGCCAACCGAGGTGCCTCCGCTCATTCCACCCTCGCCACTTGCGCCGCCCACTGCTCCGCCAGACCCGCGCTTCCCGCCAACGCCGGTCGCTGCAGGAACGTCCGAACCGGCATCGCTCGCCCCGCCCGACCCAGGCTGGGGTCCACAGCTGGCGAGCAAGACGACCGCTCCGGCGAGGAGCATCGAAGTCCTGATGAGGGACGGCGGAATCAGATCACGATTCTGGGTAGGCATTGGCGAGATTTTCCTTCCTGGGCTGCTGCGATTCCTCGCACTGCGTGGAACTACATCAGGGCGACGCATCCGAGTGGGAACGGAGTCCCGGGGTGCGACGTGTCCTGCGTCCCGGCGGTGGCAGTAGAGACCACGTGCAAATCGGTGAAGACAACGCGGCCGCACTGGCTGGCCGGCATGCTGCCGGCAAGCTCGGCGGGCGTATTCATCGTCATGTATTCGACCGCAGGCCGCTTGAATGCTACCGAACCCGTTTTGATCGTCATTGCAGTGGCTCCTCGCGCCAAGAGCTCGGCATTGAAGTCCGGACTTGCCACTGTTGTGTCCAGTGGCCGCGCGAACGGCTCATTTCGGGCGAACCAAAATTAGTGCGATGGCAATCAGCGCAATCCGCGGAGACTTAGTTTTGGACGGGCACAAGTATTCAAGTAGTGGCGCCATTAGATTGTTCGCGCGTGATCGCGGACAATGTCGTGAACGCAACTGATTGCGCGTCTGTTGTCCACCTCGCACACGAGCAGTGCGCGCGAACCGTGAGCTCGAGAGGGTGGTGCTGCGAGATAGTCCCCGAGCCTCTGCCGCGTCTTTCGTCGTCACGGTCACCAGGCTGAGTCATGGTCCTCGGCATTTCGGCCAAGACGACGCGGTCCCAATCTATTTCCGGAAAGTCCCCGGGCAGAACGGAGACATTCGACCGGGCGGGCACTAATCCACCGTGACACCGTTCCGTTCTGTCCCGCCCGCCCGGGGCGTCGTCGCCGTCACGATATTCGTGTCGGCGCTGTCGACGGGCGGTCTGGCCAGACCCGCGCTGGCTGGTACCGCCTGTACGCCGGCGGCGCGCGTGGAGGGTTCCAGCGCCGAGTTGAGCGACGTCGTCGCCGATCTGGGACGCCGCGGAATCGCGACCTCATCCATCCCCGTGGGCTGTTCGGCCATTCATGCGGAGCTCAGGCAGGTGGCAGAGGGCCTGGTGGTCCGGGTTGCAGACGAAGACGGTAGGACCGCCGAGCGCACGACCCATACGCCGGCCGCGGCCGCGACGTTCATCGAGAGCTGGACCCGTGGGGACGTCGTCGCGCCACTGCTCGTCGCTCGAGCCGATCCGGCAATCACCCACCGCGTGCCGACGCCGGACAAGACCACGAACTCGACGAACGACCGGCTCGCTGCGGGGCTGTCGCTGTCGACGGCAGCCGAGACCTCGGTGGCGACCGACGGCTCAATCTGGCTAGGCGTGAACGCCGGCGTCTGCGTGCCGATCGGCCCGGTGTGCGCGGGAGCTCTTGCTCGAGTTGCGTCGGATTCGGGGTGGTCTGGCGACTCCGAGGACCTGCGCTCCGGCCGGCTGGCCGCCGATGTGCTCCTAGGCGCCGCGGTTCCGGTGAGGCATGGGCGGCTGACACTTCTGCCTGGGTTGGCCCTCGGCCTCGGTTGGATGCGAATCTCGGCGCTCCACGCGATTGGTGATACCCGAACCGCGGACGTGGATACCGGTGGCGTGCGCGCGAGCGCGTCGTTCCGGATGTCATTCCGCATCCTGGACGACGTCGCACTGGACCTTGGATTGGCCGCGGACCTGGCTCCGCTCGCGCACACCGCGCCTTATAATGCCGAGGCCACCTTCCTCTCCGGAGAACCTCTCGCCTACTTTCGCCTTGGGCTAGGCGTGAGGATCGGGCTATGAGCGGCGGCGCGACACGGAAGGGCCGCCTGATCCCGCTGCGCAGAATCGAGGGCTCGGCCGACGAGATCTCCGACGAGGCTCTCCTCACCGCCTGTGCCGCTGGTGAGGCTTCCGCCATGGGAGCGCTGTTCGATCGACACGCCACGCGTGTGGCACGGTTCCTCCGTCGCGTATCGCGAGAGACCGGACCAGACGTCGCGGACTTGTTGCAGGCTACATTCCTCGAAGCGCAGCGCAGCGCGAAACGATTTCGAGGTCGATCGACGGTGGCAACCTGGCTTCTCGCCATTGCCGCCAACATCGCCTCTCACTACTCCCGCGGCGAACGCCGCCGCCGGCACATGGAGGCGGCGCTAGCGACCACTCCAAAGGGTCACGTCAAGACACCGAGTGAGGAGGCAGAACGATCACAGTTGCTGGCCCGACTGGCAGGCGGTCTCGATGCGCTGCCCCCGGACCAACGGATAGTCTATGTGATGTGCGAGATCGAGGGAGTGACGGGACGGGAGGCGGCTAGCGCCATGCGCATCAGCGAGCCCGGCGTATGGCGCCGACTGCACGATGCGAAGGTTTTCTTGAGGCGCTTCATCGAGCAGGAGCGCGAATGAAGCGCATCCGCCCAAACTGCCCGTCGTCTCGTGACCTCTTGCACGGCGTCTCTCGTGCGGACGGCGACGGCGCGTCCCGTCGTGTTCGTGACCACGTCCAGAGTTGCGAATCCTGTCGAGCCGAGTGGGCGTCGTTCGCGAGGCTTGCCGACCTATCCGCGATGCTGCCGTCTCCGGAAGTCGTGCCTGACGATCTAGAGGCTGTACGGACCGCGCTGCTGGCGGGGTCTCGCCGTCCACGAAAGCCGATGTCGCGGGCCCTCTGGTTGCTGTGGGCTCCGGTCGTGGCGCTGGTGGTCGCTGCAGCACTGTGGCTGGTCCGCGGGCGAGAGGTTCGCCCGGATCGTCTCGTCGGACCGAACACCCCAATCCGATCGTCGCCAGCGAACCTTCATCGGGGCGTGGTGCACCCCGGAAATACCGCTGTCTTCAGCTTGATGCAGGGCCAACCAGATGAGGTCGTGGTTCTCCGCCAAGGTGAGATCGCAGTCGAGGTTGAGCATCTCGCGGAGCATGAACGGTTTCGCGTTCTGACTGGCGACGCTGCGGTCGAGGTCAAGGGTACCGTGTTTTCCGTGACCGCCGCGGACGACCGTTTGGTCGCCGTCGCCGTGACGCGTGGGCAGGTCGTCGTTCGCGTGCTGGGCCAGGATTCGGTGACCCTGGGGCCGAACGAACGATGGGACCGCCCATTCGCTGAACGAAGACCTCGGCCGGGGCTGAGGGATTCGATCGAGCTTTTCAAGCAAGGGAACGGCCCTTCCTCGCAGTCTGGTCACGCGCGGGAGCGTCGGCTCGGGCTCGTACGTTCGGATCACCCGACGCCGAAAGCATCGGGCAGGCAGAGCGCCGCCGAGACCGCGTTCGCCGATGGGTGGAAAGCGTTGCGCTCCCAGCGCCTCGCCGAAGCGGCTGCCGCATTTTCCCGAGCGGTAGACGCCGCTGGTGACCAACCGCTGTCCGAGGACGCGTGGTTCTGGCTGGCGATCTGCCAGGCACGGATTCCTCGCCCAGCCGAAGCGAAGGCCACCCTCGCCACTTTCATCGCTCGATTTCCCCACTCGCCCCGTATCGGTGAAGCAGCGGATACGCTCGGCTGGATACTCATCGACTCAGGAGACCTCAACGGCGCCGAACGAGCCTTCGCAACCGCGGCGCTTGGGTCAGGCGCCAGCGTCCGACGTAGCGCCAAGGAAGGTTTGCGCGCCGTCCAATTTCGGCGGCGCGCTATCGACGACGAGGTGCCGCGTCCTTAGGGCGATCGGTTGTGCGTGTTCGAGAATTCACGGCGCAACCCACTCGCCGCTACGAAAGACTCGGCCTTCGTTCGCCATCGACCACGGAATGAGCGTGAAGGTCACGGAAAGGGTGTCTCTCGCTCGATCTCCGGTCACTCGTACCGGTTGCAGGTGATGTTCCACGACGGCGACCGCGCGGCGGATGCGGGAGAGGCATGCGCGCTCTTCTGCGCGGGAACCGGATCCTGCACGCCTACCGGCTGCGGCGTCGAGGCATGCGGACCTCGGTCAGACGGATGCGGGGGAACGATCAATTGTCCATGTTGCACGCCCGCGGCGTGCACACCGGGAACGTGCGGGAGCCAGCCGGACGGATGTGGGAACCTGATGGACTGCGGTCCCTGCTGCACGCCACAGACATGTGGAGGCAAGACCTGCGGGCAGATCCCGGATGGCTGCGGCTCGTTGGTGACTTGTGGTCCGCCTTGCGACGTAATTGTTCCGTAGACGATCTAGTCCCTCGCTCCCGCATCCCCGGCTCCTGCCCCAGTGCCACTGGTGCCGGCATCTAGTTCTCCCGGATATCCGGGCGCCTCGCCGGGGCAGTTCTCGTCGACGACGCCATTGCAGTTGTCGTCGACGTGATTGCCGCAGACCTCAGCCGCACCCGGATGCACAGAGGGATTCGTGTCGTCGCAGTCATTGCACCAGGCCACGCCATCTCCGTCCGAGTCGGTGGCGTCAGTAGGAGTGGCATGTTCGCACCCGACGAAGCTCTGGAGGTACCGCGGGCGATTCTGAATGATGTCGTGAAGTGCGGCGATGGCCGAAGTGAATTGGTCGGGCGTCGCCCATTTATGGGGGTCCGCGGTCATCGCATCCTTGATCTGCGCCGACCAGGTATCGACCCAGCCGGAGATCTCGTTCGGGTCCCACTTCACGACCTGGGTCGCGATGGCGTCTACGTAGCGGCTCCTCCACGCCGGATCGTTCATGACGATCAAGTAGTCCGCGCCGGGAGCGTCCGGCGCAAAGCGTCCGGCCCACCAGTAGATTGGATGCTCCTTGTAAGACAACGAGGAGAACACCTCCAGCCATTCCAGCGCCGAGTCGGTGTGGTCCGGAAGCCAGAGATAGCCCGCCTGCCCCTGGTCATAGATATAGTAGTTGTGAGCCCCGCCGTAGTAGCCGTCGGCGTCGTTGACCACCGCTTCGGCGGCCCACTCAAGGACCGTGTTGGATAGATCGACCAGTCCCTGCAGAGTCGCGATGTCGGTCGCGTTCCGCAGTTGCTGAAGACGAGCCCAGTTCGCCGACGCCGCATTGGTCTCAGCCTGGGCGCCGCCCTTGAAGAGGTCACCACCTGCGTCGCCGGGGAAGAACTGCTTGAGCAAGGCAGTTCCGACGCTCCCTTCCGCGATGTAAAGACCGTAGTAGGCACCATTCACGGTCAACATCGCGCTGTTGGAACAAGGCGCTGTGAGGCCGATCTTTCGAAGCCAGTTGTTACCGATTCGGTCGTTGAGAAACGTCCAGTCGTCTCGGGGCATCGTGAGGTGAATCGTGGAGACTCCGTGGAACTTCTGGGCCGGGTCGACCTGATCGAATGACACGTCGAGCTGCATCTTCGGGCTGGAGTCGTACATGACCGTATCGACCCACGAGGATTTTCCTCGCAGCCGAACCGCTGCGTTGGCCACAGTCTCCGAGCCGTAGTGGAAGACGATCGGGTAGTAGGTCTGAGGTGGATTTCCCGCGATGACGTCCTTGATGTCATGAAAGTCGGCGTCGAGCTTTGTCCAGGCGTCCGGAGAGATGTCGATCGCGTACGCCGGAACCACGCTCTGGTCGAAGAGATCGGAACAAGTCCGTGGGCTACCACCAGCATCGGAAACGGCGCCCAACGGATCCGCCGGTCCGCCATCACCGGCGCCTGATCGCCCGCCCAGCCCAGTGGTCCCGGTCCCGCCCCCTCCACCTGTGGAGCCCGTGAGCGCACCCGACGAGGACGCCTTTTGCTGGCAAGCCCCCTCGCCAAGGATGAGCAGGACAAGCACTCCTACGGTCACCTTCACCGGCTTCATCGGTTCCTCCCCACTCACCGAAGAGCAAGAGGAATGCCCTGTCAGTGTCGGAGCCGGTCACGCTGATCTCTCGGCGTTTCGCACGAGCACGGTCCCACGAGCTCGTTCCGGGGACGTAACGTTCGAACCGGCGGGCGACCACGCATGTTGGTAGTAAAGAATCCGGAGCCTGCGGGCACTAACGAGAGTATGTGCTCGGTCACGACACGACCCCGGTCGATAGGTGACGTCAGGTCGCGTCGATAGTGAAGGCATCTATCAAGAAGCAGTCTCAGCTCGCCAAAAGCCTCGGAGCAGCCCGTTGCGACCTGCATGTCCATTCCCGGGCATCCCGGGGAGATGGAGCATGGTTTACCCGCTACTTTGATTGCCCCGAGAGCTACGTTGAGCCTGAAGTCCAGTACGACCTCTGTCGTGCCCATGGCATGGACTTCTTTACTCTGACCGATCACGACACAATTGAAGGCTGCCTAGCAGTGGCGGATCGTCCTGGGGTCTTTTTGTCTGAGGAGGTCACTGCGATCTTCCCGGACGAAAGCTGCACGATCCACGTCCTCGCGTGGAACATCACGCCCGATCACCATGTTGGGATCCAGGAACGGCGGCGCAACGTCTATCGACTCGTGGACTACCTATGCGAACAAGGCATCGCCCACGCCGCTGCGCATCCGCTCCTCTCCCCGAGCTGGAACCTCACCGCTGACACGCTCGAGAAGCTGTTGCTCATCTTCCCGGTGCTCGAAAGGGTGAACGGACTGCTGGACGCTCGCATCCGCACCGACTTCGATCATCTCGTCGAACACGTAGACGGACAAGCGTTGCGATCATGGGCGCACAAACACGGCCTCCCGATCCGTGGGAGCCTCAACGGGCGGAATGCCTTCACGGGAGGGTCGGACGACCACACATCCCGAAGGACCGGTCGCATGTACACCGAGATCTCGGGCTCTGCGTCGACCCCCGCCGAGTTCTTGAACGAGGTGATGTCTGGCCGCTGCAAAGCTGTTGGAGACCACGCGTCCCTTGAAGACATGGCCAGCACAATCCAACGCACGTCATACGAACACCTTCGCCGAAGAGGCGTTGAGGCAGGGAGGGCTGACCTCTTCGTCGATCTCATCGACGTGGTCATGGGACGACCGTTCGATCCTCACCACGGCTCAGCCGCCCGGTCATTCCGTGCCGCCGCTCGACGCCATCTGAGCAACATGGAATGGAGCGGGGTGGTTTCGGCGCCGTCCGATCCTATTGCTGAGGTCGAAGCGGTCGATCGCGCCCAGCAGATAAGCGACGGCTTTCTGTCGCAAGCCGTGCGCGGTCTCTTGACGGCCGTTCCGGCATTCGACCTTTGTGGCATGTTCAATGCGGCAGAGGCCGCGATGGATGCCCTGATCGCCGCGGGTCCTCTCCTCGGTGCCGCGGACCACTTTGGCCGGCAAGCGCAACAGGTTCGCCGAATCTGGGCCGGCTGGTCCAGCTGTGCGTCGCCGCCCGCGCAGCCGGTGACCGCGCTCATTTCCGATTCAATGGGTCATCAGGATGGGGTGTCGACTTGGTGCGATCGCTTCATCGCGCAGGCGGCCCACACCGGCGAGGGATTGGTGGTCCCGGTTGTCGACCTGGTGGCGTGCGGAGGTAGGCAGACGGATCCCTATCGAACCATCCCCGCGGTCGCGTCTTATGCGCTTCCCTTCTACTCGACCTTCAAGCTGCACCTGCCTTCCCTGATGGCGATGGTGCGGATGTTCTGGCGGGACCGTGTGACGCGCGTCGAAATTGCGACTCCGGGCCCCATGGGACTCGTCGGAAGCCTCGCGGCGCGCTTACTGCGATTGCCAGTGACCGCCACCTTTCACACCGACGTCGTCGCGTTGGCGGAGATTCTTGGTGCAGCCCCCTTCCCGCTCGCTACGCTCCGGCGATATTCTCGCTGGTTCTACAGCCAGGTCGATCGCGTTCGTGTCTTCACGCCACCCGGTCGGGACGCCCTACGTTGCCTCGGCGTACCCGAAGCTCGAATCGATCTCGCCGTACCTCGGATCGATCCGGACGACTTCTCGCCGACCCACCGCGATCCCAGGATCTTTGAACGCCTGGGTGTCGCCCGAGATGGACGGCCGGTGGTCTTGTCGGTCGGCCGTTTGTCGCGAGAGAAGGACCTTCCGACCATCATCGAAGCTGTCCGGCGCCTACAGACGCGGCTTCGACCCCCACCGATTCTGGTCATCGCTGGCGATGGGCCGGAGCGCTCACGCTTGGAGGGCGTCACGTCTAGCGAGGGTTTCGTCTTCTTTGTCGGGCACCAGGGGGGAACCGGTCTGCGTCAGCTGTTTGCGTCGGCGCAGGTCTTCGCATTCGCGAGTCGACTCGACACCCTGGGTCTCGTGAACTTTGAAGCCCTGGCCAGCGGACTGCCTCTCGTCGTCCCGCGAGACTCGAATATCGCCTCACTGCTTCAGCACGACCGCGACGCCTACTGCTATCTCCCAGGTCCGAACGGGCTCGAGGAGGCGCTGGCGACACTGCTGCAGGATCGAGAACGATCAGCGCGGCTTTCCGTCGCGGGGCGCCGCTTCGTCGCTGGATATAGCGGCATGGCCGCGGCAGGTACGATGGCCACGGCCGCGATTGACACCGCTCGCTCAACGTGAAGGCGCCCGTGCCGGCGGTGCGACAACGACGATGTTCGGCGAGTCAGACCTACCGTTTGTCGCCACCACCGCGTCCCGACCGTCCAGGGCCTCAGCGTAGTATTGCAACTGTTTGCTGATGATCTTGTTGGCCGTGATCATCGCGCGCGACCATCCCTTCCTGGTGGGATCCATGACCAGCGCGTTGTATACGGTCGAGGATATTGAAATCGTCCTCGTCGCCGATGCGAATATGATGTCTCTGCCTGAGCAGCGCGACGACCTGGTCGATTGCCCGGTTCACGTCCTCGCGTGATGCGGCGGAGCAAAGGATGTCGTCGAGCCACATGGGCCGTGACCTCGCAGCTTGGCGTGGGCCGTCGTGTAGGGGAGCAGAATCCAGTCGTCCTGATCCCTTCCGTCCCCGGCCTGACCCTTGGCGCCTAGAAGCCCGACGACTTGGAACAATTGCCCCGACGCCCGAAACGTTCGTCCAACCGGATCGTCGGACCCGAACAGCTGCCCACGTACTGTCTGGCCGAGCAGGACCTTGCTCGCCGCTTGGTCAACGTCCTCCTCACTGAAAGGGGCTCCTCGAACGACTTGCCACCTCTGATGGCAAGATATTCCGGCGATTCGCCCCGGAAGCGCGTAGTCCAATTTCGGCTTCCGTTGATCGGATGAAGAGTGCCGTCAATCTGAGGTGAGAGTCTTCGAATGAGTGGCACTTCGCGCCGGACCGCCTCGGCGTCATCGATTGTGAGTGAGGTCGTGCCGTGGGTGCCGGTGCGAACCCCGCCGACGTTTCGAGACCCCGCCTCGATCCAGACGAGGTTGTCACCAAGATCCTGAAGCGCGTTCTCTGCGCGCTCCCTCCCGGTTTGGCCGATCGCAACCACTAGCACGACCGCGGCGATCCCAACGGCGATCCCGAGGGTCGTCAGCGTGCTTCGAAGGCGGTACCGAAGAAGTCCCCGCCCCGCTTCGACCCAGAATATGCGCGTCCAGGATCGAAGGCGGAGCGACCGACGTCGGCGTGTCGGCGTCATCGAGGAGCGGCTGACCGCGGCTCCGGCGCCGGAACGTGGATGGGCCCCGGGTCAGCCGCCCGTCGTCCCATCGCTCGCCACGTCCTGCGCGAGGTCCGGCGACGAATCGTGTGCGACATCGGTCGTCCCGTCATGGCCAGCGTCGGTCGCCGCCGAACCGCCAATTCCGGTCGTTCCGCCAGTTCCAACGTGCCCGCCGGTGCCGGTCATCCCACCCGATCCGGTCATACCTCCACTGCCGGTGTGTCCGCCAGTCCCTCCGTCGGTCGCCGCATGGCCCCCGGTTCCACCGTCGGATGGACTCTTCGAGCTGCTGCTGCACCCCGATCCCATGATAGCTAACCCGAACCCGAAAGCACTGATGACCACAACGGTCTTCAACGAGTTACCGACAGTCGAACGCATGAGCTCCTCCTACTTCTGCCCTTAACACCTGCACCGACGGGATCCCTGCCTCTAGGATAGAGGACAAGTTGTCGTCTACTTCGTGCCCGATGCGCAGTTTTTCGCCGCCACTTATGAACAATGTAAAGGGCTACGCGTCGTCGGGTCACCGCGGCGCGATCGGGACGAACCGGATCGCAGAAACGGTGATAGGGCGCCCCTGCCATTGGAGGGCGGAGCTTGCGTCCAGCTGCATCTCCTGCGAGCAGTTGGCACCGGCGACTGTGAAATGGAGCGTAACCGGTACCGTCGTCCCGCTTTCGATGGAAAGCGGATCGACCGCTTCCCGTGTCGATACCCGAGCGGACACCCCGCCTGGAGCGACTAGGATAAGCCTATCGGGGTAGACGGACACCGGACCTGGTCTGGGGTTTCCAACTTCGATAGCCAGAGTCGCATCCAGTGAAGGCGGACTCGAGGCACTCGTGGCGCGAGATTGTTTGCAGACCTGGCCAACCACCACCAGCTGGATGCCCTCTTCAGAAAGCGCTACTCCGCTGCTTCGAGCAGGGGGCACCATGGTTGCGCAACTCGTGCCGACGGCGATGACCGTAAGTGCCCACATCAATGAAGGGGCCGCGACGGATTCGGGCGTCATCGCGAAAGTGGGCGGAACGTCAACATGACTATCAAGTTCGCTTTCGATAGCTACCTCGCAAACTGATGTCAAGGCCCGTGACGAGGCGTACCGACCCGCGGGACTAGAGCCATTTGTTCGCACTGTCATTCGCGCATTCTGCTGGCGCGTTGACATCGCCATGAGCCTCTGCCCCGTGGCTTTGTGCCCGAAGTTGGGACTTTCGCCGCCCCTTTTTGAATTCGACTCGCTGACTGTTCAAGTCACGGCGGCGTGACCGGGAGAGCTGAATTACCGCAACAGTGGCTACCGAACGCGCCTCTGGCACAATGACACAGGCGCATTTTATGGCACGTCCTGACATTGGCCCTGGGCCGACTCTCGCGCGACTCCTGTTGGGTGGGTTCCGCTCGCTGATGGATGCTGCGGTCGTCGAGCTGGCGCGACGAGGATATCGGGACGTCCGCCCGGCGCATGACTTCGCCATGCGAGCTGTTGCAGCCGGGGCCGACACGGCGTCGACGTTGGCATCCCGTCTAGGCGTCTCGAAACAGGCCGCTGCGAAGACGATCGCAGTACTGGAGGAGCGAGGTTACGTGGCGCGGGGCGAGGATCCTCACGACGGTCGACGCAGGCCACTCGAGGTCACAGCACTTGGCTTGAAGATGTTGGTGGAAGGCGAGTCAGTCTTCGAGGAGCTTCGCGAACGATGGGCCGGTCTGATTGGGCCCAAAGCGTTGCGGACACTCGAGAAACAACTCGCCGTGCTGGTCGGTCCCTCGACGGCACGGCCTGACGATGTGCCCGACGGGTTGGCGCGGAGATGGTGAGAATGCTAGTCGCCGATCCGACTTACGGCTTCCGAGTCGGTTCCTCGGGTCTGACGCCCGCATGTCGGGCGTCGCTGCTCGGGACCCGAGCCCATCCGCGCGTAGGTCATTGACGATCCGCTGCACGTTCTGACGATTCGCGCCCATGTCGCGCGCCAGCCATGCGACCGGTTGCGGGCGCGGCGATGCGACGACTGCGCCCATGACCTGCAATCGGGCGCTGGTCAACCCGAGGGGGGCGACCAGCCGATCTACAACGCCGTCAGCACGGGCATCAAGATCATGCCGAACGAGAACTTCGCCGTGAAGGTCGAGCTGGAAGTGAACCGCGGCCAAACGGATACCGAGTACCGCGCCGGGACGCAGGTCGCCTTTGGCTTCTGATGCGGGGCCGAGACATGTCGATGAACATTCGTCGTTGTTGGGCAGTCGTAGACCTCAGGAGGCCGTCTTGAGCCAGCATGGATTGAAGCTAGGAATCGCCGTATCGCTCGTGCTCGTTCTGTTTGCCGTTGGGCGTGCAAACGCGGGAGAGTTCGTGTTCGTCCGCAACGTGGCCAACATCACCACGGAGGCCGGCAAGCAAGAGATGCGGGACGTCTTCACCGGAAAGACGACGACCTGGAAGGGCGGGCAGAAGATCGAGGTAGGCATCGGCCCGAGCGGCAGCCCAGAGGTGAAGTGGCTGGCACAGGAGCTAATTGGCGCGAGCGAAGACATCCTGCTCGCGAAGATCAAACAGGAGATCTTCAAAGGCGACATGAAGAAGCCGACCACGCTCGGCTCGGCGGCGGAATGCATCGCCTTCGTGAAGAAGGCCGCTGGAGGGATATGTGTCGTCGACGCCGAGAGCGCAAAGAACCTGCCAGACGGGGTCGCCGTGCTGAAGTTCAGCAAATAGGTGACTCAATGAAGCTCCGCGCGAAGCTGGTCGTTTGGGGGCTCCTGCCATTATTGGCAGGGTTCGTTGTCGACTCGCCAATGTACTGGCCGTCGACGTGGCTCTCAAAGACAACAAGGCAGCCTCGGAGATCCTTACCTACCTTGAACGTGACACCGATTTCAGCTTCGCGGTCGCGTTCGATGAAATGGGCGGCATCGTCGGCCAGCGCGGCGATCTGAGCGCGTTCCGGGCCAATGAATCCAGGTTACGCCTGGGCGAAGAGCCGCGCACGGACATGGATGGTGAGACATCGGCCGCAAGATCGAGACCATCCAGGGCGACACCGCGGCGGCGGTCAAGGCGATCGTGGAGGTCGGGCGTATCATCGCGCAGGTCAACGACATCGCCACGGTCATCGCGACCGCGGTCGAGGAGCAGACCAACACCACCAACGAGATCTCCCGCAACGTCACCGAGGCGGTGCAGGGGACAGCGAACATCGCGCAGAACATCGCCGGCGTCGCTGATGCGGCGCGCGAATCGGCCTCGGGGGCCACGAGCAGCCAGCAGGCAGTCGCAGCGCTGAGCCAGATGGCGCACGAGCTCCAGACACTGGTGAGCCGGTTCATCCTCAGGGACGCCAATTTGCGCAGCGCCGGCAAGCCAACCGCGGCGGCGCGAGCCGAAGGATCGTGGGCCGTCCTCTCCTCGCCGCCGTCCTGAGCACCTGGTCCGCCGCCAGGAGATGGGATCTCGCGTGCCCTTGGCGCCCTTCCGGCGGCCCCTAGAACGTACCGCCGATCGTCGCGACGGCGCCGGACGCGCTGGGCCGGACGTCCAGCATGCGAAGGCGGGCCGTCTCTTTGGGCGGCCTCTCATCGGAGCCCGTCGAGTGCAGAAACAGCCAGGTCGATGCTATCAACGACGTGACGCCGACTGCCGCCGAGACGTCGGCCGCAAGGTACACCATTCGTACGTGATGGACACTGGCGGGGTTGCAATCCGGCGCGCACGACGATCGGAGCGTAGCGTTGTCCGTCCGACCCCAATAGGTGAACAGCCCCGCGCCCCCTACGCCAACCAGACCAAACCCACCCAGCGCATAAGCGGCCCAAGAAGCGCCCCGTTTCGGTGTGATGTCCGGGTCAGCTTCCGAGACGCGGCAGCGTGATCGCGCGCTCACCGTACGTTTTAAAGCGGATACTCAGGGCGGAAAGCCCCCAGCCATCCGAGGCGCCGGCTATATTCCGCCGACGACTCGACAGACGAACAACCCGCCGGTCAGCCCGACCACACTAGCTCCGCAATGGGGACCGCCAGCTCTCCACAGATGGATGTTAGCTGCGGGAGTCGTCTACCTGCTCGCGGTGTGGTTGGATGCGATCGGAAGCGGGATTCCCAATCAGCTGCTACCACGCGCTGTTCGTTTCTTCGTACAGGAAGCTGCCCTCTTCCCGCACGCTGCCGCCGAGGTCGTCGAGTGGCGCGTGGAAGGGTGGACGTGCTCGGGGCAACGCTTCGCCGAGATTGACGTGCGTCCCTTCTTTCCCATCAGGCGCGACGACAAGGAGAGCCGTTTCTATCGGGCGATGTTCTTTCATCATCGCGAGCGCAAGGTGATGCAGGCCTTGGATGAATACATCGTGCGCAGACAGAACGGCGCGGCTGCCGAGCGGCGCATCGGTGGCATATTGCTACTGAGCCTGCGCGTGCCGATCCCACCTCCGGGGTCGCCCGAGCCCCGATACCAGCGGCTTCCTCTGTCCGTCTTCCCCTCCGCGATCGAACGCACCTACTGGTACACGACCGGGACGGAAGAACGACAGCGGCGCTGCACGGAGCCGCCGTGAAGCGAGCATCGGTGCAGCTCGGTTTGTTGGAACGCGCGAGGCTCTGGCTCGACGAGCCGCAACCGATCGCGCGACTCGCCTTCCTACGCATCGCGATTCCGCTGGTGGTCATCGGGTTTCTTTCTTCGCGGCTCGTCCACGCGGACGACTGGCTGAGCCCCGCCGGCTTTCGTGTTCCCGATCTCGGCGGGAGCGATTGGCGTCAACCGCTCTACTTGCCGGCCGTGCCCGCGTCCGTTGCCTGGGCGGTCGCCGCGGTGCTCGTGCTCGCAGGTATTTGCCTCGCGGGGGGGCTCTTCACCCGGCCCGCGGCGGCGCTGTTCACGTTCTTGCTCGTGTACGTTGCGCTGGCCGATCGCCTCGAGGCCTTCACGGTCAGCAAGCTGGCACCGATGCTGAGCCTGGCTCTGCTCATGAGCCCTAGCGGCGCGCGCTACGGAATCGACGCTTGGCGCGAGGCGCGCCGGCACCCCGACGCGTCGGCTCCGACTCACGTCTCGGGCGGCGTCATCCGGTTCTTCCAGTTGCTGATCGTGGTGATGTACTCCGGGGCCGGCATCGCAAAGGTCCGAGGAGGATGGCTCTCCTCTGACGTGCTCTGGAGTCACCTCCACGACGACTATCAAACGAACGTCGCCTGGCTGCTCATGCGTACGCTCCCTCATGGAGCGTGGCAGGGTTTCCAGATCCTCACGCTGGTGTTCGAGGTGGGCGCGCCGGTCTGGTTTGCGTTGCCTTGGACCCGCCGTCCTGCCCTCTTCGTCGGTCTCGGCATGCACGCGATGATCGGCCTCATGTTCGGACCAGTCGTCTGGTTCGCGCTGCTCATGAGCGTGCTGCTGATCGGCGCCTTCGCAGGCTCGGTCATCGGCGCCTTCGCGAGCCCGCTCAATCGCCGATCCGCCGCCGCCACAAGATTGTCCCCCGGAGCCGGGATACAGGGAGAACAAGGCCCGTAATCACCACGCGCCAGGAGAGAGCGTTACGTCGCCTCACCCGCCTCTACCCGTCCCGGAGTTGCCCCGTCGGCGGCGGCTAGCCGCCGCTTGAAGCGCAAAGCTGATCTCGCGTCAGTTCAGTCCCCCACCTGATCCCCATCTTTCGGGTGCGGTTGGCGTAGTGTTGTCGTCGGCGGGCGCGCGGAGACCGGCGAGCGCGACGACCTGATCGGGATTAGGAGGGTCAGGGAGGGCAAGGAAGGGCCAGCGAGGGCCTCATTCGGGACGGTCGTCCCGAATTGGGAAGAACCGGCACCGAGGTCTTGTACGCTCCCTGATATCGTTCGTAAAGCCTCTCGTCGACCTTCTCCCGTCCACGATTTCTCGGCCTATTTCGTCGATCGCCTTTTGGCACATCACGGGGACCGAGAGGATGACGACGTCGCCGAAGGCGACGGCCTCGGCGGGCGTCCCCATTGAAGCTCGCGCTCCGATTTCCGCGGCCAGGGTCGCCAGCTTCGAACGGTCGCGCGCGAAGCTTAGCTTCACTTCGTGGCCGGCCGCCGCAAGCAGGCGCGCCGCGTTGCCTCCGATGCGCCCCGCTCCGATGATTCCTACCCTCATTCACGCGGGCGACACCTGAAGGCGCGCTACCAGCTGGAGCCAAAGGACTGAGAGAAAGAGTCGGCGCTACTGCGCGACGCGCGCGATTACCGTGGCGTCCCTGACACCATACGACACGTAGATCCCGTTGTCGTCCGCGGCAATTCCCCCGGGCACCGCCTTAAAGAGCGAATCCGTTTCAGGGCCGCAGGCCACCACGCTGCCTTCCGGCGCGCCCTTGCTGCTGGCGACCAGCAGCCGATAGGTGGTCCCCTGCGGGCTGCGCGTCTCCAACGTCTGGAGGCTGAGGATCTCGTCGCCCCGGCGCGTTGCGACCGCGCCTTGAAACTTCAAGGCCTCCGGCGCGGAACTGCCAGCCGCTGCGACGCGAGCCTGCACCATGCCGTATGTCCGGTTGGCGACTGGACCGAGGATATTCTGGCCGTCCCAGGCGAGCCAGTGCGGAAACGACGAGTCGGCCCACTGGACATCCGGTCTCACATCGCTGCGAGGGGTGCCGTCCTTGGGGATGCGCCACACGGCAGTGGACGTGGGGTAGGCGGCTTGCCATGACAGCTGCAACAGCACCGCGTCGCCGGCGTCGGCCATTCCGCCCAGCGCCAGATTCGGCAGCTGCTCGTCGACGAGGATCGTCCGCGCGCCGCCGGCGATTGGGGTCTTGGTGACCGTTGCGTGCCCGCCAGCAGCCCCGGCGGAATATCCGAACTCGGCGTCGTGCACGTACGCGACGGAAACGTCTGGGCTGAGGTTGAACAGAGCGCTGGGTGTGGCGGCGGCCGCGGGCAAGGACACGATCTGGGTGTCCGTCTGCAGGTAAATCTGGCCGCCGGTGACCCAGAAACTGCCAGTGCCCCACCCGTTCGTGTTCTTGGCCGCACCCACGACCAGGAACGAACCCCCGGACACGGGGACAGCGACAATTCCCCCCGACGGGGAAACCCCGCTCAACGTGGTCGCGAAATCATAGGTCAGGTACAGCGTGTCTCCGTCGAGCGCGAGGTTGTTGGCCGTGGCCAGCGCCGGGGTCGGAGACGACGTTTCCGGGAAGTGCGCGAGGTCGAGCAGTCCGCCTCGACAGTCCTCGCTCACGAAGAAGACGGAGCCGGGGGACGAAGTGCAGGAGATCAGCGCGCCCGCTACGCACAACGTGCCGCCGAGGCGACCAACCAATTCTCTCACGGGTTTCGCCCTGCGCCACGCCCCCATCATGTCAGCGACTCTAACGCAACCGAGCTCAACCGCAACACCGGGTTTCCTGTACTCGTCGCGCTCCTCCGTGACAGCCGCCAGCTGCGCTTTTGAGCGCTGCGGAAATCGGTTCGGCAGATGCGCCGCACCTTCATCTCGCTCTGTCTCTCGGATGGCGCTCGCAAGGAGATCCTCAAGTGGGTGACCCACAGCCGCCCCAGCCAAGATCAGATAGACGACTACACGACCCTGCTCTGGAACCCGCTCTGCGAAGAGGTGGCGAAGCTCAAGGTCCGCCTCCGCCGGGCGCCGCAGCGGATTGCCGCGGTGGCCAACGGCCCGGCCGCCTCAGACGAGGCGGATGCCCTGCCCGTCGCGGGGGAAGCGGGTTCTTCTCACTTGGTAGTGGATAAGACGGGCTGAAAATTGGGCAGGGCCCGGAGAGCCGGGTACGGATTTGGGTGTCTAGACCAACCCGAACCCGGAGGCCGAGCCATGCCCGAGACGATGCTACTGCGCCAACTGGCGTTGCTACCGCCTCCGACCGCCCTCCCACGGCTGGACCCGCCGCGCTGACGGACCGCATTCGATTGACTACGCACCCGCTTCAACGCGCGGCTCACAGCAACGAGGTCGAGCTTTTCGGGATCGTATTTCCTTCCGACCCACGTTTTCGTCTGCCGGTATTCTTCGTGTTCGGGGTCGGCCAGGATCTCCAGCATGCTCTCGTAGCCGGACGTTCCGCCGCAGTCCTCGGGCGGGCGCGCCCGGGCGCCCGCTATGCAGATCGGATAGGTGATACCCGACTCGGGAACGACCGCGACGCTCTCGATTTCAATTCGGTGCTCCCAAGAGTCGCCGAAGTCGTACTCGTATGTGATCTTCGCGGCGCCGACGATGTCGCGTAGGGCGTTACCTTTGCCATACAGACAAGAAATTGCTGTATAGGGAATTGATTGGTATAAAGGGAAGCATGCGACGGCGCGCCGTCCCGACCGACTTCGGCCTGCACCTTCGAACCGCACGGCTCCGTGCGGGAATCAGCCTGTCTACGCTCGCCACGCGCTCCGGCGTCTCGCTGTCCAGCCTTTCGCGATTCGAGGCAGGTGCCAGCCAACCTGGATTTGGCGACGCCTGTACCATCGCGAAGGCCCTGGGGACGCCATTGCTCTTCCTGGCGGACGGTCGCGATCGTACCGGCAACGACCCCCGCGATCTGATCGGCCATCTCGCTTTCTGGGGACTCAATGACCTTGCTTCAGGCGAGGCCACCTTGATAGGCGAAGCTCGCCCGTTCGAGAGTCTGATTGCCGTGAGCCTGACCGATGCCGGTACGCCAAGAATCGTGGAGAGCGTCCCGGCCTTGCTCTTGAAGAACGACTTCTCGGCACCCGAACTGGAAGCCCAGGCTACGGGTGCTCGCGTTCTCCATCGCCTCGGATGGCTGGCAGAGATCGCCGAATGGATAGCCGCGCAGATTCCGGTGAGCCGGATCCATCCGTCGGCGTTCTCGACGGTGAGACAGGTGCGCCAGGCGGCCTGGAATCGTCGCCAGCAGGATTTCGCCAAACTATCGAAGGCCGCACGGTGGCCGGAAGGCTGGGACGTGGTCGGCAACACCACGGCCCCGTCTGACGGCGACTCGGCCAAGCGGCTCGCGAGCATCTCGCCCATTGCCAAGAAGTGGAAAGTTGCGTACTCGACGCTGCAAGAGGACTTTCTGGCGCGAGCCCGTGACATCCTCGCCGTTACCGAGGCAGCATAGAACATGGCCGCCGGTGCCAGAGAATCGATGCTTGCCTACCTCAGGGTGCTCGATGGCCACTTGGTAGACACTGGACGCTCGACGTCGCTCTACCTGTCGGGCGGTGCGGCGGTGGTGCTGGCCTACGGCAGCACGGAGCGAACCAAGGACGTCGACGCCTTCGTCGCTGAGCGCAGCGAGGTCCTCGACGAGCTCCAGGTCTGGGCGGGAAGGAACACCGTCGTCGCTAGGCGCGAGGGTTACTTCTTCGAGGTGGTCCCGCCCATCTACCCCATGGCACCCGGAATGTTCGAAAGAGCGATCCCGCTCGAGGGTATGAATCTCCAGGCCATCACGCCGTTTTCGATCGAGCTGCACGACATTATCATCACCAAGCTCGGTCGCTACCACGCCAAGGATCGTTCGGATATCGAGCTTCTGACCCGAATCCCGGGATTTCAAGAGGAGCAGCTCACGGCCCTCTATGCGCTCGCACGCCTCGAACCCCCATGGCTGTTAACCGCTAGCACCTCAAACGTGTCGCAGGTCTCGAAACGGCGGAATTTTGCGGGGTTACGAGGGTCAGGGAGGGCCAGGAAGGGCCAGGAAGGGCCTCATTCGGGACGGTCGTCCCGAATGGAGATCTGGCGTTCCATTGCGGGTGGCTAGCGGTCAGCCAAGCCGGGAGTGGAAGGGAGTGGAGGCCTAATAACACATGCTTGATTAACGATCGGCGCTAGTAAAGACTCTGTTCCTAGCACCCGGCTCCAGTCAAAGGGGCGTTCCTAGCCAAGCCGACCATGTCGAAGCGAATCACCGGACGATACGAGCGGACCAAGGTGGGAGGCGAAGAGGTCGCGGCCTTTGTCCCGCACGCGCTGCCGCCAGTGGCTCCGCCGATCCTGATCGACGCGGCCCTCGGGGAGCGCATCCGCGCCGCCGAACAGGCGCTGGTCCGTCTCGAGTTGGCCGGCGAGATGGTCCCGTCGCTCGACTGGTTCATCTACGCGTTCGTCCGCAAGGAGGCGGTGCTCTCGTCGCAGATCGAGGGCACGCAGGCGACGCTCGTCGATTTGCTCAGCTTCGAGGCGCAGGAAGGCGACGAGCCGAGCGCGCCTCCGAACGCCGACGTCGAGGAGGTCTGCAACTACCTCGACGCGCTCACCTTCGCGCGCGCCCAGCTTGCGGATCCGAAGGGTCTGCCGCTCTCGATGCGACTCCTGAACCAGACGCACGAGCGGCTCATGCACGGCGTGCGCGGCGCCGAGAAGCTGCCGGGCGAGGTGCGCCGCAGCCAGAACTGGATCGGCGGGAGCCGCCCCGGAAACGCCGCGTACGTGCCCCCGCCGCCGAACGCGCTCGGCGAGGTCTTGAGCAGCTTCGAGAAGTACCTGCACGCCAACGACGCGCTGCCGCCGCTCGTGCGGGCCGGACTCCTGCACGTGCAGTTCGAGACCATCCACCCTTACCTCGACGGCAACGGCCGCATCGGACGCCTGCTCGTGACGCTGCTGCTCGAGCACTGGAAGCTGTTGACGAAGCCGCTCCTCTACCTGAGCCTCTTCTTCAAGCGGCATCGCGAGGACTACTACCGTCGCCTCGACGCCGTACGCGTCGACGGCGACTGGGAGGGCTGGCTCGATTTCTTCCTCGACGGCGTCGCGACCATCGCCGACGAGGCGGTCGCTTCCGCGCGCGAGCTGTTCGCGCTCGTGGCCGCGGATCGCTCGCGCGTGCTGGCGCACGAGGGGATGTCGGTCGTCGCGCTGCGCCTCTTCGAGTTGCTGCCCCGGCACCCCGTGGTGACCGTCGCATCGGTCATGAAGCTCGTCGAGACCACCAAACCGACGGCCGGCCGCGCGATCGAGCTGCTCGCCGCCGCCGGGGTGCTCGTCGAGACGACCGGCAAGAAGCGCGACCGTTCCTTCGTGTACCAGGCTTACCTCGATCGTCTGCGGGTCGGCACAGAGCTCCGGCCACGATCCCTCCAGGAAACGTATCGCGCATGAAAGTCGTCAATCCCCATCACTGGCTCAACGAGGACGGCTCGTTCCCCGAAGAACCTAGGCTCAGAAACCGACTGATTCGCGTCGCGCAATACATTGAATACGGCGGCACTTTGCGCGTCGGGGACTCTCGCGAAACGTTGCTGCCATGCCGCTGCCGTCCCGGTGGCCGCGCCTGTCCCGGATTCATGATGGTGCTAAAGCAAAGGGATGATGCGATTCAATCCTTTTGCATGGTTTGCACGGAGGACGACTTCCTGATTTACGAGTGGGAACAGACTCCGTGGGCCAGGGGGCCCAGTGTTCCGGTTCACGTTGACGTCCTTGCCAAAGCCGCCGGCATCAGCAGAAAGCCACCACGGGAACCGAAGGCGACTGACCTCAAGGTGATGCTGGCGCGCAGCCTGACGGTACTTGGCTGTCCTTTGTCGGCTGATCGCGTATGCGAACTGGTCAGCACCAGCGACCATCCAACATCGGTGCTGCAGGCGGTGATGGCCAGCCTTTCTGGTCCGCCCCCGACACAGGGTGCCATCGAACGTTTCCTCCCGGTTCTCATGGACGTGTGGAACCAGACGCCACGAAGTGAACCGCAGGGACCATCGCCAGCTGATACGTACGCAGGTGGTCCTTCGACTTCCCGAGATCTCGGGCGCAACAGGCCATGTCCGTGTGGCAGCGGAAAGAAATTCAAGCGGTGCTGCATCTCGAAAGGCCAAGCTAACTGAGGGCAGCTTGTCACCGATCGCGAGGTCCAACTTCTTGGGACCGTTCAAGCCGGCGGCGCCGAACCCGGCGCCAGGTGTTCCCGCACGCGCGAGAGGAGATCGCCTGCCTGATCGAGCACCGATGCGAGGAGTGCGGGCGGGATCTCCTGGTCGCGGCCGCCCGCAAAAACGCGGGCCAGCTCGGAGGCGCGCAGAACGGCGTCGGCGTCGCCCTGTCGGACCTGGCCGCCTGGAAGTAACTCGCCGTAGAGGGCCGCGACGAGCCGCGCCGAATCGTCGCCGGGATCTCCGCGGTCGCTGAGCGCTCGGCAGCCGAGCGCGAGAGCGTCGCGAGCGAGCCCGAGCGCTTCCCCGGGAAGGCTCGCGCCGACGAGGACGCGCGCCGCCGCGAGCTTGCGCTCGCCGGCCTGTTGGAGGGTTCGGCGGGCGCGGAGCGCCGGATCCTCTACCGTTTCGGCAACCACTTGCGCCTCGAAGATGACCTCGCCATCGGTGAAAGGGGAAAGCGGACCGAGCGCTGCCATAGTGCGCACGACAGCCGCAGGGACCACGACGGCTCCCTCGATGCTCGAGAGCGCGACGTCAGCGGCCGCGCGCGTGACGGCGGCCAGCCGCCCGTCGGGGAGCCGGAGGACACGTTCGAGATCGGCGCCCAGCCTCTCGCGCAGCACTGTGAGCGGATCGGGCGTCGCGGCAGTCTCGGCCGTCGCCGCCGCGGGCGGTGCCCCCGTCGCGGCGGCGGCCTGACCGAAGATCGTCGCGATCCGCGTCGCCAGCGACGCCCGATCGATCTCGTCGGCATCGGTGTCGCCGACCGCGGCGGACATCAAGGCGAGCTTGGCGCCGAGGCTCACTTCCATCCGCTCCTCGAAGCTCGCCTCGCTCACCAGAAGGACGACGCTCGCCGGCTCGCGCTGCCCGAGGCGGTGGATCCGCGCGATCCGCTGCGCCAGCACGGCGGGATTCCAGGGCAGATCGAGGTTCACGAGGTGGCTCGCTGCCTGCAAGTTGATTCCGACGCCGCCCGCGTCGGTCGATAGAAAGACCTTGCACTCCGGATCCTCGCGAAAGCGATCGATCAAGCGGCCGCGCCCGCCCGCGGGGACTCCGCCGTGGAGCCGGACGTACGCGATGCCAAGGCGATCGCACACCCCGGCGGCGAGCGCCTGCATCCGCTCCCACTCCGAGAAGACGACTACCTTGCGCCCACCCTGCACGCAGATCTCGTCGAGCAACGCAGCCAGCTCCTCTAGCTTGGGCGCCTCCTCAGACTGGCCGCCGACCAGCGCCTCGGCGTCGCACGCCATCCGCATGCGCTGAAAGGAACGCAAGAGCTGCTTCTCTTCTTGCGGGGTGAGCGGGCGCTTCTTGAGTCGCGCGAGGAGCCTGGCGACGTGCCCCTCCGCCTCGTCGTGCACCGCGCGCTGCTCCTCGGTCATCGGCACCACCATGCGGTTCACGATCCGCGGCGGCAAGTCGCTGAGCACGTCCTCCTTTCGGCGGCGCAGCATCACCGGCCCCAGGCGCCGCCTCAACTCGCCGAGATTCCGGTACCCGCTCACGCGCCCGCGCTCATCAAGGCGCGTGAAGTCCTGGTTGAACCGCCACAGCGGACCGAAGAGGTGCGGGTCTATCACCTGCAAGAGGCTGTAGAGATCGTCGAGCCGGTTCTCGAGCGGCGTGCCGGTCAGGACGAACGCGAACCGGCTGCGGATGCGCTTGGTCGCCGCGGCCGTCAGCGTCCTCCAGTTCTTGATCCGCTGCGCCTCGTCGAGTACGAGCAAGTCGGGATCGTAGCCTTCGAGCAGGGCCTCGTCCGCGCGGGCGAGCTCGTAGCTCGTGATCATCACCTGCGGCCGCGCGTCGTAAGCCGCGCGCCGCTCGGCGCGCGGCCCGCCGACCACCATTACCTCGGCGGGGGCGATGGCGAGGCAACGCAGGATCTCGCGCTGCCACTGGTGCTTGAGCGAAGCCGGGCAGACCACGAGCGCGCGTCGGACATCGTCCGAGCGGCGCATATGCGCGAGCGCCGCGATCGCCTGCGCCGTCTTGCCGAGGCCCATGTCGTCCGCGAGCAGCGCCCGCCCCCGCGAAGCAAGGAAGGCGACCCCGTCGACCTGATAGGGATAGAGCCGCAGCCGCAGTTCCGGCTGATCGACGCCCGCGCGACGGACCTCGGCCTCCACCTGGGCGATCCGCCGCGCGTGCGAGGCAGCCGCCGCGAGACGCCGCGCGAACGCGGTCACCTCGCGGGGGACCTCGATCCCGGAGGCCTCCGCTTCGGCGAAGAGCGCTGACCATTCGGCCTCCCCACCGGACGCGGACTCGATGCGCTTCAACGCTGCGCGCTCACGACTGCTCGCGCCACGGCACAACCGCCCGGTCACGCGCGGCTCCGGCTCGCGTGAACCGGGATCGACGGCGCCGAGCGCGATCTGGCGCGTAAGGATCTGGGGACCCTCCGAGGGGCCCCGTGCGTCTTCGAAGGAGAGGAAGAGATAACTCCACCCGGCCAGCTGGCGCGCCTGTGTCTTTCGACGTCGCAGGCGGTGGAGCACGGCTTCGATGTGCTTGCAGGTGCCGAGGAGATTGGTCTCGAAGTCGGAGCAAACGCAGCTGTTTTCCGGCCTTTCGAGCGACCGGATGATGATCTCGTAGGCATGCCCCGAGGGCGATGCGACGTGGTAGGTGCCGAAGAGGCCGGTGACCTGTCGCGCACGCACGCGGAACAAGCCCGAAGCGCCACGCTCCTGCCGGCGCCGTCTCTCCTCGTCGACCGGGGATCCGAGCCTCCGACCGTCTTCGAGGTCAGCGGAGGCCGGCGGGGCGTCGCCGGAGAGCATGAGCGCCAACGCGGCGGCATGGCGGCACGGATCGCCACCGCGAGCGCCACACTCGCACGCGACCGCGGGTCCACCCGCCCACAAGAGCCGGATCCTCACGGGATCGCCCGTCCCGTTGCCGACGACCGCGTCGACAGTGTCTTGGCGAAAACGCGGCTTGGCCACGCGCCCGGCCGCGATGTCCTCGCGGGCCTTCTCGGCGAGCTCTTCAGAGATCCAGTTGCCGACGACCTCCGCCGAAAGTTGCTCGATGATGTTCATCGCGCGCCCGAAACTATCAGAACGGCCGCGCCTGTTCGTGGCGTCTTTACTCCGCCACCAGTCTCGCGAGCCGGAGCGTGCCGGTCCCTGGCGACCGGTGCCCAGACCACCATCGCCTATCCGCTAGCGCGATTTCTAGGCGTCTGCCGCAAGGGGGGCACGCAACCGCGCGATTTCAGAGGATCCGCCGAACGTTGATTCGGGACGAAGACGCACCATTCGCGACCAGACAAAAACGGTTGAACGCGAAGCCGTTCAACCGGACGCCAAAACCGTAATCATTCCGCTGTGCGAGGAGGGGGACTCGAACCCCCATGGCTGTTAACCGCTAGCACCTCAAACGTGCCCCGGGTCTCGAAACGGCGGAGTTTCGCGGTGTTGCGAGGGTCACGGAGGGGCCAGGAAGGGCCAGCGAGGGCCCCATTCGGGACGGGCGTCCCGAATGAGGGAGAGCGCCCGCACCAAGCGGTTCACTAGAGGTTAGAACTACCACCTCTGTCGGCGTCATCGGGGTTTGAGCCGAATCTGAATGAACTTCCCCTTTTCTTCGAAGTCGGTACCCAGTGTGACGCCGGTCCCGCAATTGAAGAAGACGCCGCCTTTGACTCCAACCTTCTCACAGGGGCCAAAGATCTTTTTCAGATGATCGAGCGAGGCATCGCGGGGAATGACTTGGCCCGAGAAAAGCACTTCCGCAGTCACATGCCGAAGATCTTCGATCCACACGTCCTCAACGACGCCGTCGGTGATCAAAAACTTGATCTCGCCAAAGGTGCCAGCGGGTCCCGAAAGCGTGGCGCCCTTGGGGAGGCCCTCGATGCGGACTCCCAGGCGGAGCTCACCCATGGATACCCGTGGAACGATCTCTATCGTCTTCATGGTCGTCTTACTTCCTTTGTGGACCGGAGGCACGCTCTCGGAGCTTCGCCGCGCACGACAGTCGGTCGCTGTCGCAAGCATCGACGCAAGGGACAGGATCATTGTGAGCCAACGACATACTCTGGAGCGCCGGTGCATCTTGGTGGTCAGGGATGATAGAGAAATATGGCACGCAGATCGGCGCTGGTGTCGCGCGAATCCGGAGCGTGCCCACCAAGGTACCACTTGAACGGCCTCCACTCGATCGTGCCCTGTCCCGGGGGCCAAGGATCGAAGACCAGAACACTACCCATCACCTCGTCAACTCCACCGATAACCACGATGTGGCTCTTGCCGTTGGTCCACAGCGGACCGTGTCGCTGCAGCAGCTCGCGAATCATTTTGAGTGACGGCGTCATCGGCGGGACGGTCTTGAGGCCGAGCGCCTGTGCGAGTTGAATCACCTGGGGATTTGTAACGCCAGCGTTGCTGACCTCCCAGGCGATCGTTACCGCAACCTGCGACGGGTCCGGATGGTCTGCGAAGGTCGCGCGAGCCTGGTGGCGTTTCCACTGAATCACCATCCGAGCGGACGCGTACCAACATGCCATGGTCTTGTGCTGCACGACCAGCCGCAGACCGGGAACCTTATACATGGAGTGTCATCTCCTTGGTTTCGGACAGACCCATCCGAATCAGAAACGTATCAGGGCGGCGATATTCCGGGGCGTTACTGCAAACCGCCCCGGTGTCCGGACTTCGGGAACGCCCGCCACGAAGGTGGCAAGCGGTCACGCCTGACCGCTTCGGTTCTGGAGTCCGCGACGAGGCGCTGGAGATGAGCACGGCGAGCCTGTCCTTCGGACTGTCGGCGGCGCCGCCCGCGGGCGTTGAAGGAGCCGCCGCTACCGCGTACGCGCACCTGTCGGGCTCTGGCTACCGCCCCTGACCGCCCTCCCACGGCTGGACCCGCGCTGACGGACCGCATTCGATTGACTACGCACCCGCTTCAACGCGCGGCTCACAGCAACGAGGTCGAGCTTTTCGGGATCGTATTTCCTTCCGACCCACGTTTTCGTCTGCCGGTATTCTTCGTGTTCGGGGTCGGCCAGGATCTCCAGCATGCTCTCGTAGCCGGACGTTCCGCCGCAGTCCTCGGGCGGGCGCGCCCGGGCGCCCGCTATGCAGATCGGATAGGTGATACCCGACTCGGGAACGACCGCGACGCTCTCGATTTCAATTCGGTGCTCCCAAGAGTCGCCGAAGTCGTACTCGTATGTGATCTTCGCGGCGCCGACGATGTCGCGTAGGGCGACGCCTTTCTCGTGGACCATCGGAGGGAGCTCGTCGGCGTACTCTGGGTCGGGAACACCAAAGTGCTGGCGATCGACGACGTACTGGTGGAGGTGGTAATTCCACCAACCGAACGCCGCCTGAATGATTTCGTGGAGCTCGGCGAGTGTCGTGTCGCTGGGTACTTGCAACCGACGCCAGATCGCCGGCTCGATATCCGCGATCGTGATCTTTATCTGGTAGATCACCGGCGTTGCAGGTGCTCCCAGCGGATCCTTACCCGCTGCCACGGCAAAGCCGAGGGGCCTGCCCGTCCTGCTGCCGTTCGCTGCACCGTTCACGTGCAACCGCGCGATACTGTAGCCCTCGCCGGTTTTTCCCATGCGGGCGCGCACGAGGTTCTTCAAATCCTTTTCCTTGGGCATCGGAATCCTCCAGTCTGGTCGCGCTACTCCACCCCCAGCAGCGGCAGCAACACGACGGACGAGGTCTCCGAGATGATCCGGGAGTGTTCCCCCCTTTGTCCCCGCCGAGGCTCCGCTGGGTGAGCTGTCGGGGCTTTGGCGTTGGATCCGCGCCGGGCCGGAAGCTAGCCGAACAGCCCAAGACGAATCAAGAGGAAAGTCTGATCAGCCCTATTCCGCCCGCCAGACTCTTTCGGAGCGCGTCTTGAAACGCGGGAAAGCCGCCGCCGATGCAGCCCGTCGTCAGAGCGTCAAGGTGTGGTGTCTGGTTCCACAAGGGCGGCGCGGGCGGTCGCGAGGGGCATAAACAGACGTCGTGGCCAGCCTTCATCCTGGACGGCCACGAAGTCGTATCGCTCGTAGAAGCCGAGCGCCCGTTCGTCCTTGGCGTCGACAATCACGCCGACGCACCCAATATGATCGGCGACGTCGACAACGCGCCGAAGGGCGTCGAGCAGCAACCGCTCACCAAGTCTTTGACCACGCGCGCGCTCGTCGACCGCCAAGACACGCTCGCCGCAGAGCGTACGTGCGGCCGACGCCGGACGCCTCGTTCTCGTTCGCATGCCGCGAAAATTAGTCGTCGAGCGCCCGAACACCCGAGCGAAATCCCGAGCGCGCATCTTCTGGTTCGACCGGTCTGGTGTCGTAGACCGCCACCGATCAACCGCCGCGGTGCCTTTTCGCAGCCTGGCGCAGCTTGGCCCCGGGCCGCTTCGGCGTCTCAACCAGCGCCGCCACACGCTCCATCTCCGCCGCCGGGACATCGATGCGCGAGGGCCGCCCCGCCCATTCCAGCGCCGTCAACGTTGGGGTGGCGATCTCACAGACCGGATCGTTGCCCGCATGAAAGTCGTCAATCCCCATCACTGGCTCAACGAGGACGGCTCGTTCCCCGAAGAACCTCGACTCAGAACCCGAATGATTCGCGTCGCGCAATACATCGAATACGGCGGCGCCCTGCGCGTCGGAGAATCTCGCGAAACGTTGCTCCCATGCCGTTGCCGTCCCGGCGGCCGCGCCTGTCCCGGATTCATGATGGTGCTAAAGCAAAGGGGTGATGCGATTCAATCCTTTTGCATGGTTTGCACGACGGACGACTTCCTGATCTACGAATGGGAACACACTCCGTGGGCCAACGGGCCCAGCGTTCCGGCTCACGTTGACGTCGTTGCCAAAGCCGCCGGCATCAGTCGGAAGCCGCCACGGAAACCGAAGGCGACTGACCTCAAGGTGATACTGGCGCGCACCCTGACACTGCTTGGCTGTCCTTTGTCGGCTGATCACGTATGCGAGCTGATCAGCACCAGCGACCATCCGACATCGGTGCTGCAGGTGGTGATGGCGACCATTTCTGGCCCGCCCCCGACCAAGGGTGCCGTCGAACGTTTCCTCCCGGTGCTCATGGACCTGTGGAACCAGACGCCACGAAGTGAACAGCAGGGACGATCGCCGGCTGATATGTACGCAGGTGCCCCTTCTACTTCCCGAGATCTCGGGCGCAATAGGCCATGTCCCTGCGGCAGCGGAAAGAAGTTCAAGCGTTGCTGCATTTCGAAAGGCCAGGCTAACTGAGGGGATCTTGGTCCCCTGTCGCGAGGTCCAGCTTCTGGGGATCGTTCAAACCGGCCGCGCCAACCCCGGCGCGAGACGTTCCCTCATGCGCGAGAGCAGATCACCCGCGTGATTAACCTCAGGGAGCTCGCCATCGAGGGCCGCGACGAGCCGCGCCAGGTCGTCGCCGGGATCTCCGCGGTCGCTGAGCGCCCGGCAACCGAGCGCCAGAGCGTCGCGGGCGAGCCCCCAGCGCTTCGCCGGAAAGGCTCGCGCCGACCAGGACCCGCGCCGCCACGAGCTTGCGCTCGCCGGCCTGTTGGAGGGTTCGGCAGGCGCCGAGCGCCGGATCCTCTACCGTTTCGGCAATCGCTTGCGCCTCGAAGATGACCTCCGCATCGGTGAAGGGGGAAAGCGGACCGAGCGCTGCCATCGTGCGCACGGCAGCCGCAGGGAGCACGACGGCTCCCTCGATGCTCGGGAGCGAGCCGTCCATGGCCGTGCGAGTGACAGCGGCGAGCCGCCCGTCGGAAGCCGGAGACACGTTGGAGATCGGCGCCCAGCTTCTCGCGCAGCACGGCGACCAGATCGGGCGCGGTGGCAGGCTCGCCCGTCGCCGCCGCGGGCGGCGCCCCCGTCGCCGCGGCGGCCTGCCCGAAGATGGTCGCGATCCGCGTCGCCAATGACGAGCGATCGATCTCGTCGGCATCGGTGTCTCCGACTGCGGCGGACATCAAGGCGAGCTTGGCGCAGCAGCATGACGGCGCGGATCGTCACCGCGAACGCCACACTCGCACGCGACCGCTGGTCCACCCGCCCACAAGCGCCGGATCCTCACGGGATCGCCCGCCCCGTTGCCGACGAACGCTTCGACAGTGTCCTGGCGAAAACGCGGCTTGGCCACGCACCCCGCCGCGAGGTCCTCGCGGGCCTTCTAGGCGAACTCTTCAGGGATCCAGTTACCGACGACCTCGGCCGAAGTTGCTCGATGACGTTCATCGCGCGCCCGGAACTACCAGAACGGCCGCGCCCGTTCGTGCCGTCTTCACTCCGCCACCAGTCTCGCGAGCCGCGGCCATGCCGGTCCCTGGCGACCGGTGGCCAGACCACAATCGCCTATCCGCTAGCGCGATTTCTAGGCGTCTGCCGCAAGGGCACGCAACCGCGCGATTTTACGGAATCCGCCGAACGTTGATTCGGGACGAAGACGCACCAATCGCGACCACACAAGAGCGGTTGAACGCGAAGCCGTTCAACCGGACGCAAAAACCGTTATCATTCCGCTGTGCGAGGAGGGGGACTCGAACCCCCATGGCTGTTAACCGCTAGCACCTCAATTCAATGAGTAGTCTGAATCCCACGTATTGACAAGTACTTAGAGCCAGGGAGCCGTTTACCGAAAGGAGCTGCGGTCGGCGGATCATCCAAACGTCACGGGTGTTTGGGCCGGTAATCGCAGGCATTCAAAGATGCAGCATTCGCGACCGGAGTCGCCGCGGGTCATCTGCCCACCCGCGCAAGAATCCGGTGGGCCAGAGGTTCCGCCTCGAGATTGACCGCCAGGAAATCGATTGCGCGAGCGCGGAGTCAGTCAGTCGGCTTCCCTCCGAAGCGCGCCTGCGCGATGGCGCGCTCCACCACTTCGAAAGCGCTCGCTTCAAAGTGAGGCACGGCCTGCTTCTGGAAGCACTCGTCCACGGGCAACTCGGCGGGCGCCGAGATGAAGGTAGCGGCGACGCGCCAACCGCACGAGACGTGGAGCGCGCCGTGACCCGCGTTCGGAAAGACCAGGTGTACGGAGTTCGGGATCGTGCGGCGAGCGGCCTCGACCCAGCTGGGAGAGACGATGGGGTCGAACTCACCGCTCAAGAACAGCACCGGGACGGTCGTCGACACTGGTTCCCTGATCGACGGCGACCGCACCGCCCTGGGCCATTGCGCGCACAGGGCGGCCTGCCGGTCGAACGTGCTGAGATCGGCGAAGCGTGGGTGCGCTGAACGAACCCGGCGGGAGCTCTCAGCCGTGCTGAACGGGATCTCTTCGCTGCACTGGACCGCCTGAGACACGCCGAAGCCATTCCCGCCCGGACGCCGCTGCTGCGTTCGCTCGACGAGCAGGGTCAGTGCGTCGAAATTGCGCTGGGCAGCGTCGGCGATCAAAGCGGGCAGCGCCGGCAGCAAGGGCGGCGCGAAAGCGCTGACGAGCATGCCCAGGAAGAGCGGTCGGGTCAGCGACAGCTTCGTTACCTGCCCTGACGGGGCCCGCAGCACGAGCTCCGGAGGAAGTTGCTCCACGCCGCGCAACGCGGTGTCGAGCTGTTGATCCAGGTGCGGGTACCGCTGGGCACAGCCGGTGTCGGCGGCGCAAGCGGCGAACAACGCCTGGAACGCTCTGTCGACGGTCGCGGGGACGCTTTCAAAGGTGCGGACCTCGGGCGGCACGGACGAATCCAGGACGACACTACGAATCAGGGCGGGGTGGTCTCGAACGATGGCGAGGGCGACCTTGGTTCCGTAGGAGTTGCCGATCAAGTTGATCTGCGGGTATTTGAGGACGCTCGCGAGATCGACGACGTCGGCGGCGACGTCGGCGGTCGTGTACGCCCCCAGGTCGACACCGGCCGCCTGGAGATGCTCGCGACAGCGCGCGGGCATGTTCGGGTCGGAAGGGCTGACCCCGGGCAGATCGCAGCTCAGCAAAGGCTGATCGAACCCCAGGCTGACTATCCAATGCCCCCAAACGGCGCGAGCGTCGTAGCGTTCACCCACACTCTTCGCTTCGCCTCGGTGAACCCTGAGCCTTCTTCTGCGGCCCCAGGAACCTCCGACCACGGTCAGCTTCGCGCCGTCGACTTTGTCGTGATTCGCGCTGGAAAGCTCGTGGCCGACACTCAAACCGCGCAGATACCGACCGTGTGGAAGCACGATGGCTGGGAGAAGAAGCTCATCTCTGCGGCGGCGGGTACTAAGCTGGTTGGCCCGCTGCCCTTCCCGTATGAACCCTGGCACTGGCGTCTTCCCTGATGGAGCCCTCTCTGCTTAGGCGTAGCGGCCTCGTCTCCGTCGTCCTGCTGGCGTTCGCGATTGGATGTCGAGGCACTGGTGCAGCGCCGCCCATCCCCAGTGAGGTGCATCCGGTTGCCACGAGGATTTCGCAGCCAGCGGTAAAGGACGGCTCCGCTACTGGTGGCGCCACCGCTGGCGATGCCTCGGCTACGAAAGGCCCCGGGACCATCAAGGCGGCGACCGCTTGGATCGATGCCCTTCGACGCGGTGACGTGACTGCGCTCGCAAGTCTCTCGCGTTACCCCTTCGAGCTACGCGACACGGGGAAAGAGGGGCACTGCCCGAAGCGACAGGAGGTGGCCGAGCCTCAAAAAATGCCGGCGGCCGTTCGCTGCCTGGTCACTGATGACGTGCTTGGAGCGGCTCTGCAGGACAACCCTGAGCCTGTTGTCGATGAACTCCCTGCCGCCAACCTCCCCGCTTGGGCTGTCCCGTGGCGCGCTGAGGTCTCCGAGGGCGTGCACGCTGTCGCGGTACCTATCGACGCGGCCGGTTGTACGTTCGATATCGTTCTCTTGGTGGCCGACGATGGGGTTAGGGCGTTTTGGAAGTCGGGGAAGATCGTCAAGACCAAGGAGCCCTGGTAGTCGCCGAGTACAGGTAGCCCGTCGCTGATACCTCGCGGCCCAGGTTGGAATGCCGGGCATGGGCTTCGACAAGGAAAGACACGTGTGGATCTTAGGGGCGGGGTTCAGTCGGGCACTTGGTGGCCCGCTGATCAATGACTTACTCGCTGACCGGCCGATCCAAGTGATAAAGGCGCTACTGCCTCTGGGCTCGAACGGTATCGAGAATGAAAGTGGGGCAGTTCGCGAGTTCTGTAAATGGGGACGGGACGCGGGCTACTGGAAACACGCGGAGGAATTTATCGATGAGGTTGAGACGGCCATGCACGATGGCCGCAGCCACGAGATTGGTGCCGCAGACGCCGAGATCACACGACTGGAGTGCGCAGCGCGACAGCGGGCCCGACGTCGTGCCCGTCCCGTCCGTGTCGGACGGGTTGCGACCCACTGGTCTAAGCGAGACATTACCGGACCGATGAGCGACGATCCCCTGAACGCGGTGAAGGCCGCAAGAGAGAGGGCGGGGCTAACGCTGCGCCAGCTCTCGGTGGCCGCGAAGACGCCGATCGCCGCCTTGAAGCGCATGGAGGTGAACCGCGTAGCGCGGCTGGGCGAGGCGGTCAGGGTCGCCGCCGCCCTGAACAAGCCACCTGAGAGACTATTCGAGAAGGCGTTCGCCGTACTTCGCGCTCGAGGAGTCGAGGACGACGAGCGGCGGCTGTCCGACCTAGCCTGGAACGACAGTGCCTTCCGAAAGGAAATGGCAGATGCCGGTGTCGACCCCCACCCTGCGCTCTGGACGCTCAAAGCGCACTTCCGAGGGGGCGCGCTTCGTACCTGGACCCTCCCCTCGGCAGATCTCGACCGGTTCTGGGGCGGGCTCGACCGAGTCCGGAAAGACAATCCAATCTTCTTCGCGTTCGACAGCGACGTCGTCAGCGTAGCGTTCAACCTGTCGCAGCTCGCCCACGCGCACGCTCTGTTCGATCCTGTCTCCCCTCCTTCCGAGGAACCTGATGCGATCCAGGTCCTGCTCGCCGGCGAGCGAGACTGGCTCACGTTCGACGCCGATCCCGATGAACCGGACGGTGCCGAACCCGGCGCGTTCCAAGGACAGCTGACCGAGCTTCTGACGGACCTCGAGAGCGCCCCTTTCGGCGATCCGTTCGTGTCTTTCGACGACGTCGACGGTGAGCGCGCCGTCTTCCGCGTGGACGCGATGTCCGTCATCGAGATCCACAACGGCTGATCTGGGACTACGAAGACACGGACGAGGATGATTTTCCCGGCGTGCCACCCGCCGGCGCCGCATGAGGGTAGCCGGCTGCGCCGACGCACGTGGCGAGTCGATGGCGGTGCGGCAGGACGCCGGCATGCGGAGGCACAGCAACGGTTTGAGTTGGTCAGCTCCGATCCGCGGAAACGTCAGCAGGTTCCAACGGCTTCATCGGGAATGACATTCCGAAACACCTGATATTGTGACTCTGCATCAGCGACCGGCTGTGCCAGCCGTCGAACAGCCCGAGATCCACGGGCGACCCGCTCATTCCCTCATTCCTCGAATTGTCTGCCGACGCTTGGCCTCCCGCGCCAGTCACATGGTTCCCTCATTTCCGAGCCTGGCCCCGGCACGGCGGCCGGCACGAATATGGGCGACGATTTCCGTGCCTTACGCGCCGCCGATGTGCTCGCCGTCGAACGGCCAGGCGACGCTTCACGGCACGGTGAACCGATTTGTCGACGTGGCGGAACTAAGTACTGGGACCCTCTTGCGGCTGGTCGCAGTGGTCGTGCCGTAGGAACGATGATCCCGGGCTCTGGGCGAGCGGGGACGGGCCTCCACACCGGAGGCCCGAGCCTCCCGTTCGGGGACACATCGGTCCAGATCACTGTTCATCCTCATTCGCAGGTTCCGACACGCCCTAAAGCACCGAGGCCTAATGAAGCACATCGCCAAAGGACCGTTCGTAACTGCCGCTGTCATGCTTGTTGCATCCCCTTTAGCGGCAGCTCCACAGCCGCTCATCACCTACTTCAAACCGATGCCGGTCGTGGGGACGTTGTCCACGACCGTGTGGGGGGCCTCGGCCGTCGGCCCGCGGGATCCGGCGAATGGGCTCGAAGACAACGGGGCCAATCGCGGGGTGGGTCCTCAGCAGGAAACCAACTTCTACTGGGACGGAAAGATCCTGCACGGAAACGACGGGAAATACCATCTGTACGCTAGCCGCTGGCTCCACAGCAATGGCTTCGGCCCCCCAGCCGGAGGGTCGACGGGTTGGACGCAATCGATCCCCATGGAGGCCATCAGCGATGACGTCATGGGGCCGTACGTCGCCCAAGGCAACATTTATACGAGGAACCAAGAGGGAAACAATTTGGGCCACAACGTGACCGCGCTCGTTGCTCCCACCGGCGGCAGCCCATATGTCGTTTCCGTGGGTGAGATTGTGGCTGGCCAGATGTTCGGGTCCAGCTCTCCCAATGGGCCGTGGACTCTCCTGGGACTGACCCAGACCAACGCCAATGGGCACGGCGGGTGCGGCAATCTCTCCTCGAACTTTACCTTCACCGTAGGCCCCAACAGTCGATACTGGGCCACGTCCCGCAGCGGCTGCGTCATGGACAGCGATCAAGTCCTCGGAAGCTACAAGGTCGAGACCGACAGCGTTCTTCCGAACTTGGAAAACAACGACAATGGCAACGCCGAAGACGAGTGCATTTGGTATAGCGGAGGCTATTTTCACATCGTCTACAATTACTGGAACGTACAAAGGGCCTATCACATCATGTCCAAGGACGGCGTGACCAATTGGATAAACACAGGCCCCGCATACCAGGGAACTCAATCGCCCTCAAACTCCTACTCCAAATGGCTCCGGTACACGGACGGCACCGTCAACACGTGGCACAATATGGAGCGCGTAAGCGTGTTTATCGAGAACGGCCACCCCACCCACTTCACCTTTGCCGTCACGGACACTGACAAGAACGCGGCCGGAGTCAATCAAGGCGGGAGCAAAATTCTCGTTGTCCCGTTCAATGGCGCGCAGTTCGATTGCGACAACGGTGACCAGGCTTCCTGCGACGCGCTCGCGGCCGCCGACGGCGGCACGGACGGCGGCGGTGGGATCTCGGGGACCGGCAGCGGTGGAACCGACGGCGGCACAGACGTGGCCAGCACCGGCGGGGCGGGTGGGGTTAATGCCACGGGCGGCACGACCGGAACCGGCGGACGGTCCGGCGGCACGGGCGGAGCCTCTGGCACGGGCGGCTCCTCCAGCACCGGAACGGGCGGGACCAACGCGCCGGGAACGGGCGGCACGCCGGGAACCGCTGGCGGCCGCACGTCGAACGGGGGCTGCTCGTGCAGCACCGGGGGCGGCGCGCCAACCGCTGCGTTGATGCTCGCGCCCTTACTGACCTTGTTGCTGGTGAGACGGCGCCGTCCGCGGGGGAGACAATGAATCCTCGTCGGATCGTTCGCTGCCAAGCCACGCAAATGCGAGCCATTGCGCTCATTCGATGACGCGCCCAGCTTAGGGGATCACCGCAATCCTTGTAGAAAGCCGGCAACATGACGATTGAGGCCGCCGAAGTCGCTTGCGCCCACGCGGTCGTGCGCCGCCCGCCCTCTCGCGTCGTTCCCACGCCTGGTCGCAAGCGGGTCGCCTTGATCATCGAGACCTCGCTCGCTCCGGGGCGGGAGATCCTGCGCGGTATCGCTGGTTATCTGCGCGAGGAAGGGCCTTGGTCGGTTGCTCACGAGCCGCGCTCTCTGCAGCAGTCGGTCCCGCGGTGGCTGAGGGGCTGGCACGGTGACGGAATCATCGCCCGGGTGCAAAGCCAGCGAGTGGCGCGCGCCATCGCGCTGGTTGGCGTCCCCACCATCGACGTTCTGGGCGTCGTGGATGGGTTGCCCTTTCCCATCGTTCATGTCGACGATCAGGCCATCGGACACGTGGGCGCCGAACATCTCCTGGATCAGGGCTATCGCCGCTTTGCTTTCCTCGGGATTCGCGGCGAGAACTGGTCCGACCGCCGAGCCGATTCCTTTGCTCGACGCGTACGCGACGCGGGATTTTCTTGCGAGACCCATTTCGTGTCCCGTCAGACAGCTCGGCAGGAGAGTTGGGAAGACAGTGGACCTGAGCTGGCGGCATGGTTGATCGGCCTACCCAAGCCGAGCGGGTTGATGATTGCGTCCGACCAGCTCGGCCCGCACGCCCTCGAAGCGTGCCGCAGCAATGGCATTATCGTGCCAGACGACTTGGGTGTGGTGGGAGTCGACAACGATGAGCCGCTGTGCGAGGTGAGCGATCCGGCCCTTTCAAGCGTGTGGCCCAATCACCGTCAGGTCGGGTACGAGGCGGCGCGGCTGCTCGATGCTCTGATGCGTCAGCGCCCACTGCCGAAGGCCCCGATCCTGCTGCCTCCCAAAGGTGTGCACGCCCGCGTGTCGACGAGCTCCCTGGCGGTCGATGACCCCACTGTCGCGCAGTCGCTTCGCTTCATCCGCGAGCATGCTTGCGAGGATATCGAAGTGGACGACGTCGTGCGGACCGTGCCCATCTCCCGCAGCGTACTGCAGCGCCTGTTCCGCGACCTGCTCGGCCGAAGCATCCATGACGAGATCATTCGGGTACGGCTGAGCCGTGCACGCCAATTGTTGCAAGAGACCGACCTGCCGTTGATTGAAATCGCAGAGCGAGCTGGATTTCGTCACCAGGAATACATGGGCGCCGTATTTCGCCAACGATTGGGAATCACGCCAGGCACGTTGCGAATACGTAAGAGGCGCCGCATTCGAGCTCGATGATCGCGCCCGCACGGGACTCTTACAACGATTGCGCGAACCGTCTCGGCCTGACAGACTGTCTCATGCTTGGCTGCTTCACCTCCGCCCGCCCTGTTGAAGCATCATCGCGACAACAATCGCGTAACCGCCGACGGTTGGGACCGGTTCGCCGACCACCGTCGACGGCAAAGTGACCTCGTCGTAGATCACGGCGGAGGGACACTGGCCGTGCTCGGAGCGGGCAATTGCAATGACCTCGACCTGGAGCGGGTGGCCGCTGCTTTCGATTCGATCCATCTGGTTGATCTGGATCAAGATGCCGTTCGAGGCGCCCGATTTCGGCAAGCCGCCGGGGTCGCAGCGAAGCTAGTGCTGCGTGCGCCGATCGACGTGAGCGGTGCCTTGGCCGAATTGCCACGGTTCCGCGGCAAGACTATCTCGCCCGCCCAGTTGAGCGCACTTTCCCAAAGCGCCGTGGACCGAGTGGTGGCGGCGCTGCCTGAACGATTCGATACTGTCCTGTCGGCCTGCCTGTTGAGCCAGATCATGCACAGCTGTTCCGTCGCGTTGAGCTCCCATCCCCAGCTCGCCCACATCGGGAACGCGCTCGCGGCCGCTCATTTGCGCGCCCTGTTGGCACTCACACGACCGGGAGGCAGCGTGGTCTTCGTCACCGACACGGTCTCCTCGGACACGTACCCACTGAGAGAGCTCTGGGGTGAGCAGGCGCCGGCAACGCTCCTCGCGCACCTCGACCAGACCAACAACGTGCTGTCGGGCACCGGCATCACGTTCGTGCGCCAGGTGTTGGCTGGCGAAACCTCCCTCCTGGGCGAGCGCCCGCGCCTGGTCGAACCCTGGCTGTGGCAGATGCACGAGGACGTCACGATGATGGTGTACGCACTGACGTTGCGGCGCCTGCCTGGTTGAAGCTCTGGGTGAGTCGCCTACCACGAAGCAATCGCGATCGGAGCGGGTTCGCTCGGCGTGACCGTACCGGCTCCGAGCTGTCCGGACTCATTGGCCCCCCAGCAGTAGAGAACACCGGCAGCGGTCAGGGCACAGGTGTGGAACCCGCCCCCGGCGATCGTCGCTACGCCTTCAATTCCGGGCACGGGCGCGGGCAGGGATCGGCTGACCAGAGTTCCATCCCCCAGCTCCCCTCCGTCGTTCCATCCCCAACAGTCAACCGAGCCGTCCGCCAGCGCCGCGCACGTGTGCTGATACCCCAGGCCGATGGACTTGGCGATTGGCAAACCTTGGACAGCGACCGGCAGCGGGCTATCGGTGGTGGTCCCATTCCCCAACTGTCCGTAGCTGCTCGCGCCCCAACAGAAGACCCGGCCGTCTGCGAGCAAAGCGCAGGTGTGATTGAAGCCGGCGGCAACAGCGATGGCGTTTGCAACTCCTACCACCGGTTCAGGGAAGGAGTGCGAGAGCGTCGTCCCGTCACCCAGCTCGCCACGCAAGTTGCCACCCCAGCACTGGACCGTTCCATCTATGATCAGCGCGCAGGTATGATTCCCGGACGCCGCGATGTCGGTGGCCGCGGGCAACGAGTAGACGTTGACGGGATGATCGCGCTCGATCTGAGAGCCGTCCCCCAGCTGCCCGAGATCGTTCTGACCCCAGCATCGTACCGAGCCGTCCTGGACTAGAGCGCAGCTGTGAGCGTCCCCGGCCGCGATGGCCTTTGCCGAAGCGACGCCCGGGACCTGAAAGGCGGTCGCGCGATTCATGGTCGTGCCATCGCCCACCTGTCCGCTGACGTTCCACCCCCAGCAGTACACGGTGTCGTCCGCAGCGACGGCACAGGTGTGGTAGCTGCCCGCCGCGACCGCCGACGCGCTTGGAATGCTGAGCACTGGGCCGGGCCGAGACCGATCGGTGTCGCTTCCATCACCGAGCTCGTTATCCTTGTTCGTCCCCCAGCAGCTGACGAGGCCGCTCGCCAAGGCTGCACAGGTGTGGCCGGCCCCCGCACCTACGCGGGGCTGGAGCGTCCACGGAAGCGTCTGGTTCGCGTCGCCACCGTCAGCCCCCGAAACCTGGGCGGGCGATCGACAACCAAGGACGAGCAGCGCCACGGCGAACGTCCCCGCACCCGACCATCTGCCTTGGTTCACGCCGCGCCCGACGCGTCGCTGGCGCCTCGGAGCCAGCTGACGTCAACGAGGGCCTCGTCTGCCGCGCGACACAGCCAGAGGCTGTACATTCCCACGAATATCGAAGGCGTGATCTCTTCCAATCGGTGCCAGTTGGCGAGACTGGTGGCCTCGGGATCGCCGGGGAAACGATCGCGATAGGCCGCCAGGTGGATCGGGCTCGGGACGTCCAGGTGGACCACCGACAGATCAAACGCGCGCGCGATGTCCGAGATCTCGAGCAGCGTGAACGTGTGCTCCTGGACGTGGAACACCAGGTCGCGACACTGCGAGAGAGAATAGAAATCATACGATCGCGTCAGCCACACCCTCACACGATCGTCGACGGGGCGTGCTATCACCGCTCCCCGAAAGTCCCGGATCCCTTGCAGCGTCGGCGCGAATGCCCCGGCCTGGATCCAGGTACGGGCTTCGACGACGGCCGTTCGCGCAATCCGGCTGTAAAGCATGACCCGCAAGATCCCGCCTGGACGAAGCACACCCAGCAGCGCACGCAGGCCCGCCAGCGGATCACGCATGTGATGCAGGACCCCCGCCGCCATGATGAAGTCGTATCTCTTCTTCAGGCAGCCGACGTCCAGGATATCGGCCTGAGCGAAGGATAGATTGCCGATCCCCATCTCTCGTGCTTTACGCGCGCCGTACGCCAAGCTGGCGCGGCTCAAGTCGATCGCGTCCACGGTCGCCGCCGGGAAGGTGAGCGCCGTGTCGGCCGCGTCGCTCCCGGTCCCGCATCCGGCGACCAAGATCTGTTTGCCGCGACCTCGCTCCGCTGCGACCGATGTCGCGCCGCTCCCGACGGTGGTCCACCGCGGATAGGGGTTCTCTTCATATTGCGATTGGACCGCCCGCGACACCTCGTCCTCGATGGGGGACAAGGATGGTATCGCCGAGCTGAGAGACTTCTCTTCCAGCGGTTCCTCGACAACGATCCGCATCAGCTCGCGGTAGCATGGCTCCGCGCTGAGTCGCGACAACTCCGTGGCCCGTTCGTGCATCCAGAGCGGCTCGTAGCAGGCGTAGAGCGCCACCCCGACCGGCGTTGGCGTATCGGTCCGCAGCTCCGCGTAGTCTTCCTCGGTGTTGAACACGTACTCGGACAGGAAGCAGTAGCGGGCCAGGGCGCACACCAGCGGCAAGAGGCCGTCCAGATCGCGCCGATGCTCGAAGAGCCACCGCCTCACGAAGGTGAGACCACGCTCGATCGCCACGTCGGCGGCCAGGAACCTTTCAAGCCCACGCTGCAACAGCCGATGGCCCTGGATCGCCTGGAGCAGGGACGGCGTCGACGTCAGCCGCGCGCGAAACGTGGGGTGGTCGCTGGCTTCGTCGAAGAGGGCGAGGATATCGGTCGCTTCCGGATCGATGCGCAGGAGGCTCAGCCAGGCTTTGTGCATCAGGCTGTGCGTCAAGGTGTCGTCGGCTAGACAGGCGAGCATCGCCTGCTTCGATGCGTCGCTGAACGTGACGAACGCGAGGGTTTGATAGACAGCCAGCAGCCTCGCGCGATGATCTCGGGTGGCCGGATCGAGGAGCACGCAGTTCTCGAGCGGCTCGACGGCCGCCGCCGGTTGATTTAGCCGCAGGCGCAGCTGTCCGAGCGCACCATGGAACCCGACGATGTGCGGGTGGGTTGCGCAACCCCGCTGCAAGAGGAGCTCGGCCTCCGTCCAGCGGCTCGCCGCCATGCACACGACGCCCAGAATCATGAGGCCCGTCGGGTGATCCGGCACAGCGGCGAGCAGCGCGTAAGCAGTACACTCAGCTTCCGCGACGCGCCCGACGCTCAGCAGCCGCTCGGCCTCCTTTGCCAACTCGTTCGGGTCGCGTCCAAGACCCAAGGACGCTCAATTGCCGCAGCCAATGCGGTTCTTGTCGACGGCGATTTCGTCGACGAACGCCGTTATGTACGGCGCGCAGGCCATTTGATAGTTGTTGAGACCGACGTGAATCGCGCTGTAAGACGTCGGGAAATCGCCTGCGGTACCGCTCAGCGTAATCGGGTTGTTGTCCAGGAAGAACTGAAAGGTCGACGTCGTGTTGTCGATGTGCCACTCGGCACAATGCCAGTTGCCGTCGTATTTGTAGTTGTAAGCGCTTCCTCTGCCGACCTCCGTGCCGCTGTTGTATTGGATGTTCCACAGGAACTGGTGCATCCCCTGCAGATTCTCGACTGTGTCCACGAATCGGTACTCGCCTGCTCCTCCGGTCGGGCCGACACCGTCCATTCCGACCAACGTGGTGTGCAATACGTTACCGCAGCACGTGTCGCAGGAAACCGGGGCGGGTGTCTGCACCTTGTAGAAGATCCGACCCCAGAAGGCGCCCCCGAGCCCGGTCACGGCCGCACCTGTCATGTTGATCCGCCGCGCTCCGTTGAGAACCGGGTTGAGCCTGAGCGCGTGACTGCCTCTATAGACGTTGGCCAGATCCGCGATGACGTCAACGCCACCACTCCTGGTCCAACCAGCGGGCACAACGTTAGTCCCAACAGCCGCGCCCTCGAAGCTCTCGCAGATGGCATAGCGTCCCGGCGTGCACAGCGAAACGCCGCCGGCGCCCGCCGCCCCGGTCGTTCCCGCCGATCCGCCGGCGTCCGACCCGCCTCTCCCGCCGGCACCGGCCCCCCTGTCAGCGGGCGCATCCCGAGACCCACCGTCGAGTTGCGCGGCGCCGCCGATACCGCTCCCGCCGGCGCCGCTCCCGCCGATACCGCTCCCGCCGGCGCCGTTCCCTCCGATGCCGCTGGCCGCGCCACCTGCCCCGCCGTTCGGTGAGCTGGAGCCGCCGCTCCCTGTCGGCGTAGTTCCACCGGTGCCGCCGGTGCTCGGGAGCCCCCCAGCACACGAGAGCCCCAGGTTGCCCAGCAGGGCCAGCACGCAGGCGTCACGCCTTGAGCAGCGCATCTGCGTCTCCAGTGTATGTATCCCCGACGCTGGCAACCTGAAGGCCCATGGCGTGACACACGCTCGTGAGCAACTGGTTGTGCGGGATGTTGGACGGCGGTTGGATACAGACCCCGGTCTTGAAGAAGCCGCCACCACTCCCGACCATGACGATCGGCAGGTTGAGGACGTCGTGGAAATCACCCTCGCTCATGTCGTTCAGAACCAGAATGACCGTGTTGTCCAGTGTGGTGACCGCGCCCTCCGGATTGGTGCCGAGCTGCCCGGCCAGGTACGCAACCTGAGAGTAAAACCAGGTGTCGATCGCGGTCTTCTGCGTGAACGACGCCGCGCCGTTGTGGGCGATCGTGTGGAAGCCGGGGCTGGCCACGTTGATCCAGGGGAACGTCTGGTTATTCGCTCCCCCGTTGTCGAGGATGTCCATCGTGATCGCTCTCGCCTTGTCGCACTTCACAGCGGTCGCAACGAGATCCAGCATCAACCTGAGATGGTCCGGCAGGGCGAGCGGAGCGGTCAGATTGATGCCGGCCGGCGTATTGGGGGGGGGAACACACGTCGCCCCGGGCGGAGGGGTGGCCCCGGCAGTCAATTGCGTTTCAATCTGTCGGACCGAATCGAGGTGCGCCTGTACCTTTGCACGATCATCCGCGCCGATCCGGGACTGGAAGGCCGTCAACTCGGGCGTGACGTGATCCAAAACGCTCTTTCGACGCAACAGCAGGGTATTCGCCTGCGTAGGCGTAACGCTCGCACCCGAAAACAGCGTGGTGAATAGGCGGTATGGATCGTTCTCCGAGGTATTCTTCACCTTGCCCGCTCGCCACGACGTTGACGTCGAACCCGGAATACACGACACGTTCAGCTGAGCTTTGGGAAAGCCGGCCGTGGCCAGTTGATTCGCGTACAACGTGTCGATCGAGGGCGATGTTCCGAGCGCGGTTCCCGTCAGCAGTGACGGATAGGAGAGGTGTCCATTGTATCGGGCGTTGGCGTCCGCCATGACCTTTGCGTCGACGCCGCCCATGCTCTTGCCTCGGATCTGGAGGACCTTGGACTTCCACAGCTCGAGAGGCGCCAGCGTCGGTGGCAGTGTCCCGAGCGGGCCCGCCGGCGCATAGTACGAAGAAGGAACGATCCCGCTGCCCCAGACCATCGTGATCAGCCGCTTGGGGACACCGGCGGACTGGGCGATCACCCGCTCGCTGTTCAAAAGGGGAAGCACCCCCATGCCGAGGCCCAGGCCCTTCAACAGAGATCGACGCGAATATCGGTGGGGTCTTGGAATGGATATCATTTCAGCACCATCTCCATGGCGGTGGTGGTTCGATTGGTGAAGGTCCGCGACTTTGCCAGGGCAACGATCAGCTCACGCACGTCGCCGGTCGATGCCAACGCGCCAGTCGCCGCGTTCAAAGACGCCTGGTCGCCTGGTGTCTCTGCGCGCCCGAAGGCGTACCGAAGCCACTGGGTCGCGAAGCAGCTCTGTACGGTCGGACTGGCAGCCATGAGCTTCACCAACTCGGGCGCGTTGCTATACGGATAGGTCTGACCGTCAAGCACGATGGTCCCGCTGGAATTCACGGGCGCGTTGTTGTCGATGGTACGGAACTCGCCTATGCCGCCGTACTCCTCGAAAGCAAAGCCGAGCGGCTCGATGATGTGGTGGCAGGCGCCGGCGCACGGGTTCAAGTCGTGCACCTCCATGCGCTGGCGCATGGTTCCCCCGGTGGAAGCGTCCGCGGGTTTCGGTACGCCGTTCGGGGGAGGTGGCATCACCCCACAAAGGAACTTGGTGTAGACGGCCTTACCCCGGCGGGGCGGGTTGGATTCGGCCGTATCTCCGGACAATGCCAGAAAGGCGCCGGAGGTGAGAATTCCAGCGCGCTGGGCCGGATTCAGCATCACGGGCTTCAGCGCCGTGCCCGTCACACCGGGAATTCCGTAGAACGTCGCGAGGGCTTGATTCGCGTACGAATTCGTTCCGGTCATCAGATCGGCGAAACGGCCGGTGCTGCTCATGATCCCCGTGACCAAGGTCTGAACCTCGCTGGCCATCGCCGCAGTCAGAGTGTCGTTGAACATCGGATACGTGACCGGATCCTTCGGTGTGTCCGAGAGGGTGTCGAGGTCGAGGAAGTCAGTAAAAAAGTTCAGGTAGGTCGCGCTGGCCTTGGGGTCCTGCAACATGCGACGCGTCTGCGACTCCACCGTTGCTGGATCGTTCAGCTGACCGCCCGCGGCGGCGGCAAACAGCGCCGAGTCCGGCATTGTCCCCCAAAGAAAATACGACAACCGGTTGGCAAGCTCGTAGTTGCCCAGCTTAACGACTGCCCCAGCCGGGCCAACGGCGGTTCCCGGGTCGACCTCCCAGTGATAGAGGAACTGGGGCGACTGCAGAGCTGCTTCGATCAGCAGACCGATGGCATCGTTGAAGCCGAGCGCGAGCGTACTGCGTCCGATCGTGTAAAGCGCCGTCAAGTGCGTGGTCTCGGTTGGCGTCAGCGGCCGCCGGTACATCTTCGGCATGAAGGTCGTCATGAAGCTGTTGAGACAGGTCGTTTCGGCCGCGCCAGCGGCAGGCGGAGTCGCGCACGGCAACAGGGTCTTCAAGTGCGGCACCGCATTGCGGGCCAGCGTTTCGGCCGCGCCCTGCAGCAGCGTCGCGTCTTGGACCGCGACATCGTGGGGCTCCTTGAACGCGAATGACGGCGTCGCCTGCAGATCCTCGTCTCCCGGCGGCAGCGCTTCTTCTTGCAAAGTGGTGTCTGCCAGTAGATCCCGCACCGTGTTCAGGTACTCCCGTGCGCTGAGAAGAAGCACAGGCCTCACACCAGCTGCTAGCGGATCCGGCGGCGCGCCCATTCCGGCCGCACCACCGGGTCCGACCGAGCCGCCGCCCGAACCGGCGGTGCCCGAGATCCCCGCGGTGCCCGGGATCCCCGCGGTACCCGAGATCCCTCCGCCGCCGTTCGGCGTAGCATTGCCGCCGGCCGTACCGACCTGGCCGACGCAACTCGCCAGTAGACTCGAAGCAGCCATCGCAAGAACTGCGCTGGGGAATGGATGGGAGCTCTTCATGATGCGGGCCTCCGAGCCGTTGGGGTCCGGCGAAAACGCCCCACCCGGTGCCGGCGATGCTTCGACGGCGGCCGCGGAGGCGACGGGAATGAGGGCGTATGGTGAAGATGTAAGTTCCGCTTCGTTCCGAAAACGGTTCACCGCGTGCTGCGGCGGTGGGACGATAGGGAGGCGTGACCCATTTTTCCGAGCTGCCGGAACTCTATATGGGGTGCCATACCTTCCCGGCACGCGACCGTGACGCACTGGGAGGCAGCGGCTCGACGATGACGACGACATCATGTCCGGACAGCACCCTCGAAACTGGCCGAGCGCCCTGATGTCGGCGCGGGACCGATCCAGGTGGCCATTGAAGCTCGTGCCCCCCGCCGAGGAGGAGAGCCCGCGCTCAGACGCGGACCTGGTCGCTGCGCTGCAAGGCGGTCAGTCAGAAGCAGCGCGCGCGATCTGGGATCGTCACTCGGGCAGCGTTTACCACTTCCTGGCGCGCGCGCTCGGCCCTTCCGCGCAGGAGATCGAGGATCTGACCCAGGAGGTCTTCCTGCGGATCTTCTCGCGCGCGGCGGCGATCCGGGAGCCAGCGGCGCTGCGCGAGTTCGCGCTGTCGGTGGCCGTCCGTGTGCTTAAATGGGAGCTCCGCCGACGGTGGGTGCGGCGCCGGGTGCACTTGACCGACAGCGGGGAGTTGCCCGAGCAGGCGGACGGCGAGCGCCACGCTGACGAGGAAGCTGAAGCACGGCATGCGCTCAGGCGCTGTTACCAAATCCTCGAGAGACTCGGTGCGCGCGAGCGCGCGGTGTTCTCGCTCCGCTACATGGAGGGAATGACGATGGAGGAGGTGGCTGCCAGAATGAATGTCTCAATGAGCACCGCGAAACGGCTGGTGAGCCGCGCGACGGCCATCGTGACCGCCGAGGTGGAGAGCGATAGCGATATGCGCAGGTTCTTTATCGACCGGGGAACCGAGGAATCCAAGTGAAGGGTGAACATCCGCGGGCGAATCAGTCCGATCACGTCGCCCGGACGATCGGCGAGTTCATCGTCACCCGCGTGGGCGACGGCGACCGCTCTTCCCTGTCGGCGGCGAGCTCCTACGCCGCCGTCGAAGCCCGCCTCGGCCGCGGGCGTCCCCGCGCCCGAGCGAGAATGCTCATCTTGGCCGCCGCCGGCTGCGCGCTAGTCGCGGGAGGTGGCGCCTTCTGGGCCCGCGCGCACTTCGCGGGTCGATCAGAGGAGCCGATCACCTATTCGGTGAACGGCGGCCCTCCCCGTAGCGCCGCGAGCGTTCCCCTGACGACGTGGGCCACCAAGGATGCCGAGCTGACGTTCTCCGACGGAACGCACGTTCAGATGGCAGCGGACGCGCGCGGACGGGTGGTCGAGCTTGGCCGTCACGGCGGCCGTATCGCCTTGGATGACGGGAAGGCGCACGTGCAGGTGATGCATCTGCCCGGAGCGAATTGGCTGTTCGAGGCGGGACCCTTCCTGATTCACGTTCACGGGACAGCCTTCTCGGTAGCCTGGACCGCGCGCGAGTCGCGCTTCGACCTCCAGATGGAGAGCGGCGTCGTCTCGGTGAGTGGACCTCTTTCGGGCGACGAGATCGTGCTCCGGGCGGGAGAAGCGCTGTCGGTGCGCTTGCAGGATCACGAAGTGATCACCGGGGCGGCCGCCACGGCGGAGGCGGATCACTCATCGCCGCGACCACAGCCGGAACCGCAGCGCCCCACCCTCGCTCCGCCACCGCCAGCGGTCGCGGCCGGGCCAGGCGATCCACGGCCAAGCGCCGCGGGCCGATCGCGACGTGCGCACAACTGGGCGGCAGAGCTATCGGAGGGCCACGCCGCCGACATCATCGGGGACGCTGAGCGCCGGGGCATCGGAAGCGTCCTCGAAGGCAGCGACAGCGAAGAGCTGGCCGCGCTCGCCGACGCCGCTCGCTACCAGCGGAACCACACCCTCGCCCGCCAGGCGCTGCTGGCGCAGCGGCGAAGGTTCCCGCGCTCGGCCCGAGCGGCGGAGGCGTCGTTCCTCCTCGGCCGGCTCGCCGACGAGTCACCCGGCGACCTGACTCGCGCAGTCTCCTGGTACGATCGCTACCTCGATGAGGCACCAAACGGCGCCTACGCGTCCGAGGCCCTCGGGCGCAAGATGATGGTGCTCGAACGAGCTCACCGCCGTTCCGCGGCGGCGGCGGTCGCGGCCGACTATCTCCGCAGGTTTCCAGTCGGGACCTATGCACGCGCGGCCGAGGCGATCGTCGGCCGACAATGAGACGAATGCCGAGGACGCGCCGGCACCTTCTCGTGAGGGTGGGCGCCGCAATCGGGGCCCTATGCAGCCTGGCGCTGCTGCCGATGCCAGTACAGGCGAACCCGGCGCGCGTCGTTCTTCTCGAGCCCGCAGCGGCGGCGCCCGGACTCCGCCGCTGCATGACCCGTATCCGCCAGGAGTTGGCCGCGGGTGGCTTCGAGGTCGTCTCGGTCGATCCCGGTCCCATGACCGATCCGCTGTCGGTCGCAAATGAGATGGGTCGCCAACCCGACGCGGTGGCCACGTTCGCAGTACTAGGGGATCGCGACGCGCGACCCTCCGAGCTATGGATCCTCGACCGCATCGGCGGGCACGCCGATGTCCTGCGAATCCTGGCTTCGGTGAACGATGCCGAGCACGTCCCCGAGGTGTTCGCGATCAGAGCCATCGAGACCTTGCGGGCCAGCGCGCTCAGGCTGCTGGTCGAATCCGATCGTCCGTCTTCCCCCGCGCCCGGGCCGGCCGCCGTGCCGTCCATCTCAACGCCGACGCGAGTGGATCCGGCGTCGCGGAAACGCCCTCACTCCGCAACCGTCGAGACTGGCATTCTGTTCGTCACGAACCCTGGAGGGCTGGGGCCGGCCGCCCTACCGCTGGCGCGTCTACGCATCAGCCTCATTGGACCGCTGTTCGCGCGGCTGAGCTTGGCGGGCCTTGGTAGCCGTCCGCGCGTGGAGACCCTACAAGGGTCCGCCACCGTCGGACAGGCGCTGGGATTGTTCGAGCTGGGCGGCCTGTTTCGGAGCGGCGCCCGGTTGCGACCGATCGCCGCCATCGGAGGAGGTCTGTTGCACGTGGACAGCGACGGCGATGGCATCTGGCCATACCAGGGCAAACGGGGCTCGGCCTGGGCTGGGGTTGTCGACGGTGGCCTGGGTGTCTTGACCGAGCTCGGGGCTGACGTGGCGCTGGCCCTCGAAGCGCACGCGTTCCTGGCCCTGCCCCATCCCTACGTGCGCTTCGTCGACACGAACGCCGCCACGGTAGGATTCCCCGCCGTGACGGTCGCCTTCACGCTGCTTGTGCGGCTATGAAAGCTTTCGGGCTGGATGGATGCGCCGCGCCTGGTGGCTTGCGACGTCTGCTGTTCGGGATTGTGGCGGCGCTCGCGTCGTGCGGCGGTGTGCCGCTTGACGCCGTTTCAATCGACCCTCGCAGCCTGACCACCGATCTGGTGGCGCACTGGACCTTCGACGAGGGGAGCGGCAGCGTCGTAGGCGACAGCTCCGGGAACGGTCATGTCGGCGAGCTGACGGGTGGGACCTGGACCCCGGCCGGCCGCTTTGCAGGCGCGCTCGAGCTCACCACCGACGAGTTCGTGGCCGTCAAGAACTTCCCCCAAGCGACGGCGAGCTGGACGGTCTCGGTCTGGGCGAAAACCTCCGCGGCACAGCTTGCAGTGGACCAGACCGATGGTGCGACGATCCTGAGCACCGAGAACGTCTTCGCCGGTGGATGGCAGCTCCACCTCGACAATCGCCCCGGATTCCAGCGCTACGACGCTGCCTACTGGGTAGGTCCGAACTCCAGCGACTACATCGTCGTGACGTGCGATTGCATCGAGATGGATCGGTGGGTCCACATCACCGCCGTGTTCGACGGTCAAGCCAAGCAGTTTACGCTCTACCGCGATGGGGTCCCCTCCGATCGGACCAGCCTCCCTGCACCAATTCTGCCGGGCGACTCTACGCTCTACATGGGGACCTGGAACATGATGAATCGCTTCCTAACCGGCGTCATCGACGACTTCGCCATCTGGAGTCGCGCCCTGAGCCCGGACGAGATCGCGTTATTGTCCCGGCAGCCGGTGGGAGATTGACGCGGGAGCGGCGACGTGGCGACGCTTTCGTCGTCGACTAGCGCTGGTGTAGCTGCGCCTCGGCCAGAGCTAAGTGGGCTCGTACCCGTGGAACGACGGCTTCTGCGCTCCTGCCCGCAAGATCGATAGCTTCAGCGAGCTTTTGGGTCGCTTCCTCGACGGCGCCGACTCGGAGTGCAGTCAAACCCCAGACTTCCAGCATCTCGACCGTGTCCTGGGGTTGTTGGGTCATGGCCCGCGCTTCCGAGAGTAGCGCTGTCCAGGAACCGTCGCCCATGGAGCCACCACGTGAGGCCCCGGCAGCGCAGGCAATGTCGACCATTCGGTGCATCAAACCCTCCGCCGGCCCAAAGTCGCTCTCGGTAAGCCCATCGGCGCGTGCCTGCTGCTGCCGCATCCGAATGCCGTCAGAGAGTTCCCGCGCGGCTTCCGGGCGCCCCTGGAACAGCAGCACGCGAGCCAAGAACAGCTCGGCCGACATGGTCGCTCGCGAACGCTCACCGAGGGTACGGCGGCTGACATCAATGGCCTGGCGAGCCTCCCGCTCCGCCGCGACGAGATCACCTGCCATGAGGTGCACCTCGCCGATGTCCTTCTGCGCCACGATCTCAGCCAACCCGAAGCCGTTTTCACGTGCGATGGAGATCATCCGGCGATAGTCGGCGAGCATGCGATCGAGTCGCTTGAGCAACATGGACAGAATGCCCCGGTTCTGCAAAGCGACGGTCAAGTTGAACATGTCGCCCGTCGATTCGCACACGGCGATATTGCGGTCGAATGTACGGTCCGATTCGTCGTAACGTCCAGTCATCGCGTACGCCCAAGCAAGCAGATTCCGTGCTTGCGTCATGGTCTCGTATCCATCAGGTCCGACGCCCTCCGCCAATCGCACGCTGTCGGCAAAGAAGATCGCTGCATCCGCCTCCCTGTCTTGACGGTGCAGCGTTCGTCCCTCGGCGAAACCTATCCGCGCATCCAATAGGGGCGAACGTTGGCTCGGCGCAACGTCCCTCCCATAGGTGCCCACTGCTTCTGCCGTCAGGATTGCGGACTGCCCGAAGTCATTCAACCAATCGAGGACCATGCTCTCATCGAGCAGGAGCTCCACTTCTCTCACTCGGTCACCGGCTGCGCACGCGCGTCTGCGTGCCCCACTCAGGTCCTTGAGCCCATCTTCGAGACGACCGAGTCGAAATCGCATCAGGCCGCGTCCTCGAAAGGCCTCGACATGACGAGCGTCTGCGACCGTGGGCAAATTATCGACCGCGCCGGCATAGAGAAGCTCGGCATCTAGATAGGCGTGTCGGGACTGTGCGCGTCGTGCGAGCTCGAGGTAGATCGAGGCCGCTTGTTCGCCAGCGCCGCTCGAGACGCGTGCAGCGCCATGCGTGGCAGCCGGTCGTCCTCGGCCATGGACGCCGCGGCGAAGTAGTAACCGTAGGCGGCACGGTGGATCTGCGCACGCCGCGTCGGTGGCACCGCGCGATATATCGTCTCGCGCAGCAATGAATTGCGGAAAGCAACGCGTCTTCCACGGACCCTGATCATCAAACCCGACGAGACTAGCCGTTCGAGGCCGACGCCGGCATCGAGAGGACTGTCCAGAGACCCTTCGCGCTCGAGGACGCGCATGACCCCCTCGAGCTCCTCGGCACTGAGATCGGACCCGAGCACGGAGACGAGGCGCGCGTGCGCCATGAGCTCAGGAGGTAGCGAGGCGGTCTCCGAGCTGGCGAGCCACTCAACGAGCGGCAAGGCGGGGAGATTCTCCAGCGCCTCGGTGGCCACGAACCACGAATCGGTCTTCTCCGACTTTCGTAGAAGGCCATCACGCTTGAGTCCGCGGACCAACTCTACGATCAGGAGGGGCACGCCCTCCGTTCGAGCGGCCAATTTGGCCAGGACCGTCGACGGCACATCGGTCACCGGCAACAACAAACGCTGCACGAGCTCCAAGGCACTCACCGCACTCAGAGAGGGCAGCCGAATCTCCTGCCGGCGTGCAGCGCGGCGCCCCCACCCGCCGCGTCTGAGACCAAATGCCGGGCGTGCCGCCACGCAAATCCATAACGGACACGATGCCTCTTGCAGAGCGGCAAATTCCAGGGCGTCCAGGGCCGTGTCGTCGACGAGATGGGCATCATCGATGACCACGGCTAAGGGCGTACGCCGACTGCGCGCGCGCAGGAGCTCGCCGATCGCGCGCGCAGTGGCAGACCTCAAGGCCCCTGGTGCAGCCGCGAAACCGCATATGTCGGGGTGCTCCGGCGCGGCCCACCCCATCGCCACAGCGACGCCCGCCCACACCTCCCTTGCTGTCGTGGCGCCGAGGTTTTCGGCGAGCAAGCCGCGGCCAAGATCGGAGGGCGGCGTCGCAGGCCGCCCCAACAGACGACCGAGGATCTCCTGGGTGGTCAGGTCGCCGATCTGTCCAAACGCCTCTCTGGGGCGCACGACCATCACTTCGACCCTTGGAATGATCGATTGCAGCTGCTGAGTCAGCACCGCTGCGAGGTGGCTCTTGCCGTAGCCCGGATCGCCGATCACCGTGCTGAGAGTTGGCTCTGCCACAGTCGTGGCCCATCGTGCGACGTCGAGCAATTCCTGGAGGACGCCGTCGCGTCCGATCAGCGGATTCGCCTGCGCCCGTACATGAGTGAAGTCCACGCCTTCGTCGCGACCTCGAAGCAGAAACCGAGGCCGGTCGCCTGGGATCGGCTCAACATCCACCCCCGGGAGCACCTCGGCCACTGCACGCGAGACAAGTACTCCGGGCGGATCCTCGAGACTCGGGTACTGATTCTGCTGCCTGAAGACGGCGCCCTGATAACGTCGGCCGCCATCGGGCCGCGATTGGATCACCACTGTCGACAGGTCGACGAACGCACAGCGGCAGAATCCTCGGTGAATGAGCCGCTGCGCGGCATGCACGGCGGCTCGCGTCGGGTTGTCACCGAATTCGCGACCGAACACGAGTGCGTGCTGATTGCCCGCAGCATGGGCAAGCTGTGAGCCGAGTGATGCCAGCTCGACCCGGACGCTGTCCGTGGTCCCCTCGACCTCGAAGAATACCAGCGCGACGGACGACCGCTCGCGAGCCTCGGGGCCCGCATGGTTGGCGTTGGAAACGCGGGTGGCGCTCCACGCGGGTCCGCGCTGGACACCGATGGCACCCGTGCCCGCCGGCATGTCGTTCGGGCCAGCCGTTCGCATCGCGGTCTCCAGCGCCCGATGCAGATCCATGGCACTCTGAAACCGGCGCTCCGGATCCTTGGCGAGGCAGCGGAGAATTACCTCCTCGAGCTCCGATGCAATCTTGATCCGGAGCGAGAGCGGTGGCGGACGTCGTCCCCGGTGAGCCTGCTGCACGTCGGCGGCGCTGCCCCAGAAGGGCGGTGCGCCACAAAGCATCTCGTAGAGGATCACGCCCAAGGCATAGACATCAGTCCGTGCATCGACCGACTCCGGGCAATCATATTGCTCGGGCGCCATGTACTCTGGTGTTCCAGCGACGCGCTCGTCCCCGACCAGCTCCTCGAGCTCGGAGTCCTGAGGGCGAGCCCCGATGGAGCGCGCTAGACCAAAGTCGAACAGGCGGACTCCGGGGGTCTGGTTGGACCCGAAAGGGCCGACGAAGATATTCTCCGGCTTGAGGTCGCAGTGCACGTACCCCGCTTCGTGACAGATCGCGCTCACCCGGACAATGGCGGGTACCAGGATGGAAAGCAGATCCGCCGGCAAGGGACCGAGAGCCACCGCCATTCGTTCCGCCAAGGTCGGTGCTCGAACATATTCAAGGATGAGGTAGCTAGAACCATCGTCGAGTTCGCCCCTGCCCCACAGCTGAGGGACCGCGGGCGGTCCGATCGCCACAAGAGCCTTTTCCTCACGGCACAGGGCGGCGCTGGCGAGCGGTTGATCGGTTCGTGCGACCTTGATCGCGGCGCTGATGCTGTCGTGCGACCGCTCGGCCTCGAACACCGTGCTGAATCCTCCGCGGCCGAGGAGGCCCTTGACTCGGTACCCGGGAATCGCCGGTGAGGGGACTCCGCCGGCGATGGCGGCCCCCATGCCGGGCGACATGAGTGTGCTCGGCACCTCACCGTGTCGGGGACAGTTCCTCGCGAGCTCGTGCAGGCGGATTCCGCAGGCCGGACACCGGATCATCCTGGTCGAGAATGGCCCGAATCCATAGCAACTGTCGAAGAAGATCGTATCGGCACGTTGACACAGGCGCCGCCTGGGTGGTTTGCGACGTGGCCAACGCCCAGGGCGCTCTGGCGTCGCTTCACAGAGCCTTTAGTTGTCGAAGAAGAGGCTGTCCACGTAGAGCTTGGTGGTGCCAGATCCGGTCATATGGATTTGAACGCCGATCTTGGAACCAGTGATCGCGAAGTCGGCAGGGATCGCCACCACGACGCTGTTCCATTCGCCGGGGAGGACCTGGTTACGAAGGTATCCTTGGGCGCTCCACCGGTAGTTCTTGGCGGGGCCATCTTGAGCGTAGGGTTGGACGTAGTCCCAGTTTTGGCCAGTCGGGATCTTTATGAAGAACGTCATGTTCTTGCCTGGCTTGACCAGGCTCCCGGGGTTCGACAGCTGCACGTACGCATTTCCAAATCCATTGGCGCTTACGGTGAGCAGCATCGAGTGCGTGCCGGAGAGATGTTCCGCCGACGACAATCCGAGGGTGCTGGGTTGCGTGGATCCTGCATTGCTGAATCCGCCCAAGCTGCTCTCAAACGAGAGCGCCGGGGCAGAGATAAATTGGCGCCAGACCGTAATCGGGTTGCCGGCTACTCCTGCACAGCTCGAGTATCCATCGCCACTCGGGTCCATGACGCAGGTGTTGTCGCAGCGGGTGCTGCCGGTGGAGGGATTCGTGAGAACCGAATATGGCGCGCCGACTTGGTTCGCCCCGATGCGGCCGGCGACGATATTGCTGCCGTACCCGCGTCCACCGCAATAGCGAGCGATCGGGGGCGACGCGAAGATGTCACCCACGAAGCTGCCTTCTTGAACGGGGTAGCTGGGGTCGCGGCCCCAGCCGACCGGGGCCTGCCCGTCGAGGTAAATCGCGATGTGCTGACCGGTGGTGTTGATGTGGGCCAGCATGCAGGAGGAGATCCAGTAGCGGTCGTTCTGCGTCGTCGCGCCGGTCTCCCAGTTGGGCGCGAGACCCAACGCTCCATTGAAGGTATAGGCGACGCCATTCTGATCCAACTTCGTGATGCTGTGCCCAGCCGGTAGTGCGCAGCGCACCAGGTACGAAACGGTGGTACGTCCCGCTGCGGTGGTCATGAGCCCAACGGTCGAGCTCAGGCCGTTGAGCGAGTTCAACCCGTTGAGCGAGTTCAACCCGTTCAGCGAATTGAGGCCGTTGATGCTCGGGAGTCCGTTCGCGGATACGAGCAGACCCTCGGCAACGCTATCTTGGCTCTGTGCGCCATCGCCTGACGGCGCAGCGCAAGCGATCGGGAGCAGACCAGCGCCCATGACGGCCATCGTCATTCTCCGAGAGGCTGCAAATCGATTCAGGGCCTGGCACTTCATCACTCCTGCTTTCCTCTGCGCGTCAGGTGGGGGGCGTTCGTTCGACTCGCAAAGAGAGCATCTATCATGCCCGCCATAACACGTAACAACGCATACCTGTTTGCGGCCAAAGGATCGCCTTGGAGGTCGACATTGTTGCCCGCCCGACAACGTCGGTGTGGTCTGCGAATCAACACTGAATGCTATAGTGCCGCTCCTCAACGGCAGGCGTTTGGGCCTGGTCGTTTGAGCCGGGCTCTCGCTGAAGGTGCTGAGGACATGGCCGATTTGAGTGATTCGATTCGCAGTGGTGCCGGTGGCGTCGCGGTCACGCGCGCCATCGAGGCGATTCGGAGAGGTCGCATGGTGGTTCTCGTCGATGACGAGGATCGGGAGAATGAAGGCGACTTGGTCATGGCGGCCGATTTGGTGACGCCGGATGACGTCAACTTCATGGCCCGGTTCGGGCGCGGGCTGATCTGTCTGTCATTGACCGAAGAGCGGGTTGCCCGGCTCGGCCTGCCGATGATGGCGGCGGACAACCGGTCGCCTCGGCACACCGCGTTCACGGTCAGTATCGATGCCCGACGCGGAACGACGACGGGGATCTCGGCGCGTGAGCGTGCAGAAACGGTTCGCGCGGCGGTGGCACGCGATGCGAGCCCGGAAGACCTTGTGATGCCGGGGCATATCTTCCCCCTGCGAGCTAGGCGCGGGGGTGTATTGGTGCGTTCGGGTCACACCGAAGGAGCCGTCGATCTCGCGAGCCTCGCGGGCCGCGAGCCGGCGAGCCTGATCTGCGAGATCATGCGGGACGATGGAGAGATGGCCCGCATGCCCGACCTCAAGGAATTCGCCATCACGCATGGCCTCGAGATCCTGAGCATCGCCGATCTGATCGAGTACCGCTTATCGAGAGAGATCCTCGTGAAGCGGTTGGGCGAATCCCTGATTCGGCCGCGCTTCGGCGGCCTTTCCAGCGAGTTCCGCGCCTTCGTCTATCACACCGATGTTGAAAACACGGAGTACCTTGCGCTGGTGCTCGGCGATGTCCATCCCGACGAGCCGCTCCTGGTTCGTGTGCAAACCGCCAACGTCGCGCGCGATGTCTTTGGCGTCATGGACCAACCCGACAATCATCCTTGCGCTGTCCCATTGCGGATGATTGAGGAAGTGGGGAAAGGCGTCCTTCTTTACGTTTTCCCGCGAGGCCGATCTCAGTTTAGCCGCGGGCTTTGGGCTTGCGGCGGATGAGGAAGCGGCCCTCCCCGCCGAGACGCGGCTGCGGGATTTCGGGCTCGGCGCGCAGGTGCTCGCCGATTTGGGGGTCCGTACGATTCGTCTGCTCACCAACCACCCGCGGCGGGTGGTTGGCTTAGAGGGTTACGGCCTCCATATTGTCGAGCGTGTCCCGATTCGCGCCTCGACCAACGTCGTGCCGCTGCGGGACCTCGGCCGGCGCGGCTAGCGCCGCGGAAGTCATCCGCTGGAGGTGGCGCTCCCCCGAGACGACCTCAGGGGATGATCGGCGGCGGTGGCGGCGGCGGTGGTGGCGGCGGAGCTGGCGGGGGCGCCACAGCTGGCGGTGGCGAGCTCGGAGCTCCCGGTGGCGGGACAATGGGGGCCGTGGGTTGTTGCTTATCGGGTAAGGCGCAGGCCGACAGCTCGAAGATCAGGAACTCCCACGCCTTCTCCTGCGGCGACAAGGGATCCGTCCCGCACTTCGACGGGAACGGACCACTGTTCCCCCCGCTGGCAACATGAATCCCGGTATGAACGAACCGTCCACATTGCTGGGCGGGCATTGATGCCTTTTCGACAGGAGTGGGCACGCTGAAGTAGGGGATTCCTCCGGCCGTGTTGATCCATCGCTGCCCCACGCCCGGCGTCAATGACAAGGCCGGCGACTCGACGCCGGTCATGGCGATCTGGCCACGGACCTGAGAGGCACCCACGGTGACCAACCAGTCTGCGAACGCTACGCCCTTTGGAAATGTCGTGTCGATCGTGTACGGCGCGTCGGGACTCCCGTCCCACATCGCGACTAGCGGAAACGGAGTCGGTTGGAATAGCTTCGCATCGTTCGTTCCCGGCACGCCGCGGAAGTAGCTGAATGAGAAGTGCGATCCGAAGACACGACCGCCCTGGTCGACGAAGTCCTTGACGATCTGCTTTTCAGTCGTCGGCTGCGCGCGGGATCGCGCGCTCTCGCCATGGCACGATATGACCATCATGTCGTACTTCCGGATGACAGCCGGGTCGAACAACGTCGAAACCGGGGGGAATGCCACTCCCGAGTCGTAGCCGGTGTTGGTTGGAGCGATAGGGTCGTTTCCGGTCTCAAAGAAGATGTTCACGCGACCGGGACCATCTGGATTGGTGAACTCCGAATCGGAGATGCCCATCCTTCGCAGGACACATTCCAGGCTGTCGGCGTGGCCGCGGGTCATCGCGATCTTGGGGAGATGACCCTCACTCTGATTCTTCGGCAGGCGGAAGGTATCGGCTCCCGGGAACAGATTGTCCTGGCATGCCGTCACCATTGGCAGCACGACCTGCCGACGCCATTTTCCGGTTTGAATGACGACGGGAATGTTCTTCCCGACCGGGACATCCTGCAGCGTAAAGTTTCCTGCCGCGTCGCTGAGCGCGGTAGCGATCGGTTGGCCTGACGCCGCCGTATCGCAGGTCTGGCAGGACACGCCCTCTACAAAATCAGCGAGCGGGGCATTCGGGACGTAGACCATCACGTTGTAGAGAGGCAGCTTCCCTCCTGGATCGTAGACGGTTCCTTTGATGGTGGTCTTGGGTCGCCCCGTGCACTTGTCGATCGCGCAGGCGAGCCCGCTGCAGCCGCCGGTCGTGGGCACACCCGGGCAGATGCCCGCGAGCGAGCCGGTTCCGCAGGGCATACCCCCCGGACAAGCTGGGCAATCTTGCCCGCCACCACAGCCATTGCCAATGCGTCCACAATATTGCCCGCCGCCCGTCGGCGTGCAGCTGATTGGCGTGCAGTTCGTTGTGGCACAGACGCCCGGTACGCTGGCGCCGCAGGTGGATCCAGTGGGACAGCTGCCGCACGCGAGCGTGCCACCACACCCGTCGCCGACCATGCCGCAGTACCGGACACTCCCCGAGCTGCAGGTCAGCGGCACGCACCCCGCGAGCGTGCAGACGCCGGAGGTACAGCCCTGCCCCGCCGGACAGGCACCACAGTCGAGCCCGCGGCCGCAACCGTCGCCGACAGTGCCGCAATACCTGCCATTCGGAGGCTGACACGACAGGGCCGTGCAATCCGCGCCCCGGACGCAACGGCCCCCTTCGCAGGTTTGACCTGCCGAGCACACGCCACAGTCGATCGAACCATTGCAGCCGTCACCGATCACGCCGCAGTACTGGCCACCCGTCGGGTTACAGCTCACCTTGGCGCAACCTCCCGCGCCGCTGTCGACGGGCGGGGGCGACACACCGTGCGCGTCGACCGGGCTGCGTGCATCGCCTCCTCGTGAGCCCGCGTCCAAGGAGGTCGGACCGGTCGTGTTCACCCGCGCGCAACCATCTATGCCCACGAGGGCGGCAAGGCCCCAAAGCCCAAGGGCAACTGTTCCTAGTTTCGAACGGCGCGACATGGTATCGACTCCTCGCATCAGCAGACGTTTCGGCGCGCACAACCTAAGGAATGATCGGCGGTGGCGGCGGTGGCGGGGCGGGCGGCGGTGGCGGTGGCGGTGTTACCGCGGGCGGTGGCGAGCTCGGCGCGCCGGGCGGCGGTGGCACCGTCGGTGGTTGGCTGTCGGGCTGGACGCACGCGGAGAGATCGAAGAACAGGAACTCCAGCGCTTTCTCCTGGGCCGAGAGCATCTTTCCCCGGCAACCGTCCGGGAACAACAACGTGGGATCGGATATGTCGGTCTTGTCGCCGGGAGCCGCAGGCGCTGCATTGAGATGGATATCGGTGAAGACGACCCGCCCACATTGCGCGGCGGCCGTCGCCTCGACGGGCGTGTTGAAGGTCATGAACTGGATTCCGGGACGCTGCGGCTGAACCGGATCGTTGAGGTTCTTTTCGATTGAGATCCAGCTCTGGGTCGCACCTAGAACCGCCGTCGCCGAGTGCTGCGGCTCGTAGACCAGGACCTGGCCCCGGGTGGTGGATGCGCCGCGGTTCAGCATCCAATCGGCCAGCGCAGCCCCCTTGGGGAACGACGTATTGATCGTCGACACGTAGGGGTTGGGAGGGTCGACATTCGGGTCGAGATAGGCGGCCGTGGTGGGCCACGGCACGGGACCTTTCCGCAGAAAGTAGTAGGTCAAATGGTCGACGAAGAGTCGCCCGCCTGCATCAGCGTATGCCTTGACGTTGCCCAGGTACGGCTGTTTGACGTCGCCAAACTGACCGCCCTCGCACGAGAAGAGAAGGATGTCGTAGCCGCGCATCTTCGGAGTGCTCGCCCAGAGCGCCGTAGCCTTGGGAAAGACCGCTCCCCCCAGTGTGGCGTTGAACTGGATTGCGCCCGCCCCGTTGCCACCCGGCGCCACGGCAGGATCGCCGCCAGCATAGAGATTGATGCGGCCGCTGCCGCTGTCGAGGGTGAACTCGCTGTCCGCGACGCCTACCTTTCTCAACAGGCATTCGAGGGCATCCGAGCTGCCCGTGGTCACACCAATCTTGGGGATATTGCCCTCGGCCTGGCTGCGAGGAAGGCGGGTAAGGGCGGCGGCGACTGGATTGTCGACGCAACTGGTGACGCTCGGGATCGTCACCTGCCTGCGCCATTTTCCGACCTGAATAACGAGGGGAATATTGCTACCCGTAGGAACGCCTTCGAGCGTGAAGTGCCCATTCACGTCGCTGAGCGCGGTGGCGATTGGCTGTCCCGACAGCGTCACATTGCAGCGATCGCAAGATGCGCCGGTAGGAATCGCGTCGAGAGGTCCGTTTGGAATGTAAGCCACGACGTTATAGAGCGGCGTCACACCCGCGGGATCGTAAATGGTGCCGCTCACTGTGGTCTCGACGGTACCCGGGCACTTCGCGACGTTGCACTGGATCCCCGTGCAGACCGGGGACCCTGAACCGGGACACAGGCCCGCCTGCGCTCCGGTGCCGCACGGCGCGCCGCCGGGGCAAGCTGGGCAGTCGAGCGCTCCGCCGCAGCCGTCGCCGATACGCCCACAATATTGTCCACCACCCGCCGGCATACAGGGAATCCGCGTACAGTTGGTCACGGCGCAGACGCCGGGTACGCTACCGCCGCAAGCCGCTCCGGCGCCGCAATCGCCACAGGCGAGTGTGCCGCCACAACCATCGCCGACGGTGCCGCAGTAACGAACGCCCGCGGAGCTACACGTCAATGGGACGCACCCAGCGCCCGTGTTGCAGACGCCCGATGTACAGATTTGGCTTCCCGGACAAGTGCCGCAATCGAGCTCGCGGCCACAACCATCGCCAACCTTACCGCAATAGCGGGCGTTCGGAGGTTGGCAGGAGATCGCCATGCAGTCAGCACCGCGCACGCATCGGCCGCTTTCGCAGGTCTGCCCCGTCGGGCACGCGCCGCAGTCGAGCGTTCCGTTGCAACCATCTCCGATCAGGCCACAGTATTGGCCCCCGGGTGGGGTGCAGCTCACTCTGGTACAGGGTCCCGCGCCACCATCCGCCGACGGGGGCACGACGCCGCGCCCGTCGCTTGGTCGAGCGTCCACACCTCGCGCGCTCGCATCAAGGGTAGCCCCGGCGTCAGGCGCGGCGGTCTCCGTCTTCACTTTCGCACAGGCGTTGATCGCCGTGACCACGAGAACCAAAGCCCATGCTGCTGACTTGCTTGCAGAGCTCACGGCCGTTCAATGCTCCATCAAGGCCATATGATCAGATCTTTCTGATCGATTCGTGCAGCTCCGGCATTTCATAGTGGGGCCTGGAGCGGGGAACGGACGGCTACCCCGTGCTAGAATCCTGGCCCGTGGGAATCGTGGACGCATGGATTCAGCATCCGACGACGACCTTCATGCGCCATCCGATGTTCGAGTCGCTTCGACGCTGGATGGGCGTCGTCGAAGTGCCAGATGAAATCCCATTGGAGTTGACACTGGGCGCCCTGCAAGCCGCGAGCGTAGACCGAGCGCTCGTCTGCGCGTGGCATGGCCCCGAGGGGGCCCTCATCACGAACGACCAAGTGGCGTCGTTCGTGCGTAGCGCTCCCGATGTCCTGGTCGGCGTCGCGTCTGTCGATCTCGCACGGCCAATGGAAGCGGTCCGGGAGCTGCGACGGGCAGTGAAACAGCTCGGAATGCGCGCGTTGCGCGTGCTACCGTGGCTATGGAACCTTCCGCCCAACGATCGCCGCTACTATCCCCTCTACGCTGAGTGTGTCGAGCTCGAGATACCCTTCTGCCTTCAGGTCGGCCATACGGGACCGATGCGTCCGTCTGAGCCCGGGCGCCCGATCCCCTACCTCGACGAGGTAGCGCTGGAGTTTCCCGAGCTCGTCATCGTCGGCGGCCACATCGGCTACCCATGGACCGACGAGATGATTTCCTTGGCCACCAAGTATCCGAACGTATACATCGACACGTCCGCATACAAGGCGACGCGCTTCCCGCAGTCACTTCGCGAGTACATGAAAGGCCACGGCCGCAAGAAAGTGCTCTTCGGAAGCAACTATCCGATGGTAACTCCCGCCGACTGCCTCGCGCAGCTCGACGAGCTTGGTCTGGACGAGGAATCCCGCCGCCTGTTTCTTGGTGATAACGCGAAACGTGTCTTTCGCCTGGACAGCACGACATGAACCGATGGTCTACTGCGGTATCCATCCGCCGAGCACGACGCTCGGGTCTCGCATCATCAAGGCCTCCTCTGCGGTGAGCTGCGTCGAGCCAGCCATTCGCTGGCTGACGTCGATCAGGTTTCCCGCGGGATCACGGCTCTCGAACTCCCAGAATCGGAGCGTCGCCGGCGGTCCCGCGGCGGCGCCAGTGACGAGCCACCCGCTGGGAGCGATATGGCTGCCGAGCTCGCAGTTGATGTACGCAACATGGCTGAACGGGAACGTACTCACATCGATCCGAGCGAGCACGTCGCCGGTTATCCCGGGATCGGAGGTCAGCCGGCTGTCGACGAATACGTACCCGTTGGCCGAAGCCGAAGCATTGCGAGACTGAACGTTGTAACCCGCGCGGCCAACGGTCTTGAGCTCGCACTTGTTGAAATAGGCCACGCCTGTTCCCCAGATGAAGTCCACGTTGCCCGCGATCAAGCAGTTGGCGGCGTAGATTCGCCCGCTCCACTGGAGCGTGTCCTGTAGGCTGAGGATGTTTGCGTCTCGCACGATACACTTGTCGCATCCACCGAGACGCAATGCCTCGGCTTGCGATCCTCCTTGGGGTGTCACGTTCTGAATCGTGAGATTTTCGATGACTACGGCCGAGCTGTTGTCGACGCCCACCAGCGCCCGGCCCTTCGAAGTCGGGTTGAGGTTGTTGTTGTTCGTTCCCATGATGACCGTCCCGGTGCGGTCCATGCCGTGCAAGGTCACGTTGCTCTTGCCGGTGAAGTAGACCACCTCGCGGTAAGTAGCCTGGCCAATGGTGATTGTCGTCGCGATCATGTTGCCGGCAGGCAAGGCGTCGATCGCCCCCTGGACTGAACAGAACTGCGCCGAGCCATCGGCGGCGACAGTCAACGCCGCGAGATCTGCAGGCGCGCCGGCGACCGTGGTGAACCGCCACGTGGCATCGTCCGTTATGACTACCGGGACGCCTCCGGGATCCAGGATGGCCCCGGCGTCGACCGTGACGTAAAAGGTCTTGCCGTAACCAAGGGCGCGAGCCGGCAGGTGCACGACCACGTCATTCCCGTCGACATAGACCGGACGGGGCAAGTTGAACGTGCTGCCGCCAATCGTCTCAGTCACGGTGGCCGCGGCCATGTCGACGACAACCGCAGGCGCCGCTGGTTGCGCGACGTTCCAGACTTGGACCTTGCCCGTCCTTCCTAGTACGGGCTGGCCGACGAAGCTGACGCGGAGCGACGGATCGGGGCAGATCCCGCGTGCGCCCGCACCGGGGAACAGGGCGCTCGGCACCGCGCGAGGGCCATCGTAGCCGCCGCCTTGTCCGTCTCGCATCGCACCGTCGAAGGTGTCGGGGGCCGAGGCGTCGATGTTCCCGACGTCGGCCACGCCCCCGCGGCCGGCGTGACAGGCGCCGATCAGAAGAGCCCCAGTCGCGAGCCAGCGAAAGGACAGCATTTGCGGATCTACTAATGTCGCAAGGGACTCACTCGATCACTCCGCTCACGCGGCGGGCGTGGGAGCGCGCGTGTTCCACTCTGACCGCTACTGCGGACCGGCGCCCGCCATGACAGCCGCGGCGACCGATTCGGTGGGATCCAGGAGGTAGCTGTAAGGCGGGACGAACGAAGGGCCACCAAGATCGATGGAAGAGCCTTGATTTCCAATCGACTCGACGATGCTTGCCATGTCGGCGTGGGTGATATTGACGGTATTCCTCACGCCCAGGAAGACGTTGTTCTCGGAGCGAATGTTGCAGCTGACGCCCGCCTCGATGCAGGCGCTGTCCCCGCTCGCGGTGTAGAGGCTATTGAAGACGTGCACCTGGCCGAAACGCACGCGGGGCATGCGCTGGTCGATGTTGTCGGCCCACCAGACGTGACTGAACGTAACGTTCAGGTGACCAACGTCCTCCGCGGCATTCGCGTCGTCGTGTCCGATGAGGTTGCAGAATTGGTGGTCGCCCGCTCGCCGCCCGGAGTAGTGAAACTTCGTCCACGACACCGTGACGAAGTCGCTTCCATGGGTGATGTCCACGTTACCATCCGAGCCATCCGATATGTCCAGGTGATCCAGCCAAATGTGATTCGCGCTGTTGACAATAGTCACCGCGTCAGCCCCCGCCGAGCAATCCGTGGGGCTATCAGTGCAGTTCAGCCCGGTGATCTTGAGATTGCGAATGATGACGTTCACTGAATGACTCAGCTCGAGGTGACCGACCACTTCCGCGCCGCAAAGCCCAATGATTGTTTTGTTCGACCCGATATTGAACGGGGTGTCGGTTGTCCCGAGGATTTGGCCACGCACGTAGATTACGGCTGGCGCCTTTCGTTCCACCACGGCCGCAAGCTGTGGAACCGTCGTCACGGTGACCGGGGCAACATTCCCTCCGCCGGTGGTCGTGGCGACGCCGCCATCACCCGCGACGGCTGCCCAACCGACGAGCTCGCTAGGCGGAGGGGGGGTACAGTCAACGGGCGAAGCATCGGAGCCGGCGTCCATGGCCAGCCCGCCCTGACCGGTCACCGCGGCCCCCCCAAGGCCGCCTGCCCCATCGACACCGGCCGAACGCCAACATCCAGTTGCAGACAGAATGCCCACGAGGACCGCTCGTCTGACGCTGAAAGGCACCATGGTTCTCGGTATCGCATCGGACTTCCCCATTTGCGTATTTCTACTTGACCCCGGCGCCAGCCATCACCGTGGCAGCGACCGACGACGTGGCATCGAGGACATACGGATAGGGCGGAACAAAGGCCGATCCTCCTAGATTCAGCGCCGAGCCTTGATTACCGATCGCCTGAATGATGCTCGCGGCGTTCGAATTGTTCGTGAACACTGGGGTGTTCACACCTTGGAATACGTTGTTTTCGTACCGTATGTTGCAATTCACGCCCACCTCTATACAAAAGCTGTCGCCGACGGCGGTATACAGGCTGTTGAACACGTGAACTTTTCCGAAGCGCACGCGCGGCATACGCTGGTCGATGTTGTCGGCCCACCAGACATGGCTGAACGTCACGTTGAGGTGACCGGTGTCCTCCGCGCCGTTCGTGTCGGCGTGCCCGATGAGATTGCAGAACTGGTGGTCGCCTGCGCGTCGGCCCGAGTAGTGGAACTTGGTCCATGAGATCGTGATGAGATCGCTCCCGTGCGTGATGTCCAGGGTCCCGTCGGATCCATCCGAGATATCGTCGTGGTCGAACCACAGATGCTTCGCTGAGCTGTCGACGTGGATGGCGTCACTGCCCGATGAGCAGTCGGAGGGACTGTCAGTGCAGTTGAGGCCGACGACCTTGAGATTGCGCATGATGACATTCGTCGACCCGGTCATGTCGATGGTTCCGTCAATCTCGGCTCCACAAAGGCCCCAGATGGTCTTGTTCGACCCGATGACCGCGTTTCCAGAGAGCCGACCGGAGACGTGGATGACGACGGGGTTGGTTCCCCGCGCCGCAGAGTTGAACTGGGCCAGCGTGGTGACGACTGCCGGCGTACCGCTGCCGCCGCCCGTCGTCCCGCCGGAGACCGTCGCCCACCCGATTGGCTGGGCGTCCCAGGTCTGGGGAGTGCACGTGATTCCTTGGGTCGATAGCCCTCCGCCCGCTCCTCCGGTTCCTGTGACCGGAGAGCCACCCGTGCCGCCTATCATTCCCCCCGCTCCCCTGATCCCACCGGCGCCCGAGACGCCACCGACGCCCCTTCCTGCGCTGCCGCCAGCGCCCTTCCCGCCCGTACCCACGCCGGCATCTAGAACAGGGGCGCCCCCAGCGCCATTCATCCCTCCGATCCCCATGCCCCCTTGTCCGGCGCTGCTCACGCCACCGATCCCTTTCAGTCCGCCCGAGCCTCCACCGGCCGAGCCAACGGCGCCGCTGGCGCCACCCTCCCCGGATCCACCCCCGGGCGCTGCGCCGGCGCAGGCAACGAGACACAGCGTGGCCGCCACGATCCACCACATCGCCGCCACCGAAGATCTACGCATCTCTGATCGGCGCGAGCTTTCATTCAACATCGGAATTTTTTCTCCGCAGCTGGTTGGAGGACAGAAGGAACGCTTGGTCCGCGGGCACCGGCTGCCCGCGCGTCGTCGAGAAGGTTATCCAGGAGAAGGGCTAGGGAATGATCGGAGGCGGTTGCGGTGTTTGGGTGTCGACTTGAACGCAGGACGACAGGTCGAAGAACATGAACTCGAGCGCCTTCTCCTGCGGTGACAATGTCGTCGTGGTGCAGCCGTTCGGGAACGGAATCTCGGGATGTGACACGTCCGACACGCCGGTAGCGGTCGCCGTAACGTGGATGTCGGTGAACACGACTCGCCCACATTGCTGCGACGCAGGCGCTTCGGCCGGCGTATTGAACGTCAGATACTGGACTGACGGCGTCGGCAGGGTCGCGCTCATGTCCGAATAAATCCACCGCTGGGACACCGGCTTGGCGTCCGCATTCACAGAGTGCTGCGCCATGACGATATCGATCGTCCCTGGAGCGGTGGATGCGCCGACAATCGAGAGCCACTGGGACATAGCTGCCCCCTTCGGGAACGTCGTGTCGATCTTGGCGGTGATGTTCCCCAGGTCAGCACCGACACCGATCCAGGCGGCCGTCGTCGGCCATGGGGGCAGGCCTTTGTAGATCCAATAGAAGTGCAGATGTCCGTCGAAGATTCGCCCGCCCATGTCCGCATATCGTTTGATGTTGGCCAGATAGGGCATCTTGGCCTCGGCATACTGACTCCCCTCACACGTCAGGATCATGATATCGTAGTTAAGAAGCTTCGCCGGATCGCTCCAAAGAGTGGACGCGTTCGGGAACATCGTTCCCGAGACGAATTGACTCGAGCCCTGGCCCGCGCTCCCCGAACCGCCCACGAACATGTGCACCCGACCGCTTCCGCTATCCGTTGTGAACTCCTGATCCGCGATGCCAATCTTTCGCAGAAGGCAGTCGAGCGCGTCCGCGTGACCGGTGCTCACCGCGATCAGCGGCATGTGGCCCTCCGACTGATTGCGCGGCAATCGCGTGAGGTTGAGATCGGTGATTGGGTTGTCTTGGCAGGGCCGCACCTCGGGGATGACCACCTGGCGGCGCCACTTCCCGACCTGGATCACGAGCGGAATGTTCGTTCCAACCGGCGGGTTGTCGAGAACGAACTTGCCTGCCGCGTCCGTGAGCGCGGCCGTCAGGGGATGGCCGCTCGTCGAACCCGCGCATTGACCGCACGACACACCTTCCGCGATCGGGTCCAGGGGTGCGTTAGGCACGTAGACCACGACGTTGTACAAAGGCAGGCGGCCGGCCGGATCGTAGATCGTGCCGCTCAGCGTGGTGTTCTGCTGAACCTCACCACAAGCCGGCACGAGACATTTCGACACCAAGCATTTGGTCTGCTGGCATGCGAGGTTGACACAATCGTGATAGGTCGATCCCGCGTCCACCGTTATTCCCGTGCGACCACCCGTCCCACCCCCGGAACGGCCCCCCGCCGCCATGGTGTTGCCGACCGGCGTTGAATCATTCTTGACACCGGCACATCCAACGGCGGTCACACCAGCGACGCACGCGACTACTGCCGTGAGCCTCTTCATGGTGTCCTTTCCTCTGTGTTGCATCAGTGCGACCGGATGCGCCTGAGTCGAATGGCCATATAGGGCCGGCCCGGGAGCGAAATGCGTCGGCCATCCTTGTCTGCGAATAGGTAGTCGCTCTTCCTCTTCAGGGTGAACACTCCCTCGACCGGCGTGGTGGTCATGTTCCAGGTGTCCAGGACCTCGGCCTTGAACTCCATTCCGTCCTGCGGAGGCTCACCCTTCTTTGGCCCCGTCTTTGGCACGACGAACTCCCAGGAGGCGGGCGTCTGTTTCCCGAGATAGACGAGGTAGTACTCCGATGGCTGGCCACCGAACTCGGGCCTCGGTCTGTCGATCGGTTCGATCCCCTCTCGAGGACTGTCCTCGAGAACGCGCTTCAAGAATGCGAGCCGCCGGGGGCTCTCCCCTTTGAGCACGCCGCCCTTGGACCACCAAAGCACGTCGTCTGGACTGAGGTACGTCTCGCCGTGGCCAACATAGGTACCAGCGACCGTACCGACCCAGAATCGATAGACCATCTCCTCGGCGGAGAGACTTCCCCACCGTTTCGGTATGTTGCCCTCGTACTGGACTTCGTCGTAGACCGTCGGCTTTCGATAGGCGTCGCGATAGATCCCAGCCGCATTCAGCGTCTCGACCGCCGTGCCGTTCTGGATGCTCGCGTGCGTGATCCACGGACGCGTGTGGTTGAAGAGCCGGCGGTCGTTGTGGATGCTGAGCAGGTGATGATACGGATCGCTTCGCGACACGAGCTCACCAATACGCTCCCAATCATCCTCGGTCTTGCTCTCCATCAGGTCGTATTCGTTGGCCAGCGACCACCACACGTTCCGAAGCGCCGCCAACCGCGCCACCACGTAACGCAGATAGCGATCGTCTTCAGCAGCGGTCATTCGATCGAAGCCCCATTGCCCTTTGTCGTAGGGGTGGAACAGGATCACGTCGGCTTCGATGCCCAGCTTTTGCAGGTCGAGAACTCGTTGTTCCAGGTGCTGGAAGTAGGTCGGATTGAACCGCTCGGTGTTCCACTCGCGCGGCTTGCCCTCGAATGGATAGCTCGGCGGCTCGTTGTTGTTCCAGTCGTAGTGCTTTGGAAACACGCAGAACCGCATTTTGTTGAACGGAGACGCGGCAGAGTGTCTTCAGGGTCTGCTCCTGGAGGGCGTCGGTCTGCAAATGCCAGACGTAGGCCGTCGTGCCGACCTCTTTGAATGGCAGGCCGTCAGCGTAAGCAAAGTGAAATGTGTTTGCGACGTGCACCGGGCCGTGGTTGCGCCGCGCCGCGGCCACAACCAGGAAGGATCCGGTCCTTCCATTCAGTTGAGCGCTGTTGCTGGCGGTGACGTACTTCCAGCTGCCCTCACTCGAGGGCATGAAGCGAACCCGATACGTGCCGTTGCCATCGTAGAATCCCGCGACCTCGATTGACTCCGTGCCTCGGGAGAACCGGGCCGACAACGTAACGTCGAGGAACGGATTCCCACCGGCTGGACCTGCCAACGCCACTTCGAAGAGCCCCCATCGCTCGACTCGCTCCGCGGCATTCGTGGCGGAAGCCCCGCACACGAGCACGGCGACCAGAACAGACAGTCCGCACCATCGGTGCGCCGCGCCGGGCTCTCTGCGCCGCGACGCGGCCGGAACGGCGAGAGTCATGTCGGCCGTCGCCGCTCCCGGCGCGGCGGCAACGGTACGAACTGCGAGAGCGGGCATCCTTCTGATCATTGACGGATGAGAGCTGGTGGACTGACGATCGAATATCGCGATGGGACTCGGACGCGCTTCCACACTGCGTCGCACCGAATAGAGCGACCCACCGCGGCCCCACTTGAAGAGCGTCTGGGATTAATGTCCGAACACCCCAGAACGATCATCAGAATCGCCGGCCGCAACGTCCCAGCAGTGCGCATGCCGCAGCGGGACCCGTCCTCCAGCGTCGCGCGTCTTCGCGCGGACCGGGCTACTCCTTCCCACTCATCCGGTCGAGCGCGACCGCGACGAGGATCACAACCCCCTTGATGACCTGCTGCCAGAACGGCGATACTTCCAGCAAGACGAGACCATTGTTTAGGACGCCAATGATGAGGCACCCAATGACGGTCCCCAACACGCTTCCGCGGCCGCCGTTGAGCGAGGTGCCGCCGATGACAACCGCGGCGATCGAGTCGAGCTCGTATCCGATACCGGCGTTGGGCGTCGCGGAGTCAAGCCGCGCGGTCAGTAGGAGACCGCCGATACCGGCCAGCGCGCCTCCCAAGGCATAGACGGCTACCTTCACTCTACTCACGTCGAGACCGCTCAACCGAGCGGCGCGTTCATTCCCTCCGATCGCGTACACGTACCGGCCGAGGCGGGTCTTGCTGGTGACCAGTACCGCCAGACCTGCGAGTGCAATAGATATCCAGACGGGCATCGGCAGCCCGAGCGCAGTCCCCGTTCCGATGAACCCGAACCCCGCGCCGAGGCCGGTGATCGGGACTCCTTGGGTCCAGAGCTGCGTGAGCCCCCGAGCGATGCTGAGCATTCCCAACGTGGCCACGAACGGTGGCACGCTGAGGCGCGTGATGACAAAGCCGTTGAACCAACCGAGCACTGTGCCGAGCGCCACCGCCGACAGAACGGCGCCCACCACGGTGACCTGAATGACGATCCCGAGCCCCTGGATCTCGACGCCTTGCTTCAGCAAGCCAGCGGCCGCGGTACCCGCTAACGCGAGGACGGAGCCCACCGACAAATCGATTCCCCCGCTGAGAATCACCAACGTCATCCCCACAGACAGGCAAAGGTTGACCGAGATCTGGCGCAATACATTGAGGGCGTTCTCGTGGCTCAGGAAAGTACGCGTCGCCTGCGGGTGAAGGCTCACGGCGACGACCATGAGGAGGAGCGCCGCGATGCTTTGGAATCGAGCGAGCGTGGCACGCAGGCCCGCGCGCGAGCCACTCGGGCGTTCCGGGGCTGCGCTCGCCGTCGGGGGAGATCCCAGGCTCTTCTTGCTCATGGCCAGTCCCCACCTACCGAAGCTTCGGCTGCCGCTCCGGGTTCTCTCCCCGGACTCCCTCCTCCGCCGCTCGGCAGTGCGGCCCGCATGATGTCTTCCTCGTTCGCCTCAGCCCGCGAGAATTCCGCAGAAATGCTGCCTTCGCTCATGACCAGGATGCGATCGGCTACCCCGAGCAGCTCGGGTAACTCCGAAGACACGAACACGATGCCCAACCCTTGTCCCACCAGCTCGTCGATGAGCGCGTAGATCTCCCGCTTCGCGCTGATATCGATGCCGCGCGTTGGCTCGTCGAGCAGCAGGACCTTCGGGTGTGTGGCGAGCCACTTGGCGAGCACTACCTTCTGTTGGCTGCCGCCGCTGAGATTCCTGGTGAGCTGATCGACAGCGGGCGTCTTGATACCGAGGCGCTTCACATAGTGTTCCGCGAGATCCGTCTCGAGGTGCGCGTCGAACAGCCAGTTGCGTTCGATCCGCTCGATGCAGGACAGGCTGCAGTTGGCGGCCACACTGAGCGACAACACGAGTCCATCCCGCTTGCGGTCCTCCGGCGCAAGCACCACGCCCGCGTCAATCGCGTCGCGCGGGCACTGAAACGAGACCGGCGCACCGTCGACGAATACCCTCCCCCGCGCACGTTTTGGATTCATGCCAAACAGGGTCTCCAACAGCTCGGTGCGGCCCGATCCCATCAGGCCGAAGAGGCCAAGCACCTCGCCGCGCCGCAGGTGCAGCGACACATCCCGCACGGACAACACGCCCTCCCGCGCGGGGTGCGCCAGATTCAGCGCTTCGACCCTGAGCACTTCCCCTTGCACTTCCGCGGAGCTCCGCGACACGACTGCCGTCGCTTGCCGCCCAGCCATCATGTGCACGATGTCATCGTGTGTCGCCGCGCCTACGGGCCGCGACCCGATACAGCGGCCGTCGCGCATCACCGTGAGCTCGTCCGCGATGAGGGGAAGCTCATTGAGCTTGTGTGTGATGTAGACCACCGCGACGCCATCGTGTGTCAGCCGCCGAATGAGGTCGTGCAGAATGACGATCTCCTGCTCCGTGATCGCTGAGGTCGGCTCGTCCATGATGATCACACGAGCCTCGAAAGCGAGCGCCTTGGCGATCTCCACGACCTGCTGTTCGCCCACTCGCAAGCTGCCCACCAGGGTTCGCGGCGAGACTGCAAGATTCAGTCGCCGCAGCCAGGCTGCCGCTCCGTGCCTCATCCCCGCGTCGTCAATTAGCCCCCAGCGTGTGAGTGGCTCACGGCCCAGAAAGATATTCTGAGCGACGCTGAGGTGGGGGATGAGATTCAACTCCTGAAAGATTATCGAGACACCCGCCTCGCGTGCATCGCGGGTGCTGCCGAATGACACCGGGCGACCGTCGAGCAGAATCTCCCCGGCGTCCGGCGGATAGACCCCGGCCAGAATGTTCATGAGGGTGGACTTGCCTGCTCCATTCTCGCCTAGCAATGCGTGCACCCTCCCCCGCTGAACGGAGAGGGACACGTCATCGAGCGCCTTCACCCCCGGGAAGGACTTGGAGATGCCGCGCGCCAGCAGGACGACGTCCTGGTTTGCTTCAACTGCGCTCATGGCCACTCGATTGTCACGGGGACCACCACGAGGCTATCCACCTTCGCGTCCTCCTCCAGCTCGACGCAGCCTGCAAAGCGGATCATCTTCCCTGGCCTCGCCTTCTGAAGCAGGGCAGGCGCGATCTGCGTCTCTACGATCCGATTCAACTCCGTCGAGAGATCGTTGAAGTCCTGAGAGCTCGGGTAGGTACTCGCGTCGGACAGTCCACTCGCATCGCGAACGACGCTGCCGAAGATCGGTCCAACCTTTAAGCTGACTTTGGCGTCGCCACCCTGGACTTCGACGACTACCGTATCATCGTTCACCGCGGCCACACGCCCGAGTCCCTTCACCACAAAGAAGGTTGACCCGCCGAGATCCCCCGTGCGTCCGTGTCGCTGTCTGGCAAACGCCGCGTTCTTGGCCAAGCCGGCGATCAACTCTTTGACCTCCACCCCGTGTTTCGTCGCAGGGATCACCTTGGCGTTCCACTCCGCGGCAGCCGCCTTTCTGGCATCGAAGGCCTCCGCACGGCGCTGCTCGCGTACCCCCTGGAGGGAGACGATGTGAAACAAGGGAAATCGCCAGCACAGAACAGCGGCTGCCATCACCGCCAGTGCGACGAACAGCGTCCGATTGCTTCGCCGGTTCGCTATCATGACTGAATGTCGGCCCACGTTCAGTGCTTCTTGCCGTGGTCGCTGTACTTGCTCACGTTTTCTGGCGTCACCAGGTCCACTTTCACGCGTAGCTTCTGCGGGAAGTTGCGCTCTCCTTTCACGTACTGGTCGGCAAATTCGGCCGCTCTTGCCGCCATCACTTTGGGGAACTGCATGCCTGTGGCGGCGATCTTTCCCTGGCCGATGAGCTTCAGGACATCGTCAGCCCCGTCGAACCCAAACACCAGTACCCGGCCCGCCTTCCCTGCGCTGGCCAGCGCCTGGTAGGCTCCCATCGCCATCGCATCGTTGCCACAAAACACCGCGCTCAGATCCGGGTTCTTCTGCAGGATCGACTCCATGACCTCTAGAGCTTTGGCGCGATCGAAGTCGGCGCTTTGCTGTGCAACCATCTTCAAGCCCGGGAAGCGGTCGACCACGCTGTGGAATCCTTTGGAGCGGTTGAACGTGTTGTTGTCGCCGACGAGTCCGAGCAGCTCCGCGTACTTTCCACTCTTGCCGACTCGCTTGACGAAATACTGACCAAGGGCCACCGTCCCCGCATAGCTGTCTGAAAAGACCTGACCGGTCGCCGCGTCGGTCGCGGTGATCTCTCGGTCGATGCAGAAGACCGCCACACCTGCAGCTCTGGCCTTGCGGACACTCGCGATCGAGCCGACCGAATCGGTCGGATTGAACAGAACGGCCCGATAGCCGCCCGCGATGATATTCTCGAAATGCGCCGCCTCTTTCGCCGTATCGTTCTGGGAGTCGAAGATCGTGGCGTCGTAGCCGAGATCGACAGCGCGTGCCCTCGCCGCTTCAGCCAGCACGACGAACCACGGATTGTTCAGGGTCGACACGACCACTGCGACCTTCTGTCGGCCTGACGCGTGAGAGGCACCGGCGACGGCCGCGATCACGGCGACGACTCCCAGGGCCCGAACGACGTTTGGAGAACGGACGTTCATCATGATTAACCCGATGGTGAATGGGTCATATGACGCGCCTCACGGCCTCGAGCCACCCCCGGTAGAGAGAGTCCACCGCCGCTGCGGACATCGTCGGCGAGACGAGGCGGACCGGGCGCGCCAGCGCGGCCACCTCGTCCATCACCATAATGCGAAGCGCCAGCAAACCGTTCATTGCAGCACCCCAGGCCGATAGCTCGAGGACCTCGGAGACGCTCAGGGTCTCCCCGGTTATGTCGGCCGCGAACTGCATGAGAAACCGATTTCGGGTTGGACCACCGTCGACATGAATCTGTCCCGGCCGAACACCGGCGACGCGCATCATGTCGAGGACGTCGCGAAGCTGAAACGCGACCGCCTCGAGCGCCGCTCGTACCACGTGCTCCCGACTGGTGTGGGCCGTCATGCCGACGATGGCAGCTCGAGCCCGTGACGCCCAATGGGGCGCACCGAGGCCGGAGAACGCGGGCACGAAATATACCCCCCCGTTGTTCGGAACGCTGAGAGCCAACTGCTCGACATCATCCCCCTCGCGTATCACACCCAGCTGATGACGCAGCCACTCGATGGTCGCCGCCGAAAAGTTGATGATTCCCTCCAGTGCATACGTGGGCTTTCCGCGCCACACCCACGCAAGCGCAGTGAGAGTTCCGTCCGTCACGAGCTTGAACCCCTTACCAATGTTCATGAGAACGCTGGTTCCCGTTCCGAAGGTCGCTTTGATGTCACCTGCTCGATAGCAGCGCTGCGCAAAGAGCGAGGCCTGTGAATCGCCCATCACTCCGACGATCGGCACCCTCTTAGGCAAGCTCCCGACGGCGTCGGTCTCACCAAAGGCTGCGGCGCTCTCTCGCGGCTCCGGCAAGGCGGTCATCGGTACCCCGAAGAGCTCGCACAGGCTTTCATCCCACCGCAGGCGCACGATGTCGAACAGCATCGTGCGGCTCGCGTTGGTATAGTCCGTCGCGAACACCTCCCCGGCAGTCAGGCGGTGCACGAGATATGAATCGATGGTGCCGATGACAGCGGTGCCCTCGCGCAACCGCTGCACCACACCCGGTTCGTTGGCGTTCAGCCATGCGAGCTTCGAGGCAGGGAAATAGCTATCGATCCTCAGACCAGTCACGGCGCGAACCCGACTTTCGTGTCCGTATTCGCGGAGTCTCTGACACAAGGGCTCGCCCCGGCGACACTGCCAAACCATTGCGTTGCGAAGGGGTTGGCCCGTCGTGCGATCGAATATCACGACAGTTTCGCGCTGATTGGTGATGCTGAGCCCAGCGAGGCTAGCGAGGTCGTGCCTCGCAGCGACCTCGCGAATAGCCGCAAGCACGTTCTGCCAGATCTCCTCCGCATCGTGCTCCACCCACCCGGGCTGCGGATAGATCTGCCGGTGCTCGCGCGACGCCTTGTCCAGGACGTTCCCCGCCGCGTCGAACAACACCACTTTGGTGGCGGAGGTGCTTTGATCGACGGCGAGGATCAAGGTCATTTTGTACCGAGCAGCGCCTTGGCCGTCGCTGCCAGGCCCTCCATCGAGATTCCGTAGTGGCGGAAGATGTCGGCCTGGCTGCCGGTCACGGTTACTCGTCGGGAATGCCGACGATCCGCATCGGAACGGCGAGCGCCGCCTGCATCAATGTCGACGCGCAGGCCTCGCCGAGGCCGCCGTGGACCATGTGTTCCTCGACGGTGATGATGGCGCGACACTCGCGCGCAGCGCGCGCGAGCGTCTCCACGTCGAGCGGCTTGATGGTGTGCATCGAGATGACCCGCGCGCTGACACCACTTTCGGCGAGCTGGCCAGCGGCAAGCAGGGCGTGAACCACCGTTTCGCCCGTCGCGATGAACGCCACATCGTTGCCCTCGCGCAGCGTCGCGGCCTCGCCGACTTCGAACCTCGCGTCCGGCGGGTGCAAGTTGAACATCGGAGCCTTGCCGAAGCGGAGATAGATCGGGCTTCGCGGCGCCAGCGGCGGCGCGGACGGCTTCGCGCGTCTCGAAGTTGTCGGCCGGCACGATGATGGTGAGATTGTTGATGGCCCGCAGGGCCGCGAGATCGTGCAGCGAGTGGTGCGTGCTGCCGAGGGCGCCGTAGCTCACGCCGGCGCTGATGCCGACGAGCACGCCGGCACGTCCGAGTAACAGATGTCGTTCTTGATCTGCTCCAGCGCACGCGCGGTGAGAAAGCACGCCGGTGAAACGGCGAACGGCTTTCTTCCCGCAGGCGGCCAGCCCGCCGTCGATGCCGACGAGGTTTTGCTCGGCGATGCCGACTTCGACAATTTGCTTCGGCAACGCCTGGCCGAACGGACCGAGCTTGCCCGAGCCGCGGGAATCGCTGGTGACGGCCACGACGTTGCGGATCGTCCCGAGCCAACTGTTCGAGGGCGTTCGGCAAACTCCTCGAGATTCGCGCGGCCCATCTTCAGGCCGAGCCTCTTCGGCCATCGCTTGCGGCCGGGCGAGAACATGGAGGTGCCGGCGCGCTCACTCGCCCGCCTCTAGCCCATTCCTCGGCCGCAGATCGAGCTCCGCCTCGGCCAGGCTCAATTCTGCTTCGCTCGGCACACCGTGGTGCCACTTGCCGACGTCTTCCATGAAGCTCACGCCCCTGCCCTTCACCGTGTTGGCGATGACGAACAGGTGGCTTGCCGGGTTCGACCGCGGCGCCAGCAGCGCTCGGTCAACTCGGCGAAATCGTGGCCGTCGACGGTCCGCACCTCCCAGCCGAACGGCGCAATTTTTCGTCGATGCGGCTCGTTGCTGCACACGTCGCGCGTGCGGCCGGTGATTTGGAGCGTGTTGTGGTCGAGGATCGCGGTGAGGTTGTCGAGCTGGTAGTGCGCAGCCGCCATCGCGGCTTCCCAGTTCGAACCTTCGGCCAGTTCGCCGTCGCCCAGCAGCGTGAACACGCGAAACGGTGGCGGCATCCCTTTTGCCGGCGAGGGCCATGCCGACGCAGATCGGCAGGCCGTGCCCGAGCGCGCCGGTGTTCATCTCGATGCCCGGCACCTTGCGCGTCGGATGCCCGACGAAGGGCGATTGGTAGCGGCAGAGCGTTTCGAGCTCGGCGACTCGGGAAAGAATCCGCGATCGGCCAGCACGACGTACAGCGCTTCGACCGAGTGGCCTTTGCTCTGGATGTAGCGATCGCGATCGGGATCGGCGAATGTTTCCGGCGAGACGCGCAGCACGCGGTTGTAGAGCACGTTCAGAATGTCGAGGCACGACAGGCTGCCGCCGGTGTGCCCGGCCCCGGCGTGACAGATGCAGTCGAGCAGCTCGCGGCGGTAGTGCGATCGATTTGAGCTCGCGAGCTCGAAGTCGGTCATCGGAACCTGCAGCCATTTCGGCCGTGATGGTAGACGTTTCCCAGCCGAGGTAGGTTCCGAACGCCTCGGCGAGAATGTCGGCGGCTGCGAGAGCCGTCATCACGACGTGATGCTCGAAGCCGTCGGCGACAGACGTGGCGCAGCAGTTTCTGCAGCTGCGGCACGTGGGCGACCGCGCGGTTGCCGAAGGTCTTCAGCGCATCGTTGGTCAGTTCGCCTTCGCCGACGTAGGCGCGAATGCAGCCTTCGGCGTCGGCGGTCGTGATGCGACCGTAGGTCAGCGGGCCCGGCAGGCGTGCGACCTCGAGCGCGCCGTAGGTGTTTTCGACGCCGAGCGTGGTGCCGAGGATCGGCGCGTTGGCGATCTTGATGTCGGGCAGGAAACGTCTTCGCCCAGTTGCCGCAGTGGAACAGCACGCACTTGTCGTCGTCGTCGCCGTAGTTGTTGTTCCAGTCGACGAGCGCCGCGGGCGTATCGCCGGCGAGCTGCATCGCGTACATCGTGAGCACGCCGGTGACGTCGACCTCGCAGGCGCTGGGCATGAAGCTTCTCGCTCATCATGCTCATCAGCGTGCAGACGTTGCAGCCGCAGTTCTGCTGCACCGACGTCCAGCATTGGATGGCCGTGGCGTCCAGGGCATTGGCGTCGATCCATCGACTCAGCACCACGCCCATCTTCGCCATCTGCACCAGCTTGTCGGCGGGCACGCCGGGGGCTGGCGCGTAGGCTTTGATCTCGTCGAGCTTGGCGCGCACATCGGCCGCGCCCAGGTCGAGCTTCTTGGCGACGGCGAGGATCTCGGAGAGATCGACGGTGGTGACGCTGATGCCGTGGCGCTCGAGGATCTTTTCGCAGTAGCGCACGGTGTTGAAGGCGCCGGGCCGCGCGCCGACCGCGCCGAGTCGCACGCCGCGCAGGCCGTTGACGACGCGGCACACTCCCAGAAACCGGTCCAGGTCCGCGCGAAACGACGCCGAGTCGGTACGGCAGACGTGGCGACTCGTGAGCGTGAACTGGATGCCGGCCTGCACGAGATTGTTGCAGACCGAGATTTTCCCGCAGAACGCATCGCGGCGGCGCGCGACGCCCAGCTGCTCCAGATCGTCGGGGAACGCCTGGATCAGGACCGGCACGTTGAGCCCCGCCAGCTTGAGCGTGTCGGCGACGCCCTTTTCGTCGCCGAAATTCGGCAGGCAGACGAGCACGCCATCGATCTCGTCGGCGTGCTTGCGGAAAAGGTCGGCGCACTTGCGCGCGTCGGCGTGGGTTTCGACGCCGCCCAGCTTCGACTCGCTCTCGGTGAGCTGGATGGCCTTTACACCCCGCCTCGCGAACAGATCGTCGATGTTTCGCCGCGCTTCGGCGACCAGCGCGTCGGGGAAGAAGTCCCGATTGCCATAAATGACGCCGAGCGTGGGCGTCCGTGGCGGAGATTTCATCGACCGGACGCTACGGCGAACGGGTGAACGGTTCTCCCGGTCCGTCCGTAAAAATCTCACGGTATTCTAACCTGACGTCCGTGCTACCTTCACGAAGACGAGAGGGGATGTCGAGGTGGCTCGTTCCAAGACGCTGACATTCGACAGTGCTCGGGCTGACTTCACTCCCTATGGCCTTGCGTGCGCGCTGTGGTCGCCGACGCCCATGCTCAGGCCGGATCGGCACAACGAAGTCGAGCTGAATTTTCTCCAGTCAGGGAGCTTGACGTACTTGCTTGGCGGTCAACATGTCACCGTGGAAGCCGGGCGCTTGGTGTCGTTTTGGGGTGCGATTCCCCATCAGATCCTGAAATGGGAGACAACCAAGCCTTACTTCGTGCTCACGCTTCCCCTCGCGTCGTTCTTGTCCTGGGGCGTGCCTGACCGCCTCGCTCACGCACTTCTCGCGGGCGAGCTCGTGAGGGACCCAGCACCGACACGGGAAGACGGACACCAGTTCCGCCGTTGGCTGACGGATTTCCAGTCCGGACGGCCGCTGCGGATCCGCGTAGCCGAGCTGGAGGTCCAGGCGAGGCTCCTTCGTCTCGCGTGCGAACTGCCAGGAGACAGGACGTCCGCGAGACCGCGCGCACACGCCGCGTTGCCGAGCCCATCGTTGAGCCGAGCAGACCGCATCGCCTGCTATATCGCTAGATATTACGCGGCCCCGCTCACAGCCGATCGGATCGCGAAAGCTGTTGGGCTGCATCCCAATTACGCCATGCGGCTGTTCCGGAATGCCTTCGGCACCACGATGGTCGACTTCCTGGTACAGCACCGCCTCTCTCATGCGCAGCGGTTGCTCGTCACCACCGACGACCCAGTGATCGACGTCGCGTCCGCTGCCGGTTTCCAGAGTCTCAGCCGCTTCAACGAAGCCTTCAAGCGTTCGTGTGGCTGCGCGCCGCGTGACTACCGCAAGGCACATCGCGATCCGAGCCTTCAGGCGCCCGCGGCTCGCGTTTGAGATCGTACACACGCGAACTCTTGTGATCGGATCCGTCGGTTCCGGCATTACTGCGCGGTCTCTCACGATCACTCCACATGGGCGAAGGAGAATACGGATGCTGCGGTACACGTCCCTTTCAGTGCGCGCCTCGGCAGGATTGACGCTGGCCGTGGTGCTCGCCAGCTGTGTCTCTCCGACGAAGGTACCTACCGGCGGGGCCACCGGGAGCGGTGGGGCCATGCCAAGCGGTAGCGGCGGGGCCATGCCAAGCGGTAGCGGCGGGCAGGGGGGCGGCGCCCCTCAGGGAGGAGGCTCGGGCGGCGTTCAATCTGGCGGCTCTGGTGGCCGTGTTGGCGGACAGGGAGGCTCCGGGGCAGGGACCGGCGGAGCTCCGGTCACGTCACGAGATGCGGCGGTGGGAACTGACGGACCTGGGATTGGAGTCCCCACATGCGACGGCACAGGCCTGAACACCGACCCATCTTGCAACTCGACGCTCGCAAAGAAGAATGCACCTTGCACGGTCGACTGCTGCATCCCTTGCGGGATAGACGCTCTGGGTGCCCGCGTGTGCACTTGCGCCCCGGCCACCGGCTATTCGCAATGCATTTGCAATGCACCGCCCAGCTGGCCGGTCCCCCTGCACGGCGGTGCCTGCAACCCACAAGGGCTCTCGACTTCGAAGACGAATACGCCGGCCGGGATGTTCAGCGTCCGTGGTCAGGCATGCACGACACAATGGACTGTCTGCTTCACCAGCGACGGAATAGCGGCGGCAAACCTCGGATGCATCTGCCTCGCCGATCCCGTGACGGGCGCCCTGACCATGCACTGCGGGACCGTCAACAATTGGTTTACCTACGATTCTCGGCGTCACGACGACGTATTGATGGCGGCGCGTCCTGAGCTCCGACGCCCGCGGCGGCCCCGCGGCGCTTCCGCCGGGAGTGCCGGGGCCGGCCTACTGATGGTCGCCGCCGCCGCCTGCGTCGGCCCAGATGCGTTCTATCGAAGCAACGACGCCGCCGTGCCCGGCGGAATCGGAGGGGCTGCAGGCAGCCTCGGAACAGGCGGCGTTGCAGGTACGGGCGGCGTTGCAGGTACGGGCGGCGTTGCAGGTACGGGCGGTACCGGTAGCGGCGGCCAACTGGGCTCAGGTGGGCGCCCCTCGGGCATCGGCGGAAGCGGCGTACCCACCGGTGGCACCACCGGAGGCGGCGGTCGCGGGGTGGGGGGCGGCAGCGGCGGCGCGCTTGGAAGTGGAGGGACGACGGCCGGGGCCGGAGGAACCGTCGGAGCCGGTGGGACGGGCGCAGGAGGTTCAAGCCCCTGCGGCTCTTGCTCTGCGCCTGCGTCCTGTCTTTGCTGCGGGCGGCTCTGTCAGTGCACCATTACGTGCTCCAGCGATGACGATTGCGGCGCCGCGGCGGGTGTGACCATCACCGCCACTTACGACCATTGCAACAGCGTTTCCACCGGACCAGACATCTGTGCGTCGGATGGAGCGTGCGGGGGATAGCTTTGACCGTCGCCGGGGCGACCCTCGCGCGCCCAGCGACGATCAGCCCCATGACGATTGTTTTGACTAGTTGCAGCTCGCGGGCAACACCGCACCGGGACTCGCGGGATAACAGGGATACTCCTTGTTGCTCCCGCACGACCACACTCCAGCGGCGGTACAGACGCAGAAGCCCGCCTTCGGCGCACCGCTGGAGTCAGTGTATCCGTTCGCCGTATTGACTCCATCGCCGCACGCCTTGCATGTTGCAACCGTACAAGCATTCGAGCCGGTTGCCGTGGATGTCCCCGGGGCGCACGCGGGAGTCGAAGAGGAAACCTTGTAGCACGAATAATCTGCTGCCGGCGGGAAGTAGCAGAGACCTTGCGTCCACACCCCTGACAAGCATTGAAGGGGCCGGTAGCCCAGCTTGTCTACGCCACACCTCACCATGCAGTCCGGCGACGCAGCGCTATTGGGCGTGCATGGGTTTCCTCTGATCTGAGTATTGGGATCCGTCGCCGCCAAGCAAGTGGGGAGCATCGTCACGTCGACAGTACCCGAGCTTCCCCCGGTCGCTCCTGTGCTCCCACCCGTCCCCATTGTCACGCCCGTGTTCCCGCCCGTTCCGGCAGGCGGGCCGGCACCTTGGCTGCTGCACCCAATGGTTGTCACCGCGGACACCACGACCATTCCGAGCCCGGCAAAAACAACGATGCATTTCATTCGTGAGATCCTTTGTTCTCGAGACGCGTCAGGTTGACGCACCTTCGTTTCATGCTTCCCTGGATAGGGACACACCACTTCCGGCTATGCCGACACGGCGGAAGATGATCACAACTATCTCAATGCTCGGCTCTCGGTTTGGACGAGTTCGCTGCGATTGGAGCCCTGCCGCTTCTCCCTTCGTACGGCGCCGGCACGAAAGTCAGTGATCGAAATCGCCCGATCTAGCATTCACCCATGACATCTTGGAGCTCTCAGCCGAACGGTCGCCGCCGCAAGAAGAGAAGGGCCTGGGTTCCGACCCCTCTTTTGGTTCGTCTATTCGACCACTTCTTCGTTTGGTTCTTCATCGAACGAAGGGACGCATGCATCAATGCGCGCCCGGCCCCTGGCGGTGGCCCCGCGCTTGACCAGGCTTCGTTTCGCCGGGCCGCTTGCGCTGACCCTCTGTCTCGCTGCGTCCGCAGCCGCGCAGAGCGGCGCCGCTCCTGTCCCGCCGTCCTCTGTCCCCGATGCTGGAACGACGACCGGCGCCTCGGATCTGCCCGACGCCGGCGCCGCGGCAAGCAGTAACAGCGGCGACGCCAGCCTTCTGCCGTCTGCGCCTCAACAGCCCCTGCCCACCGTCCTCCCCGCAGAGGCAAAGAGTCAGCCTCCGGACTCCGAGGAGTCTGCCCCGCCCGCGGCGCCGCGGCCCAGGCCGAGATTCAAACTCCGCTCCACGCTCGGAGGGAGGGACGAAGACATCGATCTAGGCGCCGAGGCCGATGCGCTGCGTCCGGTAGGCGGCACGGACGCCGATGACGCGGCCGGTGCGGAGTTTCGATTGGCGCGATGGACCTTCAACATCAGAGGCATCGTCCGGATGCCGGTCCGATTGGGTTGGGGGCCACGTGGCGACGGACAGCCGGGCACGGAGATGCACCAGCCGCGCCTCGTCGGCAACAGCACGACCGAGTGGAACTTCGTCAATCTCCCCAGAGGCGCCAACAATGGTTTCGTCTTGGTCGCCAGTAGTGGAAACGTCGGCGTAACGCTCTCCATGGTTGGGTCCAACTCAACGACAACCGGTGGCTGGGAGGACCTGACGGCCATTCCCAGTTTCTCGACCGGCAGTCTCTTCGTGAGGTATCCGGAGGCATTTGGCTCCCTGGGCGGCCTGACCCTCAGAGCCGGCGTCCTCGCTCTTCGGTATGGATTGGCGGGTCCGGGCTACATCGGCTCCGGTTACTACGGCACCTTCCAGTTTGGACGAATTCAGGCGCCAGGCGCGGTCGTGTCCTCCGACCTCTACCTATCCGATCGCTGGGGCTTGATCCTGGAGGGCGGCGGGAACGCAGCAGCGGCGGACATCAACCAGAATGTCTTTTATACGAAGTCTCTTCCCCTTCCGACCACTGTCCTCGGTACCTCGAGCTACGTGGTGCACGCGCATGCGAGCTTGGAGCAGGGCAGGACGTTCCGGCTTGGTGCTCATTTTGTGCAGAACTGGGCGCCCAATGACGGGGCGCCATTCACGCAGCGGGACTCCGCCACGCCGCGCCTCCGCGTCTATGGCGGCGACGTTCATGTGAGCGATCGTCGGTGGGGTGACGGCTACATCGGATTCACCCGGATCGAAGGGCGCAACCTGGACAAGCCGCTCGGGGAGGTGCTCGAGGTCATTCACCACCGCGGCAGCGACCTCATCGAGTTCTTCAACAGCCCGAACTTCACCGTTCCCAATCCGACAGGGACGATTCATTCACTCCAGTTCCAGCACACGTTCGCCCTCTCCACGCTGGCGGGCCCGGGCAGCTACATCAAGAAGCACCAGCTCGCCGTGTCTCTCTTCGGAATGTACACGCGGGGGACGAGCCCGGTCCCGCCGGGCGCAGAGCTCTATCCCGGGATGGCGTTCCACGCGGGCAGTCTCCAGATGTTGAAGTTTGGGAGCGAACTGCAGTTTGCTCCTGTGCCTTGGATGGACGTCTTGTTGCAGTTCGATCACGTCCGTCCCGACCTGAGCGCCAATTCTGCAGCGCTTACAGATTTCTCGCTGAGTCGCTTCGCGGGCTGGATTCTCCCCAGTCAGACCAATCCCACGAACGAGAGCGCCTTCTCGGTCGTCCAGCCCAAATTGATCCTGAGGCGAGGACGGGGCTCCAACGCATTTATCGTCATCGGTTACGCGCACTTCTTCCTTGCGCCTTTCGTGACCCCGATTTCCCCGCAAAACCGAACCAACAGGCGCGCGGACACCGACCAGCTGGCGGTAGTCGCCTACATGAGGATTTGAGGAAAGGCCATGTCGATGCAACGCAAATCACTGCGCACCATCCAGCTGGCCACGATGTTGCCCTTCGTGTGGTCGAGCTCGGCGATTTGGGCGCAGCAACCAGCGACGTCACCCGGGATTTCAGAGCCCCACCAGCCTGTCCCCGCGCCGGGAGCCGGCGCGACGGTACCAGCTCCAGCCGTCCCAGCCCCAGCACCGACAACACCTGCCGCTCCCGCGCCACCCGGGGTAACGCCGACGCCACCTTCGGTGGCCTCTCCCGCGGCGGCTGCTCTACCACCCTCCGTCGTTCCACCACAAGTGGCTTCTCCACCCGTCGCTCCTCCGGTTCTGTCTCCTCCGCCGCCGCCGGCCACCCTCTTCCCACCGCGGCGACCGCCTGCACGCAAGGTGAGACCACTCCAGACCACGATTGGCCTGGATGCGTCGACCCCCGACCTGGGCGCTGAGGCAGACCTCATCAGCGCGGCAGGCGAGGCGCCGCTCCGACCCACCTATTCAAGACGCTGGAAGTACTCCGTGCGCGCCTATGCCTACGTTCCTGTCGTGGTGGGCTCCGGTCCTCGCAACGACGGTCAAGCGGGGAGCGAGCTCCACAGCTCCGCGCGCATTCCCGGCGACCGGCCGAACACCTGGAATTACAGCGGCCTCACTCACCCGATGAACGCTCAGCTCAGCCTGTCGGCTGAAAACTCGGATGTAGCCGGCCACATCTTCCTCGAGAGCGCAGCGTCGACCAACGCGAGTTACGCTGACCTCCAAGCACTGGGCGGGATCTCGGACGCGTATCTCACCATGAAATTTCCAACCCTCCTCAACCAATACGGCGGGGCTGCGGTCAATGTCGGCGTCTTCTCGCACCGATATGGTGCGGCCGGGCCATGGCAAAACAGCACCGGCTACTATCGGACGTCCATCTTCGGCAAGCTTCAGGTGGCAGGCGAGACGCTCGTACTAGACACCTACGTCAATGACGAGCTGGAGGTGGTTTTCGAGCACGGCTTCGGCGCCAAGTTCGAAGAGATCGTTTTCACGAATTCGTCCCACAACCCTCCGGCGCCGATGGTCCCGTTCCTTCAATATCAGGGGCCGGTACCTCAGGGCTCCAACTTCGTCCACCATGCTCACGTGGCGCTGATCTTGAAGGACCGGCTGAGGATCGCCGCGCACTACATGACCTCCTGGACGCCCAACGACTGGAGGGACTACGGCGAGACGGCCTATATCAGCGCCTCGCTGCGAGCGCCAGAGGGGCGCCTCACCGTCTTTGGTGGCGAGGTCCATCTCGACAGCGATGTGTTCGGTAACGGCTATCTTGGCTACTCGCACGTGAGGGCGACTCACGTGTTGCCGCTCTCCAATGGCCTGAGTCTCCTGAACAGCGACTTTGGCTACGACATCATCAACAACTACTTCGGGGGGGTCCCGGCATCGCTGGTGACCCCAGCGCAATTCGCCGCAGTCGTCGACTCCGGCTCGATCGACACGCTCCTTCTCCAGTACATCGTTCGGCTCGCTCCTTTACTCGGACTTCCTCCGCGCACAGGGCGGGACCTGGCCCTGGCGGTCTTCTCGATGGCCAATGTTGTCGAGAGCGCCAGGGGCACCACCACGAAATTGAAATTCGGCGCTGAGCTCGAGGCGAACCTCCTTCGCTTCTTGGCGGCTGGAGTGCGCTACGACCGCGTGGCGCCAGACGTGCATGATGCTTCGACGACGTACTCGGCTATTTCACCGCGCATCGTCCTTCGCAGCCGCTGGCTGAGCCGAGAGTACTTCCTCCTGGGATATTCCCACTTCTTTTACGGATCGGCCGCGTACACCGGGAAGCCATTCCCTTATAACGGCGTCCCGCAAGGGCAACCGCAGATTCCTCGACCGGACCCCGACGTGTTCATGTTGTCGACGGTCGTCTCGTTCTAGTGACGGAGGTGGCGCATGAAGACGTTGGCGAAACACGGTTCGAGCGCTATTGCGATCCTCGTGGCATTGGTCATCGCGGCGCTGATCATCATTGGCTGCGAGGACTTTGGTTCTGTCTTGCCCCCAACCCGTGATGCCGGCGGCCTGCCATCGACGTTGCTCTCGTGCCAGGGCACGGAACCCAACCCCGATGTGACCTGCACGGGCGGCGCTAAGAATGGATCGATCTGCACCATTGATTGCTGCTATCCAGCGGCGCTACCGACCTCCTGTGGGATCGACAAGCTTGGTTATCGGACGTGTACTTGCCCGAACGGAGTCTATGAGTGGTGCGCCTGTACCCCGCCGGTCGCATGGCCGACTCTACCCGCTGGCGGAGACTGCTCTCCGCAGGGGTCGAGCGTGGCGGCGCCCGCCGGGCTTGGCGGTGCTCCCTGTACGAAAGAATGGACGACCTGCTTCACCTTTGACAGCAAGGGCTGCGTCTGTTTGAAAGATGCGACGACCGGGCGTTTGAATCTGCATTGCGGCTCGCAGGGGACCTGGTTCTTGCGGGTGCCCGGAGTTGCGACCGCGTACTAGTCTTCCCCATTCCGTGGACCGAGGAAGGTGTTCCATGCGCTCGTTCCGAATCTCATACAGGGCGGTGCCTCCTTTGATGGGGCCTATCGTATTGACGTTGGCTTGCGCGACCGGTGGCCACGCCCCCCTGGTCGTTGGCGCCAGCGCGGTGACTGCGAGCGCGGTTGCCACTGAAGGCGCGGTTGGGCCCGCCCTTCCCGTCGGATGGGCGTCCGTCGACGCCCTTGACCAGCCCGGAACGACCGGGGGTGGCGCTCGCAACCCCATCGACGTCACCAATGAGGAGGATCTCGGGGATGAGGTGGACCGCAGCGAGCCGCTCGTGATCCGCATCGTTGGGACGATCACCGGTTCGGTCGACGTCGGCTCGAACAAGACCATCGAGGGCGCTCCGGGCGCGGTTCTTAGGGGTCACCTCGAGCTGAACGGGTCGGTCAACGTGATCGTGCGGAATCTCAAGATCGTGGGCTACAACTGCGCCGACAAGGACGAGTGCAAGAGGGGGAAGGATGCGATCACCGTGGGCGGCGGTGCGCACCACATTTGGTTCGATCACTGCGACATCTCCGATGGATCAGACGGCAACCTCGACATCGTCGGAGGCTCGGACTACATCACCGTTTCATGGACCAAATTCCACTACTCTGGCAGGCGGCCGGGAGACCACCAGTTCTCGAGCTTGATCAGTTCGTCCGATGAGTCCGGAGATACCGACGCAGGGCATCTCAAGGTGACGTTCCACCATTGCTGGTGGGCCGACAACATCGGGGAGCGGATGCCCCGTGCGCGCTTCGGCCAGATCCACATCTTCAACAGCCTCTACACCGCCGCTGGCAACAACTACTGCATAGGCGCGGGTGTGGCGTCGCAGTTCCTGGTCGAGAACACGATCTTCTCGGGCGTGAAGCGACCGAGCAACCTCAAGTTTGCCGATGCGGCCACCATCTTCGTATCGCGCGGCAACCTCGTCGAGAACAGCAACGGAGCGCTCGAGGAGAAGCCTGGCCCGATCTTCGCGCCGCCCTACCCCTACCGGCTCGATCCCGTCGATGGGTTGAGGGCATCGATTACAAGCAACGCGGGTCCCGAACCTCACCTTTGAGCAACCGAAGAAAACGCTAGGGCAACACCACCGCATAGTTACGCGGGCCCACGTCGGCATGGCTCAGCGGCGGCCGCGGGCTCCCCCACACGTCGAGGGTCTGGTCGGCGCCGATATCGCGGCGGTCGGCGCGTTTTTGGCTGTCCATGTCCTCGTCGACATCGGCCAGGAGTTCCGCCGTGCCGAGGATAGCACTGCCATCCTCGGGGCGGGCCAGACCGTCGCTGGCCCGGCGCAGACGTGCGTCGAGCTGCGAGAAGCCGCCGATTTCGCCGAGGCCCAGCGCCCCGCCGCCATATCCGTTGCTTCGGATCTGCCAGTCGGTCATCCCCATGATCTGGCGCACCACGGGGCCGACCGGGTCCGAGAATAGATTGTTGACCAGAATGATCGACTTGGGGGGCATTCGATTGTGGCCGCCCCCCGCCACGAGACTCTGCTGGCTATCGGTCACCGTGTTGTGCGCGACGAGGACGTGCACGACCGCCTGATATCCCTTGGCGGTGTACCCACGATCATAGGACATCAACACCAAACCACCGGTCTCGTCATCACCGGTGCGCACGCCCTCGATGTAGTTGTTGACGACGCGATGGTGGCCGTCCATGACGCGGATCCCTCCGCCGTCGCGAACGTGCTCGGTCAGGAACAGGTTCTCCTCCACCACATCGCCATCCCCGTGCCGAAGCGTCAGCATGCCAGCACATCCGCGGAACGTGTTGGCCAAGAAAGCGGCGGCGCTGGCCTGGCTCGACACGATGTCGCGACCGCCCAGGAGATCCTCGAACAAGTTATCCTGAACGATGACGAAAGAATCAGACCGCTGTTCCTCCGCGAGGCCCAATCGGATGGCTTCCCCTCCCTCGGACACCGGCGGCCGACGAGCGAACAGGTTGTGGTCGATGATGTTGTTGTCCGGCAGGTCCCCTGGCGGCCACATCACCAGCATGGCACCGGGGTTTTGCTTGTTGAAAAAGACCGAGTGGTCGATTCGGTTCTCCTGGCCAAACAGCGCCAGCCAGTTGGTGCGGCGAGAGCTACGGGCATCCAGGTCGCGCACGACGATCTCGCTGACGCGGCACTTCGAACAGGCCACTGGTCCGTGATTGGTCTGGCTGCGCAACTCGATCAGAGCGTCACCGGCCGTTTGCCCGCCCTCGATCCTGAGGCCGCGCAGGATGATATTGGCACCTCCCAGACCGATGTGAACGCGACCACGCAGCACGACCTGGCCGGGATGAAGAGCCGTGATCGTGATCGGACCATTGTCGACGCCGTGTGCCTGCAGGTTCAAGTCCCAGTCTCGGTACTCGCCGTCGCTGATGCAGATGGTCTGATCGATCTTCGCCCGCGCCACCTCCTGACGGAGCGCTTCGGCGCTGGCGGCCAGGGCGTCGCATCTGACCGCGGAGGTGTATTTCTCATCGTCGATGAAATAGGCGGGTTCGTACTGCGTCACCGTGACCACCTCACCGTTCTCGTCGACCTTTATGAGAGGGTGCTTTCCCAGGACTGTCGTCGTGTCGCCTTTCGTAGTGCTGGTCCGCTTGGGCGGCGGTGGCTCGGGTACGTCGGGCCGATCACGCAAGGCCACCGTAGGCGCAGGGACGACCCAGTATGGGTTTGGCGCGGCGGGCTCGCTCGAGGTCGCACAACTGGAACCCAGCGCAGCGATCAAAGCTGTCCTTGCGCGCCAGTTCCTCAAGGCGCGTTCTCCGGTTCCGATGGCGCCGGCTTGAAATGGACCGTGTGCTTGACCCAATAGTCGACGGCGTGCCCTTCCCGGTCGCGTGCCGGTCTGAAGCGCGCTCGCCACACGGCTCGGACCGCGCTTTCGTCCATTCCATATCCTGCTCGGACTAGGACGTTGACCTCGCGGACCCTACCCAACCGATCGACGTCCACCTTCAGCACGACATTCCCTTCGATGGCGTCTCTTTCGGCCTGCGCGGGGTAGACGGCGTCGATATCGTCGATAACCTCCGGCGGACTGACGATTCGATCAGCGGCCTCGGGCCAGAAACTGTCGCCCGCCGGCTGGGACCCAAGCGTCTCTCCCTTTCCGGCCAGGCGATCCCTGGTCGCGACGGTGTTGCCCAGGGGCACGGCCGTCGAGCTATCGCCCGTGGTCACCGACTCGGCGCTTACACCGAAGACCGGCGCCAGTGGCTTGGCGGAGGGCGGCGGCGCTTCTCGAACAGGCGGGGCCAAGGTCACAGACCGCTCCCTGCGGCGAAGCGTCTGGCGAGGCGGAGGACGCGGAGCGGTCACTTCAGGCAGTGGGGCGGGCGGGAGCGGGGGTGGTTCGACGATGTCGATTTCCACCTCGCGCGGAAGCCCTTTGTCGGTGCCGCGCGACGACAGCCGAGCCATCGAAGCGACCAGAGCAGCGTGCACGGCCAACGAGCTCAGCCCTCCCCATAACCATGCCCGTGATAGCGCCGGTCGCAATCGCGTCACGGACTTGGCGGAAGGACCGTGGCTGAATAGATCTGCACCGATCCGCTGCGGTCGGACGAAAAATAGAAAACCGAGCCATCCGGGCTCATCCAGGGATCGCGCTCGGCGGCCGCTGTGTTGAGATCGACGACCGGAATCGCTGACGCGAAGGGTTCGCTGACGGAAGACCGTCGAGAAACGAAGATGTCACCAACCGGCCCGGTGACGAAGAACAGGGACAGACCATCCTTGGTCAGGCAAGCGTCGACGCTGCCGTCGAATCCCACGAGATCCGGAAGAGTGCCTTCCACGGCAAATTCCGCTGTCGTCGTCTGCCGGATCGCCATCATCGTTCGATAGGTGCCCGGGCTGGTGCGATCGGACGCCATGGGCATTGCGAGATCCTGCTGTCCGAGCGGTCGGGGGAGGTCGCGGGCGGCAGAGTTCAGGCTCGCCACGTTCGTGGGTTCGGACCACGTTCCTCCCTGGTTTGGTCGGGTAACGAGCCAGACGTCGAGATCGCCCAGCCCGCCCGGCCGATCCGAAGCAAACCACAGCGCGAGTCCGTCCTCCGAGATCGCGGAGCTGGTTTCGTGACTCGCCGAGCTGGCTGCTGCGAGCTTCGTGGGGGGAGCGAACGGGTCGGTCCGCGACGCGCGTTGCGCGCTCCAGACGTCCGAATTTCCTCCGCGATCAGACGTGAAGACGATCTCCAGGAGATCGCCGGTCAGCGTGGGATTGTCGTTCCGGGCGCCGGTCGTGACGAGCTCAGTCACGAGGGTCGGCGAGCTGAAATGGTAGGGGATCACTTGCTTCCCGAGCGTCAGGAGGTCGCTGGAGCAGGCTGTCAAGAGTAGCAACAGGGGGAGACCTGCACCCCGTGCGCCAATCAATCCGCAGCTCCCTCGCGTTCCCGACAACACGGCACAAATAAAAATGCGCGATGGAGCCGAAATGATCACCGAAATCGTCATCAACAGACCTCGTTGATGTTCCCGCGGCTGCGAACACGATGGGTAGGGTGACCAGTAGGTGCTAGTGTGTTGAGGTTGAGTTCCGGAGGCCAGAACTTCGGTAAACTGGCGGTCGCGTTTTCGATCGCGACATTGGTCTCGACCCCGGTAGCGTGGGCTAGAGCGGTGCGCCAGGAGAGAGCGGAAGCTGCACCGGCTTCGCTGGAGCTGTCGACGTCGGGCTGTGGAACCCTCGACGAGCTGAACGATCGAATTGCTCATCGATCGAATCACGTCCGGCTGGCCAGGCTGCCAGTGCATGTGGCGAAGCTGCGCGCCGAGATCCGCAAGGCCGGCGGTCTGCGAAGGGACATCCTTCTCACCGTTACCAATCGTGCCGGGCACAGGTTCGTCCGACGCATGCAGGCTCAGGGCTGTGATGAGGCCCTTGACGCTCTCTCCCTTTTGATTGTCCTCACTCTCGACCCAGCCTCGGCGGCGAATCCGCAGGGGACCACTACCGAAAATGCCGGCGGTGGACCAACGGGAGCTGGCGCAAGCGCGACCACGGAAAAGGCCGCCGGCGCCGGAAATGCTACCGAAGCCCCGGCGAGCGCTGCCTCGGCGGCCGCTAGCTCTACTTCAACGACTCGAAATCCCAACGTGCCGGCGGCCGGGGCCGCCACGGACCGGGCCGGAACGGATCGTGATCTTGGCCAACCCGAAGGCGAGAAGGCTCCCCTTCCGCCCACGGCGACCTCGAGCTCGAATCGCTTCTGAGCCACGCCCCGCGGCGGCCTCCGACCGGGTGAGCCCCCTCGGGACCGCGAGCCGCGTTGGAGCGGATGCTCCCCTCGAGGGACGCAGTGTGTTCACGGGAGGAGCCGGCGCGAGCGCCATGGTCGGCCCCGCGCCGGGCGCTATGATCGGCGCCTTTGCCTACGCGGTGTGGGGCTGGAACCGCGCTCCGGCCTGGTCGCCAAGCATCTCGTTCGGAGCCGCCCATCTCGAACGCAATGGCGTCGTCGCAGTCGGTGGAATCGCGAGCTTCACGCTGGATACGCTGCAGGTCGAAGTCTGCCCGCTCTGGCTGGGGGTGGAGCGCCGCGTGAGCGGCCGGGCTTGCGCTTCAGGGAGCGCGGGATACCTCACGACGCGCGGGTCTCAAACGGTCGATCCGGAGGTCCATCGCAGCCCCTTCACGTCGTTTGGTGGCTCGGCGGCCCTCACCTTCTTGCCGGTCTGGCGCGTCGAGATCGAGGCCACGGCTGGCTTCGGGTTTCCGCTGCAGCGCTACATCTACCAGTTCCAGCCGGGCGTATTTCACCAGGTTGCAGCTGTATCCCTGGTGGGTGGCCTCGGCGTCGGAATCAGATTCCTTTGATCGTTTTCGACTGGTCCCGCATTTAAGACAGGGAAGTTGATGTCGTCCGCACATGCGCAAGCCGTGATCGGTCCTCGGGTGGCGCCCTTTACCGCCACGGCGCGCGGCCGTCTGAAAGCGATTTTCGAAGCCCAGCACGAGCTCATCTGGCGAGCGTTGCGGCATCGGGGGTTCGACGCGGAGGCGGCGGCCGACTTGACACAGCAAGCCTTTCTGATCGCGGCGGAGCGGCTAGATGACATCCGCGTCGGGTCCGAGCGTGCGTTTCTATTGGAAACGAGCTTCCGTCTAGCGCGATCGGCCATCCGGAAGACGAGCAGAATCCAACTGGAAGAGGATATGGACCTCCGTGGAACCTCGACAATGCGCGCGGACGACGCCCTGGACCACAAACGGGCGGCCGACCTGGTGGAACGGGCGCTCGCTACGATGACCCCCGACCTGCTCGAGGTGTTCCTCCTCTTTGAGCTGGAGCGAGTCTCTACACGAGACATTGCAGAGCTGCTGGGAATCCCGATCGGCACAGTCGCCTCCCGGCTCCGACGAGCGCGGGAGGAATTCCGCGCGGAGGCCAGCCGGATCGAACGCAGCGTCCTCGGTCGGAGCAACCCATGAAAGACCCGATGCGGCTCGACGAAGGCGAGGCGACGCCATTCGAACGACAGTTGCTCGAGGCGGCGAAACAGATGGCTCCGGGCCCCGCCTTGAAGGCACGCATGCAAGAACAACTGGGTCTCCTCGACGGGATGCCCGTTTCCGGCCCCGGGATGTCGACGGGGATGGGGTGGTTGCCCAGCATCGTGCTCACGTTGGCGTCGATTGGGGTCGTGGTCTCCCTACCGCTGGCATCGCGAGCCATCCACGGGAGCGGGGAGGTGCGGCCACCTCAAGAAGCCAGCTCGCCCGTCGATCGATCGGCTTCGGCTCCGCCCCCGGCGATCGTCCCCGCGTTCGAGGCCCCGATCGCGGCGCCGCAAGCGCCTCCACGCCCATCCTCGGCGGATTCGCCGCCGCGCGCGAAGGAGCGGCCGCTGGCGGTGGCCGACAAGGCACTCAAGGAAGAGATCCGAATCCTCGATCGGGTGCGCGCTGCAATGGTTGCCGGCCAACCCCGCCGCGGCTTGGCCGAGCTCGAACGATACGGGCGACGCTTCCCACGAGGTGCGTTCCGCCCCGAAGCGATGGTCCTGCGCATCGAGGCCCTGGACGCCGCCGGGGAGAGTCAGAACGCAAAAGCGCTCGGACGATACTTCCTGGCACACCACCCCGAGAGTCCACTGTCTGACCGGGTCGCGGCGATCGTTCATCGTTAGGAGAGTAGACCTTCGGCGAGCTTTGTTGATGGTCACTGGATCGTCGCGAGCGCCGACAATCCGGAACTGCTGGCCCGAACCTCCAAGAGGGCATCGGCTATCTGGACTGACGCGATAGACAAGGTCAAGACGCTCACGTCGTGTCCCACCAAGCCCGCCGGCCTGGCCACTGCACCAAGGAGCGAAGCCGGGATTACCCCGCCCCCGTCGTCGCCGGGGAAGGTGCAGTCGAGCGCCGGAAAGAGAACGTCCTTCTGGCCTCCGGGGTCGGCAACGACTATCGAGATAGCCACGTCAACGTCGTTCCCCATCGCGCCCGACCATGTCAGCTCGAGATCCTCTTGCGAATCGAGCGACCAACCGTCCGCTGGGACGATTGGTGCGCTGACAGCAATCGGATACGGCGCGAGCACACCCAGAGTGGCGCCCGGAAACGCTTCGGACCCGTCGAGTGTCACGTTGAGCAACTCACCGCCGCCCCATAGCGGCGCGTTCAACGTGTTGTTCCACGTATAGGAGCCGAGGTCACCTTCCTGCAGCTGAAGCTCCGCCCTCGTTCCGCTCACACTCACCGCTCCCGCCGAAAGCGGAGATATCTCGTCCGGCGTCGGGGGCAAGTAGTCGGTGCACTCCCAGAGGCGGCAAGCCGCAAGCTGCGCGCCGACCGGCACGACGGAACACTTGCGCGCCGCATTGGAGTTGATCCGGTAGAAGGAAGCAGACGCCGATTGCCGGGGCGGAAAGGCTGAATCTGACTCGACGAGAATTGTTCCAAAGCGTGTCGCTGCGCTACCAGAGGTGCACGCGAGGCCGGCGAGCGTGAGCCCCCAGACGAGACTGTGAGCGGAAAGCGTAGCGCCGAACCCCTCGGTTGGGACACGAGTAGCAGTACACCTCATCACCTAAGACATGCGCCGCGACGGCGCCATGATCATGAGAATCTTGATGATCGGGAATCGAATTCGAGCGACGTCGCCTGGAACTGCCGTCAATCGGCGCCGAGAATATGTCCGTTTCGGCGAGCGGCACGGGATCTCCGAAGGCGCGTGACCAGCGCCAGAAGGGCGAACAGCACAGATACGACGTAACCGCTCGAACCCTTGTCGACATTGCAGGCACAGCCACTGTCGACCGACGGTTGACTCACGCCGGGTGACGCCTGTCCCCCCATGCCTGCACCCGCCATTGATCCCGCCGTGCCACCCGAGCCACCCGCTCCCGAGCCACCCGTCGCGCTGCCGGCGGTAGCACCGGTAGCTCCGCCAGTTCCGACCGCTCCGCCAGCGCCACTGCCGCCGCTCCCGGGCGCTCCCCCGCCAGCGTCACTGCCGCCGCTCCCGGGCGCTGCCCCGCCAGCGCCGTTGCCGCCGTTCCCCGTTCCGCCGGCGCCACTACCGCCAGTGCCCGCGCCGCCAGCGCCGGTGTCAACGGGCGGCACGCCGGGCGAACCAGTCGCGTTATCGGCCGTCAGCGACAGGACCGCGATCCCATTCACGAAGCCGACGTTCTGCGGGCTGTGAACCGAAAGATTGTACGGCGAGGGGAAATTACCGGTGACCCAGCCACTCGGGAGATTTCCGCTCAGGAACTCCTCGCGCCATTGCAGGGGGAAAGTCCCATTCACGTACGACGAGTACTGAACCCAGCTGATGTATTCGTGAACGGGAAGGATCGCGGGATTAAAGTTGCCACCGAAACTCGCGTTGCCAGGCCAGATATTGAAGTGAAACGCCATTCCGCCTGCGGCGTTCTGACTGAAGGCCGTTGCCGTGGCGCCCGTATCCCGACGGATCTCCTGTCCGTCGACCGCCCACGCTATGTAGGTCGGCGTCCACTCGAACCTGTAGTCGTGGTAGGTCGCACAGATGTCGCCGCCGCTTATCGGGTTGGTTTGCGAGTGGCCGACAACCGGACTGCCGTACAGGGCATTGGTCTGCATGTGGCAGTCGGCGGCGACCTTCTCGAAGTCGAGCTCGTTCCAGAACGCACCAGTCGCGTTGGAGCCAGGCTTCCAGAGGAAGAAGGAGCTCACGACCCCGTCCCCGGCCGCGTAACGAATACGCGCTTCGAAACGTCCGTAGAGATAGGTCTGTGTCCGGTACAACTCGGCGCTGGCGACAGCCCGCGCGGTGGCCGGAACGGCCACCGTTGTCAGAAGGAGTATCGCGACCGAAAGGCGACGCATCATGGATTGTTCACACCCGTGCGGCTATATGCCGCTATGGCCAACGAAGGTTACATGTACAGTGTCAGTAACCCGCACGCCTCGCGTCGCATCACGGTTCGAAGACTCGCACGTAGTCGACGAGCATCGTCTGGGGCAGCGGCGTGCTGGCGCTGGGGGCGCCTGCGAACCGGCCTCCGATAGCCACGTTTAGGATCACGAAGAACGGTTGGTCGAAGGGCCACGACGCGCCCGCGGGAACGTCCGCGGGGTGTCGCGTCTGCCAGAGAAAATTGTCGACGTACCAACGGATCTCGCCCGCTTCCCACTCGACAGCGTAGACGTGGAAGCCGTCGGACAGCTGGGGGGCGCCGGGAAGGACATAGGGCTGCACCATCTCGGTGTCCGGATAGCCAGCGGCGTGAATACCAGCACGGACTGTACTGGGATCCTGACCGTACGTCTCCGCCACGTCGATCCCGCCGCAATTCGGCCATCCGACCGTGTCGGCATTTTCGCCCAGCATCCAGAACGCCGGCCACACGCCCTGCCCCGCCGGCATGCGGATCCGTGCCTCGAAGCGGCCGTACGCGTGCTGGAAAAGTTGTTCGGTTGTCATGCGCGCGGAGGTGTAGTCGTATCCGCTGAAACTGCTGTCCCGCAGGAGATGGATCGCCAGATCCCCCACCCCGTCGAGCTCGATGTTCACCGGACGCGAAGTGTAGTACTGCAGCTCTCCATTCCAGGCGACGACGCCGTCGATGAGTTTCCACCGGGTTGAATCAGGGGCGACGCCCGACGGGCCTTCGAAATCGTCGCTCCATACGAGAGTCCAGCCGCTGGAGCCGGTCTGGCTGCCGATGACGTTTTGGCTGGTGCAGGCAGCTGCCGCCATGGCACCGACGGCGACCAGAACGAGCGATCTCAGTCGAGACTCCATGTCCAACCCGTCATCGTTGATACACCCGGACGTAGTCGACGACCATCGTCTGCGGGAAGACAGTCGTGCCGTCGGGATTGCCCGGCCACCCTCCGCCCACGGCCACGTTCAGGATGATGAAGAACGGGTGGTCGAACACCCAGGTGTTGCCGATGATCGCGGCGGAGGTCTTGGTCGAGTAGAGATTGCCGTCGACGTACCAGCGAATCACGTTCTGCTCCCACTCGATCGCGAAGACGTGGAAGCCGTCGGCAAACCTGGCTCCGCCCGGCAGCGTGTACAGCGCAGTCGGTCCAGCAGCGCCCGAGTAGCCGGGGCCGTGCATCGTGCCGTGGGCGGTGAAGGGCTCTCGACCGAGGTTCTCCATGATGTCGACTTCGCCGCAGGCAGGCCAACCCGCCGTCCCGATGTCGTCGCCGAGCATCCAGAAAGCGGGCCACATGCCCTGGCCGGCGGGCAGCTTCATACGGGCCTCGATCCGGCCGTATGTCCAGGTGACCTTCCCCGCCGTTTTCAGGCGCGCCGACGTGTAATTACTTCCGCCGTAGGCCTCGGCTTTAGCTGTGATGACCAGATCGCCATTCCCGTCCAACGCGGCATTGGCGTTGTCGCGGCGATAATACTCGAGCTCATTGTTGCCCCAACCGCCGTTTCCGACGTCGTACGTCCAATTCGACGAGTCGGCGGCCACCCCCGGCCCACCGTCAAACTCGTCTGACCACATGAGCGTCCACCCTGCCGGTGGACCGCCATCGAGCGTGTCGCCGACGGAACCCGCCGGCATGCCAGTGCTTCCGCTCGTGCAGGCCGCGGGCATCATCAGAAGAAGCGCAAGACTAAGCAATGTTCTATGCATATTCCCATCACGGTTGTTCGAGGGCACGACGTGCCTCGACGGCAAAGCTGCCCTTGGGGAAGATGGAGAGATAGCGTTCCAGCTCGGCGCGCCCGCCGGCGCGATCGCCGCCGCGCGCGCGACAGAACGCGCGCCCGAACAGCGCGCGATCGTCGAGGCCGTCGCGCGGCGTGGCGGAGAGCGCCGCACCGAAGTCGGCGATGGCCTCTTGGCAGCGCCCGGCCGAAGCGCGCAGCTCGCCGCGCAGCAAAGTGGTTTCCCTCCCGAGCGGCAACGCAGGGGTGCTCTCGATCAACCGCAACGCCTCCTGGTGGCGACCGAGCGTCATGAGTGCTTCGATGCGTCCAAGAGCCGCTTCCGGCGCCAGCCGGCCCCCGGCGAAGCGCTGGGAGTACCGATCGAGCAACTCGAGCGCACCACGGGCATCGTGTTCCTGGCGCAGCTTGCGCAGCGCCTGCGCCAGCAAGTGCGATTCAGACTCCGCCGGCTCCGGCGCCAGCGCGACAACGCTGCTTGAGGAAACCGATGCCGGAACCCGTCGCGTGAGCTGGGTGCGCACCGGACGCGCCGGCGGTGGCCGGGTCCAGACCCTGTTCAACGAAGACGGCTTGTCACCGCCTGTGGGCGTCACGGGCACGGGCACTGGCGCGGCCGGCTCGGCCGTTACCGGTTCCGGTGCGGAGGCTGGATCCAATAGTCGGCGCACAGATTCCGACTCCGTGGCGCCGAGCTCGGCGCACTTGCCGTCCCGACACTCGTAGCCTGCTGCGACATCGATTGCGGCGCCCGAGCGCTCGACCTTCAGCGAGCCAGTGACCACGGCGAAAGCCGTCTCCCGACCGGAGGCGACGGCTGCGCGAGCGACGCTGTGCGGGGCGACCCGCACATTCACGTCGCCCCGTGAGATGACCGCGGGCTGCTGACCCGTGGCAAGCGCCAGCGTGCCCTCGTCCAAGATCAAAGCCCCATCACCCTCGATTCGCGCGACGGCCCGCCCCGCCAGCGCTACGCGGCCGTCGCGCAGGCCGAATCGGGCCACGGTTCCCGCGGGAACCCGCAATGCGCCTTCGTTGCGCGCGCGCAGCAGTCCGCGCGCGGCCAGCACGGCCCCGGCCGTCACAACGATCGCGGCCGTGACCAGCGCTGGGCGCAAAAAGCGACGCATTCCGAACGGCCGGCGCGCCGCAATCCGCGCGCCCAGCCGCCGACGCACGCGCTCCAGGGCCAGCACGTCAGGCGCCGGCGGCTCGCCGACCGCGCGCAGGACGTCGGCCGCGAAGCGCTCGCTGTCGCTGGTGAGCGCGGCATTCGACAGCCGTTCCGGGTCCTGGGCGTCAGGCTTCACGCGTTCCCCTCCACGCGATACGTGGCCAGTGTCTCGACGAATCTCCGCCGCGCCCGGTGCAGCCACACCTTGATGGTCGACACCTTGATGCCCATCAGATCGGCGACCTCCAGCACGGACATCCCCTCGAGCTCGAAGAGGATGAATGCCTGCCGGTGCTTCTCGCTCAGGCTCTCCAGCGCCCGATAGGCGAGCGCCATGGCCTGCCGTTGCTCCAGGGCCTCGACCGGGGTTGGGCCGGCGAAGGGTAACTCGTCCGTCGCGTCGTCGCCGGCGCGTCGCAGCCAGCGCAGGAGCTTTTGCTTTCGGCGTTGTGACTGCACGACGCGTGACGTGATGCCAAACAACCAAGTGCTCGGTCGCACGTCGGGGCACAAGCTGGCGATCCTCCGGTGCGCGACCATGAAGACCTCCTGGACGACGTCGTCTTGATCGACGCTAGGCGCCAGGCGGATCGCCCAGCGCGCCACCGTTCCCGCGTGCGCGCGAAATAGCGCGTCGAAATCCACCGCGGGTGACATTGGGATCGGAGTATGGCGTTCACTGCGCAAGATCACGGTCACGGGACAGTCCTCAACAACTGCTCTATGTCCGTGAAGGCGGGCAAGGTTTCACTCGCCGAACCGAAATAAGAGGCCTGCACCAAATAGGACCTCCAGGTGCGACAGGTCGAACGTCTGGTTGGGCAGCCCTTGCACCTGCATCTGTTGAGTCCGTGGCCACACCTCGAGCGCCGCGCCGACCCAAGGCTCGAAATGGCGCAGTGTCACCCCTCCCCTCAGCCACCCGGCGGCCCCCGGGTCGAAGCTCCACACGGTCCGTTCAGTCACGAAGCCTCTGCCGTGGCTGATCAGAGCCGTTGCGAGTAGTTCGACCACCGCATCGCCCCATAGGGGGCCGCGCGCGATGCGGAAACGCGCGCCTATCCCGAGGCCGGCACGCGACCAGGATGCGGTGCCGGGCGGCACGTCGGAGCTGTGGCCCCAGACCATGAGGGGAGCCGCCCGCAGAGCGAAGCCTCCCGAACCAATACCGATCGCCACCTCAGCCATGCCGGCGGGCGCCGCGCCGCTGCTCTGCCGGGAGACGAGTCCGGCGGCCCCAACCTCGACCAGTCGCCGGCGGGTGGGTGCCGGATGCAATCTCACGTCGATGTCGAGCGACCCTGCGAGGCCGGATCGGAAGCGCGCCTCCCAGGAGGCGATCACCACGGCGAGGATCTCGGCAGTCTCGGCGCACGAGTTGCCTGCCGCGACCCGACGCGACGCCAGCACGACGCCGTCCGCCCGGCGCAGCTCCAGCAGCACCGTCCGTCCGTCGAGGGCCGGGGAGATCGTGGCGCGATCCGGCACGCCGCCAACGTCGGCCGCTAAGAGAGCGGTCAACCCCGTCGTGACCTGACTAGGATCAGGACAGTTGGAAGTTGTGAAGACTTCGACAGCTGCGGCCAACAGCGTCAGTCCGAGCGAAGGGACCACGAATCCCTTGTGCCACGACCGCGCCCGCCGCGAAAGACGATCGCACGGAATCAGCGGAGATGCCGCCTCCTATCAGGGGTTGAAGTAGGGGTCGAGGGCCATCGACACGAAGGCTGCGGACGCTTGCGGTGAGGAATCGATGCACCACGTGAATCCGCCCCCGCAGGCTGCGTCGAACCAGACGATGGCTCTAATCGCCGGAAACGAACCCTTGAGAGCAGGCAGCATGGCGCTGATCCAGGCTGCCTTGTCGCCCCCGCTCTCAGACGACGACATCTCCGCGATCATGATCGGCTTCCCCGTCGCTGCGAGGCCGCTGTAAATACCGTTGGCGATCGCGGCGAACGAGGTCCAGCCGGAACCGCCTGAGCCGGTCCCGAAGTTGTAGCCGTCGTAGGCCACCCAGTCGACGTAGGCGTCCCCGGGATAGTAACTCTGCCAGGTGTTCCAGGGCGCGACGGGCACGCTGTTGACGTTCGGGCAGAAGACCCAAAGGACGTTCGTGGCCCCCACCGACGTGAAGATGTTGTGAATGTGTTGCCACGCCTGGGCGAACTTCGCGGCCCCGGCGGCGTTGGAGCCATACTTGCTGGCGTTCCAATTGGTCCAATTCCCGTTCATCTCGTGGCCCCAGCGCAGAAAGAACTTTTGTCCGACGGCCTTGGCGGCCTGAGCGCGGGTCGTGATGTACGCGTCCTGAAGGCCGTTGATGATGTCGTCGAGCGAAATCCCAACACCGGTGGGGCCGTTCGGTATCCAGGTGATGAGCGGCACCCGCCCCGTGGCCGCATCGCTGCGCGCGCGCGCGACCCAATCGTCCGCCCAACCAAAGAAATTGTGGACGATGGCGAGCTTGCGACCGAGGAGCGCTTCGCGCGAAGCAACGGTTGCGGGGGAGCCGATGAAGGCCCCAAGCAACGCCCCCTGGCTCGGGACCAGGATCGAAGGCGCGCCGCCATCCGTCGTCGCTGGGGGCACGTCGGGGCCCGTGCCTGCACGGTCGCGCGCGACGTCGCCCGCGACGCCGGCGTCGAGCGACGCGCCGCCAGCCCCTCCTGCGCGACCACCTTGGCCCGCTCCTGAGTTCCCGCCCGCTGCCGTACCACCGGTGGCGCCACCTTGACCGGATACGCCAGCGGCGCCGCCTTGCCCAGCTCCGCCGGTGCCGGCGGTTCGGGTGTCAATCATGCCGGGTGCGGCGTCGGAACTGCCCCCAACCGACGAGATGCTCGTTGTGCAACCCTCGAACGCGAGCGCGAGCCCGGCCCAGAATGCCAAATTGCGAAAGTGATTCATCACCGAAGTTCATGCCTCCGGAGCCGCGCGAGGTTTCACTCGCGACTCGGCCTCAGTCGGATTCCTCCACTTCGAAGAATTCTGAACCCGTAAAGCCTTGTCCCGCTACTTCTCTCTACGTGCTTCGAAGGCGCGCCTGCTCCCGTGGGGAACTGGTTATGAGAAGTCGATCCATTTGGTCGCAAAGAGTCCCAGCCCTTGCGCTCGCCGGCTTCGCGGCGGTCGCCTCTTCTGCCATTGGTTGCGGAAGCGGTTCGCACAGCGCGGCGAGTAACGGAGGCGCGAGCGCAGGGATCGGCGGGGCGCCCAGCACCGGGGGCGCGGGTGCTGGCAGCGCGACCGGCGGAGCCGGCGGCGCGAGCTCGACCATGGTGTGCGTCGTCGCTGATCATCAGGGCGAACAGGCGGCGTCGATCGAAGGGACATGGACGTTCACACCGACGGGAGGCGCGGCTACGACCATTGTGGTGCCCGGCGGCGGTTGGGTCGCGCAGGGGATGGGCAGCATCACCGGCGGCCGTTATGCGCGGCAGGTGACGATTCCAGATCTCGGGCAGCCGCAGGTCACCCTCGTCGAGCTCGGCGCCGTGAACCACCAAGCCACGCTCGCAGTGGACGGTGTCACAATCGGAACCAACATCACGTCGTTCACACCTTCGGTGTTCGATGTGAGCTCCGCCGTTACGCCGGGCATGTCGCACGCGGTAACGATCGACGTATTGGGACGAAACGCGCCCGTGCTGCGAGCGCCGCCGGTCGCGGGCGGTCCCTCAGCGGGTCGCAAGCTGGTCCCCGACGGCGCCGAGTGGTCACCGAACATCGCGCAGGGAATCTATCGATCCGCGATAGTGCGCGCCGTGCCGCAGCTCTATGCCTCCGACGTCTTCGTGAAACCGGACGTGACGCACGACAGTCTCAGCGTCGATGTCACCGTGACCAATGGCGGCGTCGCCACCGCAAGCGCGACTGTGTCGGCATCCCTGCAGAGCTGGAATTGCGACACGTGGACCTATCCGACGCTTCCGCCGATGCAGGTTTCGGTTCCGGCTGGACAGAGCGTCACCGTGACGCTAGGGCCGGTGGCGTGGGGGCTCGGGCCGACCTCATATTGGTGGCCCAACATCCCGTACGAAAGTGGGTATCGCGCCAAGCTGCACTACGCCGTGGTCAGCGTCGCTGGCGCGACAGGGACGCCGCCGCACACCCGCGCGATTCGGTTCGGCTTCCGCGACATCCACCAGGTCGGAACCCACTACGAGCTGTCGGGCGTTCGGGTGAACTTCCGTGGCGATAGCCTGCAGGGCGCGAACTACGACAGCATCAAATCCGACGCCTACGACTTGGTGCCGGGCTTTCTGCCGCCGAGCGCGAGCAATCCCGGATGGCCGCAGGCGATCGACAACTATCAGCGCCTCAACTACAGCGTCGCGCGCATCCACCAGATCCCGGCGAGCCCGTACATGCTCGATGTCGCCGACGAGATGGGGTTCATGGTGATCGACGAATCGGCGATTCGAGGGACTTCGGGCGACGAGGACTTCGTCCTCGGTCTCGCGAACATGGTGGGGCACGTGCGGGCGCTGGTGCTGCGCGACCGCAACCATCCTTCGGTGATCCGCTGGAGCCAAGACAACGAGCCGGAGTACGACGCGACCGCATCGGCGACTTTCGAGCAGAGCCTTTACGACGCGATCGTCGCTGCGGATCCAACGCGACCCGGTGAGCGCGGACAGCGGGTTCAACGGCAACAACTACGATCGGGGCTTCGTGAGCGCCACCGTCATGCTAACGACCAATCCAAACTTCTCCGTCTACGGGCACTATCCCGGCGGTATCGGAATGTACACGGAGCAGGTAATGCCCAGCACGATTAGACCGTTTGGCGTGGGCGAGTTGATCTGGCCCAAGGACAACACGCCCCAAGGATTGGCGTGGTTCGCCACTGCGACGATGGCGCTGCGCCGTCAGGATGCTTCGGAGATCCGCCCCTACACCTTGTTGTCAGGTTGGGCCGGCTTCGTTCCGGGGACGACTCACACCAGCATGACGATCGAACAGGGTGGAAACCCGCTGTTCGGCGTCGACAACCTGCCGTCGCCCTGGACGAGCCCGCTCATCGTCCGGATCCAGCGCGCGTATAACCCAGTGCTCGTCGCCGATCTCGCCTACTGGAACGCGAACAAGCTGTCCAACGCGAACGGGGATTGGCCCAGCACCACCGAGATGGTGACGCGCGGCAGCCAGATCACCCGCACGCTGATGGTCTTCAATGATACCTTCGCGGACACGACCGTCGACCTCGCGTGGGAGATGCGCGCCGACGATCCGATCACCGGCACCCTGGCCAGCCAGGGCCAGATGTCGCTCGAGGTTCCCCTCGGCAACCGCGTGCAAGTGCCGATTGCAGTGACCGTTCCGGACACGGGAACGACGGCGTACCTCGTGTTGCACGCGAGCAAGGGAGGAGTAGAGCTGTTTCGAGAGGACGGCGAGGTTCTGCAACTCCAGTAGCGTGAAGCCCGCCGTGCGAACGCACTCCGAGTTGTCTTTGCCTAGGGTGTCTCGGGCCGCTCAGTCACGGTCCCAGTGAGGCACTGTCGACGGTCGTGACGTTCTCCATGGCGTTGTTCACGCTGGCGAGCGCCAGCCCCACGGTGACGGTGGGTGCCATTGCGATCGTGCGGGGATCCATCGCGACCCAGGCGATGCCGTCCGGAGAAGAGAAGCTGGTGAAGATGTTGCCCCGTCGAACGACTCGCAACCAGTACGGGGCCGCACGCAGGCCAACCGAAGACGATGCGGTGACGCCTCCCTTCGAGGATCTCCATTGCCTCAATACACCGCCAAAGCCAGTGATCATCGTCATAGCGTACGGTGAATCCGGATCAAGGGTCTCTCGGATCATGACGCCCGCCTTCGTCCATTGGTTGGTGTACGTGGTGTCGACCACGCGCGCGGTGATGGTTCCATCGCCCGTCAACGGTTGGTACACGAAATGGAACGAATCGGACGTGTCCCACAGATCGTTACTTGCGACCCGCACAGTGATGTTGCCGCCTTCCGCGCTGGCGCTCCCGGCGACGCCGACGGGCGTCGCCGCGGCCGCGATGTCGGCCTGTTTCCACGGCTCGGGTAGCGCGGTCGCGGCCAGCGTCGTGGCCTCGGCCACGTTGGAGAGCTCCGAGTCGCCCGCTGAATTGAAGGCCCGCACCCGGAAATAGTAGTGCGTCGCCGGCTGGAGAAATCCGATGGGAAGCGCGGTGGCCTCCGCCGGAAGCGTTTCACCGACCGCGAAGAGCGTCCCGCCGGGGTAGCTCTTGCCGCCGAACGTGCCATCGTACGAGTACTCGACGATGAACCCGTCCTCGTCGGAGGAGCAATCTGACCAGGAGAGATCGACGCGACTGCTCGACGAGACCTTGGCAACGAGTCCCACGGGCGAGCCCGGGCGGACAGCGCCATCGTAGGGGTCGAGCGAAATCCCGGGCCTCGTCGCGATCGAAGTGGCCCGCACTGCGGTGGTCACGTCGTCGTGCATCTGTTGCCAGGTCACCGGGGTGATTCCCAGGTTGTAGTCAGCGCCACCCTCATGGTTGGTTATCGTGACCGTGCCGTCGAGGTAGTAGTACTCGTTGCCCCAAATGGGAGGCGTACCGGGGGGCAGCGTGATCGGGACGAACTCGGTAGTTCCCGTCTGGTAGCCCGGGCGCCAGATCCCGGAGCTACCAGGCGTTCCGTTGAACGGCGAGTCTGTCATCATGTCGCGCCACGCCAGGGCGACCTTCTTCAAGCTGCCCGAAGTTACCTGATAGGTCGGCATCACGTCGGCGCTCAGCAGTCCGCCCCGATTGAAGTAGGCGAGCTCCCAGCGAACCAACAGGTAGCCCTGTCCGCTCACCGTGACGCGGCTATCTCGAAAGAACAGCAAGTACCTTCCGCCGAGAGACCCGGGAAAGGGATCGCTGTAGGAGTTCGCGATTCCATCGTTCGGCCCGACGACGGCGATCGGCGTAGCCTCGGGGCGTTGATAGAGACCGTCGATGATCGGAAACGCCAACGGTGCTGGATCGACCGGGTACGGGGGCGCGCCCCCGCCGGGCGTCGAAGCGGCACACACCGAAGCGCCGCCCGCGCCACCCAGGACACCGCCGGCACCGCTCGAGCCGCCGGCAGCCTGACCCGCGCCCCCTGGCGAGCCACCGCTCGCTCGGTCTGCCGAGCCACCGCCGGCACCGCGCTGCGATACGCGGCCCGGCCCGCCGCAAGAAGCCAATGTGGCGAACAACGTCACCCAGGCCAGATTCCGCATCGAGGACGAAAGTGGGAGGCGCGTCGCGGAATGGCTCACATTTCTTCGCCACCGCGTCGGCGGCGCCCGGCAGCCCTGACAGCAATGTTCGTCCACGCCGGAGGGACGCCGAGGCGCGGCACCCCCGGCGTCACGCCGGCTCCGCGTCTAAAACAGGTACATGACGCGCAACCGGCCGCTCAGCATCGTGTTGCTGTACTTCGGGACCGAGCTGAAGCTGGGGTCCAGATCGGCGCGGGCGTACCCGACAACGGCCTTGATGTAGAGCTGCTTTGCGAGCACGTACTGCACGGCCGTAAAAGCTTGAAGGTGGGCGAAGTAGCCGACTTTCGTGCTGACCGGCAGATTGGTGACGGGATCGAGAATTTGCTGCTCGTGCTGGTTCACCAACGTGGTCCAGTTCAAACCACCGCCCACGATCAGTGTGCCGACGATGTGCGCATTGGCGAAGCCCCCGACGCTGGTTATCGTGTAGCTTCCCTCGGTATCTTGGCCGCCCATCGCATCGATATTGTCCACGTGCCCTTGGGCCGCGTTGACGCCAAGCTCAAAGTAGGGGTCCAGCACGAACTGCAAGGATCCAGCAAGACCCCACTGGGTCAGCTTGTTCTTTCCTGAAGTGGGCTTCGTCACGGCGGGAGTTCCGTCGGGGTTGATGACTGGAGCGCCATTCGCGTCCAAGATCGGCACGATGTCAGACAGGACTGCCGTCGCGCGTTTGTATTCCACCCCGCCCTTGAGACGGAGGTGCCCGAAGAGGTCGATGACCGCGGAGGGCCGCACGCCCAGGGAGTTCTTGTTGTTGGTCGTGTCGTTTCCGACCTGTCCCAGCGCCTCGAAGCGAACAAAGCTGGTTGGGAACACGTGCACGGCCACGTCTCCGATACCGTTCGGGCGATAGTACGCGAAGGTCAACCCGTAGAAGTCGGGGGGATGGACGGATGCGTAGGCGTGATTCGCTCCCTTGCGCTCCAGCGTGTTGAGGTCGAGTCCCATACCGAGGTGGTAGATTTCCCAAGCCTGGTAGCGACCAAACTGGACGTCGAATAGGTTCCAGATGCCCACGCGAATCCACAAGTCATCGGTATCGACTGTGGCACCGCCAGTCTGATTTACGGTCTGGTCGAGGTTCCCGACCACCTCGGCTTGGGCCTGAATGAACAACTGACCGGTTGCGTAGGTCGGCGTCACCCGCAAAACAGAGCGCCCCTGCTGCACCCAATACACGATGTCGGCCAGGGCCGAGCTTCCAGACGTGATCTTCTCGTACCCGGTATCTACCCACGCGGATCCCGAGATACCGATTCCCGTCCTCGGGACATACGGCCACTGCGTCGCCCATGCCTGGGTCTCCAGCCACAACGACCCGCCCCAGATGCCCGCCGGCGTCGGCCGTACGAAGGCGCTGCCCGGAAGCTCGAAGATCGCATGCCAAGGCACGACGGAATCCTCTTCCGGTTCTCCCGACCGAGGAGCCGTGGTCGTTTCGCCCCGCGGCGAGCCCGTGGCGCTGTCCGGCGGCTGCTGCGTCTCGGCGCCGCCACCGGCATCGTCGGGGGCAGACCTTCCCGCGCCCGTCCGTCCCTCCGCGAATGCGGAACCCGTATACAGAACCGCCAATAACGGCAGGCCAAGGACAATCCACGGAATAGACGTCGCGCGCGTCGTTGTCATGCCGTCTCCAGTTTGCGTGGCCGCGAGCAAGGGCTCGAAGTAGCGGGTCTACTGCACCATCATCGTGTCGGTCAGCGGCAGACTTGCCGAGCTGGGACCGACCGAGATCTTCACCGCGCCCGTTTCGACCTGCCAGCTATTGGAGGTCATATCCCAGTACTTCAGGTCCGACACCCGCACTGGCAGGGGAACATGCTGCCCCTGCCCCGGGTGGAGAGTGACCGTCCGAGCGAAGGCTTTCAGCTCCTTGATCGGCCTACGCTTGGTCGAGTCTGGGTAGGATACGTACAACTGCACAACCTCGCTGCCGTCCACAGTTCCGGTGTTTATGACGTCGACGCTGATGTTGACGACACCGTTCTTCGTCACCGTGCCGCACGGGACAACCAGATTGCTGTACTGGAAAGTCGTATAGCTCAAGCCGTAACCGAACGGGAAAAGCGGAGCTACGTTCATCCGATCAAATCGGCGGTAACCGAGGTCGTAATCCATGGTGGTCGTTGCCCCGGCGTTGAACGTGGGATATTGGGACAGCGACGCCCCCCACGTGATCGGTAGCTTGCCGCTGAAATTGGCTTCGCCGAACAACAGCTGACCCAGAGCGGTGCCGCCGACCATCCCTGGATACCAGGCCATGACCACCGCGGGCACTTGCGTTAGCCAAGGCATGTCGATGACGCTGCCGCCCTCGAGGACAACCACCATAGGTTTGCCAAGGGCCGCCACCGCCGTTATCAGTCCGTTTTGCACACCATTGTTGGCTTTGGCGTCGAGCGCAAACGAGGCGCGATCACCTGCCCCGGTGTATTCCTCTCCCTCATCTTGAGGGGTCAGGCCCACGACCACCACCACGAACTGGGCGCTCCCCACCATGGCGGCGCTGGAGCCGGTCGTCACGGTGATTCCGTTGCGTGCACCGGCGGCCTGGATACCAGCCAGCGGTCCAACGCTCTTCGCCGGGTCGTTGAGCACGCGGCTGGATCCCCAGTCGCCAGTACGGACGTTCGATACCCAATTGATCATTCCGCCACCCGGGTCGGCAGACGTGATCTGGTACGGCAGGTTCGCTCCGATGACGGCAACGGAGGTGATGGGGGCCTTGATCGGCAGCGCACTGGCCGTGGTGGGCACCGTGCAGTTCAGGCTGGCCATCGGACAGTTCTTCAGCAGCGTGATCGATTTGAGCGCGGCCTCTCGAGCCAGCGCGATGTGGGCGTCCTCGCCGTTCACCGTTGGACCGCTTATGACTCCACCGGCAAAGGTGCTGCTCGAAGCCTTGAGCCCGGCGGTTCCCGTGAGGGCGTTGACCTTGAAACGTATCTTCTGCTCCAGGATCCGTCCCACCGCGGTGTTGACCAGCGCGTCCGAAAGCGGCAAACCGGCCCCGGTGATCGATTCGATCTGGCTGAAATTGAGCGCCCAGGGCAACTCCATGTCCAGTCCGGCCGAAACCGCCTGGGCGGCGTTGGTACTGCGCACCGCCGTGGCCAGTGTCGGAACCGTGCCTCCCGGCATTGCCCACCAGTCGGACAACACAAAGCCCTTGAAGCCGAAGTCAGTCCGCAGAATGTCGTTCAACAGGTGGGCGTTCTGCGTCGACTTGACGCCGTCAATCGAGTTGTACGCCGCCATGATGCAGGCCACGCCGCCGTCCTTGATCATCATCTCGAAATGCCGCCCGTAGATCTCGCGCAACGTCTGCTCATCCATCATCGCGTTCAAGCTGGCGCGGCCGTTCTCGATGTTGTTGCCCGCGTAGTGCTTCGCGCAGGCGGGAACGTATTGCTGGATGCCGGCAACGAGGGCGCTTCCGAGCCGCCCGAGCTGGAACGGATCCTCGCCATAGGTCTCCTGCGCCCGACCCCATAGCGGGTGTCGGAGGATGTTCGTGGTCGGCGCCAGCAACATGGTTTGGCCAGCCGCGACCATCTCGTCACCCATCGCCTGGCCAATGCGGAATTCGAGGTCCAGATCCCACGCGGCACCGCGCGCGATCGCGACCGGAAAGACCGTCGACCGTCCCCCCAAAGCTCCCGAGGGCAACTGGGCATCCATGTTGACGCCGCGAGGGCCGTCGCGGAAGAGGAAGCCCTTGATTCCCCTGGTCGTGTTGTCCAGCGTCCTGAAGATATCGGTGAACTGTCCAGTCCCTGGGCTGGTGCCACGCATTTGGCCCGCCTTGTCGGACAGCGACATCGTCGCCAACAGAGTCTGGACCTGCGCTGTGACCGCGGAGCTCTGCGTGTAACCGGGGGTATACGGATTGCCATAGGGGGCGTCGACGCAGGCCATCTTCATAACCGTCGAACCGCCCGCACCCCCGCTGGCTCCGGCATCCGGGTCACCGGCGCCGCCGACGCCGAAGACCATGGCGCCCCCAACGCCTCCGCCGGTTCCCGGTCCGCCACCGCCGCTTCCGTTGACGGCGCCGGTTCCGTTGGCGCCGCCGCCGCCTGGGGTGGCACCAGCGCCGCCGCCGGCACCGGAGATCCCTTTCGTCGACGCTGGGGTGCATCCGGCAGCCACCAAAGCCGTGACTGTCAGGGCCTGCACTACCTCGAACAAATTAAGCTGCCGCATGTCATTTCTCCGATATCTGTACAGGGGTGTTTGAGCCCAAGGACCTGACCGAGCGTGCTGGCCTTGTTCCCGAGGAGCTCGCCCGAACCTCACGGGCGGCGAACCACCGAGGCTGGAGCGCCAACCCGTGGTCAGGGCCTCGCGCGTTTTATGGCGTTGTTGCGAGCACTCCAACGGGGAAAGGCCCAATCCACGTCAGATGTTTGTTCTAAGGCCACCGTGAGCCGACCGTCTGTCGGTTCGGTACGCTTGGTCGGCGATGTCGTCGTCTCAACAGCAAGAGAACAAACAACCCAAGGAAACCGAGCCACACCGAGCCGGGTTTGCTGCTGGGGCGTCCATCAAGTCGGCAACTGCAACCCGAGGTATTGGGCGTGGTGACGGCCGGCGCAACTGTGCCTGCGCCACCAGCGCCTGCGCCGCCAGTTCCCGCGCCACCCGCGCCGCCAGTTCCCGCGCCACCCGCGCCGCCAGTTCCCGCGCCACTCGCGCCGCCAGTTCCCGCGCCGCTTGCTCCGCCAGTTCCCGCGCCGCTTGCTCCGCCAGTTCCCGCGCCGCTTGCTCCGCCAGTTCCCGCGCCGCTTGCTCCGCCAGTTCCTGCACCGCTTGCTCCGCCAGTTCCTGCGGAAGCGCCGCCCGCGCCAGTGCGGCCTCCTGCGCCAGCGCCCCCGGTACCCGCACCACCTCCACCTGCTCCACCCGCGCCGGACACAGCTGCTGGGTCAATGGGAGGAACGACCGCGGAACCAGTCGCGGTGTCGGCGGTCATCGACAGCACACCGATCCCGTTGACGAAGGTGATGTTCTGAGGGCTGTGGGTTGAAAGATTCTTTGGCGAGGCCCAGGTACCTGCAGCCCAGCCAAGAGGGAGGCTCGCGCTGTCGAATTCCTCTCGCCATTGCGGGACGAAGGCGCCGTTCACGTACGATGAGTACTGGACCCAGCTGATGTACTCTCGCACTGGCAGAATTGCGGGATTGAAGATTCCGCCGAAACTTGCATCGCCGGGCCAGATGTTGAAATGGAAAGTGAGCCCGGCCGTGGCGTTCTGACTGAAAGCGAGCGCAGTCGCGCCAGTATCCCGTCGGATCTCAACTTCGTCGACGACCCACGCAATGTAGGTCGGCGTCCACTCGATCCGATAGTCATGGTACGAGGTACATAGATTGCCAGCGACCGCCTTGGTTTGCTCGTGACCAACAGCGGGAGCGCCGTAGAGCGCATTGGTCTGCAGGTGACAGTCAATTCCGAGGTCCTCGAAATCGAGCTCGTTCCAGAAAGCACCCACGGCATCGGAGCCGTCCTTCCAGAGAAAGAAGGCGCCGACGACGCCGCTGCCGGACGAGAAGCGCATGCGGGCTTCGTAGCGTCCATAGAGATAGGGCTGGGTCAGGTACAACTCTGCGCTTGCCACTGCCTTCGCGGTGGCTGGCGCAATTGCTATTGCCAGAAACAAAACTGCGACCCGAAAGCGACGTATCATTAGTTTAGGCTTCCTCATCTTCGGAATTCGACGCGCGAGCGCTCAGTGAAAGATTCGCGCGGGCCCGAGCGGGTGCCCACGTTCGCCTTTATGTCGTGGTGACGGGCGAAGGTTACAGAGGGGGATAGCCTGGCGGACGGTTATGCCGCTGTAACCTTTGCCCACCGCCGCGGCATTAAGGACTTGTGGACGTCAATCCTCCGCGTGCCAGCTCTGTCTCCAGTCTGAGCGCTGGCCCGCGCCGCATAACGACAAACGAGGCCGATCGATGACACGCCAGTTCTGGGTAGCAGTATCGTTCTTGGCGACGGGCGTTGTCCCCGCCACCGCGATGGCCGTGGCGAGCGCAGAGTTGTACGGAACGCAGCCCTATCTCTATGGCCGTTTCGAGGCGCGGATTCAGTACGCGCCGGGGGATGGCGTGGTGAGCACATTTTTTCTCTGGAAGGAGGGTTCCGAGCTGGCTGGGACGTTCTGGAACGAGCTCGACTTCGAGAAAGTCGCTGCTGACTGTCACATGACGACCAATGCACGCTTTGGGCTTCCTAGCGTGAATCACTCGCAAAATCTCGCGATAAGCGGCGCTATCTGCGCCGAGTACCATGACTATGCGTTCGAATGGACGCCCACATACATCGCTTGGATCGTCGATGGACAGGAGCTCCGCCGGGACATCGGCGCGACCGCGACGGCGTTTAGTGACAATGCGTCGGGCGGGATGACGTTTCACTTCAACCTCTGGCCCGGCAACGCCAACTTTGGCGGGAACTTCAGCCCAGCGATCTTGCCGGTGCATCAGTACATCAGTTGGGTGCAGTATTCGTCGTTCGCCAACGACGCCTTCCAGCTGCAGTGGCGCGAGGACTTCCAAGGTGGAAGCCTTCCCGCGGGATGGGCGACTGGCAATTTCCCCTCGCCTTTCAATCTATCGATTCACAGCCCCGATAACGTTGGCATCGTCGGTGGGATCGCCGTGCTGTCGATGACCGCCGACGATGGAACCGGGGCTCCAGGAGTGCCGCCCGTTGACCCCACCGACACCAGCGGAGCTGGCACGGCCGGAGCGGATGCAAGCGACGGTGGCGAGGACGGCGCGGCGGACAGCCAGTCGGGGAGTACCGGCTGCTCATGCCAGATGACGAGAGGCTCGGTCGGTCTCTTCGGTCCTGCGCTAGTGGGCCTGCTGCTATCGGTCCTCGCGCGTCGTCGGAGAAGGTCCTCGGGAGCAGGCATCTTCAGGTGAACGCCGTGATCTTTCGGCGAGGGCGGGGGCTGGCGTCTGCGCTTCTGCTGATTTGCGCGGGTGGTTGCGTCGGCAACGTCGAAGGAGGTGATGGCCGTGGCGTGGGTGGCGCGAGCGATCCGGGCACGGGCGGCCTTGGCAGCGCGGGTGCGCCCGGCACGGGCGGCAGCGGACCCGGTGGGACGAGCGGTATTGGAGGACGCGGCGGCGCCGGCATCGGAGGCGCGAGCGGCGCGACGGGAAGTGGCGGCGCTGGCGCCGGAGGCTCGATCGGACCGGCGGGCAGCGGTGGCGCGCCGGGCGTGGGCGGAGGGACGGGTGTTGGAAGTACGGATGGTGGAAGTACGAGCTCGGACCTCCTCGTTCCGACTCAGGGGGCTCTGTTCGGCGGGTTCATTGGCACCGGAACAATCGCGGCGGCGGAGACCCAAATCGGGCGCAAATACGCGTTCGCCTCTCAATATTTCGATTGGCCTCTCGACTACGGCGCCTTTGCGCGCGACAACATTGCGGCAGGCCGCGTCCCCTACGTCACCGTCGAGCCTTGGACCGTCACCCTCGACGCCATCGCCTCCGGGGTGGAGGACGCGACGATCAAGGCTCGAGCCGCGACCGTCAAGGCTTTGAAGGGCAAAATATTCCTGCGCTTCGCGCACGAAATGAACGGCAACTGGTACCCCTGGGATGGTTTTCACAACGGGGCCGATGCGACCGCGCCCCCGAAGTACATCGCGGCCTTCCGCCACGTCAAAGACGTATTCGTGACCGCCGGCGTGACGAACGTTCTGTGGGTCTTCTGTCCGAACACGAACAGCGTCCCCGGGGACGCGTGGAATCAATGGAGTGCCTACTACCCGGGCGACACCTACGTCGACTGGATGTGCTACGACGGCTACAACTTCTCGGGGACCACATCCTTCGCGGCGATCACGTCAGGCATCTATTCGCAGTTTGTGGCCAAGAACAACAAGCCGATCATGCTCGGTGAGACCTCGATGTCGGCCGTCGAGAAGGGCGCCTGGATCGACGCGATTCTCCCCGCTATGAAGAGCCAATTCCCGATGCTGAAGGCCTTCGTCTGGTTCCACGTCAACGAATTCCGCTTCGACTCCTCCCCGACCTCCCTCGCCGCCTATATCGCCATGGCGCACGATCCGTATTTCAATCCCTAGCCCGGGACCAGATGACGCCAGCGTCGACGCCGAGCTGAGCGCGCCCGCCAGGCTGCGCGGCGACGTTATATCCGGGAAGTAGTCGGCGCGACATGGCTGCCCTACACGGTGGCGCACGGTCCCTGCCTCTCGAGGTCTGGAGGGGGCAGCGGCTCAGCGCCCCCCCTGTTGCCGGAGTGCGCGGTTCGACTATAGTGCGCTCGCCCGTGCCGTACCGCCGCGTTCTCACTCTCCCAGCACGAGACTGAAGACCGCGTCTGGCGGGTGTACCTCTCGAGCTTGCGCCGCCGGCGGCGTTGCGCCGGACGTTGGCAACACACCAGGAACGTCGGCTAGCGACGTCGTGGGTCGATGGAAAGAGCGCGTTGAATGGAACGGAACCCGGGCAACCAAGACCAGGCGACAAGCGAGCGCCTCTCGCACCTTCGAGCGAGGGTGCTCGATTTTGCGCTCGATCACGTCCGCGAGGCCATCTTCCTCATCGATGAGCACGCGCGTTTCCGTCATGTGAACGAAGAGGCATGTCGAAGTCTCGGCTATGCCCAAGAAGAGATGCTCGGCCTGTCCGTGTCCGACATCAACCCCGGGTTTCCGCCGGATCGCTGGTCCGACCACTGGAACCGGCTCAAGACGCAAGGCTCTCTCACCTTCGAGAGCCAGCAAAGGGCCAAGGACGGGCGGATCTTCCCGGTCGAGGTCAACGCCAACTACTTCGAATACGACGGTCAGGCCTTTTACCTAGGGTTGGTTCGCGACACCACCGAGCGCCAACGGGCGGAAGAGGCCTTGCGCACCAGCGAGACCCGTCTCCGCTCGTTCGTCGACCACGCGACGGACGCCTTCTTCATTCATGATGATCGCGGGCGCGTCCACGATGTGAACCTGCAAGCGTGTGCGTGCCTGGGCTACGCGCGTGAAGAGATGCTCGGCATGGCGCCGACCGATCTCGACCCCGACGTCGACGAAGACTTTCTTATCGACCTTCGGGCACGGCTGGCAACCGGTGAGATCGTTTCTCTCGAGCGCCGCCACCGACGCAAGGATGGGACGACCTTCCCCGTCGAGGTCCGCCTACGCCCCTTCTGGGTGGGGGAGCGTCGCTTCACCGTCGCCCTGGCCCGCGACGTGACCGAGCGAAAGCAGGTCGAACGGCGCCTCGGCCGTTTGAACCGCACCTACGCTGTCCTCAGCGACATCAACCAGCTCATCGTGCGGGTCCGCGAACCGCGGGCGATCGTCGACGGCGCGTGCCGGATCGCCGTGGAGAAGGGCGGGCTCCGCATGGCCTGGATCGGCATGCTGGATCCTGGCACGGGGATTGTGCGGCCCACGTCTGCCGCCGGTATCGTGGACGGCTACCTCGACGCAGTGAGGATCGACGTGGACGCGAGCCCAGGGGCGGAGTGGCTGACAATGCAGGGCTTGCTGTCGGGCGAACATCAGATCTGCAACGACGTTGCGCAAGATCCGAGGATGCAGATCCGCGGGGAAGAAGCGCTCCGGCGGGGCTACCGGGCCTTGGCCGCTTTCCCATTGACGGTCGCGGGGCGGATCGCCGGGACGTTCAACCTCTACGCGGACGAGGCGGGGTTCTTCGACGCTGACGAGGTTCACCTCCTCCACGAGCTCGCGCTGGACATCGCGTTTGCCCTCGACGGATGCGAACGGGAAAAGGAGCGCCAGCGCGCGACCGAGGAGCTACGGAAGCGCGAGGAGCTCTTTCGCGAGCTGGCCGAGACCATCCAGGAGGTGTTCTGGGTCACCGATCCAACCGGCCACCGAATGCACTACATCAGCCCGGCGTACGAGAAGATTTGGGGGCGCTCCTGCCAGAGCCTCTACGAGCGGCCGGGATCCTGGGCGGACGCGATTCATGAGGACGACCGCCCTCGCGTTCTACACGCCGCAGCGACCCAGCAGACCGAAGGTCGTTACGACGAGGAGTACCGTATCGTCCGTCCGGACGGGCAGCTGCGTTGGATCCGCGATCGGGCGTTCCCCGTGCACAACACCGCCACGCACGTCGAACGGATCGTTGGCGTGGCGGAGGACATAACGGAGAGTCGCCAGATCGCGGAGCAACTCCGCCAGTCACAGAAGATGGAGGCGATCGGCCAGCTGGCCGGCGGGATCGCGCACGACTTCAACAACATCCTGACCTTGATGGCCATGCAGGTCGAGCTGACGACGATGGTAAAGGACTTGCCGTCGGAGGCCCTCGAATACGTGCGAGAAGTCGGCGCGGCCGCCGGCCGCGCCGCCCAACTGACCCGCCAGCTGCTCTTGTTCAGCCGCCGCCAGGTCATGCAGCCCCAGGAAGTCGACCTCAACGACCTGGTGACGAATCTCGCCAAGATGCTGCAGCGCTTTATTGGCGAAGACGTGCGCTTGCAGCTGCATCTGCATCCCAGGCCTGTCATCGCGCGTGTCGACGCCGGCATGATCGATCAGTTGTTGATGAACCTCGCGGTCAATGCGCGCGACGCCATGCCCGACGGGGGAGGCCTCACCATCATCACCGCGGCGACGGTTCTCGACGATACACCGGGCCGAGCCCATCCCGAAGCGGCGCCGGGGCACTACGTCTCGCTGACCGTCAGCGACACGGGCGAGGGTATCAAGCCCGCTGTGCTGCCGCACATCTTCGAACCCTTCTTCACCACGAAGGAGCCCGGCAAGGGTACGGGCCTCGGGCTCGCCACCGTCTTCGGGATCGTCAAACAGCACCGCGGCTCGATCTCGGTGGACAGCGAACCGGGGCGGGGCACGACTTTTCAGATCATCCTTCCCGCCAGCGATGGCGCGCCCGGCGCAGTCATCGACGCCGCGGTGCCGCCTCGGCTTCGCGGCGGCAGGGAAACGATCCTGCTCGTCGAAGATGAACCAACCGTACGCGCAGCGACCAGCGCGGTCCTCGCGCACCACGGCTACCAACTGTTGGAGGCCTGCAATGGCGTCGAGGCTTTGAAGATGTGGCACGACCCTCACAACCGCGTGGCGCTCCTGCTCACCGACCTGGTGATGCCCGGTGGCGTAAGTGGTCGAGACCTGGCCCGGCAACTGAAATTGGATCGCCCCGACCTCAAGGTCATCTATACCAGCGGCTACAGCGAGGACATCGCGGGCCGTCAGCTGGAGTTGAGCCCGGGCGAGGCGTTCCTTCCGAAACCGTTTCAGCTCAGCGAGCTCCTGAAGGTGATCCGCGGCTGCCTGGACGCGCGAAGCGCGGGAGCGGACGGTCCCCCATCGAGGACCGCCTGATGACGCACGACAGATCCTACGAGAGGGCGCTGGTCGCCATCATGTTTCTCACGTGGGGCGCCGTCTTCCTTGATCGAATGGCTGTACTTTACCTGGCCCCCTTCATCGTAGTGGACCTGCATCTGTCCCCTCGCCACATCGGGACCTTGGCCGCCGCCACTGCGGTGACGTGGGCGTTTTCAACACTGCTCTTCGGAGCCCTGTCGGATCGGATCGGCCGCCGAGTGGTCCTGATTCCAATGGTTTTTTCGTTCTCCATCTTGTCCTTCGTTTCGGGACTGGCTCGGGACTTCCGCCAGCTGTTGCTGGTGCGGGGCGCGTTGGGCATCGCCGAGGGGCCGTGCTGGTCGATCATGAACGCCACGGTGGAGCAGTCGTCGGCCCCCAACCGCCGGGGCCGAAATATCGGGATCGTGGTCAGCGCCGCGGCGGCGATCGGTCTCGCCGTGGCGCCCGTGCTGACCACCCAGGTTGCCGCCGTGCACGGTTGGCGGGTCGCGTTCGCCGTCGCCGGCGCACCCGGGATCGTCGCCGGGTTCCTTATCTGGTGGTTCGTGCGCGAACCTCGCAGCGCTGGCGGGCCACAGGCACCTCATCGTCACAGGGTGAGCTTCGGGGACGTCCTGTCAGTGGTTCGCTATCGGAATGTGTGGTGCTGTGCCTTGGGAGCGGCCGGCTTCATCTCGTGGATCACGCTGCAAAGCGTGTTTGGTCCTCTTTACATCACGCAGGTCGCGCACAAGTCGGCCACCACGGCGGGGCTTCTCATGGGCGCTGCCGGTCTCGGGAGCTTGTTCATCGGATTCGCCGGGCCGTCGCTGTCCGATCGAATTGGACGCCGGCGCGTCCTGATGATCTTGGGTGGCCTTTCGATGTGGCTTCCGCTCGTGCTGTTGGCGCGGCCGCTCTACGACCACCTGTGGCTATTGGCCGCTCTGCTGTTTCTGACACACGGGGGACAAGGGCTCGCGGCTTTGATGGTGGCGCTCGTGCCCGCCGAGAGCGTGCCTGCGTCGCTGTCGGCCTCCGCGATTGGCTTCGTCACACTGGCCGGCGAGCTGATCGGCGGCGCGCTGGCGCCCACCATCGGCGGCACCCTGGCGCAAACCCACGGCCTCGCGGTCCCCTTGTTCATGGCGGCAGCCGGGGCGCTGGTCTGTGTGATCGCCGCGCTGTTGATGGGTGAGACCGGTGCCAGAAGATCATGAAGTGACGGCGGCGGAATCGAATGGGTCACGACCTTCCGTGTCTTGCGTCGGGTGCTGGCGCCCGCGATGATGATGTTACAGAGGACGGTTTTCGGGGTGACTGGTAGTCTGGCCGGGAGATGGTGTCGGCCTCACGGTTCCGCTTCGACGCGGCGTTCACCTGGCTCACGCGGTCCGGAATCCTCATTGGCGTTTGCTTGCCGCTGACGGCGCGCGCATCCGAAAAGGAGGCTCAATCGACCTGCCCCACGCCCGAGGCCGTAAGCTCGGCCGTGCGATCCGTTCTTGGTGATTCGCGCCCGGGTGAAGAGAGCGGCGCGTCCGTGGTCGTCGTGCGCGACTTGGGCGACCAGTACCTGGTGAGCGTGAAAGGAAGCTCCCGCGAGTACGCGGACGACGCGCGCGACTGCGCGGCCCGCGCCCGCGTCGCCGCGGTGTTTGCTGCGCTGGTCCTGTCACCTTCAAACGATCGGACGCCGAAGCCAGGCACTGGGGCCAGTCCATCTGCCGGTCTCATCGCAACCCAGTCGGCCTCTGGACCCGCTTCGCGAGCAGCCCGCGAGGGCGTCCTGGCGATCGAAGCCGGTATCCTCGGCGCCGGAGCACCCCGAAGCGCTAAACCCCAGCTCACCGCGGGCGGTGAGCTGCGCTTGGTCGTCATCGCCGGTGCCTGGGGACTCTCCTTCGGCGTTGCCCTGCCGGCGTCGAGCTCCTTCGATTCAGGTCTGGTTCGGGTTGGCGAAACACGCTATCCGGCCGATCTGGGCATTCGCCGACTCTGGATCAGCAATTGGCTGGTAGCGGCGCTGGACTTCGGCGCGGTGGCCGCGTTCTGCCGGCTTCAGCAGATGGACCGGCCGGATATGCCCGCGGTACCGCACGTCGAAGTGGGCGTCCGCGCGGCTGCGACACTGTCGACCGCTGGGCGCTGGGGGCTGTACATCCGCGCTTTTTCAGAGTTTATTCCGATCACGCGCCAGATCGCCGTCGAGCCGCAGGGCGTGGTCGGCCGCACTTCGCCATTCTGGGGCGGCGCGGCACTCGGGGTCGCGGCACGATTTCATTGAAGGTTCTTCACGTGTCAGGCACTAGGAAGTTCATGTTGGCTGGGCGTGGCTCGGCGACAGACCGCAGTCTGTCGCGACTGGCGAAAACCGGCGCCCACCTCGACTTTTCGTCGCTCTATGACACATGGTTCGATCGGGTGTCGAGCTGGCTGGGGGCCCTGGGCGCTCCCGACACCGACCGGGAGGATCTGGCTCAAGAGGTCTTCTTGGTGGTTCGGCGGCGGCTGCACGACTTCGATGGGCGCAACGTCGCGGGGTGGCTATACCGGATCGCCAGCCGGAAGGTGGGTGAGCACCGGCGCCGGCGGTGGATCTCGACGTTATTCACTCGGGGGGCGCAGATCGACGTCAGCGATCTGTCCTTTCCGGGACAGAACGCCATCGAGGAGCTCGAAACCAAGGAGAAGCGGCTGTTGTTGCAACGGCTGCTAGCGAAGATGAGCGACCGCCGCCGTTGCGTGTTCGTGCTGTTCGAGGTGGAGGGATACAAGGGCGAGGAGATCGCGGAGATCTTGGACGTGCCGCTGAACACGGTCTGGACCCGTCTGCATCATGCCCGCAAGGAGTTCTACAGTCTCTTGGCGCGACACCGCCGCGCCGAGCGAGAGGTCCGCTGATGCGTCCGCTCAAGGATCACGATTCCTCCTCTGCCTCACCGATCGAAGCGGACGCCGCGGATCTACTGCGTGCGGCTGTCAGGTACGATCCGGCGCCGGGACAAAAGCAGAGGGTCAGAGCGAGGATCCTGGCGTACGGAACGGCCGCCCACCGCGGCCTTCGGTTTCGTCCGTCTGTGGTGGCCGGGGTGGTCCTGTTTGGCGCGGTCGCGAGCGCCGCCGCGGGACGGCATTGGATCGCAGCGATGGTCGAGTCCCCCGCGGGGAAGTCTGACTCGGGGAAACCTGACAATTTGCCCGCATCCCGGATCCTCCTTGAACAACGCACCGTCGACCGAATCGCGACGGCCAGCGAGGGCCCGAACGCGGACGAGACCGCTGGCGGAAAAGCAGCACCTCGGGCCGATAGGATCTCACCGCCCGAGCGACGGACCATCGCTCCCCGGGTGTCTTCCGCCGGCGCGAGCGCCCGCGTCGCCGCCCGGGGAGGTGCCGGGGTCCGGAATAGCCCGCCGGCAAGTCGGAGGCTGAGCGAAGCGAAGACCGTTAACATCGCCGGACAGGACCTCGTGGAGAAACGGGATGGTGCGGCCGCGGGCACGCCTCCTGCCGAGAGAGCGCGACGGTCAGACGACAGCAGCTTGGTGTTCGATGCGGTGCACGCGCTTCGACAGGACGGGGCGCCGATACATGCACTGGAGTTGCTCCAAGAATATTCGCAGCTTCACCCGAGAGGTCCGCTGTCCGAGGAGGTGCTCGCATTGTCGATCGAAGCGGCGACGATGTGCCGCGATCCGCGCGCTCAGGCACTCATCGACCAATACCTGTCCCGCTACCCCACTGGACATTTTCGCGCAGCGGTCGAGACGGCGCGCGCGCGACTCTCGCCGTGAACGGGACGCGCGCCATCGCGGTCGTCGTCGTGGCGATGTCGTTGGCGGCGTGTGGCCAGGGCCCATCCGACTTGGGCTCGAGCCCGGACATCTTGTGGTCGACCGATCATGAGACCGGCGATCTAACCGACTGGACCCGAAATGGTGGCTCCCTATGGACGATCGCTGGCGGAGAGCTGAGCGTCGTCACCAGCCCCGTACGCAGCGGCAACTATGCGCTCCGCTCCTCGGTCACCTCCTCTTCCAGCATGCTTTCGGAAGCGGTCGCTCAGCGCGCCGGCGTCCAGGTGCCCGTCGACGCCTACTACAGCGCCTGGTACTACGTGCCCGCCGCCAGCACCCCGAACACCTACTGGCTCTTCTTCAAGTTCCGCTCGCGCTGCGTCGCTAGTGATCCCTCTTCCGGCGCCGAGGTATGGGATTTTAATTTCGTGCCCGACGGAAACGGGGGCATGCAGTTCGCGCTCTTCGGCCACGTCAAGGGGGTCGACGAGCCGCAGGTGAACGCGCCGCCGGTTCCCATCGGGCAATGGTTTCAGGTCGAGGCCTTCTTGCGCGTTGCGAATGACGATACCGGTCGGCTCACGGTCTGGGAGAACGATACCGTCATCTTCGACGTCCAGGGTCGGCCGACCATGCCCAGCAGCTGCGTCGAGTGGAGCGTCGGCGGGATAACGGGTGTGATCACCCCGGCCAGCGCGACGTTCTACGTCGACGACGCGGCCATCAGCACTCGCCGCCTCGGCCCCACCTATCCGATCTTCTGGCGCGGCACCTGAAGCGCACGCCGTACGGAACGATCACTAGAGTGGATGCAGCCCCAGGCCGATGCCGCAATCGACCCTTTGGACGTCGACGTTCAGCCAGCCAAGTTGACCGATGTTCATGCCCCTCGTTGATATACCCCCGAGGGCGCTGCAGCTCAGATCAATGTGATTCGCTTGACGAGATGTGCACCAGCCCTCGGATGAGGCGACGTTGGTTGCGTGATTGTGGGGGCAAGCGTCAATGATCTGAACCACGGCGTACTGTGTCTGGTTACAGTCGGTGGTATGCGTCGTACCTCCGATGGAAATCGTCCCCGTGGGGTCGCATTTGACGGCAACGCAGATGCCACAGTTGCCGCCGGCCGCCTTCTCGGCGGGGCACGAGGGCGCCGCATTCGCGGGACAGTTCTCCGTCCCACCGCCCTGGCAGACACACTCGGCCCCGACCCAGAGCGTGCTGAGGTCACCGGTGGCGCCGTAGTAGCTGGCGTTGTTGGCGACGCCCGGAGAATAGCCCGCGACGGTGACCACCCCGCGGCATGTCGCCGTCGCGATCGGCGTGGCGTCACTGAAATTCGGATAGCCCGCGCAATCGCCGGCGGCGCTGTTGCCGTACATGGTGGCTGCGTAGCCCGTGGTCCACGGACCGAGGCCCGGCGTGCCCGCTGAGCCCGAGCCGCCGGTGCCCATCGCTCCGCCAGTGCCTCTGCCGCCCATCCCAGGCGAGCTGCCTCCGATCCCGCGTCCGCCCGTGCCCGTCGCACCGCCGGAGCTCGACGTTCCTCCGGTTCCCACCCCACCCGTTCCAGTTACGCCGCCAGAACCGATCTGACCTCCGCTGCCGATTCCCCCTGATCCCAGCGAGCCACCGCTGCCCAGCGAGCCACCGCTGCCCGGCGAGCCGCCGTTGCCCGGCGAACCGCCGCTTCCGGGCGAACCGCCCGTCTCATTGCCGTCACTGCCACCCGACTCCCCCGTGTTGTCCCCACCGACGGTTCCGACACACGCGCCCAAGCTGACCGACAGACAGATCGAAAGTAAAGGTCCGATTCTCATGGTGGGTTCCCTCGGGCCGTCAAGGCGCAAAGAGGCTGGCTGTCTTCGCAGTCGGGCCGATTCCGCTCACGCCCTTGAGCACGTCGGTGCCCCAGTTCGTCAGCGTCTGCCCAGGCCAGTCGACAGCCATATCCAGGTAAGCGAGGCTCTGGTTGTTGCCCTTCCACGACCAGGCGATGTACCCGAGCCCGAGCCGCACGCACTCGGACATGATGAACGCGCTGTCGACCGCTGTTCCCCCCGCCTGCCATCCGAACTCGCCGACGATGAGGGGCAGGCCAGCGGTGGTTGGCTGTTGCAGTGCGCTGGTGATGTGTGCGCGACCGGTCACGCTGGTCGAATAGTCCTGGTACATGTGCAGGCTGAAGAGCAGGTTGTGCTGAGTGTCGCCGTCCAGTAGCGCGCCTCCGTCGGTGAGGATGCTGTCGACATTCTGTCCGAAGTTGTTGGCATCGATGACCAGCGTGTGGTTGACGCCCGCCAGGCGCAGGACGGAGATCGCCGCCAGGTAGCCGTTGCGGAAGTCGGTGCCGCTCCACTCGTTGGCGATGTTCACCAGCAAGAAATCCTGATAGGCGAGCAGGACCTGCTTCACGTCGGCGCGCACCAGGTATTGGGCCATTTGCAGGAGTCCCTCGTTGGTGGTGCCGCCGGTGACGTCGTGCAATTCGACCATCGGGATCATGTGCAGCTCGACGACGCGGCGGATTATGCGCGCGAGGTTCGACGCGCTGCCAGTGGTCATCCAGACGATCCGGATCGTGTTGACCCCGTAGGCCGCGATCTCGTCGAGCGCCTGATAGGCGAGGTATTGGTTGGATGCGTCGAAGTAGATGTGCAGGTTGTTGACGCCTCGGATGATGAACGGATTGCCGAACTTGTCGTAGAGTCGTCCGTTCGCGACGAAGAACCCCGTCGACGCGATGGTCGCAGGCTTGGTCACCGTTCCGGCCGGCGGATGCGGATTGAGCACGACCGGGGACGCCAGGATGTCCTCGCCGATCTTGCAGTCGATCCCGGACATCGTCGCCGCCGGCGAGCCGGCGACCAGGCAGGCCGCCCCCAGCTCGTATCCCCAGCCGTCGCCGTCGGGATCGGCGCCGGGGGCGCGGCAGTACGGCGTGCAAATCTCGTTGAGCAATCGTCCCGGCATACCGGTCTGGTCCACCCCCGAGATGGGTTCGCCGGTACGGCATGGCAGCGCGGTCGTCGCGGTGGTCGTCCCCGGAATCACGCAGGACGCCCCGAGCTCGAATCCGAATCCGGTTCCGTTGTCGACCAGCATCATCGTACATAGGCCGACGCACGAACGGCCGGTCGCGGTATCGACGATGACGCCCGGACTGCCCGCCGGCGGGCCCATCGTCGTCGGCACAGGCGCCCCAACCTGGCATGGCACCGCCGACGTCGCGGCGACCGAGCCGGGTACGACACACGACGTCTCGAACTCCCAGCCCCAGCCGCTGCCGTCGTCGACGACCGCGGCGTCGCACAGTCCCACGCACGAGCGACCCGAGGCGGTGTCGGCGACGACGCCCGGGCTGCCCGCCGGTGGTCCCACCGTCGTCGGCACCGGCCCGCCGGGCGTGCAGGGAATGCGAGTCTTCGCCTGAGTGGTATTCGGCACCACGCACGAGGCTCCCTCGAAGCCCCAGCCGTCGCCGTCGGGATCGCTGGCGGCATTCGCGCAGAGGGGGGTACAGGCGCCGCTCACGACAACGCCTTTGCCCGCGTTCGGATTCGAGGATGTACCCGCCCCGCCTGTCTGAACGCCGCCTCCGCACCCGCCGAGCGATCCAGCCGCGATCGCCAGAATGGCCGCACGAGAAGACCAGGCGAAGCAACTCATGGAAATATGCTCGCCTTCGTCCCGTTGAGCGGCAGGACCAGGCGACCCCAGGCCGTGAGCGGACCACTCCACGACGAAGCCAGATTCAACTGCGGGAATTCGGTGTCTCCGTACCAGGCCCAAGGCGTGAAACCCTGGGCGTTGGCATTGGCGCGGGCAATGATCGTCGTGGTACTCGACGGGCGTCGGCATCGCTGGCGTGCCATGAACATTGCCGAACTCGCCGACCAACAGCGGGATGTTCAGCGCCTGCCGCTCGATCCATGCAGCCCTGCACGTAAGCGACGGTGCCGCCGTGCCCCGTCGCATCGATGCCCGTCAGGGTGATGTAGTTATAGAGGTGGACGTCGTAAAGGATGTTGTGCAACGGATCGGCGCTGGTGAGCGCGACGCCGTTGTCCAGGATCGACTGACAGCCCTGACCCCAGTCGTTGCCGGTCACCACCAAGGTGTTGTTGACGCCGGCGGTGCGCAGTGACTGAATGGCGGCGGTATAGGCTCCGAGGTACGCCGCCGCGGTACCGTTCCATTCGTTGGCGATGCCGACCAGCAAGTACGGTTCGTAGGCCTTCAGTGACCGCCTTGTAGTCGGGCGCCTCGAGGAACTGCGCCATCCTCAGGGGCCAGTCCGAGGTGGTTTGCCCGGTCGAATCGTTTAGCGCCAGGATGGGGACCATCTTCAGCCGACGGCGTGATAGAGGATCTCCGCCAGCAGGTTGGCGCTGGTGCCGATCACGGGCTTCGAGGGCGACGCCCAGGCCCGGGCCGACCGGGATCGATCGATTGAAAGGCCCACCCGACCCGCACGGCGTTGGCGCCCTGCGCGGCGATCGCGTCCAGTCCCTGATACGCGGAGTACTGACCGCAGATGTCGTACCAGGCGTCGGAGTTGTTGACTCCGCGGATCAGGAACGGGTGACCGTAGGGATCGTTCAGGACGCTGCCCGACGGTCTGGAAGCGCGCGGGCCCGCGTTCCCAGCAGCGCCGGGTCGAGTGCGGGCGGGCTGAGATTGTCGATGGCGGGCGGCGCCCCAGGTGCATTTGCGCGTCGGACCCGGCGGTGGCACGGTCGGGTCAGTCCCCTTGGGCACGGTAGACGCGCTGGGGCTACCGGCGATGACACACGAGTTGTTGTTCTCCCAGGCCCAGTCCGGGTACGCGGAGATGGGCGAGGTGGTGACGTGCTGGCACAAAGGCACACAGACGCTCGAAGTGCAGCTATCGACGACCGGATCCGCGTTGACCATGACACCGGGCCGCGGTCGCGGGGGCGGGAGCGGCTGCCGCGTGGTGCAGGGATTGTTGAAGGACGTGATCGTTCCCGGAATGATGCACGAACCGCCAAATTCGAAGGCCCAGTCGTCGCCCAGGTTGTCGCCGTTGGCGCCCACCTGGGTCGGCGACGTGAAGTAGGTGCAGTTCGCCACGCACTCGAGGGCTTTCGAGACCGGATTGAGCACGATGACGCCGGGGCGCGACTGCTCCGGAGGAACCGGCTGTCCCGTCGTGCACGAGAGACTGGTCGAGGCCGTGATCGTCTTGGGGATGACGCAGGTCGTGTTGTTCTCGTAAGCCCAGTCGTCGGCGAATCCGTCGGTGTTTGCGCCCTTCTGGGTCGGCGACAGGTAGAACTTGCAAAGGCGACGCACTCTCGGGTTCCCGCGGCGTTGCGGACCACGACGCCGGGGCGCGGGACTGGCGCCGGTTGCGGCGTCCCGATCGTACAGGGATCATTCGTTGCGGTGGCGGTGTGGGGAATGACGCAAGAGCCCCCGGATTCGAAGCCGTAGTCGTCGCCCTGAGGATCGGTGGCGGGATCGGTGGTCGTCACGCACAGTGGCACGCAGCCCAGGACGCCCGCGCCATTCTTCACCTCGACGCCGGGTTTTCCTCCACCGCCCGGTGTCCCCGCTGCGCCCGGCGCGCCCGCAGCGCCCGACACACCGGCGCCGCCCGCGGCGCCCCCGGGACCCGGCTTGCCGCCGGAGCCAGAGGCGGCGGGCGTTCCGGCCCCTCCGCCGGCGCCCGCCTCGGTCGATGTGCCGGTCTCTGCCCCCGCGCAGGCGATCCCGCTGCCGACCAGACCCAGGACGGCGAGCAGGCGAATTGATCGGGGGGAACCGGGTCGCGAAGCCCGTGGGTCCAAAGAGGGCTCGGCTCCGGCTTTCGTCTTGAAGCGCTCATGTCTCAAGGGTCTTCTCCTTGTCGCCCCAGAAACGTCAGACACGGAAACGTCCATCGAGCTGGGGCCAAGTCCGACTGTAAAGCGCGGATGGCCCCGGATTACTTCAACGTCAAATGCAGTTTCTTTTTGATTGCACCTCGCCCGGCTGGTGGGAGCCGTGTGATTGTCACGAAAGAGAGTGAAGCAATCGTCGGTCTCGGTTCCTTTAGCGGGCGATGAGGACGAATCGACAATCGCTCTTGCGGGCCACCTCGCTCGGTGCAGCGCTGGGGTTGCTTTTGGTGGTGCCCGGTTGTGCGGAGGGCCCGGCCGACCGTGTCTCACCCGACGCAGGCAGCGCGTCCAGCACCGGCGGGAGCCTGGGAAACGCCGGTGGCTCGGGGCGTGCTGGCGGCCCCGGAGACGCCGGCACCGGTGGCCACGCTTTGGCGGCTGACGGCGGAAACAGCCCTGCCAGTGCGGGTGGAGCACGCGGCGCAGGTGGTGGGGGCGGTGCCGCCAGCACCGGCACCGGGGGCGCGACCGGCACCGGCGATGGGCTCCAGGTGGGCAGCATTTGTTTTCCGAAGTGCGCTAGCGCCGCTACCGATCCCGACGGAGATGGGTACGGCACCGAGGCAGGCCGTTCTTGCGTCGTGATCGGATCGGCACCTGCGCTGGGCGCGCCCGCGTGCGTTCCTCCTCCGCCCACGGTGACCATCCCGCCCGGCGATGGCTTCTACCTCGGCGGCATGTGTTACCCGCGCTGCGCGAGCGACCTGACCGATCCCGATCCCGTCACTGGCATCAAGGACGGCTGGGGCTATGAGCACGGAGCGGTCTGTGTCGTCTCTGGCTCGATACCCGCGCTCCAGGGCCTGCCCTGCATTCCCCCCACCGTCCTGACCGGCAACGGATACCGGGTTGTCGATTCCGCTGGGAACTCGGTCTGCGAGCCGTCGTGCAAACACCCCGAGCTCGCGGATGCGCAAGGGTACGGCTTCGAGGCGCAGCAGGGCTGCGTCGTCGACGGGTCGCTGGCCGCGCTTCAGAACGCACCTTGCACCCTCGCGCCCCGCATCCTCCCTCCTGCCGGCAATGGCTTTCTCCTCGGCGAAAGTTGCTTTCCCCCCTGCGGAGCAACCGCCACCAACATCGTCGGGGGATATGGCTGGGACCTGAACCGGGCGTGCGTCGTCACCGGCTCCGTGCCGTCGATCCAGGGAATTCCTTGTGTCCCGCCACCGGCGACGGTGACGGGCGCGTGTCCCCAAGTGCTGCAGTGTCCGGTCGTCAATGGCACCGCGCTTCCCTGCGGCTGCACGTGGGTGGTCGGGCTCGGCGCGCGCAAGCAACAGATCATGGCGACTGCCGGTGCCACCCAGTACTTGCTGGCATCCGCGATGCTGGAGACGGCGACCCTGACCGCCGACTACGCGCTGGGTGACGGTAAAACCGGCGACTCCTTCAACGCCGGTATCTGCAAGCAGAACTGGGGAATGACCCGGCGTTGCCATCCGGCCTGGAACGCCATGACGGCAGCCCAGTTCAGCACTTCTGCGGCGATGAACTCCAACCTAACGCTCGACGTTCAGGTCTACAACGAATGCAGGAACATGTTCGGCGCAAACTGGTGGAGCGGGCACCGAGCCGGCTTCGGGAGCCTGGGCGCCAATACTCAGGACATTCAGGAATTCAAAGGCGCCATGGATTGGATAAACGCTATGTTGGCTGGGCATCTGACCGACGACGTGAGGGTCTGGGTCACCATTCGAGCGATATAGACAGCTTGTCGCCGGTCTTCGCAAACCGGCGACGCCGGGCGATCTCTCAGAGCTCGCGGATCATGCGGCCAACTTGGCCGACCATTCTTTGACGAGATTGACCGTCGAGTCCTTGTCGTAGACGCTGTACCACCCCTGTGTCTCATGTGGAGGATCGCCGATGAAGGGATCGCCCGGCTTCCAGAATTCGCCGGGCCTTGGCGCGCGCGCGTCGCCCGCCCAGGCCCACGGCATGATCCCGGCCATGGGCGAGGTCGCCTTCAACGACGAGACCAGCGCATAGATCTCTTCGAAGTACCTGTCGCGCATGGTAACCGGCCCGTCGGCTGAGAAGCTGTGCCCGTCGCGCGGAAAGCCAAATTCTTCCAGCAACAGCGGCTTGTCGAGCTTGGCCGCGCGCGCGGCGTGGTCCTCGACGTACTTTTTCGCCAGCTCCAATGCCTTGGGGTAGGTCCCCTCCATGTTCTCCGCACGGAGCCAGCCCCAGTTCTCAGCCCACAAGTGAAACGTTATGAAGTCGATGAGCGGGCTCTGGTGGTCGCGGACGGTGTCGACCCCGGCATACGAGGGCGACGCGGTCTGTCCTTCACTGCCGGTGGTCACCAGCTGGCCGGGCGCCATGGAGCGGATCAGGCGCGCCGTCTTGTCGATCCAGGTGCTGAACCGCTTGACGTTGTTGATGCCGCGCGGCTCGTTGGCCAACTCCCAGATCACCATCGGATTCGTGCTGAGCTGGGGAACGAGGCGGCGCAGCAGATCGTCGTAAAGGCTCAGGGCCTCGTCGCTCGAATAGAACTGCGCCGCGGTCTTTTGATAGCCGTCCCAGCTGCCTCCCGGGTGCGGCGGCGGATAGGGAATCGGACCCTTGCCGGCCCACGCCAGGTACTGGCACATGCCACCCGACCAGTGCCAGAAGTTGTTCATGATCAGAATCGCGAAAACCCCGCGGCGCTTGAGCTCATCCGCGAGGCGCAGAAGGCCGGTGACGCCGGCGGCATCGTATTGTCGGGGTGCTGGCTGCAGAGAGGGGACGATGCGCAGCGGCTCGGTGTCCGGCCCCTCGGAGGCGCCCATAATGCGCACCATGTTGACGCCCATGCCCTGCAGGGCGTCCAGATCGCGGCGTACCTGATCCCAACCAGCAGCGTTTCCGTCGCGCGAGTTTGGCAACGCCGACCAGTAGTTGAATCCGCTGACGTAAAACGGTTTGCCGTCTCTGTAGAAGCGCGGACCACGGACCTGCAATCCGCCCGGCAACCAGGGTCGCTCACCGTTTGTCGGCGCCACGCCGTTCGCCGCCGCCCCCGGGGCGGTGGCGCACGCCGGTAGCAGCAAGGCACCGGTCGTCGCCACCGCGCCGCGCAGCACATCCCGTCGGCTGACAGCGTCCAGGCTCAGGTTCTCCGCATTGTCACGAGGCTTGTTGGTCATGGTTCAATCGGTGAAGGTGTCGAGGTTAAAGACCACCGCGACGCCCGGGTTCGCATACGTCGTACAAGTGGGGGCATAACCGCTGAAGATCTTGACGCCAACGTGAATCACCTGCCCCGGGCTGAGCGGAACGCTGGTGTCGCTGATCGCGGTCGCCAGGTCGATGATCGCGGTGGCGAAACCGGTCGGGGGAATCGTGAATGCTGCCTTGGCGTAGCCGCCATAATTGGCGTCCGTTTGCAGGTAGAGCTGCGCGCCACCACTGAACATTCCCGAGGTGACCTGAAGCCGCGCCGAGACTTTCTTCCCTGTCAGATCCGCTGTCGGACTGAGAACGATGGCCGGCTCGACGAATTGATTGCACGCGGTAAAAGTCGCGGTGATCTTCAGCGATCCCGGGGCGGGGTCGCCGACGGTGCCGTCCCACGTGATGGTAGGTCTGGCGAACGTGGTCCCTCCATCGGCACCGCCGGCGCCGCTGCTTGCGTCGCCCGCCACCACCGGAAGCGGGGCCAGGTTGGTCTCGCCGGTGCCGCTGTATCCGTAGCCGGTGTTGAAGACAAATCCATCAACGCCCACGGGGCTGGTAGGGTTGGTGTCAAAAGTGTGGAGGAATGCGTGGACGACGCTGGCGTCGAGTCCCGCTACCGCCGGTGCCATGGCCTCCCGAGCCCGATCCTCCGTTCCCACCGCCGGTCCCGTTGCCCGAGTCGTTTGGGCTCGAGGAGTTGCTGCTGCAGCCCACGCTCGGCAACGCGCTGGCGAGCGCTACGCCGACAATCATCGTCCATCGTCTGCTCGAACTCATCATGGTTGGTTTCCTTGAAATGACATGCGACCGTTGACCAAAGGACTGCGAGGGTCGAGTTCCTTCTATTGCGATGCGATTTATTTCGCTGTCTCGGTCGACGCGTGCACAACGCTTCACACTTGTTGCCTGGACACGCTGCGCGCGATAAGAAGCGCTCGTGCGTTCTCGAGCCCCTGTTCCTGGCCGTCAAGCCCTCCGCCGTGCGCGATCCGAGCTTGGTGCACTCGCGACATGCGGAGCACTGGTCGGTCTCGTCACATCGATCGCTCCACTGGGGTGCGCCGGGTCGACCTCGCGCGCCGCGCCGCCGGCGCCGCGTCTCGGCGCGCCTCGGCCACCGCCGTTCGTGTCGTTCAACATCCCGAACCTGCACTACATCGAGGACGACGCGCTGCTTCGATTCGCGCCTGCACCAGCGCCTGCCGGACGAGTACGAGATCCGGGACGCGCTCGAGACCATCCGCCTCATGGGGGGGCCGGTGGTGCGGATCTACGTGCTGTCGGTCCGGAAGGCGACGGATCCCCCCGACGTCGTCCGGCACGTGCTCGGGCCGAGCCAGTTCAACGAAGAGGCGTTCGTCGCGCTCGATCGCGTGCTGGCCGTCGCCGCGGAGCTGGACCTTCGGGTCATCCTCCCCTTCGTCGACAACTGGTCCCACTGGGGCGGCGTGGCGGAGTACGCGGCCTTTCGCGGCAAGCCGCGCGACGCGTTCTTCACCGACGAGCAGCTCGTTCACGACTTCGAGGCGACGATCGACAAGCTGTTGCTGCGCACCAACACGATCAACGGGCGCGCCTACCGCGACGATCCGACGATCTGGGCGTGGGAGACCGGCAACGAGCTGCAGCGCCCCGACGCGTGGGCGGCGCGCGTGACGAAGTACATCAAGGAGCGCGACGCCAAGCACGCGCTCATCGACGGCACCTACGGGCCGTCGGTGCGCGACGCCTCGCTCATCGATCCGTACGTCGACATCGTCTCCTCGCACCACTACGGCCAGCTCAAGCCCAACCTCCGGCTCATCGACGACAACGTGCGCAGGATTCGCGGGCGCAAGCGCTACTTCATCGGCGAGTTCGGCCTGTGGCCGGCGGCCGACACCGAGCGCCTGCTGCGGCACGCGCTCGAGCTCCCCATCGAAGGCGCGCTCATCTGGGGCCTGCGCGGCCACGACCGCGACGGGGGCTTCTATCACCACATGGAGCGGCCGCCGTTCCAGGCGTTCCACCTCACCGGCTCCGGCTCCGGCGCGGCGTACGACGAGCAGACGATCATGACCCTGATGCGGACGCTGGCGTTCGGCGCCCAGGGGCTCCCGGTGCCGGCCATCCCGGCGCCGCGCCCGCCCGCGATGATCGACGTGTCGTCCCACGGCGCGGTCCGATTTCGCGGCGCCCTCGG
>CAVQDT010000004.1:0-1066706 GCA_963711305.1 uncultured Pseudomonadota bacterium
CCGGCTTCTTGTTCGCGGGCGCGGCGGTCGGGGTCGGCGTCGGCTGCGCGACAGCGACGACCGGCTCGGGCTTGGGCGCGGACTTGGCGACCGGCTGCAGCGTCGCGGACAGCGGCGACGGCATGTTGGGGACAACGAAGGCGACCTTGCTCTCGTAGCCTTCTTTCTTGAACACGAACTCGACCGCGGTGTCGCTGTAAGCGATCTCGGTCGACAGCGGCGTCTCGCCCAGTTCCTTGCCGGTGTCGGCGCGCACGACCAGCGCGCCGTTCGGGTCCGACGTGAAGTTCACGCGCACCGTCGCCGGCGTGGTCGGCGCGGCGATCGGCGCCGGCTGCGCGGCGGTCTTGGCCTTGTTGGCCTTGAGCACGAAGAACCCGGCGGCGCCGGCCGCCGCGACCACCAGCGCGATCGCGATGGTCTTGCCGCGGCTGTTGCGCGCCGGCATCTCGTCGAGGATCTCGCCCACCGTCTCGCGGAAGGTCGACGGCGTCCCGGCGGGCGCGAGCCCGGTCGCCAGCACGCCCATCTGCGACGCGCGCTCGCGATCGGCGCGGCTCATCGACATCGCCGAGCGCTGCGCGTGGCTCGAGGCCGCGTTGGTCTGCACGGGAATGCCGGTACTGGGCGCGTTCTGCGCGTAGCCCTCGGGATCCATCATCGCGTCGCGGAACTCCGCCATCGTCTGGAAGCGGTGGTCGGGGTTTTTCGCCATCGCGCGAAAGAGCAGAGCGTCGATCGCCGGCGAGAGCCCGGGCTCGATCGCGCGCGCCGACGGCGCCGCCATGGTGATGTGCTTGACGATGATCTCGCCGTAGCCTTCGCCGCCGAACGGCACCTTGCCGGTCAGCATCTCGAACAGGATCACGCCGAGCGAGTAGATGTCGGCGCGATGATCGATCGACGCCTTGCCCTCGCACTGCTCGGGCGCCATGTAGAACGGCGTTCCCATGACCGAGCCGGTGCGCGTCTTGTGCGACACCTTCTCGTCGCCGCGCCCGGTGAGCTTGGCCAGGCCGAAGTCGAGCACCTTGACGAAGTCTTTGTTGGACCCGCGCCCGACGAGGTAGATGTTGTCGGGCTTGAGATCGCGGTGGATGATGCCGTGATCGTGCGACGCGCCCAGCGCGTCGGCGACCTGCGCCGCGATGTTCAGCGCCTGCGGCGCCAGCATCTTGGTGACGCTCTTCAGGCGCTCGGCCATCGCCTGGCCCTGCAGGTACTCCATCACGAAGTAGAACTCGCCCGCGGGCGTCGTGCCGAAGTCGCTGATGTCGACGATGTGCTCGTGACCGATCTGGTTGACCGACTTCGCCTCGATCATGAAGCGCGACACCACCTCGGTGTTGCGCGACAGGTCGGGGTGGATGGCCTTCATGGCCACCTTCTTGCCGATCACCGGGTGCTCGGCCAGAAACACCACACCCATCCCGCCCTCTCCGAGCTTGGCGGTGATCTTGTAATTCCCTATGGTCTGTCCAACATCAATCATTGAAGCGAAGCCTGCAGAGCGTTTAGATCGCGGAGCGCGTCCGCGCGTGGAGCGTGTAGATCAACAGACACATCAAAGGGCCGCCGGCAGAAAGCCGGCGGGCGCGCAACATCCCAACACATCCTTTGACGGTCTTCAACCTTCCGTCTATCGACAGCTAGCCGAAAATAATGGAGCGCCGCTGAGCGAGCAGGTCGGCGATCATCGCGTCGATCGTGTGTCGCACCTGCTCCGCGGTTGTCGCAGTCACATCCGCTTCCGGATCGCCGTTGACCGGCGGCACACGGATCGGCTGGCCGAATCGAATGGTCCACTTGGTCGGTACCGGCAGCAAGCCCAGTGGGCCGAGGAGCGGAAATGTGGGCGTGATCGGGATGTAGGGAATCCCCAGCGGTTCGGCGAGCGAGGTGATCTTGCCCAGCACCGGGTGAATCTCTTCCGCGCCGACGATCGCGACCGGGATGATCGGCACGTTCGCCTGCCGCGCGAGGCGCACGAAGCCGCCGCGGCCGAAACGGCTGAGGCGGTAGCGCTCGCGGAACATCTTGCCGACGCCTTTGAGCCCTTCGGGGAACACGCCGACCAGGTTGCCGCTGCTGAGCAGCGGCATCGCGGTCTCGGTCGACGCGCGGACGCCACCGATGCGCGCGACCACGTTCGACATCCACGGTGAACGGAAGGCGAAGTTGGCCACCAGCGTGCGCAGGTGGCGATGGGCCGGGTGATCACGAAAGACGCTGTAGATCAGCATCGCGCCGTCGTACGGCAGCCCGCCCGAGTGATTGGCGACCAGCAGCGCTGGACCGTCGGCGGGGACGTTCTCGATGTCGACCGACCGCACCCGGAAGTACTTTCCGTACAGGAACTCGAGCAGGGGAGCGGCGCGCTCGATGAACGAGGGATCGTGGCCACTGTCGGGCAGCGTCTGCGGATCGACCTTGTGGGCGCCGTAGCCGGCGCGCATCGCCTCGACGATGGCGCCCATCGCGGAGCGAATGGTCCTCTCGCCCGGTATCATGGCTCCAACCTTCGCAGGATGGTGGTGAAGTCGGCCGGTGGCTCGCAGCGGAAGTCGAGCTGCTCGCCGGTGACCGGGTGCACGAAGCCCAGCGTCGCCGCGTGCAGCATCAGGCGTTCGGCCGTCATCGGCTGGCGCCCGTCGCGCAGCAGATCCCGCACGTAGACCGTCTCGCCCACCAGCGGGTGACCGGCCTCGGACAGGTGGATGCGAATCTGATGCGTGCGTCCAGTCTCGAGGCGCACGCGGCAGAGCGTGGCGCCGCGCAGCCGGCGTTCGGCGGTGACGTGGGTGACCGAGTGCTGTCCCTGGTCGCGGTGGCGCGTCGATCCGCGGATGCCGTCGCCGCGATCGGCGACCAGATAGGACTCGAAGCGGCGGCTCGCGACGTCGCCCTCGGCGACCGCCAGGTACTCGCGCGTCGCCTCGTGGCGCTGGAAGATGGTGTGCAGGCCGCGCTCGGCGAGGCGGGTCTTCGCGAAGCAGAGCAGGCCCGAGGTGTCCTTGTCGATGCGGTGAACGACGTAAAGCGGGGTCGCGGTCGCACGCCGGCCGCCGTGGCGCCAGGCGTCGCGGATGAGGTCCATCGCGGTGCCGGTCTCCTTGCGTTCGTAGGGGACGCTGGAGACTCCCGACGGCTTCTCGATCACCACCACGTGCGCGTCGTCGTGCACGACGCTGAAGCCGGCGACAACCGCGCGCGGGCGCGGCGCGTTCATCTCGATCGCCAGCGTCTGGCCCGGGCGCATGCGGGCTGCCGGGTCGGTGGCGACCACGCCGTCGACGCGGACCTTGCCGCTCTCGCACAGGCGACGGACGTCGTTCCAGCTGCGGTCGGGCAGGCGCCGGCGCAGGCAAGCGGCGATCGTCGTGCCGGCGTCCGCATCGTCGAGCGTGAAGCCGCCCGGGCGCGTGCGGTCGGTGCTCATGGCAACTCCTCCGAGCACGCTAACCTCCGACGAGCTCGTAGACGCGGGCGAGCGCGGCGTCGAGCTTCTCCGGGTTCGCGCCGCCCCCCTGCGCCATGTCGGCGCGACCGCCGCCCTTGCCGCCGAGCTCGCGCGCGATCTCGCCGACGATCTTGCCGGCGTTGTAGCGGTCGGTCAGATCCGACGTCACCATCGACACGAGCGCGATCTTCTCGCCCTCGACGCCGGCCAGCACGACCACGCCCGAGCGGATCTTGTCGCGCAGCTGGTCGGCGACCTCACGCAGCGCCTTGGGATCGGCGACGTCGGCGCGCGTGGCCAGCACGCGTATGCCGCCGATCTCGCGCGCCTCGCCGGCGAGATCGCGGCCGCCGCCCGAAGCCAGCTTGCGCTTCAGGCGGTCGATCTCCTTTTCGCGCTCGCGCGCCTCGGCCTGCAGCTTGGCGACGCGCGCGCTCACCTCGAAGAGGCCGGCGCGCAAGAGGTCGCCGGTCGCGCCGAGCTCGTGCTCTAGCTTGCGGACGTAGGTTGCAGCGCCCTCGCCGGTCACGGCCTCGATGCGGCGCACGCCCTGGGCGACGCCGGTCTCCTCGGTAATGGTGAAGAACGCGATGTCGCCGGTGCGGTTGACGTGGGTGCCGCCGCAGAACTCCTTGGACTCGCCCATGGTCAGCACGCGCACCGTGTCGCCGTACTTCTCGCCGAAGAACGCGATGGCGCCCGCCTTCTTGGCGTCGCTGATCGCCAGGACCTCGGTCTGCGCGGGCAGGTTGGACCGCACCCGCGCGTTGACCAGGTCCTCGACACGCCGGCGTTCCTCCGGCGTCAGCGGCGCGAAGTGCGAGAAGTCGAAGCGCAGGCGGTCGGGCGCGACCAGCGAGCCCTTCTGGGTGACGTGCGCGCCCAGCACCGTGCGCAGCGCCCAGTGCAGGAGGTGGGTCGCCGAGTGGTTGCGGCGGATGGCGTCGCGGCGCTCGGCGTCGACCTCGAGGTCGACTGCGTCGCCGACGCGCAGCTCGCCCTCGGTGATCTCGCCGAGGTGCACGTACAGCGTCGATACCGGCCGCTTGACGTCGTCGACGCGCAGCTTGGCCTTGGCGGAGCGAATCATGCCGGCGTCGCCGATCTGGCCGCCCTGCTCGCCGTAGAACGGCGTCTCGGCGGTGATGACCGCGACCCGCTTCGAGTAGGGGCCGACCGCGGCGACCTCTTTGCCCGTCGGCGAGCAGCGCGATGATCTTCGACGAGCCGCGCGTACCGGCGCCGTCGTAGCCGCGGAACGGCGTGGCGCCCGACGCGCTCGGCGATCTTCTTGAACACGTCGTCGACGGCGACCTCGCCCGAGCCGTGGAACTCGCTGCGTTTGCGCTGCTCGGCCATCGCCACGTCGAAGCCCTTCTCGTCGACGGTCCAGCCGCGCTGCTCGGCGATCACGCGCGTGAGATCGATGGGGAAGCCGAAGGTGTCGTAGAGCTGGAACGCCACCGCGCCGGCGACCACCTTGCCGCTCGCGCCGCGCATCTTGTCGTCCAGGATCCCGACGCCGCGGTCGAGCGTCTCGCGGAAGCGGGTCTCTTCCTCGAAGATCGTCTTACCGATCAGGCTCGCGCGCTCTTTCACGTCGGGGTAGATCGAGCCCATCTTGGCGATCACGTCCTCGGCGACCTTCGCCAGGAACGGCTCTTTGATGCCGATGAGCCAGCCGTGATAGACCGCGCGCCGCATGATCCGGCGCAGCACGTACTCGCGGCCGGTCTTCTCGGGAAAGACGCCGTCGGCGATCAGGAACGTCGCGGCGCGCGCGTGGTCGGCGATCGCGCGCAGCGAGACCGAGTCGCCCTGGTAGTCTTCGGGCACGAACCTTTTGCCCGACAGCGCCAACGCGCGATCGATCATGGGGCGCAAGCAGGTCCGTCTCGTAGTTCGACCGGACGCCCTGCAGCACCGCGCACAGACGCTCGAGCCCCATGCCGGTGTCGACCGACGGGCGGGGCAGGGGACGGCGCTCGCCGCCCACGACCTGCTCGAACTGCATGAAGACCAGGTTCCAGATCTCGACCCAGCGGTCGCAGTCGCAGGCCGGCCCCTGGCACTGCCGGCCCGCGGCCTCCTCGGCGCAGGGGATGCCATCGCCCTGGTGGTAGTGGATCTCGCTGCACGGTCCGCACGGGCCGGTCTCGCCCATGGCCCAGAAGTTGTCCTTGTCGCCGAGGCGGATCACCCGGTCGTCGCCGACGCCGGCGATCTTGTGCCAGAGCGCTGCCGCCTCGTCGTCCGAGTCGTGAACCGTGTAGATGAGCCGGCTCTTGTCGATGCCGTAGACCGAGGTCAGCAGCTCGTAGGCGAAGGCGATCGCGTCCGACTTGAAGTAGTCGCCGAACGAGAAGTTGCCCAGCATCTCGAAGAACGTGTGGTGGCGCGCGGTGCGGCCGACGTTGTCGAGGTCGTTGTGCTTGCCGCCGGCGCGCACGCACTTCTGCGAGCTGGTCGCGCGCACGAAGCCGAGCTTGGTCTGCCCGGTGAACACGTCCTTGAACTGGTTCATGCCGGCGTTGGCGAACAGCAGCGTGGGGTCGTTGGTGGGGACCAGGCTGGAGCTCGGAACCTCGGTGTGTCCCTTGGACTTGAAGTAGTCGAGGAACTGACGGCGGACTTGTTCGGACAGCATGACGCGCGACGGTGACATTAGGACGGTGAAGACTAATCGGCGCGGGGCTCTCGCTCAATGGCGAGTTTGCTGGACGTCGCTACCGCTTGTTGCCCCGGTCCAGTTGCAGCACCGGATCGTCGTCACCGAAGGAGAGCTCGTTGTCCTCGGGCGCGGTCGCGGCGGCGCCCGGGCGCGGGGGCTTGGGCGCCTGGACGGTGTTCGTGCCCTTGCTGACGCCGCGGAAGGCGAGCGCGAAGTCGTCGGGGTTGGTCGCGCTGGCCAGCGCCTCCTCGTAGGTGACGAGGTTGCCGCGCACCAGCTCGGTCAGCGACTGGTCGAAGCTGATCATGCCGTAGGGATCGCGCCCGGTGGCGATCGCCTCGTGGATCTCGCGCGTGCGCTTGGGATCGGCGATCAGCTCGCGCACGCGCGCGGTGTTGACCAGGATCTCGACCGCCGGGATCATCCCCTTGCCGTCGGCGCGCTTGACCAGTCGCTGCGAGACCACGCCGCGGAGCACGCCGCTGAGCTGCAGGCGCGCCTGGCCCTGCTGGTGCGGCGTGAAGACCGACACGATGCGGTTGATGGTCTCGACCGCGTCGAGCGTGTGCAGGGTCGACACCAGCAGGTGCCCGGTCTCGGCGGCCAGCATCGCGGTCTCGATGGTCTCGAGGTCGCGCATCTCGCCGACGAAGATCACGTCCGGGTCCTGGCGCAGCGCCGCGCGCAGCGCCTTGGCGAACGTGGTCGTGTCGAAGCCGATCTCGCGCTGGTTGATCACGCTGCGGCGATCCTTGAACGCGTACTCGATCGGATCCTCGATGGTGACGATGTGGCAGGCACGTTTCGAGTTGATGTAGTCGACCATCGCCGCGAGCGTGGTCGACTTCCCCGACCCGGTCACGCCGGTGACCAGCACCATGCCGCGCTCGGAATCGGCCAGGTCCAGCACTGCGCCCGGCAGGTTCAGTTTCTGGAAGGGCGGCACGTCGGGCGGAATGAGCCGCATCACCATGCCGACGGCGCCGCGCTGCTGGAAGACGTTCACGCGATAGCGGGCGCCGTCGTTGGTGGCGTAGGCCAGGTCGACGTCCCAGTGGCGCTCGAAGATCTCGCGCTGGCGGTCGTTCATGATGCCGAGCGCGAAGGTCTGCAGCACGTCGCGGGTCAGCGGCGGCACGTCGCGCACCGTGCGCAGATCGCCCTTGATGCGGAAGATCGGCGGTAAGCCGGCCTTGAGATGTACGTCCGAGGCGCCCAGCTGCCGCGCCGCCTGGAGAACCCGGTCGAGAATCGAGTTCATGCGTCCCTGCGTCCACTATATCAGTGGCGCCCGGCGACACCAATCGGTGCCCGGTGTGGTGCCTGGTGCGCAGAAAATGGGCCGGCGACTCGCGCGCCGTACCGAATCGGAGTAAGTTTTTTCGAGTGAGTGACGTTCCCGCAACCGCCGCCGGTCAGGAGATCCTGGTCGTGGACGGCGACGAGCAGGTCGTGAAGGGGCTCGACCGGCTGCTCACGCGCGTGGGATTGACCGTGACCGGGACCGGCGATCCAGGGCGGGCGCGCGACCAGATCCTCAACAAATACTTCGCGGTCGCGCTTCTGGACGTCGACACGCCCACGCCGGGCGGCGGGCTCGAGCTCCTGCAGTTCGCGCGCGACAAGGCGCCGCTGATGTCGGTGATCATGATGACCAACCGCCGGTCGTTCGACACCGCGGTCAAGTCGTTCCGGGGCGGCGCGATCGACGTGGTGCTCAAGGAGCCCGAGGTCGTGCCTTACCTGCGCGAGCGCGTGCTCGACGCCGCGACCGAGCTCCGGTCGACAATCGATCGAACGGCGCTGCTCGAGGAGATCTCCGAATCGCACGAGGACTTCCTGCTCAAGATGCGCGAGATGTCGAAGACCATCACCGACATGGAAGACCGCATCCTCGGCCGGGCCAAGACCGGCGAGCGCGCCGCGATCAACAGCGATCCGGTCGACGTGGTGGTCGCCGACGACGATCCCGAGGCGGTGGCGCGGTTCCAGCGCGTGCTGCCCGAGACGGACGGCTGGCGCTTCTTCGCGGCGTTCACCGGCGGCGAGGCGCTGGACCACGTGACCCAGCAGCGCCCGCACATCGTGATCGTCAAGGAGCACCTGCCGGATCTGCCCGGCACGATGGTGGTGAAGTCGGTGAAGTCGGGCGCGCCGGACGCGATCACGCTGCTCTACGCGCCGCCAGCGCGCCGCGGCGAGACCGGCTTCGTCAAGATGCTCGAGGGCAGCCGGGTCATTAACCTGGTCCCGAGCTACTCGGCGCCCGAGCAGCTGGTGTCGGCGATGAACGAGATCCGCGAGGCGCTGCACCAGCAGGCCAAGGAGCGCCGCTACCTGCAGGCCTTCCGGCAGCGCAACTTCGAGTTCTTGCAGCGCTACAACTCGATCAAGCAGCGCGTGGCCGCCCAGCTCGAGCAGGGCAAGAAAGAGCGACGGTAAGGAGAGAAGGGCCCCGAGGCCCTTCCCCTCATCCTCAGCCCTTACCCACCTCGAGCACGCCGATATACGGCAGATTCCGGTAGATCTGCCCGGCGTCCAGGCCGTAGCCGACCACGAAGGCGTCGGGGGCCTCGAAACCCACGAAGTCGACCGGGATGCTGGTGGTGCGCTGCGCGGTCTTCGACAGCAGCACGCAGGTGTGCACGCTGGCCGGATTGCGCGCGTGCAGCAGGTCCAGCAGGTAGCGCAGCGTGAGGCCGGTGTCGGCGATGTCCTCGACCAGCAGGACGTGCTGGCCGGCGATCGGCGCCGCCAGGTCGCTGGTGATCTCGACGACGCCCGACGACACTGTCGCGTCGCCGTAGCTGCGCACGCCCAGGAAGTCGCAGGTCATCTCGCGCGGAATCGCGCGCACCAGGTCCGACATGAAGATGAAGGCGCCGCGCAGGACGCCGACCACGGTCAGCGGCCCGGGGGGCAGCTTGTGGTCGATTTCGCGGGCGAGCGCGGTGACCCGCGTTGCGATTGAGGCGGCTGGAGATGAGCTCCCTGGGCAACATGTCTCGCGCACCCTGCCTGATTGCGGCCCGGCCTTCAACTTTGGGCTTCGGTCCGGGGATGATTCATAAAGTAGGACGTGGAACCTGGCGACCACTCAGGTTGTCGTATGCGTTCGGAGGCCCCTATGTTCGACCTGACGTCTCGCAGGCTCGCCGACCGCCGCGCGCCTGGGTATCTTTGGCGCGCTGTCCGCTTCTCGCTGCGTGCGCCACCAAGCCGCCTTCCCGCGCCCGCGACCCCGGCCAATGCCGCGGGTCCCGTGACCGAGTACGAGATGGACCCGATCAAGATCGAGGCGGTCAAGGGACCGGACGGCGTGCACATCGAGAGCTTCGACGCCGCCGAGCTGTTCGAGCAGGGCGGGGCGGCGCTGTCGGAGAAGCGCTACGACGACGCCATCACCGCCTACGACCGGCTGCTCAAGGAGTTCGCCGACTCGCGCTACACCAAGGCGGCGATCTACAACTGCGGGCTGGCCTACCAGGGCAAGAAGGACTGGCCGGGCGCGATCGCGCGCTTCAAGGTGCTGAGCGACCAGTACGGCGACACTGCCGACGCCAAGGACGCGCAGTTCCAGATGGGAGCGTCCTATGCGGAGATGGAGAACTGGCCGACCTCGGCCGAGGTGTTCGCCCTCATCCTGCAGCGCAAGGACCTGAACGCCGACGACAAGATCGAGGCCTTGGGGCGCCGCGGCTTCGCGCAGTTCAAGCTCAAGGACCTGGACACCGCCGAGCGGACGTTCCAGTCGGCGCTGGCGTACTTCGGCCAGATCGAGCTCGAGGAGCGCCTGCAGACCGACTTCTATCTGGGGCTGTGCAAGTACCACCTGGGTGAGATCCCGCACGAGCGCTTCCGGGCCGCGCCGCTGCGCCTGCCGGTGGAGCAGATGCGCACCGACATGGAGCAGAAGGCGCGCCTGCTCCTGTTCGCCCAGCGGCGGTACATCGACACCATCAAGCTCGGTAACCCGCAGTGGGCGTCGGCATCGGGCTACCAGGTGGCGTCTCTTTACGAGGAGTTCTACGACGCGTTCATGCACGCGCCGATGCCGCCGGAGATCCTGGGGCCTGGCAACGAGGAGAAGCGCGAGATCTACTTCGAGGAGCTGCGGAAGAAGATCCGCGTCCTCCTGGAGAAGTCGCTGCGCTGGAACGAGCAGAATCTCTCGATGATGGAGCGCCTGGGCGTGCAGAACGAATGGCGCGACAAATCCAAGCTGGCGTTCGCCAAGCTGCAGCGGCTGCTCGACCCGAGCGCGCCGGTCGACGCGGTCCCCGCGCCCGCCTCCGGGCGCCGGCCCCTGCGGCGGCCGCTCCCCCTCCCATGCCCCAGCCGCCCGTCCCGCATCCAGGGGTGGTTCCCGATCCTGCGCCGGCCTCCCCCGACCATCCCGCGGCAGCTCAACCGGGCCAGCCAGGAAACGACGCCAGGCCGAAGCCACCCGCCCAGGGCCCCATCCGACAGATTTTGTAATCGGGAAGGGGACCGCAGGGGTAAGCTCCACCCGCTGTCGATCCCGACCCCGGCAAGAATCTGGCCAAGGGCGGTCGTTCCCGGTGTGACGGGGCTTGACACGCGGCTGTGATCGAACTATACGTTCGCGCTCGCGCGCGCCGGGGGACACCTATGCCGATGCGCGCGACTTAGCGAACTCATCAAGATCACAGGACATCAATTCGAAAAAGACAGCGGTGCTGGCGTAGCTCAATGGTAGAGCAGCTGATTTGTAATCAGCAGGTTGCGGGTTCGAGTCCCATCGCCAGCTCCGGACCGAAGGAGACAAGCAGAGAAGATTGATTCACCAGGAGATTTCATCGGCCAGATGGTTGAGAGGAATGAGGAGGCGGGCTGGCGTGAGGTTTTGACGGACGGGTTCCCGAGTGGCCAAAGGGAACAGACTGTAAATCTGTCGTCTCTGACTTCGAAGGTTCGAATCCTTCCCCGTCCACCCGAGCAGACGACACAGCACTGAACCAACACACGACGGACGAAGGAGACACGGCAAATTTGCGGGAGTAGCTCAGTTGGTAGAGCTCCAGCCTTCCAAGCTGGACGTCGCGGGTTCGAGACCCGTCTCCCGCTCTGGAATGAATCACTAGAGGAAAGCACAAGTTGCCCACGTAGCTCAGTTGGTAGAGCACGTCCTTGGTAAGGACGAGGTCACCCGTTCAATCCGGGTCGTGGGCTCGCAGACTGAAGCCGGGCGCAGCGGAAAAAGCAAAAAGAGCGAGGATGCTTCGATGGCCAAAGAAAAATTCATTCGAAACAAGCCGCACCTGAACATCGGGACGATCGGGCACGTCGACCACGGCAAGACGACGCTGACGGCAGCGATCACGAAGGTGCTGACGAAGAAGGGGTTCGCGAAGTTCCTGGCGTACGACCAGATCGACAAGGCGCCCGAGGAGCGAGAGCGCGGCATCACGATCGCGATTGCGCACGTGGAGTACGAGACGGACAAGCGGCACTACGCGCACGTCGACTGCCCCGGCCACGCGGACTACATCAAGAACATGATCACCGGCGCGGCGCAGATGGACGGCGCGATCCTGGTGGTGTCGGCGCCGGACGGCCCGATGCCGCAGACGCGCGAGCACATCCTGCTGGGCCGTCAGGTCGGCATTCCCGCGCTGGTCGTGTACCTGAACAAGGTGGACATGATCGCGAAAGAGGACGCGGAGCTGCTCGACCTGGTCGAGCTGGAGCTGCGCGAGCTTCTGTCGAAGTACCAGTACCCCGGCGACACGACGCCGATCATTCGCGGCAGCGCGCTCAAGGCGCTGGAAGGCGACGCGAGCGAGCTGGGCGAGCCGTCGGTGCTGAAGCTGCTGGACGCGTGCGACTCGTTCATCCCGGAGCCGAAGCGCGAGATCGACAAGCCGTTCCTGATGCCGGTGGAGGACGTGTTCACGATCTCCGGCCGCGGCACGGTGGTGACGGGGCGCGTGGAGCGCGGGATCGTCAAGGTCGGCGAGGAGATCGAGATCGTCGGTTTCCGCGACACGACGAAGACGGTCGTCACCGGCGTCGAGATGTTCCGCAAGCTGCTCGACGAGGGCCGCGCGGGCGACAACATCGGGGCGCTGCTGCGCGGCACGAAGCGCGAGGAGATCGAGCGCGGGCAGGTGTTGTGCAAGCCGGGATCGATCAAGCCGCACAAGAACTTCAAGGGCGAGATCTACATCCTGAAGAAAGAGGAGGGTGGCCGCCACACGCCGTTCTTCAAGGGGTACCGGCCGCAGTTCTACTTCCGCACGACGGACGTGACCGGGCTGGTGACGCTGCCCGAGGGCGTGGAGATGGTCATGCCGGGCGACAACATCAACCTGGACATCGAGCTCATCGCGCCGATCGCGTGTGAGGAAGGTCTGCGCTTCGCGATTCGCGAGGGTGGCAAGACCGTCGGCGCCGGCGTCGTCACCAAGATCCTCGAGGACAAAGAACCCGCGAAGGCGAAGTAGGAGTCACCCGTGGCAGCTACACGCGTCATCATCACCCTGGAATGCACCGGTTGTCGCGAGCGCAACTACTCGACGACCAAGAACAAGCGCGCCAACGCGGAGAAGCTCGAGCTGTCGAAGTTCTGCTCGCGCTGCCGCAAGCACACGAACCACAAGGAAACGAAGTAAAGGAACCAGGCAGTGCACGCTGGCGTCACCCCCGCTGCAGTATCTAGGGCAGTAGCTCTAATGGTAGAGCAGCGGACTCCAAATCCGCGGGTTGGGGGTTCGAGTCCCTCCTGCCCTGCAGATCTCCTGCGCTCTGCGTGGGCGATCGGGGGGACGCGAGCGGTGTCGCTGTTGGAGGCGCGTAGTCATGGGCCCGAATAAATTCGTCCATCTGACGTTCGCGATCGGCGGCATCCTGGCGGCGTTCCTGCTGTCACGCGCCGGCGACTGGGTCTGGAGCTTCTTCGCCAAGCCCAACGAGCTGGCGATCAACGTGTTTGCCATCGTGGTGGCCGGGGTAGCCGCGGTCGCCACCTATCGCAACGAGCGGGTCTTCGCGTCAGTTGTCGACGTCACGCGCGAGCTGGAGAAGGTGAGCTGGCCCACGCGTAAGGAAACCTCGGCGGCGACCGTCGTCGTGCTGGTCACCGTCCTCATCTCAGCGCGTCATTCTGAGCAGCTTCGATGCGCTGTGGGCCTTCTTCACCAACTGGTTTTTGCGCTGAACACGGAACGGACATATTCGATGGCGATGAAGTGGTACGTGGTCCACACCTATTCTGGACACGAGAACAAGGCCAAGCTGTCGCTGCAGGATCGCGTTCGCCAAGCGAGCCTTCAGGCGAAGTTCGGCGACGTTCTGATTCCGACCGACACCGTCGTGGAGCTGGTCAAGGGACAGAAGCGCTCGACGACGCGCAAGTTCTTCCCCGGCTACATCTTCGTGCAGATGGACCTCGACCAGGAGACGTTCCACCTGGTGAAGAACACGCCGAAGATCACTGGGTTCCTGGGCGGCACCAACCCGCAGCCGGTCAAAGAGACCGAGATCCAGAACATCAACGTCGCGATGACCGAGGGGGCAACCCGCCCCAAACCGCGCGTGTCCTTCGAGGAAGGCGAGACGGTGCGGGTCGTCGACGGTCCCTTCGCCAACTTCACCGGCGTGGTCGTCGAGCTGAAGGCCGAGAAGCAAAAGGTCCGCGTCAACGTCTCCATCTTCGGCCGGGCCACCCCGGTCGAGCTCGATTTCGCGCAGGTCGAGAAGTCCTGAGCACAAGCAAGGATTAGAGCGAAATGAAGAAAGTCACTGGGTTCATCAAGCTGCAGGTTCCCGCCGGGAAAGCCAACCCGTCGCCGCCGATCGGTCCGGCGCTGGGTCAGCACGGCGTCAACATCATGGAGTTCTGCAAGCAGTTCAACGCTCGCACGCAGGCTCAGGCGAAGGACGACGTCACCATCCCGGTCGAGATCACGGTCTTCTCCGACCGGTCGTTCACGTTCATCACCAAGACGCCGCCGGCGCCGATCCTGATCAAGAAGGCGGCGGGCCTGGCGACGCAGAAGAAGCCGGGCTCGGGATCGAAAGAGCCCAACAAGGTCAAGGTGGGGAAGATCTCTCAGAAGCAGCTGAAAGACATCGCCACCATGAAGATGCCGGACCTCAACACCACCAGCCTGGAATCGGCGATGCGCACGATCGCGGGAACCGCCCGCTCGATGGGCATCGACGTCGAGTCCTAGGTAGGACCCCCTTTCGGGGTCAGGTGGAAGAACGCCTCGCGCGTTCGATAGAAGGAAGAAGAGACAACAATGGCCGTAGGGAAGAAGTTCAAGAACGCGTCGGCGAAGATCGACCGTACCAAGCGCTATTTGCTGGAGGAGGCCTGCAAGCTTCTGCCGGAGACCAAGATCGCCAAGTTCGACGAGAGCGTCGACATCGCGGTGCGTCTGGGCGTCGACCCCAAGCACGCCGACCAGATGGTCCGCGGCGCGGTCGTGCTCCCGCACGGCACCGGCAAGAGCCAGCGCGTGATCGTCGTCGCCAAGGGTGACAAGGCCAACGAGGCCAAGGCCGCCGGGGCGGACGCCGTCGGCGCCGAGGACCTGGTCGAGAAGATCCAGAAAGAGAGCTGGACCGACTTCGACTCGATGGTCGCCACGCCCGACATGATGGGTCTGGTCGGCCGCCTGGGCCGCGTGCTCGGTCCCAAGGGCCTGATGCCGAACCCGAAGGTCGGCACGGTCACCAACGACGTCGCCAAGGCCGTGCGCGAGCTCAAGGCCGGCCGCGTCGAGTTCCGCGTCGAGAAGGCCGGCATCGTCCAGGCCCGCATCGGCAAGGTGTCGTTCGGCGGCGAGAAGCTGAACGAGAACGCCAAGGTCATGATCGAGACCCTGCTGCGCCTGAAGCCGGCGTCGGCCAAGGGCACGTACATGAAGTCGGTGACCCTGTCGACCACGATGGGCCCGGGCATCAAGGTCGACACCAATCCGCTGGTCGCCGATTACGAGGCGAAGTAGCCGTCAGCCAAGCCAAGGACCAAGGACATGCTCAAAGAAGTCAAAGAAGAGAACATCTCGGCCCTGAAGCTGGAGCTGGCCAAGGCGGCGAGCCTGGTGATCACCGACTTTCGCGGGATCACCGTCAAGAACGACACGGCCCTGCGCCGCGAGTTCCGCGCCAACGGCTGCCACTATCAGGTCGTCAAGAACACCCTCCTCGGCAAGGCCGTCCTGGGGACCCCCATGGCGGTGATCGAGGCGATGCTGGCCGGCCCAACCGCGATCGCGTACTCGTACGAGGATCCGGCGGCCCCCGCCAAGATCGCGGCAAAGATCGCCAAGCAGGAAGAGAAGTTCATCATCAAGGGCGGGTATGTCGACGGGAAGGCACTCGACGCCAAGGGCGTCCAGGCGCTGTCGGTCCTGCCGGGCCGTGACGAGCTCCGTGCAACTTTCCTTGCAACTTTGCTCGCCGTGCCTCAAAACTTCCTCCGGCTTACTACGGCCGCTCAGCAGAACTTCGCGCTTCTGCTGGCCGCGCGCGAACGAGCGCTGGAAGAAAGTGGCGGCGCAGGCAAATAGGCGCGTGCGACCGCTATTTATTGAAGCGGGACCCTCCCGCACCCTATTCACTGAAACCAAGACCGAACTGAACTCGACCGAACGAAACTTCCAAGGAGTACTGAGATGGCCGATGTGACGAAGGAACAGGTAGTTGACTTTCTCTCCAAGATGACCGTGCTCGACCTCGCAGGGCTGACGAAGGAGCTCGAGGACAAGTGGGGCGTCAAGGCGGCTCCGATCGCTGTGGCGGCTGCTGCTGGTCCCGCGGCTGGCGCTGCGGCTGCCCCGGCGGCCGAGCAGACCGAGTTCACGGTCATCCTCACCGAGGCCGGCGCGAACAAGATCGGCGTCATCAAGGCGGTCCGAGAGGTCACCAACCTCGGCCTCAAAGAGGCGAAGGATCTCGTCGACGGCGCCCCCAAGACCGTCAAGGAAGGCGTCAACAAGGCCGACGCGGACTCGATCAAGAAGAAGCTGGTCGAAGCGGGAGCGAAGGTCGACGTCAAGTAGTAGTTCGGTCCATAAGACAGCTCAGCAGCAAATTCCTCAGATCACTTCCATAGAACACACCGGTCGAAGGTCAGCGCAGCCCCGCTCATGGGGAGGTGCCGACCTTCGACCATCGGCCGTTTCCGGCTACGACGACGACGACATCAGCGGTCGGCAAACCGTCAGCAGGTTCTTCAAGGAGACATTGTAGATGGGGTCTTCGGTCATTCAGAACAATTTCCGGGCGCGGAGGAGCTTTGCCAAGATCGGGAAGATCATTGATATCCCGAACTTGATCGACATCCAAAAGCAGAGCTACGAGAAGTTCCTCCAGAAGGACATCGTGTTCGAGAAGCGCGAGGACGTCGGCCTTCAGGGCGTCTTCAAGAGCGTCTTCCCGATCAAGGACTTCTCGGAGACCTCGTCGCTGGAGTTCGTCTCCTACAGCCTGGACAAGCCGAAGTACGACGTGGACGAATGCCGCCAGCGCGGCATGACGTTCGCGGCGCCGATCAAGGTGATCGTGCGTCTCGTCGTTTGGGACACCAACGAGGAGACCGGGTCGCAGTCGATCCGCGACGTCAAGGAGCAGGAGGTCTTCTTCGGAGAGATCCCGCTCATGACCGACAACGGCACGTTCATCATCAACGGAACGGAGCGCGTCGTCGTCAGCCAGCTGCACCGCAGCCCGGGCGTCTTCTACGACCACGACAAGGGCAAGACGCACTCGTCGGGCAAGCTGCTCTACAGCGCGCGGATCATCCCGTACCGCGGCTCGTGGCTCGACTTCGAGTTCGATCCCAAGGATCTGCTCTACGTGCGCATCGACCGCCGCCGCAAGCTGCACGCGACGGTGCTGCTGCGCGCGCTCGGTTACTCGACCGAGGAGCTGCTCAACTACTACTACGACACCGAGACGGTGTTCCTCGAGGCGGGCAAGAAGTACGCGAAGTCGATCGAGTACGATCTGCTCCCCGGCCAGCGCGCCAGCCGCGACATCCGCCACCCGGACTCGCGCGAGATCCTGGTCAAGAAGAACCGCAAGTTCACCAAGCTCGCGATCAAGAAGCTGAAGGACTCGAACGTCGAGCGCCTGTCGGTCGAGGTCTCGGACCTGGTCGGCAAGGTCGCGGCGACTGACGTCATCGACGAGGCGACCGGCGAGGTCATCCTGCAGTGCAACGAGGAGCTGACCGAGTCGAAGCTCGACGAGCTGCGCGAGCACAACATCGGGTCGTTCAAGGTCCTCTTCATCGACAACCTGAACGTCGGCTCGTACCTGCGCGACACTCTGATCGCCGACAAGCTCCAGTCGCCCGACGAGGCGATCATGGAGATCTACCGCCGCCTGCGCCCGGGTGATCCGCCGACGCTGGAGACGGCGCAGAACCTGTTCAACAACCTGTTCTTCAACCCGGAGCGCTACGACCTCAGCAAGGTCGGTCGCCTCAAGTTGAACTACAAGTTCAAGCTCGACGAGTCGCTGGACAACACCGTCCTCACCAAGCGCGACATCCTCGAGACCATCCGCTACCTCATCGATCTCAAGAACGGCAAGGGATCGATCGACGACATCGACCACCTCGGCAACCGCCGCGTGCGCGCGGTCGGCGAGCTCATGGAGAACCAGTACCGCATCGGTCTGGTCCGCATGGAGCGCGCGATCAAAGAGCGCATGAGCATGTCGCAGGAGATCGAGACGCTCATGCCGCACGACCTGATCAACGCCAAGCCGGTCTCGGCGGTGGTCAAGGAGTACTTCGGGTCGTCGCAGCTGTCGCAGTTCATGGACCAGACCAACCCGCTGTCCGAGGTCACGCACAAGCGTCGTCTCTCGGCCCTCGGGCCAGGCGGTCTCACGCGCGAGCGCGCCGGATTCGAGGTGCGCGACGTCCACGGCACGCACTACGGCCGTATCTGCCCGATCGAGACGCCGGAAGGTCCGAACATCGGCCTCATCGCGTCGCTGTCGACCTACGCCCGCGTCAACGAGTTCGGCTTCATCGAGACGCCGTACCGCAAGGTCGAGGGCGCGCGCGCGACCGACCAGGTCGAGTTCTACTCGGCTCTGCAGGAGGAAGGGCACTACATCGCCCAGTCGAACACCCAGCTCGACAAGAAGGGCAAGTTCACCGACGACCTGATCTCCTGCCGGCACAACACGGAGTTCGTGATGTCGAAGCCGGAAGAGGTCACGTTGATGGACGTGTCGCCGAACCAGCTGGTGTCGGTGGCGGCGTCGCTGATCCCGTTCCTCGAGAACGACGACGCGAACCGCGCGCTCATGGGCTCGAACATGCAGCGCCAGGCCGTGCCGCTCATCCGCACGCGGTCACCGTTGGTGGGAACCGGCATCGAGGGCATCGTCGCCCGCGACTCGGGCGTCACCATGGTCGCGCGCCGCGACGGCGTCGTCGACTCGGTCGACGCGACCCGCATCGTGGTGCGTCCGACGACGGAGACCGAGAGCGATCCGCTGTCGGCCAAGCCGGACATCTACAACCTGACCAAGTTCCAGCGGTCGAACCAGAACACCTGCATCAACCAGAAGCCGATCATCGAGCGCGGCGACCACGTCAAGACGGGCGACGTCATCGCCGACGGTCCGGCGACCGAGCGCGGTGAGCTGGCTCTGGGCGAGAACGTGCTGGTCGCGTTCATGCCCTGGGGTGGGTACAACTTCGAGGACTCGATCCTCGTGTCCGAGCGCCTGGTGCGCAACGACCACTTCACCTCGATCCACATCGAGGAGTTCGAGTGCGTCGCGCGCGACACCAAGCTCGGCAAGGAAGAGATCACCTGCGACATCCCGAACGTCGGCGAGGAGGCCCTCAAGGACCTCGACGAGTCGGGCATCGTGCGCATCGGCGCCGAGGTCAAGCCGCAGGACATCCTGGTGGGCAAGATCACGCCCAAGGGCGAGACTCAGCTGTCGCCCGAGGAGAAGCTGCTCGCGCGCGATCTTCGGCGAGAAGGCCGGCGACGTGCGTGACAGCTCGCTGCGCGTCCCGCCGGGCGTGCAGGGCATCGTCATCAGCGCCAAGGTGTTCTCGCGCAAGGGCACGGAGAAGGACGAGCGCGCCAAGGACATCGAGGACCAGGAGAAGGAGAAGCTCCTCGCCGACCAGCGCGACGAGGTGAAGATCGTCTCCGAGTCCTATCACGCGCGCATGCGCAAGCTGCTCATCGGCAAGACCACCTCGGTGCGTCTGGTCGACGACAAGGGCAAGGTCCTGTGCGCCAAGGGGCAGAAGCTCGAGAGCGCCACGCTCGACGAGGTTCCGCCGCGCTACTGGACGGAGCTGCAGGTCGAGGAGACGACCAGCAAGACCGAGGAGAAGATCGGTCAGCTCGCGACGCAGCTGCAGGAGGACATCAACGCGATCGAGCTGCTCTATCGCGACAAGATCTCGAAGCTCACCAAGGGCGACGAGCTCCCGCCGGGCGTCATCAAGATGGTCAAGGTCTACGTGGCCATCAAGCGCAAGCTGTCGGTCGGCGACAAGATGGCCGGTCGCCACGGCAACAAGGGCGTGGTCTCGCGGGTCCTGCCCGAGGAAGACATGCCCTACCAGTCCGACGGTACGCCGGTCGACATCGTGCTCAACCCGCTCGGCGTTCCGTCGCGTATGAACGTCGGTCAGATCCTCGAGACGCACCTCGGTGGCGCCGCGCTCCAGCTCGGCAAGCAGATCGAGGCGCAGCTCGAGCGCGAGTGGAGCGGCGACGCTCTGCGCGCGCGGATGAAGAAGATCTTCACCGAGGAGCACCACCAGAAGCTGTTCGACGAGCTCGACGACGACGGCCTCAAGCGCGCCGCCATGACCTTGCGCGAGGGTATTCACCTGGCGACGCCGGTCTTCGACGGCGCCAAGGAGACCGACATCAAGGCGCTGCTGGCTCTGGCCGAGTCAGTCCAGCAACGGTCAGGCGACGCTGTTCGACGGCAAGTCGGGCGAGGCGTTCGACCACGACGTCACCGTGGGCGTCATGTACATGCTCAAGCTGCACCACCTGGTCGACGACAAGATCCACGCGCGCTCGATCGGTCCGTACTCGCTGGTCACTCAGCAGCCGCTGGGTGGCAAGGCGCAGTTCGGCGGCCAGCGGCTCGGCGAGATGGAGGTCTGGGCCATGGAGGCGTACGGCGCCGCCTACGGCCTGCAGGAGTTCCTGACCGTCAAATCCGACGACGTCATCGGCCGCACCCGGATGTACGAGGCGATCGTCAAAGGCGAGCACGTGCTCGAGTCGGGCTTGCCCGAGTCGTTTAACGTGCTATTGAAAGAGCTGCAATCGCTGTGCCTGAACGTCGAGCTCATCGAGGACCCGAACGCGCCTCGCAAGCAGGAGTCGACGCTCGAGCTGATGGCCCGCGAAGTCGCCGCCAAGGTCAGCGCCAGCGCCAGCGCTTCCACGCCACCAGCTCCGCCCGCGCCGGCCGAGCTGGGGGGCGAGTAAAGGTATGAACGTGTCCGCTACGGGAAAGGTGGAATCGTGAAAGACATCTTCAACTTCTTCGAGAAACCGAAAGATCCGCTGTCTTTCTCCGCGATCCGGATCTCGCTCGCGTCGCCGCTCAAGATCCACGAGTGGTCGCACGGCGAGGTGAAGAAGCCGGAGACCATCAACTACCGCACCTTCAAGCCCGAGACGGGACGGCCTGTTCTGCGCCAAGATCTTTGGCCCAGTGAAGGACTACGAGTGCAACTGCGGCAAGTACAAGCGCATGAAGCACCGCGGGATCGTGTGCGAGAAGTGCGGCGTCGAGGTCATCCAGTCCAAGGTGCGCCGCGAGCGTCTCGGCCACATCAACCTGGCCACGCCGGTCGCGCACATCTGGTTCCTGAAGTCGCTGCCGTCGCGCATCGGCAACCTGCTCGACATCACGCTCAAGGATCTCGAGAAGATCCTCTACTGCGAGTCGTACGTCGTCGTCGACCCGAAGGAGACCGGTCTGCAGCGCGGCGAGCTCCTCACCGAGGAGCGCTACATCAAGGCCGCCGAGGAGTTCGGTGACGAAGCGTTCTCGGCCGGCATGGGCGCCGAGGCGATCCGCGATCTGCTCCGCCATATCGACATCCCCACGCTCTCCGAGCAGCTGCGCGGCGAGATGAAGGAGGCGACGTCGGAGGCCAAGCGCAAGAAGCTGTCGAAGCGCCTCAAGGTCGTCGACGCGTTCCGCGAGTCGGGCAACAAGCCCGACTGGATGATGCTGGAGGTGATCCCGGTGATCCCGCCGGATCTCCGCCCGCTCGTGCCGCTCGACGGTGGCCGCTTCGCGACCAGCGATCTCAACGATCTCTACCGCCGCGTCATCAACCGCAACAACCGGTTGAAGAGGCTGCAGGAGCTCAACGCTCCCGAGATCATCATCCGCAACGAGAAGCGCATGCTGCAGGAGGCCGTCGACGCTCTGTTCGACAACGGCCGCCGCGGCAAGACCATCACCGGCCCCAACAAGCGGCCGCTGAAGTCGCTCTGCGACATGCTCAAGGGCAAGCAGGGGCGCTTCCGCCAGAACCTGCTCGGCAAGCGCGTCGACTACTCGGGCCGTTCGGTCATCGTCGTCGGCCCCGAGCTGAAGCTGCACCAGTGCGGTCTTCCCAAGAAGATGGCGCTCGAGCTCTTCAAGCCGTTCATCTACAACAAGCTCGAAGAGCGCGGCCTGGTCACCACGATCAAGAGCGCGAAGAAGCTGGTCGAGAAGGAGCGTCCCGAGGTTTGGGACATCCTCGAAGAGGTCATCAAGGAGCACCCGATCCTCCTCAACCGCGCGCCGACGCTGCACCGTCTGGGCATCCAGGCGTTCGAGCCGCTGCTGATCGAGGGCAAGGCGATCCAGCTGCACCCGCTGGTCTGCGCGGCGTTCAACGCCGACTTCGACGGCGACCAGATGGCGGTCCACGTGCCGCTGTCGCTCGAGGCGCAGATGGAAGCGCGCGTGCTGATGATGTCGACCAACAACATCCTCAGCCCCGCGAACGGGCGCCCGATCATCCTGCCGTCGCAGGACGTCGTGCTCGGGCTCTACTACATGACGCGCGAGCGGCTGTTCGCGCGGGGTGAGTACCCGCACGGCAAGGGCGACGGATCCAAGGTCGAGAAGACCGACGTCAAGGCGGAGAAGATCACCGTCACCAAGATGCACGGCGTGTACGCCTCGCCCGAGGAAGTGCGCATGGCGTACGACCACGGCGAGCTCGACCTGCAGGCGGCGATCCGCGTCCGCACCGACGGCGAGCTGGTGCCGACCACGGTCGGCCGCGTGCTGCTGTACGAGATCGTGCCGAAGCAGCTGCCGTTCAAGATCGTCAACCGCGTCATGGGCAAGAAGCAGCTCGGTGATCTCATCGACAGCTGCTATCGCGCCTGCGGCCAGAAGGAGACGGTCCTCCTCGCCGACAAGCTGCGGTCGCTCGGGTACACCTACGCGACCAAGGCCGGCATCTCGATCTGCGTCGACGATCTTCAGATCCCGGCGCGCAAGATCGAGCTGCTCGAGACCGCGCAGAAGGACGTGCAGGAGATCGAGGAGCAGTACACCGAGGGTCTCATCACCGACGGCGAGCGCTACAACAAGGTCGTCGACATCTGGGCGCAGGTGTCGGAGCAGATCGCCGAAGAGATGATGAGCGAGATCGGCACCGAAGAGCTCATCAACGACGAGACCGGCGAGAAGCGGCGCAGCCCGTCCTTCAACCCGATCTACATCATGGCCGACTCGGGCGCGCGCGGATCGGCGCAGCAGATTCGCCAGCTGGCCGGCATGCGCGGCCTCATGGCGAAGCCGTCGGGCGAGATCATCGAGACCCCCATCACCACGAACTTCCGTGAGGGTCTCTCGGTGCTCCAGTACTTCATCTCGACGCACGGCGCGCGCAAGGGTCTGGCCGACACCGCGCTCAAGACCGCGAACTCGGGGTACCTGACGCGCCGTCTCGTCGACGTCGCCCAGGACTGCATCATCGCCGAGTACGACTGCGGCACGATGGACGGCATCGAGCTCGGCGCGCTCGTCGAAGGCGGCGAGATCATCGAGAAGCTCGGCGACCGCATCCTGGGCCGCGTCGCCGTCGAGGACATCTTCGATCCCTACACCGGCGAGGTGCTGGTGCAGAACAACGAGGAGATCACCGAGGAAAAGGTCCGCATCATCGAGGACGCGGGCATCGACCACGTCAAGATCCGCTCGGTGCTCACCTGCGAGACCCGGCGCGGGATCTGCGTGCTCTGCTACGGCCGCGACCTGGCGCGCGGTCACATGGTGAACATCGGCGAGGCCGTCGGCGTCATCGCGGCGCAGTCGATCGGTGAGCCGGGTACGCAGCTGACGATGCGCACGTTCCACATCGGCGGCGTCGGTCAGGTGCGCACCGAGCAGTCACAGCTCGAGGCGCGCTACGACGGCGTGGTCAAGCTCGAGAACACCACGGTGGTCAAGCGCGAGAAGATCTGGATCGTGATGAACCGTCACGGCGAGATCGTCATCCAGGACGAGACCGGTCGCGAGCGCGAGCGGTACGGCCTGACCTACGGCGCCAAGCTGTTCTTCGGCGAGGGCGACGCGGTCAAGCAGGGCCAGCTCCTGTCGGAGTGGGATCCCTTCTCGGTGCCGATCCTCACCGAGGTCTCGGGCGTGGTGAAGTTCGGAGACGTCATCGAAGGCGTCACCATGACCGAGCAGCTCGACGAGATCACGGGTCTGTCGCGCAAGAGCATCACGGAGTCGAAGGACGCCGAGCTGCGACCGCGTATCTCGCTCAAGGACGAGCACGGCAAGACGTTGAAGATTCCGAGCGGCGAGAACGACGCCCGGTACTTCTTGCCGGTCGGCTCGACGATCGCGGTGTCGGAAGGCGACCGCATCGAGGCCGGCGACATCATCGCGCGTATCCCGCGCGAGACCACGAAGACCAAGGACATCACCGGCGGTCTGCCGCGCGTCGCCGAGCTCTTCGAGTCGCGCAAGCCCAAGGAGCACGCGGTCATCGCCGAGATCGACGGTACGGTCAGCTTCGGCAAGGACACCAAGGGCAAGCGCAAGGTGTTGATCACGCCGGACAAGGGCGACGCCAAGGAGTACCTGATCTCCAAGGGCAAGCACCTGTCGGTGCGCGAGGGCGACAAGATCAAGGCCGGCGAGCCGTTGATGGACGGCGCCGCCAACCCGCACGACATCCTCAAGGTGCTCGGCGAGAAGGCGCTGGCCAAGTATCTGGTCGACGAGGTCCAGGAGGTCTACCGACTCCAGGGCGTCAAGATCAACGACAAGCACATCGAGACGATCGTGCGGCAGATGTTGCGCCGCATCCGCGTCATCGACGTGGGCGACACCGGCTTCCTCATCGACGAGCACGTCGAGAAGTACGTGTTCGAAGAGGAGAACGAGCGGGTGATGGCCAAGGGCGGCAAGCCCGCGCAGGGCGAGCCGTTGCTGCTCGGCATCACCAAGGCGTCGCTCTCGACGGAGAGCTTCATCTCGGCGTCGTCGTTCCAGGAGACCACCAAGGTGCTCACCGAGGCCGCGGTCTGCGGCAAGGTCGACTACCTGCGCGGCCTCAAGGAGAACGTGATCATGGGCCGGCTCATCCCGGCGGGAACCGGTCTGGCTGCCTACAAGCGCCTGTCGGTTCACGTCGACGAGCCGACCGCCGAGGAGCTGGCGGCGATGCCGCCTCCGCCTCCGCCGGCCGTCGCGGCCGTGGCGCTGAACCCCGACGAATAAGTCGGGGTGTCATTAGTCTGGGAACCCCGAGAGGGTTCCCAGACCCTCCTGCGTAATCAAAATGCCGCGGGGAAGAGGCTGGCTCTTCCCCGCGGTTTTGTTGTATGCCCCTGCGTATGCGTACAACGAACCCGAGACCGGCCCGACTGGCCGGTGCCCTGATGGTCTTCTCGATGCTGGCGGTGGCGTGCGTATCGCCGGGCCCTGCGGAGCCCGAGAAGAAGGCGCCTGAGCCGGTTCCGCCCGAGCCGCCGCGCGCGGCCTTCCAGGTCGACCCGGCGGCCCACTACAACCTGATCGCCGTGGGCGCCGCCGCGAAGTGCGTCCAGCCGGCGGGGCAGAGCCTGGCCAGCGGCTTGCGGTTTCAGATCGCGCGCTGCGACGGCTCGAAGGCCCAGCAGTTTCGGGTGCAGTCGATGCCGGGGAACTACGTCACGATCGTCAACCTCGTGAGCAACATGTGCGTCGACGTGGCCGGCAACTCGCAGGACAACGGCGCCGAGATCGTGCAGTTCGCGTGCGGCGGCGGCTTGAACCAGCAGTGGGTGCTGGCTGATGCGCCCGAGGGGAACCTCCGCCTGGTTGCGCGCCACAGCGGCCGCAGCCTGGACGTCCAGGGCGCGGTCAGCAACGACGGCACCGGCCTGATCCAGTGGCCCTGGTCCGGCGATGCGAACCAGCGCTTCAAGCTGGCGCTGGCCAAGGACGCGCCCGACGGTGGAGCGGTCGCCTCGGGGAAGGACGCCGGCGCCGGCGCGGCGGTGGCAGCGAAGGACAAAGGCAAGGACAAGGGCGGAGCGGCAAAAAGAAGAAGGGCGCCGCCACGCCGAAGTAACACGTCCGCGTCCACGTCCACGAAGAGGACGGGGGGCTCAGGCCTCCCCCTCGGGCCACAGCCACGCCGCTCCCCTCACCCCACTCGCGTCCCCATGCTGCGCCCGCACCAGTCGGTTCCGCAGCCCCTTCGCGGCGGTGTACCGCTCCCAGAGCCGAGGCACGTTCTCGAAGATCCGCGGGTTGTTCGAGACGCCGCCCCCGAGCACGATCACGTGCGGGTCGATCAGGTTGATCACGCCGGCCAGCGCCCGCGCCAGGCGGCTTTCGTAGACGTCGAAGGCGCGGTTCGCGGTCGCGTCGCCGGCGGCGGCGCGGCGGCCGACTTCGGGCGCGTCGAGGTCCGCTCCCCCGAGCGCCCGGTAGGCGCCTGCCAGACCGCGGCCCGACACGAACGATTCGATGCAGCGAGGGCGACCGCAGAAGCAACGATAGGGTGAGACCTCATTCTCATCCATGTCCGTGTCAATGAAGGGCAGGGTGGTGTGGCTCCACTCGGCGGCGGCGCCGTTGGCGCCGTTGAGCACCCGGCCATCGATCACGATGCCGCCGCCGACGCCGGTGCCCAGCGTGGCGCCGAACACGACGTCGATGCGGCCCGCCAAGCTCGGCCGTCCGGCACGCGCCGCGGCACCGTCGGTCGCCTCGGACAGGACGAAGCAGTTGGCGTCATTGTCGACGCGCACTGGCCGCCCTGCGGCCCGCGACAGATCCTGATCGACCGCCTTGCCGTTCAGCGACGCCAGGTTCGAGTTCAGGATGCGCCCGGTCTCGGGCGACAGGAACCCGGGCGTGCCGACTCCCACGCTGCAGCGCGCGCCGGCGCGCGTCTCGAGATCACCGATCAGCTTCACGATCGCGCCCAGAAACTCGTCGTAGGCGTCGTCCTCGCGCGGCGTGGGCACGCGCACGCGCGCCGCTTCGCGTCCGTCCCGACTGAGGACGATGCCTTCGATCTTGGTTCCGCCGACGTCGATTCCGATTCTCATGAACGGCACTTTACCGTTGCCCGCGAGGTTGCCAAAATGACCGCTGTAGGATGAAATGACGCGCTTGCTTACCCCCCGTTTTTTTCGTTCGGCGACGCTGTTTCTGGGCCTGCTGGCGATGTGGATTTCCGGTGCCGGATCCGCGCACGCGCAGCAGGCCTGCCAGACGCTGCGCTACACGTTCCAGCCCGACTGCCTGCAGTCGGCCAACCACCCGGGTGCGTGCCCGGCGGTCCTCTACCTGCCCAGCGCTACCGATCCGACCAAGGACAGCAAGAACGTCGATCGCCTGGACCTCGGTCCTCAGATAGCCGTGTGGATCGAGAGCGCGGATCGCTCGGTCTTCGTCGACACGCTGATGGTCACCAACCAGGTCGCGGCGCGCGGCATCGGCAACCGCCCCGGTCTCTCGAACTTCGTGTCCAGCCCGAAGTTTCCCTACGGCAAACGGCAGATGGCGTCTACCCATCTGGGCCCATTCGCGCGGCAAGCTCTATCCCACGGTGGTCTTCCAGGACCTCGACACCAGCAACAACAAGGGCGCGTGCAGCGGCGAAGCGCGCATCGGTTTTCACGAGAACTGCTCGTCGCCCGAGCCGTACTACTGCCGGCCGCTCATGCCCGTCGAGTTCGTCGATGCGATCACCTGTCCCTCGGCGCGTTCAACAGCTCGAAGGGGCACTTCGACATGACGCTGCCCAAGTCCTATTACCCGCCGCGCAGCGACCTCGGCAGCAATCCGGCAAAGTTCATCTCGCAAGACTGCGATCTGGTTTTCGACACGCTCCCCAACTGCACCGTCGACTCCGAGAAGTACGCTGCCGACCCGAACGTCGGTAACGACCTGGACGCGGTCGCGCAGGCGACGCCGCCTTACGGTGCGTCCTACAGCGGCACGTGGGCCATCCCGCCGGCGCTCGCGGCCGGCGACTACGCGGTCTGGGTCGAGGTCAACAAAGAGTTCGACAGCAACAGCGCCCACAATCAAACCACGCACCCCTCGGTGTTCGACAACCAGGGCCTGGCGTCGTACGGCATGGCGGGGAACTTCGGCCAGCCGTCGGTGGTGTACCGGGCGCCGATCCGACTCGACGAGGTGACGGACAACGCCACCGGCTCCACCGACCATATCCAGGGCTACAGCGACTGGACCGGCGCCACCGGTACGATCATGCCGCCGCGACGCGACCATCACCACCGGCATGCCTGGCACGGGTGAGGGCCGCCTGCTGGAGCTCTCCGGACCCGCCGGGACGGGCCGCGTGCTGGTGTCGCTGGAGAACTGCTCGCCGGTGGTTTGCGATCCGCCGCCGCCCGTGCCTGGGATGGTGTCGAACCTGAGAGTCGCGAAGGAAGAGATCACCGCGATCAGCGCGATCGTGCGCTTCAACAACGCCGCCGCCGGCGGGCAGGCGGTGGGCAGCTACGAGATTCGCTACCTGGCCACCAACGACACCACGCTGACCGCCGACGAGTTCTCGCAGGCGACGCGCGCGACCCAGGTGACGCCCGGGCCAGCCCGGCAGCGACGGGCTGCTGGTGCTCGAGAACCTCAAGCCCAGCCAGCACTACGTCATCGGCATCCGCTCGCAGGGGCCGTGCAACGGCCAGTCGGACATCGCCATGGTCGATTTCACGACGCCGTCGCAGAAGTTCACGCAGCTCTCTGGCTGTTTCGTCGCCACCGCCGCCTACGGTTCGGAGATGGAGCCCCAGGTGGCGGCGCTCCGCTCGCTGCGCGACTCGCTGCGGCCGAAGAGCGGCCTGGTCGCGGCGGCGGTCGACCTTTACTACCGGTCGGGTCCGGCGGCGGCAGCGGTGATCGCGCGCAGTGACACCGCGCGCACCCTGGCGCGGCGCCTCCTCGGCCCCGCGGCCGAGCTGGCCGAGGCGGCGGTGCGGGCGTCCAAGGCGACGGCGCTCATAACCCGTTGACATTCCGATCGACCTCCCTATAATCCGCCCTTCCTGCGTCAGCGGTTTGCCTTCGGGTTGGTCGCGCGCGGGGCGAACAGAGTCGGTCACAGCGAGTTTTTCAGGGGTTTCCGAGTTTCTCACCGAGGTTCCTTTTCGAGCATGCCCACCATCAACCAGCTTGTGAAATTCGGCCGCGAAGCGGTCCGCAGGAAGACCAATTCGCCGGCGCTCAAGTCCTGCCCGCAGCGGCGGGGCGTTTGCGTTCGCGTCTACACCACGACGCCCAAGAAGCCGAACTCGGCCTTGCGCAAGGTCGCCCGTGTGCGCCTCACCAACGGGATGGAGGTCACGACCTATATCCCGGGCGAAGGTCACAACCTGCAGGAGCACTCGGTGGTGCTGATCCGTGGCGGCCGCGTCAAGGATCTCCCCGGTGTTCGCTATCACATCATCCGCGGCACGCTCGACACCTCGGGCGTCACCAACCGTCGCCAGGGCCGTTCGAAGTACGGCGCCAAGCGGCCGAAGTAATACGAAGCAACTACGAGGTCGATAGAAGATGCCACGCAAAGGCGAAGTACCGAAGCGCAAGCCGCTACCCGATCCGAAGTTCACGGATCAGCCCACCGACACGCGTCGCCGGGTCACCAAGTTCGTCAACACCGTGATGGAGTCGGGCAAGAAGGCGGTTGCCGAGCGCATCGTCTATCGCGCGTTCGACATCGTCGCCGAGAAGGCCAAGGAAGATCCGGTCAAGGTCTGGGACCGCGCCCTCAGCAACGTCCAGCCCAAGGTCGAGGTGAAGTCCCGTCGTGTCGGCGGCGCCACCTACCAGGTGCCGGTCGACGTCCGTCCGGAGCGCGCCATCGCGCTCGGCATGCGCTGGATCATCAAGGCGGCGCGCGAGCGCTCCGACGGCCGCACCATGCAGGAGAAGCTGGCGGGCGAGTTGCTCGACGCTTCGGCCAACAAGGGCAACTCGGTCAAGAAGCGCGAAGATACGCACAAGATGGCGGACGCCAACAAGGCGTTTGCGCATTACCGCTGGTAGATGCAAGCTATCGGCCCGCAGTAAGTATTCGTTGAGACAGGAGCTCGGAAGCAGTTCAGAACATAGGGTGAGACGATCAGGGCAGCGGCTTTCAGTCTGAAAGGGTGAGCTGAGCGGCGTTTGAAGAAAGCGCCTCAGAACATCCCTCCAGCCTGGCAATCATCGCCTCGACGACATTCTCGCCCGCTAAAAAGCGGAAGCAACGGACCTGGCGAGTCGCCAGACGGAAGGCCACTGATGGTCTCTCCCAATCTGGACGAAGCGCCTGCGCGTTGGAAAGGGTGCTCGGAAGTCGTGGCTCGGCAATTCCCCATATCTCAGACCCGAAACATCGGGATCATGGCGCACATCGATGCGGGGAAGACCACGACCACCGAGCGCATCCTGTACTACACGGGTGTCTCCCATCGTATCGGCGAGGTCCACGAGGGCACCGCGACGATGGATTGGATGGAGCAGGAGCAGGAGCGCGGCATCACCATCACCGCCGCGTCGACGGTCTGCTTCTGGCGCGACCACCGCATCAACATCATCGACACGCCCGGGCACGTCGACTTCACGATCGAGGTCGAGCGCAGCCTGCGCGTGCTCGACGGCGCGGTGGCGGTGTTCGACGCCGTGGGCGGTGTCGAGCCGCAGTCGGAGACGGTCTGGCGCCAGGCCGACAAGTACCGCGTGCCGCGCATCGCGTTCATCAACAAGTGCGATCGCGTCGGCGCCGACCCTGACCGCTGCGTCGAGCAGATCCGCGAGCGCCTGAAGTCGCACCCGGTGGTCATCCAGATCCCGAACGCGCTCGAGGACGAGTTCCGCGGCGTGGTCGATCTCATCCGCATGCGCCTCGTCGAGTGGGTCGACGACAGCATGGGCGCGGCGTTCAGCGACGAGGAGATCCCCGCCGAGCTCGCCGAGGCGGCCAAGCTGGCGCGCCAGTCGATGATCGAGGCGATCGGCGAGGTCGACGACGAGGTCATGGGAGCTTACCTCGAGGGCAGCGCGATCTCCGAGGAGCTGCTGCGCGCGGCGCTGCGGCGCGCGACCGTCGCCGGACACGCGGTGCCGGTGCTGGTCGGCGCGGCGTTCAAGAACAAGGGCGTGCAGCCGCTGCTCGACGCGGTCGTCGACTTCCTGCCGTCGCCGGTCGACATCCCGCCGGTCACCGGCAAGGACCCCGACGGCGAGATCACCGCGCGCATCGCGAGCGACGATGCGCCGTTCTCGGCGCTGGCGTTCAAGATCATGAACGACCCGTTCGTCGGGCAGTTGACCTACTTCCGCGTCTACTCGGGCAAGCTCGAGGCGGGCGCGACGGTCTACAACGCGACCAAGGGCAAGCGCGAGCGCATCGGCCGCCTGCTGCGCATGCACGCCAACAAGCGCGAGGACATCAAAGAGGTCACCTGCGGCAACATCGCGGCGGCCGTCGGCCTGCGCGTCACCACGACCGGCGACACGCTGTGCGACGAGAAGGCGCCGGTGGTGCTGGAGCTGATGGATTTCCCCGCGCCGGTCATCGCGATCGCGATCGAGCCGAAGACGCAGGCCAACCAGGAGAAGCTGGGCCAGGCGCTGGCCAAGCTGGCGATGGAGGACCCGTCGTTCAGCGTGAAGACCGACCCCGAGACCGGCCAGACGCTGATCTCGGGCATGGGCGAGCTGCACCTCGAGATCATCGTCGACCGCCTGGTGCGCGAGTTCAAGGTCGAGGCCTACGTCGGCCGCCCGCAGGTCGCGTACCGCGAGACGATCACGCGCGAGGCCGAGGGCGAGGGCAAGTACATCCGCCAGACCGGCGGGCGCGGCCAGTACGGCCACGTCGTGCTGCGCGTCGGCCCGATGCCGTCGGGCAAGGGCGTGATCTTCGAGGATCGGACCATCGGCGGCACCATCCCGCGCGAGTTCATCCCGTCGGTGGAGAAGGGCGTGCGCGAGTCGCTGGCGCGCGGCGTGCTGGCCGGCTACCCGATGATCGACATCCAGGTGACGCTGACCGGCGGCAGCTTCCACGAGGTCGACTCGAGCGAGATGGCGTTCCAGATCGCCGGCTCGATGGGCGCCCAGGCCGCGGCGCGCGACGCCGCCCCGGTCCTGCTCGAGCCGGTGATGGCGGTCGAGGTGCTGACCCCCGACGACTTCACCGGCGAGGTGATGGGCAACCTGGCGGCGCGCCGCGGCCGCGTCTCGGGCATGGAGGGGCGGGGCTCGGCCCAGGCAATCACGGCCGAGGTACCGCTGTCGACGATGTTCGGCTATTCGACCGACGTGCGCTCGATGACCCAGGGGCGGGCCACGTACACGATGCAATTTGCGCGTTACGCACCGGTTCCTGCGCAGGTGACCGAGACGATGCTGGAGCGAATGCGTGGAGCGTGATAAGGAGTGCCCCGCGAAATCGTCTCGCTCGCAGGCGGGGCAAGAGTGAGGAGCTGATCAGATGGCCAAAGAAAAATTCATTCGAAACAAGCCGCACCTGAACATCGGGACGATCGGGCACGTCGACCACGGGAAGACGACGCTGACGGCAGCGATCACGAAGGTGCTGACGAAGAAGGGGTTCGCGAAGTTCCTGGCGTACGACCAGATCGACAAGGCGCCCGAGGAGCGAGAGCGCGGAATCACGATCGCGATTGCGCACGTGGAGTACGAGACGGAGAAGCGGCACTACGCGCACGTCGACTGCCCCGGCCACGCGGACTACATCAAGAACATGATCACCGGCGCGGCGCAGATGGACGGCGCGATCCTGGTGGTGTCGGCGCCGGACGGCCCGATGCCGCAGACGCGCGAGCACATCCTGCTGGGCCGTCAGGTCGGCATTCCCGCGCTCGTCGTGTACCTGAACAAGGTGGACATGATCGCGAAAGAGGACGCGGAGCTGCTCGACCTGGTCGAGCTGGAGCTGCGTGAGCTTCTGTCGAAGTACCAGTACCCCGGCGACACGACGCCGATCATTCGCGGCAGCGCGCTCAAGGCGCTGGAAGGCGACGCGAGCGAGCTGGGCGAGCCGTCGGTGCTGAAGCTGCTGGAAGCGTGCGACTCGTTCATCCCGGAGCCGAAGCGCGAGATCGAGAAGCCGTTCCTGATGCCGGTGGAGGACGTGTTCACGATCTCCGGCCGCGGCACGGTGGTCACCGGGCGCGTGGAGCGCGGGATCGTCAAGGTCGGCGAGGAGATCGAGATCGTCGGTTTCCGCGACACGACGAAGACGGTCGTCACCGGCGTCGAGATGTTCCGCAAGCTGCTGGACGAAGGCCGCGCGGGCGACAACATCGGGGCGCTGCTGCGCGGCACCAAGCGCGAGGAGATCGAGCGCGGTCAGGTGTTGTGCAAGCCGGGGTCGATCAAGCCGCACAAGAAGTTCAAAGGCGAGATCTACATCCTGAAGAAAGAGGAGGGTGGCCGCCACACTCCGTTCTTCAAGGGGTACCGGCCGCAGTTCTACTTCCGAACGACGGACGTGACGGGATTGGTCACGCTGCCCGAGGGAGTGGAGATGGTCATGCCGGGCGACAACATCAACCTGGACATCGAGCTCATCGCGCCGATCGCGTGTGAGGAAGGGCTGCGCTTCGCGATCCGCGAGGGCGGCAAGACCGTCGGCGCCGGCGTTGTGACCAAGATCCTCGAGGAAGCTCCGGAAGTGAAAGCCAAGTGATGACACCCAAGATCAGAATCCGACTCAAGGCATACGACCACCGGCTGCTCGATCAGTCGGCTGGCGAGATCGTCGACACCGCGAAGCGCACCGGCGCCCGCGTGGCCGGCCCGATCCCGCTGCCGACCAAGATCAACAAGTACTGCGTGCTGCGCTCGCCGCACGTCGACAAGAAGTCGCGCGAGCAGTTCGAGATCCGTACCCACAAGCGGTTGCTCGACATCCTCGAGCCGACGCAGCAGACGCTCGACGCGTTGATGAAGCTGGACCTGTCGGCCGGCGTCGACGTCGAGATCAAGACGTAAGCGGAGCCATCGCCATGCAGATCGACATCGTCAACATCGAAGGGAAGAAGGTCGGCGAGCTCGCCCTCGCCGACGCGGTCTTCGGCGCCAAGGTCAAGGACTACCTTCTCTGGGAGCTGGTCAAGGCGCAGCAGGCGGCCAAGCGCGCCGGCACGCACGCGACCAAGACCCGCGCGCACGTGCGCGGCGGCGGCAAGAAGCCGTACAAGCAGAAGGGCACCGGCAACGCGCGCCAGGGCTCGTCGCGCGCGCCGAACCACGTGGGCGGCGGCAAGGTCTTCGGACCGCACCCGCGCGACTACTCGTACACGGTGCCGAAGAAGGTGAAGCGCGCGGCGCTGATCTCGGCGCTGTCGCTGCGGGCGAAGGAAAAGAAGATCGTCGTCGTCGACAAGCTCGCCTTCGACGCGCCCAAGACCAAGCGCCTGGTGGGAATCCTCAAGACGCTGGGGATCGAGTCGGCGCTGCTGGTCGACTCCAAGGACAACAAGAACCTGTCGAAGTCGGCGGCCAATCTGCCCTCGCACCGCTACATCGCCCCCGAGGGTCTCAACGTCTACGACATCCTCCGGCACCCGGGCCTGGTGATCGCCGCCGACGCGATCAAGAAGATCGAAGCGCGGGTCACCGCGGAGCCGGCGGCTTAGGAGTCACGTCATGCGTTCACCAGAACAAATCATCAAGCGCCCGCTTCTCACCGAGAAGGGGACGTTCCTCAAGGAGACCGGCGGCAACGGCGGCGACGTGGAGATCGATCCCGAGACGCTGAAGCCTCAGCTGCTCTTCGAGGTCGCCAAGGACGCCAACAAGGTCGAGATCCGGCACGCCGTCGAGAAGCTGTGGAACGTCGACGTCCTCGACGTGCGCACCGCGATCGTGCGCGGCAAGGAAAAGCGCATGGGCCGCTTCGTCGGCAAGCGGTCGAACTGGAAGAAGGCGATCGTGACCATCGCCGCCGGCCAAAACATCGAGTTCTTCGAAGGGGTCTAAGAGGTCCATCATGGGTTTGAGAACGCACAATCCGACCACTCCGGGCAGCCGCGGGCGCGTCTCGCCGGACTTCAGCGACCTGACCAAGGGGAACGAACCGGTCAAGTCGCTGACCGAGCAGATGTCGCGCACCGGCGGCCGCAACCACTTCGGCCGCATCACCAGCCGCTTTCGCGGCGGCGGCCACAAGCGGCGCTTCCGGCTCATCGACTTCCGCCGCAACAAGCTGGGCGTGCCGGCCAAGGTGGCCAGCGTCGAGTACGACCCCAACCGCACGGCACGCCTCGCGCTGCTGCACTACGCGGACGGCGAGAAGCGCTACATCCTGTGCCCCGACGGGCTCAAGGTCGGCGACACCGTTCTGTCGTCGCGCAACGCCGACATCAAGCCGGGCAACAACCTGCCGCTGCGCTTCGTGCCGCTCGGCACGACGATCCACAACATCGAGCTCAAGATCTCGGGCGGCGCGCAGCTCTGTCGCTCGGCCGGCGTGGGCGCGCAGCTCATGGCCAAGGAAGGCGACTGGGGCCAGGTGCGCTTGCCGTCGGGCGAGGTTCGCCGCGTGCACCTCGACTGCCGCGCGACCGTCGGCCAGGTCGGCAACATCGAGCACGGCAGCGTGCACATCGGCAAGGCCGGCCGCACGCGCTGGAAGGGCCGCCGCCCGCACAACCGCGGCGTCACCATGAACCCGGTCGATCACCCGATGGGCGGTGGCGAAGGTCGCTCCTCCGGTGGCCGTCACCCCTGCTCGCCGTGGGGTCAGCTGTCGAAGGGCCTCAAGACGCGCGAGAACAAGCGTACCGATCGCATGATCGTCAAACGGCGCGGCAAAAAGGCGTAAGGCGTGCAAGGAGAACCATGGCTCGTTCAATAAAAAAGGGTCCCTTCATCGACAAGCACCTCCTGTCGAAGGTGACCGAGGCTCAGCGCCTGAAGTCGAAGAAGGTCGTCAAGACCTGGTCGCGGCGATCGACGATCATCCCGGAGATGGTCGGTCTGACGTTCGCCGTCCACAACGGCCGCAAGTTCGTCCCGGTGTTCATCACCGAGAACATGGTCGGTCACAAGCTGGGCGAGTTCTCGCCGACGCGCACCTTCCACGGCCACTCGGGCGACCGCAAGGCGGCGTCTGGTCCGAGCGGCGGCGCGCCTGCGGCGGCCCCGGCCGGCGACAAGAAGTAACGGAACTGGTAGCCAAGGAGATTTGAGATGGCACGGGCAACTTTGAGTCGGTTCCGCGAATCGCCCCGCAAGGTGCGCATGGTCGCCGACATGATCCGCGGGCGATCGGTCGACGACGCGCTGTCGATCCTGCGACTGCAGCAGCGCAAGGCGGCCAAGATGCTGAGCAAGGTGCTCGGCTCGGCGATCGCCAACGCGACCGAGAACGAGAAGGCCGACTCGGACAAGCTGGTGGTCACCAAGATCAGCATCGACGGCGGTCCGACGCAAAAGCGCTGGATGCCGCGCTCGATGGGCCGCGCCAACCGCATCAACAGCCGCACGTCGCACGTGACGATCGTCGTCGACGTGCCCACTGAGTAGAGACAAGAGGTCGATTTAGATGGGACAAAAAACACATCCGGTAGGCTTTCGGCTCGGTGTCATCCGCGGCTGGAGCTCGAAGTGGTACTCCGAGAAGGACTTCTCGAAGTGGCTGCATGAGGACCTACGTCTGAAGAAGTTCGTGAAGCAGAAGCTCGGGCACGCCGGCGTCTCGTCGGTCGAGGTCGAGCGCGCCGCGAACAAGGTCAAGATCAACATCTTCACGGCGCGCCCCGGGATCGTCATCGGCAAGCGCGGCGCGGGTGTCGAGACGCTGAAGAAGGAAGTTCAGGCGCTGACCGCCAACGAGGTCTTCCTGAACATTCAGGAAGTGCGCAAGGCGGAGACCAACGCGCAGCTGGTCGCCGAGAACGTCGCGACCCAGCTCGAGCGTCGCGTCGCCTTCCGCCGCGCCATGAAGAAGGCGGTGCAGACCGCGATGAAGTTCGGCGCCAAGGGCATTCGCCTGGCTTGCTCGGGTCGCCTGGGCGGCGCGGAGATGGCGCGCTACGAGTGGTACCACGAGGGTCGCGTGCCGCTGCACACGCTGCGCGCCGACATCGAGTACGGAACCACCGAGGCCCACACCACCTACGGCGCCATCGGTGTGAAGTGTTGGATCTTCAAGGGTGAGGTTCTCCCCCAGCGCACGGCGCGCCTGGCCTAAGGCAAAGGACGACGAATCATGTTGGCTCCCAAAAAAGTCAAGTGGCGCAAGCGCCAAAAAGGCAAGATGCGCGGCATCTCGAAGGGCGCGACCACGGTCGTGTTCGGCGAGTACGGCCTGCAGGCTCTGTCGTGCGGCTTCGTGACCTCGCGGCAGATCGAGGCGGCGCGTATCGCGATCTCCCGCCACGTCAAGCGCGGTGGAAAGCTCTACATTCGCATCTTCCCCGACAAGCCGATCTCGAAGAAGCCGGCCGAAACCCGCATGGGTAAGGGCAAAGGCAACCCGGAAGAGTGGGTCGCCGTGGTGCGCCCGGGCCGCGTGATGTACGAGCTCGAAGGCGTGAAGGAAGACCTGGCGCGCGAGGCGTTCCACCTGGCCGAGCACAAGCTGGCGGTCCAGACCCGCTTCGTCGGACGGGAGTCGGTGCTATGAGCAAGGGCCTTCGCGCGAAGGATCTCCGCGGCAACGAGCCGGCGGAGCTGAAGAGCACCGTGCGCAAGCTGGAGGAGGACCTCTTCAAGCACAAGCTGAAGAAGGTCACCAATCAGCTCGAGAACACCATGTTGATCCGGAACACGCGACGCGACATCGCTCGCGTCAACACCGTGCTCGCCGAGCGAGTGCGGCAGCAACCTGCGGCGAAGGAGAAATAACAGTGGCCACCCAAGCCCAAGCCAGTGGAGCCGACATTAACGCGGGGACCGTCAAAGGTTCCCCGAACCCCCCAGTGAAGAGCTCCGCAGGCCACTCTCACGCCGCGGCTGGCAGGTGGCGAGCGCGGCAAGATCAAGCGCCGCGAGCTCATCGGCATCATCACCAGCGACAAGATGCAGAAGACGCGCGTGGTGCTGGTCGAGCGCCGCCTCTCGCACGCCAAGTACGGCAAGTACATGACGAGCCGGACGCAAGTACAAGGCGCACGACGAGAAGAACGAGTACAAGACCGGCGATCGCGTGCTCATCGTCGAGGCCCGCCCGCTGTCGCGCGACAAGCGCTGGCGCGTCGAGAAGCTGATCGAACGGCCGCAGGAAGCCTGAGCGAAGCGAGAGAGCAAAGTCATGGTTCAAACAACGACAACGCTGGACGTCGCCGACAACTCGGGCGCCAAGAAGATCATGTGCATCCGGGTGCTCGGCGGCACCAGGCGCAAGTACGCGTCGCTCGGCGACATCATCGTGGTGTCGATCAAGGAAGCGATCCCCAACGCCAAGGTGAAGAAGGGTGACATCGCCAAGGCGGTCATCGTCCGCACGAAGAAGGAAGTCTCGCGCCAGGATGGCTCGTACATCCGCTTCGACGCGAACTCGGCGGTGCTGGTCGACAAGGACAACGAGCCGATCGGCACCCGTATCTTCGGGCCAGTCGCCCGCGAACTGCGCGCGAAGCGGTTCATGAAGATCATCTCGCTGGCTCCGGAGGTTCTGTGATGCACGTTCGCAAGGGTGATCAGGTCGTCGTGATCTCCGGCAAGGAGAAGGGGAAGCGCGGCCGCGTGCTGCGCCTTCTCACCGGGGCCGGCCGCGTCGTCATCGAGCGCGTCAACATGGTCAAGCGCCACACCAAGCCGAGCCAGCGCAACCCGCGCGGCGGCATCATCGAGAAGGAGGGCTCGGTCGAGTCGTCCAACGTCTCGCTCTGGTGCGGCAAGTGCGTCGCCCCGCGGCGCTCGAAGGCCCAGGAAGCTAAAGAAGGCAAAGGGACCGAGGGCCACGCTCAGAAGCGCCGTGTCTGCGTGAAGTGCGGCACGGTCTTCGAGACCTCGTAACGGTTAGCCAGGCAAAAGGAATCGTCGCAAATGGCCGAGGAAGATAAGAAAACCGAAAAAAACGAGAAGGCGCCCAAGGGCGCCAAGCCGACCCTCACGCCCGAGCAAGAGGTCGAGGCCGCCGCCAAGAAGGCGGCGCGCGCCGAAGCCAAGGCCAAGGGTGGCAAGGGCGGCGGACGGGGCAAGGCTGGCGGCTCGTCGCAAGAGGTTGCGACAGAGCGGGTCAGGCGCACCGGCCCCGCGCGCCTGCGCAAGGTCTACGACACCGAGATCCGCGGCAAGCTCATCAGCGAGTTCAGCCTCAGGAACCCGATGGAGGCGCCGCGCCTGATGAAGATCACCATCAACATGGGCCTCGGTGAAGCGGTGACCAACCCCAAGGTGCTCGACACCGCCGTCGAGTCGCTGAGCGCGATCACCGGCCAGCGTCCAGTGGTCACGAAGGCGAAGAAGTCGATCGCGGTGTTCAAGCTGCGTGGTGGCCAGAAGATCGGCGCCATGGTGACCCTGCGGCGCGATCAGATGTTCGAGTTCCTCGACCGCCTGGTCTCGTACGCTCTGCCGCGCGTGCGCGACTTCAAGGGCATCTCGCCCAAATCGTTCGACGGCCGCGGCAACTACACGCTCGGCATCCGCGAAGAGATCATCTTCCCGGAGATCAACTACGAGCGGCTCGAAAAGCCCAAGGGAATGAACATCACCTTCACCACCACCGCTCGCACCGACGAGCAGGGGCGCGCGCTGTTGCGTCACCTCGGAATGCCCTTCAGGAACTGACCATGGCGAAAACTGTAGATATGCACCGACCGACCCCCAAATGGCGGGTGCGTCACAAGAACCGATGCAAGCAGTGCGGGCGCTCGCGGGCATTTCTCCGCAAGTTCGAGCTCTGCCGCATCTGCTTTAGGGCCCTTGCGCTGCGCGGTGATATCCCCGGCGTTATCAAATCGAGCTGGTAGGTGTCGCATGTCAATGACTGATCCCATCGCCGACTTCCTGTCCCGAATTCGCAACGCCATCATGGCGCGCCACGCGGAGGTGGTAGCGCCCGCGTCCAAGCTCAAGCTGCGCATCGCCGAGTTGCTCAAGGCCGAGGGCTACATCGCCGGCTTCGACACGCGCGAGGATGACGCCGGTATGAGCAGCATCGTCGTTCGCCTGCGCTGGGCCGACCCTCGCACGAACGCCATCACGGGCCTCCGCCGCCGCTCGCGTCCCGGGCAGCGGATGTACGTCCGCCAGGACACGATTCCGAAGATCCGCTCGGGTCTCGGCATCGCGATCCTCTCCACCTCCCGCGGTCTCATGACCGATCGGGCGGCTCGCAAGGCCGGCGTCGGCGGCGAGCTGCTCTGCGAGGTTTGGTAGCCATGTCACGTATCGGAAGAAAGATTCTGCCGTTGCCCAAAGGGGTGACGGTCAGCGCCAAGAACGGCACGGTCGGCGTCAAGGGGCCGAAGGGCGAGCTCGCCAAGGTGCTGCCGTCGGGGATCACCTTCAAGATCGCCGGTGACAAGCTGACGGTCGAGCGCGCCGACGACTCGCGCGAGAACCGCGCGAAGCACGGCCTCATGCGCGCGCACCTGGCCAATATGGTCAAGGGCGTCACCGACGGCTGGACGCGCGAGCTGGAGATCAACGGCGTCGGTTACCGCGCCGAGGTCGGCGGCGACACGCTCACCATGGCGCTCGGTTACTCGCACCCGGTGGTGTTCAAGCTGCCGAAGGGCGTGGGCGCCAAGGTCGACAAGAACCGCATCGTCCTGAGCGGCGCGGATCGCGACCTGCTCGGGCAGACGGCGGCCAAGGTGCGCGAGCTGCGTCCTCCCGAGCCGTACAAGGGCAAGGGCGTGAAGTACGCCGAAGAGGTCATCAAGAAGAAGGTCGGCAAGGCGGGAGCCACCGGCTCGGGCGGCGGCGGCTAATCGCCGCGCGCGCAACAAACGTCACAACGTCAACGCCAGCGTCAACGTAAGGATCGGACATGCTTTCCAACAGCAAGAACGAGAGCCGGAAAAAGCGCCACCGCTCGATTCGCAAGCGAATCGAGGGCAACACCGAGCGGCCTCGCTTGGCGGTGTTCCGCAGCTCGCGGCACATCTACGCCCAGGTCATCGACGACCTGTCACGGAAGACCCTGGCCTCGACCTCGGACGTCGACGCAGAGAAGGGCGCTGGCAAGAAGAAGGATCGCGCGAAGCTGGTCGGCGTCGCGATCGCCAAGAAGTGTCTCGAAAAGGGGATCGACAAGGTCGTCTTCGATCGAGCGGGCTACAAGTATCACGGACGCGTCTCGGCGCTGGCGGACGGCGCGCGCGAAGCTGGGCTCAAGTTCTAAAGCGGCGGCAAAAGGAACCAGAATGGCAATCAATTACGAAGAGGTCGGCGAGCTCGTCGACAACGTGGTCTTCATCAACCGCGTGGCGAAGGTCGTCAAGGGCGGTCGCCGGTTCTCGTTCTCGGCCCTCGTGGTCGTGGGCGACCAGCGCGGCTACGTCGGCGCCGGCCTCGGCAAAGCCAACGAGGTCCCCGAGGCCATCCGCAAGGGCACCGAGCAGGCGAAGAAGAACCTGTTCCGCATCCCGCTCGCCGGCGGCACGATCCCGCACGAGGTCCAGGGCGACTTCGGCGCCGGGCGCGTGATCCTGCGCCCGGCCAGCGCCGGTACCGGCGTCATCGCCGGTGGCGCCGTACGTCCGGTGCTCGAGGTGTCGGGCATTCAGGACATCCTCACCAAGTGCATCGGCACGTCCAATCCTCACAACGTCATCCATGCCACCATCGACGCGCTCCAGCAGCTGCGCAGCGCCGAGGACGCGGCCGCCCTGCGCGGCAAGCGCCTGGAAGAGATCCGGGAGTAGCTACCATGGCCAAGAAGCTGAGAGTCACTTTGATCCGTAGCGGCATCAACCGGCCGGAGACCCACAAGCGCACCATCCGCGGCCTTGGCCTGCGCAAGATGGGCAGCACCGTGGTGCTGGCGGACAATCTCGCCGTTCGTGGCATGATTCGCTCCGTTTCGCACCTGGTCCGGGTCGAAGCGGCGGAATAGAAAGGTATCGAACGACAATGGGAACCACGCTCCACACTTTGAAGGGCCCGCGCGGCGCGACCCGCAACCGCAAGCGCATCGGCCGCGGCCCCGGGTCGGGGACCGGCGAGCAGTCGGGCAAGGGCGTCAAGGGCCAGAAGGCCCGCACCGGTCACCACGGCGCGCGCCTCGGCTTCGAGGGCGGTCAGATGCCGATGCAGCGGCGCTTCCCGAAGAAGGGGTTCAAGAACCACTTCCGCAAGGAGGTCTTCGCCGTCAACCTCAAGGACCTCGAGGACCGCTTCCCCGCCGGGACGATCGACGTCGCGAGTCTACACGCCGCTGGTCTCGTGCCGCGTACCTCGCACACGGTCAAGATTCTGGCTCAAGGCGAACTCACCAAGAAGTTCGTGGTGAAGGCGAGCGCGTTCTCCGGCTCGGCCAAAGAAAAGATCGAAAAAGCCGGCGGCACCGCCGAAGTAGTTGCCGACTAGCCGGGGGGAGCGATATGGCGTCCGGTTTCCAAAATATCGGGAAGATTCCCGAGCTGAGAAAGCGGATCTTCTACACGATCACGCTGCTGGCCGTGTACCGCATCGGGGCGTTCGTCACGACCCCCGGTGTCAACCGCGCCATCATGGCGAAGATCGTGAACCAGGCGTCAGGGACGTTCCTCGGTCTCTTCAACATGTTCTCGGGCGGCGCGCTCGAGCAGATGTCGATCTTCGCGCTCGGCATCATGCCGTACATCAGCGCGTCGATCATCCTGCAGCTGCTCACGGTCGTCGTCCCCAAGCTGGAGCAGGTCCAGAAGGAAGGGGAGATGGGGCGGCGGCGCCTCAACCAGTACACGCGCTACGGGTGCGTGATCCTGTCGCTGATCCAGTCGTTCTTCATCGCGCGCTGGCTCGAGGGGAACAACCGCGCCTACGCGCAGTTCGGCCAGGTGGTCATCAACCCGGGCTGGGGCTTCCGCCTGTTGACCATGGTGTCGCTGACCACTGGGACGGCGTTCATCATGTGGCTCGGCGAGCAGATCACCGAGCGCGGCATCGGCAACGGCATCTCGCTGATCATCTTCGCCGGCATCGTCACCGACATGCCCGACGCGGCGGTCGCGCATGTTCTCCAAGGCCAAGACCGGTGACATCACCGCCTTCGACCTGGCGGTCATCGGCGTGATCATCGTGCTGGTCGTCGCGGCCATCATCTTCTTCGAACGCGGGCAGAGACGAATACCGGTCCAGTACGCCAAACGCGTCGTCGGGCGAAAGATGTTCGGCGGCCAGTCGACGCACCTGCCGCTCAAGGTCAACACCGCCGGCGTCATCCCGCCGATCTTCGCGTCGTCGATCCTCATGTTCCCGTCGCAGATCGCGTCGTTCGTTCAGACGCCCTGGATGCAGCGGATCTCCGAGGCGCTGCACCCCGGTGACTGGCGCTACAACACGATCTACATCTCGCTGATCGTGTTCTTCTGCTACTTCTACACCGCGGTCACGTTCAACCCGGTCGACGTCGCCGACAACATGAAGAAGTACGGCGGCTTCATCCCGGGCATCCGCCCCGGCAAGGCCACGGCGGCGTACATCGACAAGGTGCTGACCCGCATCACGTTCGGCGGCGCGGTCTACATCTCGACCATCTGCGTGCTGCCGTCGCTGCTGCACGAGAACATGAAGGTGCCGTTCTACTTCGGCGGCACCGGCCTCATGATCGTGGTCGGCGTCGCGCTCGATACGGTCCAGCAGATCGAGTCGCACCTCATCACGCGCAACTACGAAGGATTCACCGGGCCGCGCGGGCCCCGCATCCGGGGGCGTGGCTCCCGGGCTACGGGCGCCATTGGAAGCTGATTTTTGGGCGAGAAGCTCCTGCTCTTCGGTCCTCCCGGCGTCGGGAAGGGGACCCAGGCGCGCCGTCTCTCGGTCGCTTTTCACATCCCGCACGTCGCAACCGGCGACATCCTTCGTGGCGCGATCCAGTCGAACACACCGCTCGGCCTGCGCGTCGCCGACTTCCTTCACCACGGCCAGCTGGTCCCGGACGACATCATGGTCGAGGTCGTGACCGAACGCCTCGCGCAGCCTGACGCCGCCGGCGGTTACCTGCTCGACGGCTTTCCGCGCACCATGGCGCAAGCCGAAGCGCTGGGCGCGGAGCTCGCGAAGCAGGGCGTGCATGGCAAGGTCGACGGCGTGGTGGTGCTGGACGGTCCGACCGAGGCGCTGGTCGCGCGCATCGCCGGCCGTCGCACCTGCGAGAGCTGCCAGTGGAGCTATCACGTTGTCTCGCGCCCGTCCAAGGTCGAGGGCGTGTGCGATCGGTGCGGCGGCACGTTGATCCAGCGCGTCGACGACGCCGAGGCGACCGTGCGCTTCCGCCTGCAGGAGTACGCGACGAAGACGGCGCCGGTGCTCGACTACTTCCGTGCGTACGGGTGGCCGATGCTGCCGATCGATGCCATCGGTGACATCGACCAGGTGTTCGGCCGCATCTATTCCGCGGTGTTGCTGAGCTAAGGACGAAGATGGCTATTCGTCTCAAGAGCGCCGCCGAGATCGCCAAGCTGCGTGAAGCGAACCTGATCGTGAACGACGTGCTCGATCTGCTCGAGAGCTCGGCCAAGCCGGGCATGAGCACCTGGGAGCTCAACGAGATCGCCGCCGGCCGGCTGCGCCAGCTCAAGGCCGAGTCGGCGTTCCTGGGCTACCACGGCTATCCGGCGGTGCTGTGCACGTCGGTGAACGAGGTCGTGGTCCACGGCATCCCCCGCAAGGACGTGGTGCTGAAAGACGGCGATCTGCTCTCGATCGACTTTGGCGCGTTCAAGGACGGCTGGTGCGGCGACTCGGCGCGCACGGTGCCGATGGGCCAGGTCTCGAGCGAGGCGGCGGCGCTGATCGCCGCGACGCGCGAGTCGCTCGAGCTGGCCATCCAGAAGTGCGTGCCCGGCAACCGCCTGGGCGACATCGGCTGGGCTGTGCAGTCCCACGTCGAGCCCAAGGGATATTCGGTCGTCCGGCAATTCGTCGGGCACGGGATCGGGCGCGACATGCACGAGGAACCGCACGTTCCGAACTACGGCGAAGCAGGAAAGGGCAAGCGCCTGTCGGCCGGACTGGTGGTGGCGATCGAGCCGATGGTGAACGCCGGGACGCAAGATGTCGTGATCAAAGAAGATGGCTGGACGGCGGTAACGCGAGATGGTAGCCTCTCGGCCCATTTCGAGCACTCCGTCGCGATCACCGACGACGGGCCGATCGTGCTATCGCGGCCGTGAGTGTATCGAATCTGTAGATCACACGACGATTTCGAGGTATTGGGAGCGATCTCATGAAGGTTCGGGCATCAGTCAAGAAGGTATGTGTCAAGTGCAAGGTGATCCGCCGACGCGGTGTCGTGCGCGTGATCTGTGAGAACCAGCGGCACAAGCAGAGGCAGGGTTAAAGATGGCTCGTTTGGCAGGTGTCGATCTTCCGCGCAACAAGCGCATGGAAATTGCGCTCACTTACATCTACGGGATCGGCCGCGCGAAGTCGCGCGAGATTCTGAAGGCCGCCGAGGTGTCGCTCGACAAGCGCACTGACGACCTCGACGACAACGAGACCCGCCGCATCCGCGAGGTCATCGAAGGCACGCAGCTGAAGGTCGAAGGCGATCTTCGTCGCGAGGTCTCGATGAACGTGAAGCGTCTGATGGATCTCGGTTGCCACCGCGGCTTGCGCCACCGCAAGAGCCTGCCGGTGCGCGGCCAGCGAACGCACACCAATGCGCGTACGCGCAAGGGTCCGCGCAAGGGGCAGATGATCAAGCGCAAAGAGACCGGCGCCTAGGCCGGACGCGCAGCAGGAACGTAAAGGAAAGAAATGGCGACGACTCCTACCGAGAACAAGCCCAAGGCGAAGCCGAAGGCCAAGAAGGTTCGTAAGAACATCCAGAGCGGCATCGCCCACATCACGGCGTCGTTCAACAACACGATCGTGACGATCACCGACGTCTCGGGCAACGTGGTTGCCTGGTCGTCGTCGGGCGTGAAGGGCTTCAAGGGCTCGCGCAAGTCGACGCCGTTCGCCGCGCAGCTGGCGGCCGAGGACGCCGGCCACAAGGCGATGGAGCACGGCATGAAGTCGCTGAGCGTGTTCGTCAAAGGCCCGGGCTCGGGGCGCGAGTCGGCGCTGCGCGCGCTCGCCTCGACCGGCTTCAAGATCACGCTGATTCGCGACCTCACCCCCATCCCGCACAACGGCTGCCGCCCCCCGAAGCGACGCCGGGTTTGACGAAAGAGATCACCTAGAGATGGCCAATTACTCAGGTCCCGTGTGCCGGCTGTGCCGGCGTGAAGACATGAAGCTGTTCCTCAAGGGGGACCGCTGCTACACCGACAAGTGCGGGTACGAGCGCCGCGCGTACGCCCCCGGCCAGCACGGCCAGGCGCGCCGCCGCAAGATTTCGAACTACGGCTCGCAGCTGCGCGAGAAGCAGAAGGTCAAGCGCATCTACGGCCTCGCCGAGCGCCAGTTCCGCGGCTACTACCACAAGGCGATCCGCATGAAGGGCGTCGCCGGCGAGAACTTGCTGCAGCTGCTCGAGCGCCGTCTGGACAACGTCGTCTACCGTCTTGGGTTCGCGTCGGACCACGCCGAGGCGCGCCAGCTGGTGCGTCACGGTCACTTCCGCGTGAACGGGCACAAGGTGAACATTCCCTCATTCCTGTGCCGCGCCAACGACACCGTCGACGTCAAGGAGGGCTCGAAGAAGGTCACGCGCGTCCTCGAGAGCCTGGGCGCCGTCGATCGCCGTGGCGTTCCCAAGTGGCTCGAGCTCGACAAGGACGCGTTCAAGGGGCGGCTCACCAGCCTGCCGTCGCGCGAGGATCTGACCCTGCCGATCCGCGAGCAGCTCATCGTCGAGCTCTATTCGCGATAGTTGGTTTTGACCGCCGCCCGATCAAGGGCGACTCGTTTTGGATTGATAGGAGACCGCAATGGCAATGGCTAGCACGCACACATCGTCCGGTGGAGGACAGAGCGCGTATGTCACGCGCAATTGGCGCGACCTCATCCGGCCGCGCAAGCTCGAGGTCGAGCCCGATTCGCTGACGCCGACCTATGGCAAGTTCACCTGCGAGCCGCTCGAGCGCGGCTTCGGGACCACCATCGGCAACAGCCTGCGCCGCATCCTGCTGTCGTCGCTGCAGGGCTCGGCCATCACGGCGATCAAGATCGAGGGCGCGCTGCACGAGTTCACGACCATCCCCGACGTCGTCGAGGACGTGACCGACATCGTGCTCAACCTCAAAGAGGTCCTGGTCAAGTGCGCGCGACGCCAAGCCGCGCATCGTGCGCCTCGACAAGGACGGCGAGGGCAAGATCACCGCCGGCTGACATCCAGGTGTCGGACGGCGTCGAGGTGCTGAACCCCGACCACCACATCCTGACCTGCGCCAAGGGCGCGAAGCTGCGCATGGAGCTGCACATCGGCACCGGCCGCGGCTACGTGCCGGCCGAGCGCAACAAGACGCCGCAGACCGCGGTGGGCGTGATTCCGGTCGACTCGCTGTTCTCGCCGATCCGCAAGGTCAACTTCCAGGTGACCAACGCGCGCGTCGGCCAGCAGACCGACTACGACCGCCTGTCGCTCGAGGTGTGGACCAACGGCGCGGTTCGTCCCGAGGACGCCGTGGCGTTCGCCGCGAAGATCCTCAAGGACCAGCTGTCGATCTTCATCAACTTCGAGGAGGGCGCCGAGCCGACGCACGAGAGCTCGGTCTCGGAGGAGCAGCAGAAGCTGTCAACGAGAACCTCTGGAAGTCGGTCGACGAGCTCGAGCTGTCGGTCCGCTCGGCGAACTGCCTCCAGAACGCCAACATCCGCTACATCGGCGAGCTGGTGCAGAAGACCGAGTCCGAGATGCTGAAGACCAAGAACTTCGGCCGCAAGTCGCTCAAGGAGATCAAGGAGATCCTCGCCGAGATGGGCCTCTCGCTCGGCATGAAGCTCGAGGGCTGGCCGGGCGACGGCCCGCCCAAGAAGGCCTGAGCGAGCGCGTTCGCTGCAACCATTCGGATCGGTAAAAAGGCTGAGTTATGAGACATCGTAAAGCTGGGGTTCATCTTTCGCGCACGTCGGCGCACCGGAAGGCGCTGTTTTCCAACCTGGTCGCAGCCCTGCTGACCAACGAGCGCATCCGCACCACCGACGCCAAGGCCAAGGAGACCCGCCGGCTGGCCGAGCGGACCATCACCTGGGCGCGCCGGGTGGGCGACGTGCTGACCAAGAAGGCCGACCGCCGCACGACCGAGGAGTCGGCGCGCGTGGTTCACGCGGTGCGCATGGCGCGCCGGGTGGTCCGCGACCGCGGCGCGGTGCTGAAGCTGTTCGACGAGATCGCGCCCCGGTTCGAAGGTCGTCGTGGCGGCTACACCCGGATCGTGAAGCTCGGCCAGCGGCCGGGCGACGCGGCGCCGATGTCGTTGCTGGAGCTACTCCCCGACGAGGGGAGCGCGTCCTCGGCCCCCGCCGAGACCCCGGCCAAGGGCGACAAGGGCGCGGGTAAGGCCGCGAAACCGGCCGCCGAGAAGGGTACCGCCAGGCCAAGGCTGCCGCCAAGGGCGAGGGCAAGGCCAAGGCCGAGAAGAAGGCCGCCGCTCCCAAGGCGGAGAAGACCTCCAAGAAGTAGGTAGCCGGCCCGGATTCCGGGCCCTTCAGTTGGGCCGGTGTTCTGACGAGTAGTCTCTCCAGCCGAGGACGATCCCTCGGCCAGGAGAGAGACTTCTCATGAACTCAGGCGCTGGGGCGAGAGCTAAAGAGGACGGACAGAAGGGGGCCCGAGTCGCGGAGCGATTCGACCTCGAGGTCAAGGTCGACCTCGAGAGTGACCACAACTTCTATACCGGGCTCACCCAGAACATCAGCGCCGGTGGTCTCTTCGTCGCGACGCACCAGCTGCGCCGCATCGGCGACTACATCAAGATGACGTTCTCGCTGCCGGGCTCGCCCGCGCCGATCAGCGTGAACACCGAGGTGCGCTGGATCCGCGAGAACTCTCTGCTCCACCGCTTCGACGGCTCGACCGGCATGGGCGTGCGCTTCATCGATCTCTCCGCGGAGGCCTCCGCCGCGATCCAGTCGTTCCTCGAGAACCGCGAGTCGCTGTACTACGACGACGGCGACGACGAGTAGCGCCGGAGCGGCAGAGCGAGCGGTCCGCGAGGCCCGCCTCGCGAGCGGGAGCCGGCCTTGCGCGACCTCCGCGTGCCGCGAGAGGCCGAACGGCCGGCAGGCAGGCCTTGCGACTCCGCCGTGCCCCTTTGGCGATAACGCCCGCATGGGTGATCCGGCGGGCACGCTGCCGACGCTCGGGTGGGGGTCGGTCGCGATGTCGCTGGCGTCGCTGGGCGTGGTCTGCGTGCTGGCCTACGTCGGGCTCCGCTGGCTCGCGGGCCGCGGCGTCGGGCGCGCGACCGGCGCGATCAAGATCCTCGCGCGCTGTCCGCTCGAGCCGCGCCGCTCGGTCTACCTGATCGAGACCGCCGGCCGCTGCTTCCTGGTCGGCGTCGGCGACGGTCCGATGTCGCTGCTCGCCGAGGTCGACCGCGCGACCGTCGCCGACGCCGCCGCGCCGTCGGCCGTGCCCGCGAAGGGCGCGTTCGCCGACGTGCTCGCGCGCGTCCTTTCGCGCCCGCCCGAGCCCAAGGCATGACCGGGTCGCCGCCGCTGGTGGTCTTGCTCGCGATGGCGGCGCTGTCGCTGGTGCCGTTCGCGCTGCTGATGACGACCTGCTTCGTGCGCGTCGCCGTGGTGCTGTCGATCCTGCGCAGCGCGATCGGCACGCCGCAGGTGCCGCCGACGCAGGTGCTCACCGGCCTCGCGCTGATCCTCACGCTGTTCGTGATGGCGCCCACCGGCGAGCGCATGTACCGCGCCGTCGAGCCGGTGCTGGATCTCGGCGCCGGCTCCGAGCTGCTGAGCGGCGCGAGCGTCCACGCGATGGGCGTCGCCGCCGATCGCGCCAAGGAGCCGCTGCGCGAGTTCTTGCTCAAGCACGCCGATGCGCGCGACCGCGCGCTCTTCCACGGCCTGGCGCTGCGCCTGCGCACGGAGGCCGAGCGCGCCGGCATCACCGATCGCGATCTGCTGGTCGTCGTTCCGGCGTTCGTCGCGTCGGAGCTGCGGCGCGCGTTCGAGATCGGCTTTCTGATCTTCGTCCCGTTCCTGGTCGTCGATCTGGTGATCGCGAATCTGTTGCTCGCGCTCGGCATGCACATGCTGTCGCCGACGACGGTCTCGCTGCCGTTCAAGCTGCTGCTGTTCGTGCTCGCCGACGGGTGGCACCTGGTGATCCGCGGCCTCGTCGAGGGCTTCGTCTGATGTCGGCGCACGGCGAGCTCGTCCTGCGCGTGGTGCGCGAAGGCCTGTTGCTGGTGCTGGTGCTCTCGGGCCCGCCGCTGCTCGCGAGCCTGCTGGTCGGCTTCCTGCTCGGGCGTCTTCCAGGGCGCGACGCAGATCCAGGACCCGACGCTGGCGTTCGTGCCCAAGCTGGTGGTGGTGATGCTGACGCTGATCGCGATCGGCCCGCTGCTGGGCGCGCAGCTGGTTCGCTTCACGCAGGCGATCTTCGTCGCGGTCGCCGGGTTTCGCTGACGCGGGAGCACGGCGGTGGGTTCGATTGTCGGCGGCGACATGGTGCAGGGGCTCGCGCTGGCGCTCGCGCTCGGCGCCGCGCGCAGCGTCCCGATCGTGCTGCTGGTGCCGGGGTTCGGCGGTCGCGCGCTGCCGCTTCCGTTGCGCGTCGCCATCGGTCTCCTGCTGGCGTCGTTCAGCTTGCCTCACCTGACGTCGGGCGCGGTGGCTGCCGCTGCTGCGTGCCCCGGGCCCGGCCGCCTGGATCCTGCTCGCCGCGCGCGAGGCGCTGGTCGGCGCCACGGTCGGGCTGGTCGTGTCGTTCTTCTTCCGCGCCGCCGAGGCGGCCGGGGGCCTCGTCGACGTCCTGCGCGGCGCCAGCTTCGCGGAAGTCCTCGCGCCCGATAGCGGCGCACGTTCGAGCCCGACGGGCGCGCTCTATCTCCTGCTGGCGACGGTGATCTTCCTCGAGCTCGGCGGCATCGGTCGTCTGGCCGTGGCGCTCGCACGCAGCTACGAAGCGCTGCCGCTCGGCGGCGGCCCCGGGTCGCCGGCGCGGGCTGGAATCGCAGCTCCAGCTGGTGCTCGCCGCGTCGGCGAAGTTACTCGAATCGGCGGTCGGTCTGGCGGCGCCGGTGATCGTCGCCCTGCTGCTCGCCGACATCGCGCTGGGCGTCGTGGGACGAGTCACGCCGGCGCTGCCGGTCTACTTCGCGGCGATGCCCCTGAAGGGCGTCCTCAGCATCGGCATCGTGCTCCTGGGCCTCGGGGCGCTGGATGCGGCGCTGGTCGCGGGATGGCCGGCCTGGATGGCCCTCGCCGATTCGCGCGTTCGGCCTGCATTCCCGCTGATTTCGCGCCGTTCCCCGGCCGTTCTCCGTCCTGTTCAAGCTTCGACGCGGTAGCGACGAGATTGGGATGTTAGACTCAGTCGGGAGGGGAGACTTTGCAAGGCCGCCTCGGTTTTCACGTCGTACGTCTGCTCGGTCTACTGGCGGTGTCGGTGGGGATGGTCGGATGTGGCGACGTCAACGGCAGTGATCCCTTCGCCGGTACCGTGATGTTCACGAGCGCGGACAAGAGCTACCACGTGCGACTCCTCGAGCCGCCCTGGATCCCCGTGACCGTGCAGGGCCAGACGCTGTTCGTGGTGCCCGACGCCAGCATCTCGCTGTCGGCGACCAGCGTGTCGGAGAGCGACGCGCTCTACTCGCTGCACGTGACGCCGCGGCCGGTGAACGCCGTCACCGCGTTCAAGGACAGCGCCAGCGCGCAGACCCCGCCCTGGGATCTGAGCACCAAGCAGACCTTGATCGCCATCGGCGGCCAATCCGGGCGTCGACATCAGCTGGCAGGAGTCGGACACGGTCTATCACCGCGAGGCGCACATCGACGGCGCGATGGCGAACACCAGCTTCGAGCTGCTTTTCACCGGCCCGCAGCCGCTGGCCGACGACGGGATGATCCTGCAGATGATCATCAGCTTTGGTCCGGGAGCCGGCGACTGACGATCGATGATTCGCGCCGCCTGGATCTGCCTCATTCTGCTCGGCGCGGCGACCGCAGCGCGCGCGGCTACGCCCGCCAGCGACGACATCGACGATCCCAAGCTGGCGCGCCGGCTCAAGACGCGCACGACGCTGGCCGCACCCGCCGCCGCGACGCCGGTCGTTGCTCGCCGGGCTTGCGGTGAGCCCGCCGGTCGCGACGCACGCCCACGTCCACGCCCAGCGCGGGGTTGGCCGCGCCGATCGATACGCGGGTCTCCCCGTCAGCGTCGGCGACCACCACTGTCCGGCGCGGACGTGGTGGCCTCCGGTGCGCCGGCCGCACACACCGCTGCGCCCGCCCCGCGCGATGCCGGCAAGACCCCGACGATCGGCATCGGCTATCGCCGCTTCTCGTTCGTGCAGGTCGGCGCGACTCCTTCCGGCTCCACCACCGGCAGCGCGACCAGCGAGCCGTTCGACAGCCTGTCGCTCGACTTCTATCCGATCTCGCGGTTGGTGCGCTTCGGCCTGTCCACGCAGTACGGGTGGCAGAGCGGCCAGTTCGGGACCGGCAACGGTGACTACTTCATCGCGCAGTCGGTCTCGCTGGGCGTGCAGTCCGCCGGCGCGGTGGTGACGCCGTTCGCGGAGGCCTTCGCCGGCGGCGGCTACATGCGGCGCTTCCAGTTCGATCGCACGGTGCCGACGGCCTACTGGCAGCTCGGCGTCGACGCGGGCGCCAGCTTCTTCCTCGGCGACGTCGGTTACGTCAGCGTCGCTCTCGGTTACCTGCATCCGGTGAACGGATTCGTGAAGGAAACGTCGTTCACCAGCGTCTATGTCGACACCTGGTCGTTGAAGCTCGGGATCGGGCTGTAGTCGCTCCCGAAGTCGCTCGCCCTTTGGCGATCGAATGCGTAAACTGCCGCCTCCACTCGTTCCCCGGAGGACCCATGACCCGTGTCGCTCAGTTGCTCCTCGCCGCCGTCGCTCGTCGTTCCCGCCACGGCGCTGGTCATCCCGGCCACGGCGCTGGCGCAGGCACCGGGGCAGCCACCTCCGCTGCCGATGGCGGTCGACATCAAGAAGGTTCCGGTCGGCGCGTGGGCCGAGTACGACATGACCGTGGGCCAGCTGCCGCCGATGAAGTCGCGCATGGCGCTGGTCGCCAAGAGCGCCGACAGCAACACGCTGGAGATGACCATGCAGGGCGGGATGCTCTCGATGGCCGGCGGCAAGATGATCGTCCAGACCGTCGTCGACGCCGACCAGGGCAAGGAGAAGCCGGTCAAGCGCGTGGTCATGCAGATCGGCGACAACGACCCGATGGAGATGCCGGTCGACAACAAGCAGCAGACTCAGTTTCGCAAGCCCGATCCCAAGGCGTTCGTGAAGGAAGAGACGGTCAAGGTCGCGGCCGGGTCGTTCAAGACCAAGCACTATCGCGAGAAGACGCCGAGCGGCGACGCTTTCGACTTCTGGGTCAGCTCCGAGGTGCCGCCGTTCGGCATCGTCAAGGTCGAGGCCGATCAGAAGCACGCGGCCGGGCCGGCGCAGGGGCCGGTGCACTTCGAGCTGACCGCGCTCGGCAAGGACGCGAAGATGACCGTCACCAAGCCGGCCAAGCCGTTCAACCAGGGACAGATGGTGGGCCAGTTGATGGGTGGCGCGGGCAAGGGCTCGGGCGGTCTGGTGCCGATCGACACCAACAAGCCAGGCAAGCCCGCCCCCGCCGCACCGCCGGCGAAGTAGGCGCTGCCAACGCGTCGGCGGCGATGGCGCGCGCGGCGGAGCAGGCAACGTACGATCCGACACCGCGGCGCCTGGCCGAGGCGCGGCGGCACGGCGACGTTGCTCAGAGCCGCGACCTGCGCGCCGCGCTGGCCTTGGCGGCGACCGGCGCGGTGCTGATTGTCTCAGCGCCCTCGACCGCCGGGTTGCTGCGCTCGTACGTCGCGACGGCGCTGGCGCAGGCGGCGCGCGGCGGGAGCGTGCGCGAGGCGGTGGTGCTCGCGCTCGACGGCGGCGTGCGAATCCTCGCGGCGCCGCTCGCGGTCGCGTTCGCGACGCCGATCCTCGTCGGGCTGTTGCAGACCGGCGGTCTCTGGATCGGCGCGCCGCGGGCTGATCTCGGGCGGCTCGTGCCCGGACGCCCCCGGGTGGGGAGGCTCGCCGGCCTGGTGCGCGGCGCGCTCGCGGTCGCCGTCCTGCTTGCCGTCGCGGTGGCGACGCTGGAACCGTTGCTGCCGCGGCTCGTGTCGCTGGCCGGCGTGGCACCGTCGCGAGCACTGGCAGTCTTCGGCGCGGTGGCGCAGCGTTTGGGGCTGCGCCTGATCCTCGCGGCGCTGGCGGCCGGCGTCGCCGACGAGCTCTGGGTCCGCGTACGCCATCGCCAGCGCCTGCGCATGACCCGCTCGGAGATCGAGCGCGAACGCAAGGAGCTCGAGGGCGATCCTCTTCACCGCCAGGCGCGCCGGCGCGAACAGCGGCGGCTTCATGGCGCGTCCGGCGAAGCCATCGGCGACGTGCGGACGGCCGATCTCGTCGTCACCGCAGGGGAGGGTGACGGCGACAACGCGGTCGCGGTCGCGCTGGCCTACGATCCCGACGGCGCTCGCGCCCCGGTGGTGGTCGCCGCCGGCCAGCGTGCGACCGCAGCCCACCTCACCGAGGTCGCGCGCGCCGCTGGCGTCCCCATCGTCGGCGACGCCGCGCTGGCGGGGGCGTTGCTCGCGACCGCGCCCGGCGCCGAGATCCCCGCGGCGACCTTCGAGGCGGTCGCGGAGCTCCTCCACCGGATCGGCGTTGGCCGCGCGGTCGCGCGCCGTGAGATGCTGGATCCCCCCTTCGGGCCCCATGGCGCTTCTGGCGCCCGCACCTAAACTCATTCGCAGCCAGTCACCAAGGAGAGACGATGTCCAGTTCCTCGAAAGTCGTTCGCAAGGTGGTGCTCCCCGTGGCGGGGCTCGGTACGCGGTTCCTGCCGGCGACCAAGACCATCCCCAAGGAGATGCTGCCGATCGTCGACATCCCGACCGTGCAGCTGAACGTCGAGGAGTGCGTCGCCAGCGGCATCGAGGAGATCATCTTCGTCAACGCGCGCGGGAAGCAATCGATCGAGGATCACTTCGATCGCTCCGCCGAGCTGGAGGCGCTGCTGGAGAAGCGCGGAAAGACCGCCGACCTCGAGGCGCTGCAGCGCCTGACGACCATGGCGAAGTTCATCTCGGTGCGCCAGTCGGAGGCGCGCGGCCTGGGCCACGCCGTGCTGTGCGCGCGCGCGGCCGTCGGCAACGAGCCGTTCGCCGTGCTGCTGGGTGACGATCTGCTCGAGGCGCAGCGCCCCGGGCTGCGCCAGCTGATCGACAACTTCGAGCAGTGGGGGCAGGGCGTGGTCGCGCTCAAGGAGGTGCCGCCCGGCCAGGAGCACCTCTACGGCATCATCGACGGTGACAAGGTCGGCCGACCGCGACTGGCGGCTGCGGCGGCTGGTCGAGAAGCCGGCGCCCGGCTCGGCGCCGTCGCGGCTGGCGATCATCGGCCGCTACGTGCTGCCGCCGGAGATCTTCGACATCCTCGAGCAGACGCCCCCGGGCCGCGGCGGCGAGATCCAGCTCACCGACGCGATGGCGGTGCTGTGCGAGCGCCACGGCATGCACGGCCTCGAGGTCGAGGGGCGCCGCTTCGACGCCGGTGATCGCGCGGGCTACGTGCTGGCGGTGCTGTACTACGCGCTCCGCCGCAAGGACATCGGCGCCGACGTGCGCGCGGGCGCGCAGCGGCTGCTCGACGAGCTCGGGCGCGGGTGACCGAGACCGCGCCCGACCCGGGGCCCCGTCCACGCGATACGTCGCCGAGCTCGCTGCTCGAGGTCGCCGTCGCGCTGCCGGTGCGCGGTACGTACACGTATCGCGATCCACGCGGCGCCGCGCCGGTGCCGCTAGGGACGCAGGTGGTGGTGCCGTTCGGCGCGCGCACGGTCACCGGGTTCGTGGTCGGTCATCCGGCGGCGAGCGGCGGTTCTGAAGCGTCGCGCGCGGCCGCGCTGGACGTCGAGGAGATCGTCGCCGGCACGCCGGCGTTCGACGACGAGATGATCGCGCTCTGCCGCTGGGCGGCCGACTACTACCAGGCGCCGCTGGGCGAGGTGCTGCGCGCGGCGCTGCCGCAGGGGGAGAAGGCGACCGCGATCCGCAGCGTGCGTCTGACCGAGGCCGGGCGGCGCGCGCTGGCGCGCCAGCCGGGGCTGCTGCCGGGCGAGGCGCCGCCGGTCGATCGCCTGCTGGCGGCGCTGGACGCGGCCGGCGGCGCGCTGCCGATGAAGGCGCTGGCGCGGCTCGACGCGCGCGCGAGCGCGCACGCGACGCGTCTGGCCGGGCAGGGGCTGGTCGAGATCGGCGACGAGGTGAAAGAACGCAAGCGTCCGGCCTCGATCGCGATCGCGGTGCTGGTCGCGGGCGCCGATCTCGCGGCGCTGCCCGCGCGCGCGGCGGCGCGGCGCGCGCTGGCCGCCAAGCTCGCCGCGCAGGCCGACGGCGGTCCGACGGCGGCGCTGAGCGCGGCGGAGCGCACGCATCTCAAGGCGCTGGTGACCGCCGGGCTCGCGCGCGTCGAGCATCGCGCGCCGCCGCCGCGAGCGCCGGTCGCGGCGCGGGACGCGATGGTGCGAGCGAGTCGTCTGGTGGCGACGCCCGCGCAGGAGAGCGCCATCGCCGCGCTGACCGAGGCGCTGGCGCAGGGCTTCTCGACGTTCCTGCTCCACGGCGTGACCGGCTCCGGCAAGACCGAGGTCTACCTGCGCGTCATCGCCGCCGCGCGCGCCGCCGGCCGAGGCGCGCTGGTGCTGGTGCCGGAGATCGCGCTCACGCCGCAGCTGGCGTCGCGCTTTCGCGCGCGGTTCGGCGACGACGTCGCCGTGCTGCACAGCGCGCTGCCGCCGGGCGAGCGCCTGCGCGCCTGGCGCCAGCTGCGCGCGGGCGAGGTCGGCATCGCCGTGGGCGCGCGGTCGGCGATCTTCGCGCCGGTGCAGCGCCTCGGCGTGCTGGTCGTCGACGAGGAGCACGACGGCTCGTTCAAGCAGGACGACGGCTTTCGCTACAACGCGCGCGATCTGGCGGTGGTGCGCGCGCAGCGCGCGGGCGCGGTCGCGATCCTGGGCTCGGCGACGCCGTCGCTGGAGACGTTCCAGAACGCCGAGGCCGGGCGCTTCCGGCGCCTGTCGCTGCCCGAGCGCGCGACGCCGCGCCCGCTGCCGGCGGTCGAGATCGTCGATCTGCGCCGCCACCCGGTCGGCCCCGACGGGCTGCTGTCGTCGGTGCTCGCCGACGCCGTCGCCGCGAACCTGGCGGCGCGCGAGCAGACCATCCTGTTTCTGAACCGGCGCGGCTTCTCGACGGTGGTGCTGTGCCGCGCCTGCGGGCACGTCGTGCACTGCGAGAACTGCGCGGTCTCGATGACCTATCACAAGGCGCGCGGGCGGCTGGTCTGCCACTACTGCGCGCTGACGATGCTGGTTCCGGCGCGCTGTCCGAGCTGCTCGTCGCCCAAGGTCGAACGCCTGGGCATGGGCACCGAGCGCGTCGAGGCGCTGGTGCGCGAGCGCTTCCCGGACGCGCGCGTCGCGCGGCTGGACCGCGACACCGCGGATCGCGGGCCGTCGGACGGACCGGCGGCGCCGGCGCCAAGCGCGGCCTGCGCAGCGTGCTCGAGGGCATGCAGAGCGGCGCGATCGACATCCTGGTCGGCACGCAGATGGTCACCAAGGGGCACGACTTCGCCGGCGTCACGCTGGTCGGCGTGCTGCAGCCGGACCAGGGCATGCACCTGCCCGACTTTCGCGCGGCCGAGCGCACGTTCCAGCTGCTGGAGCAGGTCGCCGGCCGCGCCGGCCGCGGCGATCGGCCCGGGCCGGGTGATCGTCCAGACCTATACGCCGGCACATCCGGCGATCACGTCGGTGCAGACCCACGACTACCACGGCTTCGTGCGGCGCGAGCTCGAGTACCGGCGCGAGTCGGACTACCCGCCGTTCTCGCGCATGATCGTGCTGCGCCTCGACGCGCGCGACCCGGAGCGCGTCGCCCACGACGCGGCGCAGGTGGCCGCGGCGGTGATCGCGGCGGGCGGCGGCAAGATCCGAGTGCTCGGCCCCGCCGAGGCCCCGATCGCGCGTGTGCGCGGGCGGACGCGTTACCAGATCTGGCTCGCGGGACGGGATCGCGCCGCGCTGGTGGCGGCGTCGCGCGCGGGCGCGGCGGTGAAGCTGGGGCCGGACGTGCGGCTCGCGGTGGATGTGGATCCGCAGAGCGTGCTTTGAAAAGGCCTCGGGCTGAGGCCCGAGGCCCCTGCCGGTGTTGTTACCGCGGCAACGCCTCTGTTGCCGCGCAGGCAACACCCCTGAGGCTCACGCGGCCCGTTTTACGCGGTCCGGCGGTCCGGACTCACGTGATCAATGCCGGTTCTGTGCCGACGAGAGGCATTCGCTCATGCAGCTGTCGAAGAGGTCGGTGCCGCAGCTGCAGTCGAGGCACAGCGCGCAAGTTGCGCTCTCGCAGGTGCGTAGCCCGGCGAGGCAGAGGGCGGCGCAGCTGTCGCTGTCGGTGCCGCAGAGCCATTGCATCGAGTCGACGGGAAGGTCCGAGCAGCTGGCAGCGAGCTGGGTGATCGCGCCGGTGCAGTCGGTGGGCTCGGCGCAATGGGTGCACCCGTTCCCATCGGGAGCCGAGGGTTGAGCCAGCAGACCGCACGACGATGTCGAGCAGCCGTTGCCGACCGGGTTGCAGCCCAGGTATCGGCCGCCCCCGCAGGTGCAGGCGGGCACCCCGCCGCAGGAGGCGGGCGGGCAATAGCAGTCGGTGGCCAGCGGCGCGCAGCCCGGCGTCCGAGCGCAGGTGCACTCGTCGAGGCCAGCGCAGGTCAGGTTCGGTACCACGGCGTCGGGCTCTCTGCCGTCGGCCCCGCTGACGCCGATGTTGGCCACGCTGGGGGAGGGTGTCGAATCGCACGCGGCCAGGCCGGCAGAGACGATGACGAGGAGCGCCAGAATGCCGCGGCGAGCGACGAGCATCCCTTCAGGGCATGCAAGCGTGACGCCTACCCCGGAACCCATGATCCCACAGTGTCTGACACCCGGGATGTTGTCGGCGGAGCAACGCTGGGCGGAATCGCTCCGAATCCCCCGCAAGGATCGCCCTGAAATCGGTCACCGATTTTCGCCCGACTCTCCGCGGCGTTTTCGGGGTTCACGCGCGCTCGGATATCTGCTAGTTGGCGCCCATGAGCCGCATCTATCGCCAGCTTCCTCCCAAGGGCACCCGCCTCGGCATCGCCTTCTCCGGCGGCCTCGACACCCGCTGCGCCGTCGCCTGGCTGGCGGAGCAGGGCCTCGAGGTCTACGCCTACACCGCCGACCTGGCGCAGCCCGACGAGGCCAACCCGGCCGACATCCCGCCGATCGCCCTCGAGCACGGCGCGGTCAAGGCGCGCCTCATCGACTGCCGCGAGGCGCTGGTGCGCGAGGGGCTGATCGCGATCCAGTGCGGCGCCTTCCACCTGCGCTCCGGCGGCAAGAAGTACTTCAACACCACGCCGCTCGGGCGCGCGGTGACGACGACCGCGATCGTGCGCGCGATGCGCGAGGACGGCGTGCACGTCTTCGGCGACGGCTAGCACGCACAAGGGCAACGACATCCAGCGCTTCTACCGCTACGGCATCCTGGTCAACCCGGAGCTCAAGATCTACAAGCCCTGGCTCGACAGCGCGTTCGTCGACCGCGTTCGGCGGGCGCAAGGAGATGAGCGAGTACCTCGAGCCAGCGCGGCATGCCCTACACGATGGGCGCCGAGAAGGCGTACTCCACCGACTCCAACGTGCTCGGCGCGACGCACGAGGCGAAGGACCTCGAGCGCCTCGACAAGGGCATGCGCATCGTCGAGCCGATCATGGGCGTCGCGCACTGGAAGCCGAAGGTGAAGATCGCGCCCGAGGAGGTCACGCGTCGACGTTCGAGCAGGGGCATGCCGGTCGCGCTCAACGGGCAGCGCTTCGGCACGCTCGACCGAGCTCTTCCTCGAGGCCAACCGCATCGGCGGGCGCCACGGCCTCGGCATGAGCGATCAGATCGAGAACCGCGTCATCGACGCCAAGAGCCGCGGCATCTACGAGGCGCCGGGCGATGGCGCTCCTGCACCTCGCCTACGAGCGGCTGCTCTCGGCGATCCACAACGAGAACACGCTCGATCTCTACTTCACGCTCGGGCGGCGCCTCGGCCGCCTGCTGTACGAGGGCAAGTGGTACGACCCCGAGGCGCTGCTGCTCAAGGACGCGCTCACGCGCTGGGTCGCGCCGGCGGTCACCGGCGAGGTGACGGTCGAGCTGCGGCGCGGCGACGACTACACGATCGTGTCGACGCGCGCGCAGTACATGAGCTACGCGCCCGAGAAGCTGTCGATGGAGCGCGTCGACGAGCCGGCCTTCACGCCCGAGGACCGCATCGGCGCGCTCGAGATGCAGAACCTGTCGGTGGGCGACAACCGCAGCTTCCTGCTGCACCACCTGGACAGCTTGCGCTCGCTCGGCGCCGCACGCAGCAGCGGCCCAAATCTGGGCGCGCTGCTGGGCGAGGCGGAGAGCACCGGCGGGAAAGACGGCGCCAAGAGCTGAGCGTGGCCGGCCGAGGTTCGCTCAGTTGCCCGCCGTCCTCTCCCGATCCTGCAGAATGAACTCCGAGAACAGGTGGCTGACGTTGATCAGCGCCGGCTTGGACGAGCAGGATGTCCGTGGGACCGTCGGTTCCTTGAGCCGGCACGCCGTTGACGTTGACGGGTTTCGTGTTGTGGCAGGTGAAGCAGTTCCTGAAGCCGTTGTTCTGAGTGAAGGTCTCCATCGCCGTGCTCGACAGGCGGTCCTCACCGCCGAGCAGTGAGAACTCGTAGTCGGTTCCCACCGTGGGCGCGCCGAACGAGCCGTTGGGTTGCTTGCCTTTATAGAGCTCCGAGGGGTTGTCGCCGGCCTTCAGGTCGTCGGCTCGGGTGGGGCAGGTCGGCACCGCGTTATTGGCGCCGGTCGCGTTGGGATCGTTGCCGCTGATGATGGCTCGAATCCAGCGGCGTGCCGCAGGTGACACCCTGGCTGACGTCGGGTAGAGCACGGGCGGGATCCTGCGACGGCGCCGATGACCAGCGGGTTGGTGTCGTCGTTCTGGAACGTCACCCCTTCTGGTGCAGCGCCGAGCGGGAGGGGTTTGCCGTCGGACCGAGCGCCGGGAGCCGGGCCGGGATACGTGAGCGCGAAGAAGTTCGGCTTGTCGAGCCAGACCGCGGCGACCAGGCGATAGTTCTGGCGCTTGTCGACCTTGGGATCGAGCTCCCTGGCTGGATCGCTTTGGAGAAGGCGTAGTTGAGATTGCTGTTGAGCGAGAAGACCGCGCCATCCGGAGCCAGATCGTTGGATTTGGATCCGGGGAACATCCGATAGACCGACGACTGTGCGCCTTGCCCGGGAAACGACTGGGTCCCCTCGTCGAAATGCAGCGCGCTGGTATCGAGCGGTTGATCGGCGTGGTTCACCTGGGTTCCACCCTTGTAAAGAAGATAGTTGCCGTGCTCGCCACCGCTGGTCTGATTCTGGTTCTGTCGGGTCGTTGGGATCGGGCAGCGCGGCCATTGCCACTCGGTCCGTTGTTGTTGGGTTGGCTATCCGGGCGCGCCCAGGATCGTGACACCCGCGTAGGCGACCGGTCCAGGATCGACGGCGTTGATGTTGACGTGCTGGATGCTGCCCCAGATGAACTCCGGATGGCCGGGCAGCGTGTACACCGAGTGAAACGCGACCAGCGCCACCTTGCGCAGCACCGGATGGTCAGCGTCCTCGTGGACGATACCGGTCGCGTCCTGGGTCAGGTAGGGAAGCCAGGCCATGGTGGTGATGTAATTGTCGTCCCAGGTCAGTTGCGTGCCGCCGAGTTGCGCGAGATCGTCCGGGTAGCGGAGGCTGGCGGGACGATGCCGTTCGGCGTGCCGAGCTTGTCGTTGGCGTCTGGAAAGTCCAGGGGGTCGATGTCCTTCCAGGCGGTCTTGAACTCGACCAGGCCGGGCGGAAAGGAGAGGTAGGGATCGACGTTCGCGATCCCCTCGGGCGTGTCGAGCTTGTTCTGCTGGATGAAGTCGAAGAACGCCTGGTTCATGTGCAGGCCGTAGTAGAGGGTGTGGTCATCTTGATCGATGAGGACGTTGCGCTGTCCCGCCTGGCGCACGGCACCCAGCCAGGCGCGTCCGGTGGCCGGGCCGCTCGCGACCGCGTCGTGCCCGGCCTTGCCGTAGGGATAGGATGTCCCTGTGTTGCGGGTCAGGTGCAGCGGATTGGTGAACGTGAACGCGTCGTCGATGGTGGCGTAGTTCACCAGCGCCGGATCGCTTGGGCTCTGGCCGGGCAGCCGCGTTCTTGCCCAGCGGGACGGTCGCGATCAGGAAGTTCTGATAGGCGCCGCGATAGAACGGGCACTCGGTGTCCGGGTGGGGAGGCGGCGTGAACTGCCGGACGGGAGGCGGGGGCGATGCCGTCGACTGGAAACCAGTCATCGCCCGCCGGGCAATCCTCCGCCTGCGAGCACGCGGGGGTCGCCGCCGGCGGGCGTGATCATGCCGGCGTTGAAGATCCGCACCGATCGTCGGGTCCTTGCACGATGAAGCGATGAGAGCGACGCCAGCGAGCAGGAACGCACCGCGGAGCAAAACCGATGGGGCCGCGGCCTCGGAAGGACGAGTTGCGGATCATGGATGTTTCTCCGTTTGGTCTCATGGTGGCGAAAGGATCGTTGAACCGCTTCTTGGACATGCGCTCAATTCCCCGTGGCTCCGCCGTCGACGTGTATTGCGGCGGCGGCCGGACCGTGCACGCCGCCGCCGTAGCTGGTCTGGTTGGCGTTCGCGTTCGCCCCCGGCATGCAGGTGAGGATCCACGCGTAGAGCACCGAGACGTCCGCGGCCGTCGGGTAGACCACGATATTCGGGTTGGCTTGATAGGCGGCGGCACCCACGTAGCTCGGGACCACGCTGATATCGGGAGGCATGCCGCCGTTCCCGACTTTGAGGCCGTCGACGATCCGCTGATAGACGTAGGAGTTTGAATCGGATCACCGGGCATGACCATGTTCTTGGACTGCGCGTTGTTCTTGCTCGTGGCGAGCTTCATGTCGTCGAGCACGTAGTCGAAGTGGCTGGTGGTGGCCGCCTGCGCGCCCGGCGTGTGGCAAGCGCGCACGAACGCTTGCGGATCGCCAGCGCCGCGTCGTTGATGGCAACGCAAGGATCGGTGGTGTTCTGGCCCTGGGTGGGGCTCCCGACGCTGTTCACCGATCCACCGGGCTGGTACCAGATCACCGGCGTCTCCAGGACCGGAGGGACGGCCACCGTCGGGTAGCGCGCACTCCGGAGAAAGGCACAACGTGAAGCACGCCGAGGAGTTGCTCTTGCACTGGACGTTGATGTCCCCGGCGTCGATCGGCGGCGGCGCGACACCCTCGCGCCCGGGGCCCTTCTGGAAGCAGGAAGCCGCAAGCGGCAGGCAGAGTAGAGTCAAAAGATGGATCCGGCGGTTCATGTGACGATTCCTCGTGATTGCGGGTTGAAGACCGTGGTGAATGCCGAGAAGCCGCGCAGGCGACTTCAGAAGCTTCCCGACAGGGCGCCGATCGCGCCTGACGGCGTCGGCGCCACCAGAATCCTGGGCGTGGTGCGAACCGCGACCTCCTCCCCGCCCTCTTCGCGATTGGATTTCGAATGCGCGTAGGCCCAGTACGAGCCGGCGAGCGCCGCCAGGCCGACGCCGAACGAGATGTCTGCCGCCAGGTAGAGGTTGTGAATGTGGTCGGCGCTGGACTGCCGACAACCTGGCGAGCAGGAGTCGAGCAGCGTGTTGTCCTTGCGGCCCCAGTAGGTGAATAGGGCGCCGGCGCCCGAGCGCGGCCACGCCGACGCCGGCCGACACGATGCTGAGTGTCGGGATACCGCTCTTGGCCTCCGGTTCCGCGCGCGCGGCCAGATCGGCGCCCGCGGCCTGCGGACGGCGTCTCCTTCTCGGGGTTGGCGGGAGATGAGATCGACCGCCGCTCGCGGCGGCGCTTCCGCCTTCTCCTTGCTCTCGCTTTCGCTCTCGGCGTTGGAGGCGATGGGCGGACCGGCCTGTGCTTCCATGCGCTTTGACTTCCGGGCGCGCGGAGCCTCCTCCGCGGGCGGTGACGACGGAGACGCCAGGGACGCGGCGATCAATCGGTTCCGCTGCCCTTGAACGATCAGCACGCTCTGGGTCGCAAAGATGTGACCGTCCTTGCTGAAGGAGAAGTCGTGCGCGCCGGGATTCATGATGAAGGAATGTCCGTCGAGCGAGGAGGCCAGCCGCTGGCCGTCGACCTGCACCTCGACGTCGAGGACCGGCTTGCCGGCCGCGCTGGTCACCACCGGAACGACCGACGGAATGTCGACGTTCAGCTGGGTGAAGCGCATCGTGCACTCCTCGCGGAGGGGGCTGCCGCACGCGCTCTTCGAACAGCGAATGAAGAGCTCGCGGGCCTCGAGAAGGTGTCCAGACCGCTCTTGCTCGAGCCCGCTCTTGTAGTTCGTCACGCAAGCGGCGATCTCTGCGCCGCCGGCGTGTTTGCCCTTCTTTGCGAGCGCAGGCGATGAGAGCGCTGCCAGGGCGAGCGGCGCCAGAAAGAGAGAGAGCCTTCGTCGTGAAAGAATTTGTCCAGCGACCGTCATGACACCCCTTCCGTGCTGTGAGTGGGCTCGAGCGAGCTCGAGCGCGAAACCACTCTTCAGCAGGAGGTGTGCCGGATCGCCTGCGCTGCTGGATCTTGCCGAGGTCTCAGGGGTTCGAGAGCGGCGCGCACGTCGCGCGTGTGCACGCGCTCACAGAGTCCATGTTGGAGGCGCCACACAAGTGACAAGCGTCCCTGTTGGGCTGCAACCTCAGTGTCCGACGGAGATCACGGATCGACACCGCTTCCAATCACGTGGCCCGCGTCATTGGACATTGCTCAATGATGATTGCGACGCGCGCAAACGGGACAAAGCACTGATTGTTGCTCGATTTGAGCAGGCGGGAGAACGCGCCTCTGTTGGCGTTAACCAACAAAGGCGTGCGGACTGCGCCTTACTCCGAGCCGCGCCGCGCGGCCGGGTCGACCTCGAGCAACATCTCGTCGTCGCAATCGACCAGCGACTCCTGTGTGAACTCGCCGGTGATGGCGCGCGCGCGGGCGGGTGGGCGCCGCCGCACGCCGTTGAGGAGCTCGCGTTCCTCGTCGTCCATGTCGGCGACGATCTTCTGGATCAGACACCGGAACGCCTGCCCCATGTTGGGCAACGCGACATTCTGGAAGGCCAGCTTCGCCAGCAGCGCCAGCTCGGCGCGCTGCTGGCGGTGCTCAGCGACCAGGTGATCTACGCGCGGGGGATCGTCCGCGAGGAAGTGCGGGATCAGCACCGACTCCTCGAACGCAAAGTGGCGGTCGAGCATGTTCTGCAGTCGTAGCGCCAGCGCGACCAGCAGGGGCAGACGCCGCGAGCCCGGGGCCTCGGCGGCTTCGGTCGCCGAGGCCGTTATCTCGAGCACGCGGCGCAGGTCTCGATGCTGGCGCAGGATCTTGCGGCGGGCGCTCCTGGCCAGCGCGACGGGGCCCCCAGTCATGCTCCCGCTCCCCGCCGCGCCGGCCAGGACGCTTGGGCTTTCAGAACGCGTGGGTCGCCACAATGCAGCTCGCCTACGGGGTGTGCGCGTCTTCGTACTCTTCCAGCAGGAACTGGGAGAGGATATGGCTGACATTGAGCAAGCCCGGGTCGAGGAGCTTGATGCCCGTAGCATCCTTGTTCAGCGGCACGCCGTTCGCGGTGATCGCCTGCGTGTTGTGGCAGGTGAAGCAGTTGTTGAACGCGCCTGGCGCCTGCGTGAACGACTCCATCGCCGTGCTCGACATCCGATCCTCGCCGGCGAGGATCGAGTAGGCGCTGTCCGAGCCGTTCTCCTTGATGTCGTTGGCGAAGACGTCCGCGGGGACGGCGGCGACCTCGTCGCCTTCCTGCGAGATGTGCTTTCCAGCGACCATGGGGCTGGTCAGCGGATCGTTCTGGATCGGGATGTTGATGTCGTAGTAGCCCGGCTTGTCCATCCACTGCGCGCCCACCAGGCGGTAGTTGCCGCGCTTGTCATTGGCATGAAGGGTACCGTCCGCCTTCGCCCTGTTGAACAGCGCTTCGACGTTGTGATTGAGCGAGGTGATCGCCGCGTCCGGGTCGATGGTGTTCGACTTCGACGCCGGGAACATGCGGTAGATCGACGTCGACTGCGGCGTGCCGGTGTTCGGATCCATGAACTTCTGCCCGACCAGGTGCATCTGGTTCTCGGCGTCGAACGGCTTGCTGGCGACGTTGGTGGCGGTCCCCTTCTTGTAGAGGATGTAGTCGTGCATCGCGTCGGCCGGCTTGGTCACGCTGCGGTTGAGGTCGATGGGATCCGGGTTCAGGTCGTCAGGCCCGATCGGTGCGACGTCACGCTGGCCGTCGGCGGCCCTGACATCGCTCGCGCCGTTGACCATCGCCGTGCTGTGCTCGAAGCTGGCCCACACGAACTCGGGGTGACCCACCAGCGTGCTCACGACGTGGATCGCCAGCAGGCGGACAGTCACCGGGATCGGCTGGTCGCGATTCTCGGTGATCTTGCCGGTGACCGTATCCTGGCTCAGCGTCGGGATCGTGGTCTTCATGCTGATGAAGTCCTTGGTCTGCTCGGCGACCGTGGCGGCGTCGCCCTCCACGACCTGCCAGGCCGACTTGAACTCGACGACGCCCTGAGGGAAGACCAGGTTCGGGTGCGTCGTCGGATAGTTGCGGAGCGCGTCCGGCGTCTCGAGCTTGTTCTGGGTAATGAACTCCTTGAACGCCGTGTTCATGGCAATGCCGTAGTAGAGCGTGCTGCCGTTCTGGTCGACCACGATCTGGCGCGCGCCCGCCTGCTTGATGTCACCCAGATACGAGCGGGTCGACGGATGGGTCTTGGTGTGCGCGAACACCGTGTCGATGGTGGGGTAGTCCAGCATCGCCGGGTGCCCGTCTGCGCCGGTCGGCTGCATCGCGACCAGGAAGTTCTGCCAGCCGCTGCGGTAGAACGGGCACTCGCCCGCCGGGTGCGGCACCGGCAGGAACTGCGGCAGCTCGGGGGTCATCGGCAGCCAGTCGGCGCTGGCCTCGCAGATCTCTTCTTCCTCGACGTCGAGCGGGTCGAACTTTGGCTTGGTGGGGTCGGTGCACGCGGTTACCGCGAATGAGGACAGTGCAAAGCACGCCAGTCCGAGGCGGCCCCGATGGGTCAGGGTGCGAAATCGAGAGGCCATGGTTCCCAAGTGTCCGTTCATTGCCGAAGCTCCTGTGACGTTGCGAATTGACGAAGGTCCCATCACACCCCCCCTGGCGTGCTCGTGCTGGGCGTCGTAACCGTCCCGCCCTGGAAGCAGTTGAGGATCCACTCGCGCAAGACCGAGCCCTGGCTGTAGGTGATGCGCGGGTAGTTCGGTTGCTGCGGATCAGCATAGGGCGGCGGCATGTCACGGTTCATGACGGCCCGTTGATAGATCGCCGAGTTGTCGGGATCGCCGGGGATCAAGAAGCGAATCGGCGTCGCGCCCTCGCGGGTCCAGGACTTGGCCTTCAGCTGATCGTCGTCCATGACGAAGTCGAACCGCGGAACGCCGGAGCTGGCAGCACCGATGCCGTGGCAAAACGCGCAGTTCTTCATGAGAATGGCGTGTGCGTCGGCCGCGGTCTTCTCGCACGGGCTGGCGGCCGGCATGGTCTCTTCGATGTCGGTGAAGACCTCGCGGTCTCCATCCTCGATCACGGTCGACAGGGTCACGCCGTCCCAGCCCTGCGCGCGCGTGGACGCGCCATCGTCGACCTTTTCACAAGACGAGAGGACCGCGAGCGCGGCGAGCCCGAAGGCCGAGAGCGGGCGAACGAACTTGATCACAGGCGTCATCAATGACCTCGAGTGCGGGGTTGTCATCAGAACGAGCCGCCGATGCTGGCGACGGCGCCGGACTTGGTGGGTTGAACGTCGAAGCGATAGGCCTCGTGCGATTCCGATTCCTTGGCGCTGTGGTGCGCGTACGCCCAGTAGGCGCCGGCCAGCGACGCGAGCCCGACGCCGATGGCGATGTTGCCGCCCAGGTACAAGTTGTGGATGTGGTCGACCGTCGCTTGCGGGCAGTTGGTGGTGTCCGTGCTGCACCCGGCGAGTTTGTCGTTGTCCTTGCGGCCCCAGTAGATCAGCATGGCGCCGGCGCCCAGCGCCGCGACGCCGGTGGCGGTCAGCACGTAGGTCAGCTTGGGGGCACCCGAGCTCTCGGTCTCCTCGGCGGCGACGTCGAGCCGCGGCTCGTCGGACTTCTGCTCGGTCTTCGGGTGCGGCTGCAGGTCGACGGGGTCGTGCGGCGCGACCTTGGGCTCGACCGCCTCGCTGGGCGGCGGGGCGGCGGGCGCCGTCTCGGTCGCTGCGGCGACGGCGATCGACGCCGCCGGCTTCTTGATCTTGGCCGGCCGCTTCGTGGGGGCGCCCTCGGCCGTGGGCTGCGAGGAGGCCGATACCAGGCGATTGCGCTGTCCCTGAACGATCATCAGGCGCTGGGTCGCGAAGACGCGCCCCTCGCGGCTGAAGGAGAACTCGCGCACGCCGGGGTCGAGCAGGAACGAGTGCCCGTCGAGCGACGACGTCAGGCGCTCGCCGTCGACGCGCACCTCGACGTCCGTCTGCGGGTTGCCCGCCTCATCGGTGACCACGGGAACCACCGACGGGATGTCGGTGCTGAGCTGGGTGAAGCGCGTGGTGCACTCGTCGCGGAGCGGGCTCCCGCACGACGCCTTCGCGCAGCCGATGAACAGCTCGCGCGCCTGCTTCAGATGCCCGGCCTGCTCGTTGTCGAGCCCACTCTTGTACTTCTCGACGCACGCGCTCGCCGATTCCGGTGAGCCGCTCTTCTTGTCGCGTTTGTCCTTCTTCGCCATTGCTAGCTTGCGGTAGCAACAGCAGGACTGCCGCGACGGTCGCGTAATTGAAGAGGCAGTGTTTGGAGCCGGCAACGTTCATCGAGAGTTCTCCCTTCGCGAGACGACACGGTCGTCCGACCGATGTCGAGGTACGCCTCAGCACTAACCGTGCCGACATCTGCGGCGGACGTCGGAGATCGCGGATCGGGCCGGGTGTCGCGGCCGTCACACCTGAAGGGCCGCGCGCGCGCGGAGATTTGATGTTGGTGGAACCAAACAATTTCCTCGCGCCTCCTGTTGGCCGAGGCCATCAACGGGTGCGAAAAAACCGCTCAAATGAACGCTCGAATGGCAATCAATCGGCGCGCAATGACGGCAACGAAAGTCGTAACTGTTGATTTCACCGATTGATGAACGCGCCAACGTTGGGCGCAGCCATCATTACAGGCAGTCGAGCCGAGTGAACCATGAGGCGTTGGCTTGTGCCATCAGGGGTCGGACGACAGCCCCGCGGATCGCAGCTCGAGCGTTGGGAGTAGCCATCACTCGGGCGTCTCCTGGCCAGAGGTACGGTTGAGCTGGTAGATCGGAGCTAGGAGGCATCCGTGACCGAGCCGCGCTACCGGACCATCATCGAGCCACACCGGGTCAAGGTCGTCGAACCGATCCGCATGACGTCTCGCGCGGAGCGAGAAGCGCTGCTCATGGGGGCCGGCCTCAACCTCTTCGCGCTGCGCTCCGACGACGTCATGATCGATCTCTTGACCGACAGCGGCACGGCGGCGATGAGCGCGGAGCAGTGGGCCGGCATCATGCGCGGCGACGAGTCCTACGCCGGCAGCCCCAGCTTCTTTCGATTCGAGAAGGCGGTGAAGGACATCTTCGGCTACCGCCACGTCATCCCGACGCACCAGGGGCGGGCGGCCGAGCGCATCCTCTTTGGTTGTACGCTGCGGCCGGGCCAGGTCGTCCCCAGCAACAACCACTTCGACACGACGCGCGCCAATATCGAGGCGCGCGGCGTCGAGGCGCTCGACCTGGTGATCGCCGAGGGGCGCCAGCCGGCGTCGCCCCATCCGTTCAAGGGCAACCTCGACCTCGCGCGGCTCGAGGCGTTACTGCGCGCCCGCGGCCGCGAGGGCGTCCCGCTGGTCATGCTGACGCTGACCAACAACTCGGGCGGCGGGCAGCCGGCGTCGCTGGAGAACATCCGCGGCATCGCGGCGCTCTGCCGGCAACACGGGGTTCCGTTCTACCTCGACGCGTGCCGCTTCGCCGAGAACGCGTACTTCATCAAGCTGCGCGAGCCGGGCCAGGCCGATCGGCCGCCCATCGAGATCGCGCGCGAGATGTTGCGCCTGGCCGACGGCTGCACCATGAGCGCGAAGAAGGACGGCCTCGCCAACACCGGCGGCTTCATCGGCACCAACGACGATGCGCTGGCGCAGCGGATGCGAAACTTGTCGATCCTCACCGAGGGGTTTCCCACCTACGGCGGCCTCGCGGGACGCGACCTCGAGGCGATCGCGCAGGGGCTCTACGAGGCGCTCGACGAGAGCTACCTGACGTACCGCCTGCGTTCCACCGCGTATCTCGGCGACGGGCTGCGCGCGGCCGGCGTTCCGATCGTCGAGCCGCCGGGCGGCCACGCGATCTACATCGACGCCGGCGCGTTGCTGGGCCACATCCCGCCCGCCGAGTACCCGGGCCAGGCGCTGGCGTGCGAGATCTACCTGGCGGGCGGGATTCGCAGCTGCGAGATCGGCTCGGTGATGCTCGGCCGCGTCGACGCCGCGACCGGGCGCGAAGAGCCGGCGGCGATGGAGCTGGTGCGCCTGGCGCTCCCGCGCCGGGTCTACACGCAGAGCCACGTCGACTACGTCATCGAGGTGATCGCGAGCGTCGCGGCACGCAAGGACGAGCTGCGCGGCGTGACCATCGTCGAGCAGCCGCCGGCGTTGCGGCACTTCACCGCGCGGTTCGCGCGACGCTGACGCCTGCCGCCGTCACCACGCCGAGCAGCGGTGAGCGGGCGCCATGGGCGCGCCGGCGCGGCAGGCGAATGCGCGCGCGAACTCGGGCGCGTCGGCGACGACGCTGTTGATGCGGCTGCGCGCCGGGCGCGTGCGGATCGCGCCAGGTATCGATCTCGGGGGCGCCGTCGCCCTGAAATGTGCACAGCGTTTGCGCGTAGCCGACGAAGAACTCGCGCTGCCACGCTTCCGGCGAGCGCGCCTGACCGGCCGTCGCGGCCTCGTCGTCCATGGCCTCGAGCGCCAGGTCGACGCCGACGCGATCGGCCCAGCTTTCGCCCAGGCGGTGGCGCGAATCGACGGCGGCCTCGGGCGGCGACATGCTGTCCAGGTGGCGCTTGAGGCAGGCGAGCCGCGCCGACAGCGAGGCACCGGCCGAGGTCTCGGGCGGCCGCCGCGAAGACGTCCCGGGCGCCGCCGTGGTCTGCAGCACCGCGGGGATCGCGTGCGCGAGCTCGTGGCCCATCACCGCGCCCAGCGCGCCGAAGCTGGTGGCGTTGAAGACGCGTTGGGCGTAGGCGGGTCCCCCGCCGGAGCCCGTCGCGGGAGGGTTTGGGAACCCTGCCAGGGTTCCCATTTTGATGACACGTAGGTACGGGGGCCGCACGATCTCCGGCGACACCCAGACCCGGTTCTGGCGGCTGAAGTATTCGCCCGGGCTCAGCGTGGGTGTCAGCGGCTCCTCGGTCCAGGGGCGCCCGATCAGCGCCAGCGTGCGGCGTGCATCGCGTTCGCGCGTACGCCGGTAGAGATCGAGAAACGAACCGGGCGGCGTCGCCATCGCGAGCGCGGGCGCCTCGACGTCCTCGACGAAGACCAGGCTGACCTGGCCCAGGTGCTTGCGCGCCGGCTCCCGCGCCGGTTCGTCGATCCAGTCGGCGCGGCGAACGCGCCGGTCGAGCCGCGCGCGCAACCGATCGAACATCTGCCGGGCCGCCTCTTCGCCCGCCGGGTTGGGCATCTCCGATAGATAGGCGTCGGCGAGCAGCGGGGTGAGATCGCGCGCGACCAGCGCCGAGCACGAAGCGGGCAGGTTGGCGGGCGCAAGCTCCGAGCCGGCGGCGCGCGCGTCGTGCTCGTGAAAGCGCAGCTCCTCGTCGAGGAACGCGCCGTCGAGGAATTCGGCCCAGTGCTCGATCAACATGACCCGGGCGTAGCTGCGGAGGTCGCCGAGCGGCACGTCGACGAGCGCGTCGACCCGCGCGAGCGCCTGGGCCGAATGGATCAGGAAGGGCCCGGTGACGCGTGGATTGAGCGCGTTCAGGTAGGCGGTCCAGGGAAAGCGCGCCTGCCCGAGCTCTGCGGCGGTGAGCGTGCGCGGCGAGGAGTCCGCAGCCGCCGGCGTGGTCGGGCCGCCGGTGGCGAGCCAGGCGTCGACGCGGGCGGCGGCGTCGACCTCGCCGGCGGTGACGACACGCGACAGCCGCGCGAGCGTCGTCCAGTGACGGTGATAGGCGCTTACCAGATCGTGGACCGGCGCGTAGAACCGCCGCGGCAGGCGCGGCGCCCCGAGGCCGATGCGCGCCGCGACGATGCCGTCGGTTGGCCCGGGCGGCCGTTCCGGCGTGAAGTCGATGAGCAACCGCGTGCCGTGCGCCCGCAGGCGCCCCACGCGGCGCACCAGCTCCGCCAGCGTGGGCGCGCGAGCGAGCTCTTCCAGCTGCGCGCGCAGCTCGCGCGATACCGGCGGCGCGCGCGTCAGGGTCGGTGCAGCGGAGATAGAACTCGCGTAGCAGCGGCGTCCCGTGAGCGGGGTCGGCGTGCTGGCCAGCGGCGATCTCGGTCATGAAGCGCTCGATCGCGGGGCGCCTCCGCGCGACCGCGTCGTTGGCGCGCGCCTGCCGGTCGCCGCTGCCGCAGGCGAAGCGCGCGAAGTCGGTGCAGGGATCGACCGAGACGTCGACCGGTGCGAGGTCGGGATTCGAGGGCGCGAGCGACTCGGCGGCGGGACCGGCCTGGGGCGGAGCGGTCGCGCCGCGGCCGGCGGTCGAGCAGGCGGCCAGGACGAGGGCCAGAGCCAGCGCTGCGGTCAATGCGAGCCGACTCGGGTGCTTCACCAGTCCACCGGTGGTTCAAGTTTACCGTGAAGGGTCGCGATCGGATCGATGTTTCCGATCCCCTCGCCCCCGTCCGCGAGGGAGAGGGGCCGGCGAGCGTTGCAACTGGCAAGGCTTGCCCTCTCACTAACCCTCCCCCCGCGGACGGAGGGAGGGGACCGGAGGTAGGACTGCTCAGGGACTCGGCAACGCCAGCGGCGCGAGGTCCGGCGGCACCCACGCCGCTCGCGCGGCTGGCGACATCAACGTCTCCTGCGACCAGAAGCGCAGCAGCACCTTTCGATCCGCGATCGGCCCCGACAGCATCCGGTCGACCCGCAGCTCCAGCGACACCGCCGGGTCGGCCTCCTGTTCGAGCCAGGCGTCGATCAACGTGACGTACGCGGCGGTGATCGTCTCGTGATAGCCGCCGGTCGGCGTGTTGGCGACGCCGTTTGCGACGTTGAGCGCGCGGATGCCGTGGCGCAGGCGCACCAGGGCTTCGGTCGCGCCGAAGTGATGAACGTGCCAGGCGCCGACGCGCAGGTGGGCGAGGTGCGTCCACTGCGCGCGCGGCAGCATGGCGGCCCGGAACATCCCCGCGAGCTCGTGCAGCGGCAGTGGAAGGTCGCTCAATCGGTCAGGACCGGCGGCGCCCCGAGGTCGAGCTCGAAGACGCCGAAGTTGCCCGAGGCGACGTACGCGCTGTTGCCGGCGAAGTCGATGTGGCTGGTCCAGCCGAGCGTGCGCGTGAAGCGGACGCCGACCGGCCGTGTCGGGTCGGTGATGTCGGTCAGGAGCACGCCGTCGCCGGGCAAGCTCACGAACAGGTGGTGATCGCGCAATCCCATCAGCTGGACGCCATAGGTACGAGTCGGCTGATCATAGACCGAAGTCAGCTTGCGGGCCGACAAATCGAGGGTGATCAGTCGATCCGAGGTCGACTCCCAGGTCGGCGGATTGGCGGCCTCGAGGGTCGGGTAGCCCCACCAGTAGTAATTGTTCTGGGCGGCGATGTAGATGTGCGCACCGTCGACGAGCAGCGAGCTCACGCTGACGTCGGTGAACGTACGGTCGTCGAGCAGCGTGGCCTGGGCGCCGCTTCCGCTCAGCAGATTGAGCCGCGTGTCGCCGTGCCACTCGGTGTGGTCGGGGAACTGCACGGTGCGGTAGATCCATTCCCGCGTCAGGTAGAGCCGCGTCCCCCGATCGATCCAGGTCTGCGCGAGCGGGCCGGGGATGTTGACCGGGTCTTGCGGCGTGAGGCCGCCCGGTCCCATCTGCCAGCGCTGGGCGTAGTCGCGATAGCGCGTGAAGATCACGCCGGTGCCGTCGTTGGCCGGCTCCTGGCCGACGACGTCGCGCCAGCTGAGGTAGAAGCCGCTCGGCGCCGTCGGATCGGCGACCAGGCTGTACCACGTGTAGTCGCTTCGCGTGTCGAGCGGCCGGTCGATGATCGCCGGCGCGTAGGGGTTGCGCAGGTCGAGGAATTCGACGTGCGCCGTGTACGTCCCCGCTTTCGAGCCGTCGCCGTCGTAAGTCATGCGGACCTGCGCCAACCCGGCGTCGGTGATGATGGTGTTCGCCCCGTTGCCGCCGAACCAGTAGCCGCCCCAGCGCCCGACGCCGCAGAAGAAGCCCCAGTACCCGTAGGATTGGAAGGGCCCGGTCGTGCGGCTCGCCAGCTTTGGATGGGTCGGGTCGGAGAGATCGTAGACCACGATCTCGGTTGTGCTGGCGTAGGGACCGGTGGCCGGGTCGGGCGCCGCGCGCAGCACGATCAGGTTCTGCTTGAACGGATAGGCGGCGGTCGCCTGCCCGACCTGGAACGTCGCGACCGGCGCGGCGTCGTCGATGTCGGCGCCCGCGGCCTTCACGCGGAACTCGGCGAGGCTGTCGGGCGTGAAGTAGGCGGTGCCGCGCTCGACGCGCTCGACCAGGTAGTTGCCGAAGCCGTAGACCTCGTCGACCTGGGGCGCGACCTCGACGATCGACTGCAGGGTCGGGTGCGTCAGGTCGTCGATGTTGGCGATCGACAGGTGCGTGTCCGAGAGGTTGATCATCGTCCGCGCGTTGTTCGCCGGGTGGCGGAACAGGATCGACCGCTTGACCTCGCCCTGCGGGTGCACGAACGCGCCGTAGCTCTGGATCACCGTCTGCTGCTCGGGCGGTTTGGTGTCGTCGTAGCGGCTCAGATCCCAGGCGAGCAGCCCGACCGCGGTCTTCCACTGGTTCCACCAGCCGACATCGAGGTCGGTGCGCGCGTAGTACGAGATCGGCACGGTGAGCAGGTTCAGGTCGCCGTCCTGGAACATGCCCAGCATCTTGTGCGCCTGGTCGAGGTTCCAGTTGATGCTGGACCAGGTCCACTCGGCGTTCTGGATCGACACGCACGCGCGCTGCACGAGGCGCATGTTGGTCAGGTTGCGCGCGTCGACCAGGGTGACCGCCATCTGGGTCGTGGTCCACCCGGTCGCCGGGTTGGTCCCGGCGACGCAGGTGCCGCTGTTGTCGGTGCCCACGCCCAGCAGGAACCGCCCGTCACCGACGGTGCGGAAGACGCTGATGCTGCCCGACAGGCCGCCGATCGACGACAGGACGCGCGGCGCCGCCGGGTCGGTGATGTCGATGGCGTAGAGGGGATCGATCTGGCGCGAGGTCACCGCGTAGGCGACGTTGCGCGTGACATCGAAAGTGGTCGCCGCCACCGTCTCGCCCGGGTCGCCGAAGTCGAGCGAGCCCACCATCTGGGGCGCCGCGCCGTTGGTGACGTCCCACGACTCCAGCGTGTTCTGGGTGGTCATCGTGTAGCCGCAGCCCTGCCACGACTGGGTAGCGAAGATGCCGAAGAACGTCCCGCGCTGGGTCGCGTCGTCGAAGCGATAGGTCATCTTGAACTGGTCGTCGATCGAGCCGCTGGCGCCGAAGCGCGTGTGCAGCCGGATCGTCGCCCGTCGGATCGGAGATGTCGACGATCGACACGACGGCGTCCTGCGTGTTGCGGAAGGTGCAGCCGCCGCTGGCGGTGCCGTTGCTCCAGTCGTACCAGTTCTCGACGACCATCAGCGCGTTCGACGTCGCCGAGATCGTGACGCCCCCGAACGAGCGGCCGCTGGTGTTGGTCGAGACGTCGCCGCCCTCGAAGATCTGGAGCTGGCCGGCCTGGCGCGGGTGCTGCGGATCCGACACATCGTACGAGTAGACCCACGCCTGGTTGGTGGTCACCACGTCGGGCGTAAACCAGCCCCAGTAGTAGTTTCCGAACTGTTCGGAGACGACGTAGATAGTGTTGTCGATCTTGCGCGCGACGCCTTCGTGCAGCTCGCCGATGATGTCGAGGGTGCCGAGCACGCTGGGGCTCGCCGGGTTGGTGACGTCGATGGTGACCAGCTGCGAGACGTAGTGGCGCTGGAACTGCATCTGGCCGCCGACCTCGGTCAGGTACAGCGAGTCGCGGAGCAGCGCGTAGACCGTGTTGCCCTCGACGAACATCTCGACCGGGTAGCCGTAGACCGGCAAGCGCGACACCAATGTCGGGTTTGCGGCGTCGGTGACGTCGTAGACCATGAAGCCGCGATACGTGTTGAAGTAGTAGAGGCGCGTGCCGGCCAGCCGGTAGATGTCGGCCTCCTGCACCGTGCCGGTGCGGCCGGACGGGGCCGCGGTCTTCGCCGCGCCCGGGACCGCGGGCCCGGCGGTGCCGGCGGCGTCGTTGCGTACGCCGCCGAGGGGGCTGCTGCTGCCGTTGTCGAGCGTGGTGAAGTCGGTTTGCCCGGGCTCACGATTTTTTGAGCCTCCCCCGCAGGAAACCACGGCGGCGAGACCCGTCCCGAGGACCAGCAACAGCCCTAATTGCGCGTGCCGCCCGCCAATTTTACGCATGTTGGTCATCTCCTGACGCTGGCCACAGCAACCGTCATGCCGTCACCCCGAGCGGCGGAATTGGTCTAAAGTGGAGAGGCCGGGTCGTCTCGACGGTGCCGGCCACCGGTCATGAAGCTGCTGATCATCGCGGGCCCTTACGAAGCGGATCAGATCCGCCGCGCGGCGGTGTCGGCCGGCTTCGAGACCGTGGCGATCGAGCCGGGCGAGAGCCTGTCGGGCTGGATCTCGGCGACGCGTCCCGACCTGATCGTGATGGCGCCGCAGATCGTCAACCGCGACCCCACCGTCGCGCTGGCCAAGGTGCGGTCCACACCGCGCGGCCGCGTGCCGATCTTCTTCGTGGGCGACGCCGCCGACGAAGCCCGCCTGCGCCCGCTGGCCGACGGCTTCTTCGTGCGGCCGATCGCGCCGGCCGACCTGGTCGAGCAGGCGCGCGCGCGCGTCTTCCCGTCGCACGACAGGAGCGGGCCCATCGCGCGCCCGCCGTCGTCGCCCGCGATCGATTCGCTCGCCGGCGGAACGCCGGGGCCGGGCTCGGGGCCGCACAACCTGCCGGCGCTGGGGCTGAAGCCGTTGAAGGCGTCGCACGCGGGCGTCGGACCGCCGGGCCGTCCAGCCCGCAAGATGTGCTGCGCGACCTGGCCGACAGCATCGACGCATCGCTCGACGCCGAGATGCTCAGCGTGGCGCGCGGGCTGGTCAGCGAGGCGGCCTCCGTGCCCAGCACCGCCGTGGCCGACCTTCGCGACGAGGGGCAGCCACGTGTCGATCGCGCGACGATGCTGCGGGCCCGCCCGCCCCGTACGACAGCGGAACGATCGGCACGCCCGACATCGCGATCCTGCTCGGCCGCATCCACACGGAACGGCTGAGCGGCCGGCTCACGTTCCGGCGCGGCCTGGCCAAGAAGACGATCTACTTCGAGCGCGGCGCGCCGGTGCTACGCCAGCTCGAACCTGCCCGACGACCGCATGGGCGAGATGCTGTCGCGCCAGGGGCGGCTCACGCGCGAGCAGCGCGCCAAGGGGTCGCAGATCCTCGAGACCACCGGGCGGCGCATCGGCGGCGTGCTGGTCGAGATCGGCGCGCTCAAGGAGAGCGAGCTCGCGCCGCTGGTGCGGCGGCACTACGAGGAGATCATCTACTCGGTGTTCGCCTGGCCCGAGGGCGGCGACGCTCCGGCCGAGGACGGCGAGTGGACGCTGGGCCCCGAGCGCCTCGGCCAGGAGGAGCCGATCCGGCTCGACGAGCCGGCGCCCGCGCTGATCATGGAGGGGATCCGGCGCAAGTACACGACGCCGCGGCTGCTGCGCCGCCTGGGCGGCGGCACGCAGGTGATGCAGCTCCTGGTGAGCGGCACGGCGGCGTCGGCGGTGCTGGACGACATGGCCCTGTCCGACGAGGAGCGCACCGTGGTGCGGCGCTTCGACGGCGTGCGCACGCTCGACGAGATTCGCGCCGCCGCCAACGTCGGCGAGGAGATCGTCGTGCGGCGTCGCCTGGGCGCTGGTGTCGCTGCGCCTGGCCGCGGTCACGCGCGCCGTCGACGCGGAGACGACGCTGCCCAAGGTTGCGCTCGCCGCCGCCGGGAACGGCACGGTCCACTCGGCGGCCGCGAGCACGGAGCCGGCGCCCGCCGGCGACGCGCGCGCGCGACAAGGAGCGCGACCAGGCCATCGACCGCGCGCGCGTGCTGTCGCGCTACGCGCTGGTCGAGGAGGGCGACTACTTCGAGGTGCTGGGCTTGCCGCGCGAGGCGTCGGCGCACGAGGTGCGGCGCGCGCATCAGGCGCTCTGCCGCGAGATGTCGGCGGCCGGGCTCGACCCCGAGGTCGTCGCCGAGCTCGACGGGCCGCTGCGCGCGATCCGCGCCGTGCTCGACGAGGGGGCGCGCGTGCTCGGCGACCCGCGCCTGCGCCGGCGCTACCAGGCGCAGCTCCCGCTGGCATCGGCGCGCCGTCCGGAGTAAACGGTCGCATGCCCGATGGGCCCGCGCGCCGTCTTCTTCGGATCTCCCGACTTCGCCGTCCCCTGCCTCGAGGTCACCGCCGCCGCCACCGACCTGCGCGCCGTCGTGAGCCAGCCCGATCGTCCCGCCGGGCCGCGGCAAGCAGCTGCACGAGCCGGCGGTCAAGGTGGCGGCGCGCCAGCTGGGCGTCCCGGTGCTGCAGCCGGAGAAGATCCGCACGCCCGAGTTCGAGGCGGAGCTGCGCGCGCTCGCGCCCGAGATCTTCGTGGTCGTCGCCTACGGGCGCATCCTGCCGCCGTCGCTGCTGGCGATCCCGGCGCTCGGTCCCTGGAACGTGCACGCGTCGCTGCTGCCGCGGCTGCGCGGCGCCGCGCCCATCCAGTGGTCGATCATCCGCGGCGAGAGCCGCACCGGCGTCGCGGTCATGCGCATGGAGGCGGGCCTCGACACCGGGCCGGTCGCCGCGGTCGCGGAGACCGCGATCAACGACGACGACACCACCGGCTCGCTGTCGGAGCGCCTGGCGCGGCTCGGCGCCGATCTGCTGGCCGAGACGCTGCCGCGCATCGCGGCGGGGCGGGTGACGCTGGCGGCGCAGGACGACGCCGCGGCGACGCTGGCGCCGCCGCTGGAGAAGGAGGACGGGCGGCTCGACTTCGCGCAGCCGGCGCGCGCGGTGTCGGCGCGCGCGCGCGGCGTCGATCCCTGGCCGGGCGCGACCGCGCTGCTCGACGGCGAGGTGATCAAGCTGTTCCGCCCGCGCGTCGTCGCCGCGGGCGTGCACGCGTCGGCCCGCGTGGTCGCGTCGCCGGGCACGGTGCTGCGCGCCGGCGGCGAGGGCCTGGTGGTCGCGTGCGGCGACGGCGCGGTCGCCTTCGCCGAGCTGCAGCTGCCCGGGCGCAAGCGCCTGCCGACCGGCGTGGTGCTGAACGGCCACCCGATCGCGCCCGGTACGCGCCTCGGATGACGCCGCCGTCCGCGCCGGCCGGTCACCACCAGCCGCCAGCTCGCGCGCGCCGTGCTCGAGCAGGTCGAGCGCGAGCGCGCCTTCGCCAACCGCGCGCTGTCGGCGGCGCTGGATCGCGCGCGGGCGCTGTCGCCCGAGGAGCGCGCGCTGGGCACCGAGCTGGTCTACGGCGTGCTGCGCCGGCAGGCGCGCCTCGATCGCGCGCTCGAGGCGGTCTCCGATCGCGGCCTCGCCGGGCTCGACCCGCGCGTGCGCATCGTGCTGCGCGTGGCCGCCTATCAGATCCTGTTCCTGGATCGCATCCCGGCCTACGCCGCGGTCAACGAGGCGGTCGAGGCGTGCAAGAGGCTGCGCGGCGGCCCGCGCATCGCCGGGCTCGCCAACGCGCTGCTGCGCCGGCTGGCCGATCGCGGCGAGCCGCCGCTGCCCGATCCCGCGCGCGATCCGCTCGGCTACCTGGTCGAGGCCGACGGGTTGCCGGAGTGGCTCGCGCGGCTGGCGATCGACGAGCTCGGCGGCGCCGAGGCGATCGCGTTCGGCGACACCATCGGCGCGCCGGCGCCGCTGGCGCTGCGCGCGAACCGGCTGCGCATCGATCGCGCCGGCCTGCTGGCGCGGCTCGCCGAGGAGCGGCCGGGCGCCGAGCTCGCGCCGTCGGACGATCGCGCCCGACGCGCTGCTCGTGCGGCGCATCGACTCGCCGTTCCTGACGCGCGCCTTCACCGAGGGGCTGTTCGCCGTCGAGGACGTCGGCGCGCAGATCGTCGCCGAGCTGTGCGGCGCCGCGCCCGGCGAGCGCATCCTCGACGCGTGCGCCGGGCTCGGCGGCAAGAGCGCGCACCTGGCGGCGCTGGCGGGCAACGAGGCGCGAGATCGACGCCGCCGACATCGCGCCCGCCAAGCTGCGCCAGACGCGCGAGCTCGGCCGGCGCCTGGGCGTGCGGGGGCTCACCACGGTCACCGCGGATCTGACGCAGCCCGTGGCCCGATCCGGCGCGGCGCTACCACCGCGTGCTGCTCGACGCGCCCTGCGCCGGGCTCGGCGTGCTGCGCCGTCACCCCGAGGCGCTGGCGCGCCGCACGCCGGCGGATCTGGCCGCGCTGGCGGCGGCGCAGTCGCGCATGCTCGAGACGCGTCGCGCCGCTGGTGTTGCCGGGCGGCATCCTGGTCTACTCGGTGTGCACGTTCGACCGCGCAGGAGTGCGAGGCGGTCATCGAGGCTTTCCTGCGATCGCACCCCATGTTTCGGATTGAACAAGCCAGCGCGGCCGGCGGCCTCGCCGGCTCGGCATCAGTGTCCCCTGGGCCGCGCTCACCGACGCCGCCGGCTACGTGCGGACTTGGCCGCATCGCCACGACGCCGACGCGTTTTTCGCCGTGCGTCTGCGCGCTGACGCCGCTCCGCTGCGGTAGGATGAACGCGTGCAACGCCCCGTTCGCATCGCACCCTCGATCCTGTCGGCCGACTTCGGCCGCCTGGCCGAGGAGGTCGCGCGCCGCCGAGGCGGCCGGCGCCGACTACATCCACGTCGACGTCATGGACGGCCGCTTCGTCCCCAACATCACCATCGGCCCGCTCGTGGTGCGCGCGGTGCGCACGGCGACCAAGCTGCCGCTCGACGTGCACCTGATGATCGTCGAGCCCGAGCGCTACGTCGACGAGTTCGCGCGCGCCGGCGCCGACCTCATCACCGTGCACGCCGAGGCGTCGCCGCACCTGCACCGCACCGTCCAGCAGATCCGCGCGCTCGGCAAGCGCGCGTCGGTGGCGCTGAACCCGCACTCGTCGCTCGACAGCCTGCACGTGGTGCTGCCCGAGCTGTCGATGGTGCTTGCTGATGACGGTGAACCCCGGCTTCGGCGGCCAGCGCTTCATCGAGGCGGTGGTGCCCAAGATCCGCGCGCTGCGCGAGGAGATCGTGCGCCGCGGGCTCGACGTCGACATCGAGGTCGACGGCGGCATCGCGCCCGACACCGCGCCGATCGTCGTCGGCGCGGGCGCCAACGTGCTCGTCGCCGGCTCGGCGGTCTTCGCGTCGCCCGGCAAGGACTATCGCGGCGGCGATCGCCGCGCTGCGCCGGGGGGCGGCGCGCGCGGGCGAGGTCGCCGCGTGAACGACGTGGCCAAGGAGATCTCCGCTCCCTGGTGGGCCCGCAATCCGCACTTCCAGACGACCTGGGGTCGCCTCGGCCGCTCCCGCCGCCTGGTGACGTTCCGGCGCGAGGTGCTGACCACGCCCGACGACGACGACCTGGTGCTCGACCACGTCGACGGTCCGGCGGGCGCGCCGCGCGTGCTGCTGCTGCACGGCCTCGAGGGCAGCTCGTACTCGGTCTACATGCAGGGGCTGGCGCAGCTGCTGGCGCGCGCCGGCTGGCAGGCGACCGCGCTCAACTTTCGTTCGTGCGCGCGCGATCCGGAGCGCATCTCGCGCACGCTGCCCAACCGCCAGCCGCGGCTCTATCACTCGGGTGAGACCGGCGATCTCGACTTCGTCGTGCGCACGCTGGCCGCGCGCGAGCCGTCGGCGACGCTGTACGCCGTCGGCGTTTCGCTGGGCGGCAACGTGCTGCTCGAAGTGGCTGGGCGAGCAGGGCGCGCGCAGCCGCATCGAGGCGGCGGTCACCATCTCGGTGCCGTACGATCTGCGCGCGGCGGCGCTGCACCTCGAGCGGCGCGCGGGGCGCTTCTACGCCGGCACGTTCTTGAAGACGCTGCAAGGCCAAGGCGCTGGAGCTGCGCGAGCGCTTTCCCGCGCTGGCGGACCGCCTGGATCCGAAGCGCATCGCGGGCGCGCGCACCTTCTTCGAGTTCGACGACGCGGCGACCGCGCCGGTGCACGGCTTCGCGAGCGCCGACGTCTACTACCGGCGCTCGAGCTCGATCCACTACCTGGAGCGCATCGAGGTGCCGGTGCTCTGCCTCGGCAGCGCCGACGATCCGTTCCTGCCCGCCGAGGTGCATCGAGCGGGCGCGCCAGCGCGCCTCCGACGACGTCGAGATGGTGACCACGCCCTGGGGCGGCCACGCCGCGTTCATCGCCGGCCGCTGGCCCTGGAAGCCGCTCTACTGGGCCGAGGAGCGAGCGGTGGAGTGGCTGACGAGCCGGCCGATTTAACAAGATCCCGAAACCAGCCGCGAGCCGACAATCTTCGAGTCGCCACGTATCGAGAGGTAGGTCGACGCATGTCGTCGCGCCCGCGTTGCTCGGTGTTCATCGCATCCAGCCTCGACGGATACATCGCGCGCGCCGACGGCAGCCTCGACTGGCTGTCGGTCGTCGAGCGGGAAGGGGAGGACTACGGGTACCGCGCGTTCGTCGACGGCGTCGATGCGCTGGTGATGGGGCGAAAGACCTACGACACCGTGCTCGGCTTCGACGAGTGGCCGTTCGCCGGCAAGCGCTGCATCGTGCTCACCCACGCGCGGCCGACCTCGCCGCGCGCCGACGAGGAGTTCGCGAGCGGCGCGCCCGCCGGCGCTGCTCGAGCAGCTGGGGCGGCAGGGCGTGCGCCGGGTCTACGTCGACGGCGGCGCGGTGATTCGCCAGTTCCTGGCCGCCGGCCTGGTCGACGATCTGACGCTGTCGGTGATCCCGGATCCTGGGCGGCATCGCTCGGCGGCGGCATCCGGCTGTTCGACGCCGACCCGCGCAGCCGCGCGCCCGCGGCGGCGCTGCGCCTGATCAGCGCGCGCAACTTCGAGAGCGGGCTCGTGCAGCTGCGCTACGACGTCGCCGGGCCGCTCGACTGATGAGTCAGGTCTTGGCGCGCGCCGCTGGCCGCTGCCAGGGCGGCGGCGACATCTCCTTTTGCAGATGCTCGACGAAGGCGCGGATCTTCGGCGACAGGTGCCGCGTGCTCGGATAGACCGCGTGGATCGGCGTGTCGGCGACCGACCACTCGGGCAGCACGTGCTCGAGCCGCCGGTCGCGCAGGTCGCCCGCGCAGCGAAAGTCGGGGATGAGGCCGATGCCCAGCCCGGCGACCACCGCCTCGTGCACGGTCTCGAAGTCGTTGACCACCAGCCGCGGCGCGACCGTGACCTCGACGGCGCTGCTCTTGCGGCGCAGCTTCCACTTGCCGCGGTCGCCGCCCGCGCCGAACACCACGCAGTCGTGCTTGGCCAGCTCCTTGGGCTCGCGCGGCCGGCCGCGCCGCTCGATGTAGCCGGGGTCGGCGACCATCAGCGTGCCGACCTGGCCCAGGCTGCGCGCGATCAGCGACGAGTCGCCGAGCGCGCGCGCCCGGATCGCCACGTCGAACCCTTCCTCGACCAGGTTGACCACCCGGTCGGTGCACACCAGCTCCAGCTCGACCTCCGGATAGCGCGCGAGGTAGCCGGCCGCGATCGCACCCAGGAAGCCGAAGTTCAGCGGCGCGGTCACGCGCAGCTTGCCGCGCGGGCCGTCCTGCAGGTTGCCGACGGCGCGCTCGGCCTCTTCCAGCTCGGCGACGATGCGCGCGCCGTGCTCGAAGTAGGCGCGCCCGGCGTCGGTCAGGCTCAGGCGCCGCGTCGTGCGCTGGATCAGGCGCGCGCCCAGCCGCTGCTCGAGATCGGCGATCTTGCGGCTGACCGTCGACTTCGGCATGTCCAGCTTCTTGGCGGCGCCGCTGAAGCTCCCGGTCTCGGCGACCTTGGCGAAGACCAGAATCTCGTTCAGATCCATCGTAGGCTGTTCTTCGAGCTGTCCATGACGACCGCCGGACTGTTCCATGGGCGGGACGGTGAAGACAAGCGGACGCGCTTTTCCGCCGTGCGCCCGGGGCTTAGATCGACGGGGCGAGGAGACAACAATGAGAACCAACGAAACCAAGACGACGCCGACGCTTCCGTCGGAGGCGCGCATCGTGCGCGAGGTGGAACGTGTGGTCGGCGCTCACCGGCAGCGCGAGGGAGGCGGCTTCATGGTGCGCCGCCCGGTTCCGACCGTCGGGCTGATGCAGGTCGATCCGTTCCTGCTGATCGACGAGATGGGCCCGGTCGACTACGCGCCCGGCCAGGCGGTCGGCGCGCCGGATCACCCGCACCGCGGGTTCGAGACCGTGACCTACATGCTCGACGGCGAGATGGAGCACGAGGACTCGGCCGGCCATCGCGGCGCGCTGCGCGCCGGCGACGTGCAGTGGATGACGGCGGGCGCCGGCATCGTGCATTCGGAGATGCCGTCGCGCGCGGATCATGGAGCGAGGGCGGGCGCGTCCACGGCTTCCAGATCTGGATCAACCTGCCGGCGCGCCTGAAGATGACGCGGCCGCGCTACCAGGAGGTGCCGGGGGCGCGGATCCCGACCGCGGAGACCAGCGACGGTCGCGCGCGCGTGCGGGTGGTCGCGGGCGAGGCGCTGGGCGCGCGCGCGGTCATCGACACGCAGACGCCGATCGTCTACCAGGACTGGACGCTTCAGCCGGGCGCCGACGTCACGGTGCCGCTGCCGCGCGATCAGCGCGCGCTGGCGTACGTGTTCGAGGGCGCGGTGCGCATCGGCGATCAAGAAGACGCGAGTGCGCGACGGTCACCTCGCGCTGCTGGGCGAGGGCGATGCGGTGCGGTTGCTGGGCGCGGACAAGCCCGGGCGGCTCCTGCTGCTCGCGGGCGTGCCGCTCAACGAGCCGGTCGCGCGCTATGGTCCGTTCGTGATGAACAGCGAGGAGGAGATCGTGCAGGCGGTGCGCGACTTCCAGAGCGGGCGGATGGGCGAGATCACGCGAACGGCGTCGATCGGATGAGCAGCGTGGACGGGACAGCAGCGAGCGCGATCGAGCAACAGATCGCGGGGCGCACGCGCGACCTCGGTGGGTTCGAGGTGCGGCGCGTGCTGCCCGCGTTCCCGCGCCAGCGCGTCGGTCCGTTCATCTTCTTCGACCACTTCGGGCCGGTCACGTTTCCGCCCGGGCACGGCATGGACGTGCGGCCGCACCCGCACATCGGGCTCGCGACCGTGACCTATCTCTTCGAGGGCGAGATGCTGCATCGGGACAGCCTCGGCTCGCTGCAGACGATCCGGCCGGGCGACGTGAACTGGATGGTGGCGGGACGGGGCATCGTGCATTCGGAGCGCACGCCGGCCGACGCGCGGGCGCACGGGCGGGAGCATGCACGGCCTGCAGCTGTGGGTGGCGCTGCCGACCGAGGTCGAGGAGGTGGAGCCGCGCTTCGAGCACCGCGAGATGGCGACCCTGCCCGTGGTGCGAGCGCGCGGGCGCGACGTTGCGGGTGATCGCCGGCAGCGCCTACGGCGTGACCGCGCCGACCGGCGTGCTGTCGCCGACGTTGTACGTCGACGTGACGCTCGCGGCGGGCGCGAGCGTCGCCGTCGACGGCGAGCACGAAGATCGCGCGGTCTACGTCGTCGACGGCACGGTCGAGTGCGCGGGCCAGCGGCTCCAGCCCGGGCGCGATGACCGTGCTGCGCCCGGGCGCCGACGCGTCGCTCTCGTCCGAGGGCGCGGCGCGCGCGGTGCTGATCGGCGGCGCGCCGCTGTCCGGGCGCGCGTCACATCGAGTGGAACTTCGTCTCGAGCTCGCGCGAGCGCCTCGAGCGCGCCAAGGACGACTGGCGCGCCGGCCGGTTCCCCAAGGTGCCGGGCGACGAGGTCGAGTTCATTCCGCTGCCGCCCGGCTGAGCGCCCGGCGGCGGCTGGCCGCGCTCACGCGCGCATGGTTTTGAGCGCGACCGCCCAGCGGTGGAGCTCGTCGAGCAGCGCCTTGGCCGAAGTCCCGAACGCGTCGGTCGGTTTGAAGACGCCGTTTTCGATGTGATTGTTCACGAACGGGATCGACACGGCCTCGGGAAGCGGCATCACCTTGAGCGAGGTGAGCAGCGGTTTGATCGCCTGCACCGAGCGCACGCCGCCGGAGATTCCGCCGTAGCTGACGAAGGCCGCCGGCTTGCGGGCCCACTCATGGAACAGGTAGACGATCGCGTTCACCAGCGACGGCGGCGTGAAGTAGTCGTACTCGGGCGTCACGAAGACGAACGCGTCGGACCGCTTGACGATCGCGCTCCAGACCTTGGTGTGCTCCTGGGTGTAGTCGGCGAAGCGCGGGTGCTTGGGCTCGTCGAAGACTGGCAGGTTGATGTCCTTGAGGTCGACGAGCTCGACGTCGAACCGCTCGTAAGCGGTGGCGACGTCTTTGAACCACTGGGCCACGGTCGGGCCCACGCGGCCCGGACGGGTACTGACGATGATCACGGCGAGCTTGGGCTGGTCCATTTCGGTGGTGATTGTGGGGCAGAGTGAGGCGGCGAACAACCGGCCTGGAACGACCCGCTTGGCGTCGCGCGCCCGCCGTCGTATGTCGAGTGGATGGCCGACGTCGCCGATCACTACCAGCGCCTGCTCGCCGATTGCTACTCGTGGATGCACGGCGACTTCGACGCGCGCGCCGAGCGCGAGCGCGCCTTTCTCGAACAGCACGGCCTGCGCGCGCCCGCGGCGGGCGCGGTCGACGTCGCCCTGGACCTGGGCGCGGGCAGTGGTCACCAGAGCGTCGCGCTGGCGCGGCTCGGCTGGCGCGTGCGCGCGATCGACAGCAGCGCCAGGCTGCTCGACGAGCTCCGCCGCCGCGCCGCTGGCCTCGACGTCGCCGCGATAGAGGACGATCTGAGCGACTTCGCCCGCCACCTCGACGGCCCGGCCGGCGCCATCGTCTGCATGGGCGACACGCTCACCCACCTGCCGTCGGTGGAGTCGGTGCGCCGCCTCTTCGCCGGTGCGCGCGCCTCGCTGGCGGCGGGCGGCGCGCTGGTGTTGACCTATCGCGATCTGTCGCGCGCGCTCGAGGAGACCGATCGCTTCATCCCGGTGCGCGCCGACGACGATCGGATCCTGACCTGCTTCCTCGAGTATCTGGCCCGAGGTGGTGCGGGTGCACGACCTGCTCTACCAACGCACGCCCGATGGCTGGACCCTGGAGAAGAGCTGGTACCCGAAGCTGCGTCTCGCCGCCGCCGACGTCGAACGCTGGCTCGGCGAGGCCGGGTTCACGCTTGCCCATGCGGCGAGCACGCGCGGGCTGGTGGAGATCGTGGCGCGCGTTCCGGGGTGAACGCAGTGCCCGTGGGATGAGAGAGCGCTTTTTCTATATCCCGATCAGCGCTTGCAGCTTGCGCACGGTGTTCCAGTTGCGGCCGGTGCCGCTGGTGCCGAGCTTTTTCTCGATGAGCGTCGCGGTCACCTTGGAGTCGCCGATGCCGTCAGGATACGTGATGTAGACCTCGCGAGCGGCGTTTCCCTGGCTGCGCACGATCTCGCGGCCGGTGATTGCCGCCTGCAGCGCCGCGACCGCGGCGGGTTTGATCGCGTCCTTGAGGAAGATCGTGACCAGGTGGCTCGGATCCTTGCGCGCCTCGACCGGGAACGGGTTGGCGTCGACGACCTCGCTCCACTCGGCGGCGCTGCGCACGAAGAAGGCCGTCTCGAGGCCAAAGCGCTTCTTGGTCTCGGCCTCGAGCTGGCGCTCGAGCGCCGCCCCTCTGCGCGCGCCCGGAGGGTTTGGGAACCCTTCCAGGGTTCCCATGTTCGATCGAAAGACCAGGTTGCCGCTCTGGAGCAGCGTCTTGCCGTCCTGGAGGCCGACCTCGGTCATCAGCGCCCGCAGGTCGGTCATGGCGATCTTGCCGTGAGGACCCAGATTGACCGCACGCAGCAGTGCCACCTGCATCGTCGATTCTCGCGCCATGGGGCCTCTAGGTAGGCGCCCGGCCCAGGCCGCCGCAAGCGAAATCGAAGAAACGCACCGGGGGTGTCGGGAAGGGCCCCGCGCCGTTCGTCGTTCCGGCAGTGCTGGAGGCCGTTTCGCCCCCGGCCAACCCCACGCGAGAGGAGATCGTCATGCTGATTCAAATTGGAGCCGGCATCGTGGCTGCCGGCGGGCTGTTCGCCCTGGTCGTGGCCACCCGTCCCGCCGAGTTTCGCGTCGCCCGTACCACCACCGTCGCCGCGCCCCCCGCGGTGGTCTTCGCGAACCTCAACGACCTGCACCGCTGGCGCGACTGGTCGCCCTACGAGGGGCTCGACCCGGCGCTCAAGCGCACTTACGGTGGCGCTCCCTCCGGCGTGGGCGCGACCTACGGCTGGGAAGGAAACGCCAAGGCCGGTGCTGGCACCATGACGGTGACGGAGGCCATCCCGGGCCGCCGCATCGGGATCGAGCTCGCGTTCACGCGCCCGTTCAAGGCGACGAACCAGGCGGTGTTCACCATCGAGCCGGCGACCGGCGGCACCGTCACCGTGACCTGGGCGTTGAGCGGCACCCACACCTTCATGAGCAAGGCGTTCACGATGTTCGTGCCCATGGACAAGCTGGTTGGCGGCGAGTTCGAGCGCGGTTTGGCCAAGCTCAAGACGCTGTCGGAGGGCCAGGCGGCTGCGGTTGCCGCGGTGCCGAGCACGCCGCCCGTCGCCACGCTGTCGCGCTGAAGTTGTTCCTTGGTCAGCCCGCCGCGGCGCGCGCGCGATCGGCTGCCACGCGCAGCCAATCGCGTACCGCGGCGCGCGGCAGATCGTCGAGAGCACGCAGCTTGAGGTGCTTGCCGGTCTTGCCGTCACCCTCGAGCCGGCCGTCCGGATCGGGGTAGGTGCCGGGCGGACCGGGCAGGATCAGGTTGACGTGGGCCTTGAACCCGGCGAGCGCGCACACCATCTCTTCGCCGATCGAATAGAACGGCATGCCCCACTTGATCTGCGACGTCGCTTCGGGCGCCGCGTCGCCGACCATCGCGCGCAGCTCGTCGAGGATCGGCCGCAGCGCCGGCGCTTGCTTGGTGAAGAAGCCCGCGACCGGCGCGCCCAGATCGGCGCGCTTGGCGTACATCTTTGGTGCGGGCGCCGCCTTCTTCAGCGGCGCCCTTTTTCTTGGCCGCCGCCCCCTTCGTCGTCGGTTTCGTCGCTTTTCGGGCCTTGGCCGCGGGCGCTTTCTTCTTCACGCCAGCGATGATGCCACGGAGCCTGGAAAAGTGACGCTCAGGGAATGATCACCGGCGGGATCGGCGTCCCCGAGTCGGGGATGATGCACGACGAGAGGTCGAACAGCATGAACTCCAGCGCCTTTTCTTGCGGTGACAGATTGGTCGCCTTGCAGCCGGTCGGGAAGGGCACGTTGGTCCCCGACGTGTCGGCGGGCGTGCCGGCGTTGGAGACGTGGATGTCGCTGAGCACGACGCGCCCGCACTGCTGGTCGGCCGGCGCGTCGGCCGGCGTGTTGAAGGTGAAGTACTGGGTCGACGGGTTGTGCAGCGTCACCTGCGACGCCGCCGGGTTCGCGTCGCTGTAGATCCAGCGCTGCGAGTAGGTCGTGTTCACGGTGTCGACCGTGTGCTGGCCGGCGCGGATCACCAGCTGCCCCGCCGTCGTCGAGGCGCCCACGTTGACCAGCCAGGTCGCCATCGCCTGGCCCTTGGGGAACGTCGTGTCCAGCGTCGCGGTGAACGGGTTCGGCAGGTCGTCCTGGTGGTCGAACGTCGCGACCATCGGCAGCGGCGCCGGGCCGTGCTCGATCCAGTAGTTGTGCCAGTGCGACAGGAACGCGCGGCCGCCCGACGACGTGTATTGCAGGAACGCCTGGCGCGCCGCCACGCTCTTGTTGGTCGGGTTCTCGGTCCCCTCGCACGAGTGCAGCAGCATGTCGTAGCCCATGAGGTTGTTGACCGAGTCCCACCACGGCTCGACGCCGGTGATCGCCGCGCCGCTGTTGAGCGTGCTCGCGTATTTGTTGGTGCCGCCCGCGCCGGCGTACAGGTTCACGCGCCCGGTGCCGCCGGCGGGCGTGAACTCCGCGTCGTCGATCCCGATCTTGCGCAGCAGGCACTCGAGCGCGTCGGCGCTGCCGGTGGTGAGCGCGATCTTGGGGATGTGCCCCTCGCTCTGGTTGCGCGGCAAGCGGGTCTGGTTCATGTCGGTGAGCGGCGTGTTCGAGCAATTCGTCACCATCGGCACGGTCAGCTCGCGCCGCCACTTGCCGACCTGGATCACCAGCGGCACGTCGGCGCCGATCGGCACGTTCTCGAGCGTGAAGTGTCCGGACTCGTCGGTGAGCGCCGACGCGATCGGTTTGCCCGACAGCGTGGCGCCGCAGCGGTCGCAGCTCGCGCCTTCGGGGACCGGGTCGAGCGCCGCATTGGGCACGTAGACCACGACGTTGTAGAGCGGAACCTTGCCGGCGGGGTCGTAGACCGTGCCGCTGACCGTGGTCTTGCCGCCGCCGCTGCACGGCTGCGCCATGCACGAGCCCTGTGTGCAGGTGTTCTGCCGGCACTCGAGGTTCCGGCACGGACCGTTATACGCGTCGCCGACGTTGGTGCCGCTGTCGACGCGCACCCCGGTTCCGCCCATGCCTGTGCGGGGCACCGAGCCGCCGCCACCGCCGGCGCCGTTTTCTCCGGAGCGCTCTGCATTGAACGTGCACCCGGACAAGCCCGCCAGCAACGCATAGCCGGCGTAGCTCATGACCACGACCGCGGAGCCCACTGACAACCCTGTACTGCGACGCATTTCGGATCCTCCCACCAATTGACGGACGGCGCTGGGCCGTTTCCCAACCCGATCCTCGCGGTCTTATTTATCGACTCTGGCGCATCTGTCTAAAGCCCGCTGTAGATTGAAGAGCAGGCTGGATCGCCCTCGCTGCTCCAGTGTCCGCGCGCCCAACTTCGCCGCTCACTTTTGTCGCGCGCGCGCGCTTTCCTCAGGTGGTTGCCTAGGGGCGCGAGTGGCAGACAGTCGCAGCGCGGCAGCCCCGCGCGGCGTGTTGTTGCCGGGGCGTATCGATCCCGTCGACGGGGAGCTCGACCGTTGGCGTATGATGCGCCGGCATCTTCACCCACAGGGAGGCAGACATGCGCACGAAAATCAGTCTACTTTTGGTTTCAGCGTTGATGGTCGGGAGTGCCAGTGGACGCGCGTACGGAGCTGTCGTCGTCGACAGTCAGTCGTTCAAGGGGAGTCAGGCCGCCACGAATTTCTCCGGCTCGGTGACCATCTCATGCGGACGCGGCAAAGGGAGCGGCACGGTCTCGGCGTTTGGCTTCATCTCGGGATCCCAGCAGATCACCAAGGCTACCGGGACGCCCACGACGGTCAACAACGGCGTCTTCATCGAGGTCTCCTACACCAACAGCTGCACCGGCGCGTCGCTCTCGTTCGCCGACGGCGGCATCACCAACGGTTTCACGCCGCCCAACTCGCACCTGAACTCGGCCCAGGTTCTCGGCACGACCACGGTGCAGGACTTCAGCACGGGTGCCAGCGGCACGGTCTTGCTCGACGTGGTGTTCGAAGGTACGGGCGCGATCACCACCTCGAAGTCCACGACCACGACCAAGACCAAGGGCCCACTGACGATCACCATCACCAGCCAGGGCAGCTCCAGTCGCGCAGCCGTCGCGTCCGGCACGATCAAAGTCAACGGTATCGACATCGACGCGACCTTCGACTCGACCTCGATGAGCAGTAACGCCAACGCCACGGTCACGATCACCAAGAACTAGCAGGACGCAAGGAACGCCAGGTCCGGACCAACTGAGAGTCCGGACCCTGGCGTCCTGGCGCTCTTCTTATCCGAACAGCCTACGGATACACGCGCACCGGAGCCTCGCCCCGCCGCGTGCGATAGAGCCCGTCCTTGCGGATCGCCAGCTCGGCGCCGCCGATGGTCGCCATCGGCACGGTCGGCTTGGGCGCCGCTGCCACCGGCGCCAGGGGCTGCCAGGTGCGGCCGCCGTCGCGCGACTCCCAGCGCGCGGTCTGGCCGGGTGGAGCTTCCGTGCTCCGGCCGTAGAGCACCAGGTGGTTGAGCATCCCGTCGGGTGCAGCGACGGCCTGGATCGGATCCTGCTCGTCGGCAGGGCGGCCGTTCTCGCCGGGGATGCCCGGCGGTACGGTGATCGGACGGAAGGTCTTGCCGCCGTTGTCGGTCAGGTAGATCCAGCCCGGCTCGGGATGCGCGGCGGATCCGCAGCTGGTCGTGAAGATCAGCGCCGTTCCCGCGTGCGAGCGATCGAGGATCACCTGCCGTACCGGTTGCGAGGACAGCGTCTTCACCGCGACACGGCGCCAGCGCTCACCGTGGTCCGACGACACGACGACGCGCCCGAACGTCGCCGGCTCGGCGCAGTTCCCGTCGGCCAGCCAGATCTGCCCGTCGGGGCCGAGCGCGAACGACGACGGCGGCGGGCGCGGCACCGCCTGCGACGTCATCTTCGCCGTGCCCGGGTTGTGGAGCAGCATTGGCACCGCGTTCCACTCGTGCTCGAAGGCGCAGCCGGTCTCGTACGAGAGCGAGCGCGCGTCGGCGAACGCACCCACGACGTCGCGCGCGGCAACGTGGTTCCGCGCGCAGGTGTCGCGCTTGGCCTGCGTCAGCCGCCGCGCCTGGAAGCTCGCGAGGTCGAGCGCGAAGATCCCATCTTCACCGGTGAAGAACAGCGTCCGTCGATCGCGCGACAGCGCCGCGTGGCCGAAGTCGGCGCCCCCGATGTGGGCCACCGCCTCGGCGCCGCCCGCCGCGCAGGGAATCCGCCAGAGCGTGCTGCTGCCGTAGGGGCCGTGCTCGCCGCCTCCCGCGTAGGCGACCAGCACGGCGTCGGGCCCGGCGGGGTAGACGCGCAGGTCCTGCGGTGGCTCGTCGAGCGGCGCGAGCGAGAGCACCCGACCGTCGGTGCTGACGCTGACGCGCAGCCCTTCGCCCGAGGTCAGCCGGTCGACCTGGCAGCCGGGCTTTTTTCCCGCGCCGCGCGCCGCGCGCGCCGGCCCCGCCGCTGCCGCGAGCAGCACCACGGCGTAGAGGAGCGCACGGGCGATCGGTTTCGACATCGGTGCGATTCTATCGGAACCCGACGGAGGCGAGCCCCATTGTGCTGCAACTCCTGGCGAGACGCTGGTAGTGCCCCACTTTGCGCACATGGTGTTGGTTACGGTCCTCTCGCCGCCACCTGGAGTTGACGTCGGCAGCAACGCCGACTGCCCAACTCCCGAGGCGCTCGCGGCGCGCTCGCGGGGCTGAATTCGCACTGAGGCTTTGCGGATCCGTCCGGATCTGACGGCTCGGAAGATGCGATTTACCTTCCGCGCATGTCCAAACCGACGCGAGAAGGCCACCGGCTCGAGGAAGCGCGCCATCAGGGGATCGCCTGGAGGAAGTGGGGCCCGTACCTCAGCGAACGCCAGTGGGGCAGCGTTCGCGAGAACACCAATCGGCAGATCGAAGCATGGAACGATCTGACGCACGATCAGTCGCGCTCGCGCGCGTACCAGAGCGGCGAGGACGGCATCGCCGGCTTCTGCGACGAGAACATGCTGCTCTGCTTCTCGGTGGCGATGTGGAACGGCAAGGACCCGATCCTGAAGGAACGGATGTTCGGGCTCACCAACAGCGAGGGCAACCACGGCGAGGACGTCAAGGAGTACTACTTCTATCTCGACAGCACGCCGACGCACTCGTACGCGAAGATGCTGTACAAGTACCCGCAGGCGGAGTTCCCGTACTACCCGCTGGTCGCGGAGAACCGCCGGCGCACGCGCAACGACTTCGAATTCGAGCTGCTCGACACCGGCATCTTCGACGAGAACCGCTACTTCGACGTCTTCGTCGAGTACGCCAAGGTCGATCCCGAGGACATCCTGATCCGGGTGAGCGCGGTCAATCGCGGTCCGGATGCGGCGCCGCTGCACCTTCTGCCCCATCTCTGGTTCCGCAACACCTGGTGCATCGACGAGCGCGCGCCGCGCCCCGAGCTCGAGGCGCTGCACCACCCGCGCTGCGCGGTGATCGCCGCTCGGCACCCGCAGCTGGGCCAGCGCTTTCTCTACTGTGAGGGCGCGGGTGAATTGCTCTTCGCCGACAACGAGACCAACCGCTATCGATTGTGGGGGCAGTCCAATCCGACGCCCTACCAGAAGGACGGCATCAACGACTACGTGGTGCAGGGGCGCCGCGACGCCGTCAATCCGGCCAAGAAGGGAACCAAGTCGGCGGCGCACACGCTGTTCAACGTCGCGCCCGGCCAGACCGTGACCATGCGCCTGCGCCTGACCACGCGCGCGCCGGAGAACTTCGACGAACCGATGGCCGGCTTCGACGGTATCTTCGCCGAGCGCCTGCGCGACGCCGACGAGTTCTACGCCGAGCGGACGCCGCCGTCGCTGAGCCCCGACGCCGCCCAGGTGGTTCGCCAGGGCGCGGCCGGCCTGCTCTGGACCAAGCAGGCCTACGTCTACGACGTCGAGCAGTGGCTGCATCAGCGCGGCGTGCAGCGCGACTCCGACGGGCGAGACGCGGAATCAGCACTGGTTCCACATGTACAGCGCCGACGTGATCTCGATGCCGGACAAGTGGGAGTATCCCTGGTTCGCGGCCTGGGATCTGGCGTTCCATTCGGTCGCGCTCGCCGGGGTCGATCCCGATCTGGCCGAGCAACAGCTGGGCCTGATGTTGCTCGACCGGTATCAGCACCCGAACGGTCAACTGCCGGCCTACGAGTGGAACTTCGACGACGTCAATCCGCCGGTCCACGCCTGGGCGACGATCTTCAACTACCGGCTCAATCGCGACATCCTCGGCGAGCGGCGCGCTGCCGTTCCTGAAGCGCACGTTCAACATGCTGGTGTCGAACTTCACCTGGTGGATCAATCGCAAGGATCGCGACGGCCGCAACCTGTTCGAAGGCGGCTTCCTCGGCCTCGACAACATCGGCGTCTTCGATCGCAGCGCGCCGCTGCCGACCGGCGGCTATCTCGAGCAAGCCGACGGCACGTCGTGGATGGCGTTCTACGCGCAGAACATGCTCGACATGGCGCTGGAGCTGGCGCTGGTCGACCCGACCTACGAAGAGCTGGCGATCAAGTTCTACCAGCACGTGGTGGCGATCGCGTGCCGCCACCAATCGGATCGGCGCCGATTCGCTGTGGGACGACGAGGACGGCTTCTACTACGACGTGCTGCGCGTGCCCGGCCAGTTCACCACGCGGCTCAAGGTGCGCTCGATCGTCGGGCTGCTGCCGCTGTGCGCGGTCTCGGTCTATCGCCCGGAGGTGCTGACGAAGCTGCCGCGCTTCGTCGAGCGCGCGTTGTGGTACCAGAACAACCGGCCCGACCTGATGGCCAACCTCAACCCGCCGCGCACCGGGGTCGCCGGCCGCCGGATGCTGTCGCTGCTGACCGATGAGAAGCTGCGGCGCGTGCTGGCGCGCATGCTCGATCCCAACGAGTTCCTCGGCGACCACGGCATCCGTTCGCTGTCGCGCTATCACCTGGAACACCCGTATGTGTTCAACGCCGGCGGCAGCGAGTACCGCGTCGGCTATCTGCCCGCCGAGTCCGACACCGGGATGTTCGGCGGCAACTCCAACTGGCGCGGGCCGATCTGGGCGCCGATCAACGCGCTCATCATCCGCGCGCTGATCCAGATGTACACTTTCTACGGCGACGAGTTCCGCGTCGAGTGCCCCACCGGTTCGGGTCAATACATGACGCTGTACCAGGTCGCCGAGGAGCTCTCGAACCGCATGGCCAGCCTGTTCCTGCTCAACCACGAGGGCCGCCGCCCGGTCTTCGGCGGCACGCGCAAGTTCACCGACGACCCGCACTGGAAGAACCACATCCTGTTCTACGAATACTTCCACGGCGACAACGGCGCCGGGCTGGGCGCGAGCCATCAAACGGGCTGGACGGCTATCGTCCCGGCGCTGATGGCGTTCTTCGCGCGCATCCGTCCCGAGATGCTGCTCACGCCGGGCGCGAGCCTGGCCGACCTCAAGCGCGACCAGCAGCGGATCATCGACGCGCCGGGAGCGCAGCCGTGAGGCTGCCCGCCAATCCCGCGCTGTACCAGATCAACACGCGGGTGACGTTGCACGAGCGCGGCGTCACGCTCGGGCGGCGGGCGACGCTCGACGACGTCGACGACGGCATGCTCGACGAGATCGCGGACCGCGGCTTCAGCTGGGTCTGGTTCCTCGGGGTCTGGCAGACCGGCCCCGCGGGCCGCGCCGTCTCGCGCGCCAACATCAAGATGGTCGAGGAGTGCCGGCGCGTGCTGCCCGACCTGCGCGACGAGGACATAACCGGATCGCCGTTCGCCATCGCCGCCTACACGGTTCACCACGACTTCGGCGGCGATCCGGCGCTGGCGCGGCTGCGCGAGCGTCTGGCGAGCCGCAACCTGCACCTGATGCTGGACTTCGTGCCCAACCACACCGCGCCCGATCACCCGTGGGTCACCACGCACCCGGAGTACTTCATTCACGGCACCGAGGACGACCTGGCGCGATCGCCGCAAAACTACGCGCGCCTCAATGTCGGCGGGCGCAGCGTGATCATAGCCTTTGGGCGCGATCCCTATTTCGACGGGTGGGCCGACACGTTCCAGCTCAACTACCGGCACGCGGGGTTTCGCGAGGCGCGCATCGCGGAGCTCGGCGCGATCGCCGACCGCTGCGACGGCGTCCGTTGCGACATGGCGATGCTGTTGCAGCCGGCGATCATCCAGCGGACCTGGGGCGACCGCTCGCGCCCGGCCGACGGCTCGCCGCCCAAGGACAACCCGTTCTGGCCCGAGGCCATCGCCGCGATCAAGCGCCGCCACCCCGGCTTCACGTTCGCGGCCGAGGTGTACTGGGACATGGAGTGGGAGCTGCAGCAGGCGGGCTTCGACTATACGTACGACAAGCGTCTCTACGACCGCCTGGTCGAGGGCGCGGCGACGCCGGTGCGCGAGCATCTGATGGCCGATCCCGGCTTCCAGGAGCGGTCGCTGCGCTTCATCGAGAACCACGACGAGCCGCGCGCCGCCGCGACGTTCTCGCCGCCGATGCATCGAGCGGCGGCGACGATCGCGCTCATGGCGCGCGGGATGCGGCTGGTCCACGACGGACAGACCGATGGTCGCAAGGTCCACGTGTCGATGCACGTCGGCCGGCGTCCTGCCGAAGCGCCCGACCTCGACCTGCGCGGGTTCTACGAGCGGCTGTTCCAGGCCATGCGCCGTCCCGAGGCGCGCGACGGCGAGTGGCACCTGTGGAATTGCCGGCCGGCGTGGGACGGCAACCCGACAGCCGCGCAGTTCGTCGTCGCGTCCTGGCAGCTCGGCGACCAGCGATTGCTGATGGCGGTCAACTACGCCCCCAACCAGGGGCAATGTTACGTCCCCATCGGAATCGCCTGGCCTCGCGGGCCGCGAGATTCGACTCGCCGATCTGCTCGGCGGTCCTTCGTATCAACGGCGTGGCGACGACCTCGCCGGCAAGGGGCTCTATCTCGACATGCCGGCCTGGGGCCACCAGTTGTTCGCCCTGAACGTGGTGTGAACCCGCCCTGGCGGTCATTGTTCGACGGCACACGCTGCCCCTGACCGGGCGGGTCCGGTCGACCCCCGGTTTCGCGCAGCGAACAATGAATCGCAAAAGCGCCATCGGTTGGCGCGTCGCGATCGTCCACTACCTTGGCAGGTGAAAGGTGTGGCCATGATCAAAACGCATCGAGATCGCCTGCGACATTTGGGAACGCGGTTCGTGCCTGCACTGGCGCTGGTCGGCGCTCTGTCGGCCGGTTTCTGGGGCTGCGACGCCAACACGACGACCGGGACCACGGCGTACACGTACGACGATCCGTATCTTTATAGCTACTACTACCCCACGGATCTCGCGTACACCGGCTACTACGCCGCGGATAGCTGGGACTACGCCGGCTACTACGCGTCTAACGGCCCGGCGGCGGGAGCGGGCGCGGCGACAGTGATCGATAACTCCGGCCGGCCCACGCTCGGTAGCACGTTGCGCTCGTTGATTCGCGGCGAGTCGGTGTGCCCCGGGCAGGTGACGGTGACGCCCAAGACGGCCCCGCCGGCGTGCTCCGGCACGGCAGTGGCGACGGTCAAGAACGGCATCACGGTGGTCTTCAACGGCTGCCAGCTCTCGGGCGGCGGCAAGCTCGACGGCACGTTCGACGTGCAGGCGACGAAGACGGCCTCGACGGCGGTCTGCGCGTCCGACACGATGATCAGCCTCAGCTACACCACGACGGCGACCAACCTCGTGTACACCAGCCCCGGCGGCGCGCGCATCACGATCCCGAACCAGAGCGACACCGGCACCGCCACCTACCCGTTCGGCCAGAACGCGGTCTCGACCAGCTTCAACGGAAGCGGCCAGGTGCAGTTCTTCGACGCCGCGGGGACGAAGCTCGCCGACTTCAATCAGAGCGGCATGCGCACGCTGACGTTCTCGACCGCCAATCAAACGTACACCACCGACGGCACGGTGAACGTTCAGGACAACATGACCTCGGGCGCCACCGCGACCCTGGTCGGCGCGGGGGTTCAGCGCAGCACGAGCTGCTGCCGTCCGACGGCGGGCACGCTCACCATCACCCGCGTCGGCGGCGCTCAGCCCGGCCAGCACATCTGGACGTTCGGAGCGACGTGCGGCGCGGCGATGCGCGACGGCTCGACCGTCACGTTGCCCGCCTGCCAATAGCAGGCCCGCTTCGTTCGAACGCTCCCTCCTCATCGACTGCGTGCCGGCGAATCTGTACGCCGGCACGCAGTTTGCTATTTGCTATTGAATCCTCCCCGCGGGGTTAGTGCCGCATCGATCGATCCCGCCGCCTGGGGTTGGCCGCGGGGCTCAGCGATCCCCGGCGCGCGCTCGTGCGCGTGCCGGGCGAGCTGGGCACCGCGGCGGCGGGGTGGTCCTCGATGGCAGCCCCGGTCAGCCCGTCGACCGCGCTCGCCGGACCCTCGAGCATGTCGTCGACCAGCTCGCGCAGGCGATCGGCGTGGAACGGTTTGTCCAGGCGCGGATTGCCGGTCGCCTCCAGTACCCGCTGCATCGCGCCGGTGAAGGCGCCGCCGGTGATGAAGACGATTCGCTTGGCCTGCTCGGGCGCGAACGCGGAGATCGAGATCGTAGAGCTCGAGCCCGGTCATCTCCGGCATCATCACGTCGCACAGGATCAGATCGAAGCGCTCGCCGCGCCGGACGCGCGTGAGGCAGTCCTCACCGCAGTCCTCGACGGTCACTTCGTGCGAGGTGGACAGTGCGCGGCGCACGAAGCTGCGTATCAGCACGTCGTCGTCGATGACCATCACCGTGCCCCGGCGCCGCGCGTTGTCGCGTCCGACGGGGTCGGCATCGTGCGCCGTGAGATCGGGCTGGGCGACCGGCAACGTCACGCGGAACGTGGTCCCCTGGCCGGCAACGCTGGCGACGGTGATGTCGCCGCCGAGCTCGGTGATGATGCGGTGGCAGATCGCCAGTCCGAGGCCGGTGCCGACGCCGACCGGCTTGGTGGTGAAGAACGGATCGAAGATGCGCGCCCGGATCTCGGCCGGGATCCCCACGCCGGTGTCGCGCACCTCGACGGCGACCCGGCCTGCTCGTCCACGGTCGTGACCAGCCGGATCTCGTTCCGATCGGCGTGGCCCTCGGGGATCGCCTGCGCCGCGTTGACGATCAGGTTGACGAACACCTCGCCGAGCCGCGCCTCGTTGGCGATCACCGGCGGCACCACCTGCCACTCCTTGACCAGGCGCGCGCGGTGGCGTACCTCGTTCCAGGCCAGGCGCAATGACGACTCGAGCAGGCGCTGCACGTCGACCGGCCCGCGGCTGTCCTCGTCGCTGCGCGAGAAGACCTTCAGGTCCTTGACGATCAGGCGCACCTGCTCGGCCGCCTCGCGCACGTCGCGCAAGACCTCGTCGACGAAGCCGGGCGCCGGGAACTGCTCGCCGGGCGGGCGCTTCAGATCCTCCATCAGCACGTCCAGGTTCCCGATCAGCGCCGCGAGCGGGTTGTTGATCTCGTGCGCGATGCCCGCGGCCAGCGTTCCCAGAGAAACCATGCGCTCGGAGATGTGCAGCTGCTCCTGCATCTCGCGCTGCGCGGTCACGTCGCGGAATGCGAGCACGACGCCGACGACCTCGCCGGACGGCTTGCGGATGGGCGCCGCGCTCTGCGAGATCACGCGCTCGCGATGGTCGCGGGTCGTGAGGCGCGCGTGGGGAGCCACGATGACGCCGCCGTTGGCCAGCGCCTGGATCGGCGTCGAGACCGGTTGCCGCGTCTTCTCCGATAGCACGCGGTAGATGTCGTCGACGTGCCGGCCGATCGCCTCGTCGCGCGAGAACCCGGTCACCAGCTCGGCCGCCGGGTTGATGCGCGTGACCACGCCGTGGAGATCGGTGGCGAGCACGCCCTCGCCGATGCTGTTCAGCGTGCTGGCCAGGCGCGCCTCGCTCTCGCGCAGGGCGTCCTCGATCTCGACGCGCGCGCCGATGTCGCGGATCGCGGCGATGATGTGAACGCCGTCGTTGGTCTGCGCCGGATTGAGGCAGATCTCTGCTGGAAACTCGCTGCCGTCGGCGCGCCGGCAGTGAATGCGTTCGCCCGCGCCCAGCTGCATCGGGCGCGGGGTCTGAAAGCGGGCCATTCCGTGCGCGGCGCGCTCGCGCAGCACGCGCTCGGAAAACAGCGTCTCGATCGAGTGGCCGATCAGGTCCTCGGTGGCGTAGCCGAACAGCTCCTTGGTCCGGATGTTGAGCATCTGGATTTCGCCCCGATCGTTGAAAACGACCATCGCGTCGGGCGCGGAGTCGAGCAGCACGCGGTAGCGCTCCTCGGCAGCGCGCAGCGCGCTCGCCGCCGCGAGCAGGAGGGAGCTCGTCGGACCGGCCACCGGGTCGACCTGGCCCGACACCAGTGCCTCCACGGTGGCGCGCGCCTCTTCCAGCTGGCGCTGCTTGATCCGCACGACGCGGTTCATGCCGCCCCGTCCACGATGCCCAGGCTGCTCAGGACCTGGTGGGTGTTGCTGAGATTGCCCACGATCCGGCAGGACGGGCGCGGCGCGAGCTTGAGCAGCGTCGGCGTCACCAGCACGTCGTCGGCCAGCGCGCGCTCGGGCCGCTCGAGGACGTCGACGATCTCCAGCTCGTGGTCGTCGAGCGCCGCACGCACCGCCGTCATGTTCGCGAGCGCGGCGATCGAGTTCGGCGCCGAGCCGGTCACGTAGAGACGTAGCTTCACCTTGCGGCTCACTGCCGTCCCTCCGTGGTGCCGTTGCGTCGCGCGCGCTCTTCGCGCCGATGGCCGACGATTGTCAGTTGGCCCGAGCGGATGAAGGGCCCGAGGTCCATGCCGACCGAGGCCATGTTGCGAACGATCTCGTCGGGGTGCTCGTCGAAGGTGACGTACAGGGTCCGGTCACCACGCCGGACCGCGCTCTCCGCGAATGCCGCCCCCATCGTCGATTTTGCGGTGCCCGGCGATCCCGAGATGAGGATCGACGAGCCGCGAAAGTACCCGCCGTCGAGCATGGTGTCGAGGCGCGGGACGCCGGTGGAGACGCGGACGCTCGACGCCGGCGCTGTGTTCTCCGGGCGCGGATAGGTCGCTGCCTGCAATCCCGCTTGCGTGATGGCGAAAGGGATATCGCTGCTCGAGTGGGCGGCGCCGCGGCATTTGACGATGCGGAGCCGGCGCACCAGCATCGAGGCCTGCAGCTCTTGCTGGAGCGTGACCACGCAGTCCGCCAGGTACGCGAGGTGCGCGTCATGCTGGCGGGGCATCTGCTCGGCGCCTTCGGTCTTGCACGTGACGATGCCCGAGAGCCGGCGGCGGCGGATCCAGTCGGCCAGTCGGTAGATCTCGCGCCGCTCCGCCACCGGGTTGTCGAGGACGCCGAGCAGCATGTCGATCCCGTCGAAGACGATGCGCTTCGCGCCGGTGGCCTGCACCTTGGCATCGAGCGCCGCCAGCAGACCGACCAGATCGAGCTCACCGCCGAGGATCACCGATTCGGGGAGGCGCGCGTCCAGGAAGAAGAGCTGCCGGTCGCGCAGCGCCGGCAGGTCCCATCCCAGCGACGACGTATCGGCGCATAGCTGATCGGCTTGCTCCTCGAAGGCCACGAAGATCGCCGGCTCGTGATGGGTGCGCGCGCCGTTGACCAGCGTCTGCAGCGCGAACAGCGTCTTGCCACAGCCCGGGCCACCGATGAGGAGGGTGACGCGCTCGCGAGGAAGCCCGCCGTCGAGCAACTGATCGAAGCCAGGGATGCCGGTCGGCGTGCGCGACGGGCTCACGCTCCGGTCTGCGCGACCAACCGCGGGTCGCACAGCTCCGTTCGTCGGGGTCGCGCCGTTCCTCATCGATGCCTCTCCTCGCACCAACCGCACCGGTGGTGTCGCTCCCCCTGACAGCGACCCACACCACTTGCAAAACCGTCAGCAGCATAGACGCTTGTGCGTCAGAAACGCAAGTCGCTCCGACGGATATTTGACGCGCAGCTTGTATGGTGTTGTCGCTTTTGGTTGTCGCAATTGGCTTCGCATGCGCGCTTGCGAAACATTTTCGGTCACACGTCGTCACATAGCCTTGGGCGCCGCTCGTCAACCGGTTGACGGCGAGACAGAGACGACGAAGAACAGGAAAGAAGTCATGAAGACAACGGCTGAGCCGAAGGACCTGGCGTCGCGATTCGAGGAAAACCGAGTCCGCCTGCGCGCGGTCGCCTACCGCATGCTCGGCTCGCAGAGCGAGGCCGAGGACACGATCCAGGAAGCTTGGCTGCGGCTCAGCCGCTCCGATGGCGCCGAAGTCGAAAACCTCGGTGCCTGGCTCACAACGGTGGTCGCGCGCGTCTGCTTGGACGTGCTTCGCTCGCGCAAGCTGCGCCGCGAGGATCCGCTCGAAAGCGACGACGCCCTCGAGGCCGCCGCGGGCGCCGACCCGAACGCTGCCGATCAGGAGATGCAACTCGCTGACTCGCTCGGGCCGGCGCTGCTGATCGTGCTCGAGACGTTGGCGCCGTCGGAGCGGATCGCCTTCGTGCTGCACGATCTGTTCGCGGTCTCGTTCGACGAGATCGCCGGCATCGTCGGCAAATCGCCGGCAGCGGCCCGCCAGCTGGCCAGTCGCGCTCGCCGGCGCGTGCAGGGGACCGACGCCGCGCCCGATGCAGCCCGCGCGCGCCAGCGCGAGATCGTAGCCGCGTTCCTCGCCGCCTCGCGCGCCGGCAACTTCGAGGCGCTGCTCTCGATGCTCGATCCGGCCGTCGTGCTGCGCTCCGATGCCGCCGCGATGAAAATGGGCGCCGCGAACGGCGTCGTCGGCGCCGAGGCTGTCGCCCGAGGCGCTTCGGGCCGCGCGCAGGGGGCGCGCCTGGCACTGATCGACGGTGTCGTCGGCGCGGTCTGGGCTCCCAAGGGGAAGCCGCGCGTCGTGCTGGTCTTCACGATCGCCGGCGAGAAGATCGCCGCGATCGATCTCACCGCCGATGCCGCGCGGCTGGCCGCGATCGATCTGGTCGTGCTCGAGAGTTAGTCGTGCGCTCGGAGATCACGCCGTGATCTCGTACCACTTCGGGATCGCCTGAGCGCCGACCTGCACGTCAGCTGACGCCGTTGGTCCGTTCAGAACGAGCGTGCTCGTAAGCGGGATCGCGGTGCCAAAGAAATGAGGTAGTCCGGTGAGGGGAGCGTTGGACGATACGCAACGAATCCCAGTGACAGTTGATGGGGTATGGGTTCTTGGCTGATGGCGGCGGGGGTGATGAGCACCGTCGTCGCTTGCGGTCAGTCGACGGAGCACGACGTCCTGGCGATGAGATCGTCGGCGTTGCTGGGTGATCCGTTGCCGGGCTCGGACGCCGTGGCGTTCGACGCCAACGCTGACACATTTGCCGAGGTGGAAACGGTTGCCGACGGCGTTGGGCCGGTCTTCAATGAGAGCGCGTGTGGTAATTGCCATAACGTCGGCGCGCTGGGTGGTTCGGGCGTTCAATTCGAGGTGCGCGCCGGTCGCGTCGTCGGCGGATCGTTCGACATCTGAGCAGGGACCCTTTGAGGGTTCCGATGAGGACCTGACGACGTGCGGGAGGAAGGGGGCCGCCCACGCGTTCCGGGTCCTGACCTGGACGCCGGCGGAGCCCGGTTGCTACGCTCAATGCCGTGTCCAGCCTCCTCGAGCTCCTTGGTATTCGCTTTCCGCTGATCCAGGCGCCGATGGCAGGCGTTTCGAATCCGGTGCTGGCCGCCGCGGTGTCGGGCGCGGGCGCGCTCGGCTCGATCGCCGTCGGGACCGCCGATGTCGCGCAGGCGCGGGCGATGATCCGCGAGACCCGCGCGCGGACCGATCGGCCGTTCAAAGCGGGAACTCCCGCACCCTTCAATCTGAACCTCTTCTGTCACCGGCGGCCGCGGCGCGATCCCGATCGCGAGCTCCGCTGGCTGGCGGCTCTGGCGCCGACCTTTCATTCGTTCGACGCCCAGCCGCCCGACCACCTCACCGAGGTCTATCGCACGTTCGTCGACGACGAGCCGATGCGGGCGATGCTGCTCGAGGAGCGGCCACCGGTGGTCAGCTTTCACTTCGGTATTCCGTCGCCCGACGCGATGGAGTCGTTGCGCGCGGCGGGGATCGTGCTGCTGGGGAGCGCGACGAACCTGGACGAGGCGCAGGCGCTTGAGCAGGCCGGCATCTCCGGCGTTGTCGCCCAGGGCTACGAGGCGGGCGGTCACCGCGGCATCTTTGACGCCGATGCGCCCGACGGCCGCCTGGGCACGGTCGCGCTCACGCGGCTCCTGGCATCGCGCTGCCGCGTGCCGGTGATCGCCGCGGGCGGCATCATGGACGGCGCGGGGATCGCCGCGTGTCTCGCGCTCGGCGCCGCGGGCGCGCAGCTCGGGACGGCGTTCATCGGTTGTCCCGAATCCAGCGCCGACGCGGCCTATCGCGCGCGCCTGTTCAGCGCGGCGGGAGCGCACACCGAGATGACGCGCGTGATCTCGGGCCGGCCCGCGCGCTGTCTCGCCAACGGATTCACCGAGCTCGCGCGGACCATCGACGAAGCGGGCGCGCCCGACTACCCGCTCTCGTATGCCGCCGGCAAGGCGCTGGCCGCGGCCGCGCGCGCCGACGGAGATCTTCGCTTCGGCGCGCACTGGGCGGGGCAGGGCGCGCCGCTCGCCCGGGCGCTGCCCGCGGCGGACCTGGTCGCAGTCCTCGCGGACGAGCTCAGCCGCGCCACAGGCCGCGGCGCGTGATCGAAAGAAGAGTAGGGTGACAACCATGCGGTCCGCTCGATTCCGGCAACTTGGGGTTTTGTGCGCGGTGCTGCTCCTCCGCGCGTCGCTCGCGGCCGCGGCCGCGCCCGCGCCGCCGGCGTTCCTGCGCGTGCGCGGCACGAAGATCGTCGACGGCGGCGGCCACGCCGTCGCTCTGCGCGGCGTCTCCTTCGGCAACGAGGTCTGGGGCAACGTGCGCCTGCCGCGCCGCCACCACGACGAGACCGACTACCAGCGCGTCGCCGCGATGGGCATGAACGCGGTTCGCTTCTACATGAACTACCGAACGTTCGAGTCGGACGCCGCGCCCGGCAAGTACCTCGACGACGGCTGGCAATGGCTGGCCGACAACATCGCCTGGGCCAAGAAGCACGGGGTCTATCTGGTGCTCAACATGCACGTGCCGCCGGGCGGCTTCCAGTCGCTGGGCGCCGGCAAGGCGCTGTGGACGCGCGCCGACCTGCAAGAGCGCTTCGTGCGCCTGTGGACCGAGATCGCGCGCCACTGCCGGAACGAGCCGACCGTCGCCGGCTACGACCTGCTGAACGAGCCGGTGGTGACCCAAGTCCAAGAGCCAGTGGAGCGACCTCGCGGGCCGCATCGCCGCCGCGATCCGCACCGTCGATCCCGATCACATGCTGTTCGTCGAGCGCGTCAACGCCGTCGGCGGCGACTGGGCCGAGGACGCCGACCGCAACTTCTTCACCATCGCCGACCCGAACGTGGTCTACGAGTTTCACTTCTACAAGCCGTTCCACTTCACCCACCAGAGCGCGTCGTGGGTCAGCTTCACCGCCGAGGACGTGCGCTACCCCGACGACCGCGCCGAGATCGAGTGGTTCCTGCTCGACCGGCGCGCCGCCACCGACGATTCACCCAAGCTGCCGCCGGGCGACTCGCCGTGGACGTACTACCAGGGCGCGCCGTTTCACGTCGAGGATCCGGCCATCGTCGTCGGCAAGCCGGTGCTCGAGGTGAAGAACAACTCGGGCACCGTCTACTTCGACGACCTGACGCTGGAGGAGCTCGACGCGACGGGCGCGGTCAAGCGGGTGATCTGGAAGCGCAACCTGACCTCGACGCGCGGGTGGTTCTTCTGGACCGCCAACGGCAGCGGCGGCGCGGTGCCGGGCCACAGCGGACACGGCGACAGCGCGTCGATCGTCGCCGCCGGGACGCGCGGCGACGCGAACCTCGGCTCCGACGTGCTGCGCTTTCGAACCCGGCCCGGCGCCACCTATCGGCTCTCCGGCTGGATGCGCGGCGAGAAGATCCCGCCCGAGGCGAGCTGCCGCATCCGCCTCGACTTCTTCTCGGCGCGCGCGCCGGTGCAGGCCAGCGACAAGGCCTTCGTCGCGCAAGAGCTGGACGCCTACGTCGATTGGGGGCGCAAGCACGACGTGCCGCTGTTCCTCGGCGAGTGGGGCGCGATCCGCTTCGCGTTCGACAACGACCGCGGCGGCCTGCGCTGGGTCGGCGACATGCTCGAGCTTCTCGATGCGCGCGGCCTGTCGTTCACCTACCACGCCTACCACGAGGACGCGTTCGGCATTTACCGCGGCGGCGGCGCGCTCCCCGACGCCGCGCGCGCGAACACGCCGCTCATCGAGCTGTTCACGCAGAAGCTCGCGGCTCCGGCGCGGCGCGCGGCGCACTGAGGTCCCGGCCCTACCGCCAAGGCCGGATCTCGACAGGGGCGGGAGCGATACACACGCTCGATTCCAGAGGCTCACGGCGACGGGGAGGACGGTATGGAGTTGGAAGCCGCACGCGTGAACGCTCCGGATCTGAGGCGCGTGGGGCTTCACCCGGACTTCTGGTATCCGCTGGCGCGCTCGACCGATCTGCCGCGCGGGCAGACGCGGCTGGCACTGTTCGGCGGCGAGCCGATCGTCATCGCGCGCGGTGAGGACGGCCGCGTCTTCGCGCTCGACGATCGCTGCGCCCACCGGCAGTACCCGCTGCACCAGGGCGTGGTGACCGGCAATCGCCTGCGCTGCGCGTACCACGCCTGGAGCTATGGCGCCGACGGTTGCGCCGCCGTGCCGTACCTGCCGCGCGGCGCCTGCCGGCCGCGCGGGGTCAAGAGCTACGCCTGCCAGCGAAGCCTACGGTTACGTGTTCGTTTTCCCGGGCGACCAGCGCCAGGCGGCGAGGGTGCCGCTCCCAGAGTTGCCGGCGTTCCATTCGCCGCGACGGCGCGCCATGCACTTCTGGCGCAAGGTCGACTGCCACTACTCGTTCATGCACGAGAACCTGATGGACATGCACCATCAGTTCCTGCACCGCGGGATCCTCGGCACGCCTCAAGCCTCAGCTGGTCGATCACCGGCGTGGGCCCGACTGGGTCGAGGCGCGCTATCGCTTTCGCAGCGGCGGCGGCCGGCGCGACCGCGGCGCCAACCTCATGCTTGCCGGCGCGCGCCCCGGCGCTGGCGCGGCCGACGACGCGGATCTGATGACGATCCGGACCGAGTACCCGTACCAGACGCTCACGCTCTGCCGCGCCGGCAACGCCGAGCCCGCCTTCCACCTGTGGGCCGCCTATGTGCCCTGGGACCGCGCGCAGCGAACCCACGTCAGCGTCGGCGTGCTGATGATCGAGAAGCCGCGCATTCCCGGCATCATCCACCTCTTCTGGCCGTTCATCCGCCGGTTCACCGAGTCGGTCTTCACCGAGGACCAGCGCGCGGTCGAGGCCGAGCAGCGCGCGTACGACGCTCAGCAGGCTGACTGGAACCAGGAGATCAACCCGGTGATCCTCGATCTACGGGAATTACTCGTCCGTAGCGGCGTTTCGCTGGCCTGAGCTGTCGTCGCCGTCACTTTTTTGCGCGCGTGGCGCCGGGGGCCGTGTACGGTTGTTGGTCCATGGCCACTCGACGTCCGGTTTCACTGCGCGGGCGGTCATCTCGCGCCAGGCCGGTGCGCGCCGCCGCGGGGTCTCGCGTGATCCGTGTCGCGGTGCTCGCGCTTCGTGACTCGAGCGCGCTCGTGTCCATTGGCTTCGCCGACCTTCTGCGCAAAGCGGTGCAACTGTCGGCCACGATCCCGTCGGCGCGCGCGCGCCCGCGGCTGGAGGTGCGGTTGGTCGCCTGCGGATCCGCACCGGTCGTCGTCGGTTCCGAGGGGATTCGCGTGCACTGCGACACGACGACCCGGAGCGTTCGCCGCTCCGATGTCGTGCTGGTGCCGTCGCTGGAGCCCGACCTTGCCGAGCGCCTGGCGCAGAACCGCGAGGTGGTCGCCTGGATCCGGCGCATGCACGACGGCGGTGCCGAGGTCGCCAGCGCGTGCACCGGCGCGTTTCTGCTCGGCGAGGCCGGCCTGCTCGATGGGCGCGATGCGACGACCCACTGGGCGTTCCAGGATCTTCTGCGCCAGCGCTATCCGCGCGTGCGCGTCCGCCCCGAGGCGACCGTCGTCGATGAGGGACGCGTTTGCACCGCGGGCGGTGCCATGTCGTTTTTGAACCTGGCCCTGCACCTGATCGAGCGCTGGCTCGGCGCCGACGTCGCGCGCCTCGCCTCGAAGGTGTTCCTGGTCGATGTGAACAAGCCGCCGCAGACCGCGTACGCGATCCTGGACGGCCAGAAGGGCCACGCCGACGCCGAGATCCTGCGCGCGCAGGGCCTGATGGAATCCGCCCTCGCGGCGGGCTCGTCGGTGGGCGAGCTGTCGGCGAAGGTCGCGATGAGCCGGCGCACGTTCGTGCGGCGCTTCACGCGCGCGACCGGTAGCTCGCCGCGCGCGTACCTGCAGCGCGTGCGCATCGAGGCCGCCAAGCGCGCTCTCGAGGGCACGCGGCGAGCGGTGGTCTCGATCGCCGCCGAGAGCGGCTACACCGATCCGGTCGCTTTTCGAAAGGTGTTCGCGCGTCTCACCGGTCTGACGCCCGCCGACTATCGTCGTCGGTACGGGGTGGGCGTCGGTGCGGTCGCTACAGGGGCGCGGCGGCGGCGCGCAGCGCTTCGGGCGCGGCGGTTGGCGTAGACCGCGAGCCGCCGTTTCTCGGCGGAGGCGCGCGCATCGACACGACCAGAAACGCCCGCCTGTCCCATTCTCCGCTCTTGTCCCATTCTCAGCTATTGTAGTGCTGTGACGCGACCTGCGCCGGGGCCGATCTTCGACCGCATCATCGGCATCGACTACTCGGGGGCGCGCACGCCGACCGAGAGCCTCAAGGGGCTGCGGGTGTATGCGTCCGATCGGCTCGCGCCGCCGCTCGAGATCTTGCCGGCGGCGAGCCCGCGCCGCTGGTGGACGCGCGCCGGGCTCGCGCAGTGGCTGGTCGAGCAACTCGGCGGCGAGGCCCGCACCCTGGTCGGGATCGACCACGCGTTCTCGTTTCCGCTGCGCTACTTCGAGGCCCATCGGCTCGTGCCCGACTGGCCGTCGTTTCTCGACGACTTCCAGCGCCACTGGCCCACCGACCAGGAGCACACCTACGTCGACTTCGTGCGCGACGGCCTGTGCGGAAACGGCGCGGCGCGCGGAGGGAGCTCGCGCTGGCGGCGCATCACCGACGAGCGGGCGCGCGCGAAGTCGGTGTTTCATTTCGACGTGCCCGGGCAGGTCGCGAAGTCGACGCACGCCGGCCTCCCCTGGCTGCGCTTCATCCGCCAGCAGCTGGGCGCGCGCGTGCAGTTTTGGCCGTTCGACGGGTGGGCGGTGTCGGGGCGCTCGGTGCTCGCCGAGATCTATCCCAGCCTGTGGAGCAAGAGCGTCCCGCGCGACGTCGCGCGCACCGATGACCAGCACGACGCGTTCGCCATCGTCGAGTGGCTGCGCCGCGCCGAGCTCGCGGGCGGGCTCGGCGCGCTGTTCGAGCCGTCCCTGACGCCGTACGAGCGCATCGCCGGCGCGGTGGAAGGCTGGATCCTCGGTGTTTCGGGGACGGACGGAGCGCCACGCCGTTCCCGGGCGATGATGGGCCGGCGTGGTTCTGGTCTCCAGGGTCAGGGCACGAACGAGATGTCGGTGATCGTGAAGTGAGCGCTGCAGGCCGGCGTCACCCCGTCGGTTGGAGCCAGACGTATCAGTTGGTGACGGCGGAGACGACGACGTTGGCCAGCATGAGCGACTTGCCCGAGGCGGCGGCGCTGGTGTTGTAAGGATAGACGCGCAGGTACAGCGTCTGTCCGGCGGCGATGCTCACGCCGAGGCTGGGGAAGGTGCTGGTCGTCAGCGTGTCCTTCACGCCGCTGAGCGCGGTGCCGAGCGCGGTCGGCGCTGCGAAGTCGGACGTCAGCGAATAGACGATGTCCCAGCGCATGTTGCTGCCGCCGCCCGAGCCGGCGCCGGCCGCGATCGAGTCGAGCGTGAGCGAGCCGGTCGTCACCGGAACCGTGAATTCGACGTAGCGGCCCGGATTGCGCGCCGCCTCGGCCGGCCAGGTGCCGTCGGGCGTGTCGAAGCGTGCGCCGCCATTGGCGACGTTCTTGTTCACGAGGCCGGTCAGCGTCGCCGAGGTCGCGCTCACCGCTCCGTCGGTCATCGCGTCGAAGACGATCGCCGTCCCCGCGAACATCGGCCAGGTCACCGTCGCCGGCGCCCCCGCGATGATCGTCTTGCCGTTGCCGGTCAGCGAGATGGTACCGGCGTTGGCGTTGGGCACAGTGTTGCCGTAGTCGGGCGTGAGGCTGCTGTGGTTCGACGGTGAGATCGCCGTTGTAACCGACCGAGTCGGTCGGCGAGAACCGCACCGAGACCACGGTGCCGACGAAGCTCGCGTCGGCGGTGATCGTCGCCGTCGGACCGAAGGTGGTGCCGTCGGTCGAGACCGTGTAGCTGGCCGGCGGGGTGACGGTGATCGTGCCGGTGGCGTCCTTGAACGCGCTGACAATGAACGACTTGTCGAGCGTGTTGCCGGCAAAGATTCCGCCGAAGGCCAGGCTGCTGCTGTCGAGCATCAACCGCGGCGCGGGGGCCTTCGCGTAGCTCGCGAGGATGCCCTGTGCGTTGAGCGCGCGGACCGCCTCCTCGGCCATGAGCAGCGCGCCCAGGTTCCGCACGTGCGTCTGGTCGCCGGAAATGTAGACGTAGGGGAGGGTGGCGGTCGCGGCGTGGGCCTCGACCATGGTCTTGCTCCAGGCGGTGATGTCGACCAGGGGCACGTCGTGCTTGGCGGCGATCGCGCGCGCCGCCGCGGGATAGTCTCCGCGCGCCGTGGTCTCGCCCGCGTAAATCGCGGTGATGTCGTGCTGGCCTTCGGGCGTCACCGCGGCGGGGGCGCCCTGCAGGTACTCGCGCACGAACGGCGTGAACAAGACCGGGATGCCGCCGAGCGCGCGCGTCTCGACGATGTAGCGTTCGAGGTAGTCGGAGTAGGTGCCGGCGACGGTTCCGTTCTGGTTGTTGCTGGCAAACGTCAGATAGAGTGGGCCGTCGGTATCGGTGGTCTTCTTCTGGTCGTTGTGGGCGAACATGATGAAGACGAAGGCCGGCGTGCCGGCCGCCTGCGCCGCCATCAGGCGCGTCTTGACCAGATCCCAGCGGCCCACCTCGTTGTAGAAGCTGCGGCTGCTGCGCCCGCCGTTCGACAGCGTGTTGTCGACGGTGACGTCGCTGGTGAAGAACTGATTCAGCACCTGGCCCCAGCCGGCCTGGTCGGCCGTGTTGGCGGCGTAGGTCCGCATCAACGAATCGCCGGCCATGATGATCGTCACCGGGCCGCTGGTGATCGACTTGGCGTCGACGTAGCTGGTCGCGCGCGGGCGCTGGGGCTCGGCGACGGTGACGGTGCAGCTGGCGCTCTTCGTGGGATCGGCCGTCGAGGTTGCGGTGATGATCGCGTCACCGCCGCTGACCGATGTAATTATCCCGGCCGCGCTCACCGTGGCGATGTAACTGTTGCTGGTCGACCAAGTCACCGTGATCGTCGGGCTGCCGGTGACGGTTGCGACCAGGCTGTGCGAGAGGTCGGGCGTATCGAACGTGTACGTCGATTCGCTGACGGTCACCCCGACCGGGCCGATCGGGGCGTCGGCTGCCGCATCACCGGGATCGCCGGCGCTGGCGTCGGGGCCGCCATCGCTCGCCGCGGAGACATCCGCGCTGGCGTCGGGACCAAGGTCGATCCCGGAGCGGGGTTGCGGTGAGCTCTGGCACCCGACTGCGACCAGCAGAGCGCCAGCGAGAATCGTGCTCGTGACGCCCCGAAGCCACTCATTGCGCGTTCCCATGGTGGGGAAACCCTATCCCCGTGGGCGCGCGTCCACGCTTACACGTGATTCGAGGTCATTCTGGGTCGGCGTTCGCGAAGCGGACGAAGCGGTAAGCGAGCTCCGGGCCGGCGCTGCTTTCGTAGGCGAGCTGCGCCGGTGTCCCCGCGCGCGCGGTCTTGCCGGCCTCGCGGGCGAGCTCCTCGAGCTTGTTGCGGTGACGCGCGTAGCTGAACACCACCTCGTGGCCCGCGCGCGCGAACAGCGTGCCCAGCTTGCTACCCATCAACCCCGAACCAAGAATCCCGATGCGCATGTCGTCCCTCCGGCGTCAGGCATCAAAGTAATGCCCGTGCTCGAGATCGGCCAGCAGCCCCGGGTGTCGCCGTTGTTTGTTGACGGTGGAGCGCGGCTAGGGTTTCGTTGCCAGTGTGCTTCGCACGGTGCTCGTCGCGGCCGTCGCCATCGTTGCTGGCCCGTCGATGGCGCGCGCCGGCGATCCCGCGCCTGCCGCGAGCGAGGAGGCGCCGCGCTACGAGACGGTGGTGACCGCGGCGACGCCGCTCCATGGGTCGGGCCTGCCGCGCGAGGAAGTGCCGGCCAACGTGCAGACGGTCACCGCGGCTCAGCTTGCCGCGCAGCACAGCCTGGATCTGTCCGCCTACCTGGGGGACGCGGTGGGCAGCGTTCACGTCAACGACGTGCAGAACAATCCGTTGCAGCCCGACCTCCAGTATCGCGGCTTCCTGGCCTCGCCGCTGCTCGGCGCGCCGCAGGGCCTGTCGATGTACCTGGACGGCGTCCGGCTCAACGAACCGTTCGGCGACGCGATCAACTGGGATCTGATTCCGGCGAACGCCATCGGCTCGGTGAACGTCATGCCCGGCTCGAATCCGATCTTCGGCCTCAACACGCTGGGCGGCGCGCTGTCGATCGAAACCAAGAACGGGTTCTCTGATGACGGCGTCGAGGGGAGCCTGCTCTACGGCTCATGGGGGCGGAAGCTCGCGCGCGCGAGCGGCGGCGCGCATGGCGACAAGTTTGGCATCTTCGCAGCGGCGCAGGTGCTGGACGAGAACGGCTGGCGCCAGCGATCGCCAACCAGCGCCCAGCAAGCATTCCTGTCGGCGTCGTACCGCAACCAGGGGCGCTCGGCCGATCTCACGTTGCTGGCCGCGAACACCAGCCTGACCGGCAACGGGCCGGTGCCCGAGCAGTTGCTTGCCGCCGATCGGCGGGCGGTCTTCACCTTCCCCGACAACACCAGGAATCAGGTGTTCATGGCGGTGTTGCGCGGCGAGCGTCCACTGGTGCCCGACGTTCTGGTGTCCGGAGCCGCCCACGTGCGGACCAGTCGCACGCAGTCGGTGAACGGCGATCAGCGCGACTGGTCCGAGTGCACCGCGATGGCGGGCGTGCTCTGCTCGACCGACGACGCCGGCGCCGAGACGCCGGTGCTCGACCGGAACGGTACCCCGGTAGCGTTCTCCGCCGCGGACAACGCCGCGCTCAACCGCACCGACACCGCGGCAGACCAGCTTCGGAGCGTCCGCGCAGCTCGCGGTCGGCCTGCCGCTCGCGGCGCGCGAAAATCACCTCTTCGTCGGCGCGACCGCCGATCAGGGCCGCATCCGATTTCGAGCGCAGTCGACGGTCGGCAGCCTCACCGGCGAGCGCGGCACGACCGACCTCGGCTTTCTCGATCCCGCGTCGCCGGTGGCCGTCGACAGCGTGGTCAACGATCTCGGGATCTACGCGAGCGACACGCTCGCACTGGCGCCGCACCTTTATCTGTCGGCCTCGGCCCGGCTGAACCTGTCGTCGCTGTCGCTGCGCGATCAGCTCGGCGACGCTCTCAGCGGCGATCACTCGTTTCTTCGCGTCAATCCCGCGGCCGGTCTCAGCTACCAGCCGCGCGCGTGGCTGGGCGGCTACTACGGGTACAGCGAGTCGAGCCGCGCGCCCACGGCGATCGAGCTCAGCTGCGCGAGCCCGGGCGCCCCGTGCCGCCTCCCCAACGCGTTCGTTTCCGATCCGTCGCTCAACCAGGTCGTGGCGCGCACGTTCGAGCTGGGCGTGCGCGGCGCGCTCCGCCGCAGCACCGGCACCGTTCGCTATGATCTGACCGCCTTTCGAACCACCAACGCCGACGACATCCTGTTCATCAGCTCGGGCGCCGTCGCCAACCAGGGCTACTTCGCCAACGTGGGCGACACGCGCCGGCAGGGGATCGAAGCCGGGGTCTCCGGGCGCCGGCATCTCGGGGGCCGCGTCGGCGATGTGGACTGGGCGATCTACTACACGTTCACCGACGCGACGTTCGAGACGCCGTTTTCCGCTCCCAGCGCCACTCACCCCGACGCGGTCAACGGTTCGATATCCGTTCCCGCGGGCGCCCACATTCCGTCGATTCCCGCGCACAGCGGCAAGGTCGTCGTCGGATGGAGCTCGCCCATCGGTCTCTCCTCGGGGTTCAACGTCGTCGCCAATGGCAGCCAGTACCTGCGCGGCGACGAGGCCAACCTGCTCGCGCCGGTTCCCGGCTTCGTCGTGGTCGGCGCGCACGTGGGCTATCAGATCGCGCAGCCGGTCGGGATCGTTCTGCTGGTCAGCAACCTCCTCGACGCGCGCTACTCGACGTTCGGGGTGCTCGGTGACGCTGGCGGCGTCCTGGGTCCGTCCTACGACAGCCCGAGGTTCCTCGGGCCGGGTGGTCCCAGAGCCGCCTGGATCGAGCTCGATCTGCGCTACTGAACGGATCTGCGAATCAGGCCGTGGCGAGCGAGGCCGGAGCGACGCGCCCGGGCAGGCGGCGCCGGTAGGCGATGAACGCCGCGAGCAGGCCGACGATGCACGGGACGGCCGCGCCGCCGACGTGTCCGCCGGCCGCGGTGATCACGGTGGCGCCGGTCATGATGATGACCAGGCCTGACGCCGCGAGCGGCGTCAGGCCGCGGCCCGCGCGCACGAGCCCGGGCAGGATCAGGCCCAGCGCGCCGGCGACCTCGCACAGGCCGATGAACTTCAGGAGGAGCGGGGGCAGCGGCGCCTGCTGAGCGAGCTCCGCCATCGGCGCGGCCAGCTTCATGCCGCCGGCGAAGAGGAACAGCAGCGCGAGCAGGCCCTGGATAGTCCAGAGCAGGGCGCTGGTCTTGCGGGTGTGGGTCGAGGTGGTGGTGGTCATGGTCGATCTCCTGGCTCGGGTTCGTGGGGATGTTTGTGCTTCATCGAGACGACGAACCAGCCGGGACGAAATCGACAAGGGCCGGGAAGATGTTTTGAGGGTCGCCGGCTGCCCGGCGGCGAGCCCGCATGTCTAGGTTCTTGTCAGGAGGCCGCCATGTCGCAAGCCAGGGTTCTCGAAAAGGGCAGCGAGCTTCGTCCGTTCCGCGTGAACGTCCCGGACGCCGACCTCAGCGAGCTGCGCCGCCGGATCAGCGCGACCCGGTGGCCCGAGCGGGAGACCGTCGCGGACGGAGCTCAGGGCGTCCAGCTCGAGACGATCCGGAAGCTGGCCCGTTACTGGCTGACCGACTACGACTGGCGCAAGTGCGAGGCGAAGCTGAACGCGCTGCCGCAGTTCCAGACCGAGATCGATGGCCTCGACATCCACTTCATTCACGTCCGGTCGAAACATCCCGGTGCATTGCCGCTCATCGTCACGCACGGATGGCCGGGCTCGGTCATCGAGCAGCTCAAGATCATCGAGCCGCTCACCAACCCCACCGCCTACGGCGCGGATGCCTCGGACGCCTTCGACCTGGTGATCCCGTCCATGCCGGGCTACGGGTTTTCGGGCAGGCCGAGCGCGACCGGCTGGGGTCCCCAGCGCATCGCCCGCGCCTGGACCGTGCTGATGAAGCGCCTCGGATATCCGCGGTTCGTCGCGCAGGGCGGCGACTGGGGCGCGCTGATCACCGACATGATGGGGCTCGAGGCGCCGCCCGAGCTGCTCGCCATTCATTCGAACATGCCGGCGACGGTCCCTCCCGAGGCCGCGCTGGCGTTGCAGGACGGCGATCCGCCGCTGCCCAGCTTCTCCGCCGACGAGAAGCGCGCCTACGAGCAACTGGTGTTCTTCTTCCAGCACGTCGGCTACGCGCTTCTGATGGGGTCGCGCCCGCAGACCTTGATCGGATTGGCGGACTCACCGATCGGGCTAGCCGCGTTTATGATCGATCACGACGTAGCCAGCTACGAGCTCATCGCGCGCGTCTTCGACGGGCGCAGCGAAGGCCTCACGCGCGACGACGTCCTCGACAACGTCACGCTCTACTGGTTGACCAACACGGCGATCTCGTCCGCGCGGCTCTACTGGGAGAACAAGCTCAAGTTCTTCGACGTCAAGAACGTCGGCATCCCCGTCGCGGTGAGCGTCTTTCCGGACGAGCTCTACCAGGCGCCGCGAAGCTGGGCCGAGCGGGCCTATCCCCAGCTCATTCGCTACAACACCCTCGAGAAGGGCGGGCACTTCGCGGCCTGGGAACAGCCGCAGCTCTTTTGCGACGAGGTTCGCGCAGCTTTTCGATCACTGCGCAGGACTTAGCTTCCAAGTCGTGGTGAGGAGGAGACGGGGCGAGTGGGCGCGACCGCTGGCGTTTGGGGTGATCGCGTTGCTGTTGCTGGCGGTTCCCGTCAGGGCGCGTGCCGACGGAACGGACGAGCCGCCTGGCGACACCGATCGGGTGATCACCCTCGGGCCGCAGGCGGTCGTCGTTCGGAACCAGCGCGGGCAGCTGCGCATGTACGACGACCCGGCGCAACAGGTGCCCGGGTGCGGATCGTCGCTGTCCTGCCTCGGGCAGGTGCTGGATGTCTACGGCGTGGCCGCGTATCTGACCCTCGACAACCTGACGGTGATCGGTTTCAAGGGGGAGCGGATCAACCCGCCGCGGTTGAGCGCGCCGGAATGACGCCGCGGGAGGGTTTGGGAGCCCTCCGAGGCGTCCCATCAAACTAGAGGGCTTGGCCTTCCGCGCGCAGCGCGATGGGGAAGCTCTCCGGTAACCTCCCCGGCAGGAACCCGAGCGTCACCGCGAGCACGACGCGCGCACCGTTGCGCTCGAAGCCGCCCGCCTTGACCATCAGGTCCACGACCTCGTCGATCCGGAGCTGGCCGTGGATGATGAGCTGCGCGCTGTGCGCGGGCTCGCGGCCGACGTCGACCTCGACGCGGGCGTCGCGCACGATGAGGTCGCCGATGGAGCCGAGCGCCAGCGGAAGATCCGCTGGCCCCGCGCTCGAGCCGCTGCGCTCCGCGCGCCACGCGGCCGCCGCCACGCCTGCGGTCGGTCCGCGCCCCAGCGCCGACAGCTCGAGAAACGGCGCTCCGTCGTCGCCGAGGCGCGCGTCGAGCCCCGGGAGCAGGCCTTCGAGCCGGCGCGCCGGCTCCGGGCTCTGCACGCGCAGCGAGCCGTACGCGAAGCGGACGAGCTTCCCCTCGCGCGCATTGCCGCTGGCCTGCGCCACCGGCCCGCGCTCGGCCCGCACCAGCTCGGCCAGCTGCTCGTCGGGTCGAGTCCAGTAGAACATGCGGTGCGTGCGCGACAGGTAACGGTAGGGGTAGATCGTGCGGTTGGCGATCGCGCCCGGCGTACCGCGCTCGTCGCCGGCGATCGTGAGCGCGGGCGGATAGCGGTAGTCGGTCTCGCGGCGGCGCACCACGACCCGCGCCGCCTCGGTGATTGCGCGGGCGTGGCTCAGTGCCCGAGACAGCGCCGCCGCGTCGGGAGGCGTGCCCGCGCGTGCCGCCGCGCGCACCGCGAGCACGGCGTCGTAGACCGCGCCCGCGTGCTCTGCGCGCAGCGCGTACGCTCGCAGCCCGTCGCGGATCTCGCGCACCCAGGGCGCCTGCGCGGACGATTGCCGCGGCAGCAGCGCCTCGACCCGATCGGCGAACGCGTGGTAGGCGGCCGCGATCTCGGCCAGCGGCTGCAGGCTCCGGCGGCGCAAGGCATCGATCTCGGCGTCGCTCCAACCGACCACGTCGGCGGGCGCGGGCGGCAACGGGTGAAAGTGCAGCCCCATGCGCTCGGCGGTCTCGATCTCACCGTCGCTGCCGACGAGAAAGCGCAGGATCTCCGGGTCGCGCACCTCGCGCACCTGGCGCTCCTGCGCCGCGCGCAATACGGCGCGGAGCTCGGCGCCGCCCGCGAGCTGCGCCGGTGAAGTCGTCGAGGCAGCGGCCCTGCGTGAACGCCGGGTCCCACACCGCGCGCGCCACGCAGTAGTCGATCAGCCAGTAGCCCCACTCTTGCCCGCTGGTGAACAGGTGGTGGCCGACGACGCCGCTCGTCGCGCCGTCGCGATCCGCGCGCAGGGGCGCGAGCCAGTCGAGATCCCACTGCCGCGCGTCCAGCGTCGCCGGCGCGAGGAAGAGCGGCACCGCCTGGTCGAACGTCAGCCACCACGACGACTCGGGGTAGTAGACGATGGGGCGGCGCGCGCTCTCGGCGCGGACCCAGCGCTGAAGGTGGCTGAAGTCGGCGTTGCCGTAGACGCCGGCGGCCGGCCGCTGCAGGTCGTAGAGCATCAGCGGGTGCACCAGGACGCCCATGGCGGGCGGCGCAAACTGCGGCAGGTCGAAGAAGCGCACGTGCCGCTTGGCCAGCGGCTCCTGATGCGTGCCGTGGTTGATGGTGAAGAGGCGCACGCCCGGGTGGTGCGCCGTCACGTAGCTCGCGACGAAGCCGAGGCGGTCGACGGTCTGGTCCTCGTCGGCGGTGGTGAACTCGCTGGGCGAGAAATTGACGGTCAGCACGCTGGCGTCGGGCAGCCCGGCGACCGGCGCCAGCAGGCGGTCGATCGCCGCGGCGATCTGGTCGTGCTCGGGGCGCGGGTCTCGGAGATCGAGCACGGGACGGCCGCCTTGCTGGCCGTTGGCGAGGTTCAGCCCGACCACGCGCGGGAAGCCGCGATCGTAGGCGTAGGTGCCGACCAGCGCCGGGTCGAAGCCGCCGTCGACCAGCGTCTGGCGCAGCTTGACGTTCCAATCGATCCAGCGCCGCTGGTAGTCGGCCATGGCCAGCCCCGCCAGCTCGCGCGGCGGCGACAGGTCGATCGGGTGATCGCCGTGCACGTGCATCGAGCGATCGCGAAACGCCGGCCGTTCGCGCGCGTCGATCGGCGCCGCCGGCCACACCGGTTGTGGCGGGTAGTAGGTCTGCTCCGGATGAAAGTAGCGGATGCCCAGCCGCTGCAAGAGATCGTAGACGGCCCACTGGGCCGCCAGCAGCGAGCCGCCGGCGAGCACGACGCGCCGGCCCGAGCCGCACCGCTGTTCGCGGATCAGGTACTCCTGGGCATCGAGCGGCGACTGGACGACGGTCGGCGGCGAGGCCTCCCGCCGACGGCCCGGGCGTTGCGATCGCCAGGCGTAGCTCGCCGCGCACGCAGCGCGGTGGCCCCGGCTCCTCGACCGACACCGCGCCGCCCCAGCGGGCCACGTCCGCGCGCAGGTCGTCGATGGCCAGACGCATGCCCGCTGGCAGGTCGGCGCGGGCTTCGATGATCCAGGGGGTCGCCGCGCCGTCGTGTGCGCCCAGCATCGTGGCGCACGCCAGCACCAGCACCTCCAGGCTTCGCCGGACCTGCGCGAAGAGCACCACATCGATTGTGACAGTTGTCGGCACGCCGGGAAAGGGCCAGCTCCAGCCCTCGGCAATTGCGCTCAACAAGGATCGTGGCGTGTCGAATTGACGCGTCGTCGATCGTCGTCCCTGCAGGAGGTGCCCGAGGTCGTGAAGAAGGGCGCCGCCGCGTTCGGCGAGGACTTCCCGAAGCGCGTCGAGGCGCGGATCGTGTCGCGCGAGAAGGTCGCCAAGCTCGTCGTCGAGAAGGTCGCGTCGGGCGCCGCCGACGCCGGCATCACCTATCGCAACGAGGCCGTGGCGCCGAACGTCAAGCTCAAGGTGATCGCCATCGAGCCGCAGTTCGACGTCGTGGTCGAGTACACCATCGCCGTCGTCAAGGACGCCCTGCACCCCGATCTGGCGCAGCAGTGGATCGAGATGGTGCAATCGCCCGAAGGAATCGCGGCGCTGCAAGGGGCGGGCTTCGTCCGCTGCGCGGGCAGGTGACGCACTCAGCCCGCAAGCAACGCTGGGGTGCGCCGCACGATGCTGCCGTTGAGCGTGCTCGCAAAGCCGAGCCACGCCAGGTAAGGCGTCATCACCGCGGCCGCCGGACGATCGATGCTGTTCACGCGAGCCATGTAGGCCAGCACGGTCGCGATCGTCGCGCCCAGGTCGACGAGGGCGGCGCGGGACCGATGGCGCCCGAAGAAGAGTGGGGTCCAGGCTGCGTTGAAACCGAGTTGGAGTCCCCACAGGGCGAGCGCGGTCTTGCCGCCGGGGCTCTGGCGCTTGCGCCACGCGCGGTAGCCCGAGTACGCGATCAACCCGTAGAGCCCAGGCCAGACGGCGCCGAACACCCAGTCTGGTGGCGTGCGCCGCGGTTTACGCAGCAAGCGATACCACGCCTTGGTCATGGGCCGCCGCGCGACGCGTGCGCCGACCGCCGATGCACCGGCGGTCAGGCCCGCAAATACCGACATCGCCAAGAGATTCTTTAGCTTCATTGCTTCACCGCCCTGCACAAAACAATAAGCATCGCATTGCATCTGCCCAGCGGGCTCGTCGGGAAATGTGGTGGTGCTTGAGCTGTTCAGAGAATCTCGAGTCGGGACAACTGGTTGAGAAACGGGTTGGATTCGCGTGTACACGGACAGCGAGACCTGGGCAGGTGACATTCACCCGGTCCAGGCGCTGCGCGCGTACCGCCACAAGATGGGCATCGGCGCCAAGCTGGTGGTGATCGGAATGGTTTCGAACGGCTTCAGCATCGCCGACCCGGAGGACGGCGGCATGCTCGACGTCGTGGGCTTCGACACCTCGACCCCCTCCGTCATCACCGATTTCGCGATTCACTAGATGGAATCGCGCCACCCGGCGCCCGCGCGCATAGCCCTGTGCGCGGGCGCCACTGCCTTCGTGAGCGAGCATGGAACGCTCTCAATGCCAGTTGCTGATCTGGGGATCGTCGGGATTGGGCGTTCCTTTGCCCGTCTCGACGAGCTCTTTCAGGCTGATGAGGAAGACGCGCCCACTTGGTGCTGCAGTGATGCATGAACTCCACCGGCTCCTTCCAGTCGAGGTGCTTGAAGAGCACGATGGAGTACTCGCCTTCCTGTTTCAGCTCGAAGCTCACCTTGGTGCCGACCCAGTCGGCGGGCCCTTCGGTCACGTGCCAGAGCACGCGCTCGGCGGGACGAAGCTCGGCGACCTTCATGTCGCAGCCGCCGATCTCGCGGCCGTTCTCGCTGAAGCGGAACTTGATGGTGCTGCCGAGCTTGCCGTCCCACTGCGTGAGCGTCGTCCACCAGCCGGCCAGTCCGTCGCGCGTCGCCAGCGCCTTGTAGACCTTGTCCGAGGACGCCTTGATTCCAACTCGATGCAGAATGTCAGCCATGACTCATCTCCTTGCGTTGTGTCGCACGCTCCGTTGCGTGCGTCGTGAGATGGTCTTAACGCCGCGGCATCGACGGGTGGGAGTTACAAGCGTGGCGGGATTTCGACGGCGAGCGAGGCGTCGGTCACGACGCGCCGCCGGCCGCGTCGAGCAGCGAGATGTCCGGGAACCCGGACGTCATCGCGGCGTCCATGGTCTTGATGAGAGAATCGAAGTTGATCGCATCGGCGGACAGGACTTGAACGTCGATCTTGTCGGGGAAGGATTTCTTGAGGCGTTTGAGCTCGTCGGTCAAGGCAGCGTAGTCGAGCTCGCCATTCTTGCGGGGTAGGGGACGCTGGTCCTGATTTACCATGACCGAGAAGCCGTCCTGGTGGACCAGCACGGCGATCTTGGTGTCGGGAGGATCGCCGGTGCTGGTCTCGCCTTGCCCCTTCTGCCGCACAGCTCAGGTCCGCGCGCCGGCGCGGACGCCGCCTACGACTGGCGCGGTGAGATCGCCGCCTTCGAACGGCGGCCCCAGGCAACGAAGAGTGACAGCGCGATCACGATGAAGTTGAATGGCGTGTTCATTCCTTCCCCGCGTGAGAAATGGAACACGATCGCGGCCGCCATCAGCGCGGCGCATCCCAGCGCCGCCAGCACGACGAGCCCGGGCTTGATGCGCGTGATCGAGGGCAAGATGATTCCGAGCCCGCCGAGGAGGTCGAACACCGCGGTGGCGTAGAGGAGGACCGGCGACTCCTGCCCCATCCACGACATCTTCGCCGCGAGCTCCGGGATCGGCGTCGTCAGCTTCCAGACGCCCGTGCCGGCGAGCGTGAGCGCCAGCAAGGCCTGGACGATCCAGAGGCCGATGTTCAGCGCCTTCGATGTTTGCCGGGTGGCGTCGCCCGATACGCTTGCAGTGGTCATGGTTGTTGTCCGCCGACGGCAATACTAGCCGATTCAGGGCGCGCGGGCGTCCGTGTGCATTTCGTCCGGCGCTACTGGCGACCGGCGTGTCGCCCTTGCGTGGGAAACTGGTTCAAAGAGCACTCCACACCCCGAATTTCCGATCAAACGCGAAGACGACCTTGCGATCGACACGAGAGATTACCGGGATGCGCAAGCTCGAGAAAATGCTTCTGTTGGCGATCTGCGGGTATGGTGCGGACGCCTGCCTCATTCCCCCGCCGGGGGCAGCCCTGCGGTCACCAAGAACCTGAGTGACAAGGTGCCGGTCCCGCCGCCGATTCCCGCGGAAGGCGGTGGCGCTTTCGAGCTCGCCTGGCAGGATGACTTCAACAAGCTCGACCTCTCGCGGTGGAAGCTGATGACGCACAGCTTTCCCTCGAATCTCGCGACATTCTCGGCCGCGAACACCCGCATCGCGAACGGGATCCTTTACCTGGACCTCAAGCGGGCGCCGAACGACCACGACAAGCCCTTCCGCGGCGTCGAGATGCGCTCGATCGAGGCGCTGACCTACGGAAAAGTCGAGGCCCGCGCCCGATTCGCCCGAGGCTCGGGAGTCGTGTCCTCGCTGGTGACGTTCTACACACCCTGGCCGGCGGACGACTGGAACGAGCTCGACTTCGAATTTCTCGGTCGACTCTCGAAGGAGATTCAGACCAACTCGATGGTGTACACCGGCCCGCCCGTCGCGAAGCCGGTCAGCAAGGCCGTCTCGCCGACGAGCGCCGAGCAGATGGTGGATCTCGGTTTCGATCCGGCCGCGGAGTTTCACGTCTACAGCATCGAATGGACGCCCTCCACCGCTCGGTTCCTGGTCGATGGCAGGGTGGTCCGAACCTGGAACAAGGAGATCGCGCGCATGAAGCTGCCGCAAAACATCCTGCTGACGATCTGGGCGTCGTCAGCAGAAGGTTGGGCCGGAGAGGTCAACGAGACGACCGCGCCGGCGAGCGCCGCCTTCGATTGGGTCCGGGTTTACATCTGGCGCTGAGCGCGTTGCGCGCCGGGCCGCGGCAACCCGTCGTGCGCCGCGACTTCGCGTTTGGTCGGGATTGTGAGCGGCGCTCGTAAGTCTTCGCGCCATGGAGGGTAGGCTGACACTCTTGAAAGATATGCATCGCCGATTGAACACGCTAGCGCGCCAGACCGCGGCCCTTCTCGTCGTGATCTGCGGAGGAGCGTGCGGTAGCCACCACCAGAACAACGCCGACGCCACCGTCGGCACCTCTCCGGTGGCGATCTCCGTGGCGACGCCTCGACCCGAGAACGGGGAGCTGGTCGGTCAACTACTGGACCTGGCCCGCCGCCTACGGCAACTCGGTTGCGGGAACGGAGACGCTGGTCGCGGCGCTGGCGCCGACGTACCTGCGCGTCGGGGGCTACAACAACGACGCCAACACGCCCGATCCGTTCGACGATGCCCAGATCGACGCGATGGTCGCCTACGCGCGTGCCATCGGCGCCGAGCCGATCTTGCAAGTGCCGCTGCTCGTCGACACGACCGGCAAGCCAGGGACACCCGCGGCCGCGGCGGCGATGGTGACGTATGCGAACGTGACCAAGGGTTACCACATCAAGTACTTCTCGATCGGCAACGAGCCGGATCTCTATCCGACGGCCGGGTTGCCGTCTGACGCGACCAAACCGGCAAGGCCCGGGTACACCCCGACGGCCTTCTGCTCGGACGCGACCGCGTTCACGGCGGCCATGAAGAGCGCCGATCCGACGATCCAGATCGTCGGCCCCGACCTCGCCTACCAGTATCAATCGTTCGCCGATTGGCTGACGCCGATCCTGAGCACGTGTGGAGGTCTTTTCGATATCGTGGCAGTGCACCGCTATCCATTCTCGTCGGTCATGGCGACGCTCCCGGCCGCCATCGGCGACGCCGCGGCATTCCGCGCGGTGATAGCGTCGGTGCGGAACATCCTGCAAGCCACGGGCAACGGCCAGAAGCCGCTCGCGATCACGGAGACCAACATCGCCTACGACGCGACGACCACCGTGATCGGCGCGTCGCCGGGCACCGTTGCGTCGGGGCTCTGGATGGCCGACATCCTCGGCTCCGCGCTGGATCTCGGACTCTGGACGCTGGCGGAGTGGGACATCAGCGATCCCGACCAGTACTCGCTGGGGCTGATCGGGCTGCCACCGGCACACACGCCGCGCCCGGAGTACTACGCGTACGCCCTCTTCGCCGCTCACTATGGGCCGATGTTGGCCGACGTCACCTCGACGCCCGCGAACGTGCGCGCGTACGCGTCGCGCAATGCCGCAGGTAACGCCACCCGTGTCATTGCGATCAACTGGAACGACGCGAGCGCGCCGCTGGCTTTCCAGATCAGCGGCCTTGCGAGCGCGCCGCCCCCGGCCATCTTCGAGTTGCCCGCGCTCTCGATGGCGGCGATCGAGATCCCCGACAACGGCGCGACGAAGCCTTCGGCGTCGGTGTACGGAGCCGCGCAGCACGGGGCGGGCGCGGGGCCGCAGACACTGCCACCCGGCGTGCGAACCGTCTCCGATGGCGGGGCAGGGGGCGCAGGAGGGAGCGGACCTGACGCCGCTCCGACTTGCCCGACCATCCCGCCTCCGAGCGCAACGATCACCACGCAGGGCCGGGCGACCGGTACCACGCTCACGTTCGGCCCGACCACGAATCAATGGGGCTCTTACGTCTACGCGGCGCCCGGGCAGCCGACGCCCGTCGCCACCGCCACGGCCGACGGCAACGGGATCGAGATCGTCGACAGCTTCGTTCCGGTCGATGGCGGCGGCGGAAGCTACGCTGGTGTCGGCCTCTACTTCACCGGTACGAACTGCCTCGACGCCTCTTCTTACACCGGCATCCAGTTCGATTTCGCGGGCAACCTCGGCGGATGCGCGCTGGCCCTCGGCTCCGCATCCAGCGCCGACCTCGACGCCGTGGTCAACCCGGGACGCGGCCTGTGCTCGTCGAGCGCCAGCGCCTGCTACGGTCCGGCCGCGCCGGTCACGCCCGGGACGACCACCGTGAAGGTCCCGTTCGCCACGCTCTCTGGCGGTATGCCCGTCGGACCGCTCGACCCGGCGACGATGGTCACCGTTCAGTGGCAACTGGCTCCGCCCGCCAGCGGCGCCTGCTCCGCCGATTTCACGGTCTCGAACGTGAGCTTGTACAAATGAAGACGGCGGAGAGATCCCGCCGGCTCGTGGCACTCGCGGTCGCCGCCACGCTTTGTGGCTGTTCTGCCGCGACCTCGGTCAATGGCGGAGTCGGTGGCCAGGGCACGGGTGGTCTCGGTGCCGGTGGGTCGACGGCGCAAGGCGGATCGCCCGGGACCGGCGGCTCCGAGAGCGCAACCGGCGGTCGAGGAGGCTCGGGCGCCGGCGACGCGTCGGGCGCGGCCGGTCAGAACCGGAGCGGGCGGCACAACCGGAAGTGCCGGCATGGGCGCTGGCACCGGCGGTGGCGGTGCAAGCGCGGGCGGCGCCGGTGGCGGCGCCGCAGGCATCGAGCGGTTCGTCCGCGTTGCTGGTTCCCGCCCAGGGCGCGCTCCTGGGCGCATTCGTCGGGACCGGAACGCTGGCCGGCTTCGAAGCCGAGCTCGGCCGCCAGGTCGCCATCAACCACAACTTCGTCGGATGGTCGCAAGACTGGACGACGATGCTCTCGAGCCTGGCGGCGGGCGGGCGCATCCCTCTCGTCACCTGGGAAGCCTGGGACGGCAGCGTCGGCGCGCCGCTCACCAACATCATCGGCGGCACCTACGATTCGATGATCACGGCGCGCGCGCAGGCCGTGAAGGCGTTCGGAAAGAAGTTCTTTCTGCGCTGGGGACACGAGATGAACGGGAACTGGTACCCGTGGGACGGCGCAAACAACGGCGCCAACCTCGCGGCGACCACGACCTTCATCTCCGCCTACCGGCACATTCACGATCTGTTCGTCGCGGCCGGCGCGACGAACGCGCTCTGGGTCTTCTGTCCGAACGTCGCCAGCGTGCCCGGCGACAGCTGGAACCAGTGGCAGAACTACTACCCGGGCGACGCGTACGTCGACTGGATGGGGTTCGACGGCTACAACTGGGGCACCATTCAGGCGACGTCGACCTGGCAGACGTTCCCAGCGATCGCGGGCAGCATCTACGCGAGCCTCGCCGCCAAGGGCAAGCCGATCATGATCCCCGAGACCGCGAGCGCCGAGCAGGGCGGCGACAAGACGGCATGGATCGCCGGCATCCTGCCCGCCATGAAGACCATGTTCCCGGCAGTGAAAGCACTGGTCTGGTTCCAGATGAACAAGGAGACCGACTGGCGCGTCGACTCGTCGCCGTCGGCGGCCACCGCGTTCGTCTCGCTGGCCAACGATCCGTACTTCAATCCGTGAGGTAGGGCCGGAACGACGTTTGTCACTAGACTCCCGGCACTGCCCCGCGCGATCATGCGCGCGATGACCCAACGCTGGATGGCCGCGCTGGCTATCGCCGCTGCCGCCGGTTGCTATGCAACCACGCGCGGACTCGATTCGTCGTGGGGACCGACGTTCTCCGCGCAGCAGTTCGCCGTGATGGCACCCACGATGGCGCCCGATCCGGACAACATGCTGGACTTGCCCCACTTCGCAGTCCAGCAGACGGTGATGCCGAGCGGCCTGCGCGTCGGCGTCGAGCCCGGGCCGGCGCGTGGGTTGGTGGCGGTGGTCGCCGTCCTTGGAAGCGGCGCCAGCGCCGACCCGCCGGCGCGCGAGGGGCTGGCCCACCTGGTGGAGCACCTGGTGTTTCACGCGCACGGCCGGCGCGAGCGCCCGGAGAGCGAGCGCCTGGTGCGCGCAGGCGCCGCGTACAACGCCGACACCAGCCTGGACACCACGCGCTTTTACGAGGCAGCGCCCGCCGGCGCGCTGCCGGCGCTGCTGGACATCACCGCGGAGCGCCTGCTGCGGCCGCTGGCCGGCGTCGATGAGGCGGACCTCGAGCGCGAGCGCGCCATCGTCGAGAACGAGCTGAACCAGCGCAACGAGACCGGCGTCTACGGCAGTGTGGTCGCCTGGATGCAGCACGCGTTGTTTCCGCCCGGGCATCCGTACGCGCGCCCTATCGGCGGCAGTCCGGCCACGCTGCATACGCTGACGCTGGCCGACGCGCGTGCGTTCGCGGCGGCTCACTACCGCCCTGAGAACGCCACGCTACTGGTCACCGGGGAGATCGGTGCGGGTGGCACGCTGGCCGGCGTGGTCGCGCGCCTGCCAGACGCGATCAAGAAAGGCGTGGCCGGCGGCGCGGCACACAATGGCCCCGCAGCCGGCGCGGGCGCCGCCGTTACCAGCGGCGCCGCGGCGCCACCTGGCGTCGGCGCCGCCGCTCAGCCCGCTCCTCCGGAGACGTTGCGGGCCGCGGTGGCCACGCCCGAGATCTGGCTCGCGTACGATCTCGGCCCGGCGTCAGCACAACCGGGCGCGGTCGGCCGGATCCTGACCACCGCCGCGGCCGAGGCGGCGGTGCGCGAGCACCTGATCGCTGAACCAGAGGTCCTGGCCGTCGATTTTCACGCCCTCGAGCTGCGCGACCGCATGCTGCTCGGGTGCCAGATCGTGCTCGAGCACGGGCGCCGCCGCGAGTGGCTGGCGCGGACGGCGGAGAATCTGATCTGGTCGCTGTGGTCCGACGCGGGGCCGCCCACCGCCGTCGATTGGGTCGATTGGCGGCAAGGCACGGTGTTCAGCCTGCAACACGCCGCGGTGAACAGCGCGGTGCTGGAATCGGAGCCGTTCCTGGTGCGCGCGGTGAGCCGCGCGCGGTCGTTTCAGATCACCGGCGCGGTCGATGCCTTCGACCGGTTGCTATGGACGATCGCGGCGATGCGCACCAGCGAGGTCAGCAACGTCGCCTTTCGCGCGCTGGCGCCCGAGCGCGCGCACACGCTGTTTCTCGAACCGGTGGTGGGCGAGGTGCAGCGGCCGGGGCCGGTCGGTGTCGTGTCGCTCGCGAATCTGGCCCTGGACGCGAGCCCATTTCGCGCCGCGGATTTCGGTGCGCCGCCACCAGCGCCGGCTCCGCCGGGGTTGCGCGAAGCCCACACGTTCTCGCTGCCCAACGGGCTGACGGTAGTGCTGGTGCCGCGCCCGGGTTTCCCCGCGGTGACGGCGCTGCTGGGGTTCCACGGAGGCGCGGCCGCGATCCCTCCCGGCGTGCTGACGCTGGTGCGCGCCGCCGAGTCGTCCACCAGTGGCCAGCGCGGCACGGCGCTGCTGCGCACCGAGCGAGCCGACGGCCCCGGCTACACGGCCGATGTCGTACGCACCGACCGGCGGCATCTGTCGAATGCGCTCTTCCTGCTGGCCAATCGCGTGCACGACGTCGCTCGCACGGACTGGGCCGGCGTGCTCGAACGGGCGCGGCCGAGCCTGGCGACCGCCCCGGCACCGATCGACGAGCCGCGCGCCCAAGCGGCGATCAAATTGCGCGCGGCGCTCTATGGGCGGCACGCGTACGGCACGCGCGTCAGCCTCGACGATATGCGCGCCCTGGATCCGGGCCTGGCGCCGGCTTGGCTGCCGTATCTCTATACGCCGCGCAACGCGGTGCTGGTCGTCAGTGGCGACATGGACGTCGCCGGCGCGACGCGCATCGTCTCGGGCTGGTTCTCCGACTGGCAGGGGCCGGCGTCGGCGCACCGGCTCAGCGTCCCCTGGGTCCCCGCCCCGATACGCGGGACAGAGCACGAAGAGGTGCTCGTCACTCCCCGGCCGGTGGGTGCGCAGGTCGAGGTCACGTTTGCCTGCCGGGAGCCGTATCCCAAGACCGCGCACGAACGCGCGGCTCAGCGCATCGCTGCCAGCATGCTGGGCGGCTACCTCACCGACAAGATCCGCGAACAGGGCGGCGCCACCTACTCGATCGACAGCACGTCATTCGTAGCTCCGGGCGGCGCGGCGCACATCGAAATGACGATGTCCGTCGACAGTCGCCGCCTGCGCGACGTGCTGCGCGTGCTGCACCAGCAGGTCGACGTCTTGTCCCGCGGCGACGTGGACAAGGCGGCGCTCAGTCAGGTCCAGTGGGCGCTGACTCGCGGAGCGGCGCTGCGCTTCCAGACTTCCTCAGAGCTGGCCGAAGAGATCCTGCAAACGATCACGCTGACCCTGCCCATCGACGCGGTCGCGGGAGACGTCGACGAGGTCGCGCGGGTCACGCCGACCGACGTTCACCGCGTCTTCGCCGCCTGCAGCGAGAGAACCGTCCTGTCGCTGGTCGGCGACGCTCCAACGATCCGCGGCGCGCTGTAGATCGGCGCGCGTCGGGCGGCCCTACGGTGCCTGCGGGGCCATCGCCGTGGGGGCGGGCGCTGCCGCCGCTGCCGCCGTCATCGGCGCCATCGGCACCTGGACCCAGCGCGTGTCGGCGATCGCCTTGCGCAGCACCGCCTGCCGCTCGGCGCTGGGAGCAGAGATGCGCTCGATGCTGTACGTCCTTTCGAACATGCTGGTCTGGCCGAGGGCGACGCGCAGGGTGCCGATGTCGTAGATGCCCGGGCGGGTCACGACCACGCGCGTGCCCAGACGTGCTTCGTCGCGCGCCGTCCAGGTGCGCGGCTGCATCCAGCCCGAGGTCGTGAAGCTCTCGAGCTCGTAGATCCCGGGCTCGACCTCGATGATGAAGTTGCCGTCCTTCATCGATCGCCGGAAGAACGCGCGAAACAGACTGACCCGATTCGTTCCGCGATGGCCGCGCTCCGTGCCCGGGCCGACCTTGGTCAGGGTGACGATGTCGAGATCGCCGGCAGCGAACTCGTCGACGACGATGGTGCCGAAGATCAACGATCGCCCGGCCTCGCTCGGCTCCTGGGCCTGAATGTCCTGCGTGACGTAGTACGGATCGCTCAGGCGAAAGCAGCCGGCGGCCGACACGCCGCAGAGCGCGGCCAGCACGATCGCCGACCAGATCCCGCGCGCCGCGCCGATCACAGCAGACTCCCGAGCAGGCCGATCGGCGACAGGTCCAGCGTGATCAGTTGCAGCTGCTTACTGGCCGACGGGTAACGTTCGATGGCGAAGCCGATGCCGAACAGGAACGTTCCCAGGCGCGCCGAGCCACCCACCATCGCTCCGTGCTCACCCGGGCCGTCGCCGGCCAGAAACCCGCCACGGACCACCGCTTCGAGCAGCCAGATCGAGTATCCGGCTCCGACTGCGCCGCCCCATTTGGCCGGCAGGGCAGGCAGGTTCCCGACGTCGTTGAGATTCCGGCTCTCGAAGCTGGACGACATGTGCAGCAGCTGCGCGGTCGCCACGAAGTTGCCGCTGCCCGTGTCTTCGGTGATCGGCACGAACCAGCTGCCTCGGATCGTCGAGCCTTTGCTGTCGATCGCGACCTCGGCGCGCAGTCCCGCGGCGATCTCCAACGGCGACGGTCCTTTCCAGTGGTGCACGACCGGCGTCGCGACCGACTTCGCGACCGTTACGTCGGCGTTGCCCAGCCGATGCACCTCCGGCTCGAGCGCGGCGCAGTCGTCCCTGACTTGAAGTTGGCTGTTGCTGTTATTGCCGAGGTCGCGTCCCAGATCCGCGACGCTGACTTCGAGCGTGCCGAGACACGTGATCCGGCCCGCGCGCGCCTTCACCTCGTGAGGGGCCACGAACTCCGACAGCTGACCCACGCGCAGGTAGTCGAGCTGGTACGTGCCCGGCGGGCCGCTGATGGAAAAAAAGCCGCTGGCGTCCGGGGTCGCCGCGTACACGTCCCAGCCCCGGCGCATCTCCACGATGAGGCGGCCCCAGCGCAGGCGCTCGACGTCCTCGGCTTTCGCCTGGTGCGCGCTGTCTCGGAACGTCACCCGTCCGACGATCACCGCCGGCTCGCCGGCCGCGGCCCGCGCGCCGCCCACGGACGCGAGCAAGATGACCGCCGCGCTGACCGCGCCCAGCACCAGAGCACACCGCGTTCGGGTGCGCGATTTCCCTGCCGCTCTTCCAGCCCGTTCCCTCACCTTCATTCCGCGCTCGTGCCACATTTTCGGCGCGACCGCAACCGCCCTCTCCGGTCCTCTCTGCCGCAGACGGAAGAGGGGACCGGACCTCAGTTGTTTAGCGCGCCGGCGTTGATCCAGCTCTCGATCATATGTAGTTGATCGAGTGTGATGCTCCGCGTGTCACCCACGGGCATCGGGGAGCCGCCGCACACCGTCACGCCGAGCCCGAGGTTTGGTTTCGCTCGCAGCTTGTTGACGAGGACGCTCGTCTCCGCGTTTCCCGGGGTGACGCGGGTCCCTCCCACGCAGCTGGTCGACGCCACGCCGACCCACGTCGCATAGGCCGTCGCCACTGACGTGTAGTCGGGGATGCCCGGGGATCCGTCGTGGCATCCGATGCACGTGGGGGCCGTGTCCGCGGGACTGACGACGGACAGGATCGTCGTCCAGATTTGTGTGAGCGTCGCGGCTGGCGCGTCGACCGATCCGTCGCCGGTGACGCTTCCATCGGGCTTCGAGGTCGCTGCGTCGCCGCCGTCTTTTCCGCCGGTGCCGGCGTCAGCGATGCCGGCGCCACCGGTGCCCGCTCTTCCGCCCATGCCGGACGCTCCGCCCATCCCGGAGCCGCCCGCGCCCGCGCCGCCCGCGCCGGAGTCGGCCGTCGAGTTGCTCGAGCATCCACTGAAAAGCGGGAGCACCGCGACTGCGACGACGACGACGATTCCACCGGTCCAGAGCTTCATTCGCTGACCTCCAAGAGCCTCGCGCGGACAACGTCCGCAAGCGAGACTGTAACCAAGAGGCCGCGTTTTCGCTAACGTCGGCGCTGGAGCGGCGTGGAATTTCAGGACGGCGCCGCGAGCCCCCCTGTCGGTTTCGGCGCGGCGCGCTTCCTCAGCCAACGGCGGACGCGATGGAGCACCACATCGGCGCGGCCCATTCGAAGACCCTTTGCGCGCGCGATGCGCTCCGACGTGGCGTGGTCGTAGCTGACCCGGCAGAAATAGATCATCCAGCGCGTGGAATCGAACACGACGTACTCGGCCAGCTTGGTGGGCCGGCGGGCGGCGTCCACCGACCCCGGGTTGACGAAATAGAGTCGATCGCGGCCCTGGAGCTCGGCGACCGCCTCGGGTGGGCGCGCAATCACCCCCTCGCCCTGGACTTCGAAGAGCTTCGGCGTGTGGGTGTGGCCGAAGAAGCAGAGACGGACCTCGGGCACCTTCTCGCGCAGGCGGGCCGCGTTGGCGGCGATCTGCTGCGGGCTCACCAGGTACTCGCATACGTCGTCGACGCTTCCGTGGATGAGCGCAATGGTTCCGTCGTAGGTCCGCGTCGGCGGCAACTGCGCGAGGAATCGCCGGCTGCCTTCGTCGAGGAGCTTGCGCGTCCGGCGCAGCGCGAACGACGGCTTCGGGGAGCAGCGGTCGAACCCGAGCTGCCCCAGGGCAATGAGGTCGTGGTTTCCGGCGATGGCGTCGATACCGCGCGCCCGAATGAGCTCGACGCATTTGTTGGAGTCGCCGTTGTACCCGACCAGATCACCCAGGCAGATCACCTTGTCGACGCCCGCGTGGTCGAGCGCGCCCAGGACCGCCGTGAGGGCTTGCAGGTTGCCGTGGACGTCGGAGATGACGCCGTAGATGCTCACGCCGCCCTCGCTGTCCGGGATCGCACCATCTTCTGCATCCAGGCAATGAACGGCATGGGGTCATCCCAGGCGAAGGTCTCGTGCTCGGTGCGCCCGAACAGCAGCGACGCCAACCAGCGCGGCGTGGACAGGCCCCTGTCCTCGCGGTGGCTGCGCAGGTCGCGATAGAAATCCACCCAGCGCGCTCGCACGTCGTAGCGGGTCGGCTCGGTTGGGACGTGCCCGTAGCACAGATAGTCGTAGGCCAGCAACGGCAGGTTGACGCCGTTGGCCGCGCCCAGTTGGTGCCACAGGTTGAAGCGGGCATTGACCTCCAGCGTGTACAGGTCGCCGGTGTGCGCATCGCGAATGAGGTCGATCTTGAACGGGCCGCGGATGCCGAGCTTTTCGACGATGGCTCGCCCGGTCGCTTCGAGGTCGCCGTCGTGCACCAGTTCGATGAACGCGCTCTCGCCGGCAACGCACGGGTACGTGCGCAGCTTTCGGCCGCAGAACGCGCCCAGCAGGCGTCCTTCCGGCGTGGCGTAGCCATGGAAAGAGTAGAGCGCCGTCACCGGGCCCTCGATGAGCTCCTGGACCACCACGAGCTCTGCGAGCTCCCGAAAGCGCGGATGGGCGAGGAGCTCGCCGGCGCTCGCGAAGACGCGCGCCTTGCTCTGGCTCTCGAGGAGCGCGCTCTGGATCGCCTTCCAGTCGGACTTGGTGCGCGGCTTGACGACCAGCGGGGGCCGCAGCTCGCCGAGCGCCCGCGCGATGTCCTCGCCGGGGGACGGCACCACCGTGCGCGGCACGCGAATGCCGGCGGCCGTGCAGAGCGGGAAGAAGCGGCCCTTGTCGTGCATCGACCAGGCGAGAGGATCGTTGTTCAACGTGAACAGGTAGTAGCCCTCTAGCTCGGATCCGTGCCGATAGAGCATCTCGAGCTGGCTGTCCTGCCCGTAGAAGAACGGCACCCGCTCGCCGAGCGACTCGGTGAGCCGCGCGCCGAGGTGAAGCAGAGTGCGCACCGTGACGTCGTCGTGTTGCGGCAAGTAGCCTGGCACCATGCAATGGCCATCGACATAGCGCGAGCGCAACATCGTGCCGGCTCGATCCGTGGCCACGGCCACCACCGGGATGCCCGCCCATCCCAGCGGTCGCACGAGCGACAGATCGGCTGCGACCACCGCGGGCGGCCGACCTTCGCGCAGCGCCCTCGCGATTGCCGCCTCGACCCGCACCGGCTCGCCGGGGTTCAGCGTTCCGACGGAATGCGGTTTGGTCAGCGCCTCCCCAACCCTGAGGAACGTTTCTGCACCCATGACTTCACCCCCCGTTTGAGACAGTGTGCCCCGATCGCTTCGAAGCAAGAGAGGCCACACATGTCTTGCCGGGTGATGGCGGCAATTCGGCCCGCGGGCCGACGAAGTTCACGGATGTGCTAGCGCCCGGCGAGGGGGCCGTCCCTCGACAGGTCGGGCGCTACACAATGCGCTACGCCATTGATTTCAACGGCCCTGATCAGAACATCAAATTCGCCGTGCCGAGCCGGAAGGTGATGTTTGCGCCAATCTGATCGCGCGCGTTCTGGACGCGGGAGATCGCATTCGAGAGCGGGCCCTGGCGTTGAACGAACGTGGGAGCGGCGAGCACGGAGGCGATCTCGGCCTTGGCCAAGTTCAGGCGATCGACGGAGACGGGGTAGAACGGCTGAGGTGTCGCCTGATCGGTCAGGACTTGCAGGGCGTCGTCGATCTCGGCGCTTGCCAGGTTGACGAGCCCGATCTGGATGGCGAGCCCCGAATCATGGAACTTGTTCAGCAGGGTCTGCGCCGCGACCAGGCGCTGCTTGGCCATGTCCAGGTTGAATGCGGCGTTGAGGCCGCGCAGGAATCGCGCAATCAGGTTCGCGTCGTCATTGCTGAAGCTGGTTGGCGTCCCGAACTTCGCCGTGAGATCGATGTCGGCTGGCGAGCCCGAGAACGGGAAGTTGCGATAGAACCCGGCGACGCCCTCGATGTTGGTGAATGTGTTGGTGTGGAACGACGGCATGGTGTCGACCGACTCGATGAGCGGCGGCGTGTTGAAGGTTCCGTTCCCGAACGAGTTCAGGAAGCCGGCGCCGACGGCGTCGAAGTTGGGTTGGGTCAAACCTTTGCCGCCAAATCCGCCGTCGAACACGGCGGGGACGCTGCCAAAGGTGTTGACCATCCGCGTGCGGGTGTCGAAGTTCCGGTTCTTGCCGGACGGCAGCGAGTTCGCGCCCGCGTTCGCGTGGCATTCGTTGCATCGCCCGCGCGCCGGATCGATGAACGCCAGACGGCCTTCGTTGGCGCCGGCGTCGAACATGTTGACCTGCTGAATGTTGATCTCGTTCAGGCGGCCCAGGTTCATCTGGAAAGCCAGCGTCAGGTCGAGCTCCTGCGACGTGGGAAGGCGAAAGTCGACGCCCGGCTGGCGGGCCAGCGTCTTCGGGTAGTGCTGGGTCACGGCGCCGGTGAGGAAGCTGCGCAGCGAGCCATCTCCGGGCGCGCCGTCGCCGCCCCATCCGGTGCGCTGCACCGGCGGATTGGTGGTCAGGTCGCCGGTATCGGGAGCCAGGCTCGTCGCCATCGACAGGAGGTGCGGGACACTGCGGACCACGAACTTGTTGGTCAGATCTTCGAAGCCGTCGACGTTCTCCATGATGCCGCCGTTGCCGCGCAGGAACGGCGTCTCGAGCGTCCCGAGATGGGTCGGATCCTGCTCGAAGACGAAGAGCGGATCACTGGCCGGCAGCGTCGAGATGAATGCCGCGTCGATGGTGAAGTTGTTCTGGGCGGGGTGGCAGGTGCCGCAGGTGCGGCCATTGCCGTTGAATGTCTCGCGAAAGAAGATGTCGGCGCCCGCGCAGATGTCCCGGCTGACCAGCTTGGCGATCACGCGGGGATCCTGGTCGCACGCCGCCAGGCGCTGATCGGCGGTCAAGGCCGACTGCGCGACTTGCCCGACCGGCGGCGAGGAATCGCCGCATGAGCTACCAAGAAGCGCAAGGCCGAGGGCCGGGCCGAGCATGTATTGACGGAACCTCAAGCTGCATCATCGTCAGTTTTCCTCCTGTCATGCATTGGAGTCCTCTGACGGCGGACACTCTCACCGGATTGATCGCTCGGTCGTCTACGGCTAGTTTCCGTCGGACAGATGGCCCATCGACGAGCGATACTGATGTTTCTGGGAGTCATCGGCATGACGACAGCAGCGATAGCGGACGCGCAGCGCAAGGACATCCCCGACAAGTACAAGTGGAACCTGGCGGATCTCTATCCGTCGGAGGCGGCGTGGACCCGGCCAAGGAGGCGATCCAGAAGCGGCTGCCCGAGCTCGGCAAGCATCGGGGGCACCTCGGCAAGTCGGCCAAGGAGCTGCTGGCGGCGCTGCAGACGATGTTCGACCTCGATCGCGACCTGTCGCGGCTCGTCGGTCTACGCCAACAGCCTGTCCGACGAGGACGTGCGCGCGGCGCGCCCGCGCGAGATGAAGCAGGCGCGCGGAGGAGCTGGCGACCGCGTTCTGCGGCGGCCTCCTCGTGGGTGCGGCCGGAGATCCTGACGATGGACGCCGGCCAAGCGTGCGCAAGTTCATCGCCGAGGAGCCGAAGCTCGCGCCCTACCGCGTGTTCCTCGAGGAGACGCTGCGCCGCAAGCCGCACACGCTGGGCGCCGCCGAGGAGAAGATCGCCGCCGAGGCGGGCGAGATGGAGCGCGCCGGCGGCGAGGTGCACGGCGTGCTGTCCAACGCCGACCTGCCGTACCCGACCATCAAGCTGTCGACGGGCGAGTCGGTGCGCCTCGACCCGGCGGCGTTCACGCTGCACCGGCAGGACGCGCGACCGCGCCGATCGCGACAAGGTGTTCGCGGCGTTCTTCGGCGCGCTCAAGACCTACGAGCGCACCATGGGCGCGACGCTGGCGTCGGCGGTGAAGGCCCACCTGTTCGAGAAGCGCGTGCGCCACTTCGACACGGCGCTGCGAGGCGGCGCTGTTCCAGGACAACATCCCGACCGCCGTCTACAAGCAGCTGCTCGCCGACGTGCACCGCAGCCTGCCGACGCTGCACCGCTACCTGGCGCTGCGCAAGCGCATGCTGGGCCTCGGACGACGCTGCGCTACCAGGACCTGTACGTGCCGCTGGTCGCGAGCGTCGACATGCACTTCGCGCCCGACGAGGCGCGGGCGATCACGCTCGACGCGCTGGCGCCGCTGGGCACGGCGTACACCGAGGCGCTGCGCAAGGGCTTCGAGAGCCGCTGGACCGACTACCTGCCGTCGACCGGCAAGCGCTCGGGCGCGTACTCGACCGGCGTCTACGGCGTGCACCCGTATCAGCTGCTGAACTTCAACGGCCGCTACGAAGATCTGACGACGCTGGCGCACGAGTCGGGGCACTCGATGCACACGTTCCTGTCGCACGCGGCGCAGCCGTACCCGACCGCCGACTACCCGATCTTCGTCGCCGAGGTCGCCTCGACGTTCAACGAGAACCTGCTGATTCACTACATGCTCGACCACGCCAAGGACGACGCGACCCGGCTGTTCCTGCTGGGCACGCTGCTCGACGGGCTGCGCACGACGCTGTTCCGGCAGACCCAGTTCGCCGAGTTCGAGCTGGCGTTCCACGAGCAGGCCGAGCGCGGCGAGCCGCTGACCGGCGAGAACCTGTCGAAGCTGCTACCTCAAGATCGCGCGCGACTACTACGGCCACGCACAAGAAGGTCTGCCAGGTCGACGATCTGCTGGCCATCGAGTGGGCCTACGTGCCCGCACTTCTATTACAACTTCTACGTCTACCAGTACGCCACCAGCATGGTCGCCTCGACGTCGCTGGCGCGCGCCGTGCGCGAGGAGGCGCAAGGCCGGCAAGACCGCGCGGCGCGACGCCTACCTGAAGATGCTCTCGGCGGGCAGCTCGAAGTACGCCATCGACCTGCTGAAGGACGCCGGCGTCGACATGACCACGTCGGCGCCGTTCGACGCCGCCATCGCCGAGATGAACGCGCACCATGGACGAGATGGAGCGGATCCTAGCGCACAAGAAGTGACCACCCGCCCTGCCGCTAACGCGGCCTTGCCGAGGGCGCATCTCCGGGCGGTATTTCCCGTATTGCAGGATTCGTTCGGTCTCGTCGACGGTACGCGGCTAACGCGATCGCAAAAAATTATCGCGTCTACCAGAATTCTCTAGCGTAATTTTGGTCACGGCCCCCCTATTATCAGCGCCGCATCTTCCGGATCTCTCAATTAGGAGGCGAACATCTGATGGCGACTAACCGGCGCGTATTTCTCGGAGTTGTGGGGGTCGGCGCGGCGGGGGCGACAATCAATGCTTGCGTGGGTATCGTCGGAGACACCGGTCTCCCGACCCAGGATCCGGGGACGGGGAGCGGTGGCGCGACCGGTAGTGGAGGCGATACCGGCAGCGGCGGCGACACCGGTAGCGGCGGCGCGACCGGCAGCGGCGGTTCGGGCGCTGGCGGCAACGGGATGGGGGGCAGATCGGGGCAGGGCGGTTCGGGCACCGGTGGCAGGCCCGGCACGGGCGGCGCCAGGGTTGACGCCGGCGTTCCGCCGCGCGACGCGGCCGTCGATACTGGTCCGGTCCTGGGGGCGGGCGATCTGGCCGCGGGCAACGCCAGCGGGATCGCGGTCGGCACGCTCAACGCGATTCCCGGCAAGACCGTGGCCATCGGCCGCGACTCCATGGGGCTCTACGCCATCACGCTGGTGTGCACGCACCAGGGCTGCACGGCCGCACCCGCGGGCGCGACCGGAGCGCGGCAGGTCAACTGTCCTTGCCACGGCAGCCAGTTCGACAGCAACGGCGCCGTGATCCGCGGACCCGCCGCGCGCCCCCTCGTGCACTTCGCGGTCACCGTCGACGCCGCGGGCAATGTCGTGATCCGCACCGGCACTCAGGTGGCGGCCACGGTTCGCGTCATGCCCTGATCGGCATCGGGTTGGAGACCAGTAGCCAGGACTCGAGCTCGCTCGCGATCCATCTCTGCTCCTGCTCGGAGTAGCCATCCAGCAGGGGCATCGTCTGCGTACCGTGCTCCAACAGGAGCGCCTTCGCGGTTGCAATGCCTTGATCCCTCGATCGCTCGGAGTCTCCGATCCGAGCCTTGAGCTCCGAGGTGCGAAGCGTCCGGGTGCGTCCCACGGGGCTCGTTTGCAAGGTGGCGTTGGGTGGTAGCGGAGGAATCGTGAGATCAAACGTGTCGGGCCCGGTCGACAGCTGCGTCGCGTATAGCGGGCAGGCTTCTAGCGCTGGCCGGCCTTCACGAAAATATGGTCCTGGACCGCACGCACGCCGGTCACGGCCTTGGCCGCGCTCACCGCCTTGTGGGCCTCCGCCGCCGAATCGACCGTCCCGGAGAGGGTCACGACCTTGCCGTCGGTGTCGACGTGCAGGTGCAGAGGATCGAGGCCGGCGCTCGTCAGCTCGGTCTTGACCTTCGTCGTGATCCAGCCGTCCTGGGCATCGGCACCAGCCTTGTTGGTGGCGTCCTCCAGGTTGTGGCCGATATCCTTCGCTGCCTTCTCGGTCGCCTTGCCCACGCCCTTCACGTCGTCACTCACGTGCGTCGTGTCTCCAGAAGGGCGCTTGCACGCGAGCGGCGACGCTGCGGCGATCAGACACGCCGCGCCAATCAGGGTTCTCCGAAGTCCGCTGGTGTCCATGGAATGGAAACCTGATACGCCGGCCAGGAAAAGCAACCATCCTCGCGTGACGCGAGCCGGTGGGGTGGGACAGCATCGGTACGTGACTGCTGTCCACCTCGGTGGTGGCGGCGCGCATGCGCTTGGCACAGAAGCGCTCCAGATCGGGGTGAACGGTACGGTCTTTCTTGGCGACGCCGTCCGGGCGCAACCAGACCCGCCCGTCCGCAATTTCGATGCGATCGAACACGTCGGTCTTCGGAAACTTGTCCTGCAGGCTCTGCGAGGTCTCGTCGTCGTCCGGCGCGAGCGCGGCGATGTACACGAGCCCGACGACGCGATCGTCGTTGCCGGCTGCGGTGATGACCGTGCCGCCGTAGGAGTGACCGACCAGGATGGCCGGGGAGCTGACCCTCCCCAGCACCCGCGTCACCGCCTCGACGTCTCCTTTGAGCGAGTCGAGGCTGTTCTGCGTGGACATCGCTTCGTACCCGTCCGCTTGCAGGACCGGGATCACTTTGCTGAAGCACGAACCGTCGGCCCAGAGGCCGTGGGCGAACACGATGCTGGGTTTGGTCTGCGTGGGCATGGGCTTCTCCTGCGCGTGGTGCGGCAAGAGAATGGACACGTGGTCCCGGCGCGCAAGGAGCCTGTGATCACACCAGACCAAATGCAGACGTCTCCCGTAAGGTCACACCTCACTCGCCGGCGGCGATCGAGACCACGCGCGTCCTCATCTCGACCAGCTGGCGAAGCACGCGCAAGTCGCGACGCGAGCGCAGCATCCCGGCGGCTTCGGCGAAGGTCACCAGGCGCATCTCCCTGGTCTCGCCGTCGTGCTGGCCGTCGTCGCGTTCCAGCGCCATCTCGAAGAACTGAGTGAAGTGCAACCGGCCCTCGTGGAGCACGATCGGCCGCACGATGCGCGCACGCAGCCCGCTCTCCTCGTAGACCTCGCGCAGCGCGGCCGCCTCGACCGTCTCGCCCCGATCGATGCGCCCCTTGGGCAGCGTCCAGTGCCAGCGGCCGCGGCGGTTGCGCTGGCGTACGAGCGCGATGCGGCCGCGGGTATCGATGACCAGGCCACCCGCCGACATCCATTTGCGTGACCGCCGTCGGCGGGGCTGGCGGCGCGCATCCGCGATCGCGATCGCCAGCGCGACGACCGTCAACGCGAGGGCGGCGACGCCCACCAGCAGCAGCGCCATCGCCGGAAGATATCATCGGCATGCGTCCGGGCGATGCGTCGCAATGTCAGGGGATGACGGCTAGGCGCGGATGGGGAGATTGACCGTGAAGGTCGACCCGCGCCCGACCGCCGACTCGACGGTGATCGCCCCGTCCATCGCCTCGACGAGCTGGCGAACGATCCACAGACCCAGCCCGAGCCCGCCGTACTGGCGCCCGGACACCGCGCGCTCGAAACGTTCGAAGATGCGGCTCACCGCCTCTGGTGCGATGCCGATTCCTTGGTCTCGCACGACGATCTCGGCGCGGTCCTGCACGCGGCGCGCGGTGATGGTGACCGGGCGCTCCTCACCGTAGGTGACAGCGTTGGATATCAGGTTCGTGATCACCTGCTCGACGCGCAGCCGATCCCAGCGACCAGGAATGGGGTCGGGCGCGTCGATCGTGATCTGCGGGGATTCCGCTCCCGAGAACCGGCTCGCGACTTCGCGCGCAACCTCCGCGAGATCCAGCGGCTCGAGATCCAGCGTCAGCTTTCCCTCGCAGATGCGCGAGACATCCAGCAGCCGCTCGACCAGACCGGTCAAGCGCCCGATCTGACGCTGCAGGCCCTGCCAGCGATCTGCCAGGCGCGGGTCGGTTTGCAGCGGTGATGGCGTGACGGAAGACGCTGCCGAGCGCTCGGTCCAGGACCCGCACGTTCAGCAGGATGGCGGTCAGCGGCGTCTTGAGCTCGTGTCCGGCCACCGACAGAAAGTCCTGCCGGACCCGGACCGCCTCCTGCAGCTCACCCTGCGTCTGCTTGAGCGCCGTGATGTCGTCGAACGCGAGCATCACTGTCTCGGCGTGCCCGTGCACCGCCGGCAGCCGCGCCGAATATGCGACCAACGTCCTGGCCGCGCCGTTGGGGAAGGTCCAGCAGAACTGAAACCCGTTCAGCTCTTCGCCCCGCGCCGCGCGTACCAGCGGCATCTCGTCGGCGGTGAGAGGACGGCCGTCGACGCCCCGCATGTCGAAGCAGCGTTGATGTTCGGCGACGGTGACCGGGCGGGGCAGGCCGCCCGCCATCCGGTCCGCCGCCGCGTTGGCGAAGAACAGGCGCGCCGTCCCGGGCTCGACGAACACCAGCGGCATTGGCGTCCGTTCCAGGATCGTCGCCAGCCAGCCCTTCTCCGCGCGAGCGCCCTCGAGCAACGACTGGTTCTCCAGCGCCATTCGCGCCAGCGCCTCTTCGGTGCGCTTGCGGTCGGTGATGTCGCGCGAGATCCCGATGATCCCCAGCGGCGCGCCGTCGTCGTCCCGCGCCGGCGTCTTGGCGGTCGAGAAGTGCCGGATCTCGCCGTCCACGACGAAGGTCTCGTCGTAGGTCTCGCTCTGGCCGGAGGCCAGAATGCGCTGGTCGACCTCGCGTAGCTGGTGAGCTTGTTCGGGCGGGAATACTTCCTCGTCGGTATGGCCCAAGATCTCGTCGACCGGCCGCCCCGCCACGAGCGCGCTCGCCGGGTTGGCGACGAGGTAGCGCCCTTCGCTGTCCTTGATGAAGACCAGGTCGAGGGTCTCGTGCACCAGCTCGCGCAGCAGCTTTTCGCTGGGCTCCGCGTGTCGGGTGTCTGAGTGTGACAACGTGTTCTGCCTGCGCTCGTGCTTCATGTCCACCGTGCCGAGCATTAGTCGTTAACACGGGATTTCGGATGTTCCAGGGAATGCGTGGTCGAGGTGATGGCGAATCGTTGCCGGCACCAACGGCGAGCTCGGCTGTTTGACCCTGGCGCGAGTTCCGGGCACCGTGGAGCGATGCCCACGCGATGCGTTCGGTGGTTCGGGCTGCTCATGCTGGCGGCGCCGGCTTGTGGCGGCAGCAGCGGCGGCGGCGCGGCGTTCACGCCCACGACGCCCATCGCTGATGTCTGCAGCATGCTCGCCTTGTCGGACGTTCAGGTGCTGCTGCCCGGGGCGCCCGCGGGAACCGCGCTGGCCCCCGACGACAACGCCGACATCTGGACGCGCGGGTGCGCATGGCAGGTGAGCCCCCGGGCGGTCACTCTGATCGTCGAAGGCGCGTTGACCAGCAACGGGAACCTGATACTGGGTATCGAGGTCGATGCGACCGGCAACAGCACGACGCAGGCGACGGCGGTCTCGGGCGTGGGCGACAAGGCGGTGTACTTGAACAACCAACCGCTCAACGATCAGATCTTGAACGCCCGGAAGGGGAGTGAGGTCGTCAGCCTGGGCGCCTATTCGTACACGCCTGTGGTCCCCGAGTCATCGCTCCAGCCGCTCGTGGTCGAGGCGCTGGGCAAGCTCTGACCGTACGCACCGCAGGAGGTTCCTTTCGTCGTTTCGTTCCCGATCGTGAATTCGACACGTCGCTCGCAATGTCTGCGACAAAAGCGGCGGTGTGCTTGGTCCTGCTCGATTGCCAGGGCAATTGCGAGACCCCGGCATCAACGCAAGACCAAGGAGACGACCATGAGCCGATCGAATGTTACGAATGGAGATCAGGGACAGAGCCGGCGCCGTCCGTGGCGCGCGCGCCAGTGGGCAGCGGCCGCGCTGCTTGCGGCGCTGCCGCTCGGCGCGGGCACGGCGAAGGCGTTCATCGTCAACGTCGCGCCTGCCGTCGTGAAGATTCCAGGGCCGCCGTCGGTGCTGCCGGGAGTGCTGACCGGCGCGGACATTCACGCCTTCGACGAGCGCCAGGACTTTCGCCTGGCGGCCCCGTTGCTGGTCGATCATCAGGGCGGCAACCTGGTGAACTCGCCCGGTGACGCGAACCCGGCGTGGATCCCGGCGGGGACCTGCGTTCGCAGCCATTACGTCGACTACGATCCGGCGGCCGTCGCCGGGACCGCCAACGGCGCGATCCAGTTCGAGGGCGAGATCGTCGGCGTGATCTTCCGGCCACTGACGCTGGATGCATCGAACGGTCTCGGCGCTGCGTTCACCGCCTATCCGCCCACCGCGGGCGCGGGCGCTTGTCTGGTGGGCCCCAATCAATGCGGGCTGGAGATCACCGTACCCACGCAGGATAGCTTCCAGATCGTCGGCGATGTCCTGCGCATGACCCTCGTCGCCGGCAATCCCGGCGACCGCATGCGCGTGATCACCAAGAGCTGCGCTTGCGCCCCCGATCCCACGCCCAATCCCTGACGAAGGTTTCCGATCCCCTCTCCCTCGGTCCGCCGAGGGGGAGGGCTAGGGAGGGGGCAGACCTTGCGAGAGTCGTCGTCCGACGATCATCGCGGGCCGCTCAGAAGGAGATCGAGATGCCGGTATCGAAGCCGACCTCGCGCGAGAACGCGAGGCGTTCCGGACCAGCGGCGGTGCGCTCGCGAAACGCGATTGTTCGCGCGCCCGTCTCCACCACGAGGGCCAGATGAAGACTGAACGGAAAGATCAGGCCAGCGCGCGCTCCCGGGCCGGCACCCAGTGTTTGCTCATTGACCGACGGACGTTGCGATTCGGGCAGCGCATCGCCGGTGCTCACGTCGTCGAGGCGCATGCGCTCGAGGCGCGCGGTCAGCTCGCCGAAGGCATAAGCCGTGAAACGGAAGGCGGTGTGTTGCCACCCGACGATCGCGGAGGCATCCAGCCGCTGGACGGCGACGCGGTTGTACAGATTGCGGCTGCCAGCCGAAGATGCCCCGAGCCCCGCGCCCCAGAGCAGATCGCGCCGCGCGCGCAGGTAGCGCACGCTGGCCGCGGCACCCGGCTGCTGTTCTCCGTCCAGTACGACGCCCGCCACCAGCGCCAGCGAGCTCTTCAAAACATTCATGCGCCCGCCGCGCGCCAGCGCCTCTTCGCCGGCCACGGTCGCAAACGTCGACTGCGCGAGGCGCGCCTCGCCGCCGAACGGCAGCGATACCTCGGCGACGCCGTGGCTCGGGCCGAGCTGCCGGTGGACGACGAAGCGGCCCGAGGGCAAAGCCAGCGTCGTCTCGCCGTCGCCGCGGCCCCAGGCCTCGGCGGCGAGCACGTTCGAGCCCTTCTCGTAGACGTAAAAGTGCGCGTCGGCCATCGCCGGCAGGAGGAGGCGCGAGCGCGCCGGGTCGAGCCAGGTCAGGACCAGCGGTCCGCTGCCCTCGAGCTCGAGCTGCATCTCGGGCCGCTGCGCGGTGCCGGTCTGCGCAACGGAGCGCGCCAGCGTCCGTCCGTGCGCGAAATCGTAGGCCTCGCCCAGCGTCACGCGCCGATCGCCGTCTCGGTCGGCGGCGCCGCGCAGGCCGCTGATCAGAAAGTGGGTGAAGACGCCGCCGCCCAGGCGCGCCGATTCCTGCGCCGCTTCGCCCGGGCCCGAGGCCAGAAGCATCACCTCGCCCCGATACTGTCCCGCCGCGCCGGGCAGCGCGACGGTGAAACCGGTGTCCGCCTTCAGACCCTTGTTCTGCCGATCGGTCGTGCGGCAAGCGTCGATGATGATGATCTTGAGCGGGACGTCCACCGCGGCCAGCGCCTGACGCAGGCGTGGGAGCGGCAGCGACTCACCATCGATGTGCAGCGCCGACTGGTCACCGTGGCCGCTGAAGTAGACGATGACGGCGTCGCCGGTGCGCGGCGGCGCCGCCAGCGATCCGAGCGCGTGCAGCACCATCTCCATCGACGGGTTGGCCAGCAGGCGCACGTCGGGGGCCTCTGGACCAGCCAGCTCGGTGAGGATGCCCGCCATCCGGCGCGCGTCCTCGACGGCGTGGTGCAACGGATCCTCGTCGCGCAGGCCGATGTCGCTGCCGACCACCAGAATCTTGCGCCCGCCGCCGCGCACGTCACCCACTGCGGCGAAAGATGGCACAGACAGCATGGAGAACACCACCAGACCACCGAGCCAGATCGCCGCCCCCGTCACCGTACGTCACCGACCCTGGCTGCGCACGGGGAGCACGACGACGCGCGGATCGGCGCTACCAGCCAGCACGCGCCGCACGCTGCCCGCCGGCCCCACCAGCAGGCGTGCGACCGTGGGCGAGTCGTCGAACGCCAGCGCCTGCTCCAGGTAGTGCGTGCCGCTCCCGAAGACCCGGCCCTCGGCCAGAACGACGATGTGGCCGCTAGCGTCGGCGACCATCACGTCCAGCAGCGCGGGAGCGGCTATCGCGATCTCGACTCTGAAGCGATCGCCGGGCCTGCCTGCGATCTCACCCACCTGGCGAACCTGCCGGTTGCCCTGGAGCACCACGCCCGCGACCTCTATTCCCCCGCGGGTCTGGATGTCGGGACCCAGCGTCGGAGGGCGTAGCGAGTCTATCCAGACCACGGCCATGATCGTCGCTGCCGCCGCAACCGCGGCCGCCAGCGAGCGACCGACGACCCACGCGCGCCGGCCCGGCAGCGGCGCGCGCGCGCGGATCGCCACGGCGCGGGCGAAGGCGTCCGGGTCGCGGTCGGCCGCGAAGCGAGCCGCGTCGCCCGCCAGCTCGTCGAGGTAGGCCCGGCAGGTGGCGCAAGTCGCGGCGTGACGCGCGGTCAGGGCGCTGCCCTCGCCGACATGCAGCGCCTCGAGGTCGAACAGTGGGGGATGAGAATCAGTCGACATTGACATTGAGCCACCGTCCCAGCCGATCGCGGATGTCTTTCAGCTTGCGGTTGATGGTCTGTCGCGACCAGCCGATCTCGGTTGCGATCTGATCCTGCGTCAGGCCGTCGACGAAGGCCAGGACCGCCACCTGCCGTTCGCGTTCGGGTAGGCGATCCAGCGCGCTGGCGACGCGCAGGCGCTCGTCGAGCATGGGTTGCGCGCGCGGTTCCTGGTCATCCTCCAGCGGCAGCGGCGGCGGTCGATCGCGCCGCTTCTTGAGCGCATCGAAGCAACAGTTGTCGGCGACCCGGTACAGCCAGCGCAGCTTGGCATCGGCGCTGCGATACGCAGCGCCGTGCCGCATGATCTTCACGAACGTCTCCTGCAAGACGTCCTCCGCCGCCGCGGGATCGCGCATCACGGTCCGGCAGCGGCGCAGCAGCAGGTGGCCGTAGCGCTGGAAGATGTCGGCGACCTCGCCGTTAGAAAGGATGTCATCCGCCATTTGAGACCATTCGTCGCAAGAGAACTGTCACCGGGGATTGGAAAACAGGAGCCACTCAATGATTGGAACGGAGCGTTGGGAAATCCTTCCCGCTTGTTTGCGAGCAGTCGGTCGCGGGTTGGTTCTGGCCGCGGTCATGGCGTGTTGGGCGGCCGGGAGCGGGGGCTGCGTGCGCGAGTATCCGGACGACCACTGGCTTGCCGGCGTGGATTGCAACGCTGGGAGCAGGATCTGCCTTGCCGAACGGCCAGATCGTCGCGCGAGCACGTTGGTGCTCGCGCGTGATTGCCAGGAGATGCCGGGATCTCCACCGGAGGCAGGGATCGTTGCCCAGCGCATGACCCTGACCGGTGACGGCAAAGAGATCGTGTTCGCCGGGATCGGCGCCGCCTGCCGCGACCCCACGAATAGCGTGGCGGGCATCGCGATCGCGCGATTCGATGATGACGGCCGCGGCGCCGGCCCGGCAATCGAGTGGCCGAGCGATTCCTGGGTCGTTCCGGTCGCTCCGGTCGTCAACGGCGCGCACGTCGTCGGGCCAGACGGCAGGTTCTGGTCCTTTGTGGGCGACGTCGCGGGCACGAGGGGACTGATGGCGTACGACCGCCAGTCGGGTGGCGTGCAATACGCGGGCGCGTCGCCCGCGGCGCCCGTGAGCGCGGACGTGAACTGGGACCCACCCAACGCCCTGGCGATCGCGCTGCCCGGGGGCGTGGCGATCGCGCGCGGCCTGGCGAGCAACGACTCCCAGCCAGCGCAGCTAATTCCCACCGTGCTGGAATGGTGGACGTTCGGCCCAGATGGGACTCCGGTATGGGCGGCGCAGACCGAGATCGCGTCGGGTAGGCCCGCTCACACTCTACAGAGCATGCGCGGTCAGCTGCGTCTGTTCTCCGTCGGAGATCGCCTGGCTTTGCTGGGCGATCACGGCGTGGCGGTGGCGCTGTCCGCCGGCTCTTCGACCCCGGAGCTGCTAGGGCATCGCTCGGCTAGCCCCGGGAAGCCGAACTTCGGGAGCACCAGCGTCCTCCTGCCGTTTCGCGCCGGATCGAAGTACCCACCGGGCTCGGTGCTGTACATCGGCGGTCGCGCCGACGATGTCGATCCCGAAACCCGGCGGCGGCTCGACCTCTTCGATCCCGCAAGCGGCACCTGGACGCGGGCCGCCGAGCTGCCGCGCGGACGTGACTCCGCGACGGCGGTCCTGCTGCCCGACGGCCGGATCTTGCTGGCCGGCGACAGCCAGGGATCGCGCGACATCCTCTACATCGACCCGCTGCGTGGGTTTGCGGTCACTGTCAGTCACGACAGCCTCAGTCGTATGCGGGGCCTGGGACTCGGAGGCCTGGTGCTTGCCGACGGCCGTGTTGTGCTGGCCGGCGGCAACGAGCCGGACGGCGACGAGCCGCGCGCGCCCCCCGACGTCGACGTCTGGGAGCCCCCGTATCTGGACGCTGGCGCGCGCGCGGCGCGGCCCACGATCGCGACGGTATCTGGGCCGATCCCGCTCGGTGGGAGGTTCTCGATCGTCACGACGGCGGAAAGCGCGCCGGTCACCGAGGTGGTGTTGCTGGCCCATAGCAGCTCGTTCATGGGCAACAACCCCAACCAGCGTTTGGTCCAGCTCGAGATCGAGCGCGACGGGAACGATACGCGTTCATCCACGATCGTGCTGCACGGGCCGCCCGCCGGCTGGGCGCCGGCGGGCCGGTATCTGCTGTTCGCGCTGGGCGACGACCGGATCCCGTCGGAAGGGAAGGCGGTCGACGTCGTCGAGGGCGCCGCCGGCCCCTGAAGATCAGGGGCTGAACATCGCGGTGGTCAGCTTGCCGAAGCCATTGATCACGGTGTTATCGGATGCGCGGTGCATGATCTGGACGTGATTGGAGACATTGCCCTCGATGCTCCACACCGTCCCGATCGTGCCGGTCCCCGTGGGCGTGCCATCTCCGTTGGGATCGAACGCCAGGAACATCCCCGCGTGAGAGTCCATGGCCTGGTAGTTGCCGATACCCTGGTTCGACGGCAAGGACTTGATGGCGTCGTAGTAGACGTTCGTCGGGATGTTCGAATAGAACTGGTTGTCGCTCGTATCGAGTGTGACCTGCGCGGACGTCAGCTTCTGACATCCGCTGAAGATGATCTCGTTCGAGGTGCCGTCCTTGTCGACGTCGCCGATCTCGGTGCCGCAGCCGTCATACAGCGGGTCGCGAAAGGCGTTGGGGATGTTGTCGGGATTCATCGTGTTCCAGAACCGATTGCCGCCGTCGAGCACCGGATTGGCCGCGATGTTTCCGTCGAGCCCGTCGGTCACCACGGCGCCGATGTAGTGATAGAACCAGTCGCACCACCCGAGGTCGTCGACGGGCTGATAGCTGGGATGAAGCGGCGTCATGCTCGAACCGGTGAAGCGCGTGCCGTCGGGCGCCAAGGTGCCTCCCTGGCCGATGAGGCCGTCCCTGAAGTCGCCGAGCTGATTCAGCGCCTGCGCGACCATGTCGATCCGCCCCTGCTTCAATGTCGTGGACGGCGCCGTGCTCGTTCCGCCGGTCACGACATAGAACCAGCTCGACGACGGGCCCAGCGCGAGGCCCGTGTCGTCGGAGAGCTGCACCTTCACGCGATAGACCGTCATCGGTAAAAGGTTGCGATCGGCAGCGTTGGGATCCAGCGACAGGATCCTGGTCGTGGGGGTCACCGGAGGCGGGGGCAGCCAGGGCGGGTTGGACAGGATCGGAGGCCCCAGGATCGGAAGGAGCATCGGCAGCTTCCAGGTCGTGGGGTCGATGGTGATCGTCTGAGTCGGCGTCACGATTTCGCGGCCCGACGCGGCCGAGAGCGGCTGGTACGTCAAAGTGAACCCGGCCGTGGCGTGCGTGTTGAAGTAGTCGATCGTCGACGAGTCGGTGATCCGAAGCGTGAAGCTCGCCAGCTGCGCGTAGGTCTGGGTTTCCGGGGGCCGCGCGGTGCTGTAAGAGAGCATGGGCTCGTCGGCAACGCCGTCGCAGTTGTCATCGATGCCGTTGCCCCGCTCCTTGGTATTGGGATGAATTGTCGCATCAGTGGGGGCGCAGTCTTCCGAATCGGGGTAGCCGTCGCCGTCGCTATCCGCCGCGCCTCCCGCGCCGGTCGTGACCGCCGCGGTCACCTCCGCGACATCCTCCGCGTCGCCGCGGCATCCAGCGAGCGCCGTCGCGGCGAGCGCCGGTAGCAGCGCCAGCAGCAGCGGCATCGAGCAGGAACGGAACCGGCCAGCGAAGTGGTGTGCGAGCGCGATCGATCGAGCATTCTTGGTGGTCATGGGGATCTCCTTTCATCCCCTGGGACCGGTGTCGGGACGCGCTTTGTCGCGTTTTTCTGTCAGGGACAGCCGGGCAACACGAGGAGCTAGACCCCAGTCAGCGAGGGCGGCGGCGTCATCGTGCCGGGCGCCTGACACCTCATCGGGCGATGAGCCTCGAGCCCGAGCACCACGTGTTGTGGCCGCGGCAGGGGCATAGCCGAGACCCAGGTTTCGACCACGTGCGACGGCAGGTTCGAGGACAGCCACGCCGCGAAGTTTGCGTCCTTCAGGCCGGCCGGTTTGATCCATGCAGGGTGCGGCACGCAAAACCAGACGTACTCACGCATGAACCCTGCGTCCTCGATCCGGCCGAGATCGGCGAAGTAGCGATCGTCGAAATGTTCCTTCGCCGCCAATTCCGACCAGATCTTCGACGCGCTCTCTCGTGCGTCGAGCTCCTCGTCGTACGTGTATTGGTATCTCGATTCGTTCGTGAATCGCTTGTGGAACTTGGAATCGATCCAGATTCGCCTGGCCAAGGCGTATCCAAGCCAGCCGTTGAAGCGCCCCGAAGTCTTGGGGAAGGCGAGGGCCACCTTCTCGACCTCGATCCGCGCGCTTCCGACGGCGATCACCATCGGCCCCCCGTCGTCGGCTGATTGCTTCGGGGCGGGACCCTGAGGACCACGACACGCCGCAAACGAGCAGACGCTGGCGACGGAGAGGAGTGCTAGCAGAAGACTTCGTCTCATCTACGCCAGAACACTATCATCGGAATACCGTTGGCGATCCCGCCACAACGCAGGCTCTAGCGTTGGGCGCAGGGTCTGAGGCTCATCCGCAGTATCGGCCCCGCGCCCTACAGGCCATCGTGCAAATTCACGACCGTAGGCAATTGCCTGGGTGTGGTGGCGCCTTTCGGTGGAATATGCCCCGCCGGTCGCGGTCGTGAAGGGGTGGGGCGACGGGGGAAGGCGCGGGCGACGTCGACGGTTGAGGCGGCGGGAGGAAGGGGCGAGCGGTGGCTGAAAATGGTAGGCGGGGTGAGGTGGGGCGGCCGGGATCGGTGCTGAAACCGATCCCGGCCGGTACTGGTTGGTGGCGGAAGGGGTCGTCGCTTACCGATTGCCGCGGTTCCTCCCCGGCAGCTTGCTCTCGAGCTCCCGGGCCGCCTCGACCGCGTGTCCCGGGACGAAGTCCTCCAGCTCGTAGAAGGGGCGCAGCTCGACCTCCGCGATCTCGCGTCGGCAACGCCCCGGCCTCGGACCTTGAGTTCGCCCTCACGATCATCATGCAGCGCATGTCTATCTCCTTGTTCGGCAAGGCCTTGTTCCGGCCCCTCGCCTAGACGACGAACATGGGGGCGCCGGATCGACGGCGGAAGAATCTTTTTTCGTCCCCCTGTCGATTCGGTCGCCTCGGTTTCGTCGTTTCATCGGGAGGACATCGAGATGACGACCGAAACGACGACACTTTCACCGGAGACGGCCGCGACCGTGCGCCGTGGCGGGGGACTCTGGGGCCTGGTCCGCGAGGCCCTGGCCGGCACCCGTCACGACTTCACCGCGCTGCCGGTACGCCGCGCCGTCCTGCTGCTCGCGATCCCGATGGTCGCCGAGATGCTGATGGAGTCGCTGTTCTCGCTCGCCGACATTTTCTGGGTGTCGAAGTTGGGCGCGGCCGCCACCGCCACCGTCGTGCTGACCGAGTCGATGCTGGTCATCGTCTATTCGTTCGCGATGGGCCTCTCGATGGGGGGCGCGGCGATCGTCGCGCGGCGCACCGGGGAGAAAGATCCCAGCGGCGCGGCGCGTGCGGCGGTGCAAGCCATCGCGCTCGGGCTCGGGCTGGCGGTCGTCGTCGGCCTGGTCGGCGCATTCGCGGGGCACCGCTTGCTCGCCGCGATGGGCGCGTCGCCCGAAGTGCTTGCGATCGGCGGCCGCTTCCCGCGCGTCATGCTCGGCGGCAGCGTCACCGTGATCTTGCTGTTCATGATCAACGCCGCTTTCCGCGGCGCCGGGGATCCGGCTATCGCGATGCGCACCCTGTGGCTCGCCAACGGCATCAACATCGTGCTCGGGCCGATGCTGGTGTTCGGGCTGGGGCCGTTCCCGGCGATGGGCGTGACCGGCGCGGCGATCGCGACCACGATCGGCCGGGGCATCGGCGTCGTGTATCAGCTGTTCGCGCTCGCCGCCGGTCGCGGCCACCTCGCCGTTCGCCGCGAGCACCTCCGCTTCGATCGCACCGTTCTGGCGACGATCCTGCGGCTGTCGGGCACCGGTATCTTTCAGATCCTGATCGCGACCACCAGCTGGGTGGGCTTGACCGTCGTCGTCAGCGGCTTCGGCAGCCTCGCGCTCGCCGGCTACGGCATCGCGACCCGCATCGTGATGTTCGCGCTGATGCCCTCGTTCGGCATGGCCAATGCGGCGGCGACGCTGGTCGGCCAGAACCTGGGTGCCGGTCGTCCGGAGCGCGCCGAGCAGGCAGTGTGGCGCGCGTCGTTCTACAACCTGATCTTCCTGGGCAGCGTCGGCCTGCTCTTCGTCGTGTTCGGCAACGTCATCGTGGGTGCGTTCACCGCCGACCCGGTGATCGTCGGCTACGGGACGAACGCGCTGCGGATCATCAGCGCCGGCTTCCTGCTGTACGCGTTCGGCATGGTCGTGACCCAGTCATTCAACGGCGCGGGCGACACGCGCACGCCGACGCTCATCAACCTCTTCTGCTTCTGGCTGCTCGAGCTGCCGGTCGCGTGGCTGCTCGCGAAGCCGCTGGGCCTGGGCCCGAAAGGCGTGTTCATCGCCGTGCTCATCGGATTTTCGACAATGGCGATCGTCGCGTCGGTACTGTTTCGTCGCGGCGCCTGGAAGCGCGTCGCGGTCTGAGGTCATAAACACGGGAGAGATCATGAGAAAGATCATTGCAATCACTCAGCTCACCGTCGACGGCGTCATGCAGGGACCCGGTGGTCCCGACGAGGATCGAACGAACGGGTTCGCGCACGGAGGTTGGGCCATGCCCTTCGGCGACGACGTTCTGATGAAGGTTCTCGACGAAACGATCGCGGGTGAATTCGGCATGCTTCTCGGACGCCGGACCTACGAGATCTTCGCCGGTTACTGGCCGAAGCAGGGCGACAACCCGATCGGGAAGGCGTTCAACAAGGCGACGAAGTACGTCGTCACGCGCACGCTCGAGAAACTCGACTGGAGGGCCTCGCAACGCCTCAACAGCGTGGACGAGATCCGCCGCCTGAAGGCAACGGATGGGCCGGAGCTCCACATCTGGGGCAGCAGCGCGCTCTTGCAGTCGCTGATCGCCGCTGACCTCGTCGACGAATATCGCCTGTGGATCGCGCCGGTGGTGCTCGGCGAAGGAAAGCGGCTGTTCGAAAACGGCGTGCCGCCCCGCGGGCTCGCTCTAGTTGAAACCCGCAGCACGTCCACCGGCGTCCTCCTCAACACCTACCGGCCCGCCGGGCCAGTTCCAAGCCTCTAAAGGAGATGAGGAGCGTGCGCCAGGCGACCCTTCCGGTCCCCTCCCCCTGTCCGCAGGGGGAGGGTTAGGGAGAGGGCAGACCTTGCGAGCCTCGGCGCTCGCGCACCTTGATGCAGCGCCCGCTTCGGCGCAGAACGAGCGCCAGCGTCGCCGTGGGTTCGTAAGTGCGCACATTCGGGTCCGCGAGATCCTGAGTCCCGTGAATCCGAACAGTCACTTCAACGGGTTTCGCCCCGAAACGTCCATGCAGCACCAGCTTGCGGTCGTTCATGGGTCTCATTCTAGTGCTGATCTCGCGGGAGAGGGCGCTGGCTCACGCAAGGTCTGCCCTCTCCCTAACCCTCCCCCTGCAGACAGGGGGAGGGGACCGGACGCTCAGCGCAGCGTGCGCGTGTGACGGTCGGTCAGCTGCCGGGCGTTGCTCGGCCGGGCAGATCGAAGCGATCGAGGTTCATCACCTTGTCCCAGGCGGCGACGAAGTCGCGCGCGAACTTCTCGCCGGCGTCGGAAGACGCGTAGACCTCTGCGAGCGCGCGCAGCTGCGCGTGCGACCCGAAGACCAGGTCCACGGCGGTGGCGGTCCACTTCACCTGATTGCTCCCGCGCGCGCGGCCCTCGTAAGCCCCGTGCCCGGAGGCCGCCGGCGCCCACTCGGTGTCGTTGTCGAGCAGGTTCACGAAGAAGTCGGTCGTCAATGCGCCGGGTCGTTTGGTGAAGACCCCTTGTTGAGAGTTGCCGACGTTGGCGCCGAGCACGCGCAGTGCCGCCCAGCAGCACCGTCATCTCGGGCGCGGTCAACGTGAGGAGGTTGGCTCGCTCGAGCAGCAGCGTCTCCGGCGTCAGCGGCTGGTCGCCGTGAACGTAGTTGCGAAAGCCGTCGGCCTTCGGTTCCAGCACAGCGAACGCCTCGACGTCGGTCTGGTCTTGCGAGGCGTCGGTGCGGCCCGGCGCGAAGGGGACGGTGGTCGGGTAGCCGCCGTCCTTCGTCGCCTTTTCGACCGCCGCGCAGCCCGCGAGCACGATGACGTCGGCCAGCGACACCTTCTTGCCGCCCGACTGCGCGGCGTTGAAGGCCTGCTGGACCTTCTCGAGCGCCGCGAGCACCTTGCGGAGCTCGGCGGGCTCGTTCACCTCCCAGTCCTTCTGCGGGGCGAGGCGGATGCGCGCCCCGTTGGCGCCGCCGCGCTTGTCGGTGCCGCGGAACGAGGATGCCGACCGCCAGGCGACGGAGCAGAGCTGCGACACCGACAACCCCGCGCCCAGGATCTGCGTCTTCAGCGCCGCGATGTCGCCCGCGCCGATCAGCGGATGATCGACGGGTGGCACCGGATCTTGCCAGAGCTGCGGCGGCGCGACCCAGGGACCGAGATAACGCGTGAGCGGTCCCATGTCGCGATGGAGCAGCTTGTACCAGGCCCTGGCGAAGGCATCCGCGAGCTCGGCCGGGTTCGCGAAGAACCGCCGCGAGATCTTCTCGTAGGCGGGATCGAGTCGCAGAGCGAGGTCCGTGGTCAGCATCATCGGCGCGTGCCGCTTCTTCGGATCCTGCGCATCGGGAACCGCGTTCGCGCTGGCGCCGCCCTTCGGACGCCACTGCTTGGCGCCGGCCGGGCTGGTGGTCAGCTCCCATTCGTTGCCGAACAGCGTCTCGAAGAAGGTCCCGTCCCATTTGGTCGGCGTCGGCGTCCATGCGCCTTCGAGACCGCTGGTGATCGTGTCCGTGCCCTTGCCGGTGCCGTACGAGCTCTTCCAGCCGAGCAGCTGCTGATGCATCGGGCACCCCTGCGGCTCCGGGCCGACGCGCTTCGGATCTCCGGCTCCGTGCGTCTTGCCGAACGTGTGCCCGCCGGCGATGAGCGCGACGGTCTCCTCGTCGTTCATCGCCATGCGCCGGAACGTCTCGCGGATGTCGCGCGCCGCCGCCAGCGGATCGGGCGTGCCGTTCGGCCCCTCGGGGTTGACGTAAATGAGCCCCATCTGTACCGCCCCGTACGGAGCAGCCAGCTCGCGGTCGCCGCTGTAGCGCTCGTCGCCGAGCCAGGCGTCCTCCGATCCCCAGATGATCTCCGTCGGCTCCCAGACATCCGGCCGCCCGAAGCCGAAGCCGAACGTCTTGAACCCCATCGAGTCGAGCGCGACGTTGCCCGCGAACACCAGCAGGTCCGCCCACGAGATCTTCTGTCCATACTTCTGCTTCACCGGCCAGAGGAGTCGGCGCGCCTTGTCGAGGTTGGCGTTGTCCGGCCAGCTGTCGAGCGGCGCGAATCGCTGCGCACCCTCGCCGGCGCCGCCCCGGCCGTCCTCGATGCGGTAGGTCCCGGCCGCGTGCCAGCTCATACGAATGAAGAGCGGCCCATAGTGCCCGTAGTCGGCCGGCCACCAATCCTGTGACGTCGTCATGACTTTGAGGACGTCCTGCCTGAGCGCGGCCAGATCGAGCGACTGGAACGCCTTCGCGTACTCGAACCCGGCGTCGAGCGGGCTCCCCCCTGGCGCATGCTGATGAAGCACCTGGAGATCGAGCTGGTTCGGCCACCAGTCGCGATTGGTCCGCGGCCGGTGAGTCTTGGGCTGGGGGGAGGGGATTGCGGGGTTCTCGGACTCGCTGGTGCTCTTGGTCATGTTGCCTGGTCCTCCGGCCGTGGGGTCGCCGTCGCGGGGGGCAGGTAGTCATGGATCCCAGGGATGGCAAGGGGCAGTCGGGGAAAGACCTGATTTGGGGGGCGAGGCGCGGGCCAAATGACTCACATTAAAGTTCGTCGCCAAATGTGCCGAATGTTGCGCGGGGGGGCCATGAAGCCGATCGAGGCGCCGGCGCTGAGCTCGGCGGGCGCTATGCCCGACAGGATACCGGCGGCCAAGAAGGTCGTTGCCATCATCGGCGCCGAGAGCGCGGCCGGGCTGGGGCTGGTCCGCGCGATCCTCGAAGATCTGAAGAGTGAGTTCGCGCCGCGGGCGATCGTACGAAGCCTCGAATCGGCGGAGAGCCGCCAGCTGAGGAAGCTGGGTACCGAGCTCCTGGCCGCCGATCCGCGAGACGAATCCGCGCTCAGGCGCGTTCTCGGCGGGGCGTACGGCGCGTTCTACATTCAGCTTTCGTCCGAGCACCCGTCCCCCGAGAGCAAGCTGGCCACCGCTCACACGGTGGCCCGCGCGGCGAAGGAGGTCGGACTGCGCCACGTGATCTGGGCGACGCTGGAGGATCCGGGCCAGACCTTCCTCGAGCACAACGATGTCACGCCGACATTTCAAAACGGCCGCTGGATGTCGGAAGGCGAGGGGCAGCAGAGGCCCGAGCAGATCTTCACCGAGATGGAGATCCCCACCACTTTCCTGCACACCGCCTGGGAAGCGACAGTCGCCGCGGGGAAATGGACCGAGGACATCGGAAAGCACGCCTACGGCTTGCTGCGCGACCGAGACTCCATTGGTCAGACGGTATCGATCAGTGCTGCGCGCATGATCCGCAGGCCGACACCCGCGCCAATCCCGGTGCCCGCGTCCAAGTCGGAGCCGGTGACGGTGCCATCGCTCCCGACCCTTTCATCGACGACGTCGTCGGCGACCAGCTCGCCGTCAGCAGGAGCATTGGCGGTTCCCGCGATCCCGCCACCGGTCAAACCGACGTCGACCAAGAGCGCATCTGCGCCGGCGAAGAGCCGAAAGATCATCATGGTGGGCATGATCGTCGCGGGGGCGCTGATCGGTATGGCGGTCGTGCGGCAGGTGCAGAGCCAGAAGGTTGTGCTCGCGGCCGATCCGAGCGCGTCCCTTCGCGCCGCCGAGGCGGTTCGCCCGCCGCCGGTGGCAGTCAAGGAGCCCGAGGCGCCCGCCGTGGTGCCGGCTCCGGTGGCCGCGCCGGTTCCGGTGGCCGCGCCGCCGCCGGTGGCCGCGACCCCGGAGGCGCCGCCGCCGCCCGCGGAGGTCGCTGCGCCTGAAGAAATGGTGGTCGCGACCAGCGAGCATGCGGGCGGCAAGCACCACGCCGCCGGGAAGAATCACAAGCGTCTGGCCTTGAAGGCGGGCGCCGTCGCGCCTGCGGCTGTGTCACCGCCGCCGATACTGCCGGCAGCCGCGGCGCCACCGCCGGCTGTCGCCCCGGTGAAGACGGAAGCGCCGCCGAAGATCGAGACGCCGCCCGAGCGGGCCACGCCGGCTGCGTCCCCGGCCCCCGCGGTCGCAGTCGATCGCGCCCCGGCGCCAAAGCCGGCTGTATCGCGCCGTCGGCGATGGCACCGATTGCGCCGCAACCCGGTTTCGTCGATCCGAAGGCCGTCAACAGCATCGTGCGTTCGCACGCGGGCGAAGCCACCGCTTGTTACGAACGGGCAACGATGGAGCGCCCTGATCTGCACGGTCGTCTGACCATCCACGCGGTGCTCGATCCGAACGGGCGTGTGGCTTCGGTCTCGCCGACCAGTGACATCAGCGACGGCGGTCGATTGCAAAGCTGCCTGGTTCGCGCTTTCCGGACCTGGGTATTCCCGCGGCCCGCCGGCGGGGTGAATGGAAACGTTACCTACTCGTTCTCGTTCGAATCGCCGTAGCGCCGCGCTGACCTACCGCACGCCCTCTTCTCGGGTGGCGACCGCTCGGAACTGGAAGAAGAGGATCACGTCGTATGCGGCCTTGAGCGCGCCACCGATGATCAGCGGCCACCCGAACGTCGTCTTCTCGAGGAGCCCGCCGGTGATCAGCGGCGCGAGGCCGGTGGCGAGGCTCCTTGGCACGTTGGTCACGCTCGATGCGGCGGTGCGTTCTTCGGGAGGGACGACCGCCATGACGAATGCCTGGCGAGCCGGCACATCCATCTGAGAGAGGGCCATCCGAAGCAGGAGGCACGCAATGCTGAGCGGCGCCGTCGGCATGATCCCGGCGAGGATCAGGAAGATGTTGGCGGGAAGGTGCGTGTACACCATGGTTCGAATGAGCCCGATGCGAGCCGCTACGCGCGGCGACAGGATTTGCGAGAACGCGCTCAGCGTGCCGGCCACGAAGAAGACGCCGGCGGCGGTTGGCTCGTCGATGTGGAAACGGCGAAATAGCCAGAGCACGAGCAGCGATTGCACGACGAAGCCGCCACCGAATGAATCGAGGCTGAATAGCGCGGCCAGGTGCAAGACGACCCGGCGCGACTGCGCGAGCGCGCGCCGCGGCTGCTTCGCCGGATGAACTTCCAGCTCGGGTGACAGGGATGCGTAGACGCCCGCGGCCGCCACTGCGCACAGCGCGTAGAGGACGAACACGCCGCGCTCGATGCTCAGGAGAGCGACCCCCCGATGAGCAGCCAGTATCGCGGGCGCGCCGCTGACGAGCGCGCCGAGAGCGCCGGAGAGCGTGCCGGCCAGGTTGTACCAGGCGAACGCCATCGTGCGCGCCGGGCCTTCCGCGGTGTGGGCGAGCGCCGCCTGCTCGGTCGGGAGAAAGAGACTCACGTCGCCGCCGGACGGGTTGAGCGTGCCCGCGATGGCCACGACCAGCAACGGCCAGAACGTCGTCAGCCCCGCGAACCCGAGCCCCGTAGCCGCCATCAAGGCGGACGCGCCAAGCAAGATTCGCCGCCGCGAGAGCCGATATCCGAGCAGGCCAACGCCCAGGGTCACGCCCGCCGAGCCGAGCAGTGTCCCCGTGATGATCGCCCCAACCTGGAACGGGCGGAGGCCGAGCTCGGTGAGGTACTCGGCGAGCGCGACGCTGACCACGCCGTCAGCGAGGCCGCGGATGGCGCGGGTCAGAAGCAGCTTGCGGGCGTCGGTCACGACGGCTCTGACAGCTTACAGCCTACTTCCGATGCTCGCGCTAAGGCGGCGAACGCTTCTGAAGCTCTTCGGCCAGCGAGACGATGATGCCCGCAGGCCCTCGCATGTAGCAGAGCCTGTAGATGTCTTCGTACTGGACCACCTCGCCGACGAGCTCGGCGCCGTGGGCGCGCAGGGTGGCGACAGTTTCCATCCGGGGTCGTCATCATGACGATGTCGACCTGGACACCTTCGAGCCGGTTCACGCGGTCCACCCACGGTCCCGCGATCGGCGCCTCTCCTTCGACCGTCATGCCGAGCGCGGTGAAGTTCAGGCCGACTGTCAGAACGGATAGAAGCAGTCGTAGTTGCGTTGCCGGGCGATGCGGCCCTCGCGGATCTCGAGAAACATGGCGAATCGCGCGCGCAGCTGGCCGCCCTCTGCCAGCGTGCCGATCGGCACGGCCACCGTGCCGGTCCACTGCACTTCGACCGCTACGCGGTCGGCGCTGGCCACCTGGCCTAGGACTTCGTAGCGCTGGGCGCTGAGCGCGCGCTTCCCGCGCTCGGCCGCGGCCAGAATCATGCGCAGATCGCGCTGCGCACCTTGCGGCGTCAAGCGATTGGGCAGCTCCTCCTGGACGGCGTCAGCGGTGTAAAACGCCGCCAGCGCATCGCCGGTCGCGCCGTCCTCGACCGCTCGCAGGTAGCGGTGCAGCAGCGCCAGGTTCTCGGCCGCCGCGGCGGCCCCGGGATCGTCGGCAGCGCTCATGCCGGCAGTATCGCCGAAGAGACGGGCGTTTGAAGTAGCCAACTTTCGAAAGGCGGGGGGAGGCCGCTCCCTCGTCCGAGGCCGCGCCGAAGCGTGCTAGCGTCTCGGCGAATGGTTTACCGCGACGTGCCGCTGGCCACCGTGCCCTGCCCCGGTTGTCGCAAACCGGTCGCCCAGGGAACCGAGGTCTGCCCGGCGTGCCACTCTCCTATCGATGACGTCCGCTATGCGCGGATGGTATTGACGCTGGAGCCGCTTCTGAAGCGCGCGCGACGCTGGCTAGCGATCGCGGCGGGGATCGACTTTGCCTGGTTCTCGTTCGCCTGCCTCGCTGAAGGCGTCTCGAGCCGCGCCATCGGTGCGCTGGTCATGGCCGTCTTTTTCCTCGCCGCGTGGGCGCTGGCCCGCCGCTGGCCGCTGGGCGCGTCGCTGACGGTTGCAAGTTTCTACGGCATCTTCGAGGTCGCCGGGCTCACGCGTAGCGGGCCGGTAAGCCTGCTGTCCGGCGTCCTGGTCAAGGTCCTGATGCTGAGCGCGCTGGTCCGGGGCATCGTTGCCGGCTTCGAGATCCGCAGCCTGCGCGGCGCCGCGCGGCCGCGCGACCGAGCTCTACTCGCAGGTCTCATTGTCGTGGTCGCGGTGCTGGGCATCCTCCTCGGCCTGACGATGGGTCCCACGACCCGAATTCAATAGTCCTGCGGCCATGCCGCCAGCCGATGATTTGCCACCGGAGGAGGACGTGCGCGAGCGCCCGTTCGCGGATAGCTCGTGCTGGCGTTGCGCCAACCATCGCGTCGTGCGCGGCGCTCGATCCTTGTTCCTGATGTGCGACGCGCTCCCGGTGAAGTACCCGCGCCAGCCCGTGGTGACCTGTCCGGCATTCCGCCCCGCCTGACGTTCGCAGCTGTTTACCGCGCCGACCTGACTTTCTCGTTCTCGAGTGCGCATTAGGCTCTCGGCCACGGTCGTGACGAACAGAGCAAAGATTGTTTTCATCGCCGCGGTGCTTGCGGCGCTATTCCCCGCAATGGCCGCCGGTCAGCCGCCGGCGGTGAAGAACGTGGTGCTGGTTCACGGCGCCTGGGTCGACGGGTCGGGCTGGAAGCCCGTTGCCGACATCCTGACCAAGGACGGCTACGCGGTCGCCATCGTTCAGGAGCCACTGACCTCCTTCGCCGATGACGTCGCGGCGGTCCGTCGCATCATGGACATGCAATCGGGCCCGTTCGTACTGGTCGGCCACAGCTACGGCGGCAGCGTGATCACCGAGGCGGGTACACACCCCGGCGTCGCCACCCTCGTCTACGTGGCGGCGCACATGCCCGACGCCGGCGAGAGCGAGGCAGCAGACGGAAAGCGCTTCCCCAGCGATCTCTCGAAGTCGACGAACGTCCGCAAGACGTCCGACAACTTCAACTACATCGATCCCCCGGCGTTCCCCACTTACTTCGCCGCCGATCTCCCCCAGGCGCGGGCCCAGTTCGCGGCGCGCTCGCAGGCGCTCACCGCCGTCGCGAGCTTCAGCGGGACTATCACGACGCCCGCCTGGCGCAGCAAGCCGAGCTGGATGGTGGTTGCGGGTGCCGACCGCATCATCAATCCGGAGTTGGAACGCTGGTACGCCAAGCGCGCCGGCAGCCAGACACGGGAGATCGCCGGCGCCAGCCACTCGGTCTACGAGTCGCGTCCCCGCGAGGTCGCCGAGGTGATCGAGGCGGCGGCGCGCGCCGCTAGCAAGTAGCGTCTGGGCATCAAGTCAGACCGACCGATCGTGCTCTGCCTCACGCGCGCGAGGCCTGCGCGTCGTTCGGTCAACCGGACCTTCGAGAAGCGTCAATCGCGCTCAAAGGGAGTTGCCCGCGGAGCAAGATCGGCCGATGCTTGCCCGGGAACATGAGCGGCCAACGATTGCGAACCTCCTGTTTGAGCTGTCTTCCCCTGTGCGTCGTTCTGGTCGCTCCCGCGTGCGGCGGAGGCGGCGGGGTCAAATCGTCCGGTCACGCAGCGGAGTTGAGCGCGTCGGCGATGGCGATAGCCGCCAACACCAGCACCGGCCCCGAAATGAAGATCGTTCTGCCGGCGGGGAGCGCGGCGACCACCTTCCAGACAGACCTGGCAATCATCAGCACCTCGTCGACGGGAGACTCGAATGAGGCCGCGGAGATCGCTCTTCGCTTCCAGCCGGTCGCGGACCGGGCGACCGGCTTTGCGAATGCGATCTATATGAGGATCGAGCTGGAGACGCTGCCCGGGGGACTCCTGGCGAGGCGCTTCTTCTACGAATGCCTGGTGACAGCCTGTTCGACCACCTCGAGCGTCGGGCTCATGACCTCGGGCAACTGGAGCGGCGTCGGCGTCGTGGTGCAGCAGGGAACCGTCTACCAGGCGGCGATTTCGTGGCTGCCCGCGAGCGCCGTCGTGACATTCACGTTGTCGAGCGGCAGCAATATGATCGCCACCGCAAACGTGGATCTTCACCAGGGGAACAGCGGCAGCCCCGCGCTGGCGGCGCCATTCGATGTGTCGACTGACAGTTACATGTACGGCTACATGACCGTCCTCGCCAGGGGCGGCGCGGCCGGTGGGGGCGACGCTTCGATCGTCAGTCACTTCGACAATGTCGAGGTGGGAAACAACGGCGCGGACCCGGTGCTGTTCGACGACTTCGAGGGAGAAGCGATCATCGACTCGACCAAGTGGTCGGTCACCGGAAGCCAAGCGACGATCGCGCCGGGGTGATCGGGGGCTATGATCGGCCACGAAAGTGCGGCCTAATGATCGCATGGTCGATCGTTTTGCAGGACTGAGCATTGCCGCGCTGGTCTTGGCCGCCGGGGCGTCGCTGACGGCTGGGTGCTCGAGCAGCTCGGCGGCACGCGCGGATGCGGGCCCGAGTGCGGGCGATGGAACCGCGGGCGCCGGGGGCGGAAGCGGCGCGGGCGGGACCGCGGGCGCAGGGGCTGGGGGCCGCGCGAGCACCGGCGGCAGCGCAGGAACCGGGAGCGGCGGGAGCGGACCTTCAAGTTGCAACACGCTGGCACCGATCGGCGACGGTGCCGTGCAGGTCGCACAGAGCGGGAGCCCCCCGGCGCCCGCTGGAGGCACCGTTGCCGACGGGACCTACCTCCTCCAGCAAACGAACATCTATGCCCCACGCACCGTCGACCCTGGTTATCGCGAGAAGGTCACGATGATCTTCAGCGGCAACCACATCGAGGAGGTCGATGGGCACGGCCTCCACTACTCGATCACGTACTCGACGTCAGGGACGCAGTTCTTGCAGACGCCCATCTGCGGATTCTCGACCCCCAGCTCGATCTCCTACACCGCCACCGCAAACACGCTGATCTTCATCTCCGACGACCTCGACTGGCAGGACGTCTACGCCCGGCAATAGCGCGCGCGAGCTGCAACAGGGGACCTTGTATACCGCACGGGTAGGAGAGATTGTGACCTCATGAAGCGAGACAAGAGCTGGTCATGGCACCGGGTTGATTCTTCGAGCCTGGATCTCAAGGAGCTGAAGGTCGCGATCATCGGCGGAACCGGCGGTCTCGGGCGCGCCATCGGCCGTCTCATGGCATCGAAGGGCGCGCGGGTCATCGTCGTCGGCCAGACCTTCCGCGATTCCGACGTGTCGGGAATCGAGTTCATCAAGGCTGACTTGAGCCTGATGCGCGAGGCGGAGCGCGTCGCCCAAACGCTACCCGCGGAGTCTTTGGACATCGTCGCCCTCAGCACGGGGATCTTCGCTGCGCCGAAGCGCCAGACGACCGCCGAGGGTATCGAGCGAGACATGGCTGTGAGCTACCTGAGCAGGCTGGTGATCCTTCGCGAGATCGCCGGGCGCCTGGGCAAGGAGCGGACAGCGGCGCCGACGAAGCCCCGGGTTTTCATCTGGGGTTATCCCGGCGCTGACCAGGGCGGCACGGTCGACGATCTCAACACCGAGAGGTCGTACAAAGCCTTCTCGGTTCACATGAACACCGTCGCGGGCAACGAGATGCTCGTCCTCGACGCCGCGAAGCGCTACCCGCACGCGAACATCTTTGGCCTCAACCCCGGGCTCATCAAGACCAACATTCGCGACAACTTCCTGGGGAAGGACACGCTGAAGTCACGGTTCGCGGAGTGGATGATCGGCCTCTTGATGCCAACTCCAGAGGTATACGCCGAGCGCATTACGCCGCTCCTCGTCTCTCCCGATCTGGAAGGGCACAGCGGCGCCATGTTCGACCAGAAGGGCAACGTGATCCTGTCGTCGCCGAAGCTGGCGGATGCGTCTCACGTGAAGGCGTTCATCTCCGCCTCGGAGGCGCTGGTCTCTCGGTCCGGCGTCCGAGTCCCCTGAAGGGCTCGCCGGCGCGCGCAGGTGTTCGGGCTTCATGCCGGACCTCGATACGGTCCCGCACACGGCATCTGGACCAGCAACCCGGCGGACAGCACGGCACTCTTCCGAACCAGGATCTTCATCCCCGGCAACTGGTCTGCGAACACGCCCTACGGCTTTGGCAGCGCCGTGACCGGTGGCCTGGGCGAGTACCGTGACGACGCCGTTCACGGCAATGCCGCTGGGCTTCAGGTACGCGCCAGTTGCGTCCAATCTCAGCTCGGCCACGTCGGCTTGCACCGCTGCGCTCGGTCGTGGCTGCGTCGCGAATGCGACCAACTCCACGGCCGTCCGCCAGCTCGAAGAGCAACTCCGCGTGACGCCCTTCACACGAACGACACGGAGCGTGTCCGCGACCGACGCGGGCCGGAAGTTGTTCGAGGCCGCCGGGCCGGGCGTCGCGCAGGCGCTCGCGGCCGTCGCGGAGGCCGCCGCCCGACCGGGAGAGGCCGTCGGTCGCCTGCGCATCTCCGTCCCGTACGCCGCGGTCCCTTACGTGATCGAGCCAGTCCTGCCGGCGTTTCGCGAGCGACATCCGCGCGTCGACGTGGAGGTCGTGACCGAGGACCGCTTCGTCGACATCGTCGCCGAGGGCTACGACGCAGGCGTCCGCCTGAGCGAGGCGATCGAGCGCGATATGGTGCAGGTGCGCCTGACCGAGGCGTTCCGCTTCGTCGTCGTGGGCGCTCCCGCCTATTTCGCCCGGCACGCGGCGCCCCAACGCCCCGAGGATCTCTTGCGCCACGAGTGCATCACCTTTCGTCTGACCACCGGCGCGATCTATGCCTGGGAGCTCGAGCGCGGTCGGCGCACCTGGCGCGTGCCCGTACGCGGCGGCGTCGTGAGCAACGACAGCCGCCTTCGGGTCTCGCTCGCAGAACAGGGCGTCGGACTGGCGTACGTCGTGGAGCCCGTCGTCGCCGAGCAACTCCGCAAGGGGCGCCTCCAGCGCGTGCTCGAACCCTTCGCCGCCACCGTGCCCGGCTTCTTCCTCTACTTTCCGAGTCGGGCGCAGAGCTCGCCGGCGCTGCGACTATTCGTCGACGCCGCCAGAGAGCTTGCCGTCGGTCCTACGCTCCGGGGACCGGTTTCGTGAGGGGGCGACGCTCGCGTTGGCTTTCAGCACGCGACGTCTACGGGGCCCGGGCGGCCATCATCGCGGCGGCGTCGGCCGAGGTACGGACGGACACGATCTCGAAGTCGACCAGCTCGCGCCCGGCCGCGCACCAGGCCTCGAGCAGGGCGCGGTCGTCGGTCTTCATGATCTGCCAGCAGGTGGCGAAGTCGATGTCCACCCAGCTGGCCACGTATTCCAGTCCGTCGACGAGATGCCGGCCTTCCTTGCGCAGGCGGCGGTAGATCTCGACGGCGGCGCCAGGCTTGAAGCGTTCGATCACCATGTAGAGCATCGCGTTCCTACTCACCCTTCGACCAGGGGGGGACGACGTTGTTGGAGCGGGCGTACGCGATCGATTGCCCGAAGTGCTCGTGCTGGTGGTTGACGATCGTGATCAGCCCAGACCGCGTCGACATCTTGTGGCCGAAGAAGTCGAAGGTCTTGTCCAGGTCCTTGTCCGGCACGCTCTTGATCGCCTCTTTCACCCAGTCGAACGAGGCGGTCAGGACCTTCTTGATGGCGGCCTTGTCGGTGGTCTGGGTGTCCCACTTCTTGGGGTCGCCACCGAAGCCCGCCGAGGCCGGCGGCGTCTTGCCGGTCACCTTGCTGCCCAGCCCGTAGTTGCCGGCGGCGATGTGCAGATACACCTCGGCGATCGATCGCACCCCCGGGGCGGGGCGCCAGCTGTACTTGTCCTGTGGGACCGCGTCGGCCAGGTCCAGGATCCGTTTCTCGACGAAGTCGACCTGACCGACCAAGTCGCCTTGCAGCACCTCCTTGGCGGGCGCGGCCTGGGCGCCCCTGGCGGGGCCGGCCAGCGAAGCGAACAAAAGACAGATCATGAGTGGCTTGATGGTTGTCATGGGCGGGATGATCTCCCGTTCAACGGCGCTGACAAGATCATTCAACTCGGCGCGCCGCAAGCCGGGCAGGGGAGGGAGCGACCGCGCGGATTCAGCTGCTAGATTTGGGCGCGGAGGGCTTTCATGTCCAAGGTCTGGCTCATCACCGGTTGCTCGCGCGGGCTTGGCCGCGCGCTGGCCCAGGCCGTCCTGGACGCCGGCCACTGCCTGGTTGCCACCGCGCGAGAGCCGGGGGCGCTTGCCTTTCTCGAGGCGAGTGATCGCCTGCGCATCGTCGCGCTCGACGTCACCGACGCGGCCGCGGCACGCGCGGCGGTGGCCACCGCCACCTCCGCGTTCGGGCGGCTCGACGTCGTCGTCAACAACGCGGGCTACATCAAGGCCAACTCGGTCGAGGACCTGCCCGAAGACGAATTCCGCCGGCAGGTCGAGATCAACCTCTTCGGCGTCTACAACGTCACGCGCGCGGCTCTTCCCCCGATGCACGTCCAGCGCGACGGACACATCATCCAGGTCTCGTCCATCGGGGGCCGCCGCGGCACGCCCGGGCTGGGCGGCTACCAGGCGGCGAAGTGGGCCGTCGGCGGGTTCAGCGAGGTGCTGGCGCGAGAGGTCGCGCCGCTCGGCATCCGCGTCACTTGCGTCGAGCCCGGCGGCATGCGCACCGACATGTTTGGCTTGTCGATGCTCGCCGAGCCAGTCGCGCGCGACTACGAGCCCACTGTCGGCGCCGTGATCCGTGCCACCTTCGGCCTCGCCGAGAACGCGCGCGGCGATCCGGCCAAGATGGCCACGGCGATCCTGCGGCTCGCCGAAGAGAAGAAGCCGCCGGTGCGCCTGCTGCTCGGCAGCGACGCCGTTGCCGCCGCCGCTGCCGCGCTGGCCGCTCGCACCGACGAGGACGCGCGCTGGAAGGGCCTCAGCTTGTCGACCGACTTCGACGGACAGTAGGTTGTCACGTCCATCACCGCGTCGCCGACACCTTTCGTCGCGGTGCCGTCCACGCGCATCGCGCGCTACCTGGATGACCACGGCTACGCGGCCGCCCGCTCATCTGAGCCCGGTCAGGCCGCGCGCGCCGTGTAACGCATGCGCTGCGATTCGCTCATGTCGATGATCCCCACCCACGCGAGCAGCCGCATGACCTGGTACGTCGTGTCGAGCTCGAACCAGCGGGCCGCGAAGTTCGGGCTCATCGGGTACTTGTGGTGGTTGTTCTGGAACAGCTCGCCGCCGGTCAGCAAGTCGATCGGCAGCGTGTTGCGCGACACGTCGTCGAGGTCGAAGTTCCGGTAGCCGTAGCGGTGGCCGCCCCAGTTGACGATCGCGCCGTGCATCGCGCCCATGATCCAGTGCCCCGGCAGCAGCGACCCACTGCCAGGGCGCGGTCGCGAAGAAGTAGTAGAAGACCGCGAACGCCGCGCCCCACACGATGCGCATCGGCCAGCTCTTGCCCATCCACTCGAGGAAGCGCGACTGCACGACCTGACCCTCGAAGCGCGCCTCGGGCGTGGTCTCGAAGTACGCGATCGAGTGATAGATGCGCTTGGTCCGGTACATCATCTGGAACAGCCCCGGGATCGAGGCCCTTGTAGCGCGACCGGCGTGTGCGGATCCTTGTCGGTGTCGCTGTACGCGTGGTGCATCCGGTGCAGCACCGCGTAGCCGCGCGGGTTCAGGTAGCTCGAGTTCTGCGAGATCGCCGTCAGGATGTTGAAGAACCGCTCCCAGCCGCGGCGACATCGTGAACTGCCGATGCGCCCCGTAGCGGTGCAGGAAAAAGCTCTGGCAGAACAGCGACAGCTGCCAATGCACGATGAACAGCACGACCACGACCATGGCGCGCATCATGCCAGGGGTTGGGGCGCGATAGGGGAAAACGCGTACGGGGCGGAGGAGCAGGGGGCACGCGACAATCGCACGGCGCGCACGCGGTATTCGGTGGCCAGACCAGGCGCGCGGAAGGCGCAGGACGGAAGAAACGTCGCCGCACCCGTTAGTGCAGTGGTTCGGTATCGAAAAGCCTGCGGCCAAAGGAGAGTCATGACTGCGCCCGTGGCGAACGACGTCTTCAAGTTCCTGGCACTCCGTCCTCCGCAGCGGGTCTCCGTCGAGGAGACGCGGTGGACGATCATCCGCGACCCGCGCGTCTCCGAACCCGATGGCCCCCTCGAGCTGGCATCAATGGCACGTGGCCTCGCCCGTCCGGAGGACGCACGGGCGCGGTGGTTGGAGATGGATCGGTCTCAGCTGGCGGCGCTGGTTGATGCCTATCCGCCTCTCGTCCGCCGCTTCGAGAAGCTCAAGACGACGGACCCGACGATCGACGGGCGAAAGATCTTGCACGAGGCGGGGCTCAGCAAACGACTGGACGACCCTCGTGTTTCGCGACTGGCCTGGGAGGCTTTGTACGTGGCGGATAGCACCGGCGCGGACGCCGGCCCTCGACTCGAGGGACCGATGGCCGCGCTCCGAGTCCTGAACTTGGCGGCGCTCGTGGAGCAGCAGGCGTCGCTGACCCGAGGGACCGCGCTGGAGGCGCTGCGAGCCACCCCCGCCATCCCGCATGCGTTCTACGATGCCCGAATCGAGGCGGCGCGTCTCACCGTGGCCTCCACCGCCCTGACGCCGCCCGTGGTGCTCCCCGCACCTTCGCCCACTGGGGGTACCCTCCGAGCGCAGACTTTGGCGCAGGAGCTGGCGGCAACCGATCGCCTGCTTCGGCTGGTTACCACCGCGCCGGCCGGCGGCGCTCCGATCGTGACCGCGAGTGTCACGACCCCGCAGCAAAGTGGCTGGTACCGCAGCGAGTTCAGGCTCGGGAGCGCTCCGACGGTGCGCTCGGTGTTGATGGGACGGTTGTCCGCCGATGCCTCCCTGCTCGACGAGCTTCGGCTGCCGGAGGGGGCGTCTGTCGCGACAGCGGCACAGTCTCTTCAGGATCACTTGACGGCTCTCAACCGACAGGCGGTCGCGTTTGCGTCCGACCCCGACTCCCAGAGCCAGCTCCGCGATCTTTCTCTGACGGTGACGATGCGCAGCGCGGCGCTCGAGCTCGACCGGGGCGATGCGCTGGGCGCAGTTCATGCTCCGTGAGCCGGGGAAAGATCTGGCCAAGAAGGTATGGCGCGGCGGCGCCCGACCGACGATCGAGGACAAGGATGGTCTCTACGTGTCGATCACGGACGAGTTGCGTGACCGGACGGATGACCTCGAGGGCGCCAAGCCTGAAGGAACCCCGTGGGAGTTCACCTTGCCCACGACCCTCGTGTGGCTGCAGGCGGACGCGACGCTGCCGAAGTTCGAGTAGGACGATGGGCGGCGCCGATTACGCGGGCTTCGGCACGGACGCGGGGTAGCGATGTCGCGCGCCGGCACACGAGTCCTCGCCGCCCAGTACTATCTCCCCCCGGACGAGCGGGAGCGCAGGGCCGAGGCCAAGCGCCGCGAAGCAATCGTGAATCGGCTGACCCCCGACTGGTTCACGACCAACGAGAAGCTCTGCCTGCCCGTCGGGATGCGGGTCGCCGTCATCGGTGCCGGCTTCTCCGGCGTGGCGGCAGCCTGGTACCTGAACGCCTGCGGTGTGAGGACGACGCTCTACGAGGCCAGCGAGACCGTGGGCGGCCGCGTGCGCACGGACCGGAGCTTCGTCCCGGGGAAGATCGTCGAGGCCGGCGCCGAGTTGATCGGCGAGAACCATCCGTTGTGGGGGATCCTGCGTAGCCGGCTGTCGTTGGAGTTCAAGAAGCTCACAGAAGACGAGGTCTACGAAGGCGACAACCTGAAGGTGCGGCTGCGGTTCGACAACACCGATATCACCACGAGCCAGAAGAAATCCATGCGCACGGAGTTGACGGCACCGCTGACCGCCATCGGCAACGCGGCGAAGTCCATTCATCCCACGCACCCGTGGGAGTCCGACGGCGCCGCAGCGCTGGACGCCATGTCGGTCGAGGATGGGCTCGGACGCCTGCTGGGCGGCTCTCCGAGCTTCGTGCTCGCGATGGCCTGGCTGAGATTTACGCTGGGAAACGACAACTGCGCCGCCATATCCGAACAGAGTTACCTTGGTCTGCTGGCCGCCGTGAGCGCCGCGCGGATGGGCGACGACGCGCCCGGGATGCTCGGATACTGGATGTCTACAGAAACCGACCGCTGCGTCGGCGGAAACGACCTGCTTGCGGAGAAGATTGTCCGCACCATCCGCGATTTCCGGCCCAAGAGCGTTGTCGACGCCATCGCGATACAGCCTGGCAGAGGGCCCGTGACGATCTCCTCGGCCACGCGCGACGCCGGCAACACGGTGGTCCGGCGAAACGATGACTTCGATTTCGCCGTGCTCACCGTGCCCCCGACTGTTTGGAATGCGATCACCTTCACGCCGCCCTTCGACCCGGCGGGCCGCTCCATCGCCCAGGGCCCGGCCGTGAAGTTCCTTTCGCGGTACGACAGCAAGTTCTGGAAGGACGACCACCTCGCGCCCAGTGCGAAGTGGGACAAGATGGGGGTGGTCTGGGACGGAACCGACAACCAGCCCGACAAGGCGGCGTTCGACCTCACCGTCTTCTCCGGCGGCCCGAACGTGTTGCCCGCTGCGGACTACCCTCCGCGGATGAAGACGCTCTACCCCACGGGGAAGCCGACGGGCCAGCAGCTGATCGATTGGATGGCCATGCCCTTCATTCGCACCAGCTACGCGATCCCCGCCGTCGGCCAGGTGACGACAATCTCCCCCAAGCAGATCGAGCCTCACGAGCAGCGCCTCTACTTCGCTGGGGAGCAGACGTCAGTCGGCTTCTTCGGCTATATGGAGGGCGCGCTGCAATCCGGAGCGCGCGCCGCCCGCGACATCGTCGTGGCCACCGCGCGCCCTTGCTCCGACAGTGCTCCGTCAGGGTACGGTCGCGCCTTCCGGATTCGCTGAGCGACCGCTGCAGCGGATCCCTCCCGCAAGTTCGAGAAGGCTCGGATTCGCATCATTGAATGCGGCGTTCGAATCGATCCCAGAACGCGCAGATCTCGCCTTTGCTGCCTGAGGCGCCCGTCGGCACGCTATCGAGCAGGACCAACTCGTCTCTTTCGGCCGTATAGCGCGGCCAGGACAGTCCGGGACCATTGGGATCGCCCGTGCGGGCGAACCGGCCCCAGGCGTCCATGATCATGTGGGACAGCGGGAGCTCGCTCGGCGCGAGGGCGATGCCGGCTTCCTCGTTTCCGAACACGAACCACAGGTCGACTTGGTGGGTCGCGCCCAGCGGGTGAAATCGTGGGTTCTCCAGCGTGTGCGTGAGCTCGTAGAGATAGACCGGCGCACCGTGGGCCGCGAGCGCGCGGGCCGCGCGCCGAGACTCGCATACGAAGGCGCCTTCGGTGATCACGCTCTCCAGCGACTCCTTGAGGCTCGGGCGCGCATACCGCTCTGCCACCGGGTCGACCGCCGCTTCCCCGAACGCGTCGCGTACGAAGGCGTCGCGCTCCTCTCGGGTCACGCTGGGGAAGCCGATCGTGTGGAGGCTGCCTTCGTCGCGGTTCCAGCCGATAATGACTGGCACGTTGGCGCCTCCACGCGAGCGCAGAGCCTGAAGGGGCACCATGGGGAGCTCGATCCCGTCCACGACGGGGCCCCACCAGACGCCTGGCGGCAAGATGAGCCCGCGTTTGAGGGGCAGGGCGCGCAGAACGGCGTCGACGCTCTGGGCGCGCAGGCACGTCATGTCGGTGCACCCCAGCGCCCGCGCGAAGGTCTGGCCTTGTGCCTCCGACTCGCGCGTTCCGAAGAAGAGAGGATCAGCGCAAGCGCCGCTCTCCATGATGGCCCGCGCGAAGAGCCCGCGGCTCGCCGGCATCGCCAGGTGAGCGCAGACGCTGAACGCCCCCGCCGACTCCCCGAAAATCGTGACGCTGCTGGGATCACCCCCGAACGCGCGGATGTTGCGCTGGATCCACCTCAGCGCCGCGCGCTGGTCGAGCAATCCATAGGAAGGTGATGCCGTCCGGCCCAGCTCGCGCGCCAGCTCGGGGTGCGCCATGAATCCGAGCGCTCCCACGCGGTAGTTCATGGTGACCACCACCGCGTCCTCGCGCGCTGCCAGACGCGCACCATCGTAGAGCTTGTACCCGCCGCTGCCCTCCACGAAACCGCCGCCCGGGATCCAGGCGAGGACGGGTTTCTCGCGGGCGCCGCCCGGGGGCGTCCAGACGTTGAGCGTGAGGCAGTCCTCGTCGGCCCGCGCATAACTTGGCGTCGTGAGCTGTGGGCAGGCGGGACCCACCGCTGTCGCGTCCCGCGGCGCCGTCCAGGAAGTTGCGTCGGCGGGCGGGCGCCAGCGAAGCGCGCCGACGGGCGGAGCCGCGAAGGGCACGCCCAGAAAGGCGCGCACGCCGTCGTCCAGGACCCTGCCCGCAATCGGCCCGCGATCGGAGCTCACGATGGGCGCGCGATCCTCACGGACCGGCGACGCGGGCGAGCTGGCGCTTGGGGTTCCCGTGCCCGGCGTCCGGCACGCGAGGAGCCCCGCGACGATGCCGAGCAACCCGAGCCGACGTGCGCGCCTGGGTATCATCAATGCTTCCGGGGGTCGTTCAGGTGGAGGCGCTGATCATTCTGCGCACACTCTCATTCGTTCAATTTCCCCGGTTCGCTTGATTATCCAGAACCCGCCGATGTCGAGATCGACACGCCGAGGCTTGAATCCATCGGTGTCCTTGGTCTTGTCGTAGGTTCGGTCGAGCGTGACTACACTGACCGCGACGGCCTGGTACGGCTCTTGGGGCTCGCATGGGTTGGTCGCCCCCGCTCTGTCCGTCATGTCCACCGACAGCTCACCAAGCAACGCGGTCAACACCTTTGGCGGAACGGATTCTCGCCAATCCCGAAGCCACACGAAGAGCACCTGCGTCCTTCACATAGGCTGCCCGGTACGTCTTGATCGACTTGAGCTCCCTGAGTCGCTGGTCGGCGCTTTGGCGGTTCGCGTATGGCCCACGCACGACTGCGAACAGATTCGGGGAAAAGCCGGAATAGGCATCCGTGTCGAGGACCCAGCCCCCTACGGAAGCAGCGCGGTCTTGCGCTTCGCGCTGCGACTTGAACGTGTCCGTGACCACGAAGAACTCCGCAGCCCGCGCGGAGCTGACGGTAGACAGGACTACCAAGGTCACGAACAGCATCACCTTCATCCCTGCCTCCTTCAAACACGGACCAAGATAGCAGAACAGGTCATTGTCTGTATGGCGTCTGGCGCTGCACGGAGTTGGGGCCTAGGTTTCTTGGCCGAAAATCTGTGCATCTGTGAAGTCATTGACGGGAAGCCCGTCGCGCCGCGCCTGATCCAGCGGCTGGCCGCGCATCGATCCGCTGCTGTCCAGCAACACGATGAGATCGCGCGAGACCGGCTCGCCCTGCGCTGCCGGCGCCGGCGGGACGATCGTCAGCAGACCGTAGGCCAGCGCGGCGTTTGGGGCTGCGGCTGGCGGGCGGCCGACGTCGAGGGACAGTCCGACCGCGGAGCCGGCCACCGCCCAGCGCACGACCAGGTCGCGATCCAGCGGCACGCCGCGTTCGCCGCTGCCGGTCGCTGGGGCCAGGGAGACCACACCCCCGGAGCCGAGGCGCAGCTCGTGCGACGCCGATCGCGGCGACGCGCCAGCCGCCAGTGCGTCGCGAACCTCGAGCCCGAGTGTCAGGCGAGCCTCGAGCGGCCCATCGGCGATCTCCTGCGATACGCGTTCGCCGTCAGCCACCCGCCCGTCGGCGCCGAGGTAGCGCGGCGCAACCGTGGTCGGGAAGCGCCACTCCCAGGTCCCGTCGTCCAGCCAGAGAAGCCGCTGGTCGATGGTCAACGTCGCGATCACCTCCGTGGACGGCGGGATGTTGCCGAGCTCCTGCGTGAAGAGACTCGACCGCTCCTGTTCGACCAAACCGGCAGTCCTCCCCTCCAGCAGCGCCTGCTCGAAGCGCTCGCGCGCGAGCGCTCGCCGATCGATCTCGCCGGCCACGCGGCGACCGCCGACCGTGAAGCTGTAAGCGCTGATGGCCGCTTCTGCCGGCAGTGGGAAACTGTAGGTGACCGCCAGCGGCACGTCGTGTGGGTTGCGGAAGCGCTGCTCCAGGACCACCTCGGCCACGCCGCCTCGGGCGCGGGCCGTGATGTGCACGCCCAGGAGCGGCAACGCGCGCCCCTCGGCAGTGACGAGCTGCCCGCCATTCAACGAGGCGGGGGGCCGGGAAACAGGCGCGGAAACGGTCGCTGTCGTCATCGGAAGACCTCCATCCTGGACCTCCAACGCGCGGGGGTGCGTTTCGATGACAGAGAATTTTCACGAAACGGCGGGACACGATCCGAGCCAGACGTCTAGCTATCGCCGATAGTGCAGGTGAACGACGCCGCCGAGTCGGCGCTCGCCGGCGAGCTCGAGGGGAAGGCGGACATCCCGCGGCAGCCAGGGATGGCCGCCGCCGATCATGATCGGGTGGACGAACGCGTGAAGCTCGTCGACGAGATCCGCGCCTATCATCGCCGCCGCGAGGAGGGGGCCACCGACGGTGATGTCGCGTTCGCTCGTCGCCTTGAGCCGGCGAATCCGGTCGGGATCGAAGGCGCGTTCGATGTCCGTGCGTGGGGTCGACGCGCGCGGCAGCGTGGTCGAGAACACGATCTTGTGCGCGGCCCGCCACGTCGTGGCGAACTCGCGCTCGAGCTCGAGGAGGCCCGGCGTGAATGCCGGCCCACCGGCCTCGAGATGTGCGGTGTCCCAGACCGCCATCGTCTCGTACAGTCGGCGGCCATAGAGGTATGTGCCGATCGGGCGTTCGAGTTCGTTGATGGCCGCGAACAGCTCCGGCGTCGGAGCGGCCCATTCGAACTTGCCGTCGCGATCGGAGATGTAGCCATCGAGTGAGGTGTTCATCGCGTAGATCAGCCTGGCCATCGCGCGCTCCTTTGCTCGAGGTATTCGACCAGCCGCTCGGCGGTTTGACGCCAGCCCTCGCCGGCAAGGTCGCGGTGGCGCACGACCGATGGTGTGCCGGTCGCCTCGGGCTCCGCGACTCGCTGGTGAACCGTCATGCGCGTGCCGCGCCGGGTCGCGTGCAGCTCGACGGTCATCACGATGTGTATGCCGACCGGCCAGTCCGGTAGCTGCGGTGGCGCAGTCGGCTGGTCATCGGGATCGACGAACGTGAACGTGAAGCGCAACCGGGACGGCGCGACCACCTCGTCGAAGACGCCCTTGATCGACACCAGCTCGCCCGTGGGGAAGCGATGATGGAAACGGAGCTCGCCGCCGGGGCGCGCATCCATCTCGCACAACGGGACCTCGACGCCGTGCGGAGCGAACCAGCGCGCGAAGTGCTCCGGAACGGTCCAGGCCTCGAACACGAGCTCGCGTGGCACGGCGAGCTCGCGGTCGTCGACCAGATCGCTAGCGTTTCCTGCGGCGCGCATCGCGCACCTCCTTCCGGCGCTGCGCGTGCAGCCCCTGCACGTACGCGCCGAGGCGGTCGAAGCTCGCGTCCCAGAACGCTCGATACGCTTCCGCCCACGCGACGACCTGCTTGAGCGGTGCGGGCTCGAGCTGGCACGGCCGCGACTGCGCTTCGCGACCGCGTCGGATCAACCCGGCTCGCTCCAGCACGCGAAGGTGCTTGCACACCGCCGGGCCGCTCATGTCGAAGGGCCGCGACAGCTCCTTCACGTTTGCGGTCCCAGCGGCCAGTCGCTTCAGGATCGCCCGCCGCGTCGGGTCCGCGAGCGCCGCAAACGTGAGGCTCAATGTGTCCGCTGGCATCTAACCGAGAAGTTATCTAACCATGTGGTTACTTGCAAGCTCTCCGTGGATCATCAAGGCGGCGCTGAATCGTTGATCCTCGATATTGCCTGCTGCCCCCAGGCGAGATCTGGCCGAACAGTTTCGCCCTGCGTTGCGCCACGCGCGTGATCGACCAAGGGGACTCGTATGGCCTAAACCGCGCAGGGCGTGCCGGAGAGGCGCTTCGGGATTTCGCGCAGAAGGAAGTCGCGCAGCAACTTGACGCGCGTTGGGACGTGGCGCAGCGGCACCGAGACCAGGTGCAGGGCCGTGCCCCGCAGCGCATAGGCGGGCAGGACGCGCACCAGCGCGCCCCGCGCGAGGTCGGTCAACACCGCCGCGTCGGGCAGCAGCGCAATACCAAGGCCACCCAGCGTGAGGAGCCGAACCATCGCCAGGTCGTCGGCGACGATGCGGCCCGTGACCTCGACGTGCTCGACGCCGCGCGGGCCCGACAGGCGCCACGGCAGGATGCCGCCCGGGCTCTTGTAGACGACGGCGTCGTGCCGTGTGAGCTCGGAGAAGCGGCGCGGCGCGGGCTGGCGGGCGAGGTACGACGGAGCCGCGTAGAGCCCGAGCTCGGCGACGGCGACCTTGCGCGCGACCAGGCTCGAGTCGTCGAGCTTGCCGGCACGCACCGCCATGTCGATTCCCTCCTCGACCAGGTTCACGCGGCGGCTCGCGACGACGAGCTCGACGCGGATCGCGGGGTGCGCGCGCGCAAATTCGACGAAGAGGTCGGCGAGCAGCGAGTCCCCCAGAGGCGGCGCGATGCTCACGCGCACCAGCCCGCGCGGTTCGCGCCCCATCTCCGAGATCTCGCTGCTCGCCTCCGCGACGCGCTCCATCGGGCCACGCACCTCGGCGAGGTAGCGCTCTCCCGCTTGCGTGAGACCGAGCTTGCGAGTCGTGCGCTGGAGCAGCCGCACGCCCAGCGCCTCCTCGAGCCGCGAGACCGCGCGGCTCACCGAGGATTTCGGGATCCGGAGCGCGGCAGCCGCCGCCGTGAAGCTGCCCTCCTCGACGACGCGCGTGAAGACGGCGACCAGATTCAAGTCGAAATCGTTTGTTGCTCTCATCGCAACAAAGTGTACCAAAGTTGCTGTCTAGTCCCAGGTCCTCCCCCGGCCTAGTCTAGGGGGGAACTGGAGGTCACGATCATGAACGCCATCTCGCGCAAGCTCCCCACCGTCGCTCGTCTCGCCCTCGGTCTCATCTTCTTCGTGTTCGGGCTCAACGGGTTCTTCCACTTCCTGCCCCAGCCGCCCGCGCCGCCGCGCGCGATGGCCTTCGCGGGCGCGCTCTTCGCCTCGGGTTACTTCTTCCCGCTGCTCAAGGCCGTCGAGGTCGCCGCGGGCGCGCTGCTGCTCGCCGGGGCCTTCGTGCCGTTCGCGCTCACCCTGCTCGCGCCCATCATCGTCAACATCGCCGCCTTCCATCTCTTCCTGGCGCCAGGAAACTACGCCGTCGTCGGGATCGTGCTGGCCGCGGAGATCTACCTCGCCGTCGTGCACCGCGCCGCCTTCGCGCCGCTCTTCGCGCGCCGCGCTGTCCCCGCCGCCGCGCCGGCCGCCTCTGCGGGCCTCGAGCCCGCCGCCGGGCGCGCGGTCTAGTGCGCACGGACGACCGCAGGCGCGCTCGCGAAAGGAGTAGATTCTCCTCCGGAGGAGTCCATGCAAAGGATCACCACGTTCCTGACGTTTCCCGAACGCGCCGAGGAGGCCGCGAAGTTCTACGTCTCGATCTTCAAGCCGTCGAAGGTCGTGAAGATCACCCGCTACGGCGAGGCGGGCCCCGGCCGCAAGGGCAGCGTGATGACCGTGCAGTTCAAGCTGGCGGGGCAGGACTACATCGCCCTCAACGGCGGCGGCGACATGTTCAAATTCACCATGGGCGTGTCGTTGTCCGTCGACTGCAAGACTCAGAGGGAGATCGACACCTATACCCGGAAGTTGATCGCGGGCGGCGGGGAACAGATGCCGTGCGGCTGGGTCAAGGACAAGTTCGGCATGTACTGGCAAATAACCCCGACGATCTTGCCGAAGATGATCGCCGACAAGAATCCCGCGCGCGCTGACCGCGCGATGAACGCCATGATGCAGATGAACAAGCTCGACATCGCGGCGCTGAAGAAGGCGTACGCCGGGAAGTAGGATTCCCTACGAGATCCCGTGCTCTCTTGTTAGGTCCGCAGTGGTGGCGGCCTCGCGCACTCCTACCGTGACGTGCATCTGTGGCTGGATGCCGGCCGGCCCGAGGAAGCTGCCGGCAACGGGCGGGACGGTCTCGGGATGGTGCGCCACCGCAACAGCGATGTGAGAGGACCCTGCGACGACGCCGGCCGTCGGGTCGAACCCCTTCCAGCCGGGCCCGGGAAGGTAGACCTCGGCCCAGGCGTGCGTTGAACCATTCCCCACGTCGGCGTACGAAAGGTTGTATCCGGTCACGAAACGGCTGGCGAGGCCGAGATGGCGGCAGCTTTCCATGAAGAACGCCGCAAGATCTCGGCACGAACCGCTCCCCCTCGTGAGCGTCGTGTGGGGGGATTGTACCCCGGGCTGTTCGCGCACCTCGTAGCGGAACCGGTCGCGGATGGCGTGGTTCAGGCGATCGAGCAGGAGAAAGGTTTCGATCGGGCTCGATCCGAGCGAGACGCCGCCGAGCCAGCTCATGACCTCTGCGCGCTCGCCCGGCCACGTCGGGGTACAGAATGGGGCCAGGTCCAGAAGGTCGTGAGCCTGATACTGGAACGGATACCTCACCGCGAAATCTTCCACCAAGAAATCCAGGGGGGCTTCCTCGAAGTGCTCGATCAGAACGGTGCTCTCGATTCGCAACCTGTCAGCACGGTCGGTGAATGTTATGACGGCCACAGAGTTGTCCAGCACGTCGCGTTGCCACCGGATCCCGTACGCGGGCGAGATCTCGAGCTTCGAGTCCACGATGCGGAGGTTGTGATTCTCGCGCGGACGAAGCCTGAGCCGGTGGGGCAGCGGTGTCACCACCGCACCAAAGCGATACTCCGTAACGTGGTCGATGTGCAGTCGTCTCATGGATTGCTCGGGGGACTCTAGCATCCATGGCGGAGATCATCGGGGCACGGGCAGACGCTGGAACTGCCTCGCCCCCGCGGGGCCGTAGACGCTGACTCGTTTTTTCCCCGTCGTTTGCGCTTCAGGACCCACAGTAGGACGCCGGTACGACGCAGGCCACCACACACCTGGTTCCGAATTAGGTGCTGGGTGGTAGGAAGATCGGCGCTGTTCGGCGGGAACGTCCCGCGCTGGCCAAGCACAAGTTGCTGATCATGTTGCCGGACGGGCACGAGGGCGTGCTGGGCGTGAGCACGATGAACGTACAGGTCATCGCCTCCCGATCGACGCGGTAGAGCGTGGTGGCCCCGTCGGTCGAGCAGATCGCGTAGGACGCACTGGAAGTTTGGCCAGCATCGCCGTTCGTGGGCGCGGTGTCGCTGGCCTGGCTGGCATCGCCAGCAGTGCGAGCCGCGTCGCTACTGCAGGCACCGATCAGCAAGAACAGGCCACCCACGGTTCCCGCCAGGCGCATTGTCCGTGTCCCATTCTCCATGACGGCTGCGCAAACGCAAAACCTGGCCTTTGCGCAGGCCTTGGACGGAAAGTCTGCGTCCTTTTCGACGAGGCGCCGTCCTTACGGGTGGAGGTAGCGATGGAAGCCGAGGACAACGATCAGGTCAGGGCTCAGGTTCGAACGGCCTACGCCAAGGTGGCCAAGGGCGCAGATGGATGCAGCGTGGGCTGCTGTGGCACCAAAGGCAGCGGGAGCCTGGCCATGGGATACACCGAAGAAGATCTCGCCAGCGTTCCGGAAGGGGCGGACCTGGGCCTCGGCTGCGGCAACCCGCAGGCAATCGCAGCGCTGCGTCCGGGCGAGACGGTGCTCGACCTCGGCAGCGGCGCCGGCTTCGACTGCTTCCTGGCCGCGAGTCGGGTCGGGCGCACCGGCCGCGTCATCGGGGTCGACATGACGCCCGAGATGGTCACCAAGGCCCGCGACAACGCCCGGCGGGTGTCGGCCACCAACGTCGAGTTCCGGCTGGGCGAGATCGAGCACCTGCCGGTGCCGGACGAGTCCGTCGACGTGATCATCTCGAACTGCGTGATCAACCTGTCGCCGGACAAGGGCGCGGTCTTCCGCGAGGCGATCCGCGTGCTGAAGCCGGGCGGCCGCATCGCCATCTCCGACGTCGTCGCCACGCAGGCGATCCCGAAGGAGCTCGCGGAGAGCGTCGAGGCGCTCACGGGATGCGTCGCCGGCGCCGCGCCGGTCGACGAACTCCGAGCGCTGCTGGCCGAGGCCGGGTTCGAAGCGATCAAGGTCGAGCCCCGGCGCGACAGCGGCGCGATCATCGGCCAGTGCATGCCGGGCGCGGAGAGCTACCTCGCCTCAGCAGTGATCGAGGGCAAGAAGCCGGGTGGCGCGAGCTGCTGTGGGCCTTCATGCTGTAGCTAGGAGCGGAGCGATGATCCCGGCGGAAGCGCGCGGTGCTTGGCGTGACATCGAGGCCCGACTGCGGCCGTACGTCGCCCGTCGCGTGGCTTCCGCTGCCGAGGTCGACGACATCGTGCAGGAGATCCTGGTGCGCGTTCACAAGGGCCTCGCGACTCTGCGCGACGACGAGCGCTTCGGCGGATGGGTCTACCGCATCGCCGCGCGGACGATCGCTGACGCCGCCAAGTCGCGTGCGCATGATCCCATCGCGCGAGATGCCGGGGTCGTCGACGACATCGGCGTCGGCTCGCGACGAGGCCCCGGATCTGCAGCTCGAGCTCGGTGAGTGTGTCGCGCTGTTCGTCGCGCGTCTCCCTTCGCCGTACCGTGAAGCGATCACGCTGACCGAGCTCAAAGGGCTCACGCAGAAGGAGGCAGCCGAGATGCTCGGCATGTCGCTTTCGGGAATGAAGTCCCGGGTCCAGCGCGGTCGCGAGAAGATCCGCGAGATGTTCGAGGAATGCTGCGAGATCTCCGTCGACTGCCGGGGTCGCGTCGTGGACTGCGAGGCGCGCGATCTGGAGCAGGTCCCCGAGGACTGTCGCGGCGCCGCGGCGTCGTGGGCCACCAGACATCCCGCTAAGTAGCGCTGTCCCGGATTTGTGCGGCCGGCGGTGTACCGGTTGAACGACTTGGCGCCGCGCTGGCGCGGCCTCGGCGAGCGTGAACAGCTTGCTGCCGCCTCTCCACCATGCTGGGCGTATTGGCCGCCTTCGCCTCGGCCCGCATCACGCGTGGTCGCGGCCGAGTGCGCTCATGAGCTTCGGCGTGGTTCCGACTCGCGACGGCGCGTTCGGACCTCTCGGTCAGGGCGAACCGTTCTTCCGCAACTCGGCCAGGATCGCGTCCAACTTCTCGGCCAGGATCGCGGTACCACCGCCGTCCCCGTCCCCGTCCCCGCTCCCGCGCTGCCCCTGATCCAGCACCCGCGCCGACAGCGCCGGACCGATGGTCATCACCAACGCCCCGATCATCTTGCCGAGCGGGGTGACTGGAAAGATGTTCGCGTAGCCGACCGACAACGCGGTCGACACGTAGTGCAGGCCGTCCCAGTAGCTGCGTACCGCGGGGTTTGCGCCGGACTCGGCCCAGTAGAAGAGGGCGGCTCCCCAGCTCACCAGCACGCCGAGCTCCTCGCTGGGCGAGGCGACGCGCGGCGCGGGCGGCGCGTGATCGGCGCCCGCGCCGGCAGCGATGGCAGAGGCCTCAGCCATCGGTGGTCACCCGACCCGCCCGGGTCACCATCGGCGCAGGCGGCACGGCGGCGACCGGAGGGGCCATCACGACGGCGGGGGGCGCGCCGGTCTCGCCGCCGAGCGACGCGAACGCGGCCTTCAGCTTGTCGGCGTCGGTGAACTTCATGACCTCCTTGAGCATCGGCAGCATGGCGGACGCCTCGATGATGCTCTTCGTGACCGGGCCGAGGGCCCCGCCGAGCAGGGGGAACTGCGCGCCCGCCGAGGCGCCGTTTCCGTTCGAGCCGGCGCCGCCGCCCGACATGCCGCCGAACTGCAGCACTTTGATCTCCGAGATCTTCTCGGCGGGCTTGACTAGCTCGCGCAGCATCGCGGGGGCGCCCTGGAGAAATGCCAGGACCGCCTCCTGGACCAGTATCTCCTTCGACTTCGAGTTGGCCGCCGCGTTCTTCTGCCGCAGCACCTCGGCCTCCTTGAGGCCGGCCTCGCGGTTTGCCTCGGCCAGCTTGGTGATCGACAGGGCCTGCATCTCCGCCGCCTCGGCATCCGCCTTGGCGCGAATCTTCACCGCCTGAGCGGCGCCCTCCGCGGACGCCTGCCGGGCCGTCGCCTCCGTCTCCGCCTCGAGCCGCTTCTTGAACGCGTCGACCTCGGCCGCGATCTTCTCCTGCTCCGCCGCGCGCTGGGAGGCGACGATCGCGACCTGTTTCTGCCGCTCCGCCTCCGCGACCTGGCCGACCGTGATCACCTCCTGGTCCGCTTTCTCCCGGAGCGCCAGCGCGGATGCCTTCTGGGCGTCGGCCTCGGCCGACTCCTTGGCCTTGAGCGTGAGCGTGATCTGCTTGTCGACCAGCGCCGCCTCGATGGTCCGCTCCTTGTCGACCTTCGCGGTCTCGACCACCTTCTCCTTGCCGATGGCGGCGGCCTGCTCGGTCTGCTCCTTGCGCGAGCGCTCGACGGCGATGTTGGCTTGCCGTTGCAGGTCGCGTGATTCGATGGCTTCGCTCTTGGCGAGATCGGCCTTCGCGCCTGCCTCCTCTTCCTTGGCGCTGCCCTCGCGCATGATGCGGGTCTGCTGGGCAACGTTGACCGCTTGCTCGCGCGCGATCTCGGCGGTGCGCTCCGCCTCCTCCTGCATCTTGCGCTTCACCGCGATGTTCTTTTGCACGACGGTGTTGGTCACGGTCTCGCGGCCCGACGCGCCGAAGATGTCGTCGCTGCGCAGCTCCGACAACGGTGTCTGGGTGAGCTCGGTGATGGTCACCGACTCGAGGGTGAAGCCATTGCGTCCCAGATCCTCGCGCAGCGCGTTCGAGACCTCCTGTCCGAAGTGCTCGCGGTTCAGGTGCAGCGCGAGGAAATCGTTCTGCGCGGCCACCGCGCGGATGGCGCCAATCAGCTTCGGCTCCAGCAGCTGCTGGGCCTTGGTACGGATCGCGTCGGTCGACGCGTGTCCCTCGTCGATGCCGATCGTGCGCGCGGCCTTCTTGATGTCGTCTTCGTTGGGCTCGACGCGGATGTAGAACTCGGCCGACAGGTTGGTCGAGATGAAGTCCTTGGTCACCAGCGCTTCGTGACCCTCGCGCCGGATCGTGAGCCCGATGGTCGACAGCGACATCGTCGCCGCCCGGTGCAGCACGGGGACAATCCAGCAGGCGCGACCGATGAACACGTCGGTGGTGGTGCGACCGATGCGCATGATCGCCTCGGAAGGCGAGGGTCGCTTGAGAAAGCGGGCCATCGCCCCCACGAACAGCAGCGCGAACGCCGTGATGGCCGCGACCAGCGCGAGCGCCATCTGCCAGACCTCGATACCGCTCAATAGACCGCTCATCGTCTCAGCTCCTTTTGTCCTGCTCGAGCTCGGGGCAAGCCGTGGCCCAGAAGAGCTGCTTGTCCCCGTCGTAGCTCACCAGAAGAACCTTCGCTCCGCGCGGCAGCGGCGCCTCGCCCGCGCGCACACAGCCGTGCAGGAGAAGCTCGTTGCCGCGATCGTCATGAACACGAATCTCGCCGAAGCGCTCGTCAAGAGTGACCGACGCCACGACGCCCACCTTGCCCTCCATTTCGTGCTTGGTGATGGCGCCGTGGCCGCCGACGTCGACCAGGCGCGCGGCCAGCCGGGAGAACAACCGCACGCTGGCGAGTCCGACAATCAGCGACGACAGCGACACGGCAATGAACCACCACCCGTGGTACGCGCCGCCCGCGCGCACGAACAGCACGCGGTTGATGAAGATGCCGCTGAAGCCCCCGAACAGGAACAGCGTCACCCAGACCACCATGAACGGCACGCGCCCCACGCCGAGAAACGCGAGCGCCTCGTGCCACGCGGCGGTCATTCCGCCGCTGATCCCCGCGTCGGCATCGCCGTCGGCGTCGACGTCGTGATCGAGATCGGTGTCCGTGTCGACGTCATGGTCGGCGTCGCCTCCCAGAAGGCCGATCGCCTGCAGCACGAAGAAGACGCCGCACAGCCCGAGCATCACCAGGAACGGCAGGTTCCACCAGTGATTCAAGAAAGGCACGAAGCTCAAGGCCCAACCTCCCCGGCGAAAGCGTACTCCATGGAAGGCCGTAATGGGGGTGGATTGGGGACGCGGGCTGCAACCCCTCGTCAGTGTTGGGATCTCGGCGTCCGGGGAGACTTCAGCTCGCGCCGATCCATAGCAGACGTGCGTCGCGCGCAGAGAAGTGGATGAACGCGTTCCATTCCGTGACAAAGAATCTGCCAGCGAATCCGCCCGGTGGAACCTGCCGTGATCGTTGCGGGTGGTCATCTGCCGCGCACGCATCAATACGAACGTGAGAGCCCTCGCCCACAGGGAACCGCGGATCGTGAGCGTCGACGACAAGGTAGGCCAGCCCGAGCAACTCCAGACGTGCCGGCCGATAGCGCTCTCGCTCGGCCGTCACGGAGCTACCGAGGTCACCAAGCCAGACGTCCAGGATAAACTCGGCTCGTCGCTCCATCACGTCCGACGAGAATGTGCGAAGCAGCGCATCGTGGAGCCCGTTGGGTAGGTCAGCTTCTAGTTCTTCGATGTTCACGCGCGCTCTGAAGTGGGTCTAACATACCGGCGTTCGTCGGCGGACGCGAGACCCGAGCGCAGTCATCGCGCCACCTCGCAAAGGGTCTCTGCCCTTAACAAGGCCTCGAGAAGCACCGGCATTTCCATGGACAGCGTCCGCGTATTCACGGAGCGTCCGGCCCGGCGACGTCACTCCTCCAGCGCGGCGCGCACCTTGGGGATCAGGTCCGCGCTGGTGTATGGCTTCTGAACGAAGCCGGCCAGGCCTTTACCGACGAAGCGGTTGATGACGTCCTGCTCGTTGTAGCCGCTGGTCATGATCACCTTCACGCCGGGCACCATGCGGCGCAGCTCGCGGAAGCAGGCCTCGCCGTCCACGTGCGGCATGGTCATGTCGAGCAGGACCAGCCGCACCTCGCTCTGATGTTTGAGGAACAGCTCCAGCGCGTCGCGCCCGTCGGCGGCGGTGAGCACCTGGAAGCCGAGCCGCTCGAGGATCAGACGGCCGATGTTGCGGATGGGCGCCTCGTCGTCGGCCAGCAGCACCAGACCGTGGCCGGACCAAGTGCCTTTGGAGGGAGCGTCCGCGCCGACGGTCTCGGCCGGTCGGAGATCGGCCGGCAGCAGCACCTTGAACGTCGTGCCCATGCCGGCCTCGCTGTAAACGCGCAGGCCGCCTTTGTGCCCGCGCACGATTCCTTGAACGGCGGCCAGTCCCAGCCCGCGGCCGGTGAACTTGGTGGTGAAGAACGGATCGAAGATGCGGGCCATGGTCTCGCGATCCATCCCGTGGCCGGTGTCGCTGACCTCGAGGTAGACGTACGTGCCGGCGGGCAGCGCGCCGCCGCCGCTCTCGACCCCTTTCAGGTAGGACTCGTCGCAGTCCATCGCGCCGGTCGTCAGCGATATGACGCCGGTGCGATCGCCGATCGCCTCGCTGGCGTTGGTGATCAGGTTCATGACCACCTGGCGTAGCTGGGTGGCGTCTGCCATCACCGCCGGCAGGCCGTGGGCGAGGTTGTACTTGATGATCGCTTTCTTGCTGATCGAGACCGACAGCAGGTGGGTCATCTCCTCGACGAGATCATTGATCGACAACGGCTGCACGATGAAGCGGCCCTTGCCCGAGTACGCCAGCATCTGGCGGCACAGGTCGGCGGCGCGCCGGCTCGCGCGTTCGATATCGTTCACGAAGCCGCGCGCCGGGCTGGCGGGCGACAGCGCGCTCAGCGCCAGGTCGACGTTGCCCAGGATCGTGGTGAGCAGGTTGTTGAAATCGTGCGCGATGCCGCCGGCCAGGACGCCCAGGCTCTCCAGCTTTTGCGTCTGCACCACCTTTAGCTCCAGGTTGCGGCGATCTTCCTCGGCGCGGCGCTGCTCGGTGAGATCCCAGATCAGGCCGTGCACCGGCAGGCTGCCGGACTCGCCGGCCCCCTCGCCCTCGACGACAGCCAGGCAATGCCGCACCTGTCCGTCAGGGCGGGTGGCGCGGAATTCGAGACGTCGCGACGAGGCCTGATGGGCCGTCTCGCGTATCGCGGCCGCGACGGCCTCGCGATCGTCGGGCACCACCCAGGCCATCAGGTCCTGCTGCGTGGGCTGGAAGCTGCGGGGCTCTCGGCCGTAGATCCGGAACATCTCGTCGGTCCACGACATCTCGGGGCGGTTGAAGTCCACGGCGAAGTGGCCGATGTGGGCCAGCTCCGACACCGATAGGAGCTGCTCGCGGCTCTTGACCACCGCGTCCTCGGCCAGCCGGCGCCCGGTGATGTCCTGGATCGTGCCGAACATCTGGATCACCTCGCCCTCGGGCGTGATCTCCAGTTCGCCGCGCCCGTGCACCCAGACGGTGCGGCCGTCCGCGCGGCGAATGACCCGGTACTCCCGGTCGAACCGCTGCTTTCTGCCTACGACCTCTTCGAGAAAGTAGCGCAACATCGAGTCGCGGTCGTCCGGGTGCAGCAGCGAGACCCATTCGTCGAGCTGGTGACTCGGGTTCTCCTCGGTGCCGAAGATCTCGTCGAGGACCGGGGTACAGACCCAGGTCCCCTGCCGTACATCCATGTGGTAGGAGCCAAGCCGGGCGACACGCTGGCTCCGGAGGAGGTCGGCCTCACTGCGTTGCAGAGCCTCGTCGTGTTGCCAGACGGCGGTGATGTCCCTGAAGACCGTGGCGAAGCGCCCGGGCCCGGTCGGCACCGCGACGACGCGGAAGCGGCGCTTCATCGACGAGAAATAGCTTTCGAAGGTCTGGGGCGCGCCCGACTGGGCGACGGCCGCGTAGACCTCTAGGTAGGGCGCGGAGTTTGTGCCGAAGGCCTCACTCGCGAGCTTGCCGATCACGTCGTCGCGACGAAGGCCGGTGTGCACTTCGAAGGCCGGGTTCACAGCGAGGATGCGGTAGTCGACCGCCTGCTCTCCGTCGAAGATCACCTCGTGCAGGGCGACGCCGTCGGTGATGTGATGATAGATCGCAGCCAGCTCACCGCCGAAACGGTGTTCTGGGTGGACGCTCTTATCGTCGTAGCTCAATGAGGCCCTCAAGCGTGGCTCGCGGAAGACGACCTGCCGAGTCGGCGCTTAAGGTCCCATCGCTTAGTGCTGGATGCAAATCCGCGAGATCGGCGATCCTGACGCCGCCGATTCGAACGGCGATCGTCAACTAGATCGCGGCTGCCCGCCGCATTTTCCGAGGCTATGCTCAAGGCGGCGGTGATTGCGCAAGACCAGGATCCGCCGAGGCCGGATCAAAGTTGTCATCACGAAACTCGAGGACGAGAGCGTAGTCCCCGTCGACGGCGTACTCCTCACGAATTCGGATGACCGCACCGGGCTGCGCGCTCGAGGCGGCCCGTTCGATCAGGGTAGCGAGGCGCCGAAGGTCCGTGAGCGTCCCGCGGATCGCGTGGGAGTCTATCGCCGCTTGGGGCCAAGTCATGACCTCGAGGCAGCCGTAGGGCCAGTAGTGTCCGTGCTCCGACACACTCTCGTTCTTCGACTCAGATTCTCCACAGTTGGACAATCCTTGGCCACAACGATGTCCCTGCCGGTCCGACCGGTCCTGTGGGATACTGGTTCCCGTGCGGCGGGCCGCCATCATCGTCTTCCTGACGCTGCTCACGCTCGACGTGAGCGGATTGGCGGCTTTGTGCGGTGACGGTCCGTGCGACGAGAGCTGCCCCACGGATGCCTCCGGTGGTCAGTGCCCGCCCAATTGCCACTACTGCTCGTGCTGCTCGCTGCCGCAGGTAGCGAGCCCGGGCGTCGTCGCGCTCTTGTCGCCTCCCGCGCACGCGACGTCGTGGATTATCTTGAGCGATCGGCACTCCGCTCCCGAGCCGGCCGACATCCTTCACGTCCCCAAGCTCCTGCTCGCGTAGTCGAACCGAACCGAGTGGGCGGGCTCCGGGCCCGGCGCGGCGTGCGCCGACGGAACCGTCCGTGGCCTATTCACGCGAGGGGACCCATGAACCGCACATTCACCGCGGCGACGCTCGTCGTCGCCGGCACCTGGGCGTGCGAAGCCGCCGCGCAGGACGCGCATCCACAACCGACAAGCTGCAAGGGCGCGCTCGATGCCGAGACGGTCGTTCGTTGCGCGCTCGCCGCGAGCCCGGAGGTCCGGGAAGCCCGCGAAGGGCTCGCTGCCGTGGCGGGACGGCGGACGACCGCTGGGGTGTGGCTCCCTAGTAACCCGACGGTGAGCGCGCTGGTCTCGAACCGCCGGCGGCCGCCGCCCGAGGCCGCCTCCGTCGTGAACTGGAGCGTGGTGCTCTCGCAGGAGCTCGAGCTCGCGGGCCAGCGCGGCGCCCGGGTGGAGTCGGTTGACGCGGAGGCCGCTGCCCAGGCGCGGCGAGTCGGCGTCGCGGAGCAGGAGGCCGTCGCAGGTGCGCTCACCGCCTACTACGACGCCGCCGCCGCGAGCGAGGCGGTGCGCTTCGCGGGCGCGCTCGCGCAGAACGCAGAAGCGCTGGCCGCGTTCGCCGAGGGGAGAGCCAAGGAGGCGGTGCTGGCCGGGGTGGAGGCGGATGTCGCTCGCGCCGAGGCGACGCGGATTGGTCTCGCGCGGTTCGAGGCCGAGCGCAGGCTGGCCGAGGCGCGGGCCGCGCTGGCGGTGCTCCTCGACGTGGATGTCCGCGCTCTGCTCCTTCCCGACGGTCTTCCTGCACCGGCGACCCCGCAGCCGTTGAGCGGCGGCCTCGAGGAACAGGCCCTGCGCCTGCGGGGCGAGGTCGCCGCCGCCGAGATGGAGAGGCGAGTCCTCGAGCGGAGGTTGGCGCTGGTCCGGCGGGAGCGCGTCCCCAACCTGACGCTGTCCGCGTTCGGGGAGCGAGGCGAAATCAACGATCGCATTCTGGGCATCGGCGTCTCCATCCCTCTGCCGCTTCCCTCCCCGATCGGGCGCACGCGCGCCGGCGAGATCGCCGAGAGACTGGCGCAGATCCGGGCCGCCGAAAGCTCCGAAGAGCTGGTGCGCCGTCGGGTTCGGCTGGAGGTGGCGCGCGCGCAGGCGGCGTACACCGCGCGCGAAAGCGCCGCGGGTCTCTTCGGCGCCGACCTCCTTGCGCGTGCGCGTGGCGATCTCGCCGCGATTCGCGACGCGATCTCCTCGCGGCAGCTCTCGCTGCCGGAGGCGCTGCAGTGGCAGCGCAGCTTGATCGAGCTGCTTCAGGAAGATATCGAGGCGCGCCTCGGCCGCGCGCTCGCTTCGGTCGAGATTCGCCGGGTTGCTGGCGCGCCTCTCACGACAGCCGAAGGAGGTGGCAAATGAGACGCTTCAGTAGGGGCGCGGTGATGCTGGCTGCGCTCGGTGCGGTCGCATGTTCGAAGGAGCGCGCGGAGCCCGGTCGCACCGACCATCAGGCCGCGCGAGAACGACAGCCGCCGCCCCAGCGAGCGGACGCGGGGGCCACGACCTCCGGGCCCAACCCCCACCAGGACGAGTCGGAACAGCATGAGGAGTTGCCGAACAAGGTGCGCTTGCCGCCCAGCGTGGTGCGAGCAGCGGGTATCAAGACGGCGCCCACGGTTCTGGACAGCTTGCCCGCGACGGTGGATCTGACGGGCGAGATCGCCGCCGATCCCGACCGGTCCGCGCGGCTCGCGGCCCGCATCCCCGGACGCATCATCGACGTCCGGGTGAAGGAAGGCGATCGGGTCACCGCCGGCCAGACGGTCGCCGTCCTGGAATCGCCGGAGCTGGCGCGTGCTCGAGCAACGCTCGCTTCGGCCGTCGCGCGCGCGAAGTCGGTCCGCCTGAACGCCGACCGGCTCAGGAGCCTGGAGGCGAAATCGCTCGCGTCGGGACAGGAGGCATCTGCCGCTGAAGCCGAGGCCGCTGCGATGGAGGCCGAGGTCTCGGCAGCCAGGCAGACACTGTCGGCCCTTGGACAGGGCGAGGTGGAGGCGCGCAACGGCAGCGCCCGGGTGACCATCCGGACTCCGCTGGCGGGATTCGTTCTCAGCCGCGACGCCGTGCAGGGGCAGAGCGTCGACGCAGAGCACGTCATTGCCGTGATCGGGGATCTCGATCGGGTGTACTTCCTGGGCCGCCTCTTCGAAAAGGACCTGTCGCGCGTGAAGGTCGGCGCAAGCTCCGAGGTCCGCCTCAACGCGTATCCAAGCGAGGCGTTCGACGGGAAGATCGAGACCATCGGCCGGCAGCTCGATCCGGCCGCCCGCACGGTCACCGCCCGGATCGTGGTCCGCAACCACGGCGACCTGGTGAAGGTCGGGCTCTTCGGGACGGCGCGCGTGGTGGTGGGGCCGGCCGAGACGCCGGTCAAGCGCGTGGTGGTACCGCTCGCCGCTGTGACGCGCGTGGCGGACAAGGAGGTCGTCTTCGTCCTGCAGCCCGACGGTGACTTCGAGCTGCACCCGGTGACGCTGGGACGGACCGCCGGCGGTCGCGTCGAGATCCTGAGCGGCCTGCGGGCCGGCGAGAAGGTCGTCACCGAGGGCGTCTTCACCCTCAAGAGCGCGGTCCTGAAGAGCACGTTCGGCGAGGGGGAGTGACGTGCTCTTCCTGAGCCGCATCGTCGCCTGGTCGCTGCGCCGGCGCGCCGTCGTGCTGCTGGCGACGGGCCTGCTGGTCGTGGTCGGCGTTCGTTCCGCCGTTACCCTGCCGATCGACGCCGTCCCCGACATCACCAACATCCAGGTCCAGGTCATCACCCCCGCGCCCGCGCTGACGCCGGTCGAGGTCGAGCAGTACGTGAGCGTGCCGGTAGAGCGCGCGATGGCCGGCATCCCCAAGGTCGACGAGGTCCGGTCCATTTCGAAGTACGGCCTCTCGGTCGTCACCATCGTGTTCGAGGACGGCACCGACATCTACTTCGCCCGTCAGATGGTGGCCGAGCGGATGCGCCAGGCAGAGGACATGGTCCCCGCGGCTTATGGCCGCCCCGAGATGGGGCCCATCGCGACCGGCCTCGGCGAGGTCTACCAATTCGTCGTGCGGGGCGATGGGCATTCGCTCATGGAGTTGGAGGAGACGCTCGACTGGTACATCGGCCCGCAGCTCCGGAGCGTACCGGGGATCGTCGAGGTCAACAGTTTCGGTGGCGAGGACAAGCAGTACCAGGTCGTGATCGATCCCAAACGGCTCCAGGCCGCCGGTCTTTCGGTGGGCGAGGTGATCCAAGCTCTCGAACGCGCCAACGCCAACGCCGGCGGCGGATACATCGAGCACAACCGGGAACAGCTCGTGATCGGAACGGTGGGTCTGGTCACCAGTCTCGAAGATCTCAACTCGGTCGTCGTCGGCGCGACACCGCAAGGCGTCCCCATCACCGTGGCCAACATCGGCGAGGTCCGCTTCGGTCCGCGGTTGCGACGCGGGGCCGCGTCGATGGACGGCAAGGGCGAGGTGGTCGTCGGCGTGACCTTGATGCTGATGGGCGAGAACTCGCGCGTGGTGACCGAGCGGGTGAAGGCCCGCCTGGAGGAGCTGCGGCCGACGCTGCCGGCCGGGATCGAGATCGAGCCCTTCTACGATCGGGCGGAGCTGGTCAATCGAACGATCAGGACCGTCGGCACCAACCTCGCCGAGGGCGCGGCGCTGGTGATCGTCGTCCTTCTCGTCCTGCTGGGCGACATCCGGGCGGGGCTGATCGTGGCGTGCACGATCCCGCTCTCGATGCTCTTCGCCATCACCCTGATGAAGGCGACCGGCGCCTCGGGGAACCTCATGAGCCTGGGCGCGATCGACTTCGGCCTCATCGTCGACGGCGCCGTGATCATCGTCGAGAACGCCGTTCGCCGGCTCGCGGAGACGCTGAAGGGACGCAAGGACCTCGCCGCAGGCGAGCGAGCACCGGTCGTGCAGGAGGCCGCGGTCGAGGTCCTGAGCGCGAGCGTCTTCGGCACGGTCATCATCGCGGTCGTCTATCTCCCGATCCTCGCGCTGCGGGGCATCGAGGGGAAGCTGTTCCACCCGATGGCGATGACAGTCCTGTTCGCGCTGCTCGGTGCCTTCATCCTGTCCCTGACGCTGGTGCCGGTGCTGGCGAGCTATTTCCTCACCGGGCGGCACGCCGGCCACGAAACCTGGATCATGCGGCAGGCGCGCAGAGGCTACGCGCCCCTCCTTCGGCGCGCGCTGGCCCGTCCCTCGATCACGCTCGGTGCCGGGCTGCTCGTGCTGGCGCTCGGTGGTGGCCTCGCGACCCGCCTCGGCGCAGAGTTCGTCCCGCAGCTCGATGAAGGCGATCTGCTCCTGGAAGCGCGGCGCCTCCCCGGGATCGCGCTCTCCGAGACGGTCGCGACCGACATGCGCGTCGAGCGGGCCGTCCTGCAGGTCCCCGAGGTGGAGCACGTGGTGGCGCGCGCCGGCGCTCCCGAGGTGGCCACCGATCCCATGGGGATCGAGCAGAGCGACATCTACGTGACCCTCAAGCCCCGGGACCAATGGCGGAGCGGGCTCACCAAGGAGGCGCTGGGCAAAGAGGTCGCGGAGATCGTCGACAAGGAGGTGCCCGAGGTCGCGGTCGCGGTGTCACAGCCGATCCAGATGCGCACGAATGAGCTGATCGCCGGCGTCCGTTCGGACGCAGCCGCCCAGATCTACGGCCCTGATCTGCTGAAGCTGCAGCAGATCGGGCGGCAGGTTGTCGCCGCGCTCAAGAGCGTCGCTGGCGTCGCGGATCTGCGCGCGGAGCAGGGGACGGGCCTCACCTACCTGCGCATCCGACCGGACCGCGCGCGTCTCGCGCGCTACGGCCTGACCATCGGGGACGTGAACACGGTGACCGAGACAATGGCCGTGGGGCGAACGGCCGGCGAGGTCTTCGAGAAGGACAGACGCTTCGCGATGGTGGTGCGAACCGCCTTCGACTTCCAGGGGAGCCTCGACAGCGTGCGCGCGCTACCGCTCAAGTCGACGCTAGGCCAGATCGTGCCCATGGGCGACGTGGCGGACGTGACGCTCGAGCAAGGGCCGGCGCTCGTCAATCGGGACAAGCAGTCCCGGCGGTTGATCGTCGAGTTCAACGTCCGCGGCCGCGACGTCGTGTCGACGGTGGAAGAGGCGCGGGCAGTCGTGGCGTCCGCGGTGACGCTGCCGCCCGGCTATCGTGTCGACTGGGGTGGCCAGTTTCAGAACTACAGCGCCGCTCGCGCGCGGCTCGCGATCGTCGTGCCTCTGGCGCTCGGCTTGATCGTATTCCTGCTGTGGCTCGCGTTCGACAGGGTGAAGCCGGCGCTGCTGGTATTCGCGAATGTTCCGTTCGCCGCTGTGGGAGGCGTGCTGGCCCTCTGGCTGCGCGACATTCCCTTCAGCATCTCCGCAGGCGTCGGGTTCATCGCCCTGTTCGGCGTGGCGGTGTTGAACGGCTTGGTCCTCGTGTCCTTCTGTCTTCACCTTCAGGAACAGGGAGCGTCGCCACGAGAAGCGATCGCCCAGGCTGCCGAGCTGCGCCTCCGCCCCGTGCTCATGACCGCCTGGGTTGCGGCGCTGGGATTCATCCCGATGGCGCTTTCGCGCGCCCCCGGCAGCGAGGTGCAGCGCCCGCTGGCGACGGTGGTCATCGGGGGTCTCATCACGGCGACGGCCCTGACGTTGCTCTTGTTTCCGGCTGTGTATGCTCTCGCCCAGAAGCGTCATATTGGCCAGGAGCTCCGGTTGCCCAGGGAATAGGTTCACCACCAACTCCCCTCCGGCCCAAAGCCATCTTGGCTGCACGGCGTCGTGGGCGTGAACCATTTTCGCCCCGATCTGGAACTGACAGATCGGAGGATGGCCTTGCAGGCTGCCGGGTCAGCTCGCCGAAGGTGACATCATCAAGTCGAAGCCACACATGGTTCCGCCGTTTGCCCCACACCTGCAGCTAGTGCCGGATCGCGACGGACGGGCGGACATCGAACGGAGGCCTGCGTATTTATAGGCAACTGAGTGCTTGCATATGACAGCGAGGATGAGTGACGCAGATCTCCTGTTCAAGGCTCTCGCCGACCCTGCCCGGAGAGAGCTCATGGACCGTTTGCACGCCCATGATGGGCAGACGCTGACGGAGCTGTGCGGGTAGCTACACGGCTACGATCGAGATCGACAAGCCTCCGCACCACGTCTTCGAGTGCATCATTGACGTCTCAAAATGGTGGGGAGGCAAGGATCTCGAGGGAAACACCCGCCTGCTGAACGACGAATTCACCATCAAGCACGGAGACGTCCACTATTCGAAACAGAGGATGATCGAGATTGTTCCTGGGCGGAAAGTCGTTTGGCTCATTGCGGAGAGCAGGCTCGCGTGGCTCACGAACATGCATGAATGGACGGATACCAGATTGGTTTTCGAGGTAACGCCCAAGGGTGACGGAGCGGTGCTGCACTTTGCTCACGAGGGCCTCGTCCCCGAGCAGGAGTGCTATTCCACCTGCTCAGCGGGGTGGAGCTTGGTCATCAAGGACTACCTATTCAACTTCATTGCTGAAGGACGAGTGCCCGCTCAACTCTATGCCTGACCGCGAGTCTCCCGATCCAAGAGACAGGCTCTCGGCAATGGCGAACGATTGCGTTGGCGCGCCCAAGCTCGAAGAGCCCGCGTCCTTTTCGACGAGCCGCCGTCCTTAAGGTTGGAGGTAGCTTCTGGATCCCCTCCGAGACGAACACGATGCCGACGGCCAGCCGAACGAGCCAGACCGCGCGAGGCGCGTGGGACTCGAGCAGTCGATGGAGCCCGGCGTTCATGTCAGGGCGCCTTCCGCTCCAATGCAACCCTTACCCCAGACCTCGCGCGAGGCGGCGTGGTGAAGGATGTGGATCTTCCATATCCCGAGTCGGATCTCGCGAGCGCGGGAAGCATCGACGGAGCGTATGAGGGGCGAAGCATTAGTCAACACGGTACCCGCGACACCTGAACGCCATCCGTATACGATTGGCGCAAAACACCGGCAGGAACGTCTCGGAGCCCGCAGTTCGCTGGCCAACAAAGAACGGAAAGGCGTCATGCACCGTCGGACATTCTTGAGGATCGCAGGCAGCGGAATCCTGGGTGCAGGGCTGCCCACGGCAGCGCAGGGAGCGATGCCGGGTGCCGGTGGCGAGGTCTCGGGCGCGCGGGCGCCGGCCGATCACACCATCAGAATCGGGACCGGGATAGTCGAGGTCGGCCCTCAGCGGTTCTTGTCGATGACGACCTACAACGGTGGCTTCCCAGGACCGCTCCTGCGTCTGAAGGAGGGCCGCGAGGTTTCCGTCGACATCTTCAACGACACTGACACGGCCGAGCAGTTGCACTGGCACGGTCAGCGGCTGCCCGTCTCGGTCGATGGTGCGGCCGAGGAGGGAACGCCTTACATCCCCGCGCACGGCATGCGCCGCGTGGTGTACACGCCCCGGCCCGCGGGGCTCCGCTTCTATCACACGCACCTGCGCGCCGGCGGCGACCTGCACCTCGGTCAGTTCGGCGGTCAGGTCGGTCCCGTCTACATCGAGGGAGCACGCGAGCCCGGTGCCTACGACCGCGAGGTGTTCCTGACCCTAAAGGAGTTCGAACCATTCCTCAGCCAGGGCGGCGACATGGCGATGGACATCCTCACCCCCTCGACCGAAGACCCGGAGCTGAAGAAGCAGGGCGAGGAGGCGATGAAGGCGTCGCTGGCCAAGGGGATGAAGAATGGATTCGAGGTCGGTTACCGCATCTTCACCATCAACGGCCGGCAGCTCGGCTTCGGCGAGCCGATTCGCGTGAAGCGGGGTGAGCGCGTGCTGTTCCACGTGCTCAACGGCAGCGCCACCGAGAACCGCAGCCTTGCGCTGCCGGGCCACACCTTCAAAGTGGTCGCGCTCGATGGCAACCCCGTTCCGCGTCCAGCCGACGTGCCCGTTCTCTGGTTGGGCACGGCCGAGCGGATCAGCGCGGTCGTCGAGATGAACCACCCCGGCGCATGGGTGATGGGTGATCTGGCCGACGACGACCGCCGCGACGGCATGGGAATCGTCGTCGAGTATGCGGGCGCGAAGGGCAAGCCCGTGTGGCACAAGCCCGCTCCCTTCCGCTGGGACTACCGTCGATTCGCCGACCCGACGAAGAGGACGTCCCAGCCGCCCGATTCGACGATCGACATGCTCTTTGCCAAGGACAACGCCGCGGACCACGGGTTCAACCGTTGGACCATCAACGGCAATGCGTTCGACATGCAGCACATGACCGTCGACTGGCGACTGCAGCGGGGAAAGCGCTACCGGCTGCGCATGCGCAACGCGAGCGACGACGTCCACCCGATTCACCTGCACCGTCACACGTTCGAGCTGACGAACGTGGCGGGACAGCCGATCACCGGTGTCATGAAGGACGTCGTAATGCTGGGGGGCTATCAGACGACGGAGGTCGACTTCACGGCGGACCAGCCTGGACTCACGCTGTTCCACTGCCACCAGCAGATTCACATGGACTTCGGATTCATGGGGCTGTTCGAGACGACCTGAGCGCCAGCGACTACAGACTACTTTCGTTCACCTCGGCCTCTCATTCGCTACCTCCAGGGCGCGGGCTTCAAGGACGGTCGCGCGAATGCCGATCCATAGATATGGGAGGCGAGCTGTTTCCGTCTGCATCGATTCCCGATCCGTTCGTCGGGCGCGTGCTCGATGGCCGCTATGAGATCGGCGAGCGCCTGGGAGAGGGTGGGGTGGGCCTTGTCTACCGGGCCAAGGATGCGAAGGTTGGTCGGCTGGTGGCGATCAAGATGCTCCAGCAGCATGCCGCTGACGTGCCGGAGTGGCGCCAGCGTTTCGAGCGGGAGGCCAAGGTTCCTGTACGCGCTGGACCACCCGAACATCGTCAAGGTCACGGATTCGGGGATCGATAACGGTCTGCCGTATCTGGTCATGGAGCTTCTGCAGGGGAAGACGCTCGCAGACCTGATCGACGAAGGACCGCTGCCTGCGCCGAGGGCGCTCGATATTGCGAGCCAGTTGCTGCGCGGGTTGGCCTTTGCGCACGGAAAGGGAATCGTTCACCGGGATCTGAAACCCGCCAACGTGTTCCTCCAGGCGCCTCCCGATCAGGCGGATCACGTGACGCTTCTGGACTTCGGGATGGCGAAGTTTCTCGAGGGCTCGAGCTCCAGAAGCCTCGTCGACAACCTGACCCGGACGGGAACGATATTTGGCACGCCGTCATACATGTCCCCCGAGCAAGGGAGGGCCGAGCCGGTCGATGCAAGGAGCGACGTCTACGCAGCGGGCGTCATCCTGTTCGAGCTCCTGACCGGGCGCACTCCATTCGCGGGGGATTCGCTCCAGGACAAAATGAGGGCGCATCTCCTCGACCCGATCCCGTCGCTAGCCGACGCGCGCCCCGACCTTTCGATCGCCGCGTTCTTGCAGCCCGTCGTCGATCGGGCAATGGCCAAGAAGGCGGCGTCGCGATTCCCGGACGCCGCCTCGATGCTCGCGGCACTCGAGGCCATCGATGCCGTGCCGCACTCCTGGAGAGTCGTGGCCGCCAAGGTTACCGGGGCGATCCTCAAATGCTGGCGGACCCTCTGAAAGCGGTCCACCTTCGGCTATCCTCGCGCACATGCCCGCTGACTCCTCTCTCATCAGCGTGACCGCCAAGATCGCAGCCTACTATCGCCAGTTCTCGGACATCCCGTTCGCTCAGGAGGTGGCGAAGCGAATCGGCGCCGACGCCGCTTTCGATCAGATCCTGAGGGAGCACGGGTTGGAGCGCGACAAGCTCACCTTCTACGCCCCGATGTTCGAGGCCCGGTACAAGAGCATCACGCAGCTGATCCTCCAGTCCGGCACGTCTCAGGTCCTCGAGCTCGCAAGCGGGTACTCGCTCCGTGGGCTCGATCTCACCCGCAGCAGCGCGGTCCGGTACGTGGAAACGGATCTGCCTGACGTTGTCGCGGCGAAGCTCAGGCTGCTCGAGGACGTTCGGCAGCATCACGCCATCCCGCGGAGCCCGCAGCACGTCGTGACCGCCGCGGACGCGCTCGATTTCGAGCAGGTCCGTTCAAGCGCGGCCGTGCTCGACCAAGTCGGCCCTGACGGTCTTGTGCGAAGGGCTGATCAGGTACCTGTCGAAGGAGCAAACGGAGCAGCTCGCGACGAACATTCGCGGGCTGCTCGGCGAATTCGCGGGCGGCTGCTGGATCACGCCTGACTTCACGTTCAAAGTGGAGGCGAAGGACCTGCCACCCGAGCGGGTGCGACTGCGCGAGGCAATCACCGGGGTGACACAACGTCAGATCGACGCGTCGGCGTTCGAGGATGACCACGACCTCGCGGCCTTCCTTGGCCGCGTGGGGTTCAACGTCCAGGTCCGGAGTCAGGTCGACGAGACGCCGTCGTTCTCGTCAATCCAGGCGCTCGGCCTGTCTCCCGCGTCGATCGAGCGCCTGCGAGGGGTCTTGCGCGTATGGGTCATGACAACCGCCCCGTAGCGCCGGCTCAGATTTGCGCCAATCCCCCGTCGACGGCGATCTCCGCGCCGGTGATGAACGCCGCCTCCTCCGATGCCAGGACTCACGCCGCGGCCCGGCCGACCCGGGCCAGTCTCTCAACGTTCGCGAGATAGTCCGAGTAGCTCATGCGGAGGTCATAGGAGGTCTTCCCGGAGAGCTCGATGACCCGGGTGGCCAGCGACTCCACGAACTGCACGTCGTGGCAGGAGAAGATCATCGAGGCCTCACTCTTCAGGAGGCCATTGTTGAGCGCCGTGATCGATTCGAGATCGAGATGGTTGGTGGGCTGATTGAGCAGGAGGGTGTTCGGCTCCTTCAGCATCAGCCGGGAGAGCATGCAACGCACCCGCTCGCCTCCCGACAGGACCTCGACCTTCTTGTGAACCTCGTCGGAGGTGAAGAGCATGCGGCCCAGGAACGAGCGGATGTAGGTCTCGTCCCGGGTGTCTGGCGCGTACTGGCGCAGCCACTCGAGGACGCTCTTGTCGGTGACGAAGTAGGTGTTGTTGTCTTTCGGAAAGTAGGCGACCTGAGTCGAGCGTCCCCAGGTGACGGTGCCGGCGTCGGGCTTGGATTCTCCGGCGAGGATGTCGAGGAGGGTCGAGATCGCCCGGTCGTCGCCGACGAGCGCGACGCGCTCGCCACGGCCGAGCGAGAAGGTCAACCCGTCGAACAGCACCTCACCGCCGATGGTCTTGCGTAGGCCGTCCACGTTCACGACCTCCTTGCCGAGGGCGCGCTCCGCGTTGAACTGGATGAAAGGGTACTTGCGGGACGATGGCCGGATGTCGTCCAGCGTGATCTTGTCGAGCAGCTTCTTTCGCGAGGACGCCTGTCTCGATTTGGAGGCGTTGGCGCTGAACCGCGCGATGAACGCCTTCAGGTCGTCGATCTGTTCAGACTTCTTCTTGTTCGAGCTCGATCGTTGGGCGAGCGCCATCTGGCTGGTCTCGTACCAGAACGTGTAGTTCCCGGAGTAAAGCGTCACCTTGCCGAAGTCGATGTCGGCGATGTGGGTGCACACCTTGTCGAGAAAGTGCCGGTCGTGGGAGACGACCACCACGGTGTTCGGGAAGTCGAGAAGGAACTCCTCTAGCCAGAGGATCGAATCGACGTCCAGGTGGTTCGTGGGCTCGTCCAAGAGGAGGATGTCCGGATTGCCGAAGAGCGCCTGTGCCATGAGGACGCGGACCTTTTCGCTGTCGGACAGGTCCTTCATGAGCGAAGAGTGCTTTGCCGGGGGGACCCCGAGCTCGCTCAGCAGCTTGGCAGCCTCGGCTTCGGCGTCCCAGCCGTTCAGGTCGGCGAACGCGGCCTCCAGCTCACCGGCGCGCACGCCATCGGCCTCGCTGAAGTCTGGCTTCGCATAGAGCGCGTCCTTCTCCACCATCAGCGCGTGCAGGGCCTTGTGGCCCATGATGACCGCCGTGATAGCCGGCACCTCGTTGAAGGCGAAGTGATCCTGGGAAAGCATGCTGAGCCGCTTGTTCGGCTCGATGCTCACGGAGCCGGAGGTCGACTCGATCTTGCCCGCCAGGCGCTTCAGGAACGTCGACTTTCCGGCGCCGTTGGCGCCGATCAGCCCATAGCAATTGCCGGGCGTGAACTTGACGTCCACCTCTTCGAACAAGGTCTGGCTGCCGAACGCGATGGAGAGGTTCTGAACAGTGATCATACAGGCCGGGGCGTAATACGCCGGCGATGCGCCGGGTTCAAGGGGAACCACGACCCCTCGCTCCGCGGAGCCGATAAGACGGCGGTCAGGGAGCCGGCGCCGGTACCGGCCGCGCCGGCTCGACGTGCTAGAGCCACCGCTTGACGCGCCCGGTCTTCGCGCTCTGGGCAACGATCCAGCGCTGATCGGGCGAGATCAGCGGCGCGCCGGTCCAGGTCTCGCCCTTAGGCGGCGGCCCGCGCAGGTCCCACCTCTTGTGCGGGCCCTCGCCGCGTCCGTAGAGAACCGCGTTGCGTTCGAGCCAGAAGCAGCCGTCGCCCACGAGCAAGCTGCCCGCCGATTGCCGCACCGGCGGCTCGAGGTGACGGCCCGAGGGCTACGCTTGCTTGAAGCCGCGGCCGTCGCTCGCGGGTGGCTCGACCGGCACGGCCGGACCCCAGACAATCCTAGTCGAAACCACGAGGGGTGGCAGTTCCGAACCGGGGTCCCAACCATACGCTCGTGCCTGTCAGCAACACTTTCGGGACAAGCGCGTTGAAGGTCTCGTCAACACGCACGTAAGGGAGTAGTCGTGGTGCGGGGACATTGCGACGACTTTTGAAACGGAGTGGAGGGATGAACATGATGGCGCGAACGGCAGTGAGACGGCGAGGTGCGACGGTGGCTGCAGTGGCAATGCTCCTGGCGGGGAGCGCGGCCTGGGCCGGCACACCGACGGTGGTATGGCAGGCGGCCGGCGGGTATCCGGGCCCCTTCTCGGCGGATGGCAGCGTCATGTACATGGGCACGAGCACCAATTTTCAGAGCACGGGATTCCAGGTCCGGCGAGCCTCCGATGGCGTGCTTCTGAAGACCATCACGTTGCCGGCGGCTTCTCAATCCTACGACAAATCGGCGTTCTCTCCGGATAAGCAGTTCGTTGCGATTTCGTTGGTCGACAGCAATGGAGTGACCAAGATCGAGCTCTGGAGTCTTTCGACAGGAAGTCTGGTGCGGACGATTACAACGGACGCCGTCAGGAACATCCGAGGGTTGGACATTTCGTCCAATTCCGGGCTCGTTGCGAGCATGGAGCGGTTCGCTTACGGCGGTGGCGGCATGCTGCGCGTCTTCCGCACCTCGGACGGTGCATTGATCCTCAAGCGTGGTCCGTATCTGACCAACAGCACAGCGTTCACACAGTTCTCGACCAATGGAGGCTATCTCGCGTTCTTTCAGGACGTTGCCTACCCGTTCGGCTTCAATATTCTTCGCACCTCGGACTGGAGCCAGGTTCAGCAGATCAGCCCTGGCAACTCCTACATGATCCAGTGGAGCGGGCCAGACACGGCCGCGTCGGTGTGGTTGCGAGGAAACAACAGCCTGCAAATCCCCTATCGGCAGGTGAACGTGCCGGGAGGGCTCCTGGTGCGCCAGGTGTCTTTCGACGATTCGTTCCGTTACGTCACGGCGGTAACGTCTAACAACAAGTATCTCCTCACCTATCAGTTCCAGAGCAGCGACCCGGCGTCCCCGCTCGCCAACACATTGTTCTTCCTCCGGACCTCCGACAGCGGCGCGCAGGTCACCTACACGTTCAACTCGACCACCGTTTCCAGCGGGTCGATCAATCCGGCCGGAACGCTGTTCAGCTACGGCATCTGCTCCAGTACGGGCGCGTGCACGACCTACGTGGCGCAGATGCCGGCGTTGCCGTGAGGCGGCCGCTCAGAACCCGTTGTTCCCGCCGGAGTCGCTCACCACCGCGAATTGCGTGACGGAGTTGGGGCTGAGGATCGAGGAGTTGCGGACCTCGCCGTGGCCGTGGCCGTCGGCCGTGACGGCGAAGCTGCTGCCGCCGATGGTGCTGTTGTCGACGATGACGTGACCCTGGTCATGGATGACGATGGCGGAGCTCGTGCCCCAGAGGACGCTGTTGGTGATGTGCACGGTGCAGTTGCCGGAGACAGTGACGGCGACCTGGCTGCTCTGGATGGTGACGTTCGACAGGGTGAGCTGCTGGTTGCCGCTGCATGAGCGCGGCGTCCCCACCGTGCCGGCCACCTGGATCGTGTAGGTCGACTCCGGGGCGACGGTGCCGCAGGCGGGCACGGTGCCGCTGAAGTGGATCGTGTGCGCCCCGGGCGTGAGCGGCTCGACGAACCCATAGAAGCCTTGGTCTGCCGACGGGCTGAGGACCTGGGGCGGGAGGCCGAAGATGTTCCCAGCCAGCAGGTTGATGGCGAAGATGTTGGATTGCTCACGGAAGCTCGTCGGGTTCGGCAGCGACGCGCCGTCGACCGTGAGGGAGAGCGTCGCCGGCGGCGTCCCGACGCAGGCCACCTGCGCGCGCACGAAGGCGTCGGTGCGCTGGTCGGGGGGGTCGGTCTGCTGGGCGGCGAAAGCCTTGTTGTACATGGGGATGAGGAAGGCGGTCCCGAGCGGGACGGTGCAGGTGCGGTTGCCGGCGCTGCCGTCGAAGGTTCCGGCCAGGAGGAACACGCCCGGCACAGGCTGGTTCACGGCGCAGTTCGCGCCCGTCGTGTCCAGGACCGGGTTGTTGGCAGCGGGCGTGCCGAATGCCCACTGCCACCAGAGGGCCGACCACGCGGAGTAGGCGATGCCGTGAGGCGCGGTGGGGGCAGGCGGTGCGAAGGTGGGCGCCGCGAGCGCGCTGGCGGTCGAGAGTCCGAAAATAGACAGCAACAAAGCAGTGACGATGGTTCGCAACGTTCGCATTGGGGCTCCTTTTGTCCGTTGTTACGACAATTGGTAAGTCGATCAAACCAGGCGTTCATCTGCCGGTCTGGCTGCGCGTAACATCGTTCGCGACGCGTTTACAAGTGACGATTGCTCACCAGTGGTCCAGTCCCAAACAATACAGCCGCGCCCGTATGGCCCACCCACAACGGGTCGGCATCGGCGGTGCGCCCTACGGACCAAGGTGCAAACTCGCGCGGGCGCGCAATTGCCTTGCGCGCCGGCTTACCTTCAGGTGGATCATTCCGACAACTTCTTGGTTGTCGCGCGAAGCAGTGCGATCGCGAGGACGGCCGTAGAGCGACGTCAACGTGCCGGACACGAGGATGCCAGACCGAGCCGATCGCTCCGATCGCGACCAGCAGAGCTGCCGTGACACGCAGGCCGCGCTTCTGATTGGCGGCCCCCCATACGCCGATACCGAATGCGATCAGAAGTAGGTCGTAGGGGATGCCGAACGCCAGCCAGATCCTTCGCGATGGAGCGCCGATGGCAGAAAGCTCGCTGATAGTCTGCGAGGTAAAGCTGTAGCCGGCCCAGCTCTGCCCGGCCAGCACGTCGGCCGCGACGTAGAACAGTGACTGTGATGCATCGGAAATGCCGCGCTTGTCACAGGCGTTTCGACCCGCCTGGCGTGCCTGGCCGTCCGGCATTGCGGATGTCTCGCCGAAAGACGGCAGCCATCGTGAATGCGGCCATGATCAAGACGAGCCAGTCGACCGAGATGACCAAGATCTCGAAGAGGTAACCGCGGCGATGTCCGTACCGTGTCAGGAACCAGAGAAGGGCCAGCATGTTAACGACGAATCCACCGACGAATAGCCATCGGATTGTGCGCTCGAACCGAGTCGCGCTGGTCAAAGCAGCGCTCATGCAAACGAGCGAGAGGCTCATCAGGAGGTAACCCATTTCCTCGAGCGCGATGAACAGGCCATGCGGGTTGTACTGCGTCAGGAGCGAAATGCCGTCTCCTTCACCAGCAAGCACGCTCGCCTGAATGACCGTGAGTTGGACGAAGTAGTCGCCGACGAGGGTCATTGCCGCCATCGTGGACAGAGCCAGTCCCAGCTGTCCAAAGTGACGCCTCCCCTGCGCGACGCGGGCATAAAGGGCGACAGCGAACGCCATGTAAAGCAGCGTTGCCACGATCGCCGGCAGCATCCAGTAGTAGTCCCTTGGGAATCGCGCCACGATGCCCAGGTAGGGATAGGTGAAGCAGTGCGCCTGGCACAGCTGTCCCGAAAGCGGCGGGGTGGCGACGGCGAGCAAGAACGTCAGAAGAGTCGTGAGGCCAGTTGCTAGCGCTACCCAGAAACCGAACCTCAGTGACGAGAATGCTCCGGTGCCCAGGGTCGCAGGCGCTCCCTCTTCGTGAGTCATGATCGATACGCTGCCGCACGTGCGAAAGCGGCTGTGGCGCTGGGTCTCATCACACATCGTTCAGAGGCAACATGCGCGCCAGCGAGAGGCCGGCGGGCCCGAAGACGTGCTCATCTCGTCAGCGACAGCTTCGACCAGCTGCACCAAGGGACTGCGGCGCCTCACAACAAACGCGGAGGATCCGCTGAGCGCGTTCGGCCAGCGCTAGGCTTCGGTCGGGCGAAGAACTCCGGCGCGACACCCGCCACTACGGCACAACCGTGTGCAACGACGACCTGGACCCATGGCGGACAGTTGTACCGGTGCGCAGCCAGCACACCACCGCCGCACACCGCAGACTCGTGAGCAACCAGAAGTGCCGCGGCTGGACGGGTGGCCTAGCTCCGCCACCGGTCATGGGAAGAGGCGTTTGTTACTGTCTGCGCTTCGAGCGGTCGCGCAGTCTCCCGGGGTTCCCCGGAGGCCGCGCAGATCGAGCGCGCGAATGGCCGCTCAGTGCAAACCATGCGTGTTTGACGGCTGTCTCCTCCTAGTCAGGGGCCTCCGATCTGGCCGGACCCTTGCTCTACCTCACCTGGGCGCACCCCGACCCATGGGAAGAACCGTGAAAACGTCACCGTCTCGTGACATCGATTCCATACCCACCTGGGCGTCTCCGGCGGAAGAGGTGCTGGCCCGCCTGGAGACCCGCGCGGCTGGGCTCGACGCCCCAGAACCAGCACGTCGCCTCGACAAGGACGGGGCCCAACCGCCTACCGGACAAGCCGCCCCGCTCGCCCTGGATCGTACTGATCTCGCAGCTCAAGGGCTTCCTGAACTTGCTGTTGTTGGTCGCCGCGGTGATCGCTTGGGCCGTGGGCGATCTCAAGGACGCGCTCATGATCGGCGCTGTCACGGTGTTCAACGCGATCCTCGGGTTCGTCCAGGAGCATCGTGCCGAGCGCGCCCTGATGGCGCTCAAGCACATGGTCGCGTTCCGCGCGCGCGTTCGCCGTGGAGGGCAGGTCGTCGAGTTGGCGGCGGAGGATCTCGTTCCGGGGGACATCGTGCTGCTCGAAGCGGGGGACCGCGTCCCCGCGGACGGACGGCTGTTCTTCACGCATTCCTTCGAGGTCGACGAGTCGGCGCTCACCGGGGAGTCGGTCCCGGTCCAGAAGAGAGCCGACGCAGCGATCCCGCTGGCCACGCCCCTGGCCGAACGGATCAACGTCGTCTTCATGAACTCGGTCGTCACGCGCGGCCGCGCGGAGGTGGTGGTCTCCGCCACCGGCCGCTCCACCGAGATGGGCCGCATCGCCGGGATGCTGGCGACGACCGCCGCGGCCCCCACGCCGCTGCAGGTGCAGCTGCATCATTTGGCGAAGCGCCTCGCCCTCATCGCGATGGTGGTCGTGGGGGCGATCTCGGCCGTCGAGCTACTCCGTGGCGACTCGCTGGCGCAGATGGCCATCGAAGCCGTCGCGCTGGCGGTCGCGGCCGTTCCCGAAGGCCTTCCGGCGGTCGTGACGGTCACCCTCGCGCTCGGCCTTCACCGGATGGCGCGCCATCGGGCAATCGTGAAGCGACTCGCCGCTGTCGAGACCCTCGGGTGCACGACGGTGATCTGCTCCGACAAGACCGGCACGCTGACGATGAACCAGATGACGGTGCGAGGTCTCTGGCTCGCGGGACAGAGATACGCGGTCTCGGGCGAAGGTTACCGGCCGGAAGGGGAGATCGCAGCCGAGGCGCCCGCGGAGGCTACCAGTCGACCTCGCGCCCCTGCTCCGGCCCGTCGTACTCTGCAACGACAGCAGTGTCACCGACGGTGTCCTGATCGGAGATCCCACGGAAGGCGCGCTCGTGACGCTCGCGCACAAGGCGCGCATTGACGTGGACCCTCTGCGCGCCCAATTCCCGCGTGTCGCGGAGGTGCCGTTCGATTCGGACCGCAGGTACATGGCCACATTCCACCGTGACGGGGATGTGGTGCGGGTCTTCGTGAAGGGCGCGCCCGGGGTCTTGCTGGAACGAAGCGGCGCCGTTCTCACGCGCGGAGGGAGCACGCCCTCTGGACGATGGCTCGCGGCAGGGCGTCAGGAACGAGAACGATCGCCTCGCCGCCGGCGGACTGCGCGTCCTCGCCGTCGCGACGCGCGATCTCCGCGCCGCCGACTTCGATCCGAAGCAAGAGCTGACCAAGCTCGTCACCGACCTCACGTTCGTGGGTCTGGTCGGAATGATGGATCCGCCGCGTGCGGAGGCCCGCGAAGCCATCGAGCTCTGCAAGAGCGCCGGGATCTCCGTGAAGATGATCACCGGCGACCAGCGCGCCACCGCCGCCGCGATCGCGCGGGCCCTGGGCCTGGAAGGGGACGCGGTCACGGGAGCCGAGCTCGATCGGATGGACGACGCCACGCTCGCCTCGGCGCTGCCGAACATCGCGGTGTTCGCCCGCGTCGCGCCGGAGCACAAGCTTCGGATCGTCACCGCGCTGCAGGCGCGGCGGCACGTCGTCGCGATGACCGGTGATGGCGTCAACGACGCTCCGGCCCTTCGCAAGGCCGACATCGGCGTCGCGATGGGCTCCGGGACCGAGGTCGCGAAGGAGGCCGCCAGCATGGTCCTCACCGACGACAACTTCGCGACCATCGTCCGGGCCGTGCGCGAAGGCCGGACCATCTACGACAACATCGTGAAGTTCGTCCGCTTTCAGCTCTCCACGAACATGGGCGCGCTGCTCACCGTCTTCGCGGCGCCGTTCCTCGGGATGGTCTCGCCCCTGGGCGCGGCGCAGATCCTGTGGGTGGCCATGATCTCCGACGGCCCGCCCGCCATCGCGCTCGGCGTCGACGCCGCCCGTCCGGGCATCATGAACGAGCCGCCGCGGGATCCATCCGCGCGGATCCTGACCGGGCGCAGGCTCCTCAGGCTGCTCTTCCACGGCGCCATCATGGCGGCCGGCACCCTCGGTGTTCTGCGCTTCGGCCCCGGCGGCGGAGTCGCCTGCCCACGCCTCGACGCTGGCGTTCACGACGTTCGTGCTGTTCCAGGTCTTCAACGTCCTCAACGTGCGGGCCGAGAACGGCACCGCGCTCAACCGCCAGCTCGCGACCAACTGGCGGCTCTGGTTGACCCTCGCGATCGTCGTGCTGCTGCAAGTGGCGGTGGTCTACTGGCCGCCGCTCCAGCGGTTGTTCGGGTCGGTGGCGCTCGGCCTCGCCGACTGGGCGATCTGCGTCGGGATCGCCTCGACGGTGTTCGTGGCCGAGGAGATCCGCAAGGTCACGGCACGCGGGTTGCGGGCGGTCGCCAGCGGACGCGCCCGCTTCGGCCTTTCGCGGATGGCACCTCGTGCTCGATGAGGTCCCGGACCGGTAGAGTCGCCTACAACGAGGAGATGCGGTAGTTCTCAGGCCGGCTGCTGTGACCGTATGATCAGCACGGGGCGCGTCGATCGGCGTGTCACCTCTTCGGCGACCGAGCCGAGCAGCGCGCGCTTGATTCCGGACCGGCCATGCGACGCGACGGCTATGAGGTCCACGTCTAGCCGCTCGGACGCCGCGAGGATCGCCTCCGCGGCGAATCTGGCCTCGATGACCGAGATGCGCGTCGTGATCCCCGCAGGCTCCGCTTGCGGTGGGACGAGCGCGCGCAACCGCGATTCGAGGTCCGCGCGTTGATGGTCGCCGAGCGGCGATGTCAGTGGAACTGTGCCGAGCGTGTCAGCGACCCCGACGGGGTGCACCGTGCAGAGCTCGGCGCGCCCGCCGGCCGGAAGCAAGAGACCGTAAGCCGGACCCACGACCTGGTTCGACGCGTCCGAAAGGTCCGTCGCGATGAGGACTGATCGCACCTGCTTTGGTTGCGGCCGCACGGCGGACCGCGGTTCGGGTACGCAGAGCACCGGCAAGACCGAGGAGCGCAGGACGGGGCCCGGCGTCAACACCGTCCACCGTTGGGAGCGGTGCCGGGGAACCCCGATAACCAGCGCGTCCGCGCCTATTGAATCCGCTTCTTCCGCCAAGACGTCCGCCGCTTCGCGGCCGGCGGCGCGGAACCGGAGGTGCTCAGGCATTCGGCCCACGAGTGTCTGCGCGTCGCGACGCAGGTCCCGCTCGAGCAGCGGCAGCAGCGCGCTGTCTCGGTGCGGTCCGCCCCACGGATCATCGAGGCCGTAACGGATCGCCTCCTCGGGCGGCCAGTAGAGACGGATGACCGACAGGTCGGCCGCTTGTGATCGCGTGAAGCTGCCCACCCAAGACAGTGCCGCCTGGCTCGCGGCAGAGCCATCCGTGCCCACCGCCAGCCGCAGCGGAGCAGCTCCCTCCCAGCGAGCGATCTCGGTTGCTGTTTCACGCGTGACCAGGACCGGACAGGTGGCCGCCCGTGCCACGGACTCGGCGATGTTGCCGAGGAATTGGTGGGCGCGGAGCCTTCGCCCGTGTGTGCCGACGACGATGAGCTCGGCCCGCTGCTCGGTCGCCACCTCGAGGATCACGCCGGCCGCGGTGCCGAGCAGGACCCGGGTCTCGACGATCGCGCCTGCCTGGCGTACATCGCTCGCATCCTTCGCGATTCCGATCTCAGCGGCCATCGCCATGTCCCGCTCCCATCCCGTCGCCCCAATTGGCAACGCGGGAACGTCTAGTGCGGGCGGTTCGACTGCGTGCACGAGGATCAGCGCCGTGCCCTGGCGCCGTGCGAGTGCAGCGCCCAGCCTCATGGCCGCTCGCGAACAGGGGGAGAAATCGGTGGCGACAACGATGCTCATGGGTAGCTCCTTGCCGAGGCACGACGCCGCGGCCGACTGGTCGCGGAGGAGCACGTTCGTGGCTCACGCCTCTGTCCGATACGATTGCAAGACCGAAGCCGCCCCACACGCTGCCACCGCCGACCTTCGGTCCCGCAGATCGTGCAGCAATCTGAGCTCGCGCGCGCAGGTTCTGCGCGGATGTGCTCCACCAAGGAAACGCCGCCGGCCGTTCAGACCCGCTTCGGCCGAGCCGCGGCGGCGATGAGCGCGGCCAGGATCAGCGCCCATGCTGTGCCGAGAGCCATGCCGCTCAGGACGTCGCTGGGGTAGTGGACGCCGAGGTAAACGCGCGAGATCGCGACGAGCGCAACCAACAACGAGGCCCCCGCGACGAGAACCGCCTTGGATGCCACTGTCCGGAGTCTCGTCCCCGCGACGATCGCCATGGTGAGGTAGAGCGCGGCCGCCGCGAGCGAGTGACCGCTTGGATATGAATAGCCCGAGACCTGAACCAGGTGCTCGACCTCGGTCGGTCGGGCCTTTTCGATGAGGTTCTTGGTCGCCGACGTCCATATCCATGTTCCGACGGAAGCGACCGCCAAATGCAGAGCTCCGCGGCGATCCCGAAGCACGAGCAAAATGGCGAAGGTGACCACCGTGAACAGGGTTACCAGCGTCGGCGATCCAAGCGCGGTCAGGTCGACCATGACTCCGTTGAGTCGCGGCGTGCGCAGGCGCGCCACCCCCAACAGGATTGCCCGGTCGATCGTGGCGCCCTCCCGCTCGCTGATTGTCTCGTGGGTGATGATGAGGAACGCGCCGACCGCCAGGGCGATTGCGCCGCTCCACGCGGCCACGCGAATCATCCGCTCGGTGAGGAAGGATCGGTTCGGCGTCATGTTCGATTGCAACCGGGACCGTCGCATCATGCATCTCGCTACCGTGCAACGGTAGTGCCCGAGTCACGACCGAGGCGGCTCTATGCTTGGCCGACAGGAGGCGTGCGGTCGGCGTCTGCGCCGCGCGTTGAACCAGGTCCGCGATCCGGCCGCCGGTTTACCGCGAACCCCGCGGCGATGTCGGCAAGCCTGGCCGCGATGACGCTGTTGTGGAACGCGGCGGCTGTGACCGGTCCCGAAACGGCATGGCGACCGTCGCAGACGGTGCTGATGGTTCGCAAGACGGCGCAACGATTACAGGCGGGGAGGGGGCCTCCGTCCATCCATCCCATCCGGTTGCAGGGAGAACCAAGAAATTTACTACCCGTTTACTACCCGACTCGCCGGGCGTCGCACAGCCGGGCCGTGGTGGCTGATGCAGGGACCTGGCCAGCGTTCGCGAGAACGCCACCGCATTGCCCGTGATGATCGCTTGCATCGCCAGCTATGGCTGTCGCTCGCGGCGGGCCGTCACGGAAGCTCCGCGGGACGCGTGGCGAAGCGGCGGCGGTAGTAGGCAGTCCACGCGAAGATCGCGGGAATGCCGACGGCGGGGACGGCGATCCAGATCGCGGTGGCGAAGGTGCGCGAGCCGAATCGCGAGGCGTTGACGACGACGAGCGCGGTGAGCGCCGCGATGCAGGACCCGAGCATGCCGCCCATATGGGCGAACCACCAATGGCGATGCGTGGTGGGCGTTCGCAACCAGTAGCGGAGCTGACCAATGCCCGTGATCAGACCGACGAACGAGAAGGCGATGAACAGCGTGCGGTGATCGATCAGTCCGTACACCAGCGTCGCAACGGCCATCGCGACGTTGGCCGCGGCGATCCCGAGGTCCCACGCATTGCGGTGTGGAGCACGACGCGCTTTGAAGCGGAGCGCGCGCACGCCGGACGACACGCCGGCCGCAGTCAGCGTGGCCACGTAGAACAGAAACAAGCCGTTAGCGTGCGCGTTGGGGTGTTGCGCGTCTGCCATGGTGAAGCGCCAGATCGCGAGCGCGAACGCCGTGCCCGACACGCCGATCATCGCGATCACGAACACCCAGCCCGCGCCACGATGTAGGCGGCCACCTTTGCGTGCAACGAGAGGAACGATCATCGACGCCAGTGCGACGACACCGGCGATGACGTGTGGCGTGAGTAGAAGGTCGTGCATGGCGCCGAGGATCGCAACGCCGCGCGAGGTGCGCATGTGCCGGACGTCATGCGATCGACCATGACTTCTGGCGCAGGTGCGCCGTCGGGAAATCGGTATGCTTGCGGGCATGCAGCCGGAAGACTGGATGCGGATCGCCGGGTTCGGCACATGGCTCGTTGCCGTGCTGCCTACCACGGTGGCGTTCGCGCGTGGCGAGCTCGCGGGGACCCGCGCGCTCGGGTTCGCGATCGGTGCGTTCGCGTTCCTTGCTGCATTCGTCGTGACGTGTCGCACGCCGACCAGCCGCCGCGGTGCGGCGCTTGCGTTACGTGTCGCGCAATCGCTCGCTGCGATCGCCATGGTGTGGTTCGCGCGCGACGTGGTGACCGCGGCGATCTTCGTCGTGGTCGCGAGCCAGCTGCCTGGCGTGGTGTCGGGTGGCGTCGCGGTGGCTTGGGTCGCAGTGCAGTCGGCGACGATCGCGTTGCGGTTCGACGCGCACCACCTAGGTCGGGCGCTCGCGAACTGCGCGGCGTTCGCCGGCTTCCAGGCGTTCGCGCTCGCCGCGACCTCGCTGGTTGCGTCCGAGCGGCGTGCAGGCGGCGCCGCCGCCGAGCACAGCCGCACCATCGAGCGCTTGCGGGTCGCGCGCGACCTGCACGACGCGCTCGGACACCACCTCACCGCACTCGGCATGCAGCTCGAGGTGGCTGCGCACCTCGCCGACGGCCGTGCGAAGGAGCACGTCGAGCGGGCCCACGCGATCGGGCGCTTGTTGCTCGCGGACGTTCGCAATGCGGTAGGTGACCTGCGCGATCCGCGCCCACTCGGCGGGGCGCTGCGTAGCCTCGTCGCCGCACCGGGCACGGTTGTCGTGCACCTCGATCTGGCCGCCGAGCTCGACATGCTCGCCGGCGATCAGGCCGACGCGATCGTCCGTTGCGCGCAAGAGGCGATGACGAACACCGCGCGCCATGCAGGCGCACGAAACCTGTGGATCTCGATCAGATGCGACCGCTCGGCGATCCGTCTGCGTGCATGCGATGACGGCCAGACGCCAGCCGTCGATCCCATCGCCTGGGGGCATGGTCTCACCGGCATGCGCGAGCGCTTCGCCGCGCTCGGCGGCCAGGTCGCCGCGCGCAGGACCCGCGACGGCGGGTTCGAGGTCGAGGCGAGCATGCCGCGGCGGCGCCCATGACAATCCGGGTTGCGATCGTCGACGATCAGATGCTCATCAGGCAGGGCATCCGAGCGTTGCTCGAGCTCGTACCCGAGCTCGTTGTCGCGGCCGAAGCGAGCGATGGCGTCGAAGCGCTCGACATGCTCGGGCGCGTGCCGGTCGACATCGTCCTCGTCGACGTCCGGATGCCGCGGCTGGATGGTCTCGGCGTCGTGCGGGGGCTCGCCGCACGCGCAGCCGGCGGTCACCGCGTCCCGTCCGCGATCGTGTTGACGACCTTCGACGATGACGACGTACTCCTCGACATGGTCCGCGCGGGCGCCAAGGGCTGGCTGCTCAAGGACGTGTCGCTCGACGTCCTCGCGAACGCGATCCACAGCGTCGCCGCGGGAGGCACGATGCTCCGGCCTCAGCTCACGGAGCGTGTGCTTCGCGGGCTCGAAGGCGCACCGCGGGACCGCACCGCCCCCGCCTCGCCGCTCACCGCGCGCGAGCTCGAGGTGCTGCGCTTGATGGCCGGTGGGTATTCCAATCGCGAGATCGCCGACGCGCTCGGCGCTGCGGAGGGCACGGTGAAGAACCACGCCTCGAGCATCCTGTCGAAGCTCGGAGTTCGCGATCGCACCCGCGCTGTACTCACGGCGATCGAGCGCGGCTTGATCTAACCGGCGCGGTTACGGCGTACCTGAGCCCTAGTGCCGACTGTTACGTCGCGTTCACTCGATAGCGCGTGCCTCACGGCTATCGTTCGAATACGGCCGACCGATGGACTCCTTGATAAACTTTGTTGGACGCCTTGAAACGGAGAGTTCGTTCTTGGCATTCAAGGAGTTGCGACCAGTGCCCCATCGAAGACGTGCTCTGGACGGTTTCGTGGCCACGCACGTCGAGCGAACGAGACGCCTCGAGCTCGACGAGATGCCCCTGATCGGTTTGTCGCGATCGCGTCGTCTGTGCGCGCCGGTCGCGGCGCGCTTAGGGGCCGCTGACCTCCGTGCCGCCAAACAGCACCACCTTGTCGCCGAGCGACGCCATCGCGTGGCCGAAGCGACCGCTCGGGCCCAAGACCGAAGGGTGGAGAAGGTGGAAACTCGTTGGTAGACGGCGAGGCGACGTTATCGATCTGCGCCCACGCATGGCCGTCCCACGACCAGGTTTCGTTCCAGGAAGGTCCCGCGCCGAAGAGCACGAGGTGCTCTGCCGGGCAGTCGCCTGCGCACTCGTTCGGCGCGAGCGGCAGGGAGACCATGCCCCATCCGCCGCTCGGGACCGGTCCGGTCACCGCAACCTGGGTCCAGGTGGTCCCGTCGAACTCCCAGGTGTCGGCGAGAGGGTTCTGCTGACTCTGGGAAGGCTCGTTGAACGGACCGACGCCGAGCGCACCGCCGAAGAGCACGACCTTGCCTTCGAAAGCCGCCATCAGGTGTCCCGTGCGTGCGCCCGGGCCTGGGACGTCGAGACGCGTCCAGGCGGCACCGTCCCACTCCCAGGTGTCGCCCCTGACGGCGACGGCGCCCGTCGCGTCCGGTGCCGACGTCGTCCCCGCGTCCAGGCCGCCCTCTCTCGACGCCGCGCCGCAGGCTGAAGAGCCGACCCACGCTAGGATCGCCACCAGTGATACGGTCTTCATGCCGAATCGACTAGCATACGCAATGCCACGCTGGAGCACGGCAAATCCCCTCATGACGATCTGGTGCTCGTAAGCGCACCGAACGTCAAAGCGGACATGGACGGGCGCGCGTCGCCGTGCGCACCGCCCCGCGCCAAGTGCTTACCTCGGGTGGCACCCACGGCGGCAACTGGGCCGAACTGCTGGAGGCGATTCTGGCGCGGCGGGTGCAATGGATTGGGGGATCCTCATCACCTCGAGAAGGAGAACACCCGATCCATGGCCACTTCAGCTCCGTCTCCTCGCATCGCTCGCGGGTCCGTCGATTCCGCGCTCACATTGAAGAAGCAGATCGCGAGTTCCGATGACTCGCGGCCGGCGATGAGCTCGCCGCTGGCGGGGGACGGCGCGAGGACCGAGGCGGCCCCGCGCGTGGAGGCGCTGGACGCCAGGTGGCAGTCCTTGATCGACGCCGCGACCGATTGATTGCCAGGACACCCGCCCATCCACGATGCACAACGGTACGCACTCGCTCGCAAGGCTTCAAGGGCGACGTTCCAAGCGCCGGGCGCGCCGCGATCGGTGCACCAGGAGCCCGCCAGGCGACGGGAGCCGGTCGACCCGCCCTCCGAGGAGGCTGGTGCGCCGGCGTGAGGCCGCCGTAGCGCTGGTCGAGCACGGCGACGTCGGTCGCGCGCAGGAAGTCGAGGCCGAAGCGCACCGGCGCGTAGGTGACGGCGAAGAGGCCGATCACCCGCCCGGGCACGCGCGGCGTGCGCGCGTAGAGGAACAGCGCCGCCGTGATCACGATGGTGAACAGCAGCTCGTCGAGGCCGAGGTCGTGGCGCGGGCCCTCGGGGTAGCGGACGCGAGGAAGAAATTCGTGTCGGCGCCCGGGTGATCGTGCGCGGTGAAGCAGGTCGCTCACACCGTTAGGTCTGCGGCGCTGCCGCAGGTGCAACACGCTTCCCGATCATTTCGGCCCGCTCTCGAACCTTCTTGCCTCAACCCGGGCCGGCTGCGCAGGAAGTCCCAGACCTTGCCCACGGCCGGGCCTTGCCCGACGCCACGCGTCCGTCCCTTCGAATTCGTCGACGCGTACGTCCCTGCGCTAGCTGCTGTCCGCGGACGCGGAAGTCAGCCCCGAACCGTACGGGCTTTCCGGGCGCTGCCGCTCGGCCCTCGGCTGGTCTCCCGAGGCAGAAGGACCACCAAGTCAGCCGCTTCCTCGGCATCCCTGAGAAGCGTCTTGCGCGGCGTGCCCATCTGCGCGCGCATCGTCAAACCCTTGGAAAGGTCGATGACCTGGCTCGCACGCGCGGCTACGGGAAAGTCAGCCGGGATTTCCCCAGCGCTGATCCCGTCCCGGAAACGACGCTCCACTAGCGCTGCAGCTCCAGCCGCTGCGTTCTGTAGGAACTGCCGGACCTCTGCGTCGTCCACGAGCGGCGCGACGCACACGAGAAGACAACCCACGGCGGAGCCTTCCTCGGTCGCACTTTCTACGGCGTGCCTCAGGAAGCTGGCGAGCGAGTCGCGAAGAGCCTTCGGTGAGAGAAGTGCCTTCGCAGCGCCAGCGCCCTTCGTCTCGGCGTACGCCCGGAGGACCCGCAAGAACAACGTCCGCTTGTCCCCGAAGACGGCATACAGGCTCGGCCGTCCCACACCCATCCCGGCGACGAGATCGTCGATCGTCACTCCGTCGTAGCCCTTCGACCAGAACACCTGGGTCGCCTTTTCCAGCGCTTCCATCTCGTCGAAGCTGCGCGGTCGCCCACGCGGCTTCGTGGCATTTTGAATCATTTAGTTAAAAACTCCTTGCGCCTGACCATTCGCCCCATTAGTGTACCGAACAGTTCGAAATTGGCAAGGCGACCCTATCGTCGCGAGGAAACCACCCATGAGACATTCGATCGCCCTCGTCACCGGCGCCACGTCCGGGCTCGGCCATGCGGCAGCCCGCCTGCTCGCCGGAGAGGGCTGGCACGAGATCATCGTCACCGGGCGCAGCCTGGCCGGGGCCCAGCAAGCGGCCGCTCAACTCGCGGCTGAGAACAAACTACAGGTCTTCACGCCGCTGGAGCTGGATCTGGACACGCCGTCCAGCGTTCAGTCCGCCGTTGCCGAGCTCGTCAAGCGGGGTCAGCCGATCGATTTCCTGCTGCTCAATGCAGGGATGGTCCCAGGTAAGAAGCGCGTGATCACCGCGGCGGGCATCGAGGAAGCTCAGGCCCCGCTGATCGGCCATCATCAACTGACTATCGGGTTGCTCCGCGCCAACCTGCTGAGCCCCAACGCGCGGATTGTCATCGCCGGCGCGGAACCTGCCCGTGGGGGCGTGCCGATGTTCAGCTACACCGATGTGCCAGCCTTCGCGGCCAAATACTTCCGGGGAGACCGGACCGCCGCTATCGAAGCCCTGATTCGCAACGGGCCAAACGTGAAGTACGTGCCCAACAATACGTATGCCGACGCGAAGCTCATTGTCGCTTGGTGGGTCGCGGCGCTGGCGCGCCGGTTACCCTCCGGCATGGCCGTGTACGCTGTCTCGCCCGGTGGGGCGACCGCCACCAAGGTGGTGCGAAACGCTGGCCCGGCGTTGAAGTATCTGTTTATCCCAATCGTGAACCTCATTCCCGGCATGAATCAGACGCCGGAGACCGCGGCCCGTCGGTACCTCCAGGCGTCGGAGTTCGGAACCGACGTCTCAGGGCAATTCTTCGCCTCGGCTCAAGGGAAGTTCTCAGGCCCAATTGAGGTGCAGCGCCAGCCACACCTCTACGATCGCGCCAGCCAGGAAGCCGCGTGGCAGGCCGTCGTCAAGGTCTCTGGCGTCGACTTCTCCTCCGCAGCACCCTTGCGCGCGGAGTCCTGAGGGAGCACTCGATCGCGGCTGAATTGAACGTGGTGACCCAAATGAGCAGCCGAGCTTCTGCCGCGGGGTATCCGCGTCAACGCCGTCAGCCCCGGTCCCATCGACACGCCGGTCATCCTCAAGACGGGGCTGGTCGTCCCGAAGAGATCGCGAAGGCAGCCGCTTTTCTGGCCTTCGACGCGACGTTCACGAACGGACACGAACTTCCCGTGGACGGCGGCCTGACCCAGCTCTGAGTCCACGCGGCGATCCTCGCGCCGGTGCTGGCGCCGAGAGGGCGATTGATCGACGCTCCAGGGGGATGTGCCCTGGGCCGAGGCGCTCCGGTAGTAAGAAATCGAAAGGGTGGGGATGAGAAGGGATTAGGAAGGATTCGAATTCCTTCACTATCGTTCCCGAAACGGGAGAGGGACCATCCCAGGGCGACGCGAACGGTACCAACCCTGGATCGTGAACTCGATCAGGATTTGACCGAAGAGGACGTGGCGTTCGCGCGTCAGTTCGCGATCGCGCACCCACATTGATCCCGGTCGAGCGCAACGAACGTTCATCGCGCAAGTCCGAGGGCGTGGAGGCCGACGCCGACAACGGCTCCACCCAGCACCAGCCAGGTCGAGTTCAGCTTGAAGAGCAGAAGTAGGAGCGCCGACACGGCGGCCAGCAAGGCCGTGGGGACATCCACGATGGCCGCGCGTCCCAACTGGGCGGTGACGACCGCCATGAGGGCCAGCCGACGCCACGTTCACGCCATCCAGAAAGGCGCTGGCAGCGCGCGAAGCACGCACGCGAGGAACGAGCGGCCCACTGATCGCGACGAAGATGAACGCCGGCAGGAAGATCCCGGCCGTCGCGACCAGCGTGCCCGCCGGACCGGCGAGCAGGTAGCCCACGAACGTGGCGGTCGTGAACACGGGACCGGGCGTCACCTGACCGGCGGCGATGGCGTCGATGAGCTGCGCCTCCGACAGCCAGTGCAGGCGCTGGACGAGATCGGCGCGCAGGAACGCGAGCAGGACGTAGCCGCTGCCGAACAACACCGAACCGATCTTGAAGAACACCCCGAAAAGCCCCGGCAAGGTGACCACCGAGACTGCGAGCGTGCCGGCGCCCGCCGGCACCAGTGGAATGAGTTGGCGAAGCCCGGCGTCCGACGTGGCTCGACCCACCCGCGCCGACGCGACGATGACGCCCGAGCTGAACAGGATCAGGAGCTCGTGGACGCCCAGAGCGGACGCCGCCATGGCCACAACGCCGAGGGTGCGCAGCCGACGTGGATCGCCATCTCGGTCGAGTTGGGCCCGGGAATGAGGTTCGTGGCGCTGAGAAGGTCGAGGAAGCCCTCCTCGCTGATCGGCGGACGCAGCCTGAGTCGGACAGCGAATCCGTTGCGCGCGTATCGTTCGGAGCGGTAGCGTTCAGGGGTGGGGGGAAAGAAGACCTTTCGAGCGACATTGTTCCGGTACCCGGGCCCTGGAGGGTGGACGTTCGCGCGCGTGCCCGAGGCGCATGCGCCGCCCGCCACGCACGCGTGGGGTCGGACGCCCGTGAAGGCCACGGTGAACGGGAAGTCATGGGATACGAGTGTCTGGCGAGACAAGAAGCACGGAACGCTCCTGCCTGTCCCCAAGCGGCTGCTCGGCGAGAAGGGAGACGGCGACGTGGTCTCCGTCGAGCTCCGCCCGCGCGACCCCTGAAGTGGGAAGTCACGCAGCGCCGCAGCGCACGTCTACTTCGACAACATGGGTTTCATGCAGCAGCTCGGGCTCGTGCCGCCGCCCCCGCACGCCGACGCCAAGACCGCGCCCGGCGCGCAGAAGGTGAGCGCTTGGTAGGTCCTCAAGTGATACGTCGATTCCAGCGGGGACGGCTCCTCAGGTAGTCTGTAGGCGGTGGCCTACGATACGAAGGTCGCCGAGCGGATTCGCCGCGCGGTCGTACATCGCCTCGAAGGAGGGACGAACGCTCTCGCCGGCGCCGAAGATCGAAACAGTCGCGCGCGCGAACGGCGCTGCTGGCCCAGGCCGAATGGGCGCGACGTCGCTGCTTTCGACGCGCCGGGGCTCGCTCTCGTACTCGCGCCGGCGCCGCGGGTCAGACAGGACGTCGTACGCCTCGCTGATTTCTTGAAAGGCGTGCGTCGCCTGCTGGCCCGCGACGTCGGGATGCACCTTCTTGGCAAGGTCGCGATACGCGGCACGGATCCCTCCCGGGCTTTCGGCGCGGGAGACACCGAGGATCATGTAGTAGGTCTTCCCGTTCGAGGAGGCCGCGCTCCTCTGTCAGGGAGTTCCGGACGACGAAGGCTTTCAGGCCGACCGCACGGTGATCTGTCGGGGCCGTGCCTTCGCCACCTTGGGCAGCTCGAGCCTCAGCACACCGTCGGTCAGCTGCGCGTCGATCTTCGGCTGATCAATCGCCTCCGACAGCGTGAACTGGCGGAAGAACATCCCCGGGCGGTATTCGCGAAGGACGTTCGATTCTTTCGAGGTCCCGGTCGGCGTGACCCGTCCGGTCAGCGTGAGCACGTTCTCGCGCAGATCGATCTCCAGATCCGACGGCTTCACGCCGGGCATGTCCGCAAGCAGCGTGATCGAGCCGTCGTTCTCGAAGATGTCGACGGCAGGCGAATAGACTGGGCCGGTGCGAGTTTGCTCGGGGGCCGTCGCGACGTTCGATGTCTCCGTCTTCTGGATGTCCGTGGCAGCTTCCGTGGCCATGGCGTTTTTCCTCCTGTAGGTGTTCGTCGTCAGTTTAGGTTCTCACCGCGATCTGCCGCGGCTTCGCCTGCTCCGCCTTCGGCAGAGTCAGCGTCAGGACGCCTTCGGCGTAGCGTGCATCGACACGCTCCGGATCGACCTCCATTGGCAACGTGACCGTCCGATTGAAGGCTCCCTCGGGTCGCTCCCTGCGGTGGTAGCTGACGCGCTCGCTCTCGCTCGGGATCTCTCGCTTGCCCGAGATCGAGACGCGGTTCCGCAGCGCGGAGATTGAAAGCTCCGCCGGCTTGATGCCGGGAACCTCTGCGCGGAGGTAGAAGTTGTCGTTGTCCTGCGAGATGTTCATGGGCGGGAAGACGCCGGCTCCTGGGTCCGGCGCGCCGTCGCCGGTGGCCGTGTCGAGTAGGCGCAACATCTCGCGCCGTACCTGGTCAAAGTCGGAAAAGGAGCTTTCGAACGTTGGCCTCGAGGGCCAAACCCGTCGCACGAGCATGGTCGACCTCCTTGGGCTAAGTGCCCGGTTCTATGTGGTAATTGTCCCGTCGCGCCGGAATTGAAAGCACCGTCGAATGAGCGTCAAGAGGGACGCCTGTCGATCGGCTTCAGGCCATCAGCGCGCCGCTCGACCGAGCCGAGCAGCGTCGGACAGTCCGTCACGACCTGTTCCCCGACCTGCTTGGCTGAATATCCGTACGCTTCGAGCACGTTCACTACCGCTCTGGCCTAGGTCATGCCTGAAAACGAAACGCGCAGCATGTCGCACTCCTTCGTCCCGTCGTTCGCGAGAACCGACCCACCGGTGAAATTCTTCCCGAGTGCCAGGGCAGGGCAGCCGGGATGAAAAGCGAGCGCCGCATGGTTTCGCTCTCGAACGCACGTTCGAATGCCGCACGAGCTTTGAGAGCGCTGACCTTGTCGATTCGAACGCGGTGATTATTCGGCCGCCACGAGGGAGGTGAACAACTTGGCCAACCTGGTCACACTTCGAAGTCACGCGATCGTCGGGATGATCGGCTTCGCAAGCTTACTGGGGTCCTGCGACGGAAAGGCTGTGTCCTCGACCGCGAGCGCCGGAGAAGCGCAGCACGTTGCGGCTTCTGCGCCACCTCCGTCCGCCGCGGCGCCGGCGGCGGGAGCCGTCACGCCGCGCACGCAGCCGTCCGATGTTGCGAAGAGCCTCTCCAAGGCGTTCGCGGCGACGGCCAAGGCCATCGCGCCCAGCGTCGTTCGGATCGACGTGCGGGCGGGGCGCCCGCCGCTCGCGCAGGGAGAGCGCTTTCCGCAGGGCAATCCCTTCTCCAACAACGCGCCGCCGTTCTTTCGGCGCTTCTTCGATTTCGGCGAACGGCCCGACTCTCCAGGTCCGGGCCTGCCTGGGCCTGTATCCGGAACGGGGTCCGGCATCATCATCGACGGCGCCGGCAACGTCGTAACGAACAGCCACGTGGTGGATGGCTCCGCCGAGATCAAGGTGACGCTCTCGGATGGGCAGGAAGTCCCCGCGAAGCTGATCGGACGGGACAAGCGGACGGACGTTGCAGTCGTCCGCCTGGAACGAGTCCCCAAGAACCTGGTGTCGGCGCGCCTCGGTGATTCCGACGAGATCGAGGTGGGTGAGTGGGTCCTCGCCATAGGCAGCCCGCTCGGTCTCGAGCAGACCGTGACCGCCGGCATCGTCAGCGGTAAGGGCCGCGTCGGCCGGCTCGTGCAGATGTCGGGCGATCGCGTGCGCCACTACATCCAGACCGACGCCAAGATCAACCCGGGTAACTCGGGCGGGCCGCTCGTGAATCTGGATGGCGACGTCGTCGGGATCAACACGCTGATCAGGACGGGCGCGGGTGGTGCGTATGGGTTCGCCGTGCCGATCAACGAGGTGCGGCGAGTCGCGGAAGCGCTGATCAAGGATGGTCGGGTGCGCTATCCGTTCTTGGGTGTCAGCGTTCGCGACCTGGACAGCCTCGATGACGCAGGCAAGCAAGCGCTCGGACGAGGCATGCCCGCCCAAGGAGCATACGTCGCGGTGGTGACCCCGGGCAGTCCAGCGGCGGTCGCCGGAGTCAAACCGGGCGATGTGATCACGAAGCTCGACGCTGAGGGGATCAAGGCCAGCGCCGATGTAGTCGACTACGTCTCGTCCCGCACGATTGGCGCTCCTGTCGACGTCACCGTTTTTCGAGACGGAAGCTCGAGGCAGCTCCGGGCGACCCTCACTCCTTCGCCTGGCGACGCCGACGAGCGAAAGGAAGCGCCAAAGCTCGGTCTGTCGCTTCAAACCCTGACGCCGGAGCTCGCCGGTTCACTCGGCCTGCCGCCTGGGGCTCGGGGCGTCGCCATCACCGACGTGGCCGCCAACAGCCCGGGAGGCCGCGCCGGCCTGCTGCCTGGCGAGGTGATTCTCGACGTCGACCGCCGTCCGGTGGCCTCGGCCGACGACGCCGCGCGACTGCTCGGCGATGGCCGAAGCGGCGCGCACCTCTTGCGGGTCTACGGACGCCTTGGTGTCCGCTTCGTCATGATCGACGGCCGTGGCTAACTTCGACCTCGATTCAAGGAGGAACTACGATGCGCAAAACGGACGAACACATCGACAAACAAAGCGAGATGAGGCACCTGCTGCGAACCGTCAAGACATCGCTCGAACTGGCGATCGTCGCGCGCGCACCGGTTGACCTCCTGAACCGCCTCGGTCGAGTCTCCGGTCTCCTGGATGCCGTGAGTCAGCTTCCCATCGATGACGGACCGGCGCAGACGATGACCGCAGGCCTCATCGCCGACGGTTTGGCGGCCGTCGACGCCTGGCAAAAATGGCAACACGGTCGGACACCAACGGCATAGATGCGACCGTGCTCGTCGTCGACGATGACGACGACTTTCGCGCGGCGCTGGCCGAGACGCTCGAGGACGAGGGGTGCGACGTCGTCGATGCTCGAACAGGCGAAGCGGCGCTGGCCCTGCTGGATGACGCCGCAAAGGGCCGCGCCCGGGCTCCGGATCTCCTGGTCCTCGATTTGCTCATGCCGAGGATGAGTGGGATCGAGGTGCTTCAGAGACTGCGAAAATCCCGACGATGGGCGAGCTTGCCGGTTCTGGTCGTCACGGCCGTGAACGATCAGATGCTCCCGGTACGGCTGGACGTTCCGATCGCGTTCAAGCCGGATGTCCAGGCCGTGCTGGATGCCGTTCGCCAGCAGCTCGCGCGCAGGCGGTCGCCGACCTAGCCGGCGACCGCCGCGGAAGACGGTTCTGGGTCGGACTGACCGCTAGTGAAATGAAGAAACGTGTGACTCCAAGTCGGCGTTGAAGCCGCGAAGCAGGGGCGCCAGCTGCTCGGCCGCCGACAGCAGGCGACGGTCGTCGAGGGGCGAGTCGAGCACGGCCTCGGCGCCCAGGCGCGAGATTTCCTCGCGGGTTGCGGGGTCCCCGCCGGCCACCGCGATCACCGGTATGGTGCTGTCGGTCTGGCGGAGTGCTTCGAGCAGCTCCAGCGCGAGTGGCGGCTGCCGCGAGGCATCGAGGACGACGAGCTCGACCGGACCGAGGGTTGCGCCGGTCCCCTTTGCGAGGTGCGCGGCGGTCCGCATCTCCAGGCGGGCGGACCTGACCTCGTAACCCGCGTGCTGCAGCACGCGAAGCGCGGCCGACCTGGCGGTGGGCTCATCGTCTATCAGCAGCACGATCGGACCGAACGAACCCGGGCTCGGAATTCGCTGGAAGCGGCGAGGAAGATGGTTGTCAGACACAACTCTGCGCATGGCATGACCTCCTTTTTTACTCGCGAAGAGAGATAGCCCCGTGCGAGCGCCAGGGCTCGAACGCGCGGCCAATCGCAAAAACCGAGAGTTGCGCCTTGGTATTCCCGATGGTGTGGTGGATCGAGAAGCTCCCCTGCACGGCGGGGTGACACGGGCGAGTCGAGCATCCAACGAGCGACAGCCCCTAGCATCTTCGATGCCAGGGGCTGTCCAGTTGCCGATTCCGCCGACAGGTGTTCGGTCGGCGTCCACTCAAGGGACTTTGCCGCCGGGCATGCCAGTTGGGGTCTCGGACTGCTTCTTGAACACCGACGAGACCCTATTTCGCAAGCGGCTGAAAAGAGACCCGGTGCTCTCATTCCCTTTGACCTTGCGGTCCAAATCGTCGATCCCACGACCGCGACATTCCGAAGGGCGGTCGCGCCGAGGCGATCCCGATCAACAACGAGCTGGTCGCCTGCCTGAAGCGCGCGATCACCGCCTCGCCCTCCGAGCTCGTCTTCCCGGACGAGGACGGGAACATGCGCCCGAAGCACACCGCGCTCGAGGACGTTCTCCGGCGCGCGATGCGCAGGGCCGCCATCGTCACCGGCTACGTCCACAAGTGCCGGCGCCACGCCTGCGGCCATCGCGAGCCGGCGGCGGACGCGAACCCGCGGCGCTGCCCGAAGTGCAACTTCAAGCTGTTCCCGGTCGGCGAGGTGCGGAAGCCGCGGTTCCACCACCTGCGCCACACGCACCGTCGACTCGACGCGGAACCGCTGGAAAGCGATCACGCGGACTTACAGTTGTCGGGGCGAGAGGATTTGAACCTCCGACCTTTCGGTCCCGAATCCGGAGAGGGACCATCGCAGGGGGACGCGAACGGTACCAACCCTGCGGATTCGTTACATACCGACATCAGACCACAGTCCAGCGATTCGCAGCTATCCACAGGGTTTACCAAAAGTTTTGGTACCCATTTGGTACCGGGCTCGGCGGCGACACGCGCGCCCGGTGGCGCGCAGGCGGGAGCGGGCGGGCAGGGCGCCACGCCGCCGTCGAAGACGCGACAGCGACCCAGCGTGGCGCCCACGGCCGCCGACCTGCAGGTCCTCTGGGGCGGGCGGGATCGGCTGCTCAAGGTGGCCGAGGTTGCGGAGCACCTCGGCGTGTCTCATGCGACGGTCTACGGGTTCTGCGAGCGCGGCCAGTTGCCGTATGTCTGGCTCGTCAACTCGATGCGGATCCGGCCCCGTGACCTCGAGGAGTTCGTCGCATCGCGGGTGACCAGCCCGGAGACACGCCGTCCGCACAGGCGAAAAGTACCGCTCCAATAGGATTCGACGTTACGCCTTGCTTTGGTACTGCTCGTCCGTGACCTTCTCGAGGCCAATCCACCGGTTTCCCGTCGAGCGCCTCCTGGATTGCGATGTGAGTCATCGCCGTCGTGGGCGAGGCGCCGTGCCGGTGTTTCTCGTTCGGCCCGACGGTGATGACATCGCCCGGCCTGATCTCCTCCACCGGGCCACCCCAAAGTTGGTGAAGTCCGCAGCCGAAGGTAACGATCAGCGTCTGGCCGAGTGGATGCGTGTGCCAGTCGCTCCGCGCGCACGGCTCGAAGGTCACGTAAGCGCCGCCGGCGCGCCCGGGTGCGGCCGCCTGGAAAAGCGGATCGATGCGGACGTTCCCGGTGAAGTGCTCTGCGGGTCCCTTGGCGGACGGCCGCGTGCCGTTCTTCGTGATTTCCATCGTCATCCTCGCTTATGGGGTGGAACCATACCCCGCGGAGTGGCCGGCCTCAGTCAGCGGTCGATGGCGGCCATGTTCCCTTCGTCGTGGCGCTCGCCGGCGGCCGGCGTCAGGTTGTTCAGCCGCTCGATCTGCTCGGCGCTCAGTTCGATGTGGTCTGCGGCTGTGTTCTCCTCGACGCGGGCAACGCGTTTGGTGCCCGGGATCGGGGCGATGTCGTTGCCCTGTGCGAGTAGCCAGGCCAGAGCGATCTGCGCCGGAGTTGCGTCCGCCTCGGCGGCGACAGCCTTGACCTCGTCGACGATGCGCAGGTTGCGCTGGAAGTTCTCTCCAGTGAAGCGCGGGTTGGTCTTGCGCCAGTCGTCGTCGCTAAGGTCGTCGGGCGAACGGATGGCGCCAGTCAGGAAGCCGTGGCCGAGCGGTGAGTAAGGGACGAAGCCGATGCCCAGCTCGCGCAGCAGCGGCAGCAGCTCGGCCTCGGGGTCGCGGGTCCAAAGGGAGTACTCCGTCTGCAGGGCGGCGACCGGGTGCACGGCGTGGGCGCGGCGGATCGTCCCGGGGCCGGCCTCGGACAGGCCGATGTGGCGGACCTTGCCCTCGGCGACCAGCTTGACCAGAGCGCCCACGGTCTCCTCGATCGGGGTCTTCGGGTCCACGCGGTGCTGGTAGTAGAGGTCGATGTGGTCGGTGCCGAGCCGCTTCAAGGAGCCCTCGACCGCGGCGCGGATGTTCGCGGGGCTGCTGTCGAAGACGCCGGGACCACCACCGGAGTGCGAGACCAGGCCGAACTTCGTCGCCAACACCACCTGGTCGCGGCGGCCCTTGATGGCCCGACCGACCAGTTCCTCGTTGGTGTAGGGACCATAGATCTCGGCGGTGTCGAGGTGCGTGACGCCCAGGTCCAGCGCCCGGTGGATGGCGCGAATCGACTCGGCATCGCTGCCTGCCCCGATGTTGTAGTAGCCGGCCATCGACATGGCGCCCAGTCCTATGCGGGAGACGTCGAGTCCGCCGATCGAGATGTGCCTCATGGTCTTACCCCGTCGAACGCCAGCGAGGTCGACAGCTCGCGGAAGGCGTTGGTCTGTTGGGCAAGAGTGCTGGCCACCTGCTCGGCGGTGGCGACGGCGTCGGCGCCGGCGATGAAGCGCAGCGGAGGCTGCTTCTGATCGGCGATGGTCAGCAGCGCCTTCGCCAACCTCGCGGGGTCGCCGCCCTGCTTGCCATTGTGCCCCTTCCAGAACTCGATCTGCTTCGTCCTGCGCTCGGCATAGTCCTCGATGGACGGCTCGGCGTAGTTGGTCGATTGCTCCGTGAGGAGCTCGGTGCGAAAGAACCCTGGGTTCACGATGGTGGTGTTGATTCCGAACGGCGAGACCTCGGGCGCGAGCGACGCCATCCAGCCTTCGAGTCCGAACTTCGACGCGGCGTAGGCGCTGCCGAACTCGAAGCCGATCAGGCCCGCGGTCGAGGAGATCGAGATGATGTGCCCCGAGCGCTGCTTTCGCATGACCGGCAGGACGGCGCGGGTGACGTTCATCGGGCCGACGAGGCTCGTCGCCAGCTGCCGATCGAACTGCTCTGGCGTCAGCTCCTCGAAGTAGCCGGCATAGAAGTTGGCGGCGTTATTGACGAGCACGTCGATCCGGCCAAATCGGTCGACGGCGGCTCGCACCGCCGTCTGGGCCTCACCCAATCGTGTGATGTCGAGCTTGTCCGTCAGGAGGTTTCCAGACGTTCCGAGCGTCTCGGAGAGGCGGACCGTATCTCGGCCCGTGGCCACGACAGCATGCCCAGCCGCCAGCGCAGCCTTGGCAATGTCGACTCCCATGCCGCGCCCTGCGCCCGTGATGAACCAGACCTTTTGGGTTTCCATGGTCACAGTGTGTGGCCGAGCCCGACGCAGGACCATGCTTCACTTTCTTCAAGGACTCGGTAGCCTGGCTACATAATGCATCGACGCACCTTCGAGTCGCTCACGGCCTTCGCCACGATCGTCGAGCGTGGAAGCTTCGTGCGGGCCGCGGCGCATCTCGGGATAACACCGTCGGCGCTCAGCCAGACGATCCGCGGCCTCGAAGAGGAGCTTGGGGTCCCGCTGCTTCATCGCACCACCCGGAGCGTCGGACCTACGGCGGCGGGTGAGAAGTTGCTCGCGCGTCTCGCGCCGACCTTGCGTGAGCTCGAGGCCGCCGTGACGGAGACCATTGCCAACCGGGCGGACGGCAAGCCCGCTGGCAGGGTTCGCATCAGCACCTCGAAGGCGGCCTCGGAGATCGTCATCGCGCCCAGGCTCGGGACCTTCCTGTCCACCTACCCGGACGTGGTGCTCGACTTGGTGAGCGACGACCGCCTGGTAGACATCGTCGCGGAGCGCTTCGACGCAGGCATTCGCCTCGGCGAGCAGGTCATGCGCGACATGGTCGCGGTTGAGATAGGCGGACGCCAGCGGCTGGTCGTAGTCGGGACGCCCAGCTACTTCTCTAGCCACGGGCGCCCTCGGCAGCCCAAGGATCTGCTCGCGCACCGGTGCGTCGTCCACTCCAGGGCCGGTGGCGAGGCGTACCGGTGGGAGCTGGAGAAGGGCGGTCGCGAGCGCCAGATCGCGGTGACCGGCGCGCTGTTCGAGGACGACCCGCGGATCGCCGAGCTCGCGGTGTTGACCGGCGAGGTGATCAGCTTCGCGTGGGAGGCGCAGGTGGCGCGACATCTCGCCAGCGGCGCCCTCGAAAGCGTGCTCGACGACTGGTGCCCGAGCTTCCCCGGGTTTCACCTCTACTATCCGAGTCGCCGCCAGGTCACGCCCGCGCTGCGCGCGTTCATCGACGCCATGAAGGGCGACGGTAGAGACGTAGCGTCGGCAGCTCAAATCTTGGCCAAGCCAAGCCAGACGTTGCCGATGACGACGTCTGGCTCCCCGAGGATCGGATCACCATCCGGCAGCTCACGGGAAGGCCCGGGTAGAAAGAAATCGAAAGGGGGTGGATGAGAAGGGATTAGGAAGGATTCGAATTCCTTCACTATCGTTCCCGAATCCGGAGAGGGAACATCGCAGGGCGACGCGGACGGTACGGGAGCGGTGTACAAGCGCACTTGCATCTGGGTGAAGCCGGACGGCAAGCCGCAGTACAGCGGTGACCGCCCGGGCATCGGCTACGAGTCGATCGTCGCCTGCCACGCGCCGGGTCGGAGTGCCTGGAACGGTGGCGGTTCGCATGGCGTGTTCATCGTCAACAAGGGCGGCGACCAGCGGACCGGGCACCAGACACAGAAGCCGGTCGCGCTAATGCAGCTACTCGTCCGGCTATTCTCGAATCCAGGCGAACTGATTCTTGATCCGTTCGCGGGCTCCGGAACGACGGGAGTCGCCGCGATTCGCCTTGGCCGGCGATTTTTAGGCTGGGAGATGAACGCGACCTATGCGGAGATCGCACGCAAGCGCATGACTGTGGCTCGCGAACAGCTCGACCTCGGTGTGTAGGAATTTGTCGGGATGGGCCGAGTCGGTCGACTGCCGCGGTGATGTGGTGGACTCCGAGGAACGCGATCTGGAGCAGGGGGCCCGGGGACTGTCGTTGCGCGACGGCGTCCGGCGTCGGCCGGGCGACGGGCCGAGGCTCCACGGGCCGTAAGACTTGAAGTCTCCGAAGAGTTGCTCGCGAGCGTCGAGAGGATGTCGTCCGCGGTTCCCGACGTCCAGAACGGAGGTCCCGATGACCGGCACCACGTGCGCCGCGCGGCTTGACAGGCCATCGGCTGCCGCGTAACTGAGTAGCCGATTGACCATGCTTCGACGTGCGGTGAGTCACAGGCGCCACTTACCCCGAATGGGGGGCGCCGCCCGATTGCTCGCTGCAGTCGCGGTCGCCGCGGTCGGGTTCGCGCAGTTCGCGACGTCATGGCACGAGCTCACCGTGCGGCACGTGGTCTGCGCCGAGCACGGCGAGCTGACGCACGTCTCGTCGGTCTCCACCCGCGCGCCCGCGCAGGTCCTGGTGCGGACCGCCATCCAGTCCGCGGATCTCACGACCGCCGAGGCGCACGAGCACTGCGGGTTCGTCTTCGCGCCCGAGAGCTCGACGCCGTCGCCGGTCGTTCGCGTCGCCGTGAAGTTCGAGCCGCCACCGGCCGTTGCGCAGAAGCCGGCTGATCCGGCTCCGCACCCCGGGCGCGCGTTCGTCTTGGCCAGCGCGCCAAAGACCTCTCCTCCGGCAGCCTAAGCCACCAACGGCGGCGCGCAGGGGTGGACTGCGTCCACTCCGCCTTGCGTTCGTCGTCGATTGCGTTCCGGGCGCGCTGACCGTCGATTTCGGCGGTCACCTCCGGACGCCCGACGCGCCGTCGTGACGAAGAAGCGCGCCGCGCTCGCGCGTGGGTCGGTGTTGCCGTCGCCTGGCCGCCGTCCGCTCCGTAGCGCCGTTGGCTCACCGGAGGAGGTCTCGTTGTCCACGTTTCATTTCTGCTTCCGCCGTTCCTGTTTGCTCGCCAAGATCGCTCGCCGCTCGGGCGAGATAGCCGCTCTGTGCGCGCTCGTCTGCGCGCCTGCCATCACGCGCGCCGAGGACGCGGGACCGCCTGCGTCGGCCGTCGAACCGCCGGCCGTGCTCGAGCAGCAGCAGCCAGCCTACCCGGCGGCGGCCACCAGCAGCGGCGCGCGCGGCGATGTGGGGGTGAAGGTCGAGATCGACGTCGAAGGCAACGTCACCGGCGTGGCGCTGGTTCGAGGCGTGGCGCCGACGCTCGACCGCGCGGCGATCGAAGCGGCCAGTCACTGGCGGTTTCGACCCGCGCGCCGCGCCGGCGCCGCGGTGCCCAGCCGGATCCAGCTCCTCTTCCACTTCGAACCGCCCGTGCTCGCGTCGACGCCGTCGGCACCGGCGGCCCCGACCCCCAGTGCGCCGACATCGCTGCCGATTCCAAGCCCGGCGCCCGCGGCGCCAGCGCCACCACCGGCGCCGGTGCCCCCACCGCGCGCACTGGCCGCGCTGGACGTGACGGTGCTCGGCCGGCGGCCGCCGCCGAGCCGCGGAGCATCCGATTTCCAGCTCCGCGTCGATCAGCTCGCCGAGGTTCCGCGCGCGAACGCGTCGGAGCTCCTCAAGCTCGCGCCCGGGATCCTGTTGACGAACGAAGGCGGCGAAGGGCATGCCGAGCAGGTCTTCATGCGCGGGTTCGACGCGCGCGAGGGCCAGGACGTCGAGTTCACCGTCGGCGGGGTGCCGATCAACGAGAGCGGGAACCTCCACGGCAACGGCTACGCCGACACGCACTTCATCATCCCGGAGCTGGTCGAGTCGCTGCGCGTGGTCGAGGGACCGTACGACCCGCGTCAGGGGAACTACGCGGTCGCCGGCAGCGCCGACTACGAACTCGGCCTGCCGCACGCGTGGGCTCACCGCGCAGCTACACGACCGGCAGCTTCGGCACCCAGCGGGTGCTCGGCCTCTGGGGTCCGCAGGGCGAGAGCCCGCACACGTTCGCTGGCGCCGAGATCTACAAGACCGACGGCTTCGGCCAGAACCGCGACGCCCAGCGCGGCTCCGCGATGGGGCAGTACGAGGGGCGCTTCGGCGCGACCGGCTCGTGGCGGCTCACAACGCAGGCCTACGCCACGCACTTCCACTCGGCGGGCGTGATCCGCGAGGACGACTACGCGTCGGGGAAGATCGGCTTCTACGACAGCTACGACCTGTCGAGCTTCGCGCGCGAGCGGGTGCCGGAGGGCGGGGACGCGTCCCGTTACTCGATCGCCGCCGATGTCGAGACGCACCCGGGAGACACGATGCTCTCGCAGCAGGTGTTCGTCATCAAGCGCGACATGCGCCTGCTCGAGAACTTCACGGGCTTCCTGCTCGACGTTCAGGAGCCGCTGCAGAGCCTGCATGACCAGCGCGGCGACATGCTCGACCTCAATGTCCACGAGCTGACCATCGGCGCGCGCGGGTCGGCGCGTCTGGCGGGGAGCTTCCTCGGGCAGCGCCAGGAGCTCGAGCTCGGCTACTTCGCGCGCGGCGACAACGCCGCCGGCAAGCAGCAGCGGCTCGAGGCGTCGACCGGCGTCCCTTACCGGACGGAGACCGATCTCGACGCGCAGATCGGAGATATCGGTCTCTACGGCGACGCGAACCTCCACCTTCGACCCTGGCTGTCACTGCGGGGCGGGGCGCGCGCCGACCTCCTCACCTACGACGTCCACAACAGCTGCGCGGCGCAGAGCGTGGCGCATCCGTCGACCACGAACCCGCCCATCGACCAGAGCTGCCTCACCCAGCAGGACATGGGGCGGCCCCGCGAGCCCGATCAGGTCACCGCCACGTCGGGCATCGCGATCCTGCCGCGGGCATCGCTGATTGTCGGACCGTTGCGGGGCGCTTCGCTCTCCGCGAGCTACGGGAAGGGCGTCCGCTCGGTCGACCCGAGCTACATCACCCAGGACGTCCAGGCGCCGTTCGCGAACATCGTCGCGTACGAGGCCGGCGCGAGCTACACGGCGCCGCTGCGGAACACCTTCCTGGTCGCGCGGAGCGTCTTCTTCCGAACCGTGGTCGACAAGGACCTGATCTTCGACCAGACGGCCGGGCGGAACGTGATCGGCACGGGCACCACGCGCTCGGGCTGGCTGGCGGCGCTGCGTTGGACGGGCGCGTTCTTCGACGAATCCGCGAACCTGACCCTGGTCCGCGCGACGTACAACGACAACGGCGAGGCGGTGGCGTACGTGCCCGGCGTCGTCCTGAGATCGGACACGGCCCTGTTCCGACCGCTGCCCTGGACGTTGCACGGATCGCCGGTCCAGGCGTTGCTGGGCGGCGGAATCACCTACGTGGGCCCGCGGCCGCTCCCGTACGGTCAGGAGAGCGGGAACATCTTCACGATCGACGCCTCGCTCGCGCTGACCTGGACCAACTACCAGCTCCGGTTGCTGGCGACAAATCTGCTCGACACGCAGTACCGGCTCGGCGAGTACGACTACGCGTCCGACTTCCACAGCCAGCCGCAGCCGACGCTCGTCCCCCAACGCACCTTCACCGCGGGAGCGCCGCGCGGATTTTTCGCGACGTTCGCGATCACCTTCGGAGGCGTGTGATGCGTGCTCATCATCTCGCGTTCTGTCTGCTGTTGTTCGCCGCCTGCGTCGGGCAGACGGGGGGCAACGCCATCACGTTCACTGCGGCGGCCGCGGGCCCGGCGGATGCTATATCCGGGCAGCCGCTCTCGTGGAGCGCGAACGGCTTCGACATCGCCGTGACCGAGGCCAAGCTGCACGTGGGCGCGGTCTACCTCGACGAGGCGGCGCCGGTGTCGGGCGCCCAGGCGACCGGCTGCTACCTGACCGGCACCTATGTCGCCCAGGAGACCGCGGCGCTCGACGTCGACCTGCTGAACCCGACGCCGCAACCGTTTCCTCAGCCGGCGGTCGGCATCACCGAGCCGGCGCCGCTGGTCGGGCAGGTCTGGCTCACCGGCGGCGACGTCAACCAGGTCGCCGACGCGATGGCCATCCTGAAGATCGCCGGGACCGCGAGCCGGGCTGGAGCGGCGTTTCCCTTCACTGGCACGGTCACGATCGGCGCGAACCGCGCGCCGGCGAGCGGCGGAACCGGCGGCGGCAACTCGATCTGCAAACAACGCATCGTCACGCCGATCGCAGTGTCGCTCACGCTCGCGCCGACCGGCGGGCTGCTGCTGCGGATCGATCCGCGCCTCTTCTTCACCGGCGTCGACTTCACCCAGCTGCCGTCTGACGGCGCGGGCGGCTACCTGTTCAGCGACGACCCGACCGCGCCCGGCTACGCCCCGACGGGCCAAGCCCTCTACTCGAACCTCCATTCCACTGCGCCGTACGCGTTCGGCTGGACGAACGCGCTTTGAAACCACGTGACCCAGGAGAAGCGAACATGGCAACGACAACGAAGACGATGAGGAAGCTGGGACGCTGGCTGTGCGCAGCATGCGGGATCGCCGCGCTGGTGTCGTGCTCGAGCAAGCAGTCGCTGACGATCACCTGCGCCGGCACGATGAGCTGCGGGAGCGGACCGACAGCCGACGCCGGCGCCGCCGCCGAGGGAGGCGCCGCCATGCTCGCCACGTTCACGCCGCCGACCGACCCGGGCCCGGGCGGGATCTTGTTCGCCGCCTCGGGCGAGGTGCTGGCGCTGACCGGCTACCCGTTCCCGCCCGCGAACGCCGGCGATCCCGCCTTCGTCGACGGCTGGGACGTTCACTTCTCGCGCCTCCTCGTCACGATCGACAACATCACGCTGTCCGAAGGTCCGAACGTCCGCCCGGGCGACGAGTCCTGCACCGAACCGACGGTGGCGAAGGTATCGGGCCCCTGGGCCATCGATCTGGCGCATAGCGATCCAAGGTACCTACCCGGGAAGGGCGGTCCGGGCGAGCAGGCGGTTCCGATCGCCGCGCTCGCGCAACAGAACTATCCGCCGGGAAACAGCGCCGCCTTCGACACCAACGGCGCGACGCCGTACGCGTTCGGGTTCGACATGGTCCCGGCGACCACGAGCGCAATGAACGTCAATCTGGACGCCGCCGGCCTGACCGACTACGCGCAGATGGCCGCCGAGGGGTGCGCGATCCTCTACGTCGGAACCGCGAAATTCCAGGGGACCAGCTGCACCTGTCCGACGTCGAGTGCGCCGAGCGCCGCCTGCGATCAAAGCGTCTACGGTCCCGGGAAGTGGCCGCAGGTCGGCGACAGCATGCCGTTCCACCTGTGCTTCAAGTCGCCGACGACGCTAGTGAACTGCCAGAACCCCGACAACGATCCTGCGCAGGCGCTCGCGGGCGAGGAGCACGAGCGCGGCATCTTCTTCAAGAGCACGAGCTCCGTGATCGGGCAGGTGACCATCCACACCGACCACCCGTTCTGGGACAGCGTGCTCCACGATTCGCCGGCGCACTTCGACCAATTCGCGGCGGGCGTCGCGGGGATGGGACCGGCCGGCCAGAACGTCACGTACCCGACGGCTAGGCTGGAAATGACCAAGGGAATCGACTATGCGGCCTACAAGGACGCGCTCGGCAGCCCTCTCAGCTGGCGCTACTGCATCGCGCCGCCGACTGACGTCCACGCCCAACTCGTCGGCTCGATGGCGTTCGATCCGCAGAGCATCCCGCGCGCGGCCGGGAGCGACGCCTGCCAGGGCCTGCGCGACTACTACGACCTCGCCGCTTACAACCAGAGCACCCAAGGCCACCTCAACTCGGACGGCCTGTGCTACGTGGCCCGACACTACCCCTCGCCGAGGTGAACACATGAGCATCGAATCTGTTAAGCAGATCCTTCTGGTGTCCGGCGCGGGCTGGGTCCTCTGGCTCCTGGGAGCGCTCTCGGTCTCCAGCCTCGTGCTCGCGCTCGAGCGGTGGTTGTACTTGCGCCGGCGCGGTGGCGATCTCGAGGCGCTCGCCCGGCAGCTCGACGAGCACCTCCAGGGCAGCGACTTCGCGCGCGCCCGCAAGCTGCTCGAGGCGAGCCCCGCCGTCGCAGCGCGCGTGGCCGACGCGGGTCTGCGGCTGGCCGAGCGCGGCACCGAGGCCGCGGACAAAGCGATGCAGAGTGCCGCGGCGCTCGAGCGCGGCCGGCTGGAGCGCTGGCTCGCGTTCTTGGCCACCGTCGGCAACAACGCTCCGTTCGTGGGGCTGTTCGGGACCGTCGTGGGGGTCATCCACGCCTTCGAGGAGCTCGGGCACGCGGCGCCGGGCCACGGCGCGAGCGCGGCCGGGCAGGTCGCGTCGCAGGCCGTGATGGCCAGCATCGCGGAGGCGCTGGTCGCGACCGCGGTCGGTATCCTCGTCGCGCTGCCCGCCGTCGCGGCCTACAACTACCTGCAGCGGCGCGTGGCCTCGCTGCTGTCGGGCGCGGAGGTGCTGACGAATCTGGTCCTCGCGTACATCGCCGACGACGGCCGAGGGCCTCAGACCGCCCCACGCCTCAAGGAGGTGGCGGGTGGCGGCGCCTAGCGGTCAGAATGGAAACGGCATCATCTCCGGCATCAACGTCACGCCGCTCGTCGACGTGATGCTGGTGCTGCTCGTGATCTTCATCGTGACCGCGAAGATCATCGTTACGCCGGCCGTACCGCTGGACCTACCCCACGCTGCGCACGGCGAGGAGGTGCAGGTGGTCCTCTCGATCATCATGCCCGTGCGCGGGCCGATCTTGGTCGACGGAGCGCCGCTGCCGAACGATGAAGCGCTTGAGGCGAAGGCGCGCGCATCCGTCGCCGCCAATCCGGAACTGCGCGCCGTCATCCAGGCAGATGGGGAGGTCCCTCACCGGTGCGTCGTCCACGTGCTCGACCAGCTCAGGGGCGCAGGGATCGCGCGGGTGGCCTTCGGAGCGCTGCCAGAGCAGGACCGACACCGGTGAGCCCCACTCCTCCCCGAATAGTCGATCTCGTCTTCGCGGGCGAGCCGAAGGGCGGCGGGCGCCGCCTGGTCTTCGCTGCGGTGATCGTCTTCGCGCTCTATGGCGGCGTCCTCACCGCCGTCGGGCGATTCGGGCGTTCCGCCCGGCCGTGGAGCGCGGAGATGGCCGCGCGAGTCCACGACGCGATCGCCGTCGAGCGCGCCGTGGACGTCACGCCACCGCCTCCGCCGCCTCCAGAGCCGGTGCCCACACCGGCGTCGGCGACCGCTGCCCCTCGTGTCGCCCGCGCGGCTCATGCGCAGCACGCTCGACCAGCCGCGCCGGCCCAGGCGGGCAAGCTCGCCGCGTTGGCGCCAGCGCCGGTCGATTTCACCGGCTCGGCATTCGTCGTCGGGTCCGGCTCCGCCTACGCCGGCGGAACCACGACCAGCACCGGCACCAGCCGCACGCCCACGCAGGGACCCGTTGTGCCGGGTGGGACAGGCGACGGCAGCTCCGCGGTCCGAAGCCGCGCGCGCCCCGTCTCGTTCGACCAAGCGGCCTGGAATTGCCCCTGGCCGGCCGAGGCCGACGCGCAGCAGGTGAACGAACAGACGGTTGTCTTACGCGTGACCGTCCGCGCCGACGGGCGCGCGGAGCGCGTCGAGGTGCTCTCGGATCCCGGCTTCGGCTTCGGCGTGGCCGCGCGTTCGTGCGCCCTCCACACCGCCTTCGAGCCCGCGCGTGATTCGGTAGGCGAGGCGGTGATGGCGCAGTCGCCTCCCATCCGCCTGCACTTCTTCCGGTGAAGCATATGCGTCGGCGACTCATCACTTTCGTGGCCGCGGCGGTCCTCGCATCGGGCGGTTGTGGCCGCCACCAGGCAAGCCGCGAGGAGTGCAAATTGGTGCTCGATCGGATCATCGAGCTTGAGCTCAGCGAGTTCGGCTATCGAGACGCGGTCCTTCGTGATCGCTGGAAGAGCGATCTCGGCCGTCGGTTCGACGCAGATCTCCGTCGGTGCAAAGGCCTGACGGTGAAGAATGACTTACGCCGCTGCCTCGCCGGAGCTCGAACGCCTGAAGACATCGTCCACGAGTGCACCCCGGGTTGACGGCCACACGCGCGCACGGTGGCGCTCAGGTGGCGGCGGGCGGGCAGGGCGGCACGCGGGCGCGGAAGATGCGACAGAGAGCCAGCGTGGCCCCCACGCTGGGCGACCTGCGGGTCCTTTGGGGCGGGCGCGATCGGCTGCTCAAGGTGGCCGAGGTCGCAGAGCACCTAGGCGTATGCAACGCGACCGTCTACGGCCTCTGCGAGCGCGGCGAACGCCGTACGTCTGGCTCGTCAACTCGACGCCGTTGCGCGGTAGTGATCCTTGCACATCAATCTTCCTAGATAGTCGAGCCCGCGCGCACTCCTTGCAAGTGCACGAGGGCATACATAGATATCCGAAGCGGCGGATCCATGGCCCAGAATGCGACCAGCTCGCCCGCACGTCCGGCCGGCGGTGCCGCGAGCGAGTTCCTAAAGTCGGTGCAGGTGTCGCGGTGAGCGTCAGCGCCGACACTCCGCTTCCACCACCTGCGCCACTCGACGGCATCGCTGCTGCTGATGAAGGGCGCCGACCTGGCGGCGGTGCAGAAGATCATGGGGCACCAGGACCCCCGCATCACGACCGAGGTCTACGGGCACCTGCAGACGACGTATCTCAAGACGCAGATCGAGCGTCTCAGCTTCGGGCCTGAGCCCGCGGATAGGAGCGGCGGCGGCCGGCCCTCTCGCGAGGCCGGCGAGCACGTCGCGCCCGGAACCGCGCCACGCGCGCGGACGACGCCCACGACGGCGGACCTGGTGTCGTACTGGGGCGGGCGGCATCGGCTGCTGCGGGTCCGCGAGGTCGCGGAGCAGCTCGGCGTATCCAACGCGACTGTCTACGGGCTCTGCGAGCGCGGCGAACTGCCGTACGTTTGGGTGGTCACCTCGATGCGGATCCGACCGGACGATTTGGAGGCGTTCATCGCGGCGAGAATCACGGTCCCCGTGAAGCGACGGCCGCACCGGCGGAAGGCGACTGAGTGAGCTCGTTGCGGCCGGCACGGCTCGATGGCTCGCCGTCACAAGGTACCTACTCGCTCACGACCCTGATGACGACCTGGCCTCGCGTGTGTCCCTGTCCCACGTGCCGGAGGGCATCGGCGACCTCGCTCAGCGCATAGTGTCGCTCGATCGCTGGCTTCGCCTTACCTGCCTCGACGAGCTCTTTCAGAGTCAGCAGGTCCGCGCGGTTGGGGGAAACGATGAACATCTTCAGCTTCTGGCGCGTGAACAGCGACATCAGCGACACCTTCGCTTGCCGGAACAGCCAGCGCCACGATGAATTCCCGCCGGTGCATGCCACGTACGTCCCGGTGGGATTCAGCACGCTTGCGAAATCTGCAATCGTGCGGTTGCCGACCGTATCGAACACCAGATCGAAACGCGCCCCACCCGCGACGAAGTCTTCCTTCGTGTAGTCGACCACGGCATCTGCGCCGAGCGCGCGGATCATGTCTGCGTTCCGTCCGCTGCATACCGCCGTCACCTCGCGCCCCGAACGCCTTGGCGATCTGGATGGCCCAGCTACCCACGGCGCCCGATGCGCCGTTGATCAGGACCTTCTGACCGGCTTGGATCGCCCCCACGTCGCGCAGGCCCTGGAGCGCGGTGATGGCCGACGAGGTCGCGGCCGCCTCCTCGAACGACAAGTTTGCGGGCTTGGGCGCAAGCCGCTGGGCAGGAACAACCGCGTATTCGGCAAATGCACCAGCCGGTGCGTGGCCGTAGACCTCGTCGCCCGGCCCGAAAGTCGTGACCTTTGCTCCGACCGCTTCCACCCGGCCGGCGAGGGCCATACCCGGTACCGGGCTGCCAGGGTGCCGGAGTCCGCCGTGCGGACTGAGCCGAACCACGTAAGGCGTGCCGGTGACGACGTGATGGTCGCCGATGTTCACACCTGCGGCATGCACGCGAACGAGCACCTCGTCGTCGCCCGGGACTGGCCGTTCCACCTCTTCGAATGCCAGTACGTCGGGCGTGCCGTAGCGACGGTGCACGATGGCGCGCATCGGTGTGGTCACCGCATTGGCAGCGATAGAAGTGATCGCAGCGGGAAGGGCCTTGTTCATGTCATTGATCGTGTCCATGGGTATCTCCTTGTTGATGGAAAAGTGACTGAGGCCTGCCGACGTCATCCGTGGTCCTAGAACATCACCGGAACGTCGACCTGCACGCCGGTCGTCTGGGCCGTGAGCAAAGGCGCGTCGAAGCCGCGCGCGTCGAGTCCCCGCACGAACGAGATCCCCGGGCGAATCCAGCCCTGCTTGCCCACCCTGAAGTGAAATCGCGGGCCAACGGCGACGGTCGTGCTGGCCATGTCGGCGTCGGACAACGCGACGCGCGCCCCGGTGGCCGCGCTCAGCGTCGTCGGGTGAGAGAGCCAGCGCCGGTAGTGCAGATCGCTGCTCAGCGAGAAGTGTGAGCCGATGAAGTAGCCGAGGTGCAGACCCACGGCCGCCTCGGTCCGGAAGGAATCGGTCGCGCCGATGCCGTTCTCTCCGCGGACGCGAACGAACTGCAGCAAGGTCGCCTCGGCCTGCGCGGTGAGGCCGTGGTTCACGTAGGCGAAGTCGGCGCCCGCGATCGCCGTCGTGTAGTTGACCGCGAACATCGCGTCGTCCGCGGGACGCGCCGTGCTCGACGCGGCGTTCGTCTTGGCGGCGCGGATGTTCGGAGCGTCGCCGCCTCCGGTCCCGATGGGGAGCGTCGTCGCGCCGAACAGCGCAAGCCGGTAGCTGCCGAGCGCGCGCGCGTAGGTCGCCCCGACGAGCGGGTTGGCGAAGGAGCTGCCGTCGGTGGCCTCGCCCGGCGCGTCGTTGCCGACGAAGCCGAGCCGGATCATCGGCGCCCAGTTACGGTTCATCTGGTAGCTGGCAGTCACGACGGTGGCGACCGCTTCGTCGAGGTTCCCATTGCGCGTCGTTGAAGACGGCGGCGACGCTGTCGACACGCGCGAGGTTGCCGATCGTCACCGGTCGGAGCTGCCACGGCAGGGAGTAGCGCAGGGCGGAGTCCGACGGCGCGACCGTCGCCGGAAGCGACGGCGCGCTGGTCACTGCCTCCACCTGCCGCCGGCGCTCGATTCGGCGTACGCGGCTCTCTGAACGCCCTGCGGTCGCCGTCAGAGTCAGGACAAGAGCGATTCGGGATTTCGTCTCGATGGTGGTCATGTTCGTATCCTTTCGTTTTGGTGTTGCGGAGTGGGTGGAACGCCGTTCACGGCGAGGTCGGCGACAAGACGGCCAGGATGGTCTTCACGACCACGTCGGGCCGATCGAGCTGGATGTGGTGCCCCGCGCCCTGGACGATGATCTGCTGCGCCGTCGTTGGCCTCGGCGGCGAGCGAGGCGAGCATCGACTCCCAGAGCGACTTCCGCGCCGCCGACCACTGGATGGTTGGTCGCCGTGAGAACGCGAACCGGATAGGAGCCGAATGCGACCCGCGGCGCGCATCTCGTCGGACGCCATGGTGAACGCGTGGTACTCGGCGATCATGGCTGGGCGCCTGCGTGGCGAGCGTCGATTCCGGGATGCCGCACAGGTCCAGGGCCCGGCCGCCTCGCACGCCGTCGAGGAAATCGCGGTGGCGAGGATCGACGAGGACGACGCCTACGACCTCCTCGGGATGCGATTTCGCGAACAGCTCCATGTACGTTCCGCCCATGGAATGTCCGACGAGGACGATACGGGGGCGCGTATCCCTGCGACGCGAGCAGCGCCCGCAGCTCTTCGACGATCGTCTTCGGATCTCGCGGGGTCGTCGCCGGGCCGCTGGCGCCGTAGCCGGGGCGCGAGTAGGCGAAGATCCGCGCGTGGCGCGCGACCTCGCTGGCGACCTCGTCCCAGTGAGTCCAGTCCTCGCCGAGACCTGACTCGAAGACGACGGTCGCGGCGCCGCCCGTGCCGGCGGTCGCGATCTCGACCTGGCGGCCGTCGACGATCTCTACCCTGGCGGGGATTCTGCTGCTGCAGGCCGCGCCGAGGACGGCGATCGAGAGGAGCGCGAGCCGGGTGGTGTGGAAGTCGCGAATGCGGTGTTCGAGAGCCATGTGGAGCCTCCTTTGTTTGCGAGCAGCTCCACAAATACGCTCCGCCGCGGCGGACGACTTGAACGGAAGGGCTACATAAGGCTCAGCGAGTCCGCGGTGATCCCGAACATTCGCCGAAATGTCCGACTGAGGTGGGACGAATCCGAGAAGCCGGCGCCCTGGGCAGCGTCGGTGAGAGACGAGCCTGCCGAGAAGAGCTCGGCCGCGCGCATCAGTCGTCGCCAGAGCAGGTAGGTCCGAAAGGGCAGGCCCGTCTCTTCGACGAACAGATGGCGCGCACGTCCCGTCGAAAGCCCGACGTGCGCCGCGGCGTCCGCCAGGCTCACGGGCGTGTCGAGCCGCCCGGCCGCCCAGGCCGACATTCTCCGCACGCGCGCTTCGGGCCGCTCATCCCGATCGCTGCCGGGAGCTAGCTTCGCGAGAACGGCGCGGCCGAGGTCGATCAAGGATTGATCACTTCTTTGAGGCGACTCGAAACCGGCGCGCAGGCGCGCGGGCAGCCCGGCCAGTCTCGCCGCGGGAATCGAGACCAGGGTCTCGCCGGAGAACAAGGTGCGCTGCAGCTCGCGGCCGGGCTCTCCCTCCGGATCGACGTACAGGTGGGCCACCATGCCTTCGCCCGCGAGGGCGTGCTCAGTGTCCGGCGCGACCGCCGCCGCCTCACCCTCACCGCCGACCTGGCGGTCGTCGATTCTCGAGCGTGAACCATCCTCGCAGTGACAGCGTCACCTGGACTGCGTGGTGGGCGTGGAACTTGGTCTTTGTATAAGGTCCCTCACCCGGCCGCGTGCCGAGGACCCACAGGCTGGCTCCTTCCCAGAAGACCATGCGGCCGTAGGCTTTGGTTCCCATTCGCAGAACCTACCCCGGTTCGGCGCGGAATAGCCCTTTCGTTCAAGTGCCGAACGGCGCGGGCCATTAGGGTCGAGGTCATCGAACACTTTGGAGGTTCCCATGACCACCGCACCGCGCCGCTCTCGTCCGCTTCCATCCCTCAGCCCTGCGCGCGTGAGCCGCGCGAGATCCACGTCGACCTCGAGGCGCGCGAGACGGCCTGGGCGATCTCGCCGGACCGCACGGTCTCTGCCTGGGGCTACGAGGGCTCGGTCCCGGGGCCGACGATCGTCGCCCACGTCGGCGACACGCTCGTCGCGCACCTGGTGAACAACCTGCCCGAGCCCACGAGCATCCACTGGCACGGGCTGCGCCTGCCCGCGCCGATGGACGGCACCGAGCTGGTGCAGCGGCTCGTCCAGCCCGGTGACGCCTTCGACTACCGCTTCGAGCTGCCCGACGCAGGCACCTTCTGGTACCACTCGCATGCGAACGAGACGGTGCAGATCGAGCGCGGGCTCTACGGCGCGCTGGTCGTCCTCGGGCCCGACGAGCCGGTGTTCGACGCGGATCGCCTGCTGGTGCTCGACGACGTGAAGCTCGATCGCCACGGCAACATCGCGAAGACCGCGCTCATTCGATCGGCACAGCGGGCGCGAAGGAAGCGTCCTCGTGATCAACGGCCGCAGCGAGCCCGAGTTCGAGATCGCGGCGGGACAGGTCGAGCGCTGGCGCATCGTGAACGCCTGCAGCGCGCGCTACGTGAGGCTGTCGCTCGGCGGCCGGCCCTTCCGCATCATCGGCGGCGATGGCGGGTTGCGCACCGACGCCGTGACGGTCGACGAGATGCTGCTCGCGCCCGCCGCGCGCGTCGAGCTGGCCGTCGGTCCGTTCGAGGACGAGGGTGCCGAGATCGCGATCGAGTCCTTGCCCTATCGGCGCACGTCGATGAAGCGCCCGCGCCGCGACCGTTGGGGCACGCTACGCGTCGGGCCGCGGGCACCGTCGGTGGCGTCGATCCCTGCGATCGCTGGCGACGATCGAGCCGCTCGTGCCGCCGGGACCGATCCAGCCGACGCGGACCGTGCGCCTCGGCGCGCGCATGACGTTGCACGGCCACGACTGGCTGATCAACGACGAACAACACCACCACGACGCGCCCGTGAAGGTGGGCGAGCTGCAGGTCTGGGAGCTCGTCAACGAGACCGGCATGGATCACCCGTTTCACCTGCACGGATTCTTCTTCCAGGTCGTCGCGATCGGACGGCGCTCCGACAGTCCCCAAGTCGTGGGCGGACACCGTGAACGTCGCCGCCAAGGGCCGCGTGACCATCGCCTTCCGCCCCGACGATCGCCCAGGCAAGTGGATGTACCACTGCCACATCCTCGAGCACCACGCCGCGGGGATGATGGGTCACTTCGAGGTGGTGCGCTGACCACCCGACGCTGGATCCGGTGGGTTGCTGCGGCGACAGCGTTCGTCGGTCTGCCTCTGCTCGTCGCGGTGGTCCGGCTGGGCCAGTTCGACCGGGGACAGCTGCTTCGGCCGCAGCACCCGCTGTCGGCAGATGGCAGCGTCGCGGCTGCGCTCCCTCACGACCCCACCAAGCCGACCATCGCGATCATCCTAGGAGCCGACCTGACCGAGATCACTGACGCCCTCGGCCCCTACGAGATGTTCTCCCGGGCTGGGGCGTTCAACGTCTACACCGTCGCGCCCGAGCGCCGGCCAACCCTGCTCACGGGCGGCCTCCGGATCCTGCCGCACTACTCGCTCGCCGAGCTCGATGCGCGACTCGGCAGCGTACCGCCCGCCATCGTGGTCGTGCCCAACATCCCCAACATCGCCAGCGTGGAGAACAAGCCGCTCGTCGAATGGATGAAGCGGCAGGCTGCAGCCGGTGCGGTCATGCACTCATGGTGCACGGGTGCCATGGCGCTCGCTGAGGCGAGACTGCTCGACGGGCTCACCGCGACGGCGCACTGGGGCGATCTAAGTCGCCTCGCGAAGCTTTATCCGCGGGTTCAGTGGGTCCCCGGCGTGCGCTGGGTGGATCACGGGCACGTGATCACTTCGGCCGGTCTCACCTCGGGCATTGATGCGTCTCTCCGCGTCCTGTCCAAGTTCGCTGGTGAGGACATCGCCAGGCGCGTGGCCCGCGAGCTCCACTATCCGAACTTCCACTTCTCCGTAGATCCGGTGGTGACGCCCTACACCGTGGGGCCCGCCGACGCGATATTCCCGGCCAACCTCGCTTTTCGTATCCCCCGTCAGCAGATCGGGCTCGCCATCTACGACGGCGTCGGCGAGATGGATCTCACCGGTCTCTATGACGCGCACATCGCTTCGGCCGACCTGCACTCGACCGCCGCCACGTCGGGCAGCGTCCGCAGCGCGCACGGACTCATCCTGCTCGCGTCGCTGGTGGTCTCCGAGAACGAGGATGCACGCTCCATCGGCGTCCTTCGCCGCCTCGATCGATTCGTCGTCCCCGGAAGGAACGGAGCCAAGGACGCGGCCAGAGTCGTCGGGGCGCTGAGATCGCTCACGCCCGCCCTCCCGACAACGTACGTGCATGCAGAAGCCGGTCAACGGTTCGGTCTCGAGCCGGTACTCGAGGATCTTGCACGAACCACCGATCTGCCGACAGCGCGGTTCGCGCTCAAGCGCCTAGAGTTCAGGTCGGACACCATCCGCCTTCACGGAAGCGCCGTGGCATGGGGGACGCTGCCCCTGGCGCTGGGGTTCGGCGTATTGGGTGTGCTCGGTGCTCTCGCTCTTCGCCGCGTGGTTACCCTCGTGACTGAAGTGCACAGTCACTCGACCAGGAGAATCTACCAGCCGATCATATGGGGCCTGTTGGTCGGAGCCATCCAAGCCGCCTCGCCGGTGGCCGTCCGGTGGCTCGAGCCTGCAACCCTCCACGCTCTGTATATTGCGTTCATCGCGGCCATTTACATCGGCTTCGCCGTGGCTGACGGCAGAACAAAGATCATCGCCTTTGAGATCACGATCGCTGCGGCATTCCTTGTCCTCGCAGCCGTAGGTGTCACCGGATCGGCCTGGCTGCTGGTAGCCGGCTACGCAGCCCATGGCTTCAAAGACCTCTGGCAACACAGAACACAGTTCGTTGCGGGCACCCGGTGGTGGCCTCCGTTTTGCGCCGCTGTCGACTTCCTTGTGGCGGCGATCCTCGCCCTGGAGGTCGTCTGCGGAGTGTCCTTCCACTGACCGAACCCGACACAGGCGGGGTCTCTCCGCTGATCACTCCGCAGGCCGGAAGAGGAGCGACTGGTGCGCTGCCATTCCGGCGCGCGCGCCGTCGCCAACCGCGAAGGCCAGGCGCTCGGGCGGAGATGCGCGTGGCGGGCCCCCATGGGCTTCTTGGGGCGATTAGGCATTCTTCGCGGCAATTCCACCGCATGTGCAGTCGAGACACCCGTGCTCCGCGCACGTTGCGCACGATCGGGCTACCTGCTTGCGTAGTGCTTCTCGGGCGCGAAAGATCCGGACTCCCGCATTGCTCGCCGAGATGCCCACGGACTCCCCGTAGTCTTTGACCGACATCCCATCGACCTCGATTCGTCGCAAGGCGTCGGCATACTCAGGCTTCAGCGTGTCGGCGAGCCGAGCGACGCAGGCGCACGCGACGTTCGCAAGCTCCTCGCCGCCATCGGTCGTCGCTGCAAGCTCGGCGGCGAATTCGTCGAGCCGACGGCTCGCCACCGTCTGGCGGCGCTGATAATCGACCACGGCGTTCCGAAGGACCCGGTAGAACCACCCGAGCACCGATTCCCGAATCTCGTCACCCCGGTCGAGGCTGCGGACGAAGGCTTCCTGAACTATCTCCTCAGCGACGGCGCGGTTGCCCACGCGGCGTTCGACGTAGCCAAGGAACTCCCGATGGTTCTCCACCAGCTGATCGACGACCTTCTGGGTCTCGACGGAAACGGAATGCAGTGAGTGATCGGCCATGTCCAGGTTCTCGCTTCTCTCGCCCTTCATACCTCGAAACCTGTAATGGCGTGTCGGGCCCTGCGTCTTGTCCTATGAGGGCGGGCGATGGAGCCAGCCTAGAAAGGGAAGGATGTCATGGAGAAGTCGACCCAGCGGCCGTGTCATTGTCAGAGGGCCTCGTGTGAATGCGCGGATGCGGTGCCCGCGCGCTGCGATTGCGGCGAAAGCTGCAGCTGCCGGCGAGTCTGCAACTGCGGAGGAGGCTGCACCTGCGCGGACACGAAGTAGGGCGGTAAGACCGGAAGGGGAGGCGTGCCCAGCCGGGCGCGCCTCCCTTTCGCTTCGACGTGCGGCTGGGCCGCAGCCACAGGCCGGTCGAGGCGGCCGCCTATATCCTACCCGGGTATGATATAGACCGGTGCGTGGCTCACACAGCTCACGACCAGAAGCTTCTTGACCGGGTTCGCAGACTGCGCGGACAGATCGAGGCGATCGAACGAGGCATCGACGCGGGTGACGACTGCGCCAAGGTCCTCCACCTGATCGCCGCCTCCCGTGGTGCCATCAACGCGCTTATGAGCGAGGTCCTCGAGGGCCACGTCCGAGAGCACGTCGTCGACCCCGCGAAGGAGCGCTCGGCCGCACGCGCAAAGGGCGCTCAGCAGCTGATCGATGTTCTCCGCTCCTATCTGGCTTGAGGCGGAATGCGTGACTGGAGAGACCGTGCTAGCTCGCGAGCGTCGCCGATGTCTGCGCGCCACAGATAGACGACATCCAGGACGTATCGGCGTGCACAGCCAGGTGCCCGCCACGATCGACACCCTTCACTGCGAGCGAGGATCCACATGACCGTCCGCGCGACCCACGACGATCGCGACCACGAACACGCGGCCGCAGAGGGGGATGGCTCTCCGGCATCTACCCCAGAGCACAATGATGAGCACCATGGCGTCGCACGCGGCGATTTGGTTCGCATCGCTCTCGTCGCCGCAGCAGTGGCAGTCTCCTGGTTCTTCCCTTGGCAGCCAATCGGGAGGGTCAATGTCGTCGCCCTGATAGCGACGCTCGTCGGCGGCTATCCGATCTTCAAGGAGGCGTTCGAGGCGCTGCGTGAGCGTCGCATGACGATGGAGCTGTCGATGACGATCGCCCTCGTCGCAGCGCTCACGATCCGAGAGGCCTTCACAGCCGTCGTCATCGTCCTGTTCGTGTTGATCGCCGAGGTGCTCGAGCACATGACGGTGGGCAGGGGCCGGCGAGCGATCAAGGACCTCCTGGCGTTGCTTCCTCAGACAGTCGCGGTGCGGCGGAACGACGGGGTCACGGACATTTCGGCTACCGCCCTGCGCATCGGCGAGGTCGTCGTCATCAGACCGGGTACTCGCGTTCCGGTGGATGGCACCGTCGAGAAGGGGCACTCGTTCGTCGACCAGTCGGCGATCACCGGCGAATCGCTGCCCGTCGAGAAGGTGCCAGGCGCGTCTGTCTTCGCGGGTACCATCAACCAGTCAGGTGCTCTCGAGGTTGGTGCCACGAGGATCGGGCGCGACACCACGTTCGCGAGGATCGTCGAGGCTGTCGAGCGCGCGGAGGCGTCGCGGGCGCCGATTCAGAAGACGGCGGACCGCTTGGCTGGGTACCTCGTCTATTTCGCCTTGGCCGCAGCGGCGCTGACATTCGCGCTCACGCGCGACGCTCGCTCGACCATCTCGGTCATCATCGTCGCCGGCGCGTGCGGTATCGCCGCGGGGACGCCTCTGGCGATTCTCGGTGCAGTGGGCCGCGCAGCGAAGCACGGAGCCATCATCAAGGGAGGCATTTACCTGGAAGTCCTCGGGCGGGTGGACACGATCGTCCTGGATAAGACTGGCACCCTGACGCTCGGCGAGCCTCAGATCGTCGGCCTACACCCGGCGGCTGGCATCACCGCAAGTCAGTTGCTCGAGGCGGCGGCGATCGCAGAGCTGCCCTCCGAGCACCCGCTCGGTAGGGCCGTCTTGCGGCGAGCGAAGGCTGACGGCATCACGCCGCCCGAGCCTGATCACTTCTCGTACGCGCCGGGGAAAGGCATCGTGTGTTCGTACGCGGGTGACCGAATCGTCGTCGGCAACCGAGCGCTCCTCGATGAGGAGGGGATCATGGCGCCTGCGGCAGGGGACGGGACCGTGGTGCTCGTCGGTCGCGCGGGTCGCTTCTACGGCACGCTGGAGGTTGCCGACGTCGTACGCCCTGAAGCTGCGGCGGCGATCGGCGAGCTGAAGAAGATGGGGTTGCGGACCATCTTGCTGACGGGGGACGCGGCGCAGATCGCGCAAGAGGTTGGCGTGAGCTTGGCAGTGGACGAGGTGCAGTCTGAGCTGATGCCCGAGGACAAGCTCGTGAAGGTACGAGCTCTCCAGGAAGCAGGGCATCAGGTTGCGATGGTGGGGGACGGCGTCAACGACGCTCCTGCGCTCGCGCAGTCCAACGTCGGGATCGCGATGGGGTCGGGCACGGATGTCGCTCGAGAGTCGGCCAACGTCTTGCTCCTCGGCAACGACCTTCTCAAGCTCGTCGAGACTTTACGGATCGCACGTCGCTGCCGGCGGATCATCAGGCAGAACTTCATCGGGACCCTCCTGGTCGATGGCGGTGGCGTAATGATGGCGGCATTCGGATTCCTGAACCCCCTCCTGGCGGCGTTCATCCACGTCTCCTCGGAGCTGCTCTTCATTCTGAACTCGACGCGCCTACTGCCGTCGAGAGCTCGCTCAGGGGCACCTGGAGGGCAAACTGGGGCCGTCTCAGCCACGCCGGCAGCGCCTTAGGTCTCCGACAACGGGCAGCTGATCTTGGACCCGTTCGCGGGGTCGGGTTCCACCGGCGTCGCAGCCATCCGGCTCGGCCGCCGTTTCATCGGATGGGAGATGAATCCGGCATACGTGGAGATCGCTCGCCGCCGAATGACCACTGCGCGCGAGCAGCTCGAGCTCGGGGTATAGGCCGGTGGGCCTGGGCGCACGGCCACCAGCGTTTCCCGCAGCCATAGGCTCCGGGGCGGAACCGTTGGCGTCGACGGTTCTTGGTACAGTGCCACCATGCGACTCACCCACGCGCGGTTGTTCGCTACTCCGGACGGCGAATCCCACTTCGAGGACGTTTCCACCGACTTGCTGCCGACGGACTTCGCTCCGCCCGCACCGCCGTTGGATCTCTCCGCTTCCCGGCAGGCGACTGGCTTTCGGTTCATGAGCGGCGCGCCCGGGTGGATCGGCGAGCCGCATCCTTCGCCGAGGCGTCAGCTCTTCGTCGGGCTGACCGGCGAGATCGAGGCGACCGCGAGCGACGGAAGCGTCCGCTCGTTCCGCGCTGGGCAAGTCCTCCTCATGGAGGACACGTTCGGCAAGGGCCACTCGAGCCGCGTGGTCGGCGAGGCTCCCATGGTGGGCGTCGTCGTGTCGCTCGATTAGGCTGACGACGACTACCCCCTGGGCACGTCTGCTGAGGCAATCAGTCCGGATGCGCGGAGAAGGCGACCCGCAGCTTGAGCGGCGGACCGGCGGCGATGACCGACACATCGACCAGAAGAGCGTCGCCGGGTAGCTGGCGGGCGTACGACAAGTGGTTCTGATCGGAGGCCACCTGGCGATACCCCGTTCCAGAGCGCGATCGGATCCAGGTCTTGTAATCGGACCAGGTCATCGTCGTGGACTCGCTCCACGCCGCTGCGACGCCGCCACTGCCACGCGCCAGCTCGGTTCCTCCGGTGACCGTACCTCCGGGCGGAAGCGTCCAGGTGACGACGTTCGCTCGCTCTTGCGCGACCAGATCTCCGGCCGGGTCGGTACGGCAGGCCTGGAGCCACAGCGCGCCGCAAAGGATCGCGGCGCGCAAGGAGCGCCCGCATCGATGCGAGGTCTGCGTTCGGGCGTGCATGGCTGGCCTCGGTTCAGGCGCATGTATACTACATTCTTTGCATCCTACAATGTCCTTGACCGCTCTCTGAGGCAGCCTAGAATTCCTCGTGATGGCACAGGAGAACCGGTTCGCCGAGTTGCTTTCCGCGGTGGCGCGCGAAGTCACGCTCCGCCAGGCCTCGGACGTTTGTTGCGGAGACCTGACGCTCGAGCAGTTCCAGACCCTGCGTGCGCTCAGCGCGTCGGATCAGCTGTCCATCGGCGCTCTGTCCACTCAGCTTCGCGTGGACATGTCGACGATGAGCCGGAACGTCACGGTGCTCGAGCGGAACGGGTACCTGCTCCGCGCGCGCAGCGCGGACGACGCTCGGATCGTCCACGTGAGCCTCACGGCAAAGGGCAGACGGGCGCTCGAGTCCTTGCGATGCGAGGAGCGAGACGTCCTCAAGGACGTCTACCAGCGGTTAGCGACGGCCGAGCGCCCTTTCGTTTTGAAGGCACTGGAGGCGCTCCAGAGCTGCCTGGGCGAGTCGGCGGCTGGCGTGCCCTGCTGTCCACCCGCGCGACCCGGGAAGAACGCTTCGTGAGCCGAGCTGGCGTTTTCGTCCCGGTGCCAGCGGTGGCCGATCGGGTCGTCACGAAAGACGAGGAGGAGGATGCCGGATGAACGTGACGAAGAAGCGCGTGCTGTTCCTGTGCATTCACAATTCGGCCCGCAGCCAGATGGCGGAAGCGTTCCTCAAGCAGATCGCCAGCGATCGTTTCGATGTCGAGAGCGCGGGCCTCGAGCCAGGCAAGCTCAATCCCTTGGCGGTGGAGGCAATGCGCAACGCCGGGATCGACATCAGCCGCAACGGCACGCAGTCCGTGTTCGCGCTGTTCAAGAGCGGAAAACGCTTCCAGTATGTCATCAGCGTTTGCGACGAGGCGTCGGCAGAGCGATGCCCGATCTTTCCGGGCGTGACCACCAGGATGAACTGGAGTTTCGACGACCCGTCGGCGTTCACGGGAACGCAGGACGAGCGGCTGCACCAGACCATTCGGGTACGCGACCAGATTCGAGAGCGGGTGCGGAAGTGGGTCGAGGAAGAGGAGCCCGACATGCCGCTCTACGGGCGGAGCCGCTGACGAAAGGGAAGAATCATGAAGACAGTACTGTTCGCTTGTGTCCATAACGCCGGCCGCTCTCAGATGGCGGCGGCGTGGTTCAACGCTCTTGCCAATCCCCAGAGCGCCCGCGCCATCTCGGCTGGCACGGAGCCGGGCTCCCGCGTCCACCCCGAGGTGCTGGAGGCCATGAAGGAGGTCGGCATCGATCTTTCGAACGCGCAGCCGACGCTGCTCACGCGGGAGCTCGCGGCAGGCTCGGAGCTGCTCGTTACGATGGGCTGCGGAGAGAAATGCCCGGTCGTGCCGGGGCTGCGGCGCGACGACTGGCCGCTCGAAGATCCGAAGGGGAAGAATATGGATGTCGTGCGCGGCATTCGCGACGACGTCCGCGCCCGTATCGAGGCTTTGGTCGCCCAGGAGGGCTGGGGGCCTGCCCGGGCTGCGGCAGGAACACGATGAGCAACGTCCACATCCATCTCCACGTCTCGAACCTCGAGGCGAGCCGCGCCTTCTACGAACGGTTCCTTGGGGCCGAGCCGGTCAAGGTCAAATCGGGCTACGTGAAGTTCCTGCCGGCGTTCGCGCCGATCAACCTCGCCCTGTCCGCGGGTGAGGCGGGTGCCGGAAACACAGTCGACCACCTCGGATTCCAGGTCGAGTCGCGCGACGCCCTTGAGCCCGCCGACTAGATCGTAATCGCGCTGGTCAGCGGTCATGAGTCGTCGTCGCGTCGTCATCATCGGCGGGAGTGACGCGGGTACGAGCGCCGCGCTCAGTGCCCGCTCGACCGATCCCGATTGCGAGCTCGACCTGCTGCTTGAAGACCGGTACCCGAACTCAGCGTCTGCGGCCTGCCGTTTCTGCTCAGCGGCGAGGTGCCGTCGATACCCGGGCTCGATCTCGATGGGGTGTTTCACGCCCGGACGATGGACGACGGCCTACGCATCCTCGAACAGATCGAACGGGCACAACCGCGCGCGGTCGCGATCGTAGGCGGCGGCTACATCGGCGTCGAGCTCGCGGACGCTTTCACGAGGCGGGGCGACGCCGTCATCCTGGTCGAGTCGGAGACGGCGCCGCTCAAGACCCTGGACCCTGAGCTGCGGGAGTTGGTGTCAGCCGCGCTCCACCGAAATGGCGTCCAGAGCGTCGGCGGCTCCCGGGTGACTGGAATCGAGCGCGTCGAGAACCGACCGGGGCGGCTTCGCGTCAGCGGCCCCCGCGATCTCGAGGCTGTCTGCGACCTCGTGATCCTCGGCGTGGGCGTCCGGCCGCGTACGGGCCTCGCCGAAACTGCCGGGTGCGAGCTCGGGGAGCAGGGGGCCATCCGCGTCAGCCGGCGCATGGAGACGAACGTTCCTGACGTCTTCGCCGCGGGTGCGGTAACCCCCAGGCAATCGCGGCGCTGCGCCCGGGCGAGACGGTGCTCGACCTCGGCAGCGGAGGCGGATTCGTGGTCAATCACTGACCGAGTGCGCGCAGATCTTCGTCGAGCAGCCGCGCGTAGTCGCCATACATCCCTCGGGTGAAGAGCGCGAGGGCGTGGCCGCGGTCGTAGCCGAGGAGCCGGGTGACGCCCCACGCGTGCGCCCAGGCCAGCGTGGCCGGTGGCGGCGCGACCAGGTCGTACCGTCCATAGAGGACCGACACGCGCGCTGGGCACGTCCGCGGCGAATCATGGGTGGGATCGAGCGCAGCGTAGAGTCGCTTCATCTCGTCCACCGAATGGCCCTCCTCCTGCAAACGGCGTCGCATCGGTTCGGCGGCCGGGCCGTCCAGGACGTCCGCCAACCGGATCATGGGGATGAAGACCGTCAGGAAGTCGAGGGACCTCTCCCAGGTCGCCGTCCGCAAGAGGAGCATCGCTCCCACGGAGCCGCCGAAGCCACCCACCGTCTTCGCGCCCTGGCCGCGGATCCAAGCGATCAGCCGGCGGAGATCGGACAGCTCCTGCGCGAATACGTTGAGGTGATCGGCCAGGCTGGTAGCGAACACGGCGTCGCCGGAGCCGAAGCCGGCTGGCGTCCGCTCGAGGTGATAGGGAGGCACCAGCAACACCACGTCGGCGCCGCGCCGGACGATCTCCTGTGTGAACCACGAGATCGGGACGAAGGCGAGATCGACGACGTACTGGCCGGGGACCCAGACCACCACGGGGCGGTCGCCGAGCCGGCCTCGGCGATAGACGTAAGCCCGGGCCGTATTCGATTCGTCGTGGTCGAGGCGGATCGCGCTCGGAAAGGTGATCACCTCTTGGATGAGTGCGCTGTCCTTCAGGCGGAACCGTCGCATCGGCGCCCGATCGACCGCCAGCGCATCCTCTGGCGGACGGGTGAGGATCTCGAGCTCGCTGGCGTTCGTGTAAGGGAAGGGCTGGGGCGCGCGTCCCTTGGGCGCCCGCAGCGCCATGTCCGCCATCGCCCCGAGCGCGCGGCGATCGAGGATCTCGTTGAACGTGCGGGTGCTGGCTGCGAACAGAGCGCCGGCTACGCCGACGATCAGGGCCAGGCCCAAGGCGAGAAGGGCGTTGCGCCGCCAGCGGCCTCGCGCAACGGAGGGCGCGGTTACTCCTCGCGCCGGTTCAGCGCTGCCTTGCATGGAACCAACGTGCCCGGTGGCTCGAGAACGCGCGTGTCACGCGCATCACGCGCGCCCGACGGGGAAGAACATGAGAGCGCTCGCCGCATCTTTCACTCGAGGAAACAGGAAGCGAGCGACGAGCACGGCGAGGGCGGCGCCGATCGCGGCGGCACCGGCCGCGTTCAGCATCTCGTGTGCGGCGACGCCCCTCGTAACAAGCAAGACCGTCGATGAGAGGAGCGGGTTCCCGATCGTGGCGCGGCCAGTCATCCAGAAGCTCGCCGTGGCGAATGCGCCCAGAGCAACGGGAACGCTCACGTCGCGTCGATGTGCAGTCCCGAGTGCGACGAGCACCAGCCCGAACGCGGACACGGCTTCCGTAAGCGAGCTCGAACCCGCGTAACCGGCATCGATCGCCGACGTGGAGGGGACGACCTGGGCGACGAGGACTCCAGCAACGGCTGCTCCCGCGAGCTGCGCGACGATGCGCAGCCCAGTGTGCTGCCAGGGCTGGCCGCCGAGCACCGACGCGACAACCGACACGAGTGGGTTGGTCTGCGCGCCTGACAGGCTCCCGAACGACCAGAGCACCAACCCGTAGCCGACGCCTAGCGCCAGGGAGCCGAGGAGCGCGCCGCCCATCGTGCCCCCGCCGAGCTGTACTCTGACGGCGCCCGATAGGAAGACGATTGCCACGAGCACGCCGCTTCCGAGCAGCTCTCCGAGCACTTCCCGCAGCGGCGACCGTTTCGGCATCGGAGCGCGCGACTACGTGAGGGGCGTGGGTTCGGGGTCCGCCGGCCTGCCTGAAAGCTCCTCGTCGGTGAGGCGCGCGTAGACCTCGACGAGGTTGCCGTCCGGCTCCTCGAGCCACAGCTCGTGCAGCGGTGTTCCCCGCAACGTCGTACGAGGCGGCTTCTGCACGGTCACGCCAGCAACCTTCGCCAGCTCGTGAGCGCGAATCACGACGGACTTCGAATGGTGGGTGGCCAGGTCCACGCCGACCTCGCGCATGACCTCGATCGCGTAGGGGTTGACCTGGGACGGCTCGCTCCCCGCGCTCTGAACGGCTCTCCGCTCGCCGAAGAGCCTTCGCGCCAGACCCTCGGCCATCTGGCTGCGCGCCGAGTTCGCGACGCAGAGAAAAAGGATGGTCTTGTCGGTGTTCATGCTGTTCAGGCCCTTGTCTGCGTGGCATCCGGCATCGCGCACGGAGGGGCCACGACCTCGAGTGGGGTACCCGGGAAGAAGCGCTTTTGCGCCCAGAGCGCGACACGTTCACGAGGCCGATGAGCACCGGGACCTCGACGAGCGGACCGATCACGGCCGCGAAGGCCGCGCCGCTGTGGATGCCGAAGCTCGCGACGGCGACGGCGATGGCGAGCTCGAAGTTGTTCGACGCCGCGGTGAACGAGAGCGTCGCCGTCTGCTTGTAGTTCGCGCCCACGCGCCTGCTCATGAAGAACGACACCGCGAACATCACCACGAAGTAGATGAGCAGCGGGACCGCGATGCGCAGCACGTCGAGCGGAAGCTGCACGATGGTCTCGCCCTTGAGCGAGAACATCACGACGATCGTGAAGAGCAGCGCGACGAGCGTGATCGGGCTGATGCGCGGCACGAAGGTCTTCTCGTACCAGTCGCGTCCCTTCGCGCGCACGAGCACGCGACGCGTGAGGAAGCCGGCGGCGAAGGGCACGCCGAGGTAGATGGCGACGCTCTTCGCGATCTCGCCGATGGTGATGTGGACGACCGCCCCCTCGAGCCCGAGCCAGGTCGGCAGGAGCGTCGCGAAGAAGTACGCGTAGACCGAGAAGAAGAGCACCTGGAAGATCGAGTTGAAGGCGACGAGGCCGGCGCAGTACTCGGTGTCGCCCTTCGCGAGGTCGTTCCAGACGATGACCATCGCGATGCAGCGCGCGAGGCCGATGAGGATGAGGCCGAGCATGTACTCGGGCTTGTCGCGCAGGAAGACGACCGCGAGCCCGAACATCAGCAGCGGCCCGATGACCCAGTTCTGGACGAGCGAGAGCGCGAGCACGCGCTTGTTGCGGAAGACCTTGCCCAGCTCCTCGTAGCGGACCTTCGCGAGCGGCGGGTACATCATCAGGATGAGCCCGACCGCGATCGGGATCGAGGTCGTGCCGACGCTCATGCCGGTCGAGCGCCGTGGTGAAGCCCGGCGCCGAGAAGCCGAGCGCGACGCCGAGGCCCATCGCGAGGAAGATCCACAGCGTCAGGTAGCGGTCGAGAAACGAGAGCTTGCCGAGGAGCCCGGCGTTCGCGGTGTGCATGTCTGTCTTCTTCCTGTCGTTGTCGCGCCGGCTACGGCGTCTCAGTGGGATCGCCGGGGAACCCGTCGTCTTTGGCCACGGCGCGGATGGTCCCGCTCAAGTCGCACGCCTTGCCGAGCGTGTTGGTGATGGTACCGAACTTCTGGATGTTGCGATGAAGTAGCTCGACACGAGAGCGCGGCTCGTTAGTGACGATTACGAGCTCGTAGCGCATGCGAGCGATATGGGGCGGAGGCTCCTCACGATCGGCGACGACTCTAATCTTCGCCGATTCGTACGCAAACGGGAGCATGTGCGAGAAGCGCTCGACGTTCTTGAGAATGCAGGCGCAGAGCGCGGCGCCGAGCAGGTCGGCGGGGCCAGGCAGTGTCTCCACGCGCCCAGCGGTTCCGTCGAACGGTGTCGCCAGCCCGTGAGCATCGAGACGTCCTTCCCCACCGGCGCGGACGGTCCCGTGCGCCTCGTAGACCAGTGTCGTGTGCGTCGACATGACTCACCTCGTTGCAAAGCTCAGCCCTGTGCCCGGCTCGTTGGTAGCGCGCTCGTGATCATCGTGTCGCGCTCGGCGCCGGCTGTCCACGGCTCGAGCACCGTGCGCTCACCGTGACCGGCCAGCTCTTCGAGATGGGTGGCCTCATGCGCCCGCCGAGCGCGGAGCACGGGGTCTCGCACGTTCAGGGGCGTGAGGCTCTGGTTCACGATCCACGCGAAGGGCTTGATGTCGGCACGGGCCAGATCGCGCTCGAGCTGCATCGCCTCGTGAATCGGCGTCGCTTCCGGCAGCGTCACCAGCAGCACGTGGGTGAATGCCGGATCTCTCAGGCGCGGCAGCAGACGCCGCACCGCCTCGGGGCTGCCGCTCGGCTTGCGCAGCACTTCGCGGTGGTAGGCCTCGGCGGCGTCGAGGAGGAGCAACGTGTGCCCGGTCGGCGCCGTGTCGATGACGACGAATCGGTCCTCGCCCTGCGCGACGGTGTCCGCGAACGCCCGGAAGACCGCGATCTCCTCGGTGCAGGGGCTTCGCAGATCTTCCTCGAGCAGGGCCCTGCCTTGGGCGTCGAGACCGTCACCGGCGGTCGCGAGGACTTCTTCGGTGTAGCGCCGCATCTCGAGAGCCGGATCGATGCGCGTGACGCGTAGGCCCGGCACGCCGTCGGACAGCTCCTGCACGGCGTCCTGAACGTGGGCAGCCGGATCCGTCGTCGTGAGCGTGACCCGGAAGCCCCGCCGCGCGAGCTCGTTCGCGATGCGCGCGGCGACGGTCGTCTTGCCGACGCCGCCCTTGCCCATCGTCATCACCACGCCCTTGCCCCCCTTGGCGATCTCGTCGACCAGCTCGCCCAAAGTCCCGGTCTCGAGGGAGCTCGCGCCGATGACGGGCACCGGCTCTGGCGCCGCCGGCGTTCAGGCTCCCCATCGCTCGGAGGGCTTCGACGCCGACGAGCCCGAACGGAAGTAGCGGCACGTCGACCCGCGCGAGCCCGCGCAACCCGGCCGGCATCTCCTCGAAAGATGCGCGCCCGCGGGCCTCCATGGCCACCGCCGTGGCGTCGCTCGCGTCGCGCGCCCGGAACACACCGTTGAGAATCAGCTGGACGTTCGTGACGCCGAGGTGCGCGAGCTCCGCTCGGGTTCGCTCGGCTTCCCGGAGCGAAGAGCGCTCGGGCCGCGCCACCAGAACCAGCGTCGTGCGCGCCCCGTCGCGCAGCGCCGCGTTCGAGGCCGCGTACAGCGCCCGCTGCGCGTTCAGGCCCGACAGCGGTCCGAGACACGAGGTGCCGGCCGACGTTCGTGTCGATGAAAGTCGACCAGGCGGCGGGCAGCTCCAGCAACCGCAGCGTGTGTCCCGTGGGAGCGGTGTCGAAGATGACGTGGTCGAACTGGGCGGTGACCGCTTCGTCGCCGAGCAGCTTCGAGAACTCGTCGAACGCCGCGATCTCCACGGTGCACGCGCCGGAGAGCTGCTCTTCGATGCTGGCCACGGCGACCGCGGGCAGCACGCCTCGATACGGGCCCACGACGCGCTCGCGGTAGTCATGCGCGGCCTGCTCGGGATCGATGTTCAGCGCCGACAGCCCCGACACCTTCGGGACGGGGGTCGGCGTCGCCGAGAGCTTCACGCCCAGCACCTCGTCGAGGTTCGAGGCCGGATCGGTGCTGACGAGCAGCACGCGCTTTCCGGCGTCGGCGAGACCGATCGCCGTCGCGCAGGCCGCGGAGGTCTTGCCCACGCCACCCTTGCCCGTGAAGAATAGGATGCGCGTCGGATTCCGGATCAACGTCGACATGACGGCGCCCTTTCAGCAGCAGCCGGACTTCTTCTGCGACGAGGCCGCATCGCTCTTAGTGGAGGGACCGCAGCAGCCGCCCGACCTTTCATTGAGCGCGCTCACTTCGATCTTGGAAGCTCCAACACCGGCCCACGCGGCCAGCTGGTCTCGCGATGGATAAAGGCCGGTGCTCTTGACCTTGCCGTCGATCTTTACCAGCGGCAGGGCTCCTTCCCCCAGGGCTTCGAGGGCCGACTTCACCGCCGTGTCATCGGCGAATCTGTCGGGCTGTTGGGAGAGGTTGAAGCGCTCGACCGAGACCCCCTGGCTCTTCAGCCAGTCGAGGTCCGCGGCGAAGCGGACCAGCTGCGGATCGACGGACGGACCGCAGATGCCGGTGGAGCAGCACATGGCGGGGTCGAAGACGTGAATGGCGGTCATGGGGTTCTCCTTTGCGTATCGAGAAACGACGATGGACGGTACATGCAAGTCACAGTCCGACCGCGAGCACCTTCAGCCGGCGCAAGGCACGAGGTTCGACGCAGTAACAGACGCGCGGGCCGTCCACCTCGCCGCGAATGAGACCCGCCTCCTTCAGCACCTTGAGGTGCTGGGAGACCGTCGACTGGGCGAGCGGGAGCTCCTCGACGATGTCGCCGCACACGCAGGATGTTCGACGGGCGAGGATGCGCAGGATCTGTATGCGCGCCGGATGGCCAATGGCCTTCGCCAGGGCGGCGAGCTCCTCGTCGGCATCCTTGCCCTCGACCGGACGGAGGTCTGGCTCCTGGCTGGGTACCGGACAACAATCGGCGGCGGCCCGTTCATTCATCGCAATATTACGATGAATCACGGAGTCGCCTCCGTCAAGCCCTGACGTCGCGTTCGTTCGGGACCGCAGCGTCAGAATTGCGCGGAAGCCGGGCGCCGTGCAACTCCTTCGCTTGGAGGGCCGCTCTGCCCAGAACGTCACGCCTGGCATGAGTGATGCTCGGCATCCAACGTTGATCCCTCGCCGAACTTCTTTCATGCGGGTGTCTCCGACCTCCTGTCCTAGGCATGCCCTTGTGTTAGTCAATCGATTGATTAACATCAGGGCGTGAGCGCGAAGCGCCGGATCAGCAGCCGGGAGCAGCTTTTGTTGGTTGGTCGCAAGCTGTTCAGCCGCCACGGGTTCGCGGCGACATCGACCCGTCAGATTGCGGCGGAGGCGGGCTGCAACCTCGCCCTCATCAACCATTACTTCGGTTCGAAGGAGGGCCTCCTGGTAGCGGTCTTGGAGTCTGAAATGCGCGGCGAGGGCTCGCGGTTGGCGGCGGCGCTTCAAGACTCCGGAACCGCCGCGGAGCAGCTTGCGCGGTTCATCGACCAAGCTGTCGACCACTTCGCCGACGACGCCGAGTTTTTGCGGATCGCGCATCGAGAGGTCATCCAGCACGGAAGTAACTTGCTGCCGAAGCTGATCCCTCCAATCGAGGGGGTGATCGGCGCACTCGCCGAGCGGTTTCGCGATGCGCGCAAAGGGACGCCCGATGCGGACCTGGATCCCCGGATGTCGGCTCTGCTGCTGGTTGGAGCGATGCAGTTCTATTACATCGCCTACCCGCTGACGTCGAAGTTGGTCGGCTCGGAGTCAGCCGCCCTGCGCTCGGAGCTCAAACGTCAGATCACCGCCCTGTTCGCCAGTGACTCACCTCGCGCGCGGCGCCGGTCGATCCCGCGTGGCTCGCGAAAGGAGGTCCCATGACTCTTTCAGGCACGCTCACGCTTCTGGCTGCAGCCGCCAACGGACTTTTGGCCGGGCTCAGCCTCGAGGTGGCGCTCGTGAAACTTCCCTCCCGGCACCGCATTGGCCCTGTCGCGTACGCTGCGTTCGCGCGCGAGGCGGATCTGGGCAACGGGAGAGTGGTCTATCCTGCCGTGGCGATCGGCGCGGCCCTTCTGACGTTCGCGGCGACACTAGCCGCCTATCTCGGACGGTCGGGGACGAGCGCTACGCTGCCGCTCTCGATCGCGTCTCTCGCGAGCGTGCTGCACTTTGTCGCCACCGCTAGGGCGGCGCCTATCATGCTCGGCATCGGTCGCGCGCCGGACGATCCGGGTGTCTTGCAACCGAGACTCGACGCGTTCGCGCGATGGCACGGCGTGCGCGCCGTGCTCCAGGTCCTCACCTTCTTCGTGCTGCTATGGGCGCTGGCGTCGATCTGACCCAGTCGCCGGCGCCGGCAGGGAGCGCGGTCGACGTCCTGATCGTGGGCGCGGGCCCGACCGGGCTCACGCTCGCCGCGCAGCTCAAGTCGTTCGGCGTTAAGTTTCGCATCATCGATCGTGCGCCGGCTCAGGCCCACGAATCGCGGGCGCTGGCTGTGCAGGCGCGAACACTCGAAATCCTCCAGAGCCTCGGCCTCGGCGAGGCTCTGGTCGCACGTGGAAACCCGAGCGCGCAGCTGGCGCTGCACTTCGAGGGTCGTAGCGCGGCGCGGGTCCACCTGGGCGGCTTCGCGGCCAGCGATACGCGGTTTCCGTTCATTCTCTTCGTCTCTCAGGCTGAGACGGAAGCCGCTGTTCGCGACGGCGCTGTACACGGGGATGCGCAAGGGGGAGCTGTTCGCGCTGCGGAAGGGCGACATCGACTTCGACGCCGGCGTCATCATGGTCAGCCGATCGCACGACCGGGACATCCCCAAAGGCGGCCGGGTGGAGGCGGTGCCGATCAACGACGAGCTCGTGCCGTACCTCAAGAAGGCGATGACGGCCTCGCCCTCGGAGCTGGTGTTCCCGAACGACGACGGGACGATGCTGCCGAAGCACACGGCGCTCGAGCACGTGCTCCGGCGGGCGATGCGCCGGGCGGGACTGGTGACGGGCTACGTCCACAAGTGCCGGCGCCAGGGGTGCGGCCATCAAGAAGCCGCGCCGAACGCGAATCCGCGCGACTGCCCGAAGTGCGAGTTCCGCCTGTTCCCGGTCGGGCAGGTCCGCAAGATCCGCTTTCACCACCTGCGGCATTCGACGGCGTCGCTGCTGCTCATGAAGGGCGCCGACCTGGCGGCGGTGCAGCGGATCATGCGGCACCAGGACCCGCGCATCACGACGGAGGTCTACGGGCACCTGCAGACCACGTACCTCAAGGGACAGATCGAGCGCCTCAGCTTCGGGCCCGAGCCGGCGGACCTGAGTGGCGGCGGTCGGCCCTCACGCGAGGCCGGCGAGCCGCCAGAGCCGGCTCGCGGCGGGTGGCGATTCGGAGCCGCCGCTACCCGCCGACAGCGCGCGCCGACGTTGCGCCTCGCGGCTCCGTTTGCTACCCGGTTACTACCCGACCCCGAAAAGGCCCATGCACCGTCGACTCGACGCGGAACCGTTGGAAAGCGATCCTCGCGGAGTTACAGTTGTCGGGGCGAGAGGATTTGAACCTCCGACCTTTCGGTCCCGAACCGAACGCGCTACCAGACTGCGCCACGCCCCGTGGTGCTAAAGAGACGTGAACCTATGCCAAAATTACCGGAGCGAGTCAACCTTTCCGCGCAGGCCAGTCCGCTGGCCTGCGACGCAGGCGGGTGAGCAGGGACGACGGGCTCACGCGGCGTAGGAGGACATCGACCAGGAACAGGGCCAGGGTCAGCAGCAGGACCTGGGTGCGGATCGGCTGCAGGGTGGTCCGGCGGTCGGGGCCGGGGTCGAGGAGGGTGGCTATGTCGGACGCGGTGACCTCGCGGCCGCCGGTGCGGGCGGCGATGGCGGCGAGGGTCGGGGAGGAGGAGGCGCGGCGGGCGGAGCCTCCTCACCCAAACCCTCGCCCCACGCGGACGTGGAGGAGAGGGATTCCGGAGCGCGGCGCAGCGCGGGCGCACTGGCCCTACCCGCGGCCGCAACTCCGGCGGCGAACGGAATCGCCAACCGGCCCCCCGCATCCGCGACCGGCAGCGTCCCGCGGTTGAGGCTCGCCCGCAGCAGCAGCGCGCCGGCGAGCTGCCGGTCGATCGGGAAGCTGGCCTCGTACCTGCCGGGCGCGGTCTCGGCGAGTGCGACGTGCCTCACCGACGGCGGGCCGTCGGTCGCGGCCAGCACCGTCGCGATCTCGACCTTGCCGTCGAGGCCGCCCAGGAACTTGTCGTCGGCGCCGATCGCGTCGACCGTCACCGAGACCGTCGCGCCGTCGAGCGCGACCTTCATCGGGAAGTGGTTCGCGGCGCGGCGCCTCATTGTCGTGCGCGCGACCTGGGCCCAGAACTTGCCGAAGTTGGGCCAGCGCAGCCAGTCGGCGGACCAGCGGGACTTGACGTCGCTGGTCCAGGCGGCGACCTGGCCGAGGCCGATCTGCCAGCGCGCGAGCAAGGGGTCGCCGCTGCCGGTGGTGAGGATCAGGTCGGCCTGGGCGCGCGGGCGGGTGAGGGCGTAGCCGCGCAGGGCGGGGGCGCTCTCCAGCGACACGCCGCCGAGCATCTCGGCGTGCTTGTAGACGCGCGCCTGGGTGGGCTCCTCGACGACGGAGGTGCGGCCGACCTGCGAGGTCTCCTTCGAGAAGATGCGCGGGATGCTGGCGGGATCGCGCGTGTGATAGAAGCGGCCGCCGCCGCGCGTGGCGATCATCTGCAGCAGGGTCTGGTCGGCGCCTTCGCCGACGCCGACGGCGGACACGGTGATGGTGGCGCCGGCGGCGGTCTCGAGCAGGTCGCTGATGCCGTCGTAGCCGGACTGGCCGTCGGACAGAAGAATGACGTGCTTCTTGCGCGCGCGCGCGGACAGGAGCTCGTCGACGGCTTCGCGCAGGCCGGCCAGGATGTTCGTTCCGCCGCTGGCCTGGATGCGGCTGATGTCGCCCAGGATGCGCGCGCGGTTGGCGGCGCGCTGCAGGCGCACCACGGGGACGGACTGGCTGTCGAAGACGATGACGGCGATCAGATCCGACGGCGGCATCATCTCTGCGGTTGCGCGCGCGGCTTCCTTGGTCAGCTCCATCTTGGGGCCGCCCATCGAGCCGGATTTGTCGATGACCAGCGCCAGGGCCAGGGTGGCTTCGTCTTCCTTCTCGGGCAGGTCCAGGCGCACGGGCAGGATCGACTCCAGTCGGCTGCCGCCGTAGTCGCCGGCGCCGAAGCTCTTCGCGCCGCCGGCGACCAGCAAGCCGCCGCCGGCGCGCACGTAGGCGTCGAGCGCGGCCATGCGCTTGTCGCCGAGCTCGGCGCGCGCGACGTCGGACAGCACGACCAGGTCGTAGCGGTCGAGCGGCGGCATCTCGCTGGCGGCGCGCACGTCGACGGCGATGTGCTCGCTGCCCAGCGCGCGCGCGAGCGGGGTGTCGGCGCCGGCGCCGCCGCCCTCGACGAACAGGACGCGCGGGTCGCTCTCGGTGGCGACGGCGAGCACGCCGGCGTCGTTCTCGGGGTGGGCGTTGTGCGCGGCCTCGACGACGCGCACGCGGAAGCGGCTGGTGCCGGGCTCCTCGACGCTGGTGGTCCAGGCGAGGGTGGTGATGCCGGGCGCGAGCGCGACGGTGCGCTCGGCCTCGGGGAGGTTGGGCTTGCCGTCGCGCTCCAGGCGCAGGCGCGCTTGGCCGGCGCGGTCGGAGAGCAGGCGCACGGTCAGCTCGAAGGGCGCGTGCGGGTGGATCTCGTCGGGCGCGCTCAGGCTCTCGACGGCGACGTCGCCCTGGTCGCGCGCGCCGGCCAGGGTGTGCACGTCGATGCGCACGCCGCGGGCGGCGGCGCGCTCGGCGGCGGCGAGGGCGTCGCCGGTGGTGGCTTCGCCGTCGGAGATCAGGAGGAGGCGGGGGATGCCGGCGGGATCGAAGAGACCGGTGCCGAGGCCGATGGCGAGGGCGAGGTCGGTGGCGGCGCCGGCGCCGGGGGCGGGGAAGCGGGTGATGGCATCGGCGGGGAAGGCAGAGGTGGCGGCGGTCGGGTCGGGGGCGGGGTCGGAGGGGCGGCGGACACGACTTCGGCGGGGGTGGCGGCGAAGCGGACGACGCGGGTGGGAATGGGGTGGCTGAGGACGCCGGGGGTGGGGGCTTGCTCGAGCTTGCGGATGAGGGTGCGGGTTGCGTCGAGATCGGCGTCGGAGACGCTGTCGGAGACGTCGGCGAGCGCGACGAGAGAGACGGCGGTGGCGTCGCGGCGGATGGTTGGTTGCGCGAGGGCGAGGGCGAGGCCGGCGAGGACGAGGGTGCGGAGGACGGATTGGGCGATGCGCTCGCCGCGGGTGAAGTCGCCGAGGGAGGCGAAGGCGACGAGGAAGAGCGCGGGGGCGACGGCGAGGAGCCAGAGCCAGGCGGGGGCGGCGAGGTGGAGGCGGTGGAAGAAGGAGAGGAGGGCGGCGGCGGTCATTGGAGGGACCACCTCCTTCCGGTCCCCTCTCCCGTCTGCGGGAGAAGGTTAGGGAGAGGGCAGACCTTGCGAGAGGGGCGGCGCGCGGTGCGGCTCGCAAGGCTTGCCCTCTCCCTAACCCTCCCCCGCGGACGGGGGAGGGGATCGGAAGGGAACGACGGCGCGCTCCTTCCTTCCAGTCCCCTCCCCCGTCTGCGGGGGAGGGTTAGGGAGAGGGCAGACCTTGCGAGCCGCGGCGCTCGACCGGAGGGGACGTGTGTTGCGGCGCCGATCATCAGACGGTCCACCGGCGGTGATAGGTCCACCACTCGGCGAGAGACAGCGCGACGGCGGCGAGGATCGCCCACCACCAGATCGGGCGGCGCGGGCGGTGGACGGGCGGGTCGGGTGGCGCGAGGGTGTGACCGGCGACGGTCAGCTTGCTGGCGGGCGTGGTGTCGGACTCGGTCGCGTCGGCGAGGTTGGCGGCGAGGGTGCGGGCTGACGGATCGCTGCAGAGAGTCGGGCGGTCCTGCGGTCGCAACGCTCCGGCCCCTCTCCCTAACCCTCCGCCCGCGGACGGGGGGAGGGGACCGGAGGCAGATGGGGGGAGAGTCCTGATAGGGCGAGGAGGTCACGCAGTAGAAGCCGGGGTGGGTGATGGGGATATCGATTGCGGCGGACTCGGTCGCCCTCGGGCGACACCACGCGCAGGCTGCGGCCGGTGCGCAGGCTCGCGGCCTCGGGCGCGGTCGGCGCGCCCAGCCAGCCGAGCGCGTTCGACAGCAGCAGCGGAAACGCGGCGCGCATCGGCAGATCCGAGCGGCGGATGTCGAACGCCAGCGCGACGATGCGCAGCTCGGGGCGCGCGCGCGTCAGGATCAGCGGCGCGCCCAGCGCCGACGCGACGGCCTCGTCGCCGGGGGCCAGCGCCAGGCGGTGCGCCTCGCCGATGTTGACGTCGGCCAGGCTCAGGTGGCGCAGCAGCGCGTGGCTCTTTCTTCACGTCGCTGATGATCGGATCGTGCAGCACGCCGCGCTCGGCGAAGGGGCTCGCGGGGCCGTGCGGGTCGAGATAGATGAAGTGGCCGCCGGTCGGCGCGGGCGAGGGCACGACGCCGTCGAAGATCACGGCGTCGTACTGGCTCCAGCTCGCGCGCGTGGCCTCGACGTCGCGCGCGGCGCGCCGGTGCACGCTGACGGTGTCGCCCAGGCTCAGCAGCGCGCCGTCGAGAAACAGGTCGGGCTCACCGATCGCGCAGCACGCGCGCGCGGGCGATGCCGGGGACGACGGCGTAGGCGCGATCGTCGGTGGCGAGATCGTCGGCGGTGTCCACCAGCCGCGCGGTGAGGCGCGTGTCGGGCGCGGCGACGTCGGGCAGCACGTGCCGCAGTCGCTCGTGCGGGCGCCAGGTGCAGGCGCACGCGATCGACGACGCGCGCGTCGGCACCGGCGGTGATCTCCAGCGTCACGTCGCTCGCGCGATCGCGGAAGCTCTGCACCACGACCGCCGCTTCGATCGACGACGGATCGGCCGGATAGCGCCGCGCCGCGAACGACAGCAGGGCCAGGTTGTCGGCGCGCTTGCCGGCGCGCGCGAACCGCACGTCGACGCCGGCCAGGCGGGGCAGCGGGCTGGCGCCGCGCGCGCGAGCTCGTCGGCGCCGAACGCGCCGTCGCTGACGATGATCAGCGTCGGTCGCGGCCGGCCGCGCAGCACGGCGCCCGCGAAGTCGAGCGCGCGCCCGAGATCGCCGGGCTCCTCGCTGGGCGCGACGCGATCGACGGCGGCGGACAGGCGCGCGGCGTCGGTCTCGAAGCCGGTCTCGGCGGCGACGCCCGACGGCAAACGACGCGATCATCGCGCGGTCGGCGCCGCCGAGGCCCGTGCGCCAGCTCGCGCGCGATCGCGCGCGCTCGACCGAGGCGCGTCCCTTCTTCGTCGGTGGCCGACATCGACGCCGAGCGATCGACCAGGATCAGCAGCGAGCGCCCGGAGCGGTCGATCTTCGCGAGTTGCGGATCGGCGGCGGCGAGCAGCATCAGCGCGACGAAGGCCAGCTGCACCAGCAGCGACAGCCAGCGCCGCAGCCGGCGCGCGAGCCGTTCCGAGCGGCGCTCGCCGCCCGCGGGCAGCCACAGCGGCGCGAACGGCACCAGCACGCGCCGGCGGCGCAGCTTCAGCAGATAGAGCCCGGTCAGCACCACGCGCGGCGGCCGCGCCGGCGGCCAGCGCGGTGCCGCTGGACAGGCCGCCGAAGACGAAGCCGCCGATGCCGAAGTCAGCCACGCGTCGCCACCGTTCTCCGTTGGGTCAGCGGATGAGCCCACCCGCGCGGAAGACGCGCAGCACGACCTCGTCGAAGGGGACGTCCGAGACGATGGGGAAGCAGGCGATGCCGTGCTCGCGGCAGTAGCCCTCGAGGCCGCGCAGCAGCGCCGCGTGCCGGCGGCGGTAGTCCTCGAGCAGGCCGGGCGACACGGTCAGCTCGCGCTCCTCGCCGGTCTCGACGTCGCGGATGGTGACGTCGCCGCGCAGCGACGGGCGGATCTCCTCGGGCGCGCTGATCTGGATGACCACGGTCTCGAAGTGGTTGTAGCGCAGCAGATCCAGCGCCTGGCGGTAGCCGGCCGGGTCGTAGAAGTCGGAGATCAGGATCACCAGGCCGCGGCGCCGCCCGCGGTGGCGGCGCAGGAAATCGTGCATCGCCTCGGTCAGAGACGTGCGGCCCGTGCGCCTCGATGCCCGAGAGGAAGCGCAGCCACGGCAGGATGTGGGCCTTGCCGCGCGCGAGCGGCAGGCCTTCATCCAGGTGCGCGCCCAGCGGCAGCAGCGACGACGCGGTCGAGGTTGGCGAGCCCGACGTAGCCGAGCGCGGCGCCGACCTGCATCGCCAGGTCGAGCTTGGGCGGCGTGCCGGCGCCCATCGACGCGCTCGCGTCGAAGAGCACGTAGATGGAGAGATCTTCGTCTTCCTCGAACAGGCGCACGAGCAGGCGCTCCATGCGGCCGTAGAGGTTCCAGTCGAGGTAGCGCAGGTCGTCGCCGGGGACGTAGTCGCGGTGGTCGGCGAACTCGATGCCGGCGCCGACGCGGCGGCTGCGGCGCTCGGCGCGGATCTGGCCGAACGAGATGCGCGAGCGGCGCGTGAGGATCGCCAGCGACTCGAGCTTGCGCAGGAAGCGCTCGTCGAAGCGCTCGGCGCGCGCGCAGCGCGAGGCGGCGGCGGCGGTCGCGCTCACGCCTGCTCCGGCAGCTGCGCGAGGACGTCGCCGAGGATCTTGTCGGTGGTGATGCCGTCGGCCTCGCCCTCGAAGTTGAGCAGCACGCGGTGGCGCAGCGCCGGCGCGACCGAGCGGCGCACGTCCTCGAACGACGGCACGAGCCGCCCGTCGAGACGGCGCGGATCTTGGCGGCCAGGATCACCGCCTGCGCGCCGCGCGGCGAGCTGCCGTAGCGCACGACGCGCTTCACCTCGGGCAGCTGCGAGCGGGCAGGGTGCGTCGCCTCGATGATGCGCACGGCGTAGTCCTGGATCGGGCGCGCCACCGGCACCTGGCGCACGAGCTCGCGCATCTCGAGGATGCGCTCGCGGCCGAGCGCCGCCGTGATCGCGCCCTCCTCGACGCCGGTGGTGCGGTCGAGGATCGCGTGCAGCTCGTCGCGCGCCGGGAAGTCGACGCGCAGCTTGAAGAAGAAGCGGTCGAGCTGCGCCTCGGGCAGCGGATACGTGCCCTCCATCTCGATCGGGTTCTGCGTCGCGAGCACGAAGAACGGCGGCGACAGCGGATAGGTCGTCTTGCCCACGGTGACCGACTGCTCCTGCATCGCCTCGAGCAGCGCCGACTGGGTCTTGGGCGTGGCGCGGTTGATCTCGTCGGCGAGCACGAGGTTGGCGAAGATCGGGCCCTTCTGGAACTCGAAGCGGCGCTCGCCGCCCGACTCGACGATCATGTTGGTGCCGACGACGTCGGCCGGCATCAGGTCGGGCGTGAACTGCATGCGCGAGAAGGTGAGGTCGAGCGCCTCGCCGAGCGTCTTCACCAGCAGCGTCTTGCCCAGGCCGGGCACGCCTTCGAGCAGGACGTGCCCGCCGGCGAGCAGCGCGGTGAGCACGCCGTCGACGATCGCGGTCTGGCCGACGAGCCGGCGCGCGATCGCGGCGCGCACGCGGCCGAGATCGTCGCGGAAGCGCGCCACCGCGCGGGTGATCTCGCCGTCGGCGCCTTCGCTCGGGCTCTGGATCTTGGCGGCTGTATCGGCGGGCATCGATCACCTCTTGGGGGCGGGAGATTGCGGGGCGCGCGCGGACTGCGGGCGGATGAGCTGGAAATAGCGGCGCACGATGTAGCGGCGGCCGGGCGGCACGGCGCTGCCGTCGAGCGACTCCTCGACGACGGCCTGGTAGTCGGTGAAGACGTGCTGGTAGCCGGTGTGCGCGAATCCGCGCTGCGCCGCCGACTGGATGACCTGCGAGCGGGTCGGGCCGGCGCCGTCTTTCACGGCGGCCTCGCGCGCGTGGCCGCGCGTGATCATCGAGCCGCGCTCGCCGAGCGGCTCGTTGCCGCGCTGGGTGCCGATTCCGTCGCCGTTGGCGCTGTCCTGGCCGGGCGAGCCCTGGCCGGGGTTGCCGTCGCCGGGCGCGCCTTCGGAGCCGTCGCTGTCGCCGCTGGCGATCGGCGCGCCGTCGCCGTCGCCGTCGCTGTCGCCACCCGCGCTCTCCATGTCGTCGCCCTCGCCGACATCGTCGGGATTCTCGCCCAGGATGCGCTCGCCGCCGCGCGCTTCGCCGTCGCTGGGCTTGGTGCCGTGGGTGCGCCCCTTCTCGCCGCGCGCCGAGCGCAGGAACCGCCGCTCCTCGCGCGCGCGGTCGCCGGTGCCGCCGCCCTCGCGCCGCAGCCGCTCGCGCAGCTGGCGCACCGCCTCGGCCAGGCGCTGGCGCGGGGCCAGGCTGCGCGCTTCGTCTTCCATGCGCGGCAGCTCGCGCGCCTGGCGCTCCAGTCTCTTGCGGCAGGCCTCGGGATCGGTGCGACAGGCGGAGGCGGTCTGCTTGAGCTCGCGTTGCAGGCGCTGCAGGTGGCGCTCGCTGGGGGCGCGCGGCGCGCCGGCCGGGCCGGATTGCGCGGATGGCGATTGCGGCTGATCGCGCGCGAGACGCCGGTGGCCGGGCTCCTGATGCTTTCGGCTTCGCCGTTCTGCGGATCGGCGCCGGCGGTCATGGCGGCAGCTGCCCGATGAGGTCGGCGCAGCTGCCCGGCGCGGGCGGGGACGGCGGCTGTGAGCTCGCGGCGCGGCCGTCGTCGATCGCGCCCACGCGATCGCCCGCGCGGTCGAGGCTGGTGGCGATCCGGTTGCGGTCGCCGGCGGTGGCGTCGGCGGCGCGCGCGGCGAGATCGTTGAGCGCGCGTTCGGTGGCGGCGCCGTCCTCGGCCGAGAGCGCGCGGCCGCTGTCGCGGGTGGCGGCGCTGGATTGCAGCTCGCTGCCGGCCTGGTCCAGCGCGCGCGGGAGCTGCGCCAGGTCGGTGGTCGCTTCGTCGGCGCGGCGCAGGAGCTCGCTCAGGCGGTCGAACGCCTCGGCCGGATCGAGGCCGCGGTTGGAGAGATCGGTCACGGTGGTCGCGAGCGCGCGCGCGAGCGTGGCGAGCTCGGGATCGCGCAGCTCGGCTGGCGGCGCGCAAGGCCGCGGCGACCTCGTCGCGCTCGGGGTCGAGCGCGCGGCCGGGCAGGCGCACGCGCGCGGCGGCGCTGTCTTTGGACGAGGCGGCGGCGTTCGCGAGGGATGTCGACGGCGCGCGGCTCCCGCGCGCGGGCATCGGTGACAGCGCGCCCACGCCGAGGAGGATCGCAGCGGCGGCGAACGCCGGCGTGGCGCGCGGGCGGCGCAGCGGTGCGGCGGCGCCGGGCGCGACGTGCTGCGCGCGCGCGACCGCGTCGGCGATCGCGGCGCGCATGAACGGCGTCGGCGGCGGTCGCGGGTCGCGGCGTCGCCGATGCGCGTGAAGGCCAGCGCCGACAGCACGCGATCGTCGCTCGCGCGCGAGCCGCGACCGTCGAGCGCACGGTCGATGAACCGCGCGCAGCGGTCGAGCGGAATCCGGCGCAGCGCGCCCGCGAGCGCGCCCAGCGCGACGACCGCCAGCGCCGCCGCGATCTCCCATCGCAAGCCGTGCAGCGACACCGGCACCGCGCGCCAGCGCAGCACCGCGACGACGATCGCGCTCGTCGCGACGACCGCCGCCGCCGCGACGACCGTCCCCTCGAGCGCGGCCAGCGTTCTCAATCGCCGCCGGACACGGGCGAGAATCGCGAGCAAGGCCACGCTATCGCGCACCCGGCGATTTTACCAGACGCGCAGAGCGTCGAGCGGTCGCTCGGCTGGCGCAGAGGGGACCTCGAGCCCTCTCGCGCGTAACCGCTCGGCCCCGCTGACGCTCGGCGCGAAGGCATCGCTGTCATACGGGCCGAGGTGGCCCCGACACCTCCATCGGCCCCTTTCGTATCCCCTCTCCCCCGTCTGCGGGGGAGAGGGTTAGGGTGAGGGGCCGGAGTGAACGCCCGCACACCGCGACGACCTCGACCCCGCGCGTCCGTCCACGCGGACTGGAGGGAGAGGCAGCCGGCATCCATTCAAACCGACCCGCGCTCCAGCTCCAGATCCAGCGTTCCCCCGGCGGGCACCGTCGGCGACCCGCGCGCCCCACAGCGCGTTCTGGCCGAGGGGCTTCTCGCTCTCGGCGCTGTTCTCGGCCAGCACGCGCACCGCGGCGTCGAAGGGCGTGGGGTTGGCCAGCGTCACGACCAGGCGGCTTCGGGTCTTCTCCTTGATGCGCGCGTCGACGTGATCGAAGGCGAACACGAACCCGGTGTCGGGCTGCACGTACAGGCCGGGCACCTCGGCCGCGGTCAGCATGCCGCAGATCTCGCTCGGCGACGGTGAGCAGCGGGGTGGTGTCGCCGACGGCGCCCGCGGCGTCGCTGGTGTCGATGCGCGCGCAGGTCGTGCCGAGCTCGCTGGCGGCGTGCAGCCGGTGGTCCTGACGGTTCAGGTACTGAGTCACGTTGTGCGCGGTGTCGCGCAGCATCTCCAGATACAGCGTCTTGCCGGTGGCGCGGTAGAGCTTGAGCAGGGCGTCGCCCGAATAGAGCAGGAAGCCCGGCGCCGCCGATTTGTTCTGGGCGTTGGCGACGACCGCGCCCGTGGTCTGGATGTCGGCCTGCGCGAGCGCCGACGCCGCCGGGAACCGGAAGTCGTACGAGATCTGCCAGGTCGCCAGCTGATGCGCGACGGCGGCGGCGCGGTCGATCCAGGCGCGCTCGCCGGTGGTCTCGAACAGCACCACGCATGATTCCAGCAGCGCGGCGGCCGACTCGCTGTCGGGACATTGAAGCGCATCGGGCGCGCCGCCGTTGGTCACGCCGGAGCGCACGACGCGCTGGTGGTACGCCTCGGCGGCGGCGACCGCGACGCGCTGGTAGTCGTCGTTCTTGAACGCGCGCGCCGCCAGCGCCAGCGCCGCCGGGACGATCGCGCCCGCGGTCGAGCCGCCGACGATCAGCTGCCCGGTCTCGACGTTCACGAACTGGCCGAGCTGGCGGTAGCGATCCCACAGCGTCACGAACGCGTCGGCGCACGCCTGCAAGCCGGCGGTCCAGCTCGGCTTGGCCTTGAAGGCCTCGTCCTGGCGCTCGAGCAGCGCCAGTTGCTTGAGCATGAAATAAAGGACGTCGCCGCTGCGCCGGACCAGGTGCCAGCTGCGCGCGTGCTTGTAGAGCTGCGGCGCTCGCCCGGGCGCGCGCGTCGGCGACCGCGCCCTCGTCGACCCAGGTCGATGCCGCCCGTCGCTGGCGGCGTGGAAGAAGCCGGACTTGGCCTGGCCGCCGCTGGCGAAGACGAAGTCGAACGTGCGCAGCACGCGCTCGCGCGTGTGCGGATCGGCGCCGAACAGCAGACGGGTAGGTGGCGACCAGGCCGCCGCCCCAGCCGGTCTGCCAGAGCGAAGCCGCGTGCCCGACGAGGCCGGTGGAGTAGAAGCCCGCCTTGTCGACGCCAGTTGTCGCGGTTGTACTTCTCCTCGTGCATCTGCGCGGCGCTGGAGAACGGCAGCGTGTGACGCAGCCGCGTCGGTCCCGACAGATCCTTGCGCACGGCGACGAAGCGGTCGAACAGGCCCTGCCGCTCGGGACAGGCGAACTGGTAGAGGCGCAGGCGCAGCACCAGCTCGGCGCCCGCCGTGAACGCTGCGCCCTGGTCGTGCGACGGCGCGCGCGTGTTGCCGAGCGCGTAGCGGCGTGACTCGCGCACGCCGGGCGCCGTGATCGAGCAGCGTCGCATGGCCGTCGTCGTCGCCACCCGCGTCGTCGGCCGTGCCGTCACCGCCCGCGCCGGCGTCGCGCTCCTCGACGGTGATGCCGACGTCGCCGAACGGACGTGCTCTGGTCGGTGAGCAGCAGCAGCGCAGCGCCCTGGCGCGCCGACCAGACGCCGGCCGCCGGCGTGGTGACGTCGCCGGCGAGCAGCTCGATGCGCGACGGGCCGCCGCGGACGTCCAGGCGCGGGATGTCCGAGATGATCGTCGGCACGTTGGGCCCGATGTCGGCGGGCTCGGTCAGCAGCGGCGGGTAGGCGATGTGGCGCGATTCGAAGTCGGTTGCCGTCGTAACACGGCGCCGGGCAGCAGCAGGTAGTCGCTGCGCGACCACCCGCCGAGATCGATCGCGACGCCGACGTTGGCGCCGCTACAGGTCCCCTTGGTCAGGCGGAACGTCACCAGGAGGTCGACGGCGTCGCCTGAATCCTTCGAATCCTTGGCCGGGCTCTTGACCGGCTGAACGCGCAGCGCGCAGGTCCAGAGCGCGCCGTCGAGCTCGGCGTGCGCGGTCGCGCCCGCCTCGAGCGCGACGCGCGTTTCCTTGATGAGGCGGCTCGCATCGTAGCGGGCGACGCGCGCCTGCAGCGTCGCCGGCCAACGCTTGAGCCGTGCCAGCGCGGCGGCGGCGCCGGTGCGGGCGGCGTGCGCGCTCGGGGCGTCGCCGAGCAGGCGGTTCGCGGCGACGGCCGTTCCGGCCACGCCCAAGCGTTTGAGGAAGCCTCGTCGTCGCATGTAGAGCTCCGCCACCCGCGCGACCACCGGTCCCGACGGTGAATCGCCGGCTTGTCTCTAACATGGATTCCCGTAGCATCACACCCACTCTCGAGGACGCCGCACATGAAAAAGCCGCTTCGCATCGCCATGATCGGTCACCAGTTCATGGGCCGCGCCCACAGCAACGCGTGGCGCCAGGTCGGTCACTTCTTCGACCCGCCGTTCGAGCCGGTGATGCAGGTCATCTGCGGGCGCGACGCCGGCCGGACGCGCGCGGCGGCCGAGAAGCTCGGGTGGCAGGAGGCGTCGACGTCGTGGGAGGAGACCGTGCGCCGCCCCGACATCGACGCGGTCGACATCTGTACGCCAGGCGACCTGCACCGGCCGGTGGCGCTGGCTGCGGCGGCGGCGGGCAAGGCGGTGCTGTGCGAGAAGCCGCTGGCGAACAATCTGGCTGAGGCGCAAGAGATGCTGGCCGCCGTGCGCAAGGCCGGCGTGGTCCACATGCTCTGCCACAACTACCGGCGCGTGCCGGCGCTGGCGCTGGCGCACGATCTGGTGACCGGCGGCGAGCAGAGCGAAACTCGCATCGGCCGCATCTTCCATTTTCGCGCGGTCTACCTGCACGACCGCGGCATCGACCCGCGCGCGCCGCGCACCTGGCGTCACGACAAGGCGCGCGCCGGCTCGGGCGCGCTCGGCGATTTCGGGTCGCACGTGATCGATCTCGCGCGCTTCCTGGTCGGCGAGATCGCCGAGGTCAGCGGCACGCTGCAGACGTTCATCGGGCAGCGCACGGCGGCCGGCGCGGCCGCGGCGCAGCCGGTCGACATCGACGACGCCGCGCTCGCGCTCTTTCGCTTCGAGAACGGCGCGCTCGGCTCGTTCGAGGTCTCGCGCTTCGGCATGGGCCGCAAGAACCACCTGCGCATCGAGGTCAGCGGTGACCGCGGCGCGCTTCGTGTTCAACCTCGAGCGCCTCAATGAGCTGGAGCTGTACGTCGAGGAGGGCGCCGACGAGCGGCTTCCGCACCGTGCTGGCGACGCACAAGGAGCACCCGTACATCGCGTCGTGGTGGCCGCCGGGTCACCTGATCGGTTATGAACACACCTTCATTCACACCGTGCTCGACTTCATGAAGGGTATCGCCGAGGGGCGCTCGCCGACGCCCAACTTCGAGGATGGCGTGCGCGCCCACCAGGTGCTGGACGCGATCGAGCGCGCCAGCGCGTCGCGCCGCTGGGAGCGCGTGGGCACGGCGGCGGAGGTCCGTTGACGCGTCGCCTGGTCCTGCGTCCTCGCACCGGCTGGCAGCCGCTGGAGCTGCGCGAGATCTGGAACTACCGCGACCTGTTCTGGATGTTCGCCACGCGCGACATCAAGGTTCGCTACCGGCAGACGGTGCTGGGCATCGCCTGGGCGGTGATCCAGCCGCTCGCCACCATGGTCATCTTCACGATGATCGGGCGCTTCGGCAACATCCCCACCAACGGCGCGCCGGCGCCCCTCTTCTACTACGTCGGCATGCTGCCGTGGTTCCTGTTCGCGAACTCGCTGACGGCCGCCGGCAACAGCCTGCTCGCCAGCCAGCACCTGATCGCCAAGGTCTATTTCCCGCGCCTGGTCGTGCCGATCGCGGCGGTGATCACGTCGCTGATCGATTTCCTGATCGGCGTTCGTGTTGCTGCTGGTGATGATGGCCTGGTACGGCGTGCATCTGGGGCCCCAGCTCCTGGCGCTGCCGCTGGCGGTGGGACTGGCATTCCTCGCGGCGCTGGCGTTCGGCTTCTGGCTGTGCGCGCTCAACGCCCAGTACCGCGACGTGCGCCACGCGATGCCGTTCGCGATCCAGTTCTGGCTCTTCTGCACGCCGGTCCTGTATCCGTCGAGCGTGGTCCACACGCCGTGGAAGCGCGCGCTCCTGAGCATCAACCCGATGTCGGGCATCGTCGACGCCGTCCGCTGGTGCGTGCTCGGCGGGCCCGCGCCCGGGCCGGGGTTGCTGGTGTCGGCCGGCGTCATCGTGGTGACACTGATCGGGTCGCTCTTCTACTTCCGGCGCGTCGAGAAGACGCTGGTCGATCGCCTGTGAGCGGACCCGGGCTCGCACCGAAGAGATGAGCGCCCCCGTCATCACCGCGGCCGGCCTCGGCAAGCAGTACTGGATGGAGCGCCGCGCGTCGCGGTTGCGGTTCGATACGCTGGCGGCCTCGCTCGCGGGAATGGTCAAGCGGCTCGCGGGCGGGCCAGCCCCGGAGATCGACACGCTGTGGGCGCTACGCGACGTCGGCTTCGAGATCGCCGCCGGCGAGGTCGTCGGCATGATCGGCCACAACGGCGCCGGGAAGTCGACGCTGCTGAAGATCCTGTCGCGCATCACCGCGCCGACAACGGGCGTTGCCGAGATCGAGGGCACGGTGGGCAGCTTGCTCGAGGTCGGCACCGGCTTTCACCCCGATCTGACCGGGCGCGAGAACATCTACCTCAACGGCGCGATCCTGGGCATGAAGCGTGCCGACATCAGCGCGCGCTTCGACGAGATCGTCGCCTTCGCCGAGACCGAGGCTTTTCTCGAAACGCCGCTCAAGAAGTACTCGAGCGGCATGTACTTGCGGCTGGCGTTCGCGGTCGCGGCGCACCTGCAGCCCGACATCCTGATCGTCGACGAGGTGCTGGCAGTCGGCGACGCGGCGTTTCAGCGCAAGTGCCTGGGCAAGATGGGCGACGTCGCCAAGCAGGGGCGCACCGTGCTGTTCGTGAGCCACAACTTGGGCGCCGTGCGCTCGCTGTGCAAGCGCGGGCTGGTGTTCAACGGCGGCCGCCTGGAGTTCGACGGGCGCACCGACGAGGCGATCTCGTACTACTTGACCAAGACCGCGGCGCGCGCCGGCGACGACGAGGGTCTGATCGTGTTCGACGAGAGCGAGCGCGATCCGGCGGCCGACCTTTCGTTGCGCGCGATTCGCCTGACCGACTCGGTGGGGCAGGTGCGCGGCTTCTTCGACGCCGGAGAGGCGATCCGCGTCGAGATCGACTACGAGGTCCACGCGCGGGTGCGCGGCGTGCGCGCCATGCTGCAGCTGACGACGCAAGAAGGCGAGCAGGCGTTCGCGTCGACGGATCACGCCGACGCGCGAGCCCGAGCAGCCGCCCGGGCGCTACCGCACGACGTGCGTGGTGCCGGGCGGCCTGCTCAACCGGCGGCTGTACCTGATCGCGCGTTGGCTTCGAGATCCCCGGCATGCGCGTGCTGGTGCCGCGGCGCGAGTACCTGACGTGCGTGATCGCCGGCGGCGGCAACCAGGGCTCGACGTTTCCCGAGGACTGGCCGGGCGTGGTCTGTCCGACGCTGGAGTGGAAGACGGACCCGCTGCGCTGAGAGATTGCTGGCGCGCGCCGTGTCTCGAGCGCCGGCGCTCGCTACCACAGCTGCGCGCGCAGCCCCGTCTTCAGCATGCAGACGCAGCGCTGGCAGGTGGCGTCGTTCGGCGACGCTCAGCCGCTTGCGAAAGGCCGGCATCGCTGCGCTCAGCAGATCGTCCAGCGGGCGCTCGCGCAGGTTGCCGACCGGCGCGTGGAAGAAGCACGGGCGCAGCGTGCCGTTGGCCTCGATGACCACGCTGGTCCAGGGCGCGTTGCACTCGACCGGCGGGAACGGCCCCAGGCCCAGGTGCGCGCGGTAGTACGTCGCCAGATAGCGCAGGCGCGCCGGGCCCGGGAACACCCGCCCGTCGCTGATGTCGCGCGCGTGCGTCGCGATCAGTGACTCGACGATCGCGGCCAGCTCGTCGGTCTCGTCGGCGTTGAGCAGCAACCCGGGCGGCTTGTCGCTGTTGCCGCCGCTCGGCGCTGCGTCCGCCAGCGGCAGCGACCGCGCGCGGTTGAACGACTCCGACGTGACGTCGGCCGGCAGGAACGAGATCTGGTTGACGCCCAGCTCGAGCGCCTTGGCGGTGATCTCGCGCAGCGCGCGGAAGTTGTGGCGGTGCACGGTGGTGCGCGCGCGGATCACCAGCGACGGCGCGAGCGCGCGCAGGCGGCGCACGCCGGCGCTGACGACGTCCAGGCCGTTGACGCCGCGGATCGCGCGGTAGAGCTCGGGCGTGTGGCCGTCGAGCGACACGGTGACGTCGACGAAGCGCTCCGCGATCGCGGGCGCGAGCTTTTCCAGCGCCAGGCCGCTCGTGAGCAGGTGCAGCGTGAAGCCGCGCTCGCGGAAGAGGTCGGCGATGTCCATCACGTCGGTGCGCAGCAGCGGCTCGCCGCCGGTGAACACGACCGTGCGCGTGCCGTAGTGCCGCAGCCCGTCGGCGAGCGCGGTGATCTCGCCCAGCGTCAGGTCGTCGGCGCCGTCGGCGCGCCACCAGTCGCACGACACGCAGCGCGAGTTGCAGCGCGACGTGGGCGCGAACAGCACCAGCGGCAGCACGTGGGTCTGCCCGCTCCGTTCACCGAGCTTGACCAGCAGATTCGAGCGGACGTGGGCGGGCGTGAGCAACGCGCGGCGATGCTAGCACTTCCGTCGCGGTGTCGCGGACCCCTCTCGGAAATGAAGGTAGACGGTGGGCCTCCTCCGTCCCTCCGATCCCCTCCCCCCGGTCTGCGGGGGAGGGTTAGGGAGAGGGGGAGATCTCGCGCGAGTCGTTGCACGACGCGCGTCGCGGCGTCCCCGTCGACGAGAAATATAACTTTTACCGAAGCACCGTCGACAGGAAACCCGCGCGAAACATCGAGTGGGCACGATGGATCCAGGTCGCAAGCAACCCAATCGATGTCCAGCGCAGCAGGTCCCGAGCCTCTCGCGTACCCGCCTTTGCGGGTGGTCGACACCGTCACCACCCGGACGCACTGTCCCTACTGCGCGTTTCAATGCGGGATGGCAGTCACCACGGTGACCGCCGCCGAGTCGGTGCCCGCGCCGCGGCCCGACATCCGGCCCGACCCGGCGTTCCCGGTCAACCGCGGCCAGATGTGCATCAAGGGGTTCACGTCGGGCGATCTCCTGGATCACCCGGCGCGTCTCACCGCGCCGCTGATGCGCACGCGCGACGGGCGGCTGGCGCCGGCGTCGTGGGAAGCGGCGCTCGACTTCGTCGCCGACAAGCTCATCCGGCTGCGCGAGGCGCACGGTCCAGCGACGCTGGCGGCGTTCGGCAGCGGCGCGCTCACCAACGAGAAGGCTTACCTGCTGGGCAAGTTCGTGCGCGTCGCGCTGCGGCTCGCCCAACATCGACTACAACGGCCGCTACTGCATGTCGTCGGCGGCGGCCGGCCAGAACAAGGCGTTCGGCATCGACCGCGGCATGCCGTTCCCGGTCAGCGACATCGCGCGCACCAAGACGCTGCTGCTGTGGGGCGGGAACTCGGCCGACACGATGCCGCCGATCATGCAGTGGGTGCACGAGCAGCGCGCGGCCGGCAACCTGATCGTCGTCGATCCGCGACGCACCGAGACGGCGCGCGCCGCGCACCTGCACCTGCCGCTGACGCCGGGCTCGGACCTGGCGCTGGCCAACGGCCTTTTGCACCTGGCGATCGAGGAGGGGCTCTGCGACGACGACTACATCGCGCGGCGCACGGTCGGCTTCGATGACGTGCGGCGCGCGGTGCTCGAGGTGCACCCGGCGCACGTCGAGCGGCTGACCGGCGTGTCGATCGAGCAGCAGCTGCGCACGGTGCGGCTGCTCGCGGCGGAGAGCAGCATGCTGCTGTCGGGCCGCGGCCCCGAGCAGCAGTCGAAGGGCGTCGACACGGTGCTGGCGTTCACGAACCTCATGCTGGCGCTGGGCAAGGTCGGCAAGCCGGCGAGCGGCTACGGTTGCATCACCGGGCAGGGCAACGGCCAGGGCGGCCGCGAGATGGGACAGAAGGCCGATCAGCTGCCCGGCTACCGGCTGATCGAGAACCCCGAGCACCGCGCGGCGCTGGCGCGCGTGTGGGGCATCGATGCCGCGCGGCTGCCGGGCAAGGGCAAGAGCGCGTACGAGCTGCTCGACGCGCTCGGGCCCGAGGGCGGCATCCGCGCGCTGCTGGTGTTCGGCTCGAACGTCGCGGTCGCGTCGCCCGACGCGCGCCACATCGCGCGCCGGCTGGCGTCGCTGGAGCTGCTGGTGGTGTGCGACGCGTTCGAGAACGAGACCAGCGCGACCGCGGACGTGATCCTGCCGGTGGCGCAGTGGGCGGAGGAAGAGGGGACGATGACCAACCTCGAGGGACGGGTGATCTTGCGGCGGCGCGGTGCGCGCCGTCCCGCGCGGCGTGAAGACCGACATCGAGATCATCTGCGCGCTCGCCGAGCGGCTGGGCGAGGGCGAGCGCTTTCGCTACGCCGGCCCGGAGGCGGTCTTCGACGAGCTGCGCCGCGCGACGGCGGGCGCCAAGGCCGACTACAGCGGCATCACCTACGAGCGCATCGACCGCGAGCAGGGCGTGTTCTGGCCGTGTCCGTCCGAGGATCACGCCGGCACGCCGCGGATGTTCACGGACGCGTTCGCGCACCCCGACGGCAAGGCGCGGTTCATGCCGGTGCGGCACCGACCGGCGGCGGAGCTGCCCGACGCGCAGTACCCGTACTACTTCACGACCGGGCGGTACAAGGAGCACTACAACTCGGGCGCGCAGACGCGCCAGGTGGCGGCGCTGGTCGACGCCAAGCCCGAGCCGCGCGTGCAGGTGCACCCGCGGCTGGCGGCGCGACTGGGCGTGGTCGACGGCGGCGCGTTGCGCGTCGAGAGCCGGCGCGGCGAGGTGACGTTCACGGTGACGGTGAGCCCGGACATTCGCCCCGACACGCTGTTCGCGCCGTTTCACTGGGGCGGGCGCATGGCGGCGAACATCCTCACCAAGCCGGCGCTCGATCCGACGAGCCGCATGCCGGAGTTCAAGGTGTGCGCGGTGCGCGCGCAGGCGGTGGCGGCGGACGGGCAGGGCGTCGTCGTGAACGTCGCGCAGCGTGCGCAAGAAGCGCCTGGCGATCATCGGCAACGGGATGGCCGCCTGCCGTCTGGTCGACGAGCTCGTGCAGCGCGACGCCTCGGCGCGCTACGAGATCACGGTCTTCAGCGAGGAGCCGGGCGGCTCGTACAACCGGGTTCTGCTCAGCAAGGTGCTCGCGGGGGCGAGCCCCGATTCGATCGTGACCAAGACGCCGGCCTGGTACGCGTCGAACGGCGTGCGCCTGGTCGAGGGCGTGGTGAAGCGCCTCGACACCGGGGCCAAGACCGTCGAGCTCGGCGACGGCGCGAGCCAGCGCTACGACGTGGCGGTGATCGCGACCGGCAGCCAGCCGCTGGTGCCGCCGATCGAAGGCATGAACGACGGCCGCGGCGAGGGCGCGATGAAGCGCGGGGTCTTCGTCTACCGCACGATGCGCGATTGCCAGAACATGCGCTCGCTACGCGCGCGCCGGCGACAACGCGGTGGTGCTGGGCGGCGGCTTGCTTGGGTTGGAGGCCGCCAAGGTGCTGAGCGATCTCGGCCTGCACGTGACGGTGATCCACGCGAGCAAGACGCTGATGAACGCGCAGCTCGACGAGCTGGGCGGCGAGATGCTCGAGCGCGAGATCGAGCGCTGCGGGATCTTCGTGCGCACGGCGCGCACCGTCGAGGCGGTGCTGGGCGAGGAGGCGGTCGACGGCGTGCGGCTCGACGACGGCAAGACGCTGGCCGCCGACATGCTGGTGCTGGCGTGCGGCGTGCGGCCGCGCGTCGAGGTCGCGCGCGCGTCGGGGCTGCCGATCAACAAGGGCATCATCGTCAACGACACGCTGGCGACCGAGGCGCCTGGCGTCTACGCGGTCGGCGAGTGCTCGGAGCACGGCGGGCGCACCTACGGCCTGGTCGCGCCGGCGTGGGAACAGGTGGCGGTGCTGGCCGACGTGCTCACCGGCGCGGGCCCGCAGGCGCGCTACCGCGGGTCCAAGGTCTACGCGCGGCTCAAGGTCGCGGGCGTCGACGTCGCGTCGATGGGGCGGGTCGAGCCGGAGCTGGACAGCGACGAGGTGATCCAGGTCGTCGAGACGCGGCGCGGGTCGTACCGCAAGCTGGTCGTGCGCGGCGGGACGCTGGTCGGCGCGATCCTGGTCGGCAACACCGAGGCGGCGCCGGCGCTGGTGCAGATGTTCGACCGCGGCGATCTCCTGCCGGAGGATCCGCTCGAAGCGCTGTGCAGCGGCAGCTCGTTCGCGGGTGGCGCCGAACGCGAGCGCCAGGTCTGCAACTGCCACAAGGTCAGCAGCACGCGCGTGCGCGAGGCGATCGAGGCGGGCGCGACCACGGTCGACGCGCTGGGCGCGACGACCAAGGCCGGCACCGGTTGCGGTTCGTGCAAGAGCGAGCTCGCGCAGCTGATCACGAAGCACGCCCCGCAAGCGCCGAAGATCGCGGCCGCAGGGTAGGGCGGTGGCGTCGCGGGGACGCGGCGAGCGTCACGGCTCTTGCGAGAGGCGGGGACCGGAACGGACGAGCGCAGGAGCAGACCTTGCGAGAGGCGCCTCCGGTCCCCTCCCCCTGTCCGCAGGGGGAGGGTTAGGGAGAGGGCAAACCTTGCGAGTCGCGACGCTCGCCGTCCTCACCGCCCGCAGCAGATCTTCAGCGCCGCTCGTGTCGCGGAACACGGCACGAAAACGCCCCGGGAGGCCGAAGCCCACCGGGGCGCAACTACAAAGCTAACTGAATTGGTGTGTTACTCGAGCTCGTTGGTGATGATCGGAGCGCGGCTGCCGCTCACGTCACCGTTGCCGTCGATCGCGCCGTTGCGCAGGAAGGTCGCGACCTTCTTGTTGCAGTCGAGATCGCCGGTGGCCGAGGCGACGAAGGTCGCGGCCGAGGTCACGCCCTTGCTCGTGTAGTGCGGCATGTAGAGGTGGGGATCCGGGATCGAGAACTGCAGGCCCACCCAAACCGGGTCCTGAAACTTGGCCGAGCCGCCGGGGCACTTGCCCACGTCCTGGCAGCCGCACTCGGTCGAGAGCTCGTCGGGCGCGTTGCCGGGGAACTGCTTCGCGATCGGGTTGCCGCTCGAATCCGAGTGGTCGGTCTCGAAGTAGGTGACCGAGCCCGGCCCACATCTTGTTCAGATGTCCCACAGCCTCGGCAGTGCGCGAACGCTTCACGTACTTCGAGAAAGCAGGGATGGCGACGGCGGCGAGAATGCCGATGATGGCGACGACGATCATCAGCTCGACGAGCGTGAAGCCGGACTGACGGTGCTTGCGGGCAAACTTGAACATTTGAACGATCCTCCTGCGCGCGCTCTAGTGCATCGGTTGTGCCGTCAATCACCCGCGCCGCCCGGCCGCGCGGTCTCGCGGTTTCGTCCCGTGCGAGGCGCCCTCACCGCCGAAATTCGTCACGTCGCATGACAATGATCGTCAGCACGCCGGCGGTTCGTGGCCGCCGATGCGAACCGCGCCGAGGGTAGGTGCAGCGGGTGCGCTCTGGGCGCAGGTCAGAACGGCAGCGCGGCGCGCGCGCGTTGCAGGAGCGGCGGCACCCGCTCGATGAGCGGCGCCGCCTTCGCCCAGCTTTCCTGGATGAGGTGGCCGCAAGCGTCACGCCTCGCTGAAATTCACTCGGCCGCAGCGTGCGCAGCGCAGCGGCACCGGCGCCGCACGCGATCAGCAGCGCGAGGAGCGACAGCCACCCTGTCCGTGAACGGCGCACGCGCAGCACCGGCTCGGTCTTTTCTATCGATTCCAGCGACGTGCTCGGCGCGGGTACCGTGGGCGCGTCGATAACGGCCGCTCGGTGCGCGGTGCGCGCCGCTGCCCGGCGTGCGCCGCGCCGCCAGCATCTGCGCCAGCTCCGGGTCCGACTGCGACGGCGGCGCCACCACCGACGCAGAAGGGCAGGCGCGCGCTGGCTCGATCAGGGCGCCGGCCGCCGACAGCGCCGACTCCAGCGCCTCGGCGAACGCCAGCACCGACGGAAAGCGCTCCTCGCGCGCGCGCGCCATCCCCCGGCGCAGCACCGCCTGCACCTCGTCGGCCGGCCAGGCGACGTGCGGCGCCAGCGGCTCGGGCTCGCCGTGAACGATCGCCGACAACGTCGCCAGCGGGCTGTCACCCGCGAACGGCGGGCGCCCGGCGAGCAGCGTGTGCGCAAGGACGGCCAGCGCGAATTGGTCGCTGCGCGCGTCGATGTCGTCGCGCTTTCCCAGCGCCTGCTCGGGCGACATGAACTCGGGCGTGCCCATCACGCGGCTCTCGGTGGTGATCTGCGGCGACCAGTCCGAGATCGAGATGCCGAAGTCGATCACCTTCACCACGGGCGCTTGTCCGGCCGCCGGCATCAAGATGATGTTGGCCGGCTTGAGATCGCGGTGGACCACGCCGGCCGCGTGCGCTGCATCGAGCGCGCTCGCGATCTGGCGGACGATCGACATCGCGTCCGCGGGCCCGAGCTCGCCGCCCCTCGGCGAGCTCGCGCTCGAGGTCGGGGCCGTCGATCAGCTCCATCACCAGATAGGGGACCCCGTCGGCGGTGACGTTGAAGTCGACGACCTGCACGACGTTGGGGTGGCGCACGCCGGCCAGGATCTCGGCCTCACGCCGGAAGCGCGACACGGCCTCGGCGTGTCCGATGAACGACGTTTGCAACGCCTTCACGGCAAAGAAGCCGGGCAGGCGTTCGTGCGCGGCCAGGTAGACCTCGCCCATCCCCCCCTCGCCCAGCCGCTTGACGATGCGATAGGTCCCGTCGAGGACCATGTCGGGCACGAAGTGACCGGGACGCGCGCTCTGCTCCGGTGGCGGCAGCGGCGTTGGCGTCGGGTCGGCGGTCGCGAGTGGCTCCATGGCGGGGTCTCCTCGGCCGCGCGACTAGTTCAAGGTACGTGCCACCTGACGAAGCGCCCGAGAATGGCCACTTTCGGGGCCGGCCGGTCATTTTCGCAGCCGAGAAAACGATTCCATTCGGTAACGAGTGTCACCGAGGGGAAACGCGGGACGCATGTCCGGAGGGCGGCTCGTCAAATGCGCAACGACGCGCATCTGATGCTCCCTTCCCGCGCCTGGAATCGGGCTTACAGTGCACACGTGTTTGGCCGGACATCTTTGCGATTAGGGTGGCGGTGACATGACCGACGGGGCGACTTCGCGGGGATCCGGGCAGCGGCGCAAGACGGTGCTGGTCGTCGACGACGACCGCGACGCGCGCGGGTTGCTGACGGCGGTGCTCGAGGGGGCCGAGTACGACAGTACTTGCAGGCGGGCGACGGCGCCGAGGCGCTGCGCGTGCTGGCCAAGCACGCGGCCGACTGCAACATCATCCTCCTCGATTTGATGATGCCGGTGATGAACGGCTGGGACTTTCGCCGCAAGCAGCGCGAGAGCGTCGACCTGGCCGGCATCCCCGTGCTGTTGATGTCGGCCGGCGCGCATATGGACGCCGCTAGCGGCGACATGGACGTCGTCGGGTTCATGACCAAGCCGGTGGAGGTCGACGATCTCCTGGCCAAGGTCAAGAAGCACTGCGCCTGACGGCCGGGGGCTGGGACGTCATCGTGAAGAAACTATCGGCCACCAACCTGCGCGATCGAACGCGAGCTCAGCCCGTTCGGGCTGCCGATGCGCGTGGGCCGCTATCAGCTGACCGAGCCGCTGGGCGTCGGCGGCATGGCCGAGGTCTACAAGGCGACGTCGACCGGCCCGGGCGGCTTCGAGCGCACGGTGGTCATCAAGCGCATCCTGCCGGCGAGCAGCGCCGATCCGACGTTCGTGCGCATGTTCGTGGCCGAGGCGAAGATCCTGGGCATGCTCAATCACCCCAACGTCGTGCAGGCCTACGACTTCGGCGAGGCCGACGGCACGTTGTTCCTGGTGCTGGAGTACGCCGACGGTCCGTCGCTGTTTCGCGCGATGCAGGCGCTGCGACTCATGGGGCGGTTCATGCCGGTGGTGATCGCGGCTCACTTCGCGCACGAGATCTGCCGCGCGCTCGACTACGTCCACCGCCTGCAGGGCAGCGACGGCGAGCCGATGCGCGTCGTGCATCGCGACGTCACGCCGTCGAACATCGTGCTCACGTCGGCGGGCGCGCTCAAGCTGCTCGACTTCGGCGTCGCGCGCTACAGCGCCACGCGCGGCGTTCTCCGAGCACGGCGCGATCCGCGGCAAGGCGGCCTACCTGGCGCCCGAGGCGTTGCGCGGCGATCCGATCGACGGGCGCGTCGACATCTTCGCGCTCGGCGTCGTGCTGCACGAGATGCTGACGCTCAAGGACCTGTTCGCGAGCGAGAGCAACCTGGGCACGCTGCACAAGGTGCTGGAGATGGAGATCCCGCGCCCGTCGCTGGGACGCCCCGAGGTGCCGGCCGAGCTCGACGGGATCGTCATGAAGGCGCTCGAGCGCGATCCTGCTCGCCGCTACGCCTGCGCGGCCGACATGGCGCGCGACCTGAACGAGTTCGTGGTGTCGGCGCGGTTGCGCACCGATCAGATCGTCGAGTTCGTGCGCGAGGTGCAGATCGAGCTCGCGCGCCAGCGGCGCGCGCTGCCGGCGCTGGTTGGCGCCGCGCGCCCGCTGTCGGCTGCGCCGGCCTCACCCTGGGACGAGCACGTGACGATGCCCGCCGCCGATCGCCGCCCGCGCTTGTCGCGGTTGCGCCACTTCTTCTCGCGCTGGCGCCGGCCCGCGCGTCGTTGAGGACCCAGCAACGCTGATCTCCGGTCCTCCCCTGCCCGCAGACTGGAGAGGGGAGCGGGCAGCTCGACCTGCTGTCGACAGTCGATCAGGGCACGATGTTGCTGCAGCTGCCGCCGCACTGGAACGTCGCCGACAGACAGGACTTGTCGCCGATGCACGCCTCGCAGGTGTCGGCCGCCTGCCTGACGCTGGAATCGTTGGCGGCGCGCGAGCGGCAGCTGCTGCGGCAATTGTCGACGTTGTAAGACGCGTCGTAGCAGTCGCGGTAGCGCGTGCAGACCTGCTCGCAGTCGAACGCGGTCTCGACGCTGTCGCAATTGATCGCGAAAACGCTCAACAACAACAGTCCAAATCCACCAACCAGGAACGCGGTATTCGTTTTAAATTGGCTCATTTGAATTGACCTCCCAATTGAAAATGCAAATTGGGAGTGAGCCAAATGAAGACAAGACCTTGCGTGATCGCGCTCGCGGCGTCTGGCAAAAACGACGCGAGGGAGGCCAACCGGCGATCCGGTTCGACCTCCCTCGTCGGGAACGAAGCTGTGGGTTGCGACTTACTTCGCGGCCGGCTTCGCCGGCTCCTTCGCCTCGGCCTTCGCGGCTCCGGCTTCGCGTCCTTCGCCTTCGCGTCCGCCTTGGCTTCCTTCGGCCACGATGAAGTCGAACTTGCCCTTCTGGAAGATCGCCATGACGCAGTCGGCGCCCGGGAAACACTTCGAGATGTGGTCGAGCTTGGCCGGCATGTACGTCAGGTCGCCGACGCCGAGCTGCTTCGCCTCGGCCTCGCGTGCCGCCCTCGGCCGCCCAGTGGGTCATCTTGCCCTGCACCAGAACCGCCCAGTAGTCCGAGCTGTGCGAGTGCGGCGGGCTGGTGAAGCCGGCGGGCAGCTTGAGATAGGCGAAGTGCGCGCCCTTCATCGCGTCACCCTCGATTGGCGCGAAGGCGGGCAGCGGATCCTTCATCAGCGGCGTCCACTTCGCGTCCGCGAGCGGGCTCAGCACCGGCAGCTTGGCCGCGCCCTTGGCGACGGCCAGCCCGGCGACGAATGACGCGGAGGTCAGGGCGAGGACGGTGGCGGTCAGTGCGAACGTTTTCTTCTTCATGGATGGGTCCTTTCCAATCGAGGGGAAACGACCGGTTTGAAAGCTGCTAAGACCGGTCAACGCGGCCCACCATTGACCGAGGACGAGGTTCCGTCAACTAGATGCAGCGAACGCCCTCGTTGCGCGCAGCCGACGGGGCCGCGTTCCTGGCGGTGATTCGCCGCACGCGAGCGGGCGCAATCCTCGTGATCGCACGCACTTGCGAGCAACTATCCTCATCCGCCCCGAAGATCTTGTGATGGTTGTGGGCATCGGGCGCACAAACCTCACGGACACGAATTGCCCCGAAGCCTCGCTTCGATGCGACGCGATCGCTTGACCACAGAGAAGGAGAGACCGCTGATGAACGGACCTGGAAGATTCGCTCGTTCGTCCTGTACGCGGATCCGAGCGGCAGTCTTCATGCCGCTGACAGTCTTTGCGCTCTCGGTTGGTCTGGTTGGCTGCGGTAGCAGCTCGATCAGCACTGACAGCGGCGCTGCGGGGTCGACGACGACCGGCGGCGGTGGCTCGACGACGACCGGCGGCGGTGGCTCGACGACGACCGGCGGCGGCGGCTCGACGACGACCGGCGGCGGCGGCTCGACGACGACCGGCGGCGGCGGCTCGACGACGACCGGCGGCGGTGGCTCGACGACGACCGGCGGCGGTGGGTCGACGACGACCGGCACCGGCGGCATGACCGTCACCGGAGCTGGCGGCTCGCCAGTGACCGGCACCGGCGGTGCTCCGGCTCCGACCTGCGGCGCGCCTGGCCAGGCCTGCTGCGCGACCAACTCCTGTAACGGCGGCGGCTGCTGCGTGGCCAACACGTGCATCGGCGCGGGCTCGCTGTGCATGGGCGGCGGAACCGCCGGAACCTGCATGGCGGGATCGTGTCAGCGCAACGGCGGTGACGGCGGCACCGTTCCTTGCGGTGCGGTCGGCGAGGCATGCTGCGGTGGTGCTGGCGCGAATCCCGGCACCTGCACGGCCGCGGGCGCGATCTGCGTCGCGGGCGCGGCGGGCGCGCCGGCGATGTGCCGTGCGTGCGGCGCCAGCGGCGCGACTTGCTGCGCGGTGGGGCTGGGTGTGGCCAATCGCTGTGGCGCGGGACTCTCGTGCCAGGGCCCCGTCGCCACGCAGACCTGCATGGCGTGCGGCGCGAACGGCACCGTTTGCTGTCCCGGCAACATCTGCAACGCCGGCCTCGGCTGCGCGAATCCGGGCGGCGGCATGCCGCGCATGTGCATGATGTGTGGTGCACCGGGCGGCGCCTGCTGCGCGGGCGCGATCTGCCAGGCGGGCGGCGTGTGCGTGGGCGCGATGGCTGGCGTGGGCGGGACGTGCAACCGCTGCGGTGCCGCGGGCGAGGCTTGCTGCGCGGCTGTCGGTGCGACGGCGTGCAACGCCGGCCTCTCGTGCCAGGGCGCCGGCGCGCTCGCGACGCGCACGTGTGAAGCGTGCGGCGGCGCGGGTCAGGCTTGCTGCGCGGGTGGCGGGATCGGGACCTGCAACATGGGGTTCAACTGCGCGCTCAACCTCGGCGCCGACGCGGGCACGCCGACGATCTGCAACGCGTGCGGCGCCATGGGCCAGGCCTGCTGCGGTGCGGGCGCGATCGCAAACCGTACCTGCACCACGGGCCTGATGTGCCTGGCGGCCGACGCGGGCGTCGGCGGTGGTCCCACCTGCCGCTGAGCTAGACCCACTTCAGTGAAGTAGATAAGCGCGCCCCCGCTTTTTCGGGGGCGCGTTTTTTCTTAGCTAGACGCTCTCGTTGGTGAAGTCGACATGCAGTGCATTTCCATCCAGATCCCGCAGGTTGACCTGGGTGATCGGCGCGCCCGGCAGGCGGCCGACCGCGTGCGCGATGCCGGCCTGCGTGAGCCGCGCGAGGAATGCGCGCAGGCCGGTGGCGCGAAACGCGAAGTGCGAGAGACGGAGCTCCATGGGATCGGCCGCGCTCGGCTGCGGCCCGGTACCGCCGGGCTCGACCTCGACCAAGTGCACGACGGCCCGGTCGCGGCAATAGAGCCAGGCGCCGCCGAACGCGAACGGGGGGCGCGGCCCGCGCTCGAGGCCCAGGATCTCGGCGTAGAACGCCGCGAGCGCGTCGACGCGTTCGGTGCGGATGTTGACGTGATCGAGCGCGCTCAGCGCGACCGCGGAATCGTCGTAGGACATGAGGCGCGGATTATGGCACCCCGAAGACCCGGTCGTCCGGTACGATGATGAGCGCTCATCATGGCCATCATTCCCTGTCCGGAGTGCAAGCAGTCGGTCTCGGATCGCGCGGCCACCTGTCCCCACTGCGGCTTCGCGCTCCCGTCCATCACCGGGGCCGCGTCGGCCGCCGCACCGATGGCGTGGTCATCGTCGCCGGGCGGCGCGGAGGAGGTCGCCTGGGAGGGGGGAGCATCGCCGCGCCTGCTGGTGCGCGAGCTGCCGGCCGCGTTCTGGGCGGTGGTGGTGCCGCCGCTGGTTTTCTGGTTGCTTCCACAGGTCCTGCACTGGGTGGGCGGGGCACGGCACGAGTTGCGCGGCGCGATCGCCGAGCAGCGATCGACGATCACGCTCGTGGTCGTGGTCGCGGTGGTCCTGTTCTCGTTGAGCCGCCTCGCGCGCGTCGCGCTGGCCTACGCGCGGCTGCGCGGCATGCGCTATCGCCTGACCAACCAGCGCCTCACCGTCGAGAGCGGACTGTTCTCGAAGCGCGTCGACGACATCGACCTGCGCACGCTCCAGGACGTCACGCTCGAGCAGTCGCCCATGGAGCGCCTGCTCGGCATCGGCCGCCTGGACATCGTTTCGTCGGACCACAGCCGCCCGCGCCTGGTGCTGATCGGCATTCGCGATCCGCGCGACGTGCGCGAACGGGTGCGGGCCAGCGCCTACCAGGCGTCGCAGCGGCAGATCTTCACGCGCGCTACCTGAGGGAGTCGCCGCCGAGCAGGACGCAATGAGCAGGGTGGGGCGCGGCGCTGGTGCTGGTCGCCGCCGCTGCCTGTGGTTGCCGGCGATCGGTCGCGATCGGCGGTGGGGTTGGTGAGTACGAAGGCTCGGGCGGCGCGATCGCCGGGCCGGTCATCGACGCCGAGCCGGAGGATCCCGGCGCTGGTGGTGAGACCGCCGACGGAGGTACCGACGGTGATCGCGGCGGTGGCCCCGCGCTCCCGCCGGCGACGCTCGTGCCCCGGTTTGTGAGCGAGTCCTGGGCCGCGTGCCCGTTCTCGTTCAACGAAGGGCCGGGTCAGATCGAGGCGTACACGATCTCTGCGCCGCGCGAGTGAGACCCTTCCTGTCCCCTCGGGCGAGGGGACCGAAAGGGTCCTGTCCCCTCGCCCCGGCTGCGGGGAGAGGGTTAGGGAGAGGGGTCCGGAGGAGGGGATTGGATCGCTCGCTTGCGTCGCATTGCGGTCCGGGCAAGATCGCACCGCGCATGTCCGCCGCCGAGCACGCCGCCGCCTTCCTGCTTGCGCGCGTGCGCGCCGCGCGCGGCCGCCTCTGGGACGAAGGCGCGCGCCCCGACGCCGCGCCCCCGCCCGCGCTCGCTCGGGGCGCCAGCGGCGACAGCGCGCTCGCGGTCTTCGCCACTCGTCGCGTTCGTGGGGTCTCACCGGTCGTCGCCGACTCGCTGCTCGCCTGGTCGCGCGGCGAGCGCCCCGCGGATCTGGTCTTCGAGGTGCTGTCGCCGCGCGAGGTGCTTCGCCGGCAGGCAGCCGGGCGCAGGTGTGTCGCGCTGCTCGGCGACGAGGTGGCGCACGCGCACGGCGATCCACGCCACCCCGACGGGCTTTCCTTCGCGCTCCATGATCTGCATCACTTGGAAAAGTTCGTGGAGCCCATCCATCACCTCGGCCAGGTCGGCTTCTTTCGCGCCGTCGATCGCGCGCTGGCCGATACCGAAGTTGCCGCGCTCGAGCTGACATTCGACGCGGTCTGGTGCGCCGAGCGCGATTACGTGCTCGCCGACATGAATGGTTCCGCGGTATTTCTCTTCTCGGTGCTCAAGATGCGCCTGGCGATGGCGGTGCGGCGCCGGCTGGCCAGCGCAACCGGCCGCCCCGTCCCGACGACGGGGCGTCTCGACGGCGAAGAGCGCGCAGCGCTGCATCCGGTCTTGTCGACCTGGTTCGTGGGGATGGGATTGCCGGCAGCGTTGCGTGCCGAGGCTTTCGCGGTCACGGCGCGGCGCGACCACCCGGCGCATGCGCGGCGCTTGCTCGACCATTTCGAAGCGCAAGCAGGCGCGCATTTTTCGGCAACCAATGCCGCAAATAGTTGCACCAGATTGGAGATTACCGATGCGGGCGCAAATTTTTGATGATGTGCGCGCGTGTGGTCGCACGAACGTTGTCGACGGCTACTTACGGGTTGTGAATCGTCGGGGCGGACACGAGGGAAGTCGCCGTACTTCCACGAAAAAAATGCCCAGCGGACGTTGACACCTCGAAGTTACTCGGGGCAATATCCGCGACCAACACCCGATGGCTGAACACCACACGCCCGAAAAGCGTCGCTCTTTTCTCAAACTGTTGACTGGTGGATTAGGCGCAGTGATTGGCGCCATTGCCGCCATTCCTGGGCTGAAATTCCTGGCCCACCCGCTGGTGAAAGAAACCGTCACCGGCGGCGACGAGCCCCTGCGCGTCGCCATGAAAGACGAGGTCGACGTCGACAAGCCGAAACGAGTCAACGTCATTGGCGAGACCCATGACGGCTGGCTCAAGAGCGACGGCATCAAGCTGGGAGCTTGCTGGTTGGTCAAGTCGACCGCCGGCGACATCAAGGCGTACTCCACGGTCTGCCCGCACCTCGGCTGCGGCATCGATTGGAACGACGCCACCAAGCACTTTGATTGCCCTTGCCACGGTTCGGTCTTCGACAAGGACGGCAAGTGCATCGAGGGACCCTCGCCGCGCGGGATGGACGAGCTCGACGTCGTCGCCAGCGGCGATGACATCAAGGTGCACTATCGACGCTTTCGCGTCTCCATCCCCAACAAAGAGCCAATCGGATGAGTCACCCATCGCACTCCGGTCACTCGCCTTCGGGTCACTCGCCTCCGGGGCACGGTCACGGCCATGGGCCCGCTCACAGCAACAAGGTTCTCGCGTGGCTCGAGTCGCGCATCGGCTACACCGGTCTCATCAAGATGATGATCGACGAGCCGGTGCCGGGTGGCGCGCGCTGGTGGTACGTCTTCGGCTCGGTCGTGACGTTCATTCTGACGCTGCAGCTCCTCACCGGGATCTTGCTGGCGTCGTTCTACTCGCCGTCATCGACGACCGCGTGGGCATCGGTCGCGTTCATCCAGGACCAGATGACCATGGGCTGGTTCATCCGCGGCCTGCACAGCATGGGCGCGTCGGCGATGGTCGTCATGACCTGCATTCACCTCGCGCAGGTGATGATCTTCGGCGCGTACAAGGCGCCGCGCGAGATGAACTGGATCGTCGGCGTGCTGATGTTCGGCCTGGTGCTGGCGTTCTCGCTGACCGGCTACCTCTTGCCCTGGGATCAAAAGGGCTACTGGGCGACCCAGGTCGCGACCAGCATCATCGGGACATCTCCGGTCGTGGGTCCGGCGCTCAAGCGGCTGCTGCAGGGCGGGTCGCTCTACGGCAACTACACCTTGAGCCATTTCTTCACCCTGCACACCTACGTGCTGCCGGGGGCGATCCTCGGCCTGCTCGGCTTCCACCTCTATCTGTTCCGCCGCCACGGTGTCACCCCGCGCTGGAACACGTCGCGTGAAGAGCTGACCAAGAGGACCCAGCCGTTCTGGCCGGATCAGCTGTTCCTGGATACTGCCGCGTGCGCGGCGGTGTTCATCGTGATCGTTTTCCTGGTCGTGCGCTCGCACGGCGCGGAGCTCGAGTCGCCCGCCGATCCGTCGTCGAGCTACCTGGCGCGCCCGGAGTGGTACTTCCTGCCGCTGTTCCAGCTGCTCAAGTACTTCGAGGGCCCGCTCGAGGTCATCGGAACCATGGTGCTGCCCGGTATCGCCGGCGCACTGCTGGTCGGACTGCCGTTCATCGATCGCTCGCCGACGCGAGATCCCGGCAAGCGCTGGCAGTTCCTGCTCGGTGGCGCGCTCGGCGGCGTCTATGGTGGTGATGCTCGGGTTGCTGGCCACCAAGCACGACCGCGGCGATCCCAACGTGATCAAGCAGCACCTGGAGGCGGTCGAAAAGGCCGAGATGGCGCGTCACCTGGCGCTGCAGGGCGTGCCGGCGCAGGGCGGCGTCGCGGTGTTCCAGAACGACCCGTTCTTCCGCGCCCGGGAGATCTGGGTGGAGCGCTGCGAGGGCTGCCACTCGCTGGTCGGCACCGGCGGCCAGAAAGGCCCGGATTTCGCGGACTACAACTCGCGTGCCTGGATCTCGGGCTTCCTCGCCGATCCCAGCGGCAAAACTTTCATGGGCCCGGCGATGATTGAAAAGGGCATGAGGCCCGTCGAAGGAACACCAGAGGAGATGAAGGCCTTGACCGAGTTCGTATACAGCCAGAGCGGCGCGGCGGATGCCGACGCGAAGCTCGCGGAGCAGGGCAAGGCGCTCTTCGGGACCAAGGACTGCGATTCGTGCCACGAGATCGACGGGACCACCAGCAACACCGGTCCGAACCTGAAGGGGCGCGGCTCGCTGTCTTATGTTATGAGCGTCATCACCGACGCGTCGCAGCCGACGCTGTTCGGCGCCAAGAACAAGATGCCAAAGTTCTGCCGGCAGGCTATCGCCTCAGGAAATCGAGACGATGGCGAAATTCGTCATGAGTCAGAAGAAGTGAAACCAAAGGAGATCAGATGACGCGCGTTTCTCTCACCAAGCTCACTCTGGGCCTCTCGCTGGCCCTCTCCCTCGTAGTTGCTCGCGCGGCTTCGGCCGGCGACGACAAGTGCACCGTCGCGACGTCGGGCGATTCGCCCGTCGCCCAGGCCTGTGCCAAGGGCGGCCGTCGCCGAGGCCAAGAAGCTCATGAAGGGGGCGGTCAAGACCGCTGCGGCCAACGGTCAGAAGTTCACCTGCGAGGGCTGCCACAAGGATCTGGAGAGCTTCGCGCTCACCCCGAACGCGAAGGCCGACTTCCAGAAGCTGATGGCGGCGCAGAAGAAGTAGCGCTCGCTTTCGCATCAGACAGTGAACAACCCCGGCGCAGCGTGGCTGCAGCCGGGGTTTTTCTTTTTCCTTGGAACCCTCAGAAGGGTTCCAAACCTCCGAAACGCGAAAACCCCGGCGCGGCGTTGGCCGCTGCCGGGGCTTTTGCGTGGCTTCGGTCGGCCGTTACGGAGCGCTGACCGACTTCACCACCGGGGCGACCACGCCCTTCGTGTACATCGCGCAGTAGCCGAACCAGCGCGTGCCGCCCGGCGGGATGGTCAGCAGGGCGCTGCTGGCCTTCGCGGTGTGGACGCTGCCGACCGCGGTGTTGCTGCTGTCGAACCAGTGGAAGTACTGGTTCGCCGTGCCGGTGTCGTAGACCACGGTCCACGACGGCACGACCGCCGAGGTCTTGTTGGTCACGCTGATGTTCGCGCAGTAGCCGAACGAGGTCTTGAAGTACTGGTTGATCGAGGTAGTCAGCGTCGACGTCGTGACGGCGACGTTGCCGCCGGTGGCCGGCTGGCGATAGGTGGTGACGACGTTGTTCCAGCCGCTGCAAGCCTTGTAGCCGCTGTCGCCGTAGGGATAGTCGGCCGCCGTGCAGATGTCCGAGCAGTAGCCGGTCGCGCCCGTGGCGTAGGGGCCGGCGAGGTACGGGTTCTTGTAGGGAGCGCCGACCTGGTTCGCGCCGATGCGGCCGGGCACGGTCGCGACGTCGTAGGCCTTGCCGTCGCAGTAGAACGCCGCCACCGACGTCGAGTCGTAGCCGTGCGCGCCGAGGACGAAGAGGTTGCCGAAGAACGAGCCTTCCTGGTTCGGGTAATCGGCGCTGAGAGACCAGCCGACGCTCGGCGCGTTGACGGTCCCTGCGTCGGCGGCGATGGGCAGCCCGGTTCCGGAGGGGCCGCCGAGAACGCCCGTCGACACCATGAACAGCGGTACGTGGACGCCCGCGGTGTTCACGTGCGCCATGAGGCACGCCGAGATGTACTCCTGACAGTTGGTGTCGCACTCGCCGGTCGCCCACTGCGGCGCGAAACCGAGCGAGCCCTGGAAGGTGTAGCTGACGCCGTTCTGGTCCTGCTTGGTGATCGACTGTGCCCGGCTTCAGCGCGCAGCGCGCGATGTAGCCGATGGTGGTGCGGCCATCGGCGGTCGTCATGAAACCTTCGGTCGAGCTCAACCCCGCGAGGGTCGACACCAGCCCGTTGTGCAGGCTGAGCCCGTTGTGCAGGCTGAGCCCGTTGTGCAGGCTGAGCCCGTTGATCGCGGACAGTCCGTTCATGGTGGCAACAGCGGATTCGTCCTGGCCCGTACCGTCATCCATCGGCTCCTGGCATCCCAGCAACGTCGTCGCGGCGGTGAGTTGACCCAAGAACAGAGCGGCGCGGCGCAGATTGACGTGCATGGCTCTATTGGTTTGCAAACGGTGTGCTTAGTTACAAAAATAGAATGGGCCGTTGAAATCAGGGTGGGATAGCCGGGATGCGCCGCCATTTTCGTTGCTCCGGATTGGATTCGGGTTGTCGGGAGCGCAACAGATCAGGGTCCGTCGGTGGGCACTCAACAATGGTGCGCCAGCCGCCGATGGGATGACTGGTCCCCCTCGTGTGTCCGTCCGGAAATATGGAGAAGGATGCGCCCGCCGCGGCATCGCTCGCGCGCGGGACGGAGGTCGATCGTTTCATCGTCCTGGGGCTCGTGGGACGGGGCGCCATGGGCGAGGTCTACGCGGCGCATGATCCCGAGCTGGATCGCAAGATCGCCATCAAGCTGCTGCGCGCCCAGGGTAGCGACGCCGACCCCACCGACGCGGGGCGCGCGCGCCTGATCCGCGAGGCGCAGGCGATCGCCAAGGTCTCGCACCCCAACGTGGTGGTGGTGTACGACGTCGGCACCTTCGAGGGCCGGGTCTTCATCGCCATGGAGTTCATCGCCGGCCACACGCTGGGCTACTGGCTGCAGGCGCAGCCGCGCACTGTGGCCGAGATCCTCGAGGTCTTCTCGGGCGCGGGGCGGGGACTGGCTGCCGCGCACGAAAAGGAGCTGGTCCACCGCGACTTCAAGCCCGAGAACGTCATGGTCAGCGCCGACGGGCAGGCGCGCGTCATGGACTTCGGTCTGGTCCGACTGGCGATCGATCGCGACAAGCCCGAGGGCGAGCCGTCGAGCATTCCCCCGCGCTTGCTGGCCAGCATCGCCAGCGCCAACGGCAAGGCGTACGACCCCTTCGCCACGTACGTGATCGAGGGGCCCGTCGAGGCAGCCAACAACGCCGGCGACATCGGCCGGTCCCCGCCGACTGGAACCTGACCCAGGTGGGCGCCCTCATCGGCACCCCGGCCTACATGTCGCCCGAGCAGTTTCGCGGTGACGCCGGCCGACGCGCGCACCGATCAGTTCAGCTTCTGCGTCGCGCTTTACGAGGCGCTCTACGGCGAGCGCCCGTTCTCGGGCGCCAACCTCGTCGAGCTGACCAGCAACGTCATCGCCGGCCGCGTGCGCCCCGAGCCAGCGGGCACGCGCGTGCCGCGCCGGATCCGCCAGGCGCTCCTGCGCGGCATGAACGTCGAGCCCGACGATCGCTTTCCGACGATGGCGGCGCTGCTGGCCGAGCTACGCTCGGACGCCGCGCTCGCCGGCACGCGGCGCTTCGCCGAGGGCGCGGCCGCCAAGCTGGCCGGCATCTGGGAGGCGCCCGAGGTCGATCGGACGGCGGGCGGCTCGAGCGCCGACACCGAAGCCAAGGCGGAGATCCGCCGCGCCTTCCTGGCCACGGGCAAGCCGTACGCGGCGACGGCGTTCGAGGCGACCAGCCGCGTGCTCGATCGGTTCGCGCGCCGCTGGACCGACGTCTACGTCGACGCCTGCGAGGCGACGCACCTGCGCGGCGAGCAGTCGACCGAGGTGCTCGACCTGCGCATGTCTGCGCTGGGCGAGGCGCTGCGCGATCTGCGCGCGCTGTGCCGCGAGCTGCGCCAGGCGACCGCCGACATCGTCGAGAACGGCGTCAACGCGGCGACGGCGCTCGGCACGCTCGAGCGCTGCTCCGACGTCAATCTGCTGCGCGCGATCGTGCGCCCGCCCGAGAATCCCGGCGACCTGGGTCGTGGTCGACAACATGCGCGGGCGCCTGTCGGAGATCCGCGCGCTCGCGCGCGTCGGCCGCGTCGCCGACGGTATCAAGGCGATCGCGGCGCTCGAGGCCGAGGCCCGCCCGCTCGCGTATCCGCCGCTGCTGGCCGAGGTGCTGCTGATGTCGGGGCATGATGCATCTCGATGTGTCGGACTTCGACAGCGGGATCCGCGCGCTCGAGGACGCGGTCTGGACCGCCGAGCTGTGCCGCCACGACGAGGTCGCCGCCGAGGCAGCAGCGACGCTGGTCTTCGCGACCGGACACGCGCAGTCGCGCTTCGACGCCGGCGAGATCTGGAGCCGGCACGCCGAGACGGTGCTGGCGCGCATGGGCGGGCACGACCTGATTCGCGGCTGGCTCTTCAACAATCGCGGGGCGATGCGCGCGCACGCAGGGCCGACTGCGCGACGCGGTCGAGGATATCCACCGCGCCATCGAAGCCAAGGAGAAGGCGCTCGGGACCGAACGATCCCGACGTCGGCATCTCGCTGCGTCAACGTGGCGATCTACCTCGACGAGCTGGGCGAGACGGTGCGCGCGGCGTCGTACCTGGAGCGCGCCGTGAAGATCATGGAGGCGACGCTGGGGCGCGATCATCCGAAGGTCGGCGATCCCGCTCGCGAACTACGCCGAGCTTCTTGAATCGCCTCGGCCGCTTCGCCGAGGCGCTCGAGCCGGCGGGGCACGCGCTCGCGGTGCTGGAGCGCGAGACCGATCCCGAAGGGCTCTACGTGACCTATCCGCTGCTGGCGCTGGGCGCGAGCCACGTGGGCCTCGGCCAGTACCGCGAGGCGCTGCCGAGCCTGGAGCGCGCGGCGCGCATCCGCGAGGCGAAGGAGAACAGCCCGAGCCGCATCGGCGAGGTGCACTTCGCGCTCGGCCGCGCGCTGTGGGGCTCGGGGCAGGATCGGGCGCGCGCACTGGCGCTGGTCGAGCGCGCGCGCGACGAGTTCCGGGCCAACCCGCCGACGCCGGCGACCCAGCGCGAGCTCGCCGACATCGAGCTGTGGCTGGCGAGCCGCTCCGATCCGGCGGGCTCGCGGCCGATCGTCATCACCGCCGCGCAGTAATCCGTTCGGGGCCGCACCGGGGAGGGTAACCAGGAACGGCGACGGTGGCGGACGTGAGGACGGCTTCGATCTCTTCGTTGAGGGGCGCGAGAGGCGTGGGGGTTGGGGTGTTCCTCTTGCGGGGGACGCGGCCCTCACGCCGCCGGTCGCACCGGCAACCCCGACCCGGCCGGAGAGCCGGGGACTCGAGCGAGAGCCCGAGCGAAGCGAGGTCCGTGCCGGCGGCACGGGGGCCGCTCCCTCGGCGCTGGCGACCTGGCCGCGGACGGCAGGAGCGCGCCTCGGAGCCCCCGCAAGAGGAACACCCCAACCCCCACGCCTCTCGCGCCGGCGACAGGCTACGTTTACTGCGCCTGGGGACGTTCGTATTTTTTAATTGAAGGTACACGGACGCGCATTCCAGCGTCGCCCACGCGACTACTTCGCTAAGTACACGGCATCTTCGCCCAGTGGGCCGCGTTCACGTAGCGAAGGCCCACGATCGCGCTCGACGCGACAGTCACGTAGCGAAGGCCCACGATCGCGCTCGACGCGACAGTCACGTAGCGAAGGGTCTCCGTTCACGACCGCTCGACGCTCGTCCGATAGCTCAATCTAAAAATACGAACGCCCTCAGGCGCAGTGAAACGTAGCTTGTCACCGGCGCGAGAGGCGTGGGGGACCTTGGGTTGGGGTGTTCCTCTTGCGGGGGCTCCGAGGCGCGCTCCTGCCGTCCGCGGCCAGGTCGCCAGCGCCGAGGGAGCGGCCCCCGTGCCGCCGGCCGGACCTCGCTTCGCTCGGGCTCTCGCTCGAAGTCCCCGGCTCTCCGGCCGGGTCGGGGTTGCCGGCGCGACCGGCGGCGTGAGGGCCGCGTCCCCCGCAAGAGGAACACCCCACCCCCAAGGTCCCCCACGCCTCTCGCGCCCCTCAACGGAGAGATCGAAGCCGTCCTCATGTCCCCCACCGTCGCCGTTCCTGGTCACCCTCCCCGGTGCGCGCCCCCTGGCTGGCCAGCCGGACGGCGGTGTGTTAACAGGGGCCCATGAATTTACCAAAACACGTCTCGACCGCGCTCTGCACGCTGCTGGCGACCACACTGTTTCTCGCCGCTGGCTGTCTGCGCGCAAAGGCCGCACCCGAGCCCAAGACCGAGGAGCAGAAAACGATCTACGCGCTCGGCCTGATGATGGGGCGCAACATCGGCGTCTTCAATCTGTCGCCCGAGGAGCTCGAGCTGGTCAAGGCCGGTCTCAGCGACTCGATCAGCAAGAAGAAGCCGGCCGTCGAGCTCGAGACGTACGGGCCCAAGCTGGACGCGCTCGCGCGGACGCGCTCGACCGCCACCGCCAAGGCCGAGAAGGACAAGGCGAAGACCCTCGTCGACGAGGCGTCGCGCGAGCCAGGCGCGATGAAGCTCCCCTCGGGCATGGTGATCCGCACCATCAAGCCGGGCACCGGCGCGAGCCCGCTGGCGTCCGACCAGGTCAAGGTGCACTACACTGGCACGCTCACCGACGGCACGGTCTTCGACAGCTCGGTCAAGCGCAACGAGCCGGCGACGTTCCCGCTGGCCGGCGTCATCAAGTGCTGGACCGAGGGCTGCAGAAGATGAAGGTGGGCGAGAAGGCGAAGCTGACCTGCCCGTCGGACGTGGCCTACGGCGACAACGGCCGCCCGCCGACGATCCCGGGTGGCGCGACGCTGATCTTCGAGGTCGAGCTGCTCGAGATCACGACGCCCAAGCCGGTGTCGTCGACCCCGCCGCCGCCGGCCATGCCCCCGGGTCACCCCCCGGCCGGGCACCCTTAACTCTTCTTAACAGCGCGTCCGACATCGCCTTAACAGGCGGATCCCATTCTTTGGGGGTGCCGGGGATGAACCCCGGCGTTCGCAGAGACCAAGAAAGGGGATCGAGTCATGATTGGATGCGTATTGGCAACGGTGGGCGTCATCGGCCTGTTGAGGATGGCGCACCGCCACCGGTGGCATGGGTGTGGTGGCTGGCACCGGCGACGGTGGCACCGCCACCACGGCGGATGGGGCCACCACCACTGGGGACACCAACCGCTTCGGGTACCCGGGCTTCGACGACGGACCCGGCGCGGAGCTCGGCAACGACAACGACCTCGGCGACGGGTTCGGTCCCGGGGCGCCCGACGGGCCGCGCGGCTTCGGCCGGCGCATCGTGATGCGCAGCGTGCTCGACCAGCTGGAGGCGACTCCGGCGCAGGAGCGGGTCATCGTCGCCGCGGCCGAGGAGTTCCAGGCCGAGGCGGCCAAGTTCCGCGGCGAGCTGCGCAAGTCGCGCGGCGACATCGCGGGGGCGTTCCGCAAGCCGACGTTCGACGAGGTCGCGCTCGGCGAGCTCTACGCGCGCCATGACACGGCGATCGAGGGGCTGCGGCGCGCATTCGTGGGCCTGGGCGCCAAGGTCCATGACGCGCTCGACGAGAAGCAGCGCGCGCGTCTGGCCGACATCATCGAGTCGGGGCCGCGCTTTTTTGGCCGCCTCTTCCGGTCGAGGTTTCGCCGTGGCTTCGATCGCAGCGGCTGGGGCTGGTAAAGTCGGAGGGAGTGTCCCTGCGCGTCCTCTGCATCGACGACGATACGCGGCTTTTCGAGCTGCTCGCCAGCTTTCTGGAACCGAACGGCGTGGCCCTGGTCCACGCCGCCGACGGTCGCCAGGGGCTGGCGGCGCTCGAAGGCGGCGTCTTCGACGCGGTCCTGCTCGACGTCATGATGCCGGGCATCGACGGGCTCGAGGTCTGCAAGCGAATTCGCCAGAAGAGCCAGGTGCCCGTCATCATGCTGACCGCGAAGGGCGACGAGACCGACCGGGTCGTCGGGCTGGAGCTGGGCGCCGACGACTACGTGCCGAAGCCGTTCTCGCCGCGCGAGCTCCTGGCCCGGCTGCGCGCGGTGCTGCGGCGCACGTCGCCCGAGGCGGCGGCGCCGACGCTGGCGGTGCGCGACATCGTCATCGACGTGTCGGCGCGCGACGTGCGCGTCGCCGGCGCGGCGGTCGAGCTGACCGGCATCGAGTTCGACATCCTGCTCACGCTGGCGCGGCGGCCCGGGCGCGTCGTGCCGCGCGACACGCTGCTGGCGCAGGCCGGGCGCGACGACGTCACGGTCGGCGATCGCACGGTCGACGTGCACGTGTCGCACCTGCGCCGCAAGCTCGGCGACGACCCGCGCGCGCCGCGCATCATCAAGACCGTGCGCGGCGTCGGCTACGTGCTGGCCAAGGACGGAGATCGATGACTCGCCCCTGGCGCGAGATCCGCGCGGAGGCGCGCGCGCAGCTGCGCGAGGCGCGACGGACGGCGCGCCAGAAGGTCCGGGAGGCGCGGCACGCATCCCGCCTCGAGCACTTTCGGATGCACGCGGAGCATTTTCATCGCCACTGGCTCGACCACCTGCTGCGCCACCCGCTCAACGTGCGCCACTACATCGGCGCGCACATGCACCGCCGGATCTTCATGTGGTTCGGCGCCTCGATCTTCTTCACCGCCGGGATCATGATGCTGGTCCATCGCGTGTTCGGCGGGCGCCCGAGCCGCTTCCTCGGGTTCTTCTTCGTGACGGTCGTGATCTGGATGATTGCGGGCAAGATCGCGCGTCGGATCGCGCGCCCGCTGTCGGAGCTGGTCTACGTCGCGCAGGAGATCGGCGCCGGGCGGCTTGCGCGCGCGCGCGACGGTCACGCCCTGGCACGGCGAGACCGCCGTGCTCTCGCGCGCGATCAACGACATGGCGGCGCGGATCGAGAAGCAGATCAACGACCAGCGCGAGCTGCTGGCCGGCGTGTCGCACGAGATCCGCACGCCGCTGGCGCGCATCCGCTTGCTGCTGGAGATCGGCCGCCAGAGCGGGGTCAAGCCGGCGACGCTCGACGAGCTCGAGCGCGAGGTGATCGAGATCGACACGCTGGTCGGTGAGCTGCTGGCCAGCGCGCGCCTCGACTTCGCGGCGCTGTCGCCGCGGCCGCTCGACGGGGCGGAGGCGGCGCGCCGGGCGCTCGAGCGCGCGGGGCTGCCCGCGGGCTTGCTCGTGGTCGCGCCCGAGTCCGAGGGCGCGCTCGGCTTCGAGGCCGACGCCACGCTGGTGGCGCGCGCGCTCGCCAACCTGCTCGACAACGCCCGCCGGCACGCCGGACGGCGCGACCGCGGTGCGGATCGGCGCGCGCGGCGGATTCGTGGTGTTCGACGTCGAGGACAGCGGGCCCGGCTTTCCCGCCGACGACAAGACCGCGCCGCGCGCCGAGGGCTCGCTGGGCCTGGGCCTGGTGCTGGTGCGCCGGATCGCCGACGCGCACCACGGGATGCTCACGCTCACCAACCGGGCCGAGGGCGGCGCGCGCGCGAGCATCGCCTTTCCGCTGCTCGCGCCCGCGAACGCCTGACGTTCCGAGCGGGAAGAAAGAACAGACGCCAGGAACGCCAGGAGACCCCAGAGAATTCCTGGCGTCCTGGCGTCCTGGAGTTTCAATCGGAATCCTTTGAGGGTTCGGAAGCAGACGATATTCTCGGGGCGAATGAAGCCCCCGGCTCTCCTCCTCGTCATTGTTGGCCGGCACCGCGTCATTTGTTCTCTTGCTCGCATCGAGCTCCGCAGCTGGCTGCGCATAAAGCCGGCGCGCCGGCCAAGGCCGACGCGGGCAGCGGCGGCAAGTGCACCGCGGGCGACGTCGCGGTGATCTGGTGGTCGCCGCAGGAGCCGCAGCCGGGGAGCGCGCTGCGCATCCTCGCGGTGTCGGAGTCGGCGCGCGACGCCGAGCTCAAGATCGTCCGCGCCCGGCGGCGCGGCGGCGCCGACGATCGTCCGGCGCGGCGGGCCGCCGTTCAGCCTGGAAGGCGACATCGACAAGGCCGCGTCGGGCAACTACCGCGTCGAGGTGGTGCAGACCGGCAAGGTCGTCGGCTGCCGCAACATCCACGTCGGCTCGTCGCACGGTGCGCACGCGGCGCCGCTCGCGAAGACCGACGGCAAGGGCGTGTGGACCGCGCACCTGGCGTGGGATCGCACGACGGAGAATCTCTACTCGGCGTTCGTCGAGCGGCTGTTCGATGCGCCGCCCGACAAGTCGGTCGACTTCCGGCCGCTGCACCAGGCGCTGCGCGATCCCGGGCGCAATTTCCTCTACGACCACCTCGGCCTGCGCGAGGACGATCCGACCAACAAGAGCGCGATCCCCGCCACGCCCGACTGCGCCGACCTGCCGTACTTCCTGCGCGCGTACTTCTCGTGGAAGATCGGCCTGCCGTTCGGGTTCCGCGACTGCGATCGCGGCACCGACGCGCGGCCGCCTCGCTGCGGCGACATGGCGACCAACGAATCGGTCACGGTCAGCGGCAAGGACACGCTGGCGCGCGTGAAGAGCTTCTTCCGCCAGGTGACCAACCACGTCCAGTCGGGCAGCGCGCGCACCGCGCTCGACGACGACAGCACCGACTACTACCCGGTGAAGCTGGAACGAACGGTGCTGCGCCCGGGCGTGATCTACGCCGATCCCTACGGCCACGTGATGATGATCGTGAAGTGGATCGACCAGACGCCGAAGCAGGGCGGCCTGCTGCTGGCGGTCGACGGGCAGCCCGACACGTCGATCGGCCGCAAGCGCTTCTGGGAGGGGACGTTCCTGTTCACCAACGACACCAAGAGCGCCGGTCCGGGCTGGAAGGCGTTTCGTCCGGTGGTCGCGGGCGCCGGCGGCGGTCCGCTGCAGGCGCTGTCCAACAAGGCGATCGGCGGCGCCGGCGACTCCGGCCATGCGCCGTTCTCCGACGAGGAGGGCAAGCTCAGCGGCGACGAGTTCTACGCGCGCATGGGCAAGCTGATCAACCCGTCGGGCCTCGACGCCACCGCGGCGTACGGCGAGACGCTGGACGCGCTCGTCGAGCAGATGAAGGTGCGCGTCGGGTCGGTCGACAACGGCGAGAAGTTCATGCGCGAGACCAAGAACGCGGTCGTGGCGATGCCCGATGGCGCGAAGATCTTCGAGACCACCGGCGCGTGGGAGGACTACGCGACGCCGTCGCGCGACATGCGGCTCATCATCGCGATGAACGTGCTCACCGGGCTCGCCGATCGGATCGTCCACCATCCGGAGCTGTATGTGCTGGGTGGGCGCAAGCCCGAGGAGGTGCGCGCCGAGGTGCTGGCGCTGCACAAGCAGCGCATCGGCGAGCGCGCGATCGAGTACAGGCGCAGCGACGGGTCGCCGTTCAAGATCACCGTCGCCGATCTGCTCGCGCGCAAGACCGAGCTCGAGATGGCCTACAACCCGAACGACTGCGTCGAGGTTCGCTGGGGAGCCAAGGACGGCTCGCCCGAGCGCGCGACCTGCCAGCGTCACGCGCCCGACGATCAGATCACGCGCATGAACGAGCACCGCGGATGGTTCCGCGACGCGAAGCGACCGCCTCGGTAAAAGTCAGCACGTCAGCGACGGTGCGCCGCTGCGGCAGCTTTTCACTCGACAAGAATCCAAATGCGAAACAAAGTGTTGCGTCGGCGCGGTGCCGAAAGGAGCCTAGGTGGACAATCGACGGCCGGAGTTCACGAAACGAAAAAAGGAGCTGGCGCGCCAGGAAAAGCTCAAGCAAAAGCTCGAGCGCAAAGCTCAACGTGAGAAGGAACGCAAGGAACGCGACCCCAATGCTCCCGAAGAGGAAGATCCCGACATCGCCGGGATCGTTCCCGGGCCGCAGCCGCCGATCGAAGAGTGAATCGCTCAGACTGATCCGCGCAGACTGAATCCGCGACAGATGCCTCGAATCCGCGAAATGCCTCGATGAAACACGGGACCCCATAGGGTCCCGTTTTCGTTGTGGCCCGCGCGGTGACGAGCGCGCTGAGCGCGTCTCTACCAGCGGCCGCGTCGGCCGCCGCCGCGGTCACCGCCGCCGCCGCCGCCTTCGCCGTAGCCGCCGCGACCGCCGCCGCCGCCGCCGCGACCACCGCCGCCACCACCGTATCCGCCGCCACCACCACCGCCGCCGTAGCCACCGCCGCCGCCGCCGCCGCCGAAGCCGCCGCCGCGGCCACCGCCGCCACCGCCGCCGCCGGTGCGCTCGCGCGCCTCGCTCACGTTGATGGCGCGACCCTGGATGTCACGGCCATTGAGGGATTCCGTCGCCTTGCCCGCCTCGGCGTCGGTCGACATTTCCACGAAGGCGAATCCGCGCGGGCGTCCGGTATCACGGTCGAGCACGACCTTGACGTCCGCGACACTGCCGGCCTCGCCGAAGACCTCGCGCAGGTCAGCCTCGGTGACGCTGTAAGATAGATTTCCGACGTACAGCCTCTTTCCCATTTCTCGTTTCTCCTTCGTGGCGTGAGCGCTGGTGCGGCTCACCGTGCATGCATCATCAAATCAAGGATGCGGGGGTCGACGTCCATGCTTGGTCCGCTCTTGGCTACCTCGTTCGCGTGGGGCGAGTCCGTTGCGACCAGACCTCTGGCACGAAGGAGACGGCGTGAAAACGGGACAATTCATTGCGTAAATTAGCAGGTAATCGTGTCCTGTCCATGCGTTTGTCGTCTGTCTCCACTAGAACTCAGACGGCCGTCCGTGTACGCTGCGCGGCGATGAAGGTCGGAATCCCGAGGGAAATTCATCCAAACGAGCGGCGTGTCGCCGCGACCCCGGAGACGGTTCAGAAGATCATCAAGCTCGGGCTCGACGTGGTGGTGCAGGCGGGGGCGGGCGAGCACGCGGACCTGTCGGACGCGGCCTACGCCGAGGCGGGCGCGACGATCGCCCCCGACGCGGCGGCGTTGTGGGCGCAGGCCGACCTGGTGCTCAAGGTGCGGCCGCCCGCGCCGCTGCCCGGCGGCAAGGGTCACGAGGCGGATCTGCTGAAGCCGGGCGCGATGCTGATCGGCTTCGTCTGGCCCGCGCAGAACAAGGATCTCGTCGAGAAGCTGGCCGCGCGCAAGGCGACGGTGCTGGCGATGGACGCGATCCCGCGCATCACGCGCGCGCAGCGCATGGACGCGCTGTCGGCGATGGCGAACATCGCCGGCTACCGCGCGGTGATCGAAGCGGCCAACAACTTCGGCCGGTTCTTCCCGGGCCAGATGACCGCGGCCGGGCGCGCCAAGCCGGCGCAGGTCCTGGTCGTCGGCGCAGGCGTCGCCGGGCTGGCGGCGATCGCGGCGGCGCGCAGCCTGGGCGCGGTCGTGCGCGCGTTCGACACGCGGCCCGCGGTGCGCGAGCAGGTCGAGAGCCTGGGCGCGTCGTTCATCGATTCCACTTCAACGAGTCGGGCGAGGGCGCCGGCGGCTACGCCAAGGAGATGAGCGAGGCGTACCTCGCCGCCGAGCAGGCGCTGATCGCGCAGCACGCGAAGCAGTCGACATCATCATCTCGACCGCGCTGATCCCGGGCAAGCCGGCGCCGCAGCTGATCACGTCGGGCGCGGTGGTCAGCATGGCGCACGGCTCGGTGATCGTCGACATGGCGGCCGAGCAGGGCGGCAACTGCCCGCTCACCGAGCGCGACAAGGTCGTGCAGAAGTTCGGCGTCACGCATCATCGGCTTCACCGATCTGCCGAGCCGCATGGCGCGCCAGTCGAGCGATCTCTACGCGACGACGGTCTACAACCTGCTCAAGGATCTGGTGCGCACCGGCGGCAACGGCGAGAGCCCGATCCAGATCAACATGGAGGACGAGATCCACCGCGGCGTGCTCGTGCTCAAGGACGGCGAGCTCATGTGGCCGCCGCCCAAGCCGCCGCCGACGCGCGCGGTGGCGCCGCCGCCGGCCGCGGCGCCCAAGGCCGGCAGGCGCGGCCGGCCGCCGCCGGCCAACGGCGGATCGAGCACGGGCGCGCGCGTCGGGCTCGCGGCGGCGGTCGCGCTGCTCGGCGCGGCCGGTCTCTTCGGGCCACCCGAGTTCCTGCAGCACCTCACGGTGTTCTTGCTCGCGTGCGTCGTCGGCTGGCACGTCGTCTGGAACGTCACGCCCGCGCTGCACACGCCGCTCATGAGCGTCACCAACGCCATCAGCGGCATCATCCTCATCGGCGGCATGCTGGTCGTCGCCGCCGGTGCGGGCACGGCAGCGGCGCGCTGGCGAGCATCGCGGCGATCCTGGGCGGCGTCGCCATGCTCCTCGCGTCGATCAACGTCGCCGGGCGGCTTCCTGGTCACGCAGCGCATGCTGCGCATGTTCCGCAAGTAGGTTGGGCCCAACGACGATGATGACTGGCGCTGGCGCACTGAGAGGGATCGCTTATCTGGCGGCGAGCATGCTCTTCATCCTGAGCCTCCGCGGGCTCTCGACGCAGGAGACGCGCTCGTCGCGGCAACGCCTTCGGCACGATCGGCATGCTGCTCGCCGTGCTGGTCACGGCGGTGGCGCTGCTCTTGCCGGGCCCGTCGGCCACCGGCGGCGGCGAGGCTGCGCCGAACAGCCTGACCGCGCTCGGCGTGCTGGGCGCGGCGCTCGGGCATCGGCTGCCGTCGTCGGCGCGCTCCTCGCGCGCGCGCGTCGCGATGACGGCGATGCCGGAGCTGGTCGCGATGCTGCACAGCTTCGTCGGCGCGGCGGCCGTGCTGGTCGGCATCGCGACGTACCTGCAGCCCGGCGCCGAGGTCGCGGCGGCGCGCTCGCGTGCACCTCATCGAGATCTTCGTCGGCGTGCTCGTCGGCGCCGTGACCTTCAGCGGGTCGATCGTCGCGTTCGGCAAGCTGCGCGGCATGCGTCGGCAGCAAGCCGCTGCTGCTGCCCGGCCGCCACCTGCTCAACGTCGTGATGCTGCTCGCGTGCGTCGGTCTCGGCGCGATGTTCTTGCGCGCGCCCGAGGCGGTGGTCGACGGCGGCGGTCTGTTCGACGGCGGGCTCGCGCCGTTGCTGGTGATGACCGCGATCGCGCTGCGTCCTCGGCGTGCACCTGGTGATGGCGATCGGCGGCGGCGACATGCCGGTCGTCGTGTCGCTGCTCAACAGCTACTCGGGCTGGGCGGCGGCCGCGGCCGGGCTTCATGCTCTCGAACGATCTGCTGATCATCACCGGCGCGCTCGTCGGCAGCAGCGGCGCGATCCTCAGCTACATCATGTGCCGCGCGATGAACCGGTCGATCTGGAACGTCATGTTCGGCGGCTTCGGCGCCGAGCCGGCGCGTCCGGCGGGCGGCGCCGCGGCCGAGCCCGCGGGCAAGGTGACCGAGACCAACGTCGAGCAGGTCGCCGAGCTGCTGCTCGCCGCGCGCCACGTGATCATCGTCCCGGGCTACGGCATGGCGGTCGCGCAGGCGCAGCACCCGGTCAAGGAGATCTCGTCGCTGCTCATCGAGAAGGGCGTCAAGTGCGAGTACGCGATCCACCCGGTCGCGGGCCGCCTGCCCGGGCACATGAACGTGCTGCTCGCCGAGGCCAGCGTGTCGTACGAGATCGTCAAGGAGATGGACGAGATCAACGACGAGTTCCCGACGACCGACGTCGTGATGGTCATCGGCGCCAACGACATCGTGAACCCGAGCGCGCAGACCGACACGTCGAGCCCGATCTACGGCATGCCGGTGCTCGAGGTCTGGAAGGCGGCGCGCGTGGTCATGCTCAAGCGCGGCATGGCCGCCGGCTACGCGGGCGTCGACAACCCGCTCTGTTACAACGAGAACACGCTGATGCTCTTCGGCGACGCCCGCCAGAGCGTGACCAAGCTGCTGACCGCGCTGCGCGGGAACTGAGCTGCTTAGCCCCTCGTCCCTCGGTCCACTCCTCTTCCGGTCCCCTCGCCCCTCCGCGGGGAGAGGGTTAGGGAGAGGGGCCGTCGGGCGCCGCGGCTCGTAGTACGGACGGGTGGAAGCGGACTTGGAGGACCGGATCTCTACCGGCCCAGCCTCTCCAGATGCGCGCGCGCCTCCGCGGCGCCAACGTGGTCCGGCGCTCGCTGCAAGAACTCGCGGAAGGTCGCGGCTGCCTCGTCGTTTCGGTGCAGCGCCTCCAGCGCGAGCGCGCGGCCCAGCGTCGCATCGACGTCGCTGCCGGCGCGGGCGGCCGTCTCGAAGTCGGCGAGCGCTTCCGCGGCGCGCGCGAGCCGCAGCAACGCGAACCCGCGGCGCACGCGCGCTTCCGGATCGGAGAGCTGGGCGAGCAAGCGCACCGCCGCCTCCGCGTCGCCGTTCTCCAGAGCCGAGCGGCCGCCAGCGCGCGCTGGCGGGGCGGGTCCAGGCAGCTCTCGGCCGCTTCATACGCCGCCCGCGCGCGTGCCGCCGCGCCTTTCTCGAGCCAGAAATCGCCGAGACGCTCGCTCCAGGCGCAGGTGTCGCTCGCCACGCCTGCCGGTGGCGCATCGAGCGCCTCGGCGACGAGCCCATTCGCGGCGTCGAAGCGAAACGTGAGCGGGATCTCGTGCGCCGCGATGGTCCGCGCGCGCTCGGGCCCGCGCCGCGCGAAGACCATCGCTTCACCGTCTCGAAAGACCAGCGCCCAGCCGCGCCGGGATCGAAGAGCGCGCCGCGCGGGTTCAGCGACGGATAGGTGATCAGCGCCGACGTGACGCCGAAGCGATCCAGCAGCTCTTGCCACTCGCCGCGCCCGAGGTCGGCCCGGCGCAGGATCGCGTGAAACTCGGCGGGGTAGCCGTTGATGCGCGGATCCTGAAAGACGCGATGGCGCGGCCATCCGTCCCAGGTCAGGTACGAGCCGACCTCGAGATCGTTGTACATGCGGTCGCGCAGCCCTTCGCGCTCGGCGAAGCGGATCGCCGCCTCGGGCACCAGACCCGCTTCGACGCCGAGGTCGAACCAGGGGTGACCCGCCGACGCGTCGGCGGCGCGCGGCCGGATCGCCAGCAGCAGCAGCAACCCGGCGACGGCGGCGGCAGCGATCGACGACGCAGAGACTGCGGCAGCCTCGACGCGCGCGTCCGCCGCAGCCGCTCGCTCACCGCGGCCGCAATCGCCGGCGCGGCCAGCAGCGCGAACTCGGCCACGAAGCGGATGCGCCGCCAGCCGAGGAGCCCGAGCGCAATCACGGGCAGGAAGGTCCGCCACCGACCGCGCGGCGCGCAGGCGATCGCCGCCAGCAGCGCGGCGGCCAGCAGGAAGAACGGCCCGTCGAGCGGCCAGGTCGCGACCCGGTATTCCTGCAGCGGGCGCAGGCTGGGCATGCGGAAGTGGTTGGCGATGTATCCGAGCGCGGCCGCCCGCGACGGCGTCGCGAAGATCAGCGGCGCCAGGGCCACCGCGACCAGCGCGGCCCGCCGCGCGTCGGCGCGGCGGCGATCGATCACCGCGCCCAGCGCGTAGAGCAGCAGCACCGCCGGCGCCAGGAAGAAGCACGAGTTCGCGTTGGCCCAGACGAGGCCGCCCGGGATGAGCGCCCACATCGCGCGCGCGCGGCCTGTCTCGGCGCGCTCGACGGCGAGCAGGGTGAGCGCGAGTCCCAGGAACGTCACCAGGTGGGGACGCTCGACGAAGCGCGGCTCCGCGGCCCACGCCGCCAGCGCCAGCGCCGCCGCCAGCAGCGCCGGCAGGGCGCCGCGGCGCTGCCCGACGCGCCAGAGCACGGCGAACGTCGCCAGCACGAACGCCGTCTTCAGGATCACCGTCGCCGGGATCCCGCCCGCGCGGTGCGCGAGCGCCAGCACGATCTGGAACAGCCAGGCCAGGTTCACGTCGCGCGCGTCGGGCCAGGTGAACGACAGCAGATTCGTCGTCGGCACGCCGTGCGTCTGCAGCACCACCTCGCCGAGGCGCAGGTTGAAGAACAGATCGGTCTCGTCCATCGGGACGAGACAGCGTCCCGCGACGAAGAGAAACAGCGCCCCTAGCAGGGCCGCCCGGGCCATGCGGCCAAACTAGCGCGTTCTTCCGAATTCCCGCAACGCCGCTCGGTCCTGATGCTCGAAGGCCGTCTCGGCGGCAAGGCTCACCTGGTCGCGCCCGATGGTCGCGACCGCCAGCGTCTGCTCGCGCTCGGTGTCGGGCGCCGTGCGGTAGGCGATGGTGCAGTCGCGGTCACCGAGCCGGCCGTGGATGTCGATCCGGTCCCAGCGCTCGGCGTGCCCGACGTAGTTGACCTGCAGATCGTAGTGGACGCTCCAGAAGAACGGCGCGGCCGCGAACGTCTGGCGCTGGCCCAGGATGTTGCGCGCCACCGTCTGGCCCATGCGCTGCGCGACCACCCAGTGCTCGATGCGCACCGCCTCGCCGCTGACCGGGTCGGGGAAGCGCGCGGCGTCGCCGGCGGCGTAGATGCCGGCGACGCTGGTCGCCAGATATGCGTCGACCTTGATCCCGCGGTCGATCGCCAGGCCCGCCGCCTCGGCGAGCGCCGTGAGCGGCCGCACGCCGACGCCGACCACGACCAGGTCGGCCTCGAGGCGCGTGCCGTTGGACAGCACGACGTCCTTGTCGCCGATCGACTTCACCGTCTGTCCGAGATGGAAGACTACGCCGTGTTCCTCGTGCACGCCGCGCAGGAACTTGCCGACCTCGGGTCCGAGCACCCGGGCGAGCGGCGTCTCGTCGGGCGCCACGACCGCGACCTCGAGCTTGCGCGCGCGCAGCGCCGCCGCCGCCTCGAGCGCGATGAAGCTGGCGCCCACCACCACCGCGCGCTTCGCGCTGCCCGCGGCACTCAGAGCGCCGCTTGCGGCGCGCAAGATGATAGAGCGGCTATCCGCCAGGGAGCGCAGCGTGTGAACGTGCGCCTTGTCGGCGCCCGGCACGTCCAGCGCCACCGGCTCGGCTCCCGTCGCCAGCAGCAGGGCCTCCCAGCGCGATGGTCTTCCCGTCGCCTAGCGTGGCTACCTTCTTGCGCGCATCGATCGCGGTCACGCGCGTGCCCGTGCGGAGCTCGATCTTGTGCTCGTCGTAGTACTCGCGCGGGCGCAGCGGGATCCACTCCTCGGGCGCCGTACCGGCCAGGTAGTCCTTGGACAGGTTCGGGCGATCGTAGGGCACATCGGCGTCGGCGCCCACCATCGCGATCGTGCCGGTGTGCCCCTCGCGCCGCAGCATTTCTGCCGCCGCGTGGCCCGCCGCGCCGGTGCCGATGATCAGCACCGACGGCGATGACGCAGAGGCCGGCGTCGTGTGCGGCGCCCGGCGCGCGCCGATCTTCACGCGATCGCCGCTGCGGACGACGTCGATAGCAGGGCAGGGGGTTGAGCGCGGGCGCGCGTACCGCCTCGCCCGTGCGCAGATCGAAGCAGGCGTGGTGCCAGGGACAGCGCACCCCGTTCGCGTCGACCGCGCCGTCGCCCAGCGGGCCGCCGTAGTGACTGCAGGTCGCGCCGACGGCGAAGATCTCGCCGCCCTGCCGCACCACCAGCACGGCGTCGTCGCCGGCGTGGCCGACGATCGGCTTGCCCTCGACGAGATCGGCGAGCGCGATGCCCGCGGTCAGATCCGGTCCACTTGGCTTTGCTTGGTCTCCACCCATGTCTCGATAGAGTATCCGCCCGCGGTTGGGTTACAACCGATGGGTCACGAGCGCGGCAGAAAAATGAAGCGCGGGAGGGATGGGAACCCTCCTAGGGTTCCCATCCCGACGATTGGCCTCAACCCGTGTGGGGCTGTCGCGCGACTCGGCGCGATCCGCCGCTCCGCTTCCGCGGTGCCCGCCGTTCCTGGTCGATCGCCGGGTCGGACTCCTCGCCGGCATCCAGGGACGACCGCTGCTCGTCGGTATCGGCGGCCTCCGCGGTCAGCTGGGCTTCCGCCTGCAACCAGTCGTCCATCTCGTGGCCTGGTTCCGAGCCGCGCGCGAGGAACAGCTCGTAGGCTCGTGTGGCGATGGCGTCTGGATCGGTCATTTCTGCACCTCCTGGGTGGCCGAAGCTAACCACCGGGATCCCGGATGCAAGCCCCGGTAGTCCTGACCAACTTTCGACGCGCGAGGTACAGCAAACCCTGTCGGGCCGTCTACCATCCGGACTCGTCTCATGTAATATGCGCCCCATGATTTCACCGACCTCACGAATTTCATTGACGCGATCGAGACTGGGTGTGGTGATCATCGGCGGCGTCGCGGCCTTGATGTTGCTCTCGTCACCGGTGGTGCGCGCTGCCGAGCCGGGCGAGGGCAGCGGCGAATTCGGCGGCGCGACCGACAGCGAGAAGCCGAAAGATCAGAAGTATCAGCTGCAGGCGGCCGACCCCGATGCGCCGAAGGATCCCGCGGTCGAAGCAGCGAAGAAGAAGGCGGCGCTCGATGCCGAGCTAGCCAAGAAGAGCAAGCCGGTGGACGAAGGTCCGCCCATTTATCAGAAGTGGCAATTCTGGGCGATCGTCGGCGGCGTCGCTGCTCTGGCCGTCGGCGCCATCTTCGCGGGGTCCGCGATCGTGCACGGAATCAACGGCGGCGACGTTGCCCCCTGTCCGGTGGGTTACCGCTGCTACGGAGAAGGCCGATGAAGCGGGTATCGGCGAAGTTCCTCCCGCTGTTCGCGCTCCTGCTTCTGGCGTGCGGCGCGGGGGCCTGCAGCAGCTACAGCTACTATGACCTGGATCTGAAACTGGGCTCGGGCTTCGACGTGACGAAGACCGGCTTGATCGTGCACTGTGTCTTGGAGGTCTCCGGAGCTGCCAGCGACAGAATCGAGATCGACCCGGCGCCGTGCAAGACGGCTTTCACCGGCGACGTCGGCACAGTCGAGTATTCGACTTTCGCCGACTCCGGCAACATCACGTTCGCCTTCAAGCTCTATCAGGATCCGGAGAGCAATCCCCTGTGCCTGCTCGGCGAGGGGGCGACGACGCTCGCAGCCGCCAAGGCCGTGCGCAAGACGGGGACGGTCACCGCGACCGCGCCCGCCCCCGAAAATCCAGCCGGGAAATGTATGTAACTAGCGGAGCGGAACGGGCTTTCTGATCGCGCGCCGAGCTTCCTTCAACCCCCTCCCAGCGGACGGGGAGAGCTCGGCGCGCGGCCGGCACCGTCGCTTACTCGAGGGTGTCTTTGATCTCGACCGCGTCGCCGAGCTCGGACTCGAGATACTGGCGCAGCCGCTTCTTGAGGCGCTCCTCGATCTGGCGGACGCGCTCGCGCGTGACGCCGAACTTCTCGGCGATCTGAACCAGCGTCGCCGGCTCGTCGTTGAGCAGCCGGTCGCGGAAGATCTCGAGATCGCGGTCGCGCAACGTGCCGCCGAAGACGTGCAGCTTGGCGCGCAGGATCTCGCTGAACTCTCCCGACTCGACCTGGTTGTCGGGCCGCATCTGCGGCGCCGCGCGCACGAAGTCGCCCTGCGGCCGCTCGCCCTGCTCGTCGGAGCGCATCGGCGCATCCAGCGAGGTCTCCGACGCCGTCAGACGGCGCTCCATGTCGATGACCTCCTGCTCGGTGACGTCCAGCGCCGCCGCCAGGTGCTTGGCCTCGACCTCGAAGCCCTGCTTCTCGAGCTTCTCGCGCTCCTTGCGCAGGTTGAAGAACAGCTTGCGCTGCGCCTGGGTCGTGCCGACCTTGACCAGCCGCCAGTTGTTCAGGATGAACTTCAAGATGTACGCGCGGATCCACCACGCCGCGTACGACGACAGCTTCACGCCGCGGTACGGGTCGTACTTCTGGACCGCCTGGATGAGGCCGATGTTGCCCTCCTGGATCAGGTCCAGGACGTTGCGGTGCGCGCGCCGGTACTCGTGGGCGATCTTGACGACCAGGCGCAGGTTGGCGGTGATGAGCCGCGCGGCCAGCCGCGAGTCGGCGCTGTTGCAGAACTGCACCGCGACGTCGTGCTCCTCCTCGCGTGTCATCAATGGGTAGCGGCGGAGCTCGTGCAGATAAGCCCCGATGGTGGAGTGGTCGGTGAGCCCGCTGGAGGCGCCCGGCGTGGTCACGTCGATGACGTGCGCAGACGTGCCTTCGCTCGAGTCCTCGACGTCGTTGTCGTTCTCCGAGGCGGCGCCGATGACGTCGGCGACCTGAACGACCGCTTCTTCCGCCATCTCCTCGCCGGTCTCACCGGTCGAAGAGGGCTCGCCGATCGCCAGCTCTTCCGTGACGTCGCCTTCGACGACCGCCTCGGGTTCAGCGCCCTCCGATTCCAGGTCGCGGGGGTCGCGGGCCGCGCCCGCGCGCTCCACGGTATGAAGGGCGGGACGACCACCAGAAGACTTAGGGGGGCGGGCGCCGGCGTTCTTGCGAGCGTCGCCCGCGGGATTCCTCGAGATTCGCGCAGTGCTGAGCATGGCCCTCCCAAAGGCAAGGCCCATGCCACGGACCCATCAAGGCAAATCCCTTGTGGACTCCCGACTTATGCTGGTCACGATTTGGACTGGTTACCAGTGGGTAGCAATCCGTCTTAAGCGGTTCGACGGACGGTAACCTCGCCGCGCGACCAAACGCTAAGGCGTCTCGTCGTACTTCTCGGATCGCCCAAAAATATCGTCCCCATAACGTAAGAAATGATACAGGGATACGATAGCCAAAATCGCCCCGGCGCCGAACGAGATGTTCGCGGCTCGGGCGAAGTTGCTCTTTTGATGCTCGTCGCGCTGGGCGGCGGCGCGGTCGGTGCCGGTGGGCTGGATCTGCGAGAGGACGCCGAGGAAGCCGCCCGCTGCCAGCGCGAGCACCGACGCCGAAGCCGAACCGTAAGCGACGTAGCCCGGCCAGCGACGGCGCTCGGGCAGGTTGTCGCCGGTGAGCTTGATCTGGAGCTCCTGCGAGGGAAGCACCTCCACCTTCGACATCCAGGGGAAGCGCCCGTCGGCTTCCACACGGACGTTGTGCTTGCCGGCCAGCAGCGTCCCCGAGATCAGTGGCGTCACTCCCAGGTAAGCGTTGTCGATCGACACGCGCGCGCCCGGCGGCGCCGAGGCGATCTGGATCTTGCCGGGTTCGACGTGGGGGGTGAAAAGCTCGTCGGTTCCTTCCTGCACGGCGCGGATCAGATCCTCGACGCCACCTTCGACCAGGCGGAAGACTCGGTTCTCGACCTTGCCGGTCTCGACGTTGTCGAGATTGAGGTTGAACAGGTACTGCTTGCCGCGTGTGCCCACGGTGCCGGCCACGATGCGGCGCACGCCCAGCGAGACGGCGGCGCGCCCGAGGCAGGCGATATCGTCGAGACAGGCTTGCGCCCGGCGCTCGTTCTCCACGCCGAGACGCGCGCGGAACTCTTCCTTACCGGCGATCTCGGTGCCGCCGCGCTGGGCGACGCGCGCGATGATGAGCTCGGTCAGGTTGTCGGCCAGCTCGGAGTCCTTCTCGACGGTCGCCAGCACCAGTACCGCCTGTTTCTCGGCGGCGACTGCGCGGGCGGCGGGCAGCGAGGCCGCGGTGGCCAGCGCCAGCGCCACGGCGGCGCGGCGGTGGTGCGTGAAGCGCGCTCTGGTCTTCATGTCGGGCTCCCCGCGCAGGTTTTGTCGGCGCCGCACACCCCGGACGCGCACTGGTTGTCGAGGGTGCAGGCCTTTCCCGGATCTTGCGGTGGAAGGCAAATGGGCGCTCCTATCGATGCCCCGCACCAGCCGCCGAGCGTCCACTTGTCCTTGGCGCAGTCGTCGTCGTTCGCGCACAGCCCGGTGCAGATTTGCTGCGAGGGATCGGGCCCGCGGCAGGAGAGGCCGCCGACGCAGTTGTTGTCGGCAGCGCACGGGTACCCGAACAGGCCCGGCAGGCAGATCGGCAGCGGGCCCTCGGCCGACAGCAGCGGCAGGCAGGCCTGATTGATCCCTCCGCGCGGCAGGCATCCGCCGTTCGCGTCGCACGGATGCAGGCAGGTGCCCTGCCGGTCGGTGGGCGCGGTGCGCATGCACTTCGAGTCCTTGTCGCGGATGCAATCAGCGTCGGTGTCGCACGAGGCGCCGCGATAGGCATTGGGGGTGGCGCACACGTGGGTCGCGGTGTTGCACACGAACAGCCCCTGCTCGCTGTCGAACTTGTTGCAATCGTCGTCACTGCCGCAAGTGGTCGTGCACAGCTTCAAGTTGTCGCCGTGCCCCGGGCCGGTGCCGAGGTCGTCCTGGCACGTGCCGAGGAGGCAGTCGACATCCGTGTTGCATACGAAGCCGAGCAGGCCGGGGATGCAGACCGCCGGGTTGGCCGGCCCCGAGATCGCGCGCAGGCAAAAGTGGTTGGGCGGGCAGCGCCCCTGCGAATCGCAGTTGGGCACGCAGATGTCGGGCGGGTTGGCGCCGGCCGGGATCACTTTGCGCAGGCAGCTCTCTCCTGGCGAGCACGACGTCTCGTTGGCGTCGCAGCCTTCCTGCAGACAGTAGAGGTTGTCGGCGTGCAGAGTCGTGTTCTGCGAATAGAGCTCGCGCAAGAACGTCGCGGCGCAGACCGAGCGCACGGGATCGCGGCAGTCGACGTTTTCGGTGCAGGTGCGCATGGTGACGCAGACGCCTTCGTCACTGCCGTCGGTGTGGGGCAGCACGTCGGTGCGCAAGCAGCCGAGCTCGGCGTGGTCGCAGGCACCGTTGGGATGCGCGGCCTTGGCCGTGCCGTGGTCGTTTTCGGGGTTGCACGCCTTCAGCAGGGCGTTGCCCTGAACGCACACGGCGTCCTGGTCGGGCAGCGACATCGGCACGTCGCCACAATGTTGCGTGCAGAAGTCCGTCGCGCCGATCTGCCGCGCGGCGAAGCACTGCATCGGTTGCCCGTCGGCGTCGTTGCCGCACAACGGATCGGCGGCGCTGGTGTCGCACGCGAAGATCCGACTCTGGAACTCCTTGTCGTCGACCTTGCAACCAGCGATCGAAAGCGCCGCGGCGGCGAGGGCGATCGCGGCGGCGAGTCGGAGGTGCGAGAAAAGAAAGTAGTTGGACCTGCTCAGCGGTCTTGCGTTCACTTGATTATGCTCTTGATGAACATGGCGTCCGAGGCATTGGGGGAGAGCTCGAGGTACTTGCGGTAGTTGTCGTTAGCCTGCTGGGCGTTGCCTTCGCGCATGTAGCACTTGCCGAGGAACTTGTAGGTCGGAGCGAGCTTCGGGTTCATCCGTTTGGCCTCCTCGCCGCGCGCGCAGGCGTCGCGGACTTCGCCCTGTCCCAGCAGCTTCTCTCCCTCGGTCAGCACCTCGCGCGCGCCCCGTTGCGCCGGCGCAGCGTGCTCCTCGGCGGCCGGCGCGGCGACGGCGGCGGCCGGCGCGGCAGCGGGGGAGGGCGGCGCGGCGGTCGCGGCCTCGCCGGGTGAGCGCGATTCGCTGCGGTCGGCGTGTTCGGTGGTCTTGTGTTTCTTCGGTGCGGCTTTCGACGGCGACGGCGCGCGCGCGGCCGCGGCTTTCGGCGGCGCCGGCTCCTCGGCGTGCGGCGCCAGCTCCGGCTCGTGCGTCGGTGCCGATGGTTCGGCAGCCGCCGGCGCGCCTGCGGCAACGGCGCCCGCCGGTGTCACGGCAGCCCTCGGGAACGCGGCGGCGTTCGGGATCTCGGTGGGAGCCGCGGCCGCCGCGGCTGTCGTAGTCGTGGGCGTCGGCGATTCAGTCGCGACCGGCGAGTCCGTGCCCCCGAACGGCGACAGGTTCTGCGCGCGCATCAGCAGCACCGCCGCGCCCGCGAGCACCAGCACGAAACCCAGCGCCACCGGCAGACGTCGCGACCGGCGCGGCATCTGCGTGGTGACGCCGAAATGATTGGCCGGGTCCGAGCTCGGCACCACCGCCGTGCCGGTCGGGCCGGAGATGCGCGTCGTCGGCATCTGCGCGCGCTGGTTCGCCGTCGACGACGCGCGTCCGGTGTCGGGCGGCGCGATCTCTTCCAGCGCCTCGCGGAACGCGAGCGCATTGGGAAAGCGCAGCTCTCGGTTCTTCTCCATCCCGCGCAGGATGAGAGCGTCGAGCGCTGGCGGGATCGGCACGTCGCTGCGCCGCCGGCTGGGCAGCGCCGGCGCCTCGACCAGGTGCCGGCTCACGATCGCCATCGGCGTGTCGCCCTTGAACGGGATGTCGCCCGTGACCATCTGGAACAGGATCACCGCCGCGGCGTAAAGGTCGGCGCGCCCGTCGAGTACCTCGCCGCGCGCCTGCTCGGGCGCCATGTACTCGGGCGTGCCGCAGACGAGCCCCTGGATCGTGAGCATGTTCTCGCGATCGTCCTTCTCGTTGATGGCAGCCTTGGCGATGCCGAAGTCGCACACCTTGACGTAGTCGCGCTCGCCGCGCCGCTCGATGAGCATGATGTTGCTCGGCTTGAGGTCGCGGTGGATCACCCCCTGCGCGTGCGCCTCGTCGAGCGCCGACAGCACCTGGGACATCACGCGCACGATGCGCGGCAGCGACAGCGGGAAGTCGTCACGGATGACGTGGGCCAGGTCGCGGCCGGCGAGCAGCTCCATCGCGATGTAGAGCGTGCCGTCGCGGTCCTGACCCGAGTCGATGATCTGGATCGAGTTCGGGTGGTTCAGCAGCGAGGCGCTCTTGGCCTCGCGTTTGAAACGCATGACGAGCTTCTCGTCGCTCATCAGGTGCGCGTGCAGCACCTTGACCGCCACCGCTTTGCCCAGCGACAGCTGCTCCGCCTTGTAGACGTTCCCCATCGCGCCGGAGCCCAGCAGCTTCTCGATGCGGAAGTTTCCCGGCGATGACCCGGTCGACAAGGGGATCGGGCTCGGTAGCGTTCGGATCTGTAGAGGAGCTCATAGGCGATCGTCGCTGCGGAGCGTCCCGACGATGATAACCCAAATGCGCTCCCGCCGCGCTCATCGAGCCCGCTCCTTCACGTCACAGAAAGGCAACGGGCGAGGCGCGGGTTCTTCCCACGCCCCTGCGGCTAAAAGCAATCGGAGGGTTTGGGAACCCGTCAGCGGGTTCCCATTACAATCGACCGACTAGCGATTCGGCTGCGGCGTCATCCGCAGGTAGGGACGGACCGCATTCCAGCCCTTGGGGAACTTCTGCTTCAGCACCTCGGGGTCCTGGAGCGACGGCACGATCACGCAGTCGCCGCCGTCCTTCCAGTTGGCGGGCGTCGCGACCGAGTAGTAGTCGGTGAGCTGTAACGAGTCGATTGCGCGCAGGATCTCGTCGAAGTTGCGCCCGGTGCTCGCGGGGTAGGTGAGGATCAGCCGCACCTTTTTCTTGGGATCGATCACGAAGACCGAACGCACGGTCAGCGTGTCGTTCGCCTCGGGGTGGATCATCTCGTAGAGCTTGGAGACCTTGCGATCGGCGTCGCCGAGGATCGGGAAGTTCATCTTGGTCTTCTGCGTGTCCTCGATGTCGCCGATCCAACGCCGGTGTGAGTCGACGTCGTCGACGCTGACGGCGATCACCTTGACGTTGCGCTTGTCGAACTCGCTCTTCAGCTTCGCGACGGTGCCGAGCTCCGTCGTGCAGACTGGGGTGAAGTCCTTAGGGTGCGAGAAGAGCACCGCCCATTTGTCGCCGATCCAATCGTGGAAGTGGATCGTGCCCTCGGTCGACTCCTGGGTGAAATCAGGGGCGATGCTGCCCAGCTGGATGCTCATGGCTCTCCTCCTTAGGGGGTGATGACGGCTGGAGATATAACGCCGGCTCGCTCGTCACGCCAGCCGAGCCCTCCGGTTCCGCCCCAAGGCCCGAGGCCCGAGGCCCTTGTTTCAGTCGCCGAGACAGATCCCGAGATCGCGCGCGGTCTGCACCGTGTCCGAATCGAGCGGCACGGTCTTCATCACGCGGATCGCGTCCTCGATCGGCACCGGCACCATGTGCGGCGGGTGGTACGCGACGATGTTGCCGAACTTGCCCTGCTCGACCATGCGCACGGCGGCGGCGCCGAAGCGCAGCGCCAGCAAGCGGTCGCGATGGGTCGGGCTGCCGCCGCGCTGAATGTGACCGAGCACGAGCGAGCGGACCTCGAAGCCGGTGCGGTTGCCGAGGTACGTGCCGATCTTCTCGGCGATGCCGCCGAGGCGCACCTCGCGCCCGAGCTCGGTACCGAGGATGCTGATGTCACCGCCGCTCGGCTTGGCGCCCTCGGCGACGACCACGATGCAGTAGCGGCGGCCGAAGCCGTAGCGCGCCTTGATGTGCTCGACGACCTTGTCGATGTCGTAGGGGATCTCGGGCATCAGGATCACCTGCGCGTTGCCGGCGACGCCGGCGTGCATCGCGATCCAGCCGGCGTAGCGGCCCATGACCTCTACGACCATGATGCGCTCGTGCGACTCCGCGGTGGAGTGAAGGCGGTCGATCGCCTCGGTCGCGACCGTGACCGCGGTGTCGAACCCGAACGTCGCCTGCGTACAGCTGAGATCGTTGTCGATGGTCTTGGGGACGCCGACGATCGGGATCCCTTTCTTGCCGAAGCGGTGCGCGATGCGCAGGCCGCCGTCGCCGCCGATCGCGATGAGCGCGTCGGCTTTCAGCTCGTGAAAGCGGCGAACGATGTCGTCGGAGATATCGGTCGTCACCTTCTTGCCGTCGCGCTCGACGATGAACTCGAAGGGATGGCCCTTGTTGACGGTGCCCAGGATCGTGCCGCCGAGGTGAGCGATGCCGCGGACCTTCTCTCGCGTCAGCTCGACGAGGCCTTCCTTCTCGTCGATGAGCATGCCGTGGTAGCCGCGCTTGATGCCGGTCACCTGCCAGCCACGACGCAGAGCGGACAGCGTCACGGCGCGGATCACTGCGTTCAGCCCCGGAGCGTCGCCACCGCCTGTGTTCACGAGGATGTGCATTGCACTTAAGGCAATATCCCGCCTTTGAAGTTACTGCAACTACCGCGTGCGCCATGTAGGCGTCGGACGCCACCCTAGGGTGACCGGGGCGACATTTGGGGCAGCGCGACGAGGGAGAGGAGAGGGCCTCGGGCCTCGGGCCTCAGGGCCTCGGGGCGGAACGGACCCCTCTCCCTAACCCTCTCCCCGGCAGACCGGGGCGAGGGGATTGGCCTGTCTTCAGGGAGTCACCCTCTCCCCGGCAGACCGGGGCGAGGGGAGCGGGCTGTCTTCAGGGAGTCACCCTTCCCCGGCAGACCGGGGCGAGGGGATCGGAGCGGGCTGTCTTCAGGGAGTCACCCTCCCCCGTCCGCGGGGGAGGACCGGGGAGAGGGCAGGCCTTGCGAGAGCTGAGTCTCGCGCTGTGCTCCCCGAGGCCGAGGCCCGAGGCCCCTCCGCTGAGGCCCGAGGCCCTCCTCCGCTTAGCCCGAGGCCTGAGGCCCGAGGCCCGAGGCCCCTCCGCCCGCGTCGACACGCACCGGGCGGGTGTCTTCAGCCAAGCCCCACTCGCGGGCGAGCGCCAGGATCCGCGCGTTGTCGGGGAGCTTGGTCAGGAAGCTGCGGCGCCAGTCGGGGTTGCTGAGCTGCCCCGCGCGCGTCTGCAGCCGCGCTGCGGCCGCGTGCACCACCGCGCGCGCGCCCGCCTGGTCGCCGTTCGCGGCCAGCGCCTCCGCGAGCACCAGGTGCACCAGCGATTCGTAGCGTTCGAGTCGCCCGCTCGCTGCCAGCTCGGCCGTCGCGGCGCGCGCCTGCTCCAGCGCCTCGGGTCGCCGATCCTGCGCCAGCAACGCGCGCGCGACCGCGGCCAGCGCGCTCGCGCGCAGCGACGGCGCGCCAATTTCGGCCGCGCGCCGCGCCCGCTGCTCCGAGCCGGGGTGCTCGCCAGCGACGAAGCTGATCGTCGACAGGTAGAGCTGGGCCGCGCCCTCACCGCGCTGGTCGCCCTGCTTGCGCGCGAAGTTCAGCGCCTGCATCGCCAGGCGGCGCGCCTCGCCGAGCCGCCCGGCGTGTGTCAGCACCGGGCCCAGGTTGATGAGCGCCACCGTGGTGATGTAGTGCAGCTCGATGGTCTGTGCCTGCTCGAGCGCCTGCCGCAGCAGCGCCTCGGCGGTGTCGAGCTGTCCGAGGTCGGCCCAGACCGCAGCCAGGCTCACGCGCACATCGCACATCGTCCCGCTGTCGCCGGTCCGGCTCGCCGAGGCCAGCGCGGCCTGCAGCAGCTCGATCGCGCCCGCCGCATCACCGTGGCGCAGCCGCCGCGTCGCCTGCACGGCCTGGTAGCGCGCGGCCAGCCCGGGCTCCAGTCGCGCGACGTCGCCGACCGCCGCTTCGACGCGCGCGAGGATCGCATCGGTCGCTGGATCCTCCCCGGCGTGCAGCAGGTAGCCGGCGGCGCGCAGCAAGCAGGCGACCTGCGCCTCGCCGGCGCTGTCGCGCGGGGCCGCCTGCTCGGCCGTCGCAGCCCAGGTCGTCACCTCGTCGGAGCGTCCCTGCTGGCCGAGCGCGGCCGCGAGCTCGCCCACACAGTGAAACCAGAGCGCGTCGCCCTCGGCGGCGCAGGCGACGCCGTCCCACGCGGTCTCCTCGCCCATCGCGTACTCGCCGCGCCAGAAGTGCGCCCGCGCCTCGCACAGGCGCAGCCCCGCGCGCAGCGCACCGGTGGCGCCGAGCGCCACGCCCCGCCGCGCGCGCGCGATCGCGCCCGGCAGGTCGCTGCGCGCCAGCGCCTCGTCGGCCGCCTGCCGGCACCAGCGCGCCGCGCGCTGCCGGTCTCCGCCCCGCTCGAAGTGCTCGACGAGGATCAGCGGGTCGCGTACCTGGCCCTTCTCCAGCCACTCGCCCGCCAGCAGGTGGCCGAGCCCCCGGTCGCCCTCGGTCAGCATGGCGTAGGCCGCCTCGCGCAGCAGCGCGTGGCGGAAGACGTAGCGGTCGGTCCCCTCGGGCAGGATCACCTCGCGCGCCACCAGGGCCTCGAGCGCGGCGTCGAGCGCCGGCAGGTTGCGGTCGCTGATCAGCGCCGACACGTCGTCGCGGGCAAAGCCGATGCCGAAGACGCTCGCGGCGCGCAGCACGCGCTTGGCGTCGCTGCCCAGCGTGTCGAGCCGCGCCTGCACCATGCCGACCACGGTCTCGGGCAGCGACGAGCGCGCACCCGACGCCACCTCGCGGATCAGCTCCTCGAGATAGAACGGGTTGCCGTCGGCGCGCTCGACCAGCCAGTCCTGGATCGCCGGCGCCAGCCCCTCGCCGAGCACCTGCTGCGCCAGGTTCTGACACGCCTTGCGCGTGAGCGCGCGCAAGGTGACCCGCTGCAGATCGCGCTCGCCCCACAGGTTGGGGAACTGCTCGTCGACCTCGGGCCGCGCGAACGCCAGCACCATCAGCGGCTGCTCGCGCAGCGCGCGCAGGGCTGCGTCGACCAGCTGCAGGCTCGAGCGATCGCCCCAGTGAATGTCCTCGAGCACCAGCAGCACCGGGTGCTGCGCGCACTCGGCGGCCAGCCAGTCGAGCCACGCCGCGCGCAGGCGATCGCCCATGAGGCGCGGATCGCGGCGCGCCGCGTGCAGCGCCGGGCTCGCGTCCTCGTCGAAGGGGACGCCGACCAGCTCGCCCAGGAACTCCCAGGTCGCGGGGTTCGGGTGCGAGCGCAGGTGCCGCGTGACGCAGCGCGCGCACCTTCTGGCGCCGCAGCTCGCCGCTGTCGCCGGCGGTGATGGACGCCGCCTCGCGCAGCGCGGGCGCGATCAGCCCGAACGGCGAGCCGGCGGCGATGGCGTCGCCGCGCCCGACGAGGATCTGCAAGTTGGGGTGCCCGCGCCGCAGCCGCTCGGCGATCTCGTGGCGCAGGCGCGACTTGCCGCCGCCCGCCGGCGCGGTCACCAGCACCGCGCGCGCCACCGGCTCGTCGACGCACTCGTCGAACGTGCCTTCGAGCAGCGTGAGCTCGCGGTCGCGGCCGACGCACGCCGTGGCCTTGCCGAGCAGCGTGCGCGGCACGTCGTCGCGGCCGTGCTCGCTCATGAGGTAGCGTCGATCGCCCGCGCCCTCGAGCTCGAAGCGCGTGCCCAGGAGATCGGCGGTCACCGCGTCGAGGCGGATCTTGCCGCCGGGCTCGCCGCGCAGGAGCTCGGCGCCGCGGTCGATCACGTCGCCGACGGGGAGCTGGCCGAAGATCACGGCGCGCCCGGTGCTGACGGTCATCGCCACCTCGGGCAGCGTCGCGCGCAACCGCAGCGCGCAGCGCGCGGCGTGCGCCGCCTGGTCGGTGGGCGCGCCCCGGCCCGCCAGCGTCACGACCATCGAGCCGTCGAGCAGGCGGTCGACGCGCGCGCCGTACGGCACCAGCGTCGCGCGCAGCCCCTCGAAGTCGGCCTCGTCGAACGAGCGGTTGGCCGGCAGCACGACAGTCTTCTCGGCGGCGCGCCTGGCATCTGCCTCGGCGCCGCGCGCCCCGGCCTCGGTCCCCGGATAGGACGGCGACGACGAGTCGGGCAGCGCCAGCTCCTGCCGCGCCCGCGGCCGGGTCACGAGCACGACGCAGATCACTCGCTGCTCGCCCGTGGTCAGCGTGTCGCGCGCCGGGCGCACCACCGCGGTCGTCGAGCGCCCCGACGAGTCGCGCGACGTCGGATCGAGCCGCTCGCGGATCGCGGTCAGCTCCGCCTCGACCGACGCGGCGTCGCGCGGGCGCGCGTCGCGCTCCTTGGCGAGCATGTTGGTCAGCGTCGCTTCGAGGTCCGCGGGCAGCCCGGGGCAGAGCTCGCGGATCGCGAGCGACTCGTCGAGGCAGATCTTCGCGAGCACCGCCATGGCCGTCGGGCCGGTGAACGGCGGCTGGCCGGTCAGGCACTCGACCATCACGCACCCGAGCGAGAACAGGTCGGCGCGCGCGTCGATCTCCTTCTCGCCGCGCGCCTGCTCGGGCGCCATGTACATCGGCGTGCCCATGATGCCGCCGGCCTCGGTGATGCGGCGCGGATCGAAGAGGCGGCGCGCGAGCCCGAAGTCGAGCAGCTTCGCCTCCTCGAGGCGGCCGCCGGGCAGGAAGAGGTTGCTCGGCTTGATGTCGCGGTGGACGATGCCGCGCCGGTGCGCGCTGGCCAGCGCGTCGGCGACGCGGCGGCCGAGGTCGACGCTCTCGCCGATGGTCAGCGGCCCGCCGGCCAGGCGGTCCGACAGGTTCTCGCCCTCGAGCCACTCCATCGCCAGGTAGTGCTCGCCGAGCGGCGTCGAGCCGTGCGCGACGTAGCGCACGATCGCGGGGTGGCTGAGCTCGGCCAGCACCTCGGCCTCCTGGCCGAAGCGGTCGGTCTGCTCGGTGCTGCGCCCGTGCAGGATCTTGAGCGCCACCAGCGCGCCGGTCTGCCGGTCGAGCGCACGGTAGACCGTCGCCGTTCCGCCCGAACCCACCTGGCGTTGCAGCTCGAAGCGATCGAGAGATCCGGGGGGTAGCACGACGGCAGAGACGGCGCCTCAGGCGAGGCGCTCGTTCACGCGCTCCTTGAGATAGGTCGTCAGGTACTTGAGCTGGTCGTCGTCGACGCCGAACAGCGAGCGCCCGGTCGCGACGTTCGTCGCCGTCTCGCCCTCGTCCATCGCGCCGACGTAGATGCCTTCGATCTTGGTGATCCCGTTCGCGAGGCGCACGGCGTTGGCCAGCGCGTGCGGGTCACCCGGCTCGTAGTTGCCGCCGTCGCGGATGCTGTTGCGCACGGCTTCGGGCAGCGCCCATTTCTTCGCGAGCGCGACGCCGATGCGCCGGTGGCTGCCCGAGATGATCCGCAGCCAGGCGGCCGGCATGATCCAGTTGCGGGTCTGCGTGCCGCGCAGGCGCTTCTCGGAATCGAGCAGCATGGTCGCGACCACCGGTTTGCCGACGTCGTGCAGCAGGCCGGCGAGGTAGCCCTCGTCGGCGCGGCCGGAGCGCGCGCCGCGGATCAGATCGCGCGTGAGGATCGCCACCGCCAGCGAGTGCGCCCACAGACCGCGACAGAGCTGCGCGATGTGCCGGTCGGTCGATTCGAACATCTGTCGCGCGGCGCTCTCGATCAGAAAGACCTGCAGCTCGGCGGCGCCGAGGCGGGTCACGCAGTCGGTGATCGAGCGAATCGGCGCGGTGGGCGCGCGCGAGGCGACGTTGGCGAGCCGCACGATGCGCGCCGCGATCAGCGGGTCGGTCTCGATCACTTGCGCGACGTCACGCAGAGAGAGATCGGGGTTGTCGAGCAGGCCCAGGCACTTCGAAACGACCACCGGCATCGTCGGCAAAACCAGATCGTCGGTTTCGATCCGCCTCAACACCGCCGCCTGGATGCTGTCGGCGACGTCGCCGTCGTTTACGCGGGGGCCCACCCCTACACAGTATCATGCAGTCCGATCGATCGGAACCGTCACTTGCGTGGCGCTGGTGTGGCCGATGGTAGGCCTGACGCTTTCACGCGCGCGGTGAGCGCGGGGCGGGCGTCCGGTAGCGCGCGCGTGTTCCAGATCGGGGAAGCTCGACGGAGATCACCGCCTCGAGGCTGCTGCCTCCGCTGCCGCTCCCGGCCGCGCCCGGTAGTCGCAACGAGCCGCCGAACGCGCTGGCGATCTCTCGCGCGATCCAGAGTCCGACGCGACCCCCGTCGTGTCCGCTGCTCGCAGCCTGGGGGCTGGCGCGGTCAGGAGCGCCGCTGTCGAACACGCCGCCCTCGTCATCGCAGCTCCGTGGCGCACCCTGATAGCGAACCGTGATCAACGCTGCGCCGCCGTCGGTGGCGAGCTCGAGATCGATCGGCTGGCCGGCGCCGAGCCGGGCGGCACTGATGATGAGATTCGTGAGCAACTGCTCGAGGCGGCGGCGGTCCCAATGTCCCTGGATCCGCGGCTCGGCGTGAAAGACCACGCCCGAGCCGAGCGCGGCCAGCCGGTCGCGATTGCGAAGGGCCACCTCGCGGGCGACCTCGCAGAGGTCGAGGCCCTCGAGCGGTATCGCAGTCTGGCGGTTGGTCAGCCGCGAAACCTCCCGGAGCTGCTCGAGCACGGAGCCCAGGCGCTTGACGTGCCTGACCAGCGCCGCCGATGCCGTGCGCTCGGTCGATCCGCGGCGCTCCTGGGCGGGAGCGACGCCCGACAATGCCTCGATCTCGGCGGTCAGCCCGGCGACCGGGTCGGCCAGCTCGCGCGTGAGATCGTCGAGGAAGCGGTCGCGCATGCGGATCGCGCGCTCGAGCTCTTCCTCGACGTGCGTGCGCGACTGGTTCTCGGCCGCCAGGCGCGACGTCTCGCCGGCCAGCGTGCGGGTCATCGCCCGCGCGTGAAGATCACGGGCCGACGACCGCCGCAGCTGGTGCAGCATCCATTCGACGCGTTCGGCGTCGCCGGCGAGCGCGACGTCGGGCTTCTCGTAGTAAGAGTTGCGGCAGACGCGGCCGCTGACGATCGCAGTCGGGTGCGCGCGGAGCGCGTCGGCGATGCGCGCGGGCGAGGAGGCCCCGCGCTGGTAGCGGCAAAGCGCGACGATCGGCCGGCGGGCGAACCGCTCGTTGAAGCGGACCTCGTAGGAGTAGAGATCGGACCAGGCGATACCGGGGTCCTGCGCCGAAGTCGCCTCGCCGCTGCCGCGCACACCGACGAACCCATCGGCGAGCGCGCTGGCGATCAGCTCATCCGCGAGCGCGAGCATGTCGTCGGGATCGAACTTCCCGCTCCGGAAGTAGATCTCCTGCGGCGAGCGCAGCCACAACGAGCCACGGTCGAGCGCGCGGCTGGCGTTGATGCCGGCGTTCGAGAGCGCGCTCAGTAGCCCGTCGCGCTGGTCGAGCTCGGCGATGTACACGCAGCGTTCGCCGCGCGCGAGGCCCTCGGCGATGAAGGGGATGACCGCTTCGGTCTTCTCGTCCACATGGTCGTAGGGGAGGCAGAGGTGGTCGCCGTGTCGGAGGCTGCCGAGGTCGCGCGTCAGGTGTTCGACCATGGGGGTCCTTGTGAGAGCACAGATGTTGAGACACCTCACAGTATCAGTTTCTCGACCTGAATTCGAGAACGGCGCTCTAGATTGCCGCCACGCCCGTCGGAGCGCGAGCGCGGGAGGTTGGGAACCCTCTTCAGGGTTCCGATTGGGGTCCCGAGGTAGATGTAGGGCAGCGGCCCCAGATCGCGGCCAGCGCCCCGACGTCTTCGGGGGTAATCCCGATCGTCGTGTTGCCGCTGTTCATCAACGAGCGACGCACGGATGCGCTGACGTGGGGCAGCCCAAACGCGTGTCCGATCTCGTGCGCGATGGTGATGCGCAGCGGATCGATGGCGATGAGGTCCTGGTTGACGAAGATCCGGCCGGCGTGATCGTCGTAAAGGCCGTGAAACGGTGGTGCGGCGGCCTGAAAGGTCAGCGGGATCAGGGGCGCCGTCGAGGTCGGGGTCGGGGTCGCGAGCGCGGTGCCGGCGGCCTGGTTCCACATGGCGAGGGCGTCGGTCACCCCCTGCAGCTCTTCGTCGGTCGGCGCGGGCGAGACGCCGATGTCGAGCGGCGCGCACGCGTCGAACGTCAGGCCCATTCCGCCAGGCTCATCCGTACAACCCACGAGGAGCGGCGCCGCGAGACAGAGTGTGACTGAGAGCAGCAACGCCGGTACAGGCCGTTTCACGCGGGCGGCGACGATACCGGACGCGTCGGGTCTTCACCTAGAAGAATCGCGCGGCGCGCCGGCGATGGCAGCCGCGCCGCCGATCGCGTCGACGACAGCTTAGGGGCCGCTCGCGATCGTCTGAGGGCTGCGCCCAAAGTGCGGGCGCCTCTGCGTCCCCCTCGGTCCGCACTGGATTGTGAGCACTTCGACGATGGCCAGTGTTGAACGATGAGTCCACTGCGCGCATTCGGGTTGGTTTCCGACGCGCGGTCGTCTTCGAGGAGCTTGGGAATGGAGGCAGCAATGAAAGTCAGCACGAGTGTTTGGGTGGCGGCGTTGGCGTCGTGGATCTGCGTCGGGGTGGCGCACGCGGACGGGGCCGCTGCCGTCGTGGCGACACCCGCGGTGGTGGCAGTGCCGGTAGCTGCGGTCGCGGCGACGCCGGTGGTCGTCCCGACCCAGGAGGTCGTGGCGGAGGCGGCTCCTGCCGAGGCGCCCGCCGCGGTCGTCGCGTCCGCGCCAGTTGTGATCCCAGTGGTGCAGATCCCGGTGGTTGCCACGACCGCGACTGCCGAGCCCGCGGCTACGGTCAGCGCGGTAGCGCCACCTCCGGTCGTCGCGCCCGTTGCGGCGCCGGCCGCCCCAGCACCGGCCCCGGCGTCCCGGGACAGCCTGGCCGATCCGTTCGCCACGCCGGCTGTCACCCCGCTCTGGACGACGAATGGCACCCAGCCGGCCGGCGTGTCGACGTCGTCGACCGCCACGATGGAGCCGATGCCGATCTCTCCGCAGAACCCGTACGAGCCGCACCATCACCCGCGCCGTCCCGAGGACTACCGCCTCGGCGTGGGCATGATGTTTGGCGGTGGCATCACCGACTTCGAGTCGCAGTCCGTCCGGGAGATGACCGGCACGGGCGGCGCCTGGGACGTGCGGCTGATCTTCGGCCAGCGTGAGGTGCTCGCGCTCGAGACCGCCTACGTCGGTAGCGCGCACTACATCAGCGCAGCCGGCCTCGACAACGATGCCATGCTGGTCAGCAACGGCGCCGAGGGGGCGCTGCGGCTCAATATCCCGATCATCGACCACGGGTCGATCATCGAGCCGTTCGGGTTCGTGGGTCTCGGCTGGTCGCGCTACGAGCTGACCCAGACCGCGTACAACCGCTCCAACCTCACGACCGCCGAGAACGTGATGGAGGTGCCGTACGGCGCGGGCCTGACCATGGGCTCGGACGGCTTCCTGGTCGACATCCGGTTCACTTACCGCTCGACGTACTACGATCAGCTCATGCGCGTGCCGTCGTCGGCCTCTTCGACGACCGGCGATAGCCAGCGCCTGAACAGCTGGTCGCTCGGGGCCCACATCGGCTTCGAGTTCTAATCAATCCACGGCGATGTCGCGGTAGATCGCGGCGGACTCAGGCGGAAGCTCGACGGTCGCTGTCGTCTGATCGAGCTCCGCCGGCGGCGGTGACGCCGTGCCACCGTAAGCTGCCGCGTCGGTGAACAGCGCCAGACGGAGCGAGCGCGGGTCGTCGATTGGGATGGCGCGCGGCTCATTCGCCAGGTTGACCAGCAGCAGGACCGAGCTCCCGTTCGGATCGGACCGCTGGACGCTGAGCCAGCGGTCCGATTCGCTTCCGGTGCGGACGCGCGTCAGGTCCTTGCGTCCGTTGGAGAGCGCCGGCGTTCGGCGGCGGAGAGCGATGAGGTCGCGGTGAAACGAGAGCGCCGCCCGATGCGTGGCGCTCTCGAGGCACGACCAATCGATACGCGAGCGCGCGAAGGTCTCCTCGCTCTGCGGATCGGCCCACGCCGCCAGTGCTTCTGCTTCAGCGAAGTGCGCGAACTCGGCGCGCCGGCCGCGGCTGACGGCCTCGCCCAGCGCCGGATCGGCGTGGCTGGTGAAGTAGAAGAAGGGCGTCGCCGCCGCCAGCTCCTGGCCCATGAAGAGCAGGGGCAGGTTGGGCGAGCAGAAGAGGAGGGCGGTCGCCGCCCGGCAGGCGCCCGCGGAGCACAGCTGGCCGAGCCGTTCGCCGCGCGCGCCATTGGCGATCTGGTCGTGGTTCTCGAGGAAGGTCACCAGCCGGTCGCCGGGGACCGCCACCGATGATCGACCGTGGCGCCGCCGCCGGTGCCGCGAGTACCGGCCGTCGTAAGCGAAGCCTTCCGCGACGGCCTGGCGCAGGTCATCCAGACGGCCGAAGTCGTAGAGATAGGGCGCGAAGCCGCCCTCACCGCGCGCGAGCAGCATGAACGCCGCGTGGTGAAAATCGTCGCTCCACTGCGCGTCGAGCGCGTAGCCGCCAACCTCGCGCGGCTCGACGATGCGCGGGTCGTTGAGGTCGCTCTCGGCGATGAGAGCGAGCGGCCGGCCGACCGCCGGAGAGACGGCGTCGGCGGCGCGCTTCATCTCGGCGAGCAGGTGGCGCGGGCCGAAGTCGTAGATGCCGTGGATCGCATCGAGGCGCAGGGCATCGACGTGCATCTCGGTGAGCCAGTAGAGCGCGTTGTCGATGAAGTAGCGGCGCACCGGCTCGCTGTCGGCGTCGTCGTAGTTGATCGCATCGCCCCAGGGCGTGCCGTATCGGCGCGTGAAGTATGGGCCGAAGTCGCCGAGGAAGTTCCCGTCGGGGCCGAGGTGGTTGTAGACGACGTCGAGGATCACGGCGAGCCCGTGGCCGTGGCACGCGTCGACCAGGCGCTTGAGCCCGTCCGGTCCCCCGTAGCTCGACTGCGGCGCGTAGAGGTTGACGCCGTCGTAGCCCCAGTTGCGCGTGCCGGGGAACTCGGCGACCGGCATCAGCTCGACCGCGGTCACGCCGAGCGCGACCAGGTGCGGGAGCCGTTCGATCGTCGCCTCGAACGTCCCCTCGGGCGTGAAGGTGCCGACGTGCAGCTCGTAGGTGATGAAGTCCCGCGCGGCGCGCCCGCGCCAGCTGGCGTCGGTCCAGGCGAACGCGCGCGGATCGACGATGCGGCTCGGGCCGTGCGGGCCGTGCGGCTGGTGGCGCGACGTCGGGTCGGGGCGATCGCCGCGGCCCGGGAGCACGAAGAAGTAGTCGGTGCCGGCGGGCGCGTCGGCGGCGGCGACCTCGGCCTCGAAGACACCGTCGTCCTCGGGCGCGCCGCCGTCGCGGCGGCCCATCGGGATGGTGCGCTCGCGCGCGCCGAGCAAACGCAGGTCCACGCGCTCGCAGCGCGGCGCCCAGACGCTGAAATGGACGCGGCCGTCGGGCTCGACGGTCGCGCCGTGGCGCAGGCGGAAGGTCACCGCATCGGCTCCAGCAGCGCGAGCGGAAGCTCGGCGAACACCTCGCCCAGCGACAAGCGGCCCTCACGATCGGTCTCGACGGTGCGATCGCTCAGCACCTCGCGGTAACGTCCGTGCGGCAACGGTTCGGGTAGCGCAGCCGAGGTCTCGCCCCAGATCTCGGGGCCGACCGGCGATCGGGGATCGCCTCCGCCGGCGGCGGCGCCGCCGCCGAGATCGACGAAGAACCGGCCCGCGACGACCACGGCCGGAGCGAAGTCGGGCGCCTGGCGAGCGAACGCGATCGCGTGCCGCTTTCGCGGCCCCTCGACCGTGAGCGGCAGGTAGGCGCCGTGCTCGAAGACCGCGCGCCGCGCGCGCCGGAAGCGCAGCGCCGCGCGCATGACGAACATCTTGAGCGCGCCGGCATTCGGGGCGGAGGCGGCGAGCGCGGCGAGCTGCGCGCGGATGAACCCGCGGCGATCGCCTTCGTCGAGGCGCTGGATCTCCTCGAGCAGCGCGCGCCGTTCGCCGTAGTCGACCGGCCCACGGTTGTCGGGATCGACCAGGGCCAGGTTCCAAAGCTCCGTCCCCTGGTAGAAATCGGGGACGCCCGGCGCGGCGATCTTCAGCAAGAGCTGCGACAGCGACGCCAGCGTACCGGCGCGCGCGAGCGAGCGCCGCAACACTGCCACCTCTTTCAGGAACGGGCTGTCGCGCGCTGGGTCGAGCACCGCGCGCACGAATGCATCGACCGCGCGCTCGTAGGCGTCGTTGGTGTTGATCCAGCTCGTGTGCAGCTTGGCCTCCTTGAGGGCCTTGTTCATGTACGCGCTCATGCGGTCGACGAACCCGGCGGGGATGTTGTCGCCGTCGCTTTCGGGCCACGCCCCGAGCAGAGTTTGGTAAAGCAGATACTCCTCGTTGGCGTCGGGCACCAGCCCTTCGTCGACCTGCCGCCGCTCGGCGCGGTTCAGGCGCTGCCAGCGACGGAACGCAGCCGACCAGAGCCGCGGCATCTCCGAGAGCGCGCTCACCCGCGCGCGCACGTCCTCGCCGCGCTTGGTGTCGTGGGTGGCGCTGGCCGACAGCGCGTGCGGCCAGCGCTCGGCGCGCGTCGCGCACCAGCTGTGAAAACGCTCGACGTCGCCGGTGGCCGACGCCAGCTGGCCGCCGACCTCGTTGAGCGACGACAGCGGGAAGTAGCGATAGAACGCCGTGTCCTCGAGCCCCTTGGCCATGACCGGGCCGGTCAGCTGCTGCAGGCGCAGCACCAGCTCGCGCCGCTCGACCCGGTCGGCCTCGGAGATGCCGTCGGGGTCGCGCAGCAGCCAGATGTCGGCGATGAAGTCGAACAGCGACGCGTTCATCGACTGATTCCGCCGTTTGGCGTCGCGGATCGCCCAGCCGATCTGGCGCCGGTCGGCGGCGCTGACCTCGACCGAGCCCGGCCGCACGTAGGTGCGATAGACCGGGAAGCTGGCGATGACCTCACCGAGCGCGGTGTGCAGGCTGTTGAGCGTGAAGTCGCGCGACCAGCGGTGCTGCTCGGAGATGCGGTCCAGCCGGCGCGCCAGCGTGTACAGCTCGCTGGGCAGCGAGCCGTCGAGGATCACCTTCTTCGTGCGGTGCAGAAGGTCGGCGGTGATCCCGGGCGGCGCGCCCACTGCGCGGTCGTAGCTGCGCGCGATCGCGCGCGCGCCGTCGGGGTCGACGTGAAGCGCGTCGAGCTGGTTGAGAAACTCGTAGCCGGTCGTGCCCTGCACCGGCCAGTCGGCCGGCAGCTCCTCGTCGCCGATCAGGATCTTCTCGACGACGAGATAGAACGGCGGCAGGTCGCTGGCGCGGCGCAGGTCGTCGAGATAGCCGGCGGGATCGAGCAGGCCGTCGACGTGGTCGATGCGCAGGCCGGTGACCTTGCCCGCGCGCAGAAGGTCGAACGCCTTGGTGTGAATCAGCTCGCGCACCGACGGCTCCTCGACGCGGATCGCCGCCAGGTCGTTGATGTCGAAGAAACGGCGGTAGTTGATCTCCTCGGCGGCCACGCCCCAGAAGCTGAGACGGTAGGCCTGATCGGCGAGCAACGCCTCGAGCGCGTCGAAGCTGTGCGGGTCACCGCGACGGCCGTTGAGCGCCGCCAGCACGCGCTCGAGCGCCGCCGCGACGTCGGCGCTCGACGCGACCAGCGCTGCGATCCGCCGCTTCACGATCTCTTTCTCGCGCTGGCGCTCGCGGATCTGCTCGTCGCCGACTTCGGCGCGCGACGGGAGGTGCTTGACCGCGGTCAGGATGCTCTCGAGCTCCATCAGATCCGGCGCGTCGTCGGGCCCGCGGCGCCGCAGATCGGCGACGATCGGCTCGAGAATCGGGCGGATGGTGCGCGGCCCCAGCGGGCAGCCGCGTGTCGAAGTAGCGGCAGTGAAAGGCGCCGCCATCGTGCTCGATCGCGATCTGCTGCTCCTCGAGCACGCGGCCGTACTGATCGCCCAGGCTCGGCAGCAGGACCTTGTCGGCGAGCTCGGTCTTGGGCGGGATACCAGTCGATGTCGAAGAGCCGCGCCGAGGGCGAGCTGCGCCCGTTCTCCAGCACGTCCTGCCAGTAGCGGTTGTCCGCCGAGGCGATGCACATGTGGTTCGGCACCACGTCCATGAGCAGGCCCATGCCGCGCGCGCGCAGCGCCACCGACAGCTCGTCGAGATCCTCGTCGGTGCCGATCTCGGGGTTCAGCCGCGTCGGATCGACGACGTCGTAGCCGTGCAGGCTGCCCGGGCGCGCGGCCAGAAACGGCGACGCATAGATGTCCGAGATGCCGAGCGCGTCGAGGTAGGGGACCAGCGCCGTCGCATCGCGCAGCGTGAAGTGGCGGTTGAACTGAAACCGATAAGTGGCGAGCGGAATGCGCGGCTCAGGTTCGGTCATTTGGCGCAAGTTGGGGGCGATCGACCGAAAGACAACCCGTCGGTTACGGTTCTGGTTTTGCCGGGGTCGCCGATTCTTCGTTGCTCGCTGGGGGCGCGGCGAGGGCGGGCTCGAGATCGGGGCGGGGCTGGGGGCGGCGGCTGTCGCCGGTGGTGGAGGAGGTAGTGGGAGCGGCAGCGCCACCGGCGCGGTACGGGCTGCTTCGCTGGCGCCGGTCATGGGCGCCGGCGCGGGGGCGGCCGGTGCCGGTGCCAGCGCGCCGAGGAGGCGCGCCTTCAATGAATGGGCCGCGATGACGACGCTGCCAGGCAGCGGGCGAATCCAGCCCTTCGCGGCGACGAATCCGATCGCTGACGCCAGCGCCAGGGTCAGCACGATGGGCCGGTACGCCAGCCGCGGGACGCGGGGGATGGACTGCGTGATCTCGCGTTCGGTCCACGGCTGTCCGCTGACCGGCACATCGAGCGGCGCCGCCGGCCGGGGCGCCGCCGCGACGAGAATCGGCGGTGGCGTCGCTGGCGCGTGTGCGTGGTCGGCCGCCTCGCGGAGCGCGTCGGCAAAGTCGACGATGGTCGGAAAGCGCAGCGCCGGATCCTTGGCCATCGCGCGGCTCAAGACCTGCTGGACGCGCCGGCTGTCCCACTGCACGTGACGCTCGAGCGGTTGCGGCTCCTCGTGAACGATCTGGTAGAGCAGCGAGACCGCATCCTCGCCGAAGAAGGCGTCCTGCCCGGTGAGCATCTCGTAGGTGATCGAGGCGAGCGCGAACTGATCGGCGCGGGCGTCGATCGGCTTGCCTCGCCCCGAGATTTGCTCGGGCGCCATGTAGTACGGCGTACCGACGATACCCGACCCGAGCGCGACCCGTGCCCCGCGCGCCGGCCGGCGAGACGCCGAAGTCGAGCACCTTGACGAACGGCTCTTCGGCGCGCGCGGGCGCGGACGTGCCGTCGCCGCCGTCGCGCGCGTCGTCGACGTCGCACAGGAAGATGTTGGATGGCTTGAGATCGCGGTGGACGATGCCGTGCCGGTGCGCCGCCATCAGCGCCGAGGCGACCGCCTCGACGATCGTCGCCGCGCGCGCGAGCGGCATCGTGGCGCCGCCGGCGAGCTCGGTCTCGAGGTCCCGGCCCTCGAGGTACTCCATCACGAAGTAGGGCTGGTTCTCGTGGGTGACGTTGAAGTCGAAGATCTGCACGACGTGTGGGTGGCGCAGCTGCGACATGAGCTCCGCCTCGTGGCAGAACCGCGCATGTGCCTCGGGGTGGGAAAGTAGGCTACGCAACAACACCTTGATCGCGACCCGGCGCGGGAGCCGGGTGTGCATCGCTTCGTAGACCACGCCGGTGCCGCCGAACCCGACCTGACGGACCAATCGGTAGGTATCGTGCAGGACGATGGCTTGCTCTTGCTCCACATTGGCGGACTGCTGAGACTCATCCGGACCAGGAGAGGCTGTTTCCATTAGCTTCGACCTCGCGTCTGCAGGCCGGAGCAAAGGTAATCACGAATTCCGGCGCGGAAGTCTTCTCCAGAGCCGACCGGAACCCGCGGTGACGACGCGAGTTTTCTGTCGTCGTGGCGAGAGCCGGGTTATCATTGCGATTCACGAACTGATTTCACGCGCGTGTTCTTGTTGGGGGGAGCCACGCGGAATGGAAAGGTATGGCACCAGGTACCCCTGCCCGAGAGGGCGCGCCCAGGCGAATACTGCTCGTCGAGGATGATCCGGACATCCGGGTGTCTTTGCAGACCATCCTGACCGAGGAGGGCTTCGAGGTCGTCGCCTGCAACAACGGGCGCGAGGCGCTGTCGCGCCTCGGCTCCATGGCGGCACCGGATCTCATCATCCTGGATCTGATGATGCCGGTCATGGACGGCTGGCAGTTTCGCATCCAGCAGAAGAACGATCCGGCGATCGCTCAGATTCCGGTCATCGCGATCTCGGCCGATGCCAGCTCGAAGGCGGCGGCGATCGATGCGGCTGCCTATCTGAGCAAGCCGTTCGATCACGGCGCGCTCATGGGCGCGATCGAGCGCGTGCTGATCGCGTTCGAGCGGCGCAAGCTGCACCTGCGCCTGTCCGAGGTCGATTCGCAGAGCCGCACGCTGGAGGAGATGGAGCGCCTCAAGAGCGCGTTCATCAGCAACATCAGCCACGAGATCCGCACGCCGCTCAACGCGGTGCTGTCGTTGTCGCAGTTGATGCGCGACGGATCGGCCGGGCCGCTCACCGCCGAGCAGGCGCGCTACCTCGACGTGATCCAGCGCAGCGGGCAGAGCGTGCTCAATCTGCTCAGCGACATCATCGATCTCGCCAACCTCGAGACCAAGAACCTCGAGACGCGGTCCGAGGAGATCGCACCGGGCGTGATCGCGAACGCGGCGCTCGCGGCGCTCCTGCCGATCGCACAGAACAAGAAGTTGAACGTGAGCGTCGATCTGCCCGAGACGCTGCCCCACGTGCGCGCCGACGGCCACCGCCTGGGCCAGGTCATCTCGCACCTGTTCAACAACGCGGTGAAGTTCACGGAGAGCGGCTCGATCAAGATCCAGGGCGAGCGCTGGGGTGACTTCGTGGCGATCTCGGTGTCCGACACCGGCATCGGCATCCCGGAGGACGCGATGGCGCGCATCTTCGAGGGCTTCTACCAGGTCGACTACCGCTTGGGGCGGCGCCACCAGGGGACGGGCATCGGTCTTACGCTGGTCGATCGGTTGGTGCGGTTGATGGGGGGCGAGATCACGGTGCGCAGCACGGTCGGCACCGGTTCGACGTTCACGTTTACTGTGCCTGCGGCGGTTTGATTTGGGCGCGCACCGGTGGGGGTAACCAGGAACGGCGACGGTGGGGGACGTGAGGACGGCTTCGATCTCTCCGTTGTGGGGCGCGAGAGGCGTGGGGGGACCTGGAGGTGGGGTATTGCCTCCGCGGGGACGCGCCCTTACGCCGCCGCCGAGAGGTAACCCCTTGATGACTGAATCTGCCTATGCGGGGCGCCGACTCGACCTTGTTTCCGATCCAGCGGCGGCACGGGGGCGCTCCGCTTCGGGCTGGCATCCTGCCTGCGGACAGGCAGGAGCGCCCTCAGAGGCCCCGCTGCGGCAATACCCCACCTCCAGGTCCCCCCGCGTCGCTCGCTCCGATGACAAGCTACGTTCACTGCGCCTGAGGGCGTTCGTATTTTTAAATTGAGCTATCGGACGAGCGTCGAGCGGTCGTAAAGGGAGACCCTTCGCTAAGTAACCGCGGTGTACTTGGCGAAGGAGTCGCGTGGACGACGTTGGAGTGCGCGTCCGATAGTTCCAATTAAAAAAATACGAACGCCCTCAGGCGCAGTAAACGTAGTTGTCACCAGCGCGAGAGGCGTGGGGTTGGGGTGTTCCTCTTGCGGGGGCTCCGAGGCGCGCTCCTGCCGTCCGCGGCCAGGTCGCCAGCGCCGAGGGAGCGGCCCCCGTGCCGCCGGACGGATCTCACTTCGCTCGGGCCCTCAGTCGAGTCCCCGGCTCTCCGGCCGGGTGGGGGTTGCCGGCGCGACCGGCGGCGTGAGGGCCGCGTCCCCCGCAAGAGGAACACCCCAACCCCACGCCTCTCGCGCCCCTCAACGGAGAGATCGAAGCCGTCCTCACGTCCCCCACCATCGCCGTTGCTGGTCACCCTCGCCGGTGCGAGCACGACGACCCAACCAAGTAGGATATCGCGCGCGGACGTTAAAGCGCGTTGTCATCGACTGTGCGGATTCCGGTTTTCCTGGACGGATTCGCGCGCCACCGTTACCGTTGTTCTTGTCGTCGCGCTCGCCGGACTCGGCTGAGTGCCGTCGCTGAATTCGTATTTGTTCGTGCCCTATTTGGCGACCTGGGCCGTCGAGCGCAGCTCGCCGGTGGTCACGCGCAACTAGCCTAGCGTCCTGACCACGACGGGAGGTTCGAATGAAGCTGGTCTTGCGCCTGGGGATCGCAGTGGTGATCGCCGTCGCGGGGTGTACCGGACAGATCGGAGGCGTGGGCTCGACGTCGGGCAGCGGAAGCACCGGCGGCGGAAGCACGGGTGGTGATCCCGGATCGGTGACGCCGCCACCACCGCCGTTCGAGCCGGCGACTGCTGCGTCGAGCGTGCGCAAGGTGAAGAACCTGCTCACCGGCATGACGCCCACCGACGACGAGATCGCTCTCGCCACCGCGCAGGGCGCGCAGGGGTTGCAAACCTTGATCGACGGATGGACCGCCGACCCGACGCTGCAGCCGATGTACCGCGATCGGATGGTGGCGTTCTTCCGCAACACGTTCCAGCAGACCGGGTTCAACCCCGCCGAGGACTTCAAGCCGCAGTTGCTCACCAACGGCGGCTTCGACTTTGCGGCCACGCCCGGCGACGACATCTTTCAGCGGCTGGTGCAAAACATCCAGGACAGCTTCGCCATGACTGCGTGGCAGCTCATCGCCGACGGCCGGCCGTTCAACGAAGTGCTCACCACGAACCGCTTCATGATGACGACCGCGCTCAAGGCGACGTATCTACAGATCGAGATGCCGCGCAGCCAGGCGGCGACGACGATCGCCTGGAAGGTCGACGAGAGCGGCAACGACATCCCGATCGAGCAGATCGTCGATCCGACCAGCCCCAACTACCTGACCTTCGGCGACGTCGCGCCGACGTTGAACAACCGCGCGCCGACGATCGTGTGCCGCGGCACCGCGGGCATGGTGAACTCGTTCAACGGGTTCTCGACGCTGTTCCAGGTGATGCTCGGCCTGATCCCGCAGTACTCGACGACCGCCGCCGGCGTGACCACCGACGTGTGCGACCGCCACTCGTCGCGCCCGTACTTCACGCTGTCCGACGTCAGCGACTGGCAGTGGGTCAGCGTGCGCGCGCTCGCGGCGGGCGAGACGCGCGTCATGCCGTACAACCTGCCGGCGCTGCGCCAGGCGACCGAGCTGGCGCTGGCGCTGCCGCGTGTCGGCTTCTACACCACGCCGGCGTTCCTCGCGCTCTGGAACACCAACGACAGCAACCAGCACCGCGTGACCGCGAACCAGACGCTGCTGATCGCGCTCGGCGCGTCGCTGACGCCGGCCAGCTCCATCGTTCCGCTGTCGGCGGCCGGGCTGGATCCCAGCCACGCGACCACCGGCACGGAGTGCTACGGCTGCCACAAGACGCTGGATCCGCTGCGCCAGTTCTGGGGCACGCAGCTCGATTTCAACGACCGCAACGACTTCCCGGCCAAGGCGGGCGGCGGGCTGGCGGCCGATCCGCGCCCGGCGATGACCGGCGGCGCGCTCGCGTACAGCAACGTCAACGCCACCGGCGCCGACATGACCGGATTGGGGCCGCTGCTCGAGCAGGTGGTGGACCTGGGCGATCCGAAGCTGCCGGTGAGCCGATTCGCGCTCGCGATGGCGCAGAAGCTCTGCTACTTCGCGAACTCGGCGCCGTGCGTGGAGACCGACCCGGAGCTCCGGCGCATCGCCTCGCTGTTCGAGAAGCAGCGGTTTCAACTTCCCGGCGCTGATGCGCGAGATGCTGTCGTCGCCGCTGGTGACCGGCGCGGGCTCGACCGCGACCGCGACCGCCAACGGATTCAACATCAGCATCGCGCGTCGCGACCAGCTGTGCGCGGCGCTGTCGAACCGGCTCGGCAAGCCCGACCTGTGCGGCCTGGCGGTGCCGATCCCGTCGTCGGCGCAGTCGGCGACGCTGAAGATCGCGACCAGCATCCCCGCCGACGCCTTCAGCCGCGGCAGCGAGGTGCCGATCACCGCCTCGACCCCGACGCTGTTCTATTCGTCGGCGTCGGAGCTGCTGTGCGAGAACGTCGCCGCCCTCGTGGTCGACGCGACGACCGGTGCGATCTACAGCAGCACCATGGTGCCGGCGGCGATCGCCGACATGGTCCAGCGCGTGATCGGCTACCCGCCCGGCGATCCCCTCTACGCCGGCGCCGTGCAGATCCTGCAGGACAACTACGACGCCCACGTCGCCGCCAAGGCCAGCCCCACGAACGCGTTGCGCTCGACATTCGCGCTCGCCTGCGAGGCACCCACAACGCTTTCCCTGGGTCTTTAGAGAAAGGAACCCGACGATGATGTTCAATCGACGCAAGGCGCTGCTGGCCGGGCTGTTCGGCGCCGAGTACATCGGGTTGCGCGCGCTGGCGACCGGGCTGCCGGTCTGGTTCCTCGCCCGTCCGGGCGCGGCGCGCGCGCAGGACATGCAGTGCGCGATCGCGGCGCGCGACAAGATGCAGTACCTGGTGATGAGCACGTCGAGCTCGGGCGATCCGCTCAACTGCAACGTGCCCGGCACTTACGAGGCGCCGGAGATCATCCACCCGCTGCAGCCCACGGTGGCGGCGACGACGATCAACATCGGCGGGCGCAACTACGGCGCGGCGCTGCCCTGGGCCGGCACCGATGTCGGTGGCGCGCTCGCGCCGGCGACGCTGGCGCGCACCGGATTCTTTCACTACTCGACGCGGTCGACGGTGCACGGCGACCAGCCCAAGGTGATGAAGCTGCTCGGCAACACCAGCCGCAGCGAGATGATGATCTCGGCCTACGCCAAGCACCTGGCGACGTGCTTCGGTACGGTGCAGGCCGAGCCGATCGCGGTCGGCGCGCGCGGCAATGCCAGCGAGCTGGTGAGCTTCGCGGGCCGGACGCTGCCGTCGATCTCGCCGACGCAGCTGAAGCAGCTGCTTGACCGGCACCAAGAACAGCCCGCTGCAGGCGCTGCGCACGGTGCGCGACGCATCGATCGACAAGCTCAACGCGCTGGCCAAGACCACCGGCAACAACGTGCAGCGAGACTTCCTGGATGCGATGGCGCTGTCGCGGCGTCAGGTGCGCGAGTTGGCTGACGCGCTGGCGACCACGCTGAACGCGATCACCGCCGACGACACCAAGGGGCAGGGGCTGGCGGCGGCGGCGCTGATCTCGGCCAACGTCACGCCGGTGGTGACCATGCACATCGCGTTCGGCGGCGACAACCACACCGACACCGACCTGGCCGGCGAGGCGTCGCAGACGGTGAGCGGCGTGCAGGGGATCCAGCAGTTGATGGACGCGCTCGCCGGGCTCGGGCTCACCGACAAGGTCACCTTCGCGACGATGAACGTGTTCGGGCGCAATCTGAACGGCATCGCCAAGACCGACGGGCGCACCGGGCGCGACCACTTCGGCAACCACGCGGTCTCGGTGCTGGTCGGCAAGAACATCGCGCCCGCGGTCACCGGCGGCGTGGTCAAGGGAACGAGCGGCGCCTTCGCGGCGTCGGACATCGATTCGGGAGCGGCATGCCGGTGACCGGCGGAGACATCCCGGTCGCGCAGAGCAACGTCGCGCTCGCGCGCACGCTGGGCGTGGCGCTGGGCATTCCGTCGACGTTGCTGAACGGGGACCTGGCGTCGAGCGCGGGCGGCAAGGTCGTCAATTCGGCGCTGAGCGGCGTGACGGGGTAGCGCAGAGCTTCGGAATCGCCCACGCCCACGCCCACGCCCACGTCCACGTCCGGATCCGCCGTGGGCGTAGGCGTGGGCGTAGGCGTCGGCGATCCGAAACACGAATACGCCCACGCTCCCCGAACGACTTGCGGCGGCGTCAGATCGAACGCTTAATGTCTGCAGAATGAAGTCTCTGCCCACAGTCGCCTGGCTTGCCATCGCGTGCGTGGCCCCTCTCACCGGCTGCCAGAAGCTCCTTCACCGCGAGCAGGCGCCCGCCGATAAGGCCGCGCCCGCCACTGCGCCGTCCGCCCCCGCGCCGAGCGCGCCGTCCCCGCCGCAACCGCAGGCCGGCGGACCGGTGACGCCGCGGACCGAGATCCCCAAAGAAGCGCGCATCCTCTCGTCGGCGTTCTCGGCGGTCGCCAAGGCGCTGCGCCCCAGCGTGGTGCGCATCGACGTCGAGATCCGCCAGCTTGCCGACCCGCGGAGGTCGCACCGGCGGCGGCGGCGGCGGTCAGGATGTCCCGCCCTTCTTCCGTCACTTCTTCGACTTCGGCGCCGGCGGCGACGATTCGCCCGACCAGACCCAGCGCGGCACCGGCTCGGGCGTGGTGCTCGACGTCGCCGGCAACATCGTCACCAACCGACACGTGGTCACCGGCGCCACCACGACGACGGTGATCTTCAGCGACGGGCGCGAGTTCTCGGCGCGCACCATCGGTATGGATTCGGAGACCGACGTCGCCGTGATCCGCCTCGACAAGCCGCCGCAGGATCTGATCGCGGCGCGTCTCGGCGACTCCGACGCGCTCGAGGTCGGCGAGTGGGTGCTGGCGGTCGGCAGCCCGCTGGGGCTCGACCAGACGGTCACCGCCGGGATCATCAGCGGCAAGGGGCGCGTCGGCCGCCACGTGCAGATGTCGGGCGGCCGCGTGCGCCAGTACATCCAGACCGACGCGAAGATCAACCCGGGCAACTCGGGCGGCCCTCTCGTCAACCTGAACGCCGAGGTCGTGGGCATCAACACGCTGATCAACACCGGGCCCGGCGGCGCGTACGGATTCGCGATCCCGATCAACCAGGTCAAGCGCGTCGCGCTGTCGCTGGTCAACGAGGGCCGCATTCGTTACCCGTACCTGGGCGTGCTGGTGGGCGATCTGACCGAGCTCGAGCCCGCGCAGCGCGCGAAGCTGGGCGCGGGCCTGCCGCGCCAACGCCGCGCTGGTGAGCGAGGTGACGCCGGGCGGCCCGTCGGCGAAGGCCGGCCTGCGCGCGGGTGACGTGATCGTCGAGATCGACGGTCACAAGATCGAAGGCGCGGGCGACGTCATCGACTACGTGTCGTTGCGGACGATCGGCGCGGCGGTGAACGTCGTCTATGTGCGCGGCGGCCAGCGCGCGACCGCCGCAGTGATCCTGGGCGAGCTGCCGTCGGCCGACGGAAAGAGCGCCACCGCGGGCGCGAAGCTCGGGTTGGTGCTTCAGACGCTCACGCCAGACCTGGCGGAGTCGATGGGACTGGATCCGGCGACGAAAGGGGCGGTGATCGCCGAGGTCGCTCCCGGCAGCTCCGCCGCGCGCGCCGGCCTGGAGGAGGGCGAGATCATCCTGGAGGTCGATCGCCACGCCGTCGCCACCGCCGACGCTGCCTCGACGGCCCTGCAGGCCCCGCGCAAGGCCGGGCACCTGCTGCGCGTCCGCGGCGGCGCGGGGACGCGCTTCGTGACGATCGGCCCGGACTAGGGCCACTGCGCTTGCGCCAAACGGCGGATCTCGTCGTAGAGTGCGCGCCCGATGTTGCCCGCCTCGATCGCGTTGCATTTCCGCATTGCGCTGTCGCACGTCGATCGCGCGATCGACCGCATGCAGAGCTTCATCGTCGAGAGCCACCGCTCGGAGACGATGGAGCACCTGATGCTGCGCGTGCTCGCCTGGTGTCTGTTCTACGACGACGAACTACGATTCGGCCCGGGCGTGCTGGCTCATGGCGCTGCCGATCTCTGGGCGCATGACGGGGCCGAGCAGCCGACGGTCTGGGTCGAATGCGGCGACGCCGACGCGGACAAGCTGCGCAAGATGATCCAGCACAGCCGCGGCGTGCGCGTCGGCGTGCTGTTCTCCGAACGCGAGCGGCGGGATCACTTCCTCGCGCAGCTTGCGGGCCTCAAGAAGCATCCGCCCGAGCTGGCCGAGATGGGGATCTGGCTCGTCGACTCCGAGCTGGTCGCGACGCTCGCGCGCGATGAGGCCGGCCGGCAGCGCTGGTCGGTGACCATCGTCGGCGACCATCTGTACGTCGAGACGGACGCGATCACCATCGACTGCGCGCTCGAGCGGAGCACGCCGCCCCCGCCGGAGACGTGGTGATCGCGGCGGCGCGGCTCGCCGCGGCGCTTGCGGCGCTGCTTTTTCCGCGTGCGCCGGCCGCCGCCGCGCTGGCTGTCTCATCTCCGGCGACGCTGTCCGAAGCGCTGGCCGGCGTGCTCGCGCCTGGTGCCCAGGGAACGCCGCTGGTGCTGGGCGTAGGTGAGCTGCACCAGACCGCCGACACCGCCGGGATCGCGTCGTCGCTCTCGCGCTTCACGCAAAAGGTCTGGCCGCTGCTCGCGGCGCGGGTCTCCGACGTGATCGTCGAGACCTGGGTCACCGACGGCGCCTGCGGCAAGGCCGAGGCGGCGACCGTCGGCGACGTCGCACGCACGACGGAGCGGCCCGCGGCGACCGAGGACGAGATCGTCACGTTGCTCACGCGCGCGAAGGCGTCGGGCGCGCGCCCGCACATCCTCGAAGGTGAGCTGCGCCGAATACCGCCTGCTCGCCCCCGGCGGCGCTGGCGGCGCGCGCCAGCCCTTGGACTTCGAGCGCATGCTCGCGCTCATCGAGCGCAAGCTGGAGGCGCAGGTGACCGAGGTGCTCGCCGCGCGTCCCGCCATCGACGCGGCCAAGCTGGTCGTCGTCTACGGCGGCGCGCTTCACAACGACCTGCACCCCGATCCGGTGCTCGCGCCCTTCAGCTACGGCGTGCGCGCGTTTCACACGACCGCGGGTCGTTACCGTGAGCTCGACCTCTACGTGCCCGCTTATCTGGAGCGAAACCCGACGATGCGCGGCGAGCCCTGGTTCGCCCTCTGGCAGCGCGCCGCCGCGCCCGGCCGCCCTGTGCTCATCCGGCGCAGCTCCGATTCCTTCATCGTCGTCTTCGCCCAGGATTGATCACGGCTCCGCCGCCGGGCCGTCATTTGTAGTCGATCTCGACGATGGTCAGCTCGCGCAGCCCGGCGTGCCACGTGACGGTGACCGTGTCGTCTGGCCCGCGCCCGAGCAGCGCGCGGCCGACCGGCGAGCGCCAGGAGACGTCACCGGCCGCGCCGTCGGTCTCGTCGACCCCGACGATCCGATAGACGATGGTCGTGCCGCCGTCGTCCTCGACCGTGACGGTGGCGCCGAAGAAGACCTTGTCGCGCCGCTTCTGCTCGCGCGGGTTGACGACCACCGCCACGTCGAGCCGCTTGGCGAGGAAGCGCAACCGGCTGTCGATCTGTCGCAGCTGCCGCTTGCGATAGATGTATTCCGCGTTCTCGGAGCGATCGCCCTCGGCGGCGGCGTCGGAGAGCGCGCTCACCACCTCGGGTCGCTTCTTCGAGCGCAGGAAATCGAACTCGGTCGAAAGCTTCCGGTGCCCGGCCGGCGTGATGTAGTTCTTCTCCGGCGCCTTGACGGGCGCGGCGTCCTGCTTTTTCCCTCGAGCCATCTGTCCCTGAGACTGCCAAAGATCCCGCCCCAATAGCGCATTTTTTGAGGCGCGCCCGGGCACGCCTGTGTACGATGCGCCCGACATGAGGCGTATCGCCGTCCTGACCAGCGGAGGAGACGCGCCGGGTATGAACGCCGCGATCCGCGCGGTGGTGCGCATGGGCGTCGACCAGGGCTGGGAGATGTTCGGCGTGCGCAACGGATACGCCGGGCTGCATCGAGCCGCAGATCGACCCGCTCGGCCCGCGCGACGTCGGCGGGGTCCTGCAGCGCGGCGGCACGTTCCTGGGCAGCGGACGCGTGCCCGCGTTCAAGAACGAAGAGGTGCGCGCGGTGGCGCTGCGCAACCTCGGCGAGCGCAAGATCGACGGGCTGGTCGTCATCGGCGGCAACGGGTCCCAGGCGGGCGCGCTCGCGCTGTCGCGCATGGGGCTCGACGTGGTGGGCGTCGCCTCGACGATCGACAACGATCTCGCCGGCTCGGAGGTGACGATCGGAGTGGATACCGCGCTCAACATCGCGCTCGAGGCGATCGACCGCCTGCGCGTGACCGCGTCCTCGCACAAGCGCGCGTTCCTGGTCGAGGTGATGGGCCGCAAGTGCGGCTACCTGGCGCTGATGGCCGGCATCGCCGGCGGCGCCGACGCCGTGGTGCTGCCCGAGGCCGACATCGACCCCGACGCGCTCGCCGACCGCCTGCACGGGGCCCACTCGCGCGGAAAATTGCACGCGCTGGTGGTGGTCGCCGAAGGGGCGCGGTACAACGCTCAAGCCTTGGCGACACACTTCGAGACGAATCGCGAACGGCTGGGCTTCGACCTGCGCGTCACCACCCTCGGGCACGTGCAGCGCGGCGGCGAGCCCTCCGCCTTCGATCGCCTGCTGGCGACGCGGCTGGCGGCCGGCGCCGTCGACCACCTGGCGCGCGGCAGCCACGGGCGGCTCATGGGCCTGGTCAAGGGCGAGATCCGGTCGACGCCGCTCGAGGATGTCGTCGGTCATGCCAAGGCGCTGGACTTGAGCCTGCTCGAGCTGCAGAGAACGCTGGCCAAGTGACGACGCAAGTGACTGCCGAACGCTGACGGACCTCACTCCGGATTCTTCGATCGCTTCACGGAGCGCCAGATGGCGTTCGGCGTGATCCTGTTCGGCCTGCTGCTGTACCTGCCGTTCGCCGGCACCTACGGCCTGTGGGATCCGTGGGAGACGCACTATTCGGAAGTCGCGCGCCAGATGACCTACCGGGGCGACTTCATCAGCCTCTGGTGGCCGGGCTCGCCGCGCGATCTCGACGTGTTCTGGTCGAAGCCGGTGCTGTCGTTCTGGCTGATGAGCATCGGCATGCACATCGCGCGCATCGGCCTGCCCGGCGGCGATCCCGGCGAGATGGCGCTGATCGTACCGCGCCGAGTGGGCGGTTCGCACGCCGTTCGTGCTCACGGGCGTGCTCGGCATCTACGCGATCTACCTGGTCACCGCGCGGTTCGTGAACCGGCGCGCCGGCGTGCTGGCCGCGGTGGTCGTCGCGACGTGCGCCCATGTACAGCCTGGTGGCGCGCCAGGCGATGACCGACATGGCGTTCGTCGGCCCGATGGCGATGGCGCTGGCGCTGGGCGCGATGGCGCTGTTCGACGATCGCGACGAGCTGTTGCCGCGGCGCGGGCGCGGGCGCTTCACCTGGCCGCATCACGGGCTGTTCTACGGTGCGCTGGCGCTGTTCGCGATCACGACCATCCCGCAGCTGATCATCGATTCGTACCAGCTGCGCGTCGAGATCCCCTGGAACGGCGGCGCGCTCAAGATGTACGGCGCGGTCGCGATGATCCCGTACTACCTCGGCTTCGCCGCGTTCGTCGTGCTGGCGGCGCGCACGCGGTACAAGGCGCCGCTCTACCTCTACATCGCGGCGATCCTGTGCGGGCTGTCGGTGCTGGCCAAGGGGCTGGCCGGGCTGGGGCTGCCGCTCATCGTCTTCATCGCGTACCTGGCGTTCACCTGGAACTGGCGGCGGCTGCGGCGCGCGCAGCTGCTCTACGGCGTGGTGGTGTCGCTGCTGGCGCTGATCGTCGTCGCGGCGCCCTGGCACCACGCGATGATCATCCGCCACGGCATGGGGTTCTGGAACGAGCTCTTCGGCGACAACCACTGGCGGCGCATGGTGCTGGGCCGGCACGGCGACCGCGGCACGTTCGAGTACTTCCTGCGCGAGCTCGGCTACGCGATCCTGCCCTGGGTCGCGGTCGCGCCGGCGGCGCTGGCCTGGGCGGTCATGCGGGTGGGGCGGGGGACGCCTCCGATGAGCGAGGCGCCGCGCGGACGCTTCGGCGGTCGATGCGGCGGCGATCGATACCGCGACGCGCGCCGCCGCGGCGGCCGACGTGCGGCGGCAAGGGATCATCTGGCTGGGCGCGATCTGGTTCGTCTTGGCCTACGCGCTGGTCTCGCTGTCGATGACCAAGTTCCACCACTACGTGCTGCCGGCGAGTGCCCGGGCTGGCGATCGTGATCGGCTGCTTCCTCGACGACATCGTCGAGCGCGGGGCGACGCGGCGCGCGGCGGCGGTGGCGCTGGTCGGGCTGCCGCTGCTGCTGCTGGTCACCGTCGACCTCGCCGAGGCGAAGAACGCCGCGCAGCGCTTCCTGTGGCTGTTCTCGTACGACTACGTGCACAACCCGCACGGGCGCCCCTGGCCGGAGAGCCTCGACTTCAGCGGCGCGATCATCGGCTTCGTGGTCGGTGTTCGCGCTCGCGACGATCGGCTTGGTCGCGCGACGCGCGCGCCGGGCGTCGCTGGTGGTGCTGTCGGTCGCCGCGGTGCTGTTCACGCTCTACCTGCTCGACGTCTACATGCGCGCGGTCGCGCCGTTCTGGTCGCAGAAGGAGCCGATCGCGACCTACTACGAAAAGCGCCGCTCGCCCGACGAGCGACTGATCGCGTACCAGATGTACTGGCGCGGCGAGACGTTCTACACGAAGAACGAGATCTACGAAGGCCCGATGGAAGACCGCACGGTCTTCGATCAGGACGGCGCCGACGAGAAGCTCAAGACCTGGATCGACCACCACCGCGGGCACCGGCACTTCTTCCTCTACGAGCGCGGGCAGCAGGGGCATCTTCAGTCGCTGCTGCCGCCCGAGTCGCGCGCGAGCTTCGAGGTGCTCGACAGCCGCAACAACAAGTTCTCGCTCGCCAAAGCCGATTTGTGATCATGGGAACCCTCAGAGGGTTCCCAAACCCTCCTGTCTGCTCATGACTCACGCGGACACGGAGGCGCGGCTCGAGCGGTTTCAGGAGCAGGGCGGCGTCGTTCCGCTGCACGGCGAGGAGCGCGATCTGCTGGTGGCGGTGTTCGACAGCGGCAGCTTCTTGCCGGGCTTGGTCCTCGCCGCCGATGCACCGGCGGCCTGGCAGCGGCTGGTCGACGACCCTTATCTGCGCCAGGCCGAAGCCGGCGGCGCTGTTCTGGTCGGAGGCGAGCGCGGCGGTGGCGGGCGCGACCGACTTCGACGATTTCAAGCGCCGCCTGCGCCTCTACCGGCGCCACGAGATCCTGCGCCTCGGCGCGCGCGAGATCGGGTGGGGTACGACCGAGGAGGTCGCCGCCGAGCTGTCGGGCTTCGCCGACGCGTGCCTCGAGCTCGCCTTTCGTTTCTGCGACGGCGAGCTCCGGCGCGAGTACGGCGAGCCGCTGACCGACGAGGGGCCGGCGTCGTTCGTGGTGCTGGCCATGGGCAAGCTCGGCGGCGACGAGCTGAACTTCTCGTCGGACGTCGACGTCTGCTACTTCTACTCGTCGGACGCGGGGCAGGCCGGCGAGCGATCGCTGCACGAGTACTACAGCGAGCTCTCGCGCCGGATCACCGCCGCGATCGAGGAGGTCACCGACGAAGGCATGATCTTCCGCGTCGACCTGCGCCTGCGTCCCGAGGGGCGGTCGGGGCCGCTGTGCAACTCCTTCGCCGCCGCCGAGCGCTACTACGAGACCTTCGGTCGCACCTGGGAGCGGCAGGCGCTGCTGCGCGCGCGGCCTTGCGCCGGCGACCGCGCGTTCGGCGAGCAGTTGCTGGAGATGCTGGAGCCGTTCATCTATCCGCGCAGCATCGACCCGGGCATGGTGCGCGACATCCGCGAGCTGCGCGCGATGTACCGGCCGCCGCCGTCGGCGAGCAGCGACGGCTCGTTCGACGTGAAGCTGAGCGCGGGCGGCATCCGCGACGTCGAGCTGGTCGCCCAGACGCTGCAGCTGCTCCACGGCGGCAAGCGGCGCGACCTGCGCGAGCGCACCACCTCGCGCGCGCTGCACCGGCTGTGGATCGCGGGCCTGCTCAGCGATCGCGAGGCGCGCACGCTGGTCGCCGCGTATCGTTTCTGGCGGCACGTCGAGCACCGCATCCAGGTCGAGGAGGGGGCGCAGACGCCAGCGGGTCCCCGGCGCGATCGACGGCCGCGCGCGCCTGGCCGAGCGCCTGGGCTGGCACGACGTGGCGGCGTTCGACGCCGCGGTGGCGCAGCAGCGCGCCGCGGTCGAATCGATCGCGGCGACCTTCGATGATCCGTCGCCGGCGTTCCGCCCGGAGATCGCGATCGCGCTCGACCCGACGCGCACGCGCGACGAGGTCCAGCAGGCGCTGGCGGCCCTGGGCTTCGAGGACGTCGAGGGTTGGGCCGACGGCCTGGATCTGGTGCGCGCGCGGCTGCCGCCCGCGTTCCTGGCGCAGGCGGCGGCGTCGCCGGATCCGGATCGCGCGCTCTCGCACTTTCGCGATCTGACCTGGCGTGGATCGGTCGGGCTTATGGCGCTGCTGCGCGAGCACCCGCAGCTGCTGCGCATGATGGCCACGCTGTTCGGCACCAGCGATCGCCTGTCCGAGTTCCTGATCCGCCACCCCGCGATGTGGGAGTCGTTCACCGAGAACCTGGGCGCGACCTTACGCTCCGCCGCCGATATTGCGGCGGCCGCCGCCGCGCGCATCGCGCAGCTCGACGCCGAGCGGTCGAGCAGCGACAGTGAGAAGCGCGACGAGGGTGAAGACGATCGCGAGGAGCTGGGAATGCGCGAGCTGCGCCGCTTCCAGGCCGAGGAGGTGTTGCGGATCGGCCTGCACGACGTCTCCGGCTCGCTCACGCCCGGGCAGGTTTCGGATCAGCTGGCCGGCCTCGCCGATGCCTGCATCGTCGAGAGCATCGGGCTCGCGCTGCCGGCGCTGATCGCCCGCTACGGGACGCCGGCGGCGGGCTTGACCGTGCTCGCGCTCGGCAGCCTGGGCGCACGCGAGATGCGCTACGGCTCCGACGTCGACCTGGTGTTCCTCTACGCGCGCGAGGGCGAGTCGTCGACCGGCGTGTCGCACCAGGAGTGGTACGCGCGCACGTCGCAGCGACTCATCGGTTCGCTCGAGGCGATGCTCGAGGAGGGGCGGCTCTATCACGTCGACACGCGGCTGCGCCCGTCGGGAGAGCAGGGGATGCTGGTGACGTCGTTCAAGTCGTTCGAGCGCTACCACCAGAAGGAGGCGGCCGGCTGGGAGCGCGTGGCGCTGCTGCGCGCGCGCGTGGTCTATTCGTCCGAGCCAGACGAGGCGCGTGCCGCGCTCGAGGCGATGCTCGCGGCCATTGCCTACGAGCGCCCGCTCGACGAGGAGCGCTTCCGCGCCGACCTTGCGCGCGTGCGCAAGCGCGTCGAGGACGAGCGCGGCAAGGTGGTCGCCGGCGCGCGCCACCTGCGCTTCGATCCAGGCGGGATCATGGACGTCGAGTTCATGGCCGCGCTCGGCCAGCTCCGCTTCGGCGGCGCCGACCACGCGCTGCGCACGACGTCGACGATGGCGGTGCTCGAGCGCCTGGTCGCGCTCGGCTGGCCGGCGACGGTCATCGAGGACTACGCGTTCTTGCGGCGCCTCGCGCTGCGGCTGCGGCTGGTGCGCGGGCGGTCAGAGGACGTCGTGAGCCCGCGGGATCTCGGGCCGCTGGCGCGGACGCTGGATCGGGTGCCGGAGGAGCTGTCGGCGGAGCTGGATCGCCGGATGAAGCGGGTGAGGGCGCTGTACCTGACGATGTTCCCGCAGTAGGGGCCGCAGACGGGAGAGGGGAACGGACGCTCAGTCCTCCGCTTCGCTCTCGGCGGCGATCCCGTGCAGGCGCAGCTTCTCCCACAGGTTCTTCCGCGAGATCCCCAGGATCTCCGCCGCCTTCATCTTCTTGCCCCCGGCCTGGCCCAGCGCGCGCAGCAGGTACTCGCGCTCGAACTCCTTGAGCGCGCTGCCGAGCGACCGCAGGCTGCCCGTCGAGCTGCTACCGCTCGACTCGCCGGCGCCGGCGATGCCGGCCGGCAGGTGCTCCATCTCGATCTCCGCGCCGCTCGACAGCACGACCGCGTGCTCGATGGCGTGCGCGAACTCGCGCACGTTGCCGGGGAAGGGATACTGCGACAGCACGGCCCAGGCGCGCGGCGAGATCGTCGGCGACGGCTTGCCCGCCAGCGTGAACCGGCTCGAGGAAGTACTGCAGCAGCAGCGGCAGGTCGCCGCGGCGCTCGCGCAGCGGCGGGATCTCGATGTCGAGCACGTTGAGGCGGTAGTAGAGATCCTCGCGGAATCGGCCTTCCTTGATGCGCTCGCGCAGGTTGCGGTGCGTGGCCGAGATGATGCGCACGTCGACGCGCGTCGACTCGTTGGTGCCGAGCGGCTCGACGGTGCCCTCCTGCAGCACGCGCAGCAGCTTGGCCTGCGCGGGCAGCGGGACCTCGGCGATCTCGTCGAGCAGCAGCGTGCCGCCGTCGGCGGCCTTGAAGCGCCCGTCGCGGCGCTTCACGGCGCCGGTGAACGCGCCGCGCTCGTGCCCGAACAGCTCGGCCTCGAGCAGCGTCTCGGGGAAGGCCGCGCAGTTGACCGCGACGAAGGGACGCGCGCGCCGCGAGCTGCGCTCGTGCAGCGTGCGCGCGACCAGCTCCTTGCCGGTGCCGCTCTCGCCGGTGATCAGCACCGGCGCGTCGCTCTGCGCGATGGTGTCGATGCGGTCGAGCAGCCGCAGCATCGGCGGGCTGCGCCCGATGATCGCGCTGCCCGACTTGCGTTGCGACAGCTCGGCGCGCGCCTGTTCCAGCTCGCGCTTCAACGTGCGCTGCGCCGCGATGCGGTCCATCTGCACGATGATCTCGTCGACGTCGAACGGCTTGGTCAGGTAGTCGTACGCGCCCTCTTTGAGCGCGGCCACGGCGTCGGACACGGCGGCGTGCGCCGTGATGAGGATGACGTCGGTGCTCGGCGATTCCTGGCGCACGCGGCGGAACAGCGTCAGCCCGTCGACCTTGGGCAGGCGGATGTCGCAGATCATCACGTCGAAGACGTTCGACGAGATCAGCGTCAGCCCTTCGGCGCCGTTCGATGCCAGCGTGATGCGATGTCCGGCGTCGCGCAGGGCATCGCCCACCAACATCCGAAAGTCAGGCTCGTCATCGACGAGCAATATGTCGAGCATCTTTGTGACTTCCACCTTCGTTACGGCTACCACGGACCAGGGTCGTCCGGACAGTCGAATCAGAGTCAAGTGATCCGCGTCAAGTAAAGATGGGCCGAACGCGGCGCTCCGCCAAGGTCAGACGCGCTAATGAATGCCCAGCTGCAGCGCGCGGGTCACCGCGTTCATGACGTCCCCCGGCTTGACCGGCTTCGAGAGGTACGCGTCACAACCGCCGTTGCCAGGCGTGGCGCTCTCCGTCGGGTCCCCGGTCGCGGTGAGCGCGATAATCGGAATATCGGCGCAGTCAGGCAGGCGCCGGATGTCGGCGCTCACGTCGAGACCCGACGCGCCGGGAAGCTCGACGTCCATCAGGATCAGGTCGGGCGCCCGCCGCCGGCAGATCTCGACGGCGTCCTTGCCCGTCGCCGCGGTCTCGATGGCGACCGGCAGCGACGCCAGCACCTGCTCGATCGCGAACAGGTTCTCGTCGTCGTCCTCGACGAGCAGCACGCGCGCGAGCCGCTCGGCCGGCTGCGGTGGCACCGGCCCTCCGCCGGTGGGGCGGGATGAGAGCGCGCGCGCCAGGTGCTCCGTCAGCTCGTCCCCGGTTCCTTCGCCCTTGCGCACCACCGCCGCGACCGTCGGTCCCAGAACCTCGCGCTCGCTGCGGGTCATGTACAGGGCCGACAGCACCACGAACGGGATCGACGACAGGTGCTCGTCGGCGCGGGCTGCGCGCAGCACGTCGAGCCCGGTCATCCCCGGCATCACCAGGTCGAGCACGACCGCGTCGAAGCGCCCCTCGCGCAGGTTGTTGAGCCCGTCCTGCCCCGACGAGGCGACCGACACCCGGTACCCAGCGGTCTGCAAGAGATCCGCGACGCGCTGCCGCTCGAGCTCGTCGTCCTCGATGAGCAGCACGTGCGCGGGGCTGATCGGCGCGCGCGTCACGTCGGCTCGGGCGCCCGCGCGACGGTGCCGCCGTCGGTGGAGCGCGGGAAGGAGAGCAAGAACGTCGTCCCCTCGCCGGGCGCGCTGTCGACGACCAGCGTCCCGCCCATCAGCTGGGTCAGCTTGCCGGCGAGGATCATGCCCGGGCTGGGCGGCCGGTCGGTGGGCTGGGTCAGGAAGACCTCGAACCCCGCGTGCCGGAGCTCGGGGCTCGACCCGGCGCCGGTGTCGCTCACGCGGATGATCACGTTGCGGTCGTCGCTCTCGCTCGACAGCTCGACGTAGCCGTTGGTGGTCTCCACGATCGCGTGCTCGACCAGCGCCGACAGCACCTGGCGCAGGCGATCCTCGTCGGCATGCGCGAGGATCGGCGCGCGCGGCGGGTTCAGGTGCACGGGCAATCCCTTGCCGCGCGCGCGCTCCTCACTGGCGGCGCCGACGCCCCGGATCAGCGGTCGCACGTCGACGGCGCCCATCTGCAGATCCATGCGCCCGGCCTCGATGTGCGAGATGTCGAGCACGTCGTTGATCAGACCGAGCAGCGTCGTGCCGCTGCGATGGATCACCTCGATGTACCGCCGCTGATCGGGCGCGAGGGGCCCGGTCGTGCCGTCGCCCAGCAGCTGCGACAGCGTGATGATCGAGTTCAGCGGCGTGCGCACCTCGTGGCTCAACTTGGAGATCATGAGATTGCGCACGCGCTCCGCGGTCGCGAGCGCGTCGCGGCTGGCCTCGACCTCGGCGCCGCGGCGGGCGAGCTCGTCGCGCTCGGTGCGCAGGCGCTCAGCGCTCGGCGGCGCGGAGGTCGGCCTGCGGCACCGTGGCCGGCGCCACCGCGGGCGCTGGCGGCGGCGGCGGCAGCGATGTCGGTGCGCTTTCGCGCGCGACCTCTGCCGGCACACGGCGCCGCATCGCGAGCAGCATCCCCAGCGCGCCCAGGACGGCGGCGACGGTCGCGGCCGCGAAAGCGATCCCAATCGTCAACGACCAGCTCATCGAGTGTACTGACCATGTGTGCATCGTGGACTCCGTCGTCAACGCCGACGGTAGACAAGTCGCTGGCCGGCCTTACATTGCCGGCACCAAGGCGCCCGCCAGCATGAAGACGCACGCGGTGAACGCACCCATTCGCTCACCTGGATCGCACGCCCCACACTTCACGCGCTGCGAACCTATCACGTCCGACGGGCGGTGGCGACGCTATCTCGGCAGCCGAAGCGTGAAGCGGGTGCGTTCCTCGTTCGAGACCACGGCGACCGAGCCGCCGTGGCGGAGGGCGATCTCGTTGACGATATACAGACCGAGACCGACGCCGTAGCGCGCCGCGACCGTGCGGTCGGCGCGCCGGAACGGATCGAACAGCACCGGGCAGGAGGTCGGGCGCGATTGGCGGCCCCTCGTTGGTCACCGACAGCTCGACGGGATCGCCGTCGGCCGCGATCTCCACCTCCACCGGGCGGTCGCGCCGTCCGTGCTGGAGCGCGTTCACGACCAGGTTGGACAGCGCCTGGCCCAGGCGATCGGCGTCCCAGCGGCCCGAGGTGGCGCCGCTCGCGACCAGCCGGAGCTCGGGTGCGTCGGGGACCGCGCCGCGCACCTCGTCGAGGATCGCGCCGCAGAGCTCGTGAAGGTCGGTCTCGTCGGGCCTGATCGGCATTCCGCCGGCGAGCCGATTGGACTCGAAGTCGAGCAGCTGCTCGACCAGGCGGTTCATCCGCTGCGCGGCGGTGCGGATGCGCATCAGCATCGGCGGGTCGTTGCCGCGCTTTTCGAGGTAGCTCGCGGTCGTGAGGATCGAGCTCAACGGGTTGCGCAGATCGTGGCTGACCACGGCGAGGAACATCTCGTGGAGCCGCCGCGTGTGCTCGTCTTGCACGCGCCGCTCCTGCTCGGCGCGCTTGCGCTCGTCGATGTCGACCGCGCTGCCGACCCAGCGCAGATCACCGTCGCCGAGATCCGTCGGCACCAGGCGCGCCAGGTGCCAGCGGTAGACGCCGTCGTGGCGGCGCAGCCGGTACTCGAACTCGCACGCGGCCGGCGTGGGACCGGCATTGGCGCGCTGCCAGCTGTGCGCGATGGCGGGGCGATCCTCGACGTGCACGAGGTCGGGGATCTGCGCCGGGCAGCGCGAGCGCTTCCTCGAGTGGCATGCCGGTGTACGAGACCCAGCGCGCGTTGAAGTATTCGATGGTGTGATCGGGGCGGGTGATCCACACGATCTGCGGCATCGCATCGGCCAGGCGGCGCAGGCGGTCCTCGCTGATGATGCTGGCGCCGCTTGCAAGGGTGCGGAAGTCCCCTGAAACCACCGGTACGACAGCCTCCGGGGGCGAGCCCGGTGCTTCGCTTGTTTGGGCGCCCCCTGCCACGCACGAGGCAGCGTACTCTTCTCGTCGGGCCGCGGCTACCGGATCGAGCCGGCAATCGACCTGCCAGGCGGGGGTGTGTGGGCGAGATTCCGCGGAAAATTGACGCTTTTTTTGCCCACGCGGCACGGGACGTGTCTCAATCGACAAATGGAGTCGTCGATGGAGTCACATTCGGAATCACGATCCGAGGAAAATGCGGGGGGAGCGCGGCCCGAGGTCGACTCCCTGCTGGCGCGGGCCGGTGCCGGTTCACGGCCTCCGTCGGACGAGGTGCGCGCGTCGCTCGCGGCGATACAGGCGGCGCGCGCCGCCGCGGAGCTGCGGTTGCAACGGGAGTCGCTCCGCATACGCGTGCTGACCATGGCGGTTCTCGCCGTGGTCGCGGCGGGGACGTTCGCGCTGGCGGGGCACCTGCGGGCGCGCCGTCGGGCAGCGGCCGAGGCGCGCGCGGCGGCGGCGGCTCACGCGGCGGCGGTGTCGGACCGGCCGCGCCGGCGGCGGCCTTCGCACTGACCGTCGATTCAAGCGGGGACTCCCGCACCCTCTCAGGCGGGGGCGCGGCGCCGGCCGGCGCGGTCCCGGTCAGCGAAGTCGCGGTGCCGTCCGGCGCCGACGACCTCGCCGCGGTCACGCCGGCCGAGACCGGCGCGCGCGACGCGGCTCTGGCCGCCTGCCGAGAGGCGTACGATCGCCACCGGTGGCGCTCGGCTGTCGAGGCGTGCGCCAGTGCCTTCGAGGTTGCTCCGCGTGACGCCGGCGTGGCCATGAAGGTCGCGCAGGCGCAGCACGCGCGCGCCCACTACGCCGACGCGGGCGACTGGGCGCGTCGGGCGCTCGCGCTCGAGGACGCCGACCCCGACGCCTACGTCATCCTGGCGCACGCCGAGCGGCGGGCGGGACACCCGGCGGCGGTGCGCAACGCTTATCACCAGTACCTGCTCCTGGCGCCGCGTGGCTGGCACGCCGCCGAGGCGCGCGCCGCGCTCCGAGGCGCGCGTGCGAGAGATCGCGCGCGCTCGGCCGATCTCCGATCCCCTCTCCCGTCTGCGGGAGAGGGCTAGGGAGAGGGCAGACCTTGCGAGACGCGACGCCCGCTGGCCCCTCTCCCTAACCCTCTCCGCGGACGGGGCGACGGGACGGAGCGGATTCTCGAGGGTTCGGTAGTCCAGCTCACCCGAGCGGGTAGCCGTTCGCGTGGCCGTTGCGCAAGCGCGCCGGGCCGGCGCCGAGCGGGGTCGCGTCGGCGATCATCATCTCGAGCATCGTCGGCTGCGGGCCGCCCCCTCCGGGGATGCCGGGGGCACCGGGCACCGCGCGTGGGGCCGGGGTTGCCGCCGGTGCGCCGCCCGGGAAAGCCACCGCTGACAGGCGGGGCATCAGGCGGTGTGCCGTCGCGATCAACGCGCCGAGCACGATCCGCTGCAGCTCCGGCGGGCTCGGGCGATGGCCCGCGCGCTGGAGATTGGCCAGCTCGGCGGCCGCGTGGCAGGCGGCGGCGTGTACGTAGCGCACGAAGCGTCGCGCGCGCCGCAGAAGATGACGGTGGCCGTGCATCGGGCCGCGGGCCCGGCGCGGGCGGTCCCGCCGTCTCGGCTTCGAGCTCGCCGCCGATCAGACCCTTGAGGATCCCGCCCAGGAACTGCTCCTGCACGTAGTTCTCGGCTTCGAGCTCGCGCCCGCCGAACAGCTTGCCGATGAGGCCGCCCAGGAACTGCTCCTGCTCGGCGCTCTCGAGCTCGCCGCCCATGATCCCCTTCAAGATCCCGCCCAGGAACTGCTCTTGTTCATAGGACTCGGCTTCCGATTCATTTTGGAATTCAGCCTCGTTCTCGTATTCGCTGGTCTCGAGCTCGCCGCCGAGCAGCCCCTTGACGATGCCGCCCAGGAAGTACTCCTGCTGGTCGCGCGGCTTGCGCTTCTTCGATCCGCCGCCGAAGAGTCCACCGGCCAGGTTCTTCAGCAGTGGACCGGCGATATTTGAAATGAGCGGCGCCGCCATCGCCAGCAGCGGCAGGAAATGATCCAGCTCCTGCTCGCTCTGGATCTCGAGTAGCTGGCGGGCGAGGGCGACCTCGCGGCCCGGGGTCATCGACCCGAAGGCGCTGATGCGGTTGGGCAGAGTGCTCATGAAGAGCTCCTTTCTCGACGGGGGACCGCGCGCTCTCTCTCATTGAATGAAGCGCGCCAAAAATCTCGCTGCGGTCCGCTCCAGCAGCCTGCGTGCCAACCAGTCGCCGCGCGATCTCCAGGCCGCGCCGGACCGACCACCGCGGCGCGCGCCGCGCGCGGCGAAGCGAGCTTCGGGCCTTTGCGTTCGTTCGCCGCCGCGAACGAAGCTCGCTTCGCGATCTCGTCTCGTCGTGCGCCGCCGTTCGTTCGAGATCGCCCGCGAAATGGCGGGGCCTCCGCGCTGGCATCGCGCCTGCAATTGCCGGATTCGCGATGGCGACGCACGCCGAGCGGGCGGCCCACCGACGCAAACAATCTTCAAGGAGCGATGACCATGCACGACATCGACAGGACCATGGGCCGAACCAATCTCGAGTCCTACGAGTTCCAGGCGGAAAACGAGATGGGCGAGTTCGAGAACGAAGGAGAGGTCGCCGGCGAGAACGAGCTCAACGAGCTGGCGAGCGAGCTCCTGTCGGTCACCAACGAGCAGGAGCTGGAGCAGTTCCTGGGTGACGTGTTCAAGAAGGTCACCGGCGCCGTCGGCAACTTCGTGAAGTCGCCGGTCGGCCAGCAGGTGGGTGGCATCCTCAAGAACGTCGCGCGCACCGCGCTGCCGATCGCCGGCCAGGCGCTGGGCAACTACATCGCGCCCGGCGTCGGCGGTCAGATCGGCGGCCAGCTGGCGTCGGGGATCGGCTCGATGTTCGGGCTCGAGCTCGAGGGGCTGAGCAACGAGGACCGCGAGTTCGAGATGGCGAAGCAGTTCGTTCGCCTGGCAGCCGACGCCGCGCAGGCGGCAGCGCACGCGGCGCCGGGCCAGAACCCGGCCGCGGTGGCGCAGCAGGCGGTCGCGAGCGCCGCGCAGAAGTACGCGCCCGGGCTCCTCGAGCCGCAAGGCGGTGGCCAGCCCGACTTCCACGCTGGTGCCGCCGGCGGCCGCGGCACGTCGGGCCGCTGGGTGCGCAAGGGCAACAAAGTCATCATCTACGGAGTCTAGTCTTGGCGTCGTCGGAACCATTTGCGCTCTGGAATCTCGAGCAGGAGGGGCGCGCGCTGCTGAGCCGCCTGGGGCGGTTGCAGTCGTTCGCGCTGCAAGAGACGATGGTTCCGGCGGCCAGCCTCAGCGTCGAGGCCCAGTCGGGGATCGAAAAGTTCCTGGTGCGCGGCCGCAAGTCACTGCGCCAGCAGATCCATCGCTTCCTCGACTGGATCAAGAGCCGGGCGGCGCGCGCGACGTCGCCGGCCGAGGCGCAGCGGCGGTTCACGCTGCTGCGCCTCCGCTTCAACGTGATCCTGTCGCACTTCGACATCTTCAGCGAGGCGTTGAGCCAGCGATCCGAAGCCGACAACGGCGTCTGGCTCGCCGGGCTCGACGTGGTGGCGCGCGACGCGCTGGAGGTGCCGGGCGTGATCGATCCGCCGCCGGTGATCTGCTACCTGGCGCGCGGGCCGGGCGCGGCGATCCGGCGCGCGCGCACGCGCCTGCCCGGCGGTGAATCGAACCCGGTCGCGATCATCCGCGTGCCGCGCGAGCGGATGATCGGCACCGGCATCGCCTCGTCGCTGGTGCACGAAGTCGGGCACCAGGGCGCGGCGCTGCTCGATCTGGTGGCGTCGCTGCGCGCGGATCTGCTGCGCCCACCGCCGCACATCGCCGCCGCTGACGGCTTCGACAATGGAAACGTCGACGCATCGGTCGCGGCGCCGCGCGCCGGCGCGGCCTGGGCCTGGTCGGTGTGGCGCAAGTGGATCTCGGAGATCGTCGCCGACTTCTGGTCGGTCGCGCGCCTCGGCGTGACCGCGACGTCGGGCCTCATCGGCGTGGTGAGCCTGCCGGCGGCGTTCGTCTTCCGCATCGACGCCGACGATCCGCATCCCGTCGCCTTACCTGCGCGTGAAGCTCTCCGCCGCGCTCGGCAACGCGCTCTATCCGCACCCGCACTGGGGCCGCCTCACGCGGATGTGGGAATCGTTCTACGACGTCGGGCGGTTGCCGCCGGCGCAGCGCGAGCGCTTCGCGCAGCTCGAGGCGACGATGCCGGCGCTGGTCGAGCGCCTGCTCGCCCATCGCTCGCCTCGCCTCGGGCAACGCGACGCTGGCGCAGGCGCTCGCCGATCCCGAGCGCCGGCCCGAGCCGCTGGCCGCGCTCTATCACGCGTGGCAGGCGCGCCCCGCCGAGCTCGGGCGCGCGGCGCCGACGCTGGCGTTCGCGGTGCTGGGCCAGGCGCGGCTCGACGGCCGTCTCACCCCGGAGCTCGAGAGCGAGCTTCTGGCCCGGCTGCTCAAGCACTGGGCCTGGCGCGCGACGGTCGACGTCACGGAGGTGTGTGCGGTCGCGCGTCGCGGCTCTCACCTTCCGCCGGCGCCGTCACCACCGTCATCACCGAGCTGGCTTCGTTCACCGGTCGCAACCGCCCTCGCGCCGCCGGCGGGCGCGGCCAATCACTGACCTCGAAGACCCGAGATAGGAGGACCCTTCCCATGGCACACAATCTCAAACCGAGACCGCATTTCGACACCAAGGCCGAAAAGAAGCTGCAGGCCGCGATCTTCACGGCCGACGAAAACGAGGGGGGCGGCAAGAAGCGACCGGACTTCTCGTACGTGCCGGACCAGCCGCTGCACTGGTGGTACAGCTTCGACGGCGGCACCAACTGGAGAGCGATTCCCCAGGGCGCGCTCGTCGAGCTCGACGGCAACCTGCGCATGGTCAAGGTCCTCGTCGAGCAGCTGGAGCCGCAGGGCCACCAGGGCTCGGTGACGATCGCGGTCACCGAGGACGCCGACACGCGGCCCACCGTCGAGGAGGTGGTGGTCTTCCAGGCCGCCTTCCTGCCGCCCGCGGTGCCGTTCCACCTCGAGGGCGGCGACGCGCGCGGCAGCAGCGAGCCCCCGCGCTCGGTCGACGTCAGCCTCAATCGCTCGCGCGTGCCCAACACGCGCGACGAGATCCTCTGGATCGTGATTCGAAACTGCTCGAACGCGCTCAGCTTCTCCGCCTACCAGGACTTCATGGACGGCGTGTTCTCGAACCCGCGCTTCGGGCAGGCCGCGGGTCATGACCGCAAGCGGACGCTCGAGTCCATCGACGCGCCGATCGACACGTTCGTGTTCAACAGCGTCGACACCGATCGCGTGCTCAAGGCGGCGACCGAGCTGTTCGTGACGACCCGCTGCGGGGTGCTCCGGACCGAGACGCTGCGGCCGAACACGCACGAGGAGGAAGAGCGCTTCGGCCACCGCCTGCCGGCGCTCTTCGAGCACATGTGGCACCACTACCTCGAGCCGCTCGGGCGGCATCGACGGCCGCCACGCGCGCATCCTGCCCTACCTGGATCTGATCCGGCGCAAGCTGGGCGACATCGCGACGGTGCGGCCGGCGCTGGCCGGGACCGTCGATCAGCAGGCGGCGCTGATCCAGGAGAAGCTGATGCACCCGGTGCTGCTCGAGCTCATCTGGTCGTACTGGATGGAGGAGGGGATGCTGGTGCAGTCGTTCAACAGCATCACGCGCCGGTTCCAGAACCTGCGCACCAACGGCGAGCGCGATCCGCTGGCCCAGCTCGAGCTGGATCCGCTGCGTCCGGCGAGCAACCTGATCTGGGGCTGGGTGCAGGACGAGACGAACCGGCTCAGCGTGCTGCGCCGCGCGCACGAGTACGAGCACCAGTACGGCTTCACGCTGCACGGCAAGGCGCTCGCCGAGCTGCGCGTCGCCGAGCGGCGCTCGAAGTTCCTCGAGGCGTTCCACAACCTGCTCTGGCGGTGCACGCAGTTCTACACCCAGGACGACCAGACCACGGTCATCGCCGACGCGTTCCCGGTGCTGAACGCGCTCAAGGAGACGCACTACCTGCTCGCGCAGGGCGCGTCGAACCAGTTCGGCAACCTGCCGTCGCAGGCGCGGCAGGAGATGATGATGCAGCAGTGGATCCTCTCGCGCCCCGAGGTGCGTGAGTTCCTCGGCTCGCGCGTCATGGTGCCGTACCCCGAGCCGTGGATGGATCGCGTCGACTCGGTGAAGACGCTCAAGGGCTGGACCGACACCAGCGTCGTGCACTTCCGCGACCTGGCGACGTTCGGCGAGCAGGTCCTGCTCTCGGTGCGCTGGGGCGCCTGGAGCACGATCAACGACCCGGCGAGCGCGGCCAACTGGGCGCGCTACTGGCGCGCGGAGATCCAGGGCTACATCCACGCGTACCGCGTCGCCACCAGCGTCGACCTCACGGCCGACATCACCGACTCGCGCTCGGCGGAGACGCGGTTCCTGCCGCCCTCGGTGCATCTGCGCAACCGCCTGCTCACCCAGGCACAGGCGCGGTGAATCAGCGACGACCAGGCCCGGCGCCGGTGGCGGACTTCACGTCCGCGCTGGTGCTGGGCCTGGCCCACCCCAGCGGAACGCTGTCATGGAAATCGCTCTCGACAGGAACCCCGGCGGCGCTGCGGCCGTCGCCGACCGCGCGGCGGGTGGCGCGCGCGTTCGCGGCGCTGGTCGGCTGCGAGCGAGCGGTGGTGATGACGTCGACGCTGCACGCGTTCTCGGATCTCTTCGGATGCACCTGGCGGCCGCCGGCGGCGATCTTCTACGACGAGGCGGTCTATCCGATCGCGAGCTGGGGCATGGAGCGCGCCCTGCGTCGCGGCGCGCGGGCCGCGGGCGTTCCGGCACCTCGATCCCGAGTCGTTGCGGCGGGCGCTCGAGCGGACGCAGCCGCATCGGGCGCCGCCCTGGGTGGTGACCGACGGGCTGTGCGCGGGCTGCGGGCGTCCGGCGCCGCTCGATGCGTACGCGGCGCTGGCGCGCCGGTTCGGAGGTCTCGTGCTCGTCGATGACGCGCAGGCGATCGGGCTCTACGGCCGCGGCGCCGGCGGCGCCCGCGCCGTACGGCCGCGGCGGTGGCGGCTCGCTCGCGCGGCTCGGCATCGAGCGCGATCCGGCGATGGTCGTCGTCGCGTCGCTGGCCAAGGCGTTCGGCGCGCCGCTGGCGCTGGTCGCCGGGACGCGGGCCTTCGTCGATGGTTTCATCGCCGACAGCGAGACGCTGGTCCATTGCAGCCCGCCCGCCGAACCGGTGCTGGTGGCGGCGCGGCGCGCGCTTTCGCTCGAGGGCGCGGCGGCCGACGCGCGTCGCGCGCGCCTCGGCGATCGCGTGCGCCGGTTGCGCGCGGCGCTGCGGGCGCGCGGGTTCGTCGTGCGCGGCGGCTCGTTTCCCATGCAGCGCGTCCCGTTGCCCGACGCGGCGACGGCGCGCGCGCTGCACGCGGGGCTGGTGCGCCGGGGCGTGCACGCGGTCGTGCGGCGCGCGCGCTGCAACGGCGAGCTCTCGCTGACCTTCGTCGTCACCGCCGCGCACGAGGACGCACACATCGCGGCCGCCGTCGATGCACTGTCCGAGGCTGCGCGCGACTTGCCACATCCTTCAACCCCTGACGAATCGTCTTCGTCTTTCGTTTCGTCCATTCATCCGTCCAACCTGGAGGCCTGACCATGATTCTTCGATCTGCATTTGCTCCCCGCGCGGTCTTCCGCGGGCCCGTGGGCTTTCGGCCCCGGGCCTTCGGCGGCCCGCGCCCCATTGGAACCTTTGGTGTGCGGCGTGGCTTCTTCGGTGGCCCGCGCCGCGTCTTCGGCGGTCCGCGCCTGGCGTCGTGGGTCCACCGTCCCGGCGTCGGTGGCTGGCGCGGCGGCTGGCGCACCGGCGTGCGCGGCGGTTATCGCCCGGGCTTCTGGGGCAACCGCGGCTACTACGGCGCGCGGCTCGCGCCCTGGGCGCGTGGCGGCTATCCCACCGGCTATCGCACCGGGTACCGCACCGGGTACCGCTGGGGCGCGCCCCTGGTACTTCGGGGGCGCAGCCGGCGTCCCTGGGTCTTCGGGAACACGCTGCCGTCGTGGTTGTGGCGTTTCCTGCAGGCGGTGCCGCCGCCGGTCGATGCGGGGCCTGCGCCGATGATGGCACCGCCCTTCCCGCCGGTCTTCCCACCGCCGTCGCCGGCGATCGTTGCGGCGCCGCCTCGCCGACGGGCCGCCGCCACCGGACGGGCCGCCGCCCGACGCTGGCGCCGCACCCGACGCTGGCGGGCCTCCGCCGGATCGGGGTGCGCCACCGCCCGATGCCGGCGGTCCGCGCCCGGCGGTGACGCGGGCGCGGGCGGCGCGCCCGATGGAGGCGCGCCTCCGGCGGGCGAGCTCCCCGACAACATCCGGGCCGATGGCCGGCACATCCAGATCCGCTGGGATCGTCGTGCGCGCGGTCTTCACGAGGATCCACCGTCGGGGGGAGGCGTCTACGTCGTGTTCCGCGACGGCCGTCCCGAGGCGATTCACCTGACCGACGACTTTCGTGGTCACCTCTCCCGGCGCTTCCGCGACGGCGATTGACCGAACGCGAAGGCGAAGGCGAAGGGGAGGGCGAGTTCTGGCGAGGCCGCATGCGACGGTCCGGTGGCTCCGGCCGCCGCCGTCGCTGGGCGCGCTTCGGGCGCGTCGGTGGCTTCCGGCGCTTCGGCCGCTTCGGGCGCATCCGTCTGCTGCGCCAGCTGCGCCAGCAAATGCAGCCGCAGGACCAGGGCGACGACGGCGGGGACAACGACGGCGACGATCAGAACGCAGGAGGTTGAGGTCGGCGCAGTGGCGGACGCGCGGCGGCAACGACGACGCGCGTTCGCTCTCGCAAGGCTGCCTTTGGCCTCTCCCTGCGGACAGGGGAGGGGACCGGTTTCCCCGCGAGGAGCAGCACCGATGATCATCGATTGCCACTGTCACGCCGGCGAGGGCGATGGCTTCACCGGTCCCTGGGACACGAGCGCGCCGCTCGACAAGTACCTGGTACGCGCGCGGCGCGCCGGGATCGATCGCACGGTCGTGTTCTCGGCGTTTCACTCCGACTATGCCGCCGCCAATCGCCGCGTCGCCGAGGTCGTCGCCGCGCATCCCGATCGATTGATCGGATTCGCGTTCGTCAACGCGCGCCAGGACCAGGGCCAGGTGATGGCGTTGATGGAGACGGCGGTGCGCCGCTACGGATTCCGCGGCATCAAGGTTCACCAGCACGACGGTCGCATCACGCGCGAGGTGTGCGAGGCCGCGCGCCGCTTCCGGCTGCCGATCCTCTACGACGTCATGGGCGAGACCACGACCGTCGATCTCGTCGCCGGAGCCTATCCCGACGTGTCGTTCATCGTTCCGCACCTCGGCAGCTTCGGCGACGACTACCGCGCACAGGTGGCGACGATCGATCTGCTGGTGCGCTTCCCCAACGTCTACGCCGACACGTCGGGCGTCCGTCGGTTCGATCTGCTCGAGCAGGCGGTCCAGCGCGCGGGAGCCGCCAAGATCCTGTTCGGCAGCGACGGACCCTGGCTGCACCCGGCGGTCGAGATCGCAAAGATTCACGCGCTCCGCCTGCGCCCCGAGGCGGCGGCTAAAGTGCTGGGCGGCAACATCCTGCGCTTGCTCGGCCCGGAGCGCGCGGCCGCGACGAAACCACGCTTGTCGACGCCCGTGGTAGAGCATGGCCACGCGTAACCGGAACGCTCGGAGAGCGGACCGAGGTCAATCCGCCCTTTGCGCCCGCCGCATCTGAAGCGCCCGGTCGGTGACGCCCAGGCGCTTCGCTGCTCGCTGCAGATTCCCGTTCTCGCTGGCCAGCGCGAGGCGGATCGCGGTCTCGGTCGCCTGGCGGGCGATCTCGCGCAGGTTGCAACCGCTCTGCAGCGCCTGAACGATGGCGTCGTCGAACGTGACCAGGCTCGTCGATATTCCGTTCGTCATCCAGATGACCATCGTGAGGCTCCGAGAGGTCGGCGCCGCTCGTGTGCACCGTCGGCGTCGGCGGCGGCGGCGCCGCGCCGTCGGCCAGCGATGCCCACTCGTCCTCGGGCACGTCGCCGGGAGTGATGCGACCAGGCCCGACGTGCCGGTCGCCGATGCGCTCGACCAGCTGGCGGAGCTCGCGCACGTTGCCGGGGTAGGAACGGCCGGCCAGGAAGCGCGCGACCGCGCGATCGAACCCGGGACAGGACGATCCGGCCTTGCCGTTGTGCAAGAAGTGCTCCGCCAGCGGAAGGATGTCCTCGCCGCGCGCGAGCAGCGGCGGCAGATGGCAGATGCGGCTGGCGATGCGGTGGTAGAAGTCGGCGCGAAATCGTCCTGCGGCGACGTCCTGGCGCAGATCGCGGTGCGTGGCACAGATGAGGCGAAAGTTGGTCCGGTGCCAGGCGTTCGAGCCTACGCGTTTGTAGGTGTGTTCCTGCACGACGCGTAGAAGTTGAGCCTGCAACGTGAGCGGTAGCTCACCGACCTCGTCGAGAAAGAGCGTGCCGCCGTCGGCGAGCGCGAACGCACCGTCGCGCGCCGTCGCCGCGCCGGTGAATGCGCCGCGCTCGTGTCCGAAGAATTCGCTGCCCGAGAGCTCGGGCACGACCGTCGTGCAGTCGAGCACGACCAGATCGCGCCGGTCGGACCGCGGGTCGAGCGCGTGCACCAGCCGCGCCAGCAGCTCCTTGCCGGTCCCGCTCTCGCCCAGCAGGAGCACCGGCCCGTCGGAGAACGCCGACAGCTCGACAATCTGTCGTAGGCAAGCCAACCAGGCTCGGGCTGGTGCCGATCAGATGGTTGCGCACGGCGGGCGTCTCGATGAGTGAGTCGATGCGCCCCCATCGCTCGAGGCGGGCCGCTACCTGCGCGATGGGATCGTCGACGTCGTCCCACGCGAACGCGTCGGAGGCTCCGCGGCGCAGCAGGCTCCAGACCCCGCCGTCGCCGAGCGCGCGCCGGCAGGTGGCGACGGCGAGCGTGCGATCTCGCCCGGCCCGGCTGGTCTCACCGACGGCGTTCAGTACCTGGGGTGACAGATCGTCGAAGAAGAGCAGCGTCGCGGGGCGCGCGGAGGCCGGTTCGGGGTGCGCCCCGTCGGCCGCGAGCAGACCGTGCGCGCGCAGCCCCGCGTTGACCCGGGGCAACCACGCGCCGGGATCGTCGCAAATCAGCCGCAAACGCAAGCCAAGCTCCATGCGTTCCCCGTCTACTTCGAAGAAGAACCTGTTCGCCGCACCGTCCGGCGTCGTCGGCACCGTCGATATCGGGCGCCCTGTGCGTCCTGAACGGCGCGTGCGGTCGCAAATTCCCAGCGCGCTCATTTATTACGCGCGTGCTGCAAACATCGCAACGACGATCGTCACCGAAGTGCGCTTCGCCGCGCGCGAGTTGCCGCTGTCACCGACGAAGAGAGTTTCGCTGGCACCGCGCGGCGCGCGCGGCGATCGCGCCGGCACGCTTCTCGCAAAAGTGGCGGGCATGGCAGCTCCCGACGCTTCTCTCAATCTGGAAACTTTTCGTTGGTCAAATCACGAGTCGTCCGCTCCCCCGACGGAGGCGGAACAGATCCGAAGTCAGATCGCGGCCGGCGTCGTCGAGGAGAACGCGCTCACCGACGGAATATTCTTTGCCCGCCACCCCCGCCGGCGCCATCGACCGATCGCCGCCCGCGAGCGGCGTCTGGCCGCCGAATGGTTGAGGATTCGCGACCGCCTGGTTCGGCCGGCGCTTGCGGCGTCGCATGCGAGAACGAGGTCGCCTACGCCGACGGGGACGCCCGCGACCGCGCCGACGGCCACGCCGACGCCGACAGGTGGGCCGGGTGTGGCGCTCGGCACGCTGACTTGCCAGGTCCCCGGCCGGAAGCCGTTTCAATATCGTTTCACTGCCGATGATCTCGTGACCACCGCACGGTTCCTCGTCGGTGAGGCCGGAGGCCGCGACAACGCCGAGAATCGCGGCACGCTGTGGGCGATGCTCAACCGCTACGCGTTCTTTCGCAACCAGGTGCCGGGTTGGGGCAGCTTTGGCGGATTCCTGGCGCAGTACTCGCAAACATTGCAGCCCTATCTGCGTCACTGGGCGTCGGCGAAGGATTTCGTCGCGAAGTGCAATTCGACGTTCGACAATCCCGGCTGCCAGTTCAAACCGACGCGGTCGGAGACCTACCCCGGTACGCAGGTGCGAATGGGCCAGCTGAAAAGTTTTCTCGCGTTGCAGGCCACGCCCTGGGCCAGCCTACCCGAGGCGGCGCGCCGGCTGGCGTTGCAGACACTGACCGGTCAGATCCCCAATCCGGTGGGCAATGCCACCGAAGTCGCCGATACCAAGGTCTACTTACCAGCGCGCCAACGGACGCGCGCCGACGCGCGCGGAGTGGGAGGATTACACGCGCCGCTTCGCCGCGGGCAAGAACTGGGACTGGCGGCCCCAGCAGGTGCCTTACGATCAATTCGGTCACAACGCGCTCTTCGTCACGACGCAGGCCCGCAGCTTCCCGGAAGCCGCGACGCGCATCGTTGCACCATCGGTGGGGTCCGTGCCCGCGCCCTCGCCGGCACCTGTGCCGTCGCCCGCGCCGTCGCCTCCGTCGACGCAACCGCCGCGCGCCACCGGTCCCTACGACGGGAAGACCCCCGCGCCGGGCACGACCGAAACGCGGCGCTCGTTCCCGACCAACCCGCCGCTGCACAGCGAGCCCGGCCAGCGCAGCCCCGCGCTGTACGACAATGTGATCAACCAATTCGCCGCCGGTAACAACCCGCGCTACGCGCATCGGAACGGCAGCACCTACTGCAACATTTTCGCCTGGGACGTGACGCGCGCGATGGGCGCGGAGATTCCGCACTGGGTCGACGCCAGCGGGAATCCGACCGTACTCAAAGGCAACGAGCTCAACGCCAACGCGGTCAACGAGTGGCTGCACCAGCACGGTGCCCGCTTCGGCTGGAGGAAGACCACGCTGTCCGACGCCGTCGACCAGGCCAACCAGGGCTGTCCCGTCGTCGCGTCGTGGAACAACGGCGGCGGCATCGGCCACATCGCGGTGATTCGCCCCGGTATCGCCACCGCCGCCGAGGGCCCGTGGATGGCGCAGGCCGGCGCCACCAACGCCAACTACATCCGGATGTACAAGGTCTGGAAGAAGTCGGCGAACGTGGAGCCGTGGGTCCACGCGTGAGTCAGTGAAAATCATGCGAGATGTCGACGCTGCGCACGGCGCCGTCGCCGGCGGTCAGCACCTCGAAGCGGTCGGCCTTCAGTGACACCACGCCTTGCTGGTTCTGCACGACGCCCTCGATGATCATCGCGTTGGCGCTGATCAGCATCGGGCGGTGCCGCTGAAAGCGCTGCGGCGTGATGATCGCGTTGGCGAAGCCGGTCTCGTCCTCGAGCGTGATGAAGACGAAGCCCTTGGCGGTGCCGGGGCGCTGGCGCACGATCACCACGCCGCCGACGCGCGCGCGGCGGCCGTCGGCGACGCGCGCGAGATCGCAGGCGCGCAGCACGCCGCGCCGATCGAGCTCGGCGCGCGCCAGCGTCATCGGGTGCGGACCGGTCGATACGCCGGTGCCGCGGAAGTCGGCGATGGTCTCCTCGCCCTCGGTCATCTCGGGCAGCGGCGCTTTGGTCACCGGCGCGGCGGCCTCGGCGCGGCGGAAGAGCGCACCCGAACGGTCGAGCGCCTCGACCTGCCACAGCGCCTGGCGGCGCGTCTGCGTGCGCGGGTCGAGCGCCGCGAGCGCGCCGATCTCGGCCAGCGTCACCATCTCGACGGCGCCTGGCATCACGCGCGTCTGGAAGTCGACCAGCGACGCGAACGGATGGCGCGTGCGCTCGGCCTCGATGCGGCGCCCGACGTCTTCGTGCATCCCCGAGACGTAATTGAGCCCGAGGCGGATCGCGAACGCGTCGCCGGGGGCCGGCTCGAGATCGCACAGCCAGCCCGAGCGCGTGACGTCGACCGGCCGGGTCTCGACGCCGTGGCGAGCGGCGTCGGTGACCAGCGTCGCCGGGTGATAGAAGCCCATCGGATAGTTGTTGAGCAGCGCGCAGGCGAACGCCGCCGGATGGTGCGCCTTCAAATATGCCGACGCGTAGGCGAGCAGCGCGAACGACGCCGCGTGCGACTCGGGAAAACCGTAGAGCGCGAACGACTTGATCCCTTGCACGATCTCTTCCTGCGCCGGCCCGACGATGCCGTTGCCGGCCATGCCGGCGCGCAGATCGGCCTCGATGTCGTTCATGCGCTGGATCGATCGCTTGAAGCCCATCGCGCGCCGCAGCTCTTCGGCCTGGCCGCCCGAGAAGCCGGCCGCGACCATGGCGATGCGGATCAGCTGCTCCTGAAACAGCGGCACGCCCAGCGTGCGTTTCAGGATCGGCTCGAGCGACGGGTGCGGGTAGGCGATCTTTTCGAAGCCGGCGCGCCGCATGAGATAGGGGTTGAGCATCTTGCCGACGATCGGTCCGGGCCGGATGATCGCGACCTCGACGACCAGGTCGTAGAAACGCTCGGGCCGCATGCGCGGCAGCGTCGCCATCTGCGCGCGCGATTCGACCTGGAACACGCCGACGGTGTCTGCGGCGCGCAACATCCGATAGGTCAGCGGATCGTCGGGCGGCAGGCGGCCGTAGTCGACGTCGACGCCCTCGTGGCGCTGGATCAGCGGCACCGCTTCTTCCAGCACCGCCATCATGCCCAGACCCAGCAAGATCGACCTTGACGATGCCGAGATCGGCGCAGTCGTCCTTGTCCCACTGGACAATCACCCGGCCCGGCATGCTCGCCGGCTCGAGCGGCACGACCTCGTCGAGATGGTTGGCCGCGATGACCATGCCGCCCGAGTGCTGGCCCAGGTGGCGCGGCAGGTTGATCATCGAGGTCGCGATCTCGGCCAGCAGCTGCGTGCGGCGATCGGTCGCGGGGAAGCCGGCCTCGGCGATGAAGGTCGCGAGCGGTGTGCCGTCGTCCATGATCCAGCCGGGCAGGTGCTTGGAGATGCGCGCGAGCTGCTCCTCGGAGAAGCCGAGCGCGCGGCCGGTGTCGCGCACCGCCATGCGCGGGCGATAGGTGATCACGTTCGCGGTCATGGCGGCGCCGCGCGCGCCGTACTTGGCGTAGACGTGCTGGATCACCTGCTCGCGGCGATCGCCCGACGGCAGATCGAGATCGATGTCGGGCATGCGGTCGGCGACGTTGCTGGCGCTCTGCACGCGCTCCTCGGAGAGAAAGCGCTCGAACAGCAGGTCCATCGCCACCGGATCGACCGCGGTGATGCCGAGGACGTAGCAGGTGGCCGAGTTCGCCGCCGAGCCGCGCCCCTGGATCATGATGCCGCTCCGGCGCGCGTACTCGACGATGTCCCACACGACCAGGAAGTAGCCGGCGAGCTCGAGCTTGCCGATGATCGCCAGCTCGCGCGCGATCTGCTTGCGCACCTGAGGCAAGAGGCGCTCGGCCCGCGCGTCGCCGGCCGGATAGCGGCGCCCGACGCCGAGCCAGGTCATCTTCTCGAGGTAGCTCTGCTGCGTTTCACCGGGCGGCACGGGATAACTGGGGAAGGTGTAGCCGAGGTCGGCGAGCGTGAATGCGCAGCGCTCGGCGATGGCGCGCGACGCGCGCAACGCCGCCGGGCGATCGGCGAACAGCGCCGTCATCTCGGCGGCCGACTTGAGCCAGCGCTCGCCGTTGGGCGGCAGGCGGCGGCCGATCTCGTCGACGGTGGCGCGGGCGCGCGCGCAGGTGAGCACGTCGTAGACCCGCTCCTGCGCCGGCGTGGCGTAGCGGACGTCGTTGGTGGCGACGACGCCGATCCGGTGCGCGGCCGCCTGCGCCTCGGCGGCGCGCGCGCGGTGCGCCTCGGCTGCCTCCAGGTGGCGCTGCGTCTCGAGGAAGATGTTGCGAGCACCGAACGCGTCGATGAGCGCCGGTAGATCCGCGCGCGGCGCCGCGCCGGCGAGCGCGATCAGCCCGGTCGCGTGCTCGGCGAGCAGCGCGGGCGTCGCCGCCGGAACGTCGTCCTTGGCGATGCCTTCCTTCATGCGCGTCACCAGGCGGCAGAGATTGCGGTAGCCGGCGCGATCCTCGACCAGCAGGAGCAGCGGCGGCGCACCGTCGAGGGTGACCTCGGCGCCGACGATCGGCCGCACGCCGGCCTGCTTCGCGGCAGCGAAGAAGCGCGGCGCGCCCGAGAGCCCGTTGCGATCGGCGAGCGCGAGCGCGCCGTATTGCTGGCGCGCCGCCGCCGCGACCAGGTCCTCGGGCAGCGACGCTCCGTCGAGAAAGCTGAACGCCGACCGGCAGCGCAGCTCGATGTAGTCGGCGTCGCTCATCAATCGTAGTACCCGTCGAGGAACCACCGCCCGCTGCGCGAATCCTGGTGCAGCCGGTAGACCGCGCCGTCGGACGCGTGGACGTCCCAGTAGTCGCGCGCGAAATCGCCGTCTTCCTCCTGGGGGCGCCACCATTCGCCGCGTATCCGGTAGGGGCCGGCGGCGATGAGCACGCGCGCCGTCGTCTCGCTCCCGCGCAGCGCCGTCGGTCCGTCACGGCCCATCAAGACTTCGATCTCCTGCGCGGGCCGGAATCGCCGCACCGCCAGCGCGCTGCGCGCCGACGGCTCGGGCGCGCGCGGCGCGGCGGCGGAGTAGGGGGCGACCGCGATCGCCTCCTCGCGCCAGGTGTCGGGCGCCTGCGGCGCGCCGACGTTCTCGGGGCCGACCAGCGCCGCCAGCCGCGCCAGCGTCGCCGCGAGCCGATCCGGCGCCGGCCCTGCCGGGCGCAGGAAGTCGAGCTGCGTCGAGCGCACGCGCGCCGGCAGCGCGATCAGCGCCGCGCCGATCACGCCGGCGTCGGGCGGCCGGCGCGCGAGATCCAGCCGCACCAGCTCGAGCAGCGTGGCCGGCTCGCGCGTCGGCGCGGCGATGAGGATCTCGCGCACGTCGAGCCCGCGCGGATCCAGCTTGAGCCGCAGCGTGATCCCCGCGCACGCCAGGCTCCGGCAGGCGAGCCGCGCCAGCGCGCGATCGACGAGGCCGCGCAGCACGAACGACAGCGGCTCGATCTCGTAGATCGCGTAGTCGAGCTCGGTCTCCTCCTCCAGCGCGTCGGCCGGCAGCTGCGGGACGAACGGTTCGTCGTCGGTGCCGGTCGCCAGCCGGTGCACGCGCGTGCCCGCGGGCCCGAGACGCAGCGCCACCTCGGCGGCGGGCAGCATCGCCAGCGCGCCCACGGTCGCGATGCCCCAGCGCTTGAGCGCGACGCCCGCATCGCTCTGTTGCGCGTCGGTCTTGGCGCCACCGCCACCGCCGCGCGCCCGCGTTTTTGCTTTGTCGCTCGCCTCCGGCTCGTCCAGCAGCACGCCGACCGGCAGCGGCGCGAGAAATCCGCGCTCGCCGCCGCGCGGGACCACCGCCAGCTCGCGCGCGCGCGTCGCCACGCGCGCGATCCCCTTCGACGACGCGACCGCGACGCGTACGCCCAGCCCCAGCCGCGCGGCGCGCGCCTGGATCGCCTGAGCGATCGCCGCCTCGCCCTCGGGGTACAGGCGTTCGAGATCGCCGATGTCGAAGAAGATCCGCCCCTGGGTCACGCCGCTCTGGTCGATGCGCGGCGCGAACGCGAACCCCAGGTCACCGAGCGCCGCCTGCGCGGTGGCGACATCGGCCGGCGTCGCGCACACCTTGCGCAGCGTCGGACAGGCGGCGCCCGCCTGCGCGCCGGTCATGCCGTTGCGCACGCCCCGGCGCCGCGCCTCTTCGGTGGCGGCGATCACCCGCGCGTGCGGGCTCGCCGGCGCGCTGTCAAAGAGAGCGATCGCGTAACCGCGCGATTCGGGCTCGCGCCGCAGCACCGACTGCAAAGCCAATTGCGGAACGAACACGCAGGCGAGGCGCACGGTTGATCACCTCGCAAAACTAGCGCTGGAGGTTCGGAACCCTTTGAGGGTTCGGAGTTTCGTCAGACTCCCACGGGCGCCCGCGATCCGCCTTGACGATCAGGTTGGTGCGCGCGGGCGCGACGTCATTGGTGCGGCGGTGGCGCCGCACCTCGACCGCGGTCTGGATCGCCGCCAGCAGAGGCGGCCCGGCGCCGTCGAACAGCGGCCGGCCCGCGAGCAGATCGATCGCGCTGGCCGCGAACGCGCCGACGGTTCGCCGTGGTGCCGCGATGATCACCGCCGTGCGCTGCCGCTCTGCCGCGTGCTTCAACCTGACCCAGGCAGCGCTGGGGATGCGCGTGCTCTCCTCCCCGAGATCCAGCGCCACCAGCCCGAAGCCACCCGCGCCGATCAGCAGATCGGTGGCGCGCAATGCCTGCCGCCCGCCGGCGCGCACCCAGAGCAGCTGAGCCAGCGGCACGCCCGCCGCCGCGGCGCCGCGCGGGTCGAGCATGCCGTCGGCGTCGATCAGCGCCGTTGCATGCCCCGCGCCGAGCGACGCGGCCAGCGACGCCATCAACACCGACGTACGGCCCGACGAGCGGCGCCCGCAGAGCTCGCTCAGCGCGCCGCGCGGCCACCCGCCGCCGAGCAGGCGATCGATCGCGCCCACGCCGGTGGGGCAGTGTCCCTGCCGATCGGCGAGCCGCTCGGCAGTGACGAGCTGTGCCACCAGCTCCGGTTCCAGTTTGAGCGCTGCTCTCGACACGCTCTCATGGTGTAACTAAACATCTGTTCAGGTCAAGGCGGTTAAGAGGCCTCGGGCCTCGGGCCTCGGGCCTCGGGCCAGAAAACCTCGCGAGGTCCATGGCATGGACCTGAACGGCAGTGCGTCAAATACGACGGCTACTCGTACGCGCCGATGCTGGGCTTCGTGGGGCTGCGGGAGTTGCCCTCGAAGTCCGTCAGGGGCGCTCCCGTCGGCGTGCCCGCGGCTTTGCAAGCAGAGCCGGTGAGGAGGTGGAGGTCGGCGGTGGAGAGATCGCCGGTCGGGGAGGAGAACATCGGGGGCACGCTGATGTTTCCGCCGGTGGTGGTGTTGGCGACGCTGTTGACCGCGTCAATCGTCAGCTTCGTGGTTCCCTCGTCGAGGTACAACGTCGTCATCGCCGGCAGCGTGGTCGGATCGAGATCATTGTTCTGAAAGATGCGCGGGTCGGTGGTCGTGGCCGTCTCGGCGAAATCGGTTCTGCTCGTCCCGCCGGTCGCGACAGCCACTGTGCACGCCCCTCCGGTGAGGATGTTGTTGCGAACGATCCCCTTGGGCGCGGTGGGTGCCGGGATTCCGGTGGCGGTGCCGAGCGCGACTGCAATGCTGGTGCAGGTACCAGTATTGCCGCCACCGTCGATGGTGTTCGAGTCGATGTACATCTCGTTCTGATCGTTGGCGCCGAGGATGTGCAAGCCGATGTTCGTCGGCGAGACCGGGATGACGGCGCCCGCGCAGTTGCCGGCCGTGATCAGGTTGTTCTGCACGCGCGCGAAGGAGTCGTCGGCCCGCAGGCCCACGGCAAACTGTCCGCCGCATCCGCCGGTGATCCGATTCCGTTCGACCATCGTGCCGTCGTTGCGCAGCACGACCCCGAAGGCAGCGGTGACAGCCGAGCTTCCCTTCACGATGTTGTCGGCGACGCGCACGCAGGACCGGTCCAGGCACGCGACGCCAATCGACTGGGCCGTGCGCGTGGTACCCGAGCCCTGAATACTTTCGTTGTTCAGCACGGCGCACAGGCTCGTCTTGCATCGCGGTGTTGCTCTCGCACGAGATGCCGACGGACTGGCCGGTCGTGGTATCGCCGCCGCCGCTGATCAGCACATTGCCGTCGATCACCGGGTTGCAGGCACCCCGCGCGACGATGCCCGCGGCGCGCGTCGTTCCTTGCTGTGCCAGGATTCGTTCGTTGCCGACGATCCAGGGCGCGGCGTGGTTGCAGTCCTCGGCGAGGATGCCCAGCGAGCTGGTGCTGCCGCCGGACGCGGAGATCGAGGAGCTGCGGATCACCGTGCCGGCGGCGTCGTTGATGATGTGGACGCCCACGGCTTGCGTCCCCTGCGCGCTGCACAGCGTGCTGGTCTCGATCGAGGCGCCCGGCGAGAGGTTCAGCAGTACGGCCGCGCCGATCCCCATGGTCGAGGATCCGACCCGTCCGACGATGCCGAGCGTCGGCGTCGTGGCGCAGTCGGTGGTGCAGCGGCCGGTGGTGGCGTCTATGTCCGTGCAGTTCTCATGGATCGTCGGCTTCGAGGCGATCGAGCGTACGCCGTAGCTCTCGGCGATGCCGGAGCCGCCAACGAGTAGGCAATGAGTGATCGTCGCCTCGCCGCCGCCGACAAGGTCAACGCCGATGGTCACGCTCGCGCTGGGGGCATCATCGACGACCAGGTTGGCGAGCCACACCTGCTTGGCGCCGTTCACGGTGACCGCGGCGATCGACGATGCGGCGCTGCCGCTGTTGTTGCGCGCGAGCACGAACCCGTCGAGCGTGGTCGGCAGGTTGATCGCGTTCGAGAAGTTGACGCCGATGTTGTTCTTGAGCTGGATGGTCACCGTCGGGTCGGGCGCGCCTGCGTTGATCGGGCAACGGGTCCACGTCGTCGATTCGTAGTTGCCGTAGACCGAGACGCCGCTCAACATCTGGAAGGGCGTCGTGTCGCCCACCGTATAGGTCGTGCGGTCCTGACAGCTCGGACCACCGGCGACGCACACGGTCTTCGAACCCGGTGGAAGCAATCGCGATCGCGGTCGGGATCGTCTGCAATGGTGAGTCCGTGTGGCCGGTGCCGGTGTCGTCGCCGTCGGGCGAGACGTGCACGCAGTTGTCGATGATCGTCGGACAGTTCTGATCGACGATGCCGTCACAGTCGTCGTCCTTCATGTCGCAGGTCGTATCGTCAGTAGCGATGGGGGCGAGAGGAGCGCACTTGCCGAGCATGCCCATGCTGCACGAGAGAACCGAATGTTCGGCAGACGCCCTGACCGCAGATGAACATCGGCACCGGCAAGTTGTCGTCGGCGGTCCCGTCGCAGTCGTCGTCCTCGCCGTTGCAGGCCTCGCCGCTGGGTACCACCTGGCCGATGCAGGCCGACCAGACGCCCGCTTTGCAGCTTCGCGTGCCGGGGCGGCAGACCTTCTGGGCAACCACGCCCGCGGGGCAGTCGCGTGAGTCGACGCTACCGAGGGTCTTCGGGTCGGTGTCGTCGCAATCCAGGCCGGCGCAGCCAGTGCCGACGCCGTAGCCGTCACCGTCGAGGTCGGTGCAATTGGGGCAATTGAGGACGCAGGCGCCGGCAGGGCAGGTCCAGGTTCCACACGGCGCGGGGCCGTTGTGCGAGATGCAGTCGTTGGCGGTGCCGCAAACGAAACCCGCGTCGCCTCCATCGCCGGTGGTACCGGTATCGGTCTTCACGTCAGCCTTGATGTCGGTCCTGACGTCGGTGCCGACGGTGTCCGGGCCGCGATCCGCGGTCACGTCGGGCTTGGTGTCGCTCGACATGTCGGCGGCGACATCCGACTTCGCCGAACCATCATTGTTGTTCGTCGACGCATCGTCGGGTGCACCGAGATACGCCGGGTTCGTGCGCGTGCACCCGAGGCCCCACGACAGCAAGCATGCAACGACGACCGGCGCGATCAGCGCAATCCGGGGCTTCAATGAAAGACGCTGCCAATGATGTGTGCGCACGGTAGTGGCCGTAAGCAAAGTCGTCTCATGGTATCAGTAAAGCTCACCGCGGGCGATGGGCTCGCGCGCGTAGACGAGTAACGACCCACGAACTCGTGTACTATCGCTGGCACGATGCCCGTGAACTGGCCTAGCGTCACGGTCCCGCTTCGCTCCGCTGCCTTTGTCGTTTCGCTCTCGTTCCTGGCGATCGCCAGCGCGCCGGCGATCGCCGCGTCCGGTGCCGTCGGCCGCCAGCGGGTCGCGGTGGCCCATGTCGACTTCGAGGGCAACGTCTCCGAGGCGGCGCGCGACCTCTTCGAGGGCCGCGTCGTCGAGGGGCTGGCCGCGGCGCAGTTCGAGGTGTTCTCGAGTGCTGCGGTGTCGCAGAAGGTGTCAGCCGACGGCCGGCGATTGATCAATTGCCGTGACGGCGGCTGCTATCCGGAGCTCGCGCGGGTGCTGGGGGTCAACTATCTTGTGGCGGCGCGGGTCTCGGAGAGCAGCAAGAACTACGAGATTGTCCTCGAGATCATCAACGGGCGGACCGGCGGCGTGATCGGCACGAATCGCGAGCGTTGCGAGATCTGCGGCGTCGACGAGGCGGGCGAGAAGATGGCGCTGGCAGCGTCGGCGCTGCGCGCGCGGCTCGAGGCGCTGGTCACGGCGCCCGCGCGGTTCATCATCCGGTCGCGTCCCGCGGGGGTCGCGATCACCATCGACGGCGCGCCCGCCGGGCGCACGCCGATCGATCGCGAGCTCGCCGGCGGCGCGCACAAGCTGGAGCTGGCCGCGCCGGGTTACGATCGGCTCGACCGCACGGTCGCCGTGGTGGCCGGCGTCGACGAGACCATCGATCTCGAGCTAGTACCGATCCCCATGAAGTTCCCCTTCCGCAAGGCGGGGTGGGCGGCGCTGGTCGTCGGGATCGCAGCGGTCGCGGCCGGGATCTGGGCGGTGACGGTCGACGGTGACCAGGTAGCCTGCGCGGTACCCGACCGGCTCGGCCACTGTCCGACGGTGCGCAGCACTCGCGCACTGGGCGGGATGCTCATCGGCGCCGGCGCCGCCACCGCCACGCTGGGCGGCGCCTGGATCTATATCTCGGGCGGCGTGTCCGGCGTCGGTGCGTCCGCGGAGACCGCCGACCGGCGCAACCCGCGCGGCGGCACCTTATTGGTCGGGGGCCGGTTCTAAACGCGGGACACTAGTGTCCGCGCGCCTGCGCAAAGTGGAGCCAGAGCAAGTAGAAAAGGCCGATCTGACAGAGGACCGGCACGAAGGCGACGAGCCCGATGTAGCGCGCCAGGTGCAGCACACGCCGCCAAAGCGTCGGCGGTTGCAGGCGTTCGGCGATGCCCGTCACCACCACCCGCGCCGGGTCTTCGAGATCCGAGCGTAGCGCGGCGGCGCTGGGATAGCGCTCGGACGGCTTGCGGCGCAGTGCGCGCAGGACGATCTCCTCGGCCTCCAGGGAAATGCGCGGGTTCAGGCTGCGCGGCCGGGGCGGGTCGCCGATCACGCGCGCGCTCGCGACGCGAAATGGGTCGTCGCCGGGGAACGGCTGCCTGCCGGTGAGCATCTCGTAGAGAATCGCGCCCACGCCATAGATGTCGACGCTCTTGCGCCCGCGCTTGTGTCGGATCTGCTCGGGCGCGACATAACCCGACGAACCGATCGCAGGGAAGCTGCCGAGCAGCCGGAAACGGCGTGTGATTGCTGCGTGGGCGAGGCCAAAGTCGATGAGCCGGATCGAGCGGTCCGGGCACAGGATGACATTGGTCGGCTTGAGGTCGTAATGCACGAACTGGTGGTCGTGCACGTGCTCGATCGCGGCGCAGATCTGGCTTCCGATCGCCAGCGCATGCGATTCGGGCAGAGCGCCGTTCGCCGCGATGTGCTCGGCCAGCGTCGGTCCCGGCACGAACTCCGTCGCCACGTATGATCGACGGGAGGCGCGCTCGAGGTCCAGGTACTTGAGAACGAAGGGGTGGTTCAGGCGGCGGCCGATCTCCTCCTCTCGCTGGAAGATCGACCAGGTCCCGACGCCGCTCGAAAAGATTGGCAGCGGCACCTTCACGACCACGTGAGCATGGTCGTTGTCCAGATCGCGCGCCCTGAACACCGTCGACATGCCGCCACGTGCGAGCTCCTCCATCAGGTAGAAGCGGCCATCCAGGGTCTGTCCGGGCGCGATACGCGCAGGGGTCATCGTGACCACTGCCTGTCGCAATAACGGTACCAGTGCGGACGCCGCGCCAATTGTACCGCCGGGCACCCGGCGTCTTGCAACGTGCACGATCGCGGCCCTCGCGGCCGCGCAATCTTCCAATCCGCCGCTAGGGCGCGCGGTCGCCCGGCAGCGGCGGCAGCGAATCCAGGGCGCGATCGTTCGGGTCGAACTTGTAGCCGTGGGCTGGTCCGCCGAGCCCAGCGCCCATCTGCTGTTTGAGGCGTGGCACGGCGATCGCGGCGGCGATCCCGGCGGCGATGACCAGGATCAGGATCGCCGACTGCGGTCCACCCGAGGCGAAACCGAAGAACGGCGCCACCACGTACGAGAGTGGATTGCGCCCCACGCGCTCGAACGTGCCCTGGCCCTGCCACGCGCGCATCGCCGCCACGCGCTTGGTCAGGTACGGGTGGCTGGCGTTGAGCTCGTAGACCGCCATCCAGAAGCGCCCGCTCTCCCGGCGCTGATCGACGTACGCGTCGAGATCCATCCGGCGCGCGGCGCGCGGGCCGGCGGCCAGGATCGCCAGCGCGCGCGACGACACCGCGAGATCGCCGGTGACCGCGTGCCCGCAGCGATCGCAGGTGTACTCGCAAGCGCGCGAGTAGGCCGGACCGAGCCACGGCATGAGTCGCGCCGGCAACAGGAACAACCGCGTCGCCAGGTGCCCGGCCGCCAGGTGTCCGAGCTCGTGCCCGATCACGAAGTCGAGCTCGTTGGGCTTGTCGGTCCCGTCGTCGGTGTCACCGGCCTCGAGCAAGTCGGAGTAGATGATGATGAAGCGTCGGCTCAGGATCTTGGTGGCGAAGGCGTTGAGCAGGCCGCCGGCCTGCAGCACGAACGCCTCGGGGACGCGGTCCATGCCCAGCTTGTGCGCGGCGGCCTCGATCCGCCGCATCAGATCGGGCAGCTGGCGCGGCCCGACGCGCACGCCGTTGCCGATGACGTGCGCCATGAACAGGCAATGGACGATGAGCGCGAACAGGCCGAGCAGCGCGCCGTAGATGATGCCCGCGATCGAGATCAGCAGGGCCAGCCAGACGATCGTCGATAGGATCGCTGAGATGGTGAACAGAGTCCGTTCGCGGGGCGTCCGTAGATCTCGCGCCAACATGCGGGTCTCCTTTCGTCTGACGATCAGTGACCGCCGAGCTTGGCCTGCACGCGTTCGAGTCGGCTCTTGATGCCGTCGTCCTTGGGCGCCAGTGCGCGCGCCTTTTGATACGTCGCCTGCGCTTCGTCGTAGCGGAGCAGCTTGAAGTAAGCGTCGCCGAGCACGACCAGGTACTTCGACGACTGCGGCGCCAGGCGCGACGCGCGGCGCGCGTAGTCGAGCGCCTCGGCGTAGCGCGCGTGCTCGAACGCGACCTCGGCCAGGCCGCCGACGGCGATCGGGTTGGTCGAGTCGGCGCGGATCGCGCGGTTGAACGCCTCCTCGGCCTCGCTGAGCCGGCCGCGCTGGCAGCGCCGCCTGGCCGGTCGCCGCGAACTTCTGCGAGGCCGCCGGATCGCGCGGCGCCGCGTCGTCGTCCGGTCGTCGCGCCGCTTGGGCTTGGTCGGGGTGGTCGCCACGGGCGGCGTCGGGGCTGGTGCCGGCGCAGGCGGCGCCTCGGCCGGCGGCGCTGGCGCCACGGCGGCCGGCGGCTTCGCGCGCGCACGCGCCTCCTGATCGAGTGGATCCAGCTCGGACACGAGCTGGTAGATCGCCCGCGCGCGCTCGGGCGCCATCGGGTTCTCCTTGCGCTCGTCGGTGTCGGCGATCGTGCGCAGCGCGTCCGCCAGCTTGGCGGCCTGGGCGCCGCCCACATCGGACTCGGAGAGCGCGCGCAGCGCCAGCCGCGCCTCGGAGACGCGTCCGTTCATCGCCGCGACGAAGACCCGCGTCGCCGCCTCCTTCGCCGGATCGGCGCGCGGCGGTGGCGGCGGCGGCGCGCCCGGCGCGACGCGCACGCGGTTCTTGCGCTCCTCGGGCGTGAGCTCGGCCTTGGTCTGCAGATCGGCGTCGTCGGGCTGGAACAGCAGCGCCTCCTTGAACTTCACCACGGCGAGGTCGCGCAACCCCGCCTTGAGCAGCTCGTTGCCGATCACCGCCAGCGCCGACGCGTACGCGCGCCGCAGCGCCGCCGCGCCCGCCGACGGCCGCGCGAGATCGATCTTCGACGCCTCGAGCTCGGCGGTCTGGATGAAGTGCAGCGCCGACGAGTCGGGCGGGTCGACGTACATCTGGCGGCGCGCCGCCTTGTCGGCCTCGACCAGCGCGGCTGCCGACCGGCGCCGCTTCCTGGGTGTTGGTGATCTCGACGCGCACTTCCTTGAAGACGACCTTGGGCTTGCGGAGGCCGAAGAAGAGCGCAATCGTCGCGGCCGCCACGGCGACGAACGTCGCGGCGCCCAGCATCACCTTGCGGCCGCGCGCGCCCGGCGCCGGCATGCGCTTCGCCAGCTTGAGCGCGCCACGCTTCGTCGACGGCGGGCAGCTCGAGATCGTCCCACTCCGTGGTCAGCCCGGCGGCGATCTGCGCCTCGCACAGCAGCGCCTCGACCGCGGCCATGGTCTGCGGGCCGCGAGGTCGGGTCCTTCTCGAGCATGTTCATGACCACCGCTTCCAGCTCGGCTGGCACCGAGGGCGCGCGCCGGCGCAGCGGCTCGGGCTGCTCGCGGACCTGCATGGTCAGCGTGGTCAGGTGGTTCTTGCCGTGGAACGGCACCGAGCCCGTCAGCATCTCGTACGCGGTCACGCCCAGGCCGTAGATGTCGCAGCGGTTGTCGTAGCCGTGGCCCGACGCGCGCTCGGGCGCGACGTACTCGGGCGTGCCGGCGATCTCCTGCTCCTCGCCCGAGTGGTGCATCAGGCCCGCGATGCCGAAGTCGACGACCTTGACCGCGTCGCCGCGCTTGCCGCGATGGACCAGCATCACGTTGTCGGGCTTCACGTCGAGGTGGACGATGCCCTTCTCGTGCGCGGCGCCCAGCGCCTTCGCCACCTGGCGCAGGATCGCGATCGTGCGCGCCGGCGCCAGCGTCGGCGTCTCGCGCAGCACGCGCGCCAGCGAGACGCCGTCCAGGTACTCCATCACGAAGAAGACGCGCCCGTCGGAGACCTCGCCGAAGTCGGTGACGTCGCAGATGTAGATGTTGGCGATGCCCGAGGCGGCGCGCGCCTCCTGGCGGAACTGCTGCAGCGCCTCGGTGTCGGGCGCCAGGTCGGCGCGCAGCACCTTGATCGCGACCTTCTTCTCGAGATCGACGTGCTCGGCGGCGAAGACCGAGCCCATGCCGCCCTCGCCGATCTTCGACAGGATGCGATAGCGCGTCCCCGGGATCACTTGCCCCGGCCCGAGATCGACCGGGCCGACGGCGCGGATCGCGCCGCTCGGGCCGGGCGGGATCGCCCCCGACGGCGCGCCCGCCAGCTTGCCCGGGACGCCGGCCGCCGACATCTTGATCTTGCCCGAGTCGTCGATGTTGGTGAGCGTGATGACCTTGCCGCCGGCGTCGCTGCTGGCGCCGGCGGCCGGCAGGGTCTCCGCGAGCTTGGCCAGCTCGCCGAGCACCACGCGATCACCGACGCGCGCGTCGGTCAGCGCGCCGCGGACCCATTCACCGATCGCGGGCGGCGCGGGAGGCCCGTCGGGCGCGAGCTCGCGCAGCACCGAAGCCAGCGAGGCGCGCAGCTCGTCGCAGTCGCGCGGCCGCGCGGCCGGATCCTTGGCGAGCGCCGAGCGCACGAGCTGGTCGAGCGCATCGGGCAGCTTGGGCATGCGCGCCGGGGGCGGCGTGTTGCCCATCGGCGCGGCGGTGAGCCGCCCGGTCAGCATCTGGCCCAGCAGCACGGCGACCGCCTGCGCGTCGGCCGCCGGTGACGTCGCGCGGATCAGGCCGAGGGCGACGCCGCCGCTCTCGCGGAGCGCCGCCGGTGACGCGGCCGCCAGCGCCTGGTCGAGCGCGGTGCCGTAGAACAGCAGCTTGACGTCGCCCTCGACGGAGAGCATCACCGAGCGCGGCACCAGCCGCAGCGGCGCGCGCGCGGTCTCGGCCGTGCGCGTGAGCGCACGCCGCAGGTAGGTCGCCGCGGCGGCGACCTCCATGGCGATGAAGACCGCCTGCATCGGCGGGCAGGGCTCGCGGCGCGCCGCCAGCGCGCGCAGGAGCGCATCCAGGCTGCCGCCGTCGCCGAGCTCGGTCACGAAGAACTGGCGATCACCGACGGTGGCGACGTCGTAGATCGGGACGACGTTCGGGTGCAGGTGCTTCACCACGCGCGGCGCATCGGCGCGCAGCGGGCCGACGATCTCCTTTCGCCCCGCGGTCCACGCCGGCAGGATCTTGAGCGCGCAGAATCGATCGGTCTCGACCGGACGCAGGGCCGCGTAGACGTCGCCGCGCTTGCCCTCGGCGATGCGCGAGAGCAGCGTGAAGCTACCGAATCGGCGCGGGAGCTCCGCCTCCGTTTCGGGCTGTCGCAGGCCGTTGGTGGTCGAATCGCTCATTCGGCGTCGGTAGAGACGGTAACACGCCTGCCCGATCGCCGCTAAGTCCGCGCAGACTCAGCCGTCTCGCGGCTGAGAGGCGCGCATGAGCCACGAGACCAGCGACGAGACCACGGCCACGACCAGCGAGCCGAGGACGGCTGAGCCCAGCGACGCGACCTGAAACCCCGGCACCAGAGCCGCGGCGATCCCGAACGCGATGCCGTTGACCACCAGGTAGAAGAGCCCGAGGGTCAGCACCGTCAGCGGCAGCGTGAGGACGACCAGAACCGGGCGCACGATCGCGTTCACGAACCCGAGCACCAGCGCGGCGCCCACCAGCACGCCCCCCGACGCGATCTGCACGCCCGGGACGATGCGCGCGGCGATCCCGAGCGCGACCGCAATGACCAGCCAATGCAGGATGAATCGAGCCATGGGCCGAAGCTTAGCCGATGAGGTCGGCAATGAGTCCGATCCTCTCCCGTCTGCGTCGTCTGCGGGAGAGGGTTAGGGAGAGAGGCGCCGTGCGGGCCCGGCGCCCTGCTAGAGGCAGACGCCGTAGGTCGTATCGTTGGTCAGCGCAGTGCAGCTTTGGCCGGTCGCGCAGTCGCTGGTGGCCGCGCCGCGCTTGCACACCTTCTGGCACTTGAGCGTCGAGCGATCGCAGATGAGGCCGGGGGCGCAGTCCGAGCCGCGCGTGCACGCTTGCCCCTCGGTCTGCGTCTGCGTCGCCGCCGTGCAGGCGCAGTCGACCTGATCCATCGCGTCGACGAGGAAGCAGTGCAGGCCCGTCGGGCAGCCGGTGGTCGCGGCGCCGCGCGGGTCGCAGGCGAACGTGCAGGTGCGATAGGCGGTGGGGATCACGCCGCCGTCGGTCGGGCAGGAGACGTTGCCCTGGCAGACGCTGCCGCTGCCCATGGCGGTGCAGTCGTCTGTCGGTCTTGCAGAACTTCAGGCAGACCGGGACCGTGCACAGCGGGCCGGAATAGGTGAAGCATTGGGTTCCCGGCGAGCAGTCGGCGTTGCCGTTCTGGCTGCAGATCCCTCCCGGCGCCATTCCGCCGCCGGTGACACATTGCCCCTGGCGGGCCGCGCAGTTCACGGCACAGGTCAGCCCGGCGCCGCACGTGAGCGCGGCCGGGTCGCAGCCCGGGAACACGACCTCGCCGTTGCCGCTGTCGGCGCCGGCGTCGACGCCTTCACACGGGCCGCTGGCGTGCGTGAGCTTGACGGTGACGTTGGCGAGGCCGCCGCGGGTGATCGGCTGGGTACTCTGGCCGATGCCGATCGTGCAGCGCGCGGAATCGCGCGCCGAGACCTGAAAGGACGCGTCGCCATCGTGCGCGAGCGTGAAGCTGACCGAGAACGTCTTGCCGGCGCGACCGGTACTGGGGTCGACGATCTGGTCGTTGTTGAGGGTCAGCGGACTCTGGTCGGCCGGCACCGTGTAGGTCAGCGGCGGGTTCGTGCTGTCGGTTTCGTTGCCGACGACGACGACGAAGTCGACGATGCCGGTGATAGGCGTGTCCTCGGCCGATTCCACCGTGACGATCACGAACGACTGTTGATCGCGACAGCTGGCACTGCCGGCGAGCGCCAGCGCCAGCAACGCCGCGAGTGACGCCGGAGCGCCTGCGCGAGCTCGTCCTTGCGATCCGGTTCGGCTGATTCTCGTTGATGGCTCCCATCTCAGAACGCCCGCATGTTGCCGAAGTCGGTGTTCGGCGTCGCCGGTCCCTGCGAGCTGATGCCGTAGCCGATCATCACCGCGGTCAGACCGACGACCGCGATCACCGCCCAGAACCAGGTCTGCTTGTAGAGCGGTGGCCTCTCTTCGGGCGGCGGTAGGGGCGGGAGCGTGCCTGGCTCGGCCGTGGGGGCGGGCGCGGGCGCCGCCAGCAAGGGTGCCGGCGCGGGCGGCGCAGCGGCGGGCGCCGGCGCGGTCTCGGCTGCAGCGGGCGCGGGGGCAGCGGGTGGAGGCGGTGTCGGGGCAGGGGTGGGGGCTGCGGCGGCCGGGGCGTCGGCGCCCACCGGCGGCGGCTCGGTTTGTGCCCGGGCCGGTGTGACCGAAGCGATGAGCAGGGTGACGAGCAGGGACGCGGACGCCAGGCCCAATCGGGTCATGACCCCATTTTGCGCGCAGCTCTGGACGCTCGTCCAGTCTCCTCACACGGCCGCGCGCGGGGCGGGGGCGGGATTCCGCTCGGACGCGAGCTCAGCGGTGTCGATCGCCGACGCCAGCGCCGCGAGGAAGCGCCCGTAGAGCACCTCCTCTTCCGCGAGCACGCCGTCGAGGCCGCGGGGCGCCGCTCCGAGCAGCGCCTGCAGGCGCTCGGACATCTCTTGCAGGTGCCGATCCTCGTCCTTGGTGATAGCCGAGACCGAGAAGGGCGCACCGTGGGCGCGCAAGCGCTGCTCGTACATCGGATAGAACGCCTGCGCGCGGACCTCGATCGCCGCGCTGGTGAGCAAGTAGTTCGCTTCGGCGCGCGCGCCGTCGGTGAGAGCGCCATCGTGTGCGTCGGCCGCGAGCGCGGTCTCGGCGCGCCGATCCAGCGCCTGGAAATAGGCTTCGCCGGCCTCGCCCGCGAGCGTGTCGGCATCGGAGAACGTGGTCACCGCGGCGCCGCCCGCCGCGCCGAGCGCCGCCGCTGCCTTCTTCAGGCGCAACGCGTGCACCGCCTCGTCGAGCAGGTGCTGGAGCCCGTCGAGATCCAGCCGCTCGGCCCGCCGGCTCTTCAGCATCTTGCGCACGCCGACGTACTCGAGCCGGGCCAGCGTGTTCACGAAGCGCGCGTGGAGGTCCGGGCGCGGGATGATGCGGTCGAGCAGCGTCTCCAGCCGGCGCGCGTCGGCGTGGTGCGCGCGCGCGTCGACGTACCGTTTCAGAAGCAGAGCGTCCATCGGGGCGGCAGCCTATCACGGGGCGCGGGGCTGGCGTTCGGCCCACGCGATCCGCTCGAGCATGTCTCGCGCGCTCGCGCGCTCTGCCTCGCGCTCGCTGGTCGCGATCAGGCTCAGCGCCGCCGCGCGGGCGTGCGCAAAGTCGCCGGCCCGGTAGGCGGCCTCCGCGGTCATGCGCCGGCATTCGAGCACGAAGTCGGGTGGCAGGGCTTCGTCGGGCGGGGGCGCCGGGGCGCCGTGCGCGTCGCCGCAGGCGCGCTGCAAATAGGGTAGCGCGTGCGCGGCATCGCGCGACAGGAGCTGGCGTCCGATCAGGTATGGCCCCAGCCGCTCGCGCGGGTAGAGGCGCGCGAACTCGTTGATCAAGTGGAACACCAGCACCGGGTCGATAGGGACGTCCGCTCGATCCCCGAACAACGCGCGTCCCAGCGTCTGGCGCGCGTTCGGCTGCGCCAGCGCGCGCAGCCGCGAGTAGGCGAGCCGGCGGTTGAACGCATCGGGCGAGAGCTTCAGCACCCGGCGCTGGGCCGCCTCGGCGTTGGCGTAGTCGCCCGACTGAAAGTAGAGGCTGCCCGCCAAGCTGGCGACGAGCGCTTGCATCGGGAGCGTCAGGTCGCCGTCGCTTGCCATCTGCCTCGCGAGCTCGAGCGCGCGCGGGACGTCGCCGGCCGCGGCCCGCGCATCGATCAGCGCCAGGCGGTACATCGGCTCATGAGGATCGTCGGCGCAAGTCTCCTCGAGCAGTGCCAGCACGCGCTCCGGCGCGGTCCATTTCGCTCGCAGCGCGCGCGCCTCGGCGAGCCGCGCCGCCAGCTCGCGCGCGCAGACCTTCTTGAAGATCGCCGGGCGCCGGAACTGCTCGCTGGCGCGCGCGCGGTCCTGCGCGTCGACCGGCTGACGCGCCAGGAAATCGCGCCACTCCGCCTCGAGCGTCGGCAGCGGGACGCCGTACGCGGCGACGAAGTCTCCCGCCGATCGGTAGAGGCGCTTCATCGCCGCACCGCCGCGCGATTCGAGCAGGAAGCGGCAGAACGAGCCGGCGATGGTATAGGCGCGCGCGCCCGACTGCCCGGAGAAGCCCGCTCCCATGATCGTCTCCAGGGGCGGTGCATTACCGGCCGCGATCATCGCAGCCGCCTGTTGATGAATCGTCGATTGGTCGCCCTCGGCGCCCGCGTCGGCCGCCTCGGCGATCCCTTCGATGAGACCAGTCGCGAGCTTCGGCAGCGGAAGCGGCCCGTGCCAGCGCCAGGCCAGCGAGAGGCCGAACAAGGGATCGCCGAACGCGCCCGCGAACACGTGCGCCATCTCGTGGCGCAGCGGCCGCGATGGGAAGCGATCGCCGTGCACGAACATCTCGCGCGTCCAGGGGCGCGCGAACAACGTGTCGCCGGCGCCGACCAGCGACCTCTTCGATTCGGCACTCGGGAACTCCCAGACGGTGATCGGGCCGCGCGGCTCGACGCCCAGGCGCTGGTGCAGTTGCTCGTAGCGGAACTCGAGGTCCTCGAGCATGAGCGCGACGTCGAGCGGCGAGTAGCCCTGGGCGGGATCGGGATCGTAATGCACCACGAAGTGCGCGGTGTGCCGTTCGCCTGGCAGCGCGCGCAACAGATCTGAGCGCTGGACGTGAAAGCCGAGCCGGCCGCGCGAGGCAAAGAGCGCGATGCTGGCCGCGACCAGCGCCGCCGCGATCGCCAGTTGCGGGCGGCGCCAGGCGCGCGGGTTGCGCCCGCGTCCCAGCGCCGCCGCGGCCAGCGTGAGCGCGGTCGTGATCCAGATCAGGTTCGCGACACGGTAGAGAAGCAGGCGCAAGGGTGGGCGCAACGCCTCGTCGTAGATCGGTCCGGGGAAATAGCCGGCGAACGGATCGAAGGCGAATAGGGCCGGGTCCTGGTAGAGGCGCGCAAGTGTCCAGAGCACCGACACCACCGGCAACAGGAACGCGACCAGGCGCCCGCGCCGCGGGAAGCACAGCCCAGCGAGCACGCCGGCGGGCGCGGCATACAGAGCGGTTGCGATGGGCAGCAGCGCGTAGAACCCCAGGCCGGCGAAAACGCTGCAGTTGCGCACTCGCACCATGTTGAGCAACGACAGCAGCAGCGGCGCGACCAGGATGGCTAGCCCGCGAGCGAGAGCGCGTCCGGTCAGGCGCCAGAGATCTGGCGCGGGCTCGCCGCCGTCCGCCGCGCGCTTGCGCGCCGCCACGACCACGCCGTGTCCGATGTCGGCCGCCGCCAGCGCCGCGCAAAGGCCGACCGCGATGGAAAAGTCGTACCCGAGGAGATCGAAGAGCGGAACGAAATCCAGCAGCAGTGCCAGCGCTGTCAGGATCGCACCCCAGATCACGGCTCTGCGGCCGAAGCGTTCATTGACGGTAGAAATCGCGCGCCCTAACATGGATTGGTTGTTTCCTTTGGGGGAGGATACGTCAAGGTCGGCGCCGACGACCAAATCCCGGTCGAGCCCGGTCGGTCGATGACCGTCGAGGACACCGACCGGCGTCGCGAGCAGCGCGCCCCGATCGAGCTGCGGGTCGAGTACAAGCGGCTCAACACCTTCTTCTTCGACTACACGAAGAACATCTCCAAGGGGGGAACGTTCATCAAGACCGACAAGCCGCTCGACATCGGCACGGTCTTTCTATTCAAGCTCCAGTTGCCGGCTCAGGCGGCGCCGCTCGCGTTTCGCGGCGAGGTCCGGTGGGTCGTCCGCGAAGGTGAGCCGTTGCCTCCGGGGATCGAGGCCGGGCACGATCTCGGCATGGGGATCCGCTTCGTTTACGACAACGCCGAGCAACGGCTGGCCATCGAGCGCATCGTCGAGAAGATGATGGTCGACAGCCTGGGCCAGCTCATCTACTCGCGGCTGGTCAAGGATCGCATCGGCGACGACGACGGAAGCGACCGCTGAGTCGTGGGAAGGCCTCGGATCGGTATCGGATCAGGGTAGAAGACGCGTTGCCGCGGCCGCGAGATTCGGCAGGACCGCGTCGGCATCGTCGAACGACTCGCTCGCGGTGAGACCCGACGGGATCACCCAGCAGGCGATGCCAGCCGCGCGTGCCGCCTCCAGTCCGCGCCGCGAGTCCTCGATGACCAGGCACTGCGCCGGCGTCAGGCCCAGGCGCTCCACCGCGCAACGGTATGGTTCGGGGTCGGGCTTGCTGCGCTGGTAGCAGTCGCGCGTGAGCACGACCTCGAAGTGCGGCAAGAGCTCGGTGCGCGCGTGCGTGCGCGCGAAGGGCTCCGGCTCGGCGCTGGTGACGATCGCCAGGCGGTATCGCAGCGCGAGCGAGGCGACGGTCTCGAGCGCCCGCGGCATCCGCAGCGCCGGGCCGGCTTCACCCAGAAGCTCGACGTAGCGGCGATCACGCGCGGCGCGCAGCGCCCGGACCGCGCCGTCGTCGTGGCCCAGCGACTGGGCCAGGTGCCACGCGCCCCGTCCCGAGCGCAGGAACAGCTCGACGTACGCCGCCTCGTCGAGCGTCACACCGATCGTAGCCAGCACTTCGCGGTTGGCGCGAAAGTAGAGCGCCTCGGTGTCCACCAGCACACCATCATTGTCGAACAGGATCGCCGCAAAGGGACCGGGAGCACCGACGGACATCGCCCCATCTTACAATCCCAATCGCGATCCGTTGTCCTCCTGAGGCCCGAAGCCCGAGGCCCTTCCGCTAGTTCACGCCCTTGGCGCGCACGACGGCGCGGCCGTCGATGAAGACGATCTGGAACATGACGTCGGAGGCCGCGCGGGTCTCGAGCATCTCCCGGCGGCGCTTCTCGAGCAGCTTGAAGAACTCGTCGTAGGACGGCGCCTTGCTGCGGTCGCCGCAGCGCTTGCGCAGGTCCATGAACTCTCGGAACAGCGCTGGGAAGTCGGCGCTGGACGCTGGCACCGCCTCGCTGTGCGGGACGCCGACCGCGACCGGACCGGACACGATCTCGACGATCGGCGATACCGCGGCGCCGTGGACGCCGTTGACGCCGTTCGTATGGAAGCCGTTCGATGAGGCGGTGATGTTGCGCTGGGCAACGACCAGGTCGAGCATCGGCGTGGTGTCGGGGGGAGCATTGGCGAGGGTGACGCCGTTCCTGAAGGGCGGTGGCAGCGCGACGCCGGCCGGCAGCGCCACGCCGCCAGGTAGCGCTACGCCGGCGCGGCGCGCCCCTGGCGCGCCGCCAGCGCCGCAGCGCCGCCCCAGATCAGCAGGACGAAGACGCCAAGCGCGATCCACACGCCGCTCCGGCGACCCGGCAGGCGCGCCGCGAGGCTCATCCCGCTCGAGGCTCCGATGGCGACGGTGGTCTCGGGCAGGCGCGCGAGCGAGGGGACCTCGGTCAGCGTTGCTGAGCCGTCGGAGGTGACGATGCGCGCGGCGATCCCGGCGCGGATCAGCTGGTCGGAGGCGCCGGTGACGTCGAGCTTCCGCGCCACCACCAGCGCGCCAGTCACGGCGTCGGCGCGCTCGCGCGGCTCGACGGTGACCACCCGCGCAACCAGCAGCTCGCCTCCGACGACGATCGCGTGCGCGCCGGGCGCGGTCAGCGGCGCGCCCAGCGTCGCGGTCGGCGGCGCGTGCAAAAGCGTGACGGCCCGCCCGGAGGCCTTGTCGATCTGCGCGAGCGCGATCAGCTCGCCCGGCTGCGCGCGGAAGCCGAGCTCGTCGGTGGTCAGGTCGCGCACCGTCTCCTCGTCGGTGGCGACCGCCCACGCCAGTCGCGGCAGCTGCGCGAGCGTGGTCGCGCGCGCCTCGACGGCGGCGGCCAGCTCGCGCTGTTTGGTGTCCAGAGTTTCGGCGGCGGCGCGCAATGGACCAGCGCCCTTGTCGCCCAATGTAGGTCCCTTTGCGATCAGGAAGATCGCAATCAAGCAAACCGCTGCCGGCGAGTGCGATGCTAGAACGGTACCTTGCCACGCGGTACTCCGAACTTGTCCGAGCGTGCCAACCTACTACTGGTTCGGGGAGCCACATCAATTGTAACGTTGTTTGTGCCCGCCTTCACGTGAACAATCTTCGTCAACGGCTCAGCGCTGGCTTCGGTCCAGGCTTTCATCGTGTAGTCGCCCAGCGCCAGGCTCTTGAAGTTGAATTGACCCTTTGCGTTGGTGATGACGTAATGAGGCGCGCTGACGACAATCAGCGTTGCCGACATGTTTGCGTGCAAATTGCAACCAACATCAATCACGCCTTCTTTGGTGAATTGCACTTCGCGCGTCTCGCCGTCCTTGTAGATGCCGAGGTCGAACGCCCGCGACGGCGACAGCGAGAAGACGTTGTGAAACACCGGGTCGAAGTTGGGGAAGGTCACGGTCGATCCGACCGGCACGACCATGACGCGCGGAGCGAACTGGCGCTCGCGCTGCTCGATGATGCGGTGCTTGGCGTGACGCGCCTTGTACTTCCCCTTGGTCGGGGTCAGCGTGATGACCGTGGTCGGAAGCTCCGCCGTTCCGCCGGTGTGCAGCGAGCCTGACAGCGAGCCGTGCTGGGGTACCGCCTCGGGCTCATCGGCCTCCGAGCTGCCGACGGCGTCCTTGGGCTGCGCCGGCGTGGTCTTGGGCAGCGTGGTCAGCGCGGTCGTGATGCGCTCGGGGCTACCGGCGCGGAAGAAGCTGGCGAGCTCGGTGATCGTGCCGCGGCCCGAGTCGCGCTCGGCGGCGCTGAACAGGATCTCGGCGTAGTTGCGCTGGCCGCGCACGCGCGCGCGCGTGGCGCCCTCGAGCAGATCCGCCGCGTGCCCGTGGCCCGACTCGCGCAGCGCCGCGGCCTGCTCGGCAGCGACCTTCTCCATCGCCGGATCGTGGGCCTGCGCCTCGGCGGGCGGCGCGTCGACGATCTGGTCCTTGAGCGGGCCGAGCGCGCCCAGGATCTCGTTCTGCTCGCGCTTGCCGACGTTGAACTTGACCAGCGCGCCGGCAAGGGCCTCGACGAGGGCGGTGAACTCCTCGTCGACCAGTTGCATGCCGGCGTGGGCGGCGTGCATGTCGCGCCCCTCGTACTTGCACGGGCCGCCGGTGGCGACGCAGACGAAGTCGACGAGGTAGACCTTGAGCTGCGGGATGTCGGTGTTGATGAAGCGCAGGTTGATGCGCTTGTCCGCGGCGACACGCGCGACGAACTCGTCGACGACCGCGGTGATCGCGGGTTTGCCGCCCAGACGTTCGTACAGCGTGCCCACGGGCGCGGGCGCCGCGGCGGGCGCGCCGGGGGCGGTCGCCGCCGCGTTTGCCGCCGCCGCCGGCGTCGTCGCGGGCGGGGGCGCTTCAGATTCGCTGGTTGCGCATCCCGCAACCGGAAGTGCGATGGCGATCGCGGCCAGCGCGAAGACGCCGAAAGATCCGGTGGAGCTCGAGACCGACCCAAAACCGCGATGTTTCGCCATGGTAACCTCCAAGAAGGATTGCGCTTCCGCTAGAGGCCGTATCGGCGGTCTCCGCGATCATCTGGAGCTGTCGACCGACTTTTCCGTACCTCGGTGCCCCCGCCGCGCGACGACTTAGGTGAAGCCTCTCCAACGCGCCCGGAATACCGCGTCGACCCCTGCGCCCATGCGTCGGACAACTTCATTATGCGGTAATTGGTCTCTCCGAGGAAGTTTAATGAGGTTGTGGGAGGCCAGGACGTGATGACGCTGACTGCCGGCGCACGGGCGTCGCATTTGCGACTCGCATTCGGTCTCCTGTTTCGTTGCCTGGGCCTGGGCCTGGCGGCGGGTCTGGGCCTGGCGGTGGCGAGCACCGGCGCGGTCGCGCACGCCGGGAGCGCGGGGACTGCCGATGGCGGAGCTCCACCGCAACCGCGTTCTCTCCTGTCGCTGCCGGCGCCGCGCCAGCCGCCGCCGCCGCCGCCCGACGAGTATCGGTTGCGGCGCGCGACCGACGGGAGCGGCGACCTGATCTACGAAGCGAGCGGGTTCTACGCGAACGTCGCGCGCGACGGGGCGGTGCGCTTTCGCGATCGCCACGTCACCAACCTCCGGCTCTTCCCGTTCCTGCCGCTCCCCGGCGCGCGTCCCGGCGTGCCGACCCTGGAAGAGGTCGTGCGCAGCTTCACACGCGGCCGCCGCGGCGACCCCAAGGCGCCCCCGGCATCCGATCCGATCGCGAACGAGACGCTTTCGCCCAGCACGACCTTCTCGCGCTTCCGCCCTGACCCGCGCGAGATCTGCCGCTATCCGGCCCCCTGCTTCCCCTTCGCCACGGTGACGCTGGTGACCGTGACCGGCACGCTCGACCTAACCGACGAGCTGATGCGCCTGGCGCACGAGGATCCGTACCGTTTCCAGAAAGCCCGCTTCTTGACCGCGACGCGCGAGATGCGCATCCGTATGGCGGGCCACTCGCACGCCGAGGACGTCGCGCGCAGCAGCGCGGAGCTGCCGCGCCGGCTCGAAGAGATCGCCTGCGACGAGGGCCTGAGCGTGGCCGACCGGCGCGCCATCATCGAGGCCCTGCGCGCCGAGCTGGACGTCGCGACACCCGAAGGACGGGCGCAGGCGGAGCGGATCCGACTCTTTCTGGACTCCTGGGGGCCCCCCGACGGCGGTTTGCCGTCCTGTCCCGGGCGCTGAGCGGATCGGCGAGCCGATTTTCCGGGCAGGCGCAACTGCTCGCCGGGACACCTACCACTACGGGCGGCGCGCGCTCTCGAATCTGTCTTATGGTCGCGCGCGACGCCGTCCCACTTCCCGACTCACCGCAGCTCGCCGACGAAAGGCCGGAGGCCACCCGCATGGATTCGCACTCGATGAACCGCAAGGACTTCTTGAAGCTGACCGTCACCCTGATCGGCGGCGCCACGGTCGCCTCCGCCTGCAGCAGCAGCAATTCGAGCGGTGGCTCGGGGGGAGCAACGGCAGCGGTGGCAGTAACGGCAGCGGCGGTCGCGGCGCCGGCGGCAGCAACGGCGCCGGTGGCGGCAGCGTCGATGCCAAAGCCGACACGGGACCCGCCAACATGTGCGCCGACACACTGCCGACCGCGCAGCTCGCCGACAGCACCGGCCACACGCACATGCTGATCGTCCTGAACGCGAGGCTGGCGTCGACCAGCGACCAGATGCTGCTGACCTCGGGCTACCCCCCGGTGGGCTCGGGCGGGCACTTTCACACGGTGACGCTCACCGTCGCGGATCTCGCGACGATCAGCGGCGGCGGGTCGGTCACGAAGACGTCGAGCATCGAGAGCGATCCGCCGCACTCGCACATGTTCATGATCAGCTGCAAAGGCGATTGAGAGTCGCCCGGCTCGTGGTTCGATTCATTTGCCCCCACTCGTGACCTAGGACCATCGGATGACACAAATCAAAGCTCATTGGTTCGGATGCGTGGTGCTGGGGCTGGGCCTGCTCGCGGGGTGCAGCAGCAACAAGAGCGAAGGTGGAGTTGGCACCGGCGGCGCCAGCAATGCTTCGACCGGGGGCAACAGCGGCGCCGGAAGCGGCGGAACCACCGGGGGGGCCTCCGGTGGCAGCACCGGAACTGGAATGGGCGGCAACGGCACGGCCGGCAACAGCGGCGCGGGGGGAGCGGTGACCGGCGCTGGCGGCGCGAGCACTGGCGCTGGCGGCGCGATCACCGGCGCGGGCGGTGCAGCTGGCGCCGCCCCGTTGCCTGGCGCCGCGTGCACTGGCACGTCGCCCATCACCACGACCGGGACGGCGGCTTCGCGCCTGGTGGTCGACGCGGGCCAGAAGGGAGCGGCCTGGAACCGCTTCTACGAGAAGGTGGTCGCGGCCGATCACGCCAACACCATCCTCACCACGGCGTACGGGCGCAACATCCAGGCGGCGCTTAAGAAGGGCCACGACCAGGCTGGCTTCGGCTACGTACGCTTCCACGGCATTCTCGACGACGATGTCGGCGTCTACGCCGAGCCGGGCGGCGCGCCGACGTACACCTGGACCAAGCTCGATCAGATCTACGACGCGATCATCGCCGCCGGCATGCGGCCGTTCGTCGAGATCAGCTTCATGCCCAAGGCGCTCGCCTCCGACGCAACCAAGGTCCAGACGCTGCTCTGGTACAACAATCAATCTCCCAACATCAGCCCGCCCCGCGATTGGACGGTCTGGCAAACGTTCATGCAGAACCTGGTTCAGCATCTGGAGACGCGTTACGGCGCCGCCGAGGTTCGTAACAACTGGTATTTCGAGGTCTGGAACGAGTCGTCCTGGATGTATTCGGCCGGCAACGCGGGCTACAACCAGCTCTACCAGAACACCGTGCAGGGTTTGTTAAAGGCCGATCCGATGCTGAAGGTCGGTGGTCCGGCCGAGTCGCAGGGCGGCTCGACGTTCATGGTCGACGGCATCATCAAGTTCGCGAAGACCCCGGCCAACAACGCCAAGCTCGACTTCGTGAGCTACCACGCCTACGGGCAGTCGAACGCGACCTCGCTGGCGCTGGCGAGCCCGGGAGCGCCGGCCAACAGCGCAACGGTCGACTTTCACAACACGATCATGAACATCGTGAAGACCGACGCGTTCACCGGCAACGTCTTCGTGACCGAGTGGGGGCCAACGTACTCGCTCGGCAACGTGCAGAGCGACAACGAGGTCGCCGCCAGCTACGTCGCCAAGGTGATCCACTTGCTCAGCGCCAACACGGTGGCGGCACCCCCGGCTGGATTCAGTTACTGGGCGATCTCCGATCTCTACGAGGAGAACGACACCGGGACCAACACCGCGTTCCGTGGCGGCAACTTCGGGCTGCTGCTCAAGGGCGATCCGCAGATTGCGACATCGTTCGATGTGGCCAAGCCGGCGTTCAACGCGTTCCGGTTGCTGCACTTGATGGGCGACGTGCAGGTGTCGACGACCGGCGGCACCACCGCCAACGGCGTCAACGCGACCGCGACGCTGCTGGGCGACAGCAGCGCCCTTCAGGTTCTGGTCTACAACCACACCGACGGCGGCACCGCCAGCGCCACCGACTCGACGCTGGTGAACCTGACCGTGAACAACCTGCCGTTCGGCGCCGGCCCGCTGCGGGTGCGCCAGTACATTGTCGATCACACCCATGCGAACGCGTACACCACCTGGGTCGGGCAGGGGAGCCCGGCCAAGCCCACGGCCACACAGTGGTCGGCGTTGAGCGCTTCGGCCGAGCTCTGCTACTTCGACACGATGGTCACGCCGGCCGGCAATTCGCTGTCGCTGATGTTCCCGCAGAACAACTACAGCGTGAGTTTGCTGGTCATCAGCCGCTGATCGGCGACGTTCGCCGTCGCGGTATAGTCCCCGCGTGGTTCGGTCGTTGGCGGTCCTGGCCGTGTTCGGCGCGGCGTGCCTGTCTGCGTGCGACGCGCGTCCGCTGCGGTACCCGGGCACCGACAGTCGCGACGGCGCCGCCGTCCAGCTCGACGGCGCCGCGGGCGACACCGTCGATGGTGGCGGCACCGGCAACGCCGCGGACGCGGGAACGATCGGGCTGCCGCCCTTGCTCCTCAGCGTCGGTGACAATTTCTCCTGCGCGCTTCGCGGAGATTCGACCGCGGCCTGCTGGGGATGGAGCGGCAACGGGCAGGCGACGCCTCCTCCCGACAAGCTCACGTCGATCAGTGCCGGCGGGCGGTTTGCGTGTGGCCTCCGCCCCGATGGGTCGATCGCCTGCTGGGGGGCGAATGACAAGAATCAGTCGATGCCGCCGGCCGGTCCGGGCTTCATCCAGGTCAGCGCCGGCAAGACGCACGCCTGCGCGCTCACTGCCACCGGCCAGATGTTGTGTTGGGGGAGCCCGTTCTCCATGACCATGGTGAACGGGCCGTTCACCGAGCTCGCGTCCGGTACCGACTTCACGTGTGCCGTCGCAACCAACCACCTCCTGTCTTGCTTTGGCCTATTGGGCATTGCGTTCAGAATCCCGGAACCCGAACCGACCTTCAGCAAGATCAGCGCGCGCGGCCGGAAGGTTTGCGGTCTCGATCCCCGCGATGGTCATCCGGTGTGCTACGACTGGGACGCCAATCCTCCCGCCGATATGCCGACCGACCACTTCACCCAGATCGGCGTCGGCGGCGACTTCGCCTGCGCTCTGAGGGACGACAGCCAGATCGCCTGCTGGAGCGTGGTTCGCGGGCAGCCGCTCGCGGCCAGCAATCAGCCGCCAGCGGGGAGCTTCACCGCGATCAGCATCGGCGGGACGCATTCATGCGCGATGCACGCGCACGGTGCCATCACTTGCTGGGGCGCCGACTCAATCGCGGGGCGCGCGCCGCTGGTGGGGCGGTTCAGCGACGTAAGCGTCAACGGCAGCGGCGGCATCGAGCCGGTCGAGGGCACTCACGGCTGCGCACAACGTGCGGATGGCACGCTGACCTGCTGGGGCTACGAAGCGAACGTCGAGGCGTCCGCGCCCAGCGGCGTCTTCAAGCAGGTGAGCGTTGGCCTGATCAGCTCGTGCGGGATCCGGGCTTCGGACTCGAGAATCGTCTGCTGGGGCGATCGGACTTCGGACGAGGATCAGGCGCCCGACGTTGCGGCCGATCGCGTGGCGGTCGGTTTTGGCTTCGCCTGCGCCACCCTGCGTCCCAGCAGCGCAGGGTGCTGGGGCCTCGGTTGGGGCCTGGGTGCGACGACGCCGTCCGACCCGTTCACCTGGATCAGCGCCGGTTACGAGGAGGCTTGCTACATCGTCAGGGGCGAGATCCATTGTACCGGACGGGTAGGTGCCGCTCCCGGCGACGTCAGCCCACCTGACGGATCGTTTCAACAGGTCGAGACTGGCATGGGCCACAGCTGTGCGATCAGCAGCTCGAACGGCGCGATCACTTGCTGGGGTGGGAATACCTTTGGCGAGAGCACGCCTCCGGCGGGCGACGCCTTCCTCCGGCTCGCTGTCGGCGACGCGGCCGGTGGCGGTGGCGCGCACAGCTGCGCGATCGCGGCTGACGGCCACGTCACCTGCTGGGGCGACCATTCGGGCGGCAAGTGTGCTCCGCCCGACCAGCCCTTTGCGCGCATCGACGGCGCGGAGAACTACACCTGCGGTGTGTCGGCGGCCGGTCAGGTCTGGTGCTGGGGCCTCCAGGCGCGGCAACCACTGGATTGATCGGCTCGAAGGTGCTCTCCTTCGCAGCCGCATGAACCTGACCGCCGCCGCCCATGAAGTCACCGTGCCCGAAGCGCTCGCGGGCGAGCGGCTCGATCGCGCGATCGCGGCGCTGGCGCCCGGGGTCAGCCGCGGCGAGGCACGGCGCCTGATCGCCGCGGGCGTGGTCTTCGTCGACGGCAAGCGCACGGGGATTCTGTCCCGGCTGGTGCGCGCGGGCGAGCGCCTGACCTGGCAGACGCCGATCGCGCCGGCGGAGCGCACCGACGGCGGCGTCGAGCCGCGCATCGTGGTCGAGCGCCCGGAGCTCTGGATCGTCGACAAGCCGGCGGGCATGCCGGTCGAGCCGACGCGCCTGGGCAAGCACGGCACGCTGCACGCGTGGCTCACCGATCGCTTCGGTGCGGCATTCGTGACCCACCGGCTCGACACCGCGACCAGCGGCCTCATTGCGGTCGCGCGCACGCGCGAAGCCCAGGCGCAGTTGAACGCGTTGTTCGCGGCGCACGCGGTCACGCGGCGCTACCTGGCGATCGTCTCGCCGCCGCCTCCTTCATCGTCCGACGAGCTGCGGATCGACGTCCCGCTCGACGGTCGTGCCGCGGTCACGCACGCCACGGTCGCCGCGCGCTCGCCCTCGGCGGCCGTGTTGCTGGTGCGCCTCGAGACCGGCCGCACCCGCCAGATCCGGCGCCACTTCGCGGGCGCCGGCTTTCCGGTGGTCGGCGAAACGCTCTCGGGCGCGCGCACGGCGCAGCGCCTGTTGTTGCACGCGTTCGAGCTGGCGCTGCCCTGGCCGGCGGCGCCGGGTGCCACGATCGAAGCCGCGGCGGCGCCTCCGGACGAATTCCTGTCGGCGGTGGCGGCGCTGGGCCTGCCGGCCGACGTGCTCACGCCAACCGGATCGTCCCCTCGATGACGGTGACCGCGCTGCCGCCGATGCGGATCTCGGGGCTGTCGCCACCGGACGCGTCGACGCTGACCTGGATCTCGCCGGCGCGGCCGACCGCCGCGCCCTGTCGCGCGAGGTAGCGTCCGCCGGGAAAACGCGCGAGGCCGCCGGTCGCGTGGAGGTAGGCGCCGACCGAGGCGTTGCCGCTGCCGCACACGGGATCCTCGGCGATGCCGTGCAAGGGCGCAAAGGACCGGAGCTCGACGCTCTCCGTTGCGCGACGCTCGTCGTCGATCGCGTACACGGTGACGCCGGTCGTGTCGGTGCGGCGGTTGAGGTCGGCCATCGCGTTCAGGTCCGGCTTCAAGCCGCGCAGCACCTGGATGTCGACGCCGGCGACGATCCAGCGCGGTCCCATGTCGACGACGCGCGGATCGACGACCCGCGTGCCCAGCAGCTCGCCGAGCGCCGTCGCGTGCGGAAAAGGCGTGAGACGCGCGGGCGGTACGCGCGCGGCGATCGCGCCGTCGGCGCCGAACGCGAGCGGGATCAACCCCGCGGCGCACTCTTGCACCAGCGGCGCACCGGCGGGGCAGATCCCAGCTTCGCGCACCGCGTGGGCCGATCCGATGGTCGGGTGGCCGGCGAACGGCAGCTCGGCGCGCGGGGTGAAGATCCGCAGGCGATAGCTCGCACGCTCCGACGGCAGCACGAACGTCGTCTCCGAAAGGTTGGTCCAGGCGGCGATGCGCGCCATCTCGTCGTCGGCGAGCCCCTGGGCGTCGAGGATGACCGCCACCGGGTTGCCGAGGAATGGACGTGACGTGAAGACGTCGACCTGCTTGAAACGGACGGTGCGCATGGCGGGGAGCCTAGCGCCAATGCGGCCAGATGAGAAAAGCGCCAGGACGCCGGGACGCCAGGATCCGGACTACTAGGTTTCCGGATCCAGCCCTGGCGTTCCTGGCGTCCTGGCGCTTCAATGTTTCGCGGCCGGCCGGCGCATGCCGATCAGCACGCCGGCCAGCACCAGCGCGGTGCCGGCCAGGTTGGCGAGGCTGATCGCTTCGTGGTGGAGCAGGCTGCCGAGCGCCATCGCGATCACCGGCACCAGCACCGAGATGTAGCTGACGCGCGTGACCGTCCAGTGGTTGACGAGCCAGGACATGAGCACGAAGGCGCCCATCGATCCGGCGATCGTGAGATAGAGCACCGGGCCTAGCGTCGCCACGGTGGTCGGCAGGGGGTGGGGCTCGCGCATCGCGAAGCTCGCGCCGGCGGAGATCACCGCTCCGATCGCGCATCCGACCGCGTTGGCGCCGACCGGTTTCTGCCGCGGCCCCCGCTTGAGCACGATATTGCCGCCGCCGCTCAGCGTGGCCGCCGTGAAGATCGCCAGGAGACCGGCGGCCGAGATCTGACCGCTGAAGCTGGGCGAAAAGAGCACGACGACGCCGGCGAACGCCGTGATCGCGCCCGCGAGCTTGGGCAGTGTGAGCCGCTCCATCCCGAAGGCGCTTGTGAGGAACGCGCTGGTCATCGGCAGCGTCGCGTACATCACCGCCGACAGCCCCGACGGGACGGTCTTCTCGCCCCAGTAGAGCAGGGGGAAATTGACGCCGAACTGGAGGACGCCGTAGATCAGCGCCGCGCGCAGGGCGGCGCCGGTCGGGAGCGCCTCGCCGCGCGCCAGCGACCAGGCGCCGAGCAGTACCGTGGCCAGCACCAGGCGCAGCGTCGCTGCCCAGACCGGCGGCAGAGCGTCGTTGCCGATGCTGATGACCAGGAACGTGCTGCCCCAGATCGCGCTGCACCCCGAGAACGCGAGCCAGGGACGCAGCTCGCCGCTGGTCTCGGCGGCGGGAAGGCGCGCCTCCACTGGTGTCACGTTCGCGCCGCGCTCGACGACCATCTCTGCACGCTCGGTTCTACTTCGATTGCTCGGGCGAGGAAAGCACACGGCGCCGGTGCGCGCTAGCCGATGTGCATCTGCTCGCGCGCGCGACTCGCGCCGCCCGCTGTGAACCTCTTCGGGTTCCAGGCGTCGAACAGGGCGTGCGTCTCTTTGCCCAGCAGGTGGCGCGCGTAGTAACGCGACACCACCGGCGCCATCATGAAGCCGTGGCCCACGAAGCCGCAGCAGACGTAGAAGCCGGGTAGACCCGGTGCCTCGCCGACGATCGGATCGCCGTCGGGGCTCATGTCGTAGGGGCCGGCCCACTGGCGCACGACCTTGACGTCGCCGAGGAGCGGCATGATCTCGACCATCGCGGTCGCCATCGACTGCAGGAAGCGCAGCCGCGAGCCGAGGCGCACCTCGCGGTCGCGCGGGCCGCGCAGGGTGATGCCGCCGACGATCTCGCCGCGCAGCGATTGCGAGAAGTAGAGCCCGGATTCGAGCACCGAGACCATCGGCCGCAGGAACGGCTTCAGCGGCTCGGTCGAGAGGATCTCGTGGCGCTCCGGCCAGTCGGGCAGCTCGACACCGGCGAGCCGCGCGACCTGCGGCGACCAGGCGCCGGCGGCGTCGACCACGCGCTCCGCGGTCAGCGATCCCTTCGAGGTCTGCAGGACGAAGTCGCCGCCCGCGCGCCGCTCGATCGCGCTGACCGCGGTCGCGGTGTGGATCGCCACGCCGCGCTTCTGCGCCGCATGCGCGTAGCCCCACAGGAATGGCCAGGGAAATACGATCGCGTCGGTCGGGTTGAAGCAGGCGCCCGCGAAGCCGGCCTCGTCGCCGCCGCTCGCGTCGCGGACCTCGAGCTCGGGCACCAGCTGGCGCGCTTCGTTCATGTCGATGAGGCGCGTGGGGACGTCGCAGCGATTCTGCAGCGCGATGCTGGCCTCGACGCGCGCGCGCGTCGCCTCGGTGCGCGCGAGGAAGAGGTAGCCGCCCTGGCGCATCCAGACGTTGATGCCCATCTCCTGCGCGAAGCCGGCGCAGATCGACAGCGACTCCTGCATCAAGCGGATGTTCATCTCCGTGGACCACTGCTGGCGCACGCCGCCGCCGTTGCGCCCCGATGCGCCCCAGGCCAGGTAGTTGGCGTCGACGACGACGATGCGTTTGCCGCCCTCGGCCGCCAGGTTGTAGGCCAGCGCCAGCCCCATCACGCCGGCTCCGATGATCGCGATGTCGGCCGCGGCGGGTAGCGGCGCGGTTGCGCCTGGAGCGCCGCCGGGATGTTTCCCGCGCCGCTTACCCGTCGTCAAGATGGGAACCCTCGGAAGGGTTCCCAAACCCTCCCGCGACGGACTCCGCCGGGGGATCCGGCTCCGTCCACGCGTCTTCATCGGCGGGCGCGGCCGCTGGCTGGGGGTGTCCCGCAAAGTACTTGAGCTCGGTCGGCACCAGCGGCGGGCGCGTGGTGAAGGCGTGCATCGTCGACGGGTCGCGTCCCGCTGCGTCTGCGATCGCGAGTGCGACCGCGCGCAGGCACTCCTTGCCCTGGCAGGGCCCGGTGCCGAAGCCGGTGTAGCGCTTGACCTCTTCGAGGTCGCCGAAGCCCGATGCGACCGCGCGCTGCACGTCGTTCAGCGTGACGTCCTCGCACCGACAGAGAATGACCTTCTTCGACATGGCCTCGCCGGGCGGCTACTTTGGCGCCATCGCGCCCTCGTTGGCCGCCTTCTCTTTCGCGCTCTCCTTCTCCTTCTCCTTCACCTTGCCCTTGTTCTTGTCCTTGCCGCCCGGCACCTCGAAGCGCTTGTCGTCGACCGGCTTGTCGAACGCCACGTTGGTCAGGCGCGCGGCGAATTCGATCGGGCCGGTCGTCATCTCGACCACCTCGGGCAGCTTGATCCCGCCGAACTCCTTCCAGCTCTTGATTCGCGACGTGAACGGCACGTCGCCCTGGGGCGTCGCCGCGATCCCCTTTTGCGAGACCTGCAGGTGCGTCTCGGCGTCGTAGCAGGTCGTGAGCGGCTGGCCGATCGACGGCGTGAGCTCGAGGCACTCCAGCGCGCGGCCGCCTTCGGTGTCGGCCTTGACCGCGAGCTTGGAGAAGAGCTTCTTGAGGTTGCGCTCGAGGTTCCAGGTGCTCTCGAGCTTGAACTGCGCCGCCTCGGCGCCGGACAGCAAGCGCAGGCCGTTGACCGGATCCTCGGACCAGATCACGCGGCCGTTGGTTCCTTCGCGGACCTCGCCGACGTTGGGGATGTTGGTGGTCGCCAGCGACTTGTTGCGCGAGGTGATCGTCTGGATGCGCGTGCCGGTGATCCCCATCTTCGCGTACTCGATGATCGTGGTCGTCTCCATCGAGCGGTGACTCTTCCACGGCGCGTCGCCGCCGGTCGCGTTCACCGCGTCGGCGATGATCGCGTCGGCGCTGCGGGGCGGCGGGGCCGCCGCAGCGGCAGGGCCCCCATCGGGCGTGGGCCCGACGGGAGCGGACATCAGCAGCAGCAGCGTGGTCGAGACGTATAGAAAGGTGGCCATCCGCCTCCATGCTCCGACGCCGATCGAGCCACGTCAAGCATGGGACTCGGGGGCCGCCGTCGGGCAACGCATACGACGCTCGGGCGATCCAAGCGACGAGATGCGTTGGACCACGGCCAGTTTGCTCGCGCTGGCCGTGCACCTCGCGGTTGGGGCGGCGGTGTGGCTGGGGTGCCGGAGCATGGTCGTCGCGCCTCAGCCGGGGGGCGAGGCGGTGGAGCTGGCGGTGGTCGAGGTCGAGTCGGCGCCGCCCGAACCGGCGCCCGTCAACGTCAACGTCCACGATCACGTCAACGTCAACGTCAACGAGCACGTCAACGATCACGGTGGCGGTCCCGTTCACGTGCACGTCAACGATCACGGGGGCGATCACGTTCACGGTGCGGAGCGTGTCCGGGATCGTAGGCACGTGAACGTTGACGCTCCCGTGGGCGTTGACGTGCACGTGAACGGGACCGCCACCGTGGGCGTTGACGTTGACGGCCCCGTGGGCGTTGACGGCCCCGTGGGCGTTGACGGCCGGGTGAAGGCTCCGGTCGATCTCAATCTTCACCCGAGCTCGCTCGCGGCGCTCGCGGAGCCGCAGGCGGTCTCGAACAGCACCGGCACGCTCGACACGGCGACCCTGCATGGCTCCGTCGCGGCCGACGGGACCATGCACATTCGCAGCAAGTCTCCGGTGACGCTGGGCAGCGACCTGACCCAGCCGGGCAAGGCGCTCGACAGCTGGCTCAAAGATCCGAAGGCTCACGCCGCCTCTCGCGACGGAACCGTCGCCATCGTTCAGGGGACGTTCGACGTCACCGACTCGATCATGCGCGCGCACGGACAGGACCCGTATCGCTCGCAGCGCATGAAGATGCTCGACGAGACGCGCGAGCAGCGGCTGACGCTGGCGGCCCGTGACAGGACCGCGCGTCGCGAGAGCGAGCTCGCCGCTCTTCCCACGGAGCTGCGAAATATCTGGAAGGACGAAGCACACTCCGCGAAGGAGCGTCGACTGATCATTTTCCAGCTATGGGACGAGTGTCAGGAACCCGCCGAGGGCGAGGCCGAAGGCGCTGCGGCAGGAGCGCGTGCTCGACGGGAAATCGTGCTCTTCATCCGCGAGCGCCTCGCCGAGGGTAGCCGTCAAGCATACCCGAAAGAAGAGATCGCGACGCTGAACCTCGCGCGTCAATCGCGCCAGCGTTTCGATCCCTATGGACGCTCACCCCTCTGAGTGTTGTAACGTCGACGGGACAGCGTCGGGATCGGGCCTGTGTTTCGGCCTGCCCTCCCGACGCCTCGCTCGGAGGTGTCCATCATGCGAAAGGGTTGGCTCGTCAGTTGGCTCTTCGGTCTCCTTTCCTGGAGCCTGCTCGCCTGCGGTTGTGGCGGACGCGTGGTCGGCCTGATGGACGACGCCGGCAGCATGTCGCCGCCCCAGCGCGGCTCCGTCGATGGGTCGACAGTCATCGACAGCGGGCCTCCTCCTCCGATGGACGCCCCTGTCGTGGTCGACGTGCGGGTGGCGCGAGACGTGCCGCCGGATCGGATCGCCGTGATCGACACCGGGACGCCCGATCTCGGCGTCACCACGCCGTGCACGGTGGCCAACAACAACTGCCCCGAGGGCTTCTATTGCCAGTCGGCCAACTGCGTGACCGGCGTCTGTGCCGCCGCGCCAGCGAGCACCGATGAGGATCCGGTGTGCGGCTGCGATCGATTGACCTACTGGAACACCTCGATCGCGGCGACCAACGGCGCCGCCGTCCGCGCCACCGGCGCCTGCCCGGCGGGCGTCGCCTGCAGCGCCAACAATCCCAACTGCCCCGCGCCGGCGCTCTGCAACCTCGAACAGCCGTCCGCCGCCGGCTGCGCCCTGGTCAACCCGGGCGGCCGCTGCTGGGTGTTGCCCGACACTTGCCCGCCGCAGCCGGCCGGCACCACGCCGACGACCCGCCGCTGCAACAGCAACAACGCCTGCCAGACGCGATGCAATCTCATCGTGAACGCGCGGACGTTCATGGTCGACCCGACCTGCCCGTGACGGTTACTTCACGCGCGCCGCTTTGACGGCGTTCAGCGCGGCGTCGACCACCGGATCCCGTCCGGTCTGCAGGCCGGAGCGCGTCTCGATCACGCGGCGGTCGGGCTGCACGCCGCGCCCTTCGAGCAGCACGCCCTTGGGCGTCTTGAAGTCGGCGACCACGTACTGCATGACCGCGCCGCCCGGCAGCGCCTCGATCACCGACGGCAGCACCGCGCCCAGCGTGACGTCGCCGACCACGATCGCGCGCTTCGCCTCCTGCAGCCCGGCCGCCAGCATCTCCGACGCCGACGCCGTCCCCTCGTCGGTGAGGATCGCCACCGGCCCGGTGAACGGCACCAGACGCAGGTCGGGGCTGGCGGTGAGCACCTGGTTGAAGTCGCGGAACTTCAACGTGCCCAGCGTCAGCGGCTCGCTGACCAGCTGCGCGGCGATCGGGATCGCCATCGCGCCCTGCCCGCCGGGGTTGCCGCGCAGGTCGATGATCAGCGCCCGCGCGTGGCGCGCGCGGAACCCGTCCATCGCGTGCTTGATGTCGGCCATCACCGGCTGCAGCAGGAAGATGTTGAACGCCAGGATGCCGATGTCGCCGCGCATGTCGGCGCGCACCTCGGGGTAGAGCGGCGGCAGATGCCCGAGCTCGACAGGCGCCGACTCCGGCTGCTCGCGCTCGAGCAGGGCCTCGCCCGGCCGATCGGCGTTGTCGAGGTAGCGCACCGACACCTTGGTGCCGGCCGGTCCCATCAGCCGGTGCTGCGCTCGCCGACGGAGCGCGAAGCGCTCCTCGACGGGGCGCAAGGGCCGCTGCGACGGCGACTGCACGCGCAGCTCGCGCCCGGCGATGTGGGTGACGATGAAGCCGGGCAAGAGGCCCGCGCGCTCGGCTGGCGAGCCGGGGCGCACGCGCGTGATCGTCGGTCGGTTCTCGATCACGCGGATGGTGATGCCGGGATCGGCGGCGCCGCCCGGGCCGGGCGCGGCGTCGCCGGGCTCCTCGTTTTCGTCCTCGGCGCCCGGACCGGTGATCATCATGTGCGACTGGCCGAGCTCGCCGATCATCTGGTTCAGCGTGCGGTAGAACGCGGCGTCACTGGGCGCTGCCAGCGCCAGCGGTTCGTAGCGCGCGCGAACGGCGTTCCAGTCGATGCCGCCCAGGGTCTTGTCGTAGTGCTTGTCGCGCACCAGCTTCCAGGCCGCGTCGAGGATCGCGCGCCGCTCGCTGCGGCGGGCGTCGTCGCGCGCTTCGGGCGCGGCGACCGGCGCGGGCACGAACGCCGGCGGCTCGACGACCGCGGCGTCGGCGGGGCGCGCGGGGACCACCGGCGGCGTCGCGGGTGCGGGCGCGGGCGGCGCAGCGCAGCCGGCGGCGATCGCGGCCGAGACCAGCCACGCACCGGCGCGGGCGCGCACGTGCAACACCGAGAGGGCGCTGTTCTTTCGCAAGCGGTCGCGCTTTCACGTGGCCGCCTCGGCACCGAGATCGGCGGCGATGGCGCGGCCAGCCGCTTCGCCGGCGCGCGCGGCGGCGTCCGCGCCCGCGAACCCGGTCACGTCGCCGCACGCAAAGACGTCGCGTGCGCGCGTGCGGAAGCCTCGGTCGACGACCACCGCGAAGCCGCCGCGCGCCGGATCGAACGCGACCTCGGCGCCGTGCTGGCGCGCCAGCTCCGACGCCGGCGCGGGCAGGGCGGCGACCGCGACCAGGTCGGCGCTCACGACGCGCGTCTCGCCCGTGCCCGTCTCGCTCTCGATCTCCAGCGCGCGCACCGCTTGAGCGCCGCGCACGCCGACCACGCGCGGCCGGTGTCGCCGCCGGCGACGCCGGGCGCGGCGACGGCGACCAGCTCGGCGTCGATGCCGGCCGCGGCGAGCGCGTCCACCATCGCGGCGGCGCCGGTCGCGTCGCTCGCCGCCAGCACCAGCACGCGCTTGCCGGGCGGCACCGGGCGCACGCCGTGGTGAAACGCCAGGCGCCCGCAGGCGCGCGCCGAAACGATGCCCGGGCGATCGTTGTCGGCGAAGGGCAGGTTCTGATCGTAGGCGCCGGTGGCGTAGAGGTACCGGCGCGCCACCACCCGTCGCAGGCCGGCGGGCGTCACGATCGCGAGCAGGCCCGGTGGTGTCCCGTGCGTCGTCGCTGCGCGCCTCGCCGTCCTCGGGGAAGAAGGCGATCGCCGTCGCGTCGCTCTCGAGGCGCGCGCCCGCGCGACGGGCCGCCGCCGCCATCTCCGCGCCGCGCGTACCGCCGCCCGGCGCGGCGAGCAGCGAGCCTCCGAACGCCGACCTGCTCGTCGAAGAGCGCGACGCGCGCACGCGGCGCCGTCTCCGCGCACGCGCGCGCCGCCGCCAGCCCCGCCGGCCCGCCGCCGACGATGCAGAGGTCGACGTGCTCGATGTCGCGCGCGCTGTCGAGCGCCGCCGCGGGCGCGTCCGGCAACATCCCCGAGCCCCCCATCTGGCGCACCAGCTTCAGGAACAGCACGTTGCCGACGCGGGTCTCGGTCATGAGCGTGTGGTGGTCCATGCCCTCGGGGAACAACCAGTCGGCGGCGCGCAGGAGATCGACGTCGGCGCTCGGAAACGCGTTCTGCCGCTCGCAGCGCAGCCCCGCGCGCGCCGGCGTCATGCAGGCGCGCCGGTTGGGTCGCCCGTCGATGCGCAGGTAGCAGGAGGCGCAGTGGCCATCGAGGCAGAAGAACCCGCGCGGCCGGTGGTACTTCGACGAGCGTCCCAGCACCTTGACGCCGGCGGCGTGAAGCGCGACCGCCACCGGCTGTCCGTCGAAGGCGCGCACCAAGCTCCCCTCGAAGTCGAAGGTGATCGGCGCGCCCCGCGGTTCGGGGAGGGGCAGTGCAGGTGGGTCGACGCGCAAGGGCCCGGGACTTTATCAGGCCGGCGCGATGCTTCAAACGCTACCGCGCGAACGGCGGCCCTCGCCTCGACGAGACAAGCCGGTTCAATTCTGTTCGGTCAAGCGCCAGGACGCCAGGAACGCCAGGTCCGGACCATTGAAAATCCGGACCCTGGCGTCCTTCCTGTCCTGGCGTTTCCTCTTATCCGAACACATTGGAGCTAGCCGCCGGCACTGTCTTTCGCGGGATTGCGGCGCCGACCCTCGCTGACTGGCAGGCGTCGGGAGTTTCCGGTATAGACCGGCCGATGTTTTCGTCGTCGGTCGCGCCGGTTTTGTCGAGCGCATCACGCGCGCGCGGTCTCGCCGTTCCGGTCGGGCTTCTGCTCGCCACGACGTTGGGTGCGCCGGCACGCGCCGACACTCCCGCGCGGGTCACGCTCGACCAGGCGGTGTCACGCGCGCTCGACCGCAACCCGACGGTCGCGATCGCCCTCGCCGAGATCGATCGCGCGGACGCGCTGCTGCGCCAGGCGCGCGCGGCCTGGTTTCCAACGCTGGTCGGGAACGCGTCGTACACGCGGCTCGACGGCGATCGCCGAACGAATGGGTTGGTCACCCAATACGAGAACCAGGTCGCTGCAAATTTACAGTTGACCGTGCCGCTGATCGCGCCGGTCGCCCGCGCCAACAGCGCGCACGCCGCCGACAACCGCCACATCGCCGAGGTCAGCGCGGTCGACGTGCGCCGGCAGCTGGCGGTCGCGACCGCGCGCGCCTACCTGGCGGTCGTCGCGCAACACCGGGTGATCACCGCCAACGAGAACGCCCGTCACACCGCGCAGGCGCACTACGACTACGCCCACACGCGCTTCGCCGGCGGCGTGGGCCGCAGCATCGACGAGGTGCGAGCGGAGCAGGAGCTGCGCACCAACGAGGTCAACGTCGAGGGAGCGTACGCCGCGCTCGTGCACGCGAAAGAGGCGCTGGGCGTGCTCATCAGCGCGGACGGCCCGGTCGACACCGTCGACGACGTGGCGCTGGGGCAGCCGCGGAGCCTCGAGGCCGCGCTCAACGACGCGCGCACGCAGCGTTCGGACGTCAAGGCGCTGGAGGCGCGCCTCGCGGCCGGCGAGCACCTGGTCAAGGACGACTGGGTCTACTACGCGCCGATCCTCTCGGCCGTCGGCGAACCGTTTTATCAGCACGGGATCACGCCCTTCTATCCGCACGCCGGCTGGCAGGCGTCGCTGATCCTGTCGCTGCCGCTCTACGACGGCGGGGCGCGCACCGGCATCGCGCGCGAGCGCGACGCGCTGGTCGTCGAGTCGCGCGCCAACCTCGACCTGGCGCTGCGCCAGGCGCAGGCCGACGTGCGCGCGGCGTTCGACGCCATGGTGCACGCCGACAAGGCGCTGATCGCCGCGCGCGCCGCCGCCGATCTCGCGCGGCGCGCTCTCGAGCTGGCCAACGTCGCCTACAGGGCGGGCGCGACGTCCAACCTGGAAGTCATCGACGCCTCGCGTGAGTCGCGCGCCGCCGACACCGCCGCCGCGCAGGCCGAGGACCTGGCACGCGAGGCTCGGCTCGACCTGCTGTCGGCGAGCGGCCGCTTTCCGTAGGGCCGTGTCGCGTTTCTGGCGCGACTCCGGTCACGAAATGGAAAACGATTCCGCGTCGGAGTTGCGTAACTCGCCGACTCGACTAATGATGACGGTGGTGCCTCTCCCGTCGCCGATCTCGCGAGCTCGCGCTTTCGGCGCGCGCGCCCGGACAGGCAGCGCTGGGGCTCGCTGTTGCTCCTGTCGTGTCTCGGGCGTTCCCGCGTGCGGCGGCAGCGGCGGCGGTTCGTCCGGTTCGTCGTCGCCGTTCGATCTGCCGGAGGTCGTGAGCTCCGGCGGGCCGGTGCTCGATGCGCCGCGCGTGCAGCCGATCTACTTTCCGGGCTACACCTTCCAGACCGACGTCGATACGTTCCTGGCGAAGATGGCGACGCAGCACCTACTGGCCGACCGTGGTCGCGCGAGTACGGCGTCGGAGATCTCACCATCATGCCGAGCGTGGTGACCACCGTCAGCTCGGGGGCGTCGCATCGCCGACACCGACATCCCGGGACTGCTCGCCCAGGTCTTCGCCGCCGACGGCGCGGCGCTGGGCTCGCCCAGCCGCGACACGATCTATCTGCTGCTGTTTCCTTCGTCGACGCGGATCACCGCCCAGGGTCAGGTGATGTGCGGCGACGGCGCGGCCAGCGGGTATCACACCGAGTTCTCGATCGGCGGCGTCAGCGTTTCCGGGATCGTGGTGCCGTCGTGCCCGAACTACGCCGGCGACACGACCCTGACTGGCGTTCAGGCGCTGACGCCGACGATCAGCCACGAGATCGTCGAGGCCTCGACCGACCCGTTCACGACCACGCTCGCCGGCCTTCTTCGACGTCGACCAGCGCCACGCGATCTGGAGCGTCGCGATCAATGGCGGCGAGGTCGCCGATCTGTGCGAGAACGAGACGCCGGATCTGGTCACGCCCGACGACATCGGCTACCCGGTGCAACGGATCTGGTCGAACGCCGCGGTCAAGGCCGGGACCGGTCCGTGCGTACCGGTTCCACCGGGCGAGCTGTTCTTCATCGCGGTGCCGTCGCTGCCGAATCAGGTCCTGGTGAGCCGCGGCGGGGAGCAGTTCAACGTGCCGGCGCTGTACGCGACGGTGGGCGCGGCGGCGACGGTCAGCGTCAGCCTTGAAGAGCGAGAACAACGGCGTCGCCTCGTGGTCGGTGGGGGCGATGGAAATTCATAGCGACAATCCGTCGGTGCCGACCCCTACGCTGGTCCCGGGGCGGACTGGCCAGACGGTGCAGGCGAGCGTGGCGCCCAACGAGGTCGATGTCCGGCCTGTCCCCGCTGATCATCGCGTCGGTCAACAGGACCGCGGTCCACTTCTGGATCGGCGCGATTGATCGTAGGTAGTTTGCGCAGGTAGTTTGCGGAAGTGATTTCCGGCAGGTGACGCGCGCGTCGTTCTGAGCGACCATGGCGCGATGCCGATCACGCTCTCGCTTATCACCGCGCTGCTCGTATCTTCGGTCTCACCTTTGGTCCTGGCCCAGGCCGGCCCCGGGTTGCGAGGCTCGCCGCCGCCTCCTCCGCCGGTCGAGCGCGTCACCCCGCGCCCGGGCTTTGCCTGGATCGAGGGCAACTACGAGTGGCGCGACGGCCGCTACGCGTGGACCGGCGGGCACTGGGAGAAGGAGCATTCCGGGCGTCGCTGGCACGGTGGTCACTGGGACTGGCGCGGCGATCGGTATGTCTGGACGCGCGGCGAGTGGGTCGCGGGCCCCGCCTACGCGCCGCCGCCGGCCCTGATCGTCGAGACGCCGCCGGCGCCGCCGCCTCCTCCTCAGGCCGCGCCGCCTCCGCCGCAGCCGCGCGCGGGCTACGTCTGGATTCCGCCGGCGCACGAGTGGCGCGACGGGCGCTACGTCTGGATCGAGGGACACTGGGAGAAGGAGCGCCGCGGCCACCACTGGGAGTCGGGGCACTGGGACCGCGACGGTGACCGCCACGCCTGGCACCCCGGCGGCTGGCGCAGCATCGACGAGGGCAACGTGCCGCCCGGCGGGCCGCGCGGTCCGATCTCGATCCGCGGGCGCGTCGTCGACGGGCGGGGCGCGCCGGTGCCCGGGATCCTGATCGTCCTCGCCGGCACGTCGGAGGGGCGCGCCGTCACCGACGGAAACGGCTACTACGAATTCACCGGCCTCGCCTACGGCTCGTACGCGGTCCGGCCGACCGTGGGCGGCTGCGGCTTCGCGCCCGACGTCGTCAACCTCAACAACCTGGGAGGCCCGGTGGTGCAGGACTTCAGCACGTCGTGCGGGCGGCGATGAAGGCGGGGCGAAGGGCTCGCGCGAGGGTGACCGCCAAGGCCACCAAGTCGAAGACCAAGACGCAAGGCGACGGCGAAGACCGCGCGCAAGCGCCCGCCGGCGCGCAAACGCGTCGCCGCTTCGAGCAAGCCGCGCCGTCCGCGCGCACAGGCGCCGCACCCGCGGCGCGAGCTCGAGCGCCTGCTGGCGCTGCGCAACGAGCACCCCGAGCGGCTGAGCGAGCTCGACCAGCGGATCCACGAGAAGTTCGCCGAGACCCACGCGGTGCTGGTGCTCGACATGTGCGGCTTCTCGCGGCTGACCGCGCGCTACGGAATCATTCACTTCCTCTCGATGATCCATCGCCTGCACGGCATCGTGCTGCCGATCGTCCGCGCGAACGGCGGCACGGTGGTCAAGACCGAGGCCGACAACGTCTTCGCCGTCTTCCCCGACGTGCCGCCCGCGGTCGCGACCGCGATCCAGATCCAGGAGCGCCTGGACGCCGCCAACGTCTTCCTGCCCGAGGACTGGGACCTGCACGCCAGCCTGGGCATCGGCTATGGCGAGCTGCTGATGATCGGCGACGACGACCTGTACGGCAACGAGATGAACATCGCCTCCAAGCTGGGCGAGGACATCGCCGGCCGCGGCGAGGTGCTCCTATCTGAAGCCGCGCACGCCCGCGTCGCCGACGGAAAGTACGAGCCGCGGCAGATCCCGATCTCGGCGATGACCGTGACCGCCTACAAGCTGCTGCTCTGATCTCAGGGCCGGTCGGATAAGAAAACGCCAGGACTCCAGGAACGCCAGGTCCGGACTCTCATAATCCGGATCCCTGGCGTTCCTGGCGTCCTGGCGCTCTTACGTCCGTTCTCCGAAGATCGCCGTCCCCACCCGCACCAGCGTCGCGCCCTCCGCGATCGCAACTTCTAGATCGTGGCTCATCCCCATCGACAGATGCACCAGATCCACGTTCGCACGCGCGCGCCCGCGCTCCGCGTCGCGCAGCGCGCGCAGCGCCGCGAAGTGCGGGCGGGACGCTTCTGCCTCCTCGCCGAGCGGCGGAATCAACATCAACCCCACGCAGCGCACCTGCGCGTGCGTCGCGAAGCTATCCAGCAGCGCCGGCAGGTCGGCGGGCGCGACGCCGTGCTTGCGCGCCTCGCCCGCGACGTTGACCTGCACCAGGCACTCCTGCGTCGCGCCGGCGGGCGTGCGGCGCGCGACCTCGTCGAGCAGCTCGATCGAATCGATGGTGTGCAGCAGCGCCACCTTGCCGGCGACGTACTTGACCTTGTTGGCCTGCAGCGGCCCGATGAAGTGCCAGCGCGCGCCCGCGCCCGTGGGCGTGGCCGCGTCGATCGCCGCGCGCTTGTCACGCAGCTCCTGCGCGTAGTTCTCGCCGAAGTCGAGCTGGCCGGCGGCGAGCGCGTGCGTGACGTCGTCGGGCGGCATCTTCTTGCTGACGGCGATCAGCGTGACGTCGCTCGCCGCGCGCCCGGCGGCGGTCGCGGCGGCGGCGACGCGCGCGCGCACGTCGCGGAGGTGTGCCGCGAGCTCCTCGGCGCGGTTCACGTCGGTCCGCCCTCCGCCGCGACGCCGAACGCCGTGGGCGGGTAGCCGCCGAGCGCGCCGGCGGCGATCAGATCGGCGACGACCTCGGCCAGCGGCAATCCGATCACGTTGGTGTGCGAGCCGCGGAGCTCGCTGGTGAAGACCGCGGCGATCCCCTGCACGGCGTAGCCGCCGGCCTTGCCCTGCCACTCGCCGCTCGCGGCGTAGGCGTCGATCTCCGCCGGCTGGATCAGCCGGAACGAGACCTGGGTGGTCACCGCGCGATCGATCACGCGCGCCTCGCCGCCCGGTCCCAGACGCCCGGTCCAGATGCGGTAGGCGGTGGTGACCTCGTGCCGGCGACCGGCGAGGCGGCCCAGCATCGCGCGCGCGTCGGCGACGTCGCGCGGTTTGCCCAGGATGTCGCCGTCGAGGATCACGATGGTGTCGGCGCCGAGCACCGTCAGCCGTTCGCCGCCGCTGGACGGCAGCGCCGCGACCACGGCGTCGCACTTCGCGGCCGCGAGCCGGCGCACGCAGTCGCCCGCGCGCTCGCCGGGGAGCGGGGTCTCGTCGAGATCGACCGCCGCCAGCTTCAACCGCAGGCCCAGTCGCTCGAGCAGCTCGCGCCGCCGCGGCGACGCGGAGGCGAGGATCAGGTCGAAAGCAGCGGGGGCCTCGGAGGGAAGACTCATGCGCCAGTTTTCTACCGCGTTTCTTCCGGCGCGCGCGAAACATCGCCCGCGTGCCGCCGATAAGACGGCATGGGCCATCTGCGGTTTGTTCCGGGTCGGGGCAGACGACTGCTTGCCCGCGTGCGGTTCGCGATCGCCGCCTGGGTGGTGTTCCTTCTGACCGTCGGTTGCGCGCCGCAGACCGATCTCTACGGCGAGGCCACGACCGGCGGCAGCGATCCGGCCGGTGGCTCGGCGGCCGGCGCGCTCGTCGACCCGGCCGCGGGCACGACCGACGTTCCGAGCAACCTGGCCGCGGTCGTCGCGCGGTTGCCGGCGGCGATCGTCGATCGCGGGCGCGATGTTCCGCCTGCGCCCGTCGAGCGACGGCAGCGGCGCCGGCAGCATCGCGCTCGGCGGTCCCGCCGCGGTCGCGTGCCCCGGCGCGGTCGCCGGCAGTTGCTACCGCGTGCCGCTGGCGGCGTCGCTCGCGCCCAGCGCCAGCTACGTCTTCGAGTTGCTGGCGGCGATGACCGCCGGAGACGGCACGGCGGCCGCCACCGGTGTGATCGGCGCATTCGACAGCGCCGTCTCGGCCGACGTCACGCCGCCGCAGGTCGTCGACTTCGCGGTCTCGCTCGCGGGGCCGTGCGCGACCGTGCGCTTCTCCACCGACGAAGCAGCGAGCGCCGAGGTCGTGGTGCGCGCCGTCGCCGGCGAGCGGGTCGCCGAGGCGGGCGCGGGGCAGACCGCGTTCGATCTGGCCGTGCCGCTCACTGGCCTCGCGCCGGGCGATCCGGCCGAGGTCGTGCTGCGCGTGATCGATCGCGCCGGGAACCAGATCGAGACCAGCGCGGGGTCGGTCGATCTGCCGCCCGACACGCCGCCGCTGGTGATCACCGAGGTGCTCGCCAACCCGGCAGGGACCCGAGCCGGGGCAAGAGTTCGTCGAGCTGCGCAACGTCGGCGACGTCGATCTATCGCTGGCCGGGTTGCGACTCGAGGACGCGAAGGGCGCCGATGTGCTGCCCGAGGCGACGCTCGCGGCGGGCGCCTACGCGCTGATCGTGCCGTCGACGTTCGATCCCGGCAGTCCGCGCGACGTGCCGCCGCGCGCCGGCACGCTGATGGTCCCCGTCGACACGCGTCTCGGCTCCGACGGCCTGTCGAACACTGGCGAGGTGGTGCGGCTGCGGATGCCGGGAACCGGGACCGAGCCGCTGATCTCGATCTACGGCGGTTGGGTCGACGTCTCGGCCACGAGCGCCGCGGGCAAGAGCGCGCACCGGCTGGTCGACGCGTCCTGTGATCACCCGACCGCCTGGACCAAGCCGCCGCGCGTGCCGACGCCCGGCTGGGGCACGCCGTGAGATTGTGCCTGCGAAATCACGGCGGTGGTATGGTAGGGACCACGTCATGTCAGGCCACAATCGCTGGTCCAAGATCAAGCACAAGAAGGAGGCTTCGGACTCCAAGCGGTCAAAGGTCTGGACCAAGGTCATCAAGGAGATCACGATCTCCGCCCGTCTCGGCGGTGGCGACATCAACGGCAACCCGCGGTTGCGCGCGGCGGTCGACAAGGCCCGCTCGGTCAACATGCCCAACGACACGATCGAGCGGTCGATCAAGAAGGGGACCGGCGACCTCGAGGGGATCACCTACGAGGAGTTCAACTACGAGGTCTTCGGCCCGGGCGGCACGGCGATCCTGGTCGAGATCATGACCGACAACCGCAACCGGACCGCCAGCGAGATCCGCAACCTGATCCAGCGCGGCCACGGCAACCTGGGCGCGTTGGGCTCGGTCGGCTGGATGTTCAAGAAGCAGGGGATGATCGTCTTCGAGAAGAGCGCCGTCGACGAGAACGCGCTCACCGATCAGGCCATCGAGCTCGGCGCCGAGGACATCCGCGGCGAGGGCGAGGCGCTGATCGTCGTGACCGAGCCCAAGGAGTTCGAGCGCATCCGCGAGGCGCTCAAGGGCGCGAAGAGTCGGCAACGGCAAGTTCCCGGATCCGGTCTCGGCCGAGGTCACGATGGTCCCGCAGAACGTCGTGAAGCTGACCGGCAAGGACGCCGAGGGCGCGGTGAAGCTGGTCAGCATGCTGGAAGACCACGACGACGTTCAGAACGTCTACTCGAACATGGACGTCGACGAGTCGGTCCTGGAGAGTGTCGGTTAGCGCCGACCGCGGACCGCGCGCGTCGCGCCCGGCGCGGGCGCCTGCTGCAGCACGTCCCGCCCTGGCGGATTCTGGGGATCGATCCCGGCACGTTGCGGATGGGGTACGGCGTGGTCGAGTGCCACGGCGCCGCGCGCGTCGCCTACGTCGAGTGCGGGGTGATCACGGCGCCCGCGCGCGCGGCGCGACCGGAGCGGCTGTGCGAGATCGGGCGCGGCCTGCGCGAGCTGATGGCCGAGCTGCGGCCCGACGCGGTCGCGATGGAAGAGGCGTTTTACGGCAAGAACGTGCAGGCGACGCTGGCGCTGGGCGAGGCGCGCGGCGTGGCGCTGTTCGTCGCCGCCGAGCAGGGGCTGATCGTCACCGGCTATCCGCCGGCGACGGTGAAGCAAGCCGTCGTCGGTCACGGGCGCGCGACCAAGGAGCAGGTCGGCTACCTGGTGCGCGCGCTGCTGGCGATGCGGCGGCCGCCCGCGGTCGACGCCGCCGATGCGCTGGCGATCGCCATCTGCCACGCGCGCAACGGAGCTCTGCAATGATTGCGCACCTGCGCGGCCAGCTGATCGAGAACGACGGCGACACGATCGTGATCGACGTCGCCGGCGTCGGCTACCAGGTCTGGATCAGCAGCGCGACGCTGGGCGGTCTGCCGCCGGTCGGCGCCGAGCTGCGCCTGCACGTGCACTCGCACTTCATCAAGGACGAGCCGCTGCGGCTTTACGGCTTCGCCGACGCCGACGAGCGGCGGCTGTTCCAGACGCTGATCGACGTCCAGGGGGTGGGGCCGCGCGTGGCGCTGGCGATCCTGGCCGGGCTGCCGCCGGCCGAGCTGGTGCGCGCGATCGCCGGCGGCGACGTGGCGCGCCTGACGCAGGTCAAGGGCGTGGGGCGCAAGATCGCGGAGCGTCTCACCGTCGAGCTGCGCGAGAAGATCGCCACGCTGCCCGCGGGCCGCGGCCTGCCGGTACCGGCGCCGCCGCCCGCGCGCGCCCCCGGTCCCACGGGGCCGCTCGGCGACGTCTACGGCGCGCTGGTGCGCGCTCGGGTTCCGGCCCAACGAGTTCGAGGTGCTGCTCGCCGACATGGACGCCGCGCGGCCGACCGCCGAGCTGGTGAAACAGGCGCTCGCGGCGCTGCGGAGGCGATAGACGATGTCGCGAAAACGCCACGACGACGGTGAAGAGCCGGTGAGCAGCGCCGGTCGCCGAAACGCCGCGTCGTTTCGTCGACTGCGCAGCGCGACGAGGGCCGCGTCGACGACGACGCGGCGCTGCGCCCGCGGACCTTCAGCGAGTTCGTGGGCCAGCGCAAGGTGGCCGAGAACCTGGCGGTCTACGTGCAGGCGGCGCGGCAGCGCGGCGACTCGCTCGACCACGTGCTTGCTGTCGGGGCCGCCCGGGCTCGGCAAGACCACGCTGGCGTATCTGCTCGGTCACGAGATGGGGACCGAGGTGCGCGTCACGTCGGGGCCGGCGCTGGAGCGCAAGGGCGACCTGGTGGGCATCCTCACGTCGCTCAGCCGCGGTGACATCCTGTTCATCGACGAGATCCACCGCCTGCAGCCGGTCGTCGAGGAGAGCCTCTACCCGGCGATGGAGGACTTTCGCGTCGAGCTGGTGACCGGCGTCGGCGCGGGCGCGCGCGCGATCCCGCTGCCGATCGAGCGCTTCACGCTGGTCGGCGCCACCACGCGCACCGGGCAGCTGACGTCGCCGCTGCTGTCGCGCTTCGGCATCGTCGAGCCGTTCGACTTCTATTCGGCCGCCGAGCTGACCACGATCGTGCGGCGCTCGGCGCGCCTGCTGGGAATCGCGATCGATCCCGAGGGCGCCGAGGAGATCGGCCGGCGCGTCACGCGGCACCCCGCGCGTCGCCAACCGGCTGCTCCGGCGCGTGCGCGACTTCGCCGAGGTGCGCGGCGACGGCCGCGTCACGCAGGATGCGGCGGCCTACGCGCTCGGCCGCCTCGAGGTCGACCACCTGGGTCTGGACGCCGGCGACCGCAAGGTCCTGACCACGATCATCAAGCGCTTCGACGGCGGTCCGGTCGGCATCGAATCGATGGCGGCGTCGCTGGCCGAGGATCGCGACACGCTCGAATACGTGTACGAGCCCTACTTGATCCAGGAAGGCTTCCTGGTGCGCACGCCGCGCGGGCGACAGGTCACGCGCCGCGCGTACGAGCATCTGGGGTTGCCGGTGCCGGCGCGCGGCGCGGGGCCCGGCCAGGGGAGCCTCTTCTAGGCGGTATTTTCTTGAGCAGGTCCGGGGGCGCGAGGACACTGGAGATCGTGCGTACGCATCGGGGCGTTGGGGTTTTGCTGTTCATCTCGTCGGTCTCGGCCGCGTGCAACTCGTGGACGCACGACGCCGATCCGGGCGGTTCGACCGGTGCGGCGGGCGGCTCCGGCGGCACCGCGGTCGACCCGGAACGCGCGGAGGCGAGCGCCTCGGGCGGGTGCCCGATCGCCCCGAACGGGCCGATCCCCGCCGGTACGTGTCCGGGCCTGGTCAGTCATTGCGAGGTCGGTCCGGACGAGTGTCTCGGCGCGGGGTTGAGGGCGGCCATTCGTCCCATCTTGGCCCAGTGCGGGGTCTCGTGCGGCGAGCTGGACGTCGGGTTCAGCGCGGGCTGTGCCACGATCGTGAAGAACATCTACGGCTCCGACGACATGGTTGCAGCGTGTGTGAGAGACCAGCTCATGCAACTCCGGTTCGACTGTGTTCCGCAAGACGGTTGGCAACGGGTGTACATATCGAGTTGCACACTGCCCTGAGCCGGCCCTGAGAGCGGGCCCGTGACCGCACCGTCATGACATTGGCACCGAATCGATGCGAGCGGCGCGCGCGCCGCTTCACGATTGGCGCGTGCGAAAGGTCGGGACGGTGGTCGCGGTCTCGCTGGCCGCGACCGTCGCTGTGCTCGCATTCAAGGTGCGCGGGGGACGCGCCTCGCTCGACTATGCGCACGACATCGCGCCGATCTTCACGCGCGCCTGCGCCGACTGCCACGCCGGTGACAAGCCGCGCGGCGGGCTGCGCCTGGATCTGCCGGCGCGGCTCGCCTCCGTCATCGCCCCCGGCAACGGCGCGGCAGTGAGCTCGTGCGCCGGCTTCTCGGGCAGGGCGGCGATGAGCGCATGCCGGCCGGCCGCGCGCCGCTGCCTGAGCGCGAGATCGAGCTCATTCGCCGCTGGATCGACCAGGGCGCGCTCGGGCTGACCGCGCCGGCGCCAACTGTGGCCGCCGCGCCGACGACTCACTGGGCCTACCGCGTTCCGGTGGCTTCCGGGCCAGACCGTGAAGTTGCCCGCGAACGGCGCATCGGCGTCGCTGAGGAAGACCGCCACCAGCGCGGTGAAGTGATAGATCGTCCCGGCAGCGACGCCGTTGAGAGCGCGCGGCAGACCGTCGATGTGGGGCCGTGGATCGACGCGCTCGGCGCCCGGGGTAGGAAACCGGAGCGCGATCTGCGCGTCCCGCGGGGGGAGCACCCGACCGGTCCCCAGCGCGGCCTCGGCGAGCGCTGCCAGCGGGGTCGCGCGGTAGAGATCGAGGATCGCCGCGTCTTCGACGAGCTCGGGGCAAAACGTGTGCGCCCGCATGCGCGGCAGGGCGTCGGGAGGCAGCCCGTTGCGGCCGAGCGAAGCATTGATCGCCGCCAGCGCCGCCCCGACCCGATCGGGTGGGACCAGGCCGCGGACCAGTAGGTACCCACTGTCCTCGAGCGTGCGCTTGTCGTCGTCGGAGAGCGTCACCGTTCGATCGAAGGTAGCAGGCGTTGGTCAATTTGGCGCCCAGACCGCGTCACTTTGCGCATTCGTTTGAAATTGATTCCGTTCATTCACAATCAGCGGCTCCGCGCGCAACGAGCGTTCCGGAAACGTCCCCACCCGCTCACCGAACGGTCGGCGGATTGCAACCAGCGTCGATCAATATGTCCAATCCATCGCTGGCATCGGACATATCGCGGTGGGGCTCGCCTCGGCACGCTCGAGCGGAGACGCGACGCCGCGGCGGCGCGCCTGGTTGACCGTCGCGGGGTACGTCGCGCTCGCGATGTTGCCCGACATCGACGTGCTGATTGGAGGCCTGTTCAAGGAACGGGGTCCGCTGCTCGACCATCGCGGGTTGACGCACACGCCGATGTTTGCGCTCTGGGTCGGGCTGGTCGTTTTTGCGTTCTGCCACCGCTCGATGGAGACCCGCGCGGCGCCGCGCGCGCCGGCGTCGTGGCCGCGTTGCTGGTCGGCAGCCACTGCCTGCTCGACGCGATGGCGCAGGATGGCCGCGGCATGCTCTTCTTGTGGCCGTTCTCCTGCACCGCTACCATTTCCGCTTCCGGCCAATCCCTGACATCCCGACCGGATTGCTGCTCTTCTCGCGCCTCGGCCTGCGCCAGTTGCTGACCGAAGCGGTGCTGTTCCTGCCGCTGGTCGTCGATTCGTTGAGCTGGCGGGCGCTGTGGCGTTCCGAGCGGACGGCGGACGCGCCTGCGCGCGTGCGAGCGGTGCGGCCGCGCCGCGACCGCCGGGTTCGCGCGCCCGCGCGCCGCCGCGTGTTTCAGTAGGCTCGTGCGCGAGCGTCTAGGCGCGCGCGAAGCGCGCGAGATCGAGCTCGGCGCTGAAGACGGTCACCGCGGGGCCGCGCATGCGCACGCCGCTCAGATCCGGCGCGACCGTGATGTGCAGCGTTCCGCCGGGCAGGTGCACCGCCGTCTCGGTGCCGGGGTGCAGGCGCTCCTCGACGCAGGCGGCGGCGACGGTGGCGCACGCGCCGGTGCCGCACGCGAGCGTGATGCCGCAGCCGCGCTCCCACACCACGAGATCGATCTCCGCGGCTCCATTCGTCGCGCGGATGCGCGCGAACTCGACGTTGGTCCGCCGCGGGAACAACGGGTCGACCTCGATCGTCGGCCCGAACTCCTCGGCCAGCGCGCGCAGATTGGCCTCCGGATCGTCGACGAAGATCACCGCGTGCGGGTTCCCCATCGACACCGCGGTCATCTTGAACCGCGTGCCGCGCGCGCTGATCGGCGCGCGCACGGCGCGCTCGCTGCCGGCGGGCTGCATCGGGATCTCCGCGCGCGCCAGCCGCGGGCGGCCCATCTCGACGGCGACCGACTGTGCCTTGCCGTCCTGGGCGTCGATCGCGCACGCGAGCAGGCCCGCGCCGGTGTCGATGCGCAGCACCGGCGGCGCAGGTCGGGGTCGCTGTCGTAGAGCACCTTGGCCACGCAGCGGATGCCGTTGCCGCACATCTCGGCCTCGCTGCCGTCGGCGTTGAGCACGCGCATGCGCGCGTCGCCCTCGACACCGGGCAGGATCGCCAGCACGCCGTCGGCGCCGATCCCGAAGTGGCGATCGCAGACCGCGCGCACGATCGCGGGATCCTGGATCGACGCATCGGCGCCGCCTGCCGACGCGGTGGTGGGGCGGAGATCGACGACGACGAAGTCGTTCCCCAGGCCTTCGACTTTGGTGAAGGGGAGGGTGGCCACGGCGTCGGCCTAGGGCGAGGCCGGGGCCGCCGGCGCAGGCTCGGTCTTCGGCTTCTCGACGGCGGGCTTCTCCGTCGTGCCCTCGGGCCCGACGACGACGCGCTTCTTCTTCGCGGGCGCCGCCGGCTTTTCGCCGTCGGCGGCGCGGCGCCTCGGCCGGCTTGGCCTCACCTTTGGTTTCGGCCTTGGCTTCGCCGACGGCCTTCTTGTCGTTGGACTTGCCCTCGGCCTTGCCGCCTTCGCTCTTGCCCTCGGGCTTCGCGGCTTTCTTCTCCGCCGCCTTCCCCGTGGTCTTGGTCTCGACCGCGGCGGCCGGCGCCTCGGCTGCGGGCGGCGTGGTCGCCGTGCCCTCGGCCGGCGTCGCCGCCGGCTTCTGCGCGCTCTGGCGCTCCTTCTCGAGATCTTGCTTCAGCTTGACGGCGCGCTCTTCGTCGGCCTTCTTCTCGACCTGCTTCTGCTCGGCGAGGCGCTGCAACCGCCGCGAGTCCTGCTGGCTGGAGTAGTGCGCGAGCGATAGCGACGTGATCAAGAAGATCGCCGCCGTGATCGACGTCAAGCGCGTGAGGAAGTTGCCGGCGCCCGAGGAGCCGAACACCGTCTGGCTGCCGCCGCCGCCGCCGAACGCGATGCCCATGCCGCCGCCCTTGCCGGCCTGCAGCAGCACGACCAGGATCAGGAAGACGCAAACCAGTACGTGAAGAATCGTCAGGAACGTGACCATCGAATTTTATCCTTTGGCCGGCGTCGCAGCCGTGCCGTGCGCCGCCTGCAGGCCATGCGCAGCTTGGATGATTTGCACGAACGAAGGAGCCGACAGCGACGCGCCACCGACCAGACCGCCGTCGACGTCTTCCTGCGCCAGCAGCTCGCCGATGTTGTCCGGCTTGACGCTGCCGCCGTAGAGAATCCGGATCGCCGCCGCCACCTGTGCTCCCCGCACGCCGATGCGACCGCGAATGAAGCGATGCACCTCCTCGGCCTGCGCCGGAGTCGCGTTGCGGCCGGTGCCGATCGCCCACACCGGCTCATACGCGATCAGGGAGCGTGCCAGATCCTCGTCGGAGATGTCCTTGATCGCGGCGTCGACCTGCGCCTGGATGCGGCCCAGCGTCTCCCCGGCGTCGCGCTCGGCCAGCGTCTCGCCGACGCAGATGATCGGCGTCAGGCCAGCGCGCAGCGCCGCACGCGACTTCATGTTCACCGCGGCGTCGAGCTCGCCGAACAGCTGGCGTCGCTCCGAGTGGCCGATGATGACGTACTTACATCCTGCCTCGACTAGCTGGGGCGCCGACACCTCGCCGGTGAAGGCACCTTTGTCTTCCCAGAAACAATTCTGACCGGCGACCGCGACCGGGCCGCCTTCGAGCCGGCGCGCAACCGCGTGCACAGCGAGGAAGCTCGGAGCAACTGCCACGTCGACGTCGCGCCAGGTGGCGACTCCGTTACGCACCTGCGTTGCGAGCTCCACCGACTCGGCAATGTTGCCGTTGAGTTTCCAGTTGCCACAGAAGAACGGACGACGTTGAGTTTGCTTGACTGACACGGGTTGGTCTCTACCTCTCTTGGCCCTCTCTCATCAGGTCTCTAGCGCCGCCAGGCCCGGCAGCTTCTTGCCCTCGAGCAGCTCGAGAGAGGCGCCACCGCCGGTCGAGATGTGCGTGATCTTGTCGGCGACGCCGGCCTTGTGCACGGCGGCGACCGAGTCGCCGCCGCCGACGACCGACAGGGCCTTGCTCGCGGCGACCGCCTTGGCGACGGCGATGGTTCCGCTCGCGAACGGATCCGACTCGAAGACGCCCATGGGGCCGTTCCACAGGATCGTCTTCGCGCGCGAGATCGTGTCGCCGAAGCCGCGCGCGGTCTCCGGGCCGATGTCGAGCGCCGCGAGATCTTCGGGCACTTCCATCGCGTTGACCACGCGGCCCGACTCCGAGTTGATGCCGGCGGCGGCAACGACGTCGCGCGGGAGCAGCACGTCGACCTCCGCCGCCTCTGCCTTCCTCAGGAACGAGCGGGCGAGCGCGAGCTTGTCTTCCTCGACGAGTGAGCGGCCGAGCCGGCCTCCCTTGGCCTTGAGGAACGTGTTCGCCATCGCGCCGCCGATCAGGATCTGGTCCACGCGCTGGAGCAGGTTCTCGAGCACGCCGATCTTGTCCGAGACCTTGGCGCCGCCGATGATCGCGACGAACGGGCGGTCGACTTCGCCGAGCAGCTTGCCGAGGAACTTCACCTCGCGCTCCATCAGCAGGCCCATGCCTTTTTCGGAGACGAACTTGGTGATGCCCGCGGTCGACGCGTGCGCGCGGTGCGCGGTGCCGAACGCGTCGTTGACGTAGACGTCGGCGTAGCTGGCGAGGCCGCGCGCGAAGGTCTCGTCGTTGGCCTCTTCGGCCGGCGTGAAGCGCAGGTTCTCGAGCAGCGCCACGCTGCCGTCGCGCAGATCGGAGACGACCTTGCGCGCGCCGTCGCCGACCGGCTCGTCGGTGAGCGCGACGTCGACGCCCAGGAGCTCGGCCAGGCGCGCCGCGACCGGCATCAGCGAAAACTTGGGGTCCGGCTTGCCCTTGGGGCGGCCCAGGTGCGACGCGAGCACCAGGCGCGCGCCGTGCTCGATCGCGTACTTGATGGTGGGAAGGCTCTCGCGGATGCGCGTGTCGTCGGCGACGCCACCGGCGGGCGTCAGCGGGACGTTGAAATCGACCCGCACGAACAGGCGGCGGCCGCCAATCGAGAGGTCCGTAATCGGTTTAATCGGCATTTCCTGCGCTCCGGTCCCTCCGCGGCCAGGGCAGAGAAAAAAAGCGCGCCCTGTCCGGGGCGCGCAGAGGATGCTCGAAGAAAAAACTAAAAGCTAGAGAAACTTTCCGCGCGAAACTCGCGGAATATCAAGGGACATTTGCTCTCAATCGAGTGGGCTCTCGTCTTTGATGTCGGAGGTGACCTGGCTGATCAGCTCGGTTGCGAGCGCCACGATCTGCTTCGGCTCGTATCCGTTTTGCCGCAGCTCTTTGTAGATGGACTTAGAAAGGATTCGCAGCGCCTTTTCCCGGTTTGGAATCGTCGCCGTTGCCGGACCAGTCGGTGCGGGCTTGGTTTGCGTGAGTGCTTGAGGCATTCAACCCTCCTCCCAGAAGGTCGGGCCGACTTCTAGCATGCGTTGTGCCAGTCGTGCCAGCTCGTAACTTGCTGAAATTACTTGGCCCGGTCGAGGTGGGGCGGTCCCGATGCGCGAAGACCGGTACGCACCCTCGTGAGCCGTAACGGTCGCGGGATCGTTTCAATTTCGTCGAAATTTCCGCTGAAATTCGACGTGCGGCCCCGAAGCTGATGCGGAACCCACTGTGTTTCTCAGTGCGAACGACCTTTCACACCTGGCCGGACTATGCCCCAATGTCGTCTATGTAACGAATAAACGCAGACCTCCGAGGCTCATGCATCGTGTAATATCCGCTGAGATTCAATCTGGAGTAGCGATCGTGAACCACTCGATCGAAGTCGCGCACCTGGTGAACGGCGAGGTGATCTCCGTGCGGCGGTTGTCTCGCCGCCGGGAGCTGCGGGAGGTGGCAGTGGCACTGCTGGTGGTGGGAGCGGCCTTCGTCGCCGCCACCGGCTTGGTCGCTGCCGTCCTGCTCGGCGCCCATCGCGTCGTGTACGGTCCCGTTTACGGCGCCGTGTGGATGCTGGTCGCCGCGGGCATGGGGATCGTCCTCGGGCGGCGCGCGCTCCATCGCGCGCGCCGGTACCGTGTCGGTGTGTCGATCGACGACGACGCATTCGCCGGCGCCGAGGTCGACCTCGTCCGTCGCGTCGGTGCGGGTTACGAGCTGGCGCTGGTGACCGGCATGACCGGCACGATCGAGGCTGGCCGCTCGCCGCTCGCCATCGAGACGCTGGTGTCGACGACCAACACAACGCGCGTCCCGCTGGGCGGCGACGTGCGCGCCGAGATCGCGCTCGGCAACACCACGTTCGTCGTGCGCGGCGGTGCCGCCGCGGGCCGCGAGGAGCCGGTGTCGCGCGCGCTGGTGAAGCGCTTCGCGCGTCCCACGCTGACCGTGGTGCAGCTGATGGCGGTCGCGAGCTTTCTCTACGCCGTGCCCGTCGGCGCGGCGCTGGGCGAGGCCGACATGAAGTCGTCGATCCCGGCGACGGCCACGCCGTGGGAGACCGAGAAGGCGCTGCGCGCGCAGGCGCAGGGCCAGGCGCGTACGCTGCATCGCTGCTTCGACGTCATGCCGCTCGAGTGCCAGCGCCCCGGCTACGTCGGCATTGGATTGTCGCTATCGAAGTCTGGCGAGATTCGCTCGAACTGGATCGCGCGGTCGACGTATGGCAAGGACTGCCCGGTCGAGCAGTGCATGTCCGAGGTCGCGGCTGGCTGGTTCTTCGAGCCTCTGCCGGAGTCGATGCAGATCGTGCTCCCGGTTCAGGTGTTGCGCACCGACAAGCCGCTGGTTCGCTCCGAGGTCGCGGCGCTGCGCGGTGCGCCGATGGCCCCAGCTCTGCTGCCGGCTGCGCCGGTTGCCCCGGATTTCGGCCGCTTCGCGACGTCTGAATGACCTTCGCGATGTGGGGATCGTCGCGCGGCACGCGCGCGTCGGTCAGGATCCGATCGTGAACGACGACGATAAGCGGGCGATCGATCTCCTCGAGGCCAACCACACATTCCCGGGCGATTTCTCGATCACGGTGATCGCGCTCAACAGCGAGACCGTGACCGCGGCCCTGGTCGAGTCCGTCCAGGAAGGTCTGGCCGGGCCGCTCGACGAGGCGGCGCGCGAGACGCGCTCGTCCTCGGGTGGGAAGTACCTGAGCCACCGCCTGCGCGTCCCCTGCGCATCGGCGGCCGACGTCATTCGCCTGTACGCGCGCATCCGGCGCGTCGAGGGCGTGGTGACGATGCTCTGAATGATCCAGCGGCCGGCCGATGATCCGGCGGTCGGCGATAACGATGAGAAGCGACGACGGAGACGACGAGAAGCTCGACGGTGAGACCGTGGTCCGGGTCTCGGTGGCGAAGCGCCAGTGGGAGCGGACCTTCGACGCGATCTCCGAGTCCCTGATGATCCTCGACGAGGACTACGTGATCCGGCGCGCGAACCTGGCGCTGGCCGACGAGCTCGGCACGGCCATCCAGCGCGTGGTCGGACGGCGCTGCTTCGACGTGCGCTCGCAGTCGCCGCAGGCGCTGATCGGCCCGGCGGGGCGGCCGTGCGACGGCTGCCCGGTGTCCGATGCACAGCACGCGCGCGCGGCCAAAGACGGCGAGGTCCGCTCCAAGAACGGGCGCACGCTGATGCTGCGCGCGTTCCCGCTGCTCGACGAGGAAGTACCGCTCACCGTGTGCAGCTACCACGACGTCACCGAGGAGCGGGAGATGACCCGCCAGCTCGCGAGCGCGGAGAAGCTGGCGGCGATCGGGCGGCTCGCGGGCGGGGTCGCGCACGAGATCAACAACCCGCTCGGCGGCATCCTGGCGTTCGCGCAGATCCTGCAGCGCGAGGACGTCACGCCCGAGGAGCGGCGCGACTACCTGGGCGAGATCGAGCGCAGCGCGCTTCGCTGCAAGGCGATCGTCGAGTCGTTGCTGCGCTTCTCGCGCCAGGCGCCGCAGATCAAACGGCGCGTGCTGTCGCTCAACGACGTCGTGCGCGACGCGGTTCGCGTCACCGGGCAGAAGCAGAGCGCGCGCGCCGACGTGCGCGTACGGCTCGATCTCGAGACCGATCTGGCGCCGGTGCTCGGCGACGCCAATCAATTGCTCCAGGTCGTGGTCAACCTGATCGGCAACGCGTTCGACAGCGTCGTCGGCGCGGGCGAGATCGAGATCGCCACCGCCGGCTGCGAGGGCAACGTCAACCTGCGCATCGCCGACTCGGGCTCGGGTATCGCCAGCGAGCACATGGCGAGCCTGTTCGATCCGTTCTTCACCACCAAGGAAGAGGGCAAGGGCGCGGGCCTGGGCCTGGCCGTGAGCTACGCGATCGTGCAGGAGCACGGCGGTCGCATCACCGCGCAGAACCGTTCGACCGGTGGCGCCGAGTTCTTGGTGACGCTGCCGCGATCGCCTGCGGCCGCCGACGGCTGAACACATCAACGATCGCGGGGGCGATCACGGTCGCGGGTCCGGTAGTCCGATCATTTCACTCGCGCCAGCGGCGCGACGACGCGACCGCCGCTCGATAGCGCTCGACGCCGCGGGCGCGGCGCTCGGGCGACCAGTCGAGCACGCGCGCCATCAGATCGGCGGCGTGCTCGACGGCGCCGAGTCCCTGGTCGTGCGCGTCGCGCAGCAACGGCACGCGGCGCGAGAGCGCGTCGTCGACGTCGAGCGCGTGCTCGGCGCGCGCGGCGTGCACGACCTCGGCCCACAGGTACGGCAGCTCGTGGTCGATCCGCCGCGCCAGCTCGGGCGCGTCGTCGATCTCGGCCAGCACGTCGGTGGCGCGCGAGCCGTACGTGGCCAGCAGGTGTGCGCGCACGTCCTCGCCGAGCTCGTGGTCGCCGAAGGGGGAGGGCGGGGCGCCCGCGCCCGGCAGCGGGCGCTCGCGCGTGAGGCACGGGCCGATCGCGCGCTCGACCCCGCGGTCGCGCAGCAGCTCGACGACGAGGTCGGTGGTCTGCTCCGCCATGCGGCGGAACGTGGTCAGCTTGCCGCCGACGACCGTGACGACGCCGTCGGGCTCGCGCAGAATCTCGTGCTCGCGCGAGGTCGACGACACGGTGTGCGCTCGTTCAGCGATCAGTGGCCGCAGCCCCGCGTAGGTCGCGATCACGTCCTCGGGGCCGAGGCGAGCGGCGGGAAAGGCGTGCGCTGCCGCCTCGAGCAGGTAGTCGACATCGCGGCGGGACGCGCGGATCTCGGCGTCGACCGTTGGCGCGCCGTTGCCGGACGTGGCGCCGTCACCCAGGCGGGCCTCGGGGTTCCAGTCGGTGTCGGTGGTGCCGATCACGCTGCGCGGGCCACGCGGCAGCGCGAAGAAGATGCGCCCGTCGCGTGGCGCGCGCAGCACGACCGCGCGCCCGCCGAGATCCAGGCGGGCGGCGTCGAACACCAGGTGCGCGCCCAGCGTCGGTCGCAGGTTGTGCCGGCCGCGGTCGAAGGCGTCGGAGAACGGCCCGGTGGCGTTGACGATGAGGCGTGCGCGGATCTCGTGGAGCTCGTCGTCGATCTGGTCGCGCACGATGGCGGCGCGCGCGCGGCCGGCGCGGTCGCGCCGCAGCGAAAGGACGCGGACATGCGACAGCACCGCGGCGCCGGCGAGCTCGGCATCGAGGACGGTCTCCAGCACCAGGCGCGCGTCGTCGGTCTGGCAGTCGGTGTAGAGCTGCGCCCCCTCGAGCCCGGCCGCGCGCAGCGATGGGCTCGCCTCGAACGTCGCGCTCGGACCGAGACGCCGGCTCTGCGCCGGCGGGCGCCAGAGCGCGAGCGCGTTGTAGAGGGCGATGCCGGCGCCGATGGTACGCAGCCCCGGGCGCTCGCCGCGGTAGGCGGGGAACAGGAACTCGATCGGGCGGCAGAGGTGCGGCGCCGTCGACATCAGGCGTCGCCGCTCGGAGAGCCCCTCGAACACCAGCGCGAGGTCGCCGTACTGCAAGTATCGAAGGCCGCCGTGGATCAACTGCGACGACCGACTCGACGTCTGCCCCGCGAAGTCGCCCGCTTCAGCGAGCGCGACCGACAGCCCGCGCAAGACGGCGTCGCGCGCGATGCCGGCGCCGGTCGCACCGCCGCCTACAACCAGAAGGTCGACCTCTTCCTCGCCGAGCCGTTTGAGCGCTGCTCGCCGCAGCGCTGGTTGGCCGGCGCGGGCGGTCACTTGACGCTGATGTGCAGCTCGTCCAACTGCCTGGGCGACACGCCGGAAGGCGCGTCGGTGAGGAGGTCGGTTCCTTTTTGCGTCTTCGGGAAGGCGATCACGTCGCGCAGCGATTCCGCCCCGCACAGCAGCATCGACAGGCGGTCGACGCCGGCGGCGATGCCGCCGTGGGGCGGTGGGCCGTACTTGAACGCCTCGAGCAGGAAGCCGAACTTGGCCTGCGCGTCCTCGTCGCTGAGGCCGAGCGCGCGGAAGACGCGCGCCTGCACGTCCGGGCGGTGGATCCGGATCGAGCCGCCCGCGATCTCGTTGCCGTTGAGCACGAGGTCGTAGGCACGTGCGCGCACCGAAGCCGGATCCGACTCGAGCCGTGCGATGTCGGCGGGGTCTGGCGAGGTGAACGGATGGTGCGCCGCAGCCAGGTGGCCGTCGTCGCTCTGCTCGAAGAGCGGGAACTCGGTGATCCAGCAGAAGCGCCACTGGCCCTTGGGGATGAGGTCGAGCTTCACGGCCAGGTGCAGGCGCAGGCCGCCGAGCACGGCGTTCACCATCTTGGGCGCGCCGAACTGCAGGAACAGGAGGTCGCCTTCGCCGGCGCCGGCGGCGGCGTTGATCTCGTCGCGCAGGCTGTCGGAGAGCGTCTTCATCGGCGTCTGCGTCCAGACGCCGCCCGCGCCGATGCGCGCGCGCGCGAGGCCGCGCGCGCCGAAGCCCTTGGCGAACTCCTCGAGCTTGTCGAGGTCGGCGCGCGACAGCTTGCTCGCCTCGGCGGCCGGCAGACGCCAGCCTTTGACGATGCCGTTCGGCTGCGCGATCGCCGCTTGCAGCAGCGGCACGCCGCCGCCTTCGTGCTTGCGCACGGCGGCGGTCAGCTCGCAGAGCGGCAGCTCGAAGCGCAGGTCGGGCTTGTCCGAGCCGTACAGCGACATCGCCTGCGCATAGGTCAGGCGCGGCAGCGGGCGCGGCACCTCGATGCCCAGGATGTCCTTCCACAGTGCGGCGATGAGGCCCTCGATCAGGTTCTGCACGTCCTCTTCGACGACGAAGCTCATCTCGAGGTCGATCTGGGTGAACTCGGGCTGGCGGTCGAGGCGCAGGTCCTCGTCGCGGAAGCAGCGCACGATCTGGAAGTAGCGGTCGAACCCCGAGACCATGAACAGCTGCTTGAAGATCTGCGGCGACTCGGCGAGCGCGTAGAACTGGCCGGGGTTGAGCCGCGACGGAACGAGGAAGTTGCGCGCGCCGCCCGGCGTGTACTTCACCATGAACGGCGTCTCGATCTCGGCGAAGCCCTCGCCCGCCAGGTAGCGGCGCGTGGTCTGGTAGATCGTGGAGCGCACGAGGAAGTTCTTCTGCAGCGCGGGGCGCCGCAGATCCAGGTAGCGGTGCTTGAGGCGGATCGATTCACCGGCGAGCGTGTCGTCGGAGATCTCGAACGGAGGCGTCTCGGCGGAAGAGAAGATCGTGATCTTGTCGGCCTTGACCTCGATGTCGCCGGTGGCCAGGTTGGGGTTCTTCTTGCCGCCGCGCTCGGCCACGACGCCGGTGATGCCCACGCAGTACTCGGAGCGCAGCTCGCCGGCGGTGGTGTGCGCCTGCGCGTCCTGGTGCGGCTCGAACACCACCTGGGTCAGGCCGGCACGGTCGCGCAGATCGATGAACACGCAGCCGCCGTGATCACGGCGAGCAGCGACCCAGCCAAACAGGACCACGCGCTGTCCGGCGTGGACGGCACGCAGCGCGCCGCAGTCGTGGGTCCGCTTCAGATCGGTGAGGAACTCGGGCATGGCGAGAAGTTACATGTTCACGCGCCCGACTGCGAGCCCACGTGTGTTTTTCTCAACGCAAATGCTGCTTGCTCTGATGTGAGGGCTACCGCTACCTTGGCAGTGTGCGCCTCCGCGTTTTGTATCATGGCAACTGCTTCGACGGATGCAGCTCGGCGGGGGTGTTCACGCGCTTCTACCGCGAGCGCATCGCCAAGGGGCCGATCGACGTCGTCTACCGGCCGCTCGAGCACAAGGGCGACGCGCACGCGTTCCCCGCCGACGCGTTCGACGGCGACGAGAACGCGTGCGTCGATTTCAGGTACTCGCAGGATCCGCGGCTGACCTGGTGGTTCGACCACCATGCGTCCGCGTTCCAGCAGCCGGGCGACGAGGCGCACTTCCGCGCCGACGCGACCGGGCGCAAGTTCTACGACCCGGCGGCCAAGAGCTGCACCAAGTTCATCGCGACCACGGTTGCGGCGAAGTTCGGCTTCGACGCGGCGCCGCTGCGCGAGCTGGTCGACTGGGCGGAGATCATCGACGGCGCGCTCTTTCCCGACGCGAAGATGGCGGTCGAGCTCAAGGAGCCGGCGCTGCAGTTGATGACGTTCATCGAGAACAACCGCGATCCGGCGCTCGCTGACCGGTTCATCGGCGAGCTGATCTCGCGGCCGCTGGGCGACATCGCGGCGAGCGACTACGTGGTGCAGGCGCTCGGGCCGTTGCTGGCGGCGCACCAGACGAACATCGACGCGATCCGCGCCGCCGCAAAACTGGAAGGCGGCGTGGTGTTCTTCGACGTGGCGGAGCAGAACGTCGGCCCGTTCAACAAGTTCATCACCTACTACCTGTTCCCGGAGGCACGCTATTCGGTGGGGCTGACCGCGCCGGGACGCTTCAAGATCTCGGTGGGCTCGAACCCGTGGTCGAAGATCCCGCGCACGCACGACATCAGCGCGATCTGCGAGCGCTACGGCGGCGGAGGCCACCCGGTGGTCGGCGCGGTTTCGGTGCCGCGCGATCAGCTGGCGCGCGCGCGGCAGATCTACGCGGAGATCATCGCGGAGCTGCAGGCGCCGGGGACGACGCCGATCGCGGCGAAGTAGCGCGGCGCGCGGCGCGTCTCGCAAGGCTTGCCCTCTCCCTAACCCTCCCCCCGCAGACGGGCGGAGGGGACCGGATCCGGCTCCGGTCCGCGTGCGGGAGATCAGGTCGCTGTGCGGGAGATCGGCCCGGCTCCGGTCCCCTCGCCCCGTCTGCGGGGAGAGGGTTAGGGAGAGGGGTCCGTCGATCGAGGCGGGCCGCCGCTTACCGCCGCACTGGCCGGTGCGGGCGGCCGCCGCGCCTCGCCACCGGCCGCGGCCGGCGCGCCTTCGCGGGCGGTTTCTCACCCGACGGCGGCGGTGAAGACGACGGCGCTGGCGGCGCCGCCGTCGGGCCCTTGGTTTCCAGCCGCTCCAGCCGCTCGCGCAGCTTCGCCGTCTCCGCGCGCAGGCGGTCGACCTCGTCCTGCAGCTTCTTGACCTGCTCAGCCGGGCGGCCGCTCTCGTGCAGCTCGCGGATCGCCTCCGCCATGCGCCGTCGCGCGCGCCCGTCGAGCTCCGCCGCCAGCGCGCGCTCGATCGCCGGCACCGCCTCCGCGAGGCCGACACGCGCCAGCGACGACGCCGCTTCGCCGCGCACCCGGAAGTCAGGATCGGAGAAACAGCTCTCGATGAACTCGCGCGCCTGGCGGGCGTGCGCGGTGCCGGTGCCGAGCTCGGCCATCGCCATGACCACCGCGCGCCGCGCGAAGAACGAGCCGCCGGGGCGCCACTCTCCTTTGACGATAGGGATGGCGTGCTCGTCGCTGGTCGCGCCGAGCGCCTCGATCGCGCGCGTGCGGATCACGTCCTGGAACGACGGCCGCCCGAGCAGCGTCGGCAGCGTGGTCAGCGCGCGCGACGTGCGCGTCTTGCCCAGGCTCAGCGCCGCCTCGGCCTCGACGAAGTAGCTGCGGTCGCCCCGCTGCAGCAGCGCCGCCAACGCCTCGCCCGCGCGCTCGTCGCCGCGGTATTCGCCGAGCCCGGCCGCAATCGCACGCCGCACGCGCGGGTGCGAATCGCCGATGTTGGCCAGCAAGAGCTCGAGCGCGTCGTCGCGCCGGGTTTGCCCCAGCGCGCGCGCCGCCGCTGCGCGCACCGCCCAGAAACGATCGCCGCGCAGCGCCTCGCCGAGCGCGCGCACGGAATCGGGCTCGATGCTCTTGGCGACGCCGCCGACCGCGATCACGCGGTCGATGCCCAGGCGCGCCGCCACGAGCTGCCGGCGCCACAGCGGGCGCGGCTTCTCGATCTTCAGCGGACTTCAACACGACGTCGCCGGGATCGAAGATCACCTGGGTCGGGCGCGAGGGCAGGTGGAACTCGAACGCGTGGGTCACAGCGTCGACGGTCACCGTCTCGTCGCGCTCCTGGCCGTCGATCTCGAAGCGCACGCGTGTCGTGAATCGGAACAGCGGCGCTTCAGCGCTGACGGTCTGCTTCTGGTCGACGCGCAGCGTGCCGACGTGCCGCTCGGCGTCCCAGTCCCAGCTCGCCTCGAGCTCGGGGTGGCCGGCGCGCTCGATCCAGCGGTCGAAGAACTCGTCGACGTTGCGGCCCGAGACCTCCTCGATCGCGCGCGCGAGATCGCGCGTCTCGACCGAGCCGCGCGCGTGGCGCTCGGCGTAGAACTTGAGCGCGCGCCAGAACAGGTCGTCGCCCAGCTCGTTCCGCAGCATGTGCAGGACGCGCCCACCTTTTTCGTAGAGGTGGCTGTCGAAGATGTGGATCGGCTCCTCGTACTGGCGGCAGACCACCGGGCGCTGGTAGCGGCCCGCTTCGTTCAGGTAGCCCTCGGCGTCGGCGAGCAGCTCGACGTCGGCCTCGTCGCGGCCCTTCTCGTGCTCGCGCCAGACGTATTCGAAGTAGGTCGCGAACCCCTCGTTGAGCCAGGCCTCGGACCACTCGCGGCAGGTGACGAGGTCGCCCCACCACTGGTGCGCCAGCTCGTGCGACACCAGCCCCTCGACGTCGTGGTCGATCGCCGCGCGCTCGTCGAGCAGCGCGAGATCGGTCAGCGTGGTCGCCGACGTGTTCTCCATGCCGCCGAAGATGAAGTCGGGAACGGCGATCTGGCTGTAGCGCGAGTGCGGGTAGCGGATGCCGATCTTCTCCGAGAAGACGTCGATGATCTCGGGCGTGCGGCCGAAGCTGCGGCGCGCGTCGGCCTCGCGCCCCGGCGGCACGAAGTAGTAGACGTCGACGCCGGTGCGGCGCGCGCGATCCTTGATCTCGACGAAGGGCCCGCACACCAGCGTCACCAGATACGGCGGGTGCGGGAAGTCCAGGGCATAGTGCCAGCGAATCTGCTTGCCGCCTGGCAGCTCGAGGCGCTCGCGCAGCTCGCCGTTCGACAGCACGAAGTTGCCCGCGGGCGCGGTGCAGATGATCTCCGTCGTCGCTTTTTCGATCGGCGTGTCGAGGCAGGGCCAGTAGTAGCGCGAGTCGTCGTCTTGGCCCTGCGTCCAGCACTGCAGCGGCCGCTCCGGGTGCGCGGCGTCGGGCCCCATGAAGTAGAGGCCGCGCCGGGGCGCGCAGCGATAGCGCACCGCGATCTCGAGCTCCGTGCCGACGGCGACGGGCTTGGGCAGGCGCACGCGCAGCTTCTCGCCGTCGTACTCGAAGCCGGCATCGGCGCGACCGTCGACGGTGACTTCGTCGATCGACATCTCGACGGCGTCGAGCTCGAACGCGGACAGGTCGCTCCGTCGCGCGGTGAGCGTGAGCCGAGCGAGGCCTGCCAGGCGCGCGCCCGCGAGATCGATGTCGAGCTCGAGACGGACGTGGTTCACCCGGACGGGGCGGTCACCTTGGAAATGGGTCTTCGTCCCCGGCGGGGCAAATGGGCGTGGCATGTGCGAAACGGCCGCAAGACTGTACTCAGGTCTCGGTGTGCGGGTCAACTCGCTGAGATGGCAATTTGCCCGCTGGCCTCGTCCCCGTCCTCGTCCCATTGGCCTCCGCCCCATCGCCGTGCTGAAATATCCCTCATGAGCGCGCGCGAGCCGGTCCACCGCAGCCAACTGGTCACGCCGGCGACGCCGCGCGAGGTGTACGACATCGTCGTGGACTTCGCGGCGTACCCCCGGCTCTTCCCCGAGCTCAAGGGAGCGCGCGTGATCTCGACTCAGGGTTCGGTCGTCCGCGTCGAGTTCCGCGCGCAGATGGTGCTGCCGGTGCGCTACGTGCTCGATCTGACCTGCCAGCCCGACGTGCCGTCGGTCGACTGGCGCTTCGTCGAGGGGGAGGTCGTCACCGATTCGACCGGCAGCTGGCGTTTCGCGGCCGAGGGCGTGGGCACGCGCGTCGACTACCGCGCGGCGCTCGACGTGCGCGCGCCGGTGCCCGGCATCATTCTGCGCAAGATCACCGACGGCCTCGTGTCGGCGTCGCTGCCCCGCATGTTCACGTCGATCGAGTCCGAGGTGCGCCGCCGCCGCGCCGAGCGTATGGCATCGTCGCCGGCCGTCGGATGAGAAAGCGCCAGGACGCCAGGAACGCCAGGATCCTGATCCCGGACCAGGACTAGTCCGGACCCTGGCGTTCCTGGCGTCCTGGCGCTTTCTCATCTCCGCTTGCCCGAGACGTTCGGGTCGCCGGGGATGAAGAAGCGCAGCTTGCGCGCCGCCCAGTCGCCGGCGTAGTCGACGCCGATGCGCGGCGAGGCCGCGCGACGCGGTCGCGGGCCGCCGCCGTCGGCGACGTAGAGGTCGCCACCGGTCGTGAGGTCGAGGCCCTTGTGCGCGAGGGTGATGCCGAGGCCGCGGCACAGCTTGCCCGGGCCGCTCAGCGGATGCCGCGCGCCCGCGTGTGCCGGCGACAGCAGCGGTTCGGCGGCGCGGATCAGCACCGCGCCCGCGCGCCCGTCGGCCTCGGTGACGAAGTTCATGCAGTTGTGCATGCCGTAGATCAGGTAGACGTAGAGGAACCCCGGCGGCCCGAACATGATCGCCGCGCGCGGCGTCGGCCCGCGCCGCGCGTGCGAGGCGGCGTCGCGCTCGCCGAGGTAGGCCTCGACCTCGACGATGCGTGCGATCTGCGCCGGCGCGTCCGGCCAGCGGCGCACCAGCAACTTGCCGAGCAGGTCGCGCGCGACCTTGACCGTGGGGCGCGCGTAGAAAGCGCGCGGCAGCGGGTCGGGCAGGGCGTCGCCGTCGAGCGCGGCCGCGGTCACGTCGCTCCTCCAGCAGGAGCCGCCGCCGATCCACGCCCTCGAGCAGCCGTCCGAAGCGGCCGTCGGTCTCGAGCGTCGCCAGCAGGCCAGCGGCCGCGCGGCGGTAGTGGTCGCGATCGATGTCGCCCGCGACCAGCCGATAGCGCAGGAACAGGAACGCGGTCTGCGCGACGTCGGACAGGCAGTAGTGTCGCAGCGACTCGATCTGGCCCGCGAGAAAGAGCCCCTCGACCTGGCTCCCGTCGACCCCGTCCTTGCCGGGCAGGCCGATCACGCGCGCCGCGCCGTCGAGCGAGGTCATCCTCGCGGCGCCGTGATCCGACAGCACGTCGCACAGGTCGAGGTGACCTTCTTCGCTGTAGCGATAGCGGTAGCCGGCGCCGCGGTAGTACCAGCCGAACGGCAGCCCGTGGCGCAACGCACGCAGCGCCAGCACCGGCAGATCGAAACCGCGGCCGTTCCAGGTCACCAGGTTTGGCTTCCACTTGCCCATGAAGTCGGCGAAGTCGGACATCATGCCGGCCTCGTCCTTGGCCTCGCCGAAGGTGCCGATGCGCTTGCACGCCAGGTTCTCGTCGAGCCACATCACGCCGAGCACGATCGGGCGACAGGCATAGAGCGGCGGGAAACGGGCGCTCGACGCCCGCGGCCGGCTCCGGCGGCGTGAACAGCTCGCGATCGGGGATCGTCTCGATGTCGAGGATGAGGTAGGTGGTGCCTTCGGACATGGACATGGGCCGCGGTGATTCTAGCGCCAACCTTCGGGCGATCGGGGCCGCGCGGTGTGCGGCGGACGCTTGCGGGCTGCGCGGCGGACGGATAAAAGGGTGGGCGATGAACGGGACGCGCCAGAACGGCCGGCCGGGGCCGCCGCGGCCCCCCTGGTTCCTCGTCGCCGGCTTGGCGCTGCTGGCGTCGCTGGGCGGCGCCGTCGGGTGCGCGCACGCGCCGCCGCCGCCGATCCAACCCTGGCAGCGCGAGCACCTGTCGAAGAGGGCGATGCGCTTCGACGCCGATCCGCTGGAGAGTCGCTTTCGGCAGCACATGTTCGGCTCGCGCGAGGGCGCCGACGGCGGGTACGGTCAGCCCGGCGGCGGATGCGGCTGCAATTGAGCGTCCGACGTTCGCGCGGCGTCCGACGCTCGTGCGGCGCGCGCGCCGTGCTGGTCGCGGCGGTTCTGATCGTCACGCTGCCGCTGTCGGCGGTGCGCGCCGACGATCACATCACCGTGCGCGGCGCGTACTATCGAGAGGCGTCGACGCGCGTGATCCAGCCGGTGGTCGAGATCTCGAAGGATCTGCCGCAGCGGCTTCGACGTCACCGCGCACTACCTGCTCGACGCGATCACCTCGGCGTCGTCCGCCGCAGGCACCTCGACCGACACGATCTTCACCGAGATGCGCAACGAAGTCGGGCTGGCGCTGGGCAAGACCTGGGATCGGCTGGCGCGCCACGGTGGCCTATCAGTACAGCGCCGAATCGGACTACTGGTCGCACGGCGTGGCGGGGTCCGCGGCGTACCGATTCTGGGGTGACAGCGCGACGCTCGCGGTCAGCGGTGGCCTCGGCTTCGACGGCGCCTGGCCGCGCGAACCGCACGCCCGACTGCCCGACGGCGGACCGAGCTGATCTGCAAGCTGCGCTCGTACTTCGGGTCGTTCTCTTACACGCAGGTCGTGACCCCGACGTTCCTGTTCCAGGTCGGCGTCGAGGGCGCGTATCTCGACGGCTTTCAGGCCAGCCTCTACCGCGTGGTGCCCAACCACGGCTACGAGCGGGTGCCGTACCAGCGCTGGCGCGGCCTGACCACCGCGCGCGCCGCGTACTACATCCCGCGCTCACGCACCGGCCTGCAGCTCCACTATCGCTTCTATCGCGACGAATGGGAGATCGCCGGGCACATGATCGAACCGCGTGTCTACCAGACCCTGACGCGCGATCTCGAGCTGCGTGCTTCGTACCGGTATTACACGCAGACTTCGGCCTATTTCTGGTGCGACTGGATGGCGCGGCCCGACTGCTATCCTCCGAGCGCGCAGATCTACACCGCGGATCCGAAGCTTCAGCCCGTGCATACCTCGATGCCCGAGCTGAAGCTGACCTGGGACGCGCTGCGCTGGCGGGGCGTGCCCTTCTTCGGCTGGTTCTCCGAGGGCGCGTTCGAGGTCTCCTACGCGTACCTGATCCAGAACACCTCCTTCGGCAACGCCCATCTGATCCAGATGGGATACACGCTGCCATACTGAGCCGCGGGATGGCCGCCTCGCCGCCACCGCTTCGTCACGTCCGCGCCGCACAGCTACGAGCGCGCGCGATCCGCGGCGCGATCGGGCGCGTGGTCCTGGGCTCGGTCTTCCTGGTCGGCACGCTGGCGTTCGCGCGCGCGCCCGACCACCACAACCAGGACAGCTTGCTCTGGATGACCGGTCTCCTGCTGCTGTCGACGGTGAACGTCGCGATGGGCCTGCGCACGATCGCCCGCGTGCGCCGCCGGCCGGCGCGGCTCTGGATCGCGGCGGTGGTCGCGTGGGGCTTGCTGTCGACGGTGCTGGTCGGTTTCCTGCTCCACGGCTGAGGAGGGATTCATGGCTCACGACGAGACGACCGAACGGCGGGTGGTGCTGATCACCGGCGCGTCGTCGGGCATCGGCCGCGCCACCGCCGTGTGCTTCGCCCGCAAGGGCTGGCGCGTGCTTGCCTCGATGCGACGCCCCGAGCGGGGCTCCGAGCTGCGCGCGGAGGCGAGCGCGGCCGGTTGGGCGCTGACCACGCCCGCGCTCGACGTCACCAGCGACGAGTCGGTGGCCCTCGCGGTCGGCGATCTTCTGCGCGACACCGGCGGCCGCATCGACGCGCTGATCAACAACGCCGGCTACTACGCCCTGGGCGCGCTCGAGGAGACGTCGCCCGACGAGCTGCGCGCCCAGCTCGAGACCAACGTCGTCGGCGTCCATCGGGTCACGCGCGCGGTGCTGCCCGCGATGCGCGCGCGCCGCAGTGGGACGGTGGTCACGATCGGTTCGGTCTCCGGGCGGGTGGCGTTGCCGATGGTCGGGCCCTACCACGCGTCCAAGTGGGCGCTCGAGGGGATGATCGAATCCCTGCGCTACGAGCTCATCCCCTTCGGCATCCGGGTGGCGCTGGTGGAACCCGGGCCTTATCGGACGGAGCTGCATGTCAACGAGATTCGAGCGCAAGCGGCCGGGCGCCCCGACAGCCCTTACGCCGCGCTGCTCGAGGCGTACCAGCGCCAGTCGGCCGCTCTCCACCGCGACGACGTCGCCGGGCTGGTCGACGTCATTTACCGCGCGGCCACGTCTCCCCACCCCAAGCTGCGCTGGCCGGTGGGACCGACATCGTTGACGGGCGGACGGTTGCGTGCCTTCTGCCCGGACTGGCTTTACGAGTGGCTGATGAGGATAGCCTTTCGCATCAGGGCGCCGCGGCTATAATTGACCGTCGTGGCCTCCGATAAGCTGTCCCGCCAGCAGGTCGACTTCGTCTTGCGGCGGGCCGCGGAGATCGATACCTCGAACAGCCAGGCCGCGGACCACTCCGGGGAGGTCGCCCTGAGCGTGCAGGAGGTGATGCGGCTCGGCGAGGAGGCCGGGCTGCCGCGCGATGCAGTGGTTCAGGCGTTGACCGAGATGAAGCGGGGCGCGGCGCTCGAGCCCGAAGCAGGCGCGCTGACGCGCACGCTGGGCGCGAGCCAGATCGTCGTCAGCCGCGTGGTCCCGGCGCCGGCCGATCAGGTGCGGCGCGCGGTCGACCGGTTCTTGCGCGACCAGCTCATGACCGTGCGGCGCCACCACGGCGATCGCATCGAGTGGGAGCGCGCGCAGGGGATATGGCCGGGGCTGGTGCGCTCGCTCGACTTCTCCAAGCGCTACGCCTTCGGCCTGGTGACCCACGTCGAGACCATCATCGTGGAGGAAGGGGAGAACCACACCGCGGTCACCTTCCAGATCGACCTGTCGGAGATGCGGCGCGAGCGCCTGACGCACATGGGGCTCCGCTCGGCGATGGCGTTTGCGATCCTGGGTCTGGGCGGGTCGGCGATCTTCCCCGGGTTCGGCTTGCCGGATGTCATCGCGCTCGCCAGCGGCGGGGTCGCGGCCGGCGGGATCTTCGCGCTCGAGCGGCGCCGCTATCTCGAGAGCCGCAACCGGGTCGCGCTCGCCCCCGAACGGTTTCTGGATCTGCTGGTGCAGCGCCACCGGCGCCGCCAGCCCGACGCCCCCGCTATTCCGCTCGCCGACGAGGAGTGACCTCCTCCGGTCCCCTCTCCCGTCCGCGCCGTCCGCGGGAGAGGGTCAGGGAGAGGGCAGACCTTGCGAGAAGCGAGGCTCTCTAGAACTTGGGCGTCGCGAGGCCGTCGTCGTCGCCGCCTGACGGGCGGGCGGGGTGGGGCCCGTGGTGGGTCGTCGATGCTGCCGTCCGGTGCGGCGTCTCGGCGCGCGCGGCGCTGGTTGGGGCGGGCGGCGTCGGGGCGGCAGGCGGCGGAGGAGGGGGCGCCGCAACCTTCTCCAGCGTCGCCTTGAGCGTCTTGTCCGACGCCAGGTCGACCGCCAGCGTCTGGTCCTGGTAGCCGTCGAGGTGGAAGCGGTACTCCGGCTTGCCGCCCGCGCGCGGTAGCTTGAGCTCGAACGGTACGGCGCCCAGGTCTTTCTCGTCGGTGACGCGCGCAACGTGGGCTCCCTGCGGCTCGGACTCGAAACGGATCGTGACCATCTTGCTCGCCGTGGGTTCGGCAGTCGCGAGCGGCGCTGCCGTCACTTCCGCCGCCGCCGCGTTGAGCGCCGTCTTGTTCTCCTTCGGAACCATGAAGAAGTACGTCGCGGCGCCGCCCGCGAGCAGCACCCCCCCCAGCACCAGGCCGGCGCGGCTCTTCTTCTTGTCGCCGGTCGCGCTGTCGCGGACGACCTCGGCCGGCGACGCCGACAGCGTCGTCGACGCGTTCGCCGCCGGCATCGGCATCGTCACCGGGGGCCGCGAGCGATAGCTCTGCGTGCGGCTCGCGGCGGCGTAGGTTCGGCATGGGGAGGTTGTCGCGCGAGGAAGGCCTGGCGCAGCTCCTCCATCGTGGCGAAGCGATCGCGCGGCTCCTTGGACAGCGCCTTCATCACCGCCGCTGCCATCATCGGCGGCGTCTTGGGCGCGAAATCCGTCAACGGCGGGGGAGGCTGCAGCATGTGCATCGCGAACAGCTCGCCGACGCCAGCGGCGACGAACGGGGGCCGGCCGGCGAGCATCTCGTAGAGCATCACGCCCAGCGAGTAGATGTCGGTGCGGCTGTCGATGTCACCCGCACCCTTGCACTGCTCGGGCGACATGTAGATCGGCGTGCCCATCAGCGAGCCGGTGCGCGTCTTCACCGACTGCGACAGATCTCCGGCGTTCATGATCTTGGCGACGCCGAAGTCGAGCAGCTTGACGTGCATGCGCCCCGAGTTGGTCGGCAAGATCTGCACGTTGTGCGGCTTGAGATCGCGGTGAAAGATCCCCTTTTCGTGCGCGGCGCCGAGCGCGCGGCAGATCTGGTCGGTGATCTCGCACGCCTCGACCGGTGACAGCACGTTGCGCACGATGCGATCGTTCATCGCCTCGCCGGCCAGGAACTCCATGATGAAGTAGGGCTGACCGTCGGCCGTCTGGCCGAAGTCCATGATCTCGACGATGTTCTCGTGTCCGACCGTATGGATCGCGCGCGCCTCGTTGAAGAAGCGGGCGACGATCTCGGGATCGCGCGCCAACGCCAGGTGAAGGAGCTTGATCGCGACCTTGCGTCCGATCACCGGATGCTCGGCCTCGTACACCACGCCCATCCCGCCCTCACCCAGTTGGCGGGTGACGCGGTAGTTCCCGATCGTCTGCCCGACCAAACTCATGGACGCCTACGAAGCGTCAAAAATCGAACTCGGCGGCGATGCCCCCCGAGGAGGTGTTGGCGGTCGGAAAAACCCGCAGGCCATGGTTGTCGGCGGTCTTGGAGCCGGAGCCGGCTTCCTTGTCGAGGTATCCCTTGTAGAGCAGGAACCCGCCGGCGACGGCGGCGGCCGAGCCGACGCCAATGAAGATCCACTGGCGGGTCTCGGCGTGGTTGCCCTGGTCGATCAGTCCCGGCACGACGGTACCCGTGGGGTCCGCTTTCGTCGGGTTTGGAGAGCGAAACGGGTCGAGGTCGTGGTTGACGCTGCGTACATCGAGCCCGTACTTCGTGGCCAACGCGAACGAGACCGCGCTGACGCCGATAGCGACCCAGAATCCGGTCCGGACCCAGGTGCGGAGCGAATCGTCGCCGCCCGGTGCCTCGTCCGCGGGCGCCGCGATTCGTCGCGGAGTCGCCTCGGGCTCGCCGCTGGTTGCGGGTGGGGCACCTTCCTCGCCCTCGTTGCCGTCACCGCGCAACAACGTCAGCGTCAGCGGCAAGGCCTGGCCGGCGCCGATCGTGAACACCTGGGTACTGACGCCGAAGCCGGGCTTCTCGACGGTGATCTCGTGCTTGCCCGGCAAGACATCCTCGATCGACAGCGTCTTGCGCGTCAGCGTGCCGACCTCGGCGCCGTCGAGCATCACGGTGGCGCCCGAGACGTTGGACCGCACGATCAGCGTACCCGGCGTGCCGCCACCGCCACCGGCGGGCTTGGCGCCGTTGAGCCGCGCCATCCACTGTCCCGACAGCGCGCGCAGCGCCGACGGGTCGAGCTTTTTCTTCGAGAGGTTTTCGACGGTGGTGCCGTCAACGGTGCCGCGCGCCGTGTCGACCTGCTTCAGCGTGAGGACGACGTCGCCGCCCGAGCGCTTGACGTTGCCGTAGATCAGCTTGGCGGCGCCCAGGCTCTTTCCCGCCTGGGCGAGGCACGCGGGGGCCTCGTCGGAGCACGAGAACACCAGCTTGATCTCGACCAGGTCCTTGCCCGGGATCAGCGGTCCGCCTTTGCCGTTGGCGACGCGCTGCTTGATGGCGTCGGTCACGTCGCTGGCGAGGTTGTTGTCCTGGGTGTCGATCGCCTCGACGCCGAGCACGACCGTGCCGCTGTCGTCCGCGGCCCGCGCCAATGGCGCCGCGCCGCCCAGCAGGACGACGACCAGTGCGGCCCAGAGTGCCGTCATGCGACCGACCATGACGAGGCATTCTTTCCGCAGGGGCAGGTCATGTCAATGCACGAGGAGCGACTTTCGAGCGCTCACCCGTCTCCTCCGGGTCCGCTGCCCGTCGATGAATGTCCGTCGACAAACGACCCGTCCCGACAGGTTTGGGTCGGTCTCGCCCGTGACGTGCTAGCGTCTAGAGGCGATGCGCCTGGGTGTGTCCGGCAAAATCTTCCTTGCCTACACAGTGCTGCTGCTCGCGTTCGCCGCCAACGCGACGTTCACGCTGGTCGTGATCCACCGCGCGCGGCAGGGCGTCGTGGCTAACGAGGCATACCTGGACCTACAGGGGTCGGTCGACGCGGCGTGGAAATCGCTCAACGACTTCGCGCCGTCACTGGGGCGCAACTTGCGCCTGGACCCGAACCTGGCGCTCGGGCTGCGCATGACGCGCAAGCACCTGGACGATGCGCAGGCGGCGATCGATCGCTACAGCCAGCGCGAGCCGCTCTCGTCGCGGCGGGGCGACTTCGAGGTCAAGCGGCGTCAGATTGGCGCGCTCCGTGACCAGGCCGACGAGCTGGCGAGCGAGCTGGGCGCCGCCGAGGTGGCGAACGACCCGCGCGCGCGGCCGGATTTCGACAGCCACTTCGCCACGCTGACGCACAACCTCAACCGGATGCGCCGCCCGCTGCGCGGCGAGAGCGGCCAGATCGCGCAGCAGCTGCGCGACGACGAGGAGGCATCCCTGCAGATCGCTCTCGGCCTGGGCGGGGTCGGAGTGCTGATCGGCATCGGGGCCTTCGTGCTCATCCTGCGCACGCTGCAGCCGCTGCGCCTGCTGCGCGCGCGCGCGCAGCAGGTCGCGGGCGGCGACTACGGCCGGCGCATCGGCGCGGCGTCGCACGACGAGATCGGCGAGCTCGTTCGCGAATTCGACGTGATGGCGGCGGCGATCCAGGAGCGCGAGCAGCGGCTCATCCGCTCGGAGCGGCTGGCGACCGTCGGGCGCATGGCGTCCCAGATCACGCACGAGGTTCGCAACCCGCTGGCGTCGATCGGCCTTTACGCCGAGCTGCTCGGCGACGAGATCGCCGACGAGACCGGCGCCGAGGCGCGTCGCCTGCTGGCCTCGATCGCCAGCGAGGTCGATCGATTGGCCGAGATCACCGAGAACTACCTGCGTTTCGCGCGCTTCCCGCAGGCCCGGCTCGAGCGCGAGGACCTGGGCGCCATCGCGGAGGCGGTGCTGGAGTTCTCGCGCGCCGAGCTGTCTCAGGCGGGGATCGCGCTCGAGGTGTCGGTCGCGAGCGACCTGCCCGAGATCGCCGCCGACGAGAGCCAGCTGCGCCAGGCGCTGCTCAACCTGGTGCGCAACGCGCGCGAGGCGATGGCGAGCGGCGGGCGCCTGCAGGTCACGGTCGACGCCGCCGAGGGCGGCGCTCGCCAGGTGCGCCTCCGATTGTCGGATAGCGGCCCCGGTATCCCCGAGGCCGATCGCGCGAAGATTTTCGATCCGTTCTTCTCGACGAAGGAGAAGGGGACCGGGCTCGGGCTGGCGCTGGTGCAGCAGATCGTCGCCGAGCACGGCGGCCGCATCGACGTCGACAGCGAAGTGGGGCGCGGCACGACACTGACACTCACATTCCCGGTGGTCGAGGCGGCGGAGGGAGAGGCGCCGGCGGCGGCGCCGAGGGCGGCGACGGATGAAGAGGCGGCGGCAGCGATGAAGAAGGCGCTCGCGTAGTCGGACGACGGAGACGGACACGAGCACGGACACGCTTACCTTCCGCCCGCGGCCTTGTGCGCCTCCGCCTTCTTCGCATCCCCCAACGCCCGGTAAATCCCCACCAGTGTTCTGTGGAGCTCTGCCTCGTCCGCGCCGTGGAATAGCAGCGCTTCCTCGAATGCCGCGGCGGCTGCCGCGGTCTTTCCCGTCGCCGCGAGCGCTCGTCCCAGCGCCGCGTGCAGGTCGGGGTCGGCGGGGTCGATGAAGATCGCGATCGGCGCGACGTCGACCACCCGCCCGGCCCGCTGCGCTCGGCCGAGCCCCAGCACCAGCTCCTTGGCCAGCTTCGCGCTCTGCGGCTCGAGCGCGAGTGCGGCGTCCATCTCCGCGAGCTTGTCGGCCTCGCGATGCTCGTCGGTGTAGAGCTCGACCAGCAGCGCGTGCGGCTCGACCCGCGTCGGATCGAAAGCGATCGCGCGCCGCAGGTGCTGTTCGGCGGCCGCCGGGTTCTTGCGGTGGATCTCGGCGAGCGCCAGCCGCACACGCAGGTCGTAGCCGTCGTGATCCCCCAAGGCCAGCAGCCGCTCGAACGCTGCGATCGCCGGCTCGGCCTCGCGGCTGGCCAGCGCCACCTCGCCGGTTAGAAACAGGATCGCCGCAGTCGCCTGCGCGCTCGCCTCCTTGCCGGCCGCGCCCTGCGCGCGATCGAGCGCCGCATCGGCCCCCTTGCGATCGCCGGAGGCCAGCGCGGCCAGGCCCACCTCGACGTCGGACAGCACCGCCGCCGCGCGCCGGTCCGGTGGCTCGCGCGTGGTGACCAGCGTCTGTGTCGGCAGGAACTGCCCGTCGTAGCGCGTGAAACGCCGGCGCAGATCGTCGCGGAACTGCCGCTCCAGCTCGTCGGCCGACATTCCCGACAGCCGTTCCAGCACCGGCGCGCCGCGCTCGCCGCGCCCGTAGGCAACCAGCGCCTCGCGGATCTTGGCGAAGCCGAAGCGACGCTCGAGGAACTCCATGGCCGTCGCCGCCTGCGCGTAGGCGCGAAGCGCGCCGTCGTTGTCGCGCGCCCGGATGAACGCCGTCGACAGATCGACCAGCGTCGGCAGCTTTCCCGTGCGCAGCGCGCCCCACAGCGCGACGTCGTCGTGGCGGCTCCACTCCGGCCGCGCCCGCATGGTCTCGAGCTCGGACAGCCCCTCGGTGAACCAGCGCGGCACGCGCGAGCGCGAGATCTGTATCGCGAACACGTGCGCCAGCTCGTGGGCCAGCACCATGCCCCAGTTGAACGCGTGGTTGGTCGGCGCCTGCGACGTGATCACCCGCCCGAAGCAGACGCCGGCGACGCCGATGCTCGGCAGTCCGACGGTGCGCACCGCGTAGTGGCTCGGGTCGCCGTAGAGCTCGAACACCACCGGCCCGTCGGGGGTGAGCCCGTAGCGCTGGACGTAGCGTTGATAGGTCTCCTCGAGGAACGGCGCGACCACCGACTCGATCGCCGGTCGCGCCGCGGGCTCGACGCGGAAGCGCAGGTGCTTGGTGTCGACGGTGACATAGCGCGCGGGGATCACCTTCTCGAACAGGTTGAGCAGGTTGTAGGTGCGCACGTCGTAGGGGTCGCTCTTCCAGGCGCGCCGCAGGGCCTCGAGGCCGGCCGGCTCGTCGCCGAGCCGCAGCAGCGTCGTGCCCAGCGTCGCCTGGCAGCGCGCGTGGCGCGGGTCGGCGCGCACGCCCTCCTCGGCGGTGGCGCGCGCCTCGTCGTAGCGTCGGTGACGGATCAGCGCCTCGGCGACGAAGGCGAAGAAGGCGCCGTCGCCGGGATGGTCGGTCAGATGCCGGTCGCGCTCGCGCTCGTAGCCGGCGCGGTCGTCGAGCACCAGCGCCGCGGCCGCCGCGAGCGCCGCCGCGCCGCCGTCGCGCGGGTTGGTGCGCCGGATCTCGGCGGTGCGCGCCGCGACGGTCGCGAACTCCTCACCGTCGAGCGCCAGCTCGCCGCGCATCGCCAGCGCGCGCGCGTGGCGCGGGTTGACCGCGAGCGCCAGCCCCAGCTCGTGCTCGGCGGCGTCGACGTCGTAGCGCTGCTCGATCACCACGCGCGCGAGGCCGACGTGGGCGTCGGGGTTGCTCTCGTCGAGCTTGAGCACCTCGCGGAACGACTGCTCGGCGTTGGCGGCCGAGTGCTTCTCGAGGAAGATCCAGCCCCAGTCCAGATTTGCAGCGATGCTGGCGTCGACCGACTTCGCCTCGGCGTGCACGGCGTCGCGCAGAGTGTCGCTGGCGTCCTTCCAGTTGTCGTCGAGCCGCACCGCGGTCGCGACCGCGATCAGATCGGCGGCGCGGGTGCGGTTGACGCGGCCGCGCTTCCAGTCCTCGTAGGTGCGATCGATGAGCGGGGCCAGCGCGGAGCGGTCGCCGGTGGTCTCGTAGAGGCGCATGAGCCCGTCGCGCACCGGCAGGTTGTCGGGCGCCGCTTCGGCGGCGCTTTCGAGACGCGCGCGCGCTTCCCGGTAGAGACCGAGCGCGATCTCGGCGCGCGCGCCGAGAATCGCCGCGGTCGCCGCCGTCGCATCGTCGCCGCCGCGGTGCCCGAGCTCGGTGGCGATCTGGCGGGCCTCCTCGTAGCGGCCGGTGCGCAGCGCGCGTTCCGCCTCGCTCCGGCGGGCCGCGGCGTCGCGGGCGCGCGGGCGCGCGTCGACCGTCCCGGCGGCGGCGATCATCAAGACCGCAACCCACACCAGGCGACCAGGAATCGGCACGGAATCTAGTTTGTGCCAGGCGCGTGGTACGATCCATCCCCAAGGCCCTCATTCAGGCCCCCTATCTGGAGGATCCATGGCCACCGAGGCGGAATACAAAATCAAGGATTCGGAGCTGCGCCCGGAGGTGTTCGACGACTACGACGCCTTCCTCAAGCAGGCCATCCGCGACTACTACGACCGCGGCTGGAAGAGCCGTCGCGGCAACTTCATCGCGCTGGTGATCGCCTCGGGACAGGTGGCGTCGATGGCGGCGGATTCGCTGCGCGACGGCTCGGGTCTGAAGAAGGCGGCATTCGGAGCGGCGGGGGTGGTCGCGCTGCGACTCGGGTTGCGCTACGCGCTGTCCGGTCCGCTGGGGGTGATCCTGACCGGCGCTGCCGCGGTCTCGGCCGTCGGATATCTGGTCAAGCACCAGAAGGAGATCACCAGCAAGGTGGGCGGCTATCGCAAGATGATCGCGGCGACGCGCACCAAGTTCGAAGAAACCCAGGGCGGCTACCGCGCGGGCCGCTACGACGCCGCCAGCCGCAACCTCATGGTCGACGGCCTCCTCAAGCGCTTCCTCGAGGAGATCGACGCCATCACCGTCGACGGCTAACCCTCGCAAGGCCTGCCCTCAGCCCTAACCCTCGGGAGAGGGGACCGGACCCGCGGCCGTGATCGTTGACGTCAGGTCAGCATCAGCGACTTCAGGCCGCCGATGGGGAAGCGCACGAGCAGGCTCGAGCGCAGCACGTTCTCGATCTTGCCGCGGCCGTACTCGGGGTGCGCGATGATGTCGCCGGCCTTGTAGCGCTGCTTCGGATCGAACGACTTGACCTCGGCGGCGGCGTTCACTTCCACCGCCAGCTCGCGCAGGTGCGCGGCCTTCTTCGCGGCCTCGGCGTCCTGTCCTGACCGCGGGCGGCTCTCGGAGACGTTCGCCGCCGCTCCCTCGGCCGAGGAACGCCGCGCCGCCGTCGTGCGGAAGGCGTGACGTGAATTGCAGACCTGACAGAGCACCTGCTTGGGCTCGCTGCCGACCAGCGCCACGATGTGGTGGTTGGTCGTCTCGCCGCACTTGCCGCACCAGGCGTCGATCTCGCCGCCGACCGTGCGCCCGCCCGTCGGCGCGGCTCGACCGTGGCTCCAGGAAACCCCGGTGATCCGCCGCTCGCCGACCGTCGACGCGCCCGCGACCCGATCGGGCGTGCTGTCGGCCGCGACCGTCGACTACCTTGGGCAGCAACGACGCCAGCCGCTTGATGTCGACCACGCGCCGGCCCAGCGTGCGGTCGACCTTCATCTGCTCGCCGGGCGACAGCGACGCGTACATCTCGCGGTAGCGCCGCCCGAGCCGCTCGACACCCTCCTGCGCGGCGATGACCAGATCCCGCTCCTCTTTCCGTTCCTGCGCCGTGTGAACCTGGAGCGCCACGTCGCGCAGCTCGTCGGTGATCTCGTCTATGGTTGGCATGTCCTTCGCGTGGGCCACTGTTTCCCACGGTTGCCGAGGAACTGCAATGGCCTTCGACCACGACGTTCGAGCGCGCTTTGGGGGCGGCGCGGCCAGGGGCATTCCCGGACGGTCGCCTCTTTGGTAGTGTGCGGGACGTGCAGCGCACTGCTTGGTCCAAGAGGGTGTCAGCGTGTCGTTCGGATTCGGGATCGGGGTCGCTCTGGCGATCGGCTTCGCGCCGGCGAACGTCGTCGCGCAACCGGCCGCGCAAGGGGGCCCGGAGGACGAACCGATGCCTCCGAGCCTGCCTTCGGATCGCTCGCCGCCCGCGACGACTCCACCGCCGCCGCCACCGTCGCTCCCGCCGCCGGTGGGCGCGGCGGCGGCCGGCGCGCCTTCCGCGCCCGCTCTCTACGACGAGCCGCGCGTGAGCGCGAACGGCTCGCCGGTGCTGGGCGACGAGGGCATCTCGGCGACCGGCGTCGCGCCGATCCCGCCCTGGGACGGGCCGTCGCCGGACAGCTACCTGCCGACGCTCGCCGGGCCGATCGGTCTCTATCGGATCTCGACGGCGGAGGTCGGGCCGACCAATCACCTGCGCCTCGCGCTGCACGGTGAGTTCTTCCAGTCGAGCAACTTCCTGGTCGACGGAGACAAGGACCGCCGATTGCTCGGCGACTTCACCTTCGGCTACACGGTTCACCGCAACGTCGAGCTCTTCGGCGCGCTGCTGACCGCGAGCAACCGCAACACGCGCGGCACGGAGAGCCGATCGGCGCGACCCCGAGCTGATCAAGTCGTTCGGCGATCTCGTGCTCGGCGCCAAGGGGCAGATGCCGCTCGCCCGCGGCGCCAACGTCGGCTTCGAGCTCGGGCTCAAGTTCCTGTCGTCGGTGTCGGACCTGTCGTTCTCCGCCGGGTCGACGTCGCTCTGGTTCGGGCCGCTCTTCACGCTCGACATGCGCCGCCTCGGCAACGGCGGCACGCCGCTGCGCGTGCACGCCAACGTCAACTACTACGTCGACAACTCGTCCAACCTGCACAACTTCACCGGCACGACCATCTTCACGCAGGAGGTCGCGAGCTTTGCCTACGGCATCGCCGCCAACCGATTCCGGATGGGACTCGGCCTCGACGCTCCTCTCGAGTCGGTGATTCCGACCCTGCCGGTCACGCCGTTCGTCGAGTATCACGCCGAGATCGTCACCGTCCAGCGCCGACCCCGCGTTCGCCAACTACATGCCGCCCGCGTGTGGAAGCATGCGGTACCCGTGCAAGTACAACCGCGACGAGCACTGGGTCACCGTGGGCACGCGCGCGCGGGTCTATCGCGGGTTCACGCTCGACGCCGGCGTCGACATCGCGCTGCGCTCGGTCGGCTACGCGTACGGCACGCCGTTGCCGCCGTACAACGTCGTCTTCGGTATGTCGTTCCCGCTCGACATCGACGCCTTCCGCCGCCCCGTCGTGGTCACGCGCACGATCGAGAAGTCGATCGGCCCGCCGCCGCCGACCGAGGGGCGCGTCGCCGGCATCGTCAAGAGCAGCAAGGGCGGCACGCCGGTCGCGGGCGCGATCATCGCCGTCAAGGACCGGCCGCGCGCGCGCGTCGCCACCGATCCGGATGGATCGTTCGAGAGCGCGGCACTGCCGCCGGGGCCGACCGATCTCGAGGTGAGCGCGCCCGGCTTCGAGTCGGCGAAGCTGAGCGCGGTGGTCGACCCGTCGAAGCTCGCCCAGGTCGACGTGGCGCTGACGCCGAAGGTGCAGACCGGCAACGTGCGCGGCAAGGTCGCGGACGGGGAGGGGCGCGGCATCGAAGCCTCGCTCAAGTTCCTGGGCCCCGACAACTTCGAGGCGAAGTCCGACGGCAGTGGCCTGTTCTCGGCCGCGCTGCCGGTCGGCGCGTACAAGGTCATGGCCGAGGCTCCTGGATTTCCGACCAAGGAAGCTCAGCTCGACATCATCGCCGCCAGCGACAAGCAGATGGACTTCGTGCTGAAGAACCATCCGGTGAACCCCGACGTCAGCCTGACCGATACCGGCATCACGCTGAAGAAGCCGATCAAGCTCAAGGCGGGCGCGACCAGCCTGGATCCCAAGGCTCAGGCCGAGCTCGACAGCGTGGCGGACATCCTGGACGAGCACGGCGACATCAAGAGCCTGCGCGTCGAGGCGCACTGGGACACCAGCGCCGGCCCCGGCGCCAAGGACGTCACCCAGAAGCAGGCCGACTTGATCAAGCAGTACCTGGTCAAGAAGGGCATCGCCGACGCCCGCGTCGAGGCGGTCGGCGTCGGATCCGACAAGCCGCTGGTTCCGAATATCTCGCCCACCAACAAGGCCAAGAACCGCCGCGTCGAGCTTCACGTCGTGAAGTAAGCGAAGCTGCCGGCATTCCGGCCGCTGCAGTGAGGCCGTGCGTTGTGATCGCGCGAGTCGCGCGCGGCCAAGTTGCACGTTGCGATGAGCTCCGACGGTCGCGTCGCGCGCCGCGGCGGCATTGGCGGTCGCGTCTTTTGGGCTTACAATTTGACGATGACCGTTGTCAGCTCTTCAGTTGTCCGGTCTCCGATAGACGACCTGCTCGCGCGTAGCAGCGGCAGCGTCTGCTTCAACTGGTCGGCGGCGCGGTTGGCCGAGGCGGCGTTGCAGCGCAACGAGGGGACGCTGGCCGACAACGGCGCGCTGGTCGTGAAGACCGGCGCGTTCACCGGCCGGTCCCCGCTCGACAAGTACGTCGTGCGCGACGCCACCACCGAGGGCGACGTCTGGTGGGGCAGCGTCAATCACCCGGTGTCGCCGGCGGTGTTCGATCAGCTGCTCGACAAGGCGCTCGCGCACCTGGCGCAAGCGGCAGCTGTACGTCTTCGACGGCTACGCCGGCGCGGCGGCGTCGGAGCGGCTCGGCCTGCGCGTGATCACCGAGAAGGCGTGGCACGCGCTGTTCGCGACCACGCTGTTTATCCGCCCCGCCTTCGGGGACCCCGCGCGCCCCAGCGACCTCGCGCGCCACCACGCCGACTTCACGCTGATCAACGCCGGTTCGCTGCCCGCGGGCGGCGCGGCGCTGGGGTTGCGGTCGGACGTCTTCGTCGGGATCGACTTCACCCGGCGTATCGCGCTGATCCTGGGCACCGAGTACGCCGGCGAGATGAAGAAGGCGATCTTCTCGGTGATGAACTACCTCTTGCCGCGCAAGGGGATCCTCACCATGCACTGCTCGGCCAACGTCGGCGGCGGCGGCGCTGCGCGACTCGGCCCTCTTTTTCGGGCTGTCCGGCACCGGCAAGACCACGCTGTCGGCCGATCCGGCGCGCGCGTTGATCGGCGACGACGAGACCGCCTGGTCCGACGGCGGGATCTTCAACATCGAGGGCGGCTGCTACGCGAAGTGCATCAACCTGTCGCGCGAGTCCGAGCCGCAGATCTACGACGCGATCCGCTTCGGGTCGGTGCTGGAGAACGTGGTCGTCGATCCGGCGAGCCGCCGCATCGACTACGCCAGCGCGGCGATCACCGAGAACACGCGCGCGACCTATCCCGGTCGAGTTCATCCCGGGCGCGGCGATCCCCAGCGTGGGGCCGCACCCGCGCACGGTGATCTTTCTCACCGCCGACGCCTTCGGCGTGCTGCCGCCGATCGCGCGGCTCACGCCGGCGCTGGCCATGTACCACTACATCTCCGGCTACACCGCCAAGGTCGCCGGGACCGAGGCCGGCGTGACCGAGCCCAAGGCCACGTTCTCGCCCTGCTTCGGCGGGCCGTTCCTGCCGCTGCATCCGATGCGCTACGCCAAGCTGCTGGGTGAGCGCCTGTCGCAGCACGGCGCGAGCTGCTGGCTGGTGAATACCGGCTGGTCCGGAGGGCCCTACGGGGTCGGCAGCCGCATGAAGATCGGCGTCTCGCGCGCCGTGGTGGCGGCGGCGCTGTCGGGCGCGCTGGACGCGGTGCAGCTTCACCCCCGACCCGGTGTTCAAGGTCGCGGTCCCCGAGGAGTGCCCGGGCGTGCCGCGGGAGCTCCTCAAGCCGCGTCAAACCTGGCCCGACCGCAACGCCTACGACGTCAAGGCGCGCGAGCTGGCCGCGCTGTTCAAGAAGAACTTCGAGCAATACGCCGCCGAGTCCTCCCCCGAGGTCCGAGCCGCCGGCCCGGAATAGGACGTTCGTTAAGCGCCAGGACGCCAGGGCGGGGGCAGGCCCTGCGAGCGGCGACGGTCGACGGCCCCCAACCCTTAGCCGAACCGCCTTTCTGCCGTTATACTGCGCTATATGCTCTCGATCCTCAAGCGTCTGGATGAGGTTGGTTTCGAGAAACCTCGGCGCGCGGTCGCCGCGCTGTCGCTGAGCTTCTTCATCAGCATCTATCTGATCCTGTCGCTGAACGCGCCGCCCGGCTGGGGGCCGGCCTTCCTGGCGCTGTCGGCCTGCTACGTGGTCGCGTTCCTCGTCGCTGTCCGCCGAGTGGTTCTGGGGCCGCTGGTTCGCCTCGGGGCTCGGCTGGTCGGGCGTCATGGTCGCGGTCATCTCGCTGGTGATGATCGGCTGGACGCCGCCGCTGGCGATCTACGGCGGCGTTGCATCTGCTGGTCGTGGTCGCGCTGGCCGGCAAGAAGATGGCGGCGCACTACGATCTGCAGGAGCCCTGGCGCCAGCGCTACGGCATGGACGAGTTCGGCGTGGCGCGCCTGCGCAAGACGGTCACGCGCGCGGCGGCCTCGCTGCCGAGCTTGATCCTGTGGGCGCTCGGTCCGAAAGAAGGGCAGGGCGAGGGCATGCTGCATCGCCGCCGCGGGGATCGCCACGCTGCTCACCGTCGCCGCGGGCCTGCGCGGCCTGGTGCAGCTGCGCAGCTGGGGCTGGATGCTGGTGACCGGCGCGGGCGCGGCGCTCTGGCTGCTGGGCGCGTCGAACGGCGCGACCGCGCTGGCGACGCTGTTCCCGACCACCTGGTACCAGGACTTCGGCTTCGTCGCGAGCGGCGCGAACATCGCCGGCGTCGCGGTGGTGATGCCGGCGATTCTGCTCACGCTGGCGGCGCTGCCCTTCGCGCGCCCCGCGCTGCGCTTCCTGCGCAGCCGCTGAAGAAAGGGCCTCGGGCTTCAGGCCTCGGGTCGGAACGCATTCGTCCCGACCCGAGCCATGCGCTGGTCGCAGAAGTAAGTCCGGAGCCAGAGGCCGAGACTTGGCGTCCTGAAGCCTGACGGCCCCTGAGCCTGGCTACGACGCCTTGACCGCCGACGCAGCCGGCGCGCTGCTCTTCTTCTCGGTCGTCTTGATGCGCATGCCGTAGAACGAGCGCCACACGAACACCATCGAGATCGCCAGGAAGCCGACCGCGAGCGCCGCGCTCACCGAGCGGTCCATGCCGACCGCCAGCTCGACGGCCAGCAGGCCGAACAGCGTGGTGAACTTGATCACCGGGTTCATCGCCACCGACGACGTGTCCTTGAAGGGATCGCCCACGGTGTCGCCGACGACGGTCGCGGCGTGCAGCTCGGTGCCCTTCTCCTTGAGCTCGACCTCGACCAGCTTCTTGGCGTTGTCCCAGGCGCCGCCCGCGTTGGCCATGAAGATCGCCTGGTAGAGGCCGAAGACCGCGATCGAGATCAGGTAGCCGATGAAGAAGTACGGCTCGACGCAGGCGAAGGCCAGCGTGCTGAAGAAGACGGTCAGGAAGATGTTGAACATGCCCTTCTGCGCGTACTGCGTGCAGATCTCGACGACCTTCTTGCTGTCGGCGATCGACGCCTTCGCGACGGTGTTGTCGAGCTTGATGTTGGCCTTGATGAACTCGACCGCGCGGTAGGCGCCGGTCGACACCGCCTGCATCGACGCGCCGGTGAACCAGTAGATGATCGCGCCGCCGGTGACCAGGCCGAGCAGGAACGGCGGGTGCAGCATCGACAGCTTGTCGAGGTCGGTCGTCAGCCCCTGGGTCAGGCTCATGATGATCGAGAAGATCATCGTGGTCGCGCCGACCACCGCGGTGCCGATCAAGCACCGGCTTCGCGGTCGCCTTGAAGGTGTTGCCGGCGCCGTCGTTCTCCTCCAGCAGGTGCTTGGCGTGCTCGAAGTTCACGTCGAAGCCGAAGTCCTTCTTGATCTCCTCTTTGATCCCGGGGAGCGTCTCGATGACCGACAGCTCGAACACCGACTGCGCGTTGTCGGTCACCGGGCCGTACGAGTCGACGGCGATGGTCACCGGGCCCATGCCCAGGAAGCCGAACGCCACCAGGCCGAACGCGAACACCGCCGGCGCCTTCATGATCTCGCTGCAGACCCTGGGTGCTGACGCCGTAGCCGATCGCCATGAGCGCCACGATGGTGATGCCCATCCAGTAGGCGCTGAAGTTGCCGGCGGTCAGGCCGGAGAGGATGTTCAGCGACGGACCGCCCTCGCGCGACGCGGTCACCACCTCGCGCACGTGGCTCGACTCGGTCGAGGTGAAGACCTTGACCAGCTCGGGGATGATCGCGCCCGCGAGCGTGCCGCAGCTGATGATCGTCGACAGCTTCCACCACAGCGACGAGTCGTTCAAGCCCAGGTGCGGGACCAGCAGGTACGACACCAGGTAGGTCATCGCGACCGAGACCAGCGAGGTGATCCAGACCAGCTGGGTCAGCGGCGCCTCGAAGTTCATCTTGTCGGCGTTGCCGTAGCGCGCCTTCACCACCGCCTCGTTGACCAGGTAGGAGAGGCCGCTGGCGACGATCATCATGATGCGCATCGCGAAGATCCAGACCAGCAGCTGGACCTGGACCGTCGGGTCGCTGATTGCCAGCAGGATGAAGGTGATGAGCGCGACGCCGGTCACGCCGTAGGTCTCGAAGCCGTCGGCGCTGGGGCCGACGGAGTCGCCGGCGTTGTCACCGGTGCAGTCGGCGATGACGCCTGGGTTGCGCGCGTCGTCCTCCTTGATGTTGAAGACGATCTTCATCAGGTCGGAGCCGATGTCGGCGATCTTGGTGAAGATGCCGCCGGCGATGCGCAGCGCCGATGCGCCCAGCGACTCGCCGATCGCGAATCCGATGAAGCACGAGCCGGCGTAGTCGCGGGGCAAGAAGAGCAGGATCATCAGCATCATCACCAGCTCGATGCTGATGAGCAGCATGCCGATGCTCATGCCGGCCTTGAGCGGGATGGCGTAGATCGGGTGCGGCTTTCCGCGCAAGCTGGCGAACGCCGTGCGCGAGTTGGCGAAGGTGTTGATGCGGATGCCGAACCAGGCGACGCCGTAGCTGCCGGCGATGCCGAGAATGCTGAAGAGCAGGATCACGACCACCTTCGTCGCGTCGAAGTGCTGGAGCACGCCGAAGTAGACGATGATGATGACGCCGATGAAGGCTTCGAGCAGCAGGATGAACTTGCCCTGGGTGATGAGGTAGGTCTTGCAGGTCTCGTAGATCAGCTCCGAGATCTCCCGCATCGACTTGTGCACGGGCAGGTTCTTCATCTGCGTGTAGATCACCAGGCCGAACACCAGGCCCAGCAAGCAGACGACGATGCCGCCGGTGAGCAGCGTGTTGCCGGGGATGCCGCCCAGGAACGTCACAGTGCCCATGTCGGGCAGCACCAGGCTGGCTTCACCACCGTGATGCGCGCCCGCTTCCTGTGCCCAGGCGGACGGCGCGGCGAGGAGGGTCAGCAGGGCCAGAACGACGCTGGCGGATACACTGACAGCGCAAGAACGAACGAGTCGCTTCATCGGCGAGGATCTCCAAGGTTCAGTTGGGCGCGGCCCTGTATATCCGCAAGATCCCGCGATGTAAAGTTAGGGACGGTGTGGAGTTAGGTCCCCGGTGCCTCCCCAACGTGGACGTCCGGACGTGGACGCGACTGACGTCTACGACTACGTCCAGGGCCACGAGCGTTCAGTGCTCGTGGGAAGACGTCACTCAGTCGCGCGACTTCAGAACCAACAGCCGGTAGTTCGCGTACCCGGCTTGCCCGCACGAATACAGCACTTCCGTCAGCAGACGGTAGGGCGTGGTCTGGTCGGCGACGATCATCAGCTGCGCTTCGAACTTCTGTCCGGTCAGCTCGGCGACCTTCTTTTCCTTGCGCGAGTGCTTCTCCAGCACGTCGACGAGCGGCGTGATGTAGTAGCCGTTCTCGCCGTCGCGCTTGACCGCCGGGTCGACCTTGCCGTTGTTGATCGGGGCGATGGCGTCACCCTCGACCAGCACGATCTTCTTGGTGATCGTCACCGAGACCGCCTCTTTGGGCTTGAGCTGGGTGATCGACTTCGGAACCTGCAGGTTCTGATCGAACGTGATCGTCGAGGTGCTCGACGAGAACGTCTTGAGCAAGAACACCAGGATGATGGTCATCATGTCCATCATCGGGGTGATGTTCAGGTCCTTGACGACGTCCGGCTCGGACAGCTTGCGGGCGTAGGCCCGGATGGCGCGCTTGCCGGCGAGACGGGACATCTCCTCCGTCAACGGCGGCATCAGAGGATCCCTGCCGCGAAGGCCACGTCGGGGAACAGCACTTTTCCGTCGTTGTTCTGGCGCATGGCATCCAGTGTCGCCACGACGATGTCGTAGGGGATGGTGGCGTCGGCGTTGAAGTTCGCCTTGGTCTCCTCGGCGTTGTCGGGCGTCAACTTGATCTCCTGCAGCTTCGCGGTCAGCGACGCGTAGTCGTACTGGCCGGTGGGCAGCTTCGGGATCACCGGCAGCACGCCGCCCGACGCCGCGACCGTGAACCCGGTGGCGCCGACCGAGACCGTGAGGTTCAGCGGCGGCTTCTCGGGCTTGTCTTCGTCCGCTGCCCCGCCGCCGCTCGACAGCGTGGGAACGCTGACGTTGACGTTGCCGAGCGCGACCTGGTTCACCACCGACGCGAGCAGGAAGATGATGATGTTGGTGACGATGTCCATGTACGGCACGAGGTTGATCTCGCCGTGCTCTTCTTCCGCCTCCTCGTTGTGGTCTCGCATCCGGCGCATCGCGGCCCGGACTTGGCTTCTGGTCATTGCGTTGGACCTTGCACTAGGTGGAGTTGGACGGAGTGTCTAGAAGCGTGACCGCGAGCGCTAGGCCTTGGCCGCCGGCGCCGAGCCACCCTGGGCCGACTCCGCGAGCAGGTTCTCGAGCTTGAGCGAGAATGCTTCGAGGTCGCTGACCTGCTTCTTCGACGCCGACGACAGGAACGCGTGCGCGATGATGCAGGTGACGGCGATGCCGAGACCCATGGCGGTGTTGTTGAGCGCCTCGGAGATACCTTTCGCGAGCAGCGCCGACCGCTCTTCCGGCTTGGCGGCCGAGACGGCGCCGAACGCGCGGATGAGGCCGACGACGGTGCCGAGGAGGCCGACCAGCGTCGCGATGTTGGCGATCGACCAGAGGATCTGAACGCGCTTCTTCAAGAGCGGCGTCACGTCGACGAGCGTCTCTTCGATCGACTGCGCCATCGCGATCTCGCCGCGGTGGATCCGCTGCAGGCCCGCGCGCGCGACCTGCGCCACCGGCGCTTCGGTCGCCGAGCAGAGCTTCACGGCGCGGTCGATGTTGTTCGCGAGCACGAGCTTGCGGATCTGTTCGAGGAAGGCACGCGCGTTCACCGATCCCTTCCCGAGGAAGAAGATCGCGCGGTCGACGATGATCGCCAACGTGATGATCGAAACCACCAGGTTGACGTACATGAGCGTGCCGCCTTGCTCTAAGAACTGGGCGAGTCCTTGCATCTCTTCCTCTGCCTTTCGCGTGCGCTCAGCGCCGCTATCGATCTTTCAAGGTTGAAGGGGTGCGGGCGGGAGTCCCGCTTGAAAGGGCAATGTTGACGTTTGCTGACTGTTTCGGCTGCTTCTGGCCGTTACTGAACTCGTTTTGCGTCCCACAGAACTGCTCGGCTGATTCCGGGTAAGACGTGAGGCCGCTATCTTAACGGTGCGGCTCGGGGTGTCAAGCAATCCAACCGGCACGTACCGTTCGCTTTTCTCCTGACTTTTGACCGTGCCTGGAACATCAAGATCGGTGCGGATTGGCGGGCTTTTCATCATTAATGTTTATGGTGATGACCTCGGCCGTGACCATGGTCGTGGTCGTCGGCGGGACCGGCCCGGCCAGGTGCCTCACTCGCTTTCAGTGGACCTTTGACCGGCGGGGGAGAGGTAGGGTTGGTAGGGGGAGTCGGTTCGATGTGGATTACCACGTCGGATAGCTGGGGAAACTTTAGCTTCAGGTCGTTTTCGATCCGGCTCGCCAGGCGGTGGGCATCGATCACGCTGGTCTCGGGGGCGACCTGCATGTGCAAGTCCAGCTCGACCGCGCTGCGCATTCCGCGCGACCGGACGCGATGGACGTTCTCGACGCCGTCGACGCTGCCCGGCGAGGTCGATGATGCCCGCCGGGTCGAGGATCGCGGCGTCCAGCAGCACCGGTACGTTCTCACGGAAGACCATCCAGGCTGCCCGCCCGACGAGCCCGACCAGGACCAGGCCGCCCACGCCGTCGGCCCAGGGCATTCCATTTCGGATCGCCAGAAACGACAGCAGCACCGCCCCCGACGCGTAGAGATCGGATTTCGTGTGCTCGGCGTCGGCGCACAGCAGATGGCTCGACAGCTCGTGCCCCTTGCCGTGCTCGTAGCGGGTGACGAAGAAGTTGATCACCATCGTCCCGATGACCACCGCGTAGGCAGGCCACCCGATCTGGGGCGGAGGGCGGTGCCCGCGCAGCGAAGCGACGGCGGCCTCGGCCAGCTCGAAGAGGCTGATCACGATCAGCACGCCGATGCCCAGCGCCGCGAGGATCTCGATCTTGCGATGGCCGTAGGGGTGGCGCGCGTTGGCGGGCGCCGTCGACCAGTGCAGCCCGAACAGCGCCAGCACGTTCGACGCGCCGTCGAGGATCGAGTGCACCGAGTCGGTCCCGAGCGCGACCGAGCCGGTGATGTACCCGTAGCTGGCCTTGCTGATCGCGACCACCGCGTTCAGCCCCAGCGTTATCCAGAAGACGCGCCGAACCGCGCGCACCCGGTCCATCTGATGGTCGACCTGACGTCCCGCGCGCGCCGCCGCATGACCATGGTCCTGGTCATCGTCGTGCGCACAGGGGTCAGAACTGCTCATCGGAGAATCGGGCTCCATAGGCGGCGCTCCTGAATGATGGAGGAAGCGTACCGCGTTTGAAAGGCGTTAGCCGGCTCCCCGCCTTCGACGGTGGCGCGGGTAGCCCCTTTTCCGGGTCGGCCCGCGCGAAGACAATCCCCGCCGGGGGCGCGAAGTCCCGGGGCGGCGTCCCCTGCAGCGCCTGGCGCATGAACGACAGCCAGACCGGCAGCGCGACCTGGCCGCCGGTCGCGTCGTGGGCGATCGGCTTGAAGTCGTCGCGGCCGATCCAGACGCCGCACAGCAGATCCGGCGTGAAGCCGAAGAACCAGGCGTCGCGGTAGTTCGTCGACGTGCCGGTCTTGCCGGCGGCGGGCCGGCCCAGCTCGCGCGCCTTCTTGCCGGTGCCGACCTCGACCACTCCTTTCATGAGATCGGTCACGATGTACGCGGTCTCGGGCGACAGCTTCTGCGCGCGGTGCACGGGGGCGGTGTGATCCTCCAGCACCCGCCCGTCGGCGTCGAGCAGCCGGCGGATCATGACCGGCTTCACCTCCTGCCCGCCGGCCGGGAACGCCGCCAGCGCGTAGGCGACCTCCTCGAGCGTCAGGTCAGCGGTGCCCAGCGCCAGCGACAATGAATGTGGGAGCGTCGAGCGGATGCCGAGCCGGCGCATGGTGTCGATGACCGCGTCGACGCCCATCTGCGCCACGAGCTGCGCCGACACGGTGTTGATGCTCTTGGCGATCGCGGTGCGCAGCGTCAGCGGGCCCAGGAACTCGTGCTTGTAGTTGTGCGGCGCCCAGACGCCCGACGCGGTGTTGAACTTCACCGGCGCGTCGTACTTGATGGTGAGCTCGGTCATCCCGCGGTCGATCGCGCTCGCATAGATGAAGGGCTTCATCGCCGAGCCGATCTGCCGGTGCGCCTGACGCGCCCGGTTGAACTGGCTCTGCGCGTAGTCGTAGCCGCCGACCATCGACACCAGCTCGCCGTTGCTGGGATTGACCGCGATCAGCGCGGCCTGGACCGAGGGCGAGGTCGCCAGCGTCGCCACCAGGTGCTGGTGGCCGGCGGCGGCACCGCGCACACCTGGGCGCGGTCCTGGCACCAGCCTGAACTGGACCGGGACCAGGTCGCCGGTGGCGATACGCGCCGCCTCGGCCGGCGGGTGGCCGCTCTCGTCCTTGTGCTCCCAGGCCAAAAGGCGCGCCTCGTCGGCGGGATCGAGCGGCACCGTCAGCGTCCCCGAGCTGACCGTGACACGCTTGGTGCTGCCACCGCTGACGTTGACCATGCCGGCGTAGGTGGTCGCGGGATCGGGCAGCGGCGCCTCGGCGCCGGGGATTGCCGCCTCGGCGTGAGCGGCGCCGCCCGGCATGAGCAGGCGATCGTCTTGCTCCTCATCGTCAATCAGAAAGCCGCCAAGGCGGGCAGCCGGACCGAAGGGACGGGCAGCCGGACCGAAGGGACGGGGACGTCCCCTCAGCAGCTGGCGGCGTTGTTGCGCACCCAGGTGACCGATCGGGCCGTCGAAGCCCAGACGGCGCTGCAGGTCGACCAGGCCGTTGCGCACCGCCGCCTCGGCCGCCCGCTGGCGCCGCATGTCGAGCGTGGTGTAGATGCGCAGCCCGCGCTCGAGCAGCTCCTCGTCGCCGTAGTTGTCGGCGACGTAGCGGCGGATGGTCTCGACGAAGTACGGCGCGGCGACGTTGGTCAGGCTCTGGTCGCGCGACACCAGCACCACCGCCTCGCTCCGCGCCGTCTCCGCCTCGGCACGAGTCAGGAAGCCCAGGCTCTGCATCTGGTCGATCACATAGCGCTGCCGGGCCTGCGCCCTGGCGAAGTCGTGGAACGGCGTCGCGCGCCCGGGTGCCTTGGGCAGCCCCGCGAGCAGCGCCGCCTCGGCGACCGACAGGTCCTTCACGTCCTTGCCGAAGTAGGCGGCTGCCGCGGAGGCCACGCCGTACGCGCCGTGGCCGAGATAGACGTGGTTGAGGTAGATGCCCAGGATCTGGTCCTTGCCGAGCGCGCCTTCGATGCGGTGGGCCAGCATGGCTTCGCGGACCTTGCGCGCGATCGACCGCTCCTTTCCGACGATCAGCAGCTTGGCGACCTGCTGGGTGATGGTGGATCCGCCCTGAACGACGTGCCCGGCGCGCAGGTTCGCGAAGGCGGCGCGCGCGATTCCGAGATAGTCGACGCCACCGTGCGAGTAGAAGCGCGCGTCTTCTGCGGCGACGAACGCGTGTCGAACGGTGAGCGAAATCTCGGAGACCGGTAGCAGAACGCGCTTTTCGACGTAGAACTGACCAATCATCTCGCCGTCGGCGCTGAAGACCTGGCTGGCGCGCAGCGGCCGGTAATCGGTGACCGCGTCCAGGCGGGGTGGCAGGTCGGACGCGAACGCGCGATAGGCGCGGTACGCCAGGAATCCGCCGGCGATGAGCGCGCCCAGCAGGGACAGCGCAGCGATGCGGAAAATCGACGAGAGAACGCGGCGGAAACTTGTCATTCGCTCGTCTCGTTTCACTATTCGTCTATGTTCCGCCGACGGTTCACCGTCAATTTATTCGGGCTCGCGATCGCCGTTTTCATCGTGTTTTCCTGCGTCGCGCGCGCGCACGGGCAAGGTGTGGCGCGCGACCGGTTCGTGGTCGTGCCGTTCGTGAATCAGAGTGGCCAGCGCTCGCTCGATTTTCTCCAGGCTGGGCTGCCGGTGCTGCTGGGCGAGCGGCTGGCGCGCCACCCGCGCCTGCGCTTCGCAGGTGCGCCGGCATATGTCGAGAAGGTCAAGCTCGAGGAGGCGCTGGCGCGCGCCGCTGCCGGTGGAACGCGGTGGGTGGTCGCCGGCCGCTACGAACGGCGCCCCGACTGGAAGCTCCAGGTCACGGTCGAGCTCTACACTCCCGCGACCGGCGGCGGCGCCGCGGGTGCGCCGCTGGCGAAGGCCGAGGCGGTCGGCTCGCGCGACGACGTCGCCCACGTGGCGCTGACCGCGGCGGCAGACGCGTTCACCGCGGCGGGCCTCGCGATCGACGGCGCGTCGCGCGCCGGGCTGACCGCACGGTTTGGCCGCGATCCTTATGCGTTCGTGCTGTTCGGCCGCGGCGTCGCGCAGCTCACCGGCGTCGGCGTGGCGCCGAAAGTGGGGACGGGCGCCGAGGCAGCGCTGAAGACATTGACGCGCTCGCTGGTGATCGACCCGAAGGTCGCGGAGACGCTGCACTATCTCGGAATCATCCACCTGGCGGCGGGACGGCCGGGGCACGCGCGCGCGATGTGGAGCTCGGCCCTCGAGCTGCGGCCCGACTACCTGGCTGCGCTGTCCGGCCTGGCGGCGCTCGACCGCACCGCGGGGTTGCCGACCGCCAGCGAGCGGTACGCGGGCGTGCTGGAGCTGGACCCCGACGATGTCGAGGCGCGGCGCGCTCACGGCGAGCTCCTGTCGGATGCCGGGCTGGTCGAGGAAGCGCAGAACGAGCTCGAGCGCGTGGTCGCGGTCGCGCCGAACGACCTGCGGGCGCGGCGGGCGCTGGCGCTGGTGCTGGCGTCGCGGCACGCCGGCGGGGAGCTGGCGGCCGAGCTGACCGAGATCGTGCGGCTCGACCCGGAGGATCTCGACGCGCGGATCGATCTCGGCGCGGCCCTGACCAGCATCGGCAAGGTCGAGGCCGCGATCGCAGTCTACGAAGAGGTGCTGCACCGTCGCCCGAAGCATGCGCCGGTGCTCAAGCTCACCGGCGACCTCTATCGAGCCAAGGGCGAGGGCGCCAAGGCGGCCGCGCTCTACGAGCGCTTGCACCGTGTGGCCCCCGACGACCCGCGGCCGGTCTTCCTGCTCGGCAGCGCCTACTACCTGGCAGGGCGGCTCGACGCCGCCGAGCGCATGTTCACCGAGGCGGCGCGCTACCCCGGAATGCTCGGCGACGCGTATTCGAACCTGGGCGCGATCGCCGTGCGCCGCGGCCAGGTCAAGGAGGCGCTCTGGTTCCTGTCGCGCGCGGCCCAGCGCCGGCCCGGCAAGGCGCAGGTCCGCTACAACTACGCGCTCGCGCTACGCGCCGCCGAGCGCTTCGAGGACGCGCTCGGCGAGCTCGACGCCGCGGTGAAGATCGACCCCAACGACGCCGAGCTGCGCTTCGTGAGCGGCGTGGTCGCGTTGCGGTTGGGGCGAGCGAGTGAGGCAGAGGCCCATTTTCAGGCGGCGCTGCGCATCGACCCCGGGCACAAAGACGCGCAGCACAATCTGGCGCTGCTGGAGGAGGTAAGGGGACGGTCAGAAGCAGCGTTTACGTTCAGTAAAGACAGCGCGCCCTGAGGGCGGCCGGATCGGATCGGACACGCTAGCCCTCCGGCTCCATCCGATCCGGTCCTGCTATTCCTCGGACTTTCCCTCGTTTCCGCCCCCGCTCTTCGCTCCCGTCTCGCTCGCGACCGGCACCGGCAACAGGTTCCCCTCCAGATCCCTGAGCTCCACCGGTGCGATCTTCGCCAGCCCATCTCGCAGCGACTTCTGGTCTCCGACGACGACGATCGCCAGCTTGTCCGACGCCAGGTACTTGCGCGCCATCTTGTGCACGTCGTCCTTGGTGATCGCGGCGATCTTGCGCGTGTAGTCCTTGAGATAGCTGTCGGGCAGCCCGTAGATCGCCAGCTCCGCGAGCTGGCTCGACGTCGCGGCGCGCGTCGCGAAGCGCGCCGGGAACGACTTGGTGATCTGGTCCTTGGCGCGCGACAGCTCGGCGTCGCTGACCTCGGTGTCGCGGATGGTGTTGACCTCTTTCAAGATCTCCGCGACCGAGTCGGCGGTGTGCGTGGCCACGAACTCGCCGCCCGCCGAGAACGGCCCCGGCGTCTTGCGCGCGTCGAATGTCGAGCGCGCGCCATAGGTCCAGCCCTTGCCCTCGCGCAGGTTGAGATCCAGGCGATAGAACCCTCCGCCCAGGATCAGGTTCATCACCGTGGCGGGGATGTAGTCGGGGTTGGTGCGCTCGATGCCGACCAGGCCGACGCGGATCGACGACTGGGGAGCGTCGCCCTTGTCGATGAGATAGACCTTGGTCCGCGAGGCCACCGGCGGCGCCGGCAGCTTGCGCTTGGGGATCGCCGCCGACTTCCACGACTTGAGCGCGCTCTCCAGCTTGGGCCGCAGCGCCGCCTCGGTCACGTCACCGGCTACGATCAGCACCGCGTTGTTGGGGTGGTAGTAGGCGGTGTAGAACTTGCGCAGGTCGGCGACGGTCAGCTTCTTCAGCGACGCCTCGACGCCGGTCATCGGCCAGGCGAACGGGTGCTTGTCGCCGTAGAGGATCTTGCTCATCGCCAGCGTCGCGATCACCGGCGGGCTGTCCTTGCGGCGCGCGATCGCGGTCAGCAAGTTGTCGCGCACGCGCGTGAACTCCTGCTCGGAGAACGCCGGGTTCTGGACCACGTCGGCCCAGACCGCGAGCGCGGCGTCCAGGTTCTTGTTCAGCACCGACATCGTCGCGGTCGATGCGTCCCACGAGCTGGCCGTGCCCAGGTTCGCTCCCAGCACCGCCATCTCGTCGGCGATGTCGAGCGCGCTGCGCGTCTTCGTCCCTTCGTCGAGCATGTTGGCGGTCATCTCGGCGAGGCCGGCCTGCTCGGGCGGGTTCGCGCCGCCGCCGGCCTTGATCACCAGGCTCACGTCGACCAGCGGCAGGTCGTGAAACTCGGCGAGGATCACGTCGAGGCCGTTCTTCAGCTTGAAGCGCTTGAAGCCGGGCACCTTGAACTGCGGCTCCGGGCCGGCGGCGGGCGCGTTTGCGCGGAAGGGCGCGTCCGGTGTCTCGCGTTCAGGCGGAGCGGACGCGGCCGGTGGCGGGGCCGGGGGCGTCGCGGGGACCAGCAGCGAAGGCGCCTTGGCTATCGGCGCCGGGACCACGGGGGCCGCCGGAGCCGCGGCGGTCACCGGCGCGCCGGCCTGCGGGGTCGCGCACGCCGCGAGCCCGATCACCGCGGCGAGCGCGGCTCCACCCATCCGAACCGCGTGCTTCGCGGACAGAGACATGTCACGAGTCCTCATTTCTTCACCCGTCCCATGATCGGAGCATCCGGATTCGGCTCGACGGTCACGACCACTCGGTCCATCTTGCCCAGGTACTGCGTCGCCACGCGCTGGATCGCCGCGCCGTCGACGGCGCGGTAGAGCCGGAGGTCCTCACCGAGGAAACCGGGGTCGCCCAGTAGATAGTTGTAGCTCTGCAGCCGCTCGGCCCGCGGTTGCAGACCCTCGAGGTTGCGGACCAGGTCGGACTCCAGCTGGTTCTTGGCGCGCTCGAGCTCGCGCGGCGCGGGCGGCTCGCGGCGCAGCTTGTCGAGCTCGTCGTCGATGACAGCCAGCAGCTCGTCGAGCGTGTGCCCGGGCATGGGCGCGGCAGTGATCTCGAAGTTGCTCGCCAGCTTCTGGCTCTCCTCCGAGGCGCTGACCGCCTGCGCGATCTTCATCTCGTAGACCAAGCGGCGATAGAGTCGCGACGACTTGCCGTTGGCGAGCAGGTTCGCGATCAGGTCCAGCTCGCGGTCGCCGGGAGCAAAGCTGGGCGGCGACAGGTACGAGATGAAGAGCTGCGGCTGCTGCACCTTTGCCTCCACCGCGACCCGCTTGGGCGCGTCGAGCTTGGGCGCGGGCGGCAGCGCGCGCACCGGCGCCGCCGCCGCGGCCGGGATCGGGCCAAAGTACTTCTCGACCAGCTCCTTGGTGTGCGCGCGATCGAAGTCGCCGGCGACGGTCAGCGTGGCGTTGCCGGGCGCGTAGTAGGTGCGGAAGAAGCCTTTCACGTCGTCGACCGAGGCCTTCGACAGGTCTTCCATCGAGCCGATCACCTCGTGGTAGTAGGGGTGCTGTGGTGGAAAGAGGGACTCGGGAATCACCTTCGACACGAGGCCCATGGGCCGGTTCTCGACGCGCTGGCGGCGCTCGTTCTTGACGACGTCGCGCTGGTTGTCCAGGGTCTCGCGGAAGCCCGGCCGGTCGAGCAGGAAGCCCATCCGGTCGCTCTCGAGCCACAGCGCCAGCTCGAGCTGGTTCGACGGCACGACCTCGAAATAGTTGGTGCGATCGGCCGAGGTCGAGCCGTTGACGTTCGACGCGCCGGCCTTCTGCAAGTACTCGAAGTGCTTGTCCTCGCCGACGTGCTTCGTGCCCTGGAACATCACGTGCTCGAACAGGTGCGCGAATCCGGTACGGCCGACTACCTCGTCCTTCGAGCCGACCTTGTACCAGACGTCGACGACGACCTCCGGCATGCGGTGATCCTCGTGCAGGATCACCTCGAGCCCGTTGCGCAGAACGTACTTCTCGAAGGGGAGTTGCGGCGTATTCGGCAGTACGGGAGACGAGGGCGGCGGCACGACTACCGGTGGAATCTCGGCGGTGTTCGAGGCGACGCCGTGCATCGCCGCCGCCGAGACCGGCAAAAGCGGAGCGAAGGGCACGATGACGGGCAGCAGGGCCGCGACACTAATGAGGAGCGGAGGTGTCGGCATGGCCGCTTTTTTACCACGTCGTGCCGAAGCATCCATCCTCGGCCGGGCATTAGAGGAATGAAACTGCCGTCGAGGTGACACAGACAAGAAGGTGACCCGAGCTAGGGATTGGGGTGATTATCTGGGACAATCGCCCCTCGTAACGACCGATGCCGCCACAAGACAACCTCAGCGCCGCTCCAGTCGATTTCTCGTCGCTCGGCGACGAGGAGCTGGTCGCGCGCGCGCGCCAGAAAGACTTCGGCGCCTTCGAGGAGCTGCTCGAGCGTTACGAGGACAAGGTGTTCCGCCTGGCGTACCGCTTCGTGCGCAACGAGTCCGAGGCCAAGGAGATCCTGCAGGACACCTTCCTGTCGATCTGGCGCAAGCTCGACACCTTCAAGGGTGACTCGCTGTTCTCGAGCTGGGTCTACCGGGTCGCGGCCAATACCGCGCTGATGAGGTTGCGCACGCAGCGCCGCCACCCGCAGATCTCGACCGAGGATCTACCGGCGGGCTTCCTCGACAACTACCGCCCCAGCGGCGCCGAAGGGCTGGCGCATCTGCCATCCCCCGGGGCCAACTGGGCCAAGCGCCCCGACGAGCAGCTGCAGTCGGACGAGCTGCGCCGCCACATCCAGGCCGCGGTCGACGCGCTCCCCGAGCTCTACCGAACCGTCTTCCTGGTCCGCGACGTCGAAGGCCTGTCGACCGAAGAGACTGCCGAGGTGCTCGGCATCTCGATCCCGTCGGTGAAGACCAGATTGCACCGCGCGCGAATGGCGCTGCGGGAGGCGATCGCGAAGTACTTCGATCAGACGTAATGAAAGGGCCTCGGGCCCGAGAACGAACGCGTCAGCTCTAGTAAACGAAGCCCTTCGCCTGCTCGGCGGCCGCGCGCACCGCCGCAATCCCACCCAGCGTCGCGAAGACCGCCGGCTCGGCGCGGACCGAAACCGACAGCGCGACGACGCCGCTCAGCTTGTCGCAGACGATCGCGGGCAGCCCGCTCGACTTCTCGATGCCCTCGCCGCAGCTCCAGCCGTCGACGCGCGTCGTGGTCGCGCCCGGCATCAGGAACGAGATCAGGTTGGCCTCGGCGATCGGCAGCTGCGCGGTCTCGACCTCCGACACGCCCGGCAGCGTGTTGATCGAGAACTCGCCGACGCCCGCGCTGGCGTTGAACGACATCGCGTTCGGCGCCGCCGCGGCGGTCTCGACCGTGCGCCAGCCCTTGGGTGCCGACCCAGGCGACGTGACCGTCAGCCGCGGCGGCCGCGCTCCACTCCGTCGGGGGCAGGTGGCCCTCGGCGTCCGGCTGCGGCAGGCCCTTCGGCCACACACCCTTGAACAGCGGCGCCACCTGGCGGACCGTGTCCATGCCGCCCATCTCCCACACCGAGCGGCCCGACTCGCTGCCGAGCTCGACGACCGTCGTCACCAGCGCGCCCGCGTTGGCGCACACGATGGCCGCGCCGGTCGCGACCTCTTCGCCGCAGGTCCATCCGTCGCGCGTCGTCACGCGCGCGAGCGCGATCGGACGCTTCGCCAGCAGGTCCTCCGGCGAGCGGTTGTCGGTCACCAGCGCTTGTACGCGCAGCCAGCCCTCGCGAGCGATCACGCATCTTTCCCTGGAAGGAGAGCGAGGCGGGGAGCACGCCATTCGGCAGCTCTCGCGAGAGCCGCCAGCCCTTCGGGGCCACCCACGTCAACGGCCGATCCGGGAGCGTCGTGACCTCCCAGCCCTTGGGCGTCGCCGCCATCGCCGTCGAGGAACCGGTCACTCCGAGCACCGAAACCAAAAGTGCGATTGACGTCATGTCTCTTCCGTTCGGCGTACGCCAGACGACACTTGAGAGACGGAGAGTCGATTACCGCGCGCCGCGCGAGCGCCTCTTGTGCGCGCAGTGGTCGACGGTAAACACGCAACTCTGGTGAGTGTCTCGAACGCCGATCGTCCCCGGCCTGAGGCCCGAAGCCCTCGAATGCTCAGGCGTGCGCGGTGACCAGAAGGATGGCGGCGTCGCACCAGACGCCGTTCTCGCCGGCGAAGCCGGCCATCGCCTGCGCGATCGCCGCGCGCGCCGTCGGGCGGAGCGCCTTGTCGGCGTCGCCGATGAAGCGTGACGCCGGTCCGATCTTCATCAAGTAGTCGGTCGCCTCGTCGAGGGTGCGCGCACCGCCCACGTTCGTCGCCACGGTGCGCGACTCGATGTCGACGGCGCGAAAGCCCGCGCCGGCCAGCAGCGCCGAGACGCGATCCGGATTCGCGAACGCGAACGGGCCGGGCGCGTCGCCGAGCGGCGGCGGCATCGGCAGCTGCGGCAGCGCGCGCCTGCACGGCGCGCAGCGGGAGCAGCGCCCAGGGGTTGCGCTCCATCGCCTGCCAGCAGACGAACGACAGGCGGCCCGATTTCGGCGCCAGCGCCGCGCGCAGGTTCGTCGAACGCAGCGCGCGGGTCGTCGAAGAACATCACGCCGAAGCGCGAGAAGAGCCCGTCGAAGGGGGGCGGCGCGAAGCGGTGCGTCGCGGCGTCGGCGCGCAGGAACGTGACGTTCGACGCGCCCGCCGCGGCTGCGCGCTCCTGCGCGCGGGCGAGCATCGCTTCGGAGATGTCGACGCCCAGCACCTGCCCCGACGCGACCGACCGCGGCGCGCGAGCTCCAGCGACGTCTGGCCGCAGCCGCAGCCGACGTCGAGCACGCGCTCGCCAGCCTTCGGCGCGAGGCACGCGATCGCCATCTGTCCGAGCGGATCGAGCTGGCGATCGGTCGCGTCGGACAGCTCGGCCCAGGTCTCGGCCGGCGCGATCCTGCCACCAGGCGTCGGTACACGCGGGCGCGGCGATTCTGTCGAGCGGCGCGTCGCTCATGGCGCGCTTCATCCTAGCTGTTGGAGTGAAACTTGATGCCGCAGCCCAGGCTCTTGGTCTCGGGCAGGGCAGGGGGCTTGCCGGCGACGACCGCGTCGAGCGCGTCGGTCAGGAAGCGCTTCTGCACCTTGCTCGCATCCTGGTGGTTGTCGTCGACGGTGCCGTGATAGGCGAGCTTGCCGCTCTTGTCGAACAGGAACGCCTCGGGTGTGACCGAAGCGCCGAACGCGCGCGCGACCGCCGACGTCTCGTCGACGACGTAGGGAGCTTGAAGCCCGAGCGCCTTGGCGCGTGCCTGCATCTCGGCCCAGCCGTCCTCGCTGTACTTCGCCGGATCGTTGGCGTTGATGAGAATCACGCCGATCCCTTTCTTCGCGTACGAGTTGCTGATGTCGGCGATGCGGTGCTCCCAGCCCTTGGCGAACGGACAGTGGTTGCAGGTGAAGATCACCAGGGTGCCGGCCTTTCCGGCCACGTCGGCGATCGACACCATCTTGCCGTCGACGTTCTTCATCTTGGTCGTCGCCATCGGGGCCTTCGTGCCGAGCGCGAGCGCGCCGCCGCCCTCGGCCGCGAGCGCCGCCGGCGCCACGAGCGCCATCGCGAGACTGAATCCGATCGAGATCTGCGCGAGCTTCATGGCTTCCTCCGTCGTGACGTCTGAGGCTGGTCGGCGCCGGGCGCGCCGCCTGCGCCACCCCTCTTCGCGCCGCTGCCCGACTTTGTCAATTGGCGGCGTATTTCCGGATCGACGTCGGCGAACGTGATTGGCGCCAGCCACGAGTGAACGCGCCGTCCGGCGGCGTCGAACAGGAACGTCGCCGGCAGCGCGCCGCTCCAGCGTGGATCCAGCCCGTCGATGAGCTTCATGTCGTCGTCTTCCTTCAGATACGACGTCGCGTCGAGATCCCGCCCGATGCCGGCGCGCGCCGCCGCGCTGGCCAGCGTCTCGCCGACCTGCGCGCGCGCATCGGCGTCATCCGCGGAGATCATCACCAGGCGCAGACCTTCTGCACGGTGCGCGCGATACACGCGCAGCAGGTCCGGGAGCTCTTCGCGGCACGGATCACACCACGTCGCCCACACGTTCACCAGCACGAGCGGCGCGCGGCTGGCCTTCGCTTCGGCCAGAATCGCAGCGAGCGGAGCGCTGCGAATCGCGGTCGCGCGTCACGCTCGCATCGGGTGCCGCGCGCGCGCCCGCAAGCGGGCGCCACGGCGCACAGCAGCGCGATTCCCGCCCAAGTCGCAGCGCGCGAACGACATCGGCGCCCGTCGCGATTGGGCATGTGCGGCCCTGTCGGCACGGCCATGGTTTGGCCAACTTAGCGCGCGCCTCCCCGGCAATCCAGGTGGCGCGGATTGCTTGCCGCAGATCGCTCAAGGTCGGGAACTGGTTTGCCGAAATACCTTTCAGAGCCATGTCTGCACCCGAACCTTCAAAGATCGACAACCTGATTGGCCAAGTCATCGACGGCCGGTATCGCATCTCGCGGCAGATCGCCGTGGAGGGATGGGTGTCGTCTACGAGGCGAAGCACGCGAAGATCGGCCGCTCGGTCGCAGTGAAAGTTCTGCACCGCGAGATGGCGGGCGACAGCGAGGTCGTGGGCCGCTTCCTCAACGAAGCGCGCGCGATGGGGACCATCGGTCATCCCAACATCGTCGCCTGCACCGACTTCGGCGAGCTGCCCGGCAACCTGCCTTACCTGGTGCTCGAGTACCTCGAGGGCTCCACGCTCGGCGAGGAGATCGCGAAGTCGGGCCCGATGGCGGTGCCGCGCGCGCTGCGCCTCGCGGTCCAGGTGGCGTCGGCGCTCGAGGCCGCGCACTCGCGCGGTGTGATCCACCGCGATCTGACGTCGGGCAACGTCTTCCTCACCAAGGCGGAAGGCGACTGGGAGAACGCCAAGGTGCTCGACTTCGGCATCTCGAAGTTCCTGACCGCGACCGAGGCCAGCCCGAAGACGCGGCGCGGGTTCACCATGGGCACGCCGGAGTTCATGGCGCCCGAGCAGATCACCCACCCCGACGTCGTCGACGCGCGCGTCGACATCTACGCGCTCGGCGTGATCATGTACCACATGCTCTCGGGCAAGACGCCGTTCGGCGGCGCCGGCGTCGCCGTGCAGACGCTTTTCCTGCAGGTCGTCAACGAGCTGCCGCCGCACATCGAGCGCGAGGACATCCCCGCCGAGGTGCTGGCGCTGCTCGACAAGGCGCTGTCCAAGGATCCGTACGATCGCTTCCCCGACATGCGCACGATGGGCGCCGCGCTCGAGGTGCTGGCGCCGCCGCCGGTGATGAGCGGCACCTACTCGGGCCGCGTCGAGGCGGTGCCGACTGGACCGGGGACCGGATCGCGTCCCATTCCGAAGTTCACCACGCGGCAGGTCGGCCCCAAGTCGGGCGTCTACGCCGCGGCGACTCGCACGTCGCTGGTCGAGATGGCGGCCGCGAAGGCGGGAGGCGCCGAGGCGGCGCCGAAGTCGCGCAAGCCGCTGATCCTGGGCGTGGTCGGCTGTCGTCGCCGCGCTGGCCGTGGTCGGCGTGCTCGTCGGGAAGGGCGGAAAGCCGACCCCGCCCGCGACCGCGCCGGTCGCCGCCGCGAAGCCGAGCGCCGGGCCCGAGACCGCGCGTCCGGCTCCCGACCGGTCCGGTCAAGCTCGAGGTCGCGTCCGTCGACGCCGTCGGCGCGCGTGATGTTCCGCGGGCACGCGCACTCGCTCCCGTTCTCGGACACGGTCGACGCCGATTCCAAGCTGGAGGTCGTCGAGGTCACGGCGCCCGGTCGTGAAGGCCGCCGCTACTGGCTGACCATCGATCACCCGATGAAGCTCTCGGTCGATCTGCCGCAGGGCCGGGGCATCATCGAAGCGACCACCGAAGAGGCGCTGGTGGCGCTCGGTGAGCGCGAGGCCGAGCCGGTCGCGCCGGGCGCGACGCCGGTCGCGGACAGCGTCGGTGGCAAGCACGCGACGCACCGGACGCCGTCGCGGTCGAAGGTCGCCATCGCCGCGCCGAGCCCGAGCGCGAGCGCCGCCGCTTCGCGGAAGGGCGCCCCCAGCGCGAGCACGCCGTCGGCCAGCGAGCCGGCGCCGGCGCCCGTCGCGGTGAAGGCGCCCGAGCCGGTTGCCGCGCCGCCGCCTCCGCCCGTCGAGACGCCGCCCCCGCCGCCGCCGGCGCCGGTCGCGGTCAAGCCGCAGCCCGCGCCTGCGAAGCCCGCGCCCGCGCCTGCCGCACCCGCGGCGCCCGCCGCTGCGCCGGCTCACCCGGTGGTGGTCGCGCCGACGATCGACAACGCCCGCGCTCAGGCCGTCTTCGGCGAGCACACCACCGACGTGCAGCGCTGCCATCAGCGCGCGAAGATCGACAACTCGGACATTCGCGGCAAGCTGACCATGAAGATCTCGATCTCGACCAGCGGGCAGGTCACCGCGACGAACATCGATGCCTCGACCCTGCACTCGAGCTCGCTCGACGCCTGCATCGCCAGCGCGGTGCAGGACCTGGACCTTCCCGGCCGCCGTCGGCGGCACCGCCACGATCAGCCACGTCTTCGTGCTGCGCTAAGACATCGGTCCGAGGACGGCGACGCCGAGAGCGATTGGCCCGCTACCAGGCGGGTGAAACCTGGATATAATCCACGCTCCCCATGGTGTTGCGGAGCGCGACGCTGGCAGTACGTGTGTGCGGCGTCTTTCTTTCGATGGTCGCCGCGGCCGAGGCTCGTGCGGCGACCGGTTCCGGAGCGGCGCCGGCTGCCCCGGGCGGCACGCTGTTCGAGGCCGAGCTCGCCGCCGAGTCGGCGCGCCTCGGCGCCACGCGCGGGAAGCCCGAAGGGATCGTGCCGTTGCTCGCGGTGGCGGCGCTGTACGAGGAGGTCCCACCCGGTCTGGTCGAACGGGTGCTGCGCGAGACCGCCGACGCGAAGGGGACCGATCCGCTGGTGGCGGCGCAGGCCGCGAACCTGGCCGCGCGCATCGACGACGATCAGCTCGCCGATGAATCCGGCGCGAGCCGCGATTCGTCGCCCGGTGACCGGCGGCGCGGGTCGCTCGGCTTCGTGACCGCCTACACGGTGGTCGGTCCGTTCGGCGACGGGCGGTCGAGCTTCGGCGAGACGTTCGCGCCCGAGCGCGACGAAGGAGCGCCCGATCCGACGCGGCGCTACTCGGGCAAGGAGCGCGACGTCTCCTGGCGCTCCGCTTCCGGCGTGGTTCGCCAGGGCGTGCTCTACGTCGATGGGCTGCTGCGGCCCGACTCCGAGACCGCCGCCTACGCCAACGCGTTCGTGCACGTCGATCGGCCGTCGGCCGCGGCGCTGCGCCTGGGATCGCCGGGGCCGACCAAGGTGTGGGTCGATGGGCTGCTCGTGCACGCGCGCGACGTCGTTCGCACCGCCGAGCTGGACCAGGACGCGATCGGCGTGCAGCTGCGTCGCGGCTGGAACCGGATCCTGATCAAGACCGTGGTCACCGAGGGGCCATGGCGAATTCTGCTGCGCATCACCGATCCGGCGGGGCGGCCGCTGCCGTTCACGCAGGCGGAGCGCGTTCCCGACGGTGTCCGCGTCGGCGCCGCCGCGAGCACGCGCCGTGCGCCGCCGGTGGCGGTGCGCTCGCTCGACGAGACGCTGCGCCGTCGCGCGGAGCGGGCGCCCACCGGGCGCCGCGGGCGCCGAGGCCTGGCTCGACCTCGGCCGCTTCCTGGCGTGGATGCAGCCCGGCGACCGCGAGGCGCGCGAGGATGCGGCGGCGCTCGAGGCCGCGGTCGCGCGGCGCCCGACGGCGCGCGCTCTGCTGCGGCTGGCGGAGGTCGCGCGCGACGAGGACGAGCGGCGGCGCACGCTGGAGCGCGCGCGCGACGCGAGCGCCGGCGAGGCGGATCCGGCCGCGCGCGCGATGGTCCTGGCGCGGCTCGGCGACGTCGCGCGCGATCAACATCGCGAGTCGGTCGCGCTGCTGCACTGGCGCGAGGCGCTGGCCGCCGACGCCCGGTGCTGGCCGGCGTCGCTGGCGATCGCCGAGGAGCAGCAGTCGGCCGGGATGCCGTACCTGGCGCTGGCCGAGATCCAGGCACTGCCGCCCGCGGCGCGCGCGATCCCGCGCGTCGAGCGGCAGCTGGCGTCGCTGCTCGACAGCGTCGATCGGCACATCGAGGCCGAACGCCTGATGAACGAGCTGGCGCTGATTCGCCGCCGCGACGTCGAGATCGCGCACGATCTCGCGCGGCGCGCGCGTGCGCGCAACGACCTCGGCGGCATTCCGCGGCTCGTGGACGCCGCCAGCGTCCGGCCCGACTTGCCGGGGTTGACCGTGGATCTCGCGCGCGCTCTCGAGGGCGCCGGGCGGACGGCCGACGCGCGGCAGGCGCTCGAGGCCCTGGCGGCGCGGCTGCCCGACGAGCCGTCGGCGCACGCGCAGCTCGGCAAGCTGCTGCACCGCCTGGGCGAGCGTGAGGCGGCGCTGGTCGAGCTGCGCCGCGCGCTGGAGCTGCGGCCGCAGGATCCCGAGCTGCGCCGCTACACCGAACGCGCGGCGGTCGCGCGCGAGCAGGACGCCGGCGCGCCGCGCGAGGACCTGGCGCGTCGCTACGCCGCCGACGTCGCGGCGATGGTCGCGGGCCAGCCGCTGCCCGCATCGGCGCGGGCCGGCGCGGCGGCACGTCGCCGGCGCCGGCGGATCCGGCGATCGTCTGGCTGGATCGGCGGGTCGTGCGCGTGCACCGCAACGGTCTGGCCGAGACGTTCGCGCAGCGGGTGGTCGAGGTCGAGACCGATCGCGGCGCCGAGGACAACAAGCAGTTCTACGTGCGCTACACGCCGGGCGTCGAGGAGGTCGAGATCCGCCAGGCTCGCATCTTCCGCCGCGGCGCCGACGGAAAGGTCCAGGTCCTCGACGCCAGCGAGCGCGACGACGAGGATCTCTCCGAGCCGTGGTACGGCCTTTACTACGACAACCGCGCCGAGGTCGTGCGCTTCGAAGGCTTGCGCGCCGGCGACGTGCTCGAGGTGCAGTATTTGATCGACGACGTCTCCGCCAAGAACCAGCTGGCCGACTACTTCGGCGATCTGCAGTTCATCGCCGAGGAGGTCCCCAAGAAGCAGTGGGACTACACGCTGATCGGCCCCGGCCGATCGCGCCTTCTTCACCAACACGCCGCACCTGCCGCGCCTCGAGCAGCAGACCAGCGCGGAGGCGGGCGAGCAGGTGCGGCGGTTCGCGGCGCGCGACGTCGACAAGATCAGCTCCGAGCCGGCGCAGCCCGGCTACACCGAGGTCGCGCCCTATCTGCACATCAGCACCTACGCCAGCTGGCGCGACGTCGGCTCCTGGTACTGGCGGCTGGTCGACGAGCAGATGGTGCCCGACGACACGATCCGCAAGGCGGCGCGCTCGGTGCTGGAGCCGGGGATGACCGACATCGAGAAGGTGCGCGCGATCCACGGCCTGGTCGTGACCGGCACGCGCTACGTCGGGCTGGAGTTCGGCATTCACGGCTTCCAGCCGTACAAGGTCACGCAGGTGCTGGCGCGCAAGTTCGGCGACTGCAAGGACAAGGCGACGTTGATGATCGCGCTGCTGCGCGAGGCCGGCATCGACGCCGAGCTGGTGTTGCTGCGCACGCGGCGCGGTGGCCGCATCGAGCCGGCGCCGGCGTCGCTGGCCGTCTTCGATCACGCGATCGCGTACGTGCCCAAGCTCGACGTCTATCTCGACGGCACCGCGGAGTTCTCGGGCGTGGCGGAGCTGCCCAGCCAGGACCAGGGCGTCACCGTGCTGCGCGTGGGCCCTCGCGGCTCGACGCTGACCGAGACGCCGGTGCTGCCGTCGTCGCAGAACCGTGCCGTGCGCCGCTGGACGGCGGTGCTGCAGCCGAGCGGCGAGGCGCGCGTCACCGAGCGGCTCACGATCACCGGCCAGGCGGCGCCGGAATGGCGCGAGCACTATCAGACGCCGGGCGAGCGCCTGGATCGCTACGCCAAGGTCTGGAACGGCCGCTACCCGGGCGCGACGCTGGTCAGCGTCGACATGCCGGCGATCGAGGACCGCAACCAGCCGGTCACCGTCGACGCGGTCGCGGCGGTGCCGCGGCTGGGTCAGGCGGGGGCGCGGGCCGCGGACGGGTCGCCGACGGAGATAGAGCTGGCGGTCACCGTGCGCGACGCCGACTTCTCGCGCACCTACGCACGGCTCTCGCAGCGCAAGGAGGACCTGATCATCGCCTATCCCTGGCAGCACGACGAGGAGCTGGTGTTCCGCCTGCCGGCCGGCTGGGAGATCGCCAGCCTGCCGCCGTCGCGGTCGGCGGAGTCGCCGTTCGGCAGGTTCCAGCTCGAGGTCTCGGCGGAGCGTCCGGGCGAGGTGCGGGTGCGTTCGTTTCTCGATGTGACCGAGCACCGGATCGCGCCCGCCGACTACCCGCGGTTCCGCGCGTTCCTGGGCGAGATCGACGCCGCGCTCGCGGGGCGCATCGCGATCCGCAAGGGGACGCGATGAGGGCCGCGCCCGCGTGGCGTCGGCGTCCTCGTTGCGGCCTGCGCGCGCGGCTGGTGGCGTGCGCGCTTGGGATCGGCGCGGGCGCGGGCTGCGCGGCGCCGGCCGTGCGCCCGACGGCGCGTGCGACACCGGAGTCGGAGAGCGTGGCCGAGGAGGGCTGGCGCGATCTGGTCGCCGGGCGGGTCGCTGAGGCGCAGCGGAGCTTCGATGGGCCGCCGGGCCAGGACGGCTCGATCCGTGGGCGGCCTTCGGGGCCGCGACGATCGCCTACGAGCACGGCGACGGATTTCGCGCCCTCCTCTGGTACATCGCCACGCTCGAGGATCTGGCTGCCGGCACGGCGCCCGCCGCCGCGCCGCTGGCGCCGGTGGCGGTGGTGCGCGCCGCCGAGCTCTTCGACGAGGTGCCCCTCCGGTCAGGAGACCGCATTCGCTTCGAAAGTCAGCTGCTGGCCCTGCCGCGCGAGCGTCTGGGTTGGCAGGCGCGCGTCGAGCTCGCGCGGTTCAGCGATCGGGTCGCGCGCCGTCGGGGCGATCCGGCGCTGCTCGAGGAGCTGGCGCGCGCCGGGGGCTGCGCCCGCCAGGTCTTTCAGCTCGGGAGCGCCGGCGGCTTGCCGCACCTCGACCTCGAGAATCCGTTGCCGCGCGCCATGACCGCGTCGCCGCGTGGCTGGCGCGCGCTGCTGACGCCGGGGTGCCGCGTCTCCGTGCCGTCCTGGAACGCGCGACCTGGCGCACAGGTGTTGCGCATGGCGATCGGTGTGCCGCGCGGCCGCTACAGCATCGTGCTCGACTTCGGAGGCGAGGCGCGCCTGCGCGTCGACGATGGCGCCTTCCGCCGCCACGGTGACGATCGCGGGTACGGCCCGCGCGTCTCCCGGAACGAGGTCGAGCTCGGCGCCGGTCGCCACGACATCGAGGTGCGGCTGGCCACGCCGTCCGGGCGCACCGACCTCGGGTTGTGGGTCTTTCCGGAGCCGGCGACCGCGGCGCCCGAGCCGGCGCTCGCGCCCGAGGAGACCGGCCTCGCGGCGGCGCTCGACTATGCGCGCGCGTTCACCGCCGAGCGATCGGGCGAGAGCGATCGCGCGCTGGCCGCGGAGACGTCGCTGGCCGCGCGCAAGACCTTCGCCGCCGGCCTCGCGCTCGCGGCGGCCATTGCGCGCGACGACGTCACGCGACCGGCAGCTTTCGCGCGCGACGCCGCGCGCTCGCTCTTGCGCGCCGCCGCCGAGCGCGACCCCGGCGCGGCGCGGGTCGACTATCTGCTCGCCGAGCTCGAGCTCGACGCCGATCACCCGCGCGACGCCATCGAGCTGGCGCAGCGGGCCGCGCGCACCGCGCCGGCGTGGTGGGTGCCCGAGGTCATGCTCGCGACCGCGCTGCGCTCGCGTGGCCTCGAGTGGGACGCCGATCGCGCGCTCGACCGCGCGGCCGCCAAATCCAGGTCGATCGCGGAGACGCCGTGCTCGGTGGTCGCGGCGCTGCTTCACCGCGCCGAGGACCGGCGGGAGCTCGGCGCGCAGCCGCCGCTCGTCGATCGGCTCGCGACCTGCGACGCCGACTCGGGCGTGCCGATCGATCGGATGCGTACGCGCGGCGAGCTCGACGGCGCGGCGGCGCTCATGCGCCGGCGGCTTGCCCTCGATCCGGATCGCGAGGACTTACGCACCGATCTGGCGGGCGTGTTGCTGGCCAAGCGGGACTTCGCGGGGGCGCGCGCGGAGCTCCGCCGCCTGGTCGCCGAGGATCCGTCGGACGCGCAGCTGCGCGTGCGGCTGGCCGACGCAGACGTCGCGGCCGGAGACCTGCCCGCCGCGCGGCGCACGCTGGCCGCCGCGCTGGTGCGCCGGCCGGATCTCGCCGATGTGCGCCGGGCCGCACGCGCGATCGGTCTGCCGCTCCCGCTCGACGAGCTGCGCATCGACGGCAAGCAGGTGATCCGCGAGTTCCGGGCCTCGGGCCGCCGGTACGCCGCGCCCGCGGTGATGATCCTGGACCGCACGGTGCACGGCGTGTTCAACGACGGAGCCGAGCTGATCCTCACGCACAACATCGTGGCGGTCGAGACCAAGGACGGCATCGAACGCTGGGGCGAGGTAACGGTCCCGTCGGGCGGCGAGATCCTGATGCTGCGCACGCACAAGAAAGACGGCACGACGCGCGAGCCCGAGGAGATCGCAGGCAAGGAAGCGATCTCGGCGCCGGACCTCGCGGTCGGCGACTGCGTCGAGTGGGAGACACTCGAGTCGAAGGCGGCCTCAGACGCGTTCGCGCCCGGCTTCCTCGGCGAGCGCTTCTTCTTCCAGTCGTTCGATTCGCCGCTCGACCGCAGCGAGTATCTATTGTTGACGCCGGAGGCGCTGCCCTTGGACATCGACCGCCGCGCCGGGGCGCCCGCGCCGGTGACGACCATGCGGCGGGGCACCGACGGCGAGACGTTCCGCCTCACGACCTTCGCGGCCCACGAAATCACGCAGCTGTTCGCCGAACGCTCGGCGGTTCCGGCGATCGAGTACGTGCCGTCAGTGCGCGTGTCGAGCGGCGTGAGCTGGCCGGGGTGGGCGCGCTTTCTCAATGAGCAGCTCTATGGGACATGGCGATCGTCGCCGGCGATCCACGAGCTGGCGGCGACGATCGCGTCCGCGGCGAGCGCCGGCGCCGGGGGAGCGGGCACGACGCCGGGACCGGCGGGGCCGCCAGCGACTAACACGCGCCTCGCGGCGGCGATCGTCAGGTGGGTCACCGACAACATCGAGGCGGGCGATGACCTGCGCGATTCCGCGTCGGCGACGCTCGCGCGCGGGCGCGGCAACCGTCTGGGGCTGGTGCTGGCGCTCGCGCGTGACCTGAACGTCCCCGCCGTGCCCGAGCTGGTACGCTCGCGCCTGGTCGCCGACGCCGATGGTGTGCTCGCGCCGCAAGAGGTCGACGACTTCGGCGACACCGTCGTCCGATTCGACGTCGGTCCCGTGCCGGCGTACGCCGATCTGCGCCTGCGCCACGCCTCGTTCGGATACCTGCCGCCCAGCCTGGACGGTGCGAAGACGCTGTCGATCGACGGCGGCCATTTCGGGGTGGCGCACGCGTCGGGCTCGCCCGATCAGCGGACGATTGACGTGACCATCCGCCTCGACGACAAGGGCGGCGGCAAGGCGCTGGCGACCGAGGAGCTCACCGGCTGGCCGGCGCTGGAGTGGGCCGAGCTCATGGATCGCTTCGGCTCCGACAAGGTGAAGCTGCGCCAGGATTTCGAGCAGCGCTGGCTGGGCGTGCAGTTCCCCGGCGCGCGTCTCGACGATCTGCAGGTCGAGGTGTCGCCGCCCGCGCCGGCGAACGCGGCGTCATCTAATCCGGCGTCGACGTCGACGTCGGCGTCGGCGTCGCCGGCGACGGCTGGAGAGCCGGGGACCGGAAGAGCGGGGGAAGGCCGCGTGCGCGTGCGCTATTCGTTCATGAGCCCGCAGCTGGGCGTGCGCAGCGACCGGGAGATCAAGCTCTCGCCGACGTTCTTTCGCTCGCAACCCGGCCGGCGTTTCGCCGCGGAGCCGCGCCGCTCGACGACGCTGATGCTCGGCTTCGACGTGCCGGTGAGCCTGAACGCGACGGTGGTGCTGCCGCCCGCGGCGCGCGTGATCGGTCCCGCGACGCCGCCCGCGGGCCTGATCGCGCGCCAGGGGGCCTATCGCTTCCTCGAGGAGCGCACCGCGCGCGCCGGCTCGCCCGAGGTGCTGCTGCTTCACCGGGAGTCGGCGTTGCCGCTGACGCGCGTACCGCCCTCGGAGTACGCGGGTGTCGCCGCCGATCTGCGCCGCGTCGACGGGCTCGAGCAGCAGGAGATTCGCATTCGCCTGCCGAGCGCGGTGGTGGGCGGCGGGGCCGGCGCGCGATGAGGGTCTGCGCCGCGATCGCGCTTCGGCGCAGCTGGCGATAGCGGCCGCCGGCTGCCAGGGGACGCCACCCGCGGTGCAGGCAGCCGATCGTCTGGTCGTCGCGCGCTCCAGCGACGCCGTCAACCTGGATCCCGCGCGCGCCAACGACATCGAGTCGCTGGAGGTGGCCGAGCAGGTCTACGGCCGACTGGTCCGGTTCGCGCCGGGGCGCCTCGAGCCCGAGCCGGATCTCGCGACCAGCTGGTCGGTCAGCTCCGACGGCACGGTCTGGACGTTCGAGCTGCGTCCCGACGTCACCTTTCACGACGGTACCGCCTTCGACGCCGACGCGGTGGTCTTCTCGTTCGAGCGCCAGCTGCGCGCCGACCATCCGGCGCACGAGCCCGACTTCGTCTGGTCGCGCGCCTTCCACAACATCCGCCGCGTCACCGCGCTCGGCCGGCTGCGCGTCCAGTTCGAGATCGATCGCCCCTACGCGCCGTTCCTGGCGAACCTGGCGATGGGGCCGGCGGCGATCGTGTCGCCGGCGGCGGTCAAGCGCCTGGGCAGCAAGTTCGGCAGCAACCCGGTGGGCACGGGGCCGTATCGCTTCGTCGAGTGGATCCCGGGCGAGCGCATCACGCTGGAACGGAACGACCAGTACTGGGACCACCCGCCGCGCATCCGCTATCTGGTGTTGCTGACGCTGCCCGACTCGCGCGAGCGCCTGCAGGCGCTGGAGTCGGGCGCCGCCGACGTGATCCAGCAGCTGGCGCCCGACGATCTCTCGCTGGTCAGCCTGCACCCGGACCTCAAGCTGGCGACGGCGCCGGCGGCGCTGGTGTCGTATCTGGCGATGAACACGCAGCGCCGCCCGCTCAACGATCCGCGCATCCGGCGCGCGATCGCGCACGGGATCCGGCGAGACGCGCTGGTCAAGCTGATCTACCAGGGGCTGGGCATCCCGGCGATCGGACCGCTGCCGCCCAATGTGTGGGGCGCGCGCTCCGACGTCGTCACCTATCCCTATGATCTGTCCAAGGCGCGGGCGCTGCTGGCAGAGGCGGGGTGGAAGGCCGGGGCCGGCTCCGCGGCTCAAGCTGCTGGCGCCCAACGTGCCGCGCCAGTACATGCCCGCGCCGGATCGGGTCGCCAGCATCATCAAGATGAGCCTGGCGGAGATCGGCATCGCGGTCGACGTGGTCCTCAACGATCCCGAGGAGCACCAGCGCGCGCTCTGGGCCGGCGAGCACGACCTGGCCCTTCACGGCTGGTTCAACGACAACGGCGATCCCGACAACTTCCTCTACACGCTGCTCGACTCCGACAACGCCATGGGCGGGCGACCGTCGAACGTCGCGTTCTACGCCAACAGCTGGTTTCACGACGTCATCGGCATGGCCCAGCGCACGACCGATCGCACCGAGCGCGAGCGCCTCTATTCGCAGGCGCAAGCGATCCTGGCGACCGACGTGCCCTGGGTGCCGCTGGCGCACTCCAAGGTCGTGTTCGCGGTGCGCGCCAACTTGAAGGGGCTGGTCGTGCAGCCGTCGGCGATGGGGCTCTATCGCTGGGTGGAGCGCGTGCCGTGAGGAAGCCGCCCATCGAGGGGCATCGGTCGTCGCTGGCCGGCGGGTCCGAGGGCGCCGACGCGGCGACACGAGCCGCCCACGCCGGTGCGGCCCGGGAACGACCTGCGCGCGTCGGGGATCTATCGCTTGTCGGGCATGTTTCCGATCGGCGGCACCGTGCGGTCGTCGCTGACGCAGACGCTCGCCTCGCTGGCGCCGCTGCGCCGGCGCGGCCTGCGCCGCCGGCTGTCGGCGATCTTGATCGCGTCGACGCTGGGCCCGGTGATCGCGGTCTCGGTGGTCGCGGTCGTGCTGATCTTCTCCAGCGTCGAGCAGGGGATCGAGTTCGAGACCGTGCGCGGGTTGCAGGTCGCGCGCAGCCTCTTCCTGCAAGAGGTGCAGGAGGTCTCGTCGCGCGCGGCGACAATCGGCGACGACCCCGAGCTCTTACGCGCGGTGGGGGCGGCGCCGGCCAAGGTGGGCGAGCGGCTGGGCGAGATGTCGCTGACCGGCTCGCCCGCACTGCTGGAGGTGACCGACGCCGCCGGCGACGTGATCGCCCGCTGCGCGCGCGGCGCTTGCGATGACCTGGTCGCCGGCCGGCGCGTCGGCGCCCTGCAGCCCGCCGATCGCTCGCCGGTCATTCTGCGCGCGCTCGCCTACGAACGCACCGTCAGCATCGAGAGCGCGGGCGATCGCCTGGTGGTGCGCGCCGCGCTGCCGCTCGCCGATCCGGCGTTGCGTTTGCTCGGCGCGCTCGTGGTCTCGGTGCCGGTCGACGGCCTGGTCGCCGATCGCCTGAAGGCGGCGCTGGGCGCCGGGCGTGACGTGATCATCTATCGAAACGGCGAACCGAGCACGTCGACGTTCATGGCGGCGACCGGCGCGCGCCTGGTCGGCCCGCGCGTACCGCGCGAGGTGCTGAAGAAGAACCTGGCGAATGTGACGCCGGTCTACGCGCTCGAGGTCGCGGGTCACGCGTACTCGGTGGCGTTCGGACAGCTTCAGGACGTGAACGCCCAGCGGGTCGGGTTGCTGGGCGTGGCTGTCGATCGCGGGCCGCTCGCGGCGGCGCGGCGCCGCGCCAGCACCGCGCTCGTGCTCGGCGCTCTGCTGGCTCTTCTGCTGGCGATCGGCCTCGCGAACGTGCTCACCCGGCGCCTGACGCGGCCGCTCCAAGATTTGCACGCCGGCGCGCTCTCGATTGCGCGCGGCGATCTCGACACCAAGATCACCGTCGACAGCGACGACGAGCTCGGCGACGTCGCGCAGGCGTTTCGCGTGATGACCCGCAGCTTGAAAGAGAACCAGGAGGGCCTGGCGGCGCGCGTACGCGAGCTGGTCACCGTGCACCAGGTCGGGCGCGCGGTGAGCTCGGTCGTCGATCTCGATCAGGTCCTGCGCTCGGTCGTCGGCGAGGCGCTGACCGTGCTCAACGGGAAGACCGCCGCGATCGCGCTGACCGTCGATCCGGGCGAGGGCGCCACGCGGCTCGACGGGGGCTCGAAGCGCTTCGCGGTGCGCGCGGTGGCCGGGGAGCCGGTCGGTCGCCGTCTGGCCCCGATGGCGGAGGCGGTCGCGGCGCTGGGCTGGCCGCGCCGCACCTCGGCGGTCGAGGCCGATCCGCAGCTGACGGGCGCCGCAGCGGCGTCGGGGTTGGTGGGCCCGATGATCGCGGCGCCGCTATCGTTGAAGGAGCGCGTCGTCGGCGTGATCCTGGTCGGGCGCCTGGGCGAGGCGCGCTTCGAGGAGGCCGACCTGCGCCTGCTGGTCACCTTCGCCGATCAGACCGCGACTGCGATCGAAAACGCGCGCCTCTACTCCGAGGTGCGCGCCTTCTCCGAGAATCTGGAGTTGAAGGTCCGCGAGCGCACCGCCGAGCTGGAGCACGCCAAGGGCGAGATCGAGTACGCGCTGCGCGAGCTCGGCGCGGCGCAGGGCGCGCTGATCCACTCCGAGCGCATGGCGGCGCTCGGTATGCTGGTCGCCGGGATCGCGCACGAGGTCAACTCGCCGGCCGCCGCGGTGCAGGGCCTGGTCGATGCGCTGCAAGATACGGTGAGGCGCATCGGGCAGTGCGCGCACGACCTCTACGCGTCGGAGTTTCCGGCCAAGTCGGTGCACCGCTACTTCGAGTACATCGACGGTCTCTTGCCCGAGATGACCACCGCGTCGCTGTCGACGTCGCTGGATTCGCGCGGGCGGCAGCGGCGGCTGAAGGTGGAGTTCGCGGGGCTCCCGGGCGGCGAGGTCGCCGCGGCGCTGCTGGCCGAGATCGGCGAGCTGGGCGAACGCTCGGCGGGCGAGCTGCGCACCATCGCGGCCGGCAAGAGCCTGGAGCCGCTGGCCGGCTACCTGCGCGAGATCGCCTTCCTCGCGCGCTCGGCGGGGACGATCCGCACCGCGATCGGCTCGATCCGGCGCATCGTCGGCGCGCTCAAGCGCTATTCGCGGCTGGATGAAGCGCCGCTCGAGCGGGTCGACGTGCACGCGGGCATCGAAGACACGCTCGTCATCCTCGCCCATCAGTTGAAGTCCGACGACAACGGGGTTAATGTGAAACGGTCTTACGGAAAGCTTCCGCCCATTACTGCATATGTAGGAGAGTTGAATCAGGTGTGGACAAATCTCATCCACAACGCGGTTCAAGCAACTGGACGAAGGGGTGAGATACTGATCGAGACCACCGTAGAGGACGGGGACGTTCAAGTGGCCATTCAGGACGCCGGACCGGGCATACCAGCTGATGTGCTGCCGAGAATCTTCGAACCGTTTTTTACGACCAAGGGCAAAGGTGAGGGGACGGGGCTCGGCCTCAGCATCTCTCACCGAATTGTGGAGAAGCACGGGGGAACAATTCGAGTGAAGAGCGAGCCTGGCTGCACCCGCTTCGAAGTTCGCATACCGATCGAGGGTCCGCTGCACGCGCGCGGGATCGCGTCGCGTCGTGGCGGCGCCGTGGACACGAAGTTGGGGTCCGCGTGAACGCATCCCCGCTGCCCGTGCGTGAGCACATTCTGTGTGTCGACGACGAGGAGGGAATCCTCGCGGCGCTCCGCCAACAGCTGTCGGCGCGCTTCGGCGGCGAGTGTGACATCGCGGTCGCGAAGAACGCGCGCGAGGCGCTGGAGCTGATCGACGATCTGCAGCAGGACGGCGAGGAGCTGGCGGTCGTGATCGCCGACCAGATCATGCCCGGCATGAAGGGCGTCGAGCTGCTCGAGGAGGTTCACAGGCGCAGCCCGCGCACGGTGAAGATCCTGCTCACCGGCCAGGCGGGTCTCGACGCGGTCGTCTACGCGATCAACCGCGCGGGCCTCGACCAGTACATCCCCAAGCCGTGGGATGAGCCGGACCTGCGCCTGACGATCCAGAACTTCCTGTCGCGGTTCCGGCTCGAGCGCGAGCGCCAGGAGCTGCTGCGCCGAGCTCAAGAGCAAGAACGCCGAGCTGGCGACGTTGAACTCGTCGCTCGAGGAAAAGGTTCAGGCGCGCACGCGCGAGCTGGAGATGCTGAACGCGCGGCTGGCCGAGCTGGCGATCACCGACGGGCTCACCGGGCTGCACAACCACCGTCACTTCCGCGAGCGGCTGTCGCTGGAGATGGAGCGCAGCAACCGCACCGGGCTGCCGCTGTCGGTGCTGATGATCGACGTCGATCACTTCAAGATCTACAACGACCGGCACGGCCACCTGGCCGGCGACAACGCGCTTCGCGGCGTGTCGAAGATCCTCGAGCACGGGCGGCGCGCCAACGACGTCGTCGCGCGCTACGGCGGCGAGGAGTTCGCGATCATCCTGCTCGACGTGGGCAAGGCGGCGGCGCGCGACGTCGGCGAGCGCATCGCCGCGCAGGTCGCGGAGTTCCCGTTCGAGTTCAGCAGCACGCAGCCGTCGGGCCGACTCACGATCTCGGTCGGCGTCGCGTCCTTCCCCGACGACGGCGCCGAGCCGGCGATGGTCCTGGCGGCGGCCGACCGCGCGCTGTTCGCGGCCAAGAACGCCGGTCGAAACACCGTGCGCGTCGCCGGGCAGTAGAGTCGCTCGCGCATGACGAATGAAGATCGCCGTCCTCGGCGCCGGTGCATGGGGCACGGTGCTCGCGTTGTTGCAGGCCGAAGCCGGCCACCCGGTGACGCTGTGGGCGCGCTCGGAGGCGGCCGCCGCCGAGATCGAAGCGCAGCGCGAGAACCGCCGCTACCTGCCCGGCCGCAGGCTCGCGCCGGGTTTGACGGTGACCGCCGACATCGAGCGCGCGGTGCGCGGCGCCGACATGATCGTCGTCGCCGTGCCGTCGTCGGCGGTGCGCGAGACGCTGGCGCTCGCGCGCGGCGACGATCGCCGCCGGCGCGATCGTCTGCTGCGCGTCGAAGGGGCTGGAGCCGAACACGCGGCTCACGATGGACGTCGTGATCGCCGAGGAGGCGCGCGGGCGCGCGCGTCGCGCTGCTGTCGGGCCCGAGCTTCGCGGTCGAGATCGCGGCCGGGCTGCCGGCGGCGGTGGTCGCGGCGTCGCGCCAGGTGGCGACGGCCGAGGAGGTGCAGGCGGCGTTCTCGCGCGAGCGCTTCCGGGTCTACACCTCGGACGACGCGACCGGCGTGGCGATCGGCGGCGCGCTCAAGAACGTCATGGCGATCGCGGTCGGTTTCTCCGACGGGCTCGGCTTCGGCAGCAACGCGCGCGCCGCGCTGATCACGCGCGGCCTCCACGAGCTGGGGCGGCTGGCGTCGCGGCTGGGCGGCCACCCGCTGACGCTCGCCGGGCTGGCGGGGCTCGGCGATCTGGTGCTGACCTGCACCGGCGAGCTGTCGCGCAACCGGCAGGTCGGCCTCGCGCTCGCGCGCGGCGAGACGCTGCCGGCGATCCTGGCGCGCCTCGGCCACGTCGCCGAGGGCATCGGCACCGCGCGCACCGCCCGCGATCTGGCGGTGGCGCTGGGCATCGACATGCCGATCACCCACCTCGTCGCCGCCGTCCTGCACGAAGGCAAGCCGGCGCGTGAGGGCGTCGCCGAATTGCTCGCGCGCGAGTCGAAGGCCGAGCGCGGGTAGCTCAGGGGTGCGGGCCCCCGGCCCGCAACTGTGACCGCGGCTACCCCCGCGTCGACGAGACCACCAACCGCTTGCCCAGGATCTGACGGAACAGCGGCGCCTCGCGCTGCGCGTCCCAGAGCTCGAGGTCGACGGCGGTGCGCGAGCCGAGGCGGACGTTCACCGCGCCGTCCTTGACCTGCGCGCGCACGCGGTGAACCGGCTGGTGGTGGCTGCGGTCGAAGGAGTCGGCGATTCGTAGCAGCGTCGACAGCTTGCGAATCAGCTGCGCCTCCGACATCGACAGATCGGTCATCAGCGGGTGGCCGACCTCGGGCGCGCTGCCGCGGTGGAAGCGCGCGATGCGCGCGACCAGCTCGCGCTGTCGATCCGCGAGGCCGGGGATGTCGGCGTTCTGCACCAGGTAGTACGTGTGTTTGTGGTGGCGCTGGTAGCTGACCGCGTTGCCGACGTCGTGGAGCAGGCCGGCCGCCTCCAGCAGCGGCCGCGCCGACGCCGGCAGGCGATGCAGCTCGGCCAGCTCGTCGAACAGCGCCAGCGCCATGCGCGCGACCTGGCGCGCGTGCCGCTCGTCGAAGTAGAAGCGCCGGCCGAGCGCGATCGCCGCCTCGGCGAGCGGCGGATCCTCGTCGCCGCCGCGCCGCCGCCGCATCAGATCGACCAGCACGCCGTCGCGCAGGCCGGCGTCGACGGCGATCACCGACTTCAGACCCAGCCGATGCGCCAGCGCCTCCAGCACCACCGCGCCGGCGACGATGATGTCGGCGCGCCGCGGGTCGAACTGCTCGCGCCGCCCGTCGACGCCCATGCCGACCAGGTCGTCGACCGCTGTGGTCAGCTGCCGGCGCGTCGCGTGCCCCGTGCCCTCGGCCGCGGCGAAGCGCGACCACCGCGCGGATCGTCCCCGAGCTGCCGATCGCGGTCAGCGGCGCGCCCGGGATCCGCCGCGGCAACGTCTCGGCGACGGTCTCGGCCGCGTACTGCCGCATCATGCGCAGGTGCTTGGGCTTGACCACGCCGCTCGCGTCGAAGATCTCGGACAGGCGCACCGCGCCCAGCGACAGGCTCCACAGCGCGACCGGCCGCTCGCCGCGCGCGCTGGCGATCTCGGTCGAGCCGCCGCCGATGTCGACCACCAGCGACGAGGTGTTCGGCAGCTTGCCGCGCAGCACGCCGAGGCAGGTCAGGCGCGCCTCCTCGCGGCCGGAGATGACCTCGAGCTCGAGCCCGGCCTCGCGCCGCACCCGCGCCAGGATCTCATCCTTGTTGTGCGCCTCGCGCACCGCGCTGGTCGCCGACGGCGCGGACGCGGGCCCGGTAGCGACGGCACAGGGCGGCGTAGCGGCGCAGCGTCGACAGCACCCGGTCGCCGACCTCCCGCGAGATCATGCGGGTCTTGAAGACGCCTTCGCCGGGGCGAACCGGATCACGCTCCTCGTGCAGCGCTTCCAGCGAGCCGTCCGGCAGAGGCCGCGCCAGCTTGAGCCGGACCGCGTTGGTGCCGACGTCGATGGCCGCGAGAACGTGGCCGTCCAGGTCTGGGGTGGTCTTGTCTTTACGCCGACTTAGGTTGCGACTCACGAGTGCTCTGTAGGCCAATCGGGGAGATCAATCCCCGACCGTACCGCGTTCGCGCGCCAAAATCCCGAGTTGGTGCATGAAGTTACTCAAGTTTTGCAGTATTGTAACTATCGGATGTCAGGGCCTGTGGGACAACGGCAGCTGGTCATGAGCGAGATGGCGCTGGAGACGAAGCCGAGTTCCCCGACGGAGCCGCCGGTCGCCCCGCCCGCCGCCGAAGACCCCTCGAAACTCTTCGATAACCGCGAGCTCTTCATCAACCGCGAGCTGTCCTGGCTGCGCTTCAACCAGCGCGTCCTGGGCGAGGTTCACGACGCCTCGCTGCCGGTCTACGAGCGGCTGAAGTTTCTCACAATCGTCACATCCAACCTCGACGAGTTCTTCATGGTCCGGGTCGCCGGCCTGAAGCAGCAGCTGGCGCTCGGGGTGGTCGAGACCCCGGCCGACGACACGCTGCCGGCCGACCAGCTGTCGGCGATCTCGGCCGAGGGGCACGCCATGGTCGGCGAGGTCTACCGGGCCTGGCAGGACGAGATCCTGGCCGGGCTGTCGGCGATCGGCGTCCAGATCGTGCAGCCCGACGCGATGACGGCCGAGCAGCGCGCCGCCGCGCGCGCGCACTATTCGTCGGTGGTGTTCCCGGCGCTGACGCCGCTGGCGGTCGACCCGGGCCACCCCTTCCCGCACCTGCGCAGCAAGTCGCTGAACATCGCGGTCACCGTGCGCAAGCAGGGCGGCCGCCGCCGCTACCGGCCTCAACGGCGCGGCGCTCGCGGTCGTGCAGGTGCCGAGCGTGCTCGGCCGGCTGGTGCCGCTGCCGTCGGCGAGCGGACGCGCCTACGTCTTCCTCGAGACGCTGATCGCGATGCACCTCGCCGATCTCTTCCCCGGCTACACGGTCAGCAAGACGGCGGTGTTCCGCGTGACGCGCAACTGGGACCTGCTGCTCGACGAGGAGGAGTCCGAGGACCTGCTGTCGACGATCCAGGACGAGCTGCGCCGCCGCGATCGCGGCGCGGCGGTGCGCCTCGAGATCGACTCGGGCGCGCCCGCCGATCTGGTCAAGACGCTGACGCTCGTCTCTGAAGCTCGGCGCGCAGGACGTCTATCCGATCCCGGGACCGCTGCAGCTGAACGACGCCGCGGTGCTGATCGACCAGGACCCGCGCCCGGAGACGCGCTTCGAGCCGCTGACGCCCGCGGTGCCGCACGCGCTCAAGGACGCCGAGTCGATCGTCGACGTCATCGCCAAGCGCGACGTGCTGCTGCACCACCCCTACGAGTCGTTCGATCCGGTGGTGCGCTTCATCCAGGAGGCCGCCGAGGATCCGAGCGTGCTCGCGATCAAGCAGACGCTCTATCGCACCAGCGGCGACAGCCCCATCGTGCGCGCGCTCTACCGCGCGGCCGAGAACGGCAAGCAGGTCACCGTGCTGGTCGAGATCAAGGCGCGCTTCGACGAGGCGAACAACATCGACTGGGCGCGCCGGCTCGAGGAGAACGGCGTCCACGTGGTCTACGGGCTCATCGGGCTCAAGACCCACTGCAAGGCGGCGCTGGTCGTGCGGCGCGAAGGAGCGGGCATCCGTCGCTACGTGCACCTCGGCACCGGCAACTACAACCCGACCACCGCGCGGCAGTACACCGATCTGTCGCTCTTCACCGCGCGGCCCGAGGTCGCCGACGACGTGAGCGCGCTCTTCAACCTGCTCACCGGCTACGCCGAGGCGCCGGCGTGGAAGAAGCTGGCCGTGGCGCCGTTCACGCTGCAGAACCGCGTGCTGCGAGCTCATCGATCGCGAGGCGGCGCGCGCGCGCGCGGGCGAGCCGGCGCGCATCGTCGCCAAGATGAACGCGCTGGTCGACCCGGTGGTGATCCGCGCGCTCTACGCCGCCAGCCAGGCCGGCGTCGAGATCGACCTCCTCGTGCGCGGGATCTGCTGCCTGCGTCCCGGGGTGCCGGGCGTCTCCGAGCGCATCCGCGTCACCAGCATCGTCGACCGCTTCCTCGAGCACAGCCGCGTCTTCGCCTTCGGCGCCGGCGATCGCGCCGAGGTCTACCTGTCGTCGGCCGACTGGATGCCGCGCAACTTCATCCGGCGCATCGAGGTGATGTTCCCCGTCGAGGCGCCCGAGCTGCGCGCGCGCCTGCTCGACGAGGTGCTCGCGATCGCAGCTGCAGGACAACGTCAAGGCGCACCGCCTGAACGCCGACGGCAGCTACATGCGCGTGCCCACCACCGAGCCGCCCGTGCGCAGCCAGATCGTGCTGCTCGAGGCGGCGCGGCGCGCGGCGCAGATCCGCGTCGTCGAGCCGGTGATCCGCCACGCCGCAGCGCCCGAGATCGTCGGCGAGCCGATACGGGCGGCGGCCGTCGTCTGACGCGCGACGTTCCGCGGCGCAAACTTGCCTCGGGGGCGCGTGCCCGCTATTCGATAAGGGTGGGGCGTCCTCGCAGTAGCGGGCGCTGGCGCGACCCTGAGCGCCTGCGTCTCATCGGGCTCGCTGCCGTGCTGGCGGTGGTCACGACCCTGGTCGTACGCGAGGCGATGCGTCCGGGGCCCTGGCAGCGCGTGTACGCGACGCGCGAGGGGCTGATCGGGCACAAGCTCGCGTGCGGTGACGTGATCCGCGACGGCGCGATGTTCGTGGCGCTACCGCACCGGTCGGCGTTGCACCGCGACGTCGAGGTCCGCTACCGCGATCGGGTCGCGGTCGTTCCGGTGCTGGACGTCGGACCGTGGAACACCGACGACGCCTACTGGGAGACCGGCACGCGGCCAGCGGCGGAGCGCGGGCAGGGCGCCTATCGCAAGCCGGTGAATCGCGCCGGGATCGATCTTTCCGACGGTGTCTTCTTTGCGCTAGGGTTGCGCGACAACGACTACCTGGAATGGCGCTTCGTGCATCGCGGGTACATCCCGCTGCCGCGGATGTGATTCCGGTCGTCGCCGAGCAATCATGAGATCCATTTTGTTGGGAATCCCGGCGCTGGCGTTCGTCGCCGGCGGTTGCGTATCGTCTGAATCGCACGCCGGCTCCGGCGGGTCACCCGGCAGCGAAGGTGGCCAGGCCGGGACGGCGGCCGGCGGGCGCGGCGCGGGTGGGGCGACCGGCGGCGGCGGCGTGGTCGCCGACGCGGGCTCGTCGGGCGGCGCATCGGGCGCCACCGGCGCCGGCGGCGCGATCGGCAACCCCTGCTCGGCGCGCGCGGGGCTGCTGTTCTGCGACGACTTCGAGTCGTGGCCGACCGGCAGCGCGCCGGCGGGCACGCGCTGGACCACCCAGGCCGCCACCGGCGCGATCTCCATCGACACCGCGACGGCATCGGCGCCCGCGCACAGCGGCTCGCGATCGGTGCACTTCGTGCCGACCAGCAACTCGTTCCAGACGTTCCTGGTCTTTCACGATCCGGCGACGCTGCCCGTGTCCGGCGGCAAGTTCTTCGTGCGCTTCTTCGTGCGCCTCGCGAGCGGGATGACTGGCGGGCACAACACGTTCATGACCGCCGACGTCTTCGCCAACGCCGGCCAGGGCAACGCCGTGCGCGTCGGTGAACAGCAGCACATGTTGATGATGACCGTCGCCGGCGACTCGCACGGCTATCTCTCGAACCAGAACTTTTACAACGACGGCAAGCCGGGCGTGGTGTTTCCCGCCGGCGCCTGGACCTGCTTCGAGATGTCGTTCGATCCGGCGTCGACCACGCTCGACGTGTGGGCGAACGGCACCGAGGTGCCCGACATGCATCCGACCAACATCATGCTCGACACCTATGATGCTCTGCGCTTCGGGTTCGAGAAGTACGCCGGCTTCTCCGACGATCCCGACGCCGGCGCGGCGACGCTGGATCTCTGGTACGACGACATCGCGATCGGCACGCAGCGCATCGGCTGCCAGTAAGGGTTGTCTGCGCGCTCAGCCGAGCCACGGCGGCAACGGCTGGTCGCCGTAGAACGCGCGCAGCCGTTGCTGGCTGCGATTCGCGACCGCCAGGCGATCGTCCTCGTCGAGGAATCCGAGGAAACGGAGTGCGTTGCGACCCATGATCGCGTCGCGCGCCGGTCCGAGACACTCGCCGAGGAACCGCTGGAACGCGTCGACGGCGGTCTCGCCGCGTGCGTCGAACCGGTTGAGCCACCAGTCGCTGCCGTACATCAGGCGCGACGGCAGTCGCCGGAAGTGCGCGCACAGCGCCGTGAGGTGAGCGCTGAAGCGCGCCGCGTAGGCCGCGTCGTAGATCAGCGGCGAGCTCGAGAGATCGGCGTAGACGTGCGGGTAGGTCTCGATGAGCTCGGCGGCCTGGCGCATCCAGGCGTCGCGTGCGTCGATGCCCTCGGCGCCGCCGGCGCCGGTCTCGTGGCCGAAGTGGCCGAAGTTGAGACGCAGGTTCGGGAACTCGCGCAGCACCGGGGCCCAGCGCGCCGGCGCCGCCATCTCGCCGTAGCCGGACGCGAACTCGTTGCCCGGGCTCGCGTGCGCGGTGATCGGGATCTCTTCGGCCTGGCAGAGCGCGTAGAGCCCGCGCAACGCCGCATCCAGCGCTTGCCCACGCGCGCGATCGCCGCCGAAGTCCGCGTTTCCGATCGGCAGGAAGCCGACCGGCGGATACATCTTCACGCCGATGAACCCCGACCGCAGCACCGCCTGCTGCACGATCGCCAGGCCGCCGTTGCGCAACGGATCGAACGCGATGAACGGGTGCAGGCGCGCGCCGGGGCGCCCGATGCACCCGCGCATCGACAGCCGGGCGACGAGCTCGTTGGCCGGGACCTGCGATGCGAGCGAGCTCGCCGCGCGGTCGTCGGTCCAGGCGTCGTAGTCGACCAGCAGCGGCGCGAACAGCGACACCGTCGGGTAGATCGTCGCCAGGGTCGCGGCGATGCGGGCGCGCGGGTGGCTCACCAGGTGCAGCGTCTCGGCCAGCTGAAAGAAGCCCTCGCCCAGCGCCGCTGGATCGATGCCGAGCAAGCCGCCGATCTGCGTCGCCAGCCGGTCGAAGACCGCGCGCGGCAGCGGCAAGGGCGGCGCCGGCCCGATCACGCCGCCGTTCGCGAGCGCTGCGCGCAACTCGGGCACCTCCGCGTCGGCGCTGGGCGCCTCGGCGTTGAGCCAGCCGTGGATCGTGCCGACCACCCGCCGCAAGATCTGTTCGGGGATCGGTGTCAGGCCGCGCGTGATCTCGGTCAGGCCGGGAATCGTGCGCGCGATGAAGCCGGTGATCGGCAGGTCGGACGCATTGAAGTCGTGGCAGTGGATGTCGACGACGACGGGCTCTTCGAACCGGCGCGCCAGCGCGAGCTGGGGCGCGCCCACCGGACGCGTGCACGCGGCCAGCGCGAGCGCGCCGGCGCCGCCAAGCAGCTCGCGGCGGCTGGGACCGCGTCGGGTCAATCCTGCAGGCACACCGTCGTTCACCAGGCGAACGCGAGCGTACCCGATCCGCGCCGGGTCGGTTAGAGTCGCGTCGAATCAGGAGGCAACGATGCGAATCGGATTCATCGGTCTTGGAATCATGGGCAGTCGCATGGCGGCGAACTTTCGCGCCAAGGGCCACGAGCTGTGGGTTCACAACCGCACGCGCGAGCGCGCGAAGGCGCTGCTCGACGCGGGCGCGCAGTGGTCGGCGTCGCCGCGCGCGATGGCCGAGGTGCCGGGCATCGAGCTCATCTGCACCTGCGTCGCCGATCCGCCGGCGATGGAAGAGACCGCGTACGGCGCGCAGGGCTTCGTGCCCGCGCTGGCCAAGGGCACGCGCGTGGTCGATTTCTCGACGATGTTCCCCGACCTGATCCGCAGCCTTGGCGCGGCGATCGCCGCGCGCGGCGGCGCGCTGCTCGAGTCGCCGATGACCGGCTCGAAGAACGGCGCGCAGGCCGGCACGCTGCTGCTGATGTGCGGGGGCGAGCGCGCGCTCTTCGACGAGCTGCAGCCGGTATTGAAAGCGGTTGCCGCGAAAGCGATCTACGTCGGTTCGCTGGGTCAGGCGACCCAGGTCAAGCTGGTCGGCAACGTGATGATCGCGCACATGCTCGAGGCGCTGTCCGAGGGCGCGGCGCTGCTGGCAAAGTCCGAGATCCCGCTATCGAAGATGCTCGAGGTGATCCAGGCCTCGGGCTTCGCGTCACCGTATTGGGACTTCAAGGTCAAGGCGCTGGTTGAGCGCGATTTTTCCACGCACTTCAGCGTCGATCTCATGCACAAGGACCTGACGCTGGCGCTGGCGACGGCGCACGAGAAGAAGGTGCCCATGCCGGCCACCGCCGCGATCCGAGAGGTCTATCAGACGGCGCGCGCGCAGGGCCTCGGCGACGCCGATATCTCGTCAACGGCGATCGTGCTCAATCCGGAGCTCGGCCGAAAACCGTGAGCTTCAGCCGGCCCGCCGGCCCAGCTCTTCTATCGCCGGGAACGACGTGACCGGCAGGACGACCTGGGTCGGCGGCGTTTCGCTGCCGGTCCGCGCGCGGTGCAGCCAGTCGAGCGCGGGTCCCGACGACGACGACACGGCGACCGTACAGGCGATACGCTGCTCGCGCACCAGGCGCTGGCCAAAGCGCGGCGAGCCGTCGCAGCCGACGATCGGTACCGCGCCCAGCGGCAACGACCAGCGCGCGATCGCGTCGCGCAGCGCCTGGCGCGTGCCCAGCGCCATATCGTCGTTCTGCGCGACGAAGGCGCCGATGGAACCCGTGCGCCCCTCCGTCTCGAGCCATTCGTCGACCGCGCGGCGCGCTCCCTCGCTGGTCCAGCTGCCGTCGACGTCGGTGATCGGGTTGACGCCGCCGGCGATCTCCTTGAGCCCCGCGAGCCGCAGGCCGGCCGACCAGGTGTCGGCGCGCCCGGTGATGCACAGGACGCGTTCGCCCGGGGCGGCGAGCGCGCGCACCTGGTAGCCCTGGATGCGCCCGATCTCCATCTGGTCGGGCAGCACGGTGAAGATCACCTGGCGCGGAAACTCCTGGCGCAATGAATCGAGGTAGTCAGCGGAGCGATTCAGCAGCACCCAATCGAGCCCGGCGATCACCGCCGAGCGGCCCGCCGCGGCGAGCGCGTGATCGGTGACAGGGTGGACCATGATCGCGGTGGTTCGCGTGACGGCGCGCCGTTCGATCGCCGTCTTGATCTGATTGATCTGGCGGTGGGCGTCGTTGTCGGCCAGGTGGACATCCAGCTCGAAGCCGAGGTGCTTCGCGCGCTTGAGGGCATCCTCCTTCAGGCGCTCCTGGTAGTCGTTGAGCCCGGTCAGAAACAATCCGACGGTCTCCCCCATACGAAAATTGTCGCATGACTACCGGCCAGCCCGGAATGGTTTCCTGTGCCGCCGCCGACGCGCCGGGCCGGCCGGCCGATGTGAGATGGGGAGATAGATGTGGGTTAGACTGGTCGGACATGCGCAATGGCCTGTTTTTGCCCGTATCGCTCGCATTGATCGCGGTCGCCAGCGCGCTGGGGGTCTCGGGCGGTTGCGCGCGTGTGCTGGCACGGCGCCAGCACCTGTCGCCCGGCGAGCGCGTCCCTGAAGTCGCGGCGCGCAAGCAGGACGGCAGCTCCGTCGCGCTCTCGCAGTATCGCGGCCACCCGCTGGTCGTCTATTTCTATCCCAAGGATCGGACGTCGGGCTGCACCATCGAGGCCCACGAGTTCCGGGTCGGCTACCCGGAGTTCAAGGAGCTCGGCGTCGAAGTCCTCGGCGTCTCCAACGACGACGTGGCGTCGCACGAGGACTTCTGCACCAAGGAGGGGCTGCCGTTTCCGTTGCTGGCCGATCCCGATCAGACGATGGCGCGTGCTTTCGGTGTGAAGGCGACGCTGGGCTTCTACCAGCGCATCACGTTCGTGCTCGATGGCGATGGGGTCGTGCGCCAGGTGTTCGATCCGGTGCACCCGGCCGGGCACGCGCGAGAGGTGCTGGTTGCCGTGAAGGGGCTGGTCGGCGGGGCGCCGTCGCCGCTCGCGCGAGATCAGACGCGTCCATAGAGCTCACGCTCGTGCCGGTAGTCGGTCGAGCCGGTCGCCACCAGGCTCGCGACGAAGATCGACGCGCCCATGATGAGGTTGTGGACAATGGTGATGTGGGTAGCGGAACCGAAGCGAAGCGTGGTCAGGATCAGCCACACTCCTGCCGCTGCGCTGACGTAGCGTGCCCAGTCGCGCGCCGTCGAGAGCCAGCTGAAGAGCGGCGCGAGGACGCCGACGAGGATCAGGTTCGACACTTCGACGCGTGAATGCGGCCAGGCAAACCCCGAGACCAGCAGCCAGGCGCCGATCATCGTGACGAAGATGCGCGGGGTCATTGGCGGCCCTCCTTTCCCGCGATCGACCGGTGGGTGAGAGCGCCGGGCCGGCGCCACCCTCCACACACAACTTAACCACTCTTCTCGGGGCGAATACCTACGTAGACGACATGGGCTCGGCCGCCGCGGCCACCGCTCTCGTGCACGTCGACCGTGAACCCAGCGTCGCGAAGGCGCAGCGGATAGCCGCGATCCGGCTCCTCGGCCCAGACCGCGAGCACGCCGCCCGCGCGCAGCGCCGACAAAGGCGCTGGCGACGGCGGGCGCACCGTACAGCGGGTCGCGCACGTGGGCGGGCAGGGGGCGCGGACCTTCGTAGAGATCGAGGAGGATCGCATCGTGCTCGCCGCGCCGCGCGCCGGCGATCGCGCCCGCGACGTCGCCGATCTCGATGCGCACGCGACGGTCGGCGACCGCGTTGTCGTTGAGCGGCGCCAGCGGGCCCCGGCACCATTCGACGACGGCCGGATTCAGATCGACGACGGTGACCTCGGCGCCCGGCGGCAGCTGGTCGAGCGCGGCGCGCAGGGTGTAGCCCATGCCGAGGCCGCCGATCAGCACGCGTGGCCGCGGGCGTCGCACCATCGCGGCGCACGCCAGCTTCGCGAGGTCGTCCTCGGAGCGGTGCGCGGTGCTAGTCATGAGCACGCGCCCGCCGACGGTGATCAGGAAGTCGCGCTCACCGCGCTGGCGCAGCTCCAGCCGCCCCTCGGGCGTCTCGACGCGTTCGAGCGTCTGCCAGGGTTTCATCGGGTGGTCTTATATCCTGCCTGCGCTCCTGCCGGTCCACCGCGTTTTCTCGCAAATTTCGCGAGAGCCGAGCAGGATTTGCGCGGTCGATGTGCGGTTGCAGCCTTTCGCGGCCGACGCCTTGACACCCTGGTGCGCGCCCAGCATCCTGAGTTCGAGATGCAGCTCGACGGCAGGCGGAGGCTACTCGCGCTGGCGGTGCTCTTGCCGCTGGTGCTGGTCTGCGCCTCCGGCGGCCGGGCGAGCTGGTTTCGCTGTCAGTTGACCGGGGCCGTGTCCGCCGATCCGTGCTGTCCCGACGAGGCGGCGCCGGCGGACGGCGACGCAGCAGCGACGCAGTCAACCGTGGCCGCCATCGACTGCTGCCTGCGCGAGACCGTCTCGTTCGCGCATCCCCCCGCCGAGGCGCCGGTGGCACCGGCCCACGAGGCCGGCGCCGTCGTCACCGCCGCCGTTGGTAACCTGGATCCGGCTCCGTTGCCGCCGTCGCTCGTGAATTTCGTGCGTGCGGCGCGCCCCGACATCGTTCCGCTGCCGCCCCTCCGGCTCGTCAAGCGCTCGCTCCTCATCTGATTCGCGTTTGGCCCGAAACGTGAACCGATGAGATCCGGGGACCGCTGGTCGGTTCCCGAGCACCTGAGCATGACGGGAGCGAGACACGATGGATCGATCGAGAATGATTGGCTTGATGGCCGGCGCCGCCGTCCTCACGTTCGGCGGGGCTCGCCTGGCCGCCGCTGCGCCTGAGGGAGATGATCCAGCTCGGGCCGCGGCCGACGAGGCGTCCGTGGCGCGCGAGGCGCGGCTCGCGCCGATGGTGCGCCTGGCACGCGCGCACAACCCCGAGCTTCTGGCGGTGCGCGCGCGCGCGCTGGCGGCGCATGCGCGAGCTTCCGCCGAGGGTCGCCTCCCCGACACCGAGCTCAAGTACGAGCAGTGGCAGGTTCCGCTTTCGGCGCCGCTGTCGCTCGATCGGGCCGGGATGTTGATGGTGGGATTGCGCCAGTCCTTCCCGCCCTACGGCACGCGGGAGGCGCGCGGGCGAATGGCCGACCAGGACACGGCAGTGCTGAGTGAGTCGCTGCGCGCTCGGGACCGCGACGTGGCGGCCGACGTGCGTCGTGCCTACGGCCAGTACTGGCGGGCCGACGTCGAGTACCGCGTGCACCTGGAGCACGTCGGTCTTCTCGCGCACATCGTCGACATGTCGCGCGGTCACTACCAGACTGGTCACGTCTCGCAGCAGGATCTGCTGCGGCTGACCGTGGAGCTGTCTCAGCTGCACACCGACGTCGCGAACCTGGAGCAGGAACGCCAGTCGAGCCGCGCGCAGTTGAACATGCTGATGGGCCGCGCGCCCGAGGCGCCGCTCGGCCCACCGCCGGAAGAGGCGATCCGCCTCCCGGGTCCGGGGCCGAGCCCCGCGGCCGCGCCCGCCGAGGCTGACGAGCGCCGGCCGGAGATCGCCAGCGCCGCGCGCATGATCCAGCGCGAGGAGGCGGCGCTCGAGGTGGCGCAGCGTTCGGCGCGTTGGCCGGCGGTCACGGTGGGGGCGGACTACTGGTACTTGCCGCAGACCGAGTCCAGCGCCTACGGCGCGATGGTGATGATCAACCTGCCCTGGCTGAACGGACGCCACCGCGACGAGATCGCCGAGGCCGAGCATGCGCTGGCGGCTGAGCGCTTCGCGTTGGAGGCTCAGCGCAACCAGGCCCGCTTCGAGGTGCGCGACGCGCGCGTACGCGTCGACGCGGCTGCGCAGGCCGTGCGCATCATCGACGGCGACCTGCTGCCGCTCGCGCGGCGCAGCTTCGACTCGGCCGAGGCCGCCTACGAGGCGGGGCAGGGCAGCGCGCTCGCGTTGCTGGAAGCCGAGCGTTCGTACTTGCAGGTACGGCTGGAACGCACGCGCGCGCTCGCGCGGCTGGACGCGAGCCGCGCCGACTACCAGCGCGCGGCGGGCATCGACCCGGGGGATGCGTCGTGAGCAGCTCGGAACGCAGCGGCCCGCCCGCGGGCACGGCGGCGGCCTCGGTGGTTCGCTGGGGGCTGGTGGCCCTGATGGCAGCGGTTGCCGTCGCTTCGGTCGTGCACGTGTATGGCCGGTCCGGTCACTCTGCAACGGGCGGGAGCGCGTCCGCCGCACACGAGGCCGAGCATCAGACGCGCTATCGCTGCCCCATGCACTCTCAGATCATCCGGGATCGACCGGGCGAATGTCCGATCTGTGGCATGACCCTGGTCCCCTTCGAGGTCGGGAGCGGCAACAATGGCGCCGGCAAGGGGCGCCAGGCGTCGGCGCCCGCCGGTTTGACGCCGATCGACCTTTCGCCCGAACGCGTCCAGCTCGCGGGCATCAAGACCGCGCCGGTCGTGCGGCGCCGCCTGGGCGGCGAGTTGGCCGCCGCGGGCGTCGTTGCCGAGAACGAGCGCGGGCTGGCGGCAATCACCACGCGCTTCGCCGGCTGGATCCAGGACCTGTTCGTCCCCGAGACCGGGCGCCGCGTGACCAAGGGCCAACCGCTGGCGACGGTCTACAGCCCCGACGTGCTCAGCGCCGAGCAGGAGTTCCTGACCGCGCGCCGCTGGTCGGCGACCGCGCCGCCCGTGGGCAGCGCGGCCTCGCCCGGGCACGCGCACGAGAGCCTGACCAGCGGCATGGCCGACGACGCGAGAAAGCGGCTCGACCTGCTGGGCGTGGCGTCTCAGGAGATCGACGAGATCGCGCGCACCGGCCAGGCGCAGCGGGCGGTGACGGTCCGCTCGCCGGTGAACGGCACCGTGATCCGGCGCGGCGCGGTCGCCGGCGGCTACGTGCAACCCGGCAGCGAGCTCTTTGCGATCGCGGATCTGTCGACGGTCTGGTTCATCGCGGAGGTCTACGAGCACGACATGGCGCGGGTGCGCGTCGGCCAGGCAGCTCGCATCGAGCTCACCGGGCTGCCCGGACGCGCCGTCTCCGGGCGCGTGCAGTTCCTCTATCCGTCGGTGAGCGCCGAGACCCGCACCATGCGCGTGCGCGTGGAGGTCGCAAACCGCGGCGGCGACCTGCGGCCGGGCATGTTCGGGACCATGCACCTGGAGCTGCCGGGCGGGCTGGGGCTGGCGGTTCCGGCAGAGGCGGTCGTCGACACCGGCGACGCGCAGTATCTGTTCGTGGCGAAGGCGGGAGGTCGCTTCGAGCCGCGCCATGTGAGGCTCGGCGCGCGCGGCGCCGGCTACGTCGAGATCCTCGACGGCGTCACCGAAGGCGAGACTGGTGGTCACCACCGCCAACTTCCTCATCGACTCGGAGAGCCGGCTGCGCGCGGCGATCGAGGGCGCGCCATGAGCGAAGCGGAGGCCAAGAGCAACGCGGAGGTCAGGAAAGGCGGCCTCGTCGAGCGGATCATCGAATTCTGCGCGCGGCGCCGCGCGCTGGTGCTGGCCGGCGTCGCAGTGGCGCTGGCCGGCGTCGGCGATCGCGATTCGCAACCTGAAGCTCGACGCGATCCCCGACCTCTCCGAGCCGCAGGTCATGGTGTTCACCGAGTGGATGGGGCGCAGCCCGACGCTGATCGAGGATCAGGTCACCTATCCGATCGTCTCGAAGCTGATCGCGACGCCCAACGTCGCCGACGTGCGCGGCTATTCGATGTTCGGCATGTCGTTCGTCTACGTCGTCTTCAAGGACGGCACCGACATCTACTGGGCGCGCAGCCGCGTGCTCGAGTACCTGAACGGCTTGCGCGGCAGCCTGCCCGAAGGGACGGCGCCCGTGCTGGGCCCGGACGCCACCGGCATCGGCTGGGTCTTCCAGTACGCGCTGGTCGACAAGAGCGGCACAGCACGGCCTCGACGAGCTGCGCACGTTCCAGGACTTCACGCTGCGCTACGCGCTCGGCAGCGTGCCCGGCGTCGCCGAGGTCGCCAGCGTGGGCGGCTACCAGAAGCAGTATCAGGTCACCGTCGATCCCGACGCGGCTGCGCGCCTATGGCCTCTCGATCCGCGACGTGAGCGACGCGATCCGCGCGTCGAACAACGACGTGGGCGGGCGGATCCTCGAGCTGTCCGGGCGCGAGTACTACGTGCGCGGGCGGGGCTACGTGACCAGACCTCGCCGCCATCGAGAACGTCGCGGTGCGCGCGGCAGCGGGCGGCGCGGCGCCGGTGCTGGTGCGCGACGTCGGCCAGGTGCGCTTCGGTCCCGACATCCGGCGCGGCCTGCTCGAGTGGAACGGCGAGGGCGAGGCGGTCGGCGCCATCGTCGTCATGCGCTACGACGAGAACGCGCTGGACGTGATCGAGCGCGTGAAGAAGAAGATCGAGGAGCTGCGGCCGCTCGTTCCCCGCGGGGGTCGAGCTGGAGATCGCCTACGACCGCTCGGCCCTCATCGGCCGCTCGATCGACACGCTGAAGCATGCGCTGATCGAGGAGGGGATCACGGTCAGCCTGGTGATCATCCTGTTCCTGTTGCACATCCGCAGCTCGCTGCTGCCGATCCTGTCGCTGCCGATCAGCGTGGCGCTGTCGTTCATCCCCATGGCGCTGCTCGACATTCCGTCGACCATCATGAGCCTGGGCGGCATCGCCATCGCGATCGGCGCCACCGTCGACGCCGAGATCGTGATGATCGAGGCGGCGCACAAGCGGCTCGAGCACGCGCCGAACGCCAGCGGCGCCGAACGGCACGCGCTGCTCGCGGACGCCGCCAAGGAGGTCACGCCCGCGATCTTCTTCTCGCTGCTGATCATCGCGGTGGCGTTCCTGCCGGTCTTCACGCTCACCGGCCAGGCCGGGCGCCTGTTCCGGCCGCTGGCGTTCACCAAGACGTTCGTGATGCTGATCTCCGCGGTGCTGTCGATCACCTTCGCGCCGGCGCTGCGCGACGTGCTGATTCGCGGGAAGATCCGGCCGGAGAGCCGGCATCCACTGTCGCGCGCTCATCATCCGGCGTCTACGAGCCGTTCGTCTACGTGGCGCTGCGGCGGCCCAAGTCGACGCTGGCCATCGGTCTGTGCGCGCTCGCGTCGGCGGGCGTGCTCGCGGGCAAGCTGGGGCACGAGTTCATGCCGCCGCTCGACGAGGGCGACCTGCTCTACATGCCGATCACGCTGCCCAACATCTCGATCGAGGAGGCCAAACGCCAGTTGCAGCGGCAGGACCGCATCCTGCGCACGTTCCCCGAGGTCGACACCGTCTTCGGCAAGGTCGGGCGCGCGGAGTCGCGCGACCGATCCAGCGCCGATCACCATGGTCGAAACCACGGTGCGCCTGCGCCCGCGCGACGACCTGGAGGCGCGTTCCACGCGCTCGCTGGTATTCGTCGTTCGCGCCGCCGGCTCCTGGCCGGCGCTGCTGCGCCGGATCTGGCCCGACGAGCGGCCCGCTCACGCTGGGACGAGCTGACCACGGAGATGAACCAGCGCATGCAGTTCCCCGGCTGGACCAACGCCTGGACCATGCCGATCAAGACCCGCGTCGACATGCTGTCGACCGGCGTGCGCACGCCGGTGGGCGTGAAGGTCTTCGGCTCGGATCTCAAGGAGATCGAACGGGTCGGCGTCGCGCTCGAGCACGTGCTGGCGCCGATCCGCGGCACGCGCAGCGTGCTCTACGAGCGCAACCTGGGCGGCCTCTACCTGGACATCGTGCCGCGAGCGCGAGGCGCTGGCGCGCTACGGGCCTGCGGGTCGCCGACGTCGAGCGAGGTGATCGAGGGAGCGATCGGCGGCTTGCCGATCGGCACCACCATCGAGGGGCGCAATCGCTTCACGATCAACGTGCGCTATCCGCAGGACGCGCGCGGCGACGCCGACGAGATCCGGCGCATCCTGGTGCCGGTCGCCTCCGGCGGATTCGTGCCGCTGGGCGAGCTTTGCGAGGTGCGCATCGCCGGGGGGCCGCCGATGATCCGCGACGAGGCGGGCCTGCTGGTCGGCTACGTCTACGTCGACGTCGATGAGGGCGCGCGCGACATCGGCGGCTACGTCGACGAGGCCAAGGAGGTGGTCGCGCGCGCGCGCGACGCGGCGAGCTGGCGCTCCCGGCCGGGCTCGTACCTCAAGTGGACGGGCCAGTACGAGCAGCTCGCAGGAGATGGTGGCGCGCATGAAGCTGGTCGTGCCGCTGACGCTGCTGATCGTCATCGTGCTGCTCTGATCCTCCACTTCCGGAACGTCGACCGAGGTGCTCATCGTGCTGCTCTCGATCCCGTTCGCGCTGGTCGGCAGCGTCTGGCTGCTCTGGCTGCTCGACTACCGGCTGTCGACGGCGGTCTGGGTCGGGATCATCGCGCTCATCGGGCTGGCGGCGCAGACCGGCATCGTGATGATCGTCTACATCGACCAGGCGTTCGAACGGCGCCGCGCCGAGGGACGCATCCACGATCTCGACGACATCATCGCCGCGCACATGGAGGGCACCGTGCTGCGCGTGCGGCCCAAGCTGATGACGGTGTCGACGATGCTGATCGGCCTCGTGCCATTGCTGTGGGCGCAGAGCTCGGGCGCCGACGTCATGAGCGGATCGCCGCGCCGATGGTCGGCGGCCTGATGACATCGGCGTTCCTGACGCTGGAGCTGATCCCGGTGATCGTCACCTACGTGCGGCAGGAAGAGCTGCTCTGGGAGCGTCTGCGTGCGCTCGACCCGCACCGTCAGCGATCGCTGGCCTGGTGGGCCGGGCTGGCGGGTGGGGCGCTCGCGTTCGAGCTCTTGCTGTTCGCGTCGCGCGCCTACGTGACATGGCATGGGGGGACGTTCACGGTGCTGCTGATTGCAGGGGCGGCGGCGTTCCTGGGCGCGCTTGCGATCTATCTCGCGCAGCGACGCCCCGCCTACGCGCAGATCTGGCCGCGGTGAGCGCCGGTCCCATTTCCGAATCTTCCGATCCCCTCGCCCCGTCTGCGGGGAGAGGGTTAGGGAGAGGGGCCGGCTGGGGCCGGCGGTCGCCGCGGCTCGCAAGGTCTGCCCCTCTCCCTAACCCTCCCGCAGACGGGGCGAGGGGACCGGAAAAGACTACCGCCGCCGGCGCGCGAGCCAAAGACCGAGCAGCGCCAGCCCACCGCTCGAGAGCAGCCAGCCGCCAGCGCCGCCGCCCGCAATCTCGCACCCCGACGACGCCTTGGTATGGCCGCCCTGGCCGCCGGCCGCGCCCGCGCCTCCGCTTCCCGTCGCGGCATCCGCGGCCGAAGCACCGCCGTCGCTCATCGGCGGCGGATCCGCCGCGCAGACGCTCATGTCCCACAGGCCGACCATGACCTGGGCCGCGCAATTCGTCTGGCAGGCTTGCTTCACGCAGCCGAGGATCGCCGCGACGTGGTCGTACGACAGCACCGACTGCCAGGTCGCGCCGTCGTCGGTCGACACGCCCAGCGCGAAGCCGTCGCTGAAGTTGTCGGCGGCGGCGTAGATCCGGTTTCCGCGCGCCGACATTGCGCGGATGTGCGGCGGCTGGGTCCCGACGGTCTGGAAGGTCGCCCCGTGGTCGGTCGACCGGTACAGCACCGGGTTGGTCGACGCGTCGACGCCGGCGACGAGAATCGCGCCACTTCCGGTCCGCGTCGCTGACGTGAAGTAGCCGCTGGTGGTCATCGACGCCGTCACCGTCTGCCCGCCGTCCTGGGTCACCGCCAGCGACTGCTTGGTGCCCTTGAACAAGAGCAGCACCGACTGCGCATTGGTCGGATCGACCGCGATGATGCTCGGCGCGCCCGCGCCCAGCACGCTCGTCAGATCCGTGAGCTTCCAGGTGGCTCCGCCGTCGGACGAGCGTCCGAGCATCGGCGCATTGGTCGTGGCCGCGGTCAGCGTCACGTAGATCGTCTTCGGATCCGAGCGCGCGATCTCGATGCCGGTCATGGTCGCCTTGGCGTCGCTGGTGTAGAGCTTCGACGTGAAGGTGGTGCCGGCGTCGTTCGATTGCAGCACCACGTACGTCGAGGACGCGTAGTCGAAGGCCAGCGCCAGCACGCGGGTGGCGTCGTTCGGGTCGGGGAAGAAGTCGGTGGCGCCGAGCCCGGCGATCATGCCCTTGGCGATCGACCAGCCACAGGTGGCGTCATCGGAGAAGACCAGGTTCTGGTTGGCGACCGCGAACAGCCGGTTCTGGGGCGCGGCGTTGTACTGGTAGAGGTAGCCGAGGGCGTTGGTGTCCTGCTCGCACGACCAGAGCCAGGTGTGGCCGCCGTCGCGCGACGCCACCACGCCGAAGTTGGTGACCAGCGAGATCTCGTTCGGCCGCGCGCTCGGCGTCAGCACGCTCTGCGAGTCGGGGAAGGCGCCGTTCGCGCGCGCGTCGCGTGGCGCGAGTCCCGCCATCGCGAGCGCGCCGGCGAGGACCGCCGGCGCACCGCGCCTCCATCCCCGCCGGGGCATCCCGCCCGGTCGCTGCGCGCGATCAGGTCTGCCCACGCCGCGACCGCCGGCGCAAGACGAGACCGATCGAGATCAGCGCCACCGCCGCGAGATCGAGCCCGCGCGCAAACGTGCCGGTCGTGCCCGCGCTATCGCAGGAGCAGCCGCCGCTGGCGCCAGTCTGGTCGCCACCTTTGGCACCCGCCGCGCCGTTCGAGCCGCCGCTGCCCGTCGCCGCGCCGCCCGCGCCGCTGGCGTTGCCGCCCGCGCCGGTCACGCCGCCGGTTCCTCCCGCGAGACCGCCGGCGCCTGCGCCGGTGCCGCCGGTGCCGGTGCGGCCGCCCGTTCCCGGCGCGCCGCCGGTTCCTGGGCGTGCGTCGGTCGGTCCAGTGACGCCGCCGTCGCCGCTGATCGTCGCCAGCGGACCGCAGCTGCTGGCACCCGGGCCCGGCGCCGTGAACGGTGTCATGTCGACGCAGGTCGGGCCGCTGGTCCCAGTGCCGCCGGTGACGCTGACTGTCGCGCTGGTGTTGTCGATCGCCATGAGCGTGAAGGTGAGCCCGCCCGCGGGGTCGGTATAGCTTTGCCCGACGGTCATGAGCCCGGCGTTCTGGAGATTCGCCTGGCCCGCTTCCGGTTTGAGGTCGAGCAGATAGAGATAGGGCGCCGCCGCGTTCTGCGTCGGGAACCCCGCGCCGATCGAGACCAGCACCATCGGTTGGGTGAGGTTACCGTCGAAGCCGTACTTGCCGCGCATCTCGAGGTAGTAGTTGCTGAGCATCGGCGCCTGCCCCTGGCGCGCCTGACCTCCGGTGCCGGGCCCCGGCGCCATGCGCGTCTTCGGTGCGGGCACTTGCAGCAGCTGCACGCCGTCGCACGGCAGCTCCTGCGGCACCAGCGTGAACGTGCCGGAGCTGGCGGTAACGACGTTGCACTTGCCGATCCAGCCCTGCGCGTACTTGTGATACGCGGACGGGTGGTGGGCGCCGTTGCCCATGAAGGAAAGCGCGTTGCCGTACTCGACGTGCGTGCACTGAGTCGGATCGTCGAGGAATGGCACCGTGCCCGGGCAGGTCATCGTCGGCTCGTGGGTCATGCCGAAGTTGTGGCCGAGCTCCTGCGCGAACCCGACGATGTCGTCGAACGAGTAGTTGGAGTAGACCGCCGGCTTGCTCGGCCGGCCCTCGTCGCCCCAGGTGCCGCACGACGATCCCTGCGGCGACGGCGTGCCGTAGAGCCAGAAGTAGTGGTCGTAGGTCTTGGGCAGCGCCGCGATCTCCGCCGCCACGGTCGCGCCGTTGCCGGTCTTGTCCGACGACGGCCCGCAACAGGCGATCGTGAGACAGTTGTGGACCGGCAGCGTGTACGGCCCCTGAAAGTCGGTTTGCAGATCCTGCAGGCCGTACGAGATCTCGACGTACATGTGCCGCTGCGACGTGCCCGGCCCGGTGATCAGGTTCGTCAGCGTCGTCATGTTGGGCGGCCCGGTGCCGATGTCGAACATCATGCCCGCGATCGTGCGCGTGCGGCTGGGCGTGGTCCCGACCAGCGCCGACGTCGTGCCGCCGATCGGATCACCGGTCGTGTCGCGGCCCTGCGCCTCGAATCGCGCGAGCCTCGTGGCTTCGTCGAGCGATTCTTCTTGAGTGCAACTGACGCCTGCGATCGACGTTAGCGACGCCAGTGCCAGCGCGGCGAACGAGACGGCGGACCAAGCGCGCGGTGCGCTCGACGAACGGATGCGAAGGTTGCGGCGAGTATGCATCGAGCCTCCCGAGACTGAGCCTGTCCTGGGTGGCAAGTGACATCGTCCGACGCGGGCGGCTCACCGATTGTTCGGCGTTCCGGGCGGTGCCGCGGTGTTCGGGGCGAGCACCTCCGCGTGGGTGATGCGGTCGAGGCGAAATTGCCGCGGCTTGTTCTTCTCGAGATCGGTGGCCTCGATGCGCGTCTCGTGGCGATCCATCGCGACCGACAAGATGCGGATGTCGCGCTTGCTCTCGATGTAACCGCTGTCGACGTAGGTGATGCGCACCGGCTGCTGCTCGAACCAGGCGCGCTCGAGCGCCGCCCGCACCTCGCGCTTGCTGGGCAGCGCCGGTACGCCGTGAAACGACAGCTCCGCGATGCGCGTCAGCAGCTCGCGCTGCGCCGACGTCGACAGCGCCGCGCGCACCTTGTCGAGCCCCGACTCCAGCGTGCCCGCGAACGGCAAGAGGCGCATGTCGATCGCGAAGCGGCCGAGCGCGACCAGCAGCGCCGCCTCGCGCGCGGTGAAGTTCACCGGGGGGAGCGTGTAGCTCTTCTCGAGCGCGTAGCCGCCGCCCGGGCCGCGCTCGGCGGTCAGCGGCAGCGCCGCCTCACGCAGGGCGTCCAGGTCGCGGTAGATGGTGCGCACGGTGACGCCGAAGCGCTGGGCCAGCTGTTCGGCGGTGACGCCGGTGCGGCGGCTGCGCAGGTGCTCGCCCAGCGCGAAGAGTCGTTCGGTGCGGCGCATGAGCTTTCATAATACCTGACACAAGGCTGTCAGAGAGGGCGCCTAGAGTCTTTGCCGTAGCCAACACCAACGACCAGGAGGGGCCCATGACGAACGCCGAGAAGACGACGACCGAGACCCAGACGACCCACGCGAACGACGACGCCCGCCTGGCCCCCGCCGTCCGGCTCCACCCCGGAAGCTGCCACTGCGGTGCGGTGCGCTTCCAGGTCGAGCTGTCCGAGCGGCTGGGCGGTTCGCGCTGCAACTGCACGATTTGCTTAAAGACCAACATCACCGGCGCCATCGCCAAGCCGGCCGCCTTCCAGCTGCTGGCGGGCGCGGACAACCTTTCCACCTATGCCTGGGGCGGCAAGACCGCGCGCCGCTACTTCTGCAAGATCTGCGGCGTCCACTGCTTCGCCCGCGGCTACCTGGCCGAGGTCGGCGGGGACTACGTGTCGATCAACCTGAACGCCATCGACGACATCGAAGTCGCAGAGCTTCCGCTGGTCTACTGGGACGGCCGCCACAACAACTGGTACGCGGGGACGCGCGCGACGCCCTGGCCGGTCTTCTCCTCGCCGCCAGCGGCCTGGTCCGACCCGGTGCGACCAGCCCCCGCGCCAGCGTCCAACTCCTAACGACGATCACGTCAACGTCAACGATCACGTCGACGTTCACGATCACGTCAACGATCACGGGGGCGGTCCCGTTCACGTGCACGTCAACGATCACGGGGGCGATCACGTTCACGGGTACGGGGTTGATCGTTGACGATCACGTGAACGGGACCGCCCCCGTGATCGTAACGTGATCGTTGACGGTTTACTTCGGCGCTTTGGCGGGCTGCAGCTGGCTGATGTCGCGCACGGCTCCTCGAGCGGCGCTGGTCGCCATGAGCGCGTAGGCCTGCAACGCCTGCGAGACCGTCCGGTCTCGGTTTGGGCGCCAGGCGTCCTTGCCGCGCGCGACCATGGCCGCGCGGCGCTTCTCGAGCGCGGCCTCGCTGATCACGAGGTCGATCTTGCGCGCGGGGATGTCGATGCGGATCTTGTCGCCCTCCTCGATGAGGCCGATCGCGCCGCCCTCGGCCGCCTCGGGCGAGGCGTGGCCGATGCTGAGCCCGGACGTGCCGCCGCTGAAGCGCCCGTCGGTGACGAGCGCGCACGCCTTGCCCAGGCCCTTGCCCTTCAAGAACGACGTCGGGTAGAGCATCTCCTGCATGCCGGGGCCGCCCTTCGGCCCCTCGTACACGATGACCACCACATCGCCGGCGACGACCTGGTCGGCGTTGATCGCGTCGCACGCCGCCTCCTGCGAATGGAAGACGCGCGCGCGCCCCTCGAACTTCCAGATCGACTCGTCGACGCCCGCGGTCTTCACGATGCAGCCTTCGGTGGCGATGTTGCCGTAGAGCACCGCGAGCCCGCCGTCCTTGCTGTAGGCGTGGGGCACGTCGTGGATGCAGCCCTTGGCCGCATCGTCGTCGGTCGACGAGAAGTACTTGTCCTGCGAGAACGCGACCCGCGTCGGTACGCCGCCGGGCGCCGCCAGCGCGCGCTGCTTGGCCGCAGCGGTCGTCGTCGGGCGGCGGATGTCCTCGGCGTCGATCGCCTCGCCGATGGTCGCTGCGTGCACGGTGCGCGCGCCGCGATGGATGAGCCCGACCTTGTCGAGCTCGCCCAGGATCGTGAACACGCCGCCCGCGCGGTGCACGTCCTCGACGTGGTACTGCGACGATGGCGCGACCTTGCAGATGTTGGGCACCCGCCGCGACATACGATCGATGTCGGACATGGTGAAGTCGACGCCCGCCTCCTGCGCCATGGCCAGGAGGTGCAGCACGGTGTTGGTCGACCCGCCCATCGCGATGTCGAGCGCGATCGAGTTCTCGAACGCCTCGAACGTGGCGACGCTGCGCGGGAGCACGCTGTCGTCGCCTTCGATGTAATGGCGCCGGGCCATCTCGACGATGCGCTTGCCCGCCGCCTCGAACAGCTCCCAGCGCCGCGCGTGCGTCGCCAGCAACGTCCCGTTGCCGGGCAGCGCCAGCCCGAGCGCCTCGTTGAGGCAGTTCATGCTGTTGGCGGTGAACATGCCCGAGCACGACCCGCAGGTCGGACAGGCCGACCGCTCCATCTCGCCGAGCTCCGCGTCGCTGACCTTGGCGTCGCTGGACGCGATCATCGAATCGATGAGGTCGAGCTTCCGCACCAGCGGCTTGCCGTCGCGGCCGTGCGTCCCGACCATCTTCCCGGCCTCCATCGGCCCGCCCGACACGAAGATCGTCGGGACGTTGAGCCGCAGCGTGGCCAGCAGCATGCCCGGCGTGATCTTGTCGCAGTTGGAGATACAGACGAGCGCGTCCGCGCAGTGCGCGTTGACCATGTACTCGACGCTGTCGGCGATGAGCTCCCGGCTGGGCAGCGAATAGAGCATGCCCCCGTGTCCCATGGCGATGCCGTCGTCGACCGCGATGGTATTGAACTCCACCCCCCAGCCCCCTGTGGCGTCGACCACGGTTTTGACCCGCTGGCCGACGTCGTGCAGGTGAACGTGCCCAGGCACGAACTGGGTGAAGCTGTTGGCGATGGCGATGATCGGCTTGCCGAAGTCGGCATCGGTCATGCCGGTCGCCCGCCATAGGGAGCGCGCCCCCGCCATGTTGCGGCCATGCGTCGAGGTGCGGCTGCGGTACCCGGTGCTCATGCCGATTAAGCTAGCACGACAGCGAGATCACGGTCGTTCTCGGGCGGGTGCGCGGTCGGAAAAAACCGGATCAGGTGACCGGTTTGAGGATATATTCCGACGATATTTGTGAACGACCGCTTTTTCGACCGCCCCCCGGCGGCGCGGTTGGTCGCAAACAAACCCTCGCGTAGGAGCAGAGTCTATGAAGTCACCGCGGCGAACGACCTTAGCTTTGCCGATCTTCTTGTCGGCCTTTTTGCCGGTCTTGGCTGGCGCTGCGCTGAGCACCCTGTCCTTCGGCTGTGCCGGCGTGAAGAACGCGCCCCCTCCAGGCAGCGGCGGCTCCGGCGGTACGGTCGTGACGCCCCCCATCAAGGGGCTCACGTCGATCGACGTTTCGCCCTCGTCGCAGACGGTGCTGCTGACGACCGCCCAGAGCGGCGGGCTGACGGGCTCCACGCCCACGCCGTACGTGGCTACCGGGCACTTCGATGACGGCCACACCGAAGACGTGTCGGACCGGGTCGGCTGGTCGAGCGGGTTCAGCTCGACGATCATCACGCGCGGGATGGTGACCGTCAGCGCGCCGGGTATCTACACCATCACCGCGACCAGCGGCGGCACGATCATGGCGACGGCGCAGCTGACCGCAACGTTCCAGGGCGACCTCCTCGGCATGGGCTTCGATATGACCGGCAAGGGAGCACTCGACGGCACGCCCAGCGGCGCGACGCAGATTGCGTATCCGCTCAACCACGCGATCATCCCGCCCAACCTCAGCCCCTTGACGGTGCACATCCAGCGCTCCTCGGCGAGCCAGACCGCCGCTCGCATCAACTTCTCGGTCGATCAGGTCGTGAACGTCAACTACTACGCTCAGTGCCAGGCGGCCGCGGGCTCGGGATGCTACGTCGATCTCCCGCTCAGCCTGACGCAGCTCTTCGTCGCGGTCAGCGAGAAGAAGGACGTGAAGGTGACCGCGCGCCTGGCCGGTCTCGGCGCGCCGCTCGTCGAGTCGGCGCCGGTCAGCGTGGCCTGGGCCAACGTGCCGCTGTCGGGCGGCCTATACTACTGGACGACGCTGGCCCCGAACATCGTGCCGGGCTACCTCCCGCCGAACAACGCCGACAATTCGCCGGGCACGACCGGCACCGGGATCCAGCGCTACGCCTTCGGCAAGGACGGCTCGGTGTCGGCGCCGCAGCTGGTCTGGACGGACCGGGGGAGATCCCCGCAGTTCTACGGGTCTCCGCCGGCGACCGCCGACGGCGCCCAGTGCGTCGGCTGCCACGCCATCACCAACGACGGCAAGACCATGGCGCTGACCATCGGCGGCTCGGCCAACCCGGACTTCGCGCTGCTCGATCTGACCACGTTGACCATGACCGTCCTCAACGCCACGGCGTCGGGCGGTGCGACCAACATCATGGACATCAACTACTACAAGCAGTTCCGCGCCACCAAGGTCGCGACCGATACCACCTTCGGTCCCAACGGCGACGTGATGGTCAACATGTACCAGTCGAAGTTGTTTCTGCACGGCACGACCGCGAGCTTGCTCAACCAGGGTGAGGTCGCGGCGGGCTTCGCCGATCCGTACAAGAGCGATCCGTTCTGGAGCCAGAGCGGTAAGTACTTCGTCTTCACGTCGTTCGCGGTGCCCGACGCGGTCCCGCAGTACTACAACCCGACCGGCCTCAACGGCGACATGAAGAAGGGCGGGCAAATCGCGATCGCCTCGGCGACCGCCACCGGCATCAACAACGACGCGCACGTTCTGGTCCCGCGCGAGAACAACATCACCAAGTACTACCCGGCGATCAGCAACGACGACGCGCTGGTGGTCTACAACCAGAGCGCCTGCGGGCTCGACCCCGACGTCTACACCAACCTGACCGCCGACCCCCAGGTCGGCGTCTACGGCGCGCAGACCTGCGACGGCTACGACGACTCGTCGGCGACGTTGTGGCTCACCACCCCGACGGGCGCAACGCCGCAGCGCCTCGACAACGCCAACGGCGGTCCAGGTGCCACCTACGACAACTCGTGGCCGCGCTGGAGCCCGGACAACGGCACCTTCCGCGGCACCAAGCTGTACTGGCTGGCGTTCTCGTCGCGGCGCCCGTACGGGCTTGCAGGTGAACAACACGGCGCGCCGCTGACCACCAAGCCGCAGCTCTGGTTCGCCGCGGTGCTTATCGGACAGGAGAACGGTTCTCGACCCGAGCTCTCCGCCGGTGTGGCTGCCGAATCAGAACCCGACGCCGCAGGGCGCGCTGCAGAACTCGGTGCCGACGGGTAACCACGTCCCGCAGTGGGTCAAGGTCGCCGTCGAGATCCCAGGCTGAGACAGACCGCCTTCTCTCGCGCCATTCCAGCCTTACGGTTCAGGAATGGCGCAACCACGCGTGTCCTCGCGCGCGGCGCGGGGCCGGGGCGCGATCTGCGCCTGGCTGGCGGCGCTCGCGCTGGTCTTCTCGCCGTTCGCCGCCGGCTGTGATCTTGGCCGGTGCCGACATCGTGCTCGCTCCGACGACGCTGCACGCCGACTTCGGCGCGGCCCCGGGCACGATCCCACCGCTCGCCTGCTCGGGCGAGCGACGCGTCGGCGTGCATGGCGGTTCCGGCACCCAGCGGCGTCAGCGGCTGGCAGGTCGGCTGCGACACGGCGGCGGGCCAGTGCTTCGGCCAGGCCGACCTGCGCATCCAGCAGAATGGTGGCCGCGAGCGATCCATCGTCGTTCGGGAGCGCGGTCGGCCGGCAAGCGGTGCGCTATCTGGAATCGGTCGATATCGCCTACACCATTCCCACCAATACGCTGACCTTCGCGCTCGCGAAGATCCAGCTCTACGTCGTGCAGAATCCAACCACGACCAGTACGGGGCGACGCCGGCGTGGTCGTCGAGCAGGCGCCCGCGTCACCGACAGATCTGCTGATCGGCAACGTCGATGCGCTCGCGCCCGGCCAGATGGTCAGCGATGCGCACCATCTCTCGCTCGACGGGGGAAGCCCGGCGTTCGCGGCGATCTCGAGCCAGGTCCAGGCCGGGCAGGATCTGGCGCTCGCGCTGGTGGTGACCCCGCGCGTGGTCGCAAGCGCGCCGCTCCCGGCGGGCGCGGTCGCCGTCGTCTGCCAGCCGACGCTCCACTTCGCGCTCACCTGGGGCGAGCTGTTCTAGGCGTTCGCTGTCTAGGCTTCGCGCGACGAGTGCCGGTGCGCGCGCGAGCCCGCCGCCCGGTGCGCGATCGCCCACCCGATGAGCGCCGAGAGAACGTCGCCGGTGGAATTGGCCAGCGTGTCCTGCGTCGGGTGAGGGAAGATCGCCGGGATCAGGTCCTTGAGCACGTGCTCCGCCACTTCCCAGCCGACGGCAATCGCCAGCAGGGGGCCGAGACGCAGGCCCAGCAGGCCCAGCAGCACGCCGACCGCGGCGTGCGCGAGCGAGTAGGGATCGACGAACGCATAGTTGATCTCGCCGGGACCCGCCGTGCGCTGGTGCGCTGATCCCAGGCGCGCGGCGATCGCTGTCGCCAGACCGCACCCCATGGGATCAAGGTGGTACTCGCCGGCGCGCCGGAGGAAGGTCGGACCGCGCGAAAGCCCGGCGCCGGCGCGCGCCAGAACGCGCGCGCGCGGGCGGCTCAGGCGCGCGGGCGCGCGGAGTAGCGAAGCACGGTGACCGGCTCGATCGTGACCAGGCCCTCCGTGACCATCTCGTCCAGGATCGCCTTCACCTTCTCGACCTGAGGCTCGCTGTCGACGACTTCGATCACCACCGGCAGGTCTTCGGATAGACGCGCGATCTGGGCGTCGTAGACGACGCTGTGCGCACCAAAGCCAGCGATCCCGCGCGTCACCGTGGTTCCGGCGCAGCCCGCGCGCCGCAGGCGCTCGAGCAGAGCCAGATGGAGAGGACGGTGATGCCACCGATCCGATTCGCCCACGACGACGCGCACGCGTAACTGTTTGCCTTCGAGCGCTCTCATGACGGCCTCCTTTCTTTGATTCGCCGACGCAAGGAACCGCCCAGACTCCGCTCGGCGTGGCGCCGGTGCGCCTTCGAGCATCCCTCAACCGGAGGCCGGGGACAAGCTCGTGCGTCAACGGGCGGCGTGAGCGGCGGCGTGCTCGCGGCGCGCGCGCGCCGCCAGGTAGCCGATGATCACGAGGTTCACGACGAGGATCGCGACGCGGCTCGGCCTCGCTCGGCGCGCGAGCTCGACGATCTCGAACGGGATCAGCGTGCTGCCCGCGACCACCACCACCCAGGGGGCCCAGCGAAAACGGCGGTGAAGCGCCCAGCCCTCGAACGCGCTCACCGCGGCGTCCAGCGCCAGGGCGAGGGTGATGAACGTGAGATGGCGTCGGCGTCAGCAGCGCCGCGATCCGGCGCGCCAGCACGGCCGTCCAGCGATGAGCGACGTGCTCGGCGAGCCGTGAAGCGTAGGCCGCCCAGTCGGCGGTGACGCCGAAGCAGCGCAGGATCGGGAGCGACGCCGCCAGCGCCGCCTGCACAGCGGCCTTCACCATCTTGTAGGTGATGATCAGGCGGAGGCCGACGTCACGTCCGGCGGGCGAGTGGCGGACCCGGGCTTGCGCTCGGGCCGTCAATCTCGCCCGCGCCCGCCATCAGCGGCTCGGGGCAGGCGAGGGTTGGCGGCCGCCGCCACCGCCGCGCCATCCGCGCTGACCGCGCGGCCGTCCGCCATCCGGGCGGTGACCGGCATGGGCCGGTGATGCCGCGCGGCGCTGGCCGTGCTCGGGGCGGTCTTGCTGCGGTGCCACCGTCGCACCGCCCGCGGCGCGATACGGATGGTCGGCCACTACCTGCAGCGGCTGCTTGGTGAGCCGCTCGATGTCGCGCAGGTAGGCGCGCTCTTCGCGATCGCAGAACGACAGCGCGATGCCGCGCGCGCCGGCGCGCGCGGTGCGGCCGATGCGGTGCACGTAGCTCTCGGGCTCGTTGGGCAGCTCGTAGTTCACCACGTGGGTGATGCCGTCGACGTCGATGCCGCGCGCCGCGATGTCGGTGGCGACCAGCACGCGCGTCTGGCCGGAGCGGAAGCTCTCCAGCGCCGCCTGGCGCGCGCCCTGCGATTTGTTGCCGTGGATCGCCGCCGCCCGGACTTGCAGCCGCGACAGTTGCTCGGTGACGCGGTTTGCGCCGTGCTTGGTGCGCGTGAAGATCAGCGTGCGCGACATCTTCGGATCCTTGAGCATCTCGGCGAGCAGGTGGCGCTTGTTGTCGCGGTCGACGAACAGCACCCACTGGTCGACCTTCTCGGCGGTGGTCGCCGGCGCCGCGACCTCGACCTTGACCGGATCGCGCAGCATCTGGTCGGCCAGGACCGCGATGTCACGCGGCATGGTCGCCGAGAACAGCAGCGTCTGGCGCCGCGCCGGCAGCTTCGCGATGATCTTGCGGATGTCGCGGATGAATCCCATGTCGAGCATGCGGTCGGCCTCGTCGAGCACCAGCACCTCGACAGTCGACAGTTGGGCGTGGCCCTGCTCCATGAGATCGAGCAGGCGGCCGGGCGTGGCGACCAGTACGTCGACGCCGCGCGCGAGCGCCGATACTTGGGGTCCCTGTCCGACGCCGCCGAACACGACGGTGCGCGATAGCGGCAAGTGGCGCCCATACGTGGCGAAGCTCTCGCCGATCTGCAACGCCAGCTCGCGGGTCGGCGCCAGCACCAGCACGCGCGCGCCCTTGCGGGGAGCGGGCCGGCGGTCAGACGCGAGGCGCTGCAAGATCGGCAGCGCGAACGCCGCAGTCTTGCCGGTGCCGGTCTGCGCGCAGCCCAGGAGGTCACGACCGTCGAGCAGCGGCGGGATCGCCGCGGCCTGGATCGGTGTGGGAATCGTGTAGTTTTCGGCGCGCAGAGCGCGCGCGATCGGCTCGATGAGAGCCAGCTCGGAGAACGACGTCATTTGGTGTACGGACCTTTCAGTTGTGTGCTGTCCCTCGAGAAGAAACGGTCAGCAGAGCAACTGGAGCCCGATACACTGACGAACGACTCGACACTCGGTGTCGCGCGCGCGGCGTCTTTTGGCCGGCGGCGCTGGAGCAAGGACAATGGTTCGGTAGAGTGATGCAGGCAAAACCGGGCAAAGTCAAGGTGCCGCCGCGCTAAAGCCCCGGATCGGGGCCTCTTAATTTATAGGTCTGGCCGGTGCGTTTGGTAAGGTACCGCCCATATGCAGGCAGGCCCCCAGAAATCGCGCATGACGCGCGGGCGCACCTTGGTATGGACGATTGTTTTCGGAGCGTGCGGCGGCTCGACCGGTCACGGAGCGGCTGCCCCGGCCAGCGGTTCGGCCGATCAGCCGAACGCCGTCACCGGTGCAGCCGCGGCATCCGGCGCTCCCGCTGCGTCGCCCGAGGCGCCGCGCGCGCCCGCGCGCACGGTCAGCGAGGCCGAGGCGCTCAAGCCGCGTGACGATCTGCAGCCCGCGCAGCGCGCGCTGGCGATCGTCGAGGGCAAGGAGCGCTGGATCGACGCGAGCCTCGTCGAGCCGGGCGGGTTCACGCTGCTCGATCTCAGCGACGACTGGACGCCGTACATCCTGGCGCCGCAGATGTCGGCCGAAGGAACGCCGCTGCAGAACCGCTACCGCCACGTCTTCCTCGGCGAGGCCAACGATCAGCTGGACGATGACGGCGAGCCGCTGCCGCCGGGCACGAAGAACTACCTCGAGCTCTACGGCATCCCGCCGGCGATCTCGGTGTTGCGCGCGCGCTTCCTGCAGGACGCCGAGCACCCCTGCCACGATCAGGAGAGCGCCGACGCGCTCGAGGCGGTCGAGACCGTCTCGTACGTAGCGCCCGAGGCGATCGAGAGAGAGGAGCATCGACTGGCGCGCATTCGCGCCGAGCTCGAGATCGCGCGTCGCAAGGCCAAGGTGGCGACGATCGAGGAGCTGGCCGAGAAGCAGCCGCAGCAAGCTGCCAAGGTCAAGCTGCTGGCGAAGCGCGCCGCCGAGAAGCCGGCGATGGCCGCGGTCGAGCGGCGGCTGACCTGCGAGGGGATCCTGACGCCGAAGAGCAAGCACACGGCCGGCATCTACGACGAGCCCATGCGCCTGGCGGTGCGCAGCTTCCAGCAGAAGCACATGATCTACGAGTCGAACTATCTGCGGAAGAAGACCGTCGAGGCGCTGGCCAAGCCGCTGCTCGACAACGACTACGAGGGGCTGGTGCGCGCGCTGCGCGAGCGCGTGGTCTCGGCGGCGGCGATCGTCGAGGACGGAACCGCGGGCACGCCGAATCACCCGTCGCGCGATCTCGCCGACGAGTACACCAAGGCCACGCTCGATCAGATGGGGCTCACCAACGGCGACACCGCGCTGGAGTTCTTCAAGCGCCACGGTGCCGACGAATTCAAATCCTTCCGCGTCGCCATCAAGCTGCCGCCGCGGCCCGAGTACTACTCGGACGCGATGGATCTCTCGATCGTCGTGGATCGCGGCGACGTCTGGTACGACTTCCCGGTCGAGCCGGACGGCCACTGGCGGCAGCAGCCGCGCAAGCACTACCCGCACCTGACGCTGTTCGTGAAGTACAAAGGTCAGCAGATCCCGCTCGCGCGCTGGCGCACGACGATCGGCGGCTGGCGCGCGGAGCAGGCCAGCGACGGCTACGAGTACTACCGCTACAAGATGTCCGACATCGGCCCGCGCGTGATTCGCCAGGTGGTCTCGGGCCCGGTCTGGATCGCGCCGCCCTCGACGCCGATCCGCACGCTGGTCAAGGGCAAGCTCATCAACAGCTCTTGGATGCAGGTCGTGAACTACGACGAGCTCGGGCCCGGCTACCTGTCGGCGTACGGGATCATCGCCGGCTACTTCGTGGTCCCCGGCCTGAACGGCAAGCCCGACTTCGACAACGGCGTGCGCGCGCACGGCTCGTCGGACTACTTGTCGATCTACAGCGCGAACGGCTTCTCGCACGGCTGCCACCGGTTGCCGAACCACCTGGCGATCCGCATGTACTCGTTCATCCTGCGGCCACCGCAAGATGCACGTGGCCGGCGATCAGGCGATGAACTTCACGCGCCAGTTCCTGCTCGGCGAGAAAGTGTTCGAGATGCGCATCCCCTCGCGCGGCTACGCGTACTACCTGGATCCGCCGCTGCCGGTGAACGTGCTCGAAGGGAACATCATGGGCACGCAGAAGAAGCCGATCATCGGCTACGTCCCCAAGCCCGGCGTGAAGTATCCCGGTCCGCCGCCGCCCGCGCCCGACAGCCCCGAAGCCAAGGCCGGCGGCGGTGGCGGAGGCGAGGAATAGCCATGACGATCAAAGCAAAGACCAAGCCGATGGTTCGCCACCGCAGCCGGATTGCTCGCGCTGGGCGTGTTCTTGTGCGGCTGGGACTTCATTCAGGCGGCCGAGCCCGCGGCGGCGCCGGCCGCCGCGGCGGCTCCAGGCGCGAAGCCGGCGGCGCCATCGTCGGACAAGGTGCGTATCACGTTCACGGTGTGGCCCCCCTCGTTGAAGGCGATGGTCTTCTGGGGCCGCCGCCGCCTCGGGCTGATCGCGCCGCACCAGCCGCTCGTCGTCGAGCGGCCGCGCGACAGCGGCCCGCTGGACGTGATCGTGAAGGCGCAAGGTTTCTTGTCGGTGCAAACGCGCGCCTACACGTTCGGCGACAGCAAGGTGTCGGTGAAGATGACGCCGCCCGAGCAGAAGAAGACGTTGCTCGGTTACCGCGAGGCTGTTCCAGACGGTGGCGCGACGCCTTCCGGGGAGAGTCACTCTCCTGACGCAGGCTTCTTCTCGCGCTGAAGAGCGCACTTTGTTCCGACGGGTGATTCTGGTGCAATGACGCGTCCCTGGACGCGCGCAGCGGGATCGGTTATCTAGCTTAACGGTCTCGATGAAGAAAACACGCGTCCTCGTGCTCTTCGATACCGATGCCGAACCGCCGGTTCAGCAGGAATGGAAGAAGCAACTCGAGTCGAGCGATGAGGCCGAGTTCGACGTCGCGCGCGCGCTGAACGAGCGCGGGCACCAGGTGCGGCTGTTCGGATTCCGCGACAACCTCGATCAGCTAGCGGCCGGCCTGCGCGCCGAGCCGGTCGACGTCGTGTTCAATCTCGCCGAGCGTTTCCGCGGTCTGTCGGCGCTCGACTACTCGGTGGCGGCGCTGCTCGAGATGCTCGACATGCCGTACACCGGCGCATCGTCGGAAGGATTGATGCTCGCGCGCGACAAGGCGCTGACCAAGAAGGTGCTCGCGTACCAGGGGCTGCGCATCCCGCACTTCATGGTGTGCCGCCTCGGCAGCGAGGCGCAGCGGCCGAGCGACCTGCGCTTTCCGCTGATCGTGAAGCCGCTCGACGAGGACGCGTCGGTCGGCATTTCGCAGGCGTCGGTCGTGCGCGACGACGCCGCGCTGAAAGAGCGGGTCGCCTTCATTCACGAGCGCTTCCAGACCGACGCGATCGTCGAGGAATTCATCGCCGGCCGCGAGCTCTACATCGGCGTGATGGGCAACGCCAAACCGGTCGCGCTGCCGCCGATCGAGATGGTGTTCGGCAACGAGCCCAACGTCGAGAGCCGCATTGCCACGTTCAAGGCCAAGTGGAGCGTGAAGTACCGCGAGAGCCGCGGCATTCAGAACATGATCGCCCTGGATCTGTCGAAAGAGGTGCGCGCGCGCCTGGCCGAAGTGGCGGTGCGCACTTACGAGGCGGCCGGGCTACGCGACTACGGACGCATCGACGTCCGCCTGGCGCACGACGACGAGATCTACGTGGTAGAAGCGAACCCCAACCCTTACCTCGCCGACGGCGAGGACCTGGCCTGGGCTGCCGAAGAAGGAGGCTATCTTTATGGTGACTTCATCGAACGGATCGCAGAGATGGCTCTCGCGCGTGGCAAGCCGCCGCGCAAGGCGCCCTGACGCCGCTGCTGGCTTCGGGAGCGCCAGTCGCTTCCTGGCGCCTCTCCTGGCGGCCGCCTGTCTCTGGGCCGGTGCGTGCAGCAGCTCCACTCCTCCCACCGACAAGTTCATGGGCACCTGGACGTTCGACTCGGGGGCGGTCACGCCGGGCAGCGGCTGCTTCGGCGCCCAGCCGATCAGTTTGACGGGAGAGACGCTGACCCTCACCAAGGGATCGAGCTCTGACCTGGAGTCGACCCTGGCGACGTCGTTCGGGACGTGCACGCTTCCGCTCGATGTGATGGGCACGGTTGCCAGCCTGGTTGGGACACCGCCGTGCTCGTTCACGGTGCCGGTGGGCGGCACACCGGTCATGGTGACGTTCACGGTGACGTCCTGGACCGTCACCACGACCGACGGCATGACCATGACGACCACCGCGGCCGCGACCGGTCAGGGCGCGCTGGCGAGCGGCTGCTCGCTCACCATCAGCGGCAGCGCGACAAAGCACGCCGGTGCCGATGCCGGCGCCGGCGGTTAGCGCCCGCGATCAGATGATCTGAATCTCGGGGTTGAGGACGCTCGTCAGAAAATTGGCGCGCTTGTCCTGCGGCAGCACCATCAGATCGCGGATGAAGTCGAACGTCGAGTCGTTGACGTCCTCGAACAGCACCGCGAAGCCTTTATAGGCCATCGTCCGGATGACATGCCCGGTCGCGCGGCAGGTCTTGCCACGGCTGAGCGAGAACACGATCGAGATCTTCCGATCGACGTCGACCTTCACTGTCGATTTGAAGAAACACCCGCCGCGCGAGATGTCCTGCAATTCACCGCCGACCTCGATTCCCGCATCGGAGAACTGCAACTTGACCGGGAGCCCCAAACCGAAGCGCGGGTATTGACGCTGCTCCGCACCATCCATGGGCTCAGCATGCCACAACTAGGGGGGCATGGTATGGACTTAACACCATGTCTTCGTCCGAGCGAGCCGGTTCCGGCTTCACGCCGGTGTCGCCCGATCGGGTGGCGCAGACGCTCTTCGCGCGCCGGAAGTTCTGGGCCGAGCGCTTCGGCATCGCGCCGGTGCTGCCCACGACCAGCGCCGAGATGGAGGCGCTCGGCTGGGACAGCTGCGACGTCGTGCTGGTCACCGGCGACGCCTACATCGACCACCCCAGCTTCGGCGCCGCGCTGATCGGCCGCCTGCTCGAGGCGCAGGGGTTCCGCGTCGGAATCCTCGCCCAGCCCGACTGGCGCAGCGCCGAGCCGTTCGCGGCGCTGGGGCGGCCCAACGTCTTCTACGGCGTCACCGCCGGCAACATGGACTCGATGGTCAACCGCTACACGTCGGACCGCCGCCTACGGTCCGACGACGCCTACTCGCCGGGCGGCGCGGGCGGGCTGCGCCCCGACCGCGCGGTCATCGTCTACGCCCAGCGCTGCCGCGAGGCCTTCGGCGACGTCCCCATCGTCATCGGTGGCATCGAGGGCAGCCTGCGGCGCATCGCCCACTACGACTACTGGTCCGACCGCGTGCGGCGGTCGATCCTGGCTCGATGCGCGCGCCGACCTGCTGGTCTACGGCAACGGCGAGCGCGCCATCGTCGAGATCGCCCACCGATTGGGGGCAGGGGAGGACCCGGCGACGATCACCGACCTGCGCGGCACGGCGTTCCTGCGCGACCGAACGCCCGAGGGCTGGACCGAGGTCGACTCGCGCACCGTCGACACGCCCGGGCCGGTCGATGCGCCACGCGATCCCTACGCCTTCGAGGAACCTGGGGCCGCGCCCGCCGTCGCGGCCGAGGCGACGCTGATCCCGCTCGGGCGCGCTCGGCCCCGGCTCGACCGCGCGCGCACGGTGATCCGCATGCCGTCGTTCGAGGACGTCGAGCGCGATCCGGTGCTGTACGCGCACGCCTCGCGCCTCTTGCACGTCGAATCGAACCCCGGCAACGCGCGCGCGCTGGTGCAGCGCCACGGCGACCGCGACGTCTGGATCAACCCGCCGCCGCTGCCGCTCTCGACCGCGGAGATGGACGCGCTCTACGAGCTGCCCTACACGCGCCGGCCGCACCCTGGCTACAGCGACGCGCGCATCCCCGCGTACGAGATGATCCGCTTCTCGATCACGATCACGCGCGGCTGCTTCGGCGGTTGCAGCTTCTGTTCGATCACCGAGCACGAGGGCCGGGTGATCCAGAACCGCTCGGAGGCGTCGGTGCTGCGCGAGATCGAGCGCGTGCGCGACACCGTGCCCGGCTTCACCGGCGTGATCTCCGACCTCGGCGGTCCGACCGCCAACATGTACCGCCTGGCGTGCAAGGACCCGGCGATCGAGTCGGCCTGTCGGCGGCCGTCGTGCGTTTTCCCCGGGATCTGTCCCAACCTCGACACCGACCACGCGCCGCTGATCGGGCTTTATCGCAAGGCGCGTGCGCTCCCCGGCGTGAAGAAGGTCCTGATCGCGTCGGGGCTGCGCTACGACCTGGCGGCGACCTCGCCCGAGTACGTGCGCGAGCTGGCGACCCACCACGTGGGCGGCTATCTGAAGATCGCGCCCGAGCACACCGAGAACCGCCCGCTGCAGCTGATGATGAAGCCCGGGCTGGGCGCCTACGACCGCTTCAAGCAACTGTTCGACAAGTACTCGAAGGAAGCGGGCAAACAGCAGTACTTGATTCCGTATTTCATCGCGGCGCATCCGGGCACGACCGACGAAGACATGCTGGCGCTCGCGCTGTGGCTGAAGCGGAACGGTTTCCGCGCCGACCAGGTGCAGGCGTTCCTGCCGTCGCCGATGGCCAGCGCGACCGCGATGTACCACACCGGCAAGAACCCTCTGCACCGGGTCAGCCGCGCCGGTGGGGACGTCACGGTTCCCAAGGGCCTGAAGGTGCGGCGCCTGCACAAGGCCTTCCTGCGCTATCACGACCCCGAGAACTGGCCGATCCTGCGCGAGGCGCTGCGCCGGATGGGACGCAACGACCTGATCGGCAACGGCGCGCACCAGCTGGTGCCGCTCTATCAGCCGCGCGCGGGCGCGCCGGCGGCGAAGTCCAGGGCCAACGTGGGCCGCGGGCGCCTCCTCACCCAGCACACCGGCTTGCCCCCGCGTTCGCGGCGCTAGGCGCAGCGCCCCGCGGCCTTTGGCGTTTCAGCGGTTCACGGGTAGATTTCGGGCTCGCCATGCTTCACCTGACCGACGACCTTCGTATCGAGCGCATCCGGCCGCTGATCTCGCCGGCGATCCTGATGGAGGAGCTTCCGATCAGCGAACGCGCCTCGACCACGGTCGCAGAGAGCCGGAACGCCATCACCCGCTGCCTGCGCGACGAGGACGACCGACTGGTGGTGGTGGTCGGCCCCTGTTCGATCCACGACGTCCACGCCGCCCGCGAGTACGGCAAGCGGCTGCACGCACTGCTCGCCTCGGTCTCCGACGCGCTGTGCGTGGTCATGCGGGTTTACTTCGAGAAGCCGCGCACGACTGTCGGCTGGAAGGGCCTCATCAACGACCCGCGCCTCGACGGCACCTTCGCGGTCAATGAAGGCCTGCGCATCGCGCGCGACCTGCTCCTGTGGCTGGGCGAGCTGGGCCTGCCGGTCGGATGCGAGTTCCTGGACACCATCACGCCGCAGTACATCGCCGACCTGGTCAGCTGGGGCGCGATCGGCGCGCGCACCACCGAGAGCCAGGTCCACCGCGAGCTGGCGTCGGGCCTGTCGGTGCCGGTCGGTTTCAAGAACGGCACCGACGGCAACATCCAGATCGCGATCGACGCCGTGCGCGCCGCCAGCCACCCGCACCAGTTCCTGTCGGTCACCAAGCAGGGGCTGTCGGCGATCGTGGCGACGCGCGGCAACCCCGATTGCCACGTCATCCTGCGCGGCGGCAGCCAGGGCCCGAACTACGAGGCCGGCCCCGTCGCCAAGGCGACCGACACCCTGGCCAAGGTCGGACTGTCACCGCGTGTGATGGTCGACTGCAGCCACGGCAACAGCCGCAAGGATCCGGTGCGCCAGCCGAGCGTGGTGGGTGACATCGCGGGCCAGATCGCGGGCGGGTCGCGCGCGATCTCGGGCGTGATGATCGAGAGCCACCTGGTCGGTGGCCGCCAGGACTGCGAGCCCGGCAAGCCGCTGGTCTACGGGCAGAGCATCACCGACGCTTGCCTCGCTTGGGACGCGACGGTGCCGCTGCTGCACGAGCTGGCTTCCGCCGTGCGGTCGCGCCGCGCCGCGCAGCCGCGCGCGGCGGCGGCTGGTCGTCCTTGACCGTCTGCGCGTTCTGCTCGTGCCAGGCGGCGATCGACAGCTCCGGGTACTCGGGGTAGCGCGGTCCCTCGCCCAGGCCGTCGAGCGGCACCCAGTCGGGCTTGTAGCGCGTCATCATGAAGACGTGCGCGGGCGCGCGGGGCAGGGGCGTGTCGATCGCGCCGGCGTTGGGCCACATGCCCTCGGGCCAGCGCTTGTCCATGACCCACAGATGCGTGCCGCAGATGCCGCAGAACCAGCGCTCGCCTTCGCTGATCTCCGTCGGCTTGCCGGGACGGCGGATGCGCGCGTGATAGCGGCGCAGGTTTTTCGCGCCGGTCACCTTCAGGGTCGCGCGCGCCCCCATGACGTTGCAGCCGAACGCTCCGCCGGTGGTCTTGCGGCAGATCGAGCAGAAGCAAAACATGAAGGGCACCGGCGTCTCGGACTGCACCCGGAAGCGGACCTTTTCACACTGACATGAACCTTCGAGCCACATGGCGCCGCAATGTAGTGCCAATCAGCGGCTCGCGCACGAGCTACACTGATGGGCCATGTCCCCATCCACGTCCCTGTCGTCGTCCTCGCCGTCGCCTGCGCCCCCGGTCACCGCTACCCTGCTGGTCAGCTGTCGGGACCGCACCGGGCTGGTCGCCGCGCTCTCCGACTTCGTGTTTCGCAACTACGGCAACATCCTGGATGCCGACCAGCACGCCGATGCCGAGACCGGCCTCTTCTTCATGCGGCTCTGCTGGGACCTGCGGGGGTTTCGCCTCGAGCGCTCGGAGATCGCCGCCGCGCTCGTCCGAGATCGCAGGCCGCTTCGAGCTCGGCTGGGAGATCACCTTCTCCGACGTGCGCGCGCGGGTGGCGATCTTCGCCAGCCGCACGCCGCACTGTCTCTACGACCTGTTGCTGACCCACCAGCTCGGCGAGCTGGGCGGCGATCTCGGGCTGGTCATCTCGAACCACGCCGACGTCGCGCCGGTGGCCGGCCACTTCGGCGTGCGCTTCGTGCACGTGCCGGTCGACCCGGACGACAAAGGAGCGGCCGAGGCGGCGCAGCAGCGGCTGCTCGACGAGGAGAAGATCGATCTCGTGGTGCTCGCGCGCTACATGCAGATCCTGTCGCCGGCGTTCGTGGCGCGCTGGCCGGGGCGCATCATCAACATCCACCACTCGTTCTTGCCGGCGTTCGTCGGTTCGAAGCCGTACCACCAGGCCAAGGAGCGCGGCGTGAAGATCATCGGCGCCACCGCCCACTACGTGACGTCGGAGCTGGATCAGGGGCCGATCATCGACCAGGACGTCTGCCGGGTGAGCCACCGCGACGACGTCGAGGACCTGGTGCGCAAGGGCCGCGAGCTCGAGCGCCAGGTGCTGACGCGCGCGGTGCGCTCGCACCTGGCGCGTCGCGTGCTGATCTCGGGCAACCGGACGATCGTCTTCGGCTGAGGCCGGTCAGATAGAAGCGCCAGGAACGCCGGGAACCGGAGCATACGGGTCAGATTCGGACTAGTGATTGGTCCGGCCCCCTGGCGTCCTGGCGCTCAAACCACCGCGGATCCCGGCAACCAGCCGATCTGGCCGAAGCCGGCGACCAGGCGCACCTCCTCGACGGTCATCTCCCAGAGCTGGAAGTCGGGCGTCTGGGAGTTGGCGGCGGCGCGCGGCAGGCGCTCGGTGTAGCGGGCGAGGGCGTCGGCCGCGTCGCCGGCCGGCACGCGCGCGAACCGCCCCAGCACCGAGATGCGGGTTTCGGCCTGGGGGTCGCCCTCCTCACCGGCCTCGGCCGCCACGAACAGCGACGCGCGCGGGTCGGCGAGCAGGTTCTGGGTGTGCGCCGCCAGCGCGCTGATCAGGATCAGCGGCGCGCCCGCGCGCGAGAGCGCGTAAGGCGTGAGCGACCCGTAGGGATAACCCGCGCGATGCAGCGAGATCGTCGAGAGCACGCCCTGTCGCTGGCTGTGTAGCAATGTGCGCGCGCGTCGCGCCAGGTCGCCGCCGCTGTCGCTGCTGTCGTCCCGGTTGCCCATGGCGGCCTCCAGCATAGCGGGCCAGCCGTCGCGCGACCGCGGAATCTCGCGCGGCCTTGACCGATTGTTTACTTAGCTCCGGCGTTCCTGAAACATCGCCGCGCCTAGTCTCGAGGGCGTGATTCGTAGCTCCCTCCTCCAGCTCGCGCCCGCACAGCGCCCGGTCTCGGCGGTGACGCCGCTCGAGCTGGTGCTCGCCGACCAGCAGCGCCTGACCGCCGTCGAGCGGTTCGCGCGCGCGCACGACGCCGGCCTGCCACACGGCGACGCCGCGCATCGCTACCGCGATCTGATCCCGCTGTCGAAGCCGCAGGCCGGCCAGCAGTACGCGTTCGAGGTCGACCTCGACCTGTGCACCGGCTGCAAGGCCTGCGTCACCGGCTGCCACAACCTGAACGGCCTCGACGACGGCGAGGTCTGGCGCACCGTCGGCCTGCTCCACGGCGGCAGCCGCGCCAGCGCCGGTGCAGCAGACCGTGACCACCGCCTGCCACCACTGCCTCGAGCCCGCGTGCATGAACGGCTGCCCGGTGCAGCGCGTACGAGAAGGATCCGGTCACCGGCATCGTCAAGCACCTCGACGACCAGTGCATCGGCTGCCAGTACTGCATGTTCATGTGCCCGTACGACGCGCCCAAGTACAACACGGAGCGCGGCATCGTGCGCAAGTGCGACATGTGCAGCGATCGCCTCGCGCACGACGAGGCGCCGGCCTGCGTGCAGGCCTGCCCCAACGAGGCCATCCGCATCACGCGTCGTCGCAGCGCGACGAGGTGGTCGCAGGCGACCGAGGCCAACGCGTTCCTGCCCGGCGCGCCGACGCCCGACGACACGCTGCCGACGACGGTCTACAAGACCGACGCGCGCGCTGCCCGCGCAACCTGCTGCCCGGCCGACTTCTACTCGGTCAACCCCGAGCACGCGCACCTGCCGCTGGTGGTGATGCTGACGCTGACGCAGCTCGTCGGTCGGCGCGTTCATCGTCGACCTGGTGCTCGGGCGCGTGCTGGGCACGCTCGCGCGGGCGCGGGCTCGGGTTCACCAACGCGCTGTTCGCGCTGGCGCTCGGCGCTGGCCGCGCTCGGGGCGAGCATGCTGCACCTCGGCCGGCCGCAGTACGCGTTCCGCGCGGTGCTCGGGCTGCGCACCTCGTGGCTGAGCCGCGAGATCGTCGCGCTTCGCGCTGTTCGCCGGCGCCGGCGCTCGCCTACGCCGGCGTCGTCTGCGCGCTCGGGCGCGTCGCGTGCGGCCGCGCGCGCTGGCCGCGGTCGCGGCCGGCGCCGGCGTCGCCGGCGTGCTCTGCTCGGTGATGGTCTACGCGGCGACCGCGCGCGATCACTGGCGCGGCTCGCTCACCGGGCTCAAGTTCGGCATGACCACGCTGCTGCTCGGCGCTGGCGACGGTGCTGATGGTGTCGACGGTCTCGACGGTGGCTCGCGGGCTCGGCGGCGGCGCTGCGACGCCGTTCTGGACCACGGCCGCCTTCCGCGAGCTGGCCTGGCGCTGGCGCTGGCGTCGGCGCTCAAGCTCGGCTTCGAGCTCGTCGATCCTGCGCCACCTCCACGACCGGCACCACTCGGTGCTGAAGCGCAGCGCGCTGCTTGATGGTGCGCGATCTGCGGCGCGTGACGCTGGCGCGCTTCGTCTGCGGCGCGCTCGGCGGCGTGGTGCTGCCCGCGCTCGGCGTGCTGCTGATCGCGCCGCGCGTGCCCGCCGACGCCGGGCCGGCGCTGGCGGTGCTCACCGTCGCGATCTTCGCTGCTGTCGCTCGCGGGCGAGCTCTGCGAGCGCTACCTGTTCTTCTCGGCGGCGCCGTCGTCGAAGATGCCGGGCGCGCTCGGCTGATGCGCCGCAATCGCCTCGCGGCGCTGCGCACCGGCGCGTCGCAGATCCTGCGGCAGTGGTCGGGCCGCTCACGCGCGATCTGGTGCTGACGCCGGGGCAGTTCGGCCTCGGCCGGGTGCCGGCGCGCCTCGCGCCCGACCAGACCACGACCATGGTCTGCGGCTTCTGCTCGACCGGCTGCGGCGCTCGACGTCCACCTGCAGCGACGGCGAGGCGGTCAACCTGTCGCCGTCGCGCGACTACCCGGTCAACCTCGGCATGGCCTGCCCCAAGGGCTGGGAGGCGCTGACGCCGCTGCGGCGCCGCCGACCGCGCGACCACGCCGCTGCTGCGCAACGCCGCGCGGCAAGCTCGCGCCGGTCGACTGGCCGACGCGCGCTGCGACGCCTTCGCCGCGCGCTTCAAGGCGATCCAGGCCAAGCACGGCCCGGCGTCGGTCGCCTTCCTCGGCACCGGCCAGATCGCCACCGAGGAGATGGCGCTCCTCGGCGCGCTCGCCAAGTTCGGCATGGGCATGGTGCACGGCGACGGCAACACGCGCCAGTGCATGGCCACCGCGGTCGTCGCCTACAAGCAGTCGTTCGGCTTCGACGCGCCGCCCTACACCTACGCCGACTTCGAGGAGTCCGACGTGCATCGTGCTCGTCGGCTCGAACCTGTGCATCGCGCACCCGATCATGTGGGAGCGCGTCTGCCGCAACCCGCACAAGCCCGACGATCATCGTCATCGATCCGCGCAAGACCGAGACGGCGATGGCCGCGACCGCGCACCTACGCGCATCCGCCCGAAGTCCGATCTCGCGCTGTTCTACGGCCTCGCGCACCTGCTGATCGCAGCGACGGCTGGATCGATCGCGACGTTCATCGACGCGCACACCACCGGCTTCGACGCGTTCGCGCGCGCACGTCGCGGCCGTTCACCGCTCGAGCGCGTCGGCCGAGGCGACCGGCCTCGCCGCCGAGGCAGATCGTCGCGGCTCGCCGCGCACGATCCACGCGGCAAGCGCGTGTCGTTCTGGTGGACGATGGGCGTCAACCAGAGCCACGAAGGCGTGCGCACCGCGCAGGCGATCATCAACCTCGCGCTGATGACCGGCAACATCGGCCGGCCCGGCACCGGCGCCAACTCGATCACCGGCCAGTGCAACGCGATGGGCTCGCGCCTCTTCAGCAACACGACCAACCTGCTCGGCGGCCACGACTTCACGCGACGCCGAGCACCGCGACAAGGTCGCCGGCATCCTCGGCATCCCCGTCGAGCGCATCCCGGCGCGAGAACAGCCTGGCCTACGACCAGATCCTCGAGGCGATCCTGCGCCGGCAAGATCCACGGCCTGTGGGTGATCGCGACCAACCCGGCGCACTCGTGGATCAACCAGGACGACGCTGCACGACGATCCTCGGCCGGCTCGACTTCCTGGTCGTGCAGGACATGTACACGACGACCGAGACGGCGCAGCTGCGCCGACCTCGTGCTGCCGGCGGCCGGCTGGGGCGAGAAGGAGGGGACGTTCATCAACTCCGAGCGGCGCATCGGCCTCGATCAAGAAGGTCGCGCGCGCGCCCGGGCAGGCGCTCGCCGACTTCCACATCTTCCAGCTGATCGCCGAGGCCTGGGGCTGCGGCGAGATGTTCCGCGAGTGGACGTCGCCCGAGGCGGTGTTCCAGATCCTGAAGCGAGCTGTCGCCGCGGCCAGCCCTGCGACATCACCGGCATCGCGCGACTACGCCATGCTCGACGCGCGCGGGCGGCATCCAGTGGCCGCTCCCCGAGGGCGCGCACGGCGACGCCCGCGCGAGCGAGCGGCGGCTGTTCGCGGACGGCGCGCTTCTTCCACGCCGACGGCAAGGCGCGCGCTTCGTCTTCGAGGCGCCGCGGCCGCTGCCCGAGCCGACCGACGCGGCGCTATCCCGTTCACGCTGCTCACCGGGCGCGGCAGCTCGAGCCAGTGGCACACCCAGACGCGCACCGGCAAGTCGGCGGTGCTGCGCAAGCTCGTACCCGCGCGAGCTCTACGTCGAGATCAGCCCCGTCGACGCGCGCGCGCTCGGCATCGCGCCCAACGAACTGGGTCGTCGGTGGTCTCGCGGCGCGGCGACGATCCAGGCGCGCGCGTTCGTCACGCACGCCGTGCAGCCGGGCCAGGTCTTCATGCCGATGCACTACGCCGCGATCAACCAGCTGACCTTCGCCGCCTTCGATCCGTACTCGCGCCAGCCGTCGTACAAGGCGTGCGCCGTGGCGCTCCGGCGACTGGTCAGCGTGAACTGAAGGAATAATTCCTTCATGTAATTTTTGTTTACCATCTCACGTTAAATAACGTATACACTCTTTAATCGTCGAGGCTGATGTTGTCGTCGACGGTAAAAGCCTGGGTCCTCGGATTGAGCATCGCGTTCGGGGGAATCGCGCTCCCGCAACGCGTCGTCGCCAGCACCCATAATTCCAGCAGCGCCACCACGCAGCGCGCGCGCCGGCACTTCCTGGCCGGCAAGCGCGCGTTCGAGGCCAAGCGCTACGCGGCGGCGCTGAAGGAGTTCGAGGCCGGCTACGCGATCGATCCGCGCCCGGGCTTCCTGCTCAACATGGGGCACGCGTCGCGACGCATGGGCGACCTGCGGCGCGCGCGCGACTACTACCTCAAGTTCCTCGAGTCGGATCCGCCCGCAGTCGGACCGCCGCACGACGATCGCGCTGGTCGTCGAGATCGACCGCCAGCTCGCCGCGGCGCCGACGTCCGGAACGCACGCGTCGGCCGCGCCCGAGCCGGCCGCGGTGACGCCGCCGCCGGCCGTCGACGTCGCAGCCGCGCCCGTCGAGGCGGAGCCTGCGCCGCGCGGTCGTCGCCGCGGTCGCAGAGGCGCCAGCAGGCGCGCGCGGAGACCGAGTCGCCGAGGCCGAGGTTGCACCTCGAGCCAGCCGTCGCGGTGCGCGTGACGTCGCGCGCGGAGATCGCGCGCTCCGAGCCGCTGGTCGCGACACCGGTCGCGCGCGAGGAGAGGTCACCTCCGATCTACCGCCGCTGGTGGTTCTGGGCGGCGGCCGGCGCCGCGGCGGGCGTGGCGACCGCGATCACCGTCGGCGCCCTCGGCTCCGGATCGTCGGCGCGCGACAGCGGCACCTGGGGGCAGATCCGGCTATGAGATCCAGCACGTCCGCCTGGGGTGGAAGCCCGCGATACTGGTCGCGATCGCGGCGGCAGCCGCCTCGCGGACTGCGGCTCCTCCGACCCGACTGACCAGCGTCTATCTCGAGATCTACGACTCGTCGGTGATCCAGGCGCCGACCCAGGTCACGCTCAACGTCTTCGACGCGCCGGGCGGAAACCAGATCGCGACGCTCGATCGCAAGGCGCTCGGCGCAGACGAGCGCGTCGTCGCCGCTCGGCAGCGTCGTGATCTTCGCCGGCACCAGCGGCAGCGCTGGGGACGCTTCACATCGAAGGGCAGCGATCGAGCGGTGGCTCGATCGACCGTCCTCGGGCAGCGTCGACGTGCCGCTGGTCGCCAATCGCCAGGTGAGCGCGCGGTTGATGCTGGGCCACGACGGCGGTCCCGGCGACGCGGGCGCGACCGGCAGCGGCGGCAGCAGCGGTAGCGGCGGCAGCAGTGGCGGCAGCGGCGGCTCCGGAAGCAGCGCCGCCGGCGGCAGCTCCGCGGGCGGTAGCGGTGGCACAACGCCGCCGCCGACCGACGCCGGCGGCCCCGGTCGACAGCGGCTCGACGCTCGCCGCCAACGGCACCAGCTGTCGGTCGGGCAGCACCTGCGCGTCGGGCTTCTGCGCCGACGGCGTTTGCTGCAACGGCGCGTGCGATGCGCTCTGTCACGGCTGCAACCTCAGCGGCTCGCGCGGGAGGTGCACGCCTTTCGCCGCGGGCAGCCAGTGCGCTCCGCCGAGCTGCACCTCGACGGGCAACGACCTGATCCCGGCGCGGACCTGCGACGGCAACGGCAACTGCAACGCAGCCGGCGCCGCCCAGAGCTGCGGCCGCTATCGAATGTCAGAACGCCTGCCTGCCTGCGCTCGTGCACGTCCAGCAACGCCTGCGTCTCGCCCTTCCGCTGCTTCCAGAACCGCTGCCAGTGACGGAGCCCGCTCCCGGGCCGCTCACGCGCCGGGCAGCTCGACGATGAACGTCGAGCCCTCGCCGGGCGCGCTGCGCAGGCGGACCGATCCTTTGAGCCGGTGGGTCGCCTCGGCGACGATCCACAGGCCGAGGCCGACACCGCTCTGGGTCGTCGTCGGGTGCAGCTGCTCGAAGCGCTCGAAGATCCGCTGGTGGTCCCGCTCGGCGAGCCCGATGCCGTGATCGCTGACGACGATGCGCACGCCGGCCGAGCTGCGGCCGATCGTGATCTCGAGCGGCTTGCCGGCGCCGAACTTGATCGCGTTGCCGACCAGGTTCGAGATGATCTGGCCCAGGCAGACCTTGTCCCAGCGGCCGACGATCGGTCCCTCGCACTGGATGTAGACCGAGCACTTCGCTGCGCGGATCTGCTCCTCGAGCAGACCGATCGTGTCGCGCACGAACGCGTGCAGGTCCATCTCTTCGGCGCTGGCGTCGGCGGTGACCAGCCGGCTGCGTTCGAACGTCAGGAGGTCACTGATGAGCTTCGCGGCGTGACGCACCAGCTCTTCCGCGCGCGAGAGGCGCGTGCGGATCCAGCGCGGCACGGGGCGGCGCGCGTGGAGGATGCTCTGGATGTTGAGCTGGATCGAGCCGAGCGGCGAGCGGAGATCGTGCGTCGCCATCGACATCAGCGCGTCGTTGCGTTGCACGCTCTCCTCGCTCTCGTGCAGCGCGAGGCTGAGCTGCTCGCTGCGTCGCCGTTCGTCGGCCAGCGCACGCTCGAGGTCTGCCGTGCGCGCCGCGAGGGTCTCATTGCCGCCGAGCACGCCGCCGCCGCCAAACCGATCCTGGTCGGTCGGATTCCCCTCGTTCGTGAATCCCATCAGGAGTTCGTTCCTTTTTGCTGCGACGAAGCGGACGGTCCCGCTTCGGTAAGAAAACGACGAACCGTTCCGCGTTAACGTAGCGAACCGCATCGTCCGTCGCAGTCCGGCGGTGATTGTATTTTCTGAAACGCGATCGGACGCGCCAGATTTTGCGCAGCGACCGCGGCGTGCTAGAGTTCGCAATGTGGGAGTAGAGCTCACCGCCAGCGTCGACGCGCCGATCGGTTTCGATCCGGCGATGGTGCGGCGCATGCCAGCGCGGCTTGCCGGCACGCGGCGTCGGTGACGGTTCTGGCGGCGGCGCGTCGACCGTTCCCGTTCCCGTTCCACCATCTGCGGTCTCGGGTCCGGTGGTCGACGTGAGCTTCACGGTCCCCCAGGTCGCGCCCGAAGAGATCCTCGTGCGTCTGCAGAGCGAGCGCGCCGCGCTGAACGGCGGTTACAGTCATCCGCACGCCGCCGTCGATTGCGCGTTCTGCCGCCGCGCCGCCGCCGCCTATCGCTGAATCCGCGAAGCGTCGCCGGTGTCCTGCTGAAGCGTGTCCCGCCGCCGCCGCGGTCGTCTGCCGGGGCTTACGCAAGGTCTACCCGGGCGGCGGCTGGCGCGGCGGGGGCGGCGGCGAGGTGGTGGCGGTCGACGGGATCGATCTCGTCGGTGGCGCGCGGCGAGTGCTTCGGCCTGCTCGGGCCCAACGGCGCCGGCAAGACCACGACCGTCGAGATCCTCGAGGGCTTGAACTCGCCCACCGCCGGCGAGGTCTCGCTGTGCGGCCTGACCTGGCGCACCGACGAGGCGCGAGCTGCGGCAGCGCATCGGCGTCGCGCTGCAGGAGACGCGCCTGTCCGACAAGCTGTCGGTCAGCGAGACCCTGGAGCTGTTCCGCAGCTTCTATCGCCGCGCGCGCTCGCTGGAGTCGCTGCTGGACCTGGTGCAGCTGCAGCGAGAAGCGCGACGCCTGGGTGAGCAAGCTGTCGGGCGGGCAGCGCCAGCGGCTGGCGCTCGCGTGCGCGCTGGTCGGCGAGCCCGAGATCCTGTTCCTCGACGAGCCGACGACCGGGCCTCGATCCGCAGTCGCGCCGTCAGGTGTGGGATCTCGTCAGCGACTATCGCGCGCGCGGCGGCACGGTGCTGCTGACCACCCACTACATGGAAGAGGCCGAGCGGCTGTGCGACCGCGTGGCCATCGTCGATCACGGCCGCATCATCCGCGAGGGCTCGCCGCGCGAGCTGATCGCGACGCTCGGCGCCGCGCACGTGGTCGAGTTCGAGCTCGACGCGCGAGGCGACCGCTCGACGAGGCGGCGCTGCGCGCGCTGCCGGCGGTGACCGCGGTGCGCCGCGACGCCGGCACCTGGTCGCTGACCGTCACCGAGCCGCACCGGGTGCTGCCGGCGCTGCTCGCGCACCTGGCGAGCGCGGGTCAGTCGCTGGCGCGCCTCGGGACGCGGCAGGCGACGCTGGAGGATGTGTTCGTGGCACTGACCGGGAGGCACCTGCGTGACGGGTGAGATGCCGTTTCGCAGCGCCGCGCGCGCCGGGCTGCTGCGACGCCTGATGGGCATCGGCGCTCGTGCAGCTGACCAAGGCGCGCATCCGCGAGACGCTGCGCGAGCCCGGCACGATGTTCTGGGTGTTCGGCTTTCCGATCCTGCTCTCGCTCGGGCTGGGGCTGGCGTTCCGCAACCGCGTGCCCGAGCCGCCGTTCGTCGGCGTGCTCGACGGCCAGGCGGCGACAGCGACCGCCGCCGGCAGCGTCGCGGCGGCCGAGTCGAGGCCACCTTGCAGGCGGCGCACCTGCACGTCGAGCGGCTGGCGCCGCGGGCCGCGGCCGAGCGGCTGCGCTCGGGCAAGATCGCGCTGCTGGTGATTCCGCCCGCGGCGGCCGCCGCGGCCGCCGGGCCGATCACCTACCGCTTCGATCCGACGCGCGCCGAGTCGCTGGCCGCGCGCGACGCCGTCGACCGCGCGCTGCAGACGGCGGCGGGGCGGCGCGACCCGCGCGCCGGTGAAGGACGAGCCGGTCACCGAGCCGGGCACGCGCTACATCGACTTCCTGATCCCGGGCCTCATCGGCATGAACATCATGTCGGGATCGATGTGGGGCATCGGCTGGGTGATCGTGAACATGCGCGTGCGCAAGCTGCTCAAGCGGCTGATGGCCACGCCGATGCGGCGGCGCGATCTGTTGCTCGCGCAGTGCCTGGCGCGCCTGCTGGCGCTTCCGCTCGAGGTCGCGGCCATCGTGGTGTTCGCGCGGCTGGCTTTCCACGTGCACGCTCGCCGGGTCGCTGTTCGCGCTGGGCGTGGTCGCCGTGACCGGCGCGCTCTCGTTCGCCGCGATCGCGATGCTGGTGGCCAGCCGCGCCGAGAACACCCAGACCGTCACCGGCCTGATGAACGTGGTGATGATGCCGATGTTCGTCCTGTCGGGCGTGTTCTTCTCGTCGGCGCATTTTCCGGAGCTGATGCAGCCGCTGATCTCGATCCTGCCGCTGACCGCGCTCAACGATGCGCTGCGGGCGGTGATGATCGACGGCGCGTCACTCGCGGGGGTGGCGCGGCCCCTCGCCGTGCTGGCGGGGTGGGGGACCGCCTGCTTCGCGGTCGGGGTGCGGATCTTTCGCTGGGCCTGATGCCGACCGACGTCGTACCTTGTAGGTCCGGCGCGCGGTCGTTATCGCGTTATAGTGGAGTCATCTGATGAGCATGAGCGAAACCGCACGCGATCCCTCCCGGGCGGGGATCGGCCTCCCCCTCGACGCCGAGGTCCTGCGCCTGGGCGCACAAGCTGCGCGAGGTCGGGCGCGAGCTCGACCAGCGCTACCTGGACAAGTCGGAGCTGGTGCGGATGCTGCTGATCACGCTGGTCGCCGGCGAGCACATGCTGATCGTCGGGCCGCCCGGCACCGCCAAGTCGGCGCTGGTGCGCCACCTGGCGCGCCTGATCGACGCGCGCTACTTCGAGTACCTGCTGACGCGGTTCTCCGAGCCCAACGAGATCTTCGGCCCGGTCGACATCAAGGCCTTCCGCGAGGGCAGCTACGTCCGCCGCGTCGAGGCGATGCTGCCCGAGGCGGAGATCGTCTTCCTCGACGAGATCTTCAAGTCGAACTCGGCGATCCTGAACTCGCTGCTCAGCATCCTGAACGAGCGGCAGTTCTTCACCGGCAGCGCCAGCATCAAGGTGCCGCTCTGCTCGCTCTACGGCGCCACCAACGAGGTGCCCAACGACGACGCGCTGGGCGCGATCTTCGACCGGTTCCTGGTGCGCACGCTGTCGGAGAACCTGGACAGCTTCCACTTTCACGGGCTGGTCGAGCGCGGCATCCGCGGCGAGATCGCCGAGATCGCGGGCGGCGGCGTCATCCAGGCCAAGCCGCTGGTGTCGCTGGCCGAGATCCGCAAGCTGCAGGCGCGCCTCGGGCAGTTCCTGCAGTTCCCCGAGGAGTTCCTGGCCCGCTACAAGGGCTTCATCTTCCAGATCCGGTCCGAGGGCGTGAGCATCAGCGACCGGCGCGTGGTCAAGCTGCTGAAGCTGTTCGCGGCCAGCGCGATCCTCGACGGGCGCGCGCAGGCCAACGACGGCGACTTCTTCATCCTCAAGCACGTCTGGAACAGCGTCGACCAGATCGCGCTGCTCGAGGACATCGTCGGGCCGACGCTGGAAAAGCACCACCGCGAGCACCCGGAAGACCGGCGCACCGGCGCGACCGCGACCGATCTCGACGGCATCCTGGCCGAGCTGGGCGTGATCCGCGGCATCCTGCTCGGCGGCGAGCCGCTGTCCGACGTGCAGCTCTTCTCGCAGCTGCGCAACCTGCAGGAGATCCGCGCGGCGCTGCAGGCGCTGGGCACCGACACCGCGAAGCAGATGGCCGGCGAGGTCGACAAGCTGCTCGAGGGCGTGTTCGAGTCGTCGAAGTGGAGCGGGTGACGTCGGCGCGTGCGGGGGCGCGCGGTTTGCCGCGCGCGGGGGCGCGTCCGGCGGCCGCCCCGCGGCAGCGACGCGCGTTCTCGACCATCGGCGGGCCGATCGAGCTCGGCGGCGACGCCAAGGAGGCGCGGCAGCTCGGCAAGCTGCTCGCCGTCGATCCGGGGCTGGCGCGCGCGCTGACCCACGGCTTTCACAGCTACGCCGGGCGCATGCACCCGTCGATCGCGCGCGGCGCGCTCACGGCGTGGAGCAAGTCCGGCGATCTGATCGTCGATCCGTTCTGCGGCAGCGGCACCGTGCTGGTCGAGGCGATGGGGCTCGGCCGGCGCGCGATCGGCGTCGACGCGAGCCCGCTGGGGATCGCGATCGCGCGCGTGCGGACGAACACGCTGGGCGAGCCCGGGCGCGCGCGGCTGCGCGCAGGAGGCGGCGCGCATCGCCGAGGAGTCGGGCGAGAACGCGCGCAAGCGCCGCCGCCCGGAGAGCCCGCCCTGGGCCAAGAAGGAGTTCGAGCGGTTTCACGCGCACGTCGCGCTCGAGCTGCTCGGCCTGCGCGCGCTGGTGATGGCCACGCCCGAGGACGACGTCGGGCAGCGCGCTGCGCCTGTGCCTGTCGTCGATCCTGGTCAAGGTGATGAAGGCCGGCCCCGAGGCGCCGCGCGACGGCGCGGAGAAGCGCATCGGGCGCGGCATGCCGTCGCGGTTGTTCACCGACCGCGCCGAGGAGCTGGCGCGCGGGCTGGCGGCGCTGGAGCGGCGCGTGCCTGCGCGGACGCCGGCGCCGGAGATCCGCCTCGGCGACGCGCGCGATCTCGGCTTCGTCGCCGACGCGTCGGTCGCGCTGGTGGTGTCGTCGCCGCCCTACGCCGGCACCTACGACTACGCCGCCCAGCACGACGTGCGCTTCACCTGGCTGGAGCTGCCGCGCCGCTCGTTTCGCGACACCCAGATCGGCGCGCGCACCGCCGGCCTCGGCGCCGATGCACGCGCGTGGCGCGAGAGCCAGCGCCGCTGGATCGGCGAGATCGCGCGCGTGCTCGCGCCCGGGCGGCCACGCGATGCTGGTCGTCGGCGACGGCGTCGTCGGCGGCCAGGCCGAGGACGCGCCCGACGCGGTCGCGAGCGCCGGCGCACCCGCTGGGCCTGGAGCCGATCGCGCGCGCCTCGCAGGCGCGCCCGGTGATCGACAACCGCCTGCAGGCGATCTTCGCGGAGCGCCCGCGGCGCGAGCACCTGCTGCTGCTGCGCAAGACTGGCTAGTCCTCAGGAACCCGGAACAAGGGCGACGGTCAGCGTTCGTCCAGCAAGTACATCAGCCGTCCCACGATGACGTCGAGCGCGGGCGCGTTTTCGCCGCCCTCGGGGATGATGAGATGGGCGTGGGCACGGCTGGGCGCGACGTGCAGCTGGTGCATGCGGCGGACGGTGCCCAGGTACTGAGACTCGATCGATGCCATGTCGCGGCCGCGTTCCTCGACGTCGCGCCGCACGCGGCGAAGGAGCCGGACGTCATCGTCGGTGTCGACGAACAGACGAAGATCGAATGCGTCGCGCACGGCTGGAATCGCGAACAGCAGGATCCCCTCGACCAGGACAATCGAGCGCGGCAGGAGACGCCGCCGCTCGGCGCGCCGCGTGTGGGAGGCGAAGTCATACTGCGGGCAGTCGACCGCGCGCTCCGCCTTCAGCGCGAGCAAATCCGCGAGCAGCAGATCGTTCTCCAGCGCATCGGGTTCGTCGAAGTTGATGTGCGCGCGCGCCGCTGCATCGACCTGGCTGCGATCGCGGTAGTACCAGTCGTGCTGGATCAGGACCGCCCGGTCGGGGGGCAGCGCCGCAGCGAGCTTCTTCGCCAGCGTCGTCTTGCCGCTGCCAGTTCCGCCGGCGATACCGATGAGCATCGGGAGCACGCACCAACTTTATGCCATGTCGGGCGTCGGCGGCGACCCCCGTGGGGGGTGTGAAAAGGCCGCGGCGCCAGGTATGCTAAGGGGGCGTGGAACCCAATCGGTCGTCGTCATAGTCCCGGAGAAGCTGTCTTGACGGTCGAGAAATCCAAGAGGAAACAACCGAAGGCGATCGTCCTGACGTCGCACCCCGGCAGCCACGGGCCGAAGCCGATCCCGATCGCCTGGGGCGCGGCCGATCCCGCGGTGCGCGGGCCGCTGGTCGCCACGGTCACTCGACCGGCCGCATCGGAACGTGATCGGGACGCACTCCGGTTCCTACTCGGTCTATCGCGCGCTCGCGGTGGCAGCCGGCGCGCTCGATCCGCTGCACAAGCCCGACCTCACCAACACGGCGCCGACCCACCAGCTCGGGCCGTTCCCCTCGTGGGCCGATCCGGAGAAGATCGTCTCGCTGGATCCTTTCGGGGCCGTCGTGAGCGATGCCTACCGTGGCTACTTCGAGCAAGGCTACGACATCCAGCCGAGCATTGCCGTCACCAAGGCTCACATCCGACTGCCGGAGCTGGCCGACGCGGTCCGCGCGGGCCGCCTGGAGACGGACGGGACAGTCTTGCGCGCGGGCGGCGACGTCTCCGTCGTCAAGGCGGCCATCGAACCGGTCTGGTACCTGCCCGGCGTGGCCCAGCGCTTCGGCTGCTCCGAGGCCGAGCTGCGCCGGACGCTTTTCGAGCACACCGGCGGCATGTTTCCCGAGCTCGTGACCCGGAGCGATCTCGACGTGTTCCTTCCACCCATCGGGGGGTTGACGGTCTACATGTTCGGCGACGTCGCATCGATCCCCGACCGAGAAAAGCTGCTCACGGTTCGTGTGCACGACGAGTGCAACGGCTCGGACGTCTTCGGATCGGACATCTGTACCTGCCGCCCCTACCTGGCGCACGGTGTCGAAGAGTGCGTGCGGACGGCGCAGGCCGGGGGTTCGGGCGTGATCGTCTACAACCGCAAGGAAGGGCGGGCCCTCGGCGAGGTCACGAAGTTTCTGGTGTACAACGCGCGCAAGCGCCAGGTCGGCGGCGATCGGGCCGACCAGTACTTCGCGCGGACGGAGTGCGTCGCCGGCGTGCAAGACATGCGCTTTCAGGTGCTGATGCCGGACGCGCTGCATTGGCTCGGCATCACAAAGATCGATCGCTTCGTGTCGATGAGCAACATGAAGCACGACGCGATCGTGCGGGCCGGCATCGAGATCGTGACGCGCGTGCCGATTCCGGACGACCTGATCCCCGAAGACGCTCGCGTCGAGATGGACGCCAAGATGGCGGCCGGCTACTTCACCGACGGTCTGGTCCCGGACGGGAGCGAGCTCGCAAAGGCCAAGGGACGGGCCCTGAACGAGTGACCCCGTCCGCCGGACATCCGAGCCTCGCGGATGAGGTGGCCGAGGCCCAGTACCTGGCGACGGCGCGCGCGGTCCGCGATCGGGCGGAGGCGCTTTACGTTCTGGGCGCGCGTGGCGCTCTCGCCAATTTCACCGTCGACGAATCCCGGCTGGCTCCGCTGGCGGAGCGCGTCCTGCGCGTCACGCGCGCCACCTACCCCGATGTCCGGGCCATCCCCAATCACACCCGGTTTCGCCACTTCGATGCGGGCGGAATCGACCGCGTTGCGCGGCTCGATGCCGGCCTCGAGGCCGCTCCGCTTCCGCCGAAGAGCGTCTGTGCGCGAAGCTCGAGCTGGCGATCACCAGCGTCCTCCTCGACGCCGGCGCGGGAGAACGCTGGTCGTATCGCGAGCCCGGAGGCGAGACGTATACACGCTCCGAGGGGCTGGCCGTCGCCAGCTACCATCTGTTCTCGACCGGCGCGCTGTCCAGCGACCCGCTGCGTGCCCCGTATCGCGCCGACGCCGACGCCCTGGCGCGCGTCGACGAGCAACAGCTCGCCCGCGCGTTTCAGGTCGGCCCCGACAACCCCCTGGTCGGCCTGGCCGGTCGCGTCGCCATCCTGCGCCGGCTGGGCGACGTGGTCGCGCGGCAGCCCAGGTTCTTCGGGGCAACGGCGCCGCGTCTCGGTCATCTCGGCATCTATCTGATGTCGCAAGCGCGGTCGGGCGCGCTGCGCGCCGGGGCGGTGCTCGAGGCGGTTCTGGAAGCGCTCGGCGATATCTGGCCCGGCCGCGAGACCTGCGCCGGCAAGAACCTCGGCGACGTCTGGACGCATCCGGCCGTCGGCCGGGTTCCCTTTCACAAGCTTTCGCAGTGGCTCACGTACTCGCTGTGCGAGCCGCTCGAGCAGAGCGGGTTGCGGATCACCGAGATGAGCGAGCTCACCGGCCTGGCCGAATATCGCAACGGCGGTCTGTTCGTCGACGGAGGCGTGCTGATCGTGAAGGATGCGCGCCTGCTCGGCGAGACTCATGACGTATCGTCACCACTCGTGGTCGAATGGCGCGCCTTGACCGTCGCCTTGCTCGACCGGATCGCCGCCGAGATGCGGCGGCAGCTCGGGCTCGGCGCGGACGAGCTGCCCCTCGCGCGCGTGCTCGAGGGCGGCACGTGGCGCGCGGGCCGCGAGCTGGCCCGGGAACGGCGTCCGGGCGGCGCGCCCCCGATCCACGTGAAGAGCGACGGCACCGTCTTCTGAGAGAGGACCGAATGACAGCCGGCAATGTCAGGGTCATCGACCACCCCCTGGTTCAACACAAGCTCACGCTCATGCGCCAAAAGGAGCGGAGCACCAACTCATTTCGCGAATTGCTGGGCGAGATCAGCGTCCTGCTCGCCTACGAGGTGACGCGCGATCTGCCGCTGGTTTATCAGGAGATCGAGACCCCGCTGGCCACCATGCGTGCGCCCATGCTCGAAGGAAAGAAGGTCGTGCTGGTAAACATCCTTCGCGCCGGCACGGGAATGGTCGACGGCATGCTGCGCATCCTTCCGTCTGCGCGCGTGGGACACATCGGCCTTTACCGGGATCCCGACACCTTGGGCGCCGTCGAGTACTACTTCAAGATGCCGAACGAGATGGGCGACCGCGACATCATCGTCGCCGATCCGATGATCGCGACCGGCAACAGCGCGATCGCGGCCGTCGACCGCATCAAGACCACCGGAGCGAAGTCGATCAAGTTCGTCTGCATCCTGGCGTCACCCGAAGGGCTGTCGAACTTTCACGAGGTCCACCCCGACGTGCCGATCTTCACCGCCGCCATCGACCAGGGACTGGACGAACACGGCTACATCCTTCCCGGCCTGGGCGACGCCGGAGACCGGCTGTTCGGAACGAAGTAGGAACGGGTTATCCGAGCCGGTCGATCTCGCCCTGGCGCTCGAGGGTGCGGCGATCCCAGCGCGCCAGGGTCGCCGCGGGCTCGTAGGTGCTCTGCAGAAAAGCGAGCACTTCACCCGACGGATCGGCCGCCGTGCGGACCGCCTCGTAAGGCAGCACGAACTCGCCCAGCGACGGTTCGTAGACCGCGGAGGCGGGGCGGATTTTCGCGTCCTTGAAGCCGGCCGGCTCGGGGTAGGCATAGGCGTAGAACGCGGCGCGCGGAAAACGCTCGTCGCCGGGCCAGAAGCCGGCGCTGCTGACTTCGTGCGAGTAGGCCTCGCGCATGACCCAGTCGCCGACGTTCGGTATCCCGCCTGGGTGTGGTGTCGCCGGCCGCCCTGAGAAACGCGTCACCGCGAGATCGAACCCGCCCCAGAAGAAATGTACGGGGCTCGCCTTGCCGATGAACCGACCCCGGAACTCCTTGAGGAGCCGATCCGCTTGCACGAGCACGCGAAAGAAGCGATTCGCCCAGTCGGGGTCATACCGGCAGATCCGCGTGTCTCGATCGAGGCGGATCCGCTCGGGCATCTCGACCGCGAACGGATGGATCGAGAGATCGATGCCCAGCCGCGCCAGGCACCCCGCGTACTCCGCGTAGAAATGCGCCAGCGTCCCCTCGCGCAGCGGCATCCTCTCGTTTCCGCCGTCGCTGGTCCGCACCACCAGCTCGTGACCCACGAGGTCGACCTCGACGTCGAACACCCGATCGTCGACCGCGATCGGCGAAGTCCCGAGCCCGCGAGCCGTGACGTAAAACGCAACCTGCCACCAATGGTTCACCATCGGAGAGAGCACGAGTCGGGTCTTGCCCACGATCTGTGCCCAGAGGCGCAGCGAGCCGACCGTCTCGAGCGAGCCGGTACCTTCGAGCGAGGGCCACGCCGTGTTGGAGCTGAAGCCGTTCATCGGCGAGAAAGGTGGTCCATCGCGACCCTATGTCAACGGGTGAAGGAGCGCATGCATCTCGCGGGCCGCCTGAAGGCGAGCCATATGGGCTCAACGGATGCCTGTAGAGAGCCGTTACTTCAGCGTCGGGAAGTCCTCGCGCTCGGCGAGCTCGTGGCCGACCAGCAGATCGATGATCGCCGTGACCGCGGTTTCCAGGCGCTCGATGCGCGCGTCGAGGCTGACCGGCACGCGCGCGGTGTCGCGCGGTTTCTTGGGCGCGCCCGGCGCCGAATAGGCGCGGTCGAGCGCGCGCTCGATCGCGGCCGGCGACGCGAGCATGAACTTGGCGTCGCAGTGGCAGGTGACGCGAATGTGGTCCAGAACCTCCTCGCGCGTGGGGTCGGCGGTCGCCACCAGCAGCGTGCGCGCCTCCATGCGGAAGGGGACGATTACGTTGGCGCGCGCGTATTCGGGCGCCACCTTTTTCACCGCGTCGTCGTGCAGCGACGTCGCGTCTAGGTCGATGATCGCTACGTCGAGCTGCTGGCTGAGAACGCTGATCAGCTCGGTCTCGGCGAGGATCCCGCTGCGCACCAGGTAGCTGCCGAGCGGCATGCCGGTGCCGCGCTGGGCGCGCAGAGCCGCCAGCACCTGCTCCTCGCTGACCAGCCCCGCGGTGACCAGCAGCTCACCTAGCATCATCTTGGCCATACGCCCATGGTACCATCACCCTCTCGAGAGATGTCGGAACCGCAGCTCGCCACCATCAAGCCTTTGCCGATCAAAGGGGTACGCATGGTGTGGCCCCGGCTGGTCGCGTATCGGCTCGATCGGCTGGCGGTCCTCGAGGGGCGCGATCTGCTGATGTCGTTCTCGGTCGACGACGATCGCCCGCGCGTGCGCGAGGTGCGTCCGCTCGGCTACAAGCCGCAGACCATGCGCCTCTCGGCCAGCCGCCGCTATCTGTTGATCGGCAACGAGGCCGGCAACTGGTACGAGGTGCGCGACGCGGAGAAGCTCGAACCGCTGGCGCACGTCGCGCGCCCGGAGCGCTTCTCCTGCGCGTTCGGGACGCTCGAGGGCGCCGATGTGCTGATCAGCGCGCCCCGCCCGGGCATCATCGACCTGCTCGATCTGCCCGACGGCGACGCTGATCACGCGCGTGCGGCGCGAGGCCGGTCGGGCGTTCGTGTCGGCGAGCGTGATCGCCGTCGGCGAGGGTGACCGCGTCGCGCTGCTCGGTCACGCGTTCATGTCGCCGTACTGGGCCCACTTCCTGGTCGACACCGCGACGCTGCAGGCGGGCGGCGTGAAGATGAACGATCTGCTCGATCAGGCCGCCGCTGCGCGTGGCAGCGCCGACCTGGCCGTCGGTCCGTGTGGGTGGGACGACGTCCTGGTCTACGAGGGCACGAGCGGCCCCAAGCCCGGCAGCGAGCGCCGCGCGCTCACCGTGCGCGGCATCGCCGGCGGTCAGATCGTCGAGCAGATCCCGTGCGATCGCGTGCTCGCCTTCCGCAACCCGATGATGGGCACGGCGCTGGCGGTCGCAATCGGTTTCGATGACGGCGTGCTGCTGTTGCCGCGCAAGGATCTGCAGGCAGAACCGCAGTACCTGAGCGCGAAGGCGCTGTCGTTCGACCCCGACGCCGGCCGTCTGGCGCGGATCACTCCCGAGTGTCAGGTCGAGCTGGTCGAGCTCGCGCGCGTGTGAGGCCGCCGGGCCCCGCGGCTCAGATCCCGTAGATGAGGTGCAACAACTCGGGGACGTTCAGCGCCGTGCCATCGAAATGATAGGTCTGCGTCGCCTCGGCGGTGTAGTCGAGGTTGTCGACCGCGATGATGTCACCGCCGCCCGGCATGTAAACGAGCACGACGGGATAGAAGTCTCCGGTGAGAGTGCCATCTCCGATCTTCAGGCGGAACTGCTGTCCCGCGACCAGCGGAGGCGACTGCAGCACGCCGCGCGCCTCGGCGGGCGTCTTCACCGGCACGGCCTTGTAGTAGCCGACCGCGAGGTGGGTCGGCGGCCCGGGAATGGTATCGGGCATCTTCACGGTGAGGCAGACGGTGTGCGGATCGGTGCACGCCGGGGCGTTAGCGTCGAGAAGGATCGGTGGATCCATCGGGATCGTCGAGCCAAAGTTCGGCCCGGAGTCGACGGCCGTCGCGTCGGGCGTCCCGCAACCCGCTACGAACAGCCCGGAGACCAGCATTCCGGAGACCACGACCAGAGACCAGCGGACGTTCGATTTCATGTCGTCCTCATCGGCGGTTCAGAAGCTGTACTGCAGCCCGAAAAGCAGCGTCGCGCGATTTACTGGGATCAGCTCCACCTTGTTCGGGTCGGCTCCGCCCGTGCTGGCGGCGTAGGGGTTTGTGGTCGTGAGCGCGAAATCAGCCGACACCCGATACTGAAGCGCGCTGAGCCGGGGAACGCGGCCGCTGGCCGTGAGCCGGAAATCGACCGTCGGCGGCGCATATTGCAGCGCGGTCACCCCAGGGTTCTGCGAGTAGTCGGCGAGCCGCCTGCCCGTCACTTGCGACGCGAATCCGAGCACCGGCCGGGCGCCGCCGAAATCGTACGAGATCCGCGCGTTGCCGAACATCGACGGTGTCACGGTCATGTATTCGGTTCGGCCACCGGTGATGAGGCGCGAATATGCGGCGGTCAGGTTGGCGCCGTAGCTGAGACGGCCGTCGAGCAGGTTGCCTTCGTAGCTCGCGTTGAGACCGTAGTTGTCGACGCGCGCGACGTTGCGAAACTGGTAGACGGTCACCGTGCTGGAGTCGAGCACCCCCGCGCGCTGGCCCATCGAGATCTCGGCCTGCGACAGCTGCTCGCTCTGGACGACGTTGCTCCACCACGAACGGAAGACTCCGACGAGCATCCGCTGTCGCCCCACGCGCTGCTGGAACGATGCCTCGAGCGAACGGACGATCTCGGGCGAGAGGGTGGGCGCCGCGAGCACGAGGTAGCGGTTGGTCAGGTTCTTTTCTTCGAAGGTCGGGGCGCGAAATGCCTCCGAGTAGACCACCTTCGCCGTGCCGCCGTGCCAGACGTCGGCCGTGGCGGCCGCGCGCGGCGAAATCCGATGACCGAGGTCGCTGTCGAAGTCCCAGCGCCCGCCGGCGTTCAAGGTCAACGCCGCGATCGGGCTCCAGACCTGCTGGGCGTAGAGCGCGCCACCGGCGGTCTCGGCGCGGAAGGCACCAAACTCGTCGACCGGCGCGCCGGTCGCGAAGTCCGAGATGCCGTTCTTGAAGGTCGCGCGCCGGACCCGCCCCTCGAAGCCGACCATCGACGACATCGAAAGATCGGCCAGCCATTTGATGGTGGTCTGCAGCTCGGTGCCGAACCACTGCGCGGTTCCATTCGACGTGTGGATGCAGCCGTTGGGCTGGCTGCCGAGGCAGCCGAAGAAGGTCGACCCGCGGATGCGGCTGTCTTCCTCGGAGGCGTCGCCGTAGAAGCGGGCGAAGAGCGATGTGCGGCTCGAGACCACCCGATTCCAGCTGAGATCGATCGCGCCGTAGCCGCGCTGGTCGATCGACTTCGGGTCGTCGAAATCCCGCAGGAACTCCTGAACGCGGGAGTAGGGTTGCGAGGTCTGGGCGAAGACCCCGTGCAGCGTCAGCTGCCAGTTGCCCGCCTGGATCCGGACGTAGCCAGAAGGGACGCGCTGGAAATAGCTGCGTTTGGTGTCGCCGCCCCACACCCCGATCGGCGTGAGGGGGCCGTAGTTGAAGTTGCCGTTCGCGATCGGCGTCCAGCCGAGCTCCGGTCCCGTCAAGGTCGTAGTACTCGAGCTGGCCGGTCAATTCGGCCGGCAGATCGCCCAGGTGAAGCTGGCGGCCCAGACCCAGGCCGACGCGGTAGCCGCGGCCCACCTCGAGCGGGTACTGGGAATCCAGGCGCGGGCCGACCGGCTGATGGGCCTGATTCTCGGGCGGCGAGAAGGCCGACTCTGCAATCAGCTGCAGGCCGCCGTAGTCCTTGGCGCGCTTGGTGACGACGTTGACGACGCCCAGCGTGGCGTTCGCTCCGTAGAGCACGGAGCCGGGGCCGAGCATGATCTCGATGTGGTCGATGAGCTCGATGGGAATGCCGGCCGCCTGGCCGTGAAACGACGCGCCGTTGCGCTGGTCGTTGGTCACGTGCCCATCGATGAGCAGCAGGATGTGCTTGCCCGCGTCGTTGGTGAAGAGGACGCCGCGCGATCCAACCTCGGCGTGGCCCAGGGTGTCCTCCGCGATGATCCCGAGCGCCAGGAAGTTGTATGCCTCGGCGAGCGTGCGGATCCCGTAGCGCCGCAGATCCTCGGCAGTGACGTTGATCGCCGTGGCCGGAACAGCGGTGTTCTCCTGGGCCGACTTCGACGCCGTGCTGCTGACGGTCTCGCCGAGGAGCGCATCCAGATCCGACGTGTCCGCCGTTTCGGACGGCTCCTGAGCGCGCGCTGGCAATGCCGACAGCAAGGGCGCGCACAGAATCGATAGAATGACGGCTCGTCTTTTCATTCGACGATCCTCATGAGCTTGATGATCGCCGCGCGCAGCACGATGTCCTGCTTCTTCGCCTGACGCAGGTTCAGGATCATCTTGGGATGGCCCGAGATCAGCTCGAATCCCACGACGACACCTCCCGAGACGAAAGAGTCGACGGCGCCAACGGTGATGATCCGCTGGCCGACCAGGGCCGCCGCGCTGGGGCCGATCTCGGCGTCGAGGCCAGGCGTGAAGTAGAGCACCGTCAGCTTCCTGCTCCGGGCATCATCTGCCAGCGCTTTTGCGCTCGACCATTCGATCGATCGACTGCTCGTGGGCATGGCCGTTGGCGATGACGGCGCGATCGAACGCCGCTTTCAGCTCGGCGCCGGCGCGCAGCGACTCCGGGACGCCGGTCTTGACGACGATCCCGATGCGGATGCGGTCCAGTGACATCACCGCCGGCTCCTGGACGTACTCGATGACCTTGTTGCAGAGCTCCACTTGCAGCTGCAGGGGAACGCTGGGCGTGTCAGCCCAGGCCGAGGCCGACACCGCGACTCCCACCAGCGAGAGGAAGACTGTGCGAGACGCTGAGCGATCGAGGAACATCGAGTCCGGCGCTCCGATCCAACGGCAACCGCGCGTCAAACTTGATGTAGGTGAGAGAAGGTTTCTTGCGCTCAAGCTTTTCGAAGAAGGTCCGATCACAACATGGGCGAGATCGCGGGGCGCGCCCTTGGGGGACTTGTGATGAACATGCCGCGCCTGTCCTCGGTCGCCGCCAAGCTGGCGGGAACCACCATCGTCCTCATCGTGTTGGCGACGTTGGGGATCTACCTGCGGCTCAGCGAGTACCAGCGCGAGACCCTCTTGCGTGCCAAAGAGCTGAGCGCGATCGCGGTGACGCGGCTGTCTGCCGACTCGTGCGCGGCCGCGGTCGTCTTCGAGGATCAGGCCGAGATCCAGGAGACGCTCACGACTCTGGGACGCAACGAGGAGATTGAATACGCATCGGTGTGGCAAGTCGACGACGAGACCCGGGTCAAGCGACGGATCGCGGAGCTTCAGCGAGGACGGTCGGAGGTCGTCACCGCGGTGCCGCGTGCGATCCGGCTCCGGCGCGATCCGGATCGCGTGAGCCTGGTCGCCCCAATCGTCGACTTGAATGGCAAGATCGTGGGCGTTCTCACGACCGCATTCTCGCTGGCACGCGAAAACGCAGCCATCGCGCGACTCAAACGCACGGCGCTGCTCATCTCGACGGCCATAGCGACCGGTCTCATGCTCCTGCTCATGGCGATGGCCCGCGTGGTCGTCGTGGGTCCACTCGCGAAGCTGGTCGGCGCGGCCAAGCAGCTGGGAGAGGGCCGAGGAGCGACGATCGACGTGTCGAGCAACGACGAGGTCGGTCAGCTCGCGCAGGCGTTGCGGACCATGGCAGGGGCGATCCAGGTGCGCGAGGAGCGGATCAACGCCCGCAACCGTGACATGCGGCTGGTGCTCGACAATGTGGGCCAGGGCTTCATCACGCTCGATGCCTCGGGGGCGATGTCGGATGAACGCTCGCGGATCGTCGACGACTGGTTCGGTCCGGTCGAGGGCACGCCCAAGCTTTGGGACTACCTTCGTCCGTTCGACTCAAACTTCGCGGACAGCTTCGAGCTCGGGTGGTCGGCGGTCGTCGACCAGTTCCTGCCGGTCGAGCTATGCCTCGACCAGCTCCCGCGCACCGTCAAGAAGGATGGGCGGACGCTGGAGCTGAACTATCGCCCGATCTTCCACGCGGTCTCGCGCCCGGGTGAGCAACCCGACCAGCTGCACAAGACGGTCGTCGTCATCACGGACATCACGGTGCGCCTGGCGCGCGAGCGCTCCGAGCAGCGGCAGCGCGAGACCATGAGCATCCATCGCAGGCTGCTCGGCGATCGTCCGGCCTTCGAGCAGTTCTTCGCGGAGGCGAGCGCGCTCGTGAGTGCGCTGGCACAGCCGATTCACGGAGACCTGGTGGTCATCCGACGGCAGATCCACACGCTCAAAGGCAACTGTGCCCTGTTCGGGATTGAGAGCGTCGCTCAGCTTTGCCACGAGATCGAGGACCGCATCGAGGATTCAGCCGCGCTCGAGCCCGCGGATCGGGCCCGCTTGCGCGAAGCCTGGGCCGCCATCGTCGAGACCCACGATGCGCTCACCGAGGGTGGTGGCGGCGATTCGATCAGAGTCGCCCGGCAGGACTACGAGAAGCTGCTGGTCGACGTGCGCGCCATCGGCGCCTCCCCGATGCTGGTCGCCGAGATCGAAGCCTGGCAGTCCGAGCCCGCCGTCAAGCGATTCGCCCTGTTGCGCGAGCAGATCGAACGATTGGCCAGCCGCCTGGGCAGGGCCGACGTCGACGTCGTCTGGCAGCCGACCGACCTGCGGCTGCCGCCGCGAAAGTGGGCGCCGTTCTGGTCGGCCTTCGCCCATGTGATTCGGAACACCGTGGATCACGGCGTCGAGACGACCGCCGCGCGCCTCGCCGCCGGCAAGTCGCCGCGCGCGACGATTCACCTCAGCATCGCGCAGGAGGGCGACCAGGTGGTGGTGAGCATCACGGATGATGGGCCGGGGATCGACTGGGCGGCGCTCGCGGCCAAGCTGCGCGAGCGAGGGCTCCCGTGCTCTTCCCGGCACGAGCTCGAGACCGCGTTGCTCGCGGGTGGTCTCTCGTCTCGCTCCGAGTCCAGCGCGACGTCCGGCCGCGGTCTGGGTCTGAGCGCAGTCCAGCAGTCGCTGCGCGAGCTCGGCGGCCGGTTCGAGCTGATCGCCGAGCCCGGGGGTGGGACGTCGTTGCGTTGCTGGCTTCCGAGTTCGATGCTCGCGATCGATCGACTTGTCGGAATTGCGTCGGAAGGTGCGCGCGACGACGCGCCGTCGGAGCCGCAGATGGGCGCCAGCTTGGGCGCCGCCCCCGAGGGAGGGCGAGAGATTCGACCGGCTTTCCGGGATTAGCGTGCCGACGCGTATCCGGGTCACTCCTGAGGGTGCGAAAAAACTACGCAGTAGACCGAGTTGTTCCTTGAGGGGCTTCTGCATTCGTGAGAACAACGGGCTCCCTTCAACCCAGGAGCTGACTCAATGACGCGATCCCGATCCGCGCTTCGCACTTCGATCCTAGTGGCGAGTTGTCTGCTCTTCGGGACCGCCGCGCGCGCGAACCCGCCGGTGGGCACGATCTCCACGTTCGGCCCGGCCTTGGCCGGCACCGCCTGCGCCAACCCCGAAGGGCTGGCGATCGATCTGCAAGGGAACATCTACACCGCGTCCGACATCGACGGCGCCACCACCGGCACGATCTGTGTCTTCAGCCCCGCGGGCGCGCTCACGCGCACGATCTCGATCCCGGCGGGGCCGGCGGGCGTCGCGCCGCTGGTCGGCATGCTCTTCGAGGAGCCGCACACGCTGTTCGTCGTCGACACGGCCGACGGCAATGCGCCCAACGGCCGGCTCTTGAGCGTCAACACCCAGAACAACGCGGTCACCGTCCTCGCCAGTGGCTTCGCCTTCCCGAACTCGATCGCCGAGGATGCGAACGGCAACCTCTACGTCTCCGACTCTGCCCTCGGCACGATCAACCGGATCTCGCAGAACGGCAGCCACAACGTGGTGTGGGCGACGAGCCCGCTGTTCCAGACCACCGGCTTTCCGCCGGTGGGCATCAACGACCTGGCGTTCGATCGCACGTCGACGAGCATCTACGCCACCAACACCGGCGACAGCCGCGTCCTGCGGATCCCGCTGCTCGCCAACGGCAACGCGGGGACGGTGCAGATCTTCGCCGACGGCGCGACCATCGACACCAACCAGCACACCACCGACGCCCTGCACGGCGCCGACGGCCTGGCGCTGGACATGCTCGGCAACATCTACGTGGCGGCCAACCAGGTCGGCGAGATCCAGGTGCTGTCGCCGTCGGGCCACCTGATCGCGCGCTACTCCGGCACCGGCGCCGCCACGCTGGATTTTCCGGCCTCCCTGGTCTTCAAGGGCTCGCAGCTGTACCTGACCAACGCGTCGCTCTTCGACGACGGCGATCAACTCGCGGATCCTCGTGCTGCAGGCGGCGTTCCCGGGCTGGCCGCTCAACTGAGGGTCGGCGGTGGGGGCGGCGGGCCGGGTTCACGCGCGCCGCCCCAGACGCCGGAGCCCCTTGGGCTCTCGACGATCTCCGGCTACGCTAAGGGGATGGCCCCCGAGACGGATCTCGCGGAGAACGAGCTCCGGCGGCAGCTGGCGACGCTGGCGCTCTCGCACGTGCACCCGGCGGGCGCGATGGAGGCGATCGCGGCGGCGTCCTGGTGGAACATGCTGGCGCGCCTGGGCCTGCGCGTGCCGCTGGTCGTCGTGCACGACTTCGGCCTCTTGCTGTCGCGCAACCGCGAGGGCAGCCGGCGCGAGGTCGCGCGGTCGAGCGCCACGCCGGCGCTGGCGCGCTACCGCGGGCTGCTCGCGGGGCTGGCGTCGTCGGAGGTGATCCAGGACCTGGGCACGGCGCCGCTGCGCGACGAGACGGTGGCGGTGATCCTCGCGCGGCTGCTCTCCGACGTGTACCTGCGCTGGACCGGCCGCCCGCGCACGTCGGTCGACATCCACGAGCTGCCGATGAGCTCGCCCGCCTACGACGGCGACCGCGCGGCGCAGGCGCGCGAGCTGGACCCGGCCTGGAGCCACCCGTTCATCCAGCGCCTGTGCGAGCACGAGCGCGCGGTGCTGGCGCGCCTCGATCAGATCGACGCCGGCGTGCTGCGGCTGCTCGGGCTGTTCTCGTTCCAGGCCGGCGTGTCCGATCTCGCCGACCTCTACCAGGTGGTGAGCACCTCGGGCGCGGCCGACATCGTCGACTTCTCGCTGCAGCTCTTGCCGTCGCTGCTCGAGACCAAGCGCCGGCCGGCGGCGCAGCGCTTCTCCATCGACGGCTACGCGTCGGTCGAGCGGCGCGGCAACCTCGACGGTCTGCTGCCCGGCGAGCTGGCGCACGACGACGAGATCTTCGCGCAGAAGGCGCTGTCCGACGACCTGCTCTACTACGGCCACGAGCGCCAGCACGAGACCGGGCGCAAGCTGCACTACATGCTGATCGACGCCAGCGCGTCGATGCGCGGCGCGCGCCAGGTGTTCGCGCGCGGGCTGGCGCTGGCGCTGTCGAAGAAGTTCTCGCTGCTGGGCGGCGAGGTCTGGGTGCGCTTCTTCGACAGCCGCCTGCACGAGCGCCTCGACGTCGGTACGTCGGCGCGGCGCGAGCTGCCGCGGCTGCTGTCGTTCCGCTCGGAGCGCGGGCGCAACTACGCGCGCGTCTTCGCCGAGCTGGCGACCGAGGTCGGCCGCCTGCGCCGCGAGCAGGGGCGCGACGTCGCGCTCACGTTCATCACCCACGCCGAGTGCCACATCCCGACGGCGACCGTGGAGGCGCTGGCGCGCGACGCGTACCTCTACGGCATCTTCATCCTGCCGTCGAAGCCGATCGATCTCGAGTACCTGAGCAAGCTGAACCGCTACCAGGTCGTGACCGCGGAGTCGCTGTCGCGCGCGGCGGAGAAGCGCCGGCGCGCGCTGGAGATCGTCGAGGACGTCGCCAATGGATGAAAGGACGGTGCGCTAGTGGCGACGCGCGACGAGATCGACACCAAGGACCGCGCCGATCGCGCGCTGCGCGCCGGGCGCGCGCGCGAGGCGCTGGGCCTCTACGCGACGTTGCTGGCCAAGGTGTCGGTGTTCGAGCCCGGGCTCTACGAGAGCTGGCTCGAGGGAGCGCTGGCGGCGTATCAGGCGCTCGGGCGCAACCGCGAGGCGGGTACGTGCTGCTGGGGCTGCGCCGCTTCGCCGAGGCGCAGCGGCTGTTCCCCGTCGAGGAGCGGCCGCTCGAGTGGGCGCTGTGCGCGTCGCGCCAGGGCCGCCACGGCGAGGCGGCGCGCGTGCTGGCGGAGGCGGGGCACCCGGCGCTGGCGGCGGTCGAGCTCGAGACCGCGGGCGCGCACACGGCGGCGCGCCTCGAGTGGGAGCGCGTGGTGCGCGACCCGCGCCTCGCCGGCGTGCCCTACGAGACCGCGCTCGCGCACTTCAACCTCGGCGAGGCGCTGCTGCGCACCAACGATCGCGCCGGCGCCGACCGCGAGCTCACGGTGACGCAGCGGCTGCTGGAGCTGCTCGCCGACGACTTCGAGAGCCGCGGCGAGCGCGAGCGCGCGTTCGACTGCTACAGCATCCTGCTGCGCCTGGGCAAGGACACCGGCTCGTTCGAGAACGTGGCCGAGGGGTACCTGAACGGCATCCGCATCCTCGCCAGCGACGACCAGAAGTTCTACGTGCTGCAGTACTACGACGACTTCCTGTCGTACGCGGTCGAGCAGCACGAGTGGTACGCGGCGGCGCAGCTCGCGCGCGAGGCAGCCGACTACAGCGTCAAGGCGGGGCTGGTCTACGATCGGCACTACCTCGGCCGCGCCGCCGAGCTGTGGGCCGAGACGGCGCGCCACAACGAGGCCGCGGGCGGGCCGACCGATCTGTCGGAGAACGCGCTGCACGCCGGGATCGACGCGGCCAGCGCGCTCGGCGACCTGCCGCTGTGCGCGCGGCTCTACGCGGCGCTGGCGGCGCTGCCGCTGTCGGCGAAGAAGCGCGCCCGCTATCGCGCGCTGGCGCGCGCTACTCCGGCCCGGCGGTCGAGATGCCGCCCGCGGTTCCGTTCCCGGAGTACCTGCGCCGCCCGGGCGCCTACCAGGACATCTGGCGGCAGGACCTGGTCGAGTGGGAGCTCGACGGCGATCCGCTCGGCGTGCTCGCGCGGCTGGTGGTCGAGCGCACCGACCACGTGCGGTTCTCGCGGCTGGCCTTGCGCGCGTTGCTCCTGTGCAGCGCGCCTGGGTTTTCGCGCGACGACCCGCGCGCCGCGGCCGACCTGGCGCTGGCGCTGGGGCGTATCCAGGTTTACGAGGTGCTGCGCCCCCTCGAGCGCTTGTTCGAGCATGCGTCGCCGCAGGTGCGCGCCGCGGTCATGGGCGGCGTGGGCCAGGTCTACTGCAAGCGCAGCTTCAGCCTGGTGCGCAAAGGGACTGGCCGACGCGGCGCCGCCGGTGCACATCGAGGCGCTGCGCGCGCTGCGCGGCCTGCGCTTCCGCGACGGCTACGATCCGCTGACCCAGATCTTCCGCGACTTCCCCGACGAGAACATCCGCATCGCCGCGCTCGAGACCATCGGCGAGCTCGGGTCGCTCGAGGCGGGGCTGTTCCTGCTCGATACCCTGCGCCACGAGACCGGCGCGTTGCGCAGCACCGCGCAGAAATGCCTGGCCAACTTCTCGGGCGACGACATCACCGCGACCGTGCGCCAGTACCTGGACCTGGAGGTCGGCGAGAACCGCGACGCCCTCCAGCGCGTGCTGCGCTCGCTGAGCGCGGTGTCCTAGCGAGCCGCCATCGAGCAATCACGATGACCAGCGCATCGGATTCCATTCGTCGCATCTACGCCACCGTGTCGCGCATCCCGAAGGGGAGGGTGGCGACCTACGGTCAGGTCGCCGAGGTCGCGGGCCTGCCGCGGCGGGCGCGGCTGGTCGGCCGCGCGCTGCGCGAGCTCGACGAGGACAGCGACGTCCCGTGGCACCGCGTGGTCAACGCCAAGGGCACGATCAGCCTGCGCGGCGATCTCCTCGACCACGAGGGGTTGCAGGAGCACCTGCTCCGGCGCGAGGGCGTCGACTTCGACGGGCGGGCGATCCCGCTCGAGCGCTACCGCTGGCAGGCGGCGCCTCGCGGCGCGAAGTCCGCCCGCGCCACCGAAGCGGTCGTTGCGCTCGCGGCCGGCGGTGAGCGCCATCGCCGTCAAGCGGGTCTACGATCCGCCGTCGAGGACCGACGGCACGCGCGTGCTGGTCGATCGCCTGTGGCCTCGCGGCATCGCCAAGGCCAAGGCGCGCGTCGACGCCTGGCTCAAGGAGGTCGGCCCCAGCACGGCGCTGCGCACCTGGTTCGGCCACGATCCGGCCCGCTGGACCGAGTTCCAGCGCCGCTATCACCGCGAGCTCGCCAACTCCGGCGCGGCACGGTCAGTCGCCGACCTCGCGCGACGCGGGCCCATCACATTGCTCTTTGCCGCGAAGGACACCGAGCACAACAACGCCGTTGCGCTCCGGGGCTACCTCGCGCGCATGCTCGAGTAGCCAATGCGGGTGAGATAAAAAGCGCCAGGACGCCAGGACGCCAGGGAGCCGGATCCGGATTACTGGAGTCACGGATCCGGAGTTTCTTAATCCGGATCCGGCCCCCTGGCGTCCTGGCGCTTTCCAATCCGCTCCGACCGCGCTACGACTGCTTTCGGTACCGCCGGATCGCCCAGACCGCGAGCCCGACGATCAGCACCACCGGCGCGATCGCCCATGGATCCTTCTTCGCGACCAGGTTGCCGGCGAGCCAGAAGATCGCGAACAGGCCGCCCATGGCGACCACCATCCAGCGCAACCGTCGCTCGGAGCTCGCGAGCTTCTGCTGCGACTCCGTCTTCACGCGCTCGAGCTCGGCGCGCACCCAGGCGACGTCGATCGGCTCGCCGCGCTTCTGGCGCTCGATCTGCTCCTCGAGGTAGGCGTGGCGATCCCGCGGCGACGTCTCGTCCGACATCCGGCGATGATAGCGCGGTCGTTCTGCCGGTGCCTTGCTTCAAAGCTCTGCCGCGCGCGCCCAGTCGGCGGCGACCGTGGTGGCGACGCGCCCGGCCATCACCGGGTCGTCGAGGCGCAGGCCAAACTCCCGGTTCAGGTCGAGCGAGGCGGCGGTGAGGTTGATCGACCCGACGTAGAGCCGCGCGCCATCGGCGACGATCGCCTTGCCGTGCACGGTCGGCGCCGCCAGCGCCCGCACCGACGCGCCGCCCGCCGACAGCGCGCGGGCCGCTGCGTCGGTGCTGGTCGAGCGGTTCGCGCCCGGCAGGACCACGCTGACCGCCACGCCGCGCGCCACCGCCGCCACCAGCGCGCCGACCATGACGTCATCGGACAGCTCCTCGATCTCGACGGCGATCGACCGCCGCGCTCCCGCGATCAGGTCGGCCAGCCGGGCGCGGGCGTTGGCCGGCGACGCCAGCAACCGGCCCTGCGCCGACGGCGCCGGAGCCGGGCTCGCCACGCGATCGGCGGCGAAGATCGCGGCGGCGTCGCCGACGTCGCGCGGGTCACTGTCGGCGATCGCGTACTCGCGGTTGGTGTTGAGGCCGGCGTGGGTCAGGTTCAGGCTCATCACCAGCGCGCGGCTTCCGTCGGCGACGAGCAGCTTGGCGTGGGTCAGCGCGAATCGCGGGCTGGCCCACGCCAGGTCGACGCCGGCGGCGGCCAGGCGGTCCCAGGCCACCTGATTCGCCCCGTCGGCGCCGAACGGGTGCGGCTCGAGGATCACCTGAACGGTGCGCCCGCTCGCGCGCGCGTCGGCCAGCGCCTGGATCGCGTCGTCGTCGGTGAGCAGGTACATCTCGACGGCGATCGAGCGCCGCGCGCCGCGAATGAACGACAGCACTGGCGCGGCGCCGTCATCGGGCTCGACCAGCAGCGTCGCAGCGCCGGCGGGCGCGGCCGGCGGGCTGCGCGACGACTCGGCGGGCGCGGGGATGCAGCCGCACGCAAGCGCGAGCAAGACCACCGCAACGAGGGCTGACCAATCGTCCACAGGAGAGGGTTAGGGAGAGGGGGCCGCGAGGCGCCGCGTCTCGATTCCGCCCACTGCCTCTAATTCCGATCTCGCCCCGGTCCGCGGGGGAGAGGGCTAGCCTCTTTCCGATCCCCTCGCCCCCGTCCGCGGGGGAGAGGGGGCCGCGGGCGTCGCGGCTCGCAAGGTTTGCCCTCTCCCTAGCCCTCCCCCGCGGACGGGGGAGGGGACCGGAGATCACGACGATTTGTGGGGATTCTGGGGCGAGCACCCCTGGTTATCGTCGCGCGCGAGCGCGGGTTGCGGCCGCGCGACCGGTTTCACCGCCGGCCGCGCGCTCACTGCAGCGTGAACGCCGACATCCGCGATCCGAGCGCATTGCGCATGAAGATCGTGAGCCGGCTCGGCGTGGCGGTGAACGCGACGTTGGCGATGAACGCGCCGGGGCAGGTCTCCGTCTCCGTCAGCGTCGTGCTGCCGGCTGGTCACCTTGTAGGTGAAGCTCCGGCGCGTCGCCTGGCCGGTCGTCGCGTCGGTGGTGATCGATTGCACGTCCCCTGCGCGATCACCAGCGTCTCGCTGAGCACGTTCGACTCGCACGAGCCGAAGAAGTGGCTCTCGGTCAGCACGTAAGTCCCGTCGGCGATCGTCCCGCCGGCCGCCGCCGGAGGCGCGCCCGGATCGCAGCTGGTGGTGACCGGATCGGCGAGCTGCGCGATCGCGTTGCATGCGCCGCCGTCGAGCGCATCGCCGCCGCCGTCGAGCGCGGCGTCCGTCGCAGCCGGCGCGTCGGTCGCGGCGTCGGTCTTGGCCGCCGACGAGCCGCACCCCACGCCGAGCAGCAGGATCGCGACGAGGGCCGCGTGCAGGGAGTTGGCGTTCACTGTTTGGTGAAGACGGCGACGAGCCCCGGGCGAGATCAACGTGATGGTCGTGACTCCCGCCGTCGTGTTGACGCTGAACTGGTAGGTGTTCATCACGGTGGTCGGGCAGGTGCCGGTCTCGACGAGATCGGTTCCCGAAACGACGTACGTCGCGCTGAGATAGGAAAGGCCGTTGATCGTGGAATCGGCCGCGGTCTCGATCGTGTGGCGGTGATCGCGACCGTCTGGGCGAGGGCCGCCGCCGTGCACCCGCCGTATTCCGTGAGGGCGGTCGAGCCGATAGGTTCCCGGCGACGATGGTGCCGCCGGTCGGCGCCGGAGGCGTGCCGCCGTCGGGAGCGCAGACGAGGGTCACGGCCGCTCCGGGCGCGAGCGTGTTGCAGCCAGCGCCGTACACGTCGCCAGCGGCGTCGATTGCGCCGGAGCCGCCGCCCGCGCCGGTCGTCGGACCGCCGCCCCCGCCCGCGCCGCTGCCCCGGGCGTCGGCGCCTCCGTCGCTGCCGGTTGCGCCGCCGCCCCGCCGCGCGCCGCTGCCGGCGGCGTCGCCCGAGGCATCGCCGTGCGCGTTGCCGCCCGCGCCGCCGCTTCCGCCGACGCCGTGAGACGACGAGTGGCACCCGCCGCGCCGAACGCGAGCGCGCCCAGCGCGACGACGGCGATTCTCATCGGCGACAGGTGTCCGTTTCCCAGGCGGCGGTCTCGCAGCATGGGGCGATACTAACCGCGCGGCGCCCGCCGCGCGCGTGATTCACGCCCGTTCTATGAGCCCGGCCGCGCCCATGCCGCCGCCCACGCACATGCTGATCACCGCGTAACGGCCTTTCCGGCGTTCCAGCTCGTGCAGCGCGGTGGCGATCTGGCGCGCGCCGGTGGCGCCCAGAGGGTGGCCGAGCGCGATCGCGCCGCCGTTGACGTTGACCCGGTCCTCGGGCAGGCCGAGCTCGCGCATGCAGTAGAGCGCCTGCGACGCGAACGCCTCGTTGAGCTCGAAGATGTCGATGTCCTTGATCGCCAGGCCGGTGCGCGCCATCAGCTTGCGGATCGCCGGCACCGGGCCGATGCCCATGATGTCCGGCGGCACGCCCGCGACCGCGAATGCGCGGAAGTAGGCGCGCGGCTTCTTGCCCAGCTCCTGGGCCTTGTCGGCGCCCATCAGCACCACCGCCGCCGCGCCGTCGTTGAGCGGCGATGAGTTGCCCGCCGTCACGCTGCCGGTCGGGTCGAACGCCGGCTTCAGCGCCGCCAGCCTCTCCAGCGAGGTGTCGGCGCGCGGGCCGTCGTCGCGCTCGACGGTGAGGTTGCGCCAGGCGCCGTCCTCGAAGACGCGCGTCGCGATCGGGAAGACCTCGTCGGTGAACTTGCCCGCGGCCCAGGCGGCGACCGCGCGCTGGTGGCTGCGCAGCGCGAACGCGTCCTGGTCCGCGCGGCTGACCTCGAAGCGGCGCGCGACGTTCTCCGCCGTGTTGCCCATCGGGATGTAGGCGTCGGGCATCGTCTCGACCAGCGTCGGGTTCAGCGACACCTTGTTGCCGCCCATCGGGATCATCGACATCGACTCGACGCCGCCCGCGATGCCGGCGTCGATCGCGCCCGCGCCGATCCGGTCGGCGACGATCGACACCGCCTGCAGCCCCGACGAGCAGAACCGGTTGATGGTCATGGCCGGCGTCTCGTCGGGCAGCCCGGCGAGGAAGCCGATGTTGCGCGCGACGTTCAGCCCTTGCTCGCTCTCGGGCGACGCGCAGCCCATGACCAGGTCTTCCATCGCCGCCGGCTCGACGCCGGCGCGGCGCAGCGATTCCTTGACCACGGCCGCGCCGAGGTCGTCCGGACGGGTGTTGCGGAAGCTGCCCTTGGGGGCGCGTCCGATCGGGGTCCGCACGGCCGAGAGAATGGCAACGTCGCGCATGGTCAGTTCCTCAGGGGTTTGCCGGTGGTCAACATGGCTTGGATGCGCTCGCGGGTCTTTGGTTCCCCGCACAGCGACAGGAAGTTTTCGCGCTCGAGGTCCAGGATCGCCTGCTCGCTCACCGCGGCGCCCGCCGGGACCTTGCCCCCGCCGAGGATCCGCGCCAGCGCCATGCCGATCTTGGCGTCGTGCTCGCTGATCTGGTGCGCGCCGACCAGGTTCTTCATGGTCAGCATGATCGTCTCCGAGCCCGACTCGCCGATGACGCGGATGCGCCGGGGCGGCGGTGGCCGGTAGCCGGCGCGCGACAGGCCCAGCGCTACCTGCTTGGCGTCGCCGAGCAGCGTCTCGCGTGACATCGATGTGGTCGCGGAGGAGGGCAGGTAGCCCATGTCGCGCGCCTCCTCGGCGCTGGTCGATACGCGCGCGCGCGCCAGCATCTCGAACGGCACGCGTACCACGGACAGAAGGTCGAAGTAGGGATCGTCGGTCGCGCGGGCCGCCGCGCGCGCCGCCAGCTCCATGCAGCCGCCGCCAGCCGGGATCAGGCCGACGCCGACCTCGACGCAGCCGACGTAGAGCTCGGTCGAGGCGCGGATCGACTGACAGCCGAGCACGACCTCGGCGCCGCCGCCCAGCGCGAGCCCGAACGGCGCGCCCACCACCGGCACGCGCGCGTACCGCATGCGCTGGCAGGCGTTCTGGAACTGCTCCAGCAGCTGGTTGATGCCGGCCATGTCGTTCTGGCCGATCGCGACCATCAGCGCGAACAGGTTCGCGCCCGCCGAGAAGACCTCGGGCGCGTCGTTGCCGACGACCAGCCCGACGCCATCGCGCTCGGCGCGGTCCACCGCCTTGAAGATCATCGACACGATGTCGGGGTCGATCGCGTTCATCTTCGAGTGAAACTCGAGGCAGAAGACGCCGTCGCCGATGTCGAGCAGCGACGCGCTGCTGTTGCGCTCGACCTCGCCCGATCCGGCACCAGCGCCCGCGCGCACGACGTCGAGCCGCAGCTCGCGCGGGTCATTCGGCACCGGCGTGAAGCCGCCTTTCTTGCCGAGCTGCGCGAGCTTGCCGGGGGCCTCCTGCCGGTAGAAGCGCGTGCCTTCGCCCTGCGCCGAGATCTGCTCGCGCACCCAGGCCGGCACGCTGTAGCCGGCCGCCTCCATCTTTGCCGCGGTCTCCTTCACGCCGAGCGCGTCCCAGGTCTCGAACGGCCCGCGCTGCCAGCCGAAGCCCCAGCGCAGCGCGCGGTCGATCTCGACGACGTCGTCGGCGATCTCGCCGAGCCGGTTGGCCGAGTAGATCAGCGTCTCGTAGAGCACCGTGCGCGCCAGCGATGCCGCGCGGTCGTCGCCGGCGAGGATGCGGCGCATGCGCTCGTCGACGTCGTCGGTGCCGCGCGCGGCGCCCAGCGACGGAAAGCGTGGTTTGGTTTGCGGCCCGTACTCCATGGTCTTGAGATCCAGCTGCAGGATCTGGTCGCCGACCTTCTTGTAGAAGCCTTGCTTGGTCTTGCTGCCGAGCCACTTCTTCTCGACCAGCGCGCGCAGCACGGGCGGTGGATCGAACACGTCGCGCCGCTCGTCGCCGGGCAGCGCATCGAAGCAGTTGCGCGTGACGTGCATCAGCGTGTCGAGGCCGACCACGTCGGCGGTGCGGAACACCGCGCTCTTGGGCCGGCCGGTCGCCGGGCCGAAGATCGCGTCGACCTCCTCGACGGTGTAGCCGGACTTCACGGCTTCCTGGAGCGTGCGCATCATCGCGAAGGTGCCGATGCGGTTGGCGATGAAGTTGGGCGTGTCCTTGGCGCGCACCAGCCCCTTGCCGAGCAGGCGGCCGCACAGATCCTCGACGCGCGCGAGCGTCTCGGGCGCGGTGTCGGCCCCGGTCACGATCTCGCACAGGCGCAGGTAGCGGGGCGGGTTGAAGAAGTGGGTGATGCAGAAGCGACGGCGGAAGTCGGCGCTGCGGCCCTCCATCAGATCGGCGATGCGCAGGCCCGAGGTGTTCGACGTGACCACCGCCGAGCCGCCGAGCTCGTCGATGCGCGTGTACAGCTGCCGCTTGATGGCCAGGTTTTCGACGATCGCCTCGATGATCACGTCGCTGGCCGCGACCGCCGCCGTCAGGTCGTCCTCGAGGTTGCCGGTGGTCAGCAGCGTCTCGAAGCGCGGGGAGAAGAAGGCCGCCGGTTTGATCTTGCGGACCGCCTCGAAGCCGGCGTCGACGATCTTGTTGCGCGCCTTCCGGTCGCCGGCCGGCGCGTCCTTCGGAACGATGTCGAGCAGGCGCGCCTTGATGCCGGCGTTGGCCAGGTGCGCGGCGATGGCCGCGCCCATCACGCCCGATCCGATGACGGTCACCTCGCTGATCGGCTTCTGTGCCATCGTGAAACAATAACCGAGATCGCGCGCCAGGGCGAACGTCCCTCCGAAAGGAATCGGGAGCGGAGGAGCTCAAATAGAAGCGCTCTCAAGGGGATGGCGAGGAGCCCGGTCGATGGCCACAGTCTTCTAGGTAGGCGTTTGGTCGCTGGCAGGGTAGATGACGGTTCAGGTCTAGATGAGGGAGCGAAATTCGACCAGCGGTCCGTTGATGGCGGGGCCCGGATGAGCCCTTTCGTCTGCTGGTCGAGAGCGTGAAGGACTACGCGATCTTCATCCTGGATCCGGGCGGACACGTGCTGACCTGGAACCCGGGCGCCGAGCGGATCAAGGGGTACAGGGCCGACGAGATCATCGGAAAGCACTTCTCGATCTTCTATCCACCCGAGGACGTCGCCGCCGGTAAGACCGAGCGCGAGCTCGAGATCGCGATCCACGAGGGGCGCTTCGAGGAGGAGGGCTGGCGCATACGCAAGGACGGCTCGCGCATCTGGGCCAACGTGACCATCACCGCGCTTCGCAACCCCGCGGGCAAGCTGGTCGGCTTCGCGAAGGTCACTCGAGATCTGACCGAGCGCCGCGTGGCCGAGGAAGAGACGCATCGTTTCCGCCTGCTGGTCGAGAGCGTGAAGGACTACGCGATCTTCATCCTGTCCCCGGGGGGACACGTGCTGACCTGGAACGTCGGCGCCGAGCGCATCAAGGGGTACCAGGCCGAGGAGATCATCGGAAAGCACTTCTCGATCTTCTACCCACCCGAGGACATCGCTGCCGGCAAGACCGAGCGTGAGCTCGAGATCGCGATCCACGAGGGCCGCTTCGAGGAGGAGGGCTGGCGCGTCCGCAAGGATGGCTCGCTCATGTGGGCCAACGTGACGATCACCGCGCTACGCAATCCCGAGCGGCGAGCTGATCGGCTTCGCAAAGGTGACCCGAGACCTCACCGACCGCCGGGAAGCCGAAGAGAGCCGGCGCGCGCTTGCGGAAGAGAAGGCGACGCTCGCGGAGAAGGCGCGCGATTCAGGAGTTTCAGGAGCGGTTCCTGGCCATCCTGGGACACGATCTGCGAAACCCGCTCGCCTCGATCGACATGGGGACGGGAATCCTTCGCCAGCGGGCGACCGATCCCGTCGACATCCGGGTGCTGGACCGGATGCAGGTGAGCTCCTGTCGCATGTCGCGGATGATCGAGCAGATCCTCGATCTGACTCGAACCCGCCTGGCGGGTGGCCTGGGAATCAACCCACGACCATTCGATCTGCGCGACGCGATCAACCACGTCGTCGAAGAGCTTCGCGCAGCGAATCCGTCTCGAACCATCGAGGTGGAAGCGCCTCCGCTGCCAGGCACCTGGGACAGGGATCGCCTCGAGCAGGTGTTCTCGAACCTGATCGGCAATGCGCTCGTCCACGGCGATCCGGACAAGCCGGTCAGCATCCGGGCGCGCGTCGGAGGGCCAGTCGCTGCTCGTCGACGTGCACAACGACGGCCAGCCGATTCCGAAGGAGCTCCAGCTCGGCGCTCTTCAATCCTTTCCGAAGAGGGCCAGGGAGACCGCCGCACGGCCAAGACGGCTGGCCTCGGTCTGGGGCTCTACATCTCGAACGAGGTGGTCGTCGCGCATGGCGGCCGTATCGACCTCCAATCCAGCGCCGACCGAAGGGACGACTTTTCAGGTCAGGCTACCGCGCTGACCGGCAACAGGATCCGTCAACAGGATCCGTCAACAAGACGACTGACAGGAATCAAATGACCCACACGGTGCTGGTCGTGGAAGACGAGCAGGAGCTGCGCGAGATGATGCGCGACGCGCTCGAGCTCAACGGGTACGCCGTCGTCACCGCGGAGCACGGTCGCGACGCCCTGGCAAAGTTCGCCGGCAATCGACCATCTCTGCCTCGTGATCCTGGACCTCCTCATGCCGGTCATGGACGGCTGGGAGTTCGTGGCGATACTGCGGGCTCAATCGTCGTTGTCGTCGGTCCCGGTCGTGGTCCACACGTCGGCGCCGGAGCAGGCGCCCCCCGGCGCCACCCGGGTGATTCAAAAGCCGCTGAAGTTCGAGCGCCTGCTGTCCGTGGTGCGCGAATACTCGCCGAGTAGCAATAGGCCGAGCGGCAGGCTCACGCCGTCCGTCGGAGCGCTTGCATGATTCTGCCGGCTCCGGCACTCTGAAAGGCCCGGCGCCATGCGGATCTCGTCGCTGCTCGGACCCGAACTGGAAGAGACGCTCCGGACCAACCCGGCTCACGCGGCCGAGCTGGCGGAGGAGCTGCATGCCGCCGACCTGGCCGAGGTGATCGGCGGCCTCGCCGACGAGATCGCCGGCAAGATGGTGGCGGCGTTGCCGGTGCCGGCGGCGGCGGCGGCGCTGGACGCGATGGACTCCCAGCGGCGCGTCGAGATCTTCGGGCTGCTGGATCGCGCGCTGGCGGCGACCATCGCCGACCAGATGTCGGCCGACGAGCGGGCCGACCTCTTCCGTGCGCTGCCCGACGACGTGGGCGTCGACCTGCTGGCGCGCATGCCCAAGGACGCGTCGCTCGACGTCCGCGAGCTGATTCGCTATCCGGAGTCGTCGGCGGGCGGCCTGATGACCACGGATTTCGTGGCGCTGGATCCGGAGATGACCGTCGAGAACGCCATCGATCAGGTGCGAACCACCGCGGCCGACAAGGAGACGATCTACGAAGCCTACGCTGTCGATCCCAACGGCACGATGCTGGGCGTGGTTTCGTTGCGCGATCTGGTCCTGGCGCGCGCCGGCCAGCCGATCGGCGCGCTGATGAACCCCGACGTCATCTCGATCCCGCCGGAGATGGATCAGGAGGACGTCGCGCGCCTCTTCGAGCACTACAACATGCTGGCGCTGCCGGTCGTCGATTCGATGCACAAGGTCCTGGGCATCGTCACCGTCGACGACGTGGTCTCGGTCTTGAAGCGGGAGCAGGCCGAGGACATCCAGAAGCTGGGCGCCGTCGCTCCCCTCGTGGAGCCGTACTTCCAGACCGAGTTCTGGACCTTCGTGAAGAAGCGCGCCGGCTGGCTGATCGCGATCTTCCTGGGCGAGATCCTGACCGCGAGCGTGCTCGAGCACTACGAGCAGGCGCGCAAGGCGTTCGCCGCGATCGAGGTCTTCGTGCCGCTGATCATCTCATCGGGCGGCAACACCGGCAGCCAGGCGTCGTCGCTGGTCATCCGCGGCCTGGCGCTCAACGAGTTTGCGGTCGGCGACGCGATCAAGATCCTCTGGCGCGAGGTGCGCATGGGGCTGGTGCTGGGCGGGTTCCTCGGCACGATCGGTCTCCTCCGCGCGCTGTTCGTCGGTCACAGCGGGCGGGGCGGGATGTCGGCGGCCGTCGGGCTGTCGCTGGTCGCCTGCGTGACGTTCGGGTCGGTGGTCGGCGCGGGGTTGCCGCTGCTGATCAAGCGGCTGGGCTTCGACCCCGCGGTCTCGTCCGGTCCCTTCATCGCGTCGCTGGTCGACGTGCTCGGGATCATGATCTACATGAAGATCGCGATCTTCATTCTCGGCGGCTGACGCGGGTCAGCCGCTGGCGCCCGGGCTCCAAGCTCAGTGAGCGCGGCGCGCGGCGTGCTTGTTGCCCTTGGACTTGGGAGCGCGGGCGTCGTCCTGCGAATCGCCGGAAGATGCCGACGAGTCCGCCGACCGCGAGCACCTTGTCCAGGCCGGCGCTGCCGCTCTTGCGGCCGCTGCCCGTGTCCTTGCTCTCGCTGTCGAGCAGCTGGTCGAGCGAGTCACGGATCTTGGGCTTCTCGGCGACCGGGTGGGCCTTGGGCGTCCTGACCGGCGCCGCCGCGGGCTTCTCGATGTCCATGGTCGGCAGCGTGCTGCTGGAAGGAACGCCGACCCCGGCCGGCCGCTCTTGCTTCTTCACGGTCGGCTCGTTCTTGTGTTTCGCGTCTTCCTTGCGCGCCGCCTCCTGCATCGCGGCGATCTTTTTTCTGTCGAGCTTCTTGTCGTTGGGGCCGACCACGCCCTCTTCCCACTTGAACTGGCGGCTGACCGCGTCCGGAACCTCGCCGTTCTTCTCGTCGTCCTTGCCTCCCTTGGCCCAGGCAGAGCCAGCTCCGGGAATTACTGAAAGGGACAGGCCGCCAAACGCGACCGACAGGGCGAACAGCGCGACGGGGGCAAACTTCAGACGCATCGAGACCTCCGGCGTGGGTGAAAGCTTATTTTCTCCTACACGGCGCACATAGCAACGGCTTTGTGTCGAAAGTCACCGGAAAATCGACGGCGTCACCGTCGGAGAAACGCACCATCTGGGTGCTGCCACGGACCGGATCCGGACCGGATCTAGGACATTTGACGGGCGAGCGCTGCGGCGACCGCGATGCAGTCGTTGAGGCCCACGCCGCGGAGCGTATGGCCGATCAGGTGCAGGCCCGGGTGCCGCGCCAGGTCGGCGTCGGCCTCCGCGACCAAGGCGGCGTGGCCAAGCGCCGTACTGGGGGATCGCGTCGCGGTGGCGCCAGATGCGCACGAAGTCGGGATCGCGCGTCAGGCCGGCGAGGCGCCGCAGATCGGCAACCGTGCGGTCGCGGATGACGTCATCGCTCTCGCTCACGATGCCGGGGTCGAACGTTCCGCCCAGGATCGCGCGCAGCAGCACGCCCCCCTGCGGCGCGCGGCCGGCGAAGATCGACGATTCGTACTGGCAGCCGAGCACGGTCGAGGGCGCGCCGCCGATCACCGGATCGCGCGCGACCAGGAAGCCGTAGGCGCGGAGGTCGACCCCGACGTCCGCGTCGCGGAAGCCCAGGTCAACCACGGCGGCCGGCGCCTGGCGCACGCGGCGGATCGCGGACGCGGCGGCCGGCGCCAGCGGGTCGAGCAGCGCCGCCGCGGTTGCTCCGCCCGGTGGCAACGACCACGGCGCCGGCGTCGATCGGCGCGGCCCCGCCCGACGAGCGACACGCGCCAGCCGTTGCCGGCGCGCTCGATGCGCTCGGCGGCGGCGACGATGCGCCGCTCGCCCAGCTGTTGCTCCAGCGCGCGCGCCAGCTCCTGCAGCCCGTCGGGGAACGACACCGGCTTGCCGAAGCCGCCGCCCTGGCGCCGCTGCTTGATCGCGCCGCGCACCACGCTGCCGTGCGCGCGTTCGAGCGCCACCAGTCGTGGCAGCGCGCTCGGCGCCGACAGCTCGGCCGCGTCGCCGGCGTAGATGCCGACCACCGCGGTCGCCACCAGCGCGCGCGCCGCCTCTTCGCCGAAGCGGCGCGTGGCGAAGGCCAGCACCGACTCGTCGCCCTCGGGCGCGCGACCCGCGCAGGAATGGCTCGCGCACCAGGCGCAGCTTGCCTCGCCAGCTGAGCAGCTCCGATCGCACGAGCCCGATCGGGCTGCCCGGCAGCGGGTGCAGCCGGCCGCGCGCGTGAATGAAGCGCCGCCGCGCGGTCGGCTCGGCGCGGATCACGCGCGAGTCGAGCCCCGCGTCGGTGACCAGCTGGCGCGTCTCGGCCGGACCGTCGAGCAGCGCCTGCGGGCCGGTCTCGCACAGGAAGCCGTCGATGCGCTCGCTGCGGATGAATCCGCCCGGCTCGGCCGCCGGATCGATCGAGACCACGTCGTGCCCGGCGCGCGCGAGGAAGTGCGCCGCCGCCAGCCCGGAGATCCCGCGCCCCAGCACCGCGACGCGCACTAGTGCACCCACCCCTTGGCGCGCGCCGCGCCCTCGGCCAGATCGGCGAGCGCGCGGATGAACGCCGGATGCGTCCCGACGGTGCGCGCGCGCGCGAAGTGCGCGATGCCCTGCTTCTGCGCCTGCTCGCGATAGAGGATGTCGATCTCCTGCAGCGTCTCGATGTGCTCGCCGGTGAACGCGACCGGGCAGACGACCACCGCGCGCTCGCCCGCGGCGGCGAGCTCGGCCAGCACCTCCTCGGTGGAGGGGCCGAGCCACTTCTGCCGTCCGAGGCGGCTCTGGAACGCCAGCCGCTCGCGCCCCTTGATGCCGAGCCGGCGCGTGGCGGCGCCGACGGTGGTGCGGATCTCGTCGAGGTACGGGTCGCCCTTGCGGATGTACGACTCGGGCAGGCCGTGCGCCGAGAAGACCACCGGCGCGCTCGCGCGGTGCTCGTCGGGCAGGGTCGCGATCGCCTCGTTCACGCGATCGCACAGCGCCTCGATGTAGCCGGCGGCGTCGGGGTAGCGCTCGACGCGCGCCACCTCGACGCTGGTGCCGCCGGCCGCGCGCTCCATCGCCTTGAACGACGAGCCGGTGGTGGTGATCGAGTAGTGCGGGTAGAGCGGCACCGCGACCGCGTGATGAATGCCGGCGCCGCGGATCGCCTCCACCGCGTCGGCCGAGAACGGCTTCCAGCAGGCCATGGCGACGAAGGGCAGGGCGGCGTGCCCGCGGCGCACCATCTCGGCCGCGATCGCCTTGGCCTGGTCGGTCGATTCGGCGAGGATCGGCGAGCGCCCGCCGATCTGCTGGTAGGCCGCGCGCGACAGCGGCGCGCGCCGGCGCGCGATCACGCTGCGCGATCAGCGGCTGCACCGGACGCAGCAGCCGGCCGAGCTGGATCACGTCCGGGTCGGCGAACAGGTTGCGCAGGAACGGCTCGACGGCGTCGGGCGAGTCGGGGCCGCCCAGGTTCAGCGCGACGATCGCCAGCGTGTCGGCCGGCTTGGCCACCGCGCGACCTAGGCCCCCCGCACCGTCCGCACCAGCGCCTCGACGCCTTCGATGGGAGTCTCGGGCAGGATGCCGTGGCCGAGGTTGAAGATGTGCCCGCGCCCGCCGCCGCGCCGGACGACGTCGGCCGCGCGGCGCTCGATCTCGGCGATCGGGCCGAGCAACACCACCGGGTCGAGGTTGCCCTGCACGGCCGCCGCGCCGCCGAGCCGCGCGCGCGCCTCGTCGAGCGGCAGGCGCCAGTCGATGCCGTAGACGTCGGCGCCGACGGCGGCGATGCGATCCAGGATCGTCGTCGCGCCGTTGCCGAAGTAGATCACCGGCACGCCGCTCGCGCGCACGGCGGCGACCAGCGCCTTGGTCGGCTCGAGCACGTACTGCTCCCAGTCGTCGGGCGAGACCACGCCGACCCAGGAGTCGAAGATCTGGATCGCCTGCGCGCCGGCCGCGACCTGCGCGAGCAGATAGTCGCGCGTCGTCTCGGCGAGCAGCGCCAGCAGGCGGCGCGCCGCCTCCGGCTCGCGGTAGAAGAACTTCTTGGTCTCGGCGAAGTTCTTCGCCGTCTTGCCCTCGATCGCGTAGGTCGCGACGGTGAACGGCGCGCCGGCGAACCCGATGAGCGGCGTCTCGGCGCCCAGTTGCTCGCGCACCAGGCGGATGGTCTCGAGCACGAAGTCGGTCTGCTTGGTGGGATCGAAGCGGATCAGACGCTCGAGGTCGGCCGGCGTGCGCACCGGGTTCGGCAGCTTTGGTCCCTGCTCGGTGAACTGAACCTCGAGGCCGTTCGCTTCCAGCGGCACCAGCAGGTCCGAAAACAGGATCGCCGCATCGAAGCCGAAGCGCCGGATCGGCTGCAGCGTGACCTCCGCGGCCAGCTTTGGCGTCTTGCACAAATCGAGGAACGACACGTTCTGCCGCACCTGGCGGTACTCGGGCAGGTAGCGCCCCGCCTGGCGCATCATCCAGAGCGGCGGGCGCGGCGTCGCCTCGCCGCGGCATGCCCGCAAGTATAGAGACCCCGAAGAGCCCGAAGGTTCCGAAGAGCCCGAAGGTTCCAGAGCGACTGACGGCTGATCCTGGTTCTTCACGCGCGGCGTACTCTACCCGAAACGGCGGGCGCGGATTTGCGGCGCGCTGGCTTCCTTCTTGAGCGCGGTTAATCTATAAGCTCGTCGGGGCCGCATGCAGCGGCATCGGAGACCTAAGAGCAGCATGGCAGCAACGAAGTCCACGGGTGTCACGGGGGGAGAACGCCGCCGAAAGCCGCGGGGTGCGGCGGCTGCGCCGGCGCTCGCCGATGGCGAGTGGCTGGGGCGCCTCGATGCGCTCGCCGACCAGCTGGCCGGGCTCGACGATCGCGGGACGATCATCGACCACGTGGTCAGCTGAGACGATGAAGCTGCTGCCGGCGGACCAGGTGGTGGTCCACGCCGACGACGCCGTGACACCGCGCCGCTGTTCACCGACGAGAACGAGGGCGGGCCGGCGCGCGCGCTGATCCCGCTCGCGATCGCGGGCCGCCGCTTTGGCGCCGTCGAGATCGCGATGAAGCCGAGCCGCACCGTCAGTCCGGGCGAGCGGGCGCTGAGCCTCGCGCTCGCGCGGCAGTGCGCGCTGGCGCTCGACAGCCTGGCGCTGCGCAAGGCCCAGCGCGCAGGGCCTGCTGGCCGAATCGGTGCACGCGCCGGTCGAGGAGCCGGTGACGGAAACCCCCGCGCCGGTCGCGGCTGACCCCGCGCGTCGCTGCCGGCCGCGTCTTCGGACGTCGCGGCGGTGCAGGCGACCATCGCGCGCCTCGAAGCCGACGTGCGCGCGCTGGCCAAGCTGGCCCGATCGGCGGAGCTGCCGCCGACGACCTGGGTCGACCAGGCCGAGCGAAAGGCGCTGCGCGATCTCGAGGAGCTGCGCGCGCAGCTCCCCGGCGCCGAAAACGCCGCGTAAAGGGCCGTCGGGCGTCGCGGCTCGCAAGGTCTGCCCTCTCCCTAACCCTCCTCTCCCGCGGACGGGCGAGGGGATCGGACCTTCGGCGAGTCACTCTTTCCCGTCTCCGTGAGCGGGCCGGCCTTGCCAGCCGAGGCGCTGTCGCTTGACTCTCGAGATATCTCGGGATATCTTTCGGATATGCCGAAGAAGACTCCGTCCGAAGGAGCGCTGTTCGTGCGCCTGCCCGCCAAGGCGGTCGACAAGCTCGACCGCGCCGCGGAAGCGCTGGGGATGCGCAAGAAGGACCTGGTCGCCGGCCTGGTCTCGAAGTACGTCGATCCCGACAGCCCGCGCGGTCTCAGCGCGCTGGGCTCGCTGTCGACCCACAAGGTCACCGTGGACGTCGGCGAGACGCGGACCGACGCTGGGATCGTACTCGTTCCAGCCCTACGACCCGCCCGAGGTCATGAACGCCGACCAGGCCGGCCAGTTCCTGCAGATCGACGAGGCGGTCGTGGTCGAGATGGCCGAGGCGGGCAAGCTGCCGGGCCGCAAGCTCGGCGCGGTCTGGCGGTTCTCGCGCGCGGCGCTGGTCGCCTGGCTCGCGACGCCGGAGAAGCGATGAGCCGGTCGGGGTCGTCGCGTCCGGGATATCCGTCGGATATCCACCTGCTCGTCCCCACGGTCGTCGAGCAGACCCACCGCGGCGAGCGCGGGTGGGACCTGTTCTCGCGGCTGCTCAAGGATCGCATCATCTTCCTCGGGTCGGAGATCGATAGCGACGTCGCCAACGTCGTGGTCGCGCAGCTGCTCTTCCTCGAATCGGAGGACCCCGACAAGGACGTGATGATGTACATCAACTCGCCGGGCGGCGACGTCTCGGCGGGGCTGGCGATCTACGACACCATGCAGGCGCTGCGCTGCCCGGTCGCGACGTTCTGCGTGGGGCAGGCGGCGTCGATGGGCAGCTTCTTGCTGGCGGCGGGCGCCGCGGGCAAGCGCAGCGCGCTGCCGAACGCGCGCGTGATGATCCATCAGCCGCTCGCCGGCGGTTTCCGGGGACCGGCGACCGATATCGCGATCCACGCGCGCGAGGTCCTGCACGCGCGCGAGACGCTGAACGCGCTCTATGCCAAGCACACCGGCCAGCCGGTCGACAAGATCCAGCGCGACACCGAGCGCGACAACTTCATGTCGGCGGACGAGGCCAAGGCGTACGGCCTGATCGACCAGGTGCTGACCAACGAGACCCGCCCGCGTTGACTCCGACCCCGCTGCGAAACCTCGAGGCGCGCCGCTCGGCGGGGCCGCCGCTCACGTATCCCGCAGCCAGGCCCAGACCACTTCGCACGCCGCCTTCGACGCTGCTTCGTGGTGGCGTCGCCACTCGGTGTGCGCGCGCGGGCCGACACGGTTGGCGATGCCCAGCACTGCGGCGACCGGCACGTTCGGCGCGCGCGGCGGCGCGCGCGACCGCGAAGGACTCCAGATTCTCGGCGATGGCGCCGGTGACGCGCGCGATCCGGCGCGCCAGGGCCAGGGTGCGCGTGATCGCCAGCGGCGTCGCGGCGGCCCCGCGCGCCGCCGCGTCGGGGGCCGACCGGCGCAGGTCCGCGTGCAGCTCCGCCGTCACCGGCACGCGCTGGACCATCGGCGCCGGCAGGTAGCCGTCGCCGCGCAGGGTCGCGGTCGAGCAGAGCACGAGCTCTTCGGGAAGCACGACCGCCCCGATCGGCAGCGCCCCGCCGGTCTTCGCGTAGCTGCCGGCCGTGCCAATGAAGATCACGCGCGCGGGCTGGACCTCGGCGATGGCGTGCGCGGCGCCGATGCCCGCGTCGATCGCGCCGACGCCAACGGCGCGGCAGCGAACGGAGCGCGCGAGCGCTCGCGCGGTCGGCCGCGCCAGCAGGGCGCGCAAGGGAGCGATCTCCGGCTCCCAGGCCGACAGGATCAGGATCATGCTCGAGCTCGCCACGGCGCTTATCTATTCCAAGATCCGCCCGGGCGATTGTTTTTTTCGCACCCGGATTGCCGATTCGGGACTCGTCCTTAGATGCGGCGAGCGCCGTGCTGGCTCATCTCGCGCAGGCGGCGCACGCGCTCTTCGGTCGGCGGGTGGGTGGAGAACAGGCCCATGAGCGCCGCCGCCGCGCCCCCGCGCAGCGGGTTGACGATGAACAGGTGAGAGGTCGCCGGGCCGGCGAACTCGTACGGCCGCACGGTTTTCGACTGCTCGAGCGTCACCAGCGCGTCGGCGAGCGCATCCGGATCGCCGGACAGGGCCGCGCCGGCGCTGTCGGCACCGAGCTCGCGCGAGCGGCTGATCGCCAGCTGGATCAGCAGCGCGATGAGCGGCGCGACCACGATCCAGGCCAGCGCGGCCAGCCCGCTGCCGCGCTCGTTGTCACTGCGCGAGCCGCCGCCGCCGAACATCAGCCCCCACTGCAGCACGTGGCCCAGCGTGGAGATCAGCCCGGCCACGCCGGCGGCGATGGTCGCGATCAGCACGTCGCGGTTACGGACGTGTGACAGCTCGTGCGCCAGCACGCCTTCGAGCTCGCGCTCTGACAAGATCTGCAGAATGCCGTCGGTCACGGCGACCGCGGCGTGGTTCGGGTTGCGGCCGGTCGCGAACGCGTTCGCCGCCGCCGACGGGATCAGGTAGATGCGTGGCATCGGCATGCCGGCGCGGCGCGTGAGCCGCTCGACGATCGCGTACAGCGTGGGCGCCTCGGCGCGGCTGACCTCTTGCGCGCGATGCGCGAGCAGCGCGATGCGATCGGAGAACCAGTACATCACGAAGTTGAGCGCCAGGCCGATCGCGCCGAACGCGAGCATCCCCTGCAGGCCGCCGATCGCGCGGCCGCCGATCGCCAGGAGGGCGATCAGCACCGACATGAGCACGGCCGTGCGCAGATAGCTCGACAGCACGCCCCGGACCGCACGCGGGTTATGAGCAGTTTGGTCCATCGCATTCACGCGTAAGCACGCATCGGCCGGGGTCAACGCACGTGGCGGAGCACCGGCCGCGCTGTCGCACACTGTCGCCATTCGCTGAACTCGCCGAATCCGAAAAAACTTCCCCTGCTGACGAGTCGCGTTTAACGTCGAGCGCGTGAACAGGCATCCGCCGCGTCGACTGCGACGTTGATCGCGACGCTCTTGCTGGCGGTCGCGTCGTGCGGCCAGCCGACGCAGTCGGCGACGTCCCAGCGGCTGTGGACGATGGCCGATCTGCAGGCATCGTTTCACGGCGGATCGACGTGCGTGAACCCGGCCGGCCTGCCTTGCAACTACTTCGTCAACGCGGGCGTCAACGGCAACGACGTGCTGCAGTTCAAGCTCGCCTTCTCCGAGGGCCAGCCGATGGGCTACATCACCACCGACTTCTGGGCCAACTACCCGCAGATCTGGCTCGAGCCGATGTACATCCTGGTCACCGCCTGGAACGCGCAGCCGCCGGCGAACAACCGGTTGATGAACCCGACCACCATGAAGCGCGACCGGCCCGATCTTCAGCATCGGCCCGCAGAGCGCGTTTTACAGCCCGTTCTGGCAGGTCTTCTACGTCGAGGTGCCGGCCGGCACGCCGCCGACGAAGTACACGTCGGCGAAGCAGCTGTTCGACGATCACCTGGTCATGCACCCGGGGCCGAATCGATTCGCGTCGATCGGGCCCGGCGACCTGTCGCTGCCGTCGGCCGACGACATCTCGATGATCGTGCAGTTGCTCGGCGCGTCGCCGATCGGCGACTACCTGGTGCAAGGCACGCCGACTTCCGACGTCGTGGTCCGCGCTCGCAGTCACTGACCGGCTGGCTCGACGGCGCTTCGGTGTCCTACGTCGACTTCGGTCCCGACAATTTCGACGTCGGCGCGGGGCAGGTGATCCAGGACGTGCCGCTGTTCTTGTTCAAGCACTACGACGACAACGGCAAGCTGATGCTGGCGGGCGCGCCCAACGTCGGCGGTGTCGCGCCGCTGTTCAGCCACGTGCCCGGGCGATTGAGCGACAGCGGCCGCCCGCAGTTCGGCGCCCTGTGGCGCTTGCACATCGTCACGCTTCCCCCGACGGCGGGCGTCTTTACAGCGGACAAGACGCGCAGGCTGCGATCGCGCGCGGCGCGGATCGCGGCGATCATGAACGCAAAGGTCCTGCGCGTTGCGCTCGAAGAGCAGCTGTTTCATGGACATCGCCGCCGACACCGACACCTGCGTCTGGCTCGATTCGCAGCGGGCGATCGAAGACAACCTGGGCGAGAAGGCGATCACGCGGACCAATCTGCAGCCCGCCTGTCCGTTCGTGATGTTCAACGGCATGCCGGTGCCGTCCGCAATGATCCGGCCCGGCTGGACGGCTGCGCGTGGTGCAGCGCCTGGGGCGTCGGCGCTGAGCGTGCTGCTTCGCGCTCGGCCGCCGCCGCTCGCGCAGCCGGCCGCCGCCCGACGACGGCGGCGAGGTCGACGCCGACAACGCCAGCGACGGCTACACGCCCGCCGAGGGCAGCGCCTCGCCGTCGGCGTTTCATCTCAACGGCTACGTCGACATCGGCTTCGCGCACGCGCAGGGCGACGGCACCAGCTTCCCCGCTGGCGACATGCGGCTGCCGGCCGACTACGGCGTCGACACCTTCGCGCCCGCGGTGAACTCGCGCGGCGACGTGGCGTCGACCGACGCCGGCGGCCGGTTCGTCAACGGCTTCCTGCCGCGGTCGGTCGGCATCGGCGGACGCGCGTCGCCGCTGGTGAACGTCGTCGACTTCGATCTCCGCTACAACGTGCCGTCCGCGCCGCTGATGTTCTTTTCGCGCGTTCAGCTCTTGCCGCGCTTCACCGGCACCGAGGACGAGACGCGCGTGCTGATGCAGCAGGCGTTCGCGCGGCTGGTGCCGTTCGATTCGCAGGAGCTGGCGCTCAGCGTCGGCAAGTTCGACTCCGTCGTCGGCATCGAGTACCTGGACAACGAATCCAACATCCGCATCGGCATCACGCCGTCGCTGGTCGCGCGCTACACGACCGGCCAGTCGCTGGGCGCGAAGCTCTTCTACCGCGTGCAGATCCCGGCGGCCTGGTCGGCGATCAGCCTCAACCTCGCGGCCACCACCAGCGGCAGCTTCGTCGAGTCGCTGCAGATGCCCGACGTGTCGCTCACCGGCAGGCCCGTCGGCAGCGGGCGGCTCGGCTACGAGCTGAACCTGCCGCGCTTCCAGCTCAAGCTCGGCGGCAGCGGCGTCTACGGCCCGCGCAACGACCAGGCCGATCGCCACGTGCTCCAGCGCGTGCTCGACGGCGACCTGCGCATCGCGGTCGCGGGGCTCTACCTCAACGCCGAGTACGTGCGCGTCGACGAGGACGAGGGCAACGACCAGAAGACCACCAGCCTCGGTGTCTTCCCGCTGGTGTCGGCGTTCCACGAGCGCGGTTACTACGCGCAGCTCGCCTACGGGCTGGTGATCGACGCCGGGCCGCTGCACAAGATCACGCTCTACGGGCGCTACGAGCGGCGCCACGCGTGGTTCCAGGGGTTCACGCCGCTGCTGGTCGATCGCATCACCGGCGGCCTGCGTGTCGATCTGTGGGAGGCGGTGATCGTGAAGGGCGAGGTGCTGATCAACCGCGAGCTCGAAGGCTCGCCCAACGTGCCCAACAACGTGCAAACGTTGTCGGTGGTTTACAGCTTCTAGGTCGCGATCCAGGAGGCGAGATGTATTCACCGTTTTGTTTCTTTACAGCGGGAACTCCCGCACCCTTGAGCTTGCGACCGTTCGCGTTCGCGCTTGGCGTCGCCGTTGCGCTGTGCGGTGGTGCGGCTCACGCGGGACCGGGCGGCCGCGCGTGAACGGTCCGCTGGCAGGGCGAGGAGCTGCCGCTGCCGCTGGCAGTGCGTACGCCCCAGGACCTGGCGGTCAAGCAGGTCGCCGAGCGGCAGTACCTGATCTTCAACCTGCTCGCCGGCGGCAAGCTGGCGTGGGACACGGGCGACTGGGCGGCGGCGGCGAATAAGTGGGAGGCGCTCTTGCGGCTGCCCGGCCTCGATCCCGAGATCGATCGCGTGATCCGCCCGCTGGCGCACGAGGCGCGCGCCAAGGCCGGTGGGGCGCCCGTCGCCGAGGGGTCACCGCCGGCGGCGCCGTCCGCGCCGGAAGCGGCGTCCGCGGCTGCCGAGGCGCCGCCGGCTGCGCGCGAGGCACGTCTCACGGTCGCGGTCAGCGGCACGCTGTCGGGCGGTGGGCCGCAGGGGCCGGGCGGCGCGGTGATCTGGCTCAAGCGCCACGGCGGCGAGACGCCGCGACCGGCGCCGGCCAAGGGCAAGGTCATCAGCCAGCGCAACAAGACCTTCATCTCCGCACGTGCTCGCGGTCCCCGTCGGCAGCAAGGTCGACTTCCGCAACGAGGATGCGATCTTCCACAACGTCTTCTCGCTGTCGAAGCCCAACGACTTCGACACCGGCCTCTACCGTCAGGGCGCGTCGTACAGCGAGGTCTTCAAGAAGGCCGGGCCGGTGCAGATTCTGTGCAACATCCACTCGTCGATGCTCGGCTACGTCTACGTCGTCGATACGCCGTACTTCGCGCAGGCCGACGGCGCCGGCGCGTTCACGATCAAGGGCGTTCCGCCCGGCGACTACGACCTGACCATCTGGCACGAGGGCGCGTCGAAAGAGCTGCACCAGCGGCTCACCGTCGGCGCCGACGGCGTGCGCGGTCTGGAGATCAAGGTCGCCGGCGATCGCCGCTCGCCCGCGTTCCTGCCCGACAAGTCGGGCAAGCCGCGGCAAGCGCAGCTCGGGTACTGAGGGGAAGGGCCTCCGGGCCTCGGGCTTCAGGCTTCAGGCTTCGGGCCGGACTCGCAGCCCCGATTCGAAAGCACTCCGATCCCCTCCCCCCGCAGACGGACCGCAGACGGCGGGAGGGGATCGGAGGGCTCGAATCGGCGCTCAGCCACTCCGCGCAGAAACGCGACGGCCTCGCTCGCCGCGCGCTCGAGCGGGTCGAGCTGGCCGGGGAACAGGTGAGTCGCGTTCTCGACGATGTAGAGGCGCTTCGGCTCGGCCATCTCGGCGAACGCCGCCTCGATCTCGGTGCGTCCTGCGTATTCGTCGTTGGCCGCTTGAATGATCGCCTTCGGTTTCGGCGAGCCACCGAAGGTCCGGTAGTCGAACATTTTGAGCGCCAGGCCGACGCCGAAGAGCTTCTGCACGCGCGAGTCGCCGGCGCCGACCGTCAGCCCGACCCGCGCGCCGAACGAGAACCCCGCCATCCACAGCGGCACGCCGGGCGCGCGCTGCTCGAGGAAATCCAGGGCGGCGCGCGCGTCTTCCTCCTCGCCGACGCCACCGCCGTAGGCGCCCGTCGACCGCCCCACGCCGCGGAAGTTGAAGCGCAGCACCGTCGCACCTGCCTGGTGGAGCGCCTTGGCCACGCGATAGACCACGTTGTTGTCCATGGTGCCGCCTCCCTGGGGATGCGGGTGGCAGACCACGACCGCGGCGAACGGCTGCGGGCTCTCCTTCAGGATCGCCTCGAGCTGGCCGTGGGCCACCGGCACATCGACCCGGCCGGAGGTGAGGATGGGCGCTGACGTCATGGCGAAGATCTACGACAGATCGCGCCGGGCCTCACCGCCGAATGTGCTTCCGCGCCTCGTTTACGGCGCGTCCTCGGGCACGGCCGTTCGCGTCGTCTCGGTCGGTGCGTCGTCGGTCGGCACCGGCACGGGCTCCGCCTCGGCGATCGCGACCAGCCGCTGCCGGTCGTCGTCGGGGCCGATGAATGCGACGCCGGCGCGGCGAATCGAGTCCTGCAGGCTCTTCACGCAGACCGGCAGCTCGGGCTGGCCGGGGAGCTGAACGAAGCACAGCGTCCCCTCCGCGTCGATCGCGAGGTCGGTCGCGACTTCGAGCGCAGCCCCCGACACCGAGAGATCGACCACCCGAACGGCGATCTCGCGCGCGCCGATGCGCAGCGACGCGGTCCAGTCGACCTCGTGTCGCAGGTACTTGCGCCGATAGCGATCGAGCTTCTGCATCAGGCTGCCGCCGATCTCCGGGCTCGCGTTCGACTGACCCTCGGCGGGCGCGGCGTCGACCGACGGCACCGCCGGTGACTGGTCGTGGAGCAGGTACTCGGCCATGCGCAGGAACGTGCGTCCGTTGCGGTCGAGGCCGAGGTCGCGCAGCGGCGCGCGCGTCCAGGGACCGACGTCGGCCAGGCGTTTCTGCGAGCGCACGCAACCGACGACCGGCAGATCGATCGCCAGCCGCTCGCGCGCGAGCCGCGAGAACGCGTGGACGATCTCGATGTGCTCGGCGGTCGCCGCCTGGTTGCCCACCAGCTTGCCGCCGAATCCGCGCGGCCGCTGCTCCCGCCGCGTCCGCCGGCGTGCCGCCGCGCGCGCGGCGTGAGCGAGAAAGTCGAGCGACGCCGCCAGCGACGATTCCTCGGGCGACGTGACCAGCAAGCTCGTCTCGGCCAGCGCGAAGAAGTCGGCGAGGTCGTCGTGGTTCACCGCGCAGAGATCGATGACGACGACCTCGGCTTCCAGCGCGCGCAGCTGGCGGATCAAGCAGGCGCCGCTGCTCGCCGTCCAGCGCCGGCGCGCCCAGCCGCCCGCGTACCTGGCGCGTCCCGCCCGCCACCAGGTGCAGGTTGCGAATGGAGGTGCTGGTCAGCGACGAATCGAGGTTCTGGAGCTCCTCGCTGAGCAGGCCCTGCCAGCCGAGCGCTGGCCGCTCGACGCCCAGGATGCCGTGGAGCGCCGGCGTGCGGAGATCCAGGTCGACGGCGATCACATGGGCGCCCAGGTTGGCGATGGCGACCGCCAGGTGCGCGGCGACCGTGCTCTTGCCGACGCGCCCGCCGGTCGACCCGACGACGATCACGCGCGTGCCCTCGCTCGCCGGCGGCGGCGGGTGCCAGCCCCCGCGCGCAAGGAGCTCCACCCTCCCCACGCCGACCGACGCGAGAGCTGCTCCGTACCGGCGTGGAGGACGCATGGAGGACTCCATGGATCGACGCTCCCAGATCATCGCCATTAGCGGCGTCCGACTTGAGCCGTGCCAAGTTTTGGCGCGCCCGGACAGGGGGCGCGTCAGGTCGGTGTCAGAACCTAAAGAATTGAAAAGAGTGGCCGATGGGCCATTACATGCACTCTCGTACAGAGGCGATGCCTTATGGCGATATCGGCGGTTAGGACGACGGAGCCGATGACGCTGGCCAACGCTTCAGGACTGGTTCACGGGCCGCAGTCGCCGCTGGTCGAGACCAAGCGCACCTGCGCCCGCATCGCAGCCAGTGACGCGAGTGTTCTGCTGACCGGCGAGACCGGTACCGGGAAAGAGGTCTTCGCGCGCTTCATCCACGGCGCCAGCCCGCGCGCCGAGCAAGCCGTTCGTGCCGGTGAACTGCGGCGCGATCCCCGAGACGCTGCTCGAGAGCGAGCTGTTCGGTTACGTGAAGGGCGCCTTCACCGGCGCGATCGCCGCGCGTCGCGGCCGCGTGTCGCTGGCCGAGGGCGGAACGCTGTTCCTCGACGAGGTCGGCGAGCTGCCGCTCACGTTGCAGGTCAAGCTGCTGCGCCTGCTGCAGGAGCGCTCGTTCGAGCCGATCGGCAGCTCGGAGTCGGTGCCCGCGAACTTCCGCCTCATCGCCGCGACGAACCGCGACCTGGCCGAGGAGGTCAAGGCCGGCCGCTTCCGCAGCGATCTCTACTACCGCCTGCACGTCTGCCCGATCAACCTGCCGGCGCTGCGTGAGCGCGCCAACGACATCGCCCACCTCTTCGCTCACTTCTGGGCGCGGCGGGGCGAGACCCGCGCCGTCGAGCCGGCGGTGATGCAGTGCCTGTCAGCGTACTCCTGGCCCGGCAACGTGCGCGAGCTCGAGAACCTGGTCGAGCGCGTCTCGGTGTGCGCGGAGGGGGAGATCATCCGCCTCGCCGACCTGCCGATGGGCGTGCGCGCGCCGCACCTGGGCGCGGTCGATGGACAGCAGGTGCGCGAGAGCTTGATCCCCAACGACGACACGCCGATCGCGACGGTGTCGTCGCTGGTGTCGGCGACCGCCGGAATCGAGCCGCGGCCGATCGAAGCGGTCGCGGCCGAGCTTCGCAGCGCGCTACGCGCCGCTTCGGCGATCGCTTCGGCGCCGGGGACGGCTTTTGCGCCCGGGGCGCCGGTCGAGGGCGACATCGCCTCCGACGAGGAAGAGCCGACTGCGATCCGCAGCGCGAACGGCGCGACGCCGACGCCCGCGCTGCAGCTGCCGATCGATCTTCCGACGATGTTGCGCGAGCTCGAGAACGCGTACATCAACGCCGCTCTCACCCACACCGGCAGCAACAAGAAGGAAGCTGCGAAGCTGCTCGGCATGGGTCGCACGACGCTGGTCGAGAAGCTGCGCCGTCGCAATACCGACGCGTCACGCTCCTGACCGGACGCGTGCCACTCGGCTGACGCCCGCGCGAGCCGCGCCGTCGCCGTAGACGCCGACACGCGCGCGGCGCGCGGACCACGCGTCGTATTGATGGCGCGCGCGAACGGCACGGTCGCTGCAATGGCGACGAGCGGGAGCTTCGGAAGTTGGTTTCACACGCGCTCACATTGCTGCTCGCGCTCGCCGCCGCCGACGACAAAGGTCCGATCGGTGTGAACGTCACGACCGCGATCGCCACCGAGCGCATCCCGCTGGAGCCGCTGCGCGGAGCGATCGACATCGTCGCCGACCCGTACGCCGGGCGCATCGAGCTGCGCTCGAAGACGCCGCAGCCGCAGCTGGCGGCGAAGATCGCGCACCACACGAGCGCGCTCTGCCCGAAGGTGAAGATGCTTGGCAACGCCATCGAGCTCACCTGCCGCACCCGCCGCTTCGAAGCGGTGCTGACCACCGAGGGGAAGAAGCAGTTCCTCGACATTCAGGAGCTGCGCGGGCTGCCCTGGCGCGAGGGTCTCGCCGGTCCGTCCGTTCTATCACTACGAGCCGGCGCGCTCGGGCATCGGCGGGGCCTGCCCGGGAACGAACGCGGCGTCGCGGGGTGAATGTGCGCTTCGCGCGGGCAAGCAGCTCGAGGCGGCGACGCAGTTTCGCTCGACGCTGGACAGCGGCGACTTTCAGATCGCGGCGCTGCGCCTCGGCGACCTGGCGCTGGGTACCGGCGATCCGGCGACGGCGATCGGCTGGTACCGCCGCGCCGGCACCGCCGGAACCTTCGGCCGCATGGCGCGCGCGCGCATCTGCGAGCTGGACGGCGGCTGCCTGACCTCGACCGACACGTTCCACCGGGTCTTCGATGGGCACGGAATGCCCGATCCGGTGCGCGCGGAGATGACCATCCGCGGGATTCGTGCCGAAGCACTGGAGGGGCGTCTTGGAGCGGCGACGCGAATGATGTGGCAAGCGATTCGTGCGGGCTCGCTGGCATGGATGTGCCGCGAGGGAGGTGAGGTGATCTGCCGCCGTGTGCTGCTCGAGGCCATGCGCGAGGCGACGATGGCGCCAGTGCCGCAGAAGGAGCCAGACAGGGAGATCGACCAGGAGACGGCGGCCGAAGCTCAGCCGACGACGGGCGTCGCGGGAGCGCTGGCCGGTGCATTGGCGAGCGCCACCGGGGTCGCGAACGCGCTGGCGAGCGCCACCGCGGCGGCATCGGCTCCTGACGCCGGGGCGCCTGCGCCGAAGGCGACCGCCGAGGCGAGCCACGATGGTGGAGCCGCCGACCGCCGCGAAGACTCCGACTGCCGCTCCGAAGACGCCCGCCGACGAAGGAGCCGGCGGCGCTCGCGCACGACGAGCCCAGCGAGCCGAGCGAGGCGGAGATGGCGATCGAGGTCTATCTGTCGCTGCCGGCCTGGGACCGAGGTCCGCTCGCGCCCGAGCTGTCCGAGGCGGCCGCGGAGCTCGCGAGCCACATCGGCGCGCCGGTGTTCGGCGGCAACATCCTGTCATCGGTCGTCTCCGACGTCGCGCCGGCCATGCTGCCTCTGCATCTGCTCAAGGCGGCCGAGCTCTATCTCGAGGGCGACGACATCGCCCGCACCCGACTGGTGATCGAATACGCGCGCACGCGTCTCGACAAGCGCATGACCGGCCGCTGGGCGGTGCTGGAGAAGAAGCTGGCCGCGCGCGTCGCCAGCGAAGAGGAGGCGGCCGCCCAGCCGCCGCTGAAGATCGACATCGACGCCGAGGCCGTCGCGCGCGAGCTCGCCGCCGCGCGCGCCGCATCGGCCCGCGCGGCGCAGCTCGCGCGCGCGGAAACCGCCCCGAAGAAACAAGGAGACAAGCCATGAACCTCGCTCGCACCATCGGCTCCGCACCGCCGCCCGCCGCCCCCGCGGCGAGGACCGCCGCGCCGATCCCCGTCGCCGAGAGCGCCGTCATGCGCGAGGTGCTGGGCGCGGCCGAGGACGTCGCGATGGGCAACACCACGGTGCTCGTCCTCGGCGAGAGCGGCACCGGCAAGGAGGTCGTCGCGCGCTACATCCACCGCTGCTCGCCGCGCGCGAGCGGGCCGTGGGTCGCCGTCAACTGCGCGGCCATGCCGGCAGAGCTGCTCGAGAGCGAGCTCTTCGGCCACGAGCGCGGCGCGTTCACCGGCGCCGCCGAGCGGCGCGTGGGCCGCATCGAGCAGGCCGACAAGGGCACGCTGCTGCTCGACGAGATCTCGGAGCTGCCGCCGCCGCTGCAGGCCAAGCTGCTGCGCGTTCTGCAGGAGCGCGAGGTCGATCGCCTGGGTGGCGGGCGCTCGGTTCCCGTCGACGTGCGCATCATCGCGACGTCGAACCGCGACCTCGGCCAGATGGTCGAGCGCAAGCTGTTCCGCGCCGATCTCTACTACCGCCTGTTCGTGTTCCCGATCGTGCTGCCGCCGCTGCGCGATCGCCCCGACGATATTCCGGTGCTGGCCAACCACCTGCTGCGCAAGCTCGCCGAGGACCTCGGCCGCCCGGCGCCGACGCTGGCCGACGACGCGCTCCGCGGGCTCGCACGCTATCGCTTCCCCGGGAACGTGCGCGAGCTCGGCAACATCCTCGAGCGGGCGCTCGTGCGCTGCCGCTACTCGGTGATCGACCTGCAGTATCTCGATCTCGGGATCCATGAACCGCGATCGAGCGTGGCCGCGATGGGCCGCACCGAGCGCGCGCCGCTGCCCGAGCGGCGGTTTTTGCCCGAGGGCGTACCGATCGATCTCGGCTCGCTCGAGCGGCTGGCGATTCAAGAAGCGCTGCGGCGCGAGAACGGCAACCGCACGCGCGCCGCGCGGATCCTGGGGATCAGCCTGCGAACGCTGCGCAACAAGCTGCGCGAGTACCGCGAGCGCGCGGAGGGGATTGCCGTGGCCGACTCCGCGGCAGCTTCTGCCGATAGGCAGGTTCTACCGCTCGAGGGGGACGAACTGTCCGGTCCAATCGTCGACGATGCGGCGGCTTTTGCCGAGCCGCCGGCCAATGCGACGCCGGCACGTTCTTCGCATCTGGCTCCTTCGCACAAGGAGCAGGCGGCGTGAAGATCTTCGACTCGACCCTCAAGACCCTCGAACGGTCGCTCGACATCCGCCTGGTCGAGCAGAACGTGCTGGCGGGCAATGTCGCCAATGCCGACACCCCGGGCTACAAGCCCAAGGAGCTCGACTTCGGCGCGGCGATGCAGGCGGCGAACGCCGACATCAACGCGCAGGCGATGGCGGCGACCAGCCCCGGCCACATGGGCCCGAACGGCGGTAGCGCCGGCACCAGCGCCAACGACATCGCGACGTCGATGGTCGTCGACGGGCGCGGCACCAGTCCCAGCTTCGACGGCAACGCGGTCGACCTGGACCGCACGATGGCGGGCATGGCCGAGAACGGCCTGCAGTACGGCGCCAGCGCCAAGGCCGCGGGCAAGAAGCTCGCGATCCTGCGCTACGCCATCGACGGAGGTGGATGATGGACTTTCTCACGGCACTGCGGATCAGCGGCTCGGGCCTGTCGGTCGAGCGGACGCGCGTCAACCTCGCGTCGTCGAACCTGGCGAACGCAGAGACCACGCGGACCGCGTCCGGCGGTCCTTACAAGCGTCTCGACCCGGTGATCCAGGCGACGCCGTTCGCGCCGACGCTCGAGGATGCGAGCACGCCGACGCCGGCGGTGAATCCGATCATCGCGTCGATCGTCGCCGACAACGGCCCGGGAAAAAAGGTGTACAGCCCCGGCCATCCCGACGCCGATCCCGAAGGCTTCGTGACGTTCCCCAACGTCAACCCGGTTCACGAGGTGGTCAATCTCATGTCGGCGTCGCGCAGCTACGAGGCGAACGCGACCGCGATCGACACGCTCAAGACCATGGCCCAGAAGGGGCTCGACATCGCGCGCTGAGCGGTTGCCAAAGAAGCATGACGACGTCGCATGAGGTAGCAACGTGAGCATCGAGACTATCCGCAACATCGATCCATCAGGCATCGAGAGCATCGAGGGCCTCTCGTCGCGCGCGCAGGCGCCGGCGGGGGCATCGGGTGGCGTGTCGTTCGCCGACACGCTGGGCCAGGCGATCCAGTCAGTCGACAAGATTCAGCTGGCCGCCGACGACCAGGCGACCAAGGTCGCGAATGGCGGCGGCAACCTGCACGAGATGTCGCTGGCGCTGGAGAAGGCCGACGTGACGATGCGGCTCGCGGTGAAGGTCCGCAACAAGCTGCTCGATGCATACAACGAGATCATGAAGATGGGAGTCTAACGGTTGGACCCTCTGCTCAATCAGCTGCGCGAGCTCACCCGGAAGTTCGGCGCTCTCTCGAGCACGCTGCGCTTCGCGATCGTCGGCGTCGCGGCGGTGCTGCTGCTCATCGTCGCGGTGACCCAGCTCGGCGGTGCCAGCGGCAGCTACGAGTACGCGTTCACCAACCTGTCGGCCGAGGACAGCAGCGAGGCGGCGGCGCAGCTCAAGGCCGCGAAGATCCCGTTCCGCCTCGAGGCGGGCGGCACCGCGCTGGCCGTGCCCGCCACGCAGGTCTACGACGCGCGCCTGATGCTGGCGGCGATGGGCCTGCCGCGCGGCGGCGGCATCGGCTTCGAGATCTTCGACCGCGGGGACCTGGGCGTATCGGAGTTCACCCAGCACGTGAACCTGCGCCGCGCCACCGAGGGCGAGCTGGCACGTACGATCGGCCGGCTCTCGTCGGTGCGCTCGGCGCGCGTGCACATCACGATGCCCGAGAAGGGGCTCTATCGCGACGACGACCACAAGGCGGCGGCGGCGGTGGTGCTCAATCTGCAGCCGGGGCGCACGATGTCCGAGAAGGAGCTGCAGGGCGTGCGGCACCTGGTCTCGTCGTCGGTCACCGGCCTCAACGCCGACTCGGTCACCGTGGTCGACGGCAGCGGCACCGTGCTCGCGGGCGACAGCACGGCCGACAGCAAGGTGGCGACTCAGCAGCACGACCTGGAGCGCAGCCTGGAGCAGCGGATCATCGATCTGCTCGAGCCGGCGGTCGGCCCAGGCGCGGTGGTCGCGAAGGTGACGGCTGCGTTCGACAGCTCCGATGTCGAGACCACGGCCGACGCTTACGACCCGGACGGCACGGCGGTGCGCAGCGAGCACAAGTCTAACGAGCAGACCAACCAGGAAGGCCCTGGCGCAGCCGGTGTCGCCGGCGCGGCGGCCAACCAGCCGGGCGCGGGCGTGCCGGGCGGTGGCGGCAACAGCCGCGGCATGACCCAGCGCGAGGAAGAGACGCGCAACTACGAGATCACCAAGACCGTGACCCACACCGTCGCGCGTGGACCGCGTCTGAAGAAGCTGTCGGTCGCAGTGCTGCTCGACGCGCCGGGCGGCAAGCCGCGGCCCGAGGCCGACATCAAGCGGCTCGAGGAGCTGTCGAAGAGCGCGGTCGGCTTCGACGCCAAGCGCGGCGATCAGTTCCAGATCTCGAGCACCGCCTTCACCAACAAGGCCGGCGGCGACGCCGAGGGCATCAGGGAGGTGTGGTGGATGTCGCCGCGGGCGTTCCGTCTCGGCGAGATCCTGGGCGGCTTCGTGCTTCTCTTCCTCGTCGGGGCGGCGCTGATGCGCATGCGCCGGCCCGCGCCGACGGCGCCGCAGCTGACCGCGCTGGCGCAGACCGCGCTGCTCAAGCCGGGCGCCAAGGTCGCCGAGCTCGAGGCGGCGATGGAGCGCGCGGCGCTGCCGCCCGGTCCGGCGGCCGCGGGGGCACAGGCCGCGCTGCCCGGCATGGATCCGGCGCAGCAGGTGCGCGACCGCGCGCGCGAGCTGGCGCAGACCGATCCGCAGCGGGCCGCTCACGTCGTGCGCGCCTGGATAAACGTCGACAACGAAGAGGGCAAGCGTGCCTGATCCGGCGGACAAGGAAGAGAAGGCGGGTCCGGGCGCGCAGCGCGCGGCTGCGCTGCTGCTGGGCCTGGGCGCCGACGTCGCGGCCGCGATCTTCCAGCACCTCGATGAGCCGAGCGTGCGGCGCATCGCCGCGGGCGCGAAGGAGATCCGCAAGAACCCCGAGGCGGTGCCGTCGGCCCTGATCCATTTCGTGGCGTCGCTCGACAAGATCGGCGGCGACGCCGAGTCGGGTGACCGCGTGTTGCGGCAGATCGCCGAGCAGGTGCTGGGGCCGGAGATGGCGCAGCGGGCGTTCGAAGGCGTGGCGCCGCCAGTGACCGACGACGCGCTCGGCCCCGCGGGCCAGGCCGATCCCGAGGCGCTGGCGATGATCCTCTCGCGCGAGCAGCCGCAGACCATCGCGCTCGTGCTCGCGGCGATGGACGGCCCGCGCGCCGCGGCGGTCATGAAGGCGCTCCCCGAGGCGCAGCGGCCGCAGATCTTGCGCCGGCTCGCGCTGCTCGAGGCGGTCGCGCCCGACGTCCTGCGCGAAGTGGGGCAGGGACTGTCGGCCGAGCTGCGGACGTCGGTGTCGAGCGGCATGCGCAAGTTCGACGGCAAGCAGGCGGCGATCGAGCTCCTGCGGCGCAGCCCGGCCGCTCAGCAGACCGAGACCGTCCAGGAGATCGAGAAGGACGATCCCGAGTTGGCGGCCGACCTGCGCGGGAAGCTGTTCACGTTCCAGGACCTGGTCAACCTGTCCGACCGCGACATCCAGACGCTGCTGCGCGAGATCGACACCAGCCGCCTGTCGGTGGCGCTCAAGGGCGCGGCGGCGACGGTGCGGGACAAGATCCTCAAGAACATGTCGAGCCGCGCGGCTCAGATGCTGTCGGACGACATCGGCGCGATGGGGCCGGTCAAGCTGGCCGACGTCGAGCTGGCGCAGGGCGAGCTGGTCAAGGTGGCGTTCACGCTCGCCGAGCAGGGCCGCATCACCGTCGTCAACCCCGCGGACAAGATGGTGTAGCGAGCCATGCCGGTCACGTCGACAACCTCCTCTCCGATCCCACGGGCGCCGAGCTTCCTCGAGCAGATCCGCGGGAAGGTCGATCGCGCGACCTTCAGCGGTGCGAGCGACTCGGGGATCCAGCCGTTCTTCGAGCGGCAGGGCGATGCCGCGCGACAGGCCGAGATCCGGGTGATGGAGTCGCCATCGGTGGTCGAGTCGCTGGCGCCGCCGCTGCCGCCGCCGATCCCGCAGCCGGGGCCGGAGTTCGCCGAGCGCCTCGCGAAGGCGGTCGGCGAGCTGCGCCGCACCGGCGAGCGCCTTGCCGAGCAAACGACCGCCGACGCGCTGGAGATGGCGGTGTTGATCGCGCGCCGGATCATCGAGGGCGAGCTCGAGACGAACCCGGCGGCGCTGACCGGCCTGATCCGCTCGGCCATCGCGCGCCTCGGCGAGTCGCGGAAGGTGCAGCTGCGCCTGCACCCGAGCGACGCCGCCAAGGTCCAGGCGGCGGGCGACGCGGGTCCGCTGGCGGGCGCGTCGGTCGCGCGGGTCGAGATCCGCGCCGACACGTCGCTGTCGCCGGGGGACTGCATCGTCGACGGCGAGCAGGGGACAGTCGACGGGCGCGTAGCGACCCGGATGGAAGAGGTGCGCCGGATCCTGACGCGCGCGCTCAGCGAGGAAGAAGGCGGGCGATGACCGGCGGGGCCGACAGCGATCTCGGGGCAGCGCGCGCGGTCGACGACGGCGACGAGCGCGAGCATGACGAGCAAGAGGGGCACGACGAGCGAGAGGGTACGGAGCTCGACGCGACGATCGACGAGATCTCGGCGCAGTTCGACGCGCTCGGCGATTCGCCGTCGATTGACGAGGTGGCGCGGAGGCGCGAGGAAGCGCAGCGCGCCGAGGAAGCGGCATTGCGGTCGCGAGCCGCGGCGACGCCGGTAGCCGCCGAGCCGGCGCCCAGCTCGGAGCCGGAAGAGATCTCCTCCGATGGTTCCCAGGTCGAGGGCGCCTCCGAGGGTTCCCATGTCGAAGAGGCACCCGAGGGCCCGCGGGTTCCCGCGAACCCGCGGCTGGCGGCGCGCGTGCAGCGGGCGCTGGCCGAGGTCGACCTGGTCGTTGCGTCGGGCAAGGTGACGCGTGCGTCGGGGATCATCGTCGAGGCGACGCTCCCGCGCGTCGCGGTCGGGACGGCGTGCGTGATCGAGGTCAGCGAGGGCCGCTTGATCCCCGCCGAGGTCGTCGGTTTCTCGCGCTCCAAGGCGTTGCTGATGCCGTTCGGAGAGCTGGCCGGTATCGGCGAGGGCTGCGCGGTGTGGCCGCGCGCGAGCGCCGCCGAGATTCCGGTGGGCGATGCACTGCTCGGGCGCGTCGTCGACGCGGCGATGCGGCCTGCCGACGGCAAGCCGGCGCCGACGCTGAACAAGACCGCGGTGCTCAACGCGCCGCCGCCGCCGGCGATGCAGCGGCGGCGCATCGCGCGTCCGCTGGTGCTGGGGATCCGCTCGCTCGATGCCTGCCTGACCTGCGGCGAGGGACAGCGGGTCGGCATCATGGCGGGGCCGGGCGTCGGCAAGAGCGTGCTGCTCGGCATGCTGGCGCGCAGCGCCAACGCCGACATCATCGTGTGCGCGCTGGTGGGCGAGCGCGGTCGCGAGGTGCGCGAGTTCGTGGAGCGCGATCTCGGGCCGGCCGGCCTGGCGCGATCGGTGGTGGTCGTCGCGACCGCCGACGAGCCGCCGCTGGTGCGCGTGCGCGCGGCGATGGCGGCGACGTCGATCGCCGAGTACTTCCGCGCGCGCGGCAAGAAGGTGTTGCTGCTGGTCGACTCGCTGTCGCGCGTGGCGATGGCGCAGCGGGAGATCGGGCTCGCGGCCGGCGAGCCACCGACGTCGCGTGGGTATCCGCCGTCGGTGTTCGCGGCGCTGCCGCGCCTGGTGGAGCGCGCGGGCAACGACGGGGGCGAGGGGAGCATCACGGCGATGTACACCGTGCTCGCCGAGGGCGACGACATGACCGACCCGGTGACCGACGCGGCGCGGGCCGCGCTCGACGGTCACGTGGTGCTGTCGCGCAAGCTGGCCAACAGCGGCCACTTCCCGGCGGTCGACGTGCTCGCCAGCGTGAGCCGCGTGATGTCCGACGTCGTCACGCCGGACCATCGGCGGCTGGCGATGGAGGCACGTGAGGTGCTGTCGACCTATCGCGAGTCGGCCGACCTGATCGAGGTCGGCGCTTACGTCGCCGGGTCGAACCCGCGCGTCGACCGCGCGCTCAAGAGCGTGCACGCGGTGAACGCGCTGTTTCGTCAGGAGCCGAGCCAGCGCTTCTCGCTGGAGAGCACGCTGCAGGGGCTGCGGCGCGCGCTGGAAGGGGCGACGGAGGTGGCGCGTGGTTGAGGGACGCGCACGCACGATCTCGGTCTGGCTGGTGATGCTGATGATCTCGCTGGCGGCGGCGCTGGCGGCGGCATCGACCGGCGAGAAGAGCGAAGCCGCGCCCGCTGGCAAGCGCGAAGGGAAGGGCGAGGCGAAGCCGAAGGCCGAGGCCAAGGGCGAGGCCAAGCCGAAGGCCGAGGCACAGAAGGACGACCAGAAGGGCGGGGCAAAGGCCGCCGTCGAGAAGGTCCCGGCGGCGACCGCCGAGAAGGAGCCCGCGAAGGACGCGAAGGCGGCGAAGGGCGAAGCGAAGTCGGACGCCAAGGAGGCGAAGTCGGACGCCAGAGGACTCGAAGGACGCGAAGGCCGAAGCCAAGACGGACGCGAAGGCGACGCGAAGAAGGACGCGAAGGCCGACGCGAAGAAGGACGCGAAGGCCGACGCGAAGAAGGACGTCGAAGGCCGACGGCAAGGACGCGAAGGCGGACGCGAAGAAGGACACGAAGACTGCCGAGAAGAACGCACGTCGAAGACGCGCGAAGTCCGGCGAAGCTGGCGCCGTCGGCGAGGAGCCAGCCGGTCCGCTCACGCCGCCGCTCAAGCTGAACGCTCTGCGCGACGAGATGAGCCGTCCGCCTGCGCGCCACGACGAGCACGCGGCGACGAAGGCCGAGCGAGAGAAGCTCGAAAAGCTCGCTGCCGAGATCAACAAGGCGCGCGAGGGGCTGCGCCAGGACACCGCGAAGCTGGAGGCGATGCTGGCAGCGCGCGACGCTGCGCCGGCGCCGGTAGCGTCGGCCGGGACGCCGAGCAGCGGGGACAGCGGTGAGCCTGCGAAGAAGGTTCCGTTGCCGATCGACAGCCTGGCCAAGGCGATCCGCGGCATGAAGCCGGAGCAGGCGGCGCCGATCATCAGCCGCGTCGACCGCAAGCTGGCGGCCGACGTGCTGTTGCGCATGCCGGGCGCCGACGCGGGCAAGGTGATGGGTGTGTGCAAGCCGGAGGTCGCGGCCGAGCTCGCCGCGGAGATCGCATCGCGCACGCCGCGCGCGGAGCTTCGTCGATGAAGACGCACACGGCAAATACCGCGAGCGAGATCTTCGCGCCGTCGAGAGAGCTGCACGGCGCCGGGATTCCGGGGCACTCGAGCGCCGGGGAAACCGCCGCGCGCGGGGCGTCGGAGTTCGCCGACGAGCTGGCGCGTGCGCTCGTGCCCGAGGCTCCGAGGAACGAGCCGCCGACGCACGCCACCCAGTCGCATCATTCGGCGCCGGCGCCGGCGCAACCGGCGCCCCGCACGCCGGAGACGCTGGCGCCGGCGCGACAACCCACGACGCCGCCCGTTCCGGCATCGACATCCAATGCGTCGCTGGGGTCGGTCTCCGACAAGGGCGCGCGTTCGACGGACGAGGCGCACGGGGTCGAAGCGACGCGCGTGTCGCGAGACGGGGCAACCCCTGTGAGCGGCCCCCTCTCCCTAGCCCTCTCCCCCGCGGACGGGGGCGAGGGGACCGGAGAAGAGGGACCGACCGCGTCGGTGGGCGAGGATTCTGCCGCGCCGGTGGGCGAGGAGTTTGCCGCGTCGGCGCGCGAGGATTTTGCCGCGTCGGTGGGCGAGGATTCTGCCGCGTCGATGCGCGAGGATTTTGCCGCGTCGGTGGGCGAGGATTCTGCCGCGCCGGTGCGCGAGGAGTTTGCCGCGTTGGTGCGCGAGGATTCTGCCGCGCCCATCCGCGGGAAGTCTGCCGCGTTCATCCGGGCGGATTCTGTGGCGTCCGTTTCCGAGAGACCGGCCGCGTTCGCCTCCGAGGGGGCGGGCACGTCCGGTCCCCTCCCCCCGTCTGCGGGGGGAGGGTTAGGGAGAGGGCAAAACCTTGCGAGCGGCGACGCCGGCAGCCCCCTTTCCCCCGCGAACGGGGCCGAGGGGACTGGAACATCCGATGCGACCGGAATCGAGGGTTTCGCCGCGTCCGGTGCCGAGAGCTCTGCCGCGTCCGTCCCCCCCGGGGGGGCCGCGCCCGGAGTCGAGAATTCTGCCGCGTCCGCCCCCGTGGGTTCACCCGCGTCCGATCCCCTCTCCCGTCTGCGGGAGAGGGTTAGGGAGAGGGCAGACCTTGCGAGCCGGGACGCCCGCGCCCCCTTCTCCCCGGCGCCGTCGCGCGAGTCGCGTCCGGCCGCCGAGGCGCCGATCGAGCGCTCGACCGACCGGCCACGCGAGCTGGTTGCCCCCACGACTCGGGCGACCAATGAAGCGCCCCGAGGCGAGGAGATCGCGGATCAGCGTCAGGTCGCGGATCACTTTCAGTTCGCGCAATCAGTCGATATCCCGGAGCACGTCGCGGTCGCCGATGGGCGTTCGGAGCACGCGCAGCCAGTGGCAACGCCGCAACCGTTGCCATCCGCGAGCGCGTCCGCGATTGCCACGACGCCGGCGGCCGACCGACCGGAGCAGCGCGCTCCGGTCCTGACTCTCGAACGCAGGTTCTCGGACAAGGCAGCGCAGCCGCGGGCCGAGCGCACTCAGCCGCCACACGCGCCGCTGCAGTCGCGAGACAGTGCAGCGACCGTGGACGCGCCGGGCCGTCGTCCGTCGCCGTCGCCTGCCGATGCATCGACGCCAACGCAGCGCCTGCCTGAGCCGCGCGATACGAGTGCCACTGCTGTCGTGTTGCCGACGGGATCACCCGTATCGCACAGCGAGGCTCACGCTCACCCGACCACCCCAACCAGCTCAACCACAGCACATCCGCCGTCCGCGAAGCGCCAGGAGATAGCTGCAGGTCGCGGGACGGTCGCGACTCGCGAGCACTCCGCCGCTCTGCCTATCGTCTCGCCTCCCGAGACACGCGATAGCCGTGAAATCCAAGAGACGGTGAGCGACCCATCCACGCACGCGTCGCAGCCGATCGCGCCCGATTCGTTTTCAGTTGCCGTCGCCGCCTCCCCGTCGGCGGCGGTGAATCCGGTCGTCCGCGAGCTCTCGACGAGCGCACAGGACCTGCTTCGCGGCTCGCCGGCAGCGTCTCCTGCCGCCGCGGCCATGCGCCGCCATTCAGCGCGCGTTGTCTACGGCCGCGAGCAGCAGGCCCGAGCTCTCGATCCCGCTGGCCGGAGCTCCGAGCCTGCGGTTGCACCGTCAGTCGGGGCCGCGTCCCCTGCGGTGGTCCCGGTCGATTCGACGCCACCCGCACTGGCTCCCGAGCGACCCGCGCGGGCGGTGCCGCGCGCCGCGCGCTTCGAGTCGCGCTCGGTTCAGGTCGTGGCCACGGCGCAGAGCGCGACCATCCGTCCGTCGCGATCATTCGCCGAGACTCCCGTCGCAAGCGCGCCGGTCGCCACGGAAGCGGTCGGCGCCGCTCCAGGCGCAGGCGCGCCGGTTGCCGCCGCCCCGGTCGCCGGCCTTCCCGTCGCCACCACGCCGGTCGCGCGCACTTCGATCGCCGCCGCTGCGGTCGCCGTGCCTTCCGTCGCGACCGCGCCGCGCCACACCGCTTCGGTGAATCCCGCCGCGCCTACAGCTCGCATCGACACCGCCGCGCCGGTCGCGCCCGCGGCCGTCACGCTGGCCGCTTTCGTGCCACCCGCGGCGCCCGCGCCGTCGTCGGTCGTTGCGCTGAACACCGCGTGGAGGGAGCCGGGTGCCCCCGTGAAGTCCGTCGCCTTCGGGGACATCGGCACGGACACCCCAGCCTCCCCACGCCCCCGAGACGGCGGCCTCGTCGCGGGAGGGTTTGGGAGCCCTCCGAAGGTTCCCACGCTGAAGTCGCCCGCGCGCGCCGCCCGGCGCGACGGTGTCTCGTCCGCCCCGCCGTCACTCCCTGCCGCGCCTGCCGCGACCGTGGCTCCCGCGACGTCTCCCGTCGTGCCAACGGCGATCGCGACGTTGATTCCGACGACCGCCGGCACCGCCGCCGCGACCCCGGCGCACGCCGCCGATCCTCTCTCTCGCGCGCCCGCCCCGCGCCGTCCACCCGCTCGTCCCGCCACCGCCCGGCCGACCGACGAGCACGCCGACGACCGTGCCGCGCGCGCGCCCGAGCAGGCCCCGAGCGCAGATCTCCGCGTGCAGGCTCGCGCTTTTGAAAAGGCTCCGCCCGCGTTTCCCGTCGAAAATGTCGCAAAGGTTTTCGGCACGCCCGTCGCCGGCGATAAGAGCGAATCGTCGAAACCGTCGCAGATTCATCCAGCGACGCTGGTCGGACACGCCCCGGTCGCGGCCGTGGCGCCGCACCGCCTATCGTCCTTCGAGCGAGTCGCCGCGCCTTCCGGCCCGCGCCGCCGCCCCCGCGCTGCAAGCCCGCGCGCACGAGCACGAAACCCCGTCGGGCCGCCGCGCACCCGCGACCGCGACCGACGTGGTCGAAGCGATCGCGGCGCGCGCTCCGCACCTCGATCGCGTGCCGACCCCAGCGCCGCACCCCTCGCACCTCGCCCCGCGCCGCCCGTTCGATGCGATTCTGGCCGCTCTTCCGCCACCCGCTCCGATCCCGGCCGCGCCCAGCGCGCTGCTGGCGCACGCCGCCGAAGACCCGTCGCTGCGCGCGACGGTGATGCCCGAGCGCGCCGTGCTCTCGATCGATACCGGCAGCGCCGGCGAGCTGGCGTTGCACCTGCGGGTCAAGGACGGCGTCGCCGACGTGCGCGTCTCCGGCGCCGCCGCCCACACGGTCGAGATGCGCCCGTCGGAGCTGCGCGCCGCGCTGGCGAGCGAGGGCCTGACGCTCGGCAGCTTCCAGTCGGGCCAATCCGCGCCCGAGCACAACCGCGCCGCCGAACGCACCGACGACGACGCCGTCTCGCGCCCGCCGTCGCGCGGCGTCGCAACCACGGCCGCCGTCACCAGCGCCACCAGCGATTCCTCGACCGCAGCGGTCGCAGCCGGCCGCGGACTTCACGTCACCGCTTGAAAGGAGCCCAGCAATGCCAGCCGCCATACCCGGATTCAATACGTCGACGCCGGTGAACCCACCGACGACCGCCGACGCCACCGGATCGAACGCGCTCGGCAAGAACGACTTCATGAAGCTGCTGCTCGCGCAGCTCGCGAACCAGGATCCGACCGCGCCGCAAGACGATCAGGCGTTCGTGGCGCAGCTGGCGCAGTTCGCGCAGCTCGAGGCGTCGCAGGGCACCAACACGCGCCTCGACACGCTGGTGTCGGCGCAGGCCGCCAGCCAGCAGACGCAAGCCGTCGGCTTCATCGGCAAATCGGTCTCCTTCCGCACCGACACCATGAACCTCGAGGCCGGGCTGTCGACGACCTCGCAGGTCTCGCTGACCAGCGCGGCAAGCGCGGTCAGCGTCTCGGTCCTCGACAGCACCGGCAAGGTGGTCCGCACCATGAAGATGGGCCCGCAAGCCGCCGGCGCGGTCAACGTCACCTGGGATGGCAACGACGACGGCGGCAACCAGCAGCCGCCCGGCGCCTATTCGCTGAACGTCAGCGCCACCGACGCGACCGGCAAAGCGGTCGGCGTCAGCCTGAATGGAAGCGGTCTCATCACCGGCGTCGACTTCGACAACGGTGTCCCCAAGCTCAAGGTCAATGGAAACACGATAACGATGTCCCAAGTCACTTCAATAAACGAAAGGAACACGCAATGAGTCTCATCTCGTCTCTTTACACGGGTGCTACCGGTCTCGAAGCCAACAGCACCGATCTGTCGGTGATCGGCGACAACATCGCCAACGCGAACACCATCGGCTTCAAAGAGAGCCGCGCAGCGTTCCAGGACGCGATGTCGCAACAGATGCTCGGCGCCGGCACGGCGTCGAGTCAGATGGGCCTCGGCGTGTCCCTGGAGTCGATCCAGAAGATCCTCACCCAGGGCGCGATCTCGAACACCGGCGTCGCGACCGATCTGGCGATCGACGGCAACGGCTTCTTCGTGGTCAGCGGCGCGCACAACGGCATGGACGGCCAGTTCTACACGCGCGCCGGCCAGTTCACGATCGACAACACCGGCACGGTGGTGAACCTGGAAGGCCTGCACGTGCAGGGCTACACCGCGAACGCCGCGGGCGTGCTCGGCACGACGCCCGGCGACCTGGTGCTCGGCAACGCGTCGTGGCCGGCGTCGCCGTCGACCACGATCAGCGCGGTGGGCAACCTCGACGCCAACGCGACCGCGCCGGTGGTGCCGTTCGATCCGCTGAACGCGGCGGCGACGTCGAACACGTCGACCAGCGTGACCGCGTACGACTCGCTGGGCACCGCGCACCAGGTCGACGTCTTCTTCGTGAAGACGGCGGCCGGCGCGTGGGACTGGCACGCGCTCACCGACGGCGGCGGCCTGACCGGCGGCACGGCGGGCACGCCGACCGAGATCGCGACCGGCACGCTGACGTTCGACACCACCGGCAAGCTGACCGCGCAGACCACCGCGACCAGCGACGTTCAACCCGCTCAACGCGACCAACCCGCAGCCGCTGACGTTCAGCTTCGGCGATCCGACCGGCGGCGGCGGCACCGGCCTCCTCGGTGTCTCGCAGTTCGCCGGCTCGTCCGGCTTCACCCAGACCAACCAGGACGGGTTCGCGTCTGGGTCGCTCACCCACATCGCGATCGACAAGAACGGCAACATCAACGGCACCTTCACCAACGGACAGACGCGCCTGCTGGGCGAGGTGGCGACGGCGCTGGTCAAGGCGCCCGACCAGATGGACGCGATCGGCGGAAACCTGTTCTCGACGACGCCGAACTCGGGTCGCGGCGACGCTGGGCGCGGCCGGCAGCCTCGGGCGCGGCAGCATCGTGGCGGGCGGCCTCGAGCAGTCGAACGTCGACCTGGCCAACGAGTTCGTGAAGATGATCGCCGCTCAGCGCGCCTACCAGGCCAACGGCAAGACCATCGTCACGGCCGACTCGCTCCTCCAGGAGCTCATGCAGATCAAGCGGTAAGTCGCATTGCTTCGCGCGCCTCGCGGGAGGGCCCGGCTCTCCCGCGGGCGGGCTCCATGTGGGTTTTTAGGGGCGTCGGCTTCGTGCCGATGAAGAGCGTCGTCGGAAGGTCTGTTCGAAAGGTATATGGGCAATCGAATGATTTCTGTGACGCGGCTCGGGGGAAGCGAGGTGGTGATCAACACCGATCTCATCGTCACCGTCGAGAAGACGCCGGACACGGTCATCACGCTGACGACCGGCGATCGCATCATGGTGCGCGAATCGGTCGAGGACGTGGTGGCGCGCGCGGCGGAGTTTCGCTACCGCGTGCTGCAGGGGCCGGGGGTGCGCGCCGACGCGCGCGACCACGCGGCCAGCCTGGCGCGGCGGCGCACGACGCGTCTGATCCCGCCGGCTCGAACAAAGGCGGGGGCGAGGAGGCGTAAATGGATATCGGAACAATAGGCGGCATCGTCCTCGCCATCGCGTGCATCCTCGGCGGCCAGGCGCTGGAAGGCGGGCACGCCGGCTCGCTGGTGCAGGCCACCGCGGCCATCATCGTGCTCGGCGGCACCATCGGCGCCGTCCTGGTTTCGTTCCCGATGAGCGACGTGAAGCGCGGCCTGGGGCTGGGCAAGCTGGCGTTCGGAGACAAGAAGAGCGACATCGGCGACATCATCAAGCAGGTCGTCGAGCTGGCCGGCATCGCGCGCCGCGAGGGCGTGCTGGCGCTGGAGCAGCGCATGGCCGAGATCAAGGATCCGTTCCTGAAGCGCTCGGTCGGCTTCCTGGTCGACGGCGTCGACGCGGCGGTCGCGCGCGACGCGCTGGAGACCGAGATCAACACCGAGAACGAGGAGAACGTCGCGGCCGCCAAGGTCTTCGAGGCGGGCGGCGGCTACAGCCCCACCGTCGGCATCATCGGCGCCGTGCTCGGCCTCATCCACGTCATGGAGAACCTGTCCGATCCGTCGAAGCTCGGTGGCGGTATCGCGACCGCGTTCGTCGCGACGGTGTACGGCGTCGCGGTGGCGAACCTGATCTTTCTACCCATGGCCAACAAGATCAAACGCAAGCTGCACGGTCGAGAAAGAGCGCAAGACGCTGATCGCCGAGGGCGTGCTGTCGATCCAGGCCGGCCTCAACCCGCGCGTCCTCGAGGAGAAGCTGGCGGCCTACGCCGGCCACCACGCGCCGCCGAAGAGCGCGGACGCGGGCGGGGCAGCGGAGAAGTAGAGCAACAGCACGTGGCGAAGAAACAAAAACACGAAGAGCACGAGAACCACGAGCGATGGCTCGTGTCGTACGCGGACTTCATCACGCTGCTGTTCGCGTTCTTCGTCGTGCTCTATTCGATCAGCCGCGTCGACAACAAGCGCATGGCGCAGGTGCAGCAGTCGATCAAGTTCGCGCTGCACTTCAAGGGCACGGGCGGCATCGACCAGCTGCCGCTGTTCGAGGGCCCGCCGGTCGACGGCGGCAAGTGCCGGCGCGAGCGCGGGTTCGACGAGCACCCCAAGACCAAGCAGCGCGAGCAGGCCGAGAAGGCGCGCAAGCGCATGGAGAAGAAGCTGAAGACGTTCTTGCAGCTGCGCCCGCAGCCGCAGGTGGTGCAGATCGAGACCGAGCGCGACCGCATCACGGTGCGGCTGTCGGCGGCGCACTTCTTCGATCCGTCGCAGGCGGCGATCCGGCCGGAGATGATCCCGATCCTCGACCTCATCGCCGACGAGCTGGTGACGCTGGACATGCCGCTGCGCATCGAGGGGCACACCGACGAGAGCCGGCTCGGGCACGGGCCGCTTCCGCGACAACTGGGAGCTGTCGTCGTCGCGCGCCGCCGCGGTCGCGAGCTACATCGAGCTCGCCCACCACATGAACGGCAAGCTGCTGTCGGCGGCGGGCTACGGCTCGACGCGCCCGCTGGTCGAGGGCAACACCGCCGCCGCGCACGAGGCCAACCGCCGCGTCGAGATGGTCGTGCAGTTCGAGCCGGGCGGCGAGTAGCGCGGGCGCCGCCGCTCGGACCAGCAGCAGGGCGACTCGCAGCCGCTTCCGGTCCCCTCCCCCGTCCGCGGGGGGAGGGTTAGGGAGAGGGGGCCTCGCGAGCCATGCTACGAGAGGCGATCTGATAAAGTCTGCCGCCTCATGAGCCCGCGAAAGTCGCGTTTCTCGGCGCCAGCAAAGGGATGGGCCGGGCGCTGGCGCGGCGGCTCGCGGCGCGCGGGGACCGCCTGTTCTTGCTGGGCCGCGACCTCGAGGACCTCGGGCGCAGCGCGCGCGATCTCGAGGCCCGCGCGGGGACCGACGCCGGGGCGACGTCGGTGGGCGTCGCGGCCTGCGATCTCGAGCGGCCCGAGACCTTCGCGCCGGCGCTCGACGCCGCGGCGGCGGCGCTGGGCGGGCTCGACACGGTGGTCGTCACCGGCGGCATGTTCGCGACCCAGGACAAGCTCGAGGCCGATCCCGAGCTCGCGCGCCGCCTGCTCACCGTCGACTTCGCCAACACCGTCGTGTTCTGCGAGGAGGCGCGCCGGCGGCTGCTGGCGCAGGGCGGCGGGACGCTGTGCGTCTTCAGCTCGGTCGCGGGCGAGCGCGGGCGCAAGCCGGTCATTCTGTACGGCGCCGCCAAGGCCGGGCTCACCCGCTACCTGGAGGGCCTGGACCACAAGTTCCGCGCGCAAGGATTGCGCACCGTGTGCGTGAAGCCGGGATTCGTCCGTACCGGCATGACCGAGGGCCTGCGCCGCCGCCGTTCGCCGGCGAGCCCGACGGCGTCGCGGGCCAGGTCTGCCGCGCCATCGACCGCGGCCAGCCGGTGGTCTACGCCCCGGGGATCTGGGCGCTCATCATGCTGGTGATCCGCTGGTTGCCGCGGTTCGTTATGCGCAAGATCGGGTTCTGAAGGCACCGTGGCGAGCAGTCTTCGCTTTGAATAGCTTCCGTCCGGGGCACGTCCAAGCGCTAGGCTACGCACGGAGACGGAGGGACGTCATGGGAACGGTGCGACTTGGTCTGGCGACGTTGATTGCGGTGGTCGCGAGCGGCGCGATGGCCGGCGACGCGCAGGCGTTTGCGGGCTTCCGGTGCGGAACCGGCCGGCTGGTGGAGGAGGGCGATCGGCCCCCCGAGGTCCAGAACCGCTGCGGCGACCCCGACACCGCCGACACGCGCGAGGAGCACCGCACGCTCCGCAAGACCGTCTGGACCTACATCGACGGCTTCCCCGTCGGCAAGGAAGTCGAGTACACGGTCACGGTGATGATCGACGAGTGGACCTACGACCTCGGTCCGCATCGCTTCATCCGCCACCTGATCTTCGAGGACGGCCGCCTGATTCGCGTCTGGACCGCGGATCGCGGTTCTCATTGACGCCGGGACCCTCCAAAGGGTCCCGGACGCCCCGGGCGCTCTATCGGAACAGATCGGACATCACTGCGACGTCGCGATCGCAAGCGTGATTCAGGCAGGGGAGCTCGAACCCGGCCTCGAGCGACTTGAGCAATGAGAAGTGGTTGTAGCGCTTGCCGCTCGAGACGCCGTGGCGGCCGTAGTTGGTGTCGACGATGACGACCACCTGATTGTTGTTCGGCGAGAGGCTGTAGTCGTTCTCGTCCCACACCACGACGATCGCGCTCGTCGTCCTCGTGCCAGACCTTCGAGGCGTGAATGGCGTTGACCAGCTTCTGCACAGTCACGTCGCCCTGGTAGATCAGGGCCGGGTTTAGCCCGGACTGCGAGCCGTCGTCGCTGGGATCGAAGTTGCAGAACGGCCCGGCGTTGCCGCGCCCGTGCTGATCGTTGCACTGGTTGGGCGCAATGAAGGCCAGCGTCGGGATCTTGCCTGATTCCAGGTCGGCATAGAGCCCACGCTGCCCGTCGAACCCGACGACGTTGGCCAGGCTGTTGTTGCGATCGTGACCGTCCTGCACGCTCTTGAAGTAGACGAACGGGTTGTGCTTGGCAGCGTAGAGCGCCACGATGTTGCTCTGCGTGAGCGGCGGGCTCAGCACCGGGAGGACGGTGCTGAAGTCAGTATTGTTCGTGAAGAAGCCATCGCTGAAGTTGATGCCGTCGGCGCCGATCAACGGCAGGCTCTCCTGATAGCTCTTCCACGAGAGATTCCGCGACGCGAGCTGATCGCCGATGGTCTTGCCGACGGTGTTGCGCGCGGCCGGGATCGACTGGACGCCATCGATGTTGACCTCGCCGGGCGGCCCCTGGGTTTCGTTGGTGAAGTCGAACGCCGGGGTCTCCGCGTCGATTCCAGCACCGCTGATCGGGCAAATGAGCGGGCTCGGCGGCGTGTCGGTCGCCGTGGTTCCGGAGGCCAGGTTCGCCGAGCAGGCAGTGCTGTGCCAGTCAGGGTAGTTGTCGGTCAGGACGCCGAAATTCGAACCTCCGGCGATCTCGAGATAGTTGGTCAAGCTGGGATGCGCGACAGCAAAGTAGTTGGTGCCCAGATTGGCCTGGGCTGCGTATTTGTTGATGAACGGGGCATTGGGATTGTTGATGATCTGCCCGAAACCGTGATTCTCCATCATGATCAAGAAGACGTGATCGATGCGCGGAACTCCGTGCGGCATCGGGCCTTCGGCGGCCCAGCTCGGCATGGCGACAGTGGAGGCTGCCAAGCCGAGAGCAAGAGCGGTGGCTTTCATTTTTGCATCTCCCTTTCAATTGTGCGTTTGCCAACGGTCGCGCCGCTGGCCGTTGCAGACTGACCCAACTCACCGCGCCCCAGCGGTGATGGTTCAGCAACGTCTCGGTGAAAGGACGATGGCGTGACGTCACGCACGACGCGTGAGCGCCGGGCCGCGATCACGAAGCTGCGAGCGGCCTACCGCCGCAGATCCAGCGTCAGCGGGAAGCCCTTCGCCGCTGCGCGGCGCGTCCTGCCAGACAGTCTCGGGCAGCGCGCCCGGCGTGTGGCCGAAGCCGTAGAAGCGCGCGCCGCGCCGGCCTTCCGCCTCGAGCGCGTTGCGCGGCCGGTCGTCGTGGGCGCGGCCGCCCGGGTGCGAGACGAAGTAGGTGCAGCCGCCGATCGCGCGGCCGGTCCAGGTGTCGACGATGTCGAAGGTCAGCGGCGCGTGCACGCCGATGCGCGGGTGCAGCGCGTTCGGCAATTGCCACGCGCGGTAGCGCACACCCGCGACCATCTCGCCGCTGGTGCCCGTCGGGTGCAGCGCGATCGCCTGCTGGTTGCACGCGATCACGTAGCGGTCGGGGACGAAGTTCTGCACCTTGAGCTGCAGGCGCTCGATCGACGAATCGACGAAGCGCGCCTGCCCGCCCGCGGTCGCCTCCTCGCCCATCACCGACCAGGGCTCGATCGCCTGGCGCAGCTCCAGCGCCACGCCCGCCGCGTTCACGCGCCCGGCGACCGGGAAGCGGAACTCGAAGTGCGGCGTGAACCACTCCGGCTTGAACGGATAGCCGGCTTCGTTCAAATCGTAGACGACGTCGCCGAGATCCTGCGCCAGGAAGTGCGGCAGCATGAAGCGATCGTGCAGCGCCGTCCCCCAGCGCACCGGCGGCCGGCGATACGGCTGCCGCCAGAAGGTCGCGACCATGCCCGCGCAGCAGGAGCTGCTGCACCAGGCTCATGCGCGCGTGCGGCGGCATCTCGAACGAGCGCAGCTCGAGCAACCCTTGCCGCCCGCTGGAGGTGTCGGGGTTGAACATCTTGTCGATGCACAGCTCGGAGCGGTGGGTGTTGCCGGTGACGTCGACCAGCAGGTTGCGGAAGATGCGATCGACGATCCACGGCGGCACCGGGCCGGCCGGGCTGGCGTCGATCTGCCGGAACGCGATCTCCAGCTCGTCGACGCTCTCTTGCCGGGCCTCGTCGAGGCGCGGCGCCTGGCTGGTCGGCCCGACGAACATCCCCGAGAAGAAGTACGACAGCGCCGGGTGATTGACGAAGTAGCCGACCATGCTGCGCAGCAGATCGGGCCGGCGCAGGAACGGGCTGTCGGCCGGCATCGGGCCGCCGAGCACCACGTGGTTGCCGCCGCCGGTGCCGGTGTGCCGGCCGTCGATCATGAACTTCTCGGTGCCGAGCCGCGTGAGCCGCGCCTCCTCGTAGAGCGCCGTCGTGTTGTCGGACAGCTCTTTCCAGTTCATCGCGGGGTGGATGTTGACCTCGATGACGCCCGGATCGGGCGTGACCGCGAACTGGCCGATGCGTGGATCGCGCGGCGGGGCGTAGCCCTCGACGCGCACCGGCGTATCGTGAGCGCGCGCCGCCTCCTCGACGGCGGCGACGAGCTCGAGGTAGCCCTCGGTGCTGCCGATCGGCGGCATGAAGACGTGCAGCATGCCGTCGCGCACTTCGAGGCACAGCGCGGTGCGTACGATGCCCTGCCAGTACTGCGGCGAGCGCGGCGAGAACGGATCGCCGCCCGCGCCGCCGTCGGCCGGAGCACGCCGCCCGAGCCGGCCCGCGCCGTCGCCGCCGAGACCGCTCAAACGCGGATCGCCGAGCGGCCCGCCTTCGCTGCCGCGGGGTGATTCATGGCCCCACGGCGCGCGCGTCCCCGGTTGCTGCAACCGCTGCACCGCCGGCAGCGGCGGCATGCTGCCGAAGGGATCGATCTCGTGGATCTGCTGGCGCATCTCGGCGCTGATCCAGGGCAGACCTTCGAGCGGCAAGCGATACCCGAGCGGCGAATCGCCGGGGTGCAGCAAGCAACCGCTCGCTGCGCAGCGGCCACTCGCCGGTGCGCCAGTGGTTGCCCTGGTTGGTGTGCCCGACGTGCTCGATCGGCAGCACGTAGCCGACCACCGACGTCAGCCCCTGCTCGAACACGCGCGCCAGCCGCGCGCGCTCTTGCGCGTCGTCGAGCCGCAGATCCGACAGCGAGGTGTTGACCGGCAGCCGTCGCTCTTTCCAGGCGTAGTAGAAGCCGTCCTCGTACGCCGGCAGGATCTGATCCGCGTCGACGCCGACCAGCTGCGCGATGGTGCGGATCAACGCGCGCGGCACGTCGGGGTGGGGCGGCGTGGCGCGCGTGCCCGGCGCCGGTTCTTTCACGACCAGCTCGGGCCGCCGCCAGATCGGCGTGCCGTCCTTGCGGAAGTAGCTGGTGAGCGCCCAGCGCGGCAGCGGCTCGCCCGGGTACCATTTGCCCTGCCCGTAGTGCAGCAGGCTGCCCGGCGAGAAGCGCGCCTGCATGCGCTCGAACAGCTGCCCGGCCAGGTGGCGCTTGCTCGGGCCGAGCGCGGTGGTGTTCCACTCGGCGCCGTCGGGATCGTCGATCGACACGAACGTCGGCTCGCCGCCCATCGACAGCCGTACGTCGCTGGCCTCGAGCGCGCCGTCGATCTGCTGCCCCAGCCGATCGATCGTGGCCCAGACCTCCTCGGTGTAGGGCTTGGTGACGCGCGGGTGCTCGACGGTGCGCGTGACGCTCATCTCGACGGCGAACTTGGTGCTCGCCGGGTCGTGCTCGCGGTCGCCGAACGGCGCGTAGCTGCCGCTCACCGGCGCGGCGCTGCTCGGGTCCGCGGTGCAGGCGAGCGGCAGGTGACCCTCGGCGCACAGCAGGCCGCTGGTGGCGTCGAACCCGATCCAGCCCGCGCCGGGCAGGAAGATCTCGGCCCACGCGTGCAGATCGGTGACGTCCTCGCTGACGCCCGACGGGCCGTCGAGCGCCTTGACGTCGGCCTTGAGCTGGATCGAGTAGCCCGACACGAAGCGCGCGCCGAACCCGAGCCGCCGCGTGAGCTGCACCATGCAGCCAGGCGAAGTCGCGGCACGAGCCGTGGCCGCGCTCGAGCGTGTCGTCGGGCGAGAAGACGCCCGGCCTCGAGGCGGATCTCGTAGCGCAGCAGATCGCGGATGTGGCGGTTGATGTCGACCAGCACGTCGATCGTGCGCCGGCCCTCGCGCGCGAGCTCGCGCTTCATCTCGGCGGCCAGCCGATCGACCGGTCCCGCGGACGGCAGCAGCACGAGATACGGCGCGAGCGCGATCCTCTCCTCCTCGGTGTAGCGGAACGGGTACTCCTGCGCGTGCTCGTCGATGAAGAAGTCGAACGGGTTGGTCGCGGTCAGCTCGGCGACGAGGTCGACCTCGAGCTCGAGCTCCTGCGCCTCGCGCGTGAAGACCAGGTGCGCCTGGTAGTTCCCGAACGGATCTTGCTGCCAGTTCATGAAGTGCTGCTCGGGCTTCACCTTCAGCGAGTACGCCCGGATCGGCGTGCGGGTGTGTGGCGCCGGCCGCAGGCGCACCACGTGCGGCGCCAGCTGCACGAGACCGTCGTAGCGGTAGTTGGTCTTGTGATGGAGAGTGACGGTGATCGACATTTAGTCTCGAGGGCGCTTCATGAAGGGAAGCGCGTCCATTGTCAAGGCTCGCCGATCGAGGCGAGGTCGGTCTTCTCCGGCTTGATGTGCCAGATCTCGTCGGCGTAGCGGCGGACGGTCTCATCGCTGGAGAAGCGCGCGGCGCCCACGATGTTGAACAGCGCGCGGCGCGACCAGTCGCGTGGATCGCGGAACGCCTCCGCGGCGCGCGCCTCGGCGGCGACGTAGGCGTCGAAGTCGGCGCACACCATGAACGGATCGTGGTTGCGCAGGTTGTCCATGATCGGCTTGAAGCGATCGATCTCGCCCAGGCTGAAGAAGCCACCCGAGATCAGATCCAGCACCTCGGCGAGCACGGCGCTGCGCCCGATGAACGCGCGCGGGTCGTAGCCCTCCGCCCACAGCGCTTGCACCTCGGGCGTGGTGAGCCCGAACAGGAAGAAGTTGTCCGGGCCGACCGAGTCGCGGATCTCGACGTTGGCGCCGTCGAGGGTGCCGACGGTGAGCGCGCCGTTGAGCGCGAACTTCATGTTGCTGGTCCCGGACGCTTCCTTGCCCGCCGTGGAGATTTGTAGTGAGACGTCGGCGGCCGGGATCAGCGCCTGCGCCAGCGACACGCCGTAGTTGGGCAGGAACACCACCGCCATGCGGCCGCGCACCTCGGGGTCGGCGTTGATAACCGCGGCGACGTCGTTGATCAGCTTGATGTGCAGCTTGGCCATCACGTAGCCGGGCGCGGCCTTGCCGGCGAAGATGTACGTCCGCGGCGTGGTGGCGGCGCCGGGGTTGCGCTTGAGCGCCATGTAGTGCGCGACGATCTGCAGGCAGGCCAGCAGCTGCCGCTTGTACTCGTGAAAGCGCTTGATCTGAATCACCGCCATCGCGTCGGCCGGCAGCTCGACGCCGGTGCGCCGCTGCACCAGCGCCGACAGGTCGCGCTTGTTCTGCTGCTTGACCTGCCACAGGTCGTCGAGCAGCTGCGGGTCGTCGGCGTGCGCCAGCAGCGCCTTGACCTTCGCGAGGTCGCGATCGATCCACTCCGGGCCGATTCGTGACGTGACCAGCTTCGTCAGGCGCGGGTTCGCGTACAGCACCCAGCGGCGCGGCGTGACGCCGTTGGTCTTGTTGTTGAACCGCTCGGGCCACAGCTGGTGAAAGTCCGGCATCAGGTGGCTCTTGATGAGCTCGGTGTGCAGCGCCGCCACGCCGTTGATGCTGTGCGAGCCGACGGTCGCGAGGTGCGCCATGCGCACCTGCTTGTTCTTGCCGTCGCCTTCCTCGAAGATCGACATGCGCTGCATGCGGTCCATGTCGCCTGGCCAGCGCGTCTGCACCTGTCGCATGAAGCGGTGGTTGATCTCGTAGATCAGCATCAGGTGGCGCGGCAGCATCCGCTCGAACAGCTTCACCGGCCAGCGCTCGAGCGCCTCGGGCATCAGCGTGTGGTTGGTATAGCCCAGCGTCCGCTCGCACAGGTTCCAGGCATAGTCCCAGTCGAGCTTCTCGTCGTCGAGGAGCACGCGCATCAGCTCGGCGACCGCGATCGCCGGGTGCGTGTCGTTGAGCTGGATCGCGACCTTGTCGGGGAAGGCGTCGAACGTCGCGTGACGGCGCTTGTAGCGCTGGACGATGTCGGCGATCGAGCAGGCGACGAAGAAGTACTGCTGCTTGAGGCGCAGCGCCTTGCCTTCCTCGCTCTGGTCGTTGGGGTACAGGACCTTGGAGATGTTCTCGGTGTCGATCTTCTCCTCGACGGCGCGGCGGTAGTCTCCTTCGTTGAAGAACTGCAGGTCGAAGTCGCGCGTCGCGCGCGCCGCCCACAGCCGCAGCGTGTTCACGGTGTCGGTGCGGTGGCCCACGATGAACGAGTCGTAGGGCAGTCCGATCACCGTGCGCGTGTCGACCCAGTCGGCGATGAAGCGCCCGCTGTCGTCGTGGCGCATCTCGACGCGGCCGTAGAACCGCACCTTTTGCGCGTCCTCGTGGCGGGGCAGCTCCCACGGGTTGCCGAGCTGCAGCCAGTTGTCGTGGCGCTCGACCTGGCGCCCGTCCTCGATGCTCTGCTCGAACATGCCGAAGTCGTAGCGGATGCCGTAGCCCACCGCGGGGAGCTCGAGCGTCGCCAGCGAGTCCATGAAGCAGGCGGCGAGCCGCCCGAGGCCGCCGTTGCCGAGGCCCGGGTCGCCCTCCTGCTCGAGGATCGAACCGAGGTCGAAGCCGCGCTCGGATGCGAGCCCCTCGGCCATCTCGTACAAGCCCAGGTTCATCAGGCACAACCCCAGGCTGCGGCCGGTCAGGAACTCCGACGAGAAGTAGCAGGCGCGTTTGACGTCCCGCTCCAGATGCGTTCGCTGCGTCGCCAGCCAGCGGTGCACCAGCCGATCGCGCACGGTATGCGCGAAGGCGTAGTAGAGGTCCATCGCCGAGGCGTCGCGGATTTCCTTGGCGCAGGTGTGAATCAGGTGCTCGAGCACCGCCTTCTTGAAGTCGGCGCCCAGCAAGCTGGCGCGCTTTCCGGCGGCGACGACGATCGGGCGCTCGGCGCTGCTGATAGCCGTACCAATGCCGGCGCCGGCGCTGGGCTCTGCGGGCTCACGCGTCGACGGGGAGTGCTGATTTCCGTCCTCGAGTTGGGGCTGTCGCACGCAAATACTTTGCACCCCGCGCTGTAACGCCGGGGTTTCGTGCGCAAGTGAAGTACGTAACTTCGGCAGACAATCGCCATCCATACAGTGGGAACTCGGACGTGCACGCGATCGTTATTGATGGTACGGAACATTCATATTCGAGCGTGCTGGACCCGACCCGTGAGCCGCTTTACTAGCCCCCGGCGACCAAAAGAGGGTGCGAGAGAGTAGACGGCGAAGCGGATCGAGCGGTAGGGGACCGGCACATCCTTTGCCTAACTTCGGAGACGTCGTGAAACACGTCGTGAGACAGATCCTGGGAATTTCAGATTTGCTCGCCCGCCGGTCGTCGGTTCCCGGCGCCACTCGGCACCTCACCTGTGGAGCGCGCAGCCCGCGCCGCCCGGCGCGCGGGCCGGGGTGGGGTGAGGGGACCCCCCTCGAAGTCGCCGATCGGATCTTCCGGCGCTGTTCCTGGCGGGTCGTCGACCCCGCCAGCCGCCGCGACCCGACCGAGGACGACCTGCGCTGGCTCGAGGAGGAGCTCGGCGCCGCGCTTCCGGCCGACTACCGGCAGTTCGTGGGCGCCTACGGCTGGACCGGCTTTCCGGAAGCGCTGCGCTTCCCGCTCCGCGAGGTCGGGCCGTGGGGCACCGACGCCGAGCTGTCGTCCTTTCTCGGCTTTTCGTCGGAGATGCGGCGCGACCTGGCCTACCTGGTCAGCGAGGGCTACGCCGATTCGCTGCCCGCGGGGACGATCCCGATCGCGGCCGACCCGCACGAGAATCTGTTGCTGCTGTCGGTGACCGACCGCAGCGAGACCCGGATCTGGTTCTGGGACCGCGAGTGCCGCGGCCTGGACACGCAGATCGACGCCATGGTTCTCGATCTCGAGGCCGAGGGCGAGGACACGCTCGAGATGGACGAGAACCAGATCCTGCGGCGGTGGGAGACCCTGTTCCCCGAGCAGCCGCTGGGCCGCGGGGACGGCGCGCCGGCCGGGTTCACCAACGTCTACGCGGTGGCCGATTCGTTCGCGACATTCCTGGGCTCCCTCTATCCGGCGCCCTCCTCGTGAGCAAGGGGCGGCTCGAGGCCTTCAGCGACGGCGTCATCGCGATTCTGATCACCATCATGGTGCTCGAGCTCAAGGTGCCTCACGGCGCCGACTGGGCGGCGCTTCGTCCGCTCGGGCCGGTCTTCTCGACCTACGTGCTCAGCTACGTGTACCTGGGCATCTACTGGAACAACCACCACCACATGCTGCACGCCACCGGGCGGATCAACGGGACGATCCTCTGGGCGAACCTGCACCTGCTCTTCTGGCTGTCGTTGATTCCGTTCGTGACCGGGTGGATGGGCGAGAACCACTTCGCGTCGCTGCCGACCTCGGTCTACGGCGTCGTGATGCTGGCGGCGGGCACCGCGTACAAGCTGCTGCAGAACCGAATCGTCGCGCTCGAAGGGGAGGAGTCGAAGCTGGGCCTCGCCGTGGGACGCGACCTCAAGGGGCTGGTCTCGCCGGTGCTGTACGCGCTGGCGATTCCGCTGGCGTTCGTGGCGCGCTACGTCTCGCTCGGGATCTACGTCTTCGTCGCGCTGCTGTGGCTGGTGCCGGACCGGCGAATCGAATCCCGACTCGAGTGAAGAGTTCCGTGGCTCTCGCAAGGCCTGCCCCGGCCCTCTCTCCCGGCGGACCGCGGGAGAGGGTGACTCGCCGAAGAACGTCGCCCGCTACAGATCCGTGAACCCATCAAAGCCGGGCTGGTCGCGCGGAGTCTTGTCGCCGCCGCCTCGCCTGCGCGGGCGCGGCGTGGTCGGGCGCGCGGACGGCGGCGCCGCGAGAGGCGTCATCTCGACCGCGACAGTGTGGTCCTTGCTGGCGTCGAAGGACTTCTCCCAGCGCTGATAGCCGCTGGCGTCGACGATCAACTGGTGGGTCTGCGCCTCGCGAGGGACCGAGACCGGCGGCGTCACCGCGTGTCCATCGAGGCGCACCAGCGCCTGGGGCGGCAAGCCGATCAGCGTGATCACCGAGATCGCCGGCGGGGGAAGAGGGCGGGCGTGCGGCGGTTGAGCGTGCTCGGTCTCGCCCGGGGTCGTGCCGCTCCCGCTCCCGGTCGAGGTGGTTTGGGTCGCGTTGCCGCCGGTCGGATCGGCCTGCGCGGTGGTGTCCTTTGCCTCGCCGCCCGCCGGCTGTCCGGTCAGCACCCGGATGATCACCACTGCCGCAAGCGCGACCGCGGCCACCGCGGTGAGCGCGATCGCGATCTTGCTGCCGGCGCCCCGCGCGCGCGGGACGGTCTTGTAGTGCTCGACGGCGCCCGCGGTCAGCGTGCTCGGTTCGTCGGGCAGCAGGACTCGCGTGCGTCCCGCGCCGCTGGGGGTCGTGATGGCTCCCGGCGCGTGCACCGGCCGGGAGAACGCGCCGCTGCCGGGCCGCGACGGCATCCCGGAGTCCTCGAGCGGCGCGGTCAGCGTGCCGCCGCTCGAGGAGATTCCCGCCGCCGGCGGCATCGGCGTGGTTTGCGCCAGGCGCGGGGCCGAGCGCGATCCAGAGCCGGGCCGCGCGCTGCTCTCCGGGCGCTCGATGATCGAGACCGGGATCTGAAGGAAGATCTCCTCGGAGGGCGCGAGCTGCGCGATCCGCGCCATCACGTCGCGCATCGACTGCGGCCGGTCGGCCGGGTCCTTGGCCAGGCAGTCTAGCAGGAGGCGCCGCACCGGTGCCGACATCCAGGGCGCGGCGTGCAGCGGCTCGGGTGGCGGGCGCGACACGTGCGCGATGATCAGATCGCCGAAGCCCTCGTCGAGGAACGGCGCGTTCCCGCAGAAGACCTCGTACATGATGCAACCGAGCGAGTAGATGTCGCTGCGGTTGTCGATCTGCTTCACGCCGCGGCACTGCTCCGGCGACATGTACATGGGCGTCCCCAGGAGTTGCCCGGTGCGGGTCTTGGTGCCGCTCTCGCCGCGGCCCATGAGCTTGGCGATGCCGAAGTCGAGCACCTTGGCGATGGGGCGATCGGGCGGGTGGTTCTCGGGGACGTGCAGGAAGACGTTGTCGGGCTTGAGGTCGCGGTGGACGATCTCCTGCGCGTGCGCGGCCGCGAGCGCCGACGCGATTTGCCGGAAGATCCCCAGCGCGCCCACCTCGTCCTGGCCCAAGCTGCCGACGCGCTCGATGTAGTCGCGCAGGCTCTCCCCGCGCAACAGCTCCATAACGATGTACGCACGGCCGTCGTGGACGTCGCAGTCGAGGACCTCGACGATGCCAGGGTGTTTGATCACCGACGCCGCGCGCGCCTCGGCGAAGAAACGGCCCACGAGCTCGGACGAGTTGCTGAGGTCGCGGAGCAGGAATTTGATCGCCGCTTTGCGCGCGATGTACTTGTGCTCGGCGAGATAAACCTCGCCCATGCCCCCCTCGCCGAGCTTTTCGACTAGGACATAGCTGCCGACTGTCGGGTCACTCACCGCCCAAGATCACGGCCTTCGCGCCTGCCTCGCAAGGTCCGCAACGTAGCATGGGACACGTTCCCGAACCAGGTCACCCTGGGCCGCCAAACGCCTCCCGACGCGGCGCGTTTTTACCTGTTTCGCCGAGCTTTTTCTGCGGGAACAACCGGCGGCCCGTTCGTTGGAGAGGGGGGCTGGGAGGCGGCGAGGCTCGCGAGAAAGATCGCGAGCCCCGGACGCGCTATCGAAGCACTTACCAGCAAGGAATGGGCATGGAAGCTTCCGTCGAACCCGAGCGGCGTCGTTCTCCCCGTTTTCGCCTGGCGTTGCCGGTCAACGTGCACGTCGCCTGGCGGAGCGTGCCGGTGACCGTCGAGCTGGTCGACATCGGACGCGACGGAGCGCGGTTCAGGTCACCGAGCGGGGCGCTTCGGTTGGATCAGGAAGCAGCCTTCGGGTTCGTGATCCCCGGGCAGCACGTCTGCGTCGCCAACGGCCGCGTCGTCCGTCTGGGCGACGCCGGAGAGTTCGTCCTGTCGGTCGAGCGCGCGAACGACGCATTTCACGGATTCTTGGTTTCTCTCGCCGCCTGATTCGCCGTTCGCGGCGGCGACGGGCCGAATGCCGTCGGTGTGTGCGCAGCACCGCCACGGTTTTTCTCTCGACCGTCGGTGCGGGGTGTCGGTAAGATGCTGCAGGCTCCGCTTCGGCCAGCCCAAATGAGGCTACACCGCATGGAAAACGCAGGCGCACCTCGAAGGGCCCCGCGCCGCGGGGTGATCGCATTCACACGGTTCGTTTGCAGGTCCTGGTTGGGCAGTTTCGGGTTGGGCATCAGTCTGAGCATCGGATTGGTGTTGGCAAGCCCCGCGATCGCGCGCGCGGCCGCGCCGACCACGCCACCACCGGCGTCGAAGCCGGGGCCGAGCGTGCCGTCGCCGAGCAACGAACCGGTGAGCGACGCCACCGCGCGGATGCAGGTCAGCGATCGACCCTGGGCCGCCGGCGTCTCGTCCGAGCGGCAGCAGGCGGCGCTCAAGTTCCTGCAAGAAGGGAACAGCCTGCTCAAGGAGTCGCTGTTCGTCGAAGCGGCCAAGGCCTATCGCCAGGCGTTGGCCGAGTGGGATCATCCGGGGATTCACTACAATCTCGCGCTCGCGCTGTTGAACATGGATCAGCCGGTCGAGGTCTTTCAGAACCTGGAGGCCGCCATCAAGTACGGCGCCGACCCGCTGGATCCGGAGAAGCTGGAGCACGCCAAGAGCTACCTGCGCCTGATCGAGAAGCTGGTCGCGTCGGTCGATATTCGCTGTGACGTCGACGGCGCACAGGTCACGTTCGACGGCGCGCCGCTGTTCCGCTCGCCCGGGCATTATCAGGGGCTGGTGCGCGCCGGCACGCACACGGTGACCGCGTCGAAGGCCGGCTTCACCACAACGTCGATGACCGAGGAGCTGACCTCCGAAAAGCGGACGGAGATGAACCTCAAGCTCTACACCGCGGGCGATCTCATCGGCTACCGGCGCCGCTATCCGATCTGGCGGCCGATCGCGGTCGCGGCGTTCGGCGGGGTACTGCTGGCCACCGGCGCGATCATGTCGCTGCAGTCGCAGAAGAACATCAACGCGTTCGACAACTCCGCGACGGCGGTGTGCCCCGCGAGCGGTTGCGTGCCGGGCTCTGCCGACTATGCGGCGCTCGATCAGATTCATAAGCGGGCCAACACCTACAAGACGCTGGCGACGATCTCCTACGTCGCGGGCGGCACGATCGCAGCGGCCGGCGTGTTGCTGCTGATCCTGGACCGCTCGATCCCCTATCGCGTCGACCCCGAGTCGGAGCATGGCGATGTCGCGCGCCTTTCCCCGTCGTTCTCGCTGTCGTTCTCGCCCCTTGGGGGCCCCGGATTGGCCGGTTTTGCCGCCACGGGGAGGTTCTGAGATGCGCGAGCTCGCGGGCCGCGCCTGGCTGGTCCTGGCTCTCGGAGCCGGCCTTTCCTTCGTCGCCGGCTGTCCCCAGCCGCAAAGCGCGATCTGTCCGTCGGGACGCGTCTGCCCCACGCCGTACACCTGCGCGGCCCACCAGGACATCTGCATCCTGGGCAACTGCGGAAATGGCGTGATCGACATGGGCGAGAAGTGCGACGACGGAAACGTCGACAACGACGACCAGTGCAACAGCAAGTGCACGTCCGACAACACCTGCGGCAACGGCACCATCGACAACACGTTCGCCGACCCTGTCCGCAACGAGGTTTGCGACGATGGGGACAAGAACGGGCAGCCCGGTCGCTGCAGCGTCGACTGCAAATCGAACGGTCTTTGCGGGAACGGCCAGCGCGACAACGGCGAGGACTGTGACTACTGCATCGCCGACGATCTCGGCGACGGCTCGGCGAGCGACGGCGCGATAGATGGTTCGGCTGACGGCGACGCCAGCGACGCCGTGGCCGAGGCCGGCGCGAGCGCGCAGACCTGCTCGCTGGGGATCACCGAGTCGCGCGTCTGCAACAGCGACTGCACGACCGCCCGTTGCGGCGACCGAAAGATCAATCAGGCCGCCGGCGAGCAGTGCGACGACGGCGGCGAGTCGAAGATGTGCAACGTCGACTGCACCGTCGCGTCGTGCGGCGACGGCCGGGTCAACCGCACGGCCAACGAAGAGTGCGACGTGATCGGAGGCGTCGACACCGCCAACTGCAACGGCACGGCGGCGGCGGTGGCGAACGTCGCCTGCCATTTCGCGTTCTGCGGCGACGGCTACATCAACGTCGCCGCCGGCGAGACGTGCGACGTCATGAGCGGCGCCGACACCAAGGACTGCAACGGCGCGGCGGCCGGACCCGGCGTCTCCTGCCACGCGGCGATCTGCGGCGACGGCTACATCAACCGGGCGGCGGGCGAGACCTGCGACGTCCTGGGCGGCGTCGACACCAAGGACTGCAACGGCGCGACGGCCGGGGGCGTGGCCTGCCACGTCCCCGCCTGCGGCGATGGCTACATGAACCGCGCCGCCGGCGAGAGTTGCGAGGTCGGCGCGAGCGGCGCCGACACGACGTCGTGCAACGGATTCCTCGCGGGGCCTGGCCGGCAATGCACGACGGTCGCCTGCGGCGACGGCTACGTGAACGGCGCCGCGGGCGAGACCTGCGAGGTCGGCGCGAGCGGCCTCGACAACCTCAACTGCAACGGGGCGAGCGCGGGCGCGGTCAAGTGCCACAAAGTCACTTGCGGCGACGGATACATCAACAGCGTCGCCGGGGAGACCTGCGAGGTCGGGTCGAACGGCCTCGACACGATCAGCTGCAACGGCGCGGCCGCTTCGTCGGTGGGGTTGCAGTGCCGCGGGGCCAGCTGCGGTGACGGGTACATCAACGGCGCCGCGGGCGAGACCTGCGACGTCGTCGGCGGCGTCGACACGTCCGGTTGCAACGGCGCGGCCGCGGGGGTCGGGCTCAAGTGCACGAAGCCGTCCTGTGGCGATGGCTATCTCAATACCAAGGCCACGGAGGCCTGCGACGACAAGAACACGTCGTCGGGCGATGGGTGCAGCTCGCCGGCCTGCCAGATCGAGACCGGCTTCGTCTGCCCGACGCCCGGTCAGGCTTGCCACTCGACCTGCGGCGACGGCAAGACGCTGGGGAACGAGCTGTGCGACGACTTCAACTCCAGCGCCTGCGGCACCTGCAGCGCCACGTGCATGGGCCCGCAGGCGGCGACGCCGGCGATCGGCAGCATCACCGCGGTCAGCGCATCGAACCTGGTCAACGGCGAGACGTTCACGCTCTCCGACGGCGTCCGCACCGTCGTCTTCGAATTCAACAGCAGCGCGCCGACCGACGCCACGCACGTGCAGATCGGCCCCGGCAACGGCACCCAATCGACTGGCATCGCAGCGAAGATCGCGAGCGCCATCAATGGGGTTGGCGCCGCGCTCTCGATCAACGCCATCGTCAACAACAACAACCACAGTCAAGTCCTGCTCACCAACGGCAGCTCCGGCTCGACGGGCAACGTCAAGGCGAAGGAGACCGTCGCCAACTCCAACTTCGTGGTCGTCGGTATGAGTGGCGGTGCCGGCTTCGATTGCCCGGCCGCGACCGGTTGCGGTGGAAACGACGACTGCCAGAGCGGCGTGTGCTGCCTCGGCACGCCTGGCACCACCGCCTGCCCGTGCGCGGGGGCGGGCTGTGCTTCGATCGTCCAGAACACCTGCCTGGCGCCGAGCTGCGGCGACAGCGCTGTCAACGGCGCCGAGACCGACCTCAACTGCGGCGGCGGCAGCTGTGGCAAGTGCGTGAGCGGGCAGACCTGCCTCGCCAACACCGACTGTGACTCCGGCGTGTGTTGCATCGGGGCGAGCAACTCGGCGACCTGTCCCTGCCCGGGTGGTAACTGCGCTCAGACCACCTGCCTGCCGCCGAGCTGCACGGACGGCGTCCTCAACGGCAGCGAGACCGACCAGGATTGCGGCGGCAGCTGCGGCGCCTGCGCGGACGGGAAGACGTGTTCGGTCAACGGCGACTGCGGCAGCAGCAGCACCTGCAAGTCGGGGAAGTGCACCTCGACCTGCGGCGACGGCAGCAAGGACGGCAGCGAGACCGACGTGGATTGTGGCGGCAGCTGTTCGCCGTGCGGCAACGGGCTGGCCTGCAAGGTGAACGGCGACTGCGGGGCGGCCAGCACCTGCAAGTCGCTGCTCTGCATCCCCGCGACTTGCACGAACGGCTCGGTGGATCCCGGCGAGACCGACGTCGACTGCGGCGGCGGTTCGTGCCCGCCGTGCGGGTCGGGGCGCAAGTGCAATACCGGCGCGGATTGCTTTTCAACGCTGAGCTGCACCGCCACCGACGGCGGAAGCAGCAAGACCTGCCAGTAGCGGCGGCCAGCTCGCGCAGGCTACTGGTACGTTCCCGCGACCGCGATCGATAACGGCGCGATGCCGGCCACCACCGACGGCGGCGTCATCGGCGTCAGGCCGCCGGTCGCGCCGATTGTGAACTGCCACACCATACCGGTCGGGTCGACGGAGTCGGTCACGTAGAGGTAGTGGCCAGAAGGGTCGACGGTGATTCCGGTTGGGTTGTCGATGCTGGCGGTACCGATGGCCACACGCGGTGGGGTGAGCGCGGTGAGTGCGCCGCTGTTGCCGACCGAGAACAGGCTGACGTCGGCGCTGTTGATGTTGGCGGCGTACAGCCAGCGACCACTCGGATCCACCGCCAGCGCCGTCGGGAACGTCCCGGTCGTGACCGTTGCGGGGGTGAGCGGGGTGAGCGTTCCTCCGGCGCCGACTAGCGTATTGCGAGATATTGTTGCTCGAGCTGTTGGCGACGAACAACGAAGCGCCCGACGGCGAGACGGCGACGGCGGCGGAGTTCATGCCCGCCGGGACCGTCGCCGGCGTCAGCGACGAGAGGGTGCCGTCCACCCCGACGGAGAATCGCGCGACGTTGCCGGTCGTGATCGAGACGAATACGTAGCGGCCGGTCGGATCGGCGACGATGCTGCTAGGGCCTGTGTTCGTCGAAACCGTGACCGTGGCCGGGGTCAGAGCCCTCAGCGTCCCGTCGGCGGCCGCCGCATACTGGGAGACGCTGTGGCCATCCTGGTTGACCGCGTACGCGAAGCGCCCCGACGGGTGGAAGGCAATCGCCACCGGGAACACTCCGGCGTCGACGCCATCGGGGGCGAGGGCGGCCAGCTTGCCGTCGGTGCCGATCGCGTACTGCGACAGGTTGTTGGTGGTGTTGTTGGCAACATAAAGGTGACTATTGGACGGATCGACAGTGATGCCTTGCGGTCCCGTGCCACCGACGTTGAGTGAGCCCGAGATCGTGAGCGCGCCGCTGGCTCCGACGGTGAATAGCGATATCGAGTCGCCACCGTTGTTAGCCGCGTATGCGAACTTCGTGACCGCCTGCACCGGCGCGTCGCCGGCCACGATTGCAACCGACGACGGCGAGCCCTGACCGGGCACCCGCGGCAGCGCGGAGAGTGCTCCGCTGGTGGGGATGACGTCGAACGCGGTGATGCTGTTACTGGTGCCCGCGACGACGTAGACGAACCCACCGTTGCCATCGATGGCGATCGCTTGCGGATCGGCCTCGACCGTCGCGGTGGCGGGGGTCAGCGACGAAAGCGTGCCGCGCGGGCCGATCGCGAGCTGCGCGATGGTGCCGGTGGTGCCTCCGCGCGTGACGTAGGCGAAGTGTCCGGTGGCATCGGTGCGGATCGCCGTTGGAGACGCACCGACGGTGAAGGTCGCCGGCGACAGGGGGGAGAGGGCGCCGGTGGTCCCGATCGCGAATTGCGAGACGGTGCCGTCGGTGACGTTGGCGACATACAAGAAGCGTCCCGTCCGGTCGACGGTGATCGCGCCGGGCGCGGCGCCCGCGGCGACGGTGGACGGGGTCATCGCAGCCAGTGACCCATCGGCGCCGACCTTGAGCTGCGAGATGTTGTTGTCGCTCGAGTTGACGACGTAAACGAATTGCCCGCCCGGATCCATGGTGATCGCTTGCGGCGACATTCCGACCGGGGTCATGCCGATACGCGTGAGCGCTCCATTCGCCGCCACGCTGTAGGCGGTCACGTTGCCGCTGCCCGGGTTGACGGCGTAGGCGAATCGTCCGGCCGGATCGAGCGCCAGTCGGCGCACGCCGGTGCCCGCGTTGACTGTTGCCGGCGCCATCGGCGTGAGCGTCCCGTCGGCGCCGACCGTATATTGCGACACGGTGCCGTCGCCGGAGTTGGCGACGTAGGCGGACTTGCCCGACGCCGCGACGGACACCGCTGTCGGATTCGCCCCCGCAGTGGCCTTGCCGATGAACACGATGCGGCCGGTGGCATCGACGATGGCATATGTCGACACGCTGCTGTCGGCGAGGTCGGTGATCAGGACATAGCGGGCTCGCGACGGTACGCAGCTGACGATCACCTTGTCGACGTCGGCACCGGCGATTGTTCCCGAGCCGTTGAGCACGTAGCAACTCTGGGTGGGAGTGTCCGGCTGTTTCTGGATTGTCACCGAGTAGCCAGCCCCGTTCGGGAGCGCCATCGTGAATACGAACCGCCCGTTCTCCGTGAGCGGAAGGGTCTCGGTTCCCGAGGTGATCGCGAGGTTCTTGCCAACAATGCCTGTGGCCACGCCTCCGAGGGTGAAGGTGGTCCGTGCGTCGTTGCCGCCCGCATCCCCTGCAGCGCCCCCGACGGCGCCATCCGCCCCGGCTCCGCCATCGACGGTGACTCCGCCGGCTCCGCCGCCCACACCGCTCGATTGCGGCTTCCCCGAGGAGCCGCAGGCGGCGCCGATCAGCGAAAGTACCACGGCCAGAATCGTCGATCGCATCGGCGGCGTCGTCCCAAGCGAGTTGCGACCTCTAGGGAGCACACCGAGAGCGATTGTCGGATCCACGGTTGTTGCGAAGATACTCGATAGCCGCGGGTTCTACAAAACAGCCGGGCCGTAAGAGTGACGACGGAGCTCCGGGTCAGGTCACGAGCCGGCAGACAGGCAGGTGTTGAGGGCACAGACGCCAGACGGGCACATGCAGGTGGGGGAGTTGAGCGCACCGAGGCAGCAGACGCCGCTCTGGCAGTCGTCGTTGGAGCCGCAGCCAACGCCGAGGGGGCAGTCGCGCGCGCGGCCGCCGCTCATTCCCACGACCACGAAGGCGCTGTTGGCTACCGTATCGGTGATAGCAACGTTTCCTACGGCGCCGGGGTTGATCGCTGTCAGGAGAACTTGGCTCTGCCGATCGCGGATTTCGGCATCTGCGCCGACGTACAGGTCGCACTACAAGTCCCGCACGCGCTGTTGTTGAAGTCGTCACATACCTCGCTCCCCCGTCTGCGGGGAGAGGGCTAGGGAGAGGGCAGGCCTTGCGAGAGGCGCTGACGAACCTTGCCTCTCGCAAGGTTTGCCCTCTCCCTAGCCCTCCCCCTGCAGACAGGGGGAGGGGACCGGAGAGATCGCTACCGCAGGCGCTCGACGAGCTGCCCGAGCTGCGCGTTCAACCGGTCGGCGCGCTCGCGCTCTTTCTTGAGCAGTTGTTCGGTCTGCTGCTGCGCCAGGCGCGCGCGCTCCTCGGCCTCGCGCGCGGAGCGCTCGTCGCGCTCGGCGGCCACCTGCGCGCCCTCCGCACGCTGCTTCTGTTGCTTGGCCTTCTCCAGCGCGGCGCCGAGCTCGACGTTCTTCTGCGCGAGCTCCTCGTTGGTCGTCTCCACCTTGGTGTTGGCGGTCACGACCTCCTTCTGTGCCTCGCGTTGCCCGGCCTCGGCGCGCTGTCGCTCGCGCTCCTTGGTCTCGACCTCTTGCAGCCGGCGCTGCGCCTCTCCCTGCGCTTGCGTCGCAGCCGCGGCGTTCTGTTCCGCCGCCATCTGCGAGTTGTGAATCACGAACAGCGCGACCGCGGCCGCCGCCAGCAGCATGACCGACAGAACACCCGCCATTGCCACCAGGCGCCTCCTCCGCCGCGCGCTGCGCGCTTTGCGGCCGAACACCTCCTCGGAGAACGCGCGCACGACGTCGGGCAGCTCGCCGCGATAGCGCCGCTGGAAGCGCGCCAGCTCGTCGACCATGTCGCCGCCCCAGAGCAGGCCGACGTCGCGGTTCTTCGCCTGCCACTGGCGTGACGCCTGGCGCAGCTGCTCGAGGAACAGGCTGTCCTCCTGGCTCTCGTCGAGCCAGCGGCGCAGCGTCGGCCAGCTGGTGATCAGCGACTCGTGGACGATCTCGACGGTGGCGCCGCCGCTGCCGCCGCCGGTCTGCACCACCAGGAGGCGCGACTCGACCAGCTGGTCGATGAGGCGGCCGAGACCGCCCTTGTCGCTCGAGGTCTCGCGCAGCTCTTCGACCTCGCGCACGGCGCGCGTGCGCTCGGCGGTCACCAGCTGCACGAACAACGGTCGCGCCAGCGCTTGCAGATCGTGCGACAGCTTGCCGATCACGCGGTCGGCGTGGCTCGCGAGCGCGCCGGCGATTCCGCCGAGCGCGCCGTAGCTCTGCTTGGTCAGCAGCTTGCGGCGCGGGTCGCGCGCTTCCCACAGCTGCGCGGCCGCGAACTGCAGCAGGGGCAGGGCGGCCGGCGTTGATTCGAGGTGCGAGATCATGTCGTCGATCATCCCGGGCGCCTCGAAGCGATAGCCCGCCAGCTCCGCCGGCTGCGTGATCGCCTCGCGCAGCCCTTCGGCCGTCGGCGCCCCGAGGAAGAAGAGCCCCTTGGCGAGCTCGTTCATGAAGTGCGGGTCCTCGGCGATACGCTCGAGGAAGTCAGCGCGGATCGACACCACCACGCGCACCGGCGAGGTCGCGTCGTCGGCGACGCCCGCGAGCGCCGCGGTGAACGCGCGCCGCTCGGCCGGATCGGGGACGAGCGTGTAGAGCTCCTCGAACTGATCGACGAACAGCAGCACGCGCTTGTTCTCGCGGCGCGCGATGCTGCGCAGCGCGCTGCCCAGGTAGCCGGGCTCGGTCGCGAAGCGCTTGGCCAGCTCCTTTTGCGCGCCGATGTCCTCGACCGGCGTTGGGGAGCTCGAGACGCGCGGCGCGAGCAGCCCTGCGAGCGCCGCCATCGGATCGCGCCCCGGCCGCAGCACCAGGGCCTCCCACTGCTCGCCCGAGGTCTTGAGCGCGGGCACGACGCCGGCGCGGACGAGCGACGACTTGCCGACGCCCGACGGCCCGACCGTCGCCATCAGCGGCGTGTCGCGGATGCGGGTCACGAGCGCGGCGATCTCGCGCGAGCGGCCGAAGAAGCGTCCCGCGTCTTCTTCCTGGAACGCGCGCAGGCCGGCGTACGGGCCGCTCTCGACCTGCTTCGAACCCTTGGCGAAGCGCCCGGGCATGAACGGCTCGAGCGCGCGCAGCAGCGCCGCGGCGTCGGCGAAGCGCTCGTCCTTTCGCTTCTTGAGGCACCGGTCGACGACGTCGGCCAGCTCGGGCGGGACGTCGGCGATTCGTTGCGCAGGCTGGGCATCGGGCTGTCGAGGTCGGTGACCCAGGCGCGCGGGTCGCCGCCCAGCGTCTCCAGCGGGTGCCGGCCGGTCAGCATCTGGAACAGGATCATGCCGGTCGCCCAGATGTCGGTGCGGTGATCGATCGTGCCGCCCACGCCCCACTGCTCGGGCGACATGTACGCCATCGTGCCGATGATCCCGGTGCGCGCCGCCATGTCGAGCGCCGCCGGACCGATGGCTTCGGGGCGCGCCTGGTCGCGGTGCGCATCGACGTTGTGCGGCTCGTCCTGCAGCACCTTGGCGATGCCGAAGTCGAGCACCTTGACCGTTCCCGCGTCGGTGAGGAAGATGTTCTCGGGCTTGAGATCGCGGTGGACGATGCCCTGCTCGTGCGCGCACGCGAGCGCGCGGATCACCGACGCGACCAGCTCGACCGCGCGCGTGGGCGGCATCGGCGCCGACTTCTTGATCACCGCCGACAGCGTCTGGCCCTGCAGGTACTCGAGCACCATGAACGGGCTGCCCTGCAGCTCGCCGACCTCGTAGATGACGACGATGTTCTCGTGGCTGCAGCGCGCGGTCGCGCGCGCCTCGACGAGGAAGCGGCGGGTCAGCTCGGCGTTGCCGGTCTGCAGGAACTTGATCGCGACGCGCCGGCCGAGCCGATCGTCGCGCGCGAGATAGACCACGCCCATGCCGCCGGCGCCGAGCTCGCGGATGATCTCGTACTGGCCGAGCCGCGCGCCGACGCCGGGCGCCTTGAACGGCGCCGACGACGGACCGAAGGGCGTCGGGGTCTGATTGGGGATCGGCGTCGCGGCGCTCGACGCCAGCGGCGGGACCGACGCGTGCGGCGGCGGGCTCGCCTTGTCGGTCATCGGCTTGTCGGCGACGGGGACGAGGGGAGCGAGGCGGATCGCGCCGCCGATCGGAATCGGAATCAACGGCGGGCGCATGGTCGGGGTGATCGGGGGAGCGATGCGGGTCGAGCCCTTGCTCGGAGGGGAGCGCGGCTCGATCAGGCCCGAGACCAGCTTGCCGTCCTCGGGAAACATCGCCGTCCGCGCGATCGGCGCCGCGGCGGCTGTGCCGGGCGCGGGCGCGGCCGTGCTCGGTTCGTCGGCGTCGGGCAGCATCGCGGTGGCTTCGCGCCCCAGCGAGCGCACGATCGCCTCGGAGAGCAGTTGCGTCTCGGGCACCGCCGAGCGGACGCCGCTCGCCGGCTGCTGAGGGTCGTCGGGCGTTCGCGCTGTCCCGCTGCCCGGTACGAGCCACTCGTAGGTGTGGGTAGGACGGTTTGGGTCCGAAGGAGCGGCCTCTGACTGTGGAAGGCCCTCTGGTTCGTCTTCTCCCTGCCTTGGCTTCATGTGCCTTGCCCCGAGGTGGGGGCGCGCCGCTGACCGGCAGGAGGTGCCTCCGCCGAGGGAAAACGCGCCCGAGAGCAACGTACCGCCCTTCCGTCGACGCGTCCAGTGGCAGGCGCCACTGCGGGCGCCGCCGGACCTCGCAAATGGCGCTGCGCGACAGCGTCAGGACGACGCTGTCAGGTGCTGGCGTGGCCTTCGACCCAGGCGCCTTGAACCGCGAGGCCCGCGTCGACCAGCACCTGGTCGGCGCGCCGCAGTCGACGGCTGATCTCTCGCGCGATGTTGAGCACCAGCAACGTGTAGACCTCGAGGTCGGTCTGATAGAGCTTCGCGATCTCCTGCTGATCGATCACGCACAACGTCGCGTCGCCGACCGCGCGCGCCGTCGCCGACCGAGGCTGAATGTCGATCAGCGACATCTCGCCGACGCAGTCGCCGCGCTGGAGCGTCGCCAGGCAGAACTCGGTGCCGTCGCGGCCGCGCTTGCAGATCTCGAGCTCGCCCTCGCGCACGATGAACATGCTCCGCGCAGGCTCGCCCTCGGCGAAGACCACGCCGCCGGCCTCGACGTGCAGCTCGCGCGCGAGATCGATGATCCGATCGAGCACCGCGTCGGGTAGGCCGCCGAAGATCGGGATCTGCCCCAGAAAGTCCCCATCACCCGCCGACCGATCACGCGCGGCCATGGCAAGAACTTTACTCCTAGTGCGCGGTCGCGACCAGCAGCCTGCTCGGTCGTGCCGACTAGCTCGCCGCGCGGGCGGCGGCTTGCTCCAGCTGCGAGCGGATACGCATCGACATCAGGCGCGCGCTGTGATCGGCGTTGGCCAGCGCCTCCTCCAGGAAACGCAGGCCGTCTGCGCGGCGGCCTCCGCGCAGCGCCGACAACGCCTTCCACTCCATGATCTCCACGATGTCCATCGGCTGCATGATGCGCTTGCGACCCCTGAGGACCAGCTCGTCGAACTCGGTGTCGGGCGCGGTACGCAGCGCGCTGCCGACCATCTCGAGCATGATGCTCTCCTCGGGCGTGAGCAGCGAATCGCTCTTGGCCGCCGCCGCCGCCGCGGACTGTCCCTGGAGGAGCCGCGTCGCGATCTCGCGCGCCTCGTCGACCTCGCCCTGGTACCACTTGAGGCGCGCCAGCAAGAGCTGCGCGCTGACCACGCGCGCGACGCCCTCGCCGAAGGTCTGGGTGGAGAGCTCGATGCTCCGCTGCACGTGCGGCTCGGCCTCGCCGGGCCGGCCGATGGCGAGGTAGATCTCTCCGAGATCCTTCGCGGTGACGCACTCGAGGATCGGGAAGCCGCACTCGCGGGCGATCTGGATGGCGCGCTTGTAGTCGCCCAGCACGCGCTCGACGTTGTTGGTGATGAACGACAGCGTACAGCGATTGATCAGCGCGCCGGCGAGCCCGATCATGTCGCCGTGCTCCTCGACGACCGAGAGGCAGCGGGTGAACGTTCGCTCCGACTCGTCGTAAGACCCGATCACCGCCTGACACCAGGCGAGCATCGCCAGGCTCTGCGCATAGCTCTCGTAGCCGCCGGCGCCCAGCGTGCCGGCGAGATCGACGACGTTGCGGAAGATCGTGGACGCCTCGATCGTCTTGTCGTGCCGCACCAGCGAGCGCCCCTTGCCCATCAGCAGGCGCGCCTCGAGCTCTGGCGGCTTCGCATCGTCGGCGGCCAGCGCCTCCGCCTCGGCGACGACGGCGGCGGAGCGCGGGATGTCGAGCAGCCAGTCGAGCACGATGCCGACGTCGAGCAGGATGTCGATCTGGGCGCGGCGGGCGCCGCTCGAGCGCGCGCGATCCAGCGCCAGCTCCAGATCCTTGAGCGCGCCTTCGTGGCGCCCGAGCCGGAAGCGCATCAGGCCGCGCCCCTTCGAAGCGGCGATGTGCCCCGCGTTGTCGACGTCGGGCAGGTTCTCCATAGCGTTGCGGAACAGAAGCTCGGCCTCGAGATAGGCGTGGCGCGCGAGCGAGCGGTTCGCGAGGTCCAGGTACAGGCTCCCGGCCTGATCGCGCCGGCCGCTGCGCTCGGCGTGGAACGCCATCTGCGGCAGTCGCTGATTGTCCGGGATGTGCTCCTGGCGCAGGTAGTAATCGTAGGCCGCGCGGTGGATCGCATCGCGCTCGCCGGGCGGCACGGCCTGGTAGACGGTGTCGCGCAGCAGCGAGTGGCGGAACCCGAGCCGGCCACCGCGGTGGCGCACCAGGATCCCGCTCTCGGTCAGGCGGCGCAGCCCGATGCTGGCGTCGAGCTGGGACTCGGGCGAGGCGCCGCCGCGATCCAGCTCCTGCTGCACGCCTTCCAGCTCCTCGGCGCTGAGCTCGACGCCGAGGATCGACGCCAGCCGGGCGTGGGCGAGCAGCTCGGGCGGCAGCGATTCCGTCTCGCGCGAAGACAGCCACTGCACGAGCGGCAGGTCGGGCAGGCGCTCGAGCTCGTCCGTCGCGAGGTACCACGACGAGCCGCGCTCCGCCTTGCGCACGAGACCGTCGCGCTTGAGGCCCCGTACGAGCTCGACCAGCAAGAGCGGCACACCCTGTGTGCGTTCGGCGAGCCGGCCGAGCGCGCTCGAGGGCACGTTCTCGGCGGGCGCGAGCAGCCGGCGCGCGAGCTCGGCCGCCGCCGTCGGATCCAGCGCCGGCAGCGTATGCTCGAGGCGGCGCGCCGCACGGCGCGCCCAGGCGGTGCGTCCCTGGCCGAACGACGGCCGTCCGATGACACAGACCCAGATCGGGCAGCCGGCTTCCTTCAGCGTCGCGTACTCGATCGCGTCGAGCGCGGTCTCCCCCGCGAACTGCGCGTCGTCGATCACCAGCGCCAGCGCGCGCGTGCGCGATGCGCGCCGCATCGCCTCGCCGACTGCGCGCGCCGCGGCTGAGCGCAACGCGCCCGGCGCCGCCGCCAGCTCGCGAATCTCCGGATGATCCGGCTGCGCCCACCCCATGGCGACGGCGACGCCAGCCCAGACTTCGCGCGCCACTTCGGCGCCCAGCCGCGACGTGAGCTTGGTGCGCCCGAGATCGACGGGCGTCTCCTCGGGCAGCGCCATCAGACGCGTGAGGATCTCGCGCGTGGTCTGCTCGGGAACACCGCCGAGCGGCTCCTTGGCGCGGATGAACAATGTCTCCATGCGCGCGGTCGATTCGACGATCTGCGCCAGCGACTGCGCGAAGTGGGTCTTGCCGTAGCCCGGCTGGCCGATGATCGTCGAGATCGTCGGCGCGCCCTGGTCGGCGACCGAGCGGGCCGACGTGAGCAACGTGCGCAGCAGATCGTCGCGCCCGACGAGCGGCGCGATGTTCATGCGCGTGGTGGTGTGCTCCGAGAGCTGGTTGACCTTGCGGACCACCGAGACGCCGCCGCGACCGGGCACGGGATCGACCGGGAGATCGGGCAGCACCTCGACCGCGGCCGCCGACAGCAGCACGCCGTCGGGATCCGACGCCGCCGGGTAGGACTCCTTCTTCGCGAACAGGGCGCTCTGGTAGCGGCGCGTGCCGTCGGGCCGCGCCTGAATCGACACGGTCGCGAGATCGACCAGCGCGCGCGAGCAGATTCCGCGCGCGACCAGCAGCGTGGCGGCGTTCGACGCCGACCGCGTCGGGTTGTCGCCGAGCTCGTGACCGAACGCGAGCACGACCTGCGCGCCCGCGGTGTGCGCCAGGTGCGCGCCCATGTTGGTCATCACTTCGCGCACGGCCCCGACGCCGCCCTTGCACTCGCAGAAGACCAGCGCGACTGCCTGCCGCTGGCGCGCGGGCGCAGCGGACTTTGCGGGCAGCGCCGTCTCGCCGGTGCCGGCGCGGTGCGCATCGGCGGGCGCCTCCGTCGCCGTCGCGAAGGCTGCTTTCAGCGCTGCCGCCAGCTCCGAGGCGTTCGCGAAGCGCCGTTCGGGATCCTTGGCGAGGCAGCGCATGATCGCCTCTTCCACCGACGGCGGAACGTTCGCGCGCCGGCCGAGCGCGGTCGGTCGCCGGCTGCGGTGGCTCATCTTGACGTCGGCGGGATTGCCCCAGAACGGCGGCGCGCCCGAGAGCAGCTCGTAGAGGATCGCGCCCGCGGCGTAGACGTCGCTGCGCGCGTCGATGTCGGAGCGGCCCTCGCACTGCTCGGGCGACATGTACTCGGGCGTGCCGGCTGGCGCTTCCTCCGACGTGGTCTCGGCGTGCGATTCACCGGCCAGGCGAACCAACCCGAAGTCGAAGAGGCGCGTGCCCAGCTCACCGCAAACGAAGATGTTCTCGGGCTTGAGATCGCAGTGAACCAGACCGCGCTGATGCGCGGACTCGATCGGCGCGAGGATCTCCAGCGCCAGCTTCTGGAAGTCGGCGCCCGCGAGCGGTTCGACCGCGGTCATTCGCTCGGCGAGCGTCGGCGCGTCGACGAGCTCCATCGCGACCCAGCGGGTGTCGTCGGCGAGCGCGCTGTTCTCGAACACCTCGGGCACGGCGGGTGGGCCCACTGCCGAGAGCGCCGCCACTTCGCGCAGCAGGCTTTCGCCGGCGGTGGCGTTGTCGGGCCGCGCGATCTTCAACGCCACCAGACGGTGATCGCTGAGACGCTCGCCCTTGAAGACAGCGCCGAAGCCGCCCTGGCCCAGCAGTCGGCCGAGCACATACCCAGGAATGTCCGGCGCCGCCATCGGCGCAGGCGGCGGTTCGTCGGACGGGGGACGCGCGAGCGCAGATCCGTGCGTCGGACAGCGAGGTTCGCTGTCGGCTAGCCGCCTGCCGCAGCCTAGACACCGGATCATTCTCAGAGCCTCGCCTTGCTCATCGGCGCTCCGCGGCTTGCTCTTGATAGAGCGTCACCGTCGGTGGGTGTTCGGCCGGGGCAACAACAAAATGTTGTTGCGACCTCAACATGTCGGTGGCGCGCTTGCTGCGTCACCAGAGCATTTTCACCCATTTAGATCAAAGATGGCCAGTAAAATTTGTGGGCATAATTACTGCTTTTGTTTGGGCCTGTAGCGGAAGGTATCCGCGAAACCGAAAAAGGCAAACCCCGGGCGACCGGGGGACGCAAAGCCCACGGGACTCACCGAGTCGGCCGGGCTACCGAAGGCGGCCAAAACAAATGACCGAGAAGCTGAGCAGCAAGGTTTCCTGGCTTGCAGCGTCGCTCGCCCTCGCCGCCGCGCTGACCGGCTGTCAGCCGCAGACCGACACCGACACCCAGTCCCCCGATTCGACCTCGAACGAGCTCGCGTCGACGAACGGCCTGTCGATGTTGAACGGCCTGTCGATGTTGAACGGCCTGTCGGGCAACGGTCTGTCAGGCAATGGGCTGTCGGGCAACGGCTTGTCGGGCAACGGCCTGCTCATGGACGCGCTCAACGGTAAGGCCTTCGCGACGACGAGCACGCTGATGAGCTCGTCGAGCGGCCGCACCTTGATCAGCTACATCGTGAAGTGCGCGCTGCCCTCGGGGCACAGCATCACCAAGAAGGACAGCGGCGGCACGTCGTACAGCTTCGCGGGCGCGATCGGCACCGCGCCGGAGTGGGAGACCGGCACCTGCGGCACCACTTGCCAGGAGCGCATGTCGGCCTGCCTGCTCGCGCACGTGAACACGTCGGGCGTTCACATTCCGATCTGGCTCGACAGCGAGGGCGCGATCGGTTGGGGCCAGAGCACCTCGTACCCGTACCAGGAGGGCTCGTTCTTCGGGAACATCTTCGTGAGCCCGCCGGTGGCGCAGTACTGCAACGGCAAGGACTTCGACTCGGCGATGGTGCCGGGCCGTTTGGGCGCGAACGCCAACGCGCCATACACCGATCCGTTCGGCTCGCCCGGCCCGTGCTCCGGCTACTGCACGTGCCGCACAGCACCGACGGCTACGACAAGTGCGGGAACTACACGCACGTCGTGACGGTGTGGCGCAACTTCGACGTCAACACGCAGTACAAGATCTGCAACAAGCAGAACACCAAGTGCCTCGAGGTCGCGAGCAGCAGCAAGAGCGCGGGCGCGGCGATCCAGCAGCGCACGTACTCGGGCGGCTCGAACCAGAAGTGGACCATCACGCAGATCTCGGCGAAGCACTACAAGGTCGTGAACGTGAACAGCGGCATGGCGCTCGACCTGACCGGCAGCTCGATGAACGACAACACCGCCGCTGATCCAGTCGTCGTACACCGGCACGGCGACGCAGCAGTGGGCGTTCCAGTCGCTCGGCGACCAGCTCGGCACCTACGAGGTGAGCCCGGCGTCGAAGACGGCGTCGACCATCTGGCCGGCGTCGGGCGTCGCCACCGACGGCGCTGCCATCCAGGCCATCACCTACAACACGAACGACGCGCAGAAGTGGCACATCACGCCGCTCTAGTCGTTCGGTAGCTCCGCAACCCTCGAAGGCCCGGTCGGCAACCCCGACCGGGCCTTTTCTCTTTCCGTCGGCGGTGCTCTCGACGCCTCTGGGTTCGAGACCCCAGCTGGGGGCTGCCCCACCCATCGGGAACAACGCTCTGTTGTCGCGCGAGCATCAACAGGCTCTCAGGTATGTAACGCAATTACACTCAATAAATTCAGCTATTTGAGAAGTATATCCATAAAATAATAGTAGGCATACTTACTGCTTTGTTAGTTCGTCGTAGGGCGGAAGGTATCCGCTCCCGAAAAAGGCAAACCCCGGGTGACCGGGGGACGCAAAGCCCACGGGACTCACCGAGTCGGCCGGGCTACCGAAGGACGGAAAGGAAAATGACCGAGAAGCTGAACAACAAGGTGACCTGGCTGGCGGCGTCGCTGGCTCTCGCCTCTGCGCTCACGGGCTGCCAGCCCGGCGCCGAGGACCAGCAGGATGAGAGCGGGTCGGCCGCGAGCGAGCTCGCGTCGCAGAACGGCCTCAGCCTGCTCAACGGCCTGTCGCTGACCAACGGTCTGTCGGGCAACGGTCTGTCGGGCAACGGTCTGTCGGGCAATGGCCTGTCGGGCAACGGCCTGCTGATGAACGCGCTCAAGCACCGCGCGCTCGTCGACCGGGACGATGATGAACACCACCGACGGCCGCACGCACGATGAGCTACATCGTGAAGTGCGCGCTGCCGCTCGGGGCACTCGATCACCGCGAAGGACAGCACCGGCACCTCGTACACCTATCGCCGGCCTGATCGGCACGGCGCCCGAGTGGGAGACCGGGACCTGCAACACGACCTGCCAGGAGCGCATGTCGGCCTGCTTGCTCGCGCACGTGAACACCTCGGGCGTTCACATCCCGATCTGGCTCGACAGCGAGGGCGCGATCGGCTGGGGCCAGAACACCTCGTATCCGTACCAGGAGGGCTCGTTCTTCGGGAACGTCTTCGTGAACCCGCCGGAGGCGCACTTCTGCAACGGCCGCGACTTCGACTCGGCGACCGTGCCGGGCCGCCTCGGCGCGAACGTCGAACGCGCCGTACACCGATCCGTTCGGGACGCCCGGCCCGTGCGCGGGCTACTGCACCGCCTCGTCGTCGGCGACCAACGGCGTCGCCGACGGCTACTCCACCTGCAGACGGCTACACCCACGTGGTGACCGTGTGGCGCAACTTCGACGTCAACACCCAGTACAAGATCTGCAACAAGCAGAACACCAAGTGCCTCGAGGTCGCGGGCAGCAGCAAGACCGCGGGCGCGGCGATCCAGCAGCGCACCTTCGCTTCGACGGCGAACCAGAAGTGGACCATCACGCAGATCTCGGCGAAGCACTACAAGGTCGTGAACGTGAACAGCGGCCTGGCGCTCGACCTGACCGGCAGCTCGATGAACGACAACACCCCGCTGGTCCAGGCGTCGTACACCGGCACGGCGACTCAGCAGTGGGCGTTCCAGTCGCTCGCCGACCAGCTCGGCACCTACGAGGTGAGCCCCGCCTCGAAGCTCGCGTCGACCATCTGGCCGGCGTCGGGCGGTGCCACCGACGGCGCTCGCCGTCCAGGCGATCACCTACAACACCAACGACTCGCAGAAGTGGTTCATCTCGCCGCTCTAGTTCATTCGCTAGCTCTCTCACCCGCAAGGCCCGGTCGGCGACCCCGACCGGGCCTTTTCCATTTCTTGCCTCCACACCCCACGCGTGGGGCCTGGCGCGGCGTCGCAGCTCTGGTCGTTCCAGTCGATCTCGGTCCAGCCCGGCAACTACGAGATCACCCCCTCGGCGAAGATGACGTCGACCATCTGGCCGGCGGCGGGCAACACGCTGGATGGCGCCGGCGTCGCGGCCGTCACCTACAGCACCGCGGACATCCAGAAGTGGAACATCGTCCCGCTCTAGTCCGCACTCGCTAGCGTTACGACGAAGGCCCGGTCGGCGACCCCGACCGGGCCTTTCCTATTTTCGGCGTGGCCGATCGGATCTGGCCGGGGCCCCCGGCCCCCAACCCGGGGGCTGCCCCACCCATCTGGAGCAACGCCTTGTTGCATCAACATCAACAGGCCCGCAGGTATGTAACGCAATTACACTCAATAGATTCAAATAGATATGGTGTCTATTTATAAATTAATTGTAGGCACAATTACTGCTCTATTAGTGCATCGTAGGGCGGAAGGTATCCGCTCCCGAAAAAGGCAAACCCCGGGTGACCGGGGGACGCAAAGCCCACGGGACTCACGAGTCGGCCGGGCTACCGAAGGACGGAAATCAAAATGACCGACACCACGAAACGGACGACCTGGCTGGCGGCGTCGCTGGCCCTGGCTGCGGCGCTCGCCGGCTGCCAGGTCCCTGGAGCAGAAGGAGAGACCGGTAACACGGTCGAGAGCGAGCTCGTCAGCGCGAATGGCCTGTCGCTGATCAACGGCCTGTCGCTGACCAACGGCCTGTCGGGCAACGGTCTGTCGGGCAACGGTCTGTCGGGCAACGGCCTGTCGGGCAACGGCCTGCAGCTGAACCCGCTGTCGACGACCGGCCTCACCTCGTCGACCGTGTCCTCATGAACTCGGCGGCGGGTCGCTCGACCCTGTCGTACCTGGTTCGCTGCGCGCTGCCCCGCCGGCCGCACCATCACCAAGACCGACTCGACCGGCGCCAGCTACAGCTTCGCCGGCGGCATCGGCCTCACGCCCGCAGTGGGAGACCGGCATCTGCGACTACGACCTGCCAGCAGTGGATCTCGGCCTGCATGCTCGCGCACGTCAACACCGCGGGCATCCACGTGCCGATCTGGCTCGTACGGCCAGAACTCGTACCTCGGCTGGGGCCAGTCGACCGACTACCCGAACCAGGAAGGCACGTTCTTCGGCAACATCTTCCAGCTGAACACGGCCGGCCACACCGACGCGTACTACTGCGAGGGCCCGGGCTTCAACAAGACCGTCGTCGACGGCCGCCTCGGCTCGACCCAGGCGGGCGCTCCCTACCGCGACATGTTCGCGAGCGGCTACTGCAACATCAACGGCTGCACGCAGTCGGACTGCGCTGACCAACGGCGTCGCCGACGGCTACAAGGCCTGCGCGATGGGCGACGGCGCGATGAGCGCCTGGAACACCATGGTCACCGTGTGGCGCGACAACAAGAACTACAGCAGCACCGGCACCGTGGTCGCGGGCCAGACCGCCGATGGCCGCACCGTGCAGTTCGACTTCGAGAGCGACACCAGCGGCTGGACCTCGGGCAACACGCAGCTGGTCATCTCGTCGGCGGCTGACTACAAGGGCCAGACCGGTACCAAGGAGCTCAAGGTCACCTACGCCAGCGGCGCTTCGACCCTGCGCATGCAGAGCGCGACGACGCTGTCGATCGCGGCCGGCAAGCAGGTGAGCTTCTACCTGTACCTGGCGTCGGACAGCAAGCTGACCACGATCACCCCCTGGGTGAAGAAGAACGGCTCGGCGGAGACCAAGGTCGCCGTGCCGGTCACCAACCTCCTCAAGGGCTCGTGGAACGTCGTCAGCATGAACGTCCCCGCTAGCGTCACCGCGAACCAGGTCGGCGTCGACTTCACCACCGGCGGCGCCTTCACCGCGTACGTCGACAGCGTCACCTGGTAATCAGCTCTCCTCTGACCCGCCTCCTCCCCGAAGGGCCCGGTCGGCACCCCGACCGGGCCCTTTCTCTTTGTAGTGCATGAGCGCTCAAAGGCCGGAGATCGCAGGCCTTGTCGGTGTAGATGCGCGTCGCCAGGCGGACAGCAACGACTGTTGTCGGCGCTTCAACAGAGCCTCCTGCCGCCGGCGTCGTCGGACCGCGAGATCGAGCAGCGATCGGCAGATGCATCACAGTAAATTCTGTAGGCACGGTTACTGCTTTAAATACAACACTACGATGACCGACGCGACCAAGAAGACCACCTGGATTGCGGCTTCACTCGCTCTCGCCTCGGCGCTGGCTGGATGCCAGGTCCCCTCGGCCGACGACGCCGGAGCGACCACCAACGAGAGCGAGCTGGTCTCGACCAACGGTCTGTCGATGATCAACGGCCTGTCGATGACCAACGGCCTGTCGATGACCAACGGCCTGTCGATGACCAATGGCCTGTCGATGACCAACGGCCTGTCGATGACCAACGGTCTCTCCGGCAACGGGCTCCTCGGTCAGGCGCTCGCGGTGGATCCGCTCTCGACGACCGCGATCACCTCGTCGACCGGCCTCATCAACTCCGCGGCGGGCCGCAGCACGCTGGCCTACCTGGTTCGCTGCGCGCTGCCGGCGGGCCACAGCATCACCAAGACCGACTCGACCGGCGCCAGCTACACCTTCGCCGGCGCCATCGGCCTGACCCCCGAGTGGGAGACCGGCACCTGCACCGGTGACTGCATTCGCTGGAACTCGGCGTGCTTGCTGGCGCACGTCAACACCGCCGGCATCCACGTGCCGATCTGGATCGTCGGCCAGAACACCCACCTCGGCTGGGGCCAGATCGTCGGCGTATCCGAACCAGGAGGGGACGTTCTTCGGCGACATCTTCACCACCAACGAGGCCGGTCACACCGACGCGTACTACTGCGAGGGCCCGGGCTTCAACAAGGCGGTCGTCGACGGCCGCATCGGCTCGAACCAGGTCGGCGCGCCGTACCGCGACATGTTCGCGAGCGGCTACTGCAACATCAACGGCTGCATGGCGTCGGACATCAAGACCAACAACGTGTCCGACGGGTACAAGGTCTGCACGATGGGCGACGGCGCGATGACCACCTGGAACCAGCTCATCACCGTGTGGCGCCAGAACGTCGCGCTACGACGCCAGCGGCAACGTCATCGCCGGCACGACCGCCGACGGCCGCAAGGTGCAGTTCGACTTCGAGGGCGACGACCAACGGCTGGACCTCGGGCAACACCCAGCTCGTGATCGTCGTCGTCGTCGGACGTCAAGGCGCAGACCGGCTCGAAGACGCTCAAGGTGAACTACAGCAGCGGCTCGACGACGGTGACCATGCAGAGCTCGACGACCTATCGATCGCCGTCGGGCAAGCAGGTGACGTTCTATCTGTACTTCGCCGATCGAACAGCATCGCTCAACATCGTCACGCCGTGGGTGCGCAAGAACGGCGGTACGACGGCGAAGGCGCCGATGCCGCTCGGCAGCTTCCTCCGCGGCTCGTGGAACGTCGTCAACATCACCGTGCCCTCGGGCGTGACCGCCAACCAGGTCGGCGTCGACTTCAGCACCGCCGGCGCGTTCACGGCGTACGTCGACAGCGTGACCTGGTAACGAACAAGCTCTCCTGATCCCATGACGGCCCGGTCGGCTGGACCCCCGACCGGGCCATTTTTTTGTCCGGGCCGCCTGCTGTCGCTTGTTGAGCGCCAGGCAACGGGTGGGTTGCCGACTGCGTCAACAGGGCAGTTTTTGCAGCGTTCCAAGACCCGCGAATGATTACTCGCTGGTTGTGATATTTTATCGTATACTATTTTGTAGGCACAGTTACTGCTTTTAGTGTATCGGTATGCTCGGCTCCCGAGTTGTCCTCTCGGCGCGGTACTGGCCTCGGCTCTCGTCGCTCGGATGCCAGCCGGGCGACGATCCGTTCAGCGACTCGACCGCTGACAACCTCGTCCGAGGTCAATGGCCTGAGCATGATCAACGGTCTGTCGGTGACCAACGGCCTCGGCAGCGGCAACGGCCTCAGCATGATCAACGGGCTCTCGAGCAGCACCGGACTGTCCTCGACCAGCGGGCTCATGACCACGACGTCGGGGCGCATCACGGTCTCCTATCTCGTGCGCTGCGCGTTGCCGCTCGGGCCACAGCATCACCAAGAAGGATCAGAACGGCACCTCGTACACGTTCGCCGGTCAGATCGGCGTCGCGCCGAGCTGGGAGAACAACGCGTGCGACACCACGTGCCAGGAGAGCGTCTCCGCCTGCATGATGGCGCACCTGAACGTCGCCGGCGTGCACGTTCCGATCTGGCTCGATTCGCCGATCTCGGCGATCGGCTACGGCAGCAGCTCGAGCTACCCCAACGAAGAGGGGACGTTCTTCGGCAACATCTTCATCACCTCGAACGGCAAGGTGCCCGCCTACTACTGCGAGGGCGGCGGCTTCGCCAAGGGCATCGTCCCCGGCCGCCTCGGCGCCACCACCAGCGCCGCCGGCATCTTCACCAACCCGTTTGGCTCGGGCGCGCTCTGCTCGGCGCACTGCTCGGCCGCGTCGGGGTCGAGCAAAGGGCAGGGCTACGCGTCGTGCAACGGCTACACGCGCCCGATCACCGTGTGGCGCGCGGCGAGCTACCGCCCGGTCTTCGATCCGATCTACGTCTACCGCTTCATCAACTCGCAGAGCGCGCTGGCGATGGACGTCGCCGCGTCCAGCACGGCCAACGGCGCGAGCGTGATCGAGTACGTGCCGAGCACGACGAAGACCAACCAGCAGTTCCAGATCGTGCTCACCGCGTCGAGCACCTGGAAGCTCATCGCGCTCCACAGCGGCAAGTCGATCGCCGGCACCGGCAGCAACGATCAGCAGCCCGGTGCAGCAGAGCACCTACTCCGGCTCATCGTCGCAGCAGTGGGGCATCGACGACCACAACGGCCACTTCAAGCTGATCAACAAGTCGTCGTCGGACGCGCTGGAGACGCCGTCGGGCAACAAGAGCAGCGGCACCGGGCTCGATACGTCGACGTATACCGGCGCGTCGAACCAGGACTGGGATCTGTTCGCGGTCGTTCCCTGATCTAGCGCTAGCGGATCGGCGACGGCGCGACCGCACCCGTCGCGCGCGCGCGGCTGCGCTGTCGCCGGATGTCGGTCACCACCAGGTGCAGCCACAGCAGGCACGCCAGCACCAGCGCGGTCATCAGCCAGAAGCAGCTCTCGGCGTGACCGCTCGCGGTCTCGAGATAGCCGAAGCCGATCGGGCAGAACGAACCCACCCAGCGCGCCCAGCGAGCCGACCAGGCCGCCCGCGGCGCCGACGTCGTTGGGGAAGTATTCGGGGATGTACTTGTAGACCGACGCCTTGCCGAGGCCCATGCCGATGCCGAGCAGCTCGACGAGCAGGAAGAACGGCGTCAGCCCGAGGTGACCTCCGAACGCGCCGGGCGGCGCGGCGAGCATCATCGACGCCAGCAGCATGACGATGAAGACGGCGTAGGTGACCGGGCGCGCGCCGAAGCGATCGGAGAGCCAGCCGCCGACCGGGCGCAGCAGGCTGGCCGGGAAGATGAAGAACGCGGTGAGGAGCGCGCTCTTGGCCAGCGTCAGGTGATAGACGTTCTTGTAGTAGCTCGGCAGCCAGAGCGAGAACGCGACGTAGGCGCCGAAGACCACGACGTAGTAGAGACCGAAGCGCCAGGTGCGCACCTGGCGCAGCGGGGCGAGCATCTGCTCGCAGCGGCCGTCCCGAGCCGGGCGTGCGGTCGTGCGCGGGCGCCGCGATCCAGACCACGGCGGCCATCGCCAGCAGCAGCGCGGCGTAGAGCACCGGCACGATGCGCCAGCCGCCGGGGATGCGCCCGCCGAGCAGGCCGGCCGCCGGCACCAGGGTGATCAGCGCCGGACCGATGAGCTTGGTGACCGACGCGCCGACGTTGCCGGCGCCGAACGTCCCCAGCGCGAACCCCTGCTTCTGCCGGCTGGCCCACGCGGCGTTCCAGGCGATGCCGACGGAGAACGAGTTGCCGGCGACGCCGAGCAGCAGCGCGCAGATCATCAGGCCTCCGAAGGTGGTCGCGCGCGAGACGAGAAAGCAGGGGATCGCGGTCGCGATCAGCAGCGCGATGAAGAGGCGCCGTCCGCCGACGCGGTCGGTGAGGATTCCGAAGGGCAGGCGCCAGATCGATCCGCTGAGCACGGCGATCGCCGTCAGCCAGGAGAACTGGATCTTGTCGAGGTGCAGCTCGTCTTTGATCGGCACGCTCAGCACGCCGAACATCAACCAGACGGCGAACAGCAACGTGAATGACACCGTCGACAGGATCAGGACCCGGGTCGCGTCCCTCTCGCGGGCCGTTCGCGCCGGCTCGCCGTGACCAACCTCTTTGCTCATGCCCCTGAGCGTGCCTGCGACGATGTTTCCAGACGTTCAAGCAATGGTTAATTCATTGCGCGACGGGGTCGAAGGCTGGCTCTCGCAAGGCCTGCCCTCACGCCGGGGACGGAGAGGGTGACTTGGCTTTGAAAAGTGCATTCGGGGCGGTGCTTCTCTGGCAGACTCGCGCCGTGCCCAGCTCGACGGTCGGTCAATCCTGCGGAAACTGCTACGGTGAAGGTCAGGTCCCGACGGACGCGGGCCCGGCCGCTTGCCCCGACTGCGGCGGCGCCGGCGTGCTGCCGACCAACAACGTGCTCGTCGAATGGCGCGCCAGCGAGATCGAGCGCGTGCACGGCATGGGGCAGGATCAGATCGCGCAGGACGTGCGCTGGCTGTTGTTCGAGCTGCGCCGCGGGCGCGCCGCGCTGACCAAGCTGCTGGCGCTGGCGGAAGAGCTGGGCGACGACGCGCCAGTCGCAGCAGTTCCGTTTCATCGCGAACGAAGCGCTCGGGCTCTACCCGATCGCCGCGGCGAGCTCGAAGCCGCGCTGATGATGTCCGGTCCCCTCTCCGTCTGCGGGAGAGGGCAGGCCTGCGAGGTGCGGCGCCCGACCTACCGCTGCGCGTGCGAGAGCTGGTGCAGGTCGGCGCGGAAGACCTTCTCGCAGTAGAAGCGCAGCTCGGCGATGCTGGCGTGCACGTCGGGCAGCGCGCGGTGGATCGAGATCTCCTTGTCGTAGGTGACGTCGCGCGACCAGGCCTGGACCAGCACCTTGATCGTCGACACGTCGACCTGACGGTAGTGCAGGTACTGCTCCAGCCGTGGCATGTGGCGCGCGAGGAATCGCCAGTCGTGGTGCACGCCGTTGCCGCACAGAAAGGCCTCGCCGGGCTGGCAGTGCTCGACGACCAGCGCCATCGCCACGCGCTCGGCCTCACGCAGCGTGATCGTCGACGCCAGCACCTCCTGGATCAGGCGGTTCTTGCTGTGCATCTGTTGCACGACCTTGCTCATGCGCTCCAGCGCGCCCTCGGGCTGATGGACCACGCGTGAGACCTCGCCCAGGATGCGCAGGTCGGGGCCGGTGACCGCGACGGCGATCTCGAGGATCTTGTCGACGTCGGGGTTGAGCCCGGTCATCTCGAGATCGATCCAGACGAAACGGATCTCTTCGCCGTCGTCGGTCAGGCCCGACGCGCCGACCGTTGTTTTGATTCGATGTCATGGGAACGTGGGGGGAAGGGTACCACGCGCGTCACGAATCTCGCTCGATCCTGGGGGCCAACCCAGAATCGGGTTGACGGCAGCCGGCAGGCCTGTGCTAACGATCGATCGATGGTCAAGCGGCGCGTTGCTCCGTTGCTGCCCGCTGGGTCGCCGACGGTCGCCGAGCGGCGGTGGTCAGCGCGGCAGCCTTCTTTGTCTCCGGATGCGCGGGGGTTCGCACCGGTGACGATCCCGGCGGCAGTGGCAACCCGGCGGCGGCGGGCGGGGCGTCGACCCGGGGCAGGGGACCGGCACCTGCGGCCAGGAGGTGCTGGCGACGATCCGCGACTTCCGCGGATTCACGGTCGAGCCAGCCATGCCGAAGCACCCCGACTTCGAATTCAACGTCGGCTCGTTGAGCGGCATCGTCAAGGCGCAGCTCGGCGCCGATCAGAAGCCGGTCTACGCGCCCGACGGACCGACCTCCGTCACCAACGGCGCCAACTACTTCAACCAGTGGTACCGCGACGTCGACGGCGTCAACGTCCGCTTCGACAAGGTCAGCATTCCGCTGACCGCCGATCCCAGCCGGATGGGCGTCTACCTTTACGACAACGATCTCTACTTTCCCATCGACGGTCAGGGCTGGGGCAACCAGTACCAGCCGCACAACTACGACTTCACGACCGAGATCCACTTCAACTTCCCGTACCGCGGCGGCGAGGTCTTCACTTTCCGCGGCGACGACGACGTCTGGGTGTTCGTCAACGGCAACCTGGCGATCGACCTCGGCGGTGTTCACGAGGCGGAGACCGGCTCCGTCGATCTCGATCAGATGGCGAGCGCGCTGGGCATCACCGCCGGCAAGACCTATCGCATGGACATCTTCCAGGCGGAGCGGCACGTCATCGGATCGACGTTCCACATCGAGACGACGCTCGCCTGCATCGACAACGTCATCGTTCCCTGACAGCGTTCGCCCTGACGCGCCGTGCTGTCGGCTCGGAATTCACCACTCCGCGGTGTTCCGTTTTCGTAACAAGCCTTGCCAACGCGGCGCGCCCGACGCACCTTCGTCACCGATCTGATTCATGATTCCGGGGACCGCGATTCTGGCGGGCACATCCCGGGTGCTTCCGGGTATCCTCCTACGATGCCGAGAGCGGTGCGATATCGCATCCTGCGCAAGATCGCCCACGGCGGGATGGCGGAGATCTTCCTCGCGCTTCAGACCGGCGCCGAGGGCTTCCAGAAGCCCGTCGTCCTCAAGCGCATCTTGCCGGCGTTCGCCGCCGACCCGCACTTCGTGCGCATGCTGGTCGACGAGGCGCACATCGCGTCGAGCCTGAACCACAGCCACCTGGTGCAGGTGCTCGACCTGGGCAAGTCGGGCGGCCAGTTCTTCCTGGTCCTGGAGTTCGTCGACGGCTGGAGCCTCGAGCAGGTGCGCCGGCGCGCGCAGAAGGCGCGCCTGAAGTTCCCGCTGCCGCTCGCGCTGTACATCGTGTCGTCGCTGTGCCGCGGCCTGCAGTACGTGCATCAGCGCGAGCGCGACGGCAAGCCGCTCGGGATCGTGCACCGCGACGTCAGCCCGCAGAACGTGCTGCTCGGGCGCGAGGGCGAGGTGAAGCTCGCCGACTTCGGCATCGCCAAGGCAGTCGGCCGGCGCGAGAAATCGGCGACCGGCGATCATCAAGGGCAAGTTCGCGTACATGTCGCCGGAGCAGTCGATCGGCGGCGCGCTCGACGCGCGATCGGATCTGTTCTCGGTCGGCACGCTGCTCTACATCCTGACCACCGGGCGCAAGCCCTTCGACGCGCCGACCGACGTCGAGGTGCTGATGCAGGTGCGCCGGGCGCGCTACGAGAAGCCGACCGCGTTGAACAAGGAGTTCAACCCCGAGGTCGAGCGCTTCATCGCGCGCGCGCTGCGCGCCGATCGCGGGAGGCGCTGGCAGTCGGCCGAGCAGATGGCGGATCGGCTCGACGCGATCCTGATCAAGCTGGGGCAGGTGAGTGGCCCGGCGGCGCTGAAGCGCTGGCTCGACGCGCTGAGCGCGCGCGACGGCGAGCAGGCCGCCGGGCGACATCGCGCCGCCGGCGACCGAGACGCCGGTCGGTACGATCGAGCTCGAGACCGGCGATCTCGAGCTGCACGACACGGGGTCGGGCGAGGTCGCCGCGCCGTCGCGCCGCGCGGCCGCGGGCGGCGATGCGGTGATCTCGTCGGCGCCCGCGCCGGCCACGGCGCTGTCGAGCTACCGACCTTTTTCGTCGCTGCGTCCGCGCTCGCGCCCGCGGCGCGGGTCGCCGGCAACGGCTCGCTGGGGACGGGCGCGGTGACGATCGTCGACAACAGCTTGGCCGGGCCGGCGACGAAGGTCGTGAACCCGGGCAACAACACGCACGACATTCCAACGCGCCCGGTGCCGCTGTTCGCGATGCTGGGCGAGTCGATGGCCGCGACGCCCGAGCCGTACGTCGAGATCGACGCCAGGCCCGCGCACGTTCGCGCCGAGGATCTGCCGGCTTTCGAGAAGCCGCCGATCGCGCGCGTGCCGGCGGCGGTCCTCGCGGTGGTCGCCGCCGCCCGTCGAGGAGCGCTTCGACGAAGAGGCCGCCCAAGAGGAAAACGACGAGGACGAGAACGACGAGGATCAGAGCGTCGAGGCGCGGCGCGAGGAAGAGGCGAGCGTCGAGGCGCCGCGCGCCGCCGCCGCCCGCGCCGCCGCCGCGCGCGCCCGCGTCGCGCGCGACGACCTCCGGAGCCGCGCGGCCGAGAGTCCGGGAGACGAGGTAGACGAGGAGAGCGAGGTCGCGAGCAAGCTCGTGCTCTCGCCCGAGGACTCCCTGCTGTCGCACTACCCGCCGGTCAGCCCGATGCGACGCGCGCTCACGCGGTTCGTGACTCGCGTCGCGGTGCTGGCCGCGCTCGTCGGCGGCGTCTACTTCGCACGGCCCTACGTCGTGCGCGCATTCCCGACCTGGCCGTGGGTCGTGGAGCGGGTGGTGCGCCCCGTCGACAAGTGGCTGCGCCACCTGCCGATGCGCTTCGCGCCCGCGCGGCTCGCGCCGCCGTCGAATTAGCGGCGCGCCGCGACTCGCCAGGTCGGACCTCTCCCTAACCCTCCCCCGCGGACGGGAGAGGGGACCGGACGCTGTTCAACGAGTCACCCTCTCCTGCGGTCCGCCGCGGGAGAGGGCAGGCCTTGCGGAGGGCGCCGAGCGATCGCGCGAGCGGCGGCAGCACCTCGCCGGCGCGCGCCGGCACGCGCAGCGCCGCCTCGGCGTCGGCGCGCGTCGGGCCCAGGTTCACGATCGCGACTGGCACACCGCGCTCGGTGGCGCGGCGCACGAATCGATAGCCCGACCACACCGCCAGCGACGAGCCGACCACCAGCAGCGCCTCGGCCTCGTCGAAGAGCCGCCACGCCGCCGCCAGCGTCGCCTCGGCCACGTTGCCGCCGAAGAACACCACGTCGGGCTTGAGCACGCCGCCGCACACGGCGCAGTCGACCACCAGCAGATCCTCGATCTGCTCCTCGGGCAGGTCGGCGTCGCCGTCGGGACGAACGTCGCCCCACGACGCGCTCGAGCCAGCCGGGGTTCGCGGCGAGCAGTCGCTCGTGCACGTCGGCGCGCGGTTCCAGCGTGCCGCAGCCGAGGCAGCGCACTTCGTCGAGCGCGCCGTGCAGCTCGACGATGCGCCGGCTTCCGGCGACGGCGTGCAAGTCGATCGACGTTCTGGGTGATCACGCCCACCAGCGCGCCGGCGGCTTCCATCGCGGCGAGCGCGTCGTGCGCGGCGTTGGGCTGCGCGCCGGCGGAAGCGCGCCCAGCCGACGGTGGCGCGCGCCCAGTAGCGGCGGCGCACGTCGGCGCGGCGCAAGTACGCGTCGTGCTGGATCGGCGTCCGCGTCGGGCTGCGACCCTGACCACGGTAGTCGGGGATCCCCGACTCGGTGCTGCAGCCCGCGCCGGTGAGCGCGACGAGCCGGCGGCCCGCAAGCAAAGTCGACGAGCGCGCTGACGTCGCGCGCGACGTCGCCGTCGTCACGTGTCGACGGTAACGGTTGTGCCGGCGGGATCGCGGTGGTCGTCACGGAGCGAGCCTAGCACGCGATCGGGTGAACGACCGCCGACTGCCAACCGCGTGTCGTCGAACGCCAACGCCGTTGTCGCGGTCGTTCGCGAAGCCCGCGCGCGCGCGCGCGTTGTGCGTTGGCAAATGCAATGGCCCTTGGTTTGCGTCGAGACATATGCGCCTGCGCAACCCGAGGAGTCAGAAATGAATTCGATCATTGGTTTCGTTCGCTCGTTGCCGTCGGGATATCGGCGGATCGTTGTTCTGTTGATCACGCTCCCTGTGTTGTGGGCGTGCAATGCGCGCTCGCTCACGGCGCCGGAGACGCATCCGGTCCAGGTCGGGACGCAGACGTTTCAGCAGACGCTGAACCGTGAGATCGACATCTTGTTCATGATCGACGATTCGCCGTCGATGCTCCCGCTGCAGACCAAGCTGCTCGCGAATTTTCCCGTCTTCATGAACGTGCTCAAGGCGTCTGCCGATGGGCTTGCCGGACGTGCACATCGCGGTCGTGTCTCAAAATACGGGCGCGGGGATCTTCGACCTGCCTCAGTATCACTGTCCCTTTGACGGCGATCGCGGGCAGTTCCAGTCTCAGTCGACGGGAACCTGCACGGCGTCTCCGTTGATGCCGGGTCAGACGTTTCTGTCGGCGTCGAACAATCAGACGGTCAAGAACTATACCGGCGACATTTCCGACGCGTTCACCTGCATTGCTCAGCTGGGTGATCAGGGTTGCGGATTCGAGGGTCAATTGAAGGCGGTCCGTTGGGCGCTGGATCCCAATAACGTTCCCGACGGCAACCAGGGCTTCTTGCGCCCCGAGGCCTACCTGGCCGTCATCTTGATCACCAACGAGGACGACTGCTCGGTGCCCGACGACAGCACCCTCATCGACCCGACGCAGACGCTGATGTCGGATCCGCTGGGCCCGTTCTGGTCGTTCCGTTGCAACGAGTTCGGACACCTCTGCAACATCAATGGCACGCTGTCGCCGCCGCCGCGCGGGATCGCGATGGACCTGCAGGGCTGCATCTCCAACGACACGCCATCGGGGCGCTTGACCAAGGTCGCCGACGAGATCTCGTTCCTGAAGAGCCTCAAGCCCGACCCGAACCAGATCATGGTGGCGGCGATCACCGGGCCGGCGACGCCCTACAGCGTCCAGCTCATCCCCAACCCCGCGACCAACGAGAACATCGCCAACATCGCGCACTCGTGCATGGAGAACAGCGGTGAATACGGCGACCCGTCGGTGCGCATCCTGCAGTGGGTGCAGGCCTTCGGAGACAACGGCCTGTTCCTGACCATCTGCGCCGACTCGTTCGCGCCGGCGCTGATGACCATCGCCACCAAGCTGAGCATGCTGCTCGGCCCACAGTGCATCAACGGCACGCTCCGCGACGGCGATCCGAGCACGGCGGCGCTGGATCCGATCTGCACCGTCACCGACTCGTACATCACGCAGGGCCAGACGATCACCAGCGCGGTCGAGTCCTGCGCCTCCAACAACAACACGCCGCCGTGCTGGGTGCTCGCCGACGACGCCATGCACTGCCCGAACGGCAAGGTTCTTCAAGTGAACCGCGGCTCGGCCACGCCGCCGAGCGGCCTCAGCAGTCAGGTCTCCTGCGAGCTGTGCGCGTCCGGCGTCACGGAGCCCGGTTGTCCGTGATCCAGGAGATGAGGCGCTCCGGGGCCCAGGTGTTGGCGATGCGGTCCGGATCGACCCAGGCGCGCTCGGCGTTGAGCGTGGCGTAGCGGACCCGCTCGAGCTCCTCGGCGCGGTGCGCGTCGCTGGTGAGCACGAACGTGACGTCGCGCCCGCGCGCGCGCCGCAGCGCCTCGACCGACAGATCCAGGCGCGGCAGCGCGCCGTTGACCTCGAGCGCGGTGCCGGTCTCCTCGGCGGCGGCGGCGATCGCGTCGATGTCGAGCTCGATCGGCGGCCGCCCGCCGATCATGCGCGCCGACAGGTGCCCGATCATGCTCACCGACGGGTCGCGCATGGCCGCGATCACGCGCCGGGTCTGCGCGGCGCGGTCGAGCTCGAAGTGGTCGTGCACCGAGGCGACGCACCAGTCGAACGCGCGCCGGAACTCGAGATCGTAGTCGAGCTCGCCCTCGGCGCCGATGTTCAGCTCCACGCCGTGAAGCAGGCGCAGCGAATCGCCCAGCTCCGCCTGCATCGCGCGGAAGCGCGCCCGTTGCTCGAGCAGCGCATCGCGACCGACGCCCGACAGCGTCCCCTCGGCGTGGTCGGTGATGGCCAGCACGCGGTAGCCGCGGGCGCGCGCGGCGGCGACGACCTCCTCCAGCGTCGAGCGGCCGTCGCCCGACACCGTGGTGTGCACGTGGAAGTCGCCGATCACGCGCGGGATCGGGCGCGGCAGCTCGCCGCGCTCGGCCGCCTCGATCTCGCCGCCGTCCTCGCGCAGCACCGGCGGGATGAACGGCAGGCCGAGCGCGGCGTAGATCTGCTCCTCGGTCTCGCTGGCGACGACGCGGCCGCCTTCGATCTCGGACAGCGCGTACTCGTTCAGCGTCCAGCCGCGCGCGAGCGCGCGCGTGCGCAGCTTGATGTTGTGGCCCTTGGACCCGGTGAAGTAGAGCAGCGCGGCGCCGATCTGGTTGGCCGCCACCACGCGCAGGTCGACCTGCGTTCCGCGCCGCGTGACCACGCTGGTCTTGGCGGCGCCGCGCCCGATGCACGCGGTCGACGAAGCTCATCGCGCACAGCGCCTCCATCACCGGCTCGGGATCCGGCGCGGAGACCAGGATGTCGACGTCGCCGATGGTCTCGGAGAAGCGGCGCAGCGAGCCGCAGGTCGACGCGTGGGTCACGCCGGGCAGCGCCGCCAGGTGCGCGACGATGCGCTCGGCGAGCGGCAGCGCGACCGAGATCGGCGTGCGCCCGACCGCGCCCTGCTCCTCGAGGCGCGCCAGCGACTGCGCCAGCTTCTCCTCTGACTTCTGCCCGAAGCCCTTGAGCGCGCGCAGCTTGTGCTCGGCGAGCACGCGGCGCAGGTCGTCGATCGACTGCACGCCGAGCTCGGCGCGCAGCCGCTGCAGCGCCTTCGGGCCCAGACCCTGGATGCGCAGCAGCGCGACGACCGCCGGCGGGTGCTTCTGGCGCAGCGCCTCGAGCTTGGCGACCTTGCCGGTCTCGATGAGCTCGCGGATCTTCTCCGCGGTGCTCTTGCCGATGCCGTCGATCTTCTGCAGCTCCTTGACGGTCAGCTGCCCGAGGTCGTTGGCCTGCGCCGTGATCGCCTGCGCCGCGCTCTCGTAGGCGCGCACGCGGAACGATTGCGGGTCGCCTTCCTCGAGCATGGTGACCTCGGCGAGGTCGCGCAGCATGTCGAGGATCTCCTGCTTGGTGTCAGACATGATGGATGTTGTAGCCTTCTGGAAGTGAGGAAGAAGACGCAAGGAAGAGGATGTCGAGATCCTGGACGTGGGCGGGCGCGAGGTGCGCGTCACCCATCCCGGCAAGCTCTATTTTACGAAGCAGGCGCGGCTGTCCAAGCTGGACCTGGTCCGCTACTACCTGGCGGTCGCGGGCGGCGCGCTCGGCGGCATCCGCGACCGGCCGATCGTGCTCAAGCGCTTCGTGAACGGCGCCGAGGGCGAGGCCTTTTACCAGAAGCGCGCGCCCGAGAAACGGCCCGACTGGCTGCGCACGGTGGTGCTGTCGTTTCCGTCGGGCCGCACGGCCGAGGAGGTGGTCGTCGACGACCCGGCCGGCCTGGCCTGGATCGTCAACCTCGGCTGCATCGAGCTGCACCCGCACGCGGTGCGCGCCGCCGATCTCGACCACCCCGACGAGCTGCGCGTCGACCTCGATCCCGGTCCGGGCGTCGGCTGGGACGACGTGCGGCGCGTGGCGCTCGAGGTGAAGGTGTTGCTCGAGGAGGTCGGCCTGCGCGGGTTCGTGAAGACCAGCGGCTCGCGCGGGATGCACATCAACGCGCGCATCTTCGCGCGCTGGACGTTCACCGAGGTCCGGCGCGCGGCGCTGGCGCTGTCGCGCGAGATCGAGCGGCGCGCGCCGGCGATCGCGACGTCGCGCTGGTGGAAGGAGGAGCGGCACGGCGTGTTCCTCGACTACAACCAGAACGCCAAGGACCGCACGACCGCGTCGGCGTACTCGGTGCGGCCGCTGCCCGACGCGCGCGTCTCGGCGCCGCTGGCGTGGGACGAGGTCGCGGCCTGCGATCCGGCCGACTTCACCGTCGCCACCATGCCGGCGCGGTTCGCGTCGCGCGGCGACCCGCACGCGGAGATGGACGCGCAGCGCGGGGTCGCTCGACGGGTTGCTCGAGCTGGCGGCGCGCGACGAGGCGGCGGGGCTGGGCGACGCGCCCTGGCCGCCGCACTTTCGCAAGATGGAGGGCGAGGCTCCGCGTGTCGCGCCGTCGCGCGCACGCAAGCCGCGCGCGGCAGCCGACGGTCGCGCCGGCGCGCGAGCGCCAACGGCGGCCGGCGCGCGAGCAAGATGCCGCTCATCACGATCGCGAACTCCCCGAGCAAGGAGGCGGCGCTGGAAGGGCTGGCGCGCTGGAAGGCGCGCCATGCCGAGGCGGCCGGCCACCTGGCGGTCGACGACGTGCTGGTCGATTCGATGCGCGGCCGGTCGTCGACCTGGACCCGCATCCGCGTCAACCTGCGCCACGTGCCCGAGGCGCTGCGCCCGCCGCAGGAGACGCCCGATCCCGACGACGATCCGACGCGCGAGTGGCGCCGCCTGATGACCGAAGCCAAGAATCGGGAGTAGTCCCGAGTCGCAGTCCGGGCGCAGTTGCGTTTAGATGCGCGCGGTCCGTGTGGCGACGCAACTGGGGCGGCGGGTGGACGATAACGGGGAGGAACAAATGACCAGAAGGGGAGCCATCGCGGTCACCGGCATCGGCGCGGCGACGCCCATCGGGGTGAGCGCGCCCGAGACCGCAGCGTCGCTGTTGCCGCCGTCGGTGGTGGGGGCGGCGCGGATCTTCGAGCTCGCGTTACGCGCGGCGCGCGACGTGCTGCGCGAGCCGCCCGGCGACGGCGATCGCGAACCGGCGCCGTCGGCGTGGTTCCTGGCGCTTCCCGAGGAGGATGCGGTGACCGCGTCGTGGGGCCTCGCAAAGTCGCTGGGACCGGCGCTGCTGGATCGTCTCGGCGATCGGTCGGCTGCGATTGCCGCCGTGCGCGCCCAGGGTGGCGCTGGATCGCTGGCGATCCTCGCTGACGCGGCGGAGGCGATCCGGAGCGGGTCGATCGCGCGCGCCGTCGTCGTGGGCGCCGACACGTTCATCGATCGGGATCGCCTGGCGCTGCTCGATCGAGCTCATCGGGTCAAGAGCCCGCGTTCCAGCGCGGGGATGATCCCGGGCGAGGGGGCGACCGTGCTGGTGCTCGAGGGGGTGGCGGACGCGAACCGGCGGCGCGTGCGCGTGCTGGCGACGCTCGGTGAGGTGGGTACCGGTGCCGAGCCCCAGACCAGCAGCGGCGACCGGGAGAGCAGCGGTCGCGGGTTGACGCACGCTCTGCGGGCGGCGCTCGCGGGCGGTGCCGCCCACGCGCCCCGCTGGATCCTGTGCAACCTGAACGGCGAGGCCTATCGCGCGGTCGAATGGGGCACGGCCAGCGTGCGGCTGGCGCGCGAGCTGGGCGCGGGCGCGCGGATTTCGCACGCGGCAGATTGCGTGGGCGAGCTCGGATCGGCGATCGGCGGCGTCATGGTGGCGCAGGCGGTCGCGGGTTTCGCGCGCGGCTACGCGCCGGCGCCCGAGGCCCTGGTGTGGGCGGGCTGTGACGGCGTCACGCGGGCGGCGGTACGCGTCCTGGCCGCGCCGCCCAGGACAGAGGGCTAGGTGGCGATCGCGTGTCGGAACCGATGACCGTGACCCTGGCCAAGTCAGGCGACTGATCGCGCGCGATGCCGACGCTGTCCATTCCGCCGGCGATCGACGAGATCCTGGCCGCCGCCAGCCGCCACCGCGGGCTTTCTCCGTCGCTGACGGCGGGGCTCGCCTCGATCACGCGGTCGGTCATGCGGGCCTACGCCGGAGCGGGCGTCGATGTCTCGCAGCTGGTCAGGGCGCTCGAGAAGGTCGGTCGATGTCTCGCTCCCGGTGGCGACGAGGTGGTGCCGGAAGTCGACGCGGCGGCGTGCGAGGACCTCTCGGCGCTGGCGCGCGAGCTGGGGCGCGTCGTCGACGGGTCGATCACGCCTGGCGGGAGCGCTGCCACGCCGCTGCCGACGGCGATCGAATCGCTCGAACCGTCGGGGCCCGAGCCGCCGGTGCCGGAGGCGGCACCCGAGTCGCGCCCGTTTTCCCGCGACGTCGCGGTCGAGCACCTCGATGAGGCGGGGTTCTGCCGCACGCGCTGGGAGGTGGCGCTGTACGCGGCGAACTACACCGCCGCGGAGGTGCAAGAGGGTCCGGAGGAGCGGCTGCGCGCGCACCTGGATGCGCTGGTGGTCGGCGGCCGGCCGGTCGCCGAGGACGTGCTGGTGCCGGCGCTCGACCACGAGGATCCGCCGACGGCCTTTGCCGCCGCCTGGTGCCTGCTGGCATCGGAGGACGGTGACTTCGACGACGCCGTCGTCGGCGCGTTCGCCGCCGCAGAGGCGCCGAGGCGGCGTGAGCTGTCGCGCGCGCTGGCTCTGGCTCCGTCGCACGCGGCCAGCGATCGTCTGGTGCAAGCGCTGCCCAGCCTGCCGCCGGAAGCGCGCGCCGAGGCCGCGCGGACGTTGACCCGGTGGTTCGAAGGGTCCGGCGATATCCGGCGCTGGCTCGCGAGCGATGACGCGGCGCTGATCAGCGGAACGCTGCGGGGTCTGAGCGGTGAGCTGACGCCCTGGGCCGAATTGCTCGAGCGCCATCTGCGCGCGAGCGACCCGGCGGTCGTCTCCGCCGCGATCCGCCCCGGCCTGTGCGTCGGCCTGGTCGATGCGTGGGACGCCTGTGTGGCGGCGGCGACCGGACCGGAGCCAGGCGCAGACGACCTGATCGCGCTCGCCACGCTCGGCGGCGCCGCCGAGCACGCCGCGGTCGAGCGGGCGCTGCAGTCGCCCGGCTCGCGACGGTCGGCGTTGTTCGCGCTCAGTTTCTCGGGCCGGCGTCGCGCTGCCGAGCTGTGCCTGGAGGTCATCGATAGGGTCGACCAGGATCTGGCCGCCGCGCGCGTCGCCGCCGAGGCGTTCTCGGCGATCACCGGCTTGGCGATCGAGGGCGCGTACGCGCGCCGCGCGCCTGCCGATGAGGACGCCGACGACCTCGGTGGCGGCGATGCGGCTCGGCCGCGCGCCACGATTGCGGAGGCGCAGCTTCCGTTGCCCAACGGTCCGGCGATCCGCGCCTGGTGGTCGTCGGCCACGTCGCGTTTCCAGCCAGAGCAGCGCTACCTCGGCGGCGCGCCGATCTCCGCGGCGGGGCTGGTCGCGGCGTTGACCGGGGGGCCGATGCGGCGCCGCCCGGGCCTCGCGCTCGAGCTGGCGGTGCGCTCGCGCGGCGCCTTCTCCGTCGATACCACCGATTGGGTCAGCCGGCAGCGCGCCACGCTCGCCGTGCTTCCCATTCCCGGCATCGGCGATTTCACGGCCCTGTTCGGCGCCGGCGATTGACGTCCGTCGAAGCCGGCCAGATGAAAAGCACCCGGACGATTTGAAATCCGGACCCTGGCGTCTTGGCGTCCTGGCGCTTCACTCTCCGGCCCGCGTTCCCTGGACCTGCAGCGTCGTCATCATGCCGGCCTCGGCGTGCTCGAGGATATGACAGTGCATCATCCACAGGCCGGCGTCCTGGGGAATGACGCCGATGTCGATCGTCTCGCGCGAATGTACGAGCACGGTGTCGCGAAAAAACGGCTCGTCGACGGGTGTGCCGTTGCGCGCCAGCAGCCGGAAGAACATCCCGTGCAGGTGGATCGGATGCAGCCGGTACGATTCATTGACGAACTGCAGCCGATGGAACGAGCCCTGGCGCATCGTCAGGGCCGGCGGCGGCATGGCGTGTCCGGCGTGCGCTCCATGGCCGGCTGCCTCGTGCGCGCCGTCATCGTGGTGAAACGCCTGCTCGTTGATGGTCCACTCGATGCCGTACTCGCCGCCCTGGCGCGCGTTGAGGCGGAACTGCTTGGTCACCGGAACCGCGAGCCCCTCGCTCCAGACCGGCACGTGGGCGCGCGCGGGCGATGGGAAGGCCTGCGCGGGTGGTGCGATGTCATCGATGACCACGGTGCCGAGGTCGTGCGGCATCGGCGGATAGAAGCGATCGGTGACCACGAACGCGCCGCTGCTGGCCGACGGCGCGGTGATGTCCAGATCCAGGCGATTGCCGGGCGCGAGCTCGAAGCCGCGGTACGGGATCGGGTGGCGCAGATAAAGGCCGTCGACCGCGATGATCTGGACCTCGAGCGCGCCGAAGTCGGGTTTGAACACGCGGCCGTTCGCGGTGTCGACCAGACGCAGGCGCACGCGCTCGCCGGCGCGCAACGCCAGCCGCTCCGCCGGGTGCCCGTTGACCGTGATCACGCGACCCCAGCGGCCGTCGTGCGCCAGATCGTGGCGGGTGTTGAACTCGGGGAAGATCTGGCCGTGCTCGTCGAGCAACCAGTCGTCGAGCACCCACAGCAGATCCTGGGAGTAGGGCGGGGGCTCGGCGTCCTCGACGATCAGCACGCCGTAGAGGCCTCGCTCGACCTGCTCGCTCGAGCGCACGTGGGGGTGGAACCAGAACGTCCCGGCGTCCTTGGGCGTGAACTGGTAGTCGAACGACTCGCCGGGGGCGACCGGCGGCTGGGTCAGGTTGGGGACGCCGTCCATGGCGTTGGGCAGACGCACCCCGTGCCAGTGGATCGTCGTCGGTTGCGGCAGGTGGTTCACGAAATGGACGTGCACGGTGTCGCCCAGCCGGACGCGCAGCGTGGGGCCCGGCACCTGGCCGTTGTAGGCCCAGACACGCAGCCGATCGCCGTCCAGCGGCGGCAGCTCGGTCTCGGCGGCGACGATCTCGAACGTGCGCACCCGTCCCGTCGGGTGCGCCTCCGTGGGGTACGCCCCCGCGAACTCGCGCACCAGCCGCTGCTCCGGCGTCTGCCGGCAGGCGAGCGGCCCCGATGCGCTCAGCAGCAGCGTCAGGAGCACGAGGTGTCGTCGCGCTCCTCGGAGATCGTGCATCTCCGAGATTATAGGCGCGCGAAAGCGGCTTGAACTTTCCATCCGAAGCTTTCAGGATGCGCCCATGATCAAGATTGGTGAGTCGCTCCCCGATGCGAACCTGATGGAGACGGTCGAGTTCGGCGAGGCGTGTCCTGTTCCGCCCAAGCCGATCAGCGTCGCCGCGGCGGCAAAGGGCAAGCGCGTGGTGATCTTCGGACTGCCCGGCGCCTACACGCCGACTTGCTCGGCGAAGCACGTGCCGGGTTACGTGGCCAGCCTCGACGCGCTCAAGGGCCGCGGCGTCGACGAGGTCTGGTGCGTGTCGGTGAACGACGGCTACGTGATGGCGGCCTGGGGCAAGGAGCAGGGCGCGATCGGCAAGGTGCGCATGCTCGGCGACGGCAACGCCGACTTCGCCAACAAGCTGGGCCTGGCCGTCGACCTGACCAAGTCCGGGATGGGCACGCGCTTCCGCCGCTTCTCGCTGCTGGCCGACGACGGCGTGGTCAAGCAGCTGAACGTCGAGGAGCCCGGCAAGTTCGAGGTCAGCGACGCGGCGACGATCCTGAAGCAGCTCGGCTGAAGTTACAATTTCTCGATGCGCATGTGCTTGATGCCGGCCAGGCCATCGAGCGCGCGCGCCAGGTCGTGACTGTGCACCGGACCGGGTGAGCGCACCTCGAAGGTGATGCGCACGCTGCCGTCATCCATGGGGCCTTCGTAGATCTCCTGGGTCAGCACCGCGCCCTGACGGCCGAGCGCCTCGGTGATGGTCCCGATCGGCAAGCTCTTCTCGTCTAGGAGCACGCTGATGCGCTGGCGGGCGATCGGCTCGCCGCGGTCCTCGAGACGGCGCAGCAGCGTCAGCGTCACCAGCCCGAGCAGGGTAGCGAACGCCGCGACGACGTACATGCCGCCCCCCGCCGCCATGCCGATCGCCGACACCAGCCACAGGCCGGCGGCGGTGGTGAGGCCACGGATCGTGATCCCGGTGCGCAAGATCGCGCCCGCGCCCAGGAAGCCGATGCCGGAGACGACGGACGCCGCGATCCGCGAAGTATCGACACGTACGAGGTCGCTTTCCTTGTAGTGCTGCCAGTAGGTGAACTGCGTCGACACGACCATGAACGTCGCCGATGCCAGCGCGACGATCGAGTGCGTTCGCAGGCCCGCCGGGCGCCCGTGCAGATCGCGCTCGAAGCCGATCACTCCGCCCAGCAGGGTCCCGAGCAGGATCCGGAGGAGCAGCTCACCGTGCAATTCGTGCAGTCCCAGCACGGCTCGACTATAGGCCCTGCCGCTGCTCCACGGAAGGTAGCGGCTCGGGGTCGCGCTCGCCGGTCTGCAACCTCCAGAGCGCCGCGTACTGGCCGCGCGCGGCGACCAGGGTCTCGTGCGTGCCCTTCTCGACGATGCGCCCGTCCTCGAGCACGTAGATCACGTCGGCGTGCCGCACGGTCGACAGGCGGTGGGCGATGATGAGGCTGGTGCGCCCGACGACGACGCGCTCGAGCGAGCGCTGGATCGCCGCCTCGGTCTCGTTGTCGACGGCGCTGGTGGCCTCGTCGAGGATCAGGATCGGCGGGTTCTTCAGCAGCGCGCGCGCCAGCGCGACCCGCTGGCGCTGGCCGCCCGACAGCTTCTGGCCGCGCTCGCCGACCGGCGTGTCGTAGCCCTGCGGCAGCGCCCGGATGAACTCGTCGGCCTCGGCGGCGATCGCGGCGGCGACCACCGCCGCGCGCGTCGCCTCGGGCACGCCGTAGGCGATGTTCTCGGCGACGGTGACGTCGGCCAGGAACGGATCCTGCGCGACGTAGCCGATCGCGCGCCGCAGGTCGCGCAGGCGAAACTGCTGGATCGGCTGGCCGTCGAGCCGGATGGCGCCGGTGCGCGGCTCGTAGAAGCGCAGCAGCAGCTTGACCAGCGTGCTCTTGCCGCTGCCCGTGCTGCCCACGAAGGCCACGGTCGTGCCAGCCGCGATGTCGAGCGAGATCTGCTCCAGCGTCGGACGCGTGTCGTAGGCGAAGCGCACGTCGTCGAAGACCAGCGCGCCGCGCACGCCGCCGAGGGGCAGCGCGACGTCCCCGTCGGCGATCGCGATCGGCGCCTGCACCAGGTCCATCACGCGCTGGATCGACGCCATCGAGCGCTGATAGAGGTCGGTCATGTCGGCGAGGCGGGTCATCGGCCAGAGCAGCCGCTGCGTCAGGTAGACCAGCACCGAGTAGCTGCCGACGCCGATCGCTCCGCGCAGCGCCAGGAAGCCGCCGTAGAGCAGCGTCACCGTGAAGCCGGCAAGGATCGCCATGCGGATGATGGGCGTGATCGCCGCGGAGAACCGGATCGCGTCGCGGTTGGCCGTGCGGTAGGCGTCGGACGCCTCGCGGACGTGGCCGGCCTCGAACGCCTCGGCGGTGTACGCCTTGATGGTGGCGATGCCGAGCAGGTTGTTGTTGAGCCGCGCGTTCAGGTTGCCGGCGCGCTCGCGCACCTCGGCGTAGCGCGGCGCGAGCCGGCGCTGGAACCAGAACGCGCCGCCGATGATCAGCGGCACCGGCAGCAGCGCCAGCACCGCGATCTTCGCGGTCAGCGCGAAGAAGACCGCGCCAATGAGGACCGAGCTGGTCGCGATCTGAATCAGATCGTTGGCGCCGCCGTTCAGGAAGCGCTCCATCTGGTTGATGTCGTCGTTGAGCACCGACATCAGGGCGCCGGTGCGCCGGCTCTCGAACCACGACAGATCCAGGCGCTGGATGTGGTCGTACGCGTCCATGCGCAGCGCGTGCTGGAGGTTCTGCGCGAGGTTTCGCCAGCGCACGTCGTAGAGGTACTGGAACAGCGACTCGCCGACCCAGATCAGCACGGTCGCGAGCGCGAGCCCGACGATCTGCGCGTGCGGCTCGATGAGGCCGGCGCGCGCGAGAAACGAAGCCTTGCGGTTGACCACGACGTCGACGGCGATGCCGATCAGCACTTCGGGCAGGATGTCGAAGAACTTGTTGAGGACGGAGTAGATCGTCGCCGAGACCACGTCGCGGCGGTACTCGCGCGCGTAGCGAAACAGGCGCCGGAGCGGGTTCTCGCTCGCCATCAGAAGGCCCGCGACTGCCCGCCGTCGACCGGGATGCACGCCCCGGTGATCCACCCCGCGCGCGGCGAGCACAGGAACGCCACCACGTCGCCGATCTCCTCGGGGCGCCCGAAGCGGCCGAACGGGATCTCGCGCGCGACGAAGGCGGCGATGCCGGCCGGGTCGGCCTGCTGGCGGCGGTCCCAGCCGCCGCCCGGGAACAGCACCGACCCGGGCGCCACGCTGAGCACGCGCACGCCCTGCGGCGCCAGGTCGCGCGCCATCGCCTTGGCCAGGCTGATCTCGGCGGCCTTGGCGGCGTTGTAGCTGGGGCCGCCGCCCGCCTCGCGGCCGTAGATCGACGCGATCATGACGATGACGCCGCCGCCGCGCGCGTGCAGGTGGGGCAGGGCGGCGCGGGACACGCGCAACGCGGGAAAGAGATTGCGATCGAGGATCGATCTCAAATCGTCCTCGTCGGTGGCGGCAAAGTCCCGTGCGCCCGAGCCGCCGACGTTGTTGACCACGATGTCGATCCCGCCGTATCGGCCCACCGCCGCGTCGACCAGCGCCGCGGCCCCGCTCGCGGTGGTGACGTCGGCGGTGACGCCCAGCGCCACCTGTTCGCTGCCGCCGTGCTCGCGCGCGTCGCGCACCGCCGCGTCCAGGGCGTCGGTGCCGCGCGCGCACATCACGACACGCGCGCCTTCGCCGGCCAGCGCGAGGGCGATGGCCCGTCCGATGCCGCGGCTCGCGCCGGTGACGAGCGCGATCTTGTTGGCGAGCCCGAGATCCATGGGCGGGCTTTATACCGTAGCGATGGACGCCGCGTCGGGATCGGCCAGGCGGGACCGTATTGATATTGACTATGAATTTCAATTATCGTAACCACTATGGCTGATGAGGCCCGCGCCGTTCGGCGGGATGCCGCCGGAGCTCCAAACAGCGCACGAAGCGGCGGACGCAGAAGCTTACGAATTCGATTCCGACTTCGACGACGACGATGAGATCGAACCCAGCGCGCGGTTCGGGAAGAGCCGCTCAATGACCGGAGGCGAGATCCTGCTGGCCGACGACGATCGCGAGGGGCGCGAGAACCTCGCCCGCGGTTTGCGGCGTCTCGGGCACGAGGTGATTTGCGCGCCGGCGGCGCCGCGGACCGCCCAGCTCGCGCGGAGCCGCCTGTTCAGATACGCCGCCATCGACGTCAACGCGCGGCGCGGGCGCGGGCTCGACCTCATCGCCGAGGTGCGCCGCCAGCTCACCGACGTGCGCATCGTGGCCATGGTGCGGCGCGGGACCGTCGAGACCGCGCTGGACGCGATGGGGCAGGGGGCGCATTTCTATCTGGCGAAGCCGGTCAGCGCGGCCGACCTGTCGAACGCGCTCATCGGCTCGCGGAGGACGCCGCCGACGCGGGCGTCGACGCTGACGCTGGCCCGCGTCCAGTGGGACCACCTGCAGCGCATCCTGGCCGACTGCGAGGGGAACGTCTCGGAGACGGCGCGCCGCCTGGGGATCACCCGCCGCACGGTGCAACTGAAGCTGAAACACGGCCCGCCTTCATGAGCCGGTCCCCGTCTGGAGTTGTGAGAACGGTCCACCGCCGCTTGTGCCCGCGACCGGGTCCGTTGACTTTGGCGAACCTACGTCCCAAAGTCTTCGGGTTCATGGGTCCCCGTCCGAGCCAATCAAAGGTCCGCTCGAGATCTGGTGCGCCCGAAGATCCACGGACCCGCTGGCGAGATTTCGTTGCCGCGCGCCGTCTGAACTCGTCGCGGACGCGCGAAGCGATCGTCGACGTGTTCCTGGGGACGTCGGCGCACCTGGATCTCCAGTCGCTGTTCGAGATCGCGCGCCGGCAGCACGCCGGCGTCAGCTTCGCCACCGTGTACCGGACCATGAAGCTGCTCGAAGAGGCCGGCATCGCCCACGCGCGCCGGTTCGGCGACGCCAAGGGCACGGTGTTCGAGGTGGCGGTGGGGCGCTCGCACCACGATCACCTGATCTGCGAGCGCTGCGGCCGCATCGTCGAGTTCGTGAACCCCGAGGTCGAGCGGCTGCAAGACGAGATCGCCGCCGCGCACGGTTTCACCATGAACCGGCACCGGCACGAGCTGTACGGCACCTGCGCCACCTGCCGTACGCCAGCGAACACGCGCAAGAGCTGATCGGGTCCGATCCCTCTCCCTGTTGCGGCCCTCGCCGCTGCGCGCTATAGACCCCGCGCCTCGCGGACGAGGTGTTGCGAACAGGAGGATCGACCATGGCGAAGATGAGGGCGGTGCAGATTTCCAAGGCCGGCGGCGCGTTCGAGCCGGTCGAGCGCGAGATCCCCGAGCCGGCGCCGAACCAGGTGCGCATCAAGGTCGAGGCGTGCGGCATCTGCCACAGCGATGCCTTCGTGAAGTCGGGGGCGTATCCCGGCCTGACGCTGCCGCGCATCCCCGGCCACGAGATCGCCGGGCGCGTCGACGCCGTCGGCAGCAAGGTCGCCAATTGGAAGACCGGCGAGCGCGTCGGCGTCGGCTGGCACGGCGGGCACTGCTTCGAGTGCAACGCCTGCCGCCACGGCCAGTTCATCAACTGCGAGAAGGCGCAGGTCACCGGCATCAGCTACGACGGCGGCTACGCCGAGTACGTGGTCGTGCCGCAGGAGGCGGTGGCGCGCATCCCGGACAAGCTCGACGCGGTCGACGCCGGCCCGCTGCTGTGCGCCGGCATCACCACCTACAACTCGCTGCGCAACAGCGGCGCGCGCGCCGGCGACACCGTCGCGGTGCAGGGGATCGGCGGCCTCGGTCACCTCGCGATCCAGTTCGCGCGCCAGATGGGCTTTCGCACCGTCGCGATCTCGCGCGGCGCCGACAAGGAGGCGCTGGCGCGCGAGCTCGGCGCGCACGAGTACGTCGACACGCGACAAGGTCGCGGCCGCCGAGGGGCTGCAGAAGCTCGGCGGCGCCGATCTGGTGCTGGCGACCGCGCCGAACAACGACGCGATCGCCAGCACGCTCGACGGGCTCAAGCCGCGCGGCAAGCTGCTGATCGTCGCGGCCCCCTTCGAGCCGATGCGCATCTCCGCGTTCCCGCTGCTCAGCGGCAAGACCATCGCCGGCTGGCCGAGCGGCACGTCGATCGACTCGGAGGAGACGATGGCGTTCAGCGCGCTCACCGGCGTGCGCCCGCGCATCGAGACGTTCAAGCTGGAGCAGGCCGAGGAGGCGTTCGCGAAGATGATGGAGAACCGCGTGCGCTTCCGCGCGGTGCTCACGATGTAGCGGCGGCGGTGGTCGCGCCTCAGCGCTGGTAGACGCGCACGTAGTCGACGACCATCGTCTGCGGGAAGACCGTCGTGCCGTCGGGGTTGCCGGGCCACCCGCCCCCGACGGCGACGTTCATGATGATGAAGAAGGGGTGGTCGTAGACCCAGGTCGTGCCGGCCGGGATGCTGGCCGGCGTGGTCGCGAAGTACTGCGCGCCGTCGATCGACCAGCGGATGCTGTTCATCTCCCACTCGACGGCGTAGACGTGAGAGGCGTCGGCGAAGGCGGCGTTGCCGGGCAGCGACGCCGGGCCGCCGATGCCGTTGCCGCCCGAGTAGCCGGGGCCGTGCATGGTGCCGTGGACCAGGGCCGGCTCGCGGCCGATGTTCTCCATGATGTCGACCTCGCCGCAGGTGGGCCACCCGGCGGTGCCGATGTTGTCGCCGAGCATCCAGAACGCCGGCCAGATGCCCTGGCCCTTGGGGATCTGGATGCGCGCCTCGAAGCGGCCGTAGGTCCAGCTCGCCTTGCCCTGGGTCAAGAGGCGCGCCGAGGTGTACATCTGGCCGCCCAGCGCTTCCTTGCGCGCGGTGATCACCAGATTTCCGTTGCCGTCGAGCGCGGCGTTCTGCGTGCGGTCGGTGTAGTCCTCGAGCTCGGCGTTGCCCCAGCCGTTGTTGTTGCCGAGATCGAACTTCCACTTGGTGGCGTCGACGGCGGTCCCGGCGGGCCCCTCGAACTCGTCGCTCCAGACCAGCCGCCAGCCCGCCGGGGCGACGTCGCCGGTGTCGACAGCCGCATCGACGAGAGCGCTCCCGCCCCCCGCGCCAGGAGTGCCCCCCGTGCCGACGGCGCCGTCGATGCCGGTGGCCTGGGGCGAGGCGCTGCACGCGGCGAGGAGCAGAGTCGCGATCAGGACCAGGACCGTAGGTGCCAGCATGCGACTCCTCCTTCCGGATCCAGTGTGCCCGTTCACACGCCCCTGGGAAGCTGATGCCGTCGGGCAGGCAGAAATGCCGACGCAGCGCCGCGGTGCTGGAGCCCTTTCTCATCGCGCCGATCGTGACCAGATTGCCGGAGACAGTGGCGACCCTACAGGAACGGGCCGCATCGCCAGCGCCGCTCCGCGTTCCGAGCCGCGGGAGCGCGATCGTCTGTCTCGCTTGCTCGATTTCTCGTGAGTCTCATGGTCCTGGGGTGCGCATCACGCCCGCCGTCGAGCCGGCCGGTGGTGCGCGGCCTCGACATCAAGGGCACTCACGCGTTGTCGTCGGGCGACATCGAGAAGCAGATCGCGACCACCTCCACCGGCTGGTGGCCGTTCGCGACCAAGCGCTACTTCGACGACGCGCTCTGGGACGCCGACCTGCGCCGGATCGTCCGCTTCTACGAGAGCCACGGCTATTACCAGGCGCGCATCGTGCGCAGCAACGTCACGCCGCGCGCGCACGACGCCGTCGCGCTCGAGGTCGAGGTCGACGAGGGCCAGCCCACGCGGGTGCACGCCGTCGAGATCACCGGGCTCGACGGCCTGCCCGAGGTCGATCGGAAGGCGGCGCTGGAAAAGCCGCCGATCGCCGCCGGGCAGCCGTTCACCGAGCACGGCTGGACGTCGCTGAAGAGCGGCCTGCACGATCGCCTGCACAACCGCGGCTATGCCCAGGTCGCGGTCGACGGCCAGGCGTTGGTCGACGTGGCGACGCAGCAGGCATCGCTCGACGTCGCGGTGCGCGCGGGACTGCGCTATCGCTTCGGCGAGCTGCAGATCGACACCGGGGGCGGCAAGGCGATCTCGCCCGACTGGATCCGCGAGGAGGTGCGACTGGCCATCGCGCCCGACGACGTCTTCTCGGGCGACGCGCTGGTCGAGGCGCAGCGGCGCCTGATCGGCATGGGCGTGCTCGGCGCGGTGCGCGTCGAGCCGGGCACGCCCGATCCCGCGACCGCGCGCGTGCCGGTCAAGGTCACCACCAGCGAGGCGCCGCTGCACACGCTCAGCTTCGGCGGCGGCCTGCGCATCGATCAGATCCGCAACGAGGGGCGCTTCATCGCCGAGTGGAGCAATCGCAACTTCCTGGGCGGCATGCGCCGGCTGACCCTGCACGGCGAGGCGGGGTGGGCGTTCCTGCCCAGCGTCGTACGATTTCGTCCGGGCGTCGTCGACCACGCGCAACGGGCCGATCGCGCGCCTGCGCGGCGAGCTCGAGCAGCCGCGCCTGTTCGGCCACGCGTCGCTGCGCTTCCTGAGCCGCCTCGAGCTGGAGCACACGCTGGAGCAGACCTACGACGCGACGGCGGCGCGCCTGGGCAACGGCATCGTCTGGAAGCCGCGCGCGGCGCTGGAGATCCACCCCTCGTATCACGTCGAGGTCGATCGCCTGACCGGGCCACCCGGCGCCGGCGTGCTGGTGGCGCCGCTCACGCTCGGTTGCACGACCACCACGCAGAGCTGCGTGGTCTGGCTCTCGTACCTGGAAGAGATCCTCGTCTGGGATCGGCGCGACAACCCGCTCGAGCCGCGGCGCGGTTACTACGCCGGCCTGTCGCTGCAGCAGGGCGGCGGCCCGCTGGGCGGCAACTTCACCTACCTGCGCGTGCTGCCCGAGCTGCGCGGCTACCTGACCTTCGGCCAGGACGACGATCGCTCGGGCGGCTTCACGCTCGCCGCGCGCGTGCGCTTCGGCGAGCTGATGCCGTCGTCGGGCAACCCCGACGACAGCGCGGTGGTGACACGATTCTATTCGGGCGGCGCGTTCTCGATGCGCGGCTTCAACGAGCAGCGCCTGTCGCCGCTGCTGCTCACGTCGCAGCCGCCGACGACCGCGAACCCCAACCCGGCGCTGTTCACGCTGCCGATCGGCGGCGACGGCCTGTTCGAGGGCAGCGTCGAGATGCGCTACGCGATCAGCGAGCACCTGAACCTGGCGGTGTTCATGGACGTCGGCCAGGTCACACGCGGCACGTTCGACGCCGCGACGTTCGGGCACATGATGTATGCGGTCGGCGTCGGCCTGCGCTACCGCACGCCGATCGGGCCCATCCGTGTCGACTTCGCGCGCCGGCTGCCGTTCGGCACGCCGCCGCAGCTGTTCGCCGTCGATCCGACCGGCCGGATCATCGAGCTGCCTTACGCGGTCGACGACAGCTGCTTCGGCCTCGGCGGATCGCACGCGGCGACGGTCGTGCCCGACAACCTGTGCGTGCTGCACATCTCGATCGGTGAGGCGTTCTGATGCGCCGCCGCTTGCGCACGGTTGGTCGCGTGGTGCGCGTGGTGGTCGCCGCGCTGGCGCTGCTGGTCGGCGGCGGCGTGCTGTTCCTGCACACGCCCTGGGGTGGCGAGTTGCTCCGGCGCGTGGCGGTGGGGCAGATCGACGGCGCGATTGCCGGCCACCTCGCCGTCGAGCGGCTGCGCTTCCGGCACCAACCGCCTGCGGCTCGCGGGCGTCGAGCTGCGCGATCCCGAAGGCGAGCTGGTCGCGCGCGTGCGCGAGCTCGACGTCGCCTTCTCGCCGCTCGGGCTGTTGCGCCGGCGGATCGATCTGTCGCGCGTCTCGATCGTCGAGCCGGAGCTGCGCCTGCGCGACGACCGCCGCGGCTCGAACCTGGCGCGCGCGCTGGCGTCGCGGCGGCCCGCGCCGGCAGCTCCGGCGCCCGGTACCGAGCAGCAGGGCAGTGGGCTCGCGGTCGATGTCGGTGAGCTCGAGCTCGCGGGCGGCGTGATCGACTATCGCGCCCTCGTCCCCGGAGCCGAGCCGCGGCACGTGCGCCTCGAAGATCTGGAAATCGCGGCGCACGCGTCGGGTCGGTTCGGGGGCGCGGGAGGAGGGCCGCTCGACGCTGGTGTCGACGGGCGCGCGCGCGTCGTCGCGCCGTTCGCGGCGCCGCTCTCGTTTCATGCCGGCGCCCAGGCCGCGGCGCCCGGGAGCACCGACGCGCAGCTGCGGGTGGCGCTCGGTGACTCGTCTCTCGAGGCCAGCGCCCGCCTCGCGTCGGACGGCAATGCGGTGGTTCACGTCGAGACGCTGCGCGCGGTACCGCGCCTGCTCGACGCGCTCTTCCCTGGCCTGCGCGTCCAGGCGCCGGTCGAGCTGACGGCGGATCTGTCGCGCGCCGGCGCCGCTGTCGCGGTGCGGGCCGATGTCGCCGCTGCCGGCGGGCGAGTCGCGGCGCGCGGGACCGTCGACCTCGAGCACCGGCGCGCGCGGTCGGTGGTCGTCGAAGGGCACGATGTCGATCTGGGCGCGGTCGTCGCGATCCTGCCGCGATCGCGGCTCGCGTTCACACTTCATGCCGACGGGGGCGGCCCGGATCTCGAACGGCTCGAGGGCGCGCTGTCGCTGGAGATGCCGGCGGGCCGGCTCGACGGCGCGGCGGTCGGGCCGCTCTCGGTATCGGTGCGCGCCGCGGGCGGGCGCATCGATGTGCGTCCATTCGCGCTCGAGCTGCCGGGGCTGACCATCGCGGGCAGCGGCACGTCGGATCGCGGCCGGCTCGATGGCGACTTCCAGATCCGCGCCGCCGATCTGGCGCTGACCGCGCGCAGCCTGGCGAGCGCCGAGAAGGGAGCAGCGTTCCCGATCGCGGGGCGCGGCGACGTGGCGCTGCACATCGGCGGCTCGCAGGAGGCGCCCGCGATCGACGCGCGCGGCCGGTTCGCGGCCCTCGACGTCGCGGGACAAGGCGCGCGCGAGCTCTCCTTCGCGGTGCACGTCCCCGACCTGCGGCGGCCCGCGATCGCCGAGGCGCACGTGCGCAGCGCGACAGCAGTGGCCGTTGGGCGTTCGCTCAGCGACGTGCGTCTGGATCTGCGCTCGCAGCACCGCGCGATCGCGGCCGATCTCGCGATCGGTGGCGGCACGCCGCTGGCGCTGTCGCTGCGCGGGCGCTGGACGCGCGATCGGCGCGCCGCGACTGTCGAGTCGTTCTCGCTGGCCAGCGGCGGCGCGCGCTGGACGCAGCAGGGGCCGGTGCGGCTCGCGTTCGGTGCGGGCCGCGTGACGGTGAGCGGCCTGGATCTGCGCAATGGAGCCCAGCGCCTGAGCGCCGACATCGACGCGCGCGAGCAAAAGCTGACCGCGCGTCTGGACCTCTCGCACCTGGATCTCGCGGCGCTGCCGCGGACGCTGCTGCCGGCGAGCATACCGGTGCTGGAGGGCACGCTCGACCTGCGGGCGGACGTCTCGGGTACGAAGGCGCGCCCGGAGCTCACCGCGCACGTCGCCCTCGCCAGGGGGCGCGTCGGACGCTATCGCGGGCTCGTGCTGGCGATCGACGGCCGCTACGCGAGCGATCGGGCGCGCGCGACGATCGCGGCGTCGGGGTTGGGCGCGTCGGTGCGCGGGACGATCGATGCGCCCACGCGCTGGCCGGTGCGCGATCCGCGCGAGCCGGTGGCGGCGGATCTCCGCATCGAAGCATCCGACCTGGCCGAGGTGTTCTCCGCGGCGCAGACCGCGGGCGCGGTGGCGGGCGACGGCGAGCCGTCGCTGGCCGGGCGCTTCGCCGCCACTCTGCACCTGGCGGGAACCGCCGGCGACCCGACGATCGCGCTGCACGCCGAGACCGGCGGATTGCGCGCTCGCAAGCAAGCGATTGGCGACGTTGTCGTCGACGCCAGCGGCGGCGGCGAGCGGCCGGTGCGCGCGGCGCTGCGCCTCGGCGGCCGCGGTGGCGCCTCCCGCGAGCTCGCGACCGGCACGCTCAGTGTCGAGACCCCGGTCGCGCTGCGCACGCTTTTCGGCAGCGCGTCGCATCGCGACTGGACTGTCGACGCCGCTCGCGGTGCGCGCCGATCTCCAGACACATTTCACTCTCCGAGCTGGCGGCGCTAGCGCGGCGGCCGAGCGGCGTGGTGGGGACGGCGTCGGTGCGGATGGACCTGCGCGGCTCGGTGCGTGCGCCCACCGGCTCGATGAACCTGATCGTGCTCGGCGCGCACGGGCCACGCTTCCCCGAGACCGATGTCCGTCTCGACGCCGCGCTGGGTGCGCGCGACGTCCGCCTGGCGGCGCAGGTGTCGCGCAAGCAACACCTGCTCGTCTGGGCGAACGCGGTCGCGGAGCTCCCGGCAGCGCGGCTCGCCGATCGCGCCGCGCTGGTCAATGCGCCGATCCACGTGCGGGCCGGTGCGGGCCCGCTCGATCTGAAGCAGACGCCGCTCGACGGCCTCGCGGCGACGACCAGCGGGTCACCGGGGGCAAAGACCGGCGTCGGCGAGGCGCTGCACGCGCGAGCGCTCGTCGACCTGGCGATCGACGGGAGCCTGCGCGCGCCCTCGGTGCGCGCCAACGCGCAGCTGCGCGCGCTGCGCAGCGGGACTCCCGCGATGGGCTCCGGCGGGGGACCAGCCTCCGCCCGCGCGATCGAGGCGGGCGCGATCCAGGCGCTGCTCACTTACGCCGATCGGCGGGCCGCGTTCGACGCGCACCTGACGTCCGCGGCGGGGGGCAACGCGCGCGTGCGCGGCAGCGCGGGGCTGGACCTCGGCTACCCGGCGATCACGCGCGTGGCCGACGTCGCGCGCGCGCCGGTCGACGTGAAGGTCGACGCCAACGCGCTCGATCTCGCCTGGATGTCGGGCCTGATCTCGCCGATCCGGCGAATCGCGGGGCATCTGACGCTGGCGGCGCACGCCCATGGGACGATCGGTTCGCTGTCGTCGCGTTCATCGGCGGCGCCGCTCGCGATCTCCGGGCGTCTCGAGTGGACCGACGGCGCGCTCGCGCTGGTCGGGTACGGTGGCTACCGGGGCATTCACCTGGTCGCGCACGGCGACGAGCATGCGATCGTGCTCGACGGGCTCGACGTGCGCGGGCGGGAGGGCCGCGCGTACCTCAAAGGTTCGGTGAGCCGCACCGCCGACGGGCATTCGCTGCAGCTCACGGCGAAGGTGAACCGCTTTCCGATTTACTCGCAGGGCGAGCTCCTGGCGCAGGTGTCGCTGGATGGGTCGGCAACGGCCACCGCCGCGCACGGCCGCGCCGACGGCACGCTGAAGATCGGCGAGCTTCACGCGGAGCTCGCCGCGCAGCCGAGGGATCTCCAGCCGCTCGCGCGCCCCGAAGATATCGTGCTGGTCTCGGACGGCCAGCCGATCGACCGCGGCGAGGCGGTCAAGCTGCGCCGCCTGCTGGCCGCGCGCCAGAAGGTGGCCGAGAAGACCGCCCAGAAGACCCCAGGGCAGGGCGCCGGCGCGCCGGCCGAGCCCGAGGCCGAGCCGCCGTTCACCGCGCACATCGCCGTCGATGCGCCGCGGAATCTCTGGCTCAAGAGTAGCGACGCCGAGCTGGAGGTCGGCCTCGAGCGCGGCTTTCACATCGAGGCCGGCGAGTCGGTGCTCGTGTTCGGCGAGGTGAACCTCGGCCGCGGGCACGTCGATCTGCTCGGCCGGCGCCTCGAGCTGCAATCGGGGTCGACCGCACGTTTCGTGGGGCCGCCCGCGGTCCCGATCATCGACGTGAGCGCGAAGTTCGTCGACGACAAGGACAACCTCACCGTGCTGCTGCGCGCACAGGGACCGGTCGACAAGCTCAAGATCGACATCTCCGCGCCGGACCACCCGGGCCTGACCCAGACCCAGCTCTATACCGTGCTGGTCGTCGGTCACTTGCAATCGGGCGGCGACAGCGGCGGCTCGGCGACCGCGGTGTCGTCGAGCGCGCTCTCGGCCGAGGCGGGCTCGCTGGTGGCGGGCGTGCTGGCGTCGCAGCTGCAAAAGGTGTTGTCGAAGCGGCTGCCGCTCGACGTGCTCAGCATCCAGACGGGCGAGGGCCTCGCTGGCTCGAAGCTGGAGGCGGGCAAGTACGTGAGGCGCGACATCTACGTCGGCTACGTGGGCCGCGCGGGCGCCAACCCAGCGCTGCTCCAGAACCGCAACGCGGTCCACGTCGAGTACCAGATCAGCCAGCGCTGGAGCTTCGACGCCGAGTTCGGCGACGCCGGCACCGGCACCGCCGACCTGATGTGGACCAAGCGCTATTGAGCGGTGGCTCTCGCAAGTTCTGGCCCCTCCCTAACGCTCCCCCTCGGCGGACCGAGGGAGAGGGGATTCGGAGCCTAGAAGCGGACGCCGGCGCCGATCGTGAGGTCGATGTTGAGCATGAAGTCGGGGAACGCGACGTTGGCGGTGAGCCCACCGAGCAGCAACACGCGCCCGAGCGCGTAGGAACCGCCGCCGCCGGCGGCGAGCAGGACCGGTCCGCCCGTGACGGTGTCGAAGCACTGCTGATTCCCGGTGCGCCCGCAGTCGGGCAGGCCGTTCAGCTTCACGATCTGCCGGATGCTGCCCCCGCCAATCCCTGCGGTGCCGAAGATCTTGAACGGCCCGTCGCCGGTGAAGTGAGTGGCCTTGGCCAGCACTGCCACGGCGGACCCGGACGGATCGCTGCACGCCGCACCGGTACAGTGCGGGGTCGGACCCGCCACCAACTGCAGCCGCGCCTCGAGTGCGAACAGCCACTCCGCCGACCAGAAGTAGCCGGCGGTCATGGTGACATGGCCGAGCTCCGACATCGCGAAGCCGCCGGGAGCGGTGTTGGGCGTGACGCCCTTCATGTCGATGTGGCCCGCCGAGGTCCCGCCGCCCGCGCCCAGTCCCAGCGCGACGAAGTAACGGTCGATCGTTTCGGATTCGTTGGCTCGGTCCTCGACGTCCTCGTCGCTGTCCTCGGCGTCGGCGACGCGGGCGGGCCGGTCTTCTCGGCGCCCGCGAGGACGGGCGCTGCGGCTCCTCGGCGCCGGCCTCGGCGTCGCTCGCCGGGGAGCCGTCCGTGTCATTGCTCGCGGCCTCGCGCGCTCCCGCCGGTGGGGTGCTCTCGTTCGACGCGGCCTCGGCTGCGCCCGCCCGCGCGTCGGCCGGTGCGGGCGCGCGCGCCGCCGCAAACAGGGCGGCGACCTCGGGGTTGAACAGACCGTCGGGCGGCGTGATCGTGGGATCGATCTTCGCCGCGAGCTTGAACTGCGCGCTGGCCGCGTCCGGCTGCTGCAGCCCGGCGGCCAGCACCAATCCGAGATAGAGGCGGAGGCGCGCTGCGATCGGCGACTGATCGAGTCCGCCGGACTTGGCCTCGGCCAGCGCCTGTTCCAGCGTCGCCTTGGCGCGGCTGAAGTCGAGATCGTCGTAGAGCTTCAGCGCCTTCTGTCCCATGTCGCCGAGCCGCAGGGGATCGATGCCGGCGGCGTGGGCGCGCGGCGCCGCCGCCAGCACCAGGAACAACGCGAGCCCAGCCCGCGACCAACGACTACCAGCTGATCGAATCGACATAGATAGTGCCCGTGAATGCGGCGGTGCCGACGGTGTTGACCTGTACCGCGATCTTGAAGATCGGCGGGACCGCGGTGGCGGGGACCTGCAGGGCGATGGTGTTCCAGCCGCCGAAGATCAGCATGTCCGCCGGGGTGTACTGACCGGTGAACGCCATCGGGGCGTCCTGAACGTACGGTTGGACGAACGCGATGACACCGGCGGCATTCGCGGGCAGGAAGACATGGAACATGACCAGGTTTCCGGGCGCCGGTCCGGTGCCGGCCGCAGGGCTGAGCCAGAGCTCCGGGTACGTGGGGCCCGTGGCTGGTGCGTCGGTCAGCGTTGCGCCGAGCGATGCCGCGCCGGCGAAGCGCTGCGCGGTCATGCGCGTGGCGGCGGTGAGCCCACCCTGCGCCACCCAGCCCTGCGCCGATGCTTCGAAGTTGAACTGCGCGTTGTCGATGAGCGGGCCGCCACCCGCGCCGCCCATGCTCGCGCCGCCGGTGCCCGTGCCGCCCGTGCCTGCGCCGCCGGTGCCCATGCCGCCGGTGCCCGCGCCGCCGGTGCCCGCGCCGCCGGTGCCCGCGCCGCCGGTGCCCACGCCGCCGGTGCCCGCGCCGCCGGTGCCCATGCCACCCATGCCTGCGCCGCCGCTGCCGATTGGACCGTCGCTGCCGGCGTCGGCGCCACCGGCGCCCGCTCCACCTTGTCCCGCTCCACCGGCTCCGCCCGCGCCATTGCCGCCGATCCCCGGCGACGTCGCGCCGCCGGTTCCGGGGCCACTATCCGGTAGCTGGACGTCGATGCGCGAATAGGTGATCTGATTGCTGCACGCCACGACCACCACCAGGCCGCAAGCGAGCCACGGCAGCGACGACCCTTTCGCCGGCGCGCTCGAGCTCCTAGCCGCGATCATCCCCCGATCCTCCTCCAGCCACCGCTTCGGATTCCGGTCGCGGCCTCGTGCTCGCGCGTCGTTCGTTTGCGGCGCCATGAAATGGCAGTTACGAAGCGCACACTATGCTCGCTGACCGAGCCGTCGAAAGGAGTGAACAGACCGATCTTTGGAGATTTTGGAGCAAACGTGATTCTTGGCCCCTCACCCGAGCGACCGCGGTGCGTTGGGCCGTTGCGCGTCAAAGCATTGGGCCGGCGCGTCGGCGCCGGCGACGGAAGGCAATCAGGACCCAGAGGCTGCCGAGCGCCAGCGCAGAACCCGCCGGTGCAGCGCCGCTCGCAACACCGCAACTGCAACCGCCGCTGGCATTGCCGCCATTGGCTCCCGCGCCGCCGCCGTTGCCCGCGACCCCCGTACTTCCGGCAGTGCCTCCGGAAGTTCGCCCGCCCGTCCCCGGTGCGTTGCCGCCCGCGCCGCCGCCGGTCGTACCGCCCGTGCTCGTCGCGCCGCCACTACCGGCGCCGGTCGCGCCGCCCGTGTCGGTCGCGCCGCCGCCGCCCGCCGTTCCGCCGGTGCCGGCGCTGCCCCCGGTTCCGCGCGCCCCGCCTGCGCCACCCGCGGTGCCGCCGGCTCCCGACGCGCCGCCGGCCCCGTTGCTGCCGCCACCCAGCGTCGGAGGCGGACCAACCGACGCAACGAATTCGAGCGCCCATTGCTGGTTGAGCACGTGCGTCCAGCGTCCCTGCTGCGCCAGCGCGCCCGCCTGGGTCGAAGCGTTCGCGACCTCGAGCGCCTTCGCGCTGGCTTTGGGCAAGAGGCGGATCGAGCCATCGGTCAGGCCGTCAGCCGACCAGCGCTGGCCATCGCTACCGGTGTCGGCCTCGAGCTCGACCGCCGCACCGTCCGCCTTCGACGCTGCGGCGACCGCCAGGCTCAACCCGCTGGCGACGTTGACGATTGCCGAATAGCCGTCCGCCTGCGGGATCAGCCAGAAATACTGACTGTTGTTGGCCGCCAGCGCTTGCTGCGCGACCGACGCCCCGGCCGTTGCCGCGGACGCCGTCAAATACTGGTTCGAATTCAACGAGCGAATGCGATATCCGCCCGCCGGCGTCAGGAACCACCGTTGATTGCTCAGGTTGACGCCGTATGCACCGGTCTGCGGAACGGCACCGCGGACCGCCGTGCCGGCGGGCAATTGCAGCGCCATTCCGGAGCCGACGTTGAGGAGCCGGAAGCTCGCGTCGCTGGTCTGCTCGATGAACCAGCGTTGCGCGTTGTCGGTCGCGCTGGCCGCCGCCAGTGTGACCGTGCCGCCGGCGCCGGCCGCCAGCGCCTGTCCCGACGCGTGCGAGATCAGCGTGAAGCGGTTGAGGTCGACGTGGTGCACGTCCCAGAGCTGCGACGTCGCGCCGGTGTAGCTGGCGAGCGCCGGCGCGCTGCCGCTGCCGTCGAGCCAGTACGCCGCCGTCGCGCCCGGGTCGGCGTTGAGGCGCGTGCCGATCGCGATCGTCCCCTCGGCGAGATCCCATCCGGGCCGCGGCCAGCCGTCGGCGCCGAAGAGCACGGTCTTGATCCCCAGCGTCGGCTCGCCGTTGCCGGTGCTGGCATCGTAGAAGTGATAGCTCACCCGTTCGATGCCGTCGGCCGCGCGCATGATCGCCGCGTGGCCGGGTCCGATCTCGCGACCGATCGCGCCGGTGTTGGGCCGCGCGACCGCCGCGTTTTCAGCGCCGGTGTAGTTGGCTTCGAATTGACGGCCCATGAACAGCGTTCCACCGCTCGCTGGATTGAGCAACGCCGCGCCGTCCATGTCGGCGTACGGGCCGGTGATGCTGGTCGCCCGTCCGACCCGGATGTAATAGGTGCTGTTCAAGCCCAGGCAGCAGGCCGCCTGGTTGAAGAACAGGTAGTAGAAATTGTCGCGTTGATAGAGGAACGCGCCCTCGATCAACCAGCCGGCGATGCGCGTACCCGGGTCGCCCGCGGTCATCAGCTTGCCGGTCTGCGGGTTGAGCTGAAACACGCGAATGCCACCGGCGGCGATGCCGCCCGCGTTGGCCGATCCGAACGATCCCACGGCGACCCAGAGGTGGCCCTGCGCATCGAAGCTCGGCGCCGGATCGATCACCCGATACGACGACGCGATCACGTTGACGTTGAAAAGCGCCATCTGGTCGGTCCACGGGCCGGTCACCGACGGAGCGGTGGCCACGCCGCAGACGCTCTGTTCGGTGGCGCCGGCGCCGATGTTGCGCGAATAGAAGAGCAGGTACGGAGCGGTGCCGCCGGCGGCGGGCGCGATGATGTCGGGTGCCCAGAGATCGCCGCCCACGCCGATCGCGTCCATCCAGGGCGGTTGCCCGTTGGCGAAGGTGAAGACGCGCGGCTCGAAGCGCCAGGTCACGCGATCCGCCGACGAGCGCACGTTGATGTCGGGCGCGGTCGAGAAGAGGTAGGTGCGGCCGCCCGACTCGACCATGCGCGAAGGGTCGTGACAGGCGGTGACCGAGCCGGTGACCTCGAGCGCATCGGCGCGCGGTGAGAAGGCTCCGAGCGCGCCCGAGATCGCGAAGACGATCGCGACAACATGAAGCGGCCAGCGCGAGCGGAGGTGAAACCGGCGAGACATGCCGCCGACAGTACACGCCGCCACCGTCGGAATCACCTGCCGCGCGCACGCGATCACGATGGAGCTTGTCGTCGACGGCGAGGCTGGATAGCCTGTGCGTCATGTTCCCCGGCCTCTCGCAGTGCCGTCGTTTCCGGACGTCGGCGGCCGGCGCGAGGCGCGCCATCAGCCTCGGCTTACTGTGCGCGGTCGCCGCGGCGTCGGGCGCCGCGCGCGCGGAGGAAGGCTGCCTGGCGCCGATTCCTCCGTTCGACAACAGCGTGCGCGGAGCGGTCGTCGACGGCGGCATCGGCACCAGCATGGTCGGCGACTCGCTGATGTTCGAGCTCGGCGGGCAATGGACCGGCATTCATTCGTTGCGCGGCGCGTCGCTGGCTGCTGCAATGGGACGCGCTGGTCGCGGCGCGCGGCGGCTACCTCGCCAACGAGCATCCGTACCTGTTCCTGATCGGCGGGCACGAGCTAGCCTGGGCCGAGCTCGGGCGGCGATTCGTCCACTACAACGGGTGGAGCCCGTATGCGGGCGCGCGCCTCGGCAACGAGCTCTTCCTGATGAAGCATCCTGGCCTGGCCTGGGCGGACTTCGACACCATCAACAGCGTCGACCGCGTCGGCGGCGCGGTGGCGTCGGGGTTGATTCGCCTCGACGCCGGCACGTCGTTCCTCGACGAGCGATCGCTCGTTGCTGGTGGTGGCGTTCGTCCAGGAAGAGTTGCACGCCGCCGAGACCAACACGCCCGGCGCAGGCGTTCCTCGGCGTTGGCGCCGGCGCGCGCCTCGACCTCGCGCACAGCCTGTCGGCGTCGGCCGAGGTGTCGTGGGGCGCCGCGCCCGAGCGGCGCGATTCGTTGCGCGAATTCACCGACAGCACCACCCGCGTCGCGGCATCGCTGAGCGCGCGCAAGACGTTCCGCAACGGAATGTGGGCCGGCTTGTCGACGTTCATCGCGCGCGACAGCGACCACATGGTCTACTACGTGACCGGCAACGTCTATGACACCGTGAACGCGCCGCAATTCGGCGTCTCGCTGCTCTACGGACTGCCGGTCGAGAGGTTCTTCAAATGAGCGGGCGGCGGTCGCGGTTCATTGCTGGCGTTGCTGTCGCTGGCCGGCGTGCGATCCGCAGAAGAGCGACTGGGGCCTGGACGCGATCCGCACCATGATCACGCCGCCCGACGATCCGACTCTGGGGTGCGGCGTGCAGATCCCGGCCGACCCGGCCGCCGACGCGCGCGCCGCCTGCCAGTTCCCCGCGGGTTCGCGCGCGCCGGCCTCGCTCGGCATCGACGAGAGCGTGCGCGCGCAGATCCCGATCCGCCACATCGTCATCATGATGAAGGAGAACCGCAGCTTCGATCACCTGCTCGGCACGGTTGCACGATCTCGGTCAGCCCGACGTCGAGGCGGTGCCGGCCGACCTACTCGAACCCCGATCTGCAGGGCAACCCGGTCTTTCCGTCGCACGCCACCACCACCTGCATCGCGCACGACCCCGGCCACCAGTCGGCGTCGGTGCTGAGCCAGCATCAACAACGGCACCATGGACGGCTTCGTGATCAACGCGGCCCAGACCACCGGCACCGACGGTCACTTCGTGATGTGGCAGTACGACGAGACCGACTTGCCGTTCTACTACTGGCTCGCCAACAAGTTCGCGATCGCCGACCGGCACTTCGCGCCGATGGCGAGCGGCACGTTCGGCAACCGCAACTTCATGCTGTTCGGCACCAACGCCGGCGTGGTCGACACCGGCATCTCGTTTCCGCCGCCCAACACGCCGTCGATCATGCAGCTCTTGATGAACGGCGGCTTCACCTGGGGCGCCTACAGCGACGGCGATCCGGCGAGCGGCGCGCTCGACTGGGGGCCGTCGGATCCGGGCGTGCACTCGCTGCAGGAGTTTCTACGACGCGCTCGACGCCGGCACGCTGCCCAACCTGTCGCTCGTCGACGGGCGCGACTACATCGACGACGACCATCCCGTTCGCCGACATCCAGACCGGCGAGGCCTGGACCAAGGCGATCTACGACCACGCGATCGCCAGCCCGCAGTGGCCGCTCCTGGCGATCGATCTGGACCTACGACGAGGCGGGCGGCTTCGCCGACCACGTGCCGCCGCCGCTCGGCTGCCAGGCGTCGCCGACCAACGCGCCCTTCACGCCAAGATGGGACCGCGCATTCCGCTGGTGGCGATCTCGCCGTGGGCCAAGCGCGGCTTCGCGTCGCACGTCGCCGCGCGACCACACGGCGATCATCCGGTTCATCGAGACGGTGTTCGATCTGCCGGCGCTGACCGCGCGCGACGCCAACAGCGACGCGCTCTTCGATCTGTTCGACTTCTCGTGCGGCCGCGATCTCAGCGTACCGGCCGCGCCGGCCGCCGGCACCAACGGTTGCCCCGATCCGCCGCCGCTGGGCGCGCACTGAGCGCGGCGGCGCGCCGCGGTTATTGCGGGACGCCGGTCGGCGTGAGCGTGAACAGGCCGGTTCGGATGTTTTGCACGAACGTGTCGAGGACGATGTAGTGCGGACCAGGTCCGAGCAGCCCGGACACCTTGCTTTGCTTCGGCCCCGGGAAGCAGCTATCGGGATTCATGGCCGTTCCCCCGCATGCGTCGTCGTTGCACGCGACCTCGCTCATCATCGTGCGCGCGGTGCAGACCTCGCGAAAGTAGAGCTCGCTGTCGATGCAGGTCCCGGAGCAGGTGTCGAAGGTCACCATCGTGGGGGCGTCGAGCACGAAGTAGAAGACCACATCGGCGCCGCCGTCGTCGGTGCCGCACATATTGTTCACCGCGTGGTCGTCGTCGCGGTACCCGGTGGTGTTGCCGACGATCGGCGTGGTCGAGATGCGCGTCGGACGGCCGCAGGAATCACCGGGCATCGCCGACGATGGGCTGGCATAGATGTCGACCGTGTACGCGCCGCCGGCGGCGCCGGCGCCGTCGACGAAGATGTCGTAGGTCCCGGGGGCCAGGCCGAGCGCGTTGATCACGCTGGTGTTGCGGCCGTCGCTGTTGTCGTTGCAGACGATCTCGGTGCCGCAGCAGCCGCGGCGCATGTAGACGACCGTGTCGAACTTGGAGCCGTGCGTGGTGACAAAGACGTCGCTGGTCTCGGTCAGCACGATTTGATAGACCGCCTCGGGCGCGTTGTTGCCGCCGCACGAGCTGCTGTTGAGCGACGTGCCCGTGGTCGTTCCGGTGAACCGACCGCCCGGCAGGGGCACGGGGATCGCCGTCGCGGCGCAGTTGGTGTCGCAGGCGCGCACGCAGGCGCTGCCGACCGGCATGAAGCCCGCATTGCAAGTGAAGCTGCACGTCGCTCCGTTGCAGGTCGCGGTCGCGTTCGCCGGCGCCGTGCACACCGTGCACGAGGTGGGACCGCAGGTGGCGATCGACGTGTTGGACACGCAGGTGTCGCCGCACATGTGCATGCCATGGGCGAGGTCGCAAACCGCGATGTCCGGAGTGGCGTCGACGAGGCGATCGACCGGCAGATCGACGCCGGTGTCGACCCCGCCGTCGATGACGTGGCCGCCCACGCCGGTTCCACCGACGCCCTTTCCACCGGTGGCGCCTCCACCGGTTCCGGTTCCACCAGCACCGGTTCCGCCGGCGCCGCTGCCACCGGCACCGGATCCGCCCGCGCCGGTTCCACCGCTGCCTTTTCCACCCATCCCCGTTCCGCCCACGCCGGTTCCACCGGCGCCCGCGTGGTCGTCGCCGCCGGTTCCGAACATTCCGCCGGCGCCGCTGCCACCGAGCCCGAGGTCGTCGCCGCCTGTCCCGCCGGAGCCGGTTTCACCACCGCGGCTGTTGGGGGCAGAGCCACCCCCGCCGGTGATGTTCATGGTGAGGCCGGTTTCGTCGACCGCGCACCCGGCGACAAAGGAGAACCCCACTGCAACCAGAGCTCCCGCGAGCGATCGCATTTGCAAACGTTTGCGATCCGCCCTCAATGAACTTCCTCCCGCCCTTTTCGAACGATCTGTTTCTGTATCGCCCACCACGTATCGAAAGATAACACGTCCACTCCTACGGTCGACGCTCTCCTGATAACTAGAACGCACAAACAACGAAGTCTTCCTCGCCTCATTCATATCGAAACGCGTGCCACGTCTTTGACACCGCCACAAATGACGTTCGTCCAAACGAGCGACGTCATGCGCTGGCGAGAAGTGTCAGCCGAGCGTCAGAACGGGTCAGGTTCCCTTGGGAGGGTCGGCGGGGTTCTCGAGTGGCGTACCAGCCTCGATCCGCATCGGTTCGCGCTCGCGTTTGCGCGGCTTCGCCGCGTCGGCGCAGATGCGCGACAACGGTGGCGCCAATTGAGCCCAGAGCTCTTTGTCTATTGTCGCCGGCAGCTTGCGCCGCTCGCCGGCCAGCGTCGCAGAGGCGACGCGCAATCCCGATACGCCGCTGCGCACGTGCACCGTGACGCTGGCCTGGTCGCCGTCCTCGCTCGCCTCGCCATCGAGGAACGCCACCAGCACCAGCGTATCGGCCATCTCACGGTATTGTTCGGGCGTGTCGACCGGCCGCAAGCTCGTGACGACCTTGAGCCCCTTGGCGCGCAGCAGCCGCACGACGCGCGCGCGCAACGGGTTTGCGCCGTCGCCCTCGAACCCCATCACCGCGACCTTGCCCTTGGGCGGCGGAATGGGAGCCGGCTTGGCCGCAACTGCCTTGTCTTTCTTGGAATTCGCCGTCTTCCCCGCCCTCGTCCCCGTACTCGTGCGCGTCCTCGTACTCGTCCCCGTCTTCGACGTCTTCGCCGTCCTCGCGCTCTTCGCCGTCTTCCCCTTGGCCGCTGCGCTCCGGTCTGTTCCCGACGCCGCCAGCGCCGTGCGGGCGGGCACCAGGGTGGTGGCCAACGCCAACACCGTCACGACACGCAGCCACGCCAGGAGGCGGCCGATCCCAGGGGCACAATCCAGACTCACCGGCGGATCATAACCGGGTTCCGCCGAGCGCCGCCACCTTGCCGGACGGCGCCTGAACACGCGCCTCAGCGGCTCGGCAATCCGGTGAAATTTCTTCCAATTGCATTTTTTGCAGCGCGCGGGAAACTTTCCCGCGCCCAGACCGTATTCGGGAGAGAGGAGTTCGCGACTTGAGCCCGGCCGACGAAGCGATGGCGCGCTATGCGCACGGGGACGCGGCGGCATTCGAGGCCGTCTACGAAGGAGTTGCGTCCCGGCTCGAGGCTTATCTGCGGCGTCACGTGCGCGGCACGACCCGCGTCGAGGACATCATCCAGCAGACGTTTCTGCAGATGCACGCCGCGCGCGGGACGTTCAACGCCGGCGCGGAGGTTTTTCCGTGGGCGCTCGCGATCGCGCGGCGACTGATGTTCGACGTCGGGCGAAAGGCCCGGCGAGAGGAGTACCGCGACATGCGGAATGAAGACGAGTTCGAATCGAGGGTGGAAATTGCGAGAGCGGTCGCGAGCGGCGAGGAGCTGCTGGAGGCGCGTGAGATCGGCGCGTGCCTGTCGGCCGCCTACGAGCGTCTGAGCGAGCCCCAGCGGGTCGCGTTCGAGCTGGTGAAGACCTCGGGCCTTTCGCACGCACAGGCAGCCACCGTCGCGGGCACGTCGGTGACCGGCATCAAGCTCCGCGTGCATCGCGCGTACGTCGCGCTGCGAGCCGCGCTCGACGAGGCGCGCGCGCTGCGGCCGCCGGTGGTTCCGCCGCGCACGGGCGGCCTGCTCTCGGCGGGAGGGCGCCGGTGAGCCTCTCGCCCGACCTCAAGCAGCGGGTCTTTGCGTCGCTGACAGACGTGCCGGCGCCGACGCGCGCCGAGGTGCGGCGCGCGCGCGTCTGGCTCTTCGGCTGCGGCGTCGTGGGCGCGCTCGCGATCTTCTTCTTCGAGGGGGGCGTGCGGGTGATGTCGCGCCCGCCGTCGCTGGTGGCGCTCAGCAGTCTGGGCACGGCGGCGATCGTCGGCACCGGGATGTGGCTGCTGCTGACGCGCGGGCGGTCGGCGCTCGGCCGGCCGGTGTCGTGGCTGCTTGCGAGCGCCGTCATCGCGTCGGTGCTGTTCGTGGCCTGGCGCTACGGAGTGAGCGCGCTCTACGGCGACGCGCAGATCGTTCCCTGGCCGGCGCGCCCCGGTTTCCGCTGCCTGGCGCTCAGCGTGATCACCGGCGCGCTCCCGCTGCTGGGGGCGCTCCTGTCGTGGCGGCGCACGATTCCGGTCTCGCCGGTGGCGACCGGCGCGGCCTTCGGCGCGGGCGCGGGCCTGGGCAGCGCGCTGCTGGTCGATCTCTGGTGTCCGGTCTCGTACTTGCCTCACCTGTTCCTCGGGCACCTGCTGCCCATCGGCGTGCTGGCGCTGCTGGGCGGCGTCCTGGGATCGCGCCTGCTGCGCCTGGCCTGGCGCTGAGCGACCGACGACCTGCATCCGGGGGGATCATCGATGCCGCGAAATTTCACCGATAGCCGCGCCGTCGCTGCGCGGCATGTGTTCAACCGCAGGGCGACCGATCCGCTGTTCCAGTTCGCCGAGACGGCGCGCGCGCTGCGCTTCGCGGCGGCACGCGACGCGATGAACCGCGCCTGGACGCAGCTTGGTGGCGCGCGGTCGCCGCTGGGCTTGTCGCTGTATCGCCAGATCAAGGTCGAAGGGAGCGCGGACGACCCTTTCGAGCACTGCGCGGTCTTTCGCGGCGGCGTGCTCACGCTATCCGACGACGGGCGCTACGCGAGCGCGAACACGATCGAGGAGGTCGACCTCTCGTGCGTCGGCCTCGAGTGGCTGGGGCCAGCCGGCGCGCGGCGGCCGCTCGCGGGGGTGATCGCGGCCTTCGGACCGGCGAGCGGCAGCGTCGACGTGCGGTGCTTTCCGGAGCGGGGGGCGCTGGCCTCGCCGGGCGACGGGGCGCGGCTCGCGGCGTTCGAGCTGCCACTCGTGCGTGGCGGGCGCATGCAGGACTACTGGGTCTGGGTCGCGCTGGTCGACGGCGACGCCGCGGACGTGGCCTCGGCGATCGACGGGGTCGCCGGCCGGCTGCGGCGCGCGATCCTCAGCGCCGTCGGTGGGGCGAGCGGCGATCTGGCCGAGGGGCTGGTGCAGCGGCGCTCGTTCAAGGACAGTGTGGTCGAGGCGGTGGTCGCGGAGCCCGGGGCGCCCGACGGAGGAACCGCGGCGGGACGCGTGCGCGTGTCCCCGCCGATCTGCCTGCGGGTGCACTGGAGCGCGCTCGGGCCCCGTCCCGCCGCGCCGCGCCCGCGCCGCGAGAGTGACGGCCACACGGTGATCGCCGGGTGGACCCACCGCCTGACCGTCTGCGACGGCGACGCGGGCTCCGCGGGCCAGATGGGCGACGAGCGGTGCACGCTGTTCATGCGGGCGCAGACCCGGGTCGAGCGCCGCGAGATCGAGGTCGAGATTCCCGGCCCGGGCACGTTTCGTGAGAGCAGCCGATCCGCGAATGAGTGATCGCGATCGCGCTGGCGAATGAATCGTTCAGCGTAGTCTGCGCCGCGAGAAACTTTCGAAGAGTCGGACGGTATCTCCGTTGAGAGGCGAAGCGGATCCGTGCGCGTCAGCGGGGCCGGCGCGAGGATCCGACGCAGCTCGAAAAGGAGTGAACACCGACATGGGCAAGAACGTGCCGAAGACCACCATTGCGATCGTTTTCATGGGGGCCGTGGCGGCGATGGGGACGGGCGCGCGTCGCGCCTCGGCGGATAGTTCGAAGGCGGCGCCTGCGCCGGGCGTGCGGCACGCGGCGTTCGCTGGCGAGCGATCGTCGTCGCCGGGGCACGGCGACGACGCGAGCAAGCTGCTGCGCTGTCCCGCGCACGTTCCGGCGGCGCTGGATCCGCCGTCGGGAACGACGCTGTCAGCGGGGATGGCGGCGAACGGCGTGCAGGTCTACGTCTGCAGCGCGCCGCCGACCGCGGGCGCTGCACCGGCGTGGGTGCTCAAGGCGCCGCACGCGGTGCTGTCGGAAGGCAAGGAGACCACGGCCACGCACTTCTCCGGTCCGGCGCCAGCGCCGCCGGTCGTGGCCAAGGCGCCGAGCCCAGGCGCGCCGTCACCAGCGGCGGCCGCGGCTTCTGCCTCGGCGGGCGCGCCAGCAACTGCGCCGACCTGGGAAGCGCTCGACGGCAGCCGGCTCACCGGCGCGCGCGTCGCATCCGCGGCGGCGCCCGACGGAAAGTCGATCCCCTGGCTGCTGCTGCGGAGCACCTCCAGCGTCGGCCCCGGCCTCTTCGGTGACGTGACCTGGGTCCAGCGCCTCGACACCGTCGGCGGCGTCGCGCCGGCGGCGGGCTGCGATGCGAGTCACCTGGGCGCAGAGGTGATGGTGCCGTACCGGGCGGATTACTTTTTCTATCACGCGAGCGCGGCGGGGACGCCATTGCGAAGGTGCGCGTCTAACTGAGATTCGGAACCGGAGCGGCTAGCCCTCCGGTTCCGTCCCCCCTCAGAAGGGATACGGCTGCTTCGCATCCTCGATTGTGATCCACCTCAGCTCCGTGAACTGATCGATCACCGCGCGCCCCCCGAACCGGCCGTACCCGCTCGCCTTCGACTCCTCCGAATGGCATCTGCGCCTCGTCGTGGACGGTCGGGCCGTTGATGTGACACATCCCCGACTGGATCCGCTTGGCGACCGACAGCGCCCGCATCACGTCGCGTCCGAAGACCGCCGACGACAGCCCGTACTCGGTCTCGTTGGCCACGCGCACCGCCTCGTCGACGCCGCGCACGCGCACGATGCACACCACCGGGCCGAATGACTCCTCGCTGTAGATACGCATCGACGGCGTCACGCGGTCGAGCACGGTCGCGTTCATCACCGTTCCCTTGCGCTGGCCACCGGCCACCAGCGTCGCGCCCTTGGCGATCGCGTCCTTGACCAGGCCGTCGATGCGATCGGCGGCCTCGGGGCTGACCAGCGAACCCAGCACCACGTGCCCGCTCGGATCGCCCGCGGGCAGCGGTCCGGCCTTGGCCGCCGAGCTTGGCGGCGAATGCGTCGGCGATCGACTCGTCGACCACCAAGCAGCTCGGTCGACATGCAGATCTGACCCTGGTTCGCGAACGCGCCGAAGACCGCTGCGTTGACCGCGCCGTCGAGATCCGCGTCGTCGAGCACCACCAGCGGCGCCTTGCCGCCCAGCTCCAGCAGCACCGGCTTCAAGTGCTTGGCCGCCTGCTCGGCGATGATCCGGCCGATCTTGGTCGAGCCGGTGAAGTTGATCCGCCGCACCGCCGGGTGCGCGATCAGCGTCTCCACGATCGTCGGCGCGTCGGCGGGCGCGTTGGTGACGACGTTGACGACGCCGGGCGGGAAGCCGGCGTCGCGCATGACCTCGCCGATCAGCATGGTGCGTCGCCGGACAGGTCTCCGACGCCTTGAGCACCACCGTGTTGCCGCAGGCGAGCGGCATGGCGATCGCGCGCACGCCCAGGATGATGGGCGCGTTCCAGGGCGCGATGCCCAGCACCACGCCGACCGGCTGCCGGTACGACATCGCCAGCGTGCCCGGCTTGTCGGACGGGATCACGTCGCCGCCGATCTGCGTGGTCATCGACGCCGCCTCGCGCAGCATGTTCGACGCCAGCATCACGTTGAATCCCGCCCAGGGCGCGGTCGCGCCGATCTCGGTCATCATGCGCTTCACGGCGTCGTCGACGCGCGCCTGCAGCAGGTCGGCGGCCTTGAGCAGCCGCGTGCGCCGCTCCGTCGGACCGAGCGCCGACCACGCGGGAAATGCGGCCGCCGCGGCGTCGGCGGCGGCGGTGGCATCGGCGGCCGAAGCGGCCGCGGCGCGCGTGGCGACCTCGGAGGTCATCGGGTTCTTGCGCGCGTAGGTCTGTCCAGAGGCTGCGGGAGTATCGACGTTGTTGATCAACAGGTCGGCCTTCAACATGGGGCTCCTCCTCTCAGGTTTCGGGAAATCGTCAGCGCTTGCCGGACCGCGGAACAGCACCAGGATCGGTCGAGCTGCCGGCCGCGATCTCGTCGAGCACGCCCTGCGCGATCGCGAACGCGCGGTTGGCCGCGGGCACGCCGGCGTAGACCGCGGTGTGCAGCAGCACCTCGCCGATCTCCGTCGGCGAGAGGCCGTTGCGCAGCGCCGCGCGCACGTGCAGCGCGATCTCGGCGTCGCGCCCGAGCGCGGTCAGCACCGCCAGCGTCACGCACGAGCGCGTGCGCCGGTCGAGGTCTGGGCGCGCCCAGACGTCGCCCCAGGCGACGCGCGTGATGAAGTCTTGAAAGCGCGGCGGTGAACGGCGTGGTCTGCGCCTGCGCGCGGTCGACGTGGGCGTCGCCCAGCACCTGGCGGCGGATGCGCATTCCGATGTCGCGCGGGGAATCGCTCACGGTGTCTCCTTTGCGCTCGGGGAGCGCGCGGCCCTGCAGGTGCGCCAGGATCAGCGCGCTCGTCCATTCCGGTTGCTCGACGTTGCAGAGGTGCGCCGCGCCGTCGATGACCGCCAGCTGGCAGCCGGCGATCGCGCCGGCGATGCGCGTGAGGTGCGCGGGCGGCGTCGACGGATCCTCGGCGCCGGCGATCGCCAGCGTCGGGGCGCGGATCGCCGCCAGATCCGCGCGCAGGTCCATGCGCTGGATCGCGCCGCAGCAGGCGGCGTAGCCGGCGGCGGGCGTCGCCGCCAGCATCGCGCGCATGCGGGCGACCAGCGCCGGCTCGCGCTGCGTGCATCGTGGGCGTGAACCAGCGCGAGACCACGCCATCCGCCACCGCGGCCGTGCCCTGTGCCGCGACCACCGCGGCGCGGTCGATCCACAGCTGCGGCGGGCCCAGCAGCGCCGACGTGCAGCAAACCACGAGGCGGTCGACGCGCTCCGGATGGTGCGCCGCGGTCCACAGACTCAGCATCCCGCCCAGCGAGAGACCGCAGAGGTGGGCGCGCGCGACGCCCAGGCGATCGAGCAGCGCGATCAGATCCTCGCCCAGGTCGGCGATCTCGTACGGTCCCGGCGGCACCGGCGAGCGGCCGTGGCCGCGCAGATCGTAGCGCACGACGCGAAAGTGCCGCGCGAGCGCTGGAATCTGCGGATCCCACATCTCCAGCGCGCTGCCCAGCGAGCCCGAGAGCACCAGCACCGGCGCGCCCGCGGGGCCATCGACCTGGTGGTGCACCGCGATCGCAGCGCTCACGACGGCGGTGACCTCGTCGCGCGCGCGGCCGTGACGGGCGGCATGAACGCGCAGCGCGCGATCGATGAAGAGCTGCGTGCTGCCCAGGTAGTCCGACGGATCGAGCAGCACGTTGATCTCCAGCGGCGACAGCCAGGCGGTGATCGCCGGGCGCGCCGCCAGCACTTCGGCCAGCGGGCGCGGCCCGGCGACGGCTTCGGCGCAGGCCTCGGTGACGAGATCGTGCGCGACCAGCCGCCCGACGTGCGGTGCAAGCGCGGCGGTGACGCGCTCCGAGAGCAGCAAGCCGTGCGTCGCGCCCAGATTGGCGCGCATGCGCCCCTCGTCGACGGTCAGGCGCTCGAGGCAGTCGCGCAACCAGGCCGCCGCCGAGCCGACAGTGACGAGCAGGTCGTTGAGCGGGAGCCACTCGGCGTGCCACGCGCCGGCGGCGCGCTCGTGCTCCTGGACCATCGCCGCCATCAGCGTGGCGACCAGGCCCGGCGCGCGCGCGGCGCACGCGGCGGCGCTGATCGCGGCGACCGGGTTGTTCTTGTGGGGCAGGGTGGACGACCCGCCGCGGTGACTCTCCGGCGCGCCGTCGGCGGACGACGCCTGCGCTTCGGCGCGGTCGCCCTCGTGCGCCTCGCCGACCTCGGTCTGCGCCAGCAGCGTCACGTCGCGCGCTACCTTGCCGATCGCGCCCGCGGCGACGCCCAGCGCGGCCGCGAGCTCGGCGACGCGCTCGCGCGAGGTGTGCCAGGGAAGGAGCGGTACGCAGAGGCCGAGCTCCTCGCCGAGGAAGCCCACCACCGCCGGCCCTGCCGTGCCCAGCGAGGCGAGCGTGCCCGCGGCGCCGCCGAGCTGGACGGCGAGCTGCGAGCGCCCGACCTCGTCGAGCCGCGCCGCCGCTCCGTCGAGCGCCGAGAGCCATCCCGCCGCCTTGAGCCCGAAGGTGATCGGCAACGCCTGCTGCAGCAGCGTGCGTCCCGCCATCAGCGTCTGGCGATGGCGCTCCGCCAGCCGCGCGGCCGCGCGCGCGGCGCCGTCGAGATCGGCGGAGAGCGGGACGAGCGCGCGGCGCGCGATCAGCATCGCGGCGGTGTCGAGGATGTCCTGGCTGGTCGCGCCGCGATGGACTTCGCCGCCGCCGAGCCCGCCCACCTGCGCGGTGAGCGCGCGCACCAGCGCCGGCACCGGGTTGCCGGTCGCCGCCGCCGCGCGACCGAGCGCCGCGATGTCGAAGTGCTCGGCGCGGCAGGCGCGGCCGATGTCCTCGGCGATCGCGGGCGGAAATAACCCGGCGCGCGCTTCGGCGCGGGCCAGCGCCGCCTCGACGTCGAGCATCGCCTGCAGCCAGGCGCGATCGCTGGTCGCCTCGCGGACCGCGCCGCGCGCGAGCACGCCGTCGAAGAGGCCGGGCGCGGTCGCGACCAGCGTGGACGGCGTCTCAGACATCGAAGAAGACCGTCTCGCCGTCGCCCTGCAGGCGGATGTCGAAGCGATAGCCTTCCTTGGTGGCAGCCGCGATCAGCGTCGCGCGCTGGGCGCCGTCGGCGACGCTGGCGAGGACCAGGTCACCCGCGTTGGCCTCCGGTTCGTCGGGGAAATAGATCCGCGTCGAGACGCGCTTGAGCAAGCCGCGCGCGTAGACCGACAGCAGGACGTGAGGCGCGTGCACGAAGTTGGCGATGCGGATGGCGCCCGGCTTGACCGTGAGCAGTCGCGAACCCGCCGTCGCGATCGGTCGCGCAGCGCCCGAAGCCGCGGAACCAGCTGGCCGCGCCGCCGCCAGCGTAGCGGCCGTCGGCGTCGCACTGCCAGCTCTCGACGAGCCCATCGGTGACCGGATCGCCTCTTCCGTCGAGCAGGCGTCCGAAGATGCGGACGGCGCCCGGCGTCTCCGCTGGCACCACGAGCGGGCCCGCGGGCCAGGGCAGCGCGAAGCCGAAGAACGGTCCGATGGTCTGCGACGGCGTCATCCGTATGCCCGCCCGCCGACGACGATGTCGAAGTGGAAGGCGAGCGCGAACGCCGGCACCGTCGCCGACAGGTCGAGCTCTGCGATGAGGCTGGCGCGCGCTCGCTCGTCGGGGAGCGCGTTGTAGATCGGATCGTGCTCCAGCAGCGGATCGCCGGGGAAGTACATCTGGGTCACGACGCGCTCGACGAACGCGTTGCCGATCACCGAGAAGTGGATGTGCGCCGGCCGCCAGGCGTTGGCGTGGTTTCCCCACGGGTACGCGCCGGGCTTGATGGTCAGGAAGTGATAGCGCCCCTGCTCGTTGGTGATGCAGGCGCCGGCGCCGGTGAAGTTGGGGTCGAGCGGCGCCGGGTGCTGATCGACCGCGTGCGCGTAGCGGCCGGCGGCGTTGGCTTGCCAGACCTCGACCAGCGCGCCCGAGATCGGTCGGCCCGCGCCGTCGAGGACCTGGCCCTCGACGATGATGCGCTCGCCGATCGGCTCGCCGGCGTGCTGGCGCGTGAGGTCCGCCGCCTGCGCAGACGTGCGCCCGATGTCGAGCAGCGCGGCCGCGTTCAACCGCGCGAGCTCACCGGGCCCGTAGGGGATGCGCAAGGGCGGCCGGCTCGGCGCGCGCAACACTGTGGAGCGATAAGCCGGGTGCAGGTGCGGCGGCTCCAGCGCCGGCGAGACGCGCCGCTCGGGCGAACGCGGGTCATGGGCCGGGGGCCGCACCATGCCCCCAACCTTGTCACGCCCGCGGGGGCCGTTCAACCGGCCCCCGCGGCGGCTTCCGCGCGCCCGGTTCAGTTGGTGAGCGTGTCGATCTCGAGGACGGTGTCGCCGTTGTTCACGAAGGTTCCACCGTTGCCGGAGAACCCGGAAAACATCTGGACGCCGATCTGAACGACGTGCGTCGGATCGAAGCCGGGGCTGGTGCCGGAGGTCAGGTCGAGCGTGACCGGCACCCACTGTCCGAGCGGCAGGCTGCCGACGAAAGGCGCGGAGGTGAAGGTGAAGGTGGCGCCGCTGCTCGCGTGGAATTGCAGCCCGCCGAACGTCCCCGACACCAGCTTGACCATCACGTGCAGGGTCTGACCGGACAGATTGAGGCCGGGCTGGTCGATGCCGACGATCGCGTCGACGAACTGATCGAGCGCGGTGAACGGCGCCGTGATCCGGAGCGCGCCCGGCGTCGGGTTGCCGTCGCCGCCGTCGAAAGTGACGCTCGGCGCCGCGCCGCCCGGCTGCACGAAGATGTTGGTGGGCGGCGGGCTGTTGAAGCCGTTGAAGCTCCAGCCCTGGGCGCCGTGGTCGAAGAGGAACTCGACCGGGCGCGCCGGGCCGGGCGAGGGGAGCGGCGGCGACGCGGGCGCGTCGCTGTAGCCGAGCAGCGCCGTCCTTCACGACCGAGCCGGTGGCCGAGGGTGTGCCGGCCCAGTCGGTGACGACCGCCGGGAACGTGCAGCCGCCCGGATACCACGCCCACGCCGTCCAGCCTGCGAAGTGGTCGTTGGTGTACTGGATCAGCTGGCTGTCGTAGTCGGTGGTGCACGACGTGTCGCTGAGCACGCCGAACTCGGTCGCGACGACCGGATCGGTGGCCGTCAGCGTTCCGAATGCGCGGTCCCAGTCCGACGGCGGGCGCAGCGTGCGATCCGTCGACGTGTACGGGTGGGTCGCGTAGACGATGTTGTATCCGTTGATGCGATTGGCCGGCACGCCCGAGAGATCGTAGGCCCAGTCGAGCCCGCCGATCACCACCAGGTTCTGCGCGCCGGTCGCGCGCACGGCGTCGTAGAGCTGCTGCATGCCGACCGCCTGCCAGCCCTGGAAGGTGGGGCCGCCGTTTCGCCAGACGTCCCAGGTGACGTCGTGGGGCTCGTTGTAGAGCTCGAATGCGACGCGCCCGTCGTTCTGGTAGCGCGCGGCGACCTGCGACCAGAACGTCAGCGAGTTCGCGTCGGGCATCAGCTGCTGGCACCCGGACGACGGCGGGCAGCTGCCGAGCACGCCGCGGTCGGACCAGTGCAGATCGAGGAACACGTCCATCCCCGCCATCTCGGCCCAGGTGATCGCGTCGTCGACCAGCGCCGGATAGCTGGGATCGGACAGCGCCGAGCCGGGCAGCCAGAAGTCCTGGTTGAGCCCGATGCGCACGACGTTGGCGTTCCAATCGGTCATGAGCGCGAAGTCGCCGCGCGTGATGTTCACACCGACGTGCGACCACTCGAGCGACGGTCGATCGAGGCCGTGGAAGATGTGCGCGCGCCCGTCGGCGGTGCAGACGGTGTTGCCGTTGACGTAGTAGCCGCCGGGCGCGACCGGAGGCGTCGGCGATGCCGCGCATCCGGTCTGCGTCGGCGGGGGCGGCGGCGCCACGACCAGCGTGGCGCTGGCGAACGCCTCGAATCCCGACTGCGTGTCGAAGACGATGTACGTGAACGGGTAGGGGCCCGCGGCCAGCCCCGGCGTCGCGCTGACGTTGATCGTCTGGTGCGCGGTAGCGCCGGTCGCGACCGCGAGCTGGCCGAACTGCACGTCGGCGGTCAGGCCGAACCCGAGGCTGCCGAAGAACTGGAACGTCTCCGCGCCCGAGCAGAGCGGATCGTTGTTGTTGGTCATCGCCAGGTCGAACGCCGCCGGCGTTCCCGCGGGCACGGGCTGGCTCATGTCGGGCGACAGCGCGACGGTCGGCGGCGTGGCGAACGCACGCGATGCCCGCGACCGCGTCGGCCGGAGCAGCCAGCGTGTTCAGCCAGACGCTGTCGAGCGTGCCGGTGAAGCGGCGGCCGTCGGCGTCGTTGCCGAGGAAGATCGGTCCGGCGCCGGGCGCGATCGTCCCGGCGCCCTTGGCGCGCGCGACCGCGGCGCCGTTGAGGTAGAGCACCGCCTGCGTGCCGTCGTAGGTCGCGGCCACGTGGGTGAACCGGCCCGCCTGCACCGGCGTCGCGACGGCGACCACGCGCCCGCTGGTCAGCTTGAGGATGAAGACCAGCTGCTTGCCGTCGAGCGCGAGCAGGAACGAGCTGGTGCCGTCGAGCCGCTTGCGCACCAGGCTCTGCGTGCCGCCGAGGCGATCGGGGTTGATCCACGCCGCCACGGTGAGCCCCTGGTTGAACAGGAAGTCGGGCTGGTCGGGCGCGTACACGACGTCGTCGGTCTTGCCGAGGTGCACCGCCTGACCGTCGCGGCCGGCGACGCAGGTGACGCCCAGCGATCGAAACGCCGGGTGGCGGATGAACGACGAGGACGCCGAATCATCGAGCTCCGACGACTGCGTGTTGCAGTCGTCGAAGGTCCAGAGCGCGAGCGGCTGGCTCGCGCAGTCGGTGCCGTTGCAGAAGCGCGGCGGCGGTGACATCGAGACGGGCGGTGTGACCGGCAGCGCGCCGGGCGCGACCGCGCCGACGTCGCCGTCCTCGAGATACGACGACCAGCGCGCCAGCGGATCCGACTCCGCAGCTCGGATCGGCGAGCGCACGCCCCCGATCACACGCCGGCGCCGCGCTCGAGCGCGACCAGACCGACGACTACCGACAACCCACCGAATCGCTCGCGCATGGATCCCCCTGTTCGTTGGCGCGATCGGAGCGCTGCCTGCGCACCGACCGACATATCCAGAACGGATGGGTATCCGGATCTTTCTTTTTGGGAGTGTCGATTTGGTTACGGAAAGCGCGCTGCCAGGTCGCGAGCGATCTGCAGATACAGGCCGCGGATGCGCTCACCCAGCTTGGCCGGGAGCTCCGCCAGCCGCGGGCGCGGCGGGAACTTCGCGAAATCGATGCCGAAGCCGAGATCGTTCGGCTCCCACCAGCCGACTTCGTTCAGGTGGTCCGCGTCAATCACCGTCGGGACGGCGAACTCGTCGCGCCAGCGCGCCGACGAGACCGGCACCAGGCCGTCGTTGGCGCCTTCGTGGTGCTGGACCACGTGCCAGGACAGCTTCAGCGGCTCGAAGACGTGGGGCAGTTGCTGCGCTCCGGCGTATGCGCGGAAGAAGACGCCGCTGCGTAGCTCGAACGACTCCGCCTGGGCGTTGAACGCCGCGCAGGACTTGGTAGTCAGGTCGCGGAACCCGTCGAGCGCGGTGATCCCCAGCGTCGAGAGGATCGCCAGCAGCAGCTTCTCGCTGGTGATGCCCCAGTCGGCGAACGATGTGCCCCAGTGCGGCGTGCCGATCGTCGTCAGTGAGGCCACGCGCTCGTGGATGCCGTCGGCGCGCCCGTCGAACAGCATGTGGCGGGCGTCGAGGCCGCCCATGCTGTGCCCGATGATGTGCACCTTGCGTGCGCCGGTCGACGCCAGCACCTGCTCGACGTTGGCGCGCAGCGCGCGCGAGCGGACGGCGACGCACTCGGCCCACGGCACCGACGAGTGATAGGTGGGGAAGCCGGCCGCCTGCAGCGTGCTGCGGATGCGGCGGAAGTAGTGTGTCTGATCGTCGGACATGTCTTCGTCCCTGAGCAAGTCGCGGAGCAACACGTCGAAACGGGCGATCCCGTGGGCGAGGACGATCGGATAGGGCATGGGGGCAACCTCCGGATGGACGTCCACTTGGGTAACGCTCGCGGCGGCGGCTATTCCCTCGCGATCGAGGGCCACGGGCTTCGGGCCTCGGGCCTAGAGGCGGATCAGGGGCCGATGACCGACAGCGTGGCGCGGGCGACGTCGCTGCCGCCGCGGCTGTCGCGCAGGACCAGAGCGAGCTCGACCGTGGTCGGGGGGCGGGCGCGGTCCAGCCGGTCTGCGGTCGAGGTCGCGGCGGGGTCGGTGATCTCGGCCGCGGGCAGGTCGAGCGCGCCGCCGGTCACGTACCACGACGCGGTGAGCGTCTCCGCTGTATCGACGATCGTGCGCGATTGGCGATCGAACACCGGAAAGGTCTCGATCGCGCCGGCGAGCCAGGTCGCCTGGATCGTGACGTGTGTGCCGCCGGCGATCGCGGCTCGGATCGATCGGGCTCCCGTCGGCGGCGGTGAACGTGAGCCCGGCCAGCGCCGGGTTCTGGTTGGCGTGGTACGCGGCCTGGAACGCGCGCGCGTCGGCGAGCGACGCCTCGGGCAGGTCGCAGGTCACGCGCTCGAGCCCGATGGCGAGCGCGCCGCCCAGCGCGACCGTCACCGGCTGAAAGTAGCCGCCGGTGGTGTCGGCGTCGCGCGCGCGCGTCGTCGGCTGGCCGGGCAGCGGCTGGGGAACGTCGGGACCGAACACGCGGCAGGCGTCGGTCGGGATCGCGATCGAGACCGGATCGCCGACAGCGTCGGGCGACGCGCCGGGCGCGAGGCAGGCCGGCGCGGCGACGCGGTTCTCCGACGGCGGCTTGGGTGTGTGGCAGAGCGTCCACGCCGTCGCGGTCGGGTCGACGGCGGCGGACGGATCGAGCGTGACCGCCTCGAGCATCACGCTGGCGCCGGGCGCGACCTCGGGCGGCTCGGCTTTCCAGCCGACGATCGTCGGGCGCGTGATCAGCCACGGCCGATCGTCGAGCGCCGGCGAGCAGCGGCGCCGCGACGGCGATGAGCGCGAGAGATGAGCGCGCCGCGCATCATGATTCGATCCTCACGCCCAGCAGCACCAGCAGCGGCGGGCCGGTCAGGTACGCCGATGCGGTGTAGTCGCGGGTGTAGACGATCTCCTCGGGGTTGCGGCGGCCGGTCAGGTTCTGAACGTCGAGGTAGAGCGTGACGCCCACCGGGCCGGCGACGCAGCGTGCGGTCGACGCGCGCGTCGAGCTGGAAGAACGCCGGCAAGCGCACGCTGTTCTGCGCGCCGAAGATCGGTTGCGTGGTGCCGTCGCGCAGGTCGGTGAAGCTGCCGGTCACCGGCGTGCGCGGCATGCCGGTGGCGTAGCGCGCGCGCCCGCTGAACGTCCAGGCCGCGCGCTGGTGGCTGGCCACCGCGGTCAGCACGTGGGTCTGATCGAAGTCGAGCAGGCGCGCTGGGCCGTCGCCGGTCCAGCGCTCGCTGCGCGCCAGCGTGTAGGTGAGCCAGCCCTGCGTGCCGCGCGCGAGCTCGCGGCGCAGCGAGCACATCGATTCCGGCGCTGCGCCCGCGCCCGTCGGAGACCAGCGCCGCGGCCAGCGCCGGCGTCGCCAGCGGCGAGCGGACCGCCAGGTGGTCGAGGCGGCGGTAGAAGGCGTGGCCCTCGAGCGGTGGTGTGCTCCGCCAGGCGCGCCCAGAGCGACAGCGTCGCGTGCAGCGCGCGCCCCGGCGCCAGCGCCGGCGAGCCGAACACCGCGCTCAGGTCGGCGGCGTCGACCGGCTGGTGGTAGACACCGCCGGCCGCGGTCGCGATCAGCGCGGGCGAGATCGCGTACGCCACCGACAGCCGCGGATCGAGAGCCGAAGTCGAGGTGCGAGTAGCCGACGACCGGCGTGGCGCCGATCGGCGGCAGCGCGCGGCTGCCGTCGACCGGGAAGGCGTCGGCGCGCACGCTCGGCGTCACGATCCAGCGGCCGTGCGTGAACGTCGCGCTGGCGTAGGGCGCGACGTCGCCGACGGTGGCCGACCAGTGGTCGGCGTTGACGTCGTCGCCGGGCGGCTGGCCGAAGACCGAGAGGTCGCCCTCGCGCGCCGGGATGGTGAGGCTGCCGGCGCGGCCGCACGTCCGACGATTGCAGCCAGCCGTCGAGGCCCACGGTCAGGCGCCACGCCGGGGCGAGGCGGGCGCGATAGCGCGCGCGCAGGCCGACCTCGCGGCTCGCGACCGACTGCGACGCCGGCACCGCGCCGAATTGCTGCTGGTCGCTGGTGTGGTCGCCGCCGGCGTAGAGCGTCGCGCCGAGCCCGTCGTCGTCGCCGCGCTCTTCGTAGGTCACGGCGGCGCGCCACCAGTCGGCGTGCTGGTCGTCGGTGCGCGCCGGCAGCCCGGCGGTGTCGCCGCCGAGCTCGCGGCGCACGCGATCGAACGACGCCAGCGCGAACGCGCGCAGCGTCGCGCGTTCGCCGACCGGCAGCGCCGCCTCGATCTGGGCGTCGGAGTAGCGCGGGATCGGAAACAGCGATTGCGCCGACGTCGAATCCAGCGTCGATGCCGGCAGCGCGCGGCCGTAGGTCCGATCGAGATAGCTCGTGCGCGCGGCGGCGGCGAGGCGCAGGCGGCCGACGCCGCCGCGAAGCGACGCGCCGCCGTCGAGCAGGTTGGCGTCGAGCACCAGGTGCGCGCCGCTGGTCTCGAGCGGGCGCGGCTCGATGCGCACCAGCCCGCCGAGCGCGCGTCCGTACTCGGCGCCGTACGCGCCGGGCACGACGTCGATGCGTCCGACCAGCTCGGCGCCGACCGTCGAGCGGAAGCCGCCGAAGTGGGTGAGGGCGGGGATCTCGACGCCGTCGAAGAGCACGCGCGACTCGGCCGGCGCCGCGCCCCAGACGACCAGCCCGGTCGCGCCGGGCGCGGCGCGCGCCACGCCCGGCAGGTCCTGCGCCGCCAGCGCGGGGTCGCCGCCGGTTCCCGGCAGGTGCCGCGCCGCTTCGGCGTCGAGCGCGGCGCTCACCGGCTGCGGCGGTCCGCCCGGCGCGCGCACGACCGTCGTATACGTGGGCGTGGGCGTGCTGGTCGACCACGGTCGCCGATGCCGTTCGCTTGAGCCGCCGCTGTCTCCGCTCCCGCGCGCCGCGCGACGATCGACATGACCGCGATCGCCGCCAGCGCCGCACGGCGGCCGCGATCAGGACGCCGGCACATCGAACGCCAGCGCCTGGATACCGCTGCCCGGGCCTTTCGAGAAGCGCGCGTCGCCGGGCAGGCTCTCACCGGCGGCGCTGCCGACCGGCGCGCCGTCGCGGGTCACCTCGACGGTCCAGCGCGCGGCGCCGCTCCGCACAGCGACGCGGTGTCGACGCGCACCAGGTAGCTGCCCGGCGGCGGCGGCGATTGCCACACCACGTTCTCCTGGCGCCGGCCGTCGATCACGCAGCCGGCGTTGGAGTCGAAGTCGAGGATGTCCGCCGCTGCGCCAGGCCGCCGCGTCGACCGGCGTGCCCGGCGGCGGCAGGCGATACGAGTTGATGTTGCCCGCCCAGACCTCGACGCCGCCGGGAGTCACCACGTGCAGATCGAGGTCGGCCTCGGTGTCCCAGCCGAGGCTGACCACCAGCGTGCCGGTCGGCGGCGGCAGCGCCGCGCTGGTGAGCGGTACGATCGAGGGCGCGCCGAAGCGCCCCTGCGCATCGACGGCGCGCGCGACCAGCGTGAGCGGCGCCCAGCGGCAGCGCCGGCGAGAACGACAGCGTCGCCATGAAGGTCGGCAGATCCGGCGCGTCGAGCGACGGCGGTCCCGCGACGACGATCCAGTAGCCGCGATCGCCGCGCAGCCCGAGCGCGACCGTGGTCGCCGGTCGCCGCCAGCGTGCCGGTGAGCGGCTTCTCGCGCTCGCCGGGCTGCACCGCGGTCAGGCTGTTGAAGACGCTGACCACCGCCGGTCCGTCGCCGGGCGTCGCGCGTGTCGATGTCGCCGGCGACGAACTGCGCGCCCTCGACGCGCAGCTGGGCGTCGAGCCCGACGCCGGCGTCGGCGGTGGCGCGGCATCCGAGCGCCGCGGCGCCGATCGCCAGCGCAACACCGCGCGAACCGTGGCGGTGCGCGCCGCCGTCACCATGCGAGCTGCCCGCGCACGAGCACGGTCTCGCCGCCCAGCGTGGTCGGCAATCCGGCGGCGGTGCGTCCGAGCGGGTTGGTCAGGTGCTGGTACTCGACGACGATGCGATCCAGGTCGGTCCAGCGCCAGGCCGCGGTCGCCGTCCAGGTCGCGTAGTGCGCGTCGACGGGCACGACCACCAGCGCGCGCTGCTCGGACGCGTCGGCGTCGGGGTCGTAGCGGTCGTAGCGCCCGCCGATCGCGAACCATTTGCCCAGCTCCTGCACGAACCCCGCGACCCAGCCGCGCTCGCGCAGGTCGCGCCCGGTGGCGACCGGGTCGGCGGGCGCGAGCCCGCGGTCGAGGTTGGTGGCCCAGATCGCCTCGCCGACCAGCTCCAGCGCGCCCAGGCGCGGCAGCGCGATCCGCACGCGCGCGTCGGCGCCGAGCGCGAAGCGATGGAAGTCTGCGACGGCGTCGCCGCCGATCCGGAGATGACCTGGATCTCGGACAGCTCGCACGATGCCGTCCTCGTTCTGATCGCGCCAGACCAGCACGTCCTTGGTCTCGGGCGTGCCGCGATGGAAGCCGGTGCCGGTCAGACCGGAGACGCCGGCCGCGAACGCGACCCGACCGCGCGCCGCCGCTGACGCCGAGGCGGCCGACGATGTCCTTGGCGCGGTTCGGGTCCTGGACCGGGAAGGCGCGATCGCCGAGCGGATCGCCGTTCACCAGCGCGAGCTGGACGTCGATGAAGCGCCAGCCGCCGCGCAACCGCACGCCGAGATCGAACACGCCCGGGAACAGCGCGCGGCTCACGCTGCTGCGCTCGAGGAAGAACCGATCCTGATCGCGCTGGTTGACTTCGTAGCCCCACGGCGTGCGCAGGAGCCCGATGCTCGCGTTGCCCCACGCGCGGCCCGAGCCGTCGGGCGTGCGCGCGTGCACGGTGACCTCGGCGTCGATCAGGCCGGCGGCCGGGCCGTTGACGGTGTTGGCGTCCAGCTCCAGGCTGCCCGACATGCGCGCGTGGTCGATGTCGAGGTGCAGGCGCGCGCGCCGGATCAGATAGCGCGTCTGATTGAGCGGCGCGCCCGTCGACGGATCGACCTCGTCCTGCGAGGACGCGTCGTGCAGCACGCCGTCGGCCTGGATGTAGCCCGACAGGCGAACCGCGACCGGCGGCGCCTCCGCGGTCGACGGGGTAGCCGAAGTCGCGGCGACGACCGCGGCGACCCCGGCGTCGGCGTGGGCGTCGGCGAAATGGTCGATCGCCGCCGCCGCCGCCGGCCACGCCGCGAGCGTCGCGACCACGCAGGCGGCGACGCGCGACGTCCGCCAGCGCGGCGAGCGTCGTCAAGGCAGCGCGGGCAGCATTGCCGCCGTTCTTGCATCTGCAGCAGCGGTTGCGGCCGCGCCGGCGCCGGGTTGCGCCCGGTGCACGGGTTGTTGATGATCGCGGCGTCGCTCGCGGGCGCGCTCGCGCAGTCGACGAGCGGCGTGCGGCCGTCGGTCGCCTCGCAGTAGCCGTGGCGGCACTGCTGTCCGCCGGTGCAGGTGCTCGCGCCGTCCCGGTACAGGTCACACAGCCCGACGGCGCCGTGCCGACCGCCGCCTCGTAGGCGCAGCCGCAGGGATCGGGCGACTGATAGGTGGTGAGCGGCCCGCCCTCGGCGTCGCGCTCGACGTTCATCGCGCAGATCGGGACCAGCCCCTTGCCGGAGACCAGCGTGAGCGGGTCGAGTCCCGGGGGCGGCGTCGCCGTCGGCGCGCCGGTGAAGATGTCGATGACGCGCGCGGCGCGCGCATCGGTCGGCATCGCATTCCCGTCGACGCTGGTCAGATAGAAGACGTGCGACCAGCCGACGTAGTGCCCGTCGCGCACGTTGCGCTTGTCGAACGCCGACCCCGAGGTGTCGGGCAGATAGCCGTTGGCCTGCGTGTAGGCCTGGAACGTCAGCGAGCGCAGCGCCGCGCGGTTGGCGGCGCTGTCGTAGATCTCGGCGCCGAGGATGCCGATGGTCTTGTCGGGCGCGCTCGACGCCGCCGTCATCGACGCGACCGCGGTCGATTGATCGATCGGTTGTCCTTTCCACTTCGCCGCCGGCACGTCGATCATCGCGCCCATGCTGACCTGCGTCCCCTTGGTGGCGGGGCGGACGAAGTAGAACGTCGGGTCGAGCCACGGCGACACCATGCCGGCGGCGCCGAACCCGAAGGTCAGGTAGGCCTCCTCGGCGCTGATCGCCTGGGCGGTGCTGGCCTTGGGGACCACGAACACGAACGACTGGATCGGGCCCTTGTAGGCCTTGATCGTCGTCGGTGGCGTCGCGGTGGTGCAGCTCTCCGGGAAGACGATCGGGATGCCGAGCTGCACCGGAACGCCGGCGGCGTCGGGCGTGCAGGTCGGCACGGTGCCGCTGCTGGGATCCCAGCTCGGGTCGTTCGGGATGTACGACAGGTTCTGCTTGAGCGGCGTGTTGTTGTAGACCGCGTCGATGATCGTGCACGACCCGGTCGCGAACCAGACCAGCGTGGTGGGCGTCGTGGTGTCCTGGCGCAGCGCCTTGCCCAGCGTCTTCAGGATCGGCACCTGCGTGTCGCCCGACATGACGTAGAGCGGGTTGGTCAGCGACGAGCACGCGACCGTCGTTGCGCCGTCGCTGGGCGATGCGGCGTCGGTGGCGGCGTCGCCCGCGGTCGCCGTATCGGTGGAGACGTCGCCGCCCCCGCCGCTGGCCGTGTCGGTGCCGCCATCGGGGACCAAGACGGTGTTCGGGCTCCCCGAGGAAGAGCTGCAGCCGAGGGGCGCGAGCAGAGCAATGATGGCTGTGGCCAGATAGAAGCGGGTCATTCGCGGCTCCCTCTATCGTCGTCGTTGTTGTTGGCGGCGCTGGTGTCGGCCATCAGCCGGCCGGCGTCGCGGGTCACGTGTCCGCCGAGTGTCTCCATCTCGCGGCGAAAGCCGCGCGCGCTCAGCAGATCGAGTAGGCGCACGATGCGCGTGTCGCCGGCGTGCTCCTTGGCGAGGATCAGGTCGAAGCGCTCCTCGGCCAGCGGGATGAAGTCCAGCCCGTGGGCGCGCGCCGCTTCTGGGAGCGCGACCCCCGTGTCGGCCAGGCCGAGCGCGACGAGCCGCGCGACGTCCATGTGTCCGCGCGCGACCAGCGGTGTCGCCGGCGTCGCGGCTTGCAGGCCCTCGCGACGCAGCAGCCGTTCGATCAGGTCCTGCGCGGCGGCGCCGCGCGGGCGCGGAACGAAACGGACGTCCGCACGCGACAGATCGCGCACGCCGCGGATGCGCCGCGGGTTACCGCGGCGCGACCACCAGACCGGCCTGCCAGCGCGCGAGGTTGAAGATCAGCATCGATCGCCCGGGGAGGCGGCGCTGGACGAAGGGGACGTTGAACTCGTGCGCGTCCTCGTCGTAGAGGTGCGCGCCCGGCGACGTGAACCTGCCCGCGCGCGAGCAGGTCGAGCGCGGCGCCGCTCGAGCGGTCGAGCCAGACCACGCGCCCGCCGGTGCGCGCCGCGCTGGCGCGCGCGGCGAGGATTCCGCCCGCCGGCGCGCAGCCGGCGCACACCAAGGTGTCGCGCGCGCCGTCGAGATCGGCGAACGGCGTGACGCGCGCATTGCGCTCGCCGCGGCGCGCGCCGCCACCGGAGAGGGCGCCGTCGGCGGGCGTCACCAGCGCGCCCGGGTCGCCGGCGGTCAGGCGGTGCGCCACCCAGCGGCCCTCGATCGACGCCAGCACCACCCGCGCATCGTGGGATGCGCTCTTCGCGCGCGCGCCGGATGCAGGCCGCTCCCGACCGGTGTCGGACTCGTCGGCGGCCAGCTCCACGCGGACCGGCGCGTGCCGATCGTCGATCCAGAACAGGTCCTCGACCCGACAGCCGAGCTCGTGCGCCAGGCGCAACGCCAGCGCCGCCGAGGGGACGCTGTGTCCCGCCTCGAGCGCGCTCAGGCTCTGCCGGCTCACGCCCACGCGCGCGGCGAGATCTTGCTGGCGCAGCCCACTTGCCGCTCGCCTTCGACCGACGCAATTTCCGAGGGCTGCCATGGCCAGCGTCTTGTCGCGCAAACCCGACGAGGTGTCAAGACAACGCGACCGCCGATGCCGGAGCGCCGGCAGAGTAGACTCCTACCAATGGATCTGAAGGTGATCGCGCTCATGGCCGGCGTCGTCGCGGCGATCTTCGTCGGGGTCCGCGCGGCGCGCGCCGCCGTCGGGGAGGAACCGGCGGCGGTTCCGGAAACGGAAGCGGCGGGGTCGCCGGCCGGTGACGACGGACCGGTGGTCGTGCCCGCGCCGTCGGAGAGAGGCCCTGCGCTACTACCGCGGCGGCAACGTCATCTGGGCCGTCGAGCAGTTCCTGGGGCTGGCGCTGCCCTCGCTGTTTCTGTTCGCCGGGTTCTCGGCACAGCTGCGGACGTTCGCGTCGTCACTGGCGCGCGGGCGCTTCTACCCGACGCTGCTCATCTATCTGGTGCTCTTCTCGCTGATCACGACGCTGATCCAGCTCCCTCTTTCGTACTACGTCGGCTACGTGCGCGAACACGCGTTCGGTCTGTCGACACAGCGTCTGTCGAAGTGGATCGGCGACGAGATCAAAGGAGCGCTCGTCGGGCTGGTCATCGGCGCGCTGATCCTCTGGCTGCCGTACGTCCTGCTCGCGCGCAGCCCGTCGTACTGGTGGCTCTGGACCGGTGCGCTCGCACTGCCGCTGATCGTGATCATGTTCCTGGTGACGCCGATCTGGATCGCGCCGCTCTTCAACAAGTTCGGTCCTATGCAGGACAAGATCCTGGAAGCTGATGTGCTGTCGACGGCGTCGCGCGCCGGCGTCGAGGGAGCGCGGGTCTTCCAGGTCGACAAGAGCGTCGACACCGAGAAGGTCAACGCCTACGTGACCGGCATCGGCAACACCAAGCGCATCGTGCTGTGGGACACGCTGATGAAGCGACTGTCGCCGCGGCAGATCCGGTTCGTCGTCGGTCACGAGCTCGGTCACTACGTGCTCGGTCACGTCGTGGTCAGCATCTTCGTGTCGTGGGCGCTGATCTTGCTCGGGCTCTACGGCGCGCACCGCACCGCCGATCTGCTGCTCTCCCGCTTCGGCGGCCGCTTCGGTTTCACCCAGCTCTCGGATGTGGCATCGCTGCCGCTGCTGATGTTGCTGCTGTCGGTGTTCTCGCTACTTATCGGTCCGGCCACGCTGGCGCTCTCGCGCCATCACGAGCACGAGGCCGATCGCTTCGCACTGGAGCTGACCCATGACAATCACGGCGGCGCGACCGCGTTCGTGGCGCTACAGCGCCAGAACCTGGCGGTGCCGCGCCCTGGGTGGCTGTTCAAGCTCTTCCGGGCCAGCCACCCGCCGATCGGCGAGCGCGTCGACTTCATGAACGACTATCGCCCCTGGGCGCGCGGGGAGCCCGAACGCTACGCGAATCGGTTGCGTCGCTGATCGCGCCGCGCGCCACGCGAGTTTGACAGCGTTACATAGGCGCCCTTACGATTGAGCCGGGCGAACCATGACCCGACCGAGCATTCTTCTGGTGGACGACGTCGAGGCGAACCTGGTGGCGCTGGAGGCGCTCCTCAGCGATGTGGACTGCGAGCTGGTTCGCGCCCGGTCGGGGAACGAGGGGCTGCGTCAGCTTTTGAAGCGCGACTTCGCGATGATGCTGCTCGACGTGCAGATGCCGAACATGGACGGCTACGAGATGGCGCACTACGCGCGCGAGAACCCCGAGACGCGCCAGGTCCCGATCATCTTCCTCACCGCGATGAACCAGACCGAGGACAACCTGCTCCAGGGCTACGGCTCGGGGGCGGTCGACATTCTCTACAAGCCGTTCAGCTCGATGATCCTGCGCAGCAAGGTGCGCGTGTTCCTCGATCTCTACAACACGCGGCAGAAGCTGGCCGACGGCCAGGCGGCGCTTCAGAAGACCCTGGTCGAGCTCAAGGCGTCACGCGACGAGCTCGAGCAGCGCCACCGGGCGCTGGAGCAGGCGCAACGCGATCACCGCGAGCTGACCGAGTTCATCGTGCACGACCTCAAGAACCCGCTCTCGATCGCCTACGCCGGTCTCGACTGGGCCAGTGAGCAGATCCCCGCATCGCAGGGCGAGCTCGGCCAGGCGATCGCCGACTCGCGCGAGGCGGCGATGCGGCTGCGTTACATGATCGAGGACCTGCTCACGATCTCGCGCATGGAGCAGTCGGACTTCCCGTTGCAGCGCGAGTTGCTGAGCGTGACCCGCTTCCTGCGGTCGGTGGTGCAGGGCTACGCACAGCGCGCGCAGCAGCACGACATCGTCCTCGTGCCGCCCCCGGACGAGGTGGTGGAGGTCGTCGCCGATCAGCGGCTGCTCCGCCGCGTCGTCGAGAACATCCTCGACAACGCTTTTCGCTACACGCCGGCCAAGGGGCGGATCGCCGTCAGCGTGCGGCCGAGCGCGGGCGTCGAGATCAACGTCTCCAACGACGGTCCGGTGATCCCGCAGCTGGAGCGACACCGGATCTTCGAGAAGTTCAAGCGCGGGTCGGGCGAGCGGGCGGTCGCCGGCAATGCCGGGCTCGGCCTCTACTTCTGCAAACGCGCCGTCGAGGCGCACGGCGGCGAGATCGACGTCGTCTCGACGCAGGACTGGGCGACGTCGTTTCGAATCAGCCTTCCAGCTTCGCTGGCACTCTGACGACGGGTGACGCGGTGTTGCGCGTATCGGGAGGCGGCCGTACTCTGAACAACGTGCGGGGTTGGTTTCGCGCTGCGGGCCGTCGGCCGTCGTGGCAGAGGTACGGCGGGGGCGTCGCGCTGATCCTCGCCGTCGTCGCGGGCCGGCTGGCCATGGATCCCTGGTGGGGGCGGCAGCAGAACCGCCACCTCTTCTTCCTGCCCGCGGTGATGCTGACGGCGTGGCTGTTCGGCTTCGGCCCGGGTATCCTCGCCACGGTCATCAGCCTGGTCGCGATCGCTTGCTTCTGGAGCGGCGCCGGTGCCGGCCGCGTCCCGTTCGAGCTGCTGCTGTTCTTCTTCGTCAGCGGCGCGGTTTGCCTGCTGGTCCGCTCGCTGCAGCGCGCGCGCGACCGGGCCGACGTCGCGCGCGTGTCGCGCGAGCAGGTGCTGACCGTCGTGGCGCACGATCTGCGCGCGCCGCTGGCGACGATCATGGTGTCGGCTTCGTCGCTGTCGCGCGACACCTCCGATCCCGCCGTGGTGCAGAGCCGGGTCAAGACCATCGACCGGGCCGTGGTGCGCATGGACAGCCTGATCCGCGACCTCGTCGACGCCGCTGGGGTCGAGCGCGGCGAGCTGCCGATGACGATCAAGTCCGAGCGGGTCGACACGCTGGTGCAGGAGGCGGTCGATCTGCACGCTCCGCTGGCCGCAGGAGGCCGGTGTGGCCCTGGAATCCAAGGTGTCGGGCCATCGATCTGACGATGGCCTGCGACCGCCAGCGCATCCTGCAGGTGCTGGGCAACCTGATCGGCAACGCGCTCAAGTTCACCCCATCGGGTGGACGCATCACGGTGCGCGCCGAGGAGCAGGGGAGCGGCGTGGTGTTCTCCGTCGACGACACCGGCTCCGGGATCGCGCGCGAGCACCTGGCCCACATCTTCGATCGTTACTGGAGCGGCGATTCGCGCGGCATCGGGCTCGGGCTCTACATCTCGCGCAGCATCGTGCGCGGGCACGGCGGCGACATCGGCGTGCGCAGCTCGCCCGGCGCGGGCTCGTCGTTCTTCTTCTCGGTGCCGCGCTCGCCGGCCACGGAGCCGGCGGCGGGCGCCGCCATCAGCCTGCGTCATTTGCTGGAACGGTAGTCGTCACCGACGGGCGAGTGCGCCCGATCATTGTCGATGAGGGATCTTCGGCATAGCCTTCAGTCGTGAGAGTGGCGCATTTTCGAGCGTGGCCTCGCCTGGTGGTCTATCTGGCACTTGGGCTGGCGGCGGGCGGCGCTGCGAACGCGCAGCTCACACCGCAAGCGAGCATCGTCGTCAACGAATGCGCGAGCGGTCCGACTGGTTGGATCGAGCTCTACAACCGGGGCAGCGAGCGCGTCGATCTCGCGAAAGATCCCGACGCCTGCTGGTTCATCGACGATGCCGCGGGGGGCGGCGGGGCCAAGCTGGTCAGCGACGTCAACGTCAACCACGCGTCCGGTTCCACGTCATGCAGCTCGCTCGAACGCACGTCTACGTGCGCCGCCATCGGGCCGGGCGAGTCGGTCTGGATCAAGTACCCGTTCATCAACGCGACCACTCCCGACGCCTGCCGGTTGCTGAGCACGCCGCGCGTCTCGGGAGTTTGCGGCGCATTGCTGCGCGATTCGGGCACCGGGGTAGCGACGCACACGACCGTCGCGGGCCAGTGCTTCGGCCGCCAGCCCGACGGAGCCAGCTGGTCGACGGGGCCGATCGCTTGCACGCCGGGCGCGTCCAACGGCAAGTGCGTCCCCGGCAACGCCGTGCGACGACGGCAACCTGTGCACCCGCGGTGAGGTCTTCAATCAGAGCTGCCAGTGCGGCGGTGGCACGCCGCTCAACGGCGCTCCGTGCGGCTCGGGGAAGGTCTGCCAGTTTGGCGCCTGCACCGCGGCAACGTTGGGCAGCGGGGCCGTGATTCTGGGCCAGGGCACGAACGGGTTGCTGCTCATCGGCACGCTGGTGACGCCCGACGAGGTCGTCGACGGCGAGATCCTGATCGTCGGCGACGAGATCCGGTGCGTCGCGCCGTCGTGCCAGGGCGACCCGGCGGTGGCAACCGCGTCGATCGTGCAGACCAACGGCATCATCTTCCCCGGCCTGATCGACGCGCGCAATCACGTTCAGTACGACATCTTCGACGAGACCGACTGGGCGCCCGAGGGCAGCGACCACTTCACCAACCACTATCAGTGGGCCGACACCAAGCGGTTCCGCGCGCTCGACGCCGCCAAGCAGTATCTGAACGGCGAGGCCAAGGGCGCGCACGTCAACATCAGCTGCGACCTGGTCAAGTTCGGCGAGCTCAAGGGATTGATCGCGGGGACGACGTCGATCGTCGGCCAGGCAACACCCGAGGACCAGAAGTGCTACGCGTCGCTCGCGCGCACGATCGACCAGAAGCCCAACGGCTTGCCGGCCGACAAGATCCAGACCGCCGACATCTTCCCCAAGACCGCCGAGGCCGACCGCGTTTGCGCCAATCAATCGAGCGGCAAGACCGACGCCTACCTCGTTCAGATCGGCGACGGCACCGACGACATCGCGCGCAAGGAGTTCCAGCGCCTGTCCGATGCGACGTCGACGCACGGCTGCCTGCTGTCGCCCAGGACCACCATCGTCAACGGCGCGGCGCTGCAGGATCGCGAGCTCACCGAGATGGTGGCGCACGGCATGAACCTGGTGTGGTTGCCGCATTCGAACGTGTCGGTCTACGGGCACGGCGCCGACCTGTCCAAGACCGCCGACATCCCGGCGGCGATCGAGAAGGGGATCACCGTGGCGATCGGCACCGACTGGTCGATCACCGGATCGCAGAACCTGCTCGACGAGCTGCGCTTCGCCGACCAGATCGACAACACGCAGTGGGGCGACGTGCTGACGCCGCGCACGCTGGTACAGATGGCGACCAAGAATGCCGCCAAGGCGATCGGGCTCGCGACCACGCTGGGCGAGCTCGCCTACGGGCACAAGGCCGACCTGGTGGTGATCGGCGGCGAGCGCGGCCGGCCTTACGACGCGATCCTCGCGGCGACGCCCAGGGACGTGCGCATGGTGGTGGTCGGCGGGCGGATCCTCTACGGCGACGTGGCGGTGAAGCCGCTGGCGCAGTCGACGCCGGCCTGCGACTCGCTCGATATCTGCGGCGTCAACAAGTTTGCCTGCGTGGCGCAGTCGGGCGCGGCGTCTTCCGACCTGCTCAACGAGCGCTACGATGACCTGCGCGGAAAGATCGTCTCGGAGCTGCACAAGTACGACGACAAGAAGGTGAGCGAGCCATTCTCTCCCACGACGGAGCTCGTGAAGTGCGCGGCGATCCCCGACTCGGGACGCTAGGAGACCGCACCGGTGGGGGTAACCAGGAACGGGGACGGTGGTGTACGTGAGGACGGCTTCGATCTCTCCGTTGCGGGGCGCGAGAGGCGTGGGGGACCGGCGGGGGCGGGTATTGCCTCCGCGGGGACGCGCCCTTACGCCGTCGCCGAGAGGTTGCCTCTCGATGACTGAATCTGCCTATGCGAAGCGCGACCCCGACCTCGTAAGGAAACCAGCGACGGCACGGGGGCGCTCCGCTTCGGGCTGGCATCCTGCCTGCGGACAGGCAGGAGCGCCCTCAGAGGCCCCGCTGCGCCAATACCCGCCCCCGCCGGTCCCCCGCGCCTCTCGCGCCGGTGACAACTACGTTTCACTGCGCCTGAGGGCGTTCGTATTTTTTAATTGAACTGACCGGACGAGCGCACAGCACACTCATGCGCGCCCGTCGTCGCTAAGCGACCGATTCCGCATCAACGATCGCTCTATTCGGCCCAATACTTGGCGAAGGGTTTCCGTTCACGCGCGGTCAACGCGCGTCCGATCGTTCAATTAAAAAATACGAACGCCCTCAGGCGCAGTGAACGTAGGAGTGAAGCAAAGCGAGAGGCGCGGGGGGACCTGCCGGAGGTGGGGTATTGGCGCAGCGGGGCCTCTGAGGGCGCTCCTGCCTGTCCGCAGGCCGCGTGCAGAGCCTAGGCCACGTCGGCTTTCTTGGAGGCGCTCGCGCGGCAAGCCCAACTCGACACGCCTCGTCGGGGGCCCCCTCACGTCGCCCGCGAAGCTCCCTCCGCAGCCGCCGACGAGCCCGCGATCGTCTCTGCGCGGCGCGCAGGATGCCAGCCCGAAGCGGAGCGCCCCCGTGCCGCCGCTGGTTTCGTCACAAGGTCGAGGCAGCGCCGCGCACAGGCAGATTCAGTCATCAAGAGGCAACCTCTCCGCGGCGGCGTAAGGGCGCGTCCCCGCGGAGGCAATACCCCACCTCCGGCAGGTCCCCCCACGCATCTCGCGCCCCACAACGGAGAGAGCGAAGCCGTCCTCACGTACGCCACCGTCGCCGTTCCTGGTTACCGTCCCCGGTGCGGTCAAGAAGACCAGAAACGGCTACCGCGAAGCCAGCGCGCGCTCGATCGCCGTAGCCAGATCGCTGGCCCCGTAGGGCTTGGCCAAGAACCCCTGGAACTCGCCGCGCGCGAGCTTGCGCTGGACCGACACGTCGAGGTAGCCCGACGACACGATCACCGGCACGCGCGAGCCGGACGCGCGCAGGCGCTGCAGCACCTCGGCGCCGTCGATGTCGGGCATGGTCATGTCGAGGATGATCACGTCGGGACGAACCTCGTCGACCGTCGCCAGCGCGGAGCGTCCGTTCACCGCCTCGGCGACGGTGTACCCGCGTAGCTCCAGCGAGCGGCGCAGCTGCCGGCGCACCAGCGGCTCGTCGTCGACGATCATCACCTTGCATGGCCGGCTCGGGCGGGCGGTCGCCGGGCGCTCGCTCGCCGCCGGCTCGCCGCCGCCGGCGGGCAGCAGCACCGAGAAGCAGCTCCCGCGTCCGACCTCGCTCTCGACCAGCACCGCCCCGCCGTGCGCCGACACGATACCCAGGCACGCTGCGAGCCCCAGACCGTGACCGCGCTCCTTGGTCGAGAAGAACGGCTCGAACACGCGCCCGCGGGTGGCTTCGTCCATGCCGCAGCCGGTGTCGCGAACCTCGATCAGTACCCAGTCGCCCGGCTTCACCGTCGCGCCGAGCGCGCTCTCCCAGTGACCGTCCGGCTGGGCGACCCGGCGCGCGACCACGCGGATGATCCCGGCCCGGTCACCGAGCGAATCGGACGCGTTGGTCAGCAGGTTCATCAGAACCTGTGTCAGCGTCGCGCGATCTCCGAGCACGACGCTGCGCGCGTCGACCGCCAGCTCGAGCTGCGCCTTCTTCGACAGGGTCGCGCCCAGCAGCGTGCGCAGCTCACCGACGAGCTCGCCGATGTCGACCGACTCGCGCCGTCCGAGATCGCGTTGGCCAGCGTAGGCCAGCATCTGGCGTGTGAGCGCGGCGGCGCGCTGCGCGGCCACGACGATCGACTCGGCGATCTCGCGCTCCTCGCGGCCGACCACCATCTCGCGCAGCAGGTCGGCGTTGCCGAGCACGCCCGCGAGCAGGTTGTTGAAGTCGTGCGCGATGCCGCCGGCGAGCACGCCCAGGCTGTCGAGGCGCTGCGCCCGCTGCAGGCGCTGTTCCAGCGCGCGCCGATCCGCTTCGAGGCGCTGCATTGGCCGCAGGTCACGCAGGCCGGCGGCACGCACGGGATGGCCGTCGAGCGTCGTCGCCGTCACCACGCACAGGACCGGCACGACGTCGCCGTTCAGCTGGGATGTCGCCGCTTCATACGCGCCGACCTGGCCGGTCTCGATGTGCTGGCGCACGAGCGGTTGCGCCGACGGAGCCACGAACTGCAGCACCGGCTGTCCGATCATCTGCTCGCGGCTGACGCCCAGGATCGGTTGCGGATCGCCGTCGACGCCCATGACGATGCCGTCGCGGCTGAAGACCGTAAAGTCGAATGCCGTCCGCGCGAGGTCGCGGAACCGTTGCTCGCTCTCGCGCAGCAGAGCGTGGGTGCGCTCGCGCTCGGTGACGTCGCGAAATGCGGCGACGCGCACCGGCCGGTCCCCGATGTGGCCCTGCTTGGCCTGGATCTCGGCGCGAAAGCGCGAGCCGTCCTTGCGGATAGCCGTGATGACGTAGGCGCCCTCGTACTGGCTGGCGACGCGCTCGATCACCGCGGGCAGATCCTCGGGCGCGATCGATCGGCGCATCGGCTCGGGGCCAAGCATCTCCTCGCGCGTGTAGCCCACCATCTCGCACAGCCGCTGGTTGACGTCGATGATCGCGCCGTCAACGTGGACCATGATCCCCTCGAACGAGGCCGACGACATCATCTCGAGGCGCTCGCGGACGCGCTCCTGTTCTTCGCGGATCTCCGCGAGCATCGCCCGCGCCTGGGTGCGGGCCTGCTCCGCGTCGTCGAGATCCAGCGCGCGGCCAAGGCGGACGTACCACTCGGGCGGGGGGAGAGGCGCCACGGGCCGCCATGGTAACGCCATTTTCAAAAAGCTTCGCGTGGTCTCACCGAGAAGACACGCTGAACAAAGTGTTCTGGTTTACCCAAATCTGATCGAGTGCCCGATCCGGGATCGGCACGGCTCGTGCTTCGAGGATCGTGGGCCCCGCGGAACGCGGATCCGTGCATGCGGCGCGCCCAGACTTTTTCGAGATCCGAAGATCGATGGGTGATGATCGCCCAGACCTTGCTAAGCTTCGCGTCAGCGCTGCCGAGAGAGCGTTTCCCACGGCATGGTCGACTCCTCACCCACGATTGAGGGAGCCGACGCTTGTGGCCTGTGCCAAAGCCCGCTCGTTCAGGGGCGATTCGTACGCGCCGAAGCGTCTGCTTTCTACGTTCTGTGTTCCCGGGAGTGTTCCCAGGCGGTGGCGCGCGCGCACCTCCGGGAGCGCTGGGCCGAGCGCAGGCAATCGCTGCGCCGACTGACGATCGGCATCATTTTCGCAGGTGCCTATCTGGCGCCGCACCAAGGGCCACCGCGGGCGGCAAAGGCCCGGCACGCATCCTGGGTGGCGAGCGCGGCGCCGATCGCCGCCAGCCCCGCGGGGCCGGCGCCACTGCCCGAGGGCTGGCTTCCGCCCGACTGGGAGAGCGATGCGAGCGCGCTTGCGGCGCTGGGCCGCGACACCTGGATTCATCCGCTCGCCGGCCCGTTCCGCCGCATGCCGATCCGCGACTCGCGCGTCTTCGGCGCCGCGCGCCCCGGCGAGCGCCCCGCCGAGTGCCGCAACGGCCACTGCGGCGTCGATCTCGGCGGTGAGATCTGGGGCGAGCACGTGCACGCCGTGCACGATGGCGTCGTCGACTGGGTCAAGCGCGGCGTGAACCCGGATCGCGGGGGGGTGTTCGTGCGCATCTCGCATCGCGGGGGCACGGTGTTCACGCAGTACTTTCACCTGGCGGCGATCCCGCGCGGGATCGAGCGCGGCTCGGTGGTGAAGGCCGGAGACGTCATCGGCGCCGTCGGCGACACCGGCGTCAAGGAGTCGGGGCCGCACCTGCACTTCACGATCTCGGTGCGACCGGGGGGCAAGGACTGGCCGGAGCGCTACATCGATCCCGAGCCGCTGATCGCGCTCTGGCCGCTGCGCGTGCCCGTCGACGGGAGCGAGATCGGTCTCGTCAACACCGTCGCGGCGGTCGGCGCGCCGCTTGGATCGTCGCCACTCAACGCGGCTCACAAGCGCAAGCTGGCGAGAGCGGACCGCGGTGGCAAGGGCGGCAAGGCGCGCGCGGCGGCCGCGGGATCGGATGACGAGAAGGAGAGCGCGGCGACGGCGTCCGACGGCGCCGGCGAATCGGAGTCGGGCGAACCCTCGAGTGACGAGTGACCGTGAGGAAAACCAGACCCGCCATCAGCTGTGCGACCTGCGGCCACGTCTTCGAGGACGGGCAGGAGCGGCTCGTTCTCGCGCGCGGCTGGGGCGAGCACGACCTGTTCTGCTCGGAGGCGTGCCTGCGCCGCGCGGTGCGAAAGCTGCACAAGGTGCGCGCGGCCGCGCAGGCGCGCTGGCTGCTGCGCGTCGCGATCGCGGTGCTGGCGCTGGCCGGGGCCAAAACGCTGTGGCAGCTCTACCAGCGCTGGCAGCCGCGGACGATCGCGTTCGAGCCGCAGCCGGAGCCACTGCGCCCAACGGCCCCGCCCGTGCGCTCGATGTCCGGGCCGGCGTATGGCCCGCTGTGGCCGCCCTCCGACGAGGAGTGGATCGCGCTCTTCGCGCGCGCGCCGTGGGTCTATCCGCTGCCGGGGCCGGTGCGCCGGCCGCTGATGAACGACCGCAGGATTCTCGGACCGAAGAACGAACACGCCCCAGCGTGCCGGCCCTCCGGCCATTGTGGCGTGGATCTCGGCGGCGAGCTCTGGGGCGAGCACGTCTATGCCGTGGCGGACGGCGTGGTCGATCGCGTCCAGCGTGAAGGCACCGACGAGCCGGGTGGCGCGTACATCCGCATCGCCCACTTCGGCGGATACGTCTTCACGCAATACTTCCACCTGGCGGCGATCCCCCTCGCGCTCCACCGCGGATCGGCCGTCCGGGCCGGCGACTTGGTCGGCCTCCTGGGTGACACCGGCAGCGGGCATCAGACCCGGCACCTCACGTTCACGCTGTCGGTGATGCCGTCGCGCGATTTCGCGGAGATCTACTGGGATCCGGCGCCCTGGATGGCCGACTGGCCGCTGCACGTGCCGTCGCACGGCACGGTCGCGGGCCTGTCGCCCGAGCGCAAGACCGGGGTGCACGCCGGCGCGCCAGGCCGCCGCGGCGAGCCGCGACCGCCGCTGTCGGATCGCTGAGACACGCCGCGGTCCGAGCTCATCCGCGCGCAGTGGGCGTTCGCGCACATCCCTGGAGGTGATCCGCCACCTCCCGACTTTTCGCGCGGTTGCGCCGCGCTCATCAAGTCTTCGGGTGATCCACCGATCGGATGCTCTCCTACCGGGCCCGGACCTATGCTTGTATCGAGGCATCGCCGCCGACTCCTCCGCTCGCTCGCGCTGGCGGCGATGGCGTCCACCCTGCTGGCGGGCGATCGGGGCGGGGCGCCGGCCCACGCAGCGCCAGCGGCGCGCAAGAACGTACTGATCCTCAACTCCTACGAGCCGACCTACAGCTGGACCGCCAACATCGTGCACGGCGCGCAGGCGGTCTTCGAGGCGCGCGACGACGTCGAGCTCTTCATCGAGTACATGGACTCGAAGAAGGCGTTCACGCCCGAGTACGCGCGCCTGCTGTCGGAGATCTACGCGCGCAAGTACCACAACCTGCGCTTCGATCTGATCGTGTCGTCGGACGACGACGCGCTCGACTTTCTCAAGACCTATCGCGACCAGCTGTTCCCCGGCGTACCGGTGGTGTTCAGCGGCGTCAACGCCTTCCGCGACGGGCGGATCACAGGCTTCTCCAACGTGACCGGCGTCAACGAGGAGGGCGACCTCGACAAGAACTTCGCCTGGATCGCGCAGTTGCGCCCCGCGACCAAGGAGCTGGTCTTCGTGTTCGATCAGAGCGCTACCAGCGCCGGCTTCATCCATCGGCTCGAGGACGTCGAGACCCGCTGGCGCCAGCGATTCACGTTCCGCGTGATCTCCAACGTCACCGTCGCCGAGCTCCAGGCGCAGCTGCGGGCGCTGCACGACGACGCCGTGGTGTTCTGGGGCATGTTCATGCGCGACCGCGCCGGCACGCCGCTGTCGATGGGCGAGTCGCACCGGGTCATCCTCGACGCCGCGCCGGTCCCGCTGTTCGGGTTCACGGACGTGTCGGTCAGCCAGGGCGCTGCCGGCGGCTTCGTGGTGAGCGGCACCAGCCAGGGCGAGACCGCGGCGCGCATGGGCCTGCGAATTCTCGACGGCGCGCGCGCCGCCGACGTGCCGATCGTGCGCGAGAGCCCCAACGTCTACATGCTCAGCTACCCAGCGTTCGTGCGCTGGCGCATGGACGTCGACCATCCTCCGCCCGGCGCCGTCGTCATCGACCGGCCGTTCTCGTTCTACGAGCGCTACCGCCTCTATGTCTGGGCCGCGCTCGGCGGAATGGGCAGCGAGTCGCTGGTGATCCTGGCGCTGCATCGCCGCGATCCGTACCCTGACGCGCAAGAGCCGCGCGCGCCTGCGCGAGAGCGAGGACCGCTACCGTTCGATCGTCGAGGATGGCTCGCAGCTGATCTGTCGCTTCGACGGCGGCGGGCGCATCGTGTTCGCCAACGGCGTGCTCGCGCGCCTGGTCGGCGCCACCCCGGCCGAGGTCGTGGGCCGCTCGGTCTGGTCGCTGTCGCAGGCCCCCGGCAGGGACAACGTCCATGACGCGGATGCGGGCCGCGCGCGCGTCGATGCGCTGACGCCCCAGGCGCCGATCGTCGAGCTGGAACAGGAGATCGTCACCGGCGCCGGCGAGCGGCGCTGGGTGCTCTGGACCTATCACGCGCTCTTCTCGCCCGCGGGCACGCGCGTCGAGGTACAGGCGGTCGGGCAGGACATCACCGCGCGCCGCGAGGCCGAGCTGGCGTTGAAAGAGGCGTTGCGCCGGGTCGAGGAGGGCAACGTCGAGCTCGGCTACGCCAACCAGAACCTCCAGGGCGTCCTCGACAGCATGAAGGAGGGTCTGGTGGTCTGCGATCGCCAGGCGCACCTGACCAAGGTGTGCTCGCGCACGGCGGCAGAGTGGTTCGGCGCGCCGGCGCCGGGGAGCGACCTCGCCGACTACCTGTTCGGCGACGACAGCTCCGACAAGCTCTGGTTCCGCGCGGCGCTGGAGCAGGTCACCGACGAGATGCTGCCGTTCGACGTCGCGGTGGCGCAGCTTCCGCGCACGTTCGAGCGCGGCGAGCAGACCTACAGCCTGACCTGTCACCAAGTGTTGCGTGACGGCGTCTTCGCCGAGCTGGTGTTCACGCTCGCCGACGTGACCCAGCAGCTGGAGCAGGACCGCCTGCAGCAGCTGCACCGCGAGCTGCCCCTGATCGTGCGCCACCTGCTGCGCGATCGCGAAGGGTTCCAGGTCTTCGTCGAGGAGACCGAGCAGATGCTGGCGCGCCTCTCCGTCTCGACCGATGGCCCCGAGTGGGGCCGCCTGCTGCACACGCTCAAGGGCAGCGCCGCGGTCTACGGCTTCGAGGTGTTTGCCACGCACTGCCACGAGCTCGAGGACCTGTTCGAAGCCGAGGGCGGCGACCTGGCGTCACCGCGGGTCGCCACCGGCGTCGAGGCCCTGGCGCGCGACTGGGGCGTGATGCTCGCTGGCTTCAGCGTGTTCCTGGGCGGCGAGACGCAGGCGTCGATTCGCCTGGAGGCGACCGAGCACGCCGAGTTCCTGCAGCGGCTCGAGTCGCGCGAAGACCACGCAGAGCTGCTGCGCCTGGCGCGCGGCTGGAGCGAGCCGCCGATCGCGCACGCGCTGGCGATCTACGCGCGCACCATCCGCCAGCTGGCCACGCGCCTCAACAAGGAGGTCGAGCCGCGCATCGTCGATCACCGGGTGCGCCTGCCGGGCGCCGAGATGCGGTCGTTCCTGGGCGTGCTGGTGCACGTCGTGCGCAACTCCGTCGACCACGGCATCGAGCCGGCGGCCGAGCGCTTGCGCGCCGGCAAGCCGCGCGCAGGCCAGGTCACGATCGAGAGCCGCGTCGAGGGGGCCGAGTTCGTGATCGCCGTCGACGACGACGGCCGCGGCATCGACTGGGAGGCGATCCGCACGCGCGCCCTGCGACGCGGGTTGCCCGCCAACACCGAGCGCGATCTGATCGCGGCGCTGTTCACCGACGGCATCAGCACGCGCGACGTCGTCTCGGATCTGTCGGGCCGCGGCGTCGGCCTGTCCGCGGTGCAGCAGGTCTGCCAGCAGCTCGGCGGCACGATCCACGTCGACAGTCGCCCAGGGCAGGGGACGCGCTTCGAGTTCCGCTTCGTGCACGCGGAGCTCGTCGAGGCGCCGCGCGCAGAGGCGTCGGCGCACGCGGTCTGACTCGCGGTCTCGCACACGCGCGCCGGTTGCGCGAAGGTTTGAGGTCACGGCGACGGCGAAATATGAGCCACGCCGGTCGCGCGCAGGCACGTGAGGGTATGGGCGGAGGATTGAAGATGGGCGTCCCGGGCGGCGGCGGGATGGGGCGGGCGTGGACGTGGCGGGTGCTCGCGGCCGGCGCCGTGTTGGTCCTGGGATGCAGCTCGCAGAACCGCGGCTCAGGAAACCCGCCAGCTCCGTCGAGCGACGCCGCCGCGGGGCAGCCCGTCTGGACGGCGACCAGTCAGGACTTTCAGATGAGCTGCCGGAGCTTCGCGCGCGGGTGGATGACGTTCCTCTCGACGCGCGCCGAGCTCACCGACCAGCAACTGGCGCTGCTTGCCGGGATGCGCACCGGTCCCCGGGGGACGTTCCTGTCCGACGTGCTCACGTGCAATGTCCAGATCATCGCAGACGACGGGAACTACGCTCTCTATCACGCCGCTGAGCAGGACGGCGTCCTCGACGGGAGCGCTCCGGCGATCACCTTCGCGTCGTTCGAGCCTTTCCTGACGTCTGTTCCCTGCGTGTTTGCGAAAGACCAGGGGACCGAGCATTCGGCTCCGCCTGACGCGCGCTGCTCGAATGGGCTCTCGCTGGCGTCGGGGCCGGGGACGGTCGATCGGTTTCTAACGGTCAATGATGCGTCCGCGCAGCGGGTGCTCGCGCTCGATGGATGCTCGGACCTCGCGTACGCACAGTCGCTGAGCATGGAGGTGATCGCGGGCGCCGATCCTGCGGGCGGTGACGCGCCGACCCTGGCCCAGGCGGCGGCGCCGCCCACGCCCGGCTCGACCAAGACCTGCCTGACCGCCCACTTCACGCTTCCCGCGCCGGGCACCTATCGCATGCGCGTGGGGATTGCGGCGGCGCTGCCAATCACCGTGTTCAGCAACTTCTCGTTCCGGTTTTATTGAGCGGCTAGGTCTGGTGGCGCAGCCGGCCGTCGAGCGGGAGCGTGTGCCGCGGCGGCGTTTCGGCGGCGATGTGGCGCATGCGGAATCCGAGCCCGACGAGCAGCCCGCCGAACACGATCGCGTACGCGCCGATCCACCACACCAGCGCCAGCGCACCCGCAAACGGATGCATCCAGATGAGGATTCCGAACGCGAGCGACAGCGCGCCGCTGAGCGCGAGCATCCATTCGTTGCGGATCGCCCGGCGCAGTCGAATCGCGGTCCCGATCTCGAGCACGCCGGTGAGGATGGCCCAGGTCCCGACTACGTACAGGAACGCCACGCTCACGCGTGCCGGCCACAGCACCCACAAGACCGCGAGCGCCATGCCGAGCACGCCTTCGAGGAACAGCCAGCCCCACGGGCGATCCTGCGCCCTCTCCGTCGACATTGCCGACACCACCGACGCGATGCCGCTGATGAGCGCGTACGCGGCGAAGAATCCCATCAGGACAATCCAGGTGATCCCGGGCATCAGCAGCGCGAGCAGCCCGAAGATGATCGCGGCCACGCCGCGTAGGATCGTCCATCCCCAGTTTCGTTCCCACATGGTCTTCCCCCCGGCGATTGGGTTGGTGGTCTAGGCGTCCCCGTTCCAGGGGAGCCCGGTCAGCGGTTCGACGATCATGCTCGGGTCACCGCGCATCCCGCGCAGCAGCGCCTCGGCGGTGTACGGGCCGTCCCAGCGCGCGCCGTTGATGAACATCGTCGGCGTTCCGTTGACGCCGCTGCGGACGCCCTCCATGAAGTCGCGTCGCACCTTGGGCAGGTGTCGATGCTCGTTCAGGTCGCGCGAGAAGATCCGCGCGTCGAGGTGGAGATCCCGTGCGTACGCCAGCAGCGCCGGCGGTTCGAGCGCGGTCTGATGCGTGAACAGTGTGTCGTGCATCTCCCAGAACTTCCCTTGCGCGCCCGCGGCTTCGGCGGCTTCGGCGGCGAGCGCCGCGTGCGGGTGCATCTGGGCTAGCGGGAAGTGACGGAACACGAAGCGGATGCGGTCGCGCAGGCCGCGCTCGAGGCGCTTCAGTTCGTGGAACGCGCGCCCGCAAGACGGACACTCGAAGTCGCCGTACTCGAGCAGCGTCACCGGCGCGCTCGCGGGTCCGCGCGCCCAGTCGCGGGGCTCGACCGCGCGCTGGAGGTGGCTCATCGCCAGTCCTCCGGCTGAGCGTGCGACGGCTGAGGCAGGACCGACGCGACCCTCACTTCGCCGCCAGTCAGCCGTTCGAGCGCGTCGAGCACGCCGGCCGCGCCCGGGTTGATCTCGATCGGAGAGACCTCGCTCCAGAAGATGAACCCGTCGCTGTCGATGACGTAGAGCGCGCGCTCCGAGGTGCCGATGTCGTCGCGGTAGACCTCGTAGCGCCGCGACAGGGCCCCCTTGGGGTGAAAGTCCGAGAGCAGCTGGATGCGCAGCTTCAGCTCTTTGGCGTAGGCCTCGTGGGACCAGAGCGAGTCGCACGAGATCCCCACGACCTTGGCGCCGAGCGCTTCGAGATCCGGCAAGAGCTCGTTGAAGAGCCCGAGCTCACCCGTGCACACCGGCGTGAAGTCGCCCGGATAGAAGATCAGCACGAGCGGCGAGCCGCGATAGGCGGCCAGCAGCGCGCGGCGGCCGTCGGGCGCGACCGGCACGTCCAGCTCGGGCGCGCGGCTCCCCGCCGGAAGCCCATGCGAAAGCACGCCCGATGCAGGTGGAGGATCTGCGATCATGACCATCTTGCCCCGTCGCTTTCATCTGGAAGTTGGGTCGCGGCTGCAATCGCGCCAGGGCGCCGGAGGCGGCCGCGCTGGATGTTCCGAAAAGCCCTCTCCTCCACGTCCGCGTGGAGGAGAGGGTTGGGTGAGGAGGTCCGGTCAGCTACCGGCGGCGGCGCTTCGGCTGCGGTTCGCGCGGCAGCAGGCCGGCGCCGAGCACGGCCGTCACCTCGCGCGCCAAGCGAACCGCGTGAGCCACGTCCCCTGGTTTCACGTCGGTCTCGCCCTGGATGATCAGGTGAGCGAGCCCATGCACGAGTGACGTCGCCGCGAGGATGAGGCTGTCGAAGGGCAGGGGAGCGAACATTCCCTGGGCCTGCGCTGCGCGCATGCGTCGCTCCTCCTGGCAGTGGATGAATCGACGCCCCCACTCCGAAGGTCAGGTGACCGTAGTCGCGGCGGGGCGCCAGCGCCGCCCGAGCGTTCGAGTGACGCGCGGCACGGCTACGTCAGTGCGCGGACACGGGGACATCGAAAGCGCCATCGGTCACGGTGAGAATCGATGGGTTGGCTATCGGAGAGGTGAGCTCGAAATTGAACGCGCCTTGGGCGCGCGAGGTGCTGATGCTGGTGATCTGGACCGAGCCGGTCAACGGGGAATAGATCGAGCTCGTGTTCAGGTGATACTCCACGACCAGGTTCACGCCGTCGACGCCGTATGTCCCCACCGGGGGAACTCCTTGGAAAACGATGAGGAGCTGCGGCTTGCTCGAATCGATGAGGGACGAATTCGGCAACAGCGTTCCGGCCTGCACGTCGAAGGTGGTCGGGCCGCCCGAGCCGCTGATGATGAACCCCTCACCGCGCGAGTGCCACGACGCGCCGTCGATGGTGGCGCTCACATCGCCTGCTGTCGATTCGCCGCCGCCGCACGCGCCCATCAGGACAGCAGCCGCCACCACAATCGCCATTCCCAGACGGTCCTTAACCACGAGCCACTTTGCGCCGACTGCTCCGGTTGAGCAAGCGCGCGGGTCCTGCGCGTCAACTCGCAGGTCGGCTCGGATCTGCTCAGGGCAGAAGCACCGTGCCGAGCGTCATCACCAGGTTGCTCCGCTACGCTTACCTGAGTAAGCTTTCGGTATGCGCAGAATTACCATCACACTCGACGAGGATCTGGCACGGATGGCCGAGGCGGAAGTTCGGGCGGGACGCGCCGATTCGCTGAGTGCCTGGGTTGCGGACGCCATCCGGGCCAAGGCACGGGCGCGTACTGATTTGATTGCCGAATTGGAAGACCTCGAGCAGCGTGATCCGACGTCCCCCGAGATCGTGGCCTCGATGGCTAACGCCCTCGGAATTTCGCGCACCGCGGTGGCCAAGGCGCTCAAGAGTCGTCAGAAGCGATCTCGTGGCCGGCGGGCGGCGTGAGAGCCGTGGTGTTCGACGCAGGCGCGCTCATCGCGCTCGAGCGCGGGCTGGCGACCGTGCGTGGCTATGTACTGCTGGCGGATCGAGGCAAGGTATCGCTAGTGACGAGCGCGGCTGTGGTTGCGCAGGTCTGGCGCGGAGGGGCCCGCCAGGCGAGGCTCGCCCGCTTCCTGGGCAGCGATCTCATCGACGAGGTGGCACTCGATCCCGACGCGGGCCGCCGGATCGGTGTGCTCGGTGCGACCATCAATGCCAAGGACGTCGTGGATGGTCATGTCGCTCTCATTGCGACGGATCGCGACGCGATCGTCCTGACGAGCGACCCCCACGACATTGCTCGCTGGGGTGTTTCGGAGGAGAGGCTCATTCGCTGTTAGCCGAGGCAGCCAGTTTGAGTCAGGCCAAACAACAAGATGGTTGAGATGGGGAGGTTGCCCGATGACGATGCCCCGGTCCAAGCTGACGAGGGAACAGCGGGCCCGGTCTTCGAACGATCCCCTCGAGTTCAGCTACGGACTGGAGATCGCGAGGGAGCAACTCGCCAAGACCCCTGGCAGGGACGAGTGGATAGAGATGATCGTACCGGACGCGCTCCCGACCATCTTCGTCCAGATCTCCGACGTCAAAACGGCCGGGCCTCAGCTCCGCTTCGACTTCTTGGCTACGGGCTCTATTGTGAAAAGCTACTTCGAGTGCCCGATCGTGCCGAAGGACCTGAGGGGCGTCGTCGTAGGACACCGGGAAGCCGATCTCAACGAGCCGGTCGTCAAAATGCTCCTACGAGAGTTCGGCTACTCCAAGCGGACGCGTTTGACCCGTGGATCAAGTGCCCTCCGGGGCTGAATGCTAGAACGTAGAATCCAGATTCCGAGCGCGCCCAAGAAGAAAGGCGGCCAGAATCTCTGCGATTCTGCCGCCTTTGCTGTGGGCGTTGCAGGGATTGAACCTGCGACTTCGACCGTGTGAAGGTCGCACTCTTCCGCTGAGTTAAACGCCCGAGGTGCGAGCTAAAGCTAGCGCCCTCGGTCGGCGGTCGTCAAATAGAATGCGCGGGGATGGCGTCGATGGCGGTCGATCTGGTCGATGGATCGCCGCGGCAGGTTCTGACATCCTCGCCGGCGTGGCGCAGACGACGGAGCGTTCCGCGGTTCGCTCGCCGCTTCTGGCGGCCGGTGTCATGGTCGGGATGAGCCTGGCCGCCGCGCCGGCCGCGGCCGCCTCGGGGCCGGTGCCGTCGGGCGCGGCCGGGACCTCCGACTCGCGCATGTCGGTCGAGCTGCACGGACCCTGGGTCTTCCGTCAGGCGACGCACGGCGGAAAGGCGACCGCCGGCACAAACGACGGCTGGCTGCCGGCGACGGTTCCGGGGTGCGTGCACACCGATCTGCTCACGAACCACAAGATCGCCGACCCGTTCGTCGGCACGAACGAGAAGGACCAGCAGTGGATCGACAAGGACGACTGGGAGTACCGCACGACGTTCCTCGCCGACGAGGCGCTGCTCGCGCGCGAGCGGATCGAGCTCGACTTCCTGGGCCTCGACACCTACGCCGAGGTCTTCGTCAACGGCGCGTCGGTGCTGAGCGCCGACAACATGTTCCGGTCGTGGCGGGTCGCGGTGAAGCCGCACCTGCACGCGGGCGAGAACACGCTGCTCATCCGGTTTCGCTCGCCGATCACGCACGTGATGCCGGCCTACGAGCGGCTCGGCTACGTGCTGCCGGCGGCCAACGATCAAGGGACGCCGATGGTGAGCATGTACACGCGCAAGGCGCCCTATCACTACGGCTGGGACTGGGGCCCGCGCTTCGTGACCAGCGGCGTCTGGCGGCCGGTGCGGCTCGAGGCCTGGGACGCGGCGCGCATCGACGACGTGCACGCGCTGCAGACGTCGCTCACCGACGCGCGCGCCACGCTGCGGGTGACCACCACGGTGGTCGCGTCGCACGCGGGCCGCGCGCAGCTGCGCCTGTCGCTGGCGGGCGGCGGCGTGCTCGGCGAGGCGGCCGCGACCGCTGAAGGCCGGCCGCAACGCCATCGAGGTCGACGTCGCGATCGATCACCCCGAGCGCTGGTGGCCGAACGGGCTCGGCGAGGCGCACCTCTACACGATCGCCGCCGAGCTCTCGGTCGCCGGCGTCACCCGAGACACGCGCTCGGTGCGCGTCGGGCTGCGCACGCTCGAGGTCATCCACCGCGCCGACAAGGACGGCAAGAGCTTCACCGTCGAGGTCAACGGCGCGCCGGTGTTCATGAAGGGCGCGAACTACATCCCGGCCGACAGCTTCGTCGACCGCGTGACGCCCGAGCGCTACCGCTTCCTCGTCAAATCGGCCGCCGACACGCACATGAACATGCTGCGCGTATGGGGCGGCGGCATCTACGAGGACGACCGCTTCTACGATCTCTGCGACGAGATGGGGATCCTGGTGTGGCAGGACTTCATGTTCGCCTGCAGCATGTACCCCGGCGACGCGCCCTTCATCGAGAATGTCCGGCAGGAGGCGATCGAGAACGTGCGCCGCCTGCGCAACCATCCGAGCCTGGCGCTCTGGGCCGGCAACAACGAGATGGAGGTCGCCTGGAAAGGGTGGGGCTGGCAGCAGAAGTTCCACCTCGACAAGGCGGCCCAGGACAAGATCTGGCGCGCGTACAAGCGCGTGTTCTACGAGGTGCTGCCCAAGGTCGTCGCCGACGAAGACCCGGGCCGCTTCTACACGCGCAGCTCGCCCAGCGCCAACGACGACAAGCTCGAGGCCAACAAGGTCGGCTACGGCGACATGCACTACTGGGGCGTCTGGCACGCCGAGGCGCCGTACACCGACTACGGTCCGCAACACGTCGCGCTTCATGAGCGAGTACGGCTTTCAGTCGTTCCCCGAGCTGCCGAGCGTCGCGCGCTACGCGACGCCGGCCGACTACGACATCGAGTCGCCGGTCATGCTGTCGCACCAGCGGCACCCGCGCGGCAACCCGCTCGTGCGCACGTACATGGACCGCGACTTTCGCAAGCCCAAGGACTTCGCGTCGTTCCTGTACGTGAGCCAGGTGCTGCAGGCGACGGTGATCAGCTACGCCGCCGAGGCCCACCGCCGGCGCATGCCGTACAACCAGGGCAGCCTCTACTGGCAGCTCGACGACTGCTGGCCGGTGGCGTCGTGGGCCGGCATCGACTACTTCGGGCGCTGGAAGGCGCTGCACTACGCCGCGCGCCGCTTCTTCGCGCCGATCCTGCTCAGCACCGTCGAGGAGGGCGGCGAGCTCCGCGTCTACGGCGTCTCCGACTCGCGCACGCCGACGCGCGGGCACCTGACGTTGCGGCTGGTCGACTTCGAGGGGCGCGAGCTCTGGCGCAAGACCAGCGACGTCACGCTGGCGGCGAATGCGAGCACGGTGCTGTCGACCTGGCCGCGCGCATCGGCGTTGCAGGGGGCCAATCCGGTGCACGTCGTGCTGGTGGCGGACCTGGAGCCGATGCACGGCGATCGCCTGGCGCGCAGCCTGTTCTACTTCGAGAAGACCAAGGACCTGGTGCTCCCGGACCCAGAGCTGTCGGTAGAGGTGACGCCGCATACCTCGGGCGTCGGCGCGTCGGTGCGGGTCACGGCGCGCGCGGCTGGCGCGTGCGGTGCGACTGGAAGCCGACCCGGCGCCGGCGCGCAGCGAGGAGATGTTCTCGGACAACTACTTCGACGTCTTGCCCGGCGAGGCGGTCACCGTCCAGTGGAACGGCCCGGTACCGCGCGTGAAGGCGACGTCGATTCGGGACACGTACTAGGCGACGCAACTTCTCGTGGCGCCGCGACGATAAGTCAGGCGTCATGCAGATTGGTGAGCCTGTCGCGGTCGTGCCGGTTGCAACGCCACCCCCGGATGCGGAGCTGGAGGCGGAGATCGTGGCGATCACGTTCAAGTCGGGGATCAAGGTCAGCCACCGACGGGCGCTCGGTCGAGGGTCCGCATTGGGAGAAGGGGAAGGAGAGTGCAATCGAGGATTCTGTGGACCCGACTTGGCCGCTCGCTCCACCTGCCGGTCGAGCCGTATTCGAAGCGTGCGGCCGTCTATCTGGCCGCGGGATTCGGTGGTCCGTACGACGTCGAGGTGAAGATCAGGATCACCAAATCGCAGAACGTCAGCGGCGATGCGCGTGTGCTTGGCAAGCTTTGCGGCGTTTCGATCGAGGGCACCTGCCCATCGAGCGTCGGCGAGCACACCGTCCGTGCTCGCATCACCAATCCGCCCGAAGGAGCTCAGCGCCTGCCGGGGTCGGATCAGCCTGGCGTCTCGATGTCGACGCGACGCCAATCAGCGCGAGCCTCGGGTCGACCTTGGCGGAGGTCTACTTCATCCTCGGCCGGCCGAGCTTCCGTATCGCGACGACGGCGTTTGGGTCGAGGTCTTGCGTTTCCTGTTCGGTCGCGTCGGCGTTGTCGGGTGAGTGATCGAAGGCCGTGATCGCGACCATCACGGCCTACTGTCACGGCGGGCACGGCCTCAGCTACGATACCGAACCACGGGAAGGCTCACTACGGAGTCAGCCAGACAGGCGGGCGTTTCAGTCTTGCGTTCGCTATCTGCTCGGAAGCGGTCCGCCTGCAATTGCTACGATCAGGCCGCGGCCGTGCAGTCGCTGGCGGGAGCTGTCGGCGTGCGTCCGCTGTGGCTGTTCCTCGAACCGTTTGGGTTCATTCGACCTACAGACCTCGTGGGCGTCGGGCTGTGCAACAACCCGTTCTTTGGTAACAGACGAATCGTTGAAGCTGGTTGCCGTCGATTCGGAGCAGATCGAACCGCATTTGGCAACCACGCGTTCGCGGTTACCTACGGCGCGATGACCGTCGACGCCTGTGCGAAGCCACACCTCGCCACTGAGACGGTCCCGGAGTACCTGGCCGACAGCATCGACGATACGGAATCGCTCTACCGACGGCGGCTTCCGACCGGGTCGGCCGAAGGACGTTCAGCCCAAGATGGGCGTCGTTGAGCGGTCAGAGATGATGAACCGACACTGACGATGCCGGTGGGTTTCGACGACGAAAAGGTCGCGAAGTTCAAACGACTGGTCGGCATTCGACGGACTGCCCAGAGCTCGACGCGCCGGATGGCGTCGGCGCCGATTGGCGGCCAGCTCCCCGCGGCCCTGGTCGAGCAGAGCTGCGAGGGCTGCGTCTCGATTCAGGATAGCATGCATCCGCTCGAGACCGGGATCGGGGTCGCGCAGTGGGACTGGAGACGTCGCGATGACGGCAACTCAATGTCGAGGTGTTCGTCTCCGGCACCGGACCAGCCGGCGCTCGGGAGAGGCTGGTCGAGATCGCGACGGACACCACGACGGTCGAGAGTCAGATGGTTCCCGCGCTCGAAAAGGTGGGTGAGCTCGCGTCGAGCACTCGCGCTCACGACGGAGACGACATCCTTTGGGTCTATCGCAATGTTTGCGTGTGATTCAGCAACATCGGGAAGCGGACCCAAGGTCCTTGCGGTAGCTCGGCGCATTCAGTCGATTCTGGACGCGCATCTCGTTCCCGACGTCGCATCTCATGTCCCCAGGATTGCCGGCATCGAAATCTCGAGGAGTCACGTCCGGCGCCGGGGAGACGTTCGAGGTGACGGGTTCGCCTCCCGGACAACGTCGCGCGCCAACGACTTCACGATCGACGTGCGGCCGGCAAGCTGGCCGATGCTCGATCCGATCGAGTACCGGAAGGCACGACCGTCGTGTTCCAGGCGACCGACGCCGGGTCCGCGCCGAGCTGGAGTCGATCGTTCTCGATCCGGTAACCTTGCTTTCCCCCAAAGCCGGCGTCGTCATAGACGTTCTCCCTGCTCCGTGAACCGTGGTGGCGCGGTCTGCGCCACGGCTCGTCTGGATCATTTTCAGGGAAGATCGACGCGGCGGCTCCGTTTAGTGTCCTGACTCGGGCGGGGCTCGCGAGGGGTGGGCCACCTGAGCTCAGAGGCAGAGGGCGACGATGGAGTTCCGGGCGTATCACGCAGTGACGGCAGGTGAGCATCAGGCGAGCTTCGAGAAGCTCTCGGGCCTGGGCTATCGGATGATCTCGCTCAGCGTTTACGGCGATCCGGGAGATGCGCGCTACGCCGCGGTCTGGGTCCAGCGCTCGGGGCCGGCGTGGGTTGCGGTTCACGCCGTCGACGCTGCGGGGTACCAGACGTTCTTCAACACGCACACCGCACAAGGCTACGCGCCGGTGCTGGTGTCGGCGACCGGCGGCAGCGGCAAGGCGACGTTCGCGGCGGTGTTCGAGCAGGGGGTCGCCGGGGCGTGGGTGGCGCGGCACGGAATGACCTCGGGGCTGGCGACACAGGTCGGGACCTTCCAGTACCAGGACCGCGCGGCGGCCGAGGGGCGGATGGTGTTGCGGTCGGTGACGATCTACGGCAGTGCCGCCGACCGTCGCTACGCGGCGGTGTGGCAGGCGAACCCGAACTACGTCAAATCGCACGTCCATCCCGCCGACACCGCCTCCGCCTATCAGATGACGTTCGACGCGGAGACGCAGCTGCCCGGCTACCGGCTTGCTGGTTACCGGCCCGCCTACGTCGCGCTGTCGGGCGACCAAAATTACTGCTCTGTGTTCAAGGACGATGTCGTGGGTACCTGGGTCGCGCGGCACGGCTTGACCGGCGGCGAGTACCAGAACGAATTCGACATCCAGCGAGCGCAAGGGTTCTACCCAATTTGCGTGCAGGGCGGTGGAGCCGGCACCGACACGCGGTACGCGGCGATCTTCGCGAAGCAGGACGTGCCCTCGCCGCGGCACTGGACCGTCGAGGGGACGCCGGTGCCGGCGCTGGCCGCCATCGACCACACCATGCAGGCGTTCATGAAAGAGAACGGCGTGCGCGCCGCGCAGCTGGTCGTCGCCAAGAACGGCGCGCTCAAGCTCGCGCACGCCTACACCTGGGCCGAGCCTGGGTATCGCGTGACCAAGGTCAGCGATCGGTTTTTGCTCGCGAGCTGCAGCAAGATGTTCCTGGCGGCGGCGGTTCAGTCGCTGTACGACGCCCGCAAGCTCGAGCCGACGACGCTGGTCTATCCATTGCTCGGGTTCTCGCGCCCTGCCGATCCGCGCAGCGACAAGATCGCGATGCAACAGCTCCTCGACCACACCGCGGGCTACGACGCCTCGCCGACGGGGTCGGGCTTCGATCCGACGTACAGCATGCGCACGATCGCGCTCGCGCTGGGTCTGGCCCAGCCGGTGACCAAGCTCGAGATCGCGAAGTACATGTACGGTCGACCGCTCGACTTCACCCCGGGCGCGAAGAGTCAGTACTCGAACTACGGCTACTTGCTCGCGGGGGCGGTGGTCGAGCGCGTGACCGGCACGCCGTACTTCACCTACGTGCGGCAGACGCTGCTGCAGCCGGCCGACATCAGCCAGGTGCGCGTGATCTCGACGCGGCCCGCGGGCCGCACCGACGACGAAGCCATCGCCGAGGACCAGGGCATGGGCCTGAGCCCGCTCGAGCTGACGTCGTCGCTGCTGGTGCCGTCGGTGTATGGCGGCGACGGCGAGATCAACGAGGTCGGCGCGCCCAACGACGGCACCGGCGCCTCGGCGATGGCGGTGGTGCAATTCATCCACCGCCACGCGGTCTGGGGCAACGGTCCGCGGGCGCCGGGTGCGCGCGCCGGCAGTACACCGGGCGCGTCGTCCTGGGCGCAGTCCCGCGCCGACGACATCGATTGGGCCTACGTCTTCAACACGCGCGACTGGCCGCCGGGCACGACGCAGACGCTCGACGGCTTGCAAACGGCGATCAACCGGATTCTCGACCAGGCCGCCCTTCGCTGAGGTGTCCCATCGGACCGTACCGATGAGCTGAAGGCCGTGCAAGCCGGGTGTGTCATGGAACGCGTCGAAGTAATCGAAGGTCGACGGAGTATCGATCGAGCACGAGGTATCGCGATGAATCAGTTGCGCCTCGATGAACTTCGCAAGTATCGAGCGTGCTGCGGTCAGCGCTCGAGCGCGTGAAATGCCCCCTCCAGCGCCGGCAGCACCGCGATGATCAGCGCATTCAACAACGCGGCGTACGCGATGGCGCCGTACCAGAGGTTGGCGCGGCCACGCTCGGCCTCGTGCCGGAGGCCGAGCGCGACGAGCACGAAGAGCAGGGGTATGAAGTCGAGTGTGAAGCGCTGGGTGTTGATCTGGGAGGCGCCGTTGTTCAGGTAAAAGAGTTGGCCCACGGTGATCGCCGCTACCGAGAGCCAGAGCGCGCGGACCGGCGCCCCGGCGCGGTGCGCGAACACGGCGACGACGACGTAGGGGCTTGCTCCGAGCAGCGACGAGCCGTAGAGGTCAGTGGTCACGCCCGCGAGCTTGGCCGGCGACGTGAAGTCGACGTGCACGCCTTGCACCACCAGGTAGATGAGATTGAAGGGCACATAGGCCGCGCTGAATAGCCCGTGGCGCACGAACCGTTCTTTCAGCGGTCCGGCGAGATCGATGTAGCGATAGCCGGTCTCGAACGGGTTGCCGAAGCGCGCGTGGTTGAACGCGAGGTAGACGGCGACGCCCAGGCTCACAGCGGCGCCGAAGCTGGCCAGGTTGAGCCAGCGCGCGCGCCGGTCGGCGAAATCGGGGTGCGACCAGAGGCGGGCGGCCAGCGCGAGCCCCGCGAACAGCGTGAGTTGACGCGAGAGGAACGCGGCGGCGAGCGCCAGACCGACCCAGACGCCGCGTCCCTTGCCCCATGCCTCGGCGACCGCGAGCAGCAGCGCGGTGAACCCCACCACGTGGGCGTAGAACCAGACGCCGGTGCTGCCGGCGACCGCGGACCAGTACCCGGTGCCCAGGAACATCGCCACCAGCCAAAAGACGCGAGCGCGTGGTGACAGTCCCAGCCGACGTGCCAGTCGGTAACCGATCGCGACATTCACCAGGGTCAGCGCCAGCGAAAGCATCGTACCGTTGGTCCGATCGACGCCGATGGCCGCAACGATCGGCATCATCACCACCGCCGGCATCGGCGGGAACGGGACGTAGGTGCGCCCGCGGAAGGGGGTGCTGTCGTAAAAGCCGGGCACGTCGATGTCGAGGCGGCCGGAGAGAAACGCGCGCGCCTGAAGGGCATGGAGATTTCCTCCGCCTTCGTTGAGGCTGCCGATCGGCGCACGAAGGCTCAGGACGAAGGACGCCAGGCAGAAGGCGAGGAAGCAGCCCAGCGCCAGTGTCGACGCGCGCGGGCGCCAGCGGCGACGCGGCGGTGCGTCCGACGCCACCGCGGCGGGCGCGAGCGCGACGTCGGCATCGCTGGTGGTGGTCATCCCGGCCTGCGGAAAAGCAAGCTTCGTACCAGCACAGGGGCCATCGTCGGACCGCATGCCGGCCGGTTGCGGCTACGCTGGAGTGGCCGTCGGCGATGGCGCGGCCATCCGGACGACTCGGGGATCCGTCAGCGTCGGACATTCCTGTCGTGGTTCGGTCGCAGCTCCCGTCGTTGCGACTCTCAACCCGGTCAGCGCCGCGGGCGCCACCGGCGCAGGCGAAGGTCAATACCGGCGGCGGTCGTCATGCCGCCGCCGTCGGGCGACGTCCTCTCTCTTGCCGGACTCGCACGCGGCGACGCCGCACGCAACCACCATCAGCAACGACCAACCGCTCACCCTCGCGCCATTCCTCATGATGGCGCGGATGGTACGCCAAATCCCGCCGAGCTCAACGCCGGCCGAGCGCGAAGATCAGCTGCGCGCGCGCGATGGCCAGGCGGTACTCGGCGGCGACCTGCTGCGCGGCGGCCGAGACGACGCCGAGTTGCGCGTCGCCGAGCTCGATGACGCTGCCGGCGCCGGCCTGGTAGCGTCCCTCGGCCAGGGCGAGGCGCTCGCGCGAGCTGGTCACACCTTCGTGCGAGGCGATGATCGCTTCCTGCGCGGCGCGCACGTCGAGCTGGGCGCCGGCGACGGAGACCCACACCTGTTGTACCAGGGCCTCCTTGCGCGCCTGCAGCGCCGCCAGCTGCGCGTCGGTCTCGCGCACCGCCGAGCGCGTGGCGAAGCCCTGGAAGATCGGCCAGATCAGGTTCAGGCCGCCCCAGAAGTTCCAGGCGAGGCCGGCGGTGTAAAGGCGTTGCCCGCCGCTCGAGGTCGTGCCCAACGCCGTGCTGGAAGTCAGGTTCGAACCCTGGTCGGACGCGCCCGCGACCAAGCTCAGCGTCGGCCCGTAACTTCCGACGACGGCGCTCCGCGCGAGCTCCTGCGCGTGGATCTGCTCGTCGAGCGCGGCACGGTCGGGGCGCGCGCGCAGCGCCTCGTCGACCAGCGTCGCGACCGGCTGGACCTCGCCGTCGACGGGGCCGAAGGTCTGGTCGGCGACGTCGTAATCGATTGCTCCGGTGACCCCCATCGCGCGGTTCAGCGCGGCGCGCGCCAGCGAGTAGGCGTTCTCGGCAGCGATGAGCTGCACGCGCGCGGTGGCGCGGTCGGCGCGCGCCTGCGCCAGGTCGATCTGCGGCCGCGTCCCCTCGGTGACGAAGCCGTCGATCTGGCCGAGGTGCCGCTCGCGGTTGGCCAGCGATTCGCTCGCGACGCCGACCAGTGACTTCTGCGCGCGCGCCTGGAAGTACGCGATCCGCGCGTCGAGAATGACCTCCAGCCGGGTCGCGCTCTCGGTCTGCGCCAGCCCGCGCGCCGCCGCCTCGGCGGCGTGCCACAGGCCGCGCGTCTGGCCGAAATCCCACAGAACCAAGCTGCCGGCCGCGGTGAAGTCCCACCAGTTGAACGTGTCGGCGGTGTTGTCGACGGTGGTGGCGCTGTTCGGCTTGTGCTCCCGATTTCCGGTGGTGCGCTGGTACGTGGCCCCCAGCTTCACCTGGGGCAGCACCGGCGCGCGCGCCCCCTCGGCGCGCGCGTTGCCTGCCTGCGTGTTGGCCTGCGCCTCGTGCAGCGCGGGCTGGTTGGTCTCCGCGGTGCGCACCGCCTCGTCGAGGGTGAGCGTGCGCGCGCTCAGCAGCGACAGGAATATCAGGCAAAGCGCGCTCATCATTCGTACCGGAGGGCAACGATCGGGTCGAGCCGCGCCGCCTTGTACGCCGGATAGAGGCCGAAGCAGATGCCGACCAGCGCGCTGAACCCGACCGCCAGCCCGATCACGTCGGGGCGCACCAGCATCGGCCAGCCGAAGCGCAACGCCAGCCGCTGCGCCCCGACCAGCCCGAGGGCGACGCCGGCGAGCCCGCCCATCACCGACAGCGCGAGCGATTCGATCAGGAACTGGATCAGGATGTGGCGGGGCTTGGCGCCCACGGCGACGCGCACGCCGATCTCGCGCGTCCGCTCGGTGACGCTGACGAGCATGATGTTCATGATGCCGATGCCGCCGACCAGCAGCGAGACGGCGGCGATGCTCGCCAGCAGCAGCGTGAGCGCCTGCGTGCTCTCTTCCTTGCGGCTGGCGGTCTCGGTCAGGTTCTTGACCGTGAAGTCGTCGTCGGCGCCGGCCGCGATGTTGTGGCGGTCGCGCAAGAGCTCGCCGATGCGCGCGGCGACCGCGGTGGTCTGCTCGTCGGCGATGACTTCGACCATGATGGTGCCGGCGATGTAGCTCTGCAGGCCGCCCTGGATCTTGGCGAGGAACGTCGACACCGGGACGTAGACCACATCGTCGTAGTCGTTGCCGCCCGCCGACTGGCCCTTGCGATCGGCGACGCCGACGACGCGGAAGGGGACGTTCTGGATGCGCACGGTCTGGCCCACCGGATCGGCGCTGGCACCGAACAGAGTCGCGGCGACGGTCTCGCCGAGCACGGTGACCTTGGCGCCGGCGTCGACGTCTTCGGCGGTGAGGCTGCTGCCCAGGCGGACCGGCCAGTTGCGGATCTCGAAGAACTCCGGCGTCGTGCCGGTGACCAGCGTCGCCCAGTTCCGGTCCTCGGTGACGACCTGGCCGGTGGTGTGCAGGCGCGGCGCCACGCAGCGGACGCCGGGGATCTCGGCGCCGATCGCCTTCATATCGTCCCACGTCAGGGTCGGCAGCGAGCCGGCGCCGACCTTGACGCCACCCGCGGTCTTCGCGCCCGACGACACGATCAGCACGTTGGTGCCCATCGCGGTGAACGCTTGTTCGACGCGCGCCTTGGCGCCTTCGCCGATCGCGACCATCGCGATCACCGCGGCGACGCCGATGATGATGCCGAGCGCGGTCAGGAACGAGCGCAGCCGGTTGCGGCGCAGCGCGCGCAGAGCGATGCGCACGGTCTCCCACAGCCTCATCCGCGACCGCTTTCGATCCGCACCGCGCCGCGGGCGTCGCGCACGAGCGCGGCGCTGTCGCTGCACACCTGGCCGTCCTTGAAGACGATCACGCGCTCCGCGTAGGCGGCGATGTCGGGCTCGTGGGTCACCAGTACCAGCGTGATGCCGTCGTCGCGCAACCCGCGCAGGAGCACCATCATCTCCGCGCTCGCCGCGGAGTCGAGGTTGCCGGTCGGCTCGTCGGCCAGCACCAGCTTGGGGCGGCCGACCAGCGCGCGCGCGATCGCCACGCGCTGCTGCTGCCCGCCCGAGAGCTGGTTCGGGTGGTGGTGCACGCGATCGCCGAGCCCCACGCGCTCCAGCGCCTCCCGCGCGCGTCGCTTCCGCTCGCGCGCGCGCACGCCGCCGTAGATCAGCGGCAGCTCGACGTTCTCGAGCGCGGTGGTGCGCGGCAGCAGGTTGAAGCTCTGGAACACGAAGCCAAGCGTGCGGTTGCGCAGGTTGGCCAGCGCCTCGCGCCCCTGGCGCGCGATCTCGACACCGTCGAGGCGATAGCTGCCGTCGGTCGGCCGGTCGAGGCAGCCGATGATGTTCATCAGCGTCGACTTGCCCGAGCCCGACGCGCCCATGATCGCCACGAACTCGCCGCGCCCGATGGTCAGCGAGACGTCGCGCAGCGCGTGCACCGCGACCTCGCCCAGCTGATAGAGCTTGGCGACGTTGCGCAGCTCGATGAGCGGCGGTGGGGACGCAGGCGGCGAGGCAGGGCGGAAAGCCGGCATGGCGATCAGAAGAGCGACTTGCTCGCTCCCGAGCTCTGGTTGCGGGCGCGCTTGGCCTCGGCGCGGTCGGCGCGGGTCACGGCGTCGGTGAGCACCACGTCGCCCGCCTTGAGCGACGGCGAATCGACCTCGACGCGCGCGCCGTCGACCACGCCGGCGACGACCGGGACCTCGGTGAGCGTACCATCGGCCTTCAGCACCCAGACGCTGCGCCGGTCGACTCCGGCCTCATCGCTTGCTGCGTGCGCTCCAGTCGCCGGTGCCGGAGCGCCGTCGGGCTCGGCGGCGTCGGCGCTACCCTCCATCCGCGCGAGCTTGGCGGCCTTCTTCGCCGCCTTCTTGGCGGCCTTCTCGGCGACTTTTTCGACCGATCTCTGCGCCGCTTTTGCCCCCGCTTTCGCATCGCCGCCCGCGGCCAACAGCTCGGCGGGCGGGCGAAAGCGCAGCGCCGCCGTCGGCACGCGCAGCACGTCGCGCCGCTCGGCGTAGACGAAAGTCACGTTGGCGGTCATGCCCGGCTTCAGCTTCAGCGCGTCGTTGTCGACGTCGATGACCGCGTCGTAGGTCACCACGTTCTGCAGGGTCTGCGGCGCGTCGCGGATCTGCCGGATCACGCCGCGGAACTTCTCGCGCGGGTAGGCATCGACGGTGAACGTCGCCGGCATCTGCGCCGCCAGCTTGCCCACGTCGGCCTCGGAGACCGCGGTGTGCACCTGCATCTTGCGCAGGTCCTCGGCGATCGTGAACAGCGTCGGCGCCTGCAGCGACGCCGCGACCGTCTGCCCCACGTCGACGTTGCGCGAGATCACCGTGCCGCCGATCGGCGACACGATCGTGGTGTAGCCGAGGTTGACCGAGGCCTGGTGTTGCTCGGCGCGCGCCTGCGCCAGGTCGCCCACCGACGCCGCAACTGCCGCCGCCGCTGCCGCCGCGTCGGCCGCGCGCGCGTCGAGCTCGGCAGGCGCGATCAGCTTCTTCGCCGCCAGCGCCTTCGCGCGCTCGAGCTCGCGATCGGCGTGCACCCGCTTGGCCTGGCTCTCCGCCAGGGTCCCCTGCGCCGCCTGTCGGTTCGCGGCCGCTTGCTCGAGCGCCGCTTCGAAGAGGCGGGGATCGAGCCGCGCGATGACGTCGCCCTTGTGCACCCGTGACCCGAAGTCGGCGGCCAGATCTTGAATGCGTCCCGAGACCTGGCTGCCCACCTGGACCGTGACCAGCGCCGACAGCGAGCCGGTCGCCGTCACCCTGCCGGTGATGGTGCCGCGGTCCACGGTCGCTCTTTCCAGATGGTAGGGCGATTTGGGGGCCCGGTGCAGGCCCGAGACCGCGGCGATCGCGCCGCCCACGCCCAGCACGGTGAACGCGCCGATCATGATGCCGATACTTCTGGTCATGGGCTGCCGCCTCGGTCCCTTCGCGGGCGAGGCTCGAGGGCAAACCTAGTCTCGGCGGACGATCAAACTAGTCAGGCCGCCTACGGAGAGGCGGTAGCCTGCAGCGAGAGCGTGTCGATGTAGAACGAGGTGGTGCGATTGGCGTTCGCGTTGGTGACGGCGCGGAGCTGCAGGGTGACCATCTGTCCGGCCAGCGCTGCCGGCAGCCGCATCGAGACTGGCGTCCAGGTGTCGGTGGCGTCGAGGTTGCTGAGGTGCGCGAGCGAGACGACCTGCGTTCCCGCGAGGAGCGTCGCATCGAACGTGTCGACCTCGGTGACGCCGGTCTTTCCGGTGATCACCACGTAGGTGAGGCTGAAGGTCAGCTGGGTCGCGCCGGCGGGAATCGCGATCGCCTGGCTCAAGCGATCGTCGGCGCTGTCCGTGCCGCCGAACCAGGCGAGGTTGGGCTGCGATTGTGCGGCGACGTCGGGGTGGTCGGTCTCGCCGCCACCGGGCGCTCGCGCCTCGTAGACGATCGGAATGCCGGGGTTGGTCCACCCCAGCTCCAGCGGAGTGAGATCGAACGCCCCGTTGACTAGCAGCTCCTGGACCTTGGTCGTCCTGGTGTCGACCGGAACGGTGGCGTCGATCACGGGCGAGCTGTCGACGACTACCTTCGCATCGGAACCGGCGTCAGCCAGGTCGCCACCATCGACGCGGCTACCCACCCGTCCGCGCAGCGCGGGACCGGCGTCACCTTTGGTCGCGCCGGCGTCGCTGGCCTCGGTCAGAGCGCCGCAGCCGCCGCTCGCCGCCACCAGCAGAGCCAACCAGCTCAACTCGACAAATCGATCTAAGCAAATCCGCTTGAGCACCCGCAGCCATCAACGCTCGCATCGCGAAAAATTCCACTGGGACCGCCGATACAGTTCAGGGTGAAGGCGTTTCTGAATGCATTGCGCCGAGCCAGGCTGGCGGGGGCGTTTGCCAGCGGCGACTCTCTCCTCCCGATCGGTGTTTAGCGAATTCCACTCATACAGGCGTCGAGCAGCACGTTGCAGTACGTGAGCACGAGGCCTGCAAAGATTCCGACGCCGATCACCTTGATCGCGAAGGTCCACGCCGACCCGGAGCCGGTGCCCGAGTAACGAACGTGTCTTGCGATTCCTGACATCATGCGATTTACCCCCTTTCTGAGCGCACAGACTAAGGCTGGGATTGTTACCGGCGCATTTCGGAGGGGTACGTTTTGAGTAAATTGTGCTTGCGCCGACACCCTTTCCTGGCGGCCGCGATCAGGCGGGGGGCGCGCCGGCGTGCTAGCTTGGCGGTCTGACCCTCCGCACGGAGCTCTCCCTCTTCCTCTCGACGTTGCTGATTCTGGCCATCGGATTGGCCGGCGGGACGGCGATCTACCAGTCCGCGCGCAACATGCGGCGCGAGCTGACGACCGAATATCAGTTGTTTGCGGAAAATCGCGCCTTCGCGTTGCGCGACAACTTCGACATCCTCGAGGACGAGCTCAAACGCCTGGCGCTCTCGCCCCAGGTCAACCTCACCGACGGAAATCTCATCCCCGAGCAGCAGCTGCTCTCGGGCGCGCACCAGAACTCGGTCCTCTACAACACCGCGGTGCTGCTGCTGTCGGCCGACGGGACCTGCCTGGGCTCGGTGCCGGACCGCCCCGAGTACCGCCGCCAGAGCTTCGGCGACCGGGGCTGGTTCAAGGCGGCGCGGTCGAGCAATCAGGTGCCGATCTACCGCGCCACCGACGAGCCCGACATCGGCCGCACGATCAAGATCATCCAGCCGATCGTGCGCGACGGCACGTTCACCGGCGCGCTGGTCGGCATGATCGCGCTCGGCGAGGCGAACCTGATCACGCCGGCGCTGCACGACAACCTGCCGCGCAAGACCGACGCGATGCTGATCGACTCCAGCGGCCAGATCATCTATCCCCCCGGCCGGGTCGTGGCCCAGGTCGGTTCCGACTGGGAGCGCGCGATCCACACAGCGGCCGGCGGCGGCAGCGGCACGTTGACCGGTCTCGCCGACGGCGAGGAAGCGCTGTTCGCCTACTCGCCGGTCGGCGCGGCGACCAAGTTCTCGGTGGTGTTCGCCTGGCCGTGGAGCGCGCTCAACGCGAATCTGCGCCAGCAGGTCTGGACGCTGCTCGGCGCGCTGGTGTTCGGCGTCGTGCTCGCGGTGTTCGCCGGCCTCATGCTGTCGGCCTACCTCACGCGGCCGCTGCACGCGCTCGGCGACAGCGCCAGCCGGATCGCGCGCGGCGAGCGCGTGCCGTCGGTGCGCCCGCCGTTTCCCGGCCGCACCGAGGAGGTGCGCGCGCTCATCGCCGCCTTCGAGCACATGGAGACCTCGATCCGCCAGCGCGACGACGAGCTGCGCGAGAGCGCGGCGCTGCTCGAGCACCGCGTGCGCGACCGGACGCAGAAGCTGGTGGCGACGCAGGAGGCGCTGGTCGACGCCGAGCGCTTCGCGGCGATGGGCAAGACCTCGGCGGCGATCGCGCACGAGATCAAGAACACGCTCAACGGCCTCGGCATGGCGGTGGAGCTGATCCTCGAGGACCCGGCCAACCTGGCGCGCGTGGCGCGGCTGCGGCCGCAGGTGGTGGGCGAGATCGCGCGCCTGCGCGACGTGGTCGATTCGCTGCTGTCGTTCTCGCGCTCGCCGCGCATCGAGCTCGGCAGCGCCGACCTGGTGCCGGTGATCGGCGAGGCGCGCGCGCTGCTGGCCGACACTATCGCCGATCGCGGTGCGACGGTGGTCATCGACACGCCGTCGCACCTGCCGCTCTACTGCGACAGCCACAAGATGAAGGGCGTGCTGGTGAACCTGATCAAGAACGCGGTCGAGGCCGGCCGCAACGTGCGCGTGAGCGCGACGGTGACCGACAGCGAGGTGGTCGTCGAGATCGCCGACGACGGCCCCGGCCTGGGCGACGAGGCGCGCAAGCACCTGTTCGAGCCGTTCTTCACCACCAAGCCCAACGGCACCGGCCTGGGCCTGCCGACGTCGAGCCGCTACGTCGAGGCTCACGGCGGCACGCTCGAGACCGAGGGCGCGTCGGCGCTGGGCGGCGCGCTGTTTCGCATTCGCCTGCCGCGCGTGGTGCGCGGTGACTGGCCGCGCGCGGCCGCCGGCGCGGCGGCGGGGAGGCAGGGATGAGGCCGACGCTGCTGGTGATCGACGACGAGAAGACGTTCCGCATCGTCGCCGAGGAGGCGCTGTCCGCCGAGGGCTTCAACGTCACCACCGCGTCCAGCGGCGGCGCGGGCCTGGCCGCCTGGCAGCGCGACCCGTGCGATCTGGTGATCCTCGATCGCCACCTGCCCGACATCGACGGCGTCGTGGTGCTCGAGGCGATCCTGCGCGAGTCGCGCGAGCGCGGCGTCGACACGCTGGTCTTGATCGCGACCGCCTACGCCGACGTCGCCAGCGCGGTGCAGGCGCTGAAGATCGGCGCCTTCGACTACCTGTCGAAGCCGCTGCAGCTGCCCGAGCTGGTGGTGACCGTGCGCAAGGCGCTCGAGGCGAAGCGGCTGCGCGCGCAGGTGCGCCAGCTCGCCGGGACGCGCGCGCGCCGCGATGGGCGACCTCGTGCCCGGCACGTCGGCGGCGATGCGCCAGGTGCTCGAGATGGTCGACAAGGTCGCCGAGGCGACCGACACCACGGTGCTGATGCAGGGCGAGTCGGGCACCGGCAAGGAGCTGATCGCCGACCTGATCCACCGGCGCACGCCCGGCCGCGTCCAACGAGCCGTTCATCGAGATCAACTGCGCGTCGGTGCCGGAGAACCTGCTCGAGAGCGAGCTCTTCGGCTACGAGCGCGGCGCGTTCACCGACGCCAAGGCGCAGAAGCGCGGCCTGTTCGAGGAGGCCGACGGCGGCACGCTGTTCCTCGACGAGATCGGCGAGCTGCCGCCGGGCACGCAGGCCAAGCTGCTCAAGGTGCTGGAGGAGATGACCTTCCGGCGCCTCGGCGGCACGCGCGACCTGACGGTCAACGTGCGCGTCGTCGCCGCGACCAACAAGGATCTGGCCGAGGAGGTGCGGCGCGGGACGTTCCGCCTCGACCTCTATCACCGGCTCGACGTGTTCCACATCCGCGTGCCGCCGCTGCGCGACCGGCGCGAGGACATCCTGCCGCTCGCCGAGCACTTCCTGGGCATCTTCGGCACGCGCATGCGCAAGCCGGCCGCGCGCTTCGCGCCCGAGACCGAGCGCATCCTGCGCGAGTACGACTACCCGGGCAACGTGCGCGAGCTCAAGAACCTGATCGAGCGCGCGGTGATCCTGTCGAGCGGCGACGGTGATCGACCCGGCGTGCATCGTGCTCAGCGGGCCCACGCGCGTCGGCGCATTGACGCCAGCGTCAGGAAATACCGCCGCCGTCGCGCCGCAGGCGGCGCCCGGGTTCTTCAGCACCGAGCTGGATCCGGGCGGGCAGCCGCCGTCGCTGGCCGAGCTCGAGCGCCGCTACATCGCGCGCCTGCTGGTGTTCACCGGCGGCAACCGCACCCAGGTCGCCCGCCTGCTCGGCGTGTCGTACCCGACGGTGGCCAAGAAGATCGCCGACTACGGGTTGTGAGCGTTGCCGGCTGACGGCGTGGCGCGCGGGCATTAGACTGGGTAGGCCGGACGGTCCGGTCCCCTCGGCGCTGAGGGGTGCCCGGACGCCACGATTACGGGACCTATCGACTGACGCCGGGAATGTTCCAGCTCACCTCGAACGTCGGCCTGGGGACGTGCGCCTGGTTCACCGCCTCGTACGCGCCAGCTCTGCGACAACTGCACCGGCGGGCGCGCCTACCTCAACGGCACCGTCACCATGACCGGGTCCAGTAGGCTCGAGGGTGCGCGCTACTCCTTCATCCGGTCGCGGCCCGACTGAAAGTTTCTTTCATGTTGCCTGAAAGAAAACTTCAGCCCGCCGTCGTGCGGTACCTGTATTTCTGGCTAGTCAAGGCGGCACGCGGGTTGCTATGTACCCTGGCGGCGCCCGCATGCTCGAACGTCTCATCGATTTCGCCGTCCACCGGCGCGTCGCTCACGCTGGTCGCCACGGCGGCCTTCGTCGTCTTCGGCATCTTCACCTTCAGCAAGCTGAAGATCGAGGCGTTCCCGGACGTCACCAACGTCCAGGTCATGGTCATCACGCCTCTACCCGGGCCAGGCCGCGGAGGAGGTCGAGAAGCAGGTCACGATCCCCGTCGAGCGCGCGCTGACCGGCGTGCCGCAGCGTGCTGGTCCAGCGGTCGATCACCTCGTTCGGCCTGTCGCAGGTGATCGTCACCTTCGAGGACGACGTCGACATCTACTTCGCGCGCCAGCAGGTCGCCGAGCGGCTGCCCGACGCCGAGGTGCCCGACGGCGTCGACGCCGCACGCTCGGCCCCAACGACACGCCGGTCGGGCAGGTCTACCAGTACACGCTGGAGAGCGATCACCACACGCCGAGCGAGCTGCGCAGCTGGCAGGACTGGGTCGTCTCGAAGCACCTGATGCGCGTCGCCGGGCGTCGCCGACGTGGTCAGCTTCGGCGGCTTCCAGAAGGAGTACCACGTCCTCGCCGACCCGGCGCAGCTGCGCGCGAACGGGCTCACGCTGCAAGGACCTGATCGACGCGGTCGTCGGCGTCGAACGGCGCCACCTCGGGCGGCTACCTGCCGCTACGGCGAGAGCGAGTTCGTCGTGCGCGGGCGCGGCTACCTGCGCACGCCCGACGGACATCGAGAAGACCGTCGTCAGCGCGACCAACGGCACGCCGGTGCTGGTGCGCAACGTCGCCAAGGTCGTCGAGGCTACACGCCGCGGCGCGGCGCGGTCGCGCGCGGCGAGGCGATCGACTCGATCGAGGGGACGATCCTGCTGCGCCGCGGCGAGAACCCGCAAGGACGTGCTCAACGGCGTCCACGAGGCGGTCGAGCGCATCAACCGCGACGTCCTGCCGCCGGGCATGCAGCATCGTCCCCTTCTACGACCGCACGCGGCTCGTCGACACCACGCTCAACACCGTCTCGCACAACATGCTCGAGGGCGCGGTCGCTGGTCAGCGCTGGTGCTGTGGCTGTTCCTGCGCGCGCTGTCGCGGCTCGCTCGCGGTCGCGATCACGATGCCGCTGGCGCTGCTGACGGCGTTCGTCGGCCTCTACTACGCGGGCGTGCCGGCCAACCTGCTGTCGATGGGGGCGATCGACTTCGGCATCCTGCTCGACGGCGCGGTCATCCTGGTCGAGAACGCCTACCGCCACCTGGCCGAGGAGCAGCCGCCGCCCGAGGAGGTGCCCGACGTCGTCGCGCGCGCCGCCAAGGAGGTGCGTGCGCCCGACGCTGTTCTCGATGTCGATCATCGTCGCCGCGATGATGCCGATCTTCACGCTCGAGCGGGTCGAGGGGCGCATCTTCCGCCCGGTCGCGCTGACCTACGCGTTCGCGCTCGGCGGCGCGCTGCTCTTCACGCTGACCGCGGTGCCGGCGCTGACCACGGTGCTGCTCAAGCAACCGCAAGGTCAAGGAGGACGAGCCCGGGTTCCTGATCTGGCTGCGCGCGCGCTACCTGACGGCGCTGCGCGTCGCGCTGCGCTACCCGCTCATCGACGCGCGCTGGTCGGGCTCGTCGATCCTCGGCTGCGCGGTCGTCGCTGATCCCCAAGCTGGGCACCGAGTTCCTGCCCGAGATGAACGAGGGCGACATCCACATCACCGTCACCATGCCGAGCGCGGTCTCGCTCGAGCGCGGCGCGCGAGGTGCTGCGCGAGACGCGCCTCGACGCTGCTGACGTTCCCCGAGGTGAAGGACGTGCTGACCGAGCAGGGCCACCCCGAGGACGGCACCGACGACGAGGCGCCCAACCAGGCCGAGACGTTCGTGATCATGAAGCCGGAGAGCGAGTGGCACACCGGCCGCACGCAAGGAGCAGATCGTCGACGCCATGCGCGCCGAGCTCGAGAAGCGCCCCGGCGTCGACTACAACTTCAGCCAGCCGATCAAGGACCGCGTCGAGGAGTCGATCTCCGGCATCCGCGGCCAGATCGTCGTCAAGATCTACGGCGAGGATCTGCACCTGATGCAGGAGAAGCTCGAGCGAGGTGAAGCGCATCCTCGACGGCGACGCGCGGCGCGCGCGACGTCGAGATCTACCGCGCCGGCACGCGCGCAGCACATCGTCGCCGACATCGATCGCGAGGCGACCGCGCGCTTCGGCCTCCCGGTGCGCGACGTCGAGGACGCGCTCGAGAGCGCGCTACGGCGGCAAGCTCGCGACCGTCGATGTGGGAGGGCGAGCGCAAGGTCGGCGTGCGCGTGAAGCTGCCCGACGCCGGACGAGGGCGACACGCTTCGCGTCGGCGCGGCTCGAGATCCCGGCCGGCGACGGCGCGCCTGCCGCTCGTCGTCGCTCGCGCAAGGTGCACGTCGACCGCGGCCGCACGCAGATCAACCGCGAGCAGGGCGGCCGCTTCCTCGCGCTCAAGTGCAACATCGAGGGGCGCGACATGGGCACCTTCGTCGACGAGGCGCAGGCGCGCGTGCAGCAAGCAGGTGAAGCTGCCCGAGGGCTACTACATGACCTGGGGCGGCGAGTTCGAGAACCAGCGGCGCGCGATGAAGCGGCTCACGGTCATCGTGCCGATCTCGGTGCTGGTGATCTTCGTGCTGCTCTACCTGACCTTCCGCGCGGCGCTGCCGGCGATCGTCGTGCTGCTCGACGTGCCGTTCGCGACGGTCGGCGGCGTGTTCGCGCTGTACCTGACGCACACGGTGCTGTCGGTCTCGGCGGCGGTCGGCTTCATCACGCTGTTCGGCGTCGCGGTCATGGACGGCGTCCTGCTCATCACCTACGTGCGCCAGGCGCGCGAGCAGACGGCCCGACAGCGAGGACGCGATCCTCGACGCGGTCTCGCAGCGGCTGCGGCCGGTGCTGATGACGGCGCTGCTGGCGTCGCTCGGCCTGCTGCCGGCGGCGCTGTCGCACGCGATCGGCTCGGACACGCAGCGGCCGTTCGCGATCGTGATCATCGGCGGGCTCATCTCGTCGACGCTGCTGACGATGCTGCTGCTGCCGACGCTCTACGAGCTGGTCGACCGCTGGTTCGGCACCGGCCGCGCCAAGCGCCGCATCGTGGCGCGCGGCGGGAGGCGCGCGTCGTGAGGCGGGCAGCGTGAGCGCGTCGCGCTCGCGTTGCTCGTCGCGGCGCGCTCGCGCCGGCGAGCGCCGGCGCGCGCCGCGGAGCCGGCGCGCGGCGCCCGCGGTCGGCGCGCTGACCATGGACCAGGCGGTGGCGATCGCGCTCGCAGCGCAACCGCGACGTGATCGCGGCGCGGCTCGACATCGAGGCCGCGCAGCTCGACGCGCGTCGCGGCGCGGCATCTACCCGAACCCGGTCGTTCGTCGTACACGCTCGGCAACCTCGTCCTCGGCACCGGCAACCCGCAGGGCAGGCGCCGGTCGACGCCGGGCTTCTTCGGCCAGCCGGTGCACAGCCGTCGGCGTGAGCGAGGTCATCGACGTCTGGGCCAAGCGCAGCGCGCGCATCGCGCGCCGCCGAGCGCGGCGTCGAGCAGCAAGCGCCTGCTGGTCGAGGACGCGCTGCGCGAGATCGTCTACGCCGTGCGCTCGGCGTTCGCCGACGTCGCGCGCGAGCAGCCCGAGCGCGCAGCTGGCGCGCGAGATCGCGCGATCGCTACGACGAGACCGTGCGCCTCTCGCGCGGCGCGCTTTCGCGCCGGCGACATCTCCGAGGCCGAGCTGCGCAAGATCGAGCTCGAGGGGCTGCGCTACCAGAACGCCGTCATCGACGCCGAGCTGGAGCTCGACCTCGCGCGCGAGCAAGCTGGCGCGCGCTGCTGGGCCTGGCGAGCGGCGCGCAGCTGCCCGCGCAGGTCGTCGACGCTGGCCGATACGCGGCGCGCGCACTCCGTGCCGGCGCTGATCTCGCTGGCGCATCGAGCACCGGCCCGACCTGCGCGCGGCGGGCGCGGCGCGCGCGCACCGCCGAGGCGCAGCTCGCCTCGGCCAAGCGCGAGGCCTACCCGGACATCTCGCTCGGCGCCGCCTACACCCACAGCGACGTTCACCGTCTCGGGCGACAACCCCAACACGCTCGGCGCTGTCGCTGTCGTTGCCGCTGCCGCTCTTCGATCGCAACCAGGCCAACATCGGGCGCGCTCGCGCTGGACATCCGCCGCGCCGACAACGACGTCGAGCGCCTGCGCCTGCTCGGTCGCGCACGACGTCGCCGAGGCGGTGCGGCGCGCGGAGCGGTCGCGCGCGCTGCTGCGCCGTGTTCGAGACGCCCGCGGGCGGCGACGTGCCGCGGGACGCCGACCGGCGACCGCCGACAAGGGCGGCATGCTCGCGCGCGCCGAGACCGCGCTGCGCGTCGCCGAGAAGTCGTACCAGGCGGGCGCGATCTCGCTGCTCGAGCTGCTCGAGGCGCAGCGCACCTACCTCGACACCCGCGCGCAGTACCTGCGCGCGCTCCACGACTACCGGCAGGCGGCAGTCGACGTGACCCACGCCGTCGGGACCGAGGTGAAGTGATGATCCGAGCACAGTCTTTCTTGTGGTGCGCCGCCCTGCTGGTGGCGGCGTCGTTGCCGTTCGGGCGGGCTGCAGCAAGCTGGCCGAGGAGCCGGCGGCCGCGCAGGCGAGCGAGCGGTCGCGCGACTTCGTGCAGCTCGACCCCAGGAGCCCGCGCCTCGACTTCATCAAGATCGAGGTGGTCAAGGAGTCGGACGCGCGGCCGCGGTGACGCTGCCCGGCCGGGTGACCTTCGACGAGGACCACACCCAGCGGGTGGCCTCGCCCATCGACGGGCGCGCCGTCGGGATCCTGGTCAAGCTCGGGCGACAAGGTGAAGGCCGGGCAGCCGCTGATCCAGCTGTCGTCGCCCAACGTCGGGCAGATCCAGGCCGACGCGCAGAAGGCGCTGTCCGATCTCAGCGTCGCCGAGAAGGCGATCGAGCGCGTCCACAAGCTGCAGGCCGACGGCGCCGTCGTCGGAGAAGGAGGTCGCGCAGGCCGAGGGCGACTTCAAGAAGGCCAAGTCCGACTACGCGCGCCCGACGGCGCAGCTCAAGGCGCTGGGCATCTCGCCCACCGACCCGGCGGTGAACGTCGCGCTGCGCGCGCAGATCCCCGGCATGGTCGTCGAGCGCAACGTGCTGGTCGGCCAGGAGGTGCGCGCCGATCGGCGCGACGCCGCTGCTCACCATCACCAGCCTCGACGACGTCTGGGTGCTCGCCGACGTCTACGAGCAGGATCTGGGCCTGGTCACCGAGGGCGCCAAGGTCAGCGTCCACGTGCCGGCCTACCCGGGCGAGACCTTCCCCGGCAAGGTCAGGCACATCGGCGAGGTCGTCGACCCCAACACCCGCACGGTGAAGATCCGCTGCGTCGTCGCCAACCCCGGCCACCGCCTCAAGCCCGAGATGTTCGCGAAGATCGACGTCGAGACGCCCGGCGGCACCAAGCTGATCATGGTGCCGTCCAAGGCGGTGCTCAACGACGGCGACAAGGCGATGGTCGTCGTCGCGACCGAGGGGAACGTCTTCCGCACGCGCGTCGTCGAGGTCGGCCCCGAGGTCGACGGCAAGGTCCGCATCCTCTCCGGCCTCGCCGCCGGCGAGAAGATCGTCACCACGGGCGCGATCTTCATGAAGCAGGAGATCGACAGCCACTAGAAAACTCCGATCCCCTCTCCCTCGGTCCGCCGAGGGGGAGGGTTAGGGAGGGGCCCAGGGAGGGGCCAGGACCTTGCGAGAGGCAACGTTCGGCGTGACGGATGGGATCTGCTCAAGGCGCCGGCGACCGGGTCGCCAGTTCCTCGAGGTGTCCGCTGTTGTTGGTCTCCTTGACCTTGCCGACGCCGCGCACGAACCAGAAGCTCTTGATCGAGCCGTCGGTCGGGTCGGTGCGGCTCACGTGCAGCGACTGGAACGTCCCGTAGGGGACGGTCACCGGCTCGTCGACGCCGTCGACGCGCCAGTTGTCGGTCTTCATGACCGATCGTCGCTGTCTTCCCCATCGACGTGTGCGTGTCGGTCAACGTCATGCTCCAGGTCGCGCCGGCGACGGTGTGCTCGGGCGTCTCGTCGACGCGCAGGCGGTACGGCGAGTACCAGTCGTCGGTCTTGACGTTGCCGGAGCCGTCGAGTGAGTCGTCGTGCAGGCGCTTCACGACCTGGCCGTCGACCTGGTACCAGGTGTCCTGCTTGTTGGCCGGGAAGGTGTCGACCAGGTGAAAGACGGTGATGCCCGCGGCGGGGCCGCCAGCGTCCTCGGTGTCCATGACCGTGGTGGTCTTGTCGTAGGTCACTCCGTTGTCGTTGACGTGATAGGTCCAGCTCACGCCGACCGCCAGCGGTTCGTACGGGCCGGTGGTCGGCTGGACGGCGGCGTCGGAGCCGCTGCCGCCACCCCCGCCGTTCAGGCGCGACGACGTCCCGCTGCTGCCGCCGCAGCCGCTTCCCAGCGCCAGCGCGCCGGCCAGCGCGCCCCAGATCCCCATGCTTCGCTTCGAAACCAAGCCACGCATACCTACCTCCATTCGCTCGCCTTCGGTTGCGGCCCCGGTCTAGGCCGCCTTGCCCTCGTCGAGATTCACGCTGCGGATGCCCATCACCTCGTTCGCCTGCAGGATCTCCAGGATCGCGGCGGCGTCGGTCGCCTCGCCGAGCACGACGTCCATCACCAGGCGCCCGGGCTCGGGGTTGGTGTTGGGCATCTCGACGATGCGCGCGGTCGGGAAGACCGCGCGGATCTGCTGGAAGGCGGCGCGCGGCTCGTTGACCGAGATCGCCAGTCGCGCCATGCGCGCCCGCGCGCGCTGGCCGGCGTCGAATACGACCAGCACCGCGGTCACGAACACCGTCGCTACCACCGCGATCGGCACCGCGCCCAGGCCGCACGCCATGCCGATGCCGATCATCACGAACATCACCGCGGCGTCGCGCGGGTCCTTGATGCCCGAGCGAAAGCGGATGAACGCGCCCAGGCCGACCAGGCCGAACGCGCGCGCCATGCTGTCGCCGATGACCGCGACCATGAGCGCGCCCGCGACCGCGATCAGCGTCTGCGCCTGCGCCGACTCGCGCGCGGGCGGCAGCGCGTTCGGCATCAGCCGCCGCCACCAGCGGTAGGCGACCGATCGCGCCCAGCACCGACGCGATCACCAGCCGGATCAGGATGATCTCGAAGTGCGCCGCCGCCAGGCCCTGGACGCCCAGGGTGCTCTCCCAGGTGAACGCGTCGAGCCCGCTCATCGCTATGACCTCGGACGGGTGATGCACGTGGATGCTCCTCACGCGGCCAGCACGTTGGGGTGCAGGTGGCCGCCGGTCGCGATTGTGGCCGCCTGCTTGAGCAGAGAAATGTTGTCGGGGTGGCGCGCCAGCGCGCGCGAGAGGAGCTCGCAGCCGCGCGGATCGCCCACCAGCGAGCCCAGGCTCTTGATCGCCGTCGACGGCCAGATGTCGAGGCACGCCGCGCGCATCTCCCAGGCGATCGGGTGGTCGAGCCCGACGATCGAGTCGAGCGCCTCGCGGCACCGGTGCGCGGTCGCCTGGCGCATGGCCCAGGCGCGCGGATCGTCGATGCCGGCGATGGTCGACAGCACCGCCTTGGGCGCTCGGTCGAGGTGACGCGCGCGCCAGGTCCACGCGAGCTCGCTCCCCAGCCCCTCGAGCGAGCCGATGCGCGGCGACCGGCGCGCTGTCGAGCGCGATGCCGCGCACCTCCCAGGCGCGCGCGTCGTCGAGGCCGGTGATCGCGCGGCAGGCGGTGCGCGCGCCCTCATAGGTACGCAACGCCGGGCCGCCGCTGCCACCGCGCAGGTCCAGCCAGCGCTCGCGCGCCCGCCACGCGCGCGTACCCATCGAGCCGCGCCAGCGACACCATCACGCCGTCGGGCGTGATCGGCCACAGGCGCTCGCGCAGCTGCCAGGCCGCCTCGACGTCCAGCCGTTGCAGGCTGCCCGCGACCTCGGCGGGCGCCGCCTCGAGGAGCTCGCGCCGAAGCGCCCACGCTTCGTCGGCCAGCGCCGCCAGGCCGTCGAGCGAGAAGGCCACCTCGAGCGGCGCGAGCGCGCGTAGCTGCGAGCGGAGCTGCCAGCTCACGGCGTCGTCGAGACCGCGCAGCCCGCGCGCGAGAATCCGCGGCGCGACCGGGGCCAGCGCGCGCCGTCGCTCGTCGATGCCAGGGCCGGCCAGGCCCGCGAGCACGTACGCCGCCAGCGCCGGCTCTCGCCGCGCGCGGTGATCGACCCAGGCGATGAACGCCGCGAGCGCCTCGCGCGAGGTCGCGACCGGCGGAGCGGGCGACCGGCGCGGCACCTCCGCCAGCGCGGCGCGCGTCTCGGCGATCGCCGGTCCCACGCCGTTCGCCTGCGCCGACAGGATCAGCGCGGTGATGCGCGCGACCTGCGCGTCGACGTCGGCGTCGGAGTTGTCGAGCACGATCCAGCGGCGCGGGTCGCGCGCGGCCAGCGCGCGGTAGCCGTCGCGCAGCCGGATCTGCATGCCGCTGCCGGCCAGCCCCTTGCGCGACGGCGAGCGCCGATCGGTGGCGACGATCTTGGCGATCTTGCGGCGCCCGCGCGCCACCGACGGATCGACGTCGACCAGCACGACCATGTCGGGCTCGATCACCGGCAGGCGCTCGTCGCCGGCGGCGCGCGCGGCGGCGATGATCGGGCCCACGACCTCCGCGGGCAGTCCGCGGCCGTGCTGCGCCAGCACCTCGGCCGTGTAGATGAAGCGGTCGGCGATGACCACGTCGGACTCGGCGAGCGCCGGGCGCACGATCTCCTCGAGCAGCTGGACCTCGCGCGCGACGTACAGCAGTAGCTCGGTGCGCGGCGCCAGCGCCAGGTTGCGGGCGTCGCGACAGACGTCGCGGATCGCCTGGGTCACGCGCGACGCGAACTGGCCGCCCTCGCGCGCGTGGCGCACCGAGCGGCCGGCGCGACGCAGCTCATCGGCGACGCGGTTCGAGAGGGTGGTCTTCCCGCTGCCGTCGATCCCTTCGAACACGACGAGCATCGCCATCGCCGTCACGCCGCTCGCCGGCGAAGCGCCACCATGCCCATCTGGAACTTGGAGAACGACGGCGCGGGGACGAGCCCCGCGGTCGCGCGCTCGAGCCAGGCCGGCGGCTGGCCGTGGAGCTTCACCTCGAGGATGCGCGCCGGGCCGCGCGCGATCACGTCGCTCGGCGTGGCGACGTCGCCGGCGTCGCCGAGGTGCTGCGGCTCGCAGAAGGACAGCCCCTGATCGAGCGTGATGCGAACGCGGCCGTCCTCGCCGGCCGAGGCTCGACCGGCGGTACCAGGTCGTCAGGCAAGGGATCGGGCGCCGCGCGGCGATCTCTGCGCGCAACGCCGCGAGCGCCTCCTTTGCACCGGGCGTCGGCGAGGCAATCGAGAGCGGTGTCGGTTTCGAGCGATCCGTCGATGATGCGTTCGACCACGAGCCGCGGCGCCGCGAGGCGGAGCTTCGAGCGGACCGTGCCCGCGCTCTCCTTGAGCTCGAGAAAGCAGTCGCCGGTCAGGAGCGGCGGCTCGAGGAGCGTGCTGGCGACGGCGTACTCGCGCAGGCGCAGGCGGCGGGCCACTCGACCGGCGCAGGAGCGCAGGTAGGCGAGATCGACGGAGTCGAGGTAGGTCGTGCGCGTGAACGACAGCGGGCGCGCGCGATCGTGGAGCTCAGGCACGATGTGAGCCGAGACTGCCCGGAGGAACGCGACGGTCTGCGCGTGCGTCAGCAAGAAGCGCTGTTCGATCTCGAACGCGCCGAGCTCGCGATCGGACGCCGTGTCCGTGTTGTTCGAGGTGGGCAAATCCAGGACACCATCCATGGGAGACCTCGTCTTTCCGTCGCGACCGTGGCCGTCATCGGGGACCGGCCCTTGGGTCGCTCGACGAGTCAGCCCATTGCAACGGGGGTGCCCGACGGTTGGTGCGCCTACGACGCCGACTTTGGTCGGGTGTGTGCCGATTCCGTTACCCGCGCGTAATTCAGGGCGCGCCGCGGTTACCCGCAATACGGCCTAGGGAGGCGTTGCGGGTTCCCCTTTACGTACGACCCGTGATAAATCGCCGGCGTGCTCACCGACATGATGAATGGGGTCTTCACTCGACGGTTCGCCGGCCTGATCGCCGCTGGCGTGGTCTTCGCGGCGTGCGCCACGACCACCCCCGCCCCGGCGCCGGCGGCAAAGCCGGAGGCAGTGGCCGAGGGCGGCATCGCCGTGAGCGCGCCGCGCGCGCTCCCGTCGTCGATCCCGTTCGTGTCGCTCGAGGGCCCGTTCTGGGTGGCGAGCGGCGGCTACCTGATCTTCTCCGACGTGGTCGAGCAGAACGGGGCCGCGGCCAAGATCTACCGCTACGACCCGGGCAGCGGCAGCGTATCGGTGGTCCCCTATCCGCAAATCGCCGACCAGCACCAACGGGCTGGCCGTCGACGGGCAGGGGCGGCTGGTCGCGTGCGAGCGCTGGAACGGCGCGCTGGTGCGCGTCGACGCCGGCACGCGCGCGGTGCTGGCGGATCGCGCGCCCGGCACCGGCGAGCAATCACTCAACGCGCCCAACGACCTGACCGTGCGCTCCGACGGAAACATCTACTTCACCGACACCAAGTGGGGCGCGCGGCCGGGCGCGCACGCGCCGACCGCGGTCTACCGGATCGCGCCCGACGGCGTGGTCTCGGTGGCCTTCGCCGTCGACATGCCCAACGGCGTGTTGCTGTCGCCCGACGGCGCGACGCTCTACGTGGGCAGCGACGCGCAGGATCGCGTGTGGCGCCTGCCGGTCGCGCCCGACGGCAGCGTCGGCGCGGCGGCGCCGTTCGTCGACACCCACTCCGTGCCCGGCGGGAAGCTGCACGTGCCCGATGGGCTGTGCACCGACGATCGCGGGCGCATCTACGTGACCAACAACAGCGACGACGTCAGCGCCATCGAGGTCTTCGACAGCAGCGGCCACTTCGCGGGCCGCATCCCGATCCCGGCGCCGCCGTCGAACTGCACCTTCGGCGGCGCAGACCGCCGCACGCTGTACGTGACCACGCTGCACGCGGTGTACGAGGTGCGGGTGGAGACGCCGGGGTTGCCGTAGAGATGTCGAGCGCCGCGGACCCCTCTCCCTAACCCTCCCCCCGCGGACGGGGGGAGGGGACCGGATCGGAACGGACGAGCGCGCGGCACGCTTGCGAGAAGCGCCTCCGGTCCCCTCCCCCCGTCTGCGGGGGGAGGGTTAGGGAGAGGGGCCGCCGATCCGCTCTGCCAGCCCGGACGATCGAACCAGCGGCGCGCTCGCTCCCGCCGCCAGCACCTCCGGCCGGCCGCAGATCGCGACCCCGTGGCGCGCGCGCGTGACCGCGGTGTAGAGCAGCTCGCGCGTGAGGATCGGGATCGGGACGTCGGGCAGGAGCAGGATCGCGGCGTCGAGCTCGGAGCCCTGCGACTTGTGCACCGTCATCGCGTAGGACAGCTCGAGCGCGTCCCCGATGCCGTCGATGGCCCATGCCTGCCAGCCGGTGCGGGTCGGAAACGCCGCCGCCAAGCGCGGCGCGCGATCGTCGTCGTCTCCTTCGACGATCCGGATCACGATCCCCTGATCACCGTTGAAGAGCCCGCGCTGGTAGTCGTTGCGCAGCACCATCACGGGCTCGCCGGCCGCGAAGGGGCCGGTGTCGGCGCCGTGACGCCGGTGCAGCCAGTCGTTCACCGCCAGCGTGCCGGTGGGCCGGGCGTGGGTGACGCACAGGACGCGCTTGTGATGCAGGTGCGCGTGCAGGCGCTCGAGCTCCTCGCGATCCGCCGGCGCGAAATGGCCGTCCTCGCCAGACCGGTAAACGTGGCGTGCCGCTGCGGCGATCCGGTCGTCGAATGCGAGCTGCCGGGTGTACCAGCGCTCGAGCAGCGCCTCGCGCTCGACCGGGGCCACCAGCGCGGCGCCGTCGAATGTCAGCTCGGCCACGGGGACGGTCTCGACGGCCAGGTCACCCGCGGCGCGCAGCGCGCGCGCGAGCGCCCCCAGTTGCTGCCCGCCGCGCGCCGCCGTGTCGACGCGGTGGCTGCGGGTCAGGCGGTGCGCCAGCGGTGTGAGGTCGCGAAAGACGGCGCCGGCCTCGATCGACGGCAGCTGGTCGGCGTCGCCCAGCAACACCAGGCGCGCGTCGTCGGCCACCGCGCGCACCAGGCGTTCCATCAGCAACAGATCGATCATCGAGCTTTCGTCGACGATGATCACCCTTTGCGCCAGCCGGTTGTTGTGGTGGTGCGTGAAGGTTCCCCGGCGCGGCGACCACCCCAGCAGGCGGTGCAGCGTCTGAGCCGTCGGGCGGCCGTTGCCGCCGAGCTGTTCGTCGGGAGCCGAGAGCGGCGCGAGCCGCTGGAGGCCGGCCTGGATCGCCTCCTCGAGGCGATTGGCGGCCTTTCCCGTCGGCGCGGCGAGCGCCAGCGCCTCGAGCGGGACGCCGAGGCGCAAGAGCGCGCGCAGGATCGCGAGGACGATCGTGGTCTTGCCGGTGCCGGGACCGCCGCTGACCACAGTGAGGCGCCCGCGCAGTGCCGCGCGCACGGCGTCGAGTTGCTCGGCGGTCGGCGGCGCCGCTCGGCCCGTGGCGATGGCGCTCAGCGCCGGCTCGATCTCGGCGTCGCTCGCCAGCGGTGCGGCGTCGCGGCGGGTGCGTAAGGCCGCGGCCAGCCGCTCCTCGCAGGCCAGCAGGCGTTGCTGGTAGAGGAAGCGGCCGTCGAGGATGAACGGCCGCCGATCGCCTGGTCGTCCCACGACGTCGGTCGCGCGTGAGAGCAGCGCGCTGTCAGCGGCGCTCACCTCGGTGCGCGTGCTGCCGCCGGCGACGCCGATCAGCGCGCGCACGAAGATCGCCATCAGGGCGCGGCGCTCGTCGGGCCGTAGCGTGCCGGCCATGGCCGCAATCTGCCAGCAGAGAAAGAGCGACTCGGGCCCCAGATCGGCGTCGCCGAGCTCGGCCAAACAGGCTTCGGCGCCGGCATCGGCGTTCGCCTCGGTGGCGTCGGAGACCCTGCCGAGCGCGCGCATCGCGCGCAAGCGGGCGGTGCCGAGCGGCGAGAGCGGGCCGGGATCCAGCGCGCGGCTCACGAGCGCCCCCAGTAGCCGGCGTCGAGCATCGCGCGTTGCCCGCCCTGCACCTCGCTCCAGCCCGGGCGCCGGAAGTAGATCCCCGCGGTCGGGTCATCGGCGCGCATGCCGCGCAGGAAGCAGTAGACGACACCGCCGAAGCGTCGATCGAACGCGTCGGCGTCGGTGATGCCGAGCAGCCGCACCACCGCGACCGTGTAGAGCTCGGCCTGAACCGTGTAGTGGCCCTCGCAGTGGGCCGCGAGCTCGGCCGCGTCCCAGCTTGGCAGCCCGTCGCTCTTCCAGTCGCACACGTAGATGCGCCCCTCGTGCTCGAAGAGGTAGTCGATGAACCCTTTGACCACGCCGCGCTCGATCCGCCACGGGGCTCCGTCGGCGGCGGGCGCGTCGCGCGACGAGAACTCCGGGTGGCGCGAGTCGGGGATCGGGTAGATGAATTCCATCTCCCGCGTGGGATGCGCCGCCCGGCCGAGACCGGGCACCACCGTGTCGCCGAGCCTCACCGGCGCGGTCAGCGCCGTGTGCACCAGCCGCTGCGCGTGCGCCAGGTGCGCCGTCTGCTGGTCGTGCCGCCGCCGCATCTGCTCGAACAGGGCGGTGACCTCGGGCAACACGCGCCAGTCGTCGAGGGCCGGCGCGCGCACCAGCGTGGCGAGCGGCAGGTCCTCGATGATCTCGTGCAGGAAGCTGCCCGCGAGCCGCCCGCGCGGCAGCTCGTCGGCGGGCAGCACGGCGCGCGCCAGCGCCGAGACGGGCGCGGCGTCGCTGGCGTCGTCGCCGGCAGCGTCGAGCGTCTCGGCCGGTACGAAGCGCTGATGCGCTCGCCGCATCGCCGAATACGACGTGACCATGAATCCGGCGCGCGTCGTGGCGGCCTGGTGAAACGCGGCGTGCGGCACCGGCGCGTTCACCAGCGCGGTCGGCGCGCTGCCACGCTTCGAGCGCGGCCGCGAGATCGTCGGCCGGCGCCGGCGGCGCCGGCGCGAGCGGGCAGGGGACCGGCTCGATCTGGAACAGGCGGCGGTCTCGTCGGGGGTGATGCCGCCAAGCAGCGCGTGCAGGCGATCGTTGACGAAGCGGTAAGCGCCGTTGAGCTGACAGGTCGGCCGCGCCGGATAGCGCGGCAAGTACAGCCGCCCACGCGCGCGGGTCAGCGCCACGTACAGCACGCGGCGCTCCTCGTCGTCCTGGTCGTTGTTGTAGAAGGGCTCTTCGGCTTCGGGCTGGCGGCCGACGCGAATGGTGCGCCGCCCCTCCTCGTCGTGGAACATGCGCGTGTCGCCGCCGCCACGACACGGCCAGGTCGCGCCGTAGACGAACACGATCCCGGCTTCCAGGCCCTTCGAGTGGTGGATCGTCATGATCTGCACGGCGTCGGCGTCGGTCTCCAGCCGCTGCACGTCGGCGTTGCGGCCGGGCGGCCGCCGCGTGGCCGGCGACGTAGCCGCCCAGTCGCTGCACCAGCTCGCGCAAGGTGCAGGGATCGCGCGCGACCTCTTGCTGCAGGAGCTCGAACAGGTGCAGGTAGTTGGTGATGCTGCGCTCGCTCGCGCGCCCTTTGACCCCCTGTGCGAACAGCTCGCGCGAGATGACGCCGCTGTCGTCGATGATGCGCGCGAACAGCTGGTCGATCTGTCCCGCCTCGCCGAGCGCGCGCCAGTCCTCGAGCCGCTGCATCAGCGGGTGGTCGGCCGGCAGGTCGTCACAGGCGGCGAGATCGAGCAGCGTCAGACCGAAGAACCCGGTGATGAACGCGCGAAAACGCGCCGAGCGATCGTCGGGCTCGGCGAGCGCGCGCAGCAGGTCGAGCACCGCATCGGCCTCGACGGTGTCGAACAGCTTTTCTTGTTTGAAATAGGCGAACGGGATACGGCGCGCGCGCAAGGCTTCGCCGACCTCGCGGCTCTCGCGGATCGTCCGCGTCAGTACGAAGATGTCGCGCGCGCCGAGCGGCGTCGCGGTGTCGCCCTCGCGCAGCGCGAGGCGGCCTTCGCCGGTCAGCAGATGTTCGATCTCGCTGGTGATGCGCGCGAGCAGCGCCGGCTTGATCTCCTGGAAGTTGAGGCGCGGGCCGGTCTTTTCGGGCGCGCGCACCACGTCGAGCACCACCACGCGGCGCGACCGTGTCGCCGCGCGCGTCGCAGAGCTCGCGGTCGGGGCGCCCGCACGTGACCGGATGGTCGTAACGAATCGGGCCGCCGTCGCGAAAGAACGGCGCGGGGTCGCTCTGCTCCAGCAGCGCGTTCTGCGCGGCAATGAGCGAGGGCGTGGCGCGGTAGCTCGCCTCGAGGAACAGCGGCTCCTGCACCGCCGCCAGCTCTTCGCGCGCGCGCAGGTAGGTGTGCACGTCGGCGCCGCGAAACGAGTAGATCGCCTGCTTGGGATCGCCGACCAGGGTGAGCACGCCGGTCGCGCCCGCGTCGAAGAAGAGCCGCCGGAAGATGTGCCACTGCGTCTCGTCGGTGTCCTGGAACTCGTCGACGAGCGCGTAGCGATAGCGGCGCGCGCAGCGCGCCGAGCAGCGCGCGCGTGCGAGGACCGTCGCCCTCCAGATTGCGCGCGACCAGCGTGAGCATGTCCTGGAAATCGAAGAGCCCGGCCTCGCGCTTGCGCCGCTCGAGCCGCGCGCGCACCAGCGGCAAGAGGTGGTTGGCCAGCAGCGCGCTCAGCGGCGCGAACGCGCGATCGACCGCGAGCAGCGCGGCGTGGAGCTCGCCGAGCGGCGAGGTCGGCGTCGGGCGGGGCAGCCGATCGAGGATCCACGTGAGGATGCCTTCTGGGTCCTTGATCCCGTTGGCCCCGAGATCGATCCGGGCCATGGCGGCGAGCAACGCGACCGGCCCGCGAGCCTTCTCGTCGAGCGCCGCAGCCACGGCACGCAGGCGCGGGACCACAAAGCGCACGCTTTGGCCGCTCACGCCGCCCTTCTTGAGCAGATCCTTGAGCAGGTCGTCGTTCTGGGGGAGGGCCGGCCAGCTCGCAGCGGCGCGCGCGAGCCCTTCGGGGTCGAAGCGCGTGTCGGGGCGGAGCGCGCCCGCGCGCGGCGGGTAGATGCACCCGACCTTGGTCGCGACGTCGAAGAGCGTGCGCTCGAGCCAGGCGATGGTGTTGCCGCCGCGCCGCCACACTTCGAGCAGCGCCTCCTCGGCGCTGCCGGGGCGCACGTCGTGGCGCAGCGTCTCGGTGAACGCCGCATGAAACGCGTCGCGCTCCTCGGTCGCCTCCTCGTCGAAGAGCCGCCCCTGTACGAACGCGTTCTCGGTCAGGATGCGCTGGCAGAAGGCGTGGATGGTCAGGATGTTGGCGCGGTCGAAGCCGAGCAGCGCGCGGCGCAGCTTCTCGCGCGCCGGCGCGTCGAGGATCCAGTCGTCGTCGTCGCCGCCCGCTGCTCGGCGCCGCGGGCACGCGGTTCTCGCGCAGCTCGCTCAGCTCCTCCAGCTTGCGCCGCACGCGGTGGGTCAGCTCGGTGGTCGCCTTCTCGGTGAAGGTGACGACCAGGATCTGGTCGAGCGTCGCGTTCGTCCGCAGCAGCAGATCGACGATCAGGTGCTCGAGGATGTACGTCTTGCCGGTGCCGGCCGACGCCTCGACGATCGCGTGCCGCCGCCCGAGGCGCCGCAGCTCGAGCGGCTTGCGGTAACGAACGGTCTCGCTGGCGTTCCGGTCGCTCATGGCTCGGCCTCCGTCCGAGGGCTTGCCGCAGCAGCGCAAAGAGCAGGCCGAAACGGTTCTCGACCATGCGCGCGGCGACCTCGGGGCTGGGCGGCAGATGGCGCTCGATGGCTTGCGGCACCGGACCGTAGCCGGAGCTGAATGGCCGGCCGCGATCCGCGATACGTGTCGCACAGCTCTTCGATCAGCTCGATGAGGTCCTTCTTGTTCTTGGTGCTGCGCGACGCGAAGACCGCCTCGTGCGGCAAGAGATACGGGTGCACGCCGGTGGGGCTGCCGGTCGCGGGATCGGCGCGCGCCTTCGAGCAGCTCGGCGGCCAGCGTCTCCAGATAGTCCCGCGCGCGCGCTGGTTCGAGCGGCGCGAAGAGCCGCCGATCGAGCGCGCTCCGGGGCGCGTCCTGGCGGCTCGTGCCGCTGGCGACGGCCAGCAGCGCCTCGTGTCCGCCCTGGGACAGGCCGGCCGCGGCCAGCGCGACGTGATCGAGAAAGGCGCGCAGCAACTCGCGGTCGGCGCGCGTGTCGTCGTCGCCTCGGTCGAGCGGCAGGAGAAGACCAGCGACCCGGTCGGCGCGCTCGCCCTTGCGCCGGCGCGACGATGAGCTCGGTGCGCCCGACGATCTCCAGGCGCCGCGGCGGCGCGCCCGCGACCGACACCGAGAGCACGATCGGATCGCGGAGATCGTCGGCCGGCTCGAGCTCCGCGGCGCGCCCGAAGCGCAGGATGCGGCCCGACCGCCGGCCAGCCGCCGCCGACGGTGCGCGCGTGCTCCCACCAGGTGGCGAGGATCTCTTCTTCCGCGGGGCCCTCCGCCGCGCGGAAGAAGCCGGTCGGGATGCGGCCGAGCAGCTCGTCGCGCCGGGCGAAGGCGGCATGCGCCGCGCGCACCTCGGCCCAGGTCGGCGCGCCGATCGACCAGTCCGGGCCCTCCGCCGGGTCCGCGCGCCAGCACCGAGAGGATCGCCGCGCGCAGCCGCAGCGTGCGCGCGGTCCGCTCGCTCTCGAACGGTTCGTCGTCGCGATCGATGCGCTCTTCGTCGGCGTCGATCTCGCGCATGCGCAGGCGGAAGCCGGCCGCACCCTGCAGCGGATCCTCCAGGAACTGGCGCAGCGTCTGCAACGACACCTGGGTCACGCCATCCGCGGCGCGCGGTGCGCGTCCCTCGGCGCTCCGCGGCCGGTGCAGGCCCAGCGACGCCGTGATCTGGTGATAGGTCGCGGGCGGCAGCAGCTCGGCCAGCGACGACAGCTCGGGCGGCGGGGCATCGGGCGGCAGCGCCGCCGCCAGCGAGCGCCCGAGCGCGCGCGCCCGGTTCTCGCGCAGCGCCGGCGGGTGCGCGTCGAGCCGCTCGTCGTCGTCGAAGCGCCGCAGCGGGATCGGCGGCGGGTCGAACAGGCGCCGCGCCTCGGCGGCCGGCAGGTACCCGCGGCGCAGGATGTCGCCGAGCTCGAGGATCACCGACGACGGCTCCAGCCGATCCCCGGTGAGCTCGTCGCGCGCGACGTAGGACAGCACCAGGCGCTCGCGCGCGCCGAGCAGCGTCTCCAGGAACATGTACAGGTCCTGCTCGCGCGGCGACACGTCGCCGGGCAGGCGGCGCGCGGCGCGCAGATCCAGCTCGTCGCGCCGGGGCGCCGACGGAAACGCGCCGTGTCCGAGCCCGACCAGGAAGATCGCGCGGAACGGGATCGCGCGCATCGGCACGAACGACGCGACCGCGACCCCGCGTGCCAGGTGCTGGCCGCGCTCGCCGCCGATGCGGCCGAGGCGGTTGCGGCAGAGCTCGGCGGCGACGCGGTACGAGACCGCGCGGTCGCCCAGGCTGGCCGCGACGTCGTCGAGGTCCGACAGCGCGCGCAGCGTGCGCGCCACGCCGCCCGCGCCGATCTCGTCGGCCGGGCAGACGTAGGCGGAGACCAGGCCGCGGATCAGCTCGAGCCACTCCCGCAGCGGGCGCAGGCGCGGACCGGTGACGCCGGCGGCAAAGCGCGCGTCCTCGATGAGCGAGCGCACCAGCAGGCCAAATCCGAGCGCCGCTGCGGTCTGGCCCGCGGGCGATTCGGCCGGAAGATAGTCGCGCTCGCCGAGCCGCACCGGCGTGTCGTCGCCGCTGCGCGGCCCGGTCATGAGCGCGCCCAGCGCCACGCGGCGCACGCCCTGGTCCCAGTTGAACAGGTCCTCGTGAATGTAGGTTTCGCTGTGATCGCGGTGATCGGCGCCGTGGACGATCGCCAGCTCCTCGCACAGGCTGATCCAGTCCGCGGGGGAGACGCCGGGGAAGCGCGCCGGAGACAGGATCGCGGGGTGGGTGAGGAGCGGCAGCAGCTCGCGGCGCGTGAACCCGCCCAGCGGCAGGTCGATGAGCCTGCTCGGCGACCTCGGTGATCTCACCGACGCCGTGGCCGTGCCCGGGCGGCAGGTCGATGCCGCTCCAGGGCAGGTCGTGGCTCTCGCCGAAGATCGCGCCGATCTGCGAGAGGTAGGCGTCCTTGTTGGCCTCGGGCACGATGACCGCGATCTGGTTGAAGCGCAGCGACGGGATCCGCGCGCACCATGCGCCAGATCTCGGCGGCGACGACCTCCAGCTCGCGGCGCAGGCCGGGGCAGGGGAGCACGGTGATGCTGCCGTCGGCCGCGAGCGCGGGATCGGGGCGATCGCGCGCGACGCGATCGAGGATGTCGTCCTGCAGCCGGTGCAGCAGCGACGGCGCGGCGTCGCTGCCGGTGGCGTCGGCCTTGCGGCGGAAGCGCCCCTCGAAGTCGGCGTCGGTCAGCTGGTTGAGCAGGCGGATGTTCTCGCGCCCGGGCCGCCCCCAGAGGCGCAGCGCCAGCATCTCGGCGTCGCCGGCGAGCCCGAACGGATCGTCGTCGACGGTGAGCATCGGCTGGCGGCTCTCGCGGCGCGTGGGGAACAGGCGCTTCGTTTCTCGCTTGGTCCGTACGCGCCGCCTCCTGCGCGGTGTCGAGATCCTCCCAGAACTCGCGGCACGGGTTGAGCGTGTAGATGCGCACGTCGAGGTGGCGGCCGAGCAGCGCGAGCATGCGGTGATAGCTCTCGGCGACGTAGGAGACGCCGAACACGTGCAGCGCGCGGCCCAGCCCCGCCGGCTCGAGCCGCCGCTCGGCCTCGACCAGCAGCTCGCCGAGCGGCAAGAACGTCGTGCCGGTGCGGGCACCCTCCTCGGCGAGCAGCCCGCCCGCTGCGAAGATCTGCAGCCACAGCGCGCGCTGCCAGCGTTCGGTCGCAGCGAAGCGCGCCCGCTCGTCGAGCGCGCCACCGGTTCCGTCATCGACCGCATCTGGTGCGACCGCGCCTCCGCGTGCGCGTGCCGTGCCGTACGCGCGCCACTCGGCGAGCATGCGCGGCCGCGAGCTCGCGTACTCGTCGAAGAGCCGCGCCAGCGTCGCCGCCAGCTGGCAGCGCCGGCGGTCGACGGCGTCGGCGCTGTCGCCGGCAGCGCCGAGGTAGGCGCGCACCGGCCCGAGCTCCGGATCGGCGATGCGTCCCGGGTCGTGAAACAGCGCGAGCAAGCAGCCCTCGATGTGGTCGGCGTCGACCGCGCGCGCCGGCGGCAGCGCGCGCTCGGCGACGCGCGCCAGGAACCGGCGCAGGAACGTGATCTCGAGGTTGGCGGCGATCCCGGCGCGCTCGGCCAGCCCCAGCTTCACGTAGGTCTCGATGTTGGCGTTGGGCACCACCACGCGCACCGGCTCGAGCGGGCCCGCGGCGCGACGCTCCTCGCCGATCGCGTCGGCGAGCGCGCCCAGCAGCTCCTCGGTGGCGTTCGAATAGACGAGACGGATCACCGGCGCTCGCCCTCGGTCCCAGGGCTCTCGTGATCCATGAGGTGCTTCTTCTGCACCTTGCCCATGGCGTTGCGGGGCAGCGCCGCGCAGATGCGCAGCGCGCGCGGGATCTTGTAGACCGCGAGCCGGTCGCGCGCGAAGAGCTTGAGATCGTCGAGCGTCAGCGCCGCGCCGTCGCGCAGCACCACGCACGCGGTGACCAGGTCGCCCCAGGTCAGCGTCGGATCGGGCACGCCGATCACCGCGATGTCGGCGATCGCCGGGTGGTCGCGCAGCGCCGCTTCGATCTCCAGCGCCGAGATCTTGTAGCCGCCGCTCTTGAGCACGTCGACCGACGTGCGGCCGAGCAGGCGGATCACGCCGTCCGCGGGGTCGCGCACGCCGGTGTCGCCGGTGCGAAAGCGTCCGTCGGCGTCGTAGGACGCGGCGGTGGCGGCAGGATCGTCGTGATAGCCCGCAAAGAGTTGCGGCGTCCGCACGCGCAGCTCGCCCGGCTCGCCGTCGCGCACGGCCTGTTCGTCGTCGCCGACGATGTCGATGCCGACGCCGGGCAGCGGCACGCCGACCGCGCCGGCGACGCGCGCGCCGTCGTAGCGGTTGGACAGCGCCATGCCGATCTCGGTCATACCGTAGCGTTCGAGGATCGTCTGGCCGGTCGCCTCCTCGAATGCGCGCAGCAGCGTCGCCGGCAGCGCGGCCGAGCCACTGGTGAAGAGGCGCAGCCGCCGCGCGCCCGCAGACCAGCCCGCGCGGCGCTCGGCCGGCGCCGCGCGATACGCATCGATCAACTTCGCGTACATCGTCGGCACCGCCATGAACAGCGTCGATTCGCCCAGTCGATCCCACACCCGCTGCGGCGTCGAACGGCATGAACGTCGCCGCCGCGCCCGCCCACAGCGCGCCGAGCAGCGCGACGATCAACCCATGGGTGTGATGAAGCGGCAGCACGTGCAACAGGCGGTCGTCTCGATGCCAGCGCCAGGCGATCTCGAGCGAAGCCAGCGTGGCCGCGACCGCGCCGTGGCTGAGCACGACCCCTTTCGGCCGGCCGGTCGTGCCCGACGTGTACAGCATGATCGCCGGCGCGCCCGCGGTGACCGCGACGTCGCCCGCGCGCGCGGCGCCGGCGGCCAGCTCGCGCGGCGTGGTCACCACGCGCGGCCCGGCCGCGGCGTTGGCACGCGAAAGTAGCTCCGGCGCCGCGACGATCCGCGCGGGCGCCGCGTTGCCGACGATGTAGGCGACCTCGGGCGCGGTGTGGAGCGGTGACAGCGGCACCGCCATGCCGCCCGCGGCGAGCACGCCCAGCAGGACTTCGACGTAATCGCGTCCGGGCGGGATCAGGAACGCGACCGGCTCACCCGCCAGCGATGGGCGCCCGCCGCGGAGCGCGCTGGCGATCGCGGAAGCCCGCTCCCAGAGGGGTCCGTACCCGATCTCGTCCGGCTCGTCGCCCACGGAGCCAACCGCCAACCGGGCGCCGAGCGCCGCGTGGGCGCGCAGCCGTTCGAGCAGCGGCGCCGGCGCGGTGGGACGGCCACTTCCACGTCGGCGGATCCTCGGGCGATGCGAGCGGCAAGCCGGCACGCTAGCGCCCGAAAAGCGAGGCGTCAACGCTCAGGCTCGCCGCCGGATCTGCCGATGTGGCCCTCGATGTATAAGCGAAGGGGCGACGCGTATGCCATCGCTGTGATGCTGGGTGCCTGGCTCGCAGCCGCTCCTGCGTTCGCGGCAGTTCCGGCGCCTGAACCGACCAAGGTGGCGCTCGTGGATGAGCCAGCGATCCCTGGTGGGGGCATCGAAGGCGACTATCTGCGCGCGCTTCATGAACGCCTCCATCCGCTATGGACCGGGCTGTTCATCCGAGGCGTCGCCGAGAAGGCTCCGGCGACGAGCCCGCTCAACAACGTCGCCGCCCACGTGGCGGCGGTGCTGTTCTCGGTGCGCTGGGACGGCTCGACGACCGACGTGACCCTGGTCGGCAGCTCGGGCGTGACGCCGTTCGATCAGGCGGCGCTGGATGCCATCCGGCGCGTCGACGATTTTCCGGTGCCGCCGGTGGCGGTGCTGTCCGACGACGGCCTCGCGCACTTCCGCTGGGTGCTGGCGCGCGATCAGCGCCTGTGCTCGGGCGGCGAGCTGCAGCGGTTCGAGGAGCCCCTCGCAGAGGCGCTGCCGCATCTCTTGATCCAGGGGCGGGTCGAGGAGGCGCTCTGGCGCCTGGATCGCCACGCGGTTTCGGGCGGGCCTGAGGATGCGCAAGATCCGCTGATGCTGTTCGCGCGTTTCTGGCTGCGCCGCCCGCAGGCCGATCCGGTCACCGATGGCCGCGCCGCCGCCGTGCTCGCGCGCGCCGGCGACCAGGGGCAGGTGGATCGCCTGCGTGTCGCGCTCAAGCGCCGGGACACAGTCGAAGCGGCCGCCAGTGCGCTGCGCGTGCTCAACGTCGAGATCTGCCCGCTGGTCGAGAAGAACCTGGGCGCGACCGATCCGGCGACGCGCGACATCGCCATGCAGGCGCTCAGCGCCGCCGGTGGCCGGTTGCCGCCGACCTCGCCCTGTGTCGAGGCGCTGGGCGCGATCGTTCAGGACGCGTCGCGCGACGGGCGCCAGCGCGCGCTCGCGGCGCGCGCCGTGGCCTCGATTTCGGCGGATGGTGCGCGCAAGCTGCTGGGCTCGGTGCTCGCCGACCGGGATGCCTCGGTGCGCGCGACGGCGATCTCGATGCTGGCGCGGCCGGCGAGCGGTCGGACCGCGCTCTATAAATGGCTGCCGTACCTGCACGACCCCGAGATCGAAGTGCGTGCCGCGGCGGCCGCCGCGCTCGTGCGCTGCTGCGGCGACCAGGCTCTGGATCAGCTGGTGCTGGTCTGGAAAGAGCCCTATCCCCAGGTCGCGGTAGCGGTCGCCAACGAGCTCGGACGGATGAGCTCGAAGCCGTCGGAGGCGTTTCTGAACCGCCTGGCCAAGAAGCGCGACCCGGCGGTGCGTGAGGCGACGGCGGAAGCTCTGCAGGCGCGCCACGCGGCGGGCAGCCCGGCCCCGGTCGCGGCGAGGGCCACGGTTCCCGCCGGCGCGCCCTCGCCCGAGATCGCGCCCGCGGTGCGGGCCGTCACGGGACTCGAGCGCCGGAAGGCTATCGAATGGGTCCTGAAGAACTTCGAACGCCTCGACCGGGCCGAGCTGGTTGAGGTGTTTGGCGCCTGGTTGCACCCCTCGACCCCGCCCCTCTCCGCGTCGGTCTCAGCGAGGTGACCTTTTTTGCTAACATCGCGCGCAATGTCCTTCACGATCCTGCTCGTTGAAGATGACTTAGACGTCCGCGAGGCTCTGGCGGAGACCCTCCGAGAGGAGGGCTATGCCGTAGAGTGCGCCAACGACGGCGTCGAGGCGCTCTCCTACCTGCGCGGCGGCGGGCATCCCGGGCTGATCCTGCTCGACCTGATGATGCCGCGGATGAGCGGCTCCGAGTTCCGCCTCGTGCAGAAGAAGGATCCGATGCTCTCGCAGTACCCAGTAGTCCTGCTGAGCGCTGACGGCCGGATGCGCGAGAAGGCGGTCGCGCTCGAGACCGCGGGTGCGATCCGTAAGCCGATCGACCTCGACGAGCTGATCGGCGTCATCGAGCGCTTCCGGACCGCCTCCTCGGGCCCGCGCCCGGTCGCCTGAACGAAAAAGGGCGAAAAAAGCACGGGCGGTGTCGGTGAGCCGACCCCAGGTTCGTCGTTCTTGAGGAGAAAGGACGACGCCCATGCCCAAGATCAGCCCATTCCTCTGGTACGACACCCAGGCCGAAGAGGCCGCCAACCTCTACGTCTCGATCTTCCCCAACTCGAAGATCCTGGCCACCGCGCGCTACGGCGACGCCGGGCCGGGGCCGAAGGGCAGCGTGATGACCGTGCAGTTCCAGCTCGATGGTCAGGAGATCATCGCGCTCAACGGCGGCCCCATCTACAAGTTCACCGAGGCATTCTCGCTGTCGGTCGACTGCAAGAACCAGGAAGAGGTCGACCGTTACTGGACCATGCTGACCGCCAACGGCGGCCAGGAGGGCCCCTGCGGCTGGCTCAAGGACAAGTTCGGCCTGTCTTGGCAGGTGACGCCCGCGATCCTCCCCCAGATGCTCACCGACACCGACCGCAAGAAGGCCGCTCGCGTGATGGAGGCGATGATGAAGATGAAGAAGATCGACATCGCTGCTCTCAAGCGGGCTTGCGAGGGATAGTTAAACTATCCCTTGAGAGGTTAGGTCCCCTCTCCCCGTCTGCGGGGGAGGGTTAGGGAGAGGGCAGGCTTTGCGAGAGCCAACCCTCAGTACATCCGCCTCATGAACCAGCGCAGGACGCGGAGCACGCGCGACTGGTACGGGAACGTCAGCTGGCGGCTCACGAATGGCGAGAGCACGCCCAAGACCGCACGGTCCTCGATCACGGTTTCGATGCGGCAGAACTGGCGCAGCCCCTCGGGGCCGTGGCGGAAGCCCATGCCGCTGGCCTTCACGCCCCCGAGCGGCGCCTCGACGCAGAAGTAGTTCACCAGCACGTCGTTGACGCAGACGCTGCCCGCTTCCAGGCGGCGAGCGATGGCCTGCGCCCGCGCCTCGTCGCCCGACCAGACGCTGCCCGACAGCCCCAGCGGCGAATCGTTGGCCAGGCGTAGCGCGGTCTCGGCGTCGGGCACGCGCATGATCGGCAGCACCGGGCCGAAGGTCTCTTCGCGCATGACCACCATCTCCGTCGTGGCGTCGGCGATCAGTGTGGGCGCGAAAAATCGACCGGGTAGGTCGGTGCGCGCACTGCCGCCGGTGACGACGCGCGCGCCCTTGGCGACCGCGTCGGCGATCTGCGCGCGCGCGTTGTCGACCTGGGGCGCGAAGGTGATCGCGCCCACGTCGAAGTCGACGTCGCTCCGGTCGCCGTGGGGCGGCGGCGCGGGCCCCTGGCGCAGCTTCGCGACCTCGGCCGCGCACAGCTCGACGAAGCGCTCGGCGACCGGCTCTTCGACGAAGACCCGTTCGGTACGAATGCAGACCTGGCCGCTGTGCGCGAAGCCGCTCCACACCGCGGCGTGCGCGGCGCGCGGCAAGTCGGCGTCGGCCAGCACGAGCATGGGCGACTTGCCGCCGAGCTCGAGCACGACCGGGACCAGCCGCTCGCCCGCGTCGCGCGCGATCTGGCGGCCGACCTTCTGACTGCCGGTGAAGAAGATCATGTCGACCTGCTTGCACAGCTCCTGGCCGACGTCGCCCTTGCCGGTGACCACCTGGTAGACATTCTCGGGCAGGCCGAGCTCACGCCAGAGCTCTTGCACACGCAGCGACGTGAGCGGCGTCCACTCCGACGGCTTGAGCACGACCGTGTTGCCGCACGCCAGCGGCGCGACGCAATCGGCGAAGTTGTTGAGCAGCGGCCAGTTCCAGGGGCCGATCACGCCGACGACCCCGCGCGGGTGGTAGACGACCCGCGCCCGCTTGTTCGAGAAAACCAGCGGGTGCCGCACGTCGTCGCGCAACGCGCGGCGTCCGGCGCGCCCGGTGTAATAGCGGGTGAGCTCGCAGGTGTAGAAGAGCTCCATCGCCTCAGCCTCGTAGCGCGGCTTGCCGCTCTCGGCGACCAGCGTGTCGAGCAGCGCGCTGTCCGAGAGCATGCGGTGGGTGAGGCGGCGCAGCGCGCGCCCGCGCTCCGTGAACGAGAGCGCGCCCCAGGCCGGCTGCGCGACGCGCGCGCGCGCGATCGCCGCTGCCACGTCGGCCGACGTCGCCTGCGGGACCTCCGTGATCGGAGCGCCGGTCCCCGGGTTCTGGACCATCAGTGGGGATGCGGATGGCATGATCTCGGTTCTAACCCGAATTCGAGGCTGGCCGTGAGCGGCGCCGGATGAGATCTGGATCGCGCCGGGTGGGATGTTCACGGACTTTTGGCGTGGACCGTTCCGCGGCCCGTCGTACACTGGGGGAAAATGAGGTTGGCGGCAGCTTTCGCGATCGTGTTGCTGGGATTTTCGAGCGGCGGCTGCGGGCGATCGGATCTCTTCTCGGCGCGCGGGCACGCGGGCGGGGGCGGCGGGCTGGGCGGCAGCGACGGTACCGGTCCCGACGGCGGTGGCGCCGGACATGACGGCGGAACCGACGGGCCGACGCCCTGTCCGGCCAAGCTCGAGATCTGCAACAACGGCGTCGACGACAACTGCAACAACATGATCGACTGCCAGGATCCCGGCTGCTTCGGCGATCGCGCCTGCGCCAAGGCGGGCGTCGAGATCTGCAACAACGGCGTCGACGACGACTTCGACGGGTACACCGACTGCGCCGACCCCGATTGCGCGAGCAGCCTGGCGTGCAAGCCGGTGATGGGCACCGAGATCTGCGACAACGGCCGCGACGACAACGGCGACGGACTGGTCGATTGCAGCGACCCGCAGTGCACCAAGTTCCCCGCGTGTCTGGCGGTGAGGTGCACGATCGACGTGCAGTTCGGGGTGATCGCGCCGCAAAACGCGATGGTGACCAAGACCATGAACACCGCGGGCTCGCCCAACGCCTACCAGACCTGCGTGCAGGCCGGGGGGCACGGGCGCGTGGGCGAGTTCACGTTGAACCAGACCACCGACGTGATGCTCGCCTTCACGCAGGCGACCGGCAGCGCGCACGTGGTGTCGTTGTTCCGCGCCGGAGCGAACCAGGCGTGCGACCAGAACCTGGTCGACTGCCAGCAGGTCGGCCAGGCGCCGTCGGCGACCCACACTTACGCTGGGCTCGCTGCCGGCGTCTACCGGATCATCGTCGAGTCTTATCCCAACGCCGAGGGCTCGACGACGGTGACGCTCTCGACCGGCAACACGACCCACGGTCCCGAGATCTGCAACAACGGCATCGACGACGACATGAACGGGCTCGTCGATTGCGCCGACAATGCTTGCGTGAAGTCGCCCCTGTGCGCGGGAAGCGAATGCACGGCCGACAACAACGTCGGCGCGCTGATCGCGGGCGCGCCAGCGAAGATGATCACCGTGAACACCGCCACGTCGACCAACCGCTATCAGGTCACTTGCGCCGGTCAGAGCACGGGCGCCGATCGAACGGTGCAGTTCTCCTTGCCGGTGGCATCGACCATCGACGTGGTGTTCAACCAGGGGGGCAACCACGTCTTCGGGCTCTTCCCGCTGCCGGCGATCGGCGTGGCCTGCGATGACAACCAGAAAGACTGCCTCAACCCGGGCATGCCCGCGGGTGAGTTCGCGATCTCGGGGTTGCCGGCGGGCCAGTATCTGCTGATCGTCAAGGCGACCAGCCCACAGCAGACCGGCCTCGTGTCGATGCGGCTCTCGGTGCCCAGCCCGGGGCGAGGCGTCGAGATCTGCAACAACATGATCGACGACGACGGCGACGGGCTCGCCGACTGCATGGACCCCGATTGCTTCGGCGTCGGCAACTGCACGGCGTCGGCATGTATGGCGGACACCAACGCCGGGGCGTTCTCGCCCGGGGCGAACCCGGTGAGCCCGGGCACGGTCCAGACGCTGAAGATCGACACGACCACCGGCAAGGACCTGTACCAGACCGACTGCGGGAAGGGCGACGGCAAGGAAAAGGTCGTGCGGCTGACGCTCACGCAGCCGATGTCGCTGGGCATCGACTGCACGGAGACCGGGTCCCACGTCTTCGAGCTCGCGCGCCAGCTGCAACCGCTGGACGCATGCAACGCCAACAGCGTGAACTGCGCCGATCCCGAGGTGCTACCGTTCGGCTGCGCCTTCGTGATGCCGAACCTGCAACCGGGGACGTACAACTTGATCGTTCAGGCGTTCCAGCCCGGCAGCGAGGGGATCGTCACGCTGACCTTGAGCGGATTCAGCGACGCGAATCGCGAGATCTGCAACAACGGCATCGACGACGACGGTGACGGCGCCGTCGACTGCATGGACCTCAAGTGCGTGACCGATCCCAGCTGCGCCAAGTTCGCCTGCCGCGCCGATCAGAACGTGGGGCTGTTGCCGCTCGACGGCACGGCGTCGTCGGTGGTGGTGCAGACCTCGACTGGCGGAGACGATGAGGCGACGACGATGTGCACCAGCGCGCCGGGCGGTCAGGATGGCGTGGTCAACTTCCAGCTGCCGGCGCTGTCCGACGTGACCGTGCAGTGGGCCCAGGTCGGCAACCACGCGCTGGCGATCTACGCCGACGCGGGAGTGTTGCTGGCGTGCGAGGCGTCGACCAACTATGCGTGCTTCAAGACCGGCGGTGCGGCGACGGGGACACAGGTGTTCACGAAGCTGCCCATGGGGCGGTATCACCTGGTCGTCGACGCGGACAAGCCGGGGAGCGAGGGCGGGGTGGTGCTGCAGGTGTCGGCGCTGCCGAGCCTGTAAGCAGGCGGATCTCGAGAGGCGGGGACGGGATCGGATCAATCGGGCGACGCTACTGGCAGGTGGTGACCTGCAACGCGACTGTGTCGATGTAGAACGACGTGATCGCGTTGGCGTTGGTCTGATCGCGGAACTGAATTCTCACTGTCTGTCCCGCCAGTGAGACAGGCAACGTCGCCGTGAACCTCGTCAGGTTGGCGGCGCTGGTGAGGTTGTTGAAATGAGCGACCGTGGTCGTCTGCGCGCCGGCGGTGACGGTCACGTCCATGACGTCGGACCTCGGGGTTGCTGCCGTCGCGTGAGACGACGGCGTAGAAGAAGCTCAGATTGATTGCCGTCGCGCCGGGCGGGATGGCGACACTCTGGGCCGCTATGTCGTCCGCGTTGTTGTAGCCGCCGAACCAGGCCAGGTTCGGTGGTGACTGCGCGGCGACGTCGGGTGAATTGCCGCCGCTGCCGGTCGCCACGTAGATCAGCGCGAAGCCGCCAGCGACCGAGGTCGTCCAACCGGTGGTGCCGGAATCGAAGCCCGGGTTCACCAGCAACTGGCTGGTCGCGGCCACGCAACTGCCACCGGCTCCGGTCCGGCCGCCGGTGCCTGCGACGCCCCCGCTCCCGCCGGCTGCGCCGCCGGTTCCCGGTGCGCCGCCGATTCCGATCGCGCCGCCGGTTCCGGTTCGTCCGCCGACGCCGTTGCCACCGCCTGCGCCGCTGCCGCCGGCACCCGTGCCGCCCGCGCCGCTTCGCCCGCCAGCTCCAGTGCCACCGGTCCCGGTCGCGCCACCCGAACCGGTCGCGCCGCCGCTCCCGCTCGATCCGGCGCCACCGCTCGCGCCGCCGTCGCCGGGGGCGCCGCCGGATCCCGAGGGGCCGCTGCCGCCGGATCCTGGCGATCCTCCTGCCCCGGTCCCGCCGCCGCCTCCATCACCTCCGACTCCCGGCAGGCCTGTGCCGCCCGGCCGCTTCACGACCGTGATACCGCCACCGTCCTTCATGGCGCTGAGGTCGTCGAAGCCCCAGATGTCTGCGCAGCCCCCGGCACCGGCGGCGATCGCTACCGACCAGGCGCACACCAGCGCGAGGGCCCCGACGCCTGTCCCCCGCGAAGAGAACTTTGCCCGATCAATGGGCCTCACCGTCCAGGCAATCTAGGTCATCGCTCGCCGTCGAACAAGGACCCCGACGGACATGGCGCGAGCCGCTGCCGGCATACAAGGATCGCCGCAATACCGGCGCCGCTGGCGCCGGCGGCTCACCAACGGAATGGTCTCCGAAGCACCGGCTGGCGGGGTAGGCGGTGAGCGGGTATCAAGCTGGGATGAGTGAATCGATCGATCGGGGGATTCCTGGCGCGCCGCGGTTCGATCTCGCCGGCCGCACGGCGCTGGTAACCGGCGCCGCGCGCGGGATCGGGCGCGGCTGCGCGATCGGGCTCGCGCAGGCGGGGGCCGATCTGGCGCTCGGCTTTCTCGACGCCGGCTTCGGCGGATGCGCGCTCGCTGGTCGCGACGATCGAGTCGCTGGGCCGGCGCGCCGTGCCGCTGCAGATGGACATCACCCGGCGCGAGCAGATCGCGAGCGCGACGGCGGTGGCGCTCGCCGCGCTCGGCCGCATCGACGTGCTGGTGAACAACGCCGGCATCGGCCCGCCCAATCCCGTCGAGTCGGTCACCGAGGCCGACTTCGATCGCACCGTCGGCGTGAACGTCAAGGGCACGTTCTTCGTGAGCCAGGAGGTCGGCGCGGCGATGATCCGTGGTGGCCGCGGCGGGCGAATCGTCAACCTCAGCTCGCAGGCCGGGTTCGTGGCGCTGCCGACGGAGTCGGTCTACTGCATGACCAAGGCGGCGATCGCGCACCTGACCAAGTGCCTCGCGGTCGAGTGGGCGCCCCACGGCATCAACGTCAACGCGGTCGCGCCGACGTTCATACGCACGCCCGGCACGGTGAAGTGGCTGGCCGACGACGCCTTCCGCGCCGATCTGCTCGCGCGCATCCCGCTCGGCCGCGTCGGCGATCCGGTCGACGTCGCCGCCGCCGTGATCTTCCTCGCCTCGCCCGCGTCGGCGATGGTGACCGGCACGACCCTGATGATCGACGGCGGCTGGACCGCGCGCTGACCGAGTGGCTAGCGGCAGCAGCGCCGGTTCGCGCATGACGTCGTCGGGACCCAGCGTGACCCGGTAGGTGTCGCCGTTGCCCATCGGCGGCGGGCGCCAGCCGGTCGCGGCGGCGATGAGCGCGCGGATCGAGCCGCCGTGGCTGACCACCAGCACCGCGCCACCGGGTCCGTCGGCGCGAGCGCCGGCGCGCGCCACCGCCGCATGCATGCGCGCGGCGACCGCTCCGTCGAGCTCCGCGCGCGCCGGGGTGTGGCGGTGGTCGGCCATGTAGCGCGCCCACTCCTCGGGGTGCTGCGCCTCGCATTCCTTGCGGGTCAGCCCCTCGAAGATGCCGTAGCCGCGCTCGCGCAGCCCGTGGTCCAGCAGCACATCGTCGATTCCCAGGCGTTGCGCGACGATCTCCGCGGTCTCTCTCGCGCGCGCGAGATCGCTCGCGACGATGCAGCGGATCCGGTGTTCGGCCAGCCGAGCCGCGAGCAGCCGCGCCTGCGCGCGCCCGGCGTCGTTGAGGTCGACGTCGGTCTGTCCTTGCCAGCGTTGCTCGAGATTCCATGCCGTCTCGCCGTGGCGCGCGAGGAACAGGACGCGGGATATGGGCACGGGGACGTCGCTACGGGGCATCGGATCCGGGCGAGAGATTAGTTGATCGCAGGCGAAATGCCCGCAACGAAGCGGCCGCGCGTCGCGATATAACCGGCTCGTGGACTTCGAGCCCGACGAGGAGCAACGCCTCATCGCCGAGACCGCGCGGGCGTTTGCGGATCGCGAGCTGGCACCGCGCGCCGCCGAGCGCGACCGGCAGAGCACGTTCCCCGAGCGCGAGATGCGGGCGCTCGGCGAGCTCGGCCTTCTCGGCATGATGGTCCCCGCGGCCTACGGCGGCGCCGAGGCGGGGCCGATCGCGCTCGCGCTCGCGTTGCGCGAGATCGCGCGAGGCGACGCCTCGGTCGGGGTCACCATGTCGGTCACCAACATGGTCGCCGAGACGCTGGCCCGGTTCGGGACCGAGCCCGCGCGCCAGCGCTACCTGCCGCGGCTCTGCTCGGGAGAGGCGGTCGCAGGCGCGTTCGCGCTCTCCGAGGCGCAGGCCGGCAGCGACCCCTCGGCGATGACCACGACCGTCGAGCGCGACGCCGGCGGCGGCTACTGCATCCGCGGCAACAAGCTGTGGACCACCTCGGGCGACCGGGCCGGCGTCCTGTTGGTGGCCGCCCGCAACGGGGCGTCGCTGGGACGGGCCGGCTATTCCACCTTCGCCGTCGAGCAGGGGACGCCGGGACTGACTCCGGGCCGCCACGAGGACAAGGCCGGCCTGCGCGGCTCGTCGACAGTGGCGCTCACCCTCGACGACGTCGTGGTGGCCGCCGACGCGCTGGTCGGCAACGAGGGCGACGGGCTCAAGGTCGCGCTCTCGGCGCTGGGCGGCGGCCGCATCGGCATCGCCGCGCAGGCGCTGGGCATCGCGCGCGCCGCCTTCGACGTCGCCTGCGCCTACGTGCGCGAGCGCCGCCAGTTCAACCGCCCGCTCGGCGATTTCCAGGCCGTGCGCTTCGCGCTCGCCGACGCCGCGGTCGGGCTCGACGCCGGCTGGCTGCTCACGCTGGCCGCCGCCTGGCGCAAGCAGCAGGGCCTGCCGTTCACCCGCCAGGCGGCCGAGGCCAAGCTCTTCGCCACCGAGCGCGCCAACGAGATCTGCGACCGCGCCGTTCAGGTGCTGGGCGGATACGGTTACACGCGTGACTTCCCCGTCGAGCGCCACTTCCGCGACGTCCGCGTCACCACCATCTACGAAGGCACGAGCCAGATCCAGCGTCTGGTCATCGCCCGGGAGCTGCTGCGCGAGGCGCGCGCGGGAACTATGGTCGCCTGAGGTGACGAGGTGGTGGTCGATGCGCTAGCCGCAACCCGCCACACATTGCACTTGTCCCTCGCGGAGCAATCGGAGCCGACGGCCAAATTGCGAAGGGATCTCGCCGCACTCTGACGATCTGATAAGCTGTGTCAAAAGTGCCCCCCGAAGCCAAGCGCAAGATCCGGATCGTGGTCGCCAAGCCTGGGCTCGACGGGCACGACCGCGGCGCCAAGGTGGTTGCGCGCGCGCTGGCCGACGCGGGGTACGAGGTCATCTACACCGGGCTGCACCAGACGCCTGACATGATCGCCGCTGCCGCCCAGCAAGAGTCGGCCGACGCGGTGGGGTTGTCGATCATGTCGGGTGCGCACATGACGCATTTCCCGGCGGTGATCGAGGCGCTGCGCGCGCGCGGCGCCGGACATGTGGTGGTGTTTGGGGGCGGGATCGTTCCCGACGAGGACGTGGTGGCGCTGAAGCAGCAAGGGGTGGCGGCGATCTTCAAGCCGGGGGCATCGACGCAAGAGATCGTGGACTGGATCGAGCGGGAGCTGCGCCCGCGCGTGGAAGGAGCCGCTGCGTGAAGACGCTTTTCGAACGACGGAACCTCTTACGAACCTTCGGCGCGTCGCCGGCGTTGCGCCTGGGCCTGGCGCTGGCGCTGCTCGGGCTCGAGCTGCGCGAGGCGCGCGCCCACGCCACCGAGCAGACCGAGGAGCAACGCATCGCCGAGGTGCTGCAGGCGACGCTGGTCGCTCACGGCGGCGAGGTGCATCGCTGCTTCGAGAAGGCGCTGGCCGACAAGCTGGACGTCGCGGGCAAGATCGAGCTCTCTGTCGACGTCGGCGCCGACGGCCACGTCACCAAGGCCGAGCCCGCGCTCGACGAGGTGAAGTCACCGGTGCTGCTGGCCTGCCTCGAGGAGAGCGCGCAGCTCTGGACCATGGCGGGCATCGACGCCGGCAGCACGGTGATCGTGCCGCTGACGTTCGAGGGGCAGATGGCGCAGTTCTCGCTGAAGGTCGCGGACGCGCCCGATCACGGGCCGCCGGCGCCCAAGCACAAGCGCAAGGGGCTGCAGACCGGCGTGGCGCCGTACTCGGTCAAGCTGCTGGTCGACGAGGCCACCATGCGCGCCGAGCACGCGTCGCTGTCGCTGCTTGACCGTGTCGCCCGCGAACCGCATCGCGATGCACAAGCACCCGGGCGCCGAGATGCTGTACGTGCTCAAGGGGCACGCGCGCGTGATCGGACCTCAGGGGCGCACGCCAGAGAAGATCGACGAGGGCGAGGCGATCTTCATCCCCGGCGACTTCCCGCACGCCATCGAGAACATGGGCCGGTCGGCGCCGGCGATCATGCTGGAGATCTTCGCGCCGCTCGGTCCAGAGAAGGTCTATCGCGATCCCAAGGACGAGGCAGGTCGCGCGGCGTTCGAGGTCATCCGCGACCCGCGGCAAGGGAACGCCCCCGAGGGCGCAAAGCTGGTGCTGGCCAGCGCGGCGGGCAAGACCGAGAGCATCTCGGGCGCGATCGGCCACGTACGGGTCCGCCCGCTGTTCACCGAGGATTCGACCGGTAGCAAGGACGTCTACATCGGGCTGCTCGAGGTCGAGGGCGGCGGCGAGATTCCGCGCCACTCCCACGAAGGCAGCGAGGAGCTCCTGTACGTGCTGTCGGGCAGCGGCGAGCTCACCGTCGGCAGCGACAAGATCAAGTTTGGTCGCGAACAGGCGATACACATTCCGGCCGACCAGCCGCACGCCATCAAGTTTCACGGCGAGGAGAAGGGGATGATCCTGCAGGCTTTCGCGCCCGGGGGTCCCGAGAAGGAGCGGTTCAAGCCGGCCGGCAAGGCCAGGTCCACCAAATGAATTTCGATCTCACGGAAGAGCAGCTGATCCTCCAAAAGTCGGTGCGCGAGCTCTGCGACCGGCTGATCATCCCCAACGCCGCGAAGTGGGATCGGGAAGAGCGCTTCCCGAAAGAGGTCATCGCGCCGATGGCGGAGATGGGCCTGTTCGGCATGCAGATCCCCGAGGAGTACGGCGGGGCGGGGATGAAGTTCCTCGACTATGTGATCGCGCTCGAAGAGGTCGCGCACGCCGACGCGTCGATCGGGCTCACCATGGCGTCGCACAACTCGCTGTGCACCGGGCACCTCTTTCTTGCAGGCAACGAGGAGCAGCGCCGCAAGTACGTCCCGCGCCTGGCCAGCGGCCAGGTGCTGGGCGGTTGGGGGCTCACCGAGCCGGGCTCGGGCTCCGACGCGGGCGCCGCCCGCACGCGCGCGGTGCGCGACGGCGACGACTGGCTGATCAACGGCACCAAGACCTTCATCACCCAGGGGTCGGTCGGCGAGATTTACGTCGTGCTGGCCTCGACGACGCCCGAGCTGCGCGCCAAGGGGCTGACTGCGTTCATCGTCGAGCGCGGCACGCCTGGCTTCCGCACCGGCAAGCGCATCGAGAAGATGGGCCTGCACGCGTCGGACACCACCGAGCTGGTGCTGGAAGACGTGCGCGTGCCCGAGTCGCAGCGCCTGGGCGAGCTCAACCAAGGCTTCTTCGACACGCTCAAGATCCTCGACAAGGGACGCATCGGCATCGGCGCCTGGTCGGTCGGCATCGGCCGCGCGGCGCATGGAGGCGGCGTGCCGCTACGCCAAGGACCGCGTGCAGTTCGGCAAGCCGATCGCGGCGTTTCAGGCGATCCAGTACATGCTCGCCGACATGGCGACCGAGCTCGAGGCCGCCCGGTTGCTGGTCTGGCGCGCGGCGCTGCTCCAGGATCAGCGCCAGCGCACGACGCGTGAGTCGTCGATCGCGAAGTACTTCGCCGCGCGCGCGACCATGCGCGCATGCAACAACGCGATCCAGATCCACGGCGGCTACGGCTACACGCGCGAGTTCGACGTCGAGCGCTACCTGCGCGACGCGAAGCTGGCCGAGATCGGCGAGGGGACCAACGAGGTCCAGAAGATGGTCATCGCCCGCGAGATCCTCAAGGAGGCGGCGGGCGCCTGACGGCGATGGCCGGGCACGACGAGGGCCAGGGCTCGGCGCGCGGCCAACAGATCTTGGCCGGTGATCGGGGCGCGGTCGCGCGGCTGATGCGCGATCTCGACGACGGGATCGCGGGCGCGACCGAAGATCTGGCGTGGCTCTACCCGCGCACCGGGCGCGCGTTCGTCGTCGGTGTCACCGGCATGCCCGGCGTCGGCAAGTCGACGCTGGTGGCGGCGCTGATCGGCCGCTACCGCGCGGCCGGCGCGCAGGTCGGGGTGGTGGCGGTCGATCCGTCGAGCCCGTTCTCGGGCGGCGCGCTCCTCGGCGATCGCGTGCGCATGCAGCAGCACGCCACCGACGCCGGCGTCTTCATCCGCTCGCTGGCGACGCGCGGGCAGCTGGGCGGGCTCTCGCGCTCGACGGTCGACGTGGTCAGCGTGCTCGACGCCGCCGGGTTCGACCGCGTCATCGTCGAGACCGTCGGCGTCGGTCAGGCCGAGGTCGACGTGATGACCGCCGCCGACGTGGTGGTCGTGGCCAGCGCGCCCGGCCTGGGCGACGAGGTGCAGGCGCTGAAGGCGGGAATTCTGGAGATCGCCGACGTGCTGGTGGTCAACAAGGCCGATCGCGAGGGAGCCGATCGCGCCGCCAGGGATCTGACCACGATGCTGGACCTCGCGCAGCGCGGGCGGCGCGGCCAGGCCGCGGAGGTTCCGGTCCTGAAGACCGTGGCGGCCACCGGAGTCGGCGTCGACGCGCTGGTGGATGCGATCGACGCGGTCCGCCCGGCAACGCCGGAATCGCGTCTCGAGCGGCGGCGGCGCCAGGCCGAGGCCCAGGTACTGGCGATCGCCGGCGAGCTCGGGCGGCGTGGCGCTGCGCCAGGCGCTGGACGGAGTCGCGGGCCTGGTCGACGACGTCGCCGCACGCCGGCGCGATCCGTACGGCGCCGCGGCGGAGCTCGTCGCGGCCCTCGCTCGACGGTGATAAGATCGCCGGATGCGTCGCACGACTCTCCTCACCGGTTTCGCCGTCTGTTTCGTCCTTGCCAGCGCGGCCAGCCTCTCGGGGTGTGGCGCGCTCTCCAATGTCGGCACGATCAGTTTCGCCCTGCCGCCGCAGAGCTTCAGCTTCGACACGTCGAGCTCGACCTGGAAGGCGCCACCGGCCGGCTTTTCTACCGCCCCCGCGGTCAGTTGCGGCGCGGGGCAGCTGGTCACCGACTGCTGCAATCCGCCGGCGCCCGCGCCCAAGCCGGATTGCACGGCGACGCCGCTCGCCTGCGAGAATAGCGTCTGCGTGCTGGAGTTCCCGGTCACCGTCAGCCAGATGATCAACCTCAAGATGCAGGTGCCACAGCTGTCGAGCCTGAGCGGGCAGACGCTGGCCAAGATCAGCATCTCCCAGGTCACCTACGTCATCGACAGCAGCATGAACGTCGAGCTACCGCCGGTCGACATCTTCATCGCGCCCGCGAACGTCACGTCGATCGATCCCCCGGCGCAGAAGTTCGGCTCCATCCCGGCGTCGCCCGCCAAAATGAAGACCAGCGGCAACATGACGCTCGATCCGAACGGCGGCGCGGTCTTCTCGCAGTACGCGTCGGCGTTCAGCACGCCGTTCAACTTCATCGCGCACACGACCATGATCGTCAAACCAGGCGATCCGATCCCCAGCGGTGCGGTCACCGCCACCGTGAGCGGCACGGTCTCGGCCAAGCCGAACCTCTAGTCCGTTGTCGCCGGTACTGGATGTCCTGATCGCCGGCGCCGGTCCGGCCGGCGTCGCCACGGCGCTGGCGCTGGTGCAGCGCCAGCCGTCGCTGGCGGGGCGCATCCTCTGTCTCGATCGCGCGCGTTTCCCGCGCGCCAAGCCGTGCGGAGGTGGGCTCACCGGGCACGCCCACCAGGCGCTGCGCCAGCTGGGCGTGGCGGTGCGCGTGCCCCGTGTCGCCTGTCGGACCGGACGCCTGATCTACGGGCAGGCCGCGGCCGACGTCGTGCTCGAGCGTCCGGTCGAGATCGTGCGCCGCGAGGACTTCGACGCCGACCTGGTCGCGCAGGCGCGCGCGCGCGGCATCGAGATCGTCGAAGGGGAGGGTGTCCAGTCCTTCGCGATCGACGCCGCCGCGCGCACGGTGAGCGTCGTGACCTCGCTCGGCCGCGCGCTGCAGGCGCGGGTGCTGGTCGGCGCGGACGGCGCCGGCAGTCGCGTTCGCAAGGCGTTGGCGGCGTCGTCGTCATCCGCGGGCGCGGATACGCAGGCAATACCGCTGCGCCTGTTCCGATCCGAGATCCCCGCGCCGCCCGCGCTGCAGCTGGGCGAGCGCATGATCTACGACTTCTCACCGATGGATCACGGCCTGCGCGGGTACGTCTGGTTGTTCCCGGTCGCCGGCGATCGCGTGAACGTGGGCGTCATGCACTACCCGTCGCGCCACTTGCCCGGCGCCGAGATCGAGCGCCTCTTGCACCGCACGCTGGCGGCGCACGGCGTACACCTGGCGGCGTCGGCGCGCGGCTGGCCGGCATGGCGCTACGATCCGCGCGCGCGAATCGCCGGGCCGCATCTGCTCTGCGTCGGTGACGCCGCCGGGATCGATCCGCTGACCGGCGAAGGGATCGCGGTCGGTCTCGAGCACGGGATCGTCGCCGCCGACACGATCGCTGCGCGCGCTCGAGAGCAACGACTTCCAGCTTGCGGGCTACGCGGCCGCGGTGCGCGCCGCCGTCGTGGGGCGCGAGCTGGCGCTCGATCGTTGGGCGGCGGCGCTGCTCTATCCGTCGAGCGGCTTCTCGCTCGCGCTGTCGATGGTGATGTTCGATCCGGCGGTGCGCGCTCTCTATGCCGCGCGCGTCTCCGGATCCGCGGTGCTCGCCGACGCCAAGCCGGACTTGCTACGCGCGCTGGCGCGCCACACGCTGGCGGTGCGTCACCGCGTGCGCCGTCTGGCCCACGCGCGCGCGCCTCGGGACGCTACGCCCTGACGGAGACCGGAACCGGCGTCTGCGTTCGCGCGGGCGCCTGCCCCCGGAGGACGTCGTCGCGGCCGGACCATTGCCGTTGGCCGGTGCGGTCGTCGCGACCTCGGCGGCCGGCGATGCGCTCGTCGCGCCACCCTCCGTGCCGGGCTTCTTCGTGCCGGCTTGCGCGGCGGTCGTTGCGTGCGCGTTTCCGTTCGACGCCGCGCGCATCGCGGCAGCGTTGACCCGCTCTTTCAGCTCTTTGCCGACCTTGAAGAATGGTAGCCGCTTCGGCTTGACGCTGACCGCGCTGCCGGTACGCGGGTTGCGGCCCTCGTACGAGCGGTAGTTGCGGATCTCGAAGCTGCCGAAGCCACGGATCTCGATGCGCTCGCCGCGCCGAAGCGACGCCTCCATGCAGTCGAAGATCGCGTTGATGAGGAGCTCCGCCCGACCCTTGGGCATCTTTTCCGCTTCGCACAAGTGGTCGATGAGATCTGACTTCGTCATCGCGGCTTTTTCCCCCCCAGGTGGCTAAAAAAAGTTTCAAAAGTTGGCAAGCGGCGCGCGGGCGCTCAGCAGCCATCAACCGTACCTCCAGAGGCTGGGGGCGCGCAACAAGTTTAGCCGGCACGATGCTCACCGAAGACTTTTCGCAGCACGTCGGCGATCTCTCCCAGCGTCGCGCGCGCTTTGATACCGGCCAGGATCGCCGGTAACAGGTTGTCCGGCCCTCGTGCGGTATTTTCCAGCATCGCCAGCGCGCTTGCGAGGTCGCCAGGGTTGCGCTGCTTACGAAAACCAGAGAGGCGTTCGACCTGCGCCCTGCTCGATCGCGGGGTCCAGGTGGTGCAGCGGCACCTCGGGGCCCGATGGCGCATTCGGGTCGTCCGCGAACTGATTCTGGCCCACGACGATGCGCCGTCTTTCCTCGATTGCGCGCTGGTGCTCGAACGCCCGGCGCTCGATCTCGCGCTGCGGAAATCCCTCTTCGATCGCAGACACCATCCCGCCGCGTCGATCGATCTCGGCGAGCAACGCGACCGCCCGCGACTCGATCTCGCTGGTCAGGGACTCGACGGCGTAGGATCCACCCAACGGGTCGACGACGTCGGCGACGCCGCTCTCGTAGCCCAGGATCTGCTGCGTGCGCAGCGCCAGCTGCGCGGACGCCTCGGTCGGCAGCGCCAGCGCCTCGTCGAAGCCATTGGTGTGGATCGACTGCGCACCGCCCAGCACGGCCGCCAGCGCCTCGATGGTCGTGCGCACCACGTTGTTCAGCGGCTGCTGCGCGGTCAGCGTCGATCCTCCGGTCTGGGCGTGAAAACGCAGCATCAGTGACCTCGGGTCGCGAGCGCCGAAGCGCTCGCGCATGGTCCGCGCCCAGAGCCGGCGCGCGGCGCGAAACTTGGCGACCTCTTCCAGTAGGTTGGCGTGGGCATTGAAAAAGAAGGAGATGCGGGGCGCGAAGTCGTCGACCGCCAGCCCGCGCGCGCGCGCTGCCTCGACGTACGCGATCCCGTCAGCCAGCGTGAATGCGACCTCTTGCACCGCATCGCTGCCGGCTTCGCGGATGTGATAGCCGCTGACGCTGATCGTGTTCCAGCGCGGCACCTCGTCGCGACAGAACGCGAAGCAGTCGGCGACCAGTCTCATCGACGGGGCCGGCGGATAGATATACGTACCGCGCGCCATATATTCCTTGAGGATGTCGTTCTGGATCGTCCCCTGGAGGGCGCGGCGCGGAAGCCCGCGCTGATCGGCGACCGCGATGTAAAGACAGAGCAGCGTCGCCGCCGTGGCGTTGATGGTCATCGACGTCGACACGCGATCCAGCGGCAGTCCGTCGAGCAACACCTGCATGTCGTCGATGCTGGAAATGGCCACGCCGGCGCGCCCGACCTCGCCGCGCGCCAGCGCGTGATCCGAATCGCGCCCCATCTGCGTCGGCAGATCGAACGCGACCGACAGGCCGGTCTGCCCCGACGCCAGCAGGAAGCGATAGCGGCGGTTGCTCTCGGCCGCCGAGCCGAAGCCGGCGTACTGGCGCATGGTCCACAGCCGCTCGCGGTACATCTGCGCGTGGATGCCGCGCGTGTACGGGAAAGCGCCGGGCGCGCCGAGATCGCGCGCGGGATCGAACGGCGGCTCGCGCGCCGCCAGCGTCGCGGCGTCGTAGAGCGGCGGCAGCGGAATGCCGGCCGTCGTCTCGACGCTGCTCTCGGGTGCCGCCGGGCGCTGGTCGCTGGCGGGCGGTGGCGGATCGCCGGGGCGCTTCATGCCGGCGCGAGGCGGATCTCGGGTACGTCGCCCTCCACCAGCAGCGTCGGCTCGGTCTGCGCCTGGATGTCGGCGACCGAGACGCCGGGCGCGCGCTCGCGCAGCACGAGCCCGCGCGGCGTCACTTCCATCACCGCGAGGTCGGTGAGGATCAGGTGCACGGCGCCGAGCGCGGTGAGCGGCAGCGTGCAGCGCTTGAGGATCTTCTTTTCACCCTTGGCGACGTGCTCCATCATGACGATCACCCGCTTCGCCGCCGCGACCAGGTCCATCGCGCCGCCCATCCCCTTGACCATCTTGCCCGGGATCATCCAGTTGGCGAGGTCGCCGTTCTCCGCGACCTGCATCGCGCCCAGGATCGCGCAGTCGATGTGGCCGCCGCGGATCATCGCGAACGAATCGGCCGACGAGAAGTAGGCGCTGCCCGGCAGCTCGGTGATGGTCTGCTTGCCGGCGTTGATGAGGTCGGGATCCTCGTCGCCCTCGTAGGGAAACGGGCCGATGCCGAGCATGCCGTTCTCGGACTGCAGCACGATGTGCATGCCGGCGGGCACGAAGTTGGCCACCAGCGTCGGCATGCCGATGCCCAGGTTGACGTAGAAGCCGTCGCGAAGCTCGCGCGCGGCGCGCTGGGCGATCTGGTCGCGAGTCAGGGCGGGCATGGTCAGGCGCTCCTCTTGCGGACGGTCCGCTGCTCGATCGGCTTCTCGAAGCGCGCGCCGGCGACGATGCGCTGCACGTAGATGCCGGGCGTGTGGATGCCGTCGGGGTCGAGCTCGCCGGGCTCGACCAGGCTCTCGACCTCGGCGATGGTGACGCGTCCCGCGGCCGCCATCATCGGGTTGAAGTTGCGCGTGGTCTTTCGGTAGACGAGGTTGCCGAAGCGGTCGCCCTTCCACGCCTTGACGATCGAGAAGTCGGCGCGCAGCGCGCGCTCGAGCACGTACATGCGCCCGTCGAATTCACGCGTCTCCTTGCCCTCGGCGACCTTGGTGCCGTAGCCGGTCGCCGTGTAGAAGGCGGGGATGCCGGCGCCGCCCGCGCGGATGCGCTCGGCCAGCGTCCCCTGCGGCGTCAGCTCGACCTCGAGCTTGCCGTCGAGGTACAGGCGCTCGAACGTCTTGTTCTCGCCCACGTAGCTGGCGATGATCTTCTTGACCTGGCCGTTGCCCAGCAGCAGGCCCAGGCCCTTGCCGTCGATGCCGCAGTTGTTGGAGATGACGGTCAGGTTGCGCGTGCCGCGGCGGTGGATGGCCTGGATCAGGTTCTCCGGGATGCCGCACAGGCCGAAGCCGCCCGCCATCAGGGTGGCGCCGTCGGTGAGGTCGGCCACGGCCTCGTCGGCGGAGGCGACAGTCTTGTCCATGACGCAGTATCTTAACGCCGAAACGTTCGCATCGCCCGCCGGCGGGCAACCCGCTACGCGATCTGGCGATCCATCGCAGCGATGAGATACTTACCGAACAGCGCGTGGCCATCGTGACTTTCACCACCGACTTCGGCTTTTCGGACGGCTACGTTGGAGCCATGAAGGGGGTTGTCCTGTCGCTGGCGCCGGATGCGCGGCTGGTCGACGTCACCCACGGCATCGCGCCGCAGGACATCGCGGGCGGCGCGATCGCTCTCGCGCAGGCGGCGCCGCTGTTTCCGCGCGGCACGATCCACGTCGCGGTCGTCGATCCGGGCGTGGGCGGTGCGCGCGCCGACGTGGTCGTGGCGTCGGGCGGCTCGTTCTTCATCGGGCCCGACAACGGCGTGCTCTCGCTGGTGGCGGGCGAGCCGCGGCAGGTCTACCGCATCGACGCGGCTGGCTTTCCGGCGCGAGCCGGTGAGCCCCACCTTTCACGGCCGGGACGTCTTTGCGCCGACGGCGGGTCGCCTCGCGGCGGGTGCGGCCGCGGCAGACGCCGGCCCGCTCTTGCCGTCGCTGGTCGAGCTGGAGCCCCCGCTCGTGCGCCAGGTCGGTGACCGCGTCGAGGGGCGCGTGACCTACGTCGATCGCTTCGGCAATCTGCTGACGTCGGTGGCCGTCGACCTGGTGTGGCCCGACGCGCAGATCGAGATCACCGGGCGCGAGGGCACGTTCCGGCCCGCGTTCGGCAAGACGTTTGCCGACGTGGCGCCGGGCGAGCTGGTCGCGTACATCGGCAGCTCGGGCTTTCTGGAGATCGGGCTGCGCGACGGATCGGCCGCGGTGTCGACCGGCGCGTCGCGCGGGAGCCCGGTGCGGTTGAGGAGGGGCTCATGAGCGTCGTCAAGTGGAGAGGGTGCGCCGGCCTGGCAAGCCAGATCTCTGCTCGCCGTGCTGGCTGCGTTTTCGGGCGGTTGCACGGTCGGCAGCGGCAGCGGCTCGGTCACCGGCGACATCTACGTCCTCGGATGCTTCCCCAACGGCGGCAACTATGGGGACGGGCCGGATGCACAGCGGTTCTTCGACCTGCAGCCGACATTCTTCGCGGGCGAGCCGACCGAGGAGATCGGCGGCGTGGTCGTCCCGCAAGCCGCAAATCTGTTGACGATCCGCGTGCAGCGCAACGGCAACCGGATCGAGATCAACGACACCTTGTACTTCGACGTCCTCAACAGCTACGAGGTCGCACGCTGCGTGCGCGGCCGCACCAAGAACGGTGGTGAGCCGGACTGGGACCCGCGCAATGACCACGGACTTCCACGGTGAGACGCTGACCAAGACGCCCTGGTGCGACTGGTCGGGCACCGCGCAGGTGGGCGACGGCGGCGCCGATGCCGGTGACGGCGGAGCGGGGACGCCCGCACGCGGTCATCCACCTCGACCACCGAGGACATGGTGCGCTCGTCGCTGTCGCTGCTGTTCACCTGCCACCAGGCAGACGTCGTCGCCAGTTCTTTCGACGGGACGATCGAGTTCCTGGACTTCGGCGGAGCCGCGCAGCCCGACGTTCCGCCCGACATGCGCACTCCGATCCCCAAGGACTTCAAGATCAACTTCGGCGATCGCCTGCGCGCCAAGTTTCACGTCGTGCTCAACGACGAGCGCATCTGCGGCGCGATCAAGGCGATGATGCCGATGCCGTTGCCGCGCATGGGCGGCGAGGTGAGCGGCTCCTTCGACTTCGATCTCGAGCGCGGCCGCGCGGCCCAGCCGTTTCCGTGAGCGAGGCCGGCGAGAGCTCCTGTACGGGCGTGAAGAGCTCCTCGCTCACGCTCGTGGAGATCGACTCGCTGGCGCCGGGCGGCGACGCGGCCGGTCGGCAGCGCGCCGACGACGCCAGCGGCGGCGACGCGAGCAGCGACCGGCCGCGTGGTCTTCGTGCCGCTGGCGGCGCCGGGCGAGCGCGTGCGCGTGCAGCTGGTGCGCGAGAAGGAGCGCGTCGCCTGGGGCGAGCTGGTCTCGATCGAGCGCGCCGGTCCGGATCGCGTCGACGCCCCCGTGTCGCCTGTTCGGCGAATGCGGCGGCTGCCAGTGGCAGCACGTGAGCATCGAGGCGCAGCGGCGCGCGAAGAAGACCATCGTCGAGCGCGCGCTGGGGCTCGCGTCCATCGATCCCGTCGTCGCTGCCGGGTCGCCGTTCGGCTATCGCGATCGCGCGAAGCTCGCGGTGGGGCCGGGTGCGGCTCCGCGCCCGGTCGGTTTTCGCGCGCGCCGGTCGCACGAGATCGTCGACGTGCCAAGCTGCCCGCTGTTCTCGCCGGCGCTCGACGCCGCGCTGCCAGCGGTGCGCGCGTTCGCGTCGCAGTTGCCCGCCGGCGCCGAGCTCGACCTGCAGGCGGGCGCCGAGGGCGTGCACGTCAACGTCGCTCAGCTCGACGCGAACGGCGCTGCGCTCGCTCGTCGCGAGGCGGACCGCCTGCTGGCGGCGGGAATCGTCGGGGTGTCGATCGCCGGCAAGCCGTTCGCGGGGCGGCCCGAGGTCGACGTCGCCGAGCGCGGTGGCTCGCCGCTGCCGGTGCCCGCGGGAGCCTTCGCCCAGGTCGGACGCGCCGGCAACCGCGTGCTGGTCGACCGTGTGCTCGAGGCGGTCGGCGCGGCGCCAGGCGTGGTGCTCGAGCTTTACGCCGGTTCGGGCAACTTCACCCGCGAGCTGACCGCGCAGGCGGCCCCCGCGCGCGTTCACGCGTGCGAAGGCGATCCCTCGGCGGTGGCGCGCGGCGCTCGCGCGGCGCCGGATGCAACCTGGAGTGCGCGGATTCCGGACATCACCGCCGACGTCGTCGTGCTCGACCCGCCGCGCGAGGGCGCCGACGCCGCTCACCTGGCCGCCGCCACCCGCGCGCGCCGGCGGATCGTCTACGTCTCCTGCGATCCTCAGACGCTGTCGCGCGACGCACGCCGCCTCGCCGCCGCCGGTTTTCGCCTGGCGCGCGCGCTGGCCATCGACCTCATGCCGCAGACGTTCCACGTCGAGGTCGTGGCGACCTTCGATCGAGCGTGAGGCCTCGATCGCGAGGTCATGCCTCGCCCCGATTGAACTCGCGGCGCTTTCGGGAAACAATAGGGCGATGCGCGATCCATTCGCCCCTGACTTCGCCGGCCGCTGCGTCGCCCGTTCCGCTCGTGCCGCGCGCGGGTTCACGCTGGTCGAGCTCATGATCGTCGTCGTGATCATCGGCGTGCTCGCAGCGATGGGCTCGTTCGGCTACCGCAAGTGGATCGGACGCGCGCGCTCCGCCGAAGCGATCGCCATGCTCGGCGAGATGGTGAGCAAGGAGCAGAGCTACAAGCTGGAGTTCGCGGCGTACCTGCCGTTGCGCGCCGACAACAAGACCGATCTGCCCAGCCCCGACGAGGTCGAGACCGCGTTTTTCCCGGTGTTTGCCAACAGCTCGACGTTCGATTCGGTCCGCACCATGACCAGCATCGGCGACTCGACCAAGTGGCCGCAGGGCTGGCAGGCGGTCGGCATCCGGCCGCGCGACGTCGGTCTCTACTGCACGTACATGACCAACGCCGGGCTCGCGGGCAACAGCACGGCGAATCTCAAGTACGGCTCGCTGCTCATCGGCACCAACACCGCAGCTCCCTGGTTTTACAGCCTGGCGGCGTGCAACCTGTCACCGGCGACCGGCTATCCGGGCGAGGTGAGCATCTTCGCACTGTCGAGCCAGTCGCCGGTGCTGCGCGTCTTCAACGAAGGCAAGTAGGCCGCGAGGCGACAGGTGGTTTGGAGCAGGCCTGACGATTTTCGTCAGCGCGGCTGACGAATCACGCGCCGTCGGACCCGACGGTGCTCACGTTTTCCTCGCGAAATGCCGGGTCTTCGGGCGGCGCCCGACGCGCAACGAATGGCACGTCGGCTGCACCTCTCCGGAGCGGGTCCGGGCTCAAGCGGTCGCGCCAATCGGCCGATTGCTCCTCACAAAACGACCCGAAGGAATCCAAGGAGGTTACCGATGTTCACCCGGAAGCGTCAGTCAGGTTTCACCCTCGTCGAGCTCATGATCGTCGTCGCGATCATCGGCATCCTGGCGGCCGTCGCGATCCCCGCCTTCTCGAAGTACGTGAAGCGTTCGCGCACCGCCGAGGCCGTCGGTCACCTGAACAAGATGTGGGCGGGCTCGGTCACCTACTACGAGACCGATCACTCCGACTCGAGCGGCAACTCCATCGCCAAGCAGTTCCCGGGCAACGCGCCCGACGAGCTGTCGACCGAGTGCGGGTGCCAGGACGTGGGCAAGTGCCCCGGTGGCTCGGCCAAGTGGCAGGACGCGGTCTGGGTCGGCCTGCAGTTCTCGATCCCCGACCCGCACCTCTACATGCCTCACTACACCAGCACCGGTGTCGCGTCCGCAGCGACGTTCGTGGCGACGGCCACCGGTGACCTCGACTGCAACAAGAAGGTCGCGAGCTTCGTGCGCAACGGCTCGGTCGACACCAACGGCGACGTCGTCGGTAGCCGCGCGCCAATCATCACCAACGAGCTCGAGTAGTCCCTAGAGACGATCGCAAAACCAAACCCCGGCGGGCCTCGGCCTTCCGGGGTTCTTCTTTTGGCGTTGCTCGCGCCCGTCGGCAACGCGCCCGCAACTTTCTCTTGCTGTCCGCCGGAGAATTGCATAGGTTACGCCGGCATTTCGCGGGAGTAACTCAGTGGTAGAGTGCCACCTTGCCAAGGTGGACGTCGAGGGTTCGAACCCCTTCTCCCGCTCACTAAAGGCAGCCGGCCGCACGGAGGCTGGGGCCAAAGAGGCCGTCGGTGCGCTCTTGTTCGTCGCGAGCATGCGACCATCAGACGCGGGTCGCGGTGCAGATTCCCCAGAGCGCGACCAGGCGATCGGCGTCGACTCGGTCGATCGCCCTCTTCCCGCGCTTCCGGGTGCAGCGCGTGATCTCGCGGACGACGAAGCCGCCGGGGACGCGATCGGCCTTGAATCCCGCGGCCGCCAGCTGTTCCACCTGCGAGGTCGACAGTTCCGTAGTCTGTTCACCCAAGTGCCAGAACAGCATGATGGACAGGAACTCGCGCTGGCCGCTGGATCCGCCCGCGCGGCCTATCCCCAGGACCTTTGGTATGTGATTCAAGGCGAGCAGCCTCGACGGATCGGCCGCGGACGCCAGTGCCCAGCAGCGCCCGTCCGTACGTAGTGTCACCAGGTCATCCGCGGTCGCGGGCGTGAACCGCGCCCAGACCCAGTCCGACACCGTGCCGTTGGCCCCCACGGTCAAATCGAGCCCGAGTGTGGAGGCAACTTGCCGCAAACGGCGTCGGATCACCCAATCCGGCCGCGCGAAGCCGCGAAAGAAGAAGAGAAACGCGATCGCAAACGACGCCAGGACCGCGCGTAGCAATGCCGCCCGATGGTGTTCGATGCTGAGATGCGGGATCACTCTCTTTGAAGCCGCCCAGAAATAGATCGCCCAGCAGGCGACCGTTGCGAGAAGGGCCGCGCCCAGCGAGATGTAGATCTCGGTGAACCTCCAGTAGGCGTACACGAACGCCAGCTTCCATTTCGGCATGCGCGGCGCTTGGGGGCTCAAGGCGTCTCTTCGTGCGGCCCTTTGATCGGCCGAGAGTGCAGCTCTTACCACCGGACCGACTACCTGTCCATCTGTCCAGTGCCGTCGTCCCGGACGGCAGCCGGGAGCAACTCTCGCCATAGCTAGGCCTCGCACAGGTGAATCCCTCATCGCGAGCCGCCCATTTCGCGATTGCGCAATCTAACTAGGCCGGGACCCGATATTGCAGATCGAACCCCGTCACCAAGCTAGAGGCGAGGAGTTCCAATTCCAATGAGGTGCATGATGAAGAATCCGATCGGGAGGAACATGTTCGTGGTTTGCGTTGGTGGCGGCGTACTCGCGCTCGCGCTCGCGGGGGCGCCCGCGTTCACGGACACCGGTACAAACCAGGGGACACCGGTGGCGGGGAAATCCGCAACGATGCACGGGGCAGGCACGGTGACCGCGATCGACAAGAGCACGCGCACGTGACTGTGAAGACCGACGCGGGGGACAGCCGTTCGTTCCAGGTGCCGTCCGACGTGAAGGCCTTCGACACGCTCAAGAAGGGCGACAAGATCGACGTCGACTACACGGAGGCGGTTGCGGTTGCGATGATGCCGCCGGGCACCAAGCTGTCGGCGAGCGAGAAGGCCGCGGCGATGAAGACCGACAAGGCGGCGGGCGCGGCCGGCAAGCAGGTCACGATCTCGGCCAAGATCACGAACGTCGACACCGCCAACAATACCATCACGCTCAAGGGGCCCAAGGGACAGGTCGAGACCGTGGACGTGCTCGACCCCGACAATCAGGCGAAGTTGCCGAGCCTGAAGCCGGGGCAGGTGATGCAGTTCACCTATACCGAGGCGATGGCGGTCTCGGTTACGCCCTCCGGCAAGTAGCGCACGGTCGATGGCAAGAGCGGGGCACTTCGGGTTCGGGTTCGAAGCGCCCGGCCTTCTCCAACCTGGGAGAGGTGACCCGGGGGAAAGCGAGTCGCCGCGCCGGGAGCGAGTTGTCGCATGCGTCATATCCGAGGAGCTTGCCCCTGGATGCTAAGTGGGGAGGGAGGGGCCGACCAGGAGTTCTCGCCGCGAGCGTGGCGGATGGTGTTGCTGCGGCGGTTGATGCTCGCCGCTTTGCCGATCACGTCGGTGGGGCTCGCCCTGGCGCTGTTCACCACGCGAGGAAGGGTGCAGCTGATCTATTCCTTCACGTTGGGTCCCGTGCTGGCCCTGGACGCGGTCATGGTTTGGAAAGAGAAGTGGCCCTACCGGCTACGCGCGTTCACGCTGATCGCCCTCTTTGTCATCGGCTCGTTCACCGCGCTCGCCTTCGTGGGGTTCTATGGAAATGCTGGCCTGATGGCCTGCGCCGCCGTCGCCATCTCGGCCCTGCTATTTGGGCGTCGAACGACCGTCACCTTGGCCGCAATCCTGGTGCTGGGGAACGTGACCGCGGCGGTTTGTTTCCTGCGCGGTGTGCTGCCCTTGCCGGCTCCGGCGCTGGTTTCGATGACGTTGCTCAATCCCTGGTTGCGGGTCACCTGCATTGCAGGACTGCTCTGGACGCTCGTCGGCCTCGCCACCACCTTCGCCGTCGCACAGACGGAGGCCGCGGTCGAACAGCAGCACCGCGCGTTACTCCGGCTGCGCGCCGAAGAGGCCAAGCGCGAAGAGGCTGAAAACAAGCGGCGCGAGGTGGAGCAAGCCGCCCTTCAGGCGCAGAAGATGGAGGCGATCGGACAACTGGCCGCTGGCGTCGCGCACGACTTCAACAACGTCCTGTCGGTCGTCCAGGGCTGGAGCGCCATCGCGATGAGCGAGAGCGCAACGCCCGAGGAGCGGACCGACGGCTATGAGGCCGTCCAGGCCGCCGTGCGCCAGGGGGCCGCCCTGGCCCGCGCGCTGCTGGCGCTCGGGCGCAAGAACGTCCGCAAGGTGCGGCCCCTGGTCTTGAGCGAGGTGGTCGATGCCAGCCTCGCCACGCTCAGACGGGTGCTGCCCGAGGACGTCATCCTGACCATCGAGCACGGCCCGATGATGGCGTTGCGCTTCGACGATACCGAGTTGCAGCAGATCCTGTTCAACCTGGTGATAAACGCCCGCGATGCGATGCCGGACGGCGGCCGGCTGAAGGTCACCACCGGGTTCGAGTCGTTTGCCGCCCGCAGACCAATGGTGGGGGGCGATCTGGCTGCCGGCGACTGGGCGTTCATCTGTGTCGAGGACACCGGCTCGGGCATCGACGCTTCCGTGCAAGCGCGCATCTTCGAGCCGTTCTTCACGACCAAGGCCCCGGGGGTCGGCACCGGACTCGGCCTTGCGAGTGTCCTTGCGATTGTGCGCGAAAATAGCGGCGGCGTCGTCGTGGAAAGCGCGCCTGGCCGCGGTGCCCGCTTCGCGGTGTACTTCGCCCAGGTGATGCCGGGAGCGCCGGCTCTTCCCGCAGCGGTCCCGACCGTTTTCGAGGCGCGCCGCAAGCAGGGGCGCATCCTCCTGCTGGAGGACGACATGCCGGTGAGACACCTGATGCGCTCCGTCCTCGAGCGCGCCGGCCACGCCGTGGTCCCGGTTTCTGACGGTCGCCGCGCGCTCGACGAGATCGCAAAGGACGGCCCAGCCTTCGATCTGCTCTGCTCCGCCGCCGTGGTGCCACACAATCCAACGCGCGAGGTGTTCGACGCCTTCGTTGATCGCCACCCGGCCGCCGCCGTCCTGGTCGTATCGGGTTACGTCCAGGAGGAGCTGACTCGCCGCGGGATCGAAGAAGGGGACTACGCCTTGCTGCGCAAGCCTTTCGAGCCACAGACCCTGTGCGAAAAAGTGGATGACCTGCTGCGCTGAGCTACCTCGTTCGCGAAGCTCTGGCCTGAAAGTCCTGTCGACCTCCGCGTTCGCGGGAAGGCAGGTTGGCCCTTCCAAAAGCGGACTTAAAATTACGTAAGTGTAACGGGCGATCCCGAACCATCACGGACGCTCTTCTGACCAAACCCGTCGATTGCGGACGCCGGCTGGGAACCTTGGACGGGACACACTCTGCTGAGACAGCTGGGGACGGGGCATGAGGGTCGCAAGGGTCATCCTGGCCGCGACGGTTCCGCCGCTGATTGCGTTCGCCGCGCAGTGGACCTTCTGGTCGGTCCTTTCGCCCCTTGCCTGGTTCCTGTTCTACCCCGCGGTATTCCTGAGCTCCTGGCTCGGGGGGCGCGCCAGCGGAATCAGCGCCACGTTCATCTCGACCGCCATCGTCACCTGGTTCTTCCTTCCGCCGGAACGGACCTTGGCCCTCGAGATCAGATTCCTCCCCTCGGTGGGCGTCTTCTTGGCCATGGGCTTCGCCTTCGCCATGTTTCATGAGCGCTTCCGGCGGGTCCATCGGCAGGCAACGGACGCACTCGCAACATCCGCTCAAGCGAACCAACGGCTGATCCAAGCCGCCCACGAACGTCAGATCTTTCTGGCGCTGATCGAGAACTCGTCCGACTTCATCGGGATCGCGGATCCGAACGGAAAGCCGGTCTACGTCAATCCCGCCGGTCGCCGGATGGTCGGGCTGGCCCCCGATTTCCCGGTGGAGCAGGTGCAGATCGAGGACTGCTACCCCCCGGAGCTGCGCCCGTTTGTCACCGACGTGATTCTCAAGGCGATGATCGAGCGCGGCCGCTGGTCCGGCGAGACATTCTTTCGGCACTGGCAGACCGAAGAGGCGATTCCGGTCTCCGACGAGCATTTCATGATCCGCGACGCCGAGCGGAGCGCGGATCCTCGGCATGGGCACGGTCACGCGTGACATCTCGGAAGCGCGACGGGCCAGCGCACAGCTGCGCGACTCCGAGGAGCGGTTTCGGCTCACGATCGACGAAGCGCCCATCGGGATGGCACTCGTCGCTCTCGACGGCCGGTTCGTCCGCGTCAATCGCGCGCTCTGCGAGATCGTCGGCTACAGTCCGAGGAGCTGACGACGCTGACGTTCGGCGACATCACCCACCCCGACGACCTCGAGGCGGATCTCGCGCTCGCGGCGCAGCTCGCTCGCGGCGAGATTCCGCGATACCAGCTCGGCAAGCGCTACATCCGCAAGGACGGGACGATCGTCGACATCATGCTCAGCGCTTCGATCCTTCGTGATCGAGAGGGCGCGCCGCTTCTACTACATCGCTCAGATCGAGGACATCACGGAGCGCAAGCGCGCGGAGGCGGCGCTGCGGAGGAGCGAACAGGAGTTTCGGTCGCTGGCCGAATCCATGCCCCAGATCGTCTGGGCCACCCGACCCGATGGGTGGAACATCTATTTCAATCAGCAATGGGTGAACTACACCGGCCTCACCCTGGAAGAGAGCTACGGCGAAGGCTGGATCACGCCTGTTCCACCCTGACGACCGGCAGCGCGCGTGGGATGCCTGGCAGCGCGCGACGCAATACCGTGACACCTACTCGCTCGAATGCCGTCTGCGGCGCGCCGATGGCGTCTACCAGTGGTGGTTGATCAGAGGCGTGCCGCTGCTCGGCGCGAACGGGGAGATCATCAAATGGTTCGGCACCTGCACCGATATCGAGCAGATCAAGGTCGCGGAGCAGAGGCTCAAGGAGTCGGAGGCGAAGTTCTCCGGGATCGTCTCGATCTCTGCCGACGCGATCATCTCCATCGATGACGAGCAGCGAATCACCATCTTCAACGATGGCGCGGAGCAGATCTTCGGCTACTCGAAGGCGGAGGCCATCGGGGCTCCGCTCGACACGCTGATCCCCGAGCGGTTTCGCGAGGCTCATCGTCAGCACGTCGAGCGCTTCGCGTCCGGCGACGTGACCGCGCGTCGCATGGGGGAGCGCCTGACCACGATCGCTGGTCTGCGCAAGAACGGCGAGGAGTTCCCGGCCGAGGCGGCGATCTCGAAGCTGCAGGTCGGCGACAAGACGCATCCTCACGGTGGCGCTGCGCGACATCACGGAGCGAACGCGCATCGAGAAGGAGCAGCGGCTTTCTGGCCGAGGCCGGAGCCGTGCTGGCCGCGTCGCTCGACTACGAGCAGACGCTGGCGACCGTCGCTCAGCTGGTCGTTCGTGACTTCGCCGACTGGTGCATCGATCGAGCTCATCGAGGAGCACGAGCACGCTCCGGCGGCGAAAGGTCGTCAGTCGGGACCCGTCCAAGGCCGACCTCTGCGCTCGCTTGGAGCAGCATGCCGATCGATCGAGATCGCCCCTATCTGCTCCGGCCGGTCTTCGACGACGAAGCAGCCTCTGCTCATCGAGCACGTCACCCCCGACGCACTCGAGTCGGCTGCCCAAGGGCCGGAGCACCTGCAAGTGCTCCGCGCCGTGAATCCGACATCGCTGATGGCGGTGCCGCTCCTGAGCGCATGGACAGCTCCTCGGCGTGCTGGCGTTCATCTCCTCGACTGGGTCTCGCCGCGTACGGGCAGAGCGATCTTCGTCTGGCCGAGGCGCTGGCGGAGCGAGCGGCGTTCGCGATCGAGAATGCCCGTCTCTACCACGCGTCGGTCCAGGCCGCCCAACTCCGGGATCAGGTGCTCGGGTTCGTCGCCCATGACCTGCGAAATCCGCTCAGCGCCATCATGATGCAGGCCAATCTCCTTCGGCGCAGCGGAGCGAGAGCCGGAGCGCCGATCTCGAAAGCCCGCCGAGGCGATCCAGCGCGCCGCGACCCGAATGAATCGCCTGATCCAGGACCTCCTGGACGTGACGCGCATGGAGGGAGGCCATCTCTCCGTCGAACGAGCGCGCGTGCCCGCCGGGCAGCTCGTCCTCGACTCCGTGGAAGCTCAGGAGGCCGCTCGCTGCCTCGGCGTCCCTCGAGCTTCGAGCTCGACGTGGACGCAGGCGTCTTCCGATGTCTGGGCCGATCGCGACCGAGTCCTCCAGGTGTTCGAGAACCTGATCGGCAACGCGGTGAAGTTCACGAAGGCAGGCGGCCGAATCACCGCGGGCGCGGCGCTGCGCGATGGCGAGGTCCTGTTCTGGGTGGAGGACACCGGCGCCGGGATCGCCGCCGACGAGATGCCGCACGTGTTCGATCGGTTCTGGCAGGCGCAGAAGACCAGACGCGGCGGCGCAGGGCTCGGGCTCCAGATCGTCAAGGGCATCGTCGAGGCTCACGGCGGCCGCATCTGGGTGGAGAGCAAGGTGGGGGTGGGCACGACCTTCTATTTCACCCTTCCAACTGCGCAGGCCGAGATGCAGCCGAGCCCGTCCCAAATGCACTGACCACCATCGCCGCCGACGCGCTGGTCCAGCGCCTTCCTCCTCCTCCTGGCTTGACGTATGCCGATATCGGAATATGATTCCGCCATGGCACGAGCGGCGACGACGTCGGACGTCTTCAACGCGATCGCCGAGCCGCAGCGCCGGGAGATCCTGCTGTTGCTGCGGGCGGGTGAGGCGCCGGTCACCGAGTTGGCTCATGAGCTGGGGATGAGCCAGCCGGGGGCGTCCAAACACTTGCGGGTGCTCCGGGAGGTCGGACTGGTGCGGGACCGCAAGGCAGGCAAGCAACGCCTGTACGGCCTCGACGCCCGCGGGCTGCGACCGCTTCACGAGTGGACCGGGGGGTTCGAGCGGTTCTGGAACGAGAGCTTCGACCGGCTGGACGAGTACGTGCAGGACCTCAAGAAGGCAAAGCAGAAGGAGTAGCTGATGAGCGCGACGGAACGAGGAGCGCCGGCGCAGTCCGCGACGGCCGACCGCGAGATCGTGACCTCCCGGGTCATCCGTGCTCCACGAGAGCTGGTGTTCGAGGCGTTCACCGAGGTGCGGCACCTGTCGCGGTGGTGGGGACCGGAGGGGTTCACCACCACCACGCGAGCGTTCGAGTTCCGCGTCGGCGCGGAGTGGGTCTTCGTGATGCACGGACCGGACGGGACGGACTACCCGGAGTGGATCTCCTGGACCGAGATCGCCCCGCCGGAGCGGATCGCGCTGCTGCACGGTGAGTTCCGCGGCGACCCGAACGCCTTCCAGTCGGTCCTCACGTTCGCGCCCGACGGCGCGGCGACCCGGATCGAGATGCGCACGGTGTTCCCCACCAAGGAGCTGCGCGACGAGGTGGTCGAGAAGTACCACGCGATCGAGGGTGGCCAGCAGACCCTGCGCAAGCTGGATGCCTACGTCACCGAGATTGTCCGGAAGGGAGCTGAAAACTGATGGCCGGTAAAGTGTTCTTCAGCGTGTCGATGTCGCTGGATGGGTTCGTCGCGCCCGTGGGGCGCATGGGTGACCCGGCCTGGACGGCGCAGTGGATGAAGCTGCATCAGTGGGTATTCCCGGCACGGTTCTTCCGGGAGAACCTGAACCTCGGCGAGGGCGGCGAGGAAGGGCGCGACAACGACATCATGCGGGAGATGTTCGAGCGCACCGGCGCGAGCGTGATGGGCAAGCGCATGTTCGACCTCGGCGAGCAGTCGTGGCCGGAGAACGCGCCGTTCCACACGCCGGTCTTCGTCGTGACGCACGAGAAGCGTGACCCCTGGGAGCGGCCGGGCGGGACCACCTTCCACTTCGTCAACGACGGCATCGAGCGCGCGCTCGACCAGGCCCGCGAGGCCGCCGGCGACCGGGACGTCCGCATCGCGGGCGGCGGAGCAACCATCCTGGAGTACGTGAACGCCGGCCTGATCGACGAGTTCACGCTCGCGCTGTCACCCGTGCTGTTCGGCGCCGGAACCCGCCTGTTCGAGGGCGTGGACGCGGGCCGCGTGGCCCTGGAGCAGGTACGCGCGGACCCAACGCAGCGGGTGACCCACCTGACCTACGCAGTCCGGAAGCGGTAGCTGTCGTCTGATCGAGCGCGGTGTTTACCCGGAGCTCAGTGCCGGCCGTGGCCGCCACCGCCGTGGCCGCCGCCGAACCCACCACCGTGGAAGCCGCCGCCCGCGTGGCCGCCGCTGAATCCGCCGTGGAAGCCGCCGCCGCTGACGCCGTGGAAGCCGCCGCCGCCGACGTGGCCGCCGTACGCGGGAGCGCCGCGATAGACGTGCGCGCCCGCGCCGTAGCCGAAGGAGCGCGGCGCCGCGTAACCAACGTGCGGGGCCGCGTAGCCGCGATAGCCGGCATATCCCGGCCGATACCCGCCGTAACCACGGTAGCCAGCGCCATAAGCATGGCCGTAGCCGTACCCGCGCCAGCCGCCGTACGCGACCGCGCGGCCATACCAGCCGAAGTGCCCGGGGCCGTAGACGCCGAAGAACGGCTGAACGCCCCATCCGAACACCCACGGCGCGGTCACCCAGGTCCAGCCGTACGTCGGATAGTAGACGTACTCAGACGGGTAGACGCCCTCGCTGGTCGGCGTATAGGTGTACTGCGTTCCGTAGGGCATCCAGACCCAGCCGTACTGCGAGGTGTAGACCCACTGCCCGCTCGCCGGTGCCTGAGCAACGGGCGGCGCTGCCTGAACCGGTTGCGCGTACTGGTATTGCTGCTGCGGGACCTGCGCCTGCGGTGGCGGCGGAAGCTGTTGAGGCGGCGCGGGCGGGATGTCCGTCGGTGCGGCCGACGGGGGCGCCGCCTGGGCCGCCGCTTGCGCAGCTTGGACGTCAGACTCTTCGTAGGGTTGATCCTCGGCGCTCTGCGCCCGCGCGTAGGCAGACCCAAGCATCAGAACCGTGACACAAACCGACGAGATGATCTTCATGACGAGCTCTCCTGCCCTGATGGACGAGCGGCCAAAGCCGATCATTCACCCGGAAATTCAACATACCACCCGAACGGTAGGAGTCCACGGGCGCCCGTGTCATCCGACATGCACGGTGTGCGCCAGATCAATTTTGTCCTTGGAATGCGCGGCGCGCCGACCGCGGATCTACGGCTAGGGCGCGCCGCAGCTGAGCCACTGCACCAGCTGCAGCCGCTGGTCTGGGGTGGGGAAAGGCGCGGAGGGCGGCATGGATGTGCTGGTTCCGGCCGCGCCGGCGAGCAAATCACCGTCGAGCTGCGCCGACTCCTGCGTCCAGAAATGACAGCGGCCGCAGAACGTGGCGAAGAAATCCTTGCCGAAGCTCGCGTACGTCAGCGCGGGATCGCAGTTCGCGTCCGTCGAAGGTCCAGTCTCGGCGGCCGCGTCGACCGGGACCTCGACGGCGGCGCTCCCGGTCGGCGACGAGCAGGCCGTGATCGTCATCGATGAGACCGCGATAGACATCGCGATCGCTACACGCCGCACCAGCTTGTTCACCGCTCATCTTTATCACGCGGCCACGCCGCGGATCATGCGCCGGCGAGTCCTCACGGACGCGGCTGGACGACGAGCAAGCGCCCACCCGCCGAGTCGGCGGCGTAGACGGTGCCGTCGGCGGCGACGACCGGATTGCGCGCGCCGCGGGCCGTTCTCGTGTGCGTGATCTCGGTCAGAGCCCCACCGTCGGCCACGCGCGCGACCGTGACCGTGCCGTCGACCGGCGACGCGACGTAGAGCGTCCCCTTGCCGGCGTGGAAGTCGAGGTTGTCCACGCCGCCGCCGGTCTTGATGCGCCCAACGGTCTTGCCGCTCTTTGCGAGGTCGAAGCTCACTGCGCCATCGGTGCACGCTGCGAACAGCAGGCGGCGGCGGGCGTCCAGCGCCAGACCGCGCGGTCCTTCGCTGCCGCACCCGGTGGCCCAGCTCGCCACCACCTTGCGCGTCCTCACGTCGATCGCGAGCGTTCGATCGCGGTCCTCGAGGTTGGTGTAGAAGAGGCCGCGCCCGGCTTCGACGGCGTAGCCTTCGGGCTCGCCCTCGAGCTTGATGACGACGGTCGCGCTCGGCTCCTTGCCTGCGACGCCAACGATGGTGATCGAAGAGTCGCGCGGCGTGGTCACCCAGACCTCGCGCGTGTCGGCGACGTAGGCGATCCCGTCTGGCATCGAGGCGAGCTTGGCGCACGGCCCCTTGTCGAGCGTCTTGCGATCGAACGCGCACACGCTGTCGTCGCCTCGGTTGCCGATCCAGACCACGCCGTCGCCGATCGTGACCGAGCTCGGCCCCACCTGGCGCGCCGGCCGTCCCGGGCGCGCCGCGAGCTTGGTGGTGAACCCTCCGAGCGTGGTCAGCTTGCCGGTCGCGACGTCGAGCACGTCGACTTTGCCGGTGTTGCCCGCCGGCACCCAGACGCGCCCGGTGGCGGCGTCGTACGCCAGATAGTCCATCGCGACCGGCGGACCGCCCGGCAGTGTGACCACCTTCGCCGGCGTCGGCGCGTTCGCGCCTTCGGTCACCGTCGCGAGGATCGCCAGCGCGAGCGACAGCGCGGTCATCGCTCGGCGGCCTCCAGCCCGCGCCGGGCGCTGGCGCGCACGCGCTCGCTGGGATCCGCGCCCGCGGCCTGGAACTGGGCGTGTGCCTCGTCGGCGCGGCCGTTGTCGACCAGCAGCCAGCCGAGCATCGTCGTGGCTTCGCCCCGGCGCGCCGACGCCGGGTACTGGTCGATCATCTCGCGAAAGAGATCGATCGCCTGCGCCGAACGCCCGGCGCGCGCTGTGGCCACCGCGCGCCAGAAGGCGCCCTCGTCGGCGAGCGGGCCCCGGGGTGCCGCGCCGACCACGCCCGCGAAGCGGGCTGCCGCTTTTGCGAAGTCGCCGGCGCGCATCGCGTCCCACGCGTCGTCGTACAGCGATTCTTGCAGCGTCGGTCCCGCTCGGCCGCCGGCCGCGGTCGCGGAATCGGCGACCGCGACCGCTCGCGCTCGCCGTCGCTCGAGGCGACGCGGCGGCGGCGCCGACGCTACGGGCGGGCTCGCTGGCGCCGGCGCGATCGACCGGCGGTGGCGCCGGCGCGATCGCCCGCGGGGTGGCGCGGTCGGCACGCCACGCCTGTCCCGGACCCAGCACCGCGGGCGTGCCGTCGCGCGGTCGGATCTCGACGCGCCCGTGGCTCACTGACACGCCGGCCAGCCGATCGTCGGCGGCGGAGACCGCGAACGCCGTGCCGCGCACCTCGACCTCGCCGTCGCCGACCACGACGCGAAAGCGCTGGCCGGGGCCGAGCGGATCGACCTCGACCTCGACGGTGCCGGCGCGCAAGCGCAGCGTCTCGTCGGGCGGCGCCGACGCCATGACGAACGCCGCGCCGGCGCTGGCGTGCACCACGGCGTGGCTGCGCGGTCGCGCGTCGTGCAGATGGCCGTGGACGATCCACGCGATCGCCGCCGCCGCGGCCACGCCCACTGCCGGCCAGCGCAGATGCGCTGTGCGCGTGCAGATCGGACCCGCCTGACCCGACTCAGCGGCGGCGAGCAGCGACGCGCGCACTTCCTCGCTGTGCGCCGGCGACGGCAGATCGATCGGTAGCTCGCGCGCGAGCCCGATCGCCGCCTGGAGCGCGTCCCGCGTCGCGCGGCAGGTGGCGCACGCCGCCAGGTGAGCCTCGAGCGTCGGCGTCGGGACCGGGCTCGGGCGAGACCTCGGGCTCGCGAGGGCAGGGCGGCTCGCGCATCACGCGTTGCCCTCGACCGAGGCACGCACGGCCTTGCGCGCGACGTGCAGTCGCCGCCAGATCGTCCCCTCGGGCACGCCCAGCGCGCGCGCCACTTCGACCCCCGGCACCTGCTCGAGATCGCAGAGCACGAACGCCACTTGCAGATCGTGCGGCAGCGCGGCCAGCGCCTCGGCGACGCGCGCCAGCAGCTCGCGCCGCTCGGCCTGCTCGTCGGGCCGCGGCGGCACCGCGGACAGGCGCTCGGCGTACGAGGCGTGATGCGCGCGCCGGCGGCGCTCGCCGCGCAGCTGGTGGCGCGCAAGGTTGGCCGCCACGCCGAGGATCCAGGTCTTCACCGACGACGTTCCGCGGAAGCGCTTGGCGATGCGCCGCACCTCGAGGAACGTCGCCTGCACGAGATCGTCGCGCGTGAGATCGTCGGTGGTCGGCAAGCGCGCGAGGAAGCGATAGAGCGGCAGGTGGAACCGCTCGAAGAGCGCGTCGAGCGCCGGCAGGTCGCCGGTGCCGCAGGCCGCGAGCAGCGCCTCGTCGGACATCGCGGCCAGCACGGCGCCGCTGGCGCGGCGGAGCGGAACCAGCTTGGCGTTGTTCTTCGTCATGGAAACCCTCGGAGGGTTCCAAAACCCTCCCGCGAACGGCTCCGACGGGGGACCCGTCTTCGCCCACACGTTATCGTGCTCATAGCCCTCCGAATCGCACGCCCGCGCCGAAGCGGGCCAAGAATTGTGGCTCGTCGGGCAGGATGAACGCCGACGACGACTCGACGTGCGTGGTCTCGGTGACGTCGACCGCCGCCGCCACCTCCAGCGCCAGGTGCGGCCGCAGCCCGTACGAGCAGCGACACGTGGGCCTCGGCGTGCGGGCCGCCGGTGCTCGCCGACTGGTCGGTTCCGTCCTGATGGGTGTGCACCGAGCCGATGCCGATGCCGACGCCCGGCGACAGCGTCGCGCGCCCGAAATGGACCGGCAGGTCGCCGTCGAACACCAGCTCGAAGGCGTGCCGTTCGAGGCCGTCTTGCCGCAGCTGCGGGCCGGCCGCCATCGCGAAACGGGCGCGTCCGCCGAGGCAGAACGGGCCGAGCGTGACGCAGGCGCCGACCTGCAAGCCCATCCATGCGGTGCCGTCGCTGGCGAGCGAGCGCTCGGCGAGCGCGAAGAGCTGCAAGCCGCGGCCGTTGCTCGGGCGGCGGTGCGACCGCGGTCGTGGTGGCCGGCGGCGGCGGAGGAGCGGGCGGCGCCGCAATCGCCGGTGCGCGGGGCACGGCCATCGCGACGGTGCGCGACGCCAGCAACGGCTCCTCGACGTCGAGCCGCACCCAGGATTCGATCACCGTGGTCGCCGTGCGCGCGTCGCTGACCTCGCGCGCGATCGCAGGCTCGCGCGTGCCCGCGATCGAGACCGCGATGCGGTCGTCGCGGCGCTGCAGGGTCACGCGCGCCGGCGCGCAGGCGGCGTCGTCGGCGTCGGTGGCGATCCCGCGCTCGCCCAGCGCCGCGCCGACGGTGCCGACCAGCGCCGCATCGCCGTCGAGGCGCACGCCGGGCCGGCATGCGGCGGATGCGTGGCGTGCCGCACAGATCACCGCCAGCGTGATCGCCACGCCGAGCGTGATCTCGATCGACGTGAGCGCGCGCATCCTCGGTCGTGAGTGGCCGCCCGGCGCCCGATCCTTCACCTCCCGAGAGGGGAGAGGCGAAGGGAGAGGTGAAGGATCTACGGCTGGCCGGCCACAAAGGGCACCATGCGCCGAATCTTCGCCGGGCTTCTCGTGCTCGCGGTCGCGCACGCCCTGGACTCTACGACGGCGCACGCCGAAGGGCCGGTCCAGCTGGAAGATCGGTGGCCGGTTCGTTCGGGCGGTCCTTTGACGGTAGACGGCGGCGTCATGCTCGCGCTGCCGGCGGCACTGGGGACCGGTCTGTCGACCGGCGTCGGCGCGGGCGCGATGTACGGGCATCGGTTTCGCCTGGGCCTGCGTCTCGCGGGCTCGACGGCCAGCGAGTCGTCGATCGACTGGGCGGTGACTCATACCGAGCTCCGGTTGCGCGCCGCCGCGGACTTCCAGCATGTGGCGGGGCGCGGCGCTTTCGGCATTCGCCTGGGCGTCGGACCGACCATCGTGCACGAGACGCGCGTGCGCAATCAGGCGGCGCGCGCCGGACTGACCGGCAGCGACGCCGAGACCACGGCGTTCTCGGCGCTGCCCTCGGTCGATCTCGACGCGGTGGTCGGCGTGCACATCGCCGGGCCGTGGCTGCTGATGGTCAGCGGCGGGCCGAGCGCGTCGTGGGTCAGCGGCGACTTCAAGGCCGGGTGGAGCGCGCTGCTCGGCACGGGGTGGCAGCCGTGAGCGCGACGGCCCGCTGCGCGGCAGTCGCGCGGCTCGCCATGGTCCTCGCGGCGCTTGCCGGCGCGCCCGCGCTGTCGGGCTGCGGGAATCTGCAGGGGCTCGGCGGCCCGTCGACGCCGCTGGTGACGTTCAACTTCGTCGTGAACGGCGATGTCACCGCGAGCCACTCTGCAAGTCGCGCTGGTCTGGGGCGAGCAGTGGCTGACCGAGCCGTTCTGCCTGCCCACCCAGCACCCGGATTCGGCGCAGATGGTGGTCGACCGTGGCTGCCGCGATCCCTTCGGGTTCGTCCCCGCGCGCGTCGCCGCCGACGTGCCGGTCACGGTCGGCGTCCCGGCGACGATCTCGCTGCAGGATCTGCCGTCGGCGGATCTTCTGGTGGGCGACATCACCTCGCGCGTCGCCTACGCGAGCCTGGTGGTCTACGACGATCGCGGAAACGACGGCGGGGCCGGTGACGGCACGCTGGATCTGGCGCTGCCGCACCGGCTTCCGGGCGCCGGTCCCGGGCCGCCGCAGATCGATACTCCGGATTCGTTCGACATCGTCTACGGCGCGAGCTTCCTGACCATGACCGCGCCGGACCAGCGGATCGGCTATCTGGAAGGATTCTTCACGCCGAGCGGGTTCTATCCGCGCAGCGGCTGCGATCACCCGCCCGCCGGATTCTCCGTGCTGTCGGCGGGCGGCTTCTCTGTCGCCGACGGCTTGAGCTCGGTCATCTCGGGGACGCTGCCACCCGAGGATCCGGCGACCTGCGCCAGCAGCACCGCTCCGCCCGATCAGATGAACACCATCCCCCAGATGATCACCATCCCGATTCAGGGGTCGAAGGTCGCCGCGGAGGCGGCTGCATGGAGCGCACCGACGACAGCAGCACGCGCTATCGCCAGCCGCCGTTCGACAAGGCGCCCGACTTCACCGGCCGCATGCAGGTATGCGCGCCGCTGCCGTCGTTCGATGCCGGCGATCAACCGAACCTCACCCAGCTGGTGATCACCGGTCGGGCGAGCGATCGCTGCATGGGGCTGACTCACTACACGCTGCGCGGTTGCCGCAACAACGTGGCTTGCGCGGTTCCGCAATGGGACTACACCGCGAACCCTCCGCCCTGGTGGCCATGCACGCAGTGAGACCGCGCCGGTTCTCGCGCCCCGCGGGCGCGCATCGCTCAATCGCCGTCGTCGTCGCCGCGCTCGCTGTGCTGGCGAGCGCCGCGGGCCGTCGCTGGCCGCCGGCGTCGCCGCGCCGGCGTGCTGCAGCGCAACCGAAGAAGGACGACGATGACGACGAGGGCGAGCCGCGCCTGAGCCTGCCGACCGAGGCCGACCGCGACGCCTGGCTGCGCGGCGGTTTCCGCATGGGCCTGGGGATCGTGTACGGCGAATTCGCCGGGTTGCAGGGCGCGCCCAGCGGGCGGCTGCGCGGCGTGACGCTGCGGATGGGCATGCGCCTCGACGCCGACTGGTCGGTGCTGACGTCGTTCCAGTACGCGCTGGCGTCGTCGCCGGGTGGCCTCGACGGACTTCGCTTCGCGGGTACGATCGATCCGACCTGGCACGTGACGCGGCACCTGTCGCTGGCGGTCGGCTTCGGCTTCGGTGGCATCGTCGAGGGGAGCACTGGCCGGCCCGACGTGATGCCGCTGCCGAGCACGCTCAACTCCTCGTACACCTTTCCCGGCGCGAGCCCGCCGCTGCCGAGTTGCAGCGGCGTCGGCGCCGCCGGCCTCGCGCGCGCCGAATGGATGTTCGTGCTCGGGCCGCGCGCGGCGACCAGCTATCAGCGTCGAGGCGATGGGGCAGTGGACCGGCTGCGTCGCCGACACCGGAATCGTCGAGGCCGACACCGGCCAGGCGATCGTGCGCCGGCAGTGGTGGCCGCACGCCGGCGCGACGGTCGGGTGGGGGATGACGTGGCGATGACCCGCGCGGCGGCGCTGGCCGTCGTGTTGTTGCTTCCGCTCGGCGCGCGAGCCCAATCGAAATGGGAACCCTCAGAGAGTTCCCAAGCCCTCCCGCGGTGGGCTCCGGCGGGGAACCCGCCTACGCCCACGCAATCGAACCCCGACGCGGGCAGCGCGTTCGACGCGGGCGCCGCTGGGGACGCGAGCGCCGCGCCCAAGTCGAGCGGCACCGCCGCGTCCGCGGACGGAGGCGCCGCGCCCAGCTTCGAACCACCGCGCCTGCTGTCGGATCGGATCGTGCCCGCGCCGCCGACCGCGCCGCCGATCACCGGCAAGGTGATCGTGACGGTGAAGCTGCTCGTCGACGTCACTGGCGCCGTGCAGAAGGTCGAGGTCAAGACGCCGCCGCAGCCGCCGTTCGACGACGCGGTCATCGCGGCGACGAAGGCGTTCAAGTTCCAGCCCGCGCGCTACGCGGGCGCGCCGGTGCCGGTCGAGATCACCTTCACCAACACGTTCTTGCCGCCGCCCCCACCGCCGGCCGCTCCGGCCGCCGCAAAGGACGAAGGTCCGGCGCGCACGTCGGTGCTGCGCGGCCGCCTCATCGAGCTCGGCACGCGCGCGCCGGTCTCGGGCGCGACGGTGACCGCGGTCGTGGGCGAGCAGCACTACAGCGCCGACGCCGATGCGCGCGGGCGCTTCCGCCTGCCGCTGCCGCCCGGCCCCGCCAAGGTGTCGGTCTACGCCGCCAGCCACAACCCGTTCGTGCAGCAGGAGACCCTGGTCGCGAACCAGGAGCTGGGCGTGAAGTACTTCATCGAGCGCGACCGCTACGATCCCTACGAGATCGTCGTGGTCGCGGATCGCCGTCGCGAGGAGGTCTCGCGCATCACGCTTGCGCGGCGCCGAGATCAAGCAGATCCCCGGCACGTTCGGCGATCCCTTCCGCGTGATCCAGACGCTGCCCGGCGTGGCGTCGGTGGTGTCGCTGCTGCCCTATCCGGTGGTGCGCGGCGCGAGCCCCAGCTCGACCGGCTTCCTGCTCGACGGCACGCGCGTGCCGCTGCTCTATCACCTGCTGCTCGGGACCAGCGTCATCCACCCGGAGTTCATCGACGAGATCCAGTTCTATCCCGGCGGCGCGCCCGCGTCGTACGGCGGCTACACCGGCGGCATCATCGACGGCCGCACCGCGCGCGCGCGTCCCGATGAACATCTGATCGACTTCGACGCGAACTTTCTCCAGGCCGGCGGCTTCGTACGCGAGCCGATCAAACCGCTCGGCGCGACCATCACCGCGGCGGGGCGCTACGGCTACCCCGGCTTGCTGCTCAGCCTGGCGACCGACCGCCTCACGCTGTCGTACTGGGACTACCAGCTGCGGCTCGACGGCGGCACGCCGCGCAACGGGTGGACGGTGTTCTTCTTCGGCGCCAATGACGAGCTCGACACGGTGGCCGCGACCGCCGATCCGAACGCGCCCAACCCGCCGCTCACGCCGACGCTGGTGCTCGGCTTTCACCGCGTCGATCTGCGCTATCGCCACGCCGACGGCGGGCTCGAGGAGAACGTGCGGCTGGTCGCAGGCTACGATCATACCTTCAGCGCGGGAACCGACTTCCACGTCTGGAGCGCCGAGCCGACCGCGACCATGCGCTGGGTTCCGACGCCCAAGGTGACGTTCGACCTCGGCGTGCAGGCTTTCTTTCACAAGGTCGAGCAGGGGGCAGGGTCGGTCGCGGGCCAGAACGCGTTCTCGGCGCTGACCGCCGCAGCTCGACAAGTTCTACGGCGTGTCCCCATATGTCGAGGCGCTGTGGCGGCCGACGCCGCGGATCCTGATCCGCCCGGGCGTCAGGGCCGACACCACCTCCGACGGCACGACCACCAAGTCCGACGTCGATCCGCGCCTGACCGTGCGCTACAAGCTGGCCGATCGAAATCTGCCCGACGTACTGCCGGGCAGCGACGACGGCGCGATCTGGCTCAAGGGCAGCGCCGGCATCTATCACCAGCCGCCGCGCTTCGTGCTGCCGCTGCCCGGCCTCGACATGATGCCGCTCAAGTACGGGCTGCTTCGTTCATATCAGACCAGCCTGGGCGTCGAGATCCCGCTCGAGCAGCGTTTTCAATTCAACGTCGAAGGGTTCTTCAACTACATGGACCCGACGATCTTCGACCTGCAGCTCAACGACGCGGCGGTCATCACCGCGCCCAACAGCGGTCTCCTGCCCACGTCGATCGTCAACCCCCAGAACAACGCGCAGATGTTCATCGATCGACTGACCCAGTCCGAGACCGGGCGCGCCTACGGCGCCGAGGTGCTGATCCGCCGGCAGTCCAAGACCGGCGTCTTCGGCTGGGTCTCGTACACCCTGTCGCGCTCCGAGCGCCTGCGCGCCGAGCTGCAAACAGACGGGTCGACCAAGATGGTCTGGCGGCCGTACGACTTCGACCGCACCCACCTCTTCAACGTGGTCGCCGGGATGCCGCTGCGCCGCAACTGGGACATCGGCATGCGCTGGCAGTACCAGAGCGGCGCGCCGGTGCCGGTGACCAGCGGCTACAACAACGCGCGCGAAGGACGGCTACCTGCGCCTCGACCTGCGCATCGACAAGCGCGCGGTCTATCGAAAATGGCTGCTCGATTTCTACGTCGACATCACCAACATCGCCGTGCTGCCGGAAGAGGTGCAGCCGGGCACGGTGATCCGCTACGTGCTGCCGACCGTCGGCCTGCGAGGCAGGCTCTGATTCAGGAGACATCATGAACAACGGGAACGCGATCGACTCTCAGGTTCTGGATTTGATGCTGCGTGCGGGCTCGCACTGGGTGCTCTATTTGTTGTTGGGGCTCAGCGTCGCGGCGGTCGCGGTGATGTTCGAGCGCCTCTGGTTCTTCTGGAGCGAGCGCCGCCCCGGTGACCTCCTCGACGCCGCGCTCGCGGCGCTGCGTGATCGCGGCGCGGTCAGCGCGCTCGGCAAGCTCGCGGGCGCGCGCTCGATGGAGGCGGCCGTCGCGCGCGCCTGCCTGACCAGCGCCGCCGACGGCGTGGCCGCCGCAGAGGAGCGCAAGGCGGCAGCCATCGAGCGAGAGCGCGCCCGCTACGAAAAGCGGCTCGCCTTTCTCGGCACGCTGGGCAACAACGCGCCCTTCGTCGGTCTGTTCGGCACGGTGCTCGGCATCATCCGCGCGTTCCACGATCTCGCCGGCAGCGCGCTGCAGGGTACGCAGGCGGTGATGGCCGGCATCGCCGAGGCGCTGGTCGCCACCGGCATCGGCCTGGTGGTCGCGCTGCCGGCGGTCGCGATGTACAACATTTTCATGCGCCACGTGGAGAGCGTGGCGTCGCGCGCGGAGGTGCTGGCGCACGAGATCCTCGCGCTGCTCAAGGGCCGCGCGGGCGCCGCGGCCGAAGCCGTGCACAACGGCGACGGCGCGCGAGAGGAGGCGTGATGGCCGGCTCGAGCGCGCGCCGCCGCGGCATCATCACCGATATCAACGTCACGCCGCTCGTCGACATCATGCTCGTGCTGCTGATCATCTTCATGCTCACCGCGAACCTGATCGCGCGGCAGGCGATCGAGGTCGAGCTGCCCAAGGCCAGCCAGAGCACGTCGCTGAACCCGACGACGCTGGCGGTGACGCTCACGCGCGACGGAACCCTCTACCTGAACGGCAAGCCGACGACGCCGCAGGCGCTGCGCGACGCGGTCCGCGATGCCGTCGCCAAGGATCCGAAGACGCAGGCGGTGATCTCCGGTGACAAATCGGTTTCACATGGCCGCGTGGTCTGGGTGCTCGACGTCGTGAAGTCGCTGGGCGTGTCGTCGTTCGCGATCCAGATCGATCCCTCGGCCATGACCGCGCCCGGAGGGCCGTGATCCGAGACGGCCGCCTCGTTGCCTGCGCCGTGCTCTCCGTGGCGGCGCACGTCGCGCTCGCGCACGAGCTCGGGCGGTTGCCGGCGCGCGCCGTCGACAAGTCGAAGCGCGTGGTCTCGATCCGCGTGGTGGCGCCGCCGCCGCCCGCGCCCGAGCCGCCGCCCGAGGCACCGCCGCCCGAAGCGCCGAAGCCGGTGGTACACGAGCACGTGCGCGCACGTCCGACGCCGTCGCGCGCACCGCAACCTGTCCCCGAGAGCCCGCCGCCGCCCGACGTGCCGCAAGCCGACCGCCGATCCGTCGGCGGCGCCGGTCTTCGGCGTCAACATGGAGTCGACGTCGCCGGGTGGCGGTGGACCGGCGCTGCCGATCGGCAACTCGGGCCAGGGGGCGCCGTCGCAGTCGGGTGGCGGCAATGGCACCGATCGCCACGCGCCGCCCGCGGCGATGGCGCCGGTGCAGGCTTACGAGGTCACCAAGATGCCGCTGCCGCAGGGGCGCTGCATGGGCATCTACACGGATGAGGCTCGCCAGGCGGCCACCGAGGGCACGGTCGTGCTCGATCTGATCGTCGACGAGAAGGGGCACGCGCGCGACATCCACGTGGTCAGCGGGTTGGCGCACGGCCTGACCGAGGCGGCGATCGCGGCGATCAAGGGCTGCCATTTCGATCCCGGCGAGAAGGACGGCGCCGCGGTGCCGGTGCGGATCCGCGGCTTCAAGATCTCGTTCTTCCTGCAGGAAGCGGAATGACGGTCACGAAGGGACGCGCGTTGTTCCGCGGGTTTACCTGTTCGACACTTACCGGAAACATCAGTTGGTGCATTATGCAGCCGGCTCGCGGTGTCGAGCCGGTGCAAGCACGAACATGTCCGCGACCTCACACGCGCCCAGCCCGGGCGGCTCATCCGCCGCCCCGGCCAGCTGACGCGAGCCAGCACGCCCCGCATTCTCATCACTCCCCTCCCGCGGCGCATGGCATCGATGGTCTGAAGCTGGCTCTGGGCGCGATCGGTGTCGTCTACGGCGACATCGGCACGTCGCCGCTCTACGCGATCAAGGAATGTGTGACGCTGCCCCACGGGGTCGCGCCGGTCACCGCCAACATCTTCGGCGTGCTGTCGCTGGTGTTCTGGTCGATCACGCTGGTCGTCTCGGTGAAGTACCTGTTCTACGTCATGCGCGCCGACAACGACGGAGAGGGCGGGGTGCTCGCGCTGATGGCGCTGGTCGCGCGCATGGCGCCGCCCGCGCCATCGGTCGCGTCATCGAGCTCGTCCGGCCAGAGCTGGCGCCGCGTGACCTGGACCAATATCTACCGCGGCCGGGTGATTCTCATCATGCTCGGCCTGTTCGGGGCCGCGCTGCTCTACGGCGACGGCGTGATCACGCCGGCGATCTCGGTGCTGTCGGCGGTCGAGGGGCTCGAGGTCGCGACCACCGCCTTCTCGCCGTTCGTCGTGCCGATCACCTGCGTGATCCTGCTGGCGCTGTTCGCGGTGCAGAAGCGCGGCACCGGCGGCATCGGCACGGTGTTCGGTCCGTTGACGCTGTGCTGGTTCGTCGCCATCTCGGCGATCGGCTTGCCCTGGGTGCTGCGCCATCCCGAGATCCTCGGGGCGGTCAATCCGCATCTACGGCGTGCGCTTCTTCCTCGCCCACGGGCGCCACGGGTTCCTGGTGCTGGGCTCGGTCGTGCTGTGCGTGACCGGCGGCGAGGCGCTGTACGCCGACATGGGCCACTTCGGCACGCGCGCGATCCGCACCGCCTGGTACCTGTGCGTGTTTCCGGCGCTGCTCATCAACTACTTCGGCCAGGGCGCGCTGCTGCTCGAGCGGCCGGCCGCCGCCGCCAACCCGTTCTACGCGATGGTGCCCGGCGCGTTGCTGCTGCCGATGGTGCTGCTCGCGACGATGGCGACCGTCGTCGCGTCGCAGGCGCTGATCTCGGGCGCCTTCTCGGTGACGCGCCAGGGGGTGCAGCTCGGCTACCTGCCGCGCGTGACCATCATCCACACCTCGGGCAAGACCGAGGGCCAGATCTACATCCCCGAGGTCAACTGGCTGCTGATGCTCGCCTGCATCGCGCTGGTGCTCGGCTTCCGCTCGTCGGGCGATCTCGCCGACGCCTACGGCATCGCCGTCACCGGAACGATGGCGATCACGTCGATCCTGTTCTACTTCGTGGCGCGCGATCGCTGGCACTGGAGCCGCGTGCACGCCGGCGCGCTGGTGGCGATGTTCCTGGTGATCGATCTGTCGTTCTTCGCCGCGTGCTCGGCCAAGATCGCTCACGGCGGCTGGTTCCCGCTGCTGGTCGCGGTCGGCGTCTTCACCGTGATGATCACCTGGAAGCGCGGGCGCGCGCTGCTCGACAAGCGCATCTCGTCGGAGACGCTGCCGCATCGAGGCGTTCGTCGCCGACGTCGAGGTCAGCAAGCCGCATCGCGTGGCGGGCACGGCGGTGTTCTTGACCTCGACCCGGCGCGGGACGCCGAACGTGCTGCTGCACCATTTCAAGCACAACAAGGTGCTTGCACCAGCAAGTGATCGTGCTGTCGATCGCCACCGACGCGGTTCCCGAGGTCGCCGATCGCGACAAGGTCCGGCTGAAGGGCTTCGGGCAGGGGTTCTGGGCAGTGACCGCCCACTACGGTTTCATGGAGTCCCCGAAGGTGTTGGACGTCCTGCGCCGTTGTAAGCTGCAGGAGCTGCGGCTCAACGAGTCCGACATCAGCTTTTATCTCGGGCGCGAGACGCTGCTGTCCATGAAAGGCAGCGGCATGGCCGAATGGCGCAAGGTCATCTTCCGTTTCCTGTCCCGCAATGCGCGCTCGGCGACCGACTTCTTCGAGATCCCGCCCAACCGCGTGGTGGAGATCGGGGCTCAGATCGAGCTCTGAGCGGGAGGGTGCGACGATCGTGCGCTCGCACGCGCAAGTTGTCGTGCGGAATGTGCTCGTCGTCCTGGAATGTGATCGCGAAGTCGGGCACTATCCGGGCGCAGGGTGGAACGAACTGGTTTAGGTGGCGGTATTGGTGGCGCGAGGTGGAGGGTTCAGACCTCGGCCGGGCACAAAGGCGAGGCGATGATCCTTTTAGAGCGCATTCCCCTGGTGGCGGTCGCGTTGCTGGCGATCGTGCCCGCGGCGGGGTGCGGGTCGGAAGGCAAGAGCGAGAGCGAGCTCAAGGCCGACATTGTCACCCGCATGCACGCGCTGATGCAGACGGAGATCCAGGGGCTCTATCAGGCCGCGGTGGATCTGCAGGCGGCGGCGCCGGCGTCGTTTTCGGGATGGGACCCGTCCCGGGACAGCGGCGCCACCATCGACGCGATGAAGGAGGCGTGGACGCGTACGCGGCTTCACTGGGAGCGCGTCGAAGGGCCGGTCGCGCCGATGTTCTCCGACATCGATCAGGCGATCGACTCGCGCTACGAAGACATGCTTGCGGCGTTGAACGGCGCCGGCGATCCGGACCCGTTCGACGGCCAGGGGATGATCGGCATGCACGCGATCGAACGGATCCTGTACGCGCCGGGGCCGATGGACGTCGTTACGTACGAGGGCAGTGACGCTCTGACGGCGATGGGCTCGAAGCCCGCGACTTGGCCCACGTCCGACCCGCAGGCAGCCGCGTTCAAGAACGGGCTCTGCCAGCGACTGGTCACGGATACGCAGAAGCTGCTCAATCAGTGGAAGACCAAGACAATCGATCTCAGCGCCGTGTTCACGGGGCTGACCGGGCTCGTGAGCGCCCAGACGGAGAAGGTCGGGCTCGCTGCCATGAGCCAGCAGGAGTCGCGCTACTCGCAGACGACCATGGCCGACCTCCGTTCGAACCTCGCGGGTACGCGCCAAGTCTACGATCTGTTCAGCGACTGGCTCGCGACCAAGGCCTATGGGACCATGCTCGACAAGAGCGCGATGGCGGCCTTCGACCGGCTCAACCATCAGTATCAGAGCGTCACCGGCGACGCGATCCCCGATCCGCCCATGGGTTGGTCGGACCCTCCTTCGGCGGACGCCGCACTGACGCCTTTCGGGCTCCTGTACATCGCCGTTAAGAACGAAGCCGATCCGTCATATGCTGGCTCGGCCGTCGACACGATGAACCAGGTCGCTCGCGCTCTCGGCCTGCCGGAGTTCACCGGCCAGTAATCGCCCGAAGAGGCTCGGCCTCGCCCCCTGGGGGGGGCGCGAGGTCCGGAACCCCTTTGGAGGTTCCGGGTACTACGACGGGTCTTGTTCGCAGAAGCCGTAGTTACATGCGGGGCGAGTCGAAGGGCAGTCACTGGGCCCGTTCGGGCAGGGTGTGCACTCGGCCCTCGCCGGCCCGTCGACCTGCGCGTCAAAGAAGCAGCCGCAAGCGACCGCGGGCGGATCGTCGTAGGTCAAGTCGCCGAGCTCGGAGTCGCGCGTCACCTTCATCGCGCACGGGGGCACGAAGCCGGCCTTGACCAGCGCCGTGAGGACGTCGAGATCGAACGTCGGTCCCGCGAACAGCGGCAAGAATGTCGCCGCAGCCTGCGAAACCGGCATCCCATTCGTAACTGCCGAGAAGAAGTGAATCCGTCCCCAGAGTGGATAGTGGCCGTCACGCACGTTGATCTTGTCACGTGCGGGCAGGCCCGAATCCGGCAAGTAGGCGCAGCTCTGGCCGGCGGCCTGGAAACCCAGCGCTTTCAGTCGGCCTCGATTTATCGGCTGATCATAAAAATCGGTGCCGATGATTCCCAGTGCCGCGTTCACGTTGTCCTGCTGGGAGAGCAGCGCCAGATTGTTCGCCATGTTCGCGGCGCTCCCCTGATCGGTTCCCCAGAACTGGTTCGGCAGGAGGCCGATCTCCTTGGCCACGAGCCGCAGGGTCGCGGTCCCCTGCCCGCGAATGTACAGATAAGCGGAGGTGTTCCAGGGCGGGACGTTGCCGCCGGTGCCATAGATCTGCCGGGCTGCCGCGACCGAGATGAGCTTCTGACTCGAGCTCCTGGGTACCGCGAAGATGATGGGCAGGATTGGGCCCACGCTCTCCAGGACCGATTCGGCTGGGCTGGCAGGAGGGCCGCAGGTGTCCTGCGCGATCTCCGATTCGCCGATGTCGATGAGCGTCTTGCCGCCGAGCAGGCAGTTCACGGGCGGACCGTCACCGAGGAAGATCTGCGCCCAGGACGGGTAGGTGTCGGTTGGGCCGGTCGGATCCTTGATGTACTTGTCCGTGTTGTACGTCGGGTTCATGGGGTTGAGCGCCTTCACGCCGAGGCACGAAGTTGTCGTTCGAAACACCGGGACGATGCCGAAGCGACCGACGATGACCTGTTGCAGCTCCTGCAAGAGCGGCGGGAAATTGCTGGAACCAGTGAGGTAGAGGATCTGTTTGCCCGTCGGGACCAGGTCGCTGCACAACATCGTCGGTGCCGACGGCAGTGTCGGCGTGGTCGTCGTTGGCGGCGGCGGCGGCTTCAGCATCCCGCCGTCACCGAGGTCCGCGGTGAATGTCCCGCACCCGTTGGGGTCGTCGTCCGGTCCCGGCGGCATCGCGTTGACGCTGCAGGCGTTCAGAAAATCGGTCTGCAGCGTCGGTCCCTTTGCCGGCGGGATCGGCAAGAAGCACTGGTCAGGCTGGAAGCGCGACGACACGCACAGCCCCTTCTCACAGAAGGGGTGGTGCCCGTCGAGGTGGTTGCAGTCCGCGTTCTTCGTGCACTGGACGGCGTTGTGGTCGAGCAGCAGCGTGCACGTCGTCCCCGACATCGCCAGCGCTGCAAGCAGCAGCGTCCCCGTCGTCCCCCGGAGCCAAGTCATTTGAAGCCCTTTCGCGCGTGGAGCCGAAAAAATCGACTCACGACGTCCCCCATTCGGTTTCGCGCGGAAATGTACTTGAATCGCGATTCCCGGCGCAAGCGCTGACGACCACGACGCGCTTCGTTCTCAACGCGAGCATGCATTCTGGCTCTGCCGGACGAAGTCGAGGGCACGGACGGTAACGGACGGCGCGAAGCTTCTTCCCATTTCCTGATTGCCGCTCAGCCCGGCCAACGGCGCGGAGCGTCCTCGGGTGTTCTGCCGATCCGCATTTTCGCGCGGCGTCGTTCGGCAGGCCACGAATCGGTCTTGTATGGCGGCGCGGCATTTCTGTAGTATCTGCGAACACAGCGGCGGTGGGGGGAGTGACGAATCAAAACTCCGTTGCTGTCGGGGGGGCCGGGATTGAGCTTGACTGGGGCGAACAACATAGCTCTCGAGATCGGGAGCATCGTTGCTGACAAGTTTCGGATCGAGCGCGTGCTCGCTGAAGGCGGCATGGGCTTGGTCGTTGCTGCGACGCATATCCAGCTGGAGCAGACCGTCGCCCTGAAGTTTTTCCGGGGCGATCTGCGCAGCTCGGGCGAGCCGTTGCTGCGCTTCATGCGCGAGGCCAAGGCGGCCGCGCAGATCAAGAGCGAGTACGTGGCGCGCGTGCTGGATGTCGGTGTCACCGACGACGGCACGCCGTACATGGTCATGGAGTACCTCGAGGGCGAGGGGCTGGAAAAGGTGATCGCGCGCGGCCCGATGCCGATCTCCAGCTGCCGTCGAATATGCCATCCAGGCCTGCGAGGGACTGGCGGAAGCGCACGCGCGCGGCATCGTGCACCGTGACATCAAACCGTCGAACCTGTTTCTGACCGAACGGTCGCCCGGCTGGCGCACGATCAAGATCCTCGATTTCGGCATCTCGAAAGTCTCGCTGGCGCAGGCGTCGAACATCACCACCAACCTGAACCTGGTGATGGGCACGCCGTGTTACATGTCGCCGGAGCAGTTCCAGTCCGCGGCCGGCGTGGACCATCGCAGCGACATCTGGTCGCTGGGCTCGACGCTGTTCGAGATGCTGGCGGGGCGCCCGCCGTTCGATCCCCAGCTACCACTGCTGGCGCTCGCCGAGTCGATCGTCAAGAGGGAGCCCCCGTCGCTGCGCGAGCTGCGGCCCGAGATTCCGCAGGACCTCTCCGACGCGATCGGCCGCTGCATGGCGAAAGATCGTGAGCGCCGCATCCCTAGCGCGGCGGGACTGGCGATCTCGCTCTTGCCCTTCGCGCCCGGGCGCGCGAGCGCGACCGCCGAGCGCGCCGCCGCGATCACGCCAGCGCACGGGTTGCGCGAGCTCGATCAGCAGCTCCAGTCGCTGCCGTTGCGCGTGGGAGCGACGCCCGCAACCGAGGGCAGCGACGGCAAGTGGACGGAGCTCGGCTTCGCCAGCCCGGCGCCCCAGCGCCAGAACACGGCGAGCCCGCCGCCGCCGGCGCCGTCGATCGCCGGGGCCGCCGGGACGCCGTCGTCGCTCATCACCGGCGGTGTGCCGGTGGCGGCGCTGGTGCCGATCGATCGCGCGCCGATCGACGAGGGCGAAGCCGCGGGGCCGTGGCAGCCCAGGACCTCGTGGGTCGTGATCACCGCCGGCCTGCTGGTGTGCGCGGTCGCCGTGCTGGCCTTCCTGCGCGCGACGCCGCCGTCGCGCACGCCGGGGCCGACGCTGACCGTCGTGCCTGGGGTGCCCGTGGCGGTGCCGTCGTTGTCACCGGCCAATTCGAGCGAGCTCGTGGTGCGGGTGACGCCGGAGACAGCTCAGATCATGATCGACGGCGCGCTGGTCGCGGGCAATCCCTTCCGCGGGCGATTCCCCGGCGGTGTCCACCAGATCCAGGCCTTTGCTGCGGGCTACGAGCCCAAAGTGCAGCAAGCGTCGCTGGCCACCGACGTGGTCGTCGAGCTGAGCCTCGATCGTCGAGCGCGCGGGGGAATTCCGACGATGGCGGTGCGCGTGCCATCACCACCGGCGGCTCAGGCGCGCATGCCGCTGCTGTCCCAGGGCGCGCGCCTGCAGCAGCCGCGGCCGACGGCGTCGGTGTCGCGGCCGATGACGCCGGCCGCGCTCACGTCCGGTACCTCGCCGCCGCCGGCAACGACGCCGGCGATCCCTGGTCTGGTAACGCCCGAGGTCGTCGATCCCCGGGGTGGTCGCAGCCCCATGCACCCCATCGAGATCCGGAGCCCGTACAAGAATCCATGAACAACACCTCATCTCGTATCGGACGCGTGATCCCCTCGCTGCTCGCCTTCAGCCTGGCGCTGGGCCTCGCTGCTGGTGTGATGGTTCCCGCCACCGCTGTCGCGCAGCCCGACGGCGGCGTGCGCGAGGCGGACCGCCACTTCCAGCGCGGTGTCGCGCTCTACGTCGAGGCCGACTACCGCGGCGCGCTGGTCGAGTTCGAGCGTGCCTATACGCTGGCGCCCAACGGGATCGTTCTGTTCAACGTCGGCGAGACCCAGTATCAGCTGCGCGACTACGCCGCGGCGCTGGCGACGTTCGAGCACTACCTGGTCGAGGCTCCGGCGAATGACTCGCACCGGACGCTGGCCGAGGCTAACATCAAGGAACTGCGCGGGCGGGTCGGGCGCCTGCGCATCGTCACCGTGCCGCCCGGCGCGGAGGTCAGCATCGACGACAAGGTCGTGGGGCAGACGCCGTTCGAAAAATCGATCGTCGTCGGTGTCGGCCAGGTGCGAGTGAAGGTCACGATGCCGGGCCGGCCGCCGGTGTCGCGCACCGTCGACGTCGCCGCCGAGGACGATGTTCCGGTGACCATCGAGATGCCGGAGGCGTCGCCGGTGGCGAGGACGGATTCGCCGGTTCAGCTGGGCCTCAGTGATCACCCGCAGGCCATCGTGCCCAAGGACAATTCGGGATGGCGCGTCGCCGGGTGGGTCACCACCGGTCTGCTCGCAGGCGGCGCGGTCGCGTTTGGCCTGCTCGCGCGCAACGAATCGAACGACCTCGAGTCGGCTCGCAACAAGTTCCCCGCCAACGCCACCACGCTCAACGACCTCGCCAACCGGACGCGGAGGCTTTCGATCGTCTCCGACTCGCTGGCGGCGGGCGCGGTGGTGATCGGCGCGGTCACGCTGTTCTCGACGATCGGTGCGCACGGCGATTCGCGCTCGGGGCAGCTGGTCCTCGGGCCCGAGCTCGGTCGGATTTCACATGCAGTTCTGATGTCATCATGGGAACCCTCGGAGGGTTCCCAAACCCTCCCTGGGGCGGTCGCGCCGTGTAGACTGCGCCCGATGACCAGCACGGATCGGGACGACAGGCCGGCGGAGAAAGGGCCGTCCGGGGGGGGTGGGGCGCCGACGCTGCTGATGGTCGGGGCGCGAACGCTCGGGCGCGCGATCGCGGTGCACTTCGCGGCCCAGGGGTGGCGCGTGGTCGTGGCGGCGCGGACGCGGGCCGACATCGACCGCGTCGCGGCCGAGGTCGATGCTGCCGGCGGGCGCGGCACCGGCGTGGTCTCGGACCTGACCGATCCGGCGTCGCTGGCTTCGCTGGTCGCCGGCTGCGAGCGCATCGACCTGTGCATCGCGGCGCAGACCTCGGGCGTTCGATTCGGCGCGCGGCCGCTGGTCGAGATCGCCGACGACGAGATCGACCAGGGCTATCGCAGCTACCTGCGCGGGACCTGGAACTTGCTCAAGGCCGTCGGGCCGAAGATGCTGGCGCAGGGGGCAGGGACGTTCCTGCAGATCGGCACGTCGTCGGGTGTGCGCACCAAGGACGGCTTCGCCGCGCTGGGCGCAGTCCAGCACGGGCTGCGCGCGCTGGTGCAGGTCGCGGCGCGCGAGTGGCGCGCCCAGGGCGTGCACGTGGCCTACCTGCCGATCGATGGCGCCATTGCGAGCATGGATCGCCGGAACCCCCAAGGGGTTCCGGACCTCCCGCGAAGGGGCTGCGGCGGCGGAGCCGCCTCGCACGCGATCCCTGGGCCGCGCGCAATGGCTCGGACCGCGCGATACCCCAGGCCGAGATCGCGCGCGCGTGCGCTTACCTGCATGCGCAGGAGCCGCGCGCCTGGACGCACGAGCTGGTGCTGCGGCCGGTCGGCACTGACTGGACTGCTCCGACCTAATCACTTTCTGCGTGATCCGATCCGTGCCCGACAGATCTGCCCACATCGGCCTCGTCACCATCGAGCTCAGCGGCCACCTGAATCCGTCGACGACGCTGGCGCGCGAGCTCATCTCGCGCGGCCACCGGGTGACGCTGTTCGCGCGCGTCGACGCCGAGGCGAAGGCGCGTGCAGCGGGGCTCGGCTTCGAGGCGCTCGGCGTGGCGGCGTTTCCGCTGGGAGCGGGCGCGGCGGCGATCGAGGTGCTGGGGCGTCTCGAGGGGGCGGCGGCGCTGCGGTACACGTTGAGCTTGCTGAACGAGCAGACGCGCGTGCTGCTGGCCGACGCGCCCGAGCGCCTGCGCGCGGCGCAGCTGGACCTGCTGCTCGTCGACGAGATCAGCCCGGCGGGCGAGGCGGTGGCCGAGGTGCTGCGCATTCCCTACGTGACGATCTGCAACGCGCTCTCGCTGCGATCGGATCCGGGGTTGCCGCCGCCGATCTCCGGCTGGCGTTATCACCCCGGGCGCCTCGCGCGGCTGCGCAATCGACTGGCCACGCTGGTGCTCGAAGGTGGAGAACGAATCTCGCGCGGCGAGATCCGTCGCTACCGCGCCGCGCACGGGCTGCCGGCGCACGCCGGTGAGATGCGCCGGGCGATGATCGCGCAGCAGCCGGCGTTCTTCGACTTTCCGCGCGTCGCGCAGCCGGAGTGGTTCCACCACGCGGGCCCGTTTCACGACGAAGCGAGCGGTGACGACGCCAACTTCCCGTTCGATCGGCTCGACGGGCGGCCGCTGATCTTCGCATCGATGGGGACGCTGCAGAACCAGCAGTTCGAGGTGTTTCACACCATCGCCGAGGCCTGCGCCGGCGTCGATGCCCAGCTGGTGATCACGCTCGGGCGCCGGGGCGCGGTGACGCCGCCGCTATTGCAGTCGCTGCCCGGTGCACCGCTGGTGGTGCCGTTCGCGCCGCAGAGGGCGCTGCTCGCGCGCGCGGCGGTCGCGATCACGCACGCGGGGTTGAACACGGCGCTCGAGGCGCTGGTGCAAGGTGTGCCGATGGTCGCGCTGCCGGTGACCAACGACCAGCCGGGCGTCGCCGCGCGGCTGGCGTGGCTCGGCGCCGCCGAAGTGGTTCCGCGCGCGCGGCTCGAGCGCGGCGGTCTTGCGGCGCGCCGTCGAGCGCGTGCTGCTGGAGCCGAGCTACCGCGCCGCCGCGCAGGCGGCGCGCGCGCAGATCGCGCGGCGGCCGGGCGTCGCCATCGCGGCCGACATCATCGAGCGCGTGCTTCGGTCGTAGGTCGTATCAGTGCGGAAGCACCGCCGTGCAGACGCCAGCCGTGCCCCCGTCCTGGGCCAGGCAGACAGCGGGGCGGGGGCGGCCGCACGCGATCGCGCGGGCAAGGGACTGGCGGACAGTACGCTGCTGTACTGCGCGCGAATCCGGTCGAGCTCGGTGGTGTCGTTCACGTGGCTCTCGCACCCACCTCCGCATGGCAACGACGGGCTCGCCCACTTGGCGCACTGGGTGGCGCCGAGGCTCGGATTGCAGGCGAGGGCGGCCTGGAACGCGGTGGCGTACGCCGCCGTGAGCGCCGCGCACGCGTCGCCCCCGGCGGTGCCGCCGCTGCCGGTCGCGCCGCCGCTGCCTGGCGCGCCGCCCGCGACCGTCGTGATCGGCTTCTCTGTCGACGAGCAGCCGACCGCGAGCCCGAGCAGCAGGGTCGGCGCCAGAAGCGGTTGCAGCGAGGCGGCGGATCATGGATGAGTTGGCGAGCACACTAGGCGGTCGACGTCGGCATGATTCAACTCAAAGGCAATGCGGGATGCCGTTCCAGGTTGCGCATCTCGTCGCGATCTCGCGGCGCGCAGGAGCGCCGGCGTCTCGAAAAACCAGCCCGACCCCGCGGATTTTCGAGGGCACCGCCAGGGGCTGGCGTCAGGTACGATTGCGGCTCATGCTCTGTTGCGACGAAGGAGGCCGCTCATGAAAGCCGCCGTCGCTGCGCTCAAAGTCGCCCTCGCTGCGCTCGGGTTGGGCGGGCTGTCGTTGCTGTCGGGTTGTGCCCACGACTTTCTCTACGTGCCGGTCGGGCCGGGGGCCGCTGGCGGTCCCGCGATGCGCTACCCGATTCCACCGACGGTGCCGCAGGGTGAGGCGTACGTCACGTCGTTCGGTTTCACCGACATCGATCTCGGTCCGGGCGCGCCCAAGCACGTTGCTGCATGCGCGGCTCGCGGTCTCGAACGGCAGCCAGATGCTCTGGAGTGTCGACGGACGCATGCAGGCGCTCACCTACGCCGGGCACCCACCGGTCGGTCCGTCGTTCCTGAACACCGACGCCGGCGTCGGTCCGGTGTACCAGGTTCCGCCGGGACAGGTGCGCGTGTTCGACCTCTACTACGCGCTGCCGGCGCCGTTCGATCAGCCGATGAACCTGGGCGGGTTCTCGCTCGACTGGCAGGTGGACGCGGCGGGGCAGATCATCCCCGGTCGAACGCCATTCCAGCGTTTCGAGGGCGCCGCCGGCTCGTACGAGCCTTACCCGCCGTACGTCGCGGTCGGTCTCGGTTTCGGGTTCGGCTGGTGGTACGGCCCGTTCTTTCCGTACCATCGCCCGTACCCGCCGGTCTTCCGTCACTACTACTATCCGCCCGCGCGTGGGCCCGGGGGCGCGTGGCATGGGCGGCCAGTGATGAGCGGGGGCCTGCGCGGCTCGCCGCCGGGCGGTGGCGGGTGGCGCGGCTCGCCGCCCGCGGGAGGCGGGCTCCGCGGCACGCCGCCGACCAGCCCCAGCGTGCGTCCGCGCCTGCGCCTGCGCCCGCGCCGCATTTCTCGTCGCCGGGCGGTGGTCGCAGCTTCCGCGGCGGGGGAGGCCACGGTCATCGCTGATCACGGGACGCAGATGTTCGCGCGCGCTCTGGTCGTCGTCGTTGCGCTGATCGCGATTGCGAGCGGCGCGGCGCGCGCGGCCGATCCGCCGCGCACCGGTGGGTGCCGCGCGACGCGCCGGTCGTTTCGCTCTGGCCGGCGGGTGCGCCGGGCTCGGAAGCGAAGAAGGATCTGCCGGAGACGCCGGTCGGCGGCAACATCGCCGGCGTCCACAACCCGTCACTGACGGTCTTCCTGCCCGAGGCGGCGCACGCGACCGGCGCCGGCGTCGTGGTGTTGCCGGGCGGCGGCCACCGCGTCCTCGTCGTCGAGAAAGAGGGCTACACCGTCGCGCGCTGGCTCGCCGCGCACGGGATCGCCGCGTTCGTGCTCAAGTACCGCTTGGCGCGCGAGGCTGGCTCGACCTATCGGGTCGACGTCGAGTCGCTGCAGGACGTGCAGCGCGCGCTTCGCATGGTGCGTGGTCGCGCCGCCGCCTGGCGGATCGATCCGGCGCGCGTCGGCGTGATGGGGTTCTCGGCGGGCGGCGAGCTCGCGGCGCTGGCGGCGATGCGCGGAGGCGATCGCGGGAAACCCCGGCAGCGCCGATCCGATCGAGCGGCAGGGCGCGCGGCCGGCGTTCCAGGCGCTGATCTATCCCGGCGCATCGGCGAACATCGTGCCTGCCAAGGATTCGCCGCCCGCGTTCATCGTCGCCGGTGTCGACGATCGCCCCGACATCGCCGAAGGGGTCGCGCGCGCCTACCTCGCGTTCCGCGCCGCCGGCGTCCCGGTCGAGCTGCACGTCTACGCCGGCGTCGGCCACGGCTTCGCGCTGCGCCCCGGCCCCGCCAACGGCTGGAGCGCGCGCTTCGCGGACTGGCTGGCGGAGCGGAGCGCGCCCATGGCGGCGGCGAAGCCGTGACGGGTTGTGACGGACCCCTCTCCCTAGAGGGGCAGACCTTGCGCGGTTACCGCGCGCGCGTCACTCCTTCGCGCGTCGACGCTTCGCGCGTTGCGCTTCCACCCGGCACCGCCTTCGCCGCTCGCTCGCGCACGACCTGGCGCGCGTCCTTGTCTTCGCGCAGGCCCTGGAATGACGGGTGGCGGATGTGGCCGCCCTCGGTCCATTCGACGAAGGCGACCTCGACGACCATCGTCGGGTTCATCCAGTGCGCGTTCGCGATCAGGCGTCCCGTCGGCAGGTTCTCGTCGAAGGGCGTGGTCGCGCGCGCGAGCTTCTTGCACGCGGCGTAGAGCTCTGCGGCCATGCGCTGGAAGCCCGTGCCGACCTTGCCGGCGTAGACCAGACGGCCGGCGTCGTCGTAGGTGCCGAGCAGCAGCGCGCCGAGCCCGCCCACGATCGAATCTTCGAAGCCGCCGACCACGAACTCCTGCCGTAGCAGGCACTTGATCTTGCGCCAGCTCGCGTTGCGCGCGCCGCGACGGTAGGGCGACGCGCGGTCCTTGGACACGATCCCTTCGAGGCGCATCTCGCACGCCTGCGCGAACACCCGATCGCCGTTGCCGTCGACGTGGTCGACGTAGCGCCAGCCCCGTGGCGGATGCGCGCCCAGCGCCGCCCGCAGACGCTCCTTGCGTTGCTCCAGCGGCAGCGCGGTCAGATCGTCGCCGTCGAGCTGCAGGATGTCGAACACGAAGTAGACGATCTCGGGACGGGCGCCGCTCCAGCCCCGTTGCATCGCCTGAAAGCTGGTACGCCCGTCGGGCAAGAGCGCGGCGACCTCGCCGTCGAACAGCGCGCTCTCGACGCCGAGCTTCTTCGCGCCGGCGACCACCTCGGGAAAGTTGTCGGTCCACTCGTTGTTGCGCCGGCTGAGCAGCGTGACGCGCCCGCGCTCGATCAGGCAGCCGATGCGGTAGCCGTCGAGCTTGATCTCGTGCAGCCACTGCTCGCCCACCGGCGGCTCGTCGAAGAGCTGCGCCAGCTGCGGATCGTACTCCGCGACGGAACCGCCGGACTTTTTAGCCAAAGTGATAGCTGGACAGGCGCACGCCCATCGCGACGCTCCCGTAGCCGACGGTGCCGCGATCGGCGCCCGCGGCGCCCGCGACGACCATCAGCGGCAAGAGGTGCTCCTCGCGCGGGTGGCATAGGCGCGCTTGCGGCGCGAGCGCCCAGTCGACGAGGCGGCCGTCGCGCGGCCCCTGGGGCAGGACGAGGCTTTCCCGCAGCCAGGCGTCGAACTCCTCGGAGATCGGGCGCGCGCGCGGATCGCGGAACGCGCGCAGGTTGTGGAACGACATGCCGCTGCCGACGATGAACACGCCTTCGTCGCGCAGCGGCGCGAGCGCGCGGCCGATCGCCAGGTGCTGCTCGGGATCCAGCCCGCGGCGAAGCGACAGCTGCACCGCCGGCACGTCGGCGTCGGGGTAGGCGAGCTTGAGCGGCACGAACGTACCGTGATCGAAGCCGCGCTTGGCGTCCTCGGCGCTGTCGATGCCGGCCGCGCCCAGCAGCTGCCGCACGCGCGCCGCCAGCGCGGGATCGCCCGGCGCTGGCCAGGTGATCTGGTACGACTCGGGCGGAAAGCCGTAGTAGTCGTAGAGCATCGGCGGGCGCGCCGCGGTCATCACCGTCGGCACGTCTTCTTCCCAGTGCGCCGACACGACCAGCAACGCCTTGGGCGGCTGGCGCGGCACTGCCGCCACCGAGCGCAGGTAGTCGGCGAGCGGCGCCATCTCTTTCGGATCGAAGCCGAGATCGACGAACGGCCAGGGACCGCCGCCGTGAGGGCAGGTAGACCACCGGCATGCGCGACGTCGCCGGCCGCGGCTCCCCCGGCTGCGACGGTCCCGCGCCGTTGCCGGCGCCCGGGTCGTGGTTGCCGCCATGCCCGCCGCCGCGCCCGTGCAGCGCCGCCAGGCTGGCGGCGCCGACGCCCAGGCCGCCCGCGACGATCGCCGCGCGGCGAGTCGGAGTTCTTGTCGTTGGCCATTGCGACGATCAGTATGGGCAGGCGCCGCGCCGGCCGCCAGGGCCAGATCCGGGCCACACTGTTGCGCCAGGCGCATCAATCGAGCCTCGCCTCTCGCAAGGCCTGCCCTCTGCCCGGCCCTCTCCCGAAGACGGGAGAGGGTGACTCGTTGAAGATCCGTTCCGTTCTCCTGTGGTCCGCCGCGGGGGAGGCTAGGGAGGGGGCAGGCGTTGCCAGAGGCGACGCCCGGCGCATCCGATAGGCTATTCGGCGGCGCGTGCGCCGGGGGTCGTTCGTCCGGGCGTGGCGGTGCCGGTGCTTCGGGGCTCCATCGCCTTGGCGTCGGCGAGGATCACGTCGGCTGCCTTCTCGCTGATCATGTAGATCGGCGTCACGATGAAGAACCCGGGGATGCGCGGGAAGATCGATGCGTCGACCACGCGCAGCCGCTGGGTCTTGTGAACGCGGAAGGCCGAGTCGACCACCGCCATCGGATCGCTCGCCGGCCCCATCTTGCAGGTGCCGCACGCGTGGTGGCCCCAGGCCTCGTCCTTGATGAACGTGCGCAGGGCCTCGGGGTTCGACATGTCCTTGCCGGGCAGGAGCTCGCTCCTGGTGAACATCTCGGTGTGCTCTGACATGCGGCGTACGAAGTTCACCCCTTCGACCACCGAGTCGAGATCCTCCTGGGCGGCGTCATTGCCCTCGTCGAAGTACTTGAAGTTGATCTCCGGCGTGTCGCGCGGATCGGCGCTGCGCAGCCTCACGAAGCCCGCGGTGTTGTTGGTGTGCGCCTTCAAGACCGCCCAGGTGAAGCGGCACTTCTTGGTCTCGTCCAGGTGCTCACCCTTGTTGGCCGCGACGGTGGTCGGCTGATCGTCGGTGAAGAACGCCTTGCTGTAGCCGGGAAAGTATCCCTTGAAGAAGCCGGGCAATCCGAAGACGAACAGATCGGGCTCTTTGCGCTCGGGCTTCGAGCGCATGACGATCCCCAGGATCGCGCCGTTGCTGGTGTAGAGCCCGCGCTTCGACGCCTTCCACTCGTCGAGCAGCTTGTCGCCCTTGACCGGGTCGAACGTGGCGTCGGCGAGGATCTGAAAGTTCTTCTTGAGGTCGCTGATCACCGCGACCTCGTACCGATCCTGCAGGTTGCGTCCCACGCCGGGCAGGGACACGCGCGGTGTGATGCCGTGCCGCTGCAGCTCGTCGGTGGGACCGATGCCCGACAGCATCAGGAGCTGGGGCGTGTTGAACGAGCCCGCGGCCAGGATCACCTCGCGCCGCGCGTAGGCGACGCGCCTTTCACCGGCCGGCGCGGCGGCGCTGGCCGGCGCCGCGCGCGGGTCGGCACGGTACAGGCTGCGCCCCTTGGTGTACTCGACGCCGATCGCGATGTTGCCGTCGTCGAACAGCACGCGCGTCGCCAGCGCCTCGAGCTCGACGGTCAGCGCGTGGCCCTCCTGCTGTGCGGCCTGGATGTTTTCGCGCGTGCCGTTGCGCTGGCCGTTCCGCGTCGCCAGCGGGATGAGCGCGATTCCCTCGCTGCTGCGCGCGACGTTGCGCCAGTCGTTGGGATCGACCAGCGACTTCGCGCGCTCGTACGCGTCCTGCCCGCGCCAGATCGACTGCCAGATGAGGCGCAGCTTGTTGAGGATGCCCTTCGCGCCGAAGACCGCCAGGGCGCCTGCCGCCTTGGCGGCCGCCTCGATGATGCCGACCAGCTCATCGTCGTGAATCACCAGCAGCGGATCGGCCAGGTTGGTGTGCAGCCAGCCGCCGAAGCCGTGGCGGCTGGGGTTGGCCCTGGACGCGGCTCCGAAGCCACGCAGGATGAAGAGCGCCAGCTTGCGCCAGAAGTTCTTCGGGTACTTGCCGGGCTCGAGCAAGTAGTCGCAGCGTTCGAGGCGCTCGAAATAACGGCGCATCTCGCTCGCGCGCCAGGATTTGTCGCCGGTCGCCTCGGCGATGCCGTCCCAGTCGCTGTTGTGCGGATAGACGGTGATCATCGCGTTGTGCGCGGTGCAGCCGCCCAGCGTGCCGGCGCGCGGGTAGAGGACGCCCCCGTGCGCGGTGGAGTACTTCGAGTCGGCGTGCTGGCGCGCGGGATCTTCGTAGTGCTGAACGAAGTAGTCCCAGCGCATGGCCTCGTCCTCGGTCGACAGGCCGTGGAACACCGGCACCTGGTAGACCATCTCCGCGCCGCGATCGGAGCCCGCCTCGAGCAACAACACCTGGAAGCCGGCGCGCGCCAGCGCCGCGGCGACCGGCCCGCCGCCGGCGCCCGAGCCGACGACGATGTAGTCGTACGAGGGGCCGTCGACGCGTGGCTGCGACGGGGCCATCACTGCACCGGCCCGCGCGCGGCGATCGCGATCCCGATCTGACCGAGCCAGTAGACCCCGAGCGCGAGATAGGCGACGTGGGGAATCTTCTTGTGGAAGCGATCCAGCGCGAGGCTCGAGTCGGAGATGTAGAACAACACCGCACCGCCCGCGGCGAACGGCGCCCAGCCGAGGTGGCCGCCGACCGTGGCCCACGCGCTGACCACCATCGTGCTGATCGCCGTGCCATAGATGATGGTCGCGATCCGCAGCGGCAGCGCCGACGGGCGCACGTAGCGCAGCAGGACCATCGTCGACGCCAGAATCACGATCCCAACGACGATCGGCAGCGGCGACCAGACCGCGACGCTCAGGTTGGCGATGATGTAGAGCACATGTGCCGCGAGGAACCCGACCAGACCGACCATGAAGGCGGGTTCACTGTCGGATAGCAGCGCCACGTCACCGACCAGCGACAGCAGGATCCCGGCGACGACCAGCTTGGCGAACGACGAGTGCGGCCAGCCGACCACGACCAGCAACAGAATCGTCGCCAGCGGTTTGAAGATTCGAGTGAGCCAGGGGACGCCGCGCTCGATGCCGGCGATCGCCAGGGCTCCCGACACGATGACCGCGGCCACCGCGCCGATCAACCAGCCGTCCGTCATGAATGGACCTTTCTGATGCGCTTGCTCAAGGGTGCGGGAGTTCCCGGTTGAACGCACGGAACAATGGTTATTCCCACGCCGCCCGCGCGGCCACCGTAACAAGCCCGCAATTCGTTGCGCAACTTATTTGTGCCCGCTCGCGCGAACGAGAAGACGATCCCCGATCGCGCGTTGTTGATTGTTGACAGCCCAAAGGCGGAGAGCACACACTCGCGCCGACCTGTGTCTGCGTTGCTTGCTGTCGGTTATACAGGCTGGCGCCTGCGCAGGCTGGCGCGCACAGAGGGCCCACCGCGACATGCAGAGGAGACAGACGACGATGCGGACGACGATCCAGCGAAGCGCAAGCCCGCTAACGAAGTCCGTCGCGGCCATGATGGCGTCTGCCATCGGCGTCACGTCTCTGTCGCTCGTGCTCGTCTCCGGCGTCGGTTGCAAGCGGTCGCCCCAGCCCGGCCAGGTGCTCGACGAGGCGCGCACGGCGAACCGGACGGTGGCGTCGCTGCCCGCCGCCGACGAGGACTACTTCCACGACATGGACGGCGCGGTCGCGCTCACGCCGGACGAGATCAAGGGTCGCAATTCGTGGATCGTCTGGAGCGGTGGCAACGATCGGTTCTGGGACACGATCTCGCGCAAGAGCAACGGCACGCTCGACTTCCTGAAGACGTTGTCGTCGCATCCCGGGTTGAAAGCGCAACCGCGACAATCGCTGGAACTACCTGGGCCTGGTCAATGAGCCGTGCTTCGAGAAGGCGACCGGTCCCGACCCGGCTCGTTTCGGCCTGTGGCTCGATCACCGGCGCACCGATTGCCCGCCTGATCCGTTCGAGAACGAACAGAAGTATCCCGGCGTGGCCATCGGCGCGCGCGGGAAGAACCTGCCGCTCGGGTCGTTCTACGGGTGGGCGACCGGCATTGTCGGCATGCGCCTGTTCCCGAACCCGGACTTCGACGAGGCGGCGGCGAAGAAGTGGGACGCCAAGCGATTCTACGAAGACCCGAGCTATTACCTCTCGAAGGATCTGGTGAAGCCGTACCGGGTCGGCATGTCGTGCGGCTTCTGTCACGTCGGCCCGAGCCCGATCCATCCGCCCGCCGACGCGGAGAAGCCGGCCTGGGCCGACCTCAGCTCCAACGTCGGCGCGCAGTACTTCTGGGTCGACCGCATCTTCGCCTGGGAGGCCGACGAGACCAGCTTCCCCTACCAGCTGTTCCACACCGCGCGGCCGGGCTCGCTCGACACGTCGCTGGTGTCGACCGACTACATCAACAACCCGCGCACGATGAACGCGGTCTACGAGCTGGGCGCGCGGCTGGAGGTCGCCAAGCGCACCGGCAAGGAGACGCTGGCGGGCGGCGGCCTCAACAACAAGCAGTTCAACGACTACGTCAAGGATGGGCCGCTCACGGCGTTCTATCAGCCGCCCGCGACGGTCTGGTCGCCGCGCGTGCTCAAGGACGGCTCCGATTCCGTCGGCGCGCTCGGCGCGCTCAATCGCGTGTTCCTGAACATCGGCCTCTTCAGCGAGGAGTGGTTGCTGCACTTCAACGCGCTGGTCGGCGGCAAGCGGCCGTCGCCGATCGAGATCGCGGTCGCGCGCCAGAACTCGGCCTACTGGGAGGCGACCGAGGCGCAGACGCCCGCGCTGGCGCTGTTCTTCCTCAAGAGCGCAACCGCGCACCATTTGAAAGACGCGCCCGGCGGCGACAAGTATCTGGCCAAGGACGCCGCCAAGCTCCCGCGCGGCAAGGAGGTGTTCGCGGAGCGCTGTGCGCGCTGCCACTCGAGCAAGGCGCCGCCGCCGGTGGTCGACTTCGCGAGCTGCCCGCCGGCGCAGTACCTCGACTGCTGGAACCGCTACTGGGCGTCGACCAAGACCGACGACTTCAAGAAGAAGATGCGCGACATCGTGAAGGCCGACGACTTCCTGGCCGGCAACTTCCTGTCGACCGAGCTGCGCGTGCCGGTGACGCTGCTCGAGACCAACGCGTGCAGCCCGCTCGCGACCAACGCGCTGGCCAACAACATCTGGGACAACTTCTCGGCGCAGTCCTACAAGGACCTGCCGTCGGTGGGTACGATCACAGTGCACCATCCGATCACCGGCGCGCCGCGCCCGTACGTGATGCCGGCGGGCGGGCGTGGCTACACGCGGCCGGCGTCGCTGATCAGCGTCTGGTCGACCGCGCCGTTCCTGCTGAACAACAGCGTCGGCGACTTCAACCCGAGCCCCTCGGTCGACGCGCGCATGGCGTCGTTCGAGAGCTCGATCGAGCAGCTCCTGTGGCCGGAGAAGCGCAAGAAGGATGCGGTGCTGGGTGACAAAGTGCCGGGCGTGATCGACCGGACCACCACCGCCAGCTACCTGCGCGTGCCGGCCGGCTTCCTGCCCGACTGGGTGAGGCCGCTGCTGGGCCCGCTGGCGGGGATCGCGCCCTGGCTCGCCAGCGAGGAGGGCGTCGAGATCGGGCCCATTCCGGCCGGAACGCCGGTGAACCTGCTCGCCAACCTCGAGATGGTCTCAGAGTCCGACGATCTCGGCGCGCGGCTGGCACACGAGAAGAAGGTGCTGGCGCTGCTGCTCAAGGCGAAGCACGACCTGAAGGCGCTGCCCAAGGGCGCGGGCACGGAGGAGCAGCAACACACCTTCGCCAACCTCGTGGAGCCGCTCCTGGAGCTGAGCAAGTGCCCAGACTTCGTCTCCAACCGGGGGCACTACTTCGGGACCTCCTATTTCAAGGAGGAGCCGCCGCTGACCGACGACGACAAGCGCGCGCTCATCGCCTTTTTGAGGACGTTCTAGTGGGAACCCTCGGAGGGTTCCTGGCGGAGCGCGACCTGCGGCAGGGGGCCCTGCCCGCCGCAGAACTTCTTCCAGGCGTCCTCGGCGCTGACCGGACCGCCGTGACCCAGGTAGAGGTGGCGCGCGCCGGCGCGGATCGCCACGCAGATCTGCGCTTCGGCCGCGGGGCGATCGTCGTGATAGTAGTGCGTGCCCGGAGAGCTGGAGAACATCGCTCCGCCGAGATAACCGCCGAGCAGCAGGTCGCCCATGAAGGCGTCTCCGTCGGCGAGGAGCAGGACTTGCGAGCCCGGTGTATGCCCGGGCGCGGGGATGATCCGTCCCGCGACGCCGTACACGGCCAGATCCATCGTTGCGGTGACTTCGATGTCCGGGTTGTACGGTTTGAAGGTGGCGTCGATGAACGGGCGCAGGAGGCGGGCGGTGAACGACATCGGCTGCAGCTTGCGATTGCGGCCGTTGTGCAGCATCTCGACGTCGCCCTTGCCCACGACGATGGGCGCGTGCCAGCGGTCGCGCACGACGCCGGCGCCGCCCGCGTGATCGGCGTGGCCGTGGCTGAGCACGATCAGCGCCAGGTCGCCGGGCTTGATGCCCAGGCGGTCGAGATCTTTGGTCAGGGTCTTCGATTCACCCTCGGTTCCCGAATCGAACAAGATGGGCCGCCGACCGTAGATCAGGTATGCGTTGGCGATGCCGAGGTCGAGCATCTGCACGGTCGGCTTTTCGGGGGCTGCCGGCGTCATGGTCACCAGGCTCGGTCCACACGCTGGGAGCGCCAGAGCACTCCATGCAACCACGTTCACAATCGCCGCCGCTCGCACGCGCGCACGTTAACCACGTCGCCCCGCGATGTCCAAGCAAAGGCGATGATCCGAAGACGAAAGAGGACGCCATGAAAGCAGCCAAGCCATTGACCCGTCTCGCGATCGCTTCGGGGGCAACCGCGCTCACCCTGGCGCTCGTTTTCACGCTGGCGTTGTTGCCATCGCCGGCGCGCGCCGCCGACCACAACGACCCCAACGGCGCGAATTCGATCTTCTCCGACATCGCGCCGTCGCCGGCCGACCTCTACGACCTGTACGGCTTCCCGGTCGAGGACGCGAGCGGCGAGCGGGTCGTGGTGGCGCTCACCTTCGGCGCCGTCCCGCGCGCGGGCACGCTGGATCCCGATCTACTGTACCGCGTGTTCCTGTCACCGGGCGCGCGGATCGATTCGGGCCTGAAGGACGACGACGGGCTCGAGGGCATGCTCAAGTACTTCGACGCGCTCAAGGACAAGTACGCGCAACTGAAGCCCTCGGAGGTGCGGGTCAACGTCGACGGGCAGGGCAAGGCGCGGCTGCAGTTCTTCAAGTTGCCGGGCGGCGATTTCAACGCGACGATCGACGTCAATCAGCCAGCGACGCTGCAGGCGCCGGGGGGCTTCGCGATCAAGGCCTTCGTCGGCGGGCGCGACGACGCGTTCTTCAACGACCTGCCCGGGTTCTTCCGGTCGATCAACTACGCGCCCCAGTTCTATCACGTGCCGCTGGCGATGAAGGAAGCGCGCGAGCTCAAGATCCCCAAGACGCTGATCGAGCTCGAGGGCAACACGCTCTTCAACTTCAACCCGGCGCTCCCGCTGCACGGGCAGGGCGTGAAGCTGGATCTGCCACCGGGACCGCTGACCTGGAACGGCACCAAGTATCACAAGGACGCCAACGGCAATTTCCGCTTCGTTTACAGCGGCAAGGACGCGCAGGCCGGACGCAACGTCAACGCCATCATCCTCGAGCTCCCGCTGGCGGCGCTGACCAAGTCGCCGGCCACCGACCGCATCGTCAACGCCTGGGGCGAGAGCTGGGTGCTGAAGGCGGCGACCAAGGTCGAGACCATTCCGGATGACCGACCGCGTGTGAAGCAGCCGTTCTAGCTCGAGCACCCGTGGGTCATCGCCGGGATGGCCGCCCTGTTCGGGGTGTTCTTGATTCTGCGCAGCTGGGGCGCCAAGGGTACGAGTGCGGTGGCGACGCGGATCGTGGCGATCTTGCTGATCGTCGGTGGCGGACTCGCCGGCATGGTGCTGGCGGCAATCGGAAACCAGCGGCCCGACCTGTCGCTGAAACCGGGCGAGATGGACGCCGAGCTGCAACGCTACAAGCTCGTCGACACCGACGGGCAGCCGTTCGCCGATGCCGCGCTCAACCAGCGCGAGGATTCGAAGCAGCTGGGCGCCTACAACTTCTCGCTGGCGCCCAGCTTCGTCACGCGACTGGCGCACCTGGGCTGGGGCTTTGGCCCGTCGATCAGCGCGCTCGGCCTCAAGACGTCGTTCGACCATTCGAATTCGCCGATCTCGGTGCACCGGGAATACGGCACCGGCCTGGCCGCGACGCTGGAAGCGTTCCCGCGCGTGAGGAAGGTGATCTTCCAGCGGCTCAACATGCCCGACGACAAGTGGAAGCGGAAAGGGATCGACATCCCGCTCAAGCGGCCGATCGAGATCTTCATCCCCAACGTCTGCCCGATCGACATGGACACCACCGGCACCTGGCCGTACGGGCGCCGGCTCGAGGATCAGGTCGCGACGCGGTTCCTGTCGCTGTTCCTCGACATGTCGGCCGAGGTCGGCGGCCACAAGGTCAACATCGAGACGCTGAGCCAGCAGTCGCTGTGGGACAAGGTGCCGATCGAGCCCAAGACGCCGCCCAATCCGCTGAAGAACGACAAGGAGTTTCTCGATCACTTCCCGTACCTGGCCGATCCCTGGTAGCCGCTGGGGCGCGCGCGGGGGCGCGTTGCGTGCGCGCGGCCGCTGGGTCCTGATCGCGCTGCTCGGGTTGGTGGCGGTCGTGCTCTGGCGGACGCCGCGCCGGCCGCCGGCCAGCGACTTCGAGCGGGATCGGGCGGCGCTCGAGCGCGAGGGCTCCGCCAGCGACGGTCGGGCGCTGGAGCCCGCGGCGCAGATCCGGCGCGCGGGCTGGCTGCAGCGGCGCGGGAGCCTGACCGGCAACCCCGCCGATCTCGTGGAGGCAGCGCGCCTGATCGACGCCGCGACCGCGACCGGCGGCGCGTCGGACCAGGTCGCGCTACTGGCGGCGATGCTGGCGCTGGACCTGCATCGCCTGGCCGACGCACGCCGCTGGCTCGCCGGCGTACGCGACCGAGACCTGTGGCTGGTCGCCGCGACCGAGGGGGATCTCGCCGTGCAGGACGGCCGGCTCGACGAGGCCGGCGCGCTCTACGCGCGGGCGCGCGCCGCGCACGCCGGCTGGGAGGTGCTGGCGCGACTCGCGAGCCTCAGCACCTTGCGTGGCGACGATTCCGGCGCGGATCGCCTGTACGCAGAGGCCGAGAACGACGTGGACGCCAAGGCCATGCGGACGTTCGCCTGGCTCGAGGTGCAGCGCGGCCGCATCGCGTTCGCGCGAGGTCGCTTTGATGAGGCCGGGCTGCGCTACGAGCGCGCCGCGCGCGCCTACGGCGGGTACTGGCTGGTCGAGGCGCGGCGCGCGGAGCTGGCAGCGGCGCGGGGGCAGGGCGCCGAGGCGCTGGCGCTCTACGCGAGCCTCGCCGGCCAGACGCCGAGCCCGGAGGTCGCGCAGGCGCTGGGCGAGCTCTACGCCTACCTGGGACGGCCGGCGGAGGCGGCGCCCTGGTACCAGCGGGCGCTGGCGGCCTACACCCGGTCGGTCGAGCGCGGCGAGGTCCACTATCTACATGCGCTGGCCGCCTTCCACTGCGACGTCTCCGGCGACGCGCCCGCGGCGCTGCGCTGGGCCGAGGCGGATCGCCGGCTGCGGCCGGGCGTGGCGGCGGTTCGCGATCAGCTGGCCTGGGCGCTGTTCCGCGCCGGTCGCGTCGACGACGCCCGGCGCGAGAGCACGGCCGCACTGGCGATGGGCGCACCCGACGCGCACGCGCTCTACCATGCGGCGATGATCGCGCTCGGGGCCGGTCGATCCGACGAGGGCGGGGCACTCTTGCGGCGTGTCGCCGCGCTCGACCCCCTGTACACTTCGACCTTTCATGCCCATCACTAGGGACTTGCGAGGCTGAACCCTATGCGCGCGCGCGCCCCGCGACGCGCGACGAAAAACGCGATAATCTCACCGGCCGAGGAGCACGACACATGCAAGAGCGGATCGCAGTGATCGGTCTCGGATACGTCGGCCTGCCCGTGGCGCTGGCCTTCGCGCGGAAGTTCCCGGGCGCGATCGGCTTCGACGTCAACGAGGAGAAGGTCGAGGAGCTTCGCCGCGGGTTCGATCGGAACCAGGAGGTCCCGGAGAGCGTGCTCAAGGAGTCGTCGCTGAAGATCACGAGCGACGTCGCCGACCTCAAGAGCGTCGACGTTCTTCGTCGTCGCCGTGCCGACGCCGGTCGACGAGAACAACGTCCCCGATCTGACGCCGGTCGTGAAGGCGTCGGAGACCGTCGGCAAGGGCGCTGACGAAGGGCGCCGTCGTCGTCTACGAGTCGACGGTCTACCCGGGCGTCACCGAGGAGATCTGCGGCCCGATCCTCGCGAAGGTCTCCGGCCTGACGCAGGGCAAGGACTTCAAGCTCGGCTACTCGCCCGAGCGCATCAACCCCGGCGACAAGGAGCACACGCTCGAGCGCATCATGAAGGTCGTCTCCGGCGAGGACGCGGCGACGCTCGAGCGCGTCGCCGCCGCCTACGGCGCGATCATCGACGCCGGCGTGCACCGCGCGCCGTCGATCAAGGTCGCCGAGGCCGCCAAGGTCATCGAGAACACCCAGCGCGATCTCAACATCGCGCTGATGAACGAGCTGGCGATCATCTTCGACCGCATGGGCATCCGCACCGCCGACGTGCTCGCGGCGGCCGGCACGAAGTGGAACTTCCTCAAGTTCCGCCCGGGCCTCGTCGGCGGTCACTGCATCGGCGTCGACCCGTACTACCTGACGATGAAGGCGCAGCAGCTCGGCTACCAGCCCGAGGTGATCCTCGCCGGCCGCCGCATCAACAACAACATCGGGCCGCTACATCGCGCAGCGGCTCGTCAAGATGCTCGATCAACGCGGACCTCCCGGTGAAGGGCGCGCGCGTCGGCGTCCTCGGGCTGACGTTCAAGGAGGACTGCAACGACCTGCGCAACAGCAAGGTGCCGGACATCCTCGCCGAGCTGCGCGAGTTCGGCATCGAGCCGCTCATCCACGACCGTCGCGGCAACGCCGCCGAGGCGCAAGCACGAGTACGGCCTCGACGCTGAACCAGCTCGAGGAGTACAAGAACCTCGACGGGCTCATCGTCGCGGTCAGCCACAAGGAGTACATCGAGCTCGGGCAGGCCGAAGCTCCTGGGCATGGTGCGCGACAACGGCTGCTTCATCGACGTGAAGAGCGTCTTCGCGCCGGCGAAGATGGAGCGCGGCATCCAGTACTGGAGCCTCTAGGCAGCAAGCTCGGTTCCAGCGACGGAGAGGTCGGGACCCGGAATTGGCCAAGTCCAAGGGAGAGAAGCCGGATCGCTATACGTGGCCAGGCGCCGACCCGGAAGCGCTGGAGGTGACCGCGGCCCGCGTCGCGCGACACGTGTCGCGCGCGGGCGTGCGCGTGGTCGGGCTCTTGCCGACCGGGCGGGAGGTGGGCGACAAGACCAACAAGCGCCGGACCCCGAGGATGGCGCCGTTGCTGGCGACGTTGGCGTCGGCGATCGTGCGGTTCGTCGATCAGGACGTCTCCATCGTGGATCAGTGGCAGACCTGGAAGCGCGAGGAGGAGTCCGAAGGCGAGGAGCCTTCCTCATCGCGGCTGCGCGAGGTGCGCCCGCGGGTTCTCGAAGTGACGCCGCGGCCGGCGGACGATGCCGAGGCGGCGGCGGCGGCGCTGCAGAACACCCTGGGCGTGCTCCGTCGCGGCGGGATCGGCTTCGTGCTAGTGAACCTGGGCGGATTCGCCGCCCCCGGAACCGCGCCGTCTACGCTGTCCCTGTGCGACGGCGTGGCGCTGGTGGTCGTCGCGCGCCGTGCGCGCATCGAGGCCGTTGAGTCACTGGCGCGCCACATCCCGGCAACGAAGTGGCTGGGAGCGATCTGGGTGGACCGACACTAGGGCCAGAAGCCACGCCGATCACGTCAACGATCACGTCAACGTTCACGATCACGACAACGATCACGGGGGCGGTCCCGTTCACGTGCACGTCAACGATCACGGGGGCGATCACGTTCACGGGTACAGAGCTATCAAAGACCACATACGCCATTCCGGCCGGCGCCCTAACCCTCGCCCGCGGTCGGGGGACACGTGGATCCGTGAACGTGAGCGCCCCCGTGATCGTTGTCGTGATCGTGAACGGAGTCGTTGACGTGATTGTCGACGTTGACGTGAGTGATCTAACGGCGCAGGCCGAGGATCAGCGCCGTACACACGATCCACAGCAGGATGGTCGCGATCAGCGGGCGATCGCGCAGGAAGACCTCCTCGGGGCTGCCGCCGGCGTTGTGGCTGTGGGCGAGGTAGAGGTAGCGGAACATTCCGAAGATCACGAACGGGATCGTCAGCATCATGAGGTTGCCGCGCGGCAGCCGCGGTGACGTGAACGTGTAGAGCGAGTACGCCATGATGGTCGAGGACGCCGCGATGCTGGTCAGGCTGTCGAGCAACGAGGGCGTGTACATCTGCAGGATCTGCGCCGGTGCTGGCCGGCAGCGGTGTCGAGCACCAGCAGCTCGTTGCGCCGCTTGCAGAGACCCAGGAAGAGCGCGCCCAGCAGCGTCACCGTGTAGAGCCAGGGAGAGATCTCGGCGCCGATCACCACCGCGCCCGAGACGGCGCGCATCACGAAGCCGATCGCCAGCACGAAGACGTCGAGCAGCACCATCTCCTTGAGCGAGAAGATGTACCCGAACTGCATGGCGAGGTAGCCGGCGGCGACGGCGGCGAAGGGCGGGCTCAGGAGGTAGCTCGCGACCAGGCACACCGGCATCAGCACGACCGCGACCGCGACCGCGGTCCGGGGCGAGAGCAGCCCCCGAAGCGATCGGCCGCTTGCTCTTGGTCGGGTGCTTACGGTCCTTTTCGACGTCGAGCACGTCGTTGAGGAGATAGACGGCGCTCGATATCAGCGAGAAGAGAAGGAAGGCTGCGGCCGAGCGGCGGAAGGCCTGCCACATCTCGGGGGTGAAGGGGCGCCACTGCTCGTTGATCGTGTAGACGAAGCCGGCGAACAAGAGGAGGTTCTTGATCCATTGCTTCGGCCGCATCCCTCGCAGCAACGCGAAAGAAGTCGAGGGGCGAGGGGACTGGTCCAGCATGTGGTCTCCATTCTAATCGGGATGCGCGGAGCGCGCGGCGCTAGCCGCATGCAACCCGCGAGCGAGCTGGGCCGGAGCCCGGGTGAGAGGGCCGGCGCGCGCAGCGCCTCGCAAGGCCCGCCCTCTCCCTAACCCTCCCCCTGGGACGGGGGAGGGGACCGGACTTCCTGGCGTCCCCGCGTTCCTGGCGCTTTCTCGACCCGCCCGGCTAGCTCGACGGCTGGCTCTCCCGCACGCGCCGGATGCCGTCCCGTACGCCGACGCGCGGCTTCCAGCCGAGCAGTGACTCGGCCCGCAGGCTGGCGAAGCTCCGCAATGCCAGCGCCGAACGCAGCCGGTAGCGCGAGAGCGGCGACTTCTTGCCCAGCAGACCGAGCACCAGCTCCGAGGCGTGCCCCATCCCGAAGACGACCTGGCGCGGCACGCGGACGATGCGCGCCGACGGCCCGCACATCTCGCCCAGCACCTGGTTCTGGGTCCAGGGCTCGGGGTCGACGATCTGGATGACCTCACCGCCGTGGAGGTCGCTCTTCGCGGCCAACATCAGCGCGTCGACGACGTCGTCGATGTAGACCAGCGGCAGCTGCATCTCGCCGTCGCCGAGCACCAGGTACCGGCCCGCAGCCCGGCGCGCGATCGCACCGGTCATGAGCGGGATCCGGCGCCCGAAGATCTGTCCGGGGCGCAGGATCACCGCCGGCAGACCGCGTGCCGCCTCGGCCGCCACCAGCTTCTCGGCCTCGAGCTTGGCGCGCGTGTACGAGCCGCGCTCCTCGGCGTTGCCCTCGAACGGAGTCTTCTCGTCGACGGTGGCCTGCGGCTCCGCGCCGGCCCAGTCGATCACCGAGAGCGAGCTCGACGTGGACCAGCTTGGCCGTGCCGTGGCGCCGGCAGGCGTCGAGCACGTTGCGCGTCCCCTCGATCGTGCCGCCCTGGTGGTCGAGCCAGCCGCCCTTCATCGCGGCGCCGACGTGGAACACGCAGCGCGCGCCGCGCACCGCGCGGTCGACCGCCTCCGGATCGCCCAGATCTGCCGCGCACGTATTCGACGCCGTCGAGCCCGTCCTCGGGGCGGTCGGGCAGGTGCCGCACCATCACGCGGACCGGCCGCGTCTCGGCGCGCAGCCGCTCGACCAGCGCCGAGCCCAGGCCGCCCGACGCGCCGGTGACCAGGTAGGGCACCTCGGGCGTGAGCGGGAACTTGGAGGCGCGCACGGCGGCGTCCTCGTCGGCGGCGCGCGCCACCTCCTCGGTCCAGCGCACCACGTTGATGGCGTCCTCGGCGATGACCGGCGGGCGGCGCCCCTCGGCCAGCGCCTCGTAGAACGCGATGATCAGCTCCTGCACACCGTGGTACTGGCGGAGTCTGCTTGCGCGCGAAGGCGATCACGTTCATCGGCACGTCGACCAGCGGCTGGATCGAGTCGGTGAGCGCGTTGACGATGCGCTCGGCCGGCTTGGGCAGCGGGGCCGGCATGCGCGACGCCTGGAACATCAGGAACAGGTCGAGCGCGCATCACGCCCTTGGTGCCGTGCAGGATGATCTGGTGCTGCAGCGGGCGCACGCCGAACGACAGCTGGATCTGACCCCGTCCCCGTTTGGCAGCGCACCACCGCGCGCCAGTCGTCGAAGGCCAGGTTGCGGTCGCCGCTGCGCCGGCCGCCAGGTGGCGTCGACGCTCCTCGATCGGGCCGAGGAAGGCCTCGATCACGTAGAGGCCGTGGATGCCGAGATCGCGGAACGGATAGCCCGCCGTGCGGTACTGCGGCGGCAGCGGACCGCCCGCGTACGGGCGGATAGAGCGAGCTGCGCAGGATGTCGACGGAGACGAGCTCGCCGAGCGCGCCGCTGCGCACCCGCTCGAGCGCCGCCTTGATCTGCGGATCGTAGAGCAGCGAGTGCGAGACGCCGACCTGCAGCCCCTTCTCGCGCGCGAGATCGCGCAAGCGGATGCACGCCTCGACGTCGGTCGCGAGCGGCTTCTCGACGAACACGTGGCAGCCCGCTCGCAGCGCCTGGGTGGCGACCGCCGCGTGGGTGTGCGGCGGCGTGAGCACGTGGATCACGTTGGCGCCCGCGGCGCGTAGCGCAGGCAGCGAGTCGTAGACCGGCAGGTTGAACCGCGCGCCCAGCGCCTCGGCCTTGCTGCGGTCGAGATCGTGAACGCCGACGATCTCGACGAAGGGGATGCGGCGCAGCGCCTGGACGTGGAACTCGCTGATGTGACCGGCGCCGACCATGACCGGCGCGGAAACGGATCTCGCTGTTGTGGTTGCTTGCTGTGGCTCATGCTCGGTTCCTCGCCTGCGAGTTGTTCCTCGACCAGGGCCATAACCTTTTTCAGATTGGCGTCCCAGGTCATCGTCGCGGCCAGCGCGGTCTGCCGCTCGATCTGCTCCGGCGTCAGCCCCTGCGTCACTGCTCGGTCGAGGTGCTGCGAGATACTCCTCGCGCGAATCGCGCGATGGCGACATAGTCGCGAAACTTGTCGATCTCGGGCGTGCTCACCGACACGATCGGCTTACCCATCGCCAGGTACTCGCGCAGCTTGATCGGGTTCGAATTTATCACTTGCTGGGTCAGATGGTAGGGGATGATCGCGGCGGTGAACGCCTTGCCGTACGCGGGCAGCGACTGTACGGGCGCTGCCCGAGGAAGTGGATGTTCGGCAGGCGCGGCACCTCGCTGTCGGGCACGGCGACGCGCCCGATCATCAGGAAGGTCCAGCTGGGACGTTCGGTCGCCAGGTACGGATCAGCGTCGAGCTCGATCCAGCGCTCGATGAGCCCGAAGAAGCCGATGATCGGCCCTGGCAGCTTCGCGGCGTCGCTCGGTACCTCGAGCTTCGGGTCCTGCGCCTTGACGAAGTGATCGAAGTCGACGCCGTGCGCGCTGACGTGGGTGTTGGGATTGAGCGCGCGCTTCGCCTCGAGCAGCGTGGCCGACGCGACGAAGACCAGGCTCGCCTTGCGGGTCAGCGTCTCGTCCATGGCGCGAACCGCCTCGACGTCGACGTCGGGCAGCGCCGCGTAGTCGTCGATGCAGTAGTAGACCGACATCCGTTCGTCGAGCTGGCCGACCACCGATGCCAGGTGCGGAACCACGAACCAGGTTATCGGCTTCTTCACGCCCTGCATGCGCATGAGCAGCTTGAGCGTCAGCAACATCAGCTCGCGGTTGGCGCGCCGGACCAGCGGTGAGCCGTGCAGCGGGATCTGCAGCAGCGTCTGTACCTGGAGTCCTTCCGGCGTCGCGCGCGGGCCGCGCAGCGCGAGCCCGACCTTCGACACGAGCTTGCGCAGGTCGCGCCCGGTCCCCTTGGGCGCGCGCAGACCGGGGCTCTCGACGTAGATCACCCGATAGCGCTTGGCCAGCCAGCGCGCGACGTGGTGGCTGGACGTGCGGTTCTCGGCCGCCCAATCGTTCCCGAAGTAGAGGATCGTGGGACGATCGGCGGGCGCTTCATCGGCGTTGGCGATCACCTGTCAGGCCTCCGGCGAGCGAGCGAGCTTTGAGTTGGACATCAGCAACAAGGCGATCACCAGGACGAGTTCCTCTCGCCGAAATTGAGCGCGCAACATAGTACCCCATCTCCTCGACCGCGCCATCGCATGCGGCGGGCTCGATTTTGACGACGGTCCGACGGGGGGTTAGCCTGCGGGGCCTCTGAGGGCTCCCCCGAGGGTTGCATCTTGAAGATCGCGCACGTTCTCACGTCGTTCCAGGTCGGCGGCCAGGAGAAGATGGCCCGCGATCTCGCGGCCGGCCAGGTGCGGCTCGGCCACGAAGTCATCGCGGTGTCGCTCGCGTCCGGGGCCGACGGTCCTCTCGGCGACGAATTCCGCGCCGCGGGGGTGAAGCCGGTGCAAATCGCGAAGCGCCCGGGCTTCGACCCGACGCTGTGGGTGAGGCTGGGGCTTTTCTTTCGCAGGGCGGGAATCGACGTCGTCCACTCCCACAACCAGTTGCCGCTGGTGTACGCGGCCCCCGCGGCGCGCATGGCCCGCGCTCGCGCCGTCCACACCCGCCACGGACGATTCGTGGGCAAGCCGCGCGAGATCATGTTGCGCAGGCTGGCCGCCAGGTTCCTCGACGCTTGTGTCGCGGTCTCGGACGACGCCGCGGAGGTCGCGCGCCGCCACGGCGAGGTGGCGCGCGACGGCGTGCGCGTCGTCGAGAACGGCATCGATACGGATCGGTTTGGCGCCGATCCCGCGGCGCGGGCGGCGGTGCGCAAGGAGATGTCGCTCCCGGAAGATGCGTGGGTCGTGGGGTCGGTGGGGCGCTTCGTCTGGGAAAAGAACTACGCGCTCCTGCTGCGCGCGATTGCGCCGCTGCTCGGCGACACGTTGCACCTCCTGCTCGTCGGAGACGGGATCGAACGACCGGCGCTGGAAGCGTTGCTGGCGACGCTGCCGTTCAAGGCGTCGGTGCACCTGCCCGGGATGCGCCCCGACGTTCCGCGGCTGCTGTCCGCGCTCGACGTTTTCGTTCTCTCGTCGGTCAGCGAGGGGTTGCCGCTGGTGCTGCTCGAGGCGATGGCCGTATCACTGCCGGTCGTGGCGACCGAGGTGGGTGGGATCCCGGCGGTGATGCGCAGCTGGGGCGGGACCCTGGTGCCACCCAACGACGAGGAAGCTCTGCGCGCGGGGCTGGCCCGGCTCGCGGCAGATCGTGCGGCCGCGATCGAGATGGGGCGTCGCGCGCGCGCTTACGTCGTCGAACGCTACGATCACCGGCAGATGATCGCGACCTACCTTGCGCTCTACGAAGAGGTGCTGGCGCGCTCGCGCTCGTGACGGGCGCCGCCCAGCCAGTCGGACACGCGGCAAAAATCGAGGCCGGCGCCGCGCACGCGCTCGGCGATCCCGTCGAGCGCGGCGCCCGCAAAGGGATGGACGTCGTGCAGGAGGATCACGTCGCCGCCGGCCAGTGTTTGCGCCGCGAACCAGGAGCGCAGCGCCTCGGCGGAGCCGCACGCGAAGTCCTTTGGATCCTGGTTCCAGAGCACGATGGTTTGACCGGCCGCCCACAGCCGCAGCGTCTTCGACAGCGTGACCTTCCCGTGCGGGGGCCTGAAGAGCCGAGGCGGGTGGCCAACCACCGGCTCGAGCAGTCGCTGGGACTGCCAGACCTCGCTCACCAGATCCGCCGCCGACGTCGTCGTCGGATCGCCGTGCGTATACGAGTGGTGGCCGACGTCGTGGCCCTCGTCGGCGACGCGACGGACGATCTCCGGGTAGCGCTCGGCGTTGCGCCCGAGCAGGAAGAACGTGGCGCGGATGTCCAGCGCCTTCAGGCGATCGAGAAGCACCGGCGTGTGCTCAGGGTGGGGACCGTCGTCGAAGGTGAGGGAGACGTGGCGCGACTCCTTCGGTCCCGACACCATGTACAGATCTCGCGGCAGTCCGACCGCCATCCCTCGGCGGAGGAGCTGGCGCGGGCGCAGCGACTCGGGCAGGAGATTCGAGAGCATCCCGCTAAAAATAACTCAGAAACGGCGCGAATGCGCCCGGGTCACAAAGGGCGAGAATGCGCCCGTTTCAGTCAACGGCGCGCGACTTCGCGTGGTGGGCGACCGCGTCGCGGAGCACGTCGCGCAGGCGGGCGGCGCTCTCCGGCCAGCTATAGGGCGCGGCGTCGACCAGATCCTGCGGGTTGTAGGGCTCGTAGGCCACGCGAGCCAGCGCCTCGCCCAGCGCCGGGACGTCGCGAGGCGCCACCAGCTCGCCGAGCATGCGCGACGTGACGACGTCGGGGATGCCGCCCACCGAGGTCGACACGACCCGCCGCCCGCAGGCGAAGGCCTCGAGCAGCACGTTGGGCGTGCCCTCGTTCCAGCTCGGCAGCGTGAGCACGTCGCACGCGGCGATCCACAGCGCGACCGCCGGCATGTCGCGGCTGCCCGGCAGCGACACGCGCCCCTCGAGCCCGGCGGCGGCCTGCTGGCACTGGTCCATCTCGGGGCCGTCCCCGACGATCGCCAGCCGTAGATCGGGGTGCGCGGGCGCGATCGCGCGGAACGCTTCGAGCAGATCGAGTACGCCCTTGGCCTTGTCGATGCGGCCTACGTAGAGGATCCAGCGCTTGTCGGCGTCGAGCCCGAGCTCGCGCCGTGCCTCGGCCCGATCGCGCAGTCGGAAGATGTCGCGATCGAGCCCGTTCTTGACGACCTCGACGCGGTCGCTCGGCACCCCGAGCTCGACGGCGCGCTCGCCGAGCGGGCGGCTCACCGCGATGAGGCGGTTCACCTTGGGGAGCCCCCAGGACATGAGCGCGCGCAGCTTTCGGTCCTTGGGCAGCACGTTGAGATCCGACCCGTGCACCTTGACTGCCGCGGCCACGCCCAGCAGCTTGGCCAGCATCACGGCCGCCAGCCCATCGGGGAAGGCCCAGCAGCCGAGCACGACGTCGACGCGCCCGCGGAACTGGCGGACCTGCGGCCACAGCGACGCGGCGTAGAGCGCCGGCGACAGCGGTTGCCCGATCTTGGGAATGAAGAAGAACCGCGGGTGCTGCACGCGCAGCCCGTCGCGCTCTTCTTCAGCCGGGACGTCGGCGAAGCGGGCGGCCGCCGAGGTCTTGTTGAACATCCGCGCACCCGGGAACCAGGGGATCGTCGCCTGGACGTGCACCTCGCAGAGCTTGGAGAGCGCGGTGCACTGCAATCCGTTGTAGACCGCAAACGTGGGCGCGATCGCGTTGGGAAATAGCTCCGTCACGACCAGGACGCGGAGCGGGGATTGCGGAAGCTGCGAAGGCACCGCAAATGACGATGACGGCGACGGCGACGGGGACATCTCGGGGGCGATCACCATACCCAAGAGTCGGTGCGCCCGCCACTCTCGCCGAGAGCGGCGGCGCGCGCGTTCGTCGCTTACTGCTGGACTTTCCGAGGCAGGCAGAGGAAAAAACGCGTCTGCTCATGACTCCGCCTCTCAAGATTGCTCTCGTCGGCTGCGGAAAGATCGCCGACGGGCACGTCGAAGAGATCCAGAAGATGCCGGAGCGCGCCCGCGTGACCGCGATCTGCGACCGCGAGCTCCTCATGGCCGAGCAGATGGCCACACGCTACGGGATCCCGGCGTTCTACGATTCGTACGAGGCGATGCTCGACAAAGAGCGCCCCGACGTCGTTCACATCACGACGCCGCCGCAGTCGCACCTGGCGCTGGCGCGCACCGCCTTCGCGGCCGGCTGCCACGTCTACGCCGAGAAGCCGCTGGCGCTGAATCACGCCGATTCCAGGGCGGTGGTCGAGGCCGCCGAGAAGTCGGGCAAGAAGCTCACCATCGGCTACACGTACCTCTTCGACCCGCCCGCGCTCGAGATGCGACGCCTGCTGGCCGAGGGCGTGCTCGGCGACATCGTGCACGTCGAGAGCTGGTACGGCTACAGCATCGGCGGCCAGTTCGGCAGCGCGATCATGGGCGACCCCAGCCACTGGGTGCACGCGCTGCCCGGCAAGCTGTTCCACAACAACATCGATCACCTGCTCAACAAGCTCGTCGAGTTCATCGATGACGAGGAGCCGCCGATCCACGCCTTTCCGCTGCGCCGCCGCGAATCCAGGTTCGGCGACGTGCGCGACGAGATGCACGACGAGCTGCGCCTCACCATCCTCGGCCGCCGCGTCACGGCCTACGGAACCTTCAGCTCGTACGTGAAGCCGGCGGCCCATTTCGTGCGCGTCTACGGCGAGAAGAACATCATGCACGTCGACTACGTCTCGCGCACCGTCGTGCTCGAGCCGGGCGCGACGCTGCCGTCTGCGATCGGCCGCCTGGTGCCGCCGCTCGGTCAGGCGGGGCAACTGGTTCGCGAGGCAGCGAACAACGCCCGGCGCTTCGCGCGCGGCGACTTCCAGTTCTTCTCCGGCATGAACCGGCTGATCGCGATGTTCTACGACTCGATCATCGACGGCGCGCCGCTGCCCATCCCTTACCGCGACATGCTCCGCATCGCGCTGTGGATGGACCGGGTGTTCGCGCAGGTCGCCTCCGGGAGTCGCCGATGAAGATCCTGGTCACCGGCGCGACCGGCTTCCTGGGCGGCTCGCTCGTCGAGCGCCTGCTGGCCCACGGCGAGGACGACATCCTCATCACAGCGCGTCCCGGCTCGCGCCGCGACCGGATCGACGCCGCGGCCGCGCGCCATCCGAAGGCGCGCGTCCGCTACATCCAGGCCAATCTCACGTCGCGCGCCGACGCCGAGCGCGCGGTCGAGAGCGTCGACATCGTCTACCATCTGGCTGCCTCGCTGCGCGGCGCCGCGGCCGACATGTTCCTCAACACCGTGGTCGCGTCGAAGAACCTGCTCGAGGCGATCGGGCGTCGGCGGGCGAGGGTGGTGCTGGTGAGCTCGTTCAGCGTGTACGGCGTCGCGAGCCTCCCGCGCGGCGCGCGCGTCGACGAGCAGACCCCGCTCGAGACCGCGCCCGAGAAGCGCGATCTCTACGGCCACGTGAAGCTGCGCCAGGAGCTCCTGTGCCGCGAGATCGCGGCGAAGAACGGCCAGGACCTGGTGGTCCTGCGCCCCGGCGTGATCTATGGGCCGGGCTCCGGCCCGTTCTCGACGCGCGTGGGGTTGAATCTCTTCGGCCTCTTCCTGCACCTCGGTGGCCGCAACCTGTTGCCTCTGTCGTTCCTCGACAATTGCGCGGAGGCGATCGCGGTCGCCGGGCCGCTCGACGGCGGCCGCAGGACAGGTCTACAACGTTCACGACGACGACTTGCCGACCTGCAAGCAGTACCTGGACGCGTACAAAAAGCAGGTGCGGCCGATCCGCAGCATCTCGGTGCCGTACCCCGCGCTGTCGCTCGCTTCGATCGCGCTCGAGCGCTACGTCCGCTGGTCGCACGGGCAGCTGCCGGCGATCTTCACGCCGTACAAGTCCGCCACCGCGTGGGGCGGCAACACGTTCGACAACAGCAAGCTCAAGGGTCTCGGCTGGAAGCAGTCGGTGCCGACGGAAGAGGGGATGCGACGCACATTCGAGTGGCTGCGCGGGTCGGAGACGCACACGTGAGCGGCACGGTGCGCGCCGAGGCGCTTCGGATCGTGCCGCTCACGAGCGAGGCGGCGCTGGCGGCGCACGCCGCCGATTGGGCGTCGCTGCTGGCGCGGAGTGAATCCAACCGGCCGACCCAGGCTCCGCTCTGGCTGATGGCCTGGTGGCGCGTGTTCGGCGCGCGGCAGGGACGGCGCATCGCCAGCGCGCTGCTGTACGACGGCGATAGGTTGGTCGGGCTCGCGCCGCTGCTGCACCGCCTGTGCTGGTACCGCAATGCGATCCCGTTCCGCCGCCTCGAGCTCCTCGCGACTGGCGAAAAAGAAGAGGACGAGATCGTCTCGGACTACGTCGGCGTGATCGCCGAGCGCGGCTACGAGGACGCGGTCGCCGGAGCGCTGGCCAAGGCCATCACTGGCGGCGTTCTCGGCCCCTGCGACGAGGTCGTGCTGCCGGCTCTCGACGGTGAATTGCCGCTCAACAAGGCGATCGCCCGCTCTCTCGCCGCGCAGGGGATGAGCGTCACCGAACAGTCGCCGACGCCGTCGCCGTACATCCGCCTGCCCGCGACGTGGGAGGCGTTTCTCGCCGGGCTCTCCGGCTCGGGCCGCTATCTCATCAACCGATCGCTGCGCGACTTCGAAAAATGGGCGGGGGCGGGCGCGGAGTACGGCCGCGTGACGTCGACCGCCAACCTCTCCGAGGGGAAGAAGATCCTGGTCAAGCTCCACGAGCAGCGCTGGCAGGCGGCCGGCCAGGACGGCGTGTTCGCGTCCGGCCTCTTCTCGAGCTTTCACGACGCCGTCCTGCCGGCCCTGCTCGAGCAGAATGCTCTCGAGCTGGTGTGGCTGTCGGTCAAGGGCGAGCCGGTGGCGGTGGCCTACAACATCGTGTGGGACAACAAGGTGCTCTTCTATCAGGGCGGTCGGACGCTCGACGTGCCGAAGGGTGTGCGTCCCGGGATCGTGTTGCACGCGCACAGCATCCGGGCCGCGATCCAGGCCGGGCGCAGCGAGTACGATTTTCTCCCCGGAGACAGCCAGTACAAGATGCAGCTCGCGACCGCGTCTCGCCCGATGATGCACCTGCGCGCGGGACGCGCGCCGCTGCGCGACCTCGCCTGCCAGGCGATCGAACGCGGCGCGGTGTTCGTGCGCGAGCGACGGGCCCGCGCGCAACAGCAGCGGCCTCCTGCGCCGAGCGCCCAGGCACCGAGCGCGCGCGCCGAGTAGGAGCGGGCGCCTCGAACAGTCTGCCCGGGGGATATCTACGCGGCGCGTCTTGGTCGTGTGGCGTACGAACGGCGTGACAATTAACACGCAGATGGGGGCGGTGGCCTGTTACAATTTCAGCATGCCACGTTACGAGCATGGCTGTTCCGGAACGAGCGCTGCGAAACTTTCCGAGAACGCCGCTCGCTCGACGAGGTGCCGATGAGCCCTCCCGCGGTTGCCAACGGCGCGTCGCGCGCCGCGGATCGGTCTGTCGCACGAGAGGGCCGGGGTGGCTGGATTCCGCATTTCTCCCCAGGTCGTAAGGAAAGATCGGTCACACAAGACGTTACTGAGTCGTTGGATCGACTTCCTGGACTTTGGACCCAGACGGAAGAGGGAGGGGCGGTCAGCCCCACGCAGCACTTCATCTGGGCCCGCGCCTGCGCCGATGCGTTCCATGAGCAGAGTCGGCTGCAGACCTTTGTCGCGAACCGCGGTCCCGGCGCGGCGATCGCGTCTCTGGTCCGAGCGGGCGGCAAGATCCCTCAGCTGGAATCCGTGGGTGTGCGAGAGCTCTTCGAGCCGACCGACTTCGTGTATTCGTCGCCGCAGGCTCTCTCGGCGCTGACCGACCAGCTCGCCCGCCAGCCTCTGCCACTTCTGTTTCAACGCGTGCCGGCGGAGTCCCCGACGGTCGACGCGCTGACGAAGTCGTTCTCGGGTCGCGGCGTGGTGCACACGGCGCCGAGCAACCCCTGTCCCTATATCACCCTCGACGCCAGCTGGGCCGAGCCCGAGCAGCGGTTCAATTCCGGACGGCGCTCCGATTTTCGCCGCGCGCAACGACACGCCGAGAAGCTGGGCGCGTTGGTCTTCGAGGTGCGATCGCCCAAGCTGGACGAGCTCGAGCCCCTGCTCGACGAGGCACTGGCCGTCGAGGCGCTGAGCTGGAAAGGCGCCGAGGGGTCTGCGCTGGCGTGCGACCCGGTGCGGGCTCGCTTCTTCCGCCTCTACGCGCGTGCCGCCGCCGAGAAGGGGATCCTGCGCATGGTCTTCATGCGGATCGCCGGCAGGGCGGTCGGCATGCAGATCGCGCTCGAGTGCAATCAGCGGTTCTGGCTGCTCAAGATCGGCCACGACGAGAGCGTCTCCAAGTGCTCGCCGGGGACGCTGTTGATGCTCCATTCGGTGAGATATGCTGCCTCCCGTGGATTGCTGTCTTACGAGATGCTGGGAGGGGTGGCGCCCTGGACCGATACCTGGACCAAGACGCTGCGTTCTTGCGTCGTCGTGCGGGCCTATCCGTTCAGCGCCGCCGGCATGGCTGCCCTTGGACGGGACGCGGGTCAGTGGATGATTCGGCGAATCGAGCGCCGGCTGCGGCAAAAAGAGGCATGAAACGCCGCCTCCGCCGGGCGGTGGGGGCGTCGTTGCGGTTTGCGATCCGGCTTGCGGGCCCGCTGTTCGGGCGGGGCAGCAAGCTCTCGCACGCGATGAAGTCCAGCGCGCGGCACGCGGCCCTCGGCCGCAACAGCACCATCGGCTATTTCAACGGCGAGTCCGAAGCGCCGCGCGCCGTCGCGGACGCTTCCCTCGCGGCGCTGGCCGCGATGACCGGGCCGGGCGCGGTCGCGGCGGCGAACGGCCGTCCCTACCTGTCGATCAAGGTGCCGTCCCTGAGTTTCGATCCGTCGCTGGTCGCCGAGATCGTCGACAAGGCCGCGGTCGCTGGGATCGGCGTCCATTTCGATTCGCACAGCCCGGCGGAGGCGGACGAGACCTTCCGAGCGATCGACGGCGCCCGCCAGAGAATCGCGCAGCTCTCCTCGAGGGCGACGGCGCCCGGCGACCGAGTCGCGTGGGAGCTCGGGTGCACGCTGCCCGGACGCTGGCTACGGAGCCGCGACGACGTCGAGCGCGCCGTCGAGGGCCGGCTGCGCGTGCGCGTGGTCAAGGGACAGTGGGCCGATCCATCGTCGGGTGCCATCGATCCGCGCCAGGGTTTCCTCGCGGTGATCGATCGCCTGGCCGGCCGCGCCTGTCAGGTTGCGGTCGCCTCCCACGATCCCCCGCTCGCGCGCGAGGCGCTCCATCGCCTGCGCCGAGCCGGGACGCCGTGCGAGCTCGAGCTCTTGCTGGGCCTGCCGATGCAGGGTGCGCTCAAGGTGGCGCGCGAGGTCGGTGCGCCGGTCCGGATCTACATCCCGTTCGGCGTGTCCTGGATCCCGTACGCGCTGGCGTACGTACAGAAGAACCCCCATGTCGCCTGGTGGGCCATCCGCGACGCCGCGATCGGGCGCTACGTGACCGCGCCGTCGCTGAGCGCGTCCGAGCCCGGCGCCAAATGAGTGGTAGTGTCGCGCATCGAATAGAGAGATCGCCATGCTGAGCAAACTGACTGCGGCCGTCGACTACGCGAAAGAGAAGAACCTGCACTCGTGGACCGCCGGCTACCTGCGCTGGCTGGGCCAGTCGGCCGGCTGGCGCTTGCAGGCCCGGCTCAGCAAGCGTCCGAGCGGTCCGCGTCACCTGCTGTTCGCCTTCTGCGATCACTACGAGCCGCAGTGGCGGACCGGCGATCGAGCCATCGGCGCGGCGCGCGTCCGCACCTGGATGGAGGGGTACCCGGCGCTCGTCGAGCGGTTTCGCGACAGCGACGGGCGGCCGCCGCGGCATTCGTTCTTCTTCCCGGGCGAGGAGTACGAGCCCGGCTACCTGGACTCGCTCGGCGATCTCGCGCGCCGCGGGCTCGGCGAAGTGGAGCTGCACGTGCACCACAATGGCGACACCGCCGAGTCGCTGCGCAAGATGATCGGCGACTATCTCGGGCTCTATGCCGCTCACGGCCACCTGTCGCGCGATCCCGACGGCCGGCTGCGGTACGGGTTCATTCACGGCAACTGGTGCCTGGCGAACGCGCGCCGGGATGGTCAGTGGTGCGGCGTCGACGCCGAGCTACCCCTGTTGTTCGAGACTGGCTGCTACGCCGATTTCACTTTCCCGGCGGCGCCGGACGAGTCGCAGCCTCCGGTGGTGAACCAGATCTACTGGCCGGACGGCGATCTCTCCCGCCGGCGCGCCTTCGACAGCGGGACGACCGCGCGCGTGGGAGAGGTGCGCAAAGATCGCATCCTCATGGTCGAGGGGCCGCTGTCGCTCGCGCTGCGGCCGGGGCGCGTGCCCAAACCGCGCATCGAGAATGCGGCGGTGACGGCGCACGATCCGCCGACGCCCAACCGCATTCGAACCTGGGTCAACCAGGGCATCCACATCGTCGGTCGGCCGGAGTGGATCTTCGTGAAGGTTTACACCCACGGCGCCCCGGAGAAGCAGGCGGCCGCGCTCCTCGGCGAAGGGGGCCGCATGCTGCACGAGGAGCTCACCACCCGCTACAACGACGGCACGAACTGGCGCCTGCACTACCTGACCGCGCGCGAGATGTACAACGTCGCCATCGCGGCGATGGAGGGACGCTCGGGCGACCCCGGCGCGTACCGGGACTATGTGCTGCCGCCCCCCCCGGTCGCCAAGGCATAGACGCCGTCAACGTTCACGATCACGTCAACGTCAACGTTCACGATCACGTCAACGACCACGGGTGCGGTCCCGTTCACGTGCACGTCAACGATCACGGGGGCGATCACGTTCACGGGTACGGGCCGGCCTCCGATCCCCTCCCCCGTTTGCTGGTTAGGGAGAGGGCAAACCTCGCGAGCCGCGACGCCCTTTTCCGGACCCCGTACCCGTGAACGTGATCGCCCCCGTGATCGTTGACGTGCACGTGAACGGGACCGCACCCGTGATCGTTGACGTGATCGTGAACGTTGACGTTGACGTTGACGTGAGACGTGATCGTTGACGTGAACGTTAGAGGCCGCCGCCTTCGAGGCCGCCGCGGAAGAGGGGCAGGGTCCCCGGTCCCCACGAGAAGATGCCGGTCAGCGTGAGCATGAGGGTTTGCCGCTCGATGCTGGCGACTGCCGGCAGCGTGGTCGTGGCCACGCCGCGCTGATCGCTGATTGTGTAGACCAGTGACAGCGCGAATGGCCGGTTGCGAAATTGCGACGTCAGCGCCGCGCCCGCGGTGATCAGGTCGAACGCGTGATGGAAATGTCCGTCGGTGTCGGACAGGCGCGCGTAGGTGTAACCACCAAAACCTGCGAGGAACACCAGCTGGTTTCTCGTCAGCGGTACCGCCGCGCGCGCGCTCGCCTCGTCGTTCAGGGTCACCGCGCCGAGGTAGAGGTTCGGGATCGGCGCCTGAGACACGCCCACGCTCGCGAACCAGGGCAGCTCGTGATAGCTGAGCGCCGCCAGCGCCATGAAGTTGTACGCCGTGGCCCGATCGCTCTGGTAGATCGCCAGCGGTCCCGCGGCCAGTTGGCTGGTCCAGGTCACCCCGATCTCGTGTTGCCAGCGGGCCATGACGTCCGCCGAGATCACCTGGCCGTTTATCGGAATCGCCGTCGGCGCCACGGTCGTGCCGTCGGTGAACGCGACCGACGCCATCGGCTCGATGAAGAAGCTGTCGCGTGCCGACAGCCAGCCACCGCTCAGCTTTCCGGTGAGGGCGTTCGTCGTCGGCAGGCCCGCCATCGGCGAGTCGAGCGTCCGCGCCTGGCTGAAGGCCAGCGACTCGCCGTAGATCTGGCGCGGCGTCGGCTTGATCGTGAGGCCTTGGGACACGGTCGTCGTTAGGTAGTACGTAGTGCTCGACGTGTATGCGCTGGGCGTCACCGCGGTGATGTCCGCAACCGTGACGATGGGCGTCGCGCGGGCCACGCTGCCCTGGGCACCGACGGTGAGGTCGATCGACGACGACAGCTTGAACAAAGACGCCCAGGCCAGGATCGCGGTCAACGCCGATGGCCCGTGACCTTCGATGTACTTCGTGTACAGCACCGAGGCGTCGAGGTGGTGGATCGAGAGAGCGCGCGTGTATTGGGTGCCCGCTCCGACACTGGCGGTGACCAGCCCGTCGGCGACCTTATCCCCGGTGCTGGAGGCGGTTCCCGCGTTGTCGGTGACGCCGATGCCGACCGCCGGCAGCAGATGGAAGAGCACATCGGCGCGCGCCAGGGCTCCGCCCCCGCCCAGCCAGACGAACACCGCCGCCGCAAAGGCACACCACACCGGGGCCGCTGAGCGATGGCCTCCGGAGCTCGAACGGGCCACAGTCGCTGCGCTCAGGATCGCTCTCCCTCGGGTCGGTGAAAAACCTCCGGGGAGTCTAGTCCAGAAAGGATCGGACGCTCAACAAATTTGCCGGGGTGCGGCGCGCCTCGGGCTAGATCGCTCAGGGACCCCAGACCGGCATGTCGGTGGCATCGAGGGCCATCCCCTGGATGTCGGCGCGCAGGTTGGTCGTCGTCCCGTTGATGGCGATCGATCCGCCAGTCGAGGTCATGCCCTTGTTGATCGTGATGCGATGATTCGCGTCGATGGTCACCGTCAAGGTGCCGGTCGTCGCCTGCCCGGGCGCCGAATCGACGACGGTCGGTGCGAGGCGCGTGCCCGTCGCGTCCATCGCCTGCATCACGTGCAGCGTGTAGCTGGTCGTCGAGTTGGGCGCGTCGTTGATCTCGACGCGGTACTGCGTGTTCTGCGGCGGGGGAGGGGGCGATGCGCCCGTGCTCTCGTTGATCACGATCCGCGACGAAGGCGTGGCCGGCAGCAAGGTCGTGATGGCCAGCTGCTGGTCGCCGTTGACGCAGTTGACGTGGGTCGCGTCGACCAGCACCGGGTTCGTCTCGCAGTGGACCACGAAGGTCTTCGAACGAGTCGCCGTGTCCGACTGCAGGCGATCGAGCACGACCGTGGTCTCGATATCGCGCACGAACCAGTATTCGCGCTCGACGTGGACGGCCGCGGCGTTGTCTCCGCTCTGCGTCCCACCCACGCAACAGTGATAGGCGCCGGTCAGATCGACGTCGCCGTAGGAATATCCCGGCTTGCTCTCCAGCCGGTGCACGACCGGCGACGAGGTCCAGCTGCCCTCCTGGCCCTTGGCGGGCGGGAATCCGCGCGTCGGCACGCCGCCGTTGCCGTTGATGATGGGCACGTTGTGCCCGAGCGCCGTGTAGAGCGGCACGCTTCCGGTGCCGCCGAAGCCCGCGACCGACTCGGTGTAGCCGGCGGTCTCGCGCGTGAGCCACCGGCCCTTACGGTTGATCTGGAAGCCGCCCCAGTCGTCGTGGTTGTGGCCGTCGCTGTAGTGGTCGCCCATCTGCCACAGCCAGGTGGTCGCGGCGGTGGTCCAGTTGTTGCGGCCCATGAGATAGCGCGGGCCCGCGTCGTAGTAGTCGAGGGGCAGGAAAGCAAAGTCCTGCGGGCTGCCGGCGGTCACGCTCGATGCCAGAGCTTTGTCGACGTTCGGGCTCACGTTCATGAGCCAGCGCTGGGCCCAACGGCCGATGTTCGACCCGCTCCACCGGTCGGCGGCAGCGGTCATGAACGTCCCCTTCTCGGTGGCGGTCGCAGGCGCGCCGTCTTGCCAGGTCTCGTCGTCGCCGAACGGGAACACCTCCCAGCCCGCGCGCTGTTTGTTCACGGTCACCGTCGGCTGCATCGGCGTCATGTAGATGCGGTTCAAGACCGCGCCCTTCCAGAACGGGGTCGCCTCCGTCCACATGTCGCGCCCCGACGACGCGAGCGAGGGGAGCACGATCGCGCTCATGTAGTAGCTCAGGTAGGGGCCGTACTGCCCGCCCTCGAGACCGAGGCCGCCCATCGCCTGTCCCGCGGTCAGCGTCGCCGGGACGAAGTCGTTCAGGTAGCGCGTGGTGATCGCGTCGGTCAGGAACGCGTCGGCCGCGGTCTGGTTCTCCTGGTAGCTCGCGATGGCCCACTCGATCTCGTCGCGGACCGTGCCCCAATAGTAGTTGCTCTGGGACATGCCGACGCCGCCCCAGTCCTGGGCCCTGACGTTGTTGAGCCAGGTGTTCCAGTTGGTCTTGAAGGTCGTCCGCTGGGCGTCGGTCATCACCGAATAGCACCAGTCGTAGGTCAGGATCGCGGTCTCGCCGTCCCAGCGCGCTTCATCGCAGCCCGCCTTGCTGGGCACGCACGCCGACAGATCGACGGCCATGGAAAAGCCGATGGCCTGGGTGCAGTAGGTTTGGTTGCCGCTCGCGATGTAGGCGAACAGCTGGTCCGCGACCGAATACACGTCGTTGCGCGGGGTGAACGAATTGGACGTCCACCATTTCTTGGCCGCGGCAAGGCGCGCCGGCGTCCAAAACAGGCGCGGGTGCGTGGCGGGGATGAAGATCCCCTGCACGGTGGTTCCCGTGCCGGTGAAGGTTCCGCCGCTGCCGGGGGGCGTGTCGCCGCCCGCTCCGCCTGGGGCGCCACCGCCCAGTCCGCCGCTCACGCCCCCGCCGCTCATGCCGCCGTTGCTCGTGGGACCGCTCCCACCGCCCGCGCTGCTCGGGCTGCCGTCGCCACCCGCGCCCGGTCGTGCCTTTGCGCCACCGCCGCCGGCGACGCCTGAGCCATTGCCAGCAGGGCCGCCCCCGCCATTGCCGCCGTTGCTGCTAGAGAAGCCCTGAAGCGTAGCCGTGCACGACGGGCCTACCCCGGCGCCCGCGATACACACGAGCGCGAGCGGTAGAGCGTCGGTCCAGCCCAACAGCATGCGACGACGCGCTGCGGACAGAACTGTCGGTGTCTTGGTTGCGACCTTGAAACTCATGCTTGAACCCAACCTTTCGAAAATCCCTGACTGGGTCGATCGCGGTAAGCCCGACTTCGCCCTGCCCCTAGAAGGCGCTTTATCGGCTGCTGATTCGAGAAATAAAGGGAAGACCACCAAGCCGTCAATTAGTTTCACCTTCGCCTGGCCGATTTGGAGCGCGATCCCTGCAATCCGAGGGTCGTGACAGGCACGATGTCACCGCTGTCGAGGTTACCTTTCGTTACGGTTCCGCCGCCCGTTTGGATGTATCGCCTGGACGTATGTCTCCGTCGATTGACGGATCTGTTGACGGCGTCGCATTCCTCCTCGAAACTCGCCACACCGATGGTCCCGGATCTCGCAGCGCCTGCGGCCAAACGCATGGAAGCGGTGGATGCCGCGCGCGGGACGGCGATGCTGCTGGTCTTCTTCGCGCACTTCAGCGACGCGTTTTTCAGGCCATTCGTGAGCACCGACCATCATCACCCGCTGCTGCTGCTCACGCGCATGGCGTCGCCTGCGTTCATGTGTATCAGCGGTCTCATGCTGGGGATCCTCCATCACGGCAGGAGCGACCGTTTCGGATCTCTCCGCGATCGATTGATCGATCGCGGTCTCTTCCTCGTGCTCGTCGGACATCCGCTGCTCACGGTGGCGATGATCTGGATCTCTCCCACCTGGTCCGAAGCCGTGCGGGTGTTGTTCATAACCGACACGATCGGGTTCTGCTTGATCGTTGGTTCGGTCCTCATCACGCGACTGGGACCGGGCGCACGCCTCCTCGTTGGCGCGGGCCTGCTGTTCACCTACTGGATCCTGCTCATGTTCTGGATGCCTGACTCCGACGGCCCGGCGTGGTGGGCGAAGGTGGTGCTGATCGGTGTGTGGCGACCCGAGGGGTTGACCTACAATTTTCCGCCGCTCCCCTGGTTGGGGCTCTATCTGATGGCGAGCGCGCTCGGCGGCACGTTTGCTCGCCTGTACGAGGAGGGCAAACGCCGCCGCCTCCAGATCACGGCGCTCTGGACCGGGCTCGCGGCGATCTCCGTCGGCCTCTTTCTCAAGGAGGTGTTCGCGCACTCCGCCGAGCTCGTCAGGTCGGCGAGCTTCGCCGATCACCTGGTCAGCCTCGGGTTCCTCACGCAGAAGATGCCGCCGAGCCCGGCCTACCTTGCGTTCTACGGCGGCGCCGCTCTGGTGATGCTTTCGTTCCTGCTGGCGATCGAACAGACGACCGTCGGTAGAATGCTCATTCGCTGGGCCTCGCTCTTCGGCCGCACGTCGCTCGCGTGCTTCGTCGCGCAATTCTACGTGTACTACGTCGGCGTATTTCTACTGCCGCGTCCACCGGTGATCTTCGTGTCGATCTACTTCCTCGCGACGGTGGTCCTGATGCGCGTGATCGCGCGCGCCTGGGACGCGACCAACGGCAATCGCCTGTTCACCGTCGGCTATCCGCGCATCGCCCAGCGCTGGCGCAGCGCCAAGGCCGATGAGCAGCCCACCTTACGCCCCGGCTATCGGTAACCACCCGCCGAGAGTGGTGTGGTCTTGATCGCGCCCGCTCCGGCGTGCCATCGTGACGGCTGCATGAGCTGTATGATTGGAGCCGTCGCATCGTGAGGCAGAGCGTCGTTCTCGCGGGCGCCGTGCTCGCTCGCATGGGCGTGCCGCGCGCCGCGCTGGCCGCGCGCCGGCTCGGACTGTGGCGCGGCGCCGAGCTGACGGTCGTCCTTTACCATCGCGTGGTCGACCCGAGCGACATCGGGGAGCTCGATCCCGATCTCATCGACGCGACTCCGCAAGAGTTCGACGAGCAGATGGCCTACCTGCGCCGACACTTTCATCCGGTCGGTATCGAAGAGGTGCTGGCCGCGCACCGCGGCGGACCCCCGTTACCCGGCGACAGCGTCCTGGTGACGTTCGACGACGGTTACCTCGACAACCACGATCACGCGCTACCGATCCTCGCCAAGCACGGGATCCGGGGACTGTTCTTCATCAGCACCGGTCACGTCACCGATCGCCGCCTGTTCTGGTGGGAACAACTCAGCCTGCTCGTCCGCCGCAGCACGCGCCCGAGCGCGCGCATCGAATACCCGCGCATCGAGACGCTCGATCTGTCGTCGCCGACGGCGCAGGCGCTCGCGACGCGAAAGCTCAATCTCGTCGTCAAGGACTACTATGGGCTAGACCTCGACCGATTCCTGGCTGGCGTCGCCGAGGCTTGCGGGGTTTCTTGGTCGGATGCCGAAGGGAACGAGCGCGCCGATCGGTCGCTCATGACCTGGGAGCAGGTGAGAGCCCTCCGCGCGGCGGGCATGGGTGTGGGCTCGCACACGCATCGGCATCGCGTGCTCAATACGTTGCCCCCTGCCGAGCTCGAGGCGGAGCTTCGCCAGTCACGCGCCCAGTTGGAGGAGCGTCTCGGTGAGCCCGTGACCACCATCGCCTACCCGGTGGGACGGTCGATCAAGATGCTCGCGTCGGCGCGAACGGCGGTTGCCGCGGCTGGCTACGAGCTGGGATTCACGACCACCCCGGGAACGAATCGAATCGGCAACGGCGCCGACTGTTACGATCTCCGCCGGCTCGCGATCGAGCGCGGAATGCCCGCCGGGCTGGCGCAGCTATTTCTGTCGTTCCCGGCGCTCGCACGTTGAGCCGCGGCAAGCGCCGCGAGGGCGGGGTCGCGAAGTGATCGTGCGCGCGTCGCGAAGTGATCGAGCGGCGCGGATCACGGTTGGCGATTCGACCGCTTTTCTCGACGGTGAGGAGGCCGTCCCGTCGTGGACAAGGTTGATCGCGTTCGGTAAGGTCAGCGCGTGCAGGCAAGTGTCGTCATACCGACTTACAACCGCGCGGGAATGATCCGTCGTGCGGTGGATTCGGTGCTCGCCGCGATCTCTCCCGGCGACGAAGTGATCGTCGTGGATGACGGTTCGACCGACGAGACCGACCAGGTCATCGCGTCGTATGGCGACAAGATCCGGTACGTGCGCACGCCCAACGGCGGCGCGGGAAAAGCGCGAAACCGCGGCATAGCCGAGGCGCGCAATCCGCTGGTTGCCTTCCTCGACTCCGACGACGAATGGATGGTCGATCGTCTGCTGCTCGGGCGCCGCCTCTTGCAGGCGCGTCCGGATATCCTGTTTTGCTTCAGCGATCTCGCGCTCCGACAAGTGGGACGCCCGGACGTGCCCAACGGGCTAAGAGGCTGGCACCACGATGAAAGATCCTGGGAAGAGATCCTGGGACCGGGCGTTCCCTATGCCGAGATCGCGCCCCTGCCTCTTGGACGGGCCGACTTCCGTGTGCATGTTGGAAACCTCTATGGTCGTCTTCTCGGCGCAAATTACGTTGCCGCGCAGACGATGTTGGTCCGTCGCGAGCAAGCTGGAGCGGCATTGCATTACGCCGAAGATTTGAAGACGTACGAAGACTGGGAATGCGCGGCGCGATTGGCGCGCGCGGGGACCGCTGCCTATCTGGACTGCGAGACGGCGTGGCAATGGGGGCACGACTTGCCGCGCCTCACCGGCGCCGATCAATTTCGCCGCGTCTCCGCGCGCCTCGCGATCGTCGAGCGGATCTGGGCCCAGGACGCCGAGTTTCTCGCGCGCGACGGCGAGAGCGTTCGTCGCGTCGTACGCGAGCTCCGGTTGGAGCGCGCGAAGTGTTTGATCCGTGCCGGTCGGACCCAAGAGGCCCGTGAAGCGCTGGGCCTCGCGGGCGATGTGCCGCCCGCGTACTGGTTGTTGGCAGCAATGCCGGGATTCTTGATTCGCGAGCTGTTTGCGATGAAAGCGGCAGTGCGGCGAACAATCACGCGGGGAGATGCATCTTGAACGTAGTTCATTCGGCCCATACGGAGGTTGATCGTGGCGCCGTGCAAGCAGCGAGGAAGACGCCGCCGCTCCAGCGAACCCTGACGTTCCGATCGTTCCGTGGCCTCGAGGGCCTCGCTGCGATTCAGGCGGACTGGAATCGCGTCGTGAAAGGAATGACCGATCCGCGCTTCTTCCACCTCTTCGAGTGGTACGACTCCTACGCGCGCACGCTGGTCGACGATCCTTCATCGCTGATCTTCTTCGTGGCATCCGACGCCAAGGCGCCGATCGCGATCTTCCCGCTCGAGCTCCGCAGCGGCACCTTCGCGGGTGTGCCGGCCCGCACGCTCGAGCTCCCTCAGGGGGAGCACCTCAGCATCTGCGACTTCGTGTTCGAGAAATCCGAGGCCAACACCGGCCTGGTCAGCGCGCTGATCGACCACCTGCACCAAGAGGCCGGCGTGATCTGGGATGTGGCGGTCCTTTCGAGCATGATGGATGACTCCGCGAGCTGGTACTCGGTTCAGGGCGCGCCGCCGGCCGGGACGATCGTCGAACCCTCGAAGTTCTGCGACTACCTCGACTCCATGCCGTTCGACGATCGCCTGGTGCTGGTCTCGAAGAATTTTCGCGGCGCGCTCCGCAAGGCGCGGAACAAGCTCGCCCAGGAAAAGGACGTCGAGGTCTTTCGCCTCCACGACATCGTCGACGTTCCGGCGGCGGTGGAAGAGTTCCTGGAGCTCGAGGCACGTGGCTGGAAGGGAGCCGCGGGGACCGCGATCGCGTCGGATCCGCGCGTCGCCAATTTCTATCGGAACGTCGCCACGCGGTTCGCTGGTATCGGCGCGAGTGAGATCAATCTGCTCCGGATCGGCGACCGCTGCGTCGCCGGGCAGTTCTGCTTCAAGGTCGGGCGGGCCCTCAACATCCTCAAGATCGGCTACGACGAGGAGCGCTCGAAGCTGGCGCCCGGCAACATGCTGCTCGAGGCGGTCATGCGTCGCTGCGCCTCCGAGGGCGACGTCGACACCGTCAACCTGATCTCGGACGCCGCCTGGCACGCCGACTGGAAGCCGAGGCGCGCCGAGCGGCACACGGCGATGATCTTCAACAGCACGTTTCGCGGGCGCGCGGTCGGCATCGCGATGCACGCGAAGGATGTCCTGCGGCCGTACTATCGCCGTTATCTGAAGCCCACGGTCGAGAAGTGGCAGAAGAAGCGGGCCGAGCCGGATGAGCGGCACCCGCCCGCTCTCCCCCAGTCGGGCTCGGGCGAGCATCCGATCCTGGCCGAGCCGCCCGGCGCCGCCGAGCGACCCAGCGCCACCGCCGAGTGAGGTGAGGCTCAGTCCTCGGTCGCCACCGCGGCAGCGACCGCGACGGGCCCTGGCGCTGGTGCTGGCGCCGGCGCCTTCTTGCGGCGCCGGATCAAACCCAGGAGCTGGTTCACCGAATCGCGGCTCAGCACCAGCGCCGCGCCAATGAACGCCACACCGCCGGAGATCACCTCGGCGCCGAGGCGGAGCACCGGGGAGTGGATGCCGAGCCGATGCATGAGCATCCGCACGCCGAAGACCGTTGCCACCATCGGCGCGCAGGCGAGAAAAGGCGGCAAGAAGCGAAGGATGAACGTGGTGACCCCGACGCCGGTGCTGGCCTTGGCGATGTAGAGCCCGGCGAATGTGCGCAGGGTGAATACCAGGCCCACCGCGCCGCACGCCCACAGCGGCGAGGCTCGTCCGATGGTGGCGATCGCGGCCATGAGTGCGCCGAGCGTGAGCCACTCGAGCACCAGCAGCACCTTGGGACCGCGCTCGATCAGGAGGTACGACGAGATCGCGCCGAACATCGGCCGCACCACCGAGAGCGCCGAAAGGATCATCAGCATTTCGCCAGTGCCGGCCCACTTCTTGTTGAGGAAGAGCTCGGCGAGGGTGGGGGCGATCGCTCCCAATCCGATGGCGATCGGAAACGTCACGAGCCCGATCACGCCCAGCGACCGGACCAGCGTCCGCTTCCGCTCCTCGGGCTCCATGTGAGCGAACGAGGCCTGCATGACGTCGGTGATCTGCTCACCGACCTGGATCGCCGGGATGTCGGCCAGGTTGTAAGCGAGATTGTAGGCGCCCATGACCGCCGGCCCGAACAGTCGCGACACGAGCAGGTTGTCCCAGCGCCGGCCCGCCGTGTAAGCAACGCCGCCCAGTGACATCGTGAGCCCGTAGCCGCTGATCTTGCGCAGCACCGCCAGGCGCAACCGGTGGACCTGCAACCAGTCGGCGAGGTTGACCGAGACGACCATGCCGATCATGCGAACGCTGCTGCGCGCCAGGTTGCCGAACACGATCGCCATCCCAGCTCCCCCCAACCACCCGGAGGTGACCGACACGAGGGTGAAGCTGAGCTCGCTCAGCGAGCGGACCACGCTGACGCGGCGGAACTTGAGATTTCGAATGAGGACGCGCTCCGGCATGTAGCCGAACCGGTCGATGAGCGCCGCAGCCGCGAGCCCGGGCACGTAGGTGGCGAGGTTCGGTGTGTCGAACAAAGGCCCGAGAGGTTTGCCGAGCGCGGTGAGCACGGCGAACGCGATCAAGCCGAGCGCCAGGTGAATGAACGAGGCGTGGAAGAATTCCTCGCGCGTGATGTCTCGATGCGCGATCGCGTACATCCCCACGCCGAGTGTGGTGAACTGGTTGATCGTCAGCACCACCGCCACCGCCGCCGAGACTTCACCGAAGTCGCCCGGGCTGACGAAGCGAATCAGGACCAGCGTTCCGATCAGGCCGATTCCCCGTGACAGGACACCGGAACCGATGGACCAGGCAGCGCCCCTCGCCGCGGTTCTGGTAGTGGACATGCTAACCGGTCAACGAGACGTCGAAATTTTTCGGATGCACGAAATATCCTAACACGAGTACGTCACGGCTTCGGGGGCAGCTCGAGGTCCGCCGTGACCGCATAGTGATCCGACGCCCCCGACTTCAACACTTTAAAGTCGAGGAAGCGAAAGCGGGAGTCCGCCAGGATGCGATCGATCCTCATCCAGGGATGGCGGGGAGCCGGGAAGGTCAGGCCAAACCCGTTTCCTGCTTCGGAGAACCCGTCACTGTACGCACCGAGGATGTTGGGGAGCGCCCAGCTCAGCGACGGTAAGTTTGTGTCGCCCGCGAGGATCACCGGGTAGGGAGACTGCCCGGCGTCGTCGGCGATCTGATGGAGCTGAGCGAGGCGAAGGGTCGTGTTGTCCTTGACCATCGCCGAAGCGGTGGCTCGACCGAGGCGCCCACTCTTGATCTCGTGCCGCAACCCTTCACCGCGGAGCTCGTCGAGAGCATCGCGCGGCGAGATGGGATGGATGTCGTAGATCTGGAGCGGGCCGGCCGGCGTCGACACTCGATAGCGAACCCATCGCGGAGAGCGCATGACCCCGTTGTGCGAAATCTTCGGCGGCTCCAGGAGGTCGTCGATCGGAAAGCGGCTGGCCATCAGGAACTGGCCCGAGATGCGGACGTGATAGTCGGCGAGCCCAGCCTTGAGCCCGTCGTACTGCGACTCGTGCGTCTCCTGGAAGACGATCACGTCTGGATTGGCGCTGCGAACGACCGCGAGGAGCGGTTCGTTGCCGTGAGGGCCGGTGGCGACGTTGAAGGTGAGGACGCGCAGGTGGAACGCACCCGGCGACGGCGCGCCACGCCAGGCGATGCGCAGGCCCATGAGCGGGAAGACGAGCAGGATCAACGCGACCACCTGCGTGATGAGCAGGCGCCGGCGCCCGCGCCACAGGAGCAACACAGTCAGGACCGGCAGCGGCAGCGCGAAGCCGAGCCGTGGGAGATAGAGAGCGACCGCGGTCACCCACCAGCGCTCGCCCACCAGGCGCAGGCAGATCGCGACGGCCACCAGCGCGATCGGGTACGCGATCGAGACCCAAACCAGCAACCGATCAAGGAACCCTGCCCGCCGCTCCTCCACGAGGTCGATGCCTTTCAGGGGCGGGTGAACGTCGAGCTGGGGTTCATCAGGGGATGTACACCGTGTCGCCTGCGAGGATCGGCAGGTTCTGCTCCGGGTGGATGCCGCTCAGGATCCCCGGGTAGTCGATCGGGATACGCGTGATCCCATGAGAGGGATCGGAGCTGGTCCGAATGATCGCGGTCTTCTCGGGGCTGGCGAAGCGGTTCGGGCCGCCCGCCATCGCGATCGCCTCGATGACCGTGACGTAGTGGTTGACCCCGTACGCGCCCGGCTTCTCCACGCTGCCGTTCACGGTGAATCGATAGCTGTTGATGGCGGTGACGGCCACGGTGATGATCGCGGCGTCCTCCTTGATGAAGGTCGTCATGCGCTGGACCAGGTCCGCTCGCACCTGGCTCGGCGTTCGACCGGCCGCGATCAGATCACCGACCAGGGTGACCGAGATCGTCCCGTCGGGCCGCACGGTCGCGTCGCCCGAGAGGTCCGGGTTTCGCCACACGTTGATGTGCAGGACGTCGGAAGGGCCGAGCACGTACTCTTTCTTGCGTGGATCTGGCTCAGCCGAGTAGTTGTAAGTGCTGAGCGGCGTCGCGCAGGATGACACCGCCAAAACTGCCAGGACGATTCGCCACCGATGTGTCACGTTGGTTCAGTATCATAGCCGCGGCAGGTCGCGACTCCAATGTTCCTGATTCCCGGCATCGGCGCCCTATTCACGTTCCTCTACCTGCGCCCCCAGGAAGTGTTCGAGCTTTTTCACCCGGTGACGCTGGTCTGGGTTCTGTCCGTCGTCGTCCTCGGGCTGGTCCTGGACGTGCGTATCGGCGCCACGCGCCTGCGCAGCTCGCCTTTGTTGACCCTCGCGATTGCGCTGTTCGCGTTCTGCTTTCTCACGGTCGCCGTCAAGGCGCCGGGCCAGATGCCGAGGCAGATCGTCTCGCTGGTGCCCCCGCTCGTGGTCTTTCTCTTCGTGTCGCAGGGGCTGCAGACCCTGCGCGCGCTCGAGGTCGCAGCCGCCATCTTGCTCACGCTCACGCTGGCGGTAGCCGGCGTCGCGGTGGAGCAGGGGTTGTCGCAGCCGGTTTGCTACGTCTACGGCGGCGGCCCGGGCGAAGGCGGCAAGGCCGACACGTTCGATGGTCGTCCCTGCGAGACGTCCGCGACCTGCCGAGAGGGCGGTCTACCCAACAAGGAATATCTCTGCGAGCATCCGGGAATCTTCAACACCCACTCGGTCCGCATGCGCGTGCGCTATCGCGGCACGCTCGAGGATCCGAACGAGCTCTCCTGGATGATCTCGATGGTGCTGCCACTCTCGTTCGGGTTCTACGAGCGAAAGAAGACGACACTGCGTCTCGGGATCCTGATCGCGACCCTGGCGGTGGGAGGCGTCGCCGTCGTCATGAGCGAGTCGCGCTCGGGGCAGCTGTCGATGGCCGGCGTGCTGGCGGTCTACTTCATCCGGCGTTTCGGCTGGAAGGGGGCGGTGGCAGCCGCTGCGGTGAGCTTGCCGGTCCTGATTCTCGGCGGGCGCTCCGGCGCCGACGCTGATTCGTCGTCGGAAGAGCGGCTCGAGTGCTGGTCGGAGGCGCTGTCGATGTTGCGCGAGAACCCCTTCGTGGGCGTCGGACAGGGCCAGTTCACCGAGCATCACTTCCTGACCGCGCACAACTCCTTCCTGCTCGCGGTGGCCGAGCTCGGGCCATTCGGACTCGTGCTGTGGTCCTCGATCCTGTTCGTGGCCTTCAAGATCGTGATCAGCGCTCAGATCGATTTTGCCGATCTGCCCGCGGCGAGACCGGCGCGGATCTGGGCCCAGTCGCTGCTGGCCTCGCTGGTGGGCATGGTGGTGTCTGCGTTCTTCCTGTCGCTCTGCTACCACGTGCTGCTGTGGATGTTCATCGGCCTCGTCGGCGCGCTCTACGGAATGATCCGGCGTCACTTCCCGTCGTGGCGCGTGCGCTTCACCTGGCGCGATCTGTTCATCGTGATCGCGACCGACATCGCGGTCGTCTCCATCATCGCGGTCTATCTACGGATCAAGGGCGTCTGACCGTTACCAGGTGATCCGCTGGCGTCCGGTCAAGAATCGGCCGAGACCGACGACCGCCGCAACGTTCAGCACGACGAAGGTCCGGGCCACACCTGCCAGCCGGCCGCCGGCCGGGCCGAGCGCCGAGGCGGCGTAGAAGAGCGCCTGCAGCACGACGAGCACGCGCATGATCGATGTCCAAGAGCCCGAGGAGTCGAGTGCCGCGGCGGTCGACGTGGCCGCGAGGATCAGCAGCAGCCACGGCGCGGCGAGCCGCATGATCTTGTGCGAGATGGTCTCGAACCAGATCGGATTCGCGAACGGGTTCAAGAGGGCAGGGAGGCGGGCGAAGATCTGGTAGTTGCCCGCGAGCGTGCGCACCTTGCGACGAAACTCGCGGTCGTCCTCGAAGGCCGCATCGTAGGCGCGCGCCTCGGACACCAGGGCCACGCGCTGGCCGGCGAGCGCGAGCCGCATCGGGATCCAGACGTCGTCGAGGATCAGATCCTCCGGGAGCGGCTTCAGATCGGCGCGCCGGATCATCGCGATCGGCCCCGTCATTCCCACCGTGCCGCGAAAGCCCGACTCCTGGGCGCGGATCCAGTTCTCGTAGCGCCAGTAGACGCCGCTGCCCGCACCGCCGCTCAGCACCAGGTTTCCCGTGGCGCATCCGACCTTGGGGTCGCGCATCGACTGCACCAGCGCCCGCACGGCGTCCGGGGACAGCGGCTGGCGCACGTCGTTCAGCAGCAACACCTCGCCGGTGGCGGCGGGCCCGAGCGTGTTGAGCGCGGTCGGCTTGCCGCGTCGATTTGCCGACGGGAAGATGCGAATCCGACCGCCAGCCTCGGGCGAGCCCGCGATCGCGCGCGCGACTGCCTCGCTGTCGTCAGTGCATCCGTCGAAGTAGACCAGGATCTCGATCCGCTCCGCCGGATAGTCCTGCTCGAGCAGGCTCTTGAGCTTCGCCGGCAGGTAGGACGCGGCGTTGAAGACCGGGAGGCAGATGCTGACCATCGGTGTCGCGTCGAGATCGTCCGCGGGGGCCTGGGCGCGCGTGCGGAACAGGCGCGCGAAGATGCCGATCAGCACCGGATAGCCGGCGTAGGTGTACGCCAGCAAGGCCACGCACAGGAGGGCCAATGCGATCATGGATGTCCCCTCGTCCTCGGTCAGGTCCCGAGCGCCCGCAGCATGACCAGCGGCGTCTTCACGATGATGCCGAGCTCGACCGGCAGGAAGTGGCGCAGGTCCTCGGTCGCGGCGCTGTACGCGAGATCGTAGAGCAGCTTGATGCGCATGTGGTCGGCCAGCGCGATCCTCGGCCCCCTCGATCTTGAAGGGGTTGGTCAGGTCGGCCTCGAACTTCGCGACGTCGCTGTTGGGCAGCGGCTTGCCCGAGTACGAGAGGGAGATCTGCGCGAGCCCGGTGATGCCCGGCTTGACGTCGCGCATCCGCTCCTCGAAGTACGGGATCGCCATCGCCAGCTGCTCGGCGAGCTCGGGCCGCTCCGGGCGCGGGCCGACGATGCTCATGTCGCCGCGCAGCACGTTCATGAACTGCGGCAGCTCGTCGAGCCGCGTCTTGCGCAGGAACTTGCCGACTCGCGTGATGCGCGGGTCGTCCTCGGTGGCGAGCACCGGCCCGGTCATCTTCTCGGCGTCCGGGCGCATCGACCGGAACTTCATCATCACGAACTCTTCGAACTTTGGCTGCTGCACCGTGCGGGGCGCGCCATTTCCGGGCGGCGTCGGCCGGCGGCCGGAGCTGTCCGGCGCGGCGCTGGCGGATGAAGATGTCTCCCGGGGACTCGATGTAGATCGCCGCGGCGATGACCGGATAAAGGGGCAGCGTGAGGGCCAGTCCCAGGGACGAGCCGATCACGTCGAAAACTCTTTTGACAATTCTGACGGAGCGGTGCACGGGTAGATACCCTACAACGAAACGGCGAATCTGAGCCATCGCGCGTTAGGGCAAGAAGTGGCATGATACCGCTAGACATTGATACGGATTCAGATGCTAGGTCTGCTGGAACATCGGGACGTGGCGCTCCGGGCGGTCTCGGCCGCCTGCAAGCTGATCGCACAACGTCCCCAGCGACCGGAGCTGAACGAATTTCGTATGCATGTCGTCTCGGCGGTCGGCGAGGCGTTCAACAACATCGTGCTCCACGGCTACGCTGGGCGGAACGACGGTGTGATCGAAATGGAGATCCAGACCGAGCCCGAACGAGATCATGGTGGAGCTCCGCGACTACGGCGAGAGCTTCGACCTCGATGCGGTGGCTACCCCCGACCTGGACCAACTTCCGGAGTCCGGGTTGGGAATATTCATCATTAAAGCGTTTATGACTATCAGATATCGCCCTGGCCGCCCTAATGTTCTCACGCTGTCCAAGAGCCTCGCGCCCGAACCGAGCAGGTCCGGGTCGCGCGGGAATCCGTCCGAAGGAGATTCATGACCTTCTCGATATCCATCAACGAGGCCGGTGTCATTCGACTTTCGATCGAGGGAGAGCTCGACGCGGTGACCGTCTCGGACTTGCGAGTCGAGATCGAGAAGCTGCTCATGAGGCAGATCGGGCGGGTCGAGGTCGACCTGTCGCAGCTGCGCATGCTCGACAGCTCGGGGGTCGGCGCGCTGGTCTCTCTCTACAAGCAGGTCCGGGCCCGCGGCGGAGAGGTGGTGGTGCTCGGCTTGCGCGATCAACCGCTGGCGATCTTCCGTCTGCTGCGGCTGGATCGCGTCATGGTCGGTGCCGAGCTCAAGACGCCGCCCAACGTCGCGTCGAAGCACACCGGTTCGTCCAGCTAGGTCCGGGGGGCATCGGGGGTGGCGGGGTGCTGCGGAGCGCTGGCCGGGAAACGTCGCGATCATGTTACACCGGCGGATGAATTGTGTTGTAACACACTGTTGGACGAGAGCAATATCCCAGCGCTGTGTTTCAGCTTGAGGGAGAGCCCTAACTTACATGGCATCGCGTGGGGGACGAGTCATGGAGTCAACGATTAAATCTATTCCTGATTTCACGCCGATGTCGCGGCCGCTCGCCGTCGAGAATCTGCCGGCGCCGTCGCCGATTCCGGTGCAGCAGGCGCTAGCCGCGATCGGCGAGCCAGACACGACGGTCGACCTGGCGCAGCGGCTCTACGCGACGATCGCGATGCTGTGGTCGGACGTCGCGGGCGCCGACATGTTCCTACCGCAGGGCGGCTCGGGCGAGCTGCGCGGCGTGCGCGACGCTCACGGCGGCGTCGCTCTGCTGAGCGCGGTCGGATCTCAGTACGGTAACGAGCCCAGCGTCCGCGTGATCCCCGTGACCCCGACGCTGGTCCCGGGCGACGTCACGTGCGATCGCGGCGCCAGCATGTCGGTGCCGGTCATCTCGGAAGGCGCGCTCGAGAGCTTCGTCGTCGTTCAGCGCCGGCTGGGCGCGCCCAGCTTCACCACGCGCGATCTGGAAGCGCTCATCGAGCTCTCGCGCGGCGTGGGCGACCTTCTGCCGCGCGTGCGCGCGCGCGGCGGCCGCTCGGTCTCGGCGTGGCTCCAGCGCGATCTCGCCTCCGCGCGCGACATGCAGCGCATGTTCTTGCCGCGGCCGCTGGAGAACAACTCGGCGCACGTGCGCGTGCTCGCCGAGTACCTGCCGGCGTTCGCCGTCGGCGGCGACTTCTACGACTTCGTCGACCTGGGCGGCGGCCGCCTGCTGGCGACGATCGGCGACGTTTCGGGCAAGGGCGTGACCGCGGCGCTCATGATGTCGCGGGTCACCTCGGAGCTGCGGCGCCTCGCACACGAGGCGTCGGGGCCGGCCGAGATCCTCACGCGTCTCAACCGCTCGCTGCGCGGGATGCAGGACGACCGCTTCGTCACCGTGGTGTGCGTGCTGCTCGACGTGCCCAACCGGCGCTGGATCGTCGCCAACGGCGGCCACGTGGTGCCGCTGCTGCGCCGCCGCTCGGGCGTGATCTCGGGGCTCGCGTACTCGCTCAATCCGCCGATCGGGATGATCCCCATGCCCGAGTATCGGGACGAGATCTTCCCGCTCGAGTCGCACGACATCGTCCTTCTGGCCACCGACGGCGTGCTCGAGATGCTGGCGGGCGGACCCCGCGACGTGTGCTCGACGATGGGCCAGTGCCAGCTGGTCGACATTCTCCGCAAGGCGCCGCACGATCTGGCCGAGATTCATCGCCGGATCCTGAGCTCCAAGGACGCGCTGTCGCAACGGTCGCGACGATGTTGCGTTGCTAGGACTCGAGCTGACCGAATAAAATAAGATGGTGCAGACCGAGGGGCCCATTCCATCGATGGCTGCCCCGAGCAATGGTGGATTCGGCAACGCGATTCCCCAGGCAGCCGGCCCGAACGCGCGTGGAGCGACCTGGTTCGAAGACGAGCCGGTCCTCGCTCGCGCGGGCTGGCTCGCTCTCCGGCGCATCGGACGCCGCGCGCGTGCCTCGTGGGGGCTCTGGGTGACGCTGGCGCTGGTCGTGAGCTCGGTGGCCGCGGTCAAGCAAGCCTTGACCCCCGCCCACTACCCGGTCAGAACGTTGCTTCGCGTGTCTGAGGGGGCGCTCGATGAACGGGGAACCAACCTGACGGGGAACGGTCTCCGGTTTCAGGTGAACTCGGTCGCGTTCTCATCGGAGCATCTGCTGGCATTGATTCGCCAGCACCCGGAGTGGTTTCCCTCCGCGAAGCGGGACGAGACGCTGGCGCTCACCGGGTTACGTGAGGCGACGGATATCTACATCACCCAGAACGGGTTCCTCGAGGATCGAGGGTCGGGCGATCCGGCTCGGTCCGCCTGGATCGAGGTCACCTATGACGGCCCCACGCCCGAGGTGGCTTACGGGGTCGCGCACGGGCTAGATGAGCTCCTGGTCAACCAGACCATGTCGGGCCAGCACGAATCCCTGGAGCGCGAAGACACCGCGGCCCGCGAGTCGCTCCAAAAGGCTCAGGAGGACTTCGCGCGGATGTCGCGCGAGGGGCTACCCGAGCGGGACGAGCGGCTGGTGAGGGCCCGGGACCGGTGGCGCCACGCAGAGGCGATGGCCGCCGCCACCGGGGTCGCCCTGCGCGGGGCCTCGGCACGGCAACAGCTCCGGTTCGACGTGGTCGAGCCTGGCCACCAGCCCGACCTGGTGAACCGCCCCATGCAGGTGCTGATACGGTTCCTGGCCTCGCTCGGAGGCGGGCTGCTGGTCGGCTGGCTGCTCTTTGGGGCGTTCGACCCCCGGGTGGTCGAGGCCGGAGACCTGGAGGGTATCGGGATCCCGGTTCTGGGAGAGTTCCCTAAGTTGCCACTTGGCCGCATTGCAGGAGAGGGCGGGCGGAAGCGACCACGTGTATAGTCCCAGCAACATGGGCGAGAGTCCCTCTTCATCATCCCCGCGGGAGCACCTGTCTTCGCTCCTTTCGCTGGTTCCGCGCGCCATCCGGGCGATGTGGATCGGCGGAATCGCCTTTGCGATCGGCCTCGGGGGGACGGTCGCCTGGACGCTTTCGACGGCGCACCTCTATCGCTCCGAGGCGGTGCTCGCGATGGATCACGGCGTCCATACGGCGACGCTGGGCGGCGCGGACCATGACTCGCCGCGCGAAACGGCTACGCGCGTGAAGGATGCGCTGACCTCGCGGCAGCGCCTGGAGAAGATCATCGAGGACATGAACCTCTATCGCCGCATCGCGGAGCGTCAGGGCACCGGCGCCGCGATCGACGAGATGCAGAAGCACATCATCGTCTCCGCTCGCGAGGAGTTCGCCTACCGCGTGTCCTACGACGCCAACCAGCGCGAGCTGGCGCAGAAGGTTCTCGAGACGCTGATCAAGAGCGTCCTCGACGAGGACAGCCAGCGCCGCCTGCGGGAGGCCGAGGACACGAAGCGCTTTCTCGACATCGAGCGCACGCACGCCGACGAGGACCTCAAGACCCGAGAGTCGGCGCTGTCCGGATTCATCGCGAAGCACCCCTCGCTCGCCAGCGAGACCGGCGGCAGCGCCGCGGCGGCGGGCGGGGTGATCCGCGCCGCCGATCGCGGGCGCACGCCCGGCGAAGGCGGCGCCTTGGCGGCGCTCGAGGTCCAGGCCGCCGAGCTCGAGGGGCAGCTGGCCGCCGCGGGCGTTCGTGTGATGACCCCGGGCTCGGCACCGCCGGCGGATCCCACGCTGCTCGCCGCGGCGATGAAGGCGCAAGGGGACCTGCACGGCGGCGAGGCAAGAGCTGACCGACAAGCAGGCCCGGTTCACCAACGAGCACCCCGACGTCAAGGCGGCGCTCCGTCACGTCGCCGTCGCCGAAGCCGCACTTCACCGCGCCGAGTCCGCCGTCGAGGCCGATCGCGCGGCGGCGGCCAAGGCGCCGCCGCCGCCAACCCCGACGACCGACGAGGACTCGCCGTCGAGCCGCACGTCGGCGCTCAAGCGCGCGCTTGCGGCGGTGCGCGGGGAGATCGCCGCGGTCAAGAGCCGGGCGGTGCCGCGGATCGAGGTGCCCGAGAAGGTCAGCTCGGTGGTGGCCATCGATACAGAGTGGACTCGATTGAACCGCGACGTCTCCGAGGCGCGCGAGCGGCAGATCAACCTCGAAGGGAAGCAGTTCCAGGCCGAGCTCATGGCGACGCTGGCCTCCGGCGGCTACGGCGGGCGCCTCATCGTGATCGACCCGCCGTTTCGTCCGGTCCGCCCGATCACCGGCGGTCGATTAAAGATCGCAAGCGTCGGGCTCGCGGCCTCGATAATGTTATCGTTGCTGACGATCGTGCTCTTCGCGGCGTTCGACGACAGACTGTACGGCGAGCGTGATTTGCACCGACTGGTCAAGGACGGAATCGTGGTGGTGATACCCAAGCTCACAGGGAAAAGTGGGTAACAACTCGAGTCGAAGCTCGAACGGCGACACGACGGCGCTCGTCCCTCAGGAAGAGGACGGCGGGATTGCCTTCGTGCGCTTCGCGCCGTCGCCACCGTTCGACGAGCGGCTGGTGTTCTGGCAGCAGAGCGCGTCGGAGACCGCGGCCAGCTTCCGCCTGCTGCGGCAGCGGCTGCTCGAGCGCGGCGATCCGCGCACCGTGCTCTGCACCAGCGCCGTGCGCGGCGAGGGGACGACCACGCTGGCCGCCAACCTGGCGCTTGCCTTCGCCGAGCTGGGCAAATACCGCGTCCTGCTGGTCGAGGCGAGCTTCCGCCGCGCGGCGATCGCCGAGGTCTTCGGGTTCAAGCCGCCCAAGGGGTTCGCGCTGCAGCTCGCGCGTCATCGCGGACGGCCGATGGAGCCGTGGGTGGTCGTGCAGGTTGGCTCGGCGCCGCTGTTCGTTCTGGCGGTCGAGCCGCGCTGCTGCCCGCACTGCCAGGCGGTGATCGCGCTCGAGGCGCGCTTCTGCGGCATGTGCGGCAAGGACGTCGCCGGCTCGGGGGCGGCGTCGCTGGACGCGGTGACGTTCTCGACGGCGATCAAGCGTTTCCGCGCGGCGTTCGACTACATCGTGGTCGACGCGCCGCCGGTGCTGGCCGGCGGCGACGTCAACCTGATCCAGGACACCGCCGACGCGATCGTGATCGCGACCCGCAAGGGCCGCTCCGAGGCGCGCAATCTGAAGCGAGCGCTGAACCAGGTCGCCCCCGCGCCGGTCGCCGCCGTCGTCCTACTCGACGCGTAGCTGGCTTCTCGACGCCTGAGGTCGCGCTTCTTCAGCGAGTCACCCTCTCCCGTCTGCGGGAGAGGGCCGGGGAGAGGCCAGACCTTGCGAGAGGCGACGCCCGTCGCGCGCCCGCTAAGGTCGGCGCCGCTACCGCTTCTCGGAGTACCAGGCCACGGACCGCTTCAGCCCCTCGCCGAACGACACAGCCGCCTTGTACCCAAGCCGCGTGCGCGCCTCGGTGATGTCGGCCAGCGAATGCTTCACGTCGCCGACGCGGCCCGGGGAGTAGGTGATCTCGATCTTCTTGCCGAGCAGCTCGCCCAGCATGCTTGACCACGTCGTTGAGCGTCGTGGCCGCGCCGCAGGCGACGTTGAACACGCGGCCCGACACTTCGTCCGCGGGTGCGGTCGCCGCCGCCAGGTTCGCCTCGACGGTGTTCTCGATGAAGCAGAAGTCGCGCGACTGCGTGCCGTCGCCGTAGATCGTCACGCCCTTGCCGGTCAGGCCCGCGGTCACGAAGCGCGGGATCACCGCCGCGTACTCCGACTTCGGATCCTGGCGCGGGCCGAACACGTTGAAGTAGCGCAGGCAGACCGTCTCCAGCCCGTATGCGCCCGCGAACACCTGGCAGTAGTGCTCGCCGGCCAGCTTCGACGACCGCGTAGGGCGACAGCGGCGCCGGGCGCATGGTCTCGATCTTGGGCAGCGTCGGCGTGTCGCCGTAGGCCGAGGACGACGCCGCGTAGACCACGCGGCGCACGCCGGCCGCCTTCGCCGTGTGCAGCAGCTTCAGCGTCGCGGTGGCGTTGGCCTCGTGGCTGGCGATCGGATCGACCAGCGAGCGCGGCACCGAGGGGATCGCCGCCTGGTGGAACACCACCTCGACGCCGGCGAGCGCCTTCTGCAAGTCCGCCTCGACGCGCACGTCGCCTTCGATGAGCTCGATGTCGCCGGCGACCTCGGTCAGGTTCTCGCGCTTGCCCGAGAAGAAGTTGTCGATGACGCGGACCCGATCGCCGCGCGCCAGCAGCGCGCGGACGATGGAGGATCCGATGAAACCGGCGCCGCCGGTCACCAGGCACGATGAGCTCATGGTCGCTGAAGCTACTCTACCGTGACGCTCTTGGCGAGATTGCGCGGCTGATCGACGTCGTTGCCCTTGGCGAGCGCGATCGCGTAGCTCATCAGCTGCAGCGGCAGCACCGTCAGGAACGGCTGCAGGATCGGCGGCGCGTCCGGGAATGAAGAGCACGCGGTCGCACAGGCTGCCGATCTGCTTGTCGCCCTTGGTGGCCACCGCGATGATGTGGCCGTTGCGCGCGCGCACCTCGGCCAGGTTCGACAGCACCTTTTCGTAGCCCGGCCCGCGCGGCGCCAGCACGACGACCGGCACGCCGTCGTCGACCAGCGCGATCGGTCCGTGCTTCATCTCGCCGGCGGCGTAGCCCTCGGCGTGGATGTAGGAGATCTCCTTCAGCTTGAGCGCGCCTTCGAGCGCGATCGGGTAGTTCGTGCCGCGGCCGAGGAACAGGAAGTCCCTGGCGTCCTTGTATTGCGCGGCCAGATCCTTCATGTCGCCCAGCGATTCGAGCGCCTCGCTCATCTTCGTGGGCACGCCCGACAGCTCCTGCACCATCCACTTCGCCGCCTCGGCGGCGAGCGTGCCGGTGCGGCGGCCGAGGTAGATCGCCACCAGCGCCAGCGCCGCGAGCTGCGCGGTGAAGCACTTGGTCGACGCCACGCCGATCTCCGGTCCGGCGTGCGTGTAGAGCGCGCCCTGCGACGCGCGCGGGATCGCCGAGTCGACGACGTTGCAGATCGCCAGCACCTGCGAGCCGCGCTGGCGCGCCTCTTTGACGGCGGCCAGCGTGTCGGCGGTCTCACCGCTCTGCGAGATCGCGATGATGAGGTCGTCGGGACCGACCACCGGATCGCGGTAGCGGAACTCGCTGGCCAGATCGACCTCGCACGGGATGCGCGACGCCCCCTCGATCAGGAACTTGCCGACCAGGCCGGCGTGATACGAGGTGCCGCACGCAAGCAGCACCACGCGGCGCAGCTTCTTCGCGTCGACCTCGAAGCCTTCGAGATCGGCGTCGCTGGTCTCGAGGCGCAGGCGCGCGCGCAGCGTGTCGGCGATCGCGCGCGGCTGCTCGTGGATCTCCTTGAGCATGAAGTGCGGGTAGCCGCCCTTTTCCGCCTGCGCCGCGTCCCAGGTGATGGTCCTCGACGGACGGGCGATCGGGTTGCCCTCGAGGTCGGTGATCTTCGCGCCCGCGGCGGTGATCTCCGCGATGTCTCCTTCATCCAGAAACACGACCTCGCGCGTGTGCTCGAGGAAGGCGGGCACGTCCGACGCCAGGAACGTCTCACCCTTGCCGAGGCCGATGACCAGCGGCGACGCCATCTTCGCGGCGACGATCTGACCCGGGTGCTGGTCGGAGACGACCGCAAGCGCGTAGGCGCCGTGCACCTGGCGCAGCGCCATGCGCAACGCGCCCACCAGCGACGGCGCGCCCTCTTGCAGCGCCTCGTCGATGAGATGGGCCACGATCTCGGTGTCGGTCTCCGAGAGGAACTGGCGCCCCGAGGCTTCGAGCCGCGCACGTAAGCGCCAGGTAGTTCTCGATGATGCCGTTGTGAACCACGGCTACAGGCCCAACCCGATGCGGGTGCGCGTTGGCCTCTGACGGGCGCCCGTGGGTCGCCCAGCGCGTGTGACCGATGCCCACGGTCCCGCGCGGGGTGTCGCGCTGGACCATGGTTTCCAGGCCGGCGAGCTTTCCCCGGCAGCGCACGACCTGCAGGCTGTCCGCGCCAGCGACGGCGAGGCCGGCCGAGTCGTAGCCGCGGTACTCGAGCTTCTTCAGGCCACTGATGAGGAGAGGCGTCGCCTCCCTCGGTCCGACGTATCCAACAATCCCACACATCGTGCGTCAGATTTTACAGGAACCGTCTCGCAATTGCCGCCATGAACGCCGATCGGCGTTTTCTCCGTCGCTTTTTGTGCAAGAGGCCCGATCTGCCCGCGTCTTGGGATAGAGGCCACCATGGATGAATCCGCAGAAGGATCCCGTCAGGCCGAGCGTGCACGGCCGACGAACATCAACGTGATCTTCTCCCTGACCGTCCTGCCGCACGAAAAGGCGCTGATCCGTCGGGCCCGCCGCCTGGTCGGCCACGACGCCGACGCGCGCGACCTGGTTCAAGAGACCCTCGAGCGCGCGCTGCGCACATTCCACGCCTTTCGCCCGGGCACCGCGGTCTGGGCCTGGCTGCGCACGATCATGAACAGCGTCTGGATCGACGGCTGGCGCCGGCGTCAGGCGGCCGCGAAGATCTGCCACCTGCCGTCGGTCGACCTGGCCGCCTACGAGCCCGACCCGCCGCCCTCCGACGGGATCGACGACGAGGAGATCCTCGAGCGCCTGCCCGCCGCGATCGCGCAGCTGCCGCCGATCTTCCGCGAGGTGCTCGAGCTTCGCCTGCAGGCCAACCGCTCGTACGGCGAGATCTCCGAGCGCCTCGGGATCCCGTCGCGCACGGTGGGCACGCGGATCCTGCGCGCGCGCCGGCAGCTGCGCGCGATCTTGGAAGAGCAAATTGCCGAGGCAGCGGAGGGGGTGCCGTCGGCGGACGCGGTGCCGCGGCCAGCGCCGATCGAGACGGGGGCGCGCGTCTGACGGACGATCCAGCGTGGCTTCGCGCGGCTACGGGTTCCAGCGCTGCTTGAGGTATCCCTCGACAGCGGTCCGGTCGGTGTCGCTGAGGGCGACGTTGTAAATGACAATCTCGGCGACGTCGCCGAGGTAACGCGAGTGGCGGGTGCCCAGACTCAGCACGTTGAAGGCGCGCCCGATGTACCCAGCAGCCAGTCCCGAGATCGTGTTCATATCGTTGTTGGAGTCCGCGACGGTTCCGTTGATCGCCAGCTTGTGACCGATGGTCTGATCGAACACCTCGACGTCGATCGCCGCTGGCGCCGAGGGCGAATAGGTAGCGTATGAGCTGATCGGGTCGATGCAATTGGTGTTGCCGTCGACGGAGTAGGGCCCGACCGCGAATTTCGGCGTCGGGAGATACTGGGTGTCGTAGCCGAAGTGGTAGGCGGTGTCGGCGATTTCGTCGCAGTTGGTCGACATGCCGGTCGTGCCGAGGATATAACCCTCGGCGTCCGTCTGCCGGCGCTCGACGACGAGCACCGTGTAGTCAGTCTCTTTGAGGATCGCGTTGAGATTGACCGTGAGCACCCCGTCGGTGTCATCGGTGCCGGGGCTGTCGAAGAACAACGCGGGCCGACCAGCGATCGTATCGACACCGCATTTTGGGCCGCTCTTGCCTGATACAGGGGCGATCGTTTGGTTCAGGCTGCCCCGATCCTGCCAGCCGGTCACGCGTCCTTGGTCGCACGAAACGCCGAAGTCGGCGGCCAGCCACAGCGCCAGGTGGCTGCCCTGAATCGTCGGGGGGCAGCCGGCTCCGCAAGCCGGTGTCGTGTCACTCCCGTCGCCGCTATCCGTGCCGCCGATTCCCCCCACGCCACCTTCGGCGGGAGCATCGGTTGTCGCTGGAGTGTCGGAGGGCGCATCAACGCCGGCGTCGGCCCCGCCGGCTCCAGTCGTTCCGCCGGTGCTACTCGTGGTGCCGCCGGTTCCCGGTGCGCCGCCGAGCGCCGCGCCACCGGTGCCGGTCACGCCGCCTACCCCAGCCGCACCGCCGGCTCCTGGTGCGCCGCCCGCCCCGGCGGTGCCGCCCGCTCCGCTCGTGCCGGCAGCGCCGCCGGTGTCCGCGGCCGCCTCGGCATGCGTGTCCGCCGTTGGCTTTTCGAGGGCCTGATCGGGAAGGAGGTCGGGCTTCACATCGGGTGTCTTGGCGTCGCCGGCGTCGGTGGCGAGCATCGCCTTCCCGTCGACGCCCGAATCGACGACGTTGGGGGTGCCGCTGCTGCTGCTGCAGGCAGCAAGCGCGATCGATACGAAAGCGCACACCAAGACGCCGCTGCGAACGTGACTGCCTTCCGGTCTCGCCATCTCTCCCTCGGGTTGGGGTCTAACCGCGGTGCGACGATATCACGAACCTGCGGTAAGACGGCGAGGCCCTCGCGTTACTCGCACTTCGTAGCCGGGCAGCGGGTCGTCAGGTAGACCGCTGTGGCGCCCCCGATCAACGCAACGCCGGCAATGCCTGCCCAGAGCCACCACCAGCGGCGGAGGTATGACGGGGACGTACCTTCGGGCGGTCGAGGCGCGACGATCGCCGCGTCCGTTCGATCGTTGCTGCCACTAGCACCGCGCCCGCCTGCTCCCATCGCCGGAGTCGCGATCTCCGGCGCGGGCACGGTGACGGCGATTGTCTCGCCGGCCTTCCCATCGACAGTCGCGATCCAGGGCGGGCGGCCAGGAGCCTCGATGGAGAGGCGATGCGCGCCCGGCTCGATCCAGATCGGCCCGTCGACAGGCGTGAGCCCAGCCGGTGCGCCGTCGATGCGGACCGCCGCGTTCGGTGGTGCCTCACGGAACAGCAGACCTGCGACCTTGCCGGTGAGGGCGTTCACCTGGCGTTCGGCCTCGGCGCGCACCGTCGGGTCGCTGTCATGCGCCTCGCTGAGGAACTGCTGGTAGTGGGTGAGCGCGCGCACCCGGCGATCCAGCCCGACTTCGCAACGAGCGATATTGAAATACAGCTTCGGCGTCGGGAACAGCCGGTGCGCGTCTTCGAAAGCCTGCAGTGCTTCCGACACGCGCCCGGCCCAGAACATCTCGTTGCCGTCGTGAAGCAGTTGCTGCGCGCGCGCGATCGTCGTCGGATCGGTTGCGCCACCGTCGCTGGCGGCCGGGTGCGCGTCGTCAGCGCGCACCTGCGTGGAGATCACCATGCAACCCACGGCAAACGCGAGGCAGCTGGCGTCCCGACGGAGGGAGATCATCCCTCCAGCTTAGACCAGGCCATTGCTGTGATGCGAGAGACGTGATACTGACATCGCAAATTGGCCGTAATGCGGCCGGAGGGGTCGATGCATAGACGCATACCGAGACGCGTACTGTCGGTTTTGTCCGGATTCCTGTCGTGCCTCTGTTTGTTGTCCAGCTGTGCCACCCTCGAAACGACGCCCGATCAACCGGGGGCGGCGGGGCTTCCGACAGCACCGCCGGAGCCTTTGGCCCCCGACCAGGAGACTCGCAAGGTCACCGAGGCGCTCCAGCGAACGGGCGCGATTGCGCCTCAAGTCCAGGACGTGCTCAGCCCGGCAGCGGAGGAGGCCTTTCGTGAGACGTTCGGAACGTCGAGCCCGGCCGCCGAGTTCTCGGGCAAGGCGACCTGTTTCCGCGCTGGTTGTTCCATCTCGGTGATCTATACGAACCCTTGCATCGTTCAGCGAGCGAGCCGAGCAGCCTTCGAGGTTCCCACGTCGGCGATGCTTCGCTGGCCGGGTGCGATCTACCAGACCCCGGCGGTGAAGCGCAGCGACGGGCGCTTTGAAGTGACATGGCTCTTCTTGCTTTCGGATACGCCGAAGTTGCCCGACGACCAGGGAAAGCAGTTCGAGGCGCGCCAGCGCACCCGCCTCGAGGCACTGGTGCAGAAGAAACCGATCGTGCAGCCGGCGGTCCTGCAGCGAGACGTCTGCACGAACGACGGACCGATCTTGCGCGACACGACCGCGCCCGCCAACCCCAACAAGCCGGTGGCCAAATGATGCGACGAAAAGTTGGTTCCTTTCGCGGTAGCAATACGAGGTGGCTGCTTGCGCTGGCGATCACGGTCCCCGCGTTGCTCGTGAGCGGACCTGCGGCGCGCGCAGTGCCGTCGCCGATGCGCTACCAGAACTTCCACGCCTCGGCTTGCGAAGTCTCTGATTCGACGCAATTCCACGCGGTCTATGCAAACCAGGGCATGACGGTTACGCCGGTCACCGGCGATTCATCGATGGTGACCTGTCCGATCACCTGGTCGCTGGACGCGACGACGTTCCCCTTGCTGGAGATCTACGTCACCGTGAGCTGGTCGGGCGTGCCCACGTCAGGTACCTCTACCCCGGCCAACTTCGAGCCCGGCTGCACGGTCAAGATGAACACCAGCAGCAGTATCTTCGGCGGTGTTTTCAACGTCCTATACGACCACACCAACGGAAGTGGCACGTCGACGCCGACGCTGGTCTACCACTGGAAGACTCTCGATCCAGCTTTGGGGCCGATCTTGTATGGGCAAGTGATCGGGTCGGTCCTCTCTTGCGTCAGCGTCCCGCAGGGTGTGGTGTTGAACGGCTACTCGGTTACCAGTTGCATCGCCAACGCCACGTCGAGCTGCTCGTTCTAACTAAGGAGGTCGACGTCGCTCAGCATCCGGGCGGCAGGCAGGAGCCGGCGTAATCGACCAGCGCGCAATATCGCTGGTCGGTCGCCGCGCGGACCAACCAGGGGAAGCGGCAGGCCGGCTCCGTCGCCGCCGCGCTCTGGCAGGCGGCGAGGCAGCCGCTGGCGTTGGCAGGGCAGATCTTTGTCAAGGCGTTGCAGAAGGTGGTGCACATACCAGGCGGCGTGTTTGACGCCAGACAGGCCATGGAGTCCGTGCGGGACGACCCCCCATTAGGGCCGGCGGCCCCGCAGTCCCGCCGAAGCACGGGCGGAACTCCCCCGAACGCTCGCGCGTCGTTGAGGTTGTACAGCCGGCAGGCCATGCTGTCGTCCATGACGAGGCCGGAACCTGCGGGCCATGCTGCCTTCGCGCAGTACTGCTGGCATTGATCGATGCTCTCGTACGCGCCTTGGCACAGCGGCGGGCCCCCGTCCGCCGAGCCGATGATTTGATTGCAGTAGTCGATGCACGCGGGGCTTGGCATCTCTGGAGCTCGGGGCTGCGGCGGGTCGGCCGGCTGGTCGCACTTCCGCGCGTCGACCGCCGTTTCGTGACCTGCGTCGTCGCAGCCACCTGCGCCCGTATTGCCTCCGCTGCCCAACATGTCTCTCCCGGCGTCGGCCCCCCCCGAGCCGCCAGCCGCGTCGGCCCCGCCGCCCATCCCGCCAATACCTGAGCCGGCGCCGCCGCCGAGACCGCCGCTCCCGCCACTCCCCGAATCGACGGCTCCGCCCGTGCCGCTTGGCTCACCCGATACGCCTCCGTCTGATTCAACGACGGGACACTTGATGTCCTGATCCGCGGCGGGGAAGTTCACCATCGTCACCAGCACGGCGTCGGAAACGATGGAGTAGCCGCCCATCGGCGGGGTGTCGTTGATCATCTTGATGACGCCCCCAAAGCAGCCGAAGGCGGAGATATCGATCGTGGTCTCGGAGCGGGGCAAATCATAGAGGCCAAGCTTCTCGTCCAGGCTGTTCAGCTGCTGCGAGTGCTTCATCCCGATGGCGTGGAGATTGACGACCAGTTGGTCGACGTCGGGCGCGGGTTTGACGTCGGTGTGAAACGAAATGATGGTGACTCGCCGGCAGGCGCCGAACGCGGTCAGACAGATGATCGCGAGCAGCCAGGTCCGGGCATGAATCACCGCGCGTATCACCGGATGTTCTCGATCATCAGCGGGCGGTCAGGCGGCCGCTGCGGTTCTGACGGCTTGGCCGTCGGGGGCGGCTCGGTGCCTGCGGGGGGCGATTCGGCTTTCGATGGGTGAGTCGCGGACGCGCCAGCGATGGCTGGTGGCGCTACAGGTATCGAGTGGCTCTTCGGTCGAACGGTCTCGCTTCGTGACGGTAACTTGCGGTTGCCGGGACCGGGGAGAGGAGCCGCGGGGGGCGATTCTTGCGCGTGAGTGGCCGGAGCGGGTAGGGCGGGTAGGGCGGGTACGGGTGCCGGAGTCGCGCCCGGCACCGCTGGGGCCACCGGCCTCGGCGCGGGTACTGCCTCGCGCTCGATGGTCAGCAGGCTTCCTCCCGGCGGCGCCGACCTCGCCTCGGGCATGCTCGCCCCCTGCGACGCCCGCCACTCCGCCGGCTCCGGCGGCGCGTGGCGCGCGCGCACGTATCCCACCACCCCCGCCGCGACCGCCAGCACGCCGGCCGACGCCAGTACCTCGCGGCGGATGAACCAGGAACGGCGCACCTTCCCCGTGACCGGCGGCGCTGGCGTCATGGCAGCCCCCTGTCCCTCGAGCGCTTGCAGGAATGCTTTCACCGACGGGAAACGCGCCTGGCGATCCTTGGACAGCGCGCGCTCGATCGCTGCGATCACGTGGACGGGCACGTGCGGCGAGACGCTGGCGAGCGGGGTGGGGGGCTCGTGCACGATGCGATAGAGCACCGTCGATAGGACGTCGCCGCCGAACGGATGGCGACCGGCGAGCATCTCGTAGACGATCGCCGCCAACGAGAACTGGTCGGCTTCGGGGCCGACGCTGTCGGCGCTGCCGATCGCCTGCTCGGGCGCCATGTACTGCGGCGTCCCCAGCAGCGTGCGGTCGTGGGTGACCACCATCGATGGGTTGGAGCGCTTGGCCAGGCCGAAGTCGACCAGCTTGACCCGCTCGGGCTCGCCGTCGTGCTCGGGCAGCACGAAGATGTTCTGGGGCTTGAGATCGCGGTGGATGATCTGGTGCCCGTGCAGCGTGCTCAGCGCCGAGACGATCTGGCGCACGAGGCGCAGCGTGCGCATCAGCGACATCTGGCCGAGCACCAGGACCTGCGCCAGGTCGACGCCGTCGAGGAACTCCATCACCAGGCAGGGCAGCCCGTCGCTGAGGTGGCAGAAGTCGATGACGTTGACGATGTTGGGGTGGCTGAGGCCCGAGGCGATCAACGCCTCGCGCTGGAATCGTGAGAAGGCCTGCGCGTTGTCGGCCAGGTCCGACGACAGCAGCTTGGCGGCGTAGCGGCCGGCGAGGCGCGCGTGCTTGACCTCGTAGACGTCGCCCATCCCGCCGCGCCCGAGGAAGCGCACCACCTGGTAGGTGCTGTCGAGCGGCGTCCCCGGCGCCAGCAGCGGGCGATCGCGAGCACCGCTGCGGCCGCTGTTCGGCGTGGTCGGCTGCGACGTGATGCCCTGCGGCCCGAACGACTGCCCGTCGAGCGAGCGCGTGACCTGGGACGACGTCCCGACCAGCGGCGCCGCGGCGGCGACCAGTTCGGTGCATTTGTCGCAAGTCGAGAGGTGCTCTTCGACTCCCGGCAACTTCGCGGCCGGTGAAAGTCCGGATGCGAAATCGACGATCTCCTGTTCGTCCAGGCAGCTCCGGCGCGGCTGGCTCGCGGTATCGTCGTCGGGCTTGGGCATGGAAGGCGCCTGCGGCTTCGAGGCGGTGAAAAAATCCTGCGCCTTGACGGTAACACCGGCCCTCTCGACCTTCAAACGCGCCGGCAATGGCGCGACTAGCGCCGTCCGGGCGTATACTTCCCGGCTACGATCGTGTCCTCGCCCCTCTCTACCCCCTCTACCGAGGCTCTCATCGGTCCCTTCGCCGCCAATGTCGCGGGCGGGGTGCGCCCGCCGACCCCGGACGAGGTGGAGGGGGCAGGGCGCGCGCTGCGCGACATCCTCGCCGCCGCCGTCGCCGTCCACGGCCACCTCGCGGTCGACGAGGGGCGCTTTCTCGCCCACCTGGCCCGCCACATCCCGGCCGCCCCCGAAGAGTGGCTGCCCGCCCTGGCGCGCATCCACGCCGCCGATCTCTACCTGGCCTTCGCATGCGCAGACCAGGTCCCGGGCGCGCTCGCGGTCTTCGAGGGCACGTGCGGCTCGATCATCGACAACGCGCTCAGCGGTCAGGCCACCGCCGCCTTCGCCGACGACGCCAAGCAACTGGTGCGCGAGAAGCTGTTCATCGGCAGCGATGCCGGGGCCGGTGACGATGCGTCGACGGAGCTCGGCTTGCCGAGCGGAGTCTCTCGCGGGAGGGTACGGGAACCCTCCGAGGGTGCCCGTGAGAACATCGAGCCGGCCGCCGGGCCGCGCATCCTCTCCTACGCGGGTCGCGGCCCCCTGGCCGCCTGGGTCGCCGTCAGCGCCCAGCGGACCGCGCTGTCGTTGCGCCGGAAGGAGGCTTCCGCCCATGCCCGCCACCGTGCCGCCGCGGCCGAGGAGTTCGCCGCGTCGGTACATCCGGAGCTGGCGTATCTCAAACGGACGTATCGGGCCGCGTTCGTGACCAGCTTCGAGGAAGCGTTCGCGGCGCTGACCAACCGCGAGCGGACCCTGCTCCGGCTGCACCTGGTCTCGCGCCTGCGCCTCGAGCAGATGGCGCCGATGTTTCAGGTCAATATCTCGACAATCTCCCGCTGGCTCGCCGGGGCGCGAGAGAGCCTGCTCACGCAGACCCGCGAAGGTTTGAGCCGCACCCTTCATCTGGCGCCGGGTGAGTTCGATTCGTTGGCCCGGCTGCTGCGCAGCCAGATCGATGTCAGCCTGGTCCGCCTGCTGGCCGATCGGCCGCCGAGTAAATCCTGAACAAAACTCTTGGTGCTGCTGCGCATCGCGAGCCCCCTGTCCCCCCGGGGTGACAACGAGGTCCTTCATTCAAAGACGCGCTTGCGGGGGATGATTTGCAGAGAAAAGACGAATTTTTAGCGGGTAGGTGGGGAAATATTTGCCCCGCCGGTCGTTGAGTATCCTTCGAAAAGCCACGATCCGCGGATCATCGCGGCGGCCGGTCGTCGGAACACCTACACGACGGCCAAGACAGAATAGAAGACAGGTTAGGTGATCGGGGACAGCTGACGGCCGATCGTCGGTTTTCCGTCGGGGGAACGCCGCGGCTCTCGACGCGAGCCTTGTTTCATCGCGAGGACGTCGTGATATCTTCGCGCCCCATGATCGACCACATCAGCTTGCGCGTGCAGGATTTCTCGAGGGCCGTCGACTTCTACAAGTCCGCGCTCGCTCCGCTCGGGTACAGGGTTCTGATGGAGTTCCCGAACGTGGCGGGCATGGGCGCCGACGGCAAGGCCGACCTTTGGATCATGCAGTCGGAGCAGTCGGCCAGCCCGACGCACATCGCGATCAACGGTGAGCGTCAGCAGATCCAGGCGTTTCACTCGGCGGCGCTGGATTCCGGCGGCACCGACAACGGCCCGCCCGGCCTGCGCCTCGACTACCACCCGAACTACTACGCGGCCTTCGTCCTCGATCCCGAAGGGAACAACATCGAGGTCGTCTGCCACGCGCCCGAGGGCGTGATGGCGGCACCGAGGAAGCCGGCGGCGAAGAAGTCTGCCAAGGTTTCGGCCAAGGGCGCCAAGAAGGTCGCGGCGAAGAAGCCGGCCAAGAAGGCAGCCAAGGTCGCCGCCAAGAGCAGCAAGGGCAGCAAAGGCAAGAAGAAGCGCCGCTAGCGGAGGGGCCTCGGGCCTCGGGCCTCGGGTGGCATCGCCGGCGACGCGCATCGCTGGCGTCGATTTTTTGGGAACCTGCGGGGGCGGGATGATGTCCCTCCGCCATGACGTCGGTGATGAACCGCAGGGCTCTCGGCACACGAGGGCGAGCCCGTCTCTTCAGCTGGCTAGTGGCTCTGTCGATCGGCGGCGCGATGGCGCCGACGGCCTGCGCGGTCGATCGCGACGACAGCTACCAGCTTTTACGGCGCGGCGCCGAGCGCGCACCGGGCTCACCGACGCCGCTGCGCTACGCCGGCGACAACGATGCGAGCGCGTCACGGGTGCGGCGCCTCATGGCCGACGAGCTCTCGGGCGAGCTGCTGCGCACGTTCGCGATGGCGCGCCGCCTGGTCGCCGAAACGGCGCCGCCTGCGTCGGCGGGTCGCCCGCTCGCACGCTTTCCGCCGTACCTCGTGCTGGGTGTGAGCGATCTCGATCGAGGGGCGCCGTATCGCGAGCGGGAGCTTCGTGCCGGCTGGTGGCGGCAAGAGATTCCGGCTCGTGCGCCGATCATCTGGATCGATGACGAGCCCGCACGCAGCGAAGCGGGCCGCGTGCTGGCTTCGGTGCGGCCGAAGGAGGGCGCGGGCGCATCGGATGCGGCGCTGCGCGATGCGGTGGTCCTGGATCAGATCGTGAGCGGGTTCGGACAGGCGATTGTCAGCCTGATCGCACCGGCTCCGGGTTCGGGCGTCGATGCCCCGCCCGCAGCGGCGGATCCGCTGGGCGAGGGATACGCGATGTTTCTCCAGGTCGTCGCCGCCGAATGGCACTCTCGCTCCGGCGATTCGATCGCGAACGATGCGCGCGCGGTGCTGCAGCGAGCCGCTCGATTCGCGGCCGTTCGCGGCAACACGAGCACTGAGATCCTGCTGCGGGTCCAACCAACGGACACCGACGTGTTCCTGCGGGACCCCCGATTGATTGCGGCGTTCCTCTATCGTCTCGCGACGTCGGAGACCGGGCACCGGCTCGCGCCGGATGACATCTATCGAGCGATGGTGCCCGAACGCCCGCCGCCCGGCATCAGCCCAGGCCGCCTGCTGGGCTCCTTCCGCAACTTTCAGGCGAAGCTGCTCTGGGCCTGGAACCGTTCGGTGATCCTCGGAGGTCCGCCGCGCGACCTGGTCGAGCTCGTCGAAGGCTACACGGCCGCGTTCCCGGCCGAGCGAGCGGAGGCGATCCGGCTCTTTTTGGTGACGACCGCCGCCGCGACGGTTCAGCCGGGCGGGGTTTCCGATCAGACCTCGCCCGACGAGGCGGCTTCGCGCTACGCCGCGCTGACCACCGAAGTGCTGTTCGGCCGCCTCGATCTGCGCGGCCGGGACCACCGCTGGAGGCCTTCCCGGCCGTATCCCATCTTCTGATGAGAAGGAGCCGGCGGCACTAGCGGTGCCGGTCCAGCGCGCGGCGCTCGCGCCGCCCTTCGCGCAACTGCTCCTTTTCTTCGCGGCGCCTCTCCTTGATTTCGCGCTTCTGCCGGCGGTCGGCGTCGCGGCCGGTCTCGCCGGGCAGGCGCATGCGGATGTCGACGCCGCCCATGATGACGAACCCGTGCACCCGGAGCAGCGGCGCATTCTCGTCGGGGTGCGTCGGCGTGCGGTTCACCTCCTGAAAGCCGCCCATGATGGCCGACCCGTGGGTCTCGACCGCCAGCCCGGGCGGCACGATGATCTCGGTACCGCCCATCATCGAGAAGATCTCGATGTCGACCGGCCCGGGCGGGAAGCGCGCCTCGCGCAGGTCGAGGTGGGCGCCGCCCATGAACGTCACCAGGCGCAGGCGGCGCGGCATGTTCCAGGCGCCGCGGCGGTCGATGCCGCCCATGATCGCCAGCATCGTCTGCTCGGCGCGCACGTGCGAGGCCGGCACCAGCGCCGGCGTGATCTTGGTCGCTGGCGCCGTGGAGGCGGCCGTCGCCGGCAGGGCCGGCAGGTCGGAGAGCAGGGCGTCGATCTCGGCCGGCGACTCGGACGTATGAGCGACGGTGATCCGCCGTTCGAACTCATCCACATCGAGCACGTCGTGGGCGAAGTGTTCGGAGAGCGCGGCGATCACGCGGTCGCGGGTCTCGCGCTCCTGAGTCAGCGTCAGGCGGGTCTCGGCGGCCATGGGGCGCAGCATACTGCGTCGGCGGGTTGCTTTCGATCGCCGTCACGCTCCCCGACTCCAGGCGCCCCGATGACGCTCGATCACGCGCAAAATTCGGTGATCAATCAGAAACTCGTGATGAATCAGAAACTATCGGTCCACTAATGACCGCAAGCGGATAAGTTTTTCGCACCTCCGCTGCGGCCACTCGCTACTGTCGCTCGTACGTCACCAGATCGCCTCCCCTCGAAGCCCGGCGCTGCCCCGGGAGAGAACAAAAAATGAATAAGCCCTCGCGTTCGCTGGCTCCCCGTCATTTCTCGGCCCTCGTCTCGTCTCTCCTTTTGGTTTCGGCGTTGCTGGGGGCGGGCTGTGGCCGAGATTCGTTGATACAGTCGTCGATGCAGGTCACGCTCGACGCCGGCGACGGCAGCGCCACCGACGGCAGCGGCAATGTCGACGGCGGCGGCAGCGACGCGATGCGGGTGATCAAGTCGATCAGCATCGACCCGCCGACGGCGACGCTGGTCAAGGGCTCGACGCGGGCCCTGGTGGTGACCGCGACCTATACCGACAACACGACCGGCGACGTCACTGCGCAGGCGATGTTCTCGAGCTCGTCGGCCACCATCGCCAGCGTCAGCACCGGCGGTGTGGTCATGGCGCTCGCGCCCGGAAACGCGACGATCACCGCGACGGTCGGGACCCTGACCGCGACCACCGCCATCACGGTCAGCATGGCGACCGTCATGCGCTTGCGGTGTTGCCAGAGATGGCGACGACGCCGGCTGGAACGACGCTGACCTTCACGGCCGATGCCACGCTCACCGACGGTACGCACCAGGACGTCAGCGCGTCGGCGACCTGGATGTCGAGCGCGACCCCGGTCGCAACTGTCGTGGGCGGCGTCGCCAGCGCGCTCAGGGCCGGCACGAGCACCATCACCGCGACCTTCTCCGGCGCCACCGGCACGGCGACGCTGACCGTGACCGCGGGGACGCTTACGTCGATCCAGGTCAGCCCGGTCGACCCCAGCGTCGGGCATCAACACGACGCATCAACTTCACCGCGACCGGCATCTACTCCGACGGCACGCGCGCCGACATCACGAACCAGGTGACGTGGTCGACCTCGGCGCCGACGGTGGTCTCGATCACCCCTGCCGGACGCGCCCAGACGCTCGCCCGCGGGATGTCGACGATCACCGCGACGGCCCCCGGTGGCCAGACCGGCACCAGCACGGTGACGGTCACGCCGGCCACGCTGGTGAGCATCACAGTCACGCCGGCGATGTCGACCGTCATGGTCGGCGGGACGGTCGCTCTGCGCGCGACCGGCAACTACTCGGACAACAGCACGGTCGACCTCACGTCGAGCGTCACCTGGACGACGTCGGCGATGGCGACCGCGTCGGTCTCCAACGCCGCCGGAACGGCCGGGACGGTCACCGGTCTCGCTGTCGGGACCGCGACCATCACCGCGACCTCCGGGACGGTCGCGGGCCGGGCAGCCGTGACGGTGTCGGCGGCGGCGCTGATGAGCATCCTCGTCACCCCGGCGATGGCGTCGACGCCGGTCGGCACCACCGTGGCGATGACCGCGACCGGGCGCTACACCGACGGAACCACGCGCGACATCACGACCCAGGTCGCGTGGAACAGCACGCCCGGAACGGTCGCGACCGTCTCGAACATGATGGGGACGCTCGGCGTGGTCACCGCCGTCAGCGTCGGCACCGCGACGGTCACCGCGACCCTGAACGGCATCGTGGGCACGGGCGACGATCTCGGTGGTCGCGGCGACGCTGCAGTCGATCACGGTGACGCCCGCCAACGCCACGACGACGGCGCTGCTGCGGTCGAGCTACAAGGCGACGGGAACCTACTCCAACGGCACGACGGTCGACCTCACGACCCAGGTCACCTGGGCGACCGGCAACCCGGCGATCGCCGCCATCAGCAACGTCGCGGGCGCGCAGGGACAGCTGGTCGCGCGCACCAACGGAACGACCACGGTGACCGCGACGCTGGGCATGGTGGTCGGCACCACCAACGTGACCGTCATGGGGCGCGTGCCGGTGTCGCTGGCGATCTCGCCGATCGCGCCGACGGTGCGGCTCGGCAACGGCAACCAGCGCTTCGTGGCCACCGAGATCTTCAGCGACGGCACGCAGGTCGAACGTCAGCGCCAGGCGACCTGGACGTCGTCGGCGCCGGCGGTCGCGACCATCAACAACGGCGCGGGCGGCAACCGCGGCGTCGCCACGCCGGTCGCGGTCGGGACGACGACCATCACCGCGACGTTCATGGGCCTGACCGCGACGACCACGTTCACGGTCACCAACGCGGTCATCACGCGATCAGCGTGTACGCCGATCGCGCCGCTCATCCCCGTCGGCACGGTGGTGCAGTTCGTGGCCACGGCGATCTTCTCCGACAACACCACCCAGAACGTCACCGCGGGCGCGACCTGGCAGTCGAGCGCGCCGGGCGTGCTGGGGGTGACCACGGCGGGTGGCGCGCGCGGCCGCGGCACCGGCATCGCCGCCGGCACCGCGACGGTGACCGCGACGTTCATGGGGATCTCCGGCAGCACCACCGCCACGGTGACCAACGCCGTTCCCACGGCGATCTCGGTGAGCCCGGCGGGCGTGACGCTGGCCGTTGGCGCGCGCCGGCAGTTCACGGCGCAGGAGATCTTCTCCGACGGGACGTCGCGCGACGTGACCGCGACGGCGACCTGGCAGTCGCTGCAGCCGGCGATCGCGGGTGTCAGCGACGCGGGCGGCACGCGGGGTCTGGTGACCGGCGTCGCCGCGGGCACGGCCACGATCCAGGCGACGCTGGGCGGGCTCAGCGGCTCGGTCGCGGTCACGGTCTCGCAGGCGATGCTGGCCAGCATCCAGGTGACGCCGTTCAACCAGACGGTGGCCGTCGGCGCCGCGATCAACTTCCTGGCCACCGGCCTGCTCAGCGACGGGACGTCGGTCGACCTGACCGCGACCGCCACCTGGATGTCGTCCGACCCGACGATCGCGGCGGTCAGCAACGCGGCGGCCACGCGCGGGTTGACCACGGCGCTCGCCGCCGGCACGGTGACGATCACCGCGACGTCGGCTGGCGTGAGCGGGTCGACGATGCTCACGGTGAGCGGCGCGAGGGTCACCGCGGTCCAGGTGACGCCGTTCAACCCGCGGCTGCCCGCCGGGTTCGCTCAGCCGCTGGTGGCGACCGCGCTGTTCTCCGACGGCACGTAACCGCGACGTGACCGCGACGGCGACCTGGACCTCGATGTCGCCGGCGGTGGCCACGGTCAGCGACGCGGCCGGCAGCAAGGGCCTGCTCACCGCGGTGGCTGCGGGCACGTCGACGATCTCGGCGGCGTTCTCAGGCGTGACCGGCAGCACGACGGTGACCGTCATCGCCGGGACGCTGTCCACCTTGACGATCGCGCCGGCGAATCCGACGGCGCGCGCCGGCTCGACGGTGGCGTTCACGGCGACCGGCACGTTCAGCGACGGCAGCACGCTGGACGTCACGTCGTTCGTCACCTGGACGTCGAGCAACACCGCGACCGCCGACATCAGCAACGCGAATGGTTCGCGCGGCCAGGCGACGGCGTTCGCGGCCGGAACCACCACGATTCAAGCGCAACGCGGAGCGGTCACCGCGACCACGACTCTGACCGTGAACTGACCGAGCCCGCTGGCTGTTGGGAGACCAGGAAAGATCCATGACGCTGAAAACCGATCGCCCCCTCCGTTATCTGTCACTCACGCGACTCCGCTTGCTCCCTCGGGCGTTGCTGATCGCCGCGGCTCTCGCCGGCGGCGGTCGCGCCGTCGCCGCGCCCGGCGGGCCGGAGGAGGCGGGCGCACCCGAGGCGACCGCCTCGGCCGCCGCCCCGCGCGCCGACCGAGCCGCAAGCCCCGGGCGCCGACGATCCCGCGACGTTCCTTCCGTCGCTGCAGGGCCCGGTCGGCCTCTATCACATGTCGACGGCCGACGTCGGCCCGGCGCACCACCTGCGCTTCGGGTTGCACGGCGAGTACTTCAAGGCGAGCTCGTTCCTGCTCAGCGGCGACACCAACTCGATGCTGGCCGGCCAGCTCACGTTCGGCTTCACGCCCAATCAATACTTCGAGGTGTTCGGCGGCATCCTGACCACCAGCAACCGCAACGATCGCCCCTTCGAGGCGAACCGCACCGACCCCGAGGTGATTCGCACGCACGGCGACCTGCTGATCGGCCCCAAGGTCGTGGTGCCAATCGCGAGCAGCATGTCGATCGGCCTCGAAGGCGGCCTGCGGTTCCTGTCGTCGGCGTCGAGCCTGTCGTTCTCGCCCAGCTCGACGTCGGCCTGGATCGGGCCGCTGATGACGGTGGATATGCGTGCGCTGGGGGGCGTCCCGCTGCGCATTCACATCAACGCCAACTACTACTTCGACAACTCTTCGAACGTGTACAACCTCGACGGTACGACCCTGTCGTCGCGGCTCGCGTCGAAGTTTGCCTACGGTATCGATGCGTCGCGCATGCGCCTGGCGGCGGGTATCGATGCGCCGCTCGAGAAGTGGACGGCCGGGGTGCTGCGTCCGTTCGCCGAGTATCACGCGGAGATCATCACCGCCGACGCCGATCCGATGCTGATCGACGTCGCCGGCGCGGCTGGCTCGCGCGAGCGACAGTGGCTGACGTTCGGCCTGCGCGCGCAGGTCTACCGGGGCGCGACGCTCGACGCGGGCGTCGACGTGCGGTTGGCGAACGCGGGCATGATGTACGCGCCGCCGCTGGCGCCGGTGAACGTGATCTTCGGTGCGTCGTATCCGCTGGACGTCGATTCGTTCCGCAAGCCGGTGGTCGTCACCCAGGTCATCGAGAAGCCGTCGCTGGCGCCGCCGGTGACCGACGGGCGCATCGCGGGGGTCGCCAAGGACAAGGCCGGCAAGCCGATTCCGCACGCGATCGTCGCGGTCGCCGGTCGCGCGCACGCCACGGTCGTCACCGATGCCGACGGCACGTTCGAGATCGCGGGGCTCGTTCCCGGCCCCGCCAACGTCGAGGTGCAGGCCCCCGATTTCGAGAGCGAGAAGGCGACGGCCAACGTGACCGCCGGTCAGACCGCCGAGGTCGCGCTTGCGCTGACGCCGAAGGCGCGGACCGGCGTCGGTGCGCGGCAAGACCACCGACGCCCAGGGGCGGGCGGTCGAGGCGACGTTGAAGTTCTCGGGCGCGCAGGCGTTCGAGACGCGCACCGACGGCGGCGGGCTCTACCAGGCGGCGCTGCTGCCCGGCCCCTACAAGGTGGTCGCCGAGGCGCCCGGGCTGCCGACGAAGGAGAGCCAGTTCGAGGTAGTCGCCGACGGCAACCGGCAGATCGATCTGACGCTGCGTCCGTTGAACCCGGATCTCACGCTGACCGCCGACGAGATCGTCCTCAAGTCGCCGATCAAGTTCAAGCAAGGCCCGGCCAAGCTGACGCCGGAGTGGCAGGCGGAGCTCGACGGCGTCGCCGAGGTCATGGAGGATCGCCCGGACATCCGCATCCTGCGCGTCGAGGCGCACTGGGATCCGAGCGCCGGTCCCAAGGCCAAGGAAGTGACCGACGCGCAGGCCGCGTCGGTGAAGGAGTACCTGGTCAAGAAGGGCATCGCCGATACGCGCATCGAGGCGGTCGGCATGGGTTCGGATCAGCCGCTGGTTCCCAACGTCACGCCGGCCTACAAGGCGAAGAACCGGCGCGTCGAATTGCACATGATCCGGTAGCCGGGAATCCGCGCTCCGTTCAACGGCGCGCGCGTCGGTGAGAGATTACAGCGTCCGCAGGATCGCCCGGACGTCCGACGCGTGCGCGCCGTAGGGCGCCAGGGCCAGGTAGGTCTCATAGGCGGTGCGGGCCTCGCTGCGCTGGCCGACGGTCTGGGCGACGGTGCCGATCAGCAGATACGCGTCGGCCTGGCGGGGGTTCGTGGCGACGGCTCGGCGCGCGAGCGACAGGGTCTCGGCGGTGCGGCCGGCGAGGAGGTCGGCACGCGCGAGCAGCACCATGTTGTCGGCGGACCTGGGGTCGCCGCCGAATACCTGACTGCACGCCGATAGGGCGTCGCGCGAGCGCTGGCGGAGCAGCGCGGCCTTGCACGCTTCGAGCGGGGGCGTCGCGGCGGCGGCCGCCGTTTCCGCGCCGTGCGGCTTGCGCGGCGCGGCTGCCGGCGCTGCAGCCACCCCGGGGCCGGGGCCTGCGCCGGTCGGCGCCGACTTCGTCGCGGGCTTGCTCGACACGGAGTCGCTCGGCGCCGATGGCTTCGTCGCGGGCTTGCTCGATACGGGATCGCTCGGCGCCGACGGCTTCATCGCGGGCTTGGTCGGCGCCAGTTCGTCGGACGCGAGAGCGACCTTCGTCGTGGACGGCTTGCTCGCGGGCGCCTCGGGCGCCTTCGCAGCCGCGGGCGCCGCTTTCTCGGGCGGGGCTTCTGCAGCAGCGGCTGCCGGTGCCGGCGCCTTGACCTCGTCCGAGGGCGCAGGATTCACCGCGGGCGCGTTCGCTAGCTCCGCCGTCGGCGCGGCCGCAGCGGCCGGCGCGGTCGCGGCCACCGGCTGCGCAGGAGCTGGAGTGGCCGCGGGCACGTTCTCTGCCGCGGCCGGAATCGCCGCCAGCACCGGTGCTGGGCTCGACGCTGCTGCCGGCGCCGCCGCGAGCGGCACCGCGGCCGCGACCGGCGCCGGTGCGGCCGCGACCGTGGTCGAATCCACAGAAACCAGGTCGCCGGATCCCGAACGCCCCACGTGCGCCTGGCGGAACACAATCACCGAGACGACCACGAGCAGCAGCGCCGCACCGCCGATCACGCGCCGGTGGCGGTGCGCCTGGGCGCGCGCGTTCTCGACGAAGGCGCGGCCGCGACCCTCGTGACCGGCGACCTCGGAGGTGAACTCGTTGGGTTCGTGCGCGCGCTCATGAAGCTTGTCGCCATCGTCGAGCCAGCGCGCGATCATGTCGGAGAAAGGCAGCTCCGCGGTGGCGGCGGTGGCAGCGCCACCCTCCTCCGGCAGAGCTGGGCCAGTGTCATTCCCCCCGGTCCCGGCGTGGTTTTCTGCGCCGGCTTCCTCTTTGGCCATGTGGGGGTTAGTAGCTCCGCGTGGCCGTTTTCGTCACCCGGTGAATCCGCGATTCCACTAGTACCGAGCGACCTCGACGAACGCCGCCGCCTCCGCATCCCAGGCAAACTGCACTGCGCAACGCGCTCCGTCGGCGTTGACGTCGATCACGACGTACTCGACCGGATACGACGGCTGTCCGTCGAACATGGCCGCCGCCTGGTCGGTCTTGCTGAAGTACGCACCGACGTCGACGTGCGAGTGATAGACGATCTTCGCCGGGTGATCCCCGCGCAGGCTGCGCTGCAGCTTGAAAAGGTCGGGCGCGTCGAGGTTGTACGCCGTGCGCGCGTCGCGCTCGAAGCGCACCGGGTCCTCTGCGTGCAGGCGGTTCTGGATGTTGGCGCAGGCGACCGCGCGATCCGCGACCGGCGAGCTCTTGGGCCCATAGATGATGCCGCAGCACTCCTCGGGGTAGTCGCGCCGCGCGTGCGCGTAGATCTCCGCGAGCGCCTCGGGCGAAACGATAGGATGCAGGGTCGCAATTGGGTTGTTAGTGGTCATTGCGATCGATTTGGTTAGGGTGCGCGCGGAACCGGCGTCTGTTTGTCGACGGGGGCTTCGAAGTAGCGATCGGCGCGGTCGGGGAACAGCGTGACCACCACGCCGCGCTTGCCTTCGCCGTGCACGCGCTTGGCGATGCGCACCGCGCCCGCGAGCGCGGCGCCCGACGAGTGCCCGACCAGCAAGCCCTCTTCCTTGGCCAGCCGCTCCGACGTGTCCCAGGCCTCATCGGTCTCCATCGCGATGACGCCGTTCAGCTCCTCGGGCTTGTAGATCGCGGGCACCAGCGAGCTCGCCATGTGCTTCAACCCTTCGAGCCCGTGCAGCGCGTCCGACGGCTCGACCGCCCAGACCTCGATGTCGCGCCGGTAGTCCTTGAGCCGCCGCCCCGTGCCCATCACCGTGCCGCTGGTGCCGATGCCGGTGACGAAGTGGGAGACGCGGCCCTCGGTCTGCTCCCAGATCTCGCGGCCGGTGGTGTTGTAGTGCGCCATCGGGTTCGACGGGTTCGAGTACTGGTCGGGATAGAAGTAGCAGCTCCGGGTTCTTCGCGACCATGTCGCGGCACAAGCAGGATCGCGCCGTCGGAGCCTTCCATCGGATCGGAGAAGACCAGGTGCGTGCCGAACGCCTCGGTGATCTTGCGCCGCGCCCACGACACGTTGCCCGGCATGACCAGCGTCACCGGGAAGCCCATCGCGCCGCCGATCAGCGAGTAGGCGACGCCGGTGTTGCCGCTGGTCGAGTCGATGATGGTCTGCCCCGGCTTGAGCCGCCCGGTCGCGATCGCGTCGCGGATCATCTGATAGGCGGCGCGGTCCTTGACCGAGCCGCCCGGGTTCATGAACTCGCACTTGGCCCAGATCTCGACGCCGGGCGTCTCGCGATCGAACGCGCGCAGCCGCACGATCGGCGTGTCGCCGATGAGATCGGTGATCTTGTCGGCGACGCGCAGTCGCGCGCGGCGCAGCGTCTCCATCTGCAAGATTTGCTCGGCGGCCGAGCGAATGACGTCGACGGCGTGGTTCACGACAGGACCATCTCGACCGACGCGCCGCCGCACGCGAAGCATTCGGGCGCCCAGGGGATCTCTTGCACGCGCGGCGCGCCGCCGTCGGGCAGCAGCGACAGCGTCAGGTGGCGCGCGGGCGCGTTCTTGCGCGGGCGCGGTGCGCTGGTGTCGGGCTGGCGCACGAGCAGCCACAGCGCCTCGCTGGCGCCCACCGTCGCGGCGACCACCGCGGTCGCGCCCGAGCTCACGCCCTGCGCCCGGCGCGGCGGGATCGCGAGGTCGACGTGAGGGCAGGGGCCTTGCTCGCGCAGCGCCAGCATCTCGACGCGGTCGTCGAGCGCGCGCAGCAGCACGGCCGGAATCCCGAGGCGCACCGTCGCGCGCAACATCGGGTCGTCGTCGAAGCCGGCGCGCACGACCAGGTCGACGCCACTCAGCGCCTCGACCCAGGCGTCGCCGGCGCCTTCTCCCTCGGGCCACGCGCGCCCCTCGAGCACGACGTCGGGGTTCGATGCGCGCAGCGCCGCGGCGAAGGCCGGCTCGTCCGTTCCATCGCCGCCGATCAAGCGCAGCTTGCCGACGCCGGCGGCCGCAAGGTAGCGCGCCGCCACCTCGGCGACCAGGTCGTCTTCACCGGCGGCCGCGATCGCGACCGTCGCATCGTTGATGCGCTGCTGTCCGCCGGGGCCGATCTCGGGAAGGGCGATCTGGCGCAAGTACCTCTGCGCGGCGCCGAGGTCCATCGACGGGCTCAGCGTCCGCCCGCGATCGCCGGCACGATCGAGATCTCGTCGCTGTCCTTGACCGGCGTGTCGAGGTTCTGCAGGAAGCGGATGTCCTCGTCGTTGGCGAAGATGTTGACGAAGCGGCGCACCTGGCCGTTGTCGTCGCAGATCCGCTCCTTGAAGCCGGGGTACTGCGCCTCGAGACCGGCGATCAGCGCACCGATCGTGGCCCCGCTGGCGGTGACCTCTTCTTTACCTTGCGTGAGCTTGCGAAGGGGGGTCGGAATCCGAATCGTCGCCATGTCCTCTGTTCTCCTTCTGGTTGTCGTCGCGTGAATGTCGGACGCCGCGGGCTAGCGCGGCTGGGCTTTTTCCTGAATGCGGTCGAAGTCGGCCAGGCGCGGCCCGATGAGCTCGGGCTGGGGCAGCGCGCCGACGAGGGGATCCCAGGTCTTCATACCATTGCCGGTGACGCAGACGACGATCGGGCCGTCGTCGCGTCCGATCTGACCCTGCTCGATGAGCTTGATCGTCGCGCCCAGCGTGACGCCGCCCGCCGTCTCGGCGAAGATGCCCTCGGTCTCGGCGAGCATCCGCATCGCCGCGATGATCTCGTCGTCGTTGGGCTTGGCGGCGAGCCCGCCCGAGCCGGTGATGGTCTGGCGCGCGTAGAAGCCGTCGGCCGGGTTTCCGATCGCCAGCGACTTGGCGATGCTGGTCGGCTTCTTCACCGGCCGCACCTGGTCGCGGTTCTCGAGCACCATGTCGACGATCGGCGCGCAGCCCGCCGCCTGCGCGCCGTGGATGCGCGTCTTGCGGCCGCCCGCGGGCGCGCCGCTGAGCAGGCCCAGCTTCTCGAGCTCGCCGAACGCCTTGCCGATCTTCGTCACCAGCGAGCCGCCCGCCATCGGCACCACGATGTGCGCGGGCGTCTTCCAGCCGAGCTGCTCGGCGACTTCGTAGCCGTAGCTCTTCGAGCCCTCGGCGTAGAACGGACGCAGGTTGACGTTGACGAAGCCCCAGCCGTACTTGCCGGCGATCTCCGAGCACAGACGGTTGACGTCGTCGTAGGTGCCCTGCACGCCGACCACGCGCGCGCCGTAGATGCTGGTGCCGATCACCTTGGACTGCTCGAGGTCGAACGGGATCAGAATCACCGCCGGCAGCCCGGCCGACGCCGCTTGCGCCGCGGTCGCGTTGGCCAGGTTGCCGGTCGACGCGCAGGCGATGGTGTCGATGCCGAGCTCGATCGCCTTCGAGATCGCGACCGACACGACGCGGTCCTTGAACGACAGGGTGGGGTGGCTGACCGCGTCGTTCTTGACCCAGAGCTCGCGCACGCCGAGGCGCTTGGCCAGCCGATCCGCGCGCACCAGCGGCGTCATGCCGGTCTGCAGGCCGACGGTCGGCGCGCCGTCGAGCGGCAGCAGCTCGGCGTAGCGCCACATGGTCGGCGGACGCGACTCGATGACGGCCCGCGTGAGCGCCTTGCCGATCGCCGGGTAGTCGTACGCGACCTCGAGCGGACCGAAGCAGAACTCGCAGACGTGGATCGCGGTCTTCGGGTAGTCCTTGCCGCACTCGCGGCAGCGCAGGGCCTGGACGAAGGTCGGTTTGCTGACGGACATCGACCTGGGCGCGGTGGTCATACGAAACACCTTTCGGCCGGAAGGGTGCGGGAGTCCCCGCTTGACAGAGTGCGGGAGTCCCCGCCTGGATAGTTGGACGCGGAGAGCTCACGGATGCGCGGCGCGGGGCCGCACACGCCGCAGAGCGGGTTGGGGTTGAAGGGGATGGCGCGGACGTTCATGCCGGCGGAATCATACTGGATGAGGCGGCCGATGAAGGCGGGAGTTTCGTCCGCGGCAGCAGGCGGGCGGCCTCGGCCCCTTGCAGCGCGCCAATCACGCCCGGAACCGGGCCGAGAACGCCGGCCTCGGCGCACGAGGGACCGACGCCGGCTGGCGGCGGCTCCTCGAACAGGCAGCGGTAGCAGGGGTGGCCGCCCGCGGGCACGGTCACGAGCTGGCCGCCGGTGCCGACGGCCGCGCCGTGGACCAGCGGCTTGCCCGCGAGCACCGCGGCGTCGTTGGCCAGGAACTTGGTCGCGAAGTTGTCCGAGCCGTCGACGATCACGTCGTAGGCGGCGACCAGCGCGGCGGCGCTGGCGCTGTCGAAGCGCACCGCGTGGGTCGCGACCGACACCGCGGGGAAGCGCCGCGCGAGCGCGCGCGCGAGCGAGACGACCTTGAGCTCGCCGACGTCGGCCGCGCCGTGCAGGATCTGGCGGTGCAGGTTGCTCGCGTCGACGCGATCGTCGTCGGCGACGCCGATGCGCGTGACCCCCGCCGCCGCGAGCGCGAACGCCGCCGGGCAGCCGAGCCCGCCCGCGCCGATGATGAGCACGCTGCCTTTCGGGCTATGTGATCGGCTGACCGTCACTGGAAATAAGCGTCGGAGCTGAAGTAGCGCTCGCCGGTGTCGCAGAGCACGGTGACGACGGTCTTGCCCGGCCCGAGCTCGCGCGCGATGTCGAGCGCGATCTTGACCGACGCGCCCGCCGAGATGCCGACCAGCAGCCCCTCGCGCCGCGCGAGCGCGAGCTTGGTCCGCTGCGCGTCGATCTCGGAGATGGTGCGCACGTCGGTGATCACCTTGCGGTCGAGGATCGCGGGCACGAACCCGGCGCCGATTCCGTCGATGCGGTGCTCGCCCGGCTTGCCGCCCGAGAGCACCGCGCTCTTCTCCGGCTCGACGGCGACGATGCGCACGTCGGGGTGCAGCGATCGAAACACCTGGCCCACGCCGGTGATCGTGCCGCCGGTGCCGACGCCGTGCACGAACGCGTCGGGCACGCGCGTGCCGAGCTGCGCCAGGATCTCGGGCGCGGTGGTGCGCCGGTGCGCGTCGACGTTGGCCGGGTTGTTGAATTGCTGCGGCATGAACGCGTGCGGGTTCGCGCGGCAGATCTCGTTCGCCTTCTCGACCGCGCCCTGCATGACCTGCGCGGCGGGGGTGAGGTGCACCTCGGCGCCGTAGGCCTTGAGCAGCGCGCGCCGCTCGAGCGACATGTTGTCCGGCATCGTGAGGATCAGCCGATAGCGCTTGGCCGCCGAGACCAGCGCCAGCCCGACGCCCGGTGTTGCCCGACGTCGGCTCGACGATGACCGACTCGCCCGGCCGCAGCCGCCCCTCGCGCTCCGCCGCTTCGATCATCGACAGCGCCACCCGGTCCTTGAGCGAGCCGCCCGGGTTGAACTGCTCGCACTTGCAGAAGATCTCGGCCATGCCGGGCTCGGGCAGATGACGCAGCCGCACGAGCGGCGTGCCCCCGATGAGCTCGAGCATGCTGTTGACGGCGACGGCTGGCATTGGCGGCGAGTTATACCCCAATAGACAGGCGTCTACGATAACGGGCTAGGCCAGTGAAGGGCCTCGGGCCTCAGGCTTCGGGCCTCGGGGATCAGACTTCGACCTTCGTTCCGGTCCGAAGCCCGAGGCCCGAGGTCCCCTGCCGTAGCGCTACTCGGCACTGATCGTCGACTCACCTAGCTCGAGCGAGTCCCCGGCCGCTAGCCATCTCATGTGCTCCGGCACCGCCGACCCTCGCGCCAGCGCGGTCCCCCGCTCGACCGAGACGCGCAGCCGGTTCGCGCCGCGCGTGCAGTGGAATTCGGCGTCGACGGCCTCGACCGAGGCCAGGCCACATTCGACCAACCAGCGGCGCGGGCCGCCGGCGCGGACGTCGAAGCGTGCCTCGCCGCGCACGAGGCGCAACCCGAACGTTCCCGCCGAGCCGTCGAGCGGCTCGAGCCGCGTGCCGGGCCACAGTCGGATCGCCGATCCGTCATCGAGAGCGAGCACAGCGCGTGTCGCGGCGTCGACCGCGACGAAGGGGCGCCCGTCGGCCATGTGCGGCGCCGCCGGCTCGTGACTGCGCAGCGCCAGGCCCAGCACCACGCCGATCGCCACCGCGAGCCCCGCGAACGCCAGCAGCAAGAGCCCGCGCGCGACGCGCCGGGGCGCCCGCGCGCGCTGTCGCTCGTCGATGCCGCGCCAGACCCGCTGCAGCGCGCGTTCGGTGACGACGTCGTGCAGGCGCTCCTTGAGGGGGTAGCGCAGCTCGCTCATGGCGATTCCGCGGGCGTGCCAAAGCGCTCGCACAGGCGGGCGTCGACCTCGGCGATGCGCCGCTGCGCGGTCGCGGGCGAGCAGACGCACGCGGACGCCACATCGTCGAGCGGCAGCCCGTCGACGCGGCGGAGCATCCAGGCGATGCGCGGCTCGACGCCCGCGATGTCGAGCACGCGATCGACGTGCTCCAGATCCTGGCGCGCCTCGTGGTGTAGATCGACCGCGGCCAGCGCTGCCAGCGTGGCGTCGTGGTCGCCGTCGTCGCGCCCGGTGCCGACGCCGATGAAGCGCAGCAAGCGCGCGCGCCGCAGCCGGCGCCGCGCCAGGCCCACGGCGATGCGGGACAGCCAGAGACGGAGGTCGACGCTCTGTTCCGTCGTCGCCAGCTCGGTCAGCCGCTTCCATGCGAGAACGAATGTCTCGCGGGCGATGGCCTCGGCGGCGTCACGGCTCGATACCAGGCGCGTGACCATCGCCAGCAGGTAAGCGGCGTGGCGCCGGTAGATCAGCTCGCGGCCGAAGCGGTCGCCCTCGATGGCGCGCGCCACCAGCTCCACGTCGGAGGGCGCGTTTGGTACCGGAAGTAAGATAGGTCGGGTCATCTTATGAAGCGATTCTTCTGCAGCGAGTTCTTCTCTCCATAAGGGCCACGAGCTCGCAAAAACGGCTCTCTGTGAGAGAAGAAAAACGAATTTTTCGGCGCGAAAGGTCGGACAGTCTGCGTCGGTGTCTCTGTGTCTATCTATTAGGGGCGCGTTCTACACCGAACCTTCAGGCGAATCGACGGATCTCACGCTTTTTTCCGCCACAGGCTGAAACGCCGCTGATTTTGCGGATTGCGTGATTGAGCGCGGGGCGGTCGCGCAACCTAGCTCTCGAGGGCCGCGGGACGTTAGCGTCTACGGCCGCTCGCCGATGTCGACGATCGAGCAGGCCTGAATTGTTTCCAGTCCAAGAAGCTCCGCTCTCTCGATGAGCGCGTCGCTCTCGGCGCCGGGGTTGACCCACAGCTCGCGGATGCCCTTGCGCTGGATCTCGTCGAGCACGGCGATGCCGATCGCCGGCGGCAGGTACAGCGACGCGCGATCGACCGGGCCGGGGATCGCGCTCACCGACGGGTAGCTCTTCAGCCCCTCGATCTCCGCCTCGTTCGGATTGACCGGATAGACCGTCCAGCCCTGGCGCAGGAAGGCGCGCACCGCCTTGTTGCCGAACTTGTGTCGCGCGCTGGAGGCACCGATGATCGCGACGCTCGGCATGGCTCAGCTTCCCGCGGGGCGGCCGCACACCGAGCAGACGTCGCCGGCGCCGATGACGCCGACGCAGCTGCCGTCGTCGCAGAGGCGCCGGTCGGGGCGGAACCCACCGCCGACGCGTTCACCGTCGGCGCTCGAAGCCGCGTCGCCGGCTGCCAGCGAATCGTCGGCGTCGTCGCCGGCGTCGTCCCACTGGTCGTCGTCGACCGGCGGGACCTGGCTCACCGCAGCCGATCCGTCGCCGGCGCGGCCGCACACGCGGCAGCGGCCATCGGCGCCCAGGAGCCCGATGCAGGAGCCGTCGGGGCACAGGCGGCGCTCGGACGGGTTGAAGGTGCCTTCGCTCATGCGGCGGAGTCTACCAGTCGCGCGGGCTAGTGCGCCGCCGCCGCGGCCTCGGCCTTCTTCAGCTCCTCGAGCACGAGGTCGATCTCGGCGCCGATCGGGAAGCTGTCCTCGGCGCTGCGCCGCTTCTCCGGCGTGCGCGGGCGAAAGACCAGGTTCACGACCGCGGTCACCGACTCGTCGTTGTGGTACGCGCGCGGCACCTCGAGCGCGAACGCGCTCTCGCGCAGGCAGGTCTCGATGATCGGCTGGTCCAGCGTCGACGACTCGACGCGCGCGTCCATCACCTCGCCGCGCACGAGATCGATCGCCATGCGCACGCGGCCGGTCAGGTCGCGCATCGCCGCCGTGGTGCCCGGGCGGCTCTGGTAGCAGGCGCGCGCGCGCGGCATGAACGCCAGCGACAGCGTGTTGCGGACGACGTCGCGATCCATCGTGCCGCGCACCGGTGCCGGGGGCGCGGGCGCCGCCGCGTGCGGGACCGGCTCGACCAGCGCGGCCAGCATCGGCGTGGTCAGACCGCGCGCCTCGAGCGGCGACGGCGTGTCGGCGGCGTGCGGGCGCAGCCACGCGGCGTCGACGGGGATCGGCTTGAGCGGCGCGCGCAGGCCGCGCCCGCGGCGTCACGCCCGCGATGTCGGCGCCCTTGCGCAGCTTGCCGGGCACGCGCACCACGCCGGTGAAGCCGCCGCCGGGCGACACCGTCCCGGGCAGCCGGGCGCTGGTCTTGTCGAACGCCACGCGCGCCGAGAAGACGTCGCCGCCCGCGGCCAGCACCTCGACCAGCGACGGCAGCGCGTCGTTGATGTCGTCGGCGCGCAGCTCGCGCTCGACGCCGCCGCGCGCCTCGGCGATCGCCGCCAGCGCCTGGCGCGCGGGCGGCGCGATCGGATCGTCGTCGCCGGGGCGGACGACGATCGCCGCCACGCTGAGCTCGAGCCCGGGAATCGCGCCGATCGCGGCGTCGAGCCGCGCGCCGGTCGCCGTCTCGGGGAGCGCGCCGTCGGTGATCACCGCCAGCAGCGCGCGCGGCCCGAACGAGCTGGCCTCGCGGCGCAGGATCTCGCCGGCCGCGCGCAGCGCGCCCTCGAGATCGGTGCCGTTGGCCAGGCGATCCGGCACCATCTCCGACTCGATCGAGCCGGTCGCGTCGCGCGTCGCCGTGCGCGCCATCGGGAACAGGCGGGTCAGCGTGCGATCGAAGAACAGCACGTCGAAGCGGGTCGTCGGCGACAGCAGATCCAGCAGGTGGGCCGCGACGTCGTGCTCGGCGGCGAGCCCGGCCAGGCCGACGCTGCGCGAGCGATCGATCACGAACAGCACGCTCGCCGGGCGCGGCCGGCGGGCCGCTCGCGCGCGCGCGCACCGAGAAGGCGATCGCCGATTCGCGCGGCGAGATCTCGGCGACCGCGGCCGCGCCCTCGAGCACCGGGCCCTCCTTGGCGGCGGCGCTCGCGATCGCGGACGGCGACAGCGTGTAGGAGATCTCCCAGCCGGAGCGGGTCGAGACGTGGGTCTGCGCCGTCGGCGCGGCGGCGGCGGCGGCGCCGTGCTCGCCAGCGTCACGCCGCCGCCGGTCGAGGCATGTCCGGGCAGCGCGGTGTGCACGCCGGCGATCTCCAGATCGCCCAGGCCCGGGCCGACCACGCTGACCTCGGCGGGCAGCGGCGTCGACTTCGGGCGACGGCGGGAAGCGCAGGCGCAGGCGGCCGTGCGTGTCCTCGACCAGCGCCGAGAACCGGTAGCGAACGGTGACCGGCGACGCGGGCGCGGTCGCCGCGGCGCCGCCCGCGCCGCGCGCGACGCGTAGGCGATAGGTGGTCTCGTCGTCGTAGGGATCGCCCTTGGTGGCGATGCCGCGCGTGCGGAGCGCGTCGATGTAGCGGCTGCGCGCGGTGACGGGCTCGGCCGCGGCGCCGCTGCCGCCGTGGCCGCGCTTCTCGCCGCCGAGCGCGCGCCAGCGGCCGTGGTCGTCGATCTCGACCGACAGCAGCGCGGCGCGGTCGGGCAGGGCGATGTCCAGCGATTCCTCGGTGGCGGCGCGCGGCCGCTCGCGACGAGAGGATGCGGGTCACCGTCACCACCGCCAGCGGCCCGCGCAGGTCGACCGCGATCTTCTGCGTCGGCGGCGGCCGAGTCCTCGGCGGTCGGCGCGCTGTCGGCGGCGGCGCCGCCGCTCCCGCGCGGGGCGAGCCAGCCAACCAGCGCGCACGCGAGCGCGCCGCCGACGATGAACCGAGCGGGGGAGACCGTTCGCATCAGCTTCGGGCGAGCCTACCGCAAGAGCGGCCGGGTGGACGAATTTCGGCCGCATCGATCGGGGCCTCCGTCGTCGGACCCGCCCGAGGCTGGCGCATGCGCGTCTCACCGACGGCGCTGGTCGCTCCGAGCCCGCCCACGCGGATAGGGCCGAACGTCGCCGACGCAAACCCCGGCCCGCCAGGTAGATCTCGATGCTCTGCGCGCGCGAGCTGTCGGGCTTGATGATGCGCACCTCGTGGAAGCGCTTGGTCATGCGCTGGCGCAAGCGCCTGGAAATCCGGGCCCTGGAAGATCTTGCCGACGAATCCGCCGCCGGGCGCCAGCAGGCGTTCGGCGCGCGCCAGCGCCTCCTCGAACAGCGCCGCCGAGCGCGCCTGGTCGGTCTGCGCGCACGCCGGTCGTGTCGGGCGCCATGTCGGACAGCACGACGTCGAAGGCGGCGAGGTCACCGAGCAGCTCGGCGTCGGTGGCCTTGTAGAGATCGCCCACCAGCACGCGCGTGCCGGCGATCGCCGCCGGCAGCGGATCGCGGTCGATCCCGACGACCGCGCCCTGCGGGCCCGACGGCCGCCACCGCGTACTGCATCCACGACCCAGGCCGACACCCGAGGTCGAGCACGCGATCGCCGGGGCGGATCAGCCGCAGCTTGCGGTCGATCTCCTCGAGCTTGAACACCGAGCGCGCGGCGAACCCCTGTTCGCGCGCGCGCTTGAAGTACTTGTCGTGGCGGTGGTGGGGATCGTCGAGCTTCGCCATCGCCATCCACCGCGCCGGGCGGCGCGCGGGACTACGCCTTCTTGGTGCCGCCCTGCGGGGCGCCCTTCTTCGACGCCTTCATCGGGTTCTTGGACTCGACCTCTTTGATCGGCGCGCGGGACGATGTACTTCTTCACGTCCTTCACGCTGCCCTTGATCAGCACCAGGCCGTTGGCCGGGCCGGGGATCGCGCCCTTGACGATCACGACGTCCTTGTCGTCGAGCACCTTGACCACCACCAGGTCCGAGGCGGTGTTCTTCACGTTGCCCATCAGGCCCGACATGCGCTTGCCCTTGTGCACGCGGCCGGGCGTGAGGCGGCAGCCGATCGAGCCGCCGTGGCGGAAGAACTCGTGGGTACCGTGGGTCGTCGCTGTCACCGGCCATGCGGTGCTTCTTCATGACGCCCTGGTAGCCCTTGCCCTTGGTGGTGCCGACCACGTCGACGACGTCGCCGCTCTTGAAGACGTCCGACGCGCGCAGCGTCTTGCCGACCTCGTACTTCTCGAGATCCTTGGCCTCGAGCCGCACCTCGCGCAGCACGCGCAGCGGCTTCTCGACGCCGGCCTTCTTGAAGTAGCCGGCTCTGGGGGCGGCTGAGCAGGCGAACCGGCGTCTCCTCGAAGCCGAGCTGCACCGCGGAGTAGCCGTGCTTGTCGGCGGTTCGCTTGCCGACGACGACGCAGGGACCGACGGAGACCGCCGTGCAGCCGAGGGCGCTGCCGTCGTCGTGAAACACCTGGGTCATTCCGATTTTGCGGCCCAAAAGGCCCATCTTGAGGGACATGCGGCGAAGCTCCTTGCTCGGTCTTTGAAATGCGTGTGAAAGCGGGGGTTTATATTCGGAGAAGCGACGGATGTCAATTGCCGCCGCGACCTGGGCGGTCAGGCGCCGGGTAAGAACGTGAAGTTTCCGTGCAGAAGCTCGAGCAGCGAGCGCCACTGCGTGTCGAACGGGAACCAGCGCACGACGTACCCGTCGAAGAGAAAGCGGCTGTAGTCGGTGGTCAAGCCGCACACGATCCCCGCCGCCGCCAGCGTGATGGCCCAGGGGTCTTCGATGCGGTAGCGGCGGAGATCGCGCCCGCGGGATCGGGCGGAAGAACAGGCGCAGCGTGGCGATGCTGCAGAACGCCGCGAAGAAGCAGATGGTGTTCCAGCGCGCCGAATCCCAGCCGACGAAGTTCAGCAGCAGCGGCGCGAGCGTCGCGGTCAGCAGCAGCGCGCCCAGCAGCAACCGTCTCGAGCAGCGACAGCGGCAATCGGACGACCAGGCGCACGCCGTAGACCGAGAGCGCGACCAGGCCGGGCAGGGAGGCGAGGATGCCGTTCATCAGGTAGCGCTGGTTCTCGGGGTTGCTCCAGAACCAGGGCATGAGGTGCACGCAGATTGTCGCGCACCGGACGGTAGAGCGCCTCGAACCCGTCGCCGCGCAGCGGGAAGTTGGCGTAGCGCTGGATCGACGCCTGCAGCGCGTGGATGCGGTCCGGGCTCTTGGTGCCGGCGGTACCGATCACCGACGACGCCGCCAGCGCGACGAGCGCCGCCACGGCCGCATGCGCCACCAGCGCCCACCGCGTGCCGCGCGCGGGCTTGCGCGCGCGGATCTGGGTGATCACGTGGCCGGCCAGGACCATCCACATCGTCGGCGCGAACATGATGATCATCGACTCGTGAATCAGCGCCAGCACGACGCTGAGCGCGATCGCGACGTAGAAGATCGGCCACAGCCGCGTGCCGCGCGCCCCCCACACGATGAACAACGGCACCGCGATGAAGCCGACGTAGTCGAGATAGCCGATCTCGTGCGCGAGAAAGACGATCCCCGGCGAGGCCGCGAACACCAGCGTCATCGCCGCCAGGCCCCGGTCGCCGCCATCGGTGGCCAGCATGCGGCGGGTGAGGCGCGCGACCGCGAGCACCGTGAGCACGAACATCGCGACCGCGATCAGCGCGAGCTTGTTGTAGTGGTAGATGTTGCGGCCGCCCAGCGCGCGCAGCACCTGGCCAAACAACCCGCGCCGGATGAACCCTTGCGTGTAGTTGAACGTCATGTGCGTCGCCGACCAGAGGTTCGGCATGCGCAGCCCCTTGAGCAGCGAGACCGCGAAGACGCCTGCGATGATGACAGAGACGTAGAGCGGGGTGCGCGCGGGCGCCGGCGCCGATCGCGTACCGGCCGCGCCCTTCAGCGTCGCGCCATCGGAGGGCGGCTCGGCCGCCGGGGCTACCGCAGCCGTTCCCTCGGCGCCAAGTGTCTCGTGAGCCGACATCGCGACGATTCTCTTATCACGTCAGCTGCGATTCTTGACCAGGCACGCCTGGTAGTGCGCGCTGTATCCGCGCAACGCCGAGCGCTCGAGCGCCCGTTCGATGCCACCCAGCAGGCGCTGTAACGCGCTCGGCACGAAGTCGGGCGTGAAGGTGAAGTACTGTGCCTCGCGCCCCCACGCCGCGCCGGGCGCGGGCGGCAGCGCCGAGGGCAGGATCCAGCGTTCGGTTCCCTCGTCGATCTGCTTGATGAGCGGAAACAGGTAGCCGACGTACAGGCGAAAGACCGGGTTCTGGGTGTTGATCTCGTGGAGGATGAAGACGCCGCCCGGCCGCAGCACGCGCACGATCTCGCGGATCGCGCGCTCTTGCGCGTCGCGCGACGGCAAGTGGTGAAAGGCGTTGATGCTGTAAGCGAAGTCGAAGGAACCGTCGGGGAACGGCAGCGCCTGAGCATCGCCCTGGCAGAGCCGCGGCGACGGCGGCGAAGACGGGCCATCGCCGGCGCTGCCGCCTGCATCGCGCCGCGCGCTCGACGACGCCTTCTGCAGTTGGCCCAGCGAGTAGTCGAGCCCGTGCATGCGATATCCGGCGCTCGCGAGCGCGCTCAGATACCAGCCCTGGCCGCACCCGAGATCCAGGCCCCGCGCTCCGAGGCCGATCCCGGCCGCCGACAGTTGCTGTTGCATCAGGCTGGTCTTCTTCGCGAGCAACCGATCACGGACGTGCTTGGGGATTTCCTCTTCGTACGCGTGCGCGATCTCGTCGAAATGGTCGATCGCCTTGTGCCGCATGATGCGGGCGAGCCGCGGGCGGGAGAAGAGGAATGCCGCGACGCCGAGCGCGACCGCGAAGAACGACGTGCCGACCCGGTAGACGAGCACGCCGATGATGCCCACCTCGGCGGCGACCCCGGCCGAAAGCAGCTCCTCGATCATGGTCGAGCCGGTGACCGACACGCCCAGGGGAAACCCGCTGAGCCCGCCGAACAGCGTACCGGCCGAGAACGCTTTCACGCCGAGCGCGAAAGGAATCACTCGTCCCGCGAGCCCGACGGTGATCATCAGCGCGAGCGCCGGCAGTAGCCAGGCCAGCACCGTCGCCGTGACCGCGATCGATCCGATGAGCGCGACGTTGCGCACGCGCCGGTCGTCGAGGATCAACCGAAACATCAGGAAGGTGAGCCCGAGCACCACCGCCGCCGCCGCGAGGCCGAGGGAGGGATGGGTCACGAGGAGGAAGAAGACCGCGAGCACGGCGGCGTCGAGGAGGCGCTCGATCGCCCACACCCAGACCAGGTGTGATGCGCGCGTGCCCGACTGCCGGCGCAGGATCAACACGCGCACCAGCTCACCCACGAAGAACGGCGTCACGATCGCCGGCAGCGTCGCCAGGTAGACCGCCAGGCTGTCGCGCGTGACCAGGCCGCGCGTGAAGCGCCGGATCAGGAAGTGCCACCTGAACCAACGCATTGTCAGATTGACAGTCGTCAGGGTCACGCAAGCGAGCAGAGCGACCCAGATCCCGCTCGAGAGCACCGCGCGCCGGGGATCGGGCAAATGGGCGGCGCCGATCCAGAGCGCGGTGCTGATGGATCCGACCAACGCCAGGAAAAGCACCAGGCCGAGCGCGCGCCGGCGTGGGCGCGTACCCAACGGCGCGAGGACCGTCGGCGTGACTCCGGACGCAGCTACCATGGATGACCTGTCTGCGATGATTCGTCTCCAGCTCTGCGAACTCGCTATCACATCGATCCGGAGCGATCAATCGCGCGCAGCCAGGCCGCTTGTCCTTGCTCGGCCGCGCAAGGTTGCTATGAACAAAGGCGCATGGGGCGCAACCTGGCAGCGCCATCCGCTCGTGCGCTGGTGATCGCGTTCGCCGCGGTCGCGGTGAGCTTCGTGCTTGCGACGTTGGTGTCGGAGCGCAGCGACGTGAAGATTCGCCACGACGCAGGGCTCATCACCGGCAACGCCGCGCCCAGCATCGTGCACCTCGAAGCGTTTCGCAGCGAGGCGCGCCGGCTGGTCGTGCTCGCCGACGACGAGGTCGATCGCGCGCTGGAACGCCAGGGCCAGCGCGACGCCGCCGAGATGCGCGCGCGCGCTGGCCGCGCCGCGAGGAGCGCGCGTCCGCCGTTGCCGGCGCCGCAGCGACGGGCTCCTGTCCGCGGACGTGCTGGCCGTGCTCGACCGCGAGTGGACGCTCTACCGGTCGCTGCCGACCTTCCCCGGCGAGCTCGAGCTGGCGGCCGGCGTGGTCGTCGCGCGCGAGCGCTTCGTCGATGATCTGCAGCGGGTGCTGTCGGTGGCGCACGACGGCGACGCTCACGAGGCGCTCAACATCCTCGAACAGCAGCTCAAGCCCGAGGCCGACGATCTCGACGACGCGGTGGTCAAGGTCGTCGAGCGCAACGCGCAGGAGGCCAACCGCCTCGCGTCGCGCATCGATCGGCTGGGCCGGCGATCGATCCTGCGCGCGGCGGCGCTCGACGGGCTCAGCGTGCTGCTCACCATCCTGGCGGCGTTCCTGGTGACGCGTTTCATGCGCCGGTACACGCGCCTCATGGAGCAGCGGGCCGAGGAGCTGGAGCTGTTCGCGGGGCGGGTCGCGCACGACGTGCTGAGCCCGCTCGGCGCGGCGAGCCTGGCGCTGTCGTATCTGACCGAGAAGGCCGGCATCCAGGACCCGCGCGCGCGGCGCATGCTCGCGCTCGGGCAGCGGGGCATCGAGCGCACGCGCGTGATCGCCGACGACCTGCTCGAGTTCGCGAGCGCGGGCGCGCGGCCGGATCCGGCGGCGCGCGCCGACGTGCGCACGGTGGTGGGCGCGGTGATCGACGAGGCTCGCCAGATGGCCGAGGAGCGCCAGGTGGCGCTGGTGATCGAGACCGTCGACGACGGCAGCGTCTGCTGCACGCTGGGCATCCTCAGCAGCCTGGTCTCCAACCTGGTGCGCAACGGCGTGAAGTACGTCGGCGAGGGACCGGGCAAGACGGTGTGCGTGCGCGCGCGCCGCCAGGGGACGTTCAAAGCGGGGTCTCCCGCACCCTTCATGCGCATCGAGGTCGAGGACAACGGGCCGGGGCTGCCGGCGGCGATGGAGGCCGCGGTGTTCGAGCCCTACGTGCGCGGCCCGGACAATCACCAGCCGGGTATCGGCCTCGGCCTGGCGACGGTCAAGCGGGTGACCGAGGCGCACGGCGGCCGCGTCGACGTGCGATCGATCGCGCGCGGCGGATGCCGCTTCGGTCTGGAGCTCCCGTGCGCGGCGGGCGAGCGGGTGAACGGCGCTGCGGGCGCGGCGGCGGAAACGACCGGCGAAAAGGCGTTGCCTCCCCCGTCGAGTGCCCCCTAGGGTTGGGCCCGAGGATGAGCGGCCTCGAGACATCTCGGCAGAAGATACGAATCCTTCCAGCCACCCTGGCTGACCAGATCGCGGCGGGCGAGGTCGTCGAGCGGCCGGCGTCGGTGGTCAAGGAGCTGGTCGAGAACGCGATCGACGCCGGCGCGCGGCGCATCGACGTCGAGATCGAATCCGGCGGGCGGCGGCTGGTGCGCGTGGTCGACGACGGCTCGGGCATGGATCCCGACGACGCGCGGCTGGCGCTGAAGCGGCACGCGACGTCGAAGATCGCGGCGGCCGAGGATCTGTGGGGGCTGCGCACGTTCGGGTTCCGCGGCGAAGCGCTGCCGTCGATCGCGGCGGTGTCGCGGCTGACGCTGTCGACCAAGACGGCACTCGCGCCGGCCGGCTTCCGGCTCACGGTCGAGGCGGGCGTCGAGACCGACGCGCGCGAGGCCGGCATCCCCGACGGCACGCAGATCGAGGTGCGCGACCTGTTCTTCAACACGCCGGCGCGGCAGAAGTTCCAGAAGTCGGAGGCGACCGAGACCGCGAACGTCTCGGAGGCGATCCTGCGCCTGGCGCTGGCGCATCCCGCGGTGCACTTTCGGCTGCGCGCCGGCGGGCGGCAGGCGCTGGACCTGCCGTCGCACGGCGAGCTCGGCGAGCGGGTGCGCGCGGCGCTGGCGCGCCGGGGCGCGAGCGTGCTGCACGAGGCGGCGGGCGAGGAGGGCGGGGTGCGCGTGCGCGCGTTCCTGGCCGGCCCGGACGAGGTGTCGACGACGCCGCGCTCGACGTTCCTGTTCGTTGGAGCGGAGGCTCCGCAGGTGCGGGAGGCTCCGCGGGCTCCCGGGCGGGCGCTTCGTGCGCGATCGGTCGCTGCTGCACGCGCTCGCGTTCGGTTACGGCGCGCTGCTCGAGAAGGGGCGCTATCCGCTGGCGACGTTGTTCGTCGACGTGCCCGGGCAAGAGCTGGACATCAACGTGCACCCGCAGAAGCTGGAGGTTCGCTTCGCGCGACCGCAGGAGGTTTACGCGGCGGTCCGCCACGTGGTCGGCGCAGGCCATCGCGCGCGCGCCCTGGCTCGCGCAGGCCGGGACCGCGGCGCGCGGCGTGCGCGTCTTCACGCTGCCGCCGCGGGCGTGGGGCGAGCCTGGCGGCACCACCGAACAGCGATTGACGCCGGCGGGGGGCGGAGCGCGCGCGTTGCCGCGCGTGGCGCAGGGCGGGCTGCCATTGCGGTGGCCCGGCGGCGCCCGCTCGACCGGGCTTCGCGACGCGCCTTTCGCGCGCACGTCCGACGGCGCGGGGCTCGCGCCGGATTCGCCGGGAGTGGGCGCGCCCGACGCTCTGGGATCGACGGGGACGGCAAGCGCGATCGATCTAGCGGGGGAGCCAGACGCCCACGCCGACGCCGACGGAAGGGCGTTCTTCGGCGGACTCACGTACATCGGCCAGCTCGATCGCACGTATCTGGTATGCGAAGGCCCGGGCGAGTTGGTCTTGGTCGACCAGCACGCGGCGCACGAGCGGGTCGCCTTCGCGCGCCTGCGCGCCGCGCACACCCGCCGGGACATCCGCCGGCAGCGGCTGCTGTTCCCGCTGCCGGTCGAGGTCGACGAGCTCGGCGCCGCGCTGGCCGCCGACGGGCGCGCGCTGGAGCCGTTCGGTTTCGAGGTCGACGGCGCACCCGCGGGCGGCAACGCGCGCACGATCTGGGTGCGCGCCGTGCCCGAGATGTTGCGCGACGCCGATCCCAAGCCGCTGCTGCGCGACGTGCTCGGACAGCTCGCCGACGGTGGGACCGCGACGTCGGCCATCGAGCGCGCCGACCACGTGCTGGCGACCATGGCCTGCCACAGCGTCGTGCGCGCGGGCGACGTGCTCGGCCGCGAGGAGGTCCTGGCGCTCTTCGCGCAGCTCGACGGCGTCGACCTGCGCTCGCATTGCCCGCACGGCCGCCCGGTGCTGCTGCGCATGCCGCTGCCCGAGATCGAGCGGCGCTTCGGCCGGCTGTGAGCGACGCGGCGCCGATCCCGTTCGTCGCGGTGCTGGGTCCGACCGCCGCCGGCAAGAGCGCGCTCGGCCTCGAGCTGGCGCAGCGCCTGGACGGCGAGATCGTCGCCTGCGATTCGCTGCAGGTCTACCGCGGTATGGACATCGGCACCGGCAAGCCGACGCGCGAGGAGCAGCGCCAGGTCCGCCACCACCTGCTCGACCTGGCGGATCCCGACGAGCCGTTTCACGCCGCGCGCTGGGCGGCTCTGGCGGGCGCTGCGATCGCCGACATCGCGGCGCGCGGGCGGCTGCCGATCGTCGTTGGCGGCACCGGGCTCTACTACCGCGCGCTCACCGTCGGGCTCTTCGAGGCGCCCGCCCCCGACGAGGCGATCCGCCAGCGCCACCGCGCGCAGGCGGCCGAGCTCGGGATCGAGGCGCTGCACGCGCAACTGGCGGCGATCGATCCCGCGACCGCCGCGGCGATCTCGCCGCGCGATCTCATCCGCATCAGCCGCGCGCTCGAGGTTCACGAGCAGACCGGGCTCACGGTGACGGCGCTCAAGGAACGGCAGCGCCGGGCGTCTCTACGCTCGTGGCACTGGCGCCCGTTCGCGATCGTGTTCGATCCGCCGCTCCCCGAGCTGCGACGGCGCATCGCCGAGCGCGTCGCCGGCATGATGGCGGCGCGGCTTCCTCGACGAGGTGCGCGCGCTGCGCGCGGCCGGCTACGGCGCCGCGTGCAAGCCGATGCAGGCGCTCGGCTACCGCCAGCTCGGCGAGCACCTCGACGGCTCCGGGACGCTCGACGAGGCGGTCGCCGCGACGATCGCCGCGACCGTCGCCTACGCGCGGCGCCAGCGGACCTGGTTTCGCAAGGAGGCGGCAGCGGCCCGGCTCGCAGCCCTGCCCGCGGTCGCCGAGCTGGTGAGCGCGATCGCGGAGGCGCGCGCGTCGTGACCCCGCCCAGCGCACCGGGCGAGTGCCTGTTCTGCGCGATCGCGGCCGGCGACGTGCCGGCGGCGATCGTGTGGCGCGACGACCGGGTTTGCGCGTTTCTCGATGCGCGCCCGGTCTTCAAGGGGCACGTGCTGGTGGTGCCGCGCGCCCACGTGCCAACGCTGCTGGAGCTGCCCGACGGCGAGACCGCGGCGCTGTTCGGCGCCGTCCGGCGCGTCGCCGCCGCGGTCGAGCGCGGCCTCGGCGCCGACGGCACCTTCGTGGCGATGAACAACAAGGTGTCGCAGAGCGTGCCGCACCTGCACGTGCACGTCGTGCCGCGCCGCCGCAAGGATGGGCTTCGCGGCTTCTTCTGGCCGCGCGTGTCGTACACCTCCGACGCGGAACGCGACGAATTCGCGGCCCGGATCGGCGCCGCGCTGCTGCAGGAGACGTCCGCTGGTTTGAAGCCGTCCGCCATAGGATACTAAGATGGCGGGCCCAACCGATGGCTGCTGAACGAGAATCCCGGGTCACCGAGGCCGCCGCCGCGCATGCGCTCGATTTCGAGCGGCCGGTGATCGATCTCGAGCGCAAGATCGAGGAGCTGGTGCGTGTGAGCGGCGACGCGCCGGCGCTGCGCCCGCAGATCCGCCTGCTCGAAGAGCGGGCGCGCGAGCTGCAGCAGGAGATCTTCGCCGACCTCAGCGCCTGGCAGAAGGTCCAGCTGTCGCGGCACCCGGCGCGTCCCTACACGCTCGACTACATCGAACGCCTGATCGAGGGCTTCGTCGAGCTGCACGGCGACCGGCGCTTCGGCGACGACCCGGCGATCGTCGCCGGCTTCGGCACGTTCGAGGGCACGCCGGTGCTGGTGCTCGGCCACCAGAAGGGGCGCAGCACCAAGGAAAAGGTGCAGCGCAACTTCGGGCAGCCCAAGCCGGAGGGCTACCGCAAGGCGATGCGGCTCATGGAGCTGGCGGCGCGCATGCGCCGTCCGATCGTCTGCCTGATCGACACGCAGGGCGCCTACCCGGGCATCGACGCCGAGGAGCGCGGGCAGGCCGAGGCGATCGCCAAGAACCTCGAGGTCATGGCCGGGCTGCCGGTGCCGATCGTCTGCGCGGTGATCGGCGAGGGCGGCTCGGGCGGCGCGCTCGCGCTCGGCGTCGCCAACCGGATCCTCATGCTCGAGTACGCGACCTACTCGGTGATCTCGCCCGAGGGGTGCGCGTCGATCCTGTGGCGCGACGACGCGAAGAAGCCCGAGGCGGCCGAGGCGATGAAGATGACCGCGACCGATCTGCTGCGCCTCGGGATCATCGACGAGATCATCCCCGAGGCGCCGGGCGGCGCGCACCGCGATCACGATCTCTCGGCGCGCCAGCTGGGCGATGCGCTTCGCCGGCACCTGGCCGATCTGCTGCTGCAGTCGCCGGAGTGGCTGCGCGAGGACCGCTATCGCAAGTTCCGCGGCATGGGCGCGTACATCGAGTCGGGCGGCAAGGACGGCCGCCCCGAGGTCTCGGGCGACGCGCGGCCCGAGGGCGGCAAAGGCGACGGCCAGCCCGGCGAGAAGCCGGCCAGCCCGCCGGCCGCGGAATGAGCGACGAGCCCGGCGCGGAGCTCGGGCGCGAGACGCTGCGGCTCGAAGCGCTGCGGCTCAACGACCGCTACCTCCGCGAAGCGGTCGATCGCGTTCGGGCTCTGTCCCTGGGCGGAGCGCGCGATCTCCGGCGGGGAGCTGCGCCGGGCGGTCGTCGGAGAGCCACCGTCGCTGGCGGCGGCGCTGGCCTTCATCGACGAGCTCGCGCGCGCCGGCGCGGCGGTCTCGGTCGGCATGCTGATCTTCGCGGGCGCGACCGTGGCGTCGCCGGCGTTCGATCGCTTCACCGAGGAGGTGCGTCGCGCCGACCGCGAGCGCTGCCGCGCCCAGGGGCGCAAGGACTTCGTGATGGCGGCGTTTCACCCCGACGCGGCGACCTCGTTCGGGAACCCGTACCAGCTGGTGTCGTTCCTGCGCCGCACGCCGGATCCGACGATCCAGCTCGTGCGCGCGGAGATCCTCGACCCGATGCGCGCGGCGCGGCCGTCGCTGTCCGACGACATCGCCCAGCAGAACTTCGCGCGCGTGAACGCGCAGGGTCCGGACCGCCTGGACGCCGTGCTGCGCGACATCCGCCGCGACCGCGAGCAGACCTACGCGACGCTGACGCGCGCGACGGTGTCGATCTCGGTCTCGGGCGCGAGCTCGGCGTAGGAGAGCACCGCCAGGTCGGGGTGGGCGACCTCGATGAGGCGGCGCACGTGGCGGCGGAGATCGCCGGCGGTGACGATCACCGCACCGCGCGCGCGGCCGCTGGCGGCGCGGGGCGACGCGGCCACAGCGACGGCCAGCGCGCGGCCGACACCGGCGACGATGTCACGCGAGGCCTGCGGTTCGAGCGCCAGGTGCCCGCCGGCATCGCCGGGACGGATTGCGTCGCGCAGGGTCTCCTCGACCAGCGGGTCGAGCGCGATCGCCGCCAGTCGGCCAGCCGCGCCGGCGTGCGCGAAGGTGATCGCGCCGCGCAGGGCCGCGCGCGCCCGTTCGGCCAGCGTCGCGGGATCGCGCGCGGCGGTGGGCGCGTCGGCGATCGCGCCCAGGATCTCCGGCAGCTGGCGCAACGAGATCCCTTCGGCGGCCAGGCGGCGGAGCACGTCGGCGAGCTGGGCGGGCGACACTGTCTTGGGCACGACCTCGCGCACCAGCGCGGGATGGCTCGGCTCGAGGGCGGCCAGCAGCGCCTGGGTCTCCTGGATTCCCAGGAGCTCGTGCCCGCGCCGCCGCATCAGGCGCACGAGGTCGGCGGCGATCTCCTCGGCGGCGTCGCGGTCGCGCGGCAGGTCGATGCGCGCGAGCGGGATCTCGTTGAAGTGGATGCGGTAGCTGCGGCCCGACAGCGCGTCGCGCGGGTCGACGGTGGGAGCGCAGGCGCACGAGCGGCAAGGTCAGGCCCGATTCCTCGAACAGTCGAGCGCGCGCGGCCACGAGCGTCTCGTTGGCGAACGCGCCGCCCGGATCGCGGTCGCGGAACGTACCGGCGCCGAGCTCGGCGACCAGCTCCGGCGACAGCTCGACGGCCAGCGGCGTGAGTCGCGGCGCGGGCGGCCGATCCTCGGTGGTGGACTCGCGTGGCATTGCGCCGGTGCGACGTCATCGTCGCCGCGACGGCGGCCGCGTGATGAGCCGCCAGGCCAGCGCACCGAGCGCGGCCGCCAGCACCAGGAACGGCGCCGCCGGCAGGCCGGGCACGATCCCGAGCAGCGCCAGCAACGCGGCGGCGACGGCGAGCGCGCGCGGCTGCGCCAGCACCTGCGCGCCGATCTCGCGGCCCAGATGGCTGCCGGCACCGTCCTCTTCGGCGGCGACGCGGGTCACGACGATCCCCGCCGCCGTCGAGATCACCAGCGCCGGGATCTGAGCCACCAGGCCTTCGCCGATCGTGAGCAACGTGTACGTCCGCGCGGCCGCGCCGATCTCCATGCCTCGCTGCGCGACGCCGATCACCAGGCCGCCGACGATGTTGACCGCCAGCACGATGATTCCGGCGACCGCGTCGCCCTTGACGAACCTCATCGCGCCGTCCATCGCGCCGAAGAACTGCGACTCGCGCGCCAGCAGCGCGCGCCGCCGCTGCGCGCCCGCGGCGTCGATGTGCCCGGCGCGCAGCTCGGCGTCGATCGCCATCTGCTTGCCCGGCAGCGCGTCGAGCGTGAAGCGCGCCGCGACCTCGGCGACGCGCTCGGCGCCCTTGGAGATCACGATGAACTGCACCAGCGTGAGGATCACGAAGATCACCGCGCCCACGACCAGGTTCCCGGCGACGACGAAGGAGCCGAACGCGTGGATCACGTCGCCGGCGTTGGCCTTGAGCAGGATGAGCCGTGTCGCCGACACCTCGAGCGCGACGCGGAACAGGGTGGTGAGCAGCAGCAGCGTGGGAAAGGTCGCGATCTTCAGCGCGTCGGCGACGTAGATCGAGATCAGCAGCAGCGTGACCGCGACCGCAATGTTGAACGAGATCAGCAGATCGAGCAGGAAACCCGGCAGCGGGACGATCATCATGGCGACGCTGGCCACGACCACGGCCGCCAGCGCGAGATCGGCGTGGCGCGTGAGCCGCGCGACGAGATCGCTCCCCTGGCGAGTGGCCGCAGGAAAATTCGCCATGCGATGTGGATAAGATGTGACGCGGGGAGCGCGTCAAGGCCCACAGCTCGGTCGGTCCGCTCCAGTGATTCCGATCCCCTCCCCCTGTCTGCAGGGGGGAGGGTGAGGGAGAGGGCAAGACCTTGCGAGATGCGGCTGGCTTCCGCCGGCCGGACCTCACCTGACCTCCTCGCCGGGCGAGGGACCGATCGGCGAGGCGGGGCGAGGGGACGGGATGGCGAGGTGGGGCGAGGGGACGGGATCGGCGAGGTGGGGCGCGGGGCGGGCGGCGATGGGCGAAGGACGGGCTCGCAGCCGCGGTCGATCGCGACGGGCGAGGGGACCGATCGGGCCGCGCGGCAAATGCTTTGCTCGTCGCCGCGCGGCGGTGGGCGTTGGCTCTTCCTTGGTTTCGTCGTCGCTCTCGGGTTCGCCCGGTCGGCGCTCGCCAACGGGCGTTACCCGCTGGCCAACCAGCTGGTCGCTCGACCGGGCGACGCCAACCACCTGGTCGCCCGCACCACCTTCGGGCTCCTGCGCAGCGACGACGCCGGGGTCAGCTGGACCTGGGTGTGCGAGGACGCGCTCGGCATGCTCGACGTCGCGGAGGATCCGTCACTGGCGCTGACCGGCGACGGCACTTCGATCGTTGCCTACTCGCAGGGGATCAACGTCAGCCACGACGGGTGCATCTGGACGCCCGCGGTCGGCATCCCCGGCGGCCGCTTCGCCGTCGACGTCACGGTGAGCCCGGCGCGTCCACACGACGTGCTCGCGATCGAGCTGTCGGTCGACACCGGCCCCGACGCTGCCGGCGGCGGCTACACCCTGCGCCTGGTGGCCAGCGCCGACGACGGGGCCACCTGGGCCGACGTTGGCGCTCCGCTGCCGGGATTTCTCGGCGCCACCGTCGAGGTCGCCACGGCCTCGGCCGATCGCGTCTACATCAGCGGCAAGGTCCTGGCGACCAACCAGCCGGCGCTGGCGCATTCGAACGACGGCGGGCGGACGTTCGCGCTGGTGGCGATTCCCGGCGTCGCCTCGGACGCGGGCGCCTTCATCGGCGCCGTCGATCCGATCGATCCCGACGTCGTCTACCTGCGCATCTCGCCGACCGCGACCGCGCCCGGGCGGGTGATCGTCACGCGCGATGGTGGCGCGACCTTCGCTGATCTGGTGACCATCCCGGGCGACGTCTCCGGTTTCGCACTGTCACCCGACGGCGCCACGCTGGCGGTGGGCGGCGTCGACAACGGGCTCTACGTCGGCGCGACGGCAGTCGGCGACGCGAGCGCCGCGTTCCCGCTGGTCGGCACGGTGAAGCCGTCATGCCTGACCTGGGTTGGCGCACGCTTGCTCGCGTGCGCGAAGGAGGCGGTCGACATGTTCTCGATCGCCGCGTCCGACGACGCCGGCGGACATTTCACGCCGCTCCTGCACCTCGCTGACGTCACCCCCGTGTCCGACTGCCCGGCCAGCAGCTCGGCGGGGATGTGCTCCTCGAAGTGGCCCCCGATCGCCGCGGCCATCGGCGCCGACGCCGGCGCGCCGCCCGCCCCCGATGGCGGCAACAAGCCGCCGAAGTCGAGCGGCGGCTGCGGCTGCGACCTCGGGTCACCGGCGCGCGAGGCAGCCGGCACTGCGGGTCTCGTCGCGGCGCTCGCGATTGCGCGCGCGCGGCGCCGGGCCCGCCGCGATCAGGGCGCGGTACAGAGGTAGTCCATCCCGTTGGTGTTGCCGAACCCGATGCACGTGTTGTCGGGCCGGCCCTCGTGGCAGTCGGAGCAGGCGGGCAAGATCCCCTGCGTGTTGACGGTCGACGCCGCGCTGACGTCCTGCCAGAACCAGTCGCCGTGCGCCGGATCGAAGCCGGCGATCTTCTTCATCGCGACCCAGCGATCGACCGCCGCGCAGGTGCGATCCTTGTAGAGCTCCTTCACCACGACGGCGCCGTCGGGCATGACGTGCACGCCCGCGTCGGAGCCGCCCAACAGGATCGCGTCGTAGGTCGCGGCGGCGTCGTCGTTGACCCAGACCGTGAACCCGTTCAAAGCCGAGTGCTCGCCGGGCGCGCGGCAGGCGCGCACCATCTGGAAGCCGCTCTGGCGAAACGTCGACGGGAAGACCAGCGTGCCGCCGTCGACTGTCGCCGGTTGGGACTTCGAAGAGCACCCGGTCGCGAGGCATAGCGCGGCGAAGCAAATGATCCGCGGCACGGATTTTCTCGACGAGCTCATGGCGCGCTTGGCCGACGGGTCAGATCGACCTCGGGGTTGCCAACCTTGTACCGCGGCGAGGCTTGGTGCTAGAAACAAAGTTCGCTTAGCGCGTGGTTGTGAGGAGTTTCGACATGGGAATAACCGCCGGAAGAATTCTGGCCGCGAGGGGGCGCGCGTCGGGGGCCTGGCTGGTTCTCGTGATCGCCGTCGCCGGTGGTTGCGCGAGCAGCAGCGGCTCACCGACACTGCCGCCGGGCGCCATCGGCACCTGGATGGGCGACGGCACGCAGGGCTACGACGGCGACGGGAAGATCCCAGCGCTGAGCTGGCTCAACCAGCCGACCGATCTGACGTTCGGTCCCGACGGGCGCGCGTACATCGTCGACTGGAACAACCACCGCATCCGCCGGCTGCGCGCGGACGGCCTGGTCGAGACCTTCATCGGCCGCAAGCTGCCCGGCGACTGGGATTGCCAGGATCCGTCCAATCCCGCGAACTGCGCGGTGCCGATGACCTCCACGATCCCGTGCAGTGATCTCGCGCTCAATCACCCGATGGCGATCCAGTTCGCCGCCGACGGCTCCGGCTACCTGGCGGCCTGGCACAATCACAAGCTCGAGGCGTTCGATCCCGCGTCTTCGATGGTTCATATCGTGGCCGGCGGTCAGGCGCCGGGCTACGCCGGTGACGGCGAGGCCGGCGTCGGCTTCGCAAGCTGAACTTCGTCGACTCGGTCGCGATCGACAAGAACGGGAACGTCTTCGTCGGCGATGAGCGCAACCGCCGCATTCGCCGCGTGGGCACCGACCCGGCGCGCACGATCACCGACGTCGCCGGGACCAGCCCGGCCCCCGCAGCCTCCGGCTACGCCGGCGATGGTGGCCCGGCCACCGCGGCGCGGCTCGCGCTCGCGCCTTACACCGTCGTCGACGGCGCCGACAATCCGCCGCCGGGTGGCTCGATCGTGTTCGGGGCCGACGGCGCGCTCTATGTGTCCGACTCGTTCAACCACTGCATCCGCAAGATCAGCCCGGGCAGCGACGGCGTGATCGGCGATGGCGACGCCGCCGAGGAGATCATCACCACCGTCGCCGGACAGTGCACGAAGTCGGGCTCGTCGGGCGACGGCGGTCCGGCGACGAGCGCGCTCCTGAACCTACCCGAGGATCTGGAATTCGGGCCTGACCACAAGCTCTACTTCGCTGACACCGGCAACAGCGTCGTGCGCCGTATCGATCTGACCACCGGTACGATCGAGCGCGTCGCCGGCACTGGAAAAGCGGGCTTCTCCGGCGACTACGGCGGGCCGCTGCAGGCGCAGCTCGATACGCCGTACGGTCTGGCCTTCGACGGCGACGGCAACCTGTACATCGCCGACACGCTCAACAACCGGATCCGGATCGTGCGCAAATGACGGCGCTCGGCGCCCGACGCGGGGGAATCTTCATCATGAGCACGGGACGACGGAGCTCGCTGGCGGCCGGTGTGACGCTGTTTCTCGCGCTGGGCCTCGGCGCGGCGTCGTGCGGCGGCGGCAGCAGCAGCAGCGACGGCGGCAACAAGCCACCGCCTGCCGGGCCCGGCGACATCACCACGATCGCCGGCACCGGTCAGCGCGCGACCCAGCCGGTCACCGCCGCGCCGATGGCGGCCGACAAGGCGATGTTCGACACCCCGCTCGACACCGCGTTCGATTCGACCGGCGCGCTGCTGATCCTCGACTGGAACGGTCACAAGATCCGCCGCCTCGGCAGCGACGGCATGGTCGCGTTCGTGGTCGGCACCGGCATCGAGGGCGACGCCTGCGAAGCCCCGCGCGTCGACGGTACCTGCCCGCTCGACTCGTCCGAGCTCAATCACATGACCGATGTGACCGTCGACCCGATGGGCCGGCTGGTCATCGCCGCCTGGCACAACGCGAAGATCAAGACCGCCGATCTCAGCGCCGACTCGGTCGTCGACACCTGCGGCAGCGGCACGCGCAAGTACGCCGGCGACGGCGGCCCGTGCAAGGACGCTACCGGCACGCAGCTGGTCTCGTTCGATCTCCCGTCGGGCGTGCTCTACGACAAGGCGGGGAACCTGTTCATCGCCGACCAGTCGAACCAGGTGATCCGCCGCATCGGCACGGACGGGATCGTGAAGACGGTGGCGGGCAACTGCCCGGCGACGCCCGGGTTCGGCTGTCCGCTGGGGCAGGGCTACACCGGCGACGGCGGCCCGGCGACCATGGCCAAGCTGTCGAACAACTACGGGCAGGCCGCCGACCCGCAGGGCAAGATCGCCTTCGACGCCGCCGGCAACCTGTTCATCGCCGACACGCAGAACCACGTCGTGCGCAAGGTCGTCCCCGGCTCCGACGGCATCCTCGGCGACGGCGATCCCAGCGAGGAGATCATCACCACCGTCGCCGGCAACGGCACGGCGGGCTCCTCCGGCGACGGCGGCCCCGCGACCGCGGCGACGCTGAGCGGGCCGCGCGACGTCGCGTTCGCACCCGACGGCAGCTACTACATCGCCGACACCGACAACAACTGCATCCGGCGCGTCGGTACCGACGGCATCATCTCGACGGTGGTCGGCCAGTGCGGCCCGACCAGCGCCTTCGACGGTGACGGCGGCCCGGCCACCGCGGCGAAGCTGGCGACGCCGTTCGGCGTCTCCGTCGATACGCAGGGCAACCTGATCATCGCCGACTCGGGCAACCAGCGCATCCGCAAGGTCGTCGCGAAGTAGTCGGGAGTCAGCGCCCGGGCGTGTGGCCGAGGCCGAAGCGGAAGCGCATCGACAGCAGCCCCTGCAGGTAGAGATCGAACGCGCCGGAAGCGACGCCGTTCGGATAGGGCTGGCCGCTGGCGATATTGAAGTTGAAGGAGTCGTACTCGAGGTAGCCGCCGAGCAGGATGTCGATCCAGTCGGTCACCGCGAGCCCGATCTGAGCCCGTCCGGTGACCGTGAGCGCGCTGGTACCGGGGAACCAGTCGCTGTTGCTCAGCGTGCCGATGCTGAGCGGACGGCGCCCGCCGACACCGAGCTCGAACGTGAACAGCCGCAGGCGCCAGCTACCGTCGAGCCGCGCCCCGATCGAGCGGTAGTCAGCCGTGGGCACGACGCCGGTCTCGACGCTGTACCGCCGCACGTAGTAGCCGATCGCCGGCTGCCAGGTGAACCGGCCGCGCACGATGCGCAAGACCACCTCGGCCTGATACGCCGACGCGCTGGTCGACAGGCTGGCGCCGGCCAGCGTCGCCTTGGCCGGCCCCTGCTGCTCGTACGCGAGCCGCAGACCGATCCCGGGTAGCAACCCACGACAGAGGCCGCCGCCGAAGGGATAGATCGTCCCTTCGATCCGGCCGACCGGCGCGCGCAGGAGCATGTAGCCGCGCAGGGCGCCGCGCTGCTCGTCGCGGTAGTTGAAGCGGCGGAACATCACGCCGGCCGCCGGGCTCGAGATCGGCGACCGAGCACGGCGTGGCGGGCGTTGCCGGGGCCTCGCCTTCGCCGCCGCCGGGCGGCGTCTCGCCCGTGGTCGGACCGAGCTTGTGGGGCCGCTTTTCGGGAACGATCTCGACCGGGCCGCCGGCCGGCTTTTCCGGCTTCTCCTCGGTGGTCTCGCCTTCGGGCGGGCCCTCGGGTTGGCCTTCGACGGGTGGAACCACCTCGGGCTCGTGCTTCGGCGGCGCGGGCGGGCGTCGACCCCCAGGCGGGCCGGCGCGAGGGGGCGGCGTCTTCGTCTCGGGCACTTCGGGTGTCTCGGTCTCGGGCGGCGTCTCGCCCGCCGCGCCCGCGGGCGGTTTGCCTTCGGGCGGCGTCGCCTCGGCGGGCGCCTCCGGCGCCTCGGTCCGCCCCGGCGACGCCGACTGGTCGATGAGCGGCGACAGCTTCGACCAGAGCTGCGTGCGGATCTTCGCGCGCAGCGCCCCGATCGTGCGCGCGTCGAACGCGATCTCGCCCACGATGCGCGCGTCCTCGCCGTTGGCGAGCGTGAACGTCGCCGTGACTTTGCCGCGCTCGCGCGTGACCTCGCCGAACAGCACGGCGGTCAAGTTGAGCCGCTTCGCCAGCCCCACGGTCTTTTGTGGGCTGTAGTTCGTGCCGATCTTCAGCGCTTCGCTGGGTCGCAGCGGCACCAACGTGAGGGACGGCTTCTTGCGCAGCGCCCCCAGCGTCGCCGTGCGCACAGCCTGCGCACCCACACCGCCGAACCCCAGGACCAGCAGGCGCCGCGGGATGACGACGTCGGGTGGGGTAGGCTCAGCGGCGGAATCCGGCTCCGAGGTGACCGCAGTCGCGTGAGCAGCGCCGCCGCGGCTTCTTCCGTTTTGCTCGCGCCTCCGCCGCGTCGCTCGCCAGCGACAGGATCATCGACGCCAGGGCGACGAGCAGAAACAGGGCGGCGAGCCGTCGCATCGTCAACTCCGACGCTGGCCGCGAGCTTGTCCGAGCGCTGGGGGGTTCGGAGCCAGTCGAGGTCTCATGCTATCTTGAATAGGTTGCGATGGTCTACGGGTTCGTGGGTAAGGCAGCCAGGGCAACGATGCCGGCTCCGTCGGAGACATCGACAGGTGACCCGGGGGAACCTGAGCCCGCTCGTCGAGAGCGGGTAGGGCGCCGCGGCCGGGCCTGGGGCCTCGCGCGGGCGCTGGCAGTCGCGATCGCCGCTGCGGTGCTGGCGCTGGCGCTGCCGGCGCGCCCGGCGCTCGCGTACTGCCGCACCACCACCTGTGCGGTCCTGCATCCGCCGGACTCGTGCGTGCGCGACATGAACACCGGGTGCTGGTTGCAAGGGATACCGCTCTTCTGGCAGCAGCAGTGCCTCTCGTACGCGGTCAACACCTCCGGCTCGGACCTCCTGGGGCTCGACTACGCGGCCGCGGCGTCGATCGTCGACGGCGCGTTCGCGCACTGGCCGACCGCCAGTTGCTCCGACGGCGGCTCGCCGTCGATCGCCTTCATGGGACGCACCGGCCTGACCTGCGATCGCGTCGAGTACAACCCGACCGGCCCCAACGCCAACGCGATCCTGTTTCGCGACCAAGACTGGACCCACGATCCGGCGGCGATCGCGCTGACCACGGTCGCGTTCAGCACTAAGACCGGCCAGATCTTCGACGCTGACATGGAGATCAACACGCCGCTCATCACCGTCGGCGATCTCGACTTCGTGGTGACGCACGAGTCGGGGCACTTCCTCGGGCTCGATCACTCGCCGGATCCGACGGCGGTCATGTTCTTCCAGTACGGCGGCGGTTCGGTGATCCCGCAGCTGTCCAGCGACGATCTCGAGGCGATATGCACCGCCTATCCGACGTCGCGCTCGACGCCCGCGTGCGACTTCGAGCCGCCCAAGGGCTACGCCAACGACTGCGGCGGCGACGTCGTCGCGGCGTGCGCGGTCGCACCCGAACCGCTGTCGGCCGAGGTCACTTCGTCGCCGGTGTCGTCCTCGCCCCGATGGCTCGACGGCCTGGCGATCGGCGCCTTTGGCCTGACGCTCGGGCTTCGCCGCCGGCGCCGCCGCTAGGACGATACGATGGTCTATCGGTTGGCGGGCAAGGTCGCCAGGGCAACGATGCTCGGGGCCCTCCTGGCGCTAGCGCTGCCGGCGCGCCCGGCGTTCGCGTACTGCCGGACCACCACCTGCGCCGTCTTGCATCCGCCGCCGTCATGCAAGCGCGACCCGCAGACCGGTTGCTGGCAACAAGGGATCCCGATCTTCTGGCCACAGCAATGCATGTCGTACTCCGTCACCACCGGCGGCTGGCCGCGGTTGGGGCTCGACTATGCGGCTGCGGCGATGATCATCGACGGCGCTTTCGCCCACTGGCCCACCCTGACCTGCTCCGACGGCGGGTCGCCGTCGGTCGCGGTCATGAGCCGCGCCGGCCTGACCTGCGACCGAGTCGAGTACAACTCGACCGGGCCCAACGCGAACGCGATCTTGTTTCGCGACGATGAGTGGACGCACGACGAGGCGGCGTACGCGGTCACCACCGTGACGTTCAGCCCGAAGACCGGGCAGATCGTCGATGCAGACATGGAGATCAACACGCGCAAGATGACCGCCGGCGATCTCGACTTCGTGGTGACGCACGAGTCTGGGCACTTTTTCGGCATCGATCACTCGCCGAATCCGACGGACGTCATGTACGCCTCGTACGACGGCGGCGCGGTGGTGCCGCAGCTCTCCGACGACGATTTCGAGGCGATCTGCACGATCTATCCGACGTCGCGGTCGGCGCCCGCATGCAGCTTCGAGCCTCCCAAGGGCTACGCCACCGACTGCGGCGGCGACGTCATCGCGGCGTGCGGGATCGCGCCCGAGCCGCTGTCGCCCGAGGTCACCTCGTCGCCGGTGTCGTCTTCGCCCGGCTGGCTCGACGGCTTGGCGATCGGTGCGGTTGCGCTGACGCTCGGGGCGCGCCGCCGCCGGCGATCCCTTTCCCCGTCCGCGGGGGAGGGTGAAGAACGCTAGGCCAGCCAAGCCGGCAGCTTGGCGCGCAGCACCTGGTCGAGCCCGAGCACGCGCCCGGGCGGCGCGAACAGGAAGGTGAAGAAGATCGCGCCGACCAGCATCGCCGTTCCCGGCGGCACCAGGCGCTCGCCCGACGCGAACGCGAAGGTGAAGAAGATCAGCGTGCCCAGGATCGCGAACAAGCGCGTGAACAGGCCCAGCACCATCGCCACGCCGACCACCGTCTCGCCCATGGTGACCAGCGCGCCGAAGATCTTCGGGTGGGCGCGCGCGGTCTCGACCACCGGCAGGATGAAGTGGTAGCTCTTGTGGTCGCGGATCCACCCGTCGAGGATGATCAGCAGCGCCGTTCCGTGCAGCCAGCCGTCCAGGAACTTGTGGTAGCCGGCGAGCACCAGCATCACGCCGACCAGCAGGCGCAACGGAAACAAGCACAGGAGCGGGAACCGCTCACCCATCCGTTCACCTTGAACGACGGGCGATGCGCTGGCAAGTTTTGCCGCGTCGCGGGCAAGCGTCAGGCGTCCATGTGATCGTGTTAAGGTCGCGGCGTGTCCGAGACCAAACGCCCCGTGAGCCCCGACGCCGAGGAGATCCTCGGCCTCTATTTCCCCGTCCTCGATCACGGCTTCGTCTGCCTGGTCGACTACATGGGGACCGACGAGTGCATCGAACGCGCGGCCCGGGTCAGCTACGGATACGGCACGCGCAAGCGGTCGCAGACACGGGGCCTGCTGCGCTATCTGCGGCGCCACAAGCACACCACGCCCAGCGAGATGGTCGAGCTGAAATTCCACTGCTGCATGCCGATGTTCATCGCGCGCCAGTGGATCCGGCACCGCACCGCCAACGTCAACGAGTACTCGGGGCGCTACAGCCTGATGCCCATGCTGTTCTACACGCCGGACGAGGCGCAGTTGCAGACGCAGAGCCGGCGCAACAACCAGGGGCGCAGCGGCGAGACGGTCGGGCCGGCCCTGCACGCCGAGGCGGTGCGGCGCTGGAATGCGATCCGCAGCGAGAGCACCGAGGCCTACGAGTGGATGACCGGCAACGAGATCGCCCGCGAGCTGGCGCGCATCGACCTGCCGCTGTCGACGTATACGCAGTGGTACTGGAAGATCGACCTGCACAACCTGCTGCACTTCCTCACGCTGCGGGTCGACGCCCACGCGCAGTGGGAGATCCAGGAGTACGGCCGCGTGATGGCGGGGATGCTCAAGCGGGTCGCGCCGATGTCGTACGAGGCCTGGATCGACTACGACGTGTGCGGCGCGCACCTCGGTCGCGCCGAGCTGGAAGCGGTGCGCACGCTGGTGAGCGCGGGCGCCGATGGGCTGAGCGCGGCTGGCGGCTCTATCGATCGCGCGGCGCTGACCGCGCGCGGGCTCTCGAACCGCGAGATCGACGAGCTGCTCGCGAAGCTGCGGCCCGCGGCGACGCCCGATTTCGAGCTGGATCTCGCGCAGGCGAAGAGCGGCGAGGAGTTCGCGCGCCGGTTCGAGGCCGCGGTGCCCAGTCTGGATCGCAAGGCCGGCGCGGGATCGCCGGCGGGGGGCGACTGAGCGCTGTCCTCGGCGCCGGCGCTGCGGTCGGCGCGTTGCTGGGGGTTCTCGCTGCCGGAGGTGGCGACGCCGGAGTGCCCGACGGCGCGGCCGGGGTGCCGTCCGCGCGCAAGGAGTCGCCGGCGCCGCCGGTCGCGCCCGCGCCGGGGCCCGCACCGGGGCCCGAGCCGCCACGGCCGGCGACGGGAGCGCCACCATCGGATTTCGTCGAGGGCCCACCCGATCGCGTCTGCCTCGACGGCCTGCGCGAGCGTCAGATCGCCTTCGTCGAATGGCCCACCAAGGGCATCCGCACGCCGGTGCGCATCCTCGGTCTGATCGGTGCAGTGCGGTTGCGCTCGCACGATCCGCGGCTTACCGGCAAGCCCGCGCTCATGGACTGCGAGCTCGCGCGCGCGCTGTTCGAGGCCGGGCCGGCGTTTCGCGCACTCGGCGTGCGCGAGCTGCTCTACTCGGGCGCCTATCAGTACCGCACGCGCCACGGTTCCAAGCGGCTCAGCGAGCACGCGCACGGCATGGCGATCGACGTGCATGCGTTCGTGCTCGATACCGCCGGCTCCGAAAGCAGCGGCGGCACGGTGGTCGAGGTCTCGCGCGACTTCGAGCCGCGCGTCGGCAAGTGGGCCGTGCTGCCCGACGCCACCGAGTGCGTCGGACACCCGCGCACCGACGTCGGACGATTGCTCCGCACGCTGGCGTGCCGGCTACGCGCGAGCAGCGTGTTGCGCGAGGTCATCACTCCCGACGACAACGCCGACCACCACGACCACTTCCACCTCGAGGCGTATCCCGACGGCTACACGCGAGCGAGAGCGATGCTGTGGCGCAAGGCGACGGTGAACGACGACTGAGCTTTCGCCCGGTCCCCTCGCTCCGCCGACGTGCTTCGTCGGACCCTCGCCCCGTGACGACTCGCTCTCTCCGGACCCCTCGCCGCAGACGACGACGGACCGTTCGGACCACCCGCCCCGTGACGACGACTGACGCTTTCGTCCGGTCCCCTCGCCCCGCCGGGGGAGAGGGTTAGGAGAGGGGGGCGGGGCCCGGCTCCATCCCCTCTCCTCCTCCGCGAGGGGGAGGGTCGGATGGGTCGAATCTTCACGAACTCGCGCACCACCGGCTTGCCGTCCTTGTCGAGCGCCAGCCGGCCGCCGTGGTGCTCGAGGTCGTGGCCCCACAGCACGATCCAGTCGTCCTCGATGGCGCGGTTGAACAGCGCGCGCTTGGTCTCGACGGTGCGCGCCGGCTCGAGGTCGTAGCCCATCACGAACGGCAGCCGCGTGTGCACCGCGGTCGGCGCCAGGTCGCCGAGGAAGACCGCGCGCGGGCCACCGGGATCGCCGAGCAGCACCGACTGGTGGCCGGCGGTGTGGCCCGGCGTCGGCACCACCCAGACGCCGGGCGCGATCTCGGTCTCGCCGTCGACGAGCTCCAGCACGTCGTTTTCCTGCAGCGGAAAGATGTTCTCCGCGAGATAGCTCGCGCGGTTGCGCTCGTGCGGGTGGGTCGCGTCCTCCCACTCGCGCGCCTGCACGATGTGGCGCGCGTTGCGGAACACCGGCTCGAGCGCGCCGCCGGCTCCGCGCCGCGTGGTGCCGCCGCTGTGGTCGAAGTGCAGGTGGCTCATGACGACGGCGTCGATCGCGTCGGGCTCGAGCCCGACCTCGCGGAGCGCGTCGCCGATCGCGCGGTCGTGGTTGATGCCGTAGATGTCCTTGAGCTTGGGCGAGAACTTGTCGCCGTTGCCGGTCTCGACCAGCACGCGCTGGCCCGCGGTCTCGACCAGCAGGCACTGCGTGGTGTACTCGACGCGGTTCTGGTCGTCGCACGACACCAGCTTGGACCAGATCGTCTTCGGCACGACGCCGTGCATGGCGCCGCCGTCGAGGCGGAAGTTCCCGCCGTTGAGCATGGTCAGCTTCAGATCGCCGAGCGCCAGCATCCGCTTCGCCAGCGAGTCTAGCAGGTACGCGCGATGACTACGGCGGCGCCGACCAGCGCGTGCTCAGACGACCCCGTGCAGGTGAAGCTCGCCGCGGAGCGAATCGCTGTCTCGTTGCTCAGGGATCGATGTCGGTCGTCGACCAGATCGTGCCGGATCGCCGGGACGCCCGACGTTCGCTGATCAGCGTCGCGGCTCCGGGCGCCGGCGGTGTGGGCGCCGCCACGCCGATCGGTAGGGGGCGGTTCCTGGTCGGTGGGAGCGGGAGGCGGCGCGGCGCGGCCGGCGCGGCGCGCCGGTGCTGGCGCCGCCGGTGCTGGCGCCGTCGTGGGCGCAGGCGCAGGCGGCGACTCGGCGGCGGGTGCTGAATCGGACGGCGCCGGCGACTCGGCCGCGGCCGGTTCCGCCGCTGCGCGCGTTGGTGTCGCCGTGTGCGCGTGAGCCGGCGCATGAGTCGACGCCAGCGTCGTCGTCGACTTCGCCGGCACGGGAATGCCCGGCGGCGGGTTCTTCGGCCGGCGCGACACGACCCAGTCGGCGACGCGCGCGACGTCGCCGAAGCGCGTGAGCTTCCCCTCGTTCGAGAGGAAGGACATGTAGTAGGTGTGCCCGTCGATCTTCGTCGCGATCACCAGGCAGTAGCGCGCGTCGTCGTTGTAGCCGGTCTTGCCGCCCAGCACCTGGATGTTGGTGCGCACCGCCGGCCGGTAGGTGTTGTTGTACGTGATGGGCGGCTTGCCGACCGGGTGCGCGTCGTACTCCAGCCGCTGCGTGATCGGGCCCAGCACCGGGTGATTCATCACCGCCTTGCAGCATCGCGATCGTCTCGCGCGGCGTGGAGACGTTCTCCGTCGACAGCCCGGTCGGGTCGTGGAAGCGCGTGTTCTTCAGCCCCAGCGCCTTGGCCTTGGCGGTCATCGCCGCCGCCAGCTGCGTCCCGGAGAGCTTCACCGCGCGCCCCAGCGCCGGGATCGCGCGGTTGTCCGAGCCCATGAGCGCCGCGTGCAGCAGATCGCGGTTCGACAGCGTCATCCCCTCGAGCAGGCGCGACTTGCGCGCCACCGCGCGCGACGTCGAGGTCGGCCTTGGCGATCGTCGACAGCCCCTCGAGCTCGAGCCCGCGGTCCATCACGACCAGCGTCGCCGCCAGCTTGGAGATCGAGGCGATGGGGCGCTCCTTGTCCGGGTTGCGCGCGTAGAGCTCGTGCCCCGTGTCGTCGAGCACCAGCGCGCCCAGCGCCTGGATGTTGGGGAGGCCGCCCTTGATCGCGGCGACGTGACGCTCGAGGAAGACGTGCTTCTTCGCGGCGGCTCGCCCGTGCGTCCGGGGGCGCGCATGCGATCTTGCCGCGCCGGTCTTCTTCTTGTTCGGGCTGTTCGAGGTCGCGTACGCGGTCGAGGTCAGCGCCGGTATCGTCGCGAGCCACACGCCCGCCGCAGCGACGGCGGCCCAACCCGGAAGAAGCTTTCGCACCGCCCAAACGTTATGGAATCCGGAGCCGCAGGGCAAGTAAAGCCTGCGTCGTTCACGCGACTCACGGCAGCAGCAGAAGGTGCAGGTCGAGCAGGTTCGAGGTCCCCGGCCCACGCACCGTGTCGCCGATCGAGGCCAGCACCGGCAGGCTGTCGAACGCGCGCAGCGCGGCCGCCGGGTCGAGCCCCTGCGCGCCGGCGCGGTGCCAGGTCGTCCCGTCGACGATCGCGCCCGAGACGTCGGTGTTGCCGTCGCGGTCGTCGGTGCCCGCGGCCAGGAACGCGACGCGCGCTCGCAGCGCATCGGGAAGCTCAGCCAGCTCGCGCGCGACCAGCAGCGCCAGGTGGGTCGCGCGCCCGCCGCGTCCGGCGCCGCCCGGCAGCACCACGCGCGGCTCGCCGTTGCCGACCAGGATCTGCGGCGCGCCGCCGTTCGACGCCGGCGCGCCGTCGAGCTCCCGCCGCACGCGCGCGCCGATCGCGGCGGCGTGAACCTCGACCGTGTCCTCGACGTCGAGTGCCAGCGTGCCCGCGGCGCAGCCCACGCGGGCGATCGCGGCGCGCGCTTCGTCGACCACGCGCGCCGGACCGGCCAGCACGCGGTACGTCGACGTGAGCCAGCGCGCCGCTCGCCGGCATGGGCGTGTCGGGGATCTCGCCGCGCGCGCCGCGGTCGAGGTGCGCGCGCACCGCCGCCGGCACCTTCGCGCCCAGGCGCTCGACGACCGCGATCGCCTCGGTGAACCGGCTCGGGTCGGGCGAGAACGGTCCCGAGCCAATCGTCGCGGCGTCGTCGCCGATGACGTCCGAGAGCGCGCGCACCGCGATCGGCGCGGCGGTCTCCAGCCCCAGGCGGCCGCCCTTGATCGCCGACAGGTGCTTGCGCACGACGTTGAGCTCGCGGATGGTGGCGCCCGCGCGCGCCACCGCGGCCACGGCGTCGCGCTTGTCTTCCCAGGTGAGGTCGCCCGCGGGCGCGCACAGCAGCGACGACGCACCACCCGACAGCAGCACCAGCAGGCGCGCCGGCTCGACGGGGGGCGGCGCTCGCGCCGACCGAGCGCACGAACGCGAGCACCGCCTGCGCGGCGGCGACGCTGCGCGCGGTCGGGTGCGGGTGGTCGGCGCCGATGATCAGCGCCGGCGAGGGGAGGGCGGCGGCCTCGGTCGGGCCCGTTCCGTCGGCCGGCGATGGGACCACCGCCAGCGTGCGCGTCGCGCGCGCGCGAACGCCGGACGCTGGCGCGCATCGCCGCGCCGCGCGCGCGCGAGGCCGCGCAGCATCGGCAGGGCGACCTTTCCGACCGCGAGCACGTCGGTCGCCGCCGCGAACGCGGGGTCGGCGCCGGCCGCCTCCGCGACCAGGCGCTCGCCGTCGATGTGCGCGGCGACCTCTTGAAAGATGCCCGCGAGCCGGCCGCGTGGATCGTCCGCGGACACCTGGCCGTCCTCCTCAGGCGCTGGTCGGAGCGGTCGGCGCGCTCTGCGCGGCCGGCGCAGGCGTCGTCAGTTTGCCGGCCCGCCGCCGCCGCCAGACCGGCGCGTACTTGGTCTTGACGATCGACACCGCGAGCATGAGCGCCGTCATCGCCACGAAGCCGACCGTCGCCCAGGTCATGTTGAGCCGCCCGTGCAGCCGCCCCGAGACCATGCCGTAGCAGAGGTCGACGTGGATCCAGTAGACCAGCAGCGACGTTTGCCCGAACTGGCGCATCACCGAGAAGCGACCGCCGAGCAGGCGGCAGACCAGCCAGCCCGCCGTCGCCATCGGACCGATCATTCCGAGGCGGTAGATGAACGCGCCCGGCCCCATCTGCTGCACGACATCCGACGGGTAGTGGATGATGTACGGGTTGATCTTTCGCACGAGGGTCACGCCGTAGATCAGCGCGAACCCGACGATTCCGCTGAGCACGAACACCAGCGCCTCGCGCCGCTTCGAGATGCGCGACTGCCGCACCCAGATGTGCCCGATGGCGACGCCGACGAGCGGCCAGGCCGCCCACGGGAACAGCGGGAACCAGGCCATCGGTCGCTCGCCGCCGAAGTACGACGAGATCGGCCGCGGGATGAAGTCCGGGAAGTGCATCGGGCCGATGATCGGTCCCAGCGCCAGCACCACCGCGGTCGCGAGCAGCGCCACGCCGATCTGCGGGCGCCCCTTGCGCGGGGCCACGATGAACGCGATCGCCATCATCGACGCGCCGATGCAGTTGAGGATGTCGATGCGGAACAGGTTCATCGGGTCGCCGCCGAAGCCCGACAGCGTGAACTCCTGCAGGCGGAACAGGTACGCGAGCAGGAAGATCTCGAACCCGCGCTTCACCACGCCGCGCACCATCGCGGCGCGGTCGACGTTCTTGGCGATCTGCGCCTCGAAGCGGATCGCGATCGACACGCCCACCAGCAGCAGGAACAGGCGCGCCGGCACGCCGCCCCAGAACCGCGTCCAGCCGTAGGCGACCGACACCCGCTTGACCGGATCGCTGACCCACGCGTCGTAGAGGTGGGTCTGGATCATCAGCACGACCGCGAACCCGCGCAGCCAGTCGATGGCGTCGAGTCGTGCGACCGAGCTCGACCGGGCGCGCGCAGGGGTGGCGCTGGCGCTGGAGGTGGACGCGTCGATCGCGGGTGCGGCGGCGGCGGTGGTCACGCGCTCACGATCCTTGTGAATGGGCGGCGGTTGTCAATCAGGATGTGGGAGCGCCGGGCGGGAACAGGTCACTGCTGGGCCAGGTGCCGCCGCAGATCCTCGCTGGCGCCACGCACCGCACCTTCGAGCGCCTCGACCTCCATGCCCGGACGGTTCTGACTGCGGAAGTGGCGCCGTGGCTTCTGCACGACCGCCTCGCCCGACGTCAGCAGGAACACGCCGCCGGTCGGCTGCCGGCTGATCACCAGCTGAACCGAGCAGGTGACCTCGACGCGGTCGGGGTGCATCGCAAACGACAGGTCCTTGATGACGCCGTCGATGATGTAGCCCCGCACGGGGTCGGCGGTGGGGCCGGCGACGTCGCCGACGGGGGCCAGCTCGGCCGTGAGCACGTCGCGCATGTGCTGGCGCAGCGCCGGGCCGGCGCGGTGGCTGCGGTCGCCCATGGCCTTTACCTCGAATGCCGGGCGGACGCGCCGCCCCTCGGTGGGCGGCGGCGCTGCGTGTCGGTTGGGCTGGGGCAGCGCGCGCAGCGCCTTCTCGGCCATCCGCCGGACCATCGGGTTCGGGTCCTGCTGCGCGCGAACCAGCGGATCGCGGGCTGCCGGGTCGGCGATCTGGCCGAGCGACGGTCGCGGCGCTGGCGCGCACGGTCGGGTTCACGTCGGAGAGCGCCCGGATCGAGCACCGGAACCGAACGCGGCTTGCCGAGGCGCCCCAGCACCAGCGCGGCGCCGACGCGCACGCGATAGGAGGGGTCGTGAATCAGCGACTGCTCCACGTCCTCGATACGGGCCTGCCGGGCGCGCGCCGTCACGACGGGCGCGAGCAAGGTCATCGTGACCACTAGCAGCAGAGCGTGGGAACGCGCACGCAAGGGCGTTCCAGAGCTTCCCTCGAAGCGCCGCTGCCGGTCAATGGACGAGGCGGCCGATCCGCCATCAATTCGCCGCGTTGTACCGACATCCCCCGATACTGGATGAGGGTCGCGGCGGCGATTGACGAGCCTCCGACCGAGCCCCGATGATGTCGCCCCATGAGCCGTTCCGTTGCACCGCCCATCGCGCTCGCCTATTCCGCCGACGCGGATGACGCCTTCATGTTCCACGCCCTCCGCGCCGGGTTGATCGACACCGCCGGCTTCTCGTTCACGCACTGGCGGGGTGACACCGCGGCGCTCAATCGACTGGCGCTGGGGGAGCGGGTCGCGGGCGGGCCTCAGGGCGACCCCGACGTCATTGCGATCTCGGCAGGCGTCTACCCGCGCGCGGCGGGGCGCTACCAGCTCTTGCCCCACGGCGCCTCGGTGGGTCGCGGCTTCGGACCGGTGGTGGTCGCGAAGCGGTCCGATGGATCCGGCGGCGCTGGCCGGTGCGCGCGTCGGCATCCCCGGCCTCACCACGACCGCCTGGCTGGTGCTGCGCCTGATCCAGCCGGCGGCGATCCCGGTCGAGATCCCGATCGTCCCCTTCGCGCGCATCTTCGAGGCGCTCGAGGCCGGCGAGGTCGACGCGGCCCTGCTGATCCACGAGGGCCGACTGCTCTACCGCGATCGCGGCCTGCACAAGGTGGTCGACCTCGGCGAGTGGTGGCTGGCGGCGGCGGGGCTGCCGCTGCCGCTGGGCGTGAACGTGATCCGGCGCGGTCTCGGCGCCGATCGGATCCGCGCGCTGTCGGCGGTCCTGCGCGAGAGCATCCGCTTCGCGCTCGACCACCGCGGCGATCTGATCGCGGCGCTGGCCGCCGAGGATCGCGGTGAGAAAAAGCTGTCAGATCCAGTGCTTCTGGACCATTACCTCAACCTTTACGCGAATGCTGATACGCTCTCTTTCGCGCCCGACGCGCGCCAGGCGACCGGCGTGCTCTTCGACCGCGCCCGCGCCGCCGGCCTGCTCGCCGGCGACGTGCCCCTCGACTGGGCGCCGTAGTTCCCTCTCCCTCTCCCGTCCGCGGCGCGGACGGGAGAGCGGATCGGAACAGGATCGATCGAGCGCTTTGCTACGCGCGGCGCTTGCAGAGCGCGGCGGCGGCGGCGACCGCCAGGACCGCGAACAGCGCGGTCACGGCGATCTCCAGCGCCGCCGACGACGACGTGGGGATCAGGCCCGCCGGCAGCGCGGCGCCGTAGAGGCCGCGGCGGACGCCCGAGACCGCGTAGGTCATCGGGTTGATGGTCATCAGCACGTGCACCACCCGGTGCGCGCCCGACGCGGGGAACATCGCGCCCGAGAGCATCCAGAGCGGGATCAGCGCCACGCTCATGATCGCGTGGTAGCCCTGGGTCGAATCGATCCACCAGGCGACCGCGAACCCGAGCGCGGTGAAGCCGAGCGCCGAGAAGAACAGCGACGCCGCCAGCACCGGCCAGCTCATCGCGCCCAGCGAGAAACCCGGCGAGCGGCGCCAGCGCGACCAGGGCCGCCGCTTGCACCAGCGCGATCGCGACGCCGCCCAGCGTCTTGCCGAGCACCAGCGCGGTGCGCGACGCCGGCGCGACCAGCACGGCCTGCAGGAAGCCGTGGTGGCGATCCTCGATCACCGAGATCGTCGAGAAGATCGCCGTGAACAGCACGGTGAGCACGACCGTGCCCGGGTAGAAGTAGTCGAGGTAGCTCACGCCGCCCGAGCCCGCGGCCTGGAAGCTGGCGCCGAGGCCGGCGCCCAGCACCGCCCAGAGGATCAGCGGCTGCGCCACCGAGCCGACGATGCGGCTGCGCTGGCGGAAGAAGCGGCGCAGGTCGCGGCCGACCAGCGCGCCGACCACGGAGCCGGTCACGCTGGTCGCGCGCCGCGGGCGCGCCGCTGCCGGAGCGTTCGCGGTCGGAGCGACGGGGATGGCGTCGGCGCTCATGCGTCGAGCCCCCGTCCGGTCAGCTTGGCGAAGACGTCGGCCAGCGTCGGGCGCGCGGTGGCGATGCTGCGCAGCCGCCCGGGCGCGAACAGCTCGGCGATGCGCGGCACCACCTCGTGGCCGCGCGGCGTCTCGATGCGCGACCGCGTCGCCGGCGATGCGCGCCGCCAGGCCCAGCCGCTGCTGGATCAGCGCCGCGATCTCCTCGGGCGCGTCGCCGCGCACCGAGACCACGTCGCCGGCCACGCGCGCGCGCAGCTCGTCGGGCGTGCCGCTCGGCGCAGACGCGCCCGCCGTCGAGGATCACGATCCGATCGCAGCGCTCGGCTTCCTCGGGCTGGTGGGTGGTCACGATGATGCTCAGCTGCCGGTCCCGGCGCAGCGTGCCCAGCTGGTCCCAGATCCGGCGCAGCGCCTCGGGGTCGACGCCGCGGCCCGGCTCGTCGAGCAGCAGCAGATCCGGATCGTGCAGCAGCACGCGCGCGATCTCGATGCGCCGGCGCATGCCGCCCGAATAGGTCGACGCCGCGTCGGCGGCGCGCGGCCCGAGCTCCATCAACGCGAGCGCGTCGTCGATGCGGCGCGCGGCCTCGGCGCGGCGGATGCCGTAGAGCGCGGCGCCGAGCGCCAGGTTCTCGCGCCCGCTGAGCTTGAGGTCGATGCTCGGATCCTGGAAGACGACGCCGAGGCGCGCGCGATAGGCCGGGGCGGCGGGGCTGGCCGGCGCGCCGTCGAGCTCGATCGCGCCGCCGTCGGGCGGGATCAGCCCGGACAGCACGCGGAACGCCGTGGTCTTGCCCGCGCCGTTGGGGCCGAGCAGGCCGAGGATCTCGCCGGGGTAGACCTCGAAGCTGACGCCGTCGAGCGCGGCGCGCGCGCCGAAGCGCCGCCGCAGGTCGCGCGCGCGCAACCGCGGCTCGGCCGCGGCGCAACCGCGGCTCGCCGCGGCGATGACAGTCCCCATGCTCATGCGAACGTCCGGTCGATGATCAGCGCCACGAACAGCAGCGTCAGGTAGACGAGCGAGAAGAAGAACAGCGACCGCGCCCACGGGCGCACCGCGACCGCGCGCCGGAACCCGGCGAGGCCCCAGCCGATCAGCGTCGCGCCCAGCAGCGCCGCCACCGCCACGTAGCGCATGCCGGCCACGCGCAGCGGCTCGAGCAGGATCGTCGCCGCGACCAGCCCGATCGAGAAGACCAGGATGTAGACCCGCGTCGCGCGCTCCGAAGCCTGCAGCGGCAGCACGCGGAAGCCGGCGCGCTCGTAGTCCTCGGCGCGGAAGATGGCGATCGCGAGGAAGTGGGGGATCTGCCACAGGAACAGGATCGCGAACAGCACCAGCCCCGGCGCGTCGAGGTGTCCGGTCGCCGCGGTCCAGCCCATGAGCGGCGGGATCGCGCCCGGGATCGCGCCCACGAACAGCGCCGCCGGCGACTGCCGCTTCATCGGCGTGTAGACCGCCACGTACGAGAAGAAGGCCACGGCGGCGAGGATCCCGGTCAGCGCGTTGCCGGCGAGAAAGAGCAGCGGCAGCGACGCGCACGCGAGCGCGGTCCCGAACACCAGCGCCGCTTCGGGCGACAGCCGCCCCTCGGGCAGCGGGCGCGCGCGCGTGCGTTCCATCAGGCGGTCCTGGTCGCGCTCGAGGAACATGTTGATCGCGTTCGAGGCCGACACCACCAGCGCGGTGCCGATCAAGGTCATCACCAGGCGCCAGCGCGCCATGCCGCCCGGCGCCAGCCAGACGCCGCCCGCGAAGGTCGCGACCACCAGTCGCGGTGATGCGCGGCTTGGTCAGGCGGATGAGATCGACGACGAACCGCGCGCGCAGCGGCGGCGCGGCGACCAGGTCGACGCGGCGGCCGAGCAGCACCACGCCGACCTGGGTCGCGAGCAGCGCGGTCGCCACCGCCAGGTGCGACTCGACGGTGAGCAGATCGAGGAAGCTGACGATCGCGAGCACGCCGAGCGCAATCTGCACAAAGACGAGCACCGGGGCGAGCACCGCGAGCGCGCGTAGCCCGCCGCGCCCGCGCGCCGAGCGCCAGGTGACGATCGACGACGCCAGCACCAGGCCGGCGACGATCAGCGCGTTCATCCGGTGCAGCACGTGGATCAGCACCGTCGGGTGCGCGTCCGGCCAGACCGCGCCCCGGCAGAGCGGCAGGTCGGTGCAGGCCAGCGCCGCGCCCGAGTGGCGCACCAGGCCGCCCAGCACCATCTGGAAGTAGATCGCGACCGCCGACACCAGCGCCAGCCAGACCGCGCGCGCCGGCAGCGGCTGGGGCAGCGCGCGTGGTCCCGGTCTCGGCGAGCGGCGGCCGCGAGCGCACCGCGAGATAGAACGTGGTCAGGAAGAAGAGCAGCGAAACGCCGGTGTGCATCGTCGACACCGGCGTCGGCAGGCGCAGCAGCACGGTGATGCCGCCCAGCAGCGCCTGCAGCACGACCAGGCTCATCGCCAGCGCCGCGAACGGGCGCAGCCGCCGGTGCAGCGGCTGCTTGCTCGCGTACATCGAGATGGTCAGCACCAGCGTCAGGATCATCACCGTGCCCGCCGCCAGCCGGTGGCTGTGCTCGACGAGCACGCCGCCCTCCATCTTCGGCATCATCGTGCCGTAGCAGGTCGGCCAGTCGGGGCAGGCCAGGCTGGAGCCAGTGCCGTGCACCAGGCCGCCGATCAGGATCAGAAGATAGGTGGCCGCCGCGGCGGCGATGGCCAGGCCGTGGATCACGCGCAGCGCGCGGCGCGACGCCAGCCGGCGTCAGCCGTCGTCTGCGAGGTTTGCAGCTCCTATCAGCACGGACATTTTCGGACGCCCTTATAGCGCGCGCGCATCAGAATAACGCGGAAATCAGACACGCGGCAGATCGACCAGGGTCTTGTCGCCGGCGTCGCCGGGCTTGGCGGAGGTACTGGTCAGGGCAACGACCCCTTCGGCGGCGGCGATCGCGCTCGCGAGATCCGGGCGGATCATGAGGCGCCAGGGGCGATGCTGGAACTGGGCCTTGTCGAGCAGCGCTTCTGGTTGAGCTTGCAGGCCCGAGAGGATCGCCACGCAGCCGTTCTTCGAGAGCTGGGCGATCGCGCTCTCCAGCGCCACCAGACCGGTCGCGTCCATGGTCGGCACGGCGTCGAGACGGATGATCAGCACCGCGACGCTGCCCGCGACCGCGCCCAGGCTGCTCATCGCGCGTTGCGCCGCGCCGAAGAAGAGCGGCCCGGCGATCTCGTAGACCGCGACCTTGCCGCGCAGGGCGTCGGGGATGCGGTGCACGCCGCTGTGGCCGGTGTCGGGACCGCCCGGCTCGTAGCTGGTCAGGCGCGTCTGGGTGATCTCCGCCATGCGCCGCATGAACAGCAGCGCCGCCAGCCCCACGCCGACCGAGACCGCGACCACCATGTCGAACACCACGGTGAGCCCGTAAGCAGACCACCAGCACCAGCACGTCGCTGCGCGGGGCGACGCGCAGCACGTGCGCGAAGTGCTTCACCTCGGACATGTTCCAGGCCACGAGCAGCAGCAGCGCCGCCAGGCCCGCCATCGGCAGGTAGCCGATGAGCGGCGCCAGCACCAGCACGGCCAGCAGCACCGTGAGCGCGTGGACGATCGCCGCGATCGGCGAGCGCGCGCCCGAGCGGATGTTGGTCGCGGTGCGCGCGATCGCGCCGGTGGCGGGGATGCCGCCCAGGAACGGCGTCACGACGTTGGCGATGCCCAGCGCGAGCAGCTCGGCGTCGGGGTCGTGGCGCGTGCCGGCCATGCCGTCGGCGATCACGGCCGACAGCAGCGATTCGATGCCGCCGAGCATGGCGACCGCGAACGCCCCCGACATCAGCGCCTGCAGCGTCGCAAAGGTGAGCTCGAACGGCGCGCCGCCCGGACCCGCCGCGTGCCAGGGCAGCATCGGCAACGGCGGCAGCGGCGGCACGCCGTCGACGACGCGCCCGCCGACGGTGGCGTGGAAGCGGGACGCGATCGTCGCCACCGCGTGCCCGGGAAAGAAGTGCCCGATCGCCGCCGCGAGCAGCGCCGCGATCGGCAGCGCCAGCAGCGGCGCCGGCACGCGCTTCACGCGGCGCGGCAGCAGGAGCAGCATCGCCAGCGTCGCCGCCGCCACCACCAGCTCGGCCAGCGAGGCGCTGCTCGCGCGCCTCCCACATCGCCGCCAGCCGATCGAAGAAGTGCGCCGGGCTGCGCGCGAGCTGCAGGCCGAAGCACGTCCTTGATCTGCAGCGTCGCGATCACCGTGGCGATGCCGGCCGTGAACCCGGTCGTCACGGGATGAGGGATGAACTCGATGAACCGCCCCAGGCGCCCGAGGCCCATCGCGATCAGGATGAGCGCCGCCCATCGCGCCCGAGATCAGCAGGCCCGCGAGCCCGAACTTCGTGTAGATCGGGGCCAGGATCACGATGAACGCGGCGGTCGGCCCGGTCACCTGCGTGCGCGACCCGCCGAGCGCGGCGACCAGCGCGCCGGCGACGATCGACGTGTAGAGGCCGTGCTGGGGCGCGACGCCCGACGCCGATCGCCAGCGCCATCGCGAGCGGCAGCGCGACGATGCCGACGACCAGCCCGGCGAGCAGGTCGGCCTTGAAGTCGGCGCGGCGGTAGCCTTCGCGCAGCACGGCGCGAAGCGCCGCCGCGGGCAGATCGCGGACTCGGATGTCGCTGATCGCAGCGGTGTAGCGGGTGCGCGCCATTATGGTGGCGGCGATTAAATCACAACCGCGGGTGGGGGGCCCTCCCTACCGGGCGACGAGCGCCATATCGACCGCGCCCGGCTTGTCCTTCGCGACCGTCACCTCGGCCGTCGTCGTGCCGAAGCGCTCGTGCCAGGCCTCGATGGTGTACGTCCCGGCGGGGACGTTGGGGATGGTGAAGCTGCCGTCGTCGCCGGTCACCGCGAAGAACGGGTGGTCGGTGACCGCCACGTAGCCGGTCATCCACGGGTGCACGTCGCATTTGAACTTCACGATCGATGACGGCCCGTCGAACTTTTTGATCATCGGGGGCAGGCCCGGGATCTCGGCCTGGTTGAAGATCGTCGACGCGCCCTTGTAGGTGTGGACGTTGTGCAGCGTCTGATCGCTGTTGCGGACGGAGATCGGCTGTCCGGCCATGATCCCCTGGACGCGCGGCCGGAACATGCACTCGGTCTGATCGATGCTGGCCGGCGTCGAGGGAGCCGGGTAGCTGCCGGTCACGCCCTTGGTCAGGCGCACCAGCACGTTCTTGATGCCGCCACTCGGCGAAACGATGACTTCTTCGTCCTTCATCTGCATTCTGCCGCAGTAGGGGTCGGCCTCGCGCTTCAGCATCTTCATCTCCGGCGCGGCGCCATTCAGCTTGACCGTCCCCTTGATGGCGTTGGCGGCGGTCGGCGGCGCGGACGGTGCGGCCGGCGCCGCGGCGCCCGGGGCAGTCGCGGCGGGGGCCGACTCCTCCTTCTTCGTGCAGGCGGTCCCGGCGGCGTAGAGCGCCAGACCGAACCCGAGCGCCGTGAGCCAATCGTGTCGCGTGCGTGATCTCGTCATGGTGCCGCGGGAATACTAGCCGGAGGGTCGATCGTCAAGGATTGCGCACAGAGTCGTGTCAGCGGTTGACCACGACGCCGATCGCTTCCATCAGGCGGTCGAGCCCGTCGGCCGTCGCCGGGAAATAGCCGCGGATGTGCAGCTGCCGATCGACCAGCACCAGGTTCTCGCCGTGGAAGATCTCCCAGAAGTCGCCGACCTTTTCCTTGCCCATGCCGACCTTGAACCCGTCGGTGACGGCGCTCTGGATCGTCGCCATGTCGCCGGTCAGGAACGACCATTTGTGCGGGTTGGCGCCGTAGCGCGCGGCGTAACCGGCCAGCACCGGCGGCGTGTCGCGCTCCGGGTCGACGGTCAGCGACACCAGGCGGAAGTCGGGGCCCAGCTGGCGCGCCCGCCTGGCGACCTCGGCCATCTTCTGGCTCAGCAGGGGGCAGCTGCCGGCGCAGCTGGTGAAGATGAAGTCGGCCACCCAGACCTTGCCGCGCAGGTCGCGCGTGCCGAACGGCTGGCCGGTCTGGTCGGTGAGCGCGAAGTGCGGGCAGGGTGCCAAGGTCGGGCGGCGCTGCCGGAACGTGACGCAGGAACGATCGCCCGAGCGGCACGCCGAAGAGCAGCGCCATCGCGACCACCCAGAAGACCGGACGGCCAACCAGACGCCCCAGCCAGCCGGTGCGAGCGGGGACGTCCGTGACAATTGGGGCAGTCGACATGCAATTGATTATTGCGCCGTGACGCAGGCATGTGCCACCTTCCTTAATCGAAGCATGGAGCGCGGCACGCCGGCAGCGCCGCGCCCGCTCCATGTACCAACCCCCGGTTTCGCGACCCTTAGTCAGGGGAGAAATCCTATGGTCAGAGCCTATCGTCTCTCGAGCGTGTTTCGGGCAGTGGCGTTGTTCGGCGGCTTGCTCGCGCTCGGTTGCGCGCGCGTCGCGAACACCGACGTCACGATGGGAAACGACGGCGGCGGCCCCGGTGCCGTCGACGCCCGGCGTCTGTCGGATGCGATCTTCGTGACCTGTGGAAACGGACACCTCGATCCGACCGAGCAATGCGACGATGGCAACATCACGCCCGGCGACGGTTGCAACCGGCTTTGCCAGAACGAAGCCAACTGGGAATGCACGACGCCCGGGCAGCCCTGTGTCTTCATTGCCGTCTGCGGCAACGGATTGCTGACCTCGGACGAGGCGTGCGACGACGGCAACAAGGTCTCGGGTGACGGTTGCTCCGCCGACTGCAAGACCGTCGAGCCCGGCTGGCAGTGCCGCGTCCCCGGCAAGAAGTGCGTCCCGCTGTGCGGCGACGGCGTGCTGACCGCCACCGAGAAGTGCGACGACGGCAACGCGGTCAGCGGCGACGGCTGCTCCAGCACCTGTCTCGTCGAGCCGGGCGCGGCCTGTCCCACGGTCGGCCAGCCATGCATCAAGTCGGTGTGCGGCAACGGCAAGGTCGAAGCGGGTGAGATCTGCGACTGCGGAACCGACCTGGCGAACTTGCCCGCCGGCTGCACCGGGCCGAACGGTCTCTTCAACGGCGACGGCACCGGTTGCTCGAAGACCTGCACCAAGGAGCCGGTCTGCCGCGGAGCCACCGGAACCCACGCGTGCGCGACCAGCTGTGGCAACGGCAACGTCGAGGCCGGTGAGGACTGCGACGACGGCAACCTGGTCGACGGCGACGGCTGCTCGTCGATGTGCAAGATCGAGAGCGGGTTCACCTGCAAGCAGGCGGTCAAGCCGGATACGGAGGCCTGCAAGCAATCAATCAATACAGGTGACTGCCTCGAGCTGCCGGTCAAGTACCGCGACTTCAAGAACGAGACGGTGGCGGGCGGCCACCCCGACTTCTTCTTCTATGGCGCGACGATCACCCCGCCGATAACGGTCAACAACGTCACCGTGCCGGTCCCGGGCAGCGCCGCCGGCACCGGGATGAACGCGGCGACGTTCTCCTTCAATAAGCGGTACTGCGTGCCTAACTCGTCCGGTCCTGCGAAGCAGAACGACTCGACGGCGCGTTGCTGGGACATGGCGCAGGCCAACCTCGATACCAACGGGCGGCCGGTGTTCAATCCCATGCGCAATGGCGGCGGCGCGGCAGCGACGCAGTGTGCTTGCCAGTTCACCGACTTCAGTCATGACGGCAACGTGTCCCTCGGTGCCGCGCACGTGCCTGGATACGCAGCCAACCTCGCGACCGTCGGTCCTCTCTCTCCGTTCGGCTACGTTCAGGGGACAGGGGGGCACCCGGTCTACAAGGGAAATGCGCCGGTGGTCACCAGCGCGACGACCTTTGGTCAGTGGTGGAACGACGGAGCCTGGGAAAGCGATGGCACGAACACCAACCGGCACGCGGTCGGGTTCCTCGAGCTCGGACCAGTTGGGGGAGCGACGAACCTGTTCCGGTTCTCCAGCGCGCCCCACAGCGTCTATGGAAATTTCTTCCCGCTCGATCCGGCGGCCAACGCGTTTCCGATCTACACGCTGACCGGTAGCTTCACCGGTCCGGGAACGATTCACGGGATGCCGGCGCCCTGGAACGAGCCGCTGCTGTGCAATCTCTGGCCTTACTGGTGGTACAACAACGCGTTGTCAGGCGCTGCCGGAACCGCCTGCAAGGCCGATCAGTACGTTTTCCCGCCCAGCTTCGCGATGGGCGTGGACCCGGCGGCTTGGTTCGGGATGCATCTCAACGGCGATTGGCTGATCCAATCGCAGGGCTGGTTCCACGACTCGTGGTTCTCCGTCGAGGCGCGCGACCTGTTCGTCTTCAACGGACCGTTCGATCTGCAGTTCTTCGGCGACGACGACACCTTCGTGTTCATCAACGGCGTCCTGGTGATCGATCTCGGCGGCGTTCACCAGCGGTTGCCCGGCAAGGTGCACGTCGACGATCTGGGTAACGCCACGACCCAGGAGGGTGGCTCGGTTTACCTGCCCTGCACCAATCCGGTTGGCCAGACCACCGCCTGCCCGGTCATCCCCGCCGGCTTCGCGCCTGGCGATCTGGTGCCGTGCAGCGGTCCGAACGCAATCGAGCCGGTCACCAAGCAGGCGTTCAACGCGACCTGCGCCGGCGGCACCTGCGACTGCCGGGAGCGTACCTTGCCGCTGGGTCTGCAGAAGGGCAGCACCTACGAGATCGCCGTCTTCAGCCGCGACGGCCACCCGACCGAATCCAACTTCCAGCTGACGCTGAGCGGGTTCAGCACCAACATCACCCAGTGCGAGCCCCGCTGCGGCGACGGCGTGGTCTCGGCCGGCGAGGAGTGCGACTGCGGCGACGGCACCGGCCCGATGCCGGCCGGGTGCGACGGCCCCAACGCCGACGGCGTCTACGGCGGCTGCACCACGCAGTGCAAGTTCGGGCCGTTCTGCGGTGACAACATGGTCAACGGGCCCGAGATGTGCGACCTCGGCCGCGACAACGGCAACGCCTCACTCGGCTCCAACGGTTGCACGTTCGGTTGCACCCGGCACTACTGCGGCGACGGCATCGTCGACCCGGGCGAGCTCTGCGACCTCGGTCAGCTCAATGGCATGCCCGGGCAGCTCTGCTCGAGCATCTGCGCCGTGATCGTTCCTTAGGAACGTGGAGAATAGGGGGGTGATCCGCACCCTCGGCATCGTCGCGGATGGCGGTGATGGCGGCGCTCTCGTTCGCGAGTGGCGCCGGCTGCGACGGTTGCGGCGCGCGCGGGCACCGGCACGAGATCGAGATGTGCGGCAAGTGCGTCTTCTCGTCGGAGTGCCGGGTCGGGCTCGAATGTGTCAACGCGACCTGCGAGACGGTGCCGCCGTCGTGCCACGTCCAAATTGGGCTGTGACGACGGGCTATGAACGAGCGGCGCGGAAGTCGCTGCGCGCGCGATCGCGAAACGCCGACGGCCGCTCCTCGAAGAGGAGCCTGCCCAGTGGCTGGGCGCGCCGGCGCAGGTTGCGGCGGCGTACGGCGATCCGTCGTAGTAGAAGATCGATCGGTTCGGGATCGGCGATCTCGGACAGCTCAGCGCCGATCGCGGCTTCGAGCACGGTGAGGTCGTGCTCGTCTCCGAGCAGGTCACCGAGGCGATCGAGCTCGTCCAACCGCGCCTTCATCCGGCGGGGCGCGATCGCCTCGAGCGCGGCCACCTGGTGGCGGTGCGTCTTCACGGCGCGGCGCCAGGCGTGAAAGTCGGTCTCGCTCTCCGAACGGTACGCGGCGGCCATGGCCCTGCGCGCACGCCGGTAGCCGTGGGTCAGCCCTTCATCGACCGCGTTCCAGTGGTCTGCCTTCGGCAGCCAGGCGTCGACCTTGCGGCCGTTCCTGCTCCAGGTCGGACCGTAGCCGCTGGGCGCATCGGTCTCGTTCGAAGGACTGTGTCTGCTCGCGAAGATGCAGCGCCAGCCGTGCGCGGACGCCCGCGAGGGCCGCGCGCGACGATGTCCGCCGGCCGCCCGCTGCCGCGTGATCGAATGTCTTCAAGACGACGCCGGCGTCTCGCAACGCCGAGACGGAGTGCGCAATCTTTCGCAGGCGACGATCGGCGTGGCGGGCGGGCTTACCCAGCGCCGGTCGGACCAGCCGGTTCAGCGCGCGGACCTTCTTCATCGCGGTGCGCACCTCGTGCACGCGCTCGCCGAGAGGCAGCCGCGGGTCGATGGCGGCGGCGCGCGCTTCCTCGAGCTGCGCGCGCACGATCCGCCGGATCGCGCGTGGCAGGGGCTCGCCGGCTTCGATTCGAAAGCTCACGGGCGATGAGCATGTGCACCGTTCGTCCGTTTGCAAGCAACCTGCGCGGGGCTGCGCCGATACCCAAGCATGAGTCAATCGGCTGGCCGATCACCCAAACGTCGAACAGAGCTCGCGGCGCTGCCGCGGCCGGCGCCATCGAACCCGAGAGTCGTGCCGGATGTACCCGACGCGCCGGTCTTCCAGGCCGACGTCGACGGCGCGCGCGTGCGCATCGTCGCGCGCGACGAGGTGGTGATCGCCTGCGGGCCGGCGTCGATCACCTTGCGGCGCAACGGGCGCGTCATCATTCGCGGGACGCACGTCGAGACGCGCGCGGCGGGGACCAACCGGATCCGCGGCGGTCAGGTCCGGGTGAACTGATGGCGGCGGTGCTGGCGTTCCAGCGGCGGCCGGAGCGGTGGTCGCCGCCGGTGTCGTGGTCGCTGGTCGAGGAGAGCCTCGACGAGGCGGAGTTCCTCTGGTCGTGGCGGGAGGCGGCGCTCGACGCCCACGACGAGACACCGGACGGCGTCGAGCAACGTATCGAGGATCGGCTGCAGGGCGCGATCGAAGGGCTGTGCGTCCCCGGACCATCGGAGATCGATCGGCTGCTGCGCCTGCTGGCTCCGGCGCTGGATCGCGGTGAGCCGGCCATCGTCGCGGTCGCGGCGCACGCGCTGCTCGCGGGCGGAAGCGGGGAGGGGTTCGATTGCTTCGCGGCCGCGTTCTGGGGCGCGTCGGGCGCGCGGCTCGAGTCGCTGCGCCGCGGGCTGGAGCTGATCCCGGCGGCGGCGCCGCATCTCGGATTGCTGGCGCAGAGTCGTGAGGCGCCGGCGAGCGCGCGCGCCGCATTTCTCGAGGCGTGTGCATTCCGCGGGTTGCCGATCGAGCCGCACATCGGTGACCTGATCACCTCGGCCAGCGCGGAGCTGCAGCGGGCGGCGGCTCGTCTCTTGCGACATGCGCCGCGCACGGTGGCCGACGAGCCGCTCGGGCGCGCGCTGGGCGTCGCCGATGGGCGCGCGCGAGAGCTCGCGGTCGAAAGCGGCCTCATCCTCGGCCTGCCGGAAGCCTGGCGCGTGGGCCGCACGCTCGCGCTCGCCGACGTCAGCGGCAGCGGCGCGCTGTTGCCCGCGCTGGCGATGCTGGGAACGCCGGCGGATCACGACAGAGTGCTGCAGCTGCTCGGTCGTGCGTCGCGACAGCGGGACGCGATCTGGGCGCTCGGGCTTCGGCGGGGCGACGATCGGGCGCCGATGCCTGCGTCGACCTGCTGGCGCAGCAGCGGCATGTCCGCCTCGCCGCCGAGGCGTTCTGCGCGATCACCGGGCTCGACCTCGCGGGCGCCGGGCTACTCGCGCCGCGGGCGGCGTCCGGTGAAGACGACGAACCGCCGCTCTTCGAAGACGACGATCTCGACGCCGCGCTGGTGCCGCGCGCCGACGAGCGCCTGCCCGAGCCCGACGTCGCCGGGGTGATCCGGTGGTGGAACGGCAATCGTGCGCGCTTCGATCCGGGCGTGCGCTACTTGGGCGGCCAACCAACCAGCTTGCAGCGCCTCGCCGGCGCGCTCGCGGGCGGACCGATGCGGCGGCGCGCGCCGATCGCGTTCGAGCTCGCGGTGCGGACGCACGGATGCCTGCAGATCGAACCGCGTGCGTTCATCTCGGACCAGCTCCGCCAGCTGGCAGCCTTCGCTGGAACATCCGGTGGTCCATGCTGCAGCTGAACAACCAGAGCCACTTCGCGCCGCTCGTCCAGGTGCTGCCGGACCGCGACGCGGTCGATACGCTCTACGTGGTCGTGCGCGGAACCTTCACGCTCGCGCCGGTGCCGGAGCTCGGCGCGGCGCAGCCGCCGCCGCACGCGGCCGACGTCTACTGGGGTGAGCCCGGCGCGTCGAGCTTGAAGTACGCCGCGGACATTCACGTCGGCAAGATCGGCACCGACGTGGCGCTGGTCGGATCGGCGCACGCGCCGCGCGGGCGAGCGGTCACGGAGATGCTCGCGGCCGTAAGCGTCGCCGGCCGGCGCAAGGTGGTGCGGGTGGTCGGCGATCGCACCTGGCGGGGCGCCATCGGTGGCGCGACGTCGCCGGCGCCGTTCGAGAGCATGCCGCTCGTCTACGAGCGCGCGTTCGGTGGGCGCGATCAGCACGGTGCGGACGCCGGGGTCAGACGGACGGAGGACGAGGCCACCGCCGAGGAGCGCAACCCGGTCGGCGTGGGCTTCTGCGCCGTTCGGCGGTTGCGCTCGGGCGCCGGCGTGAGGCTGCCCAATGTCGAAGATCCGCGCAGCCCGTGGCGCGCGCTCGGCGATCGGCCGCCGCCGGCGGGCTTTGGCTTCGTGGCCCCTTCCTGGCAGCCCCGGCGCGGTTACGCCGGGACCTACGATCAAGCCTGGAGCGGCGAAGCGCGCGCCGTTCCTGCCCCGCGACTTCGATCCGCGCTTTGGCAACGCGGCCAGCGCTGACCTCACGTTCGACGATGGTCTGCGCGGCGGCGAACCGATCGCTCTCGACGGCGTGAGCCGCGGAGGAGGTGGCACGTTGCAATCGCGGGTCCCCTCGATCCGGCCGCACGTCGAGATCGTCGTCGCCGGCCGTCGAGAAGTGCCGCCGGTGATGCTGGAGACCGTCCTCCTCGAGCCCGACGACCAGCGGCTGTCGCTCACTTGGCGCGCGGCGCTCCGCTGCGACAAGCGGGCGCTGAAGATCGAGCGCATCCACATTCGCGAGGAGGCGGATCCGTCGTGCCCTGTACGGTCTTCGTGAACGGGCGGGGCGTCGTGCACCAGAGCAGCGGCGGTCTCAGCACGGTGTTCCCCGACGTGTGCAAGACGCCGTCGCCCGCGGGCCCGGTGCCGATCCCCTATCCGAACATCGGCAAGGCGGCCGACACGACGGCGGGCCCATCGTCGGTGACGGTCGACGGAAGCATGCCGATGGTCAAGGACGCGAAATACGCGCTGACCAGCGGTGACGAGGCGGGCAGCGCGGGCGGCGTGGTCAGCGGTGTCTTCGCCGGCGAGGCGGAGTTCTCGATGTACTCGTTCGACGTGAAGCTCGAGGGGCGCAACGTGTGTCGCCTCGGGGATCCGTTGCTGCACAACAAGAAGAACGCGGTGGGGTGAGGTGATGGCGGCAGAGCGACGAGAAGCGGAGATCCTGGGGGTCGGAATGGTGACGCCGGTCGGGCTGTCGGCGCGCCAGACCGCGGCGTCGGTGCGGACCGGAATCGGCCGGCTCGAGGAGTCGTACGTGACCGATCGCTACGGCGAGATGATGGTGATGGGGCTCGTCGATGCCGGCGAATTGCCGGCGCTGAACGAGGATCTCGCCGAGCCCGACGATCCGGCGCGCGAGCTGTCGCCGCGCCAGGAGCGGCTGGCCCGGCTCGCAGGCACCGGCGCTGCTGGAGGCGATTGCCGCTCACGGCGATGCGCTGGCGCGCGACATCGCTGCCGCTGTTGCTCGCGCTCCCGGAGGCGCACCCGGAGACCCGCCAGGCGGTTGGGGCGGAGATGCTCGAGATCCTGGCGACGCAGACCGAGCGCCGCTTCGACCCGGAGCTGAGCCGGACCTATGCCCTCGGGCGCGCGGGCGGATTCGCCGCGCTCGACGATGCGCTCGACCTGCTCGCCGGTGCCGGCCGGAGACTCGATCGGCGCCGGGCCGTGCCGCTGGTCGTCGTGGGAGGCGTCGACAGCTACCTCGATCTCGGGCTGCTCTATGCGCTCGACGGCGAAGGCCGGCTCCGGACCGGCGAGGTCGCCGACGGCTTCGTCCCCGGCGAAGGAGCCGCGTTCATGTTGCTCGGGCCTCCAGGGAGCGCGGCGCGCGCCGGCCGGCAAGCGGTCGCGCGCATCATCGGTGTCGGGCGAGCTTGCGAGCCGGGCCACATCTACAGCAGCGAGCCGAACCGCGGCGATGGACTGGCCGCGGCGTTCCGCGCGTTGTTCGAGCGAGCCGGCGGCGCGCCGAACCGCAACGTTGCGCGCGTCTACGCCGGGCTCAACGGCGAGAGCTTCTGGGCCAAGGAGTGGGGCGTCGCCCAGATCCGCTGCGCGGGGCGCCTGCGCGATCGGCTGCGCGTGCGGCATCCCGCCGACTGCTTCGGGGATGCTGGCGCGGCGCTGGGTCTGGTCATGCTCGGTCTCGCGGCAATGGACCTCGCGCGCGGGCGGATCGACGGCGACTGCCTGGTGTGGGGCGGCGCGGATCGCGGCGAGCGGGGCGCGGCGCTGCTTGCGCGGTGATGGTCGTGGCGACGGAGCTTGGGCACGTGAGGCAGGGCCGCGTGGCTGAATCTTCCGCCTGTGATATCAATACGCAGGTCATGGGTGTGTCGGCTCAGGGGGGAACGCCAGTCGCGGCCGAGCCGGCCCGGGTCGCGCCGTTCGACCGCGTGGGCGCCGGGCGGATCGGGATGTGGATCTTCCTGATCACCGACGGCATGGGGTTCGGCGCGCTGTTGCTCGCGTACGGGGTCCTGCGGACGCGCGCGGTGGGATGGCCCGATCCGATGGAACGCTTCCTCATCCCGGTGGCGGCGGCGATGACGCTGACGCTGCTGACGTCGAGCATGGCCGTGCTGCTGGCGCTGTCGGCCGCTGACGAGGGGCGGGGTGGGGCCGCGCGCGGCTGGCTCGCGGCGACGATCCTGTGCGGGCTGGGATTCCTCGCCGGTCAGGCCTTCGAGTACCACCACCTCATGCATGACGGCGTCCCGATGGGCCTGACGTCGGGGTTGTTCGCGTCGCTGTTCTACGTGATCACGGGTTTCCACGGCCTGCACGTGGCCGCGGGCTTGCTCGTGCTCGGCGGCGTGATGCTCGGCCGGGGCGCGGGTCCGGCGTGGGCTTCACGGGTCGAGGTCGCGGCGCTCTTCTGGCACTTCGTCGACGTCGTCTGGGTGGCGATCTTCACGTTCATCTACTTATTGCCGGTGCGCTGAATGGAAGTGGCGGGCAGGCGCACGCGCGCCGGATATGTCTCCGGGTTGCTGGTGCTGGTCACGCTGACAGCGCTGGAGCTAGGCGTGATCCGCCTCGAGATCGAGCACGCCGCGCGCATCGCCGCGCTCTGCGGGCTGGCGATGGCCAAGGCGGCGATGTTGCTGTGGGTGTTCATGGATCTGCGCGCCCAGTCCCGGCTCATCCAGGTGCTGGCGCTCGCGCCGCTGGTGATGGCGCCGGGGTTCGCGATCGTGTTGATGCTCGACGTCGTTCACCGGACGTTCGGGGCGCGATGACCCGCGTCGCGCACGGCCTCGCGCGAATCGTCGCGCAGACGATTCTCGCCGGCCTGGTCACGGCATCGTTGGCGGCCCGAGCCTGGGCGCTCTGTCCCAACTGCCTCGCGCAGCAGACGGCGCTGACGCCGACGCTGAAGTTGCTGGGGCTCTTCCTGCTGGTGCCGTTCGCGGTCGCCGCGATCGCGATCGGGGTCGTGCGGCGCGCGCTCTACGGGCGCGCGCCATCGCTGCCGTCGGCGCCGCCGTCGAGCGACGGTGGCGACCAGGGCGCTTGATTCACCAGCTGCTCGTGAAGCTGGTCGGCGGCCGCGGTGCCGCGCAGCGCGACCAGCGAGGCGACGTAGTGCGCCAGCGCCCAGAGGTCGGACTCGGGCAGCACGTTCTTCCAGGTCGGCATCGCGGTCCCGCCGATACCGGCGGCGACGCTGCGATAAATGTCGGGCAGCGTGTCGCCGGCGCGCAGAGGGGTGAACGTGAAGTCGGGCGGCAGGATCCGGAAGCCGAAGTCGCTGTCCTTGGCCACCGGCTGGTAGAGATCGTCGCGAAACGCGCGCAGCTCGATGCGCGTCAGTTCCTTGGTCGCGGCGTAGATCTCGTCCTTGGGCGCATAGGCGGGATGGCATGCGACCGCGCACTGGGCGAGCCCGTGATAGACGCGCTTTCCGCGCGCGACGCCGCCGTCCGGGTCGGCGGCCCAGGGATCGGGCGCGACGGCGATCGGCTCGCCGGCCTTCTCGGTCAGCCAGCGCGGCGAGAAGGCCTTGGTGTACTGGATGAGATCGTCGAGCTCAGCGGCCGGCACGTCCCACGCCAGCATCGCCGTCCCGTGCAGGCCGCCCTTGACGATGCGCACGAGGTCGTCGTCGGTCGGCAGCTGGCCCGCGGGCGCCGAGCCAAACTTGTAGACTCCGCGGCGCAGGTCGCGCGGCGAGGGGCGCAGTCCGGGCGCCGACGCTCCGTTGCCGCTACCGTCGGCGCCGTGACAGGGACGGCAATAGTGGGTGTAGACCTCGCCGCCGTGACGCAGGCCCTCGGCGGAGATGGTGCGCCCGCCCAGCGTCATCGGTCCGGTGATCGGCAAGCGGCGTGCCGGTCGGGCGCGACTTGCACGCAATCCCTGCCGCCAGCGCGGTGCCCAGCAACGACACCGACAGGATGCGGGCGGCTTTCACGCGCGCGCTCACAGGCAGTAGACCGCCAGATACATCGCGACCCAGACCACCGCGACGAAATCCCAGTAGAGCGCCGTCATGCGCAGTGGGAGGTTCGGAACCCGCTGCGGGTTCCAAGCACGGTGAACCGCGAGCGCGGCCAGCGCCACCACGCCGCCGAGCACGTGCAGCGCGTGAAATCCGGTGAGCGCGTAGAACACCGATCCATAGACGCCCGAGCTGGGGAAGAGCCCGCGCGCGAGCATCGCGCGCCAGATCGCGAGCTGCGCCCCGAGAAAGCCGGTGCCGAGCAGCGCCGCCGCCACGGTCGCGCGTAGCAACGCGCCGGCGTCGCCCCGTCGGGCACGCGCCGAGGCCCCGGCGCAGCACCGCGCTCGAAGCCAGCAGCACGCAGCGTGTTGAGCCCCGGTACGGCCAGCGGCAGTCGGGGCGCGCCGAACGGCGGCCATTCGTTCGCCTGCACGCGCACCACGCCGTAAGCGAGAAACAGCGCCGCGAACAGCATGACCCAGGCCCCGAGGAGGATGGTCATGCCCACGGTCGCGTCGACATCGCGAGCCGCCGCCGTGCGCTCGCCCGCATCCACGCCGGGCGTGCGCGCCGCCCCGGTCGTCGCGGGCGTCGTCCCCATCATGGCATCTCCTCGTCCTGCGCGAGCCAGTCGCGTCCCAGCGCTTCGATGACGCGCGGATTGCCGAGCTCGTGCGGTCCCTGTCGCACGACCGGGATCCGATCGAAGTTGTGGTGCGGCGGCGGCGACGGCACCGTCCACTCGAGCGTGCCGACCTGCCAGGGGTTGGCCTCGGCCTTGGGCCCGCGCGCGAGGCTCCAGAAAAAGTTCACCACGAAGATGAGCTGGGCCGCGCCCAGCAGGAACGCGGCGTGCGAGATGCCGCGATTGAGCTTGAGCAGCGGCTTCAAAAACTCGTACGCAGACGGATCGTAGAGCCGCCGTTGCATGCCCGCGTAGCCGATCAGCAATTGCCCGCAGAACACGACGTTGAGCGACAGGATCGTCAGCCAGAAGTGCAGCTTGCCGAGCGCCCGGTTCATCATCCGCCCGAACATCTTGGGGAACCAGTAGTCGATGGCCGCGAACGACGCCAGCAACACCGCCGCCGCCATGATCAGGTGAAAGTGCCCGACCACGAAGAAGGTGTCGTGCAGGTAGAGGTCGGCCTCGATGTCGGCGAGGAAGAGGCCGGTCAGCCCGCCGAGCCCGAACGTGAAGACCAGCCCGAGCGCGAACAGCATCGCCGTGGTGGTGCGCATCGCGCCGCGCCAGATCGTGGCCAGCCAGTTGAAGAACAGGATCACCGCCGGAACGGAGATGATCATGGTGAGCAGCATGAAGCTCTCGCCCAGCATCGGGCTCATGCCGGTGACGAACATGTGGTGGCCGTAGACCAGCGCCGACAGCGTGACCACCGCGATCATCGAGCCCACCGTCACGCGATAGCCGAACGCCGGCTTGCGCGCGAAGAACGACAGCAGGTCGGACACGATGCCCCAGGCGGGCAGGATCAGGATGTAGACCTCGGGGTGGCCGAACAGCCAGAACAGGTGCTGATAGAGGATCGGATCGCCGCCGCCGCGGATCGCCGACCCGGCGATGAAGAACTGGGTGCCGAAGACGCGATCGAAGAACAGCAGCACCATGCCGGCCGCCAGCACCGGCACGAACAGCGCGTTCAAGATCGACGTCAGCCAGAAGCCCCACACCGTGAGCGGCATCTGGAAATAGCCCATGCCCGGCGCGCGCAGGCGGATCACGGTGGTGATGTAGTTGACCGCGCCCATGATCGACGAGGCGCCGTTGAAGTAGATCGCGACCGTCCACAGCGTCTGTCCGAGACCGGGCGTGCCGATCGCGGTCGACAGCGTCGGATAGGCGGTCCAGCCCGCCTGCGGCGCGCCGAGCGGCACGAAGAACGAGGCGGTCAGCACCGCCGTCGCGACGAACATCGACCAGAATGAAAGAAGATTCAGGCGCGGGAACACCATGTCGCGCGCGCCGATGAGCAGCGGGATGCAGAAGTTGCCGAACGCGCCGATCAAGATCGGCGTGATCGCGAAGAAGATCATGATCGTCCCGTGCATCGTGAACAGCGCCGTGTACGCCGCGGGCGAGATCACGCCGCCCGACGGGCCGTAGAGCAGCTTGCCGACGAGCGGGAAGGGCGCGCCCGGATTGGCGAGCTGCCAGCGGATCAACATCGCCAGGAACCCGCCGACCGCCAGGAATCCCGAGCCCGAGGAACAGGAACTGCTTGGCGATGACCTTGTGATCGGTCGAGAAGACGTAGCGGCGAAAAAAGCCGCGCGGCGCCGCGTGATTCTCGTCGACGTCCGAGGGCATTCAGCTTTCCCAGTCCCAGCCGTCGGCCTCGGGCACGGCGGCGGGCGGTCCGGTGTCGCGTCGCAGGGCGCTGTCGGTAGCGGCGCGCGCGAGCCAGCGTTCGAATTCATCGGCGCCGGTCGCGAACAGCTCGGCGCGCATCTTGTAGTGGCTCACGCCGCAATGCTGGGCGCAGCCGATCTCGAACTTGCCGGGCTCGCGCGCCTCGAACCACAGCCGCGTGGTGTTGCCGGGGACGGCATCGATCTTGGTACGAAAGTTGGGCAAGTAGAACGAGTGCACGACGTCCTTGGAACGCAGCTTCAAGTAAACCGGAGTCGCAACGGGGACGTGCAATTCGTTGAGCGTCACGACGTCGTCGGCGGTGTCGAAGCGGCCGTCCGCCCCTGCATAGCGAAAGGTCCACGCCCATTGCTGCGCCGTGACCTCGATCCGCAGCGCCGTCGGATCCCCGTCGGGGAATCGCCAGAAATGCTGCCGCAGATCGGCGGCCGACCGACGCATCGCGACCACGTCGACCGCCAGGAAGATGGATGCCGCCACCAGGACCGTGAGCACATAGCTCACCTGATTTTTGCCGTGCGTGTAATGCGCCGGACCGCGTCCTGCGCGGTGAAATATCACCGCAGCCAGCAACACGACCACCATCACAACGAAGCAGACGCTGGTCGCAACGAAGATGTAGTGGAATATTCCGTCAACCAGGTGCCCGTTCACGGATGCGTCGTGCGGAATTCGGGCGCTCATTGGCCGCGTCAATTCCTACTCGGCGCGTACGGTTAGGTCAACCGGACTGGCGGGTTTGGGCTAGGATGCCCGTCGGATGGAGCGCAGGGCAAACCGAGAGGACGTCATCGGCCGCCAAGTTGGGCGCTACACGATCGTCGGTCACCTGGCCACCGGCGGTATGGCCGAGCTCTATATCGCGCGTCAAGAAGCGGTCGGCGGCTTCGAGAAGAACCTCGTCGTCAAGGTGCTGCAATCGCGTTACGCGCAGCATCCGCGCGTGGTCGCGATGTTTCTCGACGAGGCGCGCCTCGCGGCGAAGCTCAATCATCCGAGCATCGTGCACGTCTACGACGTCGCCGAGGAAGAGGGCAACAAGTTCATCGCCATGGAGTACATCCACGGCGAGACGCTGACGGACGTCATCAAGCGCGGCGTCGAGGTCGGCACGTTCTTGCCGCTGGAGCACGCAGTCCACATCGTGAGCCAGGTCGCCGCCGGTCTCGATTACGCGCACCGGCGTCACGACGCCAGCGGTGGCCTGCTGCGCATCGTCCACCGCGACGTGTCTCCGTCGAACATCATGGTCAGCTACGAAGGGCAGACCAAGATCATCGATTTCGGAATCGCGCGCGTGCAGGACCAGATCCGCGAGGAATCCGGCATGCACCCCGGCAAGGCTTCGTACATGTCGCCGGAGCAGGTGCAGGGGCAGGCGGTCGACTATCGCTCCGACATCTTCTCGCTGGGGATCATTCTCTACGAGATCACGCTCGGGCGCCGGCTGTGGCGGGGCGCGGCCGACGAGGTCATGAGGCGGATCGTCTCCGACCCGGCGCCGCCGCCGTCGACGATCCGCAAGGATTATCCCGCCGGCATTGGAAGCGATCGTGATGAAGGCGCTGGAGAAGCGCCCCGAGAATCGCCAGCAGTCGGCGGAGGAGATGCGCCACGACCTCGAGGAGTTCCTCGCGGTCGGCGGCTTCCGCACCGGCGCGCGCCAGACGGCGCTGTACCTGCGCGAGCTCTTCCCGATCAAAGCTGCGCTGTCCGACGAGGGCGTGGTGCAGCCCAAGGTCCCCAGCGACAGCGACTCGGCGCCGCTTCCGATCATCTTCGGCGCCGGCGCCGGATCGCCGCCGTCGTTCGGGCACCAGGGCGCGCCTCCCGTGGGCGCGGTGCCGACGGCTCCGTCGGGTGCGAGCCTCGCGGCTGGCGTCGCCGTTTCCCGGCGGCATGACCGTGCTCACCCAGGTCTCGACCAAACCGCCGCACCCGTACGACGTCGAGAACGAGCCGCTGGTGATCCCGCGCGGCCCGTCGAACGCGAAGCTCGCGCTGCTGGCCGCGGCCATCACCTTCGTGGCCATCACGGCGGCGATTCTCTTCCTGCGCTCGCGTCGTCCCGACGACGCCGTGGCGTCGCCCGCGCCTCCTTCGAACGTCGAGCCGAGCGCGGCGCCCGCTGGCGAACCGCCGGCGCGGCCGAGCCCGGCCGCCGCCGAATCGGCCAAGGTCGAGCCAGAGCCGCAAGCCCGAGCGCGTCGCCGAAGCGACGCCGCCGCCGTCGGACAGCCCGCCGTCGATCATGAAGGTCTCGACGCCTCCGCCGGCGTCCAGCCAGCACAACCACCCGGTCGCGAAGCGCGAGCTTCAGCGCCGGCCGCGACGGCAGGTCGCCAGCAACGACCCATCGTCCAGCCACGAAACGTCGCGCCTGAACGCGTCCGCGCTGGCCTCGAGTGCGGCGCCGGCGCCCGCCCCGTCGGCCCCGGTTGCCGAGGCGCCGCGTCCGACGCCGCCACCTTCCGGGGAACCGCCGCCGCGCCCGGCGGCTCGCCCCGCGCCGTCGCCCGAGGCAGCGCCCGCTGTGGTCAGCCGGCCCGCGGCCGCGGCGCCACCGCCGGGATTCGTCGATTCCAAGGCGGTGCATGCCGTGGTCCGCGCGCACGCCGCCGAGGTGCAGGGGTGCTTCGATCGCGCGCTCATGGAGCACACCGATCTGCACGGGCGTTTGACCGTGCGAGCCTCGATCGATCCGAACGGCCACGTCCTGGCCGTGACTCCGACCTCGGTGATGCAGGGTGGGGGCCGATTACAGACGTGTGTCGTGGAGGCTTTCGGACACTGGACCTTTCCGCCGCCTACCGGGGGTGTGAAGGGGACCATCACGTACTCCTTCTCGTTCGAGTGAAGTCCGCGTTACTCTGCCGGCCCGAGCCCGGCTCGGAATTTCTTCTGCCACCGCGACGACGTCAATCAGGGAGATCTCTGTGACTACGACGATCAAACGGTCCGTGAGCCTCTTCGTTGCGACACTGATCGGTACCGCGACCGGCGGCCTGTTCGGCTTCGCCCTGCGCGCAATCCTCGACTGACGCCCGCGTCCGCGCCGGCGCCGGCGTCGCCCGGCGTCGCGCCCGCGCCGGTGCAGACCGCACAGGCCGAGGACGACCAACGAGCCCGCGCCCGGCGGCGAGGCGCCGGCGGAGATGAAGTTCGGTCACGGCGGCACGGCGCGCGCGCCGAATGCGGCGTCGCCGCCCGAGCCGGCCGCCGAGACCCCGGTCATGGTGATCCCGCGTCCGCGCACCATGGAAGAGGTCGCGGGACAAGCGACGCAGGAGCTGATGATCCGCAACGTGCGCTGGCGTTATTCGCTGAACTTCTTCGGCGACATCTCGCTCAGCGACAACACGCGTCCCGGCAACGACCAGGGCAGGTTCGGGTTCGGCCTGGGCGCGCAGGACCTGCTCATCCGTGGCGAGCTCGGCAACAACATCGTCGCCACGACGGAGATGGCGATCGAGCCGGCGAGGACGGCGGTTCGGCATCGACCTCGAGCGCTTCAACGTGCGCTGGCAGTCCTCGCAGTTCTTCATCGAGGCCGGACGGACGCACACCCAGTTCGGGTACTGGAACAACGCCTACCACCACGGTCGCTGGCTGCAGCCGACGATCGCGCGCCCGCGCTGGGTCGCGTTCGAGGACGACGGCGGCATCTTGCCGGTGCACTGGGTCGGCGTCGGCGGCGGCGCGCGCGCTGCCGGTCGGTGTCGCGACGCTGAACCTCATGCGTCACCGTCGGCAACGGCCGCGGCAAGATCGTCGACGACGTTCGCAACACGCACGACTATCAGATCATGAAGGCGTTCCACGGCTCGGCTCGAGTTGGTCGGCATCGGCCGCCCCGAGCTGCGCATCGGCATCGCCGGCATCTCGGAAGGATTCCCGGGGCAGCGAGCAGCGATCCGTCCCGCGCTGCCCGACACCGAGCTCACCGAGATGATCGGCAGCGCCCACATCGCCTACGTCAACGTGCCGCTGTTGTTCATCGCCGAGGGCTACGACGTCGCGCACCTGGCGCTCGGACATCAGTGGACCACCTACGGCGGCTTCATTCTGCTCGGCTACACGATCGGGCGGGTCACGCCGTACGTCGAGGTCGAGCGCATCGCCTCGCAAGGGCGGCCAGGATCCGTTCTTCGTTCCCGATCCCAACGCCGAGCCGATCTGTCCTACGTTCGATTCGCTGGAAGGGATCGCGGGCCTGCGCTTCGACCTCAGCGACTGGACCGCACTCAAGGTCGAGTACCGGCAGACGAAGCAGTGGGACCGCCACCTCACGCGTACGACGGGATCCTGAACTGGTCCTGGGGGTTCTAGCTTCGGCGGACGCTTAGTGGCTCAGGCCTGCTCAGAGCGACGCTTCTTCGTCGAGCGAGTAGCCACCGTAGCTGTGGGTGGCGACGCCCATCTCGTCGAAGACCAGGATGCGGCCGTCGTGCAGCAGGTGCGGGCCGTCGTCGATGACGTGAATTCCGAGCAGGTCGCGCAGATCGCGGGTGTCGTGCAGGTTGCCGGCCAGCAGGTGCCAGGCTTCCGGTAGCCCGGATTCCGTCTTGAAGTGCTGCAGCACCGCGGGCGTGTCGTTGGCCGGATCGAGCGTGACCACCAGGAACTGCGCGGCTCGTCCTTGCTCGCTTGAAGCCGTCGTAGACCTTGAGCAGCTTGGCGATCGTCCGCGGGCAGGTCGCTTTGCATTGGGTGAAGATCGCCGTGACCACCAGCGGCTTGCCGGCCCAGCGGGCGAAGGTGACCGATTCACCTTTTTCGTCGGTCCAGCTCCAGCCATGGCTGAACAGCGACGCCCGCGGCCCTGCGCTCGGAGGCACGACATTGTGCATCTCGCGCACCGGCGCGTCCCGCTGGCAGCGGAGCGCACCCGGCCGCGCAGGCGAGCGCGCCCGCGAGCGCCGCGGCGGAAAACCCGCGCCGAGCAGGCCTCGTGCGGGCGCGGTCCGATACGTTCTGGGCCACTGGCAACACCCCTTCGCAACGCTACTCCACAAATCGTCGCACGAGCAAGATGCTGGCAAAACGTCGATGAATTGGGACTAAGATGCGGTCTTGCATGGAGGGTAGTACGAGTCACGCGGATCGCGCCGAAATGCGAGCCGCGTTGATCGGACGACAAGTCGGCCGCTACACCATCGTCAAGCACCTCGCTTCGGGAGGGATGGCGGAGATCTACATCGCGCGCCAGCGCGCCGTCGGGGGCTTCGAGAAGCAGCTGGTGCTCAAGCTGCTGCAGGGGCGCTACGCAGAGAACCCGCGCGTGGTCGAGATGTTCCTCGATGAGGCGCGGCTGGCCGCGAAGCTCAACCATCCGAGCATCGTGCACGTCTACGACGTCGCCGAGGCCGACGGCGTGAAGTTCATCGCCATGGAGCACATCCACGGCGAGACGCTGACCGACATCATCCGCCGCGGCGTCGCCGTTCAGAACTACCTGCCGCTCGAGCACGGGTTGCACATCATCAGTCAGGCGGCCGCCGGGCTGGCCTACGCGCACGGGCGCTTCGACGCCGACGGTGCGCCCCTGCGCATCGTGCATCGCGACGTCTCGCCCTCGAACATCCTGGTCAGCTACGAGGGGCAGACCAAGATCGTCGACTTCGGCATCGCGCGCATCCAGGACCAGATCCGCGAGGAGTCGGGGATGCGTCCGGGCAAGGCGTCGTACATGTCGCCGGAACAGGTCGAAGGGGAGGGCGCTGACTACCGCTCGGACATCTTCTCGCTCGGGATCATCCTCTACGAGATCTCGCTCGGGCAGCGGCTGTGGCGCGGGCCCGCCGAAGAGGTCATGAGGCGCATCGTCGAGGAGACGATCCCGCCCCCGACATCGGTGCGCCGCGACTACCCGCCCGCGCTGGAGCTGATCGTGATGCGGGCGCTGGAGAAGCGCCCCGCCGATCGCTACCAGTCGGCGGAGGAGATGCGCAACGACCTCGAGGAGTTCCTCGACGAGTCGGGGTTCCGCACCGGGCCGCGGCGCATGGCGCTCTACCTCAAGCAGCTGTTCGCGCCCGACGCGCCGGTCACCGAGGACGGTGTGGCGCAGGCGCGGCAGCTGGCCGAGGCCGACTCGGAGCCCAAGGTCATCGCCGCTGACGAGTCCGAGGAGCTGAACTTCGACCGGCGGGCCTCGTTCTCGATGCGCTTCGAGGCCGCTCCCGCTACGCCCCGCCAGTCGCCGGCCGCCGCGCTGGCCGCGCCGCTGGCCTTCGCATCGCTAAACCTCCCCCCGCGGACGGCGGGAGGGGAGGCTTCCGGACCGAGCGCATCGGGGCGAGGGGAGCCGGCGGAGAGGAGCCGGGACTACCACCTACATCGGTTTCGGACCTGCCGATTGGATTGCTGCCTCCCGAAGTTCGGTCCGCGGCGCCAGTCGACACCCTGGCCGCGGCCGGCGGGTTCCCCATCGCGGCGGCCCCTACCTTCAGTCCGAAATCGCTGTCGGCAATGACGGCCGGCGGCCAGCGCTCGGGGGCACCCAGCGGCTGGCTGATCCTGGCGATTGTCGTCGCTCTGGGCGTCCTTTTGGGCGTCGGAGCCATGGTATTCATCGGATTGAAGTGATAGCTTTCTCAGCCTTGGGCTGGTCGTCCCCCCGGGTCGCCCTCCGACTATAGAAACGGCGTAATCGACCGATCTAATCAGTCACCAAAACCAGGCGCTCTCAACGGAGCTGCGAACCACCACTGCCGAATGAAATTCGTCTGCGACCGCTGCCTCACCAAGTACTCCATCGCGGACGAGAAGGTTCGCGGTCGAATACTGAAGATCCGTTGTAAGAGCTGCTCGAACATCATCACGGTCAAGGAGTCGGCTCCCTCGGCGCCGATCTCGGTTGCCTCGGGCGATTCGGATCGGACGGTGATCAGCAGCGGGCCGCACGTCGCCGCGAAACCGGCCGCGCCCGCCGCTCCCGCGCCACCGCGCAGCCCCGGCCGCGCGCGTCCGCCGACGCCCCCCGGCCCGGGCGCGGCGTCCGCCGACGACATCCAGTGGTTCCTCGCGCTCGAGGGCGTGCAGAAGGGCCCGTTCACGCGCAAGGTCCTCGTCGACCGGCTGCTCGCGATGCCCAAGGATTCCGACGTTCACGTCTGGAACGACACGCTCGATGGCTGGCGGCCGCCGGCCGACGTTCCGGTGATCGCGCGCGAGATGCAGGCCCGCCAGCGCGCGGGCACGCATCCGCCACCTGCGCCCCCGCCGGCCCCGCGACTACGGCCGGTTCCGCCGCCGCCGAGCCAGGTGCCTGCGTCCGAGCGCCGGATCAGCGGCGCGTACGCCGCAGTCGGCGCGGGCGGCCACGGCGCGGGCGCGCGCGCGCACGGTCACGCGCCGATCGTCGCCAGCCACAGCAGCGTCGGCCTGGGCCTGGCCAGCGTCGCGCCGGTCGTCGTGCCGGCGCCCACGATGCCGCCCGCGGGGATCCTCGATACGCCGGCGCCGATCCGCGAGCTGGTTCAGGCCCACAAGGCGCAGAACGGCACCGAGCCCCACGGCGCCGGCCTGGCGGCAGCGGCGCCAAGCGCGGCGCTCGCCAACGGGGAGTCCGACGCGCTCAATGCGCTCAACCTGGGCGGAAGCTGGCGGCAGCCCGCCGCGCCGCTCGGGCCGACGGACGGTCGGTTCTCGTCGGCGTCGATCGCGGCGGCCACCGGAGCACGCCCGGGGTCGCGCACGGTCAAGCTGGCGACCGGAGCCGTGCTGCTGGTCGGGATCTGCGTCGGGCTGATCTTCGTGGCGTTCAAGAGGCCGTCACCGCCAACTCTGGCTGCTAGCCCCAAGGTCGAACCGCCGCCGGTCGTCGCGGTCAAGGCGTCCGAGCCGGTCGTTCCGACCGAGCCGTCGAAAGAGGTCAGGGCGCTGCGGGCTCCGGATCCCAACGACGTTCCTGCCGAGTCCGACAACGCGCCCACGGTCGCACGCGTCGGCGGCAAGAAGACGGCGCGGCCCGCACAACTGCGCAACCCGTCGGTGCGGGGCGGCGCGACCGCGACCTCGACCGCGCCGGGCGCGTTCTCACCCGAGCAGCGCGGCGACGCCACACGCTTCGGCGAGTCGTCGGGCCGCGCGCTGCAGCTCCGCAACCCGATGGCGCCCATGTCCAAGGTCACGCCGAACCAGGGCGACATCACGCGCGTGGTCAACAACAACAAGGGCGGGATCAAGGTCTGCTACCAGCGCGCGCTGCTACGGGACACTTCGCTGACCCACGGCAAGATCGACGTCAACGTCACCATCGGTATCTCCGGTCGGGTGAAGAGCGTCGGCGTCGACGGCCCCGCGCCGTTCCGTGCGCTCGAGCCGTGTATCAAGGACGTGCTGTCGCGCTGGGTCTTCCCGGCGTCGTCGGAAGAATACGGCACCGCGTTCAGCTACGTGTTTCAGGGCGCCGAGTAAGCGTCGGGCGTCGCCGCTCGCAAGGCCTGCCCCTCTCCCTAACCCTCTGACCTGAAACTACCCTGGAGTGCCCTGAGAGGCGGGGGCCTCGGTAAGGGAGTAGCCGAGGGATCTGGCAGCATCTCTCAAGCCGGCAAGACGTCGAGCTTGGAATGTCTGCTCGTAGGCAGTCTCGCCGATGTCGACGTAATCCTGGCCATATCTAAGCATCCGGTAGATGAGCTGGGCCAGTTTTCGCGCGGTAGCGAAGACGGCGACGGCGGCACCCTTGTGACGGGCGATGCGCCGGTAGGCGGCGCCGAGGGCTGTCTTGCCGCGCTGAAGCGAGGTGGCGGCCATGCGTAGCGCGCTGGCAACGCGACTGGCGCCCAAGGCGTTGCGGCTCTTCTTTAGTGGCTTGCCGCCCGATATCGGCGTGCGCGGGCATAGCCTCAGCCACGACACGAAATGGTGCTCGGACGGAAACGCCGATAGGTTCGGGCCGACCTCGGTCAGGACTATCTGCGCCGCTGCGATTCGGATGCCGTCGATCCGAGTCAAATCGACACCGGAGAATCGCCACAGGGCCGTGCGAGAGGCTTGGTCGCCGTGAGCCTTGATGTCCTTCTCCTTGTGCGGATTCGAGTGGGGCGGCACGGGCTCATTCTTGCGTTCCTCCGGTTGCAAAGCAGCCATGGCCGCATCGAGACGAGCTTCGTAAGAGCCAATCACCTTCTCGAGAGAATCGTAGATCACCAGGGTACCGGCGAGGTTGAATAGGTGTTCCTCGCGCCACGTTCCGGTCAGGTGCCGTGCGATCTGCTCAGCGGACTTGCGGCAGCGATGGTCGCGCAGCGCGGCGAGCCGGCTCGGGTCGCGTTCTCCGGCGACGATCGCACGGACGATCGCCATGCCTGTCGTGCCGGCGAGATCCGAGACAGCGTGGTGGACCTGGACGTTCATCTGGTTCAGCGCCTTCTGCATCCACTGGACGCAGCGGGTGCGCTGACCCTCCAGGTTGACCAGTTGTCGATGGAGGGCTCGCATCGCCACGATCGCGTCTCCGGGCCGGAAGGACCCACGCAGCAGACCGCAACTGTGCAGCAGTTGGATCCACTGGCAGTCGTGAAAGTCTGTCTTGCGCCCGGGGACGTTGTGCAGCTGTCGGGCGTTCACCAGCACCGCTTCGATGCCGCGCGATTCGAGCAGCTCGTAAAGTGGGATCCAATATACGGATGTGCTCTCCATGGCGACGGACTCCACGCCCTGCGCCGCCAACCAGTCCACGAGCTCCGACAGCTGCGCCGTCGTCGTGCCGAATACTCGTACGTTCGGGGTCCCGTCCTCAAGTGCCGGACCGCAGACCCAGTGCTCCCGACTTCCGATGTCGATACCTGCGACCATCGGCCGCATGGCCGGCAGCCCCTTCGGACCGCTGCTCCCTGTTCGCTTGCCTGACTTTCCACTCTTCTTCATGATCCACCTCCAATGAGACGAGGGCTCAGGCCCGAGGTGGCTATCTACTGGGAATCTGACCTGGGGGAGTGTGCGCGGCGGCTACCGCTCACCTCGCCAATGAAGGATGGCCGGCTCGGACCCAGTCTCCCCGAGGGGCATGAAGCTCCAAGGATGGTTGGGGCCTGACTGCCTGAGCCCTCGTCTCACCCTTCCTCCCTCATTCCTCGCCCAGTTTCATCCCTGAAGGATCCGGCTCCGGCCGGCGGCGGACCTCCCCGCGGACGGGGCGAGGGGATCGGATCGGACGGCAGCGTGGGGACCGGATCGGACGGCAGCGTGGGGACCGGATCGGTCGGCAGCGAGAGCCGAGGCCGCTTCAGCGAGTCACCCTCCCCCGTCTGCGGGGGAGGGCCGGGGAGAGGGCAGGCCTTGCGAGAGCCGAGGTTCGACGCCGCTTTTGCCTGCACGCTCCGCCGAGAGTAGATTCGCCTCTTCATGAAGCACCCGTACGCCGACGTTCCTGAGCCAGGTCGAGAAGCCGTCGCGCTATCTCGGCGGTGAGTATCAGGAGGCGCGCAAGGATCCGGCGGCGGTCGCGGCGCGGGTGTGCCTGGCGTTCCCCGACGTCTACGAGATCGGGATGTCGCACCTGGGGACGAAGATCCTCTACGGGATCTTGAACAAGGTGCCGGAGATCGCCTGCGAGCGCGCGTTCGCGCCCTGGGGCGACTGCGAGGCGCAGCTGCGCCAGCGCGGGCTGCCGGTGTTGACGCTCGAGACCGCGTCGCCGCTCGCCGACTTCGACGTGATCGGCTTCTCGCTGCAGTACGAGCTGACGTACACCAACGTGCTGAACCTGCTCGACCTGTCGGGGCTGCCGCTGCGCGCCGCCGAGCGCGGTGACGCCGCGCCGCTGGTGATCGCCGGCGGGCCGACGGCGACGCACCCCGAGCCGCTGGCGCCGTTCATCGACGCGTTCTTCATCGGCGAAGGCGAGGAGCGCCTGCCGCCGCTGGTGCTCGAGGCGGCGGCGTTGCGCCGTGCCGGCGTCCCGCGCCGCGAGCGACTGTGCCGCCTGGCCGAGCGCTATCCGCTGTACGTGCCCGAGCTCTACGCCACCGAGGTCGACGCCGAGACCGGCTTCATCGTCGTCGGCGCGCCGCTGGATCCGCGCGTGCCGGCGCGGCCCAAGCGCGTCTGGGTCGCCGACATCAACCGCTTCCCGTTCCCCGACGATTCGCCGCTGCCGTACGCCGAAGCGATCTTCGATCGCATGGCGGTCGAGGTCGCGCGCGGCTGCACCGAGGGCTGCCGCTTCTGCCAGGCGGGCATGATCTATCGCCCGGTGCGCGAGCGCGATCCGGTCGCGGTGATCGACGCGCTGGTCGGCGGCGTGAAGAAGGGCGGCTACGACGAGACGGCGCTGACGTCGCTGTCGACCGCCGACTACTCGTGCGTGACGCCGCTGGTGAAGACGGCGATGGCGCGGCTGCGCGACGAGAAGGTGTCGCTGTCGGTGTCGTCGCTGCGCGCGTACGGCCTCAACGAGGATCTGCTCGGCGAGATGGCGACCATGCGCGCGGGCGGCCTCACGTTCGCGCCCGAGGCCGGCACGCAGCGCATGCGCGACGTCATCACCAAGAACGTCACCGAGGACGACATCGTCGAGTCGGCGCACCGCGTGTTCGGGCGCGGCTTCCAGCGCATGAAGCTGTACTTCATGATCGGCCTGCCGACCGAGGAGGACGCCGACGTGCGCGGCATCGTCGAGACCGCGTCGCGCGTGCAGGAGATCGGCCACCGCCACCTGCGCGCGGCGCGCGTGACCGCGTCGGTGTCGACCCACGTGCCCAAGCCGCACACGCCGTTCCAGTGGGCGGCGATGGACACCGCGGCCGAGACCGAGCGCAAGCAGACGATGCTCGGCGATCTCGCGCGCAAGATGCGCGTCGATCTCAAGACGCACGAGAACCACCAGTCGCACATCGAGGGCATCTTCTCGCGCGGCGATCGCGCGGTCGCCGACCTGCTCGAGGCGGCGTTCCGCCTCGGCTGCCGCTTCGACGGCTGGGACGACGTGCTGCGCATCGATCTCTGGGACCGCGCGATCGAGGAGACGTCGGCGCGCACCGGTCTCGCCGTCGACCGCTATCTGGGGACGATCCCGGTGACCGCGCGCCTGCCCTGGGATCACATCGACATCGGTCTCGAGCCCGACTTCCTGGTCAAGGAATACCGGAAGGCGCTCAAGGACCGCCTGTCGCCGCCGTGCGGGAAGCCGTACAAGCAACTGCTGCATCCCAACAGCGTCGCCGCCGCCGAGGAGCCTGCCGACAAGAAGCTGGTTTGCTACGACTGCGGCGTCGCCTGCGATCTCGACCAAATGAAGTCCGAGCGGCTGTACTACCTGCGCCGTATGAACGCGTGGACCGCCCCGTCCTCGTCTACGTCCTCGTCTCCGTCTCCGCGTCCCGCCGCCGGCGCGAAACCCCGGCGCCCCGCGCCCGCCACCCGCATCACCCAGGCCGACGGCACCCGCTACCGCCTCCGCTACACCAAGCTCGGCCGCATCGCCTACCTCGGGCACCTCGACCTGATCCGCCACTTGCCGCGCGTCTTCCGCCGCGCCGGCCTCGAGGTCTTCTACTCGGTCGGCTTCCACCCCAAGCCCGAGCTGTCGTTCGGTCCGGCGCTCGGCCTCGGCATCCCGTCGCTGGGCGAGCTCCTCGACGTGAAGCTCATCGATCGCGTCGCGCCGGCCGAGCTCGTGCGCCGCCTGCAGGCCGTCACGCTGACGGGGATCGACTTCCTGGGCGCGGCGGCACTGGGCGACAACGATCGCGCGCTCGGCCGCGTGATCGCCGAGGCGGAGTTCGCGGCGCGCTCTGCCCGCGGGCGCCGATGCCGAGGTGGGCGCCGGCGCTCGCGCGGTTCGCCGACGCCGAGGGTACGCCGCTGCGGATCCAGCGCCACTCGGACCGCGGCATCGATCGCATGGTCGACGTGCGCAAGTCGCTGCGCTCGCTCGAGCTCTACGAGGACGACCGCGTGCGCGCGCGGCTCGACTGGCCCGACGGGGCGCTGGTCCGCTTTCGCGTCGCCGTGAGCCACGAAGGGAGCGCGCGCCCGAGCGAGGTGCTGGCCGCGCTGTTCGGCGCCGACGTCGCGCCGCGCGCCGAGCTGGCGCGCCTCGGGCCTGTGGGCGCGCGAGCCGGGCCGCGCCGCCGACGGCGTGCTCGTCGCGCCGTCGGCGATCGATCCACTCGACATCGAGAGCCTGCGGCGCCAGCCGGCGCCCGGCGCGCGGCTCGACGCCGTCGCAGAGCCCGACACCGGCTCCGACGACGAGATCGCGCCGGACGCCGCCACGCCGTGATCGAGACCGCCGGGCTCACCAAGGTCTACGGCGACAAGCGCGCGGTCGATCGGCTCACGCTGCGCATCGAGCCCGGCGAGGTGATGGGCTTCCTCGGGCCCAACGGCTCGGGCAAGACCACCACCATCCGCCTGCTCATGGGCCTGCTGCGCCCGACCGAGGGCAGCGCCAGCATCCGCGGGCGCGACTGCCACCGCGACGCGGTCGCGCTCAAGCGCGAGGTCGGCTATTTGCCCGACGAACCGTTTCTCTACCCGTATCTGTCGGGCTACGAGTCTGCTGGAGCTGGTCGCCGGCCTGCACGGGTTTTCGGCCCGCGACGCGCGGGCGCGCGCGCGGTCGTCCGCCGAGAAGATGGACCTGGGCGATGCGGCCGGCGCGTTCACCGTGACCTATTCGATGGGCATGAAGAAGCGCCTCGCGCTGGCGATGGCGCTGATTCACGACCCCCAGGTCTTGATCATGGACGAGCCGACCAACGGGCTCGATCCCAAAGGCGCGCGCGAGATGCGCGACATCATCGTGCGGTCTCGCGGCGGATGGGCGCACCGTGTTCCTGTCGACTCATCTTCTCGAGGCGGCGGAGCGAATCTGCCACCGCGTCGCGATCATCCGCGCCGGCGTGCTGCAGGCGGTGGGCACGCCGCCCGAGCTGCGCGCGCGCTATGCCGCCGCGCCCGAGACCAGCCTGGAGGATCTCTTCCTGCGGGTCACGGACGCGTCCTCGCAGTCGCGGGAGGGAGCATGAATCTCCGGTCCCTTCGCCCGAATCTTTCCGGTCCCCTCGCCCCCGTCTGCGGGGGAGAGGGTTAGGGAGAGGGGCTGTCGGGCGCCGCGGCTCGCAAGGTTCGCCCTCTCCCTAACCCTCCCCCCGCGGACGGGGGGAGGGGACCGGAATCTCAGGATGCACGGCTCTCCCGTAGCCACGACCGGCGCGATCTCGACCTGGCGCCTGGCGCGCCTGATGATCGGCCTGCGCTACCGCCTGCTGCGCAACGTGCTGCGCTGGCGTCGGCGCGGGCGCGCATCGGGGCCGAGCCCGGCGCTGCCCGTTCGTGGTGGCGCTGGTGACCGCGGCGGCGTACGTCGGCCTCTTCTCGCAGTCGTTCGGCGCCGTCGTCGCCGCGACCGATCTCGACGGCCAGACGGCCGTGCTGTCGCTGGTCGTGGGCGCGATCCTGCTCGGCACGCTCGCGGCGAAGACGGCGGGCAGCGACGCCGTGCTCGCCGGCTCGCCCGAGAACGAGTTCCTGCTGTCGCGGCCCGCGTCGCTTGCCGTCGCTGATCGTCGCGCGCAGCGTGGCGGGCGCGGTGCTCGATCCGCTCGGCGCGCTGTTCCTGTTCCCGGTGCTGGTCGCGGCGGCGATCACCTGGCGGCTCGGCGCCGGCGCCTGGGCTCGCGGCGGCGGCGACGTCGGTGATCGTGCAGGTCGGCGTGGTCGCGCTGGCGCAGACGGTGCAGATCGCCGTGGTCCGCTACACGCCGCCGCGCGGCCGGCGCGTCGTGTGGGTCGCGCTGCGCATGGGCGCGGCGCTGACGCTGGCGGTGCTCTGGATGACCGGCACCTGGATCCTGCGCGCGCCGCGCGCGCTCGCCGATGCAGTCGCGCCGCTGGCGCGATGTCATCGCCTGGACACCGGGCGCGGCGCTGGTGCGGCCGCTGTTGGCGCTGCAGCTCGGCGCGCCGCTCGCGCTCGCGGGCGCGCTGGCCGCGCTCGCCGTTGCCGCGGTCGCGGCGCTCGCGCTGGCGTTCGTGGTCGGCCGCCGCGCCGGCATGCATGGTTGGGAGGAGGCGGGCGCGTCCTGGGCCGAGGCGAGCGCCCGGGTCGCGCCCGGCGTCGCGCCCGATCACCATGGCGACCAAGGACCTGCGACTGGTCGTGCGCGATCGATCGCAGCTGCTGGCGCTGGTGACCGCGCCGATCATCTTCGTCGGCATCCAGATCTTCGGCTCGGCCGGCTGGGCCTGGACGACGGCCAGCCTGCAGCGCGTGGCGGTGCTGTCGTTCTCGCTCTGTCTCTACATGGCGACCATCGGCCCGCTGGTGCACATGCAGGCCGAGCGGCGCTGCTTCTGGATCCTGCGCACGGTTCCGGTCTCGATCGGCCGCTTGATGTTCGCGAAGGCGCGCACCTGGGCGCTGGTCCTGGGCGTGCTGTCGGGCGGCACATTCCTGTCGCTGTCGGCCGGCGTCCCCGGCGCGTCGCTGGGCGAACGGGCCGAGCTCGCGCTCTGGGTCGCGACCGGCGCCGCGGGAATGGCCTTCGTCGCCGTCGGGCTCGCCTGTCAGGCGGCGGATCTCTCGGACGACGCGCGCCCCGCGATCGGGCCGGCGACGATCTATCTCTTCCTGCTCGTCGGCGGCCTCTACAACGTCGTGCTCGGCGAGGCCGGCGCCGAGCGCTGGCGCTGGCTCGCGCTCTACGTCTTCGTCGGGCTGGCGCTCTGGTCGTCGGGCATGCAGCAGGCCGAGGAGTGCCTGGATCCGGAAGCCGCGCGCCGTCGTCCGGTGCGCCTCGGCGATGCGGCGGTGCTGACGCTGCTGAGCGCGTTGCTCGGCCGCGCCGTCGTCAAGGGGCGCTGCGCTCGCCGACGAAGGCAGCAGCGTCGCTGTCCATCCGCGGTCGCGGCGCTCGTGGTCGGCGCGTTGCTGGCGATCGTCACCGCGCTCTACCTGCGCCGACGTCCCGGAAACCCGGCGCGCCTGGCCGGCTACCGGCGACGGCGATCGGCCTCGCGATCGGCGGCGGCGCCGGCTGGGCGCTGCGCGGGCAGGGGCGGCCGATCCCGCTCGACCTCGCGGTGGCGAGCCTGCCGGCAATCCTCGGCGAGGAGCTGATCTTCCGCGGCACCCTGCAGCGCGCGCTCGAGGAACGCTGGCCGCGCCGGCGCTTCGCCGCCGCCACGCTGACTGCCGCGATCGCCTTCCTGGCCACGCCCGGGCCCTGGCTCCCCACTCTGGCGACGATTGCGGTCGTGTCGTCGCTCCGCGCGGTGACCGGCCGAACCGTCCCCGGCTTCCTCGCGCGCGCGACGTTTCTACTGCTGGTCTCCGCCGTCTAGAGCGACGGTCCGTGATGCAACTGAATAGACACGCCAAGGTTCGAGAGGGATTGCACCCACGTTGTACCGGTTTGGTGACCCGTGACCACCGTACGGTTGGTATGACGCTGTCGCTGATGGCATTCGAGCGCTAGGCCCCGCGGACCTCGGGTTGTGCAAGGAGCTTGCGGAGGCGACGGCGCCCCCGAAGCAGTCGCGTTCCGACGGTACCGATGCGAATTCCCGAGCGAGCGGCAATCTCCGAGTACGGGGCTCCCGCGAGCTGCATTTTGATGAGACCTTTGGTGCCGGTCGAGAGCTGCTCGACGCAGCTCCGTAGGAGCGCATCATCGACCGTGCGCCAGGTCTGGATCTCTTGAACCTCGTGCGGGCGCTGCTCCAAAATCGCGCTGGCGTTTGCGGCTGGTCGCCGGACGACCGCGGCCCGTCGGTGATCCAGAAAGGCGTTGTGCATGATTGTGAGAAGCCAGCCGTACGTGACCTGGATTCCAGCGCGCCGCCGTGCGCCCCGCAGGGCGCGCTCCCAGGTCTCCTGGCAGAGATCGGCCGCGTCGGTAGAGTTGCGCGTCAGCCACAGCGCTCGTCGAGAAAGCGACTCGGCATAGAGTTGAACGAAGTGCTCCATGGCGTTCGCCGAACCCGCCGTTGCAGCGCGAAGCGCCGATTCTTCGGTGAGTGAATCCACGCCAGGACATTTATCCAAAACCAGGTTGCTTATCGATTACACGCCATTGCACGGAGGGCACGGAATGCCGTTTCTACCGGCCGGAAGAGCGGCGGCGGCCGATTAGCGCGCGAGGCGGACGTAGGCGACGCCGCTGTTCGGGCGCGCTGGGTTGCCGGTGGCGTTCGGCGCCAGCGCCAGCACGTCGGCGACAGTGTCGCTGGTTCCGAGCGGGCCGGCCGCGATCGCGGATCCCAGCCGATCCATCGCGGCGGCGCCGCTGAGCTTCTCCAGCAGCACCGGCAGGCCGCCGTTCACGAGCCGCTTGTAGGTGAAGACCGCGCCCGCGGCGTCCTTGGGCCCGACGCCGACGCGGGCGCGCCGACGACGAGCGGCGCCTGGGTGACCACCGCCGACGGTCCGGCCGCGAGCGTCGCGCCGAACCGGCCGCCGGCGATCGCGCCGGGGATCACCCACTTCGGCGCCTGGGGCACGGTGAAGATCTGGCTGTCGTGCTGGAAGATCCGCACCGCGCCGGTGCCGTTGCTCTCGCCCGACGCGCCGACGATCAGATCCGCGCCCTGGCCGGAGACATTCAGCGCGAGCACCGCCGCGCCCAGGCTGTCGTTGGCTGCCATGCCGGTGATCCGCCGCGCCGGCCCGGTCACGTCGCGCGGCGCCGGCGTTGAACGCGGTCGTCCCGGTCGGGTCGACGTTTGCAAAGACAGTCACCGCGCCGACGCGCGCGTTGCTCGCGTCGAGGAACGCGGTGTCGCCGAAGATCACCTCGGAGCCACCGGCGCCGGTGCCGTCGCCGTCGAGATCGCCGATCGCGATCGACTGCGGCGCGATCCCGCTGAAGGTGACGTGACCAGCGGTGCCGCCGAGCGCACGCGGCGCAACCGGGACGCCCAGCATGGGGCTCGGATCCGCCAGATGCACGACGCCGGTTCCTTCGCCGGGCGCGGCGATCAAGATCTCGCCGTGCTTGCCGCCCTGCAGATCCGCGGCGAGCAGCTGCGCGCCCAGGTGGCCACCCGCCGTGCTCCCGACCCATTCGACGTCGGCCTGGTTCTTCGAGAGATCGATGGTGGCGTCCCGGAGCCCGGACCGTCCGCGGATCACGTAGACCCGTCCCGCGCCCGGCTCGCCGTTCGCGCCGTACGCGCCCGGCGCGCCGATGACCAGGTCGTCGGCGCCGTCGTTGTCGAAGTCGAAGCAACCGATGGCGGCGCCCAGTTGCTCGCCCTCGCTGATGCCGTAGACGTGGAACTCCTGGTGGACGAGCGGCGCGCCCGAGGTCGACGCTCGCGCCGTCGAAGACCACGTAGACCGCGCCGGCCCCGGCAGTGGTCGGTGACGTGAAGCCGGGCACGCCGATCACCACCGCGCCGCTGCTGGCTCCCGGTGACGTCGCAGATCGCGACCGTCGCGGGCTGCGCGCTGCTCGACGGGTCCGGTCACCATGTCGTCGACCGCCGTCATCGCGAGATCGATGACCGTGGTGTCGACGGTGGTGCTGTCGCTGTCGCGGCGAGCGTGATCGCAAGCTCGGCTTCGCCACCCGCGGACAGCGGGACATCTCTCTGCCTGCCCGAGGCGATCTTCGCGCCGGTGCCGTTGAACGCCAGCGCCTCGGCGCTGATCTGGAGATCGTGGGTGTTGCCGGTGTCGAGGCGGAACGAGACCTTGCTTCCGAGCTTGAAACCCTGGCTCGCGTCGAACGTCATGACCAGGTCGTTGGTGGCGCTGTAAGTGATCGCGACGCCCGGGTCGGACACCGCCGGCGAGTTGCCGACGAAGCCATCCGGAGCGGCGGTCACGGTGAGCCGCAGCGTGCGCGCCTTGGTCTCGAACCCCGCCATGTCGATGTCGACGCGGATCCCCTTCGGCGAGCTGCACGCCGGCGCGGCCAGCGCCGCCAGCAGCCCGAGGAGAAACGCCGCTTCCCCGCGCGTGGTCATTGCCTGGTCTGCGTCATGTAGGTGGTGAGCCCATCGCCGCGCGTGCCGGCGTAAGCCGCGACGCCGCCACCGAGCGCGACCGCGCCGACGATCGTCCAGACCCACCAGCGCTTGAACCAGGGCGTGTGCGCCGGCGCACCCGCGCCGCCGCCGGCGGCGACAGCCGGCGCGGCGACCTGGAGGCGAAAGGGCAGGGTGGGCGTGCCGCTCTCCGCGACCACGCTGCCGGGCGCGTTGAGCGCGCGCACGTAGTATTCGACGTGCGTGCCCGCGACCAGCGCCGCGCCCGGGATCACCAGCGCCGCCGCGCGCGGGCCGGCCGCGAGCGGTCGGGCTGGCGGCACCTCCGCCGCTGCTCGCGGTGCCGCGCCGCCGATCGGCGCGTAGGGCGCGCGCGTGGTGAGGAACGCGCCGCCGTCGCCGCGGCGGTAGCCGAGCTCCAGCGTCGCGACCATCTTCTCGCTGTCGCCCTCGACGGTGACGCGATCCCCGACGGCTTGCCCGGCGGCACCTCGCCGAGCGGCGCCTGCACCAGGCGCAGCCCGCCGCCGGGCGCCATCGTGCGGCGCGCCGCCTCGAGCGCCGCCGACTCCGCCGGCGCGCGTCGGTGAGCTCCGCCGACGGGCGCAGCTCCAGCGCGCGCCGGAACTGCGCCTCGGCGCCCAGCAGGTCGCCCAGGCGCGGCCGCGACGCGCCCGCGCAGCACGTAGGCCTCGGCCAGCAGCTCGCGCCCGTTGTCGGGCTCGCGCAGCAGCCGGTCGGCGGTCGCGGCCGCGTCCGGGAGCTGGCCGCCGCGCAGGAACGACTGCGCCAGCTGCAGCGCCTCGGCGCCGCGCGCGCTGTCGATCTGGCCCTGCCGCTCCTGCGCCTCCGCCGGCGGCCACCGCCGGCTCGAGCTCGGCGATGAACTGGTCGGCGTCGGCGCGCACGCGCGACGACGGCGCCTCGCGCACCAGCGCCTCGTAGTAGTGCAGCGCCCGCCGCCCGAGCTCGCTCTTCTTGTCGGCCTCCCACTGCTTGCGGTAGCACTGCCCCAGGTTGAACAGGATGTCGGGCAGGCGCGACAGGCGTACGCCTTCTCGAAGTGCGCGATCGCCTCGTCGTACTTTCCGAGGTTGTAGGCGACGTTGCCGTGGCCGAAGGCGGCCTTGGCCTCTTCGCGATGCGCGCCGTCGGCCGCCGGCGTCGCGGGCGCGGCCGCGCCACGGCGCCCGACACCGCGTGGGCGGCAAAGGCAAGCACGCAGGAACGTAGGAGATTCGCTGCCGATTCGAGTCGTGATCATCGTCGAAGGTTGGCTCGCCGCCGAGAGTGGCCCGGATTATAAGGTCGGACGCGCCGCGCATCGGCGCGCAGGTTATACGCGCGGCTCTCGCGCAGCGCAAGCGCTGACGACGAGCACGTTGCGCGGAACATCTTGCCGCCAGGCACGTTACCAGCGTAGGGTTCGCTCGTTCTCTAGCCTGGGGAAGGGTATTTCGAATGACGTGTCTCAGCGGAAAGAAAATGCAAGGGGGTCTTTCTTCGCTGGTTGTCGCCTGCCGGTCGCCGCGCTGTCGCTGGGCGCGCGGCTGCATCGACCGTGACTCCCGACCGGCGGCCGCGCGCGACGATCCGCGACGCCGCGGTGCGTCATCGCGCTCGGCGCTGATTCGACGCCAGGCGACCTGGCCCAACCTGTGGGGGAGCTGGCCGCAGGCGCGCTACTCCCACGCCATGGCCTACGACTCCGATCGCAAGGTCATGGTGATGTACGGCGGCCAGGCCGCCGTCGCACGGCCCGTTCTACAACGACACCTGGGAGTGGGACGGCGCGCGCGCAGCTGGAACCAGCGCGCCAACACCGGCTCGCGACGCCGGCACGCGCTCCGGCCACGCGCTGGTCTACGACCCGGGCACGAAGAAGAGTCCTCATGTTCAGCGGCTGGCAGCCGAGCGCCGGCTTCTACATCCCCGACCAGTGGGAGTGGGACGGTCGGATCGGCCTGGGTCACGCGTGCCGACGTCAGCGCCGCAGCCGACGGCGCGCCACGACCACGCGATGGTCTACGACCCGGATCGCCAGCGCATCGTCCTGTTCGGCGGCTTCGACGAAACCGACGTTCCGCCGCAACGACATCTGGGAGTGGAACGGCGCGACCGGCACCTGGGAGGACTGCACGCCCGCCGGGCGGCGACGAAGCCGACGCGCGCGCTACGGTCACTCGCTGGCCTACGACAGCGTCCGCAAGAAGATGATCATCCACGGCGGCAACACCGGCACCGGCACCGCGCGCCGGGAGCCTGGGTCAACGAGACCTGGGAGTGGACGGCGGCGCCGGGGCCGCCTGCAACACCGGCAGCTGGGCGGTCGACACCACCACCGGCACCGCGCCGCCGTACTACCGGCAACGCCGGGTTCGACCACATCGTCTACGACGCGTCGCGAAGGAAGACCGTGCTCTACGAGTACGGCTACGCCGACATCGTCTACGAGCTGCGATCCGACGACGCCGACCTGGACGCGATCACCGATCACGACGCTCCGACATCAACAACCATCCCGGCTACGGCTACCAGACGTTCGTCTACGATCCGATGCACGCCAACAGCGTCGTCGTTCGGCGGCTCAACGGCTACGCGCGCGAGCTCTGGGACTACGACGGCGCGCGACGGCGCTGTTCACCAACCGGTCGGTCCCGCTCACCGGCCCGATCCAGCGCACCGGTCCGGCGCTCGCCTACGACAGCAAGCGCGGGCAAGCTGATGCTGTTCGGCGGCTACAGCAGCGGCGACGCAACCCCTACAAGCAGGACATCTGGCAGTGGTCGGGCACCGACCAGACCTGGACGCACGCGAACGACCGCGACCGCCAAGCCGCGACCGCGCCAGCAGGGCGCGATGGTCTACGACAGCAAGCGCGACCTCATGTTCCTGTTCGGCGGCTACCGGCACGACGACGTTCACCGACTTCTGGACCTGGGCGCCGGCGACGCACGACCTGGTCGCACGGTCACGGTGACACCGAACACGCACGCTGCCGACCGCGACGCTACGGCCACTCGATGTTCTACGATGCGAAGCGCGATCGCATGGTGATGTTCGGCGGCACCGGAACTGCAGATCTGGGAGTTCGACCCGACCGCCGCGACCTGGACCAACCGCAGTCCGTCGACGGTTCCGGCCCAGGCCATCCCGAGCGAGGTCAGCACGCAGCTCGAGCGCCGACGTCACCTTCGACACGGACCGCGGCAAGCTCGTGTATCCTCGGCGGCTACGAGCTACAACACCGCCGCGGCGGCGTACACGTTACGACACCGACGTCTGGGAGTGGGACGCCGACCAGCGGCCAGTGGAGCCAGCTGACCCGGCCGCGTCGTCACCGATTCCGCCCGGGCGCGGTACAACCACGCGATCGTCTACGACTCGGGCCGGCGCGTGGTCGTGCATGTTCGGCGGCCACGGCGACGTCACCAACGTCGCGACGGCTCAACGACTCGTGGGAGTGGGACGGCATCGTCGCGGCGGCTGGACCGAGACCACGCCGACGGCGGGATCAAGCCGCTGCCGCGCGATACAACCGACGCTGATCTACGACTCGACCCGCGGCTCGACGCTTCCTGTTCGGCGGCAACGTCACCGCCGACACGACCTACGGCCCGCAGGAGATCTGGGAGTACCTCGCCGAACACCGCGCCGCGGCCGAACGGCTCGCGGCTGCTCGACGGCGACCGCGGCGACGCTGCGCGTCGGGCAACTGCGTCGACGGCGTCTGCTGCGCGGCCGGCGGCCTGCTCAACGGCACCTGCCAGGCCTGCAACGTGCCGGGCGCGACACGCTCGGCACCTGCAGCTACGTCGCCGGCCGGCCGCCCGACGACACGCTGCGCCGAGCGACCAGGCCTGCGACGCCAACCACGTCGTGCAAGGCGCAGCCTCGGCCAGAGCTGCGGCACCTTCACCGACTGCGCCAGCGGCCACTGCGCCGACGGCGTCTGCTGCGACACCGACTGCAACGACACCTGCAAGGCGTGCAACCTCAACGGCAAGCGCGGCACCTGCTCGAACGTCCCGTCGGGCAGCGAGGACCCGGTCGCGGCGCCGACCTGCGTCTCGGACTCCACTACAGCCGCGCTTCTGCGACGGCAACGGCGTCTGCACCAACGCGCCCAAGCCGACCGGCAAGCGCCTGCACGGCGAGCGGCCAGTGCGCGAGCCGAGCTTCTGCATCGACGGCGTCTGCTGCAACCAGGCCTGCAACCACGACCTGCTACACCTGCAACAACGGCACGAACCCGGGGGCGCTGCACTGCCGATCGCGGCCGGCCTGCAGGATCACAGCGCGACCACGACCTGCGACGCCGCGAGCAGTACTGCAGCGAGCGGCACCTGCCGATCGAACAAGAAGCCGAACGGCCAGACGTGCACGGACGGCACCGACTGCGGCAGCGGCTTCTGCGTCGACGGCTATCTGCTGCAACAGCGCGTGCACGGGGACCTGCCAGGCCTGCAACGTGACCGGCAAGCTCGGGAGCTGCGTGAACCTGCCCGCCGGCTCGGCCGGACAACACCGCCACCGTCACCTGCGCGGCTGCCGCAGTACTGCGACGCCGCCGGCACCTGCCAGACCGGGCTCAAGGCCAACGGCAGCACCTGCACGGCGGGCACCGAGTGCGGCTCGGGCAACTGCGTCGACGGCGTCTGCTGCGACAGCGCCTGCAGCGGCACCTGCTACGCCTGCAACAACCCGGGCAGCGAAGGGACCTGCGGCCCGATCGCCGCCCGGCGGCACCGACCCGACGGCCGCGACGGCGTGCACGTCGCCGAACTACTGCACCAACGGCGCACCTGCACCACGGGCAAGAAGCCCAACGGCGCCGTCGTGCGCGCTCGGCAACGAGTGCGGCTCGAACTACTGCGTCGACGGCACCTGCTGCGAGAACGCGTGCATCGGCACCTGCCTCAGCTGCAAGAACGCGACGGGCAGCTGCACGCTCGCGGCGACGGGGACCGACCCGCGCAAGAACTGCGGCGCGCGGCGACTGCGGCGGCACCTGCGACGGCGCAGGGCGGCTGCGCTTTCCCGCCGCAGGGCAAGGTCTGCGGCACCGCCGGCTGCGCCAGCGACGGCGTGATCCACCAGCCGGGCACCTGCGACGGCGCGGGCAACTGCGCCGGCGACGTCTACGACAGCTGCAACGGGTTCCGCTGCTTCACACGATCCGGCCGACAGCACGGACAAGTGCAAGACCAGCTGCCCGACCGATCCCAACTGCGCGATCGCGTTCTACTGCGACGGCGGGACGGCGGAACGTGCGGCCGCGGCGTCGCGTGCCGCGCAATCGGCTCACGACCTGCGCGCGGGACGCGCAGTGCGTCTGCAACGGCACTGCGCGATCGCGACCGGCGCAGCAGCGACCGGCCTCTGCTGCAACCGCGACTGCGACACTTGCGGGAGCTGCAACTCCCCGGCAAGGAGGGCACCTGCATGCCCGACGCTCGCCGGCACCGATCCCAACCACGACTGCATCGACAGCGCGAGCGATCCGTCGGGCATGTGCGGCGGCATGTGCAACGGCCACGGGCACTGCCAGTTACCCGGCGGTCGGGCACGACGTGCGGGACGTGCAAGGCCTGCGACGGCGCCGGCCTGTGCAACGTCATGCCCGACGACGACACCACCTGCGGCGTCATCGACTGCGACGGGCTCGACACGACCTGCATCGACTACCACGACCTCACGACCAAGCGCTGCGCGTCGGTCGGCACGTGCAAGGCGCCCAACACGGCGGCGACCTGCACCGACGTCACCAACCGTGCACGCCCGACGGCGGCAGCGCGGGCGCGGGCGGCGGCGGGACCGGCGGTGCGACGCGGCGCCGGCGGGACGCGGCGGCCGGCGCCGCCGACGGCGGCGCGGGCGGCACCGGCGCGACCGACGGCTCGGCGGACGGCGGCAGGCCGAAGGGCGGCGGCGGCGGCTGCGGCTGCGACGCTCGGCGGGCGCGGATCCGCTGACGGCGCTCGCCCGGGCTGCTGCTGCTCGCGGGCGTGGTGACGGCGCGGCGCCGGAGGCGCGTAGAGTAAGGGACCCTCCGCGGGTCCCCGATGAGCGACGACGGAACCCACGACCCGACCATCGACCGGCGGCGCGGCAACGGCGCCGCCGCCCCGGTCGATCTGCCCGAGGGGATGGAGATCGGCGAGTACCGCGTGCTGCGCAAGATCGGCGAGGGCGGGATGGGCGCGGTCTACGCCGGCGATCCAGCCGGTGATCGGCAAGCGGGTCGCGATCAAGGTGCTGGCGCCGCACATCGCCACCAACCCCGAGCGTCGTGCGCCGCTTCGTCGACGAGGCGCGCGCGGTCAACAAGATCGGCCACCCCAACATCGTCGACATCTTCTCGTTCGGGTGGCTGCCCGACCGGCGGCACTACTTCGTGATGGAGTTCCTCGACGGGCAGAGCCTGGCCGATCGCCTGAAGGCAGGGGCCGCTCGCCGCTCGACGAAGCGCCGCCGCGCTGCTGCGCCAGATCTGCGAGCGCGCTCGAGGCGGCGCACCGGCAGGGGATCGTCCACCGCGACCTCAAGCCCGACAACATCTGGCTCGCGCGAGCCGCAGCACGGCGAGTCGTTCGCGAAGCTGCTCGACTTCGGCATCGCCAAGCTGCTGGGCGAGGGCGACGCGGCGCCGCGCACCGCAGACCGGCGTCGCTGATGGGCACGCCCGCGTACATGTCGCCCGAGCAGTGCCGCGGCGTGGGCGTCGACCCGCGCACCGACATCTACGCGCTCGGCGTGATCCTCTACGAGATGTTCACCGGCCGGCTGCCGTTCGTCGGGCAGCTTCGCCGAGCTCATCACCCACCACCTGATCGACGGTGCCCGCCGCCGCCGTCGACGCTACGCGCCGATCGCCGCCCGCGCTCGAGCGGCTGATCCTCGCGTGCCTCGAGAAGGATCCCGAGAAGCGGCCGGCGTCGCCGGCGGTGCTGCGCCAGCAGCTGGAGGCGGCGCTGGTCGAGGCCCCGGCGCCCCCGGCGCGGCGTCTTCTCGTCCGCCTGGTCGGCGACGCCCCTCGCACGCCGGTGGTCGCCCCCGCGGTCGCGTCGCCGGACACGCTGGCGCCGCCGCCGGGCAAGACCTCGCCGGGCGCGACGTTGATGCCGGCGCGCACGAAGGCGCCCTGGGCCTGGATCGGCGGCGGCGCGGTCACGATCGCGGCGCTGATCCTGATCTCGGCGTACGCGCGCGAGCACGCGCGCCCGGATCGCAAGCCCTCGGCGACGAGCAACGCCGAGGCGCTGGCCGACGGCGCCAGCGCGGCCGGCGCGCCGGTCGGGGCGACGGGTCACGTGCGCGTGGTCGCGCAGAACGCCAGCAGCGCGCGCTTCTACATCGACGATCGCCTCGTGGCCTCGGGCGCGCGCGAAGCCGACCTGCCGTCGGTGACCCCGGATCGCCCGCACGTGCTGCGCGTCGAGGCCGACGGGCTGTCAGCCCGCCCTTCGCGAGTTCACGGTCGCCGCCGGCGGTGTCGTCGAGATCCAGCTCGCGCTGGCGTCGGCGCCCCAGATTGCCCTGCCGCCGCAGCCAGCCGCGCCTGTGTCCGCTGTCACCGGGACGCCGGCGCATTCGCCCGGCCACGGCGCGGGCGCGCGCGCGCGACCGGGAGCCGATTCACATCCCGCGCCCGCGCGACCGGCCCATCATCGCGACGGCCTCGTCGGCGACGAGATCTTCGACAAGTAAGTTAGGTTCGGGCGTGGAGGGTACGGGAACCCTCCGAGGGTTCCCGTCTAGACAATCGCCGAACGCGACGGCGGCGGCTGGTACAGCTTCTTCCACTCGCTGTCGACGTGCGACAGGCGGTGCTCGATCGCTTCGATGCTGGCCTGCATGTCGGCCATCGTGGCGGCCATCGCCGTCAGCGCCTGAGGTTGTTCGGATTCTTTCGAGAGTTCTTCCAGGCGCCCGCGCGCGATGCGGACCCAGGAGCGCGCTTCGGCCAATGCCGTCTTCGCTTCGACTCTGAATACCATGGCCGCCCCCATCGGTGGCTTTACGGCAGAACTTAAGATGCACCGTCCTACCCGTCGAGTCGGGACCGGGCTTGACTTCAGCGCCAACCACCCCGAGCATTCCGCGCACGATGTCGCGAAGAATTTACATGGGGCTCGCCGCCGTCATCATTTCGGGGGTCGCCGTGCGCTGGCGCCGCGCAGGCGCACGCCGCGCGGACGCGGATCGCGGTCCTGGGCGTCACCGCGGAGCAGTTGCGTGCCGAGGTGCGCGAGAAGATCGCCGCCGCGATCGCCGGCGGGCTGGCGGCATCCGGCGCCGACGTCGTCGACAGCGCGGCCACCACCAAGGATGCGGAGGCGAAGGGGATCCGCGACTGCGAGACGCCGACCTGCCGCATCGCGATCGCCGACGCGACCGGCGCGCGCTACCTCATGCGCGGCTCGGTCGAGACCATGGGGCGCAGCTACCGGGTGCACCTGGAGATGATCGACGGCACGACCGGGACCGTGATCGGCGTGCGCGAGGACAAGTGCGAGATCTGCACCGAGAACGAGGCATACGAGACGGCGAGTATGACCGCCTCGACGCTGAAGGCCGAGGTCGTCGAAGCGGCCGCCGATCAAGGTCGACGGACAGGACCCGCACAAGATCGCGGTCACGGACGTGATCTACCCGCCGGGCAAGGGGACGGCGGGCACGTCGATCGTCGCGACCGGGAGCACCACCCAGCGGGTGACGAGCCGGCCCCGCCGCGGATGCGCGCCTGGGGTTGGGCGGCGATCGGCGCCGGAGCCGCCGCGATCGCCGCCGGGATCGTTCTCGTCACGATCGACGGCCGCATGACCGGCGGCGTCGAGCCGCCCGTACAAGGGCAAGGACACGGCAACGACCCAGGGCGGGGGCATCGCGCTGATCTCGGGCGGTGTGCTCGGGGCCGTGCTCGGAACCACGTTGCTCGTCGGGCGGTTCTGAGCGGGCGCGCGCTCGCTCGGAGCGCGCGACGCGTGCGGCCCAAAGCGCGAGCGCGTCGGCAGTGAATTCTGGACGGGGCTCGCTCGTCCGACCTGCGGCGCGGAATCTCGTGTAACATCGCCAACGATCCCCGAAGAGCAGTCCTCGCCCTTCACCCCGGAGCCACGATAAATGACCACGAATCGGTTCGGTCTTTTCTGCCTCGCTTCGCTGCTCGGCACCACGTTGATGTCGGGCGTCGCCTTCGCGCAGAACGCGCCGCCGCCGCAGCAGGGATACCCCGACCCCAACGCGCAGCCGCAGTACCCGCCGCAACAGCAGCCGCCGCAGCAGTATCCGCAGCAGCCGGGTTATCCCCAGCAGCAGCCGGGCTATCCGCCCCAGGACGCCCAGCAGCAACCGCAGCAGCCGGGCTATCCGCCCCAGCAGTACCAGCAGCAGCCGGGTTATCCGCCGCAGCAGCCCGGTTATCCCCCGCAGCAGTATCCGCAGCAGCCCGGCTACGCACCGCCGCCGGGCTACGGAACGCCGCCGGGCTATGGGCCGCCGTCCGGGTACGCGCCGCCGCCACCGTACGTGCCCCCGTCGGGCCACCGCGGGCTGCTGGCCATGCCCTACATCGGGATCAACGGGTTCGCGGGCGATACTGGCGATCGGCGTCGGCCCCGGCCTCCGCATCGGCGGGTTGCTCGGGTTCTTCGCCAGCCCGATGTTCTCGCTGAACGGCGAGCTGTCGATCGATTTTCTGAACCTGGACCCGAACGTCTATCCCAGACCAGACCGGCGTGCGCGCGTCGCTGTCGATCGCGCCCCTGTTTCACCTGCCGGCAGGTGGAAACATCGAGGTGGTCGTGGGTCCAAAGCTCGGCGTCTGGGACCAGGAGCACAGTGACACATAACAGCAGTGCGACCGCGAGCCTCAGCGGCTATCTGGTCGGTCTCAACGCGGGCCTGTTCGCGCGCACCGGACGCATGTGCGATCGGTGGGCTCTTCACCTTCGAGAACGCGGTGCCGGACAAGTCCTGCTCCAACGATGGATTCAGCGGCGACACCTGCATCACGCTTACCGGCCAACCGTCGGAGAAGGTCGTGTCCTTCAACGGCGCGCTGATGTTCTAGCGGAACATCAGACCAGAAAAGCGCCAGGACACGAGGACGCCAGGATCCGGACTTTTGAGATCCGTTCCTGGCGTCCTGGCGTTTATCTCACCGGCATTTCCGCTACGGCGCGGGCTCGATCTGTTTCGAGGCGAGCTCGCGACCGCGGTTCGCGATCGGATTCTCGGGATCGAGCTTCAGCGCGGCCTGGTACTCGCGCAGCGCCTCGCCGTAGCGCTCGGTGTGGTAGTAGACGTCGCCCAGCAGCACGTGAGCGCCGACCGGCGCGCCGCCCGCGCTCAGCGCTTGTTGAGCGCGCCGGAACGCCTCGGGGTAGGAGCCCTTGTTGAACGCCGCCTGACCCTGCTCCAGCAGCTTGGCGCCGTTCGGCGTCGGCAGCGTCGCCGACATCAACGTCGGCTCGGGCGCCGCGGGCGCGTGGCGGCCCTGCGTCGGCTGGGGCGGCGGCGACGACGACATCGGCTTGGGCAGCAAGAAGGACGTTGGACGGGTATTGCGCCGCGAAGTCGTCAGAGGCGCGGCGACGACCACCGGAGGTTGCGGTGCTGGCGGCGGCGCTTCGACGCGCGGCTGTGGCGGCGTGCCGGGAACTGACTCCGCGCGGGGGATTGCCTCGACGATCGGCGGGCGGCCGGGCGCCGTTCCCGTCGTCGCCACGGCGCGCGCCTCGGGCGCCGGCGTTCGCGAAGCCATGGCCCTGCGTCGCGCGGGCGCGTCGTCGTTGCGTCCGAAGAGCCAGATCCCGGTCACCAGGACCAGCGCGGCGGTCGCGACCCCCAGGATCCAGGGATGTGAGCGCAACACACGGCGCACCCGCTGCGTCTGCTGCGGCCCGAGGGCCTGCTCGGGCATGCGCGCGCTCGCGATCTTCGCGGCACCCTTGTTGGCGGCCAGGCAGCGCACCAGATCGTCCTTGAGCGTCGCCATCGACTGCTGGCGATCGTCGGCGAAGCGCCCGAGCGCGCGCATCACCACCGCCTCGACGTCGGGCGGGACGTCGGGGCGCAGCTCGCGCAGCGGGCGCGGATCCTCGGACGCCTTCTTGTTGAGGATCGCCAGGATGTTGTCGCCATCGCACGGCGGAACCGCGCTCAGCATCTCGTAGAGCAGGCCGCCCACGGCGTAGACATCGGTGCGCGCGTCGGCCGGCATGCCCGCCGCCTGCTCGGGCGACATGTAAACCGGCGTGCCGACCGCGACGTCGGGGTTGGTCAGGTTCTGGCGCTTGGGCCCGGTGTCGATGTCCAGCGTCTTCGAGATGCCGAAGTCGAGCACCTTGACGAAGTCCTCATCCTCCTTGCGGTTGATGAGCATGACGTTCGCCGGCTTGAGATCGCGGTGGATCACGTCGGCGGTGTGCGCGGCCTGCAGCGCGCGGCAGATCTGCGCGCCGATCAGCAGCGCGCGGTCGACCGCCAGCATCCCCTCGCGGTTGATCAGGTCCTCGAGGTTGATGCCGTCGAGGTACTCCATCACGAAGAAGAACGCGCCGTCGTCCGTCGTGCCCGAGTCGGTGACATCGACGATGTTGGGGTGGCCGATGCGCGACGCCGCGCGCGCCTCGCGCCGGAATCTTTCGACGAGCTCGGGCGTGTGCCGGTAGCTCGACTGCAGGATTTTGACCGCGACGCGCCGGCCGATGTCGATGTGCTGGCCCTCGTACACGCGGCCCATCGCGCCTTCCCCGCACAGGCGGCGCAGGTAGTAGCGCTCGGCCACGGTCGTGCCGACGCGTGGATCCTTCTCGACCAGGCGCGGATGCGAATCGTCGCGCGCGTCGCCCATCCCCTCCGCGTGGGCGCCGCTCGGCGAGCGGAGCGGAACCGGCGTCGGGCGCATGCCGCGCGAGGGCGTCCCTGGCTTCAAGCCGCGGTCGGGCGTGTCGCGCGCGTTCGGGCTGTGCGGCACCGTGTACGCCATGCTGCGCGACACCTCCGAGCCCGAGAGGAAGTGGCTGGCGTTGCGTACCAGCTCCTCGCGCTCGCGGCGCTCGTTCTCGGTGTCCTTCTCGAACAGCAGCTTCAGGAACTTGGAGAGGCGATCGGCGTCGGTCTCAGGCGCGGTCTTCGCGAGGTAGGCGCCGAGATCCGCGCGCAGCTCCTCGCCGGTCTGGTAGCGATCGGCGGGGTTGGCCTGCAGCGCCCTCATCACGATGCGATCCAGCTCGGCCGGCACGCGGTCGGTGACCTGCGACGGCGGGATCGCGCGCGGGTTGCGGACGCGCTCGAGCGCGTCGGCGGTCGAGTCACTCTTGGGATGGCCGGGCGCGAACGCGGCCGGCTTGACCGGGAAGAGCTGCTGTCCGGTCAAGAGCTCCCAGAGCAAGATGCCGCACACGTAAATGTCGGTGCGCCCGTCGAGGGGTTCGCGCCTCGCCTGCTCGGGCGCGAGGTAGCTGAGCTTGCCGAAGATGATCCCGGGCGCGGTGTGCTGCAGCTTGAGCGTCGATGTCGCGAGGCCGAAGTCGGTCAGCTTGACCTCGCCGGTGTACGAGAGCAGCACGTTGGCCGGCGAGACGTCGCGGTGAACCAGGTTGAGCCCGCCGAACGCGTGCGCGTAGCCAAGCCCGCGCGCCAGTTCCTTCACGATGTAGACCGCGACCTCGATGGGGAAGGGGACGCCGCGCTGAGCGCAGCGGTTCCAGGTCGCCAGCAGATCCTTGCCCTCGATGAAGTCCATCGCGAGGTAGATTTGATCGTCGCTGTGCCCGGCATCGAAGACGGTGACCAGGTTGCCGTGCGAGAGGCGCACCGCGACCATCGCTTCGTCGCGGAACCGCTGCACGTTGTCGGGCGCCACCAGGTGCGGGAGCACCTTCTTGATCACGCAGAGCTTTTCCATGCCCGGCGCGCCCGACAGCGCCAGATAGAGCTCGCCCATGCCACCGCGCGCGAGCGGCTTCAGCAGCACGTACGAGGAGAACCGGCGGGGAAAGTCGTGAGGCTCAGACACGGGGGCCTATAGCATTACCTGGAAGGGGCGCATAGTTTCACCCATTTTTGAGGTAAGGTCTGCATTCTGGAATGAGCCCGGGAGAAAACGGTCTGCCGGTCGTGGGACCCCCGACGCCCACCTCCGCCTCCAGCCGGGGGACCCTGTCTGGCCGCCGGGTGGTCCTGGGGGTCACGGGCGGCATCGCCGCTTACAAGGCGGCCGAGCTGTGTCGCCTGCTGACCAAGGCCGGCGCCGAGGTGCGGGTGATCCTCACCGACGCCGCGACGCAGTTCATCACGCCGCTCACCATGCAGACGCTGTCGGGCCACCCGGTGGGCCGCGAGCTCTTCGACCTCACCGAGGAGTCGCAGATCGGGCACATCCGCCTCGCCGACGAGGCCGACCTGATCGTCGTCGCGCCGGCAACGGCCGACGCGATTGCGCGCTTCGCGGCCGGAATGGCCAACGATTTGCTGGCGGCGGTGGTGCTGGCATCGCGCGCGCCGGTGCTGCTGGCGCCGGCGATGAACGTCAACATGTGGCAGAACCCGATCACCCAGTCGAACCTGGCCCGGCTGCTGGGGAGTGATGGCGGAGCGCGCTTCGCCACCGTCGGGCCCGACCGCGGGCCGCTGGCGTGCGGCTGGGTGGGGCAGGGGCGCCTCATGGAGCCGGCGGAGATCTTGTTGGCTGCCGAGCAACAGACGGGATGGCGGGGGTCCCGTACGCCCCACGCGTCGGCAAGGGCGACCTCGCGGGGCGGCACGTGGTCGTGACGGCGGGCCCCACGCGCGAGCCGATCGACGAGGTGCGCTTTCTCGGCAACCGATCGTCGGGGAAGATGGGCTTCGCCATCGCCGCGGCAGCAGCGGCGCGGGGCGCGCAGGTGACGCTGATCGCCGGCCCGGTCGCGCTGCCGACACCGAATGGTGTGGCGTCGCGGATCGACGTCGAGACCGCTGAGGCGATGGGGCGCGCGCTCGCGGGCGCAGTGTCGGCCGCCGACGTGGTGGTCATGACCGCCGCCGTCGGCGACTTTCACCCCTCGGCGCCGGTCGCCGGCAAGCTGTCGCGGCGCGATCTCCCCGCCGGCCAGCCGCTGACGCTGGCGCTGGCGCCGAACCCGGACCTGCTCGCGGAGCTCGGACGCAACCGGCGCGGCGGGCGCCCGGTGCTCGTCGGCTTCGCCGCCGAGGCCGGGGGCGGCGCCGGGCTCGTCGCGCGCGCGCGGGAAAAGCTGGCCGAGAAGCGCTGCGATCTGGTGGTCGCCAACGACATCAGCGCTGCCGGGATCGGCTTCGGCGCCGACGAGAACGAGGTCACGCTGGTCTTCGCCGACGGGCGGGTGGGGACGTTGCCGCGTGCGTCGAAGCTGGCGATCGCTCACGAGATCTGGGACCATCTGCTCAGGACGCTCGCGGAGCGCCGCCCCGGCGAAACCGCGGCCCCTTCCCCGGCGGTCACCTCGCCCGATCCGGCCGGCACTTGAGGGACGGAAATGCCTGATCCTCGGCTCAAGACCTATACCCCCCAAGCGATTCACCACTTCGCGCACGCGGGCGCCACGCTCGCGGCACGCCAGATCGCGACCGGTGCGACTGCAGGCAACGTGCCGCCCTGGGGCGGCTCGACCGACGCCGATTTTCACGGGACGCTGTCGGCGATCTGGATGTGGGCGCGGCACCAGCGGCTGTCGAACGACACCCGTTTCGCGACTCATCGGGCGGCCGGCTGGGCGTTCGTCGAGGCGGCGGCGCGGCGCTTCATCCCCGACGCGCTCGGGTCGGCCGCCAGCGACGAGGCCGCGTATGACTGCGCGCTCTTGCTCATCGCCCACGACGCCGATCGCGGGCTCGACGCCGGCAATGGACGGCGCCAGCTTCTGGCCGACGGCGCCGCGCGCTTGCTGTCGGCGTACCTCGGCGATCTCGACGAGCTCGCGGGCCGCGAGTTTCGCGATCCCGGCTTCCTGGCCTGGGCGCTCATCGAGTACGCGCGCACCGTCGAGGATCGCGGGCTGCTCGCCAGCGGCCGGCGCTTCGTCGAGCGCGCGTTCGGCATGAAGACGCCGCCCGCGTTCGCGTCGGAGCCGCCGGCCACCGGGGGCCTGTTCGACTTCTCGTCGACGACCGCGACGCGCGTGATGGCGATCGCCGCCGCCGAGGGGACGACGCCGTTCCTGGGCGCGTGGCTGCGCGAGCGGGTGGCGGCGATCGTGCCGCCGTCGTTCGTGCCGCGCCGGTTCGACGAGAACACCTGGAACGCCTGCGCGGCCTGGGCGCTCGGGCGCGCGTATGTGACCTCGACCGATCCGGTGTTCCTGCAGGCGCACTCCGAGATCATCGACGAGCTCGAGCGGCGCGACGGCGATCGCGACGGCGCGATCGGCCGCGACCGCGTGTCGAAGAGCCCCGAGACGGCGGCGACGTTCTATTACGCCATGGCGGTGGATTCGCTGGTCACCGCCGACGCGGCGGCGGCGAGCGCGGGCGCGCCGGGCAAGGCGATGCCGGCGTCGACGTCGTCGTCGCACAAGGTCACGGCGCGAAACGGTCACCATGTCCGACGCTGACGAGCTACGCGAGATCGCGGCGCGCGTGAGGACGCAGCTGGAGATGCGCGGGCGATCGGGGCTGCAGGGCGTGTCGCGCAAGGCCTCGCGGCGGGTGGCGGTGGCTGCCGATCGCGACGCGGTCGCCGACGTCCACGCCCACGAGGGGAGTACGGCCGGCGAGAGCGCTGGCGCGGCGCCGGTCGGCGCGGCGGGGCTCACGCTGGTTCGCGAGGAGATCGGCGACTGCCGTCGCTGCCGTCTATCCGGCGGCCGCCAGAACATCGTCTTCGGCGTGGGCAACCCGCAAGCGCACCTGGTGTTCGTGGGCGAGGCGCCGGGCGCCGACGAGGATCAGCAGGGCGAGCCGTTCGTCGGCAAGGCGGGGCAGCTGCTGACCAAGATGATCGAGGCGATGGGCTATCGCCGCGAGGACGTCTACATCTGCAACGTCATCAAGTGCCGCCCGCCCGGCAACCGCAACCCCGAGCCCGACGAGGTCGCGGCCTGCGAGCCGTTCTTGAAGAAGCAGCTCGCGGCGCTGCGCCCGCGCATGATCGTGACGCTGGGCAAGTTCGCGGCGCAGTGCCTGCTGCGCGACGACACGCCGATCTCGCGCCTGCGCGGCAACTTCCGCACCTACGAGGGCATCAGCCTGATGCCGACGTTCCACCCCGCGTACCTGCTGCGCGATCCGAGCAAGAAGAAAGAGGCCTGGGCCGACCTCAAGGCGGTGAACGCGGCGCTGAAGCGGCTCGGCTTCGAGCCGCCCCACGCGCCCGCCGCCTAGGCGTTGTCAGTTCGCCGGCAGCGTGTCCGGCCCGGCCGCGAAGCTCGCCGCAATCTGCGCGGCCGTGCGTGCCGTGCTGTAGATGCGGAACTCGTAGTACGTCCCCGCGAACGAGGGATCCAGACTGAACTGCGAGCGTCCGAGCCAGTTATTGACGTCGGGGAGGGTGCTCAGCGTATTGTTCAGCGTCGTCGCGTTCACGCGCACGCCGTTCACGTAGAGGATCACGCTGGCCGCGCCACCGTCTACCGTCGTGTTGTCGACGACGACCGCCACGTGTTGCATCGAGTTTGCCGCGAGAGCCGTGGGGGCCGGTACCTCGTTGACAGGGTTCCCGGCGGTGACGAAGGAGACGAAGGTCCCATTGGGGGCGATTCCGCCTGCCGGCGTGAGGAAGATGAAGAAACTTCCCGTGCCCTTGACCCCAACGGTTCCGTTGTTGTTGCCGCCGAAGTCGAAGATGCGCTGCCACACAGCACCGCCGGCCCAGTTCACCCAGGTTTCGAAGGTCGCACTGTTGCCGAGCGACGAGATGGTGTGCGCCGGCAACTGGATGTACTGATCCTGGGTGCCGTCGGCCGCGGTGAGCGCGGGGTTCACCAGCGTGACCGAGCCGTTGCCGTTCAACGTTGCGCGGACCGCCACGCCGTCGGCGGTGCCGACCGAGTCGTGGATGACCGTGCCGGGCGGATTGGCGCTGCCAGAGCCTGCGTCGGCGCTGCCGCTGCCGCCGTCGGCGACGCCGCCGTCAGTCGACGTGACGTCGTTGAACTGATAGCGGTGAGCCAGGCAGAGGGGCGCGGTGTCGGAGACGCCGCAGCCGCAAACCCCGGCCTTGGTCCGCGTCGCATCCCGAGGACACTCGTCGAGGCAATCGGGCGTGCCGTCGCCGTCCGTGTCCATGGTGTTCACTTCGGGAATGCCGCAACCACAAATGCCCGGCGTGAATTTCCCCGGGTCGTTCACGCACAGGTCGATGCAATCGGGGACGCCGTCGCCATCGGTATCGGTACCGGTGTCGACGACGCCGCATCCGCACATGCCTGGATCGGTCTTGTTCGGATCGGTGGGGCAGCAGTCGTTGGCCGGGCCGCAGGGTAAAGGCGCATCGGTGGCCGGTGCGTCGACGGCGGCATCGACGGCCTCACCGCCGGTACCGTTGGTGCCGCCGCTGGCGCTACCTCCCGTGCTGCCGACTATGCCGCCCGAACCAGTCCTCCCACCCGCCGCCGCCCCGCCGGTTCCGGTCTTGGTCGGGTTGCTGTCGAGCGATGAACAGGACGCGACGGCGACTGCCCCGGCCAGCGCTGCCACCATGCAGGTCGAAACCGTGACCGACAGCCGCCCTCGGCGGGACGCACGCCCGCTGGGTGCCTGGGTCGCGAGGCGATTGTCGTCGGTGCCCGGCCCAAAATCGAATGCCATGGTGCTCTCCTTATGAGGTCGCGCGAAGTCCCTGGTCAGACTACGAGATACTGCTGAGAGGGTGGTTTCACGGCGCGGTTTTGGCTCACTTTTCGAGCGTCTTCGAGATCCTGACGCCTGGGACTACCAAGATCTAGGGCAATGTCCTTACCGCCGTTGCGTACCCGACATTGCAATTCGATCCGCGCGGGCCCATCCTCCCGTCGAATTGCCATGAACCGGCGCCGCCGCTGGTCAAGGAGCCCCGATGACGACGCGCATTCAGGTCCTGACGCCGCCGCCCGAGGGGGCGGAAGCTGTTCTCAGTGCCGAAGCTCTGGCATTCCTCGAGATGTTGCACCAGCGTTTCGAGCCGGTGCGTCGCGAGCGACTCGCCCACCGTGCCGAACGCCAGCGCGCGTTCGATGCCGGTATCTTTCCGGACTTCCTGCCCGAGACCAAGGCGATCCGCGGCGGCGCCTGGCAGGTGGCCCCGGCGCCCGCCGACCTCCAGAACCGCCACGTCGAGATCACCGGCCCGGTCGAGCGCAAGATGATGATCAATGCGCTCAACTCGGGCGCGCAGGTCTTCATGGCCGACTTCGAGGACTCGCTGTCGCCGTCGTGGCGCAACGTGATCGATGGCCAGCGCAACTGCATCGACGCCGTCCGCGGCACGATCTCCTTCGATTCGCCCCAAGGTGGATCGTCCAAATCGTATCGCCTCAACGACCGCGTCGCGACGCTCCTGGTGCGACCGCGCGGCTGGCACCTGACCGAGAAGCACGTCACCGTCGGCGGCGAGCCGATCAGCGCCAGCCTCTTCGACTTTGGGCTCTACTTCTTTCACAACGCGCGCGCGTTGCTCGATCGCGGCACCGGCCCGTACTTCTACCTGGCCAAGAACGAGAGCCACCTCGACGTGCGGCTGTGGAACGACGTCTTCGTCGCCGCGCAGGAGGCGCTCTCGATCCCGCGCGGCACGATCCGCGCGACGGTGCTGATCGAGACGCTGCCCGCGGCGTTCGAGATGGAAGAGATCCTCTACGAGCTGCGCGAGCACGCGAGCGGTCTCAACGCCGGCCGCTGGGACTACATCTTTTCGTTCATCAAGAAGTTCCGCAACCGTCCGGGGTTCGCGCTGCCCGAGCGCGCGCAGGTCACGATGACCGTGCCGTTCATGCGCGCCTACACCGAGTTGCTGGTCAAGAGCTGCCACGCCCACGGCGCGCACGCGATGGGCGGCATGGCGCCGTTCATTCCCAGCCGGAAGAATCCGGAGATCAACGCGGCCGCGCTGACCAAGGTGCGCGACGACAAGCGCCGCGAGGTCACCGACGGCTTCGACGGCACCTGGGTCGCGCACCCCGATCTGGTGCCGACGGCGACCGAGGTGTTCGACGCCGCGCTCGGCACGCGCGCGCACCAGAAAGACAAGCGGCGTGACGAGGTGCAGGTCAGCGCCGCGCAGTTGCTCGATCCCAAGGTGCCGGGCGGCACGGTCACCGAGGCCGGCGTGCGCTTGAACGTCGACGTGGCGTTGCAGTACCTCGGCTCGTGGCTGCAGGAGAACGGCGCGGTCGCGATCCACAACCTGATGGAGGATGCGGCCACCGCGGAGATCTCTCGCGCGCAGCTCTGGCAATGGATCCGAGGCGGAACCAAGCTCGACGACGGCCGTCCGGTAACCGCGGATCTCTATCGCCAGATCCGCACCGAGGAGCTGGCGAAGCTTGGTGGGGCGAGTAGCGGCCGTTACGGCGACGCCGCCACGCTGCTCGATCGGTTGGTGCTGAGCAGCGACTTCGACGAGTTCCTCACGCTCTCCGCGTACGCGCTCCTGCCCTGAGGCGCTGGTAAAATGGCCGGGTCTTGAAGCTGGCCATCAAGCTGGCGCTGGCGGTCTTGCCCGGCGCGCTGGTGATCGTCGCGGCGGCGGCGTTCGTCGAGATCGGTCGCGACCGCGCCGAGTTCGAGGCCGACCAGGCCGCCGACGATCGTGCGATGGCGCGCGCGTTCGCCGACGGTGCCGGCAAGGTCTGGGAGGCGGTCGGCGAGCCGGCAGCGCGCGCGGCGATGGAACGGATCCGCACCTTCGACGAGGCGCAGCGCTATCGCGTGAGCTGGGTCGATCTGACCACGAGTACGCTGCCGGCGGCGGAGCGCGCGGCGCTCGCACGCGGCGAGCCGGTGCTGTGGCACGAGAACCGCGGCGATACCCAGGGCTGGCTCCACGCGGTCGCGCCGATCCGCGCGCGCGGCCAGGTCGTGGGCGCGGTGGAGGTCGCGGAGCCGCCCCCCGATCTGCGCGCGCACGTGCGCCGCACTATCAGCGCGACGGCGACCACCACGCTCGTGCTGGCGATCACGATGATGCTGGTGACGCTGCTGGTGGGCGCCTGGCTGGTCGGCGCGCCGATCGCCGGCCTGATCGCGCAGGCGCGCCGGGTCGCGGCCGGAGATCTGGGCGCGCGCTCGCAGCCGCGCCAGCGCGACGAGCTGGGCGAGCTGACACGCGAGCTCAACAAGATGCTCGACCGGCTCGAGGCCGCCGCAGCCGAGGTGCGCGCGTCGACGCTGGGGCGGATCGCGGCGCTGGAGCAGCTGCGCCACGCCGAGCGGCTCACAACTGTGGGCCGGATCGCATCCAGCGTTGCTCACGAGCTGGGGACGCCGCTGAACGTCGTGTCGGGCCGCGCGCGCTTGATCCTCGAGAGCGCCGGAGAGGCCGAGCCCCACGCGCGGATCATCGTGGACCAAGCGGATCGCATGACCAAGATCATCCGCCAGCTCCTCGACTACGCGCGCCGGCGGCCGCCGCAGAAAGAGGAGCAGGATCTGGGAAAGTTGGCCTCGGATGTGCTCCCATTGCTGGCGACGCTCGCCAGCAAGAAGCACGTCGAGATGCGATTTCGCAACGAAGAAGCCGGCCCGGCGATGGTGGTCGCCGATCTGACCCAGGTGCAGCAGGCGCTGACCAACCTGATCGTGAACGCGATCCAGGCCAGCGTCTCGGGCAGCAACGTCGACGTGACGCTGCGGGCGGCACGCGGGCGCCGGCCCCCGCCGCGCGCCCACGCGCTCGACAGCGAGGGCGCGCTCGTCGAGGGCTACGAGCTCAGCGTGCGCGACCACGGCCCGGGCATGCCGCCCGACGTGCTCGCGCGCGTGTTCGAGCCGTTCTTCACCACCAAGCCGGTCGGCGAATCGACCGGGCTCGGCCTGTCGGTGGCGCAGGACATCGTCGACGAGCACGGCGGATGGCTCGCGGCGGAGAGCGAGCCCGGGCGTGGCAGCCGGTTCATGCTGTTCTTGCCGAGGAGAGCGTCATGAGCGGCGGCCGGATCCTGGTGGTCGACGACGAGCGCGAGATGTGTGCGCTGCTCGAGACCGGGCTTTCGCGCCGCGGGTTCGAGGTCGCGTCGCGCACCTCGGGCGAGGAGGCGCTCGCGCTGCTCGACGAGGCCGACTTCGACGCGATCGTCGTCGATCTCAACATGCCCGGCATCTCGGGCCTCGACGTCGCGGCCTGGGTGTCGGCCAACCGCAGCGACACGCCGGTGGTGGTGATCACCGCGTTCGGCAGCCTCGAGACCGCGGTGGCGGCGATCCGCGCCGGCGCGTACGACTTCGTGACCAAGCCGATCGAGGTCGAGGCCATCGGCCTCACGCTCGCGCGCGCGGTGAGCTACCACCGCCTGCGAGCCGAGGTGCGGCGGCTGCGGCTCGCCACCGATGCGTCAGGTGATCCCGACGAGATCGGCCTCGCGGGAACGCCCCTGGTTGGCCGCAGCCCGGCGATGCGGCAAACCTACGACACTCTGCTGCGCGCGGCGGCGACCGACGCGACGGTACTGGTCTCGGGCGAGAGCGGCACCGGCAAGGAGTTGGTCGCGCGCGCGTTGCACGAGAAGGGGAGGCGCGCCGGCGGCCCGTTCGTGGCGGTCAACTGCGGCGCGCTGCCCGAGTCGCTGCTCGAGAGCGAGCTCTTCGGTCACGCGCGCGGCTCGTTCACCGATGCGCGCGCCAGCCGCGCCGGCCTCTTGCTGCGAGCGAGCGGCGGAACGCTGTTCCTCGACGAGATCGGCGAGGCGCCGGTCGGGCTGCAGGCCAAGCTGCTGCGCGCGCTCGAGGAGCGGCGCGTGCGGCCGGTCGGCGACGACCACGAGCGCCCGTTCGACGCGCGGCTGGTGTGCGCGACGAACCGAGATCTCGCATCGGACGTCGAGGCGGGGCGCTTCCGCTCGGATCTCTTCTACCGCATCAACGTCATCCCCATCGCGCTGCCGCCGCTGCGCGCGCGCGGCGACGACGTGTTGCTGCTGGCGAGCCGCATGGTGCGCCAGATCGCCGAGTCGACCGGCCGCACCGTTCAGGGCATTGCCGCGCCCGCGGCGGAGAAGCTGCTGGCCTACGCGTGGCCCGGCAACGTGCGCGAGCTGCGCAACTGCATCGAGCGCGCGGTGGCGCTGACCCGCTTCCAGGAGATCACCGTTGGCGATCTTCCCGAGGCGATCCAGGACTACCGCCGCTCGCGCCTGGTGCTGGACCTCGACGATCCCGGAACGTTGCTGCCGCTCGAAGAGGTGGAACGCAACTACATCCTGCGCGTGCTCGAGGCGGTGCAGGGCCATCGTTCGCGCGCCGCGGAGATCCTGGGTCTCGACCGGAAGACCCTCTATCGCAAGCTGGAAAAATACGGCCTGCGCGACGCCTGAAGGGGGCGAAATGCCCCGCCGGGGCGGACCGCCCCGCACCTCCGGTCCCCTCTCCCTAACCCTCCCCCCGCGGACGGGGGGGACCGGGTCTCGAGGTTGGCGCGCTGATTGCGAGCGTAACCGTGCATGCAGCGGGACGTGGAAACGCGCGGGCGCGTGAGCTCCAGGCTGATCACCTCGTACCGAGACTTCGCCGCGGAGCTGACGGCGGAAGGGATCCTCTGCGATCCGTGGGTCGATGGCGCGCCGCGATTTCGCATGACGCCGGTGTGGCTCGATCGCGTCACCCAGCGTGCGCTTTACGCCGCAGCGTCGGGCGTCGCCGCGCTGCATGCCGAGGCCGCGCGCCTGTGCGCGAGCGAGCCATCGTTGCTGGCGCGCTTTTATGATTTACCGCCGAGCTACGAGCTGATGTGGCGCATGAGCGCGCCGGACTGGCACGGCATCGCGCGCGCCGACGTCTTCCTGACCGAGGATGGACCACGCGTCTGCGAGCTCAACTCGGACACGCCCAGCGGCGAGCCCGAAGCGGTCTCGCTGAACCGGGTCATCGACGGCGCCGGCGCCGTCGCGTTCGATGATCCCAACTGCCGGCTCGCCGATCGTGTCTTCGCGCTGCTCGAAGATGCGGCGCCCCGGACCGGCAACCCGTTGACCGTCGGCATCGTCTATCCGACCGAGCTCACCGACGATCTGTCGGTGATCGAGCTCTACGCGCGCTGGTTCGAGGCGCGCGGCGCGCGCGTGGTCCTGGGCTCGCCGTTCAACTTGCACGCGGACGGGCAGGGCGGCGTGGCGATGTTCGGGATCTCGTGCTCGGCGATCTGGCGGCACTACAAGACCGATTGGTGGGGCGAACGGCGCACAGTGTGGCGATCCGAAGACGGGTACGCCGACGACACGCCGCTCGTGCGCCAGCTGGTGCTGCTGGCCGGCGCGATCGCGCGCGGGCGTTGCACGGTCGATGAACCCGTTCGGGGCGGTGCTCACCCAGAACAAGCGCACCATGGCGCTGCTCTGGGAGGAGCTCGATCGCCTTGCGCCCTGGGCGCGCGCGATGATCCGTCGCTACTTGCCGTTCACCGCGCGCCTCGAGGCGTTGCCAGCCGCGCGCTTGCGTCGAGAGAAGGAGGCCTGGGTGCTCAAGTCGGACTACGGTTGCGAGGGGGAAGAGGTCGTGATGGGCGCCGAGACGTCGGATGCGGAGTGGGCGCGCGTGCTCGACGACGCGATCCCGACACGCTGGATCGCGCAGCGACGGTTCCTGCCGTGCGCCGACGCCGCCGGCCGCATCGCCAACTACGGCGTGTACGTGGTGGGCGGCGAGGCCGCCGGGATCTTCACGCGGCTGCAGGCCGGGCACACCGATCGGTCCGCGATCTGCGCGCCGACGATGGTGAGCCTGCAATGAGCGGCAACGGCGGTGGCCCGCGCGATCGTGCGCCGGGCGGGCGGGGCGCTCCGCGGAGCGCTGGCTCGATCTTCGACTTGCTGCGCGGCTGGTCGGCGCCGCTGGCGTACTCGGCGGCGGGCGGCCTGGTTCTCGGCGGATGCGCCGACATTTTCGAACAGCAGGACGACGTCGCCATGCAACGGGCTCTCGACGAGCAGGAGTCGAGCGGCTGGAACACCGGGGCGGAGTGGCAGCCGCTGGTCTTCACCGGCGCGCGCGACACCGACATCGCGGGCGGCGCGCGCTGGCGCGACGAGCTGTCGGTGCTCTCGGCGCGCCTGGCGCCCGCGGGCGGCAGATGGTTGCCTTACTACAACCCGACGCTGTTCCAGTCGATCGAGAGGGTACGCAATGCCGACCTGCGCGCGGTGGTGCGCCCGTCTTCACGCACGAGATGTGGCTGGCGTGGCGGCGCGCCGATGCGCTGCGGTCGCTGCTCACCCAGGGCGGCAAGTGCCGCACCGATGTCGCGCTGGTGCTCGATCTGCCCGGGCCCGAGGCGATCGCCGCCGCGGCCGCGCTCTCGCCGTGCCTGGATCCGGTGTTCGCGTTCGCGAACTGGCCGCATCCGCGGGGCGTGGTCCCCGCGCACCAGACGCTGGCCGCGGCGCTGTATTTTCTGCCGTCGTTCGAGGCCGATCGGCCCCGGCGCGCGGCCAACGTCGCGCCGATGTTCGTCTTGGATCGCAACCGGCTGGCGCAGTACGTCGACGACGCCGGCCAGTTCGACAACCGATATCTCGCGGGCCTGGCGCCCGTCGATGCGTTGCGGTCGGCGGGCATCCGGCACGTCCTCTACGTCACCCCCGACGACCAGGTGACGCTCGAGTCGGATGACCTGAACGACGATCTGGTCGCGATCGATGGGGGCGGCGTCGACGTGAAGATGCTAGCCCTGTCGGACTTCGCCTGGGCGCCGCTGCCAGGTTGGCCGGCGATCGCCGCCTGCGTGCCCCGCGGCGCCGCCGGTCGCGCCGGCGCCGGCGTCTGATCCGGTGGCGCCCGCCCAGGCGCCGCCGCCGGTCGCGGGCGGAGCGGCGGTTGCAGCGCCGCTCTACTTCGGCGGGACGCCCGAGGCGCAGAGCTGCTTCGTGTACTGGTACGGCTGGGATGATTCCGGGGCCGCCGAGCGCCGCTCCTCCGCCGCCAGCCCCGACGGCGCAGCTGCCGCTGCCGTCGTCGGGGGCTTCCGTTTCTCCTTCTCGATCCCGCCGCGTCTCGCGCCGCGCTGCCACTTCCGTCCCGCGCCGCGCGCGACCGCGGCGCTCGGAGGCCACGGCAGCGGGCTCGGCGGCGGTTTCCGCGGTCACTTCGGCACGGGCGGGGGATTCCGCAGCGGTTCGCTCGGCCGCGTGCACTCGGGCGGGTTCGGGTGAGCGCGATGCGACGGGGAATCTTCGGCCGCGCCTACGTCGACCTCGAGCCGTACGTCGATCTCGACGAGCTCGCCGCGCTCGACGACGAGATCTGCACGGGGCTCTGCCAGGTGCCGACCGACTACACCGGCGGCAGCCACAAGTCGATGGGCATCGTGCCGCCGTCGCTGGCTAGCGACGCCTACGCCGACTACGGCCAGGCCATCGCCGCGATGACGCGCGACGAGTTCGCGCGCTTCGTCGCGCTGTCGGATACGCCGGAAGCGTTCGAGCTCGAGCGCCAGCACGAGTACGAGTTCGGTGAGGAGCGCGAGTGGCCGCTCTGCCGCCGCCAGATGCGCTATCTCGAGTACCGGTACCGGGTCTACTTTCCGTGGAAGGTCTTCTACGAGCTCACGCCGAACCCGAGCTGGGAGCAGCGCGCCAGCGCCGACACGCCGGGATTCACCCGCGAGGCGCGGCGCCTGTTCCCGCGTACGCTCGCGTTCGTCGAGCGCCTGCCGTTCGCGCACGTCGGCCGCTGCAACCTGCTCGGCCTGCAGTCGAACGATCACGGCACCATTCACCGCGACGCCGAGGACGATCCGGAGGTCGGGCACTTCATCACGCTCTGCCCGCGCGGCGACAAGCGGCTCTATCTCTGGGACGAGCGCACCGGCGCGCGCACGCCGATCGAGCGGCGCGCCTACTGGTTCGACGATCGCAACTATCACGGCGTCGACCCCGCGCCTCATTTTCGCTACTCGATCCGAGTCGATGGCGTGTTCACGCCCCGCTTCCTCGCCCGGCTGGAGCGGGATCATGTCGGCCGGTAGCGCCGCGACGAGCGGCTGGTTTCTCCACCGGCAGGGCCTGCTGGACGCGGGCGAGATCCGGGGCTGGCTCGACGGCGCTTATCGCGCGCGCGCCGACTGGACCCCGTGCTTCGACGGCGTGCAGTTCACGCTCGGGCGCGCGTACTACACCCACCTCGAAGAGGGGCAGGAAGACGAGTACTTCGAGAAGGCGCGCGCCTCAGACGCCATCGTCGAGCGCGCGGCGCCGGGCCTGCAGGCGCGCATGCGCGCGATCCTCGGCGAGCTGGTCGGCGCGCCGGTCGCGCGCCGCCGGGGCTGGTGTGGGCCGGGCCTGCACATCTTTCCCGCCGGCGACTGGCTCGCGGTCAACGGTGGCGACGTTCATTACGACACCGAGGGACTGCTCGACGAGGACCTCGCCGCGCGCGTCCCGGCGCTGAGCGCGATCGTGATGCTGCAGCCGCCCGAGCGCGGCGGCGGCCTGCGCGTCTGGGATACGCTCTTCGACGAGCGCGCGCCCGCGCCCGAGAAGCTGCTCGCGAAGCGCGACATCGCCAGCGCCACCGTCGAGTACGCCGCCGGCGACCTGGTGGTGATCGACAGCTATCGCCTGCACCAGATCCAGCCGTTCGAGGGCGCGCGCGACCGCGTGTCGATCACCGCGCACCTCGTCCTGCGCGACGGCGTCTGGCAGAGCTGGTTCTGAGCCACCTATCCGGGCAGCTGCACCGCGACCCGCACCACTGCGGCGTGTGATTCCCGGTGGGCACCTGATTGGGCAGGGCGCCCACGGGGGTCGGGTTCTGGTTCGGCACCCAGACCGGTGGGCACGGTATCACGGAGGCGAGCACTGGGTCCGCCGCCGCCGACCAGATCACGCCAGCGGGATGTAACCCGGTGTCACTTCACGTGGCGGCTTTGCTTGGCCATTTTGCGAACCATCACTTCGCACTCGCACGCCACGGAGGATGACATGACCCAGCGCTCGCACGTGGTCCGGAGGTTCGTCTCGATCTCGCCGGCCTTCTCACCGGCATTGGCGCTGGTGCTGCTGCTCGGATGCGGGAGCAGCGCCGCACCGGGAGGCGAGGGCACCACCTCGACCGGCGTCGGCACGGCGGGCGGAGGCTCGCATCGCGGCGGCACGACCGGCGCAGGCAATGCGACCGGCGCCGGCGGCGAGGACGGTACGACGCACACGGGCGCTGGCGGCGACGACGGCAGCGGCGGCGACGAGGGAACCGCGGCCACCGGGGGACGTGGCGACGCGACTGGCGGTAACAGCGGCGGTGCGACCGGCGGCGGCAGTGCCGGCAGCGCCGGGGGAGCTACCAAGGGCAGCGCCGGCGCCGCCGGTGAAGGGGGCACCGGCGGCAGCGGCGCGGCCGGTCAAACCGGCGCGGCTGGCGCAGGCGCCGGCGGGGCAGGCGGCTGCCTCTACGCCGACGACGGCCAGGACAACAGCGGCGACGGAAACGGCGGCTGCGACAACGGCGGCGACGGAAACGGCGGCGACGACCTTGGCCCGCCGTGTCTCACCAGCGCGGATTGCCCGCTCGGTCAGGCCTGCGAAAGCACCCATGGCGCGTTGTATTGCCGGATGCGCGACTAGGCCTTCCGCTCTGCGGAGGCCTCCGCGCTATGATGGGCACTGGGAATGCGCAGGACGGCTGCTGCTCCGGCACCCGGAGAGACCGAGATCGCCCGGCGTCTCTTCGCCGGGCGCTACGCCGACATCCTCGGCGACACCATCGATTCTCGCGCGGCCGGCTGCGCGCCCGAGGACGTGGCGTTCGTGGTGGGCGCGCTCTGCTTCGTCGGGCGTGCCGAGGAGGCGGAGCTGTTTCTCGAAAGCCACCGCCGCGGGAAGCAGCCCGCGATTCGCACGCTCGCGGCCGGAGGGTTCTTCCTGACCGTCGCCCACGCGCGCTCGGGAGATTTCCTGCGCGCGCGGCGCTCGCTGGCACGCGCGTACCGAGAGACCTCGGGGCGGCGCGACGCCTGGTCGCGGGCGTTCCTGTTCCAGGCCATCGCCTGCTGTCACTACTTCACCGCCAAGTACACGCGGGCCGCGCGCGCGGCGTTCAGCGCGCAAGCGAGCGCGATCGAAGCGTGCTTCGCGTACATCCAGATGCTGGCGACCGACATGCGGGCGCACGTCCTCGCCCAGCGCGGTGACGTCGACGAGGGTCTGCGCCTGCTCGAGCAGGCGCGCGACCACGCCCGCCACCTCGGCTTCGACGTGAACGTGCGCGTGATCGAGGCGTCGATCGCGCTCGCGCGCGCGCGCGTGAACCACCCGGTCGACGCGATCGCCGTCATCGAGCAGTTGTTGGAGGCGACGGACATCCAGGACGGCTACTCGCGTCGGCTCCTGCTCACCGATCTCGCGCGCTGCTACGCGCTGCTCGGCCGCGGCCAGGACGCGCGGCGCGCCGTCGACGAGGCGGCGCGCATCGGCTCGCGCGATCGGCGCGCACAGGCGGCGCTGGCGTGCGCGCGCGCCGAGGTCGCGCGTGTCGTGGGCGGCTGGGAGACCGCGCTGCCGCACCTGGCGGAGGCGCGGCGCGTGGCGGCGGGGGTGAACGATCCGCCGCTCGAAGCCGAGGTCGCCGGCCTCGAGCTCGGCTGCGCGACGTTCCTCGGTGACCAGGCCCGCCGCGCCGAGGCGATCCGCGTGCTGGAAGCGCTGGTCGCCGAGCACAACCTCTATCGCGCGCGATCCTGGCTGTTCCAGTACGACGTCGCCGCCAGCGCCGCCGAGGCCGACGAGCTCGCGCGCACGCTCCGCCCGGTCGTCGCCACCGCGCGTCTCGGCGTCGAGTCGCGCGAGGCGACGCAAGCGATCCTGCGCTCGGGCCTCTGGGGGCTGGTCGCGGAGGCGAGCGGGCTGCCGCCGGCCCGGCGCATCCACCTCTTCGACGACGCCGAAGTGCTGGAGGCCGAAGGGGACGTGCGCCGCCTGACCGGGTTGCCGCCGCGCGGGCGGTCGGTGTTGACCGCGCTCGCCCGGCGGCCGCTGTCCAAGGAAGCGCTGCTCGCCGCCGTGTGGGGGGTCCCGCAGTATCGGCCGGAGCGTCATGACTCGGTGGTCAAAACGACAATCTCGCGGCTGCGCGCGGCCCTGGGCCGCGGCCACATGTGGATCGAGACCATCGAGAGCGGCTACGGGCTCGCCGAGGGCATCACCGTGCACGCGCACGGCTACGATCTGGCGGGCGAGCCGGTCTCGCTCGAAGAGGTCGCGGTGCTGCCGGTCGGCGGCTCCAGCAAGTCAGGCACCGCGGACGAGGCGCGCGCCGTCCGCTGGGCGCGCCTGGCCCAGGAGATCGTGCAGTCGGGCGAGCGGTCGGTGGGCGAGCTCGCGATCGTGGTGCGCGCGTCGCTGCGCACGGTGAGCCGCGACCTGTCCGAGATGCACCGGCAAGGGCTGGTCGATCGCTTGGGCGATGGGCGCGGCACCCGCTATCGCGCGAAGGCGTCGGCCGGCGCCGCGCCAGCGCGGCAGACGCGGTCAGCACGGCGGCGAGGTGCCCGATGAGCGAGGAGGTCAGGATGATCCGTAAGACTGGTCTTCTCGTGTGGCTCCTTTGCGGATTCGCTGCCTGCAGCAGCAGCACGGGCGCCGGGGACGCCGCCGGGCAGCGCGGGAGGCAGCGTCGGCTCCGGCGGCGCCGACGGTCTCGGAGGTGAGACCGGCTCGCTGGACGCGTCCGATGCCGCCGGCTTCGTGTCGGGCGGCGCGCTCGATTCGGCGCCGGGGATCTACATCGTTCCTGCTGGCCCCGACACACCCGAAGTGCGCTATCCGATCAGCAACCCATCGATCGAGACCGGCACGGGAACCTTCCGCATCGACTACAACATGCCCGCGCTGCTCGTCGGTGGCGACCAGATGGTCTCGCTGCGCGGCACGCTGGACGCGCAGGGCCGCATCGCGACCGTTACCGGTGACGCTGGCTCGGCTACGTGTGATCTCGCGCCGGGCGACGGATTCTCCGTGCGCTGCAGCGAAACGCTGTCCGGCATCCAGGTAGACCTCGGTGAGGTGCAACGGATGACGCAGTCCCTGCCCGCGCCGATGGCCGCGTTGTTCGTGGGCGTCGCCTCGCGCTTCTCCGGCGAGCCGATCGGCGTCGTCGAGATCCGCTAGTGCGAGGTGTTGCGCATGATCGTGACGGTCTTGTCGCCGAAGTTGGTAATCGCGAGATCCGACAGGCCGTCGCCGTCGAAGTCGGCGAATGCCGCTTGCTCTGGCGTCGAACCCGCGGCGTAACGCAACGGATCAGCGAAGGTGCCGTCGCCGTGATTGAGGAGGATGTTCACCACGCCGGCGGCGTAGCAGGGTAGGACGAGATCGGCGCGTCGGTTGCCGTCGAGATCGCCTGCAGCGATGAAGCTGGCCATCTCTCCCGTGGAGAACTGCTTTCTCGCGAGGAACGTGCCGTCACCCTTGTTGAGCAGCACGCTCACGGTCGCGTCGGCGGCGGCGATGGCCAGGTCGGGTTTGTTGTCGCCATTCAGATCGGCGGCCGCCATCGCCAGGGGCTGTCGTCCGGCGAGGTAGCTCACCGGCGGCGAGAAAGCGCCGTCCCCGCGGTTGAAGTAGATCCGCACCTGGTCATCGACAGACGCGAGGACGACCAGGTCCATCTTGCGGTCGCCGTCGATGTCGGCGATCGCCAGCGCGATGGCATCGAAGCCGGTGACGGCCTCGACGGGATCGGCGAAGGTGCCGTGACCATCGTTGATGAAGAGCTCGACCCTGCCGGGATCGCCGGGACTGTTGTTCGCGAAGCCGAGAGCGAGGTCCGGCGCGCCGTCGCCGTCGAGATCGCCGAGCGCGAGTGAAGCGGGGTAGAGGAGGCTCGGCGCCCAGTAGTCGTTCGGGGCGCCGAAGGTGCCGCCCGCCTCACCGCGAAGCACGCTGATACCGTTGGCGGTCAGCACCGCCAGGTCGACGTGTCCGTCCCCATCCACGTCGCCGAACGCCAGCGGACCGGGTCCGGTGTCGACGAGGGAGGGGACCGGGGGCGCAAAAGTGCCGCTCCCTCGGTTGAGGAGTGTCTCGAGCCGACCCTCGGTCACGCTGACGGCGAGGTCGGCGCGGTGATCGCCGTCGAAGTCGGCAGCCACGACCGCTGACGCTGTCCCGCCGGCCGCGGCAACCGAGCCCGCCGCGAACGATCCGCCCCCCTGGTTCAGGAGAGCGCTCACGGCGATTCCACCGCCGGTCAGCAGGTCTGGCCGGCCATCGCCGTTCACGTCTCCGAAGGCGAGGGACAGCGGCGTGTCGCCGGCGGTGTAGGCTGTCGCTGGACCGAGCGTGCCGTTGCCGGCGCCCAGTAGCACGCTCACGCCTCGATGATCATTGACCACCGCGACATCGGGGTGCCCATCGCCGTTCAGGTCGCCCGCCGCGACGAACGTCGGTGTCGGGCCCGCAGCGAAGGTGGTGGCGGCGCCGAACGCGCCGTTCCCTTGATTGAGGAACAGCGAGAGGCGCCCGTCGGTGGTGGAGGCGACCAGATCGGTCTTGCCATCGCCGTCGAAGTCACTCGTCGCCAGCGAGGAGACTGCGCCATCGACGGAGTAGCTCACCAGCGGCGCAAATCCGCCGCCGTCGACACCGAAAGCGATGCCCACGCCGTAAGCAACCGACCCGGTACCGGCAGCGCCTCCGGCCCCGGCGCCGCCTGCTCCCCCGGTCCCGGCGCCGAATCGAATCCACCGAAGCCATTCGATCCACCGGCGCCCGAGCTCGCAGATGGTTGGGCGACCGCCAGGTCGGGTTTGCCGTCGCCGTTCAGGTCCGTGAGCACGAGCTGCTGGACGGAGCCGCCGGCCATGTAGGCCCCGAATGACTCGAAGGTGTTCCCGCCGAGGTTGTGCAGCGTCTCCACGGACGGTCCGTTCGGGCTGCTGGCGACGATGTCGAGGCGGCCGTCGCCGTCGAGGTCACTGAGCGCGATCCGGTCGGCCTGCCAGCCCGACTTGTGCGGGACAGCCGTGGCGAAGGTGCCGTCGCCATGTCCGAGAAGAACGTTGACGCCGTTGGTGCCGTTGCCGACGACGATGTCGAGCTTGCCGTCGCCGTCGATGTCGCCGAGCGCGATCGACGACGGGCTCGTGCCCGCCTTGTAGTCGACCGCGGGATCGAAGGTGCCATCGCCGCGGCCGAGCAGCACGCTCACCGCGCCGCTGGTGCTCTGTTGGCCGGTAGCGCCGCCCAAGGGTCCACCGGCGCGTAGATTGAGATCACCGGTATTGGCGACCGCGACATCCAGCTTGCCGTCGCCGTTGAGGTCAGCGGCCGCGACCCAGGGCTTCTCGCCGGCGACCAGGAAGCTGCGCGCGCCGTCGAGCGAGAACGCCAGCGGCGCCTCGGCGTCGGGCGGTGTGACGTTGCCGATGATGTTGCGGGCGCTGCAGGCGCTCGCCACGAGCGCGAGCGCCGCGCAAGAAAACCAGAGGACCCCGGCCGACACACCCTGAGCGATCTTCATGTTCGTCTCTCCTCGCCTTCCTTCGTGTCGCGGCTCCCGGAGAAGTTACGGGTGGCGCGCGCCGCCCCTGCTCGATGGCGACAGGCGGTCGACCTCCGACGAGAAGCGCCCGTGCGGAAACCGGCGCCGGTAGGCGGCGATATCTCCCTGCGCGCGCTCGTCCTGCCCGAGGCGAAGCAGGCAGACCGATTCGCCGAACAGCGCGCGCTCCTCGATGTCACGCGCCGGCGCGGCGGCGAGCACGTGGGCGAAGTCGCCGAGCGCGTCGGCGCAGCGGCCGGCGTTGGCGCGCAGCTCGGCGCGCGCGATCAGAAGATCTGCGCCGAGTGCGCCGCGGAAGCTCTCCCGACCGTCGAGCAGCGCCAGCGCGGCGCGCGCATCCGGGAGCGCCATCGTCGCCTCGACGCGGGTGCGCAGCGCTTCGTTCTCGAGCACGCCGTGCGGGAAAAGCCGCACGTAGCGGTCGAGCATTGCCAGCGCGGCCCGCGGATCCGCCCCCTGTCGCAGCAACGACAGCGCCAGCGCGAGGAGATGCGCCTCGGTCTCCTCGGCGGCGGCGAACTTCGGGGGTGCCGTGACCTGAGTCGAGCCCGCGCTCGATCCCGCAGCCGGCTCCGGCGTCGCGGCGGTGGGGTGGAGCAGAGGGAGAGGGGCAGTCGCCGGCGCCTCCACGGCGCCGGGTTCGGCCGGGACGATCTGCGCGTGCGCCGCCACGGGAATACTTTCGTGGGCGAAGGCAGCGACCACGCGCGGCGGATGGGCCGGCGGTGGCGCGACCGTCTGCGGCGGCGCCGGTTCGATGGCCGAGGGCGCGGGTGCCGGCGAGGCCGCGGCCCGTCGCTCGATTGGCCCCGTGCGGCCGGCCGGAACCCCGGGGCTCGAGGGGGCAACGGGAACCGGCGCGACAAATCGGCGCCAGAGAAAGACGGCGCCGCGCGCGCTGGCGATCGACGCGATCAGCACCAGGCCCGCGAGCGCCAGCCGGACCACCAGCGCGCGATGGCGCGACCCCGACGCGCGTTCTCGCCGGCGACGGCTCGACACCGCGGCGTGAATCCTCGCCAGCGCCTCGGCGTCGATGCTGGGCTCGCCCGCCGCGGCTTCGACCAGCAGAGCCGCGCGGCTCTCCAGCGCATGCGCGTCGGCTCCCCGGTCGCGCCAGCGTGCCGGCTGATTCGTGCGGCTCGGGTCGGTTTTCATTTTTTGGTCTCCGTCTTCGAGGCGGCGGTCAGTCCGGAAGCGAGCGCCTCCGCGAGCTCTTGCTCGGTCATCCGCTTCAAGAACGTCCGCCGCGCGCGGTGCAGGAGGACGCGCACGCCCCCAGCGCGCAGTCCCATCAAGGCAGCGATCTCCGCGATGCTCATCTCCTCGAGCTCGAACAGCACCAGCGCGCGCCGCTGGTGCTCGCCCAGCGCGTCGAGCGCCGCGTAGAACTGCGCGCGGCGCTCGCGCTTCTCCAGTTCCTGGACGGGCGTCGCCGCCGTATCGGGGACCTCGGCGCCGGCGTTGGGGACCAGGCGCATCCACCAGGCGCGCCGGCGGCGCCGCCGGCGATCGTTGGCGGTGACGCGCGCCGCGATCGCGAACAGCCAGGTCGAGATCCGGCTCTGCCCGCGAAACTCGGGCAGGCGGCGATCCACCACCAGGAAGACTTCTTGCGTGAGGTCTTCGGCGTCGCACCCCGGGCCGGCGAGGCGAGCGACCCAGCGCGCGACGATCTCTGCGTATGTCCGGTAGACGTCATCGAAGGTGAGCACGCGGCTCTCCTCCTCGCGGCGCGCTGCGCGATTGAACGAGGTGAGCGTCACGCTCCCCCTTCGTGTCTCGGCCCGGAGAAAGGTTTCACCGCTCCCAGCGAAAATCGGCGCCCAGCGCGATCGACGGTTCGAGCAGGGGAAGCGTCGCTGAGCCGTTCGCGCCACCCACATCGACGTACTGGCGGCGGAGCCGCGCCAGCAGGGCGACCCCGAACCAGGGCGCGATCCGCCCGCGGCGCCATTCGATGCGCGCCAGCGCCTCGGCGCCAGCGTCCACGCTGGTCGCGCGCTGATCGTGGGCGTACCCGGAGCCGCCGACGGTCACGAACCCGAGACTGCCGGCGACGCCGGCGCGCGCGATCCACCGCTGTCCGAGCCGCGCACCGTAGTCGGTGCCGAGCGCGAGCGCCGCGCGCCACCAGTCGCCGTGTCCCGGCGCCACGCTGATGGTTTGCTCACCCGCGACCTCGAGCGAGAGCCGGCCGAGCCAGCCGCTCACGCCGTTGCCGACGGAGAGATCGATGCGGGCGCTGGGCGCGAGCGAATCCGGCGACCACGCGCCTCCGACGCCGATGCCGACGGCTTCGATGGCGAGCCCACGCCGGGCGCTGGACGGCGTCGTCACGCGCGCCGCGACGCCGAGCGCACCGCTGTCCTCGCCGCGCGGCGCGCCCGCGGACGGCGTCGAGACGGACGCGCGCAACGAGAGCTCGGGGTGAATCTCACCCTCCCAGGAGGCCAGCAGCACGGCGATCGTCTCCGCTTGAGCCTCGCAGCTCCCCGCCCGCGGAAGCTGCCGGGTTGCGGTGCCGCCACCGTCGGCGCGCGCCAGCATCACGGTCACCCCGCCGTCGCCGCCCTCGGCGACCAGCGCCCGGTCCTGGGTGCGAGCGTCGAAGCCCGGCGCCAACAGCGGGGCCAGGTGCCGCTGAACGTCGGCGAGCCGCGGGCAGCCCCCGGGGATCTGGATCTCCATGGCCGCGATCAGCGCCAGTACAATGCCGCCCATTGCCTCCTTTGTGCCACGAATCCGCGTCGCTTGGATCGACGGGTCGATGCTTTAGGGCGGCACCAACCGTCCGATGGCGTCGTCGGATGATTCGGTGAACCAGATGGCGCCGTCGGGCCCGGTGGTCACCCCCGACACCAACCCCGCGATACCGGGACTCAGGTGGCTGAGGGTGAACTGCTTCTGGTTGCCATCGAGAGCGAGGCGGGTGAGCTCGCCGGTCCGGTCGGTGTCGAGCTCGCGCGTGTACCAGAGCTCGCCGCGCGGTCCGCGCGCGATCGCCCAGGGGAGGTGTCCGAGCATCGTGAGTGACGCGAACAGCGTGGCCGAGCCGTTCTCGGTGATGGTGCCGACCTGCTCGCCGCCGGGCACGGTGAACCAGACGTTGCCGTCGCCCCCCAGCGCCAGACCATGAGCGGCGAAGCCGGCGGGTATCTCGCGCACATCGCCGCTGCTGGGCGAGATCACGCCGATGCTTGCGACCCCAGGCTCGGTGAACCAGATGTTGCCGTCCTTGCCGGCGACGATGCCGGAGGGCATCGCGCCGGGCGTTGGTGTCGGGTACTCGGTGAGCTCGCCGGCGGGGAGGAAGTAGCCTACCTGGCTCGTATTCATCTCCGTGAACCAGACGTGGCCGTCAGGGCCGGCGGCGATCCCCGCCGGTGTGCTGTTGGGTGTGGGGAGGACGAACGCTTGCGGCGTTCCGTCGATCGCCATGCGCCCGATCGCGTTGATGCCGGGCAGGGTGAACCAGAGGTGTCCGTCGGGGCCGGCGACGATCTCGGTCGGGTGAGAGAGCGCTATCACCGGGAACTCGGTGATCACGCCGCTGGTGGTGATGCGGCCGATCGCATCGCCCTGGCGTTCGGTGAACCAGAGGTTGCCGTCGGGACCGGCAGTGATTCCGTGGGGAACGCCGTATGGCATTCGCGGGGACAGGGGGAACTCCTGGATGGTCCCGGGCGTGCAGGCCGGCGAGCCGCACGCGCCGCCCGCACCAGCTCCGGCCGTGCCGCCGGCGCCGGACAGCGCGCCGCCCGTGCCCAGCGTTCCGCCCGTGCCCGGTTTACCGCCCGCGCCCGGTGCGCCGCCCGCGCCGGTGCCCGAGGGCGGAGCAAGCGGGAGGGGACGCGAGTCACACGCCGGGATCGCGCCCGCGAGCGCGATAGCGGCGGCGACCAGGTGCCACCTCGTGCCGCGCTCTCGCCCCGATCCGCGACGCTGTTCCATGAGCCCACGCGAACCTAGCACTGCGGGGCGATGGTGGGGAGAAACGGATGCGCAACGAGCCCGCCGTCACGCACGGCGCCCGCGAGCGTTATCGTCAAACAGGAGGACCCGATGACCGAGCCCGTCGAGAAGTGACGCGCCGACCTGCGGCGCGGAGATAGCGGCCAGCGCCGAGGTCCCGGAGGCCTGGCGCGATCTCATGCGCCACGTCGCGCTCAACCTGGAGGTGCACGCGAGCTGGGTTGGGACGGCATCGCCCGCGGCGCGCGCCGAGCACGAGGGAGTGCTGCGCGTCGCCGCCGCCTACCGAGACATGGCCGACGCGGCCGAACGTGCCGCCGTCTTGATGCGGTCGCTGCGTGAGCTGCCCGCCGCACCCCACGAACCGGCAGCGTTCGATCGCGCTGCCTTCGCGGACTGGATGCGCGCCAAGATCGATCGGCAGCGGGCGTTCGCCGCGCTCCTCGAGCGTCACGCGGCGGTCTCGGCGCGCGCGCTCGAATCCCTGGTGCTCAGAGATCGAACGTGAAGCCGAAGAGCACCGTGCTGACGAACATCAGCTCTGCCGGTGGCGATGGTGTACAGCTTCGGATGCGGCTGCGTCTCGCCCGCGTCCGGCCCGACCGGAATCCAGCCGAACAGCGGCACCGCGAATTCGAAGAGGAAGCCCGTTGGCCCTCGATAGCGCAGCCCGATCTCGCCGACGTAGAAGTCGAACGTGCAACCCGCCGGGCAGGCGGCGACGTTTTGCCAGGATCGGACGAAGCGAAATCCCGGGCGCAATGCCCAGCCGGAAGAATGAAGGCGCACCGTCTCGCCGACGTAGGCGTTGACGGCAAGACCATTTCTCTCGCCGACGCCCACCGCGGCCACGGGACCCCAGCGCGTCTGGAGCTCGGCGTTCGCCGACAAGGTGAGCCGCCACCAGACCGCCCGTCACCGAGAACGACTGTTCGGGGGTGGCCTGGGCCTCGATCTCGGCGGCGGTCGCGCGCTGGCCAAGCCCGAGCAAGGCCAGCGCCACCAGCACCGCACGCGTCGCGCCGAGACGCGTCGACGACGAAGCCGCAACTGAGCTTCATGCGCTTCATGTTTGATCAACGAATGAGGCGCGAATTCTTCGTCGACTTCAGCGCGCCCGCGCCAGGTCGTCCGCGAAGGCTGCCAGCCACGCCAGCGACGCGTTCCAGTTGATCGCGACCTCGTTGGTCGAATACGAGTCGGTGTTGTCGACGTAGCAGGTCTGCGGCGGGCAACCGGTCTTGCCGAGCGCGCGGATGTACGGATCCTGCATCATCGAGTTGGGGCCGCCGGCCATCGCGCCGGGCGGCGCCTCGGGCAGCGACGCATTTTTCAGGTGCGCCCACACCCGGTGGTGCGGGTTGCGCATCGCGCGCGCGCCGTAGCCGGAGACGTAGCTCTGCGCCAGCGGATTGCGGCCGAGCAGGTAGTCCAGGCAGTCGATCGCGGCGCGGGCCGACAGCGGGTCGTGCGTCAGGTAGTAGTTCATGCCGAGGACGATCCCGGCGTCGAGCACACCGACGTTGGAGCCCCACACGTACACCCGATCCGACGGCAGCGGCATGCGGTAGCCGCGCCGATCGATGAAGGTGCGCAGCCGCTCCGCCGCCGTCGTGAGCCGGCGGCGCAGCGTCGCGGTCTCGCTCTCCGGCAGCGCGCTTGGCGCCACCAGCAGGCTCAACATCCCCAGCCCCGCGACGTGGTCCCAGTTCATGAGCTGCAGCGCGGTCAGCGACGCCGCGTCGCCGGCGCCGTTGCTGGCGAAGCGCGAGCGATCGATCTCGGCCTTGTAGGTGGGCTTGCCGGTGGTGATGTAGAGCTCGGCGGCGGCCCAGTAGAGCTCGTCGTCGATCTCGCCGTCGGCGTAGGTGCCGCCGCCCGGCGTGTCGCGCTCGGACATCATCCGCGGGTTCGCGAGCGCCGCAGTGAACGCGGTCTCGGCGGCGCGTCAGACAACGCGCGGCGAAGGCGGGATCGAGCGTCCGCCAGATGCGCGCGGCCTGCGCCGCCGCCCCCGCGAGGTTCAGCGTCGCGGCCGTCGTGGGCGGCCGCAGGTAGCGCGGCGTCGGGTCCTGGTCGGGAAGGGTCGGGATCGGCGTCCAGCGGTTGTCGTGGACCTTGAGGTGCGCCATGCCGGCGTGCGGCTGCCCCGCCGGCACCTGCATGCGCAGCATGAACTCTAGATTGAAGCGCGCCTCGTCGAGCAGATCGGGCCTGCCGTTCTTGCGCTCGGGGATGTTCATCGTCCCGTCGGCGAAGTCGCGCGCGGTCTTGCCAAAGCGCGACAGCGTCTCGTACTGGTTCTGCAGCATCCAGACGGCGAAGCCGCTGTCGACCACGTACTTGCCGTGATCGCCGGCGTCGTACCAACCGCCGCTCACGTCCAGCCGATAGGAGCAGGGCGCTTCGGGCGCGCAGGCGACGCTCTTGTCGCCGGGATGTCCGGGCGGGCGCACGTAGGCTTCGCTGCCGGCGTAGGGCATCTCGATGGGGACACCGCTGCGTTGCAGGTAGAAGAACGCCAGCGCGTCGTACTTCATGCGGTGGTAGACGCCGGCGCCGATGGCAAACGGCGCGCTCTCGTCGTCGCCGACGCGCAGCCGATACCCGTCGCCCGCGACGGTCACCGACGAGAAGTCGATCTGGTGCACCGGCTCGCCGGCAGCGGCGTCCTCGCCAAAGGGGCGGCTCTTTCCGGTGGCGACGACCCGGCCCTTTCGATCGAGGAGCTGCCAGTCGAGCGGCGCCGTGCCGTCCGCCAGCACCGCGGCGATCTTGGCCGACGACGGCAGGTAACCGACCTGGTTGACGCGCACGCGCGGTGGCGCCGCCGCGGCGCGCTCGCGCGGCGGCTCGAACTTCGGGTCGTTGATCTCGACGTCGTCGAGACAGGCGCTGACCGGGGTGCCGCCCAGCAGGTCGCCGCCGAGCTCGAACACCAGCTCGGCGTTCTCCTCGTCGGCGGTGGCGTCGAAGCTGGCGGTGTAGGTGGCGGCGGTGCCGTCGGCGGAGGCGATCGCCGACCAGATCTCGCTGTCGGGCGCGCCCATCTTGCCGATACGCGCGCGCAGCCGCGTCGGCGCGCTCGCGTGCGCGCGGAAGCGGACCTGATATCGGTGCGCGGCCTGGATCGCGATCGGGCTCTGGCGCACGACCACGTCGGTGCGGCGAGGCGCGGCGTGCTCGATCTCCAGGCAGAGCTCGCCCTTCGTGCGTGCCGAGCGGCCGATCGACGTCGACGCGATGTTGACGCTCCACGGCCGCAGCGACGCGCCATCGAAGCCTGGGTTGACCAGCAAGTTGGCGCCGGCGGCCTGCGACGGTGCGCGGCTGAGTTGCGCTGGCGTCGCCGGTGGCACCGCGTGCGAGAGCGACAGCGAGAGCATGAATGTGAACGTGAACACGACGACGATGGCCGATGAACGGGTCATGCGGTTCCTCCTGCTCATCGGGAGTCGCCAGCGATCGAACGCAGCGCAGATTTTATCGGGTGGCGGGGCCGCAGTGCGGGCGCGAGACGCGGTACTAGCTGCGGCGGCTGGTGAATCGACACCCGCCGGAACCGCTGTCGGAAGCAGCCCCGCCGGAGCGATACGATGCAGTGCTGACCTGCGGGGCCGGCGACGCCGTCGACGTCGTGCTCCGGCGCGCCAGCCGCGAACCGATCGCCGACCGCGCGCTCGCCGCTCGCGGGTCGTGCCGCGCGCGCGCCTGGGCCATCGCGGTGATCATCAGCGCCTGGGAAGCCGACTTCGATCCACAGATCGCCTCGTGCCTGCCGTTCGGGACCGGCCGTCCGAAGGGCGGCGGGAACCACGGGCGCCGGCAGTGCGTCGCCGGTCAATGGCGACATCCGGACAGTCCAGCTGACCAAGGATCCCTAGCCATTCGGCACGGCCGGCAGCTGGGCCTCAGAACCGGACCGGCGCGCCGGTGCTGCGCGCGATCTGCGCGTCGTCGATGCCGGGGGCGCGCTCGACGCAGCGGAAGTGATCGCCGCCGATGTCGAACACGCCGAGCTCGGTGATCACGCGCGCGACGCAGCCGAGCGCGGTCGGCGGCAGGGTCAGCGCCGTGACCAGCTTGGACTTGCCGTCCTTGGAGGCGTGGCTCTGCAGCACGACCACGCGGCGCGCGCCCGCCGCCAGATCCATCGCGCCGCCCATGCCGGTGATCATCTTGCCGGGCACCGTCCAGTTGGCGAGGTCGCCGTTGCAGGCGACCTCGAGCCCGCCCAGGATCGCGAGATCGACGTGGCCGCCGCGGATCATCGCGAACGACAGCGCCGAATCGAAGATGCTGGCGCCGGGCAGCGCGGTCACGGTCTGCTTGCCGGCGTTGATCAGCTGCGGCGTCGACTTCGCTCGTCGAGCGGGAACGGACCCATGCCGAGCAGGCCGTTCTCCGAGTGCAGGAAGACGTCGACGCCCGCGGGGATGAAGTTGGCGACCTCGGTCGGCAGGCCGATGCCGAGGTTCACGATCTGGCCGTCGGCGATCTCGGCGGCCGCGCGCTGGACCATGTCGTCGCGCGACCAGCTCATGGCTTGCTTCGACTCCGTCGCGCGTGGTGCGGAACTCGATCACGTTCTTGTGCTCGGGCACGTGGACGATCCGCTGCACGAACAGCCCGGGCAGGTGAACGTCGTCGGGATCGAGCGCGCCGGTCGGCACGAGGCGGTCGACCTCGGCGACGGTCAGCTTGCCCGCCATCGCCATCAGCGGGTTGAAGTTGCGCGACGTGCGGTAGAAGCGCAGGTTGCCGAAGTGATCGCCGACGGCGGCGCGCACGATCGCCAGATCGGCGCGCAGCGGCTTCTCGAACACGTGCAGGCGGCCGTCGATCACGCGCGTCTCCTTGCCCTCGGCGACCATGGTGCCGACGCCCGGTCGGCGTGAAGAAGCCGCCGATGCCGGCGCCGCCGGCGCGGATGCGCTCGGCGAAGGTGCCCTGCGGGTTGAGCTCGACCTCGACCTCGCCGGCCAGGTACTGCTCGGCGAGATCCGGGTTGCCGCCGATGAAGCTGCAGATCACCTTGCGCACCTGGCGGTTCTTCAGCAGCACCGCCAGCCCCTGGCCCTGGTTGCCGCAGTTGTTGCTGATGATGGTCAGCCCCTTGACGCCGCGGCGGGCGATCGCCTCGATGCAGGCCTCGGCGTTGCCGCGACAGGCCGAAGCCGCCCGACATGATCGACATGCCGTCGGTGAGCCCGTCGAGCGCGGCGTCGACGTTCGGGTAGACCTTGGACTTCACCGCGTGCGCCTCGTCGAGCGCGGCGCCCAGCGCCACCAGCGCCTCGTCGATCTCGTCGCGCGCGATCACCAGCGGCGGCGCGAAGTAGAGGAGGTTGTCGCGCTTGTGCATGTGCAGGTGGTGGCGCGCGCAGCGCGCGCCGCCAGCCGCGCCATGGTAGCCGCAGAGGCGGGCTCGTGGCGAGACCCCGGCGCGCACAGCTCGAAGGCCCACAGCAGCCCGACGCCGCGCACGTCGCCGATGTACGGGCGCGCGGCGGCGAAGGTCGCGCAGCCGCGGCCCCAGCCAGTCGCCGAGCGCGGCGGCGTGCTCGACCAGGCGCTCGTCGCGGCAGGGTCTCGATCGCGGCGACGATCGCCGCGCAGGTGAGCGGGTGCGCGTAGCTGGTCAGGCCGCACCAGAGCACCTCGTCGTCGAAGTGGCGCGCGATGCGCTCGGTGACGACGACCGCGCCGCCGGGCGCGTAGCCGCCGGTCACGCCCTTGGCGACGGTCAGCAGGTCGGGCGTCACGCCGTCGTGGTCGACGGCGAACCAGCGGCCGGTGCGCCCGAAGCCGGACAGCACCTCGTCGGCGATCAGCAGGACGCCGTGGCGATCGCAGATCGCGCGGATCTTCTTCCAGTAGCCGGCGGGCGGCACGAAGACGCCGTTGGCGCCGACGACCCCCTCGAGGATCACCGCGGCGACGGTCTCGGGCCCCTCGCGCAGCGAGCGCGGTCTCGAGATCCTCGGCGCACTCGTGTGCGCAGCTCGACGGCTGCTTGCCGAACGGACAGCGAAAGCAGTACGGGTCGGCCATGCGCACCACGCCGGGCAGCCCGGGCTCGAACCGCTCGCGCCGCGGATCGCCCGACAGCGACAGCATCGCCAGCGTCGCGCCGTGATAGCTGCGCGTGCGCGCGACGACCTTCTTCCGCCCGGTGACGAGGCGCGCCATCTTCACCGCGTTCTCGTTGGCCTCGGCGCCCGACAGGCAGATGAAGCTCTTGGCCATGCCCGGGCGGCGCGACCTCGACCAGCAGCTCGGCCCGCGCGCGCCTTGTCGGGGAAGACCGAGGTCGGGTAGGCGAGCAGGCCGCGCTCGGCGGCGGCGGCGAGCGCGCGGCGCATGCGCGGGTGACCGTGCCCGAGGTTGGCGTTCCAGGTCATGCTGCCGAGGTCGAACCAGCGCGCGCCGTCGGCGGTCTGGAAGCGCGCGCCCGCGCCCGACGACGATCTCGAGCGGCACGGCGGCGTTCTGCGCCGACCAGGTGTAGAAGACGCGCTCGGCCTGCTGCGCCGCCAGCGGGCGCGCGGGGTCGCCGTCGCGCGCTCACGGCCGCGCGTCTCGCGCGACGTCGGTGCAGGCCTGCGCGAAGACCTCGCGCCGCCACCGCCGCCTGCGCCTCGGAGAGGATCAGGGGAGGGGCGAAGCGGATCGCCTTCTTCCCGCACTCGAGCACGAGCAGGCCGCGGCGGAAGCAGAGCTGCGCGACCGCGTCGGCCAGCTCGGGCGTGCGCATCTCGACGCCGATCATCAGGCCCAGGCCGCGCACCTCCTCGACCGCCGGTTGTCCGGCCAGGCTCGCCGTCAGCTCGTCCTTGAGCAGCGCGCCCGACGCGCGCCGAGTTGTCGACCAGCCCGCCTTCGAGCAGATCGATCGTCGCCATCGCCGCCGCGATGCAGACCGGGTTGCCGGCGATCGTCGAGCCGTGGCTGCCGGCCGGCCAGGTCATGAGCTCTTTCTTGCGCCATCATCGCGCCGAGCGGCATGCCCGAGGCGATCCCCTTGGCCAGCACGATGATGTCGGGCACGACGCCGAAGTGCTCGGCGGCGAACATCTTGCCGGTGCGGCCCATGCCGGTCTGCACCTCGTCGAACACCAGCAGGATGCCGTGCGCGTCGCAGATCGCGCGCAGGCGCGGCAGGAAGTCGGCGGGCGGCACGACGTAGCCGCCTTCGCCCTGCACCGGCTCGACGACGATCGCGGCGACGTCCTCGGGCGCGACGGTGTGCGCGAACAGCTCGTTCTCGACGCTGTCGGCGACGCCGTAGGTCGCGTGGTGCACGCCCGGCAGCAGCGGGCCCGAAGTGCTTGCGGTACTTCGCCTTGCTCGCGGTCAGCGACAGCGAGCCCAGCGTGCGGCCGTGAAAGCCGCCGCGAAACGCGATCAGGTGCGAGCGCTGGGTGGCGTAGCGGGCCGAGCTTGATCGCCGCCTCGACGCCCTCGGTGCCGGAGTTGGTGAGGAAGCGTCTGCCAGCCCTCGCTGCCGCCGCCGCGCAGCGGCGCGAACGCGCGCGCCGCCAGCGCCGCGAGCCGCTCGCACAGCGCGCCGTAGCCCGGGTAGTGAAAGTCGGTGCCGCAGATGTGGATCAGCACCTGCGCCTGCTCGGCGATCGCCGCCGCGACCGCCGGGTGGCAGTGGCCGGTCGACGCGGTCGCCACGCCGGCCTCGCAGTCGAGGTAGATGTTGCCGTCGAGGTCCTCGACCATGCAGCCGCTCGCGCGCCGCACCGCCAGCGGATAGCAGTCGACCAGCGACGGCGACACGAACGGGACGCTCGCGCGCGATCATCGCGCGCGCCAGCGGGCCGGGCGGCTCGGTGACGATGGTGATCGGCTGCCCGGCCAGCGCCTGGCGCGCCAGCTGGTTGGCGTCGGCCTCGGCGGCCGCGACGGTCATCTGGCGCTTCCGCGAGCGTCACTCGACCACCGTCCGGCTCTGCTCGCGCAGGTAGCACTGAATGGTGTAGTGCCCGCCGATGTTCTTGCCGGTCGAGCCGCTGCCTTTCCAGCCGCCGAACGGCTGCACGCCGGGCCAGGCGCCGGTGGTCGCGCCGGCGGCGCGGTTCACGTAGACCACGCCGGCCTCGATGCGGTCCAGGAACGCGTCGATCTCGTCCTGCTTGCGGCTGAAGAGCCCGGCGGTCAGCCCGAACGTGGTGTCGTTCGCCAGCTCCAGCGCCTCGTCGAGGCTGCCGACCGCCTGCACGGCGACGATCGGCACGAACAGCTCCTCGCGCCATGAGCGCGTGATCGCGGCGGCAGGCCGGTCAGGATCGTCGGCCGCACGAAGTAGCCGTGCGCGAACGCGTCGCCGCGCAGCACCTCGCCGCCGGCGCGCACCGCGCCTTGCCCGGCCGAGCGCCGACGTAGCGCTGGTAGTCGTCGTAGCTGGCGCGCGTCGCCAGCGGGCCGACGAAGGTCTCGGGCGCGAGCGGGTCGCCGATGCGCGTCTCGTTGGTCGGCGCGCTCGAGCCGGCGCAGGAACTCGTCGGCGATCGCGCGGTGCACGTAGACGCGCGAGCAGGCCGAGCACTTGTGCCCGTTCATGCCGAAGGCCGAGCGGTGGACGCCCTGCACGGCGCGGTCGAGGTCGGCGCTGTCCATGACGATCGCCGGGTTCTTGCCGCCCATCTCGACGATGCACGGCTTCGGGTAGCGCGTCGAGAAGCGCTGGTAGAGCTGCTTGAAGCCGACGTCGAACGAGCCGGTGAAGGTCAGGCCGTCGACGTCGGGGTGCATGACCAGCGTCGTCGCCGACGGTGCGACCGCCGCCGGTGACGCAGCTGATGGTCCCGGGCGGCAGGCCCGCCTCCTCGAAGATCTCGCACAGCTTGAGCGCCGACAGCGGCGTCTCCGACGACGGCTTCATCACGACGGTGTTGCCGGTCAGCAGCGCCGCCGCCGCGGGCGCGCCCATGAGCGCGTAGGGAAAGTTCCAGGGCGCGATCACCGCCCAGACGCCGTACGGCCGCAGCACGCTGTGTTGCGGTCGGTCGGCGCCAGCTTGTCCATCTCGCGCACGAAGCCGCCGTTCTCGCGCATCTGCTGCGGCGTAGTAGGTGAGGAGATCGGCGGTCTCCTCGATCTCGCCCAGCGCCTCGACGCGGTTCTTGCCCATCTCCCAGATCAGCCAGACCGACAGCTCGTAGCGCCGCTCGCGGATGATGTCGGCCGCACGTTCGATCAGCCGCGCGCGCTCGGTCCAGGGCGTGCGGCTCCAGGCCGGGAAGGCGGCGCGCGCCGCGGCGACCGCGTCGTCGACGTCGGCCGCGGTGCCGCTGGCGCACGCGCGCCACGACGACGCGCGTGTCGGCCGGGCTCAGGCTGTCCGTCGTCGACGACGCCTGCCGCGCGGCGCCGGCGATGCGCATCGGGTGCGTCTGCGCCGAGCTGGCCGGCGACGGCCGCGATCGCCGCGTCGAAGCCGGCGCGCACCTCGGGGTTGTCGGCGCTGAGACTGACGTAGGTCACCTTGGCGGGCGCGGTCATGGTCCCCTCCGCCTTAGAATACCTCCGTTCACCCGACGGAACAAAGCGCCACGAGCCCGGTGGCGCCGAAAGATGGTGGGCGGCGCGCGCCATTTCGCTGTGAGCAACCGGGGTTAGATTGCGCGCGCGTTTCGTCTTGTTTTTCGCGTAAATCGCCGCGGATCTTTCGGCGTCGTGTCGTTGACACCCTAAACCCGAATCCGTAGTCTAGCGCCCCGTTTGGCCGGAAACCCGAGGGGGCCGTAAATGACCAAGGCAGAGCTCATCGAGCGCGTCCACGGGAAGAAGCATCTTCCTCGCGGCCTCACGAAGAAGACGGTCGGTCAGATCGTCGACGCTGTGTTCCTGGAGATGGGCGACTACTTCATCCGCACCAAGGTCACGCGGAACGCCGTCGCCAAGCTGACCTATCCCGGGTTCGGGACGTTCTCGAAGCGGCGGCGCGGCGAGCGCACGGTGCGCAACCCGCAGACCGGCGACCCGATCGTCATCCCGGCGACAGTCGACCATCACGTTCTCGCCGGGCCAAGAGCTGCGCAGCCTTCTCAATCGCAGCGGCCACGTCAAGAACGGCGCCAAGTCGGCGGCGTCCGGCTCCGAACCGTAATCGACGGCGCGGATCGCTGCAGATGGCCGTTGTCACATTGCGGACACGGGCGAGTCGGCCTCGTCTCCGCTACAATGAATGGGGATGCTGGATCCGCACGTCGAGCTGGCCGACCTACACATTCACGTCGGAGCCGCGGTCGCGCCGCACATCCTCTGGTCGATCGCGCACGAGCAGGGCTTCAAGCTACCGGTCCAGACCTACTGGGAGTTCCGCGACCTGGTCACGGCCGCGCCCGACAAGGTCAGCTCGCTCGGCGACTACCTGGCGATCCTGCACCAGTGGACCGAGAAGATTCAGTCGTCGCCGGCGGCGATCGAGCGCTCGGTCTACGAGATCATCGGCAAGGAGTTTCGTTCGAGCAACGTCTCGCTGATCGAGCTGCGCTTCAATCCGATGAAGCGCAACCTGGGCGGCGAGCGCGACCTCGACCACATCATCCACGCGGCGCTGCGCGGGATGGACCGCGCCTGCCTCGAGTACGGCGTGCGCGCGGGGCTGATCTTCTGCCTCGCGCGCGAGTTCTCGCTGGAGCTGAACGAGATCCTGGTGAAGAAGGCGGTGAAGTACCGGTCGCGCGGCGTGGTCGGCATCGACCTCGCGGGGCCGGAGATGCACACCCTCGAGCTCGGCGAGTACGTCGAAGGCTACCGCGATCTCTTCGAGCGCGCGCGCGCCGCCGGGCTCGGCACGACGGTGCACACCGGCGAGACCGCGTACACCGCGGTGCCCGGCGTGCTCGCGGTGCTGGAGAAGCTGGCGCCCGTCGCGCATCGGCCACGGCATCGCCGCCGCGCGCAGCGAAGAGGCGGTGCGCAAGCTGGTCGAGGCGGGGACGATCCTCGAGATCTGCCCGAGCTCGAACCTGCGCACGCACGCGGTCGCCGACCTGGTCGAGCTGGGCTCGGCGCTGCGCACGTTCGAGCAGGCCGGCGTGCGATTCACCATCAACACCGACGGTCCGTACCTGCTCAACACCCACCTGCGCTACGAGTACGATCTGCTGTCGCGCGCGGGGATCCTCGACGACGCGCAGATCGAGCGCACGATCGTCACCGCGCGCGCGGCCACCTTCGTGCGGTGATACTGTCGATCCGTGAGATCCATCGCCCGGGCATGCGCGGCTCTGGCGTGCGCCGGCGGCGGGTTGCTGCTGGCGTCGGGCTTCGCGCGCGCCGCCGGCACGTTCGGCTGGGCGCCGCTCGACAGCCCCGCGGTCGCGCGCGGGCGCGAGGTCGCGGCGCGGTTCGATCAGGAGTCGCTGTTCGAGATCTCAGTCGAGGTCAACAATGCCTTCGCGCTCGACAATCGGCGCGCCATCGCGGTCGCCGAGGAGGAGCTGCGGCGCATTCCGGGCGTGCGGCGCGTGTTCGGCCCCGCCCAGCTCGCCGATCTGGCGGTCGACGGCCGCGGCCGCGTCAGCGTGCGCCGCGTGCTCGAGCGGGGCGGCAGCGAAGGCGACGACGAGGCGGTGCGCCAGCGCGTCGTGCGCCGTGCCGACGCGCTCGGCTGGTTCCTGGCACCCGACGGCAGCCGCGTGCGCTTCTTGGTCGACGTCGACCCCAATCTGGTCGCGCGCGGCGCGGTCCGTGTTCCGGTCGAGCGCGCCATCGCGTCGTCGGGGCTGCAGCTGCTCTATGCGTCGGGCGTTCGCGCCGGCGGCGACGCGCTCTGGCCCGAGCCCGGCGACGCCGCCTCTCGCTGGGGCGCGGCGGTCGTCGCCGGCGCGTGTGTCTTGCTGGCGCTGGCGCTCGGACGCTGGCTGCCGCGATTGCGCGCCCCGTCGGGACGCAGGCGTTACCCGCCCGGGCGCCGGCCGCTGGTGCTCGCGGGCGCGGCGGTCGGCGCGGCGGCGTTGCTGATCCTGTGCGCGGTCGCTCCGGTGCGCGGTGTCGCCTGGCGCGCGTCTGCGGCGGCCGCGCTCGCTGCGGTGATCGGCCTCGCCGGCGATCGTCCCGCGACCGTCGACGGTCTGGCGCGGCGCCTGGCGCCTCGGCCGCCCGCGATCGCGATCGCGTTCGCCGTTGCGCTGGTCGTCGCAGCGGTGTGGCTGGCGCCGCAGGCGCGCATCGGCACGCAGCAATGGCAGCGCACGCCGTTCCTGTTCGTCAGCGTGCGCGGCGACTTCGAGCGTCCGGCGGTGCTGCGCGAGGTGCGCCGCCTGGCCGACTTCCTGCGCGCGCAGCCCGGCGTCGACAGCGCCTGGTCGGCGGCGGATCTCTTCTTCGGGATCGCGCTCGGCGGCGGCGACGTGAGCCGCGTGCCCGAGTCGGCGGGCGCGATCGGTGTGCTGCTCGACCAGGCGCGCGGCGATCCGGCGGTGGCGCTCGAGCTGGCGCCCGACCACCGCGAAGGGCTGGTCGTGGTGCGGTTCGACGACGACCCGCCGGCCGATCGGCTGGCGATCTACGATCGGCTCGAGCAGTACGTGCGCACCGAGCTGCGCGGCGCCCTCATCGAGGTCGACCTCGACGATCCGCACCTGCCGCGCGCGACGCGCCTTCTGGGCAAGGGCGTGCTCGCCGGCGATGCGCGCGAACGGATCCTCCGGATCTGCGCGCGCTCGGGACGCCCGCTCAACGCCGGCGAGATCGCCTCGGTGGAGCGCATCACGCGCCAGGCCGCTGTGCTGCCCGCGGCCGATCTCGACAAGCTCAAGCTGGAGATCGCCGCGGTCGTGCGCGATTTCGCCCAGGGCGGCCACCCGTCGGGCGCAATCGCGCTCACGGCGGCGGAGCGGACGAGGCTCGCGGACGAGATTGGAACGGCCAGCGTCGACGCGAGCATCAACGATCTGCGCCGGACGTTGATGGCACAGCTGGGAGCGCAGCTCGGGGAAGATCGTGTGATCGAGCTCGCCGCTGCGATCCAGCCACGCCTCGCGTTTGTTCGCCAGCGCGCGGCTGCTCGGATTAACTTCCGGGCGATGCTTTACGGCGCCGACCTGCCGACTGACGGTATGCTCGCCGACGAAGTGCGCAGCGCCACGCGGGAAGCGATGGGGTCGGTGGTCGGCATACCGGTCGCGCCGGAGATGCCCGGAGCGCTGCGCCTCGACGCGGTCGCGGTGGGCGGCGCCGCCAACGATCACGCGCTGTCGGAGTTCTTGCGCCCGGCGTTGCGCTGGGGCGCGCTCGCCGCATCGATCGTGCTCACGGTGCTGCTCATCTGGGCGGGGCGCGGGCGCGGTCTCCTCTGGTGGCCGATCGCGCTGGCGCCGGCGGCGCTCGCCGTGATCGTACCGGCGGTGTGGGGCGAGCCGGTGGGCTTGCAGTACCTCTCGCTGCTGGTCGGCGTGTTCGCGGCCGGAGTGACCGGGACGATCTCCATGGCCGCGCGGAGGGAGGTGTGACGGGGTGGGGAGGGTGGCGTGGGGGTGCCGCGTGCAGAGCTAACCCTCCGAGGGTTCCCATGTTGAAGTCCGGTTGGATCGTTGTCGCGCTCTTCGGCGCTGCGGTCAGCGGGGCAGGGTGCGCGTTTCCGCCCTGGAGCATGGGCGCGCCGCTCGACGGTCGGCCGTCGATCCCAGCGACCACCGAGGCGCCGTCGATCCCGTCGCTGCGCGCGCTGGCGGTCGCGCAGCGCGCGGCGGGCCACCCGGCGCTGGAGCTCAGGGCGCTCGACACCATCGCTCGCGCCGAGCGCCTCAAGGCCGACGAGCGGGAGCGCGTCGTTCCGTTGCTGGAGGAGCGCGCGCGCGAGTTGCTGGCGCTGGGGCGCGCAGTTCCCGCTTGCGAGGATCTGCGCGAGCTCGAGGAGCTGGCGCCGGCGCGCGCGCGGGCGCTGGCGCGGGTGCACGCTGCGGCTGAGCGCGACGGCGGCGACGCCTGGCTGTCGGTGGGCGACGTCACCCGCGCGCGCGAGGCGTACGAGATCGCCGCGTCGCTGGGCGCGGCCGACACCGACTTCCGGCTGGCGGCCACCGCCGAGCCACCGGCGCGCGTCGAGCCGGGCGTCGCCGAGCGCGCGGTGCTGGAACTGCCGCTGCGCGCGGTACCGCCGTTCGCCGAGATCTATCTTGCCGGTGGCGCCGCCGCGGGCGTGAGCGAGACCGATCCGACGATACGACGGGCGGCGCTCGCGCGGGCGTGGCGGGCCGCTCGCCAGGAGAGAGTGCGCCCGCTCGCCGACCGCTTGCAGGCGTTGCTCGCCGGCGCCGGTCCGGGCTCGGCGCCGTCGGAAGCGACGCCGCTCCGCCCGGGAGCCACCGACACCGAGCGCCTGGCCAACGCGCTGCTCGATGCGCCGCTGGCGCCCGCCGACGCGCGACCGCCCGACAATGCGTCGGAGCTCGACAATTGGGTCGTCGGCAGCGCTGCGGTCTCGACGCGCCTCATCCCGCTGCTCGAGGTGCGCCCGCTCCCGCCCGGCGCCACCGATTCGCGGGCGGCGCTGCTGGCGCCCGGCGATCGCTCGCGTCGCTGGGCTGAGCTGCTGCTCGAGGAGGATCCGACGTCGACCGACGTGCTCGAGCTGACGGCGGAGATCGACGGCCTCGCCGGCCGCATCGGCGGCGCCGAGCGCAAGCTCGTCGACCTGGTCTACTTCACGCCGGATCGGTACCAGGGGCTGGTCCGCGCCGCGCGTCGTCTGGGAGCGGGTGGGGCAGGTGCGCCAGTCGTGCGCGGCCTGGCTGCGCGCGGCGCGCTGGCGCGACGAGGCGGGCGACGCGGCGTGGGGCCGCGCAATCGCGTGCATGCGGCGCGACCCGGGCGCGGGGAACTGGCGCTCGGTCCTCGCCTATGTGCTGGATCGGACGCCGCCCGAGCGCCGCGCCGCGGCCGAGGCCGCGCTGGTCCCGGCGAGGCGTCATCGGTGGCGCCGCCGGCGCGGGCGCTCGGCGCTGCGGTGGGGGCGCCGGTCAGCGACCGACCGGCGGGCGCCCCAATCCCCTGCGATACCGGCGGTAGTCCTCGATGATCAGCGGGTGATCGAAGGGGATGTCGGACGGCAGCGCGTCGACGGGGAAGATGCGCGCCTCGGCAGCGTCGTCGCCGCCCTTCGGCTGGCCGCTCGCGCGCGCGATGAAGACCATGCCCACGGTGTGAAAGCCGCGCGGATCGCGCTTGGGGTCCGAGTAGACGCCCAGCAGCTCGGTGATCTCGACGTCGAGGCCGGTCTCCTCGAGCGCCTCGCGCCGCGCCGCCGTGGCCACGGTCTCGCCGATGTCGACGAAGCCGCCGGGCAGCGCCCAGCCGAGCGGCGTGAACTTGCGGCGCACGAGAACGATGCCGCTCCGCCGTCGTGCAACCCGGCCGGTCCGCCGGCCGGGGAGTTGGGCAAGATCTCGATGATCGCGTCGACGGTCAGACGCGGGGTCTCCGGTGGTCCGTGGCTCATCGCTTGCGCTCCTCGAAGCGCACCAGCTTGCCACGGAGCGATTCGAACGTCGCGCGGTGCGGCGGCGCCTCGGCCAGATTGCGGTGTTCTCCCGGGTCGCTGGCGAGATCGTACATCTCCCAGCGGCGGTCGCTGATGCGGTGAATGACCTTGTACTTGCCGTCGACCATCATCGACGGCGTGATGCGGCCAGGCGGTCGCGGGCATGAGCTCGGAGAAGATCGGCCGCGGCGGCCGCTCGTCGCCGCGGATGCGCGGCAGCAGGCTCTTGCCGCGGAAGCTGGGCGGGATCGGCGCGCCGACCAGATCCAGCAGCGTCGGGCCGACGTCGACCAGCGACACCTGGTCCTCGAACACGCGCGGCGTCTGGCCCGGGATCGCGATGATCAGCGGCACGCGCAGCTGCTCGTCGAACAGGTCCTGGCCGTGGAAGAAGATCTTGTGCTCGCCGAACGCCTCGCCGTGGTCGGCCATGACCACGACCGCGGTGTCGTCGGCCAGGCCCAGCTGGTCCAGCGCCGCGAACAGCTTCTTCAGCCACAGGTCGACGTAGGCGATCTCGTAGTCGTACTTCTCGATCAGGCCGGGCACGCCCGACAGCCTCGGCGGAAACTCCGGGTGCGTCATGTAGCTCGAGTGCGGCTCGAACAGGTGCGTCCAGAGCGCGAAGCGCTCCTTGTGCGCCGCCGCCTTGCGCAGGCGATCGATCACGCGCGGCACGATGCGCGGCGAGGCGATGTCCTTGTTCGACTCGGCGATCGTGCCGGCGCCGTCGTCGGACCACTCGGCGAACGACTTGCTGATGCCGCGGTCGGCGGTGAAGTAGAAGTGCGAGAAGATGCCGATGTTCTTCCAGCCGGCGGCCGCGAGCCCTTCGAAGAAGGTGACGTTCGACGGCAGCAGGTTCGGGTAGTTCACCGTCGGCTTGTCCCAGGCGATGTCCGACGGGTAGCGGCTGGTGAGGATCGACGGGAACGAGCGCGGCGTGTTGGGCGCCTCGGACCAGGCGCGGCGGAAATAGGCGCCGCGCTTGGCCAGCGCGTCGAGCGTCGGCGTCAGCGAGCGGCCCGGCGGCCGCCCGTAGCCGGCCACGCCCAGTCGGTCCGCCGCGGATCGCGTCGATGGTGACGATGAGGATGTTGCCCTTGAAGGCGCCCGCGGCGGGGCTGCCCGCGGGCGGCTTGCTCTTCGCGCCTCCGCCGCCGTGCGCGGGGGGCGGCGGTGGCGGTGGCGCTTCGGGTTCGGCGGGCTCGGCGACGGCCACGGCGTCGCCGCCTTCGCAGTTCTGGTCGATGCCGTCGCCGGGGATGTCGTCGGCGCCGGGGTAGACGTCGGGGCGGGTGTCGTCGCAGTCGCCGCCGCCGAAACGCGCGGAGAACCCGTCGCCGTCGTGATCGGTGAAGGCGCGCGCCAGCGTGGTACCCAGGCGCAAGCCGAGCGAGCCGTCAGTCACCGCCTTCCAGAGCGCCGACGACTCGGGGACCCGCGAGCCCACGGCCAGCGACAGGACGACCACGGCGACGACCGCGAGTCGGATCGCGGTCGCCCGATGCGCTGAACTGCCGGGCCAGTGTGGTGCCGCGCTTGGTGCGGTACCAGAACAGACCGTGTCCCGCGCCGAGCACGGCGGCGAGCGCCAGCGCGACCAGCGGCCCGAGGTCCAGCACACGCCAGTCGGCTCGCGACAGCGCGAAGATGCCCGCGAGCACGCCGCCGCCCAGGAGCACCAGCAGCAGCAGGCCGGTTGCGCCTAACTTTCCCGGCCGCGGCAACCGCTCGGCGATCGCGCGCGCGACGGTGGGGTAGATCCCGAGCGCGACGGCTCCCGCAACCGGTGACGCCAGCAGGACGATGCCCGCCGAGGCGATCGCCGCCAGCTTCTGGCTCGCCATCTTGCCGACGAACAGTCGCTGGCCGACGGCGGTGGCGGTCGCCAGCACCAGCACCCCCACCAGCGCGGCGATGATCCGGCTGGCGATCTCGCGGTCGCGCTCGTCGTCGTAGCGAATCACCGGCCAGCCGCCGGGCAGGGCGCCGAGGGCCGCGCTCTGCATGGCGGTCAGAATCACGCCGATGATCAGGCCGGCCAGGCCGTAGAGCCCGATCGCCAGCAGCAGCAGCGGCCCGAAGGGGGCGGGGCCGTCGGCGCGGAAGACGGTGACCAGGACGTCGATCAGACCGGCGCCCAGCAGCCCGGCGAACGCCGAGGCGGCGACGGGGCCCTGGAGGTCTCGCATCCGCACGTGAACCGAAGGAGCTACCACGGTCGCACCGGCAGGACAACGGCTTCGTCGGCACAATCAATGGGTTCCGCGCCGGCAGCGGATGGACGATCACCGGCCGCTTCTTGAGCTTGACGGCGCGCATCGCGCCTGGCTAAGTGCGTATGCCTTTGACGTTTCGTCGGCTCCGTCGTTCCGTCGCCCTTCTCGCTGTTCGTGACCGCCGCCTCCTGCGGAGGTCGCCGCCCGACCCTCGACGAGGTCGATTCGGCGATGGCGGCGGTGCCGGTGGCCGAAGCTCCGCCGCCGGCCCCGCCCGCGCCGGCCGACCTGGAAGGCTACCGGACCGACATCGATCTCATCGCCAACCGGCTGCAGGCGGTCACCCACCGCGAGGGGCGGCTGGTCACCGAGGCGGGCACGCCGGACTTTCTCAAGTACATCGACGGCGACTGGAAGACCTCCTGGATCCTGAACGCCAAGGACGGCGGCAAGCCGGCGGCGTTCGTCAACAACATCTCATCCATTCTGTTCCTGCCGCTCGACACCGACGGCGACGGCGCGGGCGGCTCGGCGCTGGCCGACGAGATGCTGTCGTTCACCTGTCGCGCGCTCGCGCCCGGGACAGAAGCTTTCGATCTTCGCCAACGAGAAGCCGGCCGGGACCATCGAGGTCGGCACCGCCCCGAAGCGCTACGACGTGAAGCTGCCGGCCGCGACGCTGCGCGTCGGCGACAATCGCATCCGGTTCACCTTCCGCAGCGCCGGCACGACCGGCGACGGCCGCAAGAGCGCCGCTGCGTTCACCAAGATCGCGCTCGGCCCGGCCGCCGACGGGCCCGCCGGCGTTCGACCCGGCGCCGGTCGCCGCGCGCGACGTCGAGCTCGGCGGCACGCGCAAGCGGGCGCTGGTCGTCGGCGGCAAGGGCTCGCGCCTGTCGTTCTATCTGCAGGTCCCGGAGACCGGCCGCCTGGCGATGTCGTTCGGCGCACCGGCGGCCGGCGGCGACGTCGCCGTGCGCGTCGCGGTCGACGGCCAGCCGACGCGGACGGTCTACGAGGCGCACGCCGCTCGCGGCTGGGTCGACACCGCGGTCGATCTGGGCACGGCGGCCGGACACGCGGCGCGGATCGATCTGATCGCGCGCGGGGCCGACGTCGCCTGGGGCGATCCCCGCATCGTGGTCAAGGCGCCACCCCGGCCGGCGGCGGTCGCGAACAAGAAGATCGACCACATCTTCATCTGGATGGTCGACACCTTCCGCGCCGACAAGATGCACGTCTACAACCCAAAGACGCGCGTCCAGACGCCGAACTACGACGCGTTCGCCGCCGACGCCACTCGCTTCGAGTGGGCGCAGGTCCCCGGGACCTGGTCGCTGCCGTCGCACGCGTCGCTGCTGACCGGCGTCTATCCCAGCGTGCACAAGGCGGTCGCGCACGAGGCGCGCCTGTCCAAGGACGTGCACTTCATCGCCGAGGAGATGAAGAAGGCCGGCTTCGAGACCGCGAATGTTCTCGTCGAACGGCTACGTCTCGGGCAAGTGGGGCTTCGAGCGCGGCTGGGACTCCTATCGCAACTTCATCCGCGAGAACCTGCCCAACAGCGCCGACTACATCTGGAAGATCGCCAAGCCCTGGGTGCTGGGCAACGCCCGCAGGCCGGAGTTCGCCTACTTCGCCACCGTCGAGCCGCACGTGATCTACAACCCGCCCAAGCGGTTCCTGGTGAAGTACTGGAACAAGCCGTATGACGGGCCGATCAAACCGGTGAAGACCGGCATGCAGCTCGGCTCGATCAAGGCCGGCAAGCTCAAGATCAACGACAACGACCGCGCCTATCTCGAGGCGCTGCACGACGGCGAGATCACCGAGAGCGACGCCTTCTTCGCCACGTTCATCAGCGACTTGAAGAAGGCTGGCCTCTACGACCGCTCCGCGGTGGTCGTCGTCTCGGACCACGGTGACGAGTTCTGGGAGCACGGCAGCATCGGCCACGGCCACTCGGTGTACCAGGAGCTGGTGCACATCCCGCTCATCATCCGCGCGCCCGGCATCCTGCCGGCCGGGCAAGGTCGTGAAGTCCGACGTCGAGGTCATGGACCTCTACGCCACGATGCTGGATATCGCCGGCATCAAGCCCGACCCAACGGCGCAGGGGACGTCGCTGGTTCCGCTGGCCATCGACGAGGTCGGCCGCAGCCCGCGCGCCGCCTTCACCATCGACGGCCAGGCCGCACGCGGGCTCAAGGTCGCGCGCTACCGCCTGGTTCAGAACGCGTCGCAGAAGCCCGAGCTCTACGACGAGTTCGACGACCGGCGCGAGCAGAAGAACCTGGCCGCCGACCACCCGATCGCGCTGCGCGCGATGCGCAACGTCTTCGCGGTCCTCTACGGCTACGAACAGAAGTGGAACAAGACCCGCTGGGGGACGGCGGCCAACGTCACGCCCGAGTTCTGCAAGGACATCGGGCTCTAGCGTCCTACTGCTGCGCTTGCAGCTTCTGCGGCGGGGCGGTCTTTTCTCCGAAGATGTTCTGCTGGACGGCGCCGCAGACCCGTGAGGTCTCGTCGACGACGTGGGTCAAGCAGCTCGTGGATCGACGTCGGCAGCGGCGCGCGGGCCTGCTCGCCGAGCCAGGTGTCGAGCTCGGCGAGCATCTCGATGGCGTTGGCGGCGTCGGTGCTGTCCTCGTCGCCCCAGATGTCGCGCATCACCTTGAGCGCCGACTGCACGCAGTAGCGCAGCGAGCGCGGGAAGCGCGTCTCGAAGAAGAGAAACGACACGACCTCGCTGCGCGATACGCGGCCGCGGTGCACGCGCATGAAGGCGTCGAAGCCGGAGCAGCTGCGCAGCAGCGACAGCCACAGCGCGGTGTCGACGATCTGGTGCTGCGCGCCCGCGCCGTCGAGCATGTGGTGGTGCATGTCCAGGATGCGCGCGGTCTGGCCCACGCGCTCGAGCAGCACGCCGAGCCACAGGAAGTCCATCGGCGTGTCGTGCAGCATGGTGCTGCGCACCAGGCCCAGGTTGAGCTGCGTCGACCGGCGCACGTGCTTGTAGACCTCGTCGCGGTCCTGCAGGTACTGCTGCGACGCCTCTTCGCTCGCGAACCACAGATAAAGCTCGTTGGTGGCCTGCCAGATGTCCAGGCTCAGGACCTCGCGGATCGAACGCGCGCCCTCGCGCGCCGCGCGGATCGCGTTGCGGATCGAGACCGGGTTCTCGAGCGCCCAGGTCATGTAGCGCTGCACGACCTCGCCGTTGCCGGCCGCCTCGGCGTCGAAGCGCGCCACGAAGTCGGGGTACTGCCCCGACACGATCATGACCGGGCGCCAGCACTCGAGCGCCGGCAGCTCGGCGTCGAACGCCAGCGCGCGCGTGACCTGCAGCAGGCGCGACGGTGCTCTCGGCGCGGTCGAGGTACCGGCCCACCCAGAAGCAATGATCGGCGACGCGCGAGATCATAGACCCTCCACCTGAACCCAGGTGTCCTTCGAGCCGCCGCCCTGGCTCGAGTTGACGACGTACGAACCCTCGCGCAGCGCGACGCGCGTGAGGCCGCCGGGCAGCACCCAGTGGCGCGACGCCGGACCGCGCGCCGCTGCGCTCCGCGCGCCGTCGTTGCTGCCGTGGCTGAGCACGAACGGCCGCAGGTCGACGCGCCGGGGCTCGACGCCGCGCGCGGTCGGCGATCCAGGTCGGGCAGGTCGACAGCTCGATGCGCGGCTGGGCGACGTAGCGGCGCGGGTCGGCGAGGATCTGCTGGCGGAACTGCTCGCGCTCGGCGGCGGTCGACTGCGGGCCCATGAGCATGCCGTAGCCGCCGGCCTCGTCGACCGCCTTGACCACCAGCTCGCCGAGGTGCTCGATCACGTACTGGCGGTCGGCGCGCTTGGCGCAGACGTAGGTCGGGATCTGCTGCAGGATCGGCTCCTCGTCGAGGAAGAAGCGGATCATGTCGGGCACGAACGGCGTAGATCGCCTTGTCGTCGGCGACACCGTTGCCGGGCGCGTTGGCCAGCGCGACCTTGCCGGCGGCGTAGGCGCGCATCAGGCCGGGCACGCCGAGCATGCTGTCGGGCCGGAAGAACTCGGGATCGAGGTAGGCGTCGTCGGTGCGGCGGTAGATCACGTCGACGCGGCGCGGGCCCGCGCGTGGTCTTCACGAAGACCTGGTCGCCGTCGACGAACAGATCGGTCGCCTCGACCAGCTCGAGTCCCATCGAGCGCGCGAGGAAGCTGTGCTCGAAGTAGGCCGAGTTGAACGGCCCGGGCGTGAGCACGACGATCGTCGCGCTGCTCGGGGTCGACCGGCGCCACCGAGCGCAGCGCCGCCGCCAGCTGCGTCGGGTACTCGTCGACGCGGCGGACGCCGGCGCGCTCCATCGCGTGCTGGAAGACGCGCTTGGTGACCACGCGGTTCTCGAGCACGTACGACACGCCCGACGGCGTGCGCAGGTTGTCCTCGAGCACGCACATGTCACCAGCGGGGTTGCGAATCAGATCGATCCCCGCGATGTGGATGCGCACGCCGCCCGGTGGACGCAGGCCGCGCAGCTTCGGGATGAAGTTCTTCGATTGCTGCACCAGCTCGGGCGGGATGACGCGCTCGGCGATGATGCGCTGCTCGCCGTAGACGTCGGCCAGGAACATCTCGAGCGCCTGCAGCCGCTGCACCAGGCCGCGCTCGATGCGGCTCCACTCGCTGGCGGCGATCACGCGCGGCACCAGGCACATCGGCATGACCTTCTCCGCGCCGCGCTTGTCGGAGTAGACCGAGAACGTCACGCCCTGTTCGACCAGCGCGAGGTCGGCGAGCGACTGGCAGCGCGAGAACTCGTCGGCGGACAGGCCGTCGAGCAGCCGCGTCGCGGTACGGGCGTGCGGTCGCGGCTTGCCTTCGCCGTCGATCAGCTCGTCGTAGGTTCCGTCGGGGGCGCGATAGCCGTCCAGGAGCAATGGCCGCTTCTCGTCGGGTAACACGAAGTCACTCTACGGCCAGCGATCAGAGGAGATCCATCGCGGAATTCATCGGTTACAAAAATTAAACCACCACGAAACGCGGCGTTTACCTCGCGCGTTCAAGGCGTCCCGTCGTCGTGCGCGACTGCACGTTCCGACGCGCTTCGTTCGCCATTCGTCGTCGGTTTGGACTATCGTGGCGATCCGAGCTCGATGTCGACTTTTCCCTCGCGCGCCGCGTTCGCGGATCAACAGCTCTTGCTTCGCTATCCGACTTCCGGCGTCGCGTACGACGAGCTGGTCGATTCCAGCGGATCGATCCGGCCGCACTGGCGCACGTTCGTCTCCTGTCTCGAGAACCTGGGACCGGGCGAGCTGGCCGAGCGCTGGGAGCAGGCGCGCCAGCTGATTCACGACAACGGCATCAGCTTCAATGTGTACGGCGACCCGCGCGGCATGGAGCGGCCGTGGCAGCTGTCGCCCATCCCGGTGGTCATCGCGCCCGACGAGTTCGCCAGCATCGCGGCGGGGTTGAGCCAGCGCGCGCGCCTGCTCGATCGGCTGCTCGCCGATCTCTACGGGCCGAAGCGCGCGCTGACCGAAGGCTGGCTGCCGCCCGAGCTGGTGCTGGCGCATCCGGGCTTCCTGCGGCCGTGTGACGGGCTGACGCCGCCCCAGGGGCGCTTCCTGCATTTCTACGCCGCGGATCTCGTGCGGCGTCCGTCGGGCGTGTTCCACGTGCTCACCGATCGCACGCAGGCGCCCGCGGGCGCCGGCTACGCGCTCGAGAACCGCATCGTGATGTCGCGCGTGCTGCCGGACGTGTTTCGCGACTGCAACATCGCGCGCCTGGCGACGTTCTTTCGCACGATGCGCGAGACGCTTGTCGTCGCTGGCGCCGGCCGGCCACGACAACCCGCGCATCGTGCTGCTCAGCCCGGGGCCCTACAACGCGACCTACTTCGAGCAGGCATTCCTGGCGCAGTACCTCGGCTACATGCTGGTCGACGGCGCCGACCTGACCGTGCGCGACAGCCGCGTCTACCTGAAGACGCTGGGCGGGCTGCATCCGGTCGACGTGATCCTGCGCCGGCTCAACGGCGACTTCTGCGATCCGCTCGAGCTGCGCGACGACTCGACGCTGGGCATCCCCGGCCTGCTGCAGGCGGTGCGCGCCGGCCACGTCGCGGTCGCCAACACGCTGGGCAGCGGCGTGCTGCAGACCGCGGCGATCGTGCCGTTCCTGCCGCGCATCTGTCGCGGGCTCCTCGACGAGGAGCTGAAGCTGCCGTCGGTCGAGACCTGGTGGTGCGGCGATCCGGTCGCGCGCGAGCACGTGCTCGGCGAACCTCTCCGAGATGGTCTTGAAGCCGGCGTACCCGACCGGCGCGTCGCACCCGATCTTCGGCGAGGCGCTGGGGCCGGCGGCGCGCGACGAGCTCAAGGCGCGCGTGCGCGCGGCGCCGTCGCTGTGGGTCGCGCAGGCGCGCGTGCCGCTGTCGACCACGCCGGTGATCGACGGCGGCGAGCTGCAGTCGCGGCAGCTGGTGCTGCGCAGCTTCCTGGTCGCGCGGCAAACCGGAAGCGGCGCCGGGCGTGAACGCGGTCGGCGACTACGACGTCATGCCGGGCGCGCTCAGCCTGGTCGGCGGCAGCCCGACCGAGCGCGAGATCTCGATGCAGCGGGGCGCCGGCAGCAACGACACCTGGGTCGTGAGCGGCGGCCCGGTGAGCACGTTCAGCCTGCTGCCGCGGACCAATCAACCGACGGTGCTCTCGCGCGGTGGCGGCGATCTGCCGAGCCGCGTGGCCGACAACCTGTTCTGGCTCGGGCGCTATTCGGAGCGCGCCGACGCCATCGCGCGGCTCGCGCGCACGGTGAGCGCGCGCCTGGCCGAGCAGCCCGACATCGATCGCGCGCGCGAGGGCGAGCTCGGCCCGCTCTTGGCGGCGCTGCGCCAGCAGACGCACGCGGCGGCGGCGGGCGCGGTCGCGCCGACCGATCCGCAGTTCCTGCGTTCGATCGAGCGCGAGCTGCTCGACGCGGTCTTCGCGACCGACCACCCGGGCACGCTGCGCTCGGCGATCGAGGCGAGCCACCGGGTCGGCCGCGTCGTGCGCGATCGCATCTCGACCGACACCTGGCGGATCCTGACCTCGCTGCAGCAGGAGCTGGCCGAGATGGAAGCCGAGCGCTCCAGCGGCGGCAGCACGCTGGGCACGCTCACGACCGGGCTCGATCGCGTGATCATGCGGCTGGCGGCGGTCGGCGGCGTGGTCATGGAGAGCATGACGCGCGGCCAGGCGTGGCGATTCCTCGACATGGGCCGCCGGGTCGAGCGCGCGCTGAACCTGGTGCTGACCTTGCGTGCGGCGCTGGCGCGCACGTCGGATCGCGAGGCGCCGCTGCTGGAGTCGGTGCTCGACGTCGCCGACAGCGGCATGACCTATCGCCGGCGCTACCTGGCGAGCCTGCACGTCGTCCCGGTCATCGATCTGCTGGTGACCGACGATTCGAACCCGCGCTCGGTGATCTTCCAGCTCGAGTCGCTGGCCGAGCACCTGCCGCAGCTGCCGCGGCTGCCGGCGCTCGTGCTTGGCGGCGACCTCGGGACCGCGCGGCGCCGAGGGCACGCCCGACGCGATCATCGCCGCGGCGGTGGCGCGCCTGCGCGAAACCGACGTCGCCGTCGTGTGCGCCGTCGATGCGCACGGGCGGCGGCCGGCGCTGACGTCGTTGCTGGATTCGCTGGCGCGCGATCTGCCGGCGCTGTCGGACGCGCTCAGCGGGCAGTACCTCAGTCACGCGCTGGTGTCGCGCCAGCTCTCCGACGGGAGCCCGGCATGATCTACCGCGTGGTTCACGTCACCGAGTACGGCTACATCGATCCGGTGGCGACGTCGCATCACCTCCTGCACCTGGCGCCGCGCGATACCGATCGGCAGGTGTGTCGGTCCGATCAGCTGTCGGTCACGCCGGCCCCGACGTCGCAGGCCGAGCGGCTGGATCACTTCGGCAACCGCACGACCTATTTCGAGGTCCAGGAGCCGCACCGCCAGCTGACCGTCGAGTCGCGCCGCGATGTCGAGCTGTTGCCGCTACCGGCGCCGCCTGCGCACGGCGGCCCCGCGTGGGAGACCGTGCGCGATCTCGTGCGCCAGCCGAGCAACGCCGCGCTGCTCGAGGCGTGCGAGATGACGTATCCCTCGCCGTTCGTGCGGATCTCCGACGACGTGCTGGCCTTCGCGGCGCCGTCGTTTCCGCCCGGGCGACCGCTACTCGACGCGGTGGCGGATCTCACCCACCGCATCTACGAGGACCTCGCGTACGACCCGGAGGCCACCAACGTCTCGACGCCGGTCGACGAGGTGCTGCGCCTGCGCCGCGGCGTCTGCCAGGACTTCACGCATCTCGAGATCGCCTGTCTGCGCGCGCTGGGTCTGCCGGCGCGCTACGTGAGCGGCTACCTGGTCACGGTGCCGGTGCCGGGAAAGCCCAGGCTGGTCGGCGCCGACGCCTCGCACGCCTGGCTCGCGGTCTACTGTCCCGACGCCGGCTGGGTGCCGGCCGATCCGACCAACGACGTCGTCCCCGATCAGCGGCACATCACGGTCGCGTGGGGGCGCGACTTCGGCGACGTCACGCCGATGCGCGGCGTGATCGTCGGCGGCAGCCGCCACGACCTGCGCGTCTCCGTCGACGTGTCGCCGCTCGACGGCCAAGACGGCGACGGCGATCAGCCCGCGAGCGGCGCCATCAGCGAGCGCGGCGGCGGGAGACGACGCCACCACCGGCGGCTCGGGCACCTCGGCGAACGCCGAGCGCCAGTCCGAGTAGCGGCCGCCGGCGCGCGTGGCGGCGGCGGCGGCCAGGCCCGCGGCGAAGCCGCCCTGCGCCAGCCGGTACTCGATGAAGGCCCACTTCGGCGACGTCGGCCGGATGGTCGACGCGCCCGCGCACGTGCGCGCGCAGGCGCGCGAGCTTGGCCTCGACGACGTCGATCGGCTCGAACGGCGAGCCGTCGAGCGGCGTGTTCTTCTTGGCGACGAACGGCGCGATGCCGAACGCCAGCCGCGGCGCGACCGCCGCCAGCTCCAGGCTGAAGCGCGCGAGCTCGTCGATGTCGTCCATGGTCTCGCCGGGCAGGCCGAGCATCATGTAGAGCTTGAGCTGCTTGAGCTCGTGCGTGCGGCAGAGCTCGGCGGCGCGCAGCAGGTGGCGCTCCTTGGTCTTGCGATCGATCGCCGTGCGCATGCGCTCCGACGCGCCGTCGGCGGCGGTGGTCAGCGTGCGGTAGCCGCCGCGCTTGAGCAGGCCGACGATCTCGTCGTTGAGGCGATCGGCGCGCAGGCTGGAGATGCCGACCTCGCGGCCCGAGTCGACCAGCGAGCGCAGGATCTCCGGCAGCCCCGGGTGGTCGGTGACGGCGGCGCCGACCAGCCCCACGCGGCGCGCGTCGGCGGGGACCAGGCCGAGCACGCGCTCCGGCTCGACGATGCGCATGCCGCCGTTGGTCGACCGCCGCATCACGCAGTAGGTGCAGCCGCGGTGGCAGCCGCGCTCGGGCTCGATGAGGAACATGTCCGAGAGCTCGGTCTCGGCGGTGCGGATCTGCGAGTACGCCGGCAGCTTGTCGTTGGCCGCCGCCGCGATCTTCGGCAGCTGCTCGCCGTGCAGCGACGGGACGTAGAAGCCGGGCAGCTTGGAGAGATACGCGAGCAGCGACGCGTGGTCGGGCTGGTCGCGGAACGCGTCGGCGAGCGTGGCGATGAGCTCGTCGGCCTCGCCCATGACGATCACGTCGGCGAACGGTCCGGCCGGCAGCGGGTTCGAGAAGGTGAGCGGCCCGCCGATCACCACCAGCGGCCAGCGGCCGCCGCGCGCGGCCCGCTCGCTGGCGAGCGCGGGGATCCCGGCCAGGTCGAGGCAGTCGACCAGGCCCGCCAGCTCGAGCTCGTAGGCGAGCGAGAAGGCCACGACCGGGAAGTCGCCGACCGGGCGCCCGGATTCGTAGGTCGCCAGGCCTTCGCCGTTCTGGCGGGCGGCGCGCGCGTCGTCGGGCAGGAAGGCGCGCTCGGCGCTGACGCCGTCGAGCGCGTGCAGCCCGCGATAGATGGTCTGGAAGCCGAGCGACGACATGCCGACGAAGTACGGGCTCGGATAGCAGAGCGCGAAGGTCAGGTCGGCCTGCTTGCGCAACGTGCCGATCTCGGCGCCGAGCCGGGTCTCGCGCACCCTCCAGAACGCGCTCATCGGGCGCGCCGCCGCGCCGCGGCGCGCGTCGCGCGAGGGAGGTGCGGGTGCGTCATCGAGGCGCGAAATATACGGGAAAATCGCGGCTCGGCGCTGCCTTTGCGCGTCGAGCTGCGCGGACGTGGTAACAAAGCGCATCGTAAATGCCTGCCGCCGGTCCCAGCCTCACGACGCTGGTCGCGTCGATCCGCCGCAACTGCCGCCCCGGCCTCTGGTCGCAGGGGGTGACGCTGGCGCGCGCCGGCGGCGGTCGCGGTCGAGTCGCGGAGCGCCGAGGAGATCGTGCTGCGCGTGCGCTCGCCCGGGCGCGTCGTCGCGCCGACGGTCGTGCTCTACCCGACGGAGACCGAGTGGGAGTGCGACTGCCCGTCGCGCGTGAGCCCGTGCGAGCACGTCGCGGCCGCGGCGATCGCGCTGACCGCGCCGGCCGAGGAGACCGCGGCGGCGGCGGAGAGCGGGGGCGGCGCGGGCGAGGCGACGGCGGCGACGAGCTGGCGCCGACGAGCGTCGCCGACGGCCACGCCCACGCTGCGCCGGCGACCTGGCGCTCGTCGAGCGCCTACGCGCGGGTCGGGTACCGGTTCACGCGCGCGCCCGAAGGATTGAAGCTCGGGCGCGTGCTCATCGCCGGCGACGGTGCGCGAGTCACCGCTCGACGGGACGCTCGGCGCGGTGGTCGCCGATCCGGCGCGCGCGGCGCGCGTGCAGATCGAGGAGCGCGATCTTGCAAGCCGACCGTCTGCTCGGGACCGGCAGCCCGCGCGCGGTGCTGTCGCCGGGGAAGCTCGACGGGCTCATGCAGATCCTGGCCGGCGCGCCCGGCCTGACCCTCGACGGGCGGCCGATCGTGATGTCCGACGAGGAGCTGCTGCCGCAGGCGACGCTCACCGACGCTGCCGGCGCGGGCGGCGCCGCCGAGGTGCGGCTGGCGATCACCGCCGACCCGCGCGTACGCGCCGTGGTGAGCCCGGGCGTGGCGCTCGGCGAGGAGGACGGGCGCACCGCGCTCTATCGCCTGGGCGAGACCGAGATCGCCGGCGGCCCCTGGCTGCACGGTCTGCCCCGGCGCGAGGCGTTCCCGGCGGCGGCGCTCGGCGAGCTGGTGACCAAGCGCCTTCCCGACCTCGCGCGCCGGACGATCCTCGACGTGCGCAGCCGGCGGCTGCCGCCGGTCGTGCGCGATCTCGCGCCGCGCGTGGTGCTGCGCCTCGATCAGATCGCGGGTGGTCTCAGCGTGCTGCCGGCGCTGGTTTACGGCTCGCCGCCGGTGGCGCGCATCGACGGCGACCGCCTGGTGCACCTGGGCGGGCCGGTGCCGATCCGGGACGCGCCGTCGGAGCAACGGGCGCTCGAGCGGCTGCGCAGCGAGCTCGGCCTCTTGCCCGGGCGCCGCACGAGCTACACCGGCGCGGACGCGCCGCGCTTCGTCGACAAGCTGAAACGGTGGCGCGGCGATCTGTCCGGCGATGCGGCCGGCATCGTGAAACCCCAGGTGCAGTTGCAGCCGCGCCTGTCGGTGGTCGCCGGTGAGGGTGAATTCGATCCGGTGCGCTTCGAGCTGACGTTCGTGCCGAGCGGCGCGGGCGGTCGGCAACAGCGCGAAGACCGCCTCCGTCGACGCGGCGGCGGTGGTGCGCGCCTGGCAAGAGGGGCTGGGGATCGTGCCGCTCTCCGACGGTGGCTGGGCGTCGCTGCCGACCGGCTGGCTGCAGAAGCACGGCCAGCGCGTCGCCGATCTGCTGGCCGCGCGCGAGGCCGACGGCCGTCTCGCGCGCCACGCGCTGCCGGCGCTCGCGGTGCTGTGCGCCGAGCTGGAGCACCCGCCGCCGCCCGGGCTCGATCGTCTGGCGCCGCTCGTCGCCGGCTTCGAGCGCTTGCCGGAGGCGCCGCTGCCGACGGACCTCACCGCGACGCTGCGCCCCTATCAGCAGCAGGGTTTGAACTGGCTCGCGTTCCTGCGCAGCGCGGGCCTCGGCGGCATCCTCGCCGACGACATGGGGCTCGGAAAGACGCTGCAGGCGATGTGCGCGTTCACGACCGGCGCCGCAGGACGCACGCTGGTGGTCTGCCCGACCAGCGTGATCTTCAACTGGGCCGCCGAGCTCGCGCGCTTTCGCCCCGGCCTGCGCGTGTGCGTCTATCACGGTGGCTCGCGCGCGCTCGACGCCGCGGCCGACGTGACGCTGACCAGCTACGCGCTGCTGCGCCTCGACGCCGCGGCGCTGTCGGCGGTGAAGTGGCAGACGCTGGTCCTCGACGAGGCGCAGGCGATCAAGAACCCCGACAGCCAGACGGCGCGCGCGGCGTACGCGCTGCCGGCGTCGTTCCGCCTCGCGCTCACCGGTACGCCGGTCGAGAACCGCCTCGACGAGCTGTGGAGCCTGATGCACTTCGCGAACCGCGGACTGCTCGGCGGGCGGTCCGAGTTCGCCGATCGCCACGCGCGGCCGATCGCCGAGGGGCAGGCCGGCGCCGCGGCGGCGCTGCGCCAGCGCGTGCGTCCGTTCCTGTTGCGGCGGCTCAAGCAGGACGTCGCGCCCGAGCTGCCGCCGCGCACCGACGCCGTGTTGCGCGTCGAGCTCGGCGACGGCGAGCGCGCGGTCTACGACGCGGTCCGCGCGGCGACGCAGAAGGATCTGCTGGCGCTGCTCGACGAGGGCAAGGGCGTGATGCAGGCGCTCGAGGCGTTGCTGCGCCTGCGCCAGGCCGCGTGCCATCCGTCGTTGGTGCCTGGGCAGAAGGCGGAGACGTCGTCGAAGGTCGAGGCGCTGGTCGAGGCGCTCGAGACCGCGGCGGCCGAGGGGCACAAGGCGCTGGTGTTCTCGCAGTGGACCAGCCTGCTGGATCTGATCGAGCCGGCGCTCGCGCGCGCGGAGCTGCCGTTCGCGCGCCTCGACGGAAGCACGCGCGACCGCGCCGCGGTGGTGACGCGCTTCCAGGCCGACGACGGACCGCCCGTGATGCTGGTCTCGCTGAAGGCGGGCGGCAGCGGGCTGAACCTGACCGCCGCGGATCACGTGTTTCTGTGCGATCCCTGGTGGAACCCGGCCGTGGAAGCGCAGGCGGCCGATCGCACGCACCGCATCGGCCAGGAACGGCCGGTCTTCGTCTATCGCCTCGTGGCGACCAACACGGTAGAGGAACGGATCCTGGCGCTGCAGGACAGCAAGCGCGCGCTGATGGACGCGGCGCTCGGCGATGGTGCGGCGGCGGCCGGGCTCACCAAGCAGGACCTGATGGCTTTGCTGGCGTAGAAAGAAAGAAAGAAGGAAGAGGTGTCGATCCGGCGGGGGGCGGATCGACTCACTGGCGGAAGTTGGTTTTCAACCATTCAGACAGGAGAGACGCCATGCAGTACATGCTGCTGATCTACGGAAACGAAGCCGCCATGAAGTCCGCGACCCAGGCCGATCGCGATGCGATGTTCCGCTCCTATCACGAGTACACCCAGAGCATCATCAAGAGCGGGAACATGAAGGCGGGCGACGCCCTCCAGCCGACCGCGACCGCGACCACGGTGCGCGTGCGCGACGGCAAGACCCTGACCACCGACGGCCCTTTCGCGGAGACGCGCGAGCAGCTCGGCGGGTACTACCTGGTCGAGGCGAAGGATCTCGACGAGGCGACGAAGCTGGCGGCGCGGATCCCCGGAGCGCAGGTGGGAAGCATCGAGGTGAGGCCGGTGATGCAGCTGCCACCGGATTACCCGCGCCCGGCACGGTAACGGAGTCGGAGCGGAGTCGGAGGGCCGGCTCCGCTCCGTTCGCTATGATTCCCCTCGCCATGCAACCCGAGGTCAATTCCGTCGAGCGGGTCTTCCGCGAGCAGCGGCGGCGCATCCTCGCCACGCTCATCCGCATCCTGGGGGACATCGATCTCGCCGAGGAGTCGCTCGCCGCCGCGTTCGAAGCCGCGCTGGCGCAGTGGCCGGCCGAGGGCGGCATCCCCGACAACCCACGCGCCTGGTTGATCCGCACCGCGCGCAACAAGGCGATCGATCAGCGCCGCCAGGCCACGTTGCACGAAGCCAAGCATGCCGAGCTCGCGGCCGAAGGTGACACCGCGACCGCGCCGGTCTTCTACGGCGACGAGCGGACCGTCGAGGACGACCAGCTGCGCCTGATCTTCACTTGCTGCCACCCGGCGCTCGCGATCGAGGCGCAGGTGGCGCTGACGCTGCGCACGCTCGGCGGTCTCGAGACCGACGAGATCGCGCGCGCGTTCCTGGTGCCGCCCGCGACGATGGCGCAGCGGCTGGTGCGCGCCAAGGGCAAGATCCGCGACGCCGGCATCCCGTATCGCGTGCCCGATCCCGACGAGCTCCCCGAGCGCCTCGATGCGGTGCTCGCCGTGGTCTACCTGATCTTCAACGAGGGCTACGCCGCCAGCTCGGGCGCGGATCTGGTACGCGCGGAGCTCTGCGCCGAGGCGATCCGCCTCGGCCGCCTGCTGATCGCGCTGATGCCGTCGCGGCCGGAGGCGCGTGCGCTGCTGGCGCTGATGCTGCTCACCGATGCGCGCCGCGACGCGCGCGTGGGCGCCGGCGGCGAGGTCGTGCTGCTCGAGGATCAGGATCGGTCGCGCTGGCACCCGGACGCCATCCGGGAAGGGTTGGTCCTCGTCGAAGAAGCCCTGCTCGCCGATCCTTTCGGCGCCTACACGCTGCAGGCCGCGATCGCCGGCGTTCATGCCCGCGCGGCGCGCGCCGCCGACACGGACTGGCGCGAGATCGCCAGTCTCTACGCGTTGCTAGCCGCGCGCCACCCGTCGCCGGTCGTGGCGCTGAACCACGCCGCTGCGGTGGCGATGGCCGACGGCCCCGAGGAAGGGCTACGCCGGCTCGACGCGCTCGCCGACGGCGGGACGCTCGCCGGCTACCATCTGCTGCCGGCGGCGCGTGCCGAGCTGTTGCGCCGTCTCGGCCGCGCCGCCGAAGCCGCGGCCGCCTATCGCGAGGCGCTGGCGCTGGTCGGCAACGACGCCGAGAGCCGATTCCTCCGGCGCCGCCTCGCCGAGCTCGAAACGCGTCGGGCGGAGGCGGGTCCCCCGCCGCAGCCCATCGCGGGAGGTTCGGAACCCTCTGAGGGTTCCGAGTTCGAAACGCGTCGGGCGGAGGCGGGTCCCCCGCCGCAGCCCATCGCGGGAGGTTCGGAACCCTCTGAGGGTTCCGAGTAAGACGAGCAACACTAAACGAACTGGATCTGCCGCATCTTCCCGAGCGCGTGGATGATGTCGAGGTGCACGTCGAACACGGTCTGGTTCGACTGGATGCGCGTCAGGATGGTGCCCGGGTAGGCGGTGATGCACGACTCGGTCTCGCGGCGGTAGACGTTGAGCCGGTGCTTGATGACGGTGTCGTCGGCGTCGTCGGCGCGGCCCTGCGCCAGCGCACGCTTGCGCAAGCGCTCGATGACGACCGCCTCGTCGTAGATCGACAGCTTGAAGATCTTGACGACGTTCACGATGCGGTTCAGCAGCTCGACCTGCTTGAAGTTGCGCGGGATACCGTCGACGATCACGAAGTCGGTCGCCGGCATCTTCAGCGTGTCCAGGTGGTGCGCGAACAGCTCCATCACCAGCTCGTCGGGCACCAGGTTGCCCTGGCGAACCTGGTCCTGCACCGGCGCGTAAAGCGGATGCGCGGGCGTCAGGCCGCGCAGGATGTCGCCCATGGCGACGTGACGAAAGCCGGGCAGGCCACTCAAGATCTTTCCCTGCGTTCCCTTGCCGCTGCCGGGATAGCCAAAAAGTAAGATCGCTCGGTTCATCGTCCATCCCATATCCTGGTTGGCTTCGGCCGTCGAGCCCCCACGGAGCCGCTCAAAAAGTTGACCATCGATGCTCGCATCGCACAATGCGCGACAGGCGGGCCATGAGGATGTTTACGCCCAACGCGGTTTCCATTGGTGCGGATGAGTCCGGAGCCGCGGCGAGCGGGCCGGCGCCCGATCTGTTCGTAACCGAAACCATGGCGGAGCTCTCGGCGCGCCAGGGCCGGACCGCGGACGCGATTGCGATCTACCGCCGGCTCATCGCAGGGGCGGCCGCGGGCGAGCGCCGCGAGCGTTGGGAGCGCCGCCTTGCCGCTCTCGAGGGTACGGCAATCGCGGGCGCGCCGGCCGGGAGCGTCGTCCGACTCGCAGAGTCGCCGGCCCCCGCATCGACATCCGCGCCTGCCTCGCGGCCGCCGAGACCAGCGGCTGTCGAGGAGCCTCCCGCGCCGATCCTGCACACGCCATTGATGGTCGATCAGCCGGTGCGGTCGGGCCAGATCGTCTACGCCCAGGGGCGCGACCTGCTGGTCCTGGCGCCGGTGAACTCGGGCGCGCAGCTGATGGCGGACGGTCACATTCACGTCTACGGGCCTCTGCGCGGCCGGGCCGTCGCCGGCGTGCGGGGCTGGGCGCAGGCCCAGGTCTTCTGCCAGCGCCTGGAGGCGGAGCTGGTCGGTGTCGACGCCGCCTATCTCGCGGCCGATGACTTGCCGGTCGAATTACTCGGAAAACCGGCCCGGATCTGGCTGGATCACGGCGTTTGCCGCGTCCAGCGCCTCCTCGGGTCCTGACCCCACCCTGGCCCCCCTGGGGGCGAGGAGCGTGGCGAATCGCGTCGGCGCGCTTATTACTTGAGCAGGTACCCGCCCCTCGGGGACACTAGATGCCGTGGATCGGGTTTTGCGCATCGTTCCCAACCCGCCGGAAATCGGCGGGGCCGAAGCCGGGGACGACGTCCGGTTGGTGGCCAGCCTGCGGGCCGGCGCGCCTCGCGCGACGACCGATCTCGTCGAGCGCCACGGCAATCATGTACGGCGCGTGCTGTTCCGCGTGCTGGGCGGCGAGGATGGCGAGTCGGGCGATCTGTTCCAAGAGGTGATCACCCACGCCTGGGAGCGCATCGACCAGCTCGCCGATCCGCGCGCGCTCAAGGCGTGGCTGACGCAGATCGCGGTGTTCACCGCGCGCAAGGCGATCCGACGCCGGCGTCGTAAACGCTGGCTGACGTTCTTCGCCGACGTGCCCGAGCCGGCGGCCGGCGCGCCCTGGGCCGGGCCCGAGCTGCAAGAGGCCGCCCGCTGCGTCTACCGCATCCTCGAGCGTATCCCCGTCGACGAGCGCATCCCGTTCTCGCTGCGCATGCTCGAGGATCTGGACCTTGAAGCGACGGCGCGCGCGTGCGGCATGTCGCTGGCGACCGTGCGGCGGCGGCTGGTGCGCGCCGAGCGGCGCTTCTTCAAGCTCGCGCGGCAGTACGAGGCCCTCGCGCCCTGGCTCGAAAGCGGCCTCGAGCGCAGAGGTGAAGGATGAACACGCCGCCGCCCCATCTGCGCGCCGACGGCTTGTGGCGCGAGCTGGCCAAGGCCCAGGACGCGGCTTTGGAACGCGACCCGCTGCCGGCCCCGCGCGTTTCCGGGCGCGCGCGCCTGCGCAAGCGTCCCGTCGGTCGTCGCGCTGGTGGCGCTGGGAGCCGCCGCGGCGGTGGTGACGTTGCTGGCCCATCGCGCGCCGCCGCGCACGAGCATCAGCACGAGCACTCCCGCCGGCGAGGTCGACCGCCTGCTGGTCGCCGACGCGCACAGCGATCTTCCGCTGCGCTTTGGCGACGGGTCCAGCTTGACGTTCCGCGCCGGGCTCGACGCGGGCGGATGCGCCGGCTGGGCGGCGATGGCGCGGAGGTGTTCCTCGAACAGGGGCGGCTCGAGGCGCACGTGGTTCACACGCCGTCGACGCTCTGGCTGGTGCACGCGGGGCCGTATCGCGTGCGCGTCACCGGCACGCGCTTCGCGGTCGTCTGGTTGGCAGCGCGGCTCGACGTCTCTCTGTTCGAGGGGTCGGTGGTGATCGACGGCGCGGTGCTGGGGGCGGGTGTTCCGCTGCGCGCGGGGCAACGGCTGTCGGTCGATCGCGGGATGGTGCGCACCGATCCGCTCGCCGCCGACGAGGCCGGCCACGCGACCACCGTCGCTCTGGCTGCGCCGGCCGCAGCCGCGGCCGGCACCCGCGGTCGCGGTGGCACCCGAGAGACCGCCCGCTGCCGGCTGCGCCCGCCGCCGGACGCTGCCGACGCGCGTTCGGGCGCCGTCGGCTCGCATACGCTCGACGCGCCGCCGGTAGCCACCGAGAGCGAGACCGCGCCGGTGCGCATGCGCGCGGTCGACGACAACGACTGGCTGGCGCTCGCCAAGCACGGCGCGTACGCCGAGGCTTTCGCGGCGGCGCGGCGCGCGGGCTGGTCGCGGCTCTGCCACCGGCTCGACGCGCATCGCCTGCTGACGCTGGGGGATGTGGCGCGCTACGCCGGCGCTCGCGTCCGCGCGCGCGAGGCGTTCGAAGCGCTGGTGAGTCGCTTTCCGCGCGATCCGCTGGCCGCCGATGCGGTCTTCAGCCTGGGCCGGCTCGCGTTCGAATCCGAGCAATCGGATCGCGCGGCGCGCTGGTTTCGCCGCTACGTCGACGATTGGCCGCAGGGTCCGCTCGCGGACCAGGCGGTGGGGCGTCTGGTCGAGTGCGCGATTCACATGCACGACGCCGAGGCGGCGCGTGGCGCTGCGCGGGCCTACCTGGCGCGCGCTCCCCGCGGACCGCACGCCCAGCTCGCTCGCCAGATCCTGCGCGATGGGGCGGGGCCGACCGCCAGCGTGTCGCCGTGATCACCGCGCGGGTGAGGCGCTGGCAACGGCGCCGTTGCCCGCAGCGTGTGGAGTCGGTGGGGCTCCGGCGGCCGCGCCTGAGCCTGATATGGCGGCGGCGGGTACGGGCAACCGCGGTCTGGCTGTCGATCCTCGCGGTCGGGGTCGCTGGCGTCGGGTTGTGCTCGGTGGCGCGTGCGGCGCCGCAGCCGATCGGCGTCATCGCGCCCGCGGGATCACGGCTGGCGGGTGAGCTCAAGCGCGAGCTTGGCGCCGCCAACCTGGCGTCGGTGTCGATGGTGGCCAGCGATCGCGACTGGCCGCCCGAGATGATCGACCTGGTCTCGATCCCTTACCTGCAGGGCGTCGTCGTCGGCTCCAACGACGGGCGCATGATGGTCTTCTCGCGTGCGGTGACCACCGGTCGCGTCGAGGTCCGCCTCGAGCTGAGCTTCGACCCCAACGATCGTCCGGCGCGCCGGCGCGCCTGCCTGGCGGTCGTCGAGGGGCTGCGCGCGCTCAGCGAGACCGGCCCGGCACCACCGCCAACAGAAGCACCGGCGCCAACACCGGCGCCGGCGCGTGCCGGCACCCGAGGCGGGCGTGGTGCCGGCTGCGGCCAGCGAGCCCGCGCCGCGAGCCGATCGCGATGGCAGCGCTGCCGGTCGCGACGACCACGCGGGCGCAGCCGCCCGCGCCCGCGCCCGCACCGGCGGCCGCTCGACTTGCCCCTGGCGCCGCCGCGCGAGCCCTGGGTCCTGGGCGTCGCGACCATGCTGGATCTCGATCGCACGCTCGGCGCGCCGATGGGTCATCTGGCGTTCATCTGGTTCATTCCGGTGAGCGCGCGGGTCGCCGTGCGCGCGCAGGCGATGTGGCCGTTCATGGGCAGCGCGCTCGGGCCGAACGCGACCGACGTGCGCATCTGGACGTTCGGGGCGGCGGTCGGCATGCAGTACGCGTTCGCGCCGGCGCGGGCGCGCTGGCGCCCGTTCGCGGGCCTGGCGGGAGGCAGCCAGCTACTGCTCACCGATACATCGGGCTCCGTCGCCGAGGCCGACAAGCCGCACGCGCCCATTCGTGCCCAGCGCCGATCTGCGCGTGTACACCGGCGTGAGAGTGGCGATCCTGCCGCGCGTTCAGCTGCTCGCCGAGATCGAGGCGACGCGCGACTGGCTGCTGCAGGGCTCGCGCGAGCCCGCCTATCGCAACAGCGTCGCGAACACGCTCGGCGTTCCACACGTCGCTGGGCGCGCTGTTCGAGTACTGACCGCGGCGATTCCTGAGCACACCCCGGGCGCACACCGACACTAGATGAGCGACTCGAAAGGAGTCGCTCATGGTCGATTCTCCGACGGACAGCGCGGTCGTCGCGCCGTTCATCCCGGTCCCGCCGCCGCGCGGGCCGCGCGTGCTCACTTCATCGGCGCGCAGGCGCCGGCGCGGCGGCGGTCTTCGGCATGTCGTGGGGGTACCACTTGACGACGTAGTAAGTCGCCGGCGTCTTGCCGACGTTGCGGATGCCGTGCAGCTCGTTCGAGGCGCAGAAGATCATGCCGCCGGCCTCGGCGCGCGTCGGCTTGCCTTCGAGCATCACCTCGAGCGTTCCTTCCTTCACGATCATGAGCTCTTCCTCCGGGTGGCGGTGGGCCGCGTGCGGCGCCTCGCCCGGGTTGAGCGTGGTGATGTGCGAGGCGAAGCGTTCGAGCGTCGCGGTCGGCGCATCGAAGACCTCGCGCCGCGCGCCGGTCTTGGTCGGCTCGGCCTTGATGTTCACCGAGTCGAAGACGTGCGAGTGCATGACGGTCTTCGATGGGCGCGTCCGCGGCAACGGCAACGGCGGCGGCGCCGGCTCCCGCGGCGAGCGCCGCGACCAGCAGATAGCGGTAGTTGGGCATGGGGTGATTTGCCGCCCGCGGCCGCGTCGAGTCAAGCGCGCCGGCGTCGCCCGTCGGTGATCGCGCGCGGCGCGCGTGTTGCTCGCTACTTCATGCGGCGCGAGTCGCGCCCGCGTCCGGTGCCGGGCCGCAGGCGCGTCGGATCGCGCAGCGGCTTGGCGCTGCCTTCGAGCGCGTGCCGCAGGCGCTGGATGGTCTCGGCGCTCGGGCCGGGCGCGAGGTGGCGCAACCCGAGGATCGCGTTAGACAGGGCGCTGCGCACGTCGGGCTGGCGCGCGCGCATGCACTCTGCCTCGAGCCAGGAGGCGCCGAGGTCGCCGCCGCGCAGGGCGACCACCGCCGCGCCGCACGCCGCGGGCAGCGCCAGCAACAGCCGCCGGCGCGCGTCCGAGCGCTCGGCGGAGCGAGGCGCGCCCGCGATCTCGTCGATCACCGAGGTCAGATACTCGAGCAGCGGCTCGCGACGCTCCGAGCGATGCCATGACCCGGCGGTCGCCCAGCACGTCGAGCACGACGCCGGCCGCGCCGTGGCGAAGCTCGCGATCGTCGTGCTGCAGCCAGTCCGCCGCGGCCGACAGCAGCTCGGCGCCACCGTCGGGCCGCAGCGCGTGCGCCAGCAGCGCCTCGCGCGTTCCCAGGCGCACCGGTGCCGCGCTCGTCGCCCGCGAGCTCGCCGAGCGCGTGCCAGCCGTCGCGCGCGTCGCTTTCCGGCCGCGATGCGCGCCGCCCAGCCGTAGGCGGCGGCGATCGGCAGGAAGACCTCGGGCGTGTCGGGTGCGGCGTCGTTGGCGGCGAAGCGCGCGAGCAGGCGCGGCGCGCCCGGCGCGGCGCAGAGCTCGGCGGCCAGCGCCGCCGCCAGCTTCAGATTCGGCCGCGGCTCGGCGCCGAGGCCATAGCGGCAGAGCCAGGTTTCGAGGTCCGCCGGCTTGCCGGCGAGCGCCGCCGCGAGCGCGCGGCGCAGGGGCTCGCTCTTGAGCCCATCGACGGGCGGCAGGGTGGGGGGAGAGGCAGGCACGGCGGCGCATCCTGCCACGATGAAGCGTGGGTTCAACAGGGATCCGGTCCCCGGGGCCGCCACCGGTTCAAAACACCGCCCGCCGGTGCCAAGATGCCGACCGTGGACAAGCTTCGAATCGCGCCGCCCCGGTGGATCGATCGCATCCGCGCCGCGTCCTGGCGCGACCTGCGCTGGTGAGCATCCCCGGCGTCGTCGTGCTGGCGCTGGCCGGGTGGGTGGCGGTGAAGTCGCTGCGCTTCGCGCCGCCGGGCAAGATCCGCTTCATCAGCGGTCCCGACGGCAGCAGCTACCGCACGCAGGCCGAGCGCTACAAGAAGATCATCGAAGCGTACGGCGTGAAGGTCGAGGTCCTCCCCTCGCGCGGCGCGCTCGAGAATCTGCAGAAGCTCGCCGACCCCAAGAACAAGATCGACGTCGGCTTCGTGCAGGGCGGGCTCTCCGACGGGATCGACACCGGCCGTCTCGTGTCGCTGGGCAGCGTCTTCGCGCAGCCCCTTGATGATCTACGCGCACAGCGACCAGCCGCTGGAGACGCTGGGCGCGCTCGCCGGCCGGCGTCTCGCGGTCGGCCCCGAGGGCAGCGGCACGCGCGTGCTGGCGCTCAAGCTGCTCAAGGCCAACGACATCGAGGGGCCGCCCACCGAGCTGCTCGACATGAGCGGTGACGAGGCGGCCAAGGCGCTGCTCGCCGGGTCGATCGACGCGGCGTTCCTGATGGGCGATTCGGCGACGCCCCAGGTCATGCGCAGCCTGCGCGGCGTACCCGGAATCGAGCTGACGACCTTCCGCCAGGCGGACGCTTATTTACGCAAGTTCCGATTTCTATCGAAGCTGACGCTGCCCGAGGGCGCGATGGATCTGGCTAAGAACTATCCACCGCGCACGCTGCAGCTGGTCGGGCCCACCGTCGAGCTGGTCGCGAAGCAGGACCTGCACCCGGCGCTCTCGGATCTGCTGATCAGCGCGGCGCGCGAGGTGCACGGCGGCGCCGGCATGTTCCGCAACGCCGGCGAGTACCCGGCGCCGCTGGCGCGCGACTTTCGCATCAGCGCCGACGCCGAGCGCTACTACAAGTCGGGCGAGCAGTTCCTGTACAAGCGCCTGCCGTTCTGGCTCGCGAGCCTGGTCGATCGCCTGCTGGTGCTGATCCTGCCGCTGCTCGTCGTGCTGCTGCCGGCCAGCCGCATCGTGCCCTGGCTCTATCGCTGGCGGGTCCGCTCGCGCATCTACCGCTGGTACGGGCTGCTCATGGCCATCGAGCACGACGTCATGCGCGCGCCGTCCGTGCGTCGACGGCGCGGCGGTGATGAAGCGGGTCGACGACATCGCGCTCGCGGTCAACGAGATGCGGACGCCGCCGTCGTTCGGCGATCAGCTGTACGTGCTGCGCGACCACATCGCCGGCGTGCGGCGCCGGCTCGAGGCCACGCTCGCCGGCCGGTAGCGCGAGGGGCGTAGGCGGGGCCCCCGCCGGAGCCCATCGCGGGATTAGTGAAACGCCGTCACTCGCCGACGAAGCGAACCAAGGTACCGTTCTGACCCTCGGCGCTCTCCACCAGCTGGAGAATCTCGCCGAGGTGCTCCTTGACGTCGGGATCATCCAGCTCGGCGAGCCGCCGCTGGAGCTCGCCAATCAGCGTCGAGATCTGAAGGCGGTTGAAGATCGTCGCGCCGCTCGGATCCACGAACCGCAGGCAACTCCAGCTCGCGTCCGCCGCGTCCGGCAGCAACGTCTGCGTCAGCTCGGCTGGGTCGGCCACCTCGGCCTCGATTTCGCCTGCCTCCGATTCGACCCGGACACTGATGCCCATGCGCGCGCTCCCCCCTGGTGGAAACGCTATTTTCTCACGCGCGCTCGGGAACCGGAAGGCGCCGGCCTGCGCCTTCCATCCACATCCGACATCCCGCTCCGGTCGGTCCCCTCAGTTGGAAGCGCTGGCTTCGGGTTTCGACCCGCCGCCGCTCGACGAAGCGGTGGTGGCGGGTGCGGCCTTGTCCTTGTCGGCCTGGGAGCACTCCGATACCCAGTGCCCCTTCTCGGTCGCCTTCGCGTCGACCTTGCCGGCCGAGAAATGAACCGACATCTCGAACGAGTCCTGACCCTTGGTGGTGACGGTCGATTCGCTCTTCACCACGTCGTACTGCTCGACCAGGCACTCGCCGACGATCTCGTACTTGCTGTTCGACACCTTGGTCGACTGAAAGAGGCAGCTGTCCTTGTCGGCCCTGCCGCGGCCCCAGTAGCCCTGGAACAGCTGGGCTGCGTCATCGCAACGCTTCGCGGTGGCCTTCCACTTCTTGGCCTTGCCCTTCTTGGGCTTGAGCGTCCCCTCGATCGACCAGACGCCTTGCTTCACGGCCGGCCATTCGTGGACCTGATCGGTCTCGTCCGGCGTGATCGGGCCGGTGGGCGGAACGCCCGGGCCCGCCGAAAGCAGAAGTGACACCAACGAGACGCCGATAAGTGTGTGCATGTCGCAACCTCTCTCTCATGTAAGAGCACAATCTACCGTGCTCTCCGTCAAGAAAAATCCTTGATGGTTTGGGCTCACGCAGCAAGGCGGCGTTGCTTTGCATCGAGAGCTGTCTCGATTTCCAGGACCACTAGATTAACTCTTCCGCGGCCTTGCTGCGATGCGGATTTCCGGTGCTCCGGAGATGCATCTGCGACCGATAGAGCCGTGCGTAAATGCCGTCCTGGGCCAGGAGCTGATCGTGGTTCCCCTCTTCCGCGATGCGTCCTTGGTGGACCGCGACGATCCGCGTCGCGCGCCGGATCGTCGACAGCCGGTGCGCGATGACGATCGACGTGCGGCCGCGCATGAGCTCTTCGGTGCCGCGCTCGATCAGGCGCTCGGTCTCGGGATCGACGCTGGCGGTCGCCTCGTCGAGGATCAGGATCTCGGGGTCGCGGCACAGAGCGCGCGCGAACGAGATCAGCTGGCGCTCGCCGGCCGAGAAGTTGGCGCCGCGCTCCAGCACCGGCGCGTCGAGCCCCTCCGGCCGCCGCGCGATGACGCGGTCGGCGCCGACCCGACGTGCCGCTTCGAGGATGGCCTCGCGCGAGAGGGTCGGGTCGTGAAGGCCGATGTTGTCGGCGAGCGTGCCCGCGAACAGGAAGACGTCCTGGCTGACGACCACGATGCGCCGGCGTAGCGCGCGCCGGTCCAGATCGCGCACGTCGACGCCGCCGAGCCGGATCGCGCCCGTCCAGGGCTCGTAGAGGCGCGGCAGCAGCTTGATGAGCGTCGACTTGCCCGAACCGGTCGAGCCGACGACCGCGACGGTCTCGCCGGCCCGGATCGGCAGCGACACCTGGTTCAGCACCGGCTGGCCGGCGCGATAGCCGAAGGTGACGTCGTCGATCTCGATGAGCGGCGCATCGGCGCGGGCGGGCGGCAACGGTGTCGCGCGCGGGCGCGTCGGGCTCGTGAGTGTCGAGCAAGCCGAAGACCCGTTCGGCCGCCGCCATCGCCTGCTGCATGATGGTGTACTTCGCCGACAGGTCGCGGATCGGGCCGAAGAACTTGGTCAGGTATTCGATGAACGCGACCAGCACGCCGAAGGTCAGGGTGCCGGCGGCGATGCGCCCGCCGCCGTGCCAGACCAGGCCGGCGATCGCGATCGACGCCAGCGCCTCGATGACCGAGTAGAGCGCGGCGTCGGCGGCGATCGCGCGGTAGTTGGCCTGGCGATAGTCCTGGTTGATCTCGTCGAAGCGGGCGGCGACACGCTCTTCGCGCGCGAACGCCTGCACGACCTTCATGCCCGAGATGTGCTCCTGCAGGAAGGCGTTCAGGCGCGCCAGCTTGGTGCGGATGTCGCGGAAGGCGTCGCGCACGTAGCGGCGAAAGACCGCGGCGATCGCGAACAGAATCGGCGCCGACCCCATCGAGAACAGCGCCAGCTTCCAGTCGATGCCGAAGATCGCGATCAGGATCGCGCCCAGGCGGATCACGTCGCCGAGCAGGCTGACCAGCCCCGACGCGAACATCTCGTTCAGCGCCTCGACGTCGCTGGTGATGCGGGTCATGAGCCGTCCGAGCGGCGTGCGGTCGAAGAACGACGACGCCAGTGACAGCACGTGCTGGTGCAGGCGGAGGCGCAGGTCGTTCATCGCGCGCTGGCCGACCATCTGCGTGAGATAGGTCTGGCCGAAGCTCGCGGCGTACTGGCCGATGAGCGCCATCAGGTAGAAGGTCCCCAGGCGGTCGAGCCCCGCGAGCTGGCCGCGGCCGATGTGCTCGTCGATGGCCTTCTTCAATAGATAGGGCTGCGCGATCTCCAGCCCCGAGGTAATCGGCAGCAGCAACACGGCGATGGCGATCTGGACCTTGTAGGGCCAGACGTAGGCGAAGATCCGGCGCAGCAGCGTGCGGTCGAGCGCCTTGCCGAGCAGATCCTCGCTCATTGGAGACCCCCGCTCACGCTCATGCCGCGGTCTCCTGCGCCGCGGCCGCCTCGGCGGCGAGCTGTTCGCGGTAGAGCCCGGCATAGACGCCGTTCGTGACCAGCAGCTCGGCGTGGGTGCCGCGCTCGGCGACGCGCCCAGCGTCGACCACCAGGATCTGGGCGGCGTCCTTGACCGCGGCCACTCGGTGCGAGACCAGGATCGAGGTGCGCGCGCCCAGGATCGGCCGCAGGTGGCTCAGGATCTCTCGTTCGGTCTCGGCGTCGACCGACGACAGCGAGTCGTCGAGGATCAGGATGCGCGGATTGGCGCACAGGGCGCGCGCCAGCGCCACGCGCTGCCGCTGCCCGCCCGACAGGGTGATGCCGCGTTCGCCGACCAGCGTGTCGTAACCGTCGTGGAACGCCGCTATGTCGCGGGTGAGCCCCGCTGCTTGCGCAGCGGCCACGACCGCCGCCCGATCCGCGCCGTCGCCGGCGGCGCCAAACGCGATGTTCTCGGCGATCGTGGCCGAGAAAAGGAATGCCTCTTGCGGCGCGTAGCCGATGAGCGAGCGCAGCGCCCGCAGGGGAATCGTGGTGACATCGACGCCGCCGACGAAGATCGTTCCGGGCGCGACCTCGGTCAGCCGCGGGATCGCATCGACCAGGGTGGTCTTGCCCGAACCGGTCGGCCCGACGATCGCCAGGGTGTCGCCCGCCGCGAGCGAGAACGACACGCCGTCGAGGATCTTGCGCCCGTCGCGCTCGACGGTCAGGTCGCGTACCTCGATCGAGGGCACCAGCGGCGGCGCGCCGGCGGCGCTCGCGGCCGCCTCGTCGCCGGCGTCGGCGATCCCGGGCGGGGTCGCCAGGATGTCGCGCACCCGCTGCCAGCCGACCTGGCCCCGCTGCCACATCGAGATGACCCAGCCGAGCGCGATGGTCGGCCACGACAGCGCGACCAGGTAGGCGTTGAAGGCCACCAACCCGCCGACGCTGAGCCGGCCGTGGATCACCTCGCGCCCGCCGAGCCAGAGGACGATCAGCGTGCCGACGCCGCCGAACATCGCAAACAGCGGCCCCATCGTGCCCCGCGCGCGGACCAGGCGCAGCGAGCGGTCGAGGTAGACCTCGTTCTGGCGCGAGAAGGCGGCGTGGCGCAGCGGCTCGAGCGCGTACTGCTTGACCACCGCCGCGCCGGCCAGATCCTCCTGCACCGCCGTCGACATGCGCCCGATCTGCTCCTGCAGGTCGCGGCTGGCGCGGTACATGGCGCGCGTGAAGGCCCGGCCGCCCAGGATCAGCGCGGGGTAGGGGAGCAGCGCGAACAGCGTGAGCCGCGGGCTGATACGCAGCATGGGCGTGATCGTCGCGATGTAGATGAAGAGGGTATTGATGGGGTTGAGGACGCCGGGGCCGAACAGCATCCGCACGGCGCCGAGGTCGTTGGTCAGCCGCGACATCAGGTCGCCGGTCGGGTGGAGCCGGTAGAACGCCGGATCCATCCGCGCCAGGTGGCCGAAGAGATCCCGGCGCAGGCCGTACTCGATGTTCCGGCCGGCGTTGAAGATCAGCATGCGCGACCAGGAACGGATCAGGGCCTGGAGGAGCGCGCACCCGACGATGGCCAGCGCGGTGTGCGAGACCATCCGACGCGCGGCCTCGAGCGCGGGCGTACCGTGCGCGCCGCGAAGCACGTCGATCGCCGACTTGAGCAGCCAGGGGATCTCGGCGCCGAGCACGTTGCTGACCGCCAGGCACAGGCACCCGAGCAGGAAGCCGCGGCCTTCAGTGCGCAGTCGTCCGAAGAGCGTCGGCGGCCGTGGATCCGTCAGCGAAGCGTTCTTCGTCGTCGGCGAAGGAGGTGAATCAGCTCGGGCGCGCACGCAGGGGTGTATTGAGTAGCATGGAGATGTGCGCGAGGCGGCCCCGCTTCGTGAGCCGCGGGGACTTTCGTCATTGAACCCGTGAAAGCGGAGGGTTTATAGTCGGCGTCCTGTCGAGCCTCGTGGCGAAGCCACTACAGGATTTCTCAATGACCACCGACGTTTCAAGCGCCCTCGAAACCCTTCAGCTCGACCCCGACAACAAGCAGGCGCTCAGCGCTCTCGCATCGCTCCACCCCGGCAACGGGAGTGGGGTCGATCGCGTCGCGCTCGCACATGCTCTCACCGACGCCCGCCGGTTTCACCGGGAGCGAGGTGACTTCGAGCTCTGCCTCCAGCTCATCGATCTCGAGCTGGCGTGGACCATCGAGGCGCCTACCCGGGCGGGCCTGCTGCACGAAAAGGGGCGCATCCTCAGCGACGAGCTTCTGCGCGACCGCGAAGGACAGGACAACGTGCGCCAGGCGCTCGAGGCCGCGCCCGAGCACTCGGCTTCGCTCGAGTCGCAGTCGCAGATGAGCCTGGTCAAGAGCAACTGGGAGCCGATCTCGAAGCGCTACCTGCAGCAGGCCGAGACGGCGACCGATCCCGGGCTGGCGTCGAGCCTCTATCTTTCGGTCGCGGAGTTCCAGCTCAAGTACGGCGGCGACACCGCCATGACCGAGGGCGAGCGCTTCCTGCGCAAGAGCCTCGAGCTCGATCCGAAGAATCGCCGTTCGAGCCAGCACCTCGAGCGCCTGCTTCGCGACGCGGGCAAGCAAGACGAGTTGCTGGATCTCTACGGACGCCGCGCGGAGCAGGCGAGCAACAAGGAAGACCGCGCGGTCGCCGAGCTCGCCGCCGGCGAGCTGTCGGAGAAGCTCGGCCGTCCGGACCAGGCCCTGGTCCATTACAAGAAGGCGCTCGAGTCCAACCCGGTCGAGCACCGCGCCCTGCGCGCCGTGATCTCGTCGCTGTCCGCGCTGCAAAGCTGGACCGAGCTGTCGAAGATCCTCGATACGGCGGCGCGCTCGAAACGCGGCGAGCAGGACGTCGCCCTGCTGGTCGAGCTCGGAACCTTGCTGTGGAAGCAGCTCGGCCAGGTCAAGGAGGCCGAGGCGACCTTCCGTCGCGTGCGCAAGATCGACCCCGGCAACCGCGCGATGGTCGACTTCTACCGCGAGTACTTCACCGGGCGGAACGAGATCCCGCAGCTGGTCTCGCTGCTGGCGCAGGCGCAGAAGATGGAAGGCGACGTCGATCGCCAGGTGGCGATGGGCATCGAGATGGCCCGCGCCGTCGAGCAGCGCGAGGGGCGAGCCGAGGGTAAGGGCGAGAAGAACGCCGAGAAGGCGATCGACATCTGGAAGGGCCTGCTGCGCCTGCAGCCGCACCTGCCCGAGGCGGTGGAGTCGCTGAAGCGGCTCTACACGCGCACCGAGAAGTGGAACGCGTTGCTCGAGCTCCTCAAAGAGGACCTCGAGACCGTCGCCGACACGAGCGTCGACGAAAAGGTCAATCGACTCCTCGACATCGTCGCGATCTATCGAGATCGCTTGAACCTCGATGTCATGGTGGTCAACACCTACTTGAGCATCGTCGCGCTCAAGCCCGACCACCCGCAGGCCCTGGCGGCGCTGGCGGCGCGCTACGAGGCGCAGGGCCGGTGGACCGACCTCATCCAGATCCTCACGCGGCAGGCGGAGGCGGCGACCGAGACCGCGCAGCGGCTGGCGTTGCACCGGCGGGTCGCGACGTTGTGGGCCGAGAAGCTGGGCAAGCACCAGAACGCGGTCGCGAGCCTGGAGAAGATCCTCGAGACCGATCCCTCGGACCTCGAGACCTGCGAGCGGCTCAAGGAGCTGTACACGCGCAGCCGGTCGTGGAAGGCGCTGCTCGAGGTCTACAAGAAGGAATTCCCCAACGTTCCGCGCGAGAAGCGGCGCGATCGGCTGGCCGAGATGGCCCGCCTCGCCTCCGAGCGTCTCAACGAGACGCGCGAGGCGATTGGCCTGTGGAACCAGGCGCTGGAGATCTCCGAGCGTGATCCCGAGACCCTGGCGGGGCTCGCGAGCCTCTACGAGCGCGAGCGGCGCTGGCCGTCGCTCATCGAGATCCTCGATCGGCAGCGCCAGAACGCGGCCGGCGATCCCGCGGTCGAGCTGCCGCTGCTCGAGCGGCAGGGGACGCTGCTCTATGAAAAGCTCGGCGCCGGGCGCGCGGCAGGCGAGGTCTTCCGCCGCATCCAGGTACTGCAGCCGACCCACGCGCGTGCGGTGCGCGCGCTGCGCGAGATCTACGCCCAGTCGGGCGACTTCAGCGCGCTCGAAGCGCTGTACGTCGAGCAGGGCGCGTTCGGCGATCTTTGCGATCAGCTGACCGCGCTCGCCGACCGGACCGCCGACATGACCGCGCGCACGCGCATGCTCGAGCGCGTCGCGACGCTGTCGCTGGAAAAGCTCAACCAGCCGGAGCGCGCGCTCAAGGCCTACGAGCGGATCCTCGCGACTGACCCGCAGAACCGCAAGGCGGCGATGGCGCTGATCCCGCTCTATCGCACGGCGCAGAAATGGCCGCGGCTGCTGGCCACGTACGAGGTCCTGGTCGGCCCGGCGCCCGCGGGACAGACGGACGGTCCGACGGTCGCCGAGCAGCTGCAGCTTCTAAAGGAAGCGCGGCGCATCTGCGAGCAGCGCCTGGCGTCGAAGTCGCTGGCGTTCCAGTGGTGCGCGCGCGCCTACGCGCTCGCGCCGACCGACGCCGAGGTGACGGCGGATCTCGAACGCCTGGCCGCCGAGGCCGACGAGTGGGGCGCGCTGGCCGGGCTGTTCGCGGGCCGCCTCGAGAAGGAGGGTGAGGTTTCCGCCGAGGAACGCCTGTGGCTGCTGCGGCGATCGCTGCGCGTCGCGATGGGGCGCCTCTATCGCCCGCAAGAGGCGCGCAAGTTCGCCGAGCAGATCCTCGCCGAGTCTCAGGGACGCGACGAGGAGGCCGAGGCGGCGCTCGAGCAGATCCTCACCCAGACCAAGTCGTGGCCGGACCTGGCCAAGCTGCTGCACGCGCGCGCCGACCGCACGACCGATCTCGTCGAGCGCGCGAAGATGCTGTTCCGCATCGCGCAGTTCGAGGAGGAGAAGGTCGGCGATCTGGCGGCCGCCGGGCGCACGCTGGAGGCGATCATCGAGATCGCGCCCGCCATCGGAGACAAGGCGACCAACGAGCGCGCCGTCCGCGGCCTGACGCGGGTGCTGGAGGCGCGGCAGGACTGGGTCGGCCTGGTCGGCGCGCTTCGCCGCGAGATCGACGCCGGCCCGCGCGACGCGCGCGAGGAGCTGCTGCTGCGCATCGGCCAGATCCAGGAGACGCGCATCAAGGACGCCAGCGCGACGTTCGACACCTATCGGACGGTCCTCGAGGCCAATGCGCAGAGCGCCGCCGCCGTGGCCGGCCTCGAGCGCCTGGTCGCGGGCGGCCTGGACAAGTCGGTCGACATCGCGCGCCTGGCGCTGCCGTTCTACGAGAAGACCGACAACGCCGCCCGCACGGCGGCGGCCATCGAGACGCTGCTGCCCGAGACGCACGACCCGGCGGCGCGCCGCGCGCGGCTCGAGAAGCTGCGTATGCTCTACGGCGGGCCCCTCAAGAACAACGCGGCCGCCTACGCGACGGCGCTCAAGCTGTTCGAGGACGATCCCGCGGACCGCAACAACCGCGACCTCGCGATCCACTTCGCCGCCGAGACCCAGGCGATGCCGGATCTGACCGAGCGCATGCGCGCGATCGCCGGCTCCGGCGTCGAGCCGTCGCTGCGTCGCGATCTGCTGGCACAGATCGCCGAGCTGCACGAGCAGCGCCTGGGCCGCACCGGCGACGCGGAGAAGGTCTACGCCGAGATCCTCGGCGTCGAGCCGCTGCACCAGGGCGCGTTCAAGGCGCTCATGCGGATCTACCGCGAGGGCGAGCGCTGGGCCGATCTGCGCGCGCTCATCGACGCGCGCCAGGACCTGGTCAAGGAACCGGCCGAGCGCCTCGATCTGCTGGCCCAGATGGCGGAGATCGACGAGACGCTGCTCGACGATCCCGACCACGCCATCGGTTGCTACGAGCGGATGCTGGGCGTCAACCCGGCCGACCTGCGCGCCTACCGCGCGCTCGAGCGGCACTACGCCGCGCGCGAGCGCTGGCGCGATCTCGAGGAGCTCCTCGGCACGCGCGGCAGCTTCGCGACCGCCGCCGAGGTCCCCGACATCACCCACCGCCGCGCCGAGCTGCGCGCGGCGCGCCTCGACGACGTCGACGGCGCGCTCAACCTGGTCGAGTCGATCGTCCGCACCGTGCCCGGGCACGAGGGCGCGCGCCGGCTGCTCGAGAAGCTGCTCAGCGTCCCCGATCAGCGGCTGCGCGTCGCGCGCATCCTCGAGCCGCTCTACGAGTCGAGCGCCGCGTGGGCGCGCCTGGTCGCGGTGCTCGAAGTCCAGCGCGAGGCGCTGCAGGGGAACGAGGCGGCCGCGATGCTGGCGCGCATCGCCGACCTGCAGGAGAACAAGCTGCAGGCGCGCACGGCGGCGCTGGCGACCTGGCGCCAGGTGCTGGCCGTGGAGCCGACGCACCCGCAGGCGCTCGGTGAGATCGAGCGTCTGGCCACGCTGCTCGAGCGCTTCTCGGAGCTGGTCGACGTCTATCAGGAGCTGGCCTTCAACCGCGACACCGGCGACATCGCGGGGCGCGCGGATCTGCTGTCGCGCGCGGCGCGGCTCTACGGCGGACGCCTCGGTAACCGGCGCGCGGCCATCGACACCTGGACGCTGGTGCTGAACCTGGACGTCGACAACCTGACGACCGCCAAGCCGGCGGCGGCGGCGCTGGAGGCGCTCTACGCCGAGACCGGCGACATCGCCTCGCTGGTCAGGATCCTACGCCAGCAGGCGCGCTGGGCCGAGACGCCCGACGAGCGCAAGGCGCTGCTGTTCCGCATCGCCGGGCTCGAAGAGAAGTCGCTGGGCGACACCAACGCGTCGGTCGCAACGTTGCGGTCGATCCTCGACATCGATGCCGAGAACCGCGAGGCGATCGACAACCTCGAGCGGATCTTCGAGGCCGGCTCGAACCACCGCCAGCGCGTCGAAATGCTGCGCCGGCGCATCGATCTCGCGCGTGACGCGGGCTCGCGCCAGGAGCTTTGGCGCCAGGTCGCCAACCTGCTCGAGCGCGACGTCGGCGACGTCGAGGAGGCGATCGCCGCCTGTGTCAGCATCCTCGACGAGAACCCCGAGGACACGAGCGCGCTCGATACGCTGGCGCGCCTCTACGACCAGCAGGGACGCCACCGCGATCGGCTCGGCATCCTCGAGCGCCGGCTCGGCCTGGTGCGCCGCGATCCGGCGCCGGCCCGCTACGCGGCCGAGACCGAGGTGCTGCGGCAGATCGCGCGCCTTTATGAAGGACCGCTCGGGGATCCGGCCAACGCCCTCGGGCACTGGCGCCAGATCCTGGGCACCGCGCCCGGCGACGCCGATGCGCTCGCGGCGCTCGAACGGTTCATGCAGCCCAGCGTCGAGACGGGGCTGCGGCTCGCGGCGGCGCAGGCGCTGGAACCGATCTACGAGCGCTCGGGCCGCTGGTCCGAGCTGGCCGACGTCATCAATGTGTACGTCGAAGCGCAGGGCGATCCGCGCGCGCGCGTCGCCGAGCTGTCGCGACTGGCGACCTTGCAAGAGACGCGGCTCGGCGCGCCCGAGGCGGCGTTCGTGTCGTACGGCCTCGCGATCCGCGACGCGCTCGGCGATGGAGCGCTGGGTGGCCTGCTCGATTCCTACGAGCGGCTGGCCGGCTCCGGCGCAGCCGGGGCGGCGCGACGCGATGACGTCGCGGCCCTCTACCGCGACATCACGCCCGACGTGCTCGACGAGCAGCTGCGGCTGCGCCTGGATCGCTACGTCGCGGAGGCCGCGCGCGGCAAAGGCGACCACGAGCTGGCCGCCGAGTACTTCCGGCGCGTGCTCGATCGCGTACCCGAGGACGACACCGCGCTCGCCGCGCTCGATCAGATCTACAGCGCCTCGGGAGACTCGATGGCGCACTACGAGATCCTGATCCGCCGCGCCGAGCTGGCCAAGGATCCGGGCGCCGAGAAGCGGCTGCGCGCGCAGATCGGCGCGCTGGCCGAGAAGCCGCTCGGGCGCGTCGACGAGGCGATCACCGCCTACGAGCGCGTGCTGGAGCTGGCGCCGCATGATCGCGACGCCATGCAGGCGCTGGATCGCCTGTACACCGAGTCGGAGCGGTGGACCGATCTCACCCGCTTCCTGTCGGAGATCATCGAGCGCGGGCTGCCCGAGCGCGAGGTGGTGGCGATCCGCTTCCGCCTGGCGCAGATCGCCCACGACCGCCGCCACGACAAGGAGAGCGCGCTCGAACAGCTGCGCGCCGTGCTGCGCGCCAGCCCCGAGCACGCGGGCGCGGTCGAGATGCTCGAGAGCATGCTCGACGACATCGCGGTGCAGGGCGCCGCCGCCGAGCTGCTGGAGCCGGTCTACGCCGGTCGCGGCGACTGGACCGCTCTCATCCGCGCGGGCGAGATCCGCCTGCTCCAGGTCGAGGACTCGACGCAGCGGGTGGCCTGGACCAAGCGCATCGCGCGTCTCTACGAGGAGCAGCTCGAGGACTACGACAACGCGCTCCGCTGGTACGGCAAGGTCTTTCAAGAGGCGCCGACCGAGCACCAGTCGTCGGAGCAGCTGCTGCGCCTGGCGGGCAAGCTGGACCGCTGGAAGGACGTCGGCCATCTGTTCTCCGACTACCTGTCGAGCGAGCTCGGTGACAGCCCCGAGGTGCTGGACATCACCCGTCGCGCGGCCGAGATCTTCGACCTGCGGCTCGGTGACCGCGAGGAGGCGCGCAAGTACTACCGGCGCCTGCACGAGACCCGGCCCGACGACCGCGAATTCGCGTTGCTGTTCGAGAACGCGCTCGAACGCTGGGAGGCGTGGCCCGAGCTGCGCGAGCTGGTCGACGAGCAGGCCGGACGGGCGGTCGAGCCCGCGGTCAAGAAAGCGTTCCTGCGTCGCAGCGCCAAGCTCGACGAGGAGCGGCTCGAGGACAAGACGCGCGCGATGCGCACGCTGCGTGAGATTGTCGATCTCGAGCTCGACACCAGCCTGCTCGACGAGGGCGAGACCTCGGCGGCGGCCGAGCTCGAGCGCCTGCTGCGCGACAACGCCGAGTGGCACGACCTGTCGGCCCACCTGGCGTTCATGCTGGAGCGCGCCCCCGACGCGCGCCAGCGCGACGAGATCGCGCTGCGCCTGGCCGACGTGCTGGAGAAGCGAGTCGACGATTTGTCGGGCGCGATCGATCGCTACGCGGAGATCCTGGAGCGCACGCCGGGGCACCGCGAGGCGACCGCGGCGCTGGAGCGGGTCCTCGAGAACCCCGATCACCGCTACCGCGTGGCGGTGATCCTCGAGCCGATCTACCGCAAGGCCGGCGACTGGCAAAAGCTGGTCGCGGTGCTCGACGCGCAGCTCGACACCGTCGAAGACCGCGACGATCGCG